>JANQQE010000024.1 GCA_028285105.1 Alphaproteobacteria bacterium
TTCCGTCGAATGACGCCGTCTGCTCATGGCAATTCCTCCTCAATCGAAACCAAAATCCTAACCCAACTGCTGGATCAGCTTGAGGGGGAAAGGCCAGGGCCAGATCCGCCCAGCGGTGTCTATATCGATGCCACGCATGACGACGACTTCACCGGGCCTCAATCCGGCTATTCGTTGAATCTCGACCATAGCCTTAACCTGCTTGGAAAGAAAAGGCTTTACGGCCTCGATGTGCCCATCTGGCACCGGAGGGATTGGTTCGTGCTCCACTGCTGAAGTGCGACCCATACGCAACCCTGAGACGGTTTGGAGAGCGTGGTAAGTGTCAGCAGGAACGATTTCATTTGAAGCAGCCCATTTAAACATTCGCTTTATTCGTGTCATCCTTCCATTGATAACTGTTCTGCTCACACCGCTGTCGACCATCAACTGGACAACGGATTTCAAGGCCAAAGGTCCAAAGTCGGCCGCGTTCGTACGGCCATACAAGTGACGCAAGGGCTTTACTGCATATCGAATCCAATCTTGCTCGCTCGTCGGTCGACCATTCTTCTGATAGTAAGTTTTTGCGTAGCGCCAGTACGAAGCGATCAATTCGGATACTGTGGTTCGCTGACCCGGTTGTGCGCCATTATCTGCAAGCCGACGTCCGTTGGCGATCCATTCTGTTATCGTTTTCTGGTACGCGCACTTGCTCTCCGCACACTCGTGGCGGCCGAGATATATGTCTCGTCCATCGAGCGTAACGATGGCTTGCCCACTTGGCTTGTGAAGTCTGTACGCGGGGAGTTGATCAAGCTTGAGTTTAGGCATTCGACGACCTCCGCTTCTCGCCAAAACGGTAATTACCGTTTTCGTTGAGATTCCAAGGCCGCGCTACCGTCCGCAGGCAGGTACGCTAAATCAAGCGTTCGGCTTGAGTTGTGATGACTGGAGCCAGCGAGACTCGAACTCGCGACCTCTTGCATGCCATGCAAGCGCTCTCCCAACTGAGCTATGGCCCCGGGGGTTGCCGAACTCTTCGCGAATTCGGTCACGCATTTAACCGCTTTGCCGGGAATCCGTCAACCGATGTACTGGTGAGGGCGCAGCCGTCCTCCAAGACGAGTTCGTCAGCATGTATAACGCTTCGGCTCGTTGCCATCTTTAGCGCCCAAACGAGCACATTGAAACGAATGGTCCGCACCCCAAGAATTGCAATCCGCCTTCAGACAATCGTTTTGACGGGCGATGGCTTCCCAAACACCCGGCGCTGGCCTTTGGTTTGTACGGGAGCGAAAACTGCATAGGATATGCGGCAGGAAGGATTCGAATTGTCGCTAGGGGCTTGATTGTGCAACTCAACATTCAGAATGAGTACGACCCGCTCGAAGCTGTGCTGGTTCATCGTCCGGGTCCGGAAATCGACCGCCTCACCCACGACAATATGGTTGAATACCTTTTCGAAGACATCCCTTACCTGCGACGGATGCAGGAGGAACACGATGCATTCTGCGAAACCATGCGGAACCAGGGGATCGAAGTCGTCTACCTCGAACACTTGCTGGCCGAACTTCTCAAAGATAACCCGGCGGCTAAGCACAACCTGATCGAGACGATCTGCGCCGCCGAGAATGTCCCGGCGATCGCCCCGGACCTGCTCGACGAAAGCAAAGTGTCTAATGACGCGCTCCTCGACATTCTGTTTATCGGTTTGACGATTCCGGAATACCAGGAACTCACCGGTAAGCGTATTCCACAGACGACGCCCAATGGTGGACTGCTGTTTGGCCCAACGCCAAATTCCTATTTCACGCGCGACCCAGCCGTCGTGGTCCGCGAGTCGGTCATCTCCTGCAAGATGCATTACGTCCGGCGACTTCGCGAGACCATCGTGACGCGCGCGATCTTTGAACATCATCCGAAATTCAGCGGCCATAGTATTACGTATGGCGGTTCCAATTCGCCGACGGAGGATCGCCCCTTCACCATCGAGGGTGGTGACATCATCATCCTCAACGAAGAGGCTGTGCTGGTTGGCGTCAGTGAACGCACGCGATCTGAAACGATTGAGGTGCTAGCACAAAAGGCTTTCGATGTCGGAAAGGTTAAGCGCTTTTACGAAATTCCAATCCCAACTGAACGACTGTTTATGCATCTGGACACGGTGTTTACGATTGTCGATTACGCGACAGTGGTGTGGTATCCCGGCGTGATGGAAGGCATCACGTCGATTATTAAATTCGAATGCGGTGCGCCGGGCGAAGTGATTCGCAAATCGGAACCGCGCAACCTGCACCGAATCCTAAGCGACGAATTCGGCAAGGAAGTCACCATCATCGAGACAGCCGGCGGTGACGAACACTACGCTTCGCGCGAACAGCGCACCGATGGCACCAACGTGTTCGCCGTCGGACCGCGCAAGGTCATCGGTTACGACCGCAACGAGCGCACCATCGCCGCACTCAACGACGCAGGCATCGAATGCCTTAACATTCAGGGTTCGGAACTGGTGCGCGGTCTCGGTGGCCCACGCTGCATGACCATGCCATTGCGTCGCAATCACGCCAAGTAAACGCCATCGTCGGAAGCTGTCGACAACGACCCTGCGCCTGCGCGCAAAAAAGTAGGCCCGGTGGGGTGACCGGGCCTTGGGGTTCCATCCGTTGGGGGGAACGGACGGAGTATGGGATATTGTCGAATCAGATAAGCGCTAGCACACGGATGGCCAACCAATATCGAACTGCATTGCCTGATGATTTAAGTTCTTGACGGGCAAACTTACCATTCGTCTGAACGAACACCAGCCGGAACCACAGCCGATCCCGGACTACTCCAGGATTTATCCTTCGCTAAGATTCGCCCAAAAGAATCCGGCCCACCTTTTGCATCCTCCGGGTCTATTCTAGTTCATCGAAACGGGCATATACCAGCCGAAAAAGCCGATGTGCCAAAATTGCTTTTAGATCATTTAGGGAAAGAGATTACGCAAATTGCCGAGATTCACCGATTCGATGGGTTGGCCGGCGATTCGGCGCGAAAGGGCAAATTGAATCAGCGAGCAACCCGAGACTTCTTGGAGAATCGCCGGACTCGTTTGTCGGTGACCAACATCGACACCGGCCTATCCAGCGCCTCAGCCGGTACCTCCTTCAGCACCTGATCTTCAAATGCAAACCCGCAGGTGACGCCGTTGAACTCCGGATGGGCAAGAAAACGATCGTAGAACCCGCGTCCCCTACCGAGTCGGTCACCGCTCGTATCAAACGCCAATCCTGGAACAATCACAATGTCGATCAGCGAAATCGGAATTGGCGGGCCCGAAACCGGCTCGCGAAGGCCCATCGACGTCTCGACCAGATCGCTGGTCAGGGAACGAATTTCGGTGGGCATCATACGCCGCTGTTCCCAACTGATTCGAGGGGCGAGTACGCGCTTGTGATCCTGCCATGCACGCAGCACCAAACCGGTTGTATCGATCTCAGTGGGAAGCGACAGAAACACCATGATGATTTCCGCGCGGTTGTATTCGCTCGATCCCGTCAGCAAATCCATCGCCAGTGCAGACTTCTCAGCCATTTCCGGCTGAGGCATGGCCTCCAGCATTCGACGGACTTTTTGTCGAAGCTCCTTTTTCACCTGATCGCTGCTCCTAACCGCACGCCAACCTGGCGCGGTGCTGTTCCGTATCGGCGCACTTCAGTAGAACCCATTAGCCCGGATATTGCTTGTACCGGTCACCAATATCGGGCCGGCAGACACTGGAATCCAACGGGCAACAAGCAATGGTTCATGGCCCGTCACCGCTCAGGCTCAATAAGAATCGAAATGATCGATTAATTCAATTGCCGATTCAAACTTCTATGCGAATTATCGGAACGCGCGATACGTCCGCCAGGGCCCCATAACCGGTTTCTGTGTGCAATCAAATTGATACGGATTTTGATCTTAGCAGCACGGCGAACCTTCGATGGTCGAAGAACGTTTAAGGGACATGCCTTTCCGTTGAAACGGGCAGGTTTCTCTCAAATAATGGTGATTGAAGGGGAATGCAATCACGCAATCTTTCGCCCCTTCACGATGCAGGCCGTTCGACTCTGCAAAGGATTTTTTATATGTGTGGGATTATCGGATACGTCGGAAGCAAGGATGCACTGCCGGTCCTGCTGGAAGGTCTGAAGCGTCTTGAATACCGCGGGTACGACTCTGCCGGTGTGGCGATTCACCGTCACGGAAAAATCATCACGCGAAAATCCGCCGGTCGCGTATCGGCCCTCGAACACATCATCAGCCAATCCGGCGACGAACCGATGGTCGGTCACAGCGGCATTGCCCACACGCGCTGGGCAACGCATGGCGCCCCCAACGACACCAACGCACATCCGCACTGCAGCACCGACGGATCGCTGGCGGTTGTTCACAATGGCATCATCGAAAACTACCGATCACTGCGCACGTTTCTCGAACAAAAAGGCGTCGTCTTCAAATCGGAAACAGATACAGAAACGATCGCCCACCTGATCGACTATCACTACAAAGACGATTTGCAGAAGGCCGTCCGCACGGCCCTGCTCGATGTGCAGGGAACGTATGGCATCGTGGCGATGTCGTCGAAGGAACCCGGTGTTCTTGTCGCGGCGCGCAAGGGTAGCCCGCTTATTGTTGGCGTTGGTCAGGACGAATATGTCATTGCCTCCGACGCTGCCGCAGTACTCGAACACACGTCGCAAGTGATTTACCTCGACGATAACGAGATGGCCTGCATCTCGCCCGACGGTTTCCGTACGACGACCCTCGACGACATTCCCATCACCAAAGACGTCGAAGAAGTCGAATGGACGCTCGATCAAATTGAACTGGGCGGTCACGAATACTTCATGGAAAAAGAGATCTTCGAGCAGCCGCGAATGCTTGAACTCTGCATGAAAGGTCGCGTCGACGTTCGCGAAGGCGCGGTTTATCTCGGGGGTATCCGCGACTTCTCCCGCGAATTGGTCCGGGCCAAGCGCTTCATTCTGGTTGGTTGCGGTACTGCATGGCATGCGGCCCAAGTCGGCGAGTATCTGCTGGAAGACCTCGTCCGGACTCCGGCAGAAACCGAGTATGCCAGCGAATTCCGCTATCGCAATCCGATCATCAACGACGGAACAATGGTACTCGTGGTCTCGCAGAGTGGCGAAACCAGCGACACCCTCGCGGCCCTTTCCGAAGCCAAGCAGCGCGGAGCGACTTCGTTGGGTGTTGTCAATGTCGTGGGTTCATCGATCGCCCGCGAAACCGATGCCGGTATCTACCTGCACGTCGGACCCGAGACCGGGGTCGCAAGTACCAAGGCTTTCACCGGCCAGGTGATGGTGATGACGCTGTTGACGCTTT
Organism: Alphaproteobacteria bacterium; assembly: GCA_028285105.1. Classification (GTDB taxonomy): domain Bacteria; phylum Planctomycetota; class Phycisphaerae; order UBA1845; family UBA1845; genus UBA1845. Next base: position 5,356 of record JANQQE010000024.1, read on the forward strand.
TCCTCGCGCGACGTCGTCATATGTCGCAACGGGCGCTCGATCACTTCCTCGACGAACTGACCAAGATCCCCGGACATATCGAGACGATTCTTCAACAAAACAACCTCATCAAAGAAGTTGCAGCAGCAAACATCGACAAAGAGAACTGGCTTTACCTCGGACGCGGCTACAATTATCCCGTCGCTCTGGAAGGCGCACTGAAGTTAAAGGAAATCAGCTATATCCATGCTGAGGGTTTGCCCGCGGCAGAGATGAAGCACGGACCCATCGCACTGATTTCCGATGGCATGCCCGTCGTATTCATTGCGACCAAGGGTTCGCAATACAGCAAGATTCTCAGCAACATCGAAGAGGTCCGTTCGCGCGGTGGAAGCGTGATCGCCATTGCGACCGAAGGCGACACGCAAGTCGAGAGACTTGCCCAGCACGTCATCACTGTGCCCGATACGCCGGAACCGTTACAACCGCTACTGACCGTGATCCCGCTTCAATTGATCGCATACCATGCTGCCGTTTTGCGGGGATGCAATGTGGACAAACCGCGCAACCTCGCCAAGAGCGTGACGGTCGAGTAAGCCCACATCCGCAGACGTCAGGAATTGAACGACCACTGCACGAGTTCTCTGCACGGCGAAAGATGCGCTTCGTGCTTGTTGTGCGGCTGAACGAATTCCAGCACGCCCACAGCGAATCGTTTCTCGATAGCGATCTCGCATCTTCTCGGACGTGCATGAGGAATTCGCCCGATCAAATCGGGGGTATCCTGCGGTTGTCAATTGTAAGCTTCCAATCAGACGAACGAGTCTCTGACCAGACTCGACGCCCCCCGCAAAAACTTTGGACATGAATACAGAATCGGTCGATGGCATCTTCACGCTACCGACGCGCGGACCATCGTCAAGGATCAAAATCCATGCACAGAAACGCTCGGGAAATATGCATGTTGGCCGCCCTATTCGTGGCCTCGTTCAGTTTCGTTGAATCTGCACTCGCCCAATTCGCAAGCGACGCCTCGCGCGGCACGCTCGAATTTCTTAACAACGATGCCACCCGCGACACCGGTAACGATCAGCAACCCTGCATCGCCACCGACCGCAAAGGGAACTGGGTAGCCGTCTGGCAAACGGACGGTGCCAGCAGCACCGATGGCGACCCACGCGTCGAAATACGCTGGGCGATCAGTTCCGACGGCGGTCGAACCTGGAGTACGCCAGCCGCCCTGCTCACCGACGGACGAACGTCGGGCCTCGACGACATCGCACCGACCATTGCGACCGACGGCAGTGGCGATTGGGTCGTTGCATTCGTTTCGCCGCAAAGCGGTTCGGTGCAACACGGCAGCGTTGAAAGCGACGTTCTGACCGTTCGCAGCCGCAACAACGGACAAACCTGGAGCGAGCCGATCCGGATTGCAACGCCACCACAAGACGTTGCCGAAGGTGCGGTTCCTCCGACGGATCACGATGTGGCTCTCGCGACCGACGGAGAGGTTTGGATGCTCGTCTGGACTTCGACCCGAGACATCGGCGGCGGTGGCGGTTCGCATGCGGTGAATGACTCGGTGATCTTAACGGCGCAGAGTCTTGACGGCGGTGCATCGTGGACGGCGGCTGGCTCGTTTACGCGATACGATGGCACCGGCGACATAACACCTGCGCTCGCGTCCAACGGCGACGGACAATGGATCGTAAGCTGGTCGTCCGGCGGCCGAATTGTTTTTGCGGAAAGTGTTGACGGCGGACTGACGTTTTCCGAGCCGGCTGAGATTTCGAGCGGTTCGGGAGCCGCCAACCCCGTGATAGCCTTCGGCTCGCCGTTCGGTTCATCCTCCGCACGCACGCAAGGCGACGGCAGCTTTAAGGGTCAATGGATGGTGGCTTATTCCGACGCGGGTGAGGTTCACGTCGCCCATTCGGATGCGGCATCGAAGGATACCGGTGCGAGTCGCGGTTGGACGTCTCCACAGCAGATCGGGGTCGGCGTCAATCCGTTCGTCGCTGCCGGTGACGATAACTCGTGGCTGGTCGGTTTTGAACAGACGGGTTTCCTCGGTGAGGACATCGATATTCTCGCTGCTCGAAGTCGAAACGGTGGACAGTCTTGGGACGAGCCTGCACCTCTCAATGAAGATGCCGACGCGGACGAGACGGAAGACCTCGGCGTGCAGTTGGCCACCGACGGCGAGGGAAGTTGGTTGGCCGTCTGGTACTCGGGCAATCAGGCCAAAAGCGCCGGCGATGATGAGGATGTGTACGTGCTGCCGTTCGCTCTGTCTCCCGATTGCGACGGAGATGGCATTGGCGATGCCCAACAGTCGCGTTTTGGCGACTGCGACAACGACGGCGTGCCCGACGACTGCGACGATGACGCCTGCCCAGCCGGCAGCGGTAGCGGAAACGGTGTAGGAGGCGGGTCAGGTGGTAGCGTAGGTTGCGGTGCCGGTGCGGTCGGCATGATTCCGCTGATGATGCTGGGCATGGGCTCGCTGGGAGCCGCTTCGCGCCGGCGCGGACTCGACCACCGAATCGTCGGTTAGGCATCGAATCGAATTGCGCTGGACGCACCGCCAATTTGCGCGCATCATTCCCCCATGATGCGAACCGATCACTCAATCAAAAATGTGTGCCGCGCGCCGTCGACCCCGTTTGGACTCGCGCTTCTCGGGCTCACCGTTGCAATGCTGCTCAACTCCGGCTGCGTTCGGCGAACGCTGACCATCAACACCGAACCGCAAGGCGCATTAATCTGGCTCAACGATGAAGAGATAGGCCGCTCACCCGTCTCGAAGGATTTCGTCTGGTATGGCGACTATGACGTGGTCGCCCGCCTCGACGGATACGAAACCCTGAAGACCAATCACTTCGTCAAAGCCCCGTGGTATCAACGGGCAGGCATCGACTTCTTCTCGGAGATCCTTTACCCGGGAAAAATCCACGACCAACGCACGGCCAACTTCGCGCTGGAGCCAGCCGTCATACCGGACAGAAGCGAATTGCTCGAACGGGCTACGGAGTTTCGCGAACGTTCTTTGTTTGACGAGAAGTAAGTGAAGTAGAGTTCATACTACCAAACTTCTACTCGGAGGATCGGGCACCGCTGGCGTAACTCATGCAGGCGGTTCCGTTGCGGTGGGCTTTCCAGGCTAGTCCGGCTGCTCCTATGACGCCGGCATTGCCGCCCAATTCTGACAAAACGATCCTTGGCGCGTCGTCGAAAATCTTCCATGTCTGGGCGACGAAGTGTTGGTGTACCCGACTCAGCAGGAAGTCCCCAGACTTGCTCATCCCTCCAGCAAGCACCAGAACTTCGGGATTGACGGTGTGCTGAATATTGACGCACGCGAGAGCGATGTAGCGGCAGGCTTCATCCCAAATGGTGTCGGCGAGCGAATCGCCTGCCTGTGCAGCTTCTGCGATGGCCTGCGAATCGAACGCACCGTTGGCTTTGAGTACCGGTCCCAGCGAACTCTTCGATCCCTTGCGAATTTGTTCGATCGCGTACTTGGCAATGTTTCCGGGCGATGCGTATTGCTCAAGGCAGCCGCGTTGGCCGCACGTGCAGGGCCGGCCATCCAACTCAACGATGGTGTGACCGAACTCGGCTGCGTTTTCAAAATGACCACGCAGAATCTCGCCACCAATAATGGCACCCGCACCGATGCCCGTACCAAGCGTCAGCGTTACCAAGTCGCCCGAACCCTTGCCAGCCCCGACCCAATGTTCTGCGTAGGCGGCAGCGTTGGCGTCGTTTTCGAATTGAACGGGTAACTCGGTTTTTTCTTGAAGCCACTGGCAAATCGGCACATTTTCCCAACCAGACAAATTGGCGGGACGATGAATGATGCCCTTGCTCAATTTTAGCGGGCCGGGCGTCCCGATTCCCAATCCCACGACCTCGTCCTGCGGGACGGAATGCTTCTCGAGCAATTCTTTGACCGCGTCCGCCATCCCGTTGACGACGAGTTCGGCACCCCGCTGCGAATCGGTCCGGTGGCTGTCGATTCCGACAATGGCTCCATCGTCGGTAATCAATGCGGTTACAATGTTCGTGCCACCGAGATCAATTCCGACGGCGATTTGATTGGACATGGCGGACTCTGAATGCATCGAATGGCCACTTTGGCAATGCGCACGTGTTGTTGAATTCGCGAACACGCGCCAAAACGTAAATGCGCGAAGAAACGCGAACCCCAATTGTACAGTTAATTCCGACCAGTCTACAAATGTTTACCGATAGCGTCTAACGATTGGTCCTCAAACGGATCGAATACCAAGAAACGAAATGAATCTGTTTCATTAAACGCTGCGACGGGTTTGGCGAGGCAACGCATTCTGCCTAAAAAGGTAACAATCGTCGCCCAGAATTCCCCTAATTGCTACAATCCCACCAATGAGCGACCAGGATCGGAACACAGCCCTGCGGAACATGATCGGAGAGTTCCCGACGACGCCCGGGGTTTATCTGATGAAGGACGTGGACGGTAAGGTCCTATATATCGGAAAAGCCAAGGATTTACGGTCGCGGGTGATGAGCTATTTTCAACCCTCGGCTGACCTGCTTTCGAGTCGCGGGCCCGACATCGCAAACATGGCCACCCGCGTCGCCGACATCGACTTTCTCGACTGCGAGACCGAGGTGGATGCCATCCTCAAAGAAGCGCGCCTCATCAAAGACATCCAACCGCCCCACAACGCCCAACTTAAAGACGACAAGACATTTCCTTATCTCGAGATCACGACGGGCGATGACTTTCCCGGCGTGTTCGTCACGCGAACACCACGCACCAAGGGCAGCAAACTGTACGGTCCGTTCACGAATTCCAGCGCCATCCGCGATGCGGTGAACACGCTGCAAAAAGTTTTCAAATTCCGAACGTGCGAACTCGACATTCGCGCCGACGACGAATCGCGGCGATTCTTTCGACCGTGTCTGCTGCACGCCATCAATCAATGCACCGCGCCCTGCGCAGACCTCATCAGCCGCGACGCATATCGCAAAGACATCGAACGGGTGAAAAACCTGCTGAAGTCCAAGCGATCGGTTCTTATTCGCGAAATGACCAGGGAGATGGAATCCGCGTCGGCAGACATGCGTTATGAAGATGCTGCGACCATTCGCGATCGCATCAAGTCGATACAAGCGCTGTCCGATTCGGGCGACACCGACCGTGACCGGCAGATCGAAGCGTTTTATGTCGATCCGGCGAAGGGTCTCGACAAACTGGCTGATTTGCTCAAACTCGAGAACCGCCCGCGCAGCATCGAAGGCATCGACATCGCCAACCTGCAAGGCGAGCAATCCGTCGGGTCGCTGGTGTGCTTCATCGATGGCAAGCCTTTCAAATCTGGTTACAAACGTTTTCAAATCAAAACAGTCAAAGGGCAGGACGATTACGCGATGATCAAGGAAGTCATCCAGCGTCGGTATCGCTATGCTTCTGCGGGCGAAGAGTTGTATCCGGATATCATTCTGATTGATGGCGGGCTGGGGCAACTTCATGCTGCGCAAGATGCGTTTGGCGAGTTGGACCTCAAACCGGCGATGGTGCTTTCGCTCGCGAAGAAGGAAGAACTCGTGTACGTGCAGGCGCAGTCAGCCCCGATCAAGATGGCCCGCAACAACGACGCCCTGCGGCTGCTGCAAAGTGTGCGCGACGAGGCCCACCGATTCGCCCAGCATTATCACCATATTCTTCGGCGCAAGAAAACCTTTGACGAGGACATCAAGAGCGGCAGAAGGCCACCGCCCCGATCGCGGCGGACATCCGGATAGTTTGTGCTACAATTGATTACGACATTTCAATTGGGAACAGACCATGAGCGACCAGGCAAAAAAACAAGTCAAGATCGAGAAGAAAGCGGCAAAGGCTGCGGTCAAAGAAGAAAAGGCACACAGCAAATCCGCTCAAATGAATGCGGCTAACACAAGTGTGGTTACGTCAACCTCGCCAACACCGGCAGAACGTTCGGCAGCAGCAGCCGAGCGCCAGGTCAGGCTTCAATCATATCGCGTTTGGTTTGCGGCGCTGGGTGTGATCATCGCCATTGCAATGTTGCTCGTCACGCTCAAACCTTGGCAGTAGCGTGATCTCAAGGACGCGCGAATTGCACCTGAGCCTTGAAGTCTTCCTGCGTTAGTCGATACAGTTTGCCCGATTCCGACATGGCAATGACATCTGTGCCATCGAAACAAACAGATTCGATTGCTCCTTCGCCCGTCGGAAAACGCACGGTTCGCGGATTGGATAGCGACAGTGTACCGTCGTCGAATTTCTGGAAATCGTAAATCCTGGCCGTCGAATAATTGGCCATCACAAATTGGCTACCATCACTGGACAGGTCCGCGCACGTCGGGAATGGCAGACCGGGTTTGGCGACCACATCCAGTTGTGTTCGTCCTTTGCCCACTTCGGTCAGCTTGTAAATGACAGCCGCTGTGGGGGGCAAGTTTGCAATCACGTACAGCGACTCGCCGTCACAGAAAAGCGATTCGCTGTCGAACCGCCGATCGTCCGGGTACTTGTAGCGCCACCGTGCGGTTGACGAAACACCATCCGTGGGTGGGTTTTTCGGATCGGGCTCGGGGATGCGGTAAACGTATCTTGCCGGAAACATGGCGTGGTTGTTGCCGATGTCGCCGATGTAAAGATTGCCATCGTTATCGACGCAAATATCTTCCCAGTCGGTGTTGGGGGCACCATTCACCGTGACTTCGGAGAGTACCTTTCCATCGATGTCGATCGCGATCAACTTCGGATCGTTACCAGAATCGCCATGCGTCCAGAACACACCCGGGTGCTTGCGGCTGGCGACGATGCCAGACGTTTCATGGAGGCGATCGGGATCGGCGGTTGCGATGGGCAACCACTTCCGCGGTCGCTTACTCTTGCCCTTTTCGCTGGACGATTGGCGCGCGAGCGATCCGTGATCCGTTTGACCAAACGCCAAGCCGCCCGCGAATGCTGCTACCACGAGGGCTGCGATTGTTGTCATGCTGCATTTCATGCAGCTTGATACGTTTGGACCGATACGCCGGTTCGATTCGCTTGTCATTCTCCGACGTTACATGACTGCGAAGTAGTTGTCGACGGCTGCGTCGAAGGCCTCGGGGGTCATTTTCACTTCGCATTCGTTGTACGCCGCGATGTTGATGATCTGAAGCAGCAGGTCGCGCGGGTGGCAGCAACGTAGCGGCCGATTGCACTGGACGTAATGGCGCTCGATCAGGTCGTCCACAACTGCTGCATCGTACTCGATGTTGAAAAGGTCGGCGGTGTACTTCATCAGGTCAACATACTGTTCGACGGGCGGGTCCATGACGTTGACCTTGTACGGAATACGCCGCAGGAAGGCATCGTCAACGAGTTCGCGTGGTTCGAGATTCGTCGAGAAGATGATAAGTTGATCGAATGGCACTTGAATCTTTGTACCTGTCGAAAGCGAGAGGTAATCGAACCGCTTTTCGAGAGGAACAATCCACCGGTTGAGCAGGTCCACCGGGGGCATCCGCTGCCGGCCAAAGTCGTCGATGACCAGCGTGCCGCAATTGCTCTTCAGTTGCACCGACGGTTCGGTAATCTTCGTGAACGGGTTGAACTGAAGTTCGAGCGATTCCATCGTCAATTCGCCACCAACGATGATGGTAGGCCGCTCAATCTTGATCCAGCGCGGATCGTAAACCTCACCCTTCAGCACCGACGGGCCATTGGAGTTGACGGCATTGTGACTCTGCGGGTCGTAGAATTTGATGATTTCGCCATCCACATAAATCGCATGTGGAATCCAAATGTGCGTACCGAAGCAGCGGGTAATGCGTTCGGCCATCGTCGTCTTACCGTTACCGGGCGCACCATACAAGAACAACCCGCGACCGGAGTTGATCGCCGGACCGAGTCGCCGCTGCATGGATTCGGGAACGACCACGTCGGAGAAAGCGGCTTGCACTTCCTTGATGCCGGGCTTTTCCGAATTGATCGATTGGGCGGACACGGATTCAATGTAATACTCGAACGGCACGGGTGCCGCCCCAACATACATGCTCTCGTCAAGGAGCTTGCGCGCGCGATCGCGGCCGCTTTCCGATAAGGCATACTGAAAGTCGCCCATCGTAGCGCTGTCTTTGTAAAACGCCTGCTGACCATTTTTCAACGACTGCAAAACATCCAGCACGGGCTTGGGGGGAAGGGCGAGGGCCTTGGCCACGTTTCGTCCGGTTTGCTCGCCAGCCGTGAACAAGTACTTGACGATAAGCCCCTCCAGCAGCGTTTGGGGCAAACCCGTTTCGCGCCACTCCTCAATCGCCGGAGGATAAAACCGCTGCGAGCTGGTCTGTTCCGGCGCAGATTCAGCCGCTGGTTGCGATGGTCTTACCGGTGGGCTTGCCACTTGCATTGATCGTCTCCCGTTTCAGTTCGTCGTCTGCGCGTCCTGACCAATTGGATATCGTCGCCTGATGACCGTCTCTTGCGACGATAAACCGCTCGACGATTCCGGTCGTTTGGCATCGACTACGACGCGAACGAAGTGTGCAATACGAATGAAGACAATGCCAAGTCTTGTGGGGGTTTCGAATGGCCTGAAGAATGCATTTTTTCGGACGTGTCGATCGTCGCAACAATGCGCTAGAAACGCATTGCGTCCAATAAGGCTTGTTGGTCGTGTGCGATGTCGATCGCTGCGTTTGCGGTGTCGTTTCGCCGCAGAATCGGCGCCGGCAACCGCCCGTAGAGCGAAAGGCTTGCCAGATATGCTTGCAGGTCCAATGCGCCCTGACCCAGAGGGACTTCCGGACCAGCGTATTCTGGCGAACCCACTTGGGCATCGCGCAAGTAGGCCAGTGCCAGTTCTTCGCCCGTTGCATTCAATGCTTTCAGCGGATCGATACCGGCAGAAATCAACTCGCCTGGGTCGATTGCTATTCGCAGTCCCGGACATTCAATCGTCTTGACCAATTGCGCCAGCGAGTCCGCACCACCGAACCGCGAACGAATCGCCAGCGTTGTTCCGAAACGTTCTGCGTATTGCGATACGTCCTGTAATGCAGCAACGATGGACGCGCGATCGTGCTCGCTGACCGACCACATCGGTCCCAGCGATTTCGAAACTGTGGGTACGTGCATGTCGGCGGCGAGGCGGATGACTTGTTTTGTGGAATCGATGGCGCGATCGAGTTGGTTGACGTTCGTCAGGTCCGCGGATTTCGCTCTGTGTGCGAGCGCCGCGAAAGCCATGTTCCCGTTGCGCACGAGTCGGGCAAGATGACGCCTGCCCGTTTCACCCAGTTCGGCTGGGCAGATTTCCTGCGAGTCTGCTACGATCTCGGCGGCGGTGAACCCCATCTTTGCCGCATGCTGGATCCCCGACTTGATCCCTGTTTTGAAGTCGTCGATGCGGACACCGATTGCCTTGCGCGATGGTTCAGACACGTTCGACCCTTTGGCAAAAGAAAAACCGGCTGCCCACTTGGACGAGCCGGTTGGTCATCGTACTGAATCGATCGCGGATGTAAAAACCGCCTGTCAGATCTATCTACTGTGCCGATTTCGCCGAACTTCGGTTTGCGTCGGCGGCTTGAATAAGAACGCCGATCGCGGTCGGAACCAGCAGGAAGAACCCGATCATGAACGGACTTTCTGCCGTCATCGACCTGAAGAACGAGTGTAGCCATGACACTTCGCGCACCATGATCGACGCACCTGAAATGAACAACACGCCGCCTTCAAACGACGTGATGATTGCGATGACCCGGTTTCGGTTGGCAAACGCCCAGGACGCACATCCGGCAAACCCGAGAAAGATTCCCAGCCAGAGAATCGGACCGGCCATCCTAAACACACCGAGGATGATCGCGGTCACTGCTCCACCGATGATTCCCGCCAGCGCAACCGATGCGAATTGGGATAACAAAAACCCGACGAGCGCCAACCCTACCGCACCTCCGCCGAACCAATACAGGTCGAAACCCATCGATCCGGAAAGCGATTGGCCAATAAGCCCGCCAACCACGCCGAAACTCAGCAGCGCTACGACCTGCCACAAGCGCCATCCTGCATAGACCAGCGCCCCTCCGGCAAGACAAAGCGGAATACCCACCACCGCATCGAGGCCGCGGAGAAATGTGACCCATTCTTGTACAAGGTAGAACACAGTATCGCCCCCTTTAGTTATCGATACACTTCGCGTCACCAAGCCTACGATGCGGAAATTGCAGGGGCAAAACGGATGCATGCGAACGATGAATGTTGGGTTATCGGATCGGTCTTACGCTGGTATGATGCCGGTTTGCGGTGCAGCGAAACGACGCGATCACATTTGAGATGACTTGTTCGGTTGGACAAAACCGTGCAAAGGGTGCGCTTGACGTGCAACTATTCGGACGCGGGCGCTTCTTTACGCGTGAGTGCGGTTTGTAGAACAACCGACACTACGAAGAATGCAAGGATCGCCAGCCCCGACATGCCAGGACGCTCTCGGGTGGCTTGCAGCATGTCCATGCCCATTCCGTTACCCAGCACATAGATTCCACTGGAAATGAGTAGCGTTCCAAAAGCAGCGGTAAAGACAATCAAGGTGATGCGACTGAGAAGCAATCCCAACAGCAAACCAACGAGTCCTGCGCCGACACCATATCCGACGATCTTCAAGCGAAGCGATTCATCCTGTTTGTTAAGAAATGCCCAGAATCGCTCGCCATAAGCTTCGAGTTGGTCCCAGCCGGATTCGAGCGTTGCTTGCGATGATCCGACTTGAAAGTCCTGAAGTTCTACAGATGGCTCAGTGGATTGCTGAAGATTGTTGAATTCGGTCAATCGAGGGAACGCGGTTTGCGATGACACGATGCCCAGCGCAACCGACGACAGGAATAAACCTGCGAGTAATCCGACCCAGAATCGATAAAGTGAAAACCCGACACCACCCAGCGCCAATCCGCCGCCCAGCGCGGAAATCGGCGACGAGAAACCGAGCGCCTTACCCAACCCCAGCCCGCAGATCATGCCAGCCGAAGCAAAAATGATCGTGATAAACCATCGGGCCAACTTCGCACCCAGCACGCAAACACCGACACCGATGAGAATCGCAACGATGGCAGCCGGAAACTGCGTATCGATGACCTCGCTTGGCAAGTGCTGTCTGAACACATCAAACAGCGTCGAAGCAAATTCGGTGTATTTCTGCATGGCTTTCTATTCCCGATGACCGTCTTTTCCGAGTTACCGCAACAAGCGCGCAACAGTCGGCGAGGAGCAATCAGCCCTTATTATACAACTGGAATCGAAAACGACCGCATCTAGCTCTCGCTGGGTTGGGCGAGAATGCGATCGGGAAAAACGGACACATCGATCACGCCACGATTGGCGTCCACGCGGCCAAACCGGTGAAAGTTACTGCGAAGGAGTTTGACCTTCTGCTCCAGCGTGTTTTCTTCGATTTCTTCGCCCGGTGCCGATCCCCAGATGATTCGACTGCCTTCGCGATCGGTGGCTAGTTCAATGTGGGCAGCCCGTCGGTCCTGGCGTCCGCGATAGTTGCTGACGGACACGCCGGTGATCTGGCTGGCGAAACGTTCTTTTTCAAAAATCTGCACGAGGTCCAGACCAGCCCGCAACTCGGGCGCGTCCCATCGCTGCCCCGGATCGGGCGGAGGCGTTCCCACGCCCTCAATTGCAAGCAGGTCAATGTCCCGTGCATAGCGTCCGGGTAGCAATACGCCTTCGTCATCGACGAGCAGCATTCCGCCGGTCGTTCGAACCATCGCGACCGGAGCGCGATAGCTGCAATCGATCTCGACGCGCCCGTCACTGAAGCGATGGACACGATTGACTTTCTTGACCCACGCAACCTCATTGAGTCGTTGGGCGATGCTGGCACAAAGTTCGTCGCGGATCCACGGTTCTTGCTCGAACTCGGCAACCACATTTGCAAACACACCTTCAAGGTGCTTGGGCAGCGCCGCGAACTCAATCTGTGCGGGTTTCTGATTGCTGATGTGCGATTGGACGTACCGCTCCAACCGCTTCATCCCTATCGCGATTCCGCTGAGCAGTGCGATCATCAGCAAGCAGCCGACAAACGGCCGCCGCCAGCGATGCACGAACTCATTCTCCCGCACAGCTTCGATCCAACGGCTGATGGGAGCTTGTTTTTTCTTTTTTCGTTTGGCCATTATGATTACCGACTACGATCACGAAACGGAAATCCGTATTCGCACTCGATCATTCAGTTGCCAGGCCGCTTCATCGCCAATTCGACAATCGACTGGCAGAGATCGTCGAACGCCATCCCAGAATGAGCCGCCGCTTTGGGAAGCAGCGAGTGCGACGTAAACCCTGGAATGGTGTTGATCTCCAGGATGTATGGCTCGTGCGTGATCGCGTCTACCATCCAATCGACGCGGCAGAAGTCGCGGCAGCCCAATGCGTTGGCGGCTTTGACGCTCATCGCTTGCATCTTTGTCAGCAGGTCGGCAGGCAGATCAATCTCAAGGTCGTATTCGGTGGCGTCGTCGATGTATTTCGCCTCATAGTCATAAAACTCGCGGGATGTGCGAATTTGAATGGGTGGTAATGCGTACTGACCGAGAATGCCCACGGTCAGTTCCGGTCCTTCGATCATTTCTTCTACCAGCGCGGTGCCATGCTTACGAACGACACTGTTGAGGGCGTCTTCAAAGCGATCGCCTTCGCGCACCATGAACACATCGATGCTGCTGCCCGAAGAAACGGGCTTGACCACCACGGGCAAACGCCAACGCCGAGCCACTTCGCCAACGGTTCCCTTGCGGGCAATGTCGAATCGTGGGGTGGGCAGACCGGCACCGATGAGCGCCCCCTTGCTGCGGACCTTATCCATCACCAAGGCGCTGGCAACCGCACCCGTCCCGGTAAAGCGCAGTCCGCGTCGCTCCAGTTCGGTTTGCAACTTACCGTCTTCGCCGAACTCTCCGTGCAGAGCGACGAACACCAGATCGGCCGCCCGATCGAGCGGTGACATTTTTTCGGGTGAAATATCGCAGATGGACACGCGATGCCCCAGGCGCGAGAGTGCAGCACCGATCGCCCTACCGCTCGCAAGGCTGACTTCGCGTTCGTCGCTGGGACCGCCGGAAAGCAGCGTGATATCCAGATGATTGACTCGTGTGGATTGACTGTGCGGGCCGATACGGACGGGCCGGGTTTCCCTTCTCATTGCTGACATCCCTTTCAGCGTTTTGTTCGCCACCGATCATCGAAGGCGTCACTACCAGATTGCAATTTCGGTATCGAGTCGAATGCCACTGTGCGATTCCACCGCGCTGCGTACATGCTCGATCACTTCCAATACTTCCGACGCGCACGCCCCTTCATCGGCGACGATGAAATTACCATGCACGTCAGACACGCGGGCTTTTCCCCGCCGAAAACCCTTCAAACCGGCTGCGTCGACCAACTGACCAGCCGAGTGACCTTCGGGGTTTTTGAACACACATCCCGCGCTGTGTGCCGCCAGCGGTTGAGACTCTTTCTTGTAACGCCAGTTATCTTGAAAGCGTCCCTTCACAACAACCGCAGCCTCCTGCCGCAGTCTTAGTACTGCACCTATCACCAACCGCCCGCCCAGCGACGAGCGGCGATATGCAAACTGCATTTCCTTCGCGCTGCAATCGACGATCACACCGTCGGCATCGATCAGTCGCACGCGCTCGACCACATCGCCAATGCAACCGAATCGTCCACCGGCGTTCATCGCAATCGCCCCGCCGACGGTTCCCGGGATGCCGGCCAAACATTCCAAGCCAGCCAGCCCTTGATACGAACAGTCGCGCGAAAGCTGCATCAAATCGACGCCCGCCCCGACCTTGACGCGGGCATCTTCAATTTCGATCTTGCAGAAGTTCGGCTGCGATAACGAAAGCACCAACCCATCGACACTGCCATCGCGCACCAGCAAATTCGCCCCGCCACCGAGCATTCGAATCGGCGATCCGGTATCCTTCGCCCACATCAGCACAGCCCGCAGTTCTTCGATATCGTTCGGCGCGCAGAAGTTCTGCGCCGTCCCGCCCAGTTTGAACCAGGTGCGGTCAGACAGCGAGACGTCATGCTGCAGAAGTTGTTTACACGCGACCGACAAGGTTATCCGCTACCTTCCACACATCGCCTGCACCCATCGTCACCACGCAGTCACCATCGGAAACGTGCCCATCCAAATGAGCGCGCACATCGTCGAACGTCGGCAGGTATCGCGACTCCACACCGGCATGGGTCAGTCGCTCGACCAGGCGCGAGGAGTTGGCCCGCTCGAGGTCTTCCTGCGAATCGCGAACGCTGTATATATCCGGTACCAGCACCACATCCGCATCGGAGAATGCTCGGCCAAACCCTTCCATCAACTGATGCGTGCGCGACGCTTGATGCGGTTGGAACACAACCCACATGCGATTCGGTGCGTAGCGATGACGCAGCGCATTGAGCGTCACTCGGATTTCCGTGGGGTGGTGGGCATAATCATCGACAACCGTCGCGCCCTTCCAGGTTCCACGGCATGTCATTCTTCGATGGACGCCTTCAAACGTGCCCATCGCTTCAACGATAGACTCGACCGAAGCGCCCGCATGGTGCGCCAAGGCAGCCGCCGCCAGCGCATTGCTGACGTTGTACTCACCGGCCAGCTTCACGCGGCAGTCATCGTACACGCGGCCATCGTACATCAGCGAAAACGAGTACGAACCGCGCTCGGCACGAAGATCGACTGCCCGCCAATCGGCGCCGGCTGTGAATCCAAACGTCTCAACGCGGCACTTCGCCCCCATCGCCAGTCGCAGCGAAAGGTCGTCTTCAAAATTAACCGTCAGGATGCCATCTTCAGCCACGCTTTCGGCGAATGCCTTAAACGTTGCGCAGATGTCGTCGATGTCTTTGAAACAATCGAGATGGTCGGCTTCGATGTTGAGAATCGCGGCGCTGTGCGGGTGCAGATGCAGAAACGATCGATCGTATTCGCAGGCCTCAACAACGATTCGATCGCCCGACCCGACGCCACTGCTACCGCCCAGTTGATCCGAAACCGCCCCCACCACGAACGACGGATCCATTCCACCGTGTTTCAACATGTATGCCGCCAGCGCCGAGGTCGTGCTTTTGCCATGCGTACCTGCGATGCACACGCCCTTGTGCGACAGCGTCAGTTCACCCAGCAATTCCGCGTAGGTAATCACCCTCATGCCTTTGCACGTCGCGGCGACGATTTCCGGATTGCTGTCCGGGACCGCCGCACTGCGAACGACGAGGTCGACGTCGTCGCGAAGGTGGCTGGCATCGTGCGAAATGTGGACTGCCGCCCCGGCTTCGACGAGCGCGCCAGCCCCAGCAAATGCGTTCATATCCGATCCGCTGACCTTGGCACCGGAATCGAGCAAGAGGCGGGCGACGGCTGACATCCCGCATCCACCGATTCCGACAAGGTGAAATCGCTTGCCCACCAGCGGGCCTTTAAGACGGGCCAGTGGTTCTATTCTGGATTGAATCTGCACGTTGTTATTCCGATCATGATCGAACCGCTCTTGTGGTGATTCAGTTTCGTATGGTTTCATCAGGCTCGCTTGAACAAATACGGATCCAACTTACCAAGTATCGTCATAGCGACGCCGATTTCTTCATCGCTGACTTTGAACGTTTTAAGGCCATTTGTGTCAAAATGGAACAACTGAGTTGTCCAGTCTTTCTGACAATTTCGCTCACTCTAAAACTCACAGAGACCGGCTAACTCGAGCATGATCTTGCATGACCGCTGCGCCGCGTCTGTGATTTTGTGTTCTCGGGCAGCCGCTTTGAATGTTGCTAGCGCACGATCGTTCGAAATCAACTCCAACAACAACCCGCGCAGTCGAGACGCGGTTTTCAACGGATCGCTTGCTTCTTCACAGATTCGACCCGCGCCGAGTTTGACCAATTCCATCGCGTTGACTGTCTGATGCTGATCGCGATGGTGCGGATACGGCAGGAAGATCGCCGGCACGCCGACAGCTCGAAGTTCGGCCAGCGTCGATGCCCCCGCCCGCGAGATGACCAAATCGGCGATTGACATGAAATCCGACATCGCCTCCGTATACGCCAGACAGACAGCATGAACACGATGAGCCGCATATTTGGCGTGAACCCATTCGAGATCGTCGCTGCCGGTCAGGTGAACCACCTGCCAGTTGCCGTGGGCACCGAGGTCCGACGCCAACCGGCACATCGCGTCGTTGATCGACCGAGCAGCCAGCGACGCCCCCGTGACCAGCAGCGTGTTCTTGTGTTCGTCCAGATCGTATTGGTCGCAAATCTTGCGGCGGGTGGCCGAGGATTTGCCGAAACCGTGTCGAACCGGACAGCCCACCACCTCGACCCGGACGTCATCGGGCAAATGCTGGCATGTCGACTCAAACTGAGCCAGCACGCAATCGACTCGGCTCGCCAGCATTCGGTTGGCTTTTCCGGGAATCACATCCGGATTCAACAGCACCGTGGGGATGCCCATTTTTGACGCGGTGCAGATCGCCGGCGCGCTGGCAAACGCCCCACTTCCCACGACCAAATCGGGACGGTCGCTCTTGAAGTCGAGCTTTGCCGCTTTCGTGGACTTGCGCCACGCCGAATAGAAGCCCGGCCAACGCCACGGCTTCATCGTCAGCGGCGCGACGGCTTGCGGCTGCAAAGTCTGACCTGCCGCCGACAGAATATCCTGATCGACTTTTCGGTTCGTCGCGTAAAAGGTGTATCGCACATTCGGCACCACTTCGCGCATTGCCGACGCGATGGCGAGCGACGGATACAAGTGTCCACCCGTCCCGCCACCTGCGAAGACGATTCTAACCGGTTTCGTATTCACCGGTTTGGGTTCGATCACTTGAATGTCTTCCGCGAGTGCCGTCACGTGATCGCCTCTTGCAGTTCAATTTCGTTCGATGGATCGGGACAATCGCGCGCCACCGAAACCAATAGCCCCAACGCGACGCCCAAAAACAATACGCCCGAACCGCCGGCAGAAATCAGTGGCAGTGATATCCCCTTCGTGGGCGCACATACCGTCACCACCGCGACGTTAATCAACGCCTGAAACACGAACATCGATGTCACGCCAAACGCGAGAAGCCGGCCATAGGCTGAATGACTCAGACGCACCGTACGCCATCCGAACCACATCAATACAAGAAAGAGCGATATAACGATCAATGCACCAATCATTCCCGACTCTTCGCAGATGACCGAGAATATAAAGTCGCTGCGAGACTCGGGAAGGTATCCGTACTTCTGCACGCCGCTTCCCAGACCGCGGCCAAATAGTCCGCCCGAGGCGATCGTTACCAGCGACTGAACCGGATGATACCCTGCCCCTTTCGGGTCCGCCCAGATGTTGCGAAACACCATCAAACGTTCGACGCGATACGGTCGGGACGCTACCAGATAAACCAATCCCGAAATCGCCGGGATCGCAAAAATCAAGAGATGTCGCCACTTTGCACCAGCCACCACCACCATCAGCCCACCGACCAATGCCAGAAGCGCCCCTGTTCCGAAGTCTTCCTTGCCAACGAGCGACACGATCACGCCAATCGCCAAACACGCCGGAAGCAAGCCTTTCCAGAATTGCCGGATTCGGTTCGCCTGACTCGATAGAAATGCTGCGAGGAAAACAACCAGCGCGAGTTTCGCCAATTCCGACGGTTGAAACGACAGGCCCAACGACTCGGGCCCGACCTGCATCCAGCGGCGGGCGCCTTTTCGCATCACACCGATACCGGGAATAAGGACTGCCGCCAAAATGCCAGCCGTCACAAGATACATCGCAAGTGCCGGCTGAAACCACGAACCGGGTCGCCATGCAAACAGCCGATGAAATCCATGGGCTACGATCAAAATGGCAACGAGGCTTGCACCGCTGAAGATCGCCTGCCGACCGAACAGACTCTTCCAGAATTGCCATGAGATCACAGGCTCATCAAGATTTGCACCGGCTGACGCAACCATCACGACGCCGATGGTGAGCAGGCAGGCTGCGGCCACAACGATACCGGTGGCGTTCGACTCATGCCGGCGTTCGAGATTAAATGTCCGATTGGAGATGAACTGAGACATTCATACTCATCCGTGAGTCGCAACGTTTGGAATTCGGTCCTGCCCGGAATCTGAACGAATGCAGCATCCTTGCCACCCACCGTTCACTCCGACATCTTCGCAATCGCAATTCTTTCGCTAGCACAGTCCGTTTGTCATCGCAGCTTGATTGTCGCCAATGCAGCCCCTGCGAACAGAGCGGCCAACAACCAAAATCGAACGACCGTTTGCGTTTCAGTCCAGCCAGCCAGGTGAAAGTGGTGGTGAATCGGCGCGCATCGAAACACGCGCTTGCCACCGGAATACTTGAAGTAGCCCACCTGAATCATGACCGAGACGGCTTCTATCACAAACACGCCGCCAACGATGAACAGCATCAGCTCCTGGCGAATCACGATGGCGACGTAACCGATCAACCCGCCCAAAGGCAGCGAACCGGTATCGCCCATGAACACCTGAGCCGGATGACAATTGTACCACAGAAACCCCAGCGTCGCACCCATAATCGCACCGCAGATCACCGCCAGTTCGCCACTTTTAGGAATGTGCGGCATCAGCAATTTACCGGCAAGGTCGGAATCGCCCGCGACGTAACTGAGTACCATGAATACCAGCGCTGTTAACGCCACGCACCCCGATGCAAGTCCATCCATTCCATCGGTAAGATTCACGGCATTGGAAGTGAAAGCGGTGACCAGCACGGTCACGATCATGAACAAGATCGGAGTCAGAAAAAGTCCCCGCTTATAGAACGGGACGGTCAGAACACGAAATGCTTCGATGGGCTCTCCGGTTTCGGCAACCACGGCCAGGTTGTCGCGGCCAAAGCTGTACACGAAATACCCGAGCAGCACACCCAGCCCGAATTGAAACAAGAGCTTTTCGTAACTCTTCAAACCATCGCGGCCACCATCGCGCTGGGCCAAAGTCAATTTGATCCAATCGTCAACAGCGCCCAACACCGACAACCACATCAGCCCAAACACGCCCATGAGTACATAAAAGTTCTTGAAGTCAGCAAACAGCAGCGTCGCAACGAGAATCGCGCCGACAATCATCACACCGCCCATCGTCGGGACGTTTTCCTTGTCCTTCATGAGTTTGTTGAGGGTGTCGTGGTCGAATTCGGGGCGGTCGCCCAGCTTATAGCGCATGAGTTGGCGGATACCGGCTTGACCGGCCAACGCGATCAACAAAAAACAAAACAGCGCCGCCAACCCACCTCGAAAGAGCGGGTTTTCGTAGGCGTAATGCTCGCCTTCAAGAATCGACCTGAAAAGGTAGTACAGCACTGTTGCGAAAGATCTTTCTTATTTCATGTCACGCCGGTCACGTGGCCGGCTGCATCGGGCGGTCTGAGTGGTTGGCAAGCTGACTGATAATTCTTTCGAGGCCAGCCGACCGCGAACCCTTCACGAGAATCGTATCGCCATCCAGCAGCAAGCCTGGAACGTTTGCGCAGGCATCATCAACCGTTTTGAATTCAAACACTTGAGCGTTTTTGCCCAATCGCTGCGCACCGTCGGCAACGTCCTTGGCAAATTCACCCACCGCAATTAACACATCCACGCCCGATTCCGACGCACTCGCACCCAACTCGCGATGAAGTTCGTGGGCAGCGCCGCCCAGTTCGGCCATCGTACCGGCGACGAACACGCGCCGATGATTCTTTTCGCATTTCAACACATCCAACGACGCCCTAACGCTGAGAGGATTGGCGTTGTAACAATCGTCGATGATTGTCCATCGGTCCGACGCGGTGATGTTGAGACGCATTGGCGGCATTGCAAAAGTCTTGAGCGATGCCATGATCTGTTGCCCGGGAACGCCACACGCAAGACATACACCAAACGCGGCGCAGGCATTCACCGCATTGTGCGGGCCGGCAACGGGCAACTCTAACGCGAAACGTCCGTCGATCATTGCGGTTGTTTGCTTCAGGTCGCTCGCAATATCTGCCACTTGAATGTCGGCTTCTGGATGATCGCCAAAAGTTCGCCAGCCAATCTCTCCGGAGCGCGGCAGAACACCGACACCATCCACGGCGACAGCATTCACGTAGGCTCTTCCGCCTTTGACGACATGATCGAACAGCGACATCTTCTCGCGGCGAATGGCGTCAATCGAGCCGAACCCGGCAAGGTGGGCTGCCCCGACCGACGTCACCACACCGACATCGGGTCGGGTCATGTTCGACAGCGCCGAAACTTCGCCGGGCCGGCTTGTACCGATTTCAACGATGACGAATTGATCGTCGCGATTGGATGACAGCAGCGTCAACGGAACACCGATTTGATTGTTGAAACTTTTGGGGGCGTAGGCGATCGGAAACGTTTGACCGAGTACGTGCGCAATCATCGCTTTGGTCGTCGTCTTGCCGGCACTACCGGTGATTGCAATAACCTTCGCATGACCGATGCGGCGATGATGTGCCGCAACTCTTCCGAGCGCCGCGACCGCGTCGTCCACATAAAGCAGCGGTGCTGGCGACTTCAACCGAAACCCCGAATCCACTAGACAAGCTGTTGCACCGCGGCTGATCGCCTGCTCAACATAGTCATGTCCGTCGAATCGTTCGCCTTTGATCGCGACAAACAACTCGCCGGGATTGACCGTCCGCGAGTCGGTGGATACGCCTGTGACCATTCCGTCTTCAATCGCCGACGAAGGGATGGCATTGGCTGCCCATGCGATTTGTGCGACCGACATGGGAATCATGCGGTCACCTCAATTGCTTGCTTGGCAGATTCGCGAAGTTGCATCGATACTTCACGCGCAACCTGGCGGTCGTCAAAATTTCGCCGCTCGTCGCCGATGATTTGATAATCTTCGTGACCCTTGCCTGCGATCAAAACGGTATCATTCTTCTCCGCGAGTCTGATCGCCTCCATAATCGCAACCCGTCGATCGATCTGCACGATTCGCCGGATCGCTCCAACACCATCGAAACCGGAGACAACGTCTGCAATGATGGCGTTCGGGTCTTCATTGCGCGGGTTGTCGCTGGTCACAATCCCAATGTCTGCGAATGTTTGGACTGCCCTCGCCATCGGGATGCGTTTGGATTTGTCGCGATCGCCGCCGCAACCGAAAACACAGATCAATCGGCCCCGGGTCACATCGCGCAGTACACGAAGCACGTTTTCCAAAGCGTCGGGCGTGTGGGCGTAATCGACAAACACATCGAATGCATCACCGCAATCGATGCGTTCCAATCGTCCGGGGACGCAATCGATCGATGCAATACCATCACAGATCGAATTGAGCTTGACTCCCATCGCATGCGCGGTGGATACGGCAGCGAGCATGTTGCTGACGTTGTGCGAACCGATCAACTTGCTTGTCACAGTTGCACGTTGCCCTTCGACGTGCAGTTCGAATGTCGTACCGCATGCCGAGAGCTGCACATTCGTCGCAGAAACTTCGACATTCCCCCGCCGGCTTGA
This sequence comes from Alphaproteobacteria bacterium, assembly GCA_028285105.1. Taxonomy (GTDB): domain Bacteria; phylum Planctomycetota; class Phycisphaerae; order UBA1845; family UBA1845; genus UBA1845. Next base: position 26,875 of record JANQQE010000024.1, read on the forward strand.
AAACGCAATGATCGGCGCCGGGCACTGCGAAGTCATCAATGACCCACACAGATCGTCTGAATTGATCACCGCTGTCGCCTGCGAATCAAGTCCGTCAAACAACCGGCGCTTGGCCCGCGCGTACCTTTCCATGTCGCCGTGATAGTCGAGATGATCCTGTGTGAGATTTGTAAACACGCCAACGTCAAAACGCAGGCCGTCGGTCCGACACTGATCGAGTGCATGGCTCGACACTTCCATCGCGACGCATTCCGCACCGGCGCGGGCAGCATGCGCGAGTGCGGCGCACAATTCAATCGGCGGCGGCGTGGTCATGCCGGAGATCACACTCGCATGTCCGACCGCCGAACCGCCAGGGACATCGAGTCCGATCGTTCCCAGCGAACTGGCCTTCAAGCCTGCCGCCCGCAGGATCGACGTGATCAACGAAACGACCGTCGTTTTACCGTTGGTTCCGGTCACACCGATGAGGCGAAGTTTTCCATCGCGCTGCAAGCGATCGATGCCATAAAACGTCGCAGCCAACTTTCCGACCGCCACATGCGAATCCGCCACCGCAATGACGCGATCGTCTTGCACCTTGCAACGGTCGGCTTCGACAACGACGGCGGCAGCTCCCTGATCGAGCGTCTGTTCAACGAATCGATGCCCATCCGTACGCGTACCGGCCAGCGCAACAAAGCATGATCGCCCATCGGCATCGCGCGAATCCACCGTCAGTCGATTTATGATCGTCGTTGAAGTTAAATCCGAAGGACCATTTGCCGCAGCAATACCCGCCGACTCCAGCAAATCCGCAAGCGTCCATTCTATGCAGGCAGACTCGCCGCGCGCAGCGGATTCTAAATGGGGTTGGCTGGCAGCCATCGCGGTCCTTCCATGAACCATTGCGATATCTTCGATTGCCAAAAGACCGCCCAAAACGGCAGCCAGCAAGAGACATCGCGAAGTACGATCCGTCTATGTATCAGTGTATGCCAAACGACAAGCACAACCAAGTGTTAATGAGCGAAGTTGAAACGGTTGTGATTGCTTGCTATTTCACATGCAACGCAAACGCGCGAGACGATGGATGCGTCTCTATGGCATGGCGCTGGCTTGCGTATTGACCGGGGGCAATTGCAGATACTGAAGCGTCGATCGTGTGATATCGCGAACGGCTGGCCCAGCCACTTCATAACCATAGTGGGCGATGGCTTCACTCGGTTTGCGAATCATCACGAGTACCACGATCTCGGGATCGTTGTAAGGTGCGCCAGCGATGAACGAACTGAGGTATGTGCCTTCTTCGTATCCGCCCCTGACCGGATCCGGAACCTGCGCCGTTCCCGTTTTGCCAGCCGTCGGATACTCCGTCACGTCCAACTCAGGGCGATGTCGGGCAACCACCGCCGGAAGCGCCTGCGTGGCCATGTAGTCGGCAATGTCCTCGGGCATGACCCTACAGATGACCTCAGAATCGGTGAACGCCTGCTCCGTGGTGAAGTCAGCCCGCAACAACGACCGAACAAGGCGCGGACGCAGCAGAATGCCACCATTGAAGAACGAAGAGAACGCCGTCACCAGTTGAATCGGTGTCACCGCGATCTCCTGACCAATCGGGACCGACGTTTTGGAATAGCTCGACCACCTGTTCGTCTTGTAAATGATTCCGCTGCTCTCACCTGCGAGGCCAACCTGCGTTTTGGTGCCAAATCCGAATCGCCTGACAGCATCGTACAAAGCGTCGTCGCCCATCCGCGTTCCAATGAAGCCCATACCGATGTTGCTGCTGTACGCGATGATTTCCGTGATGGTCATTTCACCGTGCGGGCTGGTGTCGTGCATCAATCGGCCGTCAAAGCTGTGCAGTCCGTTGCGACAGTCGATCATTTCGCGCGGACCGACATACCCCTCTTCCAGTGCGACGGCTGCAATAAACGGTTTGAACACGCTGCCCGGTTCTGTTGGATCGGTGACCGACCGATTGCGTCGCACGTCAACAGAAAAATCCTTATATCGATTGGGATTGAACGTCGGCACGCACGCCATCGCCAGGATTTCTCCCGACTTCGGGTCCATTACAATCGAGATACCGCTCTCGGCATCGAAGTGTTCGACCTGTTCTGCCAGGCGCTTTTCGACGATGTGTTGAATCACGCTGTCGATCGTCAGAACGAGATGGCCGCCATCCTGCGGCGCGACGATCCGACTCGCTTCACCCCCGATGGCCCGACGTCGTGCATCGCGGAGCGTCGTACGATAACCCGGTTTGCCCGAAAGATGCGCGTCGTGTCGGAGTTCCATGCCACCGAGGCCATGGCCATCTGAACCGGTGAATCCCAGCACATGCGCAGCCGTTTCGTCCATCGGCCAATACCGTTCGAATTCGCTCTTGAGTCCAATGCCATAAATGCGCATCGAGCGGATGGCGTCGGCTTGGGCGTCGTCGATCAATCGACTCAGCCAGCAGAATCGCGGTGACGAACTGCTGCGGATTTCGTTTTCGATGACGCCTGCATCGACTTCGAGCACCATCGCCAACTTGCGTGCGACTTCTGCGGGTTGCTCAATGATTGCCGGGTCGGCATAGACGCTGTATCGCGGGCGACTACCAGCAAGCAGGCGACCCCGAATGTCGAGAATGGTTCCGCGACGAGCATCGATCGTCATTCGACTTCGCTGTTGCGATTCGGCGATGTCGAGCAGACGCTCGGACATGACGGTGTTGATATAAACGAGTCGAATCGCAAGGCCGACGAATAGGACCAGCGCGACTATGAAAATGGATTTTGCAGACGTCAACTGCCAACGTTGAATGTTTGGTTCGTTCGGTAAACGCGGTTTGGTTGGCGGATTGGGTTTCACAAAACTAGTCTTCCAAAGAAGCGTATGACTCGTCAGTTTCTGGCGAGAGCCATCGGTCGAAATCGGCACCGACGGTGAGGCTGAATCGTTCGATTCGCTGCTGAATCTTTTCGGGCGAGCGCAACCGCGCGATTTCCATCTGAAGTGCCCAAACCTGACGACGGCAATGCACCAGTTCAGCCGTGTGAGCCTGAATGCTCGATTCGACCCGCACCTTCTCAGCCCGCAGCGCCACGACCGTCAAACAGACGATACCAACCAGCAGCAGTGCGACTCCGGCGCGCGTCGGGGTCATCAGCGCCCCCTGCGATTGGCGTTGGACTTGTCATGTGAACGGTCCACGCTTGGAATGCGAATCCGCACACCGTGTCGAATCTGCTTGGCATTCGCGAAGATATTCTTATTGAAGTCAGCCAGTTGCTTCCAGTGTCTGGAGGAACCCATTTGCGCGGCTGCGATAGTTGAATAGGTGTCGCCTTTTTTGACTTGGTACCAATGGAACGCATCTTCTGATTCACCGCGATCGCGTTTGGCCTTTTCCTCACGTTTGGGTTTTTCGGCGTTTCGATTTGAAGACCTGTTTGCCTTGGGACGAATTCCGTCGACAACCGGAAGAACAATCATCTTGCCAGCCACAAGTTCATCGGGGCTTTTCATTTTGTCGCGGTTGGCTTCAAAGACGGCATCAACGATCTCTTTCGATGAACTGCCGTATTGACGAGCCACGATGCGCGAAAGCAGGTCGCCCGATTGAACTTCATATTCAGCCGGGACTTCCGGTTCGATGTTGTCTGGTACTGACTCGCGCGTTTGGCGGCGAGATTCCTCAACATCATCCTGGTCAACCGAACGCATTGAACCGGAACCCACATCGGCATGCGATTCGTTTTGTCGGATTGCTTCCACGCCGGAAATCTCTGGAATCAAGATCACCTTTCCAGAAACGATATGATTCGGACCGGACATCGTTGCGCCGTTGGCATTGACGATCGCATCCAGAATATGCGTCGCACTCGAACCGTAATACTGCTCGGCGATGCGCGACAGGTTCTCGCCTTCCTGAACCACATGCCGATCCATCGCAGCTGGCGCGTTTGATTTTGTCGATCGTTGAGATTTTTCGGAGCGCTGTGATTCTAGTCGCTCGCGGGCCTCGTTGAATCGGTCACGCAATTCACGGGTTGATGCCGTCGGATACGCACCGGTTTCTCTGGAATTCTTTTCGGCAGCGGTGGTCGGGCTGGGCGTTGAAGTCAGCGTACGCCGGCTAGAATCGGAAGAATTCGTTCGAGGAAGGTTGGCCACCATGGGATCATTGTCCGTTTCGTCATCAAGGCGAACAATCCGCTCCTCGCTTGTTCGACCTTGTAACGGGGACTTTGGCTGAACCACATCCGGGATTGGTGGACCGCGATGGATAAACGGCGATGCAACGGGCGCGTTCTGCGGTGCGGCTGATGTTTCCGTTGTCGGTCGGCCAAATCCAAAGCGACTCGTTTGCGATTCCCGCTGATCGGAATTGCCGGCAGAACCCAGCACCGATCCGGCGTCAGCCAGTTGTGTTCCGGCATCTTCACGATGGGTTCGTGATCGTTGCGTTGGCTTGCGACGGTGGGTGCGTTTGGGCTGATTTCTTTCGGTCGCCCGTTCGGCGCTGGCGTTTCGGTCGAGCAGCAGCGGTGCTTCGCGCGACTTCTGGGCATTGGTCGCGGAAAGGTCCTGCACCTCGGCGCGGCGCCGGCCATGATGCGAAAGGACAATCGCACAACAGACGATGAAGCACATCCCTACAAGGAGGCCAACTTTCGTCTCCTTACCCATACTTCGACTCCCGTCATTCATGCGTCAGCCCCATTGAACCGCCGGCGCAGTTTTTGTTGTTTGAATCTCGCGAATCCGCCACCAACCGATAACGCACCGACCGGATGTGGGCATCTACAATTCGCGTTTGTACATGTATCTGGCACTGCTGGCTGACCAGCGCTACTTGATATTACTGGGTATACTCTTCGAGCGGTCTTACCGTCCGCATCGCGACTCTGAGTTTTGCACTGCGCGAACGCGGGTTCGCGCGTCTTTCGTCTTGACCTGCAACCAATGGTTTTTTCGTCAAAACGTCATAAATTCCATCAGTGCGACTCGCTCTAAAACTTCGCTTTACGATTCCGTCTTCCAAACTGTGGAACGAAATAATCGCAACGCGCCCGCCCTCCTTCAAGACCGTCGGCGCGATTTCGAGCAACCGCATGAGCGCACCAAGTTCGTCGTTGACGGCAATGCGAAGCGCCTGAAAGGTTCGGGTGGCAGGGTGAATCTTGGATCGTCGCGAATTCGGATTGACCCGAAGCGCCCGCCCAATGACCTCGACAAGCTGCCCCGTGGTAACAATTCGCGACGTACGACGCTCCCTGCAAATCGTCTTGGCGATTCGGCGGCTTAACCGCTCCTGCCCAAACTCATATATCAGGTTGGCCAGTTCGGTTTCGCCCAATCGATTCACAAGATCGGACGCCGAATCTGCCAACCGATCGTCCAGGCGCATGTCTAGCGGGGCATCCACCTGAAAACTCAATCCAAAACGTGGCTCGCTGATTTGATTAGAACTGACGCCAAGATCCGCAAGGATTGCGTCAACCCCATCAATCCCCAAATCCTTCAAGACGAGATCAAGCTGATCGAAATTGGACCGCACCAACCGATGGGGGCAGCCACCCTCTTCCATTCGCTGCGACGCGATCGCCAGGTTGTTTGGATCGACGTCCATACCGACGATCAATCCATCCGGACCCGCCGCCTTGGCCAACATCGTTGCGTGACCCGCGAGCCCCAGCGTGCAATCCACCACGCACGCCCCCGGTTCGACAGCAAGCATCGAACCCACCTCATCGGGCAAAACCGCAAGATGTTGTTCTACTTCATCTACCATTGGCTCCATCTTCTATGAGCCAACGCCTGACAGCCATAAAACCACTGCCATCCGAAAAGTGTGCCTGAGGGTGCCGTCGTCATCCTTGACGACACACCGCCCAACCCGTCAGCGATGGGACGAAAGGTGTGTTGAAATCGAATACCTGGACCGCGCCGAACGTCTTTGTCCAAGCGATGCGATTGCCCCGGCAATCTCATGCCAAAGCAACCCATCGTGATCCCAAGCCTGCTCTCGTCAATTCAACCAACAGTGCCCGCCACGACGCCATCCTGGCGCTTCCAGACAGACGACACAACGCTTGTGCGGCAATAACTGCCGCTGGGTTTCGGCGACCGAGCATCCTGCTCCGATCCTTGAAACCCCGAACCCAGCCGACCGCGCCACGGAAGCTGGATTCAAAAAGTACGGCCCCGCTCTTGGCAATTTCGCCACCCTTGGCGATCTCGACGATGCGGAAGGGCCCTCCGCAAAGCCGACCAGCAACGCATCATCCTTGATGCACCTGCGTATGGTCTTCAAACACAGGCCACGAAAATCTGGATCAAACGTATGACCTATCTCTTATCCGAACTTCTGTCCGCCCGAATATCTATCCGTCTTCTTTGGGCCGCTTCGATCTAGCGGTCCGAGCGTACTTGCCGAGACGACGCCACTCGTCCTTCTTACGCGCCTCGATATACGCGTTGTATTCTTCGGTGGACCAGATATCGATCCGTTTGTTCACGCCGGCAAAGGTGATTTCCATGCCAATATCGACCATGCCCAGCTGGCGATCGGGAAAAACGACCCGCCCCTGCTTGTCCATTTCCAGCCGCTTGCTCATCGAATAGAAGATGGTCTCGTAATCCTCCGCATCTTCTCCGTCGAGCAGGTCCGTCCGCAGGTACTCCGACAGCTCTTCAAAATATTTTTCCGGGAGCAGCGATAAAGTGTTGGGCCGCTCGCCCGGACAAAGGTAAAATGTCTCGCCGTGAATCGCGGGATCCAGGGCGTTGCGAAAGTCGGCCGGGATCTGGGTGCGATTCTTGGAATCAAGAGTGCGCTCGAAGGCATCGGTAAACGCCATTGGGTTCCTCGAAATTCCCGGAATTGCCAGCCCCGCCAGTCGCCCTATCAACTCGGGCGCGATGCAGGGTGCTTGTGGCCGCCATCACCACAAGCAGGCCTAACAGTGGGAAAATGTACCCCGGAACACCACTCCGTGCAACTCTAATTTAGACAAAACTTTGCGCACCGACATCGTATCCAGATCATGTATGCCCACAAGCAAAAAACACCAGATGATGGTTTAATATGCGCTCGCCGTCACCGGAAGCGACATCAGACAATTAGCAACCTAACAAAAACCGATTAATTAATTTAAGCGGGCTGTGTGCTACAGAGCGGCTGACTCGTAGAGGCTCGCGTACGCTTGGTGACAAGCTGTGGCACTGTGATGCTGCGAGACATAGTGCCATGCATTGGCACTCATAGCTTCCGTTGTAACCTTGTCGTTCAGCGCTGTGTCGATGGCGTTCGCAAGTGCTTGCGGATCGTTGACCTTAACCAGTCGCCCTGTATTGCCCTGAGCGACAAGATCACGACACCCGGGGACGTCGGTTGCGACGATTGGCAACTTACCGGCCATCGCTTCGAGTAATGCGTTGGGCATGCCTTCCGTGCGAGATGGAAAGACGAATAAATCGGCGGATCGCATGAGTCGATCGACGTCGCTGCGTACCCCGAGAAAGTGAACCGATTGTTGCAACGATTGGGCGATGACGCGGGCTTCAATGCTTGCGTACTCCGGACCGTCACCGATGAGCAGCAATTGAACCGCGCGTTTCTTTGATACGAACGCAATCGCATCGATAAGCGTGTCCAGCCCCTTGATCGGATCCATCCTCCCCACCCACAAGAGCAGCGCTTCGCCATCTCGTCGGCGCCACTGGTTGGTGTCATGGGGCTTGGCGTTTGCAATCGAATCAACATCAACACCGCCTGCAATGACATTCAGGCGATTCATGGGAATACCTGCGCGGCGATGCAGGTGGTCGCGCACCGAATTTGAATTGCAAACGGTGACACGACTCAGGCGATATAGAATTCGATCCACCCAAAGATGCCAATGGCGTTCAATCTCGACGGTTTGGATTTCGCAGATCAAGCGACTTCGAGGAAAGCCATTGAGCAAGCACGCCAACCGACACGCAAGGTTGGCATGAAACAACATCGAATGAACGACATCCGGCTTGCGCGTTTCGATGATCTGAGCAAGTCGCTCAATCACCCGCCAGTCAATCGCACTGCCCGCATCGCAAGTGTGAACCGAGATTCCATCTTCGCGAAGACGCGCTTCAACTTCGCCGCCTGCGATCAAACTGACGACATCGACGTGCCAATCCTGCCTCTTGAGGGAACGCGCCAGTCGAAGCAGATGCAGCGGAACGCCCCCTACTTCCAGATCGGTGATCGCGAACAGAATACGCTTGTTTGAAGGCAAGAACGACTCCTCCAGCCACCGTTCAACTCGGGTCGGGGCGGTCAAAAATCTCGGCGTGAAAAGATAATGCAGGCGATCAACAAGATGACGGCTTCAAATGCCAGCGAGCTTCCAATCGAACGCGCTGGCGAAACCGAATCGGCGCGAAGCTGTTCAACCTGCAACTGACGAACGTCGTCGGGAGTCACGATGTCGGCATTGCGAGGTGTGATCGCCATCAAGAATTCCTTGGTGTCGAGCGAATTGGTTTTTCGCGACAATATGATCGGAATGTCGTCGGGCTTGGGAAAAATCTTTCGGGCGATCAAACTCGTTTTGCCGAGCGACCCGCGATCTGAAAACGCAGCCACAACGTTCGATCCTGTGGCGTTGTCATTGGTCCCTACGACGCGCTCCAGATTGGCGATGCCAAAAAGTACCACCCAAAACAGCAACCCGTAAACCAACGACACCAATGCACGCCGCGTCCAGACAGCCGCCAACACACACACGCAATAGATGTAACTGAAACTCAACACCAGCAGCGGTATCGCCCAGAGGTATCCCCAAAGCCATCGCCCCATCTGCCAACGCAGCACCACGAGCGTCAGCAGCACAAAGTAACCCGATTGCACAAGCACGAACGCGAGGCTGCCAATGTACCGCGCGAAGAACAACACACTTCGTGGCAATGGTTTGCTGACCACGACGTCAACGGAGCCGGTTTCGATCAGACTCGGGAACATGCCTGCCGTACCTACAAGACAGATCACAATCCCCACCCAACCGATATAAGTACCGACGAGAAAGTTTGAGACAATCGCCCCAAAGAACCGATCAGCCGCAACGGTTCCGGCCTTAAAGGTCTCGTTGGGCGACTTAATTGCACCATAGAAAAAAGAGAACCCGTTCTCGTCGAAACCAATGAATGAAAGAGCGGCGGCAACCAGTGTGGATATGCCCAATAGTGCCCAGAAAAGTTTCTTGGCCTTTGCCTCGCGAAACGAATCGACAATGATCGCCCAGACCTGCATCATCGACTTACCTTGCCTTCCGCCTTGCCGGCTACTACTGTCGCCGTCGAGGCACTCGCCATCGCTTTGACGAACACTTCTTCAAGGCTGAAGCGTCGCTTTTCGACCGATTCGATCATGTGCCCGTTCTGCCGGAGCAGGTCGATGATGGCGTTGACTTTCTCTGAATCGTGACCGCGCAGCATCACCGCGCCGGTCATCAATCGGCCCCCCATCGCCTTGATCTGTGCATCAAGCGGGGCGAGGTCACCTTCGACGGCGATGCGGTACTCCTTCGACTGTTCGGTCAGTTCCTTTAACGTCCCCTGCCGCGCGACGAGTCCGTCGACCAGAATGCTGACGCGGTCGCAAACCATTTCGAGTTCGCCCAGCAGATGCGAATTGATCAGTATCGTCTTGCCCTGCTTCTTAAGATCGAGCAGCAATTCGCGGATGTCGCGCCGACCCATCGGATCGACGCCGTCGGTCGGTTCGTCAAGGACGATCAAATCGGGATCGTTCATCAATGCCTGCGCCAACCCCAGCCGCTGCATCATTCCTTTCGAATACTTGTTAATCAGCGTGCTGGCCCATTTGCTCATGCCCATCCGTTCGAGCAATTCGTCACTTCTTGATTTGCGAATCTTGCGGGGGACTCTGGCGAGGGCAGCATAGTAATCCAAAAGCTGCGAACCGGTCAGGTATGGCGGGAACCGATGACTTTCCGGCAGGTAACCGATGCGGGCAAGCTTGCGACTGTTACCGATGGGCCGTCCGAGAATCGTGCCGAGTGCGTGCGACGGGCGGATCACCGTCATCATGATCTTGACGAGCGTGGTCTTACCCGCACCGTTGGGTCCGAGCAGACCGAAGATTTCGCCCTGGCCCACCTGAACATTCACGCCGCGCAGCGCATCGACCCCGCCGCGATAGCGTTTGCGAACCCCGATGAGGTCCACAGCCCAGTTGGTCATCTCGGTCATTTCGACCATGGCATTCCCTGCTCACGACAAATCGCATCGACGATCTCATCGACGCCGAACGAATCGTTCAACTCAAACCATCGGGCATCGCGAATCCGCTTGAACCAGGTGCGCTGCCCCTTGGCCAGTTGTCGGGAATTGATTTTGATCTTTTCGACGGCATCATCAAGCGAAACCTTTTCTTCAAGGTATTCGATCAACTCTGCGTAACCGACCGCTTTCTTTGCAGTGGAAGACAGCGGTTGTCCCGTTGCAAGAAGTTGTCGGACTTCTTCGAGCAGTCCGAGGTCCATCATCTTATGGACGCGAGCATTGATCCGCCGACTTTGGGCTTCCCTTTCGCGGGCGAGGCCGATGAATGTGCAGTCGTAAACCGTGCGCTGACGATCCCATTGCGTTTGCAGGCTCGTGATGGGTTTCCCGGTAATCTCATGGACCTCCAGTGCCCGGACGATCCGACGAAGATCGTTGACATGAATGCGGTCGGCAGCTTCGGGATCAATGCCCTGCAATCGATCGTGCAAGACCTGATTTCCCGAAGTGGTGGCTTCTTCATTGAGACGTTGACGAATTTCGGGGTCGGCAGACGGTCCTTCGAAGAGTCCTTCACTCAGTGCTTTGATGTAGAGCGCTGTCCCTCCGACACAAAGTATGGGGCGTTTGCGACTTTCTATATCGGCAATCGCCCTATCGGCATCGCTGACAAATTGCGCGACGGAATATTCATCTTGCGGATCGACGATATCGATGAAGTGATGCGGAACGGCCTGACGCATTTCGAGTGTTGGCTTGGCCGTTCCGATGTCCATCCCGCGATAAATCTTCATCGAATCGGTGCTGATGATCTCCGCGCCGATTCGCTTTGCCAGGGCGCGCCCCACCGCCGCCTTTCCACAACCGGTGCATCCGATGATGAACGTGATCGCCGGCTTGTCGCTATTCATCACAAATCAACCCAGCCCATCCATTCAACCCACGACTTCAATACACACCGTCAAGCGAAAAGCACCTGATATCCCACAACGAAAATCGCAGCATCGACCAGCGCATGAGAAAGCCATGCCCCCGCAAGCGTTCCCTGTCGATTGACCATCCAGCACCAGATCAACCCGCCGACACCGACGGCAGTCCCGAAGATGATCGCCCCAATCGGCGACACATATTGCCAACAGATCACATAATGGTGCAGTGCGAAACTGAATGCGGCAAGTCCGTAGGCGGTCGGTCGCGAAACGATCGTCAGCAGCGTTTCAAAGACGAACCACCGCCAAAAGAATTCTTCGATCAAAGAATGCAACCCCGCAAGAAAGATGCACCATGCGAAGTAAGTTCCGATTGAGTTAACACCGAAGAACTCGATTTTTTCGCGCAGCTGCGGCGCCATCTCCAGGATGTAACCCTTGGCGGGCGTAAGGTTAAACAGCGCGACGATGCTTCCGCCAATGACAACTCCGCTCAGCAAACCCAGCGGTAACGCTATGACGTGTCGGTCAGATGAAAGAGGCCCAGCCGCTCGCCGTCGCACGCGAATCCAATAAACCGCGACGATCGGCCAAACGACCGTAAACACTTTGACCGCCGAATAGAGGCCCCGCGCAACGAGCGATTCGTTGAGGATCGAAAAGTAAAACAGCGCCCCGCAGAAAGGCAGAATCATCGCCAGGATGACGCAGGCCCAGGTTCGCCCCTGCGCGTCATCAATGACTGAAGGACTGCCTTGAGTGCCAGTCATTGGCACTTCACCAGATGCATGCGGCTGATCGAAATCGCTACTCACGAAAAACGAGGCAGCCCGCGGCTAATTGCCTTTTATTTCCAATAGCTCGATCTCGAAGATCAGCGTGGAATTCGGCTTGATGATGCCACCGCGGGCGCGATTGCCATAAGCTTGTTCCGGTGGAATGCGAAGGCGACGCTTTCCGCCCACTTTCATGCCCAATACGCCCTCTTTCCAGCCCTCGATGACGCCCCGCTGCATGTTGAATGTAAACGGCTGCTCCTTTTCGATACTGGTGTCGAAGATGGTCCCGTCTGTCAACCATCCGGTGTAATGCACCACACAGTCAGAGTCGGCTTTTGCCTCAGCGCCTTCACCCACCTTAAGGTCCCAGTACTTCGTTCCCGAATCCAGCGTCACGGGCTCAAGGCCGTTGGTGGACGCCTGTTCGATATGAGGCAACACTTTGACCATTTCAATTTCGAGGATGAGCGTGGAGTTTGGCGGAACGTTGCGATTGCCTTCTTCGCCGTAAGCAAGATCGGGCGGAATCTCTACGCAGCGAATCTCGCCGGTTTTCATTTCTGCTGCGGCCTCCGCCCAGCCTTTCATCAGATTGGCGACAGGCGTGGTCATCGGCGTACCGCGATCCCGCGTCGAACCGATCAGCCGTTCACCCTTTTTTAACCAAGCCGTTCCGTGCATTTTCACACGACCTTTTTCACCGGCTGATTCACCGGTTCCTTCCTTGATCACCCAATACTTCAAGCCAGAGTCGGTCTTCACTTCCTTAAGACCATCAAGCGACGTCCGCTCAGGACCTTGTTTCTCGATCGAGAGCAATTCCATTTCGAAAATCAATGTGGAGTTCGGCGGAATTTTTCCGGCATTACGCTCACCGTAACCAAGCTCGGGCGGAATCTCGATACGCCGCTTTTCGCCCACCTTCATGGTGCTGACGGCTTCGATCCAACCGTCGATCACCCCGCCATTTGTGCGAAATTCAAAGGGTTGGCCGCGCTTGACCGAACTGTCAAACAATGTCCCATCGGTCAACCAACCGCTGTAGTGGGCCGACACCTGGGCACCGGATCGCGGAATCTCTCCCTCACCCTTTTTCAATACATAATATTTCAGGCCCGATTCGGTCGTCACCGGCGAGAGGCCTTCAATCGAACTCTGCTCAGGATCAGGCCCATCGTCTTTCTCTTCTTTCCTGGTCGATTCTTTTCCGGGCGTCCTAGCGGGCGTGTTCGAACTTTGTTCTGCCAAGCCCAGCATTTCGACTTCAAAAATCAGATCGTTTCGGCCATACGCCAGGTCTGCCGGAATTTCGAGACGACGAATGCCGCCGACCTTCATGCCTTTGACACCTTCAATCCACCCTTTGATCACGCCGCGATCGGTGTTGAAAGAAAAGGGCGTACCGCGCTTGACCGAGCTATCGAACAACTTTCCCTTGGTGTCCCAACCACTGTAGTGGACATTGACTTTGGCACCGGGTGCGGGTTCTTCGCCATCGCCGACTTTGATGTCATAGTATTTGAGACCCGATTCTTTTGTGACAGGCGTAAGTCCTTCGATAGATCGCTGCACGGGGTCGGCGGCGGCTTTCTTGGGCTGCTGGGCATTGGCGGGTTTTTGGGCGGCGCCGGATTCCTTCTCGATTTCAAGCAATTCGATTTCAAAAATCAGGTCAGAGTTGGGCGGAATAACGGAACCAGCCCCACGATCGCCGTAGGCAAGATCGCTCGGAATCTCCAATCGACGGACTCCGCCGACCTTCATTGTCGAGATACCTTCGATCCAACCTTTGATGACACCGCTTGCCGTGTTGAACGTGAATGGCGAGTTGCGTTTGACGGAACTGTCGAACAGTTTGCCGTCCTTCAGCCATCCGCTGTAGTGGACCTTGACCATCGACCCGGGCTTGGGCATCGGACCATCGCCCACCTTGATGTCGTAGTACTTAAGCCCCGAACTCGTGGTTACCGGCGTCAAGCCGTCAATACTTCGCTGCACCGGATCGCCCGCAAGGGCTGCAACCGAAAACGTGGCTGTGATTAATGCCATTACCATCAATCGAATCATGTTCGATTTCATTGAACGTTGCTCCGTTTCAATCGAGAATGTGAAAAAAGGAGATTTATCGCAAATGCGCAAGATTCGTACCGAATGCCGTCATTGAGGCAATAACCGTAACGTCACGGGATTCTCTCGTCAACGCGAACGCCACAGCGTTAAGACAGGCAAAGCAGTCAACAGGAACCTGGCGTCGTTGTCCGATAACGATTGCTTCCCCAACCATATGCAGTTGGCGCCGATTCCTGACACCGGGCCCACGAAATCGGGTTTTGTCGCCGATATACCGATGTGGCGATGCGGTCGTCCGGTTAATGCAAAATTCACTCAGTCGCGCCTTTTTTGACCGATCAAATGCGGGTAAGATTGAGCAAGCGAGGAACAGGGAGAGAAACGCAATTCAATCGGCGTTGCCCGCCTCAAGCGAATTTCAAAATGCCATTGCAATTGAATAAACCTCTGGTGAATCAACCTCTGGGAGTCTGACGATGCGTTTGAACAGAATGAAAATGACGGCTGCGGTTGGTCTGTCGTTGTTGGTCGCCCCTTCGATGGCGCGTGCCGATCTTTTTAAGAGCGTCGTGATCGGACTGAGCGAAGCCGGTTTCAACTTTGTGGGTAATGAGAATCTCCTCAGCGGCGGTGCGGATCTTGTCGTCAGCCGAAACTTCAACGGCGAAACGCTCGACTTCGGCGCCACAGAATTGACGCTGACCGGAGCGCCGGTATTCTCGCTCACCACGGGCGGACGCGGTTTGGAAGTTCTCGACATCTCGCTGAACACCAACAATAACCCGCTCAACTATACGTTGACCACGGACACGGGCAATCAACTTACAACCGTCACGGGCAGCTTTTTCCTCGATGCAACGGCGTCGGTGAATTCATTCGGCTTTTATGATTTGCAGTTGGACGTTTCGAGTCGCCAGACGACGGTTCAAGATGGTTCGTTCGACAACTCGACACGCGAAGACGATTTCGACATCGGTCCGGTCAACCTTCGTGGCAACATCTATGCCGACCTGCTCGCCACCCTTACCGCGCCCATTTTTGAACTTCTCGGGACGGAAAACTTCTTCGCTCAATTTAGCGGTGCAGCACAGTTGGAAAGCTTGCTGGCCACCGAGACGCAGGCGGCGCTCGCGGATTCGGCTCTTGCCAAAATCAGCGGTATCGAAAGCCTCTCAAATCTAAGCAGTTCGATTCCAGACTTTCCGACCATCGATACGAACACATACAACAACTCGCTGAATTCGGGGTTTGCGGGCGGCTTTAATGCCATCCCAGAACCGGCTACGCTTTCGCTGCTGGCATTGGCGATTCCGTTCGTCATTCGGCGCAAACGTTAAGCAAGACGCCGCACCGAATCCATCCGAATCAAATCCAGACGTCCTTCGGGGCGTCTTTTTTTATCTCAGTCATCCGGCCAGATCGGCCGCGAATGTGTGAAGTTGTCACCGCCAGCCGTTCGCGTTGACATTCACCGCCCGGTTCTTGAACATTCGTACATTCAGCATTAGCGAATACCGCGCTTCAGATGGCGGTGCATGTTGGTTCGTGCCATCATGCCTTTAGACACTTCATCAGTCCGAATCTACAACACCGAATCTTGGGCAACAGGATCGAAGCAGGAGAATCGTGATGACCGTTTCCAGTTTCAAAACCTCTCATGTGGCCGGGTTGGCATTGGGATTCATTGTAACCTACTTCGCGGGCGTCTCGTCGGTTGGGATCGCATCTGCCGGGCAAAACCACGAATGGGCAGGATTTCGCGGTTCGACCGGTGACGGAACGTTCGTCGGCAAAACCAAAATCACCGCGTCGGACCGATGCGGGTTGAAGCAAACCTGGATTCAAAAAATCGGCAGCGGTTACTCCGGGGTTGCTGTTGCGGACGGCTGTGCGGTGACGGCATTCTCCGACGGGAAGAACGACGTTGTCGCCGCTTTCGACAAAGAAACCGGCAAGGAAAAATGGCGCTACGTTCTTGCCGAATATTACAAAGGCCACGATGGTTCGCATGACGGACCGATTTCGACACCGCTTATTGCCGATGGCAAAGTCTTCGCTCTCGACGCGCGCGGACAATTCGCGGCAATTGACATCGAGACCGGCAAGGAAGTCTGGAAGACGCATCTGGTTGACGATCACGAATGCGGCAAACCCCATTATGGGTTTGGTACGTCGCCCGTATTTCTCGATGGCGTTGTGGTCGTTCAGATGAATTCCGAAAAGGCAGCCGTCGCCGGGTTCAATCCAAAAACAGGTGAAAAGCTATGGAGTGCGGGCGCGGACGGAACCAATTACCAGTCGCCGATTCAATACGCATGGAACGGTAAAACCCGCGTTCTTGCGGCATGCAACAAATCCCTGTTCGCCATCGACGCATCGAATGGAGATATCGTCTGGGAGCAGGAGCATGCCGGTGAAGGCGCTCGCGGTCTTATGAGCCTGACGGCCGTCCCAGCCGGCGCAGATCGGTTGTTCCTGGCCTACAAGGACGAATCGTCGTCGCTTCTGCAACTGATTCGCGAGGAGCAAGGCGTCTCGTCGAAGCATGCGTGGGAAGACCGCAGCATTCGCAACAGCTACAACGTTCCGGTCTACCAAGACGGACACGTCTATGCGTTTAGCAGCCGCTTTCTAACGTGCGTCGATGTCGAAACCGGCAAGGCCAAATGGAAGTCCCGCAAACCCGGTGACGGTTTCCTGGTTCTCGTCGATGGTCATTTGGTCATCGTCACCAAAGAAGGCAGCCTGCACATTGCCAAAGCCACGCCGGAAAAGTACGAAGAAATCGCCAGCATCGACGTCTTTGACGATCTGGCTTGGGCGCACCCGAGTTATTCCGAGGGTGCGATCTATGTTCGCAGCCTCGACGCCATCGCCCGCATTGACATCATTCCCAACGCGCCAACCGAACCCGGTTCGGAGATGAAGACTGCGGCCAACGATGCAAGAGGTCAGTCGAAATTTCATGCGTTTCTTACTGAGGTCAAAGCGGCAGACAACAGGCAAGCCGTCGTCGATCAGTTCATCGCCGCACAGAAAGCATTCCCAATCGTAGAGGATTCAGGATGGGTTCACTTTGTTTACAAAGGCGAAGGCAAGGACCTTGCCGTCGCGGGCGATATGTTCGGTGCCCGGCAAGAGCAGTCGATGAAGCGACTGGCCAACACCGATCTTTTTTATCATTCGATGCAATTGGAACTCGACGCTCGCCTGAACTACCTGTTCATGCGCGACTTTGAAGAAATCGTCGATCCGCGCAACGACCGCAGAACCCAATGCAGGATGCTGACCAAGGACATGGAAATGTCGTTCAGCGGTGAACCACTGGAGATGTCATGGTTCTCGATGCCGAAGTGGGACACTCCCGCCCACCTTGCAACATCCGAAGTGACCAACAAAGGTCGGGTTGACGAGAGAGAACTGGAAAGCAAGGTACTGGAAACCAAGGTTGCGTTTGACGTATACGTGCCCCACGGACACGACACCGGCGACGCGCGTTATCCGGTTGCATACGTCCACGCAGGTCAAGCAGCCAAGGATCACGGCAAGATGCCCGAATCGCTCGATCACTTGTGCGGTTCGGCGATTCGCCCGACCATCGTCGTGTTCATCAAGCATATGAATCGCGGGCCGATCGAACCCTATGCCGACATGCTCACCAACGAGTTGATCCCAATGGTCGATGAAACGTACAAGACGATGAAATCGCGCGATGGGCGGGCCAGTATCGGCATCGGATTTGCAGGCGTGACCGCATTTGCCTGGGCCTTAAAAAGTCCGGACGTTGTCGGAAATGTTGCCTCGCAGTCGCCATTTATATTCGACTTCGCCAAAGGCACGCTCGACCAACTCGTCGCAGACCACGATTCGAAACCGCTCAATGTTTACATGGATTGGGGCAAGTACGACTTCCGCAATCCGCACGAAGCGTGGGACATTGGCGAGACGGCTGAAGAGTTCGCCAGTTCGCTGCAAAAGAAGGGTTTCAAGGTTCAAGGCGGCGAGGTTCACGACGGAACGGGCTGGTCGAGTTGGATGAACCGTTACGACGCGATGTTCGGCGCACTGTTCCCCAAGACATCCGCAGGATAGCGGTCATCCGCGTACGATCCATTCGTAATTTCAAGTGTTCGCATCAATACGATGCGAACACTTCTATTTTTACAATGTTGTCTTGAGCATCGAGATGGTATGCACAGATCTGCGGGCTGATATTGCGCTTGTAGGCGGCCACGGTTGTCACCGCGTCGTCGGTATGAACGAGTCGCCGCCCCCAAACCCACGTGCCGTCCACCGTATCGACGCGATCCGGTTCGCCGAATTGGGCGATGACCGCAGACAGCGGCGTACCCGCTTCAAAGTCGCGCATTTCGGAGACAATTCGATTGGTCTTCAGTGTTCCGTAGACGAACAGACAAAACAGCGTCACGAAAACGGCAATCGAAAGCACGATGACCGTGCGCACCACAATCAGACGGGTGCGACGATTCCTGGGAGCGTCGATGTCCGTATCTACCTTGCTGGCAACATCCATAATCATGTTCGTTCCACGATGCGATCGATCAGGAAATCGGACTGGGCCATCGCCTGTTCGGTGAAGTCGCCAAAGTACGCCCGCACTTCGTCGAATGTCTTCTTAAATGCCTCACGATCCTGATCGGTGGCGATCTTATGCAGGGCTTCTGCTGCTTCGATATAAGCAGCCGTCACTGCGGGCGTTTCCGGATTGGACATTTGAATGGAACCGTACAGTCGCGGCGACTGTGCGAAGTGCCTGGCTGTCATGAACATTTCGAGCATGTAAATCGGCGACGTGAACAATAACGTTTCGTCAATGGGCACGCCAATCCTGGCCATCGTTTTGCCCATGACTTCGGTTGAAAAGTGCGTGAGCACCTGCACGATCGCCATCGCCTTATCGTGACGCTCTGCTGTCGTTTCGAGCAATTCCAAACCGCGGGCTTCGAACATCGATTTCAACCACACGAGCCAATCGTCACCGCGACCATGCGTGATTACGAGACGCTGACCCTGAAGCGAGTGAACGCTCGGGCCGAACAACGGATGCGTGCCAATGACACTACCCTCACAGCAATCGAGCATGACACTGAGCGGTTCGGACTTGACCGAACACACGTCAATTAGAAGGCTCTCTTCTTTCACGAGCGGGCCCAACTCGCGAATCACGTCAGCCGTCGCTTCAATCGGAACGCTGATGACCACCACATCCGCCACCGATGCGGCTTCCTTCGACGACAGTTGCGTGTCCACATCAGCGATCATCACAGCATGTCCAAGATCGCCGAACAGATTTGCAAGGCATTTTCCCATACCGCCCTTACCCCCGATGATCGCGACAGCCTTGGGTTCGATGTCCACGGGAATCTCCGCTTTCAAAGCGGCTTGGCGATCACGACTGGCCCAGAGAATCAACCGAAACATGCTTTCGATCATTTCAGGCGACAGACCGAGCGGGATGGCGCGGTCGCGTCGGTCGTCCAGCAATTCGCGCTCGCGCGTCAAGTCGCGAATACGCCGTCGATGGTGACGCTTGTACTCCGCGACTTCGCCAACGAGGGCGTTTCGCTTGGCCAACAGGTGCAAGACATCGTGATCGATCGAATCGATCATCGCCCGCAATACCGACAGCGGTCGGGCTTGATCGTTGAAGGATTGATTCTGTTTGGATTCGTGCGCCATGAAACTCTCGTTGTTCTTCGACCCGGTACTGTTTTGAGATTCGGTACTGTCTTGAGATTCGGTACTGTCTTGAGATTCGGTACTGTCAGGTGAATCGAACAGCCAACAGCAGCAGCCAACCGTAGGCGGATTGTACAACAAAAATCTTCGTGTAGAGCGCGACAGTGATCTGATCGGATGGCATCTGTCCCCAGCGGACCGCGATCCAGACAGCAGCGACGCTTAGGGCGGCAGCGACGATCACACCGATCGCAGCCATCTGATGAACCCCCCGCCCGTGACGGTTCAGCATGAATCCAATCGACCCAAATGCCGCCATCCCCAATCCAATGCCGCACGGTTTCACCCATCCGGGAAGCAGCGTTTCGTACCAGGAATACTTTTTCTGGATGTACCAGCCAATCGCCCCGCACACCACCACGCTCAGAGGCATCAAGTACATGCCGATTCTTCTCAGCCAGCCTTTGGAACTTAAGCCCGAACAACCCGCAATGGTCAGGAAGAAACCCGCCAGCGACGCAACAGCCAGCCAGCCATACGCGCCAGCCGCCAGCACCACCTGCGCTTTTTGCGCTGCGAGTCTTCGGTCCGTTGCCTGCTGTTTGCGATCGGCATGCAACCGCTTCAGTTCCGCGCGCCGCTTCGCTTTCTCTGCCCGCGTTTCTTTTCGATCTTTGGGTGGCTTGTATGCGTCGGGAATGGGCGCGGGTTTTTGCAAACCCATCATTCCACTGGCGATATGCAGTTCGCCGAACATCAGGGTCTTCTGCGTCCAACGGTACATCGGCTCCCAGGTAACGTACAACCACGCGAACGAGACCAACAATGTCAGCACAGCCACCGCGCGAAGTCGCCCCGTGGGTTTGACGTCGTCATCCCCCGCGACAAATATCGTGTTGATGACGAATTGCTGACCGGTATCCATTCAAGAGTCTCAAATCTTTGGCAACTTGGAGGCTCGACCATGAAAACCGCTTGTCGACGCCCGGTTGGTGATGTCCCCGTCCAGTCAATAGCCCCGTCTGGTCATAAGATCGACCGTGACGCCTGCGAATCCAAGGCCAAACCTTATAGTCTTGAAGCAGTATTTCAAACGGTAGGACGCAGTCGCACTCGACAACATTGAAAACCGCGACATATTGCTGAACTGCGGCATGGACCGGTACGCGAGCGCACCTTGCCCGATTGAATTGCTATACCGGTCATGCAGCATACGGTCGCAATATTTGAGAGAAATGATCAGTTGTGTCGGATTGGCTTATTTGCGGACGTTGATCGATCTTCCGCCACGCATTTGAAGTGTGAACGTTCTGCCTGCGTCGGCTTCGAACCGTTTCAATTCGCGGAACGACCGCACCCGTTTGCCATCGATGCTGTCGATCAGCGAACCGTTGCGAAGTCCACTGCGATAGAGCTTTGAATTGGGCGGACAGTCGAGGACATAGATCCCAGAATCACTGAGCGATAAGCCACGGGCTTCGATGAACGATCGCGTCGGTTCGACCAATGTGGCGTTTCGCCATTCGATCTGCGGAAGACCTTCATCGTTGTCCGTAGCACCATGCGAACGACGGGCCAGCACTGTTTCCTGGCGCTCAGCCAACTGAACTTTGGTTGTTCTGCTTTGCCGATCGCGAATGTAGGCGACATCGATTTCCTGACCGATTGGCGTCATGCCGACCAGTCGAATCAGATGATCCGAATCCAGAACGGCTTGTCCGCCAAACTCGGTCACCACATCGCCAATCCGCAACCCGGCACGGGCGGCAGGACTCTGTGAAGGTCCACCGGTTAAATCTTTGATTAACGCGCCGCGACTCGTTAAAACCTGGCGACTTCGAACTTCATTTTCATCTGGATCGGTAATCGTGACACCCAAAAATCCATAGCGAACCACACGTCCGTCGGCCATCTGCGAAATGATCTGCCTCGTTCGTGCGGACAACGGGATCGCGAAACCCAGACCTTCATCCACCCCAGACCCCGACACCATCGCCGTATTAACCCCGACGACGCGACCGTCCAAATCGAAGAGCGGTCCACCGCTGTTTCCCGGATTGATGCTGGCATCGGTCTGAATGAGATTGCCGTAATAACGATCATTGTTTTCGGACATGATATATCCGGTTAGCGATTGACCGGTCGTACCTACCGTTCCGAACGATACCGACGTGTTTCCGCTTTCGTTGGCAAGACCGAATGGATTGCCCACCGTAAACACCCATTGACCGAGACGAACTTCCGACAAATCGCTGAGCGGTGCGACGCGAAGATTATGTGCGTCGATCTTGAGGACAGCCAGATCCGAACGTGGATCGAACTGCACGAGACGCGCATCATGGCTGCGTCGCGAACCATCTGAAACCACGACGCTGATTTCGTCGGCCCCCTCGACCACGTGGTGATTGGTGACGATGTATCCGTTGGATCGATAAACGAATCCGGAGCCTTGACTGTGCGGAACCAAACGCTCGCCACCGCGCCGCGTCTCAAACTTGCGACGGGTGCTGATGCTGACGACGGAAGGGCGAACATTTTCGGAAAGTCGCGCAAACGTCCGCTCGAGCTTTTTCATGTCGGGTACGCTGTAGAGATCGTCGGCAACAGCAAAGCCTGCCGGGCTCGCGAGAATCGCAACCATCGAAAGCAGCGCCATTCGATTGAAGCGGGGGCGACGAAGATGCGTATGAACGGTTGCTGATTTTGGTCTCTGCATGGGCGAACCTCTCTGGCGTCGCGTGCGATACTGTATATTGGTCCCATTGTCTGTATTATATCTGCGAACGTCGTTCAGTCTCGAAAAAACTGGGCTTGTGGCGTTTTGGACGATGGCGGCTGCGTTCAAATGGAGGGCGTACGCAAAAGCGGGAAGTTATCCGACGTTGTAACACGGCGGTATTGAGTAACACGGCGGTTTTGAAGTGGATCAGCACACCTTAGACAAACTAAAGTTCGATCACGTCCGAGAATCGTTGGCCGCCTGTTGCGCCTGCACCCTTGGTAAGAATCTTGCGCGCAAACTCACACCCAGCAAGCGGGGGGAAACCATCAAGCGGTGGTTCGACCAAGTGCGCCAGATGCAGGACGCCTTCGAAACGCGAGGGGCGATACCTTTGGGTGGTGTCCACGATATTCGTCCGGCGCTCGCTGTGTCTGGGACACCGGCCGGTCTTGACGCACGCGAACTTCACGAAGTCGGCGAAACGCTCAAAGCCACCGCCGCGATCACCCGTTGGCTTGAATCGATTGGCGATGTCTATCCGCTCATCAAAAAAGCCGGAGAGCGCGTTGGCGATTTCAGTCCGCTGGCAGAACAGATCGACCGTACCATCGACGAGCGCGGCGAAGTGCGCGACGATGCCAGCAAACGCCTGCTCGAACTGCGGCGATCTATCGAATCGTTGCGATCCGAAATCGGTCAGATCTATGCGCGGATGCTGCGCAACCCGGAAGTCACCCGCATCCTGCAATTTCCGAACACCACCCAGCGCGGCGAACGAACGGTACTCCCGCTCAAAACCGAATTTCGCAGCCAGCTTCGCGGGATCGTCCACACCAGCAGCGACACGGGTTCGACACTCTTCATCGAACCGACCGAAGTCGTGCAGACGAACAACCAGATCGTCCGCCTCATCGACGAGGAACACAAGGAAGTCATCCGCATCCTCTCGCAGCTTTCGTACGTCGTGCATCAGAACGAACCGGCGATCCGTGCCACTATCGATGCGTTGGCCATTCTAGACCTCATCAGCGGCAAGGTGCGTTTCGCCAAGCAGCGCGACTGCATCTGCCCGATCGTCGCGAAGGATCAAAAACTGCTGCTCTATCAAGCCCGCCACCCGCTGCTGATCGACGTTTTCAAACAGCAGAACCGCCCCGTTTCCGACGTCGTTCCGATCGACGTGCGCCTTGGCGACGATTTCGACATTCTCGTCATCACCGGCCCGAACACCGGCGGCAAGACGGTGACGCTCAAGACCATCGGCTTGATCGCGATCATGGCCCAAAGCGGCATCCCGATACCAGCCGGCAAGGGTTCGAGCATTCCCGTCTATCGTCAGATTCATATCGATGTCGGTGACGAACAAAGCATCGAGCAATCGCTCAGCACGTTCAGTTCGCATCTGTCGAACATGCTGCGGATGCTCAATCAGATCAACGCCCAGTCGCTGGTGCTGCTCGACGAACTCGGTGCGGGTACCGACCCGGACGAAGGCGCGGCGATCGGCCAGGCGATCATCGACGAGTTGAGTCGCATTAAGTGTCACGCGGTACTCAACACGCACCTTTCCGCGTTGAAAGCCGTCGCGTTTTCGTCCAACCGCGTGGACAACGCCTCGGTCGAATTCGATGTGCAGACGTTAGAGCCAACCTACCGCCTCCGCATCGGCGAACCGGGCAACAGCAACGCCATCATCATCGCCTCGCGATTGGGCATGTCGAAGCGACTCGTCAAAAAGGCCAAGTCTTACCTTAGTGGCCGCCACCGCGCGTTCAAGAAAGCGATCGAAGCCACGGTCGATTCCCGTCGCCAAGCCGAACGCGCCCGCATCGAAGCCAACAAAACCATGCTCGACGCCGAACAGCAACGCATCCACTATCAAAACGAAGCCAAACGAATGGAAGAAGCCCGCCAAGCCAAAGAAGAATGGCACAACTGGCTGGGCACACTACGCTCCGGCGACACCATCTACGTCAAAAAATTCGAGCGTTCAGCCAAACTGGTCCGCCTGCAACTGCAAAAACAAACCGCAGTAATAGAAGCCGGCCAAGTAGAAATGGAAGTACCGCTAGCTGAGTTACTGCAACCAGATCGAGCAGCACGGTCGCAATAGGAGCGGAACAAAACCACAGGACCCGAGCATGGCACAATTTATCAACAAGCTGTCTTGCCCAAGGTTTATCGTCTCACACGTTCGATGCAATCTGAAGTCGGACGAGATTGCCTACAAGAAGAAATAACAACGATGGCTAAACGATTTCTTAGGTATGCCACGCAAGGACAGATACGAGGGATACTGTGAAGTTAGATGACTCTCACGTTTTTTGGAAAGGAACTTGGCATGCACAGGCAGGCTCTTGGGACGTTGGATAGTTGGAGCATCGTCAATTAAGCCGCTTAATAAAGACTTTGCAAGAGGCGAAGTGTTAGATGTTTCGAGCAAGGCCGCGTTAGTCAACTATTACTTCCCAGTGATTGTTGAGTTTGCAATAGACGAAAGTAAGTCAACGTGCGTGGTTGGCAGGATAGGACATGCTGGCGACGTTTTAAGTAGTGTATATGAACTTCCTGAAAAGATGGATACTGATCAACTAGGCCAATCAGTTGGGCCATCTCTTAAGCGAAAAATATTCAGGTGGCCGGGATACGAATGCCCCCCTATCGGATGGTCGCGATAGTCGCCTCGGCCCCCCTGTGAGTACCACTCAGCGCGAACTAACACTCCGGAGCATAATCGATGACGCTTCTTCTAACCCTTGGTTTTGGCACCATTGCGGTGTCGTTTCTTTGTTCTCTCCTGGAGGCTTGCTTGCTGAGCCTACCGCGCAGTCACGTTGAACTGATGGTGGAGAAAGGGTCGCGAGCCGGCGAAGCGCTGCGCGACATGAAAAAAAATATCGACCGACCGCTTGCTGCGATCCTGACAATGAACACCGTCGCACATACCGCTGGAGCCATCGGCGTCGGGGCGCAGGCGGCGGTGGTTTTTGGCAACAAAGCCGTCGGAATCGCCAGCGCGATCATGACCATTCTGGTGCTGGTGGTCAGTGAGATCATCCCCAAGACGCTGGGGGCTGTGCATGCGAAGGCGCTGTCTGCCTCGGCTGCGATGATGATCCGCGTCATGATTGTAATCTGCCTACCGCTGATCATCGTGCTGGAATGGATGAACCGGGCCATCGCTTCAAAGCATCGGGAGGAGCGCCTCAGCCGAGCGGAAATACTGGCAACTCTTCGCTTGGGAGAGTCGAGCGGTGCGATTCAGGAGCGCGAATACCGCATCGCTTCCAACCTGATCGCCTTGTCGACGATCCAATTGTCCGACGTGCTCACGCCACGAACGGTGGTGTTCTCACTACCTGAAAACTTGACGGTAGAGGAGGCGATCACACAGCACGACCCCATTCGTTTCGCCCGAATTCCAGTTTTCGCAGCCGATTCGGAGCAGGTCACCGGATATGTTCCCCGCTTCGCCATTCGCACCGCCCACCTCAACAACGAAGGTCACAAGCGGCTGAAGGAGATCGCCAAACCCATACCAATTTTTCCGAAAACGACCAAGGTCGCAGACGCCTTGGAAACGCTGATCGAGAAACGACAGCACATCATTCTCGTCGTGGACGAATTCGGGGGCGTAGCGGGCATCGTAACAATGGAGGATCTGCTGGAAACGCTGCTCGGTAAAGAAATCGTAGACGAAACCGACGTCGCCACCGACATGAGAGAACTGGCCCGACAGCGCGCCGCTCGACGCAGACGACGCAAGAAAAAGTGAATCAAGAGATGCGGACGAGCATGAAGTTAGACATGTAGGGTCCGCTGTGCGGACCGCCGTATGCTTAAACGCAAAGACCAATCAGTCCGAATGGCACATCGCTACAGGTCTTTTCTACGGTACAGTTTCTCAAACGACTCATGTACCCAGATCATTGTTCTCCATGACAACGCGTTTACTTGGTTGCAATTCTTAATGCTCTTAACGGCAAATGATAGAATACTCGGACCGCACAGCGGACCCTACATTCAATCATCCAACACCTGAATCGTTACGCTTTCGCGTTTGGCCGGTTCTTTCTTTGGCAGGTGTACCGTCAGCAGGCCGGCTCGGCAGGTGGCTGTTATTGCTGATACTGTGATGGGTTCGGGTAGCTCGATTCGTCTTGCGAAACTGCCGAAGCGGCGTTCGGCTTTTAGGTATTCGCGGCCGCCTTCTTCGTCGAAGTCGGCTGCCTTCTGCCCTCGGATGACGAGTTCGCCGTCTTCGTGGGTGACTTCGATGTCTTCGACCTTCAACCCCGGCACCTCAGCCGTCAGGACGTAGCCGGTGGCTTCCCCGTAGACGTCGATCGCCGGGGCCCAATTCTGACCGTCGAGCGGTGCGGTTGAAATGCCGGTGTGCCACATGCGACCGAGCATCTGGGTGAGTTCGTCCTGAAGACTGGCCAGGCTACGCGGAAGGGCTCGAGTGATCGGTGACAGGCTCATGACGCATTTCCTTTGCAAAAGAGGCAGGTTCCGCCGCGAATTATACCACCGCAAGCCGCGAATTCGACCGGGCAAGCGTCGGGCTGTCCGAATACCAATCAGTTTGACGACAAATCTTTTCAGAAACCAGCGTGAGGCGCGCAATGAAGCGGTGGAAGGCAATGGCAGCATCGATGTCGGGCCAGTGCCCAAATGCGCGATGTGGCGTAATGGGCCCAGAATGGATAAATTTCACGGATCGATTTCGGCTTCCCAAAATGCATGCGGATGGCAGTTTTTGGGGAAACATGCTTTTAGGTTTAGAACTGATGGAGACTCATTCGATGCATACAGGCGTTTCACTTAAGAACGTTGGAATCAAGAAGGTGGCACTCATGTTGGCGGCGATGGTGGCTGGCTGTACGAGCGTCCCGAACTTGTCGAGCAACTGCCCGTCGAATTCGGAAACCTTCGCCAAACTCACCGATGCGGCGTATGCAGTCGTCTTCAGTGTCCGCGTCGGTCCAGGCGAAAACGATGTCCAATTCTTGACACTGGGGACCGCGTTTGCGATTGGTGATCGATTGCTGGCCACCAATGCACACGTGACGGAATTTTTCAACGAGGTCGGCGGCTTGCAAATCGAAGAAGTGGTCGCAGTTCAGTCGGGAACGGGCGAAGTGGTTACGTTGCTTCGGGCGCTGACGCACCCGGATTACACGGGCAATCCCGTCGCTTCGCCGGACATCGGACTGTTCACCACGCAGGAGTTGCTACCGAGTACGTTGTCCATTGCCAGCGATGCCGAACTCGCCGATTTGGATTTGGGCGACGAACTGCTGCTTTCAGGCTTCCCGGGCGACGTGCAGGAACTCTTTGAAATCACCCCAGGCGAGACGGTTCCGCAGGCAACATCGTTGAATGGTCAGATTTCGGCGTTTCGCAATCACGATACGCAGCAGGTGGTGGAAACCGACAACATCGACGTGATTCAACATCAGATCCCAACCACACCGGGAACGAGCGGATCGGCGCTGGTTCGTTGCGGCAAGGTGGCGGCAGTCCACAACGCCGGAACGGTCACGATCATTGTCACGGTCGATGCGCAAGGCAACCTAACGCAAGACCGAACAGCCGCCGCGAACAACAACTTCGGCGTCCACGCAAAATACCTGAGCGAAATGATTGGACTGTTTGAAGACAACTCCATTCAAGGATTCGAGCTTCCGCCAACTTCCAATGGTGGCAACGACGGCGGAAACAATGGCGGTGGTGGTCAACAAGGCACCGCGTTCTCGGGAACTTACACCGGTGGCATCACCGATCCAGCCGCCCAGCACACGTTCACCTTTACGGTAGCGGACGATGGATCATTCTCGGGAACCAGCACTTGGAACACTGGAACGTTCACGTTAACGGGCGGGTTAAACGTCGCGGGCGACATCACCTTCAACGACAATGCCGATGTCGTCATTCCAGGATTCGCTCAAGGGTCGTATGTCGGCACCGTCAATGCACAAACCGGACAAGCCAGCGGTCAATACTTCGATTCGAGATCGCCCAATCCGATTGCGAACTGGACGGCTACTCGCCAGTAGTCGATGCAATCGCGCAAACATGAACAAGAGAGCGGGCTCCCTGACTTTTTGGTCTGGGGGCCCGCTTTTTTTGATTAATTTTTTTGAGTCAGTCCCCCACCCTTAAAATAGGTGGGCCACCAGTTCATGCGCCGCACATCCGATTGTCAATTCGTTGAACGCAGCTTGGCTTTGAGTGTGTGCGGGCAATTCTTGTTCCAGCATCCGCGGGGTTCGGGTTTCGGACCGAGGATCATTGGGTGAACGCTTCGCACCGACGGCGTTGACGGCGCGCATTCGTTGGATTGGGTGGCCATTGGAATTCCTACATCGTCGAGGATCGCTGTATCGATATCCGAGATCGAATTGCGCACGCCAAAGTCGATGATCGGATTCATCAGCGTTGCGAGGTTCAGGTGCGCGGGGTCGGCGAGCGGTACGTTTGAACCGTTGACAGCCACCGCTTCCGCACCCACGAAAAACATCGAGCCATCGATCACGTTGATCTGATCGTCAAACGTCGAACCGAATTCACCGATTTCGCCGGTGTCGGCATCGCGCAGCCCGTTGTACGCAAAGGCATGCCCCATTTCGTGGGCGAGGATCGAATACGCATCCAAAAAGCAGGTGAATTGCCCACCGACAAACTCGCAGTCCGGTATTGGCTCGGTGCGGGCGGCTGGGTCCGGATCGAACCAGTAATGATTGACCATCGTGTCGATGTCGAGGTTCACCTGTGCATCGGGCGTGTCTCCGTTGGGATCGATGCCGGTGCGAATCTCGGCTGCAACGCCCTGCTCGAAGACGAGAAAGTCACCATTGTCGCGAACGAACACCGACGTCATGCTCGCGGCAGTTGCGGCTGCGACCTCGTGGTTAATAAACGACAACTGGATTTCGATACTCACCGGACTGGGTGCCGACAAGAGTGCAGCCCAGTCGTTGGATGCCTGCAAGAGGTTTCGCTCGATGTCTTCGTAGTACTCCGTGAACTCTGCATCCGGATCGTTGAAATCGACGACGAATGTAATCGATGCCCCGCCTTCTATTAAATTCGTATCGCCAAATCCGCAACCGCAGTCACCCGGCGAAGTCTTGAGCTCGTCGCTTGGGCAACCGTCATTGCAATCGGGCGTACCGTCTTCATCTGAATCTGCATCGCTTTCACCGCAACCGCACACGCCAGGACTGGTTTTGCCCGCATCGTCAGGGCAGCCGTCCACACAGTCAGCCGTACCATCTTCATCCGAATCGGTGTCGGCTGCCGTGCATCCGCAATCGCCAGCTTCGGTCTTGTCTGCATTGTTCGGACACTCATCGACACAGTCCGGCGTACCATCCTCGTCGGTGTCGTCCTCAGCTTCGGAGCATCCACAATCCCCGGCTTCGGTTTTCAATTCGTTATTCGGGCATTCGTCGTTGCAGTCGGCAACGCCGTCCTGATCTGAGTCAGCGTCGGACTCACCGCATCCGCACTGTCCGGGCTCGGTTTTGTCGGCGTCGTCCGGGCATCCGTCCTGCTCGTCGGCGATACCATCATTGTCTGCATCGTCGAGCAGGGTCGAGAATAAAATGTTTGGATCGTTACCGTTCGCACCAGTGCCGTTGCAGGCGGCGAACAGCACCAGTGTCAAAACGAACGGCACGACCAAAGCGAACTTAAATCTGAACATAGCCGACTCCACGTAGTCATTTAGGACTGCAAACGATGTGTAATCATCGCCGAACCAAGGTAATTCTGGCTGAAACGTTCCCCTGGCGTCATCGCGGTGAAGTCTACGATTGGGTGACGGAATTCAATTGGAGGTCAAGTGAGAGCGAGCGCGTTCCATTTGGTCAGCGTCCGATAGCATGAAGGAATGTGACGACCCCGTGCCTGCGACGGAATGGCAATCGTTACCGGCATGGACGAACAGGTCGCCGAAGACGTCAACTGCAAGCAAACAAAAAACCCGGCGGGTCAACGACCTGCCGGGCAATCGTGTTTACCTTGAAAATTGGGCGACGTTGAACTAGTCTGTTGCCTGCATTAATGCGGCATAGTCTTCAAGGTCAACATCATCGTCGCCATCTTTGTCCGCTCGTCTGCACGGAACCGAAGCAATCGAATCGGGCCCCGTGAAACAATCGTTGAAGTAGCGATATGCGGTTCCGTCAAAATAATCGGCGGCCAACTCGAAACTGTCCGCACCCATCTCCGAGCCCATCAGACGCCCGGGAATATCGTCGGCGGTCGGATGGATACCGCCATAGATGCGCGAGAGGCTTGTCTCGTCGGAAGCATCATAGTAAGTGGCCCATTGAAGGGTGATATCCTGACTGGGGCCCTCTTCAAAGACCAGGAATTCATTCTGCTGACAGAAGAACTCGCCCATTCCTCCCGGAAAAAACTCCGAACCGGTGATGCGGGTCATCATTTCGGCGGCGGCCCGGCTGAACGTGCTATGACCAGAAACGTATCCCGGGAACGGCGGGCTGACGAAACTCGGTCGCTGGTAGGGCCACCAATTCTCGGCAAGAATCCAACCCACGCCGGCTATATCGGTCAGTGGGTCTGCAATAAAATCGGGACCGCGCCAAGCATTCAATGCGATCTTGCCTTCGTTTCCGGCAAGATGTTCGTGACGTTCGCCAACCGTGGTTGTGTCTTGCGTCACCAGTTCGATCACGCCGGCATCCAGATTGATTCCCTGCGGATGAAACGAAGCTGCAAGAGAATCGGTACACTGTCCCTGATCGGCCATGTAACGGATTGCTGAAACGGGACGAACATAGTCGTACCAGCCCTTCACACCCCATGCCGAAACCGCAACATCATGCACAGTCGACGAAAGGGCCAGAAAAAGTTTAACGTCCCATTCAAGGTCACCAAGAATCGGCCCTTCGCCCTCAAATCGCTTTTCAAACTGCGGATGGTCGGAAACGTAATTCGCGATGGTAAACCAGTGACCGGGCGGCGTTTCCGAATCGGGCCCATCTGCCCAGAATTCAGCCAGGACGCGATAGTAATCGCCAGCGGGAACAATCTGTGGCGTGTATGGCAAGCCAGTTGCCGGATTCAATAAATGACCGGTTCCATCGTTGGTTCCCAAAGTGCTGTTTCCGCGAGATGCGGGGGAAATATCGATCATGGAACCGTCGGTCGGATCCAACAGTCCCGACCATTCAGCGACCTGCTCGAACCCTGATTTGTACAAGTCTTCGGTGGCGGTTCCGATCAACGGCGGCGGGCCCGGATCGTGATAGACCCAGTAATCAAACCCATCGCGCTGGTAGATCGTGAGGTCATCAGCTTTCAATGCGAACGCGGTAACTTGTCCCCATTCGGGACTGAGCGCTTCAGGGTAACCGAATGGAATCGGGTTACCACTTTGATCAATGAAGAACTGAAGTGCCAACGGTTGCCACCGATTCGGATCTGTGATGTCCGGATTCCCAGGGAGCGGCGGAACCAATGGGGCATTTACTGGAACATAATGCAGGTTGGCGTAATCACCTACTTCGTTTGAATTGTCGTTCTCGCCTAAGATTTGGACGTTTCGCGCGATACGCTTCCCAACGGCCTCTGGCGCGTTTATGCCGTTTGACGTAATGTTTATATTGGGATCATATCCCAGATCGTTCATTAGCGCGTCGAACGACGCAAGGCTGTCAATCGCGCCGGGCGAATTCGCAAATCGCCAGGTTAAAAGGTCGTACATCGCATAACTGATTGCGGCTTCACGTGCGCTCTGAACATCCACTGCAGTGTGATATTCGTTGGTCAGGTAGGGGAACGCCTCGTCACTGTACACAGCCCATGCGTCGTACATTGCGATGGACGTGTGCCAGAGATTTCGCGCATGTACCGTGGGACGGGCGAAGTCCCGGCGGATCGCGTCGAGCAATGCCTCATTCCATCGTCTGGCCACCGATTCTGTTGCTTGCGTTCTGGGCACGCCTAGCGTTGAAACGCAGGCAAATGCCATCAAGAGCATGATGGTGCCACGACCGACCATTCCCCTTCGATTGAAATGCATCACGTTCGTCCTCCTCTTGGACTTTCCCCTTCAGTCAAGCGTGCAACGCCAAAAAGCAAGTTGCCCTCGTTGACCAGCTACTTTGCATATTATTTTGCGATTGCCTTGGTTGCCCCGAGTTTGATCGCCGTTCCCCAGCCTGCATTTTCAAACCCCATATAGTATAGACGTCTGTCCACCCCCGATACAAGCCACCAAAGGCCAAGTTGCGGGCGAACTTCAACCTTGACGGATGCAATTTGATACCGCGTTCTCAAAAAACCGGCATGAATCGAGTCATTTTGGCCGAACGTTGGTGGGTACCCGGTTTTGAATCTGGACGTTCGGTCCCCGATGGATATGGGACGATCCCAGCGATTTGCAAGCACCGGTATCCTTTCTGCTCTGAGCCATTTGGGCCTCTGATTGAGTCGCATTGTGGGCAATGTGCAACCTAGTTATCATTCGCCCTTTCAACGAAACCGAGAGCCGCTTTCGCGGCCGTAATCGAGCGAGTAATGACCGAAACCGCAGAAAAACCAGCTCTGAATTTCATCGAGCAGATCATTGAAAACGACCTTGCGTCTGGCAAATGGGACGGGCGGGTGCAGACTCGGTTTCCCCCGGAGCCCAATGGATACCTGCACATCGGTCATGCGAAATCGATTTGCCTGAATTTCGGACTGGCTGAGAAGTACGACGGTTCGTTCAACCTTCGCTTCGACGACACCAACCCGATCAAGGAAGAGGACGAGTACGTCGAGGCGATTGAGAACGATATTCGTTGGCTTGGATACGACCTTGATGGCAAGGTGCTGTTCGCGTCGGACTACTTCGATCAGTTCTACGAGCATGCGGTCACGCTGATTAAGAACGGCCTTGCATTTGTGTGCGACTTGACTTCTGAGGAAACGCGCGAGTATCGCGGTACTTTGACGTCACCCGGTAAGAATAGCCCCTTTCGCAACCGCAGCATCGATGAGAATCTGGAACTGTTCAAAAGGATGCGGGCAGGCGAATTTCCCGACGGGTCGAAAACGCTCCGCGCCAAGATCGACAACACCAGTCCGAATTTGAACATGCGTGACCCGGTGATGTACCGCATCTTGCAAGCCAGCCATCATCGCACCGGCGACAAGTGGTGCATTTATCCCATGTACGATTGGGCGCATGGGCTCGAAGACTCCATCGAGAAGGTCACGCACTCCATCTGTACCCTGGAATTTGAGAACCACCGGCCGCTTTACGATTGGTTTCTCGAAAAACTTGGCGTCTTCCATTCGCAGCAGATCGAGTTTGCACGTTTAAACCTTGGCTACACGGTGATGAGCAAACGGAAACTGCTGGAACTGGTGCGCGACAAACACGTCCACGGTTGGGACGATCCACGCATGCCGACACTGCGCGGTTACAAACGTCGTGGCTATACGCCTGAATCGATTCGCACGTTTTGCGAACGCATCGGTGTAGCCAAGATGAATAGCCGCATTGACATTGCCGTATTAGAGAATTGTATCCGCGAAGATTTGAACAAGCGTGCACCACGAGTCATGTGCGTTCTCGATCCCTTGAAAGTGGTGATTGAGAATTTCCCTGAAGGGCAAACGGAAGAACTCGATGCGGTCAACAACCCGGAAGACGCATCGGCAGGTAGCCGCAAGATTCCGTTTTCACGCGAGTTGTATATTGAGAAGAGCGACTTTCTCGAAGACGCACCGAGGAAGTTTTTCCGCCTTGCGCCAGGACGTGAAGTGCGGTTGCGCTATGCGTACTTCGTGACCTGTACGGACATGATCAAGAACGATGCCGGCGAAGTTGTCGAGCTGCGTTGCAAATACGATCCGGCGACGCGCGGCGGCGATTCACCCGATGGGCGCAAGGTGAAGGGTACGATTCATTGGGTGTCGGCTGAGCACGCGGCAAACGCCGAAGTCAGACTCTATGACAGACTGTTCTCGGAAGAGAATCCAGACAAAGTGCCAGAAGGTAAGACATGGCTTGATGCGTTGAGCAAGACGTCACTGACGACATTGCCTTCCTGCAAACTTGAACCGTCGTGGAAAATTGCCGCCAACGCGAGCAACTTTGCAGATGGCATCCAGCGCGTCCAGTTTGAACGCACCGGGTACTTCTGTGTGGACGCCGATGCAACCGACGCCCAGCCCGTTTTCAACCGAACAGTGACACTCCGTGACACTTGGGCGAGGGTTCAAAAGAAGTCGTAGACAACGCGCCAGCCGCTCAACGATTTTGATCCGCACGAACGACATTTCCCGACAAGTCTTCGCACCTGACCGATTCGGTCGCGCCCAATTGTCAAAACTTCTGAAATACCGACCGACTTTGAAACCCACCGGCACCGGCGCTCGTATTCACTCATAGAGGATCTTGCGAATTGCGGTCGGCGGACTTTGACAAGATGTCGGTTCCCGAAGCGATGCGCATGCCGAGATGTTTCGGGTTTTCAAGACTGCCTTGAGTTCTCGAAGCTGTTTGGCAATGGCTTGTAACACGGCCGTATCAGTATGTGTGAAATGATCGGTTTTGCCCGATTGGCTTGAAATATCACCAAATTGGTGATATATGTTTATCGGCGGTTGCGGAGCCCCTTGCCGTGATTGCTTGGGTGACACGATGTCCCAACCGGAAGAGAGGTGTAAGTTATGGTAGCACCTAGAGTTAAGCAGAACGAACGCATCGCCGGGCGTGGTATTGGCGTTAAGCGGAACGGCAACGGCCAAGCGAAAGGCAGGAAGCCATCCACTTCGACCGTCGATCCGCAGCAGATGCGTTTTATCCCGGACCGCCGACTGGCACTGGCGAGTTCGGAGCAAAAAGCGCTCGATGTCGTCGATTGGATTCTGAGCGATCGCCCGGAGGACGGTAAACCCGGTGAGACGGCGCTCTTCATCGCGATGCATGTTTGTGCGTATCGCGCGACGCGAAAATCGAAGAAAGCCGACGCCGAGCGCGACCAGTGGATCGAGCGCTGGGGCATCATCCGCAGCCACATCGTTGAGCAGAACGTGGGACTGACGTACACGATGATGAGTCAGTTTCGTGCGAGCAATGTCGAATGGGACGAGCAGCGTAGCGAGTCATTGTACGCCCTGCTCCGCGCCGTCGATGGTTACAACCCCTGGAGCGGGTTCCGTTTCAGTACGTATGCGTGTAACGCAATCACTCGCGCGCTGATCCATCTTTGGAAAAAGACGAACCGCTACAAATCGCGTTTCCCGGTTGAACACGAAGCGTGGATGGAAAACTTCGAGAACGAGGATAAGTGGTCGAAATTGTACGCCGATCGTTTGCACCGCGCACTCGACCAAAACCTCGGTGAGCTAACCCCGCGCGAAGCAATGATTCTATGGTGGCGCTTCCCGCTGGATGGGCAAAAAGGTTTGACGCTTGGCCAGATCGGTGATGCGATCGGTTTGAGCAAAGAGCGCGCCCGCCAGATTCAGGAGATCGCCCTTGGAAAATTGCGGGAAGTTCTGGAAGCTGACCCGGCGCTCCAATAAGGGGGCCGGATTTTTGAGTTCGGTTTTGAATACGGTCCGATTTTTGGAGACGGCGGAGGTAGACACCGCCACACGGACCTGTTGGGTGTCTAGGTACGTTTCGAGTATTCCGATTTGCTGTCATTGAGTCGAAAGTCTGATTACGCACTCCTCGCACTGGCTGAGATGGCCCGTGGCGAGGACTGCTCACTTAGTATCCGGATGCTCGCCGACCGACTCAGCGTGCCGCCCCGCATGATGACCAACATCCTCAACAGTCTCACCCATCGGGGCTTGGTCAAGTCGTGCCGTGGTTCGCAAGGCGGATACAGCCTGGCGCTTTCGCCCAAGGAAATCACCGTGTTGGCGCTGCTTGAAGCCATTGAGGGGCCAACGCAATTGGCACTATGTTGCTGCGAAAATGAAGCAAGCGAGACGGAACAATGCAGGATCAAGAACGTTTGCGAAATCAAAGCGCCCATTCGCCAGATTCATGACGGTATATGCGAATTGCTCCGCCAGGTGACGGTGCATGACATTGCTTTTAACCACGTAAACCTTAACGTTGGCGCAGCAGTCTCGCTCGTTAGAGGCAAAGCCAACTAGACGAAGGCAATCAGCCGACTGGGCGGTTGCGAACGAGACGTTAATCGAACACACAACACAGGATGAGACTCGATGCCTGACGCATCTAGCACAACATTGGAAGAGTGGGAAAAGCAGGAATACAAGTACGGTTTCGTGACCGATATCGAAGCCGACTCAGCGCCTCCCGGACTCAACGAAGACACCATACGCTTCATTTCGGCAAAGAAGCGCGAGCCGGAATTCATGCTCGAATGGCGCCTGAAGGCGTTTCGTCATTGGCAGTCCATGACCGAGCCGACTTGGGCGAACATCAAGTACCCACCGATCAACTACCAAGACATCGTCTACTACTCGTCGCCGATCAAAGATGAGGATCGGCCCAAGAGTCTTGACGAGGTCGATCCGAAACTGTTGGAAACGTATGAGAAGCTAGGCATCCCATTGGCAGAGCGTGCGGCGCTGGCTGGCGTGGCTGTCGATGCGGTGTTCGACAGCGTTTCCGTCGCCACGACGTACAAGGAAAAACTTGGTGAATTGGGGATCATCTTCTGTTCCTTCTCCGAAGCGGTTCACGAGCATCCGGAACTCATCAAGAAGTATCTCGGTACGGTGGTGCCATACACCGACAACTTTTTCGCAACGCTCAACTCAGCCGTCTTCAGCGACGGGTCGTTCGTGTACGTGCCCAAGGGCGTTCGCTGCCCGATGGAACTGTCCACGTACTTTAGAATCAATGCACAATCAACCGGTCAGTTCGAACGCACGCTCATCATCGCCGATGAAGGCGCGCATGTGAGTTATCTTGAGGGCTGTACTGCACCAATGCGTGACGAAAACCAACTGCACGCAGCCGTCGTCGAACTCGTCGCCCACAAGGACGCTACGATCAAGTATTCGACGATTCAAAACTGGTATCCGGGCGACGAAAACGGTGTGGGTGGAATCTACAACTTCGTCACCAAACGCGGTATCTGCGCGGAGGAAAATTCGCGAATCTCGTGGACGCAAGTCGAAACCGGTTCGTCGATCACTTGGAAGTATCCGAGCGTCATCCTCAAGGGCGACAACTCGGTCGGCGAATTTTACTCAGTCGCATTGACCAACCTGTGTCAACAAGCCGACACCGGCACAAAGATGATCCACATTGGAAAGAACACGAAGAGTACGATTATCTCGAAGGGCATTTCGGCAGGCAAAGGTCAGAACACCTACCGCGGCGGCGTACGAATCAACAAGGGGGCGGCCAACGCTCGCAACTACACGCAGTGCGATTCGATGCTGATTGGCGAAACCTGCGGCGCGCACACGTTCCCCTACATCGAAGTCAAGAACACCAGCGCCCACATGGAACACGAAGCGTCCACGTCGAAGATCGGCGAGGACCAGTTGTTCTATTGCAACCAGCGCGGGATCAAGCTCGAAGATGCCGTGTCGATGATCGTGAATGGTTTCTGCAAAGAGGTCTTCCGCGAACTCCCGATGGAGTTTGCCGTCGAAGCACAGAAGCTGCTGGAGGTCAGTCTCGAAGGTAGCGTTGGTTAGATCGTAATTGTAAATAATGCAGCCACTCGGCTGACTTCAAGGTCTTGGAAGAATATTCGGAGTAATTGAAAGATGGCGCTGTTAGAAATTCGCAATTTGCACGCCCATGTTGAGGGCAACGAAATCCTTCGCGGGATCAATTTAACGGTCAATGCCGGTGAAGTTCATTCGATCATGGGCCCGAACGGGTCCGGCAAGAGCACGCTCGCCCAGGTGCTGGCTGGCAAAGAGGCGTATGAAATCACTGAAGGCGAAGTGATCTACGATGGTAAGGACCTGCTCGACATGGAACCGGACGAGCGCGCCTGCGAAGGTGTGTTTCTGGCGTTTCAATATCCGGTCGAGATTCCCGGAGTCACCACCAATTACTTCCTCAAAGCGGCTGTCAACGCCAAGCGGAAGCACAACGGTCAAGACGAACTCGATGCCGTCGACTTCCTCGAACTCGTCAAAGAGAAAGCCGCCCTCGTCGAACTCGACAGCAAGCTGCTCAACCGTGCAGTCAACGAAGGCTTTTCCGGTGGCGAAAAGAAACGCAACGAAATCTTCCAGATGTCGGTCCTCGATCCGAAGCTGGCGATCCTCGACGAAACGGATTCCGGTCTGGACATCGACGCACTCAAGACAGTCGCCCACGGCGTCAACAGTCTTCGTGGTCCTGAGCGCGGAATGATCGTCGTCACGCACTATCAGCGACTTCTTGAATATATCGTTCCTGACTTTGTTCACGTTCTTCTTGACGGACGCATCGCCAAATCGGGCGGTAAGGAACTCGCTCTGGAGTTGGAGGCGAAGGGTTACGCCTGGGTTAATGAAACACCTGAAACCGCGGCAGCCGCCTCCTGAAAGGAGTGAATTTCATGAGTACAGCCACACAGACTCGAAACTGTGTCGACGAATTCGCTGCGCAGTTCGAGCAATTCGAAAAAAACGATGCCATCGCCCGATCGTGGTTTCACCCAGTGCGTAAAGCCGCGCTGGCCAACTTCGTCGAAACCGGTTTCCCGACGACGAAGCACGAAGACTGGCGATTCACCAACATCAAAGAAGCGACGTCCACCGATTGGACGGTTGCTTCTGAAGATGCCAAGTCAATTGAAAAGAACGCGCTCTCGCCATTTTGCATTGGCGAAGTGGCAGCGACGCTTGTGTTTGTTGACGGGCGATTCTCTACAGAACTGTCATCGACCAATGAATTGACGGAAGGTGTTGTGGTTTCGCGGTTGGCTGACGCGATGGAAAGCGACGCCAAAAAGCTCGAACAGTATCTCGGTCAGGTGCTGGCCCAAAAGGGCAATGTTTTTGCCTTGCTTAATACAGCATTCGTTCAAGATGGAGCGTACGTGTTTGCGCCGAAGAACGCGGTCCAGAAAACGTCGATTCATGTGGTCTACGTTTCCACAACCAACGATCGCCCCACTGTCAGCCACCCGCGCACGCTAATCGTCGCGGAAGAAAACGCACAAGTGACGGTCGTTGAATCGTTCGTCGGACTTGAATCAGCAAACAGCCTGACGAATTCGGTGACGGAAATTGTCAGCGGCGATGGCGCAAATGTTTTCCATCACAAAATCGTCCAGGAATCGCCCAAGGCGTATCACTTCGGTACCATCGGCGCATGGCTTGGTCGCGACAGTCGCAGCACATCGACGAACGTTTGCTTCGACGGTTTGCTGACGCGCAACAACGTCGAAGCATACCTTAAGGGTGAAGGCGGTTGCTGCACGTTTAATGGTTTGTCGATGCTGCGTGATGAGCAGTTGGTCGACAACCACCTGCGAATCGAGCACGTCGCCCCGCACTGCGAAAGCTGGCAATACTTCAAGGGCATCTACGACAGTGCATCGCATGGCGTGTTCGCGGGACGAATCTTCGTCCACGACGACGCCCAGAAGACCGACGCCAAGCAGACCAATCAAAGCCTGCTGCTTTCCGACAAAGCCCTTGTGGACAGCAAACCGCAGCTCGAGATTTTTGCCGACGACGTCAAATGCACGCACGGTGCAACGATCGGGCAGATTGATGAGGAGGCAGTGTTCTACTTGAGAGCCCGCGGCCTGAGCGATACAGCCGCCCGCAACCTGCTGGTCCATGCGTTTGCTAATGAGACGCTCAACGAGATTACCGTCGAACCACTGCACGAGCGGTTGGAAGCGATCGTACTCGAGCGTTTGCCAAAAAGTTAAACCCGCGACACCGGTCGTTGTTTGCAAATTTGAAAGTGTGTTCACGGTGAACCCAAGTCAAACCGTCAACCAACCCGATGCCACACCGCTTGATTTGAATCGCATTCGAGGTGACTTTCCGATCCTTGCGCGGACGGTCAACAGTAAACCGCTGGTCTATCTCGACAACGCGGCTACCACGCAAAAACCGACGGCGGTCATCGACGCGGTCAAACATGTCTACGAGTCGATGAACGCCAACATCCACCGTGGTGTGCATCGGTTGAGCGTGGAGACGACCGAGGCTTATGAGAAGGCGCGGCTACGTGTCGCACGGTTAATCAACACGGCGAAGGAATCCGAAATCGTTTTCGTACGCGGGGCGACCGAAGGCATCAACCTCGTCGCCCAGTCGTTTGGCCGCACGCACTTGAACGAAGGCGATGAAGTCATCGTTTCAACCCTCGAACACCATGCCAACATCGTCCCCTGGCAGATTGTATGCGAACAGACCGGGGCGCATTTGAAAGTGGTTCCTGTCGATGAAGATGCGAACATTCTTGTCGACGAATACAAAAAACTGCTTTCCGAAAAGACTCGGATCGTGGCGATGCTGCACAGTTCCAATGCGCTGGGCACGGTGATTCCGGTCACGGAAGTCACGCGGTTGGCCCATGAGTTTGGCGCGACGGTTCTGATCGATGGGTCGCAATCGGTGCAGCATCATCCCGTCGATGTCCGGGCGATCGATTGCGACTTCTACGTATTTAGCGGGCATAAGATGTACGCCCCTTCGGGCATCGGCGTGCTGTACGGCAAGGAAGCACTGCTCGAATCGATGCCTCCCTATCAGGGTGGCGGCGAGATGATCAAGTCGGTCACGTTCGAGCAGACGATCTACAACGACCTGCCCCACAAATTCGAAGCCGGTACACCCAACATCGAAGGCGCGATCGGGCTGGGGGCTGCGATTGAATATCTGCAATCGCTCGGCTTGCCAAACATCGCCGCATACGAAGCAAAGCTGCTCGAATACGCGACGGCGCAACTGACGAAG
This sequence comes from Alphaproteobacteria bacterium, assembly GCA_028285105.1. Lineage (GTDB taxonomy): Bacteria > Planctomycetota > Phycisphaerae > UBA1845 > UBA1845 > UBA1845. The sequence goes on from JANQQE010000024.1 coordinate 68,232, forward strand.
ATTCCAGAAGTGCGTTTGATCGGAACGGCCAAGGAAAAAGTCAGCGTGATTTCGTTCGTGGTGGAAGGCATTCACCCGCACGACATCGGCACCGTGCTCGATCAGGAAGGTGTGGCCATCCGCACCGGTCATCACTGTGCCCAGCCGACCATGCAGCGATTCGGCGTGCCAGCCACCGCGCGGGCGTCGATGTGTTTCTACAATACCGAGTCCGACATCGATCGCCTCGTTGAAGCGATTCAGAAAACCATCAAGGTCTTTGCATAGCAATCCCAGTTAGCCCATGAGCGAATTATCCGACCTATATCAGGAACTCATCCTCGACCACAATCGAAGTCCGCGCAACCGCGGCAAGGTCGAAGCGCCTGACGGTTCTGCGCAGGGTTACAACCCGCTCTGCGGCGATCAGATTTCCGTGTCGATGAAGATGAATGGCGACAAAATCGAATCGGTGAAGTTTGAAGGCTCCGGCTGTGCGATCTCGACGGCATCGGCATCGCTGATGACCGAAGCCTTAAAAGGCAAAACCAAAGCCGAAGCAACCGAACTGTTCGAAAAGTTTCACAAACTGCTGACGGAAGAAGGCAGCAGTATCGAACTCGGTCCGGGCATGGGCAAGTTGGCTGTGTTCTCCGGGGTTTGCCAATACCCCGCAAGGGTCAAGTGCGCCACACTAGCCTGGCACACAGTAAAAGCCGCCATCGACAACGAGGACGAACCAGTCACCACCGAATAAGAAAGATCAATCGAACAGGGTGCCCCGTCCTTGAAGGGTGGGGGACTGAAGAAAGCCAAAGCTACCATGACCGACCAAAGCAAAGACCACCCGCTACACAAACCAATAGTCAAAGCCCTGCGCAAAGTCCACGACCCCGAAATCCCGGTCAACGTCTACGACCTCGGTCTGATTTACGAGTTGAACATCACCGACGACAACAACGTCACCATCCAGATGACGCTAACGGCACCAGCCTGCCCCGTCGCCGACCTGATCGTCCAGCAGGTGCAAGATGCCGCGAAGGGTGTCGAAGGCGTCGAAAGCGCAATGGTCGATCTCGTCTTCGACCCGCCATGGTCCCCAGAAAGAATGTCAGAAGCCGCCCTGCTAACGCTCAACATAGACGACCCATCGCAATACCGCCCGCCAGCCGGCGAGAAGGTGTTCAACATCAATCCGAATCTTCGGCGGTGATTCGTCAGTCACGTCTGCGAATTTCGTTTACACACCTAACTGCGTTTCATAAACTATATACATAGCGTTAGAGGACGCTTCCTGGTTCGCGGGAAGGGCTGCGCCCACCTCGACTCTTTTGACGGTCAACTTGTTTCGACCAACTTCGGTCCCGCTGGCGAACCCGGGCTCTTGCTTACGAAGGAGGTCGTTGTGTCCACATCGCCAGATCATTCCGCGCGTTTCGGTTCTCACCCTCAGTCCGATCGGCCCAACATCGATCAGAAAAAGAAGCTGGCCAAGGAACTCGTCAAAGCCGTCAAGCGCCTCGATGGCGGGCAGGCGGCGCGATTCACCTGGAATCATCCGAAGTTTCACGGCAAGGGCGGGCATGATGTTGTGCGCGAAGGCGTATCGCTTGCCGACGCGCAGCACGTCATCGCGCGGGAAAGCGGTTTTGAAAGTTGGCCGAAGATGACGACGTACCTCGATACGCTTCATGCCGAACCCGACGGGCCGGTTGCGATCTTTGAAGATGCGGTACGGGCAATCATTCGCGGCGACGTTTCGACATTGACGCAATTGCTCGCGGCGCACAAGGACCTCGCCACCATGCGATCGCCGCGTCATCACCGGGCGTACCTGCCGCATTACATCGCGGCCAACGGTGTCGAGAATGAACATCAGATCGTTCCGCCCAATGCGGTGGAAGTTGCCCGGGCGCTGTTCGCTGCCGGTTGCGATGCGGTGGTGGATGCGACGGCTGACTTTTATGGCGGAGGCGGCGGATCGACGCCATTGGTGGCTCTCGTCACCAGCACCCACCCGCACGAAGCCGGTGTGCAATCGCAACTCGTCCGCGCGTTTTGCGATGCCGGTGCAAACCCCAACGGGATCGACGACGACGGTCTGCCGATCATGTCGGCGATCGGTTTTCGGTATCCCGCAGCTGCGAAGGCGCTAGCTGAATGCGGTGCACGAATCGACAACCTACCGACGGCGGCTGGCGTGGGTGATGTCGAGTTGGTCCGCCGATTCCTCGATCCGAAAGCGGGCATGGTTTCAAGAGCGTGTACATTTCCCAATCCCGGTCAGATGAAGTTCGCCGAAAGCACCGCCTCCCATCCCGAAGTAACGCTTCAGCAGGCGCTGGTCTTCGCATGCATGGGCGGGCATCTCGACGTTGCAAAGCTTCTCGTTGCACATGGCGTGAACGTCAATGGCCGACCCCGCGGCGGCATACCTGCGATTCACGAAGCCGCCTACCAAGGCCATCTCGAAATCATCGAGTATTTGCTCGACCAGGGTGCCGACCCGACCATCCGCGACGACAAATGGGAATCGACCGCGATCGGCTGGGCGGACGGCGGCAAGCAGCCGGAAGTCATCGCATTTCTGTTCGAGCAGGAGCGCGTCGATATTCTCGATGCCGTCGAGTTGAAGCGATATGACACCGTCGAAAAACTACTCGCGAGCGATCCGGCACTGGCCAATGCACCGGACGGTAAGGGCGGTGCACTGCGATTTGCGGCATTTCACGGTGACCTCAAACTCGGTGAAATGCTCCTAGCCGCCGGCGCGGATGTGAAATTGAAAAACGAGAACGGACACACCGCTCTCAATTATGCCGAAAAGTCGGGCCACACCGCGATGATCGAACTGTTAAGATCGAAGCTCGAATCTTAACGTGGCATCGGTCAAAGTTTTCGGCACAATGCATGCGTCATCACATCGAACGGAGATCGGACATGAAATCAGTTTGCGTGTTTTGCGGATCGAGTCCCGGTAAACATCCCGGTTATGTCGAAGTAGCTCGCGCGTTGGGACGCGAACTCGCAGCCCGCAACCTGCGGCTGATCTATGGCGGCGGCAACGTCGGACTGATGGGTGCCGTCGCCGACGCAACGATGAGCGCCGGTGGCGAAGTTGTCGGCGTAATTCCGCACATGCTGGCTGAGAAAGAACTGGCCCACACGACCATCACTGAGTTGATCGCCGTCGGTTCGATGCATGAACGCAAGATGGAGATGGCCAACCGCGCCGACGCCTTCATCGCCCTGCCCGGCGGATTCGGTACGCTGGACGAACTGTGCGAAATCCTGACGTGGACGCAACTCGGTTTGCACGCCAATCCGACAGCCCTCGTCAACCACGATGGATTCTTCGACGGATTCCTATCGTTTCTGGATCACGCAGCCGCCGAAGCATTCCTCCGCCCCGAACACCGCGCCCTCGTCCTCACAGGGAGCACACCCACAGAAGCGCTCGACAAGTTAGCCGCCAACCCGCCGCAACTGTTCGACAAATGGCTTGATCGCGAAACGGCGTAATACGAATTCGATCACGCATCGACATCCGACCACACAGCGAACTCGTTGCCGCTGGGTTCGGTGAAGTGGAAGCGTCTGCCGCCCGGGAAGCTGAAGATAGGTTTGATGATCTTTCCGCCGGCTGATTCGATTTTGGATTGGGTTTCTTCGAGGGCGCTGCTGTAGAAGACTATCAAGGCGCTGCCGGATTCCGTTGATGCCGACTTGTCGGATTTGAAGAATCCGCCGTCGAGGCCTTCGTCGGCGAACGCGGTGTAGTCTGGTCCGTAGTCGGTGAACGACCAGCCGAACGCTGTGGTGAAGAATGCTTTGGTGGCTTCGATGTTGCTCGATGGGTATTCGACGTAATTGATTTTGTGGTGGTTGTTCATGCTTGTTCGGTTCTTATGGATTAACAGGTGCGGCGAGCCGCACCCTACGGGATTCGATCCAGTTGACTACTTCATTTACGACGGCTTCATTGATCGGGCCTACTTTGGAATTTGCGATTACGCCGTGGTCCTGATAGGTCACTTCGGCTACTTCTTCCGGGCCTAGTTGGTGGCCTGCGCCTTCGACGACTTTCCAAGTGTAATCGGGATGGTTGGCTTGTCGCAAGGTGTCAGTGACGGCGTAGCTTTCGACTAACCAGCGTTCGTCATCTGAGCCGACCATCAGGAGCGTTGGCGTTTTGTTTTCGATCAATACCTCGACCGGCCAACGGGTGCCTAGTCTTGTTTTCGTTTCGCTTATCGGTTTGATCCACTTCTTGCGGTTTTCGGCGAGTGCGCGAACGACGCTTTCGTGTGGTTCCTTCGATTTATTTTCCGTCGATTCCGATGCGATTTTCTTGACGGTTTCCAGATCGGTTGGGATGAGCGATGCGCCGGCGAGCATGACAATTCCGGGGGCGTCTTTGTGTTGGTCGATGAGATCGGCAGCTCGGGCTGCACCGAGGCTGTGGCCGAGTAAGAAGATGTGATCGTCGGGGACGACCTTTTTCGCGCGGAAGGCAGCCATCGCTTTGCGGGCCTGCTCAACTGTTTGGGCCGGTTTGACGGTTTCCATCATGAACCCGTCACCCGCGAAGAGTTTGTCGTCGCGGTGAATGGCATGCCAGCGCATCACCACGTACCCGCGCTTCAGCAATGCATTGGCAATCGTATCGGCATCGCGTGTTGGATTGCCGTCGAGCGTCATGATGCCCGGCACGTCCCAATCGATCGCCGTGCCCAGCCCCCCGCCGAGCAGCATCACCGCCCATGGTTTTCGCACCGATGCATCGGGCAATTCGATCCGTCCGTCGAACACCCAGCCGTTTTCAATTTCAAACGAAATCGAAATTGTCTCGGCGGCAACTGTCTTAAGCCCGTCACCACGAACAGCCGCGACTGACATCGCCGAAATCGCAATCAAATATAAGAATCGCATGCGCCCCCCACTGTTCAGAATACTTGCACTGACCGATGACCAAATAAACTACTCCAACGCGCCAAATGATTCGCAAACGTTTTGCGCCGAATCTGGGTCCGATTAGATTACCGTCGATCGTCGATTGAACCTCTACGGCTACATCGCAAGTTGCGGATGCGACACGATCCCCATTAAGATGCTCAGTCGATCCCGTTACGGTCGCTGGGGAATCGATCGGCTGGCGGTGTGATGGCAATCATGAATGAATTCGGAGGATGAAGCGATGGTTTTTTTGGGCAGATTCAAATGCTCTATGGCGGTGTTGATGGCGGGTTTGATGGGGTTGGCTGCGGTACCAGCTCATGGCCAATTCCTATGCGAACCTGGAACCTTCAGCGCGACGGGTCTGCAACCGTGTACCGATTGCGCTCCCGGTTTCTTTCAACCCGACAGCGGCGAAACCAGTTGCAATCCGTGCCCTCCGGGAAGATTCAGCCCGACTCCGGGAGCAGAACAGTGCATCCCTTGCGCACCGGGATCTTTCACTGCATCTCCCGGACAACCATTCTGCAACCTTTGCAGTGAAGGACGTTTTGCAGCATCGCCAGGTTCAACGTCCTGCCAACTTTGCGCCCCCGGAAGTTTTGCTGCGAATCCCGGTCAAAGCTCCTGCGACGCTTGCGACGCCGGTACGGCCCAACCGGTTCCCGGTTCAAACTCCTGCAACGATTGTTCGCCCGGGTTTTTCTCGAGCAATCCGGGACAAGCAAACTGCACCGCGTGCCCACCGGGGAGAATTCAACCCAACTCGGGTGCAGACGATTGCCTGGATTGCCCCGCCGACACATTTCAAGACGATTTCGGTCAGATCGAATGCATCGTGTGCCCGCAATGCTCGACTTCGCTCGAAGGCAGCGCAGCATGTCTGCTGGACGAATGCATCGATGTTGATACGGACGGTTTTGGCGAATTTGGTTGCCCCTCTTGTCCTGGTGGAACGACCCCCGACTGCAACGATTTCGAACCGACGATTTTTCCGGGTGCAGTCGAAGTTTGCGACGACCTGATCGACAACAACTGCGATGCAGACACGGACTGTGCTGATGTTGCCTGCGCGCCAGAGCTTGAATGTGGCGGGCCCGATACTGACAGCGACGGGATTGCCGACATCCACGATGTCTGCAACAACACGCCAGCCGGTTTGGCTGTCGACGATGAAGGCCGCCCACTTGGCGACATCGACAAGGACTGCGACACTGATCTGATCGATTTCCAACTTTTCACCAGCGGATTCAGTGGCCCGCTTTAGGTTCACCCATTGGCATTGGCCTTGTGCGTCCGAATTCAAACGAGGAAAGGGCGCGACTCCCCCACGAGTCGCGCCCTTCTCATTTACCACGGTCGATCTCCCCGATGTCTCGACCTATGGCACGTCTCGACCTATGGCAGACGTTCGAACAGGAACATGCGATCGGCGGAGTCGAAATTCGGTCCCTTGATGATCCGATCTTGTTCATACGAACCGTCGCCCAGTTCGATCATTCCTTCGACATCGTCGAATACGTAGATCGCATCGTCGAACAGGTCCATCGCATACAGCGTGTCGAACGAATCGATCGATGCTGCGTGAAGTCCGCCTGCATCCTCGATGGTGATGGTCAAATCAGGTGCGGGGCTGCCATCGATCTGCGAGGCGTCGTTGTAGATGAACACTTCGCTTCCCCGATCGGTGAGAATCAAACGACCGCGCACGTCCACGCTGATGTTGAAGCGGGTGTTGGACCCGAACAAACCGCTCGTAAATTGACGATCCGGCTGAACCTCCCCGTCGAGCGTTCCGTCATCGTCGAACATATAGATGACTTCATCGTCGGCGACGTACACCGTTCCATCTGCGTAGTACACCTGATCGGGCGAGAACGTTCCGGTGTTACGCGTGAACATGCGATCCGGTTCGACTTCGCCGTCAAACGTATCCAACGACACGTCCTCAAACACATAGACGAATTCGTCGAACTTCCCGATGACGTAGAGTACGTCGTTGACCTGATCGATTGCCACACTGATCGGAGCGTCGATCTGCGTCGCTTCACCGGTGACGATGCGGTCCGGCTGACGGGTTCCCGATGCGGCAAGGAACGAGTCGTAAATCGCGATGGTGTCGTTCGATTCGCTGGCGATGAACAACACGCCATTGGAACTGACCACCGCATCTTGGCCGCGAAGCACTCCCGATGCATTTCCGTATTCCAGTGCGGTGCTGCTCAGCACGTTTTCGCCATCGACACCGACGACATCGTCGAAGGATGAATGATTGGTATTCTGGCCGGTGAGGATGAGTGCGACGATCGGATCGTCGTCATTGGTGCCGCCGTCGTCTCCACCGTTGTCTCCCCCGCCGTTATCGCCTCCGCCATTATCACCGCCGCCGCCATTGTCCCCACCGCCACCGTTTCCTCCCCCATCACCACCACCGTCGCCATTCCCGCCTCCGTCACCGTCACCGTTTCCACCGCCATTACCGCCGCCGTTTCCACCGCCGTTATCCACAGGCGTTGCAGTGCAGCCGGCGGCTAACAGGACCGAAACAGCCAACAATGAACACAGCAGATTCTTGATTGATCCCATAGACTTCATCACGAATTCCTTTGCTTTCTAAATTCCCGTTCATTCGGGCCAAATCATCCACCTGTAGTCATCGGTCAGCCCACGCCAGACCGACCCCATCAACGTCCACTCCAAGACGCGTAAGACCCGGGGCATGATGCGCCATAATTTTTCCGGAAAATGGCAGGCTTCCCTCTTTTGCCCTGTTTGGCATAGTCTGTTTACGATTGACAGTTCAACGCATTATTTTCTGGGCGTCATTTTCTAATCGCGGTTGCTACCTTCCCGTGGTACTGACGTAGTTATTCCCTGTGGATAGTTATCGATTGAGGGGCAGGTGAAATGCGTTCTCCAGATTCGAATTCAACCAACCGCGTCCGTCCCGATTCAGTGCTTCCCGATGCGGTGGCATTGGTCGACGACCTTATCGGACGGGCGATCGACGCGGCGGCAAGCGATTTGCATCTGGAACCGGGTGGCGATGGATTGACCGTTCGCCTCCGACTCGATGGTGTGTTGAACACGATCGACCGTGTCCCCGTATCGTTCGCCGAAAATGTATTGGCCCGCCTAAAAGTGATGGGCGAACTGCTGACCTACCGCACCGACATCCCGCAAGAAGGTTCGTTTACGATTTCGATGGCTGGCGGAATCGACCGCGACGTTCGGTTAGCGGTGTTTCCGACGATCCACGGTGAACGGGCGGTGCTTCGATTATTTTGCGATGATGGTCTGCCGCGTTCGATCGCTCAACTCGGGTTGAGCAGCGGCGTGACCCAATCTCTAAGAAGCGCTTCCGAGCAGACCAGCGGACTGATTCTCGTCACCGGACCATCGGGCGCTGGCAAGAGTACGACGCTCTACGCCATCGCCCGACACATGCTCGAAACCACACCCGGGCGCAGCGTCGTCAGTTTGGAAGATCCGGTCGAGCAGCGCATCGACGGTTTGACGCAGATTCAGGTGCAACCGTTCGGCGAGTTGAACTACGCCCGAGCCATGCGGTCACTTTTGCGACAGGACGTTGAAGTGTTGTTCGTTGGGGAGATTCGCGATGCCGAATCGGCTCACATCGTCATCGAAGCCGCCCTGACAGGACACCTCGTCCTAAGTACGCTGCACAGCGGCGATCCGGCTGAAACCATCGCGCGGCTTATCGAGATGGGCATCGCCCCGTATCAACTAACGTGCACGTTGCGATTGATTAACTCGCAACGCCTGCTGCGCAAGGTTTGCAATAAGTGTAAAGGTGAAGGTTGCGATCACTGCCTGGCCACCGGTTATCGACAACGCATCGCGTGCGGTCAGGCGGCTGTCATGGACGAATCGCTTCGACAGGCTATCATCGAAAACGTCCCCACCGAACGCCTGCGATCGATCATCAATCAAGACAACCCGACGCTTCGCCGAAGCGCCGAGCAACTTGTCAGCGACGGCCAGACAACATTAGAGGAAACACAAAGAATCCTGGGCGCAGAAACCACAACGGAACGGTAGCGCGCCGAACGATTTTGTTCACAGAACTCAAACACGGAATCAGACATGCCATGGTTTGAATACGAATGCGTGACCCAATCCGGAACGGCAATCACCGGTAAGCTCGAAGCCCGCGACCACGAGCAGGCGTTGGGCTCGCTCAGGAACATGACGCTCGACGTTCGCGAATTGCACCCTGCCGACGAACCGCCTCCGCCGCCAACCCGGATATCCAACAACGATCTGATCTTTTTCAACGAGCAGCTCGCATCGATGGCCGACGCCGGCATCGCCCTTGACCAGGGGCTTGCTCAAATGGCGAAAGATTTGGAATCGCCGCGGCTTCGCCGGTTTGTCGGGGCGCTGGTGGACGACCTTCGCTCCGGAGCAACGGTCGAGCAGGCACTTGAGCGAAACGAACAGCATCTTCCCGTTCTCTACAGCCAGGTCGTCCAAGCCGGAGTCAAAACCGGTGACCTGGCGTCAACACTGTTTCAACTCAACCAACACTTGAGGTTGGCGAAAAACACCCGCCGCATCATCTGGGAATCAGTGAGCTATCCGCTACTGGTTCTTGCCGTCGGGTTGGCGGTCATTTCGATATTCTTCCTCGTGGTCGTCCCGCCGCTGGGTGAAATCTTTGAAGAATTTGATACGGCGCTGCCGGTGTTAACGCAGGTGCTTTTACAGATCGGCGAATACTACCCAACGCTTATCACCGTGCTGCTCGTCTCATTCGCATTGTTTGCGTTGGGTTGGCACCTACTTCGCTATTCGGCTGGCGGTCGCGAGGTTCGCGATGGTGTGATCTTGTGGCTGCCGATGCTCAGGCGCGTGTATCTGGCGTCGCTGCTCGCAAGGTTCATGCGTTCGGTGGCGTCGGCGGTGGCGTCGAAGATTCCGCTACCTGAAGCGCTGAAGTTGGGTGCGTCTGCAACCGGATGCAGAAAACTCATTCGTGAAGCAACGGATCTTTCCGAAGTGGCTGAGCAGGGACAATCGATCTACGAAGCCTGTCAATCGACACGGTTGATTCCGCCGCTATTCGGATATTGCGTGCAGTCGGCGAAGTCGCGCGGTGCATTGCCGCAAAGCCTTGGTTCGCTGGCGTCGGCGTATGAAGATCGGGCCATCCACAGTCAATCGATGATTCGCGTGGTGCTGTTCCCGCTGATGATTGTGTTCGTCGGAGTGACGATGGGGCTTGGCGCGTTCGCGTCCATGCTGCCGTTGATCAGTTTGATTCAGTCGATGAGTGGCGGGTAATCGGAAAGGCAATACGCCCATGAATGATGTCATGGAAATCATCAGAGTTTTCGCCGTCGCGCTGCTGATCGCGTTGACAGTCGTCGGCGTTCCCTATCTGGCATTCGTGCTGGCCACTGCTCCTATTCGTCGGCAATCGGCGATTCAACTGGTTGTCGCACAGCTTTCGGCAACCGTGCGTCAGCACATTTCGCTATCCACCGGGCTGGCAATTGCTGCGCTTTCGGAGCCTCCGCGACCGCGGAGGCGACTCGTTGGAATGAGCAAGCTGATCGCTGCGGGGCGCAAACTCTCCGATGCAATGCGTTCGGCATTTCCGGAGTGTCCGGGGCTCTTAATCAGCCTCGTCGATGCCGGTGAACGATCGGGACAGTTGCCCGCGGCAGTGCAGCAAGCCGAGCGCCTCGTTCACGATCAGGCGAGACTCCGCCAGATGCGCATGGGTTCGCCACTCCCATATGCATTGGGCGTGATCGCGTTTGCGACATCGATCATGTTTATGGTTTCGGTCATAATCGTTCCCAAGTTTGAAGAGATATTCAGAGATTTCCAGGTCGAATTTTCGGCGTGGTCGTTTCAGAATCTGAGATTCCTGCACATGCTGTTGGTGGCATTGCTTGTCGCCCTCCTGATCTTCATCCCAGTTTCATTTCTCCTGCGAATCATTCCGCGCAGCACACCGGTACCAAATTTCATTTCCCGAAAGATAGACTGGATGCGCTGGCACACTCCGGGCCTATCGACGATGGAACACGCCCAGGGCATGTCCGCCGCGTTTGGTGCGATGAAGTTCTGTGTCGACAGCGGCATGAATCTGCACGAAACCGTCGCCATCGCGGCAGACCTCGATATTAACTGGCAACTTCGTCAGAAACTTCGGCGCTTGTCCATCGAACTTTCCAACGGAGTCGATGTCCGCAAGGCGACTAAGGCATCGGGCATCGGAGGCATCGCAGCCATCGTGTTGTCAACCGGTACTCGTCGTCGCGATTTTTCCTCGGCGCTGGCGTTTGCGTCCGACTACTACGGAAGCATCATCTCGCGCTGGTGGTTGCTGATCAGCAATCTGACATGGCCGATCAGTACGTTGCTGCTCGCGACGCTGATCGGAATGCTGGTGTTTTCAATGTTTCAACCATTATTGCTGTTGATCGACGCCACCATGAATTCGACAGGATTCTAAGAAATGCAGAATCTTAGACACCGAAAAAGACGTGGTTCATTTCTCATCGAAGGCGCTGCGGCGATCGCAATATTGACCGTCCTTGTGGCGCTGGCGATGTCGGCGACATTGCAGTTTGCGAAAGTGCAGGGCCATTACCACCATCGATTGGCCGCTTCCTGGGCGGCAGAAGCACAGATGGAACGATACATTGCAGGCGCCATAATCGACTCACTTCCGCCCGAAGGCGTCATAGCAGACAACATCTCACTTTCGACAAGCGCCGAACCGGGCAAAGGGCAATGGGAAGGATTCGATCTGGTCATTGTCACTGCCCGAGCCAAGAATCGACGTGGCAAGTCGATCACTGAATCGGTTCGATGCTACCTGCCGAGCGGAATCGAAAAATGATTCAACCAATCAACAGGCACAAATCGCTTGCTTTGGTAACCATGCTCGCATTGGTCCCCATGGTCATTGTGGTCACCACGGTGTCCGTCATGCTCGTCAGCCGGGTACTGCGTGTGCAGCGTGAGGCGACCTATCGTGTGACCAACACGGAAAAGGTTGTTCGAATGGTCAATCAGATGCGCAACGACGCAGCCACCGCCCAATCAGTCACACTCGATGCCGACCAAACGCGACTCACCTTCGTTGGAAGCGACGACAAAGAACTGTCCGTTTACACCGTTCAAGACAAGACTGTAGTTCGTTCCGCTCAGTCGGTTGGCGACTTCCAATGGACCTTCATCCGCGCTACGGTTGAACCATCAATCGAGACGATCGAAAACGCCGCACCGGTGGTCTGGTTGCGTTTGGAATATGAAATTGAATTGCAGAAGCGCATCGTCAAAGTCGCTGAGATGGCCACGGCAATTCACATTGGCGATCCGTTGGCCAAAACGGAATCGCTCACCACATCGGAGAGCCAACCGTGACCAACAAAACAAGAAAACCTGCATTGACATTGATCATTGTGCTGGCTGTCATGTCGCTGATTGCAGGCGTCGTTGCGGGTTTGACGTACCATTCTGCGGCGATTCATCAACAGATCCGCCGTCAACGTTTGCAAACCACCGCGCGATTCGCGACACACAGCGTAAGAGAATTGATCCGACAAGGCAGGGCTCAAGTGCCCGCTCCAGGCGAGGCGCAGCCACTCGAATTGAATTCCTTTCTGACGGGTGGAGTCAAAGGAACAGGCACGATCGAATGCCCGGCAGATGAAAATTCCGATTCTTGCGAAATTGATATCCGATTGAAGCTATCCAAGACAGGTGTCAGCCATCGATCGTTGTTTGCCCGCCCGGAAACCCAAACAAGCCCCTGACCCATCGATTCCAACAAGGTAGCCACCTTCTCTTGAGTACAATGCTTTTGCGCCACTTGGCGTTGTTGTACACTTGGTTTGTGGAAACCGAAGCCGACAAACCGCAACCCAAACCCGATCACTCGCAATTCAATCGCGGATTGCGCAAGCAAATCAAGAATCGCGTGCTGGTCCTGATAGGAATGCCGTTGCTTTCGTTGGTTGTCGCGTATTGGATCTACGCATCGGGTACAAGCTACTTTCGCAATACCAATGTTCGGACGTTGGTGGCGGTGGGCATGGCGATCGCGTTGACGCTCATCACGCTCAAATCACTGTTAAGAGATCGGTATCGCCGCCGAATGCTTAAGCGTATCACCAGTGGACTGTGCCCGAAGTGCGGCTATGATCTTCGACAATCGCCAACTCGCTGTCCGGAATGCGGCGATACCGGATTGGACTTATCGGACAATTTTGGCGTCGCACCCGGTCGCGACGCGAACGTCTTTAGAAACGCAATCATCCTGCTTTCGTCGTATTGCCTTTCGCTATTTTTGATCGCCAATCCGGAAATCGCCGTCGGCATGCGCGTGTCCGCCAACCGGCTTTACGAGGAAGCGATCTTTGCATTGCAGGGTCCGGAGTTCGATTCCGACTCGTGGAAAAATGCAAAGGTCATCGATGGTGATCGGACGGTGCGCATGAAGATGGTGAACGACCTGATCGAAAACCAAGTCTGGATGGAGATGTCGCCCGAGCAACTGAGGGAACTGCTCGGCCCGCCCGACTTATCACCCGAAAACCATGCGGGAAGGCATGCGTACTTCCTGCGAAATGACGAACCTTATTTTTCAGGCTTTCTGTTTAGGATCAAGAAGCAGTACGTCGTCTTCGAGATGAAAGAAGGGATGGCGCGGTCTGCATACATCCAGAACGACCCAATTCCGTCAAAGTAATTGACCTTTCTGACATCAACTAATCCGAACGTTTTTGTCCGGCCATGTCCTCGAGGCGTTCCACCAAGCCGACATCCCACGATTCAATATGTCGCGACATTTCCGTGAGAATTTTGGATGCGTAGTCCGGACCGTCTGCCAACTGCTCCAATGTGTCGATGATGGTTTCAACCTCATCCTTGCTTCGATTCCATCGCCAAACGGTGTACGGGCTTCTTCCGATTCCGATGTAGTTTTCAAACTTCTGCTTGTAGATATTTTTGACCCACGTAGCGACGTTGGTTTCATCCATCGTCAACATGATGTCGGTTAGATCCGGCTTGTATTCGCGGAAGTCTGGTCGCGGTAGCGGCTCCCATAGTGGCGGAAAATCGGACTGCTCATGCTTAGACATGAATACCAATCCGTCGCCGATCTTTCCTGCCGCCATCATTGAGTCGGTGCGGTATCGACAGTGCTGCTCAGCCTGCGTGAATGGCAGTACCGCCATCCAAATCAAAACGCTGGTGATCGCCGTCCGTTTCAACCCGCGCGACATGTTCGTATCCGGCATGGATTCGATGGTCTTCCATTCGGGCGATCGGCGCAGCAATACAATGATTACAGCCACGAACCAAATGGGCATAGTCATCGTTCCGAAGAACGCCAGGTCTATCACAGCACGGTTCATGACTTCCGCTCGATCGGACAGGTGGACTCCGCCCATGATGTGCAAAATAGGAAATGGCGCGAACCCCAAAGCAATCTGCATGGTGAGGTCAGCGAAGAAAATGACTGCAATTGCCGACGCAAATAGGCTTCCCCCAAAGAACACCATAACGATGCGTATCATCAGAACGACCCGCCAGAATGAAACAATCTTCAGGAACCACAGATTCGCAACGATCGCATCCAGCGGTTCGAGGAATCGCTCGACCGGAATGGCATAAATCCACGCAAGCGGTGCTGTCATCCAAAACAATGTGAGGAAACGGAGGTATGTCTTGAAGAACCAGTCTGTTTTCGCCTTGCGACGTTTGGCAATGGCGAACAGCAGGACGAACAGAACGAAAGATGCGAGCAGCGACGCCTCGGCAGATATCAAAATGTGCCAAGGCTCAGCGATGAGATATTCGGCGTCGTACTCGCGAGCGAATCCTGCCGACAAGGTCAATAAAAACCCAATGAGCAACCCGCGCTTACAACGAGCAATGTCACAGATCGCCTGTCGATTGCCGAACAAGAAGCGACCGATGGTTGCAACCGTCACCTTTTGCGGTTTGTTTTCCATATCTCTCGCTTCCGGTGTTGGCGTCGAGCAACTTGGTCTTTGCTGAAGACGTCGGTAAGCAAAGATCGAAAGGATTCTTCCAATTCGGAGACGCTCATGCGATCCGGCTGATAGGTTACGTCGAACAGGGTGTAGTGTGACCAATCGCGATCTGCAAGTAACCGGCCCTGCGTCTTCAACCGAGCGTACAACACCGTACCGGGAAACGGCGTCAACAGCGTTAACTGGATTTCCGCAAGATCGGAGGCAATCAAAAAATCAGCCATCGCATCAATCGACGCTCGCGTTTCGCCATCGCTTCCGACGATGAAGCAACCGATGACTACGATCCCGTGCGCTTGAATTCCTGCAACCGCATCCATCATTTGCGCTACCTGCGAAGCTTTCGCACCCATTCCACCATGAACGTGAACGAGCGATTCGATACCGACAAGTACCTGCACGCATCCCGACGCGGCCAATCGCTTTAGCAGTTGTGGATTCTGACCGATGCGCCAGTCGGCTTCGGTGAAATACTTGACATTGTTGCGATCGAATGCATCGAGCAACGCAGCGTGATCGCCGCCACCGGCGAAGGTGTTGTCGTCGGCCAACTCGATGAGACGCGAACCGTTGGTTCGTCGGATCGCTGCGAGTTCGCGATCGATTCGTTCGATTGGCTTTTGTCGAAACGGTCCCAGCAACCGGCTTGCCCCGCAGAAATCGCAGGCAAATGGACAACCGCGCTGCGTTTGAACCGTCATCCTTGGGCGCGACCCGGCTGGCAGCAAATCGAATCTTGGCATCGGCGACAACGCTAGATCGAACGGGCGACTTGGACGGTATGCTGGCTTGAGGCAACCATTGGCCGCATCATCCAGAACTTCAATCCAAACCGGTTCGCCTTCACCAATGACGACTGCGTCGAAATGCTGCCCTGCTTCTTTGGAACATGTCGTCGCGTGCAACCCCCCGATGACGACTGGTATGCCGGTTTGTCGAACGCGATCTGCAACCGCGTACGCCTCGCCGATGGAAGCCGTCAGCGCTGAGAACATTGCAACGGTCGGCTTGGCTTCGATGATGGCTTCCGCATGCGCTGCATGATCGCCATCCGATTCATGATACGACTGCGTCCAGTGTTCGGGCGTCAAACCGGCAAGCGTAAGCAAACCTAGCGCGGGAAGCTGGGCGATCTCTGCAGCACGTGTGCCGAGACCCGGCAGCGACATACCCAGTTCGCGCATCGATTCTTCGCGAACGCGCAAACCTGTAAACGGTACCAGTGCGACGTGGGGCATCGCGATCATCCTTCATCAATTTTCAAAGACGGTGTATCAGCAGTTCTATCTTAGAACTCGTCGCCTTCCGAATTCCCGATTTACTTGTCGCAACTTGCACGCTGCGGTACGCTGTCGTTTTGCCGTCAGAATTGCTTGAGATTCATGCGGCGAGTGAGATTGTCGAATTCGATCGTCACTTGTCGATTGGAGGAGGAATCATTTTATGAATCGGTCCAGACTATTGTGCGTACTTCTTCCCACGATCGGGTTGGGGCTGGTGTTGAGCGGTTGCAGCCGGCGTCGAGACGTGACCGTTTATGAACAGGTTTCGCCTGGACATGTCTGTTCCCGCAACTGCCTCGACCACCACTATGTGGACGACCGCGTGATCTTCATTGATGGGCATCGTCATTCTCGACACTGCGGCCACTACTGGGACGGACGTCATTGGCGTATGAACCGTGCCGCTCGCCTTAATCCGCGCCCCTATCGCAGCGCACCGATTCGCCTGAGAGATCGGCACGGGCAATATCACCGACCGAAACCGCGATACCGAGACCGCGACGAATATCGAAGAAATCGCCGCAACCGAAACGATCGCCGAATCAGGAACACGAGACGGGATCGCGATGATCGACACAGGGACAATCGCAGCATG
Organism: Alphaproteobacteria bacterium; assembly: GCA_028285105.1. Classification (GTDB taxonomy): domain Bacteria; phylum Planctomycetota; class Phycisphaerae; order UBA1845; family UBA1845; genus UBA1845. The sequence goes on from JANQQE010000024.1 coordinate 85,091, forward strand.
ATCAACCGCAATGACCGGCGAGATATACAACGCGACAGACGAGACGAACGGCGGGTGCTACAAAGTCGCCGTCAGCCGATTGAAAAGAACCAAAGTAATATGCGGCAGAAACGGTCGTCCAATCGTGACTAGTTGGGGATCGTGATAGTTGGGGACTGCAACAATTGGGGACTGTGACAAGACGGTCTTCAACCCGCCAACATTTGAATGCCTACGCAGTAGGAGTTGAAGCGCCCTCTCGCTGCGTAGGTGTTTCCTCAACCGGTTTCTCGAAACCCAGCGCGTATTCAACCCCCTCTGCAATTTGTGCCAACTCACCCATCACGCGAATGTACAGCGACTGAAGGTTATCGACGGCCATGTCAGCCACACTGCTGATCGCATAGATCTGGTCGCGTGGCGGTACTTTGCCAACGGCGTATTCAGCCAGCGAGATCCGCCCGTCGGCATGGGTGAAAGGATATTTGTTGTCACTCAATGTGACCATCAAATCGGACAGCGCCGCGTGTTGTCGCGCAGCGATTCGCGTTGCAGGTGACGCCAAGTCTTCTTCCCAAGTCTGCGAATCTTCACTGATGACATTCAACATCACTCGAAGCGTCAGTTGCTCATCGCGGATTCTGTCCAGGGTGGAGCGTGTGCGATAGATAACAGCCGACGTTTCCACGAGCGATCGGGCTTGAGCTTCGAGTCGCTTCCATTGCTTAACGCGCTGGGTCACCGACGGGCTGGAAATCATTCCGATCGCCGATTCCAACCGAAGCTTGATGACGGCTTCTATCTTTTCGATCTTCTGTGCGGAATCGCGTAACACCAATTGTGCCTGCGCTCTTTCGCCGGCGACGTCTTTGATCGACTTCGATTTGAGATCGAACACAGACGGATTGAGTTTCAGGTCATGTTTGGCGAGCGTCTCCAGCGCTTTCGTTGAAACGACCGCCTCGGCTGCAACCCGGTGGGAATCGTACAACTTTGCGATCATCGGCATCCCCTGGGCCATCGCCGCTCGGGCCCGCTTGATCTGCTTTACGTTGTCGTCGTTACCCTCTTTGAGCGTTTTTGAAAACGGGTCGATGCGCAACGGACGAAGAATCGAAAGTGCCCCACCATAATAGCGCTGCGACGACTTCTTGCCGCGGATCGCTTTCTTTCGCCGATCAATCAACGCTTCCGTCGGGATCAGATTGGATGGCTTGATCGAAGGCCCGACGAGGTCCTGGTAATAGGCGAACGTTGCCGCTTTGCACAACCCCTCGAATTGGCTGAACAACTCGCTGGGCTGAGCATCGACATCAAATACAGGCTCTGCAGCTTCTTTGTCGGCTTTTCGTATTCGGGCGGTCGTGGATGGGTGCGTGTGAAACAACCCGGTTTTCTGTTTGTCGCTGTGTTCGCGCAACGCAGCGCGCATTTCATCGGGAATGTCCTGACTCTTCGCAGCCAAGGCCACCGGGTAATTATCCGGCAGTTTGCCATCTTTCCAAAGCTCGCCCATTTCAGAGTAGAGCGCCTGCCCCGCGACATTAAGTTCGTTCAACCTGTGGCTGGTCTGTTTGAACACTTCGCTACCGACGAGTCGAATTTCATGTTTGTCGGCATCGTATTCCATCTGCCGCAAGAGCGCACAACTGACAGCCTGCCCGACAATCATGAGCAGCCACAGTATTTTTCGGGTGATCCACACGAAAAGCCTTGCCAGCATGAGGATGATCGATATCCAACCGTTGTCGTTCTTCGACGTCTCGATCAGCCAATCGTCCCAGTTGTCACGCTCATACACGACCCGAACAAACCAATGGTTCACCGACATGATGACGCTGGATAGACGCATCCCCAACCCTTGAGCGAAGTGCCCGAACTCGTGGGCCAAGACACCTGCGAATTCGTTGAGCGTCAAACCAGTCAAGAGCGGCGCACCGATTGTCAGAACCAAATCGCCCGGAAGTAGCATGCTGAGCCAATCGCGGCGGAACCGCGCGCTGGCATTGACCTGGCAATCGATGTCAATTCGTTTCGGCCTCGGCGCGCCGACGGATGCACACACGCGATCTACAAATTCGAAGATGATCGGGTCGTTCGATCTCACCAGCGACATTCGCTTGTCGCGGCGGCCGGTCCTGGCAAACAAGGGTTTGATCATAAACGCAATGAGTACGACACCCACGACGATGGGCATGACGTACAGTAGAAGATATTTGGTTAACCTCGCTCGACCTGAACCACCGGTCATCGTTGACATCGACATCCAGTCATGTGTTGCGTGGTAATAGGTTGCGTAACTCACGCCACCGATGATGCCCACATACACGAAAGGCAAGAGCACCATGAACAGCGCCACGATCGCAAGGGCGGCGACATAAAACGGCGATTTCCATACGCGCTTGATGCGCCCCTTGAATCCTTCCAACGCGCGATGGTTCAACGTTGGCGGCTGACTGGGTTGCTTGCTCATGTGTTGGCCCGCATCTTGAAGTGGGTATGCCTCAAATCACTACGAAGCGTTCATCTTAGTACATACCAGCGTGTGAAAAAAGCAGTAAGCGCAGGAAGCGCCGATCAATGAAATATCAGTTCCAGCCCGGTGTCGATTTCTGTCTGCGTCACTTGTGTTGATGACGCCATTTATCGAGAATACCCCAATGAATCATCACAAACATTCCGGGGAGAAGTGTCATTAAGAAATACCGAATTGCATTGATCGTGGCGTTTGCCTGCATTGGATTCGCCTGCGTTACAACCGACGCGAATTCGCCGACCGAGAAGGCACTACAACTCCTCGACGTTTTCGAACTTGAATTTGCTGCCGACCCGCAGATTTCACCGGACGGTCAGTCGATTGTCTATGTGCGGACGTCGATGGACATCATGAAAGATGCCAAACGCTCGACGCTTTGGACGATTGACTTCGACGGTCGTAACCATCGCCCATTGACCGCCAGCCAGCAGAGCCAAAACGCGCCGCGTTTTTCGCCTGATGGCAAACGGTTGCTGTTCGTTTCCAACAAAGATGGATCGTCGCAAGTCTACGTTCGGTGGTTGGAGACCGGGCAGGAAGCGCGACTCACCCAACTTCCGCGTAGCCCGCGTGGACTCACCTGGTCGCCCGATGGTAAACACATCGCATTCTCGATGCTCGTTCCGGAATCGGCTGAACCGTTCGCCAAGATGCCGAAGAAACCCAAGGGGGCTGACTGGGCCGAGCCGGCGACGGTCATACGCAAGCTGCATTATCGCGCAGACGGACGCGGTTATCTTGAGGATGGTTTCGCGCAGTTGTTCGTATTGTCCGCCGACGGCGGAACACCCTGGCAAGTCACTTCAGGCGAGTTCAATCACAACGGTTCACCGGCTTGGACGCCGGATGGCCGCTCGCTGATATTCTCTGCCAACCGCCACGACAACTGGGAATTCGACACGCTCAATTCCGAAGTCTACGAAGTCAGTCTCGAATCCGGTGCAATCAATGCACTCACGGATCGACAAGGCCCCGACGATTCGCCGGTAGTTTCGCCTGACGGAAAACTTATCGCCTACGTCGGTTTCGACGACGAGCGACAAGGTTATGAAACGCGCAAGATCTACGTAATGAATCGCGATGGCAACAACGCCAGACTTGTCAGCGGTTCACTGGATCGCAGTACGTCCAGTCTCGTATGGGATAAGGCCGGCAAAGGCGTATACTTTCAATACTCAGATCAAGGCGACACGAAGATTGGCTACGCCAGCCTCGACGGAAACATCGAAACGTTGACGGGAAACGTCGGCGGGTTGTCGTTGGGGCGTCCTTATTCCGGCGGTTCGTTTTCAGTTTCCGACAATGGGCGAATCGCATTCACACATACATCCCCAAAGCATCCTGCCGATGTTGCGGCGTTTACAAGAGGGCAAGAAGCTCGCCGTCTCACGAAGCTCAATGCCGATCTGTTTGGTTTTCGATCGCTTGGGGATGTCGAGGAAATCTGGTTTTCATCCAGTTTCGATGGACGCAAGATTCAGGGGTGGATCGTCAAGCCACCGAACTTCGATTCCAATAAGAAGTACCCGCTCATTCTTGAAATCCACGGTGGTCCATTTGCAGATTATGGGAGTCGATTCGCAGCAGAAATTCAGCTCTATGCAGCCGCCGGCTACGTTGTGCTGTACGCCAACCCGCGCGGCAGCACGAGCTATGGTGCGAAATTCGGCAACCTGATCCACCACAACTATCCGAGCGAAGACTACGACGATTTGATGTCCGGTGTCGACGCAGTCATTGCGAAGGGCTACGTTGATGCCAATAGACTGTTTGTGACGGGTGGCAGCGGTGGCGGTGTGCTGACCAGTTGGATCATTGGCAAGACCGATCGTTTCGCAGCCGCCGTCGTCGCCAAGCCCGTCATCAACTGGGCAAGCTTTGCATTGACGGCTGACTTCTACACGTTCTTTCATCAATATTGGTTCGACGACTACCCATGGAACGCGCCCGAGGAATACATGCGTCGCTCGCCATTGTCACTCGTCGGAAACGTCAAGACGCCAACGATGCTGCTGACCGGTGAAGAAGATTACCGCACACCCATCAGCGAATCGGAGCAATACTATCAAGCGCTTAAACTTTGCAAAGTGGAAACGGTGATGGTCCGCGTACCCGGCGCGTCGCACAGCATCGCTTCACGTCCGAGTCGCCTGATCGCCAAGGTCGCCCACGTATTGAAATGGTTTGACGACCACGGTGGCAAAGACAAGACCAACAAAGAACAGGACAAACAATGAAAGTCGCCATCGCCCAAATTGCCCCGGTATTTATGAATCGCGATGCGACAGTTGCGCGCGTGGTCGAATCAATCGAAAGTGCGGCCAAGCAGGATTGTGCTTTGGTTGCGTTTGGGGAGTCGTTGATCCCGGCATATCCTTTTTGGCTCGGTTGTACTGGCGGTGCAAAGTTCGACGATGACGGTCAAAAGCATTGGCACGCGCTTTACCTGGATCAAGCCGTTTGCATCGAAGAGGGTCACCTGAGACCCATTATGGAGGCGGCCAACCGCAGCAAAATCGCAGTCGTCGTCGGGATTGCCGAACGCCCGACAGACCGAAGCGGTCATACGATATATTGCTCGCGCGTCTTTCTCAGCAGCAGAGGCGAGATACTTTCGATTCATCGCAAACTCATGCCCACTTACGAAGAGCGATTGTCGTGGGGTATCGGTGACGGTGCGGGACTGGTCACGCATCGCGTCGGTCCGTTCACAGTCGGTGCGCTGAATTGCTGGGAAAACTGGATGCCGCTTGCCCGAACAGCACTTTACGAGCAAGGCGAAAACTTGCACGTCGCCATTTGGCCGGGGTCGGTTCGCCTGACTTCAGACATCACACGATTCATCGCCCTCGAATCGCGTTCGTACGTGATCTCAGCGTCAGCGATGCTCACCGCGAAAGACCTCCCAGATGATTTGCCCGACCGCGCAGAACTTGCCGCACCCGACGAGACGCTTTTTGACGGAGGATCGTGCATTGCAGCACCGGATGGATCGTGGTTGGTCGAACCTGTCGTCGGGCGCGAGGCGTTAATCGTTGCAGAATTGGAGATGGATTCTGTCCACCGCGAACGGCAAAACTTCGACCCAGCCGGTCATTACAGCCGCCCTGATGTACTCAAACTTTCGATCAATCGCCGTCGCGGCTTAGGGCTGGTCGATTAAACGCCGATACCGCCCGACCGTTTTCATCAAGTAGCATTGCTATCATCAATTGACTGATTGTCCACCAATGCAACCAGTGTCTCACCGGCGTCAGCCGCGACCGGACGGTCGGCAGTGAACAATCGAATCCGCTTCGACTCTGTTATCGCAAGAATCGGAATGAAAGAGTCGCCGTAACGTTCCTTGAATTCTTCAACGCCAAATTCATCCGACAGTGGGGTTGCCTTGATAACGAAACCTTCACGTATGCAAATGCTCAGTCGATCGAAGTCCACATCCTTGGCGAACAGCAGGCGGCCATGACGATGATGCTCAGTCGAATGCGATTTGGAAAACGCTTTGCGCGGGACAAGCTGATAGCTATTGGCTTTTCCAAAAACTTCCGAGAAGTGCTGCACGGTGAGAATGTTGATCGAATCGTTTGGGGTGATGGCCAATAGCTTGCCAATCCCGCCGAGGTCGAGTTCGACTTCCGTCTGTTCGGAAATCGCACTCCCGTAGAACGTCTGCAACCCCTCCATGCGGGCTGCGGAAATGTTCGCGTGATTGCTGTCCACCAAATGCACGCGATAGGATCGCTCTTGAAGAAGCGCCGCAAGTTTTCGGGCAAATGGGTGGGCTCCGACAATCAGCATGCCCTGCGGATCGGCGTCGGCCACCCCAAGCCGTCTGGCGACAAAGGGAGCGGTCAGTCCGTAAACCGCCACCGTTCCGACAATCGTCGCAAAAGTTGCGGGAACAAGGACGTCCGCCCCTTCGTATCCGTTCTCCTCCAATCGCAGCGCAAACACCGACGAAACCGCCGCCGCAACAATCCCTCGCGGCGCCATCCACGCCAGAAGCGCAATATCGTTTCGCCGGAGTTTCGATCCGATCGTCGAAGCGAAAACCGAAAGAGGCCGACCCAGCAATATCAAGATGGCAACGAACGCAAGTCCACCCCAACCCAGCGACAGCAGATTTGCCGGTGAAAGTCGAGCCGCGAGTACGATGAACAAGACGGCGATCAATAGGACTTGCAGATTGGCTTTGAAGGCAAGGATGTGACGAACGTCAACCTTGCGCTGATTGGACATGACAAAACCCATGACCGTAACGGCTAGCAAGCCCGATTCGTGCTGAAGCTGGTTTGAAAGCGTAAACGTCGCCAACACAAGCATCAGCGACATCGGGTTTTGCAAGTAATCCGGTACCCAATATCGACTCATGACCAGCGTCAGCAAAAGCGCCGACACCACCCCCAACCCGCCCCCATAGAAAACCGTTTGCACGATACCTTCGAAGAACACCGATGCTGCATCGTGGCTTGCGGTCGTGGCGATGACTTCATAGATCAAAACCGCCGCCACCGCGCCAACCGGATCGATGACGATACCTTCCCACTTGAGTAGCGGCCCGATCCTACCGGCTGGCCTCATCTGTCGGAGCAGCGGCGCGATGACCGTCGGCCCGGTGACGATCAACACTGCCCCCAAAAGCGCCGCCAGCGGCCAGCTCAACCCCAGCATCCATCGAGCGGCCAGGCAACTTACCAGCCAGGAGATCGCGCCACCAATGAATATCAGGCGCCAAAGATCACCGCCAACCTTCTTTAGTTCCGAAAGATGAAGTGTCAGCCCCCCTTCATAAAGGATCAAACCCACGGCCATCGAAACGGCAGGCAGAAGCATCTCGCCAAACAATCGATCCGGGTCAACCCATCCAAGCCAGGGCCCAACCCCAAAACCAGCCGCCAAGAGCAAGAGAATAGAAGGCAAACCCAACCGCCAAGCCACCCACTGAGCAAGCACGCCAGCAACAAGAATCAATGTCAGACCGACCAGAACGGATGGATGCAAGGCATGTCTCCAGGGCAAACAACAAGAGTCATCAATCAGACTCCAGAGATTAGAGAATAGTTTGCGAATCGTCGAGCGAAATGAATTGCAAGACAATCCAACCTGTACAACAATGAGCGATTAACGATCAAGTCTCGTCTAATTGGTAATCCAGTGATTGGCTGGAATATGTGAGATTCCGATGCTTATTTTGGTTTCCGTATTCGCCGTGGGAATTGTCGTGTTTCACTTGCTTGAGCAGGTGGCGCCGATTCGCACTGAGTATAAATCTGGAGTGACGCGGCGGGGGTATCTTGCCGACATCACGTCTACGATCATCAACGGACCGGTGCTTTCGGCGCTGACGAAGATTGGGGCTGTCTACCTTGTGACCTGCGTGCCCTGGAAGGCGGAGGTCATGGGCGAATGGCCTTGGTTTGCTCAGTTCGCATTGTTCTTTGTGGTCAACGACTTCTTGCGCTATTGGCTACACCGCCTTTATCACGTGAACGAATTCCTCTGGCGAATTCACCGCGTGCATCACACCGTCGTTGAGATGGATGCGATGAGCGTGTTTCGCATTCACATCCTCGAAGCCGTCATCAAAAACTGCCTCCTGTTCCTGCCGTTTCAACTGCTGGGCATCAGCGAGTCGGTCATCATCTTCTATTCGTCGTGCGACATTATCAAAGGATTCTGGCACCACGCCAATCTGCGAACGCATGTCGGGCGCTTCAACCTGCTGTTTAACTCGGCTGAACTTCACTGGTGGCATCACTCCACCGAAGAACGCGGCCAACGCGCCAACTTTGGATCCATACTTTCGATTTGGGATCGTTTGTTCCGAACATTCTATTGGCCGAAGGGTCGGTGGCCGGGCGCGATCGGCGTGGACGGGCTAGCCGACTTTCCCGACGACTACCTGGGACAATTCTCATCCATCCGGTACGACGACGAGCACGCACGCGAAAAGTTCAACGCGGAATTCGCGCAGCCGACCGCTGACGACAATGGGAAGTCTTCAGAGCAGTCTCCCCCGGCGGGACAGGACATGCCTGAACCTGCATGAATCCGTCATCTGAGAATTGTGTTGGCGAAGTCTGCCATTCCAAAGCAACTATAGCGATTTTGATCCAAGCGTAGTATTTTTCTCGTCATCTCTGGGCGGTGAGGCGATCCAATACTAACCAGAATCGAATTTGTTTGCGCCTGGATTCCCGCGTGCGCGGGAATGACGGCATCGGCGCGTCGCTAGGTTTGAACCTAAGGTGTACTAGAGTCATGTCAGCTAAGTCGCTCTGACTGGCATCAGCCACTTTATCCTCAACGCAACTTTTACGGGCGACCCAAACGGTTGACGTATTTACTCGTGGCATTAGGGTTTATCGTTTTCGTGTCGGCAGGAGCAAAGCTCAATTGTGAGTTGGCGACGAAACATGATTGTTGCAGGTTTTGCGCTGTCTATCGTTGGGGGCTGCGCGGATTCCGCTTCAAGATCGACCGCGTGGGTCCATTCCACGCTCACGGATTCCGATCGCCCGACGGTCGAAGACCTTTGTCGCATCACGACGATCGCACCGTTTCCGCGCGGGTTGGCAATGGTCGATGGCGCATTGTATGTGCTTTGTCGCGGGCGGGTTCGCGGGGCTGGTGGCGTTTCGGCAGAAGTCAACGACCAAGCCGGAACCATCTATGTCGTCGATCCTGATATCGCGGAACCGGTCGATGCAACTGAATTGGGCGATTCCGTTCGCAACAACGGTCGCGTCTTCGCCCTGCCAACGTCTCCACCATTTGAATTGTGGGACCGATCAGCCGACCCGCCGGAATCCGACCGACTGACCGATCGACCGTACTGCACGTTTCGCTTTCACGAACCGACGCGCAGCTTTTACGTCTGCGCGTTTTCCGGTATCGACCAATCTCTGAAACCTGGTGCTGTATCGTTCAGCAAGAACCTGACCGATGCGTTGTTTCGATATGATCTGCGCACGAACAAGTGGCACGAGGTCGAACGTCACGACATCGCTTCCGGTGGGAACTATCCGCACCATGATGTGACGGTCAACGATCCACCGCACGGATGGCTCAATGGCCCCGACAATTGCCTCCCAGTGGGACGGTGGCTTTACGCTGTTGCCAAAGACAATAACTGCCTCGTCCGCTACGACCTCAAATCGCTGGAGAACGATCCACATGCCGGCCCGCCGGAGAGCGAACGAATCCTGGGAGACAAAGTCGTCCTACGCGGTCATGGTGTGCAGCATTACTACGGCCACAGCGCGCTGGCGAAACATGGCGATTGGCTTTACATCGCGTGTCGCACGTCGTCGGTCATCTTCCGCATTCCGATCGATGGTGAAGGCAATCCGAGGACGCCCATCGTCGGAGAATTGGTTGCCAATTTTCAACCGTACGATCCAAAGTCGGGCAAGTCAGCCAACATCACGGACATGGACTTCGACGACGAAGGAAACTTGTACGTTGTTTCGGCAATGCCTTCGCGCATTTATCGGTTCAAACCGAATCGATCAATCGTTTACGACGGCAAAACCTCCGCACCATGGGTTGATCTCGCACAACTGACTAACAACCCGAAAATGAAGAGCGAAAACCTGCTGGTCGATGGGAATCGACTATTCGTTACTTCTGGCGATGGATACGCTCATCAAGCCGGTGCGCATGGAACCGTTTATCGGATCGCTATTTCAAATTGATGCAACACCAACGAATCACGTGTACGAGCATACATAAATGATCACGCGATCCCCCATCGCGAAGATCCATCGTGTGGCATTGATTTCAATGTTGATCGCACCATTCGCGCTCGCTGAAGAATCGAGCGATCCAGAACAATCCCATGCCTTCATCCCAGAACCGATTCCCTTTTACGAAAGCAAATCTCCATCAACGAACCGCCACCCCGATCGCCCGAGTTATGCCAAGACCCTTGATCGATTCACAGACAATGACGCGATATCGTGGCTGGAATTCGGCATTGAGCAACGGTCTCGGTTTGAACTGCGCCATGAATTTTTTGCCAATGATCGCGAAAGCGATGAGCTTTTCATGTTGCGCTCTCGGGCATATGTAGGAATTCGTGACATACTCGACCCGCTTCGTTTCGGATTTGAGTTTCAAGACTCCCGTCTGTTTGGAAGTCGCGATGATGAGACCCCAACAGATGTCAACCATGTCGAAATCCAACAGGCATTCGCCGAATTGTATTTTGAGAACGCATTGGGCGATGATCAGCCATTGAGTTTTCGTGTTGGCCGCATGTCTTTCGACGCCGTCGATCGGCGCCTGTTTTCGCGCAATGGATTTCGCAATACAACGAACGCATTTGAAGGTTTCCGCATCCGCGCCGGCGACAAGCAGTCGCTATGGGAAATCGACTTCTTTGCATTTCAACCGGTAGAACGACGCCCGAGGCAGTTTGACCGAGGCGATGAAGAGCGGTGGATATACGGTATCAATGGATACTGGCGCGGTTGGTCACCGCACATCACGCTGGAACCCTACTACTTCATTCTCGACGAAGATCGAAAGAGCCTGGATATGGTTGATCGAGAACTCCACACATTGGGCCTACACGGTTATGGCCTCATCGGTGAAAGCGGATTCGACTACGACTTCAACTTCGCGTTTCAATTCGGCGAAACCGAGTTTGAAAACCACCGGGCTTTCGCAGCACATGGCGAACTGGGTTATTCCTGGCGTCATCCCTGGCAACCGCGCGTCGCACTGACATTCGACTACGCAACCGGTGACGACAATCCCGACGATTCGGAGAGTGGGCGATTCGATCGACTTTTCGGGTCCTCGCACACGTTCTACGGATACTCGGATTTGTTTCGGTGGGAAAACACCATCAACCCGGCTCTTTATTTGTCATTGCAACCAACCAAACAATTGCACATCGAGGCTTATTACCGCACCTATTGGCTGGCATCGGACAACGATGCGTGGGCGGTTCCGGGCATTACCGATCCAACCGGTTCGAGCGGAAGTTTCGTGGGCCAGGAATTTGACGTGCGTGCCGTCTGCGACATCAACGACAACGCAAGTCTGGATGTGGGCTATATTTATTTCGTCCCGGGCGACTTTGTACAAAACGCCACCGACACGACCGACGACAGTGATTTTTTCTATGTTCAAATGACTCTGACATTTTGATTTCGACGCGGCGCCATGAATCGCGTTCACTTGCACTTCTTACGCTTGCGGGTACTCAACGGCATTGCGCAACGCCTCTGGATTTGGCCTCCAGTCACCATCGCCAAGAAACTCTGCGGCGCAATCGGAAACGCAACACTTCAAGTGCTCGCGGGCAGCGGCCATCCCTGCGTCCTCCAACTTTGCATCGCCGACGAAGTCAAAAAACCGTTCGTAAAAGTCAACCGCCATGTTTCTCACCATGACCCTGGCGAGTTCATATGCCAACTCTTGCCCTTCGTCAGCTTGGCTGAAGGCTTCACCGGACCAGAATTTATCGAGCCCATTCTCTTGCCAGTAAGTGATGTGTCGCTCTTTGCGTTCAGCGTTAAGAATCGGCGTCTGGTGTCCAACGACAAACTGCTCGATCGCTTGAGCCAAACCCTCTTCAATCCACAGGGGCAGAGTCAACGTACTTAAAAACACGTGCGTCAATTCGTGGGAAATAATGACCTCGAACTGCCACGGCTCCTTTGCGGTCAATACGGCGTGGGCGTGCCCGGACCTGATATGCAGCCCGCCACTCGAACCAAAATTGCCTTCCGGATAGAAATAAGAGATGTACGTGTAGTATTGGCGATAGTCATCAAACGCGATGATGACTTTCTGGCCATCAACAGGACCAACTTCCAGCAGGCGGAGAAAATCGTTTACCTTCCTCCACGTATTGTCCGCAAACCAAACCAACCGGTGGGCCATGTCCTCTTCGAACGGGCATAGAAGATAGAACCGGTCGGATGCGTAAACTTCAAACGATCCACCACAATATCCCTTTACCATTTCCAGCCAACACAATACTGCCTCGTCATTTGCGATTTGCTTATTGCCGGCATCGACGTTCTGATCAATCCATCGATCTATTGAGTGCCATTCCGGACGAGGGAAACCGTCGGTGACCGTAACTCTGGTGGCAAGGGCTTGCGGATCGAAGTAGTTAAACGAAGTTGTGTCCATCAGAGCATATCGTGACCGCACCCAGCTAGCCGGAACGAGCCGGAAGAATCGTGCCGCACACGTCGCCGAATCCAACTTTGAAATTGGGGGCATTGCAGACACCCGAGAGCGAGACCGTATCGCCATCGGCGAGGAATTTTCGCTCTTCACCGGTCGGTAGTTTCAGCGGCTTTGTCCCCTTCCAGCACAGTTCGATCATGCTGCCGTAGGAATCGGGCGTTGGACCCGAGACTGTTCCGGAACCGTAGAGGTCGCCCGGTTCCACGTTGGTTCCGTTGCAGGTTTGATGCACGAGTTGTTGCACAATCGTCCAGTACATGTATTTGAAATTCGTACGGCAGATGGTCATCGCTTCGGTCATCTGCGTGGATTTCAATTCGACGCGCAGATCGATGTCCAGACCCCAGTCACCATCGACGCGCAGGTATGGCAGCACATCCGGTTCCTGAACAGGCGGCGGAACTCGAAACGGTGCGAGCGCATCGAGCGGAATCACCCACGGACTCACACTGGTCGCGAAGGATTTTCCGAGGAACGGCCCCAGCGGAACGTACTCCCATTTCTGAATGTCGCGGGCGCTCCAGTCATTGACCAAGCCCATTCCGAAAATGTGATCAGGCGCATTCGATGCGGGAATGGGTGTTCCCAAATCGTTGGCGGTCCCGGTGAAAAACCCCATTTCCAGTTCGATGTCAAGCAAGCGACACGGTCCAAACGATGGCATGTCGGCATCGTCGGCTTTGGTTTGTCCGCAGGGGCGAACAATGTCGGTGCCACTGACAATCACGGAACTGCTGCGACCGTTGTAGCCAATGGGAATATGCACCCAGTTTGGCAACAGCGGGTTCGACGGATCGCGAAACATCGAACCGATGTTGGTGGCATGTTCCTTCGACGAATAAAAATCAACGAAGTTACCGACCTTCGATGGCATGTGCATCGTAACGCCACTCGCCGACATCAGCGCCTTCGATTGCAAATCGGCATCATCGCGAAGTTTGGGATCGGTAGCGATCGCCACACCTGACGCATCGATCACGTCTTCATCCGCAAACAGGGCAACCAGTCTTCGTCGAACCGCACGCCAGGCATCGACGCCCATTGCCATGAAGTCATTCAATGCGTCACGCGCGAAGACATTCTCGCCAGCTACCGGAGAATCTGCGAACAGACCGGAATCGTGCAGCGCCGCAAGGTCGACAACCTGATCGCCAATCGCCACACCCACCCGCGAACTTGATCCGCCAGAACTGAACACGCCATACGGAAGGTTTTGAATCGGGAAATCGCTGCCATTTGCGGATTTCAACCAGGACGTCGCCGTCGAGTCTTTTGCGAAAATCATTGTGCAAGCCTTTGCCGTTTAAGGATTTTGAATCGTTGGTGTTGGGATCGACCTTAGCGGCAGCTAAAGCAGTTCGAGCGCTTCCAGATCCTCGATCGGTTCGTCAAAGCTGCAACTGCCAAAACCAATCGCCACGTCCTTGCGAAACTCGGCGATCTGCTTGTCCGAAACCCAGCGATCGTTCCATCCAAACCCAGCTTCAGAAAAATCGAACGCATTAGGATCTTCTTCTTCGAGTAGTTGCTTCAAATCAGCTTCTTCGATTTGCTGACTGGCAAGGAGCATCGCCCCGCCGAACACATTAACGAACCCATGCATTCGCGTATCGACCGAATCGTGAAACTGCCTGATCGGATGATGCAAACCTGCCGTCGCTTTGAACCCAATCTTCGACGCCACACATGCTTTGATAAAACACGCCACGTGTTCGGGCGATGGAAACAGGTCAGCCGTCACACCACCGGTGCGAATCTTCAGCGATACGCGATGACCGGCTTCGGATTCTGGCCTCGCGTTCGCCACCGTCTCGATGAACTTTGGAATCTCAGTTCGCCAACCGTCGAGAAAGGGAGTTTCAAGGAATATATGCGTCGCCACCGGCGCGAATTCGTCGAACGCACCGACCAGTTTGGCCAGCAAGTCTGCAATCTGCTTTGGGTCACCCGCCTCAAAGACGTCGCTGGGCCAACGACACTCATACGCATCGACGCAAATGCTCTCGCCGAATTGTTCCGTCAGCACTGCGATGGCGTTCAAGCTGTCGGTATTGGCTCGATCAAGAAACCGCGCGTCTCGCGCCGGTTCGCCAAGCGCCGAAATGCGCCAGGGGTCGTCGGTCCGTACCTGATCCAGAAAGATCTCAGCGTGTAGGATAAATTCCTCAACGCGGCTGCAAGGACAGATAAATCGCCCCAACATCCACGACTCCGGGCATTGTCGATAACCGTTGTACTGAGCGACGGCTCGGTCCATGGGAAGTTTCGCCGGAGGAAACAATCCAGCGTAATCGATCAGCCCGTTCATCAATTCTTCAAATGCCGCGTTCATCACTCCACTCAGGTTTGGTTGGTTCTACAAACGATTCGATGCGCCACCGCTCTGAAAGCAACGCTACAAGATGATATCTCATCGTGTATCCGGTATAAATCAACAGTCTCAATGATCGCACCCGACAGCGATTTTCGCAAGCCGACCAGCAATCGGGC
Source organism: Alphaproteobacteria bacterium (assembly GCA_028285105.1). Classification (GTDB taxonomy): domain Bacteria; phylum Planctomycetota; class Phycisphaerae; order UBA1845; family UBA1845; genus UBA1845. Next base: position 100,308 of record JANQQE010000024.1, read on the forward strand.
GGGCCAACAAGGCCCAACCAGGCGTTTCGGCAGCTCATAAGAACAGGAGAAACGGCAACCATGGCCAAGGCTATCGACTGGTATTACCACCGCAACAACTGAACGAGTTGCACCCGAGCGCAAGGGTTCCTTGCGAAGATAAAGAATTCACCCAAGACCCAAGCCGATGCCCGGAAGGAAAAATTGGGCAAAGACGACGCCCGCGAATTGGCGGCCAAAGCCAGCCGAATCATCGTGGCCAAGGGTAAAAAAATCGCCGAATTCGACTTGAAGAAAGGCGGAGCATCGATCGACGACGCCGTTGCGGCCATGCTGGGCCCGACGGGCAATCTCCGAGCCCCCACCATCAAGGTCGGAAAGACGCTGCTGGTCGGATTCAACGAAGACGCCTACGCCGATCTCTTAACATGATGGCTGGCAGGTCGTGACTGACTCGGCGATCCTTTCAAGAGTGACGGTCCTTTCAAGAATGACGGGCCATCCGGGCGCACCCTCGGACGCCATTTCCTATTTTATCAGCACAATCGGCAGGCAATGTCGAATGCTGGCGGTGACCGTCGCAAGCCGCTATCTTGTGTCACCCGTCAAGCGGCGGGCAACTTAGCGAGTCGAACAACGAATTCAGGTCAGAATCGGCCCAGGTCGGTGCCAGCATCAACGCAATACCACCACCTCGGACGCCCTCGGCCATTCGCAATAAGTACCAGATTCATGAGCAACCAGTAACCACAAATCCATTTGAATAGAAAAGCGGAGGCTACGCGTGTCGAATCAACAGCGGACCTTTCTCGGACATCCCATCGGGCTCTACGTTCTCTTCTTCACCGAAATGTGGGAGCGATTCAGTTACTACGGGATGCGGGCGCTGTTGGTCTTGTATTTGGTCGACTTTTTCAAGTGGGACCAAGCCGAAGCGTCCAACACATACAAGTGGTACACGTCATTGGTTTATCTAACACCTCTGCTTGGCGGATTCCTGGCGGATCGTTACCTCGGTAATCGTTGGGCCATCATCATCGGTGCCGTCCTTATGTCCATAGGCCATTTTCTGATGGCTTTCGAGACAATCTGGATTTTCTATGCCGCGCTCGGATTCTTGATTCTTGGAAACGGTTTCTTCAAGCCAAACATGTCAGTGCAAGTGGGGCAACTCTACCCACAAAACGATCCGCGCCGCGACGGCGCCTACACTATTTTCTACATGGGAATCAATCTTGGTGCATTCCTGTCTCCGTTGGTTTGCGGCACTCTGCGTGACACACCGGGGCTCGGATACCATTGGGGTTTCGGAGCGGCCGGAGTTGGGATGGTGATCGGACTTTTGGTCTACGTTTTTGGGCTGCCCTACATCAAAGAATTGCCTGAAGACGCCATCTATGAAGCACCCGAAAGCGAAGCCGGGAAGTCAACCGAACCCGAAGAACACGCCATGACGGAGAAAGAAGCCGAAAAAACTCCGTCCGTTATGCCATCATTGGCAAGTGTCTCGCCTACCGTCTTTGTTCTGCTCGGCATTGCAACAATGGTCGTGTCGCCAATTCTGGGTGCATTCAAGATAATCCCGTTCGATGACGTGGTCGCACTTGAAATTGCAGCAATCTGCTCGTTCTTCGCTGCATGGATCCTAAGCAAGCTCAATATGGCCGTGAGGGACCGAGTGCTGGCTATTTATGTACTCTTCTTGTTCGTTGTGTTCTTCTGGTTTGCATTTGAGCAGGCCGGAAATGCAATGAATGTTTGGGCCGATCAGACAACGAACCGATACTTGACCGAAACCGCGCCAGCACCGTCCCCATATCCTGACAAGTTCGTGGGAACAGAAGAATTGGATTTCTGGCCGACGCTCAAGGTCGCACTCAAAAAGCTCGTCACCTGGAATCCAGTGCTGACCACGTCGTTCCAATCGATTAACGCATTGGCGATTGTGATATTTGCTCCTGTTTTTGCCTGGCTTTGGGTTTTCCTAGCAAAGCGCAAAATCAATCTTTCGATTGCGGCCAAAATGTCAATGGGTGTATTTTTACTTGGCGTGGCATTCGCGCTTATGATTTGGGCTGCGAAATACGAAAATCAATCCTCGCAAACGGATCTGGCATCCCTTCCAAACGGATTTGTAACCAAGGATGGTGGCGTTATCCATTTCGTGGACGCCCCCAGTTTCAGCATGGGGAACGACGAAGCAGTCGACAAACATCATTCAGGAACGATCGAGGAAACCATGATCGCTCATGGCGGTCGCTTGCGTTGGGACGCGGACTCCCAAACGCTCAAGATGAGCGGTGTATTGAATGCAAATCACCGCGATCGAATACTGCGATCCACAGTGCCAGCCGACTTCCTCCGTGAGATTTGGACCCTTGCAACCAAGACTTACGAGGCAAAGGAATCTGCGAAGCAGACAGGCGACGGCAAGTTCACGGTCGAGCATACTTTGACCTCCGACCTTCCCCCCGGTTTTGATGCACGCTATTTTGTTGGCTTCGATCCCAACGAATTCAGTTTCGACGAAGAAACAAAAACATTCACGCTATCGGGGCTCATTGCGGACAAAGAATACAAGCAGATTCTTGTGGCAGGGGCAGACCCCGTATTCCGAGATGCAATCAACGGCCTGTTTGTCGAATCCGCTGCGTTCAAGGTCAGTTCGTGGTGGTTACTGTGGTTCTACGTCCTCTGCACTTTGGGCGAACTTTGTCTCTCTCCGGTTGGCTTATCAATGGTTAGTAAGTTGGCGCCCAAAAAATTTGCGACAATGCTCATGGGCATGTGGCTGTTGACCAGTTTCTTTGGCAATTATTCGGCTGGTAAAGCCGGAGAATTGTGGGAATATTTCGATCCGAATACTTACTTCATGTTTGTAACGGTCGTAATGGCTGTGGCGGCCCTGATTTGCTTCCTGATCGCCAAGCAGGTCACGCGGATGATGCACGGCGTTAAATAGCCGACTTGTTGTCCGATGAACGGGTTTTTGGGTGAAATTGTCACTCAATCGTGTGCAGACGGTCTTTTTAAGGTGGTTGAGTACCCGGGGTTCTGCTACTCTGCCAAAGCAAATGGCAGTGTCGGCGCGGTCGCCTTCTGCCCGATACTTGAATAGCTGCAAGCCTGATTCGCCATTTTTTCGGAATGGGCGGCTGGTTGTTTGGCTCGGCACTGGATTTGATTGAAACGCTCGGACCCATCGGTCCTGTGAGAAGTATTCCTTAGAGAATTATTCCAAAGAGATTGATTGCGGTGCCTCAATTGCAGGCACGATTGACTTGGATGTCGATCGCCCTTACCGCTTAGGAGATAAAAGTGGACCTTCCTCGCCGCCATGCGGATGACGTTTTCCTTCCAGATGGTTCCTTGCGAACCGTCATTGAAGACCTCCGCCAAATGACCGATGCCCACGATCTGGCCATTGGGATTGTCTACTCGTTCGACTTCAGAACACACATGCTGCCATACTGGTACGCCGACAAGCGGATGGCCCCCTGCTCCGTTCGACTCCTTGGCGATCTCTTGCACGATGCCGGATTCCGCAACGTTCGCATCATCATTCAACAATGGACGCCGAATTTTGCACCGTCGCAGGCCCGCTTAAACGACCGCTCGCTCGACATGCTGCTCGTTTCTGCGATGCAGGTGCATTCCGAACCGTCGTACGACCTCATCCGCGAAGCCCACACCATGGGCGATCGACGGCCCTGGATTCTTGCAGGCGGGCCCAAAGCCATTTACGAACCGTCCGATTATTTTGAACTTGGCCCCAAACCCGGCGTCGGAGCCGACTGCGTGTCGGTTGGCGAAGGGTACGTCTTCCTCGATTTGCTGCGAAGCGTCCTTCGCGAACGCAAAGCCAACGAAGCCCCACGCATCGCGTTCGATCGTCTCAAAGCTTCGCGCAAGCTCGATGATATTCCCGGTTTGGTCTATCAACCGACCGACTACGATCCGGATCAGCCGCGGGCCATTCATACCGGTGTGCAGCGTCTCCTCCGCGATCTTGACGAATTCCCGATGCCCGATGCTGGTTACCGCATGATCGAACCGCCCCACCGTCGAGCGACGCTTTCTGCCAAGCCGTGTTCCGCGAAAAAAGTCGGTAAGCTTTCGATGATCAGCTCGGTGATTTCAACCCACGGGTGCAAGTTCAGCTGCTCATACTGCCCGATTCCTGCGGTCAATCAGCGCACATGGCGACACAAAAGCCCCAAACGTTTGGCCGCTGAAATTAAGCACATTTACGAAAACTTCGGCATTCGCGAATTCTTCAGCACCGACGACAACTTCTTTAACAATCGCGAAACTGTGATCGAATTGATGACGGAGCTGGCCAACACTACGTCGGGCGGCAAACCGCTCAAGAATTGCATCCGCTTCTTTACGGAAGCCACCCAGTTCGACGTTTTCAAGAACAAGGATATCCTTCCGCTTTGTCGCAAAGGCGGTATGCGGGCGATTTGGTTCGGTATCGAAGATATCACTGCCGACCTGATCAACAAGGGTCAGAACTCCGGCAATGCGGCTGAGTTGTTTAAGTATCTCTGCTCGATCGGTATCGAACCGATGGCGATGATGATGCACAACGACAATCAGCCACTTCGCTCTCCCAAGAACGATCTATCCGGCGTGCTGAATCAGGCGAAGTACCTGTTCAACATCGGTGCGGTGTCGTATCAGTGTACGTACCTCGGACCGGCCATCGGTACCCGCGAGATCGAAACAGCGGCAGAGAGTGAAACGCTATACAAAACCGTCGGCGGTGAGCCGGTCGCAGCCGCATTTTGCGATGGCAACCACGTCGTTGCGTCAAGACACAAGGAACCGTGGAAGCGTCAGATGAACGTGGTGAAGGCCTACTCAACCTTCTACAACCCGATCAATTTCATCCGCGTGTTATTCAGAGCCAAGGGTGATCGTGTACTCGGCAAGCGCGTTCTATTTCAAATCATCGGCATGATCGGTGTATGCATCACCGCACCGAAGCTGTGGTCATGGGCGAGGAAGATCAAGAAGGGTCCGATCGAAGTATTCAAAGGCCTTCAGCCGGCAAGAATCCCGCTCGTCGATGCAAAAGAAGGCCACGAAATCTTCTGGTCAATCAAGCAGATTCCAACCCCCTACCTGCCACAGAAAGAGGGCCAGGAACCGTCAAGCTCGCAGGCATCGAACACCAAGGTAACCAAGACGGTGACCACCACCCAAATCTCAAAGATCCAAATAGCAGGCCGCCCCATGCCAGTAAGCATGACCGGCAAACAAACAACTGCCAGCTAAAACGAAGCAAAAAAGTGTGCCACTGGGCGCTCGCCGCCCAGTGCGGTATTCTTATAACATTAGATACGATGCGATCGGCATTTGATCGCCCATCTGTGCTGTACATGGATCAGCAGCAATGAGCTACATCATGGTAGACATTGAAGCGGATGGCCCCATTCCCGGCGACTACTCGATGGTCTGCTTTGGGGCGGTTCTTGTCGAGCCGTCGCTTTCCAAGACATTTTACGGAAAGCTTGCTCCCATCTCGGAAAAGTGGATACCTGACGCACTCGCTGTCAGTGGGTTCAGTCGCGAAGAGACGTTGACGTTTGACGACCCGGAAGCGGTCATGCGCGAATTCGGCGACTGGCTCAACGAAGTCAGCTCCAACCGTCCCATGTTCATCGCAGACAATAACGGCTTCGACTGGCAGTTCATCAACTGGTACTTCCACCATTTCATGGGAAGCAACCCGTTCGGCCACAGCTCAACCAACTTGGGTTCGCTGTATAAGGGTGTGATTAAGAACATGTCCAAGAGTTTTAAGCACTTGCGCAAAACCAAACATACTCACCACCCTGTAGACGACGCAATGGGAAATGCGGAGGCGCTGCTGCATATCAAGAATGAATTCGAACTGAGAATCGAGTTGGAATGATAAGACGAGCCTGACTACTGCGAGTCGAAGTAGCTCTTTCAATGGTCGCGCGTATTTGTGGGCGGCCGAGGCTTGCCGTAGTATCTGACGTGGTCCTCCCAGAACTGCTTTTGGATCGATTCAATGCGATCGTGGTAATCTTCAAAGAATCCTGGTTCGCTCCACTCCGGCGGGCTGGCATAACGTTCTCCGCCTTCGCCAAACGATACTTTCCAGAACGCCGGTTCATTGTCATCCACCACCTCGAAGCATGCAGGCGTATAAATGCATGGATCACCCGTGTCATTTACGATTCGATATTGTTCGGCGGAAACGGCGATGACTTCGTATTCTCGGCCGACGGTGAGGCTCCAGTAGATTCGTCCATCTTCCACATCCTTATTGGTCTTCAATATCACGTGCATGATTGGTTATCTAACAAAAACGCCACTCTATTCAAAATTGCGCGTCAGTTGCAATGTGTTGGGCGAAGCGTTCAACGGCGCAGCACTCCTGACGGCCAATCAAGATGATCCGCACGCTGACTGAAGGTGTGCCGGCAATGGGCGGCCGCTGGGATCGATCATGTGCGCAATAATCTCAAGACTATCCACCAGCCGCGGGCCTGGGCGGCTGAAATAGGCGTTGCCGTCGGTGATGAAGACTTTGCCGCTTTGGACGCAACTTAGATCGTCATATCCATTGTAGCCTTGGAGGATGGGCAGGTCTTGGCGGATTCGTTCTTTGTCGAAGCCGTAGCAGGCGATGAGCATGACTTCGGGGTCGGCATCTATGATCTCTTCCCATTCGACTCGACGGGACGGTTCGCCTTCATTTCCGATCATTTCTCGCCCGCCGGCCAATCTTACCAATTCCGGCGACCAATGGCCGGATGAGAACGGAGGATCGATCCATTCGAGCAGCACCACGCGCGGCGGTCTGGCTAATCTCTTCGCCCTTTCGACAACAGCGTTGACCCGTTCCTCAAGTTGCTGGATCGCAACCCCGGCTTGCTCAACTGCGCCGGCTGCCTTGCCGACGGTTCGCATGCTCTCGAATACTTGCGACAGCGTTATCGGTTCGAGGTTCACCACTTGGGGTTTGCCCGGCAAGTTACAAGCCGCTTGGCTGACTTCACTTTCGGCGACGGCACAGACATCGCACAGTCTCTGCGTCACGATCAAATCCGGGCGCAACCGCTCCAACACTGGCATGTCGAGTGTGTAGAGCGCTTTCTCTGTGGCAAGTTGCTCGCGAACCAGTCCGTCGATCTCCGCACTGGTCGCATCGGTCGGAATCAAGGTCTGCGTCACTTTCGGAAGATCGCACACACCGGCAGGGAAATCGCACTCATGCGTCACTCCAACAAGCTGATCGATCAAACCCAACTCGCAAATGATTTCCGTCGCACTGGGCAGTAATGAAACAATACGCATTGAATGGTTCTCTTTGGTTCCGAGCCAATACCGCTTTCAAGCCATAATCTAAAGCACTCATCCGTCTGGGCAAACGCGCGCAAAAAAGGGGGCGTCGAAATCAATCGACGCCCCCCGGGGTTGTTGCTTACCAAAACTACAAAGCTTCTGTGGCGAACAGTTAGTAGATGTTCGTACTTTCCGTTTCGTCCACGGTCGAGTCCATCTGGTCACTGATCATCGAGACCTTGAAGCGGACGTCGCCGGCCGTGTTACCCTTCGCAATTACGCGGTAGGTAGCCTTCGCACGCGGTGCCAACGAGGGCAGCGGAGCAAAGGTGATTGAACGGCCATCTGCAACACCTGCGGTCGGACCATCGGCAGAGACAAAGTCCTGCTGACTTGGGACCTCGGCTGAGATCTTGATGTTCGTACCAACGGCTGAACCCTGGTTGGTGACGGTGATCACGTAAGTGATGGTTCCACCGATCTCGATCGGGTCTTCGACGTCGATGACCTCGAGGAGGATCGCCGGGATACCCTTGACTTCCATGACGGCTTCGTCAGAAGCATCGGCACAGACCGCACGGGCGGTGGCCACGTTGCGGATGGTTCCGGGCTGGGTTGCTTTCACGGTGACGTTCACGGTGCGTGACTCGCCAGCGTTGAGCGTTCCCATGTTCCAGGTGATGGTTCCACCACTGGCTGATCCGCCATCGCTTGCACTGACGAACGTCGTCGAGCTCGGCAGCGTATCCGTCAAGACGGTGCTGACAGCCGGTGAATTACCGGTGTTGGTAACCGTGATCTGGTATTCAGCCGGACGACCGATGAACCGCATGCCCGGTCCGGACTTGCTGACCGACAGGACTGGCTGGGTCACGACTGTGGTGCAGTCGGCTGACGCAGTCAAGCCGTCGTCGGCGGTGGCAGATGCACGGTTGGTAAAGGTACCAACGCGATCGGCTTTGGCGACGAAATCACCCTTGCGAGCTTCACCGGCATTGAGCGTACCGACGTTGAACTGAACCGTGCGGCGACCGTTGTCCGTGGTCAGACCATCGGGCAGATCGTCGGTGATCGTGACGTTCGTTGCAGGACCGTCACCGGTGTTGCGTACGACGATTGTGCATGGGATCGGATCACATGTGGTGACCTCGGCTGGACAGGTCTTCTCAAGCGTCAACTGCGGAGCAGTGATGCGGGTGTCGGCACAATCCTGATCCGACAGACCTTGGTCGGCACGGACATCTGCACAGTTGTGGAACGTTCCGGTGCGGGTTCCGTTGACCGTGACGGTGAGCGCTTGCTGACCACCACCAGCAACTGTACCGAGCGACCATGACAGCGACTGACCTGAGACGTTGGCTGCCGGCTGACTTGAGACGTATGAGATACCGTCAGGCAACACGTCGGTGACCATCACGTTTTGGGCATCAACCGATGACGGGTTGGTCACGACAATGTCATAGTTGAAGTTATTGTTGACGCGCTCTTCAGCAGGAGCCGTCTTGGTGATGTTGATTTCCGGCGGAATCCAGGTCTTGCTGGTGTGGCCGGTGGCGATGTGAACGCCTGGCTTGCAGCAAGCTTCGTTCGGCGGACGAACAATGTCGATCTTGATGTTGTTCGTTCCGGCAGCCGGGGTACTCTGTGCGAGCGTGACCATGGCAGCACCGGTCGAATCGGTACGGACCGACGCCTTGGTCGAACCGCTGTTCGTGAAGACGCCAGCCGGTCCGTCGAGGATTTCGTAGTTGACGATGTAATTCTCAAGCGGCGAACCGTCTGAGTGCTTGGCCACCATCGTGACGAATTCGTGCGTGGTTCCGGTCGGGTTCGTCGCGGGCATTGGGAAGTCCCACTTGACGTCGAACCAGTGCTTGGTCACGAAGACTTTGTGCTTGGCCCAGTCGTAGATGCCCGGAGCGTAAACAGTGACGTTCGAGGTACCTTCGATCGGCGAGGTGATCACGCACCAGGTCTGACCCTTCGTCAACTGAATGTCGTCGGAAGGATCGTCGTTGCCCATGTCGAGGACATGGGCGAAGTTGTTGGTGTGCGACACGGCGAAGTGGTTGTCCACTTTGTAACCGCGGCTTGCACGCCAACCGCTCTCATCGACTTCGACGATGTCGCCAACGCTACCTTCGGCGATCATCCATTCGACGCGACGATTGATGAGCGGCTTACCGTCTTTGTCTTTGACCGTGGCAACAATCACGTGCTGCGTACGAACTGCGTTTACGTCGTTTTCGGGATAGACTTCAAGCGAGACCGCATAGGGATCCCAGTTGGAGTAGTACCCACCCTCGGGAGGCTTCGGATGCGTCTGAATAATGTCGCCACCCGCCGGCCACGTGAAGGCATGCGGCATGTGCGTACGACAACCGGCCATGCCAACGATCGCAACCGCAACCATCGACTTCATAAGTGTTTTGTATTTCACCGTGTTCATAATCCTTTTTCCCTCTTAACCAATGGGACAGTCATCGTGGCATTAGATACGGAGCATTGCTCCTTGCCATATATTTCAACCAAACAGTATTTCAAAAAAACGAAAGTCGAGTTATGGAAACCAGCGCCAACGCATTGACGCAAACAATTGATTCTTATCGCACGCCAGTAGAGATCGCCAAGCCGTCAACGAATTCTGTGATACTCAGCCCACCCATCACTGACGCGTAATTTCTTTATCAATGACGCCGCAGGCACACCGGCAATATTTGATTCCTGCCCACGCCAAAACAGTCGGCATACCCGATTCAGAATTCTGTTTGCGCAACCGTACCGGATAATTCCCCACGACATCTTGAACTGGCAACGTTAATCTGAAACTCGCTTGAGACCATACGACCGCGCCTGCGTGTATTGATCTCTCGAAACAAGCTTTCAAGATCGTACCCGAACCCCACTCTAATGCCACGCATATCTGCAAAAAATCGAAGTCACCCCTTACAAAGGCGGTCCAATCATTCCCTGCAATGCGCCAGAGGGTACAAATCGCCCTTTCTTTATCGTCGCAAGCCCACCCCCGCGACAATCTCATCGTCGGAACCAATAAACACTTACCGGCCAGCGTAAAGGCTGAAACCGCCTATTCCGCACGCGAGGGGCGTAAACATACCGAGTTATCGGCCATCGTACAACATCCATCCTAGGTCTTTTTTCCCGCCAGAGTTAATCACAGGGGCCGCAGAACGACCTGAAATCCGCGATTGACCCAACCTATCAAATCCAAAATCAAGGATTGTCCACTGCTACTGAATAAAGACTTCCTAATCAACCCTAATTGCCTCAATCAACTTTCAATGCTTCGGAGTTCGAAAATCAGTTGGGCTAGCGGGGATCACGCCCATATCGGCGGCTGCGCGAGCTTCTTGGGCGGGTTCGGGTTGCCTCCGAAGAGCGGCGTGAGCGAGACGACGGACGCGGGCTACTCCTCATATACTCAGCCGGTACGTCTTGGCGAAGCGCACAATTGCACGACACCCCATGCTGCGGACAAAACCCCGGTCCTTGTGTTTGCGAACTTGGACGCCACAACTCTGAACGCGATCTTGTCGGTCGGCGAATCGTCCGACGTCGAACGGTGCGCCTTGGTTTCGGTTCGCGCGGTTGTTCGCCGTACGTCGCGGTCACGTAGCGCTGGACGATGGATTGCGTGTTTCTCGGAAGTGGTCGGTAGACTTCTGAAAAAACCGAACCGTCCGGATGAATCAATCCGTAGCCGATCCAAATCGGAAAATCGTTTGAGCGTAGTTCCAACTCGTTCGCCGGAATGCGAACCTCCACACGTTCAGCCCCAATGCTTCCTTTGTGTATCATGATCGACTTTTGTGCAGCGACGTTGCCGCGCTCGTCTTGATACGCACCGTTGCGCGATTTGATCGGCCGTGCTTTCTCGTCCATCAAACGAACTTTGAAAATATACTGCTCCCCCTCGATAAATTTCCCATCGACCATTGCGCCGAACGCCACCCCGCCGAAACCTTCACTGCTGTCAAACGCTTGCGCACCAGTTTGAATGAATCGGTCCTCCGGCGACACGCAGCCCACCGAACCGAAAACCAACGCCAAACAAATTATCGCCAAGCACTTCGAAGTTTGAATCATGCGCAACAACGTATCCATGACCACCCCAATCACAAGAAAGCCTGTAGAACTGAATGATCGCGAATCGTAGTCACTCATGCCCCGCGCGGTCAAGTTGCCTCAAAATGGGCTTCGAACACATTCGTTTTTGGAGGCGGTTCTGATATTCAGGCAATCGTTGCCATCGAAGCCGGACTTGCCGCGAGCAGGCAATCCAGTGTATGCAGTTGCTTTGACCAAGTGAATTCATTCGCGATCCATCGGTGAGCAGTCTGACCCAATTCTGCGCAGCGCGTCGGATCGTTGATGAGTGCAATCACCTGATCTGCAAATGATGTCGGATGATCTGCGATGAGTAGATGCTCGCCCGGGTTGGCGCTGATGGCATTGGCGACGGGAGAAGTCGCAACGACAGCCTTCTGGACGGCCATCGCTTCGAGTACCTTGTTTTGAACACCCCGCGCGATCCGCAGCGGTGCGACGACTACCTGACATTCATTCAAATGCGCGAACACATCTTGCACTTCACCGGTGACATGAACACCCTCAATTCCAGCCAAACGTCTGACGCGCTTGGTCGGCGATCGCCCGATGATGCGGAATGTGGCGTCGGTATTTCGAGTGCGTATCGTCGGGAAGATTGATTCCGCAAACCAGCCAACCGCATCAACGTTGGGCATGTAGCGCATGTCGCCGACGAACCCAATCGTCTTCGATTCACTTGGGTTGTCGTTTAGTCTCCCTGGGATGCGCACGCCATTGCCCATGACGTGTAGTTTCGATCGGTCGCCACGCCAGTCGTTGGCTTCCTGTTTGCTGATGAGAATCGTGGCGTCGAAGTCGTCGTACAATTCGGCTTCCAACTCAGCGAGGCGACGAGCTTCTGCTTCGTAGAACCACGAACGCGGGGCGCTGCTGCGCTCTGACATTGCTTTCCACTTCTGGCTGTCGAGGTCGCACAGATCGATGATCTTGATACCGGCGTCGATCGATCGCGCGTACTGCCCCATGCTTGATGAAAATACAACCACGCCGTCAAACGCAACCTGCGCCGTCAATTCACGAAGCGCATCGCGCATGGGCTTCGACCGATAGAAACCTTCGGTCAGAGTTTCATCGATGGCCATATCGAATGCACCACGAATCGCAGCCCGCATCCGATCCAACGGAACCGCAATCACTTCGCGACAAAACTCCTTCATCGCGGGCACGTGTTGCAAGTCGACGGGGTCATCGACAAACGTCGCACACCAAATTTCGTGACTACGGGCCAAGTACTCGATGGTGTGAAACGCACGGATTTTGCAGCCTTTGTTTGGAGGGTATGGAAAGCGATGGCATAAGTAAAGCAGTTTCATGTTCGCGTCTAACCGTTTGGTCTAGCCGGGTAAATGCTTCGATAAGCGCGCCCCAGCCGCCTTGCAAAACGACATGGGCATGTGTTTCCATAACTGCCGCACGAGTTGAATCTTCGGGTTCGAAGGCGTCAGATTGGGCAACGCCTTACTCCGATAGACGTATCGCTGATATTCCAATGGCGTCGGTTCAAAGCCAAAGAACCGCTTGAAGTTGTAAGAGCCCTTGTTGTCGCTGCGGGTGCGGCCAAAATCAAAAACCGTGCAACCCAGCTCAACCGCGCATTCCATCGCCGTCATGTAAATATAGTGATTCGTTTTGCAGCGATTGAAACGTTCGTCGCACCCAACAAAATAGGGCAGCAACGTTTCGCCGAATCGAAAGCTGACAAGCCCACCGATGATGCGCGAATCCTTTCGCACAACCTGAACAATCGCATCGGCACCGAACCCATCAACCAGTCGCTCGAAGAACTGCAACGGATAGTTTATCGATGCCAGACGGCGCATGTTGCGACAATACAATCGCCACACATTCACCGTTCGCCTTTGACTAAACTCCACAGTCAACCCATGCTTGTTGCGCGCATTGCGTGCGTCTGCTCGCGCCTTGCGTGGCAGCCAGCCCAATACCTCCGACGCATGCGCGGGAAGCGTTTTGCGGAAACCCATGTAACCTTGTACTTGTCGCAAGCCTTCGACCTGTGCCTTTTCGCTGCGAAGGTCGATGAAGTTGGCATCGATCTCTTCGCCCAGCGCGCGGACGTGATTCCACAACGCATCGATGGCCTCGCGATCATCGGCAACGATTCCGCCAGCCACCGCATACGGAACGCTGACCAGCATCCGCCCGCCGAACAGGCTCTTGATTTCAAAGAGCGGCAGCACCCCGACAATGTCATTGCTGCGAAGAGCTACGAAGTGTCGGGCGATGTGTCCGAAGGTTTGCTCGACCGCATTGAGCCATGCCGTCAGGTGAAAGAGAGACCCACCCGCATGCTCGCGCACGAAGCGATCCCACTTGGCGGCTGACGCATCGTCACCGACTGCATGAAACGGAAATACGCGGACAGCCGACCGGCGACTTGCAATCGCCTCAGCCAGTTTCCGCGTTTCGTCGGCGGCAGAGATGGGTATCGTTGGGCTGACAGGGACCATTCATGTCTATCGGCAAAGCGACAGAACGGTCTTGCGGCCCGCGTTTGCAGCATGATGACAGGCGGCATATGCGACCCGGCGACGATCTAGCCGATGTGTTCGGTGTATGCGGCAGCGTCCATCAGACTATCGAGCGGGGCAAGGTCGGATGACTCGATTTTGACCATCCAGCCCTTCTCGTGGGCGTCGTCATTAACGAGTTCGGGATGCTCAGCCAGCTCTTCGTTGACGGCTGATATCTTGCCGGAAATCGCGCAGTACAGATCGGATGTCGCCTTAACGGATTCGATCTCGCCGACGGCTGACCCGGCTGTGCATTCGCTGCCCACTTCCGGCAATTCGACATAGGTAATGTCGGTCAACTCTTCAGCCGCAAACGCGGTGATGCCCATGATCACGGTGTTGCCATCGACCTTGTACCATTCGTGTGAGTCGGAATACTTTCGATCGGTTGGAACGCTCATCGATATTTCTCTCTGGACGCGAACTGGCGCGCCGAATGTGTCCTAAGAAGATAGCCTGTAAAACGGAATCTTAACGACGGTGGCCGAAACTTCCTTCGCGCCGAACTGCACTGCCAACTCCGTGCCTTCTTTCGTATGATCGATATCAACAAGGGCCATCGCAATGCTGATCCCGAGCGTTGGGCTCAATACGCCACTTGTCACCTGCCCAATCGCTTCACCGCCGCAGCGCAATTCAAAACCCTGCCGTGCGGTGCGCCGCCCTTCGAGTTTCAACCCGACGATCTTGCGGCTTAAACCGGTTTCCTTCTTTTGACGCATGGCATCCGCGCCGATGAAGTCCTTGTCGAGATGCACGCACCAGCCCTGACGCGCCGTCAGCGAATCCCAGTCCTCGGTCAATTCATGGCCATAAAGTGGCATGCCAGCTTCCAGTCGAAGCGAATCGCGTGCGCCCAGGCCAGCCGGCTTGATCACGGCATCGTCGCCATTGCCCATGCCCATCAATGCCGGCATTGCCAGTTTGACAATCCCGGCTGGCAGAATTAGTTCAACACCATCCTCACCGGTGTAACCACTGCGAAATATCGAATACTTGAACGTAAAGTAAGAACCGGTCCGAAAGTGATAACGCTTCAATTCGCCCAGGTCGATATTGAGAAGCCTTTCAACCTGCGGTATCGCCTCCGGACCTTGCAGCGCGACCATCGCCGTTTCCATCGTGCGATCGGTCATCTGCACATCTTTGCCTTCAGCGTGCTTTGCAAGCCAGTTGGTGATCTTCTCTCGATTGGATGCGTTGCACACGACGAGGTACTGATCCTCGAAACGCGACACGATCACATCATCAAGAATTCCGCCATCCTCGCGACATATGTGCGTGTAACGCGACAGCCCCACCGACATGTCGCCAACGTTGCGTGTGCAAACCTGCTGGAGCAGCGCCTCGGTATCGCTGCCCGTCAAGTACAACCGCCCCATGTGCGAAACGTCGAACAGCGAGCATTTTGTCCGCGTGTGGTTGTGTTCTTCGATGATGCCGCGGTACATCACCGGCATCGACCAGCCGGCAAAATCCACCATCCGGGCACCGAGTTTGACATGATAACTATGCAGCGGAGAATGGTTCACCTGATGGTCCTGTTCGGATGGTGAGCGTTCGAGTAAGAGTCAGCCCGTCACCGACATTTGCAGCATCGGCGGAGCGGATAGACTATGGGATTTCGCTCGCAGAATGTCAACACCACGGCGCGTTCAATCGGAGGTTCGATCATGAAAATGTTCTCAATTGTGCATTGGCGACATCCGCTGTGCCTGATAGCCGCCATCGCATTCATCACTGGGCTGTCAATCACTTCATGGGTGATTGCCGATCAAGAGTCCGCAAGCACAGAACGGAGTAAGAAATCGATGCAGGTGTACTTTCTTGAAATCGTAACCAAGGACGTGAACGCGGTGTGCCGTACCTATGAGGCCACCCATGGCGTGAAGTTCGGCCAACCCGACGCTGCACTTGGCAATGCCAGAACCGCTGCGATGCCCAATGGCGGCATGGTCAGCGTGCGAGCGCCACTTCGCGAGACCGAAGAACCGATCGTTCGACCATATTGGCTGGTGGAGGATATTAAGGCGGCTGTCACTGCTGCGGAGAAGTCAGGCGGTACGATTGCCCACCCGGCGATGGAAATTCCGGGGCATGGAACATTCGCGATCTACCTTCTCGGCGGAAACGATCATGGGTTGTGGCAAAAACCAAAATAGACAGAAATTGAAATACGCAGCCACAATTGGAACGTTGCATACTCTGTGGATTCCCATGTCCTACGCTTATTGCTAACCGCGTTTGCGTTTGGCCGACTTTTTGGCTCTTGGTTTCTTGGACTTCGGTTTTTTAGCTTTGGTTTTTTTCGACTTTGGCTTCTTGGCTTTGGGTTTCTTGCCAGCCTTGAATTTCTTCTTGCCTTGCCGACCTGACTTTTTTGGCCCCTTGCCAGTGTTTCTTCGATTCAGTCGTTTGCCGCCACCTTTGTGAACGCGCCCACCGGCTCTTCGTTTGAACCCGACGAATTCGGATAGTGCAAGATTCAATTGTCTGCCAGCAATATCGACTCGCGAAATCGTAACTTCCAACTCCTGGCCAATCGAAATGCGCTCGCCACTTCGCTGGGCATTGACGCACCCGCGATCGACATCGACTTCCCACCAATCGTCGGCGAGCTCCTCGAAGCGAAGCAAACCATCGACCAAATACTCACGAAGTTGTACGTAAAGACCAAAGTTGGTCACTCCGGTGACGATCCCTTCAACCGAATCGCCGGTCCGACTTTCAAGAATTCGCAAGATCTTGACCAGACGCAACTCGCGCTCTGCCGCCTCGGCCCGACGTTCGTTGCGACTGCAATGCGCACCAAGTTCCCGCAAGTCTGCATCGGATGGCATCGATTTGATGTCGGACTTGGTATGCAATTTGTCCTTGATATACGCATCGAGCAGGCGGTGGGCGGTCAGGTCAGGGTAGCGCCGAATGGGCGACGTAAAGTGAACGTAATGCTCGCCAGCGAGGGCGTAATGCCCAAGAATCTTCGGCGAATACTCAGCCGTCTGCATCGATTTTAATAGCGCCAGGTTCACGGCGAATGATTCGGGCTTGCCCTTCACGCTCTTGAGAATGCCCTGCAATGCGAATCGATCCAAACTCGATGGCGGTTTGATCCCAAGCGCCCCCAGAAACTTCCCGAGCGATTTCGCGGTCGATTCAGCCGGGTCGGGATGGACACGTCGCAAGTGCGGCACGCCGATGTCTGCGAACAACCGACCGACGGCTTCGTTCGCTTCGATCATGAACATCTCGATGATCGTGTGGCTGAAACTGGTATCCGTCGGCGTCACCCCGGTAACGTTGTCCTTGTCGTCGTAGACCAGATCAACTTCTGGCAAGTCCAATACCAGCATGCCGCTTTTAACCCGACGCTTTCGAATCGTCTTGGCCAGCGACTCCATGTCTTTTAACAAGGCCAGGACTTTCTTGGACAATCGCCCGGGCTTACCTTCCAGGGCAGCCGACGCTTGCTCGTATGTCAAACGTTTGGTCGATCGAATCAACGTACTCGCAAAGCGTTGACCGACCACGTTGCCGCTTCTGTCGTAGGTGATAAACGCACTCTTGGCGAAACGCGGTTCGCGCTCCTGCAAACTGCACACGCCATTGGACAGCACTTCCGGAAGCATCGGGATCACATGCTTCGGAAAATAAACGCTCGTGGTCCGAGCCGCCGCTTCCTGATCGAGAATGCTTCCCGGTTGAACGAAGTGACTGACATCGGCGATGTGAACGCCAAGTTCCATTTGACCCTTGGGAAGTGCTTTCAACGAGATGGCGTCATCGAAGTCCCGAGCATCGACCGGGTCGATGGTGATGATCGTTTCTTTGGACAAATCGACACGCCCGTCGTCGCCCTGAGGATCATAGCCGCGAGAAACTTCTCCGGCTGCTTGCAACACTTCGGGGGGAAATTCTTCGGGCAATTGATATTGCACGACCATGCTGAGCGTATCGACCTCGGGCAACCCGCGCTCGCCAAGTACCCGCACAATGACGCCTCGCGCCTCTCGTCCGGGTGTGGGGTATCGCGTGATTTCGACGACCACCTGATCGCCTTCTTTCGTCGACTTTGCGCCCGGGTCGTCTACAAAAACTGGACCATGAAACGTGTTGCCGTCGGGTCGAACGAACCAGCGATTAAAGTCGTTGAGCAACTCACCAACGAAATGATTCTGTGCACGATTCAAGACTTCAATGATGCGCCCTTCGAACAGCATCTTGTCGCCACGTTTTCCGCGTTTGACGACTTTGGCTTCGACCGTATCGCCGGTCAGCGCGTTCTTGGTATCGCCCGGAGGCACAAACAGATCTCCATGCGCATCGGGATTTTCCGGTATGACAAAACCGAATCCGCGCGGATTCAATCGAAACGTTCCGACGATTTTGCCTGACGGCTGGGGCAGGGTAACGACGTTGTTGCTGCCGAGAACGAGGCGCCCGGTCTTCTTCAGCCCTTTGACGGCAAGGTGAAAATCGCCGTACTCGGCATCCGAGATACCCATACTGCGGGCCAGCGCTCGAATCCTCTGCGGGCGATAATCGCTGCTCTTGATAAATCGCAGTATTTGTTCGGCAACGTCTTCCGTGGACATGCTGTTCGATCCTTCGCGGCGTGAATGCCTGTTTTTGTTGAGTGCGATTGTACGCGCCACAGGGTCGGACCGTAAAGGATGGATGACATGACCTGTTCAAAACGTGATGTGACGACTGCATATTGTTGCAGAATTGTGTTGCGCGTTGCCCTTCGTCAACACCGCGTTGCAGCATCTCGACGACTCATGGTCAATACCGTCGCGTGTCGAGCGTAAGTGAACCAAAACGCGCAATCATCGCCTACAGGCCGTTATCGACCACCGCCGATACCTTCATTGTTCTGATAAATCGGCTGTCTCGTCCCCGCGAGTCCTGGCGGTTTTCACAACACCCAGTCGCACCATCGTGATCAATCTTGACGAACGGTTGGAGGATCGTTCACGTTCGCAATACGCTGGCGGACACCATACGGATTCGGGCAGGAGGCCCAGGTTCATCGGACCTCCGTTTATGCCCGCAGCGCCGTTGTTGGAGTCCGCGCCCATGCATCAGCCATCCACCGTCGATCGCTTTTTTGAACCCCTTCTCGCCGGCAACCGCAGAGCCTGTCGTGAGTTTGTCGCCGAACAACTCGAACAACCCAACAACGACATCGTCGATGTCTACTACAACCTGCTCTGGCCGACCATGCAGCGCATCGACGAATGCTTTCGTCAAAACCGCATCAGCGTCGCCGTCGAACACATGGCCACCCGCATCAGCCGCTCCATCGCCGACCAGCTTCAACAGTCGCTTACACAGATGCCATCGAACGGCAAGACCATCATGATTGCCTGCGCCGACGACGAACCCGAAGAACTCGGAGCGCAAATGTGCAGCGATCTCTTCGAAGCCCGTGGTTGGTGCGTGTACTTCTTGGGTGGCGGCGTGCCGATGGACGAGATTTCGCAACTGATCGGACAACTGCGACCGGACATCCTGCTTATTTTCGGAACGAAACCGTCAGGCGTGGCTCAAGTCCGAACGCTCATCGATCACATTCGCTCCATCGCCAGCAACCCAACGATGAACATCATGATGTCGGGCGGTGTCTTCAACCGCGCCGAAGACCTGTGGAAGGAAGTGCAAGCCGACCTCTACGCCCCAACAGCACAAGAAGCCATCCCCATGGCCGAAGCAGCCCAACCGCGAAAACCGGAAATACGCCTACCAGGCGTACCCAAAAAACGTCGCCGCCGTCGCCGTCCACCGCTCGTAGTCGAAGGCGCAACCGCGTAGCGGCAACCGACGCCAACGTGTTTCTGGCAATGTGTAATATTTGCAATCATCTCGCTCTCTTGCCCTTTGTTTCATGGGCAAGAGAGCGATTTGCGTTTCGGCTGCACTCGCAACGCAACTTGAGGTTACCGACCTCCATATTGCGCGGGTATAATTCAACAATCACCCGAAAGACTCCACGATTAAGTTACCGCGAAAGATCGGAAATGAATCGACGGTCTCGAATTCGATTCGTCGCAAAGTGGACAGGATTGGCAACACTTATTGCTCTTGGCTGCGCGTGGTGTTCATCAGTTTTTATTCTCATGGGGTACAGAGGCAATAATTTTGATGTCGCAATTCACGGAGGGAGCATTTCCTTTAGCAATTTAGCTATTCCGTACACTCACCTAAGCGGACCGAGCAAGAAGCGATTCTTGCTGAGAAATGGGCGGTTCCCAATTGAATGGACACCGAGACTTGAACGCCATTATCTGAGGCGTACTCTGACAATTCAATCAAGCACTATTTACATCCCATTGTGGATTCCCTTCCTTGCCCTCGCCATTCCGACAACATTCCTTTTCTTGCGAGATCGACGACATCGTTTTGGGTGCTGTCAGCAATGCGGCTACAACTTGAACGGGAATACCTCCGGTATTTGCCCCGAATGCGGAATTAAGACAACGAGCGACGAAACAGGCGAGTCGAACGCCGATGCGCAAACGTAACCGCTGGTTTATTCGTACAGGAGTCGTGTGCTGCGCGCTGCTCATCGCGGCATGGGTCCTTACGTTCCGTTACACGATTACGTTCATTCCCAAAGATCAATACGTCTGTTTGGTGATGGGTGGTGGAATTCACATTGGGCAATTTATTTCTCTAAGCGATGGCGGATTTCACGTGGGATCAGACTTGGGCGAAATGTTTTGGCTTCCGCGCCTGCAAACAAGAGCCCCATTCTTTGCGTACCTTGGCCTCAAAGCGATTTTCATTCCGTTTTGGCTACCGTTTTTGCTCATCGCTGCACCGGTGGTTTGGTGCATCTGGCGGAATCGAATGAGCGACCCTCATGCCCCAACGTGCGAGAATTTCCGGTATCTCTTGACAGGAAATACTTCAGGTAAATGCCCGGAATGCGGCACCGATATTTCAGATCGCACTGTCGCGTTAGATGCTTAGCATGAACCTGCCGCTTTAGCCCGATCACATCTCGAGAAAATTGCTGATGAGGTGATGGCCTTCGTTCGTCAGGAAGCTTTCGGGGTGGAACTGTACGCCGATGATTGGCATGGATTCGTGGCGGATGCCCATGAGTTCCTTGCGGTCGGCAGTCCAGGCTGTTGCTTGGAAGCCTTCGGGGATGGTGCCCTCTTCGACGATCAGCGAGTGGTAGCGGGTGGCAGTGAACGGATTGGACAGCCCGCTGAAGATGCCCTTGCCGTCGTGCTTGATTTCGCTGGTCTTACCGTGCATGAGGCGCTGGGCGCGGATGACCTTGCCACCGAACGCCTGGGCTATGCACTGATGACCGAGGCACACGCCCAGTACCGGAACCTTGCCCGCGAGGTGCTTGATGATTTCCATGCTCATCCCGGCTTCATTCGGTGTGCATGGGCCGGGCGAGATAATCACGTGCGACGGTTTGAGCGCATCAACCTCGTCGAGGGTGATCGCGTCGTTGCGGCGGACGTCGATCGTATGTCCCTTCTGCAATTCGCCGATCCGCTGCACGAGGTTGTACGTGAACGAATCATAATTATCGATGATCAGCACCATGACCGGGTAGTGTAGGGATCGCCGCGCAGATGGCAACGCAGTCGGCGGATGTCGGGGTGGCGGGACTAAGGAGCGACTGTCGCGTCGCCGGTGATCGGGTCAATGGAGATGTTCAGCGTGCGGCTGCCAAACGATATTACGATGGTCGCGGCACTCGATTGATCCAACTCGCCCAGCGAACCGAACACGAGACAATTGTCGCCGTCGAGCGAAACCGAATCGATGCTGACGCCAGTGAGTTGAGCGGCTCGTCCGGAACCCATCGTGGTGGTGAAAGGCTGCCCACCAACAGGATTGGTCGTGATCGATACCGACGAACATTGAAACGGAGGCGACCCGCTGCGCTGAACCACCGAGTAGCTGTTGGCCGACGTGTCGAATTTCAACCCCATTGGATTGTCACCGTGGCTGATCGAGTGCATCTGGGCGTACTGGATGTCGGCGACGATGAGTTTGGCTGCCGATGCGATTCGCGCAGAATCGGTGGAGCGCAGCATCGGCAGCGCCATCATCGAGATGATGCCCAGAATGACCACAACCGTCAGCATTTCCACGACGGTAAATGCCGACTCGCGCGGTTGGTGACGGCATGCCAATGGTCTCATCTTCACTCTTTCAATCGTGTTACCCGAATCACAGACTGCCATCAGTAAATCGGCAAGTCGAAAAGTATCCGCGCAAACGTGTTTAGGTCTCATAAAAACATACGCAGGCACATCCAGACGGATGAGGCTGCATCAGTTACGCCCGTTTTCCGATCACACATTTGGGAGTTTACGATTGGAGTGACCGGATTGCGTGAAAACCGTTCCAACAAAAGATCTGCTCTAACGCTATTCGAAGCAATGCTGGCCGCGTCGATTCTTGCCGTAGTCGCCGTCGCAGCATCGCAGGCCATCGTTGCCGGGCAGATGCAGACTTACGATGCGCTACATCGCCAGCGTGCCTTGACGCTGGCCGAATCGCTCATCGACGAAATTCTGCGCTTACCGTATGACGATCCGGACGGCGCATCCACGCCCGGACCGGAATCTGGCGAGGCAAATCGTAGTGCATTCGACAACATCGACGACTTTCACGGATTCACTGAATCGGGCAGCCTGACGCAGGTGGCTGGCACCCTCAACGACGCAACCGGAACAGCCTACAGCGATGCATACCAATTTTTCACGCAATCGGTCACGGTCGCGCTAAGCGCGCAAAACATTGCAAATCTCGGCGGAAACATCAGCGGCGTACTCGTCACCGTCACCATTTCGGACGATGACGGACAAACCTGGAGCCTCGAATCGTTTGTACCCCAACCACCCGAATAACATGCGCAGTCGAACTTGCACATTAGCGCTGAACCGAAAAGCTACGCCAGCATTCACGATCGTCGAACTGCTACTGGCGATGTCGATCATGGCCGTCATCGGCGTGGCAGCATTGACGATCCTCGGTGCGACGACTTACGGTACATCCGACGATCAAGAGCGTCGTCAAATGCTCGTCAACGCCGAAGTCATCAAACAACGCTTCAACGGCGCGATTCGTTCCGCGAAGGAATTGATCGTGCCAAGTTCCAGCCAGACAACATCGACCGATTACTTCATCGTCTGGGCAAATGACACCAACGACGATGACACCAAAGACAACAACGAGATGGTCCTCGTGGAACGCGACACGTCCAACAATGAATTGCATGCTTATCAGAACACTTCGGCCACCGGGACGTTCACCGATGCAGCATCATTTCGCACTGCTGCCCTTGCGTCTTATCCGTCCACTCGATGGGCAATTGGATTTTCGGCGCTGTCCTGTACTGGCGCGTTCGGAACCGGCCAACTGCCATTGGTGACATACAAATTCACATTGACGCGCGGAACCATAAACGAATCGCACACCGGTTCTGCGTCTCTGCGACAATAAGTGGAGCGAACCGATTAATCGGTGAGGAATCGTTCGACGTATTTGGTATCGAACTTGCCGGAAATGAACACATCGTCGGCCATGATGCGGCGATAAAGGCTGATCGTACTCTTGATCGGATCGACGCGCAATTCATCAAGACAACGCCTCATGCATGCAATCGCCTCATCGCGCGTACGACGATGCACAATCAGCTTGCCGATCATCGAATCATAGCGCGGGGAAATGCGGTAACCGGTGTGGGCATGACTGTCCAATCGCACGCCCAAACCGCTGACCGCATTAAAGCGCTCGATCGTTCCAGCGCACGGGCGGAAGTTGTGATCCGGGTCTTCAGCGTTGATGCGGCATTCGATCGACGCACCGTTTCGCTTCAACTCGCGCTGGGTAAACGGTAACGCCTCACCCGCAGCGATATGAATCATCTGCTTGATCAAGTCGATTCCCGTGATCATTTCCGTCACCGGATGCTCAACTTGAATTCGGGTATTTACCTCGATGAAGTACGGCTTGCCCTTCTGATCAACGACAAACTCAACCGTGGCTGCGTTGTAATAACCAGCCGACTTGCACAAGCGAACCGCAGCTTTGCACATTTCATCACGGGTTCGGTTCTCGATACCGGGTGACGGCGATTCTTCGATCAGTTTTTGATAACGACGCTGCACCGTGCAATCGCGCTCGAAAAGATGAACCGCATGGCCCTTCTGATCGGCGAGAATCTGCACCTCGACGTGACGCGGGTTCTCGATGAACTTCTCAAGGTATACGCCCGCATCCTTGAATGCCGTCAATGCTTCCTGTCGCGACATGGTCAGGGCTTTTTTCAAGTCGCTTTCGGAGTCGGCGACCCGAAGCCCGCGACCGCCACCGCCTGCGAGCGCCTTGACCATCACCGGGTATCCGATCTTCGCCGCGACCTTGAGCGCTTCTTTGTCGTCTTCAACCACACCGTCGCTGCCCGGAACGGTTTGCACACGGGCTTTTTTCGCTACTGTGCGCGCGGCGGCTTTGTCGCCCAGGAGACGTATCGATTCGGACGACGGGCCAATAAACTGGATGTTCGACTCGCGACACATGTCGGCGAATTGAGCGTTCTCGGCAAGGAAGCCATAACCGGGGTGAATCGCATCCGCTCCTACCATTTCAGCGGCTGCCACGATGCGATCGCCTTTGAGATAGCTTTCACCGGCAGGTGCAGGACCAATGCAGATCGCGCGCGAGGCCAGATCCAAGTATTGCGATCCTTTGTCTTCTTCCGAATACACGCAAGCGGTGTCGATCCCCATCTCGCGACAGGTTCGCATGATTCGAAGGGCGATTTCACCTCGGTTGGCTACG
The DNA here is from genome assembly GCA_028285105.1 of Alphaproteobacteria bacterium. Classification (GTDB taxonomy): domain Bacteria; phylum Planctomycetota; class Phycisphaerae; order UBA1845; family UBA1845; genus UBA1845. The sequence goes on from JANQQE010000024.1 coordinate 125,099, forward strand.
AGAATACGTTTGAACATCGGATATGAACTCCACGGTTCAGCCGGGGGAAACAGGCCTCCGCCACAACTGCCGGGGTAATCGGTCTAGGTACAATTGAACCGGAAGCAAACACTCCCACAAGCAGGTCCGCACCAACGGCGAACTAGTCAGGCTTCACCATGAACATCGGTTGACCGAACTCGACCGGATCTTCGTTGTTGACTAGGATTTCGACAATCGTTCCGCTGACGTCGGCTTGGATCTCATTGAAGACCTTCATGGCTTCAATGATGCAAACCACCGTCGTCGGAGTGACCCGCGACCCGACGGACACAAACGGCGGCGTGCTCGGATCGGAAGCAAGATAAAGCGTACCCACCATCGGCGACTTGATCGCATTCAGATTGTCAGCCGGAGCGGAAGCAGGTATTGCGGCTGGTGGTGCAGCTTCCACCGGCGCAGGCGGTGGCGGTGCGCTCGCCGGAGCGGGCAACATCACGGGACCGGCAGGCCCTGTCCCGGAAACGACCGGATGCGACTCCGGACCCGGGCGCGTCAACCGAATTTCTTCTTCGCCGTCGCGGAGGTTAATTTCCGTCAGGTCGAATTCGGACATCATCTCTACCAAGCTGCGTATTTTGTCTGGATCAACCACGAAGAGCATCTCCATTATTGTTTGAACAAGATCGTTTGAGCAATTGTACGTCGCGCCCGCTGCCCATCATTTTATCCGCAATGCATGATCACGCTGCAGTCGATGTTAGAGTGTAGCACCCTAGCCGGCCACTTCGATCACCGCCGACTTAAGCGACTTCGGCAAATGTGACATCAGTTGGCACGTACGACCCATCACGCGAACATCGTCTTCAATGCGAACACCACCAGCACCGGGTAAGTAGATGCCCGGTTCGACGGTCACAACCATTCCGGCTTTCAGTTTCTGATCGCTGCGCCAACTCAGTGAAGGCGACTCATGAACATCGAGTCCAAGTCCATGACCGAGGCCATGCGTAAATCGTTCGCCGTAACCGCAATCGGCAATGTGTTGTCTTGCGATATCATCGACATCGCACATGCGAACACCGGCTTTGATGGCCGCGATCGCCTTCTTCTGCGACGCCAAAACAGCCTCATAAATCGCCTTGAATTTCGCCGGGATGCTACCGACGAACACTGTACGGGTCAAGTCGCTGCGATACCCTTCGACAGTCGCGCCCCAGTCAAAAAGGATCATACAACCGCTCTTAACGCGTCTCTTTCCCGGTACCGCGTGGGGCAATGCGGCATTGGCGTCAATCGCAACAATCGAACCGAACGCAGGTTCCGTCGATCCGCGACGCTTCATTTCGTATTCCAACCGGGCGGCCAACTCCAGTTCGGTCTGACCGATGCGAATGGTCTTGAGCATCGCGCGATAAGCGCTTTCAGCCACCCGTATTGCAGCATCCATCTTCTTGAGTTCGGAAGCACTCTTGCACTCCCTCAAACCTGCAATCGTTGGCGGCGCATCGGTCAACTCGATGTCTCTCAAGCCCTTCCGCAGTGTATTTCTCGTCGCGACCGAAACATGCTGTGGTTGAATGGCGAGTCGTTTGCAGCGCAAGCCCTGGATCGTATCGACCAATTCAGCCGTCAATTCGCCCTTGCGAAATCGCACATTCGCCCAGGCAACTTCTTTCTTTGCAGCCGCCTCAAAACGACCGTCCGTGACGACAGTCACCGCTCGAGCCGTGACCAATATCGCAGAATCCTCACCGGTGAAACCCGTCAAATAAAAATAGTCGGCTGGATGAGCGACCAACGTCGCCGTAATCGACTGCTTTCGCATCGCCTGACGAACCGCGTCCAAACGGATTTGAAATTGTCTGGTTGGCTGAGTGCGCCTCATGTGTTGATTCTTTGCGAGTTGGTGCTTCCTTGTGGATCTACGCGAACTGTCGATGGGTTGGTTTTGAATTTGCGCATGAACGAAACGCGGTGAGTCGCCAGACAATCGGTTTCGTTATTCAATAAATTCGGTTATTCAATCGATCCGGTTGTTTAGCGCTTCTTGGCCTTCTTCTTTGCCTTGGTCTTGGTCTTCTTCTTGGGTTTGGCTTTCGCAGACTTGGTTTTAACCGACTTGGTTTTGGTCTTGGCCGTCTTTTTCTTGGCTGTGGATTTTTTGGCCGCAGCTTTCTTTTTCACCGTCTTCTTTGCCGTTTTGGCCTTGGCGGTTTTTTTTGTCGATTTTTTCTTGGCGACTTTCTTCTTCGTGGCCTTGGCCGCTTTCTTTGTGCTGGCCTTCTTGGTCGCTTTTGATTTTGCGGTTTTCTTGGTGGCTTTCTTATCTTTTTCAGCCGCCTCTTTTTTCTTCAGCGACTTTTTGCGACCGACTCGGGTCACGCCCTCGACATCTGTACCTGAGGACTTCTTCTTGGCTTTCTTTGCGGCTTGCTCTTCAGCCTTCTTTTCTTTGGCTTCCTGAGCAGCTCGTTGTTTTTCAGCATCGGCGCGTTGCTTGCGGGCGAGCGGCGGGGCTTTGGGCTCGTCGTCTACCTTGAGCAACTCCAGACCATAATAATAGCCGTCAGCCTGAAGGCGCTCGAGTTGCGCTTCCGAGTCGGCTTTCTCGATCGACTTAAAGAGTGTCAGTGTATAACCATCAGAGGCAAATCCGCACACCTTCCATTCAAATGGAATGACTTCCTTTTGACCGGGTGCTCGCCGCCCGGTTGTGGGCTGCCCCGGCTTTCCTGGCGTTCCTGGCGTTCCTGGCTTCCCAGGCGCTTCCGGTTTGGTTGCAGCGCTTGAAGAATCCTCTTCTTTGACAGCAACGTCACCGCTTTTGGAATCCGTTGGATTTGATTTCTTCTTGGCCATTAACGTGGCATCCTCAACAATTGAAACGGAAAGCCGTCGCTCGAATTTCAACCGACGAATGCGGTCTTCTTACCGCTCAACTGAAAAACTGTGAATACTGTGAATGCAATGCGCCTGTCATGGATGTAGATCGCGCTATCTCAAGGACCAGCAAAACTGCCTGACCGCCGCAAGGCATTTCGTAATCCATGCGCAAAATATATCGTAAACGCCTGCTAAACTTATGTCAAAACCGTGCTTACGAGCCGACTCGAAGTCCCGTTTCATCCTGCAAATGCCTGCTCAAATCGATCCCTCGCGTACCAGCATTCACTCGCCGTCATTGCGCGATTGGGATACCATGAGCCCATGGCGCATGAATCGAAAACGAGTCCTCGATTTCAAACGGATTCAATCGACAACCCTCGCGAACAAGTGAAAGATGGGCGGCTAATTGAATTCGTATGGTCAGCCAGCATCGGCCTGGTCGCCCTGGCGCTGTTCGTCATCACACTCGCCCCGACCGTCACATCCGAAGACAGTGGCGAACTCATCGCTGCCGCCTGGCACTTTGGCGTGCCCCACCCACCCGGTTATCCACTCTGGACTGCCCTGTGCGGCACATTCGTTCACATCTTTGCCGTGGGTTCAATTGCATGGCGTGCGAATCTGTTTTCTGCCGTTTGCTCTGCCGGCGCGGCGACGCTCTTTTTTCTGGCACTACGTCAAATCGGGCTTGCTCGATTCATCGCAGGAAGCGCCGCATTGGTCTGGATATGGTCAGAAACGTCATGGATGCAGAGCGTCTTCACCGAAGTCTACGCGCTCAATTCGCTTGTGACGGCTGGCATCGTTTACTGCGCAATGCGATGGCATGCAACGGGCAGCACCCGCCCACTGCTCATCGCATCGCTGCTGGCCGGTCTGGGCATGTCCAACCATCACTCGATCGGATTCGCCTGCCTCGCACTCGTGATCTGGATTCTGTCGCGACAACCGTCACTGCTCCTTCGCCGGAAGTTGATCGCTCAGTCGTTGGCCCTGCTGTTCGTTGGACTGTTGCCATACGCATATCTGCCAGTCCGAGCAGCCGCCAACCCGGCTATGAACTGGGGCGATCCGTCAACCTTTGAAACCTTCCTCAATCACGTCACACGAAAGCAGTACGGCGCGATCGGCCCCATCAAAACCCCCGAACCGCGTTCGCTCCAACGCTTCGCCGAACAATCGTGGTACATGGTCGAAACCCTCGCCGAAGACTTAACACCGTGGATTCTCGTCGCATCAACTATCGGTATGATGGTGATGATCCGTCGAGCGAAGGCGATGTTGTGGCTGGTCTTGCTCTGGGTGACGTGTACCGGTTTTCTATTTGTCTTTCTCGCCAACTTCGATCTGGATCGGACGGCTCGATGGGCGCTACAGGTGTTTTTCATCCCCGTGTCGTTGGGGCTCGCGATCGCTTACGGTCATTTGCTGCAAGCGATATTCGATGCCATTAAGAAAGTTGCCGGATCCAAAACTGCGGTCACAGTCGCGTCGACAATCATCGCTCTGGTCGCGCCCGGGGTACTCGTCGCTTCGCACTTCGACACATGCAACTACTCCAAGTATTGGTACGCCGAAGACCACGCCGAGAACATGCTGGCATGCATGATGGACAACGCGATCGTTTTCCCGTCGGGCGATCATTCAACGTTTCCGCTTGTGTACAAGGTACTCGTCGAAGGCAAACGCCCGGACGTCACCATCGCCGACATGTACGGCTACGTTCAGCCGAACCTCGTCAAAGACCAACCGGAAGACTCGCCCGACGCCCCGGCAGTGTGGCTGATCAAAACCGCAAGACGCCCGGTCTACTTCGCAACCAAGACCGCCCCACCTGTCCCCAACGCCATGTTCGTAACGGCTGGTATACTGTACCACCTGCTACCAGAGGGAATGCCATTCGATGGCACCGACCTGATCGACAAGTGCAAGTACCGAAACGAAGAAACGCCAACGGCCTGCGATTTTGGCTCGACGCACATCAGGTACGATTACGAATTCTTCGCCGGCTTAAACCAGCTCGAATTCGGAAACACCGAAGCAGCCCTGCGACACTTCAAGCAAGCCTCCCAATTCTGCAATGGCATCAAGGAGGGTTTTAACAACCTCGGCAGCACACTGGCAGAACACCGCCACCCCAAAGAAGCTCTGGCCTACTTCAAAGAAGCCGCCAACCTCGACCACCGCTACATCACCCCAAGAAGAAACCTCTACCGCCTGTACAAGAATCAGCGTGATTGGCCCAACGCTCGAAAACAACTCGAAGAAATTTTGAATGCGGAACCAACCGACTGGCGCGCCAACCGAGACCTCGGTAACCTCCTCGCCGATCAATTCAATGACCAACCAACTGCGATCCGTTTTTGGAAGCAATCGATGGAAGCCAACCCGAACCAACCGCACGTTAGGAACCGACTCGCCGAAGTTCCTTAGAGTCGATTGCAATAATTCTTTCGCAATGGCTTGACTATCAAAATTTGTAGCGCAGAATGCTTGTATTCAATGACCCACCGCAGAAAGGAGGTTTCGTATGTATGTAGCAAACCAATCAAATCGTTCGGAGCCTCGCTGCATCGTCGGGCGTTGAGTATTCATCCCTCCCGCCTGATCGATCTTCAAGCAACAGTCTTGGTTGAAATCGCCTTGAAATAAGGCATTTGCGCAAATCCTGCTCTGTCGTCTGCGGCATGGCTCCCACATCGTTAGCGAAGGATTTAAGTATCAATACTCCGCCGGTTGCGTTGCGCCCAGCCGACGACTTTCAAGGAGCGTTTATGCCATCGAGCAAACGTGATGCAGAGAAGTTGCGCGCATTTTGCGCAGACGTATTCGAAGACGACGGCGTCAACCCAAGCGAAGACAAACGCATCGACGCCCGACAAAATAACAAATGCGATCGCAAGCTGGATCAACTGTGTAGACAGGTTGAACAAAACTTGCAGCTCGTATTTCCGGGTGCAAACGTCCCGGGCGATGCTCGCATTGCGGGCGTCGAACCGGCTCCCAATGCGGGACGCATGCGCGTGACGGTATCGGTGTGCGTCGGCTGCGATCTGGCGCAGGTCAGCGATGCACTCGACCGCTGCAAGGGCTACCTGCGTACTGAAGTTGCACAGGCCATCTCCCGTCGCCGCGCCCCCGAACTCGTGTTCACCGTTGTGACCGACAGCCCGAATCCGACTCCGGAATCCAATGACCAAGAGGAATCAGATCATGCCTGATCCAGTGACGCCCAAAATGTGGCTGGCCAATCAACCCGAGCCAGCCGTCCGACAAACCATTGATCGATTGTGCCGCGCACCTGATGTCACTCACGTCGCCGTCATGCCAGATCTTCATCTGGCGGCTGGCGTCAGCAACGGCGTGGCCGTCGCGACTGAACGACTCATTTATCCGGCCGCTGTTGGAGGTGACATTGGTTGCGGGTACTCTGCCGTCGCATTCGCAGGTGACGCCAGCCCGTTGCAGCGCCGACAAGCGGCTGAGCATGTGCTGAAAGAATTACCGAAAGCAATACCGGTCATCCGCCATTCGAGACGAAACGGATTGCCAAATCTTGAAGGCGAATTGAATGCAGCGCTTCTGTCTGCCCCGGAACTCATCGCCAAAGCGCTGAGCGTCGGGCGAGAGGAACTCGGCACACTCGGACGCGGGAACCACTTTCTCGAATTCCAAGCGGATGAAGAAGGCCGCATGTGGGCCATGGTTCACAGCGGTTCGCGGGCGATGGGTCAACACATCACCGCCGCCCATCTCAAAAACGCTGAGAAAGTCGGTGGCGGATTGTCCTGGCTGGATGCTGACACAGATGAAGGCAAGGCATACCTGCAAGACGTCGAATGGGCGAGGGCATACGCAGCGGAAAGTCGCCAACGAATGCTCAACCGAGCCGCCGACCTCATCGCAGAAACACTCGGCGTCGAAACCGACATGAACACCTGGATCAACACCGATCACAACCACGTCCAACGCGAAGAACACAACGGACGCACATTGTGGGTTCATCGCAAAGGCGCAAACCAGGCGAGCGAAGAAACCGAAAACATCATCCCCGGTTCGATGGCATCAGCCACCTACCACGTGCAAGGTCGCGGCAACACCAACGCCCTGAATTCAAGCTCGCATGGTGCCGGAAGACGCCTAAGCCGCGGCGCCGCCCGCGCAATGATCAAACGAAAAGACCTCGACCGCCAACTAGGAGACATCTGGATCAACCCAAGCACTGCAAGCAAACTCATTGATGAATCGCCAATGGCCTATAAAGACATTAATACGATCATACGAGCGCAGCGCGAACTCGTTCGCATCGTTCGGAAAATGCAACCGGTACTTTGCTACAAGGGGGTCTGATTCGGCAACCATGACAGGTGAGCGAGGACGTGATCGCGAATTAAGAAAATGCGCCTGGCAGGACTCGAACCTGCGACCGTCGGATTCGAAATCCGATGCTCTATCCAACTGAGCTACAGACGCTTGGTGACTGGCTTGAAGGTTAACGATTATGGCCACGGACGCAACTGGTCGAAACTGCGGTTTTGGGAAGGACGTGTTGCACAAGTCCTTGGACCAGGGGTCTTAAATTCCAGCCCGCTTCGGTCCGCATTGTTGTCTGAAAATTCAGTAGCCGCGAATCGAATGCCTCGGAACCAAAGGGTTTGCTTGCCTGATTCATGGCCAATCTGATGATTCGTGGACATCTGACTGCTACGACCGAGAGCCCCTGGGGCATTTATTCTGGTGGCTGCTTACTTCGGCTTTGCAATGCAATACAAGAACTCCTCGCCGCGCAGGTACAATTCATTTCCGACGATGACGGGCGATGCTGAAAATGCGTCGTTTAGTTTGTTGACGGCTAGCACTTTGAATTCGTTGGCGTGTTTGAGAACGGCGATGTTTCCTCGGCGGTCGGGGATGTAGATTCTGCCGGCGGCTGCGGTGGGCGATGCGAAAATTTCGGTAACCTTGGGGATTCGGGCTGGACCGAAAATGGTCTTGCCCGTCTTGAGATTGACGCAGGTGACGATGCCGCGCAGGTGCGACGTGAAGTACACGAGATCGTCGTAGATTAGCGGTGACGGGACGTATGGCGTTTGCTTGTCGCGCTGCCAGAGTACGGCTGGCTTATCGGTGATGTCCCCGGTTGCTTCGGCTAGCTTGATCGCCAACATTTTCTGCCAGTCGTAGCTGTTGGTGACGACGGCGATACCGCTTGCGACGATGGGCGTAGCGCAAACGTTTCGAGAGAGTCCGCTGCACTTCCAGATGGTTTTGCCAGTGGCCAGGTCGTAGCCGCGCACGTAGTTTGTGGCTGCGACGATGACTTGCGGCTTGCCTTTGACTTCGACGATCAACGGTGACGACCATGAAGTGATCTCGTCGCGCTGCCGTCGCCAGATTTCTTTCCCCGTATTTTTATCCAGCCCGACGATGAACGAATCGCCCTGGTGGTCCCAGTTAATGACCAGTGTGTCGTCATGTAATGCAGGTGAACTTCCCTCACCGTGTCCGTGGCGACTTTGCATGTCGCCGAAGTCCTTCTCCCAGACGAGTTGGCCATCCATCGTCAGACAGTACAGCCCCCGCGAACCGAAGAATGCAAACAAATACTCGCCATCGGTCACGGGCGAATTCGACGCCCAGCTGCCGGTGTCGTGCGTGCCCTCGTGCGGTTGAACTTCGCGAAGAACCTTCATCCACGCGATTGAACCGTCCTTGCGTTTGATCGCCCGAATGACGAAACGCTGCATCCGGTCAGCCGGCAAGTTGTCGTGAGCGCCCGGGTCGCGGTCGGCAGGCGGCGTCAACCGTTCGCCGTAAGCCTCAGCCGACGTCACAAAAACATGATCGCCCCAAACAATCGGCGTCGAATGCCCGAGTCCCGGCAGCGGTATCTTCCAACGGATGTTCTCGGTTTCATTCCATTGGATCGGTGGATCGCCCATCGGCGCGACACCAGTGGCAAGCGGTCCACGCCATTGCGGCCAGTATTCTGAAGCAGCATGCTTTTCTTCGGCATTCGCATACGTCGCAAAAACGCCAATAACGATGGCTGTCAATTGCGAAACTGTATCAGTTGACATTCTACTCTGCGGTTTCACGCTATTGATTCCTGAGCGCGAGGGCGCGAACGATGTCGCACCGACGACTACAGGATTCAATCTAACCTGCTGGATCTGCCGGTACCACATCTGTCTCGTACCGTTTCTGCAACTTTATTCCCGGGATCAGCATCGGCGTTCTCGCCCTGTACGCCTCATAGCCAGGCCCAAGCGTTTTCAACAAGTCGCGTTCTTCCAGATTCACACCGACGAAGACGTATCCCGTCACAAGGAGCGCAAAAAGCAAATGTCCCTGCGACATCGTCGGCGTTGACCAGAACGCGATCAGGAATCCGAGCATCAGCGGGTTGCGCACCATGCGGTACAGTCGCGGAGTCGCAAATCCCGGATGGGTGTATTCTTTGCCGCGAAGATGCAACACGACCTGCCGCAATCCGAACAGATCGAAATGATCGATGCAGAACGTCGAATACAAAACCAGCAACCAACCAGCCGCCGAGATCGCGCGAAGTGCGGTGGCGAACGGTTCGCTCGTCACATTCCAAATTACCGAAGGCATGGGCCGCCACTGCCAGAACATCAGAATCAATACGCAACAGGTGGCCAACACAAACGTGCTGCGTTCGACAGCCGTCGGAATAACCTTCGTCCACCGCGCCTTGAACCAGGGTCGGGCCATGATGGCGTGCTGAACCGCGAAGAGGGAAAGCAGCAATGCGTTGACTAGAATCGAGAAGCCTACGGGACTGATAGTCCCCGAATCGATCGACTTGGGCACGAGAAAATTTGCAACGAATCCAATCGTGTATGTAAACGTCCCGAGAAATAGCACGTAAACAGCTGTGCCGTAAGCAAAGCAGGCGATTCGATGTACTCGACCATATGCTTGTGGTGTCATAACTTCGGTTTCCTTAATTTCAATTGTCTCAATTCCTTTAGTTGCATCGCCACCTGAAGAGATCGATGCCGGTTGTCTACACGTTTCATGCGACGTTTAGGCACAATTTGAACGCGAAAACTCAAAAATATTGTTGAATGTGTAAGACTGGCTTTGTTGCGTCGAAGATCGTTGATTTCGCCCGTGCAGAATGAAGAATTTGTACGAATCCTCAGTATTCAATTGCGAGCCTCAAGCCAGAACGCTTCAGCGAGGATCATCTGCCGATTCTATTCGGATCCACATTTATTCGAGCAGCTCTTTCGGGATTTGAGAGCCGCACTCATTTTTTCCTGAAATTCCGTGAACCTGATTCAGGATTGTCGCTGAGTCATTGTCTGGCGTGCGGCAACGTGCCCGCACCGAAGTGAAACAACCCTGGCAAAATGCAGGAGCGATGTGATGCTACGCATGAACAACAGAATTTCAGCCTTCTTTGTCGCAACGATGATGGCCTTCGGCGTCGTCGGGTGCAATACGATCGGAACGGAAGATCCGAATCCCACTCCCGAACCGACCCCGTCTCCCAACCCGACCCCCGATCCCAATCCGACGCCCGATCCCGAACTGACCCCAGAACCTGCACCGTCTCCGGCACCTGAACCAAAAGAAGAGCAGGACCCAAGTGGTGTCTGGCACTACCAGTCAGGTCCGATTTTCAAAGCGTTCGATTATGAATTCGAATACCAAGTCGATTACATAGTGTTGAAAGCGGACGGCGCCATGCAAATGACGTTCAAGAATCTCGGAACGGGATCACTGCAGTGTTGGTATGGAATTCATTCCGTCATTGAAGACACTATTTTTCTCAGCCTTGATTTTGGTCCGGAAGCATACTTCGGGAATTCCGAGTTTGCGTTTTTCTTCATGCCGGATGAAAACACGCTTGAACTCTTTGATTCCAGTAACGAATTATCGATTTTTAGCCGTGAAATCGAACTTCCCGCAGAGTCAGACTGCCATTCATTCGAAGTCCTGAATCGATTTGATGACTTGGCCTTCAGACCCTACAACGACGCCGGACTGGCTTTTGACGGGACACTGCTTTGGTTCGCCGATAACGACGAAAGCAAGACATATCCGATCTCTCCCGAGTCTGGAACAATCGGCTCACCGTTGGATTTGACCAACGGACGATACGTCCACGCATCACAGGAATTGGATTTCTGGATGCATGATCGTGGCACAATTGCCAAACGAGTTACACGTACCAACGTTGTCGTCGACGAGGTCAATACATCAACCGATCTCGGAGTACCCGTGTATGTCGAGGCACTTGCCTTCGATTCTGAAGACAACGTGCTGTGGATACATGGATATGGCTCGACGGACAATGACAGTCGATTATTGAAAGTCAATGCCGATGGAGAACCGGACGAGCTGTTGGACAATGTCATATTTGAAGAGTACATCAGCGCAATGGCGTCGGATGGCGAGTTTCTGTGGGCCATCATCGGCTATCCGCAATCGGTCATCAAAATCGACGTAAACACGCTCCAAACGATCGCAACATATCGAGTGCCAGACGACAGTATCGAGTGGCAAGGTATTGCTTCAGTGGGCACGAGCCTCTTCTTGATTGGTGACAACTACCGCGATCAAAGCGGCGTCCTTCTCGAAGTCGAAAAACCAGAATAGCAAACGCCGAACGTCACAACCAAGATGCCGAAGATGGCCGGTCTCGCAAATTGCGGGGCCGGCCTTTCTCAATCGACTGTCGTCCCGCATTCGGAGCAGATTCCGCTAATATTACCGATCAAATTGTAGCCACATTGCTCGCAAAGTCGCGATTCGTCTTGACGCTGTTGCTCTTTACGCCAGAGGATGTGAAGCATCGTTCCAAAGATCAAAACAAACAAGGGCCAAGGTACGATGAGATAGCTACTGCCCGCCAGGCTCGGGACGCCTGAATTCATCGTTGGTCGCCAAGTACGAAGTCCGAGCCAAATCAAATCCTTCCCCAGCCCTTCCGAGCGCGGCGAACCCGCCAATTCCATGACGAAGATGCTGCCGTTCCCGAATACGACACCGGTGTCGTCGAAAGAGCAGCCGACCGGAAACACCACACTCAATGCCATTGCCAAGAACACCAGAGCGCATGCGGTTATGCCAATCTTGTTTCTGTGACTTCGCACGTTTCGATCCTGGTGTGTTGTCAAACGTCAACTGACGACCCGCATTCCGGGCATATGCCGGACTCGTTGCCGGTCAGGTCGTAATTGCACATGATACAGTGTACACCATCGTCAACGACTCTCTTCCATCGGAGTAGCAGATACACGACCCACGAAACGCTCGCGATCGGAAGGACAAAAATGGTCGCGGTGAAGACATCGTCGATGCCGATCCCCCACGATTTGTCCGTCGAAAACTCGCCCCGGTTGTACGACCCGAAGCGCTTCTGCAACGACCACCAAATCCAACAGTAGAGTGCGCCAAATACGGTGATCGCCCAAAGGGCGGCTGAAAAAGAACTCCAACGCTCGAGTCTGATCTTCTTACGCATGGCCTCACCCTTTCGACTGGCGCAACCCCTCTAGACATACTACGGAAACACAGGACCGATAACGCATCGTTGAATCAGTCTCGCGTGAATAATTATCTGCTCACAAGAATCGGACGCTTGTTGGCGAACATCGTTTGTATTTTTCTGTCCGAAGGTGTCAATGTTTGAAATGCAGCTGCTATTAGGCTTCACATTCCAGATGCCCGCACGATAAATTCGGTGGCAAGAAGTAATGTCTCAAGCGGCCAGTCTTGCGGGATTCCCCCAAGTCTCGTGTAAGCCGCAAAACGGTATCGGGAAGGAGAGCGATATGGGTGCGCGCATCGCGCAACGGACAGCCAAGGCAACACCTCCCACCAGCAAGAGTGGTGTGTGGATTCTCTCTGCCCTGCTCGGACTGATTGCACTGGGGTTTGGGATTGCGTTCTTGGTGCGCGACGACTCGACGACGCCCCTGATCAAGCGTCCACCTACTCGCCCGAACGTCTTGTTCATCACGATGGACACGACACGGGCAGACCACATCGGATGCTATGGTCATCCCACAAATGTCACACCCAACATCAACAAGATCGCCAGTGAAGGCGTCTTGTTCGAGCAATGCGTTTCTGCCGCTCCAAGTACGCTTGCCTCCCACGCCTCGATATTTACCAGCCTCTTTCCATTCGTTCACGGCGCCCGCAACAACATCGGATACCGACTTGGCGAATCGAACAAGACGCTTGCAGAAATTCTGAGTGAGCGCGGGTTTGCGACCAGCGCATTCGTGTCAGCCGCTCCACTTCATCGCCGCTCCGGCATCGACCAGGGTTTTGCGTTGTTTCAGGATGCCGATACCGACAATATGCTGGTCGGTGCAAAAACATGCGACCGAGCCATTCGATGGCTACGCGAAAACTCGGACAAGCGATTCTTCTCTTGGATTCATTTTTTCGATCCGCATTTCCCTTATGAAGCGCCAGCCGACTTCGAAGTGAACACGTCGAATCCGTATTTGCGGGAAATCGCATATATGGATTCGCAAATTGGTCGGCTAACGGATGAATTGAAGCGGCTGAATGTTTACGACAATACGATCATCGTACTCGTCGCCGATCATGGTGAAAGCCTCGGTCAGCACAATGAAATGACGCATTTGTATTTCGTCTATGACACGACGATTCACGTGCCGCTAATCGTACGGGCTGGCGGGTTGCTTCCTGAGAACGTACGGGTCAGCGAACCAGTGCGGACCGTTGACATCGCGCCGACGCTGCTGTCGCTACTGAAGCAGAAGCCGCTACCCGTTTCTCAGGGCGTTAATCTGCAACCGTTGATCGCAGGCGAACAAGAGTCTTTGAACGCTTCGGCATACGCTGAAACGATCGCGGGCAAGATTTCGCTGGGCACGTCAATCTTGCGATCACTGCGAATGGGAAAATGGAAATATATCCACGCCCCGCAAGTAGAGTTGTACGATTTGTCGAATGACCCTGGCGAAATCAAGAACCTTGCAGCCATCTTCCCAGAGCAAATCCAAACCATGCGGGACGCACTTTATGCGCTGATCGCCGAATCGCCAAGAATCGATAAAGACGGCAACGATAGGGCGACCGTCGATTCAGAAGACCTGGCCCGTCTCGAAAGTCTCGGGTATGTCGGCGGCGATGCGGCAAATCAAATTGCGGTAGCCGATGAGTTGGAGTTATTCGAACCAACGGGCAGCGACCCGAAGGACTTCGCGACTGAAATCACGATTCTGAGTGCGGCACAGCACCAAATCGGCGACGGGGAATTTCAAGAAGCGGAGGCTGCGTTTCGCAAGTTGGTCGAGCGATTTCCGGAAGTGGTTGAATTGCGCAAAAAACTCGCCCGTGCGATCTTCAGTCAAAATCGATTCGACGAGGCCATTGCAATCTACGAATCGCTCAGTGCGGAATATCCGGACAATGTCAGTGTACGATACGGACATGGAAAACTGCTCGACAAGGTCGGACGCCATACCGATGCGATGGAACAACTTCTCGCCACGCTCCGACTCGACCCCGATCACGCAGAAGCCTGCCGCGACCTAGCCACCGTGCTATTGAAGGAAGGCCATGCAGACGAGGCGATACGCTACTTCCATCAGGCCATCAAAGTTCGACCCACTTATATCCAAGCCCACGTCGACCTGGCGATGCTCCTGCTCGACAGGCAGCAATTCGAAGCTGCCATCAAATCGTTTCGCCGAGCGGCCAACATCACCCCAAACAATCCAAGGCTTCAAGCCTACGTCGCATTCGCCATGCTAAAAGCCGGTCAATACGACGACGCAGCCACCGCCGCAAAAACTGCCCTCACCCTGGACGCAAACTACAAACCCGCCCAAAGAATCCTCGCCGACGTCAAGAGAATCAAAGCGATCCAGACGAAAAAAAAACAAAATAACTCGGACGAACGTCAAGGAACCTGAGGTTCTGGCTCAATCGCACTCCCGCATTCCGGACAAACGCCGCTAACGTTACCGGTCAGGTTGTAGCCACATTCGACGCACCCACTCTTGGGTTGGCGATCCGATCGCCACAGCCAGACGGTCACAATTGCTGCGAATAGCAGTGGAATCCAGGTCGGTGTGACTACATACCACATACCCCGTCCACTTGAAGACATCGGTTTCTTCGTAAACATTTCCATGCGGGTAAGACGCCGCGCTTCGAAGCGCAAGGGGGCTCTAGTTCGTGCTTCCGTCGCAAAAAGGCAACCGTATCCTGAGGACAGTGCGTAACCTTCGCAACTCAAAGAGATGCTATACTTTAGACTTGTAAAAAATGCGGCGATCAGTAGCAGGTTCAGCACCAAGCCGCACCACTTCATGATACGCCGAATTCGAATTCGTTTTTTCATGAATTTGAACCTTGATTGGCCTCTTTCAGTATAGCTTGGTCGCTTGCATATGATGACCGAACGGTCTGGATAAAGCGAGGAATATCGGCGGGCTGGCAGGGTTCCTGACGATTGATAGATTCTTGGCGGGCCGACGTGCCATCCGTTGTGGCCGCACATATAGTCGCTGAGTCCCAACGATTGCAGCAAGCTACATCGACCGGATTCGACATTGCACCGCTGGGCCATCTGTACGGTTTCTTGCAATCTACCCGGTCCCGTTTCAAAACTCCGGCGAATGGACGTGTAATTCGAATTGTTGAATGAGCCGCTTGTCCGTATTCGTCCGTCACCATTTAATGTCCTGGCCGCTGCCGGCAATTGAATCCTTCTTGTTATGAGCCCATTTGTATGTCGTTAAACAACGATACATCTGATCCCGAAACATCCTCGCCACGATTGCTTTTGATCGTTGCGGCGTTTGCGGCGATTTACATCGTTTGGGGTTCTACTTATCTGGCAATTCGATTTGCCATCGAAACGATGCCGCCATTTCTGATGGCCGGCATGCGATTCCTGGTGGCTGGCACGATGATGTATGCGTTCTTGCGAATGCGCGGGGCTCAGACACCGTCGCGGTCCAATTGGCGATCGGCTGGTCTGGTGGGTTGTCTGATGTTGCTGGGCGGAAACGGACTTGTCTGCTGGGCCGAACAACACGTCGCATCCGGGTTGGCCGCGCTGCTCATCGCGACTGTTCCTCTTTGGATGGTGACGTTGGACTTTGTGTTTTATCGCGGCCCCAAGCCAACCACAGCCATCGCGCTTGGATTGATCGCCGGGTTGGTCGGTATTGTCGTTCTCATCGGACCGGCTGACATTGGTGGCGAACCCATTCATGCGACGGGCGGTGTCGTGCTGCTCTTGGCGTGCGTGTTCTGGTCGGTCGGATCGCTTCACGCGCGACGCGTGGCTCTGCCCAAATCGACAACAATGAGCGCAGCGATTCAGATGATCTGTGCCGGTATCGCGTTTTTTGTCGTCGGGACGTTCGCCGGCGAATGGAGCGCGTTCGACTTGTCGGCTGTCTCAGTTAAGTCGTGGTTGTCGTTGACCTACCTGGTCGTCTTCGGATCGGTCATGGCGTTGACTGCTTACAATTTCCTGCTGCAAAACACTTCGCCCAAGAATGTCGCAACCTACGCATACGTCAATCCTGTTATCGCCGTGGTGTTGGGAGCACTGTTTGCCGATGAAGCTCTATCGCCGCGCACGCTGGTCGCCGCGTTGATCATTATCGGTTCGGTGGTCTTGATCACCTACTCGCGGAGACGAAAAAGCAAGACGCTCTCCGCCCCGTTAAGTTGCACGGAGGTCACACCAGCCGAATAGTCGGTCACGCCGAAAACTCAAATCAAGAAATTCCTTCTTCAAGCCCTCGATCCGGGGCAGTCTCTAAAGCCAAGATGAGAGTCGGTAACCGCTTTATCGGTTGATATAATCCGGCCGGATTGCTTAGAATGCGTCCTTGATTTACGCTAACGAGCGCATTGAATATAAACGCGAGCGGTTCGCGAGTGGTTATCGTTTCCAATCGCACACTAACAAAACATCAGTCACCTATATGGACGAATTTTATCCATGAATCTATTGAACCGAGTCAGTAAGACGGAGAATTCTTCACGATTTGCCGCATCCGCCGTGCTAGCTCTGTTCGTCGAGGCGAACCTGTTTACGAATCAACCGCTCCACGCCCAAGTGATAGCAGAGCCGGCCGTGTCCAAGCAGGTTGAGCATCCGAACAATACTCCAGTCGCCGAATTGTTCAGTGGTTCCTATGCTGATTCAACTGACGATCCCACCACAGGGCTGAGCCAACACAATCCGAACCAAATTGACATGGCCATTGGGGAAGAATTCAACTACATCGTGACGATTTCTTACCCTGAAGGGACCACCGCGGACACGTTTTTGATAGATCAAGCGTCACCCACGACGCAGATCGGTGCATTCGATGACACAGTCATCGAGATCATTAGCGCAGAGGTCATCCATGTGGGCACCAATCTCAGTGGTGGACTCCCGGCGTTGGGTTTTCAAACGATCCGCGACCTGAATCCCATTGACGGAGACGGCTCGCAATTTCAGTATGGTAGCGCAACGAGTGACGTAACTGTGGTGGCGGATGGGGTCACCGATGACAAAGATCGCGTGGTGATCCGCATCCTGGCACGGCTGGACGACGAAGATGATTCAGGTGGTCTGACCGACGCCCTTGATGCAAACAATATCGATGGGCGCGACGCTACCAATCGTGTCCAAATCGCGTGGAATTTCGGCGCCAATACTCAGCAAAGAAATAGCTTCGGTACAGTGGATATAGTGGAATCCGATCTAAGTATCTCCCTGTCGGTGGTCGATGATTCGAGCGTGGCAATTGGCGATACGGTGAGCTTCGAACTGACCGTCAGCAACGTCGGAACGGCGACGGCATACAACGTTGAAATCACCGATACACTTCCAAACGACGGTGTTGATGACTTCCTCTTGTTTGACGCCATAGATGCAGCAAACTCAACCTGCGACGAGATTGCTGGTTTTGCAGTGATCGGTGCGGCGCCACCGGATGTAGATTTCTCATTCGATCAGTTGGCGGCTGGGACGAGCTGCGTCATTCAGTTTGATGCCACCGTGGATACCAGCATTACACCCGGTGATGTCTACACCAACGGCGTCGAGATCACATCCTACGACAGCCGCGACAACAACACCGACGACGACAATCGAAATTACAGCGGTCCGACCGCGACGGCTACCGTGACGGCGGCGACAGTGGATTTGGAACTGACCAAGAGCGATGGCGATTTCTCGGCGAACCCGGGAGATACAATCGTCTATTCGCTCGTCCACGCAAATACCGGAGGACTTGCCGCGACGGGGGTTGTACTCACCGAAACCGTTCCCGCGAATACTCGATTCAACCCATCCGAAAGTTCTGTCGGATGGAACTGTCTCCCGAACAACAACGCCGGTTCCACATGCACGCTCGACCTGGGCACACTCTCTCCAGGAGCATGCAGCACCAGCACGCTCTTTGCGGTGGATGTCGATCTGCCCGTACTGGCAGGCGTCGATGCAATCGCCAACACAGCCAGCATCGCCGACGACGGAACAAACGGGATTGACGCCAATCTGCTGAACAACACGGCGCAGGATACGACACCGGTCACAGCCGGCGTTGACATGCGCATCGATAAGGACGACCGCGACCGGACAGCCAAGCCTGGCGAGACGATTCCCTACGCGCTGTCCATCGACAATATCGGCGATCAGAACGCAACCGGCGTCATCATGACCGAAACTGTTCCGCAACACACAACGTTCAACGCCGGTGCAAGTTCAGCCGGATGGACTTGTGCGGATGGTGCGCCAGCTGGCACGAATTGCGAATTCGACCTCAGCGCCATTATTGGAGGACAGTTTGATGGTAACGAAGACCTCGTTGTGTTGGTCACATTCGCCGTCGATGTGGACGCCACGATTCCCAGCGGAGTATACGAAATCTCCAACACGATCAGCGTGACGGACGATGGGAACAACGGCGTCGATTCGGATTTGCAGAACAACGAGTCGAGCGCAGTGACCCCGCTTGAAGCCACCCGCCTGCTGATTACCAAGACAGCACTGCCTCCTGACGATACAGAATTCGACTTCGCATTGGATTTCGGAACGAATGCCACCGTTGACTTTACGTTATCCGACCCTACCGACGATGAGATCATCTTCAACAACGCCTTGGCTGGCCAATATACGATTACCGAATTTGCAGTGGATGGCTGGTTGCTTGAAAGCGTGTTCTGCAATTCACCGGACTTCACATGGGCAGGCAACGTGACGACTGTCGGGTTGGACGCCGATGCTGACGTCGTTTGCACGTTTTCTAATGTGCGCGACTGCAATTCAAATGGTGTCAACGATGCCACCGATATTACCACGACGTTCAGCGACGATTGCCAACCCAACGGCATCCCCGACGAATGCGAGATTGCGGCTGGCTCTTCTTTGGATGGTGACTTGGACGGCGTGCCGAACGAATGCGACAACTGCCCGACACTCGCCAATGCCAATCAAGCCGACTCCGATAACGATGGAACGGGCGACGTGTGCGAGTCGTCATCATCGGGCGGAGGTGGAGTGCTGATATTCGATGCAGATGGAGACGGCGTAACCGACGGCAACGATCTGTGTTTCAATACGCCAACAGGTTCAGTGGTGAATCAAGACGGATGCAGCGACGAGCAACTCGATGACGACAACGACGGCGTGTCCAACGATGTGGATCAATGCGAAGAAACACCCGCAGGCGAGCCCGTCGATGACGACGGATGCAGCCAGTCGCAGATCGTCGTTGAGCCTGAACCGACACCATCGCCCAGTCCATCGCCGCAACCGTCACCCGAACCATCGCCATCGCCAAGTCCAACCCCGGCTCCGGACGATCAACCGCTTCCGGACGATTCCGATGATGACGGCGTCAGCGACGACGAAGACGACTGCCCGAATCCAGCCGGTACCGGTCCAAATGGATGCCCTGTAGAAAACGACGGCAATGACACAGGCGGTGAAGAAGAATCGATGTGCGGCGCAGGAGCGGGCCCCTGCGGACCGATCGGAGCCGTTAGCCTATGGTTCACCTTCGCCGTCTTAACAAGGATGCGCTATCGAAGACGCATTGAGCGCTGTCATGTCGCCTTGCACCATGAAAAGCATTAACCAGCGGTTCGAGTTGCCGGCTCGCTACGCTTCAATCGAATATGTCGAGTTGGACTTGTGAAGCGAGCCGGTCAGGTCAAGATGTTGCTTGCACTCGCGGTTGCAATGTCGGGCACACACTTCACGACATGCAACAAACATCTCGGAGTGTTTGAGTGGTACTTCATGGAATCGAAAATGACGGACTGTTCGACTCGGACGGCGTGATCAATACCGATCATCTCTGCCGCCAGTGCGAATACAACCTTCGCGGATTGCGGGAAGGTAGCATCTGCCCGGAGTGCGGCTCTCCCATCAGCATCTCATTTCGGGATGACTTCTTAAGATTTGCGAATCCGTATTGGATGCAAAAGGTGGCAAGAGGATTGTTCATCATTCTTCTGATGACTGTCGTCAGAATCATTGCTCACGGGTCAAATCGCCACATTGGACTGCAAGCTTCCGAAATCATCTCGTTTCTTGCCAAGTCCGTCGGCTACTATGGGGCTTGGCTTCTCACGACTCCGGAACCGACTGTAATCGGGAAAGATCCCAGCCAGAACGACCGCCTTACGGTTCGCGTGGCTTTGGCGATTGGGCTTGTCGGTAGCTTTATTGGTTTGTTTATGGGCGACTTCTCATCGGCAAGACGGTCCCGTACGGGTACGTCATTGTACGTTGGGTTGATGCTGTTGACTGGTCTTGCAGGTGAAGCCGCGAAGTATAAGCTTTATGAACGATTAGCCATGCGAATTCCAAATGAATCATTGACCGCCCGCGCGCGATTTCTGTACTGGGCATACCCCGTTTCGTTGTTGTTTTTTTACATCTTTTCCTATGGAAAGGTCTTTGCGTTTCTGCTCCTATTTATCAATCCACTTGCATTTTTGGGATTCGGTTGTATCGCGAGTACCCTTGCGGCGTGTGTCCTCATTTTTGGACTTCTTACGGTAGCTCTGCTTTCACAATTGCGCATGCACATCGGTAAGCAAATCAAGATCGCCCGCGAACACATGAAGGCGCCAGCAATTAAAAACGACATGTAGCAGAAGACAGGCCGATTCCAGATTCAGTCCGAATATTTCGCAACTGCTTCGACACTTTCGAAAACGTGGAATTGAAAATGGATTACGAGAGATTTCTGCGTACCCCTACTTTCGATGCAGATGGCAACATCGAAGATGACGTTTACTGTAAGCGATGCGCATACAACTTGCGTGGCTTGCAAGAGGATAGGGCTTGCCCGGAGTGCGGAGTTTCGGTTGCCTTATCGACGCAGGGTGATTTACTCTATTCTGCCGACCCCAAATGGGTGGCAAAGCTTTCTTGGGGACTCAAGATCATTCTCATGATGATCGCGGTTCGGATAATTTCAGTATTGCTATTCCTTTGGTACAGGCAACCGTCATTCTTGATGATTCTGACGGTTGAACAATTCATTAATATCTACGGTGCTTGGCTTCTGACCGCGCCGGAACCAAAGCTCATCGGCGAAGATCGGAACATTAGTGCACGAAGGATTGTGCGATTAGGGCTCATTGCTGGAATCATAGGAAGTTTTCCTCAATTCGTTTCGTTGCACTCAGTACTCTCCGAACCCGCCCTCATTGTTGTAAGCTATTGTGTGATCGGTCTTTTATTCGTGCGGTTGGCGGGCGAATTTGCACTGTTTATTTATTATGAGCAGCTTGCATATCGTATTCCACACGGTGCATTGGCCGAGCGAGTGTGCTTCCTGAGATGGGCGTTTTTCAGCGCGTTGCTGGTCGTAATCTTGGTCGGTTTCGCAAGGCTGTTCAAGCCAACACCCGGGCGTTCGAGCGGGCAAGACGTGTTTGGGTGCATCGGTATGATTGCGGGCCTGTGCATCATCATATTCGGTATCATGGTGCTAATCATGATCATGCGCCTGAGTCGTGAATTGACGACCGAGGCCAAACGTTCTCGCGAATATTGGGCAACACACGCGAAGTTGCCCGTCCGATAATCGCTTCCTCGACGTGCAAATCTTCAGGGCGAAGGTAATTCGTCAAGTCATTCAACCCCTTATACGTGAACAGACGATTCATCGTCTCCGATAGCCCATGTATAAAAGGTTTGCGCTCTATCGGTGAGTTGGGGGGCGTTGCGCTTCGTGTTTCGCAGCGCCAGATGAGCCTTCATGCGAACAACCGGATTAAAGATCGATTCGACGATGCCGCGTTTCATTGCGCATGAAATACGCGCAACACCGCGAATCAAGCGGGGACCTTGCCATCACGGGTTCAGTCTCGCCGAGATGGTCATGGTGATTACCATCATCAGCATCGCAGCCGCGATTGCGGTTCCCCGTTTTTCCCGATCTGTTGCTCGGCGACAAGCCGATGCGGCGGCGCAGCGCGTTTCGCAAGACATGTCACTGGCCCGTCACCATGCCCGCATTTCCAGCAGCGACATCAAAGTCGAGTTTCGCACCGCGCCGGGATACCTGATTAACGGTCTGCCCGATCCCAACAGCCCGAGCCGAGACTACACCGTCGATATGCAGTCTGCACCTTATCACGTCTCACAATGGGAAGTGGACTTCGACGGCTTCAAAGACGTGACCTTCAATATGTATGAGCGGCCGGACCGTGGGGGCGATATCGTTCTGCGGGTAGGAGACGAAATACGAACCATTGCGATCAACGGTGATACTGGTCGCTCTCAGATTGTCGATGATGACGCACCGGTGACCAACAATGCGATTGAACTCTCGCAGGGTGTGTCGCGATGATTTTCGTCATATCCCAGAAACGAAACGCCTTCACTCTCGTGGAAATGATGGCCACCATGACGGTACTCTCCATTGTTGCCGTCGGTGTCGGCACGACGATGGTCATCGCCAGCCGCGCCGTTGACGATGGGACAGCTGTCAATTCTCAGATTCCGCGAGCCCGCGATATTGCCGACGTTATCGTGGCAGACCTTAACGACGCCTTGACCATCACCGAACACACCGATAAGTCCATCGCCTTCACCGTACCCGACCGCAACGATGACGACGTAGTCGAAACCATTCGTTATGCATGGGACGGCAAAAAGAGCGGTAAATTGACACGCGAATACAACGGCTCGGCTGCGATGAATATCGCCAGCGATGTCTTTCGTTTCGATTTAACCTATTTGACGCGTACCGTCAAACCCCCACCCCGCGCGTGTTGCAATCCCGATGGAACCTGCACGGACGAGTCGCCCGACGACTGCACGTCAAACGGTGGATTGGCCAAGGGTCGCAACACCGAGTGTGCCTCCACCGATTGCATCGGCGCGTGTTGCATGGACAACGGCAGTTGTGTCGACACGACCGAACTGCAATGTACGATCATTTCGGATAACTGGTACCGAGGCGATGGCAGTCGCTGTGCAGACACGCCGTGCCCGGATGCATTGAAGGTCCTTTTTGTCACCAAATCCGACACGGTCGATCCAAGCGAATCAGAATACGTAGCGAAATTTGATGCGTGGGGATTCGTCACAACCATGATCGAAGACGATGCTACACAGGGTGACTACGATGCGGCTGTCGCAGATCATGAAGTCGTATACATTCCCGGCAACATCGACGATGGCGAACTGGGTACCAAGTTGCGAGATGCGGCGATCGGAGTGGTGATCGGCGACAAGGATCTTAGCGACAATTTCGGCACCAGCGAGAAAGATAATGAAAGCGACGAACTGCAAATCAATGTCACCAACAACACGCACTACATTACAGAGACGTTTTCTACAGGATCGTTAACGGTCGCAACAATTAAGAAGAAAATGGTCTATCACGAACCCGAACTGGCTTCGGACACAACAACGCTTGCAACAAAAATTGACGACGCCAACAAGATAATGCTACTCGTGATTGACCAAGGTGACACGCTATACGGCGGCGGCACAGCGGCCGGAAGGCGCGTGTCATTGCCGATCGCTCGATTCGCATCGAGCGAACTGAACGAAGACGGTATGACACTCCTCCAACGTTCGCTCCTCTGGGCATCTGGTGATGACGCCGACGAATCCGTATCCGTGTGTGGCGATTCCACTTGCGATCCCGATGAAGACCCTTGCACGTGTTCAAGCGACTGCGGCGCGGCGACCGCCAATGAGCAGGTATCATTCAATTGTGCCGACGGCATCGATAACGACTGTGACGGCGACGCGGACTGCGATGATTCGGATTGCGATGGCGATTCCTTTTGCGACGCGGTCTGCGGCGACAGCAACTGTGACGTCGGCGAAGACATGTGTAAGTGTGCTGCCGACTGCGGCGCGCCAGCGGCCAATGAAACCGGAGATACCGATTGCGCCGACGGGATCGACAACGATTGCGACGGTAACATCGACTGCGACGATACCGAATGCAACGCTGCGACTCCTTGCAACCCATTCTGCGGCGACAGCAAATGCGACACCGGCGAGAACGCCTGCAACTGTTCAGCCGACTGCGGCGCTGCACCTTTAACCGAAGCCAACTGCAACGACAGGGAAGACAACGATTGTGATGGCGATGTCGATTGCGACGACAGCGATTGCGACGGTGACGACGCCTGCGTGGCACGATGCGATTGCGATGGCACTTATGGCGACAACTTTGAATCTGGAACCTACGACAGCAGCGTGGGCACGTTGGATTGGACCGCGAATCCATGGGCTGAAATCGGAGAATCGAACGGACCAAATGCGGGCAACATTCTGATCACAACCGATCTGTTGTCGAAGCGATTGATGTTGAGTAACAGGAACAACGGCGCAGTACGAGCAATAAATCTATGCGCTGGTGGGTCTGCTACACTGCGATTGTTTTATCGCCGAGAAGCGTTGAACAATGCCTCCGACTACGCAACCGTCGAAATATCAGCCACCAGCAGCAGCGGGCCCTGGACCGAAATTGCCCGATATGCCTACTCGATTCCCGGAACGGACCTCGTCTACTTACCGGATGTGATTGACATCAGTGCATATGCTGCCGAAACAACTTGGATTCGATTTGTCACTTCATCATCGATGAATGGCGCGGACAGAATCTATTTCGATAATGTGCAGGTGACCTGCGAACCGTAAGGATGAAACTCTGCCTATGAACAATGCGGCTTTCCACAACCCAGATCAGAGGCAATGGAATGCGGAACGCTTCCGCAGGCGCAGCTTCTCGATGGCGGAAGCAGCGCTCGCTGTTCTAGTGGTTGGAACGATGATGGTCGCAGCGCTCAATACGGTCACCATGTCGGCAAAGGCCCGCAGCGTCAATGCGTCCCTCGGTAAGGGGCCTGCACTCGCGCATGGATTGATGAGCGAGATTCTCCAAGCCTTCTACCAAGACCCAGAATTCGTTCCCACTGAAATCGTCGGTCCCGAGATCGAACTAGCCAGTTATGGCCCCACTCCGGTGAACGGCAAGGACCACGGAATGTGGGATGACAAATGTCTTGGCCAGATATTCACACCCACGCTTCCGGTTAACGCGATTTCGTGGGAAGTGACTCGGGTCATGTTTCAGGCGAAAAGCGTAGGACCGACGAACGGAATTATCAACGTGCAGTTGCACACACTTGACTCTTCAAACAAGCCAAGTGCAGCGGTCATTGAAAAATATCCCATTGCTGAAAGCGCAATGGGCGCATCCTACAGTTGGCAGACAGCCAACTACAGCAGCGCAACCGACTTGGCGCCCGGTGACGGACTGGCATTCGTATTGGCTGTAGAGCAAAACGACGCTGATGTCTGCAGTATCCTCGCAGATAACTCCGGTGGGAACGGTATGACTCACAAGAACAACGCAGGATCGCCTTGGGTCATCGAGTCCGGAAAGGGGCTGCCTCACTATGTGTATGGAAAGGTAACAACATCCAATTCTGCTTCGCTTTCCATTGGACCCGATTTCGATGAAGTCACCAGCACCCGTGTCGACTTTGACGACGTAGACGACTACCACGGCTGGTCTGCTTCACCGCCACAATTCAGAAATGGCACCGCTCTGCCAGACTACAACGGATGGACACGGAGCGCTACGGTCGAATTCTCCAATATCAACGCACCTGGTGGAAAGGCGGCTGGTAGCGCAACTGGCGCGAAGCGAATCACAGTCACGGTCACAGACCCAAGCGGTGCGGAGACCACAATCGTCAGCAGTCGGTCCAGAACCGGAAGCTATCAACAAGAACCATCAGCGACGCGAACGTATTGCAGTTGGGTTGGACTCGAATTACAGGTCGGAAAAGCCAATGCTGCGTTGTCGATGGGGGCATCGTTGGCAAATGAACCCGCACTTGAAGATTAGTAGATGAAAAAACAGTACGCCAAGAATTCTGGAAAATTTCGCCGCCGATCGGCTGGATATCTGCTGGTCTTGGGTGCCGCGATGCTGCTGACTGTGATTGGCTATGCATCGATCATGACCGCGCGGATCAACACGCGAATGGTTACCGGCACCAACGACTGGGCCGAGGCCGGGGCGTTGGCCATCGCAGCCGCCGAATTGGCCCCGCTTCTTCTTCTAGGCGACGCTTGGCGCGATAACATTCAAAACGGGGTCGCAGTCGAATTTGAATTTGGCGGCGGAACAGCGTCCATCATCTACGTCGACGAGGTTGATGGTGATTTCTCGACGGGTCCGTACGATCCGATCCGGGCATACGGGATGGCCACCGTCGGAGATGCCGTTCGCGTTCGCAGCGTTCAACTGACGCCCAATGTCACGGTTCCGCTATCCAGTCTGGAGGTGGCAGTCCACTGCTCGGGTGGAGTCAGCGGAACATTGGCGTCCATCACGTCGAATCAAACGATCAGCACGGAAGGGAGCCTGACTGGTTTCCTGTTTAACGTCAACGCGGATGTGGAATACATGGGAACCGCCGTCGGTCCGACGGTCAGCGGCACTTTGACCAAGACTCTCACCGCCCGTGGCATGCCTGATCCGGAAAGTGTTTTTCAGTTCTACATTAACAATGGTACGTCGATTCCAGTCAGCGCGCTTCCCGTATCTGGTGGCAATCCAACGATTGAGGCGGTTGCACTGACGTCAAGATACAATCCGTTCACCGGAGAGGTCAATCAATCTGGAATCTATGTGATCGATTGCGAAGGCCAAGCCGTGAAAATCAAAGACGCGCGCCTTAATGCAACACTGGTCCTGCTCAACGCGCCGGATTCCGGACTTTCGGACAAGTGCGCCGTACTGGGTCAAGTCAGTTGGCAGCCAGCGATTCCAAATTACCCGGCGCTATTGGTTCAGGGCCACCTGGATTTTTCGTTTGAAGGTGGTACGCAACTTTCTGAACTGTCCCTCGGCGTCAACCTGAATTTAGGCGAAGGATCGCAGCAGGTGCTTAATGTCGATCTCGACGGCAGCTATCCATCAAGAATCAAGGGACTGATTTACGCATCTTCTGACGTTTCGGTCTTATCCGAGAATGCAAAGATTCAGGGGGTTCTGCTTTCCGGCGGAAGCATTGACATTTCTTCGGCTGCAGAAAGCACGATCGACTATTCTAATCGCTTCTACCGCGACCCACCGCCCGGATTCGGTGCAGGACCATACGAACCCGTTGTCGGAACCTGGCGATGGGATGAGGCTCCCTGCGGAATACGTCAAACCGATTGCACGCTGGATTCCGACTGTTGCTCGGGCAATTGCAATGAGGTGACGGGCAAGTGCACGCCGAATGCCGTCGTCAGCATCAACCTGCCAATCTAATCGACCACAACGCAGTCGATCAGGAGCAGCCTTGGAATTTTCGACCGACATCGCGCATCAAGAATGCAATCGCGTTGAGAGCGCGTACAATGGGAATCGGTCCTAAGTTGGCATGACCTTTCCCCTAATTAAACTTTTTGGACATTAGAAATGCGCAGATTTGCTGTTTGTTTGTTGGTCGTCATGCAGTTTCCCATTGCCCATGCAGATACAAAATCTGGGCCAAAGTCCACTGCATTATTCGTGAAGCAACACCAGCCCGCTCCGCCACTCTTGAAGGATGCTGTCCTTGAAGACTGGCCGCAATTCCTCGGTCCACATGGCGACATGACATCTCGCGAGCAGCCGCTGCGCCTCGACTTTGGATCGAATGGACCGCCATTGATTTGGGAAATGCACACAGGGACCGGTTATGCCGCACCGTCGGTCGCAGATGGCCGGCTTGTATTCTTCCATCGTGTTGACAACGAAGCGCGGGTTGAATGTGTCGATGCTGATTCTGGAAAGAGCCATTGGACATTCGGATATCCAACCGATTACAAAGATCGATACGACTTCAGCAATGGTCCGCGAAGCAGCCCTGCAATTTCAGATGGCAAAGTCTACGTTCACGGTGCCGAAGGAATACTCCACTGCCTCGAATTGGAAACCGGGAAACCCATTTGGCGACTGGACACAGCGAAGGAGTACAACGTTCCGCAAGATTTCTTTGGGGTCGGTCCGTCACCGATGGTTGACGGCGACTTGCTCATCCTTGGCATCGGCGCGCCCAAGGGACCGTGTGTCGTCGCTTTGAACAAGAATACTGGCAAAGAAGTCTGGCGGGCCGGTAAAACGTGGCGAGCGGGTTATGCCACCCCGACGGTCGCCAAACTCAACGGAAGGACGCGGGTCTTGTTCTTTGCCGGCGGCGATGACGATCCACCCACGGGCGGTCTCATCGGAATCGATCCATCTGACGGCCGCGTGGCATTCGAGTATCCATTTCGAAGTCGCATCGTCAACTCGGTCAATGCATCCAACCCTGTCGTCAGCGGCAATCGCATCTTTCTTTCAAGCAGCTACAACACAGGTGGCGTTTTATTGCAAGTCGATGAAAACGATCAAGTCAGCGAGGTCTGGCGCATACGCAATTTCGGAATGCACTTTATGACCCCGATCATGCACGATTCGCATCTGTACGGAATCACCGGAGCGGGTACGGGCGACGCCGAACTGGCGTGCGTGAAATGGCAAACAGGTGACATCATTTGGCGAGATGCGCCCAAGTGGCCCACGACAGTCAAACAAGCGGGTGAACCAAGAGAAATTTCGCTCTCAATCTTTCGCGGCAGCCTGCTGAGTTTGCCCGAGGGCTTCCTGATCCTGGGAGAAAAAGGCCACCTCGCATTCGCCGAAATGACGCCCAAAGGCTACACCGAACAAAGTCGCACATCGCTCTTCTACGCCGACGAAACCTGGACACCGCCAGTCATTAGCCAAGGCTTGCTATACATTCGTCAAAACAAACCAGACCCGGTAACAGGATCTCAGCCGCGGTTGTTGTGCTATTCGCTGCGTTGAGTTGCTGGCCACGAATTGGACCCGTTTGTGGAAATGGACGCTACAACAATCTTCGCGCCGCATTCAGGACAAACACCGCTGACGTTTCCGGTAAGGTCATAGCCACAATTCGCACAGCCGCCTTTCGGCGCACGATCCCATCGCCAAAGCCCAGCCGTGATAAGCGACGCCAAGCTGAAGAACATCCAGATTGGTATTTCAAATAGCCAGCAACCTATGTAGATGTCTCGTGTTTGCGGCCAGCCGAAATAGGAATTCGAGAGGGGATTAAAGTCATTACGGCTAGTCTTTGATGCACTCCATCCCAAGAAGTCGATTCCGATTTCGTTCGGGTAGGATAGGACGACCAAACTACAACTTGCGCACCCAATGTATGACGACGGCATTCCGTAGCCGATTGAATAGTGCGGCGAAATCAACCATAGCGAGAGCAGCGCGACACACGCCAACACACCAAGCCATTTTAGAATGCGCCGCTTGCGAATTCGCTTCTTCATGTTGGCCCTTTGGCTGAACGTGATATCGAGCGCAGATTCTCGCCTGAGAAGTCAGGCGGTAGCGGTGCCTGTTAGGCTTGCACCTGCAATCGGAATCAAACAAACATCCTGCGTGCTGTGGCCGGTGAGTTGCGTGATGGACACCGTTTGTGCGGGGTGCTTGGGCTCATTGCCGTTCCAGATCACGATGCGGTCGCGGGCGTCGTTGATGGCGACGATGATGTCTGCGGCGCATTCGGCGCGACGGATGGTCTGACCGCCGGCATCGTAGCGGCAGACGAAAGAATCGCCCAGTACCTGCGAGTAGACGGCCAGCGACGTGTCGGTGTAGAACAATCGGGCGACATCGCCATCGATGATCGAAGCGATGGATTCGACGGCTCGGCGGCTGCCGGCATGAATCCGCGCTGGCGATTCGCAGGTTAGACCATTCCAGTGCAGGACATCGCCATCGACCGTACCCGCGAAGATGTCGTCGCCTTCGACCGACAGAGCGGTGATCGTGTCGCCGCGTGCGGACAGTTCTGCAACACCGGATTCGAGATCGCCTTCCAACACGCTGCAAATGGTATCGTCGATGCTGCACCAGAAACGCCCGGTGGCGATCAGTGCGCAGCGAACGGCTTTGGCGTTTGGGGTTTTGTCATCGAATAGCCGAATGGCCTTCGTATTGGGCTTGCCTTCGGAATCGTCCTCTTGTTGTTGCGGCCAGGCGAGTACGCCCAGTTCCGAATGGGTCGCGACCACCCAGCGATCGCTGACCGCCACCGCATTGAAACCCCCGCGCGGCACTTTGGCACAGGTGTAGACGAATGTATTCTTGATCGCGCCGCTTGCGACATCGAGTTCATACACACCGGTCGAAGCACCAATCCATAACGTGTTTGGCTCGGCGGCGCTTGCGAACTGAACCGATCGCATCCGCCCCGCCACACCACTGACCGGGATGCGTCGAGGGGAATCGCCGAGACTGCTTGCACCGAATAGCAGGACTTCGCTACCCGTGAGTGCGACGACGTGCTCGGTGACGGGTTGCGTCGCCCGCGATTCGAACAGTGCCTGATAAAGTTGCCCACGCTGCGATTCGGAAAACGCCTTCATCAAATCCGACATCGCGGCATGTGGCGACTCGTCGGCGAGTTCTTTCAGCTTGCCCAACATCGACTGGAGATGATCGAGCTTTTGATTTTGCGCCGTGGTGATGGCCTCTCGCAATTCGCCCTGCGCGGCGTGTTCGTGCAATCGGCGGGCTGCGATTTCTTCGGTTGCTCGGGCGCGGGCGTGCCCTTCAGATGCGAAGCGCACCTCGCGAATGGTTTCAATCGACAACCCGCTCGCAAAGCATATCTCGGCGACGGATTCCTTGACCGCCTCAATAGCAGCCGCTCCGCACTTTCCGCCGACCAGTTCTCCAGACGTATTTGCTGCGACGAACGCCAACATGCCCTTTTCGATCGATGGGCGCAGGCACGATTGCACGGACGCGACATCCGCATCCGATCGACTGGCAATGACCCGATCGCGAAACGAATCAAGATCGCTGCGCTCGGCAACGAGTGCGACCTGCACCTGCACGGCAACATCGCAAAGGTAACTGTCGCTCGCGGGAACCTTCTGCATTTCAAACGTCAGGTCGATCGGTTGGCTGCGGAAAATCAGCAACTCCGCCAGATCGCTGCCGTCGATGACCTGCCCGGGGCGATGAATGCGATGAACACCGTCGCGCGAAATCGACTTCGCCGCAAAACTTGCCGGCAAATCGAAGCTTCGCTTGAACACCCCGAAGATCGCTTCTGCCGGAATGGAGACGGCAACCGAGTTCGGGTTCGACAACCATTTTTGAATGTCGATGACGCTACTCATGGCGTGGTTGGCTTTCTTGCGATTCGTTTATTATTCCACAACTCTCAAAACAGAGACACTTCGGTAATCCTAGTTATATCATCTCTTATTCGCCCGTATGCCGCCTTTATTAATCAGTCTTTTGATTATAGCGGGGTCAATTACCGGCCGGTCTGTTTGAACTTGTCGAAGCGGACGAGGTCACCGGGCTTGACCGAGGGCAGTTGTGCCTCGATGCGACTCAGCATGTCGGCGAGCGTGATTTGCCGCTCACCCCCACCCATCGCATCCATGAACGCGACCTGGGCAGCCCCCATGCAGATGTTTTTGATGTCGGCCCCGCTGTAACCATCCAACCGATCGCAGAGTACGCCAAGGTCGATGTCGGCGGCGATGGGTCGGTCAGCCAGGTAAATCTCCAGAAGCTTAAAGCGCGCCGGCGCGTCGGGCAGCCCGACATACACCTGCGTATCGAAGCGCCCGGGTCGCAGCATCGCTTCATCGAGCATCCACGGTTTATTCGTCGCCCCAACGAACAACAGTGCCCGTTCGCCCTTGCGATCGAACCCTTCCAGTTCCTGCAAGATCTGCGGAACAACGCGGGCCATCACCGTCGATCCTTCGGACTTGCGACGTGGGACGAGCGCCTCAATCTCGTCGATAAAAATCACCGAACGTTTGTGCTGCTTTGCCGTCTCGAAAAGCTTGCGAACGTTTTGCTCAGCTTCTCCCACCCACTTCGAAAGAATCTGCGCGGGGCTGATGACGAAAAACGTCGAATCAATTTCCTTCGCGATGGCTTTGGCCATCATCGTCTTACCGGTTCCGGGCGGGCCATACAGCAGCACACCGCCACCGATGTTGATCCCGTACTTCGCCGCAAGTTCCGGGTGACTGAACGGATAGATCATCTTAAGGCGAATTTCCTGCTTGATGTCTTCCAACCCGGCGATGTCGTCGAAACCGATGTCGGGAGTGTCCTGTACGATCCAATCGGATGCAGAAGCGCCCTCGTCTTCGTTTTCCTTAGCACGTTGACGGAAGCGCCCGTCTTCAGGATTGGCTTCGTATCGTTTGCAGTCCTTGGCGAGGTCGATCAGCTCTGCGGCGACTTCTTCGCGCTGACGACGCAGCTCGGGCGTGTCGCTTTCTCCCGCGAGTTCGACCATGCAGTCAGCCGCTTCGATCAGGAACGTGCCGGCGGATGCGTAGTCGCCCTTCTTGTATGCGGTGACGCCTTTGCTCTTGAGCCTCTCGAATGTGGAGTAGGATACGCCCATGATGTGCGGTTACTTCTGCTTCTCGCTCTTGCCTTTGAGGGCATCGATTTCGGCGCGGAGTCCTGCGAGTTTGCCCATTTCCTTTTGATGCTCGGCTTCGCTTTCGGCTTCGATCATGCGGTCAATCTCTTCGTCGCTGATGCCGTCAGCCGACGTCATTTCCACATCCTGCTGGGCGACATCTTCAATTGTATCGAGGAACATGCCCATGCGCTCTTCCATCGTCTGCGACTGAACCATCGCCTTTTCCCAATCGGCTTGCGTTTTGACCAAATCGGTTTCGCCGAAGAGCTTGCCGATTTCGCTGGCCATCATGCCCATCGCACCGGCGAAGTCGGCCGACGCTTCAGCTTGCTTCTTGATTACCATCGCGTTTTTGACGCTGAGCAGTTGGCGTTCCAGCACGCGCTTCATCGCAGCCGTTTTCTTGAGCGTGTTGCGAATGAACTGATACTGCGCGGTGTCGCCGATTTCCTTAGCGCGGCGGGCGTTCTGGACGAACTCGTCGGTGAACTTGCCCTGTTCGCGAATGGCTTTCTCGATACGGCGGATGCCCTGGCGAATCTTGATATCGCGTTCAATACGACGCTCTTCGTTGGATTTGAATAAAGCCACTAGTCGTACTCTCGCTCAGGAATCAACATCCACAGTATGAAATACACGAGTACGCCCGCAAACGCCGTAAAGATCGATAAGAGTACGTATACGACGCGAACAGTGGTCGGGTCCAAACCAAAATAATCTGCGATCCCGCTACACACGCCGGCAATCTGAACGTTTTGACGACTCCTTCTCAATGGATATGGTGATGACATGCTAGTCCCGCCTCTCTTCAAACCTACCTTATTATCTCAAATTCTACTCTGTCGCGGCGTTCTGCTGTTCGCGGACGCGGCGGTCGGCTTCGTCAAACGCTTCGGTGGAATCCTCGATCGCCCCGCGATCCATCTGATCCCAGACGTCCAGCACCGTTTGCCCTGCATCGGAAAGGGCGGCTGACCCCTCATCCACTTCGCGTCCAAGCTTCAGCACTTCGTCGAGTCGCTCCTGGTATAACTCCGTTTTGATCGAATCGTTCTCGATCATCTTTCCGAGTCGCAGAATGTCCTTCTCGCTGATGAGTCCGAGTTGGCTTCCGGCGCTGGCGGCGCGGTCTGCATTTTCGCGCATCATCCGCAGGCGCGAAACCGTCATCATCTCTTTGCTGCGAATGTTGAGCTGCCTTGAAAGCATTAATTGCTCGGACGTCTTAAGCTCAAACTCTTGCGCCATCATACGGCGCACTTCGGGGACTTTTTCGTTGGCCCCCTTCTCGAAAAGTTCCTGCTTCTGCCGCGCGAGTTTCATCGTTTTGTTGACGAGCTGCGTGCGGTCTTTTTCCAGCAGCAACTCCTGACGCCGCAATTCTGCACGGGTCATCTTCGACAACGGTTTCTTGCGCTTCACCAGCCAATCCATCAAAGACATGCGTTAACTGGCCTCCGGATCGGCGGGTTTGCGCTCTTTGGTTTCAGGCGCTTTTGGTTCTTCGTCGAACATCGCAAACGACTGATCGGAAGCGGCTGGCTGGCTTGTCTGTTTGGGCGTGGCGCTCGGCGTAGACGACTCTGCCGCCACTGGCTCATCGAACTCTGCAAGGATGTCGGCTTCTTCGCCACCGATCAGCGCTTCGCCCACACCGGTTTCCAGACTCGACACCAGGTCGGAATCAGCTTTTAACGTTTCAAGCATTTCTTCTGCCCGAACAGCATTTTCCGTCAACTCCTGCGTGTCGGGCAGCGACGCGACTTCTCCCTGCTGGATCAGCGTGAGATTGTGAACGTCGGTGCTGATGATGTTGATCTGCTGATTGAGCATGTTCGCCGTCGTGTTCTGACGAGCAATATCTTTGCGAAGCTGCGAAATCTGCGCAACCAACCGCCGGCGCACGACGGCAGACTTGTTCTCGCGCCCCTGCTTGAGAAGATCGGCTTCCTTCTCTTCGAGGCTGGCGATCTCTTCGTACAATCGGTTGCGACGCTGCGCGAGGGCAGCCCGCCGCTCCGAAAGCATGTTGATCTTCGCGACCTCGTCTCCCTCCTTGGAAAACATCTCTTTGATACGGTCAACAAAACTCATAGACGTTTTCTCCGTGGCGACAACAGCCGCACCGCGATACAACAATCGCCCTTCCTTCGACTTGGACACCCGCAGTTCCGGGTCGCTCTTGGCGATCAGGTCCAGGGCCCGATTCACGACCTCGATCGGCAGGCCCACATCCTGGGCAATTCGATCCGATGCCAGCCCGCCGGTCAACAATTCGGTACCATTTCGCTCCACTTCGCGTTTGACCCGCTCAAGTTTCTGCTCGATGTCCTCCGGGTCGAACATGTCGCGTACGAACTTTTGCACGCTGTCATCGGCAGTGACCTTCCAACCACCGCCCGGCAGCGGCTCCACCAATACCACATCCATGTTCGGATATTCGTGTCGGGCATTGCGAGCTTCTTCGGTGAAACCGCTCGTCGAACACACGCCGACGACGGCACGCACCTTCGAGTCCGGAGCAATCTCTCGAAGGTGGGCGGTCAACTCGTTGAGCGACACCGGTTGTGGGTTACCGCCTTCGTCGAGCAAGTCGTCAAATCGCGACGTCACCGACGCAATCGCCGACCCCGTCTGCCGCTTCCAGAATATGAATCGCTTCTCGTATCCGTTGACGCTGACAGTACGGTTCTTCGGCATCTGTTTGAGCAATGTGCGGTCGTACAGCCGCTTCGACGCCATCTGCGCCCGAAGCGCATCGCTGTCGTCTTTCTCGACCGTCTGCCAACTGCTGCCCCGAAGGTAGCGACTCTTGGCTTCTTCGATGTTGGCGGTCACGCCGGCGAGAAACTGATTCTCAACCTTCAACGCATCTGCCGCCGCATCGGTTAGTTTGGCCATCTATTCCTTCCGAAGGTAGATTTGGACCCGGTTACCTAAAGTCGCTGCCCGCAGCGCCCACAGTATACCGCCGAAGGACGATTCGCATATCCACATCTCCGACCCGCACACAATTTTCGGCCGCCACGTGCCCCCAAGTCCATTGATCGCGAGGTCGCCGCATGTCGCGAGTTCTGTCTTGGGCGTTTTTCAACGTATGGACGTTTGACGCCGAATATCGCGCTTAGGAAATTCGTAAATCCCTTAAAGGCGACGCCGATCACAGCTCCTATGATCGCTAACACCCCGACGATCGCTCCCAGAAACACAAGGAAGACTAGGAGAAAAACCGATATGACGATTCCGCTCTCGGCGATCATGCCCAACATGACAATCCCCAACTAGTCACTCGCACTCCCATCAAACGCGGCTGGACTGCGCAAGCATTTCACCGCAACGATCACAGTAATTGTCTTTGTCATCCACGTATGCATTGCAACTCGGGCATTTGGGAATCTGGGCAGTGACCTGCGTTCCGCATTGATCGCAGAAATTGTGGCGGGCGTCGACGACATTCGCACACTTCGGGCATGGCGATCCGCGTTGGCCCGCATCGAGAGAGACCGCCCCGCCACCGATTTTGCGAGCGGCTGGTGCAGACTTGCTGGTACGCGCCTTCGCACGTCCGCCATGATTGCGCGTGATCGCAGCCAACATCGACGTCGCCGAATCGAACCTACCCAGCAAGCGGGTATAGCTTTTTCTAAATACATCGTCGAGATAGCCAGGTATATCCGGACGATCCATGCTCGGCAGGTCGCTTCCCGCCGGTCGCGTTCCGGTCAAGAGTTCATACAGCACAACCGCGCAGCTATATAGGTCGCTCCGACCGTCTAGGTCCTCACCCGCTCGCTGTTCGGGCGACATGTACACCAACGTGCCGGCGATGCTCTTGCCGTCGTCTGTCACAAGACTTCCCGATTGCACCAGCGATGCAGTGGTGATTCCCGTTGCCCGACCCAGTCCAAAGTCGGTCAGTTTCACGTCGCCCGGTTGAACCTTGGTGACGTCACCGTCGCCGGTGCGAAGCAGAATGTTTGCCGGTTTTACATCGCGATGTACCAGACCGGCATCGTGGGCGGCTTGTAATCCTTCGAGGATACCGCGCATGATGTTCTGTACGGTATCGACGGGCAGTCCGCCGGGGTTGCTGTCGATCACCGTTCGCAATGACGGCCCATCGACGTATTCCATGATCATATAAGGCGGATCTGAAAACGGATCGATGTCCATCGCCCGAACGATATTGGGATGGCGAAGGCCATGCACGACCACGCCTTCCTGCCGAAAGTTTCGCACGTATTGCGGGTCGGTCAGAATCTTAATCGCAACGACCTGATCCAGAACGTGATGCCGGGCGCGCCAAACCTGCCCAAAGCTGCCATGCCCCACCACTTCTTCAAGCAGATAATTGTTGATACGATCGTTGGGTTTGGGGAGATTCACGTCCACCTCTCCGATTCATGGTTAACGGGCAAGTCGAACACACAACACACACAGCCGACGGGTCTACAATTGATCTTCGAAATGAGACGCTTGAAAGTCGCAGACCAGAAAATTATAGACCGCCGCACATAGGAATCCAAGCAGCAGTACCATCCAAGTCAGCGCACCGCTCACGTTCCAGTTGGCCAGGTACAACGCAAACAACACGTCTACCGCTACAAGTCCGAACAATAGCAAACCGGCTGCGACATTGGAGTCCTGCTTCACCACGCGCCCGGTCACAAAGAACGCAGCCCAGGGCAGAACCAGCACCAACCCCAACCATACCAGTACGCCCTTGAGTACCGACCAGATCGTCTCAAGTTGCTCGGGATGTTTGTAGAACCAAAACGCGCTGGCTGCACTTGCCACGATGAGGATCGCGGTGAGCACTTTGCCTCCAACATATTTGCCGATTGTGGCGTACATAAATTCCTCCGAGAATCCGAGATGCTGCCCCGTGCGAGACACGATCCCAGCCGATTCCAATGAGAGTTTAACCCACGCTTGGGCGCTGGGCGATTAGAAAGCCCAGTCCATTGTATAC
Source organism: Alphaproteobacteria bacterium (assembly GCA_028285105.1). GTDB lineage: Bacteria > Planctomycetota > Phycisphaerae > UBA1845 > UBA1845 > UBA1845. The sequence continues at coordinate 162,945 of JANQQE010000024.1, forward strand.
CGGCATATTCGCCTATTTTGCGTGAATATCCGCCGCAATTGGGCGAATATGGTATGGGATGGTGACGACGGGGAAAGTCAAGACGGACGGTTAGCGGCCCTGAACGACTGGCTTCTTGGCGTCTCGTTTGGAGTCATAAAGACTAAGGTCGGCCAATCGCACGAGATCATCAGGATTGTCGGACGACACATCGTCGAGACTTGCAGTTCCGATGCTCATGCCCACATTGCAACGTGGATATTGAATCGAGATGACTTCGTTAAAACGATCTTGAATGCGCTGGGCCAACCCTTTGGCTTGCTCGGAATCGACTTGTGGCATGAGCAAGACAAACTCGTCGCCACCGAAACGCGCTGCAACGTCCGAAGAACGCAATTCCTGTTCGATTGTGGTCGCAGCCAACTTGAGAATTTCATCGCCATATTGGTGACCATGCGTATCGTTGACCGATTTGAAATCGTCCAGGTCGATCATGATGCACGCCAACGACGAATCATAGCGTTTCGATTCGGCGAACCGGCGGTTGAGGACTTCGTTGAAATGGCGACGGTTGTACAGACCGGTCAGCGGGTCGCGCGATGCAAGATCCTGCAACTGCTTCGTTCGCTCAACCACGCGATGCTCAAGATACGAATTCAATTCGGTGATTTCCATGTGCTTTTGCTGGAGACGTTCGGCCATCAGGTTGTATGCAACAGCCAACTCGCCGATTTCGTCCGCACCGCCAATGCGACATCTGGCATTGAGGTCGCCATTTGCGAACTTCGAAATCGAATCGGACAGCGATGCCAATGGTCGCAACAATCGAAGCACCAGCAGATACGCTAATGGCACGGTCAAACAAATAATTATTACTGCGATTCCGCTGAGCAGTTCCGATGCGGCGTTCACCTCCGCAAGGGTTTGCTCAAGCGAATAACCGATTCGCACGTACCCGATCAACTGCTCTGATCCGCTCGACTGCTCAAGCGTTTTCCCCGTCTTATCCGCCAATTGGTCCTCGACATCGCCATTTGCAACCCGAACCGGATAAGTCACGTCGAGATAACCGCCACCATCGTTTGTATCCGCATTGCGGATCGGTTGGCCGATCGTGGTATCCGGAGTGAAACCTTCTGTCAGCGAGTTGCCTGCAACCCGCGTGGGCGATTCGACGGATGCAAGCATTCGTCCGTGAGCATCCATAAAGGAGACGAACAGCAACGACTTAGCCCGCACAGAACGGGCGGCTAACAGTTGAAGTGCAGATTTTCCCAGATCGTATTCGTCGGCGGCTTTATATGCGAGAAGCGCTGCTTCCTGACGACAATGATCCATCTGAATACGTCGAACGATGAGCGTGGCATGGTCCGTCGTCACACTACCCACGATCATTCCAACGGCCAGCGCCAATCCCACCACCAGGCACGTGAATTTCAATTGCAGTCCCGTGCGTAGCAATCGCCGACGCCGATGCGGTTCGGGCGAAACGGACAGGTTCGGAAATAGGATGGATTCTTCAGACATGAAAATGGTCTACAGGTGCAACCCAATCGCCGCGCAGACTCGTGTGCAGCCCCATGTCGTTGGCGACTCGCCAAACTCGGCAAGTTCCATTCGACACGTTTGACACCTGCAATATCGACCGATAAAGGGGCGATCTGGATCATCCGACCGTTCGATGATGGTCGCGCCGGCGGTGTGAACCCCAACGGGTGGTGCGTTCAATCCGATCGAAAACGTCTTGACGTACTGAACGGATCACCTGGGTTGTCTCCAGTTGGCCCGCTTTGAGTTGGTGTGTCATAAAACTAAATCTTCTACGCAAATCGTGCTACGTTTCGGCGGTGTGGCGTGTGTAAGTGACGTCGACGTCTTTCGCTCCCGCACGCGAGCGCAGTCCGTCCATCGCTTCGGATACCTCTTTGGACATGCGCGAGTTGGGGAATTCTTCCATGATTTGAACACCAATTTCCAATGCGTCGCGCCAGCGGTGTTCGCTGACAGCAAACTGAAACTGTGTTCCGAGTTGCAGCAGTTTGGCTTTGAAGACGCTTCGTGCGGTTTCTTCCAGTTGCCGGGCTTCTTCTCTTGTCAGGTACGCATCGAGATCGCGCAGAATGTTGATCGCATCGTCTACGTCGTTGCGACCGCATGCATTCTTCCAATTGGTCAGCAATTCCTGCTTGCGTTTGGCTTTTCGTGTAACCAATGCTTCACGCAGTTTGCCCACCCGCGGCTCGTCCGGCAAGGCGTGATGCAAACGTTCGATTTCCTTGTCGGCTTTTTCCCATTCGCAGGCCTTGAACAACTGATCGATCATATGAGACGCCTGCTCGAATTTGTTCCGCATCGCTTTGAGGCGGGCGTCTTCAATTTCTTTGCGCAGGACTGCCGCCTCATCCGTGAATCCAAAGCGACTCTCCATTTCGTCAACTAGACGAATACCTGCATCCCACGATTCTGTTCGGATAACCGTGCGAATCGTCTCGCGGAGGCGATCGATTTCCATCTCGCGATTGGAGAGTGACCGGGCAGCATCGGAAAGGGCGCTGTTTTCCGCAATGCGAGCGAGCAGTGCACTCTGCTTCAAACTCAACTCGTGCATGTCGCGAAACTGGCCATACAGCCGAAACGAATTCGACTCGATTTTGATTTGCAGCATCGCGAGTACGAGCGTCAGCACACCAACCAACACCACGAACGCCCCACCCAGAATCATCCAGATGCGATCCATGCCCTCGGCACGCCAGGCGCCGAGAACAATCGGGACCAACCCGACGATGATAATCAACGAACCGGTCAGGTTGGCAATGGCCTGCGTCTTGGCCAGTCTCGAAGATTTGGCTTTCATGGATGCGCCTCGCAAATCGACATGTCAGGTCCAACCTTTGGATCGGTCACGTGCCAGCCGCAACCTTAATGGCAATTGCCCAACCGACGCTGACAAATGACTTTCGTGAACGTGGGTAGAGCTACCACCAATCGCTTCAATCTAGGCGTGGGATCGTGTCAAGTCAACTGAATTGAGCCGCACCAGCCGCCCGCCGAACTAACTGTATACCGCACTCAATTATCAAGCAGCAACGGAATGTTCGTAAGGAGCGAGGGCTAGTGAAAGGGGCGAATCAGCCCGTTGATCGATCATACGAGCGACGGATCTCATGCAGACTTCTTCGCACCGGATTTAGCCAACATCTGCTGTTCGAGGCGTTCGATGTGCTCAGCTTCGAGGCGCTTCTTGATCTCGTCGCGCACCCTGTCGGATTCAAATTCGATCTCCCGATTCTTGATGACGATCTCGTGACAAACGATTCGTAGGAACGTCAGCGTTCCGAACCCGCCACAAATCACCATCCCGAATATAAGCCACCGATCCATTTGCAATCCCCAAACTTCAATACGGCGATTGGCATATCGGCAGTTTCTGAGGCCCGGTGAAGATCGCAGTTCAATCGAATTGGACGCCCGCTAACCGGCGATTGTGCGAAGCCAACCATGGGTGTCCGGTTCTTCACCAAGTTGGATCGCACGCAGCTTGTTGTAGAGCTTCGTCGTGATCGGACCCGGTTCGCCGTCGTGCGCGTAGACGGCTTCGCGATCGCCATGTCGAATCGAACCGATCGGCGTAATCACCGCCGCTGTTCCGCAACAGCCAGCCTCCGCAAAATCATGGATTTCTTCGATGGCAATGGGTCGTCGCTCCGGACGCAGGCCCATTTCGTCGGCAATCGTGACGAGCGATTTGTTGGTAATCGACGGAAGGATCGAATCGCTCTTCGGCGTGATGTACTGACCGTCCTTGGTGATTGCAAAGAAGTTCGCTGGACCGGACTCGTCGATGTACTTTCGTTCCTTGGCGTCGAGGTACACGACATCGGCATAGCCCTGCTCCCGGGCAGCCGCCCCGGCCCGAAGGCTCGCTGCATAGTTGCCGCCCACTTTCGCATCGCCCACACCCAGCGGTGCGGCGCGATCGACCTTTTCCTCAACGATCATCTTGACGGGTTTGAAACCATTTTTGAAATACGGACCGACGGGCGTCACAAACACCATTAACATGTAGTCATCTGAAGGCTTCACCCCAACCCTTGGCCCGATACCGATCAACAGCGGACGAACATAAAGTGAAGCACCAGTGCCATAAGGTGGCACAAAACGCCGATTGGCTTGGACAACACGATCAACCGCTTCGATGAACATATCGATGGGTGGAGACTGCATTAAAATCTTACGCGCGGTGTAGTCCATTCGTTTCGCGTTCTCATCGACACGGAAGACGACCACATCGCCATCCTTCGTCTCGAACGCTTTGAGGCCTTCAAAACATTCCTGACCATAGTGCAGACAGGTGGAGGCCATGTGGACGGGAATGTTTTCGTCCTCGGTCAAGACGCCTTCGTCCCACCCGCCGTTGCTGAATGTGTAGCGGATGTTGCAGTCGGTTTTCGTGTATCCAAAGATGAGCTCGGACCAGTTGAGGTTTGCTTTCGTTGTCGCTTGGGTTTCGGTGTCGCTCATCTGCGAATTCTCCTGACGTTGGGCTTAACCGCTTTGAACTTTGAAAATCTTAGGCTTCGATTCGACCGTCCACCAACCGCACTTGCCGGTCGGCTTGCTGGGCGATCAGCGGGTCGTGTGTCACCAATACGATGGTCTGTCCGTTTTGGTTCAGCCCGCGCAGACAATCCATGATGCCCTTACCCATCTTAGCATCTAGGTTACCCGTTGGCTCGTCGGCAAGCAAAAATCGCGGTTCATTGACAATGGCCCGGGCAATCGCCACCCGTTGACGCTCTCCGCCGGATAACTCCTTTGGGCGATGATTGAACCGATCTTTCAACCCCACCAATTCAAGAATCTCAGCCGCTCTGGCCTTGGCGGTTTTTCGCGACGAAATCCAACTCAGCACTGGCGTGCCGACCATACGCGGCATCAACACATTTTCGAGAACGTTGAACTCCGGCAACAAATGATAGAACTGGAACACGAAACCAACATCGCGGTTGCGAATGGCGTCGCGCTTCCAGGTCTTCTGAGCAAACAAATCCTCGCCGGCAAATGAAACCGTGCCCTGATCCGGTGCATCGAGCGCGCCGAGGATATGGAGAAGCGTACTCTTTCCGCAACCGCTCGAACCGGTGACTGCCAGCATCTCGCCTTTGCGAACTTCAAGGTTTACACCGCGGAGAACGCTGACCCGCGTCTTGCCGAGCGGATAGGACTTATGAATTTTGGTTGCTTTCGCCAGGACCAAAGCGGTCTCTCCAAGGATAACGCGAAATCGCTATTCGTAACGCAGCGTCTTAACCGGCCAGACCCACGCAGCTTTCATCGCTGGCACCAATGCACCAAGCGTAGATGTCAAAACAGCCATTCCAAACACCGCGAATATTACCGTCGGCTTGACCACGCTGGGTATTCGATCAAACGTATAGACCTCAGGCGACCAGACTTGCAGGTTCGGATTCCGAGACGCAAGCCATGCCTGAATCTCGTTGATGTTCGCGACCACCGTCGTCCCGGTCAGAATCCCGAGGATACCACCAATGACACCAATGATCGCCCCGTACATGATGAAGATCATCGCCACGCCAAGCGACGTCGCCCCGAGGCTTTTGATGATGCCGATGTCACGGGTCTTTTGCAGCACGATCATGTAGAACACCACACCAATCAGTACGATCGCCACGATGCTGATGATCGCAAAGAGGATGGTGACCAGCACCTTTTCTTTTTCGACGGCTTGGATGAAGGCTTGTTGACGTGTTTCCCATGTATCGACTCCGACACGGGTAAGCAGGTCGGCATCCTTGGGCGTCACGCTCCCGTAGAGCGTCACCAGAAATTCCTTCCACAACGCTTCAACTCTTGGTGCGACAGCGTTGTAGTCATTCCCCTCTTTCAGGCTGACCAGAAGTTGCGACGCCCGCGGCTGGGTGTATGTCCCGTCCACGCGCTCAAGCGGCCCCATGCTGAGGTATTCCTGGAACAACTTGAAATCGACATAGACGCAGATTTTGTCGATTTCGTAAACCTTGGTGCGCGAATCGTCAACCGCGCGCATCGCCACCGGAATAGGGTTTTCCGCGATGGTTCCGCGCGAGGTCAGCGGGAGAATCGTCAGGACGATTTCAGCACCGCGATTCAACACCTGACGATCGTAGAAGCCTTCTTTGTCCCGATGAAAGAAAACGTCGGTACCGATGATGATTCCCGGTAAGGGATTCCCTTCAAAACTCGGTTGGCCAAAGCGCTGTACGTATTCGCCAAACCCGTGCGGCGACGAAAAGGTCTTACCATAAAAGTCCGTTTCATCGAATTTGTCTTCATCACGATCGTTCAAATACGATTGATGGGCTTTTTCAAGCTTGGGCGGCAAGATGGGTTTGTCCTGCTCGTCGACGCCAGCCACCGGCAGTTGCGCAAAACCGAGCGAAGTCGTGTCGGGATAGTACCGATCATAATACAGACTTTCGCGAAAGCTATTGACCCCGCAGTACGAATCAAAATCAATGCCCACAATACGAACCGGTTTGGTAAAGCTCGTCAGCGGTTCGCGCATGATGCCATAGCTGTAAATCACCGGCGTAACGACATCGATCTCGGCGGGCATCTTTTCCTTCAGGTATATGCTGAAATCGTCGTAATACGGAAAGCCCTGAAGGGTCGAGTTATCGATGATGATGTCGCCGAGCAGTCCGCGCGAATGCTGTTTGATGTTATCGAGAAAACCGTCCATGACGCTGAATACGATCAGCACCATCGCCACGCACAGCCACACGCTCAGGATTGAAAAGACCGCCACCCATTTGCTGATGAGATATCGAAAGGTGAGGAAGAGCTTATACATGGACGTCCGTTTCGTGTGGGCTGGTACCGCCTTATGAAGTGCCAGATTGCGTCACTTCTGATGCGACAATCTACTCATCCTTGATGGCCGCTTCTTCTGCTGACGTTGTTTCCGACTCCACTTGAACGGCTGCCCGCCGCTGAAGCGGAAACAGGATCACGTCTCTGATGCTGGCGCTGTCTGTCAGAAGCATTACCAACCGGTCGATCCCCACGCCCAGACCACCCGCCGGCGGCATTCCGTATTGCAATGCATGCACGAAATCATCGTCCATCACCGCCATCGTTTCATCCTGCCCGGACAGCTGCTGCTTGAGATTCGCTTGCTGCACATCGGGATCGTTCAATTCGGTGTAGGCGTTTCCCAGTTCCATGCAGGCAACGTAAGCCTCGAACCGAAGTGCGATGTTGGGATCGTCCGGATGTCGCCGCGTCAAAGGGCACAAAGCGGCGGGGTAGTCATAAACGAATGTGGGCTGTACCAGATGCGGTTCGACGGCTTCTTCAAACACGTCGTTGACCACAATCGCGTCATCCTTGCCCTCGTGCTTGATGCCGAGTTCCGTCGCCTTCGCCCGGACACCGGCCATGTCGTCCATCGACACGCCGGCATATTCGCGAAGCAGGTCCAAATATTTCTGCCGACTCCACGGCAAACTGAAATCGAGTTCGTACTCGCGGAACTTGCGGGTGAAGTTGTCATCAAGATCCTCAATGGCTGCCGCCACCATCTCCTCGACCCGTTGCATCATCACAAAGTAATCGCCATACGCCTCGTAAAGTTCCAGCAGAGTAAATTCAGGGTTGTGCTGCGTGCTGATTCCCTCGTTGCGGAAGTTACGCGAAAACTCAAACACCCGCTCCAGCCCGCCGACCAGCAACCGCTTGAGATACAACTCCGGGCTGATCCGCAAAAACAATTCCAAATCGAGCGTGTTATGGTGCGTCGTGAACGGACGGGCAGCCGCCCCACCGTAGATCGGTTGCAACACCGGCGTTTCGACTTCGAGGTATTCCAACCCGACCAGATAATCGCGAACCGACTGGATGATCTTGCTGCGGGCCTTGAACACTTCGCGCACGTCGGGGTTCGTGAACAAATCGACATAGCGCTGGCGATAGCGCATCTCGACATCGGTCAAACCGTGCCATTTTTCGGGCGGAGGATGCAGCGCCTTGCACAGCAGCACAACGCCCGTTCCCCAAACTGTGATCTCGCCGGTTTTGGTCTTACCGAGGTATCCGTCCAACCCGATGATGTCGCCGAGATCGAACGTTTTGATGACCGGCCAAAGGTCTTTGACCGCCCGTTTCGACAATGCCACCTGTATGTCGCCGCTGCCGTCGCGAATCGTGAGGAACACGAGGTTGCCCATAACCCGCTGAAGGACGATGCGGCCCGCAACCCGCGCGGTTTCGTCTTCTTTCGATTCGCCGCTTTCAAATTGCAGCGCATCAGCCCGCCCCCGGACGTCGGTGATGTGCTCGACATCGGGAAATCGCCCGCCGTAGGGATCGACCTCAAGCTCGCGGATTTTCTCCACCTTTGCTCGACGTTCCTGTACGAATTTGTTTTCGTTCTCCACAGCCAGCACAACTCCGAAAGCGTTTTGAAATTCTGGAAAATACGCCGGGTAAGCACACGCAACGGGCGGGAAACCCCTGGGCGGATCGGCCCGCTGACCGACTCGCGCGCCAATCCCATCAGGGCTGAATCCTATCACGCATTTGCAAGGGTAGCAACGAACCGGCGGCGCGTCAGACGATGCTGCGACCGCCATCCACGCGGATGATCTGACCGGTGATGTAATCGCCCTGGACTACGAGAAACTTCACAGCTTCGGCGATGTCGTCAACCGTACCTTCACGCTTCAAAGGGACCTTCGCAGTCAACTGCTTCCGCGTCGATTCGTCGTATTCATCGGGGAAAACCGCAATGCCGGGCGCGACACCGTTGACGCACACTTGCGGAGCCAACTTGCGAGCGTACGACAACGTCAAATTCGCCAGCGCCGCCTTCGATGCGCAATACGCTCGATGGTCGGGCCATGGGCGGTCTGCCGATATGTCGCACAGGTTGACGATGTGTCCGCAAGGCGATTTCTCAAGCAAGTGCGTCACCGCTTCGATCAAAGCTGCCGGCGCGATGGCATTGACCTGCATCATTTTATGCCAGTGTTCGCTGGAGAAACCGTCGGTTGAGTCCCTCTCGAAGACCGATGCGTTGTTGATTAGAACGTCAAGTCGACCAAATGCATCTTCGACAGCGCTTACCAATTTGGTAGGCAAGTTAGAATCAATCAAATCGCCCTGGACGATAATGCATCGCCGCCCTTTGGGTTCGATGATAGATTTCGTTTCGGCGGCTTCTGTGTAGGATTCACGATAGTGAATCGCCACGTCGAAACCGGAGTCGGCCAATGCAATGGCAATTGCACGCCCGACGCGTTTCGCCCCGCCGGTCACCATCGCAACTGGCGCGACATCTTGATTCGCTGGTGAATCAGTCATCGTCCGATTCGCCCTCGGTCAACTTTTCGTCATCTTCTGGCAACTTGTGCATCGCCCACACGTCCGTTGCGTCGGTGGCTTCGGACCGTTTCCGCGCCATCCGCCCGCGCGAACGTTGCAACGATCGCATCAAAAACCATCCGAACACCAAAACGACGATCAGCAGAAGCAGGATCATCATCAACATGGCGTAACCGGCGACGGGTCTTTTGGGATCGGCTGACGTTGTCGCGGGTTGCTGCGCCAATGCGACGAGTGGAATTGCAAACGTCATCGCGCAACTCAACGCATTCGCGCGTCTTGCAATGAACCGGCAAACCCACCTCACGACGATTCTTCAACTGGTTGCTTTTGAAGGGTCGCGGCGAATTGCTTCATCAAGTCCTTCTGCTCGTCGGTTGGGGTGGCGGGCACGTCCACTTGAATGTTTGCGATCAAATCACCGGCGGGCAGCGAAGCACTGGCTGGCACCCCTCGGCTGCGTAGTCGCATCTTCGCACCGCTCGACGTTCCTGCCGGAATCGTCAGCGTGACTTCACCATCGAGCGTCAGGACATCCACCTTCGCACCGAGTACCGCTTGCGAAAGATCGATATGAACGTCGGCATGAATGTCGCGCCCGATACGTTTGAATACCGGATGCGCTCTGACCCGGCAGATGAAGAACAGATCGCCACGCGGACCTCCATTGCTTCCGGCTCCTCCGCGACCTTTCAATCGAATCTGTTGGCCGTCCTCGACACCGGACGGAACCTTGACCTTGAGCGTTTCCCGTTTGCCCAGCGACGGGTCGTGGAGTTGAACATCGACTTCGATCTCGGCACCCTTGACGGCTTGCTCGAAACTGAGGTTGATGGTTCGACGGATGTCCGCACCGGCTTGTGCTCGACGCTGCTGGCGATTGCGACGCCCGCCGAAAATGCTTTCAAAAGGATTGCCGCTGGATCGAAACGCCCCAAAAAGGCTGTCCAGATCGTCGGCATCGATCTGCGAACCGTCCGTCCCCCAAGTGTAGACCTTTTGCCCGTGCGGATTTGTTTGAAATTCGCCGACCCCGATCTCGCCAAACTGGTCGTATTGCGCTCGTTTTTCTTTGTCGCTCAAGACCGAGTAGGCGTGCTGGACTTCCTTGAATTTGGATTCGGCGGATGCGTCGCCTTTGTTGCGATCCGGGTGGAACTCCTTGGCAAGCTTGCGATAAGCCTTCTTGATCTCCGCGTCGGACGCACTTCGATCCACGCCCAGAATTTCATAGTTGTCGCGCTTGCTCATGTCGTTGTTGCTTGGTTGGTGTCGTTGCCATTTTCGCCCGCACGGGCGCTTCGACGCCTGAACTTGAATCCACTTTGGCGTTCGACGAATCGATTATAGAGTCGCCCACAGGTATTGAAAAGCAAGCCGCGCCCACCTAGTATGTCGCGACCATGTCCAAAGCAAAAAGCTCTTCAACCAAAGGCAAACGCAGCACAATCACCGTCGCTGCCGCCCAGCTTTCCGCGCACACGCTCGAACAAGCCGACACCGCGCTTGGCGAAATCGAACAAGCGATCCGCGATGCGGCTGCCGTTGGTGCCGACATGCTCGTTCTGCCAGAATGTGCCTACCCCGCTTACCTGATCGGTAGCGAAGAAACCTATCGCTCGTCAGAAATCTTGAATTCCAAGGCGTTCATCAAGAAACTCTCCGCGTGGGCAAAAGAACACAAAATTCAAATCGTCTGCGGGTTTGTTGACGATGAAGGCGACCATCTCTTAAACGCTGCGATTGTCATTGACGCAAAGGGAAGAGAGCGTGGCCGCCACGCCAAGTCGTTCCTTTGGGGAAATGACAACAATTACTTCCAACCCGGACGTGACCTGAAGCCGATCGACACGCCCCTGGGTAAAATCGGCGTGATGATTTGCGCTGACGGAAGGGCTCCTGAATTGGCAGCGGGTCTCGCCCAACAAGGCGCCCAGTTGATCGCCATTCCGACCTGCTGGGTCAATGCAGCCAAGGAACCGAATGCGTTTCGCAACGCCCAAGCCGACTTCATGGCCCAAGGGCGCGCGATCGAATGCGGACTCGCGATCGTCGCTGCGAACAAATGCGGCATAGAAGGGGACACGCCCTATTGCGGAAAAAGTCAAATTGTCACTTCCGATGGGCAGCATGCGGCGGTCGCCCCACCCGACGAACCGGTACTGATTTCGGCTGACGTCTCGCTGTCGAAACCCAACGCGATCGACATTCCGCAGTGGTCGAAGCGGCGCATTTTTTCGGCATACGAGCCGATCGTGCCGAATCGCGAAGAGCTGGGCGACGTGAAGATCGCCGTGGCGCCGACGGATTGCGTGTTTGGCGACGAAAAGGCGGAAATGACGCCGCCACTCGAGCAGTTGGCTGGCGATGGCGTGCAGGTGGTTGGGACGGCGATCCCCGATCCCGAGACAGCCGACCGGTTGGATATTTATTGTCGGGCGTTGGGCATGTCGCTGGTGGCGTTTCCGTTTGTCGAGCGGTTGATGATCGAAAGCTTCGGGGCGTGCGGATGCATCGAGTCGGAGCATCTGACGTCGTTCGCACCCATGCGGATCATGGCCCTCGACGGCGCAGCGATCGTCTTTGTATTGGGCGACGAGGTCAGCCTGCCGCTACTTCGAACGCGGGCAGCAGAAAATTGCATCTTCGTCGCGTCGGTAACCGCAAGCTTAGCCGTCCTGGTCGATCCAACGGGCAAGGTGGTCGATCGGACCGAACCGGGCAAACCGCGAATCATCACCGAAACCATCGACCTGCGGTTGGCAGCCAACAAAGAAGTGTTCCCACAAACCCATATCTGGGAACAACGCAAGCCAGAAATCTACGCCGACGCCTTCGACATCCACGAACGCTTCGTCGCGCCGCACTGACTTAAGGCGCAAACGACCTAGTCTTCCTGCCCACCACCAAGTTTGATCGCAGTGCCCAATGCCAGCAATATGAAGATGAGGTCGATCGGTCCAAACATCGAGAAAAACGTAAACTTCCTCGAACCGAACGGACCGCTAATGTCGTCGTCAATTTCGCTCTTGAGGTCTGCGAGTTCATCTTTCAGTCCTTCAAGGCGATCATCCTCGATCGTTCTCGCTTCGACAGGCCATTGATCGGAAGGCATTCCTTCAACCCGAGCCAGCGCTTTCTCAAAAATAGGCTCCCACTTCGGTCTCACGATCGAGTCGCCTTCCTCCCAATCTTCTTCCGACAATATTGCGTTATAAACGAGCGGGTTTTCTTGGGCATACAAACAAGCGAGGTGATTCTTGGCGTAGACGTCGTCCTTCCACCGCTCTGTTTCATACCAGAAATCGAGATCGTCGCGTCTTGACTCAATTTCGGATTTACTCTTTTTCATCAGTTCTTGGCTGGCATTCTCGCACCGGATACGACCTGGATCCCACGGCGAAAGGCCTTGGACATCAAGTTCAGATTCACACTGAAGCTGGTCGCGCCAAATGACTTCCGCAGTGGATGGGTCCCACATTTTTTCCAGCTGACCCAGCGCTTCCTTGGCTACGTTGTAGACCATGCCCTTGGCTACGAGTATCCCCATTAATGCCATCGCCATCGCTACCATAGCGCCGCGCATGTTCTCCTGACCGTACCCAATCTTCATGCCGAGTCCGGCGAGAAGCCCAACACCCCATGCGATGAGTCCGTGTTCCCAACCCGTCGACATGAGTACGAAGTACCAGACGCCCGCCCCGATTAGGGCCCCACCCGCACTTAAGGCACACCCAATTCCGAACCGACTTGCTCCCTTAGCCAGTCCGCCGACCTTGCTTGTAGCAATCGATTTCTTGGCCGGCTCATTACCAACAATCGCCGGATCAAAACCGCACGACAGACAGACTTTCGCATCCTTGGTCATCTGTGCTTTACATTTGGGACAGGTTTTTTGGTGAGCGAGCAAATCGGGACCCTGCGCTGTTTCCGATGATGCCTCGGAGCTAAGCAGATCGTCGAGAAGGTTATCCTCTTCCATCGGTGGCGATGAAGGAACGGGTGGAGGTGCTGTATTTGCCGGTTGAGGCGTCGCGCTCGACGCACTCGTCGGCGCGCCGACGAGAATCTTGAACCCGCATTTCGGGCACTTGACTTTGCGACCAGCCGCAGCTGCTGGCACGCGAAGTTTGGCGCTGCACTGACAGCGAACGATCTGATGATCATCGTTGGTCATCGAGGAATTCCTTTCGAAGCGTTTCCCGACCTCCCACGACAGGCCCTGCCATCGTTGAATCGATCCGCCCATGTTCGCCCAATCACAGCACCGGATCAAGGATGCGACCAGCTATCCGGCTCTGCAAGTGTAGATTTTCCCCTCGTATTGACTACCCTACGCCGAATCGTACGAAATATTCGATGCAAACGGATGACGTCTCATGTCTGGAATTGAACAGTTGGAAAAGGTTTACGATCCCGCCGCGGTGGAAGGCGAGATGTACAAGCGGTGGGTCGATGCCGATTGTTTCGCAGCGACGCCCGACGATCGTCCCGCGTCAAAGCGATTCACCATCGTCATCCCTCCGCCCAACGTCACCGGTGCGCTCCACCTCGGACATGCGCTGAACAATACCTTGCAAGACATCCTCGTCCGATGGCATCGCATGATGGGCGACAACACCCTTTGGCTGCCCGGGACCGATCATGCCGGTATCGCCACGCAAGCCGTCGTCGAAAAACGCCTCAAAGCCGACGAAGGCAAGACCCGCCACGACCTCGGCCGCGAAGAACTCGTCAAACGCATCTGGGCGTGGAAGGATCAATACGAAGAGCGCATCGTCTCGCAGCTTAAACTCATCGGCTGCTCTTGCGACTGGTCGCGCAAACGCTTCACCTTGGACGACGGGTTGGCGAAAGCCGTACGCTACACGTTCTTCAAAATGTTCAAGGACGGACTCATCTTTCGAGGCAAGCGACTCGTTAACTGGGACACGCAATTGCAAACTGCTGTCGCCGACGACGAAGTCTATCACGAAGAAGTGAAGGGTAGCTTCTGGCACTTCAAGTATCCGGTCAAAGATGCCAAGTCCGGCGAACCCACGCATGTGATCATCGCGACGACCCGCCCGGAAACCATGCTGGGCGATGTGGCCGTCGCGGTTTCGCCCGATCCGGAAGGTGCGATCGACAAGCGCGAATCCGAGTTGACCGAAAAGCTTGCCACCGTGCCGACCAAGGAAAAACCTTTTGTCGAAAAGCAGCTCGAGCAGTTGGCCAAGCGGCGCGAAGAAAAGCTCGCCGATCTCGTCAATCTTCGCGATATGGCCAACGATGGTCGCACGTTGATGCTGCCATTGGTCGATCGCGAGATTCCGCTCATCACCGATCAACATGCCGACCCGCTGCTGGGTACCGGCTGCGTGAAGATCACGCCCGCGCACGATCACAACGACTACGAAGTCGGACTCCGCAACGACCTGCCCATGATCAATATGATGAACCCGGACGGTACGGTCAACGAACATGGCGGCCCGTATGAAGGCCAGCTCATGTTCGACGCCCGCAAGAAAGTCGTCGCCGACATGGAGGACGCCGGCTTGCTCGATCATGTTGAAGACAAAGTGATCGATCTCGGTCACAGCGATCGCAGCAAATCGCCTGTGGAACCGTACCTTTCCGACCAATGGTTCCTCAAGATGAGCGAGTTAGCCGACGCCGCCCTCGACGTGGTGCGCGACGACGTGATCAAGTTCTTCCCGAAGCGCTACGCCAAAAGTTACCTGGATTGGCTCGGCGAGAAACGCGACTGGTGCATTTCAAGACAACTGTGGTGGGGACACCGCATTCCGGTTTGGTCGAAAACGATCAACCTCACGACGGACAACTGGACGGACGAGTTGCAAAAAACCGGACTGGATTCGCTGATCGATAACGCCTGGGGCGACAATGTCGCCTACCGCATAGAACGAATCGCCGGTGAGAAGGTCGAATACCCCGACACCATCGATCTGCCGATCACCAGCGAGTCGGAAGGCACGTATCGATTCCTCGTTTGTGTCGCCGAAGATGACGAAGCCGTCGTTTCAAAAATCGAAGCGGCTGGTTTCGCGCAGGATGACGACGTACTCGATACGTGGTTCAGTTCCGCACTCTGGCCGCACAGCACGCTGGGTTGGCCAGATGATGAAAGCGCCGACCTTAAATATTACTACCCGACGAGCGTGCTGGTGACGTCGCGTGATATCATCACGCTTTGGGTCGTGCGCATGGTCACCACCGGCTTGTACAACATGGGCGAGATTCCGTTCGACCATGTGTACATCCACACCAAAATCCTCGATGGTCGCGGCGAGACGATGAGCAAGTCGAAGGGCAACGGCGTCGATCCGCTCGATGTTGTCTCAGTCTACGGTGCAGACGCCCTGCGCTACTCCATCGCAGAGATGGCCACCGAAACGCAGGATGTCCGCATGCCAGTGGATTACATTTGCCCGAAGTGTCAGCACTTGACACCGCAAGCCGGTATCGTGCCCAAGGGCAAACAACCTGCCGACGTTCACCGCGTGACATGCAGCAAATGCAAGGAGAAATTCGCGACGCAGTGGGCACCCGAAAAGATCAAAAGCGAACTGCCCGTTGCCCGCGAAACGTCGGAGAAGTTCGAGGTGGGCCGCAACTTCTGCAACAAGCTCTGGAACAGCGCCCGCTTCGCTTTCATGAATCTTGAAGGCGCACCGTGCGAACCGCTCGAATTCGCCCAGCTTCCGCCGGAAGATCGCTGGATTCTTGCGAAACTTTCCGAAACGATTCGCGGGGTTCACAACGAACTGAGGCAGTATCACTTCTCGTCGGCGATCAAACTCATCCGCGAGATGTTCTGGGAGTCGTTCTGCGACTGGTACATTGAACTATCCAAACCGCGCATGCGCGACGACGCCACGTCCGGCACAGCCAAGCAGGTGTTAGCCACCGTACTGGATCAGATCCTGCGAATGATGAGCCCGTTCATGCCGTTCGTGACCGAGCGCCTGTGGGAAGAACTCAACCGCCTCGCACCGAAACGCGGCATCCCCGGCGCGATCGATCTTGAGATTAGCCCGTACCTGATGCTCAGCATGTTCCCGCCGGCTGACGGTTGGCCCGTCGCCGACGATGAAAACATCATGCACGTCTTCGACGATGTTCAGCAGGCTGTCCGAGGCATCCGCGATCTGCGCAACAAATGCACCGTGCCAAACAAGGATCGCGTGAAGGTCAGCATCAAATCCACGCAGGAACACCTCGACCTGCTCGCCCAACAGCAACACGTCGTAGAACAGATGGCCGGCGCATCCTCGCTCGATCTCGTCACCGAAATCGACCGCCCCAAAAACGCCGGAACAACGGTCGTCGGTCCGCTGCAAATCTTCGTCCACGACATCAGCGACGATGACGCCGAGCGCAAGCGATTGGAAAAAGAAAAGGAATCTATTGAAAAGAGGATGGCCGGTATCGAAGGCAAACTCGCCAACGAAAAATTCGTGAGCAACGCGAAGCCAGAAGTCGTCGCAACCGAAAGAGAACGCCTCGCCGAAGTCAAAAAATCGCGAGAAGCCGTCCTGGAAAGCCTTGCCGATCTGGGAAGTTAGTGATCATCGCATCGCACAAGATGAATCGATACATAAAACGCAGCGATTCCGAATCGCATTGAAACGGAATCGCTGCGTTACTTTGCAGTCTATTGGCTGTTGAGTCAGTTCGGTTTGCTAGCCCTCTTCTTCAGCCTTGTCCATTGCTTCTGCTTCAGGTGGAGTCGCTGGAGTAGGTTCGCTTGGAGGCGGTCCGCCGCCCTGCATCGACATGGCGAAGTCTTTGCCTGCAACCACCATTTCCATCGGAACGGCAACGTCAATCTGGAATCCGGTGCTGCCTATGGGAGCGCCGACCACGCCCACCGGAACTTCAACCGGAGGCATGGGTGGCGGCGGTGTTTCGTTGACTGCTTTCGAGGCAGCAGTAGCGAACTTCATGGTGTTGTCGAGCGAAAAGTATCCTTCAAACGATCTCGATTTCGGAAGCAACGAGGCAACTTTCTTGATTCCCTCGTTCGACCCGAGCGGCGCATCGCCGCCTTGGACCAAGCCGGCGACGTTTTCCATGAAATTCTTTCCGCCACCAAATGTCACCGCGACGCGCTTGTCGTCGATGGCGGCCATCCGGACGAGTAAGCCCTCAGGCCCGAAGATCGACTTCATCTCGTTGTAATCTTTTTCACTGACGCCCTCCATCTTGTCGATGGCAACAGCCAACTGATCGACCGAGATACCACCGAGGTTTTCGGCATCGCTCTGGTACTTGATGTGCTTCATCGCTTCCTGGGCTTCTTCACCTTGGAACATTCCGCCCAGAATCGAGCTGACGATCTCGCCCATCTTGGCGCACTTACCTTTGGCGTCATTTTCAAACGTGATCACCTTGGTCATGCCCATCAGCCCATCTGACCCTTCGGGCAAGGCGCTGACAGAAAAGGACACGTCGCGGACGTCAGCAACAAGAGCAGCCGCCTTCGCCCCAACTTCCTGCATCTTCGCGGGGTCGGCACCGAGATTCATCGCCATCATTGGATTCCCAAGAATTGCGCCATACACCTCGCTGTATTTAGCGAACGCTTGCTTGCTACCGTGCAGACCCGCAGCAAACAGGTAGTCGCCGCCGGGGAGTCCGCCCAGCAGTGAATCGCTCGTCGGATTGACGGAACCAAGAATGTTGGCCGAAGGCGATCCTTCCGCTACCTGATAATAAAGACCCAGATTGATGCCGTTATCGCCGATTCGCAGCGCAACGGTCGCACTGTCGAGATCGTTCAAGTCCTGGGGATTAAAAGAACCGCTGGCGGCCAGCATCGGCAACATGCCCTGCACCATCGGACTGGCAACGATCGCCTTAAGGTTGATGTTAAGGGTTACATCGTCTTGCTCGAAGCGGCCCAGTTGGTGTTTCGACCATCCGGTGTCTGCAGTTGGATTGGACTTCGCCGCAAGAATCGCCTGCACACCCGCAGCCGACGGACTCAAGATGGCGTAATTGCCATGCTGGGCGATGTACGATTCTTCGGCGCCCATCAACATGCAGCGCGACACGCCGCCGACAGGTTCTTCCGGCGCCATGTTGGCCGTCATCGCAGCGTAGTCGCTGCACGGAACCAAAATACCAAATGCACTGTTCGGGTCAGTCGGGTTGAGCATCGGCATCATCACGACGGCTACTCCGGCATCATTATTGACACCGCTCAGTTGCAACATCCCTTTGAGCATTTCCAGTGGCGACATCGGTACCGGTACGTTAAGGCGCTGAGACAAAGCCATCAGCTTGTTGTCAAGTTCGCCCACGTTGCGAATTGTCAACGAAGCCCACGCCTCTGCCGGTACGGATTTTAGCGCATTGACCGATTCTGCCTGAAGCGGTAACGCGGTGATCATCATGGCCAGACAACTCGCCATCGCGCCGCAGCGCCCCGTTCGTTTCATGTTCATCATCTTTCCTCGAATCGTTGCTTGATTGTCGTCGGGATTTACTTGGCCCGACTGCGATCAATCGTTTGTTGAATTGGGGAATTGCCCGTCACTTCGTGAATTCCCCACCGTTGTTTGTGTATTCAAAACTAAACCATTTTCGCTCCGTTTCAAAGTAGGCCATGTTGGAATTCGTCTGAAACGGTCAGAATTGCCTGCGAACCGGTTTGCAATTCGCGGAATCGTCGGTCAGCGGTTCGTGTGTGTCAAGAATGCCACGGTTCCATGTTCGCTTCGGGCCGCAATATATTTGCGGCGGTTGGTTCGTTTGCATGTGCCTGTGAATTCTTAAGGTTCGACTACGCATTTGGCATGGAGGCGGGCAGCGATGAGGGATTGTGTGTAGGCGTGTTTTGGATTGTGCAGGACCCCTGCCGTCGGGCCAGTTTCAACGATGCGCCCCTGATGCATGACGGCCAACCGATCGCAGATGGCAGCCGCGATATCGAGATCATGGGTAATGAACAGCAAGGTCAGGGAACGGTCGATTTGGATTTCCTTCAATCGATCAAGAATCTCAACCTGCGCCGTCACATCCAACGCACTGACCGGTTCGTCGCAAATCAGAACGTCGGGATCGAGTACTATCGCCCGCGCGATCGCCACCCGCTGCAACTGACCTCCAGAAAGTTCGTGAGGATAGCGCTTGCGAAACGCTTCTTCCAAACCCACCAGTTGCAACGCTTGCGTGACCCGGTCAGCCCGTTCGCTTTTGTGGCAACGATTTTCAAATCGAAGCGGGTCGGAGACAATCAATTCGACGGTCATCCGCGGGTTCATGCTGGATTGGGCGTTTTGAAAAACCATCTGCATGCGCCGAAGCGATGCATTTGCAAGGATCTGCTCATCGATCAAAACGTTGCCGCGATCCATCGGCACCAATTGCATGATTGCACGGGCCAGCGTCGATTTGCCGCACCCGCTCTCGCCGACCAATCCGAAACACTCGCCTGACTCGATGCCCAATTCGACACCGCCGACCGCACGAATTCGATTTGAATTCCTATTGGTGCGAAGCCAGTTGTGCGAACGATTTGCATACGAAACGTGGGCATTGGAAACCGTCAGTTTAGCCATCGATGTTGTGTCACTGCTTTGTCGATGATTGGAAGAAGTCACACCATTTTCCCTGCGATTGCGGTGAATGCTTTCGATTTAAGTCTTGCGGCATCGACGAGTCGTTTCGTCGCCGCGTGACATGACGGGGAATCCAGTTTGTCGATGGGTCGATTATCGACGAGGCTACCGCGATCCAAAACGCAGACCCGGTTTGCGAGCGCTTGGGCGACACAGATGTCGTGGGTGATCAGTAGCAGCGCCACCCCCGCCTGGCGACACGCATGGCGAAACACTTCTAGAATCTGCGACTGCACATTGGCATCCATCGCCGACGTCGGTTCATCTGCGATGATGAGCGACGGGTTGCCCGCGAGCGCCAATGCCAGTCCAACACGTTGTGCCATTCCGCCCGACAGTTCGTGCGGCCAGGCTTGTGCCAATCGCTGCGGGCTGGGCAAACCGACGCGCTCGATCAACTTGATGGCCATTTTGTGGGCCGTGGACCGATCTGCACCTTGAGTCACTCGAACAACTTCGGCGATCTGGTTGCCGACTCGCATGACCGGATCGAGCGAACCGACCGAATTTTGAAAAACCATTGCAATGTGCTTGCCCCGGACCGCCTGCATAGTCCGCTCATCGACGCCCATCAGGTCCATGGGTTCGAACTCGCCATCGCCGCGAAATACAATCGATCCACGAACCGCAGCGTCAGCCGGAAGCAGTCGCATCAAACTCATCGCCAGTGTCGACTTCCCGCAACCGCTGTCGCCAACGAGCGCAATCGACTCGCCGCAATTCATCGAAAACGAAACGTCCCGCAGCACCGGAGCTTGCCCACGCTTGTATCGCACCGAAAGGTCGGTCACTTCGATCAGCGGCTGCTCGATTGCGGTTTTCATGATCGGTTTCCGCCAAAACTTTGCCTGGGATCGAGCGAGCGGCGCAGTTGTTCGCCGAGAATATGGCAGCACAGCACGCAAACAAAAATCGCTGCGCACGGTGCGATCATCAATCCCGGATGCGTGCGAATCTGATCGAACGCATCGCGCAACATGCCGCCCCAGGTCGGCGATTCAGACCCCACACCCAATCCAAGCCACGACAGGCCAGCCTCCAACAGGATCGCATCGGCCATACCAAACATCATCGCCACCAACGTCGGGCCAATCGCGCCGGGTAACAAATGTCGCAATGCGATGTACCAACCCTTCGCGCCGTAGCTGCGGGCTGCATCGACGAAATCCAACTCGCGCGACGACAGAAACTCCGCGCGAACCAATCGCGCAATACCGGTCCATTGCGTCAAACCGATCACCAAGATCACGCCCGAAACGCCATTTCCGATCCAAACCATCACCGCCAGAATCAAAAAGAATGCCGGAAAGCACATCATCATTTCGATCAACCGGCAGCCCATCCAGTCTGCCGCTCCACCATAGAAGCCGGCGATCGTTCCCACCAGAACGCCAACGAATCCGGCAAGCAGCATCGCGTAAACGCCGACTTGAACGGAGATCGCGGCACCGTGAATCATGCGCGAAAGGATGTCACGTCCGCGATCGTCGGTACCCAACCAGTGCGTCGTCGATGCGGACAGGTTGGCATCGGCGATCAGTTCCATGGGTCCGAATGGCACGGGCGGCCAAACGGCGAAGGCATCGAGTTCGGTTCGGGCGTCGAACGATGGGAATCGAAACGGTTTCGCCTTTTGAATCCATCCGCCGACAATTGGTATACGGTTGGCGGTGTCGCTGACGGCTGGGAAATACAACGCGCCCTGGTATCTGCAGACGATCGGTTGATGCCACGCGAGAAGCGGCGCAAACGCTGCAATCAATACCAAGAAGATTGCAATGGCGATCGCCGAGCGCACCAACCAACTGCGGTGGGATCGATCGGTTGAACCGTCGGACCAGACCATCGGGCTTGATGGGTTGAGCGTGGTCATGCGTACCTCACTCGCGGGTCGGACCACGCGTGCAGCAGATCCACGACAAGCGTCACGCCGAGCACGATGACAGCCGACAACACCGTCATGCCCATGATGACGGGATAGTCGCGGTCGTGAATTGACTCATAGAGGAGACGACCCATCCCCGGCCAGGCAAACATGACTTCTAGCACGACCGAACCACCAAGGACGGCAGGCACGATCAATCCCATCACCGTCAGAAGCGGTCCAAGGGTGTTGGGCAACACATGGCGGAAAACGACTTGGCGTTTGGTTAATCCTCGGGCGAAGGCAGCCCGTACAAAATCTTCATTCAAAACCGAGAGCATCGTTGCGCGCACGAAGGGAACGAGGTACGCGACGAGGGGATACAGAAAGCAGCATCCAATCAAGACGCTGTGCTGGATTATGTCAACGAACTTTTGCCACAGCCTCATTTCGGAGTATCCCTCAGACGTCAAGCCTGAGAATGGGAGCCATTCGAATCGCACACCGAGAATCAGAATGAGTACCATGCCAACGATGTACGGCGGGATTGCATAGAAGCCAACGCACGCGCCGAGGATGATGCGGTCAAAGTGCTTGCCCGCATGGAGCGCGGCATACGATGCGATCGGTATAACAATGCACAATCCGATCATGATCGTGACCAGCGTGACCAGCAGTGTCGGGTAGAGTCGTTCGAGGATTCGTTGCGAGACCGGTCGTCCGTCGGCGAACGACCGTCCGAAATCAAACCGTATCACCCGAGTAAGCCAACGACCGAACCGAGATAGCAGCGGCGCATCGAGTTCAAAGTGGGTTCGCAGTCGGTCATGGTCAACCGAACTGATGCCACCATCGCCAAACCCGCCGGCTGTCCCGCTGGCGGGCGAACCAGGCGAAAGATGTATCAACAGGAAAGTAATGAGAACAATGCCGACGAATGTCGGAATGGTCATCAGAATTCGTTTGATAACGTATTGCCACACGTCATTGTGCCAAGGGGTTAGGCGTTACGGCGCGTCGGAATCAGGCAACCCGGTTTGCATCGGGCCGTCGATCGGGTCGGGTGTGCCCATCGGGTCAGGACTGTTCGGTGTCCACCATCCGCGAATTCCTGGAAACGAATGAAGCGGTCCACGCGGGCTGAGCGTTACGCCACGGACCCGGTGGCCAAACGCCCAAAGCGTCGGCGCTTCGACAAGGAACGTACACGGTTCGTCCTCGACAATCGTACGTTCGATCTGGTCGTAGATTTCCGCCCGCTTCGTCGCATCGGTTTCCCGCACGCCTTCATCGAACAGCGCATCGACTTTCGGATTCTTGTATCCGACATAGTTGCGGCCTGTGTCAGCCGCGTTGCTGTGAAACAGATTTCGGGCTTCGTCGGGATCGGGCCCGCACGTCCAAGCCGAAAGAAACGCATCGAATTCGTGAGCGAGATTGCGCTCGTTAAAGACAGACCATTCGAGCGTTTGCGTCTTCATCTCGATGCCCAGTTTCGCCAGATCGCTTCGCAGAATGTCGGCGACATGCGGCGATGTCTGCGAACCGGATACTAGGTTCAAAACGAAGCCTGCCCGAACCTTTCCAACATCTGTTGAGCGATAGCGCCGACCGTCGTCATCGCTGACCCGCCAACCCGCAGCGTCAAGCAGCTTCGCAGCCAGATCCAAGTTGAACGAGGTTGCCCGTCGTTCGCCATTCGTGAATGCATTCGGAAAGAAGCCGGAGCTTTCCCGAAACAATCCAAAAAACACACGCCCGTTCATCAGCGGTCGATTGACCGACATCCCCAATGCCCGCCGAACGCGCGGATCGGTCAGGAAAGAATTGCTACCCCGCGTGTTCCAGCCGATGTAGTAATTTGTCCACTGCTCACCCCGCACCTTGACGCCACGGCTCGCAAACCGCTGACCGACGCAATCTTCCGCGTATTGTCGAGGCGCGAGCGACATTTCGTCGATCTCACCGGCTTCAAATGCGAGGAGCGCTGCATTGTTGTCCGAAATCACGCGGTAGACGATCTTCGCAAATGCCGGTTTCGGTCCGCGGTAATCGTCCCAGCGGGTCAGCACGATGCGTTCGCCGCTCGCCCATTCGGTCAGGCGATAGGGACCGTTGCCGACGGGGTGGCGATTGGCACGCACGCAGCCGTCGCTTCGCTGCATCGTGGAATCGTCGTTCATCAGCGGTTCGTAAACGTGTTTCGGGATGATGGGAAAGTCGACACTCCACCTGTTGGTCGCGAGCGCATCTTTGAACGTAAAGCGAACCTGCATCGGATTGACTGCAACGCATTGCACGATCTGGTCGGTCCCGTGGCGGGCCTTTCGGGCCAGGACGTTGTCGTCGAGAATCCGCTGCCAGCTGAAAACGATGTCGGCTGCGGTCAGGGGCACGTCGTCCTGCCAACGCAAATCGGTCTCCAAGGTAAGCGTTGCGCTGAGGTGGTTGTCGTTGAATTCGAACGATTCCACCACCCTGGGGTTGATCGTCCATTCGAGTCGATCATTCAAAACAAAGGGACGATCCCACAGCAAGTAATCGAACTGCGCGTCGATGGCTGTGAACATGAGTATCGGATTGAAACTCGACGGTTCAGATCGAAGGCGACACCGCAACGTAGCGCCTTCATCCACCAGCGTACGATCGTCCGGCAGGGCATCGAACACACGCTCGGTACCAAACGCGATGGTGCCTGCTCCGTAGGGAAAGGCAAGCAGTCCAACCAGAATTGGAATGGTGCGCAGGCGGCAACTCATGCTTCGATTCGCCGAAGTTTTCTTCAGCGATCTCCTCCATGCGGAATTCAATCACCGCCGCAGTATGAATGCGCACCGCCACCATCGCCAGAATATTCTGACGTATTCGCACTTTTACAAGTTTCAGAACGAATGCATGCGGTATTGATGACTTACGGTGCGCCGACCGGAACGTCCCAGGGGCTTTTGTTGAGAACGCCCTCTGTCTGTTCCGTGCCGATCCAAAGCAGCAATTCGATTTTCATCGCCGGAACAACGGAAGGACTCCCCGATTCCCGTTTCGCCATTTCGGATCGAATATCCGGCTTCTTGCCGCTGGGATTGACGATCGAATCGATCAGTTCTTCCAGCAGAACGATCATCTGCTCGATGGCGTCGCGACGGGCTTCGGCTTCAAATCCCTTGGCATCGAGATCCTCGAATGCTTCGACCGACAATCGCAGGAGCACAGCCAAACGCCCAACTATCGGAACTTGATCGTTGTTGCTGAGTCCATTAAGCCGGGACAAAAATTCGATCAGCGGAATCTCTGCTGCATCCACGCTTTGCACCGATGCACGCATGAGACCGAGTCGACCGTCGAGCGCCGCGATGATCGATGCAAGAACTTTCTCGGTGTGATCGCTGCCAAAAAACAAGGCTTTGTACATCGCTGCGGCGACCACTTCGTTCGTCTCGACGGCAATCGCCTCTGCAACAGCCGACAAAGTGATGTCCGTCAGTCGGGCGTCAGCCGAAATGCCATCGACGATTCTCGCGAGACCCGTGGCACAAAGATATCGAACGACCTGGTCTGTGGATTTCAAACCGAGTACCAGCGCATCGCGTGCGGACACGGAACCCAATCTTGAAAGGACCGTGGACATCGCTCTGGCTGCCACCGGTTTCAGTTCCGCACCGCGATTGAATTGTTCGATGATTTTCAAACTGAAGCGCTCGGCCAACTTCTGTTTGAAGCTGACCGTATTGTCTGGATGATCGTATTGGGCCATGAATCGCGATACAAAATTCAATGCACCCTGCCGCGCCACCAGTTCAGTCCCGCCAGCCGCATTGTTAAGGGCGTTGATTTCCGTATCGATTCGTTCATCAAAAGACTTGTCGTCAGCCGTCGTCGGTTGGCCTGTCCGGAGGTTTTTCAGGAACTCGTCCTGAGGCCCCATGTCTGGATTGGCCTGCGCAAGCACCCTGGGTGCAGACAGACACACTAAGATCAAGACCATCAAAACTGTCGAGGTAGACGTTCCAGAAAGACGCATTCATTGGCTCCAGAATCGAGTGGGCGCTTGCGTTTAAGTCAGTTTACCGCAGGCACTTTAGACCATCGGCACGTGCGGGGTTACGAACACTATTCAAAGCTCGCCAAACCTGTCAAGCCAATGGTCGATATCACCTGCCGATCACAATCCAACTTTTTTCCAAGCCGTTCCGCCCCCGACCGATGCTTTCAGACGCCTCATTGCAGCATTTCAATCCCAAACCCATTCGTGGTTGAGCGAATTCTCTACCAAATGTATAGTTTGGCTTCACCCTAAACGACGGCACTTTAATGTGAATACAACGTGGACACGCCACGCAACCCATGGGCAAGCACGAATCCATCCCAACGCCAGCCGTCCGGCGACTCAGCCTCTACCTCCGCCAGCTTGAAGCGTTTCAGGAAACCAACCTCAGAACCGTTTCTAGCAAACAACTCGGACAGGCGCTTCGCATCACCGACGCCCAGGTCAGAAAAGACCTCGCCTACTTTGGACAGTTCGGTCAACCTGGCATCGGATACGACGTTGACGAACTGATCGCCAAACTCCGTCATATTCTAGGAACCGACCGAACGTGGCCGGTCCTGCTCGTCGGGACGGGCAATCTTGGAAGAGCCCTGCTCTCCTACAAAGGATTTCAATCCAAGGGATTTGAAGTGGTGGCTGTGTTCGATGACGATCAGTCTCTTCACGGTCAAACTTTCGGCGACACCGGTCCCAACGTTCAACCGATGCAAAAACTCGATGAGGTCGTCAAGTCGACACAGATCCGACTGGCCATCCTCGCGGTTCCTGCCGCTGTTGCCCAATCGGTCACCGACAAGATGATCGCTGCCGGTGTCAAAGGCATCCTCAACTTTGCCCCGGTCGCGCTCCAGGTCCCCCGAGGCGTCAATGTCTCCAACGTAGACCTGGCTGTCCACCTCGAACAACTCTCGTTCGGCATCGGTTCTTCGGACGTGTAGTCCCGCGATCAATCACACCCGTTGCGCAAGCGTCCGATAGAATCCTCGCCGCAAGAGACTCGTCGCCGACAATGCGACCGCTCCAAAAATTGCGTCCTATCCGATCGAACAACTTCACCCAATTCGGTGGGGAGCGCGCTTTTGAATCGTAGACTTGGGCTTGAGAAGTGGATTGAGGGATTCGCCCATCGCTACGAGGTGACATATGCAGCTTGAAGAATTCGTCCCCATCACGTCTGCCAGCATCGAAGAAGTGTTGCGCCAGCGGTTCGGTTACTCGGAAGACGGTTATGATGATGAACGGCGGGTGCGCCCGCGTTGGCCCTTCCCTGGAACCGTTGAGCTATGGATTCCCGATGATTTCGGTGACGAGGAGTACGTCCTGGCCAAGGCGTTGAACCTCAGCCCCAAGGGTGTGGCGATTCTCAGCGATGACGAATTGGAAATCGGTATGCAATTATCGATCGCCATCCACCAGCCCGAAACCACTTTCGTCGGCAAAGCGATCGTACGGCATCGAACTGAAGACCTGCGCGGTCACCGCGTGGGGTTGGAATTTGTTTTGTAACCGGCAGGGTGCGTCGATCACATGCTTTCTTCGACCTGATCCGGTTCTTCTGCAATTTCTTCCTTCCACTTGCCGCTCGACACGTCAGGTGTATCGCGCCCGCGTCGCGCTCGAAACAACACGCGAATTGGCACTTCTTCAAACGGCAGATGAGCTTGCAGATTATTGACCAGATACCGTTTGTAAGTGTTCTTGATCAGCGACGGATGGTTCACGAACAATACAATCGTCGGTGGTGAAATGCTGACCTGCGTCGCGTAATAGATTCGCGGCGGTTTGGAACCACGCTTTGGCGATGGACCACGACCGCTCAATGCCTCAGCCAACACTTTGTTCAGCTGACCTGTGGGCACCCGCGTTCGGGCCTGCTTAAAGAGCGACCAGGCTGTATCGATCACCGCATCGGTATTGTGCGAGTCCTTCGCCGACGTAAACACCACCGGCGCATAATCCACTTCCGGAATCGTCTTTGTCAGATAATCGCCAAAGTCATCGGTGGACGCTTTGTCATGGGCGAGGTCCCATTTGTTAATCACCAACACGCACGGCTTGTTCTCGTCAGCAACCTTACGGGCCAGCTTCTTATCCACCGAGGTGATGTCTTTCGTCGAATCGATAAAGAGTACGCACACATCCGCCCGCACAATCGACTTTTCAACGCGGTTGTATCCGTAATATTCAATCGACCCCGACCACTTGCTGCGTTTCTTCACGCCAGCCGTATCGATCGCGATAAACGCCCTACCATCCACCTCGAACCGCAGATCGATCGCGTCGCGCGTCGTACCGGGTACTTCGCTGACGATCACGTGTTCTTCGCCCGCGATCGAATTGATGAACGTACTCTTGCCCGTATTCTGCCGGCCAATCACTGCCACCTTCATGATCGGGTCTGGTGGCACTTCGCCCCCTTCACCGATGAGTTCGGCCACCTTCTCCAGGAGATCGCGACGCCCCCGATTGTGCAGCGCCGACGTAATCATCGGTTCGCCAAACCCGAGTCGCATGAACTCAACCGCCTGCAACTCCTTTGCGTTGTCGTCGGCTTTGTTGGCGATGAGCGTCACGCGATCTTGATACGGACGCAGTAAAGTCGCCACCTTCAAATCAAGCGGAACGATCCCGTCCATCACATCGACCACGAACAAAATCCGTGTGGCCTGCTCGATGGCGTAGCTGATCTGCCGTTCGACGTGTTCGGTCAAGTCGTCATGGTCTTTGATGCCGTACCCACCAGTATCGACGAGTTCAAAGTGAACGCCTTCGACCTCGCACATGCAGCTTACGCGGTCGCGCGTCACTCCCGGCGTCGGCTCGACGATGCTGACCTTGCGATGCATCAGGCAGTTCATCAGCGAGCTTTTGCCAACGTTGGGCCGGCCCACAATGGCGACAATCGGTACGAACATTTAAGGATTCAACTTGGAGGAATCGGAAATCGAAAGTGTGTAGGTCGGGTCATCGACCCGACAGAATTGCTCGACATTTGTCGGGTCGATGACCCGACCTACCTCTACGGCGACAGCCTACGCGCTATCTCACACCGCCATCAGTCTACCACGAGTTTGACAAACTTTCTCTTACCCCGCTGAAAGACCTGCCCCGTGCGAATCGACACCGACCCTTGAGGATCGGTCAGCGGTTCACCATCCAATCGCAGCCCATTCTCCGCGATGAGCCGCCGCGCCTCGCCCTTCGATTTCGCAAAACCGGCACAGACGGCCAAGTCGGCAGCTCCGATCGAATCGCCATCAAGAAGGTCAGCCGGCACCTGCAAATCGTCCATCTCATCCGGCACGCCCGACTTTCCGGCACCATGAATCCGAAAGAATTCATTGACCGCAGCCGTCGCCGCCTCCGCATCATGAAACCGCGTCACGATGATCCGCCCCAACTCGACCTTGCCATCGCGCGGGTGCGTCTTCGACGAATCGGTCAACTCCGCAACCCGAGCCGCATCTTCCGTCGTCAGCAATTCGTAGTAGTTGGCCATCAATTCATCGGGGATGCTCATCACCTTGGCAAACATCTCAGCCGCCGGATCGGTCACCGCGATGTAGTTGCCCATCGACTTGCTCATCTTCTCCTTGCCATCGGTGCCGACGAGCAGCGGCATGACCATGACGACCTGCGGCGGTTGATCGGCATTGCGTTGGAAGTCTCGACCCATGAGGTTGTTAAACGTTTGATCGGTCCCGCCAAGTTCGACGTCGGAGCGAATCTCAACGCTATCCTGCGCCTGCATCATGGGATAGAAAAGTTCGTGGATGAAGACTTCGGCGCCGGCTTTTAATCGCTTGGCGAAGGTGTCGCGCTCCATCATCCGAGCGACGGTGACTTTGCCGGCCATCTTGATGACGTCGGCGAAGGACATCGGTTCGAGCCATTCGCTGTTCTTACGAATCTCGAGTTTGTCGGGCGAGGTGTCGATGACCTTGCCGGCTTGCTCGAGATAGGTCTGGGCGTTGGCGTCAACCTGCTCGCGCGAAAGCACCGGCCGCGTCTTGGACTTACCGCTCGGGTCGCCGATCATCGCGGTGTAGTCGCCAATGATCAAAATCGCCTTATGCCCCAGGTCCTGAAAATCCCGAAGCTTCTGAAGGACAACAGTGTGTCCAAGCGTAAGGTCAGGCGCCGTAGGGTCCATCCCCAACTTCACCCGCAAAGGCACGCCCTTCTCCACCGACCGGGCAAGCTTCTTCGCCAACTCCTCCTCAGAGTAAACCGTGTCAGCCCCCCGCAAAGCCCGCGAAAGTTGTTCTTTAGAATCAAGCAAAACCAATCCCCACAGGGTGCGGGCCACCGCACCGAATACAACGTAGGGTCCGTCCCGGACGCACCGAATAAGCCAAGAAAACCGCTCAAATTCGCACGAATAGCCTGCGGATGCTACAGAATAGGGGCGAAAGGATCAACAGCGGAAGATTGCAGCAACCCGACGAACGATTCACATGAGAGATCCTAATTCATGCTTATATCAAACTGCCTTGAAGAATCTGCACACATACCTGTGCCACCCCTTTTGAATTGGAGCCGCGATTCGCGAGAGCATGTGACTGCGCTTAGGCAAGCTAGTCGCCATGAGCCTATGGAGCGAGACGCTCTCCGCATTCCCAGTGGCAAAGAAATTCTGAATCTCTTGGGCGAGTACGTCACCAATATCTTCACTTTCCCAAATCACTTTGTAACCCTTATCCATTAACAGCCTAAACGAGTAACGCGCCTCGTTTTCTGCCTCTGGCTTTCGGGTAACTGCGGTAGTCCTTGCGAACCAATTCTTCAGGAATTGATTCGGTTCCCCGTATTGCAGAAGTGGACACTTGTAAACGTCCTCCTGCCCTGGAAGTAAATTACCATTCGTTTCTTTTTGAAATACTAAGAGAGTTCCACGATCAGGATGATAAATTGAGACTTCGCACTCCGGAATTTCCGACACACCAGCATTTGATACCGTCAATTTGATTCCCTCATCTCTGCAAATATCCATGAAGTACGCCCATTCCAACTTCAACTTCACGACCTTTTCAATGCTCCCCCAAGCCCGATCTAAAATCACACCTACTATTCCTCCGACAATCAAAATGAAGAATTCGATCATTCCATAGTCCTCCAAGCTAAAACATATCTGGCGCAAGGATTGCTGTACCGTCTCAGGTAGGCCCAATTGCGTTCCAACGCTGACCAAATGCTATGGGTTCACACATAAGCCAGCCATTACACCAATACCGAGAATTTGTAATCAGCTAGGAGACCCCGCAGTTTTGCTTTTTGGCTACCCAAAGTTTCAATTGACGCGAGGAGTTCATTTCTCCTCTCCTCCCGCCTTATAGTTGTTCAACCAGTGAGTCATCAGTATGATATTCCACAAAAAGTCTAACATGAAACTTCGGAGGCACACGAAATATGCCTGAGAACGCAATTCGATTCGCCGTGCGAAACAAGAACAATCAACGATCGGTATCGTGGAAACTCTGGACCAACACCGGCACAGGAAGGGACGATCTCTACCTTGTATGCCGTCCGCTCGGCGGCAAGCTCAAAACAAGTTTTCACCAATCAGGTCAATGGCAGATTAGCTTCATTCCCTCTTTTCTGAAGGCAAATGTGCCCGCAGCCAACTCTCTACACGCGAATCGACATATTGAACGTTGGAACCGCCCAAGGGAAATCGCGCCCCATATTACCCTTGCTTATAGAATCCTCGTACCTGCGGTGGCGGTAAACGTCCCAGTGAAAGAATCGTGGGCAAAGAAGATCGAGTGGATAGAATCTGCCCCGACCGACAAAGCGACGGAAATCGACGTCGTCATAACATCCCCCGAGGCAGTCGTGAGCTCCTGGCCAGGTCAGCGTTCAATGGGCACCAATTTGGTTAAGAAGCTGCAGATGGACTGTGGCGACAGCGTTTGGGTTGTGGCCCATACAGTGGAGATGCCAAGGTTTCCACCACGTAATGCGAAACCTGTCTTTTTCGATTCATCCAAAGGCGATCTCCAATCTCATGAGAATCTTCGCGCAATTCTGGTTGGAAATTGTCAAGACGGCTCAAGATATCTAGTGGATTGTCCAGTTTCAGTCGCGTAATTGGGACCACAAGCTCTTCAACTGGCCGACATCGTCGGCACAAATGTCACCCACAACAACGTATTCGCATTGATAATCGCTGCGCTACGATCGGCCCTACGAGCGAACCCCTTCTTTCGTAGATGATTCCCAGGATTATCCCGAACGCCGTGATCGCCGGGATGACTTGCGGCTGATCGCTGTGAGCTAATCCGAACAGGATGCCAGCCGCGACGATCGCCATCCAGCGACTCTTGACCCATTTGAACAGGATCGTTTGCAGGATGCCGCGGAAGAAAAACTCTCTTGCGATGGAGGGTGATCCGTTCGGTCGATCGTGATTCAGCACGTCATTTTGATGACGGTTGCTATCAATGACCGTGTAACGGAAGCGATTGAATCTTCAGAGGGTTGGTTTGAACCGCCATGAATCCACCCAGCGGAAGCGTCGCGTTGTTGGATACATGACCTGCCGGAAAGTTCGTTACGACGGGAATGTCAAGATCGCTGAAGTAATCTTCAAATACCTGCCGTAGCGTCAGGTTGTTTTCAGGGTCTTTCGTTTCACATTTGGTAAACTTTCCGACCAGAATGCCAGCCGCTTCATCGAGCTTTCCTGCAAGCTTCAGTTGGCACAGATATCGATCGATTCGATACGGCGCTTCTTTGATGTCCTCGATGAAGAGAATCTTGTCGCGGCAGTCGATTTCGTACGGCGTGCCCATCAACGCGATGATCAATGACAAGTTGCCGCCGACCAGTTGGCCCGTCGCCGTGCCGGGCGAGAGTATTTGAAGTTTGCCATCTGCCTTTGGCGGTTCGTATTCGGTCGAACTCGACAGCGCATCGCCCTCCAGACACGACCAAAAATACTTTGCCGCGTACTTCGGCAAATTGCTCTTGCTTCCCAAGCCCCACATCGGGTTGGGAGTGTGAAACGTGACCAGTCTCGCCTCCTGATTGATCGCGAGGTGAAGGGCTGTGATGTCGCTGAACCCGATGAGTACCTTTGGGTTTGCTCGTATTTTTTCAAAATCGAGCAGGTCGAGGATGCGCGTTGCTCCGTAGCTTCCTGTTCCCGGAAATATCGCATCGACGTCGGGGTCTTCAAACGCCCTCATCAGTTCAGCCGCCCGCTCTTCGTCGCGGCCTGCAAGGTACCCGCGCTGCCGGTAAAGATTTTTGGGCACTTGCACGTTGTATCCCCGCTCTTCAAGTCTTCTTCGCGCCCGCGACATGCGTTCTTCGTCAAGAACGCCAGCAGGCGCGACGAACGCAATGGTGTCGCCCGGACTCAAAGATGGCGGAACGATGTACGCTCGATCGTCGGGAGTGGACATCGAACAACCCAAACCAAAACCTAACGCAAAAACCGTTGCGAATCGACGAAGACCAGCGATGTGAGATTGATTCATTGTCAGAGGCTTCAACTGAAAGGGTTCAGGTGTCCTGCGCGGCGTTCTACAAGAATTTCTAAATCTCCGCCACAACTCGTTTAACCTTCACTGAGACGCCCGCAGTCCGGTGAGTCCCAATAACACCAATGACGAAGGCGCATTTGAACTTTCGATTGTTATCGAGCGAATTGTTTGTTCCTGTGAACCCAGGTCCCACATCAAAGCTCGAAGACAAATACTCGAACCGCCGGCTGTCTGTCCACGCCAAACGACAGGAGCATCTGGAGCGGGCGTCAAGTCAGTGGTCGCGAAGACGTTTGACCCGTAAACCAGATCGCGTGTCGCATTCTTCCCATTTGCAAACGCAACTGTGATTCTACCGACCACGGTATCTTGCGGGCTGGCAAATTCGCAAGCGACAATTAGTGCCAGGGTATCCGCAGCCGCATCGATACGAAGCGTTGCGACGGATGGCAGATTCAACTCGCGACTCAATTGACCTTGCAGAGCGATGCAAGATTTTTCAGCCGTTTCCGAAATGTCAAAACGCAGACCGCCAAGTCGAAGCGGTCCCTTGGGAACGGTCGAAAGATCGTGTTTAGTTCCCAAACCAAACCACCCGGATGCATCAGCCGCCTGAAGCGCGTGGTTGCCAACCGGGCCAAGATCGGTGGTCCAGCCAGTTCGCCATGCCGGTTTCAATGAAGTCATGTCGCAGAGATTGAAAAAACGCTGACCGGCATCGAGGAAGTCCATCGAAGATATGCGGTCTGCGTTCCAAGCAGATTCTGCGGCTAACACATACGCGAGGTACTGCGGCATGTTCTTTTGAAATGATGCGTCGTCGAGCGAGTAGCCCGCCCACGTGGTTTGAAGGAGACCATTTGATTTCGCCCGGTACGCGGCGTGTGCGAAATTCTTGATGTTACCAGGACGATTCCAGGTGGCAGCAATCGTTTCAAAACCCGCTTCCTCGAAGACGTCCAGATTCACGAAGGCTTCCGGGGCGTCGTCGGCATAATGCCAGTCCGAAATGATGATGTCCTTCGGAATCTGCAAGCGCATGGTTTCCGCCACATCTTTCGATTTCGCGTGGCACGCATCGGGTCCTTCGCCCTTGGCAAGCAGCATGTCGCCCCACATCATCACGCGAATATTTTGTTTCTTAAACCATGCACGAAGTTTGAGCGTGTCCTGCACAAAAAGCGATTCGACCGAGTGCTTTTTACTTTCTTCGCGAAACGGAACGCGCCCCCGGTCGGCATATTCGTCGTGACCGATGTGAAAGGTCTTCGGTTTGAACAGTTCGATCGCCTCGGCGTACACTTCGAAAATAAACGCGTAGGTGCGCGGGTTGGTCACGCAGTATGCCCACTTCGCTTCCGGGTCTTCGGCGATGTCGAGGTTGGCACCGTTCTCGAAAATCCACTGGCAATGCCCCAGCGATTGCACCAGTGGAATGACCTCAATGCCCAGCCGCTTGCAGTCTTCGAGTAGTTCGCGCACCTGCGATTTGGGCATGCCGTACTTGGGGTGATGCGTTTCCGGATGGGAATCCCACTCGACATACTCGGCTTCGAATACTAGGCTGTTCAGCTTCAGTCCGGCTAAGATGCGATCAAAGAGCATCTTATGAAGTGCGGTTCCGCCTCCGCCAGTAAACAGATGCACGCCACGGAACTTGAGGCTGGGCCAATCGCGAACCGAGCAATGTCGAACGGCGATCGACCCGTTCGCGTCAACGTGGGACAACTGCTTGATCGTCTGCACGGCGTGTCGAAATCCGGTAGCGTCGCGGGACTCGATCGAGATGCCGTTTGAACTGACTTCAAGGATGTAGCCCTCAGCCGCAATGGCGGAGTCGTCTGAAGCTGTCTTGAATTCGATCGTTGGCGATTCTGCTGAATGACTTTTGCTGACATCAACTCTGCCAGGCTTGTTCGTGGCAAGGCGCGATCGCCAGTCAGACAAGAGCAGGCTTAAAGCGCCACCGGTTTCGACAGCGGACGGTTGTTGGGAATCCGGTGGGCTTCGAACTGCTGTCATATCGTCGAATACCACGTACCCTTTCCGAAATTCAATTTCCTTCGGTTGAGGTGTAACGATGGGCGGGTCGTTTGCGATGCCAATCTGCGCATCGCTGACCTTATGCACGCCAACGGTGCCCGCGATTTTTTCCTGTTCCTTTTGCGACGAATCGCCGCCAGCAAAACTGTACCGGATGCGGTAGTGAATTGGATTCGCGGGACCGCCATCCTCAGCGCGAATCGTCGATGACAGATCGCCAAACCAGAAGTACGGATCGGTGGGGTTCGCCCAGCGGCTGGTGCGATAATCCTGAAACGTCAACGAAGCAACGGACTCGACTTCGATTTGGATTTGTCCGACGCGCGAATCGATCGTGAGTCGCTTGACGTTGTCGAGAAACATGCACTCGGGCTGCCCTTTTTCGATTGCAGCGACGGGAACGGTGCCAGACGTTTCCTGCGCGCACGTCGCCGAGTAAGGGCGGCCGACAATCACACTCGGGTTCCACGCGCCGACGCGCCACTGCACCAGGGCCTTTGAAACGTCCCCCATCAAATGTCCGCTCAGGGTTTGTTCAATCGTGTGGTTGTCGACGATGGCGATCGTTTCGGTTCCCTCAAACCCGAGCGTCGCCGACACGTGACGAATGGTCACTTGGGGCGAATCGTCGACCGATGATTGCGTTGCCGTCGCGACCGATTCGACCGAGGGTCCGACATAGTAGTGCGGCGCCCACGGCGGCGTCGTGACGATCAACTCGCTGGATTTGAAGATCTCAACGCCGCGGTAAACACACCGCATCCCTCCGGGGCGCGGTCGATATTCAATTCTAAGCGGGCCATTTTCGAGAACCTGGATGGGAGAGCTTGAAGTCGGTTTGGCGGATTGCCCCATCGCCGGATACGGGGCAGTGATTGCAAAGAACGCCAACGCCTGAAGAAGAATCACGCAGCGAATGAGGCGACATCGCGATAAATCCAAATTGCACCTAACTTCCGAATCGCGTTTGCAGCATCGCCCAATCCGCAAGATCCGAATCGCCGTCATCGTCAACATCGAACGCCTCGCACGAAACCGGAATCGGTCCGCCATCGGGGCCCGGAAGGCATCCGGCTGCAACTTCGTAGTCGTCAAGATCGACATCGCCGTCACCGTCCGAATCGCCCAGAGCGTATCCTTCGAGCACCAGTTTCACGCCGTCGGCAGAGGTGTATTCGCCGGCCAAACTTCCCTCGGTCGAAACCGTCACCCGGACGTCGTTGCCGCTTTCGTCAAATATCCATCGCCCAATCGGAACCCACTGTCCTCCGCTTGAGCGCTGATCGACGTACACGTCCGTCGAGCCGTTAAAGTGATGGACCGTATACTTCGCTGCGGCATTCCGATTGCCCGATGCCGTATACCAGACGTACACGTCGTAGCGTCCGGCTTTTGGAATATCAGTCGAATAGTCAGCCGCATGAATCGCAGGCCCTTCGGCGACGCGCGATCCGAATCGAAGGTAATCGGCTTGGGCGGAAGAGATCCACGACCCAGATTCCTGATATGACGGTGAGCCATCGGCATCATCGATGACCAGTTGGAGCATTCGATCATCGACAAACGGATTTGCTGCCGGCGCTTCCCAAGGCTGGCCAGATTGCGGAAGGGTGTTGAGTTCATCCTGGATTGCCACCTGCGCCGAGTATTGGTGATACACCCATAAACACCCGTGACTGACATTTTGACCTATGGCGTAGTTCATTTGGTCGGCCACGAGTCCCGCGCTGTTGTCTTCTTGTGCACGGTAACCCACCGCAAGTTTATCTACATGCGCCGGTGCCTGGGATTTCTGAATGTTGAACTCGTTTTGGAACGCAGACAAGGTCGTCATGTACATCTGCGGCATGACCAGGTCCATGTAGCCGCCTTCGACCCAGTCCGACCATCGCTGCATGTGTTGCGTGATGCCATAAGATCCGGTTGGCGCAGACGAAACGACGATGCGCGGGTTCGCGGCTTTGATCGCATCGTAGCAGCGTTCAACCGCATCGTTGACCAACTCTTCGCGGAACGCGACCCATGTGGCGTTGTTGATGTTGGTCGGCGGACTGGTTCCGTACTGCGCCTGATACAACGCGCTGGTGACGGCTTCATAACCGTACTCGCGCCCCTGTCCCAAATCCCTTCGGCCCCAACGGTATCGATCAATCTGAATGTCGTCGAACGAATAGTTCTCCGCCAGTTCGCGAACCATGTCTTCGAGCAGCTGCATGGCATCGGGATGGCCGGGACTCAGAAACACAAACCCGCCATTTTCACCGGTGACTGCGCTGCCGTTGTCGTCGCGGGCGAGCCAATCCGGATGGGCTACGGCAATCGGGTGCGATGCCGGGCCGACGGCCATGCCGTACTCGAACCACGCGCCGACTTTTAAACCTTCCTCGTGAAAGATGTCGGTCAGTAGCGCCATGTAATCGGTACTGCCGCCTGCCCATGATCCGCCCGCATTGAAGTACACCTTCGACGGCCAATAGACGGATGCACCGGAATATGCCGCGATGTATACGGTGTTGATGCCGCCGCTTCGCATGTTCTGAGCGATGCTGCGCAATTCCGATTCGGATCGACCGAGGTAGTAATAGTGCGTCAGCCAGCAAGCGCGTAACTCGTCAACAACCGGAACACCGAATGTTGGTTGAAAGCGAACGGCGTCGGCTACGATGGTCTTGCCCGGTTGTGCTGCGCTGGAAAGCGAAACTGAACCAACCGTTCCCGCATCAAAATCGAACCAACCCAATGGGACCCATTGTGATCCATTGATCTGCTGATTGATGAAAACGTCGGTGATTCCACCAGAATGGTGAACGCTGTATTGGGCGTTGTCCGGGCGACTCAAACCGGTCGATCGATACCAGACATCGACCTGATACTCGCCGGATTCGAGAAAATCGGGTCGCCATTCAACTTCGCCTTCCGCCTGACTTGTTGAACGGTAGCGATAGTCAGCGCCGTATTGGCCGGACACGTTCGCCGTGGACCAGGTTTCCGATAGTACGCTAAACTGCGGGTCGGAGTTGTCGACGATGATGGTCTGTGCGTTGACGGAATTCCACGTTCCGCAAGTAGATGCGAGTCCTACGAATGCGGCGATCGCTGTGATTCGGTTCATGTCTTGAAAGTCCCTGTTGACAATCTTCACCGCCAAGGATTTGGCAGCAAGATTGATCGTTTCAATCGCCCGGAGATAGTTATATAATAATTTAATGATCACCGCGGACGATTTCAACTGGTTATCCAAGAACAGCAAAATCGCCGTTATTTCTTCGATCCTGGTATCGGGGATATGCGAAGCGGTCCATCTAGTCGCCGGCAATTGATGGCGGTTCAAAAACTTGGGCCATTTCCAACAACAGGCTCTGACAAAGCATCAGCGCTCGCGGAATATGAAAGGGCCCTTTCCACATGCTGCCCTTCAGTGTTGACGACGGCGTTCCGTCGCGGTGGAGATATCCGAACCATTCGCCGAACTCCGGATCTGGAAAGTGTGCAAACGTCCAATCGTGAATTCGATCGAACCACTTAAGAAAGTCATTCCTGCCCGTCATGCGGTAGGCGAGCAGTGTCGCGTACAATCCTTCACAGTGCGGCCACCAGAGCTTCATGTCGTGCTCGATGTATGGCGAAGGTTTCCCCTCGATGTCGATGAAATAAAGCAACCCGCCAAAGTCCGGATCCCATCCGCGGTTCAGCGCGTCGAGAAGCGATTGCGCCATGGCATCGATCAACTCCTGATCGTTGCGCCGGCGGGCGATCTCCATGACGAACCACGCCGTTTCGATGGCGTGCCCGGGGTTCATGACCCGACCTTCGGGCGTGTCGAGTCGGCTGCCGTCTGGGCTGACCGTTTCGAACACGATCGCGCGTTCGGCATCGATAAAGTCGCGTCGCAACTCGTCGATCAGGGCGGTGATGGTGTTTTCAAAACTCGGGTCCTTAGTCAATGCGAACATCGCGTCGGCGACCGAAATGTGGCACATCAGCGGCGAGAGCGCTTTCATCGGTCGGGTACCTGGATCGATCTTGGGCGGAAATCTCCCCGGAGTTTCGAGCGCTTCGCAACAAAATCCATAGGTATCGATTGCCCCCTGCGCCATTTCAGAATCGCCGGTGATCTGGGCCAACTTCGAAAAGGCCAGGATCGCAAAGACTTCGCTGTAGACGTATCGGCGCATCTGAAGCGGGCGTCCGCTCCGATCGACGCTGAAATACAGCTTTCCGGCGTTGTCGAAACAATGATCGCACAGAAACTGAATTCCGCTCCGAGCAAGGCGAAGCCATTCTTCGCGGGGTTCAACCTGTTCGTAAAGCGCTGCATAAGTCCAGGTACTTCTGCCGGCGAACCAGACCGATTTGTCCGTCGAATAGACGCTTCCGTCGCGGGCGAGACAAGTGAAGAATCCGCCGTGTTCCCGATCGACGCCGTGGCGCTGCCAGAATGGCATGACGTCGTCAAGCAAAGCACGCCGGTAGAATTCCGTAAGCGTGTTGATACGATTGAGGTCCATCGTAAATCTCCTTTGGCACGCGCGGAAGTATAGTGCGTGTTGGGCGAGCCGTCACGAGACGCAAAGTGCTGGAATCAAGAGAATAAGATTTTGCAACGACAATTGGCGTGCCTACCCGTGGGTGAATGATTTACGCACAGAAACCTCTGGATAAAGGTTCGACTCACAAACCATGAAGATTACTGGGACATTCATCGACGAGATCACCCATGACATCCCGAGCCAGAATTGGGGACCGGACGAGTGGGCGGCTGATTTCAAAGTCATGCGTTCGATCGGAATCGATACGGTTATTTTGATTCGGTCGGGATATCGCGACCAAGCCGTCTTCAATTCCTGGGCGTTGCGCAAGCACCGTCCCATGCTCCCCGCACGGCAAAACTTAGCCGAATTGTTTCTGGACCTTGCAGGCCAAAACAACATGAAACTCCTCTGGGGAATTTACGATCCTGGCGATTGGGAAATTGACGGGAGGCAGGCATTAGACATCAATCGCGAATTCATGAACGAGGTTCACGAGCATTTCGCAGGGCACGAAGCATTTGCCGGATGGTATTTGACTTTTGAATTGTCCCGACACGACCCGCAGCACGTCGAGTTGGTGCTGGATTCAGGAAGGCATGCCAAAAAACTCACGC
Organism: Alphaproteobacteria bacterium; assembly: GCA_028285105.1. Lineage (GTDB taxonomy): Bacteria > Planctomycetota > Phycisphaerae > UBA1845 > UBA1845 > UBA1845. The sequence continues at coordinate 203,524 of JANQQE010000024.1, forward strand.
CCGATTTGCCTACGATGATCTCGCCCTACATTTCCGGTAAGAAAGCCCCGCCAGGAATGAAGCCAATCCCCCGCAGCCAGCACGAAGATGAGTGGCGAAAAATCTTCCAAAAAATCAAGGAGTGCGTTGACATCGTCGCGTTTCAGGACGGCCACGTCGACTTTCTTGAAGCCCCGGAATACCTCGTTCTGCATTCGCGATTGGCGCGGGAAGCTGGAATCGCCTGTTGGTCGAATGTCGAGTCATTCGATCGAGACATGCCCATCAAGTTTCCGCCGATCGACTGGCGAAAACTCGAATACAAGATCGACGTGGCCCGAGAAGCCGGTGTCGACAAACTCATCACCTTTGAGTTCTCGCATTTTATGAGCCCGAATTCCGTCCTACCAGCCGCCCGCAATCTGTTTAACCGCTATTGCGAACGGTTCAAACTCAACATCGAGGATCCAAACAGCAACCGTCATGGCCAAACATAGCGCCGTCCAAGCAAGTGCATCAAGAACGCAATTGCGCGAGGCATTCTCTAATATCCCGTGCGACCGCACCGTTGACGTGGTGGTTGTGGGAGGCGGGCCAGCCGGTTGTGCAGCAGCCATCGCTTCGGCGCGCGAAGGTGCCAAGACATTGTTGGTAGAGCGATTCGCGGCACTCGGGGGAATGGGAACCATCGCACTTGTACCCGCGTTCTGCCCATTTTCAGATGGCATTCAACCTGTTGTTCGTGGAATCGGCATGCGCGTCCTCGAAGCGATGAAAGCGCACATGCCCCTCGTGGAAGAAGACGCTTTGGACTGGGTACCGATTGATGCCGAGCGCCTCAAAATCGTCTACGACGAGTGTGTAAACGAATCCGGAGCCGATGTTCTTTTCCTGACGCATTTCATTGATACGCTCGTCGATCCTGACGGTCGCGTGCAGTCGATTATCGTGCATAACAAATCCGGTCTGCAACGCATCGATGCGAAGATCATCGTCGATTGCACTGGCGATGCCGATGTTGCGGTTGCTGCCGGAGCATCTTATGAGATTGGCGATGTCGATACGCACGAGATGCAGCCGTGTACCATGTGCTTTGTGCTGGCCGGGATCGATTGCCAACGATTGCGCGAGTTCCTATACAAAGACAATGCTCGCAATCTCCTTTTGAAGGACTCGATCGCGGCGGCCAAGGCTGCTGGCGATTTGAACATTGTGGAAGAAGCCGCCAATCTTGCGATTCAATCGTCAAGCACGATCGGCTTGAATTTCAGTCACGTATTCGATGTCGATGCAACCAACGCCCAGAGTTTGTCCGATGCACACCTCGAAGGTCGCAAACTCATTGGGCACTTGACGGAGTTCATCAGGAAGTATTGCGCCGGTTGTGAGAACGCGATTCTCGTCAACAGCGGTGTCCAGATTGGCGTTCGCGAAACGCGCAGAGTCATCGGCGAGTATGTATTGACTTTGGACGACTACCTCGCGCGAAGAACGTTTGAAGACGAAATCGCGCGCAACAGTTACTACATCGATGTCCACCTTTCAAAGAAGTCGTGGGAGCGTGCTGCCGGCGAAACCATTGATTGGGATGCCCAGACGCATCGATATGCTCCGGGAGAATCACACGGAATTCCCTATCGCTGCCTCATCCCGCATCCATTGAAAAATCTTCTGGTCGCCGGGCGATGCCTCAGCACGGATCGTCCCGTACAAGGTTCGACAAGAGTGATGCCGGTGTGCCTTGCAACCGGAGAAGCTGCTGGAATGGCGGCTGCAATGACGACACAGCAACCCGTTGGAGATGTCCGCAAGGTGGACGTCAACTCATTGCGAAACGCGCTGCGGGCATATGGCCAATTTCTGCCATAAATCGATTTCAAGGCAGCGATCGCGCCTGGGACCAGGTGATACCAACCTGAAACAAGAACAAGTAGACGTAACCTTCTGATGAATAAGAGCTTCCGAATCATCCGCCAAACTTCGAAAACCGGTTGATTTGCAAAATACCCGATTCGGGATATCCATTGCAAAGCGGTTAATAATTATATAATATATGCCCAATGGCGAATCCCTTTCGCAAGGGTCGGAAGCGCCGTGTAAGTCTTGTGCATCCGATCATTGAAGCGCGATCCGCCTTCAGTCATGCAGAGAGAAGAGAGAGTGGTTCGAGTTCCAAACGGCTGCTGTTCTGCATTCGTCCCGTGTCAAGTGGACAGATGTCTTGAGCATGGCAGTCCGAAATTCGTATGCACGTATTGCTCAATTCTTTCATTTGCTGGAGGAGGACATCACCATGAAGCAAGCACTCTCGATTTTCGTCGTGTTGGCATTGGCGAGCACGACACACGCCACGCTCATTGCGGCGGACAGTTACGTCAACGGCGGTCCAAGTGATTACACCGTTGGCGGTCTGAACGGTCAGAATCCATCCATTACCCCGGGTTGGACCGAGGGCAACGCCTGGTCGGTTGGTAGCGCCAACCTTCAGGCGGACAACATTACCCTAACCAATGGCGCACTGACACACCCCACTGGCGGTAAAGGCAAATACATTGCCAGCAGTTTCGACTTCTTCCGCGCGGGACATCACAAGATTGACGCATACACACCGGTCAATACCTATTACATGAGCTTTCTCGTCAATCCGGGTAGTTCATTTTTGGGTTCAGGAAGTCGCGAACACTCCGTTGTCGGATTCACCAACTTCTGGGGCGGAAAGAACGAATTCGAAAATGCCCCAGCCGCAGCTTCTGAAGTGTACGGATTGTTCACCGGATTTACCGAAGGGGCAGCCGGCGAAGCTGACCTGATTATGCGTGCGCGCAACGGTGCGGGAGACCTGGAAGACACGCTCCTGGTTTCCAGCGTCGACAATCGCACGATGCACGTGATGTTCCGATTGGACGTCAATGTTGGTGGCGGTTCGGTTGATGAAGTGACTTACTGGGTGAATCCCACGGACATCAGTTCGGAAGCTCAGGCGTCCGCAACGTCGGAAGCAACCGGATTGGTCAACACGTTTGCGATGGATACAAATTCCCGCATCGATCGCAAATGGGTCGTGGTCAATGACTATGCTCGTACGTTCTTCTGGGACGAGACGCGCCTTGGCACGACTTTTGGTGCAGTCGCACCCGAGCCGACGACCCTCGGTCTGCTGGCCATCGGTGGTTTGGCCGTATTGCGGCGACGCAGCTAACCAGAATCGATCGAAACACGGTTCGCGTTTCGTCCCGGACGACCCAACGATCCGGGACGAGGCGCTCGGTGTTTTTGAAGGAGCTTTTCCGCCCTTAGAGTTCACACCGACGGCCAATGGGAGGCCCCGCCATGAGAGTACGCAAGGCATTCACACTCGTCGAATTGCTTGTGGTCATTTCAATCATCGCTTTGCTGATTGCCATTCTGGTGCCATCCTTAAAGAAAGCACGCGATCAAACCAAACGGGTCGTCTGCTCTGCAAACCTTCGCAGTATTGGCCAAGCGATGCTGACCTACGCCGTCGAGAACAACGATACGGTGCCTCCTCATCAAGGTGCAGAACCCAGTTACGTTTACATTCGCGGATCGACGCTCATCGATGCCCCCGGAAAGGAATGGCATCTCGGCGAGTTGTTGATGAAGCAGATGAACATGGATCCCCTCAAGCGTGGAACCGACGACCAGTCCGGTACACGCAAATTCTCGGATGCGGAGATGCGAAGAAGCGCCAGCGCAGGCGAGGTTTTTTACTGCCCTGCAACCGGGAACGGAAAGAACCTGAATCCGAATTTTCCGACGTGGGGTTTTCCGACGAGTTTTGGTTCGATTATGGACTATGCCCACATCTGGAATTACGTCGGGGCTGAGACGAGGGTCATTAACGGTGTGGTCATTCCAGTGACCGCCAATCCCGCGTACATTGTTCTGGACGATCAGCAGCAAGCACTCCTTCAAGACGGCAAACCCAACAACCAGGCGCTTTACCGGCTGCCGCACAACGTATCGCAACGAAACTTTCGCCGGCTACCCAATAGCGGACCGGCGTCGGAGGTACCGTTGTTTGCAGAATACGTCACCAGTTTTTTCCGAACGCAACAACAATATGCAACCGATTACCCTGCCGGAGATGTAGAGGCACAGGGAGGGAACCACCGGTCAACCGGACGATCAAGCGGTTCGGGCGTACCGGTTCTGGGAGGCAATTATTCGTACGTCGATGGTCATGTCGAATGGCGGACACCCGCCAATACCAAACCCCGACTGATTATCAACAAGGTATTTACGGGAGGGACCAACCGGCCCACCTATTGGTGGTAACGTCCTATGGGTGTTAGCGCCTTATGGGGAGGGAAACGGAGCAGCCTTTCTAAAGACCGCACCAATGTTGTCGCCGTCGGTATTCGATCCGGCAATTTCGATATAGCAGTTAAGTGCGGCGGAGTATCAGAAACAAACGCAAAGGAGCGAAGGAAATGAAGCGATTCCCGATCATGATTCTCATTGCCGCCGGGGCGACATGCTTTGCCCAACCGACAGCGGCTGATCAACCATTTGTTTTGGTCAACGTGGTCGATTTGTTCGACATGAATGGTTTGCAAGTGACGGTAGAGGCGACGGGCGACTGTAATACGCAACCGTCGAACATTCCGCTGGCATTGAATGAGTTGCGGATTGGCACGAACCCTTCGGTTGTGGCGACCGACGGCACGCGCGTGTGGATCGGCGGTTACTATGGCGGCAACAGTTTCCTTTCGGGGTCACCGGCCTGCGAGGATTCCTGGTATGCATCGGTGGGAATCGCAGAATTGCCAGACATTACTGATCCGCAATCGTTCCCCCTCAATTTCATTCGATATGGGGGCACCTTCCAACAGGGCACAGGTATCGCGACGACGGCATGGTTCAGCGGGCTCGATTACGACGAAGCCACCGACTCATTGTACGCTGCGTTCGACGAAGCGCTTGAAATCAACCCCATCCTGTTGCCACCTGGACAGACGCATGAAAACAGCTTCATCGCTAAGGTGGATATCAACACGAACAGCGTGACATTCGGCGACTTCATCTGGAAAGTGAACGATCCACTCGGAGGCGCACAGCGAATCGAGGGTGGCGTCCGTGTCGATCCATTGGACCCCAACACGTTGAGTTCGATGTACGTCGGATCAGGGCGCATCTGGTTTTTGGATTCCAGCAATGGAGCGTTTCTTGACAATCCGGTGATTTTCAGTCCGGAACAGCTTCCTGGCGTCCCGGCATCGACTGCGTATTTGCAGCACACATACGATCCGAATTCGGGCGATTACTACGCGCGGTTGCGGAACGCCATTAAACGAATTCCGCGAGATACGTCGACTCAGATTTCTCCATTCGATTTCCAGGGGTATCAGATACTCGCCGGAGACAACGGCACCGTTGACACCACCGCAGAAGGCGACGACGACCAGTTGCAGCCCTTTGGTACCGGAGGACTTTCGGCAAGTACGCCGATCATTCGCAAAGGCGCTAACGGAATCATCGATACCGTTCCGCTGGGCGACGATGTGATCAGCGCGACGGCGGCAGTGAACTGGCACGGCGATCCACTGGATTGGCCTTTCGCAAGTCCGACACAGGGGCAAGGCATTGCGTTTATCGACTCGTCGAATCTGGTTGCTCTCGATGAAGACCTGATCATCGCGACAAGCCGCGGAAACTTCGGCGGTGGTATGGAATCCGACATTCGTTTCATCGATACGAACGGTGTATTGTTCGATGAATTGCTGCTTCCGTGCGTGCCCGAATCGCTTCCCGACGTGGTCCCCGCATTGAATCAGACCGCGTTTTACGACGTCGATTATCACGCACCATCGGGAACGCTCGTCGTACTGGAGTTCGAGCGCCGACGCCTCTACGTTTACCGTGCGCAGACCACAACCAGCAGCAAACCGTTCCTCTTCGACCACGATCGCGACGGCGATCTCGACCTCGTCGATCTCTGGCAATTCCAGCGGTGTTTCACTGGTTCCGAATTCTTACAGGAAGAAGAACTCATATTTAACTGCCAGTATTTCACCATCGACGAAGACTGTGACGTTGATATTGACGACTGGACGCAGTTCGCACCAGAACTTGACGCGGGCGGAGGTCCCGTTCCCACACCGCCCGATGCACCGAGCGTCAATAGTCCGGTTGAGGATGGCTCGACGACGGTCACCCTTAGCGATGTAGACGCCGGAATCGATCAGGTGCGCGTGTACGTCAATAACGGACTCGTCGCCACCGTGAACAGTCCAACGGTCGTCGGGAATACAACCGACGTGACCGTGCCTGCCCTGTCGCTGTTCGACAATGTTACGGCTGACCAGACCGACGGCATCGGTACCAGCCCGCTTTCAGACGGGCTTGAGGTTGGCAACGGAAATGGCGACGTATTCATCTCGCTCGGCATTCGCGAATCCGGCGATCTGGGGATGTTGGGATCTAATGGAACGAGCAGCGGTGATTTCGAGTGGGTCGGCGCAAACACCAATGGTGCCGGCGGTTCGCCTCAAGGTCTTGCGTTGTCGCCGTCAGCCGGGTGGCAGACGATCGAATTCGACCCTGCAACCGATCCCATCAGTCCATTCTTTTCGTTGGGTGACGGGCAGATCACGGAGACTCGCGGAATTCTGGAATCCATCGCACTGACCGTCGATGCACAATCGCCGGGTCGAAGTAGCGGTGCGTACACGTTGTATGTTGATAACGTGATCAACGTGGGTGCCGGTCCGGGCAGCTCGGACGTCGTGATTACCGATTTCGAATCATTTGCATTGGGTGACGAGGTCCTTTTCCAGGAACCGACATTCTCCGGCTCGACGGTTGGCAACCTCGCCGCTCCGCTGAGTGTGAGTGAAGTGACGTCGGATCAAGCCAACGGCGGAACGAACTCGGCAGTTCTGCAATGGTTTTTCAATGACACGTCTGCCTCTCGTTGGGTGCGCGTGACGACATTTGCTGCGAACAACAAGGAACTGCCGATCATCGACCTGACCCAACCCATTCGGATGGATGTGTTGCTCCAGACCCCTTGACCGGTCTGAGCATGATGCGCAAACCCAATGCCGAGACGTGTGACAACCGCTGGCTCTTTGGATGGCATCTGTAAATGTCGTTGCGGAGGCGCGGATTAGCTGGTATTGCTTGAACTGACGACATGCGGAACCTCTCTTTCCAAGCCGAATATGCGGCTTTGATTTGGCGGGGGTTCTGAACTACGAACGGAAATTCTGGGCTATGAACGGAAATTCTGGGCCATAAACGGAAAAAAGGATGACCCTTCCTTCAATAGACAAAGCCGATCCCACACCAAGGTATCTGCAAGCCGAGCAGATTCTGTTGGCGGCGATTAGTTCCGGGACCCTTCGTCCGGGCAGCAAGATACCGGCGACGCCTGAGATTGCGGCGTTGATCAAGGTCAGCTTGATTACTGCGCACAAAGCCTTGGAGCGTCTTGTCGAAGCCGGATTGCTACGCCGCGAGGTCGGTCGGGGTACGTTTGTCTGCGACGATGTGGATGACGCTTTGGCCGCCCGCGCTCGATTATCGATCGGCTTGATGCTCGACGATGCGGTGAATGTCAACGACTACTACCATGCATCGATCATCGATGGACTACGCCGGGCCTCGCGATGTGACGATCAGCGCGCCGAATTTTTTTTCAAGGACTGCGCATCTCTTCGCCGAAGCGAGTTCAAACGAACTTCGGGGATCATCTGCATTCACCCGGCTATTGAGCTTCACGACGAAATCGCACGCATGGCAGAGAGGGTTCCGCTGGTGGTCCTGGGTGGAACGCTACCCGAGCGCGAAGTCGCATTTGTGGACTGCGACAACTTCGCCGGTTCGCAACTGGCAATCCGTCATCTGCACGGGTTGGGGCATCGTCGGATTGCGGTGTTGTCGGGACCGATGAACCTCAGCAATGCCCGCGACCGTACCGAAGGCGCCCTAAAGGAAATGGCCGTTTGCGGGATTCCAATCGATGACGTGACCAGCATCGTGTTTGAATCGAAAGAAAGCATTGCGCTGGATGCAAAAACGCAAACCCGATTCGTTCAACGTCTCAAGAGCAGCGATCGCCCGACGGCCATTCTTGCGGGAGGGTTTTATTTGGCACTCAGCGCTTTGCAGACGGTGCGTCAGATGAACCTGTCCGTTCCGGAAGATATTTCAATTGTCGGATTCGATGACCCGCCATCGGCACCGTTACTGGATCCACCGCTGACCACCGTTCGGCAACCGCTACAGAAGATGGCCGAAGAAGCCTACTTCGCGATTCGACGGGCTGTCGATCGTGAAGATATGGAAGCCCCATCACTGGAACTTCCGACCAAATTAATCACCCGCGGTTCGACGGCGCCAATCAAGAATTCGTAATGTCTTGGATCGTGAGTGTGCGATAATCGATCTCTTCCAGCGAAACTCAAACGACCATGGTCAACCCAAGTGCGCAGAATACGGGAGGCGGTTCACCAACTTCCGAAACCGGCAGGATTCAGTGTCACGTCGTGCCCAACACGCACTGGGATCGCGAGTGGAAATTTTCATTCGGACGACTGCAGTTCATGCTCGTCGAGATGATGGACTTGCTTGTCGATGTGCTGGCGAAAGCGCCTGAACTCAAGACGATTCATCTCGATTCGCAAACAGCCCCCCTGCTCGATTACCTGGATATGCGTCCACAACGCGAAGAAGAACTGCGCGCGTTCGTAGCAGATGGACGACTCGACGTTGGCCCATGGTACACCCTTCCAGACGAGTTCTGCGTGGGCGGGGAATCTCTCATTCGCAATCTCTTGCTGGGGCATCGAATCGCTCGCCGGTTTGGCCGCGTGTGCAAGAGCGGTTATTCGCCGTTTTCCTGGGGGCAAATTTCGCAGATGCCTCAAATCTACAATGGGTTTGGAATCGACGTCATGATGTTTTATCGCGGCGTCAACAATAAGGTCGCCCCTCGATCCGAATTCATCTGGTGCGGTCCCGACGGCACGTCGATCATCGCATCGCGATTGGCAAGGCGGCCTCGCTACAACGTCTGGTATGTGTTGCAGCGTCCGGCATACTGGGGCGCCAAGCTGGATGCACTCAACGATTTTGAGTTGCCCTGGTCGTGTGGGCATGCCCCCTTCCGAATGATTGATCGCGATCATCAATCGCTCGAATACAAGCTGGCCCATCCGAAATATAACTACTATCAGGACGTTATCGACGAGGCGTGTAAACAGGCCATTGAGGAGCAGGATGACGATTGGAGTACACCGCATCGGTTGTGGGCGAACGGTCACGATGCGTCGTCGCCCGACATGCGAGAGTCACAACTGATCGAAGATGCGAGCAAATCGCTATCGGATCATGCCGACGTATTCTTCAGCAGCATCGAGCAATTCCAGGACGCAATACGTTCGCAACTGCAAGAAGGTTGGCCGGTGGTCACCGGTGAAATGCGACATCCCTTCACGAAAGGAAGTGCCAGTTCGCTGCTGGGTTGGATCATCTCGGCACGCAGCTACTTGAAGCAGGACAATTTCTTAACCGAACGGGCGCTGACCCATCAAGCCGAGCCCACGGCCATCTTCGCGCACCTGCTGGGGGCGAATTTTCCTCGAGCGTTTATCGACCATGCGTATCAATTGCTCCTTCAGAATCACGCGCACGACTCTATAGGCGGGTGCGGACGCGATGTCGTTCACGACGATATGCAATACCGATTCCGCCGAATTCGTGAAATAAGCGACTGCGTACTCGAACAATCGCTCATGGAAATTTCCGGTTCGATCGACACCTCGGGTTGGTCGGAGAACGATCTGGCAATCGTTGTTATGAATCTGACGCCTCGCTCACGCGGCGATGTGATCGAATTGGCGCTGGATATTCCAACCAACTGGCCTGATTTTGAATTGCTCGACGCTTCCGGCAAACCCGTCCGAACGCAGCTGCTCTCGAAGACGCCAGATTTTCAGGAATCGGTCTACAACCCGCACGATGTATCGACTTACTTGACGTCGCACCGTTGTCATCTGCTGGCGTTTGTCGATGATATCCCGCCAATGGGCTACAAAGCCATAGGCGTCCGCCGATCGAATGTTTCTCCAAAACAAGAACCTCCAGACATCTCCAAATCGCCCAACACGTTGGAGAATGAGTGGATAAATGTGCAGATCAATTCGAATGGAACGCTGCGTATTCTCGATAAATCGACCGGACGGGTCGCGGATGGGCTGGCATACTTTAAGGACTCGGGGGCGGCTGGCAATCCTTGGCAACACCAGGCTCCAAAACATGACCGCACGTTCACAACACTCGACGCAACGCCAACCATGTCGACGCTGCGCAACGGCCCGCTGGAAGCCAGTATCGAAGTGCAATTCGAATGGGCATTGCCAGGTTCGCTAACCGAAGACGGACAATCGAGATCTAAAAAGATGCATTCGTTTCAGTTGACTTCGGTTGTCACGCTGCGGCGCGGTCAGCCGTGGGTCGAGATCGAAACGACGTTTGAAAACACGGTGAAGGACCATTATCTGCGCGTTTGCTTTCCGACCGGGGTGCAGACTGACCGGGTCCAAGTACAGAGTTCCTTTGATGTGGTGGAGCGCAGCATCGCATTGCCCCAAGCAGACCCAGGCGACGAACCGCACCAACCCGAGCAGCCCATGGATTCCTTTGTAGATGTGTCCGACGGGAATGCCGGGTTGGCGATACTTAATGAAGGCTTGAAGGCATATGAAGCGTGTGACGACGAAGAGCGCACCGTCAATCTGACGCTTCTTCGCGCACTTGCGATGCGGTTCTTTGTTCCGGAAAAACAAGATCATCCGGGCTTGGCTGACGGAAGCCAATGTCCTGGACCGCAGCGGTTTCGATATGCCATCCTGCCACACGAAGGCAACTGGGAACAGGGCAACGTTTGGCAAACTGCCGATCGATTTAATTCGCCGCTAATCGCCGGACAGATCGGAATCACCAATCATGGCCGCGAACCAAAAAGCAAATCCTTCCTTGAGGTGCAACCGGATTCTTGTTGTTGGAGTGCCCTCAAACAGAGCGAAAGCGGCGATGGATTCGTTCTGCGATTGTTCAACCCAACCGCAGAATCGCTCGATGCGTCCGTTCGCTTTAATGAAGGACACGCCCCCGCCGTGTCGAATGAATCGCCAACCGAGAGGACCGCGAACGAATTTCAACTTCCCAAAAGCCAGCGCGTGCCTTGGGACAGCGTGCGCGAAGTGACGCTCGAGGAGCTACCGATTCGCGATCTCTCGCAAGACAAAGACGGATGGGTTCGATTCGCTCTACCGTCGCGCAAGATTTTCACGATCGAGCTACGTGCTTCAAACCGCGATAACCGGCAAGGTGAATCGAACGCATGAACCTACACCTTGCAGACTGGTCGGTCGTGGTCGGGTTGTTGCTCGTGGTCGTGGTTATGGCGATTCGCACCAAAAAGCACACCCGATCGGTCGCTGATTTTCTAGCCGCCGGGCGCTCGGCGGGTCGGTACGTCATCACCGTTTCCGAAGGGGCGGCTGCCCTCGGCGCGATTACCGTGGTCGCCACCTACGAGAAATTCTACCAAGCCGGTTTTAGCGCCCAATGGTGGGACATTCCCAATCTGTCGACCGGTTTCGTGATCGCCTTGACGGGTTGGGTGATCTACCGCTTTCGGCAAACCCGCGCCATGACAATGGCGCAGTTTTTTGAAATGCGTTACAGTCGAAATTTTCGGATATTCGCCGGGATTCTCGCCTTCGTCGCCGGCTTGGTGAACTTCGGAATTTTCCCGGCGGTCGGAGCGAGGTTTTTCATTTACTTCTGCGGATTGCCACAATCGTTCGATGTATTCGGTTACGGCATCTCAACGTTTGTCACAGTGATGGTGGCGCTCATCGGCATTTCGCTGGTCTTTACGTTTGTTGGCGGGCAGATCGCCGTCATTGTGACCGACTTTATTCAGGGCATGTTCTGCCTTGCCGCGTTTCTGGTAATTTTCGTGGTTCTTGCCCGGCAGTTCAGTTGGACGCAGATTTCCGAAGCGCTTGCCATGGCACCTCCAGATGCGTCGCTCATCAACCCCACGCGGATGAGCAAGATCGACGGGTTCGATACGTATTTCTTCTTGATCGCCATCTTCGGTGCGTTCTACATGACGATGGCCTGGCAAGGTACGTCGGGATACAACAGTTCGGCGCGCACCCCGCATGAAGCCCGGATGGCCAAGGTGCTTGGCAAGTGGCGGGAGATCGTACAGGGCATGTTGATTCTGTTCATGCCCATCTGTGCCTACACGTTCCTTCATCATCCCGATTTTGCAGAACGAGCCGCTGCCGCACAGCAGGTCATTTCAGGTATCGATTCGGAGCAAATTCAAAAGCAAATGACCGTCCCGATCACGCTCAGCGCCATTCTGCCCAAGGGCGTGATGGGCGTCCTGTGCGCGGTCATGCTCGCCGCGTTCATCAGCACGCACGACACCTACCTGCATTCATGGGGAAGCATCTTTATTCAAGATGTTGTCATTCCGTTTCGCAAGAAACCCTTCACACCGGCTCAGCACTTGCGGATGTTACGCTATTCCACCTGCCTGGTCGCGGTATTCATCTTCTTCTTCAGCCTGCTGTTCAAACAAACCGAATACATCTTGATGTTCTTCGCCATTACAGGCGCGATTTACTTGGGTGGCGCAGGATCGGTCATCGTTGGCGGCTTGTACTGGAAACGCGGAACGACAAAGGCTGCATGGTGTTCCATGACAATCGGATCGCTGCTGGCCGTCGCTGGCATTTATGCGAGACAAAAATTTCCCGATTTTCCACTCGATGGACAGCGAGCATTTTTCTTAGCAATGGTTGCTGCGATCGTCGTATACATTGTGGTGTCACTACTTGACCCTCGTCCGGGGGTGGATCTTGACAAAATCCTGCGGCGCGGTCGATTCGCCGTCTCCTCCGATCATGACAAGCATTCGCCCGCAAAGGGGCTTAGGGCATTGGCGATGACCAGCGAGTTCAGTCGGGCGGATAAGTTCGTATACATTTCGTTCATTTCCTGGATCGCAGGATGGCTCACGGTGTTCTTGATCGGTACGCTCTATTTCTGGAACCGCGAAGTTCCGAACGAAAGCTGGCTTTGGTTTTGGAAGTACTATCTTTACCTCGCTTTTGTCATGGGATCGATCACCGTCGTCTGGTTTGCCATCGGCGGTTTGCGCGACCTTCGGGCCATGTTTCACACGCTCGCGACAGCCCAGCGCGACGACAGCGATGACGGTTCGGTAGATTCCTTGAGGGACTAAGCGATGAGACAGTTGCTGCTGTATGTTGTACCTGCCCTTTTCGCGTTTTCTTCGTTGGGATGCGCCAGCAGAATCGTCTGCTATTTACCTGCATCTCGACCGGTCGCAAGACTCGCCGAGTCACCCGTCGTCATTGACGGAGAGCTTGATGAACCCGTATGGCAACACGCCGTTCGCGCGGGATTGGGACTTTCAAAGGAAGACTTTGCCGCGAATCCCTTAGATATTGAGCGGGGATGGATCATGTTGGCCTACGACGACGACAATCTTTACCTCGCAGCCACCCTCGTCGATTCGGATGTTGTGGCAGAAGGTGACCGCGATCAGATGTCCCACTGGCAGAAGGGAGACGTCCTGGAATGGTTTCTCAAACCGGCTGACAAAACCTGGTACTGGGAGCTTTACGCCACGCCGCATAGTCGCAAATCCAGCTACTGGTTCCCCGGGCGCGGACGTCTGGGGCTTCCCAGTTGTTTGGATTACAAGTGCGGTTTGAAGGTCGCGTCTAAAGTCAACGGTACGTTGAATCAATGGGAAGATCGTGACGAGGGATGGACAACAGAGATGGCCATCCCCTGGAGCGACCTGTCGCAACGTGGCGAAAAAGTCGGCCCGGGATCGAAGTGGTTGTTCCTTGTCGGTCGGTACAACTACTCCCGATACCTCGAAGGCACTGAACTGTCGATGCACCCGAGACTGTCAAAGACAAACTTCCACCTGGTCAACGAGTATGCGACACTTCAATTCGACGCGGAATAGCGACGCACATCAATCGATTTGGAACGACATGTGAGCAGGTTGCCAGTGCCAAATTCTGACACAGTTGATTCCACCCATGAATCCCGAATTGCGCCCACGCGGGCAGAGGGTCTCGACGCACTGCGCGGCATGGCCATTCTTGCGATGGCTTTGTCGGGGTTGGTCCCGCAGGGTGTGCTACCGAAATGGATGTACCACGCGCAGGTTCCGCCACCCGATCACGTTTTCAATCCGTCGATTCCCGGGCTGACGTGGGTCGATCTTGTATTCCCATTCTTTCTCTTCTCGATGGGCGTTTCGATTCCTTTGGCCCTGAGTCGAAGAATTGAAAAAGGTGCCGGTGCGCTCGAACTCGCTGTTCATGTCGTTAAACGCGGCGTTTTGTTGACCTTCTTCGGCGTTTACATTCAGCATATCAAACCCTATGAACTGAGCCCCACACCGAACACGGCGACCTGGCTGACAGCGATGCTTGGGTTCGGATTGTTGTTTCCGATTTTCCTGCGACTTCCTTCGCGAATTTCCGGTTCGCGGCAGATGACGATACGCGCCGTGGGTTGGATATTGATCGCCGTTTTTCTGGTATGGCTCAAGTATCCTGACCATGAGCATCCGGGATTTTGGATGGGCCGGCGCGACATCATCATCGTGGTACTCGCCAACGTGTCGATATCTGGTTCGATTGTCTGGCTGCTGACGCGCCGCGCGCTTGAGTTTCGTTTGATGGTGATGCTGGGTCTGATCGCAATACGTCTCGCCCACGATTCTGGCGGTTGGGTTCAAAGCGCCTGGAACTGGAGTCCCATACCATCGCTCTATACACTCTACTTTCACCAGTATCTTCTTGTCGTGCTACCGGGCACGATCGTTGGCGACCTGATGGTGCAGCGATTGCAGGCAACGTCCAAATCGCCCACGATGAGCGGTGCATGGTCGGGTTTGAAGGCACAAAGTGTTGCCCTGATCTGCATGGGTCTGACCTGCTTCGTGTGCATGGGCTTGCAGATTCGCTGGTTGCCGCACACAAGTTTTATTGCAACCGCTTTATCCGTATTGGCGGTTGTCGTCTGGGGACGAGGAGGTTCAGCATCGTCGTGCTTCGCCCGCACGGTTTTTGGTTGGGCGACAGCCTGGTTGATTGTCGGTTTGCTTTTTGAGCCATTCGAAGGGGGCATCAAGAAAGACCATCCGACCGTCAGCTACTACTTCGTCACCGTGGGACTGGGAATGTACATGCTGGTGGCACTGAACATATTCATCGAACAATGCGATTTGCGGACGATCTTTGCCTTGCCGATCGGCAACGGTCAAAACCCGCTCCTTGCATACGCCGCTATTTCCAACCTGCTCGCTCCTGCACTGGCGCTGAGTGGATTGGGGGCAGTCATGGCCAGTGTTTTTGGATCGCCCTGGGCAGGGTTTTTCAGTGCCGTCCTCAAGACGCTGCTGCTCGGCTTGGCGGTGATGCTGTTAACGCGAAAGCGTTTGATCTGGCGCGCATGAATGCGCTGCGATTTGCGACGTCCGAAGCCAATGAAGCTGAATTTAGGGGAGTCAAAACAGTGACACGTGTTGTCAAACTACCACAACTCGGCTCGGTTTCTGAAGACTCGGGGGTTGTGTTTCTTGAAGCATGCAGCGACGACGCTCATCGCGTGGGTTCGAATGGTGTCGTGTCAATCGTTGCGACGGGCGATCGAAAAGTAGAATTCATCGCGTTTGAATCGCGCACACTCGCTTACGTTCGTTCTTCGCTTGGGTACCCTGCGTATTACCCTGTGCATTCAGTCAGTCTGCAAAAACCGATTCGTGCAATCCTCATGGACCTGGATGGAACCACCGTTCGAAGCGAGCCATTCTGGGTGTGGATCATTCAGTCGTGCGTAGCGAGCCTGCTGGGCGATGCGAGTTTTGAACTGTCGGAAGAGGACGCGCCGTTTGTTGCCGGCCACAGCGTCTCAGAGCACTTGCAGTATGCGATCGACAAATACTGTCCGGACAAGACGCTCGAAGAAGCAAGACGATTCTACTTCGAGCATACCCGCAGGGAGTTGGAGGCAATCGTCCAAGGCGCGGGCCGGCAGGATGCGTTTGTGCCAGCCCCCGGAGTCAAAGAATTCTTGTTGCAACTGAAAGCCCGCAACATCAAGATTGGTTTGGTGACGTCGGGCCTTTACGAGAAAGCCTGGCCGGCAATCGTTTCCGCATTTCGGTCGATGGATCTTGGCGCGCCAGCCGACTTTTATGACGCCATTATCACTGCCGGCTTCCCGCTTGGAAAAGGCAATGCCGGAACACTTGGCGAATTATCTCCAAAGCCTCATCCGTGGCTGTACGCGGAAACCTGTTGCGTCGGCTTGAATATCGATTTCAAAGATCGGAATTCAGTACTGGCCATCGAAGACAGCGGCGCGGGGGTGTGTTCCGCGCGAATCGCAGGTTTTCCAACAGTGGGCATCGCTGGTGGAAACATCATTGCAAGCGGAACGAAAGATTTTTGTACGTTCTACAAGCAATCTTTCGCCGATTTGCTTGAACTTATCGCCTGACCAAGGCTTCCAAACACGGTTTCAAAATCACGATTCCCAGTAACTTTCATTTCATCAGAGCGGTGCCCATACCTGGAACCATTGCGGGTGCCCGTAGCGCTTGTTGGATTTGAGGCCGCCAAATCCAAGCATCATCAACGGAATGGTCACCATACCCATCGCCCCGCAACCGATGCTACCTTCGGTACCGACTGTCCGAGATTCTGTATCATCGGTTTCTCCTTCGCTTACGTCATTGACCAATGCGCATCCCTCGTCATCGACATCCGAGTATGCTGACGTTGATTCGCATCGGTCGAATTCGTTGGCGACGCCGTCACGGTCTGAATCAAAGATATCTTCATCCTCACCAGCACCCGTCATCCCGTTACTTGGTTGATCGTTTCTGTTATCTGGCTGCGATGCAGGAGTCTCCGCACTACCGCCGCATACATCGCCAATGCCGTCATTGTCTCGATCGACTTGATCGGCGTTGGGCGTGTCCGGGCAGTTGTCGATGTCGCAGGTATTGGCTTCAAACCCAGGGTCACCGAAACCGTCACCATCGGAGTCCGTGCATGTGTCGCAGAGGTCTCCGATGCCATCGCCGTCAGAGTCCGACAGGTCGATTGAGGGCACTCTCGGGCAGTTGTCTACGACGTTCAGAATTCCGTCATCGTCCACGTCATCGCTGCAATCGTCGCCAACTCCGTCTTCGTCCAGATCGGCTTGGTCGGGATTGGCGCTGAATGGACAGTTGTCGAGTTCGCAAGTCGAAGCCGCAAAGCCTGGATCGCCAAACCCGTCACCATCGCTGTCGCTGCATGTGTCGCAGGCGTCCCCGAATCCGTCTTGATCCACATCGTCCTGAAACTCGTTAAAGTCGTCGGGGCAATTGTCTGCCGGGCAAGTGTTTTGCGCAAATTCAGGATCGCCGAATCCATCTTCGTCGCTGTCCGTACAAGTATCGCAAAGATCACCTATACCGTCGCCGTCTGCATCATTCAGGTTGTTGCCCGCCAACAGCGGACAGTTGTCAGTGAAGTTTAAGATGCCATCGCCATCCATGTCTTCATCGCAAGCATCACCGACACCGTTATTGTCCATGTCGGTTTGATCGGCGTTGGAGATGTCTGGGCAGTTGTCATCGACGTCGCAAACACCGTCACCGTCTGAGTCGGGGGCGAGTTTGAGCACAAGACTGCTTCCGGCGATGTACACAACATCTCGGCGATCCACAACAACGTCGTCGGGGTTATTCAAGTAGATGTTGGTGCCAGGAACACGGAAGTCGATAAGCCGTGTCACTTCGCCATTTGGCGTGACCTCGAACACAGTCCCCATGCTTCCACCGATGACCTGCGAGCCGGTCACGTACAGGGTACCGTCGTTGCTGAGAGCGATATCCATCGGTCGAATCAACCCATCGTCCGGACCGATGACTTCGGTGATTGCGCCATCGGGGGAGCGCATCAGCACGTTGTCGCTGATCAGCCCGGCGACGAAGACGTTTCCCTCGGAGTCGACGTCCAATCCGAAGGGCGCATCGAGTCCATCGTCTCGACTGATGACTTCCGTGCGATTGCCCGATGGATCGGTTCGCCGCACGTTGTCGAAGCTATCACTGGTCGTAAATACGCTACTATCGTTGTCAATGACGAGATTGGTGCAGCGATAGTTGCCTTTGACCTTGGAAATCTGACCGTTACGGGCGATCTTAAATGCGTCAGTGCCAGAACTGGATTGACACACATATACGGCACCATCTGGACCGATGTCGATGGCTCGGGGTGACTTCAGGGCATAACCGTTGCCGTCGCCCGTTTCATCCAGAATCACGGAGGTGGCTCCCGATGGCGTGATCTTAAAGACGTTCCGACTGATGCTGGCCCCAACATAAACGTTGCCGTCATCGTCAACGGCGATTGCTCTTGGTCGGCCAAGCGGATTACCCTGACCGTCACCGGTCGCGTCCAAAAGTTCCGTGATCTCCCCGTCGACTGAAATTCCGATCACCAAGCCGGTTTCTTCAAAGGGCTCTTGAACTCTTTCCCGGCCCGCCACAAAAACGTTGCCGGCATTGTCGACGGCAATCGCATCGGGCAGGAATGTCCGCCCCGGTACGAAATCGTATCCGTTGAGGATTCGCGACATCGCGTACTCAGCCCGGGCATTGGACGAAGCCAGAAACAAGCTGCCCGCCACGACCAGAAACAGAAATGCCGTCCGCCGCGTCATATTCGTGGAACCGTGATTGTGTCGCATCGCGCTCATCGTTTGTCTCCTCGCGTAGGCCGCCGTCTACTGCGTAAACCTCGAAACCGTTCTCACGAAGGGTTCTTGCCGTGCGGGCTTGGATATCTGAGGCAGGAAATATAAAAAAACGCAAAAGAAGAAAAACCGCGTTTCTTTGGACAAAAAGTGAGACGTGGGTGACCAAGAGCTGCGGGCAAAAGCGAACGGCGCGCTAATTTCCGCGCGATCGCGCGGATGGGATTGAAATTACTTTGTCGGGGAACATAGGCAATCGCCCGGCAAACCCAGACCCTAGACCGGCGACCGCCCCCTGGATACCGAGGACGCACTGGCGATCGGAGATTCGTGGTTTTGATCGGAGGCAAGCATCGCCCGAATTCGCTCGACGTCCAATTGGTCGATCGTCAGAACAAGATTGAACCAGATCGGATGGTAGCCAAAACCGCCCAACGTCATCTCATTGATCGCCGCCTCTTTTGACCAATCTTCAACAATGATGCGATACGCCGCGCAAAGAGCGCCGGTTCGGTCGGCACCGTGATGGCAGTGAACGAAAACCGGTTGTGCGTTTTCATCCGTTACCTTTCTGAGAAAAGTGACAATCGTCTCTTCGTTCAATTCCCACGGTTGAATGGGGAGATGATGATAAGCAAACCCGTACGATTCAATCTCATCCAAATCTTGCCGAAAGTCTCGAAGATTTACAATGGTCTTGATACCGAGTTCATTGAGTTCGTGCAGTCCTTCGGCACGCGGCTGGGCGCCTCTGTAAACACAGTCGCTAATCCGATGAAAGTTCGGCAGATCGCCCTGCAACTCGATGGGTGCAAGACCGTCCAAATGCAAATGATTTGGAATATCCCCAAGAGACAATCGACTGGAGGTCATCGAACTGCATCCGGTTGATACCGCACTTGCAGCGACCAGCCATAATTTAAGCCAAGTTGAGTGTCGCATTTCGTCGATCCCGTACTTTCACCATTCGCTGCATTCGCGTACACAACGCGAAACCAATCTTGGTTGCCCAGGCGCACGATGCCTGCTTCGTGTACGGGCAGCCAGTCATTTCTCAAGGGGTACTTGCCGACATCGGCATCGAATCTGACGTCAATTGCGCAGAATTTTCCGGGTATTTTTTTGGAGTGTGCGGTTCGTGCGTTGTCTGGAATTTAGCTTCGTTCAGTTGCCGAACAGTGATTCAAAAATTGCGAAGTCAGCAAGGTCCACGTCACCGTCGGTATCGAAATCGACTTCGTTGCAACCACCTGCCGCACCCGCATTGGGGCCAAACAGGCATGTCTCGAAACATGTGGCGTAATCGTCGAGATCGATATCGCCATCGGCATCGCAATCGCCCGGGGCAGGTTCGGGCAAGAACATCGCCGCAACAGGCAGCGATAGTCCGTCACAATCGATTGCGATCGACGCGAACGCGCCCGTCGCCGATTCCGGATTATCGATGACGGCGAGCGTCGGCGTCGCCAGCAACGAACCCGTAGCTCCCGAAAAGGGTGGGCTCATCGGGTTGAGGTCATCCCGAAACCGCGGGGTTGTGAATCCAGTAACGTACAAGTGACCGGTGTTGGGGTTCTCCATCAGAGAAGTGATCGCCGCTGAATGACCGCACTCGCCCGTACCACAACTTTGAGCGTCACCGGTCGGATTGATGATGTCAAAAGCGCCGTCTGAAACCAGACCCGTGACTGCATCGCCGGAACGTTCGATCGAGAAACGATGCACGCGCGTCTCTCCGTCGGTTGTTTCGTTGATCGATGAACTGACAAAAATAGAATCGCCTGCCTGCGAAACAAGCATTGCTGTCGGGCTTCGAACCACCGCACTAATGTTAAAGCGCTGTTCCGATGCGTTGCCCACCGACGTGTCGTAAACGCTAATCCAGTCATTGGCATCGCCCGCTGCCAACGCGATGACCACATACAGATTTCCGTGGCGATCCACCTCCACTTCGCGCATCCGCTGCAAGTCGGGCTCAAAGACGACACCACCGAACACAGTCGTCGTAAACGTGACCGAGGTTTCTGTGTACGGATTGATGCCATACAGTTGCGTGACGGTGAAGCTTCCGTCGGCTGGCTCAGCCAATTGAAGCTGTGCCGTCGCTTTGTAGACTTGTCCGCTCGGGGTGTTCACGACGACAGGCGTCACATATGCGATTCGATCATCGTTCGGGTCAAACGCAACATCGAGCAACGGAAGTCCCTGGAAGTTGCCTTGAGGCGTATCATTCACTCCGACATAAATGGTGTCGGCTCCGAACAATTCCGCAGAAGGCGCAATGACGGCAAAACCGTCACTCAATCGAATCAAACCATCGCGCGCGTGAATTTGAAAAAACTCGTTTTGACCCTTTGATATGATCTTCCAGTTGCCGCGATACCCGATGCCGCCAGGGGCGCTGGCGGGTGATTGTGAGGGGGCTGCACAAAAACCGTTGGTATCGATCGTATAGAGTACGTCGCTTTGATCTCCGGGGCTTGATGACTTCCCAGCGATGAGCAACAAATTTGGTGGTGGCTGGGTAAATCGCGACTGACGAACGCTACCAGCGCTGCGACCCGCGCCAGGCCCCCCGGTCCCGCAGGCGTCAAGCGCACCATCGTTGAAGAGGACCTCCCATGCCAGTAAGTCCGAAAGATCAACATATTGGTCTTGGCTTTGGAAGGAATCGAGACACCCATCGCTGCTTTGGATGTCTGCGACTTTTCCGATCTCGGCCATGAGCACCAATAGATCGCCGGTGTCGACTGTAGCCGTTCCGTTGAGGTCTCCGCATGCAAAGCAAAGGATGACCGGGTCCCATTTGTCGATCCAAATGCGCGCTCCGGTTCCACGAAGTTCCAGTTCTACATACGTTCCGCGCCTGAAATTCAGTTGCCCACTGGGAAACGTGCCGTGAAACACGCCAAGATCGCTCGAACCGATCGCGCCCGGGCGGCCCGGTTGTGGCGGTCTTATCCTCGCCAGTTCCACCAGACTTTCACCCACATTGGGACTGTCGCTGATGTAAACAACCAGTTCGGCGTTGGTGTTTGGATCGGCTAGAAACTGATACTCGAAAGCCACCGTGATATCTTCTTCGCCCGCTCGGGCGAAAGCTCCTTTCGCCGCCACCGACGTCGCAGATTGAAAGTCTCCGTCCGCTTGCGTTTTCATTTCCATCACGCCGTTGTTTCCGCCCAATGCACCGGGCAGAAGGGCAATTGCACCTTGCTTGGGGAATGCGGGTGGAAGGGGTTGCTGATCGCCAGAATCTCGCACTCGCTTTCGCACGCGAACGTCAAATTCGTTGAATGGCGATTCGGTTTGATCGTTCATTTCGATCACACCCAGTGAAAATCCAAGCAATGGAATGTCGATGATCGAAGCCCCGTTCGAACTGACCGGGACACCGTTGGAATCGACGTAGCTCAACGATTCGTAGTAGAGCGATTGAAGCGCCGTATTCAGGATGGCGTTTGGATAGAGTACGAGTTGCTTGACGTAGGCGGCTTCGGCGACTCCATTGCTGGTGAATTGAAATCCCGCGCGATTGGTCAGATTGACTTTCGCTCCGGGCAGAACTTCCAGTTTTTCGATGACCCAGTTCTCGGATGGATCGGCCGTGAACCCGGGACTGCCTGGCGCAGCGAACGCACCCGATTCGCACATGGGGTTTGTTCCATTGCTCGTACAATCATAATCAACCGATCGCAACTCCAGCAGCGTACCCTGATCGCCATCGATCCCTTCTTTGATGATAACGGTCAGCCGGTTGTTGATGATGGACGGTTGCGATCCGTCACTCGGGTCCGGGTCGAGGTCCAGATAGCGATCTCCCTCCGACACGATGCTGTTGCAACTGACCACGGATTGGCCCGACGCAAAGAATTCACCGCCATAACCTGGCGTCGATTCCACCAAACGGATATCGTTGTGGACAATGTCGTTGACCCCGCCAAGATCGAGCAGGTTCACAGCCACATTCGTGTTTTGAATCCGCGCCGTATCCTGTACGACCAGCGATCCGTTAACGCTAACGATACCGCCAGCCGGCGCGCCCGGGATGTCCTGAAGACTGCACACTTCGTCGGCCAACCCACTAAGGTTCAACGTTGCCTGTCCGCCGACAATCAACTTTGCGCCAGGTTCAATCTCGATGGTGCCAAGTCCGCGAATGTCACTGCGTGTGATCGTTGCGCCTTGGGGCGGTGTAACCGGTCCGAGCGTCAACTGCGAATCTCCGGTCCAGATGATCTCTGATGCGGTGTCGAAATCGAGCAACTCACCGCCATCCTGATTGGCATCACCCATGACCATCGCGATCGACTGCGTACCGGTCATCAGAAAATCGGCATTGTTGCTGGTCAGGAAACCGCCAGTTGGATTGACAACCGGCGCAGATGCGAATTGCAGTTGGTCGGATGTCTCTGATGTTTCCTCGACAGTGAAAGGTGTAACGGTCGCAACAAGAAGTTCGCCGTCAAACAGCAAATTTGCGCCCGGACCGGGTCCATCGTATACCGCACCGGTCACGATCAAGTCACCTTCACCCACAAAGCTGGCTTCCGCGAGTCCGCCAGCGCTCACATCGCTACCGAGAAACTGACCGGTCCAGGAAAGCGTAGCCGTGCCCGATTCCGCGCTTGGAGCCACGTACCAGGTGGTCTGGCTCCCGGTAACGACCAGATCGCTGATGGGGGCATCGATGATCTCCCATCGGGCTGGCACCGGATTCGCACCGCCCACTTGCGACGCAAAAATGCCTGTCGTGCCCAACGTTCCGCTGACCGTTGTAATCGCTTCGGCATCGCACGGTGCTGCATTATTAATCCGCATGGTCGAATTGGCATCGAGTTCGATTGTTCCTTCGCCTTTGATTTCGCTTTCAAATACCTCCAGGTCTCCGCCCTGCAAGTTCCACCCACCGTCAAGCGTCATTTGCGTTTGCGACAATCCGACGCCGGCGATTCCAGGTGCATTCACTCCGAGCGTCAGGTTGTTTACGCTGAGGAATCCGCCGTAACTGACCAACGCACTCGCGCAGTCGCCAAAATTGTCGACGAAAGTGCAATTGCGAAGCGTCGGTCCTCCGGCGATAGTAATCATTCCCCCACCCGATGACGGTAGGTCTGCATTTCCAAAACTGATTGTAAAACCATCCAAAATCGCCAGCACCGAAGTCCCGGTACCGCTAACGACATGGTAAGCGTCATCAATAGGATCGCTCGGTACACCCAGGTCGCCGCTCAATAGCGTTTCATTCGTCGAAACGTCGCGATCCTCGCGAACCAATTCTGTACCATCGAATCCGCCATAAATCGCAACGCCATCAAGAAGTTGAAACGTGCTGCTCCGATCGCCCAGCAATTGGCCCACCCCGCGATCGGGATAGTAAGTACCCGCCGCAACCCAGATCTCCTGCGCCCCGCAACCGCTGGCAGCTGCGGCTTGCAGTGCATCTTGCAAATCGTTGAACGCATCATTCCAACTGCTGCCATCGTTGGCACCCGTCGCAAATGAATCGACATGGAGACGCAATCCCACAAACGATCCGAATTCGTGCGCTCCCATGTCTACAATAGCGATTCCTCCAGTGCCCGTATCGGAGGTGGCTGGGTCGTTCACCAAACGTGGCAGCCCGCTGAAATCAAAGGGTATCTGCTCGAGAACATTCTCGTCGCAGTCAAGGTCAGTATCATCAGCCGCCGTAGCCCCATTGCTTCCGGCATCAATCGCAGGCGAACCAGGCGACAAACGCAGGTCGCCATAATCATCGTCGCTGTCACCCCAGCCGTTCGTCCCCGCATCCGGCATCCGGACGAACAGCGGGTCGTCATCGATATTGCCATTGGTCAAACCGCCAAATGCAACGATTGCATCGTCTGGATTGTCATCTTGAATCAACGAATACTTTACCGAGACAAGTCCCGTCGTCGTGACAGGAATTTGGTTTAGAATACCGGATGCACGGTTCTCCCAGAATATAGAATTGGCGATGTTGTGTTCCATCGCCTCGCCGATGGAAATGGCCGCAGTTGCTTGCGAATCGGTTTGGTTGTGGGAAAACGTACACCCTGAAAAATCGATCAATCCCCGCGCTGCGCCGCCAGCAAGCGCCGCATGGTTACCGACGAATTCCGAATTTGAGCAAAATGAACCCGCACCACCGTCAATAAAGAGCGCGCCTCCCCAACGGTTCTGAGCTTGATTACCTGCAAAAAGGCTGTTCGCAATAAATACCGAACCGTCATTGACGCCCCAAAGCCGAATGGCTCCGGCGTTTGCGCACGCGAAGTTGCGAATGAACCGACTGTTTTGAATGTACTTGGGGCCGGCACTTTGAAAGTAAATCGCACCGCCGGATGCAAAGCAATCGGCCTCGGCACCGTTGTCGATGAAATCGCAGTCTTCGATTCGGATGTTGCATTCGGCGGGACTATCCGATATCGCGCCTCCGGAGTTTCGCGCTCGATTGCCTTGAAACAAGCACGACCTGAACACGGGCGAAGCGTCGGAAACACCCACGGCACCGCTGCAAACGCCTTCGTTGTCGATGAATTGACAATCGGTTACGACGACGTCGGTGCTGTCGACAAAAAGGGCTGTATGACCGCCGCTGCAATTGGGCCCGGTGATTGGCTTGTTGCGCTCGAATCGGCAACGATTGATGACGGGATTGCCTCGGTCAACCCACAATCCCCCTCCATTCTTACATGCATTCTCAACAAAATCGCAGTCTTCAATAAGCAGGTTACTGGAACGATTGAACACGCCTGCGCCGTTCGCCGCGATATTTCCGCGGAAAGTACACCGTGCGATGTACGGATCGCCACCCGCCGCAAAGAAATTAACGCCACCTCCCGATCCGATCGTTGCGTTCGCTTCGAACGTGCAGTCCGTAACCACGATATCAGTCGTGCCCAATCGGACGGCTCCTGCATGACTGTAGCCAAAGTTCGCAACAAACCTTGTATGACGCAGCGTCGGACCGCCTTGACTGTATCCGCCGCCGCCGTTGAAACCCCCTTCGGATGGACCGTCGGCATTCCCCGAACGTACAATGAAACCGTCGAGAACGGCTGAGTTGTCAGTACCCGATCCGGTGACGATGTTGTAACTGTTCTCGCACGTACCCAAATCCGAACAGCCGACCTCGCCGTTCGAATCGATGTCAAAGGGTTGGCAGAATTCGTCGAGTGCGATGCCGACCGTCGTGATACAAACGACCCCCGAAGGGAGATCGGCAATGTCGTCGCCATCAAGATCGCCACTGAGTATCGTTGCATTGGTATTGATATCGCGTTCGTCGAGCAGCGTTTCCGTGCCGGCAAACCCACCGTAAAGCGCTAAATCGTTTCGCAATTCAAAAGATGCCGTTCGATCGCCGGGCGTCAGTTCAAAACCCTCATCAGGTCTGTACACACCTGCCGCCACCCATATTTCCCTGACCGTCGGATTCAAATCCGTTTCGGCCAGCGCATCTTGAAGCGAAACGAATGCATCGCTCCAACTCGATCCATCGTTAAGTCCACCCGTCGCACTAACGTCTACGTACAAAATCGTCTGAGCCGCAGCTGGCGAGACAGCCCAACCGATGATCGCTGCGAGCAACGCACTGCTCTTGAATCTCAGGCGCGTATCAGTCATCGATGATCTCCACATGACATGAGACAGCCTCGGGGTGAAGATCGCGGAAAGGCAATATGGTGTATTTCGCTGTGACATCGAGACCCTTGCGAATGCGCGTAAATGATACATGACCATCCAAGAACGCAAGATTGTGTTTGTACTTCGCGCCGTGCCATTCGATTCGCTGGCTGCTGTTGTAAATCTGTGCATGCCGCCAACCGTGGTCGCCGGCCAATATCAGTTGCGATGGATTCGCCGTCACGCTCGACAGCGTCATGTTCGGAAGTCGCTTATTGATGGTCACGAGTAACGGTTTGCGACAAGGTGGCTGCAAAAATGGCAGCACTGGAAGTTGCGTTTGATCGATCAACATCGGATTGGTGATGTAGCTGTTGCCATAGTGCGCGAAGAATGTCGGACCGATGAACTCGCTGCCTTTGTCTCCCGGGCACAAAAAAACTTCGGCGCTGTCCCAAGTGACTTCCGGAAGTTTCAAGTACGGGTTAAGGACCTTGCGCTTTGGTTGAATCACGACTGGCGGATTGGCGGGGTTGTCTCCACCATACGCCGGTCCGCCCAGACCCTGACGACCGCCAAAGTTTACGTTGGTGTTGACGCCCTTGAGAAATCGCCATTCATTCGCAACGAGGTATTCGTCCCAGGCAACTGCAATTTGCCGAAGGTTGGCTTGGCACGCAATTCTTTTGGCCTGCATTCGAGCCTTGCGCAAACCCGGTAGCAGAATCGACACCAGCAGCGCAATGATTGAAATGACGACCAGGAGTTCTACAAGGGTGAACGCTCGGCACGTTTCTTGAGTACCGCGCGATTCTCTGCGGCGAACGTTTCGAAGTGGATGCATTCGCATGTTGTTCATGGCATATCACCCGAGCCTTTCGACTGCGATAGCGCTTCGACTCGAGCCTTGCAGGATTCACTCAGCCACCGATCTTTGGATGCCGCGACACAACCATCGAAAGCCACCATCGCTGCTGCAACATTGCCCGCAACAAGCTCTCGCTCGCCCATTGAAAAATGAGCCAACGCTGGATGCTTCTTCGCCAGTTGGTCGAACAATGGAGCTGCTTTTGCGCCTTTTGCCAAGAGATACTCACTCGCCAGCGCCTCCGGCGAGTCCGATGACATCGACGCTTGTATCGCCCGCGCT
This sequence comes from Alphaproteobacteria bacterium, assembly GCA_028285105.1. Classification (GTDB taxonomy): domain Bacteria; phylum Planctomycetota; class Phycisphaerae; order UBA1845; family UBA1845; genus UBA1845. Next base: position 231,140 of record JANQQE010000024.1, read on the forward strand.
CGATCCAATCGACCCGCCCGCCATTCCAGCAAAAACCAACCCAACGTCATCTGCCGTAACTGGGTCAGTACGTCTCCACGCAGGTGAGAAATGTGTCGGGTTTGCGATGTTGCAAGTTGATCCTTGCGTCGAACCTCCGCCAGCGCGCTTTCGGACTCCTGCCAATAGTAGAAACTGATACCGGCGAAACCGATCAGAGCAACAAGCATTGCGACTGTAATCACCGTGGCATAAGCATGGCGAACGGCCAGTTTTCGCAATACATACAAGGTTCTGTCTCTCTTGGCGTCGATCGGATCGCCATCGAGATAGCGCTGGATATCTGCCCGCAGTTCTCCGGCGCTTTGGTAGCGGCGCTGCGGCTCTTTGCTGAGTAGTTTCAATACGATGGTTTGAACTTCATTGTCGATGGGACATCGCCCGGTCTTGCGCACTTTCGCCGATTCGATTGAAATACCGCCCGCACCCGTCCACGAGCGCGATGGGGGCGTAGGCTCCGTTTCGATGATGTGCCGAAGCACGTCGGCCATCTGCCCCACCACCGGATACGGATATTTGCCGGTAAGCATTTCGTAAAGGATGACGCCCAGTGCATAGATATCCGTACGGGCGTCGATTTCACTGGAGAGCCCGCGCACTTGTTCCGGACTCATATAAGGCAGCGTCCCGACGAGTTGCCCGGTCAACGAAACCGGGGATTGGTTGTCGTCACCGACGCTCTTGGCCAACCCGAAATCCAAAATCCGCGGCTCGCCCGATGCATCGACAAGTATGTTGCTTGGCTTGAGATCACGATGAATGACACCGTGCTGATGCGCGAACTGGACAGCCGCACAAATTTTTGAAAAAAGTGTGAGTGCGTCACCCATGGTCAGCGCGTTTTCTCGAACGAAATCCGTCAACGAGAGGCCATCGACAAAGTCCATGGCATAGTACTGACGTCCGTCAGGCGTTTTACCGGAGTCAAACACGGCGACAATGTTCGGGTGACTCAGACTGGCTGCCAATTCGACTTCGCGCTCGAACCGCAGTCGCGCGCTTCGCGATGCAAATCGGCCATCGAGCAGAACTTTGAGCGCAACCTTGCGCTTTGTGGACACCTGCAAGGCTTGATACACCACACCTTGCCCACCATGACTCAACTCGTGATCGATTTCATAACCGGGAATCGGATCATCCGATCCCAAGGCAAAGCCCGAACTACGGTCAGCCGACATATCCATCGTTTCGGCGCAACCGGCGTCAGCCGCCACCGCTGCGGGCAAACGCCGCAACTCACGGGCGAGCGATTCTTCCCTGGTAAATCCCTCGTAAAGATCGCGACAGGATGCACATTGATCCAGGTGCGCCTCAACACGATCAGCCGTATCTGATTCCAGCATCCCTCGGGCGCTTGCCTCAATTTGATCGATGGCAGGGCACTGGGGAGTTGAATGGTCATTCATTGTTCGCCACTCCGCCAATGGGCCTACCAATCCCGATCCAGAGATTCCAACATCTCACGCATTTTTTTCATCAACCGGCGTTTCGCCTGAAACACAGCGTCGCGCGAGATACCGACTTCAGAAGCAACTTTATCTGCCGGCCATTCGTTCAATACGTAGAGTTCAAATGCACGCATGGTGTGCGGTTCGCATGTCTTGCGCAGTTCATCCAGACAACTGTTCAGAACAGCTTGCCTCCATTCGTCTTCCCATGCTTCGGAAATACTGTGGTCGTCGGCAATCTTGTTGACAAACACAGTTGAACCGTCGTTCTCCGCCACTTGCTGTTCGCGCGGTGCCTTTCGCCATTGGCGACGGACGGAGTTCTTGGCTATTCCGAAAAGCCAACTGCGAAGTCGTCCTTTTTCGCGGGTGTACTTGCCGGCAAGGTATGAATCCAGGAATGTCATCAGCGCTTCCTGCGCCGCGTCCATTGCGGTGTCGTGCGACAAACCCAGTCGCTTGCCAAAGGCGACCAGAACCGGACGATAACGCTGGACAAACGCGCTCCAGGTCACGTCGTTTCCCGCATCCTGCAACCCCAACAACAACTCTGTGTTTGTACGAAGGGTATGCGGATTCTTGGGATCGTCGATCGGCATTTTTTTATTCCATTGGAGAAATGAACCCAACGCATCCATCGTAACAATAGGACATTTTTGCTTCAATCTTCGTCTGACTTTACGCCGTAGTCGGGCTGCATCTGCGTTATTATCCGCGCCATTCTCACCGTACGCCTCGTGCCACTGTTGCATTTTTTTCTCCACTCGATTCCGACCTGCCGCTCCTTTTCATCTACCAGCGAACGTCGCAGCAACTCGGGGACATTGGGGCCACCCATCGCCAATTGGCGCTTCCGCACGATTGAATAACGACGTCCAAAGCGCATTGCCATTTGGTTCCGGCAATCTGATCCCAAATTTCAAATTTTGCTGATCTGATACCGGTAACGACTCAATGGCGGGGTCCGGGCTTCTAAACCAACGACCCGGTAACCAACTCGCCTGATTTGGCGTTTACACAGCTCGCGGGCCTGTCAGTCGGCATCTTCAGATTTTTTCTTTCCAGCGCGTCAGATCGGCGGGCCGAGTTGGCAAGACCGGTTGTTGCGATGATCGGTCCACGGAACAACGAGCGGCAACCGTGGCTGAGACTGATTTGAAATCTTTGGTCAATACCGCTCGTGGAGATACAGATATGGAAACCAGAACACGAACGAACTTTTTGGGAATGGTTGTGATGCTTGCTGTCGGAATGATCCTCATCGTTGGAACCGGGTGCGATTTGTACGACTTCGCAGACTTTGGATATTACGATTCCGGTTTTGACTCCTGGGGCTATTACGATAGCGGGTTTGATGCCTGGGCGGATGACAGGATCAGCACATTTGCAAGTGACTTTATCATCTATTGACTGAATCGTTCAAATCGAGGGGTTGACCGTTCTGACAAACCGAGACTCCTTCATACCCTTTGGCAGTCGGCGTCGATGGTCTTCACTCTCCCTGAAGACCATCGACGCATTTTTTATGCGCTGAGACCGACTCTGTCATTGGCGGACGATCGTTCCCAGAGCTTCCGTTCCAAATTTTTTTCGGCCAGCGCCTCAGATCCCGTTCGCTTGATGGCAATGCAATTTAAGCGAGGCGCGATGTGGCTGCGTCGCCAAGAGTTAGGAATGTTACGGGTCACCACCCCAAACCGATGGCAAGGAGATACACGATGTGTAGAAATTCATTAACCGCGTATGAACACCCTAGGTCCTGTCGATTGTTCGTTGCATTGTTTGCGTCGTGTTGGGCGCTGGGGACGGTTGGGTGCAAAACAATGCCGCTCTCAAATGAAGAGGACCGTACCGAAACACAGTCGAGTGTCGGCTCGGACGAAACAGCCGAAACCTCTTCCGTCGGTGCCGAGTCGGGTCAGGACGGAGAATCCGAAATTGCGTTTGGCAATGAAAGCGAAACCCAATCTGCCGGTGTAATTTCGATGCAAGGTGAGCAAGAAGCGGCGTTGCCGGAAGAATCGCTGAAACGCACATTCAAGAAGATAACCGTTTTGAACAGTCAGGAACGGATTGGATTGCTTCTGGAACATGGGCTGCCGAAAGCACCAAGCCAGGTCAGAGCGTCGCCGAACGGAGACGAGGTTCGGCAGGTCATGCTTCGATTCGTGAACAACGAACCCGAAGCCACACACTTCCGCGTCGAGCAGTCGGTCGATGGTGGAGAATTCGAGAAAATCATTGAGTTGGACGAGGAAGCATTTGCCCGCAATCCGCAAATCGCCACAGGTCGCGATTTTGTCCATCTGGTTGAAACCGAAACCACGTTCACCAACGTCAACATTCTAAAAAAAGACCGCAGGCGAATTTCAGTTGGGTTCGGCAGGCTTCGGCCTGGCGTCGAGTACTGTTTTCGTGTTCGCGCCCTTGAAGGTGCCAGGGTTTCAAGATCAAGCGACGTCGCCTGCGTTACGCTGTCGCGCGGAATGGACGGGTGCACCGATAGCAACGACTGCGACGACGGCGAATTCTGTTACGTCGAATGTGGAGAAAACGCAGGGACTTGCGAACCGCATGCCGGAACGCTCTGTACGACACTTTACGATCCGGTTTGCGGTTGCGATGGCCAAACGTACAGCAATGTTTGCTTTGCGGCTGCAAGGTTGGTGGAGGTTGCCCATGAGGGGACTTGCGCTACTTCCTGTCTAAACAATTCGAATTGCGCGGAAGATGAATTCTGCCAATTCGATTTTGCGGCCTGCGGCGGCGAAGGCACTTGTCGGCGCGCTGAAGAAACCTGCGACGGACCGTTCAGTCCGGTGTGTGGTTGCGACGGTCGTACTTATCAGAGTAAATGCCTGGCGCAAGCTGCTGGCATGTCGGTTGCGTACAACGGAATATGCGAAGCCATTTGCATCGACGATACCGACTGCGCAACTGGCGAATTCTGTAATGCGATCGGTGAATGTCTTTCCACCAATTGCACCGACAACACCGACTGCGGTTTTGGACGAACTTGCGTTTCCGCGCCTGGCGAATGCGGAGGAGGTGGAACTTGCGAAGTGACACCCGAATTGTGCCCGACTTTTTACGATCCAGTGTGCGGATGCGATGGAAACACTTATTCCAACGCCTGCTTCGGTCAGATGGCCGGCGCATCAATGGCCCACAGTGGTGCCTGCCAATCCGGCTGCACAAGCGATGCTCACTGCGATGAAGATGAGTTCTGCTCATTTCCAACTGGAACGTGTGGCGGGGAAGGTTCATGTGCGCCCACCGGTAATCTTTGCCCCCAGAATTACGACCCGGTCTGCGGATGCGATGGCAATACCTACAGCAATGCGTGCAGCGCCCGATCGTCCGGCGCCGCAGTGGAACATGCCGGACCATGCGAATCCGTTTGCAGCGGCGACAGTGATTGCGATGACGGTAATCCATGCACCGAAGATACGTGTCAGTCCAATGGCGAGTGCTCGAACACTCCGTTTAGTTGTGACGATGGTGATGAATGCACGATCAATTACTGTGACCCCGAGGTTGGCTGCGTGGCTGAGCCAACCGATTGCGACGAGAGTACTTTTCAGACATCCAATTCCGGGCGGGTGACCGTCGGAAGCAGTTGGAATCCGGTGTTGACGCCCGGAGCGCACAACGTGTTCGGTGACTTTGGACAAGTTGGTGCCGTGTTTGACGACGAGGCTGACTTCGTCGTCAATGTTGTCGAGGGTAACAATAACCTTCCGTATCCGCTCGCTCCGACCGTAGACATCTTTGGTGGCTGGACACTACAAAGCGGACGGGGTTATGCATCCGGTAGTCGATTCATCGTCTGGAGCCTCTTGGAAGGCGGAAGTCAGTTTGTCGCCGTGCATTTCAGCATGAACGCCAACTACGAACTGACACCCACGCTAATGTTAGCCGGTGACTTCACGCAACCGTACGGGGTCGTCATGCAAACCAGTCAGTTTTCAGGTTGGTCGATTGAAGATGGCCTAACGCCGGAAAGCGATTCTCCCGGCTTCTTACGCGGATGGGTGAGCGGCACACCGTTCTTCCAGGATCCCAGCGGTTGGAACACTGTATGGAGCAGCCCGCTGACTTTCGAATTCGATGTGCTGATGTACGACGACTAGCATTGGAAGTTGGCTCAGGTGAAATCCAAATTAATTTAGCACAGGGGCGTCAAACGTTCGCATCCATAGGAATGGTTGCAACGAATGGCGCCCCTTTCTTGCCTGTCGTTCCTGAACAAATTGAATCAAATCGTGTGGAGATCAGGTGATTGCTTCGCAATTTCAAAGATGAATACTTGCAACTTGCCGGATTCGATTCGAGCCTTTCAGATGCATGCCGTTCCGACGGAATAAGCTATAGCCTGTCTCCAGATTGAAGCGTCGACAAATCCTGCCACGTCGAAAATTCCGTTTGATTGCCCGATCCATGAGAAACTGCATCACGACAAATCGATTCTCTTGAGCATTCTTAGCACTGTAGTTCCAGCGTTACCCACAATAACGTCTTGGCGTTAAAAATCGCGTGGGCGACAATCGGGCCGACCAGCGAACCTCTTCTTTCGTAGATGATTCCCAGGATGATCCCGAATGCGGTGATGGCCGGGATGACTTGCGGTTGATCACTGTGAGCGATTCCGAACAGGATGCTTGCTGCGACGATCACCATCCAGCGACTCTTGACCCATTTCAACAGGATCGTCTGAAGGATGCCGCGGAAAAAAAACTCTTCGGCGATGGGGGTGATGATCGCTGCGCCGGCCCACATGAGCGGACGCATCCAGTCCGGTTGATCCGGCGAAGTCATCAGCCCGATCACTCGATGGGCGGGAAACTCGTACTCCGGGTCGAAATACAGCATCAACCACTGGGTTGCGTACAAGATCCCCTGACAAATCGCCAGTGCGGCCAACGCCCCGAAAAAGCCTGCCGCGATGTCGCCCCCGATGCGCTTTCGACCGAGAACGAACGTGTCGCCCTTGTGGCTTGCGAACTTTGAACCGATCCAATAGGTGGCGAAAAGTGTACAAACGGTGGCGGTGTTCTGGGCCAAAGCGAGGACGGCATGCACTTTCGGGTTATCGGCGTTTTCAAGATCGATGCCTTCGTAGAGGCGGCTGAACAGTGTGACGGAAATCGATTGCACAATCGCCAGGACGAGGATCGGCAGCAGCACCAACTCGGGCGGAATGCGATCGCTGCGGGCTGGTGCGAACGCGACGAGGGGACTCGCCCGGTGGTTGCGGACGAGTTGCACCAACAGCCAAAGGCAGACCGCACTGCCGAAGCCGATCAACACCCAATTGGTGCGGTCGAGAATTAGCGTCATGTCTGCTAATAGATGCAATGAATTGAACTCGAATTCGTCGTTCACTACACTCGCCTGGACGATGAGTCGAAATCGTCGCCACAGAATCCAAAGTCAATTGGTTTCGGGAGCCCCCGTTGAATAACATATTGCAGCAAATCGTCGCCGACAAACGCATCGAGGTCGAGCGGCAAAAGTCGCAAACGCCCCATGCCGATGTCGTTGCTGAGGCTCGATCCACAAATCCCCCGCGCGATTTCAAAGCCGCCCTCACGCAACCCACGCCTGCCGGCATTCATCTAATCGCCGAGATCAAACGCAAGTCACCGTCAGCTGGCGTGATTCGCGATTCGTTCGACCCCGCACGCATCGCCGAAGTCTATCAGAGCGCCGGCGCTTCGGCGATCAGCATTTTGACCGATGAGAAATACTTCGACGGAAGGCTCGAGTACATCGACGAGGTTCGCAAGGTGACGGATTTGCCACTGCTGCGCAAGGACTTCACCATCGATGCGTATCAAATCGCCCAGGCCAGGGTGGCTGGCGCCGATGCGATTCTGCTCATCGCCGAAGTTCTGTCGCCAGTAGAAATCGCGGAATTCGCAAACATCGCAGCCGACTTCGGACTTTCTGCGTTGGTCGAAGCGCACAACGAAAAGGAATTGCAAGGTGTGCTGGATGTGTTCGCGGCGAGTTTTCCAGCAAACGTCATCATCGGGATCAACAACCGCGACCTGACGATTCAAAAGACCGACATCGCCACGACGGCGCAGCTGGCGAAGATGCTGGATGCATCGATGACAATCGTATCCGAAAGCGGTATCCACACGCGCGATGACGTCATCAATGTGCAACAAGCCGGCGCGCAAGCGATTCTTGTCGGAGAGTCAATTTTGAAGGCCGAAGACATAAATGGGAAGGTCAATGAATTGCTGGGGGTGTAATTCGCATCATTGCGCCGCGCTGACAATCATCTTCGCGGCGCGTTCGACTTCTTCGTTGGTGGTGTGGCGTCCCAGGCTGAAACGAACGGTGCCCAGCGCCAACTCTTGTGACACGCCCATCGCCGAAAGCACTGGTGATACGAACGGCTTATCGCCGTGGCATGCCGCCCCTGCACTTGCGCAGATTTCCGGGGTTTTGGCCAGCACTTCCGCTCCGGTCTTGCCAACAAACGCGACGCTTAATGTACCGGGTAAACGATGCTTGGGGTGGCCATGAACGACGACGGTATCGCCCAATTCGCTTTGCAGCGTTGCTTGTAGTCTGTCGCGCTGCTGCCGTGTCTTTTCGCCTGACCGATCCGATTGCACCAATTCCGCCGCTTTTCCCAAAGCAACGATGTTCGCTACAGGTTCTGTTCCTGCCCGGCGGCCTTGTTCGTGACCCGCACCGTGAACGAGCGGTTCCAGCCTGATGCCTTCGCGAATGAACATCGCCCCGATGCCCTGCGGTGCATAGCACTTATGCCCCGCAAGCGTAAGCAGATCGACACCCAACTCGCGGGCATTGACTGGAATCTTCCCGACGGCTTGCGCGGCATCGGTGTGCATCCACACGCCGGCATCGCTTGCGATTTCGGCAATCGGCTGAATCGTCCCGACTTCGTTGTTGGCCAGCATGATTGAAACAAGAATTGTGTCGGGTCGAATCGCCGCGCGAACTTCATCCGGATCGACCATGCAATTCGAGTCCACGCCAACGCGCGTGATTTCGAATCCGAATTTTTCGAGGAACGCACACGCATTCAAAATCGCCGGATGCTCAACGACCGAGGTGACGATGTGGCGGCCCTTATCCATTTGGGCCCATGCCGCACCTTTGATCGCGTGGTTGCACCCTTCCGACCCGCCTGAATTGAAGATGATCTCGCCGTCGCTCACACCCAGCATCGACGCGACCTGCGATCGTGCGCTGTCGACTGCCGCCCGCATCGCCCTGCCAGGTGCATGCGGACTTGATGGGTTACCGTGATGCTCAAACAGATAAGGCGTCATCGCTTCGGCGACGGCTGGGTCGGTCGGTGTCGATGAATTGTGATCGAAGTGAATCAACGCGCCCCCTTAAGTTGCGAACATGGCATCGACATATGCCTGCGGGTCGAACGGTTCGAGATCGTTTTCCGTTTCGCCTAGTCCGACGAACTTCACCGGAACGTTGAGCTTGTCACGAATACCAATGACGATGCCTCCCTTTGCACTGCCGTCGAGTTTGGACAGCACGATTCCACTGACATCGACATGCTCGCTGAAATGCGACGCCTGCAAAATTGCGTTTTGCCCGATCGTCGCATCAAGCACGAGCAACACTTCATGCGGAGCGCCTTCGATTTTCTTCTGCACGACTTTTTGAATCTTTGAGAGTTCACGCATCAGGTTGTCCTGCGTGTGCAACCGGCCAGCCGTATCGACGATGAGTACATCGGCATTGCGCGCGACGGCTGCCTCGCATGCATCGTACGCCACCGCACCGGGGTCAGCCCCCTGTTGATGCTTGACGATTTGCACACCGATCCGCTCAGCCCACACCGTAAGCTGTTCGACCGCCGCCGCTCGATACGTATCCGCAGCGGCTACGATGACTTTCTTCCCTTCGTTCGACAGCAACTTCGCAAGTTTGGCGATGCTCGTCGTTTTTCCGGAACCGTTGATACCCGCCACCAAAACAACTGTCGGACCTTTCGCCGCGTAGTTCAGTGTGCGATCGCCTTCGGGCCATTTCTTGACGATGACGGACTTAAGGTGTTCGACGATCTCCTGCGTTTCGTTGATTTTGCCCCTCTTCCACGCGGAACGTACCGAGTCGATCAGGTCGGCTGTTGCAGTGGGACCGATGTCGGAAACGAGCATGGTGTCTTCCAACTTGTTGAGTACGGCGTCGTCGATCTTCTTTCCGAACGGCAAAATCGAACGAAAACCGGCCCCGATCTTGTCGCGGGTCTTGGCCAGTCCCTTCTTGAACTTGTCAAACAATCCCACGCGAAACTACCCCTTCTGCTCTCGTGCATTTGGATTGATCATGTTCCAAACCTTGTCGAGGATGCCATTGACGAAACCGCCGGACTCCCCCGAACCGAATTCCTTAGCGATCTCGATGGCTTCGTTGATGATGACTTTGGGCGGAGCTTTAGCGAAATCGAATTCGGCCATCGCGACCCGCAATACGTTTCGATCGACTGAGGCCATGCGCGCCATGGTCCAGCCTTGGGCATGCTGCGCGATTTCTTTTTCGACAACTTCGCGTTCGCGCCACGCCAACTCTACAACTTCGTGTGCATAGGAAAGAGTTTCGCCCGATTCGACGTGTTCAGCAAGAAACGTTGTCACCGTTGGCAGATATTCTTCGCCTTGACTGTCAAGCTGACACAATGCCTGCATTGCCAGTATTCGCGCTTTGTGTCGATCGATCGCCAACGTTGTTCCCGCTCCCTCCAGACGACCTTGCGTCAATTGACTTTGGAAAGTTTTGAAAGCAAGCTGACCAATTCGATGGCACCTGCCGCGGCGTCCGAACCTTTGTTACCGGCTTTGCTACCGGCTCGTTCGATGGCCTGCTCCAACGTCTCAGTCGTAATCAATCCAAACGTCGTCGGTACGCCCGAGTCCAACCCAACTTGTGCAATCCCGCGGGCAGCTTGGCCAGCCACATAGTCGAAGTGAGGCGTCTGACCGCGAATCACGCACCCGAGGCACACAACCGCATCAAACGCCCCGCTGTCTGCCGCTTTCTTGGCCATGTAAGGCAACTCGAACGCACCGGGCACATACAACACAGTGATGTCGTCCTCGGAACCCCCGTGTCGAACCAGCGTATCGATGGCCCCATCCACCAGCTTGCTGGTGATAAAATCATTGAAGCGACTGACGACAAGTGCGAACTTGAAACCTGCACAGTTCATCTCACCGGAAATTCGTTGGGCCATCGTAAATGCTCCTGGTGACAGACGGGTTACACAAACAACCCGTGACTCATCGTTTAGCTGCAATTGATGTCACAAGGCGGATTGTGACCGATGGATCGCGAGGGTCAAGGGTACCGCGTGGCGTCGTTTCACGACCGGATTAGCCAGCAAGCCTTGTGCTATTAGACGCGAGCAATCACAATACGGCCCGACCTAACAGATTCCATCGCCAATTCGAGGGGACCATGATGCACTCTGAGACATGCCGACGATCAAACTGGAATATGCTTTGCGGAACACTTGCCTGCACCATCGCAGCTGCCACCGCCCTGCCAACGATGGCCGCGTCACCCGATTGGCCGCAATGGGGTGGACCCTCACGGGACTTCAAAGTCTCTGCGCCGAAACTTGCCGACTCCTGGCCGGAATCCGGTCCAAAGGTCAAATGGCGTCGGGCGCTGGGCGAAGGCTACTCGGCAATCGCCACCAAAGATGGCACCCTTTACACCATGTATCGCAAAGACGGCAAGGATGTCATTGTCGCACTGGATGCGGGCAACGGAAAGACCAGGTGGGAATACGCCTATGACGCTCCGCAACACGAGGGCAGTACCGATCGATTTGGCACAGGCCCCAACGCCACTCCGCTGGTTCTCGATGATCGCGTCATCACGCTCGGATTCACCGGCATCATGCAATGCATCGATCGAGCCACCGGCAAATCGATCTGGTCGCATGACTTCATCAATGAATATGATGGCAGCGTTTTGAAGTTTGGAACGTCCGCCAGTCCGTTGCTCTATAAGGGAAATGTCATCGCTCTCGTCGGCGGTGAAAAAAATGGCATCATGGCATTCAACCCAAAAGATGGATCGGTTGTCTGGAAAAGCAAACCCTATGACGTCAGTTATGCATCACCCATCATCATCAACGTAGACGGTCAGGATCAAATCGTTTTCTTCTCGTCGAGCGACGTAATGGGTGTCGATGCTTCCAACGGAAACTTCCTCTGGAGCTATCCGTGCAGCAATCAATACAAAAACAACGCCACCGATGCCATCTGGGGCGACGACAATCTGCTTTGGGCAGCAACGCAGCTTGATGGCGGTACGCGGGTCATTCGCCTTTCGCAAAAAGGTGGAAAAACGTCTGTCGAGAAAGTCTGGGAATCCGACAAGATCAAAGTGTTTCATTGGAATGCTGTCCGCGTCAAAGACCATGTCTATGCTTCCATCGGCGGCAAGGTCACAATGCTGTCGGCAGTCAACGTCAAGACTGGCGATGTCGCGTGGAAAGAGCGCGGATTCCACAAAGCCAACTGCATCTACGCCGACGACAAGTTGATCTTTGTCGATGAAAATGGCGTATTGGCAATGGCCAAGGTGTCACCCGAAGGAATGAAGATTCTGGGCCAGACGCAACTGCTAGAAAAAGTCGCATGGACTGTACCGACGCTGGTCGGCGATCAACTGTACGTCCGCGACACAAAAGAAATCGTAGCACTGGACCTGGGTGCGTAGAAGCATCGCGCCACCGGCATCTTGTAAACACCCGCCGTCAATCCCGCGAAAGCGGGATTCCAGACGTCGGCGTTGCCCTCAAGAAGCACGACAATCCGAGGATGCCCCATCGCGTCCATGTGTGGTACTGAGTCAGTCATGTGTGGTAAAGAGTCAGTGTAGCTTGCTACTGTGATTCTGGATTCCCGCGTGCGCGGGAATGACGGAAATGGGGTCGCACAGCCGACCCCACCATCAAAGCAATGCCGGCACCTTCAACAAAATATCGGTCACCGCACACGTTGCCAACAGCAGGCTGACCATCCCGTTGATCGTAAAGAACGCCAGATTGACTCTCGAAAAATCGTTGGCACGCACGCTTAGGTTTTCAATTAGCAAGAGTACCGCGACAATGCCGACGCCAACCATGTAAACCCATCCAAGCCCGGTCAGTTTGCCGACGTAAACCAGCAACACAACGACCATCACATGGGCGACGCGCGTCACCATCAAAGCGGCGGCGGGCCCGATTCGCGATGGGAGGCTGAACAAGCCTTCGTTGCGATCGACTTCGATGTCTTGGCATGCATAGATAATGTCGAACCCCGCGATCCAGAGCATGACTGTCACCGACAGCAAGACGGCGGGCAGACCCACCGTTTCAGGATGAATCGCAATCCATGCCGCCAATGGTGACAAACCTATGGCACTGCCCAGCCAGAAGTGCGAATAGCGCGTGAATCTTTTGGCGAATGAATATCCGCAAAGCACCATCAAGACAGGTCCGCCAAGCAGCATTGGCCAGGCGTTGCCGAATTTGAAGTAAAAGCCGAAACAACCAATCGCGTACGTCGCAAAAAAAACCGCAAGAAACATCCACGCCTGGATCATCGTCAGTTTGCCAGCCGGTAATGGGCGGGAGGCCGTGCGCGGGTTTCTTGCATCGATTCGCGCATCGACGATACGATTAAACGTCATCGCCACACTTCGAGCCGCCACCATGCACACGATGATCAAAACCAGATGAAGCCATCCAGGTCGTCCATCAGGAAGCGACCGACCGGCGAGAAATGTGGCGATGATGGCAAACGGGAGGGCAAACACCGAGTGCGAAAACTTGATCATCTCCGTCCAGACCCGAACGGATTCGACGATGCCGCGATCAGCAGCCGTTTGATCTGATTGCGTGGTCAACGGCTATCTTTCGATTGGGCGGTTTTGAGCATGTCGGTCCAGCGCGTGTTCAAATCGTGCGGGATGCCAACAAGGTCCATCATTTTGCCAACGACAAAATCGACGACGTCTTCGAGCGTTTTGGGCAACATGTAAAAACCGGGCGATGCTGGACAAATGATCGCACCTGCATTGCTGAGTCGCAGCGCGTTTTCGAGATCAAGGTGGCCCATCGGCATTTCGCGCAGGACCAACACCAACCGTCGCCGCTCCTTCAACGAAACCTGTGCAGCGCGAGTCAGCACATTTGAACCAAGCCCACCAGCAATTGAACCGAGGGTGTTGCTGCTGCATGGGCAGATAATCATCCCGTCGGTGTGCATCGATCCGCTGGCGATGCTGCTGCCGACATCCTGATGCGGATGGATGATGAGTCGCGAGGAATCATTTCCCAGAAGCGTCTTACCGTTCACTTCGTTGAAATCGAGTTCGTCGTGAAAGAGCCTCCGCCCGTTTGGCGTGATTGCCAGATGCACTTCGGTTTCGGCTTCGATGAGGCACTGAATGAGTCGCTGGGCATACATCGCCCCGCTGGCACCCGTCACGCCGACGACAATTCGTTTCGATTCTGTGCTGCCTGCCATGATCAACTCCCCCGATTCCGATCGATCTAACCGGTCCCTTCAACGTCGATGGGGGCTGGCTGACGCAGGAACTCCCGCGCAGACCCAGCCCACAAACTGTCTGGAAACTCGCTCAAAATCCTTTCACAATATGATCGGCCCTTCTGAATGTCGCCCAACTCCGCCCACGTCAGTGCGAGTCGATAGATCGCCTGCGACACGGCATCGCCATCGGGATAATCTTCCAACAACGCTTCCAGTTGCATCGCGCGCTGGTTCGGATCCTCATTCAGCATCGCGAGTTGAAGCTTGACGTTGTCTTCGAGCAATGCGTTTGGATACGCATCCAACAAGGCGTCGAGATTGGCTTTGAACAGCACGTGTTCCGGATCCAATTTGAGCATGCCGCCACAGAACGGTTCGCCAATGCGCGATCCGCAGAGTGGCCGATTGCCATAGCGCGGATCGCGGGCATTGCGCTTGATGAGGTCGCGCAGTTCGCGGGCGCGCGAGTCGACGGACTCGACATCGATCTTGAGTTGTTCGTCGGCAGGCGCACGCTGCATGACCCCAACAACACCCGTATCGCCTTTGGCCACACGTTCTTCTTCAGTCTCGATTTTTTCGATCAACTTGTCGAGAAGGGCCAGCGCATCGTCGATCCGGCGATTGCGCGCCTCGATCTGTGCCAGCTTAAGCATTGCCACCTTCGAGGCCCTCGACCCCTCTGCGTTGGCTTCGACTTTCTTCCAAACCGGTTCGGAGACATCGGACGGAAAATCGGCGTAATACCGAAGCACCTTTTCTTTGCTTCGAAAAGCCTTCAGGTCCACACGCATGTCGAGCGTTTGACCCTGAAAATAAAGCGCATTGATGGCATATCGCGATTCGGGAAAGTGCTTCAGAAAGTGCTTGCACTCGCGGTTGATGGATTCGCGCTGCTTGGCGAATTCCGTGCGAACCTGCGTCTTGACGTCGAGTTCCAGCGCCATGCGAAACTCAAGCACTTCGCGAACGACACTGAACGGCTGCTTGGGCTCCGGCTGAGCCTCCCAATATCGAAAGGCCAACCGCTCGAACTGCTCCGAAAAATTGTATTCGGGAACGTAGAACTCTTCCTGAAAATGGCGGGCAAGCAGTTGGTAGTACAACTCATCGCGTCCGACATATTTTTCGAAGATCACAACCGGAAGCGCAAAACTCACCAGCAGTAGCGGAGCGATGACACCCGGCCTGTAGTTCACCAACTTCGCCAGAAACAACACGCCACCAATCAACATGCACGATGCCAGCGTCGCCATCAACCACGGAGCGATGAACTTGATCCGTTCGGATGGCGCGTACTCCGCCACCTGCGACGAACTTTGCCGCGATGCCCCGTAAAAATAAAACATCACCAGAACCAGACCCAGTAGCGCCGACGCATATCGAAACCGAAATCGAAACGGTTTGATCGACGCAAGAATGCACGCACCCGTCAAAGTAATCGCAAGCCACGGCATTACCGCCACGAATGCCACAATCAATAAGAACGGTATGCAACTCGCGAATCGGTAAAGAATCGAAACCAATATCGGGATCGATACCAAAGCCGCCAAAAGCAACCCGACAACCACCCCGTGCATCGGGATCAAGTCCAATCGAATGGGAAACAGCACGAAATTCGCCAGCGTTGCATCGCCCCTCGGAAGGAACGTCTGTCCCAATTGCGACCAATAATCCGGTTGCAAAAACGCAAACATCACACCGGTGCGAATCCAGTATGCAAAGCATCCGAGACCTGCAAAAAGCAAGGTGTTGACAAGAAGAAGCACTGCCGCCCGAACGCGATACTTGGACGTCGCCCGAGACCAGAAGTCCACGACATCGATGTCGATTCCATCTTCGTTGATAGATGGCTCATCGCGAACTGGATTGCCTGCATTGGCAGTTGTCATGGTGTCACCTTATCAGCCCGATACACCGTGACAACACCAAATGTCAGGGGCGTTGCAGTCGCTCTGGCAAAACCTGCAGACTTCAACTTTGCACACATCGTCACCGCATCGACGAAACTGACGACGGACTTGGGGAGGTACGCGTAAGCCCCAGTGCGATCGCGACTCAATATCCGTGCTCCAAGGGGCATCAGCTTCGAGCTGTAAAACTCGTGAACACCGCGAACGAGCCAATTGGGAGGCCGGGTAAATTCCAAAACGACCGCGCGACCACCGGGCCGCAAAACGCGGTGCATCTCCTTCAAACCGATATCGAGATTCTGAAAATTCCGCACGCCAAACGCGCAGCTCGCAATGTCGAAAGATCCATCCGCAAACGGAAGACGCAAACCGTCGGCTTGCAACCATCTCGCACAAGGTTGCGTATTCAATGCACGTTGCAACATACCCAGCGAAAAATCGGCGCCTGTTAAACGCGACGGCTGAACCGCACCCGCGCCAAACGCCCGGAGCAAATCGCCTGTTCCGCAGGCAATGTCCAGGACCCAATCGTTCGATTTGACGCCTGCGATTTGGACGGTGCGCTTTCTCCAATAGCGATCGCGCCCGCCACTAAACAATGTGTTGATGCGCTCGTACGTCGGGGCGATCGAATCGAACATACGCTGAACGCGCTCGGACTTGTCAGCCTGCGAATGCACCGAGTCCAACCGACTGCGATCCCAAAGCTGTTCTTTGGCATCCTCAGCATTGTCAATCGGGTTCTCGATCGTCATCGTCATTCCGTGATGGTTCCGTCGTGACTGCAGGCACAATATACCGCAAGCTCGCACAGCCATTGTAGTTCGAAGTCTGCTTCGGACAATCATATATCGCTCGTCCGGTGAATACCGCTGACAATATAAAACGAGCGGCAGGGGTACACGTCCCCCACCGCTCGTTTCAATTGTTTTGAAAAAACCGATTCTGACTTGCCCGACTTACTTGGCCGCAGCGAATCGCTTGGACACTTCCGCCCAATTGACGACGTTCCAAAACGCCGCGATGTAATCGGGCCGACGATTCTGATAGTTCAAGTAATATGCATGCTCCCACACGTCAACGCCCAGCAGCGGCGTGCAACCAAGGCTGTATGGGCTGTCCTGATTGGCAAAACCCGCAAGGTGCAGCTTGCCCGAACCATCGACCGACAACCACGCCCAACCCGATCCGAACTGCCCCGCCGCCGCGGCTGAGAATTTTTCCTTGAATGCGTCAAAGCTTCCGAACGCGCCGTCGATCGCAGCCGCCAAATCGCCCTCAGGCTTACCGCCGCCACCCGGTCCCATGATGGTCCAGAAGATCGAGTGATTGCTGTGACCGCCGCCATTATTGCGAATCGCACCGCGAACCGAATCGGGAAGCGAATCCAACCCACGAAGCAAGTCTTCGATACTCTTGGCAGCCAAGTCGGGATGCGATTCCAACGCGGCATTCGTCTTGGTGACGTATCCGGCATGGTGCTTGTCATGGTGGATCGTCATGGTCTTCGCATCGATGTGCGGTTCGAGGGCGTTGTAGTCATAGGGAAGCGGGGGTAATTCGAATGCCATTGGTCAGCTCCTTAGCATGGGTTGCAGAGTATGATTTCGGGCGAGATTGCCTCGCGATTCTTGCCATCTGTTGTGGTCAGGGGAGGCTATCCTTGACCGCCAAAATCGTCAAGCGATGGGCACGTCATGTCCAGCCGAGTCGCCTAATCGCAGACGATACGCCAACCTTCATGCGGCCAACCGATGATCACGTCCCGGTGCTTACCGCGACCTTTCTCGCAACGCAACGTGAGTTTGCGTCCAATCGGCAGCACGGCTTGTGGCCAGGTATGCCCGACGAGTTTGGTGTGAATGACTGGGACAACCCGATCGGAAGGCAGGTGATATTTGAGAATCGCTATGGTCTCATCCGTCTGGTCGCGACCGCCCGAATGAAAGTCGCCGATCAAAACGCCCGCACATTTTTCAAACCAACCGGCCAACTTGATGTGGGCGAATTGTCGATCGATGCGGTGCGGCGCTTCTTCCAGATCTTCGAGAACGATCCACTTGCCCGACGGGTTCATCTGTTTCGTATAAGCGCCCACCGTCAACGGCGTCACGAGAGACAAACATCCGCCAATCATCGTAGCCACGGATTCCTTCGGCAGCGAACCGCTCATTAGCTTGCCCGTGAGCTGCCTGCTCGGCGCCCGGCCTTCAAGGATCGCAGCCACATCGTTGAAGTACGCATCGAACTGCTCGCGCCCCTGACGCTGCGCCCAGCGCTTGGCAAACGCTCCGATCGCGCGGGAACCCATCGGCGTTTGTCGAAGCTTTCGAATGTTTTGCCGCGCGTATCGCTCCATTGCAGTGATGGGATACCCTGGCGTCATGTAATAAAAACCGTACCCGCGCCGACAAATTCCAATCAGGTTAACAAGCGGCGTGATCTCGCTGAACCCAAACACTGCCAGCGGGGTCTTGCGTTTTTGCAGCGGTTGAAAATCAAGATGCGGAATAATCCGCGTCAACCAGCCCCCACCTTTAAGCGTCACCAGCGCAACGACACGCTCGTCTTCAATGACCGATTGCAATTCTTCGATGCGGGCACGATCGTCGCTGCGACCACCGCTCGATTCGTCGAGTTTCGCCTCAATCAATCGAGCCTTGCCGCGGACGCGATAACGCGCACCGACGACGTTTCTCGCGGCTTGAATCAGTTCTTTCGTCGAACGAAACTTCAGCGATTTCAGCGTCGCGTCGGCAGGGTTGGCCGGAGCCGTCAGGTGAATGATGGGTTTTGACATGCGTTCCATACGGTGGGCCGTGCACACCGTGTTGTTTGTAATTAACGTTTTACTGCGGCGACAAATTCGTCTGCCAGCGCGCGATCAATTGGCCTGCTGATGTCGCCGTCGGGTTTTAGCGCAGAACCGACGATCGCGCCATCGACCTTTGACAACAACGTCGCGATCGTTTCCTTCGTCGCACCGCTTCCAATGAATACAGGTTTATCGGAAACCGCTTCCTTCACGCGGACCAACTCGTCCACATCCGCCGCTCTGCCCGTCGTCGAACCGGAAACTATAATCGCATCAGCTTGCCCACGATACGCCGTCTCTTCAGCCGCCAGCGCAATGTCGGGTTGATTAACGCAAATGGCATGCTTGACGTGAACGTCCGCAAGGATGCGCACATTCGGACAAAGGGCGGCACGATCGCGCAGTGTTTTGTGGGCATCGCCTTCGATCATTCCCTGATCCGTCGCAGCCACCCCCGTCAACACGTTGACGCGAATGAACGACGCACCAACGGCGGCAGCAATCCCCAACGCACTGCGGGCATCGTTCCGCAAACAGTTCACACCGATCGGCAACTTCGTTTCCTTGCAAATCTCGCGGATCACCACCGCCATTGCCGCCACCGTTTCCGGTGCGATCGCCCCGCGCGTAAACGGTGCGTCGCCAAAATTCTCGACCATGATCCCATCGAAACCAGCCGCCTTTAGCGTTTGGGCATCGTCCATCGCATGGCGAAAAATATCTTCCATATTCAGCGCCGAACCCGGGCTACCGGGAAGCGCCGGAAGATGAACCATTCCGATCAACTTGGGCATGGGTGTTTGCGAATTAGACATGTCGGGCAATCGAATTGTAGGGTTCCAGGTTGGTTGGCTACAAACGGCGAGCGTTCGGATTCGCGGTTACTTGGCTTTGCGAAAGACGGCCACCACATCCTCAATCGGCACAACAAACAATTGATTGTCCGATTCGAAATCGACCGGGATCGCGTGCTTCGGATTGAAGAGCACTTTGTCGTACTGGCGGATCGGAAAGTCGTCGTCATGCTCGATCTGGGCAGAAACCGTCACCACCCTGCCGGTGATCGTCGGGATTTCGACAGAGTCCGGTAACTCGATGCCGCCCTTGGTTCGCTTCTTGTCCTCATCTTTGCGAATCAGGACGCGGTCACCGAGGGGCTCGACGGTTTCCATTGCTGACGTCTGCGTTTTGGCTTTCTCGGCCATTCTGCTTCCTTCTTTCGATCGTGCGTGCCATTGAAAGATCGGGTTGCTCGTACCCAATTTGCTTTGGTCACACGGTATCCGAAACTCTACCGCATTCAAGCACTGGATTGTAGACCTTTCCCCGGGCATCCTCCAACCAAACAGCCTCCCCAGACCCGCCATTGAGGCCTTCGACATTGACCGCGACGTAGATACAATGGCACCAGTCGGCGGCAAATTCGCTGACCTATTGGAAAAAGCACCATGAACCAGTCCGATCTCAAACAAGTGGCATTCGTCTCCCTCGGCTGCGCCAAAAACACCGTGGACTCCGAGAAGATGCTCGGTCAATTGGCAGAAGCCGGCTGCGTGCTGGTCGCAGACGAGAACGATGCCGACGTCGTCGTGGTCAACACCTGCGGATTCCTAGAAGACTCTCGAACGGAAGCCACTGGAATCATCCGTGATCTGGTCAAATCGAAAAAATCGCGCAGGTCGCGACTCAACCGCGTGGTGGTTGCCGGCTGCCTTGTGCAGCGCGATGGCGTGCAGCTTTCCGAATCGGTCAAAGGCATCGACGCGCTGGTCGGGGTGAACAACCGCGACGACGTCGTGCGTGCGGTACTCAACAAGAAACAAAAACGCAGTACCGTCGATAAGTATCTGGGCGACTATCACCCGTTCGTCAACATCGACACTGCCCGCCTCCGCATCACACCGAGGCACTGGGCATACCTGCGCATCAGTGAGGGCTGCGATCAGAAGTGTACGTTCTGCACCATCCCCAGCATTCGCGGACCGATGCACTGTAAACCGCCCGAGATCGTCCTCACCGAAGCTCGCGAACTCATCGCCGATGGTGCGGTCGAACTTTCGCTCATCGGCCAGGACACCAGCAGTTACGGTCACGACATGGGCTACGAAGCGGGCTTAGCCGGTTTGCTTCGACAACTCAACGAACTCGACGGCCTGTCGTGGATTCGCCTGATGTACGTCTACCCTTCCGTCTTCACCGACGCGATGATCGACGCCATCGCCGAGTGCGACAAAATCGTCAAGTACGTCGACATGCCGCTCCAGCACATCAGCGACAAAATGCTCAAAGCGATGCATCGTCGCGTCGATCGCAAGACCACCGTCGATCTTCTCCGTCGCATCAAAACCCGCATCCCCGACGTCACCCTGCGGACCACGCTCATCACCGGATTCCCCGGCGAGACCGAAGAGCACCATCAGGAACTCATCGCGTTTATTCAGGAATTTGAGTTCGACGCGTTGGGCGTCTTCCCGTACTCTCTCGAACCGGAGACGCCAGCCGGTCGTATGACAAATCAGATCGACCGCGAAACCAAGCTGCGTCGCCGTCAGGAATTGATGTTGGCCCAGCAGGAAATCGCCTTCAAGCGTGCGGACAGCCGCATCAATCGGGACTTCGACGTCATTGTAGACACGCCGCCAATGGACGGATTCCAACAGGCGCGGCATGCGGGACAAGCACCCGAAGTCGATAGTGTGACGTTGCTTCGCGACTGCGATTACGAACCGGGTCAGTTCGCTCGCGTTCGATGTGTGGGCCGCGACGATTACGATTTGATCGCCGTACCGAAAACAATTTCGCTTCCGACGCTGGCTCAAGGATGACCTCAGCCGACACAACCCCATGAATCTGCCCAACCAGATCACACTGACCCGCCTGCTCCTTGCGATTGTCTTTTTCGTCCTGTTGTCGCGTTTCGATATCGTCACTGCTCCGGATACCTGGATTCTCGATGCGTGCGCCATCCTTTTCATGGTGGCGGCTGCGACCGATGCGCTGGACGGTTACCTTGCCCGTCGCAACAATCAGGTCACCGCGTTTGGTCGCGTACTCGATCCTTTCGTTGACAAAGTACTGGTGTGCGGGGCATTCGTGTTCCTTGCCGGCGGAAATTTTCGCACAGAAGAAGGCATTCAAATCACCCATATGAAATCGTGGATGGTCGTGTTGATCCTTGGACGTGAACTCCTCGTCACTGGGTTGCGTGGATTCTCCGAAGCCAAGGGAGCGGCATTCGGCGCGAACATGTACGGCAAAGCCAAGATGATGTTTCAAAGTGGCGCGATTCCGGTCATTTTGTTCATCATCGCCCACAGCAAAGAGCCAGCCGCCGACGCCAATCGACTGGCCATCCAGATCATCGTATGGGCCACCGTCGTCGTCACAACGCTCTCGATGCTTCCGTACCTGTACCAATCCAAAGACATCCTTACGCAGACGGACGCCCCGTGAGCGAACTCTCATACGTTCAAGCCATCGTTCTCGGCATCGTTCAGGGACTGACCGAGTTTCTGCCCATCAGCAGCAGCGGACATCTCGCGCTGGGGGCGTACTGGTTCGATCTTGAACCCGAATCGCAACCGATGCTGCTGTTCAATATTGCGGTACACCTTGGTACTGTGATCGCAGTTGCTGCCGTCTTCGCCCGTAAGTTCATCGCCTATTTCAAGCGGCTTTTGACCGAGACGAATCCACAGTTTGATGGTCGCCGCATCGCATGGAAAATTGCAGCCCTCGGTATCGTCGCCAGCATCCCGACAGCCGTCATCGGTCTGGGATTCAAGGATCAACTCGAACAGGCGTTCGGAAACCGCCTGGGCATCGGCATCGCCCTGATCGCCACCGGTTCGCTGCTTTGGTTAACCGGAAAAATCCCACGACCCAAACGCGGTTGGCGACGGTTCGGGTGGGGGCGGGCGCTGATCGTTGGGCTTGGACAGGGTGTGGCGATCTTGCCCGGAGTGTCGCGCAGTGGCACCACGATTTCGTTGGCAATGCTTTGCGGGATCAAGCGTCAATGGGCAGGCGAGTTCAGTTTCTTCATCGCCATCCCAGCCATCTGCGGCGCGGCGCTCGTTTCGACAATGGATGTGATAAACGATCCCGCCATGAGCCTGAAAGACTTCATGACGGGACCGCTACTGATGGGGGCAATGGTGGCGACCGCGACCGGATACTTCGCCCTCCGCATGCTCATGTCAGCCGTGCGAAACGCAAAGCTCCACTACTTCTGCTACTACTGCTGGATGCTTGGTATCGTCGTCATCTTTGCGATGCGATAAGAAAGCCGTCGAATTCTTACTGGGTCGTCAATGCTCCATACCGCGTCTCGGTTGTATACTCGTAATCGAACGGTCCCCCGTCCAAAAAATCCGAAGCACTATCGCGCGTTCGCGCGAACGTTTCGATCACGCGCTCCTGAACGTCAAAAGTTCCTTCAACAAACTTCCACTGCGCCGTATCGACTCCGTTCGTGGTTTTCTCGTCGAACCCAACCGCCGAAAAACTTCCATCAGAATCGATGCCGCCCGTTGCGATAATCTCGTTGGTTTGATCGTTGTGAAAGATGATCTCACCGTCGCTGATCTCGACGGAAAAAGTGCGGTTAAATGCCGGTACATCTTCACCGCTGATGTTGGTGTCCCCATCGGCGAACCTGCAAAAGTCTTCGGAAAGCGCCCGGCCATCGCAAGCCATACAAGAAAGCAACACCGTCTCGCGTGCGGTATAAGTATCGCGAAACTCCCGATCGGCAAACGGATTGCCTACGTTGTTTCCGGGCGCGACGGTTGGAAAATCCTCCCTGGCTGTACAGGTTTTGGCATCATCCGAACCTAGTCCACCGTCATTATTGTCATCGCCAGAATTTTGGCCGCCTTCACCCTGACCGTCATCGCCACCTACAATAACGACTTCCCCTCCGCCTTCGCCGTCAACAACGATCACCGGGGTTTCGCATCCGATGATGCATGCCCCGAACAACAACGCTGCCAAGTTCATTCGCGTCATGGTTAGCCCCTTTGATTCGAATTTGCGACCATACTCCGTACGGTGATTTTTCGTTCAATTTGGTATTGGCGCAACAATGACGCATTCTGAAAAAAAATCGCGATGGATATAGAGAATATTGTAAAGCACCGGCATATACGCACTTTGCGGGCTCACTTTGCCGGTAATGGATCAAGACGTCGACTGGCTTTCGCGATTAGTTGGGAATCAGAAAACTCAGATGGTGTTCGCAGTGCCAAAGTTGCTGGTGCTTCCACTGATCGCGTGACAACTTACCGAATACGAGGTGATCGACGTATTCCGCGTCCGGCGCATTGAATCGCTCGATGGCCTTCCGCAATCGTTCGACACCGACAGCGTCATCAACCGGACGATCCTGTCGTGCAAAAGCAGGCGAGTTCACGCGCAGTCCTGTTGGTTTGTGCTTCAGCATCCTCGGCAGAACCAGAATCCGCGCCATCCACTGCATTGGCCTCGACCATCGCATCGGAAATCCATCCAACGCCCCCTCCAATACAACCGCTAGATGGTTGCAATTCTGCCCCAGACTGTGCTCACCAACACGTTCGTAACCCCTGTCAGCCAGCCGCTCAACATCGACTATCACATCTGCCCATTCGTCGAACCGAAGCGTGCGGCGCTTGTGGACTGCCGCTTTCCCAGATTGCTGCATGGCCTCGGACACTGTTTAAACCT
Source organism: Alphaproteobacteria bacterium (assembly GCA_028285105.1). Lineage (GTDB taxonomy): Bacteria > Planctomycetota > Phycisphaerae > UBA1845 > UBA1845 > UBA1845. The sequence continues at coordinate 255,621 of JANQQE010000024.1, forward strand.
TCATTTATCGTTTCTGACCAACGACTGGCTCTGATCGCGTCATCAACAGCACATTCGACTTTAGCGCTTCGATTGGCGATCTCAAATCACGCACTAAAATCACATATCGGCCTTGACATCATACGCCACAGCGGAATCCATGATAGTCAACTCGCTGTCTGCCAGACTCAAAGCAACTCCTTCCTATCCAGGTTTAAGTCCAGTTCAATCCAGCAGAGACACCACACTGTCGTAACCGCGTTTTGCAGCCCAAGCCTTAGCCGTCTGGCCCTTGGCGTCTTTCAGGCCTTTGTCGGCACCGTTTTCGAGAAGCAGTTTGACCGCGTCGATGTGATCGATGGATGCGGCGACGATGAGCGGCGACATGCCGTTGTTGGATTGTGCGTTGACTGCCGCTCCGCGTTTGATCAGAAATTCGATCAGGTCGAACGACTTCTCACCGCCAACGACGGCATGGCTGAGCAGCGGGATACCATGCGGGCCGGGCGTCTTGTGGCAATCGGGAAGGGCTTTAAGCGCGGCACGCAGCACGTCGCCCATCCCCAACATCGTCGCGGCGAACAGGTCCAGCCGCGCCCCATGATCGAGCAGCAGTTCGGCGATCTTCGTCCCACCGGTATGCGAAGCGGCACCCAGCCCGGTTTCATAATCGCCCCCGCCCCAATCCCAACAGCAATTCACGATCGCCGGATGCTCCTTGACCATCGTGCGAACGGTATCGAAATCGAAATGCGACTTACCGACAAACGCACCAACCAGATCGCCAGCAAGGGCGGCTGGCTTGTCGTCGTCGCCAGCCCGAACCGATTGCGAAAGAACAAAAGAAGGAATCGCCGCCCCGGCAGTCAAGACAAAAGCACGTCGGTCCATCGTATGGCTCCTGATCGTAAAGACAGATGCAGCCCGGCCACACTATTGACGCCAATGTAAGCGGTGAGCCGAAGATTCGACTCCGAAAAACCGACGAAGATGTGTAAAAATGTCTCGAGGCTCGATCTAAATCTCTCTAAAGCACAGTGAATAGATTCGAGCAGCCATGCAGTTGCGAAAGGGATTCCAAAGGTCAGGAAAATCACGAGTCGTGTAGTGTAGGTCGGGTCATCGACCCGACACGTTACTGGATCGCTAAAGACAGTGTCGGGTCGATGACCCGACCTACCTCGCTAATTCCAATCCAACTCCGGAGGGTGCGGCTTGCCGCACCGCATCGCTGTGGCGAAACCTTGAACTCTCGCAACGTGTTGCAATCGAGATTTCTCAACTTCAGTTTTAGCGGGTCGGATGCTTGCCTTCGCGCCGCTATTTTGTCCGCTGTCTTCTGCCAACAAAGAACAAATTCGATATTTTCTTCGGATAATTGCCCGCTTGATACTCGCGCCTGATGTCGAATGCCACCGCGCGATCTAGAGCGATTAGATGCCGCCATACACTGCAGGCATATCGAAGGAGTTCGACGCGCCGGGAAAACCTAAAGCCCAAGATGTCACGAACGTTTGGGTTTGTCGGTAGTTTCGCGCGAAAATGGAATCCGTCGGAATATTGCACTAGTCCGACAGAAAGGATCGTGTCAACCGGCGTGTAGTGCGTAAAGCAATCCCTATAGTCCTTAAGTCGATTGACCCACTTTTGCTTTGCACGCCTCAATATTTTGATTGGGCCACTATCTGACGGGTTTTTACATATCTTATTGAAACTAGGCGGCATCGATTGCTGATACGCCGTTCCAGAAATACGCGCAAGCAAATCTAACGCATTGTTGATCGCAGACAGATACGACTCAAAGTCCCAATATATTTGCTTTACACGCACGTCGCCAATTGAAACGCCTTCAATGGCGTCATCCGAATTCAAATTGGATGCAAGTTGTCCGTGCAAAATCGATGCAAGCGAATGCATAGATCGTAATCTGAATTGCGCGCATTCCAAATGATGTCGATAGCACCTCGGGTATTCACGTGCAAACCAAGCAAATTCACCGTATTCGTCCGAATCACTAATCCGGCCATCAAAGCGAATCTTGTCGAAGACTTTTACGATTTCAGGAGATGATTCCTTAGTCGAAGGCAATGCAGGAACTGGATGTATTGTTCTGCTACCGATCTGACCGTTCACTCATGTTAAGGATACAATCTAAAAAAAGACTAACGGGGGTGGATGGGAATCGAACCCACCGCGAGCCGCTTTGACGACCCGCCAACGGCTTTGAAGGCCGCGGAACCCACCAGGCGTCCGGACACCCCCTTGTGGTTTGTTCAGGTTAACTTTGGGGTTGGGTTGCGGCAAATTCTCAATCGCGATTCACCGCCGCCTTCAACAACTCCACACGATTTCGACACTCTTCGGGCGACGACAATATCGCGTCGAAGTCCTCAATCCATTCCACTTTGTCCGAATACAACTCCCTCAACGCCGACCATGTAATTTCTCTGGAAATCAGGCAGTCACTCTCGGCCAATCGGTAAAGAACCGGCAATTCGAAATCGACGGTGCCCCCCAACGTGATCAATTCCTTGATAGCAAGAATTCGAATATCGCCCCAACTCTCGTCGCGAGCCAATCTACGCAATTCATCCTCGGACTCATTCTTAAGGTCACTCAGTAAAGTGGAGACGAACAGATCTAATGTGAGCCTGTTCACAAGATTGCCGAGGATGAGACCGACCACGATGCCTGCGAAACATCCAATCGCCCCGTAGAATTTGAAGCCCAGCCATGCCCCAAGTATCAAGAGCAGGGTCGTCAGCGCAAGTTGTGCGTATTGAAGTGTGCTGGTTCGGGCAAAGGACATGATTCTCATTCTACTCGGTCCGAATACTTAGGTCAGTCCCGTTCCCTGAGAGGGCGGGGTAACTGCGCGGTCTTAAATCGCTGAACCCACCCTTGAAAGGGTGGGCCACCCGTTTGGGCCCGCACATTCTGCGTTCTGTCAGTCCCTCACCCTGAAGGGCGGGGCACCCAATGCTCGTAATTCTAGGGCGTTTCTGTTACACTTCCCGCTTACTCGAAACGCCCGATCGGGCGTCCAAGGCCGGTTGCCTTCGGTCTCATTGGGTTTCATTGCTCTTGCTCTGCTCCCTTTGGTCAACGGCGACCTCGCGGATGATGATCTCATGGTTTCTGACAACAGTTCGAATTCGTTTTCCATTGCGCTGGATCAATTTGCACCGGTGCAGACGCCTCCCCTTCCGATGACCCGCCGCGAAATGCTCGACCGTGGGTGGGATTCGGTGGATGTGGTTTTTGTTTCTGGCGATGCTTATGTCGATCATCCGGCGTTTGCGGCTGGCATTCTCTGCCGATTGCTGGAGGCGCATGGGTTCCGCGTCGGCGTGCTGGCTCAACCCGATTGGCAAAGCTGCGAGCCGTGGAAGGAGTTTGGCCGCCCCAACCTGTTCTTCGCGATCAGTGCGGGCAACATGGATTCGATGATCAACCACTACACCGCAAGCCGCAAAGTGCGCAACGACGACGCGTACTCACCCGGCGGGCGGATCGGCTTGCGTCCGGACCGCGCGACGAAGCCCTACTGCCAACGAGCCCGGGAAGCCTACAAAGGCGTACCGATTATTGCCGGCGGCGTCGAGGCATCGCTCAGACGACTCGCCCATTACGACTATTGGTCAGACAAAGTGATGCGGTCGATCCTGCTCGACGCGAAAGCCGACCTGATCGCTTACGGTATGGGTGAAGATGCCATCGTCGAGATCGCCCAGCGATTGGCGGCTGGCGAAACGGTGAAAGACCTTCGCGATGCGCGGGGTGTGGCATATGTTTGCGGCGCGAAGGAAGATCCGCCGTCTGGCGATGACGTCGTAACCCTTCCGTCCTATGAAGACGTCAAGGGCGACCTGACCGAGTTTGCCCGGGCGACGCGTCTCTATCACGTCGAGACGAATCCGTACAACGCCAAAACGTTGGTGCAATATCACGATCGACAAGCCGTCGTCTGCAATCCGCCGCGGCTTCCCGTTTCGCAAACCGACATGGACCGCTACTACGACCTGCCCTACACGCGTCGGGCGCATCCTTCGTACAAAGATCGCATCCCCGCGTTCGAGGTGGTCAAGGATTCGGTGACGATCATGCGCGGATGCTTTGGCGGCTGCACATTCTGCTCGATTACCATGCATCAGGGTCGCACGATTCAGTCGCGGTCGAAGGATTCGATCATTCGCGAAGTGAAGGGCCTGTCGCAGGATAAAGATTTCAAAGGAGTGATTAGCGACATCGGCGGACCGACCGCGAACATGTACGAGATGCGCTGCACGCGCCCGGAGATCGAAGAAAAGTGCCGGCGACTTTCGTGCGTGCATCCAACGGTATGTTCGCTACTCGGCACCGACCACGCCCCGCTGATCGACGTGATGCGTGAGTCGCGCGAGGTCGACGGCATCAAGAAAGTCTTCGTCGCCAGCGGTGTGCGGATGGACTTGGCACAACGTTCGCCGGAATACATGCAGGAGTTGACGGAGCATCATGTCGGCGGGCATTTGAAAGTCGCCCCCGAACACACCGATCCGAAGACACTTCGCATGATGAAGAAGCCCGACATCGACGATTTCGCCGGATTCGCCGACGCATTCAAGGATGCATCCGCAAAAGCCGGCAAGAAGCAGTACCTCGTGCCCTACTTCATCACCGCGCACCCGGGTAGTTCCGTCGAATCGATGATCGACCTGGCGATCTTTTTGAAACAGAACGGGTATCGCCCCGATCAGGTGCAGGATTTTATCCCCGCTCCGATGGACATCGCCACGTGCATGTATCACACCGGCCTCGACCCGATGAGCATGAAGCCGGTGTTCGTCGCCAAGCACCTGCGCGATCGCAAGTTTCAGCGGGCGCTGATGCAATTCTTCAAACCGGAGAATTACTTCCTCGTGCGGAAGGCCCTGCTCAATGCCGGCCGGTCCGACCTTATCGGTGACGGCTGCGATGCGCTCATACCAGCCCACCCGCCCAAAGCCGCGATCAACGCCCGCCGTCAACAAGCCAACCGCAGCTTCCGCGACGGCGACCACTACCACTCCGCCCAGCAAGAAAAAGAACTCTCATCGGGTTATCGTCCGGGTCGGTCTTCGGCACGAAGGCGTTCGCGAAAACGCCGCCCCAAGTCGTAAACTTGCGATAAAAACTGTGTGCAATGCAGCGGCCTTGAATCAGCCGGTCCGATGCCATACAGTCCCGCTCTGATTCAGTCATATGCGAAACGGGAACCGAAAATCTAATGGCCAAACGATACATCTCTGACTTAAAAGCCGGTGAAAGCGTCGAGTCGCAAGTCTTTCTGATTGCGTCGAAGGACCTGCGAACGACTACCAACGGCGCGCTTTACATTCACGCGGTGTTAAAAGATCGCACTGGCCAGATTCCCTCCCGCATGTGGCAGGCGTCGGAGATTCTATACAACAACATGCCCGAAGGCGGATTCATCGAACTCAAAGGCCGCGCCGAAAACTACAAAGGCAACATGCAGTTCATCATCGACGCGATTCGTCCCGTCGATGAGGACAAGGTCGACTTCGCAGACTTCCTACCGGCGACGCCACACAACATCGACAAACTCTGGGACCGCACGCTTGAGATTCTGCGCAGCATCAAGGACAAACATGTACAGCTCTTGATCAAACAATTCGTCACCGACGAAGCGTTGGTCGCGCAGTTCAAACGATCGCCTGCCGCCGCGAACATGCACCATGCGTATATCGGGGGATTGTGCGAGCACACATTGAATCTGATGGAGATCGCCCTGCTGGTGATTCCGCGCTATCCGCAGGTCAGTCTCGACCTTGTGCTGGCTGGCTTATTCCTGCATGACATTGGCAAGACGGAGGAACTGCGCTGCGAGACAACTTTCTCCTATACCGACAACGGGCAACTTCTCGGGCATTTGTTTATCGCAGCATCATGGGTCGAACAGAAGTGTGCTGCCGCCGAGAAAGAAACCGGCGAACCATTCCCTGAAGAAATCAAGACGGCATTGCAGCATATCATTCTGTCGCACCACGGAACGTACGAATTCGGCAGCCCGAAGATACCAGCCACCCCAGAAGCGGTCGCAATTCATCACATCGACAATCTTGACGCAAAGCTCAATACCTACGTCGGTTTGATTGAATCGGATCGTGACAAGAACAGTAGCTGGACAAACTACAATCATTTGCTGGGTACCAAAGTATTCAAGACGGACATACTGGGCGTACGACCCGAACCGGCGAAATAACGAAACTAACGTTGTCGATTGCTTTCGACTTGACACACAGGATCATCGATGGATTACACACAGATCAGCGATCGCGACGAACGGCAGATGCTCGACACCATCGGCGCGGAAAACATCGAATCATTGTTTTCGACGATTCCCAGCGATCAGCGTTTCAACGGCGACCTAGACATACCAGCCGGTTGTAGCGAGATGGAATTGCTCGCCGAGTTACAACAGCTGTCCGACAAGAACCGTGACGCCACGCAGATGACCTGCTTTCTGGGGTGCGGCGCCTACGACCATTTTGTACCAACGGTGGTAGACAGCTTGGCGATGCGCGGTGAATTCCTGACCGCGTACACACCATACCAAGCCGAAGCGTCGCAAGGCGTACTGCAAGCGTTCTACGAATTTCAGACGATGATCTGCGAACTGACGGGCATGGACATCGCCAACGCATCGCTTTACGACGGAGCGTCAGCCGCCGCAGAAGCTGCAATGTTGGCGAAGGGTGTAACGCGACGCTCGAAGATCGTCCTCGCAACGCGGTGTCATCCCGACACAGTGGAGACGCTGCAAACGTATGGTCATCAGCAAGAGATGAAAATCGAATCGGCGCTATCGCAGGATGGATTGCCTGACGCCGCAACATTGAGTGCAACGGTTGACGACGACACCGCTGCCGTGCTGATTCAATTCCCGGACTTCTTCGGACAACTCCACGACATCGAACCCTTAATCGAATCCACCCACAAGGTCGGCGCGCTGGCCATCGTATCGTTCGACCCGCTGGCGGCTGGCATCGTCAAACGTCCGGGTGATTTCGGTGCGGACATCGTCATCGGAGAAGGACAGGCGCTGGGGTTGCCACTTCAATACGGCGCACCCTACCTCGGATTCTTCGCCGCCCGCGAGAAGTACCTCCGCAAGATGCCCGGCCGCGTCGTCGGCGTCGCCCATGATGCGAAAGGTAATCGCGGATACTGCCTCGTATTGCAAACGCGCGAACAGCACATCAAACGTGAACGGGCAACGAGCAACGTTTGCACCAATCAGGGCCTGATGGCGATGCGGGCAACCGTCTACATGACAGCCGTCGGAAAAAATGGCCTGGGTAAAATCGCATCACTGTGTTTCGATAAAGCCCACTACGCTGCAAACCAAATCGCAGCGCTGCCGAATTACTCACTCAAGTTCGATGGACCATTTTTCAAGGAATTCGTCGTACAAACCACCAACGACGTAACCAAAGTCCTCGACGCCTGCCATGCCATTGGACTATTGGCTGGCATACCAATGCGCAAATGGTTCAGAGAAATGAACGATTGCTTCGCGGTGGCGGTTACCGAAAAGCGCACCAAAGCCGAAATCGACAAACTAGTCGAAACCCTGGCCAGCGTTTAGAAATCGGATCAAGATAGGCATCAGTAAGTCGAGTCATCGACCCGACATTGATTTTGGGTATCGCGGAATGATTTTGTCGGGTCGATGACCCGACCTACTCGACTTCGCTTTCCCCTGGATTCCCGCGTGCGCGGGAATGACGGCATTGGTGCATCGCTACGATTGAGCCTATGGCATCCTAAGCCGCAACGTCGATGAACCGGCCTGGCTTGGAGCCATCCTGCGCCTGCAAACCTTCATACAATTTCGACGCGGCGGCGTTCGATGCATTTTCAGTTGCTCGCCCATCGGTCGACTCCAATCCTTGGGTTTCGTTCGCCTTCGCACTTTGGATATGTGATTCCTGTGCGTGTGCCTCTTGCGCATCACCGAGTTGCCGCGACTCTTCAGCGTGATCGGCTTCACTACCCGCGACCTTCTCAGCTTGCTCTGCCGACTTCTCACGCTGGGCAGCTTGCAATTTGGCAGCCGCTTGAGCAGCCACTTGGCGATCTTGCGATGAGGGTTCTGCCGGCGCGTTGGCTGCCCGCTGAACCTGACGCATCTTGCGAATGGTGGCTTCGGGGTCTCCGGAAACTTCACTGGTATCGATTTTAACTTCACCGCCAACCGCATATTGACGGCCATCCGGACCCGTCTGGTAGCTGTACGTCGGTCCGCCGCGAGCATACTGACCGGCGGCGGCTTTGTGGGCTTGCTCGTGACGGCGAACTTCGGCGTCGCGCTTCTTGAGTTCCTCGACCTGCTGACGTTCTTCTTCGGTCAGTTCGGATTTGTTGGGCGAGGTGGATTCTGCAGCTTTCGCTTCGGAGGTTTCGTTCTGACGTTGGGGCCGCCCGCTGGGCGCGGAACCCAATGCGGAGATCAAGCTGTTGACGGAAACGCCTTCGTTGGAAATGCCTGAAATCATCGCCATGCCCCCAAAGACCATCGCGCAGATTTGCCTAATGCGGCTGAACGCCCAAGTATCGAATCAATCGGTCGAATGGGCCATCGGCTTAACCTGCCCGCAGGCGTTTCAATCACGTCCAATAACCTCGCGAGTGTTTCATTCCTACGCCTGCCGTCCTTCGCGCGAAAGCGGGAATCCAGAATCCAACGATAAACGCCGCTAACCCCTGAACTCCCGCGTGCGCGGGAGTGACGAATCGCTCCGTGCTGGTAAAACCCGCCCCCATCCCGTACACATAAGGGCATGAGTGACATCGCCTATCAACAATGTATTCACGCCGACTGTGCAGCCACCTTCGACATTGGCCAACCGCTGTTCGGCTGCCCGAAGTGTCGCAACCTTCTCGACGTGGGCTACGACTGGAGCAAAGTACCCGTTCCCAAGTCGCTCGACGCGTTCAATCGACGATGGGCAACACCGGGTCGATCCGTCGAAGCGCGGGCGGACTTCTCAGGCGTGTGGCGATTCCGTGAACTGCTACCCTTTGCGACAGTCGACGAAATCGCCACCATTGGCGAAGGGCGTACCATTCTTCAGCAAGCCGACCAGATTGCCAAACAAGTCGGTATGAAGTCAGGCCGTTTGTTTCTGCAATACGAAGGTTTCAACCCCACTGGCAGCTTCAAAGACAACGGGATGACTGCCGCATTCACCATCGCTCGAAAGTTGGACCGCACCCGCGTGGCCTGCGCATCGACCGGTAACACCAGCGCCGCGATGAGCGTCTATGCTGCACACTCGGGCGACTCGGGCAAACCGATGCAGGCGATCGTGTTCGTCGGCGAAGGCAAGATCGCGTTCGGCAAGTTGGCCCAAGCCCTCGACTACGGCGCGCTAACGCTGCAAATCGCCGGCGACTTCGATGCATGCATGCGCCGCGCGGTGGAGTGTGCCGAAAAGCTCGACGTCTATCTAATGAACTCGCTGAATCCGTTTCGTCTCGAAGGGCAAAAGACGATCATGTTTCGGATTCTCGAAGGGCTCGACTGGCAGGTGCCCGATTGGATCATCGTACCCGGTGGCAACCTCGGAAACTCCAGCGCATTCGGCAAGGCGTTTATGGAACTCAAAGCGCTGGGCCTCATCCCCCGCATCCCGCGCGTCGCCATCATCAACGCTACCGGCGCAGACACGCTCAACGACGCTTGGAACAACAAAGAGATGCGCTGGAACGAAGGACGTTTCGATTCGCCGGCCATCTGCAACTACTTCGACGAACTGGACACAGCCAACAACAAAGCCAAGACAGTAGCCAGCGCCATAGAGATAGGCCGCCCGGTCAATCTCGCCAAGGGTCTCCGCACCCTCGACGTTACGAACGGGGTCGTACGAACCGTAACCGACGAAGAAATCCTGGCCTTCAAAGCTATGGTAGGCCGCTATGGATACGGCTGCGAACCAGCCAGCGCCGCATCACTTGCCGGCCTGCACCAGCTAAGAAACGAAGGCATGATCGGCCCCGACGACAAAGTAGCCTGCGTATTTACCGGCCACGCCTTAAAAGACCCTGACGCCACAGTGAACTACCATATGAAAGGCTGCGAGCAGAGCGCGGGATCACCACCGAATCAACCAGTGCAAGTGGCGGATGACTTTCAGGCCATTCAATCGATCCTGAGCCAATCCTGATGGGCATTTGGCTTCGTGAAATGGAACGCGGAACGCGCTCCTGCTCCATACCATTCTTGACATGCTTTACTTGCAATCAGTACCATTAAACCAATCAACGATTCATCGGGCAAGGAGTAATACATCATGTCGAAGTCCGTCATATTTGTCGTATTGCTATGCAGTTGTTGCACTTTCTTCGGTTGTGCCGCTCCTGCCGCAGACGCGGATTCAAATGGGGGAGCGAGCGACGGTGGCGGTGGCGCGGGCAGCGCGGATACCGGCGGTGGGTTGTGCGACGGCGCGGGCGAATGTCCTCCACCCGGTCAGAACGACGATCCATGTACGATTGATCCCGACCTTCTTGCCCGTGTTATCGGCGATCCAAACGACGCATGCCCGATCGAAACCTGTACAGAAGACGCTTCCGATTCGATCGTTGTCGATGTGACTCTGACGGACCGTTTCGATGTACCTGCAACCTGTATGAACCTTGCTGAATTTCAGGTGCGCCAGGATGCGATGATTACTGTCACCAATACGCATCCAACTCGAACGGTTAAGATTGCTGCGGTCAACTATGAAGAAAGCGACAAGCAGGATCTGCCACGCGGTGCCTGTTCGGAAGAAAATCTTCTACCGGGCGTGTCGGTCGAAGAATGCCTTGCCAGCACCGTGGGCGGATGCGAAAACGCGCTGAGCGGACCGACCACCGGATTCAGCGCCTTTTTGCTGCCGGGTGAAACATCGCTCGCCGTTCCATACATTTGCAGCAACGAGTTTACATTCCCCACAACCGGTGCGTGCGGCGAACGGGAAATCGAAACCCGCACGACCAACTGGATCATCCAAGCCGTCTTTTGCAACAACAACGAAAGCGCCCAAACGAACTTCTGTTCGGTCGTCAATCCGGTCATGCTGGAACTAGGCCAAGCCGCCAATACACAACAATGGGCGCCGGTTGAGAGTACGGGTTGCGATTAACATCGACTGCCATAGGTCAATAATTATTTGCGAAGGATGCGGCCTCACATCTGGTTGTAACTGAATTCGAATCCCGTACGGAGCGAATCCCATGCGCGTTGAACGACTCGCACTGCTTGCGGCTGTGCTGTTTGGATTGGTCGCTTCCACCGGGTGCATGCAGATGACACCCAATAGCGATTCCAACGGAGGCGGTTCAAATGATGGCGGGAACGGAAGCACGAACGGTGATTCCTCGGACGGCAGTACCTCGAACAACGGCATGGCCAAGTTGACCATCTCTGTCACCGGACCGGACATGGGTGGATTCGCCCGAGTTGTCGGTTCAACCAACGACGGCGCAAAAGTCCATGCAGACTTCGCCGACGGCGTTCCTGAAATCCTTGTCAGGTATTCTCCGGACTTTGGAACGCTAACATCCGAGTTGGAGTTTGAAGTCGGCACGCAGGTCGCGCTCGTTGCCATCGAATCCGACGGGTTCCTGACCTCGTCCCAGCCGCAACTTCCGTTGGACTCCCCACCGCTTCAGTTTGATCGATGGGAAGGCGACTTCACGAACGGCGATATGGGCGCGAATGAAGCGACCTTGTTCTTCACGCTGGATGGCGATCGATCCATCGAGGCGATCTTCACGGAAATGGCGCCGGTTTTCATCATGCAGGAAGAAGGGCAACCACAAAGCAATATGCTCATCACCATCGTCGGCGAACCGTTCGTCGTCTTCCCGCCACCGGCCACCGGCGCCGCAGGCATCTCAAATCCGGCTGGCCCCGTCGTCCTGTGGGGCGCGCAACGCGACGGAATCGTCGTCGAATTGGAAATCAACGACGGCATTGACAACGACTCTGCAGCGTGCGAAAACAGTACGGACATCGTTCAATGCAACGTATTCGTGGAATGGACAGGAGACTGCGACGGCAGCGGAAAAACATGTGAGTTGACCTTCGGCGAGGCATCCGAAGCAACGGCCGTTTTCGAGAACATCGCCGTGAATTGATCATCGATTCCGTAGGTCGGGTCATCGACCCGACAGCCCCAATCAGAATCGTTGTGATCGTTGGATTGAGGAGCTATTGCTCGTCAAGCACACCATCGCGACCGAACGATTCGACCGGATGAATTTGAATCGTTCTGCTGATCCCGAGTTGCTCAAACATCTCCTGATATGCATCTGATTCCATCGGGCCATGACGCGAATGCGTCTGCGTGTCGATGATCCACCATCCCGTCGAATAACCCGTATCTGCTTTTGGCTCTTGATAGCAAACAATGTATCGGTCGTCCCAACCCATCTGCGTTACATCTCGTTCAACCACAAGAGTTGCTCCAATGCCTCCATCGTCCTGGCCGATTTCGCGCCGATTGGATGCGGATCGTATAAACACGTAGTCCTCAATGAGATCGAACGAATAATCGGCACGACCGGGGCCTGGTATCCAAGAATCGACCCACAGACTCGCGACACCTGCGAACACGATGACCAAGAAAAACAACGAAGCCATGCATATTCGGTTGATGCGCCGGCGCTTATTGAATCGAAGGGCTTCTTGTTGCGACATTCTCATCCGGTCGTCGGGTCTATGACCCGACCTACAACCGCTTGATCCATTCATCGCCGGTGTGTTTGCCGGTCAACTTGGTCGATTCGGCTAACTCTTGCTTGGTCCAATCGATCTCGGCGAATTCGATTGATTGGTTTTTTGAGATGTGCCACGCTATTTCCTGGGCGATGTCTGTTATGAAATTGGTTGGTTCTATTGCTTCTACGTCGGCGGTTTTCTGTTGTTCGTAGCAGTTGGCTAGGATGATTGAACCGTGTTGCAGGACGGCTTCTCTTGTTCTTCTTTGGGCGCTGCCGGCTAGTTTGTCTGGGCCTACTAGTACGTCGAGGCAGTGTCTTCTCTCAAAACAGAAAAATGGACCCCTTGCTGCGCCGCTGTCATCGGATTTTCCGCAGCGGTTTGCGGTTACCTTCAGCTTTGCAAACGCGCTGATGATCGCGTCGTGGGCGCGTTCGTAAAGTTTGTTCGGGCCGCCTTCCAGCAACTTGTGATCCAACGGGACGGTGATCGAATACGTCAGTTCCTGATCGTGCAGGATCGCCCCGCCGCCGGTTTGCCTTCTTACCACCGCAAGATCGCCAGCCGGCGATGGGAGGGTTTCGTAGTCGGCGTACTTTTGGAAGTAGCCCAGCGAGATCGTCGGCGGATCCCATTGATAGAACCGCAGCGTTGGCGGCGACTCGCCTCTCCCGACGCGGTTTAACAGGGCCTCGTCGCGGGCCATGTTCTCTGGACCGGCGAGCGGGCCGTCTTGAATAATTCGCAGGGTTGATTGAGACATAGCGTTGATTGAGGCATGGGGCCAGTCGAAAACTATTCGGATCGCCAGCGAACGTTGGGCTTGCGGTTAGCCCCCACTTCATCGAGGCGGCCGACCGGCATGTCGTGCGGTGCGCTTCGTAGCAGTTCCGGTTGATCGCGGGCTTCGTCGGCGATCTTGAGCATCACTTCGCAGAACCGATCGAGCGTCGCGAGTGATTCGGTTTCCGACGGTTCAATCATCAGACAGTGCATAATTGGCCAACTCATCGTCGGCGGGTGGATGCCATAGTCGATCAGACGCTTTGCAAAATCGCGCTCGGACACGTCGAGTTCGCCAAACTCGGGCACGGTGATGAACTCGTGGGCGTATGGTGCAGGAAACGGCATCGGATAACGGTGTTTGATCTGCGCCGCGATGTAGTTGGCGGCTAACACTGCCCGGCGCGACACCCGTCGCAACCCTTCCGGACCGAGCGAACGAATGTAAGTATACGCCCGCACGAGAACCCCACCCTGCCCATAGAAACTCCTCACGCGACCAATGCTATCCGGGCGTTCGTAATCCCACGCAAATGTACCGTCGGATTTCTTAATCACCTGCGGTTTCGGCAGGTATGGGCTAAGTCGCTTACTGACGCCAACCGGACCAGCCCCGGGTCCACCGCCACCGTGCGGCGTGCTGAAGGTCTTGTGCGTATTAAAATGCATCACATCGACGCCGACATCGCCCGGTCGAATGATGCCGAGTGTGGCGTTCATGTTCGCGCCGTCGTAATAAAGCAGCGCCCCCTTCTCATGCAGGATCGCCGCGATGTCCGCGATTTGATCGTCGAAGATACCGCACGTGTTCGGGTTGGTAATCATCAATGCCGCAGTGTTTTCATCGACCTTCGACCGCAAGTCGTCGAGGTCCACCTTGCCATCGGAGCGCGAACGAATCTTGGTGCTGCTCATCGAACAAATCGTGCAGCTTGCCGGGTTGGTTCCGTGGGCGCTGTCGGGCGCGAGAACCACGCGACGATTCTCTCCGCGGGCACGATGGTACGCTTCGATCATCATCAACCCGGTCATCTCGCCATGAGCGCCAGCCGCCGGCTGCAAGCTGACCTCCGCCAACCCGGAAATCTCCTGCAAGAAGTGTCGCAGTTGATAATGCAATTCGAGCATGCCCTGCACATCGGACTCGCGTTGATACGGATGAATGTGCGCGAAACCAGGCATGGCCGCCACCCGTTCGTTGACGCGGGGGTTGTACTTCATCGTGCAACTACCGAGCGGATAAAAGTTTTCGTCGATGCTGAATACGCGATGCGACAGGCGCGTCATGTGCCGAACCACATCCAACTCGCCAAGCTCGGGCAGGTTGGGTGAACATTCGGAGCGCAGGCGCTTCGGCAGGTTTGACTCGTCTTGCGCCGACGGCACATCCGAATCGGGCAGCGATACACCGCTCGCGCCGGAAATGCGTTGTTCAAAGCTTAAGGGAAAGTCGCTCGATTGTTCTGCCAAGGGCGCAACAGCCATATCCAGACCCGCTCCGTTTGTGATGACGAAATCCGCACTGCGGACTCCAACTCATAGTCGTAGGGTCCGCTGTGCGGACCGATGTTCGTTCGGTTTGCACGTCCGGCATGGTTCGGTCCGCACGGCGGACCCTACATGACATGCCGAATTGAACGTGGGCATTATAGTGCTAACGGATCGCCAACCCAGCCCACCAGATGACAAAAATGCTGAAAGTCACGCGGCCCGAATCGACCTGCAAAGCTCAGCGCTCACGACGATTTGGTGCCCTGTTGCCGTTTGGTTTCTTCGGCGAGGATGCGGTTTTCTTCGGTCGTGAGAGAATCGATCCCCAGGTTGCTCACCTTGGCCAGAATGCGATCGACTTCCCGCTCCATTTTCTGACGATGCTCGGCTTCCCGCTGCTCGCGGGCTTCGACCTTGGCTTGGCGTCTGCGCTCAAAGTATCCCGGCGTCTTGCCCCCGTTGTCAGCCTGACCTTCAAGTGTCGTATAGCCACCGGAAAAGTCGTAACCGAACTCGTTGACGTCACCGTCCAACTCACGCATCTTTGCGACACGACGTTCGTAATAGCAGGTGATGTAACCGAATACCGCAATCCCGATCATCATCGTCGCCCCTGTAAAGAAACCCCCGAGGCCAAGTACGATCGCGCCAACCATACCGACGTACGTGGCCGTCATCATGGACTGGTTAAAACCCCTACGCGGCCAAAGAAATGCCTGAAGAATTCGCCCACCGTCAAACGGAAACACGGGCATCAGATTGAACAACAAGATGACGTAGCTCAATCCGAATACGACTCGCAGCCAATGTTGGAAGGCGTCGGCTGTGTCGATGTTGAGGTTGATCGGGAGGAATCCTCGAAACGGATTCCAGGGAACCGCTCCCCATCCACCAAGCGCGACCAGAATTCCCGCAACGATCGTGCAGATCATAACGTTGACCATCGGGCCGGCGACGGTCGTCAGCATGTGCGCCTTCGGGGTATGCGGAGGTCGAACGGAAGCAAGTCCGCCCAATGGCCAAAGCAAAACTTCGTCAGCCTCTCCACCGCTTCGACGAGCGCCCCAGCAGTGACCGAACTCATGAAGCAAGACGATGAGAAAAAGTATCGCAACCGAGATCAAGGCGTCGAGCGCACCGCTCAAGCCAATGCCGCCGGTATCGCTGACAAGGGCGCGACCGATCAGGAATATCGCCCCAAAGACAAACAAGACGTGCAGGCGAATCGAAATGCCGAACAACTCGCCAACACGAAACGACCAGTTCAGCGGATTGTCTTTGTTACCGGTGCCAAACAAAGTTGCTTATCCCCAACTCACCTGCGCGGTCGTAATGACTCAAGAAACCTTATGCCCGCCCAGCCCGCGCTTCTTCTGCACGGGCTCTGTCGGTTGCTTCTTTCAGCGCTTTGCGCTCGGAATCGGAGAGGCTGTTGATTCCGTAGGCGTAGACCTTTTCGAGTATACGATTCACCGTTTGGACGTCGTCCTTACGTTGTTCGACCCGCTCGCGAAATGTTCCGCTTCCTTTTTTCTTAGACGAACTACCGAAGAGTTTTGACCACCAACCACCGCCTGATGGCGACGCTCCCCCGAGTCCGCGCGGAGAACCACCAGCCCACGCCCAACCGCCGGTCTTGGACCACCAGGCACCCACGAGCAATCCAGCCAGATGGCAAATGTCACCGCCGTAGTTGTCACCGCGGGTCATGATATTGTAGACAAACCAAACCAAGTACACGATCACCAACGTTCGAACGCGTACTGGAACCAGGAAGTAAACGAGTACTTCTGCGTTGGGAAAATAAATCGCGACCGCGGCCATGATGGCCCACAGACTGCCCGATGCCCCTAAACCGAGAACGTCTGGATTCATCAGACCAAATGCACCTGCCAGCGTAAGGATAATGTTCCCCGCAATACCGCCAAGGGTGTACACGACGAAGAACTGCTTACCGCCCCATTGGCGCTCCAGCACCGGCCCGAAGAAATACAGCATCAACATGTTAAAGAAGATGTGCATGAAGTTAGCGTGCAGGTAAGTGGCAGTGAACAATCGCCACACCTGTCCGTCAAGCACGCTGGCTGCCTGCATGACACCGTAGCCGACAATCGTCCGACCCATCGCCTCCGTGCCACTTGCAAAGAAGATCACGATGTTCGCAACGATGAGGCGCGTGACCACATCCCACGTGCCCATACCGGACCCGCGGTACATCGGTCTCCTGCCACCGTAGTACGTTTGCTCGTTTGCGTATTCGCGATCTTGCCAACCCATTCAGTTCATCCAACCCTTCTGTGCTGTACTCTCTTATGCGCCCGCGAAGCGCTTTGCATCCTGTCGCGCGAAGTACGTCCCCAGCACTGCTATGGTTTTACCGTCGAGCAGCCGTCCTTCGATCAGATCCTGTCGAATCTTGTCAGCCGCCACGATCTCCACATCGATTTCTTCGGTGTCGTCCAAGTCCTGTCCAACGTGCGTCAAGTCGCGGGCGAGGTACGCATACATTCGCTCCGTGCAAATCCCCGGTGATGTGTAAAACTCCATCAGCGGTTCGATCGACCTGGCCCGATATCCCGTCTCTTCCACAAGCTCGCGATGGGCACAAACCACAGGTTGTTCATCGGCTTCCATTGTGCCAGCCGGCAACTCCAAAAGCACCTGATCGGCTGCAAATCGGCGATTTCGGATCATCACGATGGATTCGTCGTCGCAAATTGCCAGGATCGTCACTGCCCCCGGATGAACGACGACCTGCCGATCGACCTCGCGGCCATCCGATAGTGCAACTTTCCACAGTTCGACGTCAAACTTGGGCGTATGAAGAAGTGAACGTTTTTCAGCCATGGGGTCGATGCACCAAGCGGGTTTCGGGCTATGCTGTTTCCTATGACTGGATCGCCTTGCGGCATCGTCCAGTCGAATCCGAATACACGCAATTATAGGGCTGGCAAACCGCCTCGACAATTGACGACACGGTGTCTAAAGACGTGGCAAAAGCTTGTCGGTGTGCAATTTGGCGAATAGTATGACCGCCCGAGCATGCGGCGGCGTACAAGACAAGAATAGTCAGTCGCATCCCGAGCAATTGCAAGGCCTTGACGGGTTTCATCCTGAAGACGTTCGAATGAACAAGCAGCAAGTCATCATTCTGGGTTCGACCGGATCGATCGGCGAAAGTGCGCTATCGGTTCTTTCGGAGTTGGCCGACGCATTCGAAGTTGTGGGGTTGGCCGGTGGATCGCAGTGGCAGAAACTCGCCCAGCAAGCCCGGTACTGGAACCCGAAGTTCGTTGCCTTGGCTGATGCGGACCATCAGGATTCCTTGAAAGAACTTTTGCCCGACGGCTGCCAGTTGATCGACGGTGACGATTCGTTGACGCGCTTGGTCGAAGCCGTCGAATGCGATTGCGTGATCTCTGCCGTCGTCGGGGCAGCCGGTCTTCCCGCAACGCTTCGCGCGGTGCAACTGGGGCGCAAGGTTGCGCTGGCCAACAAAGAACCGCTCGTCATCGCCGGCGAGTTGATGATGAAAACGGCGGAGCGAACCGGCGCGACGATTTTGCCGATTGACAGCGAACATTCAGCAGTCTTCCAGGCGCTGCAAGCCGGGCAGCATGACGACGTCGAACGAATCGTCCTGACTGCATCGGGCGGACCGTTTCGCGATGCCTCCGAAGAAGAACTCGAAAATGCCACGGTTGAAAGCGCGCTCAATCATCCGACCTGGTCGATGGGTCCGAAAATCACCATCGACTCGGCAACGATGATGAACAAGGCACTTGAGATCATCGAAGCGAGATGGCTTTTCGACTTTGAAAGCGAACAGATCGACGTCGTGATCCATCCGGAATCGATCCTCCATTCGATGGTCGAGTTCTGTGATGGGTCCGTGATCGCTCAGATGGGTACGCCCGATATGCGTACGCCGATTCAATACGCATTGACATATCCGCGTCGCTACCCGTGTCCTGCAAGCCGGCTGTCGTTAACTGACTTGGGGCAACTGACGTTTTCGGAACCGGATACGCATCGTTTTCCATCGCTACGGTTGGGACATCAGGTTGCGACGCAAGGCGGATCGACGGGGGCGGTGTTTAATGCAGCCAACGAAGTGTGCAACGATCTATTTCGACTGGGAAAAATTGGCTTTTGCGACATCGTACGCTTGACCGAAGAAGTGCTGAACACCCACGAACGTCGCAACAACCCGACGCTGGAAGAATTAATCGATGCTGACAATTGGGCGCGGCAAGAAGTTGAAACGTTAAGGGCAAGCAGCCCGATTAAGAAAACCAGGTAGGGTCCGCTGTGCGGACCATTTTCGTTCGGTAACGAAACAACCCATGCAACCTTCGGTCCGCACAGCGGACCCTACAAGTTTTGAAAGAACATAAACACGATGGATAGCTCTACCATGTTGTCACAGGCCATGCTCGCTGCATTCGATGACCCTTCGTGGTTTTCGTCGATCATGTCATACGTTGGAATCTTCGCCGGATTCTCGTTCATCATTTTCGTCCACGAACTCGGACACTTTGCGGTGGCCAAGTGGTCGGGTGTGCGCGTCGAGCAGTTCGCCATCGGCTTCTTCCGCGAAGTCGTAGGATTCACCAAAGGCGAAACCCGTTACTCGTTCAACCTGCTGCCATTGGGCGGATACGTTAAGATGCTCGGGCAGGAAGACTTCGAGGTGGACACCACAGGCGAACTTCAATACCGCGACGACCCGCGCTCGTTCGCCAACAAACCCGTCGGCGTGCGCATGGCCATCGTCTCTGCCGGCGTGATCATGAACCTGATCCTCTCGTTCGTGCTGTTTGTCATCATCTATTCGATCGGTAAAACGGTTCAAGCCCCGCGCGTGGGCGCGACCATTCCAAGCAGGCCAGCCGCAGCCGCGGGCATCATGTCAGGCGATATCATCAAATCGATCAACGGTTCGTCGGTGGACGAATTTCAAGACATCCCCATGACGGTGATGCTGGCCAAACCGGGCGAGCCGCTCGAATTCGTCGTCGATCGAAACGGCGAAGAGAAAACGTTTCGGGTGATTCCGGAAGTCAATGCCAGCGAAGACATTTTCCAGATCGGTGTAACGTCGCCACAAACCGCGACGCTGGTGGGCGTTGGTCCTGCATACGATCCCGAGAACCGCATTCATCCGCGCGTCGGCGACGTCATCGTCAAAATGGGCGACGTCGAAGTCACCGAAGAGAACGCCAACGCGATGATGAATCTGCTGGTGACCGATCCGCTGAAGTTCAACGAAGTGGTCGTCGAGCGCAAACCCTTCGATGCCGATGAAAACGCGGAACCCAAGCGCGTCACTGTCGAACTTGATCCGCGAATCGTGCTGCGGCGAATCGACAACGTCAAACCGAATATTTACGGATTGGTCCCGCTGACGAGATTTAGCAGCATCATTCCGGGTGGACGCGCAGATCTTGCCCAGATCGAAGTGGGCGACGTTATCCTCAAGTGGGGTGACATCGAAAACCCCACCACCAGCCAAATCGAAGCCAGCGTCCTCAAGCCGCACAAGTCGGATTGGGGACCGACCGAGCGCGACATCCCGGTCAAACTGCTCAAGCACAGCTCCGGCAGAATCGTCAACACGGTCATCCGCCCGAAGATCAAAATCGTTCCGCTGCTTCGCATTCAAAAGGGCAAGCCGACCATCGACGCAAAGTTCGACATGCTCGCTGACCATTTCCTCAAAGTCGGCGACGTCGTCGAAGAAACCATGAATACCGAAACGCCAGCCGCCAAAGCGGGCATACCTGCTGGGGCGTTTATCACCAGGGTCAACGATCAACCCGTGAAAACATGGGTACAGATGTCCGAAATCTTCAGAACCAATGCGGGCCAGGATGTCGTGGTGCATTACGATCTTGGCGACGAGCGCGACCTGTCAGCCACCATGAGCATTCCGCCGAGTCTAAGAACAAAACTCGGCATCGGACCTGCATCAACCATCGTTGCGTTCGACGGACAAGAGCGCGTTAAGGTGGAACGCAACGGAAAGTCTGCGGAATTCTCCGTCAACTTTGCCCTCGCTCTGAACAAAGTACTGAAGGAATCGGTCGGCAAGACAGTTGAAGTCGAGTACCGTGCCGGCCCGTTATCCCCAGCTGAATCGCAGGAAGTCACCATTACCGACGACATGTTCGTTCCATGGGTGGGCTCGTCGGCATACACCATCGACATCATCGCTGGTGGCGAAACAACTGTGCTACAGACGTCCAACCCGGTCGAAGCGATCCAGCTTGGCGTCAAGAAAACCTACTTCTTCGTGATGCAGGTTTATCAAGTCATGGAGCGAATGATTTTTTCGCGCACGCTTGGCGTCGATAAGATTTCCGGCCCGGTTGGTATCGTCGAAATTGGCAGCAAGATGGCCCGTGGCGGCATCGTCGAATTGCTATGGTTCCTCGCACTGATCTCCGCCAACCTCGCGGTCATCAACTTTCTGCCGCTGCCCATCGTGGACGGTGGCTTGATGGTGTTCCTCATCATCGAAAAGATCAAAGGCAGCCCGATCAGCGTTCGCGTGCAGGTGGCGACGCAAGTGGTGGGATTGGTCTTAATCGCGACGGCATTTTTATACGTCACGCTCAACGACCTCGCGCGGTAACGCTGCGCTGCCAAATCGCCGAGTTCGCGATCATGGCTTGCGTTTTTGTTCGTGCCACGCGCGCCATTTTCCGGTGATTGCAAGCCGCTCGATGTCGTCGCCTTCGATGTAGCCAAATTCCTGACTGGTCAGGTTGCGCAATTTTTCTGCCGCCCGCATGCCGTTGGTCTTACGGTTCTCCATCAAATCGGATTGCCCGTCTCCAGAGTCGGTTGCGTCAGTCAATGCCAACTGCGGCGCCATCGTTTGCAGAGCCTCCCGGGCCTGCGCTTCGGTGGCAGTCAGTCCGCTGTAAACCGCATCGTCTGAAAGACAATCGATCAATGCTGCGATCGCATCGTCACCACCCCACTGTCCCAGCGCCTGAATCGCCTCCGCACGCACGCCAGCATCAGGATGCGATCGAGCAATGCGGACAATCTCGTCCAACGATTCCGGTAAGGCAATACCGGCTAGGCGACTCACCGCAAACATTGCCGACTTGACATCCAGTCGCTTGATCAACCCAGCCAACCGCTGCACCGTGTTCGCCGAAGACCGCATCGACAATCCTAAAACTGCACTGTGCCGTATGGTTTCGTCAGAATCGACACACGCGATTTCGAGCAGGCGGTCGGCTTCATCGTTGTTGATGGTCGACACGAGCGCCACGCCAAACGAACGGTTCGCCGAATCAGGATCGCGGATCAAATCGCGCGCCACCGGCAGCGATTTTGCATCCATTCCGGAAAGCAGGCTCAGGTAGTGCATCCGGTCTTGCACGTCAGCAGACTGCGACAGTCGATAACCCCACCACCGAACGCGGATTTCATCTCGAAAAACGACCACCAGCGCGAAGAGCACAACCATCGCGACAATGATCATCACCGGGCGCCGCCAACTGTCTTTCCTCTGCGCCATCGGGTTGGGTTTCGTTGCGTGCATGAATCAATCGTAACGGGGTAGATGCGTACCGACTAGCCAACCTCGCAATAAATGGCACCATCGCCGTGTGCGAGGCGATGGTGCCTTCAGAAAATCGGTGCTGTCGTGTTGTGTGGGTGTAAAGGCGTGCAGCACCGCAAGGATCGAACCTGATCCGTGCGTCAGACCGCCTTCGTTCTAGGCAGCCGACTCTACGATTTTCTTTCGACCGAACATCAATCGATCGAGCGAAAGCGGTCCGCTTCCTGAACAAAGCAGCGTCAGGCAGATCGCGCCGAGCAACATGAATGCCAGCGGATTCGCGTCGAACATGCCAGCCAACGGCGCAAACGTGCCGTCGCCATTTAACACGCCCGTACCGGCAAGCGTACCCAGCGCAGTCGCGCCGACACCAACCAGCGACGTCAAGCGAATGAACGCACCAATCAGCAGAACCGCAGCAAACGAAAGCTCCGCCAAACCGGTAAATTCGCGCCAGTCCATCTTGACTTCAACGCCGCTGCTGTCCGCATGTGCAGTCGATAGCACAGAGCTGGCTTTGTCGGAAATCGCGGAACCGATTTTTTCCTTGAGACCGACATCGCCGGCTTCGGTGAGCGAGTCAGTCGAACCAGGCAAAGCCTCGATGCCTTCCGGGTCGGCTGGCAGCGATGCGCTTTGATCGACGGGCAGTGGTGCCTGGCCGCTTCTCAACTGCGAAGCACCTGCAAAAGCCAGCGCCCCCGCAACCGCGATACGCAAGATAAGTGGGGTAACATTCGAACGATTTCGAATCATGTCGGTGGCCATCGTTTTTCTCCTTCATTCACAAGAACCGCAGGACAGGGCATTCGTCCCGAAAGAAACGCAATCCCGAACGGAATCTGTTTCTGCTAGGAATCTACAACTCAAATGCCACTTGGGACATTACAAACGTCGCAAACGTTTGGAACCATCCCGAATATGCCCTAACATCGTCACAGACGGGCGTATTTCAGCCCCTCATCAGCGGTATTCGTGTACGAAATTACAATATTTGGGCTGTTTGCTTCCGACGCCGAACGGCCCTGATCGCACCAAAATCATGCACATCATCATCGAAACCGACGGTATCATCACCAATCCGCGTCCCGCATACTGGCAGGCCTATCAAGACGCGATGAAGCAGGTCGGGCTTGCCTGTGCAGACGAGGGCACGTTCTGGCGGGTCATCCGCCGCGGCGACCCGATTTCGATGGTCGTACAAGGCGGCAAACCGCGCCACATCACCGCATTCGAAACCGCGTTCTCGATCGCTCTCAGCACCGATTCGTTCGCCGAAAAACTGGAACTCCACGAAGACGCACGCGACTTCTTCGCGCAGCTTAAGAAACTGGGCGTGTGCCATTACGTAACACGTTGCCCCCACGCTGCGGCACTCGCAAAAATGCTTACACAGGTGGCTGGCAGCGGTTGCGATTCGACCGTTACCGCCCTTTCAGACGACCAAGTTAACGCTCAACTTCAAGCGCTGGTTGGCAGCAACCGACCCGTGATTGTTCTGTCCACGGGGGAACGTCTGCTCCAGGTGGCGGACTCGCTGGGGTATGTGCCCATCGGCATCGCATCAGGCGCATGCATCGCCAAGCGCATGCCACGTTTCGGCGCGATCGCCACGTATCGCGACGTCATCGCATTTTGCGAAGCCCGCGCCGAAGGCGACACGCCACTCGTCCGCGCAGGCATCCAAGGTGATCACCGCTGATCAAGTCAAATTCCACCAGCGGTTAGCAACTTCTTGAATCCGAACCTCGCGCGAATCTGATCCACTGTCTCGGCAACGCGACTGTCTTCCCACTCATTCGGCGCATCGTGAAATAGCAACTGACGATTGCTGCACGTATCCAGGTTGCTCAGGCGCACGCCAACGAGCCGCACGCCCTTGAATATGGCATTGGTTCGTTGCGTCAATTGCTCATGGCACAGCCTCCTTGCACATGCGTAGATATCCTGATGTTGATCGGTACGAAACCCTGGCGAATGCGACCGCTCCATTGTCTTGAAATCGCCCGTACGCAGCTTTACGCTGATGGTCCCTGCTTTCAATCCGGCTTTTCGCAACCGCCAGGAAGCCTTTTCAACCAGTCGATAGAGTGTTGTCTGCACCGTTTGTCCATCGCGACAATCCTCCGCGAAGGTCGTTTCGTTGGACACCGATTTGGGTGGACCCGAAAGCGAGAACGATCGACTGCCTTCACCGTTGGCCAATCGCAGCAAGCGCTTGGCCCACCTTGAACCCACGCGGGCTTCAAGTTCTACTTCGGTCAAACGATGCACGTCGTCAAAGGTATGCAAATCGGTCGCAGCCAACATCGCCTGAGCATGGCGTCCGATACCGGGAACCACCGACAAGCGCATCGGCCGCAAGAATAGCCGCTCTGATCCAGCTGCAACGTGGCATAGCCCGCGCGGTTTGCAGTACTTGCTCGCGATCTTCGCAACCAGTCGATTCTTCGCGAGCCCGATCGAAACGCTAAGACCTACCCGGCGCAATACTTCGTCACGCAGATGCGTCGCCATCTCGATTGGCCAGTGCTTGGGAACCTTCATGTGTGGATGAATCGCCGACCACTGCTCCTTCTTCCAATCGAGATACCCTTCATCGATGCTGGCGGCTTGAAACGTCGGACTCTCATTCTCGCAGATTTCAAACACGCGCTTACTAAATTTCGAGTACTCGCCATGCCTGCCGCGAAGAAAGTGCGCTTCAGGACACACGCGATACGCCCGAGTCAGAGGCATCGGCACATACACACCCCGCGCCCGCGCCTCATAAGATGCCGACGCAACGACCCCACGCTCGTTGGCAGCCCCACCCACCACCACCGGTTGGCCAGCCAGCTTCGGATTCAAAAGCTGCTCAACACTCGTAAAAAAAGCATCCAGATCCACATGAGCAATCACGCGATCAGCGACACGCGATTCCGCAATCCCAGCCACACTGCTTCTCGCCACATCGCCATTTCCTTCCATCCGGCCCATGATCCACCTCCAGAAAGCACCGTTGGCCGTCGCTCGCCGCACCTGTTGGGCTTCTCGAAAGCAGTATACACCATCTCAACCAAAATGTAAGGTAAATGTTAGGGTATTGAAACAGGCGGGGGCAAGAATGGTCGAAACGGGGCATGTCAGATTAAATTTCAAGAAGCGCTAAGGCTTGCGGCATCAGGGTTTGCGGGCGATTTGAGCCGAACTTGTTCGCGGACATTAGACCGGACATCCAAACATCACTTTATTGAATCGAAAACAGAGCGCGGTAATCGGGGCATGGATTTTCACGGTAATGTCTGCGATGCGCCTTTGCTCAACGGTGTCATCCGCAATTCTCCGTTTAATCTGCATACGATGGTCGTTGGTCGAAACTGTCCCGTCCAATTCACAATTTGGCGCCTGTTATCGGTCCCGGGATTGAACATGATTAAGTTGGCTGGGACCATCACCGATACCAATTATTGCAGATCATCTCCGTAACTTCATTTGAATCACGCTGAGTCATCTCTTCAAGAAGCGAAGGATCTAGTACATGGAAATATTCAAGTTGATCTACACGAGCATGGCCACTTGCACTGTCGACAACAACGTCCTGTCATCGATCGAGGCAGTAGCCGGTGAAGTTAATGCAGACCTTCATGTTACCGGGGCACTGCTGTACAGCAGCAAACATTTCGTTCAACTGCTTGAAGGCGACCGAAATGATGTTGAAGACATTTTTGAAAAGATCTGCCGCGATGATCGTCACAAAAATATCATTGTGAACTTGCGGGCATCGTCCGATGAAAGATTGTTCCCATTTTGGAGCATGGCCGTAATCGACCTGGACGCCACTGAGAATGAACTCGAGTACAGCGATTTGTGGAATTCGATCGATTTGAGTAAAGCGATTCGCGAAAAGACCGCAGGGGTCTTTATGGATCTATTCAGTCGACTGAGCATTCGGGTCGGTCAATGCGTGTGCTGACAGACGGTTGGCGACAACCTGCTGGCTCGCCACAACTTTAGTGTCGTTCGAGACACCGTCGCTTACCGACAGAACGTTGTGGATTTTGTACACGCACTGCGGTCCTGACCCGTGCTTGTCATTTCTTGTTACTTCATCTGGCGATCGCCACGACGCATGCATCATCAATTTCGTACACTCCAATTTTGACGATGACATGGAAAATGTTCGGTATCCTGGTCCTGTTCGAATGGGCTGCAAGAAACGCCTCTGGAGGACATATCAAGCATCGCCTGCGCTTGACCGGACGTTAACGCGCCCAGTCGATTGACTCAGGCACCCAACCGCTATACCGTCGCCATTCGTGTAGTCAGTTGGGGTCGGTCGGCTCATCCGCCCACCGACAATGTGTGTCCATTCACTCAAAATCAGAGGCCCTTGCCTTGGCGATCCAGTGCGCTCAAATCGACAAAGTGAAGATCGGTTCCGGTCAACCGCTCGCGATCATTGCCGGCCCGTGCGTGATCGAATCGCGTGACCATACCCTCAAGATGGCCGACGCCATCGCTCCGATCTGCCGGCGGTTAAACGTGCCGTTGGTGTTCAAAGCCAGTTTCGACAAAGCCAACCGAACCAGCGCGAACGCTTATCGCGGTCCGGGCTTGGAAAAAGCCATCGACATCTTCTCGGCGATCGGGCGCGAGATGGGCCTGCCCGTCACCACCGACGTTCATCTGCCCGAACAGGCAGGACCGCTTGCACCCGTCATCGACTGCCTGCAAATACCGGCGTTCCTATGCAGACAAACAGACCTGCTCGTTGCTGCAGCAAATACCGGTCGTTGCGTAAACGTCAAGAAGGGTCAATTCATGGCCCCCAACCAAATGGGCCCGGCGATCAAGAAAATCCTCGCGACCGGAAACGAAAACGCCTTACTGACAGAGCGTGGCACTTTTTTTGGATATGGTCGCCTCGTCAATGACATGACCGCAATCCCGCAACTCAAACAGATTGCTCCGATCGTTTTCGACGCGACGCACAGTTGTCAGCATCCCGGCGCCGGTGGCGACAAGACGGGCGGCAACAGGCAGTACATCAAGACGCTCGCCCTGGCAGCAATTGCGGCTGGTGCCGATGCGCTGTTTCTCGAAGTCCACGACGATCCGGATTCTGCAATGAGCGACGCAGCCACCCAACTGCCGCTCGATCTGTTTGAGTCGCTGATTCAGGATTGCGTAAGGTTGCGCGAAGCGTTGCCATAACCGACCGCAAGAGTTACGTTTAGCAGGTGCGGCAAGCCACACCCTACATTTCATCAATGAAATCCACCGGAGCATCAACCGTGAAGAATCGTTTCAACCCCATGCTTGTTTGTCTCATCATCGCCGCAACATTCACCGGCTGTGCGCAGACGAAAGACAACACCGAAGAACAAGCCGCCCCGCCACCGGACCCGCATTACATCTACTACATCCACCCGGTCCGCGAAGGCTTCATCACCGAACCCACACCCGACGAAGCCAACAAGGTCGGCGATCACTTCGAATACCTCAAGAAACTAATGGGCGAAGGCACCGTCTTGCTCGCCGGCCCATCCACCGACCCGCCTTACACCGGCATCGTGATCCTTAAAGCCAAAGACCGCGCGACAGCCGAAGCCATCATGAACAAAGACCCAGCCGTCCGAGGCGGCGTATTCCGAGCGCGGCTATCGCCGATTACGCTTTCCTTGGTCGGAAACCTGACGCCAACGCCGTAGCAATCTCTGATCAATCAGATTCGCCTCGCGACCATCAGCCTACATGGAAGAACCAGCGCTCACCATCGCCAAGTGTTACTCCTGCGGATACGACCTCAGGGGTCATCCGACATCAACTGTCTGCCCGGAATGCGGCGTCAGCAGCGACTTTGACGCGATGGCAGAAGAAGCCGTCGCGCTGACAAAACGTCGTCGGCTTTTGGTGCTCGGTCCGATTGCGATGCTGCGAAAGCGATCTCGCGCCTGGTGGTGGGGATTGTCAGAACGGCGCGATCATTCGCGGCGTTCTGCCAAGCGCATCGTCGTCATCGCAACTCTAATCGCTGGTTTGTTTGCGTTGACGCTTGGAACAACTTACATCCGCGTGAACGTTAAGTTCATTAGTCGTCGTCCGCAGGGAAGTTCCTTCGGACTCCTCCGTAATCCGATTGGAGGT
Organism: Alphaproteobacteria bacterium; assembly: GCA_028285105.1. GTDB lineage: Bacteria > Planctomycetota > Phycisphaerae > UBA1845 > UBA1845 > UBA1845. The sequence goes on from JANQQE010000024.1 coordinate 284,339, forward strand.
CCCATCCGGATGTTACATATTGACCGACTACGGGGGCCCTTTGGAGAATACCGAGCCCAACAACTCTCTTCCGTTAATGTGGATGAATATTTGGACGACGTGGAAGATGGCGAGTCCAAAACGTTCTACACAAAAACTCTCGTACGCGGCACATTGAACGATACTCTCCATTGTCTTGCAATATTCGCGTTTTGGGCCTTTCCGTGTTGGGCGATTCCAGCGTTACTCATAGGCGAACGCGCCAAGAAAACGACCGATGATTCCGCTGTTCAACTTCGCCAATCAGTCTACGCGGCACTGAATTACGAATCCCCGCGCATGCTCTACTTGCTGATCGCCATCTTTCTCACTTGGCCGATCGAATTGCTTGCCGTCTGGCTTGACCCCAAGACCAGGATTCCACCGAAATACCTAGCAATCGCCTTAGCAATCTTCGTCGCTTACAACGCGCTATCCTGGTATCAGTCGCTCCGCAGCGACTATGCGAAGGTGCTTGGAATGTCACGTGTAAGGACGGTGTTCTTTACCGTTGGGACTGCTATTATCTTGCCCGGCATGGTATATGGTGCGTACTACTTCCTCTTCAGGATTTGAGGCATCCATCGACGCAACAGTTATCTCGATGAGGACAAGATTGGCAGGCTGACCGTGGTTCGGCCTTCCTGCATTTGCACCGGTGATGCTGCGATTCGGTCGTGGATTGGGTTGTTAGTCGCGTCGAGGCGGCCAAAGGTGAGCACGCCAGTCGGGCAGCTTTGCACGCAGGCTGAGCAGCGGACGCATTCGGGGTCGCGCATACCCAGTCCCTTGTTGGCGAAGTTCATGATGTCGATGCCCTGATGGCAGACCGACGTGCAGACGTTGCAGGAGATGCACTTTTTCTTATCTGCAAAAATCCTGAAACGCGTGAAGCGGGTGTAAATGTGCATCAAAGCGGCGAGCGGGCAGGCGAAGCGACACCACACGCGGCCGCTGAACCAGAAATAGCAGCCGACCCCGATCACACCGGCGAACATCACGTCGACGATCCAGTTGTAATTCAGGTAGGGAATCTTCTTGTACGCCTTGTCGTAAAGTGAACTCGCAAACGAATCGGGCAACGCCCAACCGACGATCCGCAAGAGCAGCAACATGAAGGCGAACAACATCACGACCTGCCCAACCATGTTGAGGCGGTTCCACTTGGGACCGTGCGGCATTTTGTGGCGGTGATTATCGCCCATCGTCTCAGCCAGCGCTCCGCACGAACAAATCCACCCGCAGTACGCACCCTTGCCCCAGCGGCGAATGATGAGCGGTATGAGAACAAACGTTTGCAGAAATCCGATGATGAGCCACCCCCACATCGGCTTGTCGGTGAAGACGTTGGCGACGAACAACGGCCAAGCGAGGATGAATCCGTACGCCCGCCAATACGCACGCTCGACACCCACGTCGTCGTAGCGTTCAAAAAATTGATCCGCGAATGCTGCACCGGACGATCCGTCTGCGAACCACCCGTTTCGACCAGCCCAAGGCAAAACGATCTCCGGCAATATGAAGAGGGGGATCACTTGAATCGTAATCAGTGTCCACGTTTGCAACTTGACGTATGGTGTCTTTCGCCGGCGTATACGTCGCAGACCGAAGATGAACACGCACAGGCAATAAGCCAGCGAATAGTAGAACCCTGCCGACGACATCGACTTTCGCAGTGTGAAGAGTAAATTCTTCGGTCGGTTCGACGCATCTGCCACCCAACCACCCACAGCATCCCACCAACCGCCCACGTTGTTCGGAAACCAACCGCGGTTCTTGAACCATGTACCGATGGGCAGTTCGGACAGTTCCTTCTTCCAGTGATAAAGGAAGATGCAGAAAAGCATGAACGAGGAGAATGCAACGATGCGACGAATGGGCCATTCACCGCGAATGGGAATACCGCTTCGCCTGAAGAAATCCAGCGGCGGTTCGCGACCGATCATCGAGAAAACGACATCGTTCGGAAGTGTGCTGATCCCGCCATCTTTATCCTTCAGATCGACTTCGGATTCGCGCATCTCCTTAACCTCGGTCGCCAATGCCATGCAGACCGAGCCTTCGCCAACCTTCGCACACATTTCAGGCGTAAAGGACGTCGTCACCCGTTCGCTGCTGGGGTGTTCAACACCCACCGTTGCGCTCGGGTTAGCCACCAATTCGTTCAACTGATCGATATTTTCAGGTTTGGCGCGCGAGAGTTCTTCGCGACGGTAGCTAAGCGTCACCTTGGCACCCGCGACGGCCAGCGCGATCGCGGACTCGATCGCCGAATCGCCCCCACCCACGACCAAGGCATTTTGCCCGGAATACTCCTGCGGATCGTGCAAGCGGTTGTAAACTTTGTCGAGCGATTCGCCTTCGACGCCAAGCTTGCGAAAGTTCCCGCTTCGTCCGATTGCGACGATCACGCGGAGCGCTTTCACATCCTCATTATCGCCGGCAACATGCAGGTGCAACACGCCCGATTTGCGTTCGATGTACTCGACCCGCACCCGCTTGGTTTCAATTCCGGCATCGTCGCGCTGGGCTTCGAGTTCTTCGACGAGATCTTCCTTAACATCAGCTTCAAATTGAACCTCACCTGCCGGAACCATCTCCGTCGGATACGTGTAGATAGGTTTGCCCTTTGGGAAATTCACGATCGTCGAAAAATCCTGACTGGCTTCGAGGATCACAAAATTCAGGCCGGCTTTCTTCGCTTCAATGGCAGCCGACATTCCCGACACCCCGCCACCAATGATCGCCAGATCGTAAACGCCATCTTCGCTCCCGCGCTTCGACGAGAAGTCAGTCTCTTTAAGGATGGCATGAACGGCTTTCGCACCGGTGTCTGCCGAAAATTTCAGCAGCGGAATACCGGTCAGATCGCCGACAACGCGAATACCGGGCACCTTCGTGGTTCCGTCGTCGTGAACGTCGGGAAGTCTCTCTACGGTGCCTGCCGGCCAAGCGGTGTGCAACCAACGTGTGTATCGTTTGATAGGATTCATGGGAATCTTTGGATTCCGGCAGCGTCATGATCGATTGCAGGATTCTTTGGGCCTTGACCCTGAACTGCGATGGGATTGTGAACGCGCAGCCGCATTTACGCAAGCACGTTGCTGAAACGGCGAAGCGTCGTCGAATGCGCAATCGATCTGGACAGGTTTCGACAAGTCGCGGCGTACGCGACTAACGCGCTGGTCTCGATGTGTGCGTTGCTTTGTCGGTGGCTGAATCGCGTTTGTTTCGATACATCGCGATATCCACACGTTCGATGTATTCGTCGAGGTTGAATGCCGGTGCGACCGATTCGATCCATTCGATCCCGACACTGATGCTGACATTGAGTTGGATACCACGCCAGGAAATCGGATTGTCCGAAACAGCAGTCACCATGCGTTCTACCGCCAGGTGGCTGTCTTTTCGAGAGAGACCCTCGAGCATGATAAGGAACTCGTCACCGCCCCAGCGACAAATGAGTTCCCTGCCGCGAACGACGGATTGCAATCGTCGGGCGACAGTTTGCAGAACTTCGTCACCGCAGGCATGCCCATGATTGTCATTGAACGTCTTAAAATGATCGAGATCGAAAAGCGCCAACACCAACGACCGGTTTCCCGAACGAGCGGCATGCAGCATCGCTGCCGATTCACGGGCGAACCCGTCTCGATTCAAAAGCCCGGTCAGTGCATCATGGGTTGCGCGTTCTTCGGCATCGCGATGTTTCGATTCGGTGTCAAGCATGTGGCGTGTCAGGTACTGATTGTCAGCCGACAGTTTCTGATTTTCGAGAATCAGGTTTGTACTGGTCTGCGACAGAATCAAACACGCGCGGTTCGTTAATTCCTGTAGCGACGAACCACTGCCATTGCCATCGGAAAACAATTCCATCATTGCATTGAACCGCAGCTGAACGTCATCGGACAATTGCTTTGCACCGGCCCAATGACTTGAAAACTTCGCACCGATCAAGATGTCAAGCGCTTGGAAATCCTTTTGCGACCAGCACCGATAGTCGTGCGGGAAGAATCCCATCGCCAGACCAATCGGATCGGTTCGACGGTTCATGTCTGTCGGCGCATCCATTCCGCGGTGGTGTTGGCGAATGGCCTCCGGAAACGGTTGGGGAAGACCAATCGTTTCGGCAAGTTGGGCACCGACTTCGGTGTGATCCATGCCGAATACGTTTTGCTCATGCTCGAGACGGTCGGCCAATCCTACTGTCTCGTTCTGGAGCAGCGCCGCATATTCGACACGGTCACACGAGACCATCAACGCCACCCCGATATCCTGAAGCAATCCGAGCGTGAACGTGTCTTCCGACCAGTCTTCAGCGAAACCCTTGGTCAACACTTCGCCGGCGCACGCTTTCAATAATGAGGCTTGCCAGAACGCTTGCGTGTCATCCTCGCCGAGGTTCCATCCGTGATACAACCCGGTGAGGCTGTGCGCGACGCAAAGCGATTTGGCATTGGAGACGCCCAGCAGACTGACGGCTTGATTGATGCGGGTGATTTTGCGGCTGAGTCCGAACCATGCCGAGTTGGCAAGGCTGAGGAATCTGGAACAAAGCGACGGGTCAGTCGCAACCAGTTCCGCAAGGTCTGCACAGCCCGTGTCGGGTTCGCGACAACGATCGACGACCTGAACGGCGACGGACATCGAAGTGGGTAGATGTTGTGCTGACTCGATTCGCTGGCGCAGAAGTTTCGCCGACTCAGTCATAGGCCCCTCGACCAAGTGAATGTGGTCCGATTGCTGGACGCTACGATTCTTCGCCAGCTTCCCTCTTAGTTGTTCGACATCAGAGACCCGCCGCGTTAGACAATCTAGGGAAAATACCCCGCGCGTTGCGTCCAATGATGTTTTCGGACGTTGGTCGGTTCGCGCGTATGCTTCAGTGTGCGTATCTTCAACAAACAAAAAACCGCAGCGCGACGGTGCGCGCTGCGGCGTTGAATAAATGACGTAACTATTTGCTCTGGTCTAGGGAAGTCCACCCGTGAAGACAGACTGAAGCAACTTGCCATCGACCATGTCCACGTCGCCATCTTCGTCGATGTCGGCATACACACAATCGGGAAAGACATAACCAGCCCCCGGACCCGCAAGACAATCTGCAAAATCGGGCAGGTCGCTGAGGTCAACATCCGAGTCGCCATTCATGTCGCCCCAACCTGGCGTCGGAATCGGCGCGATGGCTCCCGTAAGAAACTCGGTTTCCAAAATCACGACGGGTTCTCCGTTCGGTTCAATGGTCAAATCGTTGAGTCCGATCTGTAGCGATCCTTCCGGGACGAACACGCGCGATTCGGGGGCACCAAAGAAGTCATCTCCATTGGGATCAAGGTAACCATAGATCACACCATTGACCGACACACTCACCGTGTCTGGAGCGAATGAACCGCTTGCAAGAACGCGAATGAACGGATCGTTGAAAGGATCACGGGTCATGCTGAACTTGAACCCTGACGACAAGTTGAATTCCTGTTCGACAGCAGGTGGTGCGATACCGCGACCGGCAGATCTTCCGGATTTGTTGACCGGTGCCTGGGTACCCAGTCCGTGATCGCCTCCGAAGATCAGGAGTTCCTCATTGGGATTGAACGTTCCATTGGTGGACAGGTCGGTGATCAATTGACAAAGATCGCCCAACGTCGCCGGTAGCACGTTTGCATTTGGCACATTCGTACTCGTACACGGGTTTTTGTTCCCTGTGCCAAATAGAATATGAACGCTCGTCCCATTGGTATTCAGATCACCCCATTGGCTTTCCAGCAACTCGCAGAACCGGGTGATTTCATTCTCGATACCGATTTGATCCGTGATACCGGCAACGAAGATCGCGTGGTGACTCGTTGCCTCCGAATCGAAGAGTGGAATCTTGTCGTCGCCACCTTTTGTACCCGTCAAGTACACGGATCGTTCCGTCTTGCGATTGCCTGGTTTCTGAATAATGGACGACTCTCCGGTGCGCGAAGCAATCTTCAGCGCTTGAAGTACGGTTCCGTTTGTATTGATGAGCGCATCTCTCAGCGCCCTGGTCCAATGCCCCATCGGATCCGCCTCGGCGTCGCCATCAGCCCGCGCGACCTCGTTGCTGCGGGCGGCTGACCCTCCGACCCAGCAGACAATCTTTCCGAACGCTTTGGCCAAATCGTCAAGCATCCCCCCGCCATGACACGACTGCATGAACACTTTGACATGCTTGATCCGCGAAACCGGATTGGGGCCGTTCGTACTGATCAATGCTTCCTTGAGTTTTCGTGCCAGCACATCGTCCCTGACCCAATTGATCAACTTTCTGCCATTCGGATCCGGAATCACGAATCCATTGGAATCGACGGCGATCGTTCCGTTGGAATTGACTTTGACCTTAAGCGGCAGTCCATTGGAATCCACGAACAGATTTCCGTTGCGGTCCGCCAACAGCAATGCCAGCGCCGAGTGCTGACCGGCAGGTTCTTCGGCTTCGTCGATGATTCCGTTGGTGTTGGCGTCTGTACTACTGCCTTCCGCAATCTCAATCGCATCGGGCAGGCCGTTGTAATTCATGTCCGAATACCGGCACTCGAGAATGTCGCACAGATCCGGAATGCCGTTGGTGTCCAGATCGGTCGCAGTTCCTTGAGCGATCTCCCAGGAATCGGGCACGTCGTTGTCATTGCAGTCCTGTTCGCATTCGTCCGGTATACCGTTGCTGTTGATGTCATTGCTTGTGGTTCCGGCGATATCCACTTCATCGGGGACGCCATTTTCATTGCAATCGGTATCGCATTCATCGGGTATGCCATTGGAGTTCACATCGTTGCTGGTCGCGCCGGCGATATCGATTGTATCGGGAACACCGTTTTCATTGCAGTCGGAGCAATCGACTTCCTGGCAGCTGCTTCCCAAGGGGTACGAAAATCCTTCGAGCAACAGACAGCCCGCGATGGTTTCCTGCGAGCACGTGCCATCCGGATGACAGCACGCACCGGTTGGAATTGGGCAAGTGACAATGTTGCAATTGGTTCCTGCCCCCTGGGGAGATCCACCAAGCAAATTGATGCAATCGTCAACCGTTGTTTCGACACATACACCGGAAAGATCGTCGCAACACGCTTGTATCGACCCGCCGCCAGTACAAGCTTCAAATCCGCAGGTCGTCGCTGCTCCCTGGGGCGTGCCATTCTGATTGACGCATTGCGCCGGATCGATTTCAGCACAACTCCCACCGGTAAAGCAGCAGGCCTCTGGTGGTTGACCGCCACAAATACCTGACGCGCAATTCGTTCCCGGCCCTTGCGGAACACCGTCGATATTGAAGATGCAGAAATCCGGTGTGACATCTTGACAGCCAATGGCTCCGAAACAACACGCTTCTGTCGGCGGACAATTCACGACCAGACAATCGGTTGCGGTGCCCTGCGGGACACCATCGTTGTCCTGACAAAATAGTGGGTCTTCCAAACTGCAAGTTCCATCTGGAAGGCAGCACGCTTCCAGTGGGTTACCACCACAAGGTGCCTGCTGGCAATCGGAACCTGGTCCCTGCGGCGATCCAGGGACATTGAAACAATCTGGAGGTTCCAATTGAAGACATCCGTCGCTGTCGTCGCAACACGCCTCTGCGTTCGGACAGCTCGCACCACACAAGATGATGGCCTCATCCACGCAGATGGCGTCCCATTCAGTGTCGCAGCAAAATGGATCGGCTCCGCAAACGCAATTGACAACCGACGGCTGATTGCAACCCGGGGAAATGTGTACCTGGCAACAATCACCAGCGGGCACACCCGCCTTAACCTGCATGGAAATTGCACAGCAGTTCAATACAAGAATCATAGAGCAGGCGGCGACTCGTCGCCGAGACTTGGATACGGGGAACATAGGACTTCCTCCATCCTTAGAAATCAGTTGATCGTACTCGGGATATCGTACTGGGCTTAGCGTTTGAATGTGCCAATAACCGACACTCGTATTTTGTTTCTCGCCGTCATGGTTTTTCTTGAGTTGAACGGCGCCTTGTCGCCTGGCGAGACAAACGAAGATACTGATACAAATCGCTTCGATGATAACGAAAAGCGAGGTTCAAATTCAAATGGATTTACACAATCGGGTGTAACGCCACTTGAATCCCAAGTTCGGCCATCGGTCTCGACCCCGTCGCCACCCCACTATTGAGCCATAGCATCCGCAGCGCGTTTTTCTGACGTGAATTTTTGGTTAGCAATGGCGGATTCCGAGCTGCGGTTACGACACACGCCGTCGGATGGAGAACTGTGATTGTTGAGCAAGTCAGCCTAGTCTCGCGAACTTCAGCCTTTTTCGGCTGACTTTCGTTGGGCTTTGCGCTGTGCTTCGGTCACAACCGTCATCGTGTGAACGGTTTTGATCCTGGTTTCGACAAATGTGGTTTCGCTCGGGCCCGGTGCGTCAGCGACAGCCGTGAGATTCAGTTCCATATCTTCAGTCTGCATCACGAATTCACCGCGCTTGACATCGTAAGTTACCTTTCCAGTGGCCTTGCCGTCCTTGAGCGAAATGGACATGCCGAACAGCCTCGCTTTAGGTGTCTTGTCGTCGGCTTCTTTCATTGCAACTTCATATGACACGTCGACAACTTCCGTGCCGCCACGCTCGCCGATGGAATCGACTTTGCATTTGTACGTCCGTAAAATGTCCTTTTGATAAATGCTGGGTTGAATCGCTGTCGCCTTCCAAGTATCGCCAACCTTGACAGTCCTGTTGGGGTACAAACATGCATGCGAAGCATTCCAATAGAATCGAATACGTGACTCGGTCAGTTCTTCTTCCAACTGCACGAACAGACTGCCGCCAGCAGCCGCCTCTTCAACAGCGAAGTACAGATCGTCTATTCCGTTGGCCTCAACCACCTTCCCCTCGGCGTTCACATCGAACAAAATCGTCTTACCGAGCATCGGACCGAGCGAGACCGCCAGCGGATCGAGGTCATCGGTTGGATCGTCAACGTCGGAATCGAAACTGGCAGGGGCAGCCGCCGTCTCCGTAAACATCGCCACGCGATCAACGGTCAATTCCAACCGCTTCGCAACAGCCCCTTTTCCATTCTTCACCGTACGTTTCGCAGTCCGGAGGCGTGTCGATTTGCGCGTCACGCCCTCCTCGCCATAAAATCCACCGCGCGAAAACGTTTCAATCTCGTCGTTCATCTCAACGAAGTGCGTCGCACCGGGCGTATACCCGGGCGCAAGTATGACCGATTTGGAATTGTCAGCCAATGCCGGAGCGATCGCAACTCCGCACGCCGCAGCAACCATGCAAAACTGAATGTCCTTAAGGGTATTTGCTCGCATGTGCGTTTAACGAATTCCTTTACTGACTGACAGATGCCGAAACTTTCGCACCCTTCATGTCCATGCAAACCACGCGCTTCATGTTGCGGGCATAGAGCTTGCCGTCATTGAGTACCGAAACGGTCCAGCACTTACCGGACAGAATCTCCGCATCGGTCAAGGCGCTAAACCCTTCCGTAGACACCGGGGCAATCTGCAACCGACCTGTCTGCGTTAACAACAGCAGATGATCATCCGCAAGCACCAACGTACCATGCTTGACCTTGCGAACGCGCCACTTCTCTTTACCAGTTCGAAAGTCCACGCAGGCCAATGCCTTTTGATCGCAACTATACAAATCGCCCTCATGCAAAATGCAGGACTGAAACTTGTTCATCAAGACGCGGCTCTTCCAGACTTCGGTTGCGGCGAGGTTCTTGCCATCAACAGCCAATTTGAACAACCCGCACCCGGTCTCGTAACCCGACGTCAAGAACAAATGACCGTCGTGATAAATCGGAGCGGCTGCGTTGACTTTGTAATTGGTTTGCCATGGAATGCGAAGCACCTGCCGACCCGTCTTGGCTTCAACCACAATTGCAGACTCGCCATTGAATCCAACGATGTAGCGGTTGTCATTGAACGTGAATGGATAAGGGGTCGAATAGCCAGCCGGATCATTTCCCGTATGCCACTTCATCTCGCCGGTAATCCGATCGAATGCGATCAGCGCCCCCTGGTTATTACCGGCTGACGATACCGCAAGATCGCCTTCGATTAGAACCGAGCCGCTGTATCCCCAGGTGGGTGCATGATTGAACTGATGGCTCCAGACTTCTTTTCCGGTTTCGGCATCGGCGCAGAGCAACTTTCCCTTCGCGCCCTGCACGTACACCTTGCCATGTGCAACCGTTGGCGTCGCCCGCGTTCCATCGCCAAAACTATCCTTGAATTCCGGAGCAAACGGATTCTTCCAGATGATCTCTCCGGTGTTGGCGTTCAGGCAATATAACGTCTGGCGATCGTCGCCGGTACCGCAGGTGTAAAGCTTGTCGCCAACCACCGAAAACGAACTGAATGCCGAACCGATATCGCGCTCCCAAACCAACGGAATCGGGTCTTTCCATTCTTTCTTGAAGCCCGTTTCTTTACTGATGCCGTCGTAGTTCGGACCGCGAAAGCAACTCCAGTCCGCAGAAGCATTCTGCGTCGCAACCAACGATACGATCACCCCAGCCGTGATAGCCAACCTAGTATTGAACATACAGTTCTCCAACCAACAAAGGAACGCGGACTTCACTAAACCATGAGCATAGACTCACCTCAGCGATCTAACAAGCCGTCCCTACGATTCCACACAGAACGCATGTGCATTGGCGTAACAAACCTATTCGCTCCGCAGCGCACCGAGCATCGGCGAACGCAACGTCGGAATCAGCGCAGCCAAACCAGTCACCACGCCCGCAAACACAACACCAACCAACACCCAACCCAACGACGCCCACGGTATGGCATCAACCCGATCGAGCAACTGCGGAATGACCGCCACCATCGCAGCCACCATTGCCGAAACAATTCCGACAACCACCAACAGAATATTTTCCACCAGCACACTCGAACCGATTCGCGATTCGGTGAATCCCAACGCCCGCATCAGTGCCAACTCGCGTCGCCGCTCCCAAACATTGCGAAGCAGGACAGCCGTCAATCCAAACGATCCTAACACTAAGCCCATTCCGCCCAACGTTTGAAATGTCGAGAGATAAGTGTTCTGCACCGAAAAGTAATCGCGCAACCGCGTTGCCGATTCCTGCACGTCGAAACCGAAACCAGTCAGGTTTTTCTCCAGGTCCGATTCGACATTGGTCATGTCGCCATTGGGCGCATCGATCAGAAAGAACGCCCCGCCGCTTCGTCTGGGGAACAGCTCCCTGAACGCATCGGCATGAATAATGAGTTCACTTTGCAGAAGACTGCCCTTGAGCAGTGCAACGAACCGCAGCGTGACATCCTTACCACCGCCATCTTTGATCACGAGGTCTTTGCCAAGTCCAGAATGCATTTGCCATTTGACAACGGCTTCATCGCCGATGACCGGGATAGCCGCGTCTGCGAATTCATGCTCGAGCGATGTCCACGGATTGTCTTGAACTGCAGTTGAGTCTTCGATGACTGCGCTAAACTGGAATCCGCCGCGTTCGATCAACGCATCTGGTGCGCCGATGATTCGCGGTTGTGTGGGTAAGTAGAGATTTTGACAACTTGTTTCGTCGCCGGGCAGCAGCGAAAATGGTATCACTGTGCATTTGGCCAACTGCTCGTTCGCATCCGAATCGAGTCCGAGCGATTCTCGGCCAGCATTCGTCGCCAGCGAGTATGGCAACGGCACATCGGATTCTGCGGTGAGGTTGAAACCGCCCGCCGCTTCCAATGCGTTTGAATCGGCGTTGAGTCGAAACGCTTGCAACGATAGCACAAGGAAGGCGCCGCATGCGATGAGGGCGCTGGTCAACAAACTGCGCCCTGGATTCCGGGCAGCATTTCGAATGCCCAGTTGAATCCAGGCTCGTTTGGAATTCACGTTGAGTTGGTGTCTGGTTGCAAGCGCCGCGCCGAATAAACCCAACATGGCAGCGAGCATCGCTGCACCGGAACCGAAGAACGCACCGGCTTGTGCAATTCCGTCGAGACGCAATCCAAGGACCGCCGTACCGATCGCCAGCACAAGGCAGGTCATCGAAACGATCAGCCGTCGCTTGCGTTGTGTCGAACTGCGTTTGAAATTGCTCCGCCCCGTTGCCCCACCCAGAAGTGCCGAAGGTGACACGTTTAGACACCCCCGCTGCGCACGGGCGATCGACAACACCGACGCAATCACGCCCAGTACGCCACCAACCACGAACGAGACCCACGAAAAGTGTAAATTTAAGAACGGCGCGTTGACCGCACTTGACCACCATGACTTCAGACCAGCCAGCATCAACCACGAATAGACATACGCCCCGGCCAACCCGATCGCACTGCCAATCAGTGCAACCACGAAACCTTCTATGACCAGATGCCAGCGAACTTGCGTGTTTGAGAATCCAACGGCAGCGAGCAAACCGATCTCGCGACTGCGCCGTTCGACGTTGAGCCTTGAGAGGAGCAGCACCAACATCATGGACGATGCCAATAAGAAGAAACTAAACGCAATAAAGAGCATGCCGAAATCGGTGCTGCCTTTACCGGCTTTGATTGCGTTCTGGCGAACGGGAAGGACTTGGATGCGGGCGGCGTTCAAATCGAGCTTCGCCGTAAGGGCTGCTCGGAGTTGCTCCGCGAATGCATCGATGTCTCTATCTTGCAATGGCCTGAATCGAAGCGAAGTGTAGCGGCCATGCGGACTTGCCGGATCGTGCCAGAGGCGCTCGCCATCGCTTAATTCGATGAAAGCCTTGGGCACCGCACGATACTCATCCCAATACGCATCGTCGCGATCCTTGATGCGCTTGAGGTCAACGGGAAACGGTGGATCCCAGTCGGACACCTTCGCCGCATCGGTTATACCGGGATATGCTGGCGTCAAACCTCGATCGATCGCAGCCCCGGTCATCGCAACGCTTGCGATCAGTTCGAACTTTGCCGATTTCTCATCAAGCGCCCCGTCATCCTGCAAATCGTAATAGTCGATTTCAATCCGCTCACCAGTCGTCGCGCCAAGCGCCTCCATCGCCCAGTCGTTAAGCACGATTTGACCGGGAACGAACTCGTCTATCGATCCGGAGGTTGCCTGCATGGATGCAAGCGTTGAACCCTTAGGCTTAAGTGCAGCCACCGTCGAATAAGGAACGGTGATGCTCTCGTCGCCTCGCCGGACGCGAATCGAGTTGGCAAGGTTGGCCATCAGCGGTTCGGTTGTCGCTTGCATTTCTTTCGCGACTTCGCCAGCCAACGTTTCTACTGTCGGGTCGATCAGTAGTTGATCGGACTCGAGCGCAACATAGCCCAGTTCTTCATCGACGCGAACAGACAAGCCAACGTCTTCGAGCGTAAGTTGGTCGTCTATCCGGCGTTCAAGCTGAGTCACCTCCGCCGAATTGCCAGACCGCCCGACCAGGAACGCATTTGACCTGCCCACCTGCTCAAGTTGTCGCTGCAACAAATCCAGGGGCACAAACGCATTGCGCGGCGTACGTTGCTGCGGTCGAATCGAAAACCCGCCCATCCCCTCGTCGGCAACGATCGCTCGAACGGTCAACCGCATTCGGGACGTTACATCGTCGCGCCGACCCAGCAGCGTATCGGTCGCAATCGCAGACGCCTTCCCAAAACGCAGCAGCACAGCATCGCCAACGGCTACCCCCAGTTCGTCAGCCAGCGCTCGATTCAAAACTACTTCGCGATCGACCGGTGTTTCGACGATACGCCCAGCCTCATCGAGTTTCCAGAAATCGTCGGTGATGCCCCAGATCGATGTGCGATTGACGCGGGCGTCGGTGTCGGCATGGACGATACTGCCCCGGCTGAAGATCGCCGCAATGACCGGTGCCGCCCCATCATTCAAAACGATGTTCTCAGCCAGTGCCGCCCGAACGAATCTGCCCGCCGTCACCGCAAACTCGACGTCGCCCAGTTGGCTGATGGCTTGTTCGCGCAAACTGCCCCGCACCGAGTCGCCGACAATCAGCGAACCGGCAAGGACAGCCACCCCGACAGCCACACCGAGCATGACTGCAAGTTGTTCGAATCGGTAGTAAAACAAACTCCTGCGCAGATACATGCCCGACGATGGTGCAGGCAGCCGCGCGTACGGTCAAGTCCCCACACGAAGCGGCCCGCAACAATCTCAGTTCGTTCGCAGTTCGATCGCAAAATCGAACCGACACATTTGAATACCCCTGAATCGGTACAAGTGGCGATTTGATTTCTCAGGTCCGACGCGAACCCGCGACTTGCCTGTACAGCCGCAGCGTCACATAATGGTAGCTGTTGAAGATCATTATGGGACCGCGCTGGGGGGCTGACGGAACCAATGGCCGAAAAGGGCTACCGCGTGGAAACCGCCGGTTTCTGCGCATATGATCGATCACAGCAATTGGGGTTAATTCGGTTTGAGAACCAGAATTCGGTGTCGCATAACGAAACGGTGCATCCCGTAAGGGTACGCCGCTATCCGTATATCAGGATTTTAGGACATAGTGCTGTTCTGCAAGGTGGGGTGATCATGTCAAAGCTCGGGCAAACAACAAAACCGACTGCTTACGCGCGTCAAACATTACTTCTGATTGCAATGGGAATCATTGCATCCTTCGCGCAACGTGTGTCCGCCCAGTGCGCATTTTTCGATGACTTTCAGCGACCGGACAGCAACACCCTCGGATTCGGCTGGGTTGAAGTTGAAACGCTGGATCCCGAAATTCTGATCACGTCTTTCAACGAATTCAGCTTTGTGGATGTCGTCGGCACGGGTGCCGCCCCGGCGAGCATGACCCAATCGAACATCGACACGTCGAGTTTGACCAATCCCGCAGTCTCTTTCGTTTGGCTTGCACGCAACGGACAAGCCGAAATCAATGACGTATTCCAAGTCGATTGGCGAGTCAGCGGAGGCGTTTGGAATCAACTCGCTGAACTTGAACTTACCAATACGTTGGAAAGAATCGAAGATTTCCCACTTCCAGCCGCAGCGCAGAACACGAATATCGATATCCGATTCGTTGTGATCGTTGACGAATTCCAGGAAGGCCTGATCGTCGACGACATTGGCGTTTGCGAATCTGTCGGCCCGCCCGATTGCAACAGCAATGGGATCGACGACCGCGACGAAGTTACTGAAGGAACAAGCGATGACAACAATCAAAACGGAATTCCCGACGAATGCGACGAGTGCGTCCCAGGACTTAACATTTGCGATGACGGCGTGTTTTGCAACGGTATGGAGTTTTGCGACATAGACGTTTGCGATGCCGGCACCAATCCATGCGTGTTGGGCCAGACCTGCGACGAGTCGATCGATCAATGCCTGGCGGACGGACCGGATTGCAACAGCAATAACGTTGGCGACGCCACCGATATTGCCTCGGGTACGAGCGCAGACGCGAACGGTAACAACATCCCTGATGAGTGCGATGCCTGCGTCATCGATGCCGATTGCGACGACGGCGCTTTCTGCAATGGCGCTGAAACCTGTGATGTAGACACGTGCCTGCCCGGCACAGCCCCCTGTCAGATGGCCGGTCTCGTTTGCAATGAAGCAACGGATCAATGCGATCCCGATGGACCCGACTGCAACAACAACGGTATCGGTGACGCAACTGACATTACCGGTGGAACCAGCGACGATCTCAACGCCAACAGCGTTCCCGACGAATGCGACGAGTGCGTATTCGATGCCGATTGCGATGACGGTTTGTTCTGCACCGGGATCGAGACTTGTAACACGGATACATGTGTCGCAAGTGGCGATCCTTGTGTCGCGGGACAAACCTGCAACGAAGGAACCGACTCCTGCGATCCGATCGGTGCAGATTGCAACAACAACGGAATCGGCGATGCCACCGACATTGCAGGTGCAACCAGTGACGACACCAATGCCAACGGCGTTCCCGACGAGTGCGATGACTGTCTCGTCGATGGCGATTGCGACGACGGGTTGTTCTGCAACGGCATGGAAACATGCGACGTTGACACTTGCGTTGCCGGTACCAACCCTTGTTCGGGTGGTGAAATCTGCGATGAAGGTGGTGACGCTTGTGTCATCAACACCGATTGCAACTCCAATGGCGTCGATGACGCGCTCGACATTGCCGGACCGACGAGCGACGACGTCAACGCCAACGGCGTGCCCGATGAATGCGACGAATGCCTCATTGATGGCGATTGCGATGACGGCTTGTTCTGCAACGGTGCGGAAACGTGCGACGTGGACCGCTGCGTTGCCGGAGCGCTTCCCTGCGTCGTTGGCCAATCCTGCGACGAACCGACCGACTCATGCTCGCCCATCGGAAACGACTGCAATAACAACGGTATCGGTGACGCCACCGACATTGCCGGCGCAACCAGCGATGATGCTAATGCCAACAGCGTCCCCGACGAATGCGACGAGTGCGTCGTCGATAACGATTGCGATGACGGGCAGTTCTGCAACGGGACCGAAACTTGTAACGTAGATATGTGCGTTGCCGGATCTGACCCATGCCTGCTCGGTGAAGTATGCGACGAAGGCACTGACACCTGCGAACAGCCCGACTGCAACACCAACGGAATCGGCGACCTCGACGACATTGCCGGCGGAACGGCTGACGACGCCAACTCCAACGGTGTGCCCGATGATTGCGAAGGTTGCACCACACCTGCCGACTGCGATGACGGATTATTCTGCAACGGTGTCGAAGCATGCAATGCCGGTGTCTGTGAATCGCCGGGCAATCCGTGCAATCCAGGTGAAAGCTGTAACGAAGCCACAGATGCCTGTGAAGCAAATGGCGGAGGCGGTGGCGGTGGAGCGCCATCAGATGGAGACAGCGACGGTGTGCCCGATGGAAGCGATGACTGCCCCGACACAACGATCGGTGACAGCGTCGACGAAAACGGTTGCGCCGACTCGCAGCTTGACGATGATGCAGATGGCGTCTTCAACGATGCCGACATTTGCGCCGATACGCCTGCCGGCCAAGCGGTCAACGCGGCCGGTTGCGCTCAGTCGCAACTCGATTCCGATGGTGACGGCGTAACCAACGATGTCGACACCTGTCCCAACACGCCAACCGACGAACCGGCTGATGCCGACGGCTGTTCGGATTCGCAGCTCGATGACGGCGATCCCGATCCCGATCCTCAGCCCGGTCCCGGTGACGACGATGACATGGACACGAACGGCCAACCGCCCGTTGACCCGGGCGATGGTGACGACAACGACACGCCCGAAGACCCCGACAGCGACGGTGACGGCGTGCCCGATTCGATCGACGAGTGTTCGTTGACGCCGGAAGGTTTCGAGGTCAACTCGGTCGGCTGCGCACTGGTCGATCCCGAACCAGATGACGATGGCGAGCAGGATGGCTGTGCTGCGGGTGTCGGCTGCGGTGCGGGGGGAATGGCCACATTGATGCTGATGATGCTTGGCTTCGGTGGTTTGAAGTTCGATCGACGTCGCCGTCGCGCCGTTGCGTAACGCATGGAACGCAGACGCAAGAATCACACAACACGTTGAATTAGGAGTCCGAATCTACACTCATACAGCCCGATTCGATGCCCACTCCAGGCATCGAATCGGGCTTTTGTATTTCAGGTCACATGCCAACTCAAATGATTTTTCGAGATTCTTTCAGAATCTGGCGGTAGGCTGACAAGCATTCGGTGAGTCCGGGCCCATGATCAAATTCATCAAAAAGGAGCTGAAATTGCACGCCAAGCGCATTCCGAATGCCGTCGTGGCCACACTGGCTATTGGTTTTATCCGTTGTGCTTCATCGGCTATCGCAGGCGATGTCGAGGCATCGTTTGAAACCCTGACCAATCTATTGCCCGGCGGCGAAATCTCGTCAGGAGCCACGTTCGCCAGCGACGCCAACGGCATGTCCTCCGACGGGATGGTCGTTGTCGGCCACGCAGCATCCGAAAACTCACCGACGCTCGACGAAGAAGCGTTTCGATGGACGTCATCGGACGGCATGACGCCCCTGGGTTTTCTGGGCCGTACATCGGGTACGACTGCCAGTTTCTCCAACGGCGTTTCAGGCGACGGTACGCTGGTCGTGGGAAACGCAACATCGAGTATCGGGACACAGGGATTCTACTGGACGCAATCGGACGGTATCGTCGGACTGGGCGTTCTTAATATTGGTGAACAAAGTGTTGCGCTGGACGCATCTTACCGCGGTGCTGTCGTGGTCGGCGAAAGCGGATTTGCATTTAGCACTGCTCAGGCGTTTCGATGGACACAATCGGGTGGGTTAGAAGGATTAGGCGATCTTGACGGAGGAGCGACTGCATCCCGCGCCGAGGCCATTTCAGCCGACGGCAGTGTCATCGTGGGGCGCGGAACCTCTGCGGAAGGCGAGGAAGCGTTTCGCTGGACGGCAACGGACGGCATGGTCGGACTAGGGGATCTGCCGGGCGGCGAATATGAAAGCATTGCGCATGGCGTGTCTGACGATGGCACCGTCGTGGTCGGAGACGGTCAATCTGAAGGCGACCCTGCCGAAGAATCGTCGCGCGAAGCATTCATGTGGACTGAAGACGAGGGCATGGTCGGACTCGGCGATCTCGAAGGCGGATCGTATAACAGCGTAGCCAACGCGGCATCGGCACATGGTGCCGTCATTGTCGGTCGCGGAACGACCGAAGAGGGATTCACCGCGTTTCGCTATACCGATGCCGACGGCATGCGTTCCATCAAAGACATCCTCGTCAACGACTACGGAATCGATCTGACCGATTGGCGGATCGCGATCGCCGAAGACGTATCGGGAGATGGCCGAATCATCGTGGGTAGCGCAGTCAATCCCGACGGCGTCGAAGTCGCGTTCATCGCGACAATTCCACTTCCCGAAGGCGTCAGCGAAGAAGCGCTGGGCGA
The DNA here is from genome assembly GCA_028285105.1 of Alphaproteobacteria bacterium. Taxonomy (GTDB): domain Bacteria; phylum Planctomycetota; class Phycisphaerae; order UBA1845; family UBA1845; genus UBA1845. The sequence continues at coordinate 303,203 of JANQQE010000024.1, forward strand.
TGTCGATGACGGCGGAGCTTCGTCAAACGGTGGAAGCGGATCCGGCAATAGCGAATCAGGAGACAACGGCGCAAATGACTCCGGAGGTAACGGTGGCGGTTCGTCGAATCCGGCTCCGATGGGTTGCGGTGTTGCTACGTTGACCTCGATGATGCTGATCTCGTTCGGTCTATGCGGAACCAAAAAATATCGCAGATTCGCGCGATAACTGTTCCGCTCACTCGACAGCAAACAAAACACTTACCCTGCGAATTCCCCTGGGTGCATGCCAATTCGGTATCGCCCGAGGGGAATTCGTTATGCCGGACCACCTTGATTGAGAAACTGCGGCAGAACCGGTGGATCGTCGTCGCGGCCGTTGCCGCTGAATAGACTGTTGTTCGGCATATCCTCGACGGTTTCCAAATCGATCGCGGCACCGTCTTCTCGATAACGATACCCGAGTCGCTGAGGCGTCATCGTTTCCGCGTGTCCATCACAGAATACGACGTTGGCTCGCTCTTGATGGCGCGGATCGACTGCCGTCCTTGGCGAGTCATCGTCGCCTGTTCCCCGATCGGACATATCCGTCAGCCGAGGCGGATCGAGCGTCCAACCGTGATTGCCCTTCTCTGCATAATCGGTTCCGGAGTTGTCGTAAGGTTTGCGTTCGTGCTGGGCGACGCCAGCCGCCGTTCCGAGACAATCTGCTCCCAGAACTGTCCCGGCGAGGCTGCGAATCTTCGTCAGGTTCACGGGAAAATTATGAAACCGGCCTTCGGTCTTTCGGCCGTTGCCCAAAAACTGATGATTGTAACCGTAGGCATAGTTGCGCTCGTCGATCCATTTTGGAACGGCTGGGCATGCGTATACCTTGCTGTCGTAATCCTGCCGATCGTCGGTGGTACTCGGCTGGTTGAATGCAAAAATACCAACCTGTTTACCCATCGTCGCGACCCATCTTGGCCGATATTTCTTTCCATTGCCGACATCGAACCAGTTGGCTGGATTGCTCGTACCGCCTGAAAGTTTCGCAAATCGACCCGGCAACGCAATATCGTTGTTATCGTTCGCGTACATGTGCCAGCCCTGCGCGAGTTGCCGCTGATTCGACAGGCACAACAAACTCTTTGCCTGCTTTCGGGCGCGAGATAAGGATGGCAACAGGATCGAGATGAGCAGTGCAATGATTGAAACGACGACGAGCAGTTCCACCAAGGTAAATCCATTGCGCCGAATCTGAAACTTCTCTCGCAATTGTGTACTGTTCACTCGTCGGGCGTACAAGACATTTCCTCCGGTTTGCCAAAACAGTTCGTCATGCAGAATGCCATTTCAAGTTATGTCTATCGACCTACCGGACGCAATGTAAAAACAAAAAAGCCCGCCAGATGACGGGCTGTATGTGTCTGAACTTGTCGGCGAACTCGACTCGCCAATGACGGGGCAGCGACTAACGCTTCGAGAACTGGAAGCTTCGACGAGCACCACGGCGACCGTACTTCTTACGTTCGACGCGACGACCATCTCGCGTGAGGAATTTGCCATCGCGAAGCAATGCTTCGTAGTCTTTGCTGGCTTCCTTCAAGGCGCGGGCAATACCAAGAACGATTGCGCCGGCTTGGCCCGTGGTTCCGCCGCCAGTCGCATTGACAAACACATCAACGCGCTTGCGGGTATCGGTGGCGTCGAGCGGGCCGACGATGGTGTTGCGATCTCGTTCCAGATGGAAGTACTTCTCGACTTCGCGGCCGTTGATAACAAACTTGCCGGTGCCCTGCTTGATACGCACGCGGGCGATCGAGCTTTTGCGACGACCCGTTCCCCAGTGATATCCGCCGGCTTTGGGCTTGGGTTCCGTCCACTCATGGGTCAGCGACGAGACGGTGGGTTTTTCAGCAACTGCCACCGCAACGGATTCTTCCGAAGAAGAGTCTTGAGCTGTTGCGTCTTGCGCGTTAGAGTCTTGGGGTGTAGGTGAATCGGCCACGAACTTCTTCTCCAATCAGATCCAAACTGACACGGTCGTTAGAACCGCATCCTCAATAAGGCAAAACGATTCGTCTCGTCTGCCCACTCTTAATACGCCCACTCTTTCGGCTGCTGGGCGGTGTGCGGATGGGTGTCACCCGCGTAAATCTTGAGTTTGTCCAACATGTGCCGGCCAAGCGCGTTCTTAGGAAGCATGCGCTTGACGGCAAAACGAAGGATGCGGTCAGGGTGCTTTTCCATCACGACTTCACCGCTATCCGACTTGAAGCCACCAATGTAATAGGTGTAGCGGTCGTAGTGCATCGACGCGAGTTTGTTGGCCCCCGTCAATTTGACCTTATCGCAATTGGTCACCACGACGAAATCACCGGTGTCCACGTGCGGGGTATAGGTGGGTTTGTGCTTTCCCATCAACACCGTTGCAATCTTAACCGCCAGTCGCCCCAACACCTGATCTGTGGCATCGACATGGTGCCAATCGGGGTGAAAAGTTTCCTTGCGGGCCATGTATGAAGGAGCGCGTCCTGTGGGCATATCTGCATCAATCCAAACAAAATCCCAGTCAAAATCCAACTGCTACGACAGAGCCCCGCATCGTACAAAACGCCCGATTATCGTCAAGGCCAGCAACACGATCGTAATAGTTCATCTCGGCCGCTGGATTGAAGATTTGTGACGCGATGGATGCTCCCTTCCGGCGTACTCGCAGCAATTGCCAGTGGCAAGCATCAATCCCGCCAGCTACTAAAATCGCCCGTAATGCGATCAAAGGCCCGATTTTACAGTTCTTTCCCCTCGCCGAATGCCCCGATTTGGACTACCTTCCGAGCGCGTCAGATCGAGGCAACCCTCGATCACCAAATCAGTCCAGAATTCATGTGGCCAAAATCGTTCGAGCCAAGGATCGATTGGCCGGAAACATTTGGCCAGAGACGTTTGGCCAAAATCAAATTGGGGAGTCGCCATGCCGCAAGCATCTCGTCTGCTCGTGGAACATATCGAAGATGTGTCCCTCGTCAGTTTCACCGAGTCATCGATCGTGAACACCCAGCAAATCGACAGCATCCGCGAAGAGTTGTTTCACATGGTCGACAAGAAGGCCTGCCGGCGAATGATTCTCGACATGAGCAAAGTCCGACAACTCAGTTCCGCCGCACTCGGCGTACTCATTCCTGTGAACGAAAACATCAAGAAGATCAAAGGCAAGCTCGTCCTCATCGGAACTCAGCCGGAAGTGCGCAAGATTTTCAAAATCACGCGACTCGAAAAACTGTTCATATTTAAGGAAACAGAAAAGGACGCACTGAAACTCCTTAAAGTAAAAAAGAGTTGAGACGGCTGTCCGACCAAATCAGTTCAAGACTTGCGCAAACTCCCCAACCCTAAATTAACAAAACGGCACTGAAAGACAGCACTCCAGTCATCTCGTTCACGTGAGTGCCATACGGTTGGCACAATGTCACAATTCCAGGCAATGACAATTCATATTGTTGCGTCGATGATATTACAGCGGGCAAAGAAACATTTCGTTGCCATCTTTTTGGGATACCGTCTTGCTGTAACGGCGTCAAAGAAGCCTCGACGCGACGGGACAAAACCGCGATTTGGTTCACGAACCGTTTCTTGAAGTTCGCTCAGGTCGTACTTGGCCGTTCAGTGCATTCGCTATTCTGTTCTTGGGGAATCTATCTCCCTTGAAAGCGCATGTTACCGAACTGAACGCGATTCTTGCGAAACCAGGTAATCCCTGAGAAATCAAAGCGAGTTGTCGCGTGGTCTGGCTGGTGAACCCCGACCTGAGCCGGTCAGGCCTCGCTCGCTTGCATTCCTTCGGGTTGCTCGAATTCATTCAGTTTCTCCAAGCGATAAAATTCCCATAGCCAATAGCCAATCCGAAGATATTGTTGTGCCGATTCCAAATTGAGACTGCAATTCTAACGGACACGGTAATCCCTGAAGTCTTATCCTGTAACCGTGAAATCGCGTGCCGTTCCCGCGCCAATGAAAGCATCAAGACTAGAGTTCAAGATAGGGTACTCAGATCACCCAGCGCGCAACGAGTTTCTGATGGGGTAGATTGTCCATGGCGCACGTTCAATGCCAATGCAAGCAACGCATCAAGATTTCGCCCGAGCAGTATGGCCGACGACTTGCTTGCCCTAAGTGCAATACAGCATTCACCGTTCCGCCACCCGAAGACCCTGCACAATCGAAAACCGACAGCGATATTTTCACGTTCGTGGACGACGAACAGTCAATGCAAGCGGTTCACTCGAACAATTCATCCCATTGCGAACACTGCGCAGTGCCGATGGCGACGTCGGCGGTCCTTTGCGTACGATGCGGTTACAATCGATCGACTGGGAGGCAGACAACGCCCCGCGATATTGACGACGTGAACACGTCTCTTGAAAACGAATTGGCACCGGTGGGCGGCATCGGCGAATATTTCAAGGATTGTGCCCGAGCGTCATTGTTCATCGCCGATGCGGGGAATCTGATCACATTCATTTTCGTGGCGATCCTCGCGGCGATCAATGCTGTTGTAGACATGTTCAGCTACTTGCTCATCATGTTCATCATTGGCACCCTATTCAAAGGATTGCTTGCGGCGTTCTTCTTCAATACTGTCGTCAATGCAGCCAGCGGTGAAAACGATCTGCCTGATATTGGCCTGAGCGGGGATCTCTGGGATGATACCATCGCTCCCGCGATTAACCTTCTGGCCACCTCGGCCATCGTCGCCCTGCCGACGATCGTTTACCTGTTTGCTGTCGGCATCTCCAGCGCTACGGAAACCGGGTTGGCGCTCACCATTGGCATCGGTGTATTCTTCTGGCCGATCACCGTCCTCGTCATCGCCCTCGGTGGCATCAGTTGTTTTGCCCGGCCCGGTCAGATTCTCCTGACCATCGCCCGGACGTTTGTCCCCTACCTGGTCACATGCCTGGTACTAACCGCGGCTTTTGGATTCACGGCGGCGTTGCAATTTTCGCTCGATTCGGCGGCTGTGAAATTGGGTGCCAATAAATGGGCGATCGCGACGATCCTCTGGATTGCCAATGTCTATTGCCTCGTCGTGGCGATGCAGTGTATCGGGTTGTACTATCACCACTTCAAGAAACGCTTTGCATGGTCGTGGGGTTAAAGCGTCTTGGGGCAAAAGTGTCCTGTGGTCAGTCGTCATCGAAAACAGGGTTGGGTTCACATGAACCAAGGTTACCTCGGTCGGGACTGGAATGAGAAGCTTCCGCCCGTCTGTACCAAGTGCGAATACAACCTGACCGGAATCAGCAGCCAAAACTGCCCGGAATGCGGCGTGAATATCTATTGGCTCGACGTGCAGCGCAACGCCAGGAAGGTTTATCACGACCTTAGGCAAACCGAAGACCTCAATGACCTGATTGATTTCGGCCCTTATGTGGGGGGAGCCAGTGCTTTCTTTATTCTGTTCTTCTGGTTAATCGCCTGGGCAGACGGATTGGGCCGCGTTATCGGTGTCGGCTTCGCACTGATGGCCATTGGATGCGGACTGCAAATATTTCGCAGCAAACGGGTACCGGAATGGGCGCGCGACTTGATCGAAGTCGAGCCCAAATACATCAAAGGCGTCATCAACATTTCGCTTGGTCTGCTGCTCATCGCGCTCGCGGTGTTCTTGCCGTCGCGATAAAAATCGCGCCTGTGTATGTGACGCCGCGAGTTGCTTTATCGGTGCCACCGAAACGGGTGATTCACCCGCATTTGCAATTCGCCGACTTCAAAAAACCGCACACCGAAAAATATATCGTAGCCTCTACATTGCGTTCAGCCGCGGAATCGAACCGCACGCATTCGGCATCCATGTCCACATCTAAAAGGAGCGTCACGACCCATGAACAACTGGCAGCGATCGTTCGTCACCAAACTCGAATCCGCACGCAAGCACTGGCGCAGAACCTTCGATGATATCGCCACAGAACACATTGAACCGGTCAACGAAGACTTCTCCGAATTCGCGACAAAAAACGGTTTTGAATGCACATCACCAGCATCGGAACCGGGCACATACTTCTTCAAGTTCGCCCTGACTGAAAACGGGTATGCGATCATCGCGTTTCGGCTTGCCGGCATGGATTCGGTCGAAGTCACCACCGAAGTCAGCGTACCCGGTCCGGACGAAGTCGCACCGCTCAAAACAAGCACGCCACTCGCCGACGCCAACAGGTCATGGGCCACCCAGCAATTCCAGCATGCCCTCGACCACTTCGCCAACGCCTTCAGCGCAGCCAGCGCCGAGGCGGCCGAAAAGCTCGTAGCCGCGTCGTAACAGTGCGAATATAATCGCCGCGAGTACGAACAGTTGAGTAGGGTCCGCTGTGCGGACCATTTAATCTAATTATTGAACGACCGGTCCGCACAGCGGATCCTACATGTACAATTCATGCCGACCAGGGATCGGCAAAACCTTGAGCAGGCGGGATACGTGCTGGACACGATCATCGACATCGCACTCGTCGTCATTCTCGCTGCGATCTGCTTTGCAGCGGTGGCATTGTCGCTGCTGCAACTCCCGGGCACATGGACGATTCTGTGCGCCGCGACGTTGTACGCATGGTATTACAACTGGTCGCGTATCGGACTGATAGGTCTGGGCGTGATGCTAGGGCTAGCCGTCGTCGGTGAAATCGTCGAAACGATGGGTGGTGCGGTACTGGCCAAACGAAGCGGTGCAAGCAAGCGCGCCGCCTGGTACGGGTTAGCCGGCGGCATGATCGGCGCAATTTTTCTATCGATCCCCGTCCCGGTCTTCGGCACCATCATAGGAGCCGCAGTCGGCTGCTTCGCCGGTGCCCTCATCGCCGAACTCCAAGTCGGCAAACGCTGGGGCGAAGGCACAAAATCAGGCATCTACACTGCCGTCGGCCGCACGCTAGGCAGCATGTTCAAAGTAATGATAGCAGCCACCATAGCCTGCATCGCCACCGCCCAAGCCTTCCGGCCATTCTGGACGTAGGGTCCGCTGTGCGGACTGTATCAAACAGCAATTCTAACAACCGGTCCGTACAGCGGACCCTACCTGACTACCGCATTCCGGGCATCTCGGTTCTGTCAATCCCGTCAGGCTGTATCCGCATTGGACGCACTCGTTGCGTTTGCGCCGGCGATGTCTGCGGATCGGTGCGATGATCAGCACGGCGAATGGATATGCCCCACCTATCAACACAATAGACCACAGAGGGAGCGCTACAATCGTGGCGTTACAAAAACACTCCGCCAGAAATTGCTCGCCTGCCGGCGTTGAAGGTCGAACCGGTTGGAGAAATGGTGGCACCACGCAGAGTTTCACAAACTCGAAACCAAACCACCCTCTTGTGCGCGGCGGAGGTGTATTCTGAGGCATACTCATTGGAACCAGGTGCATCATCTCAAGCGTACCATTGTGTGCGTGAAGGTATGCGCGAGAACCGCTTTCTTTCTTCCAAAGCCGAATCAAAAGCCCATCGACTTTGGAGCCCGGCGGTCCAACTGTCTGAGGTACCCTGGCTGAAATTGTCATTGCAAGCGCCAAGTCATCATATGTGTCAAATGGAAGGTCAAATTGAGGTTGAGTCAGAGTTTCAAGTTTGCTCTGAACCGTATAGCTCAACACAAACGCAACCACGGCCGCGATGGTCAATGTCGACAGGATGACGAGGAAAACTCTGCGAATCATATCTTCACACCGCATTCCGGGCAGATGGGCAGGACGTTTCCAGCCAGGTCGCATCTGCAGTGTGGACAGTTCCCGACTTCAGAAACGTTGGTCCAGCGGCAGAACACGTAGATGGAAAACGATATGATCGCCGAACAAACGAACGATGTCAGCACTGCGACAACGATGGTGAACAAGGTAAGCAAGACGCCTTGAAACCCGATGCTCTTGAATCCGTACTCAACGAGCGGCCCCACCACCGCGATGACAAAATAGAAAACGAAAGGCAATGCCCCCACCGAAATGATCGCCGAACCAAAGATGGACCACTGACGTTTTCGCATGATTGATTCGAACCACCAGAGCATCGAACCGAGCTGAATGATTCAAGCGTATCGAAGGACTTCGACACGAACGAACCTTTCGCTGGCATCGCATGCGTGGCCTACCCGAGTCTATTGCGTCACTGGGGCAAGTGCAGCTTGCATGAGCGTCGCTTGGCGATCGGTCGGCGACAACGTGGCATTCGGTTCCGGCGATTCGATCGCGTTTGCCTTGGTTGAGACTACGCGGATCGAATATGGGTGGGATGGTCCAACCGAGGGTTTATGCGCAAGAAGAAAGCACCGCAAGCACTAGGCTTAACGGTGCTTTCCGGAGGGGAAAGAAGCCGGGTACATCAATGATTGGCGGCATATCGTTTCGACGACTGGAATTCTTGGCGTCATTTGACGTTTGCTCGTCGCACTTCGCCTTGTCGTGCCGCACATACCCTCCGGTATATATATTTATTCGTACTTCACCGAACCAATCTTTCGCAGGATCGGCTCGCCAAGCCAGGCTTCGACCCGCCCGGCATTTCCACCCGCGGGCAAAGTCGACTCCTAACTCTTTATCGACAGATACTTAACATCCTGCCACCTTTACTACGCTTAAAAATGGCATAGGGCGCGAAAAAAACGGTAAATTCGTGTCTATTTTCAAGGAATTCGACCCTGGTTGGGTCAATTTGGGCGGTGCGTAGAACCCAGGCTCCCGATTCCCGGGTCTTTTCCCCATTCGGTGATCGTGCTTTCGATAATGGCTTTGGGCGAATTAGACATCGGGTCTTAACAAGCCTATCGAACCTCGCCCGTCATCGATCGATCCCGGGTATCGGTGTCAAAAAAAGCTTGCCACCTGCGCCGATGGCTTCGAAGCAGGAGGCAAGATTTGTTGATTTACGTTTTGCGATTCAATTCAAAGGTGCATCGGTCGCTAGCACTGAGCATACCCGCAGCCGTGACACATGCAGCAACCTTCAGTGTAGTTCAGCGGTCCCTGACACTCGGGGCAGAGGACTTTGAATTGCTCCTGCTGGGTGCGAACTTCGCTGATCGGGTTCGCAGTCTGAACTACCTGCGCCGCAACTTTCATCGGTCCAGTCGCAACGGTCATCGGTGCCGTCGCAACCACTGTTGGTGTATCTTGGTTGTGAATGTCGTTGGCCAACGCGGAATCACCGTGTTTACTTTCCGTCGAGCCCCCGCCGTTCAAGCCATTGATTCGATTGGCCGGGTTTGAACCCTTCGATTGTTTCGGGACTGGCTTGGCGGCTGGCGTGGTTGCCAAACCGCGACGGACGCGATCCAACTCCTCTAGGTCAAACTGACCGAGCAGCAATCGATGCAAACCGAAGTGTGTCTTGGCGCGTTGGTACTTGGTCAACGCCCTCGCCAACCCATCGCCGAGGCTCATGATTTTGCCTTCCTTGGTGCTGACCTGAAGGCTTGAACCGATGCCTTTGAGTTGCTGCACCACATGACGAAGGTTACCGCCAGCGCGAAGCCACAAGCTCACCATCCGGCAGATGGCTTCGAGGTCGCTGTTGGCCAAGTCGCCGCCCTTTCCGAGTTGGGCGAAGACTTCCATTTCATGCTCGGTCTTGGGATCGACGGTGATCTGCACGTGCATGTTGCCGAATGGTGTCATCTGACGGATGCGCACACTGCTTAGGATTTCCGGTAAGGTGCGCGGTTCCATGCGTGGGTGTTCAACGGGTTTCTGATACGGAACTTTCAATGCCTGCTCGACGGTTTCGTCTACCTTGGCACCGGAGAGGCTGCTATCGACAACCGGCGTCGAACTTCCGTTGGTTCCATTGGTTGATTTTTCTTGGGTCTTTGCCGCCTCAGCCTTCACGTCCTCTTTCTTCTTGCCGCTGTCTTTGAGGGCCATCGGCTGCGAGTTGCGACAACCGTCGCGATAAACAGTGACGCCTTTGCAGTCGAGGTCGTAGCTTAAACGGTAGATGGTTTCGACGTCTTCCACACTTGCCGATTCTGGGAAATTGATCGTCTTCGAAATGCTCGCGTCGCAATGACGCTGGAAAGCCGCTTGCATTTTGACGTGCCATTCCGGCTTGATGTCGTGGGCACAGACGAAAACGTGTTTGAGGTCTTCGGGCATTTCCGAAATGTGAGCGAGGGTGCCTTCCTTGGCGATCTTGTCCAGCACATCCGAGTTGAATAACCCTCGCTCTTGTATCACGCTTTTGAAAATCTTGCTGACTTCAATCATCGGCACGCGGCCTTCGGCTTGTCCCTTGAGGACGTTGCGATAGAACACGAGACTGAAAAGCGGTTCGATTCCGCATGAGCAGTCGGCGATGATGCTGATGGTTCCCGTTGGTGCGACAGTCGTGCTGCACGCATTGCGCATGGGTCGCTGGTGCTTCGTTTCCCAGGTGCTGCCCTTCCAATTCGGGAAGCAGCCGCGCTGGCGTGCGAGTTTTTCGCTGTATGCGTGAGCTTCATCGTTGAGGAACTTCATGAAGCGCTCGCCCCACTCGACGCCTTCGTCGCTGTCGTAGCGGACGCCCAATTTAAACAGTGCGTCGGCAAAACCCATGACGCCCAGACCGATCTTGCGGTTGCCTTTGCAAATAGCGTCGATCTCGGGCAGCGGGTAGTTGTTGGCGTCGATCACGTTGTCGAGGAAGCGCGTCGATTCATGGATCGTTGTGCGAAGAGAGCTCCAGTTGACTTTGGCCTGCGGGGTGCATGGGTTGTCAACGAACCGGGCGACGTTCACGCTGCCGAGGTTGCAGGCTTCATAGGGCAGAAGCGGCTGCTCTCCGCACGGGTTGGTCGCTTCCATCCGACCGACATGCGGTGTGGGGTTATCGTTGTTGATCCGATCGATGTAGATGACGCCGGGCTCGCCCGTCTTCCAGGCGTTTTTGACGATGATGTCCCAGATGTCGCGGCGGGTATAGAACTCTTCGCCCGATACTTTTTCGCCGCTGACACTCTCAGTCGAAGGCAAACTCGTCAGATCGTATTCCCAAATCTTCGCACCCTTCGGCAGATAATACGTTTTGTCGGTGCGCGGGTTGCGAACAACGTGCGGCGCGTCCGGAGCGGCTCGATAGGCTTCCATCCACGCATCGGTGACCTTCACCGAGATGTTGTAATTCGTGAACTGGTTGAGGTTTTCTTTGGCGTGGAGGAACTTGAGGATATCGGGGTGATCGATGTACATCATCCCCATGTTCGCCCCGCGGCGGAAGGCACCTTGCTGAATCGCGTTGGTGGCTTCGCTGAAGGCACGCCAGAAACTGATCGGACCGCTGGTTCGACCGCCGGAACTTTTAATAAAGTCGCCGGTGGGACGCAGTTCGTCAAAGGCAAAGCCGGTGCCTCCACCGGCTTTCTGGATCAGAGCGGTGTGTTTGATCGAATCGAAAATCTCATTGATGCTGTCCCGCACCGGAAGCACGAAGCAGGCACTCAGCATGCCCATCTCGCGCCCAGCATTCATCAAGGTGGGGCTGTTGGGCATGAACTTGCCCGAGGCCATCAATGAGTAGAAACGATCCTCCCACTCGCTGCGGTTTCTTGAGTCCCGGTTGTAAAGCATTTCGGGGCCTGACACGGTCTTGGCGACGCGGCGGAACAGATCAGCCGGCGATTCGGTGCATTGCCCGTCTTCGCCTTTGATCAGGTACCTGGCACGCAACACGTTCAGCGCATTGTCGCTAACAGGGCAACTATCGCTTGCGGTGCAATCGCCTGCGGTTCCCACCGATGCGTTCGCCTGCCCAAAGCCGAGAGCGTTTTGCTCTGCGGCTAAGTTGGGCTTGGCTGAACCCTGCTCGACAGAACTTCGCTCGACTGAAGGACTCAAACCAGCGCCATCCTTGGCACTCGCTACCCGATCCGTGATTGCCTGTGACATCAATAACTCCGCGTCTCCACCGGCGTGAGTACACAAAGGCACCAACACCGGCGGGGCTATCCGCCTGACAATGCTCTCTGAGAAACGCTATGTATTGTTCAAATGACTCAAATGCGGACGACCGGAGCGACCTTCCGCGTAAAATGAAATCAGTGCCAAACAAAGCGACAGCACCCCCCGCTGCTGGTCATCGAGTCGTTAACATCTAAGCCCGAAAAACCAGAAATTCACAGCCACTACACCATATGTAGGGGGCATTTGTGACAGTACAACAAGATAATCGGGTCGTCAATCGGAATTTCCAATAAGATTTCTAACTCATTGCGTATGCTTGATTTAGGCTCGATTCTTTTTTGAATCTCACAACTGCCCAATTCAAACTTTGCGATGACTTACGCCACCTGGCGTATGCGTCGTCACCTGACCAACCATTTCTAGTAGGTTTGACGCCAATTAGAACGTTATTCTTGCGATTCGCCCAACACATCCATGCCTCATATCCTTCCTTAACCGGAAGTGGGACAGACCTTCGATTCATCCGGCTGGTGCAGCAACTTAATAATGCCAGATCGTGACACACGAATAGTGCCACCATTTGGCATCGACGCAGGGTTCAGTTAAGAATCGACTAACGGGGATTCAGATGAGCGCAGTCAGCACAAGTGATATACGTTCCGATTGGCAGGCGCACCTGTCTCATGTTGTTGATACCGTGCGCGATATGAGTACCCACACCGACCCGCAGGAAATGGTCAAGAACTACGGCCAACGCATGCGAAGCATGTTGCCGACCGATCGGATGATCGCGTTAAGTCGGCGCGATATGGACAAACCCAAACTGCGCATCACACGCGACAGCACGTGGAACGACGAGGTCAATCCGTGGCAGCAGAAAGATCGACTGCCCATCATTGAAAACGGCATCCTGAGCGAATTGATTTATGGCGATCAGCCTAAGATATTTGGTGACTTTCGTGTCGAGCAGAATGATCCGGCATATCCATATTTGCGCGATGCACGCTCGCTCATCGCCCTGCCGAATTATGACAACGGTGTGGCACTAAACATGGTCCTGCTCATGCGCAAGGATTCAAATGCGTTCCGCGTCGAAGACTTTCCGGACCTGGTATTGTCAAGCAATTTGTTTGGGCGAGCGACACACAACTTGGTGCTTTCGCGACAGCTCGACGACGCATATCACGAAGTCGATCAGGAACTCATCGCCATCGCCAACATGCAGCGTTCGTTGCTGCCCGATGAACTACCGCAGATTTCCACGATGGAGCTAGCCGCCCACTACGAAACGTCGCGGCGAGCGGGCGGCGATTACTACGATTTCTTCAAGCTCCCGAACAACAAATGGGGCATCCTGATTGCAGACGTCAGCGGGCACGGAACGCCGGCAGCGGTCATGATGGCCGTCACCCACAGCATCGCCCACTCATTCCCCAACCCGCCCTGCTGCCCGGCGAAAATGCTGCGGTATGTCAACGAACGCTTGTGCAAAGCCTATACAGCCAGCGGGTCGACGTTCGTCACCGCGTTCTACGGCGTCTACGATCCCGACACGCGCGTCCTCGATTACGCTTGCGCCGGTCACAACCCCCCGCGCGTGAAACGCTGCGCCGATGGATCGGTATTCTCACTCGATGCGACTGGCGGACTGCCGCTGGGCATCGAAGAAAGTGAAGACTACGAGCCAGCCCGCGAGACGTTTCAGCCGGGCGATCAAATCATATTTTACACCGACGGGATCACCGAAGCGATGAACGCCGAAGGCCAACTCTTCGGACTCGCCCGACTCGACGCGGCGATTGGCGACTGCAATCTCTTCGCAAGCGGTCTCATCAAATCCGTATTGGGTGCGGTTGACGATTTTGCAAGAGGCAGACCCGCCGACGACGATCGAACGCTGCTGACCGCGAAGATTTCATGATCGCGTGCGCCGGTTGTTTTGGCAACGGTGCAGAAATCGATTCGGCGGAAATCAATTGGGTACATCGATGTAGGCGTCGCAATGTTTGCAATTCTCGACGCGCCCGCGAACGTTGCCCAAATAGGTTGACGACTTTCCGCATTCTTCGCATTCGGCGACGATGGGTTCAGCCGATCTTGCATTGACTTGCATCTCTCGATTTTTCAAGAATTCGGCGAGGGCGTTTTTAGCGTCATCGGTTTGCGATGGATTCATTGTGCAAACCTCGATGCCATACGGCGCGACGATCTGCGGAACTTCAAAAGTACCCGCGGCGAACCGATCTTTGACAGCGGCATCTATCCCGCGATCTGACAACCAATTTACCACGATGTCGGCTTCTGCGATGTCGAACGCGCGGTAGATGACTGGCCAATCTCGTGACATGCCAATCAGTGTAGCCCTAGCCGGACGAAATCGGTACAACAGCGACTCACCGCCCCAGACTAAACGCACCGGATGACGTCCGATATCGACCGGAAAGTACGTAGCACAAAGACGTTAGGTCGATCTCGAATACCTTGATTGGGACTGTTTTCAGGGCGAATTCGGCGATCCGGCAGTTTGAATGACCGTCACCAAATCGCTAATATGGAACGCAGAGAGATGTCGCCGATTCTGATCGACGGCAATGGAGACCGAGAGAGAGCCCCCACACCAACTCGCGGTCTTCCTGCAGAAAAATTGGGAGAGAAGAGGAATCATTATGTCCAAAGTGAAAGTGCGCGTCTGCGCAGCGTTCTTACTTGTCGGAATCGTCCAGCAAAATGCCCACGCATCGGCGCAGTTGATCGTTGACCTTCGAAGAACGTCTTACAACGTCTCAGTCAGTGACTCGGGTGGAAGTCTTAATCCGGCAGAAAGTGATACAGCGAAAAATCCTCGGGAAGCGTTCGTTGGTTCGACCATTTCAGGTATGGTCAGTACAAACGTAGCCAACGCCCGAGTCAGCGGACTCGCCAGCCAAGCGTCGAACTACTCCTTTGCTGGGCGTTCTGGACCTCCTCTTTTGTTTGACGCATTTTACGCAACCGGTCGCGCCATTGCAGAAGCCAGTGGACAAATGGATGAGGCTGACGCTTCAGGATATGGAGAGACACATGTCAGTATTTTCTTTTTTATAGACACGCCTCACGCTTATTCAATCACTGGAACGCTGACGGAAGAACACGAGTCTGACGGTGCGTCTTCTATTGCAAATTCAGAGGCATTCGCGAGTATTGGCGATTCAAATCATGTCATAAAAGAGGCCACCGGTCCCGGGCCTGTCGATCTTTCCGGCGTTCTGGAGCCGGGAGATTACCATCTCGAATTCAAAGCAACTTCAGATGTCGATATCATTGGTGAAGGCAGCGCGAATTCAACCACGTCATTTCAAAACATGGCTTTTGATTTAACCGAAGTGCCGGAACCGGCGACGGGCGCGATGATGCTTGCAGGTATGCTGATGCTATTGCGACGCGGTCAGCGTGGCCGGGGCGTCGTCTCCAGAATTTGAATTGCCGATGCCTTGACGATGGCGTAAACCTCATCCGAATCCTTTAATTGCAATTCATCTTGGGCTGACCGTGTGATCTCGACCATCCATGGCACGCCCACATCGACGGTCAAAACGCATCGGATATCGTCGCTTTCGATGCGTTCGATGCGCCCGCTCAAGACGTTGCGCGCCGAAACGCCCATGGGTTTCTGGTTTGCAAGGATCACGTCGCGTGCATAGACCATCGCGGTAACGTCCCCCTCGGGTGCGTTCCCGGCAATGACCAGCGTTTGATCACCGAGCTTGCCACTAACCGTCGAGTCGGAACCGGGCAACTTGCGAATCGTCAGCGGAAAAATGTTCTTCAGCGTTGGCAGCGGGTCGCGGTCAGCCGACACCATTGCCCCCAGCAGTTCAGCCGGCGTTCCTTGTCCGACGACCTCGCCCCGATCCACCATAATGACTTCGTCGCACAGGTACACGATGTCGCTGATCGAGTGCGACACATAAATCGTCTGCATGTCAAATGCATCGAGTACGCTACTGATGTAACTGAGCGTCTTACCCGACATGCGACGATCCAAACCAGTCAGCGGTTCATCGAGAAGCAACAGTCGCGGAGCGCTCAGAAGCGCTCGCCCAATCGCCACTCGACGGGTTTCTCCACCTGACAAATTCCGCGCGCTTCGATCCAGAAGGTGCGAAAGCTCCAAGACATCGACAACCTGTTCAATCTTCGGCCCGCTTCGTTCATGTTTGCTAAAAGTAAGATTCTGACGGACGGTCATGTGGTCGAAGAGCAGGCCTTCTTGAAACACATAACCAATCTGCCGATTGCGACACGCGACGTTGATGCGTTTTGTCGAATCAAAAAATTCGACGTCGCCAACGCAAACGATGCCGGTATCGGGATTTGTCAAACCGGCGATGCAATTGAGCAGTGTCGTCTTACCGCTTCCAGATGAACCAAACAATCCGGTCACCCGTGCGCCCAACGCAAGGTCGGTTCGCAGCGCAAATGATTCGAGTTGTTTTTGGAGTTTAACGCGAAGCATCGGACCGGTTCTTTCGCCCTTTGCGTATCAACCATTCGGAAACGAATACTGCCGTCAGCGCGATCAGGACCGACGCGACGGCGAGCGACCGAACTTCACGCTCTCCTACCTGCCACTGCGTATACATTGCCAGCGGTATCGTCTGTGTTTTGCCTTGTATATTGCCTGCAACGACGAGCGTCGCGCCAAATTCACCGATCGCCCGCGCCCATGCCAGCGTGATGCCACCAACGAGTGCCGGCCAACATTGCGGCAACGTGATCGTCATCCACACGCGAAATGGAGATGCCCCGAGTGTTGTGGCGACCTGGCCCAGTCGCGGATCGATCGATTCGATGCCCGCGCGCAGCGTGCGGACGAGCAGCGGCACCGAGACGATGCCCGACGCGATAACCGCCGCCCACCAGGTGAACGCTAATGAACTCGAAACGCTTCCCATCGCAACGAGCAGTCCGATCCCGACGATCACCGGCGGCAGCACGAGCGGAACGACGATCAACGTTTCTACGCAGGCCTTGAGGCGTGAATTCGAGCGTGCCAGCCAGGTGGCCAGCAGCATCGACGGAACGACAATGATCGCAATCGCACAGAGCGAAACCTTCAGCGAGATCGCAACGGCCATCCATTCGGTTGAATTCAGAACTGCAAGCAATTACTTGTCCTCTGGTGGCGAGAAACCGTGGCGATTCCAAATATCCGCGTGCTTCCGATCGGCCAAGGCGTTCAAGAATGCGTTGGCATATTTCTTGTTCAATGAACGCGCACACGTGGCTGCGTGGCATTCGATCTTCGTAGTCGTTGCCGAGAAACGATACACCACCTCGCAGTCCGCCGTCATCGCATCCGTCGAATACACAATCGCCGCATCGGCTTGTCCGAACTCAACGTATTGAAGCGCCACCCTCACATTGTCCGCAAGGATGAGTCGCCCCTCCAACGAGTCCCAAAGCTCGAGTTGCTTCAACGCTTCCTCGGCGTACCGACCTGCAGGGACATATCGCGGATCGCCAATGGCCACCTTCTGCTCCGATTCAACCAGGCGCTTCGCCGAGTCCAAAGGCTTCGAACCCGGTTCGGCGACGATGACGAGTTGATTGCTGGCCAGCACCCGTCGCGACGATTCGTCGATGCCCTGTTTCTTCGCGAGCAAATCCATATCGATCCGGTGAGCCGCGATGAACAAATCGCAGGGAGCGCCGGCTTCGATCTGTCGCCGAAGGATACCGCTCGCCGCGATGCTGAGGTCCACCGCGACGCCCGTGCTTTCGGTGAACTCCCGCCCAATTTCACGGGTCACATCGGCAAGGCTCGCGGCGACGAAGACCGTCAGCGTCGAACCGCGCGAACCATCACCCTTTCGACACCCTACGCCGAGCGTCGCAAGAGCTACAACAAACAATGTCCTGAACATCGCGCTTTGAAACACGAAGCCGCCTTACACGTTACATTTCTGGCGTGAACCATCACGGTGGACTATCATCGAATTCGCGTGGATGATACGGTCATCCGCGCTCGCGAACCATTAGATTCCCAACACTTTGAAACCAGCCGCATATTCCGGAGCATCGGCAACATGGCCTTTACCGACCTTCGATCGTTTATCGAACACCTCGACAAACTCGGCCAACTCAAACGCATCACCGCACCGGTCGATCCGATACTCGAAATCTCGGCGATCGCCGACCGCGTTTCCAAATCGCCAGCCGCCGGCGGACATGCGTCGCCAGCGACCGATCCGTATCACGGCAGTGCCGGCGGACACGCGTTGCTCTTCGAGAACGTCAACGGTTCGGACATTCCCTGCGCGATCAACGTCTTCGGCAGCTATGAGCGGATGCGACAGTGTCTTGGCGTGTCGGATTTCGAAACGCTAGCCGAGCGCGTGCAAGCGCTCGTCAAACCGGAAATGCCGACCACGTTGATGGCCAAGATGAAGAAGCTTCCCGAATTGGCGAAGCTGGCTGGCATCGGACCGAAGGTCGGCAAGTCGGGCATCTGCCAACAGGTGGTCAAAACCGACGACGCCAATCTGTTCGACCTGCCGATCATTCAATGTTGGCCGCGCGACGGCGAGTGCGGTTATGCGGGTCGGCCTGCCGACGCCGAGAAGGGTACGGGCCGCTACATTACGCTGGCTGGCATCTATACAAAAAACCCGGACAACGGCGAACGCAACGTCGGCATGTATCGCGTGCAGGTCATGGGTGAAAAACGTGCGGCGATGCATTGGCACATGCACCATGACGGTGCCGCACACTTCCGTCGCTACAAAGCCCGCGGCGAATCGAAGATGCCATTGGCGATCGTACTCGGCGGCGAACCCGTATTGCCCTATGCAGCTACCTGTCCACTTCCGCCCGACGTCAGCGAGCTATTGTTTGCCGGATTCCTCAACGGCAAGGGTATCGAACTGGCCCCATGCAAAACGATTCCGATGGAAGTGCCGGCCAACGCCGAGATCGTCATCGAAGGTTGGGTCGATACCAACGAAACGATTTGGGAAGGACCGTTCGGCGATCACACCGGGTTTTATTCGCTGGCTGACAAGTATCCGCTCTTTGAAGTTACCGCGATCACCCATCGACGCGACCCGATTTACCTGACCACAATCGTCGGCTTGCCACCGCAAGAAGATTACTACCTCGGCAAAGCCACCGAGCGCGTGTTCCTTCCGCTTTTGAAAACACTGATCCCCGACATCATCGATTACCACTTGCCGATGTTCGGCGCGTTTCACAATTTCGTATTCGTCAAAATCGCCAAGCATTACCCCATGCAAGCCCGCAAAGTAATGAGCAGCATCTGGGGGGCGGGTCAGATGATGTTCAGCAAATTCATCGTAGTCGTGGATGAGGACGTAGACGTTCACGACGAGCAGCAGGTCATGTTCCACATCGGTGCCAACGTAGACCCCCGCCGCGACATGATGATCGTAGACGGCCCGCTCGACATCCTCGACCATGCGTCGCCCTACTATGGCAGCGGTTCCAAAGTCGGCATCGATGCCACAAAGAAGATCGAAGGCGAAGGCACCGTCCGCGGATTCCCCGACCTGCTGAACATGTCGCCGGAAGTTGAAGCGCTCGTCAGTAAGCGGTGGGATGAATACGGACTATAAACTCTGTCAGAATCTTTCAGAACTGCTCCGCACATTCAGAGAAGAAAACTGACCCATAACATTGAGTGAAATAGACTCACTTTCGGATCGCAAGCAGTGAAACTCGGATTTGAATCATTCAAGGAAGCCGAGAACGCATTCAGACGATTTCTCTCTACGCGCGGAGTCAATGCCAACGTTCAGTGGGTCTTTCGCGAAGACGTAGCACTTTGCCGTGGATGCTACTTGATTCGATTGCCCAAACCGTGGGAACCTTCGAATCGCCAATTCGCGATGAAGCAGTTCTATTTGCACCGAGCCAATAGTCAGAATTCTGGTTTCAAGTGTTTCGCGCAAGACGCCAGATTTTCGGCTTGCTATATAAGTGAATCCACTTCACAGAATGCAAGTCAGCACGTCTTTCAAAACTCGAATGTCCAGTTTGGGTGTCCCGATTTTCTGGCCAACCTTACCGTCGTGTCGAATTTGCTCAAATGGAAAATTCACAAACGGCGAAGCGACCCAAGGGTTACATCTCTACCATTTCGCAAATCTATAAGAGACGCTGAGCTTCCTCCCAATGTGATACCAATTTCGAGGCCGAAAATGCTTTGCACCGTTGCCGACTGCTTTGAATTACGTGGTCGCGGCATCGTCGTCGTCGCCAATGAAACGTCTGCAAGGATCCACGCTCAATTCAACGAAGATTTTCCATACCGAGTCGGCGATAGAATCGAATTGCGCAGACCTGACGGATCAAACATATCTACTCTATTGCAATCAATTCATTCGGTATCGAAGGCTTCGCAAAATCCCAGCCGCTTCATCCGGTATCCCGAGTTTTCGTTTGCGAGAGACGTCGAATTGTCCGATGTGCCGATGGGCACCGAAGTCTGGATCGTCGCTCAGAACACCGGACAGACGCCGATCGACGGTTTTAATAAAGCGTGAATAAGCACGTGAGATTCTTGAAGCTAGGAACCGATCACATAGACCCAACCAACCACGACATCGTCGGCTGTAGTTTGTATGTTTTTGATGAGTTGATCGGCGTATGGGGCGAAGGATCTCCAGCGGCTATCGTTTGTTGATGTGATGACTTCGGATTCGATTTGCTGCGTATCGTAGCCGATCAGATTCTTGCCCCGCCAGATGATCGGTACAAACGTCCTGGGCGGCTTACCGACCGACATCAATTCGAGGTCTACCAGTCCGTCCATTTCATCGAGGTCGTCGGCGGATACGATCACGAACACGCCCACGCCACCGGGTGAGGGTATCGGCCAACCGCTCTTTGATGCACTAACCGGCAGGCTGAATTTCTGCTGGTTGGGGCGCTTGGGTTTGGCGACTTTC
Source organism: Alphaproteobacteria bacterium (assembly GCA_028285105.1). Lineage (GTDB taxonomy): Bacteria > Planctomycetota > Phycisphaerae > UBA1845 > UBA1845 > UBA1845. The sequence continues at coordinate 324,029 of JANQQE010000024.1, forward strand.
CAAGCGAGCATTTTGCCCGAAGAGTCGCGGTAATAGACGGCAACGTTTGACGGTTTCGACAGGATGACATCGAGAAACAAACTGTCACCGGTCCGCGCGGAGATCGCTGCTGTCGAAAGATCTTCTACCTTTTCGCCAGTGTCCGCCCGACGCACATTCATGGTCACATCCAGAATTCGGGCAGGTCCGCCGCCGATGACGCCCCAAATACCGAACAAACCGACTAACAACACGCCAACCAACACGAACCCCAATTTGACGGCTGGCTTGGATCGCTTGCCATGAAGGTAACTTTCCAAATCGCGGACCAGCGTTTCGGCATCAAGGTAGCGATGGATCGGATCGGTGGCGAGCAGTTGGGCACATATCGCCCGAAGTTCGGTCGGTGCTTCAGGGGCTGCCCGATCTATCGGGGGGATATCGTCGAATTCCGAGAACGGGTTGCTTAGCTCGGCGAGCGGTCTGTCCGTGGCTTGCTCACCCGAGAGCAACCGATACATCACCGTACCCAACGCAAACAGATCGCCGCGGACGTTCAACTTGAACTCGCGCTCCCGACCCTCGCTGCCCTTGCCTTTCGGTTCGCTTGACGGCATCGCATCCAGGCGAATACCCATGCCGAATTCGGCGAAGATGGGCAAGTCCGACTCGTCGATCCAGACGGTGCGTTCGCTGATATCGCCGTGGGTCATCCCGGCATTGTGGTATACCGCCAGCGTCAGGGCGCATTCACGAATCAAATGCGCAATCTGTCGATAGGCACCGTCGTATGCAATGTACGCATCGGCAAGGCAGCGACCCTGTGGCGGTTCGGTCACCACCACTGGCGCACCGTCTTCGGCCAGAAAGCTATCGCGAATCGCAACGATGCCTGACTGATGCAGTTCGTCAGCAACTGCCTTTGAACCACGCAGTTCGGACACGCGCGGTTCGCCCACTTTGACTTGAACGGGACCGCCCCCACCGCGATCGTAACCACGCCAGACCGTCCCTACGTCTGATACAACAATCTGTTCGGATAAGATGTATGAACCGACTTGACGTGTCACGGGCGTATCGGTGTCCATCGGTTTGCGGTGATAAACGCGCGATGCTGTTGCGTAGGGTCCGCTGTGCGGACCAAGAGGAATTCTATGACCGGTCCGCACAGCGGACCTTACATGAGGTACGGGTCTTCTTTATCCTGATCGAGCCCCAGTTCCTTCACAAGTTTCTTCACGTCAGCCGGTTTGGCTTCGCCCTTCTGCACCAATTGATAAATCGCAGCCAAACAAATGTGTTCCGCATCGACTTCAAAGTGGCGTCGAAGTGCGGGTCGCGATTCGCTGCGGCCGTATCCATCCGTACCCAAACTGGTCATGCCGTTGGGAACCCAGCGCTGAATCATATCGGGCAGCAGTTTCAGATAATCCGACGCTGCGACGATGGGCCAGGGTTCTTTCTCAAGCTGCTTTTGCACGTAGCATTTCGCCGGTTTGCGGTGGGCGTTGAGCATGTTTTCGCGCTCGACAGCCAACGCATCGCGACGAAGCTCTTTGTAACTGGTGACGCTCCAGACGTCGGCTGCTACGTTGAATCGCTCGTTCAAGATTTCCTGTGCCCGCAATGCTTCGCGCAAAATCGTGCCACTGCCGAACAGGTGGATGCGCGGTTTCTTACCGGGTTTTTCTGCTGCTCGGTACTTGTACATGCCGCGCAGGATGCCGTCTTCAACGCCCTTGGGCATTGGCGGCTGCACGTAGTTTTCGTTGTAGATGGTGACATAATAGAAAACGTCTTCATTCTCGCCATACATTCGGCGAACACCATCCTGCAAGATGACCGCCAACTCGAACGCAAATGCCGGGTCGTACGCCTGCACGTTCGGAACGGTTGACGCAAGAATGTGCGAGTGTCCGTCCTGATGCTGCAAACCTTCGCCATTGAGCGTGGTGCGACCAGCCGTTCCACCCATTAAGAAACCGCGGCCACGCATGTCGCCGCACAACCAAATCTGATCACCGATGCGCTGAAACCCGAACATCGAGTAATAGATAAAAAACGGGATCATCGGCCGGCCATGCGTGGCGTATGAGGTAGATGCAGCAATGAACGACGCCATCGAACCGGCTTCGGTGATGCCCTCTTCAAGTATTTGACCGTCGCGTGCTTCGCGATAGTACAGCAGCAAATGCGAATCGACCGGGTCGTACAACTGGCCGGTGTGCGAATAAATTCCGGCTTTTCTAAAGAGTCCTTCCATGCCGAAGGTTCGGGCTTCGTCGGGCACAATCGGGACGATGTATTTACCGGTTTCTTTGTGGTTGAGCAGTTGGGCGAGCATTCGCACGAACACCATCGTTGTGGATGCCTCGCGACCATCGCTACCCGCGTAAAATTCCTTGAGATAGTCGCGATCGGGAACCACGACCTGCTTGGGACGAACCACTCGACTTGGCACCGACCCACCCAATTCGCGACGACGATCCAGCATGTACTGAATTTCTTCGCTGTCTTCCGGCGGGCGATAGAACGGTGCGTCGGCGAGTTCCTTGTCGGCGATGGGAATGTCGAAGCGATCGCGGAACTCGCGCAGTTCTTCGTCGTTGAGTTTCTTTTGGTTGTGGGTGACGTTACGACCTTCGCCAGCTTCGCCGAGTCCGTACCCTTTAACCGTCTTGGCCAAAACGACCGTCGGACCTTCGGAGTATTCGACGGCTTTCTTGTATGCGGCGTAGACCTTCGCCGGATCGTGCCCGCCACGACGAAGATTCATGATTTCATCGTCGGACATGTGTTCGACCAATTCGAGCAGACCGGGGATCGAATTGAAGAAATGTTCTCGGGTAAACGAACCGGGCTCGACGACGTATTTCTGACTCCAACCGTCAATCAGATTGTCCGCGGCTTGGACGAGCAGATGTTCCTTGTCTTGCTCGAAAAGCGGATCCCAATCTTCGCCCCAGATGATTTTGATGCAGTTCCAGCCCGCACCGCGGAAGGCGGCTTCCAACTCCTGAATGATTTGTCCGTTACCGCGTACTGGTCCGTCAAGGCGCTGAAGGTTGCAGTTGATGACGAAAGTCAGGTTGTCGAGATTTTCGCGGGTGGCCAGCGTGATGGCTCCGAGACTTTCCGGCTCGTCCATTTCACCGTCGCCCAGAAACGCCCAGACGCGCGACCCTTGCGTATCGCACAATCCACGGTCTTGCAAATAGCGATTGAAGCGTGCTTGGTAAATCGCGTCGATCGACGCCAAGCCCATCGAAACGGTTGGAAATTCCCAGAAACTCGGAGCCAACCACGGGTGCGGATAGCTAGGCAAACCGCCACCAGCTTGCAACTCGCGGCGGAAGTTTTCGCATTGCTTTTGCGAGATGCGCCCTTCCAAAAATGCACGGGCGTAAATACCGGGCGAAGCATGCCCCTGAAAGAAAACCTGGTCTCCCGAACTTTCGCCACTCTTACCGCGGAAGAAATGATTGAACCCGACCTCGTACAAAGTTGCCGATGAAGCAAATGTCGAAATATGACCGCCAATGCCTTCACACTGACGATTCGCCCGAACGACCATGGCCATGGCGTTCCAGCGGACAAAGCTTTTGATGCGTCGTTCAATCTTTCGATCACCGGGATAAGGTGGCTGCTTCGATCGCGGAATCGTGTTGGTGTAGGGCGTGTTTGCACTGAACGGCATCGGCACGCCGCGAAGGAACAGATGCTCGATCAAACGCGAAACGATAAATCGAGCGCGATCGCTGGTCTGATGTTCCAGGACGGCTTCGAGTGACTCGATCCAATCGTTCGTTTCCGCCCGGTCGCGATCGATAAAACAATAGCTCCCGTTGCCCACCGGCGATGCTGGATCGATCGTCGGCGAGTCATCGGGTTCGCTTCGCATTCGATCCAAAGGTGGGGTTGGCATGGTTTTTCGCTTCGGTTCGATGAGGGGTTCTACACTCATGCTGTTGCTTCTCGCTTGGGATGAACTGGCGTCAGTGAGTAAATCATTGAATACACGATTCGACCGGTGGGTTGTAAGTTTCCGGTAGACTCAAGCAGATGAATTATAGGTTAAAACCACGCATTCGTCACGCAATCCCTGACGGCCCCCATTCGATAATGCGATTTCGCGGACCTACAGGACGCATTGCTTTAGAAATCGGCAAGGACGCCGCTGCGTTCGTTGAATTCCTCGATCATTTGATCCCATTGCTCGGCTTGGCTGAACGTCTCCGTCCAGAAGTCGGGATCCCATAGTTTGCGGAGATCTTCGACGTCGCGCTGTTGCTGTTCGACCCAGGTGTAATACTTGAAATTGTGCAGCGCTTTGCGATCGGCATATCCGAGTTCACGACAATAATCCGTGGTGACGCCTTCGAGGTACATGGCGAAATGACGGGCGGCGGCTTCTTTGGTGTAGGGCCCGTGTGTCGTGTTCTCTTCTTCAATTCGCGATGCATAGAGACTCATGGCATCGGTCAACGGCATGAAGACCACGTCGCGACTTTCAAAGTCGTAATACTTCGCCGTCTTGATCGCCGACGCCAGATTTGAAATGGCGCTGAGTCCAAGCAGCGGCAACATCTCAATCAATTCATCCTTGATGCCCCGCGTGTTCAAATACTTCTGTCCAGTCGGTTCGTTAAAAAGTCGCATCAATCCGTAACACGATTCGTCGTCGATCGCCGTCACGAAATCGGTGTTTCGAACATTGTGAACCCAGGGCACATGCTTGTCGCCGATGCCCTCGATGCGGTGACCGCCGAAACCAAAATTCAACAGCGTCGGACATTGCAGCGCTTCCGATGCCGTCACGATGATGTGCGGATGATGGGTACGCAGAAAGTCGCCTGCTGCGATCGTACCGGCCGACCCGGTTGATGAAATGTATGCCGACAACCGATCGCCTTCGCCCCGGACACGATTGTAAATGTCTTCGATAATCCCGCCCGTCAAATGGTAGTGCCACATCGCGTTACCGAACTCTTCAAATTGATTGAAGATCACGCAGTCCTTGCGGGTGTCACGAATCTCCCAGCACTTGTCGTAGATTTCCTTCACGTTCGACTCGCAGCCAGGGGTTGCAATCACCTCCGCGCCAATGTCTTTAAGCCAGGCGAAACGTTCTGCACTCATCTCTTCCGGCAGGATCGCAACGGCTGTGCAACCCAGTAGCGCGCAATCGAACGCCCCACCACGACAGTAGTTACCGGTTGAGGGCCAGACGGCTTTCTGCGATAGCGGATCGAATTGTCCGGTGACCAGGCGCGGAACCAGGCATCCAAATGCGGCACCGACTTTGTGCGCTCCGGTTGGAAAATAGTTTCCGACGATACCGATGATGCGGGCGTCTACACCGGTCAGCGCCGACGGAAACTCGATCCAGTTGCCATCGTTGAACAAACCGCCCTGTTCAACCGGTTCGTTTTTCCAGGTAATGCGAAAAAGGTTGATCGGATCGACGTCCCAGAGTCCAACTTGCTTGAGGCGATTCTTGACTGCGTCGGGAATGAGCGACGGGTCTTTCTGCTGCGAAAGGGTCGGAATGAGTATGCCGCGCTCGCGGCAATGCTTGGCTGTACTGTTGAGAACACTTTCGTTGACTGCGCTGACCATTGACATTGGCCTTTCCGTTTGGGTCTTCGTATTCACCCCATTTTGTAGAATTGGCGCGAGTCCGCAAGCGACGCAATCGAGGTGTCAATCGGATGACACTGAGGGCATGTCTTTGGATCAGAAGGTCTTGTGGGAATCGAGCAAGATGCAAATCGGCCCATCATTGGTGCTGCACACGTCCATATGCTCTCGAAAACGGCCGCGATGAATCGTCAATCCGAGGCCTTCGAGTCTTGTGCAGAATGCCTGGTACAACTCGCGGGCCAACTCGGGGCTGGCGGCTTCTATGAATGAGGGACGCCGTCCTTTTCTCCCATCGCCCTGGGTGGTAAACGCACTGACGACCATCACATCTCCGTTGGCTTCTGCGACGTCGCGATTGAGGGCATCGTTTTCATCCGGAAAGATGCGAATGTGCCTGATTTTGTTTGCAAGAAATTCAACGTCGGCTGATGTGTCGGACTTGGAAACGCCAAGGTAAACCAACAACCCAGGCCCCATCGACGAAACCGTCTGATCGTCAACCACAACACTGGCATCGTGTACCCGCTGAACGACCGCTCGCATCCAACTCGCTCCGTCGTATAATGCCTATGACTGATCGCTGTTCGAAGTTTCGGCTTCTTTGTATTGAGCCAGCAACGATCGACTGCGTTCGATAATCAGATCGCGCAATTCCGGTGGTTCCAACACAAGCGCCTGATCGCCATACCCCATCACCCACCACGATATTTCGCCGATACCGTCAACATCGACTTCGAAAATCATCGACCCGTCGCCTTGCCGCTGCGTACGTTGCGACCGATGCCACAAAACCTCGTCGACATTTCCCGCCACTTTGGGGGCGAACCGGATTTTGACGTGATAGCGCCGATCTTCGCGAATCATCTGCCACGCATAACCGAAGTAGTTCTCCAGCGAGAATCCCGGATCGGGTTCAAACACCTGCTCGCAAATCGTCAGCTTCTCGATCCGTTCCAACTTATACGTCCGCGTCGTTTTTTCTTTTTCGCTGTAACCCACCAGGTACCATCCGCGGTTGACGAAGATTCGTTTGTATGGATGAATCACATCTTCAATCACCCTGCCCTCAAAATACGAATCGTACCGCATGGCGACTCTGCGCGACTCGACCATCGCTTTGATCAATGTCGTGTTGATATCGCTGATGCCCTCGACGTCGGACATCGGCCAAAACTTAACCTCGATGTTTTCAAGGATCGACCCGCAGTGAGCGCGAATGCGGCCGGGGATTGCGGCTTCGATTTTCTGCGCAGCTTCGACGGCCTGGGCGTACTCCGGGTGCATCTTACGCGTATTCATCCGCCGGGTCAGCAGCATCACCGCCAGCGCCTCGCCCACGGTCAGGTTGATCGGCGGAAGAAAGTAGTCTTTGTTGATGCGGTATTGTTTGCTTTTTTTATCGTAGTGGTAAGGAACACCCGCCGCTTCCAGCATGTTGAGATCGCGAAAAAGTGTTCGCCGCGAAACCGTCAGCCCCAGCGCCAAACCGTCGGCATCGAAACTTCGCCCCGATTGCAGCATTTGCAGCAACTTGATCAATCGGTGCGTGCGGGTCACGCTGTCCGATTTTTCCGATTGCGAAGCGATTCTTCGATCCTCCTGCCATCACGTTTCAATCTCGCTGAAGACCGAAAGGCGAATAACCAAAAACGCACAAAGACTGATCGCGGTCAAGCCAGCAAGCACGCCAAGTTGCGGATGCTTCCAGCGCCGTGCCAGCCGAATCAACGTCAAGGTCAAAAACAGATGCCCGATGACACCGAAGGCAATGCGCATGAACGTCGCATCGTGTCCGCCGATCAAACGCAACCTTGGCCAAACCGACATCATTCCTGCGCAGATCATTGCGACCAAGGCAAGCGCCACATTCATGCGCGGAAGGCGACTTCGCATACGACCCGTCGTTGTCCAAGGCACCCCACCATCAAGCTGCTGCTCCCAGACGCCGTAGAGCCACTCCCAAACCCAGATCATCACCGTCAGACCAATAAGTATCGTATTGTACCTTGGCAACATGCGCACTTCCAACAACTCATCGCTGGTGGGCAACACGATTAGAAACAACGTTGCAATACCGATCGAAAGCAACGCAAGACCAATGTCGGCCAGCGCAATGCTCCAGCGCCGCGTTACCAATCGCAATAATGCCACACCGGTGGTCATTGACGACGCGCCCAACAATATTGCGGTAATGCGTTCACCAGCCCAACAGCACTTCATCACCATCGACAGCTGCGTGAATACCGCAAGCAACATTACCAGTCCCAATGCGCTGCAACTGTCGTCCAATCCGGGCCAACTTAGGGAATGTTCCCCAATGCTGTGTGGCGTACTGCGCAGCTTTTTCCACGCACGTTTGTGTTCGATAATTCCTTCAGCCGCTATGAAGAATGTAAGGATTAAACCGATTGCAACGATCCAGATCGTCAGCTGGCCAACGGTACCGCCGAGCAATTCCACAGCAGTATCAGCCTGTCCCCAGATCAAACCCGACGTACTGAAAATGATTGCCCACAAAAGAGCAGATGCACCGATAGCATTCGATTTACTCAAAGCGAATATGAAATAAATAAGTGCAATTGCTGCGGCACCGAAAAGTGAATATCCGACAAGCGTCATGTCCAGAGATTCCGGTACCGGTCAGATTCGGACCAAATGCATCGCAGAATAAATGAAGGGAAAAATCAACCGCCTTTTGCTGCCTTGGCAGCCCGAACCTTCCTGACGGCTTCTGCGACGAGTGCGGCGATTTTCGGATCGGCTCCCTTGGCAACGCGCGGTTTGTCGTCGGCAGGAGCGGCGTCGCCCGAAGATTCTGATTCGCCGGCATCGTCCGTGTCAGCGGCTGGCGCGTCGGCAACTTTGCGTTCGACGTAGGCAACCGCCGCAGAAAACTTCGGAGCGTACTTGTCTTTCTTATACGCAGTCAGTTCAGGTTCGACCAATTTGATCCGATCGATCAAGCTTTGCAGGGCGGCAGGCAAAGCTTCGTCCGGATCGGGCAAGCCTTCGAAATGCGCCTTCGGCCAATCGAGCATGTAATAACCGTCGAACAAAACGCCCTTGAGCAGATCGGTTGTGTGCGCGAAATCGACACTTCCCTCTCCAACCGGACGGAAACCTTCAAACGCCCCCGTCTCCGAATCGAACGCTGCGTCGTTGGCCATCACCATCTTGATGCGCGCTCCAAGACGCGGGACAGCCAGCGAGTTGTAGTCCTTCACTGCCAAACTGAACACCGGATCCCACGCTGCCCGCAAACCCGGATGCGACACGCCATCGACCACGAACCAAACGTCGCGACTGCTCGCGAAGTCAGCCGTATTGCAAGCCAACAGCGTCACCCCATGTCGCGCGGCGATTCGCGCCAACTCGCTCAATGGTGGAATCTGCCGGGCCAACGTGGCGTCGGCCAACTCACGCCCAACGCGCTTGCCAATCGGAACGCGAACAAACGGGCAACCAAGTTTTTCGGCCAGTGCAATGTTTTCAAGGGTCCGGTCGAAGCTGCGCTTTTGAACGTTTTTCTGTTTGGCTTCGAGCGAATACTTGCTGGCGATGCTGACGATCTCGACGCTGGCATCTTCAAACAACTTGCGAACCGCGTCGGTGTCCTTGTCTTCCTGCAAATCTTCGGCATCGGGCAAATGAATTTCGTCGCGAACAGTCCCCAATTCGACGCCATAGAATCCGTACTCATTGGCTTTGGTGGCAATGTCGTGGATGTCCCAATCGGGGCAAACCGAAGTGCTGAAACCGACTTTGATCGCCATGTCTGATGACGCTCCTGAAATCTCTGCGCGGCGTCCAATTGGACCCTTCGCAAACAGTTGGAAACAGTTAATGGAATCGACTGCAATCTGACAGTTCAGTTAGCCTAACACAGCCCCCGGACGAGTCAATCGCTTTCAACTGCATCGGATCGGCGGGCGTGGTCATCGATCCAAATTGCCCTACAATCAGGCGATGGCCAGCGTAAACGAACAAGACCTTGCCCAATTGACCGAATCGATCGCCGATTGGGGCATGGGATACGACCGGACCGGGCATTGGCCCCAAAAGTCCATCGACCTGATGGCCAAGATGGGCGGATGGCGGTGGAATGTGCCAGCCGAATTCGGCGGCGATCCGGTGAGCCATACCGAATTGCTCAAACGGTACGCGGCATTGGCCGGTGGATGCATGAGTACGGCGCTGATCAGCACCCAGCGCGACGGTGCTGTCGAACTCATCGCCGGTAGCGCCAACGACACCCTCAAGAATCGTTGGCTCGGCAAGTGTGCGGCCGGTGAAATCTACACGACCGTCGGCATCGCCCAATTAACCACATCCAAACGTGGCGGCGGCAACCTAATGAAGGCTTTGCGTGATGGCGAAGGCTTTCGCCTCAACGGAATGATGCCCTGGGCCACCGGTGCGTCGAAAGCCGCCATCATCGTCACCGGTGCAGTCCTCGAAGACGGCCAGCAAATCCTGGCGTGCGTTCCGACCGATCGCGCTGGCTTCACCGTCGCGCCGTGCGATCCACTCATCACGCTGAATGCTTCGCACACCAGTTGTGTACACTGCGACAATTTCCGCGTTGAACCGGATGAAATCCTGCGCGGGCCGGCCGAACGCGTGTTGGCGATCCGTACACCGGTCAAACCATTGGTGACGAGTGCCTGCGGGATCGGACTGACGGGCCAGTTGGTGAAGCTGATCTTCAACATTCCACCGGCGTCTCGCAATGCTTTCGGAGACGTCGTCAATCCGTTAATCGAACAATACGAAACGATCCGCGCGATGTTGTTTGAAGCCGCCGACCGCGTCAACGATCCCGAATTCGAAACGCCATCGACGCAAATCCGCGTGCGCGTCAATGACATTCTTGTGCGGGCTGCGATGGTGGCGATGACGCTTTCCAAGGGAAGCGGTTTCCTCCTGGATCGACCGGTTCAAAGGCACGTTCGCGAGGCTATGTTCTTTCTTGTCTGGTCCGCACCGGAAGCTGTGCAGACCGGTACCCTCGCGCGGCTGATGGCCCCCCTCGGCGCCGACACGCCCTTGTCGCTGGAAATCTGATATGATAACGGCGTTGTATTCGGCGCTATATTTCGTCGACGTAATCGACAGTGTCTGATTCCTTTTACCCAACGGTCGGGAAAATAGGACGGATTGCTCTAATGTCAATCAGCTTGCAGGATTTTCAACGCCGTATCGATCGAATGTACAGCGACAAGGATCGCGAGCGCGGGAGTGCGGCGACGTTTCTTTGGTTGTCCGAAGAAGTCGGGGAACTCGCAGGCGCACTTCGCGAAGGAACCCATGACGAAAAAGCCGGCGAGTTTGCAGACGTACTCGCATGGCTGGTCACCCTTGCCAACATTGAAGGGGTCGACCTGACCCGCGCCGTTGAAGCCAAGTACGGACGCGGCTGCCCGGGTTGCGGATTGGAGATCTGCGTCTGCAACGAAAAACCATAATCGCGTTTCGCACACTTACTGTTGGCATATGGCTAATTGCATATGGCAGAACTGGTCATCCTCAATCCGTCGGGTCGCTCGCGAACCCATCAGCTTGGCACCGAACCGGTGACCATGGGGCGCGATCCTGGATGCGATATTCCGCTCGATGACCTCAGCACGTCGCGCCGCCATGCTCGCATTCGTCTTGAAGATGGCATCTATCATCTCGAAGATTTGGGCAGCAAAAATGGCCTTGTCGTCAACAACATCGATACGCGCAGCGCAATCTTAAAGAGCGGCGACGAAATTCTGATCGGAACCGTCCGCGCCCTCTTTCGTGAAGACGCCGACAAGGACATCTCAGCCAGCGTCATCATCGCAGAAGACGCCCCAAACCGCGATGCCACAACCTTTATCGGGGACGAAAAACAACTCGTCCTCTCCCGCCGCCGGTTGGAGACCCTGTACGAATTGACCGACCGCCTGACGCGATTGCGCGATCGCGATGAATTGCTCGATGACGCCATGAACGTCTGCTGCGAAATGCTGCGCTTCGAACGCGGGGCCATCGCAGTCAAGCAAACCAAAGGCAACCTCGTCGATTGGCCGGTGGTTCGGAATTTGCGAGGACGGGAGGGTGAACTCACCGTCAGTCGCACGATCCTGAGTCGCGCGCTCGTGCAGGACGAGCGAGTCATCGTCAACGAAACCGACCAGGCCATGATCGACCCAACTGTCAGCATGGTTCGCAACAACATCCGCTCGGCGATGTGCGTACCGTTGCTGTCAGGCGACCGCAACCTCGGCGTGATTTATGGCGACCGCGTCACCACCGGAACGACGTACGATCAGGAAGACATCGACTTCCTTGCAGGTATCGCCCGACTGGTCACCACCGGCTTGATCAACGCTCAACTCATGGAGGAGCAGAAGCTCAAACTCCAACTCGAAAACGAAATGGGAATGGCCCGGCAAATTCAAACGGGACTCTTCCCCGCCAAGCTGCCCGACCGCGACGACGTGAAGGTCGGCGCACTGAATCACCCCGGGTTTCATGTCAGTGGTGATTACTATGACGTCGTCGAATTCGATGACGGCCGCATTTTCTTCTTGATGGCCGACGTAACGGGCGAAGGCGTCGCGGCATCGCTGCTGATGGCCAACCTACAAGCGGCGGTTCGTGTGACCCTGCCCGACTGCACGACGGCGGGAAATCTGCTGACGCAATGGAATGACCTGATCTGCGTCAACACCGACGCCTCGCGATTCATCACCGCACTCGTCGGTATCGTGGACCCTGCCACCCGCAAGCTCGACCTTGGTGTGGCGGGCCATCACATGCCGCATGTGGTTCGCCGAGGGCAAAAATGCATCAGCCTCGAAGCCGAACCGGAATATCCATTGGGTGTCATTGAAGACGTGAACTTCGCGAGTACCGAAATCGTACTCGAACCAGGACCGTGCACCCTCGTAACCTACACCGACGGCATCATCGAAGCGATGAACGCCGCCACCGACCAATACGGTACGGAACGGACCATGGAATTCTTGGATACCGTCGCCGATCTGCCACCGCAAAAAATGATCGACAAATTACGTGCCGACGTGAAGCGGTTCTGCGGCGATCAACCACAAGGCGACGACATCACCGTCCTCGCGATCCACCTGCCATAAAGCACCGACTCCCCTTCTTGCACTTCCTACCCCTTTTACACTTCGCGATCGACGGCTTCTGCGACTCGCTTCAAATCGTCCATCATCTTTGCGAACGCTTCCAACGTGATCGACTGAGCACCATCGGTCATGGCGTGTTCCGGATCGGGGTGGACCTCGATCAGCAATCCATCGGCGCCTGAGGCCAAAGCGGCTTTGCACATCGACGGAACCATGTATGCATGACCGGTCCCCTGCGACGGATCAATGACGATGGGCAGATGCGATTCGTGTTTGACGGCTGGCACAATTCCAAGCGCCAGCGTGTTGCGACAATACTGTTCGTGCGTGCGAATACCGCGTTCGCAGAGAATCACGTTCTGGTTGCCTTCGTTGATGACGTACTCTGCCGCCAGGAGAAACTCCTTCAACGACGCACTCCAGCCGCGCTTGAGCATCACCGGTTTGCCGGTCTTGCCCGCGGCTTGGAGCAGGTTGAAATTGTGCATGTTACGTGTGCCGATCTGAAGCACGTCGGCATACTCAGCCACCAAGCCCATTTGGTCGATGCTCATCACCTCGGTACAAATCGACAAGCCGGTTTCTTCACGGGCCTTTGCAAGCAGCTTCAAACCCTCTTCGCCCAAGCCCTGAAATTCATATGGACTGGTGCGCGGTTTGAACGCCCCACCGCGCAGACCTACCGCACCGGCTTCCTTGACTCTCATCGCCGTGTTGACAATCTGCTTTTCATTTTCAACGCTGCATGGACCTGCGATCACGCCAAACTTCTTTCCGCCAATGCTTTGCCCGCCACCGATTGGGATGACCGACGACTCATCCTTGATCTCACGACTCGCAACTTTGTAAGGTTTTAGAATCGGAACGATCTCATCGACCATCGGCGCGTTCTCTACCGCCGACGTATCCATACCGCGATCGTCGCCGATGGCGGCAACAACTGTTCGGTCAGTACCGACAATGACGTGGTCCTTGAGACCGTACTGGCGAATCAACTCGACGACGTGATCCACATGCGCCTGCTCCACGCCGGGTTTCATGACAACGATCATGACGACTACTCCAAGAAACGAACGACTGACAACTTTCAGACCAAGTTCGCCCAAGCAATCTACTTCGCTTCGGCAGTGATGACTTCCATGCCCCTCATGTACGGCTGCAATACTTTCGGCACGCGCATGTCGCCCTCGGGCGTTTGATTCAATTCCAATATCGGAATGAGAATTCGCGGTGCGGCGATGACCGTGTTGTTCAGCGTATGACAAAATCGCGTTTTGCGATCGGCGTCTTTGTAGCGCAGTTTCAGACGGCGCGCTTGAAACTCATAAAACCGCGACGCCGAATGCGTTTCGCCATAGCTCTTGCGCGAAGGCATCCACGTTTCGATGTCGAACTTCTGCACCTGCCCCTGGCCGAGGTCGCCGGTGCAAACATTTACGACGCGATACGGAAGTTCCAATTCTTGCAGCAATCCTTCAGCATTGGCGACGATCTCATCGTGGAATTTCAGGCTTTCGGCTTCATCGTTTTTGCAGATGATGACCTGCTCGACCTTATCGAACAGGTGAATGCGATAGAGACCGCGCGTATCTTTACCCGCCGCCCCCGCCTCTCGTCGAAAGCACGGGCTCACCGCGACCATCTTGATCGGCAGGTCGTCTTCGCTAAGGATTTCGCCCGAATGAAACGCCGTCAGCGGTACCTCTGCCGTTCCCACCAGCGACATCTCATCCCGCTCGCAAAGATATGCCTGATCGCGCCCGGTCGGAAAATACCCCGTGCCATACATGACTTCTTCACGAACGAGTACAGGCACATGCATCGGCGTGAATCCGCGATCGATCATCCGATCCATCGCCAAACGAAGCACGGCTTGGTACAGCAGCGCCCCCGCACCCTTCAGCGTGTAGTTTCGCGTACCGGACAGCTTCACCCCGCGTTCAATATCGATGATGCCCAACCGCTCGCCGAGTTCAACGTGATCCTTCAATTCAAAATCAAACGTAGGAACCTCGCCAACTTTGCGAAGCTCGACGTTTTCGGTGTCGTCTTTACCGACCGGAACTTCCGGCGCGGGTGGCTGGGGGACGGTCCACATCAACGATTCGAACTGCTCGACGACGCGGCGGTCGTTATCTTCGAGCGGTTTGATTTTGTTTTTGATCTCGTTGAGTTCGGATTGAAGCTGTGCGGCGTCAGCTTTGATGTCGTCGGGACTCTTGCCTGCCGCCACTGCGTCCTTATGTATCTTCGATTTGGGGTTTCGCAGTTGGCCGATCTTCTCGCCGCCCTCGCGACTCTTGGTGCGAAATGCGTCGAGTTCCTGCTGAACCTTGCGACGCTCTGCATCGACGGCGATCAACTGATCGACGTCGCAAGTCACGCGTTTGTCCGTCGCGGCTTGCTTGATCAACTCAGCGTTTTCACGAATAAATTTGATATCGAGCATGAATCGATGCCCCAAATATGACGCCTTTATTTATGCAGCCGCCGTCAACATTTTGCCAAACCACCGGACCGCAGCAATTTCTGTCGAGTCGCCTACTATACCATCTCGCAATCTCGCGTCATCTGAAGAACGTGTTAGACTGGTTGCCCATGTCCACGCGCATCGACGTCATCCTGATCGGCCAGCTTAGCCAGAACGCCGCATGGTCCGAGAAGAATGCCGTTCGCCCGCCCGTCGCTACGACTTCGCTTGTTCGCGGCGAGCAATCGACCATCCTTGTCGATCCGACGCTCGACGGAGAACCGATGGCCCGTTGCCTTTTCGACCGAACCGGATTGCGACCCGACCAGATCGACATTGTCTTTCTGACCAGCTTTCACCCGACGCACCGACGCGGTCTAGGCATCTTCGAACGCGCCTCTTGGCTGATGAGCGAAGTCGAACGGACTGCCGTTGTGACCCATCTGGAGCGACTTCGCGAAGCGGCTGACGCAGCGACTGCCCCCATCATCGATCAGGAACTCGCCATTCTTGAGCGAATCGGATCTGCCGACGACTCGCTCGATCGGAACGTTGACCTTTTTCCAAGTCCCGGTGCCACCCCCGGATGCACGGGATTGCTCATTGCCGACTTGCAGACCACAGTCATCGCAGGCGATGCGGTGCTGACGCGCGACCATTTCGAGCAGGGTATGGTCTGGGAACAAGCCGCCGATACCGATCTGGCCAAGTCGTCTCTGGCAGAGGTCAACGAAATCGCCGACCTGATCGTCCCCGGCCATGACAACATATTTGCATCTTCCGTCCGCTTTATGTAACCGAAAACAAGTTTGCGTGACCGAAAATGGGCGTTTCGCGGTGAGTCTCGGTCTGGGATGGCATCCGCCAATCTCCGATCCTAAGATAGATTATGTGAGTTCGCCGATTCAAAAATCCGATGCGGAACCGAAGATGCGCTCGAACGTGAAATCACTTTTCAGGCAGATTGGCGTCTTTGCGCTTTCAACGGTGGTGGCATTCTTTGTCCTCCTGAAGTTGGGTGTGATTTCTCAGCTTTCGTATCACGTCGAGAAGGGTCGCCTTAAAGCTCTGCGCGAATCGATGCCCACCTCGGCTGATATGGACCCCTGGAATGATCGCACCCGACGAATTGCCAAACTGGTCGCGCCGGCTGTCGTGCAGATCGTGACGGAACGAAAATTCAGACACGTTGACCTCACCCACCTTGAATCGTTCCTGAACGAAAACGGCGATCCGATCTCTTCCAACGGGCCGGAGCAGCCCGAAGTACAAGATCGCGACGAATCGCCAGGTTCTAAACCGAATGGCGATTTGTACGTGCAAGACGGTTATGGTAGCGGGTTCGTCGTCGATGCCGAAATCGGACTCGTGGTGACGAACAACCATGTAATCGCAGGGGCTGAGACCATTCACGTCTACCTATCCGACGGCCGACGGATCGATGCCATCGTTCGCGGTTCCGACCGAAAGAGCGACATCGCCGTCTTGGAGATTTCGGCGGACAAATTGCACGCCCTGCCCATCGCCAACAGCGATTCGGTCGAAGTGGGCGACGATGTGTTGGCCGTCGGCAATCCGTTTGGACTCGACGGCAGCTTCAGTCGTGGAATCATCAGCGCGAAGAGTCGATCCCGTATTCCGATCGAAGGAATCGAATATCGGGGATTTCTGCAAACCGATGCGGTCATCAATCCGGGTAACAGCGGCGGGCCCTTGATCAACATGCAGGGCGAAGTCATCGGCATCAACACTGCGATTGCCACCGAATCGGGACATTATGGCGGTGTGGGATTTGCGATTCCGTCGTCGCGGGTCAAACGATTGCTGCCCATCCTTCGGAAAGGAGCAGAAGTCAAACGCGGCTTCCTGGGGGTAAGCATGGTCAGCGTAGAAGATGAACCGAAGCTGGCCAAACAACTCGGATGGGATCGCTACCTCGGCGTGATCGTGCGCAGTGTTGTGCCCGATTCGCCTGCCGAAAATGCCGACATCCGGCGAGGCGACATCATCATGGAGATCGAAGGAAGCGAAATTCGTGACACCGACGCCTTGATCAACGCCATCGGCGAATTGTACCCGGATACGGAAATACAAATTCGACTTTGGCGCGACGGCAGCGAGCAAACGCTTTCGGCGACACTCGACCGTCAACCGGTTGGATTCACGCCACGATCTCGACCGTAACGAAGCAAGGCAACGCGAACTGGCTATTCGTCGTCTTCGTCAAACTCTTCTTCTTCCATGAACTCTTCTTCCTCAACCTGCGGGGCATTAGCCCGCTCCGCTTCCGTGATTTCCTGGAGCGTTATGGCTTCGGCGAGGTCGATCGTATTCATGTACCGAACGAACAAGTCAATGTGATCGCCATGGTAGTTGGCCAAATCGTCGGTGATCTGCGCCGCGACGACATGTCGATCGCCATCTTTGCGGAACAGTCCCTTGGGCATCTTGGTGTCGATCATCAGCGCACCCGGATCCCACAACCATCGATTGGTCCAGGTCGGTTTGAGACGTTCCTTCGTGTGAACGAAACTCGGCGCAATGACTGAAGGATCGAACTCCGTTGAGTTGGCAGACGCATGGCAGTTGAGGCAATCCATCCCGAGGAAATTCTCGCGGGCCATTTTCCGCTCTTCTTCCGATAGCTCGGGCATTTCCGGCGGGAAGTATGGCGACGTCTGATCGGCCATCGCCTCGAAGAATCTCACGAGGATACCAATTTCTTCATCCCATAGTTGGAATGTCGGCATGCGAACCGCGAGGTAGCTGCGGACACCGTTTTGATTCAAGTGATTCGAACTCATAGCCGGATTGCGAAGGAACTTCGCCAGCCATTCAGGATTCAAGCGAGCGCCCGCCCCCACGAGACTCGGCGGAAGCTTGCCCGCATTTTCGCGCTGGTACTGTGGCAACTTCGCAATCGCAGGAACCTCCCCCGGAATCACCTGGTGGCAGCCCTGGCAGTTATACTTCTTGATGACCCACCAGCCGTCGACGATGGCTTTACCCTTTCCGACTGGATTGTATTGCATCGACTCGGGGATATCCGAATCCACAGAACCCAGCAGATAAGTGACAAGTTGCGTCACTTCTTCATCGTTCAATCCGAAATTTGGCATCCGCGACTTTTCGAGCGGGCTCTCGAATATCTTGCCTTCGTCGAAGTATTCCGGCTTGAGGAGTTTGTGCTCAAAGAAACTTTTGTGGTTGTATTCGATGCCCTCGCCAGAATGATTGCGCTTGGCTTCGTGCGTGTGCAACGCGAAGTCGAGCCGTTCAATCGGTTTGTTGCCTTCGGTGGTCAGATCCGTACCAATCTTGCCGACGTTTTCAAATCCGTTGATGTCGTGGCAACCGGCACAACCATAATGACGGATGAGCATGTCGCCCGTCTCGCGAAGCGCGGGGTCGTCCAGATGAGAGAAATCGCCGGGTGTATTCGTCGGACTCGACAGAGACATCAGGTAAGTCGCAATGTCATTGGCTTCCTGCTTCTCCAGACGCAGGTTTGGCATCACCGACCAGTCAGGCGTGTCGTAAATCCAGTCCACGATGTAATCGAAGTTGGCTTTCTCGCCGACGCGTGAAAGTTCCGGCCCCCAATCGCCGCCAGCCAGTTCCGGCGCATCGGGATTCAACTCTGCCATATGGCACGCCTGACAACCGCGTGATTCAAACAATTCCTTGCCGCGCGACGCATCGCCTTGATCGTAACCGGGCGAAACCGGCGGGTCTGCCGCCTGCCAAACCGATGCTGCAATCGCCTTCAAGTGGTCGTCAGGCAGACGGAACACGGGCATGCGGGTCGATGGACGAAACTCTCGCGGGTTGTCAATCCAGGGCGTGATCCATTCCGGACGCAGCTTGCTCTTGATCGGACGGAGGCTCGGTCCAACGCGCTTGAGCTGCTTGCCCAATGCATTTTCGCGACGCTCCAATTCAATCAATTCGGATTCAAGTCCGCTGACTTCCAACGTCAGCGCGTCGAGCATCTCAAGCGCGTCTTCGACTTGCTCGTCGGTGGCTTCCTCACCTTCATATTCGCCATCGGCGATTTTTTCCTGAGCCTTGTATTCCCATCGCGTCTGTTCGATCGCCTCTCTGACGGTTGCGATGGCCTGCGACGTCCGCCGTTTCTCGCCCATTTCAACGTCAAACCCATCGCGCGGGTGACAACCCCAGCAACCCCGATGGCGGAATAATTCCTTACCGGCATTGAGCGTGTCAGCATGGGGAAGATACAGTGAGTTTTCGTGGCACTGAAGACATCCGGCTTCGGTGTTTTCCGATTCGTACATCGGCCACAACCAATGCTTAATGCGCCCGTGCCCTTCTTTCGGGCTGATGGTCGCACGGCCGTTTCCTCCGTGACATGTCGAACAACCGAAGCGCTCCGGATCATGAATCTCCAGCAGTTCGCGATTGGGATGGCTGACAAACGTGCTGGCATACTCGCCGGTAAAATCGTCTTCGTTCAATTCCAACGGTTCGCGGTTACCCAGGTGGCACGACTCGCAACGTTCGACCAACTCAAGCGTACCTGGGACGTGAATCTGCTTGATCTCGACCTTGAACCGATCCATTTTGTTAATCAGACCAGCCACCTGCGTGGAGGATAAACCCGGTCGTTCTTTCTTTTCCAACTCTGCCAGTTGCGATTGCAGCGCACGCAACGGAGCATCAAGACTGGCACGTTGCTGGATCAATTCTGCCTTGGCGGATTTTGCTTCATCCAGCGCTTCCGAAAGCGAATAGAAATCAAACGTCTTCGATTCGACCTTTTCGGCACCGTCCATCGACACAAGGTCTTCGACAAGGACTTCCCTCTCCTTTACGGATTTCAACTCTTCTTCGAGTTTCTCGCGCGCGCGGCCTTCGGCGTGTTCCAACCGATACGTCAACGCCATCACCTCGCTGCGAACCACCTGCATTGACTTGGTGAGTTTGGTGATCCGAGGATTCAGGACGTTGGCCATTCGCTCGTCGATTTCGGCGAACGGACCCTTCAGCGATTCGCGCTTGGCGGCAATCTCTTCGCGCAGCGCCTCGATCTCGGGATTATTCTTGAGACCAGCTTCAAATTCGAGCACATCTTCTTTGACACCTTCGAGGTGTTCTGTGTATTGGTTGACGAAGGTGCGCTGGTACGACTTCCAAGGTCGCTTGGCCACGAATTCGTCGTACATCGCCCAAACACATGAAAGCGCCAGGAGGATGGAGGCTACGGTCAGCGGCAAGCTCAGTGAGCCGTATACAATCGGATCCTTACCGGGATGGGGCGTATCGGACAAAGTCGCAATCCTTGTTCAATAAACTGTTTAAGATTCTGTTTAAGATACTGCGGCACCCTGCGCGAACCCGATTCCGATCGCCGATCGCCCCTCGCGCCGAAGGACGGGCAAATGAAGTCCGCCTGCCTCATTGGATCAACCGGCATCCTAGAACCGCACGCGGAATTGTCAACGATTCCGGACGGTTTACGGGGGTTTACCGTGCCATGGTTGGGGCGTCTTTCCGCTGATCGCAGCCGATTCGGATCGTCGGCTTACACACTTGAATTCGCCGCTGCCATGATCTTCGGATTCAATACGTCCAATTCAGCGTTGACAAGGCTGGCAAAGCGTTCCACCATTTCTTTTCACAACTTTTATCACGCTCAAAAGATGAACATCGTAAGGGACCCAGCGCATGATTGTTGTCAACACCGAAACGATTCCAGGGCACACAATTCGCGAGGTCAAAGGACTCGTGCAGGGGAACACCATTCGGGCCAAGCATTTTGGCCGAGACATCGCTGCCGGTCTAAAAAATCTCGTGGGTGGAGAATTAAAGGGGTACACCGAACTCCTGACCGAAGCCCGGCGGGAAGCCATCGAGCGCATGCTTACCCAAGCCGACCAACTCGGTGCCAACGCCATCGTCAACGTGCGATTCACGACAAGTGCGGTCGCACAAGGGGCGGCAGAACTCTACGCATACGGGACAGCCGTCCTGATCGATCCGGAGTCCGCTCATGTTTAGCGAACCGTTGATCACCCTGCTGTTCATCATTGCGCCACTGGGACTTGGATATGGGATCGGTCGATGGCGTGAGCACAGCCACCTCGCATCGCTCGAACAACGTGAACGTCAGAACCGCGACATCGTCGTGACGAATCTCAAGATCGGCCCTCATCCGGAAGCTGTTAAGGTAGCCAGTTATGTTTCAGGCGATGCAGTCATTGCAACGGACTACTTCAAGACCTTCGCCGCAGCGATTCGCCGAATCATCGGGGGAGAAATGCGCAGCTACGAAACGCTGATGAACCGTGCCCGACGCGAAGCAACGCTGCGCATGCTCGATCAAGCCAGGCAATTGGGCGCGACCGAAGTCTGGAACGTTCGTCTCGAAACGTCCAACGTTCTCAGCGCCACCAGCAACAACAAAGCCGCCAGCGTCGAAGTCTTCGCATTCGGTACTGCGATCGTTCGATGAGCGACGAAGGCGTCCGACCCCATTCGCCCAGGCAGCACCCATCGAAGACCTATTCATCCGGCCAAAACATCTTCGACGAACCGGACATTTTTCCCGGTCGCGCCGGACAAATCGTCGATAGCGACTGGTCGTGCGAACACTGCGGTGCGAACCTGCGCGGATTGCCGCTGGAAACGCCTTGTCGCGAGTGCGGCAAGCGGAACTGGTATCGCCCCCCACCTGCCGACTCAAACAGTTACCAATCCTGGCTGACGGAAAGAATTGCGGAAACGCAGATCGGTACGGGCGTCGCCACGGCGATCGGATGCGCCATCGCGGGCGGTTTGTTTGCGGTCGCCAGTTCGTTGTTGGGGACGAGTCCCGGCGGTTTCATGGGGACGAACCTACCGCTGCTCGCAATCGTGTTCGGGCCGATTGTCGAGGAGACACTGAAAGTTGCCGCCGCATCCTATGTGGTCGAGGTGAAACCGTATCTTTTTAAGAGGCGATCGCAGATCTACTTTGCCGCGATCGGGGCAGCCGTCGTCTTCGCCGCATTGGAAAACATACTGTACATCTTTGTATATCTGAATAACCCAAGCGAGAAAATCATCTTGTTACGCTGGACCGTTTGCGTCGCGCTGCATGTCGGTTGCACGTCGATTGTCGCAATCGGACTCGCGAATATCTGGATGCGGGCGATGGGCGAATTCCGCCAACCGCGCATCAACGACCTGTTCCCCGCGCTGGTCACCGCGATTGTCATTCACGGAACGTACAATGCAGGAATGATCGGCTTGGAGCGATTGTATCCCTGGATTTTCAAATGAATGGGCAACGAGCAGAGTAGAGATCAATTGCGCCTGATGCCCGCTGGCGATCTACCCGACTTCGACACCGTCATGCCCATCCAAAACGCGCATGACCAGCCGCTTGTGGGCACCGACCAGATCCTTGCAGATCAACTCGACGCGTTGATTCAAGTCACGACGTTCGCGAATTACCCGACGCACGAGTCCGCGCATTTTCTGATAACGGGTCTGCAAATCGCGATACGCCTGATAGTCGGCTAGGGCATCTTCCATCGAATCGAGCAGCACATTGATGTCCACAGGTTTGGCGAAGTAATCCACCACGCCAGCCCGCATGGACTCCACCACGTTCGCCACGTTGGGGTTGCTATCGAGTAAGATGATCGGGCGCGGATTCAACTCGGTCAGCCGCGTGGCCATCGTCAACGCATCCATCCCGTCAAGATCGGTGTCGGCAACGACGATGCTGTGCGGTTCGAGCATGTCCACATCCAGCGCATCTTCAGCCGTCGATACGCATGTAATGTTGCAGTCAAACCGCTCGACAAACGCATCGATCAACGTCTCGATGGCGCGCGGGTTGCTTTCGACCAGTAGAATTTTTTGCGGAATTGCAGAGTCCACGCTTTCGCCCCACTCAACCCCTCGACGCACTCGGCGCGGGAATTGCAAGAAATCTGTGATTAGTGATGGCGGTGATGACCTGCGGATGAAATCTCTAACCGAGCGGTTTTCCGGATCGGGCGGGAACACTGAAACGGACGGTCGTCCCAACGCCTTCTTTCGATTCGATCCAGAGTCGCCCTCCGTTGACCTCGATGTACCGAGCCGCCCGCGACAATCCTAAGCCTTGTCGGCGTCCTGCTTCCCGGTGCGAGAAAAACGGGTCCAGCGCGTGCTCGAGCACGTCTGGCGGCATGCCTCCTCCGTTGTCACTAATCGCCACGACGATCGTGTCATCGGTTGAGGCCGAAGGTGAGTTAATTTGTATGTTGGCGAAATCGACTGATTTGATACCGCCAGGTCCGATTTTTGCGCGGATGGATTCAACCGAATTCTCGATGATGGCGTTTGCAGCACCGCAAAGTTGTTCTTCGTCGGCAAACATCGTCAGTCCATCGGACACAAGATCGACCTGAATCTGGTCCGGGGCAAATCCACTTTCGCGATGCCAGTGCTGGCGAAGGCGATTTGCCCAGATGTCGAGTCGAATCTCGACCGGGTTCGGATTTTGTGGACGGGCATAATCCATCAATCGTTCGACCATTTCGCCTGCCCGTCGAGCTTGTGCTGCGATCAGTTGCAGGTCCAATTGTATCGATTGATTCCTCGGATCGCCTTGAAGAAACTGGGCTTTTCCTGCAATGATTGCGAGTGGGTTGTTGAATTCGTGGGCTGCCCCAGCCGCCAACTGTGCGACCCGATTGATTGTTTCCGATCGAATCGTCGACTGCAATTCGCAACTGGGTAAGCCAACGCTCGCAGTCTGCGAATCGAGTCTGCGCTCAAGAAGCGTTGATTCAAATACGGCCCCGAGCGATTGAGAAATCATTTGCAACGATGCGTCGTCGATCTGGTTCAAACGCTCGCCGTCGCCATCTTGGGAAAACAGCATACCGCCCGGCTGACTTGTACGGTGACGGAACGAAAGCAGTCCAATCGCCCCCGGTCCGAACAATCGCACGAAGCGGTCGGCTAACGTGCGATGGGTAGTCTCGTTTGCGTCGTGTGCGAGAACCACATCAGCGGTCGCCGCATGAGCCGATTCGCGAACGATAACGCGTTGCAATTCAAAGGGTGATTCCAATGTGTTCGCGATACCGTCGAACACGCATACGCGGTATTGATTGGGTTCAGTCTGCGCAAATACCACGAATCGACGAATGCCGAGAACGTCAAGAACCATTCGTGCGGTTTCGCTGCAAAGCTGATCCAAATTGTACGCACGATTCGGCAATTCGGCGATTTGCTGCATCAATCGAAGAAGCGTTGGGGATGCGTTCGCACTGTTGTCACCGACCGAACTGGCATCACCGACCGAAACAACGGGTTGCGACAATTCTCGATGATCGGCAACGAGCCCCTTCGATTCTTTGTGCTGTAGCTGCGACTCGATGTCACGGACCATTTGCTCAACAGCAATTACATGATCGTGTGAATCGCCGTCGGCTAAACTGCAAAGTAATTCGTTGGATTGTTTCAAACTTGCTGGCACCGAAAGATGCGACAGCAGTTGCCCGCCCACAACGACGTGATCCGTACCCAACGATCGCGTTTCAACATCGCGAAGATCATCAGCGCCAGTCCGAACCGCCCGAAGCACTCGCCCATAAGCCTTTGGATACGCTGCAATCAACGCAACTCGACCCAAGTCACGTACCAGCCCACAAGCAAACGCCTCAATGGGCTCAACACCTTTACCAACCGACAACGCGGCTGAGCATGCCCTTTGAATGCAGCCATGCCAAACCGATTCAATCGCCTCAGGTGCGCCAGTGTCATCCGCAACCGCATCAAACAACGATCGAATCCGACAAGCAACTCGCGAACAGCCGCCAACCATCTTCTGACGGTCGGACTGCACCCGATTGTGAAAGGGAATCAAACGAGAATTGTCGTCGCGTACGAACGCATCACGCAGCACTTCGCACGCATCGTTCAACTCGACGGTAAAACGCTGAACAAATGAATCGATAAGTTCATCAACGGATTCGGCGAAGCGTGATGTGGCGGGCAGTGGTGTCGATCGATGCCGAAGCGAGGGTGTTTCCGGTTGAGTTACCGCGCCCATGCCCGCAACCAATCAAATCAATCAAACCCCACCGGGCGCGCCTTCGCCCGGTTGCCTCTTTCGCCATCTCAATACTGCGTCACGGCCGCTAAACTATCACCGCCTTCGCTGCGGTTTACAGATGCAGCATCTCGACCATGCGATTGATCACATGTTCGATTTCAAACGGCTTCTTGATGAAGTCGTCCGCACCTGCTGCCCGCAATTCGTCGATCTCGTCAGGGTCAGCCACCCCGCTGATGATAATCACCCGCATGTTTTCAAACTCGGGCTTGGAGCGAACCGTCTTGCAAACGATGTTGCCGTTGATGTCCGGCAACTTGTAGTCGAGCAGCATCACGTCCGGGTGGAACGAATGGGTCATCATGCCGGCATCGTAACCGGTGGTCGCGGTTTTCACTTCGAAGCGACCGTCGCGGGAAAGAATCTCGCTGAGCATATCGACGATGTCCTGATCGTCGTCCACCACCAACACGCGCTTACGCCCGGTGGCAAGCTGATCCAACGGGATCTTGTTTTCCTTCATGAAGTCGATGAGGTTGTCGCGCGGAATCCGACGGAACCGCGAACCGGGCACACGAAAGCCCTTCAACCGACCACTGTCAAAACAGCGAATCACGGTCTGCTGGCTAACTTTGCAAATCTGGGCAACTTCACCCGTCGTGTATACGCTTTTCAGCATCCGGGAGCCTCCTCGCGACGCCTTTTTTGGACGTGCAGGGGAATCGACCCTACCTAGAGCACCTATACTCGCCATAACGTACATCCCCTGTAGTGTGTGGTCAATGTATTTGCCATTAAGCTCGATATGAACCGGCAGCACGTCCGTTCGCGACCCTGTGAAATGAACATCCCGGATTCGCGTAACTGATTGGCTCAGATCGACTTTTGACGACGAAGACACACGGTCAATACCATGATGTCTGCCGGCGTGATGCCTGAGATCCGACCAGCCTGTCCCAACGTTGTCGGTTCGACCGCTGCGAGATTTTGCCGCGCCTCGGCTCGCAACTCGGTCATTTTGGCATAATCGGCATGTGGGGGTATTTTCATCGACTCCATTTTCCGAAATCTTGCGACTTGCCTATCTTGACGCGCAACGTAACCGGCATATCGCGCATCGACCAACACCTGTTCCAAAACGGTGCGATCGAAATCGGAAACACAATTCAAAGATTGAGACATCAATGCGTCGCGAAAGTTAGCGAGTGTGGTGTTTGGTCGTTTTAGAAAATCGCCCAGCTTACCACCCGCGTGTGGAAGCGATTGCGTCATCCGCTTCAACTCGTCGATGTCATTTGTCTTCTTCTCAAAACGATTCCACCGCGCGTCATCGACGAGTCCGAGCTTGCGGCCGATTGGCGTCAGACGCTGGTCGGCATTATCGCTTCGCAGCGACAACCGATACTCAGCCCGCGACGTAAACATGCGGTACGGTTCGATGGGTGGCTTGGTGATGAGATCGTCAATCATGACGCCGATGTACGCCTGATCTCGCCGCAGAACGAGCGGTTCTTCATCGCGGAGCATCTGCACCGCATTCACACCAGCCACCAACCCCTGGCCAGCCGCCTCTTCGTATCCGCTCGTTCCGTTGATCTGCCCGGCGAAGAACAAGCCTTTGACCGGCTTACTTTCCAACGACTCCCGTGTCTGCCAGGTCGGGATGAAGTCGTACTCCACCGCATAACCAAGTTGCAGAATCTCGGCGTTTTCCATTCCCGGAATCGTCGCGAGCATCAATCGTTGAACGTCTTCCGGCAGCGAAGTGCTGATCCCGTTGCAGTAAACGCGCTCGTTATCGTACCCCTCGGGTTCGAGGAACAGCTGATGACGCGGCTTCTCGGAGAAACGGACGACCTTGTCTTCGATGCTCGGACAATACCTCGGGCCGGTGGATTCGATCTGACCCATGTACATTGGTGCCCGGTGCAAATTGGCGTGGATATGCTTGTGGGTTTCGTCGTTGGTGTACGTGATCCAGCACGGCACCGACGGCTGACCGATGGTGTCGTTCATAAACGAAAATGGGATCGGTTCCGCGTCTCCGTCCTGTCTTTCGAGCTTATCGTAATTAAGGCTGTCGCGATGGACGCGCGGTGGTGTACCGGTCTTCAGTCGCATCAATTCAAAACCAAGCGCCTTGAGATTTTCGCTGATCCCACCGGCGGCTGCTTCACCTACTCGCCCGCCGGCTTCCTTGCGTTCACCGCAGTGCATGAGACCGCGCATGAAGGTTCCGGTCGTGACGATCACCGCGTCGGCGACCAAGCGGCGTCCATCTTCCAATAGCACACCGGATACGCGCGACTTATCATCGCCATTCGATGAAGCAGCGCCCGCCGTCTCAATTGAATCGACCGTACCTTCGACGATCTCGAGATGCGCGGTTTCGGTGAGGATGCTTTGAACGGCTTCGGCGTAAAGCTTGCGGTCGGCTTGTGCGCGCGGCGCCCAGACGGCTGGTCCTTTGCTCTGATTCAGCATGCGAAAGTGAATGCCGGCACGATCGATCGCCCGACCCATGATGCCGCCCAGCGCATCAACTTCGCGAACCATCTGCCCTTTGCCGATACCGCCGATCGCCGGGTTGCACGACATACGACCGATCGCCTCGCGCTGCATGGTCACGAGCGCAACGGAAGCGCCCATGCGCGCTGCCGCCCAAGCGGCTTCTGTGCCGGCATGCCCTCCGCCAATCACAATGATGTCGTACTTGCGTTTCAAGTCGTCCAATCCGAATCTGTGAAATCTGCAATGGTTTGATTGTAGCAATCGAGAAATGAATGAACAGGAGCCCGGACTACGCGGAAACGCTTCTATTTTCCCGCGAAAGCGACAGATACCCGACGCTGCAAAGGATCACCGCCCCACCAACCATCGTGCTCCAATGCGGCACTTCGCGATGAAACAGATACGTCCACACCGGATTCAGCACCGGTTCCAGCATGATGATCAAAATCGCCCGTTGCGCCGAAACCGACCGCACGCCTGCCGCATAGATGACATACGGAAACCCGAACTGCACCGCCCCCGTCAAGAGCAACCAACCGGCAATCGGATACGTCAACCGAATCGGTTCGAGCAGAAGTGCAACAGGAAACAAGAGCAAGCCCGACCCCGCACAACAGAGAAACGCCAGCACAATTGGATCGATCGCCCGCACGCGGCGAAACAAAACCACTTGCGTCCCAAACACGATCCCGCTCAGCACGCCGATGGCCATGCCGAACAAATCCGTCTCGTACTGCGCAAAAAAGATCAGCGCCACAGCTACCATCGAAATCGCCAGCGCGACGAACTGCTTGCCGCTCGCCCGCTCCTTGACGATCCACGGCGACAGCGCGAATACCCATGCAGGAGCGGTGTATTGCAGGATGATGGCATTGGCGGCTGACGTTGCGGTGGTCGCAAGCACAAACGTTCCGCACATCCCGGTAAACATCAGCACCGTTGCAAAAGTCCAGAACGGTTCAGCCAATGGTTTGAATCGTGACCATGCAAAGGGGAATAGTACGATGGCTGCGACGATGGACCGAAACGACGCAATGCTTGCCGTGCCAAGTCCCGTCGCCTCCAGCAGTTTGATGAGTCCGCCGTTGAGGCTCCAAAGCGTCGCCGCAATGAGCAGCAAAAGCGTGCCGCTGCCCGCGCCGCGATCGTCAGCCGTCACGGTTTGCGCGGTGCATGTTGGCACCCATCCGCAAGGATGTCGCAAACTTTGTCGTGGAGCTTGTTGTAGGGGCTGCTGCCACCCCTGAAATTGTTGAAGATCACGCTGAAGGCAAACCAGCAGTTGTCCGGTGTCCGCACATAACCGCTTAGCGAGCGCACGCCGCTCAAGTAACCCGTCTTTGCAAACACGTCAGCATCGACATCGGACATCCGGCGCTTGAGTTTACCGCCGGTTCGATTGCCCGCGAGACTTTCGCGAAATGTCTTCGCCTCCGGATGTCTGTGCATGTATTGCAGCAATTGCGCGAAGTCGAGGGCGGTGATTCGGTTGCTGCGACTCAGCCCGCTTCCGTCTGCAACAACCATGTTCAGCACATCGCATCCCGCCCGTTGCAAGGTGGGCAACACAGCTTGGCGACCGTTTTGCCAACTACCGGCTACCGGTATGCCGTTTTGACGCTTCGACCAGTCACGCCCCAAACGCTTGAACAATGCTTCGGCGCACATGTTCTGACTGTCGATCCCGATGCGTCGCAACACATCCGAAAGTGGCGTCACGTGTTCGGCGATGATCCGCAGGTCGGCAGGCAAACTGCCATTGCGCGTGCGGATGCGCTCGAAACGGGTCTCACCGCGAAGATGAACGTTTTCGCCAGCCAGCGCCTCGCGAATCGCGGTAGCCGCAAACTGACTCGGCTGAAACACCGACACGGATTTGAGCGTAAGTTTCTTACCGACTCTACCGCTGAGTACCAGATCGGATGTTCCGCGTCGCCGACCGATGACCGGTACGGGCTTTCTGGATTTGGACGTCTTGCATTCATTGATGACAGTCAGCGCCGACGATGACGGAAAGATCGACCACGCGCACGCATCGCCCGGTTGTCCGCTGGGCATCGCCGTCAGTTCGACGCAATTGTTGTTGAGGTTCAACCCGCTGATCGGTGCGCCGTACCACTTCACGCGGTCGTCTGCCACCCAGTCGGGATGGAAATATTCGGTGTCGAGAATCGTGTCATCGACGATGAAGTCACCGGGAATAATCCACGAGTGTGCAGCCTCCCCACCCATGCTCGGATTGGTTCGTTCGCCCTCTGCGGCCAACGCGTCCGCCCACGATTCGATAAACTTCAGCGGTGTCAATCCACGCGCTTCCGCGAGGTTGGGATCGCCGAGCGTCGGGTCGCCATCACCAATGACGATCAGGTCCTGCCCGCGAGCAGCCAAGGTCGTACGAAAGACGCCCTGCCCACCGAACAGATCGAGACCCGCCGCCATCACGATCAACTTCTGATTGCTGGCTGGGATCATTGGGCGAGCTTCGTTCAACCCAAACACCAACTCACCGGTCGAAAGATCGATCACCGCTGCTCCGCACACTGCCTGCTCTTGGGGCAGCTTGCCCAGAACCTTCTTGAGCTTCGACTCGATCCCCCCTGCCCGTACAGATACCGCCGCGATGAGAACGAATGCAACGGTCAGCGTAACCTGGTGTTTCGGTGAACCTGCCAAACGATGGAATGGTGACGTATGGAATGGCGTCATGGTGGTGCAACCTTTGTCGATATGGTCAAAGCAACGAGTCAATGGGCGATAATAGGTGGATCTGGTCGTGATTCAAGAGGAAGGTTTTCGGTGTTTCGGGTGGGGTTGACGCAGCGAAAACGAAAGATATATTCCTCATTGCGCTTTGGCGACGGCTGGACTGCCCAAAGTGCGTTTGGGGATGTAGCTCAATTGGTTAGAGCATCGGACTGTCGATCCGAAGGTTGCGAGTTCGAGTCTCGTCATCCTCGTTAATTACCCGGCCTGTCATTCTCTCGGCCCTGTTCTTCTCCCGACACATCCGATCCAAACCCATAACCGTTGGTGGTTCCGGTGAGCGATCGCTTCCGGCGGCATCACGGGCAGGGTTGGCCAAACCGCTGCTGCAAGATCCAGAAATCCTGAAGATCGATGTCATCGTCAAAATCCAGGTCTCGCCCGATGCAGTTACCGGCTGGCTCGATCAATGCACCGGTTAGGCATTCGATGTAGTCTTGCGGATTTACACCACAGCCAACAAATGCTGCCAGGCACGCCTCGTCAGCCGCATCGACCAAACCGCTCCCATCCAGATCGATGGGGCTTAGCACATACGCATCGAGATCGTCTGCGTCCACGACACCATTTTCGTCAATGTCGAACAGCCGATAGTACGACGCCAGAGACTGCATCTCACCGGGCGACAATGCCCGATCGAAAATCATGACGTCGTCGATCAAACCATCGAACGGTCGATTGCGTGCTGGCTGATTGCCAATCGCTGCGGGAACCACCGGGTCTGTCGCAACGCTACCCGTCTTGCCCACCGATCCGACAGACACTCCATCCTGCCAAACCTGCATGACCGACCCGTCATACGTGCCCGCGACGTGCGTCCAAACGCCCGGTATCAGCACCCCGCTACTTGCAATCAACGTTGTCGTGGAACCGCCAACCGTCTGCAATCGAAACCGCAGCACATGATCGCTGCCTGACGCGATGGAACTGAGCATCCAAACGTGTTCGTTGTCCGACACGCCGCTCGCTTTGCTGATAATGCGGCCGTCCATCTGATCGAAGTCGTCGAATCGGACCCATGCGCTGATCGTCAGTTCGTCGCTGTCGATGTCGAAGAAACCGAGATCGACGACATCGTCGATGCCATCGAAGGAGGCGGAAAACTTCGCATCGCCGGTGCGACCGGCATCCCATCCGGCACCATCAAACACACCGTGATGACTGCCACTTGCGGTATCCAACCCCAACGCGCCGGCTCCGGAATTGAACCGCCATGCCGCAATCAGACCATCGGTTAACTCATCCATACACGGGACCACGAACACATCGACCGTATCGCTGTCCACGCTGACTTCGTCTTCAATCGTATGTTCAAACGTATACCAACCGGTCTCCGTTGGCGTGAAGTATGCGACCGTTTCATCGCTATTCAGAAGGGAAATTGGCGTTCCGCCGATTTGCTGCCAGCCATCGACCAGAAGCAACTCATCGGTATCGGGATCGTTCGATGCCGACCCGCTGATGTATGCTTGCTCCCCGACGACAACCGTTCGATCGATACCCGCATTGGCGACGGGCGGCATGTTGCAACTCGCGTCCGGGCAAATGAAATAAAATGCCTCAGTGATGATGCTCGGGGCAAGACCGTCGGCGAATGCCCGGGCTCTTACCGTGGCTGTTTCAGTCAACATTAGCGGCGTGCCGTAAAGTGCGCTGGATTCCGTTGGCACCGAACCATCGAGCGTGTAATGAATGTCGGCATTGGGCGTTTTCGTTGACATCGAAACCGTCACCGACCCCACATAGCTACCTGCCGGCGGAGTGAGTGTCGGCGCGACAACCGATTGCGCGCCGGTGTACATGATGCGATGAATCCGCCCGTTGAACGTTTGGTACGTCGTGTACATGTAATAGATGTGACCGTCGGGACCGAATCGGAGATTGACGGGCTTGATGATGTCGTCCGCGAATCGCTCGGTGGTCAGAACCGTTTCGGATTCCACCGTATTAATTACACCTGTGGGACTTGCGTTGCTGCCCCAATGGCAAACGAACAATCGCCCGTTGTATTCAAACGGCAACGTCCCCGCGCTGCCGTCGTACCAATCGCCGCCGGTGATTAGCGTATCGGCACTGCTGCCGGTGATCGTTGTGTTGGTCCAGGCGTTTCGCTCCACGCCAATTCCGCCGAAACCCTGATGCCCGAAGTTCGCTGCGGCTTCGACTTCCAGGATGTTCGTTTTGTTCGGACCGTTCGCCTCGTTGACGTAAAGCGTTCCCGATTGCGCGTTGAAGGTCATGGAATACGGATTGCGCAGACCCAGACAATAGATGCTGCGAAGCGAACCGGATGCCTGCGCATAAAACGGATTGTCCGTCGGGATGGTTCCATCGCTATTGATACGATAGAGCTTGCCCGTATAAGTCGTAAGCGACTGCACATTGTTACCGCCGTTCCAACCGTCGCCCGTCGCGATGTACAACTTACCGTCCGCGCCAAACTCAACCGCCCCACCGTTGTGACTCCCGCTGGAAGACGTCGAGTTGAACGGCAATTCAATCAGAAGCGTTTCACCGGGCAGGGCTTGGTTGGGTTGAGCGGGGTCCTGTTCGATGCGCACGACACGATTGTGCCGTGGGTTGTGTTTCATATAGAAAACGTAGACGAAACCGTTGCTGTTGAAGTCTGGATCGAACGCGAAGTCGCGCAGTCCCGAAGATCGATGGGCAAGTGGATCACTGTTGCCATCGACAGGGATGTCGAAAGTAGCGTACGGCTGGGGTTCGACGACCCACTGATCGCTTCCAGAATCATAGTTGGCTGTGCGGAGTGCGCCCTCGACACGTTCCGAAAAAAACAATCTGCCGTCGGGTGAAAACTTAAACCCGCTCGGCGAATCGATGTTTCCGATCATCTGGTCATCGACGAATCCATCGGGCAGTGCAGCTTCAACCATCGATGCGCTTAAGGTGATTGTAAGAAGCGCGACTGCGACAGGTTTATCCGAGAACCAAATGCGAAAGTCGATCAACATGATATACCCCTCCCCATGAAAATCAGCGCGTCATTTCCGATTCGATGCTACGGGTTCGCGGGCTGGGTTCAATCAATCTTTGCGCTAAATTGAAACTAGTTCACATCGCTTTGAATCGTTGCTTGAAAATCTGGCTCGACGTACTTTGGGTGAAAAACCTTAATAAATCACCCAACTGATTCAGTCGCCCAGGCGATCTTTGGGTTCGCCGCCCATCGCTCGGATGGTGGCTTCAAGGATGCGGCGGGCAGGCGGCATGTCGCATTTGAATTCGGCATCGATGAGGGTTGGCAGGTCGGTCTTGATCGCAACCTTCGACACGGCGCTGGCGGCTCGGACCTGCACTTGTTCGTTGGTGTCGTTTTCGATTAATTCCAGCAATTTGCTCAGCAACCGTTTGTGTTTGGAATCGTCCGGGTTCGCATTGGATTCAGCCGCCATGCAGGCTCGGATGCGTACGTTGCGATCTTCGTCGTCGAGCAGTTGCACCAGCAGCGCGGCATCTGCATTCGGTTCGCGGCGCTCAGCCAACCCATACGTCGCCCATGCGCGGACCGTGGCATCCTTGTCGCGGGTCAATTCGATCACCCGATCGCCATGCTGCGGTTTCTTGCCAAACGCCACCGCAAAAACTGCCATCGCCCGGATGTTCGCCTCTTGGGACCGAGTCAATCGCATCAGCGCCTCGTGATTGGACTCCATCAATTCGCGATAGGTCGAACGCACGGGCTCAAGCTTTTCCACTTCGTTGCGATGTGCAACTCCCTGCCAACGTCTTACCAAGGCGACGAGCATTTCCAGAACCTGATTGTCGTCGAGTTCATTGATCGTGCGCTCTTCCAACTCCGCTCGTTCGAGAATGTCTTCGGCAACGGGCAACCAGAGGCTCTTGGGGTTGTCGAGAATGAAGCTGCGGATTTTGTCCTTGGCGTCTTCGGTGCCGAATTGCAATGCTTCGCGAGCCATGTTGCTGAGCGGTTGGATCTGGCCAGCGGCCTTATCCAGCGCTTCGCCGCGCAGTCGACTACGCTCTGCAATCTCAATTTTCACATCGAAAGACAACTCACGCCGTTCGTGCGGTGGTCCGTATTCCAACACGACTTGCGATTCGACCGACTGCAAACTTCGCTTCGACACCAACCAGCGCCAATCGCCTCGCGCGACTTTGATGTTGGCCACACCGTCGTACTCGCCGGCCAGCTTGCCTTCAAACTGAAACGACCCGACGGCTTGACGCTGGGCCCGCGCACCATCCGTGCGGACATATCGGTGCGTCCATGCCCCCGCAAGTTCAGGGCGCTTGGACTCCGTCTGCCATTCGCTGTCGGGCGTAACGATGTCATCTGGCCAGTGTGCGAAGTCGAGCGCCAAAAGCATCGCAGCCCGCTGCACTCGCGAACCGCCGACAGCAGACGCATCGGCATTTTGATGGTCGATTTCGCCAACGTGAAGTTGAATTGACCTCGGTGGTAAACCCACCATTTTCGGATGCGGAATGTCGGCAACGGGCTCGCCACCGCGCGTGTACGAAGTGATGACCGGATCATCGAGTTGCATCATCCACGCTCGCGGCGCGTTTCTGGGTCGCGGTACGGAGGTCGGCAGTACCAGCAACCGCAATCGCCCGCTTTGCTCGAACGCGATCTCTTCATCGTGTCGGCGTTGAGGCGTTCGTCGCACACCCTTGACGACCACGTCGTACTGCGCGTACGCACCGGGCGAAAGGTCATTTCGCAATCGCACGTGCCCGCTGTGGGCGTTCGCTTCATTCACTCCAGTGAACAGCTGAGAACGAGGAATGAGAATGGTCACCGCGACGGCAAGCATCGCAGGCGCAGTCAGATTCGGTTTACGTCGCTTCCGCATCATCGGATTCAAGCGGTGGAGGGACAAAGGGAACAGCTTTTGGCGAGCGAACCGGCGATTTGTAGATGTAAATCATGTACGCCACGCCAAAGAGAAACATCGCCACGCTGACGGCCTGCGAAATCGTCAAACCGGCGGAGTCGTGCGGGTTGTCCACACGAACGTATTCGAGAAGGATGCGCGTGATTGGATAGATCATGATCATCGTACCAAACACAACGCCATGTCGCTTGCGATGGTTGGCGATTTCCAGGAGCAACCAGCTTAACAGGAACGCATTGATAACAGCATAAACCTGCGCCGGATGCACTGGGACAGACCGATGCTGGTGGGCCAAGTCTCCCAATTCGGAAACCGTGATGGGTCGCTCCGTATCGTTGCGTGATGGGAAGCGCGTTTGCTTGACGAGTGCGCCCAGGCGACCGGCTTCGCGCTTGTACTTTCGCGCGGTTTCCTCAAGCTCCTTTTCCATCGCGACGATTTTCTTTTCTTCGACGCCGAGGGCTTTGGCTTCTTTGATGTCGCGTTCCAACTGGCGAGCTTCCGCCAACGTGCCAGCCCGTTCTTCCGGTGGCATGTCGATCAAGGTGCGCGGTAGCAAGTATGGCTGGGGCGTGCCCCCCGGAACGCTGACGATCAACTCAGCCGGTAAAGTCGTTTGGCGATTTTCCCACTGACGAACCTCGGCTGGACTGCCGTACGGAAAGGTAATTCCCCAAGGGACGGTCGCTTGTCCATTGGGCGCGACACAAATCCCGCCCCAGCAACAACCGTTCAATAGGCATCCAATGCGCCCAAACGCCAAACCCCATGCCGCACCGGGGAAAAGAATATCCAAATACATTCGCACCGACACGCGCTTCAACGCCAGATACGTCACCGTACCGATCGCCGCGCAAATCAACCCGCCATAGTACTCAAGCCCGCCACTGGTCATATTGAGTGCGGCAAGTAACGGGTTCTCCTGGGTCGCGAAACTCGTTTCCCAGTAGTGGATCACGAAAAACAACCGCCCCCCGCCAACCCCGCAGAGCAGCGAAACGAATCCGACGTTCAAGACAATGTCCGGGTCGGCTTTGACGTGTTCTGCGCGTCGCATGCACAACCACACGCCAGTCAAAAAACCCAGCGTGAGCATCGCCCCGTAACTTTTGACGGGCATATCGAGAAACGGAATGGTGAATAATTCTGGGTACATGCAATCGGTTTGCGTAGGGTGGGCCATGCCCACCGTCGTTTGAATGTTTTACGAAATGGTGGGCACGGCCCACCCTACGAACTTTCGTTGTCGATCATTATTCGCCGCATCCTAGCGGGCGGTTTACATTGCGTCTACTGCTACGTTGTCAATCAATCGGGTTTCGCCGATGTGGACGGCAACGCAGATTCGCGCGGGTCTGTCGATTTCGGTCAAAGATTCCAGATTCGCTGCGTCGACAATTTCGACATAATCGATGCGGGCCTGTCCGCTTGTTTCGAGATGGTGACGAATTCGCGCGGACAACTCGCTGATATTTCGCTGGCCGGCATGCACAAACTCGACGGCTGACGTCAGACTTTCGTAAATTCCTGCCGCCGCTTTTCGCTGATCGGGCGAGAGAAACCGATTGCGGCTGGAAATCGCCAACCCATCGCGTTCTCGAAGCGTTGCACACGCCACGATCTCCACCGGGATCGACAGGTCAGCCACCATCCGCCGCACGATCAAAAGCTGTTGATAGTCCTTCTCGCCGAAATACGCACGGTCCGGTCCGACGATGCCGAAGAGCTTTGCCACCACCGTACACACGCCGTCGAAATGATTCGCCCGCGATCGCCCGCAGAGATGTTCCGACAAATCGGAGACACGTACGCCGGTCTTAAACGATTGGCCGTCACCGTACATTTCCGACACGGTTGGGCAGAATGCAAGGTCAACCCCGCGCTCATCGCAACCAGCCAGGTCGGCATCGAGCGTTGCGGGGTAGAGATCGAGGTCTTCGCCTTTTCCGAACTGAAGCGGGTTGACGAAAATGCTGACAACGACGACATCGCACTCTGCCCGCGCACGTTCGATCAGCGACCAGTGGCCGGCATGCAGCGCCCCCATCGTCGGCACAAATCCGATCGACC
The DNA here is from genome assembly GCA_028285105.1 of Alphaproteobacteria bacterium. Classification (GTDB taxonomy): domain Bacteria; phylum Planctomycetota; class Phycisphaerae; order UBA1845; family UBA1845; genus UBA1845. Next base: position 361,529 of record JANQQE010000024.1, read on the forward strand.
GCCCAGCCCGTCTCATTGGGTCCAGGAACCCGCGAACACCTTCAATCGTTTCGATCGTCGTCATTAACTCGCCGTCATCTCATTGCCTAGCACTTGCCAATGCGTTGAGAGCATCGTATTCACTGCGACCGTCGAGACAACCGAGTCGCATGAATCGAATGCTCCAAACTCGCCCACCTTCGACCAGCCCAAACCCGCGTTGACACCCGCGATTTCGGGTCATATCGTCGCGGCCTGAGATTTCATCCCCTTGAAACTAACCCATCCGCGTTGGCAGGTGTCTGCACTGTTGGAAGAATCAAAAAGCGACAACTTGCCCGATTCCAAGGATCACTCGGCATCGACTGACTCCGCCGTACAGGATGCCCAATGGGTTATCGCGACTCGATCCGGCGATCCTGGGGCATACGACAAGTTGGTGGAGCGGCACAGACGCCAAGCCGTCTCGATCGCTTATCGACTTTTGAACCGAATCGAGGACGCCTCGGATGTTGCTCAAGATGCCTTCGTTCGGGCGTTTCAGAATCTGGAGAAGCTCGACGATCCCGGCAAGTTCGCCGGGTGGCTGATGCGGATCGTGACGAACCTGTCGCTAAACTTCCGCCGCTCGCGGGCAAGGCATCAGATGGCCACTGTCGATGAGACGATCAAGTTTGACGCCAATCCGCGGAATCCGACTGGGGCGAAATTGGTTGCAGCAGCCGTCGACGATGCGTTCGCGAAGAAGGAAATGAAACGAGTCGTGCGTGAAGCGATCGACAGCCTGCCTGAAAAGCAGCGCACCGCTCTGAAGCTTTTTGCACTGGAAGGCATGTCGCAGAAGGACGTGGCAAAGATCATGGAGTGTTCGCTTGAACTGGTGAAGTGGAACGTATTCCAGGCGCGAAAGAATCTGCGGACGATGCTGGCTGGCTATGTTGAAGAATGATTGAAGAAGTTATTGATTAAAGAACTTATGTACTCGCCAGACAACCAACCCAACGAAGAGACGATCCGCCGGTTGAGCGAATACGTAGACGGTACGCTCGAACCCAAGGCAGCCGTCGAGTTAATACAGCGCGTGGCGACGAACCGGGCACTGCAAAAGGAACTCGAAGCGCTGCGGTCAGCCGATGCCTTGATCAAAGCGCATCGAGACGAGGTGCCCGAGATCGATTGGGATGCGTTTTCCAATTCCGTCCGAATTCGAATCGAGAAGACTTCGAAAAGCACGCCGCGCACTCTAGTATTCCCACTGTGGCGACCATTGGCGGCAGCGGCTGCCTTGGCGCTGTCAGTCACTGCATTTCTGATCGTCGAGCGGAACCCGACGACACCTCAACCGCTGGTCTCCGCCGCCCACATAGACGTATCAGTCGAAGGACCGACAAACGGCCCGTCCGATGCCGCACGGGGAAAAGTCATCGCTTCGGTATCGCGCCAGCGCCCAGACGGCATGATCGGTTTCGACGCCGATTTCGTAGGCCCACCGTATTTTGAACGATCGATATTGGTCGCCACTGGAGTGAACTGATGAATCTCTTTGCAAGCACGAAGCAATGCATCGCCGCCGGATTATTCTTGGTGCTGATTTCTACAAACACAGATGCTCTAGCTGCGGATACCACCGTCGCTGAACGACTCGACGCGGAACTGACCATTCGCCTTGAGGGCTTGCCGGTAAAGGACGCTCTAGGACAACTCGCAGCCAGCACTGACGTGAAGTTCTTCACGGTCGAAAAACCATTCGACGCCCTGCCCTATGGAGAGAACACAAAAGTCTCGATCGTCCTCGAAGTCGCCACTGTCCGGATGGGGTTGGAAGCGATCTGCAACCAACTCGCCATGAACTTCGTTACCGACAACGATGGTGTGACGGTCATGCCGTCGCAGGCACTTCTTAGGATCGAACGTACCGCAACCTGGGATGAATTGGACACGCTCGCGCAACTGCGCACATCGCATTGGCCAGACGCCGACGCAATCAAGCGCATCGTCGCCAACCGATTGCGATTTGCAGGAATCAAAGGCGACTTCGAATCCAACTGGAACAAACTGCAATCCGCGATCAACCCGAATCGCGAGAGCCCAATCGATGACGCCCTCACCGAAGGTTGCGAAGCACTCGATTGGACATGGTTTCCGATGAAAAAACAGATTGTTGTGCTGCCCAAGAAAGACCAGATCGCTCGACAGCTCGAACGAATTGTCTCGGTCAAACATTACGGCGTACCGTTTCGCAATGTTCTGGAAGATCTTGCTCGATTGGCTGGTGTCGGAATAGAGATTCAAAGAGACGCCAATGTTTCCATTCCGGATGCACGCAATAATGAAAACTTCACTCTGGTCGCGGAGGGCATCAGCGTTCGCGAAGCACTCATGCAACTCATGATGACCGCCGAACTCGATCACGTAATTGAGATTCGTGACGACAAGGTGGTTCTCGTCCACAGCGATCGCGCGGGCCCACCAGCTCGATGGCGACGTCGCAACGATCCCATCGTCGGCGCCGTTCACGTTCCGGGTCAGGACGGCACGTTTACCTACGATTGGTTCATTCGCGAGTCCGACTTGACGCTCGAAGAAAACATCAAGCGCGAGATGCAGGTCAAAGAGGCGATCGAAGCAATGAAGAAGGATTTGGCCAAGATCAGCTTGCCAGAGGATGAGTAGGCGCGGCAGTGCTTCTGGCAGATTGCCTGCCAGTGTTTTCCTAAATTTCGATGCCGTAAGGAATTACCTACGAGGTCGTCTGCGACGAGCGCTTCATACCGGATGCCGGGCGCGAGCCAGACTTGACCGAAATCTTACTGCTCGATGACGTCCGGGTGCGCGGTTTGCTGGTGACCGCTTCCTTCTCTTTGACGGCTGCCTGATCGAAGAAACTGCCCAAACCGCGAATACGTTCGTATCGTTTACGCAGCAACGTATCCACCTTGAAGCGCTTCAACTCGCGGAGCGAATCGGTGAAGTATTTTTCGAGGCTTGCGATCGTTGCGGTCGGATCGCGGTGCGCACCGCCCATCGGTTCCTTGATGACCGAGTCGATGATGTTCAGTCGCATCAAGTCTTTTGCGGTCAGCTTGAGTGACTCGGCGGCTAACTTGCGCTGTTCGCCCGTGCGCCACAATATCGCCGCGCAACCTTCAGGTGAGATCACCGAATAGAACGAGTGTTCGAACATCGCCACGCGATCGCCAACACCAATACCCAATGCCCCACCACTTCCGCCTTCGCCGATGACGCAGCAGACAATCGGTGTTTTCAAACGCGACATCTCGCGCAGGTTCACCGCAATCGCCGAACTGATACCGCGCTCCTCAGCGCCTATGCCCGGGTACGCACCTTGCGTATCGATGAGGCAAACGACAGGCAAACCGAACTTTTCGGCCATCTCCATTGCGCGGAGGGCTTTGCGATAGCCTTCTGGGTGCGCGCAACCGAAGTTGCATGAAATGCGCTCCGACGTATCGCGACCTTTGTTGTGACCGATGACCATCACCTTGTGCGGACCGATGCGGCCAAACCCGGTGATGATGGCTTTGTCGTCGCCATACAGCCGATCGCCATGAATCTCGCAGAAGTCGCGAACCATCGTGCCAAGGTAATGCGGCGCGAGCGGGCGCTGCGGATGACGCGCGACAAGCACCGTCTCCCAAGCTGTCAGGTGCGAGTACAACCGCTTGGTCATCTGTTTGAGGCGCTGCCGGAGTTCTTTAAGGTCAGCCGAAAAGTCGCGACCGCCTTCAGCCTGGTCCAGCTCCAGTTGTTCGATTTCCAACTGGATGCGATAAAGGGGCTTCTCAAATTCCAGATAGCTCGCCGCATTGGCAGACGCCATCGCCGTTGGGGTCGAAGTCGAATTATTCATACTATTTTTCTCAGCCGAGGAGCGGTTCCGCGCAAAGACACGCAACCCTCGGGAAGCTTGCTCACCAAGAGGTGAAGCATATCACGCTCTTGTCATACCTCAAGAAAATACCGTAACACGCCCGTTTCGTTGCACAAAAAGGGTGTGAAATGCTCCGATAACCTTAAAGTACGCCCGGAAATAACCTTACCGCTACCCTTCATCGGCCAGCCTGCCGCGATTCGATCAGTCAAACTGAACAAGCTATCCATCGGCCCGACACAAGTTCTTACCTGCGTTTTCACCCGACCACCGCTGGATTACGCTCGAAGGGTTATTCTGGCTGGCGCACGCCGAATGCATCCCATGCGAATTGTTTTGTCGCACGAAATGCCCCTTTGATATCCTGTTCAATCACGCAGAAGCATGGCACAAGAATAAGCATCAGCAGCGTCGCGAACGCCAAGCCAGCCGCAATCGAGATGCCCATCGGGATCAGGAATCTTGCCTGGAATGAAGTCTCGGTGAGCAGCGGCGCCAGGCCCAAGACGGTTGTGATCGATGTCAGAAGAATAGCTCGCAAGCGGGCCAATCCACCGTCGACGACTGCCTCCTTCACGCTACGACCTTCGGCGATTCGGTGGTTAATGAAACTCACGAGAATCAGCGAGTCGTTGACGACAATACCCGTCAACGCGACCAGTCCGATGATCGAAAACATCGTCAGCGGATAACCCATCGCATAGTGACCTGCGAGCGCACCGATGAATCCGAATGGAATGGTCAGCATTACGATGATCGGTTGCGAGTAACTCTTGAACAAGCCCACCAGCAAAATGTAGATGCCAGCGATCGCCAGCGCGCCATCGCGATTCAGCGAACTGAAGGATTTTTGAAACTCTTCGCTTTGCCCACCGAACCCGAATTTAACGCCGGGGATTTCGCGAGCCCAACGTTCGAGGTCCGGCCCCATCGCGGCAAGCACTTCGCGCGAGTTTGCGCGGTCGTCGTCCACGTCGGCTTTGACGGTTATGGTGCGTAGTTGATCCTTACGACGGATGGTCGCATACCCGACGCCATCGCCGATCGATGCCACTTCGCTGATGGGAACGAGGTTGCCCAGCGGCGTTGCGATGCGCATCTGTTCGAGGTCAGCGAGTCTGGCCCGTTCGGATTCGGGGTAGCGCACCATGATTTTGACGTCTTCGCGATCGCGCTGAAGTTTGCGGGCCTCCAAACCATAAAACGCCGCTCGAACCTGGGTGGCTAGGCTCTCGGTCGTCAGGCCCAGCGCCCGCCCGGAATCGAGCAATTCGACGAGAACTTCGCGCTGCCCAGAATCGAAATTGTCTTCAATGTCGTAGACGCCGTCGAATTCGTACAGTCGCGTTTTCACCCGGTTGGAAGCGGCTAGGAGTTGAGCGGGATCGTCCCCGGCAATCTCGATCTGAATCGCCGCCCCACCCGGGCCACCATTGACCGAGCGAAACGTGAGCGAATTGATACCGGTCAGGTTGGCGGTGCGTTCGCGCATGATCCGCAGCAACTCATCGCTTGAGCGTTCGCGGGTCTCCCCCGGTTCCAATTCGATGATGATTTGTCCGAGATGAGAGGCACCGGCATCTCCCCCCTCCATATTCATGTCGATCTGCCCGCCGATGAGTGCGAATCGCGTTTTGACTTCCGGGAATCCACCGGTGGCTTTTTCGATGAAGCGCATCTTCTCGTCGGTTTGATCGATGGTCGAACCGACCGGAAGTTCGAGGGCAACCACCAGCGAGTCGGCATCCATCTTCTGAATGAACACCGTTTGAACCCGTCCGCCCATGACCATCCCAATGGAAACCGTCAGCAGAGCGACTGCAATGGACACGGAGACGTAACGATACTCGATCGCATGTTCGAGCAGGCGGCGGTAGCGCTTCTTTAGGACTTCATCGACAAACCAGATTTGCTTTGTCCGCAATCCATCGAGCCAAGCGCCAATGCGTCCCTGAGTGCGCTCGCGTTTTTGTTTGCGGGCAGCCCGTTCGAACGTTTCGGCCAGGTGCGACGGCAGAATCGTCAGCGCTTCAAAGAGCGAAATTGCAAGCGACGTCATCACGATGATCGGCAAGACGCGCATGAAATCGCCCATCATCCCCTTGATCGAAAGCAGCGGCGCGAAAGCGATCATCGTCGTGGCGATGGCGATGGTCACCGGCATGGTGACTTCTTCCGATCCCTTGATCGCGGCTAACTTTGGTTCGAGACCTTCCTCGATTTTCGAGTAAATGTGTTCGCCGACGATGATCGCGTCATCAACGAGCATGCCCAGCACAACGATCAGCCCAAACATCGAAATCAGATTCAGCGTGATGCCCCCGACACTCATCAGCGAAAACGTGCCCAGGATCGCCAGCACCAATCCCATCATCACCCAGAATGCCACCCGCCAGTTCAAAAAGAACAGCAACGACATGAAGACGAAAACCAGTCCCCAGAAACCGTTTCGCTGCAAAAGGTCGAGGCGGCCTTCTATGTAGACCGACAAGTCCGAATGCGTCTTGACCGAACCGATCTTGGGATAGGGCGTTGCGAAGGCGTCGTCGTAAACTCTTTGCAATTCGGCGCCTTGGCCTGTGAGGTTGCTCGACCAGGGAATTTCGAATGGTTCGTGCATCTTGCCAGCCACCATCGCCTTGACCTTGCGGGCGATTTCGATGGCGTCCTGATCGTCGGTCTTGGAGACCATCACGCTCACGCCGGGTTTTTCGTCCATCCGCGAAAGCAGGTCTGTGTCCTCAAAGCCATCGACAACGGTGGCGACATCGCTGAGGCGCACCACTCTGCCGCTGGCATCGGCATGGACGATCAAGTCTTCGATCTCGGCACCGATTTCCTTTTCGCCGAGGGTACGAACAGCCAGGTTCGCGCCGCTGGTCTTGATCTGTCCTCCGGGCAGGTCCATGTTGCCGCGCCGAATCGCTTCGGACACATCGATAAACGAGAGGCCATACTGAAGCAGTTGCTCGGGGCGCACCTCCACGCTGATTTCGTCGCGCTTCGTCCCCGATAGAATCACTTCGGTCACACCGGGCAGGGCCAGCAAATCATCGCGAAGTTGTTTTCCGAACGCCTTAAGTTGCTCATCGCTCATATCGCCAAAGAGCGAAACGTTGATGACGGGCAGGGTCGGTTCGAATCGGGCGACGACGGTTTCTTCGGCTTCCTGTGGAAAATCATCGCGCGGAATGGAGTCCACGGCATTTTTGATATCGGTGACCACGCGATCGACGTCATCGAAGTCGTTGTATAGTTTGGCCATGATGACGCTGACGCCCTCGCGGATCGTCGACTCGATCGTCTCGATGCCCTGGATGTTTTTGATCTGCTCTTCGATCTTGATGGTGATGCCTTTTTCGACCTCTGCCGGCGATGCACCAGGGTACGGCGTCGAAATCATCACCTGCTTCGGGCGGATTTCGGGGAACATCTCGCGCACGAGCGTGAACGCGCTATAGGCCCCACCGACGATGATCGCGTACATCAGCAGGTTGACGAGGATCGGATTCTGAACACTGAGTTTGGGAAGCGATCTCATGAGTCGCCCTTCCCTTTGGAACTGCTTGCGGTTTGCATGGATCCGTTGGACGTCATCAATCCGTTTGAGGAAGCGTTAGCCTCCGACTCAAGGCGAACGGGTGCGTCGTCGTAAAGGATGTCGAGGTTGCTTGTGATCACCAGATCGCCGGGACGCACGTCGCCTTCGAGGATCGCGTTGTCCTCGATCATGCGCACGACTCTGACTTGTCTGGAGTGCGCTTTGTGGCCATTCGCGACATAGACCCTGCCTTCAAAGACGGCGTGACGCGGGACAGCCAACGCATTTTCAAGCAGTTCCCCATCGACGGCGGCTTTGACGAAGTACCCGGGAAGCAGCGGTGTTTCCTGGACAGTGTTATCGACTTCGAGATAAGCGCGATAGGTGCGGGTCTGCATGTCGGCGCTGGGTGCGATGCGGCTGATGGCACCCTCCCACCGAATGTGCGGCATGCTTTCAACGTAGAGATTGGCCTGGGCACCGACCCGCGCTTGCGGTCGTGTCGAGACCGGCAACTCAACCGGTATCTCGATGCGGTCGAGGTTCAGCATTTCGAGAATCGGGGAACCCATTACCACGCTGTCGCCCACATCGACGCTGATCGATTCGATCTGCCCATCAAACGGCGCTTTGATTTCGCAGCGTTCGATGTTCAGTTCCGCTCGATCAGCCGCAGCCTTGGCACCGTCTTGCTGAGCTTGAAGCTGCAATCGCTGCGGTTCGATCAAAGCGATTTGATTATCGACCTGCTGCTTGGCCCGCAACGCCACCTGGTAACGAAGGCGTGCGTTGTCACGTTCGGTCTTGGGAGCCGCCCCCTTCTTGAACAAACCCTCAACGCGTTCGTATTCGTCGCGGGTAAGCGTCAAGTCCGACTCGGCGATTTCCAGCAGCGACCGCTGATTTTGAAGTTGCACGCCCAACTGCTGAATCTGAGCAGCTAGCGAGGCGCGGCGACTTTCGGCATCATTGAGTTCCATTTGATACTGTCGCTCATCGAGGCGGATCAGCACATTGCCCTTCGAGACGCGATCGCCAACATCGATGCTCTTGACGCGCTCGATCACCGGTGCGTTCACTTCAGCCGTCAACGCTGCACGCTTGTCGGCAAGCGCGCTACCATATCCGTGAAGAACGTCGCGCACCTGAGTGAGCTTCAATTCAACGATAGAAACCATCGGCGCCCGCGAAGCCACCTCGCGTGTGGGCGGTTCCGGCTTCAGCGCGATTAGTAACGTAAGAACGCCATAACCGGCGCCCAAAAAAGCGAAAACCAGGATACCGGTCAAAACAAGCTTGCGTGTCATTTGCGCAGAATACCCCACCAACGTGCATATATTTCCAGAACCCGGATTATAGACTTCACGAATGGGATGAACATGGCCGTTCTTGCGAATTCTCACAACTTGTGACCACCCTTGCGGAAACCTGACAATTGCGACTCGGCGCATACCGCTCGTGATCGGCTGTGTCTCCAAAGTAAACTCGGCAGAATCCTTTCAGTTCTGTGAACGTGATTCGGTGCCGTTTTCGGGATTCAATGCAGTGTCCAGCATTGCTTGGCACGCGGCATTCACGAACCTTGCGTTTAACATCGATTCAGTGGACACTTCCAGCATCGATGGGCCGTCACTAACTCTTCGTCGTCAAGAATACCAAGGAAAAATCCATGCAATTCTTATCATTCGTCTGGCGATTGAAGACTCATCTCGCCCTCTGCGCTCTAATTGCATGTACCGGATGCAAACCAAACTCCAACACAAAGAACAGAGCATCCAAATTCAGCAAGGAAAACTTAGTCGCGACCGAAGTGCCGGACGACGCAATCGTCGACAAGGACTACTGCTTTCGTATCGAACCGATGGGACAAAAGTGGCGATTGATGCCAGAATCTGAAATTGTCCGAATTACGCCCGATGCCGTCGCCGGAGCAACTTCGGTTGAAGGCATATTCGGCGTCGTCATCGTCGAGCATTTTCCCGACACAGACCTCGAGTCATACGTCGATCTTTTGAAAAGCAACGTTTCAGTCGTTCCAACAGAGACGACTCCTTTGGAGAGCCTGGAGTATCAATCGAAACCGGCGATGAAATATGGCTACTCGGCAGTCATCAACGGCTTGGATCTCAAGTTTGAAAACCTCGTGTTTTTCCATCAAGGTTTTGGCTACCAAATCCTGACATGGGGCATGAAGCAACGTTACACCGCAAGTCGCTCAAATCAGTTCAGGGAGGCCTTTCGACTAACTGAAGGAACGGTCAAAGTCCGTTCAAAGACCATTCCAATCAAGGATTATGTCGGTGTCGGCAGACGTGTGACCGATGGGCGATTTGAAAGCGCGATTTACAAATTCGGTTGCAAACCACCCCAGGGTTGGCAACTTCTGGTTGGCGCTTCCCTTCGGGAACTTGATCCCACAGCCGAGATCGGACTGATGAATGCCGAAGCCGGCACATATGCCATTGTGATCCCGGAGTACATCGTGGGGTTGAATCCAGAGTCACATCGGTCGGTGATGACTTCTGCAATCGAAGCCAACCTCGGAATCGGAGCCGGAGGCGGTCAACGCACCGACCCTATTGAGTTGAAGGTGGGTCCCCACCCAACCAAGTTTCAGTCATATCAATCCGAGCAATTTCGCTACTACTTCGGCGTTCATATGTCAGAGGATTGTTCGTACCGAATTCTGGCATGGCACCTGGACAGTTCGAAAAACGCTCCTCGAAAAGAGCTAGCGAAAGTTTTGGAGTCTATTGACTTCATGAACGACGAGCAGGCATCCCAAATCGAAATGGAACTGGCTTCTCTACCTGACCCTGAAAACAAGATCGGGCCTACTTTCAGCTTGCGCAGTGGCGTCTATCGAGATTTTGAGCATGGTATTGTCTGGAAAAAGCCGCAAGGGCTCTGGAGGGTTTCAACAGGCGACGAAGCGAAGGCGATGAATCAAGACACCCTATTCATGGCCGAGTCGGCGAAGTCTGGCTTGTTCGTCCAATTGATTGTCGAAGATGCGGAGGGATGGGACCCAAAGACCTATCACGATGCGGCGATGTCGATCATCTTTGGCGATGGCAATGCGGTATATGGCGCGTCAGGTAAGACCCTTGAACTGAACGGTACGACCGCGATCGTGAGTGAGGCTACGCAACTTCCGGTCGAATCAGGTTTTCGATACAGATTGGCAACAACCATTGTTGATAACCGTGCATTTCAAATGATCGTGTTTGGCGTACCAGCCAATTTTGAGAAGGCATCGAAGCAAGCGTATCAAGCGATCGAGGCTTTCAGTTTTCCAGGAGCTACGATGGTTCCGACGGAGGCTGCCTTGCCTACATTTCGCGACAACAGGACGGGGTTCGCCATTACCGTTCCCGGTTCGGGTTGGTCGCTTAAGCAGAACATCCAACCCGCCCTCGAGCCGATCGGGACCACCATTCAGTTTACGCGAAACAATCAAGAGATTCTCGTCATGGCACTTACGATGCTTGAACCGGGCCAGGACATTTCGTGGGCGTCCGACACAATGACCAATGTAATTTCTGCCAATTTGTCGCGCATGATCGATTCAAAACCCAAGACAACTCAAAAGTCGTTTGCCGGCATTCAGTGGCAAATGCAATCGTGGCAGAAGCGCCGCGACACGGTGCATTTACTGGTCGGCGTTCGCCATCGCACCGTGTATACACTGGTGGTCACTGGTCCGGATGGCGGTGGAGATATTCTTCTGACCCAAATCACGAAGAACTTTCGTTTGCTCGATTAGCATCGTCGCAACCCAACGATGCGGCACCCTTCGCGCGGCGGGCATTGGACCGACTTTCGGTCCAATCGCGCCACTCTCGACGAACTTCGTCAATCCGGTACTCGATACCGCATTCGGGGCAATGGTATTCATCCGGCAGTCCTTCGAAGCTGTATGCGCATTCAAGACAGAGCGCACCGTTCTTCGATTCGACGAGTGCTCTTCTTTTCCTTTGCCGCGACAGAATGATTCCCAAAGCGACAAACGAGCCCGCGCAGATGGCAAAACTAAAAAATTCCAAACCAGATCGAGTTGAATTGTGGTGATGGATTTGATGTACGATATCGGTGAACGAGAGAAACAACGGCAATTCCAGAGCAAATATACGTCGGTGTATACGCGACCAAAATCGGCTACATCGGCGCAGAAGTAAGATTTGCAGCACCTCGCGGTGGGCGCTTGGGCCATGATTTCATGTCATGCCGTTTGCATAGATGTTTACGACATCAGTTGCTTGAACTGCGATTCGAGCGATTCCACCCTTGCTTGCAAGCTCGCGATTTCGCTCTTGAGTTGATTTACTGATTCCTCGGTTACGGAACTCTTGGCAACGACAGGTTTGGGCGTCGAAACGGTTGTTGCACTTTGAGACTCAACCGCCTTAAGCGACGGCGCTTCGTCGTCATCGTCGGCATATAGCAGATGGGCGTGTCGAATTGCTGACCGGCCCGGCTCGCGCGGTAGGGCTTTTATCATTGGCGTTTCTGCGCTTGCCAGGCAGTCGAGAACGATGGTGACGGCTGCGATGTCATCGAAGGGTACGAAGCGTGAGCATCGCGTCCGAAGTTCGCCGACCGTTTGTGGGCCGCGGAGGAGCAGTTCCGTCATCACCGCCCGTTCGCGTTTCTGCCAGCCGTAATGTTGCTCGACTTCGTGTTTGAATTTCTTCGACCGCGAGCCGGCACCGGGCAGCAACATGGTCACCAGCCCCTTTTCGCGCAGTGACTCGAGTGTTTCCCAGACGGCATCCTCGTCGAGTTCCATGACCGGGTCGCGGTTCTGCTTTTGATTGCACGCCGCAACGATGGCCTTCTCGGTCATCGGATAGTAGTCCGGCTGAGCCATTGACTTTTCGAGCAACGAACCCAACACCCGCCGCTCCAACGAATCCAAAGACATATGCATGACCGCACCTCAAGGTGTCATCCGACCAGATCGCCAGCGCGCAACCACCGGCTGCAATGCAACGAGGCATCAGGTTATCCTTGGGGTTTGCAGCGCGTCAAATCCCAACGGTACACGGGACGTGCTGCGTGCAACCTTGGAAGAATGAGTAGCTTCTGCCGGAAATCGAAACTAGCCACGACGGAGAATGCGACTCAGCAATCCACCGGACTGCGACGCACTTGAGTTGTCGGCTGACGTTTCGTCATTGAAGAGCCGCTTTGCGATTCCGTGGATGGCCTGCCGCGCCGGGCTGTCGGGCGACTCGGAACACATGGGAGCGCCGAGGTCGAGAGCAGCTTGCACATGGCGATAATCGTTCGGAATCGTTGCGAAAATCGGGCGCTGAAAGTGTGCTTCGACCTCGCTGGGCGTGATTCGTTCAAAATTGGCTTTGTATCGGTTGAGGACGATCTCAATGTGTTCTGAAGGCACACTCATCTGCTGTAGGATCTGGAAGATACGTGTCGCATTGCGAATTGACGACACACTGAGTTGCGAAATCACCAGCACGCGCTCTGCCGCCTGGACGGCGGCAGCGCTCAGGAAACTGAACGTTCGCGGTAGATCAACGACAACGAACGGGTACATCTCGTTGAGAATTTGGAACGTCTGCGTGGTTGATTCTGGAGACACAGACCTTGCGCCTTCAACATCATTGGGTCGCGCATAAAGTGCGATGTTGTCGTGAACGATCTCAGCCGCTTTCGACAGGAACTCCTTATCGATCTGCTGACCATCGACGCAGATATCCGCCAGCGTGTATTTCGGTTCACTGTCAAACGCGCAGGCCACATCTCCGAACTCAAGGTCCATATCGACAAGTGCGCTCTGCGACTCGGTCAGTGCGGCCAACTCCATCGCCAGATTGCACGAAACGGTTGTCGCACCCACGCCACCCGACGAGCCGATCACGCAAATGCGTTTACCAGCCGGCGCCGACACCTGTCGGTTCGCCGCGATACGATTGACAGCATCGCGAAGGTCTACATCATCGACTGGCCAATGTACGAACTGATTGCATCCGGTGCGCATCGCCCGAATAATTTTCGCAGGATCGGCGTCGCTGCTGACACCAATGATTCCGCAAGCGGGCTGTGCTTTGTGCGAGTACTCAACGGCTTCAAAACCAAGTTCGCCTTCGTCATCAAGATTGATCGCAACTGCATCGACGGCTGTGGTTCGCATCCCTTCATGAAACTCTTCGATGTCGGGCGTCTCACCAAGAACAGTCACTTGATCCAATGCTTCAAAGGGCGCCGCGAATGGCACATCGCCCTGGGGAGTCGCTGAGAACAGACACAATTTTAGTTTCTGAGCCATTGCTTAACCTCATGGTAAGTCTGCCGATCTCGCCTCAAATCCGAAGCGAAGCCCGCGCCTACATTTGTGAATATCGGTCAGTGGCAGCCGAGCATGGGTTAAAAAGCCCAACATTCTGACGGACCGATAATCGTCCGATCTCGCCTTGACCTTCGTCGGGATGCTTCTACCATCGCCGATAAATCGCGGGATCGCGCGTATCCCTGGCGACAAGCACTACCCCGCTTGCGAGGAGATCACATCATGGCGGTGACAGTTGGTATCAACGGATTTGGACGAATTGGAAGACTGGCATTTCGAGCGATGTTTGCGCGTCCCGACGATTTCAAAATCGTCGCGATCAATGACCTGGGCGACGCCAAGGCATTATCGCTTCTACTCAAATACGACACAGTGCATGGCCGCTTTCCCGGCTCGGTTCATGCAGAAGGCGAAACGCTCATCGTCAGCGGACAAAAGATCGAAGTCCTGACCGAACGCAACCCGGCCAATCTGCCGTGGGCAAGGATGAACGTTGACATCGCATTGGAATCGACCGGCGTGTTCACCAAGCGCTCGTCCGATAAAGGCGGTTACGGCGATCATCTCACTGCGGGCGCGAAAAAAGTCATCCTCAGCGCTCCTGCAAAAGACGAACCGGACATGACCGTGGTGTTCGGCGTCAATGAAGACCAACTCACGCCTGAACACAAGTGCATCTCGAACGCAAGCTGCACGACGAATTGCCTCGCACCGATTGCCAAAGTGCTTAATGACAGTTTCGGCCTCAAAGAAGGTTTGATGACCACGATCCATGCGTATACAAATGATCAGCAGACGGCTGACCAACTTCACAGCGACCCACGGCGTGCCCGGGCGGCGGCGATGAACATCATCCCGACAACCACCGGTGCAGCGAAAGCGGTCGGTAAAGTCATCCCCGAACTCAACGGCAAGCTCAACGGTTTCTCGTTACGCGTTCCCGTTCCGGATGGTTCATGTACCGACCTTGTCGCGACGCTGGACATGAGCGTGACAGCCAACGAAGTCAACGACGCGCTGCGGGCAGCGGCTGACGGTCCGATGAAAAATTACCTGGAATATTGTGAAGACCCGATCGTCAGCAGCGACATCGTCGGTAACCCGCACAGTTCCATCGTCGATTCGCTCTGCACCATTACGATGCCGGCTGACCGCGGAAACATGGTCAAAGTCATTTCCTGGTACGACAACGAATGGGGTTATTCGACTCGGACCGCCGACCTGATCAAGCTGGTCGCGGACATGGGCTAGAACGGGATCCAATGACCTGAATAGCATCGAGGGCAGCGCGTTGAATAAAAAAACGATCGAGTCGGTGGATGTAAAGGATCAGCGCGTGTTGATGCGGGCGGACTTTAACGTCCCGCTGGATGACAATCTCGCGATCACCGACGATCGACGCATCCAAAGCGCCCTGCCCACCATCCGAAAAATCCTCGAAGGCGGCGGAAAGCTGATCTTGATGAGCCACCTAGGCCGCCCAAAAGGAAAACCTGAAGACAAGTATTCGCTCGTACCGGTGGCGAAACGCCTGGGCGAATTGCTTGAGCAAAATGTCCCCCTTGCTTCGGACTGTGTGGGCGATGTCGCCGGCGCACTGTCCGAAGGCGTCAAGTCTGGCGAATGCCTGCTCCTTCAGAATCTGCGGTTTCATGCGGCTGAGACGATCAAGGATAAAGAGGCCAAGCAGGATGCCGAGAAGCGAGCGATCAAAGACGAGTTCGCATGCAGCCTGGCCGACATGGCCGACATCTACGTCAACGATGCATTCGGAACGTGCCATCGCGACAACGCCAGCATGTTTACCGTCCCGCAAATGATGAAGGGCAAACCCCGGGTCATCGGATACCTCGTCAAGAAGGAACTGGAATTTTTGGGTAGCGCCCTTACCGATCCGGGCCGCCCATTCGTTGCGGTGCTGGGTGGCGCAAAGGTCTCCGACAAGATTGGCGTCATCGACGCCCTGCTGCCCAAGTGCGACCGAGTGCTGATTGGCGGCGCGATGATGTACACATTTTTCGCAGCCCAGGGTATCAAGACGGGCAAAAGCCTCGTCGAACCCAACTTTGTCGATGAAGCAAAGCGACTGATGGAAGTCGGTGGCGAAAAGTTGCTGCTGCCAAGCGATTCGGCCGTCGCGGCGAAGATCGCAGCCGAAGCAGAGACGCAAACCGTCGAAGGCAGCGTACCGGAAGACATGATGGGTCTGGACATCGGACCCGCATCAATCGGCGCGTTTTCCGACGTCATCAAAAATGCCAAAACAATCATTTGGAACGGACCGATGGGCGTGTTTGAAACGCCACCTTTCGATCGAGGAACCATGGCCATTGCCCAAGCCATGGCCAATGCGACCGCAAATGGCGCGACGACGATCATCGGCGGAGGCGACAGTGCGGCTGCCATCGACCAAGCCGGTTTGTCCGATCGGATGACGCACATTTCAACGGGCGGTGGCGCATCGCTCGAATACCTCGAGGGCAAACCGTTTGTCGCACTTGAAGTCATCGACGATGCCTGAGTCTTAAAACAGGCATTGGCAAACCCATGAATGAACCGTCACGCAACGAAGCTGACCGTCTCACCGATTTGAAGTCGAAGAAACTGCGCGTCGCGCCATCGTTGTTGGCCGCCGACTTCCGCAGGCTCGAAGAACACGTCGCCATCGTAGAACGCGCCGGTGCCGAAGTTTTGCACCTCGACATCATGGACGGGCACTTTGTGCCGAACTTGTCATTCGGTCCGGGAGTCATCGCCCAACTTCGACCCGAAAGCAAGATGTTCTTCGATACGCATTTGATGATAGAAGAACCGGCGCGCTACGCCGAAGCCTTCGCCAATGCCGGCAGCAACCTGATCACCTTTCACATCGAAGTCACCGACAACCCCGGCGAAGTCATCGACGAAATCCGCAAACACAGTTGTGCTGTGGGCGTTTCCATCAACCCCGCAACCGAGGTCCGTTCGATCGAAGCGATTCTTGAGAAGGTCGATCTCGTTTTGGTCATGAGCGTGTGGCCGGGGTTCGGAGGTCAGTCGTTTATTGCGGACGTCCTCTCCAAGGTCGAACAGCTGCGAGATCGAATGCGCGACGATCAGCGATTGGAAATTGACGGTGGCATCGGGCCGAAGACCATCGCGTCGGCTGCCCGCGCGGGTGTCGATACGTTTGTGGCGGGGACTTCCATATTCGAACAACCTGACCCAGCCGCTGCATTCGAAAAACTGACGCAGTTCGCCCAAAAGGCCATTTCCACGCCGATATGAGCAGCAATCGCAACGCCAAACGCCCGACGAGTACGCAGCATTCTTTCGTTGTCCCAGAGATCAACTTCGCTAGAATACGCCTCAGATCGGCAGATGATTTGGATAAGAATATCGGTGCCCGAAAGGCAAGCAACATGATCGATCGAAGCGAGCGAATTGACGTACCCAAGGGGACGTGGGACCGGTGCGAAGGGTGCGGCCACATGCTTTTTCACCGCGAATTGCAGGAGAATCTTTTCACCTGTCCGAAGTGCGACCACCATCGACGCATTGACGCCCGCACGCGCATCCAACAACTGTGCGACCCGGATTCGTTTGAAGAATTTCTCGAAGATCTGATCCCGACCGATCCGCTGAAATTCAAAGATCGCGTCCCCTATCCCGAACGCATCAAAGCCCAGCAGGACAAAACCGGCGAGACCGAAGCCGTCGTCGTCGGCAAGGCGTACGTCCGCGGTCGGCCGGTCATTCTCGCAGTCATGAATCCGGCATTTATCATGGCGTCGATGGGTTCGGTCGTCGGTGAGAAGATCACCTCAGCCATCGAGCGTGCGACGGACGAAGCATTGCCCTTCTTGATGGTGGCGGCATCCGGTGGAGCGCGCATGCAGGAAGGCATGGTCTCGCTGATGCAGATGGCCCGAACATCGGCAGCGCTCGCGCGGTTTGACGATGCGGGCGGGTTGTACATCGTCGTCTGCACCGATCCGACCACGGCTGGCGTGGCTGCAAGCTTTGCAAGTCTTGGCGATTTGATCTTAGCCGAACCGAAAGCCATGGTCGGGTTCGCCGGACCGCGCGTGATTGCCAACACTGTCAAGCAGGAACTTCCCGAAGGTTTTCAATCGGCAGAATTCATGCTCGATCATGGATTCGTCGACCGCATCGTTTCGCGCACCGATCTGCGAAAAGAGATCGGCCGTATCATCGATTACTGCGGCAAATAAGACTTCGCCCAACCACCCCAGATTAAGATTACACCAGCGTTACGTTCGGATCGTCGTCATGGCGCGACGAACCGCCCACATTCCAATTGCACTGCATAAGATCATCTGACAATTGGTACGTTTGCGTCAACGGTTGTTCAGACGGTTGGCGCGATATACCATCTCCACTGAATTCATGGATGAATTCGCCGTTTCGAAACTTATACGAAACCGCCAACGAGAGGAGAACGCTCAAATGAAATCCAAACAACACAAATCATACTCACATGCTCCGATTGCTTTTGTCGGAATGGCTTTGACGTTTGTCGCCTTCGCAGGGTGCGGCTTGGTGGGAACCATCGGTAACATCATCGGCTCGAATGAGGTGACGGTGCGACTGATCAACACGTCCGATGATTTTGATGTCGAGGTGCAGGTGCGATATGGGGATGAAAACCTGGAAACCAAGGACCTGATCAAGACATTGGGTGAAGAAGTCAACCGAACGTTGTCACCGGGTGAAGTATCGGAATTCACGCGCGATTGTGACGAGTTGGAATCGATCTTCATCGACGAAGCCGAACTTCAATCGCCATTGGTCAGCCCCAAGGAGGACACCGACGTCATCGTAGACGGTGATAACTTCGGGTGCGGCGACACCATCACCTACACCTTCAGCCACTCGGACATCATCGTCGATTTCGATATTGCGACGTCGATTCAATAACTTGGGCGGGGATTCGCCGGTCGCAATGGTTTTCCTTGTGACGGCGAATCGCCTTCTGTAGCATATCCACTGTCGAGATTCTCAATTCAGCTTCGTGTCGCTCGGCCAACATTCTGCCCAAAATTTTGGGTGGACCTGATTCGCTATGTGTCAGGCTCCTGTACAGTCCGCCAGCGCAGACCGTGCCATAGCTTTCGAAACGTCCAACGTAACCTTGAAAGGATCGCCCATGTCGCCGACCAAACTGTTTGCATTGGCTGCTTGCCTGTGTGTCGCATGTATTGTCTCGACTGGCTGCACACCGACGACCGGGGGCGATGGCTCGGGCAACGGTTCCGGTGACATGAATACCAATGGTGCTGGCGATGGAGGGGCGGGTGACGGTGGAACCACGCAAAGCAAAGCGACGGCAGAATCAACTGCGAACGCTGCGTTTTCGGTCATCATCGTTCGAAACGAGGACAACCGTGCGTCCAACGAAACTTCACGAGTGCGAGGTGTCGATCCGGTGGCGTGCCCATTCGGTGGTTCGCGCCTTACCGGTACCGACAACATCACCCAATTCACGGACTGTGTGGTCATTCCCGGTGTAGCGCTCAACGGTGGACTTCGATACACGCCGAACGATCAGGGCGGTCGCATCGAATTCGTCAACCTAGTGACAGAATCCGGCGACGACAACGTTTTTATGGCCGACGGTTCCATTGAGGAAACTGAAAACGCCGACGGCACACTGTCGTTTGCGGTGGATTTTCGGTCGGTATCGACTGGCGACGGCGATACGGACTTCTTCAACATGACGGGGGAGTTGACGGTTGACGACGACGGACTGATGGCCGGCATGATGGACATCGACAGCGGTAACGGCGCTGGCTCCCAAAATACCTGCGATCTTAACGGCGTGAACATATTCGCATTTGAAGATGACCCGTCCACCATCGATGCGGCATGTGGATTCGATGAAGAGGATCCAGACTTTCCCGAACAGAGTTGCGATTGCCCTGAAGGCCAAGACTGCTTGCCCATTGAAGGTGACGACGGCGTATTCTTTGACCTATGCAACAATTGTGAAACGGACGAAGATTGCCTGGAAAGCGGGCTGGGCAACGAGTGCGCGTTTGGGTTTGGTTGTATGATGTTCGAGTGTTTCTCTAGCGCCGATTGCGACCCTGGCTTTGAATGCGTCAGCACCGTAACGCGCGGCGGCGACTGCGAACCAATATAATCGAGGGCGCAGTTCTAGAGTCATGAATGAAGCGAACGCAACGGTAGTATCGAGTGCAGAGGGTGGGGTCACGACGATTCTGCTTAATCGGCCTGACCGTTTGAATACGATCACCATCCCGATGATGCAGCGATTGCGCGATGCGCTGGAGGCGGCTGAGTCGTCGGGTGCGCGGGCGGTTATCTTGATGGCTACTGGCAGAGGTTTTTGCGCCGGACAGAATCTCGAAAACCTGGCTGCGACGTACAGGCATCATCCACCAACCGTCCTCGGAAAAATCATCGCCGAGCATTACAACCCGGTCATCGAGCGCATCCACAACCTGACGATCCCCGTCATCGCAGCCGTTCAGGGTGTGGCTGCTGGCGGAGGATTCTATCTGGCGATGGCATGCGACATTCGCATCGCGGCGAAGAGTGCTCGATTTGTTCCGGGTCTCGCCAAGTTGGGGCTTGCACCGTGTTTGGGCGGTAGTCGCGCTTTGGTCGATGCCCTTGGGTATTCCCGCGCGTTGGAAGTAGCCCTCGGTGTCGATGAGATTATCGCTCCCGAAGCCTACGCGGCTGGCCTGGTCAATCGATGCGTTGATGACGACGACTTGCTATCGACCGCTTGCGCCCTAGCTGACCGAATTTGCGCACTTCCGCAGAATAGCGTGCGTCTGACCAAGCAATTGCTTCGTCAGGCGTCGATGGATGCGTCGAGACCGTCGCCAAAAACCGAAGCATGGATTCAATCGATCGCAGCCAGCGACCCGCAGCACGCCGAGCGCGTGCAACAATTCCTGTCCCGCTAACATTTTCGCAGCGATTTTCGGATCGATCGGGAATCGGCATCGATGCCCCGCACGCAGTTGGTTCTTGTTTGAGGTGGCCTTCCGGCTATAATCTTTAGTACCGTCTGGCAGCGGATTTACGTCACTGTTCGAATGGACCGGTACCATGCCCAACAGCGATTCAAATAGTAAAATCATCGATGGGTGTGCGAATGAATCTCAGCCGACTCAAACGGTTTACATTCACGCGGCTCGCCCACATCCGTTGTGGTGGGTGATCGCTACGAGTCTCGCGGTGATCGCCGGTTCGATGGTGTTGCGGTTCGAAGGTGGAATGAGTCGGCCCGCGTTCGCCCAGTCGGGAGTCTCGGCTGGCGCTCATGGCGTGTTCGCGTTTTCGGGGCAGGTTTCCAAGAACGCCTATGGTCTGTTCATGGTGGATGTCGATGCGCAAACGATCTGGTGCTACCGGTTTGATCAAGGTGGCGACAAGCTTAAACTCGTGGCGGGTCGAAATTGGAACTTCGATCGATACCTCGAAGAACATTCGACAGAGCCATCGCCAGATTTCATCAAGTCCCAATTGGAAAAGAAACGACACGCCAGGCAGCAAGCTGGCGGTCAGCCGTAACGGACGTTAAGCAAAACCTAAAAGGCGAATCCCATGGCCAAGTCATTCTACAATCAGGAAGAAGCGTGCGAAAAGCTTGAGATGAATCCGGCTCAGCTTAAGGACCTTGTGCAGAATGGATCGCTCCGCGAGTTTCGCGACGGCGGCAAGGTGACCTACAAAGTTGACGAGGTTGACAAGATCGCTGCTGCTACTGATTCGATCGACTTGGCTGGCTCGTCGCTCTCCGGTTCGCTGGGTGACTTCGACATGCTCAGTACGGCTGAACTGACCCTTGAAGACACATCGGCCAATTCGTCAGCCGGTGGCGAGTCGATGGAAATCAAATTCGCCGACGATGACGACACCGTCACCGATGCCAACGCAGGTTCGAAACCCGACGGCACTGTTGGCGGATCGGGCACGCTCTCGCTTGATGCAGACGAATCGCTGGGCGGCTCACCGGCGGAGAGCATGGGCAGTGGCGATTTGATTTTGGAACCGCTTGAGGAATCCAGCGGATCGGGTCTGAGTCTGGGTGACGGGTCCGATTCCGATGCCATCAGCCTCGACGACACAACCGTCGAACCCGCCAAAGAGGACGACAAGGACGGTACGGTCGTCACTTCGGTTGGCGTCAGCGTTTTCGACGACGATGAAGTGGAAGCCGACGCCGATCCTTTGGCACAAACGGTGGTTTCCGGCGGAACCGGCGCATTGGGTATCGACGGTGTGGGCAGCGGCTCGGGCCTGCTCGATCTCACGCGTGAAAGCGACGACACCTCGCTTGGCGCGGAGTTGCTGGACGAAATCTACCCGGATGATGCCCCTGGCGGCGAGATGGGCGACGCCACCCGCGCGGGTTTGGAAGCCGGTATCTCCGATTCGGAAGACAGCGGCACCGGATTCATGCCCACCGTGGCTGAAGAAACCGCCGCACCGGCAGGACAACCGGTTCAAATCGTGAGCTATGCCGAATATCCGCCAGATGCCGTTTCCACCGGTCTGACCGGAATGATGTTCGTTGGCGTGCTTACAATGTGCATCGCTGGTTTGGCATCAGCCGCTGCAGTCAAAGGTGTCTTTCCGGCGATCCTCGATACGTTGGCGCAAAACAACTGGATTGTTGGCGCTGCGTCGGCTGGCGCTGCGATCATTGCCTTGGGCATTGGCATTATGATCGGCAAGAAATCCGGTTAACCCCTTTCACACAGAACGCTTAGCAGCCGACAACCGGCTGTGATTATTTCAGACGACAGTTTGTGACAAAAATGCGCTGTTGCACTGAAGCGGTATAAGCGTGTAAATAAGTACTAAAGGCTCGAAATGATGCGGGCTTGATCATCGTTGTTGAAACAGCTTGGTTGACACCTTTGGCGTCGACGCTGGGTTGATTCGACGAGCGATACCGTAAAGATCGGTACAGTAACGATCGGTACAGGGACGTACGCGAACGACATCTCATCCTCGCAACATCGCCCTCTGTTCCCAATCCATCAATAGAAAATCGCAATCACGTGGCAGGTGGCTGTTGCTGATCGCGGTACTCAGAGCAACTTGCAAAGGAGGCATGCGATGAGAAATTTCCGTTTGTTAAGTGTATGGGTTGCAGGTTGCGTTGCCGCGATCTCTTCCGGATGCGTTTCATTGGACGACCATCGTCAGTTACAAATGGCCCACCGAACGCTTGAAGCCGAAAAGGCGCAGCTCGAACAAGAGTTGTACGACTTGCGCAATTCAAACAGCAACCTGCAAACGCGACTCTCCTCGACCGAGCAACACATTCGCTCCAAAGAAAGTCTCGCGTCGAATCTGCAAGCAGAGAATTCCCGACTGCAGCAAGCCGTCGGATCAGCACAGCGCACTGTCGAAGAACTTGCCCGGCAAAACGTCCTGCAAGACCCGATCATCATTGAATCGACGAAGCTCCCCGAAGCGCTCGATACCGCCCTTCAAGATTTCGCCGCCAAACATCCGGGCAGCGTCACTTACGATCCGAATAATGGCATGGTCAAATGGACGTCCGACCTGCTTTTCGCGCTGGGCAGCGACATCGTCAAGGATTCCGCGAAGCAGTCGCTCGACGGGTTTGCGTCGATCATGAAGTCGTCAGCCGCTCAGGGGTTCGACGTGATGGTCATTGGCCATACCGACGACCGCCCGATCAAACGCGCCGAGACGAAGCGGAACCACCCGACCAACTGGCACCTCTCATCACACCGCTCGATTTCTGTGTCCAATGTGTTGCGTGATCGGGGCATCTCGGAAGACCGCATTGGCGTGATGGGATATGGCGACACCCGCCCGATCGCTTCCAACAGCACCGAAGCCGGTCGCGGTCAAAATCGTCGCGTCGAAATCTTTGTGGTGCCAAGAGGCTCAGTTGCAGGCCAAATGGCCAATCAATCTCCGTCGAGTCCGAGCGACGTAGCCTCCCGCCGCCCAGCGAACAGGGACTTTACGAAATAATTCGTGCAACGCCAAACGATTGCTCGTTGCGCGTAATTGAAACAAGAACCGGCGATATTGAATTCACGTTCAACATCGCCGGTTCTCTGCGCGCCCGGGTCGCATTTTGGGCCGATGCGACTATGATCTTTTCAACCCACGGACAAGCCCCATGCGTTACAAATCCGGGTGTCTGGGCGTGTCCTCAATCAGGCTGAGTTCAAAAGTATGCAAGATACAATCACTTCTGCACGCCCTTCATTCAATCCGTTCCGCGCGATTTACGATCTGATCAGCAGCATCTGGTTCGGCATCTTTATGATGGTGCTGCTCTTTATTTACATGAGCATCGCGTCGGCTGGCATTCTCTATCCGCTCAGTATCACCGACCCGTACGGGCCCTGGATTCGTTGGATCGTTCGCGAAGATTTCAACAAGACCGAAATGGAAGTCTTTGCGTGGTGGCCCTTCAATCTGCTCATGGGACTGTTCACGCTCAACATGATTGTCGTCACGTTGCGACGCATTCGGCTGACGGTTTTGAACCTTGGCGTCTGGATGATTCACTCGGGAATTGTGATCCTCACGCTGGGCAGCGTCTACTATTTCGGCAACAAACTTGAAGGCGACGCGCCGGTCTTTCGTCGAAGCATCGCGATCAAGGTACCAGGCGCGGAAGATCCCAGGCGCATGATCGTGCGGCCAGAAAACCGCGCGTTCGTGACTGGCGAACGAGGCGAATAC
The DNA here is from genome assembly GCA_028285105.1 of Alphaproteobacteria bacterium. Taxonomy (GTDB): domain Bacteria; phylum Planctomycetota; class Phycisphaerae; order UBA1845; family UBA1845; genus UBA1845. Next base: position 385,976 of record JANQQE010000024.1, read on the forward strand.
AGTTTTGCCATTGCAAGTATCAACCCAAGTTGGCCCCTCTTGAGCGGTGACGACAAAGGCAAGACCGCGTGCAGTGTCAACGTGGCGGTTCAGACCCCTTCGCAAAATTTCATCCGCCAGATGCTCATCGGTTATCCGCAGTACACCGAAGACATCATTCCCGGTAAAGGCCGCGCGGTAAAATCGACCGGAAAGAAACTGCTCGATGATGAACTCGAACTGTCGTTCATCTACGAACCGCAAACCGAATACTACATCAAAGACTCAGCCGCTTTATACGTACGCGAGGTTGGCGATACTCAATGGGTTGAACGGCCCATCGAAGGGCTGCCCCACTACTCCGACAACATCGCCCAGCGAAAAGATGTGTGGCTCACCCGAAGCGATCAAAGCATCGACATCGACCCCATCGACATCGTCGTTCCGAAAATCAAAGATAACGACCCCCTCGGCGACATCGGTGTTCATGTGACGGGACGACTTCACTACTCGACCGGAAACGAAACCCGTTGGAATCCAAACGGCAACCAACTCAACCCGATGATGAAAGTTGCGTTTGACGGCAATGGCGTCAATCAGGAATTCTCGCTCTTCGCGTTGAACCCGAGGTTTGGCGGCGTCGATCCGAGCATGATTACCTACCATTGGGCGCAGAACGAGGCGCAACGAACCGAGTTCGGCGCGTCCACCGGCAACCAACTCACCCTGCGCATTGTGGAAGCCGACAAATCGATCCGATTTTCGGTGGAGCCCGAGAATACGTTTGATCGCAACAAAAACATCGGGTTCGTAGAAATCGAAGGCACCGACTGGTCTTATCGGGTCAAGACGTTTCATCGCTCGTTTCCGATTGGCGAAGGCCAGAACGTCCCCATCGTTGTCGTGGAATTCAAGTCGCCCGAGCGCTCGATCACACGATGGGTCACCGACGACCCGACCCGTGCGCAGGACTTAATGGGCGCGCAAAAATTCGCCCCACCCGATCCTGCCGTTGAAGCTGTCTTCAACCCGGGCGCCTTGATCACGCTGGTAGCCGGCCCCGATCCGAAAGACATCGATGTGTTCGTCGGCAGTCCGGACGATCGCCGCGAAGCTGTGATCGGCGAAATGATGACAATGGGTTCCGGGATTCGCATGACGATCCTCGAAAGCCATTCTCGCGTTTCCGCAGAAACCCGGCCCATCCTGGTCGCCAAACGCGATCGCAACCCAAAAGCCGAAAACAAATTCTCGCGCATCAAGGTGGAAATGACATCGGATCAGTGGAGTTTCTCCAGATGGCTCCCCTATCACCACTATCCGCTCGTCAATGAGCATTATTCCGTTCCCGATCGGTTGGAGTTTCATTACCAACCGACGCGCTGCATGTTGCCCGACGGAACCGAAATCGAAATGTTGTATTCGCGGAGTCGCCAGTCGCTGCCCTACGCACTGGCGCTGGAGGACTTTGAACTCAAGGTTCATACGGGCGGGTTCGTGTCCGGGAATACCGCAAGCGTGCGTGACTTCATAAGCCGGTTACGCCCTTTTGAAGAAGGCGAATGGCAATCCGAGATCACCACGAGTCTCAACGACCCCGCCACCTATGCCGACTTGTATTATTTTCAAGCAGAATGGGACCCGGGCAACATGGCTTTCACCGGTCTGGGCGTGGGCAATCGCGACGGCGTGTACATCCAATTGCTGGGCACCTGCATCGCCGTCTTCGGCATGATCTACGTATTCTACATCAAGCCCATCATCAAACGCAGAAGGCAGCAAGCGGTTTGGGCACAGGTTGAAAACGCCAAGCAATCGACAACCAGCAGTGAACCGATCACCGTTTAGCCGCTGTTGTGTAAGAGGTATCGAAAATCATGAATCGCAAGTTTGCCGTTCGCATCGTTGACCTTTCGCTCGTCGCGTTCGTTGCGTGGTTCGCGTGGAAGCAGTACGACCAGCGCGCTCCCAGCGCCGAACCGGATGCATTCGCAGCCAACGTCGAACTCGAACCGCTTCGCAACCTTGCGATCCAGGATGTCGGTCGCATCAAGTCTTTCGATTCGTTCGCACGCGGCAAAATGAAAATGGTGGGCGGTCCATACAACGTCGATGGCAAGGAACCCGTGTTCGCCTATCTCGATTTGATGCTGAATCCCGGAAAGTATCAGGACAAAGCGATCATATATGTCAAGCGTGCGATCCGTGATGACTTGGCGCGGGCCATGCGGGAATCGGGTGTTTCATCCGAAGCGATTGCGAAGTTTGTCAAGTCAGGGCTGATGGCCCCCGGGTTGTATTGGGCGCCTGCGATGCAAGCCGAATTCAAGCGACTGGAGCAGGACATCATCCGTACGCAGAAGTTCGTCAACTTCATGTCCTGGGCGATGGCGTCGGCTGATGCCCATCGTTTGTCGAACGACTTTGCGGTCATACCCGCCCCGAATGGCAACGACAAAACGCCTTGGTTTGCAGGCGAACAGCTGTGGGGTCTCGGGTTTATGCAGGACGGCCACAACCACGGCAATGATACCGTTGGCATCCCCGGTCTGGATGACTCTTCGAAGGCCAACATCACCGGCGATTGGAACAAACTGGTCGAAACCTGGCGGGCACAAGACCCTTCCGGTGCTTCGGCAGCCATCGCGTCATTGGCCGAACATCTCAAAGCGATCAACCCGTCGCTCTATCCGGAAACCGAAAAGCTGAATCTCGAAAGCACATATTTCAAACTGAAGGCGTTCGTCTGGGTTTGGGTGGTGTATGCGTTGGCTGCGATTCCGCTGGGAATGTTCATTGCATATCGCATCGAAGGCGCCCTGCTTGTTGGCAAGATCGGACTACTTGTTGCCTTTGGCTTGCACACGTTGGCAATTGGCTTGCGATGGTACATTTCCGGGCGTATCCCCAATGCGAATATGTTTGAAGCGATACTCGCGTCGGTCTGGTTCGGCGTACTCGGTGCGTTTGTATTGGAGTTTTTTGCCCGCAAGACCAACATGCGGGGATTGTTCTACTTCGGTTCAGCGATCTGCGCGATGGTCGCGATGATGTGCCAGCAGTTCATGCCCACCGTACTCAAGAGCGACATCGACAACGTCATGCCGGTGCTCGACGATATGTGGCTTTACATTCACACGAACATGATTATCTGGAGCTATGCCCTGATCGGCATCGCCGCCATCATTGCATTGCTTTATCTGCGGTATCGTTTGGGCGGTGGCGACCCGTCGACCGCACGGGTTGGCGGTGCGGGCAGTTTGATCCTGGAAGGCTCAACGCCCAAAGGCGATCGTTTTCTCGTCGATGAAAAAGGTTCCACGGGTAAGGTCCTCGACGCTGCCACCATGGTGATTCTGGAACTCGCGTTCGTGACGCTGTGGGCGGGATTGGTGATGGGTGCGATCTGGGCCGATCATTCCTGGGGACGCCCCTGGGGTTGGGATCCGAAAGAAGTCTTCGCACTATGCACGTTCGTGATTTTCATTATTCTGGTTCACGTTCGCATCAAAGTTCGCGACAAAGGATTGTGGACCGCGATCCTTGCGGTGGTCGGATGCGCGGTGATGCTGTTCAACTGGATTGTGATTAACTTTAAGATAACCGGACTGCACAGTTACGCTTAACCGGGTGTTTCGGTCAATCGCCACTGCTGCAATTCATGCTTGGTTAGCGATTGCAAATCGACAGGATACCCATCGATATGAGTGACCCGTCCGCCAAATCAAAACCGCCTGCATTGGCTCAACCCTACCCGCAGGAAACCGTTCGCGAAACGTTCGATTCCATCGTCATCGCGTTCATCCTTGCGTTTGTGTTTCGGGCATTCATCATCGAAGCGTTCGTCATCCCCACCGGGTCGATGGCGGCAACCCTCAACGGCGCCCATGGCAACATGGTCTGCGAAAACTGCGGGTGGGAATTTGCCTACGGTCTTAACGACCCAGCCAACGCCCCACGCGGAGCGACGCCATTCGACGAGCAAAGCCTGGCCGTCTGCCAGAACTGTCGATATCGCAACGATACCCGCGAGACCAACGATACCCGTCGCAACCAGAAAAGCGGCGACCGCATCCTCGTATTCAAATGGCCCTTCGACATCGGCGGCGAGTTGCTGGGGCCGAAACGGTGGGATGTGGTGGTTTTCAAAACACCGAGCGACGGTACGACAAATTTCATCAAACGGTTGGCAGGCCTGCCCGACGAAGTGCTGCAAATCGTCGATGGCGACGTCTACACCGTTTCGACCGATAAGCTTTCCGAAGAAACCATACAATCGCTCGATGATGCCCGCCACCTCAAATACCTTCGCCGCACCAACGGCGATCCGACGGAAATCGCCGAACTCAACCAACACGTCAGCGAATCGGTGGGAACCGTTCTCGCGGAACTCGACCAGAAGATGCACATTGCTCGCAAGACAGAGTTGGCCCAGGAAGTACTCTGGAAAGTCGCGTACGACCACGACTATCCGCCAAAGGAACTCGACGACGATCAGCCGCGATGGGTGGTGACAGATGGCGACAGCGCCTGGACCGTCGGCAATCGAACGCTTTCGTTCAACGGAGTCGAGCAGCCCGAGCAGCGCGTCGAACTACATGCTCAACTCAACGGAATGTGTTCGTACAACACGCTTCGCAGATGGATCAGTCGCACCCAAAGTCGCCACTTCCCGGTGTCGGACTTGCGGGTGCGGTTCGTACTCGATTTCAAAGAGGCGTCCGGTTCGGTTCGCGTCGGACTGACCAAGCGCAGCGAATTGTTCATCGGCGAAATTTCGCCCGACGGCACCGCCCGCATCCTGAAGGCATCGACGGAGCATCCGACGGAAACGACCGAGCTTTGCTCAACCAACATTCCCAACTTCGACGTCGAGCGAAAGATCGAATTCGAATTTCGAAACGTGGACTATCGCGCGTCGATGCACATCGATGGCGAAACGATTCTGGCAACCAACGACAATCAGTACGCCCCCGACCTGGCAGAACTTCGCCGGTCGCATCCGCCGAAGACCACGCCACCATACATTGAAGCGGCTGACACCAACGTTGAACTTGCGCATGTCGTGGTCGAATTGGATCAGTATTACATCTCGAACAGCGCCCGCCTGCCCTTGGTAACCAACTGGGGCACGCAAAACAATCCGATCCTGTTGCGAGACAACGAGTTCTTCATGCTCGGCGACAACACCGCACAGAGCAAAGACTCGCGACTGTGGAACTACGAAGATGTGGGTCCGCACCTGCAAGTTCGAGGTGAGGGCTATCAGCAGGGAACCGTCCCCCGCGATCAATTGATCGGGCGGGCGTTCTTCGTATACTGGCCCAGCGGACTCAGGACGTCGCTGATCCCGTTTCTAAAAGACACGGGGTGGATTCCCAATTTCGGAAACATGCGCTGGATTCGGTAGAGCCGGGAAACACCGGCTGCCTGGCGGTCTAATGTTTCCAAACCATGTATTCACGGGGTTTTCCACAAGCGCTTGATCCAAAGTGTCACAATTCGACACTGCTTAGCCAGTCTTTCCGATTTGGTGCCCAATCAAATGATTCAACGCATCGCCGATTCACCGCCTGTTAGTAAGTCGGTATTCACAATCGAGTTAGATCGAATGGTCAACGCCGAATCAGAACTTGCCTGTCTTAAACCCAATTTGCCGATCCACGTGAATCTAGATCGAATCGTTCAACTTGGCGAGCAACTGCCGAAATGTTTTCCACAGACTATCCACAATCGGAAGCCGGCGCGGCTGGGGTATTCCGCTTGGATCGATGTCGGGTCAGCCCGCTTGCCCGTATGATGGCCCGCGACTTGTAGGAGATATGCATTTGTCTGACCGCCCTTTGTTGGAATCCAGGAAACTCGTCAAGCGATACAACGGCCGCCCGGTCGTCAACGAGCTTGGCTTTTGCGTACATCCGGCTGAGATCGTGGGCCTTTTGGGTCGCAACGGTGCCGGCAAAACGACCAGCTTTCGCATGACTGTGGGCATGATCGACCCCGACGGCGGGCAGGTGTTCTTTGACGGCGAGGACGTCACGAACCTGCCCATGTACAAGCGGGCCCAACGGGGTATGGGATACCTGTCACAGGAACCGAGCGTCTTTCAGCGGCTGACGGTTCGACAAAACCTCCTGGCGATCCTCGAAACACTCAAGCACCTGTCCAAGTTTGAACGCAACGAGCGAGCAGACCAGCTGGTGGACCAATTCGGTTTGACTCGCCAAGCCCATCAGGAAGCACGCACACTATCCGGGGGCGAACGGCGGAAGCTCGAAATCGCGCGGGCCCTCGTCACCGACCCAACACTCATCATGCTCGACGAACCGTTCAGCGGTGTCGATCCGATTGCGGTCGAGCAGTTGCAAACCGAAATCCTGCGACTCCGCGAAGAAGCTGGCATCGCGATTCTGCTGACCGATCACAACGTCCGCGAGACGCTGGCAGTTACCGATCGCAGTTACATTATCGATGACGGTAAGGAATTGCGTTCAGGTTCGCCGGCAGAATTGGTGCGCGATCCGCTTGTCAGAAAAACATACCTGGGCAGCACGTTCCAAGGCGACGAGTTCGATTGACCGAACATCATCTCAAAATGACCGCGCCTCTATAGTGCGAAGAGCCATAGCGAAAACGCCGCGACAAACAGCACGATCGCCAACCACCCGAGTACAACCCGAAGTCGCAACTGAATGCGCGTAAACGGACGGTCGAGCAATTCCAATACGACGCAGACCGCGCGGGTTACCGGTTCGAGACGCTCGCACATCATCGCAAACTTCTTGTTGAGTTCAGCAACCCGTCGCGACGGTTCCTTCACTTCAATGGCTGGCTCGGTTGTCTTCGCCGCTACGAGCGATTCGGTCTTGGTTGCGGCACCGGCAGCCGGCAACGAGATCGAACTCTTCGACTTTGGCGATTCTGATTTCGATGATGCCGAATCGGATGTTGCGGTGTCCGATTTTTTGGGAAGTGAAATCGATTTTGCCGGTGGTAGTTTCAGCCCTTTGCCGGGCGTTTTCTTTTTCTCGCCGCCCAACTCTTCGGTCGCTTCGTTGAGGGCGTGCTCGGCTTCCTGCATATGCAGTTCGGTGGTCGCTTCGACGTCGGTCTCGTCGCCAAAGTAATCTGGATCCTCAAACTGCGACGGTGGTTCTTCACCGATCTCTTCCGACAATTCGCTGGTCAATGCCTCGGCTTCTGCCAGCAGTTCGCCGATCTCCGAAAGCGGATCGGATTCTGAAGAACCGGGATCTGCGGAACCCGAATTCGGAGAACCCGGGTCCGGTGAACCGGGATCTGGATTTTTGTTTTGGTCGTCGGACATTTCCTGATCGCTGCGCTCTATCGCTTGGCCAATACGTAGGTTATCGGAATCTCATGCTGACCAACTTGGGATTGTTCAGCCCCCCAAACCTGCAATAATAGCCCTCATGGCCGCCCACCGCTTTTATGTCCCCGATCTGCAAGATGGAATTGTCGATCTTTCCGCAAACGAAGCCCATCACGCCAACTCGGTCATGCGCCTCAAAATCGGCGATGCGGTCGAACTTTTCGACGGAAACGGGACCATGGCAGCCGCTTCGATCCAAGCCATCGGTAAGCGAAAATGCTCAATCGAAGTGGGTGACATCCGGAAAGTAAGCCGCCAAAGATCGAACCATCTGACGCTCGCTATCGCAATACCGAAAGCGCCGCGACAATCGTTTCTGTTCGAAAAATGTACCGAACTTGCCGTCGATGCCATCCTGCCGGTGACATTCGAACGCAGCGTCGTGAAAGCCTCGTCGTCGAGCGTCGCAAAGTGGCAGCGAACCGTCATCGAAGCCGGCAAGCAATGTCGCACCGCTTACCTGCCGAAAATCCTCGATCCGGTCTCGTTCGGTACAGCAACCCATTCATTCGCCTCCAACGAAGTGCAATGGACCTGCGACCCGACAGCCAGCAAAACCATCGCGGATCAAATCGCACAGTTGAGCGCCGAGCAACCCTGTCGCGTATGGATCGGGCCGGAAGGCGGGATGACCGACGACGAAATCGACGTGCTTTCTAAACACGGGGCGATCGGCATTGGCCTTGGCAGCAACATTCTTCGGATCGAAACGGCCGCCCTCGCAGTAGCTGCTGCCTTCACATTTCATCGCCGCAAAATTACTGCCACCTGAATCGCTAAATCCCAGCATCCGCTCTGGCCGAAATAAATCCAGACAAAGCATTCTGCCGGCAATTTGGCAGAAATGAACGGCTATGCTAGGATTGTCTCGTCGCACAAAAACCAAACTTGGCCCGTGGTGCAATTGGTAGCACGTCTGACTCTGGATCAGAAGGTTCTAGGTTCGAGCCCTAGCGGGCCAGTTAGTTAGGAGCCTATCCGAATAACCATTAAATCGCCGATGGTTGTTCGGATAGGCTTTTTGTCACATGCAGATCTGCAGTTTCCGCTAACTTGCAAATTCCAAGTTGGAGGCAACTCACCGAAGACGCTTGAGACAGGCTTGTTTGAAATTCTCGTCTCCATCCCTAGAGGATGGTGTATGCGATGTGTTCGGAGAGTGATGCGAGTTTTCGCCGAGTATTTCGTTGTCCTACTAGCTTGTTTAATTGGCGGTATTTGAAGAGTACTCGCAAAAAACCATCGCGCCACCACTCGAAACGGACTCAACAGGTGTTCGCTAAGACCCCTGTCTAACTTGGCGTGTCCAAGATGAAATGAGCCCGCACCCACGCCGCGGTGGCGATCGTAAATGCCGTCCGCCGCATGACCCTTTGTCGAACCGAAATGACCGATCGCGGCCAGGACAGTAAAGTGCTTTGGGTTATTCTCTACGAAAGTGGATACTCACGATCGTTGGCTCAACCACCTGACTTCTGCAACACAAGCCCGGAAGCATACAACGGATTATCGGCATGTCGATGACTCGTCATATACCATCGCAAGACCGGAAATACTCCCGGCGTGTATAGACATGCCGCTTTTAGGACGTTCCGCAAACCCGATCGCCCTTTAACCTTGAATCGCTCGCGACTGAACGTCAGCTTCGGTTGCCATTTTCGCTCACGATGCACAAGATCATAATCAAGCTTCTTGGCATAATGCTCCATTGTATGTTCGCCAAGAAAATAAAGGTGATCTCCAAGGTTCCAATTGAATTGATGGTGTGGAAGTGCTCCCGGTCCCACCTCGCTGGTGTGCAGGACAGCCACCCCACCCGGAACGAGGATGCGTCGAATGCATTCGAGTGTCTGCGTCGGCGAGGTTATATGCGAGAACACGTTTGTCAGGATCACGTCCGTCTAAGAATCAGACGGCAAATCCAGATCTTCAAGTGGTTCGCCAAAGATCTGCGCCTGCGTCGTTTGTCGTGCCATCGCTAGGCGATCATTAGTCAGTTCAATGCCCTCGGCCTCGATACCGCATTCTTTGGCCAAACGTATTAGCGTCCCGGCACCACAACCGATATCAAGCCACTTACCTTGAGGTGCAAACTTTCGCGTCAGATTAATGCAATCTAGCAGATGTTTCGCCGCCCCCCTCCGCTTACTTCTCCTTCCAACTGCAACTCCGCACTGTTGACTGATTCACCATCGCCCATTTTGCCATGGTGGATTTCTGTGATTCGTTGATCTCGTGACGGCATCGGAGAGAAATAATAAAGACCACAATCTTTACATCGTCCGAGATCGACATTTGAATCGGTAAATGCATATTCCCAGTCGGTCTTGCCGCGACAGTCGCACGCGACGACATCACGGCCTAACTTAATGTTACTTGTCGCCGTACTTGAAACCATTGCCTCGCTCCTGGAATCAGATGGGAGGGCACCTCAGTGCCCAATTGATCCCGTTTTCGCACACTCTAGGTTGAAATACTACGAACCAGCAATTCTGATCAGTTGCGCTCGGTCAAGACCATTGCCAACGCCATTTATCGACGCATTGGCATGATTCACAATTTGGTAACCGACACGAAATGCCATGGCAGGAATAGTCGTCGAATGACATCGTACACTTGAATTCGCAAGGAATTCAATAGGCCATTTTCCAGCTATTGGGAGATGGCGTTTGAACCCGAACAACACCAGTCACTTCACAAAAGCAAAAGCCTGTGTAGCCAGTTCTGCAATGTGCTGCCCTATGGCGATGGACGCGGTGGCCGCTGGCGATGGTGCGTTTAATACGTGAATGAATTGGTTGCTTTCGATGATGCGAAAGTCGTCTACGAGCGAACCATCCGGTTCAATGGCTTGAGCGCGGACACCGCAGCCGGCTGGCTTCAAGTCTTTGGCGGTGACACTAGGGATGAGTTTTTGCAGTCCAGAGACGAAGGCTTTTTTGCTCAACGATCGATGCCACTCGCCGAGGCCCATCCGCCAGTGTTTGCCGATGAGTTTCCAGAGTCCGGCGTAGGTGGCCATATCAAGGCAGTCGCGCGGTGAGCAACTGAACTTGTCGTACCCTTCGCGTTTGAACGCAAGCACCGCGTTCGGACCGGCTTCCACGCCGCCGTTGACCATGCGCGTGTAATGCACACCGAGAAACGGAAACTGCGGATCGGGCACGGGGTAGATCAGGTTGCGTACGAGATTGCATCGCGACTCGACGAGTTCGTAGTACTCGCCACGAAATGGCACGATCCTAAGCTTCGGATTGACGCCGCACATCCTGGCAACGCGATCGGATTGCAGCCCGGCACAATTGATAACGTGCTTGCAGCGCTTCAACCCGCGCGACGTCGTCAGCGTGATGCCATCGCCAACGGCACGAACATCGGTCACCTTCGCATGCGTATCGATCTGGTGGCCGGCATCGCGAATGACTTTGGCATACGCCTGAGCCACCGCGACGTAATCGACAATACCCGTCTGCGGAACCCACAAGCCAGCCACGCCAGTAACGTTCGGCTCGCGTTCGCGCAATTGCGCGGGATCGAGCCATTCAAGACCATCAAGACCATTCGCCTCACCGCGTTCAGCCAGCATCTGAAGCGTCGCCACTTCCGCATCGCTCGTAGCCACCACAACCTTGCCGCAGCGCTCATGGGTAATCCCATGCTCTTCGCAAAATGCGTAAAGCTGCGTTCGCCCCGAGGTGCAAAGACGGGCCTTGAGCGACCCGGGTTTGTAATAAAGCCCCGAATGAATCACCCCGCTGTTGTGCCCAGTCTGATGCTGAGCCAACCGCCCCTCGGCTTCCACTACGATAAGCCGGAGCCCACCAAAGCGCGACAGCGCCATAGCAGTAGCAAGGCCGACAATCCCCCCGCCAATGATCGCCACGTCATAGGTTGTCGAATTGCTCGGCATTTGAAGGCTCTCAGTGATTCGGAAGGCTCTTCTCTGATGTCGGCTTTCGTTGCGCAATGCCTTTAGAACAACGTCTGTAGCTGGGTTTTGGAATTTGCCTTGTCCCGATACACTGTGATGGTACGTTTAACTGATGCAAGACGGTGAAGCGACAGACATTTGCGGAATCGACCCAGGTTTGGGCACCACCGGTTATGCGATTGTTCGCGTGACCGGCGGGCGGCCCCGCATTGTCGATGCTGGCGTGTTTCGGGCAACGGCTACTTTGCCGCTTTCTGAACGCCTCGTGCAATTGACCGACGACTTCTCTGCCGTCATTGAGCAATACCGCCCGTCGATGGTTGGCGTTGAGAAATTGTATTCGCACTACAAGCATCCGAAGACCGCAATACAAATGGGTCATGCACGCGGTGTGCTGCTGTCGGTGGCTGGCCGATCGCAGATTCCGATCATCGGGATGGCCGCTACCCGCATCAAACGATTCCTCACCGGAAATGGCCGAGCCAGCAAAGTGCAAATGCAGGCCGCGATCCAGGCGACGTTCAATCTGCCCGCCCCCCCCGAGCCCAACGACGTCGCCGACGCCATCGCCATTGCCTATTGCTGCGCCGCAGAATCGGCTGCGACGATGACACGATGATGCCCGCAATTGCAACGCATGTGGGCACAATTCGCCGGCTATGTAACACCGAAGTACCCAATGGGCATGTTTCAAAGTCGAAATTAGCATTGCGGCATTCGGCGCGATACGATGCGGAAAACCGGATGGTTGGGGAAATCCATCCAAGACCGATCGCCTCGAACAAAAAGAACAACCGGAGACGCAAAATGAAATTTCAAACCCGTTGGATTGTCGCCTTGCTGGCCGCCGCATTCTTGATTCCTAGCCCAACTCCGGTTGCCGCTGACGAAACCCAGGATGAAATCAAAGCTGAATTGGCTGCCGTTCGAAAAGACCTGACCGAACTGCGTAAGGAAATGAAGCAAGTCCTTGCCCAACTCAAAGCCATCAAAGCCGGTCAAAACAAAAAAGCACCCACGCGAACTCGCCCTGCAATGCAAATGCTCGGCAAACCCGCGCCGGAAAAATCCTTCGTCACGACCGACAACACCGAGCGCAAACTCGGCGGTAAAGACGAAAAGGTTAAGCTGGTATGCTTCTACGCCTCATGGTGCGGATACTGCAAACGCACACTGCCGAAATTCCAGAAGCTTCAGGAAAAATACAAAGACAAAGATGTCGAATTCATCGCCATCAGTCTCGACGATCGCACCGGCAAGCGCAAGAAAACCGAACAGCAGGTGATCGACCATTACTCCAAAATGGGAATGGAAATGCCGCTCTTCCTTGACGGTAAGAAGGATATCGGCAAGGCGTACAAGGTGTCGAGTTTCCCGACGTCATTTGTCGTGGGTAAAGACGGCGTGATCGAAGCCGTTCACGTTGGCGGCCCGACCGACATCGACGACCGCGTTGCCAAGCAGCTCGACACGCTTCTATCGGGCAAGTCGCTGGTTAAGAAGTCCTAGGTCTTAAGCGAGTCGCAGCCATCCGAAGGTGTGTGGCTCAAAATCAAAATCCAGTTCTCACGGACGAGTGTTGGCATGATTGTACGACTGACCGGAAACGTTGTTGACGTCACCGAAGAGTCGGCCATCCTCGAACGCGACGGCGTTGCCCGCGAAGTGCTGATCCCCGGATTTGCCGTCGGCGAACTGACCGCATGCAGAGGCATGGAGATGTCGCTGCACACCATCGAATTCATCGAGGCCAACCAATCCGGCGGAAACATGACGCCGCGATTGGTTGGCTTTGTGCATCCCGAAGACCGCGTATTCTTCCGGCATTTCATTTCGGTCAAAGGAATCGGACTGCGCAAAGCCATGAAGGCATTGGCCGAACCCATCCGTAAAATCGCCGACTGGATCGAATGCGGCGACAAGAAATCGCTCACCACGCTTCCGGGCATCGGTGGGCGGGCGGCGGAGATGATTATCGCCGAACTCAAGGGCAAACTCGAAGCATTCGCGCTGGGTGGCAGCAGCACCAACGGTCATACCGTCGACGTAGCCCGCTTCAACGATGCCCAGCGCGACGCCTTGGAAGTACTGACCGCATGGGGCGATCCGCGTCAGGACGCCGAACGCTGGCTTGAGCGAGCAGCACAGTTGCATCCGGATACGCAAATCGCAGAAGATTGGGTCAAAGCCGCCTACCGAATCAAGACCGGCGCAGAAGGTTAAACTCAAGAACAAACATGGCACGCGAACGAGTCATTTCATCTGAAACGCAGACCAAAGACCGCGACGTCTCCAGCGTCAGCCTGCGCCCGCAAACCATCGACGAGATGGTCGGCCAACGTGCTGTCATCGAACGCATCTCCATCGCCATGCAAGCCGCCAAGCAGCGCGGCGAACCGTTGGAACACATCCTGTTCGACGGTCCGCCCGGTCTCGGCAAGACCACCCTCGCCCACGTCATCGCGAAGGAAATGACCGACAAGCCGCCGCGCATCACATCCGGTCCGGCACTCACCAAGCAAGCCGACCTGATGCCTTTGCTCACCAACCTTGAACGCGGCGACATATTGTTCATCGATGAGATCCACCGCCTGCCAAAAATTGTCGAGGAATTTCTCTATTCGGCGATGGAAGATTTTCGGGTGGACGTCACCATCGAGGGGGGACTGAGAGGCCGCGTGGTCAATTTCAACTTACAACCGTTCACGCTGATCGGCGCAACGACGCGCGCGGGCTTGCTCGGCGGCGCGATGCGCGATCGATTCGGTTTGCAATTTCATTTGGCCTATTACGAAAACGAAGACCTCGCCACCATTTTGAGTCGCTCGGCCAGCAAACTCGATCTCAAACACGAAGACAATGCCCTCACGACAATTGCATGCCGAAGTCGCGGAACCCCGCGCGTGGCCAATCGGTTGCTTCGACGCGTTCGCGATTATGCACAAGTTTGCGGCGACGGATCGGTAACCGACGCATCAGCCACTCAGGCCCTCGCAGTACAAGAGGTAGACGAGTTGGGTCTTGATGAACTGGACCGGGCGTTCCTCACGACACTCATCAAGGTCTACGGCGGCGGACCTGCCGGTATCGAAGCACTTTCCGCAAGCATGGGCCAGGAGCGCGACACGCTCGAAGACGTCGTCGAACCCTACCTGCTGCAAATCGGCTTTGTCACCCGAACACGCCAAGGTCGCCAAGCCACCCAGGAAGCCTACGGCCACATGAACATCGAAAAACCGACATCGACCGCGTCCCCCCAAAATGGCGAACCCACCCCCTTTTCCGAACGCAACGACTGATACTCAATCTGACGAATACTCAATCCAAAGTTCTTTTGGGTGGCATTCACCTCTGACCGTCATTTCCGGCGCACGCGGAAACCCAGATTCCAGAAAAATTCTCGCTTCGCAACGTCCGAATATCGTTTGTAGCGGCAGCTGGAGACGGGACCGAATCAAAGCTTTTAGCTCTGTGAAACGGTCCAGCCGCAGGTGACGATTGACTCGCCATTTTCCTGGCGCTACGTTAAACTGTCCCCCTAACTATAAACGTAAGTTTACGGGCCGACCGAGGCCGATTCGGGCATTGTCCATGCAGCGACCCCAATTCACTTCGAGATTCGCCAGACTCAGCGGAATTTTTGCGCTTATGCTGTGCGTCTCACCCGGGTGTTTTGAAGAAAAAGGCCGAGGCAACGGAGGTACGGTTGGCGATGTGCTCGATGTCAACACTTCGGGCGTGGGCGACAACCCCGGCCAGGACTTCCCGAACTCCGGCGCGTTCGACGCCCGTGTGGTCAACGATAGCTCGACGACGGCCAACGTACTGTTCGAATTCTTCCTCGGCGAGACGATCGTTCACCAGACGAACCTCATTGGCGTGGCTCCGGGCGAGTCCATTCCGATCGCTGGCCCGGAAGTCGCGGGTCGTCTGATTGTTGCTGGCGTTCGTGCGTCAGGTGAAGACCTGCCGACTGAAGAATTCGTATTTGGCATCGATATCACCAGCGGGCAGGAAGCCGTCTACACGATCACCGATCCGGTGGTGACCCCGCCATTACCCCCACCCGATAGCGGAACCAACGGTCCGCCAGACATGGGCACCAACGGCCCACCCGATCCCGGCACAAACGGTCTGCCGGAAGTTCCACCACCCGGTGGTGGTGGAGGCGGCGGTGGCGGTCCGGTCGATCCGCCGGAGACAACCGATTGCAACAACAACGAAATTGACGACGCCGTCGAATTGGCATCGGGGTCTGCGGCTGACTGCAATGGCAACGACATCCCTGACGAGTGCGATATCTCATCGGGTGAAGACAACGACTGTGACGAAAACGGCGTGCCCGATCGATGCGACGTGGCTCAGAACATTGGTATCGATTGCAATGTGAACGGCGTGCCCGACGAATGCGATATCGCTGAAGGCACGAGTACCGATTGCGACGAAAGCGGCACGCCAGACGAGTGCGAGATCAATCCCGAAGAGGTCTGGGACTGCAACAACAATGACATTTTCGACGATTGCGACTTGGTCTTCGGGACAAGTGCAGATTGCAATGACAACGGGCGGCCTGACGAGTGCGACCTGAATGTTGAGTCGTCATTTGACTGCAACAACAACCAGACACCCGATGAGTGCGATATTGCCAGCGGTACCAGCAACGATTGCAATGAAAACACTCGCCCCGATGAATGCGATCTGTTCAGCACACCGGACTGCAATGAGAACGGTATTCCCGACGATTGCGACATTGCCAGCGGAACAAGTGACGATTGCAACAACAATGACACGCCAGATCAGTGCGAGTTTGACGGCGAGACCGAATTCGACTGCAACGACAATGGCGTCCTCGATGAGTGTGACGCTATCAATCCGGAAATCGGCGACTGCAATTCGAACGGTGTTCCCGACGATTGCGACCTTGAATCGGGCGAATATTTCGATTGTAACGAAAATGGCGTGATCGATACTTGCGATGTCGATTCAGGAGAATTCCCGGATTGCAACAACAATAATCGCCCGGACATCTGCGACATCGACGGTGAGGTCTACACCGATTGCAACGAAAACGGGTTCATCGACCGCTGCGAAATTGAAGACGGACTTGCGCTGGACTGTGATGGCAACAGCATCATCGACGAATGCGAAATTCCGATCGATTCTGCAATGGACTGCAATCTGAACGACCAGATCGACGCCTGCGAATTCGACTGCAACGACTCGGGCTTGCCCGACGACTGCGACATCCTGTTCGGCAAGAGCATCGACAAGAACGGCAACAATGTCCCGGACGAATGCGAATGCCCAATCGAAGGCAACGCCTCACCGGGAACCTACACACGGTTCGCCGAATGCTTCACCGGCCCGGCGAGTGACGGCCAGATCCCGAGCGGATGCGGCTGCTACGATTTCGACGTCGATCAGGACATCGACCTAATCGACTACGGTTTATACAGCCGAGCCCTGTTCGGCGACTAGTATTGTTCACGTCACGCCAGAACGATTCGGTATGCGCGGAATCCCTCAAATCGCAATCGCCTTGAGCATTCCGTGGTGGATTTGCGCTTGCGGTCCCGAAACGGGAACGGACTTTACAACCAAGCTCGAAACAAAGATTCGAAGAGCGGATCGAATTGTCATTTATCGCATTGACGAAGACAAATCTTCAGATGAAAAGCCAAGCGCTTACGAGAGTTCGGACAAGTCCAAAATCAGAGATTTGTTCACCACCATAGACTTAAATGAAAGGCTCCTACCTTACTGCAAGTGTTACGGCGAAATCCGGATGGAACTCTTCGACGGTAATAGCACGATCGCTGAAATGAGTTTGCATCATGGCAGTTGCATCAGATGGCACAACAGCCCATTCCAAGAGCAGGCGAAAATGACAGACGAGTCGCGCAAGCAGTTTCAAGCGTGGCTCGCAATTCACATCGACGGAGGATCAAATTCAGATGAATGAGTGCGGAAGTACACGAAACCCTTGATCTTTCTGCAGACTAGAGACACTCTTTTGTGCTGTTTTGTTGTTCATGCGGTTTGGTGCTTGGAATGAAATTTGTAAAGTCGGGGTATCGATACGACCAGCACTATCGCCAATCAAGGATTTGTGGGGCCAATCGTCAGACCAACGCGGCGTTATCTCCGGTTGGTTTGGGATCTCAGAGTTGCATCAGGAGTTGTGCTACACGGAACAAATAGGCATGTATCTAATCATTGCCGGATTAAAGGAAGTGATCGATCGCCAGGAGTTCGGGCAGTTCTTCTGTCAGGTCTGCGACGATTGGTGCGAATATGAACTGCGTGTGACCAGCAATGTCTTTACACTGTTCTTCATCAATACGCACGTTCCGTGGGGCGATCCCGTCGAGCGCGTGATCTGCCAATCATGTGGGCGGGAGTTCAACACGGACGCCCTTCGCTATCACCCAAAGAATGCCATCCCGCGGCCTTCGCCCCACAAGGCGCGATTGGGTGACAATCAACCGTGATGCTCCCTATACGAATGTGAATCCTTGGACTGGGAATCGGCCAATCTTGTTGGGCACGCTGTTTGCACGATCGCGATGTTTGGGCTGATCTGGTTTGTGCAGATTGTTCACTATCCACTTTTTCATTGGGTGGGGCGCGACGGGTTTTGCGAATACGAGCGGCGACATCAACGGCTTACTACTTGGGTGGTTGCGCCTCTGATGATTGGCGAATTGGTTTCGTCGGTATTGCTCCTATTTCAATTGGATGGCGTTCGATGGACTTGGGCATTCGTCGGTTTTTGCCTGGTTCTTTTGAACTGGTTGTCTACGATTTTCTTGCTGGTGCCATGCCATCGCAGTCTGCAAGACGCCTACGATGAGGCTGTCGTTTGCAGGCTTGTACGTGCCAACTGGATTCGCACTTTTGCCTGGACAGCTCGCGTTTATGTTGCGGTGTACCTCTTGACATAAGCGCGAGTGCCAAGCGTCATGGTTGCGGCTGTGTCTGGTTCGGTGCGGGCAGGTTCAAGTTTGCGGCGATGGCGGTGGCTTCTTCGATTCGACCGGCGACGGCTAACAGATACATCAACTTGAATCGGGCAATGCGATCGTTGGCCGGTTTGTCAGCCCATTTGGCGATCGCCGCATTTATGTCTTCGGTTTGCCTAACCAACTCTGCCCAAAACTTTGTATATGTCGCATTAAGCGGTTCGCGGTTCAGGGCTTTGTCGAGGTGATCGATGCCCTCGCGCGTCAAGCCCTCGCGAAGTTCCAGCGTTGCCAGCAGGAAGTGCGGACGCCCAAGATCCCCGTTGATTTCAATCGCGCGAGTCAGCAGCCGCCGAGCTTCCGATTCCTCGCCGATCCTAACGAGTGCGGTGGCCAGAAAAATATGAGCCTCCGCGTTATCGGGGTGGCGTTCGACCAGAAAGCGGGCGAGGTTCATGCACTGCCGAGAATCGCCCGCGACGTGATAAGCCGTTGCAAGGGCTAAACCCACATTGCAGCTTTGCGGACGCCGGGCGAACAGTTCATTCAAAATCGAAACAGCCGCCTCCGGTTTGTTCTGGCGGACGAGTACCGCCCCGAGCAACTTCGCCGCATCTCCGAATTCCGGATCGCGATCGACAATTTCGCGAAGTTGCTGCTCACCCTCGATCGGGTCATTGGCCCGGATGGCGTAGCGCGCGATCTCAAGCTTCGCCGCGAGAAACCTTGGAGAAATCTGAACGGCTCGTCGACAGCAAGCGTCGGCATCGTCCAGCTTTCCGAGGGTCCTAAATGCCTTAGCCATCTCCCATTCGTAACGGGCCATCGGGAGCAGACCGATCCGGTTGCCAAGCGCTAAAAGGTCAATACCCGATTCGATGTTGGCTTGGTCGGCGGCGTCAATTTTGGCCGGAGTGTTACCGGCGGGCTGCGCCAGTTGAACGCGGCGTGTGCCGACAAATGCAATCGCCTTCGCTGTCGCCGCCTGGGCAATGACGAATACGGATCCGACGGCTGCGATGGCAATCATCACGCCAAACGGTGTGGTCCTTCCGGATCGCCGAATATGATGTTGACCAAACCGCAGCGTCGCGTGCTTCCGCATCCGTAGCGCCGTCATGATCAGATACGTACTGATGACTGCGAGCCCCAGCGCGAGAAGCGACGGAATTTTATCGTACATGCCCCAATAGACAACGATCGCCACAGCGAAGATCGCGGCCATCATTGATTCTTCCTTCCACGTGTAGTCGAAGCGGACCGTCTTCTTCTTTTCGATTTCGTCCTTTTTCAGAAGTGCTGGTTTGCCGAATCCGAAGTAAAGAGCGTCCTTTGGACATACACTGACGCAGTCGAGGCACTTCATGCAACCGGGATCAACGACCATGCCGAATCGTCGCACTTCTTCGTGAACGCGAACGTTCGACGTGCAACGGGCGGTGCAGTGGCCGCAGCCTTCGCAATCGTCGGTGACGCGAATCTTCCCTGGAGCGGCTGTATCAACCAACCCGAAGATGCCGCCATACGGGCAGCCGTAGGTGCAAAAACCCTTGTTGCCCAAAACGTAAACAATCAGGAAACCGCAAACGAGAAATGTCATCGCTGCGATGGGCCAATCGGGAAACCGTTCCCAGAAATCTTCTGTTGTCAAATGCATTGAGTACGGATCTTTGCTGCCCTTCATCGAAAGGCGCACGATCGTCGGCACGACGAACATGAAAATCGCGGCCAGCAACGGCACAAATACCAAGAGCCTGGATCGAAACGGCTTCGGTTGAATGCCGAGTTTCTTGAGAAGCCACGTACACATGTCCTGAAGTGCCACGATGTGGCATCCCCATCCGCAGAAAAACCGCCCGAAAACAAGCGTCGTGAGAATGGTAATGGCGAAGAAGATGAACCCGGCATTGATCAGACTTTTGCTACCGAGCGTCTGCATGGCCTCACTGGGTTCAACCGGTGTGAGCGTCGATCCGGTCGCGTACCAATGGGCGAGGTGAGCGGCGAAGACAAGATGCACACCCAACAGTGTGAGCGCCCGCCATTTGCTATTTCGAGAACGGCGGATTCCGGACGAACTGTCCGAAGATTTGCAGCCAGATTTCGCGGACCGATTTTTTACCGGCAGGGCAATGGATGTCTCGGTTTTATTCCGCGATCCCATAATCAGTACGCCAGTTGAAGATGCCCATACGGACAGCCAAGTATCGCAATGTGTCGTTGAAATGCAGGATCGGTACCGCTATTGCTGCCAGCCAGATTCAGTTTACCCAATTCGTGGCGACAACTCACGCCTGCCTAATTTAACCCGCTGGCAGAGACGAATCATTGTCGGAGATTGTTCGAACCCGTCGAAAATAGAGGTCTCCATCGATTGTTCATCTGAAGCCGGCATAGAATGATCGTGTTATAAACATGGGAAATCCGATATGCTGGATCATACAGTAAGAGTGTCGGCCACTTTGACCAATACGCACTTCTGATCGGATTGATTCGATGAAATGCCCGCGATGCAGCAACGAATCAGAGACAGTCGGTAGCGCGTGCGAACGCTGCGGATTGGACTACAGTGTGTTGGCCGCCCTCGACGATCTGCGCCGAGCGGTTGGAGAAGCACGCACCGAATCCGAATCGACGGCGGGCCGCCTGCGACGTCTGGAAGAGCGGATGCTCGCACTCGAACCGCAAATCTACCACCAGATCACAGCAACCGAGTCACCGAAAAAAGAGGTGCTTCCTGCGGTTGAATCGTTTACACCACCTGTCGAAGAATCAACAATCGATGAATTAACTGAGGGCAAATCAACAGCGGACGATTCGGCAGTCGAAGAATCGACAGAAGCGCCGGTCGAATCCGAATTCGTTGCAAGGGTTACGGAGGCCCTCGAGCCGCAACAACAATCTGCACAAAAACCCAATACACCTACGCCTTCTATTCCCACTCCATCGGTCGAAGCGCGTACACCGTATAGGGCGTCGGGAGGGAGCGATATCGCCAATGAACCGCACCTGGCTTCGATGCTTCTCAGACGTCGCGGTCCATCGACACAGAAGGAGGAATCCCCTGCAAAGGCGGTTGCCGATTGGGGCGAGATTCAGCTGGGACAAAAGTGGCTGCTGATTGCCGGCTTGGCGATCACGGTGCTGGCTGTCGGTTACTTTCTCAAGTACTCGTTCGATCGCAACTGGATCGGACCAACAGCCCGAGTGGCGCTGGCCTACTTAACGGGAGTAGGCATGTTGGGCTTGGGTGAATTCTGCCGTCGCCGAAAGTTCGACGTTTTCGGATTGTACGTCATCGGCGGTGGGATTGCCGTTCTGTACTTTGCTAGTTACGCAGCGTTTCAGATCTATCATTTGTTTGGGCAAACGCCGGCATTTGCATTAATGGCGTTGGTGACGGGTTTGGCTGGATGGTTATCGCTTTACTACGACACGATGTGGCTGGCGGTGTTGGGTATCATCGGTGGATTTCTCACACCGATCGTCCTCAGCACGGGTACGGACAACCAGATCGCCCTGATGACATACATCGCCATTCTCAACGGTGGTATCCTCGCAATTGCGACTTCCAAGCAATGGAATCTGCTGAATTATCTGGGACTGACTCTGACGTGGTTGTTGTTTGCAACGTGGCATTTCAAGTACTACGATGCGTCCAAGTTCTGGGCCACCACCCTATTCCTAAACATTTTCTTCCTGACCTACGCGCTCATTCCGTTCATCTATTACTTTGTTCGCACTGAGCGGCGTGACCTTGTTGGTTTCACGATCACTGTTCCCAATGCGTTTACGGCATTCGGTTACTCCTTCGCCATGATCCGCGAACGCTTTTCGCTTGAGGCGGTCAGCATCGTTTCGATTTCGTATGCCGTGTTGTTCTTCGCGATGGCCGCCTACCTCTACAAACGCAATCGCGAATCCATCGATGCCATCGTGTTGCTCCTGGCCAAGGGACTACTCTTCCTGGTCATCACCGTTCCGATATTGTTCTCCGAACATTGGATCACGGTGTTCTGGACGGTTCAGGGCGGCGTATTGATGTGGGCGGCGGCGCGACTTTCCAATGCCCGGTTGCGCAATGGAGCATTGCTTCTCGTTTCGATGGGGATTGCAAAGTTTCTGCTGCACGACTACGTCAATGTGTTTCGGCTGAGCGTGCTGTCCATGAAGTTCAAGGAGCAATACGGTTCCATGCTTGTCGAGCGCTGGATTGCAACCGCCGTTGTGTTGGGGACGACATTCTTTTCAGCTTGGTTGCTGGGCCTCAAGAAACCCAATGAAGAACAACAAAGCGACTCAGACGATCGTGAGAATGACGGCGATATCTGGAACATTCTCGGAGAGCGGAAGTCGAAACGTGCGTGGCGCGATTGGGCTGGTATCTTCTACGGTGTGTTCGGTTCATTGCTGTTTGTCGTTGCCAACATTGAGGTCATCACGTACTTTAACGAATCCGCCCCGCGAGCTGTTTTCGCGACGATTTCTGTCCTATGGGCCCTGTTTGCAGCCGCCTTGATGGTCCTTGGATTCGTAAGAAATCTTTCCATTCTTCGGCGATGCGCGATCCTGCTTTTTGCGGTGACGATTATCAAAGTGTTCGCCCACGACATGGCCAACGTGGATACGCCGTTTCGCATCCTTTCATCCCTTGTGCTCGGGCTTATGCTTGTGGGCGCATCGTATCTGTACCACCGCTTCACAACGCGCATACTCGACGACGAGGCCGATACGGTTGATGTCGAGTCGATGTGAGCAAGCCACTCTTCTGCGCCTATCCTTTCGACTTCCGTATCTTGTCGTAGGCGGTCAATGCACGTTGACGGGCGTCTGAGTGATCGACCATCGGCTTAGGATAGGTCTTGCCCAATTGCACACCCGCATCACGCAACACCGAGTCGGACGCTTCCCACGGTTTGAATATGTGCGGAGTTGGCATCGCTTCTATTTCCGGAATCCATTGGCGGATGTAGTTGGCGGCAGGGTCGAACTTTTCTGCCTGAGTGACCGGATTGAAAATTCGAAAGTAAGGCGCCGCATCTGCACCACAGCCAGCAGTCCATTGCCAGCCGAGCGTGTTGTTGGCCAGGTCGGCATCGATCAGTGTATCCCAGAACCATTTCGCCCCTTCCTGCCAGGAAATCAGCAGGTGCTTGGTGAGAAACGAGGCAACGATCATGCGGGCGCGGTTGGGCATCCAGCCCGAATACCAAAGGTCGCGCATCGCGGCATCGACAATGGGATAACCGGTCATCCCTTTCTGCCAATTGTGAAGTGACCGCGCGTCGCGCGCCCAAGGGAATTCCTTGAAGTTGTCGCGTAAGGGCTCGCTCGTTGTATCCGGAAAATGATATAGCAGATGGTGGGCGAATTCGCGCCATCCGATCTCTGCGAGAAAGATGCTGGCAGATTTCGAATCGGCTACATTACTCTTGTCGACGGCGTGCCAGACTTGCCGCGGACTGATCTCTCCAAAATGCAGGTGGGGCGAAAGTCGCGAGCTGCCGTCGAGGTCGATCTGATTGCGCCCTTCGCTGTAATTACCGAGTCCGTTGGATGCGAAGTATCGCATGCGCTTTTTTGCGGCACCGCTACCTGCTGTCCACGTCTCGCGTATCCCGCCGGCCCAGTCGATTTTCGGTTCCAGTTGCAGATCTTTGAGTGCGTCGCAGCGCGGCCACTTAGCCGGTGCGGGAATGATTCGCGGTGTCGCTACGGTGTCTTCGACGCTGTGTTTCAAACATTCCTTCCAAAATGACGTGAAGACCTTGTACGGCTGATCGGTCTTGTTGAGAATCGTTCCCGGTTCAAAGAGCAAGCCGCCGTTGAACGCTTCGTTTTCGACGCCTTCTTTGGCAAAGCATTTTTCGACTTGCGATTCAAGCGCTAGGCTCGCAGGTTCATAGCGACGGTTCCAGAAGATACCGTGGGCTTTCGTTTCGCTGGCGAGTTCTTCGAGGCAATCGCACGTCGAACCTTGCCGGATGACGAGCTTCGAGCCGCGTTGACGCAGTTCGTTGTCAAGATCGATCAGCGAATGGTGCAGCCACCAACGACTCGCCCCGCCGGGCGGCCAATCGCCGTCGTCTTCGGGTGACCAGATGAAGCACGGAACCACCACACCGCGATCGACGGCGCATCGAAGCGCGGGGTTTTCGTCGATGCGCAGGTCGCGCCGAAACCAGACGATGAATGTTGGTTTGCTCATGATGCTCGGTAGGAAATCAAGAATTCATTGGATTCGATTAGCGATTCACCCGCCTGCAAGTTTCGCACGATAGCCAAGCTCGTTGAGGAGTTTGAGCGTGACATCACGATGGTCACCCTGAATCTCGACATTGCCTTCGCTGATCGATCCGCCGGCAGCGCAAGCGGATTTGAGCTTTTTCAAAATCTCGTTAACGTTTGAGGCGCTGGGATCAAGTCCGGTGATGACGGTGGCAACTTTACCGTTCCGCCGCTTCTCTCGACGTATTCGTACGTTTTGATCTTTTGGATGCAACACATCGCCCGATGCATCTCGCGGGCATGCGCAAGCATCCATCGGCGCGTTGCAGACACTGCAAGTCACAGGGCGTTCAAGTGGCGTTCCATCGAATAAGCCGGACATGTCTGGCAGTATACTTTCAATCTTGATGAGTTGCATCGTGCGCGTCGCAGTCAGCGGCGACAGTTGGAAAGGAACGATCGACAAAATGAATTCAACACGATTCTTGAATCGGGGAATTGTTATCGCGTTGCTTACAGCCGTTTGCCTGGTGCAGGCAGGTTGTTTTGCTGCCGCTAGCGTTGGAATTTCGTTGGTGGGGCGCGTCGTTGACGATGCTGATGTCAAAGATCACGCCAAAGTCCTCATTGGCAAGGATATATCAGCCGCCGACGAACGATTCGGCGAACGGATCGATGTCAATCGCGAGGTGAATGGTTCGCGGGCGTGGTACATCTATCCGGTTACCCATCTCAACTTCTTCGGAAAAGACCGTTACGTGGTTGAGGTCGAGGGCAACAAGATCGTTGCGATCACCCGTGCGGAAAAGACCAGCGATCCGAAAACCGACATTCCACGCGCTTTGATTATCGCGGCTTCAGTCGATGGCAAATCGCCAGCAGCATGCGAGGAGGAACTTGATTTGGGCAAACCGCTCCTGACTGCCCGCAGTGATTCGACTGGATTGCTCAGTCAAACGTACGACGCACGCATAATCGAAGAACTGGGCCGCCCGCGCTACTGCGTCCTGCGATTCGACGAAAATGAAAAGTGCAACAAAGTCGAGTTCTTAGGGGTCGGCGCTTCGACGAAAGAAAATCCGATTTAGGTCGAGTTTGAATGATCGATGAGCGCTTTCGGGATCGGCGTCCAATTTGCAAATCACAACTGAGTGAATTCCCCTAGCCGGCGGCTTGGTGATGAACGTCCGAGAAGACCAACATGTCACTCGCATTGAAACAACGATGGGTAATCTGAGTTTCTGAATCGCCGAACCGAATCTGACAGCCCATAGATTCTAAACCATTGATAAGAATAAAGTTACAGCAATGAGCCGCCGGATTAGTGCCCGTCTGATGCAAAGCAGCGTCTCGAACCTCTTTGAAGCGGCTGACAGCTTGTAGTGGTTTTCGATGTTGGTATACTGGTCGGTTCGACGCTGTTGGGCGTCTGAGGTGCTGGAAGGCGTGTAATTGCAGGAGTTTATGTCTTGTCTGTCAAGATTCGATTGTCGAGGTTGGGTCGTCGTCATCGACCGTTTTATCGAATGGCCGCTGTCGAATCGCGCAATGCGCGAAACGGTCGCGTCATCGAAGAGCTTGGATTCTACGATCCCCTTGCAAAAGATGAGGAATCGGGTCTTAAGGTCAACACCGAACGCGCTGAGTATTGGCTCAGTGTCGGCGCACAACCTTCCGATACGTGTCGCTCGCTGTTGCGCAAAAGCGGAGTCACGGTAAAACCGCGCCGAATCGGTTCCAGCGAAAAGAAGTAAACTAATTGGCAACGCCTAGGCGTTGCTTTTTGCGTTTATCAGCCATGCGAATTGATGTCCTGACGTTGTTTCCCGCACTGATAAACGCTTTTGCCGAGACAAGCATCGTAGGACGCGCTTGTGCGGCAGAGTTGGTGAGCATTGTCCCGACAGACATTCGGGACTTCACGCACGACAACCATCGCTCGGTGGACGACAAGCCGTTCGGCGGTGGTCCTGGAATGGTGATGGCGTGCGGTCCGGTGTTCGAGGCGTTTGAGCATCTGGTCGGACCTGATGGCCACAAGAACGACGAAACCGAATTGATCATGTTGACCCCCCAGGGAGAAACATTCGATCAATCGAAGGCCACCGAGTTGGCCAAGTATCGTCGGCTGATTCTCTTATGCGGACATTACGAAGGGTTCGACGAGAGGATTCGCGAAGGACTTTCGCCACGCGAGATTTCGGTTGGCGATTATGTCCTGACCGGTGGCGAGGTGGCTGCGATGGTGTTGATGGACGCGGTAATCCGGATGTTGCCCGGTGTGTTGGGAAACGAGATGTCTGCCGGTGACGAGTCGTTTTCGAGCGGGTTGCTGGAGTATCCGCAGTACACGCGGCCCAGAGATTTTCGCGGGCTAAAGGTCCCCGATGTATTGCTGTCGGGCGATCACGCGAAGATCGAGGCTTGGCGGAGGGCACAATCGATGGAGCGGACGAAGAAGCGACGTCCGGATCTGCTGGAAGGTTAGGGCCAACCGGTCGAATGAGATTGAAATTAGCATTGAGCGGTGTCCGCTTTGTGCATCAAGTTTTGGGTTTGGGTTCTTGTTAAGACGATCAGTTTCAGCCGGCGGTTAAACCGTCGGTTGGGTTTGGAGTACAGCGATGAGTCAGCAACTTATGGAAATGGTGGAACAGCGTTATCAGAAGGAAAGCCTCCCCGAATTTCGAGTTGGTGACACGGTCGATGTACACCAGAAGATCGTCGAGGGTAACAAGACCCGCACACAGGTTTTTAACGGCGTGGTCATCGCCCGCAAGGGTCGCGGGATCAACGAAGTTTTCACCGTCCGACGCATCGTCAACAACGAAGGTGTCGAACGTGTCTTCCCAGTGCATTCGCGCCTGATCGGCAAGATCGACGTGAAGCGTCGGGGCAAGGTCCGTCGCGCCAAGCTCTACTTCCTGCGCGATCGCGTCGGAAAAGCCCGCAAGCTGCGTGAACTGCGTAGCGGCAAGGCCACGACCAAGTCACAGAAGACTGCGGCTGCACCGAAAGCGGCTCCTGACGTCGAAGCCAAGGACGCCGAGCCGGTTGGCGTCTAGTCCTTCGGCGATAGCTGGAGTTTGATGCGGGCTCAGCGTCGTGACGTCAGGGTAGTTCGCGAGCGTTCCCGTAGATATTCAACCGTACATTCAAATGCGATGGCCCTTTAAGAGTCTGCCCAATCCATTCCGGCGGTTTGTCCCGCTAGGGGATCGTGGCGAACGGCTCGCCCGCCGATTCCTGAAGCAAGCCGGTCTTAGGATTCTCCAAAGCAATTACACCTGCCCGATCGGCGAAATCGACATCATCGCTGCCGACGGCGATGTCCTGGTGTTCGTCGAAGTCAAAACGCTGACAAGTGACGAAGAAAACGATCCTGAGCGAGCAGTCAATCGGCAAAAGAAGATCAAACTCACCAAAGTCGCCAAATACTTCATCAATCAAAAAAATGCCAACAACATGACGGCACGTTTCGACGTCGTTGCGGTCGTTGTTCCCGATAAGGGCAAACCGGTCATCACCCATTTCGTCGATGCGTTTTCGCCGAAGACGCGATAAACTTGAACATGTTGCCCTACGCGACCCGCAAGACTTGGTTTGCACATGAACCTGATCGATTCACATGCTCATCTTACCAGCGATGCATTGGCGGCTGACGTTGATGCCGTGATGCAGCGGGCTCACGATGCGGGCGTGTCGAAGGTGATTACGATCGGTTGCGATGCGGCTGACTCACGGGCGGCGGTCCGGTTGGCCAACTCGCGCGACGACGTGGATTGTTCAATCGGCGTACACCCGCACGAAGCCGCCAAGGTGTCAGAGGAAGACTGGGATCGGTTGGCCGCAATGGCAAGCGAGGACTGCGTTGTCGCGATCGGTGAGTTGGGGCTGGATTACCATTACGATTTCAGCGACCGCGATTCGCAAAAGCGCGTATTGAATCGACAACTGGCGTGGGCCGCGACGACGGAATTTCCGATCATCGTGCATTGTCGCGAAGCCTATGACGATGTGGAACCGGCGCTTGTCGAACATGGCTTCCGAAACGAGCCGGTGGTTTTCCATTGCTTTACCGGAACCGAGGACGAAGCCAGCCGCATAGCATCGAACGGTTGGCGGATTTCGTTCACGGGGATTGTGACATTTAAGCGATCTACAGAATTGCAAGCGATCGCCAAGGCGTACCCCGCCGACAAGCTCATGCTCGAAACGGATGCGCCGTATCTTTCACCCACGCCCGTCCGTCATGTGCGACCGAACGAACCGGCACACGTCGCCCACACCGCGCGATTTCTTGCTGAGCTTCGCGGCGTATCCATTGAGGCATTTGCCGAACAGACGTCACGCAACACTTCTGCGTTTTTTAACCTTCTATAGTCTGCAGATTTTCGAGTTCTGCGGACCGCGTACTCACATGATGGTTTCGGTATTACCGGTGCAGAAGGGTCATTACTTCCGATCGGGTGCGGGCATCGCTGCGACACAGGCCGCGGACGGCTGACGTGACCATAACGCTACCGGATTTTTTGATGCCACGGCATGTCATGCAGGTGTGGGTGGCTTCCAGAACCACCGCGACCCCTTTGGCTGCGGTGCAGTGGATCATGCTGTCGGCGATCTGTGTGGAGAGTCGTTCCTGCACCTGCGGGCGGTGGGCGAACTCGTCAACGACGCGGGCCATTTTGGACAATCCCACGACTTTTCCATCGGGCAGATAGGCGACGTGGGCTTTGCCTTCGAAGGGCATGAGGTGGTGTTCGCACATCGAGTTGAAGGAAATATCCCTCAAGACGACGAGTTCGTCGTACGTTTCGGTAAAAAAAGTTTCGAGGTGCCGGCACGGATCGAGGTGCAATCCACTGAATAATTCGGCATACATTTTTGCGACGCGGCGCGGTGTCTTTTGAAGGCCTTCGCGGTCGGGATCTTCGCCGACTGCGGACAAGATTTCGCGAACGGCGTGTTCGATACGGTCCAAATCAACGTTTTTCATGACTCATCTCACAATTAGAAAAGAGCGCAACTCAATTCGTGTCTCATTATTGGTTTCGGATGCAAAAACTTGGTTTCTAGTGTAGTGATCGACGTTAACGGGTGTACACCGAGTTGGTTCATAACGCAAAAAAGATGTGTCCGATTCACTTGCATCATCGAAATTCGTCATTCAATTGATAAATGGGTAAGTTTTGATTGAAGACCATTCGCAATTCCGTTTTGCATTGTTCAAATTCAATTCGCGCAACCAAAATTCGTCAACAAGATGGCGCACCGACTGAAGATGCGCGCGTCGAAATGCCGAGAATCGTGCAAGAACTTTTTTCATTTTTTTAGAAAAATTTTTTGACACGGGTTTTCGCACAGTTACCATTTCTTTCAAGAAAGGAGGTCATATCAATGGCCAAGAAACGTAAAGTCGCAAAACGCAAGAAATCCACAAAGAAGAAATCAGCCACAAGGAAGAAAGCGCCTAAGCGCAAAAAAGCAACCAAGAAGAAAGCGGCAAAGAAGAAAACCGCAAAGCGTAAAACAGCGAAGCGGAAAACAGCCAAGAAGAAAACCGCAAAGCGCAAAACAGCAAAGCGGAAAACCACGAAGAAAAAAGCCGCGAAAAAGAAAACCGCTAAACGCAAAACCAAAAAGCGGAAAACAACCAAGAAGAAAGCCACAAAGAAAAAAGCTACAAAGAAGAAGAAAGCTGCTCCGAAGCGCAAGAAGCGTAAAGCCAAAAGAAGGTAACGCCAAAAGGCGTCGCTGACTTTTCGCTGGCGTCTGGCGATGTTTCGGGGCTTTTTGATTAGAGTCGCGTCGAAACTCGCCCAAACGCAGCTATGCAGCAAAACCAGAAGGGAAGGTGCTACTCGCCACGGCGGCACCTTCCCTTTGGCATTTTTACGCAGTTGAAGTCGCCTCAAAACGACATGGTGCTCTGAGAGGTGCCGTGGTCGTAACTTCCGCACTGCACTGGAGTTCAGAGGCAGAGGGTGACTATATCAACAGGATGGCGCGTATCTGGTGACAAACATGTGTACTCGAAGTCTTGGTTGAATCTGGCATTCTGGCCCAAAGAAATAGCGACTTTGAATGTGAGTCGTATACCAAATACCGCTTTAAGCCTTCGTCTGCGTCGCGGGGCCTATTCTGACTCAAAAAGAAAGAGTCGCTCCGGCGTTTGCAGGGTGTCTGCTTCGTTGATGAAGCCGGAAACAACTTCGCCGCTTTCCAATTGGCTGACCTCTGCGATGCTGTAGATCTGATTGAGATCGCGGTCGGCTGCGTAGAGGCGATCGTTGGAATCGATCACGGCTGAATCGATACGACTTGCACCTTGGATCGTCAATTCCAAATCCGGTGCCGGGCTGCCGTCTACGCTGGCAGCATCATTCCAGATGCGCACCGTATCGTCGCTATTGGTGACGACGAGCCTGCCATTGGGATCGATTGAAATTCCTGGTTCGTCGATCAGAGGGCTGCTCAGGATGCGATCGGCGACGAAGTCCAGCGTGTCCAGCGTGCTGGCATTTTCAAAAATCAAAATGTCATCGCGACTGACGACGTAGAGTGCGCCATCAAAGAATCGCATTTGCTCGGCATCGAATGAATTATCGTCAGTCCCGATGGTTCGATCGGGTCGAGGATCGCCTTCAAATACCACGTTTGACACATCGTCAAATACAAAAATTTCGTCGCTGTTGACGTTCTCGCTGACGAACAGGACGTCATTGACGGGATCGTACGCGACATCCACCGGAGAGTTGATGCCCGAGTCCAGCCCTTCGAGGATGCGGTTCGCTGGCCTTGGTCCTGATGCCGTGAAAGCATTCTCGAAGAACGAAACGCCCGCAGCATTTGCAACGATCAAAATTCCCCCGGGTGTGACCACGGCATCGTTGGGGCTGACCAATTGACCGTTGATCCCCAATTCCAGTTCGGTACTTGGCAAAACGCTTGAGCCGTCCAGCAAACCGGGATCATCGAAACTCAAGAGATTCGTATTTGGCGACACAACGAATAGCGTCCGACGGTCCGTCGTGTCTTGATCTTCGTCGTTGTCATCTGGCGTGTCGCCATTCTGGCCGTCATTGTTGCTATCAGGATCGTCAGTGTTGTTGGTATTGTCACCATCTCCGCCGCCACCCGGTACAACCGGAGTGCAACCCGATCCGACGAAAAGAAACGCACCCAGCAACCCAACCACGAGATTCATCAACACGATACGCGAATGACTCGACATGACAGTATCCCCACGGCTAAACCAATTGTAATCCCAAAGTCATCGTTTAACGTCAAAAGCCGAAACGCAAAAGCGCGTTCGGCTACGACGAACGAAAGCCTTCATTGTGAACCAGATGACGAGACCAAGTCGGCAACATGATAATCACGATGGGAAGACATCGCGAGAAGCGTTCGTCATATAAAGGATTCGAGGGTATCCCCAACATCCAGAGGAGGAATGCGAAGCTTGACCATACTGCGTATATTCGACAATTTCACCAAGTATCGTGGGGAATACAGCGTCATGAAAATGGAACGGAATGTCGTGGAAACGGCTGTCACGGGCCACAGATCGTCCCGAAAGCCGTCACACCACCCACGCGTTTGTCGGTAAGGGTATTGCCCTCGGAACAGACTTCACATCGGTTGCCGGTTAGGTAACAAATTTGAATTCAACCGTTTCGGATTCGAGGCCATCCCTGACGGAATTGACGATTGCGGTTGCAAAGCGAACGAACGATGTTTTTTTGAGAACTATCGCCTTCCTTTGCGAATAACGCTTGCCGCAAGCAGCATCAAAACCAAGCTGCTTGGTTCCGGGATGATCGCAAATCCAAACGAGCCCTGCCCGGGGGCAAATGGATCAAGATCAACCAACTCGGTCGCCAACCCTGAATTCGTGTCGATGGTGTAAACTCCGACGGGCCGATTGTTGGGTGAACCTCCCAAGGCGAGTAGTCCATACAGGGTGTTTGATTGAGTATGAAAATCCAAACCGCCGCCACCATCGGGAGACAAGCCCAAGGCACCGATCAACGTTGCGCTGGGATTACTGCCATTTTGCAACTGCCAGTCAACGGCTGACAATTCGGCAGTGGCTCCATCCATTGCATACATTGCCCCAGAGACTTCATCGACCGCAATTCCGCCGATCACTGCATTGGTGGAACCTGTCACGCCAACGGGCGTTTGTGCACCCGTCACCGGATCGAGGGTCCGCAAGAAGCTGCCCGAACTCGGACTACCCTCACGCTGTACGGCATAAAGCGTTTGATCGATCCATTGCAATGAAGTAGTCGTGCTGATAATCGGGCTGGAAAAAACCTGCGCGGTCGGTGTCCCGAATGGATCGGCGATCGTATAAACGCGATAATCAGAGCCGCCCGGGCTCACACCGGTACCCCAAAGGACGCCATTCATGTCGAAGTCCAATGCCGAGATCTCAACCCCGACATCAAACGATTCGACCGCGCTTCCTGAAATACGAAATAGCTTTGTTCCGGTTGAAGCGAACATGGAAACATCTGCCATCGCCTGGCTTGTAAACAAACAACAAGCAACCGCGACAACAGGCCCGATGATTTTTTTCGTACACAACATGGCAAGCCCCTTTTTCAATGACAGCAAGTGTCTTGAAGAAACCTTCCGTTTTCTGCGTTCTCGCTTACTCTAGCTTACACGATGCGGATGCATTCCGTAGGATCCAATCTTCAGAAATGGCGCGAAAATAAGTCCAATTCGATCTTAGTTAGTGAGTCACTTCAAAACATTCAGAGCCAAAACTACTACTCATGACACAACGAATGCAATTCAAAACATCCAAACGCGATTCTTGTCGCGAACTACTGGTCTAAACGATTTTGAATGCTCTGAGCCGGGGATGGCTCGCCACGAACTCGATTGGTTGGCTGATTCATAGACCCGTTGAACCGGAGCGATGAACATCGACCTACGGTATCGCAAATCATCCGCCATCAAACTCCGACGACAATCGCCTTTCAGTGCCTGACCCAGAAGAAGCATGCGATTGCGCTGGCCAACCAAAACATGCATTTGCGAATGCAATCGTCGCACATCCCAGAATTACGGTTTTGCGAATCACAATTTCGTCCCGCATTCTGGACAATCACCGCTGACATTGCCCGTCAGATTGTAACCGCACTGCGTACACCGATCGTTGCGATAACGATGCCAACGTCGGAGCGGCCCATGTAAGAAACAGAAAACGGGCCATGCCGCAAACACGCCTAGGAGAAACCAGAATGGCACATACGCATAAGTCAGCATCAAACCACCATTCCGCATCCTGGTCATTGAGAAATAGAAATCACCTTTCTGCCAATGCCAATGACCTGAAGTTGTCGCGTCGCTGGAATGCGGGCAGTACGCCCATCCAGCCAACATCTCAAGTCGGCCGAACTGACCGCTGCATATCACGCCGATCTTGTCCCCGAGATCAAAATTCACTTTAAAGCCTTTGTGTTCCAATGGCCCCTGACCCGATTGGGAACACACCCAACGATCTGGCTGAGTGTAGGCATGCGAAACGCTGAACCACCAAAGTAGCACAGTTCCGATTGACAAGAGCGTCAAGAACGAGATAGCAAACTTTCGAATCAAATCTCAACTCCGCACTCTGGACAAAGGCCGCTCTTGTTGCCTCTCAAATCGTAACCGCAATGATTGCACTTACCGATGGCGGCAAGTCTCTTGCGCTCTGCCGCGATTCGTTTTCGACGTTTGATTCGCAAGACGGTGATGACGTTCCATACGCCGAAGAACAAAGGAATTGTTGCATGGTCTAAGAGTACCGAGATGGAAAGGGCCTTTATTCCTTTTTGCGGAATGACTGGGTATAGAAATAATGCTAACAGAATGAAACACAGCAGCATGCCGCTTGCGATTGCAGCTATCCAGTCAATGTTTGACAATCGCAGCGCAGGATTGGTTTCGCGAGGTGACCGGGAATACCGAAATGCCGCACGCGCAGAATGAAAGCCAACGCCAATTGCTGCAATGGCTATCACCAAAATGACCCCCCAATGCATCAATGTGACGCGAAAGAACAATGAAGAAAGCAAAGCCGCAAAGAAACCAATGACAGTCCAGTAGAAGACTACTCCAACAACAAATGTAGCCAACGCCAACAGGATCGAAGTTGTCGTTGAGAATCGTGGTCGTTCATTGCCTGTGCTTTCATTCATTTTTCCGCTTCGCAGTCCGAGCACAGTTTTGGAAGGTAGGTCGGCAACTCTTTACCGCAGCGTGGGCAGCGTGCCTTTTGAGCGCCTTGACGGCACGCTTTGCGCATGAGTTGAACAAAGCATCCGATCATGATCATCGTGACGACGGCGATCCACCACGGTTTGGGGTACAGGGTCGCCGAGATGAGCAAAATGAATAGCCCCCAAAACAGTACCTCGATCTTGAGCACCATCTTGAGGATTTCTGACACGAGTTTCCAGTCCATGACGCATTACACGGCTTGCAATTTTGCCTTCACCTTACGTTATTAATCAATCTTACCACCAATCGCATCTAGGAATGCAATCATCTTGGCTTCATAATGAGGCGAATCGATACCGATGGTCTCGCAATGGCCGGCGCCGGGGATGGCTCGCCATTGTTTGGGCTGGTTGGCTGACTTGTAGACCTGTTGGCCCTGGGCGATGGGGATCAGGGTGTCCTTTTCGCCGTGGACCAACATGACTGGGCATGACACTTTTTGGATCGCTTCGGTTACGTCGAGGCTGAAGAGATTGATGCCGGACTCCATACATGCGAAGACCGTCGCGACGTATGGCGTTACCTGACGGTACACCGGTGGGGCTCCAGCAGGCAGAATCCTGGCCATGTCCATCGCCGTTGCGAAGACGGCATCGAGGTGCAATCCTTCGATGCGGTCGTCTTCGGCGGCGGCAAACACGAGCGACGCAGCCCCCATGCTCCAGCCAACACCCAAGACGTGGTTCGAGCGGGCAGGGTGCTTGCGTTTTAGAAAATCGATACCGCTGACGATATCCCACTTTTCTTTCGGCCCATAGCTGACGGTGTATCCGCCACTTGCACCGTGCCCGCGAAAATCCGGCATCAAAACCGTATACCCACCATCATGCAGCGCCAACGCGAAGTCGAGCATGTCGGACTTGTCAGCCCCCATGCCATGACACAGAATCACCGCGCGGTCTGAATCTTCTTTGGGGATATACCAGCCAGCAATCCGAACGCCATCGCGCGACGAGAACGAAACGTCCTCAAACGACAAGCGAACTTCCGCAGGTGTGCGATCGCCCGTTCGCTTGGGAACATGTGTTTGCAGAAACGAAAGCAGATACGCATAGATCACGAAGGAAAAGACAACCATCCCTATCGTGCGAATCGCGATCCGCTGCCATTGATTATCCGCGAATCTTTTGGATAGTCTGCGAACAGCAGCAGCCACCGGAACGTAAAGCCAAGTCGACGTAATCACCACCGCAACCAACCCATAGGCACAAACAGTGCGCCCAAACGAACCGAATGCGTTACTCGGCGACAACCAATCCGCACTCGCAGCAACAATGACACCCGATATGGCAATCGCTATAAAGGCGATTCGCGTCCGCCCCTCACGTTTATCACGGGACCAGACTGCCAACCCACGAACCAGAAAGACCATCGGAATCGCTAGGTAGAACTGCTCCGACCATCCCAAATGCCAAACCGCACCGAGGCCAAGCATGATTGCGATGATCGCACAATAGGCACAAATAAATCGTTTCCAAATGTTCAACAGTTGCTCCGAGAACCGCAATTTGAAGACATGAATTCACCGACTTTCAAGCAGTCGTCGTAATCAAGGCTGTATGCCTTCAGGCATCCTCTATTCGCACCATTTCCCGGGATATTCGCCCGCAAAGCACAACGACTGCGATAATGCATCGCCCGTGAATCAGCGATCGCCCTGCATCAATCAATTGGCGTTCCACACTCAGGGCAAACACCGCTGACGTTGCCCGTCAGGTCATAGCCGCAATTCAAACACTTGCCCTCGGGCCGATTGTTCACCCACCAAAACCAGTAGGTGGTGAGTCCAACCGGTACAAACATGATCGATAGCGGCACCAAGATCAATTCGAGTAGACCATAACCGGCATGCATCAGCAGTTCGAGTTTGTAAAGCAATTGAAGGTAACCGCGATCCAGGCAAATGGTCACAAAGACTACGAGTACGACGATCCCAACTCGCAATGCAATTTTTGGGGTTTGAGTGCGCCGACTCATACCGAATTATTGCTCATGCGTGCGACACAATCCATTGTGACGTACAATCTTCATCCGTTGTCTGGGTTCCATGTGTCTTTTGCAGGGATATCAATGACCACGCAGCCCAATGTGAAGCTCGATTTTCGGCGACCGCCTCCGACCGGCAAGGTATTCTTGATGTACATCCCGGTCGCAATCGTCGGTGTAGGCGGCTGCTTCTTGTTGATTTGGCCGACGCACGGGACCGACTACGAGACGGCTGGCTTCCTCGCATCGTGTGCGCTTGTTCTTGCGGTGGGCGGATTATTTGTGTGGTGGATGTTTACAACGATGACGCCGATGACAATTGAAGCCCATGCGGATGGGCTGGTAATCATTGATCGCAAGAGCGGCGACGAGCATCGCGTGGCGTGGGATGAAGTGTCTTATCAATTCATCGAAGGTGGACACAAGGAGGTCACGTTCGTTCACGTTCCCGATGACTTTCTCGTCGTCGATCAACACCCCAAGTATTGCGCCAGCCCGCCGACCTATCTCGAATTTCGCGAAGCATTGATCGAGCGGGCCCATCCATACCAGCGCTCACAAAATGCGGATGGACCCGCCGTTTGAAACAGTTGGCACGGGAAACCCGTTACTTTCCATTTCCGGTCCACTGCAAATCGCCAACGATTTGAACGGGCGCCGGTCGAGTCACGGCCGGGTCGCGCTGCTCCAGTTGCGTCGCGCTGATACTGACCGGCGCACGCGCTGGCGGTTTGCTGTCGGAATCATCGGCCTGGTCGGCAGACAACACCCGGACCGGATCGTCGCCATCGCCATCGGGCGATTGCAAATCGTCCACATCGGACAAATCTTCATCCTGCCCGTCGTCGCCCTCCCCTTCAGGCGCGATGAATTCGAGGTCGTCTGCCGGCCCGGCGACAACTTCAAAGTCCACCTCGACGGTGTTGGTAAACGAATATGCAAGTCCGGTGCATTCCTCAACAAGATCATCCGTATCGAGAATCGCATACGCGCGATAGCTGCCAGCCGGCAGACCTTCGGCAACGTAAAACTCCTCGTCGCGACACTCGCCGGTTTCGATGTAATCGGACGGGAAGAATTCGTCCAGAAACGATTCTTCCAGTTCATCGTCCTGAACACTGAAGATGCGTAAGCGCGTCGTAAACGGCTCGCTGATCAGCGGGTCCTGATTCGTGCCCAGTTCGTAACACGCATTCCAAACCAGACTGAGCGGTTCATATTCGTACACCACACCGTCAACCTGGAAGGCCGCATCCGATTCGTCGACAACTGAGAGTTCAGTCGGTTCGAGGTCGTAACATCCCAGACCCGGCTGAGCCGGAACACCGGTTCCCTTGGCGTCGAATTGGCAACCCGTAAACATCAGCAATGCCAAAACCGGCACGACCGTCGGTTTGCAACTGTGCATATTGCCTTCGAGTTTGTGGGGGTGATTCATCATGTCAGATCCGCCTTTCTTTCCAGTCAAAAAACTGAAATTCATTGACCTGAGTAGCAGGGGGCATGCGGTGTGCCATTCGGCGAAAATCGACCCTGACGACATTTAGAAAGCATTCGTTATCGAATGTGGGAACTATTGCCCACTCAAAATCCCCCGAATGTGGGGACTATCTTCATTGGAATAGACGAAAGAGAATTCGTGCAGTGTCACAGATTGCGGAGCGGCGCGGACTGTATTGCGCGGAGAGACACTATTCAACCGAGATTCAACGTCGGATCAACCACAGTCCCGCATTCCGGACAGACGCCGCTTTCATTGCCCGTTAAATCGTAGTCGCAAATCGGGCAGATGCTCCCGTCGTTGATCACCTTCTTCCATCGGAGCAATTGAAATGCGCGTACCGTCGGATAGAGAACCACCGGTATGGTCAGCACCAAGTAGATGATGTCGGTTACGACGTTTCCAAAGCGCGATGTGATCAGGATCGAGCCGATCAGCACGGGCATCAGGCATAGCAGAAATACCGGAATCGCACCGAGCACCGCAGCCGCGGTCGGCCAACGCTTTCGGCGATAGACTTCGCCTGGTGCGAACGAGCGTTGCTCACCGGCATCCGCAACCCAGAGAAAACCTGTCGGAATCATCGCAACCATGAATAGACACCAAAGTGGCATCGACATGGTCCAGACGCCCAGCATGTTGTTGTGAAAGCGCGGCCACCAATGGCGTTTCGCATTGCTGGCGCGGCGCACCGGACCGACACGGAAACCAATCCTTGATCGGCTCGAATACTTGCTGATCGCAAACCGGCCATTCGAGATCGCCATCGACAGGCACATGCCATTCTTGACCGGACCGCCCGCCACCACTTGATAAGCATCATTCGGATACGCCAGCCGCCAACTGATCCACCAGCATTCACTCAACGGCCAACTAATCAAAAGCAGCGCACATACAGCGAGCATTGACCACTTAGCCACACGTCTAAGTTTCGCCAATGTCGGCCAACTCATACTACCGTCCCGCATTCCGGACAGATGCCGCTTTCATTGCCGGTCAAGTCGTACTTGCAATTCAAGCACGCATCAGGGTACCGCCACAGAATCCAGCGCTTCCGCAAGACAAGATACCATGCCACGATGATCAAAAGGAAAAACGTGGGCGGCCAGAGTGGAATCCTGATTTGAAACAATCCCGATTTATTGATTCCGTAGAAGTGATCTGGAAGCCAATGGGTGGATAGGTTAGTAAAGCCATGAACTCTGATCCATGGCCGATCGGGCACCATCACTCCATGTTCCTCTTGCATGGCCGCAACGATCATCGACTGCGCATACATTCGAGCTGACGGTTCTGTTCACGAAACATAACCGTGATCGAGGAACACCATGTTGTCGTCGGGCGCAAAAATAAGAATTCGCCAATAGCTCGCCGTCCAAAGCCCGCAAATTAGAAGCAGCAACACACCGGCAAATCTGAATCGAAAGTTGCGAATCACGTCAAGGTCCCGCATTCCGGACAAACACCACTAACGTTTCCAGTTAAGTCATAATCGCACTCAACGCAAATTCCTACTTGTCGCCGCTTTCGCCATATGAATAGATAGCAAACGATCAGCATCAGAAAAGTCGGCATCCAAAGCGGAATGGTAAATCGAGTCATGCCATTGGGATAACGTTGATGAAAGTCTCTCGGTATCCAATGCGTTTCAAAACCGTCAAAGCCAGCGAACTTCCATGTCTCGTCAAACGGCCACAGCATGTCGATAGACTTCCAGAGTTGCCGTAGCTTCTCGTCTGGGCGAATCCAATCGATACATCCATGGGTCAACCAAATCTGGTCTTGGGAAGGTGGATAGAATCCGATTCGACAATAGCTCGCGATCCATGCCGCACCAAAGATCAGAAGCAAGCCGACCACAACTCGATTAAGAACTTTGCGAAAAATAACTCAGACCCACATCTCGCAATTTCGACTTAGGCGTTGTCCATTGGATTGTAACCGTAATCGACTAGCTATGTCTTGGCGATGAATCTGCATTGCTGAACTCAAACACGGCACCTACCGTCTATTTGTTCCATCAGATTGAACCCGCCGATTCCGAACAATCCGTTGGACGCATACCTTCAGACGCCCCCCAAAACATCCGAAAGTGCCGATAACGGGCTTCGTCTTTTTGCATAGACGGCTTACAACTGCACTTGGGAAAACGGATTTTCCTTTCAATGAACGATTGCGTCGTCATCCTCGCTGGTGGACAGGGAAGTCGCCTTCGGCCTTATACGACCGTGCTGCCGAAACCTCTGATGCCGGTGGGCGATGTGCCGATTCTTGAAGTGCTGGTCAAACAGCTTCGTTCACTTGGATTGAAGCGGCTGATCTTCGCGACGAACTACCGCGACGGACTCCTGCGATCCTACTTCGGAACGGGCCAAACGCTTGGCGTTGACATCACCTATTGCAAAGAGAACCGCCGGCTTGGAACGGTGGGACCGCTGCACCTGATCGCCGACGAATTACCGCAATCGTTTCTGGTCCTGAACGGCGACATTCTCACCGACCTGAACTACCGCGCACTGCTCGATGAGCACAAACAATCCGGCGAACTGCTGACGCTTGGAACATTTCGCCGCAAGCTGAAAATCAAGGACGGCGTCCTCGACCTCGACGATGCCGGGCGCGTCGCTGCATTCCGCGAGAAACCGACACTTCCATTGACGATCTCGCTCGGCGCGTATGCGATGGATCGCGGGATTCTCGATCTTATACCTCCGGATGTACCATACGGCATGGACGAATTGGTGCTTTCAATGCTGGAGCGCAACCTTCCCGTCAACACGTACCACCACGATGGCCTTTGGCTGGACATTGGCACACCCGGCGACCTTGAGAAAGCCAACGAATTGTTCGCATCCAAAAAAAGAACGTTCCTCGGAATCAATGCAGTCACCCTGCTCCACTCCAATAGCGACGAGCCACAGAACGAATGTACGCAACCGCTGCAAGGAGTCGTCATATGAATCTCGCGGGCAAACGAGTCCTCATCACAGGCGGGACCGGATTCATCGGATCGCACCTTGCCGAGATGCTCATCGAAAGTGGCTGCCAGGTGCGTGTGCTTGCCAACTACAAGAGCATGCCCAGTTGCGGCAACCTCGAACACGCCGATCAATACGTCCGCGACGAAATCGAAGTCGTCTGGGGCGATGTCACCGATCGTGATTCCGTTATGAACGTAGTCGATGGTATGTCGGTTGTGTTCCACTTGTCGGCGCTGATCGGGATACCTTATTCGTACATTGCGCCGTCATCGTACGTACAGACCAACATTGTTGGAACCCTCAACGTGTTGCAGGCGTGTCGGGCGCACAGTGTCGAACGCATGGTACATACTTCGACTTCCGAAACCTTCGGATCGGCACAGTACACGCCGATGGACGAAAAGCACCCGCTTGTCGGTCAATCGCCCTACTCAGCCACCAAGCTCGGTGCCGACAAGCTCGCCGAAAGCTTCGCGTGCAGTTTTGAAATGCCCGTCGTCACCGTTCGGCCATTTAACGTTTTCGGACCCCGTCAATCCGATCGCGCGATCATCCCCACGATCATCGCCCAACGCATTGCCAGCGAAGATCCCGTACGCATCGGCGATCCATCGCCGCGCCGCGACTTCACGTTCGTCACCGACACCGCCCGAGGGTTCATCGCTGCCGCCCAATGCGACGAAGCCATCGGCCAAACGTTTAACATCGGCAGTGGCAAGTCGATCTCCATCGGCGAGTTAGCCGACACGATCTGCGAATTGACGGGCGGTGGGTCATTCATCAGCGAGTCGCAGCGCATCCGACCCGAAAAAAGCGAAGTCAATGAACTGCGTTGCGACAGCACGTTGGCGCAATCAGTTCTCGGATGGTCGCCATTGGTAACCCTGACCGAAGGCCTCACCGAAACCATCGAATTCATGCGGAAACATACCGACATGTTCGCCCCGCTTGAGTATCGCGTGTAGGGTCCGCTGTGCGGACCGCTGCGAGCTCCTCGCGCTGCTGGTACTGATGCCCAACGAAACCAATGGTCCGCACAGCGGACCCTACACTGGAGCCCTACTGTGCCTACCGTTTCCGTTGTTGTACCTACTTATAAGCGCGTTCAGTACCTTGGTCGAATGATCGATTCTGTCGTCGCGCAGACCCATACCGATTGGGAACTCATCATCGTTGATGGAAAATCCAATGACGGAACTGCCGAACTGGTAGAAAGCTATCAAAAGTTATTGGGCGACAAAATCGTTTTCATCGAACAAGAGAACGCTGGCTGCTGTATTGCAAGAAACACCGGAATCGATGCCGCCCGCGGCGATTTTGTTGCATTACTTGATTCAGACGATGAGTTTCTGCCCACCAAGCTTGAGCATCAGATGGAACTCTTTGACCGCGAACCATCTCTAGGCTTCGTATTTGGCGACTACTCCTACGTCGATCTGGAAGGCAACTTTGAATCAAGTATGTTCGACACCAAGTCGAAGGTTCTTCGAACCATCCCAACAAACGAAATCGCACCCAACCTTCACATCTGCACGCCGGACTTCTTCTCGTATCTATTGAAAGAGTACTTCGTCGCCACAATTGTCGGTGTGGTTCGCCGCGAGGTGCTTGCCAACGACATACGCTTTTTGGAGCATGACCTTTACGGTTGCGAGTGGATGTTCTATCTGGAAATCGCCAACCGCTGTCGTGCGGGTTTCGTCGATGAGCCGCTTTGTTTACACCACTATGTCGATGGCAGCCTCTCGCGCACATCGCGAACGCGCAACACGATTTACCATCGCCGATTGCTCAAGACGATTATCGACCGATTCCCGAACTTGACCGAATCGCAGTCAAAGGAAGTAAATCTACAGTTGGCCAACACCTGTAGCCAACTCGGCTACGAGAGTTACAAGGCCAAAGAATACGGTCCGGCAATGGGTTACTTCCGTGAAGCCATGCAAGCCCGCCCCACCGCAGCATCAGCTGTACACTGGGCCCAATCGCTCCTCCGCCGCACCGCAGCTCTAGATCGCCCCGGAAACGAGCCCATGCTCCGCAACGACGCTTACCGCAATCCCACAAGTATCACAAACTGATACTTCCCTGCAATTCAAAGCATGGATCCACTCTTGCTGTTTCATCATTCGATAAACGCACAAAAAAATCGCAACATAAATGCGGGGTTTTTGAATCAACTCTCGCCATACATTAATGGACAGGTGCATTCAATCAAAGGCCACCTGCCCGTCTGATTGATTTCAGTGCATAGGCACCCGGTGCGTTACTGTGGTGTTCTTGCGCCCAATTTATTGCAAATGGAACTTCAAATGAAAAAACTCTCCAAGACTCAAAGAGTATTCATCGCCATGACAGCAAGCATCGCCGCCCTTGCCGGCGCATTCTTTATCGCCCAGCCAGCGAAGGCCCGTGGGCCAATCGGCGGACCGCTGTGTGGCCCGACTTATCAATGGAGTTGCA
The DNA here is from genome assembly GCA_028285105.1 of Alphaproteobacteria bacterium. Lineage (GTDB taxonomy): Bacteria > Planctomycetota > Phycisphaerae > UBA1845 > UBA1845 > UBA1845. The sequence goes on from JANQQE010000024.1 coordinate 429,684, forward strand.
GTAAGGTTGGCGGACCAAGCAGACTTTTCATTGGAACCGTATGCGATAAGAACGCATTTGAAGCGAAGACCGGATTGACTTGCACTGCGTTCTGAGTGAACGGAACACAAGACCCAATTCAAGCACCTGAGTAAATCGCTGCGTCTATACCCGACGTGCGATTCGAACCAGCCGATGGGCAGCCAGAGAGAATGATCTACTTTGGACAGGTCCATTGGCTAAAACGTAGAGTCAAATACTTGGAGTCGAACGAATGCTGAAAACAGGAATGCTACTCGCTTTGTCGGTCGCCATGAGTGCAGGTGTCATCGCCGATGGCGCAATGGTCCAAGACGAGACAACCATTGAACGATCAAACGTCAATGAACGACCAGAAGATTGCGTCAGTGAAATGGCTGATACCGAAACATGTGATTCTGAATCCAACGAATTCTTCGGACTACCGTTTGTTCCTCCCGGCGCATGCGAACTACCAAATGGTGATTGCGTTGTAACGTTGGACACAATCTGCCGAGTTGCTGGCGGAGAATTCCAGGGTGCAAACACGGTATGTGACTGACTCACATCAGCTGAAAATGATCACACAGACACTGATTCATGTAGCCAGCGATTTGATTTTGGTTGAAGTTCAAGCCGTGTGAAAATAATGCGTTGGGAGGTTCCTTGACCTTCCAACGCTTTTTTGATTCCGTTTACCCAGATCGATAGGAGTATACGATATGCCGAACATTTCAGAGACGACTAAAAAAACTTGTTTTGGTCGATTCTTTTCTTTGGTAATTCTATTGTCAGGAACCCATACTGCAGTCGCTGACATCGGCTCGGGCCAGATTGATGGTGGCTGCCCGGACTTCACTGTTTCGTGCCCGATGGTTTATGAACCAGTCGTGTGTGACGACGGCAATACGTATTTCAATGAATGTGCCGCCACCTATTGGGGATGCACGACAGGTTGCGAATCCGCTGGCGGTGGCGTGCTATTCATGATGGCAGAGAGTGGCGAATCGGTCGTTCGTGCCGATTCGAACGTACCTACCAGATCATCACCTGAGCAACAGACCAGTTTCACTGAAAGTCACTACACCGGTTCTACATTCGGCGCAGTCGGATCGGGGCCCGACGAAGGCACCTGCCCGGACTTCACTGTCTTTTGTTCAATGGTCTATGATCCAGTTTCATGTAGCGATGGTAATACGTATTTCAATCAGTGCGCTGCAACGTATTGGGGATGTGCCGAAGACTGTCAACCCGCAGGTGGAGAAATCCAGTTCTTCACAACTGACGACAACGGCGAATCAGGAAACAGCCCAGGTGAAATTGTTTTGGCGCCCCAAGCAATGGATAGCGACGGAACGCTCGTGATGGCCGCAGCTACACCCGTCAATACCACTGTTGGGTCTGCGAGTCGCAAGTCTACCGACGAAGAACTGTTGTCCATTGAAACCTTTAGTACTGCTCATGAATCACTTCATGGTTCAACAGAATTGAACGACAGTGGAACTACATTAATCACGATGGGAAGCGAGTGCCCTGACTTCACAATATTCTGCCCCATGGTTTACGATCCCGTCATTTGCGATGATGGAAACACGTACTTCAACCAGTGCGCGGCAACTTATTGGGGCTGTGCGAGCAACTGTGAATCAACAGGTGGCTTTGAAGTCGAATAACTTCTAAATCGAGCACGGCAAACACCATCGCTAGCTTGTGGCACCAGTGAAATTCGAAATTCAAGTTTTACGTCAGCAGGCCTGTTAAGCAGACGAGGCTTCATCAAAAAAACCGACGAATCTCGCTGGTGCCACAACGCAACGATCATGATTGATTAGCTTAAGCTACCCAATTACTTCAATGGGTGTTCCACACTCGGGACAGATACCACTCTCGTTTCCACTAAGATCATACACACATTTCCAGCACTTTCCCGGAAGTATTCGGCTGGACCACCAAAGCCAAATCGTCACAGCAAGCGCCGGCATAAATAGCATCCAAAACGGAATCGTTGTGTACCCGCTGTTCCACTTGTATGAAGGCCAATGCTTCCACACGCCAAGCGGTCTCACGTCAACCCGCAAACCAGATGCCTTGGTCTGCCCATGCGTATAGAATTCAAAGGCACCCTGTCGCAGGAACACGTGAAACCGGCGGCTGCCGTACATGACATGATAAACGCTGGAAATGACCCAACCGGTTGCCAAAAGCACGCACAGAACAATGCCAATCCGCATGAAGATTCGGCGGATAAAGAAGGGTCTTTTCATTTATCGCTACCAACATTTCGGGAACGTACTGATTGTGCTGCCAGTTATTTCACCGCCGCAGCGGAGCCACTGGTCCGCGCTTGTAGTAGCACATCGTTACCCGGGGCCAACGAGTTCGGAAACAAACATCTGCAAGTCGGACAGGTTGATGATTTCATCGCCGGACAGGTTAGCTGGTTCGCATCCGCCGTTGGCAGGCAAACCAAAGCACGCCATGAACATCGCATAGTCCACAAGGTCTACGTCGCCATCTGACTCGAAGTCGCCATCTCCCAAAGGAATGCACAGATCGTCGGATTCGCTGCACCACGTTCCTCCGCCGCACGGGGCGCTTCCGGCCACGCAATCTAAAATCGGATCGCACGTTTCGGGCCCGTTGCAGAATACGCCGTCGTCACAGTCGTTATCAATCGAGCAGCCGGGTATCACGGTCAACTCGATATCGTCGATGGCGATATCGCTGCTCCAACTTGAGCCGGTGACACCCCTGAATCGAATCGTTCTTATTGCACCCACATGCGCCGTGAGATCGACATTCGCTTGAATCCATTGATCCCCTTGATTCCCCGAAACGCCAAACACATTGCTCCAGTTGGAACAGTCATCAGCGACTTCAACGTTAAGCGTTCCAAGACTGGTCCCGAACATGTGATACCAGAATGAAAGTGTCGCGGAACTGGAACCGGTCAAATCGATGCAGGGGCTTTGCAGGTTCGCCGTCTTATCCGGACTGCCATTGTTTGAAGTTGACGCTTCGGTGTACACGTAGAAACCTGAACCAGTGGTGTGATCGCCGGAAGGACCGGTTCCGTTGGAGAGCGTGGCTCCGCTGAGTCGGGTCCAATCGATGTCGTCTCCACTGGCGTTGTTCCACAACCCGAATCCCGATTCAAAATTTTCTTGGTAAGGAAATGTGTCGATCAACGCTGGGCACTCATGCTGGCAGGCACCGGCAACGCAGGAATCGGTCGTGCAGGCATTACCGTCGTCGCATTCGCCGTTGGCTGAGCAGGTTCCACATTCATCAAGCGATTCATTGCACAAATCGCCTGGGCAAGGATCGATGCCGGGTTGACAGGTATCGTTGCCATCGCAAAATTCCGCACCGTTGCAAAAGTCGCCATCATCGCAATCCGGGTTTGTCGAACAAGCCGCGCTGGCCATCCGCACGTCCAACACGATCGGAAGATGGTCGGACGTATTCGCCATTAGCGTATCGCCGGCCTGCAAACCGGCAGCCGCCAATGCCGGTGCAGACATGGTGTCGGTGTTCAGAATAAAACTGTTGGCGACGGTCACGACGCTGTCCGTGTAAAACATCCGATCGAGCGCCGACGGAGGAAAACTCTGACTACCCTGCCATGTGAACGTATCGCCTGTAAAGGGGTCTTGCGGCATGAGGTTGGTCATGTCGCTGGCGTCCCAGTCGCCAGAAACGTCTGCGCCATAAGTGGCTTCGTCTTGAATATCACCGGTGATGAATGTGTTTTCCGGCTGCGGCCCGCCGACCATGTTGAAGTCTCCCAACACAATCATCGGCGTGTCATCCGCCAGAACAACATTGTCCCCAGATGCCCTCACGACACCGCGTGCGTCGCCCAGCCAATTGACGATGGCATCCGCGCTGTCCTGGCGACTGGCATCTTCTGATCCGCCCGGGTCGCCGCAGCATTTCAGGTGAACGCCGAGCAGATAAATGTCGTCTGCAAAGGTTTCGTCGGGTAAGTCAACCAACGCAATGGTCACACCCCGCGACGACGAAATCGGAATCGTGTCGATCCGTGTCATAGTCAAGGGAAATCGCGACACCAGCACCGTTCGAATACCGCCTAGCAATCCAAAATGCACCTGCCAACCACCCGGTGTGGGCAGAATACTGTCCATGCGATTTGCAACATCGTTGGTCGAAACCGAACTGGTGAATTCCTGAAAGCAAACCACATCGGGGTTGAGGGCGACTAAGATGCGGTTGAACTCTGCATCGGTGCTGGAATTGTCAATGAAGTTGCGGGCATGGTTGTAAGACACAATGCGCACATCGAGAGAACTGTCTTTCGAATAGTCGCCTGAAAGCGGATCGAATGCGTGGGTGCTGGTCGTACACGTGCAAATGATCAACGTCATAAACCATGCAACATGACTGCGCCAGATTCGACGCGACATACCTTGCGCCATGGTGCATTTCTGTTTTGCGTACGAATGGAACATAACTTCGGCCTCTTTCCCGCATTCGGATTCCAGCGTGCAAGCTTGATTGGGTTATTATAGAGAATTGCTACAGTGATTTGAATTAGGACCGGAATCAATGACAGAATGAACTGGAAACCAGTTGCACTTTTCCAATAGCCCAATAAACGCGTTCTCCTCAGCCACAAATGAACTATATAGAGCGGGTCGGATGCAAATTGGAAGCAACACAGACGCGCAGGGTGTGATAATCGCATCTCGAAATATCGCGACTGCGCGATGGCAAATCAATCAGAACCGACAAAATCGATGCGCCGGAACGCGCACCGGCCCGGGCAATGAACCGCTGCTCTGCAACGACGCGTACCGTGACCCGAAGTGCATATCGGTTTAATGCGTTTGGGCTACCATTCGTCAGTCTTCAAATGTGTACCAGGATTTACCGACTTCGTAGATCATGAATCCGGTTGGATGATTGGGAAGCGGGTCGTACTCAAACCCAACGGGATCAAGAACGTTTGAGCCCGTTACAAATCCCACAGTCGTTCGCCCCCCTGGCCCCGTGTAAGTGATTGGGTGCGCATTCTTAACGTAGTACAATCCGACCCATTTCCCGCGGAATGTTGCGCCCATTTGATAATCAGCGACAGCCGCTTCAAACGCAGTTTGACTCAATCGAAATCGCAGCAAGAGTGGCCAGGGATAGATCCACGAAGAAACCACAAGAACTGCGCAAATCGGAACAACCCACCATCGCCATCGGCCAGACCGTTCGCTGTCGTCCAGCTTGGCCCTTTCCCGATCCAACCAAGTTGCGGCAGTTCGCACGACATATAGGAGTAGTATTCCAAGCCACAACGGAACACCGACGAACGCAACCATGCAGATGCTCCCGGCCTCCCACTGCGCCGGTCCGCTGGCGTTAACAATGCCGTAAAGAGACAACACCGCGAAAATTACGCATTGTCGACTTGACAGAGAACTAGCCAAACGTCGCCATCCGACCTTTTTGCTTGCTTGCTGATATGTACTTGGGTCCGCGGGATCAAACCAACGTCCACATTCCGGACACCGCTGAGTTGGCAAGTTGACAAGCCAATACGCGCAGTCCATGCACATCATTCGTTTTTCGTTATGTTCAGTCATGGCTTCGGTGCCAACTGATCAAAAGTCGTCCCGCACTCCGGACAAACCCCGCTTTCGTTACCCGTCAGATCATATCTGCACTTCCAGCACTTTCCCGGGAATATGCGGCTGGTGCGCCACATCCAGATCGTCATAAGCAGTGTCGGCGCAAAAAGTATCCAGAAAGGCATCGTGATGTAGTTGCTGCTTCGTTTGTATGACGGCCAATGCCTCCAATAGCCGAACGGTTTCATATCAATCCTGAGCCCGGACGGTTTGGTTGGCCCATGCGTGTAAAACTCGGAGTACCCGTGCCGCAAAAAGACATGGAATCGAGTACCGCCATACATAGCCCGGCAAACACTTGCTGTAACCCACCCAGCCGCCAGCAAAACGCAAAGCGCCAAGCCGATGCGCATGAAGAGTCGCCGAGTGTAGTAGGGTCGCTTCATACAGTGTCCCCGCATTCCGGGCAGATGCCGGAGGTATTGCAGGTGAGGTCATAGCTGCATGCGGCACAGTAGCGCCCGTCGGGCGTGATCGGCTGACGGTGAAAGTCGATATAGAAGAAAACCGAGCAAGCGACGGCGATGCATGTTGGCACGAGCAATCCAATCACTTCGATGAGCGTAACACTTAGCGTGATGCCATTCGGCGAAATCGCGTCTAACAACGCGGCAACCAGCGTCAACACCACGAGCACAACCGTCCTGACGAGCAGCCAAAAGAACGGCAGAAGAATCAGCACCGCGACGAGCGACAAAAATCGCGACTTGTGCTCGATGACATTGGTTCTGGGCATGGATCAATCCAACTTGCTGATCGTTACCGATCGGGAAGTCGAAGCGGCCGGTGTACCGCATTCGGGACAGACGCCGCTGACGTTCCCGGTTAAATCATACATGCATTCGAGACATTTGATGCCATCGATAAACTCATATTTCCAGCGCAACCCTTTGTAACCGAGCCATGCGATCACGAAGTCAGCCGCGATGAATGCGAAGAACGCGCAGACGATGATCGTGTCCAGAACAGGTCGCGGCTTGCCTTCCATTGGCGTGTTGATCTCGACCGTCATCCAAACGATATACCGGAACAGTATGAGTATTGGCACGAGGCAGATCGCGAAGATGCCGATCGCTCCAATAACGGCTGCGATCACCGGCCAGCGTTTGACTCTAACGAGTTGAGGTTTGGTGATTGCGTCCATTCAGAACAATCCTGAATCCGGCTGGCGATTTTGACATAGGGTTGGGCCGTGCGGACCAATTCTTGAAACCCGCGATCAGCGGTCCGCACATCGCACCCTACTCTATGATACCGTTTGCACTCCGCTGGCAATGAAAAAGCCGCCGTCTCGCTCTTACGCGGACGGCGGCGGATGGGTTCTTTTAGATTGATTGCGGCTACTTGTTGCCGATTATCGTATTACGGCGTCTGGCAACCGGCGATCTGACCGTCAGGGCCTACCATTGCTTCGTACGATGCGTAGTCGTCGACATCGACGTCACCGTCTTCATCGGTATCGAAGCACACGCAACCCGTCGCATACACCGGCGTACCTGTTCCTACGTCGCCCGTGTAGCACTGCTGCATCAACATGTAGTCGGCCAGGTCGATGTCGCAATCTTCATCGCCATCGCCGAATGTTGTCGAGCAGCCCTCGCAATCATCGGGTACGCCGTTGAAATCGAAGTCATCCTGCAACTCCGCATCGAGATCGCAGCCGTCGCTTCCATTCTGCCCGTCGCAATCGTCGAGTACCTGACACTCGTCCGGTATACGGTCGGGGCGGCCACGACTTCCGGTGTCGGAGAGGAACGCCTCAATGTTCGCAAAGTCCTGCTGCGTGTATTCCGGATGCGCGCCGCCAGGATGATCGGTCGGTGGTAGCAATCGGTTCCAGATGAAGTCACGTGGACGGTTGCGAATGTTCGGACCGGGCAACTGTCCACCGCCCATTCCCGTCGGTCCGTGACAACCGGCGCAGGTGTTGGCCAGGATGAGTTGTCCTTCTGACGGAATGCCCACCGGTCCGCCATCGCAGTCGCTGCTAGTCGGGCCTTCGATGTCGCACTCGTCCGGAACATTGTTCGCATTGCAATCTTCTGCCGAACCAGCCGCAATCTCGTCGGCATCTTCGATTCCGTTGGAGTTGCAATCGGCATCGAGTCCGCAAGGCGTCGTCACCGAAACGTTATCGATCGCGAGTTCGACAATGTCGCCTTCACCGCCACCGTCACTAGCACCGAAGCGGAACTTCACGGTAGACGTCAGGCTGATGAAACTCTCAAGATCGAAAGAGCGGGTCGTCCAACTGTTGGCGCTGGCTTGATCGTCGATCGATTCGAGTTCGACCCAAGACGAACCGTTGTTGTCGGAAACCTCAGCGACATAGAAATCGCCGGCAGCATCATCGCCAATGTCGCGCTGATAGAACCAGCGAACGAATGTCAGATCGGCCTCCGTTTCGCCACTAAGATCGATCGTTGGCGATTCAAAGTACACGACCCCGCTATCAACGTCATCGGTACCGAGCGAGTTGCCGGGGTTCTGAGCAGTAAACATGCAACCGCTGCCTGCGAAGGCGTTTTCCGGCTGGGCCTGGTCACCGCCGTTTGATGTGCCGATCGGATCGCCAATCACACCGTCACCGGTTGAAGCCGTCGAACCGGGACTTGCAAGATTCCAGCCTGCCGCGTTGCCATTTTCGAAATCGTCTTCGAACAAAATGTCCTCGCAAACGATTTCCTGGCAATTCGCATCGCAGGTGACGCCGTCGGGCGGATCGCACTCTTCGTTGCCTTCGACAACTCCATCGCCACATACTGTGCAAGGCGCGCCGTCGTTGGAAATGCTAAGCGTACCAGACCCTTGATCGCCATTGTTCCAGCCGCCCACGCGAATGAGGTAAGAACTCCCGGCAACGACTGGTGCGGTCAGAATTGAGGAGAAACCCGCGCATCCCGTGGCGTCGTCGTTGCACGCCAGGAAGCTTAGGTTGCCGCAATCGGTGTTGTCATAGATCACCAAATCGCTGTCGTAGTTGACGGTGTCGCACGTGCTGATCGTCAATGTGCCGCTGCATTCGGCGGTGTATTCGTACCATATATCCTGATAAGTTTGTCCGCCGTCGTCAGAGGTTGTACATGTACCCGGGTGTGCGGGTCCATCCGTCGTTGCACCGACTGTGCTGTACTGGTGGACACCGTCCGAAATGGGAGCAGCATTAGCGCAATCGTCAGCCGTTTCAACCTGGCAGTTTTCGTCGCAACCGTCGCCCGGTGTCGTGTTGCCATCGTCGCAACCTTCGCCACCATCGACATTCCCGTCACCGCAAACGCCTTCAAACTGGCAGTTCTCGTCGCAGCCGTCGCCCGGTGTTGTGTTTCCGTCGTCGCATTCTTCGCCGGTTTCAACGAGGTTGTTACCGCAAACCACTCCTGTATCAGGAACAATCTTGTAGACGCTTCCGCCGGTACTTACGACATACATTTCGCCGTCGGCATCTTCGCCGAATGCCACCGGTGAATTGATCGAACCCAGCTCAGCCGTACGGTTCACGCGCTCTGAAATCGTCGAACCATCATAACGCAGACTGAATATCCAGTTACCGCAGAAATCGCCATAGAAGTACGTGCCCTGAAGTGCAGGCATCGCACATCCGCGATAAACAAAACCACCGATGATGCTGCAAATGAATCCCGGGTGATCCGGATCGCCACTGTGCAACACATCGAAAATCGGATCGGTCAGCGTCGGGTCGGTCGCAACGCAGCCGTAACCACCGTTGTTGGTCGGCGTGGGAATCAAACCTTCACGACAATCCCAACCATAGTTGACACCACCAGTTGAACTGGCTGGCTCGAAGTTGATCTCTTCGCGGGCGTCCTGACCGACATCGGCGATGTACATATCACCGGTCAATCGGTCAAAGCTGAAACGCCAAGGGTTTCGCAATCCATACGACCATATTTCATCGGCAAAGGGGTTATCGACCGGAATGTACGGCGCGCCGGCATCGACATCCAATCGCAGCATCTTGCCCAGCAACGAACCGAGGTCCTGTGCGCGGTTGTTCGGGTCGTCGCCCGATCCGCCGTCACCCAGCGCAACGTACAGCATTCCGTCAGGACCAAATGCAATTCCGCCACCGTTGTGGTTTGAGAAATCCTGATTGATGGTCTTGATGATGACGGCGCTTCCCGCGTCGGCAACGTTCGGATCGCCCGAAACGGTGTAGCGCGCGATCACCGTGTCCCCGCCCGTATTCGTATAGTTCAGGAAGAAGTGTCCGTTCGTGCCATAGTCCGGATGGAATGCCATACCCAGCAGCCCGCGCTCCCCACCAATGCTCAGCAAGCCACTGATATTCAAGAATGGCGTACCGAGTACCGAACCGCTTTCGATGATCTTGATCTGTCCGGAGTTCTGCTCGATCACGAACATGCGCGAGGCGTCGGTCGGATCGCCGAACACGCCAACCGGCGTCGATAATCCGGATGCAATTTCAACCGTCGTCATCGGAACATCGGCAAACGATTCGCACTCGTCGGGAATGTTGTTGTTGTTGCAATCCGGGCTGTCGCCATTGGCAATGTCCGTGGAATCTTCGACACCGTTTGAATTGCAGTCTTGCGGACCTGTTGCCGGCCCGGTCGTTGCAGCTGTCACGCTGTTCGGGCTACCCGGTTTGAAAATACCCAAAGTCACGTTGGTCGCTTGAGGGGCGACATTGGCATCGAAGCGGAAGTTGTACATCGTGCCCCAGCGAATGGCATTGGCATCGGAATTGGTCGCGAAAGTTTCCGTCGACCAAGTGACATTTCCGCCGACTTTTGAGCCCGGCCAATCCAGACCGCTGTAGGGTTCACCGCTGTGGTAATCCACATCTCTGAATTCGATGTTCGTCACGATCGCACTTGAATCGATCGGCACGGTAAACGAGCCGATGGAGCGATCGGAGTTGAGGTTCTGAACCGCGTATTCGTAGTGCCAGATTCCCCCGCCCAGATCTGTCGCCTTTGCGGCAAGGATCACCAGACCTTCTCCGGGAATGCGAACGTCCGTTTCGACCACGGCAGGGTCGTTGTCTTGCCAAGCACGGATTCCCGGTTGCTCGCGCTGGGTACTCGCCGCCAACGAGATGGACCAACTGCTTCCACTACCCGAGACGTTGACCTGGCGGTAGGAAGCATTGTTGTCTTGATTGCCAGCCGCAGAATCATCCTGTGTCACATAATGACCCTCGACAAAGTAAGTGCCGCCGCCATCTTGCGCTGGATCGAGTTCGGAGATTGCCACTTGCAATCGTTTATACGTCGAATCGCCTGTCGAACCCTGATCGCCATGAGTAAACGGGTAGTTGAATACGCCAGTGTGGGCGTTAACTTCCGAACGCGGACCGAGTCCTGACTGCTGACCGTTAAGTCCGCAGCAATATGGATCGGAGCAGCCTACGCCAAGGACGCTTCCACCCTGCCCGTTGCAACCACAACCGCAAATGTTTTCCGTCAGCGCCGTGAATCCATGTTTGAGCCAACTCTGACCGATTTGTTCGAGGCGGCCATCCTTGAGGCGGAACATGTTTTGCCCGATGACGGGATGCTCGTTTGTATTCGAAATCCAAAGAAGGTTTTGATCTCCAACGTTGCAGGACGTCGTACCTACCGCAAATGCCTCGATTCCGTTGAGACTGCTGTAGTTTGATACGTCGAGCAAGTCGCCGACAATGACATCAACGCCCGACTGGCCACAAACCGTTCCGCCGCTGCCGCCTCGAACCACCGCCGACTCGCCACCAAGTCGAATATCATCTGGTAATTCACCGCCCGACCACGACATTGCCGCTTCAATGGTGAAGGAACCGATCGACTCGCCTGCGAGCGAAGAATCTCCAAGCGCATTTGCCAGTTCGCGGGTTATTGAGATTTGAGTGCCTTCAAAAAGAACTTTCTCGCCATCCTGATCAAAACCGACTTTCGTCGCAGACAAAACCAACCCCGTACGCCGACCGGCTGCATCGGTTGAAACCAGCGACGACCCGAAAATTCCGTCGGGAAGTGCAATGGCGAGATCCGTTAGCGCGACATCGTTTCGCTTTGAGAAGATTCGCAATCCCCCGCTGTGGCGAATTTGGCCAAGACTGACGTCAGACAAGCCGTTGCGCGATTCGAGAAGTGCAAGCGTCGAACGGGCGTCTATGTCCAACCAAACGTCACTGGTTGGAACCGCCAAGCCGTTTCGATCAAGTCCTTCAACATCAAGGCCAAGCTCAGCAAGCGCTGTTTTGTCGAACGCAAGCTTGGTGGTCCCATGGGTGACGGTCCATTCCACGTCCGCCAATGCTGAATGCGCGGTCACCATCGTCGCCAAAACGAAAACAACCACCTTTGGTAAATTCCTGGATTTCATCGCGTCTCCTTGCCTGAACTTCATTCGTTTTCCGATAGGCACAATTAAAAAGTAGTGACGGATTGTGTCACTCAATTCAATCCGAACCGAATTCAGAAATACTTGATCTCTAGTCAATTGGAGTGTTGCGGTTGATTTGGGATTCGGCGCGCGAGTCCGGTGCGCTCGTAACGCTTCCAGATCGGCCTATGCCCGGCAACATTCCCCACCTCGTGAGTACTTCAGATTAGCGGGCAAAAATATCCGTTACAAGGATGATCGCTTTCACGGACCATCAAATTTCAGGGCGGCAATAACTCGGAAACACACGGGACAGACTGCGGACAACTTGGAACGAAATTGGCAGACAAAAACGAGTCGTGACGCGCATCTCCAGAGTGCGCCAACATCGTTTGACACAATCTGATTCAAAGAATCCAGACTTCAGGTTGAAATCAAACATGACCACCCCCACGCTTCTCGGACGCATGAACTGCGGTTTTTCAATCGGTTTGGAAGCGTTGGGCCCGCGCACTAAAATAGTCGTGGAGCGATTGTCATGCATGCGAACCGCGCGTCCAAATCGAAAAGTACGCAGTCAAACCATTCGGCTAACGTTACAATCAAATCGCGCGCTCAAGCATTTGAAGCACTGGGGCTAAAATCCGATGCCACGCCCGAGCGCATTCGGCAAAGGTTTCGGCGCTTGGCGTTCCTCTATCATCCCGATCGAAACCGATTCCAGACCGACGCAGCACACTTCAAACGCATTTCGCAGGCGTATCGCTTCTTGAACAAGTTTGGGGCAACCGACCATCGCAACAACGCGAATCTCGAATTCGTCTGCAAGAAATGTCAAAACGTCGCCGAACTTCACACGGGCCTTGATCGCAACCGGTACTGCCGCGATTGCCTGCTGTTCATCGACGGTCATCGCGGATTGCCCGCGCCACCGATCGTGTTTGCCTCGCTCGGATTTGCGGCTGCAATGCTTATCAGTTCGTGTGTCACGCTCGCACTGTACATTTGGGCTGGCAAACCGTCGCTAGGATGGACGACACTCTTGCTCGCCGTGATCTCATTCGCATCGATCGCAATCACCGCGATCACCATCGGGTTAGCCGCCCGACCCAAGCGCGACCGCAAGCGTCGAACATTGTTCAAGTGATTCGAGACATCCTGAATTTGCCCGCAATTTGACCGTGTTCGTGCCTGGACTGGAACGTCTTGCGCTGCACGATTATATTCTGCGATATGACTGAGAGAACAATCCAAGCACCAGCCACCACCGCTCCCTCCCAGGAGGAACATCCCCAGCCGGAAGTCACTCGATGGGAAATGTTTTCGCTGACGTCGATGCGTTTTTTTCTGGGCGGGCTACTGCGCATCGTCGGACTGGGCGGACTCTATCGATTGTCGCGTTGGTTTGGCGGGCTCGAATATCTGATCAACTACAAACGCCGCCGCAAAGTGCGCAAGACGCAGGCGATTGCATTGGCTGAAAACACACCGGCTCGCGTTCGCAACAAATGGGTGTGCGAAAGTTTCATGCGGACGCGGTGCGACAAAGTGTTCTATCTGATATTCGATCTGTTGCCCGAGAAGAAGTTGGCCGAGTGTTTCAGTATCGCCAATCGCGACATCCTCGACGCGGCGCTGGCGCGCAACAAAGGCGTCTATGCCATGACTTCACACATCGGATCCATCCACGTCATCGGCATGCTTATGTCGTACATGGGATACCAAGTGTCCGGAGTACGCACCCCAAAGGAGGGAGCGGTCCGGCGCTACATGCAAAGCAAATGGATGGAGAAATACCCCGACCATCCACCCATTACGGTGCTGTATACCGGCCACTATCCCCGACCGATTTACCGGTTATTCAAAAACAACTTCATCCTAGGCAGTTCGTCGGACGTGTCGAAAGTACCCGATAAAAAAATGCGAACAATCTCGGTGAATTTGTTCGGTAACAAGGTGGAGTTCCTGCTGGGACCGCTGCTTATCGCCATTCGTTGCAAAGCGTCAGTGGTTCAATCATTCACCTTGAGCGATCCGGGCTTCAAATACCGACTCGAATTTCTCGGGCCGCTCACCGATCCCGACGCTGGTGATGAATCACCTGAGCTACTGGAAAAGGTCATGCAAACCTACGCAGACAACATCGCCGAATACGCCCGCAGATACCCCGACCACATCACCAAGCGATGATTTTGTCGTTCGCTTGTCCGCTTTTATGACGATGATCTGGCGAGGAGGCCGCCACCAATTTCGCTTGCTTCGTGCATATTTTGAACGGTCGACGGATTGCGAAACGAGCAGATCGGGTCGATGAAATGACTATGATGCCGAGGGTGCATCGGTGTGTTCGCCAAAGACGAGGACACGGTTCTTCCCCGATTCTTTGGCTTGAAGAAGCGCTTCGTCGGCTTGGGCGATCAACTCTTCTGCCGTCGATGCATCCCAAGGGAAACTTGCAAGTCCACCACTGATGGTGATCGAACCGGGTGCATGATCGACCAGCGATTCGCATTGCCAACCAAGCAGGTCTTTCTTGAACCGTTCAAGAACGCTCAGTGCGTCGGCTGGGTGTGTGCTGCCAGCCACCCGCGGCCGATCTGCGTCCCAGAAAATCACGCAGAATTCGTCCCCACCGTAGCGCGTCACGATGTCGTGATCGCGACAGTTCGACTGAAACATCTTGCCAATACATCGGATGATCTCATCGCCTGCCGCATGACCGTAGGCGTCGTTGTAACTTTTGAAATTGTCGATATCGAATAGCAGTACCGTGACTCGAAACCGCTCACGACGCGCCCGGTCGATCAGATCCTTGAGCAGACGCAGCGCATAGCGGCGATTATACAAACCGCTCAACTCGTCAGTCAGCGCCTCTTTGCGCCACGACCGATGGTTGGCTGCCGCATCGAGCAGGTGCGACGCGAGGCGGCCATAATGCTCGAGCTTTTCAATATCTGCCGGCCGATACGGCAATCGTCGTGGACCAATGCTGATTTGACCAATGGTCCTTGTACCCCGTTTGATTTGCTCAACCAGAACCGGTTCCGACACCGTTCCACCGCTCGATGCCGTCGAACCGTCGGCAACAATCGTGACCGATTCACTTTGCATCGCCAACCGAACCAGGTCGGCCAACCGTGTCAGACTTGAAAAATCGTCTTGACCGATTTGGGCAAGCAGATCGCTTAGGGCAGCCAATTCATCCATCGACGCGGTGGCTGGTTTGCATGCCTCGCCGGCAATTTCTGACTGTCGAACGAACCCAAGCGCGGAATCAAACTCGGCATCGTTGACGGGCAGCAGCAGATAGTCGTCTGCGCCGGCAGACACCATCGCGCGAACATGCGGTTCCAATTCAATCGAACAACAGAGAACGATCTTGGTGTGATCGCCAGCCGCTTCGCGTAATCCGCGCAGTGCGGCTTCCAGTTGCGGGTCGTTGTCGGCAACATGAACCACGACAGCCCGCGCGCTGCTTTGGGCCAATTTGTCGATGCCTTCGAGCAGACTCGCCGTCTTGACCACCGTGCAATTCTGATACCGCTCATTGAGGAAGCCAGCCAGCTCATCGGATGACTCAATCAACAGCAAGCGATCGCGTTCCAGAATGTTCGGCGTCGAAGAAATCAATGAATCCTGCTTTCAAAAAACTGATCTCGATGGATCAGATGAATACTTTCGATTGAACTATTCGCCCAAGAGCAAACTCAACTCTTCCTGCGAAAGAAGTGGCGGATCGTCCGGCGCATGTTCTTCCGACAATTGAGCTGAAGCTGGGGCCACACGCTTCGGCGGCACGCGATTCGACCCGCGTTCCGAGTCCGACCAGGGGACCATCACCGGGCGCGTTTCATCATCCGAGTCGTCGTCCAAATCCGGTTTGTCCAAATCCGGCTCATCCAAGGCGTTTTCAGCATTGTCCTCAGGCGTTTCTACGCCCCAGTCAGCCGCCGGTTCTTTTACGCCCGCCGACAAATTGTCCGAAGAATCGCTTGGGGCATTGGTTGAAAAATTCACGTTTGAATCTGAATCCCCCCCGATGTCTGAATTGTCCGCTCCCGGATAATCCGCTCCCGAAACATCTGCCCCTTTGATTTCTATGCCCCCCGATCCACCGGGGTCAATTGTCGATCGCACATTTGGGGCTGACAGGTCCGTTTTCGAGCCGTCTTCTGCGACTTGCTCCAAATCATGCGCCTCTGATTCAGCATCGAATTCATTATCGGGATTGGCAAATGTTTCCGAATTATTTTGCGGAAAGTCAGCCCCGCTTGACGAAACCGCAGAATCGGACCAGCCGTCAAATCCAGTATCGCCGTGCGAATCTGCGTCGGCATCGTAGTTCTGCTCGGCAAGAATCCCCTCGACAGCCGACACCGACAATCGCGCCGATGCACCCAGCGATATCGCCTGATCGAACTTCGCCTGCGAACGATCATGACCTGCGACGAAGATGCACAACTCCGGATAGGTCCGCGCGCAGATCGAGAAGAATTCAAACTCAGCCGCCGTCAGCCAATCCACCCGAACCAACGCAATGACCGGTTTCAACTTCCCGACTTTTGCCATCGCTTCATAAACCGAGTCGCAATGAACCAACTCGAAGGCGTGGTCGTTCATCAGCGCGCGTATCGAAATCGGAAGGTCAGCCGCATCGATATCGACGCACAGGATCGCATCTTTGGAATGAGCTTCAGAATCAGCCAAATTCATTTCGAAAACCGACGAACGCAAAACCAAGTTCGATTCGACCGAGGCCGTCTACCATTCGCCTCGCGTAAGAACACACAAACACCAACCATGCAAATTACCCGAGATTCGCGAACTTGCCCAGCTTAATCACCAAGAGCAGCGCGGTCAACGAAAGAATGTCCCCAAACGCGAAACGATCAGGCGCAAAGTTTGCCTGCGGCAGAACCCGCAATCGATCGATCGGAATCAATTCACCCGACGGAACTTCCCGGTGCAATGGAGTCGTCGGTCGTCACGAGAATCACTTGCGATCGATCTTCCGACGAAGCGGCTAACAACATGCCCTGACTGACCTCACCGCGCATCTTGCGGGGTGCAAGATTGGTAACAACGACGATATTCTTGCCAACGAGGGAAGCGGCTTCGTAGTGTCCGCGCAATCCGGCGCAAATCTGACGCTGCTCGTCACCCAGATCGACCTTCAGCACGATCAGCTTGTCGGCATTGGGATGGTCGAAGGACTCAACCACGCGAGCGACCTTCAACTTCACTTTGAAGAAATCGTCGATGTTGATCAGCCCGGTTTCGTTGGCTGACTCTTGAGTCTCTTTGGTTTCGTTTTCGCTCATATTACGGTTCTCCTCGGCGCGAGAGTTTATCGAGCCACCTAAAAATCGCCAATGTTGTCGCCAATGCGCAGTCAGTAGCGGGTAGTGGGCTGCGATTGACTCGTTACAATGCCCGGCACCATGAAGCCGTGTCCACTCATCTTCAAACCGATCTTCAAGCCCAGAATCTGGGGCGGGCGAAAAATCCAGACCCGCTTAGACAAACCGCTGCCACCCAACGTCAACATTGGCGAATCGTGGGAGCTTGCCGATCTGGAAAACGATCAATCGGTCGTCGCGTCCGGCCCGATGGAGGGACGCACTTTGCGCGAGTTGCTTGCCGAATGGGGCGACGATTCACTCGGTGGCATACCGCTTTTTGAAGAACGCTTCCCGCTGCTGATCAAATACCTCGACGCCCGCGAACACTTGAGCGTACAAGTCCATCCCGACGCGGCGCTGGCTGCGCAATTGGGCGGATCGGTCCGCGTCAAGAACGAAGCGTGGTACATCGTCGAAGCCGACGCGGATGGTTGTATCTATCGCGGACTGGTCGATGGCGTCACGCCCGATCAGTTCAAGAAGGCGTTATCGGACGGCAGGGTCGAGAAACTCTTGAATCGAATTCCGGTACGCGCCGGCGATGCGTATTATCTTCCGAGCGGAACGGTTCACGCGCTCGGTGGCGGTGTCTTGGTTGCCGAAGTGCAGACGCCGTCGGACACGACCTATCGCGTATACGACTGGGATCGGGTGGATCAGGCGACGGGCCAACCGCGCGAACTGCACATCGACGAGGCGATGCGCTGCATCAACTTTGGCGATCAGAACATCGAAGGCGAAGAGCGATCGCACGTCGCCAGTGTGTGGACAACGATCACGCGCCTGGTGACCTGCGAGTCGTTCATCATCGAGCGCGTCCGCATGGTCGAAGGCTTGGATCAGGACATTCCATACGAACAGCTCGTCGTCTGGATGGTTCTCGAAGGACGCGCCGTCGTCTCCTGGGATGACGGCAAATCGCGTCTCGACGTCTCACGGGGCGACACAGTTTTGATCCCTGCCGGTGCGAATCAATGTCGGTTGCAAACCGAAACCGACTGCGTGTGGATCGAAGTGACGATCCCAAAAGCCTGACACCACAGACATTCGCTGCCCACAACACTTTAGCCCACAACGCTGGGGTAAAATCACGAATATTTACGCTCCCATTGAGCCAAGCCCTGCAAAATCGTTAGTATGGCATTTCGTTAGGATTGGGCGTTTGGCGGGCTTGGAGCGTCGAAAATCCAAGCATCGATCTTTCGCCCCGCAACCACCCAGGGCTGCGCAATGACCAAGCGGTACGACCATGTTGACGATGCGCTCGAAGACAAGCTGCGCATCGGCGAGACGATCCTCTGGATCTACGGAAGCCTGTTGACGCTGGCTGGCGCGGGTCTGGTGATTGCGAAGTGCCTCGTCGCAGAGTTCGCTGCCGCCTTCGCGGGATTTGTCGCAACGGTGACGGGGGCGGGCTTGATCGTGCTTTGCTGTCTTGTGTTTCGTTTGATTAGAAAAACCGAATCGAACGCCTATCGACTCGAACGATTAAAGCAACGGATCGATGAACTCGAATTGGAATTCGATGCAGAAACAACACCGATTGATCGCACGCCTGCACATTCATGTCACGAACCAGCACCGATCGAACACGAGACAGCCGAGTCGCTGCGGAATGAATTCGCCGATCAACTTCGCAATCACGATTACCAAACCGCGCTGGTCACCGGCAAGCGCATCTGCAAACTGTTCCCGGACAGTCGAATGTCTGCGGATTTTGAGGCGATCAAAAATCGCGTCGAGACGCTGGCTGAATCCTATCGAAACGACAACAACCACTAAGGCAGGTACTTTGCTCAAGTTCTAACTGCTCGATTCTTTGCCGGACAAGAAACCGGAAATCATATCAATGAATTTGCGGTTTTCTTCCACAAACGGAAAGTGACCGCTTTTATCGAGAACTTCAAATCTTGCGCCGGGTATGCCGGTGGCGATGGACTTAACCACACTTGGCGGTGTCACCAGATCGAATTTCCCTGCGATGACCAACGTCGGGATACCGGTGATCCCGGGCAATTCCGGTTTCAAGTCAACGTCGCGAAAGACCTCTTTTTCCATCGCCGCATTGACGAAAGCGCTGATTTCCAGATGTCGCATCCAGTCATTTCCGAACGCATCAGTCACCTTACCGAAGAATATTCCCGGCACCTGCAAGCCGACCAGGATGGCAAGCTCCTGATTGTTGGGTCTTCGCATCGCTTTTCGCAGTTGCCCCAGCAAAATGTCGTATTTGTCACGTTCGGCTTGCGGCATGACCGCACCCAACAGCGGAAGGTATTCGCGGAAGTCTTCCGCGCTCGCCCACCCCGAAACCAAGACCATCTTGTCAATGCGTTCGGGATGTTTCAGCGCATACTTGATCGCCAGCAAGCAGCCACTGGATTGCGCGACCAACGAAATCTTTTCATCTTCCGCAACGGACCGAAGCGTTTCCAATTCTGCGACCTGCCGATCGAGCGTGTACGCTTCAGCGAATTGCGGCTTGCTCGAACCGCCACATCCCACCTGATCGTAGTAAACCAGTTTGTGCGTCTTTGAAAGTTCGTCGAGGTAAGGCCGAAACAGTTTGTGCGATTCGCCGGGCCCGCCATGAATGGCATAAAGCGGCGCGCCCTCGCCTTTGATCTTTACATTCAACGTTTGCGATCCAATGCCCGCGTCAAACTCTTTGGAGTGCAATTCCTTGTCGGTAATCGGCATCGGTTGAAGCTTCGGCAATTCATCCAACTCGGCAGCGTACAGTTTCATGTCTTCATAAAAACCTGGCAGCTTTGCCGGTGAAAAACCGCCGTCGATCGCCTCTTTCAACGCCTCGGCAAAGCCCCAGCCGTCAACCGATAGGCGATGCGCGAAACGCATGAAGCCAGCCCGATCGCGGCCGGACTGACAATGCACGTAGACCGTTCCATCTGTTGTTGCCCGGATTTCGTCGATGATGCTGCGGGCCACATCGCGATTGACGCGGGCATTTTCCAGAGGACCGTTTAGACCGATGGCCAACGGTTTGCGATCGAAAGCAACGCCGAGGTCCTTGGCATTCGATTCTTCCTGATCGACCTCCGGCGAATCGGCGAGCAAAGAAACAATCCGCGTGACACCGCGCGAGCGTGCAAGAAACGCGATGTCGGCACGTGTCGGCGCTCCACCGCAGATCATATGGTCCGAAAGTTTTGAAAGTCTTAATCTCTTTTCAAACCGTTCGATTTGAGAGTCTTGTCCACGCAAGTCGGCTACGAATACCAACACCAGTGCCAGGAACAGTCCTGCGAAACATTTGCGGGCGAACATTGCCAATTACTCCTGTGGGTGGCGTAGAGATTCGTGATTCCAAACGATGGACCCGTGTACATCGATTGGCGGTACACCTTGATTGTGACGACACGACTTATTGTAACGACTTGTGTGGAGCCAGTGAATCGCCCCCAAATATGCAACCCCGTCAGACGAATCGACACGCTCATTGCAGGGAAATGATAATGCACGCCTGCAGGCCCGACTATAATCCGGGCGGTTCTTTCAACTTGCCGCCCCTTCCGGCGCGTCTTAGAATTATTTGAGCCTCGGACTTTCGTTGGGCCTGTGGCACGCATTCGGAGTTATACTCTACATATCCAACGCATGATGCAAAGATCGACACCTCACATGACCTGCCAACGAGGACTATTATGAACGCTTTCAATCTCTTGAAAATCAGTCAAGCGGGTCGCGAGGCGTTCGCAATTGCGATTTGCCTGCTTCTGTTCGTCGTCCCGGCGTTGGCCGACACATCGAGTGAAACGTCCGCAGCAATACTGAAGAACGAAGAATCCGAGAAAAGTGCCATACCACCAAAACGATTCGAGAGTGGCGTCATCATCCCCATCCGCGGCGAAATCAACGACGTCATGTTCGAAAGCCTCGAACGAAGAATCGAAGACGCCCGCAAGAAAAACGCCAAGCTCATCGTGTTCGAGTTGGACACGCCCGGAGGAGCTGTCCACAGCGCTCTGAGCATCTGCGACCTCATCAAATCGCTCACCGACATCAAGACCGTCGCCTGGGTTCACACGGAAGCGTACTCTGCGGGTTCGATGATTTCGCTGGCCTGCGACGAGATCGTCATGAGTACTGCCTCCACCATCGGCGACTGCGGTGTCATCCTGGGCGGACCGACCGGTGCGTCAGAAGTACCCGAAGGGCTTCGCGCCAAAGCCGAAAGCCCCGTCATCGAAGAGTTCCGCGACTCAGCCAACCGCCGCGACTACGACCTGCTCCTTTGCGAATCGATGGTGGTCAAGGAGCGCGTCGTCTATTGGATCGAAAACATCGAGACTGGCGAGCGAAAATTCGTCAACGAAGAGAACAAAATCAAGCTGGTTGGCGGAGACGTCAGCGAAAACTCGTTTGCCAAACCCGAGGACGACAAAAAGGAATACGAGTGGAAACTCGTGACGTCCTACACCGACATCGTGACTGGTAAAGACATCAGAATCACCCAGCCAGTGGTACCCGCCACCGAACTTCTCACCATGCGACAGAGCAAAGCCGCAGCCTTTGGCTTTTGCAAAGCGATTTGCTCAAGCCCGACCGATCTCAAAACCCGCTACAACGTGGCTGAAGCACTGACGGTGCTGTCATCGAACTGGTCGGAGCGCTTCACCAGCTGGCTTACGTCGATGCCGGTTCGCATCTTTCTTTTGGCACTGCTGCTCTTGGGTGCGTACGTCGAATTCCACACACCGGGTGTCGGACTTGCAGGTTTGGTGTCGTTGATCTGTTTGGCGATTTTCGTCGGCGCACCGTACATGACCGGACTGGCCAACGTTTGGGAAATCGTGATCGTCTTCATCGGTTTCGGATTGATCGCCGTCGAAGTGTTCGTGATTCCCGGTTTCGGGGTGGCGGGCATCAGCGGTATGCTTTGTGTTGTCGTCGGTCTGCTGGCGACGTTTATCCCGGAAGAACCGGGTCGCACGCTGCCGATCTATTGGCCGCAATTTGAACCGGGCTTGCGAGGTTTGAAAGTCGGTGTGACCACGCTTGGATCGGCGCTGGGCGCTTCGATCATTGGCATGGTGATGATCAGCCGCCTTTTGCCGCGCATCCCGTGGCTTCAAGGAGCGATGCCACTCAACCCGACGGCTGAGGATATCAGCATTGTCGATCCGTATGACGGTTATGCGCAACTCGGCGATGTCGGCATGGTCGAGTCAACGCTTCGACCGGCTGGCAAAGTTCGATTCGGCAACATGCTCGTTGACGTCGTCACGCAGGGCATGTATGTCGATCCCGGAACCGAAGTCGAAGTCTGCGACAGGCAGGGCAATCGCGTCGTGGTTCGCCCGATTCAAGATACGTAGCGAGCGTTCGATGGATTCGATCGGTGTCATCCTGCTGTTGTACATCGCCGGCATCGTGCTGATCGCAGCCGAAATGGTCTTGCCTTCACATGGACTGCTGACGATCGCGTCGCTCGTGTGCTTTGGGTTGGCGGTCTTTGAAACGTTCGGTCACAATCGAACGCTGGGTGCATTTGCGGCCATCGGTTGTGTGGTGTTCGTACCGACGATGTTGTTTGTGGGAATCAAGTACATCACCTACCTTCCCATGGGCAATCAGTTCGCACCGCCGAATCCGACGGCTGACGAAGTGGGGGCTGCGTTCGACCAAACCGAATGCGCTAAGTTCGTCGGCGCAAAGGGGCGCGCGATTACGCCACTTCGCCCCATCGGTGTTTGTGAGTTCAACGGACGGCGCATACAATGCGTTTCCGAATCCGGATTGATCGACGTCGGGCAAACGGTCAGCGGTGTCGGTCTTCAAATGAATACGCTTGAGGTTCGACTGGACGAACCCCAGTCGGCATAACCAGGCTACAATTGCAGCATATCGAAAGGATCAACCATGATTCTAGGCACAAATACGTTAACGCCGCTTTTGGCCAACACCGGTTACTGGATCATCGGCGGATTTATCATTCTTGTACTGTTGGTCTTTTTCTTCTTTATCCTCAACGTCTTGAGCCTGTGGATCCAAGCGCAACTGACCCGCGCCAGAGTCGGTTTGCTCGACCTGGTGACGATGCGGTTTCGAAAAGTCAATCCGGCAACGATCGTCAACAACAAAATTACCCTCGTCAAAGCCGGTATCACCGACACAACCACAGAACAACTAGAAAGTCACTACCTCGCCGGTGGGCGCGTCCCCAACGTGTGCAAAGCCATGATCGCAGCCAACCGCGCCAAGATCGACCTCGACTGGCGAACCTGCACCGCGATTGACCTGGCTGGTCGCGACATCCTCGATGCCGTTCACACCAGCGTGAATCCGAAAGTCATCGACTGCCCCAGTCCGGCATCTGGAAAAACGACCATCGACGCCGTCGCGATGGATGGTATTCAGTTGCGAGCCCGGGCTCGCGTGACGGTCCGTACGAACATCGCCCAACTCGTAGGTGGTGCCACCGAAGACACCATCATCGCCCGTGTCGGTGAGGGCATCGTCAGCGCCATCGGCTCGTCTACGACGCACGCCGATGTGCTTGCCAACCCTGACCGAATCAGCAAAGCCGTCCTCGCCCGCGCACTCGATGCCGGTACCGCATACGAAATTCTTTCCATCGATATTGCCGACGTGGATGTCGGAGCCAACATCGGATCGCGACTGCAAGCCGACCAGGCAGAGGCTGACACCAAGCGATTCAAAGCGGAAGCCGAAAAACGCCGCGCGATGGCGGTCGCACTCGAACAGGAAAACAAGGCCAAGATCCAGGAAAACCGTTCGCTGGTCGTACTCGCAGAGGCAGAAGTACCTAAAGCCATTGCGGATTCGTTTCGAAGCGGAAACCTGGGAATCATGGATCACTACCGCATGCGAAACATCGAAGCCGACACCAGCATGAGAAACTCCATCGGTGGTGGCGACTCAGGCAACAAACCGACAACCTAAGTGAAGCGTGGGGTGGGACGCGCCCACCTTTCGATACATGATTCATCTTGGTATCAAATGATGACACTCATCATTTGAGCCCTCGGACGCACCGACAATGCTCTTGGCCATGATCGACAATCCGGCAGTTTCTACGCTGCATCTACTCGCTCAAGACAGCGATTGGGATGGATATGGGCGCCTCATCATATTCGCGCTTGCGATTCTGGGGGGGGTGCTGAATTGGATTGTCGGTAAGTACAAAGAGTGGACCACCGGCAAGGTAGACGAAGAGACGCCCATCGACATTCCTGAGGGCGACATCGTCTACGACGTCACGCTTGACGACGACGAGGAATTGGTACTCAAACCAAGAAAACCAAACGCGCCAGCCGCGCCCCGGACGCCATCCCAGCCAGCCGCCCCGCGTCAACCAGTGCAGCCCCGACAAGTAGCGCAGCCACGTCAAGTTGCTCAGCCCCGGCCACCTGTCGCTCCTGCTCGACCAGCGCAACCGCGTCCGCCCGTCGCTCAACCCGTTTCCGCACACAAACCCAAACCGCAGCGTCAATCGCAATCGACAAAACAAAAAAAGCAATCGCGAAAACAACCGACGCGCAAGCGCGAAGTCGTCGCAGAAGAAGTCACACCGTCAGAACAAACCAACATCGCAGGCATACCGGTCCGCAGCCTCCGCGACGCCGTCATATTGAGCGAAGTGTTAGCCCCCCCGCTGGCGATCCGGCAGCTGGACGACCGCAGCAGTGGTTTTGAGCGTCCTAATTTCTGACCGATTAGCTGTTTCGATTGCATGGCTCGATGCCAAACTTCGCGAGCATCGATGTCGCGAGTTCTAGAGGCAAACCAACCACGTTCGTAAAGCTCCCGTCTAAATTCTTAACGAATTGATCGTCGTGATCCTGCACGCCGTATGCGCCGGCTTTGCCGTGCCATAAACCACTTTCGATGTAAGCGTCGAGTTGCGCCGGGGTCATGGGCGTCATGGTGATGCGACTCATGTCGGATTCGATTTGTCGACGGTTGGTTAATCCATCGATGATTGTGATGCCGGTGACGACATCGTGCGTGTGGTGCATCAACGTCGAGAGGATTCGCCGCGCATCCTCGGCGTCTTTCGGTTTGCCGTAAAGGACAGCGTCAAGTGCGACGACGGTATCGGCGCCTAGAATAATGGTATCGGGATGAAGGCGCGCGACTTGTTCGGCTTTGAACGTACTCAGCGCCATCGCCACATCGGCTGGCAAGCCTTCATAGGTTGAGGCGTCCGGCTCATCGACAGGCGACGGGATAACTTCAAATTCAAACCCCCATTCTGATAGCAGTCCCTTGCGCCTTGGGCTGGCAGACGCAAGGATGAATGACTTTTTTGAAGATACGTTGTTCATGGACTGCCTGCTTCGATTTCTACTGCAACGATTTTTTCCGTTGAAACGGCAATCGCCATCCACGCCCGATCACTGCCTCTGTTCGCGACGATGTCACCAACTTTCGGTAGACAGTATCCTTCCGGTTCGAACATCGCCAACCACTTCGACTTTTTGCCCGCGCCAATCGGACGCGCACATGGCACGGTTCGATGGGATGCCGCTCCTGCAAATGTCGAAACTGCACCCCACGGCCTCATTTGCTCACGATCGTTTTGACCGTCGCGTTTGACTGGCGCCTTGAGCTTCGCCCCGCAATGTTCCGGGTACACTTTGCGAACGGTCAGCGCTGTCGTGGAACCGTCGGCGTTGAGTACAAAGAGTTTCTGACCGTTTTCGATGCCGTCGGACTGACCCAACGTGATTAACGCATAGTCGCCTTCGACGCGGAAGATGCGACCGACTGGCGGTTCGAGGCTGTCGGCATCACTGCGCAAGACAGCCACGTCTCCCTCCTGCGGTTGCTGGCGCTGAAACGCTTCGTCGATTTCAACCTGAAGATACGTTTCGGCGGTGACAACTCTCGCAGATGATATGTACTTCCCGTTTCGAAAGATCTCCACACGATCGTCGTCTGAAAATCCCGTTCGCGAATCGCCAGCCAGGATGGCCTGAGTTGGCCCGCTGCCTGCCATGACGGCTGCGATACGGGTTCGCACCGAGTATGACGGTGCAACCCTGCCAACGATCTCGACATTATCGCCACGCGCAGGCAAGAAGCCATCCTCGCGGGATTGATCCATCGCGACCAAAGCGCTGTTTTCGTAGCAATTCGTGACGCGCCCCCAACCCATCACCGTGCTGCGACGCAACACCACAACCGCATCGTTAACCTGCCAGCCGCCGTCCGTCCCACCATCGATCCAGAATCGATCACCGGCAGGAAGCACCCGATCGACGACAGCCCGATTGAACAGGGCCAATTCGCATGACTGCGATTTCCCGCCAGATGAATCGGATCCAATGACAACCACCCGATCATTGACCGCTGGGATTTTCTTTCCAACCCGACCAAAGCGCACACCGCACCGGTTCGATTCAAGATGAACGACGCTTCCCGTTGAAACAACGGCATCATCGCGAAAGATCACCGCGCGATCGTTCTGCCCGATACCAGACTCGCCCCCAACATCGACGATCACAACGGGTCGGCGATCCGAAACGGCGATCACTTTTGCCGCGACAATGCCGTCGTCGGCGACGGCAACAGAAGCGCAGAGCAAGCCAGCTGTTGCCATCGCAACGATTCGCAACAAGCGCGGCGCTATATTCGTATTCTCGTGATTGAAAAAGACAGTGCTAAAGCGAGGAGGGTTCACCGGCAGGGGCAATCATCTTACGACTTCGTTTTGCTTCTCGTTCGGCGCGACGCTGTTCACGACGTTCGCGTTTGCGTTCCAAGTGAGCTTCGTGCTTGACACGATACGTCGTAACCCCCCACCGCGTCAAAAAATACATCAGCAAACCGCCGACCGTTCCGACGATGATGCAGCCCAGCCACAACTCTGCGCCGAGTTCGAGCATCAGTTGGAAAATGCCATACCAGAAGTCGGCGCTGAAGATATGGGCGAAGAAACCGCCCTGGTTGTCGAGCGCTTTGAGCTTGTCGATCACCGCGGCTTGGCCAGCCGACCCGGCTGACCCCGGTAGAATCATCGCCCCCAACCACCAACACGCCCCGTAAATCGGCACGAATGTCAACGGATTCGTAACCCAGACCACCGGGATGCAGACGGCTTTGTTGGCCCGAAAGAGGGCAGCCAAACCCAACGCGATCGCGGTTTGCAAGCCCATCGTCGGTGTGAACCCGATGAAGGTGGCTAGCCCGACGCCCAGCGCAATCCGGTGCGGTGTGTCATTCGCGTGGAGCACGCGCTTGATCACGAAGGATCGTGCTGATCGCCACATACCGCTCACGTTTGGGAGTCTCCCTTCGTTGGTGTGTCTAATGGACTACCGAATCGGCAACCGACGCTGAACACCGCTCTTGAAGCAGTGGCCCGTCGGATTCCTCGAAATCCGGTTTTGCAGCATTGATTCGGGAGGTGGAATCCCCCGAATTCTAAATCGACCCATTTTGCGCCGACTTTTCTATTCTAGCATTCGAAATGCCGCTCGTCAGCCTTCCAAACGTCGATTTACATTTCGCACACAAATGCCAGTATTAATCTCTATCGACGCTTCATGCGTTCTGATCGAGCATCACCCTGAGGCGGGCGTATACGGGTTCGACGGGCAACTCTCTCATGCAGGAATGGTCATATCGACACTGGGAAAGTCGCTTCAGATAGCAAGGCGAACAGTCGAGATCGCGCCGCACCACCGAATCCTGATGCCCCCAGGGACCGGTTCGCAGCGGATTCGTCGGGCCGATGATGCTGACCATCGGTCGATTCAGGGCGGCTGCGATGTGCATCGGGCCGGAATCGTGACACACCACGACCGCCGCTTTCTCAATAACGGCAGCCAACTCTCGCAGGTTTGTGGTCCCGGATATGTCTACTGGTGACAAGGCGCATTGGTTCGCAATCTTAGCGCACAATTCACGTTCATCCGGCGCCCCCATGATGACGCTGGGCAATCCGCGCTCGCGTTCGATCTGGTCGATCAATTGTGAAAACCGCTCGGGAAGCCACTGCTTCGTTTCCCAGCGAGCCGATGGCAGGACGGCTGCGAATGACGCCCCTTTCGCCAATCCGACGCCCTCCAGTATCTCAGCCGCACGCGCCCGTTCGTCTTCGGTGATCGCCAGATCGATCTTCGGTTTGACCCGGGTAAACCCAAGTGCCTCTGCCACCCGGTAATTATGCTCCACCGCATGCTCGTCAGCCGACCGCTTCGGAAGTCTTTTGTTATAAAATAACGGCGCAAGTTCACGCGCATCTGCGAAACCGACGCGACACTTCGCTCCCGTCACCCACGAAAAGTATCCGCTGCGAAACAAACCCTGAAGATCGATAACCAGATCGTATCTCGCGGTCTTTAACGATCGCGAAAACCTGCGAAACGCTGCGAACGAAGACGGATGCATGAACCAGCGCGCGAGTTTCTTTCGACTGAACTCGACAATTTCATCAACGTCGGGATGGTTCGCAACCAACGGAACAAACGGCGTCGCCACCATCCACGCAATATGGGCCTCGGGAAATCGCCGTCGCAAACCGTGCAGCACCGGAAGCGCATGGACAATGTCGCCCAGCGAACTGGGTTTAATCAACAAGATACGCTTGGCGTCTATTTTCGAGAAGTCCTTGGCGCTGGTGTGAACCGGGGCGGAATCATGATGGGCTACGTTCATTCACTCTCGTCTCGATCAAATGCAACCCACTCACCATCGGAATTCAAAATCTCTGCCTGGGCGAAACGCGCCTTGTACGACATCGTCTTGGACCCGGGAACGTAATATCCCAGGTAATAGTAAGCGATCCCCACGCGCCGGCAATGTTCGATCTCAGCCATCACCGAAAATGTCCCGAGCGATCGCGCGGATTCTGCCGGATCGAAATACATGTACACCGAACTCAAGGCGTTGGGCAGGTCGTCAGCGATGCTCACACCGATCAACCGCTCGCCCAGTTTGTAGCAGAATTCTTTTGCCGGAACCGGTGCGCTATAGAGAAAGTCCTTAAAGGAATCCTTCTCGCGCGACATGGTTTCGTCGTGTTGACCTTCGAGGTATCGCACGAACAGGTCGTACTTGGCTTTGCTCGGTTTGTAATCGCCCTCCACGACAGTCACGTCGCAATTTTTCCGCCAGATGCGACGCATCGATTTGCTCGGTTCAAAGCGAGCCACCGGGACGCGCAAGGGGATGCAACTGACGCACGACGGACATGCGGGCCGATAGAATACCCGACCGCTTCGACGAAATCCGCGATCCATAAATGCCCGATAGATGTCCCCATCCATCTCGGTGTCGACGAAGAAACCTTCGCTGCTGGCCTGCTGATCGGAAAGGTAAGGACAGGTCTCGACTTCGCTCACCGGAAGCGACGATTCTGCGAGAAAGCCCTCGACGATGGCGTCGGAATTGTTGATTCGTAGCGGCTTCATCGGTGCATCATATCAGCCAAGCCGTTTGGTTTGTAATCATCGCCCAGGATCGCAACCGAATTAGACCATTAGGGCTTTGTAATCAGCAATCCGGGGGAAAATTGTTCAACGATCCAGATCAAGAGCGGAACCACAAAGAGGGCTGGCAGCATGTTGGCCACCGGAATTCGCTTGATGTCGAGGATCATCAGTGCGGTCGCCAAGAGCAGCACCCCACCCACGACGTTCATCATGTCCACTGAGAGTTGCGGCAATCGATCGGCAAAGTAGTACGCCGCTACCGCCAACCCACCTTGAAACACGAGAACGGTGATGATGCTGAATGCCACACCCATTCCAAGCGATGCCGTCAGGGCGATCGAACAGAATCCGTCGAGCAGCGACTTGATGTACAAGTAGCTCGGGTCTGCGTCGGCTCCGTTCTTGAGACAGCCAAGCATGGTCAGCGGTCCCACGCAGAAGATCACGCTGGCAGTCAGGAATCCCTCGGCGAAACTCTTGGCGTCGCCTTTGGCGAATCGTTGGTGGATTTTCGCCCCCAACCCTTCGATCCCCTCGTGCCATCGCATCAGCGTTCCGGCGATCGATCCGATAATGAGCGAGGCGACCATCACGAGGCCCAGCATCGCCCCATACGTCTTTCCTGCGTCGCCAGGTGGTAGATTGGCTCTGACGACAGCCTGCATCCCCAGAACGCATGCATCGACGCCCAGCGTGATCGTGATGAGTCCCAAGGCGTCGAGGATGATCCGCTGCATCCGCTCCGGCAGGCGATGACCGGCCAGCAAGCCCACACCGCACCCGCCTGCCACCGTTAGGGCGTTGATGATCGTTCCATTGAGGATGTTCCACATAGCCACCTCGATCAGTTGCAATGCCATGATTGGCATCGCTTGCCGCCGAGGTTAGCTGCTATTGTGAGACGAGACAAATCTGCGGGGCGTTGGACTGACCGCTTGTGAGTTCGGTTGGGGAGGTCACGATTTCGCAGATGCGTTTGGTTACCGATTGCCATGATTCGGCAGCCATCGCGTTGCTTCGTTGGTTGCAGGTGGCGGGGTGGTTGGTGTAAATCGCCGCGCTGATGGATTGGGCGAACGCCTGCGGAGCGTCCGCTAGCTGGGCGTATTCCGAATAGCGTCTGACTTCCGGCAAATTGGTAGAGACGACCGGCAGACCGGCGGCGAGGTATTCTCGAAGTTTGATGGGATTGACGCTTTCGGTCAATTGGTTGCGGACGAAAGGAATCAAGCCGACATCAAAGTGCGCGAGGTAATTCGGCAATTCGGCATAGGGTTTGCGCCCGAGCAGATGGACATTGGGCAAATCGGCTAACGGTCCCAATTCGACACGTACATCTCCGATCAAGACGAACGAAATGTCCGACAGCCTCGTTGCAACATCGTGCATGAGGTGCGAATCAAACCAGTGATCGATCAGCCCGACAAAGCCTGCGATGCGTCGCGAAATGTCGCGAAGTTCGCTTGGCAATTCGGAGATTTCCAGCGCCGATGCGAAGTGTCCGTGATCGACGCCATGCCTAACCAGATGGGCATTCGGATGCAACCGCTCGCATTTTTGCATCAGCGGTCTTGAGGTGGCAAGCACGACATCCGCTCGCTCCATCAGACGATTTTCTGCGGCTTCAATGGCTTTGGCATCGAACCCTTCAAACGCAGCGAAGTCATCGACGCAATAGTAAATCAATCGCTCCTCACCAAATCGACCGGCAAGGAAATCCACGTCGGGCGCAAACGTCCATAGCTGCACGGGTTGATTGGGTTTTCGCATAGACCGAACTGCACGTTTGATCTGAGCAACGACGAGACGTTCGTTGAGGCGTCGCACACGGGCATCACGCGCACCGGGAATCACCAGTGGCGTCAGTTGCGACATCCGCTCGTGAATCGGCTTCAAACCGCTCGCAACCCGACGCAGCGCCCCAATCGCCGACAGCGCATCCTTGCGATTCAGCGACGGTCGGCGTGAACCGTGGTAATTTACCCAAAGGACTTCATTGTGTTGCGAGAGAATGCGCATCACCTGATGCTTGCTCGTAGGATCGATGTCCCACGAACTGGCGATGCAGATAATCAGTCGATCGCGAAGTGGCATGTCGGGCGCACTCGCCCCTGATTTCGACATGGGTATCAGCGCGGATTTCGGGACTTACCGGGACCGCTGCGTGAATAACCGTAACGGTAGTAATCGTACGCATAACGATAACCGTATCCGCCGGACGGTCGTTCGTCCTGACCGATCAGCAAACACCCGAGGATCGGAATCTTGTTGACACGGAGCAGTCGCACCGCACGTCGCGCATACGCTTCGGGCGTGAACTTCAAACGCACCAGCAGTACCACACCGTTGCACATCTGCCCGATGATGCCGACGTCCGTCACCGTCGTCGCAGGCGGCGTATCGATGAACGTGTAGTGAAATTCCGATTGGAACCGACGCAGCGTGGCGGCTGACTGTGGCGTTGCAAGCAGTTCTGCCGCAGACCTGCCGTTGGTTTGGCCAGCATTGGCGATGTACAAATTCGGAACGCAGGTTGGCTGAACGACATCTTCATAAGTCGCAGCCCCACGAAGCATGTCGGCCAGTCCCGGTTTCTTTTCGACACCGAACAACATGCCCAAACGACTTCGCCGAAAGTCGCAGTCTACGATCAGCACTTTGAAATGGCGGATTTCGGCCATGATCATGCCCATGTTGGCCGTCGTCACACTCTTACCCTCACGGGGAATGGCGCTGGTGATCGCGAGCACACGATGATCATTCTGTGGGTTTTGAGTCAGCAACCGCGTACGCAGCGATCGGTACTGCTCAGAGACCGCCGACGAGCGACTGTAGAACGCCACGACCGATTCGTGGATACCCTGATCGAGCATCAACTCAGGCGTTTGCAACTCGGGCGCCTGCGGATCAGTCACACGAAAGTCACTCACCTGCTCATCCGTTTGCAGTGTTTCGCCACCGGGTGGATCGAGTAGCGCGGTCGCTGTTCCGCCTTGTTCAGCCAACCGGCGGCGCCGTTCGTCTTCTGCTCGCTTCAATGCCTCAGCGATTCTTCCCATTCTCGAATCTCTCAGTTCTAAATTTTTTCAGCGGCGACGACGATTCAAATCGAATCGATCGTCGAAGGCTTATCGTTCAAGTAGGTCAATCGTCCTCGTTCTGATATTCTTCGGTCGAATCGATCAGGTTTGCCGGCGTGTTGTACGCCTGGATCACCGGCTGGAACGGGAACAACACTTCTTGCACACGCAGTCCAAGCCAACCCAGCGGTGTTGGCGGAACGAGTACAATGTCGTTGGGTTGCAACAGCACGTTCTGACTCGTATCACCCGTTCGAATCATTCGGTCGATGTCCACGACAATTTTGCGGCGCTCTTCTTCCTGCGGGCTGCTGCGAATCACCTGCACTTTGTTGCGCCAGGCGATGAATGACATGCCTCCATTCGCCAGTACATCCAGCACGGTGTCGCGGCCGGTGTAGGGCATCGCGGTCCAGTTGTCCGCGACAACACCGCCGCCCTGATTCATTCCGTTTCCGTTTCCGCCCATGACCTGGCCGGCAAGATATATCCTTTTCGAAAGGTGTCTGGTGACGCGTACCTGCACTTTCGGATCTTCGTAATAGGGTTCCAGCAGACGCGTGATTTTCGCGGCAATTTCCTTCTCAGTCATGCCGACGACTTTGACCGGTCCAAGCAGACGCAACGCGATTTTGCCATCCGGGCGAATGGTTTGGCGAACGCGGTCGATCTCCAGCACCTGCGGCGCAGATATCTCGATGACGTCCGGAATACCCACACGATACTCGATGGCGGAGACTTCGTGCTCGTGCGCTTTGAGAAATGAAACGATGTCATGGTGCTTCGATTGGCAGCCCGTTGCAAACATCAAGCAAGCCAAACCCAACACGATCAACCATGGATTTCGACGAAGTAACTTCACGGATGGCATCTCCACCGAAGTTGCACGCCCCTGGTCACGTCAACCAGTCAAGCGCAATGATCATCCAAACGCCTACTCGAATCCCCACCGGAATCGGCACAGGATATCGGTCGTACGATCGGTTTATCGGGAGAAGGCGCTTCGCGCTGAACCTCCACCTGCGAATATTCGCGATGATTTCGGACGTTTGGGAGGCCGCGTAATGTCTCATTGAACGGTTGAAGATTATTGGCCCCTCATACCTTAAGGGCGCCGCTGCGACGACCGATATTCCAAGGACCTATAGTGCGCAAGAATAAAGGCTTGAACGAGGGCAAGCGATCGCCCGCAGTGATTGAGGCATAGCCAATGTACGCATCTTTCTTCGGACTCCGTGAACTGCCGTTCAACAACACGCCCGATCCGAGATTCTTTTTCTCGACGCCAGATCACGAAGAAGCGCTGGCATCGTTGATTTACGCCATCGCCGAGGGCAAGGGCTTCGTCGTCCTGACCGGTGAGGTCGGTGCAGGAAAGACGCTCGTCACCCGTTTGATGTTGCGTCACTTCAGTACAGGCATTGAATTTGCAAGCGTCAACAATTCGCAGGTCAACGCCAACGAACTTCTGCACTCCGTGTGCAGCGAGTTCAACATCGACGCACCAGCAAACGCCACAACCGTCGAACTGACACGCATGCTTCAGGATTTTCTGCTGTCGAGTTTCGCGATGAACAAACCCGTTGTGCTGATGCTCGACGAAGCGCAGGCACTGACCCGCGAGGCGTTTGAACAAATCCGCATGATCGGAAACCTCGAAGCCGACGATGCCAAGTTGCTGCAAATCGTCATTGTCGGTCAGCCAGAACTTCAGGAAATGTTCGAAGCCAACGACATGCGACAGCTGCGGCAGCGCATCTTCCGCAGCTTCCACCTTGGTGCGCTGACTCGCTCGCAAACGGAAGGGTACATCTTCCACCGCCTCAGTGTCGCTGGCGCATCGTTTCCCGAAAAAATTCTCAGCGCATCGGCAATTGATGCCATTTACGAATACTCGCAGGGCCTGCCGCGTTTGATCAATACGCTTTGCGACAACGCCATGCTGAGCAGCTATGCGGCAGACACGGCTGAGATCGATGGCCCGTTTATCAAAAACGTCATCAACCAGATGATGACAGTCGCGCAGGGCGGATCGAAGTACGCCTCACCGCGCGTCAAGCCACCGGCCACCTGGCAATCGAGTTCGACCGGTAAACTGCAGGAGATTCCGACAGTATCACTGCGCACGCAAGCCACCACTGCGCGGGTTGAAGCCGCGGAGTTTGAACAGCGCCTCCACGCTCCGGTGACGAATTCGGAAATCGATTCGCTCGTCGCTCCCGAAGCGACAATGTCCGAATCGCAAGCGGCTGCCACTGGCGACACCGCTCAAATGAGACGGCTTGCTGTGCTCGTGCGCAGACTTCTCGCCGAAACCAAATCAGCCACTGAAGATGTTCGATCGGTGGTGGGCGAATCAAGGTCTGCGAGGCAAGCGGCAGAGAAGACACTCTCGCGCCTGAGCGAGCAGACGGCTCGCACGGGCCGTTTGACCATCTCGCTGAGAAATGTCTTTGATAACCTTGAAAGCAGAGCTATGCGTCTGACGCAGAGAAGTGGAAGCGAATCATCCGGCAGTGGTTCAGCCCCATCAGGAGAAGGCACGCGACGCAAGACGACTTCAAAATCGTTCGATCAAGCCCTCAAGCGCAACCGCCGTTCGCTGGACGAGATTCGCTCGATGATCGAAAGCGCGAGAAAGGCCGACACCGATCCCGATTCGGACTCCAAAGCATCGCCATCGAGCAATCTCGCCAAACAGGTCCGCGAGCTGGCTGAGATGTGCAAAGGGGCTGCCCTTTCCTAGAAAAGACAGCCCGCTCATGAATTCTCAAATGCTAATTCGATTGCTGCGTTCGCGATGAATCAAAACTGCTAAAAGTCTTCAACCTCTTCCTGATCCTCATCTGCTGACTCTTCTTGCGCTTCTTCAACTTCGACCTCATCGGGTTCTTCACCATGCTGCTCGTCAGAGGCATCTGCCATTTCACGGGCCTCCGCTCTGCGCTTCCGATTGGCTCGACGATCACCGCGCCCGCGTTTCTGCATCATTTCAAATTCGTCGACCTTTTGAACGAATTCCGATGCCTGATCGTCGTCAAGTTCCTCCAGAATCGATTCGAACAGTTCGGCTTCCGCCTCCTCAGCCTCCGGCCCACGGACATTGCGATTCTCTCTTGAGAATTCAGCAAGTAGCTGTCGAATGGTGGCAAGCTGGTCAGCGGGCAAGTTCATCGAGTTGGTTGCCTTTTGGAAAACCCGTATTTTCGATTGCGCCGGCTTCTGAGGTCCAGCCAGACGCTTGCTCAAACGGTCAGCCAGCGGATCAAAATTCTCGATCTGATCTTCCGTAAGCACTTCACGAATCTGCTCAAAAAAATCCTCTGTTTCGATTGATTCCTTGCCTCGGGCATGTTCGCCACGCAGTTCGCTGATTTCTTCACGAATCTCACGCACGGTTTCCATGTCGCGCTCGCGCTGGGCTTCGCGCATTTCATCGACTAGTTCGCGAATGATCTCCGCGTTTTCGCGACGGGCTTCTCGGCGGTCTTCCGCTTCTTCGCTCAAACCTTCAATAAAATCCTTGAAGATTTCATTGACCTCGGTCGCCTGATCTTCATCCATTTCAAGAACGCGCGTAATCTCATTCTCGAATTGTTTGATCATTCCGATCTGACGGGCACGATTGGGTGAAGGTTTGGCTGTTGGCTTCAGACCGGCAGATTCTGCAATCTCTTCCGGAACAATGGGTTTATCGGGAACCACTCCGGCGCCGGGAGTTACTTCTGCAACCGGAACCTCGCCCTCTGTTTCCACCTGAGCATGGACGGACACGGTGATCAGCAGCACGCCTAAAATCGTGAGTCTTAAGTTTTCACGTATCATGGCCGATTCTTCCTCTTCTTGCGTTTCCGCAAATGAGACGTCTTGTTCAATCCCTCAACGTAAGATAAATACCCATCTAAAGATGGACGGTTGAGCATGATACCAACAGGCCACAAGGGCGGTAAAGCACCTGCCCCGAAAGAAAACATTCGCAGCATCGCTTAACCGTATCCCGATGACTCTCAATGGCTAAAGGGCTTAACCCCTTTCTTATCATGCATCTACAGATCATCGTCGCTTTTGCCATGTTGCTTTGGTGGCCCGAAACGCCGCCCCGCGATCTTTGGCTAACCCACCCCGTGTGGTGCCCAATTCTCGCATGGGCAGTTCCTGTAACATGTGTGTTTCTTGGCCAGCTGCTAAGTAAACGCACGCAAATCCGACTTCGGACCAAGGGCAGCCGGGTGTCCGCAGCATTAAACGCTTTTCACCGCCAAACCGGACTGCTGCGGCTGATCATGCTTGCTGGGCTGGCTGGTACGCTGTTCTTTACAGCCTGCCCCCAAATCCTCATGAGTCAGACGTACATCTCCGTACTCTCGGGCCTGCCGCAAATGTGCTTGCTCCTGCCATACATGGTCGGGTTGATTGGGCTTTGGTGGGTCATCCATCCGGTCGAAAAAGCAAGCCGCGATGCCGGTTTCCTCGGCAGCACTTCGACGCGTTTGGAATACGTCCTCTTCAATGTCCGCCACCAATTGCTCATTGTGGCCATCCCGCTGACGTTCATCGTCTTCGCCTACGCAGCCACCCATGAAAATCGCGCCTGGTTCGTCAAGCACACCGGTTCGCCGTGGGCACCCGAGGCCATCCTGGGCCTGACCGCGACGATTCTATTCATCCTGTCACCGCTGTTGCTGCGATACATCTGGTCCACCAAATCGCTTCCACCCGGACCGTTGCGACATAAACTGGAAGCCCTCTGCGAACGAATCGACCTGCGGGTTCGCGACATACTCGTCTGGAACAGCGATGGGCAAATGGTGAATGCGGCTGTCATGGGCCTGTTCCCACAGCTTCGCTACATTCTGCTCTCCGACACGCTGATCGAAAAAATGAACGACGAAGAAATCGAGTCGGTGTTCGGTCATGAAGCCGGTCACATTTATCACCACCACATCCCATTCTTTCTGCTCTTCGCATTTGCCAGCATGTTGATCGTTTCGGGCGTGATGGAATTCCTCACCCGCATGTCCACGGGCATGAGACCGGTATGGGACCTAAACCGCGACACGATTCAATTCATCGGCATGGGCTCGCTCGTACCGCTTTGGGGCATCTGTTTCGGCTGGATATCGAGGCGATTCGAAAGACAAGCCGACGTCTACGGCGCGTGGTGCGCATCGCCCCACGAAAGCGCCGGCGATTGCCCGAATGCCTGCGCCGTCCACAATGAATCCGATTCGCCTACCCCGCGTGGCAAAGGCGTTTGTGCGACGGGGGCGCGGGTATTTGTCGGGGCACTTCGCAAGGTGGCAATCCTCAACGGTATCCCACCGGAAGAACCAAGTTGGCGGCATTCGAGCATCGCATCGCGGATGGCGTTTCTGACAGCACAGTCGGGCGACCCAATGTTGGCGGGCCGTTTCGCCAGCAGGATTCGCACCATCAAACGAACTCTGCTCACCTGTTGCACGATTGGCGTCGTGATCGCGGCTGTCTACATTTGGAATCAACCGCGATACAGGCAGGATGTGATCCGAAGTATATTTCAGCCCATTGGACGCTTGATCGGTCGATAAGTAACTTGAAGACGTAAGTCGTAAACATTCGAACGAAGGACTGGTCATGCCCGCAACAGTCATCCAAGGCAAAGCACTGTCAGCCGCCATCCGCAAGCGGAACGAAGCCAACGTGCGCGTACTCGCCGACAAGGGCGTCAACGTTTGCCTGGATGCCGTCATCGTCGGTACGCCCCAATCCGGCATCCTCTATGCCCGCTCGCAGGAGAAGCAATCCAAGCAAATCGGTATCGACTATCGGCTGCACACGCTCCCCGATGACGCGACGGACGACGACCTTTTGGCCCATATCGACAAGCTGAACAAGGACCCGGAAGTAACGGGTATTCTGCTGAACCTGCCATTGCCCGATCATCTGGACGCGCCGGCAGCCCAATACGCAATCGACCCATATAAGGATATTGAAGGCGTGAATCCGTCGAACATCGGTTTGATGTTTTATGGCACGCCGATCAACGCGCCTTGTACAGCGCTTGCCGTCCTGACGATTCTCAAGGAAGCGAACATCGACCTGCTCGGTAAGCACGTCACCGTCGTCGGACAGGGCAATATCGTTGGCAAACCGATCGCCCTCGCGCTCATCGCCGAGGAAGCCACCGTCGTCACCTGCAACAAGTACACCGACGACCTTGTAAGCCACACCCGGTCGGCAGACATTCTCGTCGCGGCGGCTGGCGTACCGGAAATGATTACGGGCGAATACGTCAAGCAAGGCGCGGTGGTGATCGATGTCGGTATCAACTCGGTGCCGGCTGACGTTTCGAAGGGCCTGCCCGCCCGCGTCGTGGGAGATGTGTTGTTTGACGAAGTCTCACAGAAGGCATCGGTGATGACGCCTGTTCCCGGCGGAGTGGGCCCGGTCACGGTGGCAGTGCTTTTGCAAAGCGCCATCGATGCAGCCAACAAGCAGCTTGGCGCCAGGCGATTTCGTTAAGATTTCGACCGGTTCGCACCAATGCTGCACATCGTTCAACATAAGCATCCAATCGCGGCGAATTCCGGACAATATCGCACGAAGATCGACGAAGCTCTCCTTGGCAGAAATGCGATGTAGGCAGTAGGATGGGGCACGCCTCAACTCCATTGATCTGATATGTATCGAAGGGAATTCTAGTGGACCCCGGCCAGGCCGATCGCTACCTCATCGACGAAATCCGCGACGGAAACGAATCGTCGTGGCGACAGTTGATCGATCGGTTTCATGGTCGCCTGCTGGCATTCGCCCGATCGCGGACGGCAAGCCTGTCCGATTCGGAAGATCTTGTTCAGGAAACGTTCATCGGATTCCTCAACTCGCTGCCCAACTTCGACGCCTCGCGATCGCTCGAAACGTACCTCTTCACGATCCTGCGCTACAAGCTCGTCGATCGCTTGCGAAGTCGAAAGATCGTCCCGCTCAACGTCGATTCCGAAGATGAGGACTGGTGGGACCGCATTTTGCCATCCAATGAAGAAACCCCCTCTCAGGCGGCGGCTGCGGTGGAAGAAAACGCGGCGATGTCGAAGCAGCTTGCAGAGCTGATGCGCCGGCTGATTCACGAATATCGTGACCGTTCTGCGTTTGCAGATTTGCAGGTCATCGAGTTGATCTTCTTTGCCGGCAAGCGCAATCTGGACGTTTCAGAATTGCTGGAGATGGACCAAAAACAAATCGCAGGCATCAAGTTTCGGGCGATCGCCAAACTCAAATCGTTTCTCGACGACGACGGCGTGTGCAATACCGAGCAATTCACCGATGAACACGCCGAGATCACCGTCGCCCGCGTCTGGCGACAGCATCGTCTCACTTGCCTGAAACGCAGCACCCTCGGTTCATATTCGCTCGGGGTGCTGGAAGACCCTTGGCATTCATATACGCAGTTTCATCTGGATATCGTCAACTGCCCAATGTGTCTGGCCAACCTTGGCGACATCGAAGCCGAAGAACTGGAACAAGATCAACCGCAACTCACGCAGCAACTTTTCACATCAAGCGTCGGATTCCTGTCGAAGCATTCGGCAAAGTAATGCATGCCGAGCAAGTCATTCCCGCGCAGGCGGGATTCCATGATTAGCCCGGACATCGCCATTGGTCATGTTGTCGTCATTTCCGTGGAAGCGGAAATCCAGGCGAATGCGTCACCTCTGCCAATGAAGCGTTACCAGCCGCGTAGCGTCCGTTGCGACCGCATGTGAAGAAGAGACCTGCGAAGCCTTCACCTGCGATACTGGATTCCCGCGTGCGCGGGAACTACGGTAAAGCGCGATGTCGCCCTTTCGGGCTGGCTGTTGTATATTCGTTTACATGAACGACACTATCGACGCATCATACAAAACGGTTCAAACCAACGGTGGTTTCTTTCAAAACACCCAGCGCCGGCTCTATGAAGTCACCGGCGCAGACCGCCTGTCGTGGTTGCACAATCTCACCACCAACGCGATGAGTACGCTGCAACCGGGCGACGGAAACTATGCGTTTGCCATCACCGTTCAGGGACGAACCGTGTGCGACCTCAACTGCCTGGTGCTTGAAGATCGCCTTTGGATCGATCTGGACGAACGCTGGGCTGACGAATCGATCGCACATCTGGGCAAGTACCGCGTCATCGAAGATGTCGAGTTGGATAACGTCACGGAGTCGTGGGTGCGATTCGACATGCTTGGCCCATCGACGCCGCGCTGCGTCGAAGCACTCGGATTCGGCAACAACTTCGCCGCCTATGCAGACCTGCAACATTCAGCTGCTCAAATCGATGGGCATGATGTCGGTATCGTCAAAGGGAATCTTGGTCCTGTGGTGCTGGCGACGCTGTACGTGCAAGCCGACGCAGTGGACGATGTGCAGTCGAAGATTAAATCAACTTCAAACGATCTGGGCATGGTTGAAGTAGACGACCAACTCTTCAACATCATCCGCATCGAAGCCGGTATCCCCAACTCGGTAGACGATATCGATTCCGAAGTCATCCCGCCAGAGACGTTGCAAGTCGAACGTGGTATCAGTTATGTCAAAGGATGCTATCTCGGCCAGGAGGTCATCGAGCGCATGCGCA
This sequence comes from Alphaproteobacteria bacterium, assembly GCA_028285105.1. GTDB lineage: Bacteria > Planctomycetota > Phycisphaerae > UBA1845 > UBA1845 > UBA1845. Next base: position 471,177 of record JANQQE010000024.1, read on the forward strand.
GCCGCAACAGCATGGCCCGCAGTCTGGTCGGATTGAAAATCTCCGGCCATCAGCTTCCGGCGAAAGATTGCTGGGTGTTCGCCGACACGAAGCAAGTCGGGCGGGTCACGTCGGCATGCCACTCGGTTGCACTCGATTCGATCCTCGCACTCGGGTACATAAAAACATCGCTCGCCGAAGAATCTGGCGCCCTCCGAGTTGCCCTGAACGATACCGATTTTGCCGATGCAGAACGGGTCGAGATTCCCCTTGCGAACTGGAATACGGCGAACTAAAGAAACGCCCACATCGCGACTCGCAAGAACTACCTGCGATTCCACTGAAATTTCGATATCCGGATTGGGTATAATCGCAACGGTTCAGCAGAATTCATTGACGCGGAGACCATTCGCGCTAATCATAGTGCAATCGGATGATGTGTGGGCGTCTTTGCAGGGGTGTGTGCGACTCGAAAGCGTACGCTTCGATTCAACGCAAGTGATGACGCAGCCGCGTCGTTGATATACCAAAGATCGGAATTCGATTCTGCCAGGCACATGTCTGTCAGGAAATTGCGCATCGTCTTAATCGGGGAAACAGTAGTCAAAGAGTGCAACACCATGAACGCATCGGCTGATTCCAAGAAAATCCTGCTCGTCGAAGATGACGAAAGAATTCGCCTTGAGGTTTTCGATTCGCTTCAAGCGGCTGGCTTTACGGTCAGCGTGGCTGCGACTCTTGCCGAATCGCAGGAGAAAGTTCAATCGGGCGTCGATCTGATATTGTTGGATCTCGGACTTCCCGACGGTGACGGCTTGGATTTGTGTCGAGCCATGCGTTCGAGCGGTAGCGACATTCCGATCATCCTGTTGACTGCGCGCGACGCACCGGAACAACGCGTCCGCGGACTCGATGTGGGTGCCGACGACTATGTGGTCAAACCGTTCCACATGCCCGAACTGGTCGCAAGAATTCGCGGGCTGTTTCGTCGCAGTGGTGGCAAGTCGTCAACGGGCATGCTACGTGCCGATTCGTTGTGGCTCGATCCGCAGGCGCGAACGGTGGGTCGTGACGAGCAGCGCCTTGAACTGAAACCGCGCGAATTCGATCTGCTGCATTTTATGATGAGCAACCCCGGCAGAGCGTGGACACGCGATCAACTTATCGAGCGCGTCTGGGGAAAAACGTTTGACGGCGATGCACGCACCGTTGACTTGCATATCGCCCGTTTGCGCAGCAAGATCGAGAAAGACCCATCCGACCCGCGCTATGTCGAAACCGTTTGGGGTGTCGGTTATCGATTCCAGGAAGAATCGTGACGAGTGGCCAATATCCAGCAAGACCGAAACCAACCGCAAACGTTGCCCCACCGCCACGAAAAGCCACCCGCGTTCGCCTGACGCGACGCATCAGTGTTCGTCTTGCTTTCGTCCTGGGTCTGGCGATGTTCTCGCTGATGTTTCTCACGTCGATTCTCGTTCACTTCGCCGATGTGGCTGCCATTGAACAGAACGATCCTTCGACGCGATTGGCATCGACTCCGTTCGCTCGGTACCTGACCGACAATCTCACGCTCAACGAACAACGCCAATACGTCCCCACCGAAGAAGCCGAAAAAGTATTGGAAACTTTCCTCGCAGTGGCCGAGACCTACGTCTGGCTCGATCCGGACGATCAAATCCTGACGACGGGTAGCGCCGCCCAAACGTACGTCAGTGTCGGTGAGACCTGGCCACTGTGCAGTTCGGCGGCGTATTGCACCGTTGACCTCGGTCCTGACGCACCGCAAGCCGGATCGACCTGGACACGACTGGCTATCGAGGGAAGACACATTGGTACATTCGTCCTCATCTATTTTGACTTTCAGGTGGCATCCACCGAGTCCAGGATTTGGGGCATCGTTCCAGTCAACCTGGTGCTTCGATTGTTGGCCGCCAGTCTCATCGCAGGCTTGACATCGGTGCTTCTCGTCAACTTTGTGACAAGAAGGCTTTCCGATCTTGCAACCGACGCCGCCACGCCCCTTCGCAGCCAATCCGAACTCGTCGATCTGCCCGGGCCGTTTGACGTGTCGGGCGAAGATGAGATTGCGCTGCTGGCAACGGCACTGAACACCATGCGCGGGCGCATCGAAGAACTGGTAGCCAGCCTCGAGGAAAGAGACAAGCAAAGACGCGATTGGATCGCTCAGGTCTCGCACGATTTGCGCACGCCGCTAACCGCGCTTTCGGCATGCCTGGAACGCGCCCGCGATCGATTGTTGGTGACTGAAAAGCCAATCTCGCGTGAAGCCGTTCTAGAAATGGTCAACGCAGCCCGCCACGACCGTCAGCGCATGCAGATGCTTGTTGAAGACTTATTCGAGCTTGCCCGTTTGGACGCACACGAAAGACTCAACCTCGAACCGGTTCCGCCTGGCGAACTCATACGCCAGACGACACGCGGAATGCGGCCAATGGCCCAGGAATCTGGCATTGAGCTGAAATCCGATGTAAGCCCCGCACTTCCAACCGTTCGTGCAGACGGCAGGCGTTTGATGCGGGCGTTGGAAAACCTGACCCGAAACGCCATCCATTTCGCCCGGAGCGAAGTCACGCTGTCGGCACAACTTGAAGGCGAACACATCAAACTTTTGGTGCTCGACGATGGCCCGGGATTTCCGGAAGCCGACGGAAAGATTCTTCTCGAACTCACCGAATCGCACCCACGTCGTCCGGATTCTGCCGGTTTGGGGCTGGTCGTCGTGCGCCGGGTCGCAGAAGCTCACGGCGGCGAACTCGGCGGCGAAAATCGCGACGAAGGTGGCGCGCGCGTCTGGGTGCGGATTCCCGTCAATCAAAAAGACACGTGAAACACGTCGCGATCTGGACTGAGTTTTTCCGATTCAATCCATAGACAAATCACGTATTCAACGATAGCAAACGCGCTCCGCACTGCCCGATAAAAATGCTCTCATCCCATTTTGCCAATGTCATTTATCCGCCACTGCAAACCGATCTGACACCCGTTCGCCTGCACCCGAATTGAATTTGAAACTCGAAGCGCAGATGGGTTTACGCATCCGGGCTTTTAGCCTCGGCGCGACCCTCAGCGATTCGAGGGCGGTTCCGTGCGACACAACAGACAACTCGTGGTCATTGCTTATCGGTGGACTTGCATTGCGGCTTTCGCGTGCATGGGCGGTTGCGGTTCGGACGTCGTCGCGCGACTCATGGGTCAGGATGATCCGGCGACGCGGCCCATCGACGTGACCCAGTGGTTCGAGACGGACAAGTGGGAACTTCCAACCGAACCGGGGCCCTTTGGACCTGCCGCTCGCCTCAACGTGGAAGACCGTGAAGGCGTGCGCGTGTTCATGTCGGTCGATTCGCCCGACGACGTTCTGATTTACAACATCGGTGACGTCGTTCCGGGCGAACGCATCGCTATTCAAGCCATCCCGATTTCAACAAGCCGCCTCGATCCTGTGGTTGCGGTCTTCGATGCCAACATGAACTGGATGCATTACAACGACGATCGCCACTACTACGACCGTCAGATCGATGCGCAGCTGGATTTCAAGGTGCGGGCCTACAGTCAGGATTGCTTTGTCGCGATCGCTTCGAGTCCGCGCGCAGAATCGGTTGGGGAGATGAATCTCTTCGTCTCGCGCTCCGTCGAAAACCCTCCGGAGTTGCCAACGCCTCAGATTATCTATCTCGATTTCGACGGTCAGAACAATGTCGTCATCGGCCGAAGGAATCCGGTCCATGTGCCGACGTTCGACGCATCGGCCATCGACCCCGCACTTGAAGCCGAAACGCAGACCATTCGCGAGGGCGTGAGCTGGCGTGTCCAACAAGATTTCGCTCGGTTCGGCGTCACGGTAATGTCGTCGGCTTGGCAACCGCGGCCCAACACACCGCATACGACGATCTATTTCGGTAGCGAAGATCCGGGACTGCTCGGCCTCTCGGACAACATAGATACCTTTAACCAGTACGACGGGCAGGACGCGATCATCTTTGTCGAATCGTTTGACCTATTCACCGTCGCGTCGCCAACCACACAGCAATGGATCGACGTAGTCGCCAATGTCGCCAGTCACGAAGTCGGTCACCTTCTGGGATTGCACCACACAGCCGACCCAACCGAGATCATGGACACGTCCGCCGACTTGATTCAAATGCTCGAGGCCCAGACGTTTCACCGGGCACCGCTTCACGACGGAACTTTTGCTGTCGGATTTCAGGATTCGGTCGGTACGCTAATTCGCAATGTTGGGGCTTCCGACAATTTTACGCCCTCAGACGATTTGGAAGCCAATTCGTTGAGCGTCGAAACTGACCGGCAGCTACAAACGAAATCGGCGATTCCGGCCCGTTCATATTGTAGCTTTGGCACGGCATGCGCCGCGGCAACCGCAAAGAAGCGGTTTACGAATACTCAGAACTGATTTGAGATAAGGGAAGATTAATTCTGTGTTGCGAAGGGGGCAGACTGCGGTTGACATTTCGGGGGTGGTTCGTACATTGTCAGGCATTCCATGGACAGGATTTTGTTTCGATCGCATGTGTTATTTCAATTGCTCGTGTTGTATCGATCGCCCAGGGACGGAGCGGTCAGAGTGGCACCGCTGAAAGCGTTTGCGGGCATGGATCTTTCAACCTTCATCCAAGCCGTACCGATGCACCCATATCGAGAACTTCACGACTCATTGAGTCGCTAAGCCTATAACACTAAACACAAAACCCAATCAATAGGTTTCTCAAATGTTGCAATGGCACGTCAATCGTTGACCGTGTTCGGGACAAATGGCGTCATCGAAACAACGTCGCATTCGATGACAATGTTTCATTCGTTGCAGCAGCAAAGGGGCAGTCATGAGCGAATCGGATAATCTTGAAAGCAAGTCCAATACGGATGATGCGATCAACCGCGAAGTAGAAGCCGCCATGTCGGCGATGTCGGCAGAAGAGATGGCCGCAATCACCGCCGGCGGATCGACTCCCGATTCCAATGACGCCGACACGGGTGGCCCCTCAGGTCTGCAAATGGGACGCATCGTTTCAATTCATGGCGACGACGTTTTTGTTGACATTGGCGGCAAGACCCAGGGCGTTCTCAGCAAAGCACAGTTCAAGCCCGACGAAGTCATCGCAGTCGGCGAACCGATCGAAGTCTATATCGACCGCCACGATCGTGAATCCGATCTGATCATTCTGTCGCGCAAGGGCGCCCCCCGAAGCGTTGAATGGGAGCTTCTCAAACCCGGCGACATCGTCGAAGGCCGCATCATTGGCCTCAATCGCGGTGGGCTGGAAGTCAAGCTCAAAGGGGTTACGGCCTTCATGCCTGCATCGCAGGTGGATGTGATGCACGTCAAAGATATCTCCATTTTCCTCGGCGAAAATGTCCGCTGCGAAGTCGTCGAAATCGACCGACGCGGAAAGAACCTCACCGTAAGTCGCCGAAAGGTTCTCGACAAGGAACGCAAAGCCAAGCGCGAGGAACTCATCAAAGACCTCGAAGTCGGACAGGTTCGCAAAGGCGTCGTCGGTAACCTCACCGATTTTGGTGCGTTTGTGGATCTCGGCGGGGTCGATGGCCTCATCCACATCAGCGAGATGAGCTACAAGCAAATCAAGAAACCGTCCGAAGTCGTTAACCCGGGCGACGTCGTCGAAGTCAAAGTCCTCAAGATTCAGGGAGAAGGTGCAAAGCAGCGGATTTCGCTCGGCCTCAAGCAAACCCAGCCCGATCCATGGGAAGGCGTCGCCGATCGTTTCCCGGTCGATTCGACCCACAAGGTTCGCATCGTGCGGCTTGCCGATTTCGGTGCGTTTGCCCAACTCGAAGAAGGCATTGATGGTTTGATTCCCGTCAGCGAAATGGCCTGGAACCGAATTGGCAGCCCCAAGGAAGTTGTCGAAGTCGGACAAGTCGTGGACGTATCGGTCCTGAAAGTCGAACCGAAGCGGCAGCGCATTTCACTGAGCATGAAGAAAGCCCAACCCGATCCGTGGGCGGGCGTCATCGAAAGCTACACTCCCGAAACCGAAGTCAATGGCAAGGTCACCCGACTCGCCGACTTCGGTGCGTTCATCGAAATCGCCCCCGGTGTCGAGGGGATGGCTCACATATCTGAGCTTTCCGAAAAACGCATCAAAAACTGCGGTGAAGTTTTGAAGGTCGGTCAGGAAGTCAAAGCCAGGGTGCTTCGCGTCGATGAAAAGACCCGTCGCATTGGCCTGTCGCTCAAACCGGCAGAGGCTGCGTCGGCACCGCTGTCGTTGGACACCGGAAAATCGGGCCCGCCCAAGAAGAAAAATAAGAAGCTGCGTGGCGGGCTTTCGGGTGGCTGGGACTGGGCTGGTTCGGGCTTTGACGGTCTCGGTTCATAAAAAGGCTGGCGTTTCGCATCGCGAGTTCACTTTTGATAGGCTCGCCCGCGACACACTCAAGCTGCGCGAACCCACGTGCTTCCATGCTGGCGTTTGCAGAATTCCTGCGTTAGACTGCCCGCAGGTCGCCCGCGCGATCGGACGATTGGATTTTAGATCCGCAAACCCATACGAATCTTGAGGTTACAAACTCGCTGTGAAATTCTGCCTGGTTGATCGAATCACGGAGTTGGAAGCCGGCAAGCACATTCATGCCATCAAAGCCGTATCGCTCTCCGAAGAATACCTTGCCGACCATTTTCCCTCGTTTCCGATCTTGCCAGGTGTCTTCATGTTGGAATCGCTGGCTGAGGCGGCAGCGTGGCTGGTCCGTGCGAGCGAAGACTTCGCCCATAGCATGATCTTGCTGGCCGAGGCAAAAAACGTTACATACAAGAGCTTCTTGAAGCCTGGGCACATATTAAATACCCAGGTAACTTGTCGTCGATTGGCGCAGGACGAAAGTGATTTTGCGGGTGTGGGGTATTGCGACGGTACGGAAGTGGTCAAAGGCCGTTTCTCACTACGCCACCTCAACCTCTCCGACAAGAATTCCGAGTTCGCGGAACTGGATTCCAAAATCATCCAGCGGACTCGTGAGCATTTTAAGATACTGTATGATGCACCCGTCGGCGCGACCTTGCAACAAGCTTAAAGAGGTCGCAGCGCAATGTGTTGCACGATCGATTTTGAAGGGCATCTTAAGGGACGAGATGCCATCACAGATGATGCAGGCGTAGAAGGTAGCAGGAGGTAAGCGACGATGGCTTTAAGCCGTGACGAGATATTCAACCGAGTCAAAGATGTGTTGGTTGAAGCGCTGGGTGTGGACGACGACGAAGTCAGCGAGACAGCCACCCTGACCAACGACTTGGGAGCCGAGAGCATCGACTTTCTGGATATCGTCTTTCGCCTTGAAAAGGACTTCTCGATCAAGATCCCAAGCGGCGAACTCTTTCAGGTCGACTTGCTGCAAAACCCGGAATACGTCGAAGGCGGTAACCTGACCGAACTCGGCATCGCCAAACTCAAAGAGGCCATGCCCCATGCCGACCTCAGCAGCCTCGACGACAACCCCGACGTCTCGCGCATGCCCGACCTCTTCACCGTTGGCACGATCGTTAAATATGTCGAATTGAAACTGGCCGCATAGATTTATTCTGTGTCGATATTGGGGTGAATGATTCGCTGCGCCCTGCGTGTATTTTGCCAGCGCGTGCTTTTGACGCGGCGCTTGCTACAATCCGCCAAGTAGTTTTTTTCGACCCTAAACTCAGATATGCGGTGACTCGGCGATGCGCTGGATTTGGATTGACGCATTTACAAATTTTGAATCGAAGAAACGCGCCCGGGCCGTCAAAAATGTCACCCTCGCCGAAGAGCATCTCCACGACCATTTTCCCGGGTACCCGGTGCTTCCCCCCAGCCTCATGATCGAGGGGATGGCCCAGACAGCCGGCATCCTCGTGGGCGAGGCCTGCGACTTTCGCGAAAAGGTCATCCTCGCCAAAATCCGAAAAGCCCAGTTTTCCGACTATTGCGTTCCGGGCGATCAGGTCGCCTACGAGGCTGAGGTCGAAATCATCGAGGAAGCCGCCGCCACTATTCAGGGGACGGTCTATCGAAATGATACTGAAATCGGTAACATATCCCTGATGTTTTCGCACGCGGATCAGGCCTCAAAAGACCTGAATCTCCCTGAACATAACTTCGTATTCAACGATCAGTTTATGAGCCTTCTAGACAACTACCGCATCGATTCAGCCAACGAAAGTACCGGTTGAAAACAGGGGCTGGTGGGTAAATAGAGGCCGGTGGAAAATAGGGACCGGTTCATGGCCAAGGAAAGACGAGTTGTCATCACAGGTTGTGGCGTCGCGACGCCATTCGGCATCGGTGTCGAATCGCTATGGGACGGCTTGATCGGCGGCAAGAGTGGCATCCGCAAGATTGAAGCCTACGACCCGGGCGGGTTCGAGTCCGTCCTCGGTGCCGAAGTCCCCGAATTCAAGACACGCGACTACATTCCCAAGAATTACCGCAAGAGCGTCAAGGTAATGGCCCGCGACATCGAACTCGCCGTTGCCTGTGCATATGAAGCCGTCAAGGACGCTTCGCTCGTAACCAAGTGCATCATCGATCGCGGCGAATCGGAAGGGCCGGTCACAATCTGCCCCACCCGCTTCGGTGCGAACATCGGCGCGGGTTTGATCTGTGCCGACATTCAGGAACTCGCGGGCTCGCTGCAAACCAGCGGCAATCACGACACGCTCGAATTCGATTTCAAACAGTGGGGTCAGGAAGGCATGACCACGCTGACGCCGCTTTGGTTGCTTAAGTTTCTGCCCAACATGCTGGGTTGCCATGTGACGATCGTTCACGACGCTCAAGCCCCCTCAAACACGATTACCTGCGGTGAAGCCAGCAGCCATCTGGCGATCGGCGAAGGCTATCGCACCATCGCTCGTGGAGCGGCCGATGTCTGCATCTGCGGTGGGGCTGAGAGCAAAATGAATCCGATGAGCGCGATGCGGCAGCAGGTCATGGGACGCATCGTCAGCGGACACGACGACACACCCGAATCCGCGTGCAAGCCTTTCTCAAGCGATACCGATGGCATGGTGTCTGGCGAGGGCGGGGGCTTGTTGATCCTGGAAGAACTGGAGTCGGCAAAAGCCCGCGGCGCACGCATCTACTGTGAAGTAGCCGGGTTCGGTGCAGCCACCAAGATCACCAGTTGGCATGAACCCGACCCGTCGGGCCGTGCAATTTCGTTGGCCATCAAAAACGCACTCGCCGATGCCGATGCGACGCCCGATCAAGTTGATTTACTATGCGGGATGGGCACCGGCATCTGCGGATACGATTCTTCCGAACTTGCGGGTATTCAAACTGCGTTTGGCGATCGAAAGAACATCCCCGCGATGGCCAACAAAGGTTCCGTCGGCATGGGTGGGGCTGGCTGCGGTTCGATCGACCTGACCGCCACTGCGATGGCCATGCACCACAACACCATTCCGCCGTCGAAGAACGCCCAATCGAATCAGACCGATGGATTGCTTCAGTTCGCAGAGAACGACCCGATCGACGCTCGTATCGATATGGCTGTCAGTCATGCATATTCACTAAGCGGAGCACAGACCGCTGCCGTCGTCTTGCGGAGGTATGAAGCATGAGCAACCAACCCCGTTCATTGCGACGCACGGTTATTACCGGTATAGGCTGGGTGACTCCGCTGGGGCACGAAATAGAATCCGTCTGGAAGCGACTGCAAGCTGGCGACAGCGGTGTGGAGAAAACATCCCACTTCGATGCGTCCACGTTTCCGTCGCAGTTCTCGTCGCAAGTCAAGGATTTTGACTTTGCGGCGATGCTTGGTGACGAGTTAGCCAAGCGCCACGAAACCGCCAGCCTGAATTCCAAGTTCGCATTGGTCGCCGCAAAGAACGCATGGCAAAACGCTGGCATGGACAGTGCCATGGCGCTCGACAAAACACGCGTCGGTGTGTACCTCGGTGGCGGTGAAGGACCGTTGGATTTTGAAAGCGTCGCAGCCGCGGCAATTGGTGGTTGGGAATCGGAAGATGGTGGCAGTCTCAACTCTTTCAAATGGGCCGAAGTCGCCCGCGAACGACTCACCCACATGATGGAGTTGGAGCAGGACCCGAACCTCGCTGCCAGTCATGTTGCGGTTTTGCTTGGGGTAGAAGGCCCGAGTTTCAACACGCTAACCGCCTGTGCAGCCAGCACCCAGGCCATCGGCGAAGCAACGAGTATCATCCGACGCGGCGATGCCGATGTTATGATTTCCGGCGGTGCCCACAGCATGATCCACCCATTGGGCGTTACGGGGTTCAACCGACTCACCGCGCTGTCCACACGAAACGAATCGGTCGAAACCGCATCGCGACCATTCGACCGCACGCGCGATGGGTTTGTGCTGGGTGAAGGGGCTGCAATCGTTATTCTCGAAGAATACGAACACGCCAAAGAACGCGGAGCCAACATCCTTGCCGAAGTGGTGGGTTACGGTTCGACGGCTGATGCCTTCCGCATCACCGATATCCACGATCAAGGGCGCGGCGCGGTGGCAGCCATGAAACTCGCGATTGAAGATGCCGGTTTGCAACCGTCAGACATCGATTACATCAATGCCCACGGCACCAGCACGGAAGAAAACGACAAGATCGAAACGCTGGCCATCCGCACCCTATTCGGCGATGCCAAGTCTGCCCCGCCAGTCAGCAGCATCAAGAGTATGATGGGGCATCTCATCGCAGCCGCCGGCGCGACGGAGTTGATCACGTGCGTGCTGGCCCTTCGTGACGGCATTTTGCCGCCCACGATGAATTACCAAACGCCCGATCCGAATTGCGATCTGGATTACATCCCCAATGAGCCCAGAAAAGCCGACGCAAAGACCGCCCTGTCAAACAGCTTCGGTTTCGGCGGTCAAAACGACACGCTGGTGATCCGCAAGCTGGACGATTAGCGCTTTCGACGAAGCGCGAACACCATCCCACCTGCCAGCAATGCAATCGATGCCGGTTCCGGAATAACGTTCATTGCAAAATCGGCAAGGCGGCGATGCGCTTCTGCGGTTGGGTGAACATCGTCAAAGAATAGAAACTCATCCGGATCGAGCGGGCCCAAGGGTGTCGCATCAAGAAACGCGGTGTCGACGTTGGTCAGACCATTGCCTGGTGAACCGGCAATCTGCTGTTCACCGAACGCAAACGCATCTAGCAACAGCAAGTCGATTCCGAGGTTCGATTCCAACAAGGCGAGTTCGGTATCCAGCGCCGAGTTGAACGAATTACTGAGTGCGGTCGCAGCTACAACGATTGGAAAACCGCCACTGATTGCGAGCGGCGTGCTTCCGAGATTGGGCATGTTTCCGACGACGATGTTCTCAGCGCCGGCGCCTGCGAGGGCAGCGATCGATGACGAAATATTCGCAACCGCTTCGTCGATCAGAACCTGAGGATCGCCGCCGATCTCCAATTCCAGAAAATCGTCCGGTCCCGCCCAGAGTGCATACAACCCTGTTGCGTCTACGCCACCACCAGCGACAAATGGCGTCACTTGATTATCAAGCACCTGCTGCGTGGTCGCCGCGCCAACTGCAAAATCCTGAAACGTTGACGAATCGAAGCCGAGTTGATCGGCAAGAACCTCTGCCCAAACGGGTCCGTTTGAAAAACGCCCTTCAAAGTAAGGCGGACTGGCTGGAAACGTTCCGCCGTTTGAGGCAAACAGGTTTCCGTTATCGGACAGACTGTCACCGAAGACAACGAACTCGCTGAAGTCCACACCGCCAAGGGCTATTGGCGCGCACGCCAACAGCGAAGCCAAAACGGTCAAGGTAGATTTTCTGCGCATGGAATCGCCTCTCTCTTCTCCTGAATTCTTCTCCCTATCCGACCCTGACACGGCAGCGTCGGACTTGCCCGCATTGCACGGACAGTTCCAGTATAGCGACGGCGATCATCGAATTCACCCCCGTGATTCTGGGTGCGATAAACTTAACACACCCGTTGCCCTGCGACGGCGAATACGCATAAATATTTGCAAACACTAAATTTAGAGACACACACATCGATCAATAGCGGTACTATTGAAATGACGGGCAAACCCCCGATGATGCCTGACTTGATCGACTTGCCGCCCATTTGGATTGCATCTGGAGTCATTAATGGACCGTCAAATGGAACTGGAATTTGCCATCTCCGCCGTCGCCCAAGCCGCTCGTCTGGCGATCGATGTGCAGTCCGAACTTGCACCACAGGACGCTCTGGCAAAGCAGGACCGATCGCCAGTCACGGTGGCTGACTATGGCGTGCAAGCCCTCATCAGTTTCGCCCTGCAAAAAGCTTTTTCAAACGACCCGCTGATGGGTGAGGAGAGTTCCGACGAACTGCATTCCGATGCTGCGAAGCCCATCATTCAAAAAGTGATCGAGCGCGTCACTGCCGTCGAACCGATGATCGGCGCTAATGAGGTCGTCCGGCTAATCGATCGCGCATCTCACGCGGGTGGGGCGACTGAACGATTCTGGACGCTCGATCCGATCGACGGCACGAAGGGTTTTCTGCGCAAAGAACAATACGCCATCGCGTTGGCGCTCATCGAAGATGGCGAAATCGTTGCGGGCGTACTCGGTTGCCCGAATCTCAGTGTAAGCGGTGAAACAACCGGATGCCTACTTGCGGCATCAAAGGGTCACGGTACACGAATGCGATCACTCGATGGCAGTCACACTACAGCGATCCACACTCGCGCAATCGAATCTTCAACCGACGCAATCGTTTGCGAGTCCGTCGAATCCGGACACAGCGATCATTCGTCGAGCGCCCAAGTCACAGACAAACTGGGCATCACCTCCGATCCCGTGCGCATTGACAGCCAATGCAAGTACGCCGTCGTCGCACGCGGCGATGCGGACATTTACCTGCGGTTGCCCACGCGCCCGGGTTACCAGGAACGCATCTGGGATCACGCGGCCGGCATGATCGTCGTCACCGAAGCAGGCGGTGTCGTCACCGACGTCAACGGCAAATCGCTCGACTTTTCCAATGGCGCCACTCTAAGCGAGAATTCCGGCGTCATCGCAACCAGCGGCGCGATTCACGATCGAGTCGTCGGTGTTGTGCAAGAAGTGCTTGGGTCGTAAATGGTGTGCTTGGATAGTCGTATCTAGTCGATGCGGATGGCAATTATTTTTGTATCGGTCGAAAGCGCTTGACGATCGCGTCGGCAGAACGAATGCCATCGATCGCCGCACTGACTATGCCACCAGCATAGCCAGCCCCCTCGCCTATCGGATAGAGATCGGCTGCCGACAGCGATTGACGAGATTGACGATCCCGAACGATTCGTACCGGAGCGCTGGCCCGACTTTCCGGCGCGGTGATAAGCCCTTCTGCTCCGGAAAAACCAGGCATCTTTCGATCCAAAATGGGCAGTGCTCTCTGGAGCGCGTGGAGAATTACATCGGGCAATACATCCCCCATCGAGCACCATTGACCGCCCAGCGGATAGCTGGTTCGCAGTTGGCCATCCGAAGCTTTACCGAAAAGAAAATCTGCACATCGCTGCGATGGCACTTCATACGAACCACCGGTCGCCTCAAACGCCATGCGTTCCCACTTTCTTTGAAAATCCAATCCGGCCAGTGGATCATTTCCAAACGTGGCTGGGTCGAGCGTCACCACGAACCCGCTGTTCGCAAATTCGCCGGAACGCGACGCACGACTCGCTCCATTCGTCGCAACCAACCCATCGCACTCGTTCGTCGGCAATATCATCCCACCCGGACACATGCAAAAGCTGTAGACATCGCCACAAGCACCAGCCGCTCCCTTCGCAACGAGTTGATAGTCTGCCGTCGGTAAGCGCGGACTTTCGGCTTGCGCGCCGTACTGCCAACGGTTGACCATCGCCTGCGGATGTTCGATACGCACGCCAAATTGAAACGGTCGCGACTCCAGCCGCACACCCACTCGCTGCAACATTTCAAACGTATCTCGCGCGGAATGCCCAATGCCCAATAGCACCGGTCCACAAGGTTCGCTCACGCCGTTCATTGTGACGCTTTGAACCTGCCCATCGCAAACGCTCAATTCATCCAGCCGACTCTCAAATCGTACTTCTCCACCACATGCCTCGATGTGTTCGCGAATGCGTCGGCAGATGGTCGGCAATCGGTCACTGCCGATGTGCGGTTTCGCGTCGATGAGCAAGTCCGGATTCGCACCGAAACGCACAAAGATCGCCAACACTTCGCGAACGGCTGGGTCGGTTACGCGCGTATAAACCTTGCCGTCGCTGTACGTTCCTGCACCGCCTTCGCCGTAAAGCAAATTCGATTCTGGATTGAACTGCCGCTCGCGGTAGAACTTTTGCATGATGTCTTTGTGACGGGCACGCACAGGCCGGCCGCGCTCCAGCACGATGGGACAGTATCCAAGTTCCGCCAAACGGACGGCTGCGAACATGCCTGCCGGTCCGAATCCCACGATCACCGGACGATGCCGAAGAGGCTTATCGCCGAAATCCGGTGCAATTGGAGGCTTTGGGACAATGCGTTCAACCCCCCTCCCGTGGCGTCTTTTGATGCTTCGATCCTCAGCCATCTTTCCGCCCACGAGCGTGAGTTCAACGGTATAGACAAAGTTGATGTCGTCATGCTTGCGTGCGTCGAGCGATCGCTTCAAGACCGCATGATGCAAGATATCCGACGCAGAAACGCCCAAGCGCGCTCCGACCCGCTCGAGAAGAATTTCTTCGGGCTCATCGAGTTTCAGAACGATATTGCGTGCGACAATAGGCATAACCCGAAATGGTAACGATGCCCTTCGCACCGTCCAGTGGGCATCGTACGAATGAGATGCACATTGCAATACCCGATTCACTCCTATAATGGCCCACGGAAGGCAGACGCATCGAATGACCTGGACCACATTTCTAACCATTCTGTCGGTGATCGACTTTGTTCTTGTCGCGGCTGCGATTGTGGTGATTCTGCGGCGACAGGACGAACCGCGGTCGATGCTCGCGTGGATTCTGACGCTGCTTCTGCTTCCGGTCTTGGGCCTCATCCTGTTCATGATGGCCGGTGAACTTCGCATTGAACGCACGCGACAGAAGCTGCGCAAACATCGAAAGCGCCTCCAACCGCTGCTGACACAGACGATCGAAAAATTGGAATCCGATCATGGGCAAAGGGGATCGAAACACAGCGCCAAACCGCTGATCGAAATTGCCACCCGCCTGAGCGGACACCTACCAACCACCGGAAACGATGTCGCGATCTACCACGAAGACGAGGAAAACTTCGTCGCAATCATGGAAGCGATCGAAGCCGCCGAGCATCAAGTTCACCTTGAGTACTACATCTTCCAGCCCGACGAAACCGGAAAGTCGCTCCGCGATCTGCTGATCCGCAAAGTCAAAGAAGGTGTGAAAGTACGGTTGCTCGTCGATTACATCGGATGCTGGAATTGGCCGCGATCGTTTCGCCGCTCGTTTCTTGAAGGCGGTATCGAGCTTTCCCTGTTCGATCCGGTCGTCCCCTGGCGCGGGCGATGGCGTGTTAATCTTCGCAATCACCGCAAGATCGTCATCGTTGATGGTAAGGTCGGATTCACCGGCAGTCAGAACATCGGCGATGAGTATCGCGGCCGCCTCGCCAAATTTGGCCCCTGGCGCGACACACACATGCGTATCGAGGGGCCAGCCGTTCACCATCTTCAGGAAATTTTCGTCGAAGACTGGCACTATGCCACGCGGCAGAA
Organism: Alphaproteobacteria bacterium; assembly: GCA_028285105.1. Lineage (GTDB taxonomy): Bacteria > Planctomycetota > Phycisphaerae > UBA1845 > UBA1845 > UBA1845. The sequence goes on from JANQQE010000024.1 coordinate 486,874, forward strand.
ACTCGTCAGTTCCGAATGCTTTCCCGACGTGCAAGCCGATGGTGATCAAACGGTGCAGGTCATCGCTTCGGGGCCAGACAGCCACGCACGCACGATGCATCATTTGCTCTTGTCGTCGGTCAGCGGTTCTCAGGAAAGTGTATCGATCATCACGCCCTATTTTGCGCCAGACACCACCATGATCGTGGCGCTACAGTCAGCGGCCTACCGTGGGTTGCGCGTGCAACTATTGATCCCATCGTTTTCAAACCATTGGCTGACCTTGTGGGCCGGTCGCAGTTTCTACGAAGAGTTGATTGAATCGGGCGTGGAGATCTACGAGTATCACGAGGCGTTGTTACATTCAAAAGTCGTCATCATCGACGATTCGTGGGGGATGGTCGGATCAGCCAACATGGACCAGCGGAGTTTTCGAATCAATCTAGAAGTGACGACGGTCCTCTATAACGACCAATTGGCGTTGAACCTTCGCCAGGACTTCGATCGGTTGCTAATCAAAGCTGAGCGCATTAAACCGCGTTCTTTCAAAGATTGTTCGTTTCGCGACTCGATGGTGCTGGGATTCGCCCGCCTGGTATCGCCGTTGCTGTAGCGCGATTGAATTCGCATATGCGGTACGATGCGCGCGTACGGTGGGCACGGCCCGCCCTACCGATCATGCCTCAACTAGCTCGCCAGCAAACTTGCGAATATGTCGAAGTCCTGCAAATCGACGTCACCGTCGTCGTCGGCATCGAAAGCATCAAGGCATTCGCCAAACAAGTAGTTCGGCGAGGCATCTGGTGTCACATCGGGACCATCGAGGCAATCGGCAAAACCGGCAATATCCGTCCCATCGATCTCACCATCGCAGTCAATATCGCCTACGCATGGAGGCACGCGAATATCGAGAAACACAGGCAAGTGTCCGCCATTTAACGCCGAGTCCTTCAATGCTTGAGCGATGGTCGGACCAACCATCGTATTGCCAGTGGTCTTGATCGACGTATTGAAAGTTGTACCGTCGTTGCCCCACGAACGATAACTGTGATTGGGATCGTTCCAGGTTGTTGTCGAATACGCAATGTTCGGATTGCCGATGTAATCCGGACCTACGCCATCGACCAAGCCACCACTCAGCAAGATCTGATCGAAACGGTCATCCATTCCACCGGCACCGGTGGGGTCTTGGGTGTGTACGATTCGATACGTCGCAGAATTGTTCCAACTGCCCGGTGTCTTGATCGGGTCAAAGAAGCGCCCGTTGTTGTTCCCCTGCGAACCCACCATCTCGACATATGCGCCCTCAGTCGAATTGCGGATGTTGAAGTCGCCGAAGAGAGCGAAGTGCCATCCGGCTGGCAAGCCCTGGGCGTCGTCGCGAATGCGTTGTGCCTCCAACAGTCGTCTGGCCTGATTTGATCCACCGGTGCTTGCTTTCATGTGCGAACTGTAGAGGGCCATCCGAAACGTGTCGGTGCTATCGTTGACGAGTTTGATGTCGTAACGGTTGACGTCGCGCGGATGGTTTGGCGAGGCTCCACCGTTCGCCACGATGGTCATACCGGTCGCCGACAACTCCGTTGCGAGCGCGACTTTGCTTGTGCGATAGAAACAGGCGTTGTCCGTATCGGGTCCGTTGACAAACGGGGCAGCCGCCCAGTCACCCGGACTTCCCGGAGCCGTATTGAGAATGTTCACAAAATTCGTCACGCCACTGGATGAGAGAAGTTCCTGCGCGACAATGACATCCGGTGACATCGATCGCCCCTCGAAGCTCCCGTAGATTGCGGTCTGAAATTCGCTGACGCGCCCGCTCGAATACGTCGATATATTCCATTCGACCACGCGCAACACGTCGGCTGATACCGTACTGCCGACCAGCAAACACAACATCGCCGCAGAACGGCCCATCATTTGACGCCCGAACAAGGCACCCCTCGCTTTCATGTAAACTGGGAAAAAGCGCTTCTTCCCCCTCCCAGTTTGGTGGTTCAAATACAACGCTACACCGCAGATGGCGCAACGGGTATTGACTATCTTCGAGGCACCATTCTAATCGGTCGAACGGTCATAAACCAGACGGGATTGCGGACGCGCATTGGCAACACAATCATCCTTGGGGATTGCGTTAAGTACGTCGTTATCGGCCAGGGAAACCGAATTCGCTTAGCTGCCATGCGGCGCGGCTAACATCTTGGCCACCCGCATCTCGACTTGCAGCAAGTGACTGTCGCCCGCAAGTTCGACGAGGTCCAGCAATTCGGACATTGTGGAAACTTCCTCCACCTGCTCATCGATGAACCAATTGATGAAACTGCGCGTCGCAAAGTCCTTGTTGGCTTCTGCCGTCGCAGCGATCTCGTTGATCTGCCGCGTCACTTCCTTCTCTTGCTCCAGCGCGGAACTCACGATCGACCTGGCCGAACTCATGTCACCGGTGGGTTCGGGTGTGGGTTGAAGTTTCACGTTTGCCCCGACTTCCAGAACGTAATCGAGAATCTTGCGTCCGTGTTCGCGCTCTTCATCGCTTTGGCGGAAGAAGAATTCCGAAAGCTTCTTGAGGCCCAACTCGTCAAAGCGGCAGGCCATCGCAAGATAGTTGTGGGCGGCTCCGAATTCGTTGGCAATCTGTTCATTAAGCTTATCGACAACGGGTTGGGGAATCATCATGGGTATCGGCCTCGCAGTCTGCTAAAGTCATGGTTACGATAATCGCGAAATGAATTGTATCACTGGGCGATACCGGCGACCAGCCGTGCGGCATATTGACGGTCATGCGAGAAAGTTTGACGGGTCCAACATGAAACGATGCGTGTTATTGGCATTCTTTTTCGCAACGACTTCCGTATTTGCAGAGTCGGTTCGCGTCGCGACGTACAACATCTGGGAACTTACCGAGCAGAAAGTTTTGCAAGTCGATGACAAGGGCATCGGCACGAATCGGCAGTTGAAGGGCGCGGCGGAAATCATTCAGCGCGTCCGGCCCGATATTTTGCTCATCAACGAAATCGATGTCGGTAACGGCGATGCCACAACCGCCCAACGATTCTGCAAGGCGTATCTAAGCGTTTCACAAAACGGACAGGCACCAATTGAATACCAACACATCTTCGTCGATGAAGTCAACACCGGTTCGCCCAGCGGTTTCGATCTCGACAACGACGGTAAATCGAACGGGCCCGGCGACGCGTGGGGTTACGGCAAGTACGTCGGTCAATACGGGATGGCCGTCCTCAGTCGCTACCCGATCGATCGAAAATCAATCCGCACGTTTCGACATTTGGAGTGGCGCGACATGCCCGGCGCACTAATCCCCGACGGCACCAACGGCAAACCCGAATGGTATTCCGAAGAAGAAGCCAAACAAATGCCGCTATCAAGCAAAAGTCACTGGGACATCCCCATTACTATCGAAGGCATAACGCTGCACTTGCTCTGCTCGCACCCCACCCCGCCAGTATTCGATGGAACCGAAGACCGAAACGGCCGCCGAAACTTCGACGAAATTAGACTGTGGAAGGATTACATCACCGGCGGCAAACAAGGCGAATACATCAAGGACGATCAAAGCGAGCAAAGCAAGCTTTCCCCAACCGCATCGTTCATCATCCTGGGAGACCTAAACGCCGACCCAACCAAAGACCCAGCCCCCTACGGCCAACCGGCCATCGAACAGCTACTAAGCCACGAACGCATCAAAGCCAACACACCAAAGCTGGCTAAAGACAAGACCTGCGATTTCGGAAGAATCGACTACGTCCTGCCGTCAATAGATTTTGCAGTTAAGGAAAGCGGCGTGTACGCACCACGCAAGAATGACGAATTGCATCGGCTAATCAATGATCGAAACACATCAAGCGATCATTTGCTCGTGTGGGTCGATATTATATTTACGCAAGCATGAATGGCGAGGCGTGTGCTATGCTACCGAATGAAATCTTGGTTTTCTGCTTGGAAAATCGTCTGGAAAGCACGAGCACCGCAAACTTCCCGATAGTATGCCAAACAAGAATTCTGAAAGTCCAAGATCAAACGAATCGTATTCTTCAAACCGTCCTGCTATGACAACGATAGTCCATCTGTTTGCAGAACTGAATCTGTACCAAAACAATAAATCTCCATTATCCGTCAACCCGAACGGCATTAGATATGGCCAACGCGCGTGGAATTCCCTCGGCAGGTGATCTGCCGTTTTAGCCGCTTCTTCCAGACCTGACACTTGTTTAGGAATCTGTTGCTGCAAGCAGAGGTGCTTGTTCTTCGATGCAGGGTTAAAAATCCAAACGAAATCATCAACGCAACCAGTACCGAACCGCCGCACAAACTCCTTATAATCATCAGGCAGTGGCGTTAGTTCTCGTTCAACAGCCGCCAATTCCAATTCAGTTGGAACTTCACTCGGACTCAGTGGTGGCTTTAGCAAACCAACTAGTTTCTCTACGCTCATAGCGGCTTGCTCCCCCGCCTACAAACCTTATGGCACAAAGTTCTTGTCGCCGAGTTCTAATTGCCAAATCGAACGCTCGCAAATAGAGGCGTTTGTAATACTTCTCAAATTCCTGCGACGATTCTTGCACGCGCCGGAACTCGGATGATGCCGTTGACTTCGTGCTTGCCTAGAAACTCTAGCACCGATTGCTTGACGGCTTGTTGGTCTTGCTCATTTAATAATTCGTACTGTTTGCGAAACGATGCCGATACTTCGATCAGCATTCGCCAGTATGCCTCGCAACTTGGGGCGAACTGGTAGAGGTCCACCTCCTCTTCGGTCACATCGGCGAAACCGGCTTCGCTCATGGCATTTGCGAATTGTCCCGGTTCGCACATTCGAAAGGGACTCGGAGCGTTTTCATCGGGTGGGCTGTCCATGTATGGCTTCATCGCAGCGCCTGGGATTGCAAATGCCGGATTCACATCCGGCGGGGTCCACGTTGAAAAGCATGCCCGCCCGCCGGGTCTCAGCAAGGGGCGCAGTTGACGCAATCCGGCTTGCACATCCGGAAAGAAGATCGCGCTGAATCGCCCGACGATGGCATCGAAGCTCTGCGGTGTCGCCTCGAACGTATCGCCCGCGGATTGCACGAATTGCACGTGCGTCAGGCCCAGTGCCTTCGCCCTGTCGCGGGCGGTGTTCAGCATGTTCACCGACAGGTCGATGCCAAGAACGCTTCCGGTATTTTCGACCGCGTACGCCGCGAACAGCGTCATGTCGCCGGTGCCCGAACCGACGTCGAGTACGTTCATCCCCGGCTGCAACCGGGCAGCTGCCGCCATCCGCACCGACACCGGCCAGAGAAAATTATGAACGCTCGATTCACAACGCGACCAGCCGCAAGCAGCGTCGTTCCAGTCAGCCCCGACGCGATCGCGCGTTTCTGAGTTTGAATCAGCCGCCGCCATTCACATCTCTCCGAATTAAAAAAGCCTCCGAGAAAAATCCCGAAGGCTTTAGCGTTCAAACGATTTCTGTAAGAAGCAGCATTGCAACCGATTATCGCAGTGCCTAGCGATTGTGCCAGCGGGACAAACGACTCGGCCGCTCACGAAGCAGAATGAAGTCGATGTCGTCGATCAGCGAACGGGCGTCCTGATTGATGACCTGACGATGCGTGTGCATGCGGTCTGCCGCCGTTTGGCTTGAGTTCGTCACCTGATAGATCGCTCGGTTTCCAATGTGGTCCCAATAGGCCTGCTCGGTCTGAAGTTGGAAGCAACCGGTGGCGCACGTCACCAACAGGAGTGCAACCCCAAACGTTAATCCGGTCCAGCGCTTGTTCATCGATGACCTCCCGATTCGACTTCCCAAAACCGCCTTCTCGACGAATTCTTCGCGTTGGCGGGGTGATTCTGAATCCTGATGGCCCCGATGTTACGAACGCTTCCGGAGGCTGTCAATCGAAAGAGTCACAGGGGCGGAAGTAGGATCGGCGATGGGCTCGTCGATGACGCGGTCAGCCAGTTTCCGCAGCGCCGTCGTCCACTCCAGGTACGCATATTGAAGCTTGAATTTTTCCCCGATCTTCGCCAACTCGCCAAGCGCCGATTCCGTCAACTCGCCCTGCCAATGCTGCGAACGATCCTCGCAAAAATAGATGCGACAACCGACGGGCCGCTGGATACGTGTGACGCACGAGCCGCCCTGCTGATACGGGCAGAAGCTGCGGTCTGCCGGCGCGAGAAGTTCTTGCCCAGCCTTTCCCAGAGACTCAGCTTGACCGAGAAAATACGCCAGTTCCACCGACGTGACGAAAAGATCGTGGCCGTACGATTCAAACTTGCAACACGCCCCACGGTTCGTACAAACCGGCGAGTGCGATGCGACAGACTTGTCGAGCGATTCGTAAAACGCAGCCACCTCGGACATGAACGCGGCGTCGCGGCTACACCTTCGAATAGCGGCAACGGGCAGGTCAGCCGAAATCATGACGGCGCTTTCATCAGGCGGATCTCGTCGATCTGTACGAGCGTGTGAAGCGGTCCGCGGTTCATCCCCGGACAACCTTTGGCGGCTTCGTTCCAATGATCGGACGATTTGAGATTGCTACCCCAGAATGGCCAAGTTCGACACTGCGTGGGTTTGACTTCATGGATCTGGCAACTCGCGCACCCCTCTTCCGACCGACCGAGAAAAACGCAGTCGCCATTGGCGTATTCGGTGAGGCTATACCGAAAGCCAACGCGGCGCAGGTATTTCCTGGGCAGCCAATCGCCCTCGATCCCGAGGTACTTGGCGATCGTCGCGATTTCCTTCTTGGTCACCCAAACGTGACCCGGTTCGCCGCTACAGCAATTACCGCTCTGCTGGCACTCGAACGCCAAGCCACCCGCGTACCATTTGCTCTTGTATTTTTTGGCCATAACGCCTCACGGTGTGAGGCTGTCCGGGAGTAGGTAGGGTCCGCTGTGCGGACCTGGATCTGGATTTGTCAAGAAATGGTCCGCACAGCAGACCCTACGTTGCATTCCAGATAATGATTTGCGGACAGCCTCTACGTTGTACCCATGTCGATTATCGTATTGTAGTGGAGGCCGGTTCAATCGTACAATCGACCGTTCCATGAGCGATTCGCAGCAGACAACCCTCGCAGGTATTCGCAAACTTCTCGATGACCATAGCGTTTCGTATCGCCTGCTTCATCATGAAGTCACTCGCACGTCGGAAGATTCTGCCCGGGTGCGCGGTGAAGAATTGCGTATCGGTGGCAAGGCACTGCTGGTCAAAACCGACGACACCTTTCGACTGTTCGTCCTTAGTGCTGCGTGTAAGTTTCGATCTTCGGCGATCAAGAAGCACTTCGGTTGTCGGCGCGTCCGTTTTGCCAGTCCCGATGAACTGATGGCATTAACCGGACTGGTCCCCGGCAGCGTTCCACCAATTGGCCGCCCCATCCTTCCGTTCGATCTGTACGTGGACGAATCCACGGCCGCCAACGAGCGCATCGCCTTCAACGCTGGTAGTCTCACCGATTCGATCATCATGAACGTGGACGACTATCTCCGCATCGCAGCGCCGCAAGTGTTCGCTTTTTCAAATGAACCATGATTGCTCGACAGCCAACCCAATGCCGCATTGCGATACCGCATTGATGAAGTTAGTCTGCTCCACCATCGAAACGCTACCAAGACAAATTCGCAATCGGAACTGACTTATGCAAATACGCCACGTCGTTTGGCTATTCACGCTTGGACTGATAACGGCAATGTTCTGCGCATTGGCCCCTCGTGCAGCCTGGCATCAGACGTTGGTCGAGCGCTATCGTCCGCTCCTTCACGCCAACACTCTGATCGAAAATCATTACGTCAGCCAAGTGACCCCGCGCCAGCTCACCGATGGAGCATTACGCGGATTGATGAGTGCCCTCGATCCCTACAGCGGTTACCTGACGCCCGAGCAACTGACGACTTACAAAGATCACCTTGCTGGCAAAATCGTCGGCATCGGTGTCGAAGTTGCGGTGACGGCTGACGGTCGAATTGTGGTGTCGCCAAATCCGGGCAGCCCTTCCGAAACCGCAGGCATGCTTGCGGGCGATCGCTTGATTTCAATCGACGATGTCCCCACACGAGAACAGTCCATTTTTGCCATCAATGCAGCCCTCGCAGGCAAACCAAATAGCCGCGTTTCACTCGTCGTCGAGCGCGACGGAGAATCGGAACCGCTTCTTTTTGAAATTGAGCGGACCGGTTTCGAAAGCGAATCGGTGCGCGGTCATGCCCGAGTCGGGGACGGCTGGGAGTGGTTTGTTCCGAGCGACAAACGCATCGCCCACATTCGCATTGCGGACTTCGGAGAATCGATGATCGAGCAATTCAACGCTGCATTCGAACAATGCATTCGATCCGGGGCAAATGGTCTGATACTCGACCTTCGCAACAACCCGGGGGGCTTGGTTCCGCAGGCCATCGAATTGATCGACAGGTTCGTCGGCGAATCGACCCTGCCCGTTTTGACGACACAAGCACAAGAGGGCGCATTGACGAAATTCAAAGCCCATGGCCCCGGCACAAACTCCGACATCGTCATGGTCGTTCTGACCAATCGGTACAGCGCAAGCGCCGCCGAAATCGTTGCCGGATCGCTTCAGGATCACGAACGGGCAACCGTCGTCGGTGAGCAGACTTTCGGAAAAGGAAGCGTGCAGTATCTGCGTGAACTTCAAGGCGGCGGAGCCGTTCGATTGACTTCGGCATACTACCGATTACCCAAGGGCCGCATCGTCCATCGAGAATTTCACGAATCCGACGACACCGAATGGGGCATCATCCCAGACATCCCTGTCAGCAACGATTCGCCAGACTCACAGGACAAACAATTGCAAACCGCAATCGATCTGCTGACCAAGAGGCTCGATTCATAGGAGTGCAACTTTAAGCGATCGATTCGGGCACAAATGATAGGTGCCGATGCCTGCATGAAGCAGACACCGGCACCGTCGATTCCGCGTTCGGCGCGGTCGAATATTGCGATTGAATCAAATAAATGATTCAGACGAGTCAATTGTACGGATGATTACGAATTGGTGATGTCATCGATGAGGTCGTCAACGATGTATTCGAGACGCCCGTCGATGTCGTAGATGCCGTTTTGAATGTCGCTGCGGATCTTCGCGACTTTTTCGATTCGAACCGAGGCTTCCAACTCGGCGGCTTGTCGTTCGCTCGCTTCAGCCAGCGCTGCGCCAGCCGCAGACACTTCGACCTGGTCTTTGCCACGATCGACCGAGGTTGCCGAATTTTCGAAATGCACCGCGTCGCGTGCTTTGTCTTCGGTCGATTCCGACTTCAACAGTTCGGACGGCTTCACAACCTGATCGGTCTTGATGAGCGACGATGCGTTTGCGATTTGAATCTGATTGATTTCGTTCATGGCCACACTTCCAGTCGCAACAGAGACAAGTTTTTCAGACGATTCACAAGACCGCGCCCAACTGAACTTTGGTACCGGACTGAAATCGGTCCACCGACGATCGGCGAACAAGGTGCAACGGGTCCTGACGATTCGTCCGTGAATCACGCCCTGCCTGACTTCCTTGTCAAGATTTATATCGGCTGCTGCGGAATGGGACCTTTACTTATTAGACCTGAAAACGCGGAAATTCTACAAAAATCTACCACATGTGGTCTGAGGCAAATTCCCTTGGGACTACATATTGCCCATCCATTCCAGTCTGGATGGACAGGGTGCAACGGGCGAATTCGAGCCATTGAGGGGGATACCGAGATGCCATAAAGGAGGCTGGCTGGGCAAAGAGTCTGCTCAAGTGGCCCTCAAATGTCATGTGTCATTGAACAGAGAAGGCGGGGGAATTATCGCCGACAAGCGCCCAAAAAACCTCGACCAGAATTGAAGTGCGAATTTGCTCTGGCTCAGCTGCACTTGCTCAGTTGCCCTTACTTTGTCGCTTGCCTTCGGAATCAGGCCGAAGCTTGACGATGCGCTGCTCAGCCGACGTGAGGATGTCCTGACATTGGGTCAGCAGTTTCACACCCTCTTCGTACTTGGTGATCGATTCTTCCAGACCGATCTCGCCCTTTTCGATGTCGTCGGCAATTGCGGTCAGCTTGGCGACGGCGTCCTCGAATGAAAGTTTTTTCTTACCCATGGGTGCCATCTTGCAGATTCTTGCTGACCCCGTCAACAAATGTGTCGAGGACGGTGAATTGATTCAATCGAATAACTCCGGTTGATCTGCATCCAGGACCCGCGAATCAATTTTGCCATCGAACAACTCCGTCACGATTCGTTCCCCGCCCTTGAGGTCGTCGAGGCTGCGTATCAGCTTTCGACCCTTCTTTAGACGTGTGATTGAAAACCCCCTGGCCAGCGTTGTCTTGTGACTCATGGCCACCAGGCGCCCTTTGACGGCTTCGCATCGTTGCCGTCCGACGTCCAATCGCCCGTCCATCCCAAGCATGATTCGGCGACTCAATGTCGCAACGGTTTCGCGATGGCGACGTACCGCGTCTTTTGGCGAAATATAGGCCATCCGTTCAGCCAACCTCCTGACCCGATGCTGCGCCGATTGGCTCTGCTGATTTGCAAGATACTCCAATCGCTGACCGATGCGCAAAAGACGCCCCCTCTGCGTCTCAAACAGAACCTCCGGACTGATTCGACGAAGCTGCGATTCGAGCGTGGCGACGGACTTTTGTGCCAAGTGCATGCGCGAAGTCAATCGGGATTCGATATCGCGAACCAATTCGCTGACCAACATGCGTCGCCCGTCGATGCCGGCCAATGGTTCTGCAAACGTCTTGCGCCGCGACTCTGCCGCCAAGGTCGATTGCCAAAGCTGCACACGGTGTCGAATTTGACGGTCGAGAAGATTGCCACGATGTTTGAGTTCGTCGAGAACGTCTTGCGTATTGGGGGCTGCAAGTTCCCCCGCAGCTGTCGGAGTAGCCGCTCGGACATCGGCGACCAGATCGGCAACGCTGATATCGGATTCGTGCCCGACAGCACTGATAACGGGGATTTTGCTGGCAAAGATCGCCCGCGCGACCGCTTCATCGTTGAAGGCGGCCAAGTCCTCTGCCGACCCGCCGCCCCGCCCGACGATGAGTACGTCAAGCCCACCCAGTTCGGCTGACCGGCGGTTCATCGCCTTGACGGCTTCGGCGACAGACTTCGCTGCCCCGGGCCCCTGGACGATCGCGGGATACAGATAGACGGTCGCCGATGGGAAGCGCCGCTTCAGCGTATCGGTGATGTCCTCAATCGCAGCCCCGGTCGGACTCGTCACCACGCCGATGTGCTGCGGGTATCGCGGTAAGTTCTTTTTGTGGACGAGTTCAAAAAGTCCTTCGCGCTTGAGTTTTTCGCAAAGCTGACGAAACGCCAACTCCATCGCCCCAACGCCCAGCGGTTCAATCTTGCGGGCATATAGCTGGTAGCGCCCCGAGCGTTCGTACACACTGATCGTTCCGCTGACGCGAACATCAGCACCGTCTTCTGGTTTGAACGAAAGCTTGTCAGCTTGCGAACGCCACATCACGCAGCCGAGTTCGCTGTCTTCGTCTTTGAGCGTGAAGTACAGGTGACCGCTGGAATGTTGTTTGACGTTACTGAGTTGCCCGACAACATGCACCGTCGCCGGAAACGCCAACTCGATGGCGTCTTTGATCGATCGCGTGACCTGCGAAACGGTCAGGTCGGTGCGACCCGACACCTCGGCTGGCGATGGGTTAGCACCGCCAACGGCAAGGTCGGGATTGAACGGCTTGCGGGCCATCAGTTCTGCGCTGAAAGGTAAGATGTCGAAAAGTCAGTTTGCAACCGGCGTCAAAACGATTGCTCAAACTACGATGCGTCCGACGCCCCGAAGTCATTCAAGCAAGCCCGCAGGATGCGCTTTTCCATTTCGATTTCCGTGTTGGTCAGCGCCATTTTGCAACGCGCGATCGCCTCATCAGTTCGACCCATTTGATCCAAGACACGAACAAGCGTATCAAGCACATCGATCGACGCGCCATTGGATGGCTTGAGCGCCTCTTCCGCTTGATCGACATTGACCTGCGTAGCCTTGCCGGAAAGATATGCCGACCAGGCGAGACCGTTGAGCGTGTTCGGGTTGTTATCGACCTTGAGAATCTTGTCGGCTAGTTCGCTTGCCCGCGCGTGGTCCGAAAGACCAACGTAGGCCTGATAGTATCCCATGAGTCGCTCGAAGGCTTCTGCTTTTCGGACGGCCATCCGTTGCGAATCGTCCGACGAAAAGATCGCCGTCAGTGCAGACGACTTGCCCGAAAGATCTTTAAGCCTCTTGGCGATGTCCTTTTCAATATCTTCGGCAGCGACAATGTTGCCATATCGTTTCGATGCGATACGCATGTCGAACAGGTGCGGTTCAAACGCCTTAACAATACTGGCATCGGCACCGCTTTTGACCAATGCATCATACGTACCCATCGTGCGCGAAGGGGCATCGATCAACCGATTCAACAGCACGAGATCATCGACATCGGCGTTCGTGCCATGACCCGACCGAAGTCGCGATTCAGCCGCCCCAGCCCGGTCGGCCAACGCCTTGATTGTTGGAGCGTGAAATTGTGCAAGATTCATCAACTCCATGATCAGGTAAGAATTGCGGATGTCGGCGAAGTCGCGGTCGTTCTTGATGCCGTTGTCGAAACACCAGAGGTATTCGGTGAGCGCTTCGGCGTAGTCGCCACGCCCGGCAAGCGCCGATGCCAGTTGCATCCGCATTAGCGGATTGTTGATCTGGCTGCCCATCTCCTTGCGCATGCGATCGACTGAAGTCTCGCCCTTTTCAACACCGCGGGCGAACTTCATGAAGTCATCGGGAGTGACATACCCTGCGATGCGATCGAATTCAGTTCCGTCGGGATTCAAGAACAATAGCGTCGGATACGAATCAACGCGATACTTGTCCGCCAACGCGAACTCGCGCTCCGCATCGATCTTCAAGGCGATCGATTTCTCGGACAACCACTTTTGAACATTGGCGGCTGGGAATGTGTCGCGATCCATCATCTTGCAAGGCGCACACCAGGTTGTGTAGAAGTCGATGAAGATAAACTTCTTTTCCTTGGAGGCTTTCGCAACCGCATCATTGAACGAAAGCGATTGGAACGCGCCAGCCGCTGCAATGGCGGGTGATGTGCAGATCAGCACTCCAAAAACGGCCACCAATTTCAAACGGTATTGACTTGTCATGTCCACTGCACGGTCCCTTCAGTTTGATCGTCAGATTCACCCAACGGATGCCTGCAATGATCTCAACGTACCGAGCAGGACTTACCCGACATCCGGCCCGACCACCTGTCGCGGTTGGGGCACGCCGTTACTTATATTATTCCCTGCAGCTTTTCGTTCCATGCCGCCTTTTTCGGTTTCGACAAGAATTGACGAAGCGGACTCCGGATCGCGATGGGCGGTGACTGTACCCATCAGCATGGTTTGTCCCACCGTGGTCCAATTCGTCAGGATATGAAAAACCTGTTTGCGGGCGAGGAATTTGAAGCGACCCTCAAGTATTCCAGCGGGCAGCAACTTGACGCTGACGACCCCATTGAGCGATGCGAAGCGTTCGTGATCGCGCCCTTGATGCCAATAACCACGAAGGGCCCGCCGTTCAACGCGATACTCGCGTTCGTTACCCGTCGGTATGCCATCAAGAACGATCGACATCGTCAACCGATCGCCAGATTCTCCTTTGAAGTTGCCAGCGGATAATGCGATATGAATTTGATCGCCAACAATTGACCAAACGCATCGATCCGGACGAACATCAATGAGCAACTGCTCGTCGGCAGCCATTCGTTTGAAATTCAGATCGGCAAAGTGCAGCGTCGATTGCGCTGCACATCCGCCCCAAAGCAACAGCACCGCAAGATACAATGAAAAAATGAACCGCAATGGACGGGTCGTATGACTTCTACCAACGCGATTCATCGCGTATTCCTCAAGGGCGCAAAATGCGACGCAACGATTCATTGATTCTTCATGATTAGGGCAATGGGAATTGATCGCAGAGCGAACCCACTTCCGTCGCGACGCCTTCGAGTACACTTTGATCACCGCCGCTTCGCAACACGCGATCGAGCATCGACGCAATTGCGTCCATTTCATTTGAACCCATGCCGCGCGTCGTGGTTGCAGGTGTCCCGATGCGCAATCCGCTGGTATGGATCGGCTTGCGTTCGTCGAAGGGGATCATGTTTTTGTTGACAATAATACCAGCGCGTTCGAGCCACCCCTCGGCATCACTCCCTGTCACGTCCGGATAGTTGTTTCGCAAGTCGAGCAGCATCAGATGATTGTCCGTCCCGCCGGAAACGATGCGGTTGCCCAGCGACGTTAACGCTTGAGCGAGGTGTTTGGCGTTGTCGAGTACCTTCTGCTGGTAGTCGGTGAATGTCGGCTGAAGCGCCTCATGAAAGGCGATGGCTTTCCCCAGAACCGCATGCATTAAAGGCCCACCCTGAATTCCTGGGAAAATGCGTGAATCGATTTTCTTCGCGTAATCCTCCTTACACATGATCAGACCCCCGCGCGGGCCGCGAAGGGTTTTGTGCGTCGTGGTCGTCACGAACTCAGCCGTCGAAACAGGTGAGGGATGGAGATTGGTGGCAACCAGCCCTGCGATGTGAGCAATGTCAGCCAGGTGGAGCGCACCGACCTCTTGAGCAATTTCAGAAAAGCGATCAAAGTCGATCGTACGCGGATATGCCGACGCACCGGAGATAATCAACTTCGGTTTGTACTCCTTGGCCAACCGATGAATCTCGTCAAGGTCGAACTGCTCTGTCTCGCGATTGACTCCATACGAAACGATGTTGTAAAGCATCCCACTGACATTCACTTTCATCCCGTGCGAAAGATGTCCACCGTGCGACAAGTCGAGAGACAACACGGTGTCGCCCGGCGACAGATGCGCAAGAAAAACCGCGAAATTCGCCTGGCTTCCCGAGTGCGGTTGAACGTTGGCATGATCGCAGCCGAACAATTCCTTCACGCGATCGCGAGCAAGATTCTCGGCGGCGTCCATGTTGTCACAGCCACCGTAATACCGCTTTCCCGGATAGCCTTCCGCATACTTATTCGTAAACACAGAACCCACGGCTTCGCGTACCGCGGGCGACACGTGATTCTCTGAAGCAATCAACTCGATTGTGCTGTGCTGCCGAGCCTCTTCAGCCTCGAGAATTCGCATCGCGTCTGGATCGGTGGCTGCGATGGATGAAGAATATGATTCAGTTGAAGTTGTCATGAACATTCCCTTCATTTGCGATCACCCGATTCGAATGTGCCAGCCAAGGGGCGTTCGAACCGTTTGATGTATGAATAGACGATACGTATATCGACGATTTCGACGAGTGACGTATAGCCGTACGGTATTCAATTTTCAATATCAATCGGTGGATCGTTCATTTGTTCCTACGCCACATCGGTCGAATAGGGTCCCAATCAAAAGGGTTTGGGTAAAAGAAAGACCGCCCGCCCCGGTCGAAACCGAGGCGGGCGGAACAAATCAAACTGCTGTCAATCGATGATCTTCCCGAAGGGACATCACCTTAGAATGACAGTTACGGACCGGTGACTGCGTTCTGGAACGACTGCATATCGCACTCGTCGATGATGCCATCGCCATTGAAGTCACCACAACCGCAGGCGTAGAAGCCCGGGAGTCCACCAAACGAACCAGCCACAACACCAGTACCAGTACCGTTCGGTCCCGGCAGACCACCCGTGAGCGGGTTGTCGGTGGCATTTGACGGATCCTGACTACCACATTCCTGCATCAACTGGTAGTCGGTTGCATCGACATCGCCGTCACCGTCGAGGTCACCAGCGAGCTGACCAGCTGGGCAGCATTCGTCCGGCGTACCGTCGGTCGGGAACAAGTCGATACTGTTACCGCCATTGGGCTGAACGTCATCACTGTCCAGACGTCCGTTGTTGTTGCAGTCGCCTTCGCACTCGTCCGGAATGGTGTTGGCGTTGTCGTCAGCAGCGGTACCGCCGGCGATTTCACCAAGGTCAACCAATCCGTTCTCGTTGCAGTCGGCCGCACCACCAGTGATCTGGCACTCGTCCGGAACGCCATCCGCATCGGCATCGCCGCTTCCACCACCTGAGCGGTAGAACTGGCAACCGAATTGATTGGACGGATCGCCGAATGCAACACAAGTCGCACCCGAATCGTACCAGCCGATGTGCAGGAATCCGTCGTCCGGATCACCATTGTCGACCAGACCACCAAAGGCAGTGTCGCAATTGTCCGGTACGCCGTTGGCGTTGCAGTCGGCGGCAGTATCGCCACCTGTACAACCGGCGGCTCCACTGTCGATCTCGCACGGATCGAGACAGCTGGTATCGACGCCGGTGAGGCGGGCAATGTCACCCAGCACCGTTGCAACCGTATCAAACGTACAGTCTTCGTCGCA
This sequence comes from Alphaproteobacteria bacterium, assembly GCA_028285105.1. Taxonomy (GTDB): domain Bacteria; phylum Planctomycetota; class Phycisphaerae; order UBA1845; family UBA1845; genus UBA1845. Next base: position 503,266 of record JANQQE010000024.1, read on the forward strand.
GTCCTGACAACGGTCCGGAATGTCGTCACCGTTCTTGTCGTTGTCGACACTGGCTCCCGGGACAGCAGCGGTGTTCTCGACCCACAAGAGGTCGTTCAAACCGTCGAAGTCGCAATCCGGGAACGTCTGATACGTGAAGTTATCGAACCAGTACGCTGCGTCATTACCGGTTCCGTACTGACCATTGTTCTCGTCATCCGAGATTCGGATCAGAATCTGCGAGTCTCCACCACTCGTGCGCTGGTTGGTACCAACTTGAGCGATCGAGGTCACCGTCTGAGTTTCAGCATGTTCACCTTCACTGTGAATGCTTGGATTCACGAGGAAGTCGAACGCCGACTGATCAGTTTCCGAGTAGCCGCGGACACGGCCGGTGCGATTCAGAATCTCAATACCGGCAGACAAACCAGCAGCGCTTTGATAGCCGGTCTGAACATTGACAGCCGAGGTTGAACTGTACTGACGCGCACCACTGGTGATACCGAGCATTTCGATATCGATCGTTCCGTCCGCGGTGACGTCCGGACGCATTCGCAGTCCAACGTTACCGTTACCGGCTCCGAGGAACGGTGCGGCATTCAATGCTGTACTCGTACCAATGACAGCCGGGCCGTCAAGGCAGAGGTCGAGGATTTCAACCTGGACGAAACCAATGTCACCTGAGGTGGTGACCTGTCCACGCCAATCCCAACCCCAGAGTTCAATGTCAGCATCGGGGATGGCCACTTGGCGAGGACCGACGATGAGGCCGTCCGGTCCAACCGTTCCAGCACCACGATCCTGAACAATCAGGAATTGGTTACCTGTTTTGAAGCCTGCGGCAGCGTCATCTGAAATGACACCATCGGCATCAAGGAATGCACGCCAACCCTCCTGACCTTCAATCAGACCGGTCGCAAAGCCTTCAAAGCTCTGATCATGGTCGGCGAGTTCACATACATCGAGCGTACCGTTGGCGTTCAAGTCGAGGCCGTTGCTGTTGGCGATTTCGAACGAATCGGGCAAACCGTTGTGGTTGCAATCGCCACAATAACCTTCGCAGTGGTCCAAAACGCCGTTGGTGTTCAAGTCTTCACTCGGATCGAATCCGATCTGGAGACTGTCGCAAACGCCATCCAAGTCACAATCGACATCGTTCGAGCCGTCAGCAAGCTTGTAAGCGCTGCAAGGCACTTGCTCTTCAGACGACTTGTACGTGATGCAATCAAGTGTCACGGTTCCACCAGCAGGCGCGCCTAGACCACTTGTGTTGGCGTCATTCTGCAATGTAAAGCGGTGCATGAACGCGAACGCACCAGCACCCTGAACACGTGGGCTGAACGTGGCAATTGGAGCGCCGTCCCAATAAAGGGTACCGGCATCTTCAAGATCAAAATTCGTCGACAGGTAGTCAATTTCAAGGCGAACATTGTGTGAAACACCTGCACCTGTGAACCAATCGACGCCTGTATTCTCGGTTCCAGTACCGTGGAACAGATTGATCTCACGACTTCCATCTGCACGGGTTTCAAACTGCAGGAATGCTCTCCATGAGTTGGTCGCCGTGTCAAAGATGTTGTCGAAGAAGAAGTCCCAATCGACTTGATAGTTGTCGTCCGAGAAGGCAATGTCGAACGAAATTGAGTGGATCGACGGAACAAAGTTGACAACTGTTCCAACATCCGGTGATGAGAACGGAATCGCTGGTGACTGATAACCGAGCGAGCGGGCAAAGTCTTCTGTGACGACCAGTGTTTTGGCGCCACCGCAAGTGCCAATGCCACCCGCAGTCACGTCTGCAACACCGACTTCACCTGTAAACGCTGCAGCATCGAAGTCGATCGAAGCCCAATCAGCATTGACCACGCCTGTCGGATCCGGCGTCGGCGTATCGTCACCATCGAATGGCTGATCGTGAACCGGGGCGATTGCATAATCTGCATCTGCGTCACCAGTGTCTTCAAAGTCCATAATGGCGCAAAGACCTGCGCACGCATCCGGGATACCGTTGGTGTCGAAGTCGTTGGCATCGTTAAACAGGATGTCACAGAAGTCATCTTCACCGTTCGCATTACAGTCGCGAATAACACGTTCGCAAATATCGATGACGGCATTCTGATCGCAGTCAATCGAAATGAGGCCATCGCCATCCGGATCGGTCACATCGAGATCGCAAGCATCCGGAATTCCGTTGTTTTGGCAGTCTGTCTCAAGTCCCGAAGCAATGTCACAATCGTCCGGAATACCGTTGGAGTTGCAATCGTTAAATTCTACCTGACAATCGTCAGGAATGTTGTCATTGTTGCAGTCTTCTGCCGAACCTGCGGCAATTTCTTCAACGTCAAACAAGCCGTTGAAGTTACAGTCGAGGCATTCGCAATCGTCGATGATATCGTTGCCCGCGATAGCCGCTGAACACAGCGTTCCGTCGTCATCACTCGGTGAAATATCGAGCTGGATCTCGTCAACGATACCATTGGTATCGCAGTCCGTATCGCTTGAACCTCTGGCCACAAAATTCATCGACAATTGATTAACGGTCGAAACAAACTGGAATGCTTCGTTGCAGTTAAACACGCCGTTTTGCGAATCGAAATCTCCCCATGCGAAAGTGTTTCCAAAGCTGATGGGCGTATCATTACCAAACGTCAACCAACCGCCCGGGAAACCGCTTCCAGCGCCTAGCAGTGCATCACTGCAAGCATCGACCGGAGCTGTATCAAGACCGTTGCTACCCGCGTTGGCAATACCAAGACGGACCGAAACCAGCGTCTGATTCTGCAATTGACGAAGCGCCAAGCCAGTCGCTGAACTGCCAGAACTCAAGTCACCGACGCCAAACGGAATTCCACGACCCAGGTTATTGAACGCACCTGCGCCGACGGTATTCACCTTGACACCGTTTGCATCGATAACACGTTCAGCGGCATCCCCAAAACCGGTGACCACGCCGGTCAAGAGATTGACGCGACGAACAGCGCTTCCCGCGATTGAAAGGTTACATGCTGGCGAAGCAGCGTCACGTCCAAGGTTCGCAACGACGCGACCGTAGATTTCGCCCTCGATCGGAACGTCATCGCTGACGTTTGCACAGGCGGCTACGACATTTTCGTCCAAGTCGAAAAACGTAATTTCGGCCCAAGTATCGACTTCAGGAGTCGTCGCAATCAGCAGCGTGACAAGATCAAATTCCTCGATCACAAAGGCTTGGCCTTTGTTACCGAACGGAATCGAAATCATGTCGTCTGCCACAAAGTTATTCGTGAAGCTGGCGATCGCGTTGAAACCAGATGCGTCATAGAGGTCAATATCGTTGTCGCCCAACGCACGATTGTTATCCATGCCAAACTGATGCACAGGGTGCTGGGTGTTTGAACCCGGCTGATCGACAACGCGGCCCTTCATCTGAACGGCAACGCCATGTTCCGGAATGTCATACTGCATCATGACTACGTTGCCGTTTTTCTCGACCACCGTAGCATCGGTCCACTTCAAGTCTTTGAAGTCAACCGTTTTTTCGGCCTCGCGGTGGGGCGATGCAGGCGCTGAGCCATTCTTCATCCCGGCCGCAGCCTGATCTTCCGCGTGGGCGAAAGACGGTATGCCGAGGAGCGCACCGACGGCGATGGCCGCGGCTGTCCTCATCAGATCCGATCTTAATCTTACCACTTGTGTTCCTCCTAATGTGATTAGATACCGATACCCCTCGCGCGGCGCGCGGGGAGCGTCATTAACTTTGTTACGCTTGATTCTTACTTAGTCCTGATTCGATGCTTCGCTCTGATTCGGTTGTTCCTGCATCAATTCTTTGCGAGATGAAAGACCGAGCCGCTTCAAGCCGGCCACTGTGAGATGTGCCGCTCCTTTTCCTTCCCGCTTCTTTTTGACCAGGCAACGTCGTTCGACGCAAACGACGCTCTTCGCCTGAATGGTTCGTCTTCAAACGGATCTCGCAAACCGCCGGTGGTGAAGGGTTCACCAAAGACAAACCGTTATTGCATTGCGCTTCAGATCGCCTGCTCTGAATCTCGCCGAATTCTTCAGACCCTCTACCCGAACGACGACGCATTCCTTCTTGAATCCATTTTCTGGTGCCATCATGAATCGCACCGAAACAAATCAAGGAACGGCTGGCAAAGAACCGGCAGCGATCGAACCTGTTGATGTGTGCAATTCGTTCAAACGGCAACCACAAATACCGAATGCGACAGTGCGCGACAGCAACAACTGAATTCCCCGCAACGGATTCCATCATGAAATGGATTCCTTATCTTGCAGGCACTGCCGCAGATGCCAAGATTGCGCACACACCCCGATTTCACCTTCTATTGCAAGACGCATTCTAACCTTTCACGCTCCCTTAAATCAACCCTGCGTAGCGTTACATTTCCGACACAAATTCACTGAAATGAATCAATTCCGAAATGCCAAGCACATTAAGGTTTTCGGCGCAATTGAAGCACTTCTTCGCCTTCTTGGCGTGAAAAAGCCGGATACGTGTCTCAAACATCATTATTGGACGAGGCGACCGAATTGTGCCGTCAAGCCCGTCAACCAAATGGAAAACCCTGCAATGATGCCTGGCTGTCGTTGACGCCAGGGTGGCATCAGCTCCGAATGAGGTTCATCCTCTCGATCCACAATGACCGTTGAGCCCCACCAACCCAGTTCACCTATTCATCTCCGGAGCAATAAAGCGGCAGGTCCGATACGGTTGACGACCTCTTTGGGCGTCCTTATAAATGCCTGCGACTGCTACGTCAGCCGGCGGAAACTGATTTCAGAGAATTATGCTTGAAACGAATTTGGTCCTTCCAGAGCTTCAAAGATAGCCAGCTAACGGACTTAGCTTTACGAACCCAGATTTCGACATATTTGGGTTAAGCCGCACCGAGCGAACTTGGAATTTCGAAGTGCTGGGGTTTCGGGCGGACCCAATTGCGTGCGTACTGGGAGTATGCGTGCAACGAATAGCTGCAAGATCAACGGCGCTTGGCGGACTCATCGCAGACCGACATGCAGCCTACTTTATCCAACAGACCGGAGTTTCGCAGATGAGATTAATGGGGAATGCGTCACCATCGAAGTCAACTTGGAAACACATTCGGCGATGTGGCACATCTGCCTTAACTATAGCAATTGCAATAATTTGCGCTGGATGTCCCGTCGCCGATCCCGGTGACGGTAGCGGTGGCGACAATGGCGACTTGAGCGCATCCATCGCGTTCTTCAGCAATATCCGGCTTTCGGGCGAGCAAAACGTCACGATCGTCTATACGACCAGCGCCTCTGCAACAACCATTTCTGCCTTCTACGTTCCTGTTTCCAGCACCGCGATCGATGCTCCAGCGACAGGAGCCGAGGTTATCTTTGCCAATAATCTGACGGCGGGGACAAATCAAACCACGACTCTGAACACGTTGAACATACCGTCCGGTCTGTATCGAATCGGTTTGAATGTCGGTAATGCTACAGGAACCATCAAGGTATTCAGCCAAGGCACGGTTGAATTGACCGAATTGCCAACTCCAGTCTTTGAGGAGCCAGACCGCGACCTTCAAATCGTCGCAGGCACGCCGGTGGATATTCGTATTGACGTTGGTGATGACGAGAATGCCGTGCAATGGCGACTCTTCTTTGTCGAAGCCAACACCTCAACTGAAGGGCTGCCCGCCAATCAAATCGGCGATGTGATTGCAACGGGGGCAGCCAGCCAGATCATCACCATCTGGAACACAACCGGACTGGCCAACGGCACGTATCGAATTGGAATTTCCGTCACCGATACCGGTCAGTCGATTGACTCGGCAGTCAACAATGGCGAGACCATTCCGGCACCGACATTCAATGCGTTTTCGGTAACCATTGTCGACGAGGTGCCTGAGCGCACTCCGCCCACGGTTGTCGTTAATCAGCCCTCGTCGGATATTGAGATCCTCGGTTCGGAGACAACGCTGATTCAGTTTGAAGTGTCGCGATTCGAAGCGGCGACACAATTCGAAAAAGTGACACCATTCTACGATCCCGACGACATTGCAACAAATGGTAACGAAGTTCCGATTGGTCAGCCGTTCGAACCGTTCCCGCTTGAAACATCCAATGTCGTATTTGCAGGCGACATGATCGATCTGGGCGAGACCGTATTCATTGGCGTTCGTGCGGAAGACGGAGTTGGAGACCCGGTGACGGCTTACGCCTCAGGAACGATTACACGTCTCGACCCCGATGCCGCACGTTTGACGGTCACGCAACCGACCAACGCGCTCGCGCAAAAACCCAACAGTATCATCAACGTGGCTTGGCAGATCGATAACCTGCCAACCACCGCCAATGCAGAAGTCGACATTTTCGTGAGGCGTATCGGTGCTGACGGTAATCCAATCAATGCAACGCTTATCGACAGCGACAAGAGCAACGATGCTCCGATTCCGCTGACTCAGAACTCGGCGAGTTTCCCGGCGCCATTGCCTGGTAAATTCCGAATCACGGTACGTCTTACATTCACGGATAATTCAGCCGACGATCTCGTCGATGATGCACCGGTCGATATTCAGATTTCGACCCTGCCCACGATTTTCTGGCTCGGTTCACTCCTCAATGCCAACCCGCAAATCAAAGGGGCAATCTTCGAAGGGGTTCAATTCGAAGACAATGCAGGTTCTGCTTTTGAAGGCGGGGAGGACTTTGACGGCGACGGGTTGGACGAGACGATTATTGTCAGTCGCTACGGCAAGCCGGAATTTGTGAACCCGAACGGAGTTGGAGCGGGCGAAGCTTACATGCTGCGAGGCACGCAAAACCGATATTCCGGACGATTAAATCTTAACTCAGTGGCCAACACGATCCCCGGTTTCGTATTCACAGGAGTTGCTCCAGATCCGGCACTCTTCCCGACAGAGACCGACGGTATCGCCAGCGTTTTCATTTCGGGCGATGCGGATGACGACCAGATTGGCGAATTGGTATTCGGATTCCCATACGTCTTTTCTGGTGATTCGACATTTCTGCAAGACCCGTTGGCTGGCCCTGCATTGACGACCAGCAACGGATTCATCGAGAATTTTTGCCCACTGGGCGTAAACTGGCCTCAGTTTACCAGAGGCGGCGTCGTGATTGTCAGCAGCCGCAATACTCAACTCATGTCACAGGAAGACGATAACGCCAACCGGCAGTGCCCGCTGGAGCGTGTCGGCCAACTGTTTGAATCCAATGATGGCACTGCTTTCAACACACGGGTTCGACCCGAACCAGGCGAGGGAACTCTCTGTACCGGAAACTGGATGGCAGATCAGTTGTCGTTTATCGACTCTGAAGGCAATTGCCCCAACGACGACCCGCCTGGAGGACCGCCCAACTTCATTGGCTGCTCCGATGATCTGGGCGGTGACGGAGAGAGAGAAACGCTGGTTCACCCGAAGTTCGGCTTTGATCCGAGACTTGCGGACCCCTATCCTTGCAGATTCATTACTGGTGCGCCTTGGCCATGCAGTTCTCAGGATACTAGCGGTAGTCTGTCGATGGGTTGTCCTACATTCGACCTTACTCAAACAGGCTGCGATCCGTTTCAGGCTTTGATTTTTGGTGCGACTCTATGTAGCCAAACGATCGATATTGACGTTGCTGTTCCTCCTGGCGATCCGCTCGCCGATCCGACTTGCGAAGCTGGCAAGAATTTGGTCCGGCCAATTCTCGAAGCGGGTTTTCAGGAATTGGCGCTATTGGAGCCACCCCTGTTTGAGTTTTTGAGCGGGTTCCATCCGCAGCGCCTCGATGGGGTCGCTACGGACTTGAATCCAAACTGGAACGACATCAGGCGGTCACCGGGAGACGCAAGTTTCTCAGTTGAGCAATCGCTTATCGGGTGCCGCATCATTGGGGAACGGGTTTACGATGGATTCGGAACATCCATTGCTCAACGTGACGACAACCTGATCATTTCTGCACCGTTCAGCAACGACGTCGCACTTGACGGTGGGATTGCATTTTCAGTCAACGACTTCGAAACGTTCGGGACTGGATCAACTCGGTTACCAAGCCTCTGGCAATTGCCCGATGGGTTCAATCCACGTGAATATCAGAACGCAGCCCCACCTCCGCAACCGCATATGTACCTTGCGAACGGTTCCAGTCACTTTGGCGGTGCGACGCGACCTGGCGCAATACCCGGCAGCGGAGGTTTCACGGATGTCAGCGGATTCGATATCTTTGGGGATACCAACGAGCGCATTCAGAATTTGAAGGGAATCCCGGACTTTAACCAGGACGCTCGAGCAGACGTGGCGATGGGAGCGCCATTTGCTGACATCGACGACAACGGTACACCTGACGGGGCTGTCTACATTGTCTTCAGCCGCGCCGAATCTCTGGAAGAAGACATTTCGGTATCTGACCTCAAGCGTGCCCCATCTGATCCGGAGAGACTTTCAGGTACATTGATTCGCGAAGCCTTCGACAGTGAGCAGCGTTTCGGTGAATCGCTGGATGGCGATTTCGACTTCAACAAAGACGGCGTTGCCGACATTGTCGTTGGCAACCCTGATGGCAACGGCGGAACGGGCGAAGTGATCATCGTTTTTGGCGACTCCGATCTCATCAGCCCTGAAAATGGGATTCCGATCGAAACCGAAGGGGGCAATCTCGGTTTGCTCGATCGACGCGAGGGCGCTCGCATTCGTGGGATCGAGATCGGCAGCGAGTTTGGTTTCAACATTCGAAACATCGGCGACATCGACGGAGACGGCGGAAACGATTTGGCCATCGCCGCGCCCAACGCCACACCCATGTTTGACGGCAATCCCAATGACTCGGTCGATGTACTTGACACACCGGGTCTCGATGGCAACCTCGATGGAATTCGCGACGACGTCTCCGGTCCAACAGGCGTTCGAGATTTCGCAATCGACAAGAACGATGAACTTGCCCACGCCGGATTGGTTTACATCATCTTGAGTTCAAACAACACCGCCAACTTCCCGGACGTATTCGGCGGAGTGATGGACATCTCCATTTCGGCACTCGGTTCGGACAAGCTCGAAGGATCGATTATCGTCGGTCATCGCGGCGATCGCTTTGCACCAAATGGTACGCAGCTTTACGAAGGCGACTTCCTTGCTGGTGGCGATGCGGGGCAGGACATGACCGTGACCATCCACGGTGTTGACATCAACTATGGCGGCAACCCGAGCAAAGCACCTGAACTATTCCCCGCGCTTGGCGGTGGCACGTTGGAGCGTCCTCGCGGTCGCGGGTTTGGTATTGGACGGTTGGGCGACATCGACGGTGATGGTTTGGGAGACTTCGCCCTGGGTTCGCAACTTGCCGACCCGCGTGTCAATTCGGTCACCGGCCAAGGCACCAAGAACGGTGGAGAAGCCTACATCCTTTATGGTTTCACGCCGTAACCTGCGCAACTTCCCAGATTCCTTTAAGCCGTCAGGTTCTTCCTGGCGGCTTTTTTCGTGGGTTTGCGGGTATCGCGACGCCGATGACGTGCAGGGATCGGGGTTGGCTTGTATACTCCCGAGGCAATGCTACAAAGGAATGTGATGTCTCTGAAGAACATGCCAAAAAACTGCCATTTAGCTCGCACCTGCCAAAGTCTGGGCAAGTGGAACTTGGCGTGTGCATCCACCACAGTCGTCGTTGCGATGCTGTGTGCCACGCCTGCGGCCAATGCCCTCGCGCGTTCGCAAGGCGAACTCTCTGAAGGAGCAGTACTGACTCGATTGGCGGCTGCCCCGAGCGTACCGGCAGATTGCACGATCCCTCAGGCATCCAATCATCAGCAGGATGGTCTCGCCAAAGCGCTGCCATCTGTTTGCGCTACGCGAACTTCACCACCCTCCATCAAGACCGCACTTCTTGCCGCACGCACGCGTGTTGGCGGATTGTATGGACCTTAGATTTGTAAGGTCATCGGGTGCCCCGCGCACCTTCCGGGTACGCTGCAAAAGCGAAAAACCCACCCATGCAAATCGTTCGCCGGTAACACATCGTCCGGTATGGTCAAACACAACGCTCACCGATTGAAGGAGTCCAGCCGTGGGCATGCAAGAAGCATTATCGAACACGTTTAAGAAGATATTCGGTTCGCGCAACGATCGCTTTCTCAAAAAACTGTCACGATTTGCGGACAGCGTCGAAGCGATGGAACCGCAGGTGCTGGAATTGTCCGACGAAGCGCTCAAAGCCAAAACGGCGGAGTTTAAGGAGCGCCTGGCAAACGGCGAAAACAAAGAAGCCGTCATGCCCGAAATCTTTGCGGTCATTCGCGAAGCCTCACGCCGGGCAAAGAACCACCGCCATTTCCATTGCCAACTCATCGGCGGTCGTGTGCTTTATGAAGGCAACGTCGCGGAAATGCGCACGGGCGAAGGAAAGACCATCGTCTGTCACCTCGCGGCATACATGCGCATCTGCGAAGGCATGAAGGTCCACATCGTCACGGTCAACGATTACCTTGTCGAACGCGATGCCGAATTTGCCCGGCCCATCTTCGAAATGCTCGGCGTCTCTGTCGGGTTTATTCAATCGCAGATCGATCCCGGCGGTCAACAGGGCGTTCGCCAGCAAGCCTATGGATGCGACATCACCTACGGTACGAACAGCGAATTCGGATTCGACTACCTGCGCGACAACATGAAGATGAACCTGCGGGCGCAGGTGCAGGGGCCGCTCGATTACGTCATCATCGACGAGGTGGATTCGATCCTCATCGACGAGGCCCGCACACCCCTCATCATCTCTGGTCCCGCACACGACGACGTCAGCAAATACAAGTGGGCTGACAACATCGCCCGCGTCCTCGTTCGCGCTCAGGAACAAATTACCCGCGAGACGGCAGAACGGATCAAGGGCTGGGGCGACAATCCACCGGAAGAGTACAAGCTCAATCCGAAATTCGAGGATGCAATGGGTCGCTTCAAGATCGATCCGCGCATGCTCACCGAAGAAGAATCCGAAGCACTTGGTCATAAGATTCTGTACGTCGCGCAGCTCGAGCGCAAGAACGTCGGACTCACCCACGACGGTGTGCAAGCCGCCCAGGACGAAGCCCAGATCGGTAGCTTCTACGTCGGGGCCAACATGGATCGGCCGCACATCATCGAGCAATCGCTTCGCGCCCACGTCATCTACGAACGCGACAAAGACTACGTCGTACAAGATCGCGAAGTCATCATCGTCGACGAGTTTACCGGTCGATTGATGGTCGGTCGTCAATGGTCGGACGGACTCCACCAAGCCGTCGAAGCCAAGGAAAACGTCCCCGTCAAGGAAGAGACGCAGACCATGGCCACCATCACCATTCAGAATTTCTTCAAACTTTACACGACCCGGGCAGGCATGACCGGAACCGCACTGACCGAAGCCGACGAGTTCATGAAGATTTACAAACTCGACGTCGTCAGCATCCCGACGAACCGCCCGATCAATCGCCTCGACCACAACGACAAAATGTTTCGCCATGTGGGCGAGAAATACAAATCGATCGTCGAAGAGATTCACGACGTCCATACCAAAGGCCGGCCCGCAGATCCCTTTGTGCTGGCTGACGTTTTCAAAGCGCTCAAACCGATCAAGCAAGAACTCGGCGAAGACACGTCGCGCATCGATGAGGCGATGAATCAGTTCAACAATGCGGAATACGGCGACAAAAAAGTTATTCAATTCATGGCCGAAGTGTACGACGAAGCGATGGGCGACCTGGCCACCGGACGGCCCGTACTCGTCGGAACCACCAGCGTTGAAAACTCCGAGAAGATTTCCCGGTTGCTCGATCAGACTTATGGCACCGAACACGAAGTTCTAAACGCCAAGAACCACTCCCGCGAAGCCGACATTGTCGCGAAAGCGGGCCACCGTACGGTTCCCTCACGCGGTGCAGAAAAGAACCCGCAGGGTAACGTGACCATCGCCACCAACATGGCTGGTCGCGGTACCGACATCAAACTCGAACTCAACGTCGTCTACCCCAAGTGCAAAGTCCCGGAAACTGGCAGCACGGTCGACGGCACAGACAGTCCGCTTTACCCAGCGGGAACAACCAAGTGCTGCATCAGTTGCGACGAATACGACCCTGCGACGAATTGCGCCCATTGCTATAAACCGAAACTCGACCCGCGCTTCCCCGAGATTGGTCGAAAGGTCTGCTCGCTGAATTCGCCGTGCGGTCTGCACATTGTCGGTACCGAACGTCACGAATCGCGACGTATCGACAACCAGCTTCGCGGACGGGCTGGCCGTCAGGGTGACCCCGGTTCCAGTCGCTTTTTCTTGTCGCTCGACGACGTACTGCTCAAGCACTTCATGCCCGACTGGATGATCAAGATGATGGAGCGCTTCGGATTCACCGAAGGCACCAGCCTCGAAGACAAACGCCTCAGCAAGGGCATCGAACGGGCTCAGAAAAAGGTCGAGGAAATCAACTTCGGTCGTCGCAAAAGTCTCATCGAATGGGACGAACCGATGGACTATCAGCGCAAGCTTTTCTACAAAGCGCGCCAGGATGTCCTTGAAGGCATCGACATTCGCGAGACCGTCCTGCGCGTGCTGCGCGATTCAGTCGAAGCAAACGTCGAACGTTTTGCCTCTGCCGAGTACCCCGTCAAGTGCGTCAGCGAATGGTGTCGGTCCACCCTCGACATTCCGATCGAACCCGACCGCATTCGAGGTGACGATCTCGAAGAGATTCAGGAGTCCATTCGCAACCGTGCGATCAGTGAGTCGCGCGAGCAGATTCAAACGTCGCTGGGCGAATACATCATCGAAGACGCCCCGCCAGCAGAGTGGGACGTGCGCGGGTTGGCAGATTGGGCGCAGCGGACATTCAAGGTCAAAACCACGCAAAACCAACTGCGCAAGATGGACCCTGAAGACATTTCCGATTTGCTGACCGAGTCGGCGCAGAAGTATTTTGAGTCGGTCGATCTCGAAGGTATCGCCCCATATCTGGAAGATTCGTATCCAAGGCGGATGCTGGCTGAGTGGTGTCGTTCGACGTTCGGTATTGAGCTTTCCAGCGACGAACTCAAAGACAAAGCCGCCGGCGAAATGGTCGATGCGATCATGGATCGCATTGTCGAAACCTATGAAGAACGCGAAGTGACCTATCCGGTCGAAATCGCGATGGAACGCAGCGGTATCGGTGTCGAAGGTGCGGACAGTGCGTATGCGGCACAAGCAATTGCCAACTGGTCAAACGCGAAGTTCCAACTTAACCGCACGGAGTCCGACTTTCAGGGCAAATCGCCGAAGGCAATCTATGACGACTTGGTCGCGGTCAACAAGGAGTTTTTGACCAACGGAAAACTCGGAGCCCAGATCGACGAAGCGATTGCCGGTAAGACAGAAGAAGAAGTGATCGAATGGGCCAAGCAGCGCTTCGGACCCGGCTGGCATGAAGAGCGATTCAATACCGGCGAAGGCGAACTGCGCGAGCGGCTTATCGAGCAGGGGCAGGAGATGCTCCGCTACGAATTATCGCGCACCGAGCAGGTGGTACTGCTGCGCATTCACGATCAGTGCTGGAAGGATCACCTGTTGGAGATGGACCATCTAAAAACCGCGATCATGCAGCGGCCCATGGGCGGTGACCAAACGCACCCTCAATCGCAGTACGCCATCGAAGGTCGCGAGTACTTCGACGAAATGTGGTCGCGCATTCGCGAGCGCGTGGTCGATGTGATCTTAAAGGTCAAGATGGGTGGCGGCCCGCAGCAGCCTCCCGGTGCCCCACCGGCAATGTCCACGACGAGTCCGGGACCGACAGCCCCGACGCCGCAGTTCCAGACAACGCACGCCGACGCAACCAACGCTGCATTCGCCGGCGCAGACGCCGATCAGAAAGCCGCAATGAAAGCCCAAGGCAGCGACGGAAAAGCCGAAACCATCCGCCGCGAACAACCCAAGGTGGGAAGAAACGATCCATGCCCCTGCGGCAGCGGCAAAAAATACAAGCAATGCCACGGCCGCAAGTAGAAGATTTTTTTGATCAACCCGTAGGTGAATCGTCCCACCCGACGGGCGATCACGCGACCGGCAAGTTTAGCAATTTCATTTCGTGATGCAGCGTTTCTTTGAAGCCTTCCTGCAGCGGACGCGGGTCGAAGCCGAGTTCGCGTTTGGCTTTGCTGTTGTCGCCTAGGTAGGTTGCGCCGGCGATGACTCTTAAGGTCTCGGGGTGGTAGTCTTCTGGTTGCGGTATCACTGCTCCAATGACTCGCATGATCTTTGACATGAATCGCAGCGTACCGGGAGATACCCTTCGTTTGGGGGCTGGTATTCCGGTGATGGATTCGGCGATCTTTAGGGCTTCTTCAAACGAATGCTTCTCGCCGGCGATGATGTATGTCTCGCCTGGTTTGCCTTTTTCCATCGCTTGGACGTGGCCGTGGGCGGTATCCTCGACATGAGCCCAGCAATATGCGGCTCCCTTCGGCACGACGGGCAGTTTCTGCTGCAAATACTGGACGAGCGAGCGGCGGACGGAACTGTGATCGCCTGGTCCATATACGAGTCCCGGCTGCACAATGACCAGCGGTAGCCCCTTTTCGATCATCGGCAGCGCGACTTCGTAGTGCGCCAGCCACTTGGTGCGGTCGTATTCGCTAAGGTGCTTGCCGTCGAAGCGATAGGTTTCGTCGACGAGTTTTCCGTGCGTATCGGAAAACACTGCAACGGTGCTGGTATAGACGCCTTTGGGAATTTCCAATTCGCGCATCAACTCCAATACGTTGTGTGTCCCTTCGACGTTGATGCGTTCGGCGACTTTGGCATCCTTCGCGCCAACTTTGTACCACGCGGCGATATGAAACACGCCGTCCGCACCGCGCATCGGTTCGCGCATGCCTTCGCGTTCGGTGATGTCGCCCTCAGCCAATTGTGCGCCGGTGCTTGCCAAATCGGTCGCCCGATTGGCATCGCGCACAAGCGCGACGACTTCATGCCCACCGGCAAGCAACTGCCGGACAACGTGGCCGCCGATGAAACCGGTTCCGCCTGTTACGAAGTAACGCATTTGGTCACCAAAGTGTAGCGCGCATTGTGTAGGTTCCGCTGCGCGGACCGAATCCTTCCCATTTCAACACAATGGTCCGCACAGCGGACCCTACCAATGCTACAGATCGCGAACGGCGAAGCTAGTGGCGGGGTAGCAATTCGACGAGTTGCTGCACTTCGTCTTCGGTGGTGTAGAAATGCGGCGACGAGCGCAACCGCCCGCTGCGATGGGCGACGACCAATCGGTGCTCGTTTTGCAGGTGTTTTTGAATCTTGCTCAGATTTTGAAAATCCGACGTGAACGCGATGATCCCACTGGTTTCGCCGCGTCCTCGGGGGCTCACTATGTGATAACCCTTGGACTGTGCGCCCTCCGCGATGATGTGCGTCAAGTGCGACAAGCGCGACGCAATCGCTTCGATACCGATTTCCGAAAGCAGTTCCAGCGCAGCCCCTAACGCATAGATACCCATCAGATTGTACGAACCGCTGTCGTAACGCTTCGCCGAATCCTGAAATTCAAACTTGGCGTGATCGAAGTCGAGCGGGTTCTTCATCGACAACCATCCCACGCACGACGGTTTTAGGAAGCCCTGCACTTCTTTGCGAACATAGAAAATCCCCAGACCTTCCGGCCCGCACATCCACTTGTGAGCGTCAGCCGCCAGAAAGTCGATCTTCATCGAACGGACATCAATCGGAACCGCCCCGACGGCTTGGATTGCATCGACGCAAAGCAGCACGCCTTTCGATTGGCAATACTCACCCAAAGCCGCAAGGTCCACGCGAAACCCGCTGGCATACTGCACGGCGGAAATCGCCACCAAGCGCGTGCGACTGTTGATGGCCGACAGGATGCTATCGATCGGAATCGCCCCGTCTTCTTCCAGCACCATCTGCACTTCGACGCCGCGACTTCGCAGGGCCTGCCAGCAGAACACATTCGAAGGAAACTCGACGTTGGTCGTGACGATGTTGTCGCCCGTCTGCCAGTTGATGCCATTGGCGACGAAGTTCAAACCTTCGCTGGTGTTCTTGATGAAGCAGATTTCGTCCGGGTTGGCGTTGATAAACTTTGCGGCGAGGCGGCGGACCTCTTCTGCATGCTTGAAGAACCCGCCTTCCAAATACGCCGAGTCGCGGGTCTGCTCCAGAAAGCGCTGCGCAGCCGCCACCGAACGTCTGCACATCGGTGCGACGGCTGCGTGGTTTTGAAAATTGTAATTCCGCGTGATCGGAAACTCTTCGCGGATGGCTTCCCAATCCATGTTTATCGAATCCCCCAGATTCGGAAGTATACCATTGGCCAATGCGGCGCGGCGGGTCGGTTCACGTCCGTGAACTTGGGCGGTTGAAGCGATTCAACCCCATGCCAGCGCCTCAACGGCTGATCTCAACGCCTCGCCATTAGACTTTATCGGTCGCCAAGTGGTCTTTCCACCGGTAGTCGGCTAGAACACCCGAATCGCTTGATCGTAATCGATTGGCCACCTGCGACGATTGGGGCTATTGACTCTTGTAGCCACTAAACGACGATGTGCGCGATGAAGCACAAAACCGAGTACAACACGAAAATCTTAGCGCAGCTGATCCCGGTGATCTACACGGATGAGTATTATCTAGCCGTCGCCAAACCGCCCCGCATCGACCTTGAATCCACCGCATGGCGACGCGGACCTCGCTTTATCGATTTGGTGGATGCCTCTGCCAGCAAAAAATCGAAAGCTGCGAAAAACGATTCAGACGATACCTTAAGGCCGCTCATTCTCCCGGAGCGCTATGCCACCGGGGTCGCCCTGTTCGCCCGAACCGAAGACGCTCAACGCCGCTTCGCAGGGATGGCGCGAACCGGAAAGCTTCGCTTCGGCCATGTCGCAGTGGCCAACGGCAAACCGCCAAGAACACGCATCGCCCTCAAACCGAATCGGTCGGCGACCAAAACGAAAGCAGCCAAACCGCTTCAGCAGGCCGCTAAGATCGAGATACTCGATTCGACGAAGGACCGGCATGTCGCACGATGCAATACTGCGGCGGCTTCCTTCGAACAACTTCGCAAGGCGTTTCGACTTAGCGGGCTTTCCATCGAAGGCGATCAGTTCATCTCGCCCAAGAAAGCTGAAAAGCCCAAGCAGATGCAACCGCGCCCCCTTGTACACTTGGAACAATTGACATTTCCGCATCCATTCGAAAAAAACCGCGAAATCAACATGCGGGCAGCCATACCGGGACCGTTCCTGGAAGTGGTGCGCACCGGAAAACTTCGCAATGTGCATTTGTATTCGGCGCTATCGATTCGGTTGTCGGTGCTTGTTGAGAAAGACACCGATTGCCTGCGGTTGTTCTGCGGAAAGTTTGAAGGCGTCAGCGGGCTCATCGTCGATCAGTACAAAGACGTTCTTGAAATGGAAGTCCAGCAGGGCAAGTTTCAAGGCGATGATTCGGAAATTGGCGAGATCGCCGATTGGTACACAACCCACGTCAAAGCCAAAACGGTCTACGTCAAACGAACCGCCCGCACCGGTTCAACCAAGAAATACCCGATCGAACTGCTTCGTGGCAAAGATGCCGGCGAAGTCACGGTGCAATCCAAGGGAACCAAGTTCATCGTCACCCCAGGGCAGGGTTTATCAAGCGGACTGTTTCTCGATCACCGCGAAAACAGAGCCTACATCGCCAAACTCGCGCAAAACCAATCGCTGCTCAATCTGTTCTGCTATACATGCGGTTTCAGCGTCGCTGCCGCACGCGAAGGCGCGAAGACGACCAACGTGGACCTTTCGGTATCGAGTCTGGAATGGGGCAAGCGCAACTTTGGGATCAATGGCCTCCCACTCGACGACCACATGTTCATCAAGAGCGACGCCTTCGATTATTTCAAACGGGCTGAGCGTCAGAAAAAAAGCTTCGACGTCATCGTCATCGACCCGCCGAGTTTTGCGCGGACGAAGAAACCCAAGCGTACGTTCGAGGTCAAAAAGAATATGATCGACCTGATCGTCGGGGCGATGCCGCTTTTGAAGGGAGGCGGCCACATGTTGCTGGCGACCAACCATCGGCAGCTACCGCTCGCGTGGCTGATCGAACAGGTGGACGATGCCGTCGATCGAGACGCGATGAAGAACAAGCGCGGACCGCGTTCATTTCAAATCGTTGCAAAACCCAAGCTACCCATCGACTTCGTCGCCGACCGGGCCTACCAAAAAACCATCGTCGTCCGCTTCGATTAGCAAGGTGGGCCGTACGCCCCGCCGTCATTCCCGCGCAAGCGGGAATCCAGACGCATGCGTCACCCTTGCGGTAGAAGCGTTACCCACCGTACGAAATCCGTTGCAACCACTTGCGATGAAAAGAACAGGGAAGCCTTCTATTACGATTCTGGATTCCCGCTTGCGCGGGAATGACAACAAGACGGTCAGCGGCACTGATTGGGTTTCAGGCCGTGGGCCAAACGACTTCGTACAAATTGTAACCGGCATCGACCATCCCAAGCGATTCGTATGTCGCGATCGCTGGCGTGTTTTCGCGCTCGACGTACAACCGCAAACCACACACGTCGTTAGTCCGTTTCGCCTCGTCGCGTAGGTATTCGTACAACTGCCGATATACGCCCTTGCGTCGAAAGTCCCTGGCGACGTACACGCTTTGAATCCACCAGAACCAGCCGTCGCGCCAATCGCTCCATTCCTGCGTGACCATCAGCTGACCGATCAAACGGTCCTCGCATTCGGCGACGAGGTAGCGTCCGCGCATAGGATCATCCAACGCCCGTTGCACGCCGCGCGTCAGGATGGTTTGATCCAATTGCTTGCCTTCGGACTCGTCGGCCATCATGCTGTTGCCTTCGACCAATACACCGAGATCGGATGCATTGGCGCTGCGGACAATAATTGACGAATTCACGTGAAACCTTTCAAGATGGATTGTCAGGAATCGGTCTGTCACTCGAAGAATAACGGGAAATAGCACAGAGTCCCAATGAGTGCCACAGTCCCAATGCAACGTAGGACGGTGGATAAATCTCTGAATGATGCGGTAGCCGAGCGATAACATGAGAATTGAAATTCAGGCGATTCAACGAATCCAATAGATGCAAACATGCGAAGCTTTGTATATCAGAGTCGCATCAGCAATCGGAGCAAATGATGGCCGCCAAACGTCGAAGCAAAATCTGGGATGTCGATCGCAACGAAGTCACACCGGAATCGATCTACCTCAACCGTCGCCGATTCCTCAAATCCGTCGGAGCAATCGGCAGTGCGGTGGCCATCAACGGCTTCGCATGCAAACCAGCAGACGAAGAAAAAGCAGACACCGCGACGACCGACGATTCCTCAAGCAAACCGACTCCGAAGATTTCCGAAGAGATCGTCATACCCAATACACCAACGTCAGACCTATACCCCGCCAAACGCAACGATGCATTCACGCTCGATCGTCCAATCACCGACGAAGTCGTCGCCGCGACGCACAATAACTTCTACGAATTCACCACCGCAAAGAACCGCGTTTGGAAATTGGTGTCAAGTTTGAAGACGCGCCCCTGGACCGTCGAAGCAACGGGCTTGGTTAAGGAACCGAAGCGTTACGACATTGACGATCTCATCCGCAAAATGCCGCTGGAAGAACGCCTCTATCGTTTCCGTTGCGTCGAGACCTGGGCGATGGCCGTCCCGTGGACCGGGTTCCCCTTACGCGAACTTATCAAACTCGTCGAACCGAAATCGAACGCCAAATACATCCGATTCACGTCGTTCAATCGCCCCGATGAAGTCACCACGCAGCGCTTCGGTTCATACAAGTGGCCGTACTACGAAGGCCTCAGCATGGAAGAAGCCAACAACGATCTGGCGATGCTGGTGACGGGTATCTACGGCCACGAACTTCCGACGCAACACGGCGCTCCCATTCGCCTGATTGTCCCCTGGAAGTATGGTTTCAAAAGCATCAAGTCGATCGAACGGATTGAATTCGTAGAAGACCAACCCGGTACGTTCTGGAACGACCTTCAGCCGCTCGAATATTCCTTCCACGCCAACGTAGAACCGAAAGTCCCCCACCCGCGATGGTCGCAAGCCAACGAATGGCTCATCCCCAACCGCAGCGACTCAAGGCCCACGCAGCTCTACAACGGGTACGAAGAGCAAGTCGCCAAGCTATACGGATAAACCGCAACGTCGGGTGTGGCTCGCCGCATCTGCTAAATGAATGCGATAAACGCCGACGGTTTCGATTGATGCCCACGGATTAACAGGTGCGGTCACCCTACATTTCCGACCTCCTTAAGCCGTGCCATTGCTCAATCCCATTTGGCGCAACCAACCCAAGCGCTGTATCCTTAAACCGGACGCGCAAATTCAACCAACCTCACCACCAAACGTGGAGCAATCATCATGTCAAAAGTAGGCGTTTGTCTTTCCGGCTGCGGTTTTCTCGACGGTTCCGAGATTCAGGAAGCCGTTTTCACCTTACTCGCCCTCGACCAAGCCGGCGCAACCGCGGTCTGCTGCGCACCGGAAATGCCCCAGGCGCAGGTCGTCAACCACGCCACGCAGGACCGCGTCGGCGAACAACGCGACGCATTGGTAGAAGCCGCCCGAATCGCCCGTGGCAACATCATCCCGCTGTCGCGGATGGACGCCCGCAGCATCGACGCGCTGATCTTTCCGGGCGGATACGGTGCGGCCCAAAACCTATGCACGTTCGCGGTGGACGGCCCCGATTGCAGCGTCAACTACGAAGTCGAGACGCTGGTGGCTGACATGCTCGAAATGAAAAAACCCATCGGCGTCATCTGCATCGCCCCGGCCATGATGGCCCGCCTAGTAGGCAAGCGAAACATCGCGGCTAAGCTGACCATAGGCAACGACCCCGGCACCGCAGAAGCCATAACCAAAATGGGAGCCACCCACTGCGACTGCCCCGTCACCGAAATGGTAGTAGACGAAGAAAACAAAATAGTAAGCACACCGGCATACATGTACGACGCGACACCGGCGCAGGTGTTCGAAGGCGTGAAGAAGTGTGTGGATGAAGTTGTGCGGTTGATTTGAATTCTATGGAGAATCGTGATTCGCGCGTGAACTTGGTGAACGTCTCCGCCCTCAAATGCCCCAAATGTTCGTACAACCTCACCGGTCTCACGCGTGAAATTTGCCCCGAGTGTGGTTCAGCATTCAATTTGGAATTAATGCGAGATGATCCCGAGCGACATCGCCTCGGTTCGCCGGTCTATCGCACTCGGCGTCTTGCAATTGTCTCAGGAACACTCAAGACAATTCTGTTGATGCTGTTTCGCCCGATATCGTTTGCACAACGCCTCCGCTTAGACGAATCACTCTTCCCTCCGTTGGCGGTTTTCTTGCTCGTTGTCATTTCAGTTTTTCTTCGACTGTATGGATTCTCTTTCGCCAACACTCCGAGCTTGTTCTTCGCGCGGGTCGCACCAAGAATGGCGGTTTGGGTCGCAGAATCTTCTTTGCTTATTCTAGTATTTGCGTTTGTTCTTGCGGCAGTTGCAAAACGAGGCAATTCATTTCTATGGACGTTTCTGCGACGATTCCGGTTCTGGATCATTGTCGGGCTTTATTCGACGGTGTTCTTACCCTTTTGGCCGCGGTTTTGCGCCGGCGCATGGCCACTTCCCTGGCGGAAATACACCACCGATTGGCCCTTCGTCCATCTGCATTTCAGCAACAATGCGTACGCTGCATCCATCGTGCTGCTTTGGTGGACAACAATCATCTGCATCGTCCTTTGGTATCGCAATCGACCGCGTTGGCTTGCGATCATCATGATGCTGGGAGCCTTCCTATTCGCCCGCGCTGCCATTCAGATTGTCGATGATGTGATTCCCCGGTTGTCCCGTTCCTAATACCCATCAAGAGCTCAAACAACGGAGTTAACCGCAATCAAACCTCACTGCCCCGAAATGGAAATCAGGGAATTCAATTGCCATGTAACAAGAATGGCCGAACGCCCAGTCACTTCTGAGCCCCTCTCCACATACCCCAGAATCACATCGCATGTACAGTAATAGTACTGGCATCGCAGAACTCAGATTAAATCACAACTACGCTTGATTTTCGTTTTCTGTTAGGGTATGCTTTACCCGAACAGGAAGCGAACTTCTGCTTGGGGCTTGTCCCTGGCTGGGGTTTGCCTTGCGACAGCTTTGCAGAACGACAAGGAGGTCGGCTGATGGGTGCTTTTGGGAATGACATTGGTGGCGATGGGGCTTTGCAGTCGCCGCTTTGCTTATTCGGGCCGGGTGGATCTTATCGTGTTGGGCTGGTTGCGCCGGCTGTGGTTTCGGATGGCGCACACCCTTTGGATTGTGATTCTGCGGACGGGGTTCCTGAGCAATCGGATTCTGCGGGCTGGGCTTCTGCGGAATACCGTGCTTCGGACGCAGACTCGGCTGTCGCTGATAGCGGTAGATCGCCTCGTTCGGTGGCTGATGGAAGTCGTCGCGGCGTGCGGGGTTGCCGACCTGCGGGCCAGCGGGCGCGGGTTGTTGCTTATCCGGGGCGCGGGTTGATTCATGTGGCTACGCGGTCTGATGCAGTTGGCCCGACGCGTGGACATGCCCGCAATCCAGCACAATCTCGTGAGGCGGTTAGCCCCACTTATGCAATGGGTGCGAATGCCTTGGGCGTTTCGCTTTCGATGGATTGGTGGTTGCATCAATGCGTTGAAGATGTTCGCGTTTGGGCGTCGTCCGTTGCGTCCTGGGTTTCTGCAGCTTGCAATAGCGTTGCGCGATTTGGTCGGGCGATGCTTCCGCACTTTGCGCGTAATGATTGCGACGGTTGCGTGTCAACGCGACTGGTGGCAGTTCCGATTGCGGACATTCGTCCTCGACCGGCGACGGCTGACGAGGTGATTCAATCGGGCGAATTGATTCGTCCGGGCGATACGGTTCGTCCGGGACTTTCAAATCGATTGTCAACAACCCATCGCACCATGGAGGCAACGCTACCGCCAGTTGTTCTTGGGCCGGAAGGTATCTCAGCCGTTGCGTCACATCGAGACGTGGCGAATCGCACGAGCGCAGATCCGACGAACGTAGATCGCACAGTAACGTCAGTCATCGCAAATGATGAAACACGAAACGGGATTCTCGACGAAAATGGATGTTCACAGCCATCGGGTTCAAACGACGCGGGTGCGTGTGTTGGCCTCGTGGAACTGGAGGTAGGTAATGGCCCCCGGAAAGAAAAGCACGGCCAGGTCAGGCCAACTCAAATCGGGACGGGACAAGAGGCGGCTGACACCGCGGCAGCTTCAGATTCTGACGCGCATACGGGACTATCGGCGCAGTCATGGCTATTCCCCGTCGATGCAGGAGTTAGCCGACGATCTGCAAATCTCAAAGGTCACGGTGTTCGAGCACGTCGACACGCTCGTCGCAAAAGGCCAACTGTATCGGAATCCGCACAAGGCACGCTCTTTGGAACTGACATCGCAGGCTCAGCTGCCTGACGAGCGGCCGACGCTGCTGCCTTTGATGGGACGGATCGCAGCCGGCTTACCGATCGAAGCCATCGAGAATGCCGAAGCGCTCGACCTCGAATCAGTCTTCGCGTCGCGCGCCGATACATTCGTATTGCGAGTCACGGGCAACAGTATGATCGACGAGCAGATTCGCGACGGCGATTACGTCGTGGTTGAAAAACGCGACACGGCCCGTGACGGCGAAACGGTGGTCGCATTGATCGACGATGGCGAGGCGACTTTGAAGAAGTTCTACAAAGAGAAAAACCGCATCCGCCTGCAACCCGCCAATGCCGACTTTGAACCGATCTACGTAGACAACGTCAACATTCAGGGCGTTGTGATCGGCGTGCTGCGAAGGTTGTAGGAAATGCGTTCATTGCGACGCCCGTAGCAATACACCGTGCGTTTTCGTTCGGATGGCGCAATTGGCGCGTTCTATGGTGCGTGTCATTCAACACCACGTGTAACGAATGCTAATAGAGAAGATCGAGAACAGTACCGGTCAGGTTGGGGTCGTTGGCTTGCTGTAATTCTCGAACGTAGACGGTGACCACCTTTTCAGGAATCTTGTGCGGCCAATCCAGTTCAAGCTCGGGAAGATTGCGCATGCTCGATGGCGATTGGGCCACCGCAAATGGAATCGCGCCATCTCCCGCGACTGCGGCTGCGCTTTGGATGTTGCCGATTGAATCTGTAGCCTGGCATGTGTGTTTTGCGGCATCGAGGCAGGTAGAATCCATCGACGCGAGGTCGATCAATGGAGGGACGAGTAGCGGTTGAAGCCTGGCACGACGCATGTGGATGTAGTGCAGAAATGCCTGCGCACCGAGAATGCGAACCACATTGGGATTATTGCGCATGGATCGATAAGAGAACTGCGCCGATTGTAGAGCGATGGGATGTATGCGCAGTGGGTCCACGTGGTGACTCCATTGGTTGCACACGGACCTTGCAATCCGCTGCCAAAATGCGGCTTCGGTTTCGGTCGATGCGCACCGATTCAATCAGGTTCCAGCAAGATGCAGACCGTCCGGTTCAGCGACAGGCGGTTTGCAAGAGACTCGCTGCTAACTTCTTATTGGAGCTGCAATTGCGCCGTGGCAGCGCTTGCCGGCATCGCTCGCTCCATTTTACCCGCGTTGATTCCGGGCCACATTTTGATTCTTGTAGGCAACCATGGGTTTAACCGGCGACCAATCTCTGGATGGGCAATCTCTGGAAGGGCAATCTCTGGGTGGGCCATCTGCTGGCTGCCAATCCGGTCGCCGGCCCGATTTTGACATTGCGGAGTTGGATTACGACTTGCCGGAAGAATTAATCGCCCAGCACCCACCCGAGGTGCGCGGGAGTTCGCGACTCTTGGTGGTCGATCGCGCCGTCCAATCGATTGTGGACGATGTTGTCGAGAACCTGCCGGATCACTTGAATGCGGGCGACGCGCTGGTGATGAACAACACCCGCGTGGTGCCAGCAAAGTTTCAGTTGCGGAGATCGACAGGCGGCATCATTGACGCACTGTTTCTCAGCGAACCGCAAACCGGTAAATGGGACGTGCTGTTGAAGGGCGCTCAGCGCGTATCGTTGGGTGAAGAATTGTCGCTGGATGGCGCTTCGTCTGATCGCGGTGCACATGACTACACTCTGATTGCAAAATCACGCGGAGAGCGAGGCAAATGGGTGTTGGAACTCTGCGCAGATCATTCGGTGTCCGCTGCTGAGATTCTCGAATCGTATGGACGCATGCCGCTGCCACCCTACATCAAACGGGTGAAGGGCGCTGATGTGAGCGATGCCGACGATGCGAAGCGCTATCAAACCATTTTCGCCGAGAAACCGGGTGCAGTCGCAGCACCGACGGCTGGCTTGCACTTTACGGACTCGCTGCTTGCGCGAATACGCGATGCAAATATCGCAACACATTTTGTTACGCTGCATGTTGGCTATGGGACTTTCGCTCCCGTAGAAGTGACCAATCTCGCCGACCACGCAATGCATCACGAGCGTTTCGACATCGGCCAGAGAACCTGCGACGCTATCAATCAAACGCGGTCAATCAAGGGTCGAGTCGTGGCTGTGGGCACGACATCGGCACGGGTGCTTGAATCGGCTTGGCAGATCCACGGCTTGTCTGAGGGTATCAGCGGATCAACGGATCTATTCTGTTATCCACCGTATGCGTTTGGCGGCTTCGACGCTTTGATGACGAATTTTCATTTGCCCAAGAGTACATTGATGGCGATGGTGATGGCCTTTGGCGGAATCGACCTCATCCGCCGCGCCTACGAACATGCCGTCGCCGAGGAATATCGATTCTTCAGTTATGGCGATGCCATGCTTATTGTCTGAAAGTGTTGCTCTCGATGCCAAAAGATGGCACTTCAAATGACCAATGGCTTGTTGAACTCAACGAGCAACAGCGACGGGCAGTCACCCACGGCGATGGGCCGCTGCTGGTGATTGCGGGGGCGGGTACGGGCAAAACCAAGACGCTGGCCTGTCGGGTGGCGCATCTGATCGCGAGCGGCGTGCCGGCAGAGCGGATTCTGCTGCTGACCTTCACCCGGCGGGCAGCGGCTGAGATGATCAACCGGGCCCGTCACATCACCGATCGACCCGATGCCGCGTCGGTCTGGGGCGGCACTTTTCACGCGATCGCCAACCGCATCCTTCGAATTTACCACTCAGCCGTCGGACTGCCGAACGACTTTACGATCATGGATCAATCCGATGCGGCTGACCTGATGAACGTGCTGCGAACGGATCTGGGTCTCGGCAAAGGCGACCGCCGTTTCCCCCGCAAGGAAACGCTGATCAAGATTTACTCGCGAACGATCGCCGCCCAAGAAGGCCTTCGCGATGTCGTCAAACGGTTCTACCCCTGGTGCGACGACGACACCGACGCGATCGCCGAATTGTTTGAAGCTTTTGTCGAACGCAAGCGCAAGCATGGCCTGCTCGATTACGACGATCTGCTGCTATTCTGGAATGTTCTGGCGCACGTGTCGGCTGCGGCTGACGTGGTTGCGGACCGGTTCGATCACATCCTGGTAGATGAATATCAAGACACAAACGCGCTGCAATGTGCCATCTTGCAACACTTATGCGAGCGCAACAAGAACCTCTGCGTGGTTGGCGACGACGCCCAGTCGATCTACTCGTTCCGAGCGGCGACGGTGCGCAACATCCTCGATTTTCCCAAACAGTACGCCAATACAACCGTCGTCAAGCTCGAGCAGAACTACCGTTCGCGCAAGCCAATCCTGAATGCCTCGAACGCAGTGATGGCCGAAGCGCGCGAACGCTACACCAAGGAATTGTGGTCCAATCTTGAGGGCGACCAGAAACCGCTGCTGATTCATTGCGTTGACGAGCAGGGGCAATGCAACGAAGTGTGCAGTCGCATTCTCAAGCATCTGGAAGAAGGCATACCGCTCATGAAGCAAGCGGTGCTGTTCCGCACTGGGCACCACAGCGACATGCTTGAAGTCGAACTCGCAAAGCGCAACATCCCGTTCCATAAATTCGGTGGATTGAAGTTCATCGAGTCGTCGCACATCAAAGACGTGTTAGCCCTGCTTCGCGTTCTCGAAAACCCACGCGACGAGATCAGTTGGTTTCGGATATTACTGATGCTCAACGGCATCGGTTCGGCGATCGCACGAAACATCGTTGACGCCTTACTCGCGGAAGACGAAGGCACGGAACGCACGGTCACCGATGAGATGGAAACTGAAAGCGTTCGCTTCAGTATAGCCATCAAACGGTTGGCCGAGAATCCGCCATCCGTACCTGCCGGTGCCCGTGAGGGTTTCGAAAAACTTCGCGATTTGCTGCTGACGTGCAGCGGAATCGGTCAAAATACAGCCGAAAACAGTAGCGAAACCTCGATGAACATCCCGCCGATTTCGCAGCAAATCGAACTGATCCGCGAATTCTACGAGCCGCTCCTCGAACGCCGTTTCGACAATGCGGCCATGCGAACGCGCGATCTCGAACAGTTGGAACACATCGCCACCAGTTACCGTTCGCGGCGAAGTTTCATCAGCGACTTGACGCTCGACCCGCCTGCATCGACGTCCGACCTGGCTGGTCCACCGTTTCTCGAAGAAGACTATCTGATTCTCAGCACGATTCATTCGGCGAAGGGTTGCGAGTGGGATGTCGTGCATATTCTGCACTGCGCCGATGGCATGATTCCATCAGACATGGCCGTCGGTGACGACGAAGGTATTGAGGAGGAAAGGCGGCTGCTCTACGTGGCGATGACACGGGCGAAAGATCATTTGTATGCGTATTTCCCACTACGGTATTACCATCGGCCGAACAGTTCGACCGACGCCCATTCGTACGCACAATTGTCGCGTTTTATTTCAAGAGATATTTTGCCCACGTTTGAGCAACACACGATTGAAACGCCGCAAGTACAAGACGATCCGGTCAAGACCAAGGCGTCGATTGAGAGCGTCGACAATTATCTCAAGACGCTATGGCGCAACTAACGCATCGGTGCATGACGATGGGAAAAAAGAAAACCCCGACTCGAAATAAATCGAAAACAACGACGAACAACTACTGGTGCGGCAGAGAAAATTCAAATTCGATGCAAGCGAACCATGGGACAGCCGTCGCTGCATTACGCAAGAAGGACAAGCGACTTCGCAACATCATCAACGCATGCGGCCCATGCACGTTGAAGCCGAAGCGCGGATACTTCGAAGCGCTTTGTCGGGCCATCGTGGGACAGCAGTTGGCCGTCAAGGCGGCTGCGACGATTTACGAGCGTTTCAGAAAACTCTTTGCCAACGGTCGCCCCAACCCTGATGAACTGCTGCGAATCCCCAAACGAAAGCTCAGGGCGGCAGGCTTATCCAATCAGAAAATGAGCTATCTGCTCGACCTGGCCATCCATTTTACAGAGGGAACCATTCCGCATCGCCGCCTGAGTCGAATGACCGACGATGACGTGATCGAGACGTTGACAATTGTAAAAGGGATCGGCGTCTGGACGGCTCAGATGTTCTTGATGTTCGTGCTTGCCCGCCCGGACGTTTGGCCGACCGGCGACCTGGGCATTCGGCGGGCATTGGAGCGTTCGTTTGAAGTTTCGACGGAAGCAAGCCTGGACGATTTGGAGCAGATGGGCGAACCCTGGCGCCCCTATAGAAGCTACGCAGCATGGTATCTGTGGCGAAGCCTGGATGCAGTGCCTGTGAAATAGTGCGGTTTCAAAATTCATTTGAGCCTTCACGGTCGCATCTCAGCACGTCAAGATGTGTCAAGTTGTAACAATGAAATCTGTATATTCGGCCTGCGAAAGCAAGGAAGTTGACGCAATTAATTTGTAGCCAAAAACCATAACAAAACTTTTACGTTCGTTGGTTTACTGTATCATTTGAGACCCTAAACTATACACTTGAAAATAGGCCGAGGACTCAATTGCGAGGATAATGGTTTGAAACCAAGACTGAGCCTTGACGAGTAATCGTGATAAGTGTCAGATGTTTGTCACTTTAACCAAGCGATCCAAGGGTGTTAATGAAAGGATGCCTGTCGGCATGCTTGCTGCACGCTGGGCCAAGAACGAAAACTGAGCCGTAAAATCATCAGGGTTGATCATGAGCGATTCTGCCAAGAAAGGTATCAAGATAGGCGCTTCAATCGTGGTGCTGATTATAGCCTTTTTCATGATTCGCGGATCCGTTCGTGACGAACTGGTTGATTCCGTGAATACCCGCGTGTTCAAGGACAAGGATTCCGGCGAATTGTTCAGAGTCTCGATTGGCCCAGGCAAGAAATACTTCCCGGCGGAGAATCCAAATACAGGTCAGATGACACTCTTCCCGACAGAAGTCTGTTTCAAAAATGAATGTGGTGATAATGAAGGAACTCGCGTTATTCTTAACACCCTGTTAGATAAGCCGGGGCCAACCTTTTGCCCGAAATGCGGCGCGCTGGTTTCTTCGCGTTAAAACGTTTCAAATCAATCAAGAATGTTGCTCAGAATCGGTCTAGAGAGGCAAAAATCGCTGATTCGTATCGAATCGCCAAACCCATTTGAGCGATGCATTGGATTTTGCTGAATGCAAAAAACGGGAAGCACGACGGCATATAATTGGCAATCTGACGGCGAATTCTGATAAAATGTTATCAAATGCTGGAATCAATTGGTCTGCCTGATGGGATCGAGGTCATGAAACATAGACATAGAAAAGTCATTGCATTTACGTTGGTGGAGTTGTTAGTGGTCGTTTCGATCATCGCACTGCTGATTTCAATATTGCTCCCCTCTCTTCAAAGGGCCCGTGATCAAGCCAAGCAAGTTAAATGCCTTGCCCACCAAAGCGGGTTGGCCAAGGCTGCTATTTCATACACAACAGAAGAAAACGATTGGATTCCAGGGTCGCCTGGAACATCAGGTTCTATGCTTCTTGGCAAGGACTGGGGAGCAGCCAATGTGGTCGATCTGCCACGGAATGCTGTTCAAGTTTACGATTGGATGGGCGCGTTGGCTGGCGTCCAAATGTCATTCAGCATGCCAGCCAATCGCGTTCAACGATGGAAAATACTGGTTGAAGGAATATTTGAATGCCCCTCCAATCGATTTACCGCCCCGTCTTGGGGAGGAACCGATCCTGAGCAATTGTTCCCAAACCAAAAGCTCGTCAGCTATAACATGATGCGAAACATGTTGTGGTGGGAAAATGCAGATGATACGCCTTCTTTTCCAAACAACACAGACGTTGTCATGCACCGAACCATACCGGATGGCTCGTTGCTCCCACCGGGCTATGCCCCAAAAATCAATCAAGTGGGCCAACCAAGTGAGAAAGTCTTCATTTCGGATGGTTCCCGGTTTACAAAGCTTGAGAATGAAAGCGATCTCAACAGCCCAGTGATTCTCGATTACGATTCCGACTGGAAAGCTGGGTTTGGCGGGGCGTTTGCAGATGGAGGTCCGACCGTTCAATCAAGATATACGCGATCGTTCCGACTCAATGAACCTTCAAAGTTTTTCGCATACCGTCACAGAAAAGGTCGAAAAACCGGCGCACAGTCCCAAGGCGCTTTGGACAAATCGAACGGACTTGTCGCCGCATTTTGGGATGGGCATGGCGAGTGGATGACAGCAGCCAAGTCTCGCTTACCAGATCGTTGGTGGCCCAAGGGAACCAAGATTGGGCTGGGCGACTTCAATGCGCGAACCAGGGATGCTCTTATCGATAGCGTTGGAGTAGGTTATCTCTCGCTATTTGACAGCAACAATCAATACAATGTCCGCAGATAAAAGGGGAGTATTTCAAAGACTTTTCTGGCCTTTGCCATCGTTGTTCTTGGGGCTGGCCATCTCCGAATTGAGCGGCTACCCGATCAACCAATCAACAACAGCCCGCGTACCGTTTGGTGCCGGGCTGTTTTCGTTTGGGTGAATTTCGACAGGTGAGGAATGGGCGATGAGCAACGTTCTTCGACGTGGCAAACGATGGGTGGCTGGATTTGCCTTCGTGTTCTTGCTGACGGCACTGGTGGTATTTGCTTCTGACGCTTTTCGCCAAACGCGAGACTTGAACAATCGCCTGATCTGCGGCACTCGAATGAAAGGATTTGGGACGGCGGTCAGAATCTATTCGACTGAGAGCGAACTTTCGGTCGATAACGCACTTCAGTCTCTGCATCCGCATGGCGACGAATTGAACATTTGCCCTTCAAGCGGCAAGCCGTTCTTGCTCGCACCGATTTCAGATGTGGACGCCATTGACGGTTTTCCTCAGACTGTCGTGATGTACGAGCCTCTGTCTTACCACGGCGGAGAGGGTGCAAACATTCTCTACGGTGACGGACACGCCTCGTTTGCGAATCCACAAGACTATCGAGAGGCCATTGCAAAGTCATGGTCGAGCGGCGTTTGGGATGTGGAGTCCAATGGGCAGGAACCACCGAAAGTGAATTCAGATTGAGATTAGCTTGCGATCTTTCCGTACAGAAATGTCGTCTGACCCGAAAGCGAAAAAAGGCGGCCAGGTTTCCCTAACCGCCTTTCATTGCTTGACTTGCGGATGAGAGGATTCGAACCTCCACTGGGTTGCCCCAACTGGCACCTGAAGCCAGCGCGTCTGCCAATTCCGCCACATCCGCTCACGTTCTTTGCGATCAACCTTCACGCTCGATTGCGTGCCAAAGCTTACTGTCGCCTGTCAATGCGTCAAGATACGCAGGCCGGCGGCTGACAGCCGATGTTTGACAACCCGCGGTTCTAGTGGGCAGATTCCATGGAGGCAACCGAAACCGCGATTCGACCATTAAGGCCATACTGCACGGACACCACCGATTTCAGTCTGGCTAAAGTTCTCGCCGATTTTGACCCCTTAAGGGCCGATCCCTGCCAGGTTAGACGACGCAACAGGCTTGACCGGTCAATTGATTCCGCAATAATCGATTGCCTGACCGATATCCTGCGTGAGAGAATCGGGCGCACTCATGGTGCCCCATTCAAATCGAACAGGCTTTGCCCGCTCACGAAGCGCTGCCCCGGGAGGATAAATCCTTGCATTCACTTGAGATCAATGACCCTGTATCCACCGGAGGTTGCCAGCATTCCGCAGGTGCCATTCAGATGGACAGCGCTCAAAACGTAAGTCATCGCCATCTCCAATTGCGGTGCAGACTGGTCGCACTGCTCGCCATTTGCAGCAGCATTTCGACGATGACAGGTTGCGCCAGCGTGTTCAACCCTTCATTCCTGAGTTTGGTCACAACACCGACGCCGGATTCATCCGGCATCGTAAACGATGTCACGCTCGCCAACGCACCGGGGCATGTCCCGGTCTTTTTGATTAACAACACGCGATTCGACTCCGCGTTGATCGATTACATGCAAAGCATCGGTATCGATACGAGTGACCCGAATTTGCGACCGCGCGTTCGCGTGCGTACGACCATCAACTACGTCAACGGTAATTCCAACACGATCGAGTTCCTCGACGGATCGGACATCGTTCAAGGCACGGTGCTAACGGACGACGGCATTCAGGAGAACCCGCTGGTTCCCCGTCAACTCACCGAGAATACACTCACCAGCGTCGTCGGAGTTTGCAATGTTGGCAACATCCAACCCGATGCAAGTATAGAAGTTTTTGTGCCTGTGTTCCTGAAGGTGATCGGCTTCGAAAACACGAACTTAATCGTCCAAGTGCGGGTATTGAACGAAACCATTCCGCCCCGCTTTACGATTCTTCAGCGGGACGATGTCGATGCGAACTTCAATGTCACGCTTCAGCGTAACTTCGATATTCGCGACGTTCCGGTACCAGCCAACGGCGTGCAATGCGGAAGCGTCGTCGCGTTTATTCTTACGGGAACGTTGCGGGTACCGTTCACCGTGGACGAGTTGGGACAAACTGCTCCCGGTTACCTCGACTTTGACGATGCGGCTGAGGCGTCCAATCCGGGTCGCTTCGAATTCCAAACAACGGTGCGATAGGAACAACGGTGCGACAGATGGAAACACACATGATTAAGCCAATGAAGTACCGCGGATTGCCCGGATTGATGCTGCTGGTGATGTCGATGGTTGGTTGCAACCCGGCACTGCTTCTCAATCCGAGTTTTCTGAATCAGCAGACGGGTGAAGTCTTCCCGCTGGTCCCTGGCGATCGCACCGGATTCATTCTGGTCCGGGCAAATAACTCGTCATCGGCACCGATCGAATTTGTCATTACCGCCGAACAACGAATTCCATCGGATGACGACCCATCGGGTTTTACGATTGAAAAGCAAACATTCCGAGTGCTGACCCAGCCCCAGCAAGCCGCAAATGACCTGGGCGTTCTCATTGAATGTCCCGTGTTTCGACTTGGACTCGGAGAAGATCTGGACCGACCCGGTTCCGAGCCGGGTCTCTTTGTCGGGGCGACAGCCGTCGGTGCCGGCGGGTTTGGTGTGCCTTCCAACGTCAACCCGCTCAACAGCGACACGTCGAATTTCGATTGCGGCGATACGGTTGTGTTCCAGGCAAGGGAAGCGCCCAATACTGCCGGTGGCGTGGTGGCTGCTTCGTTTGTACTTGACGACGAAGGATTCAGCGGCGATATCATCGGCCTGGATACTTTCGGAAATGCGCGGGCGCTGTTGGAAGAACAACGCCTGACTGAAGATCAGTAAAAACCTTTCAAGCGATTGCAAATCATGAAGCCTTCCCAACAAAAACACCGCCAGTCGATCTGGGCGGCAATGATGATCGTCGGCACCTGTTTCGCAGGAACGTGCCAAGTTCGCGTTCGCGACTCAGTCGTGTTCGGTACGCAGAACTTTATTCTCAATACGCTACTCAACCCGGCGAACTTCATCGTCACCGCCGACGATATTGCCGGAAACACAACGCCATGACCCAATTCTCTTGTTCGAATTGACGTGCCATCTGGCATAGTTGCCACGTTCGACACACACCGTCCCCACCCTTACGATGTTGTCATGCCCGACTCATCCAAATCGAAGGTCATCTTGATCACCGGTTGCAGTAGCGGAATCGGTTTCGCCGCTGCCAACTTGCTCGCGGAATCCGGACACCTTGTTTACGCCACTGCCCGCCGCAACGAGTCGGTCGCAAAACTTGACGAATGGTCGAAGGCGTTTTCGGGTCGGGCAGTCGCCGATCAGCTTGATGTTACCGACGCTTCCAGCATCGATCAGGTTGTCTCGCGAATCGAAAGCGAACGAGGGCAGATCGATTGCGTCGTGAACAATGCCGGGTATGGACAGGCCGGTCCGGTTGAAGAAGTCTCGATTGACGCTTGGCGCGAGCAGTTTGAAACCAACGTATTCGGTGTAGCGGCCATTAATCAATGCGTGTTGCCGATGATGCGAAAGCAACGTAGCGGGCGGGTCATCAACATATCCAGCGTCGTCGCCCATCTGTCGCTTCCGATGATGGGGCCCTATTGTGCGAGCAAGCATGCCGTCGATGCGATGTCGCTGGCACTTCGCATTGAACTCGCTCCCTTCGGAATCGATGTCATACTCATCGAGCCCGGCCCGATCGAAACGGAGTTTCGCTCCAACGTCGATCAAAACCTTGAAACCCAAACAGACGAAAACAGTCCCTACAAGAAGCTCGGTGATGCGATGAACAGTTACTGGAATCGCAGCTTTGGAAAAACAGCGGCCAAACCGATTGCGGTGGCTCGTGCGATCAAGAAAGCCGTCGAGTCAAAGCACCCCAAGACGCGCTACCGAATTACCGCACCCGCGAAGTTCGCTCCCCATCTCGTCTCGCATCTACCCGATCGCCTGCTGGACCGAATCATTCACTGGCAACTCAAACTCAAATAGAAGTATCTGCCATTGCGGGCTGCGTTTTATTGATCGTTCGACATGCGCGCTTCGATTGATGCCGCGATCGATTCAGCGGCATTGGGGGACAGGGACGACGTGCTTGATTTTGGAAAGTCGCTCGTTTTGTCGCGCCCCAACCTGAGTGCCTCGCGCATCAGTTTGGCATCTCGTCGAAATTTGCGACATGCACGGCAGTACAACAAATGCAGCTTCACCGCACTTCGCTGCGAGAATGACAGCGACTCATCCATCGACAGCGAAATCAGCCGGGCGTGATCCTCGCATTTGGCATTAAGAAGTTTGAAGAATTCAATCATGACAATGCCTGACTCTTAACACTCCGGCATACTGCGGTGACCAAGGCTATTTTGAAAACCACTTCGACTCGAGACATCGGCGCAAACTCAACCGCGCCCGATGGATTCTCGCCCACATATTGGTCGAAGTAATTCCCAATATCGTACAAACTTCCTGACTTTCAATTCCATCAATCTCACGAAGAATAAATGTGGTGGCGAGTTTATCGGGCAGGGATTCGATGCAAGACGCCAGCACCGCTTGGAACTCCTGATCCTCTATGACTTTACCGGGGTCCTGATTCCAACGGACAAAACGCCCCGTCCAATGTCCCTTCCGATCAAAATGCACGTCTTCCGCGAACGTCTCCGACTGCGCTTCGGCAGATTTTTGACGTGACCGCTTGCGAAGATGGTCGATGATTTTGTGCTTTAATATCCCCACCAACCAGGTGCGTTCTGCGGCTTCTCCGGTGAATCGATGACGCGCCTCGTACGCCCCCATCAGGCAATCCTGCACCAAGTCCTCGGCGATTTCGCGATCGCGCACCCGCAGCATCGCGTAGCCGAACAACGCATCTCCATGAAGGCGCACCCATCTCGTCGGGTCCAATCCTTCGGGCGAACCGTGCCTGTGCGTCGCGGCTGAATTCGGCGTGGTCGTCATTAAATCCATTAAACCAACCCGTTACGAAAAAATATAGTCGTACGGAAAATTACTCTGTAAGGATATTCGCAGACGCACGACCAATCATGCAAATCAAGCTTAGTCGAAATGTGGTTGGGGTTGGCCCGGCCATCGAGAGAAATCGACGAATTTCGCAAACTGAACCTGGGAGGAGATCAAAGATGAGAGGGAATTCTGCGCGCATTTTGCCGCTGCTGGCCGCCACACTCGCAATCACCACGTCAAACGCCAATACGAATGCCGACATTCTGCAAGTCCAAATCGAAAACACCCAATCGACGGGGCAATTTTTCTTCACGCCTTTTTGGATTGCAGCCCACAATGGACAATTCGATTCTTACGACGGCGGAGCGTTGGCACCTGCGTTCCTTACGCCACTTGCAGAACTTGGCGATACGCAAGACATCAGCGATGCGTTTTCGATGAGTCCGGCATCGGGCGGCGCGCAGGCGACGGTAACTGCCGTCTCAGGTGTGGGCGATGCGCCGGTCTATAGTCCCGGCGAGTCAACGACATTTGCACTGGACGTGCCCAATCCAGCGCAAAATCGTTATTTCAGCTATGCATCAATGGTGATTCCAAGCAACGACCTTTTCGTTGCAAACGGGAACCCGACCGCCCATGAAGTTTTCGACAACAGTGGCGACTTTGCCGGACCCGTGGTCATCGAGATCTTCGGAAACAACGTCAACGACAACGGATCGGAAGTCAATGACGCATTCGGTGGGGCAGCGTTCTCGGCCAATGGCGGCGCGTCAGCCGACGAGACGGTTGTCATTCGAAATTTGTTCACCGATCCAGGTGACGCCAACTATCTAAGCAGCTTCATCGGATCACAAACCGGAAACGGCGCGACAATCGGCAGTTTGTTCGGAGCAAATGACCTGATTGCCCGCATCACCATTACACCCGAGCCTGCCAGCGCAATGCTGCTCGGCATCGGAGGTGTTGCGATCCTGCGTCGCCGCAAAAAAACCACATAATTCTACTCCTTTTGAATCGGTGGGGTGTGTACTGGGGAGTGCGCGTTCGATGCGTACTCCCCTCATTTTGTCCATTGCAAGGTGCTGACTACTGCTTAGTCGAGAAGTTCAGCAATTGTGAAACGCTTTAGCGGTTGCGTACATGCGTGATCTTGTGGCGTGGCGAATTTGAGTTCGAGCGATCCCTGATTCGGGAGTGCAACCATCGAATGAATCGTGCCCCCCATCGCCACCTCTTTCATGATCTTCCACGCTGCTTCTGAGTTGATCGATGTGTTCGGTGCGCTTAGTGCCTTGACGATGCCGCTGTATCGCTGACACGAGTTGTCGCCATTGGCACGCGAGCGGTAGTGATTGGTGCAGGCGATGAATGTTGCCGTCTTCTCCGTCTGCGACTCCGGCCGGCGGACTGTGACGCCGTTCGAGGAATTCGCGTTACCGTCGTACTCAAACACAACTGCCGCTTGACGCCCTTTGACGGCTGGCGTGGCGACGAGAAAGTTGTTACCGCGTGTGCCCGGACATGCGAGCAGGATTCTCTTTGCCACTTCGATTGCGTTCGAAGCATCGGTGGATTCGACGATTTGCCGAAGTGCGAGACTACGCGGGCGGCGGCGAGATGTCGGCTGGGTTGGTGCGACCTCCACATCATGCATCGCAACAACCACACCATGTTCATTGATCGCAGTGTAAGCGCCGATCAACCCCGGCCAGGCAATTGAAATCCAGCCGCTGGCATCTTCGCCGCCGACATCGCGAACGATAATCAGGTGCAGTTCTTTCAAGCCCGGCAAATCGAAGTAATCGAGATTCCTCCCGACAACCGTCCCCCCATCCGCAGTCATGTCGCCCCACGCGACAAAACTTGAGCATCCGCCTGGAATCCAGTCCGCCAATGTGTTGATCGCGATCAGGTCTGTTTCATCCATCTTGCGACCCAGACGCTCGAATTTTAACCCATCGTCACCGACCGTTTCGCGAATACCGGCTAACATGCCGGTGATTTCAGCTTGCTCTGAGGCAGTCAGCTCAAACGTTTTGAGCAGGCCTTGACGGATATCCACTTCGTACTGCTTTGGATCTTTGAAGATCATGGGACTGTCGAACAGGAGTCGGAGGACTTCGGCGATCTGGCGTCCAAACAATTTTCCCTGCGCGTGCCCTTGCTGTCTTGGTGTCCCCCAGAGGCGCAGAACGGATACGCCTTTTTCCTGACTGAGCGACCCTGTCTGTGCAGGTGCGGACTGCTTGACAACCGGAAACTCTGCGCGGGTCGCAGATGTAGAAACCAGCAGCAGGAATGCGATTGCTGCGTGGAAGATTCTGCGATTGCACGGGGTAGTGAGTGTCACACGTGAATTCATAATCGAAACTTTCCGTAGTATTTGTCTGCCGGGTATTTTTTGGCGTTCTTGACCATCTTATCGCGAAGTGCTTCGGACAGATCGATGTTCATGATGGTTGCGAACGAGAGCAAGTAGGCAAAAACGTCGGCAACTTCTTCGGTGACTTCGCCCATTTTGGCGGCATCGCTTTTGATTTCGCCCAGCGCGTCGGAATGGGTCCATTGGAAGTGTTCCATCAGTTCCGCCGCTTCGATCGCAATGCAGGCGCTGAGGTTTTTGGGATCGTGGAATTGCTCCCAGTTGCGCTCAGCGACAAAGTCGGCCATCAGCTTTTTCATCTCCGATAATGTGGTCTGACCGTCGGCCATGCTGGGCTCCCTCGCGCAGAAACAGTACCCTTGAAGTGTCGATTTTCGTCACGATTTTGGCAGAAACGAGGCGATATTGCCAGAATCGTGGAAGTTTGTCGGACTGGCGAACCGATGTGCCCGATGGCGCGTAGAATCTGCGGACTACAATCGACAGGAGACAACGCTTTTTTGAACGGCGAGAACAAATGACAGAGAAAGTAACCGATACGATCGAGACAACCGAAAACCGCAAGCGAACGGCGAAAGACCGACTTATCCAACTATGGCGCGAATGGATTCGACCGTTGGCGATCATCATCATTGTATGCACGAGTTTTCGTTCGGCGATTGCGGATTGGAACGACGTGCCGACCGGATCAATGAAACCCACCATCCTCGAAGGCGACCGCATCCTGGTGAATCGACTCGCATACGGTCTGAAGGTTCCGTACACCACTTGGCATCTGCTCGAATGGTCGCAGCCCAAACCCGGCGAAATTGTTGTTTGCTACTCGCCCGCCAACGGCGATCGATTGGTCAAGCGCGTCGTCGGCGTTCCCGGTGATGTCATTGAGATGCGCAACAACGTTCTGACCATCAACGGAGAAGTACTCGAGTACGATCGCCTTGAAGCGAGTTTGATCGACCAAATCGAAAAGGACGAACAATATCGCTATCGGTTTGCCGCCGAAACCCTGGGCGAACACAAGCATGCGACGATGATTACGCCAAACGTTCGCGCGCCCCGCTCGTTCCAACCCATTGTTGTTCCCGAAGATCAGTTCTTCATGATGGGCGACAACCGCGATAACAGTGCCGACTCGCGCGCGTTCGGTTTTGTCGAGCGCAGTCAGATACTCGGGCGATCAAGCCGCGTTGCACTATCATTCGATCCCGATTGTTGGTATTGGCCGCGTTGGGACCGCACACTCCGAGAACTCGAATAGGGGTCGGCGCTACGATTTTGAAAAACATGAATTACATCGCCGCTTGCCAGAACCGACGGCGGCGTCTTCATTTTCGTATTCGACGCGATTCTTCGCGCTGATGCGCTTGACATGTGTGCATGTCGGTAGGTGGAAGACTTTTGAATTCTTACTGGCGATGCGAGTGACGGTTAGAAGTTTCTCTTCCGAAGATGTCGCCGCAGATTTTGTCGATTCACCTGCATTCGCTTGATTATCGATTTGAGGATCCGGATCGGGCGTATCACTCATTGCTGCCAACGTCATCGGTTTGGATTGCAACAGACTGGGTTCACCGGCTTGTTGATAGGCTTGGTATATCAATGCAATCGCCAATCGCGTGCCACGCCGAAGCATCTCGACGGCCCGCTCTCCCTGCGCCTCGTCGAGGAGTTCGTAGTATTCATCCTCATGATTCAGGAATTCAGCCGCTTGGGTAATCTGCATCCGACCTAAGATTTTTTGGTCTGCGTCGCAAAGAATGCCCAGATCATCGAGCGACAAGAGCATGGTCTTGAAGATCAGTTGACCGGCGTCCTGCCCAAGCGGATACCTGAATTGGCCCACATCGATCATGCCCTGGTAGCGGTGTTGATACCGTCGCACCAATTCCCAACCGAATCGCTGCGACGCATTCTGATGGGCGTACAATGGATCGCCCATCTCTGCCAGCCCGAATTGCGCATTTCCGGTTTCGTCGCCTGTGCGATTGCGAGTCACCCGAAACGGGTCTGCCGCATACGCACACAATCCGATCAGGTGACCGGTATGGATTGCGACGCTTTCGCGATCGCCAGACTCGAAAGCACCGGCCAGGTCCGCCGTCAAATTCTGTAATGCCCAGGGCAATTCGCCCCCGCGCTTGATTTTGTGCTTTCGCATTAATCCACGGGCTTTGACCTGATCGATCGGGAAAACTTCAGCCGCCTCGACGCGCGCCGTTTGCTCAATGGAGTCAGACGCGGCATCGAGATAGACGTAGGTCCATTGGTCACGATTCTTGTATTTGGGTTCGCGCTGCCACAAGCCACCCGGTTCAACTGCCCGTTCGAGCAGGGCATCGCGCATCGTTGCAAAATAATCCGACAGAGGTTCTGGGAGGGCTTCGATGGTTTTGCCAACAA
This sequence comes from Alphaproteobacteria bacterium, assembly GCA_028285105.1. Lineage (GTDB taxonomy): Bacteria > Planctomycetota > Phycisphaerae > UBA1845 > UBA1845 > UBA1845. Next base: position 543,818 of record JANQQE010000024.1, read on the forward strand.
CGACTCGCTGCGCCGCAAACCCGCCAGCGTAACTCTTTGGGGCATGGGCCATCGTGAAGAGGACAAGTACAGAAGCCGACGAAAACAACGGCAATCTCAAGTCACTTCCGGTCCATCGATGCCAGCTTTGGGCGTAACAGAACATACGAGTGATCATTGGCGGCTCTCCGGTCCGAGAGAATGGCTATAAGCTTTTCCAACAGTGATATATGAAGCGTGCATTGTACCGACTGATCGAATTCGGGTCACGTTGCGGAGTCATTGCATCGCTACCGAAGCCGATCTTTGACGACGTTCAACAAATTGCAATCTTTGAACCAATGAATACCATCAATGCGGGCACAACATGTAGCGTTTGAAGCGAGGATAACGTCATCCATGTCGAGGCGAAGGTACAAAACAGGCGATTCGCTCGCCCCACTGTTCATCACGTTTGGATTGCTTGTCGTCATCGCAATCGGGTTGACGGCTTGGCTGTACTACGGTGGCAGCTTCAGGACTTCGCCGGAAGCTGGCGGTGTGGTGATCGATCTGAACACACAGTACGCTGAAGACAACGAACGCAATGCCGAAATTGCTCGCCGCGTGGTCGGTGCCGGCGGTATTTTCGACCTCGGAGTTGATCGATTTCAGATGGGGATGAATCGCTATCCCGCAAACCTCGACGAAATGCAGCAAGAACCCCCTCACCTGAAACGCGGCGAACGATGGAGCGGTCCCTACATCAACAACCCCGATCTATTGATCGACCCCTGGGGAAATCCATATCAATACAGGGTACCAGGCGTGCATAACCTGGAGGGGTACGATTTCTGGAGCAACGGTGCCGACGGTGTTGCGGAAACTGCCGACGATGTTGGTAACTGGTGATCTGGGTTGGTAACTGGTGATTGGGGCGCGTGGCTTGTTTTGGAAGTATACAACGGGCGATATGTCGCGCGCTTCGAGCGAATGAATCTATCCAGCTTGGGCGCTGATTTTGTTGATGAGCAATTCCTCCAGTGCCAAGTCGCGTCCGTCTTCAATCCACTCCGAGTCAGCCCGGGTCACCCGTTCGCCGGTTGTTGCCGAAGGCAGCGTGTCTCCATAAAACTGAAACGCGGCATTGGAATTGTTGAACTGCCGATCCGGTGACGAAAACCTTTCGCGCTTCACCGTTAGAGTCATCCGCGCTTCGCCCCTGATCAGATCTGGCTCGGTCTGAATTTCGACGGTTCGACGGATCGTGTTAAAAGTCGCCTCCCAGAGGTCGTACCGGGTTGCGACATCCTTTCGCCAGACTTCAAAGAAATGCTTGGACGTTTCGGGATGCGTCGTGACCACGCCCGCCCGACGATCGAGTCGATCGATTCGAAAACCTTGATCACGAAGTACGTTCTCGCAGGTTTCGAGCAGCTCGTTCAGTTGCGACTGATCGGCGACGGAAAAGTCCTGCACCATGGGATCGCCATCTCGCTGAACCGGCGTGCAACCGCCCGCCAAACCCATTGCGACCACGGTCACGAAACATCGAATGTGTGGGAGTCTTTTCATGACGGCAATCTTAGATTGCGATATGGTTCGGTCAAGAATGCGTTTGCAAACATCGATCAAGGCCGCCTCGCCCCCAAACGGTGGATGGTGATCGAACCGGTGTCGCCCCACTCCATGCTGGCCGGTCCAAAACCCATCACGATCGGATCGCCATCTTTCGCCCAACTCTCACGGGCCAGCACTTCGTCGGCTTTTTGAAGGCAATCGTGCGTTTCGCGCGGTTTGGTCACCGCAGCCGAAGTCACTCCATAATAAAGCGCCAAACGTCGTCGGATCGTATCGCTGGGCGTCAACGCGAGAATGGGCTGATCGATTCGGTGGCGACTCAACAGACGAGCCAACACTCCCTTTTCGGTCCAGATCGCAACCGCAACGGCGTCTACATGATCGGCGACCGACTGGATACTGTGAGCGACGGCGGCTGTCACGCCTCGGCAAAACTCGTTGGCAGGGACCGCTCGACTCAGGTGTTCGTCATATCGGTCGGCTTCCGAGGCGATGCGATTCATGATGCGGACCGCAGCGATCGGATGCTCGCCGACGGCTGTCTCGGCTGACAACATCACTGCGTCGGCACCATCGACGATGGCATTGGCAACGTCGCTGACTTCGGCTCGCGTGGGGATCGCTTCGGTCACCATTGTTTGCAGCATCTGCGTTGCGATGATGACGGGCGTACCATAGCGACGACAACGCGCGCAGATTTCTTTTTGCACGCGCGGCACATGCACGATGTCCATCTCGACACCGAGGTCACCGCGGGCCACGAGGATGGCGTCCGACGCTTCGATGATGTTGTCGATATCGCGAACCGCTTGCGGTGTTTCGATTTTTGAGACGATGTGAATGTCCACGCATTCGGCTTGGATCAAGTTGCGCAATTGACGAACATCGTCGGCAGTCCGCACGAACGATATCGCGAGATAGTCGAGATCGTTGTGGACTGCCCACCTCAAATCGGCGATGTCTTTTTCGGTCAGCGCATCGATCTGTAGATCACTGTCGGGCAAGTTAACGCCCTTGCGACTGCGAACGATTCCTCCGACTTCACACTTGCAAATCAGTCCGTCTTCGTTCGACTCGGTGACGACGAATCGAATCATGCCATCATCGACCAGCACGCGATGACCGACTTTGATGTCGCCAAGCACCTCGGGCTGATTGGTGGATACACGATCTGCGTTGCCCATCACGTCGTCGGCGATGATGCGAAGCGTACCCCCCGTTTCGATCGTCACAGCGTCATCTTCAACCGGACCTAAGCGGATTTTTGGCCCGCACAGGTCTCCCATGACAGCAACAGCCAACTGATGCCTCGTAGCAACTTCGCGAACGCGCTCGACGACCTTCTTGTGTTCGTCGAGCGTACCGTGTGAGAAGTTGATCCGAACAACGTGGACACCCGAAAGGAGCAATGGTTCGAGAACCTCCGGAGATGACGATCCCGGACCAAGCGTGGCGACCACCTTGGTTCCGAGCCAGGAGACGTTGGTTGGCGTTGAATGCTTCAGTGGCGTCTGGGTGGCGCCAGCCGAAGCACGACTTGAATGCGCCCGCATCGGGACTTCTCGATCCATCGGTCCGCCTCCATTTCATCGCGAGACTTGGTGAATGCCTTCGCGTCTGCAACCCGTTGGACTGTGTTGTCTCCGATCCGATGCACATTCGCAAGCCGAATCATTGTCGATCCATGCGTCATTGCGCCGATATGCTTAGAAAGAAGCCCGTCAATTGAGATCGCAGTCGCAAGCGTTTGCCGTTGAATGGACCGATTTCACAAACAAATTGGTTTAGCGCGGTTTGCATTCGGATGATCCATTGACTACAAAATTGATACCGGACACGCGTTGAAACCGAAGTGTTCGTCAACATCATCTTCGGTTTGAGTTTCCATGGTCGAGGACGTCCCACATCTAGTTGGTCATCGCAGACGTGACACCCTATGTGCGCTGACGCGGATCGCAATGTTGTTCGCGCTCGCGCTGCCCATGTCGGCTGGGGGCAAAAACGTTGCGGCGCAACCGGCCCCCCTGGAAACGCCGGCACCGATCGACAGCCAACTTGAAGCCCAACGAACGATTATTTTGAATCTGGAAGACTCGACCGAGACTCGCATCGGCCAAGCCATCGCAATGCTGTCGGTCAATTCCAAACAAGCCATCGACAACGCGGTGAATCTGCTCGGCACCGGTGACGAACCTTCGACGAAAATCGTCATGTGCCGCGCCATCGTGCGGATGGCGGACGACACGGGTCGCATTCCTGACGATCGACTTGTCGATCCGCTCCTGGCCATGTTGGATCATCCCAATGAAAATGTGCTTGAAGCGGCATCGGAAGCACTGGCCTGTTTCGACAGTTTGCACGTATTCAAATCGCTTCGATTGATCGTCGATCAAGCGGAAACCAAACTGCCCAAACGCAGAGCGGCTGTATCGGCGATGTCGAGCAATACCAATCGCCGAGATGTCATTTCGCTCCTGATTCAACTTCTCGACTCGACCGATGATGTTCGCCCGTTGGTCCTCGATGCATTAAGCCGAGTGGCATCGCCCGGTGACGGATCGGTCCAGGCATGGAAATCTTGGTGGCAGCAACAGAAATCGCTGAGTGAAACGGAGTGGTTGCAAAACCAGCTTCATCAGAAGTCGCAACGTTTGGGCGCAAACGAGCGTGCGTTTCGAGAATTCAGAAAATCGGCGCAGACCCAACAGTCTCAACTGGCAAACCGCCTGGGTGAAGCACTTTCGGCTCAGTATCGGTTGACCAATCCGAAAGACAAAGATGCCCTGGTTCTGAACTGGCTTGAAGATGCAACTACAGCCACCCGCCTGGTCGCTTCCCGTTTGGTGGCTGAGCAAATTTCTGAAGGCAACATGCCTGCTGACACAATTCGAGAAGCCCTCCGCAAACGCTACAACGATCCATCGCCGGCGGTTCGAAAATCCGCAATTGAAGTCGTCGGCGCCCTTAACGACCCAGCCGATGCAGCTCCCATGCTCGCCCGTCTGCAAGCCGAAGAAGATTCGAGTGTGCGCGAGACGATCCTCAGCATGCTCGGAAAACTGCGAAATGCCGACGCCATCGTGCCGCTCATCGACGAGATCACCGACAAGGACGCACCCGAACAATGTGTGGCAGCCGCTGCAGAATCGCTGGCGGCTTTGGCAAGTCGCAACCTTCTCGACGACGAACACGTCAATCGCAGCATCGAACCGCTCCGCAAGCGCTATGCACTGGTGAATGATTCATCGAATCGGCTGAAGGTTTCGCTCTTGAAGGCGATGTCGGCGATCGGATCGTCCGAATTTGAACCTGAATTCGAAGCCAATCTGAGCGCTTCGGATCCCGAGTTGCTGCTACAGGCCATTCGTGGCGTGGCGATTGTCCGGCATGTTGGCCAACTGAGTCGGCTGAGTGAGTTGACAGCCCACCCCGACGCGCGGGTTCGACAAAGGGCGATTGCCGCTCTGGGGACGTTGGGCACAATTGCAGATATCAACACCGTCGCAGGCCGCTTGGACGGCAACGTCGAGAAGGTGGACGGACCTCGTCAACAGGCATGGCTGGCATTCGAATCGATCAGTGCCAGGTGCTCGATCGCCGACCGAATCGAAATCGCGTCGAAGCTCGAAGCATTCCCCAATCTGCTGGCTGAATACCTCGCAGAGCTTGAGGAGGCGATGGCCAACGCAAATCCGCCCCATCCAAGACTTGCCGAGATTCAGGGCCAACTCGCCAAAACGTACGTCGGCTTGGGGCGCAATGTCGAAGCCCTGCCCTATTGGCGAAAGTATTACGCCAATTCCGCCGATCGCGACGAAAGCACTCGCATGACCATCGCATTCGGTTTGCTCCAATGTTCTTTGTCGTGCGACAAGACCGAGGGCATCAAGGAACTGTTCATGATGCTTTCAAAAGCGCCGGTAGACACCGTCGAGTTGGTACAGAAAGAAGCGATCAAACACCTTCTGTCGCTGGCAGAGGCCAAACGCATTGACGAATTGCAGGTGTTTTCAAACCTACTTCGCGACATGCCGCTGGAATCGTATCCACTGATTCGTTCTCATCTTGATGCTTCCGCCATTGTCGGCGCATCGACCAATGGCGTCCCTTCCAAAGTTTCCAACGGCTGACCTCCGCCCCCGCCTGTTCAACAAAGTAGCCAAGACCGATCCTTCTCAGGCTCAATTAAAGTGCCATTGCCGACAAATTCAACTGTCTCATTCATGACTCAATTCGGGTCCGTATTGTCAACGATGCTCCCTTATTGGATCAACTCTTTTGAGACCTCAAATCGCGGGGTTACCCGAACCGTTGATCGACGTTTTCTCGGTCCAACGCATTCCGATAAGTCTGCGTTTCCCAATATCAATTCGCCAATCAAGGCCGCTTCGATGGCAACCGATACCGGCTTAGGAAACGATGAAAAAGTTTGTGCGTAACCATTTGTGAAAAGAACCTGAATGAACAACCCAACCCATCGAATCCCGCGAACAAACATACCGCCAAAAGAGGCGAGCGCCACACATCGCGCTCAAACTCAGGCGGGGTTGTTCTCTTCGGGTCCATCGAAGTCTTCGCAACGGCGACCCGACCCGCTCGAGGATCGATCTTTGCTCAACGACTCGCTGCACATGCTGGGCGAGCAGCTTCGAAGGTCGTACCTCGAATCGACGCGGGCATTGGTCGCTGCCGTTGAAGCGCGCGACCCCTACACGCATGACCATTCGCAGCGCGTCAGCCAATACGCCAAGACCATCGCCATTCGGATGAATCTCAACGATCGGGAGATCAATCGAATCGAGACGGCTGCCATCCTTCACGACATTGGCAAGATTGGCATTCCCGACAGCATCTTGCTCAAGACCGAGCAGTTGCTACCGGAAGAGTTCGCAGTCGTTCGCTGCCATCCGACCATTGGCGTAAAGATTCTCAGTCATACGACGTACCTGCGCCGCGAACTGCCCGTCATTTTGCACCACCATGAACGATACGATGGTCGCGGATACCCGGAAGGCCTGGCCGGCGAAGACATCCCCATAGGAGCCAGAGTCCTGGCTGCCGCCGACGCCCTTGACGCAATGCTTTCGCGACGTGCTTACCGTGACGCACTTTCGATGGTTCAAGTTCGTCAGGAATTCAAGAAGCAGCACGGTCTGCAATTTGACCCCGTGGTGACCGATGTGGTCCTGGAATGGTTGGATGAATCGGGTGAGGCGTTGGTGGCGAAGTTAAACAACAAGATACCGGATGTGACCAGCGCATGAGCCTTGCCAAGCACTTGTTCCGTTTCAAAACTCTTAATCTGTGCTGAGCATTCTATTCCAGAATTCCTCAGCCAGTCCCCTGGCAAACTTTCCGAACCCGACTCGAACCGTTGGAATCCGCCGCACCCGCTCCGGATGTCGCAGACTTTCCGACAGGAACGCTTCCGTCTCGGCGATCGCTCGTAAAGAAGCCGCCCGGCTTGGATCGATTGGCTTGCGTTCCCAAATCATGACGTCAGTTGGCCCTTCACGTTAGGTTCTTCGATGCAATGGTTTCTTCGATGGGGCAGATTTCCTGGTCGAGGCGTCCGGGTCAGCAATCATCCATCGGGCAATCAAGACCCCCATCGTGCCCGCCGCGATGAATGCAATCGGCGTCGCCCGTAGAAAATCGCTCATCGGCACGCTGGCGAGGTCGGCGTACTTACCACCCGTAGCGTTCGCAGACACTGCCCATGAGTAACCCATCACGGCTACGATGGGGACGGAAAGCAAACTCCAAAATGCCGTCCGACACGCGAACCACATTTTGGAAATCCACACGCCCAGCAAGAACGATGCGCTGACTGCAAAAATGACCTGACCATGTTTGATCGATTGCGGCAGACGTCCCGACACCAGGACATTGAATGCGAACAGCGCCACGACACCCGTCACGATTGTTGTCTTTAGACCAGCCAATCGAACCGAAAGCGGTTGGCTTGGATCGGTTCGCACGCCAAGACGCTTTCCCACACCGGGGCACTCCGTCGCTGACAATTCAGTAAGATGTACTGGCTGAAGCACCCCGGTTGCGCGCAATTGCCCAAGCTCGGAATTGTTTTCAGAATTCTGAAAATGCCGAGTGATCCAGCCACCGATCACCATGCTCAGGAAAATCACGCCCGTCCAGATCAGCGCTTCGCCAGCCAGTTGCCCGGCAAGCATGCGTTCTGCACCGCGATCGCCATCGGCCATCGTGATCAAAAGGTAGGTGGCTGTCCCACCGCGAATCGACGTCAGCGCCAAACCCAGCGCCACTGCGAAGATACCAACATCCGGAAGTCGCGAACCCGCAATCAGCGTGGCCAGCGATGCGGTCACTGCCGCCAACGCCAGCGCCTCGACGACCATCAACGCCGGGTTCTCATGCGTCAAGAGACTAACCGCACCCTGCGGATCGGACGGGGCGACGGCCATCCATCCGACCGACAGAAACAAAGTCGCCGCAACCGCAAACGCAGCCAACAAGACCAACTTGTCAACCAGTCGCAGATGACGCCTGATGCTCATGTGTTCGACGCTGTTCATTATCGATGCAGGGTCTGCTCGCTATTTACCGCCAGTTTTCTTGGTGGCTGGCTTCGTCGATCGTTTGGGGTTCGGGTTTCGTTTCGGGACAGGCATCGAAGCTCTTGGTGCCTTGGCGATTTTTATGGAAGCATTGTAACGCGATGGCGTTCGATTTTCGATTTTTTGTGCTGCGATCATCAATTCCATGTCGGCTTGTTTGTACAGATCGTAGCCCTTCTTGAGTTCCGGTTCCGGTACTTCCCGCATCATGGTTTCGCGATATTTGGAGCACTGACCCAACTTCGTCCGAATGGCGTTGTGCAGAATCGCGATATGATTGTTGCGTGCCAACGGACCGATCTGCGACATGTCTGCCCCAACCTCGAATTGCTGCTGAAGGAACGGTTTGCCACGTTTCCCGTCAGGAGACGAAACCAGCACGCCGCCTGGTGGCATGCCATTGATCTTGAAGATGAGTTTGCACCAATTGGAAAGGGGCCAACTTCGGTTCTGGATTTTTCCGCGGGCATTCATGTCGAGTGTGACCGGCACATCCGTCAGGTCGAACGTCATGCTGTTTTTGTCGTGGCTGGTAATCTTGGCGGTTCCCATCGTCGCGGTGGCTTTGTCGGAATTCCAGTCGGCTTCGACTTTGTACTGCAACGGTTCAGCCCCCAGGCGTTTCAGGATCAGATCGATGGCAACGGAGAGGCTGAGTCCCAGTGGCTGTACCCCACGCTTGGTCCAGTGAACGTCGGGTCCATCCCCGAGTGTGGCTTTGTATTCGCTACCGGATTTGTGCCAGTCGAGAACCTCCGCATTTTTCGACTTTGCCAATTCGCGGAGAGCATCGGCGTATCTTGCGATCACGTCTTCATACTTCGCAGCCGCCAACGATTTGTGCTTGCTGTCTTGCGGCGGGGGCGGGGTCAGCACCAATAGCTTTGCGCCTGTGGCATTGACCGCATCGATCATCTTCGACATTTCGTTCACATACGAATCGAGACGGGCTTGATTGAATGCCTGGCGATTGGGCGAATCCAATCCAAAACTCAATATCACCCACGTTGGTTTGAGCGGCGCAACTTCGACCGGAAAACGCTTGTTGCCGTCTGCCGCATCGCTTCGACTCTTGGAGAGGCAATAAAACTCGAGGTTCAAATCGGGATAGCGCGTTCGGATGAACTGGCAGAACCATTCCGGCGCAAACGAATGACCGAACGAAACGTCACCGAATAAGACGATGCGGTCGTTGTCGTTCAGTTGGAATTCGGCTTTACCGATAGGCGCAAAACAAAACACAATCATCGCCACCACGAACGAATGTCGAATCCTGATATTCATGCAATTCTCTCCAAGCGAATGCTTAATTGTTCGATTCATTTTCCTTCAACAACCGAGCCATCTCCGCGACGGCGGACCGCATGCCCACGAACATCGCCCGCGACACGATCGAATGGCCGATGTTAAATTCACTGAAACCGGCGACGGCTGCGATGGGCGCGACGTTTCGATACGTCAGACCGTGCCCGGCATGAACTTCCAGCCCATGCGATTTTGCAGCCCCGATCGACGCCTTCAACTTACCGAGGACCGCCTGCCCTTCTGTCGGCGTTTTTGCGTGGGCATATCCACCGGTCCACAATTCAACGGCGCGAAACCCGCATTCTTTCGACGCGGCGATTTGAGCATTGTCCGGTTCGATAAACGCGCTGACCACAATACCGCGATCCGTCAATCGATTTACAACTTCTGCGATCGCCTTGGCATGCCGCACCACATCGAGTCCGCCTTCGGTGGTCAGTTCTTCTCGCCGTTCCGGAACCATCGTGCATTGATCGGGCGCGAGCTCGCAGGCAATGTCGGCGATCTCCGTCGCAATCGCCATCTCCATGTTCAACTTCGTCGCCACCGTTTCCTTCAAGAGTCGCGCATCGCGATCATTGATGTGGCGCCGGTCTTCACGCAGGTGAAACGTGATGCATTGCGCCCCGCCAAGTTCGGCTTCGACAGCCGCCCAGACCGGATCGGGCTCATCCGTCTTCCGCGCCTGCCGCACCGTCGCGACGTGATCGATATTGACTCCCAACCGGGCCATCTTCGCATGACTCCAAGTGAACTCACAACTGCGTCAGATCCAATGAGACGTCCATTCTTTCGATGCGTTGCCATGTACGCAACATCACCCACGAAACTTGTAGGCGACCCAGTCCTTGGCAGATCTAGGTTTTGGTACAGCCGAGCTTATCCGGAAATTTTTCGGATGCAATTAAGATGCACGCGAGACGCAATTGGCGAGCGGCTCCTGCCGCCTCCATCCAAGTCGTCTCCTTCCAAACTGGCAATTGAACCAGCAACGCATGATCGCTAACCTAGTTGGAGTGGTGGTCGATTGTGTGCCGGGGTCAATCAAGAGCCGTTTCGCGCGAGCCTCTCTGTCAACAAGTAGCGGCTTTTATGTAATTCTCTAAATGGTACCCGTTTCCGACCAACCCCATCTGAAACCGAATTCAACCGAGCGAGATTCCCGCTCAACAATACGTGACGCCAATGCATCATTGGCACGCCATTGATCTGCGGATCACCATAGTCTGAACCGGAGGCACTATGTCCATGAACACTCACTGTACCAAACTTTCGATTGCCTTAGCGATGCTCGTCGCGTCGCCATTGTTGGCACAAACGCAACCCGCTCAACGCGATAGAGCGCTATATAAGACACAACTGTCGCGGATCAAGTCCGGTTACACCAATCGGCCAACGGCTGAACTGCTTTCAGTCACGCCGCTCAATCGAATTGATGTCACTTACGCCGATCTTGACGACATCGATGTGTTGATCGCCGAAGACGAACTTCGCGAACGCGACGGTCTGCCACCTCGCTTTGCAGTTCCGCAGGCAACCCTGATCGCAACCGATACGCATGGCACGTGGGAGCAGATCGATGCCACAACGCGCCTCTGGCGTTTACGCATTGAGTCTCCCAAAGCCGCATCGATCAACCTCGGGTTTACGCGCTACGAACTGCCCGACAGCGCCCGACTTTCGATTTACTCTGCCGACTTCAAACACGTCATGCGACCCTTCACTTCGAAAGACAATCAAGCGCACGGCGAACTCTGGACGCCGCCGGTTTTGTCCGATTCGATCGTGGTCGAATTGACGGTCGATGCGGCAGAAATTGAAAATGTTGATCTTGAACTCGGTTCGATCAATGTCGGATATCGTGGCTTCGGTGCCGACAATGTACCGGTAGAAGCCGGCGCCCGCAGCGGTTCATGCAACGTCGATGTGGTCTGCCCCGAGGGCGACGATTGGCCCCTCGAAATTGCATCGGTCGCCGTCATCTCCACCGGTGGTAGCACCTTCTGCACAGGATTCATGGTCAACAACACTGCCGGCGACCTGACGCCCTTTTTCATGACAGCCGACCACTGCGGTATCGGTGCTGGAAACGCCGCATCATTGGTGGCTATCTGGAACTACGAAAACTCGACCTGTCGCCCGCCCGGAAGCGGCGCAAGCGGTGGACCTGGCGACGGCGTACAAACCGATTTCAACACCGGATCGACATTCCTCGCCGGTGGATCGGCAACCGACTACACACTGGTGCAGCTCAACACCGATCCCGACCCCACGTGGGAAGTTGGTTTTGCCGGTTGGGACAATTCGGGAGCAGATGCCTCGCAGGCCATCGCCATCCACCACCCCGACACCGATGAAAAACGCATCAGCTTTGAATTCCAACCGACAACCGTTACCACGTACCTTCAAGAACCAGTGCCAGGCAATGGCACTCACGTTCGCGTCGAGGACTGGGACGTCGGCACCACCGAACCCGGTTCGTCCGGCTCGCCCTTGTTCGACCAGAACCATCGCGTCATCGGACAATTGCACGGCGGATTCGCCTCATGCTCCAGCCAAACCTCTGACTGGTACGGACGCTTTAGTGAATCGTGGACGGCAGGCCTGAGTACGCACCTCGACCCGGGCAATACCGGAGCGACGACCGTCGATTCGATCAGTGGCGCGGGACTGTCGGTGTCACCGAGTGGAAGCGTATTGCACATCGGATTGGCTGGCGGCCCATTTACCAATCCGTCCGTCGTCTACACACTATCGAATCCCAGTCCCGATCCGGTCGACTATTCCGTATCGTTGACGTCATCGTTTGGCGTACTGCTCGACGGGCAGACCTCGCCGTTAACCGGCACGTTGGCTGCTGGTGGCAGTACGACCAATGTCACCGTCACGCTTGGCGCAGCAATCGACGCTCTGGCAGCCGGCGTCTATATCGAAGACATTGTGTTTGAAGACGTCACCAACGTCCGCAGCACGATCGTGACCCATACCGTTGAAATCGGCCAAACGTTGGTCTCGGTCACGCCCGAAGTCGATCTCGAAACTGGCGGACCGCTCAATGGCCCGTTCACTGGGACGATAGACTACACCGTCACCAGCGAACGACCGACTCCGGTCGACGTGGAAGTCAGCTCAGACGTGCCCTGGATTTCGCTCAATGGAAGCGCCGGACCCGTCACGTTGAACCTGGGCGGAACGGGCGACTTCGACACGATGACCGTGGGCATCTCGTCGGCGGCCAGCACCTTGGATGCGGGTATTTACAACGGAACTGTTACGTTTACGAATTTGGCTGGCGGTGGCGGCAGCACGACCCGCGACGTAATGTTGGAAGTCGGGCGCGTCGTGTACAGTGCGATCGACGTACCGCAATCCATCAACGACGACAGCACCATCACCAGTATCATTGGGGTGAAGGACGAATTCTGCGTTGGTGACGTTAACGTCGATCTCGACATCAATCATACCTATATCGGCGACCTCATCGTCGAATTGACGTCACCGGGCGGCGTCGTGGTTCGACTGCACGATCGTTCGGGCGGGTCATCCGAAGACATCGTCACGACGTATGATGAACAAGGCGGAACCATTCCGGATGGACCGGGCTCGCTCGGCGATTTCAACTTGACCAATGGCAGTGGCGACTGGACGCTGACCGTTAGCGACAATGCCGGAGGAGACACCGGGTCACTCAATGCTTGGTCGCTGCGGATCGTACCGATCGAAGGGTCGTGTCCGGTTCCACAAGTGGTCCACAGTTTCGACCTCAATAGCGATCCGGGCTGGACGATGGATGCGGGATGGGGATTCGGACAGCCCACGGGCAGCGGTGGTAGTTCCGGCTCGCCAGATCCGACGAGCGGATACACCGGTAACAATGTGTATGGTTACAACCTCAACGGCGACTACGGCAACAACCTTTCGCCGATTCGCTACCTCACGACGACGGCCATCGACATGACGGGCGTGACCAATTCACGGGTCAGTTTCCGCCGCTGGTTGGGCGTCGAGTCTGCGACATACGATCATGCCAATTTACAAGTCTCAAACAACAACACCAATTGGAACACCGTATGGAACCATGTCGGCGGATCCAACAACGACGGCTCTTGGCAACTGGTGAGCTACGACATTTCCGCACATGCCGACAACGAGTCCACGGTGTACCTGCGCTGGGGCATGGGCCTGACGGACGGTTCGGTCACGTACTGCGGCTGGAACATCGACGACGTCGAATTGCAAGGCGTCGTGCCGAATAACCCCGGCGATTACGACAACGATGGCGATGTCGATGCCCTGGACCACTTCGAATTCAGCAAGTGCTACACCGGACCCGAGAATGGCCCCGTCGGACCACAGTGCAACGTATTCAAATTCGACCCGGACAGCGACATCGACCTAGCCGACTTCGCCGGCTTCATCCAGGTATTCACCGGCGAGTAAGCAGAATCAGCAACGGCGATAAGTTCAGGCGGGGGTCTCATTCGCGAGGCTCCCGCTTTCTTAAAGGGATTTGCGTCATCTACCCCCCAGGGTGACCTGACCCCCTTGATATCGATCCAAGCCAGGAGTGAGTATTCTGGTCGGGTCACGGATTTCGAGGAGGTCATTTGATGAGCAGGAAGCGGTTCACGACGGAGCAAACTGAAACGCGAAAGCGTTGAAGCACAAGCTGCGGCAAGCGGAGGTTGAGATTGCCAAGGGCAAGTTGGTTCCTGAGGCTTGCAAGCAGATCGGCGTTGTCGAGCAGACGTTCTATCGCTGGCGGAAGAAATACGGCGGACTCAAGCTGGATCAAGCCAGGCAATTCAAACATCTTGAACGAGAGAACGCCCGGCTCAAGAAGCTGGTGGCTGACCTCTCGCTGGACGATGCAATCTTGAAGGCTGAACGCGACTGAGGAAGGAGCGTGAAGGCAAACCCAAACTTCTGAGCCCGGCGCGCAAACGTAAGACAATCGAGCATGTTCAGCAGG
>JANQQE010000004.1 GCA_028285105.1 Alphaproteobacteria bacterium
AGGCGAATCCTCCACGAGAATTGTTGAACGATCACGTGTCGAATCATGTTGGCTAGGTTTTTCGACAAGACTGTGCAACCGGATTCATGGCAACGACAATAAATGGGACGGTTAGGCACGTGACTCTATTGTAGAGGGCCAGTCAATGAAAGATCGACACAGGATTGCAAGTTGGGTTGTTTCGGTATTGGCTTTCGCCACTTGCCCAACAAATCAGACAAGCGCGGAGACCTTACAAGTTGGCGAATTAGCGCCGTTATTGAACCTGGAAGGACTCTTGCAAGCACCGGCTGGTTCGAGCGCGGACTGGGGTTCGCTTCGAGGCAAAGTTGTCATTCTGGAATTCTGGGCGACTTGGTGTGGTCCATGCCTGCTTGACATTCCGTTTCTCAACGATTTTGAGGATTCATTCGTTGGAAAGCCCGTGCAATTCATTTCCATCACTGATGAATCGGAAGGTGTCATCAAACGGTTCCTCGGCAATACACAAATGAAGGGTTGGGTTGGCATAGATACAGATCGTTCCGCATTCAAGGCATTTAGAGTAAAGGGACGCCCGACGACTGTAGTAATTGACACGAATGGACGCATTGTCGGTTGGACAGATCTACGTTCACTGATTGAAGATCCGGGAATTATCGACGACTTGATTGACGGAAAGGAAAGAAGACTAAGTTCTGGGACGGGGATGCCCACTCCACTTGATCGGTACATGGCCAACCTGTTTGGCGATAGCCGGAATCAGCCGCTTTGTCTCATTAGCATTGGGCGAACGAAAAACAAAGCACGAAGTCCCTTTGGAGCGACTTCACGGCGTTATGTATCCAATGGAATCACACTGCTTTCCGCAATCGAAAACGCCTTCAGTATTCCGCGTTCTCAGATAATCATCGAAACCCCACTACCGGAGGGCCAGAAATTTGACATCATATTCAGCTGGCCGACAGGGGATTTGAGGCGAGGCGAATTGCTTCTGCAGTCCGCAATTGAATCAACTTTTGGCCTGACAATTCAGAGAAAAGAACGCCTGATGGATGTATATGTTCTTACGATACCCGCGGGAACGGTTCCATCCCTGAAGCCGGCTATGAGTGGGGCCAATTATGACAAGGAAACCGGACTGGTCGCCACCAGTAAAGAAGTACTTGCGAGAATGAAAAAGGGAGAGCAGTTTTTTGACGCTATTGGGCATATGAATGTACTTGCAGACGGATTGAGCCATTATCTCGAAATTCCCGTCATAGATGAAACCGTTGATGACGGATACTACGCATATAGCTTCCCCTTCAATGTGAATAAACCGGACAAGGAGTTGCTGATCAAGACGGTCAAGGAGAAACTCGGTCTTGAATTGACTCGCGCGAAGCGGAATGTTGAGGCCCTGATAGTAAAAACCGCGCTTAAAGAATCTGCAGATGTTGGAGAACCCAAAGCATCGAACTGATTGACTCCACATGGACTCGGATGCCGAATAGTAAGCTCAGCTTCCCCAGACCTTGCCCGTCGCAATCAATTCACGACTCCTTCCGGGCATGATAACCTAAAGGTACCCGCCTGATTGCAGGGTGGGGGCGTGGTTCGGGTTCTCGAGCGGCGTGGGGCCCCGTGCGTCAGAATGCTTCGTCGATTTGACTGACATTTCGAACACCGCAATGATTCGCACTTGGATGTGCGAATTCGAAGAGCAGCAGGAACGGCAACAGCGGCATGAATCGTCAGCAAAGGCGTCTAGTTATACTTGTTGTGTCTCTCATTCTCGCAATCGGAATCTCTGAGATGGTAGGGTCGCTTTGGAAACTCTCGACCGCAATCATGTTTGCCGTTTTTCTGGGTTTTGCTTGTTTTATTAAACTCAGTATCGAAACTGAGTCGAGGTTTCTTGGTTCTTGGCTCCCCGAGTTAGAATCATTTTCAGAAGCCGATAGACTCGATGTGCTTCAATCTGCAATGCCGCGCAAACGCTATTATGCGTTCCTTATGGTTTTCGGATTGTTGTACTTTTTGACGATTCCCATTATCCAATGGGTCGGTGACCATACTGGACGCATCATCTGTTCCTTATTCGTAGTTTCTGAGTTACTTGCCGTGCGTATGGTTGCAGTCTGGGCGGTACGTTGCTCCATACGCCGCGCATTGCGAAAGAGATTGGCCGACGATGGCATACTGATTTGCGTGAATTGTGGATATGACACCCGAGATTTGCCAGAACCACGTTGCCCCGAATGTGGCGAATCGATCTAACCATTCTTGCCACTCCGCACAATCGCCAATACTGCCGCGCGAAGCAGTTCGGATAGGCTTGGCCATGCATTGAAGATGGGTTCCAGATCGGCTAAAATAGAGTGTTTTTCGTCCAAAGCGAGGGGGTTGAGGCGATAGTATCTTCTTGGTCGTCGCAAGTGCTTTTGTTCTCAGTGTTTGAGGATTTGGTACATCGGTCTTCGGAACCGAAGGTTGCAGGTTCGAATCCTGCGTGGCGTAGTTAATATCTTGGTTTAATAAACTTAGAGTCGATCTTACTCGACCAGCCCATATTCGCCCTACGATCCAATCATTACCAACCATTCACGACTCATCCCCGCATATATCTGCAAACCTATGACATTATCCATATTGAATTGTGATCGCCAGGAAGCTACGTTCTATGTTGAACGTCGACTACATTGAGGTATTTGACGATTCGACCGTTTGAATCAAGGAATAAACCCAAATGGTAAACAATCGTCTGAAACCTGCATCTATTGGTCTATCAACTTCATTCGCTGCGGTGTTTGGAGTGCCGGCCATGTCAAACGCTGGTCCCGCAAATGGTTTTCGAGGACTAGGAGACCTTCCTGGTGGCAGCACTGAAACCATCGCACGCGCCATTTCCGCCGACGGAACAGTAGTTGTCGGATCGGCAGTCTCCGACATCGGCAGAGATTCCTTTCGATGGACGGCAACGGGTGGAATGGTCGGCTTGGGAACTGCCATACCCTTCCCGGGAACCCTTGACACTTCCGCTTCAGGCGTATCTGCCGATGGATCAGTTTTGGTGGGCTACCGGGCAGCCTTCTCCACATCGGTAACAAACGAGGCATATCGCTGGACCAATACTGGCGGATTGGAGTTCTTAGGCGATATTGGTGAGGGAGACGATCATCAGACTTTTGTCAGTGCGGCAAGAGACGTTTCTGCAGATGGTTCCATTGTGGTCGGACGAGGTACCACCGGCATTAGTCCGGAACCGTTTCGGTGGTCGGCAGAAATCGGAATGGTGGGCTTGGGCGACCTACCCGGCGGCGCTGACTGGGGGTTTGCGACCGGCATATCGGCGGGTGGAGCGGTGATTGTCGGGAAGGGATGGTCTGGCTCCGGAAGAGAGGCATTTAGATGGACAGAGTCTGACGGCATGGTCGGGCTTGGCGATTTGGCTGGCGGCGACTTCGGAAGTGGCGCAGAAGATGTCTCAGCGGACGGATCTACCATTGTCGGCGCCGGCACTTCTTCCAGTCTTGATGAAGCATTCATTTGGACGGAAGAAAGTGGCATGGTTGGATTGGGAGACTTACCTGGAGGTTCGACGCGAAGTCAAGCATTTGCAACATCCGCTGATGGTTCGGTTGTTGCCGGTTATGGCACCGCTTTCGAGAATTTCTTCGACGTTGCAAGGGCATTCTACTGAACTGAAGCCGATGGAATGCGACGAGTAGACGACATACTAACCAATGAATTTGGAGTCGACTTGACCGGTTGGGAACTTACGTCGGCCATTGACGTTTCCGACGACGGTCGCACGATTATTGGAAATGGCATCAACCCCAACGGAGATTTTGAAGGTTGGATAGCAACCATCCCTGAGCCGGTTTCCGTATGCACGACCGCAATGGGGGGGATGCTGGTAGTGGCTTCGAGACGTCGAAGAATACGCTAAGGTCGATGAATTGCGCATCCCTTCAACTCCTATCCGAATGAATGTGCTATATACGGTAAGTAAGTCACTGGCGATCCATTCACGTCTTTTCCCCGCACTCTGGACACCTTCCGCTTCTGCTCCCACGCAACGAGTAGCCGCATTCGATGCACTGTCCGGTTGCTTTTCTCCGCTCGCGCGTCCATGAACGCTTGGTCGCGGCGAGGCTCAGTGCAACAAGGGCTAAGATGAATAAAGCAGTGATCGCAGACATCATCAGGTCCAGACTAAAAATCAGTCCAAATGCCCCCAATAGCACGCCAGTTGCAAGAACGAAACCGGCAACTCGGCGAATGGGCATGGTCAGGTGAAGTATCCGCTCTTCGCCGGCTGCCTGGTGTTCGCTGATGATCTGATTAGCGTCAGGGACATCCTCAACATCAACTGCCAGTTCGACAAGGTAATACACCTTTGTACCCGGTGCGGGTGACATATCGGGATCGCCTACGATCGTAGACTCTATGCCCGCGCGCTTCAGATGGTCTCGAATCTTGAAAAGCTCGGATCGGCTTCGTGCTTTGTAAATGACCGTCTTCATGTGTGTCCAATTTACATGATTGAGTGACATGCGGGTGGCCCAAGTTTTCGACTTTGGAATCTCGACTACTATAATTCTTACCGCCGCCCACCAAGTTGCCAACTCAAAGGTCGAAAATCGGATACCTCAAAAACGGAGCCTTGTTCAGAAAGTAACCCGCCGACATTGCCCGAATGGCCTTACGCCATTCCAAGTCGATAATGCCAATGATCGGCATCAAACGCCACACAATGACCGCTGGCACCTGGGACAGTTCCTGAGTTATCCAATGCGAATGTGATCCTCGCGGTTGAATTACAGGCGTCGATGCTGCTAGACTGTGTTCTATGAACAAATTTCGATATCAAATAAGAGCAAATTGCGGTCAGCGAATTGTGTCGGTCACATGCAAGATTGTTTGCGCATTGTTTGCGGGTCTATCGATAGGTTGTGCAAGGCCGACCATCGCGTCGGAACCGCCCATCGTCGACAATGGGCAATCGAACAGCGAGATCGACAATGCCCCGTCGAATGCATTCGATACCGTTGGCGATGCGGCGAACGCTGCAGGACGGGCCTCTCAAGATTCAGACAATCTGCCTGTAATTGTCGTGATTGAGACGCACCCGGACGCCGGGAAAAAAGTCTACTGGGGTTATGTGAGACCGACCGCGCCCGTAAAACCAAAAATACGACGACGCGTCCGAACCGAGCCACCATGGACGTACAAGCCCAAGAACAAACGATATAAACCTCGGCCACGCCGTGCCTATCAACCGAAACAGAATTGGACATATCATCCGAAACAGTATTCTTGACGCCCGGTAAATGACGCCGAGAGTCAATATCATCCCACAACTTGCCGGAATGGTAGCCCAAGTCTTCAAATTTGGGGTCTCAATTTTCGTGCCACGTAGCGTCTCTTGCAAAAGTGTTCATTCGACCTTCGATCATCGCCTCCCCCAGGATCGGAGATCCTGGGCCACCCCTTCATTCGTTTATTCGCTTGGCAGGAATTGAGCGTCTTCCTCCACACGTTTCTCCAACTGGTTGACAAGTTGTCGCAGCGGGCGTAATTGACTTTGGACTACATCGGGTTCGTCAGACTTCTGCCATAATCACGGAGCCTCGCCATGCCTGACATTCTCCACGACCTGCCGATCAAGGCTTCAACTGATCGCGTCTTTCAAATGATGAGCACGCCCCAGGGGTTGAACCAATGGTGGACGAAACGGTCGAGTGGCAATCCTGCAGTCGGTGCGGAGTACGAACTTTGGTTTGCCCCGGGCTATGATTGGCGGGCGGTCGTTACCCGTTGCGATTCCGATGCCGAGTTCGAATTTGAAATGACCCGTGCAGACACGGACTGGAACAAAACCCACGTGGGGATTTCGCTTGAAGATCGAGGAGAGACGACCTGGCTTAGCTTCCATCATAAAGGCTGGCCGACCGCCAATGAACACTTCCGCACCTCCAGCAACTGTTGGGCCATGTACCTGAGAATCATGCGACGTCACTTGGAACATGGGGAATCCGTGCCTTATGAAATTCGCCTGGACGTGTGATGGGATGGGAACGAATCGCAGGTAAGCAATGGATTGGATTGCGCGACTCCAGTATTCAAGTTTCGCGTGTAGAATCTTTCAGGTACTTCGTCTGGTCCGCCTTCGACCATTTCAATTCTGGCAGCACACTGCACTTCGGATGCACGAAAGACTTTTGGTACGAGCCATCCGACGCAACGATGCTGGAGGTCATCGCAAGCGGCGCAGAGCCATTCATGATCGTAGGAACACTGCTGGCGGCTAATTGGCTGTATTGACGGATGCGCGAGTGATTCTTGAGATCGCAGCTTCCAGTACTTTGTCCTTGCCCCCAATGAAGTACTCTGGCGTTTGCTCGACCCCGATGTCCGGCGCAACGCCATTTCCGTCGAAGAGTTTTCCGTCGGCTTGGAAGGACGCCATGGACGCGATCCTCAGTCGCAACTTCGACATTCCCAACACCACGCGTTGCGAGAGCGCGCTTCCCCCGCCGCTGGTGGCGCCAATGAGCGTAACATTTTTCATGCCCTTCAAACCGGCGAGGAAGATGTCTGTTGCACTGAAGCATTTTTCGTTTTGCAGGACGATCACCGGCTTGTCGAAGTGGTAAACGCCTGGAGCGTCGATTCGATTCAACACCATGTAATGCCATTCGCTGAATTGATCGTCCGGTGGCGACCATTCAGGCTTGAATGACTTTTGAAATGATTCGATGGCCTTGCGCTCTTGATCGGTCCAGACTTTCGAGTCCTTGGAATACATGAAGCGCTGGGCGAGATGATCGTCGGCAAAACCGTCGAATAACCGATACCGAGCCGCTGTAAATGCTCGTGGAGGATCACTTGGTGTGACAAGGTACGAATACAGCAATCGCAGCACCTCGCGCGATCCACCACCGTTGTCGCGCACGTCAACGATCAGGCCCGGCGAGTCGTGAAATCGCGGCATCCACGTTTCGATTTCACGCAAAGCGTCGTCGTTCATTCTCTTCAACCGCAGATACCCGACGCCCGATTGAAGAAAGCCCGACGGACGCGCCGGCCATATACCGTATAGCGGTCTGCGGGAGGCCACTTGCGCGCCGCTGGTTTCTCGCGATTTTCCGCTGTGCGAGCTCAATTGAATCGTCAACGAATCTTTGATCGGAAGGTTTAGGAGCGTCCGGACGCAATCGACATTGCGCATCATGCGTAAACACTGTTGCCGAACGTATTGCGGCGAACCTTTTGGCACCAGTACCGATGCCGCCCGACACCACGCCTCAACTTCGATTCCGTCGATTGTCGTGATGTACGGCATGTGGAAGCGGAGGAATTCCGAGCGATCCGGCTTGATCGCCACGAACCGATCGCCGAGTGGTTCGATTACAAACGGTAAGTACTCACCGCCTTCGACTCGAAAGTTAATGCCCGAGTGCCCATCGATTCCCATGGCGATGATCTTTTGAAGTTCGACGCCGAGGTTGACTACATCGGGATTCTTTTCCATCCGGGTTCGCAGCAAATTGATCGCCGTGTCGAAATCAGCATCGTTGGCGTAGCGGTACGCCCACTGCGCATTCAACGCTCTTTGAAATGCATCCAACGCTGTATCGACTGCGCCTGGCTCGTCCGGCGGGTTGAGGATGCGAGCCCGGTTCTCTCGCGTCATCGGCACGTTTTGCAGGACTTCTCGTGATCCAGTTTCCAGATTTCGAACCGTTAGCGAAACCGTCTTACCCGGCGGATGCCCCATCTCTGTGAGTACTTGAACCAAATCCTCACCGAAGCGTTTCGCCCATTTGTTGCCGTGCCGTTGCTTTGAGAACTTGATGATCTTTTCGACCGGTTGGTTGCCAACGGCTTCCAACGCATACCACTTCCCGTCGATTTCAACATTGGGCACCCACCGAATCGCAGAAAAAGGCGAAAGCTTCGGATAGGAGTCAGCCCGAACAGCCGTCCATGCAGGCGCACAAACACCAACCGCCAACAAGACAAGAAACTTCGCGTGATGTTTCATCTTTAACCCTTGCGGTGATGGCAAATACGAACTGACCAACATGTCCCGCGAATCATATCAACTGCGAATTCGCGATCCGCTTTCGAATATTCGCCCGCCGTTTCGACGGCCAGCTCCGGCCACGAAGTGTACCAAGCAGCGCATCTCGACAAAACCGATCGTGGACGGCAGAATTTCATGCGTTCGGCGGATTCGATTGATCTTGCGCCGCATTTTTCGTCGATGCAATACGAAGTCTGAAGTAGTCACAGAATTTGCGTTTTTTGCAAGCCAGGGATGGGTTTGGCCATGAATGTATTCGTCACCGGTGGGGCTGGTTATGTGGGTAGTCACTGTGTTCGGCGGCTGGTACAAGCCGGTCACAGCGTCACGGTATTTGACAACTTGTGCGCCGGGCATCGAGCCGCAGTCCCCGACGGCGTGCAGTTCATCCATGCCGACCTTTCCGATATCGAAACCCTGTCCAAAGCGATGAGTCAGGGGTTTGATGCGGTGATGCATTTCGCCGCGTTCCTCGATGTGGGCGAATCGGTCCGCGAACCGCTCAAGTATTACAAGAACAACGTCGTCAAAACGATCGGTCTGCTCGACATCATGAGACGGTGCGAAATCAAACGATTCGTGTTCAGTTCGACATGCGCAACTTATGGCGAACCGAAGGAATTTCCAATCACCGAGAGCATGCCGCAGGCTCCGATCAATCCCTATGGACACACCAAGTTGGTGATGGAATGGGCCCTGGCAGATTGCGCGAAGGCTTGGGGTTTGGGCGCGTGTGCGCTGCGTTACTTCAACGCTGCCGGCGCGTCTGCCGATGGTTCAATCGGTGAAGATCACGATCCGGAAATCCACCTGATCCCCGTTGTACTTCAAGTTGCATTAGAACAGCGCCCGCAGGTCAGTATTTTCGGTAAGGACTATCCCACGCCCGATGGCACGTGCGTGCGCGATTACATCCACGTTGAAGACCTCGCCGAAGCGCACCTGTTGGCATTGGAAAACATCCACCCCGGCGTGTTTGATGCATTCAATGTTGGAACGGGAATCGGCACCAGCGTGCGAAAACTCATCGAATCCGCCCGCGAAGTCACCGAACGCGAAATACCCGCCACCGACGCCCCTCGGCGACCCGGCGATCCGCCCACGCTGTTAGCCGACCCGACCAAAATCAAATCGCAACTCGGTTGGCGCCCGAAGTACACCGACATCGGCGCCATCCTCGAAACGGCATGGCAGTGGCACCGCACACACCCGAATGGATATCCGAAGTAGGGTCCGCTGTGCGGACCATTCAGTCGAAACATATTGCATCAACAATCAATCGGTCCGCAACAGCGGACCCTACTTGCACGAAGCAAGTAACGGTCATCTACTCGTCGGTGACGCAACCTTCCGACGCCGACATAACATTCTTGATGTACTTGTAGAGCGTACCGCTGTTGGCTTTGAGCGGTGGTGCTGACCAGTTATTGCGACGTTCGTCCATCTGTTCATCAGAAACGTCGACTTGAATCGTGCGGTTGACCAGTTCGATGGTGATTCGGTCGCCGTTTTCGATCAGCGCGATCGGTCCGCCGTTTTGCGCTTCGGGAGCGATGTGCCCGACGATGAATCCGTGACTGCCACCTGAAAAGCGACCGTCCGTCAACAGCGCCACATCCGAACCCATCCCTGCCCCCATGATGGCCGAAGTTGGCGTGAGCATCTCTGGCATTCCCGGTCCGCCTCTTGGCCCTTCGTATCGGATAACGATGACCTCACCCTTGGAAATCTTGCCGGATTCCAGCGCTGCGAGCATTTCTTCTTCGCTGTCAAAAACGCGGGCAGGTCCGCTGAAGGTTTCGCCCTCCTTACCGGTGATCTTCGCGACAGCCCCCTCGGGCGCGATATTGCCTCGCAGAATTTGAATGTGTCCGGTCTTCTTGATGGGACGATCGAAGGGACGGATCACCTTTTGACCGTCGGCAAGACCGGGAAGATCGGCGAGGTTCGCCCCCACCGTTTTGCCCGTCACCGTCATGCAACTGTCGTCGAGCAGGCCATGCTCCTGAAGCAACTTCATGATCGCAGGCGTACCGCCCACATCGTGCAGGTCTTCCATGACGTATGCACCGCTTGGCTTAAGGTCTGCAAGAAGTGGAACGCGATCGCTGGCTTTTTGAAAATCGTCGATGGCCAATTCCACATTGACCGAGCGCGCCATCGCGAGCAGATGTAACACCGCGTTCGTACTCCCACCAAGGACCATCACGACGTTCATCGCGTTTTCAAAGGCCGGTCGCGTCATAATGTCGCGCGGTTTCAAGTCGCGTTCCAGCAGCGTCTTGATCGCAAGACCGGCGCGATGGCATTCTTCTTTCTTGCGGTCGTTGTCTGCGGGTGTTGAAGAATTGTACGGAAGGGACATCCCCAACGCTTCGATCGCGCTGGCCATCGTGTTGGCTGTGTACATGCCACCGCACGCGCCAGCTCCCGGGCAACTTTCGCGAACGATCGCCCGCCGCTCTTCGTCGGTAATCTTGCCGCTTAAGAATTCGCCATAACTTTGAAATGCCGACACAACGTCGAGCTTATTGCCGTCGCGACACCCGGGCTTGATCGTTCCGCCGTAGACCATGATCGCCGGTCGGTTCAGCCGCCCCATCGCAATCAGACATCCCGGCATGTTTTTGTCGCAACCGGGAATCGCGATCAAACCGTCGTACCAGTGGGCGGCCATCGATGTTTCGATAGAGTCGGCAATGATCTCGCGCGACTGTAACGAGTAGCTCATGCCATCGGTGCCCATGCTGATGCCATCGCTGACACCGATCGTATTGAACCGCATCCCGACCAAACCGGCTTCTACGACCCCACCCTTGACCGATGTAGCAAGATCATTGAGGTGCATGTTGCAGGTGTTGCCTTCATACCAACAGCTGGCGATACCGATCTGCGGTTTGTTTAGATCGTCTTCACTCAGACCGGTGCCGATCAGCATGGCCTGCGACGCGCCTTGGGCGCTGGGTTGGGTGATGCGGCGGCTAAACTTGTTTAGCGGTTTGGTCATGGCAAATCAAATTCTCAGTGCTATTCGTGATTAGAAAGCTATTAGCGTCAAACGGTTGGCGTAGCCTGTCGGAAATCGTTCAATTCAGCAAGTACGCGCCCAAGCTCCTGACGTTGTTTTTCCGCCCACGTTTCGCTTACCGTTAGCGGAACGATGGTGTGGAAGCGTTCGAGATTCTCGCGCAAATTGTCGAGAACCTTTGCCGCCCGCGTGCTGCCCGTCAGTTCAAAGTGACGCCGGATCATCGCTAAAACAACGGATCGCTCAAGGTCGCTGTCGAGCGG
Source organism: Alphaproteobacteria bacterium (assembly GCA_028285105.1). GTDB lineage: Bacteria > Planctomycetota > Phycisphaerae > UBA1845 > UBA1845 > UBA1845. The sequence continues at coordinate 11,348 of JANQQE010000004.1, forward strand.
TCGAACATCCACATCGCGGCGATTGACCATGCTCTTAACGAAGCTCGTCTTGCCGAAAACGAACGCGATACCACCTGTCATTCCGGCACCGAAGTTGCGACCGATCGGTCCCAATACAACGACGACCCCGTTGGTCATGTACTCGCATCCATGATCGCCACAGCCCTCGACGACTACTCTGCCGCCAGAGTTGCGTACACACAACCGTTCACCCGAAAGGCCTGCCGCAAACAACTCACCACCGGTCGCACCGTACATCACTGTGTTGCCCATCAAGACCAGCGGTTCTCGATGGTGACCGTTCGCACGAATCACGATCCGCCCACCGTACATGCTCTTACCGACGTAGTCCTGCGCTTCTCCATCCAGCACCAACCGCATACCTTTGTTGCAAAACGCCCCGAAACTCTGACCCGCTACGCCTTTGAAATGCAAGCGAATTGAGTCGTTCGGCAAACCAACGTCGCGATAATGCCTGGCGATCTCGCCAGAGAGTCGCGCACCGATGCTGCGGTCGCGGTTGGTGATTTCGTACCCTTTGACGATGCACGCCGATTCGACGATTGCCGGCTTGCAGTCTTCCAGGATGCGTTGGTCCAATTCCACCTTCGTTTCGACCGCATCGTTAAACGGAACGAGGCAGCGACGGGCTTTTGTTCCGCCCGGATCGGGATCGGTCAACATTGCCGAAAGATCGATGTTACTGGTTTTGGGCAATTCGATGCCTTCACGTTGCTTGAGCAAGTCGAATCGTCCAATGACTTCGTCAAGCCGTCGAACACCGATGCCAGCCAACTCCATGCGCACCTGCTCGGCGAGGAACATCATCAGCGCGATGACATGGTCCGGCTCGCCCGGGAACTTCGCACGCAGTTCAGGCCGCTGCGTCGCGATTCCGACGGGACAGTTATTCAAATGACACTGCCGCACCATCACGCAGCCAGCCGCCACCAACGCAGTCGTTCCGAACCCGAATTCATCCGCACCCAGTAGCGCAGCGATGATGACATCGCGACCGGTCTTTAGACCACCGTCCACGCGAACCGTCACCCGCCCGCGCAGGTCGTTGAGTACCAAGACCTGCTGCACTTCCGCTAATCCCAATTCCCAGGGCAACCCAGCGTTCTTGATCGACGACAACGGCGATGCACCCGTGCCACCGTCGTGTCCCGACACCTGAATAAAGTCTGCATACGCCTTGGCCACACCGGCAGCGATCGTTCCAACGCCTGCGACCGAAACGAGCTTCACACCGACACGGGCTTTTTGGTTGACCCGCTTGAGATCGAAGATCAACTGCCCCAAGTCTTCGATGGAATAAATATCGTGATGCGGCGGTGGCGAAATGAGCGGAGCCCCCGGCATCGCCCGACGGAGGTTGGAAATTTCTTCCGTCACTTTGTCGCCGAGGATCTGTCCACCTTCACCCGGCTTCGAACCCTGGGCCATCTTGATTTCGATTTCGCGGGCACTGACGAGGTATTCCGGCGTCACACCGAATCGTCCAGACGCCACCTGCTTGATGGCGCTGTTGCCCCAGTCGCTGGCCCTCGGATGCCACGGCGCAAGCGAGCGAGCGGCTGACTCGTTTCGGTATGGATAGAGACGTTCCTGATCTTCGCCGCCTTCGCCGCTGTTGCTCTTAGCCCCGATGCGGTTCATCGCGACGGACAGCACTTCGTGTGCTTCGCGCGACACTGCCCCATGACTCATCGCCTGCGTGCAGAATCGTTTGACGATGGCTTCCGCTGGTTCGACTTCTTCCAGCCGAATCGGTTCGTCGCCGCGTTTCCAGTCGATCAAATCGCGCAGGTTGCAGACCGGTCGCTCATCAACAAGGTTCGTATATTGCACGAAAGCCTTTGCGTCGCGCGAGCGAACGGCTTTGTGCAGCGTCTTGGTGATGATCGGATTGGTCGAATGGTATTCACCCTTCTTGCGATAGGCGTAAATACCGCGGTCCGCAAGATTCGGATCGTCACCGAAAGCTTCTGCGTGGAATCGCAAAATGTCGACCGCGATTTCATGCAACCCAACACCGCCAATGCGGCTTGCAGTGCCCGTGAAATACCGATCGATCACCGAGTTGGCAATACCGACGGCTTCAAAGTTTTGCGCACCGCGATAACTGCTGATCGTCGAGATACCCATCTTCGACATGATCTTGAGCAGGCCGTTATTCACCGCATTGCGATAATTCTGAAGGGCGTCAGCCAACGTAATGCCCTGCCCGCGTGGATCGCGACGGACCCATTCGCGCACCGATGCCAGCCCGACGTACGGGTGAATCAACGACGCACCAAAACCAAGCAGGCAAGCAAAGTGGTGATCCATCCGCGGATCGCCGGTGTCGCAGATCAGACTGGCCTGCGTACGCTTGCCCGCCCGAACCAAATGTTGATGGACAGCCGACGTTGCCAGAAGCATCGGAATCGGCGCACGCTCTTCATTGACCCCGCGATCGCTCAATACGACCAGCGAAACGCCTTCGTCGATGACCTGCTCTGCCGCATGGCAAAGCGCGTCGAGCGCCGGTTCCAAACCCTCGGGACCGTGCGCGACATCAAAGTGGCAATCGAGCGTTCTCAGTCGAAACCGTTCGTTTGCCAGCGACTTGAGCCATTCATACTGAGCGCAGTCGATCACTGGCGACGCAAACTTGATCAGCTCTGCCGCACTCTCGCTTTCGTCCAACAACCCCGCCCGTCCACCGATAGCCGTACGCAGCGACATGACCAAGCGCTCGCGAAGCGGATCGATCGGCGGATTGGTCACCTGGGCAAACAACTGCTTGAAGTACCGATAGATCGTTTTTGGAAAATGGCTCAACACGGCGATCGGCGTGTCGTTGCCCATCGAACCGACCGGTTCCTTACCGTCGTAAATCATCGGAACGAGCAGCCGGTCGATGTCCTCCTTGCCATACGCGAACGCCTTCTGCACGCGCGTTAAATCATCGATGTCCGCTGCGGCGTATTCGGGCGATGTCGCTTCCACTTCGTCATACGGCTTGATCATCTTGCCGACGACCCAGCGTTTGTATGGGCGGCGACCCGCGTAGTGTCGCTTGATCTCGTCGTCGAGCATGACCCGGCCGGTGGCAGTATCGACTGCAATCATCCGCCCCGGACCCAACCGCGAGGATTGAACGACTTGGCCATCCTCGACCGGAACGATTCCGGTTTCGGATCCAGCAATAAGAGTGCCATTTTGTGTCACCCAATAACGAAGCGGGCGCAGTCCGTTACGATCGAGCATTGCACCAGCCACCACACCATCGGTAAACGCAACAGCCGCCGGTCCGTCCCATGGGGCCATCATCGATGCGTGGTACTCAAAGAACGCGCCAATGTCTTCATGCATCGTTTCCATCTGCTGATACGCCTCGGGCATCAGCATCAACATAGCGTGCAGCGGATCATGTCCGGAGTTGACCAATAGCTCCAGCACGTTATCAAGCGCCGAAGAATCGCTGCCGTACGGTTCAATGATTGGATTCAGCTCGGCAAGTTTGTCGCCCCAGATTTTGCTGGCCATCCGGTCTGCACCGGCATTGAAGCGATTGACGTTTCCTCGGAGGGTGTTGATTTCGCCATTGTGACCGATGTATCGTAGCGGTTGCGCGCGCTCCCACGAGGGATTCGTATTGGTACTGAAGCGCTGATGAAAAAGCGCAATCGCCGTTTCATACTCCGGATCGACCAGATCGGGATAAAACGAATCCAACTGCGGCGCAACCATCAAACCCTTGTAGACAATCGTTCGGCTCGACAGCGAAGCGATGTGAATCGACTCAAGATGTGTTGCTGCGATCGCCCGTTCGACGCGCTTCCGCGCCCGGTACATTGCCCGTTCAAACTCACTCTCCGGCAAGTCTGGGTTGCGCCGCACAATCACCTGCCGAATCATCGGACATGTCCCCAGCGCGTAGCTCCCGAGGACGCCGGAATTGACCGGAACATCCCGCCACATCAACACCGACAAATTGCATTCGGCGAATTCGCGTCCGACGATGTCCGCACAAATGTGCGCCGCATCCGCAACGCCGGAAGGAATAAAAACCATCCCAACGGCAAGCTCGCCGGCATCGGGAAGTTCGACGCCATGTCGCCGCAACTCGCGCATGATCAATCGATGCGGAATGTTCGTGAGAATGCCAGCACCATCTCCGGACAGTCCGTCCGCATTAACCGCCCCGCGATGCGTCAAATTCACCAAACCGGTGATCGCCTGGCGCAAAATGCGATACGATCGTCGCCCCTCGATGTCAGCCACCAAACCGACACCGCAGTTGTCGTGTTCGCTCTGAGGGTCGTACAGTCCGATGCGTTGGGTTGAATTAGATGTTTTCATACTGATACCACCGAGAATATTTCGAGCCGAGTTGACGCATTGGTTTCGCGGAGTTGTGCCTTAGAGGCTTACAATCGCTGCGAACGGCTTGGAATGGCCGTAAGTCCTGCGCGCCGCAGGTACGTTGGCTACGTCGCACGAGCGACATGCGCGGGCGTGAATGGGCGTGGAAAGCAGACGACGTGTATGACGGGGCCCCTCGTGTACGAACCACCCCATCGATGCGACGGGACGACGGCCATGATTCAATGGGAATCGGGAGACATTTGGAATTCGTTCCGCCATAGCAGGATCGAAGGCCCGCGCGATCACAGCCTGTGATTTCTCCAATGGCGCACTTAAAGTCAGCGGGCCTGCAACCATCTGGCAATTAATTTGGCCGGGTTCCAACGTCATGACCTCCATTTTATCCAGTCGTGGGGTGCGGTTCAATTCTTATCCCCGATACCAGAAATGGATGATTATGGGGCCTAATCCCTAAATGCAGCACCCTGCCTGAATGCGACGCGCACGGCAGCAAAGCACCTTGTCTGCACTGCATGATGGGCTATCCCCCGGCGAGGGGGGGTAGAACCATCAACCAAGATCAATCGGAATTCGTCATGTTGCATATGCACGGCATAAGGTTGTTGCGCAAGAACAATGTCACACTGCGTCATTCCGGATGAAGTCAAAAATGCAAACAGTTGCGGTAGAGTTGCAGGCGCTTTGCGTTCGTTGGTTCGAAACCTCTAGGTTCCGTTTTCGATGACGTGTTCCGCCCGACGAAATAGATGTTGAAATCCACGACGATTTTGGGTAATTTGCCTCATGTCAATCGTCGATGGAGTCGGCTATAAACGTCGTGGCTAGCGGCTATTCAAACATGCCTTTCCTTCCATCCGGCCCGATGTAGTGAGGCGTGGGCCGCTAGCATTCTTTTTTACCCCTGCAAAAAGCAATTTCAAATAATACGAAATCTAGCGAACCAATCCGCGCGCCGCGCCGTCAAAGTGAGTAGCGTGCAGCGGGCCGACTTCATGTCGATTCAATTGAACAGCTTAACTTGTCTATTGCGTGTTTTCAGTTCACTTTCGCCAAGGGTTCACAGCATGAAAACGTCAAATCTTATCGCATCGTTAGCCATTGCATTCGTGTCCGTAGCACAAGCCGGCGACAACTCGCTTCCCAACGTCACCGTCTATGGAACAGCCACCACTGAAGTCACGCCCGACCAGATGAATTGGCAGTTGACCGTCACCAACAAAGGCAAAGACCTCGCCCCCGTCGCCGACAACCATAGCGGCATCGTGTCCAACGTCTTGAAGTTCCTGAAAGCAAGCGGCATCGATGAACAGAAAGTTCAAACCGCCAGAATGGAATTCGGAGAAAACTGGGAATACCGCAACAGCAATCGCGTGAAGGAAGGTTACTTCGCAACGACGCGCGTCTCGTTCGAGGTCACCAACTTCGATTTGTATCAAAACCTTTGGTCCGGCTTGGCAAAGATCAAGAACGTCAGCATCGACTACGTTTCGTACGACTACTCCAAACGCATCGAAGTTCAAAACGAAACCAGAATCAAAGCACTGCAAGCCGCCAAAGAAAAAGCTAAATCCCTCGCCGAAACGCTCGGATCGAGAATCGGCGAACCGCTGCTGATCGAAGAAGATCTCGGCATTCAAACCATGTACGCCGGCGCTGCATTCTCAAACAACCTGAGAACAGTCCAAAGCACCGAAGGCGACAGTGAGGGCATCGCAAAAGGAAAAATCCCGATCAAATTGCGCGTCAAAACCTCGTTCAGATTGATATCGCCGTAGGGTGCGTCCCGGGCGCGCAGTTTTCAGATTACACGTCGCGTTCCATTTCATCAAGAAATTCCTTCAATGGTTCAATGAGCGATTCCTGATACTCATCAATTGACTTGAATTCGGTGTCTACCTTGATGGTAATCTCTTTTGCCTCAATGAGATTGAGGCCGAACAACTCGCGCAGGATTCTTATTCGATCAGCAAACGCGATTCCATCGCTCTTCAATTGAACATAGATTTGCTCTGCATTGAAGCCCTCGGATACGAGCGCAGCATATTTTTCCTGCGAACCCATCTAAGCCCTTTCAGAGAATTGCTATATTTCGGCCCCATACAATGGTATTCGATTTTAACTGACACGTCGCACTACTTCATCGCCAACGGATGCGCTTCTTCGACAGCTTTCAATAGCTTTTGGTTTTCTGGGTTTGCTAAATCGGGATCGTGTTCGGTGATCGCTTCTGCATCCTTGATCGCAGCTTGCAGCAGTGCGTCGTCTTTGGTCAGGTCTGCTGCTCTGAAGACCGGGATACCGCTTTGTCTTGTGCCCACGATTTCGCCTGGACCGCGAAGGTTCAGATCGGCTTCTGCTATTTTGAATCCGTCACTGGTTTTTCGCAGGACGTCTAATCGCGTTTTGGATTTTCTCGACTCTGAATCGGTGAACAGCAGGCACATGCCCGATTCGTTGCCTCGGCCGACGCGCCCTCGCAGTTGATGCAATTGCGCCAGTCCGAAGCGCTCGGCGTGTTCGACGATCAGCATGGTGGCTTCAGGAACATCCACGCCGACCTCGACGACGGTGGTAGACACCAACACTTGAATGCGACCTTCGCGAAATGCGTTCATCGTTGCCAGCTTCTCGTCGCTTTTCATTCGGCCATGCAGCAAGCCGATTTCGAATCCTCTAAGTTCGCCGGTGCGAAGCGCTTTGGCTTGGGCTACCGCGTCTTTTAGGTCGAGCGTTTCGGATTCTTCGACCAGCGGATACACAACGAACACCCGTTCGCCTGCTGCCAATCGCCTGCGCACGAACTTCCAGCACGATGCCTGCAACTCGGGCGTGACGATTTTCGTCTCAACCGGCTTGCGACCGGCTGGCAGCGCGTCGATTGTGGTGACTTCAAAGTCGCCGTACACCGTCATCGCCAATGTTCGCGGAATTGGTGTGGCTGTCATCACCAGATAATGATGTCCGCGCGACTTCGACCGAAGCGCCGTCCGCTGCGCCACGCCAAAGCGATGCTGCTCATCAATGATCACCAATCCAAGTCGCGACCACTTCACGTCGTCTTCGATCAGCGCATGGGTTCCAATTGCAATGTCTATTGCCCCAGACGCCAAACCATTGAGTAACGTCTTGCGCTCGCTCGCCCGCATCTGCCCTACCAGCAAACCAACATTGACCCGACTGCCCTCAAGGTATCTGCAAATCTTGTCGTGTGTCTGGCGGGCGAGGATTTCGGTCGGTGCAAGAATCGTGACCTGCATTCGATTTGCAACGGCAGAAAGCGCCGCATAGATCGCAACCGCCGTCTTACCGCAGCCGACATCCCCTTGCAGCAGGCGGGTCATCGGTCGCGTCTGACTCAAGTCGGCGACGATTTCAGCAATCGCTTTCCGCTGGGCGGTTGTCAATTCAAACGGCAGCCGCGCACGGATGCGTTCGTTTATCTTCGCCGTCGTGACAATCGGCGGTGCGTCGTCGGCCTGTCTCACGCGATGGCGTCGTACGCGAATCGCCAGTTGCATCAACAGCAATTCGTCGTAGGCCCATCGCTTCCGCGCACCATTGACGTTTTCCAATTTTGTGGGCCGATGGAGTTCGCGCAGCGCATCCGCGCGGTCCATCAGTCTGTGGCGTTCGATCAATTCCTTTGGCAGGTATTCACGAACGGCTGCTATCGCCACCGGCAACACCGTATCCAGCACGCGAGAAATCTGTTTCGGCGGGAGCAGCTTCGTCGCTGAATAGACGGGAACCAACGCATCGACGTCTGCGGCCAACGGATCGACATCGTCGGGTAGAATCTCAAACGTCGGATTCACAAACTGCACCCAGCGTTTGTCTTCGATCGCCTTGCCGGTCAGTTTGATCGTTTGTCCCTGACCCAATCGATCGCGCAGGTAGGGCGCATTGAACCAACGTGCCCGACACGTTCCTGTGCCGTCGATCACGTCGATCAACACCGATGATCGACGATATCCCTGGGTTGCCCGTACCCTGCCGACACTGCCGATCACCGTCGCAACTTCGTCGACATCGAGTTCGCCGATGGGTTTCGACTTTGGCAGCAGTTCGTAACGAAACGGCAGGTGGCACAGCAAATCGCCCACGGTGCGCACGCCCAGCGCCTTGAATTCTTTCGCGCGGTGCGGACCGACGCCTTTGGTGTACATGATCGGTTTGCTGAGCAGATCGGAAGGCATGGGGCGACGGTACTGCAGCCGGCTCGCACTGACAAGTACAAGCCGGCTACGAACGTGGGGTCACGCGTCGCCGATTGTTTGAGCGTGCGTCAGGGAGATTTCGATTACGGAATGATGAGTTCCTGCCCGGCTTGCAACGTGTGGGGGCTGGACATCACACCGCGATTGGCTTCGTAAATCACGCGCCACTTCGACTGGTCGCTGTAGTAAGTGCGAGCGAGAGAGTACAAGGTCTCGCCGCGCTGCACGACATGCGTTCCACCGCTTCCGCCGGCAGGTGCGCTGTAACCACTGCTTGCTGGGGTAGCGTACTGCTGATTGGCGTTGCTGGACTGCGACGAGCCAGGACTAACAGTGTACCTCGGCGACTGGGAATAGGTATCAACCCGTCCTCCATTGTCATACGAAGGCGACTCAGACGATGTCGGCGCCGACGAATAGTTACTGCCGGCTGAGTAGTTGCTACCGGAAGATGTCGGTTCCTGATAATTGTAGGAATAGGAACTGTCACGAACGGGCGTGGTGTCGAGGTGTTCGACTTTTTCCTTGCATCCGTTCACAGCGACGAGGGCGCACAGCGCCACCAGAGTTGTTGCAATCCTTTGCATCGGCGGACCTCCTGTCCATTGTTGCCACGTGAATTGTCCAACCCGGATTCTGTCTCGAATGCGGTTGGGCGTCAAGTAAAATCACAGGGCAGTTTGTTCTGAATTTGACAAGAGAATGCGGACACTCGCAGGCCACCAGGAGCCGGGTCTCACCTGAGTCGAATACGCATTTATCAGTGTTGAAAACGCATCATTTTTCTTTTGAAACCGGCTCAGTCGCCGATGATTGCTCAGGAATTGTCCCACCCGTCGCGACGATGCGGGCGTTGGCGATGTCGATGCGATGGTCGCGCTCGAAGTTCGACATGCGAAAACCGGGCTTGGCGATGAAGGTTCCGTGAATCTCGGTTTCATCGGCACAGGTTACGTTGATCGTTCCTCGTCGAAGTTTCGCGCCCTTGACCTCGATCTGCCCGGAGACCATGTGGGTAACCCCTTCGAGTCGGCCAGTCCGCTGAATCAGAAATCCGCTGACCACCTCCGGTTCATCCGTGATTTTGGCGGAGTTGGAATCTCTGGCAACGGATTCGCTTTGCAACGAGGAGATATCATCGCCGATTTGAAACACACCGGTTGTTGGGGGCAGACGCAAGTACAAAACATACTGCGGTGTTCCGTAGCGCGAACCGGGTAGTGGCCACTCACATTTCAATTGAGCGACCACATCGCCAGTGTCAAGATCGAGTTGAGCCCGCTCGCTTTCAAGTGCAACCGACTGCTGACTTCCGAATTCGAATGGATGAATCAATTCGACGGTTGCGTGGGGTCTTGAACAGCCACCGGCAACTGAAACCATCACCATCGCAACGAATACGCTTTCGATTCTTTTTTGATGATTCAATCGCAACCCTTCAGTGCGCGCCGCAATTCTTTCTCAACCACACGATGACGACAGAACTCTTCGCCGTCGATATGCAAAACGGGAATGTGATCGCTGTAGCAACGGGCCCAACTCGCGTTCAGCACCTCGTCAATATTGACGACATCGATCGGGACATTCCGTTTGCCAACAACTTTCTGTACAACAAACCATGCAGCGTCGCAGAGTTCGCATTCTGGCTTGGTGAAAAAAGTTAACCGCGTTGCCATTGACCGACACTCTGATCGCGTTGCGCATTTGCGCGCGTCGTCTGACCGAACCACGATACTATCGCAGAGACGGACTCTCGACAAATAAGCGACTGATACAGGTGGCCGGCGATTGGCTAATGGCCCATGGTCTTGGAAATCGTGAAAATAGGCAGCAACAGAGCGATGACGATGCTTCCGACGATACCGCCCATCACGAAGATCATGATCGGTTCGATCATCTGCGTCACGCGCTTGATGGATTGTTCGAGGTCCCGTTCCAGAAACAGGCTAACGCGATCAAGCACTTCTGCAAGGTGCCCACTGCGTTCGCCGGCCCGCACCATCTGCGTGACAGAGCGCGGCATGAGTTTCGATTTCAAAAGCGGAGTACTGATTTGTTCACCGGTCTGCACGCTCTCATCCACGCGGTCCCACATGTCTTGAAAATACCGATTACCGACGACCGCACGGGTGATCCCAACGGCATCGAGAATCGATACGCCCGCGCGGGTGAGCGTCCCCATCGTTCGCAGCGAACGGGTCAGGCAGGTCTTGTGAAACATGCGCCCGATAAGCGGTGTGTGGAGCAAGATCCAATGCAAAGGCCGACGACCACGCCTGGATCGAAAGAATAGAATCGAACCGATGACAGTAACGACCAACGCGGTGGCCCAATAAATCCAGTTGGCTGTCATCCAACCGCTGATCGCCATAAGAATTTTGGTCGGCACCGGCAGCAGATCTTCCTTGCCGCGGTACAACCCGGTAAATTTCGGCATCAAAAACGTCAACAGGAAAATCACCACACCGATCGACATGCACATCAGAAAGCTCGGGTAGATCAAAGCGCCGATGACCTTGCGCGTGGTCTCGCGCTGGTTGCTCAAGTAGGTGGCACAGCGATCCAACATCGGACCCAACTGACCGGATGCTTCCGACGCTTTGACGAGGTTGACGACCAGCGGCTTGAACACCTTCGGATGCCTAGCCAGCGCCGTCGAGAAAGGCGTTCCCGATTCGACATCGGTCAGGATTTTCTGGAGTACCTTTTTGAAGCCCACCGACTCGGTCTGTTCGATGATGCTGTCGAGCGCTTCCGTGATCGAAACACCCGTATCGACCATCACCGACATCTGGGTGACGAAGTGAATGATGTCTGTCGATTTGATTCGGTTACCACCGATGCGAATCTGGGTGGCAGCCGCTTCGACGGCTTGGGCGGCTTCTTGAATCTTAACCACGAATTTACCGTCAGCCCGAAGCATGCGGGCGGCTTCACCCGAGTTGGGCGCACTGATCACGCCTTCAATCGAGTCGCCCGTTGAACTTCTTGCCAGGTAATCGAATCGTGGCATTTGCTGTTATCCCGTAGCAGCGTGCGATCGACCGCGAAGGCTTAGCCGCTGGTGACGCGAAGGATTTCTTCGACGGTCGTTTCGCCCGAATGCACTTTGGCCATTCCGTATTCAAACAAATTCTTGATGCCTTGCGATTTGGCGATCGCTCGCAGTTTTCCAAGACCCGCACCGGAGGCAATGGCGTCTCGCATCTCGTCTCCGGGAATCAAAATCTCGTAGATACCGCTTCGACCCTTGAATCCGGTTTGATGACACGTGCTGCATCCGCGGCCTTTGGTCACTTTGTCGATCGACAAGCCAGCCCGCTTTGCCGCTTGCATTACATTGGTCGGCGCTTCGACTTCGGTTCCGCACTCTTGACACACACGGCGCACCAGGCGCTGTGCAACTACGCCGACGATCGCGGCGCTGATTAAATAAGGCTCAATGCCGAGATTCTGCAATCGGGTGATGGCTCCGGCGCTGTCGTTGGTATGCAATGTCGAAAGGACCAGGTGCCCGGTCAGTGCGGCTTGCACTGCGATGGCCGCCGTCTCGTCATCGCGAATTTCGCCCAGCATGATGACATCCGGATCCTGTCGCAGCAGCGTTCGCAACACCGACGCAAACGTCAAACCAATCTTGCTGTGTACCTGAAACTGGTTGATGCCCTTGACATTGTATTCGATCGGATCTTCAACCGTGCAAATGTTGATCTCCGACGAGTTGATCTCGTTGAGCATCGAATACAGCGTGCTGCTCTTACCGCTACCGGTCGGACCGGTCACGAGAATAATCCCGTAAGGCTCTTTGCAGATTTGCTGCATCGAAGCCTGCGTATCCGCGTCGAGCTTCAGTCCTGAAAACGTCAACAGACTGTTCGAGTTGTCGATGATGCGGATGACGACCTTCTCGCCAAACTTGTTGGGTAGGGTCGAGACACGCAGATCGACCTGATTGCCACGCGACGAAACGCGAATCGCGCCGTCCTGTGGCAGGCGGCGCTCGGAGATGTCCATGCCAGCCATGATCTTGATACGGGCGACGATGGCAGGTTGCATCTGTGCGGGCGGCTGAAGCTTCTCGAACAACTGCCCATCGACCCGATAGCGCACGCGGAACTCATCTTCATCCGGTTCGAAGTGAATGTCGCTCGCACCTTCACGAATCGCACTGTGGATAGCGTGGTTGACCAGCTTGACGACCGGTGAGTCGCTGCCGAGGTCTTCGACGTCGGCGCGCTGCGAATCCGTTTCTGAACCGGCGGATGCATTTTCGGCTTCTGCAAAAAGCTCGTCAAAGCTGGGGGCTTCGTCCTGACTGACATCTTCGATCACGGTCTTGATGTCTTCCGTCAGAGCTGCGACGATTTGAACCGGGCAGCCAGCTTGTTGGGAAACTTCGTCCACCAGAAAAAAGTTCATCAGATCGCTGACTGCGACGGTCAACGTACCATCAACTTTGAACATCGGAACGACTTGCGATTGTTCGATGAAATCGATGGGCAACACGCCGAAGACGTTGCGATCGACGAGTCGTGAATTCAGTCGGGCAAAGGGAATGTCCTGGGCGTCCGCCAACGCCGACGTCATCTGCTCTTGCGAAACGTAGCCCATTTCGATCAGGATTTCGCCCAGCAGCTGTCGTTTTCCGCCCTCTTGCTGAACGAGGATCGCTTCATCGACTTGCTGAGGCGAGACCAAGCCGCGGTCGACAAGAACGTCGCCAAGGCGGACCGTTTTGGTTTCAGTCGAAGTGGACATCAGTGGATACCTAGTTTAATGCAGCCATCGCTTCTTCAAGCGTCACACACAATTCCAACTGCTTATTGAGACGCGTCACTTCCAGGATCTTTTCGAGCGATTCGCTGAGCGTGCAGATTTTGCACATGCCCAATCGCTCCTGACACTCTCGGTGCAACTGCGTAAACGCTTCCAATCCCACGCTGTCGATCCCGGTACAGTCCACCAGATCGATAACGAAATCCTGAGCGTTCTCGACGACGGCTGCATCGACCAGTTCGCGGAACTGATTGACGGTTGTCTTGTTCAATTCGCCCTCGATTCTGAGGACGCAGACGTTGTCTTGCATCGTGCTGGTGGTCATGTTTCGCTCACTGCCCGGTCCGTGACATGGCGCTACCCAATGCGACTTCTTTGCTTTGTTGCGATTTTCGGTCGCGCTGTCCGTAGGCATCGATCGGCGGTTCGACCGCTGACGGTGCGCTCAATCGCTTCAGCGCCGTTCGCGCCCAATGACAATCCGGGTCGATGGCAAGTGCCCGCTCGTACGACTCTCGGGCAGCCACCAGATCCTCTGTTTTCAGGGACACCAACCCGAGCAGGCAGTGGGCCAGAACATCGCGATCGTTCTGCGCAACCAGCTTGTTCAGCGCTCGACTGGCCATCGCGTAGTTCTTTTCGCGCATCTTCACATAAGCGACGATCAACAACGTCTGCGGATCGTTGGGAGACAACCGCTCGGCATTTCCCGCACCGCGACGGGCGGTACTCATGTCGTTTGATTTGATTCCGGCTTTGGCGAGCAATATCCAAGCCGCATAATCGTCTGGATTCTTTTTGAGTACTTCGCGCAACGTCATCTTGACGCCTTCGGGTCGGTTGAGTTCAAGCATGCACTTCGCGACCGCACGCACGACCGACGGCGCCATCTGATCTCCGTGCTTCTCGAACAACGGTTGCAAGACCGTCAGCGCTTCGGAGAATCGATGCGACCGGACCGCCAGCAGCGCATATTCCTCGGCAATCACCGGTGTGTAATGGCCGGCTGCCAATACCGCGCGAAACGCCTGCTCTGCCGCCTCACGATCGCCCAACCGCAGCGCGATCTCTCCGGACAGTGCCAAGAGACTCGGATTGTTGTCGTAGTAGAGCTTCGTCGTTTCCAGCAAACCAAGTGCTTCCTGTGACTTGTCCATCGCGACGAGGCATTCGGCTTCTGCAATCAGGTAGCTGACTTCTGTATCGTCGATGGCACGAGCCGCTCGGTAATCCTGAAGGGCGTCGGCGAAACGTTTGGTGCGTTCTGCAACCATTCCGCGAACGGAAAGCACCTTCGCGTTCTGGCTATCGAGTTCGTAAGCCTGCTCGATGGCGCGCTGTGCGGCTTGTATGCGCCCCTGTGCAAGGCGACACTCTGCCAGCAGCATGAACGCGTCAACGTTGTTGGTATCCCACCCGAGCGCTTCTTCAAGATAGCCGACCGACTCATCGACCAGCCCATGCTCATATTGCTGGCGGGCCAATTGCAGTTTGATTTTGCCGCGCACTTCGTTCCAATGATTTTCGGCTTTTTCGCGACGCTGTTGGTGGCTGAGCGAGCATCCGCCGATCGTCGCTGCTGCCAGACCGATCCCGATTAGCAATGCAATGTTCTGAATTGGAATGGCTTTACTCATCGATCGCCTCCATGAACATCATGTCCATTTCTTCATCGCCCGAATCGTATTCGTGCAATCCATTGTTGTGCGATTCGGGAAGTGCTTCTGGACGCACAAATGGCGGTGCGGGCCGATCGAACATCGGCAGTTCGACACCACGTTCCTGCATGATCGCATCGTGGATGAAACTCCGGGTCGCCGTTCCGTCGTCGTCCCAGTCGCGTAATCCACGCAACTCTTCCTGAAGCTTGATCGCAGAAAGCATCCTTGGCGAATGATGCAGAGCCATCCGTACGTGCCATTGGGCGTCGTCGTAATCGCCAGCCGCAAAGCACTCGAGCGCCGTCTTGTAGGCGTTCTGGGCAAGTCGCTCGCGGCCGTGCCACATCTGCCCTTCGCGAAGTCCGACCCGCAACCGCTCGATATCTTCGGCCTGCTCCCAACTTTGACGTGCATACGCGTCGAAATCTTTGACAATCTTGACGGTCAGCAGCACGATCACTTCCTGACGTTGCAACGAATCCGACCGCGACTTGAATAACTCGCCCACGCCGGGGATTTCGCCCAGCCCGGGAAGTTGCGATCGCGAATCCGTGTCCGTTTCTCTGAACAAACCGCCGATCAGAATCGTCTGACCGTCGCGCAGGATGACGTTGGTGGTTACTTCCGTCGTCTGTTCGAACGGCAGGTTCGCGGCATTGAGTCCACCGGTACTGTCTTCCGGGTGAATCTCCATGCGAACGAAACCATCGTTCCCAATAAAGGGTCGGAACCGAAGCTGCGTACCGGTCACCAGAAACTCGACCGTCTGAATCGCCTGCGTCTCCGTCACCGTGGTGGTGATGTATCCATCGCGACGGCCAACGACGACCATGCCCCTTTGCTTGTTGAGCGCCAGAATCTTCGGGTTTGCGACCACCGTCGTATCCGTAATCTGCTCCAGCGCTCGAACGAATACGCCCACATGATCCTTGATGACACCGATTGACAGCCCGCCATTGGGCACGTTACCGGTCAGGTCGGTCGAAATGTTTGCATTGAATTTCTCGAAACGATCGGTTGGAAGCGCGCCAATGGTGAGATCCTGCACTGCCACCGAAGTCGAACCGAGCAGTTCCAGATCGACGCCGCCGACGGCTGCGAAGTCGATACCGAGTGCATTGTCGTCGCTTAGTTCAGCGCTGAGAATCGTTGTTTCAATCAACACTTGTCTCGGACGCACGTCGAGTTCGCGAATGATTTTTTCGATGCGGTCGATGTTTTCCTGGCGATCGTGAACGACGATGTAGTCCGTACTTGCCAACGCCATTCCACCCGCATTGCTGTCATCGGCTGCAATTCCGATTTCCGAAGCTGCCGATGCCGAGAGCGTACCCACTTGCGACAACAGCGAAGAGATCGCCGGTTCGATGTCGGTGGATGAAACATAGTTGAGACGAAAGACGCGCGACACCGGCGGGTTTTCCGATGCAATGATCTGAGCCAATTCGTCCTGCGTATAAACGTAGATGAAATTGCCTTGTGCCCGAAACGACGCCTGATTCATCGCGAGGATCGCTTCGAGCGCGTCCTCGAATGTTACGTCGTGCAGGCTTGCGTTCACCGTTCCCTGGACTGCCGGCGTTGCGATGATGTTGCGGTTCGTCTCCAAAGACAGGACTCGCAGCACTGTATTGAGCGGAAGGTCAACGATATTCAGCGAGACCGTTCCTGTGTCGGACACCGAGACCTGCGCTTCATGCACATCGATTGGAAGTGAGTCGGCTGACTGCGACGGGTCAGCAGGAATCTGCTTGTCGTCATCCTGACTGACCGTCCTCCCGCGCACGTTGCCCGCTGCCGGCTGACCGGTTGACTGATCGCCGGCATCGTCCGACTTCAAAAGATTCTCAACTGCCTGGGCGATCGGGTCCGGAGGTTCTTCTGCGCCGGCGACGTCAATCGATGCGATCGACATGACGACTGCGGTCAGGATTCCGTTCCAAAACCACCGATGTCTTTTTGCCATCGGTTCGTCTCCTTACTGAATCTTCGCGACATCCATTCGCGTTTGAGGGCCACCGTGACCCATTCATGCTTACGGCATTCGCAACTTGAGTCTCTCCGTGTCTTTTCGCAGAACCACGAAGCGTTTCTCGATTCGTTCAATCACGTAACCCGCTATGAGGTCTCCGACGTGAACCACCGTGCCCGACACGACAGCCGTCGCCTGACCTTCCTCATCCTTTCCCGTCAACGTCAACTGCAACTGAAGGACGTCATCCTCAACATCCACATCCTCTTCGACGTTCGCAGCGTGACTTAGGTCCAACCAATCCATCGCAAACGGATCGCGAACGAGCGTCTCATGAATCCTTGGACGCGGCACGCGCCGGACCGGTTGCGGCTTCGGTTCTTCAGTTGTGCCATCGTCGGATGGGACGACCTGCGCGACCAGATCGGGATTCGCCCCCGCTTCTTGCGGACCTCCCATCACTTGCCGGATGATGAGAACCGCGAGGACAATCGTCCCCACACCAAGGATCGCCGACTTGACGGGCGACACCTTCAGGTTGCTCACCAAGACCGTCTTGAAATTTCCGCCAGCTCCGGGCACGCGAACTCTCTCGCCTAACTGTTTCTGAAATAAACATGCAGCGTCATAGTCGAAATCAGCAACTCAGGCGTTTCGTCGTCGGCACTGAGTTCCAACTGCTGAACGCGCGCCACGCGTGGCAACCGCTCCACTTTTTCAAGAAACGTATAAACCGAAGCGAATCGGCCTGTGAATCTAATCTGAATCGGCAGACATCCAATGTCCTTCTGGATGATCGCCTCCGCCGGTGTCACGTTCTTGTCTTCGACACCCGCCTCCTGGGCCAACCGATCGACGGATTCCAGGAATTCGCCCAGTTGCACGTTCTCCGGGATCGCCGCATCAAAAGTCTTAAGTGCTGCCTCTTTGTCGCGCGTTGTTTCGAATATTTTTTGAGCGCGATCGATTCGAGTACCAAGGAATTCAAGGTTACCCTGGACTGACGCAACTTGCTGCCGAACCGTCCGAACATGTCGCATATGCGGCGCAACGACGCCAGCGGCAAAAGCGGCTGCGATCGCCATGGTCCCCAGAGCAATATGAATTGGCTTTCCAATAAGCTTCATTCAGACACCTTCATTCCGAACTCATTTGAAAACCGGCATCTTGCAATCAATGACGAACTCGACGACTTCCGCGCCATACACACTGTTCGACCGCTCGTAACGCAACTGAACCTCATAAAAGAGTGGCGACCGACTCATCTGGCTCACCAGGCTGCCGATGTCGCGCCCTCTCTTGGAAATTCCCGAAATCTCCAATCGAGTGACCCTCGGTGGCGCATCCATGTCTTGAAACGCTTCAGCCAGCATTTCCGGATCGATGGTGAAACGCAGCGCCTTGTTCAGAACAACCCGGCGCACGCTCAAGTCCTTGGGCATCAATTGAGCGAGTTCGCGAAACACTTGCCCCACCGTCACGCCACCGCCCGCATCTTCAAGCAAATCAGTCTGGTGCGCGGTGGCTGCGTGCTTCTTGTCGAGCGTGTCAAGCCGATCAACCAATCCGGTTTGCGCGTGGTAACTTTGTTGAAGCACCGTCAAGTCTGCGACGGCTGCCTTCGAGTCGCGATCGGCGAGTACGCTGCAAACGACCATCAACACCAGCATCGCAACCAGTCCGACCACCCGCCCGCGCGACGAACGGTGTTCGCGTCGAATCTCGAGATACCAACTGGGCGTAAAATCCACCGGCCTCATGACGCCACCTGCTGAGCTTGGACTGCTTTTTGAGCGTGAGCCACGCGGCGATCATGCATCGCCAATCCCAACGCCGTGGTCCATTGCGGCAAACCCGTCCTCACCGCACCATCGTCGAACGCGCTTTCGCACGATGCAGCACTAAATGCCTTTCCAACGACGACTGGAACTTGCAGCCCCTCGGACGCAATCTTCGCAACGATCGGATTTGCAGCATCTCCAGAAATCGTGACGTGGTCGGGCCGCTCAGAGCGAAATGTCACCGAATGATAGCGCAGGCAAAGACCAATCTCTTTCGCCAATTGTTCGACGGCAGGGCGTATGGCGTTTGCCGTTGCCTCAAATTTCGGATCGGTGTCATTTTCGACAGCATTGATCAATGCAAGTCTGGACTGAGTCGCTTCGTGCGGCGGAAGCACCAAGTCTTTGGCAATAGCCGTGTCAAGATGATGTCCACCCACCGGGCACACTTTGAGAAACGCAATCTCATCGCCCGTGGAAATCAGGATTCGCGTGTTCCATTCGCCAATATCCACAAAAGCATTGGGGACGTTCGCGTCCGAGCTGCGCCGCAGGAACTGTTCGTACGGCCGAAAGAACGCGGTCGCCGACGGTTCGATGCACGTCACCTGCACGCCAAGATTCATCATCATTTTCAGTCGCGCTTCGACCTGTTCATCCGCAGCCGCCAAAACGATCAACTCCTGCTGCGCGTTGGCATCAGTCCCCACGAGTCCGGCAGGCAACGCCCGAATCGTGTAACCGTTTCGCAGATTCGCAAACCTCTCGCGGGCTTCAAAGTTGGCAGCCTCTGCCAGTTCGGTTTCGGGCATCTGGGGCAAACGCATGTTCTTGATTTCCAGCGATCGATCGGGAATGCAGATCGCCACCTCGCGCCCCGAAAAACATCGTTCCGCCAGAATCAACTTGACGTCGTCGAACAGTCGATCGTTGTTTTCGATGTCGGTGGGCGACACTTCGACCTGGGCATGACCCACAAGCGTAAACCCGCCGCGGGTGCGCTTGAGTTGAACGGCTCGGATGGCGCGCGCACCAATATCCAATCCTATTGGACCCGTGTTATGCAAACGGCTTTTCAATACAGATCTCGCTTTCTTTCGTCGACTGCCCTTTTGGGTGTAGCTGCACTATGGGCGTCGGACGGAAGGCGGACGCGCACGCCCACCCTTGTTATTATCGGTGCCCTGAATCTCGACTTTGAGGGTCTGTGACTTCAAAGTCAGGGCAATTTGAGCCAGGAGTTCGTTGGACTTTCGAATCTCGTTGACCAATTGAAGGCGTTGATTTCCGGCGTTGGGAATCTGAGCCTCGGCGGCTGGTATCGCGTTTGGCGACCCGATCCAGACTTTGAAACAGGTGGCGACGAGAAACGCACCCACCAACACGCGCAAGAATTGCCGGTTCGATTTACGCTTTTGATACGACATCGTTGACATCTCCCTGTTGCAACCGCTTTGTCGCGACACTCGCATGTACACAAAAAATGCCGCCGCCAACATCGCACAATCTCTGTGTAGAGAAGCGCCCGGTTGACAACGGCATCGAAATTATCGTTGTAGCCTATAAGCCTACAAAGCTTTGTGGGCCACAGAATCGTTTGCAGCAAACTGCCCCGTCGATTCGTTGTAATACCAACCGAGCGTGGACGCAGGCGTACCCGTATTGGTCACCGTGTTGACACCGTTGAATGGATTGGGTGGTATCGACAGCAAATAGGGACCAAAATCGCTACCGGCTGAACCATCCGCCGCCGTGCCAGCCGTCATTTGCGCGACAAAGTTGGCCAACGTCGGGTAGGTGTCGTTGTGCTGCAATCGATAGAGTTCGATCTGAGCGCGGATCGTTTGCAGATTCGTCGTCAGCGCGCTGAGATTCGCATCGCCCGAAGCGGTCGAAAACTGCGGCACGACGATCGCGGCCAGAATTCCAAGAACAATGACAACGATCAACACTTCGACGAGCGTAAACGCCTTGATTCTCTTTCGCAGGCTGGGCATACCACTATCTCTCCTGATTTTCTTCAATAGCACTGAACAGATTGCGCATGCAAACTGATTCTAGTATGTGTGATTCCGGCACTGATTGGAGTATCGGAAGTGGTTCGGGCTAACTTGACAGTCTTATTGGGCGAATTTGAATTCGGACGCCAATGACCTCAACGATGCACTATTCGACAGACGCCAGCTTGCCAGCGACATCACGCGCGGCCGAAGCGTCTGACAGATGGACCGTCAAATTGGGGCGTATCCGAGTCAACACCTGCGGCGAATGAAGACGATAGGGCGAGATGCTGCGAACCTTCGATTCAGCTTCCAATCCACAGGCCAGAAACACCGAAACCATCTCGCGTCCTTGAGCTTCAGCACCTGTCACACCACAGTAGAATTGTTTGGACTCGTAAGATACCGCCAATCGACCGACGCGGTTCAACGATTCCGAGTCATCCATCGGAACCAGCAGCATCAGCACACCATCTCCGCTTAGCCTTGCGATCGTCGTTTCAAAAAAACTGTGGCTGATCGTCTTGCGTAGCGCCTTTGGCGGTAAGTCCGAAAGCGAAACAATGAGCAGATCGTAATGGTCTGCCGCTGAGCGAAATTCCGGCCAGGACTTTACCGTGGCGTACGAACTGCTTTTGCTGCCGCCAATGCGCTTGCGCAGCTGGAGATCAAACGAGTATGTGTCCGCGTGGGTCGACAGATTTGGCGGCAAGAGTTCGAGGCTTGTGCCGTCCAGATCCAAAACCGCGACCCTTGGTTCGCGCACTTCGTCAGGGGATCGAAGTCCAAACCGATTTTGTCCCATCGTGGAATCCGAATCCGTCGCATGGATCGCCCGCAAACTTCCAGAGCGATCACAGCAAAACGACATCCATGTCGATTCGGCAACCAGTTGGCGCGGATGCTGCTGAACGGAAAGCCAGCCACGACCCAAGTATGGCATCGTCCACATCATCAGCAGCACCACCGCAAACACACCAGCAATACGGACTCGCTGAATGCCCTGCCGGCTCGCGGGACCGTGAATGATCAAGATGCCGCCCGTCGCCACCATGCACAATGCGGTGGCTGCCAGCGTCGCGAAACTTCCCAACCGCCGCACCATCTCGGGCGCGACGAACAGAATTGTCAATCCAACGACAGCGAAACGCATCCAAAGCAGCGTCGCACCATGTTGACCGCGATACGCAAAGCGCCTCAAAATCGAAATCGAGCCAATTCCGATAGCGTATGCCGCAAAGAAGATCGGACCGCAACTGCAAATCACCCAGAGCAACGCAAATCCGAAGGAGTACACAAATGGCGCATCGCATTCACGCAGCACCAGATTGAATACTGCCACCGCACCAGCAAGCACGATTCCTGCACCAACCGCACTTTGACCAAACACGCCGACAAGGTCATTTGCATCGCGGGCCCGCCGACTGGCCAAGTACAAACCAGACGCTGCCGACAACAACAATCCGCCGCAAGCTGCAAACGAGACGTCACGATCGTAGCGAACCGCGCCGGCGACATACACCCAGACCACGCACGCACAAACGACAGCCACCGTAAGCACCGCCACTGCCAATCGCAGCACCGTCGGCCAACGTTGTCCGAATTCCGGCTCGGTTAGGTTGTCCGCTTCCTGATGCCTCGGCAGCGATTGTTTTCGGGTAACCTGCCAGGTTGAAATCAGGGCGGCGATTACCATTGGCCCGCACGCCAACCGCATGAGCAGGAAGTGATTTTCAATTCGTCCAACCAACCAGGGCACAACAAACAACGCCAACGCTGCCCCGGACAGAAACCAGGCACCGATGGTTGGATTCCAACGACCGTCACAGTTTGAAACCTGATGGGCACAACGCACCAGCAGACCCAGAAACGAAAACGGAGCGACAGCAATAATAAAGAGTACAACGCTTTCAAGCGCAGATACCGAAAGACTTGCCCAGAGAAATTCGCGGACAACGATCGCCTTCGCCCGATGAACCCATTGAAAAATTTCCGGAGTCACCAGAATCAGAACGCAACCGCCCAGCGCCACGACTGAAGTCACCATCCAACGAAGCTCGCGATCCTCAGCCCGCTTCTTCGATGGCTTCACGTTTTGGGTATGGGTATCCTGATCGCTCTGCCCGCGACGCAATGAAATCTTTCGAAATGACAACAAGACCTGCGCAAGACAAATGGGGCCCAGCGCCGTCGCGAACATCGCCGCAGCCACCGACAGTTGAAACGTCAACGGAGAAATATCCATCGACCGATAAGCACACTCCGTCAGCGCCACGCAGAGCACGACCATCGAAAACCCTGCAAGGATTGCGACGCATGCGACCGGTGCATCGGGATGACCGATCGATCGAGAAGCAATGGGTCGAGATGTGGACGATTGCGACATGACGGGCCTCGTGCCCCTGGCATGAAGTTGCGAATGGAATCCGTTCCTTCGCGATACGACACCCATCATTCTAACGCGGCTTGCACCGTTGCGACAAGCCGGAACCGTACACTTACCGCCGATGCCCGCCTCACGATACGACTAATTCGCCAATTGCGCATTGGCGGCGGCTTGTAGCTCCGATTGATTCGTCAACCGTATCACCCGTTTCCAGCCAGCGCGGGCTGCACGGGCGTTTCCCTGACGCTTCATTAATTCCGACCAGACCATCCACGTTTCGGCGTTTTCGTCATCAAGACTCAGCGCCACCAGCAATTCCCTTTTTGCTTCGGTAAAGTCGCCAGATTCGATCGCGGTAGACGCTTGCTTTCGCAATTGCTCGATTTCTGCAACCAACTCCGGATCGCCAACGAACCGCGCACGCAACACGACAACGGCCATCGAACCTGCCCACACCAGGATCAACCCAACCAGCGCCGAATACGCCGCCCACGTCGGAATGTCGGCAGGTGTGATCCATCGCGAGAAAATAAAAATCAGTGAGAACACCGCGAACAGGACCGACACCACCAAGCCCAACCACTCGCGCCGCAGCACGATCAGACCGGCACCGGGTACAACGGCATTTAAGAACATGGCAACGGACACTCGGTTCATTCGATCCTCACGGGTTTCTGGCGACTTACCCAGACTCGCAATGGCCAACGCAAGCTGGAACCTGCGGTCAAACCCACCCATCATTTGGGCTTGCGATAAACTTGGGCGCAACCTAACATCCGTCAGCGGAGAATTCCATATGAACAACCACCGATTCAAATCTATCTTCATCGTCGTAGCAGCCTTAATTGCAACCGGTTGCGAAAGCTCTGGACCGACCACGCAGACGTTTAGCTACGTGCGGCTGTCCGGTATCGACCGAGCCAGCGCTTTCTCTGCCGCGACAGAGGCCATGCGCGAAAACCACGACATCGCCCGCATCGACCGTGACGAGTGGACGATTCAAAGCGTCCCCGAAGAAACCGAAGAGGAAGTTGCCACCCCCAGAGTGGGTGACCTCGTCGGTGCGGCTCGAACGGTTCGGCGGGTCGTCACCGCTTACGTGACAGGCGATCATGAAAACGCCGAAGCCTGGTGTCGCGTCGTCATCGAACGCAACGAATCCAACGAACACAACCTGTTCATTCACGACATGCAGCGCGACGACACAGCCACCTTCACCCCGGCAGAACGCGACGCAGCCACCACCACCGAGCAGAATTCCGTCTGGCGAACGCTTCGGCGCGACAAACGTGCCGAACGCGAAATGCTCAACACAATTCAAAGCATGACAACCGGTTCGTCGAACTGACTTGACGCCGACTCTAATCGTTCTTCGATTCGCCCAATCGCTGCGGCATGTCGGCTAGCACGTATGCCACGGTGGCCATCAGAGCGACGTTTTGCTTGAGTTCCGACGGTATCACCTTATCGATCGTATCTGCCGGCGTGTGGTGATAGTCGAAGTACGTCGCCCCTTCGACATCGTGCCCCATCACGATAACGCCCTCGGGTTTTAGGGGACTTACATCCGGAGCGCTGTGCCCTTCGCTGACGTGCGACGCACCGAACTTCGCGGTCAACGTCAGAATATCGCGAAGCTGGTCGGCTGCCACTTTCATCCGGCTTTTGTCTTTGCAGTCCACGCCATAACCCTTTGGCGCAAACGCCCCGCTGTCCGACTCCAGCGCCGCAACGTGGTTGGCCAACTCGTCGGCATGATCTTTTGCGTATTGCTTTCCGCCGTACAAACCGATTTCTTCGCCCGTCCAAAGCACCACCCGAATCGTCCGCTTCGGTCGAAGCCCCAAGTCCTTTAGCAGTTTCACGGCGGCCATTGCCATAACGCAGCCAGCCCCGTCGTCGTGGGCACCGTGACCGACATCCCACGAATCGATGTGTCCGCCAATCACGACGATCTGTTCCGGATGCGTCGAACCGCGAAGTTCGCCCAACACATTCGCCGACATTGCCGGCCCGTGATTTCTGGCGCTCATTTTGATCTTCAGGACAACCTCGATCCCTCGATTGGCCAGCCGTTGAATCGTCTCGGCATCTTCAACCGTGATCGCAGCCGCTGGTATTTTGGTCTTGGCGTCTTTGTAATTCATCGTACCGGTGTGCGGCGTGCGGAGACTGTGAGCGGTGACTGATCGAACGAGACACGCCACCGCACCCTTCTCCGATGCCAACCGCGCACCATTCGTGCGAAACCGCACGGTATGCCCATAACCAGAACCCTTTTCCGGATCGTATTTCGGCATCGGATTGTTGAACAGCACGATCTTGCCATTGGCGCCGTCGCCCATCTTTTCAAGTTCATCTTCGTCGGCAACGACGACCACTGGCGCGGTGATGCCTTCTGGCGGCGTACCAACGGACTTGCCCAACCCGAGCATTACCATCGATTCACGTCGAGGTGCGACCATTTCGCATGACTCCTGACCGCGAACCCAGTTGATCACTTCGACCGGTTCGGTGCGAACGTTCGCCAGCCCGTCACGACGCATTTCCTCCACTGCCCATTCGATCGCTTTTTCCAGCGCCTTGGACCCACAGATGCGATGGCCAATGTCATCACAGAGATATTGCAGCTTGTTGTAGGCGTCATCGCTGATGAGGGCGGCATCAATGATTCGGTCAACGCGGTCGCGATAGTCGTCGGCAATCGGCCCAGCCCACGCCTGAACGGTGGCCATTGCCAGGACCAAAAGCACCAACGTTCGTCGCACGGCATGCCACCCACAAAATAAGTTTTGCAAAATGACTCCCCTCGATTTTGATTGAAGATTGATCAATACGCCTACGATTCGATGCCCGAGAACCTATTTCGATACTCGAGTACGAAGTCTAGCAGAATGTCTTGCACCAACAAAACCGCGCGATCCGCTGGGCGAGGTATACCGCCCTCGACAGCGATCTCGCGTAGACTATAACTTCACCTGTCATCGAACGGTATTTTTGCAACGCTACCTGAGAATCTCATGTTCATTCGTTTTCTGGTCATCGCCATCACCGCAGTTGTTGCTGCTGACGAACCGGCGGATTCTGTACACATGTCCGTCGAAGGGATGTATAAGCGCGTCGAATCGTTGCTCGCTGAAGAAAAATCGACAGAAGCCAACACCATCGCCACCCGTATCGTTCGGTCCAACCCGCGATCCGCGATCACCCATCGCAAGCTGGCTGGCATCTTTGAAAAGCACAAGCAGCACGACCCAGCCATCAAACACTTGCGAAAAGCGCTGGCCTTCGACCCAACCCCGGAAGATCACTTTCACATCGGTCGGCTTCTCGTTGCAGAGGGTCGCCATTCGATGGCGCTCGAACACCTGGAGCAAGCCGACGATCTCGGATTGACAGACTCGCAACTGAATGCCGAACTGGGCCTTGCCTACGCGCGTATCGGTCGTGACTTCGGACGTGTACGCACCGTTGATATTTCCGAAGGCGAACCGGGAGAGATTACCTCAGAATGGTACCTGATCAAACGCAGCGGCGTGGTCATCGGTACGTTTGATGTCGCACCGCGAAAGTCAGCCGTTTATCAGTTGGAGGTTGCCCGCTCAAGAGGTGTTGACCGAATTGATGTCAACAGCGAACTCGCAAAAGTCTGGATGCGCCGCGGAAACTTCAACCGTGCACAGGCCATCTGCCTGCAATTCAAGAGCCAGCTTGAAGATGAAAACAACGCGCCGACGACCCGCGCCGATGCGTACATGGTTTTTGCTGAAACGGCTTATGGCCTCGACGATATGGAGCGCTACGTCACCCTTGTGAAACAAGCCACCAAGCTCGACCCGACCCGCGCCAACACGTGGTTGGCACCGACTTACAGAAAAGCTGCCAATCGCTTCAAACAGCGCGGCGACCTGACCCATTACACGTTTTATTTGAAGGCGTTTCTCGCCGAGCGTCCCGAAGACGCAGAAGCCCATTACGATCTCGGAATCGCCTATCTGGAAGCCGGCAAATCCGACCTCGCAGCCCAGCACTTGCAAGCATCGCTCGATGCACCCGGCGGTCACGCGCGTCGAAACAAGATTCTCGAACTCCTCAACACCATCCACTCAAGATAGCCGCACGTCCCGATTGGAACGAATGCGATTGGAACGAATCGCTTCCGCCGTCTACAATCAAGGCCTTGAAAACGTACAATCGTATTCGCCTGCAACCCTTTAACCCCGAAGGATGACAAATATGAAAGCGGCTAAGATCTGCCTGATGCTGACAATCTTCACAGGATTCCAAACGCTACGCGCCGACGAATCCAAACCCGTTGAGAAAGACGATATGAAAAAAACGGTCCATGATTTCGAAATGAAGTCCATCGACGGTAAAGACGTCAAACTCGAAAAATACAAAGGCGACGTACTTCTGCTCGTTAACGTCGCATCCAAATGCGGACTCACCAAATCGAACTACGAACAACTCGAACCGCTCTATCAAAAGTACAAAGACAGGGGATTCCAGATTCTGGCATTTCCCGCCAACGATTTTCTATCCCAGGAACCGGGGTCCAACGAAGAGATCGCCAATTTCTGCGAAAAATACAACGTCAGCTTCCCGCTCTTTGCCAAGGTTTCCGTCAAAGGAAACGACTGTTGCGACCTCTACAAATTCCTGATCAACCACCCCGACGAAGAAATTGCAGGCAAAGTGAAATGGAATTTCCAAAAATATCTCGTCGATCGCAACGGTAAGGTCATCAAGAAATTCGGTCCCCGAACCAATCCGGAAAGCAAGGAAATCGCCGAAGCCGTCGAAGAAGCATTGGCAAAACCGACGTCCGAATCGTCCAAGGACTAAGCGAAACGCCAAAGCGTGACTGATCGCCACGCTCCAAAGAATACGGAAACCACAATGAGCAACGTTGAGTTGTCACTGACCTGCCCGGAAGACGCATACGTCAAACGACGTGCGGCGCTCGCGAGCAAAATCAAACGCCCGATGGTCGTCTTTTCGGGCCATGCACTTGCCCGTTCGTACGCCACCAACATGCATCCGTTTCGAGCAGAGAGTTGCTATCTGTACTTCGGCGGCCCGTCGCTCGAACATGCTGCCATTCTCATCGAACCCGGCAGCAACGGTCGCGACGGCTGCACTTGGTTTCGAACGCCCCCCGGTCCCGACGATCCGCTTTGGCTTGGACCGACGCCATCCGATGCAACTTGCGCCGCGGCGATGGGCATCGATGTCTCGCAGATTGGAGACTACGAGGCGCTGGCAACTGCAACTTCGGGCGGTGACGTTTCGTGCGTCACACCACCGCATCCCGACACGCTTGCATTGGCTTGTAAGCTCAAGCTCTCGAAACCGACCGACGAAGAATCGCTGGCGATCATTGACCTGCGCCTCGTCAAAGACGAACCCGAATTGACGGCGATGCGCTTCGCAGCCCAAGCAGGCGTGGCGGGGCACATCGCGGCAATGAGGGCAGCACAGATCGGTCATTCCGAGACCGACATACAAGCCGCCCTGATCTCCGAACTTGTCCGCCACAACTGTCGCGAAAGTTTCTCGCCCATCTGCACGATCCGCGGCGAAGTGCTGCACGGTGAATGCGCCGGCCGCAAGCTCGAAAAAGGCTCGCTCATGCTTGTCGATGCCGGCGCCGAAGAAACCGGTGGATACACCAGTGACATGACCCGTGCGTACCCAGCCGGCGGCGAGTGGACGTCGATACAGCGACACCTTTACGAAACGGCCCTTCGGGCTGAGCGGGCTGCGATCGATGCTTGCGTTCCAGGCAAGCGCTATCTCGACATTCATCGCCTCGCCGCCCAAATCATTTGCGAAGGGTTGGTCGATGCCGATCTGCTTAAGGGCGAACCAGCCGACCTGACCGAACGCGGTGTCTATGGCCTGTTCTTCCCACATGGTGTCGGTCACTTGATTGGCATGGGCGTTCACGACCTCGAAGAATTCGGCGACTTAGCCGGTTACCCCGCTGGTCGAACCCGGCCCGAACGTTTCGGCGATTGCTTCCTGCGCCTTGATCGCGATCTTGAACCGGGCATGGTCGTCACCATCGAACCGGGCATCTATTTCGTTCCGTCGATTTGGGAACGTGACGCACTCGTCAAACCGTTCGCCGACGCGATCAATCGGTCAGCCGTCGATGCTCTTCTTAAAGATCAGTTCGGAGGAATTCGAATCGAAGAAGACGTCGCTGTACGAGAAGCGTCTGCTGGCGGACCAGAGGTACTTACGGCTGCGCTACCGAACGATCCCGACGAGGTTTCAAAAATCACCCAGAGCGCTGCGTAACCATTCAGGCCAGTGTCAATTCAGGCCGGCGTCAATGCTGCGTCAGCAGGACGGTCATGCCTGTGATGTAAACGAGCAGCAGAACCACCGAATCGACGCCCAGCCCCAGCACCCTTCGGGTTGTTCGATAGGCGATGCCCGCCACCGCAATCGACATCATCATCACCGCGAACAGACCGGCAAGCATATTTAGATTCGCCGAGAAATTCTCACCCGACATACAAAGCGGATCGCCCGTGAAGAACGCTGACACCTTGATGACGGGCACGACCAGCATGTTGAACATGTTGCTGCCAAAAACGTTGCCGAGGGCCATGTCAAGATTGTTGATCCGAACGGCGGTGAGGCTTGTGGCGATCTCCGGCAGTGACGTTGCGACCGCAAGGAAACAAATACCGATCGCCGTTTTTCCCAATGGACGTCCGAGATATTCGATTGGATGTTCCGAAAGCACATCGCCAGTCTTGGTCAGCCACCATGCCGCCATCACCGTCAGAATCGAAACGACGACCAACGCAACAACGATGCCCATCGGGCGGCGCGAGTCTGCATTCAGGTCTATCAATACCGCGTCGCGCTTCTCGAAACGTTGCGACAGCTTCATGAACCAGATGTACGTCACGATGATCGACAGTGAAGCGACGACTTCGATGGTTTGCTGAATAATCGGACTGCCTTCAAACTTTTGCACCGTGGCAATCGCGCTGATGGAAAACACGATCATCACGATGCCAAAGGAACTGTTGAGCAGCTGTGCGGGCCTTGCCACGCTAAGCACCGACCCGCCCCCTGCCAGCGCCAGGTTCATGATCACGATGATGACAATATTAAATGAGCAACTTCCGTAGACGGCTGCGAAGGCCATGTCCACCGCACCGATGGCGCTGGCCGTTGCACCCGCGACCACCTCCGGAAGGCTCGTCACCGTCGCGAGCAGCAACATACCGACGAATGCACGTCCCAGATTCCAGTCGTCAGCAAAACGGTCGGCCAACTTGGTCAGGCGTATGGCGATGATAACAACGAGGGCGCCGGCGATCAGAAGTTCGCCAAAGAGCATGGGTGTGGTTACGTTGTTCGGATACAACCATTGGGTCAGCACGGAATCGCCTCAAAGATTTGCCAAGCGTTGTCTGGCACACGCATTGTCTGGCAAGGGTCGCAGATTATAAGCGGCGAATCGTCCGAGCGACAATTCGACATTTGCAAGATAATTGGAATCGGTAAAGGGCTGATGCGATCAGTCGCGGGATGATCGTTACTTCGCGGTAAAAAACCGGGCGCTGGTGCCGTCCGGTCCGACACGTGCCCTTACTTTTTGTAGGCACCGTGGGCAGCGACCTTCGTACGCAGTTCCCTCGGCGTTCTTGTAAATACGGACATAGGCATCGCAGCATTCGAAATGAACGCCTATCCAGGCGCGCCTGGGTGGAACCTCGCAGTCTTCGGGTTCGCTGAGTCCTTCAATATCGACGACAAAGTCAGGGTCGCTGTTCATCAAGAGCTTTATCGGCAGCCTTAGGTCCCATGCTTCATTCGCCGATCCAAACCGCCAAGGATGTCACTCAATCGCTTGCGGCCGGCTTGCTCCAGCGCGTCAATGCGTTTCATGGCTTCTTCGGCTTCTCCGGGGTCGGATAACTGATTTGCATTGACCCGCACGCTGCAACCGGCACAACGTACCGTCGCCTCTGCCAGGATCGCAGCCGCTTCCAGATCGCTCAGCAGCCACTTGTTCCCCCAATCCACCAAATCAAAGAGCCCATCCAGCACGTCGTTGGATTTCGCAGCAATGTTCATCGGAACGCCCATCGATCGGCGCGTGGCTTGCTGAAGTTTTTCCTTCGCTTCTGGTGTGCCATCCTTGGCTTTGGAGACTTTCACATACGCACCGTAAGCTGCCGCATCCTCATCGATCGTTTGGCGAAGCACCTCGTCAAGCTTCCGCAATCGATCGGCGATCGGCCAAACCGGACAACTTTGATCCTCCTGGCGATCTTTGTGCATCGAGTAGACGGCTACCATCCGCGAAAGGGTCGCAGCCAAAGCGCCAGCCGCCCCTGCTACGGCTCCACCTCCGGGCGTCGAAACGCGGTCTGCTACCGAATCGTAGAATTCGCCGAGCGTAATATCGATCAGTTTCAATTGATGTGACTGCGTCATATTGAATCTTTCGTGTTTTCGATGTTCTCTGCGACAAGCACATCCCTGATCGTGCGCGCCAGTTCACTGTCTGAATCGAGATCGCCCAGAGCCCTTCGCAAATCCTCTGTCCGATCAATGTCATAGCCCAACTCGAATCGCCAAACGTTCAAACCAATATCCTTAGCGATCGCGCACGTTTGATCAAAAACGCTCGACGTACCCCAATCGATACCACGAAACAATTCTGGGACATGCCGCTTCATCGCGAGGAAATAGTAACCGCCATCGGCACAAGGACCAATCGCCAGATCGGCAGACGCCAGCCGCGCGCGCGTGTCGCAAAGCGCTTCCCAATTCTGCGTTGGGCTATCCACCCCTAGAAAGACAACGTCACTGGCACCGAGATCAAACGCCTTCGCCGAAGCCCGCTCCAAACGCAAACCCAGATCGCCGTCGCCTTGCGGCCAACATACGAGCCGCGATTCTGGCAACTCGAATATCGCGGCAAAGTCAGCCAGTGCATCATCAGGCGTACCGACCATTACTGGAACGCACCAATCGCCTGCAATCAGTTCTCGCCAAATGTGCCGCATACAGGAGCGCTGCACACGGGCGGCATCTGCCGGCGACAACGGCGGACAGAGTCGCGTCATCACTTTGCCTGCTGTCGGATACTTTGCGAACAGAAGCACAACAGTTTGATTTTGAAATTCAACGACCATTCAACCTGTGCCCTCAGTTCACAAAACCACCGCCAATGCGAAGATCGGTATCGACACCAGCATCAGCAGCGCACAATAACCCATGAACTCGCGCGCGTTCACGTTGGTCATCCCCATCAACGGAATCGCCCAGAACGGCTGAACCATGTTTGTCAGTTGGTCGCCATACGCGATAGCCATCACCGTCCGCTCAATCGAAAATCCCAATTCCTGCGCCGCGCCGCACATGATCGGTCCCTGTACAATCCACTGCCCACCGCCCGATGGCACGAAGAAGTTCACGATGCCTGCACTCGCCAACGTCGCAATCGGAAACGTGTTATCCACCGAAATCCCAAGCAGCCCAGCCACGATCTGAGACGATTCGACAAATCCATTCGAAATCGCAGCCGCCAACCCAGCCCCCGACATCAAACCCTGAATCCCGCTGTAGAGCGGAAACTGAATCACGATGCCGACAATCGCCGTCCCGCCGCTGGCCACCGCCCGCAAATACGACATCAGGTTTCCATGCAGCACCAACCCCATCGCCAGAAACATACTGTTGACGAAATTGAGATTGATCGAACGAGCGATCGCCAACCACCACCCGGCATTGGCATTCGCTGAATGAGACTTGGCAACCTGCTGATAAAGTCCGAGAAACACCAACCCGCCAATCAGACAAGGCAACACCGGCGATTCATTGATGACTTGGGAAAAAGTGCGATCGCGCGTGCCGGACGAAGGTGGCTCTTTAGGGACTGATTCGTCCGTTGCGTCAACGTCATCCGCTTCCATACCTCTCGGATGGGCCAGCAACCCAAAGAAAAAGGGTATCGCCACGAACAGGCCAGCCGTCAGCAGTAGGTTCCGCGATCCGAGCAGCGTCCGATCGATGGTGATCGGTGCAACCTCGGCTGTCATCTTGTCATCACCAGTCCCAACGATGATACTCATTCGCTCCGAGGCGACCTTCAAAGGTGCCGAACCGGAAAGCCCTCCGTGCCAGATCATCATCCCCGCATAGGCAGCCGCTACGATCAACGCATATTGGCAGCCCACTCCGCGATCTTTGAATTGCCGGCGAAGTTCCGAAGCGAGTACACCTGCGAGGATCAAACCAAACCCCCAGTTGATCCAGCACCCTATGCAAGATACGGCTGCGATCAGCATCACAGCCCCTCGATTGGTATTCGGTATCGACGCGATGCGCCTCAGCACTCGCTGAGAGAGCGGAGCTTTCGCCAACCCAAATCCAGTCAATAGCACCAGACACATCTGCAATGCAAACGTGAGGAATCCCGGATTCCAAATCGCGCCGAGCCACATACCCCCAAGCGACACTGTTCGATCTACGAACGATTGTCGAATGACAGACTGCTCCTGCGGAATCACCAGCGCGATGGCAAACACCAGGAGCGTGAGCAAACACGCCAGCGCCATAGGATCGGGTAGGAACCGTTGCGTTATTTTCGTAAAGAGGTCACCAAGACGACGCATGCCTGCATGTTAATGCAAACGCAATCCAACGCATCATCAAAGTTATCGACGCGCGTGCGCACGAAAGAAAAAGTTTGCGACATGCCCTTGAAACACGCCTGTGATTTTTGTTATAGTCGCCACGCTGCGAAACGGATTTTCGCTTCTGCCGCGCCGGTGCTGCAAATCTTCTGACATTCATCTTATACCCGAGCCATCTGCTCTAGAGCAGCTCAAGGAGGAGCGCCATGGAGTACCGTGTCCGCATCCAGTTTGCCACCGCTATCGTTGTAATCGCTCTCGGTATTGCCGCGAGTTTTGTCACCAGCACGTACATCGCCGCAGAAGCTTATGAAGGTCGCAACAAGTTCGACCATCGTCAAAATCAGACCATTACCGTCAAAGGCTCCACCCGCCACCGCGTCCGCAGCGACCGAGCCGTCTGGACCATCGTCGTCAAAGGGGAGGGCGAAGACCTCCAATCGGCGTTTGAAGTGTTGGATTCCGGTGTCGAACGCGTCCGATCGTTCTTGACCTCGAACGGATTCACCCGCAGTCAGGTCGGACTGGGAGCGATCTCAACCACCACCAAATACGCACGCGACTCCAAAGGCAACCGCACCGACGAAGTCACCGGATACCGACTCGAACGGCGATTCGGCATCCGAACGTCGGATGTCAACCTTGTTGCAAGGGCAGCCGGCAAGGTGACGCAACTTCTCAAGGAAGGCGTATTCGTGATTTCGCAGTCACCAGAATACACCTATACAGAGTTGGCTCCGCTGAAGATTGAATTGATGGCCAAGGCATCGTCCGATGCGCGCGACCGGGCTGAAAAAATCGCAGCCAGCACCAAAAGCAAACTCGGCGAACTGCGCGACGCACGGATGGGCGTGCTGCAAATTACCGCACCCGACTCAACGGACGTCAGCAGTTACGGTATTTACGACACGTACACCATCGAGAAAGATGTCCGTGCCGTCGTCACCGCAACTTTTGGGATTGAAGCCTCTTAAGATACCCGCGATCATGCTCGGCAGACTTTTGACTTCAGCGAAAGGTGAAGACGATGCCAAGGAATCTCGCGGCCAACGTTCGGTTGTCTATGGGATTGGTCGTGGTTGCGGTGGCCGCCTTAGCGGGTTGCTCCAACACGAAACTACCGGATGTGCAGATCGTCTCGCGTACCGAGTGGGCGGGCGAAGATGACGTTCCGATGATCGAACGCTTTGTCGAGCACACGCCCGAGCGGTTAACTGTTCACCATGCCGGCGTGGTGGATGACGGCTCGTTGACGGGCGACGAGAAAATGCGCCGCCTGTTCAACTTCAGCGTCAAGCAGCGTCCCTGGGGCGACGTGCCCTACCACTTCGTGATCGATCGCACAGGGTGCATTCGCGAAGGACGCGACATGAAATACGCCCCGGACACGAACACCAGCTATGACGTGAACACGCACATCTGCATCTGCGTCAATGGCGACCTGACGAAGCAACCGCTGCTCGAAGCCCAGTATCGTTCGCTGGTATACTTATTGGTGAAACTGGCGGCAGACCTCGATATTCCCAATGACCGCATTGCCGGGCACAAAGACTACGCCCCGGGCGAAACCACCTGCCCCGGCGTGCTGGCCAACTACATCCATAACGGTTGGCTCGTCGAAGACATGGAAAGCGTTCGGTCGGGCAAGGACTTCGAATTTCGTGAATCGCAATACATCAAACCCAAGCCGACAAAGTAATCAAAACAACGAGACAAACCAGGCGCAAAAAAAGACCAGACGGTCTGAATCGTCCGGTCTCTGTCATTTACTTAGTCTCTGCCATTTGCTTAATTGTCGAGCGAACTGCTTTATCGAGTAGCTAGGAACGACGATTACGACGCAAGGCCACCGCGCCACAGCCAGCCGCCAACAGCATAAGCGATGCAGGCTCGGGAATCGGTGTGTCGGCGATGAACAACCAGTCCTGCGTGCCACCGGAATCTGAACCGTCAGAGTTGTAAGTTACCCAACCGCGACCGACCAACGGGTCCAATGCAGAGATGGCAGGGTAAGGACCGAGACGGTGCTGATCGCGAACAACCAGAAACGAATCGTTATTGCCATCGACCTGATCCCAGAACGACCACTCTGTTCCGGCAGCGATATCGGCATTACCAGCAAGTGCAGTGATCGTACCGTTGTTCGCGATATTGTTCGGAGTAACTTTCCATCCGCCATTCGGGCCGGGAACGCCTTCGACATTCATCGTGTAGGTGAAGTCAATCTCAAACAGACCTTCGCCATATCCATAGGTACCGCCGGCATCCACACCGCCCTTGGCTACGCCAAAGATGTTGATCTCTAGATCGCCACCCAAGTCGTTGACGTTCATGCTCATGCTCGAACCGTCACCGGGGGCAAACGAAAATGAAGTCACACCTCCGACACCGCCCACCAGACTGCCGGATGATGGCGCTTGCTCAAACAAATTGTCCATGCGCAATCCGTAGGGCGGAGGATCTTGTTCGGCATCTGGATGGTTTAAGATCGGAAAAGTAAAGTTAATTGCTGACGCCGGAAGCGCCATAAACAATGTCAACAAAAACGCGCTAGTGAGAGTTCGCATTGGCTCTTTCCCCTGAAGTTAGAATCGACGATTGCAGGTCGATCCACCCAACATCAATAGGCCCTTGTCCCCATGTGAAAACATCAGACACTTCGTGCTATCGTATCTTTCAAGCCCGCCCGCTTGGCCCTCCATTCTAGTGAATTCAATTCTAGCAAATCAATAGGGGCTGCTTCCCGTCTGGAACTAGAATGTCACGGCAATATTACCCTATTGCACAGCAGGAATTCAGGCAGAAAAATCACTAAGTGATTATCTAATAATCACTTAGTTTCCTTTAGCACTGTTGAATTCGACGCGAGACTCCCCATTGAAGCTGGGCTGATTCCCCTTTGGAGATTGGCAGTCGCCTCAAAAAACCCCATCCATCGGTCAGCGCAGTCGCCCCATTCATAATGACTACCGACGAATTTTCGCCCGACCTGCCCCATTTCCACCCGCCGTTCCTCATCAGCCAAAAGCCCAACCACCGCATCTGCAAACCGCTGGGGATCAGTCGTATCGGTCAACAAACCCGTCTGATCGTGAACAACCGTCTCAGGAAGTCCGTCGGTATTCGACGCCACCACCGGCACGCCGCACGCGCTCGACTCCAATGCCGCAACCCCGAAACTTTCAACCACCGATGGTATCACCGACACCTGCCATCGACGCAGAAGGTTTGGAATTTCATGATGCGGTTGAGGTTCAATCCAACGTATCCGAGCCGCGATGTCCGGATCGCCAACCAATCGCTGCAAACGCTTCGCGCGATCCTTTGTGCCGACCATCTCAAACCGCACATCGGGAACACGTGCAACGATGTCGGGCATCGCATTGATGAATCGCTCTGCTCCGTACGCGGGTCCGAATCCTTTGAGAAAACCCACAACCGGTTCACAGACAGGATGCTCTGCGGGTTGAAACAATTTCAAATCTACACCGAGGGGAATGACCTCGACACTGCCTGAGTCGAAACCTGCATAGTCAGCCACCCGCTTGCCAAACCAGTGGCTACACGTCGCGATGCCATGCGCGCCTTTGAACATCTCCATGCGTCGTTCGCGAAGGCGCGGCGTTTCCGTTGGTGCATTGGGCGGCGGGTTGATATCTGAACCCCAGGGCCAAAGTGCGAGGCGGCCTTTACTAATCGGTACATCATAGAAGCCCCAGTCACTCAGATAGAATACCGTCACCAGATCGTGTTCTTTGAAGAACTTGGAAAGATATCTTTCGCGGCGAACACTACGGCGCACTGACTCGCCCAGGCTCAAACCCGGAACGCCGAATCGTTCATACGTAGCACCTTGCGGATTGTGGTCGCCCTTGTAGACGAGATGAACCGACGCACTGCGCTCACGCAATGCGGCGACCATGCGTTTGGTGTGGGTCGCTTCCGGATGGGCAAAGATGCAGATTCGCATGGCCATACATCAACTATAGGCAGGGGATTTCTTCAGCGGCGTGCGTTTGGTTAGCCACGATCGGCTCGATCGTTCTTAATGCCGACCATTCGTGCGGAAGCGAAAGCAAACCGGTTCCCTTGCCCTGATCGTCCACTTGAAGCATGAATTTGTAGGGGGTCTCAGCCAGCAATTCGCTTCGATCGGCATCCCACAATCGCACGATCGCGAAATAGTTTCCCCCGCCGAGCGGAAATGCCGGAAGATCGATCCGCACGTCGTGCCGGCCTGCCGGCGCTTTGAAGGTGATTCCCTGATGACGCGAATTTAAACTGACCATCATCTCGCCCCCGTCGCGCCGCAGGGCAGTCTCAACAGTCAATCGCTCGACGTCGCGGTCGAGTTCAAAATCGATCTGCATCGTCAGCGGTTCGGTCGGATGCACGCATTCAACTTCGCGGCCGTCGTTTGCCAGAAACTTCATTGCCAACACGCGGCCGTCTGTCTTGCCTGTTCGAGGGTTGTCGACGTATGACATTTCGCCAACCCGGGTCATCGTCGCCTTCAAATAATGCCCTACTGCGTCAGCTGGCGATCCGACGAACGCACTCTTTCCGCCATCAAGCACCAACGTGCGATGGCAGATACTCCGCATTTGTTCGAGGTTGTGCGTCACAAAAATCAGCGCCACGCCCGACGCAACCATCTCGCGCATCCGCTCTTCGCAGCGATGACGAAATGCCACATCACCCACCGAAAGCACTTCATCGACAAGCAACACATCCGGCGAAACGTGGGCAGCTGTCGAAAAACCCAGTCTCGCTTGCATCCCGGTGCTGTAGCGCTTCACCGGTGTGTGAATGAATTCGCCAATGCCGCTGAATTCGATGATGTCATCGAGCTTGCTTTTGATCTCTGCCCGGGTCATGCCCATGATCGCACCGGTCAGGAAGATGTTTTCCATACCGGTCAGGTCGCCGTGCATGCCGGCATTGACTTCGATCAGTGCGGCTAACCTTCCGTTGACGTTGATCGTACCTTCGTCAGCGCGGAGGATTCCGGCGAGCAGTTTCAGCGCTGTGCTCTTTCCGGCCCCGTTGGGTCCGATGATGCCGAGCGCTTCTCCCGGAGCGATTTCAAATTCGAGATTGCGAAGTGCCCAGAAGGTCGGCCGCTTGGATTGCACTTCGCGCCCGATGATGCGACGCCCGGTAGACGCCAACAGATCGCGCAGGCTTTCGTGGACAGCCCCCCGTCGAAACTTCTTACCCACGTTTGAAAACCGAACAGCCGCAGCCATCAAATACACTCCGCGAACTTGTGCGACATCTTGCGAAACGCCCACCAACCCAGCACAAACGTGCAGACGGCTGTCACGCACGCCGAAGCAAACGCCCCACCCGCGGGAATCGTCCCCTCCAAGATGCACTGACGGTAGGCTTTGATGATCGGCGTCATCGGATTGCACACCGCGACGATGCCCCACCACGAACCGTCATTCTTGATCGGGTAAACCACGCACGTCAGAAACATCCAGAGTTGAATCGCCACGCCAAGAAGCTGACGCACATCGCGATAGAACAGGTTGGCCATCGCCAAGAGCATTCCCAAACCGGCTGTGAACGTCATCTGAACGAGAACGACAATCGGCAGAAACGCGATGGCGGCAGACGGTACGAATGTCCAACGTGTGAAGAAATGAAAGTAGCCGATCAATCCAACCAAAACGCTGCCCGCAATAAAGAAGTCTGCAAATGCCGACCCGATGCTCGAGAACGGAAACACCTCGCGCGGGAAATAGACCTTCGTCACCAAGTTGCGGTTGGCTACCAGCGAATTGACCGAACCCAACAGCGAAGCCGAGAAGAATGTCCACGGAACCAGTCCGGTATATGCAAACAGCGGATACGGCATGGTGATGTCCAAACCGCCGACAACTTTGACCGCTCGTGTAAAGACAAAAGTAAAGATCAACATCATCGACATGGGCAGCAGCACCGCCCAAGCCATCCCCAACATCGACTGCTTATATCGCACCCGCAGGTCGCGCCAAATCAGCGAGGCCAGAAGCTGGCGGTACCGAATCAATTCCGTGAATGGATTTGCCGCGGAAGTCGCGTACATGCGTTGTGTCAATCCCGATTGAACAACGGGCGCGCATCGACACCCCAACCGTTTGGAGGTCCAACTTGCGCACAGTTCCACATGCTTTTTCGGACGTTTGAAGCCAGGTCTTTTGACCGACGGTTCGGCATTTGGGCGAAATCGCCGATGTGTTCAGTGTGAATTGACGGCTTGAAAAAGTATCGGGATCAAACGCTCCTGATTCATCGATTACGTACGACTGATTAACCACCGATAAAACAAAGGAAGGGCGCTTGCAGATACCTGCCCGATAAGTCCGCTGTCAAGTTGCCCCATCCGCGGCTTGACCCTCTATTGGATGAACCGACCATGACTCAACTCGTGCAACTTTCGCTACCCGACCGACCCAAGCCCGACGCGGTCATGGACTTCACACCGCTGCCCGACGGCGCATCCGTCAAGCTGATGATCGTGTATCCCAACGTTCAGCGTGTCCGAACGCCACAGTTGGGTGTGGCTGTGCTGTCATCTTGTGCGAAGCAAATCGGAGCGGAAGTCTGCCTGTTCGACATCACCGGTATCAAGCGCGGTACCGAGTTTGATGCATTCAAAGAAATGGTCGAGCGCGAAAAGCCCGATGTTCTCGGCTATTCCGTCCGTTCAAACGAGTGGCCGCTCACGCAACAAATGCTCGCATGGGCGAAGTCTCAAGGCATCGCGCAGATCGTTGGTGGCCCGCACCCGACACACGCACCCGATGAAACCATCTGCGACTGCGATGCCATCGTACTGGGCGAAGGCGAAGGCGCGATCATGGACATCCTCCGCGCCGTCGCGAAAGACAAACCGCTGGCTGGCATCCCCAACACATGGGTCAATGTCGATGGCAATATCGTCAAGACTGACAAGCGCAATCTCATCCACAACCTTGACGATGTCCCGCTGCCCGATTGGAAAATCTTCGGCGACATCCATTACCGCGATTCGTACATTGCTGGAATCATGGGCGGGGTCGATATGGTTGCCGCCATCGAAGGGAGTCGCGGCTGCCCGTTCACTTGTACGTACTGCTCGAACCACGCACTGATGGATTCGTATTCGGGACAGGGTCGGTGGCGTCGCGAAAAATCGCCCGAGCGCATCGTCGAAGAGTTAGCCGCCTTCCGCGAAGCGTTCGGTTCGCTCGACTTTGTCTACTGGGTCGATGAAATCTGGCTCACCGGTGTCGAGCGTCTCAAGCATTTCCGCGATCTGTACAAGAAAGAAATCGCCGCGCCCTTCAGCATCATGGAAAGGCCGGAATGCATCACCGAGGAAAAAATCGAAATCATCGCCGACGCGGGGCTGCACTATGTCGCGATTGGTCTTGAAAGCGGTGACGAAGATCTCCGCACCAGCCTCCTCGACCGCCGCACGAAGGTCAACGTATTGATCGAGGCCTTCACCCTGCCGAAGAAATACGGCGTCAAGATTCACGCATTCACCATGCTCGGCCTGCCCGGCCAGGACATCACGTCGATGCTCAAAACGTGGGACATCATGCGCAAGATCATGCCAACCAGCGCCCAGTTCAGCATCTTCTATCCGCTCAAGGGCACGAAGCTCTACGACCAGACCATTCAGATGGGCATGTACGATCCATCCGACACCGCCGACAATTACTATTCGGGTACGGTGTTGAATCAGGAAGGCATCGACAACGCTTTGCTACAGCGCTATCAAACGTTGCTGGTCCGCTACGCCAACAAGCCGGGCTGGCTGGCAGTGATGGCGTTTCATTTCTATCGCAAGATCATTCCGGCATACAAATTGCGCTTCGTCACCGCACCAGCGATGATCACACGCTTGCGCTATTACAAAGCCCGGTGGAATACGCTGCGATCCAAAGGCATGTTCGCCGTTGGCAAGCGATTGATCCGAGCGATCGTCGAATCGCCGCAGGCGATCTTCACATCGCGAGGAACTGCTTAGTCACAATGGATTCAACGACTTAGGTCGTTCATCAATCAAACCAACTCTCAGGCACCTCATGACCACATTCGGGACACTGCGCCTGCATAACACCCTTCAATAAATACCCACATTGTGGACAAACAGGTTCGGGGAAATCTTTCTGAAGCCAAGTGTCGGGCGCCGTCTTACCAAATTTGATGAACATCAATCGTTTGCAATTTGGACAAGCCAAGGCGACCACTGGTATCGAATACAACACCGCGGCAAAGAATCCAACCAAGAGCAGATCAATCCACCAATCGTCGCTCATGTCAGGGACAGAAGTAATGGAAACGTCGAACGTCAAATAGAGCGCGGCAAATACGATTGGCACACCCACTCCCCAAGTCAACAATCCCAACCTTGTATCTTTTGGTTCAAACTTTGAAATCTGCCGCATCCCCTTCAGAACACAACGATTCTGACGTTTGTCCCTGCACTGACAGGGCTTGGAAATTAGGAAGCTCATCGTTCAATTAAATCCTGAATGACCTCTGTCTCCGCAAGAATAATCAAGCATCGCCTCAAGTACACGGTTATCTTGTACTAATCGGAATCGTAGAAAATCGTCAATTTCGAGGTTCAGAACCGGCTTTTGCTTTGTGTGCAGGGCCGAATCGACTCAAGGCGTACTTTACTTGACGTTGTGTTTTGTTTTTGTTAGGGTTGCGAATAACTTGTGACAAATGACAATTGCTTCAGTTCACGCCGAACGGAAGCATTGGAACATTCGACTACTTGAAAGGGTCATGCGATGAAGCGTTTTGGATTCTTGTTGGGAGCAGTTGCGGTTTGTGGGTTTGCCATGATGGTTCCGTCGGTCATTGCCGACACACCGAAAGACGGCCATGAAGGTCACGATCATGCCGGTCACGACCACGAAGGCCATAAGCACAAAGAGGGCGAAGCACACGGCGAAGACCCCATGCACAAAATGATGGAGCAGATGGCCGCTCCGGGGCCACAGCACGAGCGCATGCAATCTTCCGTCGGTACCTGGAAGACCGAAATGAAGCATTGGATGGGACCGGGCGAACCGACGGAAGCCACGGGCGTTTCGGTCATCAAGTCGGTCATGGGCGGCCGCTACCTGGAAGAACACTTCACCAGCAACATGATGGGCCAGGAATTCGTAGGACACGGCGTATTCGGATACGACAAAATCAAAGGCAAGTACGTCTCTGTCTGGTTCGACAACATGAGTACCGGCTTGATGTTCATGGAAGGCACCTACGACGAAGCCACCAAGACCCTAACGACCAAGGGTGAAGCCGAAATGATGCCTGGCATGAAGTCAAAGATGCGCATCGTCGAAAAAGAAATCGACAAGAACAACCGCGTCATGGAAATGTTCATGACCATGGGCGAAGGTGCTGAAGAAATGAAGACCATGGAAATCAAGTACACCCGCGACAAGAAGGTCGCTGACGCCAAATAATCGAAGGCAAGTAATCTTCGATTTAAGCCTGGATCGCCCTTGGTTAGGCGATTTTTCAAAACAAGAAACGGCACCCACAATCGCAACGTGGATGCCGTTTTTTTGTATGTTCGATTGGAAACCCACTCGGATGTATGTCACACCAGCGGGCGCTTGTTGCCGACACGGCACCTTAACGTACTGACCCTTCAATTCACCCTATTAACCGCGGACAGTGCAAATTCAATTTCATAACAAATTCTAATCGCTCGAGCCTGCCATCCCAATTCTTGAAGAATCCTTGCAATAACGGGTGTACGTTTTCGTTAAAGGAGATGAGAACCGAATCATACGCCTCGCGGCGTACTGAACAAGGAAAGGACAACGAGCGACATGCGATTGACGATTTGCTTACTGACACTGAGTGTCGTTCGTATAGCGGCCGCCGATGCGCCGAACATCTTGCTCATCATTGCCGATGACCTTGGTGTTGCCAATGTCGGGCCATACACGCGCGGTATCGAACCGGTTCCCGGCGACCCGCCTCCGACTCCAGCGATCGATGATTTGACTTCAAACGGAATTCTCTTCCGCAATGCCTGGGCTACACCCGTATGCTCGTCGACACGAGCAGCCGCCTACACCGGACGCTACGGTTTTCGCAACGGCGTTCGTTCGGTTGTGCAAACCGGGGTCGATCCACTGCCGCTCGATGAAACGATTTTTCCCGAAGTGCTGTCAACGGTCGGCTACGCGAGCGGTCTATTTGGAAAATGGCATCTGGGCGTGGGTAACCCGGTCGGCGGTGTCGATGCGCCGCGGGTGGCAGGCTTCGATCATTATGCTGGCTCACCGTCCGGCGGACTCTCGGACTATTCTTCATGGCTCAAGATCGTCAACGGTATCGCAGGTGTAGAAAACTCTTACGCCTCCACCGCCAATGTCAGCGATGCGTTGGCTTG
Organism: Alphaproteobacteria bacterium; assembly: GCA_028285105.1. Taxonomy (GTDB): domain Bacteria; phylum Planctomycetota; class Phycisphaerae; order UBA1845; family UBA1845; genus UBA1845. The sequence goes on from JANQQE010000004.1 coordinate 55,602, forward strand.
GATCAATCTGCAATCGTCGCCGTGGACCTGCACCGTTGCATTTAACGCGCCACACTCACCGTTTCACGATCCGCCATCGAAGTTGCATTCATTCAATCTGACCGATGCAGATGACACGTTGCGATACAAGGCCATGATTGAAGCGATGGACTCAGAGATTCACAATCTCATCGATGGCCTTGGAGACGATGCGTCGAACACTTTAATCATCTTCGTCGGCGACAACGGTACGCCCCAACCTGTCTTGGAAGCCCCACACACGACCGGCAAAGGCGACATCTTCGAAGGCGGAATTCGAGTGCCGTTTATCGTCTCGGGACCAATGATCGACAGCCCAAATCGTGAATCGAATGAACTCGTCCACGTCGTCGATATCTTCTCGACAATTCTCGATGTTTGCGAAACGGATGTCTCAGAAACTTTGGACGACACGCATATCGACGGCGTCAGTCTTGCACCGTTGTTGTCCGATTCCAATGCAACACTGGATCGCGAATTTATCTATACCGAATACATTCCCGACGACGTCGCGAGCGGGCGATTCGCAATCCGCGACGAACAGTTTAAACTCATTCAAGTACCCAACGGATTTCGATTGTTCGATCTGCTTGCCGATCCGTTTGAATCGGACAATCTGCTCAGAAATACAATCCTCACCGCTCACCAACAATCCCGCCTTGACGCGCTGCACGCCGAGCTTGATCGATTGCGCGAAGACCTATGCAAGACCGACATAAATTCAGACGGGATTGTAGATGCCGCCGACGTTACCGGCTTTATCCAAGCCATCGAGGAAGGCGATCTCGAACTTGGCGATGCGAACGGCGACGGATCGATCGACCTTGCAGACTATGCCATCCTGCAAATCGAACGTGGACAATCCTGCTGGTGATTTACTTGCGGGATTACTCGTTGGTCAGCTCGCGGGTCATCAGGGCGCAGATGGCTTCGCGCGGAGACGCTGTTTGATTGAGAACGGAACCGACGGCTTGGGTAATGGGCATCTCGATGCCGTTTTTTTCAGCGAGCTTTAAGACCGCATGGGTGGTTGCGATGCCTTCAATGACCGACGATGTATCGGCGATGACTTCATCGACCGTCATGCCCCGGCCAATCTTTTCGCCGGCAGTTCGATTGCGACCCACTGGTGAGATGCAGGTGGTCACCAAATCGCCAACGCCTGCCAATCCAGAAAAAGTCCTGGATTCCGCTCCCAATGCGTCACCCAGTCGCCTGATCTCGACAACGCCTCGCGTCAGCAGCGCGGCTTTCGCATTACAGCCGGCATCGATACCGTCGATGATCCCTGCGGCGATCGCGATCACGTTCTTGGTCGCACCCGAAATCTCTACGCCAATCACGTCGGCATTTCGATAGACGCGCAGGTATTCGTTGCTGAATGCGTTCTGGATGCGAATTGCCAAATCCTCATCGTTGGCGGCTACCACCACCGTGCATGGTTTCTTCGCAGCCAATTCCGGCGCAATGCTCGGACCTGACAGTGCAGCCACCTGCGTACCGTTTTCCAACACGCTTTCAAGAATCTGCGTCGACACCAAAAGCGTCTCGATCTCGATGCCCTTGGACACAGCCACCACCGGCATCGATGGCTTGTGATGCGGCGCGAGCTTTTTCCAAACGTCTCTGATGAACTGGCAGGGGATCGCCGAAACGATCAGGTCCGGATTCGCCAGTGCGATTTCGGGGTCGGGTGTTATCGAGATGTTCTCGGGAAACTTGAAACCGGGAAGGAACCGTTTGTTCTCACGATGCGACTGAAGGTCGGCTGCCTGATCGGGAAAGTTGCTCCAGATGGTCACGTCGAAACCGGCTTCGGCGAGGATCAAAGCGCACACAGTGCCCATCGCTCCGTCACCGACGACGCTGATGTGTTTCCATTCGGAAATCATAAGGTGCGATCTGATTCGGGCGACGGCGGTTGACTTGGAATATCTGTCGAACGCTCCGAATGGGTTGCCAATGTTGCGCTAGAATCCAAATGGCGATTGCGAAACATTGAACTGATCGAATACATAGTCGGTGATGAAAACCGTAGCAATCGAATTGACGAGGCCCGTCAGCAGGTTCTGTTCATTTAAGGTACATTGCGCCGATTGAAAGATCATGCCCGCCGACAGTGCGATCGTGACCCTCTTGGCCAATGCTCGGTTACCATTTTTTTTCATGATCGGAAAACTCCAATTCGCAGAAAACCCACTCGAATAGCTCCAGCGTCACCAAGAAGCTTATCATGGATTGTACGTGGGTTCCATCGGGCGAATGGCGATCTGATCGGTATCGCTGCTGGTCGTCGTTGGCATTGAGATGCCTGCCGGCTGAATGCCTGACCCCGGACTACTGTGCGACGATGTCGTGGAAACCGAGGCGGCTGTATTGCTTCCGACAAGTTCGATCGAACTGGCGACCAACACCGAGATCGGATCAACGTTGCCCGTTTCGACAAAATCACGCGAAGCTCGAACACCGACAATGCGACCGAGGTACCGACTGATATCAATGCTCGAATCGCGCGGAATCTCGACATAGCACAACGTGCGCGGAACGGATTCATTCGGATCGATCAGACGATAGCGTCGAGGACCGACCGGCGACGAAAAGACCATGCTCTCGCGCAACTCCCCGGTGGCTGCGAAACCGACGCGGGGTTGCTGCGTCACCGTCGTCATCGTCGAACGTTGTTGAGAAGCCGTATGCCGCGTTTCGACAACCTCTGTCACGATGTTGTTGATCTGTCCGACAGCATTGATTCGGAACGACAACACTTCAAGTTGCTGAATCCGGCGCTCGGCGTACAGACGCGAGGCCTCATCGACATCGGCTCGCATGACCCCACGATAGCGGGCCATCAACTCACCGAACTGCCGCTGCTCCATCGGTTTGTCCAACTCAGTCCGGAGATCTTCGTCAATCAACTTGAGTTCTGCACGCGCATCGACACCGGTAAACGGAATCACCGAAACGGTATTCGTCTGAACCGGAGTTGGGGAAGGCGATGTCGTCACTTGGGTTTGCTGGTGCGTTGATGTACTCGAAACATGCGTCGTGGTTTGGCTCGGCTGAATGTATGCCGTCGTCGAAGTTGAGTGCGAACGGTTTGCCGACGACTCCGCGTGTATTGGTTGGGTCGTCATCGAATGTGTATTGCTTAGCGACTGTGGGTTCGGTGAAACCGATGGCGCCTGGGTTCTTGCAATCTGCGTGTCTGTTATTGGCTGGGCGCTGCTTGTCATCGTCCGGATGGATTGCGATACAGTATTACCGGTCGAATCGTTCCACTTGATAATCGCAGTTTTTCCTGTCGAATCGCTTGAAAACTGGGTTGATCGCGTGTTTGAATTGGAGTTATTGGCGGGTGTCGTCTTGGGTGGCGACGGAGTATTGGCCGACGTGCTGATTTCCGGCTGCGACGTCGCTAAGACAGTCGGCTGGGTCATTTTGTTTGCGGATGCCGACTGTTCGCGTGACATCTTTGGTGTTGTCGATACTGACTTGGTGTTCGCAGACGTTGCCAAAGAATCTTTCGAGTCCGAGCGTGTTGTCACCGTTCTTGAAACAATGCCAGAATCTACACTATTCGATTCGACTCTTTTGACATTTCCGCCGGCTTCGTCCGTCCACGTATAGACCGCAACGCGATCGGTGGATTCTGTTGACGCTTTGCGCGGACCAAATCCAGGGCGGATCCCCTTAGTTTCGTTCGAGGTCGCCGTCGATTGCGTGACATCTGAATTCGATGACGGCCGTGCTAACTTGTCGGTAGAATCTGTTTTGTTTTGTGCTGCCATCGTCGGCGCAGCCGATGAAGGTGCCATGCGGTGGGACGTCTTCTTCGACGTCATCTTCGCGCTGTCCGGATCAACCCACGATTCGGACGCGCGGGCGGCCAACTCGCTATGAATCCAAACGTATGCACCGTTTGGCGGTTTGATCTTCAAAAACCCTTCCGGACCGTCGTCCAACACTTCGACTTCGGCGCCTTCGCTGAGTTTGACCTGAACCGCATATCGATTGGGATCGTAATTGGAACCGGCCCGCACCCGAACGTTGTTGCCATTGACGACACCGCCACCCTTGCCATCGAGATCAACGTAGTGTTTGGAGATCAGGCTGAAGCAGCCCGGAGGTGGTACAATGCCATACCAGCCCTCTTCCTGCTCGCGAACGTCAACACGGTCGCCAGCTTGCAACTTGATGACGACATAATAATTCGTGCTGGGACCGCTACGGACATTCACCTCTGTAGCAGTGACCTGGGCAATATGCGGTTCAAAAGCACTCACCTGGGTCGCGGTGACCAGGATCGAAAACGTGGTGACAAAAACGGGGAAAATCCGATCGCGCAGAAATAACATGATATCCAATCCTTTGGGCATCTGCTGATTCGATCCATCCATGGGCAACTTAGTTACAACGTACATCTCTAGTCCAACGGCGATCGGTCGAGTCCGAGCGAGGTTATGAAAACGCCACCGGTCAAGGAAAAACCGCCACTGACACCCTTAAAACTATCCCCAGCCCCGAACAGTGTCAATGACCAACTCGACCCACTTTGACATCGGTTGCCGGGTCGGCATGTCAAACGGACTCCAAAACGCCAACCACATTCTGATCAAAATACGTCTGACGCAGCAGTGACAGGTTTGGTTTCTGATGCGATTCACGAATTCGCATGATGACCGTTGGCAGTTCGACCGAAATTGGCTTGGTTTGCTATACTCCCACCGATGTCCGGAATTGCTGTTAACAAGAGTTCCAAACCCCACGTCGAGGTGTTGCCGTCGTCCTGCACGGTCGGGCAGCTTCTGTCTGACGTGCGCGATGAACCGGGTTTATTCGTACTTGAAAGTTCTTGTAACACAGGCGGTTATGGCCGCTACAGCATCATCGGAGCCCGCCCCATTGACGACCTGTCTCGGCGGTTGGAGTCGAGTGACGCTGATGACAACCGTCCGTTTGGCCAACTGGATGCTGCGGTAGGTCGGCTTCCACGAGTTGAATCCACGCAATGTCCATTCGTGGGTGGCTGGGTGGGTTTCATCCCCTACGAATGCGGAGAAGCGGCAGTCGGGATTGCCCTGACCGACGCCCCGGCGATGCGTTTCGCGCTGTACGATGCAGCAGCGATCTACGACCACAACCTCGCACAATGGACCCTCGTCGCGGTCGATTTTCCGCAAAGTCAAACGTCAGCCGAAAAGCGGTTGGGCGAATGGCGAGACCGACTCGACCGTGTCGCATCCTGTCAATCGGCACCCGACACTTGCTGCACCCTACCGGCAAACGCCGCGATCGCCTCAAACATGTCGCGTGAAGAATACTTCGCGAAGGTCGCACGGGCGATTGAATACATCCGATCCGGCGACATCTATCAGGTCAATCTCACCCAGCGCTTTACCGTTGCATGCGACGTCGATCCTCTCGATCTTTATCTGCAACTGCAGCGGGTGAACCCCGCTGACTATTCGGCGTATCTTGGTTATTCGGATCGGGCCATCGTTTGCGCGTCGCCCGAACTCTTTGTGCAAATGGATGCGGAAGGTTCACTTGTCACCCGGCCCATCAAAGGCACGCGACCGCGCATTGGCGACGACGAAGCCATGCGCGACGAACTGCGAAACAGCGAGAAGGACCGCGCCGAATTGGCAATGATCGTCGACCTGCTTCGCAACGACATGGGTCGCGTTTGCCAACACGGTTCGATCGTTGTCACGCACGCCGCGCAAATTGAAACGCATCCGACGGTACACCACCTGGTCGCAACGATCGTGGGCAAAGCAAATCCAAACGTAAACGGAGTCGATGTGTTGCGGGCGATGTTTCCCGGAGGATCGATTACCGGTTGTCCCAAGATTCGAGCGATGGAAATCATCCGCGAACTTGAACCGTCTCCGCGCGAGGCATACTGCGGCGCGATCGGTTTTCTCAGCGCCGACGGTTCGATGAACATGAACATCGCCATCCGCACAATGATTCATCGCACGGGTCAGGTTAATCTATACGCAGGCGGAGCAATAACAGCCGACAGCGACCCTGCCGACGAATACAACGAGTCTCTGTCCAAGGCGAGAGGCATGTTTCGCGCACTGGGCATCGACGATGCAAAGCTTACCCTCGAACCAACAAACAATGCAGGGAATCTGTAGAGCATGAATCCAATCGTTTTGTTAAACGGAAAATTCATCGAAGCGTCATCCGCCACGATCAGCATTTTCGACGGCGGATTTCTGCATGGGGCGGGCTTGTTTGAAACCATGCGGGCAGACCATGGACATGTGTTTCGACTGGAACCGCATCACGAGCGCATGGTTGCATCCGCCAGCGCCCTCGGGCTGCCCATCACACTTGATGATCTCCCGACGTCGGCAGACTTCGACAAGCTGATCGCTGAAAACAAACTGACCACCGCACGCATCCGAATGACCGTCACCGTGGGGTCGATGCATCCGTCCGACGTGTCTGCCGACCGGCCGATGCTGACCGTGTGCGTCACCGCCTCATCGCTGCCAGCCTACCCGCCGGACTTGTACCGACACGGTATGAAAGTGATGATCACTGCGTACACGCAATCGACCACCGATCCGCTCACAGGACACAAGACAACGAACTATCTGCCGCGACTGCTCGCTCTGCGCAAAGCCCGAGAATTCAACTGCGGTGAGGCGCTCTGGTTCACACCGCAAAACTATTTGGCAGAAGGTTGCATCAGCAGCGTGTTTATCGTCAAGAACAATGCCATCGCCACGCCGCCGCTCGACACGCCGGTGCTTCCCAGCGTCACGCGAAGCGCCGTCCTCGAATTAGCAAAGCGCGAAGGCATCGAACATCACGAGAAAACCCTCGACATCAACGACGTTCTCGGCGCCGACGAAGTGTTCATCACGAATTCCAGCATGCAGGTCGTACCGGTTTGCTCCGTCGAAAAATCCGACATCGGCGAAGGTAAACCCGGACCCATGAGTGCGCGACTCCGCCAGTTGTATATGAAACTGGTCGATCAGGAATGCAAAGCTTCAGGATATAGCCCACCGACAGGGGAATAGCATGGCAAAAAAGACCAAGCGAAAAGCGATTCGCGTCACCGACGTTTGCAATGCCCTCGAAACCATCGCTCCTTTGCACCTCGGTCAAAAGTGGGACAACATCGGATTGCTCGCAGGTGACGCCAACGCACCGGTTTCAAAGGCACTGCTCTGCATCGACCTGACGCCCGAGGTTGCAACCGAAGCCATCAAATCCGGCGTCGATTTCGTGATGGCCTATCACCCGCCGATCTTCAAACCGGTCGCGCGAATGACGGCTCAATCTTCGGGTCCGGAAGCCGCAATCTTTCGCTGCATCGCCAACGGTATCGCTGTCTACAGCACGCACACCGCGCTCGACGCGGCTGACGGTGGAACCAACGACGTCATCGCAAACCTGTGCGGCGTCACCGAAACCGAACCGCTCGAGTACACAACTTCGCCAACCTCCGAGCGGAAGATCGCGACTTTTGTACCGGCGAAGAATGTCGATGCCGTCGCAAAAGCGATGTCGAAAGCCGGTGCAGGACGCATCGGCGACTACGAGCAATGCAGCTATCGAATCGAAGGACACGGCACCTTTTTCGGAACCGAAGGAACCAACCCAGCCGCCGGCAAGCGAGGCCGCCTCGAACGTGTCGATGAAGTCCGATTGGAAATGGTTTGCCCGACGAATCGCGTTCCGAAAGTCATCGCAGCCATGACCGACGCGCATCCCTACGAAGAAGTGGCGTACGACATCTACCCAATCGAGTCGCACCCCGAACGCGGTATCGGTCGCGTCGGAAGAATCGCGCAACCGGTGACTCTCGAATCCCTCGCCAGGAAGTTGAAGAAAGCGAGCGGCGCACCTGGCACACACATCGTCGGCAAACCAATTCAGAAGATACACCGCGTCGTCATCGTGGCAGGGGCAGCCGGCTCCCTACCGTTCACCATCCCGCTCGGAAAAACCGACGTCATCATCACCGGCGAAATCCGTCACCACGACGCACTGACCATTCTGCGCAAACCCTGCAACGCCATCGCTCTCGGTCACTGGAGCAGCGAACACCCAACCCTCAAGCATCTCGCCAAGCGTCTAACAGTAATGACCAAGGGCGTTTTGTTCAAAGTCAGTCGCGCCGATTGTGAGCCATTCCAGCCGATCTAGGTCCTTTTTGGAAAATCTCAAAACACCTCACGATTTTTTTTCCGATTGCCTGACGAGCAGGTCAATATCCCTATGGACGAAGTACTCTCTCACAAAATTGAACTGATGATGGGGCTAAGCAGATGTACCAAATCTCGAAATCCGCGCTCGCGATATCCTTCTTCACCGTTGCATTGGTCGGCTGCACTCCGCAGATTGCACTTGACGACAACGACATGAATACCAACGACAACTCGGTTGAATTCACCGAAGTTGAGCCGATGATTGGTGACGCGAAGTCGATCAACGGTTCGGCGAAACTTCCTGCCGGAAGCGGTCTCGATGCGTCCACGTTGCGCGTCGATACGCACGCAAGTGAAAGTTCGGTAGGGGCTGACGGGGCCTTCGATGCGGAATCCTTCAGCAACGTGCCCACCCTCGCGCTGCTGGTGAACGAAGATGATACCGCGATCATGTTGGGATTCATCGGAGACGAGGAAGGCCCCTCAGACATCGATGCGAAGTCTACCGCAACGGCGCTGCTATACTTCGCGATTGGCGGTTGGACGATTCCCGCGAACCGATTGCCGGAACTGCTGCACGAAATCTCAACGTCTGACACCTGCGCCGAATTGGCCAGCGTAGTTGAAACCGCGATCGCTGCAAACCCGACTGCCCTTAAGGAAGGCGACCCAACCATCGACGCTGCGCTAGCCAACGCAGCCGCATTGCTGCTTGCACCCGACGCCGAGAATGCCAAAACGTTCAAGCGATTGGCGCGGACCCAGGGTGCAACGAATACATTCTTGACCCTCGACCCTGGCGAGGACCGATTCCAAAGCGGGGCACGCATCGCGATTGCTGGCGACACCAGTGTCAACGTACTGAATTCAGCCGCCCGCCGCGCATGCCTTTACGTTGTTCAAAGCGCCTTCGAAGACGCAGAAGGCGTACGGACGGAAATCTCACCCGTCGAACAAATCGGATCGGTCCTAGAAGTACCGGCATCGAAGCGCGTTCAGCCGGGCATCAGCCTCGATGAAGTATTGGCCGGCACCAGCATCGACAACATTGTCGAAGGCAACCGACCGGCATTTTGGACACCCGGACAAGCAGGCCCGGCAACACTGGAACCACGCGAGGACGCTTCAAAAACCGAACTCACCCTCGTCCTTATCGGGCCGTCACTAGACGAATCGTCAGCGCCAGCGATTCTCAGCGACCCCGACTATGTGCTGCTGTTCGACGAATGGGAAGCCAAACTCGAAGACTTGCAAGCCGAAACATTTGTGATGGAATTCATGATTCCACTTGCAGAGGCGATGAGCATCGGCACCAACCTCGCCCTTTTTCAAGAAACAACCGCCACGTTTTCGCTGACCCAACTCATTCTTCCGGTTGTTGAAGGCGCAGGCATTTCGCTCGACACAACGGCTGGTTATACCGGGGCGGTTGAGGTTGTTATCACACGAGCGCTCAACAATCTCGCCTTCCGAGAAAACCTAATCGACGCTATTGTCGCAGCGTATATCGAAGACACGGGCGCACGTTTCAGTCGCAATCGTTTGATCTCCCAATTCAATCGACTCGCCGAGTTGGGTAGCGTTGATTCGGCAATCGCCCTTGGCGTTGCCGGCGATGCCGGGCGTGTGTTGGAAGACCTTCGCGGTTCGCGATCGGCCAGCACTTGGATCGCCGAATTCGCGAACGTCAAACTGACACCAAGTGCAGCCACGGTGACGCCGGACAATCGCTCCGCAACATTTACAGCCGAAATCGCCTTCGATTCGAGCGATTCGTTTACCTACGAATGGTCGCTATCCGGCGGCCCCGGCGAATTACTTGGTTTCGATAAAAACGATACATCCGCTTCCGGAAGCAACGTCACCAGCAGCGATAACTTCATCGAGTATTTTGTAGCTGATGCGGCCTCGATATTCGAAGGTGAGCTCGCCACTGTCAATGTTGATGTATTCGACGGAGACACCTTCATCGGATCGGCGAGCGCCACCGTCAACGGGGCCGTCGAGGACGATGATGAAGAACCGCTGCCGTGCGAATCGGTCGGTTTCAGCGACAAACCGAACGCTCAATTCGTATCGTTGTCTGTTCCCGACACCGTCGTCGCTGGCGATAACCTCACATTCAGCATCACCATCAATCGCGGAGCCATCCAAGCATTCAGCAAAAATCCGGTGGATATATCCGCAACCCGTGTGTCCGTTTCATCGACCGAAGGCGTCGACCGTCCGGAAAACCAAAGCCAGGTCTTGCTCAATGGTTCGCCGATGGTCACCGAGCCGACCGGCAATTTCAGCCGAGGGGGCATTGGTTTCTTGAGCACGGATCCTCGAGTTGAAGCGGCATTTGGCCTGATCATCAATACAGCCTCCCGATGGGTGCGGTTTCCGTCTGACGGCCCTTCGACCCTTACCATCTCGGTTCCCATCGACGACTCTGCACAAACGCGGTGCGCATCGAACGGAATCGTCAGCGTCGTATCGGTTCGAATTTCGAGTTTTCTAAACCTGACCGACAACCCGATACCCACGGAAGGATTGTCTGCGTTCGCTCAGTTCGTGGTGCTGCCGCCCGAAACTGAGTAAGACGGTTTCGATTTAGACAATGCTTTACAAAACGATGCCGGCGATGGTTGCGGTCATGAAACTGGCCATCGCACCGCCGATCATGGCCTTAACGCCTAGTTTGGCGAGGTCTTTGCGGCGATCGGGAGCGATGCTGCCGATCCCGCCGAGTTGAATGGCGATGCTGCCAAAGTTGGCAAACCCGCACAGAGCATACGTCGCGATAATGGAACTGCGTACGGCCATCGGTTCGTCCGAACGCAGGTTAGCGCCGAGAGAATCGTAAGCTATGAATTCGGTCAGCACGATTTTTTCGCCAAGCAGGCTGCCGACTTCACGAAGGTCGCCTGACTCAACGCCCATCGTCCAAGCCAGCGGCGAAAAGATTAGCCCGAGAATACTTTTGAGACTGAGCGATTCGATTCCGCATTTTGCCACCAACGGCTGAACCATCGACAATTCGCCGAACCATCCAAGCACATAATCGACACCGCTGACGAGCGCGATCAGCGCCAACAGCATCGCGCCGACATTGGCGGCCAACCGCAAGCCGTCGCTTGCGCCGGTGGTTGCCGCATCGAGAATATTAATCGTGCTTCGCTCGAAGGTTTGATCGACATCACCGGATGTCTTGGAAACCTCCGACTCGGGAATCATCAGCTTGGCCATCACGAAGGCGGCAGGGGCTGACATCACCGACGCCATCAACAAATGCCTGGCGAACTCCTGCGTGCTGGCATCGTCGTCGCCACCGAGCATCGCGATGTATGCTGCAAACACACCGCCCGCGATCGTCGCGAATCCACCTGTCATCAGCGTCATCAGTTCCGACCGCGTCATCGACGAAACGTAAGGCCGCACCACCAGCGGCGCTTCGGTCTGTCCGACGAAGACGTTGGCGGCCATCGCGAGTGATTCGGCACCGCTGACGCCCATCGTGCGATTCATCACCCACGCCATCGCCTGAACCAACCGCTGCATCAAACCGATGTGGTAAAGAATCGACATGAAGGACGCGAAGAAGATGATCGTCGGCAACACATGAATCGCGAACACGAAACCGGCAGAATAGTTGGTAAAGAGTTGCTCGCCGAATATGTACTCAGCCCCCGCATCGGAGAATTTCAAAATGCGCGTTGCAGCAGCCGCGATCTTCTCGAATACAACGGTGGTAGCCTCAACTTTCAAGAACAACACGACCAGCACAACCTGAAGCGCAACACCACCGACGACGATGCGCCAGGGAATACGTTTACGATCGGTCGACAGTGCAAACCCAATCCCCAGCAACACAAACAACCCGATGATGCCGCCGTAATGCAAATCCATACTCACTCCATCAACTCATGATGCAATTCGCTCAAAACATTTGGTGCATCTCGGTTCGTAATCGCCAGCCCCGCCGACAACGATACGCTCGTCGCTTTCAATCATTCGCTGGGTCATCGTTGCCGGCAGACCACATACGGTGCAGGTCGAGGTCAATCGAACAATTTCATGCGCCACTTGCGAAATCGCTGCCATAGAATCAAACAGTTCGCCACGATGGTCGAGATCGACACCAGCGCAAATAACTTTCTGGCCACGATTCGCCAAGTCTTCGCACGCCTTTACGAAGGTTGCATCGAAGAAATGAAACTCATCGACACCGACCACATCGGTATCAACCGAACAGGCAATCAACTGATCCGAGCCCGAAATCTGCCGGGCAGATACATCATTCCCGTCGTGCGTCACGATGCGATCCTCGGCATAGCGCGTGTCGCGCAACGGCTTGCATGCTATAACGCGAAGTCCACCGCGACTGGCATTTGCAAGCAATTGAATCAGCATCGTTGATTTGCCGGCAAACATCGGACCGCAGATCAACTTGATATGCCCTTTGGGTTCGTGCGATTCGCGTTGATCGTCAGCCATCATCAGTTGCGCCTGGTTACCTTACTCACCGCCGCACATGCTAACGTCGCGCCAGCATCGTCGCCATCGGGAACCCGCTCGCCTAAAAACACGTTTGATTAATTCACACCGATGCGAATACGATACTTTTTACGACCGAGTATTTTTGGAACTGCCGGAGGCTGTCATTGATTCTGCATCGACCGTTATTTGAAAAGATCATCGCCGACATCAACTCCGGCAAACGGGCGATGCTCTGCGCCGTGGTCAAAACGCGCGGATCGACACCACAGTCGCCCGGGGCGTTGCTGCTGATCGACGAGGCGATGCAGACGGTGGGTACGCTCGGTGGCGGATGCGTGGAAGCCGAAGTGCGCAAACAGGCGTTCGAACTGCTCAACAAGGGCGAATCGGGTCTGCTCAGTTTTCAACTCAATCATGATTACGGCTGGGACGATGGGCTCATTTGCGGCGGCGGGATGGACGTTGTCGCGACGCCGATACTTTCGTCCAAAGACAGCCACCAATTCGCTGAAATTCTCGAAGCCATCGACAAAGGAGACCACGCTTTCCTAAAGATGCGAGCCGTTTGCGACGGCGCATTGAGCGAATACAAAGTCCACATCGAAGCCGAACCGAATCTCGTGATCGCCGGGGCTGGGCACGTGGGTATCGAACTCGCACGGCTGGCTGTCGATCTGGAATTCAACGTCACCGTCATCGACGACCGCAGCGACTGCGCCAACGAAGAACGCCTGCCCCCACCGATCAACATTATCGTTGGCGATATCGAACAATCGCTTCGCCGCCACAACATCGACAAAGACTCGTACGTTGTCGTCGTTACCCGCGGCCACAACCACGACGAACAAGCACTGGCCGCCGTCATCGAATCGGACGCCCGCTACATCGGAATGATCGGAAGTCGCCGAAAAATCAAACTCATTTTTGATGACCTGGTAGCCACCGGCATCGACGAGCAACTTCTTGACCGCGTTCACGCACCCATCGGCGCCAAGATCAATGCCGTCACGGTTCCCGAAATTGCCATCAGCATCGTCGCGGAACTCATTTCCGTCCGTCGAGAAAACACCCGCCGATTGGTTGAAGGGCCGATCGCGCTTGAGGGCTAGTTTGCAATGTCCGAATCCGACGCACCAAACGATCCGCAGTCGCAGCCGCGCGTATTTGCAATCATTCCAGCGGCAGGAAAGTCCAAACGGATGGGCTCGCCCAAGCAGCTTTTGGAATTCGGCGAATCGACGGTTCTGGAAACGATCATCGAAACCATATTGCAAGCCGGTACCGACGGACTCGTCGTCGTCACCAGGCTTGCCATCGACGACGCCCTTGAACTATCGGAAGACCCGCGCTTCCTGACAGCGATCCTGACCAACCCCAAAGCCGAAATGCTCGACTCCATTCTGCTGGGCGTTGAACGATTGACGAAGCAATTCGCACCGCGCGAATGCGATGCGTTTATGGTTTGTCCGGGCGATGTGCCGGGCGTGACGAGCGAATTGGTTGCAACATGCGCTCGCGAATATTTGAACCATGCGGGTGAAATCGTCGTTGCCTCGCACGATAACAAAGATGGGCATCCGATTGTCGTGCCGTTCGGTATGCTCGAAGAAGTCAAGACCTTAAACGATGTGGGTTTGCGGGGGATTCTGGAAAAAGCATCCGAACAGGTACACCGCGTCGGCGTCGGTTCCGAAACAACTCAGATCGACCTCGACACGCCGGCTGACTATGAAATGCTGCAAGATCGTTTGGAAGATTCGCCGGAATAGCGATTGCCTAAACGCCGAGTTTTTTCGAACGCTGAACCGTATTTCGGAACACCACTTCTTCGGCTTCCGACATGTCGGCATTGCGCCGCGACATCATCACTTTGGCGGTGTGCAACGTTTTTTCCAAATCGGCTTCGCAACATCCGTCAGCTGTCTGCCACCCAAACGATGGCACGAACTTCGGCGCAAGTCCTCCAGTCGCCAGCATCGCCCCCATGCCGACAACCGCTCCCGTCGGCAACAATTGACCGATGCCCAGTCGCGAAAAATCGCCAATCGTCGAACCGACAAATCGCAAACCGCTATCGACCTCACGCGCACCGATTTGAACTTTCACGTTGCCATACGTGTTCTTCAAATTCGAATTCGTCGTGCCAGCCCCCAGATTCACCCAGCTGCCGATGTATGCATCGCCGATGAATCCCTCATGTTGCTTGTTCGCAAATCCGCAAAAGATCGACGAACTGATTTCGCCTGCCACCTTGCACATCGGACCCAATGTCGTGCCCGAACGAATCGCGGTGTGCGGTTTGACATGACTGCCTGGGCCAATGTATGCCGGACCTTCGATGTAAGTATGAACGTCGATGATGACGTTGTTGCTGATGAACACCGGACCACCGTCGGCATCGATGACTGCCGTCGGTCGCACCACGCTGTCGTCGCCGACGTGAACCTGGTCGGGATTGACCACAAACGCCGAACTGCTGACCTCGCCATTGTTCGATCGATCGTCGCCCTTCCAATGGTTGTGGAGCGTTTCGCGATTGCGCGAAATGATGTCCCATGGATAACGCAGCAGCGTCGCCTCGACCTCTCCGGTCGGAGCCTTCTGTCGCAACTCATCGCAGCCCTTGGCGTCGCACAACATGGCCGGCGACACTGTTTTTGAAAGCGTTTCATCGCATGCCACATAGACAATATCGTTACCGCATACGCCGATAAAAGGTGCCGCTTCAAAGTCAACCGCATCGTCCACCAGCCAGCGACCATTCACCAAGACGTCGCCAGCCGCCACCGGTTGATTGGCCGGAATCTGACAGCGGTCGCCCCCCACATCGGCGATCCAATCGCGCATCCACAACCCATCGATCGAACGCTTCAGATTAACTGCCGCATTATCGAGCAGGGTCTTGCGACCGGCGAACAACTCAAACACCGATCGCCAATAGACCATCGGAAGCAGATCGACCCAACGGGCATCTTCGAAAAGAATCACAGAGGACATGGGCAAAAGTATAGCACTCCGCCGATGGGTTGCCACGTCTTTGCGTGCGGCGGGGGCGATCGCGATTCACGCATAAAAAAGCCCACCGCAAACGCGATGGGCCGTTAAAAAAGTCCAAGCGGTAACCGCCGATGTCGATGGTTTGGCGTTTTGGCGAACCCTAAGACAACAAGGGCGGGTAGTCCTCCGTGGCCAGGACGTCCCGTCTAGCGGGCATGTCCGCGAGCCATGTTTGAGAGACCCCCTAAGGTTCGCTTCACGGTCCGCACAAAACATTGCCCCCTGTCGAGCAACGCAGTCGAACCGTTTGGACTTCTTAACTATAGCATCGACATCCGCTCAAAAAAAGCGTGAGCCTCTTTTATTAATCGATTCTCAATAGCAGCTTAATAGCCGAAAATTTTGCGCAAAAAATTTGCAATTCTCATTTCATGACGCCCATCCACTTGCCACTCGATTCGAATTTATTCTAATCTCATGTGCAATCTGATCTTAGTGGACCGCGGATGCATTTCGCTTCGATTCATGCGTGCTGTCACGCCATCGAAATTGCACGCAGCCGCACTATACTTCGATGCGTATGGCATGTTCTTTGCGAGGAAGGCAATGCAGAAAAATCGACTTGACGAAAATCTTCTGCAAACGCTTGACTCCGGGCGCAAGTGCCTGATGCCCTACGTCACTGCCGGTTTCCCGAATCTCGATGTCACTGCAAAGTTATTGGACCGACTTGACCGAGCTGGGTGCCCAGCCATTGAAATCGGGATTCCGTTTTCCGACTCCATTGCCGACGGACCGGTGATACAGGATTCGTTCAACCGCGCCCTCGATGCCGATTTCAAGACTGACGCATTGTTCGACCGCATCGCCGAGCTGCGCCCGAATCTAAACGCTGCACTCATCGCAATGGTGTCGATGTCGATCGTTCGGCGGATGGGTGTCGAGTCCTTTATGCAGCGGGCAGTGGCTTGCGGATTCGATGCCGTCATCGTTCCCGACGTACCGGTTGATGAATGCCAAACCATCGAGAGTTCATGCGCCAATCATCTCCTTCGCAACATCCTCATGTGCGCGCCAACCTCGTCAAGCCAACGTCAGCAGCAGATCGCAACGCAAGCCTCGGGCTTCCTATACGTCATCGCAACCAAGGGCATCACCGGTGAGAGAAGCGCCGTCAATCGCCAACTGCCCGATATGATCGACCAACTGCGCGGCATTACGAAAGTACCATTGATTGCGGGGTTCGGCATTTCGACCGTCGATCACGTTCGCGATGTGTGCAAAGTCGCCGACGGCGCAATCGTCGGTAGCGCGGTCATCCGCCGCATCGGAGAGGCGATCGATCAGAAGTGTTCCGACGAACAGATCACCGAACAAGTGGGCGAATACGTTGAAGAGTTATTGACCGGCACCAATTGGTCTTAAGGAAAGAAATCCCTTGAAGAGAACTGCTGACAAACCGCTCGACCTCACAAGAAACAACCGAATCACAACGATCCTGGGCCTTATTGCCGTCGGAGTATTGGCTGGGATCATGGTCAGCCAACGCTTTTCCACTGTCGAAAGCGCCGTCGATTGGGGCAAAGACTTGAAAGTGGCGATGGCGGCATCAACTGCGGAAAACAAACCCATCTTGCTGAATTTTTCGTCGCGCGGCTGCACTTACTGCGTTCAGATGGAAAAAGAAGTCATCCCGCAAGATGAAATCCTCGCAGCCATCTACAAGTACATTCCTGTCAAACTCGACGCATTTGAAAGCGAAGAAGAATCCGTCCGCTATGACGTTAAATACCTGCCCGCGTATGTGATCGTGGATAGCAAGGGAACGAAACTGGGCATGGTCGACGGGTTTCAGCCAGCCGACGAATTCAAAGCGTTTCTCGATCAAGGCCTTGCATTGGCTGAAAGGCACTAGAATTGGATTCAACGCCTCAGCGAATGATCGCTCCGCCTTTTAAGCGTTCTTTCAAATACTGGCCCGTTTCGCTTTCCTTGCACTCTGCGATGTCTTCCGGCGTACCCTGGGCAACAATCTGACCACCGGCATCGCCGCCTTCCGGCCCGAGATCGATCACCCAGTCGGCCACCTTGATGACTTCGAGGTTGTGCTCGACCACGACCAGCGTGTGCCCCAAATCGACCAGACGGTCGAAGACCTTCACAAGACTGTCAACGTCTGCAATGTGAAGTCCGGTTGTGGGTTCATCGAGAATGTACATCGTATGCCCGACGGCTGACTTGCCTAGTTCCGAAGCTAGGCGCGTACGCTGCGCCTCGCCGCCCGACAGCGTGTTCGCCGACTGGCCCAATTCGACGTAACCCAGTCCCACATCTTGCAGCGCCCGCAGCCATTGATAGACCTTGGGAATATTTTCGAAGAACTGCGTCGCTTCCTCGACCCGCATCGCAAGTACATCTGCGATGTTCTTACCTCGATAGCGCACTTCCAGCGTTTCACGGTTGAAGCGCGTTCCATTGCACGTTGCGCATTCGACGAACACATCCGGCAAGAAATGCATTTCGATCCGCCGCGTCCCCTGTCCCTGACAATCCTCGCACCGACCGCCCTCCACGTTGAAGCTGAATCGCTTGTGCGTGTATCCGCGAATCTTCGCCTCGCGCGTAAGGGCGTATTGTTTTCGTATCTGATCGAAGGCTCCGACGTAGGTGGCTGGGTTGCTGCGCGTGGAGCGACCCAGCGGCATCTGGTCGATTTCAATCACGCGGTCGATCAGGTCCAGATTCGAAATGTCGCCACACACGCCGGGTTTGGGACCGCTGCCATTGATCGAACGGGCCAGCGCTCGCCAGAGAATGTCGCCAACGAGCGTACTCTTGCCGCTGCCCGACACACCTGTGACGCAAACCAAGCAACCCAGCGGAAAGGTAGCATCGATGCTTTTCAGATTGTTGGCTTGAGCCTTCTTGATCTTGATGGCGCGTTTCGGATCGACTGCCCGCCGTTTCTTCGGTGTTGCAATCGATCGGCGACCCGAAAAATACTGCGCCGACAAAGATTCTTCGGTGGCCATCACGTCGGCGAGTATGCCTTCTGCGACAACATTTCCACCCGCATCGCCTGCCCCCGGACCGATGTCGATCACATGGTCAGCCGCCGCAATCACTTCCTCATCATGCTCGACGATCAGCACCGTGTTGCCTTGATCGGTCAGCGCCCGAAGTGTCGCGACAAGGCGCTGGCTATCGCGTTGATGCAAGCCGATGGTCGGTTCGTCCAGCACATAACACACGCCCGACAAGCCGCTGCCGATTTGTGTCGCCAATCTCAACCGCTGAGCCTCACCGCCCGACAAAGTATTGCTGGGCCGTTTCAGCGTGAGATATTCCACACCGACTTCGCACATGAATTTTAGGCGGGCTCGCACTTCGCGCAAGATGGGTTCGACCACCGGTTTCAATGCGGCATCGAATGTCAACTCATCGAAAAACGCCCGGGCTTGCTCGATGCTTTGAGAACAAATCTCGGCGATATTCATGCCTGAAATGCGGACCGAACGGGCGGGTTGGGCGACCCGCTGCCCATGACAATCCGAACAAGGTGCCTCCGACATGTACCCACCCAGACGTTCCCTGACCGCATCTGAATCCGTTTTCTCCCAACGTTTTCGCAGAAAATCGACGACGCCCTCGAATTCGGAATTCCCTCGCAGCAGCACATTTCGATGCTCATCGGAAAGTGATTCATAGGCTGCATCCGGCGACAGGTCGACGCACTCGCAGAACTGTTGAATCAGTTTGGGTATGGCGGCTGACCGCTGCTTCGAGGAACCCAGCGTTGCGATCGCCCCGCCGGCAAGCGTTCGCGTCGGATCGGGAACCAGCAGCGCTTCCTCAAAATCCAGATACGTGCCAATCCCATGACAATTCTGGCAAGCGCCGTGCGGTGAATTGAAACTGAACATGCGCGGCTTCAAATCTTCGAGAACAACTTCGGGATGATCCGGGCAGGCAAAGCTGGTGCTGTATGCCGAATCCTCAAAATGACCGCGCGATTCTTCGGCAGAGACGACAATCCTTCCGTGACCGATGTTGAGCGCCAACTCAACGCTGTCGGCAATTCGCGTCGCCGCTTCCTCCTTAACTACAATGCGATCCACGATCACATCGATTCGTTTCGCACGATCAACTTGCCCATCGACGACATCTTCAAGGTGGACCGTTTCGCCATCGATGCGGGCCCGCACAAAACCCTGCTTGGCGATTTGCTCCAACGCATCCTTGGGCGAATCTGCGTTGGCGATCACAAGCGGCGCCAAAACCAGAATGCGCGTCCCATCTGGCAAGCTCGAAACCGCATCGACGATTTCCGAAGTCCGCTGCCGCGAAATCGCGCGACCGCAAACCCAACACGATGGCGTCCCCACTCGCGCGAAAATCAATCGCAGAAAATCATAAATCTCCGTCGTCGTCGCCACTGTGCTGCGCGGACTGCCGGCCGCGTGTCGCTGCTGAATCGCGATCGTCGGAATCAAACCATCGATCCGCTCGACATCGGGTTTGGGCATTTGGGCAAGCATTTGACGGGCATGCAGCGATAGCGATTCGACATATCGCCGCTGTCCTTCTGCATAAACCGTATCGAACGCGAGGCTGCTCTTTCCGGAACCGGATAAGCCCGTCACCACGGTCATCTGCTCGCGCGGGACGGCCACGTCGATGCCCTTCAGATTGTGCTGACGGGCGTTATGAATCTGTATGAACTTGTGGGCCATGAATTGGGACCATCGAATCAAGCAATTGGCAGCAAAATCCCGATGAGGGATCAGTGTCGCGTTTTATCGAACAAACGAGCTGGCAGCATAATCGTCACAAACCCACTGCTGACGCCATGAATCGCGGCTTGAATACCTATTTTTTCCAATCTGCGCGACTGGATGATTGCGGCGCAACGATGATCGCGCGGGTATAAAGTCTGGGTTGACGACGGCTGGCAGTTGCACCGAAACACGACAACCCTCTTGCCCCTCATTGGGGGCATATTGTAAACAAGGAGTAACGAATAGTTTAGGTGCTATAACACAATGGACGGTGTAATTTGACCGACCTATACTTTATTGCATATGAGTCATCTCTACCCGGAGGGTGAGAATGTGCGGTGTTGCTCTCCAGACCGCACATCGTTTTATTCGTATCAAAAGGTTCCCCGAGGAGACGTTTATGACCGGAAAGCAAACCCGAGCGCTAAAACTGTGGTCATCGACCGCCGTCGTTCTGCTCTTGATGGGCACCGCGTTGACCGCCTCGGCCAGGGAACCGAACGAGAAAACCCAAGCCGCTGCACTCAACAACGACAAAACCTGGTCCACCAGTCTCGAGCACATCCGTCACGGCCAATACCGTGAAGCGGAAGCGCTGCTCAAGCGGCTCGCCAATCGCAGCGGCATGCCCAAGAAAGCCAGCCAGTGGGTCGATGACTGGATCGAATCCGAAAAGAGTCGCCGAGACTTGACCCGCCAGGATTTCGAAGGGTACGTCAAGCGGGCAAACAAAGAATTCGCCAAACCAGAAGACAAGCGCGATTACAACGATGCGTTGAAGTGGACGTATTGGGCGATGCTCAACACGCTCGAGCAGGACACGTTCAAAACCTTGGAGTGGGTGCAGAATCTCAAGCAAGCCGCCACCGCGCATGCCGACAAACTGCGTCGCGAACACGAATGGCGCGACGGTCACTCGATTTATTATTCGCTCAGTCTCATTTTCGATGAGGATGACGATATCGAGAAATGCCGGCGCGAGTGCCTCGAACACGCCCGCCTCGAAGAAATCTACAAAGAGCGCGAAGACCGCGACTGGAAGGAATCGCTCGAAGGCATCACCAAAAGCACCGTTGAAGAAGCACTTTGGCGGATCGATCAGAAGTATGTCGAAGAAGCCGACTTCAAGAGTTTGACCGCGGCTGGCTTTGAAGAATTGCTGCTGCTTTCCGAGTCGCCCACGCTGCGCGAACAATTCGACGGATTGAATGGCGAGCGCGGTGAAGACTATGTCAATCGCCTGTCGAATCGATTTGCGCAAGTCCAACGGCGCGATTCATTGACGTATCGCGAGGCTTTGCAGCATTTCCGACGCGCACTGAAAATCAACCGGCAAACCGCTCAGCTACCGGAAGCGATGCTCATCAAAGAGTACATGTCAGCCGCCTTGGAGGAACTCGACGATTTCTCCTCGATGATTTGGCCGTCCGACTTCCGTGAGTTTGAAAAACACACCCGTGGCGACTTCGTCGGTGTCGGGATCCAGATTCGCAACAAATACAACCCGGAAAAGAAAGACAACGAAATTCTCGTCGTCTCACCTCTGGACGATGCCCCCGCATACCGTGCCGGCATTTTGGCGGAAGACATCATCACCCAAGTCAATGGCGAATCGCTGCTCGGCGTTCCCGTCAGCAAAGCCGTCAGCAAAATCACCGGCCCGCTTGGCACCACCGTCACGCTGACCATCCGCCGAGAAGATGACGATGGCGAAACCAAAACATTTGACATCGATCTCAAACGCGAGATTGTCAAAATTCAATCGGTCAAAAGTCACAACCGCAGCTCAGAAAACGAAGAGCAATGGAACTTCCTGCTCGATGACGAACTGGGCGTTGGCTACATCCGCGTGGGTGCGTTCCAGGAAAATACCGTCGATCAGTTGCGCCTCGCTCTGTCGGAAGCAACCGCAAGCGGCATGAAGGGTTTGATTCTCGACCTTCGCTTCAACCCGGGCGGCTTGCTCAAGTCAGCCGTCGAGATGTCAGAATTATTCCTCGATCGCGGAGATCGCGTGGTCAGCACCAAAGGCCTGCGAAGTCCCGAGTGGGTCGTCCGTGCAGAGGGCAAAGGCGAATTCAAAGACCTGCCCTTGATCGTGCTGATCAACGAGTCATCGGCCAGCGCTTCAGAAATTGTTTCGGGAGCGATTCGCGATCATCAACGTGGGCTGATTCTGGGCGAAAGATCGTTCGGAAAGTTCAGCGTGCAAAATCTAATCCAGTTGGCCCACAGCGAAGCCCACTTGAAACTCACCACGGCGCAGTACTATCTGCCCAGTGGCAAGTCGCTGCATCGCAAGAAAGGTGCAGAAACCTGGGGCGTCGAACCCGACATTACCGTGCCGCTCGCACCAAAGGAGATCAGCAAAGTGTTGTTCATGCGTCGCGATTCGGACGTTCTCGGTGCGGTCAAGACTTCAGCGGAAGAAGAGATTAAGGAAATCGTCAAGCCGCGTGACGATGATGACAAAGAGTCAGACGACAAAGACAAGGATGACGAAAGCGAAGATGACGTTGACGCTAACAATCGCCCGAGGCGCGATCCACAACTCGACACCGCGCTGCTTGTGATGCGACTGCACCTGCTCAATAACCAGGTGATGCAGATGGCCGACATGACACCCACGCCAATTGAATCGAACGTGGAAGTCACCAACGAGTAGACTTGGGTAACAATCGAAAGAAACAAAAACGCTGCGAATGAATCGTCATTCGCAGCGTTTTTTATTCGACCTGCCGCCGCTCGTGATCAAGCAGGAATTGCTTACGCCAGAGTCCACCGCCATAACCGCGCAGCGCCCCGTCACTTTGCACAACGCGATGGCACGGTATCACAATTCCAATGCGGTTCGCACCGTTCGCTCGACCCACCGCCCGCTGCGCTCCGGGTTTGCCAAGTTGATCAGCCAATTCTCCATACGACATCGTCTGCCCATAAGGAATCTCGAGCAGCGCATCCCAAACGCTACGTTGAAACGGAGTGCCGGAGCGAGCGAGCGGCGTTTCAAACCGGCGCAATGTTCCTTCAAAGTAAGCGTCCAATTCCCCGACCATCGAGTCGATAAATTTGTTTCTACCTGCCACCACCGCACAGTCGTATTTGGTCTTCAGGTATTTGATTTTTGTCGGCAGCGCCCGCCGATCGCCAAATTCAACGAGACACACGCCACGATGGGTGGCTCCGATCACCAGCGGTCCCACCGCGCTCGACACCGTATCGATCACCACATGCTGCGAAGCGTCGAATCGACCCGGAGTCGTTCCAAACGTCGCGTGGAACGCATCGCGAAAACCGCTGTCTGACTCGTACCCCAGTTGCATCCCGACATCAAGCAGTGGTGCGCCATTCACAATTCGCTTGGCGGCAACCCCCAGCCTTCTGTTGCGATTAAACGCATGGAAAGTTACCCCATGATGCTGCTTGAAGTAGCGACGAACCTTGACCGGATCGAATCCATTCGCTTTCAAATCGGAATCGGAAAGTCGCACGTCGGGATAGTCATCGGCTAGGATAAGCAACCGCTCGACCCACTGCGGCGGACGCCCCTCCACTTCCAAAGGCCGACATCGTTTGCACGGGCGATACCCCTCAGCCAGCGCATCGTTGACGGAAAGCACGTACTCGGAATTCTCATCGTTCGGCATTCGCGCCGAGCAGGAAGGCCGGCAGAAGATTCCCGTCGTTTTGACGCACACCCAGAAGACACCGTCGTAACTTCCGTCACGCGCTTCATGGGCACGCCGCATTTCCGTTCTGGATGGTCTTTGCGTTTTCATGCCACTGGTTTACCCGCGGGGCAAAACCCTCTCCACCGCCAGTTGAACATCCTTATCGAATGACCTAGCCGATCCGCCGCTACAATCCGAGCGAAACGGTCAGATCGACGGGGATTTCAAGGTCTTTCATGTCGGTCCAGTAGCTGATTTCGACGGTCACTTTTTCGACCTTTTTGGTCAGCGCGTAGCTTCGTTCGACCGACACTTCATCGCCAAAAGCCATCGTCATGCTGCCGCTTTCGTTGGATTCGATTTCCTTTCCGTCGGCATCGAGGAAGCGGATCGACGCGACTTCATCGAGACGCTTGGTGGCTTTCAAATTGATTTCAAGCGGTTCCTCGCCCCATTCGGGTTTGCCTGCGCTGCCAATGGTCAAAGGGATGGGACCGGCTTCGATCTTGGCGTCGGCTTTGAGTTCGAGGTCTTTGTGCGTGTAGCTTTTTTTCTGCGAAGCGGCTTTGAATACGAACTTGCCTTTGACTTTCAGCGAGGTCGCGCCTTGGGTCGGCGTCTGCCCACCGGAGATTTCGATCACGACGGCTTTCCCGCCTTCGCTGATTTCGGGCGACATCGGCAATCCGGGCGTGCCAAAGTCACTGGTCGATTCCAGAAGGTTCTTACCTTTATCGTCGGTGAACGATTCGATCTTGCTGCTATCCGAGTCGAACGAAATCAACCCGCCCGCCGGCTGATGCACGAGGACGGCCACCGATGTCCCCTCGAACGCATGAAACGCCCGCATCATGTCGTTGCCTTCAAATGGTTTCGGTACGACGCGTAAACCGTATGCCATCACCTTCGCTTTGGAATCATCGCCGGCAAATGCCTGCGGTCCATTCATAAAAGAAACGAGTACACCAACCATGCACAAACCCAAAGTCAAAACTCGAAACGCACTGCATCGACATGATCGTATCATTGATGAACCTCCTTGATCGATTGAATTTGCCTCAGTGATGAACGTCGAAGAGATGTTACATCGGGTCCTTCCCGCGTACCAGCCGACCGCACTCTGAGATGTGATTCGGCAGGATATTATTCTTCGCTTGCGACTTGCTTCGGCGCGATCCAAGATGCGACAGTTTCTCGATTCCAACCATAAGTGAGTATTCCGGCATGCATCCCGCCATGCCCTTTCCAAATCAGATCGGGCGTCCACGATTGCTGTGTGAAATGTTCCGCGAGACTTGGATCGTCGAGTTTAGGCGGTTCTTGGAAACCATCTTTGCCTGCTGATGCAACATACTGACGATCCATCGTTCCGAAAACGGTCGTCCCCCAACCCAGCATGAACCAGTCGTTGGGTGCGTAGAGATTCACAAGTTTTCCGTCGACACGGCGTAGCGCACTACTGAGGTTGTACGTCGGACTGATAGCCGGCTGACACAGGACGACATTGCGCAGGCGGATGTCTGCCGGAATCGCCTCCGCCACCATCACAGCCATCCCGCCCCCGCCGGAATATCCAATCAAATCGATGGGCGTGTTCGGATGCTTGACGCGATACTCAACGATCTGCGCCGCAATGTTCGCAGCCGCCAGTCGATTGCCGTCGTGCGACATCAGGTTCGCCAGCAAACCGAAGGGCCGGCCATAATCGTGCGTGCGAATGCGCGACTGTACACCCAAGTCTCGAAGTGCCCGCCGCGCATCGGTTAGCGCAATCGGCCCCCCTTCGACACCGGGAAACATCCAGATCAGTCCTTCATTTTCTTGCAATTGCAATTCAGAAAGGGAAGGCGCGCAACCCGATATGAGTACTACAACCATCACAGCCGCCAACGCGATTTTGCGAGCAAGTGATTTCATAAAGGTTGCCCAACGTGTGCAGAGCGTTATTCGTGCCGAAGCGCTTCAACAGGATCAAGACGCGAAGCCCGAAATGCAGGATAAAGGCCAGCCGCCACGCCCGTAAAGAACGCCATCCCCAAAGCAAGCATGATGCTGCGCGGTGTCGTAAACGTCTTAAGCAATACGGTCACGTTCTCAAGCATCTTGGTAAATCCGCGCCCGAGCAGCACGCCCAACCCGCCACCAAACACACTGACAACACCAGCTTCCAGCAGAAACTGCAACAGAATATCAGATCGCTTTGCGCCCACGGCCATCCTGACACCGATTTCGCGAGTGCGCTCCGTTACTGAAACGAGCATGATGTTGGTAATACCGATTCCGCCTACGACCAGTGAGATGCCGGCGATGCTGTAAAGCACGATGGCCATGATATCCACGAATCCGCCGACATTCTGCGTGATCTGTTCCTTTGTCAAAACGCGAAAATCGTCGGGTTCGCCGGCACGAATGCTGTGTTCGACCCGCATTTGGCGCTTTACTTCCTGCGAGACGCTTTCGAGTTCGTTGCTGTTCTTGACTTGTATTGTGATAAACTGAACGTATTTGCTTCCGAATAAACGCGTGAGCCCGGTGGTGAGCGGTATGATCACCTGCTCATCCACGTCGCGCATTCCGAGAAAACCCTTCTTCTCCATCACGCCCACAACGGTAAACCCAAGTCCGCCGATTCGGACCCGCGCCCCGACGGCTGGCGTTTCGCCGAACAATCCGCGGGCAACCTTGTGACCGAGAACGCAAACCTTGCGCCCGCTGGTCACATCCTGCTTGGTGAGTGTGCGTCCCCGAACAGTTTTGTATTCATTGATTTCGGTATAGTTGTGATTCGTTGCAAGCAACTGAATGCTGAGGTTCTTTTCAAAATGTTTGATCTGGGCGGTGATGATCGATTCCGGTGCGGTGTTCTCGACCGATTCCAACTCGGCCAGCGCATCTGAATCCGGATGCGTTAGAGAAGGTCGTACCACGCTGCGCGATCTTCGTTGTCCATCGTTTCCGTTGGTAACGATGATCTGATCCGCGCCGAGCGTCTCAAAACGCTTCACCGCATCGCGCGTCGATCCTTCAAGAATAGCCATTGCCGACACGACGGCGGCTACGCCAAAGATGACGCCCAGGCATGCGAGTACCGAGCGCATCAGATTGGCGCGAAGACTACTGGCGGCCATCATGCATATGCGTAAAAGGAACATGGTGTACTTTCAAAACCCCTGAACACAACTGCAAGCGTTTCTAAGTCGGGCTTCCCACCGGCTCCGGACTGCGGAGCGCTTCGGCTTGCAATGCCGATCTTTTTTTGTCATCGAGCATCTCGTCGGCAACGATCTTCCCGTCGCGCATCCGAATGATTCGCTTGGCCTGTGCAGCCACATCCATCTCGTGCGTGACCAACACGATCGTCGTACCGGCTTCGTGCAACTGATGGAAGATACCCATGATCTGTTCGCCCGTGCGCGAGTCGAGATTGCCCGTGGGTTCGTCGGCGAGGATCAGTTTCGGTTCGTTGACGATTGCCCGGGCGATCGCCACCCGCTGGCGCTCGCCACCGGACAGTTCGCTCGGTTTGTGCGACGCCCGTGGCGTCAGTCCGACTTTTTCGAGCGCAGCCATCGCGGCCGCTTTGGTGCTGGTCTTGCGGCTGTAGATCAGCGGGACGGCCACGTTATCCACTGCCGACGTACGATTGATCAGATTAAACGTCTGAAACACGAACCCGATCTTGCGATTACGAACGACGGCCAGCTGCCGATCGCTCATTTTGTTGACCGCCACCCCGTCGAGTATGTAGCTGCCCGACGTCGGACGATCGAGGCAACCGATTAAGTGCATCATGGTACTTTTGCCGCTACCCGACGCACCGGTCAAAGACACGAACTCGCCGGCAGCGATATGCACATCGACACCGTCGAGGGCGTGAACGATCGAATCGCCCATCTTGTAATGTTTGCGAAGTTGCCGAAGCTCAATCATAGGGCGTTTGACCTGGACGATTAACTATCCGTCATCCTCTTCATCATCCTGCCCAAATCGTGGGGGCAACTTGGTATACACTTCGATCCCGGCGGTGATGCCCTCTCCCTCGACCAGTTCGGCATACAGGCCATTGTCCAAGCCAAATCGACACGATACGAATCTCGGTTTGTGCTCTTTGGTCTCAGGGTTCAGCTCGCGCACATACACGCCAAGTTTATCGTTGGGACCGCGGTGTATCGCTTCGTGCGGAATCAGTGTCGCATCGGTGACAGCCTCTGCGGTGAACTCGACGTCGGCTTGCATACCGGGCACGAGTGCCAGCATCATGCGGTTCTGGCTGGTGACGCGAATGTGAACGATGTACGTCACGATGTTCTGAGCTTTGCGCGGTTCCGGGTCGATGCTTTCGATCACACCGGTGAATTCCTGATCTCGAAACGAATCGACCATCACCGTAACGGGAACACCTTCCAAGCCGATTTCCGGCACGAGGCTGTTAGTGCTGACCAGCGGAACCACATCGTCTGCCGCCAGTTGCTCGGCAAGTTCCAATCCGCCGGGTCGAGCGCTCGGTGGCGCCAGCCACATCACTGCCCCAATGTCAGCGTCTGACACTTCCGTCTGCACATACATATCAGAAATATCCGAGACGACCGCAAGCTCGGTTCCACCGGTAAAGGTCGTCTTACCGCCCTGCACGACCGCACCAACTTCAACGTTGATCCTCGAAACCATGCCATCGATGGGCGAACGAATCTCCGTTTCGCGGAGTCGCTTCTCGGCATCGCGCAAATTGGTTTCGGCGGTCTCGAATGCCTTCTCAGCCAATTCCACATCGCGCTCCGACAGGCCGATCGCGATGTCAGCTTGGGCTCGGTCGGCTTTGAGTCCGTCGAGCTGCGCGACGAGTTGCTCATAACTCGCTTCCACGCGAGTCATCACGTCGAGGTTTTCGAGATCCCGGTCATACAGGTCTTTCGTTTTCTTGTAACGAAACTCGGCATCCTTCAGTTGCGCTTCGGTACCCTTGATGCGTGCATCGATTTGCGCAAGCGCACTCGTTTTGCGTTCCTTGAGGCGGAGTTTCTGTTGTTCAAGCGTTGCCGAAGCCCGGGCGACGTCGTTCTTCATGCGGGTGACGTTGCGCTGCTCCTCTTCCTGATCCAGCCGGATCAAGAGTTCGCCGGCTTGGACGAGTTGACCAGGGTCTACGGGAATCTCCATCACCTCCCCGCTCGCTTCGGGTTTGATGACGCTTCGGGACTTTGGCTGAATTTCGCCCGTGCCGGTGATCGGAATCGTCAGATCGCCACGTCCGACAATTGCTGCCTTTTCCTGCATGAATGCGAGGTTGACCCGCGCACCACTCAGCTTCTGCCAGCCAAAATACAACAGCACGGCTATGACCAGACCTAGAATCCACTTCTTCAACTTAACAGGCTCCTTGGCCGCGCACGACGAACTATCTGGAGGGAGCGCGACAGGCTCAGTTACTCTTGCTTCGATTCACCCAATTGTTGTTCTGCTCGAACATGGTGTTCAAACGCAGGTTATACCGCTCTAATCGACGTACAACAATGATCCGCACCTTAGCTTCTCGTCACACCGTGTGGATTCTTGTCTCACATTTTGCAAACAAGCGGGTTATCGCGATACGTATCCAACCCGCCGGTTGGACACCCATTCCTGCGCTTGCTACGATCAACGCCAATCCTACCTGATTCTGTCGCTTTTTGTGGGGAAACCAAAGTGATCAACGACATCATCAAGCATATCGACGCCAACCGCGATGACGCCATGAATCGTCTGCTCGAACTGCTTAGGATCGCCAGCATTTCGACCGATCCGGAGGCCAAGCCCGCCATCCGCGAAGCTGCTAACTGGATCCACAAGTTCTTCGAAAATTGCGGCTTTGAATCGAAGATCCTCGAGACCGAGGGTCACCCGGCTGTCATCGCCGACACCGGACCCGCCGACAGCGATGGTCCAACGCTGCTCGTCTACGGTCACTACGATGTTCAACCCTGCGGCGACTTGAGCCTCTGGAAGTCCGAACCGTTCAACCCCGAGATCCGGGATGGCCGCCTCTACGCCCGCGGGTCCGCCGACGACAAGGGACAGGTCTTTACGCACATGCTAGCGGCTGAGGCGTGGAAGAAAGTGGCCGGCAAACTGCCGATCCGCGTCAAGTTTCTGATCGAAGGCGAGGAAGAAATCGGGTCCAAACATCTAGGCGTGATTCTTGAAAAGGAAAAAGACCGCCTCGCGTGTGACTACGTCTGCCTGTCTGATACGCCAAAGCTCAGCGAGGACAAACCGGCAATCACCTACGGCACCAAGGGCATGGTCTACAAAGAGATCAATTACACCGCACAGACGCAGGACCTTCACAGCGGCGCATTCGGCGGGACATTTCCCAATCCCGGAAACGCACTAAACCAATTGATCGCCAAGATGAAAGACGCCGACCACCGCGTCACCATCGAAGGATTCTACGACGATGTTCTCGAAAGCACTCCCGAAGAACTCGCGTCCCTCAAGACGTTACCATTCGACGAAGAAGAGTACCGCAACTCCGTTGGAGCAAAGTCGCTTGTCGGCGAGAAGGGTTTCACTACGCTACAGCGCCGATGGTTGCGCCCGACGCTCGACGTCAACGGTTTGCTGTGCGGGTTTACCGGCGAGGGGTCGATGACCATCATCCCAGCCAAGGCAATGGGCAAGGTCTCCATGCGACTCGTACCGAATCAATCGGCAGATAAAATCAGCGCTGCGTTCGATGCATTCGTCGAAAAGCACACGCCCGATGGCATCGACCATAAGGTCAAGACCTTCACCAATTGCGAAGCATACATGTGCCCGCTCGACAACCCAGGACTCAAACAAGCGGCAGCCGCCGTCGAAGCCGGTTTTGGCGTGGCGCCCGCATTCACCCGCGAAGGCGGGTCGCTACCGATTCTGCCCTTGTTCAAAGAGGTGCTGGGTGCAGAATCGTTGATGATCGGTTTCAGCCTTCCCACCTGCAACCTGCACGGCCCCAACGAATTCATGGTGGTGGACGACTTCTACAAGGGCATCCGCACGTCGGCTCACCTGTTCGACAAGATGGCCAGCTAAAGGCCAGCCAGACGCCAAGCGGTAAATTCATTTCAGAATCGGTGCGCTCGCGGACAAGTATCCTAATGAAGGCCCGCCCATCCGCAAAAAACGCGGGTGGCTCCCCTTCACGGAGATACCACCATGCGAAGCCCAAACTCACCCATCGTTACTGCATTCGCATTCATTTTATCAATTACCACCGGTTGCAATCCTACGCTCCCCCCGGGGAATAGCGGAAACGGCGGAGGTAGCGGCGGAACGGGTTCCGACGACAACTCGGGCATTCCCGATGCACCCGGGACTGGCACGGTCGGTGACGGGGTGATCATGGAAAACATCTTCGTCCAGGGTATGGTCGAAGTTCCGCCGGGCGTATCGTTCAACGCGGCGAACCTGCGAATCAGGAGCAACCTCGAAGACGCTCCGATTCGGGAAGACGGGCTTTTCACCGTGCAAGCCGTCTCGAACGAACCGACCCTGTTGCAAGTGGTCGATGACGAAGGCAACATCGTCATGATCAGTTGGCATCAATTTCTGTTCTTCCGAGATCCCCCGCCCATCAACACGCGAACCACTGCTATAGCGCTGCTTTATATGGCCGTCGGCGGTTGGGGGTTACCGCCCGAAGCGACGTCCGATCTACTCTTTGAAATGGAATTCTCCGAATCCGTCGATCGCCTTGCCGACGTACTGGCCGTCGCGCTGGCAAAGGATCGCAGGGCACTCAACTGCGATCCGGAAGTCAACGAAAGCGTCGAGATGGAAACGATCAACTTCATCAACGAAATCAGCGATGGCATCGCAGGCAACCTCGACGGCAAGTTCGCGGCGAAAACGCTGGGCAACGTTGGCGACGACGCGCTCATCACAATCACACCCGAGACCGTGCTGGGCGGCATCCGCATGATTCCCGTGGACGACACCCCGAGATTTACCGCGCAGAATACCTTCGCCCGATCCGGTTTGCTGTACCTTTTGGAAACCGCGCACGAAGATCTCGACGGCAACCGCACCGAACATGACGTCTATCAGCAAATCGGCGACCCGATTCCGATTCCCGATGCGCGGACATTGTCGCGCCAATTCAGCGCCTCGCTCGCAATTGCATCGATCACCCTGACCGATATTGACCGGGCAGTGTGGGACAATCGCGAAGTCGGCCCGATCGATCTGCCGCAGCACGATGACTCAAGTCGCACCGAGTACGAACTTGTTTTCATCGGTCCGTCGTTCAACCCGATCGACGATGAAACGCTCAATGCCATCCAATATTCCAACGTCCGCAGCGAGTGGGAATCCAAGTTGGAAGAACTCCGCCTAGAAAGCTTCGTCTTCAAAGTTCTCATCCCTCTAAGCGAGCAAATGGGGATCGGTACGAACGTCTCGACCGCATTCGACCCAGTTCCGGAAGTCGGGCGTACGCTCTCCCAACTCATTTTACCTATATTGCAAGGAGCAGGCGTTGAATTGACGTCGCGCGATGGATACGTCGAAGCGCTCCGCGTCGTCATCGATCGGATGATGAACAATCAAGCCTTTCGATTCGATCTGATCAACGCCCTGACGCTCGCCTACGACGAACGCACAGCCGAACAAATCAGCACCATCGAGATGGCCACTGGCATGCAGAGCCTTGTTCGAATGGAAAGCTTCATGCTGGCGATTTATAACAGCTTCAACAACCGCGATGTTGCCCAGGTTGTCGACCATCTTGGGCGGTCCAGAGATGCAACGTTTTGGCAGGCGGAAGTCGCCTCGGTCAAGCTTACGCCTTCGCCGGTACGTCTGACCGAGACCGTTCTGGCGAAGGACCTCTTCGCGTTCGTCGCGGGCAACCCGGCGCTACCCGTCACTTATGAATGGAGTACTTCCGGCGACAATGGTTTCATCGTCGCGGCGCTAACAGACCCGGAGGACGGCGACGGAACAACTTCGTTTACGACCACAGAAAGCATGGCTCGTTATCGTGCTACGTCTTTCGTTGCTGGCGATATTGATACGGTCACTGTTCGCGCCACCGATGCGAACGGTGTATTCCTGGGTGCGGCAACAACGCGCGTGGAAGGACTGCTTCTGGAAGAAAGTGAGTGCGACGAATTCCCGGAAGATGAATATCAGCGCGGTGAAAGAATCAGCATCCTCAGCGCGCCGTCAAGCATTATCGGAGGAGAATCCATTGACGTACTGGTGTCGTTTGAAGCGACGCGCGAGTTGAACGGTTTCACCGTGTACGTCTCCGCGGGATGCTCCCGCTGCAACGTGATTTGCTCATGCACGCCGGAAGAAAAACAGCGAATCACAATCGATGGAGAACCGGCAGGCAACGTACGAGACGACACATGGATTCTGATTCAACACAAAGACGGGGCGGACGGAAGAGAAATCCAAGCCAACTGTACAGCCGCCGTGACAAAAAGTTTCACCCTGCCTGACGGCCAGGATTCGGGAACATTTGAAGCCGAGTTCAGCTTCCCCGTTTCGTCCGATTGGTTTGGATGCCCCGACGAAGACACCAACTGCGGTTGCCCATTTCTCGACGACTTTAAGGTCGGGTTCTTTCCTGAAGGAGGGATTGAAACCGATCCGCGCAAACAGGTATACAATGGGTATTTCATTCTGGTCCGGGCGGGAAGCAGCGAACAAGCGCTGAAAACCCTCTCATTCGCCAGAGACCCAAGTATCGACCCCGACACAGCTTTTGAATGTCCAGATGAGCAATAGCGGTTGCATTGGCTATTATGGGAGTGGGCGGCACCTGCCTTGCCACGATCCAACTTATCGCTAGCATACCCCGACCGAGTTCGGCAGAATGGGTACGGAATTCGGTCGGGACACTGCGTCCATCAACGAATAATCTCACACCATGTGAGGCTAGCGAAGGGACTTCTGCTGTGATCAATACTATTGTTGACAAAGTGAACGACGTCTTGCGCCTCGATGGCATTAAAGACACCGTGTCCAAGAACCTCTATCGTTACCTCAATAAGAAAATCGACAATTCCGCCGAAGTGAGTTTCCTCAACTACGGATTCTCGCCGCTCGAAGGCGAACCGGTTCAACTCGAACCTGCCGACGAACGCAATCGCGTTTACATCCAGCTTTATCACCACGTCGTAAGCCGCGTCGATCTGACCGGTCGCGATGTGTTGGAAGTCAGCAGCGGTCGAGGTGGAGGCGCAAAGTACATCAAGCGTTATCTCAAAGCCCGACGCATGTGTGGCATCGATCGACAGCCTCGGGCCGTCAAGTACTGCAACAAACAGCACGGCGAACCGGGACTCGCATACATCTGCGGCGATGCCCAGCGCTTACCCGTTGATAACGATTCGTGCGACGCGGTTGTCAACGTCGAAGCATCGCACGACTATCTCGATGTGCCGAAGTTTCTAAGCGAGGTGCGGCGCGTGCTGCGACCGGGCGGCCACTTCCTCTATACGGATTTTCGCAATGAAGAAGAAGTCCCCGCGTGGAAGCAGCAGATCACCGAGTCGGGGCTGACCGTTATTGAAGATGAAAACATCACTGCCAACGTCGCCAAGGGGTTGGCAGACAATACCGAACACAACAACGAACTCGTCAAGAAGTTGGCGCCGACACTTCTCCGCCCGCTGTTTCGACAGTTCGCAGGCGTGGAAGGCTCCTGTATTCAAGAACGTTTCGCCACCGGCAGATCGCGCTACCAACGCTTCCTGATTCAAAAGCAAGCGTAAGCTGCACCCCAACCATAAGCGTACACCAAACGTGTCACTACTCTGTGAGCAGAGGCGCAGCGTTACGACGACTTAGAGACCGAACAAACTGCCGTCGCGGCAAACGTCTCCTCCCGCACCCGAGTCAAAGACGCAGACCTCGCCCTCTTCGCAATCGGTTGCGTCCGTGCAAAACGTCGCATCGGAACCGCCATCGCTCCCGTCGTTCGGTGCCTGACACGAAGCCAACAAACCCACCATCGAACCCATCGCCAGCACCAACGCCAACCCGCGCAAATTCTTCCACGTCATCGCATTCTCCTTCCAAAGAAATCAATCTCAGTCACGCCAGCCCGACCGCTACAAATATTTGCAATTGGGCCCACAGGGATTCGAACCCCGGACCAATCGATTATGAGTCGACTGCTCTAACCGCTGAGCTATGGGCCCCTCTGACACTCGCATTTGAACGCAAGCGGCTTATCCGTTCAACCGCAGCTACGAACCGACGCCTATTATCCCATTCAACTCGCGACTTTCGCTCAACTTTGCGATACTTTCTCGCATGATGGCCGAACTGAAGAGTAAAAAATCCAGCCTGTTCCACAAGCTCGCACCCGGCATCCTCATCGCAGCCACCGGAGTCGGGGCGGGCGATCTCATCACCGCCAGTATCGCCGGATCGAACGTCGGCGTGGTCATTGCCTGGGCGGCAGTCATCGGCGGCGTCCTCAAATGGACGCTCAACGAAGGCCTAGCCCGCTGGCAACTCGCAACCGATACGACGCTGCTGGAAGGTTGGAATGATCGACTCGGCACACCGGTCCGCTGGGTGTTCATAACGTACCTATTGGTCTGGTCGGTGTTCACCGGCGGTGCGCTAATCAGCGCGTGCGGCATAGCGGGGGCTGGCATCTTTGACTTCGGGCTTTCGGCGCAGAGTGCGAAAATCGTCTGGGGCATTTTTCACTCGCTGCTCGGACTGACATTGGTCTGGATCGGCGGATTTGCACTGTTTGAAAAACTGATGTCCGTCTGCATTGGCATCATGTTTGGCGCCGTCATCGCCACCGCAATCATGATCGATCCCGACTGGTCAGCCGTCGCCGGCGGAATCGTCAAACCCACGTTCGCAAAAGCCGACACGAAATTCGTCCTCGGTGTGCTGGGCGGTGTCGGTGGTTCAGTCACCCTGCTTTCATACGGTTACTGGATTCGAGAAGCCGGCCGCAAGGGTATGGGCGGACTACGCGATTCGCGTCTCGATCTGGCGATCGGTTATATAATGACGTCGCTGTTCGGCGTGGCAATGCTGATCATCGGATCTCGCTTGGAATTGAAACCGGGAAGCGAAGGCATCGCACTGGAACTCGCCGCCCAACTCGAAGGCGTCATGGGCACGTTCGGCAAATGGCTGTTTCTATTCGGATTCTGGGGCGCGGTGTTCTCAAGCCTGCTCGGTGTGTGGCAAAGCATTCCTTACATGTTCGCCGACTTCATGCTCATTCGATCCGGAGCGGACTCAAAAACGCGCCGAGACATCGACTACACCAAGACGAAGGCCTACCGCGCATTCCTAATCGCGTTGGCAATCGTCCCCATCCTGATGATGAACCTGAGCCTGCAAAAAGTTCAAATTTACTACGCAGTGATGGCCGCCATGTTCATGCCATTTCTTGCAAGCACGCTGCTCATCATGAACAACCGCACCCAATGGGTCGGTAAGCAATTCAAGAACGGCATCCTGATCAACACAGTCCTGGCGTTAACCGTCCTATTCTTCGGATACGTCGCCTACCTGAAAATGGTCGCATGACTACGCTTCGAATGTGGGGATGAGTTTCTTGGTCAAGGCAATCTGTCCAAGGTGATAATGGCTGTGTTCGAGGATACACATCAGGTTGCGGTGCCAGCAGCCGTATTTGGGGTCGGCAAAATCTTCCTGCATTTGACTTTCGGGCATGGCATCCAAATGTTCGGCGAAAGCAATTGCATCGGCGCGACATTTTTGGAGTAACTGCTGCCAATCTTCCTCGGATTCGATCGGCGGACAATCCCAACTGAATTTGTCGTGGGCATCGAGCGGGCCACCCTGCAAGACTTTCAATACGGCGCTGATGTAGTAGTTGATGTGAAACATCAATTCGGCAATCGTATGAAAGTTTTGAACTTTCTTCGTGGCTTGCTCGAATTGGACGC
Source organism: Alphaproteobacteria bacterium (assembly GCA_028285105.1). Classification (GTDB taxonomy): domain Bacteria; phylum Planctomycetota; class Phycisphaerae; order UBA1845; family UBA1845; genus UBA1845. Next base: position 92,645 of record JANQQE010000004.1, read on the forward strand.
CCTCCAGCAGCCCGTACAAATGAACACCCGTCATACTGTTGCCCTCGTGCATTTCACGAAAATGCCTCGCGATCAGCTTCGGCGTATTCACGATGTAGCTCCTTGTTCCCGTTTGACTGTTGACGATTTCTAATCGATCGGAGTCGTCGGTTTGACTTCGACATCGTCCGCCGTCGTAGTTGGCTGCTTGCGATCGGCTGATTTCATACGGCCCCATTCTGTCACCGATTCACGTTTGAAGTCTTCCGCCGGATTCTTTTGAGCGAGTTCTTTCGTCAATGCCGCAATCGGATCCTACTGGGCTGAGTCGTCGTAAAGAATGTTCAACTTGTTGGGATCGGTCTCGAGGTCGTTTAATTCCCATGCGTCTCTCGAAGTAAAAGTGAATCAGTTTTCCCGACTTGTGATTGCGAATCCGGTCGATGGTTTCCTCGCCGATGATGTCGGTAACGTGTCCGGGTTGAGTCAAACGCTTGCCCATCTCAATAAAACATCGGATCGAAACACTTGCCCTGCCTCTTGAGAATCTTCCGATAGTCGAAATCGACCGAGTCACTGTGCAGATGCCACTTGCCAATGATCGCAGCTTCATACCCTGCCGCCTGCAAGATCGATGGGAACGTCGGCTGCGACCCGTCGAAAACGTCGCGATTGTCGAGTACACCGTTGACGTGGCTGTACTTTCCGGTAAGAACGACGGCGCGGTAGGGAGCGCAAATGCTGTTGGTACAGAATGCGTTGGTGAATCGAACGCCCAACTCGGCGATGCGGTCGAGGTTGGGCTTCGTATTGACCTTGCTGCAATAGCAACTCATCGCGTGCGAAGCGTGATCGTCGGCCATGATGAAGATGAAGTTGGGACGAATCGGCGTCTCGTCGGCAATTCGCGAACCGGGCGTCAGGGACGAAATTGCAAGGAGCAGTGCAGCAAGTCGGACAGTCAGCATAATGGTTGTTCGTCGCGCGAATTCAGTATTCCTAGAATGATCGAGCAGCCATTAAATCGCAAAACAGTAAACGGTGCAATTGATGGTAACGAATGCAAATCGTAGGGTGGGCCATGCCCACCAACCTGCATATGCATCCGCACAGTGGTGGGCATGGCCGACCCTACGCGCTTGCATTTGCATCTTCGCCATTATTTTGCCAACGCCCGTACGGGCCAATCCGAATGCGACGTCGAACGCTTTCACCCATGCGTTTGAAGCACTTTGGCAGGACATGGACCGCAACTACAGTTACTTCACGCTGAAGCCAGATGTCGATTGGAACGAAATCAGGAATGTGTATTTGCCCAAATGTGCTGCCGCCAAATCAACGAATGAATTCGTCGGTATCCTGCGCGAATGCCTGACGAAACTCGAAGACATGCACATCTGGATCGACGGACCCACCGGCCGCCTGGGTACGTATTCCGAACCGTGGCGACGCAACTGGAACTCGATGATCGTCCGTCAGGAATTGACGCAAGTGGTCGAGTGCGGCGAATTCGCCATCGTCGCCAAGACCCGCACCGACGGTTTCGGATACATGGCCATCCTCGATCAGGGCAAAGCCACCCACGAAAATGTGCAAGCCACAGTCGAGGCGATGCAGCGAGTCGCCGACGTTCCAGCATTCATCGTCGATCTGCGACCCGGTTGCTCTGGCGGGAATGAACTGCTCGCCCGGCCCATCGCGGAGGCGTTTAACGATGCCGAACGCGTGTACGCAGCCAACCGTTACCGCATCAAACTGGACGGCCATGCGCTCGGTCCGGTGCTGACGCGATCGATCGCCGCGGGCAAGAAACCGATCGCCTGCCCCGTCGCCTGCCTGATCGGTCACAAGTGCATGAGCAGTGGCGAAGCGCTGGTACTAATGTTCGCATGCCAACCGCAAGTCACCACGTTTGGCGAAAACACCCGCGGCTCGTCGGGCAATCCGAAACCGTTCAAACTTCCGGGCATTGATGTGACGGTAACGTATTCGCGGTGGGTCGCACTCACGCCCGATCAGAAACCGTTTGAAGGCGCCGGCATCGCGCCGGTCATTCGCGTTGACGTTGCGTCGGACGTCTATGCGAAAGATGACCCGACGTGGAAGAAGGCGCTCGAATTCCTGCGGGAAAAGGTCAAATGACCGAACCAGCATCAATGCAATCGCAACGACCGCTTCGCATCGGCGCGCTCGTTTCGGGTGGTGGACGAACCCTTCTCAATATCGCAAATAAAATCAAAGATGGCACACTGAACGCCTCAATCGAAATCGTCATCAGCTCGCGCACCAAAGCCGCCGCCATCGAACGCTGCCAAGCAACAGGCCTGCCCGTCGAAGTCGTGCAACGGGCGGGTCAATCGCAAAACGAATTCGACAACCGCATCACCGAAATACTCGCGGCGCACCAATTCGATCTCATTTGCATGTGCGGGTTCTATTCGATGTGGACGATCCCGCCACAATTCGCCGGCCGCGTCGTCAACATTCACCCGGCGCTTTTGCCTTCGTACGGCGGCAAAGGATTTTACGGCGATCACGTCCATCGGGCGGTACTGGCTGCTAGTGAATCAACGAGTGGCTGCACCGTTCACTATGCCGACAACGAGTACGACCACGGCCCGATTCTGCTTCAGGAAACCGTGGCTGTCGATGCCGCCGACACGCCGGACACACTGGCCGCGAAGGTGTTTGAAAAGGAATGCATCGCCTACCCAAACGCCATCGCGATGCTCATTGACGGCCGCGCACCGCTGCCGCATCCCGATCTTGCTCGCATCGCGTCGTCGCCGTCGAATCCGGCACGCATCGATTGAAGAATTCCAGCACCCGCTCGCGCCCGCCGGGAATCTCGCCCGTCACGGCTTCGGTGTGGCGGCTGCCTTGAATCACCCATAGGTCTTTCGGATCGGGCGCAGCTTCATATAGATCGATGGTTTGTTGCGGTTCCACGATGTGATCGTCGGTGCCGCATATGAATAGTTTCGGAACGTAGGGCAGGTCAGCCACCGAATCGATTGCTGAATGATCGTCGCTGATCAGGTAGCGCGAAATCAAGCCCGACACGGTCCGCAAGTACCAAACCTTCCGCGTCACAAAACGCGCCTCTCGCTGATACGACGAAAACGGACCATCGAAAACCGCACCAGCCAGCGGAAACTGCTCGCGGGCGATTGCGACGATCGATGTCGAGGCACCAATCGACTGACCAAAAACGCAAACCCGAAGCCGGTCGATGTCGGGATGATTCAACGCGTATTCAATACCAGCGGCCGCGTCGTCGATCATGCCCGCGCGATCGATCTTGCCTACAGACCGGCCATACCCGCGATAGTCAAAACAAAGGACGTTCCAACCGCACGCAGGAAACCAATGGATGAATCGAAAGTGGGCGGTGATGTTGCCAGCATTGCCATGACAATGCACGATCGTCCCGACCGGATCGTCTGCCCGGAACAACCAACCGTGAAGCGCCTTTCCACCGGTCGTCGGAATCAAGACATCTTCAGGAGTCAGACCATAGTCAGCCGGATCGTCGTAGACCTTCGAAGTTGCGCGAAAAAATGCACCATCTGCCCATGCCATGCGAGCATCATATGTGTCGAATCGAGGGGAGGTCAAACAACAACGAGGGTATCTAATCAAGTCATTCGGATATTTGTTGCGATCTGTCCAATCGCCCCATTTCAGTCATTCCCGTGAAAGCGGGAATCCAGCGGCGAAGGTGCCGACAACTGCGCATCATCCGCCGACGTAAACTGCGCCGCATCCGTTTCGGGCGATTGCTTTTTGAGGTTCAAGCCGCCGCCGGCATCAAGCGACAGACGCCATACTTCGCCCGGCTGCATCGGCGCGTATACCGACTCGCCTTGCGCAACCCGCACACCCGCATCTGCCGCTTTGTCGGGGTTGGCTGCGTACTCCCAGAACTCGCTCCAGAGTTTCAACTCGAATTCGGTTGGTTCGTCGGCGATGCGATACAGATCGGGCACACCGCTGCGCTCGCCGATCCAGTAACCGCTGTTGGGCGATTGGGTGTCGCCATAAACCCGGCGAAACAGCGCGAGGTTATGACCGCGTAATGCATCGCCCCGCTTTACGTAGTCGCGCTCGAACTTGATGACCAGCGCATCGAAGTGCGGGGTGTCGCTGGGAACGCCAAATACCAGCGGTTCCAAACGCTTTCCGCCGCGACCGAATTCCGTGAAGCGCACCACCGTTTGCAGATCGCCTTCTGCGTTGCGGTGTTGCTGGAGGACTTCGATCTCAGCCACTCGTTCCTCAACATCCAACCGCTCGATGACATCGTCAAGTTGGGCTTTCTCGCGTTTGAGACGTTCGGCATGAAGGGCCAGCGCCCGATTCTTGCGGGCGAGTTCTTCCTGCTCGTGGACGAGGCGTTTGTTCTCAATTTCCAACTCGATCGCCCGCTGCTGTTTGACTTGCAGGTACAGCGTCCCGCTGGAAATTGCCAATGCGGCCAACACCGCCCCCGACGCGAACCACCGCATCCGCCGAAACTTTGCCCTCTTGAATTGTCCGCCATCTGAATTCAATGCGCTGCCTCCTACGAATACCTCTCTCTTCAATCCATCGGCAAGATCGAGCTTGTAACGCCGGGAATTCGACCTAACCTGATTTCATACGCTCCACCGCGTCCGATGTCATCCATACCTGGGTTCAGCCTTTGAATCCTACGATTTCAAAACTTTTGAACGGCTGGTACGCTGCACCACAACTTCTATAATCGAAGGCTTACCGCACAAGCCAGCCTGCCGCCGGTCAGACAAGCGGCTTGTTTGAAATTGCAGTCAATATGGAAGCATCGCATCTTGAACGTCAAAGCCAAATCATCACAGGACATCAACCAAATCGCCGAATGCGTTCGTGCGGGGGAACGTTTGAGCTTCGACGAAGGGTTGGCCCTTTACACCGATTGCGATGTCCACCTTCTTGGCGAGTTGGCCAACTGCGTCCGCGAAAAGAAGAACGGCCGCCAGGCGTACTACAACATCAACCGCCACATCAATTATTCGAACTACTGCGTGTTGCGTTGCAAGTTCTGCTCGTTTTATCGCCCATGGACCAAGGAGGGTGCTGATGACGGGTACGCCTTGTCGGTTGAGGAAGTTGCTCAGCGGGCCAAGCAGGCGGCTGACTACGGCGCGACGGAAGTACATATTGTGGGCGGGTTGCATCCGAAGCTTGAGTTCGACTATTACCTCGACATGTGTCGGGCGATCAAGGCTGCCGCACCCGACATTCACATCAAAGCCTTCACCGCGATCGAGATCATCCACTTCACGCGAATCACCAAGCCGAAGCTTTCCATCGAGGAAGTGCTCACGCAATTGCGCGATGCGGGGTTGGGCTCGCTACCGGGAGGTGGGGCTGAGATCTTCGACGATCGCGTGCATGACGAGGCCTATAAGAACAAGGTCGGGGAAGCCGGTTGGTTTGAAGTGCATCGTGCTGCCCACAACATCGGCATGTATTCCAATGCGACGATGCTGTACGGCCACATCGAAACGCCAGCCGAGCGGATCAAGCATCTGATCAAACTGCGCGAGCATCAGGACGAGTCCATCGCCAATCGACCGGCTCGCTTCAACGCAATCATCCCGCTGCCGTTCATCCCCGATAATAGCGAGTTAGCCCACCTGCCAGGACCAACAGGGTTAACCAACCTGCGAACGCTGGCGATCGCACGATTAATGCTAGACAACTTCGATCACGTCAAAGCCTTCTGGATCATGCAAACGCCCAAGCTGGCCCAAGTCTCGCTGAACTGGGGCGTCGACGACCTCGACGGAACCGTCGTCTACTACGACATCACCAAACGCGAAGGCACCGGCACGCATCAGGAATTGACCATCGACAAAATCCAAAGAATGATCGCCGAAGCCCATTGCACACCCGTCGAACGAGACACGCTATACAACGAAATCCACCGCGAAACCCCGCCGCCAGGACCGAAGCAAGACAATGCACTTCTACCGATCTTTCCAAACTAGGTACATCCCCGTTGAATCGTAGCTGTCGACTAGCCGCTCGAGCCCGGCCCACTCGACAGCAAACTGGCCCGCGCAGCGATGGGAAACGCCGCACGGGCCAAAAATAACTGGGAATTACAGATGCCGTTTAGAAACATAGGGCGGAACTATGATCCGCTTGCGTTCACCCCAACCTTACCCGAAGCATCTACTTGGACACTGAAATCACCACAGCACTCAAGTGCTTCTTTGACCGCATTCAGCAACTCTGTCGCCTTCTGAAAATCGCCGGTCACTTTGACACCGATAATGTTACCCCCGCCGTCCCGCTCAAGCGTTACACTTGGACGGGCTATTGGCCGCGCCATTTCGTAGTGCTGGTCAAACTTGACACGTCCGGCAGGTTTTGGACCTTGTGTTGTAGCAAGTACTAAGTCTACTTCTTCTGGGAATGATTGATCACCCCATGCATCACAGAAGACGCCGACGGCCTTGGAACTCAACACCTCGACGGCGCAGTCCCGGTTTCCAACGGTCGCTCCTTTGATGTTGTTTTCATTGAAGTTTTCTCCACCAACGACAAAAGTGCTCAATGCATTTTTCCACCCCCGATGCGATTCCGCAGGCACCGTGACCTTGATAGGACTGGGCTTCGGCTTCTGCTCAACCGTTGGAAGTGGCATCACGACTGTTGAGCCCAATCCAGCCGCTGCCAACGCCCACCGACGCCGTTTAAGTGTTGCATACTCTAAATCGCCCATTTTATTAAACGAAAGGAGATTGGGGCTGCCGAGTACCCTTTTTCGATGTCCAGAAATTCGACCGCGCTGCCCATCCAACAAGTGCGCACGACGTAACATTTTGCTTTCAGACTGGCGGTAGAACAGGCCTGTCAGCCAATCTTTAGGTAACCAGCGCGATTCAATATGAAACACGACTTGGTCGTAACCGCCCTTTTCGGCCGTTCCGCCCACAGAGGGTTCCAGATCGTCTTTATCGGCAAACACCAAGACCATCGCTGGGAACTGGGTCGCTTCAAGCTGATTGCCAGGGCCACCTCTGAAATTACCGGGATCCTCGATTGCAACAAAACGCGGCTCAATCCTAAAACCGAAATTGTACCCACCAGCACTGTACGCACTTCCGACAGTGACCGCCGTTCGAGTCTGCGCGTCACGCTCCAAACGCCGAACATCGTCGATCAACGCTTCGGCCTGTGCGCCCATTCCTACGAATGCCAGCGCGATTGCGCTTGCAAGCTGTTCGCGCTGACTATGCCGCAAATCCAAAACTTGTGAATCTACCATCGGATAGACGGCCGCGACCAATGGGCGGCGAAATGAATCTGAAAACTGCGGTCGAGCTGACCCGAGGTTGGGGTTCTCAGATGATGACCAGTCGTAACCGCCAACCGCCGGTCCGCCGCGTGTCTTTTGAATACTTTCTGAATTCGCCCAGCTGCCATGCTGTTTACCATATTCAGTTGTAACAAGAACGTCCGCCGCAAAATTCTTTTTCGTCCAATACCCTGGCTGGCATGAAACAGTCAGCATGCAGAAATATGCCTTCTTGTTCTTGCCATAGCCGTTGGGATGCGCAAACCATTTGAACAAATCCTGCGTCATCTTATCGTTGGCCGCCAACGATAGGGCCTGCCTCGGTGAAATGTCAATTGGCCCGTCGTACGCGTCCAGTGGGTCACTGAATTTCACACTGGTCAGAACGTCTTTCGCAGGACGCTTCAGCGGCAGCAGACTTTTGAACTCCTTATCGGATTCCTCGACACTCCCGTCATCGGAATCACCATTCGATGTAATAGCGGGAGCATCTTCCAACGCTTCTTCGACAGTCTGATCTGGTTCAGCATCGTCCGGTGCCTCTTCGGCTTCCGCATCTCCCTGATCTTCATCCTCATCAGAGTCGTCTGTTTCGTCTGTATCCGAATCGGTGTCGCCCTCTAATGATATTCCCAGTGACTGGGCCACCGCATCCAAACCCACCTTGAGCAGAGGATTGGCATCGATGGCGGCTGCTCCGCCAGCACCGAGCGACGCTTGTTGAAGCGCGGCGAGTGCCAATGCCTGCTTTGTTAGCTTCGCCTGCAGTTCATCCGCCTTTGCAGCATTCTTAGCCTGCTTGAGTTCAGCAAGGCTGCTCAGCAATTCTTCGATCTGAACCTGCATTGCAAATTGCACGTCGAGAGAACGCTGTTGAATCATACGAATCGCACCTTCGACCCTCGGTGCGCTAAAGTAGAATTCGGCCGTCTTGTCTAGATCAAATGAAAATCCCTGCGCTTTCTCGACAGGTACCAACATCGGGGCAGATACCGAGACCGTGCCGTACTCTTCAATACTCCACGCCACATCGTCCATCGGGTGACAGCCGAAAATCGCCGCGCCACTCAACGACATCATCAAAAACCGTGTTACATACACTCTTTGCTGCATTGCACTAATCCTCCTGGGTGGATACGGAACAAGAAAACCAAGCACGCTACATAGGCAAGTGGATATTTTGCGCATGAATTCTAGCGCGACATCCACACCGCGGTAGCACTTACGCAGCAACTCTCGCCGCGCGACAGCAAAATTCTTCGCACGCTTGGGTTAGCACAAAATGAAAGTTGCTTCAAAACGGCCCGACTCAGGATTCGATGTGATAATAATCCCTGAGGTACATCTCTGACTACCACAGTCGTAGCTTCATGTAAAACACAATCATATAAAATTTTTCAACACACACGCAACAACTCGCATGGCGACAGGAGTAAATTCCCCATACGCATCGCGTTCGTTACTACAGCGTTCTAGATAGTGCGGAGTTCCAAGTCGTATCAATGGCAGCAAATTTCCCGGCGAGAACTGTCATCCGCTTGTCCATAGTCAGCCACAAGCAAATTTAGATCACAACATGAATTAGGTCTGCTTGAGATCAATGCGCCACGTTACGCGAATTCGACAACGACGTCGCCTTCCATCGGCTTCAGTATTCGCAGCACTTTTGCGACCCATTTCTGCACGAAGCTTTGGGCTTACTTCTTGGTGATGTAGATCGGGCCCAGTTGTCGGCTTCGAATCGTTTCGCGTTGTTGATGAATCGAAGTCGCATGACAACGGTTGGCCTTTCTGACCGAATCCGCCGGAGGAAATCGCCACCGCTTCCCAGACTGGAATTGATTTTGCCCGTGCGCCGGTCTGATACTAGTATATCGGCATGAAAAACAATGCTAGATGCATGATGGTCGCAGCGACGCTCCTTTTGTTCGCAGGTGCTGCAAATGCGAATGCCAATCTTACGCTCTACCGCGTCGTACTGGCCTCGCCCGGCGGGGAGCTTCCTTTTCTGCTTTACGTTGGCGAGCGGGAAGGCGGTGAGCCGGGTGATTTGGTTGGCTTTGTCGATAACGGCGGCGAGCGGTTCGAAGTTTCCCAGGTTCGGGTCGAGGGGCGGCGGATTATTCTTGCGATCGATCACTATGACGCGCGTATTGAGTTGTCTGCCGACCGATCGGTGCATCCCAACGATGGGTGGCTGCCCGTTCCGGCAAAGGGTCATTGGCGCAGGCGGGCAGGCAAAGACAAATGGGCGCGACTCGACTGCACACTGACAGCCTCCCCGGGTTATCGATTCAAACCGCTTGATACTGAACCCGCGAATAAAGACATGCCCAGATCCATTGACGGGCGATGGACTGCCTCGTTTGGCGCAGACAAGACGCCAGCAATAGGCGAATTCAAACAGCTTGCCGATGGAACCGTGCATGGAACGTTTCTGACGACCACGGGGGATTACCGATACCTTGCAGGAAGCTACGAGGCGGGCCGGTTGCGGCTCTCGGTTTTTGATGGCGGCCATGCGTTTCTGTTCGATGCGACTGTGCAACCCGACGGTTCGCTCAAAGGCGACTTCTGGTCGCGCGACACGTGGCACGAGACTTGGACCGCAAAGCGCGACGAGTCAGCTACGCTGCCCGACGGTTTCGAGCGGATCGATTCGAGTAAAAAGGTGGAGCTGTCTACGCTGAAGTACCGCGATATCGACGGCAAAATGGTATCGCTCGATGATCCCAGGTTCAAAGGCACCGCCCGCATCATCGAAATCTTCGGCACGTGGTGTCCCAATTGCCACGATGCAGCCCGCCACCTCAACGAATTGCACGAAACGTATGGGCCCAAGGGTCTAAGCATCGTGAGTCTGGCGTTCGAATACACCGGCGACGTCGAACGCGACACCGAACAGGTCCGCCGCTTCATCAAACGAAACGAAGTTAAGTACCCGATCCTGCTCGCCGGGATCGCCGACAAGGAAGTCGTGGCTAAACAGGTCCCGCTCATCGACAAACTGCGGTCCTATCCAACGATGATCTTCATCGATCGAAACAACAAAGTGCGAGCCGTCTACAGTGGGTACTACGGACCCGCCACCGGCGATGCCAACAAAAAGATGACCGAATCCATCGGTGCAGTCGTTGAAAAACTTCTCGAAGATGAAGCGCCCTAGGACTTAAAGCACGCGAACGTAAACATCCGGCCCGATTACTCAGCCGAGTCCTCTGAAACCAGCATCTTCCGGAACTCGTCAGCCCGGTCGGGTTGCTCCCTAAATTCGTATAGCTCGACCAGCCGCTCGGCCATCGTCTGCGTATGAACGTATTCGATGCCCACCGAATCGCGCAGACATTCAAATGAATGCACAAGGTGTTTTTCGGCTCGGTTGAATTGCTCCAGGGCCATCAGCGACTTGGCCATCCCCCCCTCGAAGACACACGGCACCCAGTAACCTACGGGCATTGCCCGCCCAGCAATCTCCAACACCCTTTCGTATTCGTCAACTGCCTCTTTGTGCCGACCTAGATTGCGCAACTGGCTGGCATAGTTGTTCATGGCGATCAGCGTTTGCGGACTTTCTTCGCCGACATTCTTGCGGGTTCCTTCAACCACCAGGCGGGCCAGTTCGAGCGCCTCATCGGACTCGCCTTTATCCTCCAGCACACCCGACAGATTTCCCATCGCCAGCAGCGTCGCCGGATGATCTTCGCCCAGCGTTCGTGAGTAGATTTCGCGAACCTCGCGGAATTGACGCTCGGCTTCCTCCAATTCTCCGAGATCGTGCAGGACGCGGGCCAGATTGTTCTGCGTGACCAGCGTGCTTTGATGTTCGGGGCCCAAAACCCTTCGGCTGATTTCCAACACCCTGCGATGCAACGCCTCGGCTTCGTTGTTGTTGCCCAGTTCCTGAATGACGTCCGCAAGGTTGTTGAGCGTGATCAGCGTGAAGTTGTGTTCCTCGCCCATGTCCTCCTGTTGAATCGCCAACACGCGCCGGAAGATAGCCTCTGCCTCCGCATACTCGCCCATCTGTGCGTGCAGCGACCCCATATTCGATTCAGCCGCCAGCGTCTTGGGATGTCGCGGCCCATGCTCTTCGAGATAGGCATCGTGTACGTCGGTAAGCAATTGCTTCGCTTCGTCGAAGCGACCCATCTCCTGATAATGTCCGCCCAGCATGTTCATGGTGCTGAGCGTATCGAAGTGCTTCTCGCCAAGAATCGCGATCTGACGGTCGAGGTTGTCAGCCGCCAGCGTCATCGCATCATCGCGTTGCCCCTGAGTGTACTTGAGGCGGGCAAGTTCAGTCGTTGCAGACAATCCAAGCCGCACGACTTCAGCCGCTTTGGCGTCAGCGATTGTATTCGCCTCAGTCACCTTGAATCTGACGCGATCGTTGGATGCGATGGCAACATTGGTTTCGTCGATGATCCGTTGAAACATCACGCCCGACTCATCAAGCTTGTCCGACTCATGAAGCACCCGGGCTAACATTGCCATCGATGACAATCGATCAATCCGCACATCGTCGTCAGTCGCGTCAAAAAGCTCGACGGACGTGCGCAGCAGCGGTTCCGCTTCCGCATAGCGCCCAAGACTTTGATAACTATTCCCCAACGTTTGATACAGCGACGCGCGGACTGTTGGAGGCGTTTCCGAATCGCCGCTGAGTTGATCCGCCGCGCCGGCCAGCACGTCGGCAACGCGTACCTGATAGCCTTCGTTTTCTGCATCTACGGACGCCAGCATCGTGCTCAAGAACGTGTTGATCGCAGCCGCCCGTTCGGCTTCGATCTTGGCGGCTTGCTGCGCTTCCGTCGCATCCTTATAGAGAACCGACATCGTCGCGCCGTAGGCAATCGTCAGTATCAATACAACGACTGACGCGCCGGCTAACATCCGGTAGCGCTTGAGGTTTCGCTTGAGGACATACCACGTGCTGTCGCGGCGGGCTGCGATCGGTTCGCCATCGTCGTAACGCTTCAAATCCTCCGCCAACTCGCGGGCTGACTGGTACCGGCGGTCGGGTTCCTTTGCTAACGATTTGAGCGCGATCGTTTCCAGATCGGCATCGATAATCGGATTGCGCGAACGCGGCGATGCCGATTCGGTCATCACGATGTGGTCGAGCACTTCGCGAATTCGCCCCTCGACTTCGTACGGAAACGCACCGGTGAGCAGGTGGTACAACATCATCCCCAGCGAATAAACGTCGGTCCGCACGTCGATGCGATGGAGGTTCCCTTCGGCTTGCTCAGGACTGGCCCACGCCAGAGACCCGAAGAAATTACCCGAACGACTGATGGCGTCTGGTCCTTTGCTCGTACCCTCCGGCTCGCCGAACCCCTTGGCCAAACCGAAGTCGAGAATCCGCGGTTCACCGTTTCGATCCACACGCACGTTGCTTGGTTTCAAGTCGCGGTGCATGATCCCGTGCTGATGTGCGAACTGAACCGCATCGCACACCTTGGCCATCAAGCGAACAATGCCGGCAACGTCGCTCTCATTCTGCGGCTTCAGCGTGACTGCCCGATCGAGCGGTTCGCCATCGACGTATTCCATAACGAGGTATTGCCGACCTTCGACGGTCGTTCCGCTGTCGTAAATGCTGACGATGTTGGGATGGCGCAAAGACGCAACAAGGTCCACCTCGCGCTCGAACCGGCGGACGCTGGCTGTCGATGCCAACGCCCCATCGAGCAGCACCTTGATCGCCACATCGCGGCCCGTGGACTTCTGAATGCTGCGGTAGACCGCACCCTGACCACCGCGTTTCACCTCGACTAGTTTTTCATACCCGTCAATTTCGATCGGCAAGCGCGTACGCCGTGCCTCGCGCTGCACTTCTCCGAGCAGCGTGGACGGGTCGTCAAACCATTGGGATGGCGCAGAATGCATGCCCGGTGGCACGGTTCGTTCTCCGCGAATGTGTGCTGGTGTCTTCGACATTTACGCCTGTCGGTTGCTAACCTTCTTCGTCCACCTGCTGGCGAATCAATTCGCTCATGCGTTTGAGGATGCGCGACTTGGCCTTGTAGACCTGATCGACATTGAGCCCCAAGTCGTCAGCCACCTCCTGCGCACCAATCCCCTGCACCGCGTACTGCTCGAAGGCCTGCTGATCCTGCTCGTTGTATTCGATCGCGATGATCCGCATGGCCTGCCGCACATGGTGCTGTCGCCATTCTTCCTCCCAGATGGCCTCCGTCTCAGGATCGTCTTCCTTCGCAGCCGCAGCCGCCTCAATATCTTCTAGCAGCACCGGGGACTTCTTCTGAAACGTTTTTCGATAGACGGCACGGACAACGAGTGTTTTAAGGTAGGAACGGAATTTTCCCTTGGCGGGGTCGTACTCGAATTTCGGCATCGACTTGGTCAGGATCATCAGAACATCCTGCATGATGTCGTCGATTTCTGCCGCATCGACATGCCTGCGGCGGGCGAAACTGCGAATGAGCGGACCGTATCGCTCGCAGAATTCGGTCCATGCGGCATCGTCGTCGGCTTTGGCGACGCGCTCGAGCAAAGTCACATGTGTGGTGTTCGGCCCAATCATGTTGCGGCTATTCTACCGCAAATCAGGTGTGAAAGCGCGAATCAACGGAGGGGACCGGCTGACCGGCGTCTGCGCAAAAAATGACCCGCCGATGGTTGCGCCATCGACGGGAGTTGAAACCTATCATGGTTTCAGAAACCTGAAAGGTTGCTGCGGTCGCAGCTACGTCTGCTACGTTATCGCAGCCACCTCGTTTGTTCACCTATCGTCACAGATCACCTCCTTTTCAAGGGCAGCCATCCCGCAACCGTTTTCTGTTTCAATCACAAATTGAAACAAAGCATTTTGCGGGCACTGATCAATCGCGCCGGCCGTCGCCTGGCGAGCACGCATGGGCCACTTGAATAATCAAACCAATGAAAACCCAAACCAACCCACGGCAGGGTGCGTCTGTCCAAGTCGCCTCGCCCCTAGTCTTTGAGGCCGTCACAAAGGCAGATCGCTTGCCCTACACCGAAATTCTAGGACACGCACGCTTATCGGGTCAAGTGTTTTTTTGTCGTGCAAACCGCAAAAACCAATGCCCAACTCGAACAAGGTTAGCAGTACTGAAAACATCGCCAACGCAATCGGAAATTGTCCAGCTTGAAGCGCCCCAAGTGTCCGATAGCTATAGGGGTTTTGCGCAACCGCGAACGATATTCATATAGTGACAGGCACTTGGCATTCGGTTGAGCGGGCACCCATTAGACGTTAACGATCTCCGTCGCCTCCTGAACTGCCGCTCGCAGGACAATGTCGTCGCTGTGAACGACATCATCGATATAGACGTAACCGAGTGTATCCTGAAAGGCGTCACTCGACTTGCCGCACATCTTCGCCACACTGCTTGAATCATACGAAACCAGCCCGGTCGCAAAAACGCGATCGTCCTCGTCCGCAAGGTCGACGCGGTCGCCGATGCCGAAAGTGCCATTAACTGACACAACTTCTTCAGGCTTGAGTCCCTTGCCGTTGTAAACCGCCTCGCAACCTTCTTTGGTCACCGACAATGCGCCGCAGGCTCTCTGCTGCACTGCCAGCCATCTCGCCTCCAAGCACCGCTCAGCCGCCGACGGACGAAAAAGCGTGCCGATCGTTTCACCTTTTACCACTGCACTCAACGTTCCCTGAGACCTACCGCATGCAATAATCGTTGGCACACCCCAACTGTTCGCCAATTTGGCGGCAGCGACCTTCACTTTCATTCCACCAACACCGGTCGCACTCAACTCCGCCGTCACGCACCCATCGACCGACACGTCGGCTGGCACTTCATCAATCACCGCTCCATCGCAACCGTTTTTGAAAACGCCAGGCACGCTGCTCAAAAGTACCAACAAGTCTGCCGACGCAACGTTCGTCACCCACGCTGCAAGATGATCGTTGTCGCCAATCTGCTTTTCATCTTCGGCCAGCGCATCGTTTTCATTGATGACCGGAACGACACCGCTGCCAATCAATTCCTGCAACGTGTGCCGCGCACTGAGAAAACGCCTCGGATTGGAAAAGTCGTCCTCCATCATCAGAAGTTGCGCAACTTCAACACGATGCTGACTAAACGCCTTCGCAAAAAGCGTCATCAGTTTGTACTGCCCAACACTTGCCGACGCCTGCCGCTTCACAACCGAATTGGGCGGCGCTAGATAGCGCAACCCCGCATAGCCCGCAGCCACCGCACCTGACACCACCATGACCACTTCATGTCCCTGATGCAGCAACACCGACACGTCATACGCCAGGTCGGCGATCACCCTGGGTCGCAGCTTACCGTTGGCCGCAATCACCGCGCTACCAACCTTGACGACGATGCGCTTCGCACCAGCAACAACATCTCCCCGTTTGAATACCCCCCTGAAATTGGATGACGTTTCTAAGTTCATGGCTTGTGTGTGGTTTGCGCAATCGAATTCCGGCTATTGATCTTGGTTGCCAGGCCCGATTCGCTTGATCATCGCGTTCGCGATGCGCAGGGTCTCTTTCGGGCTGGCACTTCCGGTGGTTTGGTATTGACTTGCGAGCGATGCAACGTCGCGCCCGGACTCTACCGATTCCAAATCGCCTGCGACGGCATGGTGTGCATCGCGCATCGCCATTCCATCCTGCACCTTTTCCTCCATGCGCAGCGTCGCATCGATATGCCCCATTTGCAGAGATGCATTCAATTTCTCCGGACGAAATGCCAGCGCTTCGGCGAAGCACGTCGTCATCTCCAAAAGTTCGTCAATCTTTTCGACCGAAGAATGGATGACCGGCTTGACGCATTGAAGGTCGCGGTTGTATCCGCTTGGCAAACCCCGCATAATGAGCAGTGCGTGATTGTGTGCTGCGACGATCGCATTGCACTCACCACGCAGCAATTCCATCGCATCGGGGTTGGTTTTGTTGGGCATCATCGACGATCCGGTTCCGAATGCGGCTGGGTATGCGACCCATGACCGCGAGGTCTGCGCGAACGCGATCACGTCGGTGGCAAACGATTGCAAATGCAGTGCGACATGCGCCAGATCCGCAAGCAATTCCAAACATGCATCGCGCGTCGATGTCGAATCGAGGGCGTTGTCACCGGGCCCGTCAAAACCGAGCAACGTCGCCTGCATGTTTCGATCGATCCGGATCGATGAGCCAGCCACCGCACCGCTTCCCAGCGGACAGTCTTTTTTCCACGCAGCCACCGAATCCGCCAACCGGTTCGCCGACCGCTCGAATGCCGTCGCGTACTTCAGCGCCCAAAATCCAACGCTACCCGGTGCAGCAAACTGACAATGCGTCTGGAGCGGAAAAACGAGTTGCGACCAGTCGATGGCCTTCTTACAAAGCTGAACACTTAACCCCTGTGCGGCGTGCGCTATTTTTTGTCCCGCATCGATGGCGTACATGACCAGCAGCGTCGCCACTTGATCGTTCCGCGAACGGGCTGTGTGAATCTTTTTGCCGGCATCGCCCACTTTGGCGACGAGTTCAGACTCCACCCACGTATGAATATCTTCTGCTGGAGAATCCGCAGGCACATCGCCAGGCAAACCGTCAATCAAAACGTTCGCCGCAATCTGCTTGAGTGCATCTTGAAGGCCAACGCATTCTTCATCGCTTAAGATGCCCGCTTGCTTCAGCGTTGTCGCGTGGGCCAGCTGTAACCGAATCTCAAACGGCAGCAGAAACCAGTCCTCCTCCAGCGACCGATTGATCTTCGCAAAGCTCGGATGCAGCTCCCCCTGTTGTTTCCAAAGCGTTTTCATGGCTGGCATCCGTTTCCTTAAACGATTGGCCGATATTCGCGTGCCAACTCAGGTTGATGAATCCACCGGCATCGGCGTGCGAGTAATCGCTGGCTTCAAACGTGGATGTCTCTTTGCAAAACAACGATTCGGTCGCGTCGATCTTCGACACATACATGGCCGGAGCGAGCATGAATGTCACCGTACCCGTCAGACAATCGAGCAGCGGTTCCGCCGAAGCCTCCAACACTTTTCGCTGCATCGAAAAATACTCGCCTTTGTAAAGCAGCGTCGCATAGTCCTGCGCGATCGATCCGTATCGATCGTAAGTCGGCTTGTTCAAACAACACCGGGCCAATTCGTCAGCAGCCGTTTGAAGAAGCTTAGCCGCAGGGTTGATGTACAACCCGCGCGACTTGACGCCTGTCGTTCGATTCTCAATCACGAGGTCCCACGCCCAGTGCGCGTGACGGTGGTCTTTGTTGATCTTCTCGACGATTTCGCCAAGTGGTTTGCTTACGCCATCGATCGCAACGACTTCCCCCTTATCGAACGTCACGCTCACCGACTTGGGCGGTGTTGCAGGTCCACCGGTTGCGAACTTGTCTTTGACGAACTCCAAAACCGCTTCGATCTCAACGTCAGCCGTCGGGTCTTCCAATTCACTGCCTTCGACGCTGATGTGCCACAGGTTTTCGTCGAGGCTGTAATCCTTCTTTTCGTCGAAGTGTTCATCGCAACCCATCGACTTTAGGTATGCGATCAATTCCTTTCGACCTTCAAATCCCCAAACCTTCCACGGGGCAAGCACCGGACACTCCGGAGCCAACGTTTTATATGCAAATTCAAAGCGGATTTGATCGTTGCCCTTGCCCGTCGCGCCGTGAACGAGTGTCGCACCGCCAAGTTCCTTGGCCCGCTTGACCTGTTCCAAAGCGATGAAAGGCCGCGCGAGTGCCGTGCCCAGTCGATACGTGCCTTCATAGACGGCTGACAGACCGATCGCCTTTGAGACTACTGTTTCCAGCATCGCCGGTTTGGCGTCGCGGATGACGGCTGTCTTCGCACCGTAGCGGAGCGCCTTGTCGCAGAGCGCTTCCAAGTCTTCGTCCTGCCCGACGTCGACCAGGATCGCATGAATCTCGTAACCAAGTTCTTTCAGCCAGATCACAATCGCCGACGTATCCAATCCGCCCGAGTAGGCCAGCACGCATTTCGGCGAAGTGCCATTATTTGACACTTCGCCGTGTGGGCCGGCCAGTTCGCTCGATAGTTGCGCCGCCAAAGCCGAAATGCTCTTTTTACTTTTCATATTTGTCATCTCCCATCCATTGCATCAGGCGCCTGAGGGCAACGGCTTGTGTGTTTCGTGATTTGGTTGCGACGAAGATCACATCGTCGCCAGCCAACGTCGCCAGAATCGAGGGGTCTTTCTTTTTTTCGATTGCGACGGATACCGGTTGAGCAAGCCCCGCCTCTGTGAACACAACGATCTGATGCGGTCCGCAAACGGTAAACCGTGTCACACCGTCAAAGTAATGCGCGACATCCGCATGGCCGTTTTCCATCACCACCGAACGGTAGCGACCCGCCACCTTCTTGATGCCCATCTCGTTGAGGTCGCGGCTAAGAGTCGATTGATCGACCGACAACCCATCCTTCGAGAGCACATCAAGAATCTCCTTCTGCGAACCAACGGACCCATTCGAAATCAACCCCGAAATCACCGATTGTCTTCGTTGTTTATCCATCATCATGCTTATTATCGTACACCATATGCTAATACATGCAACATATTATTCAAGAATTTTTCTAAGACTAGGCATCCATACTCGCATATTCGCGATCCTCGAACCAGAAACCCTAGAGGCGACTGCATATATGCAAAAATATGGCGTCTATTCGTTCCTCAGAATGCCTATAATTTCGAGCAGCAATTGATCGCTACGCACAGCCCGCTTGTTGGCTTGCCTTTTCGCTCTACGACCGTACCTTTGGCCTCATCCCACAAAGCGATCGGCACGTCGCGCATTCATCTCGGCGGTAGGCAAATAATCAGGAAGAGTCGTTCACCCGAGCGGAATTGAGCCCTTACCGTCGAAGGTAAATCTCTCTCTTCACAGACATATGTTGGACGCAATATTCATATTCGGACCAGCCCGAATCTTTAGTTTGAGGCATCGATTCTGATATACTCAGTGGTAGAGACCTCGGGCCTCTTAGGCGAGATCAACGGATACGAATCAATCGCGCGTTCGCGGGTTTGATGTGCCGTTGACCGCCCGCCCCACGACTTCCGTTGCTGAAAGGATGAAATCCATGTTCAGCAGAATCCGAAAACAAGTTCACGTTGCTACCCACGCTTGGAATCTACATTCAATCGCATTGGCCTGGGTGTGTCTTTTCGCACTCGCAGCAGGCCATCGAGCCTTGGCGGCCGACTGCAACAACAACGGTATAGAAGACGCAACCGATATCAGCGGTGGTACCAGTCTTGATTGCGAAGAAGACGGTATTCCCGATGAGTGTCAGGCGTTCATCTTCAGCGAAGACTTCAACGGATACTCTCCAGGAGATGAACCGGTCAACTGGTTCGATACCGACACGGCCAGCAGTACCATCGAACTAAGAGGGAATATTTCGTTTCGAGTAGAACAAGTCGGCTCCGATTTGGCATTTGGTACTTACACCGATATTCCAAACATCCACTCGCACTACGTCGGACCGGGCGCGGCTGGCATTTCCGATATGACTTACACAGGCCGAATGCGCATCGACGATCCCGATGGCGGTGTGGGTGTAACATTCCTCTCGCAATTCAGCGATCAGCCGTCATCTACCTATGAGTACGTTCGCATTCGACGGGCCAACTATGCTCCGTCTGCAAGAACGTTTCACCTGGCTCCACCCAACTTCGACAATTTTGTCGGTGACAAAGATTCCGGTGTGAATCCATCCGTGAACACGTGGTACCGATTCCGAGTCGTTGTCGATACGTCCGGCTCGCAGTTGCATGTGCAAGCGAACATCTGGGAAGACGGTCAACCAGAGCCAGCCGGTTTTCAAATCGATGCGGTAGACCCCAGCGGCCAGCATCCGACGTCCGGAACGGTCGGCTTGTGGAGCATGGGCAAGGGCGGAAAATTCTGGGACGATCTGGAGGTCAGTGATTCGAATCCGCCCGTCCCGTGCGACGATGGCGACTTATGCACGACTTGCGACTCCACGACCGGCGGACCCTGCGCAGGTATTCCTGTTGACTGCTCAAATCTGGACGACGAATGCAACGCAGGAACCTGCAACGCTGCAACAGGTCTTTGCGAAGCGGTTCCTGCGAATGAAAGCGGAACCTGTGATGACGGTGACGCCTGCACGGTCAATGATGAATGCGGTTCAGGTGTATGCGCTGGAATTCCAACCGATTGCACGTTGCTCGATAGCGATTGCAGCATTGGAGTGTGCAATTCTGCATCCGGAATCTGCGAAGTGTCCGTTATTAATGAGGGTGGCTTCTGCGATGACCAAAGCCCATGCACAACAGATGACACGTGCAACGGTGGCACCTGTTTAGGCGACCCAGTCGACTGTTCGCACTTCGATAACGGATGCACAGTTGGTGTCTGCAACGAAATCGACGGTCTATGCGAATTGGCCGACGCACCCAACGGTCAACCGTGCGACGATTTGGATCCATGCACCGAAAACGACGAGTGCAACGGCGGTACGTGCATGGGGTCTGCAAAAGACTGTTCCGACTTCAACGATGCCTGCTTGCCAGCAACGTGCAACCCAAGCACGGGAGACTGCGAGTTTCCGGAATCTGAAACCGATTGCAATTCAAACAGCCTGCCCGATTCATGCGAGGTTTCCACGGTTGTGCAATTGGACAAGATCACCGCTCCCGATGCCAGTGCAGGTGATGAATTTGGTGTTGGGGTTGCGATTGATGGCGAGATTGCCGTCATTGGGGCTGACATGGCCGACGGCAACAGTGCAGCTGGAAGCGGTGCGGCTTACGTGTATCGATTGATCGATGATGCATGGCAATTTGATACCAAGCTTTCCGGTGATGTCTCAAGCCCGGAAGATCTATTTGGTTTCAAGGTCTCGGTTAGCGGCAATACGATCGTGGTTGGAGCCGCCTTTGACGACGCGGCTGGCATCGACGCTGGAGCGATCTATGTGTTCCGCTACATTGGAGGCAGTTGGCAACAAATCGCGATGCTGACCGGTGCCGACACCACTGCCGGCGATCACTTCGGAATAGATGTCGCAATCGACGACGATGCCATTCTCGCAGGCGCGGACCTGAGTGACGACGATGGTACATCCAGCGGTTCGGCATATCTCTTCCGCGAGATCAGCGGCGTGTGGCAGCAAGTCGATAAATTCACCGCCAGCGATGCATCGGCCGGCGATCGCTTTGGAAGAAGCGTAGCACTACACGCGAATACAGCCGTGATCGGCGCATGGGGTGCGTCCAAGCCAGGCGTGAGCGAATGCGGCGCTGCGTATGTGTTTCGTGAAATTGGAGGCGTTTGGCAACAGACGGAGAAACTAACTGCCGACGATGCTGCAACAATCGACCGCTTTGGCTACGACATTGCGATCGACAACGACACGATATTTGTGGGTGCCTATGCAGATGACGATATAGTAACGAACAGCGGATCAGTGTATGTCTATCGCAAGGTTGCTAGTGCGTGGCAGCAAGCCAACAAGTTAACGGCTGACGATCCGACGGCTCAGTCTCGATTCGGGTACAGCGTGGCCGTCGATGGATCGCACGCTGTCATTGGCTCTCCATTTAACGGTGAAAATGGCACAGACAGTGGCGCTCTTTATGTATCTGTGTTCATCGATGACGTGTGGCAATCCCCAATCAAGTACATACCAACAGATGGTTCGGCAGGCGATCAACTCGGTTTCGATTCCGCCATTTCCGGAGAAACTGCTCTGGTCAGCGCATACCTTGACGACGACGACGGAACCAACAGTGGTTCGGCGCATGCAATTCAAACACGCCCAACCGATTGTAACTCCAACGGCATCCTCGACGAATGCGACATTGCCGACGGATTTGAAACAGATTGCAACCTGAACGGTATCCCTGACGCTTGCGAACCGTTCGGTGAGAATGCGCAGGATTGTTCGCATCTCGATGACGTGTGTGTCCGCGGTATCTGCGATCTTGCAACCGACTCTTGCACGACGATTCCGGCCAATGCCGGTTCTGCATGCGACGATTTGAATCCTTGCACCGAAAACGATGTATGCAATGGCGGTTTTTGCGCCGGTTCACCGGTCGATTGCTCGCCATTTGACATCGACGAGTGCATTCACATTGAGGCCTCCTGCAACCCCGGTACAGGCGAATGTGAGGCTCCTGTATTCGACGATTGCAATACCAATGGAACGCCCGACGAATGTGAATTCGAGACAAGTTTTTCAGAGAAGAAAATAGTGGCGGTACAAGCCGGCTTGCAACCCGATAAGCTCGTGACTGCCGACCTCGACAATGACGGGGACATTGACGTGGTTTTCTCGTCCAGCGAGACCGACGTGATTGGCTGGTATGAAAACCTGGATGGAATGGGAACGTTTGGACCGCAGCAAATCGTCAGCACGGCAACGAACGAAGTCTTGTCCATCTTCGCTGCCGATATCGACGGCGACGACGATCAGGACATCCTCTCGGCATCGCATGGTGACAACAAGATTGCATGGTATGAAAACCTGGACGGGCTGGGAACGTTTGGCCCACAACAGATCATCACTACGAACGCGGTCGGTGCGAACACCGTATTCACAGCCGACCTGGATGGCGACGATGACATCGACGTCATTTCATCTTCCGACGGAGACAACAAAGTAGCGTGGTATGAAAACACCGATGGGCTGGGTAGCTTCGGATCCCAGCTGGTCATTTCGTCTGACAATGATGGCGCATTTGTGGTGTCCGCAGTAGATTTAGATCTTGATGGCGACCTTGATGTCATGCACGCCGACAGATGGAACCATAGAATTGAATGGTACAAAAATGACGGTTTGGGGAACTTTGGTATTGAACTGTACATTGTTCAGATTCTTCCCGTCGTCTCGTATGCGGTACCAACTGATATTGATGGCGACGGCGATATTGACGTTATCACCGTAGATTCAGATACCGGCGTCACCTTCGCGAGCCAAGCCATCCTATGGTATGAAAACGCGGGCGGCTGGGTGATGCATAATGTCACGCCATTTTTCCCGGTATTCCCCGACTTTCTTCAATCAATTCGCTCAGCAGACCTTGACGGTGACGGAGACAACGATGTCCTCGTTGCGACAGCAGGCGGGTCCGTAATTGCAGGGCCCAGTGCCGATCGAAGAATCGTATGGTTTGAAAATGTCAACGGTCAAGGGAGTTTCGCGGCTGCCAAGACGCTGACGACCTATAGCGAACCGTTCGACGATGCGCTCGCCGCAGACATCGATGGCGACGGTCGCCTTGATGTCGTTTCGGCATCAGCAGGAGGTGACGGAATCTTTTGGAACAAGAATCTGAAAGCACACGATTGCAATGAAAATGAAATTCCAGATGATTGCGAAACATTCTCAGACGGGGACTTTGATGGAAACTCGTTTGTAGACATCCTCGACTTCGGATATTTGACCGATTGCCAAAATGGTCCGAATACGTTACTCACATCGGATGTTCATGCGTGCGCGACGATGTGCTTGCAGGTGTTCGACGCTGATGCGGACGGAGACATTGATCTTTATGACTTTGCAAGTTTCACGCTAACGCCTTAGCGAGATGTCGATTCGAAATTAGTCGCCTGACCCGGCGTCGCCCAATAGGACTGCATCTGGGGCTTTGGTGGGTTGCTTGTACTTTTTGATGAGGCGGCGGACGATCGGTTGATTGGTGTCGAGTTCTAGCGAGCGATGCCAATATTCCATCGCCAATTCGCGGCGGGCATTGGGCACATTGTCGATGGCACGGAACATTTCGAGGCATCCCAGACCGGTTAAGGCTTTGGGCATGCGCGGGTTGATCGACAGCGCTTTCTGATACGAACTGCGTGCTGCATCGTAATCGCGCATGCGGAACAGGCACAAGCCCATCGCCTCGTGACTGGCAGCCAATGACGGGTCCATCACGATCGCCTGCTCCAGCGCTTTCTTGGCAATCTTGAATCGATCCTGGTTCATGTAGGTCTGAGCGAGGTTCACCATCACCAGCGGTTGGTGACTGTCGCGCTCCAGCGCTTTCTTGTAAGCGTCGATGGCTTCGTAGTACTTGCCCAATCGATCGTACGCCACGCCAAGGTTCACATATGCATCCATGCGATCCGGGTCGATGGATACCGCCTTTTGAAAACGCTCTGCGGCTTGTATCGGATCGTCCACCTGCTGATAACAAACGCCAAGATTCAAGTTCGCATCAAAATCGTCGGGCTTGAGATCGCATGCATGCAGATACGCTTCGATCGCATCGAACATCCGATGGGTGAAGTGATACAACTGCGCGAGATTGATCGTATCGAAGTATGACTTCGGATCGAGGCGAACGGCTTCTGCGAATGAATCGATGGCTTGTTCGTAGTCGCCCATCCGTCGATAGACGACACCCTTGCGCGAATGAGCGACGGCTAACTGAGGGGTCAACTGCGACGCCGCATCGAACTCTGCCAGCGCCGATTGCAGATCGCTCTCATCCAGCAGTTTATCGCCTTTCTGGATCAACTGTTCCGACTTGGCTTGTTTGATGTCCGCACAGCCACCGGCAAACCCAATGCAGCAAGCCATGGCGAACATCATTGCATTTCGGACGCGAACCCTCATAACTCGTTTATTCATCATCGATTGTGCCATCTCAAAGCCGAACCCCTTATCGCACATTATCGGGCCATCACCCAAAAAAAGTTTCGCTCAATCGCCCGGCTTATCACCAAAGAAGCCGCCCGATTGCGCCAATGCACCCACTCATCCGTCGCATCATTTGATTTTTGAGACGTCGTTACTACCATCACGGGGCTGGGGCATTCAAACTCAACGAGGCGGCGACAGCCGTAAGATATTGTCAATCAAATATTTAGTCGCGATACCGGTCTACAACGAAAGCAACCACGTCGTTGATGTCTTACGGCGCACCCGCCAATTCGCCGAACACATCCTCGCGATCGATGACGGTTCTACCGACGATACGCCCCAATTGCTAGAAAAGTTTCAATTGCTCCATGAGTTTCCGGGGATTGCAACCATTCGTCACGACACCAACCTCGGGTATGGCCAAAGTTTAATCGATGCGTTTCAGTATTCCATCGACGAGGGCCATGACTGGATCATCACGATGGACTGCGACGATCAGCACGAACCGGCTGCCATCCCCGATTTCGTCAAGGCGATGGAAAAAGACGGTGCCGACATCATCAGCGGTTCGCGCTATCTCGATTCCTTCGACGGCAATGACGCCCCACCGGAAGATCGTCGCTCGATCAACCTGCGCATCACCAACATGCTCAATGAGCGACTCGGTCTGGCGATCACCGATGCGTTCTGCGGATTCAAAGCCCACCGGGTATCCGCACTAAAGAGACTGAATCTAACGGAACCGGGTTACGCGATGCCAATGCAGTTTTGGCCGCAGGTTGCTCACGAAGACTTAGTCGTCCGCGAGCTACCGATCCGACTCGTTTACAACGATCCCAATCGTCACTTCGGTGGCGATCTCGATGACCCCACCGTCCGCCATGAACACTATGTAAGCGTGTTTGATAAAGAGATGAGGCGACTGTCGGAATTGCAAGCGAACGATCGCGGCGCAGTGGAAACGACTTGCACCGCCCAATCAGATCGTACGGAAAAAACGGATCGTAGCCAACAAGGTTGCTGCCCCTGCTGACCGATTCCGAACGCATTGTTTCGCTTCCGAACGCACTGTTCAACACAACGTTCAATATGAAATGCAAACCCCGCACGAGTCCAGCCGCAATCAAGCGCCCGCAACTTTTGGATCGATTGGAGTTACCAATCGAGCAGGCGTCGTGTCTCGTTTCGCCAACGCCAGACCAACTGGCAAACGCGGTGCGCTACAACCGCAGCCTCTTTGATCAATACGACTTCGAAGTCGCCGAGATGCCTTATGCCGTCGTCCGCAAGATCGTCCGCCAACTGATTGCCGACGACGACGTTACGACAGAAATTCCGTTCATCGCGACTGGACATCAACCCGATTTCTTCCACGCTGGCGTATGGGCAAAACACGTCGTCGCAAAACGCCTTGCCGATGCCGTCGGCGGAACCGCTTTTGATCTGATCGTCGACCACGACGTCCCCAAGCAGTACACAATTGACGTTCCAACCGTGCAAGATGGCCTCACCCAGCCAATTCAATTCGACTACGCCGATTCGGACAGAACCCAGCCCTTTGAATTCATACCCAAACGCGAACGCCAGCAAGATGAACGCTTCGTTGCGCAGATCCGCGATGCCTTGGGCGAACGTTTCGATCGTTCGCTGCTACCTGAGTTCTTCGAGGCATATGTTGCAAACGACAGCAGCGATTGGGTGGATCAGGCGTTGGCTGGACGACAATCGGTAGAATCGAAACTGGGCATCGATCTGCTTCAGCGGCGGACAAGTCGCCGATGGTACAGTCCGTTCTTGGCGGAATTGCTGCTGTCGGCTGACCGCTTTGCAAACGTTTACAACCGCATTCTGGTGCAGTGTCACCCGAAAGGCGAATCGCGCGGGCCTGACGAATCGGTGGCAACGCTGCGGCGAATCAACGCTGCAATCGAGTTACCGCTTTGGATCAACCGCCCCGGTCAGACGCGACACCGATTGTTTGTTTCCAAGGTCAACGGTGCGACAAAACTTTTTGCAGATGCGCAGG
Organism: Alphaproteobacteria bacterium; assembly: GCA_028285105.1. Lineage (GTDB taxonomy): Bacteria > Planctomycetota > Phycisphaerae > UBA1845 > UBA1845 > UBA1845. Next base: position 119,581 of record JANQQE010000004.1, read on the forward strand.
AAGTCGCGACGTTTGAAGATGCCGTGCTAAAAGATTGGCCGAAGTTTTCAGACGCACTCGCACAACTCCAACCGTGGGTGATCCGACCGAAGGCGTTGATCCTCACCATGTGGGCGCGGTTGTTCTGGGCGGATCTGTTCATTCATGGCATTGGTGGAGCTGGTTACGATCGGCTGACGGATCGACTCATAACGGAACTGTACGGTATCGAACCGCCGGTGATGGCCTGCGTGTCTGCAACGCTTCGCATGTCTCTCCCGAAAACTGGCGCAACGCAGGAACACGTCTGGGCTGCCACCCGCAGCCTGCGCGATGTTCGGTTCAATCCGCACCGATACATCGACCACGAGCAGATGCCTGAAATTCTCGCAAGAAAGCAAACCCTCGTCGCCGAATCGGTACGCCTGCGCCGTGAAGATCCAATCAACCGGCGGGAACGGTCTCGCATATTCAATCAGATTCGCTTGCTGAATCGCCAGGCGATCGGGTTACAACCGAATCGTCAATCCGAATTGCGTAGCGAACGCAACCGGATCGAAAAGGCCATCGTCGCCGACCAAGATGCCGATCGCCGCGATTATTTCTTCGCCATGCACGACCGCACCGATCTTGAGAGACTGCTCGCAAACCTGCCAGGTGTGCAACAATTGCGGGCGTCGGATATAGTTGAATAGACTGCTCGCTCGTGATCGAGCCGATGCACCGAACAATTCCGCCGACAGGAGCGAAACGATGACCGACGAAAAATCAGAACCGAAAATCATTATCGATTCGGACTGGAAAGAAGAAGCCCAACAGGAAAAAGAACGCCTGGCTGAGATGGAAAGCGAAGCACCGAAATCGGGCGAACTCGAAAAGGTCAGCTTTGCGCACCTCATCAACCTGCTCGCAATGCAGGCGATCGTCGGCATGGGCGGCATGCAAGACCCCAACACCGGTAAGCCCCTGCCTGCCGATCCGATGATGGCCCGATTTCACATCGAACTGCTGGGTCTGCTTGACGAAAAAACCAAGGGCAATCTAACCGACGACGAAAAGACCCTACTGTCGCAGTCGCTTCACGAGTTACGGATGATGTTCGTTCAAGTCACCAGCAACCCGCCGCCCCAAGCCAACGAATCAGCCGAATAACCGCATCGAAGTCGGCCAATCAACACCAGCCAAACGCAGTCGGCCAAACACAGTTGACCAGGGAAGATCGCAATGCTGCCTCTTCGGACGGAAATGGAAACCCGCCACACACCGCTTGCGAACTTTGGCTTGCTTTGTGTGAATGTGCTGGTGTTTCTCTGGTTCGACCTATTCGTCACTGAACAAGGTCTCGGCATCAAAGACAAGTACTTCGTCCTGCATGGCGATTGGCCGCGACTTTTTGAATTCTTCACCTATCAGTTCGCCCATGCAGATGCGTGGCACCTTGTTGGCAACATGCTTTTCCTCTGGGTCTTTGGCGGACCGGTCAATGCAAAGCTTGGCGACATTCTGTACCTGCTCTTTTACATCACCGGCGGCATGTTTGCGGGCTTGGTCTTTACCTGGCAGTCCCCTCTCGACCTGATCGGTGCCAGCGGTGCGATCTCGGCGGTGACGACGGCATATCTAGTTTTGTTCCCGCGAAGCCGGGTGACGGTGCTGTTCATCACATTGATCACGGTCCCGGCGCTGTGGCTGATCGTCTTTAAGATCATTCTTTGGGACAACCTTCTCGCACCGGGCCTGCATGGCGCTGGCCAGATCGCGCACCAAGCCCACTTGGCAGGGTATGGGTATGGCTTCGTCGCGGCGACCCTGATGCTGCTCTCCAAAACCGTCGCCCGCGATCAATACGACATGCTTGCGCTACTGAAGCGATGGAATCAGCGAAGGCAATTTGCGGCGGCCATGTCGAATCCGGAAGCTCAGGCAAGGGCAAAGTATGGCCAAGTCGCTCAAGCCACACCGGCAAAGCACCTTCGCGACCCGCTCGCCGAGCAAAAAACCGATTTGCGGGCGGAACTCTCCGGACTGCTCGAACAGCAGAAGATTGACGAAGCCCTTACGCAGTATGAAAAACTCGTCGGAATCGACGCCGAGCAATGCCTGCCTGCCGACCAACAACTTTCCATCGCACGCGGATTTTTCGACAGCAACCGCCTCGCCCAAGCCGCACAGGCATTCGAAAAATTTCTCTCGCGTTACACCCATCACAGCGACGCAAATGAAGTTCGTTTGCTGCTGGGCATTATCAATATCCGCGATTTGAAGCAGACCGAGACGGGAGTCGGCTACCTCGAACAAGCCATTCAACGCGCCACCTCCGACACGCGACGTGCCCTCGCACAACAGTGGCTCGATCACGCCAGGCAAACTCCAAGCCGGCCAACATAAGCACACGATTCCAATCAAAACGAACGAATGCTTAATCGATACGGTGTTCGCATGTCGAGACCGTCGCCCGACAGCGTACGATTGATGCGTCGTCAAACCTCCAATCTCCACGCTTGTCGATAAATACGCATGGGCAACAGGAAGAAAAAAATTGTCATCGTCGATGATTCTGTATTCATGCGCACCATGCTCAAACTGGCCATCAACAAGAGGCCCGATCTTGAAGTCGTGGGTGTCGGCGAGAACGGTGAACAGGGGCTTGAATTGATTCGCAGCATGCGCCCGCACGCGGTGACACTGGACATCGAAATGCCCGGACTCACCGGTCTGGAAGTGCTTGAGCGTCTCGGTAAAAGCAACAAGACGCCCATCGTTGTGGTGTCCACCAAAACCAAAAAGGGCGCGAACATTACCGTTCAGGCACTTGAGCGCGGCGCATTCACGTGCGTCGCCAAACCGGTCGCTGCTGTCGGCGGGACAAGCATGGAAGCATTTCAATGCGAAGTCGTCGATGCACTCGAAAGCTCGCTTGCCAGCAACTCCAAAGCCCTGGATACGATTGGCCAGATCGCTGCCACGACGCAATCGAAATCCGACCCCGCGATGATCGGCGCCATTGGCATCAGTGCGGGCGGTCCTGCGACGTTGCACAAAATCATTCATGCCCTGCCAGTCACCTTTCCGGCAATGGTTTTGACGCAGCACATGCCCGCCGATTTTGTTCCCGCGTATGTGACGCGACTCGACGAGATGTGCCCAATGAAAATCAAACTCGCTGCCGACCGCGACGTGCTGAGGCCTGGGCAAATCCTCATCGCGCCAGGAACGCATCACCTCCGCGTGGTCAAAGCCGGCAGTCAATTCCGAGTCGCGCTTGACGATGGCCCGAAAGTGTCCGGATTCAAACCATCGGTCGATGTCATGTTTGGGTCGCTGGCTGAGTGTGCGGGCGCCAACGTCGTCAGCCTGGTCATGACGGGGATGGGTTTCGACGGAGCGAACGGCACCAAGTTGCTCAAATCTGCCGGAGCGTACTGCATGGCCCAGGACGAGAAAACGAGTATCGTCTACGGCATGCCAAAAGCCGCGATCGGCACGAAATGCGTGGACAAAATCGTCGCCTTGCAAAACATTCCGGCGGCATTGGAAAAGGCCTTCGCCCGCCAGCCATCCAACGTCTAATCAACCACTCTTCCCGACCGTTCACCATGGCGAATTGTACGTACGCGTTTGCTGTCATATCATCGCGTCGATGACCGGTCGAACCGAAATCACAGAATCGCACTCCCAACGCACAGTCCAGATCATGGGAATCCTCAACGTCACACCTGACTCGTTCAGCGATGGCGGCAAGTACATTGAGACTGATCGCGCAGTCCAGCACGCCATGAAACTGATCGAAGACGGCGCGGACATGATTGACGTCGGTCCGGAATCGACTCGGCCGGAGTCACAACCCGTCAGTTCGGAAGAACAAATCCGCCGAGCGATTCCCGTCATCCAGTCAATTCGTAAAGCGAATCGCACGATTGCGATTTCAATCGATACGCAATGCGCCAAGGTCGCAAGGGCAGCGCTCCATGCAGGTGCGAACATTGTCAACGACATCAGTGCGTTACGTAACGATCCAGAAATGGCGTCCGTCGTCACCGAAAGCAAGTGTCGCGTCGTCCTGATGCACATGCAAGGCACGCCGGCAACGATGCAACACGATCCCGCTTATGACGACGTGGTGGCCGAAAGCATCTCATTCCTGCGGCAACGTTGCGAATTCGCGGCTCGCGCCGATATCGATCCGAACAACATCATCGTCGATCCCGGAATCGGTTTCGGAAAAACAACGCAACACAATCTGGCCATCATGCGTCGTTTGACCGAATACCAATCGCTGGGTCGCGAGGTCCTTCTGGGTGCCTCGCGGAAGCGATTTCTGGAAGAAATCATGCCTGGCGAAACCCGCCCCGAAGAACGACTGGCAGGATCACTGGCATGCGTTGCCCGCGCATTACATGCTGGCGTCAAAATCGTCAGGGTCCATGACGTGGCAGAAACCTTGCAGTTCATCACGTCATATCAAGCAATCGGATAGCCAGAAAAACCCCTGGATTTCAGCACTTGCATTGGCCGGACTTTTATGTTACCGTATGGTCACATATGGTGAAAAAGGCCCAACATACTTGGCAAGCGCTGTCGGACCCGACCCGAAGAGAGTTGCTCGATCTTCTGCGAAAGGGGCCTCAAACCACGGGCAGGTTGTGCGAACCATTTGATGTCTCGCGTTACGCCATCATGAAGCACCTTGCGGTTCTCGAGCGTGCGGAACTCATCCGCGTTTACCGCAAGGGGCGCCAACGTTTCAACGAACTCAATGCCGCCCCGCTCAAGTCAGCCGTCGATGCGTGGATTCAGCACTACAAGTCATTCTGGGGCACGAACCTTCAGCACCTAAAGCAACACATTGAATGCAAAACAAACTCAGGAGAAAGACGAATGCCTCAAGACGCAGCGACCGATTGCGGATTCATCAACATTGAAATGGACATCCGAATCAAAGCATCGCCCGAGCGCGTGTTCGACGCCATCACTTCTGAAATCGACAAGTGGTGGGCATACCGCGTCTGCAAAGGCGGCGCACCAATGACGCTCGATGCAACACCCGGTGGATTGTTTGTCGAAAGCGATGGCAAGGGCAACGGACTTGTATGGGGGCGCGTGTTGCAAATCGATCGCCCGAACATCATTCGCATCGAAGAACCCATGGGCAACATGCCATTACCGCGATCGGGAGCGCACATATACAAACTCACTGCCGATGGCGATCACACGATCGTCAAACTTACGTGCCAACAGATGGGCCAACTGAGCGACAACGACAAGGCGTGCCTCGAATCCGGATGGAAGGAATTGATTGAGACGCACTTGCGCAAGTGGATCGAAGATGGCGTCGAATGCGACAAGATGGTTGATGATACATGCGGTGATTCGTAGAGCAGCCCCAATCGAACGCGCTGCACTTGAATTGACACCGATTTACAATTTGCGCGGTGGGACTTTCAGCGATGCGGTTCTGCTTGGGATAACATTGCCATCAGGGGCGACGTAGCGGACGATGACTTCGATGTCGCGGTTGAACAGATCGAGCGTTCCCCAGTTGATGGACGGCTGATATCCTTGACCGAGTTTGGTCGGGTTGCGTTCCGGCAGCACAGCCGTGTTCTCTGTCCATTCGTATGCCAGCACGCGGCTTGTCTGTAAGCCATCGACGGTTTCGACAGTGAATATCTGCACATCGATCTGACCGGCTGCCAGTGCACCGCGTTCGGTAGACGATGAAATCAAGTAGAGAATAAACGTGAATCCTTCGATGTTGCGATCGCCTGCCTGATCGAAACTTCGCCACATATTCGGCGGATAGAAACACACCACCTTATAGATGTCGGTCTTCGCGCCGCGCGAACCGGTCTGATCGAAGGACCATGCCGGATCGTTGCACCCGCACACGCCAGTGACAACTCCCAGCCCAAGACACACCCACATCCCGAAACACGATAAAGACAAGCGACTCAACCCCCGCCCATTCACTGTACTTCCACCATTTCGAGAACCAGCGGCTCGTTTGGATTCGTTCGATTCATTGCAGGCGATCGTGTTTGTTGTACCGGTTGTCGATTCTGCAAGGTCCCATGCACGGGCATCGATCGATTCATCGCAGGCATCGGCGACATCGTCTGCATGGCTGGTGGCTGCATGCTAGATGTATTCTGCTGCGAAACCTGAGCACCGACATATTCGACGACTTGCATCGACCCGACTTCATCGTTCGGCCTGTAGGATGCTGGCTGTGATCGCATGGATGCCGTCATCCCCGGTCGCGGTGGACCGTAAACCGACGCGGTCTTCTGGTTGATATTTCTAGGTTGCGCCGGACGTGCCGGCCCGTAGGTATTCGGTTTCGGTCGAATGACCGGGACCTTCCGCGGATTGAGCGGCTGCAAGGTGCGCGTGGGCATGTTGTTGGGCGACTCGATTTCGCGGAAAGGCGCAACGTCCTGGAGCGTTTCGTCGTCCGGCAATATGCGCAGGCCTTGCATCAACTTGTGACGTGTGATGCGCTTGGGCATGAAACCGCTTTGATCGCGAAGTCGTTTGGATTGTTCAAAGGCTTCGATCTCGTTGCGAACCACATTGACCGTCAGCAGAATCAGCAACTCAGTGCGTCGGCGCGAACTGGTCGTCGCGCGGAATAGATTCCCCACGCCCGGTAAATCGCCCAGCACAGGCACCTTCGTCTCGCGCTCATCCTCCTGCGTCTGGATCAAGCCACCGATGACGATCGTCTCGCCATCTTTGACAGTCACGGTTGTCTCGGCCGACCGATTCGTAAACGTCGGAGCGCTGAGGCCTTCTGAGATTTGCACGTTGCTACCGGAATTCAGCGATGAAATTTCCGGCTTGATTTCCATGTTGACGTAACCGTCGGGATTAATGTGCGGCGTCACATCCACGATGATACCGACGTCTTCGTAATCGACCTGCGAGTTGACTTGGCCGTTGTCCGTCACTTGCGAACCGCGCAAGAATGGCACTTGGTCGCCGATGGTGATGTTGCCTTCCTGATTGTTCGATACGACGATCGTCGGAGCGCTAAGCACCTCCAAGCTGCCATCCGACTGCAACGCCCGCAGCAGGAAGTTGAAGTCAGCCCCCGTGATCGCGAACGTAAATCCACCGAACGAACCCGCCGCGCCAGCTGCGCCGACGTCGGTTCCGCCGACAAAGTCGAAGTTTTGGCCTTTGACAATGCCGTTGGCGTCAACGGTCGCGTTCTTGCTGAACGAAAGATCCTGCAATGCGAATTCCATACCGAATTCCAGCGAATCGTCCAGAGCAACTTCGGCGATAAGGACTTCGATGACCACCTGAGGTGGCGGGCGATCGATCGAGTAGAGCATCTCCATTGTCCGCTCGTAGTACCGCGGGCTGACACCGAGCAGCACTGTGTTGCTGTCCTCGTCTGCAACCACCGTCACATGCCGCTCCGCCCGTCGCATGACAGCCGTCTCATCGTCGAGATCGCCGAGCAGTTCATTCTCCTCGTCGAAATATTCATTGAGCGCCGTCGCAACATCAACGGCTGGTATGTAGCGGGCTTCGTAGACATGACGAATTCGCTCATCAACATCCTGCCCGTCGAGCTGACGGATCAGGTCTTCTACCATGTTCAGGTCAGCTTCTGCACCGGCGGCAATGACTGAGTTCGTACGTCGATTGGCGGTAAACCGTAGCCGCTGACCGGGAGCGCGGGCTTCACCCGTCGATGCCGTGGCAGCCCCACCGACTTCCAGTCTCGTTTCGGGGCCTTCGTCGGACGACTCCTCTTCAAACAACGTCGTCAAAACATCCACCACTTCTTCTGCGTCGGCATTGGCCAAGGGGAAAAGGCGAATCTCGTTGACGATCGGGTTGATCCGGTCAATTGACTGAATCATATTTTCCAGCATTTCCATGCTGGCCGCCGGCGCGAGTACGAACAGCGAATTCGTCCGTTCGTCAGGTTCAATGGTAATGTCCTGCCGCATGAGCGTACGAAGCTTCTGCTGACCGTCGGGGAAGGTTTCGACGAACTTGAGGATAACAGCTTTCTCGTCGTCGCCCTGGGCCTGTTCGCCGCCGTAAATCGTGTTCGTCAGCGTTTCGGCCAACTCGGTCGCGTAAGCGCGCTTCAGCGTGATGACCCGCAGCATCATTTCCGGTCCGGGTACCGACGTGTCCATCTTCTTGATGACGTCGGCAATGTTGGACATTTCCGAACCCGACGCCCAGACGACCAGCGAATTGGTACGCGGGTCAGGTTCGATGGCAATCACATCGGCGCGCCCGTCACCGTTTTCACTTTGCGACTCGAACAATGCCTCGAGCGATTCTGCGGTCGGTTCGGCTTTGGCTTGTTTGAGAGGAAAGACCTGCACCTGACGGCTGATCGACGAACGCACGTCGAGCAGTGAAAGCAGATGCGACACCGTGCTGTGATCCTCCGGCGACGCGCTGCACACGATGCTGTTGGTGGCTTCGTCGGCCATCACGAATACGGGCGTGCGTTCGCCATCCGCACCCTCTTCGCGACCTTCAAAGATATTGGTGATTTTCGCTGTCAGCTTGACAGCCGACGCTTCCTGCAATGCATAGACCCGAATCGCCGAGCGGGCAGACACCGGAACGTCGAGCGATTCGAGCATTTCGGTCGATCGCTTTATCGCGTCGCGCGAACCGGTCATGATCAGCGTGCTGCTCATCGAATCGGGTACGATGGTCGGGGCTTTGAAGTCGCCGTCGGAGTTGGCTTCCATCCCTTCAAACAACTGGTCCATCATGTCGCCAAGCTTGACCGGGTCGGCATTTTTAAGTTTGAAGATGCGCGTGTCGGCATTGACCAGCGGTGCGCGATCAGTGTCCATCTGCGTAATGAGTTTGTCGATGATGCTCAGGTTGGTCTTGGAAGCACTGGCGATCACTGCGTTCGAACGCGAGTCGGCTACCAGTGACACCTTTTGCCTCTGCTCGATGATTTCGTTTTCTGCACCGACTGCACCAAGATACAAGCCCTCCTCGAACAATTCGCCGATCTTCTCAGCCACATTTTCCGCTTGGGCGTTTTCCAACGCAAAAACACGAATGACACCCTCGGGATCGAGTTCGACATCGAGCTTCTTAATCAATCGAACCATCTCGTCGTAGTTGTCCTTCGATGACGCCACCAGAATCGTATTGGTCACCGGTTCGGTCACGATGGCCACGCGATCCGACGGGTTTTCGTTCTGTCCCTCAGCCAACCGCTGCTGCAAACGTTCTTCAAAGAGCTCCTTGAGCATGTCGCCGATTTGCGTGGCGTCGTTGTTGGCCAACTCCAACAGGCGAATTTCGGCGATCGGCGCAAGCGGCTGCGATTCCAACTGCTCGACGAGTCGCTTGATTTCTTCAAAGTCGTCCGGACCGGATGCGACCACCAGCGAGTTGCTGCGCTGGTCAGCCACCACCACCGGTGAATCCTGCGGGATATCTGCCTCTCCGCGAAGGTCGGCTTTTCTTTGCCAGAGTTCGTCGATCTTGGTTTTCAAATCGCCAGCCGACGCAATCGTGCAATTCAAGATACGGATCTGATCGTTAAATCGTTCCGGTGCACCATCGAGTGTTTCGACAATGGCTTTGATTTCGTCGAAATTGGTATCGATCGCCGAAATGATCAGCGAATTCGAACGGATGTCGGTCGACAGGAAAATCTTTTCTTTCGCCAGTGCGGCTTCTCCGAGTTCGAGCTTCTCCATGTTCTCGATGCGCTTCTCCCACAAGTCCTCGACAATCTTGCCGATGCGGGTGGCGTCGGTGTTCGTCATGGTGATGAGTCGAATCGGATACTTAATCTCCGACATGGGGACGTCGAGTTTCTGAATCAATCCATCGACCAGCACTAGCTGTTCGGTCCGACCAGCCACCACCAGCGTGTTCGTGCGGGCGTCTGCCGAAATCGCGATGTTGTAAACCAGCGAACGTCCGACCGCATTCGTTGGAACGGCTTCGGTCGATTCGCTGCCGGGAGCAGGCTTGGGCAGGTCCTTACCGGAATCGAACATTTCATCGAGCAGTTCCTTTGCACCTGCAGCATCGGCATGGGTAAGCGGATACACGCGGATGTTTTGTTCTTCAGCCAGCGGTACGGTATCGAGCAGCCGGACCAACTCGCCGAGCGGTTCGATGTTTTCCTCTGCCGTTGCACAAATGATGGCCTGCGATTCTTCGTCGGCGATCAGTTTGATCTGACGTTCGAGGTTTAAGACGGGCAATTCGGTTTGTTTTCCACTTGGCGAAGTCTTAATCATCCGCAGGCGACGAATGGTTTCCTGCACTGCATCGGAAGTGTCAGCCGTCTTCAGCAAACTATCGAGTACGTCGACCATACCCGCCGCTTTGCTGTTGAGTAGAGGAAAATGAACCAGCGTCAAATCGCCAAAACCCTTCATCGGCTCGACGTCCAACCGATTGATCAATTCCTGAATCTTCTCATGCTCGGTCTTCGGCGCGATCACAAAGAGCGAATTGCTGGCATCGAGCGGGGTGATCGTGATCTTGCTTCCCGGGTCTTCACCCTGTCGCTGACGCAAAGCATTCACGAGTTCCTCCAACTTCGGAGCGGCTTCGATCGCTTTGATGTGCTTGAGTTCGTACGTCTCAGAATCGAAGTCGGGCAAACCCGAATCCTGCTCGTCGAGTTGCTTGACCATCAGTTCGATCTGTTCGAGCGATGAATCCGGCCCGGTGACCAACAAGAGGTTACTTCCGATGGTTTGAACCGATATCTCTTCATCGGGTCGGGGCGACGGTCCAAGCAGTTTCGAGGCGGCTTGCTGAACGACGGTTGCGATGTTTTGCGCATTCTTGCTTTCGAGTGGAATGACGCGATAACCCTGCGGTTGATATTCACCGTCGAGGCGATTCATCAACTCTTCGACGATATCAAGATCGCCCTCGACAGCGGTGATGACAACATTGTCGCCCACAACTTCGACCTTGATGTCTGCACCGCTCAAGTTGAGATCGACGGGTTCCATCGGCGCACGATCATTCGTGCGATCGTCATCGGCTTCTTTGGGATTCGCATCGCGCGCTTCGTCCTCATTGCGCACATCGTCGTCGGCTTGTCGGCGCGCCGTCGTGCGACGCCCGCGATCCGCATCGTCGCCGGCTTGCTGAGCCAACACCGAAGGCGGCACCAGTACCAACCCGGCAAGAACCCATCCAAAAATCGATCGCTTCAACATCGTTTCTACCCTCTATGAATCTGCACCGCAGCGCGCTTCGGCAACCTCCGTGTCGCCAAAATCACATGCGGTACCGACTTGTGAATTCAAACCGTCTTCGCCGGTCAAAGTTGTAACACAACCCCAACCCCCTCGCAGGTGCGAATTGATTATCCGAATGTCTTGCAAATACTTAGCGTCGCCGCCCACGCCGCGACGAACGTCTTGAACCTTGTGAGTTATTCTGCTCGATCATGCCTTCAATGACACGCTTAAAATCTTCAGGATCCATTTTGTCCGGCGTCAGGATCAGCGTCTTCTTACCGCCAGCCGGTCCCTGTTGCTGAATCTGAGCCACGATCACCGCGGCCAGTTCCAACTCTTTGGCGTCACCGGCGATCAACAGCGAGTTGCTCGAACTGATCGGTTCGACGGAAATGTTGCCGCTGTTTCGACTCGTACGGCGACCGCTACCGCCGGACCGTCCACGTGGCTGCATCGCGGCTGCCAGTGTTGCCTCGAGGGTTGAAGCGATGTCTGCCGCCCGAAATGCCGAAGACAGCTGGATCAGTTTGACCCGTTCGCCCTCGGCTTCTTCCGAGTCGAGTTGGTGGGCGAGCCTTTCAATTTGGGCAAAGTCGCCAGGGTTGGCCCGCACGATCAGCGAATTGGTCACGTCATTAGCGACAATCACCGGTGTCATGCTCGATCCGCCACCACCGCGACGATTGTTCCGTCCTCCGCGATTCGCATTTTCGACAAAAAGCTGCGAAAGCGTCGGTTCGACTTCACTGGCGATCGCCCGTTCGAGGGTGATGATCTGCGGGCCTGACTCGGCTTCGGTCTCGACGTCGATCTTGTCGATCAATGCCGCCACGCGGTTGAGTCCGTCTTCATCACCGGTGACCACGAGCGAATTGGTTGAGTTCACGATGCTCACTCGAATGTTGCCGAGCAATTCGTCACCGCCGCGTCCACGTCGCCCGCGATTGTTACCGGGTTTGCGAAGGTAATCTTCGATGATCGCCTGCATCTCGTCGGCATTGGTGTATTCAAGCGTAAAGGTGCGCACCGCACGATCTGTATCGTCGGGCAGCACATCGAGTTGATCGATTACCGCATTGATTTCGGCAAATTCTTCTTCACTGGCTTTGATGAGAATCGCATCCGAACCGGTCGGTGCCGTCACGCTGATCGTTTCCTGGCCGCGAACGTTGCGGCCGCGCTGCACGAAGATTTCCTTAAGCCCGCGTGCCACTTCGCCCGCATCGGCATACTTGATCTGCACAACCTTCACGTCGCGCGAACCGCTGCCCTTTTGATCATAATCTTCCAGAAACGCTTCGATCTCGCGGATGCGTTGCGGCGAGCCAGCCACCACCACGGCATTAGAACCCCATGCCGGAACGACCTTGATCTGATCGCGCGGGCTGACCCTTCGTGCTGAACGCCCTTGCCCGAACAGTTGCGTTAATGCCTGGGCGGTGGAACCAGCATCGGCAAATTCAAGATTGAATGATTTAACCTCTTGCTCGAATTTCTGCGGAACATCGAGTGTTTCGACCAACTCGGTAATCGACGCCAGTTCCACTTCATTGGCGAAGACCAAAAGCGAATTGGTCCCCGGGTCACCAACGATGGCCAACCCCTGATCGTCGCGACGACGGCGACGGGTGCGCTCCATCATACGCGAAAGTTTGTCAGCCAGTTCTTCCGCGTTGGCTTCCTTCAGCGCAATCACGTGAGTCGTCCGCTGCACCAACGACTCGGTGTCCACACTGGAAATCATCTCTGCGACTTTCTCGTGGTTTTCCGGCGTGGCACTGACGACGAGGCTGCTTGTACCCGAAACGTAGTTGACCTTGACCTCGTCCTGAGGCTTGGCACCGCGCGGAGCTTTGAACGTGTTTTGAACCGCCCGGACGGCTGAGTTCGGCTCGACGTATTCGATCTGATACACGCGAACCACCGCATCGGTCTGCGCGTCGGGCTTCTTGTCGAGTTCCTGAATCAGCGGCAGCAGTTCGTCGTAATCCTTTTTCGACGACGCAACTACCAAGACATTCTGATCGTCATCGGCTACGACGTTGACATCCTTCTGACGGCCACGACCTCGCAGCATTTTGTTGAGAATGTCCGCCACGTTCGACGCCCGAGCCTGCGTCATCGTGTAAATCTCGCGGACCGGTGCGGCTGATCCGCTCGCAAACTCGTCTATCTTCTTGATGACTTCCGTGTCGATCTTTGCCAATTGACCCGCCGTTCCACGAATGATGAGTGTGTTGGTCGACGCATTCGCCTCGGCTTTGGGCGGTTCCAAACCATCCGGCTGCGGACCGCCATAAAGTCGATTAATCGTCCGTGCGATCTCATTTGCGTCAGAATCGTTGAGGGCGATCACTTTTGTTTGCACTTCTTCCGAGGCGGCGGCTTCCACGTCGATCTCAGCCAACACCCGCGAAACGAATGCAAACGTGATCGGTCCGCCCATGACCACCAGCGAATTGGAACGCTGGTCGGCTTCTGCGCTGAACGGATCGAGTTTCATCTTGGTATTGGTGGCTCGCAACTGCTGCATCAACTTGGTCACCATCTTGTTCATCTGCTCCAGCACCAGCGGCGCTTTGGCGTACTTCAACTTGAAGACTTTGATGTCGAGTCCGGTTTGCGGTACGTCGATCTCACCCACGCGGGCTTGAATCTCGACGTGCAGGCTTTCGGGGGCGCGGACAAAAATCTTTCCGCTGCTGGAGTCGGCGATAAATTCGATTTGGGCGTTGGCTGATTTGGATCGACCCTTACCTTTTCCGACGCCATAGATCGCTTCGAGTGTCGCCGCGATCGTTTCGGCATCGCCATTGACGACATCGATCGTCAGCAAGTTGCCGACGTCCTGTTTAACGTCGAGCTTCGCGATGGCCGCGTCGATTTTCTCGAACGCACTGACCTTCGCGCGGGCGAACACCGTGTTGTTAGCCGGGTCAGCCGTAAAGATCGCCTCGATGTTGTCGGGATGAAACTCGCCAAGGCTCCCCTTACCGCTCGAATCGAACAGCTTATCGAGCAGCGTCACCACGCTTTCTGCGTCGGCGTGAGCCAGACGGTACTCCCTTGTTTCGATCGATTCCGGAGCCTGCTCTTCGATCTCCTGAATAATTTTCTCAGCCACCTCAAGAATGCGTTTCGGTGCCCGAACCATGATCGTATTCGTAACATCGTTGCTGGCGATGGTGATTGTTTCGGTCGAACTGATCATGCCGCCTTCAGCGCCCATCAGACTTTGCAGGGCCAGCGCTTCACGCATCTGATCTGCTGCGGCTTGGGCGGCTGCGTTGTTGTTGTTTCGATTGCGACCGCGCTGCGGCTGACGGGTTGGCCGACGCGACTGCTGTTGCTGATCGAGCCCGAAGATCTGCTTCAACTGCGTTTCAACATCGGATGCCAGTTGGTTGTTGATCTTGAAAAACCGATAGTCGCTGTCGGAATCGCCCTTGCGGTCGATCGTCGCCACCAGTTCTTCGATGGCCGGATAAAGCTCGGTGGGGGCTTTGATGATGATGGCATTGAGCGCCGGATACGGGAACACATTGATCCCGCTGGGCGTCGTGCCTTTTTCTTTCTTATCCTCGTCGTCATCTTCTTCACCGCGACCACGACGACGATCGTCTTTGCCGTCGGTATCGCCACCGCCGGCTTCATTTTGCTTCTGCATGTTCTGCATTTGCTGCTGCATCTGTTTTTGCATCTGCTGCTGCATTTGCTGCATTTGGCGTTGCAGGTTGTTGTTATTCCGACCTCGCGTATTGGCTCGGGCCTGCTGCTGCGACCGATTGCTCGCGTTGAACATCGACTCCAGCACCTGCGCAGCGACGTTAGGATCGACGTGCTGCAACTGCCACACGCGAATGTCGGGAAGCTGCGGTAGCTGGTCCAACTCTTCGATAATCTTCTTGATCTCGTACTCAATGTCGCTGACGTCCTTCGGCAGACCTTCGACGTAAATCGAGTTGGTGATCGGATCGTGAACAATACGAACTTTCGGTTTGCTCTTCCCACCAGAGGAATCGTCGCCAGCCTTTGCGGTATCGTCACCAGACGCTTTCATGCGTTCCTGAAGCATGCGATTAATCGCTTCGACCTGTTCGGCGTTGGAGTTCTGGCCATTCTCTGAGTTCTGGCCACTCTCTGTTGGTACCTCGGCGTCTTCGTCTTCCTCTGGATTCTCGTCGGGCGAGGTCTGTCCGATAGCGGCGAATTGAAGCGCCTCAAGATTGCGGAAAATCGATGATGGAAGGACGCAGCGTGGCTCATCTGTCATGGGTGTCAGCACCTTCAAACGCGAACCGTTTTTCTGCGTGTCCAGCCCGACCACTTCGACGTCCATATTGCCAAGGCGTTCCAGCAACATCGCCGTCACAAGGCTGGCTGGCTTACCCTTGACCGACGTCAGCGAGCGCTTGGTCTCACCCTCTTTGCCCGGCAGATCGATAAAGTCCTTCACGATCTTTTCGAGTTTGGGCAGGTCGGTATCGAGGTTTCGACTCTTGACGATCAGGATTTGCTGGTACGGAATGTAGTCGACCTTGGGCTTATCCTTGGACCACTTTGCGTCAACGAATTCTTCAAGCGCGTACATCGCATCGAACGGATCGGCGTACTTGAGGAGAATCTCCGCGCTGGGCAATTCGGGAACGGTATCAACGATACCCGATTCGTAAATGTCATACAGTGCGTCGATTTTCGCCAGGTCTTGCGCCGATGCCCAGACGATCATCTCGTTCGTGTAGTAGTTCGTCACCAGGCTCAGATTGCCACCGCGTCGCGGTCCGCCGAAACTGAAGTCACCAAAGAGGTCGTCGTCGCTACTCGCTTTCTTACCCGGTCCGCCCACGTCGATCACCGTCATGATCTCGTCGGCAAACTCTTCAACATCTTTGCTCGTCAGCTTGTAGACCTTCATCTGCAAGCCCATGCTGGCGTCTTCGTCGAGATCGCGAATCCACTTCTCGACCTTGTCCACTTCTTCTACCGGCCCCTTGACGACCAAAGCATCGCCACCTGGAGCCGCCACCACTGTTACCACATCCACAGTCTTTAATACCGATGTCGAACTGGCACCGCCCTTCTTTGGTTTCTTGCCTCGCTTCTTTGGCGTGACCGCACTGGGTGATGGCGAACCTGTAATCATCGCGTTGATCGCAAGGGCCATCTGGTCTGCCGGCGACTTGAACAACGGAACGCGACGGACGACATCTTCATTGCACTGACCTTTTTGGACTTCGGTAATCAACGTCGTCAGATCTTCGAGAAGTAAACGCGGTCCGGCATAGACAATCCGGTTCGCTGCCGGGTCAGCCGTCAACGAAATCTCGGCGTCCTTCTCGGACGATTCGGGCAGTTCTCCGCTTAAGATGTAAGACTTCTTGCGCAACTCGATGATCGGCGAGACCACATCGACGATGATGGTCGGATCGCACTGCTCAACTGGAATAAACTCGACCGCAAAGCTGGGGCCTGTGACATCGGGCCGCAACACGTCGATCGCTTCTTCGATCTCGTCGAACATCTCGACCGGTGCCGAGACGAAAATCTTGCGCGTCACTGCCTGCGGAACGAACATGATTTCCGCATCGCCGCGCGACGCGACCTTGGCCACCGGTTTGGTTCCGCGCCGCTTCTTGCCTGTCGGTTTCGCCGGACTCAGCGAACTGACGATGCGACTGTTTTTCGGGAAGAACTGCGCCAGCGTCTGCGACAGTTCGACAACGTTGGTACCGGGTTCAAATTCGTACGACCGGATCGCCGTTTCGGCTTCGTTGCGATCGAACTCTTCGATCAATTGGGCGATGGTCTCCATCTTTTGCGGCGGGGCTGTCACGTACAAGCGATTGCCAAAATCGACGAACTGCACCGATGACTTTGAGGCAGCCGGCGCACGCTTGCTCTTTCGCTTTCCTTTCGCCGGCGCGGGTTTCGCGCTTGACGTGTTGACCATGGCCTCCAGCATCGGAATGATTTCGTCGGCGCTGATGAATTCGAGCATGAAGGTCTTTCGAACCAGTGCACCCGACTCGATCGGGTCAACGTCCATGCCAGCCAGGATGTGCTTCATGATCGCCATTTGGGTATCGGTCGCGTCGAAGACCATGATCCCCTGCGGCGAATCCATGAACGACGGAGCATTTCCGCCCTGACTGCCGTCAAACTTGGATTCCAAAATGGCGATCGCTTCAGAGTTTTCGAGATAATTGAGCGTGATGACATCGTATTCGCCCTGAGCGCTTAACTCGTTGTCGAGTTTGGCAATCATTGGCTTGTACTTATCGTTCCACTCACTCTCGTTACAGAAGACGTAAAGAATGTTGGAGACATCGTCGGCTTGGAATCGATTGCTCTTGGTGGTGCGACTTCGACGTCGTGGCCGCTTCTTGCTGCTCTTGGACGTTGTCGCTGCCGCCGGTGATTCCGTATCCCATTGCGTGAGAATCGCAATCAACGATGACGGCTTGGTGTTTTGCAATCGATAGCTGAATACATCTTCCGAATCCTCATCCGATTCGACATCAAGCGTCGTAATCAGATCGCGAGCCTTTTGAATCGCCACCGGCGAACCGATCAACACGACTGACTCGCCCGCATTGTCTACGGTGCAAGTGACGCCATCCTCTTGCTGGGCGCTGAAGACTTCATTGATCAATGCCACCAATTCGGTTGGTTCGCGATATTCAAGATCGACGAAAACGGTCTCGGTGTCGTCGGGCACATCGAACCGCGCGACGAGCGCCTTGGCTTCTTCAATTTCTTCGTCGGAGCCCTTCATGATAATGCTGTTCATTGCCGGCCAATCGATCATGGTCAGCTCTTTCAGCGACGCTGTGGCGCCCGTCGAGCCACGTCTGGCACGCGGCCGTTTTTTTGCCCCTCGCTTCGATTTGGTTTTCTTCTTCGCAGTCGATTTGGTACCGACTTCGGTGGACATCATCGTCTGCACCATCGTCAACACATCGCCCGATTTGGCATGTTTGACTTCGACGATCACTGGTTGATATTCCGGATCGTTTGCCGGCACATCGACAAAGACGAGAAACTTTTCGACCTCTTCGATCTTCTTGGGCATTGCGTACAACAGCAGCGTGCCCATGTCGTCATTGGGGATCGCCACGATGCCGCGGGCCTGTGCTTGCGCGACGCTTGCTTGTTTGCCTCGTCGCTTTGTTGCAGAAGCGCCTTTCGCTGCATCGAATCCGTCCACCAGAAGTCGCAATGATTCCAACGCCTCAGAAGGTAACACGTGTTCTATCGCAAGCACGTGAACCTCACGTGGGTCTGCCGAGTCACCTCCGACAAACTTTTCAATCAGTTTCAAGTACTTGTTGATATCACGAACCAGACCGAAGACGTTCATCTGGTTTTTATCCGGCACTTGCGCAATACGCACATAATCCGGCATGAAGTCGCGGAGAGGTTCCAAATCGGCGACTGATCCTGTTTCGGGCGTATAGACCAACATAGCCATTTCGTTTTCGTCAAGACCTGCCGACTCATACTCTTCAACCGTTGGGAAAATCCGTTCCAACGGAAGCGGTCGCACACCTTCCTTAATCGAAACCAAAGTCAATACCGGCGAAGTCCCAGCTTTTTCAAGCCACACCCAGTACATGTCATCGGGATGGCGAAACAACAGCATCTTGATGCGACCCAGCGCCGACTTGAAGTCCATCACTTCCGAACTGATGAACTTCACATCGCCAGCCGGCGCTTGGCCGAGAACTGGCAATCCCGACATGCGCGAGAACGATTCCATCAATTCGGCATAGGTTCCGTCGATGCTGAACTGATACGTGCGCTGATCGTAGGGTTTGAGATAATTTTCGGCGTCAACGTTCAATTCCGGGCGAAGGTCCACACCGGACGATTTGGGTTCGTTCTTTTTGGCATTGCGCGAATTCGACTTTCCTCCACGACGGCCCTTACGAGTCGAACGCTTGTTGGTTTTCGAGTCTTCGGACTTCTTGGCTTTGTCATCTTTTTTGTTCTTTCGGCTGGGTCGCCGGGTCGTTGGCTTTCGAGGCTTGCGATCGCTTGTTCGATTGGACTTGGCCTTGGCGTCTTCCTTCTTGTTATCCGCAGCTTTGGTTGTTGGCGAATTCGGTTTTGATGTGCGGCGCGGTCGTGTCTTGCGATCGTTCTTCTTCGGCTTGGTGGGTCTTTTGGTTGTACTGACCTCAGGGTCCTTTCGAAGCCCCTTGGTTTCATTTGCCGCTTTCTTGATATCGCCACCCTCGCGCTCGATCGCCAACTGCCACTCGATCCAGAGTTCGTCCATTTCGCGAATGCGCGCTTCGGTGATTTCCTCATTGGCCAACTTTTCAATCTTGGCGAGGATTTCGTCAGATGTTTCTTCACCCGCTGCGAACGTCAGGACGGGCAGAGCCATCGCACCAAGCAACATGACGCAACACAGTCTTGTGCAACTCAGCCGCGCTGCACTTGGCCTGCTGCTGGCCGATCGATGGGTCACTGCCGCTGTATCGTTTAGGTCGATTCGTTTTAGCATCGCATCAAATCCATCTTATCTTGTGGATCAGTTTAGTCCGTGGTTTCGTTACTCTTGACCGCCCGATCATTGCGCTTAGACGTACTCATCGGTTTTTCCGCGGTCTGGGGCTTCGGTGTTGCTGTCTTGATTCCTGGGGTTCGTCTCGATCGAAATGAACGCGGGGTCGTTCGACGCCCTTTGGTTTCATTCGATGACTTTTTGCCGGCATTTGTTTCTACCCCGCTGCCCGATGACGGCTGCAAAGATTGGCCGGATTGTTTTTTTGAACCGCCAGATTGTTCGTTCAAACCATTCGACGTCGCATCCGGCACGTCAGTATCCTCATCAGTCGCATCCAATTCGATGCCGTTCGATCCGGTGTCCGTTCCGTCAGGAGCGGTCATGCGGTTTGTGCCAGCAATGCCCATCTGCTCCAGAAGCGATTTAGCCGTCGCCAGTCCATCCGAATTCGCGTCCTGATCGACGCCAGCAACGTCGCTCGGCGGTCCGACGAAATCGTCTTCAGATTCATCATCGCCATCGACCGCGCCCAAGGCTTTGCGTCTGGCTTCCGTCGCTTTGCGCTCGGCTTCTTCGATGGCGATGCGTCGATCTTCGGCATCGAAATATTGCAACATCGCCACCTGGATTTCCGGCCAATCGTTTGCATCCTGCAGGGGGATTGCGTCGGAAACGTACTGTCCCAAAGGATAGACGTAGTAACCATGGTCTTCCTTAAAACTCACCACACCCAATGCGCTCACCAACACGAGCGTTCCGCCATCGAACTCCTCGCCTTCGGCGATATGGATCGTGGACTCGTCAACAATGTTGGACAGTCGCACTTCGTCCACGCCATAACGCATCACCATCTTGAGAAGCCACTCGGAACCGTCGTCCCATTGCGGCGGCCCTTGAGGTCTCGGGGGCGGCGTTGGAGTTGGGCTGGGCCGATTTGTTTTTGGTGCAGGTGGAGGCGTCGGCTTTTCGTACGGCGTAAATGGCTTCCATGAATTGAGTTTTGCCAGGTTATTGATCGAATACTTCTTAATGTAATCGGGCTGCTTGCCGGTTTTGAGTTCGAGCAGTTTCTCATCCGGCAGCACCAGCACTTCGATCTCACCGGCGAGTTTGACTTCGTCATGTCCCTTGCGTTGCCGCGCCGAAGTGGGTTCGAATTTCAGCGAATTGAACCTAGCGATGTACGGAATTCGATAGAACAACCGCACGAAATCCACGCATTGACGAAACGACCCCATCGCCGACACTGACACCGTGATCGTGACCACTTTTGATCGCTTGTCGATGGTGCGCGGTTCCTTGGGCGAGATTCGGGGTTCGCGGAGTTTGGCTTTGCCCACCAACTTACTGATGCAGTCGTATAGATCGTCGCGAGCGTCTTCCGGCTTGGTCGTTTTGGTCCGGGAAATATAGCCGGCGTATTTCTTGCGGAGGTCGGCTTCCAACTTGTCGTGTTCTTCGATCAACGCATCCAAGTCACCACGAGCAAAATTGATCTGCTCGTCCGTGTTAAACAGCGGATCCACGATTGGCTTGCCGAACTTCCAGCCCAGTCCAAGCACCGCCACCGATATGAACGCGATCAGTAATCGTTTTTCACGTTGATTCATGATTTCCCAAACATCAGGATTTCAAAAGCATTGCGGGAAGCACGTGCTAAACAGTGCCATTCCGATTTTTCGCAGGCCTAGTCTTCCTGGACCATGCGCTCTATCACGACATTGATATTACTGCTGGTCGGGTACTGATCCCTTGAACCCGATTCGGTCATCCCGCCAGCCAACGCATTAAAATAGGCTTTGTCCTCGCCCCTAAGCCGATACCCGTCGATTTTGTCCACCGAGTCAAGCACCGTCTGGCGATCTTTGGATTCCAATTTCAAATTGATCTCGGCATCGTCCGCGTCCATGTCGATGAACTTCAGCAACATCGTCTTGTTCGATGGCAAGAGCGTGCAGAGGCGATTCATCTCGTCAAGCCAGATCACCTGATCCTTGTCGAACGCATCCGCTACCGCAATCCGCTTTTCTTCGATGGCTTCGAGATCCTCGAGGCGCTCTTTGTAATCGTCGATCTGCTCTCGAATGCCACTCAGTTCCGCACGCTTCGGATTGATGACCTTCCAATACAGCACGCCAATCGCCGAAACGAAGAGCAGGGCAGCCACCCCGATCAAAGGTGCTTTCTTTAACCGACGCTCTGCCGCAGTGACCGTTCGCTTGGGATGTAGAAAATCGAAATCGAATTGCGAATCGCCGGCATAGGCACTGACCAATCCCAACGCCGCAGAGAACGCCCGTGCCTCTTTGCCTTTTTCCTCCGGCCAACCGAATTGGGCGGATGGATTGTAAACTTCGACCGTCGCCGAATAGCGCTCTTTCAGCGCCCGCGCCACCTGCTCTTCCATCCCGACGCTTCCGCCAACGACAATCATCTCCACATCGACACCGGGGGTGGACGATCGAAACGCCTCGATCGTTCGAGTCACCTCGACAACCAACGCGCTGACCACGCGGTCCACATCTGATGTGCCCGGCGCATGCGATTTGGGAAACTGAATGATCGCGGAATCCGTCGAATCGTCGGTCGAAAGTATCGCTGAGTCGGCTTGCAACTGATCGCTGCCGGGTGCAATCGGTTTCGGAATCGAGACCGAACCCGCCCGCGAAAACGAAAGCTTGCCGTTCATCACCACGTCGATCTCGGTGAGTCGCGGGCCAATATCGACCATCACCACGCATTGGAATCGACCCGGTCCAAACAACCCGTGGATCGCTTCTTTGTTGGCATAGGGTCGCAGGCCCAACCGCGCCAATTTCAAACCGGCATGCTCGCAGGTCTGCTGGTAATAACTGACGATGTCGCGCCGCACCGTACCGACCAACACATCTGCCGGTCCGTCCGAAGACGTTTCGGGCATGGCAAAATCGACGACGGCTTGGCTTAGGGGGAAGGGGATTTCCTTACCAATCTGAAACTCCACCATCGCCGGCAATTCGTTCGGGTCGGTCATCGGAAGCTTCAGTGTGGTCAAAAGCGCTTTATCGCGCGGCACGTCGAGGATGACGCGATCGGTGCGAATTTTCTGCTGCTTGAGAACACCGCGAATCATTCCGCCCAGTTGCTCGGCATTATCAATTTCGACCTGCTCGGGAACATCGACACTGAACAAGCGATCAATGCGCACGGTACCCTTGCGGATCTTTGCGTGTACGAACCGCACGTAGCGCGTGTCCCAATCGACGGCCAATATGTTTCGATCAGTCTTCCGCAATGACAAGGCGTCGTTCTCCTTCGCGGCCTCTAACCGGATAAGACAATCCCAACTGCGTAATGTCGCGGTGGTACACCACTTGTGCCAAGGGCCCCCGCATGTCCACCACCACCTGCAAACGCGAAAAAACACCGACATGATCGGCGAATCCGATCGACTCGATCGAGAATTGTCGCCCCCGTGCCGTGATCTGATTTTCGACCAAACTGAACGTATGACTGTCGAGGATCTGCTCTGTCAGCAGCCAACCAATCGTAGACTTGATCGGACCCGTCAACGCCCCGCGCTTTTGAATGATCAGCGGAATCGCTTCGGACGGAAGGCCCTTGATACACCCCAGAACTCTTGCCGGCGCGGTGTTGATGTTGATCAGACCATATTGCTCCGGTGCCTGATTAAGCGTGCAATGGTCAAACAATGTCGCAATCGCAGCCCCCCGAAGCGGCGACGACTGCAAAATGTTGTCGATCGTGCGGTCTTCAAGATATTGCGCCAACGTGTATGTCTTTGACGTTCCGCGATCGCGGGTAGCACCGATCAGAAAATCCACCACCTGCTGATCGTTAAACGCCTCTTCCAATCGCGGTCGAATCTTCGCCGCATCGGTGAACATGTAGATCCGCGGTTTGTTGTCGTTGCTGACGTTAAAGTCATGGGTGTATACGGTGATGTAGGGCAGCAGACCGCGTTCGAGGAAACCGTCGGCATTGTCCATCGGAAAAGACGTTTCGCCGTCGTCTTCGTTGGGCGTCAACAGACCGTTGCGGTCGTAGTCTTCGCCATAGAGCAACTGCCCGGTCATCCCTTTGACCATCAGTAATTCTTCCACCGTTTCAAACGGCGCATTCTTCGCACGGTGCGGTGTGGGCAGCGTCCCGTAGTACACGCTTTCTGCACCGAACTCGCGCTTCTCATCGTCGGTGTCGCGCCAGTCCATGATCGCGTGTACGATTTCAAGCGGTTCTCTGCCGTCGGTGACCAGCGGCGCGATGAGCCTCAGCAGTTGCTCTTCCGTTGCGAAGTTGATGTTGAGTTTTGCCGATTCATCGGTGATGCCATACCGCACCAGCGTTTCGTCATCGAGCGGGTTATCCGCTACGATGCTGAATCGGTATGCAATCGAATCTTCCAGGTCTTCGTTCAACTCGCCCCTGCCGATGTTTTCTTCTGTGGCTTTGGGGCTCCAGACCAACGCCTGATCGAAGCGGGCTGGGTTGTGGTACCACGCCTGTGGATTGTCGCGTTCGCTACGCAGCAAATGCCTGACGGCTTGTACGCCGGACTCTGCCGCCAAGCGACACTGCAACCGCTGCGACATCGCCATTCCCGCCGAGTGGTCGGCTTGCACGTGAAAGGAGTAACTCGCCGACAAAAGCGACAACAACAAAAGCACCACCAGCACCACCGGGAGAATCAAACCGCGCGAGCGATGACGCGCAATCGCGGCAGCGCTAACTGCCGAATGTTTTGTCGCAATCATTGTCGTCATGCGATCGCTCAAAAACCTTCTGAAAATGACGAGACTTCGCGCGACATCCGCGAGCCAAAAAACACGTCGGCTTGCACGGGTCGGATCAAAATCGAATACCGATCGCCCGGAAGCGGATCGACATCGTCCTCACCTTCGAGAAACTCGTCCTCAACAATATCCATGTCCTCGGAATCGGGAACTTCGGGAACGAACCCGATGGTAATTCGCACCAACTGCGGCAGCGAATTGCCTTGCGTCAGTTCCCAATCGTCCCACCACGTCGCCCCATCGAAATACTTCAACTCCAGAAAGCGAATCTCAGGAGCGTAGAGTTCTTCCTTAAATGCCATCTGCACTTCTTCGACTTCCTCTGCCGACTCTTCTGCCTCTTGGCTGGTGATGATCGAATCGCGCAGGTACGTTTTGCTTTCGCGCCGCACCAGACCCAGGGCCCTTGGATCGCCGTCTTCCGTCAGGTTGTCTTCGTCCCACGCGATGTAATAGCGAATCTGCTTCAAATCAAACTGCGGCGGAATGCGTCGCTGCCTGACCGACTGCAATTCGCTGAGCTTGCGATCGGGCATCACCACTGTGTTGACTTCGATCCGATCCTTGTAACCGAACACGCCCACGCCATAACCGGGAACGTTCCCGATCGCCTGGCGAACCTCTTTGGCCATCCGTTCCAGAATCACCCGGGCGAGTTGCGCGTCGCGACTTCGCTTGGTTCCTTCGTCGCGCTGAACCAATGCGTTGTCATAAAACATCATCAACATCGACATCAGCATCACGAGCAAGCTGATCGCAATAACAACTTCAAGCAGCGTAAACCCACGCCGCGCAAGTTTTCGTGTCCCGATCAACATCAGCGTCCGCCTCGACGTCCACCACCACGTCCACTGCGTCGATTTCCACCGCCACGTCGCGGGGTCTCGTCATCGACGCTATCATCACCATCAGCAGCGTCTGTGCCATCGGTATTTGTTCCATCGTCAGCAGATTCGCCGCCGACATATCCAAGTGCTTCGAGCGCTGATGTATCCTGCGCTTCATCAGTCGTACCGGTATCGGCGGTACCACTATCCGATTGAGCATCGCCGGTTCCGTCGCCACCACTACCATCTCCGGAATCATTACCGTTCCCGGAATCACCGTCGGCTTCGTTGCGCTGCTCGGCGAAGATCGCCTCCAATAGCGGTCGCACTTCTGCCGGAACCATGTTCAAAATACTTTCTTCGCCGACGCCCAATGCCGGCATCAACACGGGCAGAACCTCCAGCAGTTCTTCCATGCTCATGTCGCGAAACATTGCCGGGTTCAGTTCGTTCACGTTGACAGTTCCCCCGCCAACCGCCGACAGTTGTTCGTTGATCTCTGCCGCCCGTTCATCGTCGAGCCCGAAATCCGTCGTCAGATCGAGCGCCCGCGGAAGCGTTCGAAGCGAATGATACGTCTTGATCACGACGGCTTCGTCAAAATCGAATTCCTCATCGGCTTCCAAATCGCGATCCGGATCGAACAGAATCTGAAGCGTGACCGCCACCATCGGCGTATCCAGCGGATGCCTCGGTGACGTCGGGTTCGGATCTTCAGGAAGCGGCTGAGCGAGCAATCGCCAACCGTAATACGGATAGAGATTTCCGAACTCTTCTTCCTGCTCGAGTTCGAACTCCAACAAGCCCGTGTCCATTTCCGCCAACTTCGATTCGGCTAGAAACACGATCCGGGACATGTGGTTCGTTTGATATGTGCGATCCGTCGCCGACTGAAGCTGCGCCCCAATGACAGCCATCCCCATCACGAGCAGACCGACCGCCACCACCACTTCCAGCAACAGAAATGCCGGCACCTGACTGCTTGCATTGAAAGGTTCTCGACGGATCATCTCCGCACACTCGCTTCGCGAATTTCAAGCACGTTGTCTTCGGTCAACTTTTGAGCCTGCAAAAAGTCTTTCCGCAAGACGGGCGGCCAACCGTGCTCCTTCATCATTTCCAACTCTTCGATGTAGAGCGCCCGTTGCAGCCATGCCAACCCGGTCAACCCATCGAGGATGACTTCCAGCCGGGCAAATTCCGTTTCGTCATCCAAGTCCTCAAGCGGCACGTCCGCCGGCGCATCAGTCAGCAGAAACGTCGCCCATTCGCTGGTGCCGTCGGTGTCGAACACCAACGGCGGAAACTCTTCCTCGTACGTCTCGCGGGCTGTCTCTTCGAGATCTTCGAGGCGCTCCTCTTCCAAATCCAGCGCCAATTCATCTTGACCCAGCAGTTGATCGATTGTCGGTTTTCCCAACCGCACCTTCGCACACCGAATGTTTCGCAGCAGCGTCTCGTCGCGCGCCCATGCGGCTAGCACCGGTCGAAACTGCTCCGGAAACTCCAAAGGCCGATCTTCAACCTCGACGACGGGTTGCCTTTGACTGCCCTGCTCATCGAGTTCATCTTCACGCGGGAAGCGGATGCGATAACGCAAACCGTCGATCATCGCATTGGCCCGCGTCAGTTGAATCAGCGCCCGCATCTGCCGACCCGATTCGGGCATTTGCGCGCGAAAGAAATCGCCCATAAAACTCGGCAGCACCATGGCCATCACGATTGCCAGCAACCCTGTCACCAACAGAATCTCAAGCAGCGAAAACCCGCGATGTGTATGACTGCTCTTCATGGCGTCAAAACTGACAGCCCGAAGCCCGAGACGGCTGACGTTTGGGTCAATCGTCTCGAACTTCGGCGCTGCGACTGGTGCAAGTTTCATTTCGATGAGAGTCGCGAACCCGAATCGATCGGATTATTTGTCCTTCCAATTCTTGATGTCGTCGTCCGTGCCCTCTTTGCGATCAGGCCCCTTGCTCGACAGGTCGAACCCGTCTTCATTGAACTTACCTGGCACTTCGTAGATGTACTCTTCTTTCCACGGATCGCGCAGATCCTCCGGTTCCATATCGAGGTAAGGTCCCTTCCAGATTTTGTCCTCTTCATCGAGGTCGCTCGGAATGCGAAAGAGAGACTCAAGGTCTTCAGGATAATTCCCAACATCGAACTTGAACTTCTTAATCTGCTTGGAAATGTCCCCGCTTCGACCCACGGCGGCTTTTGCAAGGTCAATTTTTGCCTGCGTACCAGCTGTCATCAGGTTCGGCACCACGAACGCTGCCAGCAGCGCAAGAATGCCAACCACAATGAGGATTTCGAGAAGTGAAAACCCGCGTCGAATCTGTTTTTCGTTTCGTTGCACTCGCCCAATCATCGTTCCAATCCTTTTGCTAGATGGATCCAAAATACCTCTTAGTTTTTCGCATCTCGCGGCAACTACATCCCACCGCCTTGCGACATCGTCAAAATCGGTAGCAGCAGCGCCAGCGCGATACACAACACCAACACGGCCATCACCAATAGCAGAATCGGTTCCAACAACCGAACCGCCACGTCAATCGTTCGACCCGTGCGCGCTTCGTTCGTATCCGCAATCTGCACCAGCACGTTGTCGAGGTTGTTGCTCTCCTCGGCGACGGACATCATGTCGATCACGTCTTCCGGAAACAGCCCGCTCTTACCCAGCGGCGTCGAAAGCGACTCTCCTTTTTGTACACTTGTTGCGGCTTCGCCGATGCGTTCCGACAGAATCCGATTTCCGGTTGAATCCTTCGCAATCTCCAAAGCCTCCAAAATGGGCACGCCATTGCCCAACAGCGTCCCCAGAATCCTGCAAAACCGGCAGACCGCCACCATCGTTATGATCTTGCCAAGCATCGGACCTTTCAGCTTGAGTCGATCCCACGCGATTTTGCCGTTCTCAGTCTTCAAATACGCATAAATCGCAACGCCAATCGCTGCAATTGCGATCAGCATCACGTGGTACCACCCGAGCAGAATGTCGGTCACACCGAATACGATGTGACTCAAAACGTTGAACGATTCCTCCCGCAGGTGTTTACGCAGTTCCGGGACGACAAAGATCATCAGAAACATCACGATCGTCGTGCCCGCCGTCAGCAGCACGAACGGATAAATCATCGATCCGATCAGTTTGTTGCGCAGCTCATCCTGACGCTCCGCAAATATCGCGATACGTGATAGCACATCCTCCAAGAATCCACCGCTCTCGCCCGCCCTAATCATCGTGACATGCAGATCGGCGAATGCGTTGGGATGCTTCGACATCGCGTCAGCCAACGTTTCACCCGTTGCCACATCCTCCCGCACGTCACGAAGAACTTCGGAAAGCACCTGGCTGGTATTTTGCCTGCCCAACACTTCCAAACTACGAAGCAGCGGAACACCCGCACGAAGCAGGTCAGCCAGCTGCGTGTAAAACGACGTCTGATGTTTCAGCTTGACCTTCTTCTTACGGCCCGAAATCGCCGAAGCCGCCGCACCACCGCCTTCTTCCACCGACACCGGAAACAGCGACTGCTCATCCAACAGGCGCAGGGCAGCCGGCTGGTTGTCGGCTTGCAACGCACCAGTCACAGCCTGCCCGTCAGACGCAATGGCCTTGTAACGAAAAGTCGGCATTGTGATTTATCACGGCGGCAGAAAGCGATTCGCACAAACCCAAACGGCGCATGGGTCCAATTTGCGCAAAGACGCAGTCCGCCCCAAATCTCCGCGAACACCCAATTTAAGTGCTGCGGACGTGGCGGCCAAGATAGGCGCACGAGAAGTGTACAACTGCTCGCATGCTCTTGACCGTCCATGGTCCTGTCGAGCACGCTTCGCCATATGAAGCGATCGCGTGTACCTTACTTCGCCGCAAGCACTTACGTCAATCAGATAATTGCATGTTCATCCGTGGAATCTGCAATCTCCCGGAATCCTCCCGGTGCATTTTCTACACCAATGTCAACGGCTGATTGCAGTTAATTTGGGTAGAATTGGATTGATCGTACGGAAAGACTACTTGCGCAGAATGCCCATGCGATCCGAGCTATTCCGGCAATCAGGGCAACCTACTTTAACTTCTTGCGGGGTATGTGTTTAGACTTTGGATACGCGGAGTACTTCGCTGATGGAGGTTTTGCCTTCGCGCACCTTGTCCCAGCCGTCCTCACGCATGGCTCGGAAGCCACCGTCCCGTGCGACCTTCAGCAACTCGCCTGCCGTTCCGCGCTGAATGATGACTTCGCGGATTTCGTCCGTCATGCGCAGGAATTCATAAATACCCACCCGTCCGGCGAATCCGGTTTCGCGACAGTCCCGACAACCAGCCCCGCGCATGATCTTTCCACTCGATGGCAATTCAAAATCGTTTGGCACTTCTGATGGTTCCGGCGTGTACTCCTCAGCACACTTCGAGCAGATGCGCCGCACCAGTCGCTGGGCCAACACGCCCTCCACCGAACTACTGACCAAAAATGCCTCAACGCCCATGTCCAACAGTCGCGTTGCGGCGCTGGCTGAGTCGTTGGTGTGAAGCGTACTGAACACAAGGTGACCGGTAAGCGATGCGTTGATCGCCACCTCGGCGGTCTCCTTGTCACGAATTTCGCCGACGAGGATAACGTCGGGGTCGTGTCGCAAGAACGCCCGCAAGCCTGACGCAAACGTCAGACCGATCGCAGGTTTCATTTGCACCTGGTTGATACCGTCAATGAAATACTCAACCGGATCTTCAACAGTGAGAATTTTGACTGCATCACTCTTAATGCTGTTGAGGGCTGCATACAGCGACGTCGTCTTACCACTACCCGTCGGACCGGTCACGAGAATGATCCCGTGCGGCATGGTGATGATTTCTTTCCATGCGTTGAAAACTTCGTCACCCATCCCCAAGTCGCTCATGCTCAGCAGCACCGATTGCTTGTCGAGGATACGCATGACGACACCCTCACCGTGGGCGGCGGGAATGATACTGACACGCAGGTCGATGTCGCGATTCTGCGCCCGGATGCGGAAACCACCGTCCTGCGGCAGACGTTTTTCAGCGATATTCAAGTTCGAAAGAATCTTGATGCGACTGATGATCGCGTTCTGAAAACGCCGTATTTCAGGGGGAACGTGCGTCGTGTGCAGCACACCGTCGATGCGATAGCGGATGCGCAAATCGTTTTCGAACGGTTCGATGTGAATGTCGCTCGCCCGATCGCGGATGGCCTCGACGAGAATTTCGTTGACAAGTTTGACGACCGTCGCTTCCTGGGCGGCTTCTAGAATATCGCCCGATTCTTCATCGACATCGGAGACGACTTCCACTTCGTCGATCCCGATCATCTCTTCAACGGTTTGTCCACCGACTCCATAGTGTTCGCGAATCACGCGGAGGATGTCGGCTTCGGATGCGAGTACTGGTTCGACCTTGCAACCGGTCAGCATACGCAGTTCGTCAAAGGCGTAGAGGTCAAAGGGATTCGATGTCGCCAAGCGGATCGCGCCGTTCTTGCGATCGATCGGAAACAGGTTGTAGCGGTGAACCGTTCGCGAAGGGACAACCTTTAAGAGTTCGCGATCGACTTTGATTTTGGTGAGGTCAACGAACGGAATGGAAAGTTGTTCACCGCGCGCCTCGATGACTTCAATCTCAGTAGCGAACCCGAGATCGACAAGTTTCTTTTCAACAGGGACGCTCTCGGTAGCGCCAGCTTTCTCGGCTTCGGCGCGCTGTTCGTCCGTGATCTTTCCGTGCTTTACGAGAATGGATGCGATTGTCACGCGATGTTCCTGCCTGTGTTGCTATACCAACCCAACTCGTTGGTTGGCTGAATTTTCTGCTGCCTTGAAACCACTCAATCATCATACGCCAAGATTGGGAAATGACGCCCAAAGCGCACATTGTGCGCATCGATTTATACCACGATTTTCGACGTCGGTTTCAGTCGAAGGGCGATTTTGATCCTTTCTTTCAATCGACACAAACTCTTATCGGATAGATACTTACACAAACTCCAGTCCGTCTCGACATGGGCGCGGCGATTCCCTAACTTCTTTCCTGCCATTGCATTAGCATAGCGGCTGGCTGCTTTCATGGAGGCGGCGATGCATATGCCATTAAATCAACCGGAACCCCAACGATGCCCAACCAACCCGAATCCGATGGTCCAATCATCGATTTACGCAGCGACACCGTAACCCAACCGACCGATGCAATGCGTGAAGCGATGATGAGCGCGCCCTTGGGCGACGATATTTTTAGCGACGACCCGACGGTCAACGCTCTTCAGGATCGGGTTGCCGACTTGTTCGGCATGGAAGCCGCACTCTTCGTCCCATCCGGCACAATGGCCAACCAGATCGCCATCCGCAGCCACACCGAACCAGGCGATGAAATCATCTGCCACCACCTGAGCCACATTTACCTTTACGA
Organism: Alphaproteobacteria bacterium; assembly: GCA_028285105.1. Classification (GTDB taxonomy): domain Bacteria; phylum Planctomycetota; class Phycisphaerae; order UBA1845; family UBA1845; genus UBA1845. The sequence continues at coordinate 151,347 of JANQQE010000004.1, forward strand.
AGCTGGCGCCCCCGCGGCCATTAGCGGATGTTCGATGCGACTGCTCGACGGCGACCGCGGTATGTTCACATCCGACGACGTTCGCGCCGCCCTTCGCCCGGTCGATCAACATTTTCCCATAAGCCGCCTGTGCGTCATCGAAAATACGCAGAACCGCGGCGGTGGTTCCGTCTGGAGCGAATCGCAAATCGCAGACGTCAGCCGAACCGCCCGCGAACTCGGATTGAAGATGCACCTCGACGGCGCACGAATCATGAACGCCTGCGTCGCTTCAGGAACAAACGTCAAGGACTACGCCAAGCACTTCGACTCGGCAACGATCTGTTTTTCAAAAGGACTCGGCGCACCAGTAGGGTCAGCCGTCGCCGGAGACATGACATTCATCGACCGGGCAAGACGCTTCAGAAAAATGTTCGGCGGGGCCATGCGCCAGTCCGGCATCCTAGCCGCCGCGGCCAACCACGCCCTCGACCACCATGTCGATCGCCTCAAGGTAGACCACGAAAACGCAGCAACACTGGCCAGGCGTTTGTCAGAAAACCCAAGAATCAAAGTCGATCCGTGCGAAACCAACATCGTGTATTTTGACTTGGAAGAAAACGCCGGAACCGCACCAGAGATGGAAGCGAAGCTGCTAAGAAACAACGTCAGAATGCTGGCCCTTGGCCCCCAGCGCCTCCGCGCCGTCACGCATCTGCACATTACAAGAGACGACATCGAGCGCGCTGCCGCCATTATTCTCGAATCAATTCCGAAGTAGACGAGCGTCAGTCCTGCGGAAGTTTCGACAACGCATCGTTATGGCCGACCACGATGAGTACGTCACCGCTTTCGATTTTTGTGTCGGCAGTGGGAACGATGATGGTTCTCTGGGCGGTTGTTTCGTCGCCCGCGCTTTTGGTGAAGCGCTCGCGGCGAATGGCGACGAGGTTGACCTCGTGATCGACGCGGAGACGCAATTCCAGCAGCGATTTTCCGACAAACGCCGAGGGAGCAGCGATGTAGACGAGGCTGTGATCCGATTCGAGTTCGATGTATTGCGACAGATTGGGCAATGCCAACCGGTGGGCCCAACGCATTGCGGATTCCTGCTCGGCAGAAGCAATTTCGTCGGCGCCCACCTTGCGAAGAATTTTGCCTTGAAGATCGGTCATCGCCCTTGCAATGATTCGCGGAACGCCAAGTTCCTTGAGCGTTACGACGGTCAACACCGACGACTCGAACGCTTCACCGATGGTCACGATGGCTGCATCCACCTCGGCGATGCCCTGAGCAACGAGCGCGGCGCTGTCCGTCGAATCCATTCGCACCGCGAGTGTCACATCGTCGCGTACCCGATCGACGTATGCCGTTTGTCGATCGATGGCAATGACATCATCGCCTGCTTCGGCCAATGCACGCGCAAGATGCTCACCGAATCGCCCCAAGCCAATGACTGCGAATCGTCTCATGTGTTTCCTATCGTCATCGAATTAGCATCAAACAACAAGGCGTCGATCAACCGATCGTAACGCGTTCTTCCGGATATTCGTAGGGCATTGGGTTGGCTTTGTCGGCGAGGGCAACCATCAGCGTCAACGGTCCGAGCCTTCCCGCAAACATCCCCAACATGATGATGAACTGCCCTGGTACCGTCAACTTCGCGGTCAATCCGCACGACAATCCCACAGTGCCACAAGCTGACACTGATTCGAATAAAATATCGCGAAGCGGCGCAGATTCCGTCAGAGAGAGAGTCAGCACAACGGTCGAAATCAACGTAAACATCAACACGACCAGCACGCCCGCGCGTTCGACCAAGTCGCGCGGAATCGTCCGGCCAAACAATTCAATCCGATCGCGCTTCCGCAAGGTCGAAAGCAACCCCAACACGAGAATCCCTACTGTCACCGTCTTGACGCCGCCAGCCGTCGATGCCGGAGAACCGCCCACGAACATCAGCATCATCAACAAGAATCGACTACCGGGCGAGAGCGCCTCCGCATCGATCGCCACCGTATTGAAGCCAGCCGTGCGTGCAGTTACCGATTGAAAAAACGACCCTTTGGCCCGATCGACCCAATCCATGTCCTTCATCACACCAACCGTCGGGCGCGATGCATCGGGCCCAAGCGATGCAGCGTTCCATTCGAGCGACTCAAACACGAAAAACATGATCGCCGGAACTACAACCAAAAACAGCGACGACCAAAGCACGATTTGCGAATGCAACCGCAAACGTGGCGGACGCCGTCGGGCTGGCTTGGCCCATTTGAAAATCGATTCGTTCCCGTCAGCCAAGCGCGCGGATCGGAATCGCGAAACCCACCGACTCCAAAGATCCTGAAGCACCGGAAACCCCAGGCCACCCAGCACAATCAGCGGCATGATCGAAACATAAACGCCCCACGAATCGCCCATCGAAACGAAGCTGTCGGATTGCAGGGCAAACCCGGCATTGCAAAATGCGCTGACGGCGTGAAACACCGAAAAGAAAACTCGATCCCCAACGCCATCGAGTTCGGCAGCGAACATCGGATAGCACAACACCGCGCCGATGCATTCGAGGACAACCGTGGTGATGATGACGAATCGCCCGACGCTGCGAAGGCTTCCAACCGTTTCTCGGTGAAGGTCGCTTTGGAGCACGAGCGACTGCTTGAGCGAAAGGTTGCGGCCGATCAGCAATCCTAGCATCGTCGATGAAATCATGATGCCGAGACCGCCCAGTTGAATCAGCCCCAGGATGATGAACTGCCCGAAACGAGAATAGTCAGCGGCGGTGTCGTAGATTGCGAGCCCGGTCACGCACGTAGCGCTCGTCGAAGTGAACAGCGACACCACAAGATGGCGGGGAATGTCTTCCGACACTTTCACACGGGCTTTGGGTGTCATCGCTTTGGGCAGCGCCAGCAGGCAACCACCGGCCAATATGACGGACGCAAACGTCACCACTACCCAGCGAGAGGGGTGTAACTGCCTTTGCGAAAGTTCAAGGTTCCACCGAACCACGCCAATTAGAATCCGCGCGACCAGCAAGACCTGAATCGTCACAACGTAAACGGTGCCAAGTCGAAGAAGCGGCTGCCCGGTTTGACCAAACTCAAAGCTCAGGAGCAAGCCGGCTGCCATCAGGAAAAGCAGGTCCAGACAACGACGTCGCAGTGTTGCACGCCACGAAGATGCCGTCCAAAATGCGTGAATAATCGAGAATATGTACGCGGCAATCGCGATGAGTTCAACGACTAGCAGCACTGCTTTGGGAACGGGTGGTTCGTCAAACCCGTACTCCAGGCTCAGCGCGACAGCCGCGGCGAACGCAACCGCCACGAGTATCCAGTGCCCCATTCGCATGACACGGTTGTTGTTGCTCTGAGCCTCCAGCAGAGATGTTGTCGGCGGATTCGACATTGGCAGTATCTTCTCGAAGGCGAGCCGATTGGCAAGAATTGTAATCGAAGACGAGAAAAAGAATGCGGCGCCCATCGTCGAATTGATTCAAGTTCGATATGATTCGCAAGTGACGCGAGATGTTCGAGTAATTCGTCGCCCACAGGATTGAACAAAAGGAATCTGCCATGATTCAACGTCACCAACTCGGCAAAGTCCCTCCAAAACCGCACACGGCGTTCTATGACGATTCGGGCAAGTTGCTGATGGAACAGTGCGTCACCCGCCGCGGATTCGAAGGGGCGTATTCAATTCTGTATTTCAAGATTCCGCCCACCGACGAGAATGCCGTCGATTCCGTCAGCGTCAACGGCTTTTGCCCGTTTGAACTCGTCGAAGATCAACCGCTGCATCGACGTCACGTCAAGACTCAGGACATGCCAGCCGGCGGCGATTTTCTGACCGGTCGACGGACGATGATGGTCAATGCCGATGTTCAAATCGGTATCTGCAAACCGACCGAACCACCAAAGAATTTCTTCTCCAACGGCGACGGCGATGAACTGTACTTTGTCAAAAAAGGAAGTGGATACGTCGAAAGCGTTTACGGCATCCTCCCGTTTCGCAAGTACGACTATTTGATGATCCCCAAGGGCACGCCCTATCGCATCCACCTCGACGGCAACGAAGGAACGATGCTCGTTTTCGAGGGCAGCCAATTCCTCGGCATCCCGAAGGAATACCGTAACGAAGTCGGACAGATCACGATGTATGCGCCGTATACGCATCGCGATTTTCGACTGCCGACAGAACTTTTGAAATTCGATGAAGCCAAGCACGGCAAACCGCCGTATCCGCAAATCACGAAATTGGGCAACAAACTCTCTGCCCACACTTTCGAGCATTGGCCCTACGAATTGGAAGGGTGGGACGGGTTCCTTTATCCGGTCGCTTTCAATATTCTCGACTATCAACCGAAGACCGGTTTGATCCATTTGCCGCCGACCATTCACATTACGTTTACCGGCAACAACTTCGTGGTGTGTTCATTCGTACCGCGGGCTGTCGATTTCCACGAGAAAGCCATCCCCTGCCCATACGGACATGCCAGCGTGGACATGGACGAAATTCTTTACTACGTCGAGGGCAACTTCACTTCGCGCAAGGGCATCGAATCAGAATCCATCAGCCTCCACCCGATGGGCATCCCCCACGGACCACACCCGGGAACGTACGAAGCGTCGATTGGCGTCAAGCGAACCAGCGAGTTAGCCGTCATGTGCGATACCTACAAACCGCTCATCAAAACCAAGTTCGCCGACACGCTCGAAGACAAAGACTACCACCTGACTTGGGTGAAACACTAAAGCGCAATATCGGAACGGAAATGTACATCGATCTTGGCGACACCGACAAAACGTGGCAGGACATCTACAAACTCATTGTCACGTTTGTGAACCCTCGCCCCATCGCGTTGGTGTCAACAATATCGGCAGATGGCGTGCGCAACCTCGCGCCATTCAGCTTCTTCAACATGGTGTCTGCCAACCCGCCTGTGATGATGGTCTGCCCTTCGCGCAAACGCGACCACGGCAAGAAAGACACCCATGCCAACATCCAAGCCACCGGCGAATTCGTCGTCGCGACGGTGACCCGATCCATCGCCGACGCCATGAACGACAGCAGCGCCCCCTACCCACCCGATGTCGATGAATTTGAAAAGTGCGCCCTGACCCCCATGCCAGCCAGCATCGTCAGACCGCCACTCGTCGCCGAGTCGCCTGTGAATTGCGAGTGCAAAATCGACCGCATCATCGAGTTCGGCGACCAACCCGGCGCAGGGGCTGTGATCTTCGGGCGCATTGTGGCAATTCATGCGAAGGATGAATTTATTTCCGACGACGGTGGGATGGACCCAGAAAAACTACAGACCATAGGCCGCCTGGGTCGTAACTCATACGCAACAACAACCGACCGCTTCGATTTGCCGAGGGCACAAATCCGGATATGATTTTGTAGCAGCACTTGGGCGCTTCGATCCGGCGTCCAAACGTGTCCGATCACGCTGAACCGGCGGGCATACCCACTGACACGTCCGCCGAAACGATCGTCTGTTTCGATCATCAATCCGAAAGGCTACGCCAAATGTCCAAACCAGGAGAAGGTTTGACCACCACGCAAGCGCCGTTTATCGAAGAAGCCCGCAATGCCGGCAAACGGTTCATTGAGCAGCCGTACGAACTCTACAGCGAAGCGAACCAGGAAACCTGGCGAAGACTCTACCAACAAATCCGCCCGACGTGGGACAAGTACTCACATCCGAAGTTTCTCGAAGGCGTTGAGAAACTGGCATTGCCTCCGGATCACATTCCGCATCTCGATGAAATCAACCGCTTCCTCGAACCATTGAGCGGGTTCAGCGCGCGGGCGGTTTCGGGTTATATCCCGGCGTATTACTTTTTCGATTCGTTGCGCGAGCGGGCATTCCCCACGACAATCACCATCCGCGACGGCAGCAAACTCGACTACTTGCCCGAACCCGACATCTTCCACGATGTTGCCGGCCACGTGCCGATGCATACAGATAAGCAGTTTGCCGATGTACTCGTCCGTTTCGGCGAAGTCGCAAGGTCAGCCGCCGGTTTCGCAGCCGAAATCAAAGACCACGAAGTGCGCATCCAAAAACTCGAAAGCGTCATTAAGGCGATGGCTCGATTCTTCTGGTTCACCATCGAGTTTGGTCTGATGCGAAAACCGGGCGGCGGGAAGAACGACCTGTGCGTGTACGGCAGCGGCCTCTTAAGCTCGCACGGAGAACTCGAATACTGCCTCGAATCCCCGCGCGTGCAGCGCTACCCGTTCCAACTCGAATGGGTCGTCAACCAATACTTCGAGATCGACCACTATCAACCGCTCCTCTTCATCGTCGATTCGTTCGACCACCTCTTCGAACTGATCGACGAGCTGGAACGCTGGATGCCGATCGGAAAACTAGGCAACGTCAGCCCAGGTGAACCAGCCGTAAACGAAGAAGACCTCGAGTCATTCATGAACGCCCAAATAGGCATGACGGCAGGAGCGTAGAGTGCGGCATGCCGCACCATTTAGGACTGCGGCGTATCGATGGACGCTCAACAAGAGACGAGCTTCGTAAACGCTTTCATCGCGCCGAATCGCCGTGAGCGATACCTGTTCATGCTGCCAGACACAAAGCGTCGCCAACGGCTACTAGACCAGCTTTATCATTGCAAAGATATCGATCCTGATGTTGCGTTCGAACCGCAGTCGAATTCACCGATTGTAGAAGAATTGAAATCGATGGGGGCCCCAAATTCGTGCTACGTCATCTCAACCGACGCCACTCACGACGGAAATGAACTCCCCCTTGCAACCGTGTTCAATGAGTACATTTCCGGCAACGCGATGCTTATTGCGTGCGTTCCCGGAACACTCGGCTGCTATGTGGATGAATACGGCCACACGACGATTTTGCATCGCTAGAACGGATCGAGTACTCCGCGCGGCATCACCGAGTTGGAATGTGAAGAAAACTGACGCATGGTGCCCCATCCTTGAGCGAAGCGGAAGGGTGGGGGACTGACGGTTCTCGAGCCACCAAATACACCTGAAAGTCTCAGTCCCCAACTTTGCGAACAAATGCCCCTTCGGCGATAACATGGGCGCAACTGCTCATTGATTTCGGAATCGCAAATGGCGGGTCCAGCCCACAACATCCCAGCGCATTCGGCACAAACCCAAGACACCGGCAGATCGCGTCTGTCAGTGCTTCCGGCGCTATTGATTTTGGGATTGTTCGGCTTCGCGTTTATGCCAGCCGCTCGCGCGAATTCAAATCTTTTCTACTCGATTGTTAGTTCCACGATTGGTTTGGGTGCTTGGTGGGCGATCCTTTCTTCATCTCGGCGTCGATCTGTTGGCGCGTTCAAGGTTGAAGTCGTCATCGCCAAACCGCACTACGTTCAGGCCGCAGTGCAGATTGTTATTCTGCTTTATTGGGGATGGTATTGGCCACGTGCCTATGCCGAACTGCCACTGATCGCCGCGCAGCTTGTTTTCTTCTACACACTCGACGCACTGCTTGCATGGTCGCGCGGGCGCGTGTGGCGCTTCGGGTTCGGGCCGCTGCCCATCGTCATCAGCACCAACCTGCTCCTTTGGTTCAAGCACGATTGGTACATTTTCCAGTTCCTTCTACTGACGACCGGCGCATTGGCCAAGCAATTCATCACCTGGAACCGCGAAGGTCAGCGTCGCCACATCTTCAATCCATCGGCATTTGCCCAGTCGATGTTCGCGATCGTGCTGCTGACCACCGGCACGTCGAACGACCTAACCTGGGGGCGCGAGATCGCTGCGTCGTTTGAGACGCCTTATATGCTGCTCGTGATTTTCCTCGGCGGACTCGTGGTGCAGTATCTGTTTCACGTCACGTTGATGACGCTTGCAGCCACCGCGACGCTGCTGATCTTCAACCTCATCTACACCGGCATCACCGACCTGCCATACTTTGTAACGGCCAACATCATCGCGCCGATTTTTCTCGGATTGCACCTGCTCGTAACCGACCCAGCCACCTCGCCGCGCACCAACCTCGGACGCACGCTGTTTGGCGTGCTCTACGGACTCGGATTCTGCGCACTGTTCCGCGTACTCGACATGTGCGAGGTTGCGGTGTTCTGGGACAAACTCCTGCCCGTACCAATTTTGAACCTGTGCGTACCATTGATCGATCGCGTCTGCAGCGCAGGCGTCGTCGGTCGATTAAACTTCAAATGGGAAATGTGCATGTCGGCATTTCGCATGAATCTTACCCACATGACCGTTTGGGTTGCTCTCTTTGCCGGCATGTGGAAGTCCGGGTTCATCCACGACCCGCTTCCTGAAAACAAGACCGTCGGCGAAACGATTCTGTTCTGGAAGCGCGCAGTCGCCGAAGGCAAACCGAACGCTGGCCACAGCATGGTGATGGCCGTCGGCGCTCTGGCAAGAGGCAGCGGGTCTGCCGAAGCTTACAACGAACTCGGCTTGGTTTGCGTCGATGGCAGCGTGCCGGAAGTCGAACGCAATGACGCCAAAGCCCTCCATTACTTCAACCAAGCTTGCGAACTAGGAAGCATCGACGGCTGCGCCAATGTCGCGATTCAATACCTGTTCCTGCGCCAACGCCTCTCCGACGAAGATGTGACCTACGCGTTCGATCGTCTAGAAGAATCATGCAACGCAATGGCCGAATCAACGTCATGCTACCTGCTGGGCAACGCATTCGAATCGGGCAAAAGCCGCGAGAGGAGTTCCCAGCGAGCCATCGAACTTTATGGTCGCTGCGGACTGGGCAATCTCTACGCCGTCAAAGGCATCGCCCGCATCATCCTAAGAGGAGAATCAGGCCACGATCTCGGCGAGATCGCACCCACACTCGAACGCGCCTGCCAACTGGGCGACGCCGAGAGTTGCTGGTACCTAGCATACATGCACGAAACCGGGAGCGGTGTTGAAACGAACCCAACCCGAGCACGCCAATTCATGGAAAAGGCCTGCCAATCGGGCTCCAAGAAAGCCTGCATCGCAGCCAAGCACCAGCAACTCCCGCCCTTCGCAAATCCGGAAATGAATGTTCCCGGCTGGACGAGCGCTTATCCGGTCGATTAGACTGAAGCGATCAAATCAATTGCCGGATGTTTGGGCCTTTTGACAGAGTTGCTGGAGCCTCTTGGAACGATTCTATTGGAAATGAAGGAGTTGCCATGCGCCATCGCGATGCCTTTTCGTTCATCACTACCCTTGCCATCTGCCTGATCGGAATTGTGGGCTGCGACATTGAAGGACTCGCCCAGGACACGATTGAACTGGAATTCTTTAACGATTCAAACGAACCGATTCACATTCTCCTAAATAATGAAGCCCGCGCCCCAAGCAACCGATTGGAACCGGGTGCCTCAAGAATTGTGACTACGCGGTTTTTTCAGAACGATTCTTTATTCGTTGCGGCGCAGAACAGTCTGGGGACAGACGTATTCGGCGGCTGTCCATTCGTCGACGAGGAGTTCGATTCTGAGAACCCATTCGCCGGACAGATTTCGTACACGGGCACCGGAAACTTCTTCGACTGCACCGGGAGCGCGTTTGAATAGACGTTGTCTGCAAACTCATTCCATCTATGGAACTTATCATACTTGTCTGTCTTGAATGAGCATCCACGCTTAGTGTCAATTACTGGCACGGAAATCGCCTGCACCGAGTTCAAAACTTGCCGATTGAAGCAAGAGGTGCGAAACAACTCGGCGCAAATCAAACTCGTTTGGTTTGCGGGCTAAATTCGATCGACGCTTACCATTCGGGGCATGCGCAAGAAAACACGCTTCATCACTCTCGCGAGAAGCGTGTTCGATGTTTTGAAATCGTGACTCGTTATCGTTGTGTTTCGAATCGTTACGGCGTGAAACTGCTGCCGCAGCCGCATGTGCTGGTGGCATTGGGGTTGGTGAATACGAACCCGCGGCCCATCATTTCGTCGCGAAAGTCGATCGCAACTCCGTTTAGATAGAGGTAGCTGCGCGGGTCGCAGACGATCTTGATGCCTTCGTGTTCAAAGACTTCATCTTCGTCGTTGCTTTGGTCGGTCAGATCGAGCGTGTAATTAAACCCGCTGCAACCGCCACCCTTGACACCAACGCGAAGGAACAACTCTTCGACGGGCTTTTCGCCTTCGGCGTGTTCCGTCTTGAGTCGGTCCAGTTGCTGCGTGACGATCGTGTTGACTTCCCGTGCGGCTGACGCGCTTAACGAAATACCCATAACCAAAACCTTTCAATTCACTTGGATGAATGTGTTGTTCGATCCAAGGCAATAAACGACTCAATATCCCACAGTGGATATTAGCCTTCACCGCCCAAGTCTTCAACGGATTGTTGCGCTGGTGGTCTTTGGTGCTTTCGTTTCGATCAGCGAATTGCCTGGCTGACCCGAAGATTTCGGGCCTGCCTGCTCGGGAAACCCGCATGCGCAAAAAACTAGGCCCGGCGGGGTGGGCCGGGCCTTGGGGGGTTACCGATCCATGGGGGATGGACCAGTAAGTGGGTCAAATTTACTCCCGAAGTCCGCAGCCACTGCCATACCGGTTTCAAAATCACCGGCCACAATGCGATCACTTCAGGTTCGCCATACCTGAATTCGGTATGCAACTGCCAGCAAAGACAAACCTTGGTGGCATTCAGTCTGGCTTCAACTGCCCGTTTGGTCCCAACGGGATCAGGGCTACAGCCTCGGAAGCAGATGACGCCACTGCTATATGCCAGACCGATATGGCCAACACCAACCAAAAATCGGCTCAAAACCATTTTGATTCTGGTCAGTCAGATCGGCAATGTCAAGTCCGCTAACCGGCGATTGTGAGGCCGAATGGGGAGTTTGCCCGATCCTGTCTGCTGTCATTGCACCCCTACCGGCAATGCCGTCCTATCGGATTCTGCTGGCTCATTACGTTGTTGCGTTTGTGGTTGCAGTGCCTCTGGAATGCCGTGTCAAAATTAACGGAATTGCACCGCTGCCAAATATTCAACGCTTGCTCACGAATCGCCGATGAATTACTATTATTCATAGTAGATTGATTTCCCGGGCGCGGACTGCGTCAAACTTGAGCGGCAGTTCGTCACCGAATCGAGTTGAATTCTTTGTGGCCAATGTCGGCGACTCATTTGAAAACACCTGTTCTGATAGCATCCCTCAGCGTTATGATTTGGTTGAAAAATTCCTTCCTTTTGGAGAAATGGCATGCGTCGATTAGCGAAGATCTGCGTGACGAATTTGATGGCGGTTGCGTTGATGATGTTGGCCACCGCGCAAGCGACGGCGCAAAGCACTTCTGCGAATTCCAATAGCGACCAAACCCAGGAAGGAAAGCAAGCCGCGAAGGCCAGTCGTTATTCGGTGAGCAATCCCTTGCTTCCCGGTGCACGGCGAAACTTCGATGGATCGCGCGAATTGTCACGGCGCGTCGCACCAGCCGTCGCCACTTTGAACAAGCGAATCGATTCCGTCGAATGGGACGATGTGCCGCTCGAGACTGTCATCGAGTGGTTGCGCGAGCAAGGGCCCAAGACGAATGTCATCGTGGTTTGGCGGGCGCTTGAAGCGCAGGGAATCGATGCCGATACGCCGGTGACTCTAAAATTCCGAAATGCACGCGTCGGTCAGATTCTCGATGAGGTGTTGAACCAGGTCTCGTACGACAGCGAACTGCGTTTTCGCGGCGAGGGCAATTCGATCAAGATTTCGACCCGTGCCGATTTCAATCGAAAGCTCTATGTCCGCGCTTACGACGTCAGCGATTTGATCTTCCAGATTCCGGACTTCAAAGGCCCCAGCATTGACGTCGCCGGAGGTGGCGGCGGAGGCGGTGGTGGTGCCGGCGGAGGTGGAGCTGGTGGTGGCTTTGGCGGTGGAGGCGGCGGCGCAGGAGGCGGTATTGGTGGAGGTGGTGGCGGTATCGGTGGCGGCGGTGGATTCGGCGGAGGCGGTGGCGGCGGTCTTGGCGGGGGCGGATTCGGTGGCGGTGGACAAGTGTTCAGTGACGGCGGCGATTCGGAAGGCGAAGATGAAGAAGGCAAGTCACTGGAAGAGCGCATGGAAGATATCGTCGATTTGATCCGCAGCACCATCGAGCCAGACGGCTGGGCTGAAGGTGCCATCGGCGGCGGACGCAACACCATACGAGCCTGGAATCGAATGATCGTGGTCCGCGCCCCAATCGAAGTCCACGAACTCATCGGCGGTCCGTTCGTGACCGGCGACTAGGAATAGCGAATCTCGACGCAAGGTGCGGCTTGCCGCGCCGCACAAGCTATTTCGCCAATAACATTTCAATCTGAAGCGCGCGGTCATAAACTAACGATAGCATGACTCGCGTGCCCACTAATCAATTCGACTACAATCCGCCACGTTTCAAGTGGACGAAGCGGATTGCGTGGAGTTCGGTAGGACTCGTACTTTTGGTCCCAGCGCTTTGGGGTACAGCAACAATTGTTGCGCAACACCGACTCGATAGCTTGACTGCGTCGTACCGTAAGGCTGGCGAACCGCTGCTTGCCGATGACTTCAACGTTTCAGAAGATATTCCAAACGAAGAAAACGCGGCCATCGGTTATCTCAAAGCTGAATACGCATTCGTCTGGCCGCGTGAGTTCGAGCCTGCGCTGACGATAAGAGCATTGTTCGACGCGGTGGTCATGGGCCCCGATCACAATTATGGGGACGAAGTAACCGTTCTATTGCAAGCCAACCAATCGACACTCAAGCAGCTTAGCAAGGCCGCGAAACTCGAGAGATTAGACTGGCAATTATCAGGTGGAGCGACGATTCTCGACTTGATGTTTCCGGATGCGGGATTGTCGAAAGATCTAGGGAGCCTCTTGGCGATTGCAGCGATTGACAAGTTTGACCGGGGGGACCATGAAGAAGCCATCGGATTGCTTCGGGCGATGTTTCGTCTGGGAAAACACCGCCTCGTCGGCCCCGGTTCGATGGTCATGGAGTTGACGGGCGTTTCGATCGCAGCTCGAACGCCGACGTGTGTTGAACGATTCGCTGATGGACTCAAGATCGCTTCGTCGCCGGACGGCAGTCATCGGGGAGCGGTCTCCAATGAACAAATCGAGGAGTTCATATTTGAGCTATTGGAAGATGAGCCTTGGAAGAATGCATTGCGGGCTACCCTCGCGATGGACCGAGCATTCATGATTGAGTGCGGACAGGCTTTGGCAAAGGGCCAAGATGTGGGAAATCTCTCTCCAAAGGCGGAGAGAATCTTTGTTCCATTCCTTCGTCCCGTGGCACTACTAAACGTAGCGAGGGCCACCGAGTATGAAAACGCACTGGTGCAGAATGCGGAGGAATCTACATATTCAGATTTTTGGAAGGGTGCGCCAGATATCGAAGATTTCATGGTGGGTGAATTGAATGAAGTCTTACCTGCCAACCTTCTGGTTCCGAGGTTTGCACGCTTTGTCCAGCTGAACTTCTTCCTACATGCCGAGCGAAGAATGGCAGCGATCACCTTGGCAATGAGGCTTTACGAACTCGAAAACGGTCAGCTTCCCGATGAGCTCGATGACCTGGTGCCGAAGTATCTGCCGTCTATTCCTTTGGATCCGTTCTCGCCTCAATCATTACCTATCCGGTACACGGTAAACAACGGGTCTGCAAGACTCTACAGTTTAGGCCTTAATCTAATTGACGATGGCGGGGAATCTGGAATTCATTTTGGGGGCAGAGTTGATCGAAACAAGGGCGACTTGGTTTTTTATCTTAATGGCGATCGGCTGCGGGCTAACAAACCCTGATGGTCGCACCGCGATTTGTCACGATAGCACATCAAACAAAACCCATAGATAAAAAACGGTTATTGGGATCAAGCCGAATACGACAATGGCGGTCAGTAGCCACAGTAAGTGCGAACCAATAATCAACCACGCAAATCGCAGTGGTTTGACCCCCATGATTTCGGTGGCAATACGAAGCACAGAGTGACACCACACTCCGGTGATTGTAAACGGACAGATGACGGCTAGGAACATTATTGCCAACGCCAAAACGTCATTGACGCCATCAAGTGCGTGACTGTCAACCAATATCGGTATGGGTAAGTAAACAGGTATAGGCCACCAGATGAGTGGACCGGTGCAGTAATAACTAAGCGATATTGCGCTGTTTCTCTTTTCGATCGGTACGTCGCGATAGTCTAGAAAGCAACTCGGAATCCCAGTGATAATGAGGAAAAATAAAGGCGCGAGAACGTTAATGCAGACAATGGGTAGAATCAATTCCAGCAGTTCATAGGAATCTGGTGCGCCGAACGGTGGTTTAGCTCTTTCACAGTATAGCCAAGAAGATATTCCCACCAACAGTGTGATCGCTAAAAGAACTACACGAGTTCGAAACATTCTTGCTTCGCGCAGGTCAATGGACAGGTGTACGTTCTTGGCTAGTTTGCGCGGGCTAAATGCCGCGAATTTCACCGTCGCAAAGAACGCGCGGCGGTGCCCAATTCTCTTGCGTTGAACCCAAGGAATGGATGACTCACCATCAATGAGTGCCTGAGATTTCTTGCCGCATTCCGGGCAGCGTGGTTCAGTAATTCCGCGCAGGTTGTATCCACATTCATGGCAGAACACGTCATGGTCTGCCAAGGCGACTTTTGAATTTGCGTCCGGCTGCTTGGAATCCGAAGTTGCTTCCGACACCTTTACACTCCAAGAACCGATCAGTTTTGGCTCACCGACGATGATTGCGATTGTAGCAGGAAGTCTGTGTTGGTGGGATTTGATTTTGCGCATTCCCGTCAATCCCGCATGCACGGGAATGACGTTGAGGGCCTGGGATTCGTTCATGTAGGAAGATGGTCCGCACAAAGCTTCGGAATTAATCCGCCTGGGGACTGCTTGTTGCTCTTTGGACCGATTTCTCTGTCTTGATCGTTTCTTGGAGTGGTGTTTCTTCTTATGCCGCCCGTCGTGGCCTTGGGTTTCATTCTTAATTTTGTTGACCGGCGACGTTTCGCCACGATTCGGTCATTCTTATGTGGCTATCAGCCGAACAGTTGATCGCCAAAGTGCAGCAAGTTGTACGTCAGCGCTACCTTCAGTGTTACACATCTGGCTTTCGGTGAGCCCCGAACCCTGAACTGACTCAGACCCCGATGCGCTTTCACCTCCGCGTTGACCGTCTCCACCGTTGCGGCACGTTGCCGGTAGATTGCTTTTGCGGCTGGCGACCGCATCCATTCGCGCCATCGACGAACACCCGGGTCATCAATGCATCCAATGCCGCTTCATTCGACACGCGAAAGTCGTTGAGCGTGTGATGATTCACCGGTACGTCACCACAAAGCCAGCGGCACGCATCGTGATACTGACAAAGGCGCGCCAACTCGCGACCGCTGTCCACTCCCTCCTTCGTCGCGTACCACCACAAAACCAACAACAACCATGGCTCAGTCGTGGGCCGGCCAGCATGCTCACCGCAGGCCTTGATCGATTCCGAAACGCACTCAAATCCAACCGCACGACAATTGCCCAGATCGCCCGAGCGACATGATCCGCCAGCCACGAACCCTCCCAATACACCGGCCGCATCAAAAGCTGATCCCGATCCGGACGCCGAACACGAATGTCATCCATGACAATTTCCCATGAAGGTGAAAACCAAAGCCCTTACATGCAAATCCAAATATGAAACCAATAAACGGAGATTTTTCCCTAAGCTCACAGCGGACCGCCGCGTTATTGATCCGATTTCTCAATCCGCACAGCGGCCGCTGCATTGACTTTCAGTCAGGTCGTGCCAACCGACAACTTTCGACAAACCAACCTGCCGAATCACCCGTTCGCGCAATCCCTACACTTGCGACACCACCCCAAAAAAGCACAATACCACGGTCACAATTCGCGCGGGCAGGCGGACCCGCACAATAAGAAACACATTTCCTCATCAACTTTGGAGACGCACATGAAACGCGTATTGGGTTTACTCACTTTGGTATTCGTGGTGGCGGCTGGCTGCGTGGAAAAACGGAACTTCGAGTATCCCGATGCGCGCAAGGGCGATGTCGTTGATGTCTACCACGGTGTGAAGGTGCCCGATCCGTACCGTTGGCTCGAAGACCCCGACGCACCTGAATCGCGCGAATGGATTGAAGCCGAGAACAAACTTACTTTCGCTTACCTCGAAGGCATCCCGCAGCGCGAGAAAATTCAAAAGCGTCTCACCGAACTTTGGAACTACGAGAAGTATGGCACGCCGTACAAGAAGGGTGGCCGTTACTTCTTCTTCAAGAACGACGGTTTGCAGAATCATTCTGTCTTGTACATGACGAGTGATCTCGACGAAGAACCCACCGTGCTGATCGACCCGAACACCTTCTCCGAAGATGGCACCGTCGCAATGAAGGATTACGAAGTCAGCGACGACGGGAAGTACGTCGCCTACTCGGTCTCGGAAGGCGGGTCCGATTGGATCGAATGGCGTGTCCGAGAAATCGCAACCGGTCAAGACCTGCCCGACCTCGTCAAGTGGAGCAAGTTCTCAGGTGCATCGTGGACCAAAGACAGTGCCGGATTCTATTACTCGCGTTACGACGCACCGTCGAGCAACTCAGCCCTTCGCAGCGTCAACGAGTACAACAAGCTCTACTACCACCGACTCGGCACGCCGCAGTCAGCCGACAAGTTGGTCTACGAACGCCCCGACCACAAGGACTGGGGCTTTTCGGGCGGCGTCACCGATGATGGCCGCTACCTCATCATCTCCGTCAGTCTCGGCACCGAGCGCAAGAATCGCCTGTATTACAAGGATTTGAGCGTCCCTGGCTCAGAAGTCGTCAAGCTCATCGACGTACTCGAAGCGCAATACGCCTTCATCGACAACGACGGACCCGTTTTCTGGTTCCGCACCGATCTCGACGCACCAAAGGGTCGCGTCATCGCCATCGACACCAGCAACCCAGCCCGCAACAACTGGCAAGAAGTCATTGCCGAAACGGAAGAAACGCTTCGCGGCGTCAACCTGATCAACGACACCTTCGTAGCGAGCTATCTCAAAGACGCCCGCACGCAGGTGCGACTCTACAACATCGACGGAACCGATGCCGGTGAAATTGAATTGCCGGGCATCGGAAGCGCCGGCGGATTCGGCGGGAAACGAAGCGACACCGAAACGTTCTATTCGTTTTCCAGCTATAGCACGCCCAGTTCGATTTACCGCTACGATTTCGAATCTAACACCAGCACGCTCTATCGCAAGCCCGATGTTGATATCGATCCATCGCGCTTCGTCACCAAGCAGATTTTCTATACCAGCAAAGACGGAACCCGCGTGCCAATGTTTATCACGCACAAGAAGGGACTTTGGAAAACCGGTAACAACCCGACGCTGCTTTATGGGTACGGTGGTTTCAACATTCCGATTACGCCCGGTTTCAGTGTAACCAACCTGGTGTGGATGGAGATGGGCGGTGTTTATGCGGTGGCCAACATTCGCGGTGGCGGCGAGTACGGTCGCGAGTGGCACCAAGCCGGTACGAAGCTTCAAAAGCAAAACGTCTTCGACGACTTTATTGCGGCTGGCGAATGGCTGATTGAAAAAAAGTACACGCGCCCAGAAAAACTTGCGATCGCAGGCGGGAGCAACGGCGGGTTGCTCGTCGGTGCATGCATCACGCAGCGCCCGGACCTGTTCGGCGCAGCCTTGCCAGCCGTCGGCGTGCTGGACATGCTGCGGTTTAAGGACTTTACGATCGGCTGGGCATGGATGTCGGACTATGGTTCGGTGGATAAGAAGGACGAATTCGACGCGCTGTACGCCTACTCACCGTTGCACAATATAGAGGAAGGCACCAGCTACCCGGCTACGATGATCACAACGGGCGATCACGACGACCGAGTAGTGCCAGCCCACAGTTTCAAATTCGCCGCAGCCATCCAAGCCGCCCAAGCCGGCGAAGCCCCAACCCTTATCCGCATAGAAACAAGAGCCGGCCACGGTGCAGGCAAACCAACCACCATGCGAATCGAAGAAAGCACCGACAAACTCGCATTCCTATGCAGAGAATTGAAGATGTAACCGGCGATTTTCCAAGCTTCAAATCCATTGCAGCAATACAATAAAACGACCGAGGAACCGATTCGGCTCCCCGGTCGTCTTCTTTGATGAAGTCAACGAATACCAAGTTCAACTCAGTATTAGGAAACTGACTTCACGCGATCGATCGCAAGGAACGAGCTGCTTTTAGCATCTTCGCCACGGCCATGCTTGTTTGGATCTTGAAGCTGTTCAATCAATCTGTAGTTCAAGCTACTAGAAACCCACCGGCAAACATCTTGCTCTGTCGCCTGAACATCAATCCGGACGACATCTTGATATTTATATCATAAGCGGCTTCATCTAATTCCTTGGCTAGTCTATTACATTCGATTCCGGCGTTTTAGCCTTTCATGTCCGAAGAATGCACAGACTAGAATTGCTTCTTAAAGGAGAAACAATCGCGTCTGCACTCAGAATACACCGGGGAATCACCGCTGAGAGGTTGTATTGGCTAAACAATAGATTTTATGCAAGCCGAACCGCAAGTGCAGAAACTCCCATTGCCCGCACTCAAGGGAATACAATTGCTTGTACCAATCTGCTAGTACGCCTATTCTGTCTTTAAGTCAGAGAGCATTCGTTTGAATACTTTCTCAAAATCACTTTGTACCTGCCAATTCGAAAAATCCGAAATGTAGTATTCGCGAATTTCAGCCGCAAGGTCACGACCCTCGTCTGCGTCGATAAGCTTCCAAGACTTGATGTTCTTGAAATCAGTAATCGAAATCGGAAACAGAATACGGCGATTCTCTCGTCGTTCGCGTGAGCGGGCTATCCGCACTTCCATTTCCACCCAATTACTACTCATACTCTCAGGCGAAAGCACCAGAATTACTCTATCGTGCAAGCGGATTGCATTGTCTATCTGCTCATGAAGTTTCTTGCCTGCCTGGATATTGTGGGGAGCATACCAAACGCGCATGCGCTCCTTTCTCATTCTCGAGTGCAAGGTGTTGGCAAATTCTTCATCTCTGTGGGAATACGAAATGAAACATGAGCTGAATTCGAATGGTTCTATAGCCGAATTGAGGGAGGGAATATAGTCGATAACGATATTTGGAACACCACACTCTTGAAGGAACTCAATCGGGAGGCATTGTGCCGACATTAGGAGAGTATCTAACCCTACACTGCTGAGTTGACTGTGACGTGTTTTGTCCAGATTCCTAGCACTAGATAAGTCCAAGTAATTCAAGATATTTGATCCAAACATTGCACGATCTAGATTTGCATTGCGAACAACCGTGCCAGCTAGAATGGCACCCGTAAGGTTTGCACCTGTGAAATCAACATCGCTACAATCACACCACGACAAATTGGCCTCGACGAGGCTTGCTCCATTTTCACAATTTATACCCTCGCCCCCTGGTGGAGTGAAGTCCGAATGCCGTAATACTGCTTTGGATAGATTTGCTTGTTCAAGTTTAGCGCCTCTTAAATTGGCATAAGACATACGAGCGCCTTCTAGAGACGCCTGATTAAGTTCCGCCAAAAACAAGTTTGCGTTGTCAAGATTTGCTCGAACGAAATTGGCACCACTAAGCTTTGCAGCGGTAAGGTTGGCTAATCTCAAATTAGCGTCTCTAAACGTGACGTCTACCAAGCCACAATTAGTTAGGTCCCCACCCGACAAGTCTGCCCTATCTAAGTCTGCTAAGTGCAGTTGTGCATGCCTAAGGGAAACATTGCTGAAATCAACCCCGAGCAGTGTGGCACCCGACAAATCCACCCAACGCCGATCTGTGGAAATACATGGAATCCAGTTCGGGTTTTGACGCCGATATAAATTCCAATCATCGACTTTGCCGGAGCGCAACATCTCAACAGCCTTAGACCAATCCATTGTCGTTTTCTAGCAGCCTCCGCAAGACCAATTGATCTCCTAATGCAAACGGATTGCTTGACACTGCCAACAAGAAGTGAAAACTGGAGACGAGGGGACTTGAACCCCTGACCTTCGCATTGCGAACGCGACGCTCTCCCAACTGAGCTACGCCCCCGGTGTGATTTGTGCTGTTTGTATCTATACCCCATTCGTTGCGGGGTTTCAATTCGATGCCCTTTTGGTGCAAAACGGCTTGATGCCGCTTGGACCAAACGCACGCCACGATCGACGGTAATCACGAGGGCGGAAACAAAAAAAACGGCACCCACCCCTAATGGGCTGAGTGCCGCTTATATTGCAAACAGGTTGATTGGTTGTCGGGAAGTTCCATTGCCCTAAGGCTTTGGAATTCTTCCACACGGATTGCAAACAGAATGTTTGAGAACCGTGTTGATTATGCGCTGACTTTCACATTCATCGTATTAGCAGAAATCTGCAGATGAACGGTCTAGATAATCCTCTAGAAAGGAGGTGATCCAGCCGCAGGTTCCCCTACGGCTACCTTGTTACGACTTAGTCCCAGTCACCGAACTCACCGTCGGCCGCCGCCTCCTAAAGGTTAGCTAAGCGGACTTCGGGTGCTCCCAGCTTCCATGACTTGACGGGCGGTGTGTACAAGGCTCAGGAACACATTCACCGCGTCATGGCTGATACGCGATTACTAGCG
>JANQQE010000022.1 GCA_028285105.1 Alphaproteobacteria bacterium
ATTCGAGAGGGAAAGTCCAACGATCCGCCAATTCCCAATGGTCGAGTGCCTCGGATCTCGCGGCTCATGGCTTTGGCCATTCGATTCAATGGGCTCATCGCACGCGGTGAAATCACCGATCAGGCTGAACTGGCTCGGCTAGGTCACGTCAGTCGCGCACGAGTGACCCAAATCATGAACCTGCTCAACCTCGCGCCCGACATCCAGGAGGCCATCTTGCATCTGCCGCTAGTGACGCGAGGTCGCGATCCCATTCGGGAGCATGCCATCCGGCCGATTGCGGCTGTTTTGGACTGGGGGAAGCAGAGACGGATGTGGTGGGTGTGCGAAGGAAAATCATTGAGTAATCTCGGTCGGCTGGTTGCCATTCGCATCGACCGTTACCGTCACCTGGTCCGTCGTGATCCCGTTGACGCCTTCGCCACCCGCGCTCGTCAGCCCGCCAGAATTCGTTAGTGTCGCATCTAAATGGTGAACTTGATATCATGCGCGGGGTTACCTGCGACCGGCACGATCGACACGGTGGTCGTGAATCTACGTCATGAAAAGAATTTCGTATCATGTCCGAATTTGAAAGGGTGGGTGGTTTACATTTTGGGTCCACGGTGAATGAATTTGCTCGAATGAGTCAACGAGCGTCTGCGCAACCAGTCTTTCCATTCTTCCAGAACACCGTCTTTGCAATGGCAGCAGGATTCGTGAAGAGATAGTTTCGAGATATGTCTTAGCTATCAAAATTGTCTTGAGTCGACATTCTAATGACGATGCTACGGGCCATCTCTTCGTAAACACATTCAGGGGGTGAGTCTGAACGTATGTACTGTATTAATCGTACTCGGTGCCTTGTGCCCAGTTTCTTATTCGCAGCGGAAACACCTGCAACTACATATTGACAGACTTCTTCTTCGCTTAGTGCCCTCTCGCCTTGTTCATCTTTCAACGATTCAACTAAAAATCCAATGTCCTTGTCGTCGGGGTGAAACGCAAGTCCGAGGTAGTTGTGCTTTGGCCCAGTGATTCGGGCTGCCTTAAACACAGATTGTTCTTCTACGAATTGCACTAATCATCTCCCTTGGGCGCTGGATATCGCTTTTCTGCGGCGTCGTGAGCTTTGCTGTATCCGGGACCCCATTTACTCATTCGATTTGCCTCGGCCATCTCATGGCGTAACAATTGTATGTCTGCTTGAGTATGGTCTCCCTTCTGTAGTCGCTGCCAAGCTCTAGCTATATTAACGTCGCTATCGAATCTTGCCATTTCCGCAGGCACACCCAAGTCTACGTATCTATCAAGAAGATGCTCTTCGTCAAAAATATGGTCTTTGACTCTTTGGATGTTCTCAGGGCTTATTCCCGTGTTTCCTGCTATTGCATCTACATCTGTGTTGCTGGCCCTGATTGCATCGTAAGCGTCATCTGCTGCATCTCCACTCCCAGCACCAGTCTGCCGCGGTGCATTCTTCGACTTCTTTGGGCACTTCTTTTGCTTGGGCTTAATTTGCTTCAAGCGCTTGAGCCATTTCAAATGATCGACAATCTTGGCCACACCACCAGGCATCAAGACTGCCAAGCCATACTTCGTTACGACGTTTGCAACCGCATATCCCTTCTGCTCATCATCAAGGAAATTCCAGTTGTATGCCAAACTGTAAACCTCGATATCCACTTCCTTTAGGATGTCTTTGAGGCCACCGTTCGCCAATTCGTTTTTCAAATGGCGTACGAATCTTGACGCCTTTGAATAGATCAGATTGGCGGTTGCCTCAGTATGCCAGTATAGATCCCATGCGAGGCCAGCCATTTGGCGTGCCGAACCAGGTAACGCAGCGATCCCGCTTGCTGCAGAACCTATGGCATCGCCAATTCCACCAATGACTCCATAGTAGAGACCAAATCCAAATTCAAGCCGCGATAGTCCAAATGGATCCAGGAATTCAATTGGACGACTTCCAACATACTCGTAGAGACTCACTCCGTCGACATACCCAAGTGGATCGCGCTGCAGCCACCTGCCCAAGTTGGGCGAAAGCGTTCTATTCCAGAAGTGATACGTCCCCGTTGTGGCATCATGGCGTTGCCCAGTCCACATCCACGGGTTGCCGAATCGCGAGAATGTGCGATAGGTGGCGTCGTCGTAATCGCCGGTGCCGTCTACGTCGCTGATGTACGTGTTGCCGTACGGGTCGTACTCGTAGCGTTCGACGACATCGCCTGACGAATCGGTCAGCGCGACCACGCTGCCGAGGATGTCGCGGATGTAGTGCAGGACTTCGTCGCCGGTTGCAGCGGTCACGTCACCGGCATCGGTCTTGTCGATCATCGCCACCGGAGCCGGGAATCCCTGGCCCCAGATGAACTGGCGATGCAGATTGGTCGTCGCAGACGTGGTGCCGGGACTTGTGACGCCGTATTCTTCGACGACGTTCAAGCCGGCATAGATGTGCCACGTGGTATTAGGTGTGGTCAGTGCGGTGCCGTCGGTCGGATCGATCCACTCCTTTGTCTGTACCCGCCGACTCAGCGCGTCGTACTCGATTTCAAGGAGTAATTCATCGTCACTGGGGTTGCTCGCGACGTTCGTCCGCCAGATTTCCGTGACGCGATTCGCCGCATCATAGACGTATTTCTGGCCAGCCGCCGCCGTGCCGACATTCGGAGCCAGTGGATCGGTCGTGAGATTGCCATTCGCATCGACCGTTACCGTCACCTGATCTGTGGTGAGACCATTGAGGACATCGGGGTCGATGACCTGAATCTCGTTGGCCCCGTTGTGCGTCCGTGACTGGCGCTTGATGAATGGCGGTGAACCGACTTCCTTAGCCCAAGTCGCCCAGTTACCGCGCGAATCCAACCATCCCGATAGTCCCCAACCATAGCGAGCCGGGAGGGTCGCGTGAGGCAGCTTTGTTATCGTCGTGTTTCCCGATCCCAAAGTTCCGCGTCGGAACTTGCGCAATCGATGGCGCCGATCGTATTCGTAAAGCTCGCTGCGGTCGGTGTGGAGTTTGTTTTCTGTAAAGAGGCGATTGTCGTCAACATCGTAACCGTACTCGACTTCGTACAGTTTCGTGATGACGCCGCTGACATCCTTGGCATGCGTGATGCCCGTCAGCCGATTCTTCAAATCGTAACTGAACGTGCTGGTGACGTTGTTGTCCAGCGTTGCCGACGTCAGCCGATTCGCCGCATCGAACGACCAACCGCCGCCGATGCCCGTCCCACCGGTCACGTCGGTCAACCGGCCTCGCTTGTCGAGCGTTTCGGTGATCGTGCGTGACGTGTGATACGTCAGCGTTCGCGTGCTGCCCGAAGTGCCGACTGTGTACGCCAGATCGGTCGTGAATTCCTTGTTCTCGGTCAGGTACTTTTGCTTGGTCAGATCGAGTCGGCCAAGATTGTCGAACGTGGTAGTGATCTTGGCGAAGCCATTTTCGCCGGTGAGCATGCGGCCGGACTTGTCGAAGGTGAAAGTCTCCGACAGCAGCGTCGTCGTGCCCTGCTTGTATTCGCGGGACACGGATTGGCCGAGGTCGTTGAACGTCGTCGTCGCGACAACGCCTTTCTGATCGGTGCGGGTGATCTTCTTGTTGGCCAGGTCATAACCAAGCGTGACCAGATCGCTGCCGCCGGTTGAGTCAGGATAGGTCACCGTCTTGACGCGGGCGGCATTGTCATATGTGTATGTGGTGGTGTTGTCTTCGTTGTCTTTGAGCGACGTGAGCAAACCGAGTGCGTTGTAGGCGAACTCGGTGTCGGATTCGTCGGCACCGCCGGAATCCTCGATGGACCTGACAAGGCGACTAAGCTTGTCGTACTCGTTTTTGGATTGGATACCGGATGGATCGGTGACCAGCGTCACGTTTCCGACGGAGTCGTATTGAAAGGTCGTGAACTTGTCGGTGCCAGTTTCGATGATGGGGTCTTTTAGTTCGACCAGCCGATCAGCCGCGTCGAAGTCCATCTGCCATTCATTGTTGTTCGCGTCCTTCCGCTTGATGACATTGCCAGCTGCATCGTAAGTCAGAATCATCACCGTGCCGACATCGTCATTGGCCAAGGTCATCCGGTGGGCGGCATCGTATTCGAATTCAATCTCGTTGCCGTTGGGCGAGTCGATCGACGTGACGTTGTGCGCGCCGTCATAGTTGAACGTGGTGACAAGATCGTTCGTGCCGTTCAGCACGCGCGTAACGGTCTTGCGGCGGTTGGCGTCGTCGTACGTGATCGTCGTCTCTTCATCTTCCGCGCCTTCGACGCGTGTGAGATTGCCTTCAACGTCGTATTCAAACTCCGCGACCGCATCATTGCCATCGCCGCCCGGCCCACCGCTGCCGCCCACTTCGCGCACGCTCTTGACCAACCGGAGCATGTCGTCGTAATGCAGGTAGGTGACCGTGTTCTGCGGAAGCTGCGTGATCTTGTGCGGCTGACCGCCGGTGGTCGCCGACCCGCAAGTGCAACCGCTGGTGTCGTCGTAATCGTAAGTCGTCTCGACTTCGTCGGCGGTTCCGTCGGCGACGATCCGGGATGTTAGTCGATCAAGGGCGTCATAGGCGTAATTCGTAACGATGGATGCACCGGATGTACCCTGAATGAATTTTTCAAGACGGGTAAGATTGCCGACCTTGTCGTACTCGTAAGTTTCCTTGTCGCCTTCCGCATCAATGACGTAATCCAGCCGTCCCAAATCGTTGTAATGCAACGTGGATGAATCGGAATTCGCGTCCGTGATGGTCGTCGGCTGACCGTTGCCGTCGAGCGTCCAGGTGGTGGTCAGTTCAAGATTTCCAGTTCCCGGATCGACAATCGTCTTGGTGAGCATGTTCTGGTTGTTGTACTCGAACTCGACAACTTCACTCTTGGGATTGGTGACTTTCGTCAGATTGCCATGACCGTCGTATTCCATCGCGGTGGCCAAATCGAGTTTTCCGCTTCCCGGATCGACGATCTTCTTCGTCAGCCGCCCCACAAGGTCGTACTCAAACTCGGTGATGGTGTTCATGTCGCCGCGATGAATCGTTTCCTTGGTGACGCGGCCTGTGGCGTTTGTTTCAAACTCGCGGACGAGATTCAACGTGCCATCTGCGATGGTCTCTTTCGTCAATGCACCGGTCGTCGCATCGAATTCACGTTTAGTCACGTTGCCCCGACGGTCAACGATCTTTCGCCAGGCGAACTTGCCCGTCGCGGACGAGAACTCGTATTCGGTGTATTTGTCGGTGATGCTTTGGCCCGGATCTTCCTCGTCGATCGCGTCGTACCACTCGATCAATTCGCCGGATGTCGAGTCATAAACGTAAGTGTGGACCTTGTTGCCCGGATAGGTGATTTTCGTGGGTGCGACCTCGGCGGCTGTGCTGTTGTATTCGTACAGCGTTTCGTTGTCATCTGGATCGATAAACTTGGTCATGTTGCCGTCGGCATCGTACTCGTACTCGCTCTCACGAAGGAGCCGATCTGTGACCTTGACCAACCGATCCTCACCGTTGCCGCTCGTGCCGTATTCATAGACAATCGATTCACCGTCAGTATCTTCGATTTCGGTGATTCGCGCTTTCGAGTCGCGTGTGTACAGCCATTGCTTCCCTGCGCCATCGGTGAGCGTGAGCGTCTTGGTGCTGACCGATCCTCCTGCATTCGTCGGGAAGAACCCCGGTGTCTCAAGCTTGACAATTCGGTCACCTTCGTCGTCCTTGATCTCGCGTGACGATCCGCCGCTGCTGTCCACGTAGTCAACCGTGAAATAGTTGCCGTTGCGAAGCGTTTCCTTGGTCAGACGATTCGTGGCGTCGTATTCGAAGGACATCGTTGTGGATATCGCCGGTTGTCCGTCAAACCGCTGCCAATCGGTGATGGTTTTCAGTGTGGCACCTGAGGAGATGGGATCGTACGTGAGGATGGTTTCGCGACTCTCGATCCCGCCGGGCAGCAACACGCTGTCTGGGTGAATGATTTTCTCGATACGCGTGTGGGCAGTATTGAAAACGAACCGTATCTGCTTACCGAATGGACTCGTCACCGTAACCGTGTGATTCGACGGATTCAGCAGCGAGATGGTCGTTTCGCGTCCGCGGTGGTCTTTGCGCGTAATACCTTCGCCCATCTCGTAGGTTGCGACGAATGTTTGACTTTGGCGATTGTTTGGAAAAGTCTTGAATACCGTGAACTTGTAGTCCGTTACCCCATTTAGGTCGGTCTCGTAGCGATCCCACGTGATGGAGTAGTTTGGATCAGAACAAACCGAGGGCGGATTCTCCGAGTGGTCGCCATAGAATTTCATGAATCGACCGTCATCATCTCGAAACAGCATCGCTTCGACCGCGAAATAGGCATCTTCGTAATGCGAACAACTGCATGATGCCATGTCAGGCTGGCAGCCGGTCACGGCCGCGCACGCAGTTGCCCCGGTCCCGCCAGGATTGAAGGGGTAAAGCGGGAAGCAAGTCGGACAATGCCACTTTTCGTTTACAGGAGTTCCGATGAACCGCACCGAGTCGTTTTCACTCTGGCCAAAAGTATCGGCGTACGGATGCGTCCATCCTGGGCCCAACGGTCCGACCCGATTGAGCCACATGGTTTCGTAGCGGAGATAAAGATCTAAATCGACGCGTTCATTGGCAAATGTTCCAAGAATCGGAATATCCGTCCAAATGTTTCCTGTTGTTATGTCAGCATGCACTCCGGGACCTGTGGAAGAATCCGCCTCTCCCGGACCGGGATTACACGGCGGAGCGGGAGGGTACGGTCCGTACATGTACGGACCGTTGGGGCCGCCGCCATAGTAAAAACCACCACCCCAAGGTGATCCGCTTGACCTTCGCGGATATCTCCGCCTTCTTATACGCGGGCGATCGACATCCTCGTCATCGTCAGGATTACAACTGTCTTCACAACAGGGTGGGCTCCCTGACGTGCAGCACTGTTCGTCGTTCTCGGGACCGATGCATTCGCCGGAACAACAGGTGGCCACTTCTTCGTGCGCACCGTTCGTGCTAATACAATAAGTTGAACCGGTTGGGCAGCATTCTTTGTCTCCGGTTGCAGGATTGGTCTTGCACTCTTCCGTTGCCGAATCGCAGCAATCTCCGCCGCAACAGGATTCGGTTGCTTCACAGCAATAGGGATTGCCTGGGTCGTCTGTACAACACTGCGGCGTCGTTCCAGAACAGCAGCTGCCCTGACAGCAGTTAGAGCCCGCGCTAGTGCATACATAGTTACCGTCGCCCGTCAGACCGTCTGTGCAGCACTTTCCTTCGTCAGGAGCGGACGTCCCGTCACCAAAATCACAGCACTTGTAGTCTGAATCAATGCAGAGGCCACTCGGTGCTGGACCATCACAACATTCTTCATCAGACGGACATCCATAAATGTAACCGTAGTTATCATTGTCATCGCAACAAACAGAATCTTCCGGGATCACAGCACCACTACAACAATCGTTGGAATCTGGGTTGTAAGGGGTTTTCCCCGCCGATTCCCCATTCGGGTGCGTGCCTGGGCCACAGCATTCCATTCCAAGAGAAATCAAGTAACACCAAGTTTCACAAATACACTCCTCGGTGTTATAGCATCGATTGACACCGTCGATCTCTACTTCACCTTGCTCGCAAATCGGGCCCAGGTCGCCAGCATGCGCAGGCGGGACGACAATGAGGGAACCAAACGTAATGAACCCGAGGGCTAAAAGTCTTGCGATAGATTTCATGTCAATCATTCCAATGGCTTTTTTTTTTTATGCACTCTAGATATTCAGGCAGTTATAAGGTCGGGAAGAAAACTACTCACTCACTGGATGAGGCGGATTCCAACTCATCATAAAGTCGTTTGTTCCTAAACAAATAATGCCAACCGCGCATCAACTCCGTGTACTTGGAGTTCGGAAATCGATCCAAGTATTCCACTGTTAGATCAAAGAGTTCGTCGTCTGAATCACCACGCCCCTGTCGAGCATGAAAAATATCCATGTGCAACCGGGCGAGGTCAGCAGGATTGGAATCACGATTAGCGTAACGTCTCTTCAACCCACCCCAGATTTCTTCATCGCCGAACTCATCCACAATCCAGTCGAAGTGATACATGGCATTGTCGTATTCGCGGTCTCGCAAGAAACTTTCGCCTGCAATGAAATGGGCGGTGGCCACACTGTGGCGATACTCTTGGCCATCATAGGTGTCAATGAGTTCAAGTGCTGCCGCATTGGCTTCATCGCGCATTCCCAGCCAGTAAAAAGCTTCCGCAACAATGAGGTCCAATCGTGCTTTGTGAAACTCCGTCGCAGTTGGGAGTGCCTTAATTCGCGCGGCTTCGAGTTGAAGAGCCATCCATTCTTCTTGGGTCGTTTGAACGCCAACGTAGTACGCCTTCTGCAACTTCTCGTTGAGGGCACCGACCGCTTGAAACAACGCCTCGGTTTTTGTCGCTGGGTTACTCAATCGGTCAGCGACACTCAAGAATGCATCTCTCGCAGCTTCCGGCATATCGAGCCGCTGATAGATGTGCGCGACGGATTTTTGAACCTCGTAAGCAACCTTGGATTCCGGAGCCACAACATCCAGATAGTCCAGAACTGGCAGAAACTCGTCGAGAGCCTCGGCAATACGGTTGCTGTCCAAGGTGATGAGATTACCCTTCGAGACCCGAGCGGCCAGTGCCGTTCTTGTATCCGGATACTCTGCGATGATTTGATCCAGGAGTGCAAATGCGTCCTGATCCTCTCGACGCGAGACGTAGCGTAGTGCCGACTTGTAAACTTGATTTGCAGCAACTTCCCGGTCCTCAGAGTCAATCGCATCATCAACCCCGGTTTCCGTCACCTCTGCCAACATGACCTCAGCGTGAGTGGTCCAAAACGAGTCGGGAAAGTGAGATCGAAGTGCAGCAACGGAATCAATGGCTTGCGTTTGGCAACCAAAACGCTGGCATGCTCGCCCTTGAAAATAGTGACTGTATGCAGCCCAATAGGAATACCGATCCAACGGAATGGCCTGATCGAATCGGTCAATCGCCTCACTGAATCGATCGGAGCGATAGAGTGCCTGCCCCAGTTTGGAGACAAGTCGCTGCGAAGTGGGGTTCGACTCCACCGCTTGCTCAAGTAGCGGAATCGCTTGTTCATAAAGCTTCGATGCAAGCAACGCATCGGCCTGGGACTCAAGGCTCTCAGCAGTTTGCCCATAAGATGCTATCCCGCTGACCCAAAGTAATATGCCAATTGCAATCGGGGTGCGTAGCGACATGTTTGCGAGCTCCTTTGAACAGACCGTTTATGGTGGGAGGATCGAGTCGAGGAAGTTACTGAGAATGCCTGTGCTGTGCGTGCGCTATCGAATGATCCAGCCTGCTACCAATAAAATCAACTTGCAGAATTAATTGCAAGAGTAAACTTGATTGAATTACCATACGCCGAGCAAACTTGATGTTTTTAAGTAAAGATTGGATTTGTTAGCATGAAGATTTTCAAGAACTCACAGCCGGTTCGACGTTGTATCAAAAACCGTAACCTCTTAGTCAAGCATTGGTTGCCTGTCGTAATGTTATTCGCCATCGGAAGTCGACCCCAAAGCGCATTAGCCCAAGAGACAGCCGACAAATTTATACAATCGAAGGCGAAGGCGCGGGTATTGGGATTTTTGCCGCATTGGGAACCCGATTCTTGTGTGAAGCTGGAGTACCTAACCGACTTGATGCTGTTTTCAGCAGAAGCAAACTGCGACGGCTCGCTAGAAGAGAACTACGGGTGGACTGGCCATTGGCTTATTGAAGAGGCACACCGACAAAACGTTGAAGTGACGCTGGTGATAACGTTTTTTGAGCCTGCAGAAATCTTGAAGCTGGTCACGGAACCTGAATATACCGAGAGATTCTGCGAGAGTGTCGTGGAGCTGATTGAAATCTCCAACTTCGATGGGATTATGATCGATTTTGAAGGGCCGGGCGAATGGCGTCGTTTGATCGATGAGTTTCTTGTTGAAGTGAATGCTGCAATCAAACAGGTTGATCCGGGGTGCGAATTGAGCTTTGCGGCACCGCCCGTTAACTGGGGTAGGCTGTACGATTTTGAGGCCATCGCAAATGCCTGCGACTACGTTTACGTCATGGCCTATCCGTTTAATGGCTCGTTCAGTGAAAAGACTGGTCCAATGTCACCACTGACCGGGACATTCTGCATCACGAACTCGATCGAACGGCAGTTTGCAAGCGTGGCGAGCATCGACCGCGACAAGCTTATCATTGGTGTGCCATACTTTGGCTACCATTGGTTGACCGATAGCCCTAAGGCAAATGTGAAGCCCACCAAGGCTGTGGGCGTGACGTTCTATCGCGACGATGCAATTGAGTCTCAAAAACACGAAGTCCTCTGGGACGAAAAATCACAAACGCCTTGGTATCGATGGCAAGATGCCGTCGGTTGGCATCAAGTGTGGTACGACAATGCCGAGAGTCTCAACTTGAAATGCAAGACTATCCTCGACTACGACTTGGGCGGGATCGGCATTTGGGCCCTCGGGTATGATGGTGACCGGCCAGAGTTTTGGGAAGTGCTGAAGGATAACTTTTTCAAGTCAACCGCTATAATCTCGGCAACCGTACAACAGAACGATTGATAAATGTGTGAATGCGGAAGCATTGTTGGTTGATTTGGTGCTCCGCCGTTGCGGTGTTCCAGAGCCGCTAAATAACGAACGCCTCCCTATCCTCATAGATGCTCCGCGTCTCCGTAAACTGCATCATCCGCCCCAGCGCCATAACAGCCGCCACGATCCCGTCGATGCGTTCGGTGGACTTCTTCTTACTGGGCTTGAGATTACCCGAGGCATCTGTTTCCACAGCGACGTTGCTGGCCATCCAGCGAAGG
>JANQQE010000011.1 GCA_028285105.1 Alphaproteobacteria bacterium
GAACAGTCGCGATGATCGCCTTGAATCTCAATCGGGCATGGTGACTCTGGTCAGGCGTCGGTCAATCAAGGCATCTCAGGAAGCAGGTGCCTGCCGAGAATCCGAACCACGCCCGCCAGGTCGAATGGCGCTAGAATGTCAAGTTTTCTTGCTTGTGCTATGTCGCGTTTTCGTTGCGGCGGTTGAGGCAGAGGCAGTGCAATGATTTGCCGTTATCACACGAATTACTTGCCATAACTTGCTTCAAAGTGCGCGAAATCCGCAAGGTCAACGTCAGAATCTGTGTCCAAGTCGGCTTTGGAAAATGTGCAAGGGTCGCAAAAAGGAAGCGGTTCTTCGTCGCCAGGGCCGCCGATACAACCCGCGAAGAGTCGATAGTCAGATTCGTCAATATCCCCATCGCTGTTTAAGTCACCCGTTTGCTCAAGACAGGAAGGGCAAGGCGACAGATCGGTAATGAATACGCCTCGGCCATGGGTAAAGGCGACTAGGGTGTTGCTGTTCTTGAAATCCAGCGACTCGACAACTGTGTTTGCCAAACCCGAATTCGCTGGTTCCCATGTGTCGCCGCCATCGTCACTCGCGAAGACACCCAGTTCGGTTCCCACATAAAGCTGTTGCGGATTGCACGGGCGGATCGCCAACCAATGTACCGGGATGTCTGGAACGCCCGTAAACGAGACACCGTCGATGGAACTCCAATTCTGTCCGCCGTCAATAGAACGGAGAATATTGCTGGGAAGCCCATAGTTCGAATACGTGCAATAGGCAATATCCGGGTTCTGTGGATGTACAGTGACGCTACTGACCCAACTACCGATTAGGCCATTTGTGAAGACCTGCCAAGTTGGGTTTGCATTCAATGCATTCGTCGAGCGAACGACGTATCCGTTGTTAAATCCCAAGTAAACAATATTGCTATCAGACGGTGCAATGGCAATGGCAGAAATCTGATTGGGACCATCGAAGTTTGGACCCACTATAGTCCACAAGGCGCCACCATTTGTGGTACGCCAAGGGCGCGATCCGCCGGTCCATAGCACGCTTGGATCGGCTTGATCCATCGCAAAAGGCGTAATGAAAACACCATCGCTATCTGTTATGCCATTCGTCACCGCATCGAATGTGTCGCCACCGTTGGTTGAGATTTGGATACTCGGGAAGATTGTCCCCTCGACGAACATTCGATCACCATTGGTCGGATCTATCGCAACGTAACCACCGTCACCACCAAAAACTGAGGTCCAATCATTTGGCGTATCGACAGCCTGTCCTCGATTGGTGCCATTATCTTGACAACCGCCAACGAACAGGTCGCGTTCCTTTGCGCTATCTCCATGGTAAAACTGAGTGACTCCGTAGTTGTTGTTTATACTTTGCCAGTTAATTCCGGGCACCGGACCGCAATTCGGTTCTTCGCAAAATAAAGGACATTCTTCCTGACTCGCAGATGCCCGTCCGTTTGTTGACATCCACAATCCGCCGTCGTTACCGACGTATACGGTTTGGTTGGTGGTGCCGTTGAAATCGGGATGGAACTGAATTTCATGATGGTCGGCATGAATATATTCAGGCTCTGTGCGATAGTAATACGAATACCCAGCTGCGCCGAACGTCCGCGCCCCATCCTCGCTGCGAAACAAATCTACGCCGCCAAGCCAGACAATTTCTGGATCGAGCGGATCGACTCTAATGATGTTGTCGTACCAGCCCTGCGAGTAGGCGCCTATAGGATGCGCCACGCATCCCGTGGCCAGAACGAGGTTACTGAGCAGCCAAGGACCGAATGGGTGGCTGAAGTCGACACGCGACTCAAACGTATTCCCGCCATCTGTTGAACGGTAGACGCCAACCAATTGACCGTAACCGCCGCCGGCCCCATTGTCTGCCATGAGTAGGTACAGCACGTCGTTATTGCTGGGCGCCAATGCGATTGTCATGCGTCCCTGATTCGCGGGAACGCTGTAAGTTATCCAAGTCGACCCACCATCTTCACTGCGAAAGAATCCATCCGCTTCTTGACTTCCGAAAGCCGCAAAAAGCACATCGGGATCGCGGTCATTGCGGACAGTTAAATCCGTACATCCGGCGGCACTTCCGTTAGACACGTTTGGTGCTGCAACGTACGTTGGATTGCCAAGCACTGGCGACCAAGTCGCGCCTGCATCTAGGCTGCGCCATACGCCCGTGCGCGTACCGGCGTAAATACGATTCGGATCATTGGGGCTGATCACGATCTTGTTGACATAGTAGAACGCCCCCGTCGGAACAGAAGTAACCGTACCTGTAAGTTGAGTCCAGGACGCACCCGCATCCGTTGTTTTGAAAATGCCGAGACCGCGCACGAACACGCTGTTGAAGAATCCTTCACCTGTTCCTGCGTAAAGTATGCTGGAATCCGTCGGGTCCATTGCAATGGTCGTTACCGCCAAATTCAGCATGGAATCGTCCGTCTCAATCCAACTGTCTCCGGAATCGACTGACTTCCACACGCCACCGGCAACGCCTGCAGCATACATGACGTTTGGCGAATCGGGGTCAATGACGATCGTACGGGTCCGCCCTCCAATATTGCCCGGTCCGATCCAGTTCCAACCCTGAACACCGCCCGGCATTGCTTTTCCACGTTGACTGGCTCGGCCTTCCCGCGATTGCACCTCAGCCAATTTAGTGCGCAAGTGCTCATGAGGAATCTCTTTTTCCCCTGACGCGACACGTTGGTTCATGAAAAACTTGGCCGCTTCCAAGGGTTTGAAAGGTGGATTGATCTGTCGCGTTTTCCAGTCTCCGCCAAAACGCTTCGACACGACGTCGGCGCCCTCCGTCGTTGCTGCTGCGATCAGCGCATCATTGTTTGGTATTTCATGAGAGCGCGATTTTGGCTTGTTCGCGGAATACCGAGCGATCATCGACGCCGTGACCAAGAGGCCTGCAATGGCAATAATCAAAACGACAGGAATTCGGTGCGTAGGTTTCATGACGAAGTCTCCGAGGGGAACACAAAGGGCAGAGACCAAACCTTTACCCACGCTGAATTGTCTCAGAAGCGCTTCCACGATTCAATTACCCATGGGTTACATGATCCTGGCCATAATGGCTGTCAGTGCCCCTGTTGTTCCAAGGGCAGTGCTTGTTCGCGAGTTTTTCGCCAGAGACTTTTCAAACTTCACCAAGTTCAGTCGTAGGGTAAGGTTGCTCTCTCGCAGTCAACGGAAAGCCTTGCAAGACAATTCGATTTTGGCATTACAAGTGGCTCCACAGCCGTCGAGAATCCGAACCACACCCACGCATTCGAACAGCGCGTATACGATTACTTATCTCGCTTGAGAGAATCCGCAATCGCGACAAACTTGGGCGCATTGACGCGTCTGAAAGGCGACTGCTATCCTGCCGTCGTCGCATCTAGTCTATGTGGGTTGGTTGTCGCGATCGCCATTGCCGAACTTGATTGCACAATGCAACTCTTCGCGTTTGCTGAATCTGCTTTCGATTGAAGCTAAGTCTTCAAGCCTAGGCGCTGACGTCGATCTGCGGATCACGCGGGAGTACTCGCATATTGCCAATACGGGTTATTGCAAGCGGCTGCCCGTTGCACCTCTCCATTTGTGACCTGGAATGACGGATTCAAAGAAAGTTGAGCCCAATTGAGTATCAGCGATCCAAACCCTGGCGCAGAAATCGGCGATTGTGATCAGTGCGAATAATAAGGCGGCGGAAAGCATAATTGCCCTCCGCCGCATGTGTTGCGATTTGCCTCGGACTCCACTGATCATGAACGCCGTGATTAAGCACGCAAAGCCCATTGGATTACGTCAGATTGCTGAAGTGCGTTGGCGTCGGAATTCACGGTGACGGTGCCCCGGTCGCCTGCTGCCCGGAGTCTTGGGAGTCGACACTTAGCACCCACCGGTGACAAGATTAATCTTGTCACGCCAACGCAGGTAGATCCTCCCCTGCAATGAACCGACAAGCTCCTGCAAATGAGTCGGTAACGATTTGATAAACGACTCCGCCTCGGGCGTGCCGGGAGTGATTTGGGCATCGTGCGCAAAGTCGTTCCCGTCCGTTCGCGCGTCCTCAAAGTCCGCAACAATGTCATTGGCAACCCATGTGCTCATCTTCTCTGCACCGCCGTACTGGACGAAGTAGAATGACAGCTCCATCTCCCTGACGGCAGGATTAGCGTTCGCAACCGTCGTACCTAGCGGCGCGAATTTAAATCCTAGTGCCTCGGCTTTTGTGCGAATAGCACCACGTACCGCAAGGTCGAAGCTGCTGATGTTCGTTGTCGCCTGACGGGCTAGCTCCTTCTTGAGCAGGCTTTGACGACGCTGATCGACTTCATTGATCTGACTTTGCAACCTCGTCCGGCGCTCCTGCATGGCTCTGACTTTTTCGATACGTTGGGCATGTGTGAGGCCCCGCATATATTCGGGCAGATCCTTTTCATCGATTTTAGCCAAGTCGACTTTCCCGTCGCGTGTCGCATCGACGAGATCCCATGAACACGAATACAGTTTGCTGGCCTTAGTCGCGGCCCGTGATGCAGCGTTTGCGGAGTTCATTTGTATCGCGTTTGCGTCCTGCGCCGCCTGGTTGTTGCAACCTGCGCGGCCCGCATTGCCGAAGGGGATGTATGTTTCGTTGAGATCGGCGGAAAGCTTGATCAGCTCTTGGTCGTACTGCGTGGCAATCACGATCGTGGCATTGGTCCGATCAATCATAGCGAATTCGCCATTGCCCACGCCGGCAAGTTCCCTCCAACCCGGGCGGACTTCACTGTTATCGTCACCGTACGCGCAATAGATTGAGTTTACATCGATACCGCGTTCGGTCGCGTTCTTGCAGACGGTGCGGACGGCAACCTTCTTGTCTTGATCGGCCGACTCATTCCCAGCCACAAAGATCATTCGCAACGTGTCGGCGGAATCGTGCCAGTCGAGTTCCTGCATTGCAGTTTGCACAACACGGCCGAGAAGCTCAGTTCCACCGTTAGTCTTTAGCGCAAATAGCCGTTGCGAGACGGTGTCAAGATCCTCCGTGAAGGGTGTTTCGACTTTGACCCAACCTTTCTCAGGATCGTGCCCGTCATTGCCATAGCTGAGCAGAGCCACGCGAAGTTGCGGAGTAGGCTCGGCCCTGGCGAGATCGTTGACGATCGTCCAGAGCTTCTGCCGCGCCGAATTAATCAGATCGTCCATCGAGCCGCTGGTATCAAGGCAGATCGCCAGCTCAATCACGTGCCCATTGACGAATGCCGGTGTGTCACCCGGAAGCAAAACTTCATTGCCACGGGGCTTAACACCAGATGCAATGAGATCGCTGGCAGCGGGGGGGGCAGCGTCAACCGTAAGAGACAAGGAAAGCGCAGCGAAGGTAAACAGCATCATTGGGCGGTTCATAAAAGATCCTTTCGTTTGACTTAAAGTTGCACTATGACGTAGTAGAGCGAAACGAACGGGCCAATAGCGTTTGGCATCAGATTTGATCAAAAAACATCGATCGTTACGGGCACGTGACGATAGGTCTCGGCAAGTGTGGTAAAGTTCGTTGTACCCAATTCGATTCGCGGCCCGTTAGAGAGTGCAGTGCGCCTATGCAATACCTATCGGCAGGCATCGTTGTGACGGGGGCACTCTTCGTTGCTTCTTGCGAACGGCACGCAAACCCGTCAACCAAAATCCAAGCTGACGATTCTGTGCAGAGTCTGGCCGGCAGCGCGCCGATGTCTTCCGAAGCTGCAGATCTGCTGGGCAAACATCTTCTAATGGACGAACTCGATTGGTTGAATACGCCGGGCGTCGAGTCTGTAAAAATGGCGGGAAAGGTGACGTTGGTTCGGTGGTGGACAGACACGTGCCCGAACTGCGCGATGTCACTTCCGGCAATAGAACAACTTCGAAACGAGTTCGGCGCGAGAGGACTACAGACATTGGCCGTGTATCATCCCAAACCGCCGCGTGACGTGGCGGCAAACGAAGTTTTACAGATGGCGAAGGCAATCGGATACACGGGATGGGTGGCCACCGATCTACAATGGAAGACCCTCCAGCGGGTTTACATGAAAACAGACAACCGGCGAAGCACGAGCGTGTGTTTTCTGCTCGATGGCAAGGGAATCATTCGTTACGTGCACCCGGGACCAGCGTTCGGGCCAACGGACGATCCTCAAAAACAGCAGCTTAATCAGGATTATTTAAACATTACCGCGGCAATAGAGGCCATGGTCGCACAACCATAGAAAATTGCTGAATGTGTAGGGCCAGTTCTTGCGCTGGAAGAGAGGGACTTGAAATAGCCCGCACGAGGGCAGGTTTACGCGCCTATGCTCGCCCGATAAGCGAAATGATCGACACCGACCAAAATGTGGATTTGTCGGTAGCGGATTTGATTTCCTGATCTACTAATAAGATAGAACCGCTTGAAATGGTTTCGGAGCAGCTCTGTGGAGGATGGAAAATCGGACGCCGAACTGGTTCGCGAGGCGCTTTCCGGGAATGTTGGCGCGTACGCGCTCTTGGTGCACAGGTGGAGTGCGCGCGTACTGGCGGTTTGCCACGGGCGGGTGGGAAATGCTTCGGCCGCAGAAGATCTGGCGCAGGAATCCTTAATGCGAGCCCTTCGATCACTAGGGTCTATCCGCGATCCGCAGCGATTCGGATCTTGGATCTGCGGGATAGCGACAAGGACCTGCCTTGACTGGCTCAAGTCCAAACAGAGAACCGAGGTGTCGATCGATCTTTCAGATGCGGCGGCTCGCGAGGTCCAATCTTCTGACATATGCTCCTGCTCCGACGAATCCTGGGATCAACTGTATCTCGCGATCGAACAACTGCCCCCGGAGTATCGTGAGGTGCTGATTCTGTACTACTACAGTGACTCGACTTACCAAGAACTGGGGGAAATGTTGGACGTTTCGGCCGCAACGATCAATGCTAGATTGACCAAGGCGCGCAAGTTGCTGCGGTACCGGTTGTCAGAGGCCGGGAGTTGAACGATGAATTGTGAACAAGGTTTGGAACTGATTAATGCGCGCATGGACGGTGAACTTCTACCTGAAGAACGGCATCGACTGTCGGCTCATTTGGGTGAATGCGCGATCTGTCAAGAGACGGCGGACGAGTTGGAGCGTACCGATCGCGAATTATCGCGTGTTTTTGGAACTCATTCGCGCAAGGCTTCCGAAATTGCGGATCGGGTGCTGGAAGATTGGTTCGCTGAAGCACAGTCGGCTTCGTACCGACGGTCTCATCTGCGATGGGTATCGGCCGCCGCAGCCGGATTTGCCATTGCGTTTTTTCTTCACGGACTTCACACGTGGATCGATTCTAGCAAGGGTAACTTGGACGAGCGTGTAGTCGCCCTCGTCGAAGAGTGGAAACAAAGCGAAACTCCGCAGGAAGTCGAGTTGCGTCTTCGGTCTATGGGATCTGTTTGCGCGGCACCTCTGGCAGAGATTCTTAACACATGGGAGGGAACGGCGAGAGACGAGCACCGGCTGGGAGCGGCACGCGTTCTATGCGACCTTGCGGATAAATCACAGATCCCCACTCTGATTGCCATGCTTGGCGATACTTCATTCGAGATTCGAACGTACTCCGAGGCATCACTGGTTCGACTGACCGGTCGCCAGCGAGCCGATCCTCTTGGACCAACGCCTCAACTCGGGGCAACGTGCTCAAATCCACAGGGCGATTGGCGCGAATGGTGGAATAATAACAAGCACGAGTTCGAATGACCTAGTGGGTAGCCACTGGTGCAATGCTCGTCGCATCAAGCTTTTGGGCTACGATGCTTAAACCAAAATATCAATCCTGCCCTGATTTGGGCAATCATCTTACAATGACACTGCGGCACTGGTATCGCTACAGCGGCTTCTTGATCACCAACAGAATTCTAATTCACGGAAGACCTATGTCCAAATGGCGGCAGGGAATGTATTGGAAGAACTAGATCGTTGGTTCCATGGGATAGCGGGACTGCGGGATAACGCTCGCCGTCGCGTAGAAGTTGATGGGAACTCATGGCATCAAGCGTGTTGAACCCTTCGGGCGTGGTTGTGCTGCGTTGTTCTGGGCTATTTGGCACGCCGTTTGCGGTATTCTCGAATCGGAGCATTTCGAGGCATCCGACTTGGATTGGGGCGGCATCGAACAAATGCTTGACCACAATACGCTTCCAACGCCTCGAATGCACCGTTGCCACCAAGAGGTGCCCAACTGTTACTACGGCGACATCGTTATAACCAATCCGACGCACTCGCGGTCCAGCTTGTCCAGGTAGGCAATCATCGCTTTGACCCTCTCGAACTCACCGTGTTCATTAAATCCTCGCATCAGGCTGAACGCGTGTAGTAGATCATTGACCATATTGCCCACTTTGGGCGGAACCGCGCCGCGACGGATGTAGAATGCAACGGGTACCTTTCGAATGGAGGACTCCCAATCCGTAATGCGGCGACTGATTTCATCGTGGTCTTCAGCCCACATCGCATCGTAAAGGCCGGATTTGATCGGAGCGGTTTCGGCAACGAGTGTTTTGGGCGGCGGGAAGTATATGTAAACAGCTGCCGCAATGCATCCGGCAAGCGTAGTTGCAGAAGACAATGCAACGATCGGCATTGATACAGGCTTTTGCCACGGTGCTTCTGAGTTTACCACAGGCTCGGTTCTTGCCGACTGGATGATTGTCTCAGCCGTCGTTGTGCGAGCAAAAAGAAATAGCGCGACGCCCGACAACGCGAAGGCCGCAAAGACGACCAAGCCGACGACCTGCGTCGGATCGATTTTCTCGGCGAGCGTCGATGCCAGCCATTTCAATTGCGATTGTTCGCCCCCAAGGCTGGAGACCCGCGCGTACATATCGAATGCGTGAGTGTGATCAACGCTGGTGGCTCCGGGACTAAGCGCGCGGTCCGCGAAGCCGCCCAATAGCATCGTCGTGGTCAACAGTAGCACTACAAAGAGAGTTACTCCACCTAGCCCGTAATCGCGTCGAATCCAGTTGGCCACGCCAACGTTGGCACCGGCCCCCAGGACGATCAAGGCAAAAGCGGCACCGA
The DNA here is from genome assembly GCA_028285105.1 of Alphaproteobacteria bacterium. GTDB lineage: Bacteria > Planctomycetota > Phycisphaerae > UBA1845 > UBA1845 > UBA1845. Next base: position 9,062 of record JANQQE010000011.1, read on the forward strand.
GAGAGTAGCCGTCCCGCACGATCATGCCATACTGCACCATCACTTCAAATGGAGTGACGTATGCTGGTACGGCAATGGCACTCATGATTGCTGTAGCAAATACGTTGTCGCCTGTAATCGCGGCTTGCAACGCACCGTATGGGACAAACGCTCCCATCAGTCCGACGGCAAGAATGGTTAGGCCGTAGTCGAACAGATTCGGTCCGATTAACCCGCGCGTAGCCGAAATTCCCGTGATGGCCAGTCGCGTCAAACCGCTCTTGGGGAGCGCATCGGGCTCCAATTCCGTACCGGAGGGCGACTTTTCGATGAGCCAGTTCCATAAGAAGCCGATGCCCAACGATACAATTATCGTGCCTAACGCAAAGTAAAGCAGCGTGATGAGTGAGATTTGACTGATTCCGTAGAGAATGGATATCGGATTGAGTACGGGCGCCACCAGAACAAAGCTGAGTACCGTCCCGCCAGGCAGACCCGCGCGACGAAGCTCACGCGCTATCGGCAGCGCGCCGAGTGAGCAAATTGGCATGAGTACACCGATTAGCCAAGCGCGAATCGGCCCGCTCCAATGACCAACCCCGAATACCCGGCGAAGACCGACTGCACCCACCATCCCGCGCAGGATGCCCGCAATAAGAATCCCGGCAACGAGAAAGGGAGCGGCTGCAAACACCGCTTGAAGCATGCGAAGTGTGGCGCTCCAAAACGACAATTCAATGCCGCCCCATAGTCCCTGATATCCGTCCGTGATTGCGAGCATGCTGGTCATTGTGAGTCGCCTGCATTTGGTTCGCCGCCTGGTACCGGCTGCGCGGTCTCGTCGTCGGGTACAAGGTGATCTATTTCGAGATCAAAGCTCGCCCGGCGCCCGTCGACCAGCACCTTCGGGGCGATCATTATGAACTGCTCAGTCTCGATGAATCTCTTGGGCAAAGGTGCCCTAAACGCTTCGAATGCGTTGTCTCGATTCAGACGAACAACGTTGGTTTTGAATAGATTTGGCTCGTTGTAGGGTCTAACAATCAAATCCAATTCCAACTGCGGAGTCCGTCCCCCATCTTGATTTATTCCGTCAGGGTGGCGCAGGAACACCTGGATGATCTGATCGTCGTCGATCATGATTTCGGCATAAGCTTTCGTTTCGTTACCGTGCCGATATTCAATGCTCGCTACCACACCACCATACTTGGGTTCGATCAGACTCTCACCATGATGATGACGATTCATATGGCCATGACTGTGCCCGTGTCCTTGATCTGTGCTGTGGTCACCATGATGGTGGGAATGGTCATGAGAATGTTGAGAGCGCTGATCATGCGTATGGCTGTGCGGCGCGTTTTCGTGATTGTGCCCGCCGGTTACTTTTGTGAGATTCGCGAGTTTGCGTGGACCGTCTTCGTCCGGCTTGGATGTCCGGCACCCCTGCACGGTGAGCAAGCATGTCGCCGCAGCGATGAGCATGGCCATGCATTGAATAACGCGACGGTTAGCGACGCTCGTACGAACATTCATGGAAGTCTTATCATCCCCAAAGTACTCAGAAACACACGACGGAGACTGAGACGGCCTCAGTAGTGTATCAGGCGAATCCGTTGGTCTTAATTTTCGAGGATACGTGGAGAAGACGCAGCGGTGTCGCGACCGAGTGAATGTCAGTCGGTATCCGGGAATCGGCTCGATTTGAATAGGAAGAAGTTTCATGAGTTCCTGAGATTGAGATATTTGCGCAACGAGCGAATCGAGAGCCGCCGAACGACGGCGTGTGAGACGGCGCGAATTGCAGTCGAATCAAGCTCGCGGTCGTCACAAATCGGATTGTAGAGTCTTTCGTAGAGTATTGAAAAATAGTCTCGACAATAGGGTTCATTGATGTGGCCGTACCATGACAACGGCGTGTGAGCAATCGGGCGCTTCATACCGCACAAGCGACCGCGAAGTTCGATGAGTCTAAATGTATTCGAGACTAACAGATCGACGTTCGTGTACGGGTGCCACAAACACCAGAACGTCATTAGACGTTCCTGTATTCGATGTCGATTCCGCAGATAAGTGATGCCGACAATGATGGTGACTATTGCAGACAATGGATTCGAGCGCAAGAACCGAGTCAGGCCGACGATCGGCTTCGAGACTTTCGCGAGCATTGTGTCGCCGTGGTAGAGCAAATCGTATCCAGGCGTCGCCTCAACGGTCAGCCACGCGCCGTCAGCAACCCGCACCTCGATCCAGAAGTGAACTTGCTCAATTGTTACGGCCGCGCCTCCGTTCCAGGTGTCGTACTGATCCCGTCCCACATAAAACCCTGAGACAACACGCGTCTGATAACCCAGTCTTCTCAAGGCCAGCGCCGCAGCAGTGGCGAATTGATAGTCGTTGCCGCGGCGCGCATCATGCACGAGGTGATGGACAGGATCGGTGCAAGTGGAGGGAATCGTTGCATTGCGATCGTACTCCATATGGGTCTTAAGGTGCGTCGCAAGTGCTTCGACTTGCGCCCACCCTCTAGGTAAGTGTTCGAATTGGCTGGAGAGCAATGCCGCGCTCGCCTGAAGGTGCGCTGGAATGTGTAGACAACCTTCGGCCGTATCGCCCTGACTTTCGCCAACCGGAATGGTCGAAAACAGCTGCTGCCCTTGTGCAAGGAGCAGCGATCGATCTACAGGGCGGGAGGCGACTTCCAGGAACGTACCGGATGGAAAGGACTCTTTTGTCTTGAGGATCCCCTCGTATGCCCAAACGATCTCATCTCTAGCCCATGCGAGCGCGCTGCTGTTATTGTGCTTGCTAAAACGAATGCGCTCCAAATGACTCGGCAGTGGCAATAGCTCTGATCCGAGCTGACCAAACCGCAACTGATGCGCGTGGGCATGGCCGCAAAGGCCCACGGATGGTCCATCTGGCAACCAAAGCCAAGTTGGACCCGCCTCTCGCTTATGGAAGTCGCAGGCGGCTGGTGCAGAGGGTACTTCGTGCCAGGCGACTCCGTCAAAACGTTCGTATACGGACATCGCCAGATGAAGCGGCAGACTTCCATCGATGTGGAACATTGCCGGTGTCTTGGCCTTACGCTTTGGGTCTCGCATCGACGATCGCTTCGATCGGTATACCGAAAACTGACGTCCAACATTTCCTGAGTCAGGCGCCTTTAGTTGCTGGTTTTCGATGATCTGATCCTGGTTGACAACCATTGCCCTGCGGCTTTTCAATGGAGGAAGAGGTTCCCCGTAGACTTCAGTGAGAGCGTCGTAGATGGACGGCTGGCTGGATTCGAGATAATACTCCGTGTCTACGGCGCCGGAGCTTCGGGCATTTGGTCCTGATACCGCCCAATCGCCATCATCGCCGACGCCTTGAAGCGCCAATGAGTTGAGCCAACGAGTCCCTCCGGATGACGATACCCATTCATAAAGGGCACCTCTTACTTCATTCGATGATCCAGAGAGCAAAACGGTTGAACCGCCCATCAGCGCCGTCAAAGAAATCAACGGCACCAGCGGAAAACGTTGCCGCCGAAACTCTTCACCCGTCGTCATGTTACTGTCCCACTGTCTGATAAGTAGGCTTGCCGCGCTAGAAGCCAAGTAGATGGATGCGAGAATCTCAACGACGCGAAGGTCACACATCATCATCGCACCAACCAAGAGAAAGAAAGATGCTCCCATGACGATCCAATCGCCACGCTGGTCTCTTGATGTGGCTGCCAAATAGAAAGCGGTTGCCGTGAGTGACGATACGATGACTTGCTCCAGCGGTCGAAGTGTATAGCCCAGCCCGACGCGGAAGAGTTCTTCCGCAATGAAAATCGCGGGCACCATGACGACGATAGAAATTCCAACAGGCGTGTATCGGGCAGTGTGTCCGCACGGACGTGTGAACCATTCTTTGCGGACATCAAGCAACAGGATGGTTACGGCTGCAGCGATGTGGATGACCACAATTGTGATCGGCCTTCCCCACCCCGCACCTGCATTGGTTATCGCAATCGTGGCTGCGAACGAAGCAATTGCCACCATCGTCATCGACGACAAATGCGTAAGCAGTCGATTACTAAGTGGCATGTTCAGACCTCTTTACCCGAGGCAAATGGCAATCGCCTGTCGACGAAATACCGGATCAACCAGAAACTGCGCACGTCAATCATGCCCAAACTGACTACGTCCCACATAATGGGTGGGAATTACGAATGACCTGCCACTTCACGAGCCTTGACTCAACCGGCGATCGTTGCGCCATTAGATGACGGAAATGTTGCTGGCGCGCCGGCGATAGTGCCGAGCGATCTGCTTGGCCAGGCGAGGCCAATGCAGATTCGCTTCCAGCGCGGTACAAGTGGCGTCCTTGAACTTTTCCACTGTTTGCTGGCGGTACCGTATACCGACAGTTTCCGCGACCCATGACTCATAATCACCGATGAAGGTCAACAATTCAGAGGACAGAGTTCCGGCAAACGTCAACTCGTCCGACGATGACGGCCGACGCATCGCTGGCAGATCAGAAGGCCCCCAGCACGATTGCGTTTTGCCCAACGCCATACAGATTTGAGGATTGAATTCAAAGCGACCCACGTGCACCGCACTAACTTCGTTCGAAATGATCGCTCCAAATCCCCACAGAGAAACTTCATGTCCCGAACGCAGGCCAATACGGTAGCAACTTGATCCTTCGACGCCCTCAGGTGGGCGCAGCCGCTCGAAACCGAACGCCAGCAGCAAGTTGCCTTGAGGGCGGCGAATGTCGCAACCCCAGCACCAACATTGCTGGTTCATCAGCTTCGCGCCCAACTTCTTGAATCGGGGATCAACGTGACCAAACCTTTTTGGAAACACCGACAATTGCGGCAAATAGCACCTGCGCATCAGTGTGCCTCGGTTCCGATCGATTCACGGTCGCCACCGACGCGCGTGGTCTCCGCGACCATGGCTTCCTCATCCTCATCCGCGTCAATGAGTGGCGCTTCCCAAGGCGGGAAGGGATCCGCCAATCGCCTCCAGCGCTTCGGTCCTTCGGTCATCTCGGCATCGGTCAGCAGGCAAGCGTCCAGTGCGGTGGTGACCTCTTTGTGGTTGAGTTCCTGGCCAATGAACACCAGCTCCTGGCGACGATCACCCCACGGATCAGCCCAGTTCCCTTGCACCCATTCAAGCGTCTCCGGTTCATCCGGCCATTCATCGCGAGCCATGGCGTCGAACCAATACCCGGTGCGGTCGATAGTGAGCGAGCATCCCGCTTGCGACCAACTACCGCAGAAGTCCATACGCGTTGCAAGCCAGATGCAGCCTTTCGATCGTATGAGCCCCTTGATGCCTTGCTCGATCAAGCTCCAAAGCCGCTGCGGATGAAACGGCCGACGAGCGCGATACACGAAACTGCCGATGCCATACTCTTCGGTTTCGGGCGTGTGCTCACCGCGCAACTCGCGGACCCAGCCGGGTGACGCAGCGGCTCTTTCGATATCGAAGAGACCCGTATCGAGTATCTCCCGGGGCGCGACGCGTCCGCGAACTGTGCGGATTGATTTAGCTTCGGGATTGAGTTGTTTAATGATCGCCTCAATCCGTTCGACATTAGCCGGCGGCGCGAGATCCGTTTTATTCAGCAGGATGACGTTGGCGAACTCGATCTGGTCAACGAGCAAATCGACGATCATTCGCTCATCCTCATCGCTGGCGCCGATACCGCGCTGGGCGAGATCGCGCTGCTCGTCGAAGTCCCTCAGAAAATTCAGACAGTCCACGACGGTAACCATCGTGTCGAGCCGTGCGATCTCCTCAAGTCTGTCGCCACCGGGTAGTTCGAAGTGGAACGTTGCGGCAACGGGCATGGGCTCGCCGATTCCGGTCGATTCGATCAGCAGGTAGTCGAAGCGCCGGTCTAACGCGAGCCGCGCAACTTCCTTGAGCAGGTCGTCGCGCAAAGTGCAGCAGATGCAGCCGTTGGTCATTTCGACGAGCGTCTCCTCCGTCCGGCTCAAGGCGGCACCGCCGTCGCGCACCAGTTGACTGTCGATGTTGATCTCGCTCATGTCGTTGACAATCACCGCAACGCGCAGGTCTTCGCGATTGGCGAGGATCTGATTGAGCAGAGTCGTTTTTCCGGCGCCGAGAAATCCGGAAAGCACGGTTACCGGCAATCGTGAATCAGTTTTGGAAAGAGTCACTGTCTTGCTCCGAGTATGTTGCCGTTAAGGCCAATAGTCGTTCATCATTCATCATTGGCGGCGAGAGTTCATCAAATTCTTCCTGCATATTTGACAGGCAATACTTGCACCATCCCGACGCAGCGCGAGTCGTTCCGCCTGCCATGGCTCATGCACCTAATTGATCTCGGGAGTCTCGTGCCCCACGGGTAGCGAAAGATCACTTTCGCAGTCAACCGCGCATCCGCAGCGACAACTCCAGTAGCGGTTTCGCAGATGCGCTGCCACAAGCAGCAAACCACCCAATGGCGTCACCCAAGGCCAAACACTGCCCATAGCACTCGCATGTTTTGCATCCACTTGGGCGGGCGCTCGAGTCGGTGCGCTGCATCCGGCGCAGCCCGTCGCATGACATCCTGCCGTCTGCTTGGTGTTCAGTTGCTTTGGCGCTTTTTCGCCGGTTGCCACGCCGGCGACCTCTAATCGGCCAGCCTCACTACTTGAGGGGCAGCAATCCTGGTCGCCCGCAAATGCTGCGACCGAAATGAGCGACAGTCCGACAACCGCGACGAGCAACGGACCCAACCGGCGATGGCGGCACCAGCCCGGCACGAAAGCAAGGACGGCCAACACAAGGCAAATGGCAACCATCCATTGGTGGAAAGCCGGATCCGCGAAAAAACTCAGCCCGAAGAGGGGGAGGAATCCAACGACGAACGGCATCGCGGCACAATGGACGGCGCACGCAATCGATGCCGCCACGCCCAGCCAATCGCGCCACGCAGCCGATGTGAAACGTTCAGACTGCGCGAGAACCATCGCCTGTCCCGCGGTCGGTGTTTGAATAAAGTTTGTGCGATCCGTTGGTCTAGCGTGCTCAATAGGTTGCACGGTTTCACCCCTCATCGTGATAGCTGCTGATGCAAGTGCTTTTGCATGTGCAGTTTAATTGCTGCAAATGCATTTGCAAGTGCGCGCCCGCGACGCTAGTATCCTCGGCCTTGGAGGTGTTTTTGCCTTGAGCCGAGGCGGCGAGGCGTAATCCAGGTTATGGACATTGCCCGGCGTTGTCGGAGGCGATCATGGCATCGCCCCCTGCGCCCAAATTCCACCGAAACCGAGCTAGCGCGCGGAGTATCGTCTGTCGATGTTCTCGATCACGTGGTCTATCCTGTGCGAATCCGCCATCTATCTTGTGGTGGGGCTCGCGCTGGCCGGGTTGCTTGAAGCCTTGGTGTCCGGCGAGCGCGTCATGCGATTCTTGAGAGGGACACGCAAGCGGACCGTTCTGCTCGCAACGCTCGTCGGTATTCCGCTGCCGCTATGCTCATGCAGCGTGCTGCCAACCGCGGTTACTCTTCACAAGAAGGGAGCCAGCAAGGGAGCAACCGTCTCCTTCCTCATCTCGACGCCCGAGACCAGCGTAACTTCGATCCTGCTGACGTATTCGCTGCTTGGGCCGCTGCTGGCTGTATTTCGTCCGATCGCAGCAGGCCTGACAGCATTTACGGCTGGCCTGATTGAAAACCTGCTTGAGAAGCGCTTCCCAATGCCGCCAAAAGCGACGGTAGACAAACCAACTGGCAACGCGCCCGATGAGTCTCTGGCCGACGACGAACTTACAGCACACGCACACACCTATTCACACACGCACGGACATGCACATACACACTCGCACGGAACACCAACACCAGCAACAGGCTCAGTTGTCGACCGTCTTCGTGCTGCGATGCGCTATGCATTTGTTGATCTATTCGACGACATATTCGGCTGGGTCATGGTCGGGATAGCGGTCGCGGCGGCGATCCAGGTGTTCCTGCCACCGGATATCCTCAACCGCATTCTCGGCGGGACACTGCAATCCATGCTGCTGATGGTGGTGATCGGTGTTCCGCTTTACGTCTGTGCCGAAGCGTCGACGCCGATCGCCGCCGTGCTGATTGCTCAGGCGGTGAATCCCGGTGCCGCACTCGTATTCCTGTTGGTCGGGCCGGCAACCAACATCGGCGCGTTGGGTGTCCTCCACCGCCAGCTTGGACGCAGAACGGTGGTCGTCTATCTCGCCACGATAATCCTGATGGCGCTCTTGATGGGGGCGCTCTTGAACGAAATCGTGAGTTCGCAACCCATCGCCGTTGAATCGCGATTGCTCGATGAACCGCTACTCCCTGCCTGGCCCAAGGCCTTCGGCGCAATTTTATTCTTGATGTTGGGCGTTGGCGCGCTTCGGCGCGGACTTTGGATGCAGCGAAGTGCGCACTGGCTGAACGAGCGACTTCCGCTGCCCGTTTCAGCAACGGGGCTCCGTTTGGCAACTGCCGCATTGGCAATCGCCGCATACACCGGATCCGGTCTGTTTGTTATCAAGCCGGGAGAAGTCGGTTTGATTCGGAGGTTTGGTGCGATCCAGCATGCCGACCTGCAACCCGGGTTGCACTATGCATTACCGTACCCCATCGATCAAGTCGATCGCGTACAGGTTCGGCGCGTACACCGCATGCTCATCGGTCTGCGTGGTTCTTCCAATACGGACTCGACTCCAGCATATGTCGATGAATCGTGGAGTTTGGTCGGTGATGAAAATATCGCCGACATCAAGTTCTCTGTACATTGGGGGCCTTCGGAAAACGAAATCGTGAACTACCAATATGGAGTAGCGGATCGCGATCACCTGATTCAAAACGTCGTACTTGCCGCCAGCCGCGAGGTGCTTGGTGGAGTGTCGGTCAATTCGGTTTTTACAGGCGATCGACGTCGCTGCGAAATGGAAATCGCTGAACTTGCTCAGGTTCAATTGGATACGTATCGCAGCGGCATCCGGCTTCGAGCTGTGAATGTGCTTGACGCGCATGCACCCAGTGAAGTGCATGAATCGTTCCGTGACGTGGCAAGCGCGTTGGAAGATCGGGCGACCAAGATTAACCAGGCGCGGGCATTTGAAGCGAGGCTTCTTCCCACCTCGCGTGCCGATGCGATGAGGGAACTCACTGAAGCAAACGCATATGCGGCCGAGACGGTGTTTGTTGCGCGCGGTAAAGCGGCAGGATTTCTGTCGTTGCTGGAGGTTTATTCTAACGGGCGCGATGTGACTCGTAGCCGCCTCGAGTTCGAAACGATGGAGCGAGTGCTGCCCAAATTACGCAAGTACATTAAGCCGCCCACGTCAGAGGCGGCGGAACTCGACATTTGGTTTTTGCCGGGTTCTTAAGCCGAACTGGCATAGGAGTCTTCCGAATGAGAGCATCCTTGACGCTTGTATTCGTCGTGGCGCTGGCGGCTTTGGGGCTCACGTGTTGCCTTGTTGTTGACCGGCGCGAGTACGTAATTCAGATGCGGTTCGGTGATCCGGTCCGCTCGGTGATCGACCCGGGGTTGCATTTCAAATGGCCGTGGCCAGCGGACACCGTTGTTCGTTTCGACAACCGCCTGCGCGTGCTTGAAAACCCGGCGCCTGACCAGCCGGACAGGGAATACCTAACGCAGGATGAGGAGTCCGGTATCGGCAAAAACGTCGTCGTAACGACATACACTTGTTGGCGGATTAAACGCGACCCCGTCGCGGTACAGCGTTTCCTGGAGACTATGGGAGACGTATCAAGCGCGGAAGCTCGATTGGGTGACGTTGTGGTCTCCGAGCTCGGTGCGGCGCTGGGCAGTCATGACTTTTCCGTGCTTGTCTCAACCGATTCGCAGCAACGCCGGTGGGGAGACTTCCTCGACGAGATACGCGAGCGGTGCGCCAAGCGCGTCGAGGAGCCCTACGGAATCGAAATCGTCGACGTGCGAATTCAGCGGCTCAATTTTCCTGACCAGAACCGCCGCAATGTTTTCGCGCGCATGCAAGCCGAACGGGAGACTATTGCGGCGCGGTACCGCTCCGAGGGTGATGAGAAGGCGACCGGCATACGCGCTCAGGCAAAGCGAAAGGGAGACGAGATTATAGCCAAGGCCTACGAACAGGCGCAGCAGATTCGAGGGGAGGCGGAAGCCGAAGCGGCGCGTATCTACGCCGCGGCGTACGGTCAGGACCCCGAGTTCTATGCCTTTGTGCGAACGCTCGAAGCGTATGAGAAGACTCTCACGCAGGGAACAGTCGCAATCCTTTCCGGCAGCAGCGACTTTCTGCGCTTGCTGAACCGCGAGGCGGAGTCGGAAACTCGCCAAGCGCCGCAGCAAGCAGGAGAATAACGTGCGGATCCGGCGAACCTGGTTGACTGTGGCGGCGTTGCTTCTGCTTGCGGGATACTTCGCATCGGGCGCTTACTTTGTACAGCCCGACGAACGCGGTGTCGTACGCTGGTTCGGCCGCTTACCCGATGCCTATCGCCGAGTCCCGCCCGGGTTGCGCTACGCACTACCCTGGCCGTTCTGCAAAGTCGATCGGCCCAAAACGACGGAGGTGCGTCGAGTCTTCGTCGGCTTACCTCCGGAACAGCGCAACGCGATTGCGCAGGGAGATCGCGACGCGATTTCCAATACACTCGCCTCGGATATGCTTACAGGCGACGTCAACGTTTTGAAGGTGACCATGGTCGTGCAGTATCAAGTCACCGATCCGGCCCTTTATCTTTTTGGTGCGGAGAATCCCGAGAAGCTCGTCCGCGCCACAGTACAGTCGGTGTTGATCGAGGCCCTTGCAGGGTTGCCCGTAGACCAAGCGCTCACGATCGCCAAGGCAAAGTTGCAGATGGAGACGCTGAATGACTCGCAGCGACGCCTGGATCGATATGGTTGTGGCGTCCATCTCGTCGCAACGAATCTTGAGACAATCGAGCCGCCGCGTGCCATTGTTACGACTTTCCAGGATGTGGTTAGCGCCAAAAAAGACGGCGAACGCGCCGCCGATCAAGCAGTAAGTGAAGCCAACCGCATTCTGCCAAAAGCCCGAGGCGAGGCGGCAAAACTGCTGGTGGAAGCGGAAGGGTTTCGTGAAACGCGAGTCAGTCGAGCCCGAGGCGAAGCAGCCCGTTTCTTGAATGTGCTGGCTGCGTACCGGCAAGATCCCGAGGCGTTCCGACAACGCGTACTCTTGCAGACGCTCGAAACCGTACTCCCCAAGATTCGCACGTACATATTGGACGAGAAGCCTGGAGACCCACGGATGAGCGTCAGGATTGTCGAATACAAGGGCGAATAGAAACTTGATGCCACACATGAACGCTAATGAGTGGCGGTCAGAAATTTGGTGAGCTGGCGTTTTGAGTACTTGGCGGCGCGGCGGAGCAATTCAAACGAAGGCAACCTTGAGGCGAATATCATTCGGAGGCGGATATGTTTCGAAGATACGGAGATTTGGCTCCGACTTTAGCAGCGATCATTGCAATCTTTGGTGGTATGGCACACGCGGAAACGGGGAGCCTAATCTTCATTCATCCCGATGGAACGTCTGCGAGTACATGGGCTGTGGCTCGTGTACTGTATCACGGTCCTGACGGAGAACTCCATTGGGACAAATTGCCTGCGATCGCGGTATATCGTGGGCACATGGCTGACAGCTTGACCGCGTCAAGCAACGGTGCGGGAACGACCCACGCCTATGGTGTGAAAGTGGCGACATCGGCATATGGAATGACTGCCGCCGAACCGGAAGGCAAAAAAATCGTTGACGAAGACGGCCAGTCACTAAGCGTTGCGAAACAGGCGATCCGGCGCGGCATTCCTGTAGGGCTGGTACAAACAGGAACATTAACAGAGCCCGGTACCGGGTGCTTTCTGGCTTCGGTCGGAATGCGAAAAGCCCATCAGGACATTGCCTTGCAACTCGTTGAGAGCGGCGCGGCTTTGATGCTGGGCGGCGGGGAAAGATTTTTTCTGCCCGAAGGAACGAAAGGCGTCCACGGTGTCGGCGTGCGAACGGATGGACGAAACCTGCTCAAGGAGGCTCGCGAGCGCGGATACTCCGTGGTCAGGACTAAGGCCGAGTTGCTGGGGCTTTCGTCCGGTGCAAAGAAGGTACTGGGCGTTTTTGCGGATCTTCACACCTTTCACGACATGCCGGAGGAAAAACTGAGGGCCAAAGGGCTTCCGATGTATGAGCCTGATGCGCCGACTGTTGCGGAGATGACCGAAGCGGCCCTAAGGATCCTCGGGAATCACAGGAAGCAGTTCTTGTTGGTCGTGGAGGAGGAGGGAACGGACAACTTCGGTAACAACAACAACGCGTCAGGAATGCTGGAGGCGATGCGAAGAGCAGATGATGCAATCGGCATCGCCCGGGCGTACATCAAGACGCATCGTGATACGCTGTTACTGACGGCATCCGACAGCGATGGAGGAGGGATGCGGATGTTGGGAGTTGTATCCGACACGACGTCTCTATCGGAGAATCTGCCCGAGCGCACCAACAACGGCGCACCTATGGACGGCCGAGATGGCACTGGAACTCCTCCATTCATCGCTGCGCCCGACCGACAGGGAAGGCGACTTGGGTTTGCCGTCGTTTGGACGTCGTTCAGCGACGTGTCTGGCGGAATTCTTGTTCGAGCCGAAGGACATAACAGTCAGCAAGTACGCGGCTCAATCGACAATACACAGATTGCGGAGATAATTCGTAGAAACTTGTTCAGAGATTCTGAACTGAACGATTCGAGAACGAACTAAACGGCTAAGCACTTTGAACAACGTGAAGGATGTACGCACGCGCTTGGCCGCCGCCTTCGTAAATGCTTTCTGGATTCTTTGCAAGAGGCTCGGGTCACGGCGAAACCAGATCGGCAGAATCAGCATCGCGTCTGTTTGATTCAACAGAGTTGGACAAAGAAGGAGAAAGCGGGCAACATGAACCCATGGGGAAATACGGTTCGTGTACACAGGTTTGACAGCAGATTTTCGAAAGAGTCGCGTTAACAGGAATTCAACGACCACCAAAACAGAGGTTTGAATGATGGACGAACAACAAATCATCGCTGCCCAGGACGCTTGGGGAGAAGGCATCATCAGAATCGGCGAAACGTTCCTCGACAAGGGGGACTATCGATCTGCTGCTGAAGAACACATTCACACACACTACAACTACCAGGATGGTTCGGTGCTGTTCAAGCCAACACTGGCTTCCGAACGCCAATTCAGAACCGATTATGATGGAGCGTTGTCGTATTTCGTAGGTGGAAACGATGAATATCCCGAAGACCATGGGTTCGCGATTAAACCCTGGTCAGAAGTCCGCTGGGATCGTGTTGGAACCAAGATCATCGGCAACATGGGTGTAGCGATGGGCAATTACTTCTTCGCTCCTGCCGACGGAAGCGACGAGGTCAAGGTTGAGTATTCGTTCGCGTATACGGTCAATTCGGATGGTGAACTAAAGATCATTCTTCACGATTCGCACCTGCCGTATGCTCCATAGTGGTAATTACGGTCGACGACGAGTACGCAACGTGCCCCAAAAACTATCGGTACGTTCCAGCCTTCACCCATTCCCCCAGGGTGCGTTTGGATCGACGCATGATTTGATCGATCCAATAAAGGCCTGCGATAGGGACACGTTGCTGATCGCATGCTCGGAACTAGGGGCGGCCCCCGATAATGTGTCGATCCTTGCACCGGAGCGCCTTGTTGTCTTGCAACACATCGGAGCATCGATTCCCTCCAAATTCGAATGCGAAGAATACGAGGAGCTCTCGTTCGCTGACGTTGCAAATTTGTTTGACGAGTACAGCTTTCGGCACGTCATCATCTGTGGCCACCTGAATTGCCAAGTCATTCCGTACTGGCTTCAACCGAAGATCGAAACTGACACAGACATCGGACACTTCCGACGGCGATTCGAAAATGGAACACGCGACTTGGTGGACAGGAGCTACTCGCAGGGATCGGCGGCACAGAGACACGTGTTGATGATCTGCGAACACGTGTTGTGTCAAATCGAGAACTTCCTGACACACCCATTCGTAATGAAACGTGCCCACGCCAAGGAGCTCTTTTTCCACGGGTGGGTCATCGACGACGAAACCGCCCGTGTGTTTCGATACAACTTCGAGGAATCGGTATTTGAAGCGATCTGACGCACATGCGCAATCGCCCTCATCCGATCCGCAAATGCATTGCGGCGCATTTATGCGCGACGCCTGCATCACACCCGGCCGACAAACACAGTCGCGATGTCGGTGAAATGCAGGTCGTCCCGCGCAAGCGCGTCGTCGGGGGTGCCTGGCTCGGTGATTCGAAGAAGCGTCGCCTTTTCTGACGCATCGAGATGTTCGAGATCGGCTTTGCCCCGCAGCGACTTTCGCAGATACTCCGTCTGCATCGCTGAGAATGGCGTCGATACCTGAAAGAAAAACAAGATCACCTCGATCTCACGCAGACCTGCGTTCATAAGGACGCGCGGCCAACCAAAGGGCACACGTCCGCGCTTAAACCGATCGGCTACAAACCACTTGGTGAACGCGGCTTGGATGCGGCTCTCAATGCCCGGCTCACCAATCCCAATGTCCAGCGGCAGAAGCCGCCCCGAATATGCGACCTTGCGGATTGCGACCCGCCCGCCTGGCATGACCACTCGGGCAAGTTCGCACACGCCCGCCACTGGATCGACAAAGATATGCATCGTGTGGCTCGACCATGCTAGGTCGAAGGTGGCATCCTCGAGCGGCATTTTGAGAACATCCGCCTCGTACGTGGTTACCATATTCTTGAGATCGGACTCCGCAAAGCGCGCCTTCAAGGCCTCGATGGCTTTTGCACTGATGTCCAAGGCGGCGACGCGCCCTTCGCGGAAACGCTCGGCAAAAAGCTGCACGTGATCCCCGCGCCCGTAGCGGACGTTACAATAAAATCTCGACGGTTCGTATGCATATGAAGTCCTTTCGTTGACTCAGGTCAATCGCCGAATCCTGCTCGGAACCGGCCGCTTACCGGCCCAGCGCTTGCATTAGTTTGCGCCTGGTCAGTCGCTGGTCGATAGCCACTTTATGTCTCCGATGTCGCAGTTGCGCTCATGGGTCCGGATGGCTCGCGGCGTGTTATCCCTCTCATCATACTTCGAGCCGATCATTATCGATTGAACGGATATTCGTTGATCTACCGGAAGCCCCGCGATTCGAATAGGCTCGCAGATTCCTCGCGTTAGAACGTTACACCAGTTAGTAGATCGTCATAGACGCCGACCAGCCGGACTTGCCCCTGCTCGACCCGCTCGAGTTCGAGCGGGTCAAATGGAGGCTCTTTGAGACTCCGATGTGAGTTTCGCCGTCAGGATTTCCACGCGACCTTGTAGGTATCCCCGTTCTTGGACAATGGTTGCCCATCCCACTCCAACTCGTATGATCGCGCTTCTCTCCTGAAGTAGGTGAACAAATCCGCGAGCGAGCAGCCGTCGGGCCCCGCTTCGATGTGGTGGATATTGTCGCGATCCCGGGAGAGCGTCGAAAGTTGCCCGTGTCCCAGTGTTGTGTCTTTGTTCTGGCGGATCAGAAAGTCCGTGTCAGTGGGCACTTCGCCGGCAGCAATGTTGAGTCGCTGACCATCCGGCTGGACGATGTCGAAGTTGCGGCACCGAACGGAGCCTTCGGTGCAAAGAAGCACACCGTTGTAATGTCGGTGGTCGTGCAAGTGGATCTTTGAACCTGGACGCATGCGGATGTCGAATACGACCACCGGCGGCATCCACGCCGCGGTGTTCATGCTCCAGCCGGATTCGCCCATTTCGTTCATCGCCCACGGTTCGTCTGGATTATAGCGGGTCAGCAGCGAGGACACCGCCGCGAGGTAGGCAGTCTCGTCGGGCCGGTCGGAGGCAATCAACTGCGTGGCATCGGGACGAAGCCGCGCGACAAGTTGATCGATCGTCAATAGTCGACCTGCTGAACCTCTCGCTGTATCAATCTTTCTGCCTGGGGTCGCGCACCCTCCTACCAAGAGGCTGGCCGCACCCGCGAGGCCGATCTGGAGGATGCGTCGCCGGGTGATCGTCACGCCGGGCGAAATTTCCTCACCTACCTCGTGATCCGCCATCGCGTGCTGTTCTATTTCATCGAGCGTCCAGAACTGCATTTATTGCTCCTTTCACTAGGTATTGTGTGTCGCTCATCCGAGTGGGATTTGGGATGATCAAAATCCAAGACTTTGGACAAGCAAGGCAATTGGAAAGCTTCGGCACTCTGCTGGCTGCGATTTGCTACATTTTTTTGATGCACATACCCAAACCAGGACACGACCCCAGTTGTTCCCACGTATTTCATTTCTCTAAGATTTTGGCGTCAATAAATACGAACGATGTTGATAGCCTAGTGTGGTAAATGGTTTTCCAGTTCCTCGTTTATGGGGACAAGATCATTGGCGGCGCGAACGTTGCTGCCGGCGTTCGCCGTAATTGTTGTTTCGTCGAGGAGCGTCGCTGCGGGGCCGGGCCTCGCGAACAGACAATCGCGAAGAGTTGATTTCGACGCCGTCGAGGGCGGCAATCGCGTCCTGGTTCTCAGTTACATTGCTCATTTGAACGAAGCCAAACCCTCTTGATTGCTTGGTTTCACGGTCGAGTATGACTTTGGCATTGAGGACGTTGCCATGCTTGGAAAACAAATTGCGAAGGTCGTCGCTGGAGTACTCGTGGCTGAGACCGGTAACATAAAGTTCCTTGACGCCAGTGGGACCCGCGAAGGAATTGTTCTTGCCTCGGTCGCGCGGGCGCGGGCTGGAATCCTTGGGACGTGCGGGAGAAACGGTAAGGGCACGCCCGCTCCATTCATGTCCATTTAGCTGGGTGATGGCGGCAGTTGCTTCCTGGGGATCCGAGAAGGTGACAAACCCGAACCCTTTAGATTCGCCGGTCGCTTTTTCAGTGACAATTCTGGCACGTTCGACCGAACTGAATTGTGAGAACAGGTCTTTGAGATCGGCGGAGGTCAGCGATCGGTCGATATTTCCTACGAAAACATCAGCGGACATGCGAAGGCTCCGGAAGAAGAGGAAAACGGTAACACGTTGATCAGACGCTATCCAGGACACTCAACAACAGAACATAACGGATCCACCATATCCATCATCCGGCTTGGCAGACCCAGCGATCGGGACGACGGGAGCAACCGCATGGCATTCATGATGTAATGCTCCAAGCTGAAGGACACAGCGATCCTATTTGAAATCTCGAAAGTTGCTCAAGACGTGAATGAGCCCCTTCGTTCTGTTTGGATGTATCGGCACGTTCTGCGATGAGCGCGCCATCCGCTAGCGCGGGCAATGCCTTCAACATTAAACATTCGAACAGTTTTTGTTCGCTAGTCATTTGATTCTCCTGATGTTGTGGTTGTCTTGCTGCTGAGTAAGGATTGCTCCGTGGAAACAGGCGTTGATGCTGTTGCCACCGGCGATAGCTCGTTGAGGCGTTTCAGTTCGTCCAGCAGAAAGTCAAGATCGTCGAAGGGTTCGCCGCCGATGCGCGACCAATGCACGCGGCCGGTTCGATCAATGAGGAATGTCGAATGCAATTCGATTTCCTCGAAATCATCATACGAGCGGAATCGTCGAGCGTTTCGATGGTCGGGATCAGACAGTATGCGGAACGGCAAATCACCCATCTGAAGCGACTCAGTAATCTGCGCAACGGTGTCGCCGCTGATCGCCAGTACGTCGGTATCGGCAGCCTGAAAATCTGAATACCGTGCCTTGACCTTTTTCAGTTGATCCATGCAATGGGGACACTCCTCGCCGAGATAGAATACGATTACGAGATTGCGCCCATTGTGCGTGTCTGATTTCAACGTTGCTCCCGACGAGTCCAGTGGGTCAAGCGCGGGCATTGGGAAGGGCTGCCATGAGTCGGGGCCGAATGTTGCAAAGTCTTGCGATTCATACGGGCGCTGGGGGCGCGGCGAGTCATCACGTGGCACGGCATCAAGTTTGAGAGACTTCGCATCGGCCATCCATCGCAGCGATGGGCTCGCGCCAGACCACACATGCAGCAGGCGCGACATGGCATCGCGTGCTGCCTCCTTGTCCCCCCGCGCGAATTCCGCCCGGGCCAGGCCCGATAGCGCAAACCCATCGTTTTGGCTTACTTCGAGCGTCAAAAGAAAGCATTCCCGCGCGAGTTGTGGACTGCTATGTTCCAGATGCTTTTCGCCAAGAAGCACGTAGAGCCCGCGCGGGTATAACGGCGGATCCTTGTCGTAGCGGCGCAGCGAGTGCTCTTTCCGTGCGGCGTTCGCGAGCAGTGCGAATCCATCAAGGTCTTTCCCTTCGGCGAAGGCGAACATCGCCCGGCTCTCGAGCAGCATGCAATCGAAGTATTGCTTGATGCCTCTGTTTTCGGGCTTATCCACGTCCTCCTGAAGATCGTGAAGGTTCTTGATCTCGGCGCGCGCCAGTTCGATGTTAGATTCGCCAAGGTAAGCTAGCGCGAGCGCGTATGCCGACCACAACTTGGACTGAACGGTGTCGGGTTTCGCGATCAGTTCCTTGTTCGCAATGAGTTCGTCCCAACGTTCAAACCGCACGAGCACACGAACCAGGGCGATCATTCCCTGTTTGTACGCCCCGTACTCATCGATCACGTTCTTCTTAGTGTCAAGCGGAGTACGAAACAGTTCGCGCGCCGACGCTTTCGCCCGGTCTGCCAAACCAAGCTGCTCCTGCACCCACGCCAGATAATTCTGATTGTGTGCGTAGTTCCAGCTGTTGAAGGGTTGGACGCACTGCGAAGCGAAATACGCTCGTTCCCGACGCGTGGCCATCTCAAGCCAGATCGCCGCCTCGTGCCACATGCCGAGATCCGAGTACACGTGACCGGGCATGTGATTGGCGTGTCCCGATCCGGTGGCGATGCGCCCGAATCGTTCGCAACTGTCCAAAGCCTGCTCTGGATGCAAGCCGTCCCAGTTGTGAATCCGATAGTGATGCGCACCAGGATGATCCGGTGCGGCTGAGAGGATTTCTCGAATCATCAGTTCGATCGGATAGGCGATTTGCCCTTTCATAGCCCGATCCACGAAAAAGGCCTTGGCCTCCAAATCATCGGGGTACTTGAGGATGATCTCCTGCAACTTCTTCTGCAAGCGTCGATTGACTGTTTCGCCGTTGGGCGCGCTGTTCTTAATCGGATCGTAGGTATGCGCTTCTTCAAGCGCTTCGATGTAAAGCCGTTCGCGTTCAGTGACATTACCTTTGCGCTTAATGGCTTCCGCCAGAAAGTGATCGTTGCGCGGATGCCCCGTACACAGGTCAAGCCCCCAATAAGCCATCGCGCATTCAGGATCGAGCTTAAGACACCACCGAAAACTCCGTTCGGCTTCGTAATACCAGTAGTTGTGAAGCAGCGCGACACCTTGGTTGAACCACTGTTGAACTTCCGGTACGGCCGTGGTAATCGGGAAGTGAACATGCCCAATACCCTTCATCAAGTGAGGGCGTTGCCGCGGGCCGACGTCGTAGGCCTTGTGAAGACGCGAGTGTCCCTGCTTAGCAGGCGGCGGGTCCGCGAGCGTCTCCGACAGCGCGCTTGGTGAAACAACCAGCAGCACCAAGAGGACTGCCAAGGCATAAACACGCAGTCGGTGTTTCGAGGATGTCAGTACGATGGCGCCAGCCACTTCGGATGCTGGAAGAGCCTTGTTAGTTAGGTTTTTTTGCATGATTGCAACTCCAGAAAGTCACGAGGTCAGTGAATGCGATGCTTGACCGCCGCAACACGCACATCTGTTCGACTGATCGGGCGCATACGAATTTACCGGCAATCCCTCCAGCGGCGGCGTCCTAATCAATTTCAGTGAGCGCCCAAAACTGCTTTCATTACTTCTTTCCTGCCGTGCTGGAAATCACGAACATCAACGGCGGAAATTGCCCTGGATTCGAATTTCTGGTTCAGTCGACGGAGTTCCGCAATCATGCTCCGAGCGTTCTGCATCCGCACTCTGCGCTGAGTGTATGCCCCGAGGATTTGCTTTGCTTCGTTTGCGGTCGCTTTGTCAGCAGCAGAACGCTCATGGTCCACCGGCACGGCGTAGGTAAATCGACCCCTCTTCGAAGCATAGGTCGGGATTTGGATGAATTGACGATCCTCGCCCGGCCCAACATCGTTTTCGTCTTCAATCGCAAGCCCGGCTTCGACGAAGAAGTCTACCGCATCGGCCGGGTAGCCGAAGAGGTATCCATAGCCGCGCCATCGGTCGGCGTCTGGCATCCGGTCCACGACGGCGACCACCTCGGACGGGTGCGTGCAAGGCGTAATACCCCACGGGCTCCAGAACGCCTCGAATCGTTCGATCATGCGGGCCATCGCCATCCGGTGGACCACAAACGCGTGGGCCGAGCGCTGGCCCGCGTCGATGTAGTCGAACACCTGGACATCGGCGTACCAAACGTCGTTGCAGAGGGGAGCGAGCGCGAGTCGCACGTCGCACAGGTCAGCAAGATCGGGATCATCCACCACGAATGAACCGCCCCAGATGCCGGTGCTCATCGGCTTGAGCCCGCCGACAAGAGTGTAAAGGGCTTCATGATCGGTCGCCTCATGTAGCAACGCAAAAGTATCGGGTGCGGACGCGACCTCAGACATCCGGACAGTTGCGTTGGCGCTGAGCGTGGTTGCTGCACACCCATTGAGCATGACGCCGACCATGATGAACGCGCTGACGACGGCGGCGCGCCAGCATCGTGCCCAGCTTTGCCAAGCGTTAAACCAACTCGGTCGCAGCCGTTCCCGCGAATACGTCGACGGAACAATACTGGGCTCCATAT
The DNA here is from genome assembly GCA_028285105.1 of Alphaproteobacteria bacterium. Classification (GTDB taxonomy): domain Bacteria; phylum Planctomycetota; class Phycisphaerae; order UBA1845; family UBA1845; genus UBA1845. The sequence goes on from JANQQE010000011.1 coordinate 29,871, forward strand.
TCTCCTTGTTCCTACTGTATCCGTTGTCGCATGATCTTACCCAATGGATGCGACTGTCCAAACGGCATGCTGCATCGACTCTACGCTCGAAACCACCGAAAACGACGAAATCGTCTTCGGCAGGCTCTCCATAGTTGGGAAACATTACGCCATGCCGATAAAGTCCGTTGCCGACAAACCAATCCAAATTCGGGGATTGGATTTCGTCGTTTGCCCAAATGACATGTCGGGCGCACAAGGTTGCGTCAGCCGTATCGATGCGAAAGATGCCGCCGATTTTCGAGATTTTCTTGACATCGACTATTTCACATATCGGTAGCTCGACGTACTCACCAACATGATGCAAGTGTGCCGCGTATTCGCCGTCAGTCGGATGCTCGCCCCATTGGCTGTACGCAGGCGTTACACCGATCATGTGCGGGTCGGGCATGGCATATGATTTGCCCGAATTGGAATGCGAGATGCGTCTTGTCTCGGCCGGCCAAGTGGCATACGACGTACAGCCGCTATGTCGCTTTAATGCGACACGATTCTCGCTACGCGTATACCGCAGAGCGATTGCAACTCCCACACCCGCACCACCAACCACGACGGCGTCATAGAATTTGTCATCGATTGCAGAATTCATCAGGCCATTTCCTCGGTTTCGAATTCTAGAGCCGGCAGAGGATCTTCGTAGTTCGACCAGGCATCGGGGCCCTGATCGAATTCAAGATCAGTCAACAAACAGCGGTCCAGGATTTTCTCGACACGCTCCCGATCGAGTCCTTGCCCAATAAACACCAATTCCTGATGGCGATCGCCATGCTCGCCTTGGAAGTTGGAACGAATTTCCAAAACCAGTTCCTCGTCGTCCGGCCATTCCTCTTCGGGAGCTGCTGCCCACCAGACCCCTGGCGAATGCATTCGAATCGAACAACCCGCTTGCGACCAGTCGATCGCCCATTCGTGGCGAGATGCGATCCACATCAGACCCTTGCTGCGCAACACACCGCGCAACAATCCATCATCGAATGCGACATCGAGTACGTCACTCAGTCTTTTTGGATGGAAAGGGCGTTCGCGGCGATAGACAAAACTGGAGATGCCATACTCTTCTGTCTCGGTTTGTTCTTGCCCTCTTGGCACCGCCAGCCACTCCGGCATTTCTTGTGCCTCGGCCAATTGAAAGCGTCCAGTGGCCAAAATTTTCGGCAGCGAAACGTTGCTTTCCGTCGTGTGCAAGATTTCGGCATTCGGATTGAGTCTGCGAATGATCTGGTTCAATTGTTCCAGGTCGTATGGCGTCACGAGATCCGTTTTGTTGATGACGATCACGTTGGCGAACTCAACCTGATCGATCAGCAAGTCGACGATGTTGCGGTCGTCTTCGTCGTCCACCCCCATCTGCCGATCAACCAGATCATCCCACGAGCCGAAATCCTCCATGAACGATCCGGCATCGACGACCGTCACCATGGTGTCCAGTTCGGCAATCTGCGACAGACTGTTCCCTTCTTCATCCTCGAAGGTGAATGTCTCGGCGACTGGCATCGGTTCACTGATTCCAGTCGACTCGATCAGCAGGTAGTCAAATCTGCACTCACCGGCCAGCCGTGCGATCTCCTTAAGAAGGTCTTCGCGCAGGGTGCAACAGATGCAGCCGTTGGTCATTTCAACGAGTGTTTCTTCCGTCCGGCTTAGCTTCGCGCCACCGTCACGAACCAATGCAGCGTCAATGTTGACCTCGCTCATGTCATTGACGATGACGGCCACCCGCATTTCCTCGCGGTTGGCAAGAACGTGATTGAGTAGCGTCGTCTTGCCAGCGCCGAGAAAGCCAGAAAGAACTGTTACGGGAAGTCTTTTGGCATCCGAATACATGTGCGAATCCTTAATGGGAAACCGGCCTGACCGATGCACGAACGCCGGGCAGCGTCCAAAAACCCAAAACGATAGCAAATGCAAATGCATTTGCAAGTAACTCGCATGGAGATTTGTCCGGAAGGGCAATATTCCTGGGGGTTCTGCCACGGGTTCATGTGCCGCGCGACACTTTCCGCAGTAGAGTGGCAAGAATCCAGAAACTCTCTTTTGGGCGCGCTGCATCTCTGTTTGGAACCCGCGTAACCTTATTGACCCTCCGCTGATGTTGATGCCATATCTTGTGCTAGACGAAGGGGCCTCGATCTGACCCAGGCACATTGCGTAAGGGATTAATGTTCTGAACGATGGTTGTCGCCGCGTGCGACGACGAAATCATTTCACTACTTGGCTTCAGTGATGCTACTCCAAGTGGAAATGGAAGATTCGTATACGCTTCTGGCAGAGCAATTCATTTGGAACCGCGTGTTCAGCGATCTGTACAAATTCCTTTAAGGAATTTGTACGTCTTGGCTGGACTTGTTCGGATTAGTGGGCCATGATCAAAACGACGGCATGCCATTGGTTGGGTGGCCTTAGATTTATGTCGTCGAAGGTTGAATGATCTATTCTAGAGTTGATTGTTGTTCGAGCACGAATCTGTTTCCGAGAATTTAGAGCAATGAGTGCGCTACAGAAAAAAGCACTAAGTGCGATCGCTCGTGAATTGCGGTCCATTTTGGGGCGCCGCGACTCGCTAGCCGAGCGTCTTGAGTCAGCAGGGCGGCTCTTGCTGGCCGCAGTGAAGGAAGGCGCATTTGGTGCTCCTGAATTCACTGGATTCGGAACAATGATCGAGCAGAGAGCTGAGCAGGAGAACGTGAATGGATTCATTTCGGCATGGATTGAGGCTGTTTGGATGTTAAGGGGCAGGCCCAAAGCCCCACCGGCACCAGAATTGACTTTTGCAGATGATATAGAGCATGTCATTGCAATCATGCCGGGTACTTTTCCAACAGAGCCTGCACCAGCCAACGAATCAACTACCCAACACGATATTGTCGATCGACTGCGTCAAATGAAGGGGGCGGCGTTTCTAGCGTACCAGCAGCGCGCTTACGCGCAAGAACGTGCGTTTGAAAATCCTGCTGGCCAACAGGGTGACAAGGCCGCCCACGACTGGCTATCCGAGAACGGAGACGAGGACGGAAATCGGCCGAAGGCGTTTCAAACGTGGTCTCGCTATCTTCGCTCTGCTCGGCGCCAATTGGGCGAGAATGACAATCGACTCACCCGACCCCGGAGTTCCAGCGTGGTGTCCTCAGATCAAATCTGATCCAGCTACGGATTCCTTCGGATTCCGCGCAGAATTCTGACCACAGTTTTCGATCCTTCCAAGGCTGTTTTGCGGTCACTTCGTTGTTCCTCACCGATCCATTCTGTGGTCTGTAGAGGCAAGGAACTGCGCGCAATTCCCCTCGATTGAACCCGACGGAGGATGGTCATGGAACTGACCCGAATAGAGATCAGTCGACTCAACCCGGCTCCGTAAAACCCGCGAATCGATTTGAAGCCGGGCGACCCGGTCTACGAGAACCTCAAACGCAGCGTTGAAACGTTCGGTTACCTGCAGCCGGTGATCGTCAACCGCCGCAACCACACGGTGATCGGGGGCCACCAGCGATTGAAGGTGCTCAAGGACTTGGGCCACAAGCAGGTCGATGTAGTCTTCGTCGACCTGCCGATCGAGCAGGAGAAGGCCCTCAACCTGACGCTCAACAAGACCACCGGCGAGTGGGACGAACCGCTGCTGGCCAAACTTCTCCAGGAATTCGAAGGCTTTCCCGATCTGGATGTTCGCTTGACGGGATTTGATGAGGACGAGATCGGTGATCTGGTCAGCCGCATGCTGGACGCGGAATCACCGTCGGGCGACGACGATGCGTTTGATGTCGACGGGGCGCTGGATTTTTACGGCCCGGCGGTCACGCAGCCGGGCGAACTGATTGAACTTGGCGAGCATCGCTTGCTGTGCGGCGACGCCACCAAAGTGAGAGACGTGCGCCGATTGATGGACGGTCAGCGGGCGGTGTTGTTTGCGACGGATCCACCATACCTGGTGGGTTACAACGGCACCAACCACCCGACCAACTCAAAAACCAAATCACGCCGTGGACGACGTCCCAAACGATCGAAGCCGGCGGCGACTTGGGACGATCCCAATGCCAATCCGAAACTCTACGAAAAGTTCATTCGCGTGGCGGTGGCCGAAGCGATCGCGCCCAACGCCGCATGGTACTGCTGGCACGCCAGCCGCAATCAGGCCATGGTCGAGAAGACCAGGACGAAGTTCGGCGCCTTCGTGCACCAGCAGATCATCTGGGTCAAGCAGCGACCGGTTTTGAATCGCTCATGGTACACATGGCAACATGAACCATGTTTCTTCGGCTGGGTGCGGCCGAATCGGCCGCACCGGGTCGCCAAAGGGAAACTGTCGACCACGTGGCAGATTCCGTCCAATCGCCCAAACGAGAAACAAGACCACCCAACTTCCAAACCGGTTGAGTTGTTTGCGATTCCCATGCGCCAGCACACCCGCCGGGGCGAGATTTGCTACGAGCCATTCTGGGGTTCGGGCTCGCAGTTGATCGCTGCCGAGCAGTTGGAGCGGCGGTGTTTTGCGATGGAAATCAGTCCGCACTACTGCGACGTGATTGTTCGGCGATGGATCCACCTCATGGGTAAGAACCTGGCGCCGCGCGAACTGGTGGAACGGTATCGCAAGGATTCGAAACCGGGCAAGGAGGTGGCGGCGTGAATAAATCAAAGAAACAACCGGATCCAATCGACAACGGCTGCGAGACCGGAACGCTGGAATTGCTGCGGAAGATTCAGCAAGGCAAACTCGATGCGAAGGGCATTGCAGTAGGGGAGCGCCGTCAGCTGGTGGCGTATCTGCAGGGCGATGGCTTTTCAACAGCCGACATCGCCCAGGTATTGAAAGCCTCCGATCGCACCATCGAGCGCGACAAGAAGGCGATCCGCGAGCACAACGCCATCGAACGCGACCCGAAACTCCTCGAGCAGATGGTGGGGCGGCTGGTAGGTGAGGCGGAACTGAGCATCCAGCAGTTGCGCAAGACCGCCCGGGACAAGTCCACCGCTTCCGGAGCGAAGATCGACGCCTACCACCGCTGCTACCAGATCGTGAGCGACCTGACCGAGAAGCTGCAGCGCCTGGGTTACCTGCCGACGGCCAGCCACAAGGTCGAAGCCAGTTTGACCCATCACGTCGCCGAGCTTCCGCAGTTCAATGAACTGCACGACGAAGTGAAGCGCCTCAAGCTCGTCAGTGAGCGCACGATTGGGGGCGATCCCGAATCCACCAAGCAATTGGCGCTGTTGGAGAGCCAGATCACCCAAGCCGACCTGGCCAGTCAGGTCGCGCAGGTTTCCGAAAAGATAAATTCCAAGGATGGAGAGAACCATGAACAGACAACTGACGACGAATAACCCGCACTACATCGAGTTGCAGGCCCAGTTGAGCCGGCAGCGCCGGGAGTTGGGCAGTCAATCACCCGAGACCTTTGCAAACATCTATCTCGCGTCGCACTGTCCGCTGGCGATGTCGAGAATGCACCGGGAGATCTTTGCGGACCTATCCGAGATCATCACCAAGCGTGACGGTCGACTGGCCGTGGCCGCCCCGCGCGGTCACGCTAAGAGCACCATCGTCAGCCTGGCGTTCGTGTTGTGGTGCGTCTTGTACGAGAAAGAGAAGTTCATTTTGATCGTGTCGGCTATGGGTGAGCAGGCCGAACTGCTTCTGAAACCCATCAAGGATGAACTTCGCACCAACCCGCTTCTGTTGGCGGATTTTCCGGAGGCGTGCGTGCCGGAAGGCGCCCGCAAGCAACCGAGTCCTTGGCGCCGCAACCGCATCCGACTTCCGAACGGAGCCATGATCGCGGCCCACGGTGCGGGTCAGGGGTTGCGCGGCGCGAAGAACGCTCAGAGCCGACCCGGTCTGATCGTGGTCGACGACATCGAAGATCGCGATCAGGTGGTCTCCGAAAATCAACGCATCAAGACGCTGGATTGGTTCAAGGGCACGCTGCTTCATGCGGGTCGGCCCGGCACCAACGTGATCGTCGTGGGTACGCTGCTGCATTACGACTCACTGCTTTCCAACCTTGTCCATCCCAACGGGCCGCCGGGTTGGCAGCGGCGCGTGTTTCAGGCAGTGGAACAACACAGCGATCGACCGGACTTGTGGGACCAATGGGGATCGATCTTCGGCGGACGGGAAACGTTTGAAGAGGCGACTGGCGTGGAGGCCGCCGCGGCTTTCTACCGCACGAACGAAGCCGAGATGTTGAAGGGCACAAGGGTACTGTGGCCGGAACTGGAGGATTACCAGGCCCTGATGGTGATGCGTGAACGGGAAGGTCGGGCGAGTTTTCAGGCGGAAAAACAAAACGAACCCCTCGATCCCGAGCAGTGCGTCTTCTCGGAAAAGCGCATCCAGTTCTGGGATGAAGAATTCGCCGACGAGCAGGCGCTGTTCGACTCCACCAAGAAAGACGGCTGGATATTTGGGGCATGTGATCCGGCGATGGGTCGTAAAGGCGGCAAGGGCGAATACAGCGCGATTGTGATTCTTTATCTGGAAAAGCGCACCAACATTCGATATGTGATCGCAGCCGACATCGCCCGGCGCTCGCCGGATCAGACCATCGAACGCATCCTTCAGTACGCCAAGATGTATCGGATGTACAGGTTCCTTGTGGAAGGTAACCATTTCCAGGAGTTGATGTTCAACAATCCGCGCCGTCGCGTCTCAGAAGCGGAAATCCCCATGATTGTGAACAAGATCAACAATCAATCGAACAAGCAGATGCGAATTGCCGCCATCGAACCGCTCCTCAGTCAGGGACTGGTGAAACTGAATCGCAGACATCACCGGCTACTCGATCAATTGCGTCAGTTCCCGCTGGCGGCGCATGACGATGGTCCCGATGCATTGGAGATGGCGATCAATGCCTCGCGCTACCGACCACGACCCATGACTTCCGCGCCCATCTGCCGAATCCCCGACTGGATCCGCAATCGCAAGCACCTTTAAGGCACCAAGGCAATGGTATTGCAGACACGCTGAATCATCGGCAGATACCTGCGAATAAGGCGCTAATCTAGTTGATATGAAGGCCTACAACCGCCCATATGGGGATGAACTTGACCCCATATTGAAAGGAGGCCTTCATGTCCCGAAACTCCACCCGGAAACGCAAGAACCTGCGCGCCATCGGCTACGTCAGGCGCTCGACAGATCGCCAGGAGCAGTCCATTCCCGACCAGAAGAAAGCCATTGAGGGCTACGCCGCTGAGCATGGTTTGCGGCTGGCCAAGTTCTACATCGATGACGCCATCAGCGGCACCAGCACCGTCGGACGCAAGGCGTTCCAGCAATTGATGCAGGATGCTCAAGGCGCACAACGATCGTTTGAGTTGATCATCGTGTACGACGTGAAGCGTTTCGGACGGGTTGGCAACGACGAAGCCGGATACTACCGTCATCTGCTGCGGAAACATGGCGTCGAAGTGCGCTACGTCAGCGAGAATTTTAATGGCGACGCTACCGACGATTTACTCCGACCGGTGAAGCAGTGGCAGGCCCGTCAGGAATCCAAAGACCTGTCCAGGGTCACCATCCGTGGGTTGATGTCCAAGATGGAGGATCAGGGTGGCTGGTGGATGGGTGGCGTGCCGCCTTATGGTTACGACCTTCGATACGAGAACGCCGAAGGCCGGTTCCTGATGACGGTTCGTTACATGCCCGACGGGACCAAGCGGTTACTCGACGAATCGCGCGCGGTCACTCGAACGCTGCAACGCGGTGAATCACTGAACACGTCGAAGCGTGATCGCGCCAAGCTGGCGCCGAGTTCGCCCGAGCGTGTCACGGTGATCCAGCGGATCTTCCGGATGTACGTCGAGCAGGGTAAGGGATTCAAATCCGTCGCCGAAACGTTGAACATCGACAACGTCCCAACCCCAAGGGGACCGGCGTGGTCGCATATCTACCGTGGACAATGGACCGACACCACCATTCGGGCGATTCTGGTGAATATGATTTACGTCGGCGACATGATTTGGAATCGGCGGACCGATGCCCGATTCCATCAGATCCGTGATGGCGTCGCCGTTGAACGGGAGAGCGCGTACGGCGCGCGGCTGGTCCCCAACAGCGAATCGGACTGGTTGATTGTTCGGGACGCCCATCCGCCGCTCATCAGTCGGCGAGTGTTTGAGCAGGCCAAGGTGCGCCGAGAAAGTCACATTGCTTCGATCGAGCACCGTGGTAACGATCCAAGGCGCAAGGTCAGCGGTCGGAACTGGCATGGCCAACGCAACCGCTTCATCCTGTCGGGACTGCTGACCTGTGCGAACTGCGGGAATCGTTATCAAGGCGTCACCCGTCAGAAGGGAAAACGTCGTGCTGATCAAACACGCGTCCTAACGCGTTCTTACGGATGTGGCGGCCACATCACCAAGGGCAACAGCGTCTGCGCGATGAACGCGGTTCCGCAGCAAGAGCTTGAATCACTGGTGATGGACAGCGTCCTCGAGTTCTACCGGCGATACGACGGAGCAAAGGGTAAGAAATTGCTGCGCGAAACGATCAAGGCGCAACTCGGCGGGGAAGGTGTGCATGTCGAAGAAGCCTGCCGTCGCGCGAAGGAAGAGGACGCTCAACTTCAGCACACGATCAACAACTTGCTCGACAACATCACGTCGGCCAATCGCGAACTCGCTGACGAACGCTTGAAGGAACTCACCAAGCGTCGTCAGGCGCTTCAGCTTCGCATTGAGGAGCTTGAGCAGATTACGGCGGGGCAAGCTGAGATCGATACGATCGCTGCAGACGCGCGGAAGTTTATCGCCAGTCTGACGTATACGTTTGCTGAAGCGGTTCCCCAGGAGAAACTCGTCGCACTGCGGCAATGCATTGAAAGAATTCGCGTTGACAAGCCCAGCGGACGGGTCGCAGTTCAGATTAAGCGAGTCCCCGTTGGAAGTCTGACAGAAACTGAGATGATCAGCGTCGTGATTACGGACTAAAGGGTATAGCCTGATAATAGACCAAGTATTCCAATTTCAAAAGTATTCGTTTTCATAGTTTGAACTATCTGCGCCAAGTCAGCGCAATACCGACTATCTTTTTGAATTTCAGAAAGGAGTACCGAGGAAGAGGGCGGCCAAAAGACGTCATGCGAATTGACTAGCAAGAGCAACATACCTTTGATCCGCGTAGTATTTGCACGTGCGACGAGAATCCGCTTACATAGATTGCCGAATACCGAAACCAATTATTGTAGCGTTGATAGAAGTGTCGCTAATCAGGGGAGTCTTCTTAGTGCCTGCAAACCAATCATGCAACATGATCTCGATGTCGCCACATCAAGCGTGTTTTGTCGCTCACGAGTTGACCAGACTCGGCGAGGTCGGCGAGTTTGATCGGCTTAGCACCACCCTATTCGACTCGAAGGTCGACCTGAACCCCCATCAGGTTGAAGCCGCGCTCTTTGCAATGTCGAACCCACTCCAAAACGGGGTGCTGCTTGCGGATGAAGTTGGCCTCGGCAAGACGATTGAAGCCGGCCTCGTGCTTTGTCAAGAGTGGGCAGAGCGGCGCAGACGACTTGTCGTTGTTTGCCCCGCGCACATCCGAAAACAATGGCAGTCAGAACTGTCGGAGAAGTTCAATCTCCCTTCGCAGGTCATGGATCGCAAGGTGTGGAACAAGATCCGCCGCGACGGTCATCCGAATCCATTTGACAACGAAAAGATCATCGTCTTGTCGTACGGATTCGCGAGTCGAATGAAGGAGGTCCTGCGCGCCGTTCCCTTCGATCTGGTCGTGCTCGACGAAGCGCACAAGCTGCGTAACGCCTACCAGCCCAGCCGCAAGGGCGGCCAAGCTGTACGCTGGGCGTTTGAGTTGCGACAGAAGATCCTGCTTACCGCCACACCGCTGCAAAACACGCTGCTTGAACTTTACGGACTCGGTTGGCTGATCGGCGACCACATTTTCGGCGACAAGACCGCCTTCCAGCGACAATACTGCAACGCCGGTGGCGACATCGGAGAACTGCGCCGGCGGTTGGGTTCGCTTTGCAAGCGGACGCTTCGCAAAGACTGCCCGTACGTCAACTACACGAAGCGCCAGGCAATCACACATCCATTCAAGCAAACCGAGGAGGAAAAGGCTCTTTATCGCGACGTAACCAACTTCATGCTTCGGGAAATCAGCTTCGCCTATTCTGCACAGCATCGTCACTTGATCGAGATTATTCTGTTCAAGTCACTCGCTTCCTCCCCGCAGGCGCTGGCCAGCACGCTCAGGATGATGCGTCAACGACTCATCGATCTGCGTGATGGCCTTCCCGAAGAGGGGGACGATCGGTTCCTCGCATCGCTCGAAGAAGATGACTTCGATGTTGAGGCCCTGCTCGACCCAATCGATCTGGACGATTTTGACCCGACAGAGTCCAATCGCCCAATCGAAGGCCGGTTGCTGACACTGGAACTCGCTGAAGTGGAATCCCTGATCGAGCGGGCGGAACAGATCACTGCCGACAGCAAATCAAGAGCCCTCATCACTGCCCTCGATATTGCATTCGCCCGGTTGGAAGAACTCGGCGCAGCTCGAAAAGCGCTGATCTTCACCGAAAGCCGCAAGACCCAGGATTTCCTCGCCGACTACCTCGAAACGAACGGCTACGCCGGCAAGGTCGTCGTCTACAATGGCAGCAATCGCCACCCGAGCGCGAAACAGGCGTATGAGCGCTACACCACCAAGCACGCCGGAACTGACAAACTGACCGGTTCAAGACCCATCGACATCCGATCCGCACTCGTCGAAGACTTTCGCGAACGCGGCGAGATATTCCTGGGAACAGAAGCCGCCGCCGAAGGCGTCAACCTCCAGTTTTGTTCGCTGGTTGTCAATTACGACCTGCCATGGAATCCCCAACGCATCGAACAGCGGATCGGACGATGCCACCGCTACGGGCAACAGCACGATGTCGTAGTGGTCAACTTCCTCTCGCAAGACAATCTGGCCGACCGTCGCGTTCAGCAGCTTCTTCAGCAGAAATTCAGCTTGTTCGACGGCCTCTTCGGCGCCAGCGACGATGTTCTTGGGACCATTGAAGACGGCATCGATTTTGAAAGTCGCGTACTCGCCATCTTCAAATCGTGTCGAACCGAACAGGAAATCGAGGAGGCATTCGACGCACTCCAGCGCGAACTCGAAGACACCATCAATGCAAAGATGACGGAAGCCCGCCAGCAAATCCTCGAACACTTTGACGTGGATGTTCAAGAGCGTCTGCGCGTTCGCGGTGAGCACGCCCAATTGGCCCTCGATCGCGTTGGCGAGCGTTTCTGGCGGTTGGCCCAATGGGGCCTCAGCGGTCGCGCGAAGTTCGACAATGCCCAGTTGGGCTTTCACCTTCCCGAGTGTCCGGCGCCGGACATTCCAGCCGGTGAATATCGACTCATCTCAGTGGCGCGCGGCGAGGACGATTTTGCCGCGACGGAAGCCCATCTCCTGCGTCTTTCAAGTCCGCTGGGGCAGTGGCTGCTCGACACCGCCAAGGGCCAGAAACTTTCAACCGCTGCCTTTCAATTCAACGCGTCCGGTCATCCGCGCAAAATCAGCATGCTCACGTCATTTGTCGGGCAAAGCGGCTGGATGCGCTTTGAAAAGCTCACGATTGACAGCGACGCCCGTGAAGAATTTCTGCTCCTCACCACGGTCACCGATGCGGGCGAGAATCTCGATCAAGAGCAATCGCAGCGGCTTCTCGATGTGGCAGGCACCGAATCGGACGAAGTCGTGTGCGAAACCGCCACTGATCAGCGCCTGACGGCCGATGCCGACCGCCTTGCAGCCGCGACCCGGGCACGCGCTGCCGAAAACGGAAACGCCCGTTTCAAGCAGGTACAGGCGCAGGTCAATCAATGGGCCGACGACAAAATCACAGCCGCCGAAATGGAACTCGACACCGTCAAACGCGAACTCCGCGCGGCTAGACGCGAAGCCGACCTTGCCGAAAATGTCCAGGCGCAGCAAGATGCCCAGGAACGGGTCTCGCAGTTGGAGAAGAAACGTCGACGCGCCCGAAGCCGGATTGATGACGTTGAGGATCAGGTCGAAGCCGAACGTCAGAAACTCATCCGGCAACTCCGCGACCGTTGCGAGCAACATCAGCACCGGGAGACGATCTTCACCATCCGTTTTTCCGTCGTCTAAGCAAAGTCGCCCATTACCAAAAGAGAATCGCACCCACGATGACAACGGCCACCAGCCATGTATCTGAATCCAAGTTCCAGGCACTCAAGTCCAAGCTTCGCGAATTGTTCGAACTCGACAAATCTGATCTGGACTTCGGTATTTACCGCATCATCGCCGCTAAGCAGGGCGAAGTCTCCGCCTTCCTAGACCGCCAACTTCGCGACGTCGTTCGTCAGACGCTCACCGAACACGGGGCTGGCGAAGCCGACAAGATCAAAGCTGAGATCGAGGAAGCCCGCGCCGCAGCGACAGCCGCCGGCTTCAATCCGGACGACTCACCCAAGGTCAAGGAACTGGAGGCGAAACTCGAATCGGCTGGCGGGGCTACCGTCGCTGAACTCGAAGCCGACATCTACAACCACCTGCTCGCGTTCTTCTCACGGTATTACGACGAAGGGGACTTCATTTCACAACGTCGATACAAGGGCGACACGTACGCCATTCCGTATTCCGGTGAGGAGGTTGTTCTTCATTGGGCCAACAAGGACCAGTACTACATCAAGTCGAGCGAGTGGCACAAGGATTACCGCTTTCGCGTCGGTGACAAGTCGGTTCGCTTCAAGCTCGTCGATGCAACGCAGGAAGTGGGCAACAACAAGGAGCCCGACGAGGCCAAACGGCGCTACATTCTCGTTTCCGATGATCCGATCGAGCAGACTGATTCGACCTTAACGCTGCGGTTTCATTTCCGCGCTCCGACGGATGCTGACAAGAAACGAGCCGCCGACGGCGCTGTCGCGATCTTCGGTGGCGACTATGCCAGGGAAAGGAACCCCAAGAAGGGTGACGAACGGGAGCAGTTTTGTGCGGACGCCGAACAGCGTGCCCTTGCGGCCATGACCGACGAGTGGAAGTCCGTCGTGACAGCCGCTGCGGCCACGCCCGCCAAGCCCGAGCGTACGGTTCTCGGTAAGCAGCTGGACCACTTTACAGCCCGCAACACATTCGACTATTTCATCCACAAGGACCTCGGTGGTTTTCTCCACCGTGAACTCGACTTCTACATCAAAAATGAAGTCGTCCGTCTCGATGATTTGGAATCGTTGCCCGCCGATCATCTCGCAGCGGTTCAAGGACGCGTGAAGGCGATCCGCCGCGTAGCTGGGCGCATCATCGATTTCCTGGGCACGCTTGAAGATTTCCAAAAAAAGCTGTGGTTGAAGAAGAAGTTCGTACTGAATACGCAGTGGCTCGTGACGGTTGACCGGGTTCCGGATTCGCTGCGCGACATCGTTGCTGCAAATGAATCACAGTGGCGCGAATGGGAATCGCTCGGATTCAAACCGGAAGATGATGCGGAAAGTCTATTCGAAGGTGCGGCCTGGGGCACTCGAGAATATCTTGACAATTGCGACAAGCTCGTCGTCGACACGCGGCTGTTTGATGTGGCATTCGCCGCCGAGTTGCTCGCCAGCAAGGAAGTGCTGGCTGGTGCCAAAGAAACTGATGATGCAACTCTTGGCGTGCTTGTTCACGCTGAGAACCATCAAGGACTTGCTTTGCTGTCAGAACGGTATTCATCGCAAGTAAACGCGATTTATATCGATCCGCCTTACAACTCCGATGGCGCTCCGATTGCCTACAAGAACGGATACAAGAGCTCGTCGTGGTTGGCGTTGATTGCGGATCGAGTCGTACAGTCGCGAAAGTTTCTTCGGTCTGGGGCATGCAACGCGGTCGCCATTGATGACTTTGAAATGGCGCGGCTGTGTGAACTCTGCGATGCCGCCTTTAGGGATTTCGAACGGCATGTCGCGGTGGTGAACCATCACCCTCAAGGAGGAATGAGCGCAAACATTTCTCGCACTCACGAATACATGTTGGTTTTTGTGCCAAAGGGCCATGATATTCTTCGTGGCAAGCCAAAATCTGGTGAGACTGAATATAGAAGTTTCGCTCTTAGCGGGCCAGGTATGAACAAATCTCGCCTTGGTCGCCCAAACAGTTTCTATGCGATACTCATTGATCGTGAGAATTCGAAAGTGGTCGGTGTGGAAGCGCCGCCAAGGCTGGGATCTGAATACCCATTAGATGAAACGCAAGAGGGATACGAGAGACGATACCCGATCGGTACTGACGGTTCGGAAAAGGTCTGGTGCCGTTCTTACGAATCAGCGCTCGCGGGTTTAGAGCGAGGCGAAATCGTACTCTCCCCACAGGGTGTATTGAAATTGGCTGTAGATACTCGGGGGAAACGTGACAGTTTGATGAGTAATTGGACAGATAGTCGTTACAACGCTGGGCCACATGGAACAGGAATGGTAGCGGAAATTGTGGGAAATCGGGATATGTTCGCGTATCCCAAGTCGCTCTACACAGTGATAGACGCGATTGAGGCCATGACTTGGCATTTAGAAAACTCTACCATATTGGATTTTTTTGCTGGATCGGGCACAACGGGCCACGCGGTGATTTCGCTGAATCGCGAAGGCAAAGGGGAACGAAAATTCGTTTTGATCGAAATGGGGGAGTATTTTGATCCGGTTCTACGTGATCGCATTTCCAAAACGATCTATTCCCCAGATTGGAAGGATGGTAAGGCTCAATCGCATGTAAACGGAATCTCTGCGCTCGTTAAGTGTTTCTCGATGGAGTCATACGAGGACGCTTTGAACAATCTTCCCATGCCGGGCAGTGAACTGATTGAGAGGCGCAGCGATGCAGGGGCGGACCTGTTGATTCGTTACGCACTGAACCTGGAACTCGGACCGCATTTGCTCGAACTTGACATCTTTCGCGATCCATGGTGCCACACGATCAACGCACAACTTGCTGGCGATGACGAAATCAAACAGCACCGTGTCGATTTGGTCGAGACGTTCAACTACCTGCTCGGATTGAAGGTAGGGGCATACGGGCCAATTGAGCGATACAACGCCGACTTTGAACGGGCTGCACACGACGACGATCTCGGTCGCCTCAAGCTCACCGGCCGCCTTCGCCGCGACGCTGACGGGCCCTTTGTATTCCAGCGGGTCGAAGGCACGTTGAACGACGAGAACGACACCCGCGTGCTGGTCGTATGGCGAAAACTCACCGGTGACCCCGAGCAGGACGTGGCTGCTCTGGACGCCTGGATGCTCCGCCACCGCGAAAGCACGCGTGAACGAACCGAACACCGCGACTATCACCTCATCTACATCAACGGCCCGGTGACCCTCCCGCAGCCAACCGCCGAAATCCGAACCGTGTTTCCAATCGAGGAAACATTCAAGGCCAAGATGTTCGAAGACACGGACGGAGATGCCTGATGGCTGGTCGGGCAAAGGGAAGACGCAACCAGAGGAGCGCGGCGCGTTCCGATTTCCATCGTCAAACGGTGCTGTTTCAATGGGCGTTGGGCCAGCTTGGTGTGCGGGATCTGAAGGAGTTTAAGGAACGATTCCAGATCGGCCCGGACAATGCAGGCGGGATCGACGAACGGACCGGGTTGCACCGTTTCTTCGAGACGATTGCAGGTGCGCTGGCAATAGTTTCCGACGGGCGCATCGTCACCGTCGATAGGCTGCAGAGCTACGAACAGAACATTCTCGAACACACACAGGCGATCAATACGGCTCGGCAGCACCACAGTCAGCCGATGATCGAATGGAAATACCACCAGTATCTGGCGCTGTTGTTCACCGAGATGTTCTTGGATCAATATTTCAGCGATCCGGTCGCATTGCGTGATGAGATCAACGAAACCATCGCTACCCACAACGAAAGCATCGGCGGTGCGCACGAACCCGACGGCGTGGCTCCTTATCCGACCGAGCCGACAGCCGATGACGACGGAGATCCTCGTCGCCAACTCGCAAGATTAGCGTTCTGGTGCGCAACGGGTAGCGGCAAGACGCTGCTGATGCACGTGCACATTCGCCAATATCGTCACTATCACAAGCAGGCATTCGCTGCGGGCAAGTGTCCGAAGCTCGACGAGATCATTTTGGTGACGCCCAATGACGGGCTGAGCGAACAGCATGCGATGGAGTTTGCATGGTCGGGTATCGATGCGTTGCACGCTGGCGAGGCAGGAATCGAGGGACTATTTGCCGAGCAGGCGAAGAAGGCTGTCAAAGTGCTTTCGATTCACAAGATTTTGACTAAGGAGGAATTGCAAAAACGTCGCGAAGGCGGGTCAAAATTTCAAACATCCGGGCTTGTAACGGCGAATGCCGCCGGTTGCCATCTCGTACTGGTTGACGAAGGGCATCGGGGAACTGGAAGTGGTGACGATGGCCAGTGGTTGAAGCGACGCGATGCACTGGCTGAAAACGGCTTTTGCATCGAGTACTCTGCGACGTTCAAGGAAGGTATTGCTGGTGTGCGGGCAAACGATCGAGAGCCGATGCGAAATCGATACGCCCGCTGCATCCTGTTTGATTATGCGTATCGAAGCTTTTATCGCGACGGTTACGGCAAGGACTTCACGATCCTGAATCTGGAGGATGACGATAAACAACGCCCATATCTTGCGGCCGCCTTGCTGTTGTTCTATCAGCAGATGCGTGTGTGGATGGACGGCGGAGATGGTATGAAGCCGTTTCGAATCGATAAGCCTTTGTGGGTCTTTGTGGGGCACACGGTTACAGGCGGCAAGGTCTCGTCGAAAGACGATAAGGTCTCGGTCTCCGATGTCGTCGAAGTGCTACTGTTCCTGAAGACTTTTCTCGCCAATCCCACCAAGTCCGTTGAGTTGCTTCAAAGTCTTCTCGAAGAGGGATTTCTCGATCACCAAGGTCGCGACCTTTTGGCCAACCGCCTTCGACACGTAGACACATCCGGTGACAAGTATGCGGTAGCGCAATCGCTTCACGCCGGCATACTCAAAGATGTATTCAACGCGCCGGGCGGCGGTTTGCTCACCGTGCAATTGCTGAAGGATGCGGCTGGCGAGATGGCGCTGAAGGTGGGCGACGGGACACCGTTTGGTGTCGTTAACGTTGGTGAACCGGGAGTGGTTGCGGAGCGGTGCGAACAGGAGGGGATCGTCAAGCTCGAAGACGACGTCAGCCGCGAGTCACTGTTTAAGGGAATCAACCGTGATGACAGTCCAATCAATTTGCTTGTGGGTTCTCGAAAATTCACTGAAGGGTGGAACTCGTGGCGCGTATCGTCCATCGGCCTCATGCGGATGGGAAAAGGTGAAGGAACGCAGATCATTCAGTTGTTCGGTCGCGGCGTGAGGCTGCGCGGTTACCAGATGAGTTTGCGGCGGTCATCCGTGTTGGCACAGACGCCGCTCAAGCCGAAGAATCTTCGCCAGGTCGAAACGCTTCAAGTCTTCGGTGTGAAGGCGACCTACATGAACCAGTTCCGGGACTGGATATTCAGCGAAGTACCCGAAGCCCAGGAGAAACAAGTCTGGGAATTGCCGGTTGTCGAGACGCGTCCCGAGCGGACTCTGCGTACGCTGAAGCTCAAGGATGAGATCGATGGTGTTCGAGTGGAGCGCGGTCAGGCATTTCGCAGACTTGGACCGCTTGTGTTGCTTCGCCCTCCGCATAAGACCAATGCTGAGGATGCGTGGCTTCGGCGGCATAAGACCCGTTTGAATTGGCTGCCGCGCATTCGGGGGCTGACCGCTCAGAATCGGCGTGTAACGGCTGCAATCGGCGAAAAGACTGAGTTGCCCGATCAACGATTTACCAAACTTCACGTTGCCATGCTGGACATCGACGAGTTGTTTTTCGGCTTGGAGGCCTTCAAAGCGACGCGCGGACTGGATCGGCTCTATGCGGATAAAGCCTCGATACGTGCTCTGCTAAATGACCATCACGACTGGTATCTACTTCAGGCGACAACTGAGGACATGCGCACGGATCGATATGAGAATCGTGTGCAGTGGCAGCGAATGGCGCAGCAGTTGATCAACGGCTACGCAGAGCGGCTCTACCGGTTTGTTCGTGGACGGTGGGAAGCGCCGTATCTGGAAGTGGCTGAAATTGCCGATGGCGATTCGAAATTGATTGAAAGCTACACGATTGAGACAACGGAGCTTGCCGAAACGGCGGATGACATCGAGCGGATTAAGGAATTTGTAAACGATCTGAGAACGGCCTTGAAAGACAATCCGCTGGCCAGTTGGAGTCAGCTTGGTGGGCGCTGGAAGACGGTGCCTTTCGCCGGTCATCTGTATCAGCCGCTGCTCTACGTTGGTAAGCGATCGCAAATCAAAATCAGCCCGGTTGCGTTGGACAAACATGAGTCACGTTTCGTCGCGGACTTGGCCGCATGGTGCGAATCCAAAGCCGATCGCGAAGTCTACTTGCTTCGCAATCAGGCGGTTACTGGTTTAGGGTTTTTTCAGGCGTCAAACTTCTTTCCAGATTTTCTTCTGTGGACTCAGGAAGGTGACAGGGACCAATTGGCATTCGTTGACCCGAAGGGTCTTCACCACTTTGATTCATCTGACCCAAAGGTCCAATTCGCAACGCAGGAAATTCCGCGTTTGCAGACAATTGTGGAGCAACAATGCACCGACTTGGTGCTGCATGCGTTCATTCTCTCGAATACGCCATTTGCCAGTTTGGAGTGGTCGAAAGATGACGGCAGCTTGATGTCCAAGAGCGAAGTCGAAGAACTTGGCATTCTGTTCCAGCTTGATGACGAGACGACATATATTGAATCGCTGTTTAGGCAGATCGCATTAGAGAAGACAACAGCGCAGTCGTGATCTATGCTCTGCGTTGATAAATTGCTGCCTCGAATCTCCGTTTAGTTCAATCAGACTCCGCAGGCCATCGCTTCAAGATGGGTTTTGTTATATGCCAATTCGAACCAACGCTTATCTCGCAGTGCACTCGATTTTCGCCGATTGAGGACGTTCCTGCACAAAGCTGCCCATAGGGTTTGTAAGGAGGGGGCGTGCCAGCGACCTCCCCGATCTAGCCATCTAAGGGTTCATTACGAGGAGCCCAACTTGAGTAGTCGTTGTGGGTTCTCACCGGGAGATTTCCCAAATTTACAAGCTGCGCAAGCGCATGAAAAACCGCGGCTTGCGCCGCGGTATCTTCAGGGGTTAATAGCGGGGATCGTCTTCGAGCCTGGGACCTCCACGTTTTGAGCCCTTTGCGTGGGTTCATAACGGGGTCCTCGTTTCGAGCCCGGCTCGTGGGTTTATAGCGGGCGATTTCCCAATTTCACATTCGATGTAAGCGCATGAAAAACCTCGGCTTGCGCCGAGGTATCTCCAATGGAGCATAGCGGGGACAGGACTCGAACCTGTGACCTCCGGGTTATGAGCCCGACGAGCTACCAACTGCTCTACCCCGCAGTCGTGTATCTCAAAGTTACGGGGCAATGATCGAGTTGTCAATGGCCGAAGTTGTTGTCTTCGTTTGCTTGCGTTTTGCCTGAACCACGCATAGACCAAAGGCTGGCGGAATGTGTGGGTAGAGTTGTTGGTTGCTTTCAATCGCGGCTTGGATTTTTGCAGTTTTGAAATGTAAGTCGGCTTATGGCTTGTTGAGCGAGGGATTAGCAGCTTACGATTTCTCTTACTCTCGATCCGATTATTTGGAACTCTTGGCGCTTGGAACGGTATTGGCGGGTGCCGGTTGCGATGGCACTGAAAAGACCATGCCGCATTGACCACAGCGCACTTTCTTACCGCGAACCTTATCCGGGACGCGTAACACTGCTCGGCAGGATAGATTGGGGCACATGAGCGTAATGGGCATTGTCGTTTTCACTGGCGAGAATTCGTGACTAGCATTTCAGGGGCTAAAGCCAACCAACTCGTACATCGGTCGAATCTTGCGGTACCTTAATGCAGAAGCAGGCACGTGAAGCCTATGATTTATCTCACGGAATTTATTGGGTCGGGGAGTTAAGCGTTATGATGTAAACAGATATGGTTGGACTGGCGGGCCAGATATCCAAGCACCACCATGCTCGGTTCATTTGGATCCGATAATAACCTTGAGTGCCAAACGCGGTGCGCACGAGACGATGCGCGCGATCTGTGGAGTCTTACAAGACACGGTCAAGGGATTAGGCAGACTCGCGGCGACGTTGCGGTGGTTTGTCGAATAACCCGACTTTGCCATTGACGACATCGCTGTCGAGAACCCATGTCGTGTTGCGTTCTTGTTCAGGCAGATCGAACATGGGGTCCAGCATGACTTCTTCGGTCACCGCTCGCAGGGCACGCGCACCGGTGTCGCGCTCGAGGGCACGCTCGGCGATGGCGTACAGCGCGTCGGTCGTGATCTCAAGCTTGCAGTCTTCCATCTCAAAGAACTTCTCGTATTGCTTGACGAGGGCGTTGTGCGGTTCTGTCAGGATGCGGACCAGCATATCAGCCGTCATCGGTTCGAGCGACGCGATGACAGGCAGACGGCCAACCAATTCGGGAATCATGCCATATTCAATAAGGTCAAACTGCGTGACTTGAAGAAGCAATTCGCCTTTTTCTTTGACTTCATCGACGGCTCGGTCTTCATTGGCGAAACCGATCGTGCTGTGGCCAAGCCGGCGCCTGATGATGTCATCCAGCCCCACAAATGTTCCACCGCAGATGAACAAAATATTCGTCGTATCAAGCTGAATGTATTGCTGCTCCGGATGCTTGCGTCCACCTTGCGGCGGGATATTTGCGACGGTTCCTTCCAGCATTTTCAAGAGGGCTTGCTGCACACCTTCACCGGAAACGTCGCGCGTGATGCTGACGTTTTGGGTGGTGCGGCCAATCTTGTCGATCTCGTCAATGTAAATGATGCCGCGTTGGGCGAGCTCGATGTCGTAGTCGGCTGTCTGAAGCAAACGCAGCAAAATGTTTTCGACATCTTCACCGACGTAACCGGCTTCTGTGAGCGTCGTTGCATCGCCGATGGCAAAGGGCACATTAAGCACGCGGGCCAGCGAACGCGCGAGGAGCGTCTTTCCCGAACCCGTCGGTCCCGCGATCAATAGGTTCGACTTTTCAAGTTCGACATCATCGGGACCGGCAGTATCGGCATACTCCAAACGGCGGTAATGATTGTGTACGGCGACGGACATGGCCCGCTTGGCGCTGTCCTGACCGATGACGTATTGATTGAGGAATTCATTCAACTCGCGCGGAGTCGGAACTTTTCCGACGACCGTACGCGCAGCTGTCGTCTTTCGTTTTTCCTGACGAATAATGTTGTGGCATAGGTCTACGCAGGACTCGCAGATGTAAACGTCCTTCGGGCCTTCAACCATGGGGCCCGCATCGCGCTGCGACTTGCCGCAGAAACTGCACGAACTACGACGTCGGCGCTGACCTTTGCTGCCGCCAGAGTTACCGCCGGAACTTCCACCGCCGTTCTTGCCGCCGTCGCTACCTCCGCCTCGTTTCGATCCAGACATTCCGCCATCTTTCCTAAAAGGTGACACCGATCAACCGCTTACAGAATCGACCGGCGAGAGTGTGTTTACTGTAACAAAACGGGAAGGGCATGCCGCTCGGGAGTACCGCATATCCCGTTGGTTCTCATTGGTAATGTATCGTCCAACACAACAATGTCGGGCCAGCGAGACCCACGATTATTCCACGGTTGGGATCGCACCGCAAAGCGCAACGCCTGCCGTGCCGCAAATGGCGATTGTATATAAGTTTACATAGGCCTAAGCCCTGTCATTGGAATCCACCATCATGGTCGCGATGGCCTGGGTCCGCAGGGCTTTGTATTCTGCTTCGTCGATATCGCCACGATCCCGCATTTTCTGTAAATCTTCAAGGTTGAACACGCCCAGTTTGGACCCGTCCGAATCCCGAAAACGCCGACGCATGATGACCACCGCGACAATGAATGCCACGAACGACAAAATCGTCACGCCACCCCAAAGCGCTATGTTGCCCCAGTCGGCATCTGATAGATCTGCAACGCCAAGCAATTCTTAATCTCTCGATGAACCAGTCAAACCCATCGCATCGTAGGATCGCGCAACCGACCGGGCAACCAATTTGATGAAATCCGCCATGCCTTAAGACTCGGCCGATTCATTGCCGCCGACGATTCGATCGATGCTCCACGGATGTTGGCCGGACAGGGCGTGTCTGGCCCGCATCACAAGTTCAGCCACCAAACCAGCAACCAGGATGTTGACCGCCGTCGCCGACAGAATCACGGCGACTAAGAATGATGTAGAACCGGCTGACAGCATCCCGGTTCGCAACACATTGAACGCCGATATTGCGCCGAACACCACCGCACCCAAAAACATGTACTGCGCTACCTTGGCGAACATGTGCGACGGTCGCGTGCGATATTTGTGCAAAATGCGGATCAGCAGGATATCGGCCATCACCCGCGCGGTGCGACTCATGCCGTACTTGCTTGTGCCAGCCGTTCGCGGATGATGCTTGACCACCATCTCGCTGATCTTGCCGCCGCGGGCCAACACGTACACCGCAAGGAACCGGTGCATTTCGCCAAACAGTTCGGTCGGGTCAAGCGCTTTTCGCGTGTACGCCTTCAATGTGCAACCAAGGTCATGCACGGGGACACCGGTGACTTTGCGAACGATCTTGTTGGCCACCTGCGATACGAACCTGCGCGGACCGGTATCCTGACGATCGCGACGCCAGCCGCTGACGCAGTCGAACCCTTGTTCCAAACGTTCGAGCAGGGCGGGTATATCAGTCGGATCGTTTTGTCGATCACCATCCATCGTGACGAGGACTTTCCCGGCCGAGTAATACATGCCAGCCGCTATCGCAATGGTCTGACCGCGGTTCCCTGCGAAATGAATGACCTTGACCTGCGGGTGTTTCTGTGCAATTTCGTCGAGAACGGTGTCGGTCCCGTCATTGCTGCCATCGTTGACGAGAACGACTTCAAAGGATTTGCTGGTGGGTTCGACGGCCTTGACGATGTCGTCCGCCAGTGGGGCGGCGTTCTCGCGTTCGTTGTAAATCGGAACGACGACGGACAAGTCGAGCGTTGGGTTTTCCTGATGATATGAACTCATGCCTGATCGGGTCCGTCCTGCGGTGTGGGTTCGTGTGCGCCGTTTCGTCGCTGTTCGCGAAGGGCTATGTTGTCCTGATACGCGCCCCGACGTTTATAGATCAGCATCAGGTTACGCGAATAAATGAAGATGCCAAGTCCCTGACCGAGAACGAACACCGGGTCGCGAAGTTGCAGTGCATAAACAAAGAGCATGGATCCGCCAATGATGGACAGATACCAGAAACCAACGGGGACGTAGCTTTTTTTCTTTCGCTCGCTGGCGACAATTTGCAAAACAAACCGCATCATGAACGTCGCCTGAGCCGCCAACCCGAAGAACACCCACGGATCGCGGACTGCCCGCATCAATCGATCCCACGGCGAGAGTTTGCCCTTCACCGTGCCCTTCACGTTCTCTGCGAATTCGATCCATTCGGTCACTTCGTCGTGTGAGAGATCGCTTTCTGCGACGTGCTTTTCGATTTCCTGGCGGGTGATTTCAAATTCGTCTGTTGCAGTTTGTGATTGTCCGAGTGCGGTGCCTGCAATGACGGCCAGTGCGCAGTATGCAACAATGCATAAAATCGTATTGCGGGTGTCTTCCATGAACACTGCTGATCCGTAATCACATGCAAGGCGAGCGCTGATTTTGAACTGCCCGTCCGAATCTCTTACCCGCAAATCCAGAAACATGTCGCGGATTTGTGTCGTTGCGGGACTGGAAGTTAATGGAGGATGGGGATTCTGACCAGCGTTTCAACGGATTTTCTCTGGAAATGTCGGCAGGCGAGAGAGATGGCGCACATCGGCACGGTCGGTTGAGTGGACACCAATGTTGTCGTGTACTTGACGATCTGTGGAGCGTCAATTCAATTGCCTGGGCTTGTTGGCTCTTATGATCAGTGTCTTGCTGAAATAGCGAACAAACGTACTGCGTTGCAGCGAATCGACGCTGCGGGCGATCAGGGGCGAAAGACGGTGAATCTTGGCCAGCGCGTCCAGACCGACACCCTGCATGTGCATGTTTTCCCAGCGACGAAAGAGTGGTTTGATGCTAAGCGGATTCACGAATACATGCGGATGCTGCTTGCGACGCTTTCGGAAACCTGGAACCAGCAGTTGGCAAGCCGTGCCACGCGCCGCGTTGCGCAATTCCGTGATCAAGATTCCTCCTGGTCTTAAGACGCGGTGCATTTCATCGAGCAGGCCTGGCCAATAGCAGTGGGGGAACAGGTGAAACATTCGCAGACTGGTTAAGACGTCGATCGAGTTGTCAGCGAAGGGAAGGCTGAAAGCGTCACCCTGCGAAAACGCAATGTCAAAACTATTTTCGCGGGACGTGTCGGCTGCGACGTCGAGCATGCCCTTGGAAATGTCGATGCCGATCATTCGGTGATTGCGGTCTTGTTCGCGCAGATAAATCAGAAAGCGACCGGTTCCGACCGGCATGTCCAGATGCAGCGTGTCCTTGTTCGTCGGGCCAATGAGCGCATCCACGGCGCGATGGGCATGGTCAAAGTAGTAATGCAGCGATTCGTTAAGCGAACGATCGTTGTCGTAACGCGGGGCGTTGTGATCGTATAGGTGGATCAGCTTGGATCGAAGCCCTTCAAGGTCGGGCGATTTGTCTTCATTCATTGAATCTGCGGACAGATCATTTTCTTGATCGATGATTGTGGGCATCTTCGTTCTCACTTCGTGCTTTGCGGACATGAACGCCAAATTTGTTGAAACGGGTGAGTTAATGCAAAAGGCCGCCGTCTCACAACGGTTATCGGACACCCCGAAATTTGAATTGAACAGAAGCAATACCGCTTACAATCCTGCTGTACGAATGCTGGCAGGTTTGCCATCCAATCGGCTGATAACAGTGTCTCTGGATCGATCGGTCGCACAGATCAAGTTCGCGCTAAGGTCATATTTCGCAATGAAATACGTTTTTATTGGCTTCCGTTGTTTTTCGAAATTGACTTGGCTGCAATCGATGCCTAGCATCCGTCGAAAGTGTGTCGAAAGCATTTCGCATTGAGCGATGCCGGGTTTTGGTCCGTTCGAGATTCACTCCAGGAAGCGCACGTGGCGAATCAACCGTCTTTGATAAACAGCTCGGCATCGTCCTCGGTCAATTCGACGGGTACTCTGGAAGATGCTGATCCGGGTATTTCGTTTCTCAACCAACTCGCACCGGTTTTTCAACTTGATGACGAAACTTCTATTCGTGCGTTCATCAATGCGCCCGAATTTGGATTTGACCCACGGGCATTTTTGGAACATCGCTCGCCACAGGTCGTTCAAACGGCCGCAATATGTCTCGGATTAACAGGAAGCTTTGACGATGCCGGGCGGTTGGTGAATCTGCTGCATCACGACGACTACTTTGTCGTTCGATCGGTTGAACAATCGATTTGGACGATCTGGATGAGAGCGTCGCGAGCAAACTGCGTCACTCTTCTAGCGCAAGTGATCGACTGCATGCAAGCCGGTTACTACGATGAGTGCGAGTCCCTGCTCGATTCGATCCTGATCGAAGACCCGGACTTTGCCGAAGCCTGTAACCAGCGGGCAATTCTGCATCACCTGACCGATCGCTACGAATCGTCAATCATGGCCTGTCATCGAACGCTCGCTCTCAACGCAAATCACTACGGAGCCGCCGCCGGATTGGGTCACAATTACTTCCACCTGGGTCGGTACGACGAAGCCCGTGCAGCGTTTCGCAAAGCCCTCGCGATTCACCCGCGCATGGAAGGCGTTCGCCAGGCCATCCGAAGATGCAACATCGCCGCCATCGAGTGCAACTCTTTGACACACCGCTGACTCAAAATCTCAAACGAAAATGCGCTTGCTGTAAATCGCCCACTCGAGCAATAGAACAGCCAACATCGCAAGAAACAGATAGGGCCAAAATGGCTTGTTGATGTGTTCGACCGCAGCCGTCGCTTCAACGTTGGACCCAGCCAATTTGAGTACCTTGGACGGGGCGATATTGCTTTCCGATGCGTTGAACAGGTTCACCGCGTACTGATCGCGTCCTTCGATTGCGGGTTTCGCCGAGTACACTCCGACGTTTCTAGTGCCGGCATAGTTGACGCTGGTGAACTGTCCGGTCTGCACCTTCGCGACGAACCCGTCTGGGCGGCGAACCTGAATTTCGTCCGTGTTCTCGGGGACCGCAAACTCGATCGGATCGCCCGGTCGCACGTTGTGGACGCCCTTGAATGAAAGGCTGCCGGTCATGTACTGGATGGCATTTTGTAGAAACACAGGGAAATGCGGTTTGAATCCCCAGTCCGAATTGAGCAATGCTTCTCCACTGATGTCATCCTTCGCGACAAGGCTGAATGCGGAAATCAAAAAGTGCATACCATCTTGCGAGAGCAGCGCCATGATCGGCGTTTCCTGACCTTCGACCAGGGGCTCAGCCGATTGCGGCAGAATCAATTCTTGCCATTGATAAATCAAAACCTTACCGATGTTGACGTATCGAAGGATCGGATGCGATTCGTCCCAGTCGAAAACGATGCCGCCATCAACAAGTCGGCCACTCTCGACGCCTTCGATCTTTGGAACCCCGCCCATAAAGATGTAGTTGCCCGGCCAAAGACGTTCGGTCGTGTGATTGTCTAAGATCGCGAGGTCGAACTTCAACCGACCGGCCTCTGCGAGTTTGTATTCGTCGGCCCGTTCGTATTCCGATGGGGTCATCTTCGTGATTTGAATCGGAAGCGTCGGCAGCACGCGATCGAGAAACAGATTGCCCTCGCCGACCTGCAAGACGGTGACGTTGCGGGGCGGCTGAACGATGGTCCACGCAGCATTGTCCGCCCGCATGGCATCGTCAACCGTCAAGCGAACTTCAACCACACCGCCGCCTTCGTATTCCACAGGATCGAATGCGATCGAAGCGGTGCTACCGGTGGCGGGCAGTCGATTTTCTTTTGAAGCAGGCGCGGGTGATGCGTTTTTTTCATCGGTTGCATCGCCACCTGCTGCGGCCTGCTTGATGCTTCCAGGCTGCAACGCCATCGATTGCACATCGACGTGCTTGTCGTTGATATACAAGTTCGCATCGCACCGAACCGCTTCCGTGCCAAAGTTGCGGACAAGGCTGAACACTTCGAGCAGTTGCGGATATTCGTAGTTGCGTTTCGCCTCCATCGACAGGATCGCAACATTGTCGTCGCGTTCGCCGATGCTGATGATCTGCATGTCGTCGGTGGGCAGGCGTTTAATCGTGAGTGATTCGGCGTCCTCGATGTTGCCGTCGGTCAGGATCACAACTCGGGCCGGCGTCGCCGATGATTCGACGGTGATGTCTGCGCCGGCTTCGTCCCCTGCGATGACGAGATTCTGCATGTACGCTTCTGCAAGGGCGATGCCTTCGGTCAGTGTCGATGCCGCGTTGGTCTGCGGGATGCTTTCGAGGCGGTCGCGCAGGACGGAGCGATCGGTTTCGAACGCGCTGGCAACGGTGGCGCGATCGCTGAACCCGATAAGCATCGCCTTGCCACCGCCTGGCATGCTTTCGATGATCGATTCGGCTTGTTCCTTGGCAATCTCAAGGCGAGTTTTGCCATTCTTCTCTTCGACATCCATCGATGCAGAATGATCGAGAAGAACGACGAGCGTGTCTTCGGTCTGGCGACTGCCTTCAAAGATGGGCTTGCCCAGTGCAATCGCCGCCAACAGCAAGATCAGAAGTTGCAACCACAGCAGCAGGTTGTTGCGGATGCGCTGAAAGGGGGCGTTGACTTGCAGATCTTCGACGGCGCGTTTCCACAAAAGTGTCGTTGAAACGGTCTGCGGCGCCCGACGCAATTTCAGAAAGTACAACAGCACAAGCGGCGGAACTGTGATTCCTGCCGCCAGCGCAATTGATCCCCATCCCGCAAGAAAGCTCACGACCGGACCTCCGTGCCTGTGGACGATTGCGTCAACGTTCGACCGTGGTGTGTTCGCAATAACATTACTTGAACAGTCCGCGTCTTCTTAAAACATTGAGAATCACCTGATCGAACGGAACATCGCTGCACGTCATTGCGTAGGTCATCCCGCGCCGGGTGCAGTATTCCTGCAATCCGCGACAGTAGGCTTGCAGATTTTGTTTGTATCGATTGATCAGCGCCCGACTCATGCTGACCTCAGCCACGTCGTCGTCTTCGATGTCGGTCAGTCGCAATTCGCCGGATAGCTGCGGTTCGAGTTCCTCGGGCGAGAGAATCTGTATGCAGTACACATCCGATTTTCGACCCAATAGCATACGCAATCCGGATTCGTATCCACCCTTGTCGAAGAAGTCACTCAGTACGATGAGGATGCCCGGATGAGAATGACGCAGCGAGAACTGCTTGCACGCCGTGAGAAAATCGCTGATGCCATCGCATTCCACCGTTTGCAGATGGTCGAGCACCTTGGGCAGCAACCGCTTGCCGCGCAAACCTGCCAACTCGCCCACCAACCCATTGGCGTAGCTGTAAATGCTGACGCGATCGTTGTTGGCCAACCCGACATAGCTGAGGGCAGCTGCGATCTGCCGGGCGTATCGACCCTTTTCGGGATTGCCCCATGCCATGCTCTTGGAGACGTCGACCAGAATGTTAACGTGCAGGTCCACCTCTTCGAGGAATAGTTTGATGAACAGCCGTTCGAGGCGGGCGTAAATGTTCCAATCGAGAAACCGCAGGTCGTCGCCCACCACATAGTTGCGATGATCGGCAAACTCTGCCGACTCGCCGCGCCGTCGACTCCGACGTTCACCGCGCATCGATCCGCGAAAAATTTTCTTCGACACCATCTCCAACCGTTCAAGGCGGGCGATGAATTCGGGATCGAGCAGGTCGTTGGATTTTGTGCTGGTCGCAGTTGCCATCTGAATAAGGTTGGACGCGCTACAGGTGTTGGGCGTTATGCCGCCTCTGCCATCGTTGGCGTTTTCTCGATGATCTCCTGAATAACGGAATCGACGGAGATGCCTTCCGCCTCGCCTTCAAAGTTCAGCAGCACGCGATGGCGCAACGACGGGATTGCCATTCTCTGCACATCGCTGAAACTCGCGTTGTATCGGCCGTCCAGCATCGCCGCGAGTTTCGCCGAAAGCGTCAGCGCCTGCGCCCCGCGAGGACTTGCTCCCCATCGAATGTACTTTTGTGTCGCATCGATGGCGTAGGGTCCGCCCGGATGGGTGGCCATTGAAACGCGAATGGCATAATCCTGAACGTGAGGGGCCATCACAATGCGCCGGACGAGTTGCTGCGCCGCGAGAATCTCTTCGCCTGTCATGATTGCCTGCACGTTGGCTTTGTAACCGGTTGTCGTACGATCGAGGATCGTTTTGAGTTCATCCTTGGATGAATACTGAACCACGAGTTTGAATAGGAATCGGTCGAGCTGCGCTTCGGGCAGGGGGTAGGTTCCTTCCTGCTCGATTGGGTTCTGGGTGGCCATCACCAGAAAAGGATCTTCGAGACGATAGTGCGTACCGCCAACAGTGATCGAATGTTCCTGCATGGCTTCAAGCATTGCCGACTGCGTCTTGGGTGTTGCTCGGTTGATTTCGTCCGCGAGAATGATCTGTGAAAAAAGCGGACCCTTTTGAAACTCAAACTGCCTGCGACCGGTATCGGGATCTTCGGTGATGATGTTGGTGCCGATGATGTCTGCCGGCATTAAGTCGGGGGTGAATTGAATTCTTGAGAAGGGCAGGTTCACCGCTTCCGACAACGTGCGAACGAGGTACGTTTTGCCCAAGCCCGGTACGCCTTCGAGCAGCACGTGTCCGCCGACGAACAAACATGTCAGCACGCCTTCGACGATTTCATCATGGCCGACAATGGCCTTTCCGATCTCCGCGCGAACGGCTTCAAACTTTTGGCGAAACGCCTGTGTCGCTTTTTCTACGGCTGGATCAATCGGTGAAGTCATCGGCAATTTCTCCCGTCGATTTGGTCTGCGCGAATCAGAACGAAGTCTATACGGCATCCTCGTGAAGTTAACTACGGAATTCTGAATGTAGTTTATCGCAGAAGACGAGAATTTGCACAATCAGTGTACACCGTGGGCGCATGATAGAACCCGCGACCATTCGGGGATGATCGCGGGCATCTATGAATTTGCCGACTTTTTAAGTCAGCACGTGATTGACATCGACGCTTGCCAATGTGTGATGGCTACTTCGCCAACGTGAACTTTCTGACAAGTTCTTGCAGTTGAATCGCCTGCCCGGAAAGCTCCTCAGCCGAACCGGCCATCTCTTCTGCGGCGGAGGCATTGTTCTCGGTGATCGACGCCGTGTTTGCGATTCCTGTGCTGACTTCTGTCGCGACGGTCACCTGTTCGCCAGTGGCAGATACGATTTCGGCGATGCCTTCACCTGTCTGCTTGACGCCATCGATGATACCATCGAGGGCTTCACCGGTGCGTTCGCTCAAGGCTGTTCCTTCGGTGACCCGCTCGGTCGATTCTTTGATCAAAGTCGTGATTTCCTTGGCGGCTTCGCTGCTGCGTTCTGCCAGCTTGCGAACTTCGTCGGCGACGACCGCAAATCCACGTCCATGTTCTCCGGCTCGGGCGGCTTCGATCGCAGCGTTCAATGCGAGCAGGTTGGTTTGCGATGCGATTTCACTGATGACGCCGATGATCTCACCGATCTGCTCGGAACTTTTCGCTATGAGTTTCATTGCTTCGATGTTTTGTTGAACGGCTTCTCCACCCTGACCGCTCTTCTTGCCGGTTTCGTTACCGATGGAGTTGGCCTTTTCTGCGTTTTCTTTCACGCCCTTGATCATCTCGTTGAGGCTGGTGATCGCGGCGTTCATTTCTTCAACGTTGGCCGATTGTGTCTGGGCGCCGTCGGAGAGCGAGTTTGCTCCTTCGCTGATGACGCGAGCAGCCTCAACAAACTGCTCAGCCGAGTTGGTGATCTGTTTGATGATGTCCGCCAATCCGGTAATCATCGTATCGAGACCTTCGCCAAGTTGACCGACCGGATCGCTTCCGGAAACGGTTACTGGCTTAGTGAGGTCACCGTCGGCGGCTGCCTTGACGACTTCCAGAAGCAAGTTGACCTTTTCCTGCAAATCAACCTGAGCCTGTTTCTCCGCCGTGATGTCGCGCGCAAACTTGACAACCTTAAAGGGCTTTCCATTGGCATCCGGAATTGGATTGTACGATGCCGATAGCCATACTTCCTTACCGCCCTTGCCGACGCGGAGGAAGTCGTCGGCAGTAAATTCGCCGCGATTCAACGCTGCCCAAAATGCTTTGTATTCACTACTCGATGCCAACCCCGGAGTAGCAAACATGCTATGGTGCTGTCCGACAATCTCGCTGAGTGAATATCCCATCGTGTTGCAGAAATTGTCGTTGGCCTCACGCACGGTGCCGTCCATGTTGAATTCGATAACAGCTTGAGCACGACCGATTGCTTCCAGTTTGCCCTGATTGTCCTGCGCCAAATCCTGGAGTCGAATCTTTTCGGTGACCAAGTCCCATGTCACCATTGGCCCGATATAGTCGCCCGAATCGTCGTAGATGGCGCTCACCAGGAGATTGAGCTTTTCGTTGCCCAGTTCGATGATTGCTTCATGCGGAAGATTGTTCGGGTTGCTCAGGATTCCTCGCTGATACGATGGGGTCTTGTGAAAGACATCAACATTGCTACCCACAATTTTGTCGATCGGAACTGGAAGCAGATGGGCCAGCGGCGTCAGATTCTTGACCGTTGCCGGATTGACATAGGTGATATTCAAGTCCTTGTCCGCGAGTATGACATTAATGGGTGCGTTTTCGATCATTGCATTCATGCGTGATGCGTCGGACTCGGCCTTTCGTTTGGACGTTACGACCTCCCACGTGACCATCGGGCCGACGAATTGGCCCTTGTCGTCCATCATTGCGCTCACCAGCAAATCGAGCTTTTCGGGTCCAACTTTAATGTCTGCCCGGATAGGATAGCTTGAAGGATTACTGAGTAGTTTTCGTTGGTAAGAAGGGTCTTTGTGGAAGAAGTCCACGTTTTTTCCGACGATTTCATCCGCACGGCATGGCAAAAACTCTTCGAGCGTTTGAAGCGTTTTGAGCGAGATCGGATTCATGTAAGTGATGTTGAACTCTGCGTCTGCGAGGATCGCGGGAGTCGGCATGTTTTCGATCATTTGCTGGTACTGAATACCTGAGTCGACGTTAGATTTCTTGCTTTCCATTGCCATAGAATTCTCTCTCTTCGCCTGTGGGTGATTTGGCACAAGCCGAGTCACCACGTTTCCAATCGACACCTCGCCACCGATTTTGCACTGCATCAAGCTACACGTTCGAATTGCTACCGGCGTTTGCAAGTCTACAAAACGTCGCATCAAGATTGCACCGCCGATGCGGTTGCGTTATCTATCGTGTTGGCAATTTCAAAAGTGTCGAAGTGCGCGCAACATTTTTTGAAACTGGAAGTGTGCGCGCAGGGCGTGACTTCGAGAATTAAACGGTTGAACATGTGCGATGGCAAGATACGTCGAGGCGTCTAGGGGACGGGTGTCGCGGCAAGTTAGAATTTGCCGTGCGCATCGTTCAAAGAAAGTGATTGAGTTGCGAAAGACTTCCCTGGCGAAAGATCATTTCAGTTCTTCAATACAACGGTGACACGCGATGTCACGTTTGACCGAATCTAAAAACCATGAATTGAAATCGATCAAAACTTGACGGCTCCGTTCCCTGCGGGGGCCAGGTCTTCGTTCATTGTCTTTTGACTTCGGACCTCAATTTCGAGTCGTTTGTTGATGACAACCGCGGCGCCGTTGTGTGGACCGACCAACTCAGGCCCCACGGGTCTGACCATATCGCGCATGAAAGTGCCCCGCGCAGCCGCCTGGTCCTGAGCGAATTTGATGATGCTTCCAATGTCGCTGCCTTCCTGACGGGTTGGTTTGGGGATTTTGAATATCCGCCCATCGAGAAAGCCAAAATGCTCCTTGAAATAGGGGCTTTCGGCGTTCATGTTCTCGTCACCATTGGGCTGGTTGGCAGCCGCCACGCGATAGGTCATGCGAAAGGGGCCGTCATTTCGTGGCCAACCCACCAAAGCCGCCGGACAACGAAACGGTTTCTCGTCTGCGGCCATGTGCGTCGGCATCAGAATGTTGGGCAGCGACTGCGACCATACTTTCTTGGAGGGAATCTCCGGATATCCGCGTATGGGGTTGTAAAACGGATCGATCGCGTCGTCGGGAATACTCGTGTCGCCAAAACCGTCGGCGCCAACTCCGTTGGTCATGGGCGAAATGACTTCCGGTACCCGACCGTCGTTCTCGGTCCAGTAATTCCAAAGCCCTCCAGCGATACTTTTTTGATGGCTGGCGCAGACGACCTGTTTCGCCTGGACTCGGGCGCGCTTCAAAGATGGGAGCAAGATCGATATAAGCAGGGCGATGATGCTCACAACCACCAACAATTCAACGAGCGTGAACGCTCTTTTCGATGTCTGTGTTTTCATAGAAACCTCGAAGTCTCGCATCCTTGCGAATCAATGTCAGCCGGGCGAGTACGTCGACCCGCCCGCGAGTACGTCGACCCGCCCGGCTGAACTTCCAGATCGCGGCTTAAGTTTTTTGGTTACGTCTTCCAATCATTGTTGCGCATCCGGCTAAGACCAGAATCAAGCAGGCCGGTTCCGGGACCGGAGTCGATTGGGCAATCAGAACGACGTCCCAACCCGACGAATCCAGAAAGACCGGATCGGCTGGATTGTTGATTCCGAATCCAGCGCTTTCGAAATAAACGAAACTCTGCGAAAGCGGATCGATGGCCGTTGCAGCGATGTGATCAAGATAAGCGCCCAGATCACCGCCAAAATCAGTCAACGCCAATCCACCATTTCCGGGATCGGAGAACATGTCGCGGATCGTCCCGTCCGTGATCGTTGAAGTGCCTGCCCCAATCGCGTTGTTGAAGCTGTTGCCAACTTCGGAAGTGTTCACTGACGGCCAAATGGTGGAGCCAAGTCCTTCGCCAGCCATCGTCGGAAAGTTGCCGTTGATGTCGCGTTCGATCTTCCAACCGCGCAACTCACCGAGATACTGGGCGGTACCCAGTTCGTCAGCCGAAGACGAATTCTCCGAAATTGTATCCTGCCAGAATTCATAACCGAGATCGTCAATTTGCGTCACGCCCGCGAGCGTTCCGGAGTTTCCGAGAAAGGCGGACGCGGTTCCGGTTCGATCGTCGATCGACGGATTGATCGCCGAACCCAAAGCGCCCGTTGGCGACGTGCCGGCCAGTGTATTGACGGTAATCAATTGATCGGGACTGGCGGGGCCTGCGCCAGCATTGTTGCCATTGGCGTCGAAGTTATTCAGCGAGACCTGCCCGCCGCCAAAAGACAGATCGAGGTAGCTGGTACTTCCTGGAATCGCGACAGCCGATTGGCCATTGACCGGGACCAAACTCCGCGAACCATTGTTCAAATCGCCATCGAGATCGAGCAATGGACCGCCAAGATAATCGACACTGACAAAGGGCGTCGCCGAAGGTCCGCCAAAATCGATCGAGCCGCGACGGAACATGAAACTGAGCGAACCGTATTGGTTGGGATTTTGAATGTAATTGATTGGCGGATTGGGTGACGGGATCGGAACGGAACTGGGAGTGCCACCCAAGCGCTGACCGTCTTGAAAGAAGCCATTGCCGCCGGATGTCGAGGTGACCACGCGAAACGCTCCTGGCTGGGTTCCCGCGCCGACACCGGTAACAAGTTGGAACTGATCGGCCAGCGCACCGGACACCGTCAAGAGACCGGTACAAATGGCAACTGCAAACACTGTTCTTTTATTCATCATTGGAATTCAAACTTTCAAATTAGAGAAATCGTTACTTAGTGAACTCGATCCCTCTCTCTCCAATTCCCCTCTCATGCCGAGCATCGCCTAAGTCGCAGGCCCACTCAGCAACATTTCAAATGCAACGTAATCGTCCGAATCGACATCGTCGTCATCGTCGAAATCAAACGCTGCACACTCTCCCGGAACCACGACTGGCCCGGGACCTGTCGTACACCGTTGCAACCCTGCATAGTCCCAAAGGTCCGTCGTCTCGGCTTGCTGGGCAACAATGACGATGTCGTATCCAATCGAATCGAAGTAAACCGGATCACCGCTGTTGTTGATGCCAAAACCAATCGATTCCAGATACACAAAACCATCTGAAAACGGGCTGATGTTCGGAACCACAACGGAGTCGAAGTACGGTCCCAAATCGGTGGTAGACGCTCCACCGTTATTCGGTGCGTCGAACAAATCCTGCGGTACACCAGCCCCGATCGTTGCCATTCCGCCACTGAGTCCGTTGGCGGTAACAAATGTTTCGCCGAGCCCGTTGGTACCCACGATCGGCCAGGGCGTTTGTCCCAAACCTTCACCGGTCAACGTTGGGAATGTTCCGGTTGTCGCGTCGCGCTTCACATGCCATCCTGAAAACGAGCCGAGGAATTGAAATGTACCCAACTCGTCCGCGCTGGCGGAATTCTCAAGCAAGGTGTCTTGCCAGAATTCATATCCGAGGTGTTCGATACGCCACACATTTGCCGTTGCGTCAGACGTTAAAATTCCCAACCGCGTATCGATCAACGGATTGATCGGGCCGGTTTGAGTACCGTCGGATTCAGTTCCTGCGAGTACGTTGACCGCATTGCCGACCTTCCAGGATATTCCCGGTCCGCCTTCACTCGTTGAAGTCGAATCGAACCCAACAAGATCGACCGTTCCCAGAAATGCATCGAACTCCAGCTCAATCGAACTTGCTGAATTGGGAATGACCACCGCATCTTCGCCATCGACGGGGATGAGGCTTCGCGAGGCGTCATTGTCATCGCCATCCAGATCAAGCAAAGGCCCGCCCAAGAAATCGATTCCCATATACGGGACCTGGCCAAATCCGAGCGGAACCGATGCACGCTTGAATACAAAGCTTAGCGCACCAAACTCGTTCGGGTCGAGAAGCGGCTGCCCGACACCCAGAAACGCGATGACCGGACCTTGCGTTCCGATGCCAGCCAATCGGTCGTCGTCGTAAAACATCCCGTCCTGACTATTGCCCCCTCCAGCAACCGGAGTCACTACGCGCGAAGGGCCGGGCCAACGGTCAGCATCGACGCCCGTCATCAATTCAAATGACGTCGCGTAGGTCACCGTAGAACCAAGCAGAAGTCCCACCAATGCAACCGACATTCGGTATGCAGCCATGTACACGAATCCTTAAAGAAAGGTTCCTGTCGCCATTGCGTCCAGTGGCCAGAAGCTCGACTTCCGACCGGAAGCGCACTGTTCAATTGAAATAAGAATCGATCGTTGCCAGCGTATCGCGAAGCACGACCGGGTGTTGAGTGCGGAAATCCAATGTGTCGATCAGCCAGCCGCCAAAGCCAGTTCAAAACCAGAACCAACCGGGAAAGACTGTTCAGGCAAACAAACAACGATTTGCCCATGCGTTCACATTGAAAACCGAACTATGAGGTGGGTGGGGCGCGAGGGCCAACATATGAGGGGAGATACGTCTGCGAATAACGGGCGACAATTTCATCGACCCGAGACATGAACCGACCGAATGAAAATTGAAAACCGCCATGTTGGCGTCTGAGCAATCGAACGGAATCGATCAGTCCTTGCACGTGGCACAATGCCCATCTGATTGCTGCACGCCATCGAATCATTCCGGCAAAAATAACGAATCCGATGTGGGCGTTGTCGGAGGCCAAGTCGCTGCCCAGCGCCCGGTCAATGACGCCGACGTGGACCAATGCCACCAGTACTACGATGCAAACGATGCTCCGCCAATCGCCATTGAGTCGGAGGCACTCGACATCGACGATCTTCAGGATGAAAAAAGCAGCCGACAGGACCAAAGCGACAAGGCGCATGACCGGGCCGATAAACTCAGCAAATACGGTCGCGCTCGAAAAACTGGAAACCAGGCTCGGAATGGCGAGGGCATGAAACACCAGCATCGCCACCCACATCAAGCGGGCGAATGCCGTTCCCGAATGGGCGACACTGCGACACCTAATGACACTAAACCACCGGAAACCGGAATGTTTCGGTTTCGCCAAGGGGCGACGCCTTGTTGAATTGGCAATCTCAGGAGCCATCGTTTTTATGTTTGGACCGCTTGCTGAATTCTGACCTTGCGACCTGATCGCAGATACTTACTTACTGGCAGACTTCGACACAAAGTGCATTCTACTTATCGGTGCCCAATTAGGCGCTCAATCAAATATACACGACAAACCTGCCAAATTGGCAAGCAAAATCGTATTTTACTTTACCCTTCTTATCAACTTTTATCATGGCTGAGGATACCGTCAACCCTGATTTTCCGATCATTGCCTTCAATGAATCGTACGAATTACCGTATCCGCTCCCTGTCGGGTAATCGATGGCAAATTCGATTCAGCATGCAATTGCGTCCTGCAACTGTTCGGGCATCAAGTCGGCGGAGATCAGCCCCATTGTTGTGAACATCAACTGGGCGGCTTCTACGATGGCGGCACTGTCGGTTTGTGAAAGTGTCAATGCTCCCATTCGAGTCTTGTATTCCAGCCAGCGCTGGCGCTGATCGCTGCCATATGGGTCAAGGGTCTTAACGCCGCGGTCCTCAAGATCGTACGCTCGGCGGATGTTCTTGGATATGAACTTCGATCCGTTGTTGCTGCCTTCCAAGACATAATGCAGGCCGAGCAATGCGATCGGTTTTGTGCGTGACATGACTTCTATCTGGCTGAGAAAGGTTTCCGTCGCCGGCGTCGGGCCGACTGAACCGGGTTCTGTGCCGAAGAATTCGAGATCGTCGCGCAGGTCGGATTCGCGGAGATTCTCATCGACGACGACTTCCGTCAACTCCGGCACATCACCAGCCGCTTCGCGAATGCGCGCCTCCAAACCGCTGTATACATGGTGCAACTCGACCAGGTAACGTATGTATGATTCGCGAGGCAACTTGCCTGCAAAAAACGCCTGCTGAAACGGATGATTTTCGGCTTCGTCATGCTGTTTTGCCGTTGCCACACGCAACAGATCCATGATGCCAACATCGCCGCTTTTTCCGTGGGCGAATGGGCAGCCTGATCCTGTGACTCCCGATCCTGTGGCTTTTGAGTGATCCACGCTTTTGTCCTTTCCTGAGACGAAATATCGTCAATTCCGCGTGCCTACTGTCCTACGCATCCATTGGCTTTGAACGCTGCAAATCCTGCGACCAGCCAAAGCATCCCTTTCAATGTGAAGAATGCAAAACCGGCAATGCTTGCTTTTTTCAGAAACGCCGACCGTTTGCTCGAACTTTTCCCAGGCCGTCCACTCGGTTTGGGTGATTTCGGATGTTTGCTCGTCATTCCGCTCTCTGCCGAAATCTTCGGTTCGCTCACCTGATGCTCGCTTGATTCTGTAGACTTGAAAGCCCCAAAGCCCGTTTTCAACCCCGAAAACGCGGGGACGGGTCCGGAAAGTTGGATACTACAAAGAAAGTTGGATTCGTCAAACAATTTTGCTGACGACTTGCCCGGATCGAACGGAAATCAGTGCAACGAATACCTAGCTACCAAAAGTTTATTGAGAAATTTTCGAGTTGCTTGCAATGGCAAGCAGCTCCATCGAAATAGACGGGTGTTGGCGGATCTGAGTTTGCCCGGCCAGGATTCGCCCAGCAGGGTCGCTTCGGTTGATGGCTTGGAGCAATTCCAGGCCTGATTCCGGTCGGCCCTGCTTCTTTTTTTACGCAATTCCCGATGCGTGTCTGCGCATCTAACTCTAGATTGACTGCGATCGATTCCTCCGGAGGAATGCGTTTGCCCGAGACGGTTCAAGCTGACAGCTTTCTGGAGCTGCTCGCGCCGCTGCGCGATTCGCTTTATCGGTTTTCCATGCGCAACGTTTGGCGGCAGGAGGATGCACATGATGTATTTCAGGAAGCAGTGATGACGGCATGGCGACAATTCGACCGATTCGAACAAGGGACAAACTTCAAAGCGTGGATGTTCAAGATACTTTTGAACTCGGTCTATCGGTTGAATCGAAAATCGAATCGTGCCCGGGCCGCGAGCATTGACGACGGTGCATTGGATGGGGGCGGTCACGTTGAACGCGAAGATGCGTGGTCCAGCATATTGCTCGAACCTCAACGTGTGCAGCAATTGTTGGACGATCGATTGGTGGCGGCGCTCAAGTCGCTGGGCGAAACCGAGCGATACTGCATTCTGCTTCGGATGCTTGAAGACTTTTCGTACAAAGAAATTGCGGAGCAGTTGGAGATTCCGCTGGGGACGGTGATGTCGCATGTGTATCGCGCGCGGATGAAACTGCGCGAACGGCTGACGTCGATGGCGATTGAAGAGGGTTACGTCAGGTAGCTTGTTCAAGGAGTGCCTTCGTCTAAAGGTGAGGTAGTGAAATGGGACAGATGACTTGTGAACAGTGTCGGCGTTGGTGGAGTCCGTACATGGATTCCGAACTGGATGCCACCAAGACGTTCGAAGTCAGCGAGCATCTGCGATTGTGCGATGCTTGCCGGAAGCGATTTGAAAACGAATCGAACATGGATGATTTGATTCGTGAGTCGATCGCCAATGTTTCCCTACCGAACGCTTTTTGGAACAAAATCGAGAAGGGTGTAAAGGCAACCGTAAATCGCCCGCAGCTGCAACAGACAGCACGGTTCAGGTTTTCAGGTTGGCTGGCCGTCGCTGCGATGGTTGCGATGTTGTTGTTTGGGGGCTTCCTGTTTCGTTACGCTTTGCCTGGCGTGAGTGTGGTGGATGCCGATCGGAATGACGCCAATAGGGATCATGATGTCGGTGTCCTGGCAACGACGGTTTCGGTCGTCGATGTGTTGAAGCGTGCATCTCCCGAGTTTCGCAAGTTTCCGCCGCCGTCAAGCGTTGAAGGCCAACCCCATGATAGCAGCCAAACTTCGGCACGTTGTGAGCAGGTGCGTCGCGAACTGGCTGAGATGTCGCGCCGTCTCTACGGAGTGGAGATCACCTTTGAACCGGATGAACGTCACCCGCATCAGTTCGATTTCGTAGCGGTGTCACAGCGGGGCGGTGATGATGGCGATCCATACATGGAAGTTCACGTGAACTGCTGTGGCCGGCCTACAGTGTTGGTCATCGCTCTGGCGAACTCGAGGGTGGACGTTCGAGAACTTCAAGCGGCAACTCCAAAGCGCGATATCACCGGACAGACGCAAGATGGAAATGACGTACCCATACAAGTTCAGTCGAAATCGATGAATGGCGTGATGATTGCAGGTGCAACCGCACGTCACTATCTCAACGCCATCTTTGCCGGCGCAAGGGTGACCAAAATCTGATACTTACGATGGCTCACCCATATTGAATCCAAGCATCGATTTCAAAACTCACAGGTACCGAGGAATTTCACGAGAGATATTCCGGACGTCGGGTGCCCACCACACGCTACTTCGTTCTTGTCAGCCGCCAACCCGCCTGTAGACTAACGCCTTGGTACACATCTTGGCCATCAGTTCGGAAACAACTACAGAATCGCACGTCAAATGAAGGAGCATGAAGCGGATGGGATTCGATTTGAAATACTTGCGCACATCAGTCTACACGATGATACTTGGACTGTTGGCGGTTGGCTGTACGCCCACACCTCCGGGCAATGGAGATAGTGACGGGGATGGGGATGGCGATGGAGACCCGCAACCGAACTTCGTGTTGTGCGAATCGTCGGGTGGCGAGGACACTGACATCGACTTTTCCGGTTTTGGTGAAACCAAAGTGACGTTCAGCACGCTCGGTCACGGCCGCCATCTCGTTTACTTCGACGGGGTTCGTCTGATCTTTCAATTCGATCAGCCCATTCCGTTTTGTGCGATCATTCCCGACAATATCAAACTTTGGGACGTGGACACAGGCGATGAGGTACCGCTGACCGAAGCGCAGTTGACGCGTCAGAACATCGATGCAAATGGCGCGAACACCGACATCGGTGAAGATGTGGTCGCCAGTCTAATTCTCATCGATCTGCCGGGCGATCTCGAAATCGGCAAGGATTACGAGTTGACATTCGACGACGAGACGCTGGGCCTCGACGGTGACTTTCAACAGAACCCGGACACGCCCGAACGCTCAAATGGCGAACTGCCGAGTGGAGACGATACGCCTGGCACCGATTTCCGCCAGATCCTTCGCACGATTCAGGTTTCGGATTACTTGACCGAGACGCAGGGGATTGCCGGGTTGGCGCTCGACGATCAGGATCGGTTATACGGTACAAGCGAATCTGGCGCGTACGGACCGTTCACATCCGCAAAAGCGGTGACGGCAGGCGATCAACTCGC
Organism: Alphaproteobacteria bacterium; assembly: GCA_028285105.1. Lineage (GTDB taxonomy): Bacteria > Planctomycetota > Phycisphaerae > UBA1845 > UBA1845 > UBA1845. The sequence goes on from JANQQE010000011.1 coordinate 71,319, forward strand.
CCCAAATCTCGATTCGCTCGCCAGCAAGGCGATCGCGATCGACAACGACGGCATGGTGATCGTCAAGGATCAGATCAGCGATAACGAGGTCTATGCCATCGATCCGAATTCGGGAACGTTTGAGATGGTGGCAGTCCCCGATGTCGAAAGTCAGCCGGACGACGTCATCATCGCGCCACCCGGATACCACAGCGTGCAGCGAAGCGCCGTTGAGGAAGGCGACATTGTCTACTCGTCAACGGGAAACATCGTCGTTGCCGATCGTCGCGGTGGCGAAGGCAATAAGGGCGCGTTGAATCTTGTCGATCGGGCTGGCTCGATCAGCGATGCGTATACGTCGCTTTTTTCGCCATGGGTCGGCGACAACCAAGCCGACTGTCGCACGGTGTATGGACTGTACAAACCGGAAGACGATACCGGGTATGAAATGCACCGAATCCTGCCCGATGGTACTGTCGATCACAGCGGGTTTACGAATCCCGGTTCGCTTACCTCGCTGGAAGGGACTGCAGCAGTCAAACTCGAAAACATTTATGGCCGCGAGGAATACCTGATCATCGGTGACGTCGATCTCGCGCAGGCCAATCTCCGTCAGAATCTGCCGGATTTCGACGGTCGCTGCGTCATGATTTACAACGAAACGGAGAGTCGTCTTCAAGTGCTTTTTCCGCTTCCGGTCGATACATTCGCCTTTACGTTCGGTCCATTCTCCGATTGCGAACTGACTTCCAACCATGACACGGCCTACATTTCGCTACCCAATGACAACCGAGTCGTCATGATGAACGGGTTCGCCAACAACGGTAAGAGCGAAGGTACTCCCGACTGCGATCCGTCGTTTGACGACAATATGACCGTCGCCGACGGTTCGGCCCGCGTATTCAGAAGCACGATCGGGAATGGCCGCTTTCTGATGCACGGTTCGCCAACGGTCTTGCAATTCGACATCGACCAAGCCGTTCCGCATTGCTCGGTCAACGCTGAGAATATCACGCTCGTGAAGCAAGCAACCGGTGAAAACGTATCGTTGGAAGATCAACGAATGCGCCGCTGGTTGTTCTCTGATCAGGCCAATGGGGTGACGCTGGGAAGTCGCGTGATCGTCGATTTACCGAAGGAGTTGGAGATTGGCGAATATTACGAAATTCGACTCAACGGCGAAGCGATGGGTCTCGATGGAGAATTTCTGACAGAGGAAAACGAAATCAAACGCAACGGTTACCTTCCAAGTGGTGATGGCACGCCGGGCGGCGACTTTGTGCAGAAATTTCAGGTGATTCATGGCGATTGGTTTCTCACCGAGACGGGTGGAGCGCGGGGCGTGAGTTTGACTGGTCTCGAATCGTTATGGGCATCGACCGACGTCGCGATCATGGGCCCATTCATCGCACCTACAACTCCGACGGTGGCGGACTCGCTGCTGGTCGGTGTCGATCAGGAGATCGCCGGTTCGGAAGGCACCGCAAAGGGCAAACCGATGGTGGCGAACAAGGATGCTGCCCGCGCTGATGTGACTTATGCATCGCTTCGCAACAGTCGTCTTTATGATGCCGACAGCCTCACCGGTTTCCAGCAAATCTTCCAGGTCGATTTCGGTGAGCCGGGTCTCGGTACGTTCGAGCAGGATTTGGAAATTGCGCCCGATGGTTTCGCCGGCGACTACGTGGACATCAACGTGGGACGCGGTGTCATCATTGATGTGGCTGGCTCGACTTCGACGCTGCTCTTTGAAAGCGAAGCCAACTCGATTGAATACAAGTCGCTGTTTGTCGCCCCCGATTCGGTCGGTGGTGGTTTGTATGTGACGGCTTCTGAGAACTTCGGATCGAATTTGCGAATTCGGGAGGTCACACCGACTGGCGATCAGATCGATGAGTTCTCGCCGCTTGCCGGTGTCACGGGCAGTGCGTCGATGAAATTGCAGGATTACCACGGCGAGCCAGAGTACCTGATCGTCGGCGATTTCGATCGAACATCGGCAACATTGATGTCGCGGCAGCACGCCGATTCGACATCGGGAAATGAATTGATCTGGTACAGTCCCGATCAAAACAGGATTCAAGTGATCGGTTCGTTCTCGACCGGCGCCGACATGACCTTCACGCAGGATTTGGATACGGTCTATTCTTCTCACCCGGATATGCGTTCGGTGTTCCGGTTCCAGGGACTGGGCAACAATACCAACTAGTCTTTTTTGAATGCGATCGTTCGAGTGGATTTTGCGGCGCGGGTGGATCCTTGATCTTCCCGCGCCGTTTTCGTGTATGATGATTCGCGGAATTCTTGGTGCAATCAAGTATCGGGAGATGACTCGTGGCGAACATTTTGCATATTGCTGAATTGCCGGCATGGGAGAGTGCGAAGGCGTCGGGTTTCTACGCGATTGAGAGTCTCAAGTCCGAAGGTTTCATCCACTGTTCAAAACCTTCGCAAGTCCTGGGCGTTGCCCATGAACGCTTCGCAAATCGCCATGACCTCGTGCTGCTTGAGATTGCTGAGAATCGCGTACGCGTCGAAATCAAGTACGAGAATTGCGAAGACGGGACCGAACAGTTTCCCCATCTTTATGGGCCACTCAATGTCGATGCGGTGGTAGCTGAACATCCGTTTCAACCCAACGAAGATGGCGCATTTGAGCTTCCGGCAGCGGTTTCCGAAGAATAGAGCGGATCAGGTGTCAAGCTGGACTTCATTGGGTCGGTCGTTACGAAGAAAAAACTGGTTTGCGAATTGGCTGCTTGTTAGGCTCATAGACGATATGTTCTCTCAATTCACATCGCTGCTTTGTGTCATTGCCCAACTCGCAATGCTTGTGCCGCTGCAGACGTGCGGGGGCGGGTCATGCGGATCGGCGGCACGGTCTTGCTGTTGCAGCCCGGATGCGAACGAATCGAAATCGTGTTGTTCGACGCCCAGCATTGCGATTGAGGCCATGGGTTGTTGTTCGGTCAAGGCCAGAAAAACGAAAAGAGTTAATCCAGCCGAAACCGCTACAGCTGATGATTTGCAGTTCAGTTGCACCGATTGCAATTGTAACGTTTCCAAATCGCCCCAGATTGTCAAGGTCGAGCGTCGCGTCAAGGTTGAGCCTGAGCATGTCGGTTGGCTTACTGTTGAATCAGATGCCAGTCCTTCACAGCATGATTCGGGTTTGTCCGGCAAGTTCGTTTCCAATGCAATCTGGGAGATGTATTCCCATCATCAAAGGCAGTCCATGCTCTGCGCGTGGCTGTGCTGACTCTTCCTTTCTTTGAGTTGTATCAGGTTAATTCATATGCGATCCGGTTCAGCCGATCGGCTGAATTTTGGTGCGCGGTTTAATTGCAAACAACCTTGAGAAAGGAATGAAAGATGAAAGCAAAAATGTTGATGGCCTTGTTGTCGGTTGGAGCAGTTGCGTTTGGTGCAGCGTACGTCGTTATTGCGGGCGGCAATGCTACCGGTCCAGGTTCAGACGCTTGTATTGCCTGCTGCGGAGACGACTGCAAATCTTGCTGCGGAGACGATTGCACTTGCGGTACCGGTGAGGGTGGTTGCAAGAAGGAACTGAAGGCAACCGCCGAAAGTACCGCGAAGGCGGCCAAGGGCTGCTGCGCCAGTAAGTCAGTATAGGGCAATTGGTCTGGATAACTGAATATAGACGTCCACCGGATCGGCAATCCGTGTCGATCCGGTGGATTTATTTTATGTCTGTCGCATTTTGAACAAAACAAATATTGCCAGCCGCCGCATTGTTCAGTTCCTTTTGCAGCGATTTGAACGTGTCAGAAGGTGCTCGAATGGCGAGCGTGACATCGGCTTCGAATGATTGGTCCTCGATGATGGCATCGTATTCAGCCAGCATGCGGGTAACCGTTTCGTGGATGCAGTATGGATAGCTCAACGTGCAATCGATGCGCTGAACCTTGCGTTCGACCTTAAGTTCGGCGAAGGCGTTTTGTGCCGACTTCGTGTATGCCGCGACAAGTCCGCCAGTCCCGAGTTTCGTACCGCCGAAGTACCGCGTAACGACCACCACCGTGTCGCCAATATCCGTACCGCGCAAAACCGCGAGGATCGGCGGTCCCGAAGTTCCCGACGGTTCGCCGTCGTCGCTCATTCCTTCCGAAACGCTCGGTGGATAGCCAATCTTGTATGCGTAAACATGATGATTGGCATCGGGCATTTCCTTGCGCGTTTCGCGGATGGCTGCCTGTGCATCCTTGACCGTGTCAGCTCGCCTGATGGTTGCGATGAATCGAGAATTGGCGACGCGCGTTTCGACGCGGCATGGGTTGGCTGGGACGTTGTATTGCACGACGGCATTGTTGCGATCTTGCACGATAGTCGCAATGGTTCGCTCGGTTTGTTGCAAGGGCAATTACCAGATTTGGCCAAACAGTATGACGAACGACAGCACCACCGGGATCGAAGTAATCGCGACAGCCCACTCGGCAATCTTGCGGCCATGGCGGTCGCTGCGACGTCCCAACCATTCGCACATGATGATGACAAACACGACCAGCGCAAATTTGAATGCCACCATGCCCCAAAGCCCGAAGCGCTGAATCACCGCATCGGCAATCGGATTCACCTCACTGCCGCCCGACATCAAAATGACCCAGGTCAGCATGATATCCAAGGTCGAAACAAACACGAACCAAACGTAAGCGTTCTGATAGCGCATCTGTCCCGACGGAATATTCGAAGCGTCGGGCCGAACCACACCGCCACACTGCGGACACGCCGCAATCGCAAGCGAGACGGTGGCGAATCCGCACGCATCGCATATGCCACCGGTAAATCCTGTATCTCGTCGTACTACTGACATGACGCCAATTCTATGGTCTTTGATTTCATCACGTCCAGATTCGTTTTGTATAAAGTTCCAAGCCGCAATCGTTGAGGAGAAGAATGAGTTGCTCATGGTAAGGGTTTTGACTTGAACCACCGCTGCATCCCGCGATAATCACCCACTTATCGCTTTCTGGGACCATTTTCTTCGATAGGCAACCAACGGACGCTTCATGTTGATTGCAGTTAACAATCTGGTTTTCGTGTGGTCATTTGTTGTTTACACGCTTGTTGTGGTGGGTGTCGGTGTGTATTCCTCCCGATTCGCCAAACGCAGCGACGAGGATTTTTTTCTTGCTGGGCGATCACTTGGCAAATGGGTGGGGGCGCTTTCGGCATCGGCATCGAGCGAGTCGGGCTGGGTGACGCTTGGCCTGGTTGGGATGGGGTTCGCAACCGGCGTGCAGGCGTATTGGATGGTGCCGGGCTGCGTGCTGGGGTATGCGTTTATCTGGCTGGTTCTTGCCGAACCAATGCGTCGCCGATCCGCCGAACTGGGTTCGCTGACGTTGCCGGATTTTTTCTCGCAGCATTTCAAAGAACGGACGCCGATTCTGCGGATTCTTACTGTTGTGGTGATTGTCGTTGCGATGATGCTTTACGTGTCAGCTCAGTTCGCTGCGGCGGGTAAGTCATTTGAGGCGGCTTTTCGTCCAACGATTACGTATCACAACGGACTGCTCATCGGTGGGGCAATTGTTCTGTTCTATACTGTTACGGGTGGATTTCGAGCTGCATGCTGGACGGATTTTCTGCAAGCATTATTGATGCTCATCGTGCTTGTCGCGTTTCCGATGTATGCCCTTCATGGACAGGGTGGTTTTGGAAGTGTCTTGGATACGCTTCGTGATCACGATCCCAAGCTGGTTGCGTTCATGCCGGAGGCTTCCGGATGGGCGCTTGCAGGATTTCTGATTAGTTCAAGTGGACTCGGCATCAACTTCGGCTACCCAGGGCAGCCACACGTCCTTGTTCGGTTCATGGCCCTCAAAGACAAGCGCGAGGCGCGGATGGGCGCGATCATCGCGATCGTCTGGGTCGCGATCGTATTGACCGGTGCGGTGACGGCGGGCATGGCTGTGAAGTCTTTAGCAATTTTCGGAACCGACTGGGCAACGCCGATGCTGACAGGCGACGGCGAGCAGGCACTCGTACTCGGATCCAAGCATTTACTTCACGGTGTGCTGGCTGGGATGGCGTTGGCCGCCGTGCTGGCTGCGATCTGTTCTACTGCCGACAGCCAGTTGGTCGTCGCCGCAAGCGCCGTAGCCAATGATATCTACGCCCACCTCATCGCAAAGAAACCGGGGCAAAATAACGCATGGTTTAATCGGCTTGTGGTGCTGGGGATTGGCATCGGCGCGATGCTGATGGTCACCGGAAAAAAAGTGCAAGTTTTTGACCAGGTTTTGGACTATGGTTGGGCGGTGCTGGGTGCGGCATTTGGTCCCCAGTTGATCCTGGTCCTATTGTGGAAACGGGCGACTTATGCCGGATGCGTTTGCGGCATGCTGACTGGTTTTGTCACACCCATTGGCTGGAAGCTCTGGCAGGACGCCTCAGAGCCCTCGATTGAGATCTACAATCTGCCGCTCGCATTTGTGCTTGCTTTAATTGTGAATGTGGCGATAAGTTTGTTGATACGGCCACGGGTTGCGGGTGCGATGGCTGGGCGTAAGCGATAAGGGCTGGCTACGCCGATTGGGGCTGAATTATCGCATTCTTGTAACATGCAGTTCACGAAACACATGACGTGAGCCGATTCTGTTAATCTGACGTAGTGGTTTGGCAAGTGGTGCCTCATTCCTTCACATCAAATTCAGGCACCGTTCTTTGCATTCAGTTATTAGGAGAATCCAGATGATTAAGCGCATGACAAAAAAGTTTGCACTCTTGAGTTTGACAATGCTTTGCCTGGTTGGCCTGAGTATTGTTTCAACCGGTTGTGAAGAGCACAAGCACGGGTGGGGTCCGGAACAAAAGTGCTGTGGTAAAGATGGCAAGTGCTGCAAAGATGCCAAGGCCTGTGCCGCCGACTGCAAGAAGACCTGTTGCTCATCGGCCAAAAAATGCGGAGCCGATTGCAAGATGGCATGCTGCACCGACGCTAAAATGTGTCCGGCTGGATGTTTAATGACCTGTTGCAAAAAAGCCTGACTGATCGAAATCGATGAGATGTGCCTGAAAAAAATACGACGTATCTGAACACGGGACGTTGCCTATCGGTTACGTCCCGTGTTTATTTGGTTTCCGGTTTATTGTTCTCAATCGAGAAGGATGAAGCCCACGTTTCGATCGGCGTCCGTGATAAATGCACAAGCATCATCACTGGCGGTTACGTCTCTTGCCTTTAGCAATGCATCGTCCTCGTCCGTTGCGCGCGGATCGTTGAATACCTCCCAGAACACGTCTTTGCTGACTTGCAACAAATCGGCGTCATCCTCTGCTCCTGCACCAGCGATAAAGCGGTACTCGCCGTTGGGACTTATCGCCAACGTCTGACCAAATCCGAACACGCCATCATCTCTGATTTCGCCAATGGAAGTATTGGTGACTGCATCGGAAGTGACGGTCGGAGTCGCTCCGAGAACCAATCCGAATACGCTACGAGTTTGCTGATTCAAAAGGCGATCGGAGTCACTTTGCGCTGCGAAGTAACCGAACTGACCATTGTTCAGAAAGAAGTCATTGAAGGCGGCTGGGCTCACGGGTGCAGGTGACGTGCTTCCGACATTCATTCGAGCGAAGTAGACCATGCGCTCGCCTTCCGGCGATGTATCGCGGGCGAGATACATTAAGCTTAAATTGTCCAGCCAAATCGGTTTTTGAATACTGACGCCTCCAAACGTGGAGAAATCGAACGCTGCCGGTTCAAGGTCTGGAAACGAAAAATTGTAAAAGTAAATATTGTCGTCAACTTGTGCGGCGAGCAATCCCTGGAAACCGTCGATCGCGACTTGTGTGTCAAACGGCGTGAACGGATCTGACGTACCGGGCGGGTTTTGTGTCAGCGGAATGAACTGAGGTGTCGGGTTAACCAGGCTCATTAACTTGTAGAGAAAACCGTCGGTCGTTTGCTCTCGATCCATGACGGCTGCTACGAAATCGCCATCCGCGCGAAAGTCTGGGAGTCCCGTCGCGGCCCCACCTGCCACCGCGAACTCTTGAGGATCGAGCGGTGTCAGCGTGGCTGTTTCTGCGTTGAAGACAAACACTTCGCCTTCGACATTTCGAAGAATGATCCACTTGCCGGTGACTGCAAATCCGGAGATTACAAACTGCTCAGTTTCGGAAATATTCATGGCGACGGGATTGGGGTCGGAGGGGACGAAGTATTGCACTCCGCTGCCCTGACCGGTACCCACGACGATCAGGTCGTCTCCGGCGATGAGGTCTCCAAACAGATCAACCTGCACACCCGTGAATTCCACCTCCAGTCCAAATGGATTGAACTGATTGGCCGGGGGAGAGTCTTCGTCTTCACTGCCATTCGTATCAACAGGATCATCGCCCGTATTGTCGCCATCGTTGACAGTACCGTCACCCGGTGGGTCGAATCCATCCAGCGGATTGAGCCCGTTGTTTCCGCCATTGACCAACGTGGGGCGCACACAACCGGAATTTGCACATAGGGCAAGCCCGCACGCGAGCCAACAGACCGTCGATAACCGATACCACAAAGTTTTCATAAGACCATCCCAAGTATCACAATCAATATTGGGGGAAGTCTTTCGGTTTTGCGGGGTCCAGTCAAGGGATTCTTGATCGCGACGACGAATGGGCGGTTACATTGTGGCGAATGAATTGCAGGAATGGTTGATTGTTCTTGGACGGATCTTGAAGCGTCCTAAAACATACCGCGAATAACGCGGTCAGCCGCAAACGCGATCAACAGCGGAACGACGATCTTGACCCACAGCGGAACCGATATCGGCGTGTCCGTCGAATCGTCAGACGGTACGAAGAATGACAGCAGTTCGCCCCGTGCGGGCTCGTTTCCGGTAGCTTTGCTGATTGACGAGATAATGCGACTGGCTTCGAGCGGGCGAAGTTGCAAGGCTGCTGCATACTGGATCAGTCGCTTTCGGCGACGCGGAACAAGGGGGCCGTTGCGAAGTTCCGCCCGCACCATCTCCTTAAAGATTTCGTGACATTCGCCGCGGGAAAACTGCGGCCCACCATGAATGGGCTTAGCGGAATCGTCATTATTGAAAGGATAGATTGGCATCGCTTCTTTCCTGTACGCGGTTTAGCACGTGCTAATTGGCTTCAAATTCCGCCTTCCAGTTGATGATAGCCGAGCAGGAGACCATAAATAAAGCGAAAATGCGATGGGAATGGCAGAATTGCGATGGCGGTTTGCAAAATTGGGGAAGATTATCGGCCGGTGCGTTGCCGCGGTCTTTCCGATGCGGGTGTGTACGATTGACCCTACAACTGCGATGGCGATTTTACGGTGGCTTTTGCGCTCTTGCGGCGAATAGAGTAGAGACTTGGGTTACCGCCTATTCTTGATTCGTTTGGAACCCGAAACTGGCTCTGACTCGAATGACGGTGTTCACGATCTTGGCGTAGGCGAGGTACTGAGTGCGATACAAAACACATGGATTCATTAGCCATGCTGTGGGATCGAGTAATTAATCTAACCTGACTGGCTCGACGGGCTTAGTCGTCGTCCTCTTCTTCTTCCTCCTCCTCCTCTTCATCTTCTTCGTCGTTTTCATATTCGTCTATTTCTTCATGATCCTCGTCTTCAACGTCTTCTTCAAATTCCTCGTCGCCTTCGTATTCTTCGTCGTCTTCGTCGAGTTCCTCTTCGTCGTCATCGAGGTCTTCGTCGTCCCAGTCTTCCTCCTCCGATTCATCATCTTCTTCATCCTCGTCGTCGTCTTCATCGACTGGCGGATCGTCTTCGTCTTCGTCATCGTCGAACTCAGGGTTTTCTTCGTCGTAGGCGTTGTCGACTTCGCTGACGGGAGTTGGAACCTGAGCGACAGCAGGCGTATCTTCGATGTCCATGACAGCCACATCGCTTTCGTCCTCTGCGTCGGCTGCGTAGTTGTCTTCTGCCACCTCACGATCGACCTGCGACTTGAAGTTTTGCCATTCTTCCAAAGTCATCTCGACTTCGCGTGCCTGCGATCCTTTGAATTCTCCGACGATTCCGGCTTCTGCCATTTCGTCGATCAAACGCGACGCGCGCGAATAGCCAATGCTGAGGCGTCGTTGCAAGAGGCTGACGCTTCCACGCCGAGATTCGAGGACGATGACCGCCGCCTTGTCGAACAGGGCGTCGCGATCGGCGCTGTTTCCACCGAGCCCCTTGGCTTTGATCCGCATGAGTTGCGGGTGGAATTCAGGGCGGCCTTGATCTGTGAGAAAATCGATGATGCTGTTGAGTTCGTCGTCTTCGAGTAACGTCCCCTGAGATCGAATCAACTTGTGCGAACCGGGCGGTAAGAACAGCATATCGCCCTGACCCATGAGCACCTCTGCACCATTTTGGTCGAGTACGATGCGAGAATCCATGCGGCTGGCCACGCGGAAAGCGACGCGGCAGGGCATGTTGGATTTGATCAGACCGGTGACGACTTTGGCCTCCGGGCGTTGGGTCGCGACTACGATATGGATACCAACGGCTCGCGACTTTTGCGCCAACCGTGCCAAATGATGCTCGACTTCCTTGGCTGCCGTCATCATCAAGTCGGCCAACTCATCGATGACGATCACGACGTAGGGAAGCTTGACCGGAATCTGGGCTTTCTCTTGATCGTTGGTGGGCGAGAAACGCTTGTAGACTTCTTCTTCACCGAGACGGTTGTACGAGGCGATGTTGCGCACGCGGGCTTCGGCCAGCAACTCGTAGCGCTCTTCCATCTTGGTGACCGCCCAGTCGAGAATCTGCTCGGCCCGATTCATGTCGGTGATAATCGGTGACATAAGGTGGGGGACGTCCTTGAATTGCGACATCTCCACCATCTTCGGATCGACGAGGATGAGCTTGACCTCGTCGGGCTTCTTGGTCATCAAGAACGATGCGATCACGGAGTTGATACAAACGCTCTTTCCGGAACCAGTCGTTCCCGCGATCAGCATATGGGGCATCGCAGCCAAGTCGCCCATCAGGGCAGCACCGCTGGCATCTTTTCCGAAAAAGATCGGGAGCGCCATCTTGCGTGCCTTCGCCGCCCCCAGCGCCAGCAGTTCCTTGATGCGAACCTTTTCCTTGTTCGAATTGGGCACTTCGATCCCGACGGTGTTCTTGCCGGGAATTGGAGCAACCACGCGAATGGCCGGGGCCTTAAGTGCCCGAGCGATGTCGTTGGTTAACGATGCGATCTGCGAAACCTTGATCCCCGCACCGACAGCCAACTCGAACATCGTGATCACTGGACCTGTTTCGATTTCAACCACGCGGGCGTCAAGACGAAACTCTTCCAGCGTTTGCTCGAGCATCTTGGCCTTGGCCCGGACGATGGTTTCCTGCTGTGCGTTAAAGCCATGCTCAGGATCGTGTAGCAAACTGTGCGGTGGAAAATTCCAGTCGCCGACGGGCGTCGGATAGGCCTTGTCCGGGACGACTTCCGCAATCGGTTTGGGCATGTTCACGCGAAGCTTCGGCGGTGAATTTTGCGGTGATTCGGGCTCTTCTTCAGGGATAGCATCTTCCGCTTCTGCCGCACCCAGGCGTTTCTTCTTAGACTTTTTCTTCTTGCTCTTGTGTTTGAACGTCTCGCCAACTGCCAGAACTTCGTCCGTTTCAGCATCGCCGGTATCTTCGATTTGCGTTTTGCGGCTGGAGTTGATCCGAAGCTTTTCGGAATCGGGGCGGTGCGTCGATTCCTCAAGATCGGTGTTTGCAGAATCCCCACGACCCGCACCGGCTGCCACCGGTGAACCCAGCGATGTGCGGGCAGCAGAAATCGCGTCAACCGATGCATCCTTGATGTATTGCACCGCTGCCGGAAAACGCAGCACCCACCCCTCAGCCGCAAACGTCAAACCAACGAGGAAGCTGTACGCCAACACGAGTATCGTCCCGACGTTTGAAAACGCATGTCGCAGCATCATCGCCAGCGCCGCCCCCAGCACGCCGCCATCGCCGATCGCCAGTGATTCATATCCTCCAGTTGAGATGAATGAAACGGAAGTGGCTACGCTGGCGATCAAGATCGTGACCCCAAACGTCCGTTGGACGAGGCTGACCACTTTGCCATGAACCAACCACAGAAACGATGCCATTGATGCAAACAGAACGAGGATATAAGCGCCGTCGCCTATCCAATAGAACAACTCAAACGCCAGAAGTGCGCCGGCATTTCCGCAGGCGTTCATCGTCGCAGTATTGTGCGGGGCATGGCTGGGATTGGGCCAATCACCAACGTCAAACGTTAGAAGTGCCGTCCAGGTAAACAGGCAGATCAGGCCAATGAAAGCAGGGGCGGCCAACGACCGCGTCACCTGATATTTCTTTTTCTTCTTCTTTCGAGCCACGGGACTCCTTTCCCAGTGGGGGGTGATTCAATTGGTTGTCGGACTGCCGAGTTTCGCAGACCGACCATGCGATTTCAATCCCGTACCGCCAATTTGCCTGCGTGGGATCGCTTAGCCAACATCGGCTTACAAGGGCGGTTCTATGCAGCGCCACCGCCGATTTTGTGAAGATTTGAGGCGAGAGGGCGAGTGCCTGATAAGGTGGGCGAATTTGCCGGTTTCGTGTGTGGTCGTCAGTTTCATTGACGACGAATCGTTGTTTGTACGAAGACCCACAATTAGACTTTCGTACCATATAAATTTTGGACGCCAAACTTAAGAACAGGAAAAGGGCACAATCATGCGATGGCGAGGGAGAAGACGAAGCAGAAACGTTGAGGATCGGCGGCGGATGGGCGGTCCGGCGATTGCCAAGGGTGGTGGGCTCGGCATGATCGTCATTGTGATTGTCTATGCGCTGTTGGGTGGGAATCCGCTGGCCCTGATCGGGAATCTACCAGCATCGACGTCCACGCAATCGGGCGCGAGCGCGCCGGGGGCAGATGTTCCGCCAGCAGACGACGAGCATGCCGCATTCATTTCAACCGTGTTAGCCGACACCGAGGACGTTTGGAATGCCTTGTTCGAACGGGCGGGGGAACGATACGCCGAACCGAAACTTGTTTTGTTTCGCGGACAGGTGCAGTCGGCATGCGGATTCGCCAGCGCAGCATCGGGACCATTCTATTGCCCGGGCGACCAGAAGGTTTACCTGGACCTGTCATTCTTCGACGAGTTGAGTCGCCAATTCAATGCCCCGGGCGATTTCGCTCAAGCGTATGTCGTCGCCCACGAGGTCGGCCACCATGTGCAGAGGCTGCTCGGAACCACCGATAGAGTTCACCGCATGAAGGGGCGCGTCTCCGAAGAAGAGTACAATGCGTTGTCCGTCCGCCTGGAACTGCAAGCCGACTTCTTCGCCGGCGTCTGGGCCCACCACGCCCAGCGGGCATTCAAGATGCTCGAAAGCGGCGACATAGAAGAAGCCTTACAAGCCGCCTCGGCAATAGGTGACGACGCCATCCAAAAAAGATCCCGCGGCTACGTCGTCCCAGAGTCGTTCACCCACGGTACATCCGCCCAACGAGTCAAATGGTTCACGCGCGGGTTCGAGACTGGGGACTTGAGTCAAGGTGATACGTTTGGTTCGATCGGTCTTTGATCTGCGGATTACCGTTGCGGCAAAAGAATACGTTGCCATTTCACTCGCCGAATTGAGTGGGCGCGGAATCTTGCGTTCCCGTGCCATGATTAGATTCTCTATCGTCCAAATGGACATCCTGCGATCCTGTCTGGAGCGTTACTTCGTTCGTTCATCGCCATCGATTCGCGCCCGCCAATTGGCCTCCGGAAAGGATCTCGCTCACGCCTTAAAGCGCATCGTCAGTGCCAATATCTCTTCGGCGGGCTGGCAGGTCTTGGTGCGTAGCTGTTAAAGTTTGGCTGCGATGCAGTTGATCTGCCCCCTGATATCGATCCAACCCAGGAGCGAGTATTCTGGTTGGATCATGGATTTTGAGGAGGGCAGGCGATTGAATTCGGAAGGTGTCTGGGGCGACTGGTGTGGTTATTCGTGACGAGTGGTGTTTCGAAACATTAATGCAGCGATAACGGCTCGGAGTTTACCGCCGTTGCCGTTCGGGATTGGTCGAAGAAAGTCGGCGCAACGACGTTGTGCATCGAACCCGGATCACCGTGGGACTGAAGGCGACCAATGCGGGAGCCTGAAAATCACATTGAGAGTTTCAAAGGAAAGCCGCCCGACGATCTGCTCAACGGGTAGGATCTTCCATGCGTTGACCGAGGCGAATGCGCTTGTGGAACAATGGCGACGCGATTAAACCACGGTGCGGCTACATAGCTCGCTGGGGTATCAGCCACCGGTCCCTCAAGTGATTGCAATGGCAGGCGACGATGCCCGACAAGTGCCAGAGCAAACGCGATGGGCGGCAGGCTGCGCCACGCCCACTGGCTGGTGTTACAAATTGGAAGAACTCTGACGTAACAGGTGGACTAACGATGGGGCCAGGTCAATGTCATCCGCCTCTACGACATCGAAGGCTCCCCATCGAAGCCGTAGCGGAGAAAATGGACCGATCGACCGGGGCAGTTCACCTGCTGCCAGCCCGCGCCCAGGACCGCCTCCTCGAAATCCTGGGCTCCCCTTCGAACTTTTTTTGGGGGGACTAATACGTGAATCGCACAGACCATTTGTCGCATAGGCTCCCGAGGTGAATCCCCGTGAATGATCCAAGCCGCAAAAATCTGCCCAGAACAGATCCACCGGAAACTCCGGTTGATGAACATTTGAGTTGGATCGATGCCGCTTGTCGCGAATTCGAGGCGATGGGCGGCCCGGTGTCCTCAAAACTCGAGTCGCACGAATCCAACGTCTCTCCGGATGATCGAATCGCCGCATCCCTCTCACGGGCACTTCCGGGATACACCATCAAGGGCGAGTGCGAGCGTGGAGGACAGGGGGTCGTGTTTCGTGCGGTACAAAAAGCCACCGACCGGCACGTCGCTATAAAGGTGTTGCACGAAACGTCGGTCGGGAAAACACGAGACCGGTCGCGCTTCGAGCGCGAAGTGAAAATCCTAGGCCAATTGCGGCATGCCAACATCGTCAAGATTCTCGACACCGGATCGACTGAAGGCCGCTTCTTCTACATCATGGACTTCATCGAAGGGATGCCGCTCGATGACTATGTCCTCAAAAACAATGTATCCATCCACGATGCCCTTGTACTCTTCCAAAAAGTCTGCAATGCAGTCAACGTCGCCCACCTCCGCGGAATCATTCACCGCGACATCAAGCCGAGCAACATTCGCGTGGACCACTCGGGCGAACCGCACGTGATGGATTTCGGGTTGGCCAAGGTCGATGAGTTCGATGCCATCGCCGATTCGCGTACCGAAGCGCAGACCGTAAGTGGTCAGTTTGTGGGTACTCTCCCTTGGGCAAGCCCCGAACAACTTGACGGCCTATCGGACGACCTCGACATTCGTACAGACGTGTATTCACTAGGCATCGTTTTGTATCAGATTCTCGCACGCTCGTTCCCATACGAAGTCTGCGGAAGCATGCGCAAAACGCTCGAGAACATCTGCCAAATCGATCCTCAAAAACCCAGCACCATCAATCCGAACATTGACGATGAAGTGGATTGCATTGTGCTGAAGGCTCTACGCAAACGTCGCGAACACCGATACCAAAGCGCCGGAAACCTTGCTCGGGAAATCAATCGCTATCTGGCAGGTGAACCGATTGAAGCCAAGCGCGAAAACAATTGGTATGTTCTGCGCAAAACAGTCCGTCGCAATCGTGGAAAGGCGATCATTGCGGGTTTGGTTATTGTGCTGATCGTCCATTCCTTAATCGCCATGACGATGCTGTTCCGACAGGAGTCACGTCTCCGCGCTGACGCTGAAAATGCCCGCGATGAGGCCCAGGAGGCACGAGACGAAGCCGAGCACCAGAAGGCCGTTGCACTGGAAGTGAACGCTTTCCTGAACCACGGCGTCCTCGCATCGGCCCGCCCCGACATGCTTGGAAAGGACGTTACGGTTCGTGAGGCTTTAGATTCCGCGTCGGCCGACATTGAGGAGTACTTTCCCAACGAGCCTGAATTGCAAGGGCGAGTTCGTTTCGTCGTTGGGAATACTTATTACGAGTTGGGCGTCGTCGAAGAGGCTCGCCAGAATTTGCAGCTTGCCCTAAAGCAACTTCGTGAAACGCTGGGCGCTGAGCATCCAGACACGCTCCACGCTCTCAACGACTTGGCCCGCATTTACGAAGGCACAGGCGAGTACATTGCGGCTCGCGACCTCATCAAGGAATGTCACGAAACCCGCAAACGAGTGCTGGGCGAATTCCACCCGGACACCATCATCAGCCTTTCCAATCTAGGATGGATGTATGTCCGTCTAGGCGAGAATCAAACGGCAGAGCAACTCTCGCGAATGGCGGTCTCGAATTGGGACCAAGCGACCGATGTGGACGAATCGCAGCGCCTTCTGGCAGTCAATAATCTCGCCAGCATTCTAATGGAGCGCGATAAGTATACCGAAGCCGAACCCTTGCTCGTTGAAGTCCATGAGTGGTACCGGACGGAATTGGGCGAAACCCATCCGACGACACTGGTCGCGATGAGTAACCTCGCGACACTCTACAAACATGTCGGCCAACCCGAAAAAGCTGAAACCTATTATCTACAGGTGTTGAATGCCCGAAAAAAAATACTGGGGCTCGGTCATCCGCAGACACTGATCTGTGCAAACAACCTCGCCGTTCTCTACTCCCACACCGGTCGGGACCGGTTGGCCGAAAAACTACTACTGGAGTCGATTGGTCGCGGGCGGGCCACGCTCGCCGAAGACAATCCCAATATCGTCGCCCTAATGAGCAACTTGGGTAAAGCCATCTACGCCCAAGACCGCTACGAGGAAGCCCTCACCAAGTTTGATAACGCACTAGTACTTGCCCAAACAATCTACCCAGAGAATCATCCAAACGTCGCTCTGTATATGGCCCGCAAAGGAGCAGCTTTGGGAAAACTCAATCAAGATGAGGAGGCCATGCAACTCTTCGATGAAGCGTATACATTACTTGTCGACAGCGTCGGTCCTAACGATCCAAGGACAACTAGTGTCGTCGAGCACGCCATGGAATTCTACTCCGACCGAAATCTGAACCCGCAGGTCCAGACTTGGAAGGATCGTCACAGAGAGCAACTTGACCCTTGAACCCCAGATACACTAACATCCCAATTGAGAGAGCCTTTCGTAGGAGGAGAGTGTGAGAGTGCGGCCCCATCTTTGGGCTGTACTCTTTTTTTGCGGTATCGGTGAACGGGGTAAATTTGTCTTAAGAGTCATTGAGGGCAGGTCCATGAAATGGCATTGGATGACGTTCGCGCTGATTTGTGCATCGCTGTTTAGCGTTGCGACTCCGCTTCAGGCCACGGTGGTCGGCTCGCTTCAGGGCGACCCATCTGATCCGGGAGATGGTCTGGCGACCGCGGGTTTGTTTACCAACGTGCCCGTTGATGGCACCTGGATCGTCCTTGATGAACTGATGACGGAAGGCGATTTTTATTCGCCGATTTTTCAATATACATCTGCCATCCCAGTTCAAATGGACGTCACCGATCTGTTCGTTGTGTCGGATCAAAACGAGGTGTATCTCGACGGCTTGCTGCACGGAACGACGCCTCCGATGCCGGATTGGCAATCTCTGTTTCCGGCTGTCGGCCCACTCGATGCGCCATACACGTCAGATCCCGATCTCGCCTGGACGCTTCCTGAATTCAGCAAGGATTCGTACGTCCTTCCGGCGGGAACACATATTCTCACGTTGCGCAACATTCATATTCCCCTCGACGAAGAGAATGTCCCCTTCACCGATGGCACCGTTGCATTTCGCCTCATCCCGGAACCTGCGACCGGATTGTTGCTGCTCTTGGGGATGGCCATTGGCGCGCGGTCGCGTCGACGTCAAAGCAGCACGCACAGCGTCGGCGGCGATTCGAAACACCCGAACGACAGCTTTCGGTTCATTGCTCGCGGCTTGATCGCGGTTTCGTTTTTCGGTCTTGTTGCAGACAGTGCGCGAGCGGGTACGCCGTGTGGCTCGATCGAAGCTGATGTCGTCGCAAATGCTCTCGAAGTCACCGGAACATCCGGAAGTGACAGCATTCGCGTCGCCATCAGCGCCAGCGATTCGGACGTCGTGGAGGTCTTTACGCCTGCGAGTACAGTCACGGCCAATTGCAGCTTCGATTCCAATGTGACACCGTTTGACACCATTCGCGTGAGCAGTGCAGACGGAGCCGACCTGATCGTATTCGACGATTCCAATGGCGTTGTATCCGATGGCTGGACGATCGAAATCGACACGGGAGACGGTGACAATACGACTCTGGGTGGCCTCGACCTGAGCGAGGTTCCGCTGAACGATGCGCTGACGATGTTGGACACACTTCAAGACGCCCGCGACACGATTGACCGTGTGTTGTCACTGGTGGACGCATCCTCGACGGGCTGCCAAACGGTACCCTGTTTGGTGTCGAACGCAGCCGAGGCGGCTAAGCTTACTGGTACCGATCTGGTCATTCCCGCAGGCGAATACGTTCGCGATATCGAAGGCGAACTCATTCAACCGACCGCAGCGGTGGTGCGCGACGCGCACGAGCGGCTGACCAATTACATTGAGACGTTTGTCGCGGGCGAGACGCTCGACGTTACCACGAATGCCCAGGACATGACCGCCGACGTGGAGGTCTCGGTGGATGAATTCGAATTGCTTTTGCCCATCGCCCAGAGCCTTCTCGCGCGGGGGGAATTGCTCTACGCCAAAGCGGAAAACATGGGGTTGAATACCCAAAGCGGGGACGGTATCCAGGTATTCCGGCAGACGGTGGAAAGCCACCTGGTGACGATCGAGCAACTTTCCGAACTCTGCCCGGAAGACGTTGAGCCGATTGAGACCGAACTCGACGAGGACTTACAGGATCCCGACGGACTGGCTTCCTTTTCATTTTACTGCGCGGAATTGGAGCGACGCGCTGAAGCACTCGAAACGATCGTCGATGACGCCGAGGCAAGCGTCGATGCGGTCGAACTCGAAGGCGATATGCTGGAGGCTGATGGGGACACCCTCGAAGCCGACGCCAACGCTCTGGGGGACGATGAAGATCCCGCTTCCGATGCTTCACGGATCATGGCCGACGGCGATGATCTCGTCGCGCTGGGGGACGCCTTGAGCGCATCGGCCGATGCCTTGAACGCAGACTGGGAACAATGGATAGCCTTTCAGGAAGCCGACCTCGAGAATCGCGGTGACAACATGCATGACCGCGGACAGACCGAGGTGCTTGGGGCTGCGCAG
Source organism: Alphaproteobacteria bacterium (assembly GCA_028285105.1). Classification (GTDB taxonomy): domain Bacteria; phylum Planctomycetota; class Phycisphaerae; order UBA1845; family UBA1845; genus UBA1845. Next base: position 90,574 of record JANQQE010000011.1, read on the forward strand.
ACGCTGGAGTCCTTCGTCGATTTAAACGTTGAAGATGTTGCCGAAGCAATTGAAATAGAGGCGGTTTCGATCCTGGCCGACCTCGACGCGCTAATGGTCGTTGCCGCGCCACTGCTGGAAGGCACGACTACCCGTCAAGCGACGAGCAGCGGAGGTCGCGGAGCGGGTGGATGCTCGATTACCACCACTCACACGATCACCGGAGGTTCGGGCAACAACGTACTCGTGGGAACCCCCGGAAACGATCTCATCACCGGCGGAAACAGCCTCGACCTGATCATCGGCGGTCCGGGCGACGACCAACTCATCGGGCTTGGCGGCAATGACCTGATCTTTGGCGGCGGCGGAAACAACGAGATTCGCGGTGGCGATGACACTGACATTCTCATTGGGGCAAGTGGAGACGATTGCCTCTACGGTGGTAATGGTCAGACTATTTCCGTGGGACCGCTGACCGTCGAACTTGGCGACCTCTACTTCGGACTCGATGGCGACGACCTGATGGCCAGCGGCGAGACCGAAGTCGATGAGGTCGTCGGAATCGATTTCGCACTCGCGGGTGATGGGAATGATCGAATCCGTGTCAGTCACGGAGGCAACATCGACGTGGGTGCCTTTCAATTCGATTTCGGTAACCTGGTTTTTGGTCAGGATGGCGAAGACGATATCCTCACTCTTGACGGTATCGATCTGGTTTTCAGCGGAGACGACAACGACGTCATCGGTACGGGTAAAGGCTCGCAGATCACCATCGGTCCAGGCACCGGCACTTTCCGAGTAGCACTGGGCGACCTGATCTTCGGCGGGACCGGAAACGACGACATCGATGGCGACGATCCCGATGGCGACCGCGCGGACGATGATGTCGACATCATCTTCGGGCGCGACGGCAACGACGTGATCGATGGTTTTGGCGGTGGTCTGCTGAGCGTCGGTCCAGCAAGCAATCCATCTTTCGAAATTGAGCTCGGCAACCTCATCTTCGGAAACGAGGGCGGCGATGATATCTCGACGCTCGACGGCATCGACGTCATTTTTGCTGGCGGTGACGATGACAACATTTCAACCGCCAAGGGCGCAAGGTTGACCCTGGGAACGAACGACGGGTTCCGCCTCGACCTCGGCGACCTGATCTTTGCTGGAGCAGGCAACGACACCATCCAGAGTGATGACCCGGATGGCGACCGCGATGACGACGACACCGACGTTATCTTCGGTATGGGCGGGAACGACATCATCACCGGTTTCGGCGGAGGCAAGCTCAGCATTGGCGATGAAAGCGATCCGGACTTCGAATTGCGTCTCGGAAACGTCATCTTTGGCGGGGACGGTGACGACAACATCACCACGCTTGACGGCATCGATGTGATTTTTGCCGGTTCGGATGACGACACGGCAGCGGCTGGTAAGGGAGACCGAATCGAAATCGATGACGCCTTCGCACTGGACTTTGGCGACCTCCTCTTCGGACAAACCGGAAACGATCTCCTGCACGGCGACCAGCCCGATCCATCGGACGAAACCGACGGCATCGATCTGATTATCTGCGGGGAAGGCAACGATCAGGCCTATGGCGGTACGGGCGGAAACATCGAACTTCCCAATCAGAATTTCTGCCTGCTGTTCGGGAATCTGATATTCGGTGGCGACGGCAACGACGTGCTGCGCGGCGACTATCTCAATTGGGATACCAACGATCTGGAAGGCGGCATCGACCTCATCGTCGGAAGGGACGGCAACGATACGATCGAGGGCAGCGAGGGATCGCTCATCATCATCGGCAACATCAGCACCGCGCAGGCGATCATCATCGGATTCGGCAACATTCTCTTTGGTGGTACGGGCAACGACATCATTCGAGGTGCGAACGCAGCCCCTCTATGCCCCGGAGAAAACCAGGACCTCGATAACCTCTTGAATTTGTTGGGTATTTCGGACTTCGCCGGCGGAGCCGACCTGATCTTCGCCAGTTCGGGCGACGACACGGTCGAAGCCTACAACGGTATCGACTTCGTATTCGGTAGCGGCGGTGGCGATATGCTGCACGCCGACGACGGTGGTTTGATCGTGGTTCCCGTCAGCGGCGCTCCGATTCCGATCGCTCTCGGCAACCTGATGTTCGGCAGCGACGGTAGCGACACCATCACCAGCCAGGGACGTCTCTTTACGGTTGCCATACCGCCCATCGAGATCGATTTGCTCTTTGGCGGAAAGTGCGACGACAATATCTCCGCGGGCGATGGTTTTAACCTTGTCTTTGGAAGCCTCGCCGACGACACGATCACCGCAGGTGATGGCGTCAACATCCTGTTCGGTAGCCAGGGCAATGACATCATCAATGCCGGCTCCGGTCTTAACGTCGCATTCGGCAGCGACGGCGACGACAAACTCACTGCGGGTGACGGCGTCAATGTCATGTTCGGTAGCGCCAACGATGATATTCTAAATGCCGGCGCGGGTCTCAACGTCCTGTTCGGCAATGAGAATAAGGACATCATCAACTCTGGTCCCGGGTTAAACGTATTGTTTGGCAACTCCGGACCGGACCAAATCATTGGCGGTTCCGGACTTTACCTCGAATTTGGTGGACGCGATAAGGACCGCGTCGTGGGTGGTAGTGGCTTGGGCCTGCTGTTCGGTGGCAAAAGCGAGGATGAATTGACTGCTGGCGCTGGCTTGTGTTTGGAATTCGGAGGTGCTGGACACGACATCCTTTCCTCGGGGTCGGGTTTATCGTTGCAGTTCGGTGGTCAAGGCGAAGATCGCTTGAAATTTCCATCGGGTTTTAGCCTGCTGTTCGGTGGAAGGCATTCGGACCTTCTGGAAACAAGCGGCGGAGGTTTGCTGCTGGCGTTCGGCGGTTCCGACAACGACGTGATCAAGGGCGGAGGCGGACTGAACCTGCTCATCGGTGGTGCCAACAACGATCAGTTCTTTGGAGGCGGCGGTGTTAACATCGGGATCGGCGGGCGCGATAATGACGTGATCCGAGGTGCCGGCAGCACTGATTTTCTCATCGGAGGCCGCGGCAATGACATCATCGCCGGTGGCAGTTCGACGGATTTCATTTTGGGTGGCCGTGGTAACGACAGTCTCGTTGGAGAAAACGGTAAGGACTTCATTTTAGCCGGGCGAGACAACGATATCTTGCGCAGTGGTAACGACGGGAACACGCGCGACTTCCTCTTGGGCAACCGCGGCAATGACGATCTCTTTGGTTGCAACAACAGAGACCGATTGTTCGGTGGACGTGGATCGGATAACAAAACTCGCAACGACTGCGGCGGTCTCACACTTCCCGCACCTGCTCGCGGCGAGATCCGCGGTAGAATTCTGATCGACACGACGGGCGACGGTATTGGCGATACCCCTCATGTCGGTGTGACGGTCACCGCAGGCTCATTGTCGACAGTCACCGACGCCAATGGATGCTTTCGACTGGTTGGACTTGCTCCGGGCAGCTACACCGCAGCGCAAACGGTGCCCACCGGTTACATTCAGATTTCTTCGCCTGCGACATACTCCATCACAATCGGCTCCATGGGTGTGGACTTGCATCTCGATCGCGACTTCGTCAACCGCGAACCCTGCTTCGTCGCGCCCGATGCATTTGGTTGCATCGGTACCGGATGCGATCCGCAGAATCCGGGATGTCAACCCGTGGCATTGGAGCCGACTGACCGTTGTGCGGATACCGGCGAAATCTGCGGCGACGATTCCGATTGCCCGTGCAGCGAATGTGTTCCTTCATGGGAAGTGGTCGAATGTCAGTGCAACCCCGACTGCTACTTCACGGAAATTCCTTTCGCGGGAGCTGCCGATCCGTTGTGTAGCAGTTGCGATGACAGCGGACAGATATTCGCGTGCGAATTGGATGACGGCGATGACGAGATTTACGAATGCGAATGCCCGGGAATAGGAGCCTGTTGCGATTCGTTAACTGAAACTTGTATTGAGACGACCGAAGATCAATGTTTCGGCGAATGGCTTGGCGTGGATACGATATGCGACCCGACAACCTGCTTTGATCCCATCGGGGTATGCTGCGTCTTCGGTGCCTTGTGTTCGGAAACGACGGAGGCCAATTGCAACTTTGGCGGCGATTGGCTGGGACCAGAGACAAGCTGCGATTCGAATCCTTGCGCAGGCCCCATTGGCGCTTGCTGCTGCTACAATGCCGATGGCGGTAGTTGCACTGAGACTGAGGAAGCATTCTGCGGCAATGGCGAATGGCTCGGCGAAGGAACAACCTGTGGCGAAGGTAGTTGCGAGCAATGCCCGCCATCGTGGGATCAATCACGGTTCAGAGGTATCGTAACCGAAGTAACTGGCCAACTGCCCGGATCAGTCACCATCTCGCCTGGTGCCGACTGGACCTTTGAATACTGGACGCGAAGGGATCGGCCGGACCAAAACCCAAGCCCCAACCAGGGCGACTACTCGCTAATAGTCAGTTACACTTCTTTGGTAGAGAACGCGACTGGCGCCATTGCGTCAACTTCTTGTGTGGGGCAAGCAACGGCGACCAACGTGAACATGCCTCTTGCGTACAACGCATTCATGTTTGCGTTGCCTTCAATCGAAATAAACCTGGAAGATCAAACTGGAACAGCCTGGCTGACGGTTGGATTGAACCCGCCCGACGCTCTACCGCGTTGCGACCAAATCGTGCTGGATCGGTTTAACACCCGGACGTTCACGATTCAATCTGATGGATCTCCTTCGTGGATGATCAATGGCACGATCACGGCGATTGAATGCGATGGTTGCGGCGATCTTCCGCTGCCGATTGCGCCGGCTGACTTCAACGCGGACCACTTCATCAACGTTGTGGACTTCGAAATGTTCCATGCCTGCACGGCGGGGCCGATGGCGCTTAACGACGGGACGGCAACTTGCGAGTTGGCTGATATTGATTGGGACAGCGACGTGGACCTGAAGGACTTCAGTATCTTCCAGAGGTGTTACCGTGGAGATGAACTCGCTGATCCAAATTGCGGGGAATAATGGATAAAGCGAACTCCAGCCCTTTGAGCAGAGTTCCGTTTCAAGTTGCGCTGTCGAAGTCCGGGAAACTAAGCAGGCGGATACACGTCTGTTCAATCCCGGTTCGACAGTGACTCAGACTTTCCAAGTATGATGAGACATTGAAAGTCGATCTCTCAGTGCCTGAGGGCTATATCGGTGACTGCATGAGTTGCTTGGTGACTCCAACTTCGCTGTTCTAGTTAACCGGTTGCGGGTTCATGGCGGCGATAATATGTACGGAGTAAGCGAAGAGTGAGTGCCGGATTAGTCGCCTTTTTCCACTATTGCCATCGCATTGCTGCTTGATGTTCGATCGCTCGTGCATATCACTCCTTCACCTGCATTTTGCTCGCCAATCGAATGCAAAGCAAAAATCCTGTGTGAAACCAACTGCCCTGCGTGCAAATTATCATTTCTGGCCGCGTGATCGACGCCTTCCGCAAGGCATGAATCATTCCCGAAGCCAAGCAAGAGCCGCATCTACATTTTAGATCCTTGCCAAATGGACCTGTTCGAATCGACGCAACGAACGTTTTCGTACAAAGACAATTTCCAAAACCGCGTTTGATTCCGGCCTGACAATAATGGTTCGGTTAGGCCGGAACTGCGCGTGTGTGATTTCACCAATCGAATGTGCGAAATGACGCAGGACGAGGCTTGTTGAATGCTAGCGTTGTGCATTTGCACCATCAACGAATTTGATGTCGTAAGCCAGATGTAGTTTTTCCCGCAACCATTTACAGTTTGCAAAACGCCAATGGTCGTGAGTCGACAAAATACTTTTGCAGATTATTTTTTTGATGATCGAAAGTAATATTCTGTGGTTGCCAAATTGCACGTCGTCACTTACATCTGCCATTCAAGAAATGCTTCTTTGCATGCGCTCGAAACTAAAGTAAGACTCGTGGCAGTCTTCAGTCTACAGATTCAATCCTGTTCAAGGTGCTTGGATGAATGCCGATTTCAAAACCGAAAAGGTGCGACCAGCGCGTCGCGGTGTCATCGCAACTATCTTGATGGGCTTCGGGCTTATTGCGGGGTATGGCCTTGGAGCAATTCATTTTTTTCGATACCTCGTGCCCTTGCGGCGCAGTGACATTCGAAGAGAAATGTTCATCGGCACCCTCGAGACTTTTCCAGTCGGCCAGAGCGTCACGGTCAAGGATTTGCGAGGTCAAGAGATTGCGGTCACGCGCATACCAGGCAGCGGCGGTAAACCCGAAGATAGTTTTAAGGCGCTATCGAGCATTTGCCCTCATCTGGGTTGCAAAGTTCACTGGTCGGCTGGCGATCAGCAGTTCGTTTGTCCCTGCCATATGGGCATTTTCGACAAGGACGGGATGGCCGTCTCCGGACCGCCTGCAAAAGAAAACAAGAACCTCGCCACCTTCGACGTCAAAGTAAACTCGGACAATGGGTGGGTGTATGTGATGGTATCGGGGGACGACGATCATGCCGCATGAACCATCCGCACAGGGGCATCGTGTGCGATCTGTGCGCGGTCGATTGTGGCAGATGCTTCCACTTGATTGGGGTCGAGTCGAAGAGGTCACCAACGAACCGGTGCCCGGTCACATCAAGCGTTGGTGGTTTGCGTTGGGCGGAACACCGGCGTATCTGTTCTTCATACAGATCACCACTGGAATCCTGCTCTCGTTCTATTACGTCTCCTCGGCTGATCAGGCTTACGAAAGTGTGCGCGCGATCACTGAGAAGGTGCCATTCGGATGGTTCCTTCGCAGCATTCATAAATGGGCGTCCAATCTGATGATTGTGACGGTTGTGCTGCACATGTGCCGTGTCTATTTCAGTTGCGCCTTTCGACACCCTCGGCAGATGAATTGGCTCATCGGTTGCGTGTTGCTGCTATGCACGCTGACGATGGGATTCACCGGTTACTCGCTAATCTACGAACAGTTGAGCTATTGGGGCATTACGGTTGCAACGGAATTGACGGCCGCGATTCCGCTGGTTGGCGATGTGGCTGCAACATTCATGCGCGGCGGCGAACAGATTGGCCCCAACACGTTGACCCGTATGTACAACCTGCACGTCGGTATTCTTCCCGTACTCATGATTCTTCTCATCGGCCTGCACATCGCGTTGATTCGGCTGCACGGCGTGTCAGAGTTGTCATTTGTTCCTCATCCGGATCGAGAAAAGGAATCCGGCGGAGAAGCCGGTCTTTTGCTCGGCGTGCGTCTCGTTGCATTGGTGGCTGCGATGGCCGCGCTGGGCTGCATGGTGATGGCCGCCCTGAATCCGGTTCCGATCAATCTGATTGCCCACGAGTTGAGCATCGATTCCAGTCGCGTTGTGTGGATGATTGGAGCGCTCATCACCGCGACGGCATCTGTACTGTTATTTCGCGGGCACTATTACGGGTTGCTGATCTGGTTACTGATCGGAATCCTGACCTTGGGCAAGCTCATTTTCGATCTGAGTCAGGGGGAAGCGAAGAACGTGACTGGATGGATCGCCGTCTCGGTTATCTTGACGCTCACCATGGTTTACGGCCTTGTGCGACACAACCGATTTTACGAGGTTGCAGGTACCGACAAACCGTTCAACTTTTTTCCCGATCACATCATCTCGGAAATCATGATCGGAACGCTGCTGCTGTTCTTACTGACGTTGCTGGCGATTGTCTTTCCAGCCCACATGGGCGAGAAGGCCAATCCACTGGTCACGCCGGAACACATCAAACCGGAGTGGTATTTCTTCTTCCAATTCCGACTGCTCAAACTTACCGGTCTAAACACGGCTGTCATTCTCAGTGGACTGCTTGGCGGTCTGGTGTTGTTCTGGCCATGGATCGATACGTTGCTCGAACGAATCGCCCCGAAGCGTGACATCGGTGTCTATGTCGGAATTTTCGCATTCGTCATGTTCTTATTCTTTACCATTTGGGAAGCAATGGTTTAGGGAAACCAACGAAATGTCTCTGAACACCAAGAAGATCGTCGTGTTTGTTTTGGGTGTCGCCTTGTGCGTTGCCTTGATCATCGTCGCGGAGATGGAATCGCGCCGACACATGTCGCCCAGCGAGATGCCCATGTCTACGCTGTTGGCGATCATTCCGGAATCGAGCCATGCATGTATTGATTGCCACCATCAGTCGAGCCCCGGCATTGTCGATCATTGGAAAGGCAGCACCCACGCGCGGAAAGGTGTCGGGTGTGTAGAATGCCATCAGGCGCAAAAAGGCGATGCTGACGGGTTTGAACACTATGGCGTTCACATTGCCACCGTGGTGTCACCTCGGGATTGTGCGACGTGCCACCCGCACGAGGCGGCAGAGTTTGCAGCCAGTCACCACGCGGCTGGCGGAAACATTCTGGCATCGTTAGATAACCGCTTGGCGGAGGTTGTTGAAGGCGCTCGCGAACCGTTCAACCCACATTCGCCAACGCCCGGCAAGCCACAATTGGACATGGTCAACGGTTTGGCAAGCGCTCAAACTGGGTGTCAGCAGTGCCACGGAAGCAAGGTCGCATTGAAATCCACCGACGGAGGCATGCTGACCTTTGAAGACTTCCAACCCGGTCCGGACGGTCAACCAACCAACATGGACGCGTTTGCGAAAATCCTCAAAGACGACAATGGCAAACCGACGCATCACCCAAGCACATGGCCCAATACAGGTATCGGGCGTTTGAATCTCGACGGGTCGCGCGGTTCGTGCTCGGCATGTCACAGTCGCCACGACTTCTCCCCCCGCCGTGCCCGCCAACCGGAAAACTGCGGAAAGTGCCACCTCGGTCCAGACCATCCGCAAAAGGAGATCTACGAAGAGTCGAAGCACGGAGTTGCTTTCCGCGACCTTCGCGAACACATGAACCTCGACGCCGAGTCCTGGGTTTTGGGCGAAGATTATACGCAGGCCCCCACATGCGCGACCTGCCATATGTCGGCCAACACGCGCAACGGACGAAAGGTTACGCACGATCCCGGCACGCGAATTTCGTGGACCAATCGTCCGCCTGTCTCCTTGGCGATGGATACGGACATCAACGGAAAGGTGATCAAAGAGAAGGACGAAACCGAGCGGCGAAAGCTGGTTCACGATTCGTGGCAGGACAAGCGCAACCGCATGAAGGATGTTTGCCTGCACTGCCACACTCCGGATTATGTCAGCAGTTTCTACAAGCAATACGACGACTTCGTGGTGCTATACAACGAGAAGTTTGCCAAACCGGGCGAAGCGATCATTGGTGAGTTGCGCAAGCAGGGCTTGATCACAAAACCGCAATTCGACGAGGAGATCGAGTGGACCTGGTTCTATCTCTGGCACCATGAAGGCCGGCGAGCCCGTCATGGGGCGTCGATGATGGCTCCTGATTATGCACATTGGCATGGCATGTATGAGGTGGCTGAGCGGTTCTACATGGAGTTGATTCCCCAGGCACGTGAAATTGCCGAACACGCCCGCAAGGAGGGCAAGGTTGACGAAGCGACAGCGGTCGAAGCCGTCATCAACGAAATCCTAAGTCGGCCCGAACACGAATGGAGTGGTCAGGCCGTTCCAAAAGATCAGCATGCCGCGTTGCCATGATCACAACCTGAAGATGCGAGTGCCGTAGAGCGTCTCAGGAATTCAAAGAGGTATCGTCATGAACGGAATCATCAAACCCGGATGCGATCGGCGCGGATTCATCAAGAGCATCGGCGTCGGATTCGGAAGCGTCGTATTGTTGTCCCCAGGGGACATTGCCCGAGCCCAACAGATAGCCGATAGCACTGCCGGTCTTTCCCCATCGGACCTCACCTGGGGCAAGGCGCCCTGTCGATACTGCGGCACCGGTTGCGGTGTGGAAGTTGGCGTTCGCGACGGAAAGGTGATGGCCGTCCGCGGTGACGAAGCCAGTCCGGTCAACCGCGGGCTGCTCTGCGTCAAGGGGTATCACTTGCCTGCGATGCTCTACGGCAGCGATCGCCTGCTGCATCCGCAATTGCGGCAACCCGATGGCAGCTTGAAACAAATCTCCTGGGATGAAGCCCTCGATCTAATTGCCGAAAAATTCAGTGATGCACTCAAGGACCACGGTCCCGAATCGGTCGCGGTTTACGGTTCAGGACAGTGGACCATCTTCGACGGCTATGCGGCGCTCAAGTGGGTCAAGGCCGGCATGCGCAGCAACAACCTCGACCCCAATGCCCGACTTTGCATGGCCAGCGCAGTCATGGGATTCGTCACCCAGTTTCAAAGCGACGAACCGATGGGTTGTTATGAAGACCTTGATGCCGGTGACGACTTCGTCCTCTGGGGCAATAACATGGCTGAAATGCACCCGGTCCTGTTTAGCCGCATTCTTGAGAACAAGCGTCGCAACCTGCATGTGCGCATCATCGACTTGGCTACGCGGCGCACACCGACTTCCGACTACGCAGACATGTATGTCGAATTCGTTCCAGGGACCGATCTGGCGATCGCCAACGCAATCATTCACCAACTCATCAAGAACGGGAACGTCAACAAGGCATTCATCGAAGAAAACTGCGTGTTCAAACGCGGCATCGAAGACATCGACGAAATCGGGTACGGATGCTACGACGATCAAGTTGAACGTTACACATTCAAGGACAAACCCAAAGACGCAACGTATGAAGAACTCGCCGAGTTTGTCGAAGAGTATACTCCCGAGAAAGTCAGCAAGATTGCCGGTATCTCGGTCGCTCAGATCGAAGCGCTCGCCGAGATATACGGGAACAGCCGACGCGGAACTGTCAGCTTATGGTGCATGGGTGTCAACCAACACACACGCGGTACGTGGATGAATAACCTCATCAACAACCTGCACCTGCTCACGGGGAAGATCAGTCGTCCCGGTGCCAATCCGCTCAGCCTTACCGGTCAACCGTCAGCGTGCGGGACTGCCCGCGAAGTCGGAACGCTGAGCAATCGCTTGCCGGCAGACATGCTGGTGACCAAGGAAGAGCACCGCAGGAAAGCCGAGAAGATTTGGGGTCTTCCTGAAGGCACCATTCCGGCTAAGCCCGGTTATCACGCGGTGGATATGTTCCGCGCATTAACGCGTGGCGATGTGAAGGCGATGTGGATTCAGGTGACCAACCCGTGGGTGACTATGCCCAACCTGAATCGATTCAAGCGAAAGCCAAACGACGGTCGATTCGTGGTCGTCAGCGATATCTATCCGACTCCGACGACGGATGCGGCCGACCTGATTTTGCCGTCGGCAGCATGGGTCGAACGCGAGGGCATGTTCGGCAACACGGAACGTCGCACACAACATTGGGACAAGCAGGTCGATCCACCCGGCGAGGCAAAAGAGGACGCCTGGCAGATCGTGCAGGTCGCCAAACGGATGGGCTTTGAAAATCTCTTCCCCTGGCCCGATGACAACTGGCACAAACCGATGTTCGAGGAGTACCGCAGCTTTACGCTCGGCGTTGGCAAGGACTTGGCCAGTTACGACCAACTGCGATCAACGCGCGGACTGACCTGGCCGGTGGTCGATGGAAAAGAAACCCGTTACCGCTATGCGGCCGGTTACGATCCGTACGTCAAAAAGAAAAAAGGAGTTCATTTCTACAAAGCCAAAGGATACGGCGAGAGGGCGGCAGTCTGGTTGCGACCATATCATCCACCAGCAGAAGTTCCGGATGAGGATTACCCATTCTGGCTTTCCACCGGACGGGTACTGGAGCATTGGCATACGGGTTCGATGACGCGTCGAGTCACGCAGCTGCATCAAGCCGTCCCGGAAGCATATGTGGAAATCAACCGAGCCGACGCCGTTGAACTTGGTGTAAAGATGGGCGACAAGGTCCGCGTCGTTAGCCGCCGTGGCAGCATGGAGTTGCCGGTCAAAATCGACGGACGCGGCAAACCTCCTCGCGGGCGCGTATTTGTGCCATTCTTCGACGAGGCCCGCCTGATTAACCGCGTGACCTTAGACGCTATGGACAACATCAGCAAGGAACCGGACTACAAGAAATGCGCGGTCAAAATCGAACTCATCACAATGAATTCAATCACGTCATAGCGCTAATGGTCATTGGCGCCATCGCGCTGAGTGGGTGCAAGCAAGAGGCGGGTGAATCCAATGAAGATGCGCAGACCCGCGCAGACAAAGTTGCGGTGCCGGGACATGACGGAGTTCTAAAGTCTACCGCGCAGCTGCGGGCCAAGCGCCGAGCCTACGACGGCGCCCCGCCGGTTATACCGCACAAGAATTTTGGCATGGATTGCCGGTCCTGTCACACGTCGAAGGGACTTGAAATTCCAGATGTCGGTTTTGCCCCGCCGATGCCACACGAATTCGCAAATGGCGTCAGTGCCATGGTTAACTGCAAGCAATGCCATGTATTTCAGGAGGCGGTGAAACCATTTGTAAATTCCACATTTGTCGCATTACGCCAGGACTTGAGACGTGGAAAGCGATTAAACCCGTTTGCACCACCGGTCATGCCACACCCGGTTTTCATGCGCGAAAATTGCTTTGCCTGCCATTCCGGACCTGCTGCCAGGGAGGAAATCCGCACCACCCACTCTGAAAGGACCAACTGTCAGCAATGCCACGTCTCGACCGCGTCGACGTCAACGTTCGTCCGCAATTAAAGGCAAAAGTTACAAGAATGGTTGGTCAAGTTGCAGCGATGACTTCGTCTGTCGAAATCGTCAATTCACCTTCACGGCCACAGTTAGATCTGCGTGAGCCAATTTGAACGTGAGGGGGGCGGCACAGGCGTGCGGGAAATGGCGCGGATCCGGCTGACTGTTCTTGACTTTCATGCGTGTCAAGTTCTCGCGAGACGGACGTTAATTCCGTTGCGATTGCGTCCTGACGTTTTTGATGTATTCGCATACTAGTGTGGAACGCAACATGCAAAGCACACTACGGGTTTGCAGGCGAGCGGTCCATCGAAGTCTATTGCGCCAACACTTGATACAGGGGGGCGATAAGCACAAACACCGGCGACAAGCTTACCGAATTTGACGAACTAAAGTAGCGTATCGTGCGCCTCGAAGGTGAGTTGCAGGGCACGGGGGCTGAAAAGCGCTGGACACCGCTCAGATTTTGTTTCGCGTATGAACACATGGGCGGGATGACGCTGACGCTCGAAAGCGATTTTGCATTGGCTGCTGGCGTTTGCCTTTATTTGCTGACCGGTATGATCGGCGGGATTCCAATCCTCCAGATTCTTAGTCGCTATTTCAACAAGCACTCGGTCAGGTATCCAAGCGGGGGATTGTGATCAAAAGCGTCGAAGCGTTCGAGAACCTCGCACGTGTGCAATCGGTGCAATTCGACTAGATAGGTATGCTGACAACTGGAAACGCGCGCGTGGGCGATGGCTTCGTTTGCGTCGCTGATGGTGTTTACCTTGATGACGCTGGTGCATTTGATTCTGCAATGGCGGTGGATTTGCAAATTCATTGTCAGCTGCTGGGCCAAGCGCACCGTCCAAAAGATCGAAGTCCACGACGGCATCAAGACGATCTACGGCGTCGGTACGCTCATCGCGATACTCGGTGTGCTGGGTCTGTCATTGGCCGTCGCGGAAATACAAGCGGTCTCACCGCCCATTTCCACACCTTGACGTCAACATGACGAAGACTGTTCGTCAGCCTCGACCAGTGTTTGGGTATTGCGCAGGCGTATTCGCCACGAGAGATGAATCTGACCATCAGTGTTGATTTTGCTACAGATTACCGATGAAATCTCCCAGCAAAATAAAGAAACACATCAGCATGGCCAACCCTATGAGCGAAATCGATGTGCCGTATTTCACCAATTCCCGCGTCGTAACGGCATGAGTGGCGAATGCAATCGCGTTTGGCGGTGTGCTTATGGGCAGACTCATCGCTAAAGAGCATCCAAACGCGGCTGCCAATGCACCCGAGCGCGGTTCGATTGCAGCGATTGAACAGGCGATTGGAATAATCAGGTTGCTCGCTGCGGTGTTACTCATAAAGTTGGACATCGCTAGTCCAACGAGCATTATCACAGATAAAATCAAGAAACGAGGCATCGATCCAAACGGTATCTCATCGACGATGATCTCAGAAAGCCCCGATACCGACATTGCCGATCCCAAAGTTAATCCGCCCGCGACAAGTATCAGGATGTCCCAGTCAACACGCTTGAGGTCGCTGGCATCAACAATGCCGCATGCGCTGAATATGGCAATTGGCAACATTGCAACAACGGCAGATGGAATCGCATGCAAAGGTTGGGTAAGCCACATCAGGATCGTAATTGTAAACGTTGCAATGACGATCGCCAATCCAGGCGTCACTTCTATGTGCTTTGGAAACTGAATCTCGACAGCTTCCGGTTTTGGTCGAAATATCAGCAGCAAGACACCCCAGAGAATGGTCAAGAGCACAATGACGATCGGAACGCCTATGATCATCCATTTAAGGAAAGAGATTTCGTACTGACTCCCACGATGATGCAACACGCTTGCCGCGACGGCGTTGGGTGGCGTCCCGATGATCGTGCCCAGCCCGCCGATATTCGCAGCAAATGGAATCGCCAGCACAATCATTTTGACAAATCTCTTGCGATTCTCGAGTTGATGAAGCAACGGTTTGGCGACGGCAATCATCATGGCTGCTGTCGCCGTATTCGACATGAACATCGAGAAAGCGGCGGTGGTTACAATGACGCCCAGCAAAAGCCAACTTGGTCGCGTGCCAAAAGGTGTGATGAATGCCTTTGCAAGTCGGACATCGAAACCGTGCTTCGTGGCACCGATAGCAAGTATGTAGCTTCCAAAAAACAAAACGATGACAGGACTTGCGATTGGATTTAAGAAGAACTCCCAATTCTGTGTGCCGTTCTGCATAAGCTCGAGCGGACCGTCAGGGCTGCCGAGCAAATACACACAGGCGACAATGACCATTATCGAAGTTGCAAACGCAGGAATTAGCTCAGTTGTCCAAAGCGCGGCTGCGGTTACGAAAATGACGAAGCATATCCGCGGCCCAGCACTTTCAAGTGCATCAATCGGCGTAAATGCTGAAACCAGAAGTGCCGCAACACAAATGGCAGCTTTGATAGCAGCCGCACGACTAAAGGAGACGATCATTCGCTGCCGCGAAAACTTGATTCGGAGATTGGAAGTCACGAAGGGGTATCTCTAAAGTCGGTAACGCTCAAGTTACATGCTGGAACGAGGACATTCGTCCTCACTTATATTCACTCTAGAAAGGGTGTAAAGGCGTGATCGATGAAACAGCGACGTCAAAAAACTCCAAAGCCAGGATTGAATCGATTGACTCGTACAGCGCAACGCGCGCGGTTGATACGATCAACCTTGCGTGATCTTGTGTTTTTCCAATCGATAACGAAATGCATCGCGGGATAAGCCCAAAAGCTTTGCCGCTTGCGACTGGTTCTGTTTGGTTCGCTCGAGCGCCTTGCGCAGCAGGTGGCCTTCCAACACAAAAAGATCGATGCCGTCGGGCGGGAGTTGGAAATTCTCCAGCGTGTTGCCTTCGCCGGTTTGGTTGGTACGACCCAGCACCATGTCTTCCGGCCCGAGCGCGTCGTTCTTGCTCAGCAGTACCGCCCGTTCGCAGGCGTTGCGAAGTTCGCGGACATTACCCGGCCAGGGGTAAGTGGCTATTTTCTTGTACGCCTTTTCATCGATCTTCGTGATATTCTTGCGAAACTCCTTGGAGAAACTCGCAACAAAGTGTTCGACCAGCAATCGAATGTCATCGCCCCGATCGCGCAGCGGTGGCATGGGGATTGGAATGACGTTGAGCCGAAACAGCAGATCGCGGCGAAAGGCTCCCTCTTCGACGGCTTTCTCAAGGTCACGATTGGTGGCGCTGATCACGCGCACATTCACGGAGATTTCTTCGGTTCCGCCGACGCGTCGGAACACGCGCTCTTCGAGGAAACGCAGCAGCTTGGCTTGAAGGGCTGGTGGCATATCGCCCACTTCATCAAGGAAGACCGTTCCGCCGTCTGCCATTTCGAGGAGGCCCTTCTTGGCGTTTTTGGCATCGGTGAACGCGCCCTTTTCATGTCCGAATAGTTCGCTTTCGAGGAGCGACTCGGAAAGGGCTGTGCAAGTAATGTTCATGAAGGGATTGGGAGCGCGGTCAGAGTTATAGTGTATGATCCGCGCGACAAGGTCTTTACCCGTTCCGGTTTCGCCGGTGAGGAAAACAGTGGATGCCCCGCTGCCGGCGACGTCTGAAATGGTTTCAAACATGCTCTGCATCGTCGGGTGCTTTCCGATGATGCGGTCGAATCCGTAGCGGTGCTGCAAGTGGTGGCGAAGTTCCCGCACTTCGCGGCGAAGCTGGGTGGTCTCCAGCGCTTTGCCAACCGTAAACAGTAATTCATCCATCTCAAACGGTTTGGCGATGTAGTCGTAAGCACCCAGCTTGATGGCCTCGACTGCATTCTCGACGCTGCTGTATGCCGTCATCATGATCACAATGGTATCCCCGTCGGTTTCGTGAAGGCGTCGCAAAATATCGAGCCCGGTCGTATCGGGAAGTTTGTAGTCGAGCATGATCAAGTCGAAGACGTTCGATTCGATGGCTTCGATGGCGCTGGCACCGTCTTCGGCTTCCGATACGCGGCAATGGCGCTCTTCGAACTTCTGGCGAAGCGACCAGCGAATCAGGCTTTCGTCTTCAACGATGAGTACGCGTGGCGTCAACACGAGTTGGTCCCCTCTTGCTCGGCGGTAATGACTGGCAGTTCCACGATGATCTTGCTTCCTTTCTTGACGGTGCTGTCCAGGTGAAGTCTCCCGCCATGCGCTTCAATAATCTTTTTGCAGATTGGCAGTCCCAATCCGGTCCCCTTCGATTTGGTTGTGTAGAACGGTTCAAACGCGCGATCTTTGGTATCCGAATCCATACCGCATCCAAAATCCTGTATCACGATTTTCACCCAATGCCCTTTGAGCGTCGTGTCAACCCGAATCATGTCGCCAGGTGACGATGCCTGCGCGGCGTTTAGCAGCAGGTTAAATGCCAACTGTTCCAACTGTCGTTGGTCGGCGATGACTGTCAGCGTTTCTTTACTGGCGATTCGTTCGATGCGAATGTCGGCCATCGCAGGTTCTTCGATCAGCACGCGGAGCACGCGATCGAGAATCGAATTGACGCAACACGTTGACATCTGCGGTGGTTTCGGGCGGGCGTAGACGAGCAAATCCTTGACCGTCGAGTCCAGCCGATTGATCTGGGTCAGCACTTCAGCAAGGATCGGGATTCGATTGTCGTCGCGATCGAGTCCGTCGCGGATGACTTGAATAGCGCCGCTGATACCGGCAAGTGGGTTTTTAATTTCATGGGCGAGCGATGCCGCAAGTTGGCCGATTTGCGCCAGGTGCTCAGCCCGGGTCAGTTTCTCTTCCACCGCAAGTCGCTCACGATCGCGGATTTCGGTCGAGTAGCTGTCCTTGTAGCTACCAAGCATGATCGCCAGTTCGAGCATGAGTAGTTTGTGAAGTGACCGGGATTTTGCATTAAGGTCATGGATGCGTGACGCCTTCAGGCTTGCTTCAAACGTCTGCCAAACCACTTCCATCGCGCTGACCATGAAGTGTTGTGGAAGGTGAATGTCGGAGTGTGTTCGGCCGATCTTAGTCCGTAGCTCAAAATACTCTTGGTTATATCGCCCACAGAAAAGTTCAGACAACCAGATTTTGAACGAGTTCTGCAACCGTTCGATCTGGGCGTCGTCCTTGAACACGTCGCGGGTTTCCTTCTGCTTCCTGATCTCGTCATAAAATCGCGTGGTGACGCATGGTAGGAATTCGGCAACGTCATCCCGCAATGCGGTGAGGTTTTGCGCGTCTTCGCGCGAAAAGCCCACATAGTTCTTGATTGTTTCAAACGCAACCAGATCCATGGGCACATCGTATCCGCTGCCATATCGGAACAAAACCCGCCCTTGAACTTCGACTGGGCCAAACGCTGCGAAACGACTCATGGTGGGGGCATCGGATAGGTTCATCACACTTGGATCAAGGCACTTGCTGTGCCGTGGACCAATGGCCGCAGTAGAGGCTCTGAGCCCAATGGACTCGACCGACTATCGCGCGATTTGCCGCAGAGGTTGGGGAATTCCACCAATTGCGGGCGGGTTTCTGAACATCGATGCATTGATCTGGAGTGGTACCTGGCGGGAAAACGGGTTCGCCAACAATTGCGATACGAAGGCACGCATCGTGCATTGTGGAATATCGGATGAGCCTATGAACGTGCCCCCTATTGGAGGATCAATGCCATGTTCGTCGGTGACTACATGACACGCGATCTCACGACCGTATGTGAAACTGAACCGCTTTCTGCCGCAGATGATATCGCCCTCGAGATGTCGGTCCACCAGTTGCCGGTGCTTGATGAGTCCGGACGCTTGGTGGGGATTATCACCGATCGCGACATTCGGTCAGCAGTGGGGTATGACCAGACGCTCAGCGAAAAGTTACAGGTTCAGGAAGTGATGACTGCCAATCCCATCACCGTCGAGCCGGTCGACTCACTCACCAATGTTCTGAGGCAGTTCTGCGAACACCGTTTCGGCGCTCTGCCCGTCGTACTGCACGGCAAACTTGTGGGAATCATTACCCGACACGACCTGCTGGTCGCGATGTCGGCGATGCTTGGGTTGGATCGTTCCGGATGCAGTATTGAAGTCGCGCTACCCAGTGGGCCAAAAGACTTAGCCGACGCATTCCGTTCCCTCCGAAATTTCAACGGCGACCTGCACAGCGCAGTTGTTTCGCGCATGCGAACCGACGGAGACGAACCATCGCTCTACCTACGCGTTGGTCGACTTGATGGTGAAATCGTGGAAAACGGATTAAGAAAAGCAGGACTGATTCTTCTGGGTGCTGAAAAGGCGGACAGGAAAGAGTCATGAACGGCGTTGCCAGGGACCAATCGGCAATTCAGGAACAAGAAGTTCGATGCGTCTCGGTCACAGAGGCGTTTCGTCATATTGCTCGTGGAAGTCGAATCTTCATCGGTTCGGGGGCCGCAGCGCCTTTGACATTGGTAGAAGCGATGGATGCGCATTCCGAATACTTCGTTGACCATGAGGTCGTATCGCTTTTGACGCAAGGGCCAGCTCCCTATGCGTCGGAGAAACACACGGGTCGATTTCGTTACAACGCCTTGTTTATCGGGGGAAATGTGCGATCAGCCGTCGAGTCCGGACTGGCTGACTACACACCGGTATTCCTGTCTGAAATTCCTGAGATGTTTCGCAGCGGCCAAATGCCCATCGGAGTAGCGATGATCCAGGTTGCTCCTCCCAAGGCTGGAATGTGCAGTCTGGGGATGGCAGTCGACGTCGTCAAAGCTGCAGCGGAGTCTGCCGACATGGTCATCGCCGAAATCAATCCGAAAATGCCGGCGACCAAGGGCAACTCGTGTCTGCCGGTCAGTGCGATCGATTACTTTGTATGGGGCGAACACGACTTGCCTGAACTTCTTACGCGCTCCATCACGCCGGAGACGCGCCGCATCGGTAAGAACATTGCCAAACTTGTCGAAGACGGTTCCACCATACAAGCGGGTATCGGTGCGATCCCCGACGCGGCTTTGGCGATGCTTGTCGATAAGAAAGACCTCGGTGTTCATACCGAAATGATGAGTGACGGATTCATCGACCTGATCGATCAGGGCATTGTCACAAACAGATTCAAGAATCAGCACTCGGGCAAGTCCATCACCAGTTTTCTGCTAGGAAGCCGGCGACTTTACGACTTCGTTTGCGATCGAGACGACATCGAGGTGTTCCCGTGTGATTACACCAATGACCCGTACGTGATCGGAAAGATCGACAAGATGGTGGCGATCAATACAGCTGTCGAGGTGGATTTGACCGGACAGGTCTGTTCCGACTCCATTGGAGCAAGGTTCTACAGCGGTATTGGTGGACAGGTGGATTTCATTCGAGGGGCGGCTCGCAGCAAAGGTGGCAAGCCGATCATCGCACTGCCATCGACAGCAAAGAACGGCACTGTGTCAAGAATCAAGCCGCGGCTACAGCGCGGTGGTGGTGTAGTTACCACGCGCGGTGACGTTCATTTTGTGGTGACTGAATGGGGCATCGCATCACTTCACGGCAAGACGGTGCGCGAAAGGGCGATGGCATTGATCGAGATCGCGCATCCGAAGTTTAGGCCTTGGCTCCTGGCGGAGGCGAAGCAGCATCACTACGTCTACGCAGACCAAGCCGATCATTCCATCACGACCCCCGTGTATCCACAGGATCTCGAATCCTGCGTTGAAATTCGTGACGGCACGCAGGTACTCATTCGACCCGTTCGTTTGAGTGATGAAGACCAGATGCACGATTTGTTCTATTCAATGAGCGATGAGTCCCTGTATCAGCGGTTTTTTGCGTACACCCAATCCGTACCACACGCCTCTCTTCAGGATCTCTGCAAGGTGGATTACCAGAATTCGATGGCGCTGGTCGCCACCATCGGACAGTTGAACGCGGAAAGAATCGTCGGAATGGCCCGATACGTATTGGATAACAAGACGGGATTGGCGGAAGCCGAATTCGCCGTCGCCGACGCATTTCAGAACAAAGGCATTGGTACAACATTAATCTGCCAACTCGCAGACATCGCACAGTCCAACGGAATCAATGGATTCGAGGCGGAGGTGCTTTCAAATAATGCACAGATGCTTCATCTGTTCCGAAAAATCGGAGGTCATCAAGAGTCCCGGCGCAATCAAGGGATCACGTCGCTGACTATTCGGTTCGACGGGGACCACCAACGCAAGGAGAAATCTCGATGAATGCCACAGCAGGAACGCCACTATCGCGGCTTGTGGAAAAGCAGATGCGCAATTGGGAGTTGGCAAAAGGGCAGCACCCCGATGAATCGGTGCCACATGAGAATGTTGTTCATCAGTTTATCACGATTTCGCGTCAGGCAGGTAGCGGAGGTGGTGAAGTCGCAGCCCGCGTCGGACAGAAACTCTCTTGGCCCGTGTTCGACCGCAACATCCTACAGATCATGGCCGAGGACGATGCTGTGCGAAAGAATCTTTACGAGTCGCTTGACGAGAATGACTTGAATTGGATTCACGAATTCGTCCAAACGCTGTTTTCGAGAGAAGTCCCCCGCAAAGACTATTTCAGACGTCTGAGTAAAACGATGCTTGCGATTGTCCGTCAAGGACCGGCAGTGATTCTGGGGCGAGGTGGCAGCTTGATTCTTCCACGTGAGCATGGGTTGCGTGTGAGAATCGTTGCTCCGCTTACTCAGCGTATCAATCGCTATCTGGCCAAGAGCGAAATCACCGAACACCAAGCCGAGCAAATGCTTCGCGAAACCGACGAAACGCGCGATCAATTCGTTCGATCGCATTTCAATACGGACGCGCAAGATCCGTATCGATATGACGTCATCGTCAACATGGAACGGTACACACCCGATGCGGCCGCAAGCTTCATCGTGTCTGCTCTTCGCGCGAGATTCAAATGATCGTTCAACGCCAAGAAACCATTCCCAGGCCAGAGTGTGATTTCATTGGTTCGCAGAAAGGGATTCAACTCCCGTTTGAGGTGTCGATGCCAACGATTGCACTGGGCGGCGATTTGAATTGCTGTCCGTATGTGCTGCATCGAAACATGGCGAAATCGCTCGGTCAGTTCGGTGATTTGTCCGACGCAATGAACTTCCGCCGATTCGAGCGGTCTGTTCGACGGGTATGCGATTCGTTTCGCAGCCAAACCGTGACGGTTGCGCACGACCTGCATCCGTCGCTGCTGACCACTGCCATGGCGCGGGCGCTATCGCGCAATTCGCCTGAAGCGATGGACGTCGAATCGATTGGCATACTTCATCATCATGCGCACGTCGTCTCGTGTGCGATCGACAACGGCGTAACGACGCCTGTTGTCGGTATTGCGTGTGATGGCAACGGATATGGGGAAGACGGTCACAACTGGGGATGCGAGATCCTCGTCGCCGACGCTACACGATGCGGCCGGTTTGGACACCTCGATTACTTCAAACTGCCTGGTGGTGACGCTGCCGCCGTCGAGCCTTGGCGTTGCGCGTTAAGCCTGCTGTGGCAGTCTTTCGATGGGAATATACCAAGGCACCTGGAGCGTGTCTTCGCAGGGATTGCGGCCGCAAGAGTTGATGAGATCAAAGCGCTTCTTGCTGCCAACGTTGCGTGCCCACTGACTTCCAGTCTGGGCCGACTGTTTGACTCCGTTTCGTTTCTGTGCGGTCTGTGCGAACCACATGCGCGCAATGGTAAAGCCGCCCAGATTCTAGAGTCGGTGGCTGACCGAGATTGCGAACCGCATCCGTTCTTGGATTCGACTGATCAAACGGAAACTACCATCGATCCGGCTTCGCTCATTCGGGCGATTTGTTGTGACCTTACCGAGCATGTTGCGATTTCGACGATCGCCGGACGTTTTCATGCGTCCGTTGCTGAGATGCTCGCAACGCTGGCAATTCGCGCCGCGAATACGCATGGCATCGACTGTGTGGCGCTATCCGGTGGGTGTTTCATGAATCGATTGCTTCGCGACCACGTTTGTGTCGCTCTGAGGCATCTCGATGTCCGCATTCTCGAACACAAACAAGTACCCTGTGGTGATGGCGGACTGGCTCTTGGCCAGAGTGTCATCGCAGCCGCCCAAGCAATCATTAGCGATAAAACGAAAGCATGATGTTATCGAAAGGGTAGATCAATGTGTTTGGCTGTTCCGGGGAAACTGATTGACGTGAAACGTTCACCGGATTCTACGAGCAATATCGCAACGGGAACGGTGGACTTTCAAGGTACGCGAGTCGATGCCAATTTGATTTTCACGCCTGAAGCCAAAGAAGGTGATTGGGTCCTCGTTCATGCCGGCTTTGCCATTCAGCAGATATCAGAAACCGAGGCGATCGAAACGTGGCGGTATCTCGATGTCGGTGAATTTAAGGAAGAATTGCCTGAATTCGAAGACACTCGCCCAACGGGAGAATGGCGATGATTCCCAATCGAATCCAAGACCTTGTCCAAACGTTGAACCGCGTCTGCGACTCGTTGGCTCCAATGGCTTTTATGGAGGTCTGCGGGACGCATACGGTTTCGTTTCAGCGAAGCGGTGTCAAGTCATTGCTGCCTGACAACATCCGGCTCATCAGCGGTCCCGGATGCCCGGTCTGCGTTTCCCCCCAAGGGTATATCGATGCGGCGTGCGAGATTGCATCTTATCCCGCGACGACGATTTGTACGTATGGCGACATGCTGCGCGTTCCTGGGCGCCATGGAAGTTTGCTACAGAAGCGGGCAGACGGTGCGGATGTGCGCGTGGTTTACTCGCCCATCGATGCGGTACGACTTGCAGATGAGCATCCGGAGCGCGCTGTCGTGTTCATCGCAGTCGGTTTTGAGACGACAGTTGGCGGTCATGCGGCGGCAGTGCTGGAGGCGCAGGATCGCGGCCTGGACAACTTCTTCCTGCTGACTTCGCAGAAACTTGTGGTTCCGGCGATGATGGCCCTTCTTGCCGAGGGCGAGGTTTGCATCGACGGGTTTCTTTGTCCTGGGCATGTGAGTGTCATCATCGGTCCGAATGCGTACGTCCCGGTGGTTCAGACCCATCGCAAACCTTGCGTGATTGCGGGATTTGAACCCGAACAAATGCTGCGCGGGATCATCCAGTTGGTGCGCCAGGTCGCGCAACATGCCGCCCGCATAGAAAACATTTATCCAGTCGCAGTGAGACGAGAGGGTAACCCGGTGGCGGTTCGCATCATCAACGAAGTGTTCGAGCCAGCCGACTCAGAATGGCGAGCGATGGGCACGATTCCGGTGAGCGGACTTTCGCTGCGAACCGAATATCAGCAGTTCGATGCCTTAGAACGTTTTGATGTCGACTTGGGACCGGATTATGACGCACCAGGTTGCTGCTGCGGGCAAGTGCTCCAGGGCAAGGTCGAACCGCGCGACTGCCCGTTGTTTGCCATCGAATGCTCGCCGTCCAATCCGATCGGACCGTGCATGGTAGGCAGCGAAGGATCGTGCGCTGCCGCATTCAAATACGGACACGACGGCACGCGACGTGCATGTATTTCCAGCGACAGGAGGTAGCCATGTCCACATCGATCGCACCTAGGGTCGACACCAGCGAAGCAATCTCCATTGCACACGGTGGAGGCGGCGAAATGATGCGTCGCCTGATCGATGAACACATCATACCTCGGCTGGGCAACCGGTTTCTTAACCCGCTTGATGACAGCGCGGTATTTAATCCAACCAATAAAAGAACAGCGTTTACGACCGACGCATTTGTTGTTCAACCGCTGGAGTTCCCCGGTGGCGACATCGGTCGACTGGCATTGTGTGGCACCATCAACGACCTCGCCGTCATGGGTGCTACGCCAATAGCGTTGAGCCTCGCGATCGTGGTCGAGGAGGGATTATCGTTCACCCTCTTTGATCGAATACTCGATTCCGTTGCCGAGACAGCAGCTGAGGCCAATGTGGTGGTCGCCACTGGGGATACGAAAGTTATCGAGCGACAAAACGGTGACGGTCTGATCATTACGACTGCCGGAATCGGCGAAATCCGTGACGACGCGAATCTCGGACAATCGCGAATCGATGAAGGTGACGTTGTTATCGTGACCGGCAGGATCGCGGAGCATGGATTGGCTGTGCTTTCTGTTCGCGAAGGGCTTTCGTTTCAAACTCAGATCGTCAGTGACGTTGCCCCCCTTGGAGGATTGGTTGCATCGATTTTCGACAGTGGCGCGGATGTCAAATTCATGCGCGACCCGACGCGAGGGGGGCTTGCGGGTGTCCTTGCCGATGCCTGCGAAGCATCGAACCTTAGTATTGAAGTCGAAGAAAGCAGTATCCCGCTTTCCCCATCTGCGCGACACACCGCCGAAGTGTTCGGACTCGATCCGTTAACGGTTGCAAACGAAGGCAAAATTGTCGTGGTGTGTCCGGTTGACGATGCCGACCGCGTCCTTCAGGCGTGTCGCACGCATCGATTGGGACATCATGCGGCGCTGATCGGTCAATTCAAAAAAGAGGAGCCCAGTCTGGTCGAGTTGATCACCGAAGCCGGCGGTCGCCGTATCGTTCAGCGGCCTTACGGAGAGGAACTGCCCAGAATCTGTTGAGCCACACTTGCGGAGTCGGTTCAATGCGCAACAGCGTCCTGTATACGATTGAAAAGGGTGAGTTGGACAAGCTCATCGGTATTCTTCATCGCGATGGTTATACGGTGGTGGGTCCGACGGTGCGCGATGGGGCAATCGGTTATGAAGCGATCGAGTCGGTTCAGCAATTGCCGATTGGATGGACAGACGAACAAGCCCCCGGTCATTATCGCCTGAAACGTCGCGACGATGATCTCTATTTCGGGCATGTCGTGGGGCCGCAATCGATCAAGAAGTTTTTCTTTCCGCCGAAGCAGCGACTCTTTGGTATCCGGCGGGAAGGCGAAAACGACTATGTCTTTGAAGCCACCCAGCCCGAACCGCCGCGCTATGCATTCGTCGGTGTTCGGGCGTGCGATCTGGCCGCCGTCCGCGTGCAGGATCGGGTGTTCAATGACGTCATGCCCGATCCGTATTACGCGAAGGCCCGAAGTCAAGCTGTGTTCATCGGTGTGAATTGTGCGGAACCGGGCGGCACCTGTTTCTGCACTTCGATGGATACCGGGCCCCGCTGCACACAAGGCTTCGATATTGCCCTGACTGAACTCAAGTCAACGTTCACGGTCGAAGTCGGATCCGATAAAGGACGCAAACTTCTTGAAGCGCTTGAACACAAAACAACCGACGCCAATACGAAGCACCTCGTTGATCTAATGATGCAAAGCGCCGCCGAGCACATGGGTCGCTCGCTGAATACGGATGGATTGCCAGAGATGCTGCTCAACAATTTGCAGCACCCGCACTGGGACGAAGTCGCGAAGCGCTGTATGGACTGCGCCAACTGTACGCTCTCCTGCCCGACATGCTTCTGTAGCAACGTTGAAGATAAGACGGACTTGACGGGCGACCACGCCGAAAGGTGGCGCACGTGGGGTTCGTGTTTCACGCTGGAGTTCTCATATCACACTGGCGGATACAACCGGTCATCGACAGCCGCCCGGTATCGACAATGGCTGACGCACAAGTTAGCCAGTTGGCACGAGCAGTTTGGAACGTCGGGGTGTGTCGGCTGCGGAAGATGCATCACATGGTGTCCTGTCGGCATCGATATCACCAAAGAAGCGAACGCGATCACCGACGACGTCAAACGCTTCCGGGCGGAACAGGAACGCCAACGAGCTGAGGAGGTTGGTTCATGATTACTGCGATCGATCAACGGCCCGACGTTGTCTCGGGTGATGCGAACGCCATGTCGCCCGTGTGGGCGCGCATTGTCAGCCGTTGTCAAGAGTCATCGAACACGGCGTCCTACACGATGAAGTTTGTAGACCCGGAGATCGGCCGCAGGTATCGATTCCTTCCTGGGCAGTTTAACATGATGTATCTATTCGGCGTTGGGGAGGCTGCGATTTCGGTCAGTTCCGACCCTGCCAATTCAGATTCCTTGGTTCACACCATTCGACATGTGGGCAGCGTCACCTTCGCCGTTGATCGGCTGAAGGTGGGTCAATGCGTAGGTTTGCGCGGTCCGTTCGGAAGCAACTGGCCGCTCGAATCCTGCAAAGGTCGCGACATTCTGCTGGTAGCAGGTGGAATCGGTATTGCGCCGCTTCGTCCTGCGATTTATCAGTTGCTCAAGAACCGCGACCAGTATGGCCGTGTAATCCTCTTATATGGAATTCGATCTCCGCAAGACATGATCTTCAAGGAGGAGGTCGAAGAGTGGATGGAGCGGCGCGATTTTCAAGTGCTTATCACCGTCGATTATCCAAGCGAAAACTGGACCGGTCCGGTAGGCGTGGTGACGAAACTGCTGCGTCGCGTTCGGGTGGATTCACGAAATACCAGCGTCTTCGTTTGCGGGCCGCGGGTGATGAATCGGGCGGCGGCTCACTCATTCCTTTCTCATTATGTGCCTGAGGATCAAATCTTCGTTTCGCTGGAGCGCAACATGCGCTGCGGAATAGGACAATGTGGACATTGTCAATACGGCCCGAAATTCGTCTGTAAGGATGGGCCGGTCTTTTCGTATGCATCGGTGCGAAACCTGTTCGGAAAGGACGAGGTGTAGCATGGTTCGCGACAACAAACCCAAATTGGCGGTCTACAAATTCAGCTCATGCGACGGGTGCCAGCTTTCCATTCTTGACCTGGAAGATGAGTTGCTGGCGCTGACCGGTGCGGTTGAGATCGCGTTCTTTCTGGAAGCACGGCGTAAGGTTCAACCGGGACCGTATGACATCGGACTGGTGGAGGGATCGATTTCGACACCGGAAGAAGCCGAGCGGATCGTTCAGGTGCGCAAGGAGTGCAAATATCTGGTGACCATTGGAGCATGTGCGACTTCGGGTGGCATTCAAGCACTGAAGAACTGGGCCGACGTCGAAGAATACAAGCGGGTGGTCTATGCCTCGCCGCAATATATCCAAACGCTCGAAACCGCAAGTCCCATTGCAGCGTATGTGTTGGTCGATTTCGAACTGCGCGGTTGTCCGGTGAACAAGTACCAACTGGTCGAAGTCATCACGGCACTCGTAGCCGGTCGGCGTCCGCAGATTCCGACCTACCCGGTATGCCTCGAATGCAAGCGCGAAGGCAACGTTTGCGTGATGGTGACGGAAGGAACGCCATGTCTCGGCCCCATCACACAAGCCGGATGCGGAGCGCTTTGCCCAACGTATGGACGCGGTTGCTATGCTTGCTTTGGACCGTCAGAGTCGTCGTCGACCGAAGCGCTCTGTACGCACTGCGAAAAGACCGGAACCGACAAGCCCACGATCGTTCGAATGCTGCGAAGTTTCAATGGATACCTTGAACCCTTCAAACAGGTAGGTGACGAATATGAGCGGCAAGTCGGTAACCAATGAGCGAACCATCCATGTGGAGAACCTCGCTCGTGTCGAAGGCGAGGGGGCGCTCTATATCAAAACGGTCGGCGATGAAGTCACCGACGTTCAGCTCAACATCTTTGAACCGCCGCGATTCTACGAAGCATTCCTGCGTGGGCGAAGCTTTACGGAAGTACCCGACATCACAGCCCGAATCTGCGGGATTTGTCCGGTTGCGTATCAGATGAGTTCGTGTCACGCGATGGAGCAGGCGGTAGGCGTTCACGTTGGCGAACCGATCCGATCGCTGCGCCGATTGCTGTACTGCGGCGAGTGGATCGAATCGCACGTGCTTCACATGTTCATGCTGCACCTGCCCGATTTTCTCGGATACGAGAGCGTCGTGACGATGGCCGTGGATCATAAGGATGTTGTTGCCAAAGCGCTCTCGCTCAAGAAAGCCGGAAACGATATCGTCAACTTCATCGGCGGGCGTGAAGTGCATCCTATCAACGTGAGGGTTGGCGGATTCTATCGATTGCCTTCCAGGGCCAAGGCGAGAGCGCTGCGCGACACGTTGCTTGCCAATCGCAACTTCGCCGTCGAGACCATCCGATTCATGGCCGGTCTCGACTTTCCCGATTTCGAGCAGAACTACGAGTTCGTCGCGATGAAACATCCGGACGAATACCCGTTTTGCGATGGGCGGTTGGTGTCGTCTTCGGGATTGGATTTGCCCATCGATGCATTTCTCAACGAATTTGAAGAGATTCACGTCGAACATTCGACGGCGTTGCATGGGCGGTTCAAAGATGGAAGGATCTATCTCGTCGGCCCGCTCGCTCGGGTCAATTTGAACTTCGATCAATTGCCGGTTTCAGTTAAGGACATTGCCAAGGAAATCGGATTCACCGTTCCCTGTCGCAACAATTTCAAGAGCATCATTGCCCGTGCGTTGGAAACGCTTTTCGCCGTAGAGCACGCGATCGAGATACTTGAAACCTATGATGACGCGGCATCCCCGTTTGTTGAACTATCACCCAAAGCCGGCGTCGGTCATGGTTGCAGCGAAGCGCCGCGCGGTATCCTGTACCACAGATATGAAATCGATGACGAGGGATTGATCAAAGATGCGATCATCACACCGCCGACGGCTCAGAATCAACCGCAGATCGAAGATGACCTGCGACACTTCTTCCCGAGCATGCTCGACAAGCCCGAGGAAGAAGCAACACTGCGCTGCGAGCAGTTGATTCGCAATTATGACCCGTGCATTTCTTGTTCGACGCACTTTCTGAAACTGCATCTGGATCGCTCGCCATGAAACCGAGCCTGTTCATCTTGGGCATTGGGAACGAAACGCGCGGCGACGACGCGGCTGGAATCGTGGTGACGCGCGAATTGGGGCGACGACTTCAAGACCTCGCTCAGGTGGAGTCGAATTCGTACGTGTTCTGGAACCTGTTGCAGTCGGGGTTTTCGCAGACGCACTTGGCGCTCATCGACGCGGCGATCGCATGCGAAGGGTTTGAAGTGGGAAGCTGGAAACGGTTTACCTTTCCCGATGAGTCCAGAGCGATCGGGCAGTCCGATTTACGCAATACGCACAGCATCAATGTCGTCATGATGTTGCAACTAGGACAATCGCTTGGCACGCTCCCGCAGCATGTGCGGGTCTACGCAGTGTCAGCCGCCGAGTTCGGAATGCAGAGCGACGTATCGCAAACGCTGGCCAAGCGGCTGCCACAAATCGAAGCGGAAGTTGAAAGCGACCTGGTGCAATGGATGGAGTTGGCAACATGCACGAATTCTCGATAGCCCGGTCGATTTGCCGAATCGCTTTTGAAGAAGCCGAGAAGCACGGCGCAAGTTGCATCACGACTGTCTGCGTTGAAGTCGGCATGATGCGACAGGTAGTTCCCGAATTGCTGAGAACCGCGTTCGGTGTGGCGAGCAAAGGAACGACTTTGGAGGGGGCTGTACTGGAAATTCACAGTGTTCCAATCACCACGCGCTGTTGTTCCTGCAATCATTTCGCGTCCTGCGAGACGCTACCGTTGCAATGCGACAACTGCGGATCGAACGACGTTCAATTCGCGGGCGGCAATGACCTGCGGGTCAGTTCCATCCGAATTGCTGAGGAGGTTTCAAATGAACATTGAAGTGTTGCGAGACATTCAAGAATCCATCAACGCCGATGCAAATGACATTCGGGCGTTACTGGATCAACGCGTCATCCGAATGTTTAACTTGATGGGCGGAGACGGTTGCGGCAAAACACGATTGCTCGAACGATTGATCCCGAAGCTTGCCTGCGACATTCGCTGCGCCGTCCTTGAGGGCGACATCACCACAACACTCGACGCCGAACGCATCGCCTGCGTGGATGTGCCGGTCGTACAGTTGCAAACGGGCGGCTGCTGCCATTTGGAGCCGTCCCTCATCCGCAGCGGACTCGACCGCTTACCGCTCGACGATGTCGATGTCGTGTTCGTCGAAAACGTGGGAAACCTGGTCTGCCCGGCAGAGTTCGACATCGGCGAACATGCGAGAATCGCAGTCCTCAGTGTCACCGAAGGGCACGACAAACCTGCAAAGTACCCGCTACTATTCAGCCGCGCCGATGCCGTCGTCATCTCTAAAATGGACCTGCTCGACCACACCAACTTCGATCTGGATCAATGTACTCGCTACATTCGTACCGTGAATCGAGACGCACCGATATTCGAAGACAGCGCGGTGTGGAACTTCGATCCAGACTTCATCGATTGGGTTCTGTCGCACGTCAAGGTGAAGACCTAGCGCGTCGGACCAATGGGTTCAGTACGCAAGGCATTCGTTCCCGCTGCAAAGGCGGCAAGGTTCGCGTCGATGACTTGCTGACCCTTGCTCTTGAACGAACACGCGATAGCACGTCGTACGGAATCTGACTTCAAAATCTGCCGAACACTTTGAAGGGCACCGAGCATCACGACATTCGCACTGCGATTGGCATCGCAATTTTTTTCAGCGATGTCGTCGGCTTCGAGGTAATGGGCATTGACATCCTTGCGAGTCGTTTCGACGGGAACTATGGATTTGTTGATTATCAGCGTTCCGTCCGGCCGCACTTTGGATTCGAATTTTTCGAGCGACGGTTGATTCATCACAACGATCGCGTCGCAGGCATCTGAAACGGGCGAACCGATCTCCTCGTCGCTGACCACCACGATGCAGTTGGCAGTGCCACCCCGCATTTCGGGTCCGTACGAGGGGAGCCACGATGCGTACAGGCCTTCATCCATCGCGGCAGAAGCCAACAGCTTGCCCATCATCAAGACGCCTTGCCCGCCAAAGCCTGCAAGTACGGTTTGTTCAAGCATGACGGTTTCTCCCTAATTCAAGACCGTGCCACAACGCGTCACTACTTGGCGGTGGCAGAAACTCGATCCACAATCTCGCCCGGCGGAAATGCCTTGACGACCGATTCATCGATGTGATGAAGGGCGTCGCCCGGTTTCATCCCCCATTGCACCGGGCAGGGCGAAAGCACTTCCACCAGGCCGAGTCCTACATCTTCCAACTGCGCGCGGATCGCCTTGCGCATGTACTTGCGACACGTGTTGATGTTCTTGGGTGACGTCAGCGGTACGCGGGCGAGATAAGCGACGCCCTCAATGCTTGAAAGCAATTCGCAAACGCGTATCGGCTGGCCCGTCGTTCGCGGATCGCGACCATCGACCGATGTCGTGGTCTTCTGTCCGATGAGCGTTGTCGGAGCCATCTGCCCGCCAGTCATTCCGAAAATGCCATTGTTGACGAAGAACACGGTGATGCGTTCGCCTCGGGCGGCTGCGTGAATGATTTCGCCCATGCCGATGGCCGCCAAGTCTCCATCGCCTTGATAGGTAAACACGAAACGATCGGGCAGCGATCGCTTCACGCCGGTGGCGACAGCCGGGGCGCGTCCGTGGCTGGCTTCAATCATGTCGGTTTCAAAATACTCGTAAGCGAACACCGCACATCCCACCGGGCAGATGCCGACCGTTTTGTCGAGCAATCCGAACTCGTCGATCATCTCGGCGATGAGTCGATGATACGTTCCATGCGAGCAACCCGGGCAATAGTGAAACGGTTTGTCGCTCAATGCCTGCGGACGCTCGAAGACGCATTTCAGATCAGCATCGGGTGAGCCGTCCTGTTTTTCGATGGCTATGTTCATTGGACAGCCTCCATGATTTTCCGGCAGATGTCAGCCGGGCTGGGAATCACACCGCCCATCTCGCCGTAGAAATCCACCGGTACTTTTCCGTTGATCGCCAGGCGCACATCTTCAACCATCTGTCCGCTGCTTAGTTCGACGACGAGGACGCGTTTCTTGCCCGCCGCGCATTCGACGATGGCGTCGCTCGGGAATGGATACAGCGTGATCGGTCGAAGCAACCCGGCATTGACGCCTTGTTTGCGAGCCAGTTTGCAGGCGCTCAGCGCCAACCGCGCCGCAATCCCGTACGCAACGAGCAGGATTTCGGCGTCGTCGGTATGGCGCGTATCCCATCGCGTTTCGCACTGCATCTTCGCGTACTTGGCCTGAAGCTTCAGGTTGTGATCGCGCAGGCCGTACGGCTCGATCACCAGTGAATTGACTATGTTCTTATGGTTTCGACCATTGCGGCCACTGGTCGCCCAGGGTTTTTCGGGAACGTCGGGCGGGGCATCGTCATCGCGAATCGTTGCCGGTTCCATCATCGCCCCGAGTACCCCGTCGGCGAGAATCATCGCCGGGCATCGATAGCGATCGGCCAACTCAAACCCCAGCGCTGGAAATTCGTACATTTCCTGTACGTTCCACGGCGCGAGCACGATGCAATGGTAATCGCCATGTCCGCCGCCTTTGCACGCCTGAAAGTAATCACCCTGCGACGGGGTGATGCTGCCCAATCCGGGACCGCCGCGCATCACGTTGACGATCAGGCAGGGCAGTTCGGCACAGGCGATGTAGCTTACGCCTTCCATCATCAGACTGATCCCCGGACTGCTGCTCGACGTCATCGCCCGTTTGCCCGCAGCTGCGGCACCGTAGACCATGTTGATCGAAGCGACTTCGCTTTCGGCTTGTACGAAGACGCGACCGCGTTTGGGCATTTCGTAGGAGAGCACTTCCGGTACTTCGTTTTGCGGGGTGATCGGGTAGCCGAAAAAGCAGTCGCATCCACCCGCGACAGCTCCCATCGCCAGCGCCTCGTTACCCTTGGTCAACTGCTTCGTGGCGGGCACGTTTCTGCCTCCGATAAATCTCGATACCGGTCTCCGGGCACATCTCGGCGCAAAGGGCACACCCGTTGCACAGATCAGGATGTGTCAGGACAGCCGGGTGATATCCCGCAGCGTTGCGTCCTTCCGACATTTCAAGTGCGTGTTTAGGGCAGAATTGAACGCAGAGCTCGCAGCCTTTGCACCGGTCAGTATGAATCTGGCAAAGATCCATCGCAACGACTCCAATGCGAAATTGACACGCGGTAGTACACGTGCAATCCGCATGCCAGAACGCGCCGGAAATCGGATCAGATTTGCTCCAACGCCAGCTTCAAATCGTCGATGATGTCGTCGCGGTCCTCCAAACCGACGCTGATGCGGCATCCACCTGGAACGATACCGCGTTCACGTTTTTCGGCGTCGGGAAGCGATGAGTGCGTCATGTTGTAGGGGCACTCGATCAACGTCTTAATTTGCCCGAGCGATACCGCCAGCGTGATGCAATACGAATTTTCGGCGATCCAATCGATGAGCTTTGCGGCAGGCGTGCCGGTTCCGTCTTTGTCTTTGACTTCGAAATAGACCATCGAACCCGGTGCAAACCGATTGCGATAATCGCGCATCTGTTTTTGCGCAAGTCGATGCTGCGGAAATGTTTCCAATCCTGGATACAACACCCGTTCGATTTTTGGATGATCAGCAAGAAACGTTGCCACCCGAATTGCGCTGCTTTGATAGTTCACCATTCGCGTTGCCAGCGAAGGCAAGCCATAAACCAGGGTTGGCCACGCCGATCTTGGAGCGAGCGAACCACCGAAATCTTTGCGGTAGAAAATTAGCGGATCGTGCAACGATTTCGGGCCAATGACCGCGCCGCCAACATCGGTGCCGAATCCACCGATCGCTTTGGTCAAACTGCAACAGACAACATCGGCACCGAGTTCGAGAGGTCGTTGGCAGAACGGCGTGGCAAACGTATTGTCAACGACGATCCGCACCTTCTGCTCTTCTAGCCGATCCATGTTCGCCTCGTCAGCAACCTTTCGCATTTCGGCAATGTCAATGATCGTCAGATCCGGATTCACGGGCGTTTCGAAATACAGCACACGTGTGTGCGGTGTGATCGCCGCGCGGACGGCATCGGGATCGGTCATGTCCACCAGCGATGCGTCAATGCGTAAGCGTGGCAGCCAATTGGTCACCAACGAATACGTACATCCGTAGAGCACTTTATGGGCCACGAGATGTTCTCCTGAACGGATGAGCGTTCCGAGCGTCGCGTAAATTGCGGCCATCCCCGATGCGAAGGCGAGCGCCATTTCACCTCCTTCTGCGGTAGCGATATTGTCTTCCAACATGCCCCGTGTGGGATCGTCGAGTCTGTCGTACACATGGGTCGGCACTTGGCGCGAGTCGCCATCCGGCGTGTGTGCAAACTCCGTGAAACCCTGCGCACCACGTTTGACTGAATCCAGGCGAAAGGCAGCGCTACAGGATTGAGGAGGAACGACATGGTGCGAAAAATCCAAACGATCGGTCGGGCTGTGACCGTGTATCAAGCGGGTGCGAATTCGATGCGACGACTCGGGACATTCCGGAGAATCGTTTTGATTCGACATACAACACCTCCATATTAGACGAACGGTCGAAAGGTGTTGAGCTCCCTCATGTAGTTGCCCCTTTCGAACGCTGTCGGGTTGGGACATGTGACCTGGTTCATGCTTCCCTGCATTTGCTTAACGCTGTGATACTCGTGATCTTCCATCCACTCGCGCATGCCTTCGAGAATGAACTGGATTGAAGGGACACCGTTTCGAAGCAACGTCGCGCAAAGCATGGTGACGTCGGCACCGGCCATCATCATTTTCAGAACGTCGAACGATGTGTACACGCCGGTCGTCGCGGCGAGAGATGCATCGAGGTGGGCGTCGAGGATGGCAATCCAGCGAAGAGGCAGGCGCATCTCGTGAGGTGCGCTAAAACGCAGGTCGGAAACGATCTCCAGTTCTTCGAGGTCGATGTCGGGCTGATAGAAGCGATTGAATAAGACGAGACCGTCCGCGCCTGCATCTTCAAGCTGCTGAGCAAAGTGGGCCATCGCGCTGAAGTACGGACCGAGCTTGACCGCCACGGGAATCGTGACGGCTTTCTTCACCGCTTCCAGAATGTCGATATGACGTTGCTCGATGTCCCGTCCCGATGTTTCGACGTCGGCTGCAACGAGATAGACGTTCAGTTCGATGCCATCGGCACCGGCGTCCTGCATCATGCGGGCGTGTTCCACCCAGCCACCCACCGACGCACCATTGAGACTTCCGATGACGGGGATATCAACGGCTTGCTTCACCTTGGCCAGGTTCTCGATGTATTCGTCGGGACCGCGCGGAAACCCCAGGTGGTGCGGCATGTACGAGAGCGCTTCGGCGAAGCTATCGGTCCCGTAATCCATGTAATGATCGTGCGCGACCGCGTCGTTTTCGATCTGCTCCTGAAAGAGCGAGTACATCACGATCGCCGCAGCCCCTGCATCTTCCAGTTCGCGGCATGAGTCGAGGCTGCGACTGAGCGGGGACGCGCCGGCGACCAACGGGTTCTTCAATTCCATTCCGAGATACGTTGTAGACAGGTCCATGACAACGCTCCTGGGGCTTATGAGCCAGCCGCCGCGGTTTCCTTTTTCCCTTGCTTCGCCGGTTCGTCGGTTTTCGGTTTATGGGTTCCGGCGATATCTTCGTAGAACGCCCGCTGCCGGGCGATTTCAATCTGTTGCGTCTTTCGCAGCGATGCGGCCCGTTTCCCATCCGTTCGATCGAGAACGGCGAATCGGTTTTCCAACCGGGTAAACTCGGCGAGCGGGATTTTCGCTGCCGGTGAGTCGAGGTGAAGGGCCCGCTGCGACTCGGCCACGCGCCTTGGGTCGAAGCGATACAGCGGCCAATACCCGCTCTTGACCGCCGCCTGCTGATTTTTCATCGCGGTGGTCATGTTGATGCCGTGGGCGATGCAGTGGCTGTAGGCGATGATCAGCGACGGACCGTCGAACGATTCGGCTTCCATGAATGCCTTCACGCATTGATTGTCATTGGCGCCCATCGCAACCTTGGCGACGTACACGTTCCCGTAACTCATCGCCATGAGGCCCAGATCTTTCTTGCCCGCCGGTTTGCCTGCGGCTGCGAATTTGGCGACGGCACCGCGCGGCGTGGCTTTTGAGCATTGCCCGCCGGTGTTGGAGTAAACCTCCGTATCGAGTACCAGCACGTTGACGTTCGCACCCGAGGCGAGCACATGGTCCAACCCACCAAATCCGATGTCATACGCCCAACCGTCTCCGCCAACGATCCACACGCTGCGCTTGACCATCGTGTCGATGACGCTCAACAGGCTTTTCGCCTCGATGCTTTCATTCTCGTCGAGGGCAACCTTCACGCGGGCGACGCGTTCGCGCTGGGCGATGATGCCGGATTCCGTACTCTGGTCGGCATTGATGATCGACTGCACCAGATCGTCGCCGATGGTGCCGGACAACTGCTCGAGCAATTCGATGGCGAATTGTTGCTGCTTGTCGATCGCCACGCGGAAACCCAAACCGAATTCGGCGTTGTCCTCAAACAGCGAGTTCGACCATGCCGGTCCGCGACCGTCTCGGTTGGTGGTCCATGGCGTCGTCGGCAGGTTGCCGCCATAGATCGACGAGCATCCGGTGGCGTTGGCGACGACAGCCCGATCGCCGAACAGTTGGCTCATCAGTTTGACATAAGGCGTTTCACCACAGCCGGCACACGCGCCGGAAAATTCGAAAAGCGGTTCGAGGAACTGCGAACCCTTGACGGAATCGACCTTCAGTTCCGTACGATCGAACTCGGGGATGTCGAGGAAGAACTCGAAGCTTTCGCGCTCCGGTTCGAGGTGCTCTTCGATCGGGAGCATGGTGATTGCTTTGAACTTCGGCATTGCCTTATTCTTCGCCGGGCAGATGTCCACGCAGATCCCGCAACCTGTGCAGTCCTGCGGTGCAACCTGGATCGTGAACTTCAGATCGCTATATTCCTTGCCCTTCGCCGGTGCCGATTTGAATTGTGCTGGTGCGCTTGCAAGGCAGTCTTCCTCGAAAGCCTTCATCCGAATCGACGCATGGGGGCAGACCATCGCGCACTTGCCGCACTGGATGCAAACGACTTCATCCCAGATCGGGATTTCCTTGGCGATGGTGCGCTTCTCCCACTTCGCCGTTGCGGTTGGGAACGTTCCATCGACCGGCATCGCACTGACCGGGAGCAGGTCGCCTTTGTCGGCGATGATTTGTGCGGTCAACGATTTTACGAAGGCGGGCGCTTTGTCGGAAACCGCGGGCAGTCGCGTAATGGCGCTCGTTACGGAACCCGGCACCGGTATTTCGTGCAGATTTTCCAGCGCGCTATCGACCGCGCGGAAGTTCATTTCGACGACTTTCTCGCCTTTACCGCCGTACGACTTTTTGATCGCCTTCTTGATATGGGCGATGGCTTCGTCGCGCGGCAGCACACCCGAGATCGCAAAGAAGCACGATTGCATCAGCGTATTGATGCGTCCGCCGAGTCCGATCTTGCTGGCCACCTCATATGCGTCAATGGCGTACAGTTTGAGTTTCTTGTCGATGATCGCCTGCTGCACTTCCCTGGGCAGCCGATCCCACACTTCGTTCGATTCAGCACCGATGTTGAGCAACAGCGTCGCACCCGGTTCGACGATGTCGAGGATGTCGTACTTCTTGAGAAACTGTTCGTGATGGACGGCTGCGAAGTTGGCCCGGTCGATCAGGTACGACGACTGGATCGGTCGCGGCCCAAACCGCAGGTGCGAGGTCGTGACCGAACCGGCTTTTTTCGAGTCGTAGACGAAATAGCCCTGGGCGAAGTTGTTAGTTTCTTCACCGATGATCTTGATGGAGTTTTTGTTGGCTCCGACGGTTCCATCCGAGCCAAGTCCATAGAACACTGCCCGCACCACATCATCCGATTCCGTGGAGAACTTCTCATCGTATTCAAGCGACAAGTGGGTCACGTCGTCGTGAATGCCGACGGTGAAGTGATTATTCGGTTGCGGTTTCGTCAGTTCGTCGAAGATGCCTTTGACCATCGCCGGTGAGAATTCCTTCGACGATAAACCATAGCGACCGCCGACGATCATCGGGTGGGTCTTGAAACCGTTGCGTCCGGCAACGAATTGTTCCGCAATGGTCGTGACCACATCCTGATACAGCGGTTCGCCCATCGCCCCTGGCTCCTTGGTGCGGTCGAGTACGGCGACCTTTTGAACGCTGTTGGGTAGGGCTGCGATCAGTGCCTTGCTGTCGAACGGGCGGTAGAGTCGCACCTTGACGAGGCCGATTTTCTCGCCGGCAGCGACGAGGTGATTCACCGTTTCATGAGCGGCTTCTGCGCCGGATCCCATCATCACGATCACGCGCTCGGCATCGGGCGCACCCACGTAATCGAAAAGCCGATACGACCTGCCGGTGATTTCGCCGAATCGGTCCATCATCTGCTGCACGATGTCTGGACAGTTCGCGTAGAACAGGTTGCACGCCTCGCGCGCTTGAAAGAAAACATCCGGATTTTGTGCCGAACCACGAAGCACCGGATGATCCGGCGAGAGTCCCCGACTGCGATGATCGAGGATGCGATCGATGTTGATGAGTTTCTGGAGTTGCTCGTCGGTGAGCGCTTCAATCTTGGAAACTTCGTGCGACGTTCGGAAACCATCGAAGAAATGGATGAACGGGATGCGCGCTTCGAGTGTGGCTGCGTGCGCGATGGCGGCCATGTCGGTGACTTCCTGAACCGATCCCGACGACAACATCGCCCATCCGGTCGAGCGAGTGGCCATCACATCGCTGTGGTCGCCAAAGATGGAAAGGGCGTGGGCTGCGATTGATCGGGCGCTGACATGAAAGACTGCCGGCGTCAGTTCGCCCGCGATCTTGAACATGTTGGGGATCATCAAGAGCAATCCCTGCGAGGCAGTGAACGTCGTCGTCAGCGCACCGATCTGCACTGAACCATGCAGCGCGCCAGCCGCTCCGCCCTCGCTCTGCATTTCGACAACTCTCGGCACCGTGCCCCAAAGGTTATGAAGACCTTGGGCTACCCACGCGTCGGAAAGCTCTCCCATGCCCGAGCTTGGCGTGATCGGGTAGATCGCGATGATCTCACTCGCCC
This sequence comes from Alphaproteobacteria bacterium, assembly GCA_028285105.1. Classification (GTDB taxonomy): domain Bacteria; phylum Planctomycetota; class Phycisphaerae; order UBA1845; family UBA1845; genus UBA1845. The sequence goes on from JANQQE010000011.1 coordinate 129,956, forward strand.
GATAGGCAACGCGTGCAGCGGCTTCGTTTCCGTCGATGGTGATCATTGGGCAGCCCTCATGGATCCAATTGAAGTTGCGCTGATGTCCCTTTACGTAGGACGATTGCATCTCTCATGCCACAGAATCAATTGGATCATTTGGCACATCACTTGCTTGGTTAAAAAGGACGTGCGAGCAATCGAATGCGCCGAAACACGCTCAATTTCGTAGTAGATTCATTGGCGTTGATATCGACGTTGGGCATGGTCCTAACCGGTTCTGTGATACGCTACGTCTTGCCGCCTGGCTCTGACGGAAGTAACTGCAAGCCTCGCAAAACTCTTTGGGAATTGAGTCGCCACGAATGGGGCGAATTGCATTTCTGGGTGGCGACCGTATGGGGGGGCTTAGTCCTCATACATTTGGCCTTCCATTGGTCTTGGGTTTGTGGAACTATCAACATCTGGCGAGGTCAGAAGCCAAGACTCTCAACGATTCATCGGGCAGGGTATTTCGTTGTGTTTTTGCTAGCCGTAGTTGGTCTGATCGTCGGCTTTATGATGCGTGCGGCGGACAGCGCCCACAGAGCGTTGTGATAAGCCAGGTGACGCTAAGATAGTAAGATTCATTTGCTGCAAATCGTGTGAGTTCACGCACCTGATTTGGGGATTTGGCATCAGTGATGCGCTACTACAGCGTGAGAGCAGACGAGAGCCGTCGTGCAATGCAGGCCGTTCCCTTTGGCGACGACCGCACAGTTCAAAAGCACAAGAAGTCAGAAAGAAACAAACAAGCACAAAATAAGCACAATTCCGGCGGGCGGAAAATTGCATGATGCGCAAACACAAGGCAGCCAAGCGTTTATGTTGGCTGCCTCAGCTACGAACGGAGAGGGGGGGATTCGAACCCCCGGTACCGGCTTTATACCAGTACGCCGGTTTAGCAAACCGGTGCTTTAAGCCGCTCAGCCACCTCTCCAAAGTTTTTATTTTATAGAGGGTTACGACATACTCAATTCTGATCGACTTTGATGAAGACAATCGATCCGTTTGATATCCTGCTGCATGATCTCGCAAACCGCATTCGGGAGGTTGTTCATCATGGCGACCAAATCTCGTCACAAGCCAAAAAAGCCGTATCCATCATTTCCGTTGACGCCACATCTGAACGGGCAGTGGTGTAAGAAGATCCGAGGCAAGGTGCATTTCTTCGGAATATGGTCAAACCCGACGGGTGCATTTGCTGAATATCATGCCACATCTGCTGATTTACATGCTGGGCGTCAACCTCAACCTCAAACAGTATCGGGCGAGGGGTTTACCGTCAAGGATGCCTTCAACCAGTTCCTTAATTGTTCCTTAATTGGCAAAGGGAGAAGCTCGACAATGATGGAATCGGACTTCGCTGGTTTGAAGATTGTCGCTCCATCTTACTGGAATTCGCAACATCCATCGGGTAAGGGTTTGCTTGTAAATCAAGTCAGCCCGCTGGATTTTCAACGACATCCAAACCGGCTTGAAAACGCCTTGGTGTGTACGCTCTCCGAAGGCACATCACCGCAATCAAGGCCGTGTTCAAGTATGCGCATGAAATGGATTTGATGGAACAACCAGTGAAGTTTGGTGCCGATTATTCCATGCCTACTGCGACCCAAGCACGAAAGTCAAAACTACGCCGTGAACAATCTCACGGGAAGAAACTCGTTACAAAAGAAGAGGTGCATCGTCTATTAGAAGAAAGTCAAGACACGTTCTTACTCATCTGAACTGTTCAATCTTTCAATCGTTTTGCATCGGCGATTGTTAATTTGGGTTGAGGTGATGGATTGCGCCAGACGTCTGTCACGTGTACGAGCCCCAATAGAACTGTATGCAGACTTACACCCGGTCGGACAATTTGCGTCAGCAGAGTCAATTCTCAATCACTGATTTTGCAGTGGAGTATTGACTTCGAGCGATTCAATTGTTGATAATCAACCTATCTGAGTTGATTCGGTTGCAAGGTTTGCCGAAGAATTGGGTCTTTTGGGGCTTGGGTATCGCGGTCGGCAACTGGGAGCCTGCTGCGAAAAGGGAAATGAGAGAGATGTGCGCTGTTCGCGCATATCTCTTTTTTTGCGCGCTGTGTATCTCGATTGTTGTTACTCGGATGTTCTGAGTTGGCGAGGAGACGCTTTTTCTCCTATGGATTCGAGTTGCGATCAATTCACGACGACTGTTCAACATCCAAGCCGCCGATGGATCGGTGGCGACGATCCAGAGGAAAAACGGACACGACACTTCAGTTAAGAGGGACGAAGCATGTTGAATTTGTTTAAGAACAATTCGGAGACGATTCACAATCGCGTAGGCGGGCTTTCAAAACTCTGCGCGGTTGCAGCCGTAACGATTAGCGCCAGCGTCTCGTTCGGCCAGATTGCGACTTCGTTGGTCAATGAGGGCGACGAAGTCGATTCCAATGGTTTCCCTGGAGACAACATTGGGACCATCAACAACGTTGCGGTCAACAACATCGGCGGGTGGGCGACAACGCTAAATGCCGGTACGACCAGTCATATTTATGGTTCCGTCGATGGAATCGCGCCGGCTGGCATCATCTTCAGTGAAACCACGGAAGGGCCATTGGTTCAGACAAGCTTTGAGTCACGGTTCGGTATCAGCGACTTTGGCGATGTTTGTTATAGCGCGTCAGGAAACGGTGGTCCGGATGGCGGGTTCGACTCGGCGTGGGTCAACACCATTGGTTTCGCAATTGAAGGTGCTGAAATCACGACGGGGCCACTGGCTGGGTTGTTCTGGTCGTTCGCTTCAGCGCCAACGATGAATGCGAATGGGGTGGGATACTTCTCCGGTGGAACGCGCACAACGGTGGGCGGTGGTACGTCAGCCCGCGGTCTGTGGGGGACCGACAGCGAGACCCCGATTCTTTATTCGGGCGATGAATTGCCGGGACTTCCAGCGCCGATCGACGGGGGAAGCAGCATCGACTTCAGTTACAAGTTCTCGCGCTTTGGTAGTGCCTACATCCTTGATGGCATCATGGAAACGACCGGAACTGGTCTTCCGAGCGGCGAAGATCACGTCGTTATCATGGATGGCGCCGGACTATTTCTAGATGGTCAACTGGTTCAAGAGGGAATGATCGTTCCTGTGGCTATTGGCGGCGACGGGGCAGAGGAGTGGGGGAGCGGTTTCGATTTCTTCGGCGTCAGCGACATGGGCGAGTATCTTTTTACCGGAGATACCACCGGAGACATATCCAGTGACGAGTACCTGGTGTTGAATGGTGCAATTCATCTTCGAGAAGGTGACACGCTTGGCGTTGACACGCTCAGCGGAGCCATCGAAGCAGCTGACATGAATAACAATGGTGACTGGGCTGTCGTCTGGCAGATTAGCGGTGTCGGCACATCACTGGTTTACAACGACCAGGTTCTGCTCCGACTTGACGAACAAGTTGACTTCAATGGCGACGGCGTCATTGATGCGGGCGACAATGGCGCGACCGTCGATGACTTTGAAGTGTTTACGAATGCGTTGGCTGTTAGCGATCGCGATGCGTCTGGCAACGTTTCGATTTATCTTCCTCTCGATGTTGATCCCGATGGGCCGGGCGGTTCTTCGACACTTCAGGAAGGTGTCTATAAGATCACCGTGTCGGAACCGGCAGGTCCCTCTGGCGACCTGGAACTGGTTGTGGTTGACAGTCCGGATCCGCAGGTCAATGTTCCTGGCGATATCGCCTACGCAGTGAAAGTGCGAAACAACAGCGATACGGCGATCACTGGCGTGACGGTCACCAGCAATCTCGACGGCGGGCTGACGTTCGATGCCGGTGCTTCCGATGCAATCGCCGTTCATGCTGCCGGAGTTGTCACTGCCAACCTTGGCACAATCGATGCCAATGCGGTACGCACGTACAAGTTCGTAGCCAATGCGGCGGTCGCTGGTGTTTACACCACAACGTCGAGCGTCACGGGCGGAGCCGTTGACAGTGTTCCCGGCAATAACGACGCGACAAACGAGACAGAAGTAGGCAAGAAAGCGGACGTTTCAATTCTGATTACCGACAGTCCCGATCCGTTGACCGAACCGGGTGGCGCGATCGCATACACGCTGGATATTCTCAACGATGGTCCCTCCAGCGCAACCAACGTCGTCGTCACAATGAACCTCGATCCGACAACGACCTTTAATGCCGGTCTGTCCGATCCGGCAGCCATTCATGCGGCTGGCGTGGTCACGATTAACGTGGGCACACTCGCGAACGACGAAGCGGCCAGTTTTGATGTGGTGGTCAATGTGACAGTGCAGGGTACGATCAGCGTTGACGCTTCAGTGGCAGCCACCGAATCAGATGAGGTTCCTGCGAACAACAGCGATGCGGAAGATACGCTGTTCCAGTTGACGACCGATCTGGTAATGACCATTTCAGATGCGCCCGATCCGGTGCTTCCTGTGGGCGGACAGATCACTTACGACGTTTCGGTCGACAATGATGGTCCTTCCGACGCGACGGGCGTAACTGCCAGCGTCACGTTGGATGACAGCGTGATTGTTTCATCGGTCGATGCGCCGGGCGTGCATGACGGTTCGCCGTTTGGCGGTGTCGTGACATATGCGATTGGCAGTGTTCCGGCCAACAGCAACGGATTGACTGCGTCGATTGTGGTTGATACGACCGAAGTTGGTCGGCCGGTCTGTACGGGTACGACTTCCGGTGGTGGATTTGAGACCGATCCCGACTTGGTCAATAACGATGCGTTGGTCAATACGTTGGTGATCGACGATGCAAGCGGACTGTCGGTTGGCATTTATTCGAACATTGCCAGCAGTCCAACATCGGATGTTCCAGGGTTGCCTGGCGCTAAGTTCGGTAGCGGTGTTGACCGTCCGTTCCGCAGCCCGGATGGCAAGTTGTGGGTACTCTCTGCCGACACCGATCTGGGAACAGCGGTTGACGAAGTCATCATCGTGGGCGACTTCTGCACGAGCGGTGTCCAAATTCAAGAAGGCACGACGACACTCGATCAGGGCGATCAGGTTGGTTTTATCGATCAGGATCTTTCCATCAACGATGCCGGCCTGTTTGCTTTTGCGACGAATACGAATAACTCTTCGTCTGCGGATGAGGTCATTGTTCGGTCAGATGGCTCAACGCATGTTGTGATTGCCCGCGAGGGCAGCATCTCGCCTGCGACGGGAGGTAACTACGGTTCCATTCTTGCAGCCGCCAACATTGTCTCTGACAACACGGTTTGGTTCGATGCCGATACAACATTGTCTTCGGCGATGGACCGCTTCCTGCTGAGCAAGAACGGCGTGATTGTTGAAGCGCAGGAAGAGGTCACTGTGCCAACCGGTCAGGCGGGCGGCGGCACCGATCCGATCAAGGGATTCGTCACCGGAAGCATGCGGGTTGATGCGACTGGAAACAACTTCATTTACATTGGCGATACGAATGGCGACACCAGTACTGACGAGATGATTGTCGTCAATAATCAGGTCGTTGTGCAGGAAGGTTCAATCATCGCCGGTTCCGGTTTTGCTTCTCCGGCAGACATTGGTTTTGGCACGGAAGTCTTCATGTCAGCCGACGGTGGCTGGGTTGCACGCGGATCGAACTTTGACGGAAACGACTGGGTGCTTCGTGACGGTGGAGTCTTGTCTGCAACGGGTGATCCGATCGTTTCCGGAGCAGTGGAATCCTTTGACGATGCACCGTTCAGTGAGGGTTTCTTTATCGTCGCTCAAAACAACGCAGGCGATTACATCATTGGTTCGAGTACCAGCGCATCCGAGTCAGCGTCGAATTCGGTCCTTACTCTGAATGGCGAAGTTGTGATTGCCCGCGAAGGCGACCCGGTGGACCTCGACGGCAATGGGCTGGTTGATGACGGAATCCGTATCCGCTCATTCAGCGATGACGATTTGATCCTGACGGAAGACTTGCAGGCTTATGTCCCGGTCACGTTGCGCGATTTCAATGACGATGGTTCCAATTCGGACATTGGCGATGCGTTCATTCGCTTTAACCTGTGCGGTTTGGCGGGTCCATGCGGTGATCTGGATAACGACAAAGATGTCGATGGCGACGACTACGACATCTTCGTCATGGCGTTTGGCACGACGACTTGCGATGCGTCGTACTCGGTATGTGCCGACTTCGATGAGGACGGCGTGGTGACGCATGTGGACTATCAGCAGTGGTTGCTTTGCTACCGTGACTTTGTCGGTAATCCGTTGGCATCCCCGCCAGTCACGATCATGGGAGATTTCGATCGTGACGACGACGTTGACCTGAGCGACTTCGCTGAGTTCCAGACATGTGTGGGGGCGCAATCAGATAGCGTTCCTTGTCGTGCCCGCTTCGACTTCAATGAGGACAGTGTCGTAACGTTGCTCGATGCCGGCGGACTGACCGACGTGATGACCGGTCCTTCGGTTTCAAATAACTGATGTTGGGAAGATCATCCGTTTGCGAAGTTGCTCGCGCGCAGCCGACGCTGCGATGCGGGCAACATTGCAGCGGACAATCGAGAAATTAAAACGTTGAGATGAGGAGAAAAGAAGATGCTGCAACGACGTAAACCTGTTATGGGGGCGATGGCGACCGCAATGGTTGCTGGCGTCCTGCTGGGGCCAGCGCCTGCAGACGCTACGGTGGTCGTATCGCTTTCACCGGCAAACCAGGTCGTACCCCTCGTCGATGGGACTGCGACCGTGGATATTGTCGCGGTCATTCCAGAGGCTGACGCCATTGTCGGTTGGGGGTTGGACCTCGACCTTTTCGGCACGAGCGTGTCGGTGTCGGGTTCGGCAATCAACGAACCAACCTGGACGGCAGTGAGCGGTGTCGATGGCGATGGTTTGGCTGGCTTGGTTCCGACGCCTCCCGGTACGGCGATTTGGAGCGACCCGGTGGCCATCGTGCTGGCGACAGTGACATTGTCGCTGGACGAACTGGGTACGACCGATTTGACGCTGAGCGACGACAATCCTGCCGATCTTTCGGAAGGCTTCGCGCTCGATCCGCCACCGGTTGGTGCATTTGCTGACGTCTCGTATCAGCCCGGTTCGATTACTGTGATACCCGAACCTGCCTGCCTGATGCTGTTGATGCTGGGCGGGGCAGCTTGCGTGTCGCGCCGTCGCTAAGCGGTGATGTTGTATTTTTGCAGATTCGCTTGGCATTGATCGCGTCTAGTATGCGCGAAAGTTTTTTGGGTGACGTATGTTGATTTGCGAGCGTACCCATATGACATGCTGAACAACTTGCGGTGCCCGACGTGCCGATACACCTCGGTTGTCGGGCACTGCAACGATTGTTTCATCAATGACTCTCGCATCGCAGGAATCAGCGATAGGTTTCATTGTTTAGACACACTTGTTATTTGCCCACCGTTACGCATTCGCGGATTGTCATGCCAACGACAAACCGATTGATCACACTCGCTGGACGGAATCACCATCACAACCTGAATCTGCGCCAAAAGTGCGTTGCGCGATTTCCCTGAGGAGTCAAATCGACATGCGGAATAAAGCAAATCGAACGTTCCAACGTACAGTACTGTTGAGTACATTTGTCACAGGGTTCATCGCTGTCGGCGCTTCGGCAGGCGAGATTAAATGGCGTTCTGGAACATCTCGCTTGACGCAAGCCTCGGCACCGGAAACGGCGAACAAACTGGTAACGATGGTGCAGGCCCGCAGTGTGGAAGAAGCGACGCACGTTGTCGTGCAGTTTTCCAATCCGATCACCAAAACGCAGAGAAACCAATTGCAGGCGGCTGGCGTTCGCTTGCTGAGTTATCTTGGCGACCATGCGTACTATGCCGTCGCGCAGCCGAATGCATTGGTTGAGCGAGACATCGCTCAGATCGCAACGTTGAGCAGCGTTACCGATGCTCAGCGTGATTGGAAGCTTCATCCGACATTTTTGCGAAATGAGTTGATGCCCTGGGCGGATGTGAACGGCGATCCAGCGATTTTTGAGAAAGACACTGAAGCCAAGGTGCGCATCGTCAGGCCCGAAGACGCCGACGCGATTCAGGTAACTGCCCACGTGTTGTTTCATCCCGACATCGATTTGGATCGGCAGGGGGCAGAAGTGTTGCGGCGGCATCGGGCTGTGATTGTGGGAACGATGCGAAGTGTCAACGGATATTTGGTTGAACTACCCTATGCAGAAATTCCATCGCTCGCCGACGAGGATGCGGTACAGTATATCGAACCGCCGCTGCCCAGAATGTCCGAAGTCAACGACAGCAACCGGGCCCGCACCGGATCGGACGTCGCCCAGGCAGTTCCCTATAACCTCAATGGTACAGGCGTGAAGGTGATGGTGTACGATGGGGGCAGTGCGCTCGCCAGCCATGCCGATTTCGGCGGCCGATTGGTCGCCCGTGATTCGTCAGGCCTGTCCGATCACGCCACGCACGTTTCCGGAACGATCGGAGGCGACGGTACGAACAGCGCCGGCACCAATCGCGGAATGGCCCCCGGCGTTACGATTGAGTCGTATGGATTCGAAACGGGCGGACCGTTGGAAGCCGGGTTCCTGTACACCAATCCCGGAGACCTGGAAGCCGACTATACCGAAGCGATCAACGTCTATGGCGTTGATATCTCGAACAACTCCATCGGTACCAATGTCGCCCCAAACGGTTTTCCCTGTGCGTGGGAAGGAGACTACAACGCGACGTCGGCGCTGATCGACGCGATCGTTGGCGGGAGTCTTGGTTCGCCGTTTCGCATCGTGTGGGCAGGCGGAAACGAACGCGGAAACGGTGGCTGCGGAGCCACCTACAACACCATCGCTCCACCTGCCGGCGCCAAGAACCATCTCTCGGTCGGGGCGCTGAACAGCAATGACGATTCGGTGACGAACTTTACCGGGTGGGGGCCAACGGATGACGGCCGAATCAAACCCGACTTTGCTGCCCCCGGTTGCCAAACGGGTGGTGACGGTGGGGTGACATCGTGTTCGAGCAGTGGTAACTACAACGTCAAATGCGGAACGTCGATGGCTTCACCGACGGTGTGCGGGATGGGCGCTCTCATTCTCGAAGATTTTCGTGCCAACAAACCGGGTGAACCGGACTTTCGTAATTCAACGCTCAAAGCTGTGCTGGCGCAAACAGCCGTCGATGTTGAGAATCCCGGACCGGACTATCGAACGGGCTATGGATCGGTGCGCGTGGTTCCTGCGATCGATTTGATGCGGGCAGGCAACTTTCTGGAAGGCGAAGTCGAACAGGATCAGGTTGTTCAGGTCCTGGTCGTAGTCGATGCGCTGGATGCGCAGCTCAAAGTGACTTTGGCGTGGGACGATGTGCCGGGTACTCCGGCGGTCGATCCGACGTTGGTGAATGACCTCGACCTGCGGATCCTCGATGCCAACAGCAATGCGTATCTGCCGTGGACGCTCAATCCGGCTGTCCCGGCGAACAATGCGGTCAAGACGCAAGCCGATCATACCAACAACATCGAGCAGGTGGTCATCGATGCCCCGCCGCCGGGTGAGTATTTCGTGCAGATCACCGGCTTTAACATTCCGCAGGGGCCGCAGTCCTTTTCGCTGGCGGCTGAACCGCTGCTGATCAATTGCAGTCCACAGGGCGTGATTCGATTCGATCAGGAAAGCTACAATTGCGACAGTACCGCGACGATTTCGCTCAACGACTGCGACGTGAATACGAATGATCTGGAAATTGAAACGATCAATATCGTCGTTGTGTCCGACACCGAACCGGGTGGCGAAGTCATTACCCTGACCGAAACCAGCTCGCAGTCAGCGAACTTCATCAGTACGGTTCCGTTAGCAATCACCGATGCGGCAGGGGTATTGCACATTGCAGAGGGCGACTCGATTACGGCGAGCTACCTCGATGCGGATGACGGTTTTGGCAACACGAATGTTCTGGCTGAAGAGTCCGTCGGGATCGATTGCACTGCGCCGGTCATAAGTGCCGTGTCGGCTGTCGATATTGATCCGCGAAGCGCGCGAATCGTATTCAACACAGACGAACCAGCCGTTGGCGTGGTGCGTTACGGAACCGATTGCGACGATCTGGTCAATGAGGTGGCGGCGATTGGGCTGAATACGTCGCACAGCATTGACATCGAAGGCCTTACCGATGACACGATGTATTTTTACGGCGCCGAAGCGACCGACCCAGCCGTCAACGTGGCGTTCGATACCAACGGGGCGGCTTGCTACAGCTTTACAACGCCGGAAATCCCCGACTACTTTACGGAAGACTTTTTGGCTGACTTCGATCTTGGCAACAGTGCGATATTGTATGCACCGAATGGCAGCGTCGATTTCTATAGTTCCTGTACCTTCGAAACATTGGTACTCCCGACCGATCCTGCTGGGGGTACGCCGGTGGTTGTTTCAGATACGGGTTCGGTGGAGGTCAATCTTACAGATGGGGCGCAGGTGCATTTGTATGGTGTCTCATACAACACGGTTTACATCAATGCCAACGGAAACATCACGCTGGTCGGGCCGGACGACGATACGACCGAGACCTTCGATGAACATTTCGATCAACCTCGGATATCATTGTTGTATGACGATCTCGATCCGAGCGAAGGCGGCACGCTAAGCTACAAGCAACTCGCCGATCGTTTCGTCGTTACATGGCAGGACATTTCCGAAGATGGTGTTAACAACGACAACACGTTTCAGGTTGAATTGTATTACGACGGTCGCGTGCAACTTGCATGGCTGGGCATCGAGGCGAATGACGGCATCGTTGGGTTGTCGGCTGGTGGCGGTGTACCCGTCGACTTTTTCGAGTCCGATCTTTCAGCCGTCGGCGACTGCGGTCCACGTCCACCATCTGCGGCTGGGCGAACGGTTATCGTTGGAGAAAGTCGAACGGCTGACATCGAACTTCTCGCCAGCGACGACGGGCTGCCTGAAATCCCCGGTGCAGTGAGTTATATCATATTGTCGCTGCCAAGCTACGAACTTCGCGATGCGGGCAACAATCACATCATCTTGCCCGGCGATCTGCCATACAAATTGGTCGGAGGTGGCAATGCCTTGATGTATACGCCGACCAATGGTTTCCTCGGTCTCGATACGTTTGACTTCAAAGCAAATGACGGCGGGTCGCCACCGGATGCGGGTGACTCCAACACGGCGACGGTCACGGTGCAGGTCGATCCGGTGTTGCAAGTACCTATCTTCGATTCGTTTCCGACGACCGAGTTCGATACCGGATTCTGGTCGGTCGTGTCGCTGGCTGGCATCGACGACGAGGGAATTGACGAACCGTCGCAACCGTACTCGGCGCGACTGAATGGATCGCCGGCAGGCGGTGACGAATTGCAAACGCACCTTGTCGATTTGAGCGGTGTCGGCGACGCTCGGTTGGTGTACTGGTTTGAGCGCACCGGCGATGGCGAAAGTCCGGACTCCGGAGACAACTTGCGGGTCGATTACGTGGATAGCAATGGCAGTTGGCAGTCGCTTCGCGAGTATGCTGGCGATGGCAACGACATGACCAGTTACCAGCGAGAAGACATCTTGCTTCCGTCCGCCGCATTGCATGACAGTTTCCGTGCGCGTTTCAGAACGACCGGCACAGCGAGTGCCAACAATATCGACGATTGGTTCATGGACAACGTTTCGGTAACCCGTGGCGATGCGCCATTTGCCAATGACGTGTTCACTGAAGTGCGACAGGACGATACGGTTGACATTGCATTGGACGGTTCGGACCCGAATCTTGACATACTCGACTTTGTGATCGTGTCGTTACCAGTTGGAGGCACGCTCAGCGATCCCAACGGTGGTGCGATCGAATCCCTCGATTTGCCGTATTCGCTCATGGGCAATCAAAACGTAGTGCGGTATCAGCGATCTGGTACTTTCCTCGGTCTGGATGCGTTTGCCTTCAGGGTCAACGATGGTACGTACGATTCGTTCGATGCGACGGTGAGCGTCGAGGTTCAGCCGCTGATCGAACTACCATTCGAGGATTCGTTCCCTGACTTCGTGTTCGATGCCCTGAAATGGGGCGATATCCTCGGTGCAACGATTGACGGCAACGGTATCAACGAGCCAAGCCCGCCGAATTCCGCACGCCTAAATGGCAGTTCCTCGGTCGGTGACGAGTTGGTTTCGTTTCCGGTCAACCTCGAATCGCAGAGCGGTATTCGGTTGCGATATGCGTGGCAGCGGACCGGAGATGAGAATTCGCCTGAGGCCGGAGACGATTTGTTCTTCGACTACCTCGATACGAATGGTGTGTGGCAGAACTTCACGCAGCATCTCGGTGACGGTCCGGACATGACCGACTATGACGTGTCGGATGAATTGCTGCCGGCAGATGCGCTTCACGGAAATTTCCAACTGCGCATCCGCGTTTCCAGCAATGCCGGTGACGACTGGTTCGTCGATGACGTTAAGATCTATCATCCCGATGCGCCCACCGCCACGAGCCTCAGTATTCTGGTCCGGCGATTCGGGTGGGCTGTGATCGATCTGGTTGCCAGCGACCCGACCGAAGACCCGTTGGACTATGCGATTCTGTCGCTTCCGGAGCAGGGCGAGTTGTACGACACGGGCGATGGTTCGCTAATCGCACCCGGCGCGCTGCCGCATGTGTTGTCTGGCGGTGGGAATCAAGTGCTTTATGCACCGCCGCTTGGGTATGAAGGCCATGAACAATTTACCTTCCGAGCCAATGACGGTGTGTTCGATTCGACACTGGGAATCATCTCGCTTCAGATCGGCGGACAGCAGCCGGTGCTGGACTTCCCACTCGATGTCGATCCGGGCTGGTCGACGGAGGGTCTTTGGGCATTCGGCGTACCGCAGGGCATTGATTTCGATCCGTTTTCCGGCGCGACCGGTACGAATGTTTACGGATACAACCTTGCTGGCAAATACGAAAGCAACCTGTCTCCGACGCATCTGACCACGCCGACGTTCGATCTGTCGTCGGTTCAAAATGCCGAGCTGCGATTTCAACGGTGGCTTGGCGTTGAAAGCAACTTCTTCGACCATGCGGCGATTGAGATTTCGGTGAATGGTATCGATTGGAACGTTGTGTGGGAGCATACGGAAGTCGCGGGCATTTTCGATCGTGCGTGGATCCCACAAAGCATCGACATTTCGGGGGCGGCAGACGGTCAGTCGAACGTGCAACTTCGCTGGGTGATGGGCGCGACCGACGGTTCAGGTGAATTTGAAGGCTGGAGCATCGACGACATTCAGATATTCGGAGATGTCGTCGCAAGTCCGGGCGACATCGATACCGATGGCGATGTCGATGGTGCTGACCTGCGAGCGTTTGTCGCGTGCTTGGACGGACCCAATGCGTCGCCCGCACCACCATCGCCGATGCTCACGCAGGATTGTCTGGATGCATTCGATTTCGATGACGACAACGACATAGATCTGGCCGATTTCGAATCGTTCATCGAAGTGTATACGGGCAATTCATAAGACTGAAACCTTGCCCGACTCAGGGGATTCACAAAAATGGCGGTTGCGCGCAAGTCGCAACCGCCATGTTCGATTTCATGAAAGCATGTTACTCAGCCGCAGATTGAAACTGGGCAAAGTCGATCAAGTCCACATGGTTGTTATCATCGAAGTCCAGAATCGAGCATCCCGGAGGCGTCGAATCGACCGGTCCCTGCACGCAATCTGGGAAAGCGGCTGCATCGCCGGCACTGACGATTGAATCGCCGTTGTAGTCACCCTTGGTCGCAACGCAGCCCTTCGAAAACAACACGATATCGTCGATATTCCAGCCCGGCAACGTATTCGAGCCGTCGGTCGCCCCCATTCCCCAACGCACATACACAGTCGGTTGATCGTCGGCAACGCTGGAAATGTCGAACGATTGCGGCGTCCATTCGGTATCGGTTTCGAAAATATTGTCGCTGATGTGATCGGCAGCGGCGGAATACACCTGTGTCCACTCCGTACCGTTGTTGCTGACCGAGACCGTTGCATCGTCGAAACCGAAAGCCGATTCGACCCCAAGCCATCGCCAGAATCGAAGTTCGACATCGAACTGTCCCGTACAGTCGATTGCTGTCGTCGTTAAATAGGTCGCCGGCAAGTTGTTGGTGTAATTGCCGTTCAGGTTATAGCCATAAACGTTGGCGCCCGTGTTGCCACTTGTCGGATCGCCGTTAAAGCTTCCACCGCCCGTTGGCACTCCCCACTCCCAATCGCCTTCCGTTGTCCAACCGGGATCGGTGTCGAGGTCTTCCTGATAGAACGGACCCACAGCCACCGGTGGATTGAACGGACCCAGTTCTGCCGGCGGGGGCAACGTCGAAACCGTACCCTGGTTGCTGTCTGCTGCGAAGTAGAACTCGGGAGTGGACGTGCAGTTGGTTGCGGGCAGCGTCGTTTCGTATCCATTGCTGCTGATCTGCGTCAGCATTACTTCGTTGTAAGGACTACTTGGATCGAAGCGATAGTACATCCGAGCCGTTCCCGCCGTGTAGTCTTCGTATTGCGAATTCACGGTAAGTTGCATTGGAAGATCGACGCCCGGAACAAGCACCTCAGGGATATCGGTTTCCAGGTCAATGATGACCGGAGAGCGCACGAAGTCGGTATTCGTCAGGTACAAGAGTGCGGGCGTGATCTCTTCGTTATTCGGTATGATTTCTTCAGGGTCCAGAATAAAGCCGGAACCGAACGGACCCGTTTCCGGACGCAACTCGAAACTGTATGCCAAAATGCCCAGTTGCGCATAAGCCCAATCGAGCGAATCGCCGTTGACAGGATAGATCGTTTCGTTGATCGGGCCCGCATCGTAAGTCAATCCGTGGACGTTGAAGATGATATCCTGCATCGCAAGTCCATGTTCTCTGAAGAGAGCGTCATCCGGGCACAGGTCGGGAATGTATCCCCACGGCCAAAGAATGAGTTGTGTGAAACTGTGAATGTCCATCATCGTTCGGATATTTGGTTGGTTCAGCATCAAATCGCGCAAGGCAACGGTCTCGGGTTCGGAAAAAGGAAACGGTCCGCGGAATATGGAACTGCTGCCACTGCCGCTTGATCCGTCGTCGTCATAACCCCAAGCTTCCCCCCAGTTGCGGTTGATGTCGACGCCGATGGTTCCGTTGGAGTTGATCGTGCGGGTCTTGCGCCAGAGACGATCATCGCTCCACGTGAATGCAAACCCGTCGGGGTTGGCAACGGGGACGAGGAATATCTCTGTCTTGTTGACCATGTCGGTGACGATCGGGTCGGTTCCGTAATTCTCAAGAACATGCTTTGCGAAATAGGTGGGTGTTGTCGTCGTGACCCATTCGCGAGAATGCACGCAGGAGAAATACAATGCGCCTGGCTTGTTTCCTGGAAACGCATCGTTTGCCAATCGCAGGGCCCAGATGGTGCGACCCTCGCGGCTGGTCCCGATGTCGATCATCGAGGCGAGATTTGGGTAGCGGGTGACCAATTCGTTCATGAACCAGACAATGCTGCCAACCCCATTGTCGTACTCGTGATAGTCGAGGAAGAAATCGTTATAAGGATCGCCACCGCGAAGGGGGCTTGGTTGTCGTTCGGCGTCGAAAAGGGCTTGGGCGTTCTCGTGTTTGATGACTGTCGTGACGCCCATGGCCCGTATCGCGACGAGTTGTTCTTCGCTGGCAACGACGTCGAGGCTTCCTGGCGATGGGGCGCAATCAAGAACGACCGCCCCGGTGGCTTCAATGGCGGAAATCTGCTCGCGCGAAACGTCGTTGATATGAACAAAGCGATGGTTGCGATATTTGTCGGTTGCGCCGGCGCGTACATGGTCAGTCATGGCGCAAGTGGAAACCGCAATCACCAAGACGAAGCGCATCTTTCCAGACATGATTAATCTCCGTACTCGTTCTTGTTCGACTGGCGTGATGAGCCAGTCTGCATGCGAATATTTTGCAGCCTCTGAATTGTAATCGATGAAGTCGGGTGAACGCCACCGCTTATAGCGCGGTCTGAAACGGTGTGATTTGGGGATTGATACGAAGTAAGGGCAGCGCAGGATGGTTAATTCTGGCTCGTTGCGACCTCTTCGACTTGCGCGTCTGGATTGGCTTGATCGTGTGGCATGGATTGATCTTGGGGGCTGGATTGATCGTGTTGGTTGGGTTGATCTTTGGGGTCTGACCGATCTGGCGGGTTGGATTCATCTTGATTCGGCTGGGATGTGCCATCAAGGTTGAGGGCAAGTCTGACAAGTTCGAGGCAAGCCTGAATTTCGTCTGAACCGGCTTCGTTGATGATCATTTGTCGAAGTTCATCAATGACCGTCAGTGCCTGCTCGACAGGACCGGCTTCGTGGGCCAGATTGACAGCATATCGCTCGTATTGGGTGGTTTGCTGTGCCTGAAGCGTCTGAAGTGGCGGCGGGGGATGTGCGTCTTCCGGGGTGTCGTCGAACCAAGTCAAGTCGATCGGTGAATCGAAATTTACGCCAGCAAAGTGAACGTGACCCCAAACATTCTTGCAGTGCGCGATGGTACCATCAATGCTCAGGAGTTCGCCATCGACTGTTGTAAGGTGAAGCCGGCAGCGCGTCGATGCGTGAACATAACTGCCTGTAAAGAAGCCGATTCCACCTTCACTTAAATCGTATGATCGGACGACATACTTCGCGGTTGTTCCGCCTGGTTGAGCAATGTCCACTGCCATCCGCATGAAGTTCGTTCGACGCCGAGACCAGCGTCTCTTCGCATCGGAATCGCGCAACTCCTTCGAAACGATCACGGCAAGTTCGCGATCCGTCATTCGGAGCGTGTCTAAGTATTTTCGATCTTCAGCTTTATATGACATTTTCAGCGGCCCTTAGGGGTTGAATCGGACCAGCCGTATTTTCAGATTAGATGAACGTGTTTGGGAACGAAAAAAACTGGCATTTGTATACACCCGCACTGCATCCGTTCAGGAATAATTAAGGCCGCACTTTGGGCCAATTGCGAGTGAGGGGGTAGGTGCATAGAAGTATGGTGGCGATAATCCATGCGTTCCGAGAGCCGAAAACGCATTTGTCTTAGCACGATTGGTGAGGCGAGTGTGTCTTAGAATTGATCCGACATCGGTTCGAGGCCTTGCATTTTGATATGGGCAAAATACCCCATCCTTGAAATGGGCCAGCATCTCGACGACCGTCGAATTGCGATGAAGGCGCCTACAACGACTACCAGAAGACAACATCGGCATGGTTCTAACGTCGCAATCGCCGAACTCAGCAAGACGATTGTTCAAAGACTGCTGAATTCTTGGTCGAGAATTCACTGAATTCAAGATCGTCTGCGCCCGTACACTCCGATAACGATTCGGCTAAATGGCGGTTCCCTTTATTCTTATGGGCGGACGCCAAACTTGAGCAATACCCAAGCGGTTTGGACGAATTAATTCTAATCACACCTCCGTCGCGTACCGAAAGATCACTTAACCAGAACAAGAATTCGCACGTCTGAAATCGTATGTCAGTGGAATTGTGATAACGAAGTTCAAACGCGCGTCGCATTCTGGAATACGGTTGATTGAGATTTGACGCAGCGACCGTCAACAAGAATTCGATACGTCGGCTGTCATTTGAGTAGGCGCCTTGGTTCGATGAGATTTACATTCGTTCGCGTCGTCATCGGGTTGTGGCAAGAAACCTTGGAATCGCGGTGGCTCGGCCGTTGCCAGTTCACCCACTAGTGCAAAGAGAGAGATCAATGGCGAGACAAACCAAGACCACAAAAAAGTCGGTGAACAAGAGCAGCAACTCGGGCAAGATGTTCCAGAGAATGGTCGAAGACACGCCGGCCAACATCATCTTGGCCGACAAAGACTTCAACATCACCTACGTCAATCCGGCGACCATCAAGAACCTGACGCCCCTCGCGCATTTGCTGCCGATCCCGATCGAGGCTTTGGTGGGGACCAACATCGACGCATTCCACAAGGATCCGGCGCATCAGCGGCGAATTTTGAGCAATCCCAGCAATCTTCCATACAAAGCTCCGATCCAGCTTGGCGACCGGAAGTTGGAACTCATGGTGAATGCTGTTTACGACGAGAAGGGCGATGTTGCCGGGACGATGGTCACCTGGGACTTTATCGATGCTGAAAAGATTCGACTCGAAGAGTTGGCACAAGACAATGCGGGAAAACTCGCAGCAATCGGCCGTGCGCAAGCCGTCATCGAATTCGACCTCGACGGCACCATTCGCGAGGCCAACGACAACTTCGTCAACGCCTTGGGATACACGCACGATGAAATCAAGGGCCGTCACCACAGCATGTTCGTTGAAGACTCACATCGGCAAAGCCACGAATACACCGAGTTGTGGGCGTCGTTGAATCGTGGTGAATTTAGAGCAGGTGAATTCAAACGCATTGCCAAGGGCGGCAAAGAGATTTGGATACAGGCTTCTTACAACCCGATTCTCGACCTCGAAGGTAAGCCGGTCAAGGTCGTCAAATATGCCACTGACGTCACTGCGCAAGTGATCGCCCGCGACGAAATCGGGAATCTGATCAAGACCGCGCTTGATGGCGACCTCACTGCGAGCGCAGACACGTCACGCCTCGAAGGCGAATTCCACGACATGGTGGAAAATGTCAACAAACTGGTTTCCAAACTTTGCGATACCATGCTTCAGGTTTCAAGTGCCGTTGAACAAATCGACGACGGTGCATCGCAGGTGACGGGATCGAGCCAGCAGTTGTCCGAAGGTGCCAGCGAGCAAGCCGCATCTCTTGAAGAAACATCGTCATCGCTTGAAGAGATGGCCGCCATGACCCGCACCAACGCAAGCAACGCAGCACAGGTCAACGATTTGTCCGGATCGGCACGCGACGCGGCAAACGAAGGCGATCAGACCATGGGCCAACTCAATCAGGCCATGTCGGATATCAATGCGTCATCCGAGAAAATCAGCAAGATCATCAAGGTTATCGAAGAGATTGCGTTCCAGACCAACCTGCTTGCTCTTAACGCAGCCGTCGAAGCGGCTCGTGCGGGTGAACATGGTAAGGGATTCGCCGTCGTCGCCGACGAGGTTCGCAATCTAGCTCAGCGAGCAGCCCAGGCGGCTGGCGAAACAACCAGTCTGATCGACGAGTCGGTCAAGAAAGCTCAGGAAGGTACGACCGTCGCAACAAGTGTGGGCCAAGCCCTGACGTCGATCGTCGAGCAGATCAACAAGGTATCGGATCTCGTAGACGGCATCTCGAAAGCTTCTGATGAGCAGGCCCAAGGCGTCGATCAGGTCAACACTGCCGTTACGCAGATGAACACCGTAACGCAGCAGAATGCGGCTGGTTCTGAAGAATTGGCTGCGGCGGCTGAAGAAATGTCGTCACAAGTCGCATGCCTGCGAGAGATGATCGGACAATACAAGTTGGCAGAGGGTGGAACCAGTCAAAGCGCTCAAGGTTTCGCCGGTCAGAAGTTTGCCAATCAATCACGAATGACACAATCGCCTGGGCGACAGCCGGTCGGGGCTGGCGCTGGTGCGAGCGACAGCGATTTCTTACCCATGGGGGACGATGACCTGTCGTCATTCTAATCGCGTTGACCGAATCAGTATCTCGGTATCAACGTGTCGTCAATCGCCCCCCGGGTTCCGCAGATTCATGCGAGCCTGTGGGGGCGATTGAATGTTTGGCCGACCCCTGTATGTAGGCCGCATCAAAAATCGCTTAAGACGAGGTTACCGCAGCATGGGCGCAACAGCATCAGAGTCAACGCAATCAAATTCAAATCAAGCGAGTCATTCGAAGGACTTGGGAGGGAAGTATCTCACGTTTCGATTGGCGGGCGAATTTTATGGCGTCGAGATTCGCAAAGTCAGTGAGATCAATGGAATCGTTGACATCACCTCCATTCCGCGCTCGCTCGATTTCATGAAAGGCGTTATCAATCTTCGCGGTAAAATTATTCCCGTCATCGATCTACGCATGCGGTTGGGAATGCAAGAAGCCGAACACACTGACGAAACCTGCATAATCGTTGTCAATGTCGCGCGAGAGGTCGGACTTGTGGTTGACAGTGTTTCCGAGGTCCTCGACATAGACGGCGATCTCATCAATCCCGCCCCTTCAATGGGCAGCAGTGCCTCTCGATCGTACATCCTCGGGATCGCAAAAGTCGAAGAAACCATGAAGATTCTTCTTGATATCGATCTGGTTCTCGCTGAGGGCGCCAACATGGAAGCATGACTTCGAGTCGATTTGGCTTCGTAATCCCCACAATAGCGTCATCGCAGATTGCTCGTAATGCTTACGGGACGAGCCTCTCTGCGAATTCTACGAAGTCGGCCAGGTCAACGTCGCTACCGCCGTCAAAGTCGAACGCTTCAATACAATTGGCTTGTGTGACGCCCGGCAGCAAGGGGTTCGGGGCAATTCCAGGACCGTTGGCACAGTCCGCGAAGTATTCAAAATCGTTCAAGTCTACGTCACCGTCGCAATCCCAATCGCCCAAACATGGAAGTGGCGGATCGATCAGATATCGCAAGATGTCAGGCATTCGAATTGCCCAGTAGAACTCGTTGTGCATGTGGTTTTGAGCCTCGACGGATAGAAGATCATTACCTTCGACAAACCCCTGTCCAATTGCAATGTCACGCATTGCCCGCAGATTGGCGATTCCCGATTCAGCCGTACCCATGTCCTGGTAAAAACGACTCAATTCGTCGGGTTTCGACGCGGTGACTGCATGGCTGAGTATTTGTTGGCCTGACCACCAATAGGATGGGGATACGCCCGCGATCCGACCCCAGACATCATCGTATTCGTAACCAGCGTAGACCGAGATCAAACCGCCCAGCGACGAACCGGCCATGTAGGTTTTCGCGTGACCCGATTGGGTGCGGTAGCGCAGATTGACTTCTGGAATCAGAATATCCCGGATGGCTTGAAGGTATCCATCGCCACCGCCACCGCATCCGAATGCGTTGTCGGCCCACGGGGTGTATTCGTCACATCGTGAACTGCTGTTTTCGACACCGACCACGATGATCGGTTCGATCTCGCGGTTGCCAATGAGCGATTCGCAAGCTTCGTCCACCTGCCATTCGCCCGCAAAGCTGGTCGCCTCATCGAAGAGGTTCTGTCCGTCATGCATGTACAGTACGGGGTAGCTGTCGGAACTCTCGAAGTAATCGGGCGGCAGGTAGACCCAGCAGCGGCGACCACCCAAAAAGGGAGCGAACACAAACGACTCGACGTGGCCGGTGATTGTCGATGGCTGAATGTCAGCCCAGTTTGCAACGACGTGGTTGATGGTCTCGGTGCCCTGAGGCGTGTGTACGCGGTTGGGGATTTCCTCACCGGTCGATCCCTTCTCAACCGTCTGCCAACTTCCTCGTGTGAACTTGTACTGAATGGGTATGGCGTCTGGCAGGCTGAGCGTGATTTCCCAGGAACCATCTGTCTGCTCCGTGAGCGCGTAAGCGGGATCGCCCGGGTTCCAGCTTTGAAAGTCGCCTGCTATGTAGATCAAGTCCCCCGATGGTGTGGAATCGGGAACTTCCACTCGAATGGTAATCGTCGCACCTATAGCAATTTCAGTGACAAAAAAGAAAGTCATGAAGGACGCAATAACAAAGGGGAAGGACACGGAACGGCGCATGATCGAACTCCGATTCAAATGGTACTGACCGATGGACCCAAGAATTATAGCACACGTAGCCGCAAATGCAGTTGTACAGGTGGTTGCAGGGTGTTGATTACGGATCATTGGATGAGCCCTTCACCGGTGCGATTCGTCGAGAAGTTTGCAACGATGCAGGAAGTGGTTGGGGAGAAGCCAAGACGACTACTCGGGCTTTTTGCCGGGAATCCAATCAAGGAGCCGTGAAACGCACCCTGCATTTTCATGCAAAAGACAAGATCGAACGGCTGCTGGGTGACCAACTTTGTTTCTTGTATTAGAATCCCATTACAAAAACGTACCAAAAAGAAAAAAATTTCAAACGCCAAGGGAGTCTTTGACGATGCGCAAACTGATTGACGGAATTCAGCGGTTTCAGCAGGATGTGGTCCCGACTGAAAAGCAACTCTTCGAGGAACTCGCCAACGGGCAGCATCCGGTGGCTTTATTCATCACTTGTTCGGATTCGCGCGTCGACCCAAATCTCGTCACCCAAACCAAACCCGGCGAAATATTCGTGTTGCGAACGGCGGGCAACATCGTCCCACCGTATGACGCGCTGCACAGTGGAGAAGCTGCGACAATCGAGTATGCGGTTAAAGTGCTGAAGGTTCCCGATATCATTGTGTGCGGCCACTCCCATTGTGGCGCGGTCGCAGGACTGCTCAAGCCTGCATCAATCGAAACGCTGCCGGCCGTTCGTGACGTTCTCAAATATGCTGACAAGACTGCCCTAGTCATGCGCGAAGAGTTTGGTGACGTTACCGAACCGGCTGAACGCTTAACCGTTGGCGTGCAGCAAAACGTTCTCAACCAGATCGAAAACCTGCGCACGCATCCATCCGTCGCCGAAGCGCTGGATGCCAAGGCCCTTGAAATTCATGGGTGGGTGTATGCGTTTGAGAGCGGCGTGGTGACCACTTATGACCCGAGTTCAAAGCGATTCGTCGACGTCGCTGAGGGGGCCAAACCGGCGTTCTGAATTGCCGGCTTTCACGATCTCAATGATCGCAGGAATTGGAGCTATGCCACTTCGCCAATCGTGGCACAGAGCGGCATCCAAAAATTGAACTTGCGACGCCGGATGTTGATGAAGTCTGCATCTCGAAAGTACCCGTCGATCTGCGACCAGGGGGCGTGGTGAACGTTTTTTTCGATGCGGGCAATGATGACGTCGAAGGTCACCCAGCCAACCGTATTATCGCGGAACCCGTCGATTAGAACGAACCGTCCTTGGGGCCGAAGGATGCGATGGATGTTGCGGACAACGGCGGCTTGGTCGGGGTAATGATGAAACGAGTTTGAACACGTCACCACGTCGAAAGTGTCGTTTGCAAAAGGAAGAAACTCGCTGTCTGCTGCGGTGAATCGAACGCGGTGGGTCAGATCCACGTTCTCGAATTTCTTGCTGGCGACGTCGCACATCGCCGGTGAATAGTCGAGTCCGACGATTTCGATGGGCCAATCGCCTCGCGACAGAATCGATGCCAGTTCACCGGTGCCGCAGCCTATATCCAGCACGCGCATCGGGCGATTATGTTGGTTATACCAGTTCGCGATTTCTTCCGTCAGCACGCGATAGGACGGACGAAACAAAAACACATGCAACAAAGAACGATCGTAGCTACCCGCCCAGGATTCAAACTCCTCACGGGCGAGGGCTTTCATTTCTTCGGCGTTTTGCTCTGCTGGAATTTCGACTGACATGGCTGGCTGCAATCCATTGCGTATTGAAGTCGATTGGATTCATTGGACAGTTCGAAACAAAGCATAACCGCGGTCGCAACGGTCGTCGAACTAAAGTTCAGTCTGGCGGCACGAAAAAAGGGCGACGTGAACTCATGGCCCGCGTCGCCCTGTATTGATTCTGAATGTATCGTTTCTGAATTGTCGACTGACTAAGTCGCGTCGGCGACGTCTGCACCAGCTCCGACAGCTTCGTTTTCATCTGGCTTATCGCCAGCGACCAGAAGCCCTTCGAAAACAAGCATGGGCAGATCGTCGTCGGTGGCAGCCGGTCGAACCGAGACCACCACGCGATTCTTACCCGAATACGAATCACGAAGCATCGCCTCAGAAAGCGGATCTTCGACGTACTGCTCAATCGCACGACGCAGTGGACGGGCACCGAATTTTTCGTCGGTTCCGCGTTCGATGAGGAAGTCTTTCGCCTCGTCGGTCAATTCGAGTTCCAGCCCCTTGGCCTTCAGACGCCCAGCCAACTTGGCGACCTCGAGATCGATGATCTGCACCAGATCGTCGTGGACGAGTTTGTGGAAGACCACGATTTCGTCGAGACGGTTGATAAACTCAGGACGGAAATGGTTTTCCAATTCGCCTTGGAGGGTTTCTTTCATCTTTGCATACGACACGTCATCGTCTTGCTTCTGAAAACCGAACGACGTCTCGTGCGTGATCTTCGCCGCGCCAACGTTGCTCGTCATGATGATGATCGTGTTCTTGAAGTCCACATAGCGACCGAACGAATCGGTTAGGCGACCTTCTTCCATAATCTGGAGCAACATGTTGAAGACATCGGGATGTGCCTTTTCGATTTCGTCGAACAGCACCACCGAGTAAGGCCGACGGCGAATACGCTCGGTCAACTGACCGCCTTCTTCGTACCCGACGTATCCTGGAGGCGCACCAACCAGGCGCGAAACGTTGTGCTTCTCCATGTATTCCGACATGTCGAGAATCATCAACGCATCGGGATCGCCAAACATGAATTCGGCGAGGCACTTACCCAGGTACGTCTTTCCAACACCTGACGGGCCAACAAAGATGAAGCTGCCCATCGGGCGGTTCGGGTCCTTCAAACCGCTGCGTGAGCGGCGTACCGCGCGGGCGATGGCTTTGACGGCTTCGTCCTGACTGACCACCTTGCGATGCAACTCTTCCTCAAGCTGCAGCAGGCGTTCGACCTCGTCTTTTTCCATCCGCATGAGCGGAATTCCGGTCATCGAACTGACGACTTCGGCGATGATTTCATCATCCACCTCACCATCGAATTCCTGAATCTTGTCACGCCATTGCTTCTTGAGTTCGATCTTCTGCGTCTTGAGCGTTTCGGACTTGTCACGCAGTTCAGCCGCTCGTTCGTAGTCTGCACCGCGGACGGCTTCGTCCTTTTCTGCATTGACCCGATCAACGTCGCGCTCAAGCTCGGTAAGATCCGGTGGTTTGGTCATCGACTTTAGTCTGACGCGAGCGCCAGCTTCGTCGATGATGTCGATGGATTTATCCGGCTGAACCCTGCCGGAAATGTATCGACCTGACAGCTCAACCGCCGTCTTGAGGGCTTGATCGGTAATGCGAACGCGGTGATGTGCTTCGTAGCGATCGCGCAGCCCCTTGAGGATTTCAACCGTTTCCTCTTCGGACGGCGGTTCTACGATGATTTGCTGGAATCGGCGCTCAAGTGCACCGTCTTTTTCGATGTACTTGCGATATTCATCGAGTGTGGTTGCGCCAATGCACTGAATCTCGCCACGGGATAGGGCGGGCTTGAGTACGTTCGAAGCGTCGATTGCGCCTTCCGCGCCACCAGCACCCACGAGCGTGTGCAATTCGTCGATGAACAAGATCACGTTGCGTGCGCGACGAACTTCGTTCATCACCGACTTGATGCGTTCTTCAAATTGGCCTCGATACTTCGTGCCAGCAACCATCATCGCAAGGTCGAGGACGACGATTCGGCGGTCGGCGAGGATTTCCGGGATGTCGTTTTCGACGATCTTGGTGGCCAGGCCTTCAACGATCGCTGTCTTACCAACGCCGGCTTCACCCAAGAGGACGGGGTTGTTCTTCTGTCGACGACAAAGAATTTGTACGACGCGCTCGATTTCGTGAGTCCGGCCAATAACCGGGTCAAGCTTGCTTGATCGGGCAAGTTCAGTCAGATCGCGTCCAAACGAATCGAGGGCAGGCGTCTTGCTTTTCTTATTTGGCTGGGCTTCACCCGAGACCACACCGCCCGCCTCTTCAGCTTCAGCGCCCGCACCGAGTAAATTCAAGACTTCTTCACGAACCTCGTCGAGCTTGAGGTTCAGGTTCATCAACACCTGAGCCGCAACCCCGTCTTGCTCACGAAGTAATCCGAGCAGCAGATGTTCGGTACCGACATAGTTGTGGTTGAGGTTACGTGCTTCTTCGATGGCGTATTCGATGACCTTCTTTGCGCGTGGCGTTTGGGGAAGGCGGCCCATGGTGACCATGTCGGGTCCGCTCTTGACGAGCTTCTCGACTTCCAGGCGCACCTTGCGCAGGTCCACATCGATGTTCTTGAGAACGTTTGCACCGACGCCCGATCCTTCCTTGACCAATCCAAGAAGGACATGCTCGGTGCCAATGTACTCATGGTTGAACCGCTGAGCCTCCTGATTGGCCAGCGCCATGACTTTTCGTGCCCGATCCGTAAACCGTTCGAACATGTTATCTGCTCCCGCTCACACGTTGATAAACTGGTCAACCCGCCAACTGCTGGTGCCCAGTGTAGTTTCATTCACCTGTGTAGTTTCACTCAAACGACCCGCCAGAATGCAGTAGGATCGAAAGACTCATCCTTGACACACCGATTCTAGCAGTCGCCAGATAGGGCGTCCACTTTGGCAAGACCCGTTGACATGAAACACGGGTTCTTGCAACTGGTAGTTGCCAAATGTGTATCGGCAAGGATTCACCGACAAACCATTGTTACGAACACCCTATTACAGTCCGCATCCGGATTGTTTCAACGAGATTGAACTTCTGACATGCTGCCTGCATCGAGAGATTTGAATTCGCCCCGGACTCGGGTATTTCACAGGCAGCGGGCAGTTACATCGTCAGGCTCAATACAGACGTGTTGGACGCCTTGAAATGCCGTCTGCCGCCTTCGTCCAGTTGCAGAACGATGGCAGCCGTCGGGTCGATGTCGATCAGGTTGCCTGAAATCCGATGTCCGTTTTCCTGCAAAACGCACCTTCCCCCGAGACCGGCTGCCAAAGTGCGCCATTCCGCACAAATCACCTCAGCCGACCAACAATCGGCATGGCGAATCCGATTGTCGAGGGCGTTGAGTACAGCGGCTAGAACGAGTTCTCGATGAATAGCCGCATCCGATTCGAGGTCCAACGATGTTGCCCGGTCGCGAATCGATTCATCGAAGTGGCCCCGATGTTGCAGGCAGTTGATCCCAAACCCAATGGCGTATCGAATGGCTTTACCGCCCGAGGTCTGCGCTTCGATTAAGATTCCCGAGAGTTTTCGTCCGCGATGGATCAGGTCGTTGGGCCATTTGATCTCGCACCGCAAACCGGTCGCTTCAAAGATACCCTCAGCAAGAGCGATGGGGACGACCAGCGAGAGGAGGTTGGCATCGATGGAACCGTCGTCGTTCAACCCAACGGTACAGAGCAGCCCTGCACCAGCCGGGCAATGCCATTGATGACCGCGACGTCCTCGGCCTTGAATTTGCTTTTCAGCCACCACGACCGCGCCGTCGATCTCGCAAGCCGGCATCTCCAACACGTGTCGGTTCGTACTGTCCACTTCGTCGATGACATGGATGGAACGTCGGATGCGCGCGGTCGTGAGTACATCTTCAACGAGTTTTGAATTAAGCCTTCCAAGGTCCATGATTGGAGGTTAGGCTAAGACTCGACGTCTGGTCAATAGACTGAAAAGTCCGGTCAATAAACTGGCAGAATCCCGAAATCGTGCTGTATTGAATCCGATTCATGGTCACATTCTCTGCACAATCCGGTTCCAACGGCAACTGCATCTACGTCGAAACGGACGATGTCCGCTTGCTCTTCGATGCCGGGATCAGCGGCAAGCAACTCCAACAAAGGATGGCCGAACACGGTCGATCGCCTTGCGACGTTGACGCCTTGCTCATTTCGCACGAACACAGCGATCACATTCGCTGCGCCGGCATCTATACGCGCAAGTTCGGTTTGCCCATCTACATGACACGACCCACGCATTACGCCATTCAATGCGATTTGGGCAGACTCGACGATATTCGTCACTTCATCGCCGGCGATACGCTCGAATTCGGCGCGACGAAGGTACACACCTTTTCGACACCGCACGATGCCGTCGATGGCGTGGTGTTTATTGTCGAACACGACGAGAAAAAGTTGGCAATCCTCACTGACCTGGGATACGCATTTGAGAATCTAGACGTATTGTTGGCGTCGGTGGACGCGGCATATCTTGAGAGCAACTACGATGTCGACATGCTGCACTTGGGTGAGTATCCAGCATTTTTGAAAGCAAGGATTCGCGGAAAGGGCGGTCACCTTTCAAATTGCGAAGCAGCCAATGTCATGAAACGTGTGGCGTCGAAGCGTCATCAGTGGATCGCGCTGTCGCACCTCAGTGGTCAAAACAATACGCCAGACATTGCGCTGGACACCCACCGCCATACTGTGGGAAAATCGTTTCCGTTCGATGTGTCATCGCGCGAGGGGGTATCCATATTGCGAACCGTAAGTTGAAACGCCTATGATTCTGACGTTTACTATGGAATCAGACGTTGCTACTTGCGACGCATCGAAAAGTTCCCGGCTTTGCGGCCTTTGGCGCCTGAATAAAATCCTACGAACGTATCGCCGCTGATTTGTCCGGTCCAGGTATAGACCCCGCCGTCTGCTTCTCCCAGATCGGCTTGCCCCTGAAAGAAAATGGTCTTCGCTTTCTTTCGCCCGTCCATCCGAACCTTGTACGCGAACTCGCGATTGCAGTAGCCGGTGAATGTCGCCCGCCACAGTTCGTCATCGCCCGGTATGACCACGCATTCCAATTTACCGCCCGGACCGCGGCCTTCGGACTTCCACGTTCCGCTCCATTCTGAACTCTTCGATTGCACGCAGCCACTAACCAAGGCAACGATTGCGATGAGTCCGATGTAGAAATGGTTGCTTGCAGAGTTCATTTGCGTTCTCCGAATGCGCCCGAATCAACTTTGAATTCAATTGGTATCGTCGGCATCCTCGCTCGTCAATTTTGCGACTAGAATATCGGCTTGGCGGGTGGGTTCGGGTAGGCGATAACCGCACGCACAGTCCAAGGACACCTTGCGGGCAGCCTCGAGATCGATCAGATGCCCGACGCTGATATAGACGGGTTTGACGTTGTCTCGCGTTCGCAGCGCCAGCCCCACTTGTTCAGTACCAACTTTCAAAATACGCGACGACCCCCGGCGTGTTGCCGGTTCCGCGTGCTTGCCAATCAAGCGACTTTTGCCGCATCCGATCGCCGGAATGTTGCAGATATACCCAAGATGACAGGCGATCCCGAATCGGCGCGGATGGGCGATGCCGTGACCGTCGCACATGATGGCTTCCACCGGCCCGCGAATCTTGCGAAGGGCAGCGAGGGCGGCAGGTGCTTCGCGGAACGAAAGTAATCCGGGGATATAGGGCATGCGTACCACCCGTTTTGCATGCGCCGATTCAACAATGCACTTCGCATCTCGATCCCAAACAACCGCCGCAGCGATGCAGTGCGTCAGACTCTCGGTGAACGCCAGATCAATGCCAGCGATAAAGCGCAAACGCTTAGTGGGTTTGCGGACGACGATTTTGTCAGCGAGTTTCTTTTGAACCGCAATGGCCTGCCTTGGTGTAAGCGACCAGCGGTGGGGCGTGGGCTTGAACTTCATCGCTTGTTTGTTTTTCCACCGAGTTGTGGATGGCGATAACAATCGACCGTGTGGTCGTTGACCATTCCCACGGCTTGCATCAAGGCATAACAGATGGTCGAACCGACAAATCGAAACTCGCGTTTCTTCAGGTCGCGACTCATGGCGTGAGATTCCTTGGTGGTGGCTGGCACATCCTTCATCCGTTTCCATTTGTTTTGGATGGACTTACCACCGACGAACTGCCATAGATATGCGTCGAAGCTGCCGAATTCTTTCTGAACCTTCAGGAAAGCCTGTGCGTTGGAAACCGTTGAATTGATTTTGAGACGGTTTCGAACAATTCCCGGATCGGCAAGCAACGCTTCGATTTTCTTTTCGTCGTACTTAGAAATCTTTTTGGCGTTGAATCGATCGAATACTGTGCGATAGTGCGGTCGCTTCTTAAGAAT
Source organism: Alphaproteobacteria bacterium (assembly GCA_028285105.1). Taxonomy (GTDB): domain Bacteria; phylum Planctomycetota; class Phycisphaerae; order UBA1845; family UBA1845; genus UBA1845. The sequence continues at coordinate 159,649 of JANQQE010000011.1, forward strand.
CGTGTCCCAACTCAGACCGGCTTGCGCGCCTTCGAGGATTAAAAACTCAAACAACAAACGATCGTCATGGACCGGAACACCCCATTCTTCGTCGTGGTATTTGACGGCTAATTCGTTGGACGCCCATCCGCATCGTACCATTTCCTTGGCGGTTGCCTTCGACATAATGATGATCCACTAGCGACGCATTGCCCGTTTCATCTCACGCATCTGATCTTTCTTCTTAAGGTCTTGTCGCTTGTCGCCTTGGGTCTTGCCCCGGGCGAGCGCCAACGTCAGCTTGCACAAACCACGATCGTTGAAATAAATCCGCAGCGGGACCAGGGTTTGGCCGCGTTGATGCACCTTGGGCAGCAGTTTCAAAATCTCACGTTTGTGCAGCAGTGCTTTCCTTGACCGCTTGGGTTCGTGATTCATCACATTCCCATGCTTGTATGGCGGAATGTTGGCACCGATCAGCCACACTTCATGCCCGTCGATCCGGGCGTATGCCTCATCCAGCGAAGCGCCGCCTTGTCGCAGGCTTTTGACCTCGGTACCCAGCAAAACCAGCCCACATTCGATTTTTTCGAGGATTTCGAATTTATGGGAGGCTTTCTTGTTGCGTATGGAGGGCGATTCTGATTTGCTGTTCTTGGACATAAGTCTTTGCCGAAACTATCCTTAGGGCAAAATCGGGTTCGTACTGACAGATATTCCGCCAAACTGCCCAAGACACGATGTGGATCTACAATGCTACAGTTACTGGACATTCTAGGACGCAGCAAAAGGAACGCAACGGATCGCAGACTGACGCATACAAGGGGCAGGGTGATATGGATGTGAAGAACTCTCAGGAAGGGTCAGCCCCTCTGGATCGATCGGAGGAACTGCTTCTGGTGCAGAAGGCAAAGCGCCAGGACCCAGCCGCCATGCGCGCCTTGATCGACGCCCACAAGCAGCGACTCTTTGCGTTCGTCTGGCGGATGCACCGCAATCACCACGACGCCGAAGAGATCTGCCAGGACGCTTTCTTAAAGGCTTTCGGGGCAATCGATTCTTTCAACCCGGACTATCGATTCAGCACATGGTTGTTCACCATTGCTTATCGGGTCACCTTGAACACGTTGCGTAAGAAACGTGCGGTTGCAGGTGAAATGGACTGGACCCGATATCCGTCGGACGAACCGGAAGCTGGGCATGAGCTGGCCGCCTCGGAAGAAGCTGAGAAGCTTAAAGAGATGATCTGGGGTTCGGTGGATCAGTTGACACCACCACAACGGGCGACTGTCTTGTTGTTCTACAAGCAGCAGATGGGTTGTCAGGAAATCGCCACGATACTGGAAACGCCGGTTGCGACGGTGAAGAGCCATCTGCACCGCGCCCGCGCGAAGCTCAAAGATATTTTGTCGCCAGCATTGGAAGAAATGTCCGGATCGCATCGCATCCTTGGCGAGTTAGCCGGTTAGAAGAGGTAGAGAGGACAGGCAAAGTAACGATCATCGGTGCCTGCAAGGAACGGTAGTTGGCCATTTGTGGTCTGAGGTTCGAGCAACACATGAACTGCGAACAATCACGAAACCTATTTGACGCCTATCTGGACAAGTCGCTGACCGGTACGTTGGCGACGGAGTTCGGTGCCCATCAACTGGCGTGCAGTCATTGCAGACGCGAACTGGCGCTCATGGAAGTCGCCGGCCACGTCATTGCAACCGACAATGAAGCACCGCTGCTGAGCGACGAATTCACAGAGCGATTGGTTGAGTGCGCCGCCGATAAGGTCAAACCGCGAACACTTAAGTTTTCACGAACACTCTGGTTCGCTTTGCCGGCTGCGATGGCTGCGTGTTTGACAATGGTCGTCTGGCTTGGCGGCGAAGACGATTCCAGTGCCACGAATCTGAACGGCGAAGAAGTCAAGGTGTTGGGTTTCAAGGATGAAGTCGAATCGAGCGACGAAATTTATGAAAACGTGTTAAAGGCATTAAGCCTCGATCCAACCAATGAAGAACTAAAACGAAAAGCAGACATTCTTCGTGCGAAAAGCGAAAAAATAATTGGCGATTCGCGTAAGGGTGCGTCACTATTGCAGGACTACAGCAAGGATGCGATAAAAGAAATCGTCGGGTCAGTGCCGAACAATGCTGCACCGAGTGTGCCCGTTCAGAAATCCGATTCCAAGGATGCTTTCGAGTCGCAGGATGAATCAGCGCAAGGTCAAGAGACCGGTTCCACCGACGGCAAGCGGTCCCAACCGCTTACGGAAGAACTGTAAGTTCATCAAATTTCCCAAGACTCAATCCCCAGTCATTCGGTTCAGCGTTCGTCGAGCATTCTTGACGACCGCTGTTCTTGTTTTGACGTTGGCCCATTGCACCTTTGGCGACGACCGCAAGCCATATCCGATTCCGAACATTGCAAAATACGTACCGGCAGATACCGGGCTTTTGGTGTATTCTGATCGAATTCTCGCTACCGACGTTGAGTTGCACGAGGACGGCATCTTCCAATTGATGTTAAAGCTCAGCGGTGGAAGCCCCGTTGGCTGGAAGGGGATGCTGGCCCAATCATTGGGGCTCGATTCAAACGCCGCCCTTCGCGAAATTCTCAAGGAACGCCTCGCGATCGCCGCACCCGATTGGGATCATCTCGAAAACGGTGTCATCATCGTCGATCAATACAACAAGCGCTTGCTTCAACTCGTGACGGGCAGGGGGCGCATCAAGAATCAGGAGAAGGACAACGACGTCAATATCTTTCAAACGCCTGGCGGAATGTGGGTCGCCGCCAATAAGCGAATCCTGATTCTGTCGCAACGAACGGGCGGACAATCGCTTTTTCGCAGATGTGCAAGACTGCTCGCGGGATCGAACAAACAACCATTGGCGGCTGACCGCATGTTTCGTTCGTGCGTCACATCTTTGCCGCGTGAAAGCAAGGCGTGTTTGTATTGGAGCGATGATGCGAAGCGGGCAAACGCCAAAACCCCGCTCTGGGAAGTATCCAAGAACCACGCCATCGGACTTCAAGGCCGCCAAAATGTCCTCGAAGTGACGCACGTCGGAACGGTCAATTCCAACGGTGTGGAGGGGTATCGCCCTAGGGTCAAGTTCCAGCAGGTTCGGCAACTTCCGCAGACAACGCTGGTCAGTTGGTCGACATCCATCCATTGGCGGGAGTTCCTGTCCGATCCAAATTTGAGTCCGATGTTCGTTGACCTGCTTAAGATCGTCGGCGTGTTTGGTGAGAACGGGCAAGCCGACATTCGCGAAGACATCGTCGCCAATCTCGGACCGCGATGCACCATCATCATAGGGGCTGATTTCGCGGATAAGAATCTGCGCCCCAGCGCTGCGATCCTCGTCGAGTCGGTAGACAGTCAGGCAATTGCAACGGCCATCGACAAGTACATCGGAGACCAGGTCGAGTCCGAGCGATCGCCGGAAGCAACCGAAAACGCATCTGCAAAAATTCGTTCGATCGCACTTCCCAACCGTCCCGCTGCCGCACGAGGAAATACCGTTGGCGCACTGATTGCTCAGGACTTCGTTCCATCATATGCAGCGATTGACGGCTGGTTCGTCGTTTCGTCGTCTCCTCAGCACGCTCAGGAAATCATCGAAGCCGGGCAAGGCAAGTCGCCGCGACTTGAAGATGTGTTGCCAATTCATGCCCATGCGCATCGTGTTAAACGAGCGACCGATCTCGTCCTGGTTCAGCCGTCATTTCTCCATGGCATTTTGCAATTCTGGGAGAGTCAGCTTATTTCGCAAACCGGGCCCAAGAGAAACGATTCGCGCCTTGGCATCGAAATTCAAAAAGAAGTGAGCCGCGGCCAGGTGGTGGTTGTCAACGTCGATTCAAATGGCGTAGCGGCTGGCAAGTTGGTCCCTGGCGATCGAATCGTGGCATGCAATGCCATCCTGCTCAATCTGGAAAATCCGAACAAGCACCTCAAAGACATGCTAGCTGCCGTGCAGGATTCGATTGTCTTACGGGTGGTACGGGGCGACGACGTGTTGGATGTTTCCATACCAAAACCCATTCAAAGCGCGCCCAGCGGAAGTTCGCGAATCGATGAGTTGTTGGCCGGCGCGGAACCGTTTCAATCATTGTTTCTCAACTCGACGATCGCCCTGTACATCAAGGAGCGCCCAGCCGATGGATTGGCTGTCACGCGCCTGGCGATCGAGTTAAACCGGGAAGGGATGCAATCCAAGCCACAAGAGGCCGGGCGAACCGGGTCGCCGTAGAATCATGCGAGGGCACTCAAAATCCAACGCACCGAATGCATACCTGGCGCTGGGAACCAATCTGGGCGACCGTCGCGAAAACCTCAGAGAAGCGGTTCGGCTGCTGACTGAAAGCGACTCGCTCAGATTGAGATTGGTCGCCAGTCTTTACGAAACGGCGCCAGTTGGCGGCCCGCAAGAACAATCTGATTACTTCAATTCTGCGATTTCGATTTCAACCAGATTGGACGCACCGACGCTCTTGAAACATTGTCTCGATGTCGAGCGAATGATGGGCCGGGTGCGCAAACAGGCCAATGGCCCGCGTAATATCGATATCGATATGTTGATTTACGAAGACCTGCAAATTGAATTGCCGGATCTGACCATTCCACATCCACGCATGCATTTGCGCCGATTTGTTTTGACGCCTATGGTTGAGATCGCTCCCGACCTGCGCCATCCGGCGATTGGTGCAACGATGAAGGATTTGCTGGATCAACTGGCTGAGGATGATGGCAAAGTCCGTTGCGTTGAAACAGCCGATTGGTGCCAGGATTTTGCGAAAGAAAACTTTGCGGTCGACGACTAGGAATTCTCGTCAGTGAACTTGCGCATCGCTCGCAGCGTGGCTGGGCTAATGTGATGTTCGATCCCTTCCGCATCAATCTCTGCCGAATCGGCGGGCACACCCAATGCGAGGAGAAATTGCAACACAGTCTGATGACGTTTACGGGCGTTGTCGGCGATGCGTTTGCCCTTGGGCGTTAAGAAGATTGATCGGTACGGTTGCGACGTAACCAGTCCATCGCGTTTCAATCGAGCCACCGTTTTGGTTACGGTCACGTGGCTGACGCCGAGTTGGTTGGCAATGTCCACCGCCCGGGCCTCACCATTCTCGGATGTGAGGTCGTCAATCATCTCCAGATAATCCTCAGCTAATTCCTTGGCGTGATCGCTGCGAATTCGTTCGAATCGAGTCTTTGCAACCACCGTGTTGGCTGTCGGGCTTTCGGTTTTGGGTTCTGATTTGCTCATTTTCGGGCTTCCTGCCTGTGTGACCGGCTGGTTTCGGGTTCGGCTGGTTTCGGGTAGTGGCTACAAACATGTTAATGCATTGTTTTAATCTCGTCACACTTGACGGTCGATGGTTATCAATATAGCATAGGCTCTATTATGTAACTATGTCAATATATCGGCCAAAATGCTGAATTTCTTTTTCGGAGTCACTTGGATGATTCGCACCAATTTTACGTTGTTGATGGGCTTGATGCTCATCGGTGGGGGCGTTAGCTCGTGCGCCCGCGCCAATTCCGCAGGCGGGCCCGAATCGTATCCCTACACCATCACCTGCACTACCGGAATGGTCGCCGACATTGTCAGTGAGATCGCCGGCGACAAAGGCAAGGTCAGCAGCATCATCGGCTCGGGGATCGATCCGCATCTTTACAGTGCGACTCGTAACGACGTTGTTCGATTGATCAAGAGCGACATCGTTTTCTACAGCGGTTTGATGCTCGAAGGCAAGATGAGCGATGCATTTGTGCGGGTGGGGCGATCGCGTCCGGTGTATGCTGTCACGGAACTGATCGACAAAAAGTTTCTCTTGGAACCGCCGGAGTTTGCCGGGCATTCCGATCCTCATGTATGGATGGATGTGAGCCTCTGGAAACAATGCACCGAAATGGTGACGAAGACGCTGAGCAAGTTCGACGCCAATAATGCTGCGTACTACCAAGAGAATTTCAAGAGATATGCAGATGAGTTGGATCGGCTGGACGAGTATGCGAAGAAATGCATTGCGACGATTCCAAAAGAACGAAGGATTCTTGTCACCGCTCACGATGCCTTCAACTACTTTGCAAACGCATACGATCTGGAAGTGCGGGGAATCCAAGGCATCAGCACCGAATCGGAAGCTGGCATTGCAGACATCAATCGCCTGGTCGAAATGATTTGTCAGCGAAAAATCCAAGCAGTCTTTGTCGAATCTTCGGTGTCCGACAAGAACATCAAAGCATTGCTCGAAGGTGCCGGCGCGCGCGATCATAAGGTCAAAATCGGTGGGACGCTATTCTCCGACGCGATGGCCGAATCGGGAACGTACGAGGGGACCTACATCGGCATGATCGATCACAACGTCACGACAATCACCCGGGCCCTTGGCGGGCAAGCCGACGAAAAAGGGATGCAGGGAAAACTGTCCGGCGCTGAGAAATGACCAACGCAGACCAAGGCCTGCAATCGGAGTACATCGTTTGACGCCTTCTAAAACATCGCAAGCCAGACTTCAGATCGATCAAGTCCACCACGACAACGAGTCGCCGTTGTCGATCCACGACATGACAGTGGCGTATCATCGCAAACCAGTGCTATGGGACATCGATTACGCGGCTCCACAAGGCAAACTCGTGGGCATCGTCGGACCGAACGGAGCAGGCAAGAGCACGCTCATTAAGGCCTGCCTCGACTTGGTGCCGAGGGCATCTGGCAGCGTGCGTATCTATGGCAAGCGCTACAAAGAGCAGCGCAGCGCGGTCGGTTACGTCCCCCAGCGAGAAAGCGTCGATTGGGATTTCCCCGCGAGCGCGCTTGACGTCGTGACCATGGGGCGGTATGGCCGCATCCCCTGGTGCATTCCACCCGGCAAGAGTGATCGGGAAGCCGCTCTTCATGCCTTAAATCAAACCGGGATGGGCGACTATGCCAACCGCCAAATCAGCAAGCTTTCGGGCGGACAGCAGCAGCGCGTTTTTCTTGCTCGGGCCTTGGTTCAAGATGCCCGGGTTTATTTCATGGACGAACCCTTCGCCGGCGTCGACGCCGCAACCGAATCCGCGATCGTCACCCTGCTTCGTGAACTTCGAGAACGGGGAAGAACGGTGTTGGTTGTTCATCACGACTTGCAAAGCGTTCCCGAATACTTCGACGAGGTGTTGCTGTTGAACATGCGGATCGTCGCTGCCGGTCCGACATCAGCGGTGTTTACCGAGGAGAATCTGCAAAAGACCTATGGCGGACGATTGACGCTACTCAGTGAGGCCGCCGAAGCCATCGCCCGTAATGGGTGAGCCATCTCATGCGATCACCAGCCCGAACATTCTCAACGGTTTTGATGGGCATACTGATGCTCGGCATTTTCGTCGCCGCGTCGACCCCTGCGTTCGGGCAAGATGGAACGTCTTCGCCTCGCACGATCACCGATACCCGTTTCGTTTGGCCGAGCTGGGATAGCATTGTACGCGTGGCACTCATGCGCGATCACAACACCCGAATCGTGGTACTTGGAACGACGCTGCTGGGGTTGGCGGCTGGACTTGTTGGGACGTTTGCGTATCTGCGCCGAAGGGCGTTGATGGGCGACGCTTTAAGTCATGCGACGTTACCCGGTGTCGCATTGGCGTTTTTGATCACCGGCGAGAAGAACCTTCCGTTCTTGCTTATCGGCGCGACGGTCACGGGTATTCTCGGCGTGCTGGCGGTGCTGGCGATCCGGCAGTCTTCGCGCATTCGTGAGGACGCGGCAATCGGTATCGTACTGAGCGTTTTATTCGGCGCTGGGATGGCACTGATGAGCGTGATTCAATCGACGTCTAATGGCAACGCTGCCGGGTTGGACCAATTCATTTACGGCAAAGCAGCGTCGATGATTCGAAGCGACGCCCGAATGATCGGCATCACCGCATTGGTGGTCGTTGTGGGAACCGTCTTATTGTTCAAGGAATTCCGCATCGTTTGCTTCGATCAGGACTTTGCGACATCGATGGGGCGCAACGCGACCGTTGTCGATCTATTCATGATGGGGTTCGTCGTTTTGACGACCGTCATCGGGTTGCAGGCGGTTGGACTGATCCTCATCGTTGCGATGTTGATTATTCCAGCGGCGGCGGCTCGATTCTGGACTGACGATTTGAAGATGATGACGGTCGTTGCCGGTGGGATCGGGGCGCTCAGCGGTTGGTTGGGGGCGTCCATCAGTGCGCTGCTTCCGAAGATGCCAACCGGTGCGATCATCGTTTTGACTGCCGGTGCTTTGTTCATCTTCAGCATGACGTTCGCTGTACGCCGCGGAATCTTGGCAGGGGCAGTGCGACGAATCCGATTGCGCCGCCGCATTGCGCTTCAGCACCTGCTTCGAGCGATGGCCGAAATTGAAGAGCGCACCGGCCAACCGACTTCGGTTGATTCAAACGAACTCTTGACCATGCGAAGTTGGGTCAAAAGCGACCTGCGAAAGTTAACCTCGCGCGCGGCCGGTGCGGGGCTCATCGACAAAAAAAGCTGGTCGGAACTTAAGTTGACGCAGTTGGGCCGTACGCACGCTCAGCGCATCTTGCGCAACCATCGCCTGTGGGAAACCTACTTAATCGAACATGCCGACATCGCCCCGTCGCACGTCGATCGCGACGCCGACGAAATCGAGCACGTCCTTTCTGAAAGACTAATTCGAGAATTGGAAGCAACTCTGGAGGCGGGCAAGGACATTCCGCCGTCGCCCCATGAATCCATGCCAGAATTCGCGGGGGCCAAGCCATGACTGAATGGATATGGTCGATCGATGGTTGGATCGTCGCGGCTGGCGCGTTTGCCGCGATGGCGTGTGCGCTTCCGGGAACGTTTCTGGTCCTTCGCAAGATGAGCCTGATGGGCGACGCCATCTCCCACGCGGTTTTGCCCGGATTGGCGATCGCATTTTTGATCACGCACAGTCGCGGCGTTCTGCCGATGTTCGTTGGTGCGGTGATCGTCGGTGTATTGACTGCGGTCGGAACGCAGGTCATCACCCGTTATGGCAAGGTCGAAAGCGGGGCGGCGATGGGGGTCGTGTTCAGCATCTTCTTTGCGTTGGGGTTGGTGCTAATTCGCCAAGCCGCCGACCATGTGGACCTTGACCCTGGTTGCGTGCTGTATGGAAATCTCTCACAAATTCCGCTCGATTCTCTTGACGGAAGCATACCGCCTGCTGTCATCAACGTCGGACTCGCGCTGCTGTTAAACATCACGTTCGTCGGACTCTTGTACAAAGAATTGAAAATTTGCGCATTCGATCCGCAACTCGCAACCACGGTGGGGATCAATGCGAACGTCATGCATTACTTGCTGATGATCGTCGTCGCAATCACCACGGTCGCCAGCTTCGAAGCCGTCGGTTCCATTCTCGTCATCGCCATGCTGATCGTCCCACCGGCGGCTGCCCGGCTGCTGTCGGATCGACTTGGCACAACGCTCATCCTCGCGGTGACGATTGCTGCAACGTCTGCGGTTCTGGGGCATTTGTCGGCACTGCGAGGTCCGAAGTGGATTGGACTCGATTCGTCGGTGTCGATCGAGACAGCCGCCATGATCGCGGTGATGACGGGCGTGATCTTCACCCTGACACTGCTGGTCGCGCCAAAGTATGGATTGATCGGACGATGGTATCAGCGACTCGGACTGGCCCTTCAGATCGTTCGCGAAGACATGCTGGGCATCCTCTACCGATGGTTTGAACACCGCCCGGACGAACATATCCTCAAAGATGATCTGCTAAAAGCTGTCGGGCGCGGCATCCTTGCGCGATTTGCTCTTGGATCGTTGAAGCGGCGACAAGCGATCGAGTACGTCGGTGGAGAGGGCATCCGCCTCAGCGATTCCGGCAAAGACGCAGCCACCAAGTTGGTCCGCGATCATCGGTTGTGGGAAGGGTATATGGCCACCCACTTCGACCTTCCACTCGACCATTTGCACGAACCGGCAGAACGCGTCGAACACTACATCAGCGAAGACCTCAGCGAACTTCTCAAACAAGAGATGGGCGACTTGGGCGAAGACCCGCACGGTCGAAAAATCCCCGAGTGATCGCATGATTGGCTGGCTGGTTGGATGATTTCTGCCCGCTCCTGTAAGATTCCCACATAAACCTCTAATCTTTCAGGAGCCATCTCGATGCTCAAGAATGTCTATATCGTCGGCGGATGCAGAACTCCGTTGGGCGCATTTCAAGGAACCCTTTCAACCGTGCCAGCCGCCCAACTCGGTGCGACAGCGATCAAGGGAACCCTGGACCGAAGCGGAATCAAACCGTCCGACGTTGACGAGGTCTTCATGGGCAACGTCATCGGAGCGGGGCTGGGTCAAAACATCGCAAGACAATGCAGCCTCGGTGCGGGCATCGGAAACGAAGTCGGCTGCACGACGATTAATAAGGTATGCGGTTCGTCGATGCGCTCGATTATCCACGCGGCGCAGGCGATTCAATGCGACGACATGGGACTCGCCATTGCGGGGGGTGTCGAGAGCATGTCGGGTGCGCCGTACCTTCTGCCGAAAGCACGCAGCGGATACCGGATGGGCAATGGCGAAGTCGTCGATTCGATGGTCCATGATGGTTTGTGGGATGTTTACAACGATGTTCATATGGGCAACTGCGGGGATAAGACGGCGGCTGACTATGGCTTTACCCGTGAAGAGCAGGATGCATTTGCCATCGAAAGTTTCAAGAGAGCGATCAAAGCCCGAGACGAGGGCATCAGCGCCGCAATGATCGAAGCCGTCGAAGTTAAAAGTCGCAAGGGCAGCACCGTTGTCGAAAAGGACGAAAATCCCGAGAAGTTCGTCGAAGGAAAGATCGCCGCGTTGAGGCCAGCATTCGCCAAGGATGGAACGGTGACGGCCGGCAATGCGTCGAGCATCAACGATGGTGCGGCGTCCTGTGTCGTGGTTGGTGAAGATCGCATGAAAGCGCTCGGCATCAAACCGCAGGCTCGTATCCTCGGCCATGCCAATGTCGCGATGGAACCGACGCAGTTTACCGTTGCGCCAATTCATGCCATCCGGAAGCTGTCGGATCGATTGAATCTTAAACTGGCTGACGTCGATTTGTTCGAGATCAATGAAGCGTTTTCGGTGGTGGCGATGGCCGCAATCCGGGATTTAGAACTCGATCATGCAAAAGTGAACGTCTTCGGTGGGGCGGTGGCACTGGGGCATCCGCTGGGTGCGACCGGGGCGCGAATCACGATCACGTTGGCCCAGGCGCTGGCAGTGTCCAATAAGCGAATCGGTATCGCAGCACTGTGCATAGGTGGTGGCGAGGCCAGTGCCATTGCAATTGAACGAGTCGATTAGCGTCGAAGAGGCATTGCCTGCCAAATTCACAGGCGCGGTTTTCAATGGCTTTGGGTTGGACAAAAATGTTCGTAAATGCCGAGTGTTTCTGGGTATAAACGGTTGCGACTTATTCGCGGGATGCCTAGAATCCCAGCCCTCGGTTACGCCAGAGCGATAGGGCGCTCGAATCGAACGGACCTCAAAAGCGTGACCATAAGGCGAAACATGAGCCATGCGCGACTATTTTCATAACATTTATTCGTCTCTGCGGACCATTCTGATCGGTATGCGGATCACCATCCGCTACTGCTTTGCAAAGACGGTTACCGTGCAATATCCCGATGTTGCACCCGCACTTCAGCCGCGATACCGCGGTTTTCACTGGTTTGAAATTGAAAAATGCATCGCCTGCGACATGTGTGCCAAAGCCTGTCCGGTGGATTGCATCTATATCGAAAAGACCGGCCCGCGGAAGATCGACAAGGAGACCGGGGTGGCCAAAGGTGGGGCGATGACCCGCTATGCCATCGATTACTCCAAGTGCATGTTCTGTGCCTTGTGCGTTCCGCCTTGCCCGACCGACTGCATCCACATGGGCAATGTCCACGACCTGTCCGGATATGACCGCAAGTCGATGGTGGTTGAATTCACCGATCTGGCGAAGGAAGGCTTGCAGACGCCTCGACCGCTGTGGATGCAGAAAGACAAACTTCCCGAATGGGCGCAGGATCGCAAGCAGGAGTGGATCGACAACGCTGGCGGGCGCGAGCAGGTCATGGTTGAGGCGATGACCGAACAGAAGCCACCGCCGAAAAAATCTGCCCCAAAAAAGGAAGTACCGAAGAAGGAAGACCCGCCCAAAGGCGATGCTTCCAAAGACGGTGACTCGAAAAACGATTCGACCAAGGAGCAATCGGAATCCTGATGTGTATTAGCCCGATGGTCCAGACAATTAGCACAATAGGCAATTCGGTATCTGCCAATATTTTGGCAACAACAATTGATCCCGGCGACACCAATGTCGAACTTGTTTTCGGCATCATGCTGTTCACGGTGACGGGCATCGTTTTTATTGTTGCTGCTTTGTTTGCAGGCAGCCTCATCCGCCCGAAACTTCCGCATCCCGAGAAAGCCTCAACCTACGAATGCGGCGAGCCGGCGATCGGTGAAAGTTGGGTGCAGTTCGACCTGCGCTTTTATATCGTCGCATTATTCTTCATCGTGTTCGATGTAGAAATTGCCTTGCTTTGGCCGTGGGCGGTCGTCTTCCGACAGTTCAGAGATGCCGGAAACGGATCGCTCGCCCTCTTTGGCATGCTGTTTTTTCTGGTACCGATTTTGGTTGGGTTCCTGTACGAATGGCGCTTCGGTTACCTCGATTGGGTCCGTTCGGACGAAGGCCAACGGGAGTCCGAATGGGGTATCACAACGCCATCTATGTCGGAGTCGTTCTCATGAGCTGGATCGAAAACCGATTTGAAGAAGGCCTGATGATGACCTCGGTCGACTGGGCACTAAACTGGGCACGATCCAGCAGCGTTTGGCCGATGACGTTCGGTCTGGCATGTTGTGCCATCGAGATGATGGCCGTCGGTGCTTCACGATTCGATATTGACCGTTTCGGGGCGGGTGCGTTTCGTGCGACGCCAAGGCAAAGCGATCTAATGATCGTCGCAGGAACCGTCACCTACAAGATGGCAAGCCGGCTCAAACGACTCTACAACCAGATGCCCGATCCCAAGTACGTCATGGCAATGGGCGCATGCACGATCGGTGGCGGGCCGTACTTCAAGCACGGTTACCACGTGGTCAAGGGCGTCGATCTGGTCGTTCCTGTTGATATTTACATCCCCGGTTGCCCGCCCCGACCCGAGGCGCTTCTGGAAGGCTTGATGCGGTTGCAAGATAAGATTCGCCATGAATCGCGAGCGATCGACCGGGTGGCTGAATCCAATCAACAACAATTGGCAAATGTCTAGTTTATTGGAGTTTGAAAAAGAGTGACACTTAATGTCATTTGAAGAAATCTGCCAAGTACTCAAGAGTCAGTTCGGCGATGCGATCGAAGAGACCGCAGTCGATAGCTGTCGTCCGTTTGTGACCATCAACGCGGACAAGTGGAGCGAAGTTGCAGCGTTTCTGCGCAACGATGACCGGATGGCGTTTGATTTTCTGCAATGTATTTCCGCCATTGATCTTCTCGCAGAGGACAAGCTGGCTTGCGTATATGACCTGGCTGCGATTTCGCCCGTGTCATCGACGCAGGACATGACGTATCTTCGCGAGTTGGCGGTCCGGGTGGTGACCGATCGCAATGCACCGCAGATTCCTTCGGTCGCCCACGTATGGGCCGCCGCCGATTGGCATGAGCGTGAAGCGTTCGACATGATGGGCATCGATTTTCCGGGTCATCCAAATCTCGAGCGTATCCTTTGTCCCGACGACTGGGTTGGTTATCCGCTTCGCAAAGATTATGCCCACCCGCTTGAGTATCACGGAATCCCTGGAACGACCGAACACGAATTGAAAAGCCCGCGACACTAGCCTTCTGGTATTCAAGGGCGTGTCTGGAAGCAGTTAAAAGCAATGGCCAATACGATCGCACCAAACAATCCGGCTGAGAACTCAGCCCCCAGACAAGCGGACGTTCGCACCGAAGAGATGCTCGTCAACATGGGGCCACAACATCCATCTACGCACGGTGTGTTGCGAGTCGTGTTGCGTACCGACGGTGAGATGGTGCTCGAATCGGTTCCGCACATTGGATACCTGCATCGCTGTGCCGAGAAGATCGGCGAGAACGTTGCTCCGTATCAGTACGTTCCGTACACCGACCGGATGGACTACCTGGCTGGGATGAACAACAACCAGGCATTTGCGTTGGCCGTCGAAAAGCTTACCGGTTTGGAAGTGCCCGAGCGAGCAAAGTACATCCGCGTGATGTTTTCCGAGTTAAATAGAATCGCGTCGCACCTCGTGGCGATCGGCACTTATGGCCTCGACATGGGCGCATTCACGCCGTTTTTGTATTGTTTCCGTGAACGCGAGATGCTGCTCGACCTGTTCGAATCGGCCTGCGGTGCCCGCTTGACGTACAGCTACATTACGATTGGCGGCGTGACCGATGATCTGCCCGAAAACTTCGTAGACGTATGCAGCGAATTCCTCGATTACTTCGAACCGAAGATCGACGATTACAATAATCTGCTTAGCTACAACCATATTTTCGTGAAGCGAACCGGCAACGTCGGAGTGGTCTCCGCGGAAGACGCCATTCGTTTTGGCTTGAGCGGACCCGTGCTTCGCGGCAGCGGCGTCAAATTCGACCTGCGTAAGGCAAAACCATACGAAATCTACGATCGTTTCGACTTTGATGTGCCCGTCGGTCTGCCCGGGGGAACGGCGGAAATCCCGCGCGGCGTCGTCGTTGGCGATTGTTGGAGTCGCTATTACGTTCGGGTGAAGGAAATGGTCGAGTCGGTCAAGATCATCCGGCAGTGTCTGCGCGACATTCCAGATGCCGACGAAAAAGAGGGTGTTTGCAACAAGAAGTGCAAAACCGTCAAACTGCCCGATGACGAAGTCTACATGGAAATCGAGAATCCGCGCGGTCAACTTGGGTTCTATGTGAAGGGTGATGGTTCGGCGATCCCGGCCAGGGTCAAAGCCAGGGGGCCGAGCTTCTGCAATCTCTGTGTTCTCGAATACGCCGGGAAGAATTGTCTATTGGCGGACATTCCGGCGATCATCGGAAGCATGGACGTTGTGATGGGCGAGGTTGACCGTTAGCGGTCGGCGAATGCCTGCGTCAGATCATTTTTGCTTATAAGTCTTTTTGCGTGTTGTATTTGAATCGTTACAATCCGCCGCTCTTGGCAGGGTAGATTGCAAACGCTTGATCAGGGAACGTCAAAGTGACGCAGTTCTCCGTCCCTTGGAAACAAAGTCCACCGCTTGAACATCGCGGACCCGCGCGGGGTGTCGTTGCGCTTGCGCGATTCGTATACTCAGCCGCTGCGCCCATCGTCAGTCGGTTCCCCGGATTGATCCTGACTTCGGCGATCGTGTTTTCGACGCTGGCGGTCTGGATTCACTGGGAATTGTTCAGCTATCTCGAAACGATCGCAGCCAGCGATCTCAACGGTACGGCCAAAAGCATTTGGGGCCAATCGCTGACCGTTGGCGAAATCGGTGCTTACCTTCAATCGAATTCGGTGGCGGCTGGCGGAGTTTTGAAGTACCTGCTTTGGCCGCTTCAGATGGAACTTTTCCGCGACATTGTCGGATTGGCAGCGATTTTTCAATTGTTCAACCTGATTCCCGTTTACGCCATCTGGTGGGAACGAAAGGTGGCTGGCCGAATTCAATCCCGCATGGGACCGATGCGTGTTGGCGGTTGGCATGGTTGGGCGCAGTCGTTTGCCGACGGCGTCAAACTCGTCGCCAAGGAAGACCTCGTCCCCGCCCAAGCCGACGGGATGCTTTTTAAGATCGCCCCGTATCTGGCGTTTGTGCCTTCGCTGCTCGCATTTTTGTGCTTCCCGCTTGGTTCGTATTGGGTGTTCCGCAATGTGGACGTGGCGTTGATCTTCATCATTGCAATGGTCGGTATTGAAGTGGTTGGTGTTATCGTTGCAGGTTGGGCGAGCAACAACAAATGGAGCGTCTACGGCGCGATGCGTGAGGCGTGCCAGATGGTGTCATATGAGATACCTATGACAACCGTTTTGCTTGTTCCGATCATGACGGCTGGCACCTTGAACATGGTGCAGATTGGCGATGCGCAGTCTGGCGGATGGTTTACTTGGAACGCATTCCACAACCCGTTCACGTTCATTGCATTTATTACGTATTACATCGCATCACTGGCCAACTGTAAGCGGGCACCGTTTGACCTTCCTGAATCGGAGAGTGAACTGGTCGCCGGTTTCCATACCGAGTATTCCGGGTTCCGCTGGTCGCTGTTTTTCTTTGCGGAATATGCGGCGATGTTCGTGGTTAGCGGGTTGGCCGTAACGCTCTTCCTGGGCGCATGGCACACACCACTGCCAAGCACATGGGCGTTTGAAGAAACGTCATTATTCAAGATTCTCCTCAACGGCATCCTGTTCAGCAGCCCATTCTGGTTTATTTTCAAATGCTTCATCTTCATCTACATCCAGTTGTGGATTCGCTGGACGTTGCCGCGCATTCGCATCGATCAGGTGCTGTATTCGTGCGTGCAGGTGATGTTCCCGATTGCGTGCGTTGCTCTAGTGGGGCATGCGGTCTGGATGGTGCTGCTCGACGGGTCGATGTTCTCGACTTTGATTCGCTGGGTGCTTGGATTGATTTTCGCCGCGGTGACTTTCGGGTTCCTTTCGGTGGCAGCGTTCGGATATCGCAATGGCCGCCGAATGGTGGGTTACCTCGCGGTCAAGCAGTTGCCCGGTTCGTAGTTGCAAATAAGGGTTTGTTGTTGAAAGCAGACATGACGCTTCGACTTAATCAACTCATGGTGTTCGCAACCCCCATCATCATCGCGACGTTGGTGGTGATCGCACCGGTACAGGCTGCCGACACTGAGCTTCCGCAATCGGAACAGGGTCTGACGCTCTCGGATCAGGGCATTCAAAAGTCCGCCGATGGCGGGATGCTCGAAGCGTTAATGTTCTACATCTGTGCTGCCGTCGTTTTGGGAAGCGGATTGGCGATCTGCCTGTCAAAGAACATTGTCCGGATGGCTGTGTACCTTTTCGGTACGCTGGCATCGGTCGCACTGATGTATTTCCTGCTGCTTGCCAACTTCATCGGCGTCATTCAATTGATTGTCTATGCCGGTGGCACGCTGATTCTGTTGATCTTCGGCGTCATGCTCACGAGTAAATCGCCCTGGGCGAAGTTTGACGTCAAGCGAAACGAAATGATCGCTGCTGGCGTGATTTGCGCGTTGTTTGCAGGCATGCTGCTGATGGTCGTCGTGAACGCAGAATGGCCGCTCGAAACCGACGCCGTCGTGGTCGGTTCGTCGATGACGCAATTTGGTTCGGCGCTCTTAACCGACTACCTCGTTCCGTTTGAAGCAATGAGCGTGCTGCTGCTGGTCGTGATGATCGGCGCGGCCTACATGGCCCGACAGGAATAAATTGTTGTTTGCACTTTTTGAGTGACGCATGTTTGAAATTGGACTGACACATTATCTGGTGGTTGCGACGCTGCTTTTCGTGATGGGCATCTATGTGATGATGACCAAGCGAAACGCGATCGGCATCCTCATCGGCGTCGAGATGGTGCTGAACGGTGCCAATATCAATCTCGTCGCGTTCAACCGTTACAACGGCATGAGCGGAATCGACGGGCAGATCACCAGTTTGTTCGTCATCGTACTCGCTGCGGCAGAGGCTGCCCTTGCCGTTGCGATTTGCATGAATTTCTACAAGAACCTGAACACCGTGGACGTCGATCACGGTGATACGCTCGCTGGATAGTCTCGGCTCTAAGATGGTTGACTTTAGAACCCATGGGTAACTACGAAATCGCATTATGCCTCGGCGTTGTCGCACCGCTCTTTATGTTCGCGGTGTTGGCATTTGTTGGCCATCGCATCGGCAAACCGACGTCGGGTTGGGTGGCGGTGCTTGGTGTTTTGATCAGCCTTGGCTGTGCGACGTACGTCCTCACCGGATGGCTTTCCGCAACCGACAAAGCCGCCCTGATGGCGACCACCGGTTACGACTGGGTGGTACTCAATCTATTCGGCAATGAAATGCCCATTGAGTTCAAGGTCAAACTAGATGGGCTGACCGTGATGATGTACTTCATGGTCACGCTGGTTTCGACCTGCATTTTCGTATTCAGCATCGGTTACATGGCCGGTCACTCCGACGAAGTTGACGGCCAATGCAAGTTTCATCGATTCTTCTGCTACCTGTCGCTGTTCGAATTCTCGATGCTGGGCCTGCTCATTTCGAGCAGTATTTTCTTTTTGTTCGTATTCTGGGAACTGGTCGGGTTGTGCAGCTATCTGCTGATCGGTTTCTACTTCGATAAGAAGTTCGCGTCCAACGCTGCGATGAAGGCGTTCATCACCAACCGCGTGGGGGACTTCGGCTTTTTGCTGGGGCTGATGCTGGTTTTCGTTTTCCTACAAACGTTCGACCTCGACCAAGCCGCAGCGACATTCCGCAATCAGTATGAAACGCAGTCCGGAATCTTCGCAGCCGACATCGACATCCTCGGGTGGCATGTTTCGGGGATGGACCTTGCGACGCTGATGGGGATCGGCTTGTTCTGCGGTGCCATGGGTAAGAGTGCCCAGTTCCCACTGCATGTCTGGCTGCCCGACGCGATGGCCGGTCCGACTCCGGTTAGTGCGTTGATCCATGCGGCGACGATGGTGGCGGCGGGCGTGTATCTGGTTGCTCGCGTGTTCCGCCTGCTAACGCCCGATGCGCAGTTCTTCATCGCGGTCATCGGTTGCATCACATTGACGATCACGGCGCTGATTGCGATCGTCCAGATCGACATCAAGAAGGTTCTGGCCTATTCGACCTTGTCGCAGCTCGGCTACATGATTTTCGGCATGGGCGTAGGCGCCTGGCCGGCAGCTTTGTTCCACCTGATCACGCACGCATTCTTTAAGGCGATGATGTTCCTCGGTAGCGGCCAGGTCATTGAAGGCTGCCATCACGTTCAAGACATGCGCAAGATGGGCGGGCTTCGAAAGAAGATGCCCGTTACGTGTTGGACTTTCTTGATCGGCGTTGCTGCGATCGCGGGTGTCGGTATTCCCGGTGCGCACATTGGTTTGGGTGGATACTTCAGCAAAGACGAAGTTCTCGCAGTTGCCTATGAGCGCGCTTACAACTGGGAAGATCGCTTTGGCGGCCATGCGGCTGAGGGGGGGCACCGTGAAGGCGATGCCCACTCCGCTGCACCTGCATTGCGTAGCGGTCAGGTCATCTTCGCTTCCGGCGGCGAACACGCTGATTCGCATGCCGATGCGGGTCACGGCGGGGGCCATCATGACGATCCGGTTCTCGCCGGAATTGCGGCCAAGCAGCACAAGATTCCCAAGTGGATGTTCTGGTTACCCATCATCATCGCCTATGTCACACCGTTTTACATGATGCGTTGCTGGTGGATGACGTTTATGGGCAAACCCCGCGACGAAGAAGTGCATCACCATGCCCACGAATCGCCGCTGATGTGGGCACCGCTGATTGTGCTGGCAGCAGGTACGCTCATATCGAGCTTTTATATGTTCCGTCCGGAATTAGGTGAAGCAGCCGCTCATGCAACGCAGGCACCGTTGGTTGTTTCAGTCGATGGCGAAGTGCCGAACAAAGCCCAACATGAATTGCTAGGCCTATCGCACGACAAAGACAAGGACCCGCACGCAGCACTCATTGGCATAGTCGGTTTCGCGTGGGTTGCCGGAATCGGACTCGCCATCTTGATCTACCGCAACGGCCTCGATCTCGCCGAACGCATTCGGCGCTTGCCGCTCATACGATTCTTCCATTGGTGTCTGATGGAGAAGCTGTTCTTCGATCACATTTACGACACGGTGCTGGTCGGCGGAACCAAGTGGGTACTGGCCCAGGTCTCGCGGGCGGTGGACACCTACATCATCGATGGCATCGCGAACTTGCTTGGTCGCTCAACCGTGCGGATTGCCGAGTTTTCGGGCAACATCATGGACACGGGCGGGGTGGATGGTCTGGTCGATGCCATTGGCGAATCGACGCAGGGCGTTGGCGAGATGGTTCGTCAACCGCAGACCGGAAAGATTCGCAACTACATTATGTTTGGAACTGCTGGGGCAGTGCTTGTGCTCGCCGCGATGATCGCGGTGGTGTTGAGTTGATTGGCCCATTCGAAAAATAGCCTTCGGGCAAAGGACGAATTGCTGTGGACCAACATTTGATCAGTTGGATCGTTTTCCTGCCGATGATTGCCGGCATCGTGCTGCTGTTTGTGCCGCGCGAGTTGGTGAAGTGGGTGGCGCTGTTCGGCAGCGGGTTGGCGTTTGTGCTGTCGTTGCTTCTGTTCAAAACGTTCTGGGGTGGAGATGCAGCCGCCATTTTCGGCGACACATATGGCACCCTTCATCACGTTGAGCGAGCCAGTTGGATCACGGGCAACAAGTTCAACATCGAATACTTTGTCGGTCTCGACGGGCTGAGTTTCCCGCTGTTCATTCTAACGACGTTCGTGTCGCTGCTGGCCTGCCTCGCGAGTTTCAATTTCGATTCGTGGAAGATCAACAAGGGCATCAAGGCGTACTTCTTTCTGTTTCTGCTTCTGGAAACGGGCATGCTGGGCGTGTTCGTCTCGCTCGACTTCTTCTTGTTTTATGTGTTCTGGGAAGTCATGTTGCTGCCGATGTATTTTCTCATTGGCGTGTGGGGCGGTGAACGGCGCGAATATGCGGCGATCAAGTTCTTTATCTTTACGCTGGCTGGCTCGGTATTGATGCTGGTCGGGCTGGTAGCGATGTTCTTCTACAGCGCCGATGCCGTTGCCGAGTATCCTGAGATCGCCACGAGCTATCACACCGGTGCGCCGCTCACGACCGGAACCTTCGACCTGATCGAACTCGCCACCAACGACGCCATTCAGAAGTACTTTGGCGCGGCCAGCACGACGCTGCTAAATGTTCGATTTGCTCCGTTGATGTTCATGTTCCTGTTCATCGGGTTCGCGATCAAACTGCCTTGCGTACCCGTGCATACGTGGCTGCCGGATGCGCACGTGCAAGCCCCAACGCCGATCTCCATGATCCTAGCTGGTGTGCTTTTGAAGATGGGCGGGTATGGATTCCTGCGGTTGTGTTATGGCATCTTCCCGGTGGGCGGTGAATTCTGGGCAGGATTCCTCGCCGTCATCGCGGTCATCAGCATCCTTTACGGTGCGTTATGTGCGATGGCTCAGGACGATTTCAAGAAACTCGTGGCGTACAGTTCCGTGTCGCACATGGGTTATGTGCTGCTCGGTGTGTGCGTGATGACCACGACCGGGTTCCAGGGGGCAATGTTCCAGATGATCGCCCACGGAATCAGCTCGCCGATGTGCTTCTTTTTGGTCGGTGTGATTTACGACCGTGCCCACCATCGTCAGATCAACAAGTTCGGTGGGTTGTGGCTATCCATGCCGCGGTACGGATCGATGGCCACCCTCGGCTTCTTTGCATCGCTCGGCTTGCCGGGCTTGTGCGGGTTTGTCGGTGAGGCATACGTCTTACTCGGAACGTTCCAAGCCGGTCCGAAGTTTGATTGGGCGTACACCGCCGCCATTTGTGCTGCCTTTGGAGTGGTACTGACCGCCGGTTACATCCTCTGGGTGATTCAGCGTGTGTACCTCGGATCGGTCCGCGAGGAATATAAAGGGTTCCCGGAAGCGAATGGTCGCGAGATGTTGATTCTGGCTCCCTTGGGTGCGCTTTGCATTTTGTTGGGCGTCCTTCCGAAGCAAACCGTTTTCGACTTTATGAACGGCACGCTCAATCTGCTGGTTGACCAGATGAATGCCGTCACGCAGGTCGCGATGGCTGCAACTGGCGGCTAGTTACAAGTATTAGAATTTTGAATTGGATAACGTTTCACCGTGACTGAATTGATCGCCGAAATCCCAACGTGGTCTCCAAACGCCGCAGAGTTTCTGACGTTTTCGCCCGAGTTGGCGTGGGTGGGGACGCTGTGCCTGATCATGCTGGCGCCGTTGGCGATCGGTCGAGACGCGCGAATGACTGCCGGCTTGGCGATGGTCGGCATCGCGGTGACCGCATTCTTCACGTTCAAAGTCATGGGCATCGTGTCCACAGAGGGGCCCAAGACCGGACTCACGCCAAACCTCGCCGGCGGGATGCTCATCGCTGACAACCTCTCGCTGTTTTTCAAGGTGCTGTTGCTGGCGTTTCTTATCGGCGTCAGCGTACTGTGGATGTCGGTGTCTGCCGCCAAGGAAGATGACGCACCTGAGTTTTTTGTACTGTTAATCGGTAGCGCCCTTGGCATGTCGTTGATGGTCAGTACGCATAATATTCTGATGATGATGGTGGCAATTGAATTCGCGTCGCTGCCGAGTTACGCCATCGTCGGATTCAACAAGCACAAACGCATCGCGGCAGAGGCTTCGTTGAAATACATGATCTTCGGCGCGGTCAGCGCGGCCATCATGTTGTACGGAGCGAGTCTGATTTACGGCTTCTTCGGAACACTGGATGTCACGCTGATCGCCTCCAACGTCGGACCTGTTCTGGCCGCTGGCGGGGCGAACCGACTGCTGATCGGCTTGGCGATGTTCTGTGTGTTTGCAGGCATCGCTTTCAAGATATCGGCCGTCCCGTTTCACTTTTGGTGTCCGGACGCTTTTCAAGGGGCCAAGACCGAAGTCACCGCCTGGCTCAGCGTTGCAAGCAAGGCGGCTGGCCTCTTGTTGCTGATGCGTTTGGCCAATGTCTTTTGCCAAAACGCAGGTGCGGAGGTGCTTCGCGGCGTGGCGATCGTGATCGCCGTCGTCGCGACGTTGACGTGTACCATCGGTAACTTAGCGGCATACAAACAGACGTCGATCAAACGAATGCTGGCGTATTCGTCGATCGCCCATGCCGGATACATGATGGCGGCGGCGGCTATTTTGGTCGATGCGGGCACGGTCGAATCGTTTACCGCGATCAGTGCAGTATTGGCATACGTCGTGGTTTACATGCTGATGAACCTCGGCGCGTTCGGCGTTGTCGCCCTGGTGGAATCCCGAAATGGCGAGGATGATTCAATCACCGCGTTTGCCGGTTTGGGTTGGAAGTCACCCGCCCTTGCGATTCCGATGCTGTTTTGTTTGGTGTCGTTGGTTGGCATTCCTCCGTTTGCGGGATTTATCACCAAGTGGTATTTGCTGGCCGCGCTTGGCGAAGCCGCCAGCGGTTTGTATTGGGCACTGGCGATCGTCATCGTGATCAACACGCTCATCAGCCTGTGGTATTACATGCGGGTCGTTGTTCAGATGTTCCTGAAGGAATCCGACACGCCGGCGGCTGACGTTCCGATGTCGGGCACGCTGCTGGTCAACGTTTGCGGAATCTTGTTGATTGTGCTGCTGGTTTTGAGCAACCCACTCAAGGAACGCGCCGATCGATATTCTGCCGGATTGTTTTCGCCAGTGGTAGCGGGATTGGCTGCTCAACCTGATGAAGAATCGCTGGCCCGGTCAAACGATCCCGTGGGCGGTGAACCTGTGGCGAAGGACGCGCAAGGTGGATAATCACAACGTCATCCGAACGGTCAGTGCGCTTTACAGTGAACTGTCGGCAGGCATGTTGCTGTATCTTGGCGATATTGCGGCATTCGTCAGCGATGCGGACGTGTCGATTGCAGCGTCGATCACAGAGATGGCCCATGAAGAAAAAGGTTGCCTCCAGAGGTTGGCCGAACTTCTAGATTCGCTCGACGCCACGCCCGGACCCCCAAAAGTCCACGCAGATGTCGCTGCGTTGCCTTACAACAAGGTCAACATTCTGATACCGCGTTTGATCAAAAATAAACAGCACTTGCTCGATCGCTGCAAGCAAGCCGGTCAATGGGTCGCTGGACATGCGGCTGCAACGGAGTGTATTTCTCTCGTTACAAATCGCCACAAAGAACATCTCGAAAAGCTCAGCGGCTTGTCTCAGCCACAGGCAACGTAGGCTTTCGGGGTCCAAACCAATCAAACATTGCAAGTCATATTCGTGGCTCCTAAAATACACGGGTGTAAAATGCGCATGTGCGGTTCGTTGGACCTGCCACGCTGAAAATCACTGGAATCGGTATGGATCCTCAACCCAGAATGAGCAAATCGGTCTACGTCGAGACGATGGGCTGTCAAATGAATGTGCTCGACAGCGAGTTGGTCGTCGGGCAGCTTCTCGCAAAGGATTATGTTACGACCGATTCGGTAGACCATGCCGACGTGTTTCTGGTCAATACATGCAGTGTGCGGGACCACGCCGAGCAGAAAGCCCTCTCGCGTTTGGGCACGGCGAAGAAGCCCAAGCTGAACAACCCTAACATGGTCATCGGTGTCATCGGGTGCATGGCCGAGCGCGACCCGGACGGTGTGTTTGCGAAGATTCCCTACGTCGATCTCGTGTGCGGACCGGGCGAACTCAACAAAGTCCCCGCGATGATCGAAGAGGTTCAGGAAACGCGAAGTCGCGCTGTGGCACTGACCCTCGACAAAAAGCGTAACAGCAACCTGCTCGATCGAACACTCGATTTCGATTCGGTCGAAGCGCTGGACCTATCGCGCGAGCCTGCCCCAAATGCGAACGTGCTGCAATCGTACATCCGCATCCAGCGCGGTTGCGATAAGTTTTGCACGTTTTGCGTCGTTCCGTTTACGCGCGGTAAAGAACGATCGCGACCGCCAGAGCAGATCGTCGAAGAGGCGAAGATGTTGGCTGGGCGCGGTGCGAAGGAAGTCACGTTGCTGGGGCAAACGGTCAACAGCTACCTGCATCAAGACTCCGGTACCGCCGTCAACATGGCCGACCTGCTCTACCGCCTCAACGATGTCGATGGATTGGAACGTATTCGCTTCGTGACGAGTTATCCGGGCGATTTCCGCGACGAGATTTTTGAGGCGATGCGCGACCTGCCGAAAGTCTGCGAATACCTGCACTTGCCGGCTCAAAGCGGATCGAACGCAGTCCTCAAGCGGATGAAGCGGCAGTACTCGGTCGAGGTTTATGAGAAACTGCTCGCACGCGGACGCGAATTTGTCCCGAACATGACGATTGCCAGCGACTTCATCGTGGGTTTTTGCGGCGAAACCGAAGCCGAGTTTGAAGAGAGCTTGGCATTGATGGAGCGGATTCGCTTCAAGAATATATTCTGCTTCAAGTATTCACCGCGCCCCAATACCGTCGCCGACCGGGGCATGACCGATGACATCCCCGACGCGGTCAAGCGCGATCGCAACCGCCGGATGCTCCAACTTCAGGAACGAATCTCGCTCGCCCAGACGCAGGCCATGATCGGCGAAACGGTGGAGATTCTCGTCGAGGGATACAGCAAAGCCGCGATCAAAGCCCAGGAAGCTGAACAAACCCGAGGTGAAGAAATAAGCTGGCGGCGGTCCGATCAACTGGTTGGCAGAACGTCGTCGGATCGCATCGTGGTGTTTTGCGGCGATGAATCGCACATCGGTTCAATGACAAAAATCAAGATCAACGGAGCAACGGCTCTCACGCTTTTTGGCGACCCGGTCGATAAACCTGTTGAGACAAGGCATCGTTCGGCCAATGATCCGGCGGCGCACACCCATCCATCGCAGCATCAGCCGTTGGTGCGTCACGACAATGGCGGAATCTCGATTCCGATTTCACGGTAGATCGCGCAACGTCAAGTTATTGGATTCACGAAAGCATTCGATTCATGTCAGACAATAGGCCAAACACAACAACGATCGAAGCTATGGCACCTGCCCGCGCCGAACCCAAGCGCAACGCCAAACCGAAACGCCAGCCGCCATACAACGTGATCCTGCTCGACGATGATGACCATTCATACGAGTACGTCATCATAATGCTGAACCGGCTCTTCGGTCACAAGCTTGAGGATGCGTTTCGCATGGCCTGCGAAGTGGATCATTCCGGTAGAGTAATCGTCGATACGACCACGATGGAGCGGGCCGAACTCAAACGCGATCAGATCCACAGCTTTGGCCGCGACCAACGCATCGCCCGCTGCAAGGGTTGCATGTCGGCAGTCATCGAACCCTGCCCTACATCATAATTCATCTGGCAATCGATATTTGAGATGCAACCAACTGGGCGGCGACAGGTAGGATGTTGTGCGTCGCAAGCTATGAATGAGAGTATCATCGACCAGAGGTGCCTGTATGTCGCCAACCATTCGTATCTTCTTGTTTGCATTGGCGTCATGCGTCGCCAGTGGTTGCACGCCGACGCAAAATCCGGGTAATGGCGGAGGCGGTTCCACCGTCACGCTGGACATCAGTTCCAACGGCGTGTTCATTGTCGGTGGTTCGGGCAACATTTCGCGGCGTCTTCCCATTGACATCACCAGCCAACTACCCGCAATCGCACCGCAGAACGCGACGATTTCGATCGCTGAAGCTGACATCATTATCGCCGACAATCCCAGTCAACCTGACGTTGGCACATCGGGAGTTGTCGTGGTCACCTTACGCTTTGAAGCCGACATGACGACCAATGCGTGTCAATCGGCAGTTCAGGAAACACCGATTACGGTCAATCACTTGGAAAACGCTGTCACGACCATTTCCCCCGAATCAATCACCGTTTCGACGACTGGCTTGGAATCAATGCTGGCGGGCGAGTTCAGTATGTGCGTGTCGGTTTCAACGACCATCGCGCGAACTGTCACGCTCAATCGCATCAATGTTAATTTCGGCGAACCGCCACCGATAGTTGCAAACAGTTGCGCGGAGATACTCGCGCTACCGCAGGTGCAGGATGCAATAGTTCAGTTGGTTGCGGCATCGCAAAGTTTCTCGCTGCCTTCCGGTCCGCAACCGCCAAATATTGAGGACTCATATGCGTTGACACAGGAAACAACGTTCGACCCGGATGGCAGCGATGTTGGCCGCACGCAAACGGGTACGATCGTTTTTTCAAACCAACAATCGCAGACCATCAATCGCAGTGGATTCGACTCCAACGTCAGCCAGTTCATCGTGGGTGATGCAACCAGCGTCGGTCTTTGCGTTATCAGCCGCACCAACGACGCTATTTGCGACCAAACCATTGCTCGACTCGAATCGATGTCCGTTGATCCTGACACCGGTGAACTCACTGGGCAATTCCTTTCAGTAGCCGTGCGACGACATGGTGGATTAAGTCCATCGTGCGGAGCAACGGGCGATTTCGTCTTTGGCGATGTCCGGTTTCAGTCGCAATCGGGATCGTTGGTACGTCGTCGCGCTAAGATTCCAGTCGCGGAAACCATCACGCCCGACCTGTTGCAATTGGCCCCAAGCGGTGATGCAGGTGTGTTCAGCGACATCGGAAGCGGTGTCGTCACACAGTTTGAATCGATCAATCCATTTGCACTGACGACGGTCCCCATTCCCGAATCGTTGGCACCGTTGGGGACAAGCGCTCTGGGATACTCGCCTACCGGTTCAGTTCTTTCGGTCATCACCGATCAGCCGGACGCCGGGGTATCGTTCAATGCAGTGACACTAGACGTCATCCGCCAGACCGAAACCACGACTGCAGATTACATTGGCGAGATTGTCGATTTCGATTTACAAGAAACCCGCGTGTATGTGCCTGCAACATCTGAAGATTTTGCCGATCGCGTCACCATCCTTCGAACGGACGACAGCGTATTCGCGGACGAAGTGCGACGAATGCAAACGCCCGATGGGGATGTGCCGGTGTACGCCCGTCTGAGTCCTGACGGTGCGTTGATGGCCACGCTTTTGGAAGACCTGTCTCCCATCGGACAAGCCGGCGAATTGATTTTTGCCAACGTCGATCGAACCAACCCGAACTTCATCATCCCTCCTCTCGATCTGATCAGTGATGCCGGCGGAACGGTTCTTGGCCAACAGTTGGTATACGCCCCCGATGGCAGTCGCGTGTTCCTGGCTGGTCTAGGAGCAGTCGTTTCGGTTGAAACTGCGGAACCTTTTGCCATTTCGCGAATCGACGTGAGTGATGGTGCCAACGATAACCCGGTTGCACTGGCGCTGAGCGGTGATGGTGAAGTACTTGCAGTGGCGGTCGACGATGCGGCTGGTCAGGTCAACTTTGCGATTGTCGATGTGGCGACCGAACAAGTCATTCACACCACGCGCTTACCTGGAATCGACCCGCGCGGCGCGGTGGACATCGCACACTTCGAGATCAGCCGCGTTGCGATCGTTGCCAATGCGGTGAATCAGGTCATCGCCATCCAGACGGTAGAACCATTCGCAACCTCCCAGCCACTTTCAGTCGCAGACGTTCCTGAACGAAACACGGTGGGGCGGTTGGCCGCATCGGGCGACGTGATTGCGGTGTCGAACGTTGACGAACCAGCGATCTATCTTTTCGAAGTTCCCGTCGGACCGTAGCGATTGCTATTGATAAGATTTCGCGACGGCTTCGATACCGTCGAACGCGCGGTTCAGCGTATCTTCCGGAGCGAGGAACACGACTCGAAAATGCTGCGTTCCCGGTCGCTGCCCGAACCCGCTGCCGTGCACGCAGACGGTTCCAGTTTCGCGAACGAGTTTTTGCACGAAGGCTTCATCCTCCACACCCAGATCGATTCGCGGGAACGCATAGAATGCGGCTTGCGGTTTGACGCAACTGATTCCGTCGATGGCATTAAGCCTTTCGACCGTCAAGCTACGCCGACGTCGCAGCTTTTCCAATACGGGATTGAGATACGAGTGATCGCCGTCGAGTGCGGCAGGGATGGCGTACTGCTCCGGATGGTTGGCGCTGAGGCGTGCCCGCTCGAGCTTTTGAATGGCTTCGCAGTATTCGCCGACGATGGCACCAGGCCCGCTGACGATGCCCCACCCAATGCGAAAACCGGGGGCAAGGTATGCTTTGCTCATTCCGTTGAAGGTGACGATGGGAACCTCGTCGGTCATGGACGCGATCGACGTGTACGGTAAGTCATCGAGCAAGAGTTTGTCGTAAATCTCGTCGCTGAAGATCACAAGGTTGTGTTGGGTTGCGAGGTCGATGGCGGCTTGCAATGTTTCTTTGGAATAAACGGTGCCGGTTGGATTGTTCGGATTCAACAGAATCAACGCTCGCGTTTTGTCGTCGATCTTTGAAGCAATATCGGCGATGTCGGGTTCCCAGTTATTTTTTTCGTCGAGGTAGTACGGGTTGTTAACCGCGTCGAGCTTCGACAAGATCGCCGTATAAAGCGGATAGACCGGTGACGGTGTCAAAACGTTTTCGCCCGGGTTGACCAGCGCCGTCAATGCCAGGTCAATCGCTTCGCTGGCACCGGTGGTGACAAAGGTGTGCTGAAGTGACTCGATGCCTTGGCTTGCGGCTTGCCGATTAATCGAAGCGACGGCGCCTTTGGTTCCTGACGATGGGGCGTATCCGTTGCGATTCTCTTTCATCGCCCGGTGAACCGCATCGATGATGTGGGGCGGCGTCTCAAAATCGAACAGGTTGGGATCACCAATGTTGAGATAGCACATCTGCATGCCCGCCGCAGCCACTTCTTGTGCGAGTACGACAACGTCGCGCACCGCATACTTGATGTCCTCGGTCCGTCGGGCTGGGATGATTTCTGGAAAACTCATGGGCTTCAGTCCAGTTGGATACTCACCGCATTGGTGTCATTCGCGTCATATATGAAATCGTTCGATTGGAAAGCTATCAATCGTGCAACGTTGGGTCAACTTATGACGCATCTGAAGCGCTGTTCGCGCTATCCGGATCGTGTAGAATGTCCGCGTGAACGAGGCGAACTCGCAACAATCCGATTCCGGCGGAACAACGCGATGGTTATTTCGCATCGCGATTGTGGTCATCACCTTCGCTGCGTTTGCCAGCGGCTTGTCGGGTGAATTCGTCAACTGGGACGACGACGCCAACATTGTTTTTAACGAGGGCATTCGCGGACTCGACGGCGAACATCTCACCTGGATGTTTACCACGTTTCATGGTGGGCATTATCAACCGCTTGCCTGGTTGAGCCTTGCGGTGGACTTCGCCGTGTGGGGATTGAACCCATTCGGATTCCATCTGACGAATCTGCTCCTGCATTGCCTAGCTGCCGCTTTGTTCTTTGACGTTGCACTGAAGTTGCTGTTGCGCGGTTTCAAAATGTCAGAGGGAGGTGATGTCAAGTCGCTGCTAAGAGCGGCCTTCATTGCGGCGCTGTTGTTTTCGATCCATCCGCTTCGTGTTGAGTCTGTCACATGGGTCACGGAAAGGCGCGATGTACTTTCCGGCGTCTTTGTGATGCTGACCGTCCTGAGTTACCTGAAGTTCGCAACAGCATCACGTGGGCACGGGTGGTTGATCTTTTCGTGGATTGCATTTGCACTGACATTGTTGACCAAGGCGTCAGCCGTTCCGTTGCCGTTCGTGCTGCTGATCGCAGATGCGTTTCCACTCCGGCGAATTGGGGTTGGCCTGCGGGGTTGGAGTCGGTACCTCGCGGAAAAGATCCCTTACATCGCGTGTTCGATCGCAGCATCGGTGTTGGCCATCAAAGCGCAGGCATCGGCGGAGGCGTGGCAATCGGTAGAACGGTTCGATTTGCTTTCTCGCATTGCAACCGTCACTTACGGGTTGTGTTGGTATCCGTTTAAGTTTCTGCTTCCGACCAAGCTTTGTGCGCTTTATCCGATCCCGCCGCGGACCGAACTGCTCGGTTGGTCGTTTGCTTTGACTGTCACGATCATGTTGGTCGCTTGCGTCGTATTCTTCGTTTTGAGACGTAGCGTACCTGCGTTGCTCGCAGCAGCTGTTGCGTATGCTCTATTGTTGGGCCCGGTGTCGGGAATCGCCCAGAGCGGCGAGCAGTTTGTCGCAGATCGGTACGGTTATCTGCCGCTGCTACCGGTTGCAATCCTAATCGCAGCCGGTCTGCACAAGATCGTTCAGCATGCCAAGACGAATCCGTCGCGTAGGACTTTCGCCAGACTGTTGCGGGGATCGGCTGGCGTATACATCTTCGGGTTGTTTTTCTTGACTGCGTTTCAGGCGACCGTTTGGAGCGATTCAAGAACTCTTTGGTCGCACGCACTTCGCATGGGTATCAGGAGTCATGTCGCCTACGTCAATGCGGCTGAATCAATGCGCGAAGTCGGTCATCATCTTGAAGCGTACGAGTACTACGAACAAGCCGCCAAGCTCGATCCGACCGATGCCAAGGCGCACAACGGTATGGGCATCACCGCGCTAAGGCTCGTGCGCCCCAAGATTGCATTGGCGCATTTGTCAGAAGCGATCAAGCTGTCGCCCGATCACCCGAAGTATCGATTCAACATTGCTGAAGTCCATGCGGGTTTTGGTCAACTTGACGAGGCGGTCGGTCATCTTCAAGTCGCGGTCAATTCAACGCCGTGCTTTGTCAAAGCCATTTCGCGACTTGCATCGATGCAGGAAGCCGCCGGTCATTTCGCAGAAGCCATCAAGACGTTAGAAGACGGTATCCAATGTGCTGTCAACACACCGGTGCTGAAGGGCCATCTTGCCTGGCTGCTTGCCACCAGCGCAGATGAAGCCATTCGCGACGGAAAACGCGCTGTCGAACTTGCCCGCGAACTCTGCGAAGGCACGGCATACAACGATGCAATGGCGCTCAGTACGCTGGCAGTTGGATATGCAGAATTGGGCGATTTTGAGCGTGCCCTCTCCACCCAATCCGAAGCGATCCGCCTGGCAACTCAGCAAGGCCCTAAAGATTCCATCCCCGAACTCCGCCGCAGGCACGCACTGTTTGCCGACGGAGCAACCTACAGCCCGCCGATTGCCAAATCGAACGAGCTGCCCTAAAGCCTGTCCCCAAGTAACACCGCATCGATCCCGTTGGTTTGGGCTCCGAAGATCTTATGGATTTGACCGCGAATGGTCGATGCCAATGATGCGAATTCTGCCAATTCGGTTTGAGCGAAATGCGTTTCAAACCCCAAAGAAAGTGACGGATCTCAAATGCCTTGGGAAGCAATCCTGACCCTCGCTGTCTTGTTATTGATGCTGGTCGCATTGGTCAAGAGTTGGCTGCCACCTGATGCAGCGTTTACCGGCGGATTGGTGACGGTGGTGGCGGCTGGCGTGATTTCGCCGGAGCAGGCATTTCATGGCCTCAGCAATCACGGGCTTGTCACCGTTGGGGCGATGTTTGTCGTGGCGGCTGGCCTGCGCGAAACAGGGGCCCTGCACGTTTTGGTTTCGCGTTTACTGGGGGTGGGTACGGACATTCGAGCGGCGCTCGGTCGTATGATGGTGTCGTCTGCCGGAGTGTCCGCGTTTCTTAACAATACGCCGATCGTCGCAATGTTGATGCCCGAGGTACTCAGTTGGTGTCGCAAGCGGCAGATTCCGGCATCGAAACTTTTGATCCCACTTTCTTACGCCACGATTCTTGGCGGTATGTGTACGCTTATCGGGACCAGCACAAACCTCGTCATCGACGGGATGGTGCGCGACACCGGACAACTCGAACCGCTGACGCTTTTTGAACTCAGTTGGGTGGGCGTGCCAGCCGCCATCGCGGGCGTTGTGTTCATGCTGACGATTGGTGTACGCCTGCTTCCGGAGCGCAGAGAATTGCTCGATCAATTCGGAGCTGCCCAGCGCGAATACATCGTCGAGATGCTCATCGAACCGAACTGCCCGCTGATCGGCAAGAGCGTTCAAGATGCCGGTCTGCGTCACCTGCCCGGATTGTTTCTCATCGAAATCGATCGCAAGGGAGACGTCATTACACCGGTCGCCCCGTCGGATAAATTGCAAGAGGGCGATCGCCTCGTCTTCACCGGACTGGTCAGCACGATCGTCGACTTGCAGCGCATTCCAGGTTTGGTCCCCGGTGTCGAATCGCATTACGACGTGTCGGCAGAAAGTCGCGACTCGCGCCGCCTCTGTGAAGCCGTCGTCAGCACGTCATTTCCAGAACTTGGCCGCACCGTTCGACACTCAAATTTTCGTACTCGCTACGATGCGGTCGTCGTTGCGGTGCATCGTCATGGAGAACGCATTGAGGAAAAAATCGGCGACGTCATCCTCCACCCGGGCGACACGTTGCTCTTACAAGCCGGTCGTCATTTCGAGCGCACGTTTCGCGGCAGCAGCGATTTCTACCTTGTCTCGGAAGTGCGCGACAGCGGTCTCGTGCGCCATGAACGGGCGTGGGTGGCGATCGGTATCCTGCTGATTCTCATTGGGCTCTTGGCGTGGAATACGCTATCGACGGCTGTTTCTGCATTGATCGCGGCTGCCCTGATGGTGATTTTTCGCTGCGTATCAGTAGGCGTAGCCCGTCGGGCAGTGGACTGGCAGGTGCTGGTCGTGATTGCGACGGCGCTGGGTTTCGGCGAGGCGATCCGTGAATCCGGACTCGACG
The DNA here is from genome assembly GCA_028285105.1 of Alphaproteobacteria bacterium. GTDB lineage: Bacteria > Planctomycetota > Phycisphaerae > UBA1845 > UBA1845 > UBA1845. The sequence goes on from JANQQE010000011.1 coordinate 192,995, forward strand.
CCTTGCTGGCTGGTAATATCGAGCGCATCGGTGGAAGCGTGGGCGGACCCATCGGCGTGCTCATTGGCATCTATCTACTGACGAACATCCTGACTGAATTGATTTCGCACATTGGTGCGGCTGCCCTGATGTTTCCGATCGCGATGGTTACCGCTCAGGAGTTGGGCGTGTCAGCCGAACCGTTCGTTATCGCCATCGCAATTGCTGCGTCGGCGAGTTTTGCGACACCGATTGGGTATCAAACGAACTTAATGGTGTACGGGCCAGGCGGATACCGTTTCCCGGATTTTCTCAAAGTCGGAATTCCGATGAATCTCCTCGTCATGATCGTCGCCATGCTGATCATCCCATGGGTTTGGCCGCTGACGAAGCTCGCATTGTAGTCCGACTTTCGGGAAGCCGACTCACGGGATAAATTTATACCCGACGCTATGCACCGTAATGATGTGCTGCGGATGCTTCGGGTCTTTTTCGATCTTGCGTCGCAAGCTGACGATGTGGTTGTCCACGGTGCGATTCGCAGGAAATGCCGACAAGCCCCAGATCACATCAAGCAAGTTGTTGCGTTCGACCGGCTGCTCGGCGTGCTCGATGAGCATCTTGAGGATTTCGATTTCAAAGTGTCCGAGGTTGAATGTTTCTTCGCCTTTGGTCACTTTTCCCTTCACCAGATCGACATCCGCAATGCCAACGCGAACGACTTTGGCAACCGGTGATGACGAGCCACTGCGGCGGAGGGCGGCTTTGATGCGTGCCAAGACTTCGCGAACGCTGAACGGTTTGGTGATGTAGTCGTCTGCACCGACTTCGAGCCCACGCACCACGTCGATCTCCTGACTCTTGGCGGTCAGCATCAGAATCGGCACGGTGAAACCAGCATCGCGAACCATCTTGCACACTTCCAGCCCATCGCGTTTCGGCATCATCACGTCGAGCAGGATCAAATCGGGTCGTTCCGAGTTGGCTTTCTCCAGCGCCTCTTCGCCGTCGGCAGCGACGATGACCTCGTAGCCTTCGAACTGGAGATTGTCGCGCAATCCCATGGCCATGTCCGGCTCATCCTCGGCGATCAGAATTCGATGCATCGTTGTTCTCCATGAGATTTGTGGCACTCGCTTGAGGCAAGAATATACGGAAAGTACTCCCTTTGACCAGCCTCGATTCGACGTCCACGATACCGTGGTGGGCGTCTACGATGTGTTTGACCAATGCCAATCCCAGCCCAGCCCCGCGTCGGGCTCGGACCAGATCGTCATTGGCTCGATAGAAATCGGTAAACAGATGGTTGCGATCTTCCGGTTTGATCCCAATGCCGCGATCGCTCACGCTGATCAACACGCCATGTCCACCGCGGCGGGTTTCCACCGAAACGTCGATGCCCAGGAATCGATCGTCGCCATCGGAATATTTCATGGCGTTGTTGATCAGGTTAATCAGCGCCTGGGCGACCGCATCGCGATCGCATTGAATCAACGGCAGGTCTTCGGCGATGATGAGTTGATGTTCGAATTTTTCGTGGTCGAGTTGCAACAGGTATGCCTCATATGTCTCCTTGACGAGGGCGGCGACATCGCACTCGACCATGGTATAGCGTTTTCTGCCGGCATCGATTCTCGCGAAATCGAGAATGTTGTTAATCAAGTGCGTCAGGCGGCTGCTCTCACGGGTGATGATCTCGTAGTATTCCCGGCGCTTATCGTCCGAATTCACGCGACCGGAAAGCAGCGTCTCACCGAAAAGTCGAATCAATGCAAGCGGCGTTTTCAATTCATGCGATACGTCGGCGACGAATGATTGCTTCATGCGCGACAGCGCCAATTCTCGATTAAACACTCGCCACATCGCCCACATTACTCCGGTCAGTGCTGTCATAACCAGTATCGTACCGACGATGAAATAGATGGTTTGACGCTGCACGAGTTTATGTTGTTCGCGAATGAGTTGCTTGCTTGGTGTCAATTCCACGAACGGGACTGCCGGCGAAAGATTTTCCGTCCATTGATTACCGACCGACTGGTCTCTGTCGCGATTGACGTTGATGCGATGGGAAAATTGTTCCGGTGAGATCGCCGGGGCCACCACTTCGGTAACGAACTCTTGAATACTGACCCGGGCGGCGACGATCGTGGGACCGTTCGCGCCCTGCATGTCAGTCGCGTACGCAATGACGACTGGGGCCCCGGACTCGACATCGTGAATGAATTCGACCGATTCGGATTGTGAATGAAACTGTGCGGTCAAAAGCGGCGGGAAAAGGCGGGCCATGATCGATGCCTGGGCTTGATCGCCTTCCTGCGGCCGACCCGACGGGCTGGGCGTTCGTTCCCAATGATTTTCACCGGTTCGACGCCAGATGATAATCAGCGATGTCGAATCGAACATATAAACTTCGTCCACCCATTCTGGAGGGCGTCTTGCCCCAAAAGGCGGCAATCGCAAGCTTGAACGCCAGTTGCGGGATATGTTTTCCAGAGTGCGTTCAAGCTCTCCAGCCATCTGTTCATTGATCTCGGCCCGAATTCGACGAGCCTCTGGCCGAAGGTCGTTGATCCGTTGCGAGGCGAGCAGCTGGGTCTGGCGGATGGCCAGCACCATCCCGAAACCTGCGAGGACCAGCGTGATCGTCACGACGCCAATTCCTGCGACCGTCCACGCGGTGAGTCTGGTTTTGTCCTGATCGGCCATCGGGGCATGATAACATGGAAACGTCGGGCACGCGCTCTTCGGATAGCTCAGCGCACAATGCTGATTGGACACTCTGTTTCAGGCCACTATATTCCGATGTCGATCCGATAGATCGGACAAGCCATAGAGCAGTTACCGAAAGGAGCAATCGCAACATGTCTGACCCGCAACCGATACCTCGACCGGGACGCGTTCCATCTTTGTCCAACGTCAAGAACATTGTTGCCGTCGGCGCGGGCAAAGGTGGTGTCGGTAAGAGTACGCTCGCGGGGCTGCTGGCATTCGGGTTGTCGCGGGGTGGGGCAAAGGTCGGATTGCTGGATGCGGACATTTATGGACCTTCAATTCCGACGCTCATGGGAGTCGGTGGACAACAACCAACGGTCGACCAGGCCCGCAAGATGATGATGCCCGTTGACGCGAAAGGTATCAAAGTCATCAGTGTGGGATTCATCATCGACCCGAACGAAGCCGTCGTCTGGCGCGGACCGATGGTGCACGGTTTGCTCAAACAATTTCTCGAACAAGTTGAGTGGGGCGAGTTGGATTATCTGATCGTTGACCTGCCGCCCGGTACTGGAGATGTGGCGTTGACGCTTGCCCAGTCGATTCCGATGACCGGTGCGGTGGTCGTGTGTACGCCGCAGGACTTGGCCCTTCAGGACGCCAAACGGGCGCTAAAGATGTACCAGACGCTCAACGTACCTGTTTTGGGTATCGTCGAAAACATGAGCTACTACCTCTGTCCCAAGTGCGGAAATCGCGACGACATCTTTGACAACGGTGGGGCTGAAGAAGCGGCTGCGGGGTTGAATGTTCCTTTTTTGGGGGCCATTCCCCTCAATGCCTCGGTGCGGTCGTCGGCTGATTCGGGACAACTTGGCGATAACTTCGTTGAATCGCAAGACAAAGTATCTGCTGCTCTCGAAGTACTGATGGACCGATTCCAAGCCGAAGTCGAATCCGCCAACAAGGAATTCGACGGCGCGCCAACGCTGACCATTGAATAGCTTGGCCATCAAATAACCCAGCCATTTGACAAACGGTTGACTAAACACCGGGGGCAACGAAAAGCGTAATCATGTCTGATCGTATTGACCAATTCGAATCAATGTTCAAGTCAGCAGAGAAAGCACGGTATCAATACGATCCGCCGCTCTTGCAACGCATTGTCGTATTGGTGGATACACCAAGAGGGGACGCCACCGCTTACACCGAATCGGTGCGGGCATACATGAAGGCGAGCAATATTAAGGCCGACGATTTTGAAATTCTTGGCAACGAAGACTTCACCGACATTCAGCAGATGTTGGCGGCAGTCCATTCAAAGTCGCCGAATTTAATCGTCACCCATCGCCATCTTCACCTTCATCGCGAGGAGCTGGAACACAGTCTGGGGACGTACCTCGACACACTAATTCAAGGCACGAGCATCCCCGTACTGGTCACACCCAGTCCCAATGCCGACGGGTCGCCCAAACCGCTCGAGGCAGCCAACGACGTGTTGGTCATGACTGACCACCTGCTCGACGATCCCAAGTGCATTAACTACGGTGTGCGTTTTGTCGCACCGGGCGGGATCGTTCATCTCTGTCACATCGAAGATGACAGTGTGTTTCAAAAGTACATGTCGTTGATCGAGCGGATTCCGGAAATCGAAACGGATGTGGCCCGCGAAAAACTGCGTGGTAAACTATTGCAACTGCCGAGCGATTACATCGATTCGTGTATCGAGGCATTGAGAACGGAATCGATCGACGCACACATCAACCCGATCATTCGCCTTGGACATCGCGTGAACGACTACCATCAGCTCATCGACGAACACGAAGGCGACCTGCTCGTTTGCAACACGAACGATCCTGAGGATCTGGCGATTCACCCGATGGCCTACGCCATTGCTTTGGAGTTTCGTCATCAACCGCTGCTACTTCTTTAGCGACCGTTACCGAAATTACACATGACTCCGAATCTTCAAACCATCCTGCTGGCATCTGCCGAAGCTCACGCTGAACCCCATGTTTCAAGTGGGATGACCATGCTGTTCGGTGGGCTGCTGCTGGCGATGATCGGGTGCCTTGCGTTTGAAGAAAAACTTCACGCCAAAAAGTCGCTGATCACCGGTATCTTTGCGGTCATTTGTCTGCTGTTGGGGGAAATGACCGGGATACTGCCGAAAGAGTCGATCGCGAGAATTGGTGAGCATACGATCCGTCTGCCGGTCTACATCCCGGCGATCGACTGGGAGGTTATTGCCATCATCATGGGGGCGTCGCTTTTTGTGGACGTCACCAGCAAGTCGGGCATCTTCAGTTGGATCGCCATCAAACTGACGAAGACTTCCGGCGGTGATCCGCTGAAGCTCCTGATCTATTACGGAATTCTCACGGTTATCTTTTCGGCTGTCCTCAACAACGTCACCGCGATGATTATCATCGGATCGCTGACGACCGTATCTCTCAAGAAACTCGGAAGAGGCGACAAGCTGCTCGGATTTCTGATCACCGAAGGATTGCTCACGAACATCGGCGGGTTGCTCACGCTGATCAGTTCAGTCCCCAACATCATCGTAGGCAACAAAGCCGGCATCTCATTCGCCACATTCTTTCTTAAGGCTGCCCCATTCGTCGTCGTCGCAACGCTGGCGACCTTGTGGATGGCCCGTTCGCGATTTGGCGTCAAGCGACTGGTGACGGAAGGCGAGAAAACGGAAGCGGCTGACCGCGTGTCGGCGTTTGACGAGAACGAGGGCATCCCGTCGAAACGATTCTTCTATGCATCAGCCGTAGCGTTTGTGCTATTAATTGCTGCGCTTTCGACGACGTCCATTCTGCCATATGTGCAGGACCTGGGAATGGGATTCGTGGCGATGTCCTTCGCTGTAATCATGTTGATCGCCTTCAAGAATGAAGTGAACAAGTTTTACGCCGCGCTCGATTGGGACTTGCTGGGATTCTTTGCGAGTCTCTTCGTCGTCATCAATGTCATGGAGCACGCATTGGTCCTCGACGTAGTCGGCAAAGCCTTGAGCGCGCTTCTCGACCTTGGCGAAACCGTCGGGACGGGCAGCCTTCTGGTCACGTCGGCACTTGCCAGCAGCGTGACGGATAACATTCCGCTGTCGGCAGTTCTCGCGCAGATTCTAGGCAACCATGATCCAGCCTACCCGGCTAGTTCGCCGGTGTGGTGGGCGGTGGTGTTTGGCGCGAACCTCGGCGGAAACCTGACACCGATCGGTTCGGCATCGACCCTGGTCGCGATGACGGTCATTCACCGCAGCGAAATCAATTTGAGTTTCACGGGCTTCGTAAAGGCCGCAGTACCCTTTGCCATTGTTCATCTGGTATTGGCTGTCGCTTATGTACTTATTGTGCTGTAGTCGAAACTACCGGGAAGGAACACGCTCATGACAATTCCGGAATTGCTATGCGATCAGACGCGCCGCACACGCGAATGGACCGAAATGCTCATCGCCGATTTGTCGGGCGACGATTGGACGTTTCAACCCCAACCCGGGATGGCCCACGCATTGTGGCTGTGCGGGCATCTCGCCTCCGCTCAAGAGACGTTATTGTTTAACCGCTGCCTTGATACGAGCGTATTGGAATCGGAATTCACGATTCACTTTCCCATCGGCGCTCCAATCAAATCCGCTACCGATCACGATTGGCCGAGCGCCGACGCGGTGTTGGCAAAAATGGAAGAAATGCAGACCAGGTCGGAAGAAGCAATACTCGGAATCGACGAGTCAATCCTGGACGATCCAGCTTTTGGCAAGAACGGCGGTAAGCATCCACACTACGACACCAAAGCCGGAGCAATCAGTCACATGATTCGCCATGAAGCATTTCATGCGGGACAGATCGCGTCGCTTCGGCGGCTGCTGGGCAAGGGTTTTTTGAGATAACGCAACGGGTCTATCGCGAACATGCAGACGATTCATCTCAACCTGTTCGGACCGGCTCGCGACTTCGTGGGCAGTGACGCAACGTCGATCGACGTGCCCGATGGTGCAACAGTGGGGGACTTGGCGTCAGTATTGGCCGAGAGGTTTCCGAATTGGCGGGCAGGTCTCGAAACGGTGCGCTACGCAATTGACGATGCGTTTGTCACGAGCGATCACGAGCTTGCCAGTGGCGATAACGTGGCGGTCATTCCTCCGGTTTCGGGCGGGATGCCAGAAACGCCTAATGATTTGATTGAACTAACGCCCGATCCGTTGAACATCGCACACTGCTACGCACATCTGGCGTCGTCATCCACTGGTGACGGCGGTGGCGTTTGTGTTTTTGTCGGCAAGACCCGCGCCGAGTCGAACGACATTCATGGCTCGCTCAAGCACCTCGACTATGAAGCCCACGAATCGATGGCCGTCGCCCAATTGCAAAAGCTAGCAGACGAAGCACGAAACCGTTGGACGATCTGCTCCGTGGCATTGTGTCACCGCGTTGGCGCGGTGGGTGTCGGTGAATCATCCGTGGTCGTTGGCGTCGCCAGCGGTCACCGCGATGAATCGTTCCAAGTCTGCCGCTGGTTGATCGACGAACTTAAGCGTGAAGTTCCCATCTGGAAGCGCGAGGTTTGGGAATCGGGCGAGGCCAGTTGGTCAAAGGGCGATCAAGCCAAGAGCGAGGCCAGTTAGGGTGGCTGGTCGTGAAACCATTGCTGCCCGCACCGAGCGAGCAAAACGAATCTTGCGAAAACTTCGCAAAGCGTACGGCGATGCAGACTGTGCGCTGACTCATAGGAGTGCGTTTGAGCTTCTCATCGCGACGATTCTCTCGGCCCAATCCACCGACGAAACGGTCAACAAAGTCACGCCGGTTTTGTTCAAAAAGTATCCCAACCCATCCAAACTCGCAGCGGCTGAGTTGGAAGATGCCCAGGAGATCGTTCATCCAACCGGATTCTTCAGGCAGAAGGCCAAGAATATTATTGGGGCGGCAACGCGAATCATGGATGAATTCGACGGCGAAGTGCCTCAAACGATTGAAGAATTGATCACGCTACCGGGTGTCGCACGCAAGACTGCTAACGTGGTCCTTGGGACATGGTTTGACAAAAACGTGGGCGTTGTGGTGGATACCCATGTGGGACGACTGGCGGACCGATTGCGTTTGACCTGGAACCACAAGGACACAAAGGATGCGATCCGAATCGAAAAGGACCTGATGCGGGTCATTCCCCAGAAGGATTGGACGTACTTGTCGCATGCGTTGATCTGGCACGGAAGGAAGGTATGCTCCGCCCGCAAGCCGGACTGCGAACGATGCACGTTGGCGATCGATTGCCCCTCGAAAGGACGGATTTGAGCCGCAGCGAGAATCAAGGAATGCTTGACAGAATCGGGGTGCATTCATACCTTGTCGCGATTGGATCTACCGTTATGCGGCTGTATGCTGTATGGTTTTTGTTCGGATCGGAATTCCGGGCAGGGTTGGTGTTTCGGCCAACTTGTATTTTGGAACAACGGACTCCGGTCTGAAGCGAGGATGGATAGATGTTACCGGTAAAGAAGAAATCGAAATGTCGCAAGCGTACGCGTCGGGCGCACCACGCACTGACCAAGCCGACCCTTGCGCCTTGCCCGAAGTGCGGTAAAGCCAAACTTCCCCACTGCGCCTGCGACCAATGCGGTTATGCCAGCGCAAGCGTTTTGCTTCCGTCGCGCAGCGAGGTTGAGTAATGCCTATGCGGATAGGTGTTGATGCGATGGGGGGCGACCACGCTCCCGGCGCGATTATCCGCGGTTCTCTGCAAGCCCTTACAGACTTCGATCACATCGAGTTGTCTTTGGTTGGTGACGAGAATGTGATTCAGGATCACCTAGCGTCTAACGGTGGTGCGCCAAAGCGTTGTCACATTGTCCACGCTTCAGAAGTTGTGGACATGTCGGAAACGCCGACCGATGCACTGAGGCGCAAAAAGAACTCGTCGATCATGGTGCTGGCGAAGATGGCGGCAGAGGGCAAAGTTGATGCCGTCATCAGCGCCGGAAACACGGGCGCATGCGCCGCGGCTGCTCAACTTCGGATGCGTTCGCTGCCGTGCATTTCGCGGCCCGGTATTGCAGTGGCGCTTCCCAGTTTTCACGGACCGGTCACACTCTGTGACGTTGGTGCGAACATCCAGGCGCGTCCGCAGCATTTGTACGAGTATGCCGTTCTCGCGACGGAATATGCCAAGATGGTTCTCGGGGTCGAGTCGCCTCGCGTCGGTCTTGTTTCAATCGGCGAGGAAAGCCTCAAAGGCACGGACGTTATCAAGAGAACCCACGAGTTGCTCAGTTCGGATGGGGCGATTCGTTTTGTCGGAAACGTCGAAGGTCGCGAACTGTTTCAGGACAAGTGCGACGTTGCGGTAAGTGATGGTTTTGTCGGGAACATTCTGCTGAAATTCATCGAGGGTCTTTCCGAGGGACTTTTCAAAACGATCTCCCGCGAGTTTCAAGACGACGACGCCACTACCAAAAAGAAGTTCGATGATGCTTTACATCGCGTTTGGCAGCGTCACGATTTCAGCGAGTATGGCGGAGCGCCTCTGCTGGGTATCAACGGGGTCTGCATGATTTGTCACGGTCGAAGCGAGGAACGTGCCATTCGCAACGCGGTCAAAGCGGCAAGCACCTTCGTCGAACACCGTTTCAACGAAGCGATTACAAACCGGTTGGCGCGAACCGCGAACTCCGGTCAATCCGGAACAGAAGCACCGACCGTCGCCAACATCGGATAGTATTCATGAAGCAAACCTTACGAGCGGCTATTACAGGTACCGGAATGTCGGTCCCCAAGGAAGTCATCGGCAACGATCACTTCGCCAGCTATCTCGACACTTCTGACGAATGGATCACAACGCGAAGCGGTATCAAAGAGCGGTACCGTGCGGGTGAGGGTGAGACCACAGTCTCGATGGCGCTCGATGCCTCGCAGAAAGCCCTCAAGGATGCAGGGATCAGCGCGGAAGATTTGGATTTAATCCTGTTCGCAACGGTGACTCCAGACACTTGCGTCCCGTCGGCGGCATGTTGGTTACAAGGGCAGTTGGGGGCTAAGAATGCCGGCGCGATGGACCTCAACGCTGCTTGCGCCGGACTGATTTATGGCATGACCCAAGCCGCAACTTCCCTTCATACCGGCATGAGTCAGCATGTGTTGGTCGTTGGAGCAGAGACGCTGAGTCGCATCGTTGACATGCAGGATCGCTCGACGTGTGTGCTGTTTGGAGACGGTGCGTCGGCCATCATTATGTCACGCACCGAAGACTCGAATCGTGGCGTGCTGTATCAGCACCTCGGTGCAGATGGAACATGTGCAGACTACATCTGGCAGCCGGCAGGCGGATCGAAACTCCCCCATACGCCAGCAACACTGGCAGAGAACCTTGACAAGTTGCGCATGAAGGGTCGGGAGGTATACAAGTTTGCAGTCGTGAAATTCAATCGACTGGTTCAAAAAGCCCTTAAAGAAACCGGGCTAAAGGCAGAAGACATTGACCTGATCGTACCGCATCAATCCAATCTGCGCATCATCGAAAGCGTCCAGGAAAAAATGAAGCTTCCGATGGAAAAATTTGTCGTCAATATTGATCGCTACGGAAACACATCCGCAGCATCGGTTGGGATGGCGCTTGATGAAGCCCGGCGGGATGGTCGCGTCAAACCCGGTGGTCTTGTGATGATGATTGCGTTTGGAGCGGGCCTGACGTGGGCGGTCATGATAGTTCGGGTCTGATTGCGAATCCGAAATTCATTGCGCCGAATTCGAGCGCGGTTTTAAGATCGAAGCAGAGAATGACGTTATGCAAAAAAAGGCAGCCATTTTTCCAGGGCAGGGCTCACAGTTGTCCGGCATGGGAGCGGACCTCGTTGATGCGAGTTCAAACGCCAAGGGGGTTTACGCCAAAGCCAATGAGTTGGTCGGGTTCGACTTGCAGGCGCTCTGTTTTGAAGGGACCCCCGAACAACTTGAACCTACGGACATACAACAGCCCGCAATTCTCGTAACCAGCATCGCGCTTCTCGAGGCGCTCGGCGAACAAATCGATGTCCGTTCGACGTTTTCAGCCGCTGCGGGGTTGAGTCTGGGCGAGTACTCGGCGCTGTATCATGCTGGATGCCTCGAATTCGACGATGTCGTCCGATTGGTCCATCGTCGCGGTCAGCTGATGCAGGCGGCGGCTGACGCTGCGGACAGTGGTATGGTGTCGCTTATCGGAGTCGACGAGACGCAAGCAAAAAATGTTTGCGACGAAGCAGCGCAGGGCGGCGTCTTGAGCCCAGCGAACCTCAACTGCCCGGGCCAAATTGTCATTTCAGGCGATCGGGCAGCGTGTGATCGATCGGTTGAGATTGCATCCGAAAAAGGTTTTCGTGCTGTCGCTTTGAAGGTGGCGGGTGCTTTTCATTCACCACTGATGCAATCGGCGGCGGACGGACTGGCGGAAGTGCTGGCCGGCGTCGAAATTAAACAGCCTGTCATACCCGTGTTGTCGAACGTTACTGGCGAATACCACAAAGATCCCGAGTCGATTCGCAAGTTCCTCGTCGCTCAGGTCACCCAGCCAGTGCGTTGGCAGGACTGTGTCGAGACACTCATCGCCGACGGTTATAAGGCTTTTGCAGAGATCGGCCCCAATCGCGTTCTCAAGGGTCTGGTTCGCAAGATCGACAAGAGCGCCCGCACCGTCAACATTGGCAAGATTGAAGACATCAAGGAACACAATCTCGCCGGCATCTCGTAGGCATTGCGTCGCAGGTTTGCGATGGCCCGCAGGACGGGCAGTGTCAAAACGGGTGGCAATGATAAAAGGAGTTGGACGATGGACATGCAAGGGCAAGTGGCGATTGTGACCGGTGGAAGTCGCGGTATCGGACGGGCCATCAGTCTCGCATTTGCGGAGAAGGGCGTTTCGGTCGTTGCTTGCGCCCGTTCGCTCGACAAGCTTGAAGAGGTTGCCAAAGAAGCCAAACAGCGCGAATTCGCTGGCGAGGTTATCCCGGCGACACTTGATGTCACCGACGCTGCCGCCTGCGAAAAATGCGTCGAAGATGTCGCAGAAAAGCACGGCCGTTTAGACATCCTCGTCAACAATGCCGGCATCACCCGCGACGGTTTGCTTGCCAGCATGTCGGACGACGATTTCGACGCGGTGATCGATGCGAATCTTCGGTCGGCATTTCGATTGATGCGTTCGGCGACGAAGCACATGATGCGGGCGCGGTATGGCCGAATCGTCAACATCTCCAGCGTCGCTGGCTTGATGGGCAACCCCGGCCAAGCGAATTATTGCGCCAGCAAAGCAGCCCTGGTCGGAATGACCAAGTCGGCAGCGAAAGAATTGGCACGGCGCAAAATTACGTGCAATGCTGTGGCACCGGGATTCATCGAAACGGACATGACCGATGTCCTTCCTGAAAAGGTCAAAGAAGGGGTCATGCCTTTGATCCCGATGAAGCGATTCGGAAGCGGTGAAGAAATCGCCGAAGCGGTGGGGTTCCTGGCATCGCCGGCGGCATCATATATCACAGGTCAGGTCCTCGTTGTAGACGGCGGACTTCACATGTAATTTCAGGTCGCGCTCAGGGTTCTGGACCGGGGTTCATTCGATGCCCGTTTAGGGGCTTCAGCAGAGCGCAAATGGTTGCGGATTTGACACAAGCAGGCTAGGATCACCGCGAACTCGGTTTGGGGCTGTCTCCCGGGTATCTGCCTGCGACGCTGGCCTACGACAACTGAGTGTGTGCGTCATACAATTGAAAGGGGATCAACGGAACCCCTACAGGTTATAAAGCTCGTTTGGCACGACGCCAATCGGCTGACTTAAATGTCGGAGGACTTTCTGTGGCAACTCGTGAGGAAATCGAAGAGAAGGTATGCGAAATCGTCAGCGAGCAAATGGGCGTCGATAAGAGTGAAATCACCACGGCGACCTCATTTGTAAACGATCTCAATGCCGACTCGCTGGACACGGTCGAATTGGTCATGGAACTTGAAGACGAGTTTGACACCAGCATACCGGACGAAGAGGCTGAGAAGCTTCAGACCGTTGGCGCTGCGGTGGATTTCATCGAAAAGCAGATGGCGGCGCGCTCGTCATAAGTAATTAGTAATTGAAAGAATCGGAATCGTTTAGAGCGCAAGTTTGATTGCGCGGACCGATTTCGATTCTGTTTATTGGCTCGGTTGTCGGGCATTCAGAAACGGATCGATATGTCGCAGCGTCGTGTAGTCGTCAGCGGATTGGGAGTTGTTACCAGCATCGGCATGGACGTGGATACGTTCTGGTCGAATCTGCTGGACGGAAAGAGCGGTGTTCGTGATATCACGATCTTCGACGCATCTCCGTTTGAAGTTCGCATTGGCGGCGAGTGCCGAGACTATCGCGAAGAGGATCACTTTGATCGCAAGTCGGCGAAGCGAATCGATCGTTTTGCACAGTTGGCGATCGTTGCCGCCCGAGAGGCTGCCAAGTCAGCTGGTTTCGATCCCAAGGCATATTCAGGCGACCCACGTCGATTGGGTATTATTCTCGGATCGGGCATCGGCGGATTGCTTGAGTTCGAGCAGCAGCATCTGCGTTTGGTCAACAAAGGACCAGACCGTATCTCTGCATTCACAATTCCAAAATTGATGATCAATGCGGCTTCGGGCAACGTTGCGATTGAGCAGAATCTTCAAGGCATCAGCACGACGGTTGGCACCGCATGCGCGTCCGCAGGACACGCGATGAAAGATGCATACAGCGCAATCCATCATAATGAATGCGATTTGGTATTCACCGGCGGTTCTGAAGCAGCCTTGACCCCGCTGGGTCTGGGTGCATTTGCCGCCATGAAGGCCTTGAGTACCCGCAATGACGATCCCACGCGCGCGAGTCGTCCGTTCGATCGCGACCGCGACGGTTTCATTCTCGGCGAAGGGGCCGGACTTCTGGTTTTCGAAGAACTTGAGCACGCCAAAGCCCGCGGCGCGACGATTCACGCGGAAGTCCTCGGATTTGGGGCAACCTCCGACGCAACGCACATCACCCAGCCACTAGAAAGCGGCGAGGGGGCAGCCGTGGCGATGGAGCAAGCGCTTCGACAAGCAGGTCTCAACGTTGACGATATCAATTACATCAACGCCCACGGGACCAGTACCCCGCTTGGCGATTTGGCTGAAACAACGGCCATCAAGCGTACCTTCGGTGCACAGGCGAAAAGCGTCGCCATCAGCAGCACCAAGAGTTCAATAGGTCACCTTTTGGGCAGCAGCGGTGGCGTCGAAACCATTACCACAATTTTGGCGATGAAGAATTCAACGCTCCCCCCCACGCTGAATCTTGAAATTCCGAGCGAGGGCTGCGATCTGGACTATGTGCCCAATACGCCTCGTGACCAGCGGATCAACTACGCCATGAGCAATTCGTTCGGTTTTGGTGGGCACAATTCATCGATTCTGCTTGGTCAATATCAGCCGTAGGTTGCACACCTCGCAAGCTCGATCCACTCTCACTGAACACCTGCTGACAGAACGGAAGCGGTTATTGAAGATGCCGTATCGTTCCGGCTTGGAATTCACCCGTTGCTGCATCCTCAAGGCGGATTTACCCTCCGCCGATAAACCTAACACAGATTGCTGAATACTGGCAGTTGCTTGGATTCACTTCGCATTGGTTGCGCTGCGCGCCGGGTTGGGATTCGAAATGTCGATTCTCGAACAAGACGAAATCGATTCACTGATGGCCTCTTCATCGGATCTGATGGATGAGCCGGCATCGCCACCCACGTCTGCGCCCGCACCTGTTCAGATCGACTTGTCCAAACTCAGCCCGGAGATGCGAAAGCTGTTTCATTTGCAGGTACCGATCATTGTTCATCTCGCTGAGCGAACCATGCCCATGCGCGACATTCTCGAAATCGGAGCTGGTTCGATTATCGAATTCTCCAGATCCAGCGATGCCGAACTCGATCTCGTCGTCGGCAACCGGCCGGTCGGCAAAGGGCAAGCTGTCAAGGTGGGCGAGAACTTCGGACTGCGCATCACCGAGATTGGCCCGATCGAAGAACGCATCCGCGCAATGGGCACCTGAGTCCGTCAAAATCCAATCGTCTATTTCAAATCAGATTCAATCAACGCAATCGCGATCGCTTCAGCTTCCGCAACCGATGCAATCGTTTCGTTAAGCTGCGCGCGGTAAACGACATCCAGGACCTTGCGATAGATCGGTCCTTGCGGGATGTTGCGATCAAGCAAAAATGCGCCATCGAGAAGCGGTGGGGGAGCGGCGCATTGGGTCGTTATTCCACTTGCGCGGTGTCGAATCGAATCGATTTCAACACGCCCTCTTGCCTGAACGAGAGTGCAGATGTCGTCGAAGTGCGTCGATGCCAACATGTTCTTGATGTCAGCCAACTCCAGGTCTTGATCGCTTTCGATACGGTCACACCATTCGAGCAACTGGCAAACGGAATCCGTTTCTTCGTTGCTGCAACGCAGCGCACGGCTGGCCTTTTTCGCGAGAATCGCTTTGCCCATGAATAAAGGGGAAAGAATCGCTCCGAACCCCAAGGAAACCGTCGTGCATTCGGGCAAATTTCTGAGGATATTCCCAACGGCGGCTTGCTGGTCTTCTGTCCATACGACATTGCCGATGATGTGATTACAAAGCTCTGACTCGCAAAGCATCGCCCACGCATTCGCCCGACTTGTGGAATTCAACATCAAAACCAACTCTGCTCGAATGCGCTCGGGACTCACGGAAGCAACCTGTTCCGCGTTCTCCTGGATAGCCGCAAACGTCTCTGGGGAAATTTCAAAATTAAGCCTCGCTGCGAACCGCACTGCCCGCAAGAGTCGAAGATGGTCTTCGGCGAACCGCTTGGACGGATCTCCAATGCAACGAATGATGCGTTTATTCAGATCGGCTTGGCCATTGACGTAATCGACGAGATGGTCTTCGACCGGATCGAAAAACATGCCATTGATCGTAAAATCGCGCCGTTGGGCGTCGTGTTCGGCATCGGTGAATGTTACTGTGTCGGGGCGTCGGCCGTCACGATATTCGCCGTCGGATCGAAATGTTGCGACCTCAATCTCCTGCCTTCGGTGCGACACCAGCACAACGCCGAATTGCGCTCCGACTTTTTTCGTCCGCTTGAAGATTTTGCACACATCGTCGGGCGTAGCAGACGTTGCGACATCGTAGTCCTTGGGCGTCTTGCCCAGGAGTTGATCGCGAACGCACCCGCCAGCAAATAGGGCCTGATGACCCTGGTCCTTCAAGACGACGATGATCGCCTTGGCAGCTTCATACGCAGTATTCGGATTGGCGTCTCTCTCGCGATTCATTCAACTTTCGATTCCAGATGTTCTTTCCATGCCGGTTCACGATCGACATCTTCCCCGCGAAGCAGCGACAGCACGTTGCGGCCATACGTGCGCTGATCGAATAAGTGCCAATCGCCAGGAAGCTGATCGGTCACCTCCACGGACTGTTCATGTCGAAACACGAGCAGGGCGTCAGCGTTGACAACATCGTTTTGTCGCAATCGTTGGAGCAGGACACCCATCCTTGATCCCGATGATATATCCTTCGTCATCGGAAAGGGTGGGTCCAGCATCACCAGATCGTGTTTGCCCATGCCTGTTGGCAGTGTGATACCCTTGCGCCATAAATTCGTCGCGACGATGGCTCCCTCAGCCCCCATCTGCAACTGCTCCATGTTGCTCTTGAGAACCGAGACTGCCCGTCGATCCTGCTCGTAGAACACAACCCGTGCAGCCCCCCGCGACGACGCTTCCAGACCGATCGATCCGCCACCCGCAAAAACGTCAGCCACCTGAATCGCGGGCAATTCACCGGGCGTATCGTAGTACGAACCCAGAATATCGAAGAGCGCCGACTTCACCCGATCGGTGATGGGGCGGGTCTGGCCACTCTGTGGCCACTTGATTTTTCGCGAGCGCCATCGCCCACCGATGATTCGCATGCCTCACCATCTCACAACACATCGCCAACTCACAGCACAACGCCATCGCACACAACGCCGAACGAATTGAGAACGATTGAATATTGGCATCGCGTCGCGTTCACTTCTATAATCCTACACATGTATGATCCGCAAACCGCGGGAACCTGGCAAGGATTGCGAACGCTAAACGGAATTTTGACTCATGGGTTCGATTTTATGTGAACATTGTACCGGGGCATGCTGTCGCTATATCGCGCTTCCGATTGAAGAACCGACGGACCGTCGCGATTTTGACGACATGCGCTGGTACGTCATGCACAAGGGGATTTCGGTGTTTGTCGAGGACGGCGACTGGTACATCCAGATTTCGGCTGACTGCGAAAACCTCCAGCCCGACAATATGTGCGGGATTTATGAAACACGTCCGATGATCTGCCGCGAGTACGATGCAGGCGAATGCGATTATTCCGGTGGCGACTACCAGTACGATATCATCCTTCGAACTCCGCAGGATGTGCAGGATTATGCCGTTGAGCAAATCGGCAAACGAGGCATTTTCGACAGTCCCCCGAAACCAAGAGCCCGAAAGAACGGCGCGCGGAAGGGCGGTTCCAAAGGATTGCTGGCTACCAGTTCAATCGCTTCATTGAAGGTACTCTTCCGACATGACTAACTCGTCAACCCAAGCGAGAATGTGGTCCGTCCTGACTTGTTGCAGCGTCTTGATCGGAACTGGCGGTTGCCTTTCGGGATCGTTGGCAACATCGTCGGGAGGCACCGACGGAGGAAAGTGGTCGATCGCGAATCGTCAGCAAATCCACGTCGGCGAAACGGTTGAATTCAGCTTCGTATTGAAGAAACCGCTCAGCAATGATTCGGTTAGTGCAAACGGCATCGCCGACTATTGCGCGTTCTTGATTGGTGGCGACCGGGTCGAATCTGAGATTGATGACGCTGGTGGATTTCGCGCCAAATACAAATTCGCTGATGTCGAAGATGGCGCTCAGGTTCAGGTGGTTGCTTCGGCATTTTCCACCCAAGACGACCGCGACTTCATGCAGATCGCTGGAAAGTGGCTGCAAACCGAAAGCCCATACAACAAACCCGACCAGCGTGTGGCCAGCGCAAACGTGCTACTGTCTTTTTATCAAAGCGTCGTCCGATTCAAACTACTCAAACCTGAACACGCTTACGATTTGGGTACAGGCAAGATGACATTTCGATGCGAAGGCGATCGACTGGTCAGTGTCTTCGAAAACAGACCGCCCAGAGTTGGCTTTGAGATTTCGGAAGAAAACGCCGACGGCTCAAGGTGGGTGGCGTATTTGCCCAGCGGCGACCAACTTAATCCAACGGGAACGACCGAGGTGGAGTTCTCGATTTACGATGTTGCGGGTAACCGCATGACCTTCACCGAAACGATAGAGACTCCTTAATCTGAAGCATCGCAAAGATTCGTATGCGATGATGTCGGTCCTGCGTTTTTGAGAGCATTTCGACCCAGACAAAAGTGATTCATGCGATTCAAATCACCCAAAGGCACACGCGACTTTTATCCGGACGAGATGGATCTGCGCCGCTGGATCATGGGCAAATGGGATCGCGTTTCCAGGCGCAACGGTTTCGTTGAATACGACGGACCGATTTTCGAAAACTTAGACCTGTATCGTGTCAAGAGTGGTGATGAAATCGTCGACCAACTCTTTCACTTTACGGATCGCGGCGGGCGCGAGTTGGCGATTCGCCCCGAAATGACGCCGACACTCGCCCGCATGGTTGCCGCCCGCGTCAACTCGCTACCCAAACCGATCAAGTGGTATTCGCAACCCCGACTGTGTCGCGCCGAACGTCCGCAGCGGGGTCGCCTTCGCGAATTCTTTCAGTGGAACATCGACATCATCGGCGAGCAAAGTGAATTGGCTGATGCCGAGTGTATTTTTGTGCTGGTCGATTTCTTTCGCGCGTTGGGCCTGTCTCCCGAACAGGTGGAAATCAAACTGAACTCGCGCGAAATTGTTGCAGCGTTGTTGCAAGCTGCAAAGGTTCCGGATGAAAAACAGCCAGCGGTCTATGCAGCCCTCGACAAGCGCGACAAGCTACAGCCCGAGGCCTTCAAAGAATTGCTCGATAAGATTGAACTCGAATCGGATCAAAAAGAATCGCTCAAGCGTTTTGGCGATTCGTCCGGCATCGAAGGGTTGAGTTCGATTGCAGCATTTCTCAAAGAGTCGGGCGCATCGATGGACGGCTGCGATCGCGTTGGCAATGTACTTCGGTTACTCGATGCGTTTGGCGCAATAGACTATTGTCGGTTCGACATGGGTGTGGTGCGTGGTTTGGCATACTACACCGGTGTCGTATTCGAAGCCTTCGGGAAGGGGGGGCTTCGCCGTGCGGTCGGGGGTGGGGGGCGATACGACCAACTCATCGAAAACATGGGTGGACCGTCGGTTGGTGCGGTTGGATTTGCAACGAGCGATGTGGTGATTGCCGATTTGCTCGAAGAATTCGATCGCCTGCCGTCAGAGTCGCAATTGCTCGATTACTTCGTGATCGATGCCGACCCATCGGTTTTCAATGCGGTATTGAGAATCACTGCCAAACTTCGCGAGCAAGGATTCTCTGCGTCGTTTTCGTATATGCGGCAGGGCGTTGGCAAACAATTCAAGCAAGCCGCCTCGCGAAATGCGGCGCGGGTGGTTATTGTAGAAGCGGATTTTGAATCGTCGCAAACGATAGGTGTAAAAGACATGGTCAATTCCAGTCAATCCACCATCGCGCTCGACACGTTTCTGGGCAATCCAAAATGCGGGATTGGACCGAATTGTGAAACAGGTTCCGATTTGTGAAACACGTACTGAATTCTGAAACGGATTCCAGGGGATGACACGTCGCCACATCCATTACGAAGCCGCTTTTGAAGACTACCTTCGGTCGCGCGGTCAGCCTTACGTGGCAGTGGATGAAAAACGGAAGGCCATTTTTTCCGGCAATCGTGTGAAGTCGTTCGATTTCCTTGTATACGGTATCGGCGGAAGAACCGGCTTGGTGGATATCAAAGGCCGACAATTCCCATACGACCACGACGGGAAAAAACGCTACTGGGAAAACTGGATCACCCGCGACGACCTCGACGGTTTGACACAGTGGCAATCCACATTCGGCGAAGGATTTCTGGCGATGCTGGTCTTCGCTTACCACATCACACAAATGGATTCGCGACTTCCGACGCATCATCTTCACCCATTCAGGGACCAGATATACGCTTTTATGTGCGTCACACTTGACGAATACAAGGACGCCTGTAGGCATCGCTCGGAAAAATGGGAAACCGTGACGGTTCCCATCAAACAATTCAAAGCGATGGCCAAACCCATTCAGTCACTCGCCGGAAACAACAGTTTGCGAGCGTCGGGCGCGTGCCTATAATTTGTGTAGGCGATCGCCAATTGCCTGCCTGTGCATTTGCGATTGGCCATGAAACTTAAAGATGCGGTCGAAGATCGCATTTTCGTACAACGGAGCGCAGAACCCATGCGACGAATGAGCAGAGCTTTCCAATTCCTTTGTGTGGTGTGTGCCTTTGCAAGTCCTGTGGTTGCTTTCGCTGAGGTCAAGCCGATGGCTCCGCCGGCTGATGTGAAGCCAATGTGGCAGTGGGTGGCAGCGATTGGAATTTTTATCCTATGTGGGGCAATCTTGTTCAAAAACGCCAAGCGATCTCACCAGGATTAATTGGTTTGCGCAATACCGCACAGCCAGCTAGATAATGGAGACGTACCAATATGAACAAGAAATCAATCATCGTGGGGCTTGTGGGCCTTAACTTGTTTCTTTTGGCTGTTCTGATTCTGGCCAGCTACGATCCGCCCATTGCCAACGCTCAGGCCCGTGGCGGGCGTGCAGGCGACTTTCTGATGGCCACCGTCGAAATCCATGAAGACTACGATGCACTTGCAGTCATCAATGTGCCCCTGGGTACGATGCATATTTTCGTACCGCGCGAAACAAAAGCCGGCGCCAAACTCCAGCATACTGATTCGCGAAACTTGAACATGGACTTCGGCCGTCGTTAGGAAATCCGCAGATGTACCGTCCATGCGAATTCCGTTTAAAAAACATAAAGCATGCAATTGAACCAAAAGGGTTATCGATATGAGTTCCAACACAAAAAATCTAGCCATTGGTCTTTTGACAATCACCGCCGTGATTCTCACGGTTGGTGTCATCTTGACCGGGTCAGCCGCTACCAAGCCAGCATATGCCGGAAATGTCAGCAGCTATGGCGGGGCGTTTACGGTCACCATCGGGCGAGTGACCAGAGATGCTGAATTGATCTACTTGGTCGACAACACGACCGAACGCCTGCTCGTATACGGACTGAACCGCAGAAGCGGCAAGTCCGCGATTCTCGACAAAGCCGAACTCAGCCAGCGCTAACTTGAGGCGAGATGCACAAAGACCCTTCAACCGAAGTCGATCTGTTCCTTCGCCGTGCCTTGGTCGTGATGCTGGTGATTTTAGTCACCGGGGCGATCACGCTTTTCGTATACGGCCGCTATTTTGACTCGCGCTTGGATACCTTTGAGGAACAACTAAGCTTCAATGCACACGTTGAGATTCCTTCGCAATCCCCGGAATCTTCGCATTCGACGGATCAAGTCGTTCAGGGGCAAACCGTCTATGTTCCAGCCTATTCACACGTGTATCATCAAGACGGCGATCCTCACCTTCTGACCGTCACGCTCAGCGTGCGAAACACGAGTGTCGATCAGGAGATCGTTATTCAATCGGTCCGATATTTCGACACCCAGGGTCGCCAAGTCAAATCGCACCTGACCAAGCCCCGCCGATTAAGCCCCCTGGCAACGGCTGAGTTTCTCGTCGCACGCTCAGACAAGACCGGTGGCAGCGGCGCGAACTTTCTCGTCGAATGGACCGCCAGCCACCCCGTCCCCGATCCCATTATTGAGACCGTCATGATCGATACCACACGCGATCAGGGCATCTCGTTTGTGCGCAGGGGAACGGTCATCAAAGAATAAACCCCACCGATCAGATCGTTCTGTCAGGCCATCCAGCGAAAACAAGGTGCAAGGCTTCTGAATCGGCGTGAAGGGCATTCAGCACGAACAATCGTCCTAGTATCGTGCAAGGTCACGAATCGCGCGCAATCGCATCTTCTGACCGCCCCACCTCAAACGCAACATAATATATATTATCGGACGTTCCACTGAGCCGGTTTTGGATGACGGAATCCGTCTTAAGAACTGCTGCTCTTTGCGGGCAATGCCCTTGGTTGCAATCGTTAGGCGGGGTATTGTTTGTCCTGGTCGCGGGCAGGCAGCGTTGAGGTTGTCAGTGTCCAGGCGTTGCTTCCGGGCCGCCTTGATTGCAATTCGGTATTCCTACGGCATTAGCTTGGAGAGTGCTTGATCCAGACGGGCGACTTGGTGGTCGGCGCCGAATCGGTGATAAAGGCTCTTTCGAAGTGATTGGCCATGACTGCGCAATCCAGCTGATACTCTTGGACTGCAAAGCTGCGTAAGAATTCGATGAAGATCACCGTCGTTTTCGTAGAAGCATGGCCGATCGGCACACGGTTCGAAAGCACGATCGTCAAGCAGTTCGGGATAGCTCAGGCGGTTCGGAAACAGCGGATGACAGCCGGCCAGCATGGCTTCGACGACGGCTAAGCCGAAGTTCTCCTGGATCGCCGTACTGACCACCACATCGCAAGATTGAAGCAATGCCCAATAGTCTTCGCGTTTCGGGAGGAATCCGGCATGGTGAATGCGTGATTCCAAGTAGGCAAGAGCCGATTTGAATTCTGGCGGGGCGGTTCGGAAGGTTTCGCCCAGCAGGACCAATTCAAAGTCGATTTCTGAGTCGTGGAGTTTCAAAAGGGCGTCAAAGAATGGTTTTGGATTCTTGTCATACTCCCACCGATGCGGCCAGAGGATTCGCAGACTGGCATCTGAGTCTTTGGTATTGGAGTCAGATTCAAACGCCCCACTCAGTTTTTGTAAATCTGATTTCGGCGGTATTTCCACCGGGGGATATTGAACACTCGATTTCGCTTCGATCCCTGGAAGCACATCGGCAGTCAGATTCTCGGGCATGGTTCTCAGCAATTGTCGGACGGCCAACAAAAACGCATGCATGTGGGCATTTGAGTTAAACCACACCGCGTCTGCCGCCAAAGCCGATGTGACGTTCGTGAATCCGAATTGATAGTCCTGCCAGTCATGATCCGACAGCGGATAGGTCAACTGATTTTCGTGAAAGTAGCAAACGATGGGGATGTTGCGAATGTTACCCGGTAACAGGGCTCGCAGGTCGGCAACCGAAGTCATGTCGCAGGTGAACAGCACGTCGAACCGCCCCGCCGGAGCGTCCGCAAGCTGACTTGCCAACCAGATCGCCGAACCCCGCATTCGCCATTTCCAATGCCTGGCTGGCAGCGTATACAATTCCCAGTCGTGAACGCTCGATGCGACCCACGTATCGAGAAATGCCCGATGCGATCCGCCATAATATGGTTCAAATGCGAGGATGCGGAGCGGCTTCATTGGTGTGTTCTAGTCGATCCATCGCTTCCACGTCAACGAGAAGAGCATCGCCAATTGCGGCCAACTCGGTTACGATACGAACTGCGAAGGAATCTCGATCAGCAAATGGAATGGAATCTTGCATCCGCATCTTTGGACCATCCCCGGCATAAACTTCCCGATTCGCACTTGGGGCTTTGTCGTCGGACTGAGTTTCGTCATCGCCCTATTCATCGCTCGACGCCGAGCCCGCCTTACCGGTCTCGATCCGAGCGTGATGGTCAACTTGACGTTGATCGGAATGATCGGTGGTCTGATCGGCGGACCATTAATGTACCTGTTGAATCATAAATCTCTCGGCGGCCGGGAGATCGTTGGCGGCGTGATTCTTGGCGTCGTCAGCGTTCTAGGATATCTCTGGATCACGAAGCGATCAATCCTGCGTTACATGGACGCCGCCATCCCCGCTTTGATTCTCGCAATGGGCATCGGTCGAATCGGTTGCCTTATGTTTGGCTGCTGCTGGGGCGGAACCTGCGAAACGGCATCGGGCGAACGATCCCTGGCGTGGGCAATTCGATTCCCTTATTTCAGCCCCCTCTACATCAAGGATTGGCAGAAGCCTCTCAGCGATGTGCCCAAAGAATTGATATGGATTAACCCGGAATCGAAAGAGAAGGAACCTATCCCGCCGCAAATCCTCGCGATCGACGACATCGATTCCGACAAATCGTTAATGGACTGGGGGGCAGCCGCTTACGCCTTTAACCAAGCACGCAAAGGCGATCCTCGGAAATCGGATTTGGACGCCGTATCAAAAGCATATGCCGATGCTACCAAAGTTCTTAAGGACAAAAACGCATTGCGACTGGCGGCTGCTGCACATCTGACGAAACTCAATGCGACGTCGGAAACGGGCGCGACGACTTGGCATGACCTTCGCGAACTTGCCAAGAGCGAGCACACGGCATGGGTGCATCCGGCGCAGCTTTATGACTTCATCGCCTTGGTGCTTTTGTTCTTCGTTTTGTCTGCGATTTTCTGGCGCAGGTATCGTTGTGGTACAGTCTTGGCATGGGCGATGATTCTCTACCCGATCAATCGGGTTACGCTGGAAATCATCCGCACCGACAATGCCCGCGAATTTGGCGGACTGACAATCTCACAACTCATCTGCTCGATCATCTTTGTCGTGGGCGTTGTCTTTACAGTTTGGCTTGCGTATTCCAAACCAGCCTCCCCCACCACCGTCACTCATGCGCATTCGACCTGAAACCGATCAAGACTACGTCGCAGTTCGTGAGGTCATTATCGCCGCATTTGAATCACCGGCAGAGGCGGATCTCGTAGAGCAATTGCGAGAACACGCCCGCCCATTGATTTCGTTGGTGGCGTCAATCGACGATTCCATCGTCGGACACATCCTGTTTTCGCCTGTCACGCTGGAGGGGCATCCTGAATTCAACGCGATGGGACTTGCCCCGATGGCGGTTGTACCGTCTTTTCAACGACAGGGTATCGGTTCAAATTTGGTGATGCGTGGATTGGAAGCGGTGCGGCAGTTGAATGCGCATGCAGTCGTTGTGCTTGGGCATCCGGAATACTATCCACGTTTCGGATTCAAACCGGCATCGCATCACGGGATTAGGTCCACGTACGATGTGCCCGATGGAGCGTTCATGATTCTCGAGCTTCAATCTGGTGCGATCAAAGACTCGGATGGGACAATTCATTACCATCCCGTCTTTGGAAATCTGTAGACTTCGATGGCCTGCGTCCCGTGGCAAGACTACAACCGAGTGAGTTCGGACTGATTCTCGGCGGACCTTTTCTTGGCCTCTTCCTCTTTGCGAAGTGCATCCTCGACGGCGGCTAACCGCTGCTCAACGAACCCGCGAATGTCATCTGCAAGTTGCGATTCGATATCATCGCGTGGCGCAAACTTGTCGTATTCATTGCGCAACTCGATCAACACTTCCCGATCCCAAGTGTCAGCCGCATCGCGATCGAGCGACAACTTTGCGGCGCGGGCGAGCGATATCTGTGTGGCCAGTTCCGTCATCTGATGGGTCAGTCTTCCAACTTCCAAAAGTCGTCCCTGATCGGCACGACGACCGATGAATGCAAGCCATTCGGAACAGAGATCCTGTCGAACCGGCTGCTCTACGCTTAGATCGCGCCATTGGATTTTCTGACCGGCGACCATCTGATGGACGCGTTCCAGATCGTGATGGAGAATCGTCGTCGACAGGTTGCGAGTCAACGAGAACTTGACGCCCACCGAATACGAGCGCCTCGCTCGCATCGATAAGGGAATCATCATCACCGCCCATTGCAATGTTGGGCGGGTTTCCGGAACGGATGCGAGAATACACGGTTCATCGCCCAGCAGCGCACGAATCACCCGCAGGAAAACCTCCGGGCCGGGCGCTGCGGTTAGATGTCTCGGTGGCGTGTAGAGATCGGACGATTTGAGGGTCAACCGCCCCATCGTCGGATTAAACGATCGAGCGGCTTCAACCGGAACCTTGCTCAGCGCCTGATCGACCCAGAACGGATTGTCATCGAACTTGCGAAAGTCTTTCGGATCGAGAATCGCCGCGTGTGTCCGCACGCGCTGACCGCCCCTCGCCGTATGCTCTACACCATCATGCTTGCAATGACAAACGCAGTATCGCCCTGAAGGCAAGGGATAAGCCAACATCCCTTCGCTCTGTGGCGAGTCGCCTGCCAGCGCACCGTGCGAGGGCGATCGGCGGGTGATCTCGGCTTTCTCATCAGGACGAATGCCAGGACTGGCCGCGACGATCCGATACCCCTCCCCCATCGGCGATTTCTGGGAAGTGAAGATCGCCTGGTCGCACTCGATTTCAATCGGTTTTGCGGCTGACGGGAGTTTGTCCGGAACCGGCGACACTTGCTGGCCGGCCGAGTGCAACTTCGACGACACGAAACCAGCCGGTCGGGCGGACGACGATTGGCTTACAGTTGGTCGGTGATCCATTCGAACGGCTCCAAAACGCCGCGCAAGGCGGTATGCAAAGGAACGGGAACCACATAATCGTCTGCGTGTCCGGAGGTTGCGTAACCGAGCGATCCAACGACGCTCGATGCAAAAAACTCAACGTTCTCGAAACGCGATTCGCACATGTTCCAGACGCGGTTCAGATTGGCTTCAACGAATCGGGGCGGATCGTCGAACACCTCCGGACAGTAGTCGCCTTTGCACAGGACGATCGCCGTCGGCGTCTTTACCCGTTGTTCCCGCTGTCCTCCGGTCATTGCATCGATGTAACTCATCATCTTCAATGCGAAGAAGTCGGGCTGCGTCGAACCGTTCGCCGCTTGTGCCGCGTCGATCAGAACGATCAACCCTTCCGACTGATTCATCAGGCTGTTGATGACCTTGAACGTCTTGGGCGTAGCGATTTCTGCCGCCAGCGATTCACCGGCCATGTCGGGCATAACCAGATCGAACCACTGCTGACTCTGTTCCTGCATTTTGCATATCTGGTAATACGCCCAATACCATTCGTTCGGTTCCATCGGTGTCTTGGGCGGGAACATTCGGTGAGCCATGTAATTCACGACCGTCTGCTGCAAGTCGACGCTGTATGCCCCCTTCGGTACAGCTTTGAATTCGCCCGCCCGCTGCGAGAGCATGTCCAAAAGGAAGCCCAGATAAACCGTTTTGCCGACGTTGCTTTCTCCAACAATGGTGATGACCTGCGGGTTGCGTTGCTGCGCGATCGAGTCGTGAACGATCGACATTGGCGCAGAGCACGAACCACACAGCATCGCCTCGGCTGTGTTCTCTGTGTTGCAAATCAGGCAGGTTGTCGCCTGCGCGTATGTCGTAGCCATCGTCGTGTCTCCCAAGCACCACACCGAACGATCAGTGCAGTACGTTTAAGCTAACCCCTGATGTCCATCGCACATCGGAACCCGACATTGTGCGCGCGAACCAGGCTGGCGAGACCGGTTCTGAAGCAACTCGTGGCCTGCGCGGGGAAGTACGTGTCATACGCTCCGCCCCGAATACTTTTCATCAACATATCTCCGACAATCGGTCGATCCTGTTCGTCGGTCAGTTCCAAATCGGAGTCGGTCCATTCCCAGACGTTTCCAACCAATTGTGCTACACCATTGGGGGCGTCGCCGGCTTTGAATGCGCTGACTGGTGCGGTCGCCGCCATGCCGCTCGACCAAATATTACAGCGCGAACGGTCCAGCGCATCGCCCCACGGATACCGCCGCAGGATGTATGCCGAGCTTCGAATCCGCCAACTGGCCGCCACCTGCCACTCTGATTCTGTCGGCATTCGATAGCCAGCCCATTTCGCATATGCCTGTGCCTCATAAAAACTGACGCCAACAACCGGATGGTCGGCCAACAGCTTGTTGTGACGTCCGCCCTTCCAAAACCGTGGACCGGCTGACCCGGTCAGATCAACGAAATCGATCAAATGCGTCCACAAGTCCTGCGGCCAGAATTCGAGTTCTTCGTATCCACCGCAATCGACAAAGTGCTGAAACTCGGTATTTGTGATCGGATGCTTGGAAAGCACATACGAGTTCGTTTCGACTTCCATTTCCGGACAACCGGGTGCATCGTTGATGGTCATCGGAAGCGTCGCGCTTCCCTCGGGCACCAAGGCAAACTTGTTGTCGATCGCGTCGTTTGCCCGCTTCAATGCTGAACGAATTTCCGGATGCCCGCGCCATCGATCCGGGTTGGCTGCGATCGCACCGAAGCGACCGATTTGGAGGAACCGGCGAAGTTCGTCGCTCTCAAATTCCACCTGCTCTGCCGCCTCAAACCCCAAGGCCTGATTCGCAGCGGTCGTCTTTTTGTTCCGCGCCTTCTGCGCAGGCTTTTGCTTTCGGGCCAGGAGTCTTAGTGGCATATGATGGTCTCCAATTCAATCCGTCGGTGCAGCCGGTCTGCTAACCGATGGCCCGGCGCTTCGCATCTCGACAAAGTTTCTGGAACCGTTCCAGAGACTCGTTGGCATCCTGTTCCTGTGCGGATGGCATACCCTTGTCTGCCGGTGCCCCCTGACTGGCTGACTCTCGCGTGACCCCGTACTGCGGCAACAATTCGTCGGTCTGCTCGCTGATCGTGTTGATCTCCACATCCAGATGCTTTTGCAACGAAGCCAAGGAAGACGATGCAGTCTGCAATTCTCGAAGCTTCACATCCCATTCCTGTTGCGAAGCTGCCAGTTGCTCGCGCTGTGACGCCAAATCCTGACGACCGGCTTCCAACTGCTGCGCGATGCTTTCCAATTCAATGCGCCGCGTTTCGGTTGCCTTCCGTTCCTGCTCGACCGCTGCGTTTTGGGCAGCGACCGCATTTTGCTGTTCGACAAGTTGCTGCTGTTGAGCGACGATGCTCTGCTCAGCTTTGGCAATTTCCTGCTGTTTGGCGGCGAGGCTCGATTTCGCCTCTTCAACTGTTGCCGATGCCTGCCCGATTTCCTTACGGGCTTCGTCAAAGTCGAGGCGTTCTTTTTCAAGCGTCATCCGCTGCTGTTCGACTTGCTGCATCGCAGCCGTGGCAGCCGACTCGCGTTTGGTCAACTCTTCGACCTGCTTGTCCATCTCGGCGAGTCGTACGCTGGCTTGCTCGTCGCGTTGCCGGAGATCCTCAAGTTGGGACTTCTGGGTTGCGGCAAGCTGTTCGGCCTGTGCCTTGAGACTTTCGTATTCTTTCTCTCGGCCAGCGAGTTCAGCTTCACGCTTCTCAATCCGTTCGCACAATTCGAGTTGCTCGGCACTGAACGACGAGCGCTCTTCGTCGAGCCTTTTGTATTCGTCAGCCAGCGCCAGGCGACAGGCCTCCAGCGCCTTGGCACGTGCGTCAAGCAGTTCACGCAGGCCACGCATCGCGCTGACAACGTCTTGGCCCATCATTTCGATACGCTGGCTGTCAAACTCACCTTGCTGCGTTGACTGATTGCCCTGCGCATTTTGATCGTTCTTGTTCTGTTCCACTGCTGTCCCCACAGTTAATCCCCCCTGCCTTGCGACAACGATCGACGGTTACTTGTTCAACTCATTGATCATTTCTCGAACGCTTTTCTTGCCCCGCGAAAGTCGCCGCTTGATTCGGATCGATTTGGCCACCTTCGGATCGAGTTGGGCAAGCAAGGCTTCGTCTTCCGCATCCAATTCCTCTTTGGTTTTTTCTGGTATGACCGGTGCCTTCGGCGATTCGTCAACTGGTTTTGAGTCATCCTTCGCAGCACCCTTGCGCGGGCTGGCTTTGAGTTTCGGCTTTTTCGATTTCTTGCTACCCGGAAGCGTCACGATCCCTGATACCGGTTCGGCCGGTGCCTCGCTTTTGTCCAGCGGGGCTTCGGCACAACCTTCCGGTTTCGGTGCAACTTCAACCGGTTTTGATTCTGCTCCTGGTGCCGAATGCGACGCCTCGGCGCTCGACGAGGAATCGGACTCTGCACGAATCGCCGGTTCAGCGAGGGCAACCTGCGCCAAAGCAGCACTGGCTTTGTCCATCGCATCAACCCAAGTCGCGATTTTCTGATCCAGATCGTTGATCGCGCTTTCGATGGCACCGTCGTCTTGCGACAATACGGCGATCGCTGGATTTTGCTCTGCCCCATTCATAATTGCGTGCGTGTCCCTTCGAGCGGGCGGGTTCTCTTACAGCGCATGCCTTTCGGCGCGCTTCGACCAGTCGCTCTGTCGAAAAATATACGTTTCAGTTTTGGCAAATGACGCCCTTAATTGTGGGGAATGTACTCTGGTCCAGTAACAACTTCGTTTTGTGTGCATGTAACGCCTCTTCCCCCTATGTGTTCGGTGAAGATTGACAGCGTCCACTTTGATGGCTACACCATCAGCTGTGAACACCCTTAAGATCGACTTACACACGCACATTCTTCCGGAAACCTGGCCCGATCTTGTCGAACGCTACGGGTATGAAGGCTTTGTCCATTTGCACCACCACGAACCGTGCAAAGCCCGCATGATGATCGGCGACAAATGCTTTCGTATCATCGACGACAACTGCTGGTCTGCTAAGCGTAGAATTGCCGACTGTGATCAAACAGGTGTCACCGCGCAGGTCTTGAGCACCGTCCCGGTGATGTTCAGTTATTGGGCCAAGCCGGCAGACACACTTGACCTTTCGCGCATCCTCAACGACCACATCGCTGGCATCGTCCGAGAACACCCTTCGCGATTCGTGGGGCTGGGTACGCTTCCGATGCAAGCGCCAGAATTGGCTGTCAAAGAGTTGGAGCGTTGCGTCAACGAACTCGGATTGGCAGGCATCGAAATCGGGTCGCACATCAACGATTGGAATCTCAACGCCCCAGAGTTGTTCCCGATCTTTGAATGCGCCGCGGAATTGGGAGCCGCCGTTTTCGTTCATCCGTGGGACATGGCCGGCAAGGAGCGCATGCCGAACTACTGGTTGCCCTGGCTCGTCGGCATGCCGGCAGAAACGTCGCTGGCGATTTGTTCGATGATCTTCGGTGGCGTGTTTGAACGACTCCCGAAACTGAGGGTGGCATTTGCGCATGGTGGCGGATCGTTTCCGGCAACGATCGGACGAATTGAACATGGTTTTAACTGTCGTCCCGATCTGTGCGCCATCGACAACGATGTAAATCCCCGCGAGTACCTGGGCAAGTTTTACTTTGATTCCCTCGTACACGACGCCGAAGTGCTTCGCTATCTCATCAAGCTTGCCGGGGCCAACCGCATCGCGCTGGGTTCGGACTATCCATTCCCGCTAGGAGAGGCCGAGCCGGGCAAACTCATCGAGTCGATGGACGACCTTGACGGCGATACAAAATCACTTCTATTGAGCGGAACGGCTATGGAGTTTTTGGGCGTTTCCAGAGATCGCTTTCTCTAGACGTCGTCAGTCTTCGCAGGTACTTCGCAAGCCAATCTTTTGCGGTTATCATTTGATAATGCACGCCGAGCATCGCACGAATACGGCTTATGATTCGACCGACCGCAGCTTTGCGGAGCAGATGGATGCTGCCGACCCGCTGCGATCATTTCGCAATCAGTTTTGCATTCCCAAAATCGACGACGGCAACGAGGTCATCTATTTCGCAGGCAACTCACTTGGCTTGCTCCCCAAAACCGTTGCTCCGATCGTCGAACGTGAATTGGAAGACTGGGCTCGATTGGCCGTGGATGCCCACTTCGACGGACGTCAGCCCTGGTATGACTACCATGAACAGTTTCGCGAGTCGGCTTCGCGTATCGTGGGGACGAACGCGAACGAAGTCGTGCTGATGAACAGCCTGACTGTGAACCTACATCTGATGTTGGTTTCGTTTTACCGCCCTACTTCGCAGCGCTACAAGATCATCACCGATTGGCCGTCATTCCCGTCGGATATCTACGCCGTTGATTCGCAGATTCGCTTTCACGGTTACGATCCGGAGCAAGCGTTCGTCAAAGTTTGTCCAAAAGAAGGCAAGCATCTGATCGACATGGATGACTTTGAAAACCAAATCGAAGCGCACGGTTCGCAAGCCGCATTGGTGATGATCAGCGGCGTCAACTACTTCACGGGTCAGTTTTACGATCTAAAGCGGTTGACCGATGCCGCCCATCGCGCCGGTTGCCTGATCGGCATCGACCTCGCTCATGCGGCTGGCAATGTCCCGTTGAAACTTCACGAGTGGGATGTCGATTTCGCCGTGTGGTGCAATTACAAATATCTTAACAGTGGTCCGGGAACGGTCGGTGGGTGCTTCGTTCATGAACGCCACGCCAGGAACCGCGAGTTGAAACGCTTTGCCGGCTGGTGGGGAAACGATCCGAAGCAGCGATTCAAAATGCACCTTCAACCGCAATTCGTTCCAGTCGATTCCGCCGACGGATGGCAAATCAGCAATCCGCCCATACTCGCGATGGCAGCCATCCGTGGTTCCTACGATCTGTTCAATCAAACATCGATGGAATTGCTCCGCAAAAAATCCGAACGCCTGACCGGGTATCTGGAATTCTTGATCGATCAACAAGGGCAGGATCGCTTTGAGGTCATCACGCCGCGCGATCCTCAAGAGCGCGGATGCCAGTTGTCCATTCTAGCCAAGGATAAACCCAAGGAATTGTTCACAGCGCTTCATCGTGCCAATGCAGTAGGTGATTTCCGCGAGCCGAACGTGATTCGTGTCGCGCCGGTTCCATTGTACAACTCGTTCGTCGATGTCTGGCGGTTCGCCCAGGTGCTGGCGAAAGCGGGAGGCGGCGAAGTCGATGGGTAACGCGGCAAATGGTCAACGAATCACGATTGTCGGTGCGGGGTTGGCAGGGGCACTTCTGGCGACGCGATTGGGCAATGCCGGTTTCGAGGTCAGCGTTTACGAATCGCGCCCCGATCCACGCGGCAAAGACATGGTGGCTGGCAGATCGATCAACCTGGCGCTTTCGGCGCGAGGGTTTCATGCGTTGGGGCAAGTTGGATTGACCAACCGCATCATGGAATTGTCCACACCGATGCGCGGCAGGATGATGCATTCCGTTGAAGGCCATCTACAATTTCAGCCCTACAGTGCCCATGCCGACGACGTTATTCACTCTGTCTCGCGAGCCGATTTGAACATGGCGCTGATCGCAACCGCTGACGAAGTACCCAACGTAGATTTTCATTTCGATCACAAATGCGTGGGAACGGATTTCGACAGTGGCGTTGCAACATTCGTTCATCGATCGAATGACAGCAAAGTTGAAAGCAATCGCGGATTGGTCATTGGATGCGACGGTGCATATTCATCCGTTCGTAAAAAGATGCAGCGCCTCGAACGATTCGATTTCAGCCAGCAGTATTTGAAACATGGATACAAGGAGTTGTGCATCCCAGCCAACATCGACGGCACGCACGCCCTCGAACCCAATGCCCTGCACATCTGGCCGCGACAATCGTACATGATGATCGCCCTGCCCAACCTGGATGGATCGTTTACATGCACACTGTTTCTAGCGTTTGAAAGCAACAGCGGTCCCGCATTTTCAAAGCTCAAAAATGAACAGAACGTTAGTGCATTCTTTGAAGAACAGTTCGCCGATGCCAAAAAACTCATGCCGACTTTGATCGAGGAATTCTTTGAAAACCCGACCAGTTCGCTCGTCACCATTCGCTGCGCGCCTTGGTACCATGAAGACAAAGTGGCGCTATTGGGCGACGCAGCCCACGCGGTCGTTCCCTTTTATGGCCAGGGTGCAAACGCAGCATTCGGCGATTGCGCTAAACTCGGCGACCTGTTAATCGAACAAAAGAACATGGGCAAAAGAATTTCGACCGCAACGTTGAGCGCGTATTTCGATAAGCGAAAGATTCACACCGACGCGCTTGCGGACCTGGCTGTCGCTAATTTTATCGAGATGCGCGATCACACCGGATCACGCATCTTTCTTCTCAAGAAAAAACTCGAACAAACGCTGCATCGATTCTTTCCAAAATCGTTCTTGCCTCTTTATTCGATGGTTTCCTTCTCGTGTATCCCCTATCGGGACGCTTTGGATCGGGCCAATCGGCAGTGGCGTTTCGTCCGGCGGATCGCGCTTGCAGCCGCCGTCGCAATCATTACGCTGATCGCTTGGTTCGTGACCCTCGGATAAACCACCATGCCCATGAACTACGCTGAGTATCTGAAAGTAGACCAGTTGCTGCAATTGCAGCAGGTGCGTTCCGAGCCACCGGAACACGATGAGACGCTGTTTATTATCATTCACCAAGTCTACGAGCTATGGTTCAAACAATTGTTGCACGAATTCGATCGCCTTAAATCCGAGTTTTCAAACAACGATCTATACGGCGCGATCCATCGGTTGGGCCGAACGCGCACGATCATGAAAACGCTCGTGTCGCAGTTGGACATTCTCGAAACCATGACACCCATGTCGTTCGCGAGTTTTCGCGATCGTCTCGAAGAGGCGTCCGGATTTCAGTCGGCACAGTTTCGCGAGATGGAATTCGTCCTGGGTTACAAGCGGGCCAAGACGATTGAATTTGTCCCCGAAAGTTCGCCTAGTCGCGCAAGGCTCGTCAAGCGCTTGAACGAAAGAACGGTGGTCGATTGCTTTTACGAATTCCTGGCACACCATGGCGTCGCAACACCGGCTGAGTTGTTGAACCGCGATCTTACGAAGCCAACGGAACCCAACAAGGATATTCAGGAGGGGATCCTTAAACTCTATCGCGAGCAACCGCAACTCGCGATTCTGTTTGAACAGATGGTCGATTACGATGAAGGCCAACAGGAATGGCGCTACCGCCACGTCAAAATGGTCGAACGTACCATCGGCAACAAGCAAGGCACCGGTGGTTCGCTTGGCGTTGCGTTTCTAAAGCAGTCACTGTTTAAGTCGATCTTCCCGGATTTGTGGGAAGTGCGTCACAAATTCTAATTCTCTACAATTTTTAGTTCTTTTTGGCGAACCGATCATGATCTACGACCTTTCGCCGGACATCTCCGAGCAGCTTGCCGTTTGGCCGGGCGACACGCCTGTCTCGCGCGAAGTCCTTTTGGACATGGCCGACGGCGACAACCTGACACTCTCGACGCTTCGGGCGACGGTCCACCTGGGAACGCATGCCGACGCTCCCAGTCATTACGGAACGATCGCGCCATCCATCGATCAACGCCCCCTGGAACCGTACATTGGGCAATGCCAGGTGATCCATGTAAACGCCCGACGCAATGTGCGAATCGGGATTGAAGTTCTGCCAGACAAACTGGATGCCCCCCGAATTCTGTTGGCAACGGGAACCCACCCGGATTCAAATCACTTCAACGAAGACTTCGCAGCATTGGAGCCCAGCCTCGTCGATGAGTTGGCCAGCCGCGGTGTTCAATTGATCGGTGTGGACACCCCAAGCGTCGATTTGTTTGCGTCCAAGGATTTGCCAGCCCATCAGGCGTGCCTGCGAAACGACATTTGCATCCTTGAAGGATTGAGACTTGCCGATGTACCGGAAGGCGTCTATGAGTTGATTGCCCTGCCGCTCAAGCTGGTCGGATTCGATGCGAGTCCGGTTCGTGCAATCATTCGCGATTAGCCATTTCGGAAGAGGGTCCGCATACTGAACAAATAAAGGCATGATTGAAGCGCATGCAAGGTGGCGATGCTTTTTGTTGATGTGGTCCAATGAGCCTCATATAGTAATGACACGTGCAGCGATTCGATTCGCGCAAACGATTCGATAAATGATATTGCGACGTTGCAAACGGAGAGGCAACGATGAAAATCCGTCTGTTCGATCTACCATCCAGCTCGCCACTGAAGGCATTCGCATTCATCGCGGCCATGGCGTTTGCGATTGCGTTTGTTCCTTCCGTACATGCCGACGACGAATTGGCATACCGCCGCCAGTTTCAAGCGCTCGAGCCATCCGATATTGACGGTCATATGAATCTCGCCAAGTGGTGTCGAGAGCAGAAGGCGTGGGAGCTTCTTGAGAAGCAATGCAACTACGTCCTTCGCCTGGACGCTGACCATGCGATGGCCACGGTTTACCTTGAGTTGGCCAAGAGCTATCTGGGCAACAATGGAACGAACACCCCAGCCTCAACCGACCCGCAAGCTTCGAACAATGGCGTTCCACGCAAACGCGGCGAACCCATTCGCGAATTGACCAATGATGAAATTCGGATTCTACGCCGCCACGAATTGCTGTTGAATCAACCCGAACGGGTACCGGTCGAGTTCAAGAACAAAGTACTGGATCGATTTTGGAACTATCTGGCATTGCGCGAAAACCTGGTTCCCAAAGACCGAGCCGGCTTTAACCGCTTGAGGCCGGCAGTTCGCAAGGCGCAATTCATCTTGAGCAAAGTCGAAGAGTGGGAACGGGCCAGTACAGAAGAAGAGCCATATGACGATGAATTTTCAGCAGACATCATCATCGAAGACGACCCTGCGATCTTTCGCGAATTCAAGAGTCCGAAAGTGTCGGGCGTGATTCTCAATTCGTGCGCGACAGCCCGTTGTCACGGTGGGCGCGATGCCGGCGAATTCGTTCTGTACAATGAGCGGATTATGAACGACAAGTTGCACTATGCGAATTACATGGCCCTCAACGAGTACGAAAAAGACGGCGAACGTTTGGTCAATCGCGACGATCCTCCCAGCAGCCTGATTTTGATATTTGGCCAACCTAAAACCACTGGACCGGATACCGCACATCCAACACCGGTCGGTGTGGTGTTCAACAGTCCGCAAAATCCCAAGTATCGCAACCTGCTCGCGTGGCTCGTCAGTCTGGGTGTCACTCAACCGGACTACGGATTCACATTGGCAGATCCGTTGCCGACAAACAAAGGGTCGCGTCCGTAGATCGTATCGAAAACCGCCCATCATGTGGGATCGAGAGCAGGATTCATTGTCAACATCAGAATCAACCCAGCGGATGGCCAGTCCGTGTGAAAGCAACTTTCCCGACAAACACGGGCGATTCGGCGATTTCGGAGGACAGTACGTTCCCGAAACGTTGATGGGCGCGGTCAAGGAACTCGAAGATGCTTATCTAGCCGTACGCAATGACGACTCATTCTGGAATGAGTTTGACCAACTGTTGATCGAATACGCGGGCCGCCCCAGCGCATTGACTGCCGCCCCGCGCTTGACCGAGAGTTTGCGCGGCGCTCAAATCCTACTCAAACGCGAAGACCTCAACCACACCGGTGCCCACAAGATCAACAACACGCTGGGGCAGTTATTGCTCGCCCAACGAATGGGAAAGAAACGCGTCATCGCCGAAACCGGTGCCGGTCAACATGGCGTTGCAACGGCGACTGCGGCTGCCCGACTGGGCATCGAATGCGAAATCTACATGGGCGCAGAAGACGTCCGCCGCCAGAAGCTAAACGTGTTTCGGATGGAACTGCTCGGCGCCAAATGCATCCCGGTGGAAACGGGACAGCGCACACTCAAAGATGCCATCAACGCAGCCATGCGCGATTGGATGGCCACCTGTGGCGAAACGCACTACGTCATCGGAAGCGTCATGGGGCCTCATCCGTTTCCGCTGATGGTGCGCGATTTTCAATCGGTCATTGGACGCGAACTGCGGGCGCAGATGCTCGATCAATATCAACGATTGCCCGATTGCGTCGTCGCGTGCGTTGGTGGTGGCAGTAGCGCTGCTGGAGTATTCGCACCGCTGATCGACGATGAATCCGTCAAACTTGTCGGCGTCGAAGCTGGCGGCGTCGGTGTTGGCAAGGGGCTTCACGCGGCAACGTTGTCTGCCGGTCGTGTTGGCGTTCTGCACGGCATGGAGACGTTCGTGTTGCAGGACGATGACGGGCAAACCATGCCGGTTCATTCGGTCTCTGCGGGCCTCGACTATCCTGGTGTTGGACCGGAGCACGCCTATTGGCATTCGATCGGCCGCGTAGAGTACACCAACGTCGATGACGAGCAGGCACTGAAGGCCTTTACCACGCTTTGCGAAACGGAAGGGATCATTCCGGCGTTGGAATCATCGCACGCCGTCGCCAGCGCCATGGAACTGGCACCTGAGATGGCCAAGGATCAAATCCTCGTGATCAATCTTTCAGGACGTGGCGACAAAGACGTGATGGAAGCTGCGCGGGTGCTTGGCCGAGAAATTGGTTGATTTCAATTACCGATTACCGTCGTGCGACAAATCCGAAAACACCTCAGCCAGCGCGTCGATCATATCGAGGGCAGTCATTGAAATCCGTCCCTGATGTGCAGCGGCTGCATCGCCCGCCAATCCATGGGCGTAGACGCCGAGTATCGCTGCGTCTGTAGCGCTCAATTTTTGACCCACGAGCGCAGCAATCATACCGGTCAATACATCTCCTGTACCGGCAGTTGCCATTCCGGAATTGCCCGTTTGATTGACGTAATACTGTTCGGGATCACTGACGATTGTTCCCATGCCTTTTAGCACGACAGTCGTTCTTGTGACGGCTGCAAAGGCGTTAGCGGATTCAGCCCGATCGCGTTCGCTCGCTTTGTCGCCTTCACCCAATAGCGGCATGCCGAATCCTTCAAGCAGCCGATTGAATTCTCCCGGGTGCGGAGTGAGTACAACATTGCCCGGCCAAGCCGCTAACCATTCGCCGACGGTTGCAAGCGTATTGAGGGCATCGGCATCGACGACAATTCCGCCACTGAATGATTGGAGTAGCGACAAGATTTGATCGGCGCTGACCGCATTTCCCATACCCGGTCCGATCGCGACGACGTCGGCACCGAATTCAACCGCTAGTTTTGACAGATCGGCAGATGATTCGAGACATCGGGTCGTCGCACAGGGCGCGAGGGTCGCCACCATTGGCATTGCGTCGGGTTCGGTGACGATTTGTACCAGTCCCGCCCCGCTGCGAAGTGCCGCATTCGCCGTCAGTGCCGGCGCTCCGACCATCCCGACTTCACCCCATGAACCACCGAATACGACAATGCGACCGACGCTGCCCTTGTGGCTGTCTGCCGGTCGCTGAGGAACTCTGGGTATGCTCGTGGTCGGCTTCTGATTCAAGAACGATCTCCACGATCATTTGATGCATTTTTTTTTGTCAAGACACCGTTGATTCGACGATTGATCATCGCAGCCGAGTAACCGGCTGAGAATCCGTTATCGATGTTCACCACGGTGACGCCAGCCGCACACGAATTCAACATCGCCAGAAGTGCAGCCAACCCTCCAAAGCTTGCGCCGTATCCCACACTTGTCGGTACCGCGATGACTGGGCAACTCACCAACCCGCCAACAACAGAGGCCAGCGCCCCTTCCATCCCGGCAACGACCACGATCACATTTGATTCGGTGATCACTTCGTGGTGGGCGAGCAACCGATGCAAACCGGCGACGCCGACGTCGGTGATCAGTCGCGTGCGCTGGTCGAGATGTTCGGCGGTGTTCCGGGCTTCATGCGCAACAGGCAAATCGCTCGTGCCAGCCGTCACGATCGTGATTTCCGTGTCGGACCAATTCGCCTCAACCTGGCGCAGCGCAATCGTACGTCCAAGTTCGTCAAAAACCGCACCGGGAAAATCTTCGATCACACCAAGCGCAACATCTTTGGTCGCCCGCGTGGCCAGTACGTTTCCACCGCGTTTGGCACATACCGAGAAGATCGATCGAACCTGCTCGGGCGTTTTGCCCTGACAAAAAATGACCTCGCCAACACCACAGCGCAAATCGCGATGGTGATCGATCGTTGCGAAACCAAGCTCTTCAAACGGAAGCGTACGAAGGCTTTCGACGGCGTCAGCCACCGGCAATTCGCCGCCTTTGACGCGATTGAGCAATGTTCGGATCAAGTCTTCATTCATGCGGGAAGTGTATGACGAGCGTGCAAACGCTTCAACAATTCAGGATGCCCGCTGCGTCATTGGGCAAGGGTGTTATCGAGCACAGACGTCGCCATCGAATGCAGCGGTCTTTCCATCTCGAAACATGTGATACCCCATCGCCGCAATCATCGCCGCATTGTCCACACAATAGGCCATCTTTGGCGCATGGAATCCCAACTTGCGGTTTTGACACTCTGCTTCCAGAGACTTGCGAAGCGAGCGGTTGGCTGCCACGCCACCACCCAATACGACGTTGGCCGCACCGTTTTGGGCGACAGCCCGCATTGTTTTCTTGACCAGGACATCCACAACAGCCTGCTGAAACGATGCGGCAATATCGGCGACGCCTTGCTCGCTCAGTTGCTCAAGCCCACCGGTCGTTTGCCCCGTGCCATGAATCCTGTAGCGGACTGCCGTCTTGATTCCCGAAAACGAGAATTCCAGCGAATCGCTCCCAAGCAACGTTCGAGGAAATAAATGGGCTTTGGGATCGCCCGATTCGGAAACCTTATCGATGATGGGCCCGCCCGGGTAACCGAGTCCGAGCATGGTTGCGACTTTATCGAAGGCTTCACCGGCTGCGTCATCAATGGTTGCTCCGAGCAAACGGATCGACCCAAACCCATCGACTCGATAAAGCGACGTGTGCCCACCCGATACCACCAGCGCGACTGCCGGCCAAGGGGCTGCGTCAGCGTCTATGGCGGCACTGACGGCGTGCGCTTCTACGTGATTGACCGCGATCAATGATTTCTGCCAAGCCCACCCCAAAGTCTTCGCTGCCGTCGCGCCAATGAGGAGCGAACCCACCAAACCGGGTCGGCTGGTGTAGGCGATGGCATCGACATCCGATGGCTTGCAACTTGCTTCCGTCAATGCCATGCGAACGACGTTGTGGATGCATTCGATGTGTGCCCGCGAAGCGATTTCCGGAACGACTCCGCCATACTTGCGATGGAGGTCCACCTGCGACGCTACAACATTGCTTTGTACGTCGGATCCGTTGACGACGACCGCAGCAGCCGTTTCGTCGCATGAGCTTTCTATTCCCAAAATCCGCGCCATCAATGGCTTGCTCCCAATGCAACAATCTCAATTGTTTTTATTTGACGCTTCCGGCGATTGATTGTCAAAACCGTTGGCCCATAATGCCGATCGATTGTGCAGGTACGGCAGTCCTGAGAAGCATGCCAGCAAACCCTTGGAGTGAATGATGAAATACATCCTTGCCCTGTGCGGTGCCCTGGTGCTCAACGCGGTCGCCAATTTGTCGATGAAGGTCGGCACTCAGGCTGGCGGTCTCGGAGACAACGGACCGGTTGGCGCACTCAAATTCATAATTGGTTCGCCCATACTCTTGCTCGGTCTCATATGTTTTGCCTGCAATGCATTTCTGTATATGTTCGCACTGCAATCCAAATCGCTTCAGATCAGCCTCGCCTATCCAATCATGGTCGGTGGCGGGTATGCCATCATCTCGGTGGCGGCGTATTTTCTACCCAGTCTTCAGGAACGATTGTCGCCCGGTCAGTGGGTTGGCGTGGCGATGATTCTCGCGGGTGTGATTACCGTTGCCGTCATGACGCCTTCCGAATTACCGGCTGCCGCAGTGGGTGAACAAACATAGCCAAATCCGACTTATTTAACTTGTATAATCGTGGGCTTCTGCCCCGCCGGTGTGAATGAAGCCACCAGATCAAACATGTCGCACCCGATGTGCTTCGCGACCAAAGGATTTTTAATCATCGCTAGGTGAATCGTGTCGCAGTCGAACACCGCATCGATGTTGGTTTCTATCGCCCGCCCCATGCCTTCCAGTATCAACAAGTCGCAATCCGACGCATGTTCATTGCATTCAGCCGTTACGCCCGATAGATCGATGAGGGGACAATCGCAACCACTGTCAACGACGACAAGCCGCTTTTCATCAAATGCAGTTCTTAATTGTGCATCAGCACTCGCCGCAGTCTCAATCGCGGCCGTCAATTCATCAACGAGGATATCGTTTAAGGCAGGCTCCCTGTTGGCGGCCAGGACGACATCGCAACCTTGTGCAAGCAGGTAACGTGAAAAAGGAATCGCTCCGAGAATCGCATCGCCACCCGCGTTGTCCACAAAGAAAATAGCCTTGCGATACCGACAACTGCCTGGCGACAGACGATCGGCAATTACCGCGACATCGTCCTTAAACCAGGGGCGTTTGGGCAATTCGTTCAACGTCGCCCGAAAGTCGATTCCCCCGGTGGCGTGCTGATCCATCGTTGCCTGCGCGCCGAGGTCGAATTTGTTACCGGCTAAGATACCTCGAATGAGAATTTCGACCACCCTTCCGTTCGGCCATTCCCCATCCGGCACTTTCCCGTCCCGCTCTTCGTCGACCGCTTCAAGGATCGACGGAAGCAACTTAAGGGCGGCTTGGTTTTCGTTGGCTTTGACCCGGTCGTACGGATCGCCAATGTTGTAATCGCGCATCATCTTTGCCCGCTGCTCGCAGAGTTTATAGATGGTCAGCGGTGCGTAGGCATTCGGATTTTGGCGGACGTCATCGAGCAATTTCAAATATGCGTCTCGATACGAAGTCATGTTTTTCGCCGAAGGCGGTGCCAGACTTTCGCTGGCATGTTGCAACAATGACGTGGTGTGATTCGCGAATATATCGATCCAGGCGTCGCGCGCAACAGAGTCCGAATTCAAATCCCAATCGCTCGCCCGATAACGTGACGGGTCTTTGATTTTGCAGAATGGTCTCAAGGCTTACTTCCCAGTTTTTGCATGCAAGTTGGTGCGATTTTCCATGTGTTCAATGGGAGTGAATACGTTCCATCATCCCATAATGGCGCGACTCGCAAGGTAGAATTACCGGTTTCCAGCCAAAGCAAAACGCGCCAACCATTGCATCCTGTATTGCTGTCAAACGATCTAAAGCCATGTTCTTTCGTCGACGATATCGAATGCGTATTGGATAGTCAAAGTAGCGTTCCAGTACGCGATTCTGCACATGACAGTCCAAAGCCTTACCTGCCTTCATTTATCTTTTTATACAGGGAGGCTGTCATGTACGTAGAATTTTTAGGTGCGGTTCGTTGGGTCGCGGAATTGATCAAGATGTTCATCGATCAGATACCGGCCTAGGGAGTTAAACGTCTGATGATTATGGTGATTACACCCATCGACGAAATCCTGATCGACACGCGGGAGACCACCAATATGAGGGTCTGAAACGTCAACGAAGCCAGTCGAAAATCGACGGCATTGCCACTCTAAACCAATGTCCCCTCGCCTCAACCAGTCTTCGCAGGATTCTTACCCTTCTCCGATTAGTACCCCA
The DNA here is from genome assembly GCA_028285105.1 of Alphaproteobacteria bacterium. Taxonomy (GTDB): domain Bacteria; phylum Planctomycetota; class Phycisphaerae; order UBA1845; family UBA1845; genus UBA1845. Next base: position 235,836 of record JANQQE010000011.1, read on the forward strand.
CCACGTTCAATTTGGTTCTTTGTCTGGTTTTGTCAACGATCCCGATTTTCTCTTCGTCCGACAGCGCCGAAACATTCTTCTCAGCCGGGTCGCGCGATACCGTGTAGACTTGAACTTCCTTGATTTTTCCGCCAGCGTCAACGATGTGATTCAGTCGATCGCAGAAAGCCTCAATTTCAAAATCGCCTGGTCCCACATCATCGATGCGCATGAACAACGATTGAATGCAGACTGGTCGGACGCTCGCTGCATCAACAATGTTTTGAACAACATGATCCAAAGAGTAGTTCGGTCGATTGACTAGCTGATAGTATTCCTCAGTACCGGCATCGAGTTTCGCCCATATCTCGCCATTGCACGAGTCCATCAGCGCCAACCCGCGCTTCACGTGGTCACGCATTAAATAGCATGCATCGGTAATCAGCACAATCTTGACATCTGGCAATTGATACGATCGCAGGCCGGTGGCAACGACTTCAACTGCACTCGCAAATTCTGGACAAGTGGTTGGCTCACCGTCGCCTGAAAACGCGACGTCATTAACCCGTCGCAATTCTTCCGGCACGCTTCCGAAACCCGCATGTTCAAAGATGGACCCGTCCGTCGCCCGTTGCAGCATATCGCCGAGTTCTTCCTGCAAGCGATCGATGCTGACGTCACGGACCGTCACGGGAAGCGAGCGATCGACCTGACAGTATATGCAGTCGAAATTGCACGCTCGATCGGGATTTAGATTTACGCCGATGCTAAGCCCACGACTTCGACGAGAAATCACTGGATAAACGTAGTGGTTGTTTCGCCAATCGCGGGGGTGATGGGCGAATACATCTCTGGTCTTGTCCGTTGGGTCGGTCATTTCTGAGAATTCCGCAAACGTTGCCGCATGACGATACGCGATCCCTTAGCGGAAAGCGTAGTTCTGCGGCTGAAAATGGCAACTCAATGGCGTGATCGAGCGGTCGGCGGGCCGGTACGATTTTGAATTGAAAACAGACTTGTTAACATACCCAGTCATTGCGACCGGGCTGAGCTACCAAATTTCTACGAGGAGTCGAGAACATGAGCAACGAAAATGCGTGTGCGGAAATGGGCGCTGTCACAGATGCGCACAAACGATTCGAGCCATTCGTGGGCACATTCGCTGCAGAGGTCAAGATGTGGATGGGCCCGGGCGACCCGATGGTCTCCACCGGAAAAATGGAGAACGAACTCGAACTCGGCGGACGTTTCCTGAAGCAAATCTACAAAGGCGACGACAACGAAGGCCCGTTCCCCGATTTTCAGGGTCGCGGCTATTGGGGATACAACACCGTCGACAAGCACTATGAAGGCGTCTGGATGGACACGGCTTGCACGTTCATGCAGTCCGAGAAAGGAAGCGTGGACGAAACAGGCAAGGTCTGGACGATGATCGGTGAGATGACCAACCCCGGAACCGGAAAACCGATGCGCAAACGAACCGTCATCACCCTTCAGGACGACAACCACCACACCATGGAAACCTACTTTACCGGTCCCGATGGCAGCGAAGCCAAATCGATGGAAATCAAATACGTCCGCAAGTCGTAACCACAGGCATAACCGAATTCGAGAAAGACAGAAGAAGCCCGCGTCCGAAACCATCGAACGCGGGCTTATCGTTTATAAGCAGCATCGACGAATCCGGCGGCTTACAAGCCTGCCGCTTTCTGCATCAGTGCCATATCGCCAAGGTCCACATCGCCATCCTGATCGAAGTCAGAGATGGCACATGCGTCATCTGGCGTAACCGAGCCCGCTCCGGGACCGGTGATGCATCCCGAAATGGCGTTGTTGTAGTCATCGACGTCGATGTCGTTGTCGCCATCGTGGTCGAACTCGGCGCGTCCCAGTGAATCCAGAAACGCTACGAGGGCGTCCTTGTCGCCCTGCGACAGTGCGGCAAACGCCTGTGCCGATGCAGTTCCCTGGCTGCCCGGAGCGTCATGCTCGGCAATCGCCAGCGCCATGCGGTCTGGGAATGTTCCACCCACGATGCGACCGTCATGCATCAACTGGTCACGCCAACGCACGCCCCAAAGCGACGGGGTACGCATTTCAAATTCGTTGGCGTCTCCCTGGACGATGCCGTCGCCCAACTGACCCATGTTGTGGAGCAGGAAGTCGGAGTACGGTTTGATCGACTGACCCGACAGTGCCACCTCCGGCGCCGCACCGGTCGTGAACGTCGGCGTGTGGCATTCGGCACATCCGATCGTCTCAAACACGACCGCACCGGTCATGCCCGAACGCGGGGTCTGGGGCGGTTGAGCAAGGAAACGCTGGAAGTCGGTCACCCGGTCAATGAAGTGCGGCAACACGCCGCCAGGGCCATCTTCGGGTCCGTCTTCAGGATCTGGAACCGTATCGCATGCGGCAAGGTCCGGAGGACGTATACCGTTTGGATCGTTTTCTGCCTGGAGGAACCGGTTGGTCAGACCCATTTCATTCAGCGCTGCATCGGCACTGAACGTGAGAATGGTTGCAACTTGTGCTTTCCACCCGAATCGGCCAACGCGGAGAGGTGCTCCACCGCCGTCTTCAAACGCTTCGACCATGTGGGCTTCTCCCTGAACAGCACCAGGTTGCGCGGCTAGGTTGTCGAGCAAGTCGAATTCTGGAATCGCTTCGACCAGACCCGATCCGAATGTCGAGTTGGTGAGACGACTGGCGACGACATTCGCTTCGACCGGAACCACTTCTTCGCATGTACCTGAAATGCCGTTTGCTTGCCGCAACGAACCGCCGAATTCTTCCAGGGCATTGAATCCGCCCTTGTCAGCCAGTCCGAAACGCGTGACCAGGGTTGCACCGGAACCGCCCAGACCGCCCGCGTTGTGACAGGCACCGCAGGCATTTTGGTTGAAGACCGGTCCAAGACCGTTTGCAATGGACAGCGTTTCATCAAATCTCGTCCGACCCGTCATGAATCGATCGGCTTGTCCGGGAGTCAGGCCAAGAACAGGCGCGCCTACTCGCGGCTGAAGTACACGGATACACTCGTCATTAAGTTCGTCGCACTGTAAATCACCGCACGGATTTGATCCGGCTTCACAGGTTCCGCCATTGCATGCTTCGGCACCGTTGCAGAACAGTCCGTCATCGCAGTCGCCCGCTGTGAAACATTCGACGCAGGCGTCAATGCCTTCGTCGCAGGATTCGCCGGGACACGGATCGGTACCCGCTTCGCACGAGCCATTGACACACATCTCTGCACCGGTGCAGAATTTTCCGTCGTCGCAATCGCCGGCGTCCAGGCAATCCACACAAGTGTCGGTGCCTTCATCGCAAAGCTGACCGGTACACGGATCGCTGCCCGGCAGGCAGGTGTTTGTACCGTCATCGCATGTTTCCTGACCATTGCAGAAATCGCTGTCATCGCAATCGCCGTTGACGAGGCAACCGACGCACTGATCGCCAACCTCGTCGCAAACCTGACCAGGACCGGTGCAAGGATCGGCACCATTGACGCATGCGCCGGCGACACAGGTCTCGGGACCGTCACAGAATGCAAGATCCGGACAGTCGCCATCCACCAGACACTCGACACACTGATCGCTGTCTTCATCGCAAAGTTGTCCGGGGCACGGGTCGGTTCCTGGTTCGCAAACGTTGCTGCCATTGCAAGTCTCGTCACCATTGCAGAACAGCCCGTCGTCGCAATCTGTGTTGTCGATGCAAGGATCGGCGCAGACGATCTGCGAAACGCTGAAGTTGTCGATCGCCGACTCGGTCACACTGTCGTTGGGCTGATCCGAAGAAACGAACCGAACCTGAACGTTCGCGGACGGAGTGACAAAATCGCTGACCTTAAACGAGTGGGTTGCCCATTCGCTGTTGGTGCCATTCGTCGAATCGACCTGAACCCAGTTGGTACCGTCGTTGGACACCTCGGTGATCAAAACGTCTTGAGCGCCGCTGTCACTGAAGAAGTGCCAATAGGCATAGCCAACCACTGCATCGCTTCCGCTTAAGTCGAACGACGGCGATGTCAAAATCGTCGGTCCACCGTCAACGTCGCCAGTACCCGCCGCCCCGCCAGCATTCTGGCCGGTGAAGAAACACTCAGTTTCGTCGACAGATGCACCAAAGTCGTTCTCCGGTTGGGCTGCGTTTCCGCTGCCCGTCGGGAAGAATGTTCCGATTGGGTCGCCGCGCAACCATTCGCCCGTAGAAATCGACTGGCTGGTCACCGTCCATGCCGGATTGGCTGTTTCAAAATCATCGAAGAACAACACCTGAGTTCCAAGCGACGCCAAGAGCGAAATCGCGCTGCCCGGTGCGCCAGGCGGATCGGTCACCACATCAGACGCAGTGGTCTCGACCGAAACGTAAAACGAAACAGTGGACGTGCATGGAACGCCCGGCAAGTTGATGAAATAAACGTTGGGCGATTCCTCGGTCATCACCGTTTCTACAAACGCGCCCCCATCGATCGAAACAAACTGCTTGCCAGTGTTTGGCTGAGGCGTTGATCCCGTGCCGCTTACCGAAACCCTGAATGACGTCGGCGTATTCGGAACCAGCGATCCGGGGATACCGTCGGGATAGGCAAAGACGAGATCGATCGGTGGAAGATTCAGCCAAACTTCTGTTCCGGTACACGTTCCAATGAACATGTCCTTCCAGCCGTCGTTGTTAAAGTCGAAGACCGCCAGGTCATGAACACCGTTGGGGGTCCACGGCTGACTCGGGCCCTGCTCCTGCAAAGTGACGGTCGGCGTGTTGCCAAGGTTGCGATACATGTGCATCCGGCGACCGCAACCGGGACTGTCCACGTCAACGTCGGCAATGATCACGTCATTGAAACCGTCGTTGTTCATGTCCTCGATGATGTGGTTTCCACCGAACTCAACGTCGGTACCGGAAGATCGCTGAAATGGTTGTTGAACAAAGTTGGCCAACCCGTCACCGCCATTTCCAGTGTTCAATAGATAAACGTCCTGGCCGTCGTCCGTAATGACAATATCAGGCAGTGTGTCATTGTTGAGATCGCCAACCGTGATGTGGTATGGCGCGTTTGGATAGACGATGTCAAAATCGTCAAAGAAGCCTTCATTGGTCGGATCGTTGTACGAAATCGAGACGCGGCGCGGGTCTTGGAGCGCGGTGTCTTTCACGATGTCCAGTGTTCCATCACCATTCATGTCGACAATTGCAACGGCCATACTGAATGCCGAAAGCAACATTGTGCTGGTCATGCGCGTTTCACGGGAGTCGATAAACGTTCCCGAACCATTGTTAATCAAGAGGCGGTCGTTAACGTCCTCGGCTGGATTCTCCGGTGGAGCGGAACCCACGCCATCGCTGTCGTAGTCTCCGATGTAAAGATCCTGCCAACCGTCGCCGTCCACATCGCCCGCAGCCACCGAACAAAGTCGCGGGGCAACTGGAAGATTCGTTCCGATGGTCGTCAGTTGCGGAATGCGACCTTCTTCATAACGAAAACCCTGCCACACGCCAGCAACTTCACCTTTGTTGATATAAATGCGTGGGTGCGAAATGGTCTTGGGCAATCCATCGCTCAGCGTGGAAACCGTCACCATGTCGAGCCAGGTATCGTTGTTGACATCAACGAGGATCACATCGCGATCGTTGGTCTCGTCAAGAAAACCCTGCCCGCCATCGTCTGCATCGGTCGCGAATGTATTCGTCATGTCCACGAAAACCCCGTCGATCGCCTGGCCATCGGCAACGCCTTGATTCATAAACAGAACGTTGCGACGACGACCAGTCGTCGTGAATTCCTGCTTGCGCACGCAAACGATGTCGAGGTCGCCATCTTTGTCTACGTCACCTACTGCGTAGTCCTTTTCCTCGCCGTCGTTAACACCCAGCGAAGGATCGGCAACGAGGCGCGCTCCGGTGTCGTCGACAAACTCGACCCAGGACCCTCCCGATCCGGCAATGACCGGTGCAGTCAAGAATGCACTTATAAGCACGGTAATCTGAAATCGGCCACCCGACATACAACTCCTCCTTACGCGTGTCTTTAATTCACCAACGATTTGGACCCGCCTGCCCTTGCGATCGAATTGAAACATTCTGAGAATCCGCATTATAGCGCAAGGCGATATGCGAGCGAAAGTCGAATATTTGCGTGAATCATTCGCAGAAACTTGGACAAACTTAGGACACAGAATGGCGGCTTACGCTTTGTGATCAGATGACAGTCAAATAGAGCAGTTTGCCACTGATCGCGTTGCAATTCATCGACGGGAACGGATCTGTCGCAATTCGAGGAATTGCTTCATGTAGAACAGCGAATCCTCGCGGCGCCGACGATACTTGAGGTCTTCTGCCAAAGCCTCGAGATTGCGCCGAGATCGGAAGTACCAACGTCCTTGAAGCGATGAACGCAGGTGCGGTTTGCGTGGTGTTTCAACGAATTCGGCTTGATCGATCAGCAATTGATCGATATCTACAGGACCAAAATAAACAATTTGAATCCGGGCAGTACCATCGACCAACAAACCCAATGGCATCGGCCAATCGTTCATGCGGCCGCGGATATGATCGACAATGGCGTCAATCGTCACCATCAGATCAGGCTCAGCCGCCAGTTCGCTGATGCCTTTGGAAGCGACGATCGGTTCAATTTGTGTACGGAAAAAGTCGATCGCCTTCCGCCGATTTTCCAGCTTGTCTATATTGAGCGCAACCACGTTTAAACCGGCATCATTCATGCGTTTGCTTTGTCGGGCCAATTCCGCGAGTTGATCCACGCAATCGTTACAATCGTATTCCCAAAGCGTAACCAGCACCGGTCGAACCCGATCGGCGGTTGAAAACAACGCATTCAGCAATGACGGCGGAATGGCCAACGGAATTTTCAATACCAAACGTGACGATGAGCTTGCCGCCTTGCCATCGTTGTTCGACGCTTCGGGTATTTTGATGGGCGCAACATTCGCTGGCACCATTGAACCATCTTCTTGTCGAATGATGTACCGCCGATTCAATGCAGGCGGCTTAAATCCCTGTGATTTTCCGTTTGGCCATCGAACCGTGATGCCATCAACCGCCTTCGCGTCACCCAAGCCGAAGTGCAGACATCGACTTGACTGCGACAGGTACCCGCTTCCGGCAAAGACTGTGCGCGTTTGCCGCTTACCAGCGTATGCAATGGTAATCTTCGCACCAATGGCGTCACGGTTTTGCTGTTCGCCTTCTAGTTTCAATGACAGGTAAGCGTTTCCATGCTGCTGCGTGTTCTCCATGAAGCGCAGTGTGGGACCCGTCCGATTCTTAAGCCACAGATCCAGATCGCCATCCAAATCCCAGTCGCTCGCGACAAATGTTCGACCGTCATCTGCAAAATCTAATCCGCTTATTGCCGACACATCGATGAAATTCCCATCGCCTGCATTGAAGTAACATCGGTTACGCTGACGCCCCCCCCAGGAAAACTCATCTTCGATCAATGCCGACATCGCCAACCAACCTTCCCAGTAGGCAAACGGCATGGAAGTACCCGCATTTTCCTCGATCGGTGTGGCATTTGCGGCGACTTGCCGCCACCAGAAACTGTCGAGGTCTTCGGCCTGGTCATTGGTCAGGAATCCATTGGGCGCAACGACATCGTCAAATCCGTCGTTGTTCAGGTCCACGAATTGCGCTCCCCAGGTCCAGTCGCCAAACGCCGAATCAACCGCAACTCCGATATTTTCAAATTGGCTATCTTTGAGTTTCGCAAACAACACGTTTCCAATACCGCGCCCTACGACGTGCTTTCTGATGAAATCATCGGTATTCTCAAGAAACCGCGACTGATCGGCCATCCATTGAGCCACCGGCGCGTCAATGCCGCTCACAAGCAGATTGGCGTTCCCGTCCAGATTGTAGTCGGACCAACTGACGCCCATGCCGCCGGCAGGGCCATCGACACCGAAATCCCCAGCGACATCGACAAATACTCCCCCATCATTTCGATAGAGGTTGTTCGGTCCAAAATCATTGGCGACGTACAAGTCCTGATCGCCGTCATCATCGAAGTCATACCAACTGGCTGCGAAACTGAAGCGTGTATTGTTGACCCCTAACCCGCACTCCTTTGTTGCATCCGTGAACCCGCTCATACCGTCGTTTCGCATGAGGTGGTTGGAAGGCCCGTTTCTTGCATCGTGAATGGCAGCGGGATTGTGACCGCGCGTCAGCGGATTGACCGAGCGAGTCGCGAAAATGTCCAAATCGCCGTCGTTGTCGTAGTCGGCTGCTGCCAGCGAATAAAACGGTTCCGGTGTGGGCGCTTTGAACGCGCGGGCTGGAACGAACGTGCCATCGCCGTTGTTCTTACAAAGAATGATCGACGAGGCGATCGCGCACAGCAGATCCTGATCGCCGTCGCCATCAATATCGACGAACAAAACACCGCGCGTTGTATCAAGCCAATCGACACCGGCTTGTGCAGACTCGTCGCGTACCGTTCCATCAGCCTGTCGCACGAGCAGTTTGTTCGGAACGCCTTCACCCATGGCCACGTACAGGTCTTCAAGCCCGTCACCATTGACGTCAGCGATTGCAATGCCTTGATGCCCAAGTTGATTCAGTTCGCCAACGGCATCAATGTTGCCATACCAATGGTCAACCCCCTTCGACAATTGGGTTTCCCAAAGTTCGGAGTTCGTGATGATCGCCTCTGTTCGTTCGCGAAACTGCATCGAAGGTGAATCGACAATGGTTCCCTCAGTCAATCGAATTCGCCGAATCCGCCATTCGCCGGGAGTGGTTTGAATCCATTCGATCGCCCAGTCAATGCTAATCTGCCGCGCAAGATCCTGTCGTCGGCAGAAGAACTCGATTCGAGTATCGGAGGAACAGGCCTTTTCACGCAAATCAGTGATGCCCACGACTTCGATTGACGCACGAACATCATCGAACGGTGAGAGTAATCTGCGCAGCGCACCCAGCCCATGATTCGGTTTGTCTGCATTGGTTGCGGTATGCTCGGCGGGGCGTAGTTTTAGAACGTGAATTGACTCGATTTGAAATGGGGTTGGAAATGAACCTATCGAGTCAACGGTAGCATTATCTGTAAACCATCCGTCGATCTGGAGCGGATCGTTTTCGCCGGTTTTGCATAGCGTATCCGTCAGCGCCTCCAGACGATCTCGCACGCGAACAGCCTGAACCTCGCTCGACCAGTCGTCCAGTGTCGGATCAACCATTCGCTTAAGTTCTTGCAGCCCGGTGTCAGGACCAAACGCATCGCTCTGCTGCGCGAACGTCGGCCCAGCACTCACACAGAAAAGCAGGACAATGCTCCGCCTGATGCAAAATCGTTTCGCCTCCGATGTATTGCTCAAACGCAACTCGCAATCGCCACCCTAGCGCCGACGCTTCAAGAAGCCCAGACCAAATACTGTAACGATCAGCGTGCCAGCCGCACCACTACCACATCCGAATAGACCGACACCGCAACCCGTTTCGTCGGGTTCTCCGCCACCCGCGCCAATCACGCGGGCAACGCCAAACGTTCGCAATGTTTCAACTTCGGGCGGGCCCGAGGTGTCGACCCGTTCACTGCGCCACATCGATTCCTGATCGATCGTCGGAGCGGAGAATCCCGGCGGATCGCCCGATCCGTTGATTACCAATTCGCCGTCGCGGCCTGTACCTTCGCCGAGCGTCAGCGTCCAGGTCGTCGCACCAAAGTTGCAATCGACATTCATGGAAGCGCGGCGGGTCATCGGTTGATCGTCGAGATCGGGATTGAACGAGAAAGATGGGTCCAGCGTCATTTCGTCGGCTGACAACGTCGTGTACATGCGCGTCATGTATGGCATGCCAGCAAAGACAGCCAATGCCTCTTCGAGCGGTTTGACGATTGTGTTGTTGATTTCAACAATGATCCGGGCGCGGGCGTCGGCTAACTCTTCTTCGGTGTACGACTCATTCAGCAGTTCGGGAACGGAGTAGATGAAACCATCTTCGCCCTCGGGCAGCGGTAACTCGCGGCCGAGAATCGCCTGGACTTTGTCCTGCGGGAATACGAAGGTATTGGAGAGATCGGCGACGAATTCGGCATCGTCGTTGATTTCCGACAGAAAAACCAACTCATCGGTGTAAGTCGAAACTGCCGGCAGCGAGTTGTCAGGATCGAAATCTGAGCCTGCATAATCAGTCGCAAACCCCTGCCCACCCGCCTCATCCATCGCAGCCGTGATGAGCCCCTGATAACTCGAGTAGGCATTGAACGTTCCAGAGTACCAGTTCAATCGCGTGTAGTTCGGTGTCACATGCAGGTAGTTCAGCGGAACGGCACGCGACTGACCGAGCAACCAAACCAATACGCCCATATCGTCCTGCGCCGCGACAGCCGTCAACCGAATCGGAACCGTCGCGTTTTCCGATTGATATTTCATGATCAGCGGTTCGATATCACCTACACCCTGATTCTGTTGCAACTTTAGCGCAACGAAATTCATGCCTTCGTTGACGTATGGCTCGATCAGTTCATCACCACGCTCGGTAAGGTCATATCCGTTGGACGTCAACCATGTCGACAGGGCCATCGCATCATCGCTGGCAATGATCTCCACATCGAAGGGTCCAACCGCCAGGCGCTCAAGCACATCGACACCTTCGTTGCCACCATCGTCAGCCGCATTGTCCGCACTCGCACCGCCAAAGAATAAATCGTCGTCCGATGGGCATCTCTGTCCGTTTGTCTCCAACACAAACTGCGGGCGCGTCGACGACTCCAGCGAAGCGAACACGGCATCGCTACCGACGGACAGTTCTGGAATCCCCGGGACGGGAACGACCCACGAGAATTGTTCAGCATCTCCGACGTATTGGATCAAAACCATCGCAGTGACTGTGTCGCCGTCTTTGCGAAAAACGATCTGCTCGCCGGCTTGGTCGATGGTAACGAGTTCGCAGAAAAACCCGCCGCATGCCACTGCGCGAGATACTCCGCAAACTGATATCGCAAGCACTGCCAGCGACAAGATGGCTTGAATGATTGGATTTCGTTTCATCGCAATATTCCTCCAGATCGTCCGAGTGACCTGCAATTAGTGTCGGTTCAACAGGTGCCCCGTCAACAGTCGAATTGAATTGCCGTCCCGTCAGGCCATAACGGCACCGCAAACCGCATATGAAATCGAAGCAAGCAAGCCTGCGAACAGTGCGTAGGGCAATTGCGTCCGCACATGGTCGATATGATCCGATGCTGACGCCATCGACGAAACGATCGTCGTGTCAGAAATTGGCGAGCAATGGTCGCCAAAGACGCCACCACCCAGGACGGCGGACACTGCCAATGCCGGAGGCAATCCGACTTTTTCCGCCACCGAAAGCCCAATCGGCAACATGATCGCGAATGTTCCCCAACTCGTCCCGGTCGAAAACGCAATGGCGCTCGCTGCTACAAAGAGCAACGGTGCAACCAACGTTGTCGAGACATCTTCACTTACCAACGAAGCCACATAACCCCCCGTATTCAAGCCGTCTTTGCCGCACAGTCGTCCGATGGCAAAAGCGAGAATCATCAGCACTCCCAAGGGCACCAACGCGCCAGCCCCTTTCAGGGCCACATCCACCGATTCCTTCAAACCCATGATGCCTTGAATCAGGTACATCGCGATACCAACGACACACCCCGCGAACACGCCCCAATAAACCGACGTCGATCCGGAACAGTTTTCCAAAATCACCCACATCCTGGAGCCAAACAATTCCGGCAATGGCTCCTTCGCACCGGTTGTTCCGGTATAGACAATGGTTGCCAAAACGGTAGCGATCATCACGATCAGCGGTAGCACCATGTTGATCATTCTGGGCGGCGTCGATTCTGCGCGCGGCATCGCGAGTACTTCTTCCGTCACCATGGGTCGGGCTCCGTCGGCGAGCAGTTTGCCCTCTTCTTGCGCTCTGCGTTCTGCCGCTCGCATCGGGCCAATATCTCTACCGGACACGATGATGAACAAGAGCATGGCAAAACTGACGATGGCATAGAAATTGAGCGGGATCGACTTGATCAAGAGCGGGACCGGCTCACCAACGCCCAGGTCCGCGAGCTGCGCCAGGATGTACGCCCCCCATCCATTCAACGGGATCAGGATGCAAATCGGTGCGGAGGCTGTGTCGCAGACATATGCGAGCTTCTCGCGAGAAATCTTCAAGCGGTCGAACAACGGTCGCCCCACCGTTCCCGTCACCAGACACGAAATGCTCGATTCGATAAACACGCAGGCCCCGACAGCCGTCGCCAGCAAACCGGCGCTTCGACGCGTGTTGGCAAGTCCGAGTCCTCGAATCCAACCGACAAACCCATCCACTCCACCACTTCGCTGTATCAGCGTGATCAGCGAACCGACCATCAGGCAAAACAGAATCGTGCGCGTGTTTCCGCTGCCATCAACTGCAAACACATCCACAAAGGCGGTCAGTGTTTTCGTCGTCGCCGCAAAGATGTTCCAGTCAGCCAAGACCAGGAAACCCATCCAAATCCCGATCGCCAGCGAAATAAATACCTGCCGAGTCAGAATAGAGAGAACAATCGCCAGCAGCGGGGGTAGCAGCGAGAGGAATTCGTAACCGTCAGGCATGATTGCTTCGCAGGAACGAACGAATTATTAAAAGGACAAAAACAAAAAAGACCCGTCGCCGTAGTTTGCGACGGGTCTTTCAATGTGACAAGTCTATTCTTGATTCAAATCGCGTCAGTTTGCGACGGTTCAATTTACGACGGATCAGTTCGCCACAGTGTTGTTACCGTAGATGATGTAAACCCGACCGTCGTCCGGACGCCGACCAATGTTCGGATCGGTTCCGACATCGCCCGGCGTCTGTGGAAGGTTCTCATCCACAAAGTCCGAGCGCGTGAGCCCAAGTCCAATATCATCGAATCCGTCGTTGTTGATGTCGCCAAGAAGTCCAACGCTATCAATAGGCGCTTCATTGGGCCGACCCGTTTCGTAGGGCGACCAGAATACGATGCCGGGCAATTGCGGCGTACCGACTTGAGAGAGGGAAAATCCGCCTTCAGGAGCATTATTCAAATGCGTACCACCGAAAATGAGGTACACGACTCCCAAACGCTCTCGGTTGTTGTCATCAGTAAACCGGACGCCAGGTGCGGCGACGAGCAAATCACCGAATCCGTCGCGGTTGAAGTCGCCCCCTGACACAACATCCTCACCCGCACGGTCGCCGGGGGACTCGCCATAGAAAATCACACCAGGCAGACTACTGGTTCCGATTTGACTGATTGTGCGATCTCCATCGAGTGTCACGTTTCCGAAAATGACGCCGGCAAAGCCATTGTCGACTGGGCATGCGTCGGCAAATCCAGCGACGAGATTGTCGAATGCGGCTTGGTCGTCTTCGTCAATATCGCGATCGTTATCAAAGTCGTATTGTTTACATTGATCGCCAATAAAAACTTCATCACCAAAATTGTTGCGACAAGCAGTAAAGGTACTCGTGCTAAGATTCGCATCGTCACAATTGGCTGTGACTGAATCCAAGAAATCGACGTTTGGTGACGAGATAAATACATCACCGATGCCGTCTCCATTGATATCCCTACCGCCTACCTGTCTATGACCGACACGATCGCCTTCCGTTTCGCCGCGAATACGCAAAACAGTGGGTCGCGGGAACGCTGCGTCATCCAAATGGCTCAATGATATGTTTCCGAATGGAGACCGGCCTTGAAGAATGTACACCGCACCAGTGTCGATACGACCATTGGCACTATTGTCATTACGTGGTGCACCACAAACGATGTCGGGAACGCCATCGCGATTCATATCGCCGGCGGATTCTGCGCCACCCAATAAGTCCGTAACATCCTCCGCAAGGACTTCGAAACGATTGACCGGACCAATCGGGCCGCTTCGACTCACAGGCGGCGATCCGGTGCATGATCCTCTACCAGGAATAACATGATTGGGAATTATTTGATTTCCATCCGAATCCGCAAACACACCACTTGCCGAATAGTCAGCGCCGTTAAGAACGATGATGCTACCAATGAATTGGTTGGAACCAAGTATCTTTGAATCGGCGCTTCCAAGTGGAGCCGCTTGGATCGACTGGAGATACGCTTCATTGCGAGGCGCGGAAATGACTATTTCTGGCGTACCATCAAGCGTGATGTCTCCGATTGAAGAAACGTGTTCTCCGAAAAAGTCAGTTCGAGGATTTGCCTGACCGAGGGCACCATCGTTGATATATTCCCAGAAACCACCCTGAATTCTAACCCCTCGCCCAAGGCCCGTGGTCGGATCGCCAGTTGTGTGTGTAATTGGACCTGCCGCAGGAGTTTGATTGCCGCCGCCAATGTTTGCTCCGGGACTAAGTGTTACTACATTTTCCTGCCCGGACAATTCCAATGAAAGCACCGTATTTTCCAGACGATTGGCTGAAACAGAACCGGCAAGGTCACGGTTTTCACTAGCGACCATAACGACCACACCGCAGGACTCCAATGATGAATCGACTTGAAATCCATCACCGGGATCGTCAGGTCCAGTGGCAAGATTGTTAACCAATTGATCTGGATAACAATTGAACGTGACTTGCCCGGTTCTTGCTTCGTCGAATGAGACACTGAGCAAGGGGCGAGTCGTTTCGACTGATGCCTCCGATGTGAAGAACGCACCCGTCACAGGCAGTATCGGTATAATAATGAATTGTGGACTTCGTGTTCCGATTTCACCGTCGATTGCCGATTGCATCACTTCCGTAACATCGATGACCAACGTTGTTGTTATCGTTTGACCGTTGACGCTGAAGCTGACGCTGTAATCGAGCGTTTCGTCGTCATAATCGGTTGCTTCTGTCGGCCCGGGCGTTCCGTCGGAGGCGTTGAAATCGTTGAAGTCCGTATCGTCCGTCACTCCTAAATTCAATCGGTGAATTGAGAACGTTTCGGTGGAAATTGCAAGATTGCTTTGCAGTGTCAAAGTAATCGACGCGTCAAGGTCCGAAATATCATTGGGATTTGGCGTGAAGACTTCATCCGGAAACTCGAACCCAACAATCGGAAACTGATTGCGGTCTGCTTCCTGGTCGGATGTCGCACTAAATAGCATCAGTTGCTCATCGCCGGACGCATCATTCGGATCGTTGCGGTCGACATATGTGTCAATTGACTCCTCGAAATTGTCGTCAAAATCGGCGACAGGCGTACCGTTGTTCGTTAAAGTCCGGAATCCAAATCGAGCTGTAAAATTAACTTCGATCGGTTCCACTGCGTCTCCCGGATCATCATCCCGCCCTTGGTAAATACCATCAGCCATTCCCATTCCTACGAGAATTTCCGGTCGACCATCGCCCGAAAGGTCGGCAATCGAAGACACACTGGTAATTCCTCTGGGCACACCCAAAGGATCGTTATGAAGGGATTCCAATCGATTAGGCGGCGCTTCAAGAATCACGCCCGAGATTCCGCGGCTGACGCTATTGATATTATTGACACCGCCGAATCGCGACAGGTTCAATCCGTAAATCAAATATGCTTCGCCGATATTTCCGAAGTTGCGTGGGTTGCCGAACTGAGCGACTAGCATAAAATCGTCAATTCCGTCACCGTCAAAATCCCCGACATTTGTCATCGTGGACCCCAAACGCGAACCCGGATTGAATCCTTGGAACACTGCGCCCGATAGGATCGTTCCGACATCAAGAAGATCTACCGTACCCGTCGCGGATCGCAGAATATTGATCGAACCCTGTGCATACGCATGAACGCGTTGGTTACCCGCATCAATGATCGTTGCACGAACGCGATAAGCCTCACCATTGGGTCTTGGCGGGATGACACCCAGATCGACGGCAATATTAAACGTCAGTTCCTCGGAACTACCCATCGCTACGTCTTGTTGACGCAGAACGATGATCTCATTCGGATCGGGCAGGCGTGGATCGTCGTCCGACGGAGTATCGTTAAAATCCAGGACGATGAACAATTCCGCCTCACTATCGGCATCGTATGGCTCATTCGCATTGACTGGTCCAGTCGTCGGGCGAACCGTCACCGTCAGCGTGTCTTCCTGAGCAACGCCCTGGTTGAATGCCGGCTGAATGACAGCCACCTGCGGCGGAACATTGAGAGGATTGGTACCCGGTTCGCCAATGGTAATCTCCACGCGCTGCGAGGTGGAACCGTCCGCCAGTGCAAACACCGAAACCACTTCATTCAGTCCGTCGGAAATCTGACCAAGCAGGTTGTAAGTACCGAGTGGAATTAAACCCGTTGAAGCGCTGAACTGATCCGGGCCGGCATTGTCGTTCTCTTGGATATTCGAAACGAGGACTATCTCCGCACCCGTCACAACATTAATCAAACTAAATGAAATAACTGCCGGCGAATCGCGATCGTCGTCAGACCACGAGATTTCAAACGGTTCACCTTGATTGCGGTTGAGGTTCGCATTGGGCGTGAGTATTTGCAATGACGGCGGCACGTTACCGATAACCCCCGGCCCCAAAACCAGGCGAGGTTGATCACCGATGCATCCGAGAAATGCGGTCATTGCGATCAAACCGTAGACGGCTGGTTTCGTCATTCGCATGGCCAGAACCCGACTGGAAGCCGGAACCCGATTAGGTTGATGAGGCATGGGCACTCACTCCAATTTATGCATTCGTTTGGCAACGCAGGAAGACCTGACGCTGCCCGATTAATTATTTGCGTTGATCAAGACACAATCACAGCTTGGTTGAACGGAGGTTCCGTCCTGCGAGCCGCATCGCTACGGTGCGTTCCTCAGGACATCGTCCCGAGTTTCATTGTCACTTTGCAGCAGCGCTCATACTAAAGGCACCCCAATTGTCCCGTCAAGCGCCACAAACCTTTCGCGCGGCTGATACTTACGTGCATTGACGGTTGCCCAAACCAGTCGCCTCTGGTTCAATGCTACGATGCCATACGACGACGCCGACACATTCAAGCCGCCATCAGATGACCCGCTCGATTTGGGGGATGAAAGGCCACCCCTAAGCCGGGTGGCTGTCGCGGCGATGATTATCGGCGTGGTGTTCCTGATTCCCTGGCCACCATTCGTCGCCCTCATGCAAAACAATATCAGGGCGATCGGTACGGGCACCATCATTGGAATCATAGGCGCAGCACTCGCTGTCATTCTAGGCATTCTGGCATTTTTGCTGACGCGAAAGAATCGAAGAAGAGGGCGTTGGCTGGGGGTTACGGGCTGTATTCTGGGCCTGCTCGGAATCGTCCTCCAATTCGGGGTGGGCTATTCTCTGTACAACGTGGTGGGCAGTATCAATCACGCACGGAAAGCCGTCATGATACTCAAGACATCGTCGTCGAAACGGGCCGAATTGGCGGCCAGGTGGCACCAAAAATTTGGTTCAAATCGATTCCAGGTTAGCACCACACCACAAGAATTTGAAGAATGGCTTAAACAGGTTGCCGACGAGCATGGCCAACTTCAGCAAATCGAATTGAACAAATCGGATTCGTTCGATGCCAGAAACAACGTGACGACCGTGAAATTCAAAGGTCACTTCGTCAACGGATTGATGCCAGTAGAAGTTGACGTGGGTTTCGACGACGCCAAACCGAAAGCTGACAACATCCGAGTCGGTGAATCGTCAGCATTGGAATAACGCACCGAGAACACTGTTTGGCCTAATCCTGACGTACACTATTTTGGGCAAACCACAACTTCACCGTCAAACACACGGGGTGTGCAAAGCTTTGCGATCTCTGCACTGATCGCTTCTGTTTCCGCCAGGGATTTTCCGGGAATGCGCACCGAACGAATCATCGGCGTCAGCGTCGTGAACCAGTCGGTCCACACCGGAACGGATGGCGGCAAGTCGATGGGCAGATCAATTTTCAACTTCGGCGAATTGATTTCCGTGATGAATTCACGCAGTTCGACTGGCGATGTAAGAAACTGCCCTTTTGCCGGCTGCACGCATGGTGTGACCCCCCAGCGCTCTGCGATGGGCATGAGTCTTTTTAGCGAACGATACAAATCATTCATCGCACCCGCATACGTCAAGCGTGAGCCCGATTCAGTCAGGTTTATCGGGGCAAATGATATCCGCTCAATTTCGATCGCGTGAGCAGCATGAACGAGCGATTCCATTAGCTCATCGCAAGGAAGTCCCACGAAACCTGCAACATGCCAAGACGTAAACCGAAACTCGGCAACACTCTCCGCCTGTGAGTTTTTGAACGCAGCAAATTCTTCAACCGTGCAGTTCAATTCAAAATCTTTGCCGTTCAGTTCTCTCGCCAACTGGCGAACGCTGTCCTGTTCGCCAGTTGTCGCGTTGATTGGCAATTGAATGATCGGTCGCAGTTGCATCATCTTGAAAGAATTCACAGTTCGGTCTTGGTCAGCCTCTTTCACATTGTCGAGCACATTCATGCGCTCTATACTTCAAGTGATTTGCTTGCCAATGTCATCAATTCGACGGGTTTGTCCATGAGTCGCATTCAAATCTTACCCGATCTGCTCGTCAACAAGATCGCTGCCGGCGAAGTCATTGAACGACCAGCCAGCATCGTCAAGGAACTCGTCGAAAACGCTCTGGATGCTGGCTCATCGCAGATCAGCGTCACCATCGAAGACGGTGGGAAGCGCCTGATCCGGGTGGTGGATGACGGAATCGGCATGTCGGCTGAGGATCTGCGGTTGGCAGTCACGCCCCATGCGACCAGCAAGATCACATGCGAGGACGATCTTTTCAAAATCGCAACGCTCGGTTTTCGCGGTGAGGCGTTGGCCAGCATCGGCGCAGTAAGTCGATTGCACATCACCTCGCGCACCCGCGACGAAATCGAAGGCAACGAAATCGTCGTATCGGCAAAGCACTTGGAGACGACCCAGGCGGCTGGCTGTCGGGTTGGAACGAACATTGAAGTTCGCGATTTGTTCTTCAACGTACCGGCCCGTCGAAAGTTCATGCGAGCCACAGCCACCGAGGTCGGCCACATCAACGAGCAGCTAGCGCGGATGGCGCTGGGACATCGCAGTGTTGGGTTTGAATTGACCAACAACAAGCGCACCACCCATCGACTCGCTGCCGAGTCAACGATTCGCGAACGCATCGGGGCACTCTATGGTGCAGACCTTGCTGAAGAACTCATTCCGATCGAACGTGACGAACGCGGTCTGCGCATCGAAGGTTACGTCGCTCCGCCAGCCCGATCGCGATCGACGGCATCGTGGCAATACGTATTTCTCAATGGTCGCTACATTCGCGACCGTTCGGTACAGCACGCCATCAGAGAAGCTTATCGCGGACTGATGGAACACCAGCGGTTTCCGGTGGCGTTTCTATTTCTGACGATGGACCCGCAACTCGTAGACGTCAATGTCCATCCGTGCAAACTTGAAGTCCGTTGGCAAAATACGCAACTTGTGCATTCGCAGGTGTTGTCAGCGCTCCGCGATAAATTCCTCACGAGTGACTTATCGCCTGCGCTTCGAGCAGATGCGGGAAGCACGTCAACCAGAACGGATTTCGACCCAACGAAAGCCGCTGAGGTTCGTAGGGAAGCGGCAGAGTTTTATAAGGGGCTGGTGCCTTCACCAATGGGCTCTCCCATACAAGCCACCTATGAAGGCCGCGACTTCTCACCATCCATCGGAACGCCCCCTTCAACCCGACCATCCGACATCCGTTCGGATGTATGGGATGCATTGCACAATGGCGGGCAAACGGAAGAAAATCCGCCGCGAATACCGACCGATGACGTTCCCGCAGAGCTACCGCAGATCAAGGGATATCGAGCACTCCAGGTCCACAACAGCTACCTCGTCGCCGAAACCAGCGACGGTTTGGTTATCATCGATCAGCACGCGCTGCACGAGCGCATCATGTACGAAAGGCTCAAAGCCCAGATCACCGACGGCCCCCTCGAATCGCAGCGATTGCTCATGCCTGAAACGCTGACGGCCAGCGCGACAGACATGGCCCTTCTTCAAGAACATGAACCGCTACTGTTGAAACTCGGCGTCGAAGCCAACGCATTCGGCGAAGATCAAATCGCGGTCCATGCATTCCCGTCATTGCTCAAAGACATCGACGCTGCCGCTTTCATGCGCGACCTGTTGGATCGATTGGGTGAACAACATGCGCAGACCAGCGCGGAAGAAGTGATTCACGAAGTGCTGGACATGATGAGTTGCAAGGCGGCAGTCAAAGCCGGCGACTCGCTGACGACCGAGGAAATCGCAACACTCATAGATCAAAAGGGCGAGATCGAAAAATCAAGCAACTGCCCCCACGGCCGCCCAACCACACTTAGCCTTTCGGTGGACGAACTCGAAAAGCAATTCAAACGGAAGTAAACACGACACTATCTGAAAGCAATTCAATTGACTGTCCATTACGAACAGTGGATACGGTCAATTAGCGTCGGATAGAATTGAAAACCAAGTCGTCCGAGTAGCATCACTCAGCATGCCAACTTCACCTCTTTTGTTCTGCGACTCGATAAGGCGAAAACCATTCCAGTCTCCATTTTCTGCGACAACACACTATTGATCTACGAAACGGCCGATGAGAGATGCAATGTCGATCGGATTGGCAGTTTTTTCGACGCAAACAGATAGATGCCCTGTGGTAGTCGGTTGCACGATCTGGAAAAAGTTTCCATACCGGATCACGACATACTCAAGACCACCACAGTCGATGTTGCCGCGTTGCTTGACGAGTGTGATGAGCGTGGGATTCACGATAAGTTCCTCATACTTGTCCGACTCGCTACTGCTTGCACCATCAGCATTTTTGCGGGCGCACGTTTCCAACTTGCCATTTTCGTACAGTGCGACGTACCGAACGGCATCGTTCGAATTCAGAATCGCTTCGACCATTGCCACCTTACTTCAATGCCTGAAGAACGACGTCAACTGTGAGTCTCTTGCCATCGCGGTCGATCATCAGCTTAACCTTCTCCCCAACATTGTGATTGGCCAATGCGTCTAACAATGCGGCTTCGTTCGGCGTGGGGGCGTCGTCGACCATCACGATGATATCGCCCAAGACGATGCTACCGTCGCGGGCCGGCTTGGTGGGTTGCAAGCCAGCCGCTTCCGCGCTGCTGCCTTCCGATACGCCAATGATCAGCACACCGGGCAACCGCAAACGCCTCGACACCGCATCCGATGCAATGTTGATACCAAGTCCAGGCCGGACAATCTTGCCGTAAGCAATGATTTGTGCAACGGCATCGTTGACCGCATCAACCGGTACTGCGAAACCAATGCCTGCCGACACCCCCGAGGGCGTATAAATACTCGTATTGATGCCGATAAGCCTGCCCGCACTGTCGAGAAGCGGTCCGCCGCTGTTGCCCGGATTGATCGCCGCATCGGTTTGAATGACGCCTTGAATTTTGCGATGCGTGACCGAGGCGATTTCGCGATTGAGCGCGCTCACCACGCCCGTCGTCAACGTGTAATCGAGTCCGAATGGATTACCGATCGCGTACACGCTCTGTCCAACCTGCAAGTCGCTTGACGTGCCGATCGAAATAGGGGTGAGTTTTGCTTTGTCGGCATCGATTTTGAGCACGGCGATATCTTTGTCAGGCCAGGCACCTCGAAGACTGGCTTCGTAGGTTGTTCCGTCATGCAGCGTGACCCGACACGATGAAGCGTCCTGAATCACGTGGAAGTTAGTGACGATGTGCCCCTTGGTGTCCCAGACAAACCCTGAACCCGTTCCCATTTCTGTCACCCGGTCGGCAAAGAAACCAGTTCTGCGATAAACTTGAATCATGGGACTGACGTACACGACAGACTTGGAACTCTGCTCGAACAAATTGATCGTGGAGATTTCGTCGGCACCGAGATCGCCGCGCGGTGTCACCGGACGATTGACCGGATCTTTTCCGTCGCGTCCCTGTGCAAAAAGCTGGTAGCGAATCGCCGATGCGACAACCGCGACAATGCAAAGGCCAAAGATGAAGGTGGACAACCGCGAACGACGTAACTGACGAATTGGATGAGACGGCTGTACCGATTGAGGCTGATCCATTGAATGGGACTGTGGATTGGATTGATCGTGCATGAACCTCACCTCTTGAAATGCACCCCAGCGAATTCATCGAAAGGTCCGACAGATACGCTTGAATCTAGCCGCGAAATGACGGTCGCTTTGAAACGAACGGGTATCGTGGGTTCGAATCGAAGCCGGCAACTTCTTGCAACATCATATGAATTCTAGGTTTATCGTCCAATCCAACGCAGGTATATTTTTGTAGATGGATGCAGTTGGACAACGTTTTCCTCGTTAGCGCATGCTGGGGCTTTCCATCGGTTCATGGACGTTCGCTCGCCCCACCATGCTCTACAATTATCGCTGAAGTTGACTATAGTTCCTGATTCGGCTCTGAATCGAACATATTTGTCATCCATAGCAGGTTGAATCATCTGTGGGATTTAAGGAATCAACATGGCCTTCGAGAAGGTAGAAACCAAAGTCGACTTTGCAGCCCAGGAACGCCAGACGCTGAAATTCTGGGAAGAAATCAGCGCGTTCGACAAGCTTCGCAAGAAGAACCAAGGCAAGCCCCGCTGGTCATTTCTCGACGGACCGATCACCGCCAACAACCCCATGGGCGTCCACCACGCCTGGGGCCGAACCTACAAAGACGTCTTCTGCCGATACTTCGCTGCCACCGGCCATGAGCTTCGTTATCAAAACGGTTTCGATTGTCAGGGCCTCTGGGTCGAAGTCGAAGTCGAGCGCGAGTTCGACATCAAAACCAAAGCCGACATCGAAGCACTCGGTCTCGACAAATTTACGCAGGCCTGCAAAGAACGCGTCAACAAATATGCGGCGATCCAGTCGGAGCAATCCAAGCGCCTCGGTTACTGGATGGACTGGGACAACTCGTACTTCACGATGGCCCCCGAGAACAACTACACCATCTGGAGCTTTCTCAAGAAATGTCACGAAGGCGGTTTCATCTACAAAGGCACCGACGTAATGCCTTGGTCCGGTCGGGCTGGCTGTGCCTATTCGCACATGGAAATCGCCGAAGGCCGCAAGCTTGTGACGCATACATCGGTGTTTGTGCGCTTCCCGATTCGCAATCGCAAAGATGAATACCTGCTGGTCTGGACGACGACGCCCTGGACGCTTACGTCGAATACCGGATGCGCCGTCAATGGCGACCTTCAGTACGTCAAGCTTCAAGCCAAACGCGACGGTGCGATCTACTACTTCGCCGAAGAGAATTTACAGTTCCAGCGGTTGGCCAAGGAATACAAGGAAGGCTTCGGCGGCAAACCCTGGCCGAAAGACACGCCCAAACTCAAGACCCTTCACCAGATTTTTCAGGAGAAAGGTGGTTACGAAGTTCTTGGCAAGGTCAAAGGCAGCGAATTGGTCGGACTCACGTACGACGGTCCATTCGATGAACTGCCCGCCCAACAACAACGCGGAGGCTACGCCCATCCGTTGGAGATGATTCCGCAGGATCAACGCGATTGGCCAAGCGGTGCAGAAGGTCACCGTGTATTCGATCCCGGTAAAACGTCGAAGGGCGAAGCATACGTGGTGGCTGGCGAGGGAACGGGCATCGTTCATTCAGCCCCCGGTTGCGGTGATGTCGATAACGCTTGGGGCAAAACGCAGAAGATCGTAGCCATCGCTCCGCTCGATGCCGAGGCCCGATTTACGGAAGGCTTTGGCCCGTTCACTGGCAAGCGCGCCACTGATCGCGAAACGGTCGATGCAATTCTCGACAACCTCCGCGAAAAGGGATTGCTCGTCGCCCACGAGGAATATCCGCACATCTATCCGCACTGTTGGCGGACCGGCGATGAATTGGTGTTTCGACTCGTGGACGAGTGGTACATCTCGATGGACTGGCGCGAGGAGATCAAGAAGGTCGCGTCGCAGGTCAACTGGCTGCCCGCATCGATGCGCGGAAAAGAGCGAGAGATCGATTGGCTCAACACCATGCGCGACTGGATGATTTCCAAGAAGCGCTATTGGGGTTTGGCCCTGCCGATCTGGGAGTGTCCCGAGTGCGGTCACTTCGATGTCATCGGTGGGCATGACGAACTGAAGGAACGCGCGGTTTCGGGTTGGGAAGAATTCGACGGCCATACGCCTCACCGCCCGTATGTCGATGCCGTCAAGATCGCCTGCAACAAGTGTCAGTGTCAGAACATGGCACGCATTCCCGATGTTGGCAACCCGTGGTTGGATGCGGGCATCGTGGCGTACTCGACCACCAAGTACAATACCGATCGCGAATACTGGGACAAGTGGATTCCAGCTGACTTGATCACGGAGTGCTTCCCCGGACAGTTCCGCAACTGGTTCTACGCCATCCTCGCGATGAGTACGATGATGGAGATGGGCAAGGAGAAACCGCGCCCGCCATTTAAGAATCTGCTCGGTCACGCGCTGGTACTCAATGAAGAGCGTCAGGCGATGCACAAGTCCGACGGTACGGCGATTTGGTTTGAAGAAGCGGCAGAGCAGTTGGGCGTCGATACCATGCGTTGGATGTACGCCTCGCAAACCCCGATCGCCGACTTGGCGTTCGGTACGCGGCATCCCGACGAGTCAATCACCATCAAAGTTGAAGACGGCATTGAAATGACACACACCGTCGGCGGTGACAGAATCTGTAGAGTCACCTCCACGCCTGCCGACGAAACCCGCCGCCGCGTGCTGCTGCCGCTTTGGAACACCTATGCATTCTTCTGCAACTACGCCCGCCTCGATGAATTCGACGTGGATGCTTCTCTCGTACCGTATGCCGATCGACCGGACATTGATCGCTGGATTCTCTCCGACTTGCAGCTGTTGATCCGCGACGCCCGGGCATCGTTTGAAGCGTTTGATTTGCAACCGGTTTGTGGCGCGGTCGAACGATTCATCGAGAACCTCAGCACGTGGTACATCCGTCGCAATCGCAGGCGTTTCTGGCGTGGCCCGGAAGCAGGCGACACGGATAAACTTGCCGCGTATCAAACGTTGTATGAAGTGCTGGCGACGTTGAACAAGGTCATCGCGCCGATTTTACCGTTTGTCTCCGAACAGATTCATCAGAACCTCGTCGCCGATCAAACGAAGGATGCACCGGAAAGCGTCCATCTCTGCGATTACCCGGAGGTCGATGAATCGCTGATCGACAACGCCTTGTCCGACAAGATGGCCGCCCTGCTCCGCATCGTGACGTTGGCGCGGTCGGCACGGGCCTCGTCGAAACTGAAAGTGCGTCAACCGCTTGCAGGCGTGCTCGTCAAACCAGCCAACGATGTCGAGCGGTCAGCCGTCGAACACGCCGAATTCAAAAGCCACATTCTCGAAGAGTTGAACGTCAAGAATGTCGAAGCGCGCGACTCCGTGGACGAATTAATCTCACGCAAAGTCGAAGTCAATAAGAAAATGGCCGGCAAAAAGTTCGGCAAAGACCTACCCGGAATCATCAAAACGATCGCGGCGATGGACGGACGAGCAGTTGCTGCAACCCTGGCTGCCAAGAACGCGGTGGAAGCGAATGTCGATGGCAGCATCTTCACGCTTGATTCGTCTGACGTCACGGTGAATTACGACGCGGGCGCAGATTGGTCGGTGGCGGTCGATGGTGAAACGGTTGTGCTGATCGACAAACGTCTATCGCTCGAACTGCTTCAGGAAGGCCTCGCCCGTGATCTGGTCCGCAACATTCAAAACCTGCGGAAGGATTCCGGGTTGAACATCGAAGATCGTATCGCACTGTCTGTCGCAACGGACGACGACGAGTTGAAGGCGGCAGTCACGGCGTTTGAAGTCTATATCAAGGATGAAACGCTTGCTGTCGAATTTTCGCAATCTCCGCTGGATGGTGGCGACATCCACACCAGCACCGTGAAGATTGCGGACAAATCGGCATCGCTGAGCATCGTGGTGCAGACCGTGAATGCATAATTCTGAGTTGCAATTCGCAAAGGGACATGACGCTGAGTACCGACCTGCCAACGATTTCACAAGTCGGCCGTGAGTATCTTCGACTGCATCTATCCGATGCGGTTGGACCGGTCATGCTCGGACGGTTGATCGCCCATTTCGGCAGCATCGATAAACTCAAGAACGCTTCCATTGAATCGATGACTCAAGTCGAGGGCATCGGTCCCAGACGCGCTGAAGCTGTCTTCAAATCGCGGGACAACAACGTCGTCGATAGCGAGATCGACAAGTCCGCAGCCGTCGGCGCTCGAATCATTTGCTGGGAAGATGACACCTACCCAGCCCAACTTCGACACTGCAACGACCCGCCCGTGTGCCTGTACGTTCGCGGAATGCTCCAACCGGCAGACGCTGTGTCGATCGCCATCGTTGGCTCACGCAAATCAAGTCGCTACGGTTACGACCAAGCCCATCGCTTCGGCGCATTGGTCGCAGGTGCAGGATTCACCGTCGTATCGGGAATGGCCCGAGGCATCGACGGTTACGCCCACGAAGGGGCGATCTCGGCAAGGGGTCGAACTGTCGCCGTTCTGGGTTGCGGCGTCGATGTCGTCTATCCGCCGGAACATGGAACGCTTGCCAATCAGATCATCGCCAATGGTGCGTTGGTCAGTGAGATGCCCATCGGCGCGCAGCCAACGACCGGATCGTTCCCCAGTCGCAACCGCATCATCGCGGGGATGTCACTTGGTACACTCGTCGTCGAGGCATCCAACCGCAGCGGCGCACTGATCACTTCGCGGCTGGCCAACGAGTACAACCGCGAGGTGTTTGCCATTCCCGGACGACTCGACACACCGACCGCCATCGGAACCAACAAGCTGATTCAGTCCGGTTCCGCGAAGTTGGTGATGGGCTTGGAAGACATCTTCGACGAGTTGGGCGATGTCGGGAAAATCATGGGGACGATCGACGGGTCAAGTAAGGGTCAACCCGATCAGTCGAACGTGCCCGACCAAGCCGCCCTGACCAGCAACGAAAAATCGATCGCGACATTGCTAAACGAAGGCGAATTGAACATCGACGAGTTGATCGCGAAGAGCGGATTGAGCGCGTCGGAAGTTTCCGTCGCGATCACGCTGCTGCGCATCAAGAGCCTTATCGTCGAACTGCCGGGAAACTGTTTCGCGCTGCGTCGTCAATGAAGCGACATCCATCCCGCATCGTAAAATCAAACCCATCTCCCCCACTGCTTTCATCTTGACGCGCTTGGTCGCTCTCCTATGATGCCTTCGGTGGCGCACTTCCAGCGTTTCAGCCGATATCAAAAGAGTCATTTCGGCCAATCGCCTTGGCCAACACGGAGGGCAGACACGATGTCGCGAGCCATTACCCATGTCGAAGCCAGCGAGATTCTAGACTCTCGAGGCACACCGACCATTTACGGTGTTGTCGCGTTGGAAGACGGGGCTGTCGGAGAAGCCGGCGTGCCCAGCGGCGCTTCAACCGGACAATACGAAGCCGTCGAACTGCGCGATGGAGACGCCTCGCGCTTCAACGGTAAAGGCGTGCTCAAAGCTGTCACGAATGTCAATGAAGAAATCGCCGACGCCGTCATCGGCCTCGATGCCACCGACCAGGAACTCATCGATCAGGTGATGATCGAACTCGACGGAACCCCGAACAAAGCCCGCCTCGGTGCCAACGCGATGTTGGCGGTGTCGTTGGCGACGGCGCGGGCTGCATCGATTTCCTGCGAGCAGCCGCTGTTTCGTTACCTCGGCGGACCCGGTGCCCATGTACTTCCTGTCCCGATGATGAACATCCTCAACGGTGGTAAGCACGCCGACAACAATGTGGACTTTCAGGAATTCATGATTCAACCTTGGGGTGCCAACAGTTTCGCCCACGCGATTCAGATGGGTGCGGAATGTTTTCAGGCACTCAAGACGGTCCTTAAGAAAAAGGGCTACAACACTGCTGTCGGTGACGAAGGTGGTTTTGCTCCCTCGCTTTCAAGCAATGACGAAGCATTGGAGGTCGTCGCCGAATCGGTGAAGGCGGCAGGTTATAAACTGGGCGAAGACATCTTCATCGCCCTCGACCCAGCCACCACCGAAATGTACGACGAGAAATCCAAGACGTATTCATTCTTCAAATCCGCACCAGATAAGAGCGTGTCAGGCGAAGACATGATCGCAACATGGAAGAACTGGTGCGAGAAATACCCGATCCGCAGCATCGAAGACGGATTGGCTGAAGACGATTGGGAGAACTGGGGCAAACTTACCGCGGCGCTCGGCGATAATGTCCAATTGGTAGGCGACGATCTGTTCGTGACGAATACTGAGCGTTTGGCCCGAGGCATTGAGGAAAAGAGTGCAAATTCGATTCTGATCAAGGTCAATCAGATCGGTACGCTGACAGAAACGTTGGAGGCGGTCAACCTGGCGATGCGAAACGGTTGGACGGCAGTGATCTCGCACCGCAGCGGTGAGACCGAAGACACCACCATCGCCGACATCGCTGTGGCGACCAATGCCGGCCAAATCAAGACCGGCAGCCTCTGTCGCAGTGATCGGGTGGCGAAATACAATCGCCTGCTTCGCATCGAAGAGCATCTGGGCAGTTCTGCCGTCTATGGCGGGAAATTCTGGAATCGCTAGTGGATCAACATCACGAACAAACAAACGCAACCCCGAATGACGACGTCGCCATTTCGGCAGGCGATAGTGCGGGGATTGTGTTTTGGTGTTTGATCGGGCTGTCGCTCGTCGGCATGCTGCCCTGTCTGGTCTTGCCAGCTTGGCGTGAGTATCAAGATGCCACCGTTACGGAACAGGTGCGGGCGCACCAGATGCAAGATGCCCAGCGCGAACTCGACATCATGCGCAAAAGGCTCGACGCGATTCACAACGACCCGGTTGTCATCGCCAGGCTCGCCCGACGTGAACTCGGATTCCAAACGCCCGACGAGCAAGTTCTCCACATCGATGAACTCGATGCCCCTTACCCACATTTGAACGAATCGGAAATGGCAGCGTCAGGGGCTTTCGATGGCCCCCCGATTGACGCCGTTACAGTGGCGCATGAACAACCCGTCGCAGCGCAACTACCTGCCCCTCTGGCTCGAATTTCGTCGATGCTGCCTCGACTTGATTACGACCGGATTTTCTGCAAGAGTCCAGCCCGCGAGTTGATTCTGCTGCTGTCAATCTCGCTGTTCATTGCCGCATTTGTTATCTTTTGGCCCAAGCCCAACGCTGATTCGGATCAATCGGCTGCTGCATAACCTGGGGAACAGGGCAAGTTTCACCGAATTCAATGCGAACGCGCATCAATCAGCTAACCTCAGTCGCCACAACCACGGTATTCCTGCTTGCAATGGTCGGTTTTCCATTGCCGGAATTGGGACCGCAAGGCGGCGAGGACTTTCCCTGCAAGGATCATGGGTGCGGCTGCACGTCGGCACTCATGTGCCGTACAGCCTGTTGCTGCGTGAAGCAGCCAGCCGTCGAAACAAACAAACCGGAACCGACAGGCGGTTGTTGTTCGACCAAAAAGACCACTGAAAAATCGAAACCCCAACGCGTGAGCTGGGTAATCGGCGCTGCAAACTGCCAAGGCCTCAATGCAATCTGGGTGAGTTTGGGGATGGTTGCATTGCCGCAAGATGGACAAATCGCCTGTCAATTAGCACGACACATCATACGCGACATTCCTCGCGACCAATCGATGCATTCTCTAAATACCATTCAAATCGACCCACCACCACCGCAATCCTGCACTATTTTGGCTTAACTTAATTTAATCCAATCGGATCATTACTGAATTCTGTTTCTCGACACAGACGGTGCGCCGTTGTGCGCACACGGTCTAGTGTGAAAGGAGAATCATTGTGCAATCGGATCAGCCGACACGCAGACAATTTGCGTTCACGTTGGTCGAGTTGCTGGTGGTCGTATCGATCATTGCCCTGCTGGTCGCGGTGTTGCTGCCGAACCTGCAATCGGCCAGAAAACAGGCCAAACGCATAACATGCATGGTCAAGATGCGGGAGCTCGGGCGATTCACCCAATTCTACAGCGACGAGTTCGCAAATCGCATGCCCCGCAGTCTGCATTCGGCAGGGTTTGGGTTCTCGAACGGCCTGCCCTGGGGGTATGCATATGTGAAGTACGCCACCGCGCAGAATTGGTCGAGCGACCTAGCCGCATCGAGCTGGTCGAAACTGCTGAACGAGAATTACCGCTGCGGTTTCGATCGGCGGAAAGCGAAAGAAAGCGGACCTGCATTTTGGAGCTATGGGATCAACGTTTATTTCGAACTCTCTGAAGCTGAATCGGGAGATCGAACCTGGCGATTGATGGATCAGATTCCCAGGCCAGCCAGGACGCTGCTTTTTGCGGAAGTTGGCGATGACTTGCTGATGTCACCGATATCAGCCGATCACGTGATGGCCCACTTTTGGTCCAAGTACGACGCACCAGCAGAAGTCCACAAGGATCGTCATCGCCCCAACTCGGCGTACACGTTCGTTGATGGACACGTTGAGAATCTCAAGTTTGAGAAAACGTTTAAGAAGACGGACGACGAAGTGTCGTCTCATGACAATTGGAATCCAGGCACGGCGCGCTAACTGCCCGTCGCCCAAACATAAGGAAATCAACATGCGTAAATCTTACGTAATTGCAGCAACCTTGATATCCACCCTGACGGTCACCACCGCCTGGGCTGACGTTTGGCCACAAAACGTCAATGGCGTTACGAATATGAAGCACATCGCGGTGAGCCTCGACGGTTCCAACGTGGTGGCCACACCTAACCTTGATGACAGCCCGCTCGAACTCATCAACTTCGACGAGTCGCATTTCTCGCCGGCAGACGTCCTCGATGGCAAAGCATACAACGACCAATACGGCTGGATATATGAAGGATTTACCATACCCGATGCCGGAGATGCGATCTGGATCGAGTTGGAATCGCAATCGTCAGGCATGGAAACGTTTGAAGGCGGGATGCGACCGATGAAGGCTTCGCACACCTACGATCCGATCTTCGGCACCGACGGATCCGACAACGCGTGGCGCTTTGATCGCATGATGACCCATAACTGGTATGCAGTCACCGATCCGGGCGAATACTCGGCGACCTACAACATCTATGTCGGTGACGAATCAACCGGCGACGCAAATCTCGCATTCAACCCGACGAGCGTGACGCTGACCTGGACGCACGTTCCAGAACCGGCCAGCGCCCTGCTGCTATCGCTCGGTGCGATCGTTGGACTTCGCCGACGTAATTTGAGTGCGAGGACGATGGGATGAAACGGTTGCAGACTTACATTGCACTCGCGACGTGTTTGACGATTTCAACACCATCGTTCGGCGGCGCGTCGCCGCAACTGGGCGGCCCGATGAAGCACTTACA
Organism: Alphaproteobacteria bacterium; assembly: GCA_028285105.1. Classification (GTDB taxonomy): domain Bacteria; phylum Planctomycetota; class Phycisphaerae; order UBA1845; family UBA1845; genus UBA1845. The sequence goes on from JANQQE010000011.1 coordinate 267,141, forward strand.
GGTAACGGTGATCAATCAAATCGTGGCTGTCTCCATTGACGGTGATCCTCAGGAGCGTTTGTGGTTGGAGAATTACGGCGAGACGTACCCGGGGAATGCAGGCGTACTGGACGGTCAATCCTACAACGGCCAATACGGTTGGCTGATTGGCGGTATCGTCGACATACCGGGCGGCGCTGGCGTTTTTGTGAAACCGCTAAACCAAACGGAAGGACTGACGTCTTTCGAGCAAGGCTCATACGCGCCGATCTTCGGGACCGAAGGCTCGAGCAACGTATGGCAGTGGGACGGTTTCATGACCCACAACTGGTATGCGGCTGACATTTGTGGCAAGTACGAGGCGAGTTACGAAGTCTACGTCGGCGATTCATCCGGCGAGTATTGGCCGGGCTACACGTCGGACGTGGTGACGTTGTATTGGCAGGTCGTCCCGGATACCAATCTTGGCGATTTGGATCTCGACGGCGACGTGGACCTTCAGGACTTTGCCGAGTTTCAATCATGCTTCACTGGACCGGGTGAATCCACAATGGCGCCACATTGCGGATGTTTCGATTTCGACGGTGATGATGACGTGGATCAGTTGGACTTCGAAGTCATCGAACCGGAATTCGCGTCGGACTAAGGCCTCACAAACATAACGTCTCAATTTCAGGGCGGTGACGGATCGAGATGTCGATTTGTCACCGCCTTTTTTGGCAATGAATCCTACCGACCGCGGCATCTAACATGGATGTCGCCGTTGTGTAACAAACGGTTGGCGTGGCGTCACGAACCGGATACAGTTTGCGGATTCGCACCGGGATCGCCCATGCATTAACTTGAATTGGTTTTGAATCAGACCATAACGGGAGTTGGCCATGAAGAAATCATTTGCTGGAATTCAGATGGTGGCGTTGCTGTTTGCAGGAATCTGTACGGGACATGCGTCGCAAGCAATGGCCGACGAGTACATCATCGACGGCGGACATTCAAGCGTGTTGTTTCGCGTGATGCACAAGAAGACTGCCCCATTTTACGGACGATTTAACGAAATCAGCGGTAAGTTCTCGATCGAAGACGATCCAACAAAATCGTCCTTCGACGTATCCATCAAAACCGACAGCATCGACAGCAACAACAAAAAACGCGACGGTCACCTCAAGAGTCCCGACTTCTTCAATGCCCGCGAATTCCCGACGCTGACTTTCAAAAGCACCAAGGTCGAAAAAGGAAAAGACGGCGGGTTAAAAGTTACCGGCGATCTCAATTGCCACGGCGTGACCAAATCGATCACCATTGACGTTGAGATCACGGGATCGAACGACGGTCCACGAGGCTCGACCAAGGGCATCGAAACCATGTTCATGATCAAACGCAGTGAATTCGGCGTCAGCTACGGACTTGAAGGCGGCATGCTGGGTAACGACGTCAAGATCATCGTCGCACTCGAAGGCGGCAAGGAAGGCTAATTAGCGGTCGACGGCTGAGAGTTTGACGATATGGTTTTGTCATTTTTGCTGCGGGGTGTCGTTGCGCCCGCGGTCGTACTCATCGTAATGATCGTGATCGGCAATCGGTTTTGGCGTTTGAAAGATGGACGCCAAGCCGATCCATTGCCGGCACTGGCTTGCGGCGTTGCCCTCACCGTCGCATTCATTGCGATGTTTGGATGGTCGGGCATTCCTCCCAAAGAGCATTGGCAATGGATTCTGGTGACGATTTGGGGCGCGACTGTTGCCGCGTTGCTTGCCTCGAATCTGTCGTGCAATCACGCTTTACGATTGATCGTGTGGCTGGGATTCGCCATTGCCACCGCGTGGTTGATTCACCCGACCTGGGAAGACTACGCCGATGAACGCTGGTTGATGATCGGGGTTTTTTCGGCGATCGTTTTCGTCAACCTGGAAGCAACATCGCATATCAGCCGCGAGCGACACGGTCTGTCACCGCTTTTCATGGTGACGATTGGAATGATTCTGACCTCCATTCTGGTTGTGAATGCAAATCAGGCGAAGTTCGCGCAAATTTGCGGTTCCGTTGCAACGGTACTTGGCATCTTGTTTTTGATTTGCTTGCGACTGCCCAAACGTGAGCCCATTTTGGGTGCGATGGCGATGCCGTCCATCATGATTCCAGCAATGGCGTTTTTGGCATTCTATTACTTTTCGGATGGCGAGACGTTTCCGACGGAATTTGTGCTGGCAGCGGTTGCCCCCGTCATGGTTGCTATAATGACGTTGATTCCAATGGGACGTCTAAAAGAATGGCAGCGATTTACGATCGCGCAAGTGGTCTGCATCCTGCCGATTGCCCTCGGCATTGCGATGCTGATGATGACGCAAAGCGCAGAAGATCCCTATGACTACATGTGATTCGATATTTAGTATGTGATGGTTTGGCTTTCTTAGAACGTGATTTCCACGCGATTGCGTCCGTCCTGCTTCGCTTCGTACAGGCATTCGTCTGCACGACGGATCAACTCAACAACGTCCACAGATTCTTCCGTGAAATCTACGTGAGCAGCTCCAAGACTGGCCGTGAATTGAAGTGGCGTTCCATTGTGCTGAAATCGAATCTTTGAAATGCTTTCGCGAACTTCTTCAGCCAGTTCACGCAATTTCCGAGCGGACGACTCTGCCGCAACGATTGCAAATTCCTCACCCCCGTAGCGGGCGACAAATTGGGATTCCTTTGCGAAGTTATCGACGCACGCTCCGACACGGCGCAGCGCTTCGTCTCCGGCTTGGTGCCCGTGGGTGTCGTTGAGTTTCTTGAAGTGGTCGATGTCCATCATAATCAAGCCGACTTCACCTTTTGATTGGTTCGTCTCATTGACAACGGTAGCGATGTGATCGTCGAACGCCTGTCGATTGGCGATACCGGTGAGGCGATCGGTCTCGGCTTTGTGGCGCAGAGACTCCATCTGTGATTCGGTCGATTTTCGTTCCTGCTCGGCGCTCATGGAGATATTCATAATCTCCTGCATTGCGGACTGCCTGAGTTGGTCGTAGGAAACCTCCTTGCCCAAATCGACACTGAACATCTCAGCGGCTTCGGACACATTTGCGTTCAGGACCTCAACGACACTGTCCAAGAACTCACGGGAAACGCCGGTCCTGGCAATTGCGTCTTCAAAAACTGCTTCTGACTGACTTGGATCGATGTCGCCAGAGAACAACGACGCGATATCCGAGGCAGCGCATAGAACGATACCAACCGACTTTGACCGGGGTTCAAGTTCATTGAGGCCATTGCCATGATGCGCCCGAATTGCATGGCACATGGCCTCAGGCATGCTCCAGTTGGCCATCATCATCGCACTGACATCTGCGTGGGTGATCTCAAAGATATCCTGCTCAATTTCGTGAATGCGACCTTCACCATCCGTGCTGCGGCGGACCACTTCGCCATACTCCGATTCGCAATGCTGTTGAATAGCGATCATTCCAATGTCGCTCAGGAGTCCGGCAACGAAAGCCTCATCTTTTCGAATACCACCGTATTCTTCTGCAAGTTGACGCGCGGCAACGGCTGTCGTCAGCGACCGTCGCCAGTACGTTGGAAAATCGAATGTTCCTTTTTTTCCGCTCTTAACGGTATCCGCCAGAGCAAAACCAAGCGCCATCACTTTGACGGTGCGGATGCCAAGGACGACCATGGCCTGCGAGAGGGAACTGACGGTCTTGGACATACCGAACATCGACGAGTTCGCGGACTTGAGCATCCGAATGGTCAGTGCCGGGTCCGTTGAAATCGCGTCGGCAACATCCTGAATGTCGATGTCGTCCTCGCGGCAGAGTTCAATCACTTTCAGAGCCACTGCCGGGATGGAGGGCAACTCTTCGGAATTTACGATGGCTGAAAGAAGTGCTGTGTTCACTTGTGTTTGTCCCTTGACCCAATGGGCGCAGTCAATCAACTGCTGGCCCTACCAGCCAATCTGATGCCAAATTCCATGCGTCCATGCATGGTGATTGCTACCAATAAAATCGACTCCTGACCCCGCCGTCTTTGATGAACAATTGAATCGTCTTATCAAAATGGACTGCGATCGGATGAACTTTGGTACCCGAATACCCAGACCGCAACGCGCACGATTGGCCCTTCCATAAATTCATGCCGGTTTTCAGCATGAATAATTCAAGACGTACGCGAGTGTCACCGATAAACCGGCACACGATCAAAATGGTCGCCTCCTTGAATTGGCGGCCTGTTGTGTCACTTGAATCTGAATTAGAAGAGAAAAACGGAGAATCAATATGGCAGCATCAAAGAAAACCACCTACGCAAGCGTTCGTGCAAACTTCCAGAAAAAGGCTAATTTCTTCAAGACTTTGGCCAACCAGACAACCGGATCAGCTTCGGGAAGCCGTCCTTCGCCTTCACAGCTCAACTCGTTCTCGAAGTGGATCGAAAAAGGCGCCGTTCTTCAGAACGTCTCGAAAACGCAACTGAACCGTTGGTCAGCCTCGACCTCAAAAGGCAAGACCTCGAAAAGCAAGAACTGGAGCGTCGCTTCGGCAAGAACGACTCTCGCTAAACAGTTTGGCAAAAGCAGCATCAAAGCCGTCGCTCCCAACAAATCGGGCGGATTCATCGTCGCAACCAGCCCGACCCGCAACGGCAAGAACTTCCGCTTCCCCACCCGCTAAATGAATTTCGCATGACTGCAAAGGTTCGCAACTTGCGAGCCTTTTTGGCATTAATGTGACACAGCAAAAAGAGAGAAGGCGATCCGCGGGATGCGGGTCGCCTTCTTTCTGTGCGCTGAATCTCGTTCCACAAGTCAGTGTCTAAATGCAATCTTGACGATGTCACTTTCCGAACGTCTACCGACAGCTGCAAAAGCATCTCGATAGCTCGAGGGGGGATAAGTCTTGATACTCAGATGGTCCAAGTTAAGTTTTCCCCTGCCTATTAAGTCAAAAATCATCTCGTACGTGTGTTGGCGTTGCCCGTTCGCGTGTTCGTATTGGCGGCCATACGCGCCCAAGACAGTCAATTCGTTAAACCACAGTGCCGTCGTATCGACCAGCGCGATGTGCGAAGTGCCTGCGGCGACAACCGTCCCGCGCGCTTTGCAGAACTTCATCGCATTGGCGAGGCTCTCGCCCGTTCCGACACAATCGAACACAACGTCAGCACCCCCAATCATCAGTTGATTGCCGAATTGGCCAGCCACGCGCTGCGCATCCAGGTTGTCAGCCACTCGATCAAATAATCCCGCACGCGACAACTTGCGCGGCGCAATCACAACTTCCGTCGCGCCACAACTGCGTAAGGATTCAACCTGCCGATCGTTTCGAGCGACAATCGTGACGTGCGCTTTCGACCCCAAGGCCCGAATACACTTCAGCACGCCGATCCCGATGATACCCGCCCCCACCACAAGGACGCATTCGTTGTCAGCCGGCACACGCCGCAGAACCGCATGCAAACTACACGCCAATGGATCAACCAGCACAGCTTGCTCATCAGTCAATGCATCGGGCACCCGATACAACTGAGAATTGTGGGCGACAAAATAGGGCGACCAACTGCCCGACGTAAAGTTGTTAAGCCCGATCATCGTTCCCTTGTCGAGGCGACCACGCCCGACAAACGACTCACAGAGTGAAAACCGCCCCGCCGCACATGATTGACACAACGGATCGACACCCCGCGACACACACGACAACGACGGCTCACAAACCACTCGGTCGCCAGCTTTCCATTCACCGGAATCTGATCCACATGCTTCGATAACGGCCACATTCTCATGCCCCAGGACTATCGGAAAACTCGTCAGCGACCGCACGATGTTTGCCGGATGCGTTCGCTGGGTCAGCATGGCCATATCGGTACCGCAGATTCCGCCCAGCTTTGTGCGCAGTAGAGCCCATTCATCTGAAGGCAATTCGGGTTTGGGAATATCGGTGTACTTGAGGCTCGAAAGCGGAGACCAGAATACGCTCGGCCAAACCTTCCCGAGCATTTTGCATGCGATCCATCGCAGTGGACTGATGTCGTAGATAAGTGCCTTCATGATCCCCGAGACATGCAGAAACAAAAAGCGGACTGACGAATCCGTTTCGCCAGCCCGCATGTTATCTTCAATCATGCAACCAATTGCAATTCACATTATCGCTATGGATTGATTGGCGCGATCGGACCGAGTCCACCGCCTCCACCGACTGCCGGCCCGATGACGATCGAATTCCTGAACCGAGGTCCGAATGACGGTGCGAAGTTTGCATTGTCGAACGTCAACTGAATGATGTCACCGCCCGCTGAGTCCATTGAAAAGACTTGCGAGAATGACCCCACGATGGAATCGAAGTAGATTCGACCGTTCCGCGGGTGATACGTCGGATGTGAAGTACTAAAGGTTGCGTCATTCGTCAGGTTGATCTCGTTGGTTCCGTCCGGATCCATCAAATAGATTTGGGTAACACCGTCACGGGATGTTTCGAACGCGATGCGGCCGCCCTCTGGGTCAAAGACCGGATTGATATTGACCCCGCTCGATGATGTCAGCATCTCTTGATTGGACCCATCCGTATCCATCGACCAGATGCTCCAGGTCGACCCACCGACAAGGCGTCCAAAAAGAATCTGTTTCCCATCGGCGCTAAATGCCGCGAATCGTTCAATATCGCCATTCGTCGTCAGCCGAGTTTGATTCGATCCGTCCGCATCCATGATGAAAATGTCCTGACCACTCTCACGATCTGACATGAACGCGATTTTATTCCCGTCAGGGCTCCAGGCAGCATGAGAGTCCCGATTCGGATTGTTGGTCAAGTTTTGCGGTGCCGAGCCATCGGCATCCATGATAAATATCTCTTCATTGTTGCCCTGCCTGCGCGAGGTGAAGATGACCCGCGTTCCCTGGGGATTGATCATCGCGTCTCGATCATATTCGGGGTGATTGGTAAGCCGAGTCTGCTCGCTGCCGTCGGCATTCATGATGTAGATTTCTTCGTTCCCGTCGCGCTCGGAGGTGAATACCAACTCGAAATCGCAGGCGTCACCGAACCCGTCACCGTCGTCATCGTCTTGATTGGCGTTTGAATTCGCCGGACAATTGTCGCACGCATCCCCGACACCATCGCCATCTCCGTCTTCCTGGTTCGGATTGGAATCGTCTGGACAATTGTCGCATGCGTTTCCCAAATCGTCGCCGTCATCGTTGTTCTGATCGGCATTGGGCTCGTTCAAACAATTGTCGCAATCGTCGCTGATGCCATCGCTGTCCGCATCGTCAGCCGACTCATCCGCAATGTCCGGACATGGGTCACACGCATCGCCTGCAAAATCACCATCGCTATCGGCTTGCGTCGGGTTGGCGATGACCGGGCAATTGTCGCAGACGTCACCCACGTTGTCCGAATCTGTATCGGTCTGATCCGGATTCGTCGCGTTGGGACAGTTGTCTGCATCGTTGGTGATACCATCGGCATCGACATCGTCGTTGTCATCGTCGTTGTCATCGTCGTTGTCATCGTCGTCGGGTATTCCGTTGGTCCCCGAGTTATCGTCGACGGGTGGATCATTGTCGGTATCTGTGTCGTCAACATCATCGACACCATTCGAACCGACGTCACCTGGATCGTTTGAACCATCACCATCGTCGACGTTACTTTGATCCTGTCCGCCGGATTGCTCGTCGGGCATCTGACATGATGCCAATGAAATGGAAAACACAACCGCCAGCGTGAGAATGAATACGCGATTCATAAATGATCACTCCGATGTGTCTGACCGTGCCTGGATTTCGCCATTGATCCGAATGGTATTGGCCCCGACGAATCTGTCACCTTTCAGACAATTTCAAGAAATTTTTTTTAGCACGGGGGCCTGATGATAAGCCTATTGTAGTCAATTACTTATGGGCAGGAAAGAGGAATCGGCGCTACCGAAAACGCACGTTTTGAGCAGAATCCGCCCGCAATCGGTGGGAGATTTCGATTGGTTGGCGCGTTGCGAACGTGGACCGCTGACAACGCCGGGGCAATCAGCTGCCAGCCAATGACCGGTACTGTAACCCGTACAGGAGTTCCAGATAGCGACGTGTTTCTTCGCGATCGATGTTGGTGACGTACTTCCAGAATCCGTAAACCCGGGCGAGGGTCATCATCTTCTCGGCATACAGTTTCCAGGTGTAACCACCCTCAATTCGCGCAATGCCATTCTTGGAGGTCTGCTCCCAGGTCTTCGGCGTCTTGCTGCACTTATCGAGGAACTCGGCGATTAGATTTGCGGCTTCGTCACCGTGGTTGGGGTCAATATGGAAGCCCGATACACCGTCTTCGATGATCTCCGACGGTCCGCCATAGCAGGTGGCAAATGTCGGCAGTCCGGATGACATCGCTTCGACAACAGTCAGGCCATACGCCTCAAAGAGTGCTGGCTGAACGAACACGCCGCGGTGGTCGGCAACAAACCGATACAACTCGCCCACGAGGTTGCGCTCCGACTGAAAACCCAACCAACGGAACTGCCCTTCCAAGTTGTGCTCATCGTACAACTCGTGCATTCGCTCAATCTGTTCGCGCTCTTCGTGATCGTTTGAGAGCGCCGGATCGAGATGCCCACCAACGACAAACAGATTCGCCAACTCGCGAAGTTGTTCGCAGCGGCCATACCAATCGACTAGACCATTGAGGTTCTTGATGCGATCCAACCGCGCCATGGTAAAGACGATCGGTTTCGATTCGTCGTTGAAATGCCCGCGATACGGCGATCCACCGCCGTCACCGAATACCATCTCGCGTAGTTCCGGCTCCAAGGCAGTCAATCGACGTTTCGTATCGGAATACGGGAAGTAGATGTCTGGATCTGCACCCGGCGACACGATATTGAACTTGGGGTCGTGAACGTTGATGCCATTGACCACGCGGTACAAGCCGGGCATCGTAAAAGACGAGTAGCTTTCGTACTGACCGACGCTGTCATCGGTACCGGCGATTTCCTGATACGTACTCGTAATGATGAAGTCGGCATTGTTCATCGCGATCAGATCGGCAGTGTATTGACACGCAAAATGGTACTGATCGTTGTTGTCTTTCCAATACAGATCGCTCAACAGGTACTTGGTTTTTTCGAGGGCGTGGGCGATATTGCACTGCGTCACATGCAGGCGGCGCGACATCAGCGTAGCCACCAGATTACCGTCGGAATAGTTACCGACGATCAATCCCGGGTTGCCGCCCAATTCAGCAAGAACTTCCTTCTCTGCTTCCTCAGCAAACCGTTCGAGGTACGGCCAAATCTCGAAGCGTGATATCCAATTCGGAATAATCTCGCCTTGAGTGTCACGAAATGGCACTCGCAGGATTCTGGCGTTGTTGGTCCCGATGATTTTTTCAGTGCGCTGATCGCAGGTGGTGCCATGCGCGTCTTGAATCAATCGGGTGACGACAAGTATCTGCGGTTCGAGCGTGATGCCTTGCTCATCAAGGCGCTTGCGCATTTCTGATTCCAGGGCCCGCGCCTGATCCAGTATGTAGACCACCTGTCCACCCGTATCGGGCAGGCCCAATACGTTCGACTGTCCAAAGTAACCGTGCGGTGACAGGATCACGATGTTGAAAATCATCGGGATGCGGGCCAGAAAGTTTTCGAGGACCCCAGGATCGGGTGCTTCAAGTGTATCCGACAGCATACGCAGCGTTTCGCGCATGCGTTCGACCGTCTTGCCCCAACCCATCTCGAACCCCAGCGATTCCAACTTCACCGACACGTCGTCCCAGGTTGCATCGTTCGGCTGTTTGCGCAGAAATTCATCCGCCTGTCGCAGTGCCCGGCGCAACTCGGTCACATCTTGAATCCGTCGACTCAACATCAACTGCCGACCCGAATATTGATGCAGACGCAAGAACTCCAGCAGACGCTGGTCACCCTTGTCCAAGTCCTGAAACAGATCGCTGGAGAGGCGACGGTTGAGGAAGCTCATCCCCTGACCGATCGATCGCGGTTCCTTCAGCATCGGGAAACCTCGATTAAACGGCGTCAGATCAACTTCCATCTGCCACTGATCGCGCGAGTCCTGTCCATCGACCAACCGTTCTTTGACGGCGAGAAACTCGGAAACGTCGATTTCCTCGACATCCACCGCCTCTGCATGAAAGCGCAGAAACTGCCAGCGCCCCGGCCGCCAGCGAACCGAAATTGCCACCCAAGGCCCATCGATCGCAGCCTCCTCGCACGACCGCAACACGTCACCCAACGGCGACGAAAGAAGCGACGAGTTCTCCTGCTCGGCAGACAACGCCTCCATCGTTTCGCGCAGTTCGGAGCGCATCACGAACTTCTTGTCGAGCGCGGTGAATCTGCGCAGCAACAGGTACGCCTCATCGCGGTGTTCGCGCAGATAAGTCGAAAGCGACTCAGGCACTGTTGACGGGTTCGGGCTTGTCTGATTCTGCGTTGACGAATTCTGGCTCATGGAGTCGGATCTTTCCGAAGAAGTCGTAGTGTTCGATGCCTTCGATGATTCCCCAGGCGTAGTTTTGTTCTGCGAAGTAGATGTGCGGTTCGCCACGAAGTTTCTCCAATTCCGGATCGTGGTTTCCGACCACCACACCCAGCGTATTACCGGTCAACATTTCCTCATCATTGCCCGAATCGCCAGCCACCAGGCAGCGATCCGGTTCGACACCCCAGTTCATGGCAAAATATCGAAGCGCCATGCCCTTTGATGCTCTTATCGGCAAGATATCGAGGTATGCCCCGTGAGAAGCGATGACGTTGGCCTGCAAACGATTGCGCCGAAGGTGTCGTGTGACTTCGGCGGCGGTGGGTGCCTTCTCTTTAATCAGGTTAAAGCTGATTTTGTATTCAGTCTGCCCTTCCGAACCCTGGGGCTTGAGTCCGGGAAGTTCCGACATGGCCTCCCGGATTCGGTCCGGACGCCAGCGATAGCGAATGTGCTGCTCAAAACCGCGATCCTCAATTAAGGGAGCCCCATAATGTATTGCGCTTCCGACAGACGTAATCAGTAGCTGCGGTGTCGGAATCTTCCATTCTTTCAGGACCGATAACGTCAGGTCGAGACTACGACCGGTCGCAATGCCGAATGCCACCTTCGACCCTACGTCTTTAAGCCGCCGAATCAATTCGCGAAGTCCGGACTTGTCGCCTATGAGCGTGTTGTCTATGTCGCAGACAACAATGCGGTTGGCTGTCACCAGCCGGGCGCTCGAGCGCAGTGGCCGCCGTTTTCGATCCGCCGAGCGAATCGCAGTGTTCACTTTTTTGACATAATTCTTGACGTGCGCCGACCATGAATAATGTCGATGGGCACCGCGTAATCCTGAGCGTGACCACTTCTTCCACTGCCCCTGATTCGAAACCGCATCCAGCAACGCAACGCCCATCGCTTTCGTATCCAATGGGTCGATCAGGACGCCATTTTTGCAGTAGGCAACAATGTCGCGTGGACCGCCGTCTGATGTCGCCACGATCGGCAGACCGCTCGCTGCCGCCTCCAGCAGTGTCAGCCCAAACGGTTCGGTCAGTGCGGGATTAACGAATACGCCCTTCGTCTTCGCTGCAAGTTGATAAAGGTGCGGCACGTCCGACGATTCGTGGTCTTTCGGGTACGCGACCTGACCATACAGGTTGTAAAGATCAACGTTGTAAATAATCTCGTTGATCACTTCGCGGGCGCTGCGGTCGAGCTGATTGATGTCCGTTCGGTTGCCCGCAACGATGACCAAATTGGCGATGTCGCGAAGCTCCTCGTTTTTGGCATAGGCCTTGACCAGCGCAGTGATGTTCTTTCGCGGATCGGGACGCGATACCGCGAGGATCATCGGACGGGCCCAGTCTTCGAGAAACGGCGTGATCGCTTTGTGAATCTTCGGCAGGTTGCGCCAACTGCGCGGGGGCGGCGTGAATCGACTCAAATCAACTGCCGGCGGAATAACCGTCATCCTCTTTGGCTGATAGTTGTCGTATAAGGCGTACTGTTCTTCAACTTCCTGATTCGTGCTGGTCACGACGAATGAGGCATTGTCGAGAGCGTATTCTTCGGCATCGATGCGGCGGGTGATGCGGTAGCGTTTTTCGATCGCCTCCTCAGCCATCCCCTGATCGAGCAGCCGCTGGCGTTTGACCCGACCCAGCGAGTGGCCGGTGAACGCCATCGGGATGCCCAGCAGCGATGACATCCGCCCTGCCACATAGCCAGCATCAGCATAGTGACCATGAATCAGATCGGGCACGCGCCCCTGATCTCGAAGGTATCGCAGCAGATTGTCGGTAAAGCTGTCGAGATGGGGCCAAAGCGACTCCTTGGCCAGATACCGCTTCGGACCGCACTCGATCCGTACGATGTTTACGCCCGGTGCCAGTTCTTCGACCGGTTCTGCGTAGGACGAATCCACTTTGGAATCAATCAGGCGTCGGGTCACCAGATCGACCCGGTCGATTTCGGGGTCCTCGATCAGGGCGCGGGCCAACTCCACCACATAGGTGATCTGTCCACCCGTGTCGGGGTCGGCACCCAGTTCCATCTCCGAGCCGCGAACTCGGCCATGAACACTGACGAGCATGATGTAACGACCTCGTCCGTCCGCCATCTGCATTCCTTTGTATTTCACAAATTACCGGTCGAGATAACGTCCTTCACAGGCTAAGAGCTTTTCGCTTGAATGCAAATAGAACGCGAAAACCGCAATAATCACAGGGGTTTGCTGAATACTGTTGAATGTATGCATATTCGCATATGATTGGCCGCAAGATGTGAAATGCTTTCGCACGACAAAATGGACTGAGGAGAATCGGGTTAAATGACAACGCAATTGATGTGCATGTTGGCCGTCGGGTTGATGCAACCGAGCGCGGTCGAACTCTCTGCGAGGCTCAATGCGGACGAGTTGAAGGTCGGCGAAACGTATCAACTGGAATTCAATTGGGACGTTGCTTCCGACGCTGCGGTCGACCAAGCCGGCGTCCCCGTTCCCCTCATTCAGATCGATGTTCCCGATTCTGTCGAATTGGTGGGCAAGGCACTGAAAGGGCACAAGGAACTCGCCAAGAACGAGTTTCTGTACGCCCCGTATGAGCGGGCCCTCGAAGCGAAGAGCGAATCGATCGCGTTCAAACTGCGCTCAGAACCGAAACTCGAAGATCGAATCGCCATCAATTTCATCGCCTATTCCACAGCGGCAGACGGTTCGAGCCAGTTTGTTCGGAAACGCATTGCGACGCCAATCACAGCCAATGCAGATGGTAGAGAGGTCGAAATCGGTGATGCAGCCTGGGGCCGTAACAACTTCGGGAAGATAGGCGACAAGGTCAAACCCTTCTCGCTCCCCCAAGCCGACGGTTCTCAGGTCGATCTCGGCGAAATGCTTGGCAAGTCGAATGTCATCATCACCACCTACCGGGCGTTCTGGTGACCGTTCTGTGCAAAGCAACTGGTTCAGTTGCAGGAACGCTACGACGATTTCGAAAAGCTCGATACCAAGGTTGTTGCCGTTGCACAGGAGGACAAGGATCTTGCGTCTCATGCCAAATTCCTGAAGCACTTCGACCCGTCTCCCCGATTCAAGGTGACCGCCGACATTGAAGGCAAAACGAAGGGCCGATATCATCAGACCTCGGCTTACCTGATTGATAAGTCCGGCTACATTCGCGAGATTTTCCCCATGATGATTCACCATCGTGCTTCGTGGGATACCATCTTGAAGCGGATCGAAGCGGTAAACCAGGAAGGCCGATAAGGCATCGCTTCAAAACGTCATAAATCGCGTTGTACAAAATCCGACAAACGCACTGAGTACGCAACGTCCCATATCGGTCAAGATTCATAAGTGGTGCGTTCATCGAGACTTGACTGGACACCTGTGGATCGACGACAATCGCGATTGAATGTTTGTCACCATGCTGCCTAGCATGACAGAAACCGCGATTTCAAAGGGCGTCATCAGGCGTGTTGTCGCCCCGCCAATGGACTTTCAAAATCTTCAACTGATGACCTCGGGGCGGGAATCAAGCGTATCGAGCGCGAACACTTTACAACTTGCTGATTTTCGGAAGCCGGCGTTACATGACAGCGGCATCTAATACAACTTCAGAACACCGAATGCCAGGTTAATTGGCATAAAGACAAATTCTGCTTGCTGGTTTGCAGGACAATTAAACGAGCCATTGGGGAGCTGCCGTGAAAACCAATTCATCCACACGAGGAATCTTCAACTGGACCTGCGGGGCTCTCGCCTTTGCATTCGTCTTTTCGATCTTTGTCGCCACCAATGCCGTTGCAGAAGAGCGAAAATTCGCGGTCATGATGGTCGTTCCGCCCAAGTCGGTGACGGGAGGATATCCACCTGCGAGCGTGACCGGAGTCGACCGCGGCGACATTTTCGATCAGTACTTTGACGACTTCAATCCGACCATCGATTCGTTCGCGGAATACTGGAATGAAATCTCCTACGGACAAGTCACGGTCACGGGAGACGTATTTGACTGGGGCGAGGTACCCTGGCCGCTCATTCCGCCGGGCTCTCCCGACGATTTGCCCTACACGAGTCTGACCACTTTTGTCTACGAATCATTTGTGGGGGAAGAATTCACACAAAGTCGGCAGATGTTTCGCATCGACTACAACGGTGAGTTGTACGAAAACAACAGTACAGGCACATCCGATGATCCGCTGGCCAACGTTGAAATCTTCCCGCCAGGGTTGGAAGACTACGATACGAATGGCGCGCCCGTCTGGACACCGGGAGAGCGATTCATCGATCTCAATGGAAACGGTCGTTACGATGCTCTCATAGAAGATACGGCGGACGGTTTCAAGGGATCTTCTGATAATGACCTCGGTGATCCGGTCCCGGATTGCACGCCTGATGGCGAGATCGATTCCGAAGAATTCTGCGATTTGGACAATGACGACGATTGGGACTACCCGGAACCGTTTGAAGACTTCCTAGTCATATACGATCCAAATCCCCCGGATCCCGATGACAGGTGGCGCAAGCTCGACCCAAGCCCCAACAATACGTTTGAAGGCGACGCTGAAACAGTTGGAAGCCGCGTCTGGGCGGAAGCTTACATCCGTCGAAATTACCCGGGCGACGCCGATGCGTTGATCGCTCGGTGCGGAAATGGCGTTTACGATGGCCCCGACGCCTGGACAGAAAAAGGAAACACCAAGCTCCAGCAGCAACCCGTTATGTTTCGGGCTGTCGATACTTTTGCGCCCGGAGAATTATATCCGTCGATGGTTTCCTATGAAGAGTGGTGGGAAGAATACTGGCGCGATGAGCACATTGATAGCGGGATTGTTCCTCCGCCCGCTCCTCCAGCACCGGAATGGGAAACCTCAATACCGAATATTGCTGATTTCGATCCAAACTCCCCAGCTGTCGGAGGCGATCGATCTTTTAATCCAAACGCCGGTGGAACCAATGTTCGCACTGGAAATGAGTGCATTCCCGATGCGGAGGTCGGAGAAAACGAATGCGGTTCGCCGGATGTTGAGGAAGCCTTTACAGGCGACGGATTTGACTCCGAGAATCCCAATGGTGGGGGCGGTAGTCTGTACCCAGACACGACTGGGTACTACGATGGTCCAGCGGAATTCCGGGACTTACCATCGTCGATCTATCATACACGCAGTTTTTCAGGTGGCAGGCCTGTCTACTCCGGTTACGAACATTTTGGGTTCATCAATACCAACAATCTTGATCCAATGGCTCCGAGCATATCGGGGCAATGGTACGGAGGTGATGGACGGTTTGGTGAAGTCACATCGCCGTTCAACGATCGGGACTGGGGGCATGACCGAGGCACCAATAATCCTAATAGTGCGAGTGGACCTGACTCCATCATTCCAGCTTCAGGCCCGTTCGCATTCAATATCCACGGAACCGCCGGCTATGATGGTGGTAACCAGACGAGCCTGGAATTTCTAACTTGGCGTAAGGACGACGACGCCACTTCCAGCCGTGCGATGAAACGCGATTTCAATCTTGACGGACTGCTCGATCAAGGCGAAGTTCGAGCCCGAGGCACCGAAAACTACTCGGTGGATCTCGACATTGGAACAACGAACGACGGAGGTCCGGGAACACTCTATCCATTCAACCGACGCCGTCTCACTGAAGACGCCGTTGAAGTTCATGACAATTCCGCCGACTGGGACCTTTTGGTCATGCCTGTCGAAAACACGTTTTGCTTTACACTTGATCTTCCATTCGGCGAGGAAGAGTTTTGTTTCGACCTGAGTTTCAATTTTCTGCACTCAACGTTTATCATACCGGCTGGCATCATTCCAACTGGATTGGCGCCGGGTGGTCGAGGACTGTTTCAGCTACCTGCGCCGGCGATGGACTTGCCCATTCAGGTGCGTGAAGATGAGCCGGGTGCACTCTCTCCGATCATTTTCTCCGATTTTGGCACGACGCTTGGTGACGTTGGAGAAGTTGGAACGACTGTGGGTGGACCTCTTGGTGGTGCTGGCAAGGAGCTCATGGTCCACGAATGGTTACACGTTTGGGAACTCTATCCCGATCTCTACGACTATGACGAATATCTCCCTGGCGCGATCATCGACACGCCGGTTGGCGGATGGGATATTATGGCTGGCGGATTTGTTCATCCGGCACCTGTATTGAAAGAGAAATTCACGGGTACACCTTTCCTCGGAACCGCCCACCCGCCATGGATCGATCTGACCGATCTCGCTGACATTCTGCGCCCAGGCGAGCCAACAGAGATCGAACTCACTGACTTTGCCTTCGACCCGTCGCAGTCAGTGTACTATTACGAGAATCGAAACAAAGACGCCGACCCTTCTCTCGAAGAGAGGTTCTACTTTTGGCGATTGACCAACGTTGATCCCCCGGATGAACCCGGCGCAGGTGGAAACAACATCAACTTCTCTAGATATGCACCGGGCGTGGGCATCGGTAACGGCATGATGCTGATGCACACCAACATTCCGCGATCGCTATTGGATGACCCGGAAGCCCAACCGCTTCAACAACGCGTCGGTTCAAACTTCATTTATTCGATCATACAGGCTGACGGTGGCGAAGACGCCGGTGATCCCGGAGACCCATTCCCTGGCATAGCTGGCACCACCGAATGGCGAGAGGATGCGACAGACCCGAACTCACGCTGGTATGGTCAAATCCGAAGCGGTATTGAAATCCTGGACATTGTTCAAGAAGCCCAAAGTTCGTTTGTGACATTCCTGTGGTCACCGCGACTTGTTCCGTTGCTTAACTTCCTAGATCCGCCTGGTGGATTGGTTGTGGGCGGTCAGTATCGTATCGCTTACAACGCATTCGACTTTGATGGCGGAACCCAGATCGAGTTTTATTTTGATCAAGACAACACTGGCTATGACGGAACATTGTTGTCGCCGCCGGATACAAAAGGACCTGGGTTTGTCAATGGTACGTACGACGTCCAGTTGAACAGCCTTCCCGGCGATGGAACT
Organism: Alphaproteobacteria bacterium; assembly: GCA_028285105.1. Taxonomy (GTDB): domain Bacteria; phylum Planctomycetota; class Phycisphaerae; order UBA1845; family UBA1845; genus UBA1845. Next base: position 284,563 of record JANQQE010000011.1, read on the forward strand.
TACTTCTTCTACGCCAGAATGGTCCCGGGTCCTGGACAGGATGGTCGAACCGACCCAAGCGCATCACCTGCCCGCCCGTTGGGCAGCAATCGTGGCAAGGGTAAAATCAGCAACGGTTCAGTCATGGTCGGAACGACTGGACTCTTCGAGGACCTGCCAGTTGAGGTCGATCTCGATACTTCAAAGATAGAATTGTGGGATGTCATTTGTATCGACGATTCGGTCCCTGGCTCGGAAGTTTGGCAGGTTGAAGGTGAAGTTTCTGGAGTTCAGGCGAATGCAACAACTGGTGTCGAGTACACGAGCGACGAGGGCGAAATCACATTTACCATCGATTGGACCGGCATCGAAGGTGACTCTGCCAACGTGTCCAATACCAACAACGTCTTCAGGCTGGTGGATACCAATGCCAGCTTTGCTGCGACGAACTTCCAGGCCAATGATATTGTTCGAATCACTGGAGGAAGCGGTGCTGTGCCGGGGTTTTATGACATCCTCTCAGTTCCATCGCCAAACGAATTGATCTTGGGCCAAAACCCTGGCAATAGCGGCAGTTCTGGCGATGTTACGTATCGTGTTCATAGTTTTTCCGCTGGCGATGCCGACGACGATGCCGATGCATTCACATTCTTCACGACCGGCAAAACGATCTACAGCGCCCCAATTACATTCCTTAACGGCAACGTGCTTCCACGCTTGTTTCCGGAACTTGAAACTTCCAACCCTGATCCCGGCAATGAACTAATCGTGCGCTTCGATGGGTCTGAAACCCGCGATGAGTTCTTTCAGCTTGACAATCCAGACTTGAGTTTCACCTGGGATTTTGGTGACGGAGAAGACATGGTCGGCACAGGTCCCGTTGTCGATCACACATATGCGATGCCCCAAGCGACCGGTGCCAACATACAGATGACGGTGGTGAACACTGCAACGGGTGTGACTTCGACGATTGAGCGATCGATCGACGTGGGGCCGCGTGACGACGATCTGGACGGCGTCGACAATGACAATGACAACTGTCCTCAAATACCCAACGCCACTCAAGTCAACAACGATAACGACCCCTTTGGTGACGCTTGCGACGGTTGTCCATTCGATTCGTCAAAAATTGCCCCAGATGTTTGCCCCTGCGGCGAAGTTCCGATCGATTCGCAGTGCACCGATAACTGCACTTGCATTCCCGACTGCAATACCAACGGTATCGCCGACACGATCGATCTGCTCGGATTGTCCGAAGACTGTGACGGGAATGGCATTCCTGACGAGTGCCAATCACAAGCCGATTGCGACAACGATGGCGATCTCGATTTCTGTGAAATTGCAGGGGGCAGCGAAGACTGCAACGCAAACATCATTCCCGACGAATGCGAGTCGCAGGCCAACTGCAATAACAACGGCTTGCTCGACATTTGCGAACTCGATGGCAACGACTGCAATAACAACAACATTCTCGATGAATGCGAGTCGCAGGACGATTGCAATAGCAACGGCACACAAGACATCTGCGAGATAGACGGCAACGATTGCAACGACAACGATGTTCTTGATGTGTGTGACATCGCATCGGGCTTCAGCCCGGACGTCGATCAGACCGGCGTCCCGGACGAATGCGAGGACTGCAACAACAACCAGATTCTTGATTCGGTTGACATTGCCGATTGCCCGACCGGATTTGCCAATGCAGCCGAATGTGCCGACTGCAACAACGACCGCATACCGGACGGCTGCCAGGGCGATTCCGACAACGACGGTACGTTCAATCCGTGCGACGGCTGTCCGAACGACTTCTTGAAGATTGCACCGGGCACTTGTGGCTGCGGCACACCGGAAACGGATACCGACAGCGACGGAACGCCGAATTGCAACGACGGCTGCCCGACCGATCCGTCCAAGACGTCGCAAGGCAGTTGCGGTTGCGGCCAATCTGAAACGGATACGGATGGCGATACGGTTCCGGATTGCATCGACGTCTGCACCAATGGCACGGGCGACGAAGCCGACGATCGCATTGACTCCGACAACGACGGCACGCCCGATTGTGTTGACGAATGTCCCGACGACGCCAACGAGATCGATGCCGGCGAATGCGGTTGCGGCGTGGCTGAAGAGGATCCCGATTTCGACGGAATCCCCGACTGCAACGACAACTGTCCGCTGAACGCCAATGCAAATCAGACCGACAGCGATGGCGATGGCCGGGGCGATGCGTGCGACGCATGTCCGAACGATGCCAACAAGACTGCCGTCGGCGTTTGCGGCTGCGGTGCTGTCGATTCCGATGGTGATGGCGACGGCGATCTCGACTGCAACGACAACTGTCCCGACACGTCCAACGCCAACCAAGCCGACAGCGACGGTGACGGCGCGGGCGATGCTTGCGACGATTGCCCGAATGACCCGAACAAGGATGCCGTCGGCGAATGCGGTTGCGGAGTCGCCGATACCGATTCAGACGTGGACGGCGTGCCGAATTGCAACGACATCTGCCAGGGTACGCCACCGGGAACGGCTGTCGATGACGACGGATGTGCCATCCCGCTGCCGCAAACCGGCCTGCCGGGTTCGGATTGCGAAACGACGGCTGATTGTGTGGATGGTGGCGAATGCATCAACAGCATTTGCACGATGACGAGCAACGGCTGTGCAACGTCGCAGGATTGTCCGCAAGGCGAATCGTGCGTTGATGGCGAATGCATGGCTCCGGAAGCGGCGTGCTCAGCCAACAGCGACTGTCCGACCGGTCAGAATTGCGTCGATGGTGAGTGTGTCGCCAGCGATGGTGACGACGTCGCAGATTGCGGAGCGGATGTGCCATGCGGTGGAACCGGCTCTGCCGCAATGCTGATGCTGCTTCTCGGGTTTACCCGCATGAAAGCCCGACGACCGAAACGTCGGCGATAAATTCAACCAATCTTGTTGAGCCAACCCTTTGCGGCGCCGCGATCTCGAATCGCGGCGCCTTTTTTTGCCCATTGATCGAAAGATCGCGATCGGCTGCTGTTGTTGAAACTGCCGATCGTGCGTAACATTCGCGCTCCCTTGACTCAGGAGGCTTCGTGAATGGCGGAAAGCCAGCTCAACGTACTCATCATCGGTGGTGGTGGCCGAGAACACGCCATCGCAATCGCCGTCTCAAAAAGCAATCGACTCGGCAAGCTTTACTGCGCTCCCGGGAACGCAGGTACTGCTGCCATCGCGACGAATCTCGAAGTCGATACCAGCGATCATGAAGCTGTCATTGCATCCGTCAAGGCCAACCAAATCGACTTCACCATCGTCGGTCCGGAAGCCCCGCTCTGCGCCGGCATCGTTGATCGATTCAACGACGAAGGACTCTGCGCCTTCGGTCCGACCCAGGCAGCCGCCCGCCTCGAAGGCGACAAGGCCTTCGCCAAGAATCTCATGACCCAGGCGTTGGTCCCGACGGCTGAGGCCCGAACGTTTGACAATCTGGACCGCGCGAAAGAATACATCGCCACGCGCGACACGCCGCAAGTTGTTAAGGCGGCTGGTTTGGCGGCGGGCAAGGGAGTGATCGTTTGCGAAGAGCCTTTCGAAGCATTACTCGCGGTCGAAGAAATCATGGGCAAGGGGAAATTCGGCGATGCGGGCAAGACGGTCATCGTTGAAGAGCGCCTCAAGGGTCCGGAGATTTCACTGCTGGCTTTGATCGACGACCGAACAATGTATGTTTTGGAAACCGCGCAAGATTACAAGCGGTTAAGCGACAACGACGAAGGACCGAACACCGGTGGCATGGGATCGGTCTCGCCCTCACCGCACGCGACGGACGAACTTCTCGTACAAGTGCAGCGCGACATCATCATCCCGACGCTCGACGGACTTCGTCGCGAAGGCGCTGTGTATCGCGGAGTGCTTTATGTCGGATTGATGCTCACTGCGGCTGGGCCGAAAGTGCTGGAATTTAACTGTCGATTCGGAGACCCCGAGACCCAGGCGGTCCTTCCTCGACTCAAGAGCGATCTTCTCGAACTGCTTCATGCGTGCGCGACTGGCCGCCTTGAAGAAACTGAAATTGAGTGGGACCAGCGGTCAGCGGTCTGCGTCGTCATGGCCTCGGGAGGGTATCCAAGCAAATACTCGATTGGCAAACCGATCGAAGGGTTGAATTCTGCCTTTAGTGACACGGTAGCGGTTTACCACGCGGGGACTCAATCGCATCCACCCGTCACCCGCACATCCGGCGGGCGGGTCTTGAGTGTCACCGCCCTGGGCGAGAACGCTTCAGCAGCACAAAGCAAAGCGTATGAAGCCATTGGCAAGATCAAGTTTGACGGCGCGACCTATCGCTCAGATATAGCAGCCAACATGTAACACGATCAGTGTCGGTTCGTTCTGCACGCACGAAGCACATCGTCCGCCGCACCAATTCCCAAATCCTCGCGAAGTTTTGCTAGCTTCTGAATCTCTGTGCCTGACAGCCGTTTCGGACCGCCCAACTGATGGGCAGCCAACAGGACTTCGGCTGTATGTTCGAGTTTTTCGAGTTTGTGGTAAGCCGAAGTCAGCGTTTCTCCTACCGTCACACTGCCGTGTCGTTGCAGCATGATCGCATCATGTTCGGCGATCAGTTCGCGTGCGACAGTGGCCCCCTCATCGGTTGCCGGTGTGCCATAATCGGTCGTGGGAATGCGTCCCAACGTCGCAACGACTTCCGGAACGATGCACGGATCAAGCGGGACACCTGCAAACGTAAAGGCATTGGCGATGGGCGGATGGGCATGGATGACAGCCCGGACATCCGAGCGCTCTTCGTAAACCATCAAGTGAAGTCGAAACTCGGACGACTTATTGAGATCGCCGCAAAGTTCCCGCCCGTCACAGTCGATCATCACGATGTCCTGTGGACGCAGGCTGCCAAGTGCAACACCGCTTGGCGTAATCAGAATGCGACCGGTTCGTTGTTGGCCTAGTCCGATGCGGACGCTGATGTTGCCATCGCTGGCCGCAACGAGGCGACGCTCGTCGATGCGCTTTGCAATCGCCACCATCTCGCGTCGTAGTCGCCATTCCATAGGTTTGAAAATGATTCCTGAGACCTTGGCGTCATGACGACGAATCGATGCTAACTTCATCGATGATCCCGACGATCACCGATCGAACCGGACCGTTGCTGTCTTGAAGGATTTGCCGGGCGCCGTTGCCTTCATCGACAATCAACACCGCGTCGCCCACGCCAGCTTCAACCGTAGCAACCGCGATGATGTAATCGTCGTTTCGCTTTCCGTACTCGTCGGTTTTTTCGACGATGAGCATGCGTCTGCCGTCGTAGAACGGATGGTTCACCGTCGAAATGATTTCGCCCGAGACGACACCCGTGATCATCGCGACGCCTCCTGATGCACGTCGTCGACAATGCCGATGATCGTGTGATCGATCGGGACGAACGTTTCGCGGAGGGCCATCGCTGCCTCGCGACCGCCTTCGTAGTAGATCATTTCACCCGGACCGGCCATATTGGTGGAATCGGCGCAAACCAGCGGCTCGCCGCACTCGTCGCCCTTTGGCGAGAGCGGTTGTATCAGCAGGTACGGGACGCCGTCGAGACCTTCACAGACCTCGGTAGCCACCACCGTTCCAATGACACGTCCGAGCAGCATGCTTACATTCGCTCCTGCGATCTATCGTTTTTCGCCGTCGAATCGCGACGTATCCGCAAGTCGGTCAGCCAGTGCGTCGTCGATTCGCGAAACGATCGATTCACACAATTGCACATCTCTGCCAGCAAGTGATTCACGGGCAATTTGCGAAGCGGCTTCTGCATCTGAACGCCGCCCGACAAAACGGGCGAGCCCCTTTCCGCCCAATCCGTCGCCCAAACGCAATTCCATCAGCGAGACGTCAGCCCCCTTTGCCACCGCATCGGAAGCACGAACGATCGCCGTCACGTTCGACGTCTCCAGCGTCAGCATCGCATCAGAGGCCTTCGCCAATCTTTCACCACCGATCGCATTGACCACATCGGCATGTGCGTCCGGCAGAAAGACATCGTCCAGAATCTGCGGCGTTCCCGTGCGAATGCCGGCGTTGTATGCAAGTTCGACTTCCGCCGTGCCTCCGCCGATAAGAATCAGAAATCGCCCGGGCTGAATCGTGCCGACGCGAAGAATCTGCACCGAAGCTTCCTTGACCATCGCGTCCGCAGCAAACGTGCCAGCCGCGATGCTCGAAAGCTCTATCATGGAGATCGCCGGCAAGTCACTCATACGATTCTAAAGTGATCCACAAGCACGCAACGACGCAACCGCGAGAATGTCCGCGGATCGGTCATCCCTTCGCCCGTCGGGCTGGCGATCGAAAACGACGTATACCCTTCACCGCCTTCGCCAAGGCCGCTGTAGCACGGACCGTTCTTGACGAAAATGCTGCAATTGATCAGGCGAGCCATCCTTGCAAGATTGTCGATGTTCCTCGAGTGCATTACGGCTGTGTGTCGCCTGCCGCCTTCCGCTTCGACAGCAAGGTCGATCGCTTCATCGGCGTTGGATACTCTGGCGACCGGCATGATCGGCATCATCTGCTCCGTCCAGATCAGCGGATGGTTGACGCCCACATCGATCACACCAAGACGCAGGTCGGTCGGCACGTTCATACCGATCTGCTGCAAGATCACACCAGCATTCTTGCCAATGAGATCGCGGTTGATGCTCGCAGCTTTTCGCGGACCATTGGTCTTGGTGAAGATCAGGTTTTCGAGTTGCTTGGTTTGTGACTGCGTAAGGATGACCGCACCATTGGCCGCCATCGAATTGAGCAACCGATCGGCCACCGACGACACGACGAACGTTTCCTTCTCGTCGGTGCAGATGACGTTGTTGTCGAACGATGCCCCAAGGACGATATCGCGGCCGGCTTGATTCAGGTCGGCAGTCTCGTCAACGACGATGGGCGGGTTGCCTGGACCTGCACAGATCGCCCGTTTGCCACTTTTCATCGCAACTTGAACCACGCCTGCCCCACCGGTGACCACCAATAACCGAATGCCGGGATGCACCATCAATGCTTGAGCCGTCTCGACCGTCGGATGGGCCAGGGTCACCGCAAGGTTCGGCGGTCCACCGGCTTCGATGATGGCGCGATTCAAGAGATCGATGCACTTGATCGAACAATTCTTGGCGTTGGGATGCACGTTGAATACGACAGCATTTCCAGCCGCCAGCATACCGATCGTGTTGCAGATGATCGTTGATGTCGGATTGGTCGTCGGCGTGATCGAACCGATGACGCCAAACGGCGCTCGCTCGAATAGCGACAGACCCCGATCGCCTGATTGTGCCTCAGCGCAAAGCACTTCCGTACCCGGCGTTTTGTTCGTCACGAGACGATTCTTAATCACCTTATCTTCGTATCGCCCCAAACCCGTTTCGCGATGGGCTTCGTCGGCAAGCATCTCCGCCGCATCGAGCATGTGCTTGCGAATGTTGGCGATGATCTCGTTTCGTTTGGTCAGCGTAAGCGCGTCGAATGCCCTGAACGCAGCCCCCGCCGCGCTGACGGCTGAATCCAGTTCGGCAAAGACGCCAATCACTTCGCGACCGAATTGATCCGATGGAGGCAATGGCTCAGAAGCACTTTTGGACATCGCACCCGACCCCAACCGTGCCAGCACGGATTGAGCGATGCGGTCGATTTGTTGTTGGGAAAGTTGACTCACGTTCGCCTGCTTTCCGAATGATCCGAGCCGAACGGCCCGAACGATTCACGACTTACTTGTACGGTGGGGATTCGTCTTTTTTGTACTTGTACGTACCTTCGACTTCCCACTGATCGACGATGGCCATAATGACCGCGTCGCACGGACGATCGCGCGTCACCGCGGTCTGCCGCGCGGAACTGCCGGTGGCGTACATCACCATCTCGCCCACGCCAGCCCCCACCGCATCGACCGCGACAACGAGTCCGGAATTTTCCTGTCCATCGATGTCGACCGGTTTGCACACCATCATGCGCAAACCTTCGAGCGATGCTTCTTTCTGCGTGGCGACAACCGTGCCAACGACTTTGGCAAGGACCATTTCACGGGCTCCAATGCAAAAATGCCACAACCGCAGGGCGCAACCCTAGCACAAAACGCCCCAACACGTCGCGATTCAGTTTGACTTAGCCCTTCTTGCCTTTTTCGGCGCGACCGAGCGGAATGACGCTGTCCACATTGGTGTGCGGACGGGCGATCACATGCACCGCCACCACTTCACCGACGCGCGAGGCAGCCGCTTGGCCTGCGTCACATGCAGCTTTGACCGCAGCGACGTCACCACGCACGACAGCACTGACATAACCGCCACCGGTCTTTTCATAAGTGACCAACTCGACCTTTGCCGCTTTGACCATCGCGTCGGCGGCTTCCACCACCGTCGGAAAACTGCGACATTCAATCATACCCAAGGCATCTGCCATAATGATGAACCTCCTTTGAAGCTCTTGTCGAATCCGCCAGCAGTTTCGCCAACGAACCGTTTGATCTCTAATCGTTTATTTGGATTTGTCTTTACCGGTCACGCCCTCGATTGCTGCCAGGGCGGCTTGATAACCGACTTCGATGTCTCGTTCTTCTCCGCCAAGGTATAATCTCCCGAAGCTTCCGAATACGCGCACTTCCAACACGTTGATGTTGGCAGCCTTTTCGGCTTCGTTGGCCGCCAGCGCTGCGTACCCAGCCGGTTCGACTTCCATCACATAAAGCGTCTGCCCGGCGATGATCATGTTGCCATGACGCATGCGGTTGACCAACTGCGTCTGATGATCGTCCACCCGACGAATGACCTGACTCGACGCGATGCGCGGTTTGATGCGATCGTCCTCGGTCAGTTCCAAAGATTCAAGAATCGAAGCCCCGGCCTGTCGCACATCGGCTTGAGAATCGGAATGGATTTCGAGCATGCCATACAATCGCTCAACAATCTGCATACCCGGTTTGACGTTCGTGCTCTTAAGCGCGATATCGGTGACGCGGTTGATTTCGATTCCTGGCGAGATTTCGATGTAGAGGCTGGCCATCCCTGCAACGGGAAGAAAGCCTTGCGCAACGGTTCCAAGAAAAGCAGCATATTGCGGTTGGATGCTATCGAGAAAACAATACGTTCGTAGATCGACACTTGCCATTTCATGTTTCCGATCAATTGTTTCTGGCGGACTTCAACACCGCCAAATTATGTGATTCTCGTACGATTGACCCTTAGTACTTTCCGTCACCGCCACCATTTGACGAAACCGTCACACCTTTTGCTTCCTGCACGATCCGGACACCGGCACTGACACCCAATCGCGTTGCTCCCGCACGAATCATTTGTGTGGCTTCATCGAGACTTCGAATACCACCCGACGCCTTCACGCCCATCTTCGTTCCTTTAACCGATTCCGACATCAAAGCAACATCCTCAGCCGTCGCGCCCCCAGGACCGAATCCGGTCGAGGTCTTAACAAAATCGGCACGGGCACGTCGGGCAGCGATGCACGCCCGCGTCTTTTCTTCATTCGTCAAAAGAGCAGTCTCGAGAATCACTTTGCAGATCGCCCCACCGTCCATGCACGCCTCGACAACGCAACGGATGTCGCGGTAAATCGCCTCATCGTCACCGCTCTTGAGCGCTCCGACGTTGATGACCATGTCGATTTCGCGAGCGCCTTCACGAATCGCCCGCCGCGCCTCCAACGCCTTGACCTCGGCGACATTCGCACCCAGCGGGAAACCCACCACAGTACAAACCTTGACCGCACTCCCGCGCAAGATCGAGGCACTTCGTTTCACCTGGCACGGGTTCACACAAACCGAAGCGAACCCGAAATCCCTCGCTTCGTTACAGAGTGTCTCAATCTGTTCGTAAGTCGCATCCGGACGCAACAGGGTGTGATCGATATAACCGGCGATCTCCTTTGGTACGTCGCACCCATTTCCGCGACACACGATGCGATCCGCACCCATTGCGACAAACTGACGAAGTTGTTCCGGATCGACCGGACCGCAAGGGCGACAAAATCCGCATTCCGGTCCAGTGCAGTCGCCACCCGAGGCAGTCGCCCCGGAACCCAGCATTGCTGCAATTCGGTCGGCAACCCGCTGAAGATCGGCTTCGGATAGATCAGTCAATTCATTCTCCAACTGCTGTTTGGTCGATACCGAAACGTTTGAATCGATACAACCGCAGCCACCCATCGTGCCAGAATTTCCGCCACATTCACAGGCATGCGATGCGTCACCCCCGCTCCGCTCCACACCATGCTCCAACGCATCGATCATCGCAACCCGGCGAAGGTGACGCTCTGCCGTGCATTGCGTGTCCAGAAAGACGTCAACGATCTGCTTGGCCAGCGCCGGACCGATCAGCCCAGCCCCCAGTGTCATCAGATTTGCGTCGTTGTGCTCGCGACTGTTCCGAGCGCTGGACAGGTCGTAACATAGCGCCGCCCGAACACCGGGAACTTTGTTGGCCGCCATCGATGAACCGATGCCCGCACCGTCGATCATGACGCCCGCATCGGATTTTCCCGACGCGACATGCGTGGCAACTTCATTTGCAATGACAGGGTAATCGCAGGCCTCTTGATTGAAGGTGCCACAATCGATCACGCCAATACCGCGGGCTGTCAGGTGTTCCGATAACAACTGCTTGAGTTGGAACCCACCGTGGTCAGCCCCGATCGCAATCTTGCGCATGAATGAATACCGTCTAAATCAAGATGAACAACGGACTGCGGGCCAAGCGACAATCCTTTATTGGACCACAAGGGCTGGGTGTGTCAAGACTTGAGCCATATTCGCCGCGTCCCCCGCAACTGCACAACTCACCCATCTTTCAAGTCGATATGGATTGTAGGTTATAGACGCTCGTGGCGAATTCAATGCGCCATCGTCTTGCGAAGGAAATCCGGCTTTCAAAACTCGGGGGTTACTCCAGTGGGATTGTGGAACTGGGTCATGGACATGTTGATTGGCGGCGGCACGAATGCGGTCAATCCTCCGAACCATAGCGGCGAATCATCAACTGCAGTCGGTGTGCTCGAACGCGATGAGGTTGAATCGCAATCGAGCGACAATGACGACGCGGAATGTTGGTGGAGACCAGAAGGCGAGAGTTACACCGAACGCGTACCGCTCGCGCCCTTGAACCTCTCAACCGAAGCCCGCGCTTTGGAAAACATGCTCATCTCGCAATTCGATGGGCATGATCTTTCATTGCCACCGCTGCCCCGCGTACCCGAAGCCGTTCTGCGAAAACTCCGCAAGCGAAACTGCAACCTTCCGGAAATTGCACACGATATCAGCGAAGACCAGGTCAGCGCAGCATCCGTCTTGCGTATGTCGAACTCACCACTCTATCGCGGAATGAATAAGATCACTTCCTTGGAGTTGGCTGTCGTTCGACTGGGTTCCAACGCCATCAAGACCCTGATGCTCCATCAAGCCATGCGGTCGTCCACGTTTGAGCAAGGAGGCGGTTATAACAAAGTCGCCGAAATGCTTTCGCTGCGCGCCCTATCAGCCGCTTACGTCATGCGCGAGTTGGCCCAACTGACCGACGTCGACATCGAAGAAGCCTTCATGATCGGCCTCCTTCACGATATTGGCAATGTCATGGTGCTGCGGACTGCGGTTGGTCTTAGAAAGCTGTCGAAATTCGAAATCGACATGGAATCGTTCGAATTTCTTTGCGAGGAAACGCACCAGGAATTTGGAGAATTGATCGCAGAGTCTTGGGGCTTGCCGGACCACATTCGATCGCTCGTTTCAAGTCATCACGAGTATCCCGAATCGGACGACCCGCTCTTCACTGAACGTCTGCTGATCGAATTGACGGACATGATCTGCTCGCTGTTGACGTTCACGCCGTATCAGCCGTACAACATTCTCGAATCGCGTGCGGCGAAAGACTTGGGTTTCGCCGATCGACCCGAATTTGGCGCAATCCTCGAACGTCTACCGGACGATTTGGAAGAAGTACTCGAATTCTTCTAAACACAATGCTGAAATCCTCAGAACAACCGGACCTCAGGTCAGGTTCACCAGCGGTGGAGCCGGGTTGGCGTTCGCTTCCAGTGGCAACGTCGCCGTAAATGTGCTGCCCACGCCTTCGGCGCTTTCCACTGCAATCGAACCACCGAGCATCTCGCAGAGTTCGCGGGTAATCGCCAGGCCCAGACCCGTACCGCTGTATTCGCGCGTCACAGACGAATCCATCTGCCGAAATTTTTCAAACACCGTTTCCAGCTGGGCTTGAGGAATTCCGACACCGGTATCCTTTACAGAAAACAGAATGCTGTCGTCACCCGCTGGTTGGACGATCAAGTCAACCGATCCACCTCTGGGCGTAAACTTGATGGCATTGCTCAAAAGGTTATAGAGAATCTGATGCAGTCGCCCCGAATCGGAATGCATCGGTGGCAGGTTGCTGTCAATGTGCAACGCAAGTTCAAGCTCTCCCTTGTCCGCGACTGGCGTCATGAAATCGATCAGATTTGTGCAAAGGTCTTTCAATTCAAACGTTTTGAGATGCAATTCAAACTTTCCGGCTTCGATCTTCGCGAGGTCGAGCAAGTCATTGATGATATCCAGCAGACTCCGCCCGCTGGTGAGGATGTTGCCAGCATATCGCGTCAACCGATTGGGGTCGATCGACTTGCCGTCACCAGCTTCTGCGAGCAGTTCGGCGAATCCGATGATCGAAACCAACGGTGTCCGCAACTCGTGACTCACATTGGCAATAAACTCGCTCTTGACCCGGTTGCTTTCAAACAAGGCAACATTGGTCTCAGCCAATTCGCCAAGTCGGGTGTCTAACGAACGGTTCGTTTTTCGCAACTGCTCCTGCGAATGTTGCAAATGCCCCAGCATGTCGTTAAATGCCGTGCCCAACTCCTCAAACTCGTCACCCGTTTCGATCACCGATCGAGCGCTCATTTCGCCAAGCGTCACTTTTTCAGCGATGCGGCGCAGTTTCCTCACCGGAGACAGCAATACCTTCTGCGTCACCCAATAGAAAACCAGCACCGCCAGGAACGCCCCCAACGCAAGCGACGCCACCAGAACGCCTATGTTCAGCAGCGCGTGCTCTGCCGGAATCGGCACGCGAACCTCGATCAGCCCCTTTAATTTACCCGCTCCCGGATCGCCGCTCACTTCTCGGATACCCATCGCCAACCGCACTTCGACCTTGCCGTCATCGTAGTGCTCTAATTTGAACCGATAAATCGCATCCGAATCGCGCTGAAGTTCAGCAATGGTGTGCGTCAGAAATCCCTCTCCTTTGCCAACCATCTCGAGGGTCTGGGCCTGCTCAACCGGGAACAACCGCGGAGGCATTGCAGCCAATTCATCGGCACCGAATCGTTTGCGCAGGCGTGGCCAATTGCGGTTGATCGATTCCTGCGCAACTTCCCAATCCTGACCAAGAAGGTCCGTTTCCATCGTCGCAACGGTGGCAGATTCCTTGGCCATCCGCAGATACTGCTCGCGCGTTAGATCATTCATCCGTATCGCTGGAATAATCAGCGAAGCGCCAATAATGATCAGGACAGCCGCCCCAAACAGAAACTGACATTTGCGCGCGAGCGAGATTTTGGTATTGGGAAATAGTCTCATCTTCGATTAAATCGCCACTATGCTGCCTGGTCATTGACACGCATAGGCACAACATCTGGCGTGCTTGAATTCGCCGCGAGGTAGTCAGTATACCTTGCATCGCTCAGTTGCACGAACCTGAAGGTAATCCGGATCGTATCTGGAACCATGTCACCATTCGATGGAGTTTTGCTGGCGTCGTGCCTGTTCGACATCGCCGTCTTTGTCGCGCTTTTTTGGCTGGCGGCCGACCATGCAGGAGCAAAGGGCCTTTCGACCGTCAGCCCTACAATGTTCCTGACGACGTTGCTGATGTCTGTGGGCATCGTCGCAGTCAAGACTGTTGCATTCGCAGTCTTGGGCGTTCATCTGTTCGGGTTGATTCACATTCTGTACCTCGACATCGCGATCGTCGCGCCCACCATCGCAGTATTGATCTGTGTCAGTCGCTACTTTCGTATCCCGGGTGTTGGCAGGATCCGGTTTGGTCACGTCGGAGGGGTTGCCGCGATGATGGCAATGCTGCTCGTTCCTGTCTGCCTTTATGCCTCGTACTTCGAGCCGTTTAACCTGAAAACAGAACACCACCGAATCGAAGTTGCCGGATTGCCTCAGGAAAATTCACCCATCACGATCGCCGTCCTCGCTGACCTTCAATTTGAACAGGTCACGTCCCACGAACGTCGTGCGATCGATTTGGCCATGGAAGCTGACCCCGACATCATCCTGATCCCCGGAGACGTCTTTCAGGGTACCGAGCGACAGTTCCGCGAGCAGGAATCGGCGATCAAATCGCTTCTGAGCAAGCTTGAAGCGCCAGGCGGCGTGTACCTGGTCAGCGGCGACTGCGATCGGTTGAACCTGCTGATGCGGGCGATTGAAGGCTCGAAAATCAAATTCATCGACGGACAAGTCATCAACGCAAGAGTCGGTGAATCGAAAATTACAATTGCAGGTATTCCGATCAACTACCGATCGGCTGCGGCCCGCAACACACTGCGGCAGCTTTCGCAACGCGCTGATCGCTCAGACGTCGCCCTTGTATTGGTTCACCGACCAGGAGTCACCTTGCTACCTGAAATGCCTGACGATGTCGATTTGATTGTTGCCGGACACACGCACGGTGGGCAGATTCAAATACCTGGATTCGGACCGCCCATCACCTTGTCGGCTGTCCCCCGCGACGTGGGTGCCGGCGGATTGAGTCTTCTCAACAATAGAAATGTTTACGTCTCGCGAGGAGTTGGTTGCGAGCGCGGTCACGCACCGCGCATCCGATTCTTCTGCCCGCCCGAAGTTTCGATTCTGACCTTGGCTCCAAAGGTTAGCCGTGCCCCACAACATTTAATGGAATCCGATACTGGAATTGGTTCCGTATCCGAATGAGACGGCCCGGTTGATTTGGTCTGATGAGACGGATCAGGCGACTCAAGTCTGTCAAGATTTTTTACGGACTTTTGACCAACTATTTGTTGCCTTTGGTTGTGCGCATTCTTATACTGTGAGTAACCCACTTCGTTGCAAATGGTTGGAACGTTCTGTGAATCTCGGTGGGCTGGCATCGGCGGTGATTTGTCAGTTTGGGTCGTCTTGCACGCCCTGATCGATTTGTTCACTAACTATATAAACGACAGCAGGTTACAGAATCGACCGTCATTTTGATCGGCATGACACCGGTTGGCGGAGAAGTCTAGATTCGGCGAGATTCTTGCGAACGGCATTTGGCAAACTGCTCTCGCTTTGATCGGGAGAACTTTGTCGGCAGGCATCGAGGGAATAATGTCGCGTGTAGCAAATAAGCGACTGGCTTGCGATGCCAAAATCATCCGAAGGTTCGGTTGAGCTGGTTCGTTTCGGATTAGCCCTCGCCGGTCAAAGAAATTCGCGATTGCCTGAAAGGTTGATCGGCTTGGCTAACAATAGCACTGCGATGAGACCCAGCACTGCGATGAGCCATTCGCATTGCTGGTGTGCAAATTATAGAGGAGTGCTAACTAAAGGGTGCTTGCGTTTTGCTCGATGATTGAATCAGGCGTTGCGACGATTCGCGCTTTTTACAATCCATCGATTCAGCATCTTGAAATTTGAAATCCAGGTGGGCAACACGCGGGAATTCTTGTGGTGAACTTCCCGGCAGATGAGATCACTGCCAGCGTTGCCAGTCGCCTTAACAATACATCGATCTTCCACTCGCTGCGGCACCCTTTGACCGCGCCAATACTATCGGGGTGCCGCACGCCTTTTTTACTGTTTGCAATTGAAGTGTAGGGTCCGCTGTGCGGACCATTTCATCCTTTCGCGCGCAATTCGGTCCGCACAGCGGACCCTACGGTCACTAACCAGAATCAATACGATAAGCCGGACTTGCGGATGTGGACGTAGGGTTTTTGATCGCCAGCGGTGTTCGTTGAGCAGACCTTGGCAATATAAACGGTATGGTCTCCCGCCTTTGCACTGGACTGTACCTCGCAGGACAGGCTGCCAGCCGCCACAGCCAACTCCACGCCCCACTCATTCTCGCTGGTTTCGAGCCCTTCAAATGCCGGTTCACCCGGTCCAAACCCAGCCCCAAAATGCTTGAACATTGCACCCGGATCTTCGCCCAGCAGGTTGAGTACGAATCGGTTGGTGTCGTCGATAATCCCCTGAATGGGCCTGCCGTTCTTGACAGATACCGTCACGTATGGGGGGTCGAAAGAAGCTTGCTGAACCCATGAAGCCAGCATCCCCGTCGCGGCATCGCCCGCGCCGGCTGTGATGATGCTGCAACCGCTGGGGATCAGTGCCAATGCCTTCGCCAAAGTTGAATCTTGATCTGTTTTGGTCATTCGAAATTCGCAGGGAGTGACATCGATTAGCCAACCGCCCCGTCCTTAAAATCAAGTGATGCCGAGTTGATGCAATAACGCTGCCCGGTTGGGTTCGGACCGTCAGGAAACAAATGACCAAGGTGTGCGTCACAGCGGCTGCATTTCACCTCGATCCGCCGCATCCCGAAACTGTTGTCCTCATGCTCGGTGATGTTCGACTTATCAACCGCATCCCAAAAACTCGGCCATCCGCTGCCAGAGTCAAATTTGGTGTCCGAAGTAAACAGATACTGACCGCAGCACGAACAGGCGTACACGCCCTCACCCTTGTGATCCCAGTACTTGCCGGTAAATGCCGGCTCGGTTCCGCCGCAGCGGGTCACCTGATACTGATCGGGGCTGAGTTCCTGACTCCATTCGTCGTCCGATTTCTTGACGCGGTCTGACATTCGATTCTAAATCCTTAAGACACATTGGCTTCTTTGGCTTTGACTTCAGGACGCTTGTCGATGCCGAGTTCCTCCAACTGCTCGTCAGCCACTTCACCCGGAGCGTTGGTCAGCGGGCAGACTGCACGCTGCGTTTTGGGGAATGCGATCACATCACGCAAAGAATCGCACTTGGCCATCATCATCACCCAACGGTCGAAGCCCATCGCAATGCCACCGTGCGGCGGTGCCCCGTATCGCAGGGCGTCCATGAGGAACTGGAATTTCTCGTGGGCTTCCTCATCGGTGATGCCAAGGAGTTTGAACACTTTCGATTGAATCTCGCGGCTATGGATTCGGATGCTACCGCCGGCCATCTCGATACCGTTGAGGGTCAAGTCATACGCCTTGGCAATGACCTTGCCCGGATCGGTATCAAGCATGGGAATGTCTTCGTCCTTCGGCGCGGTAAACGGATGGTGGAGGCTGTAGAAGCGCTTGTCCTCCTCGCTCCATTCGAACATAGGGAAGTTAACGACCCACAGCAGATTCCATTCATCGTCCGGAACCAGATCGAGAATCTCGCTCAAGCGCGTTCGCACATAGTGCAAATACTTGCAAACGTCGGCGTAGGTTCCGGGCATAAAGAAGATCGCATCGCCGACCTTTGCACCAGTGGCAGCCAGCAGTTCATCGCAGACTGGCTGGAGGAATTTCGCGACACCGGTGGACAATTCCACACCGCCGTCGCCTTGAATCACCTTGGTGACTGGAAGACCACCGCCACCGATGCCCTTGACCTCGTCGGCCAACCCATCGGTCACCTTGCGGGTCAGTTCGCCACCACCCGTCGCCACGATGCATTTGACCAAACCGCCCTTGCCAATGGCGTCCTTGAAGATACTGAAGTCGGTCTTGCCGGCGACCTCGGAGATGTCCTGCAATTCAAGTCCAAATCGCAGATCCGGGCGATCGATTCCGAATCGGTCCATCGCCTCGTGGTAGGACATGCGCGGGAACGGCGTAGGGATGTCCAGCCCGATGCCCTCTTTGAACATCGTCGCGACCGCCGCCTCGACGGCTTCAAGGACGTCGTCCACCTGAACGAACGCCATCTCCAGATCGATCTGCGTGAACTCCGGCTGGCGATCGGCGCGCAGGTCTTCGTCGCGAAAACACCGGACGATCTGACAATATCGATCGAAGCCAGCCATCATGAATAGCTGCTTGTACAACTGCGGCGATTGGGGCAGCGCAAAGAATTTTCCGGGATAAACGCGCGACGGGACCAGATAGTCGCGGGCCCCTTCGGGCGTCGATTTACCGAGGAACGGCGTTTCGATTTCGACGAAGTCCTGGTCCGCAAACGTGTCGCGGGCCGCTTTCGCCAAGCGGTGTCGAAGCCGGATGATCTCCTGCATCTTTGGACGGCGCAGGTCGAGCACCCGGTTCTTGAGTCGGGCGTCTTCACTGGCGTCAGTGTCATCCTCGACCGCAAATGGCGGCGTGTCGGATTTGCTCAAGACGTCCAGATCGTGCCCCTCAACTTCGATCTCGCCGGTCGCGAGTTTGGGATTGACGTTTTCGCCGCGCAGGGCGACGTTGCCTCGAACCGCGATGCAATCTTCGCGCCGGACGGTGCCGGCCAACTTGTGGGCGACGGGATCGGTCTGCGGGTTGAACTTGACTTGGGTGATGCCCGAATAGTCACGAATATCGATGAAGGCCATCCCACCCAAATCGCGGTAGTTGTGTGCCCATCCAACGAGGATGACTTCCTGCCCCAAATGGGACGCACGAAGTTCCCCGTTCTTATGCGTTCTCTTGTTGTACGGCACTGCCACGGTACGGCCTCCTGGCTGGTTTCAGCCTTGATGGTATCTACTAACTGATTTCTGGCGGATAAGTCGCGTAGTTTTATGACTTTGCGATGTGAAAAGCAACGCCGCCAAGGGGCAGATTCTCTCGATGCATCGCCGAGAATTGAGAATCCTCATGGCTTGAACCGCCGAAACATGACCGAAACGCACCATCGACCGCATATAACCGTATAAACCCATGCGCCGTGGCTAATCGCTGTCCCATCCGTCTTTCTAAAATAAGACCTATAATGGCCCGGCGGATGGCTTGGTTTGCAAGTCATATTTGCGCGAATCGGAACCGATGGGTAGAACAGACGTCTAACCCCTTAACAGCAGGTGATGCGTTGGAATCGCATTTGGCTGAAGGTCATTTTGAGGATGCAGTTCTGGTTCGCCGAGTGCAAGCCGGAGAGGTCCACGCCTTCAACGCGCTCGTCACCAAGTATCAGGATCGCATTTTCAATACCTGCTGGCGGATCTGCGGCGATCATGCGGACGCAGGGGAGTTGACGCAGGAAGTGTTCATGAAGTCGTTTCAATCCATCGGCAAGTTTCATGGCAAGAGCGCCTTTTACACGTGGGTGTTTCGCATTGCGGTGAATCAATCGATTTCGTTCAAACGTAAACATGCCAAACGCAAAACGCATTCGTTGGATGGATCGTTGAACAACCACGACGACTCGGGCCATGGGCTGAAGGCCACCCTTGCTGCTGACGCTTCGGACGATCCCATTGCTGCTGCCGCCGCTTCCGAAAGTGAACACTTGGTAACCGAAGCATTGGCCAAGCTCGATCCCGATCAGCAAGCCGTATTGGTCTTGCGCGACATCGAAGGGATGGACTATCAGAACATCGCCGACATTCTCGAAGTCGCGGTCGGCACGGTGAAGTCGCGTATCTATCGCGGGCGGATGAGTCTTCGAACGCTATTGTGCGACGGCGAGAATCAAACTCAGCCGGACGCCAAGGCAACGGGAGGAAACGTTTTCTGACATGACGCATCCAGATGACAGAAAACCCAATTCGCAGTCACCGGAATGCTTCGACGAAGATTTCGGCATGTTGCTGTGCGCTTACCTCGATGACGAGTTGGCCCCGACAGAGCGCTTAGAAGTTGAAGCCCGTCTCAAGTCTGACCCGACAGCGCGGGCGCAACTTGACGCATTGACGATGGCGTCAAACACGATGCGAAACCTTCCGCGCGGATCGGCACCCGCATCGATCGTCGAAGACCTCACCGCTCAATCGGAACGGGCAGAACTTTTGGGCAAACCGGAGGAATCCGTCACGCTCGCCCGCCACAAACGCGGTCCGTTTCGAACAACGATGGCCGTCGCGGCGATGCTGATGGTCGCGGTCAGCGCGAGCTTGTATGTCTCACTGAAAGGCCAACAAGACAGCGGCCTCAATCGCCGGATCGAACGCAGCGACGTCCCTCTGACGTCAAAAAACGCGCCGACGAGAGAATCCATGCCGTCGAAAGAATCCATGCTGGCGAAGCGCGACGATTCAACGAAAAGAGGTCGAGAGCTGTTTGAGAACTCCACGAACGAAATGTTCCTGAATGATGGCGAAGCAGCTCGGTCGAAAGGTGCAACCAGCGACGAGTCGAATGCACGTTCATCGGCTGCGCAAGGGGGGCTGCGTCAAGAGGAGTCGGGGACATTCGATTCTGCAAGTTCCGGAGGAAATGGCAAAGGCGAGCCCACTGGCCAAGTGATTCGCGAATCGAAGTCCAAATCAGCTACAGCACCCGGTCACGAGCATTCCAGGTTTGATGGCAAAGGGCCCTCCCTTGCGCAAAAGGACCACCGAAGTCTTTCAAAAGATGTTGCTAAACCTGAGTCGCAAGTGCGCACGCCTGATCCACAGTCCAAGACTGAGGCTTCCGATGCAATAACGAATCTCAATTCTCCGATGGCGAAAACGCCCGATTCGCGGCCAACGCAGTTGGCAGAACTCGACCCAGAGATGACCTTTGAGCAAAAACTCATCGCTGGTGCCGACGCAACCGCCGTAGCCCATCACGCCTTTGACAATGAACCGTTGCAGCTTTCGGTGTCATTCGAAAACGATCTGGAACAAGCCGCCGGTGAAAAACAGTTGCTTGCATTTCTTGGAAGAAACTGTGTGCGTTCCATTCCAACTCAGATTGAAGGCGACAATGACTCGTCTGCTGCTGCCAAAGATGAGAATCGCTATCGCGATTCTGAACGATCATCGTCGGAACCGCTTGAACCATTCGATCTCGACGATGAGGCATTCTATGTCGGTCTGGAAAATCAAAACTATGAAGCGACTTCCAACTCACGACAGTACCTTGTTCGAATCAAGAGTACATCGCTAGGCGAAGTCGTCAATGATTTGACGACGATCGGCGCAGAAGAAGTGCAACTTCGCGTGGGCAATGTTCGTTCCGAGAACCCGGAGCAACTCTGGCAGTTGGCAGGCCAGGCGGCTGGCGAGGAATTTGAACGACCGGTACCCCCTCGTGCGCAGTCGAAACCAAACGACCGTATGGCGATAAATAGAAAGAAACAATTGCCCGAATCCGCACAGTGGATTCAGGCATTGCAATTTTATGGCCTGATGCCCCGCGAAGACGCTGACGATTCAAGATTCGAAGGCAAAGCATCAGGCAAACAAGGGGCGGATCGCGGAGGATTTGCTGGCGGTGCAGGTGTCGGTAGAGCCATTTCAACAAACGGCGCTCCCAACGAGTCCAATCCCGGCTCGAAAGACGTAATAAAGACTCAGCAACAGACCTTGCTCACATTGGTCATCGAATTGGTCAACGATCATGCGCCGGGCAAAAAGGAAAAGCCGACGAAGATCAAACAGTAAACGCCGCAACAATCTTCGCAACGTACTGTTACCCCCGGCCGATTTTCTGATACACGTTCAAACAATGCTCCAGCACATCGTCGCCAGCTGGTATCCCATAATCGCAAACGTCAACCAGCTGGAACTGATGGTTTTCGGCTTCGACGATTCCCTGCTGCTGTTCGGATTCCGACAGACCGCGCGCCTTGAAAACAATCAAATGACCGCCAACGTTGATGTGTCGATATGCGATTCGAATACAGTTCTGAAGGCTGCCAACAGCTTTCGCCGTCACCAAATCGTACCGCTGTCGAAATGACGCCTCCCCCGCTCGAAGCTGCTTCCCTTGTAGATTTTTGATTCCCAGATCGGTGGCAGATTGTTGAACGAACCGCGCTTTCTTACCGGTTGAATCGATCGCGGTCACTTGCCAACTGGGACGTGCGATCGCCAACGGGGTAGCCGGAAACCCTGCACCGGTACCCACGTCCAGCACCGACTTAACATCCAAATTACCCTCATCTGCCCAGGCAGCAGGAGCCAGCGAATCGGCGTACAAACGGGTGGCGGCTGCCATCGGATCGGTGATTCGCGTGAGGTTAAATTGGCGATTGGTATTAAGGACCAGTTTAAAATGCTGGCCCATCAATTCAAACTGGGCTGGCGAAACTGTCAACGCCATGCTTTCGACGGCAGCGGACAGTGCGCTTTGAAACGCCTCGATGTCCATAAATTCCAAATCCATGCTTGATTCCACGGGTAATTTTCGAATCGTCAGCGCGCATTGTAGCCGGAACCGCCCAACAAAAAATGCGTCGGATAAAGAACGTGTCTTTACCCGACGCATGACTGGATTGCCTAAGCAACGATTTTGGCGTAGCTACTCTGCGGCTGGTGCCGGCGCTGGAAGATCGACAACAAAGTCATCTTCGAATCCGCCATTCGGACCGTCTGCAAAATCCGGAGCCGGGAAGTCTACCGTCTTAACGACGTCTTCGACATTGCTGACTGGGACGGCTTTGATACCCTCTGACGTCGTCGCGTACAGATAGTCGCCAATAAAAGCCCCACGGGTAAATGCCGAGCCATAATAGTATTGACCGTCGGGTGCAGTGCTGACCCGACCGAGTTGGTTGAATCCACCTTCGGGCGTGACCTGATACACATAGACACCGTAGAAGAAATCGGACGGTACCGGTGGCAACTCGATGATATCGACCGGCACTTCGTCATCATCACCGGGTTCGTCCGCAGGGGGATCTTCAGCAACGGTCGAGTTGGTCGAATCGCCTTCGTTGCCCGGAGCGCTTTGGCCCTCATTCGGAAGATCGGTAACCGGCGTGTTGTCGTCCGGCGCGTTGCCATCTCCATCGCCTTCTGTTTCGACATTTCCAAAGTCATCATCGCTCCCGCCAGCATCACTGTCGACCGCAAAATCGACACCTTCGCTGAATGCGTAGATTTCAACCGGGAATGCCAGCAAGTCGCGCTGGGCGAAATACGTGAGTGCCTTCGGATTGAACAACGCTTCCGAATACGCCCCGCCCAGACCGATCGATTCGGAGTGAGCGAGTTGCGGGTTCGCAAAGTCGGATACGTCGAAAATCGAAAGGCGAACGCCATCGGCACGAACGAATCCGAACTCGTCGGTGGTGTCGCGGCCGATGGTCAGCAAGTGGTTTTCACCCATCGGTGTGATGTAGGTACTGAATCCGGGCACTTTCAATTCGCCGACGACCTGCGGGCTTCGCGGATCGGACAGGTCCAACGTAAACAGCGGATCAATCTGTACGAACGTCACCAGGAATCCGCGATCGCCGATGAATCGCGCCGACTGAATGCTCTCGCCCGGTGCCAAGCCTTCGACACTGCCCGCAACAGTCAACGCATCTTCAACCTGTTCAATGACGTACACGTTGTTCTTAGATTCGCTGGTGTTCTGACCCAGTCGGTCGAAATTCGGACCCACCGTGCTGGCCAACCGGAGGAATCCGTTGTGTTCGCCCATTGAATACTGATTGAGCACGCGACCGGGAACCGATCCCGTCGCCGCTAGCTCGGTCCCACCCTCGACGACGGCGAACTTGTAGATGTCCGTCGTCTCGCGCATGATGCCGTTAAAGTCGTAATCGGTGTTGGTCAGGTAAAGTGCCTCGGTGGACATGTACGCATTGGATGGATACCCGACCACGCTTTGTGCCTGGTAGTCGGTCGGCGTATTGATGTCGAAACTGACCACCGTCGTAAGCCCCCAGCCGTCCTGATCGACAGGACGATAGAAATCGGTCGGTTCGGCTACATCGGCATCGACGACATTAACGCCATCGACATCGACCTTAATGTTCGGAATCACGTCGCTGACGGTGCGGTTGTTGGCCTCGGCTGCATCGACCGACTCTGCGATCCGTGGCAGGAACTCAGGATAATGAACCATCACCAGGTACAATCGATCGTCGATCATCCGCGAAGCGTTGACGTTTCCATCAAGCTGGGTCCGCGATAACACTTGCGGATTCGCGCGGTCGGCAACATCGATCACCGTGATTTGAACGCGAGGTTGATAAAAATAGTCAGCCGCGATCAATGCCGTCTCAATCGGTTCGAGACGGCCGGGTGAACCGCCACCATCCGCCGGAAACGAATCAACAGGAATCGCTTCAAACTCTGGTGTGGTGATCGCGACGACCTTGTCGCCCACGAGGTACATATCGAAGCCGTACCCGCGCAGATCGACCGAAGACACTTCTTCCATCGATTCAACCGGCGTGGCTTTAACGATACGGAGGTTTCCGCGACTTAAGACATACAGATACTCGCCATCGTTCTTGATGACATCCGCTTCCTGTACGCCGTCTTCCTGTTCGGTGGTCGTCGAGAAATCGCCGTCGTCACCCGTGTTTCCGCCTTGAGGTTCGGCAGACTCGGACGATCCAAAATCCGCATTGACACCTCCACCAGATCCGTCTCCATCGCTGGCAGTTGGTGCCGACGCCCCATCGGCAGCGTCCTCAAAAAGCCCGACGTTTTCGTCAATGCCAAATCCGCCACGTTGCGAACTCTTGGATTGCTCGACGAAATACGCACCCAGTTCATCAGCCGACTCAAAACGGATCAACCGTTTTGCCGCGGGCGTCTGGTCTCCACCATCGCCTCCATCTTGCGCGCCCGGTCGACCAAAGAGTGCCATCAAGTCCGCTTCGCAGCCAACCAGTCCGGCAGTGAGAAATCCCCCGGTCAGTAGTCCAAATGCCATCGCTTTGGTAAATGCCCGTCTCTTGTGTCGCATCAAATCTTCTCCGCCTGTTTGATTGGCCAAATAACCTGGTCCGTCCAATCCGTTGGAATACCTGGATCAATGTTCTGTCGGTGATGCATCTATCGTGATCATGCTTGTGATCAATGCAGCGAAGGTTTGGTATCGATCCGCAGGCCTTTGACCTGCAAGACTGAACCATACGATCCGCCGACTTAAGATTACACCGTTAATCGGCTCGTGGTGGCCACGAATGCGTAAATCGGTGCAGTCCTGCTCAATAATGAACCGGCTACGTGGGCAGTCAACTTCCGCTATTGCAGAGATTGGCGGTCTTGCAAAGTCGCCCTTTAACCTGTATTTGTGCCTCACATTATGCTCTGGAGCCAATACTTCATTCCGACCCTCAAGGAAACGCCCGCCGATGCGGTGGTGCCTTCGCATCAACTCATGCTGCGAGCCGGCCTCATCCGACAGATAGCGGCTGGGGCATATGCCTATCTGCCCATCGGACATCGCGTCCTTCGCAAAATCGAGAACATTGTTCGCGAAGAGATGAATCGGGCTGGCGCGATCGAACTACACATGCCGGCGATGCAGCCGATCGACCTCTGGAAAGAAACGGGCCGCGATGAGGCGATGGGCAGCACGCTCGTCCAATTGCCGGATAAGAGTTTCCGCAAGGGAACGGTGCTGGGCCCAACGCATGAAGAGGTCATCACTGAAATCGTCCGGGCATACGTCAACAGTTACAAACAGCTTCCGGTGACACTCTATCAAATTCAAACGAAATTCCGCGATGAGGAACGACCCAAGAGTGGTGTGTTGCGAACGCGCGAGTTTCTGATGAAAGATGCGTATTCATTTAACCCGTCGCTCGAATCGCTCAATGAAAGTTATGAGCGGATGTATGCGGCGTACTGCAAAATTTACGAACGCTGCGGCATGCCATACGTGGCAGTTGAAGCCGATTCTGGTGCGATCGGTGGCGATGCGTCGCATGAGTTTATGGTGGTGACCGATGCGGGTGAAGATTGGCTCGTGCGAACGGAAGACGGGTCGTACGCGGCCAACGTCGAGCGGGCAATTGTCGCACCACTTAAAGCCGGTCCCACGCAGGATGCGACCAACCTCGAAGAAATCCACACGCCCGGTAAAGCCACCATCGACGAAGTCTCGACGCTGCTCAAATGCAAACCGTCGGACATGATCAAAACCATCGTGTACAGCGCTGACGAAACACCGGTCGTTGTTCTGGTTCGCGGTGACCACGAAGTCAACGAAGCCAAGCTTCGCAAGTTCCTCGACTGCAAATCGCTCGAACTCGCGAAGGTGGAAACCATTCGCAAAGTAACCGGAGCGGATGTCGGTTTCGCAGGACCGGTCGGACTCGCAGGCGTTCGCATCGTCGCCGACCAAGCCGTCACCATCATGCAAAACGCGGTGACCGGCGCGAACAAAACCGACTACCACTACACCGGCGTCAACCTCGATCGCGATTTCTCGATCACCGAGTCAGCCGACCTGCGTTATGCCGTGCAGGGCGACAGTTCCCCCAACGGTTCACCGTTCGTCTTTGAAAAGTGCATCGAAGTCGGCCACGTTTTCAAACTTGGCACGAAATACTCCGACGCGATGAAAGCCACCTTCCTCGATGAAAACGGCAAAAGTATTCCGATCATCATGGGTTGCTATGGCATCGGCGTGAATCGTATCTTAGCCGCCAGCATCGAAGCGTCGCACGACGACAACGGCATCTGTTGGCCGATCAGCATTTCACCCTTCGCGGTACACATCGCTGCGCTCGACGTTCGCGAAGAGTCGGTGATGCAGACGGCTATGAAGATTCACGACGAGCTTGAGGCAGCCGGCATCGACGTGCTGCTCGACGATCGCGATTCGCGGCCCGGTGCGAAATTCAAAGACGCCGATCTGATCGGCATCCCCTACCGCGTCACGGTTGGCAAGCGTGGACTTGCTGACGGCATCGTCGAGTTCAAACTTCGCAAGTCGGACGAGGTTGAGAAAATCGCGCCCGATCAGATCGTTGGTGTGATTCGCGAGAAGATTGCGAATTCGTAGTCGGGTCGCGTTCGACCGTCGCGAGTTGATTCGTCAAATCCCCCACCCAATACTTTGAATCGAGTTTTCTGGCTTCTGTGCGAGCGGCGTGCGCGAACTGTTTGAGTCGCTGCGGATCTTTGAATGATTCGATGGCGATGCGAATGTCGGCGGGATTTCGCGAAGTCACGCTGATACCGCAACCGGTTTCGGTAATGTACCGATTGACGAAACAACCCGGCGGAACAATCGCAAGGATCGGCCGCCCGACCGCAAGGTAATCGACGATCTTCGACGGAAAGCAGCCCTGCACTTCCTCGGGGTATGGCGTCTCATGCCCCAGCGCCACGACCAACACATGCGAATTGGCAAGGGTCGCCATCGCCGACACGCGGTCCAGCCACTGCACATCCTGCCCGGCAAGCATCGGATGCGGTTGGGCCAGAAACGTCAACGCAATACCCTCAACGTCGCGCGTGCCTTCAATCAATCGCTCAATCGAATCTTCGTGGGCTTGGTAAATGCTTCCCGCATAAGTCATGCGCAAACCATTTGCAAAACTCGGCAGCGGTGTGGGTTCACATTTCGCAATGCAGTGCGGAAGCACCCAAGTCTGATTGACGCCACGCTTTTGATAATGCCCGGCAAACTCGCGCGTGGGAACCACGACCAGCGCCGCATTGCGCATCACCCGCCGATCGACCCATTTCCAGAACGCTCGCTTGAGTTTGTTCTTGGCGATAAGCGTCTCGGCGAACAGATCATGCATATAGACGACGAGCGGTTTGTGGCTGGTACAAGCGATCAGCCAACCGGCGAGCAGGCTGTATCGATGCGGATAGACGGCAAGAATTCGATCGGCTGACGACTTTCGGCCCACTCGCCAGAAACGAAACGCGGTGATGATCGAAGCGATCCACGTGCGAATCGTACCGTCTTCATCGGATTTTCCCGGCCACGTGACCGATTGCGTCGGCAGGTCGGGAGTCTCCGTCGCATCGCCACCTGACATCTCTTCACTGGCAGACATCGCCCGCATATCGCGCGTCAGCACTGCGTAATCCTGTGCAGAGGCCTCGCCAAATAGCGTCGCAAGCACCTGCGTCGATGCACGCTTGGTCGGTGGCCAATGCCAACTGACGATCAGCGTTTGGCCCGTCGTATTAAATTGAACGCTGGGCCCACTTTCGGCTGATATGTGCGTTTTCGCATGCGACGCATAGTTCATTTTAGGGTTATCGGAATATGCGAATGCTACCCCCAGCATTCGCACAAGGACGCATCGTGAAGGCCGATATTCGTCAATAAACTATAGCAAAACCGCCGATAATATAGGTGAATCGTACCTATCGAACCCGAATCTCTACCACGAGCGAAGCATCGCATGAACACCCAGAAGCCGCCATCCACGAACGTCACCGTCTCACTCGTCACCACCGTCCTCAACGAGCGCGAGGGGTGCGACGTGTTCCTCCAATCGCTCATCCACCAGACCCGCAAGCCGGATGAAGTCGTGGTGGTCGATGGCGGCTCGACCGACGGCACGCTCGATGTTATTCGCTCGCACGCCGAGCGCGATCCATCCATCCGCCTGATCGAAGCCCCCGGCTGCAACATCGGCCAGGGTCGAAATCTCGGCGTCAAAAACGCGACCAGCCGCATCATCGTCAGCACGGATACCGGTTGTCGTTTGGAACCGCAGTGGTGCGAGAAAATTGTTCAACCGTTTATCGACGATCCGCAGGTTGAGTTCGTCGGCGGGACTTACAAAATCGAATCGCACTCGTCGCTTGAAGAAATCATCGGTGCGGTGACGATGCGCGGCGTGTTGGAACCGATCGATCCGGAATCATTCAATCCGTCGTGTCGATCGATGGCCTATACGAAAGATTTGTGGGAGCGCTCCGGCGGTTTTCCTGAATGGACGCCGGTCGATGACAATCTGTTCAATCTGCGCATCCGGCAGATGAACGTTCGTCGGGCGCACGCGTCAGAAGCCGTGGTCCATTGGCGGCCGCGTCAGACCCTCAAGAGCCTTTACAAGCAGTTCCGCGTCTACGCATCGACCACCGGCCACACGCAACTCGATGCGGGCGCGACTCGTTACAACCTCCGCAACATGGCCATCACCATCGCCCTGCTAGCCACAGGATTCCTGCACCCGGCATTCTGGATCGCCGGCGCAGCGTCATTCCTCTACTTCTTCGTCTACAACTACCACAGCAAATGTCGAAGGGTAGCCAAACGCTGCAAGCTAACCAACGCCTACGAGCTAGCAATGCTAGTCCACTGGACCGTAGTCGCCGGCGATGCAGTAGGATACCTCCACGCCACCTGGCAACGCCTCCGCCGAAATCAATGGTACGCAAGGATGCTTCAGCAGTATCTCAACCCGGAATCAACCGGGCAGCAATTGGCCACACGTTGATTTTCTTGAGATTGGGTTCATGGGTGGCCCGCCTCCTTTGGAGGTGGGGGATGCGATGATTCTCATTGTTTAGCGCCCGAACGCGTTACCTGTCTTGATTCTCCTCCACCTCGAAGTCTTAGGTATAAAGGGGCGTCACTGAGCGTCACGACGATGACGATGCGCCAAACTGACGGCCATCATCGACTCCCCCATGTTCAAAGAACATGGGCCACCCGCCCTCCACGCCACCTGGCAACGCCTCCGCCGAAATCGATGGTACGCGAAGATGCTTCAGCAATACCTCAATCCTGAATCGGCCGGACAGCAATTGGTCACACATTAAGATTGCTTGGCGTAGGTCAATTACTGTTTTGGATTATTCAGTCCAAGCCACAGGTATCGAATAGCCAAAATCGTGGTATTTGTCCGCGTATAACCGTTAGTTACACATCGTACTCGTTAGTTTGCACCCCGCATTCAGAACAACGTTTGGAATAGGTTCCTCTTAGGTCATATCCACAGTTAGCACATAGTCCCGCCCGCATGCGACGGCGATGGCGACCCATCTTGCCCCTGATCCAGAATATCACGGGCCAAGTTGCAAACAGTAAGACCAAAACCCAAAGCGGAATTACGACCGACCGAAAGCTGTACGTCAAACCTTTAAATTTCTCATGGGAAATGCCCGCTGGAACAGCCCTGCGCACGGCGTCGCTACTATTCGAGAACCGTCTATGGGGGAATAGACTAATCCGCTCTTGCGCTCTCGCTTCGGAGTCATACAGCCTAAAGAACTCGCAATGCCCACGGCCAAAACGCAATTCGACTACATTCGAAGAATCCGACCAAATCTCCCACCACCAACCGGTTCAAATACTGGCTATCCAAACAATGGTTGCGACGATGCAAGCCAAGATGAGTGACCACAAAATAAGGCGAGAAACAACTCTTTTGAATGCTCCGCAATCTAGCGATTCGTTCTTCGAGGCGATTGGTGTCATTTGAACGCCAAGTCAGTCTACTCACCACAACCAGGATAATGATTCAGGACAGCTACGCACGCCGTCAGATTTAGGAATGGCGTTAATGATTGGACTTCGTTTCCGATCTGACATCGGAATGTTCAGATACAGGAGACTAATTTAACAAAGTTGCCAAATGTTCTCTGCAACGTCTCAATAGGCGTCGAGTACATGATACCCGGCCTGCTCAAACTAGTCATGTGTAGATGATTAACGTGGCTTGGTCAGGTCAATTGTGATTCGCGAGATACCGTTCGGGCGAGTATGATTTTTGACTTGAAAGTGGCTTTTTGCACGCGGTTTTCGCGGCGTGGGGCTTGTTCCCACAGGTTCAGGTATTCGTCGGCTGTCTTTGACCAACTTAGCGTGCTCGCGTGTTGGTAGCCGCCTTCGATCAGTTTTTGGCGTTCTTCGTCGTTTGTGGCGTAGTGGGCGACGTGGGCTGCGATCGATTCGGCGTCTCCGCCGGATACCAGGTAGGGGCTGAACGGTTCGCCGTTGACGTACAGGTCTTTTAGCTTGTCGGGGTATGCCGCGACGACCAGCCGCTTGCGGGCCATCGATTCCTGAATGGCCATCCTTCCTGCTATAAACGCGAAGCAGCCGTCGGTGATGCGTTCCTGCGCGTCGGGCTGCCATCCGTGGAAGGTGATCGGCAGTGCGCCTTCCTGCGACTTGCGTTGCAATGGTTCGCGGAGCGTTCCGTCGCCGTACACGTTTAGATGAATATTCATCTTGTGCTTGTCGCGCAAAACCTGAATGGCATCGACGTAGATTTCGATGGCGCTGTCGGGTTCGAGCCTGCCGACGAAGGTGGCGGTATCCGGATTCGGTTCTTCGATTTGCTCCAGGTCTTTCGCTTCCGGAAACAGTCCTTGATTTGGTACGCAGTCCGGTTTCACGCCGAGCATCGGTTCGATGAATTCGCCGTCGTGGATGATGCCATCGACCAGATTCAGCGTGCGCCGGGCGCGGGCTTTCTCTTCGTCGGGGACGGGATAGGTGTATGACATTCCATGTCGCGTCAGGAACAGCGGTTTGTTCGGCATCGTCCATGCGAGCATGCGGTAGAAGTATTCCAGCACGAGCGTGTCGCTGATGTGAATGACATCC
This sequence comes from Alphaproteobacteria bacterium, assembly GCA_028285105.1. GTDB lineage: Bacteria > Planctomycetota > Phycisphaerae > UBA1845 > UBA1845 > UBA1845. The sequence goes on from JANQQE010000011.1 coordinate 315,921, forward strand.
GCATCGCGGAAGAGCTTCCGCTTCATCATCAAATCGAACCAGCAGCGCATTGGCGAGCGGTGGGCTGGGAAGCGGTGTACACGGACGCCTTCGTGGACTTCCGAATCGGCTAAACCGTCTTCGTGTGCCGCACACACCAAGTCAACCTGATGCCCCTTCGCGATCATCGCCTGGCTGAGTCGGTGCATGTACTTCTCAACACCGCCGACGGCTGGCCAATACCGATATGTGACGAAAACGATTCGCATGTTCAATTCCTCAATGGACGACCCGCGAGTAGCGTTCCTTGCGAAGGGCCACCTGCTCGCCGGTGAGTTTGCTGACGACGGCTGACGCTTTGGACTGACCGAGCAATTCGATCAGACCATTGGCAACCATGCCCTTCCAGCCGCGTCTCTTTCGCGCGCCGAAGCATCCGACCAGAAAAGGCAAATCCTGCGGCGGTCTGGCCAGTGCGCAGACGTCGGAGCGATTTTCCAAAACGGAGTATGCCACTCGCGGGAAGTCGTCAAAATCGCGCTCAGACCAGGTACTCAGGTGCGCTTCGGCGGGGTTACCGAGGATTGCGTCGCGACTTTCTGCATCGCGCGGATACGTCAACAGGACGCACTTGTTCGCGTGTTCGTAGAGTTTTCGGATGATTCGCTGCCCCGCTTCTTTCGGGAAATGTTCGAGCACATCGCCCATGAAGATGACATCGTATTGACCGAGGCCGTCGATCACCGATTCGGCGTCGCCGATATGGATCTGGTCGTAGATGTAATCGTGCAGCGGCGAGAGGTAATCTTTGAAGATTTCGATACCTTCGAGGCGCAAGCGCCATCCGTCGCGCTTGGTTTCGCTGGCGTTTTCGGCATGCCAGACATCGACGTACTCGCGAAAGATGACGCCGTATTTTCCGAAACCGACGCCGACATCGAGGATGGACTGTGGTTGCAGTTGCCGCACGGCATTTGCAATGACAGGTATGGCGTAAGGGGCGCTGGCGGCCATGATTTATTACTCCTACCCGACCTGAGATACTGGTACTTGTTCCGAGGACTCTTCCGACTTTTGCGAACGGGCAGCCCACGTCGCCTGTGCGAGATGCAGCGCGGTACTCCAATCGGCATGGTGCTTGAGTGCTTCCCAAAAAGCCGTCCGAGCCGATCGATATTCGCCGCTCTTGAAATGGTCAAATGCCATTTGTCGAAAGCAGTTAGCCAACTTGCCTTGCAACTTTCGACGGGAATCTGACGCTGCGTCGGGGAAGCGCTCGAGGATGCGCTGCATCGCCTGAGCTTGCTGCTGCGTGTTTCGAATTGGACTGGTGAGGCTGAGGCTGCCGGGCGTTTGATGCTGGACTGAAAGCGGTTCACCGACGTACCCAACGCGGCATTTTGAGGCGACGTCCAGGAAGAACAGCCACTCTTCCGAATACTGCTGCCCCGGGGGGAATCGTACCTCTGAACCAATGACGCTTTTTCGCACCATCGCGGTGATTGGCGAGATCACGTAGCTGACCACCATCCGATCGACGAGACGCCGATCACAAACGAACTGACGTGGTGAAATCTCCTCCATCCGCACCGGGCCCTCTTCTTCGACGAGTTCGGCGAACGCGCTGCGATGAAGATTCCCCTGCACGTCGATGCACGAAAAGTCGCTGAACACAAGACCGAGTTCGGGTCGGCGGCAGAACAATTCCAACTGCCTCAATAGTTTGCTGGGGACGAATTCGTCATCGGCGTCGAGAAACGCGATGTATTCGCCGCGGGCAAGGTCGATACCCTTGTTCCGCGCGACGCTGCTTCCACTTTGCGGTTGACGGTGATACAGCATCCGATCGCCAAGGCGCAACAGGTGCTGCTGAACGGCTTCGCGAGTGTTGTCGGTAGAACCGTCGTCAATGACGATCAATTCCCAAGACAGCGCACGCTGAGCCAACACCGAAAGAATCGCCCGAGGAAGCGTCTTCGCCGAATTAAAGGTTGGGATGACGATACTGACGAGCGGCGTTGCGGCCATTATGGGTGATTCATTCCTTGGGGTAGATTTCTTTGCGTTCAATTCAAGCGCACCGTCAAACCGACTGTATTGCGGAACGCCTCACATTATTATCGGATGGTTCTCGACCGAACTTAGACCGAATTCACTGGCAACCAACCGGGTGCTTTACCGCTATAGATGGTGGTGGATTGGTTCTTCAGGCATGTTTACAGGCGTCCGATAAGAGGGATTGATGGACCGTTGGAAATTTTGCGGGTCCCGGAGTATTAGAATCAATGGCCGAACAAGCCACGATCCAACTGAATCAACCCCCCGCGCGTAAAGACACTGGTACGCAGGTTTGGGAGCGCGTCTGGAAGCATGTGCCCGATGCGGCGAAGGATGATGCTGCGCTGACGCGGGAACGGGAAGGTCCGCGTTGGGCTTGCATAGTCGATGCGTTGGAGTCGACGTTTGGCAGCATCGAAGGATTGCGCACCGTCGAACTCGGTAGCGGTCGAGCGGATCTCTCCGTGTTGCTCGCTGAGCGCGGCGCCAACGTCACGCTTGTCGACCAGAGCGACAAAGCCCTCGACCTTGCCCGCAAACGTTTTGATCGATTGGGGTTGCCCGCCGTGTATCGTGAAGGCGATCTACTCAATCCCGGCAAACTCATCGACGGACAATTCGACGCGTCGCTGTCGTACGGCGTCATCGAACATTTCAAAAACAAAGCGCGCACGCAAACGATCAAAACACATCACGACGTCTTGCGACCGGGCGGGTTGGCCGTCATCGGTGTGCCCAATTCGCGTTGCCCGCAATACCGCTTGTGGAAGGCGTATTTGGAATTGCGCGGATGGTGGCCCTACGGCATGGAAATCCCCTACTCGCGTCGTGAACTGCTTCGGCGCGCGGAGAAAGCCGGGTTCGTCAACTGTCGCGTTCCCTGTACAGGATTCTGGCAGGCGATCGGAGATCAATGGGGTCGCAGTATTCTCGGACGCGGTCCGGACTGGAGCCAGAAGCCATCGATGCTCGATTCGTGGCTTGGATTCTCGCTGTTGTTTTTGGGTTGGCGGGCGAAAACTTGAGTCAAGGGCAATCTTCATCGGGGCAATCTTCATCGGAGCGCCAAACCATGACACAAAAAATCCTGGGCGGCATGGTCGTCGTTGTCGTATTGTGTGCGGTGTATTTCAAATCTGATCCGCGTGACAGCCAAGCACGGCAAACCTATCGCGAGTCCCATCCGACCAAGCTACAGAACTTCTTCACCGCAGCCGTCAAAGATCAGGCCAACGGCGCCAGCGTTTTGCTGATCACGATCGATACGCTGCGTCCCGATCATTTAGGCATGTACGACTATTTGCGCGATACCAGTCCGAACATGGATGCATTTGCAAAGACGTCAACCGTATTCACCCGAGCATATTCGACTGCCCCACTGACGACCCCCAGCATCGTCAGCATGCTGACCGGATACAATCCCAATCGGCACGGTATTCGTTTGCTATGGCAACGGATCGACACCGACACGATCACCGTCGTCGATCATCTGCACCGCGCCGCATACGAGACTGCCGCCATCGTTTCAAACATTGTCTTGAGCAAAAAGGCCTGCGGATTGGGAGATCGCTTCAGTTTCTATGACGAAAACGTGGACGAGCCCGAAGCCAATCGTCCCGAAATGCTCGAACGTCGGGCAGTTCGAACGACCGATGCCGCGATTCAGTGGCTTCAAAACAGACGCGATCCTGTGCGACCATTCTTCCTGTGGGTGCATTACATCGATCCGCACGGGCCATACGATGCACCTTTGGATGCCCCCAAAGACTTTACACATGACACACCTATACCCGTCGAGATCGAACGCATTGCAGAATACGTTCGCGAGCCAGACATCAGCGACGGGGCGGAGTATGTCGATCGCTACGACGAGGAAATCGCATACGCCGATCGAGAAGTTGGTAGGTTGCTGCAAGCGTTCGACACATTGAAGTTCGCGCAACCACCGTTAACGATCATCACCTCCGACCACGGTGAGAACATGATGGAGGGGCACAAATTTTTCTCGCACGGGTACGAGGTCAATGATGAGGTGATTCATATCCCCTTGATCGTCCGGCATCCGCTGGTCAAAGCCGGGACCAACGATCGCATTACTTCGATCACCGACATCACGCCGACTGTGCTGGAATTCGCCGGGCTGCCCGTTCCGACTTCGCTCGACGGTATATCGATCACGCAATCGACATCGAATCGCATCGTCTACGCGGAGGGTCTCGACAGCGGCGGAAGCGGCGGACTGCATCGAACGCTGATTGGCGAGAATTCAAAGACCGTCGTGCAGCATGGGCGATCCAACATTCCGCGCGACAGTTGGCGGTTCGACTTGATCGCCGATCCGAAACAACAGTCACCGCTCACCGTTTCGGATAGTGCGGCTGAGTTTGTGCAACTTTGTAATCTGATCCGAAGCGATCCCGATCCCGGTGGTCGGCCCGTTCACCTTGCCGGTGACCAACATTCCCATGGGCCCGTCGCTGGCAATACTGACGCGGAAACCATGAGAGCTCTGCGAAGCCTCGGATACGTCAAGTGATCGCCAAGCTAATGATCATTCGACCTATAGTTCCATGACGATCGGCTTACCTTTGGTGTGCTTTGCAAGCAGTTTTTCGCACACATCCACGCCCAGTCCCCGTTCGCGTAATTTCGGAAGCCTTCCTCCGAGGGAGAATCGCACGCGCTTGCGGACGATGTCATGCGGACTCAGAAGTGGGCCGAAACTTCCTTCCGCGAATTTCACGCCAGGTACCGTCTGAAGAAACCGAACACCTGCGGCTGACAACACGCTTGTCTCACCCACCATGCAGCCCAACTGCACCTGAATGTCTCGCCGGATCGCGAAGCTCGCAAGTTTCAAAGCCGCCATCAATCCACCGCACTTGCTGACGCGAATGTTGAATCCGTCGGCAACGCCCAAATCGTACAATTGCGCGGCGTCCTCCATGCTCGATAGCGATTCGTCGTGAAAGATGGGAACGTCAGTTTGCTTCTTCAGTTCAATCAAGCCTGTATCTTGCGATGGGTGAAGCGGCTGCTCGATTCCCGACAAAGGCACATGACGCCATCGATGAAGTGCGTCTGCCGCTTGGTCGACGTCCCAAACCCCGTTGGCATCGAGACGCAGCGTGGCTTTGCCAGTCGCGAGCGACTTGCCCAACACCTGCATGACGGATTCGATCCGGGCATCGTCGTCTTCCATCCCGACTTTCAGCTTGAAATGTCGAAAACCAGCCCACTTGGCCATTCGGGCTGACTTGGCATTCGACGCGATCGAATCCGACGCCAATACCATGCTGAATCGACAGGTCTTCATACTGCCCGGTGATCCAAGTCTCGGATCGCCCAGCCAACCGGCGACACTGTCCATCGTTTGTCCGCAACTTCGCAGCACCGCATCAAGCAGCGCCAACTCCACACACGCCCGAGCAGCCGTACATCGTGAACCATCCTCGGCAATTGTCGGCAATGCATCGATCGCCTCCAGCGCTTCACCGAACCCGGGCGGCGAAAACGCAAGCAACTCCTTGGCAAACTCACCTTGCAGCAACTCAAGAACTGACTCGTTCGTTTCGCCAGTCACATAGTCGCGCGGAAGCGTTTCACCAAAACCGACGGTTCCGTTCATCAATTCGATGGCGACGACAATCGGCTGGCTAAGCTCCCGATCAGACGTGGCATGGGTGACTTTTCGTCCCAGAGGAAACGAAAGCGGAAAGATGGTCATTCGTTTGACGGCTAGTGTCATGCTGGGAATCGTTGGCAGACGGACCGAGCGAGCTTAACTGTTGGAAAGGTATCGCGGCTAGGGTGAATTCGCAATCGCCGCAGATTGCAGAGCGAAATCGACCAAATCGACATCACCATCAATGTCGAAATCCGCATCGATGCCGTCCGCACATGAACCGGCTGACGAAATGGCGGGACCGCCCATGCATGCTTCAAACAATCCGTAGTCGATCAAATCGACATCACCATCGCAGTCCAAGTCTCCCAGGACGGTCGGCGCGTTTGACTGAGCTGTTAACTGCACGTCGTCGAAATTTACTTCGACACCAGGGTTCTCAGGCGTATCGGCTTCGTTGAGGTTGATGAGGCGAATCTCGAGGTTCTCGCCAAGCTGATCGTGCGATGCCCCAATGACGGCTTGCCGTGTTGTCATTCCCCACTCGCCATCATCAAGCAGACCGTGAAGCGAATCGTTGTCTTCGGCAATGATTTCATCTCCAGCGAGCAATTGAACCTGATAACCGGGAAAACCATCGATATTGAATTCGCCAAACACGTCGCACGGCGGTGGCCCGATCCCTGAGGCGATGTTTCCCACCTGAACCGACAACGTGTACGTGGTGTTGGGCTGCAACGTATCATCAAGAATTTGACGAATGCCTGCCGCCCCTTGACCAGTCGATGTCAATAGGAATACCAACGCTGCATGATCACCCTCCGGCGCACCTCCCGGATAGAACACAGATCCCACCGGTAGATTGATTCCGCCAACCGAATTCGACCCGCCATCGAGTACGCCATTGGTGTCGAATTCCTGCCAACCATCCAGCGGCATCACTTCGAAGCAGCCGGGGCTGACCGGATCGTTTTCAAATCCGGGATTGTCGATTACAATCGGCACAATCTCGCACGCCGACACAAAACCCGTATGAAATAAAAAACCATAAGCCAAAGAATTGATAACGATCACTGCTCGAGACATGACTCCCCCATTTGCACAACCCAAGCCCATTGGCCCGCCCAGTCAAAGTTTGTAGTGATATGATAGCCCAGTTGTGTTCCGGCAATCAAGAAATGCGTGCGATGAGTTCGCTGGTTGCGATTTTCCGGCGATCATTGGAGACGCAAACGCAAGAAAACACGCCAGTCGGGATTCGAACTAGTGACCGCCAGATCAAAAATTCGGTACACTTGCTCAAGATGCTATTTTCGGGATTGACGATTGCGACGCGATAAGGCGTGTACCTCACGTTGACCGTTGCAATCAATACGCTCAACATAATTGATCGTGGATCAAACGCGGTAATTAACCGCGAGTTTTACTACGAATTAAGGCATCGGTATGAACTTGCTTGATCGGCTTCTCGCGCACGACTCCTGGACGACGCGCCAATTGCTGCTCCTGTGCATGGACTTGTCCGACAAGCAGCTTGATCACGAATTCGACATTGGCCACCGGACACTTCGAAGAACATTCGACCATTTGATCTACAACATGGAGGCATGGTCGCATCTAATGGATGGGTGCGACGTGACCCGATCGAGCGATTGCAGCATCGGCTCAATGCTCATGCGTCTGGATGCCGCTGCTGATCGACTTGCGAAAGTCGCGCAGCAGATTGCGGACCGTAACGGCTGGGATGAAACCTGGACCGACCATCTCGAAATTCCGCCATGTAAACGAACCTTTGGCGGGAGCATTGCGCACGTCATCACGCATAGCATGCACCACCGCGCTCAGTTGCTTTACATGCTGCGAAGAACAGGTATGACAGACCTTCCCGAGGGTGACGTGTTGAGTTGGGAGGAGCAGCATGGATCAGCCCGGCATTGAACGGCTTGATCGCAGATAAAATTGGAGGCACCGTACACGGGCGACTCGCGAGAATTGAATCCTCTGCCAACCCGCCAGCGACAATCAAAGGACTAATGTATGCTCCAGCGCCCTTGGCCAAGATAGATTCTGTGTCGCGTAGCCTTCAGCCTGATGCGATTGTTCTTGACAAGGAATCTGGAATTTCGGCTACTCAGTGCGCAGAATCTTTTCCATCTTTCTTCCCTTGGCGAGTTCATCGACGAGCTTGTCGAGGTACCGAACCTGTCGTGTGAGCGGGTTTTCAATATCTTCAATCCGGTAACCGCAGATGACACCTTTGATCAGGTGCGCATTCGAATTGAGCTTGGCGTGCTGAAAAAACTCTTCAAAGGTCGCTGGCTTGTCAATGTACTTTTTTAGCTGCTTGTCATTGAAGCCGGTGAGCCAGTTGATCACTTGGTGCAGCTCATCTTTGGTTCGGCCTTTCTTTTCAACTTTTTCCACGTAGTGGGGATAGACTTCTAAGAAGGTCATCTTCGCCACTCGGTCATCGTGTTCGGGTGTCGTTGTCGGCATGGAACGATCTCCGTAAATGGATTCCGCCGCGCACAAGTCGCGGCCGCTCGCTATTGTATACGATATTTTTTGCTAACCAACAAAGCACTCCGATACCCTTGACGACTATACTGCAGGCCTGCTCAACCAGCAACAATGCGCCCGACGGATGGAAATGCGTTCTGCCAATTGCTCGGTGCAAAACGCCCTAGATCCGAGAGCGAGCCCAACGAGCAACAGCCGCCCAATTCAATCCTCTCGAAGATCAGTGGCGTCGAATTCGAATATCAGATTTTCGGCGGGGACTGAAGAGAGGCACTGAGTTGATCGGCGATGACGCCAATTATTGGCGCGGGGCACGTGCGGGTGCCGTAGTTTTGGAAGCAGAAGAAAGGTAGCAGGTTAGGCCAAAGAAAACGTTCAAGCGTCCGTTGATCTTCGTGCTGGCCGCCACACCCATCTCTCACTATGATTTCGACCGTTGTCGAAAGGTCTGGATCAATCAGCGAACGCTCCAGCAAACTTCGAAAGTATCGCGAGGCGAATACATGAAATCTATTCAGCGGCTTCTGACCACCGGAATCGGTTTGAGCATTTTGCAAGTGCTTCTCGTGACTTTACCGGCTTGTACGCCTGAAGTGCAGGCCCCACCACCGCCCAAGCCACCGATGGTTGAAGTCAGCCAAGCGACGGGTTCTGAACTCACGCAATACTTCCGTTACAACGGGTTAATGCGGTCTGTCGATGAAGTCGAGATCAGAGCCCGTGTGCGCGGGTACATCGAAAAGATCGTCTTCAAGCCCAGCACAAACGTCAAGGCGGGCGACCTGCTTTTCATTATCGAGCAGGCACAGTTCCAAGCCGCGGTCAACCGGGCACGCGGTCGGTTGGAGCAAGCTGAGGCTAGACTCAAACTCGCCGAGGTTACCGCGGCGCGGATTGAACGGGCTTTTGGAGAACGGGCGGCTAGCGAAGATGAGTTCAGTACCGCGAAGGCGGAAGTCGAGCAGAGGCGCGGAGAAGTCCTTGAAGCGCAGGCCGATCTGGACGACGCCCACATCGAACTGGGATATACCGAAATACGTTCACCGCTGGATGGCCGTATCGATGATGCCCGCGTCGATGTTGGGGATCTCGTCGGGGCAAGTGAGCCGACATTGCTGTGTACGATTGTACAGATGGATCCGATTCACGCCTATTTCGACGTAAGCGAACGCATCGCCCTTCAGTATCTTGGCCGTGGAGAAGATGGCAATGCGGAAAAAGAATTCCCTCCTGCATTTCTGGGGCTGGCCAACGAAGACGGATACCCGCATGAAGGTGTCGTAGATTATGTCGACAACGTGCTGGATAGTTCGACCGGAACGCTCACGGTTCGAGGATTGTTCGACAACAGTGACCGTCGCTTATACCCCGGCTTGTACGCAAGAATTCGGGTTCCATTCGAAGAGTCGCCCGACGCAGTCATGATTCAGGAGTCAGGTATTGCGACAGGACTGGAAGGACGCTACGTGCTTACGCTGAATGACAAGAACATTGTCACACGCACGCCAGTTACTCTGGGCGAACGTGCTGATAGCGGGTTTGTGCAGGTCACGAAAGGCTTGAGTATAGGCGACCGCTACATTGTAAACGGCCTGCAATTTGCCAGGCCTGGCATGCCGGTTCGAGTCAAGACCGATGCGCTGCCAGTATCCAACCCAACAGATCCCGTTGCCGCACCAGAAGAATACGCAGATTCAGAAGCACAACTGAAAGCGGATGGGTGATTCAGAATGTTCAGCAAGTTATTTATCAACCGGCCCATTCTCGCCAGTGTTGTAGCGATGATCATGCTGATCACAGGCGCGTTGGCGATCGTCGTCCTTCCGATTGAGCAGTATCCGCAAATTGCTCCGCCGACGGTTCAAGTTTCGACGATGTACCCGGGAGCCGACGCCAAGACGGTCATGGACACCGTCGCCGCCCCCCTGGAGCAAGCGATCAATGGCGTCGAAGACATGATTTACATGTCCTCGATCAGTGCCAACGATGGCGGGTACACGCTGACGATCACCTTCGAACAGGGGGCTGACGTCGATCTTTCATCGGTGCGGGTGCAGAATCGAGTGGCAGTGGCTGAACCGCGTTTGCCGCAAGAAGTAAGACAGCAGGGCATCTCCACGCGCAAACGATCAGACAGCATGCTGATGGTGTTGGCTCCGCACTCTCCAGACGAGCGATTCGACCAGCTTTATCTCAGCAACTACGCCACCATTTATATGAAAGACGCATTGGCTCGCGTTCCCGGAGTGGGCGATGTTGTGATTTTCGGGGCGAAAGATTATTCGATGCGGGTTTGGCTCGATCCCGAAAAACTTGCTGCTCGAAATCTGACAACCATCGATATCCTCGATGCGCTTCGAGAGCAGAACGTGCAAGTGGCGGCTGGACGAATCGGGGCAGAACCGGCATCGGATGGATTCGGTTTCCAGTTGACGTTGCAGGCCAAGGGACGGTTGTCGACGACGCAGGAGTTTGAAGACATCGTTCTCAATGTGGGCGCGGATCAACGAACGCTGTACTTGAAAGATGTAGCCCGTGTCGAGCTGGGAGCGCAAAGCTACGACGACTTCGGACGATTCAACGGGCTGCCTGCGCCAGTGATTGCTATTTTCCAGTTGCCCGGGTCGAACGCACTCGACGTCGCCAGCGGGGTCCGCGCAGAACTTGATCGTTTGCGGGCCGACTTTCCTGAAGGCATGGAATGTCCGATCTTTTACGATTTCACCGATTTCGTATCAGCCGCCATCAGCGAAGTTGTCACCACGCTTGTCTTTGCATCTGTTTTGGTGTTCTTGACCGTTTTGGTCTTCTTGCAAGACTGGCGAGCGACGCTGATTCCCGGAATAGCGATTCCCGTTTCAATAGTCGGTAGCTTCGCAATTCTGCTGGCAATCGGATTCAGCATTAACATGCTCACGTTGTTCGCTCTGGTGTTGGCTATCGGGATTGTTGTGGATGATGCGATCGTCGTAGTCGAAAATACGGCCCGAATCCTTCATGAGTCACCCGACCTCTCTCCGCGCGAAGCTGCGATCCGCTCGATGCGCGAAATTACCGGCCCGGTCATCGCAACGACCTTGGTGTTGTTGGCAGTGTTTGTACCTACGGCGGTGCTTCCCGGAATCACGGGCCAGCTATATCGACAATTCGGGATCACGCTTTCAATTGCCACGGTGCTGTCCAGCATCAATGCTTTGACACTCAGTCCAGCATTGTGCGGTTTGCTGCTGCGTCCCCAACCGCCCAAACCCAATCTGTTCTTTCGCGGATTCAACCGCATTCTGGGCTTTGGCCAACGCGGCTATCTTGGGTCGGTGCGAATCGGAATGCGTCTTTCTGTACTCACGGTTTTGTGTTTTGCGCTTCTTCTTGCTGGGACGGGATACGTCTTTCGCAAGGTCCCGACGGGTTTTTTGCCCATCGAAGACCAGAGCTATTTGTTTGTCAACGTGCAGTTGCCAGATGCGGCAAAATTGGATCGGACCAAGGCGACGCTTGCGGAAGCGGCGGACTTTGCGAATGGAATCGATGGAGTGGCAGGCACAGTGACCATCGGTGGTCGGTCGCTCTTGACCAATGCCGTGCAATCCAACGCGGGATCATTGGTGGTGATCCTCGAGCCATGGGAAGAACGAGCGACACCGGACAAATCCATCGAAGCGATCGTCGGGCAGATGATGGGAAAATTTTCGCAGATGCCCGAAGCAATTATTTTTCCTTTCCTTCCCCCGGCGATTCAGGGGCTGGGCAATTCAGGTGGGTTCGATTTGCAGGTGCAGGATCGCGACAACGTCGGGTTCGAATTCCTTCAACGAGTGACCGACGACCTGGTGTTGGCGGCGGCCAAAAGCGGCAAAATTCAATCGCCGTTCACAAGTCTCCGGGCGATGGTTCCGCAAATCTTTGTCGACATCGACAGAGAAAAAGCCAAACGCCTCGGTGTGCCGCTAAACGTAGTCTTCAATACCCTTCAGACGTTTCTGGGTTCCAGCTATGTTAACGATTTTAACATCTTCGGGCGTGTCTATCAGGTGCGCGCCCAGGCGGAAAGCCGCTATCGTCAATCGCGCGACGACATTCGCAATCTCGAAGTTCGCGACGATCAAGGGAACACGCTACCGATGAGTACGATCGCTGAACTGGACGACATGGTCGGACCTAGCGTCATCTTTCGGTATAATCTGTTTCCATCGGCAAGCGTGATGGGATCTCCGATGCCGGGTATGAGTTCTGGTGAGGCTGCCGCTTTGATGGAAGCACTGTCGAGTCAAAACCTTCCGCGCGGATTCGCCTACGAGTGGACGGGCATCACATATCAGGAAAAGAAAGCCGGAAGCATGGCGCCCATCGCCTTCGCCTTGGCGCTGGTTTTCGTGTTTATATTCCTCGCAGGGCAATACGAAAGCTGGACAACCCCTTTCACGATCATGGCCACCATTCCCATCGGTGTCCTTGGGGCGCTGCTCGCGATTTGGATGCGTGGAATCGACAACAACGTCTACACACAAATCGGATTTGTGCTATTGATCGCGCTGGTTTGCAAGAACGCAATTCTGGTCGTTGAATTCGCAGAACAGCTTCGGCGTCAGGGACAAACGGCCCGTGACGCAGCCATGTCAGCCGCCCGATTGCGATTCCGCCCAATTCTGATGACAGCATTCTCGTTTGTCCTTGGCACATTTCCTTTACTGATCGCAACAGGTGCAGGTGCGAGTTCGAGAAGGGCGATCGGAACAGCCGTATTCGGCGGAATGGTGCTGGCGACGTTCATCGGGGTGTTCTTTATTCCACTCATGTACGTCATCGTCGTGGAGATCGCCAATCGGCTCGGATTGTCGAGAATTGCGACGAGCAAGACCGAAGACTAATCAAAATACGATGTCGGAATGGCGGATATGAATCAGCAACTCTCACGAATGAGCGCCACGATTGGGCGTGGAAAAACTGATTTTGCCTTCCGCAAGAGACAACAGTGGATCCGTTGGTATTCGATGTAGAATTGATAGAGCAGAGAAAACGATTGGCAATACAGTTCCGAACAGTTAGATTTGACCGCGGGCTAGCGATACAAGCCATCTCTTATGATTGTTGAAGCAGTTGCTGACCCTGGACCGAGCACGTGAATGCAGACATCACTTTCGTTTATTGCTTCAACGGGGATGACGTGCAATTGGCCGTGCCCGCTTTGAGGACGAGTATCAAATCGAATTGAATGAAATCGTTGGATGAATAGGCAAGAGCACGTATTGTCAGCTCATCGATTTTCACACGAAATTACAAAACGCGATGCATTTGGCCCAGGAACTGCAGGTCACGCAGGTTAGGGGCAAACATTGAGGGAGCACAAGAAAACCACTTCCAAGAAAACAAAAGTGGGAAAGCCACCGGTCGGACTCGAACCGACGACCTGCGGTTTACAAAACCGCATGCCAGAATCCACAAATAAAGAAAGAGCAAGCACATATAGCGATCTGGAATCTTCGTCCGCCCTAAGCCCCGCCCAATCAGGCGAATCAACACGCTTCGACCCGGAATTGCAGATCATCATCGAAGCATGGCCGCACCTAACTGAACCGCTCCGAGAGGCGGTGTTGGCGATTGTTCTGAGTCAGTTTGAATAAGCTGCGGCAGGGTACCCACGGCATTCGAAATCTGAAACCACGCCCCGGTGATCCTTCAAGCAGAGTATCGTCCAGTTAACCCACCCGTGCTGGGCCAGTTGTTGATTGGCAGCTGCTGAGCCGTCATTTCGATTTAGTCCCATTCCCAATTAAGACCCTTGTCGAAAAAATGGCGCGCAACGCCGCATTCTTAGATGCGGCCCTATTCGCATTCCGCATTTGGGGGGCAAACGCCCAATACGAATTTACGATTCCGTTGATCCAGCATGCCACAATCCATCTGTCGACGGGCAACGATGAGACCAAAAGATTCTGGAAAATTTCTGTTCGGGTACCGCGGGGTTTTAGTGTGTATGTGCATGGAGGGGCTTTGGCAATGCACAAGAGCTACCGGATGCGTGCTCCTCAGGCCTCATAAAAGGGAAATCTGATGACGACTGCGGATTCAAGACCGACCAAGCACTGGCTGTCCATGACTTGTCTATTCACATACGCAAGTGCGCTGTCGATTCGCCAGGTGATCATTGTAGGTAGCTCGTTGATCATTGGCTTTGGCATGAACAGTTCGGCACATGCCCAGGAGGGGTGCGGCGTGCCTCCGATCTTGAACTTTACCGGCGGCGTGCAGGACTACCCGATTCCGGACGTGGCTTTCGGTACGATGACCTTCGTGGTCAAGGGCGGAGACGGCGGCGACGCGGTGGTGGAAGCCACCGGTAACTTCGGAACCTACGAACTTTGTCGCTCTAACGGCGGCAAGGGGGCGGAAGTCACGGCGACGTTTACGCTTGGCACCGGCACCAATGAAATCGCGCCCGGGGGTACATTGCGCTTCATCGTGGGCGGCGCGGGCCAGACCGGTAAATCCCTCCTGAACTTCGTACGCACCGGTCGCGAGTACGGCGGCGGAGGTGGCGGATCGGCCGTTCTCTACCGGGCGCCAAATGGGGTTGGCAGCTGCGGCGAATGGCGCCCACTGATTATCGCCGGTGGTGGCGGCGGCGCGCATCAAGGCGCTACGCTCGGCTTTTGCGATCGTAGCAGTTCCGGCAAGGACGGTGGTCTTTCCGCGACGGGCAGCAGCGGACGCGGCGGTGGAGGCTCGGGTGGTTCAATTGGCAACGGTGGTGGTAGTGGCCACAACGGGACCGGCGGCGGTGGTGGAGAAATCGGCAACGGGTCCGGTTCGGGCGGCGGGCGCGGTTGTCCAAACGGAGGCAGCGGCGGCAATGATTCGCGCGACGGCGGTTACGGTTATGGTGGTGGCGGAGGTGGTGATGAAGCCGGCGGCGGTGGAGGCGGCTACTCTGGTGGGGGCGGGGGTGAATTCGACCACGGTGGTGGAGGAGGGGGCAGCCGAGTCGACTCGAGTGCAAGCGGCGTGAGTATCGTCGTCAGCAGTTCGGAGGAAGCGAGCGGCCAGATTCAGTGGTCGGCACCGAACTTTTTTGTTAACGACATTTGCTCCAATGCGATTCCAGTGACGGCGGGCAGCTTCATCGGCTGCGCCACTTCGGCAACGAACACGATCCCCTTTGGCGAAGACTGCGTGTTTGGCGTCGACATTTGGTACAAGTACACCAATAGCACCGACTGCGATCTCGAAGTCACTGCCTCCTCGGCCGGGAACGCCTTGACGGTGTTCGACGCCTGCGGTGGTAATGAACTGGCGTGCATCAACGACGTCATTTCGGCAGTGACCTGGACAGTGCCGGCTGGGGCGACGCACGTCATTCGCGTCGTGGATGATCCGTTGAATGCCGGCCAGATCCGGCTCGACATCCAGGAGCGTGAACCGCGCGACAGCATCGGCGCGCCGGCGACAACGAATGGCACGACCGTCGGGGCGTCGGCCAGCGGGCTCTCGAGTTGCTTCAACTCGCAGGACAGTCCCGACGTCTTCTATCCCTACGTAAACAAATCCGGCGTGCCGGAAACGGTGACGGTCTCCACCAGCAGCGGCGGAACCAACTTCAATACCGTGCTGACTATTCTCGAGGGCTGCAGCGAAAAACAGATCGTCTGCAATGCCGGCGGCACGGATACTGTCGTCACCTGGACGGCGAAACCCGACGTGCGCTACCTGATTCGCGTGGCAGGCGAGTTCGGGGCCACTGGTAGCTACAACCTCAACGTCGCCGCCAATCCCATTAACGACGATTGCGCGAACCCCATGCCCTTGAGCGGGTTCGACGGGTACTCCGGCAATTTGCTAACCGCCACCGCCAGTGGAACGGGCGGCCTTTGCGCGGACGAAAACAAAACGGATCTCTGGTTCTCCTACACCCATCCCGATCCAACCGGTTGCGATCGGTTCGTGGAGGTCAACGTCAACAACAGCTTCGGCCAGTTGCAGTATGAAGGGTTTCTGGGCTGCGGTGTCCCGTACAATCCCCCCTGGTTCACCGTCCCACCGGAACCCTGTATCAACGGGTGGGCACCATTCAGGGTGCTGCCCGGCGAGACGCTGCTGATTCGCGTCTCGGCGGTAGGCCCCGTCAATGAATTCCTGCGCTATCAGATCAGCATAGACGACGGAACCTCACGGAACTTCAGCGAGACGAGCATCTTCAACCTGCCATACAGCTCCAACATTCAGATCCAGGACGAAGTCGATTTCTTCTTTCCAGTACCGAGTTGCGGGGATACCGCCGGCAAGGGGGCGATCGGGCCGTTGCTGCGCAATCGGCTTGGGTATCCCGTTCGCGTTCGGGCGGACACCTGTGGAAGTCACACGATCGACACGGTGTTGCATGCCTTCCATTTTCTGCCTCGGGCGACAGACGGCAGCTACGATGCGTGCGAGTACATCGAACTGGCCTGCAATGATGATTCCAACGCGTGTGGAACGCCGGGACAGTCTGAAGTCTTCGCCGACATCAGCCCGGGACAAGAAGTCAGGGTACTCGCCCGCAAGAACACGACCGGTACTGCGTCGGCAACGCTGAATGTCGTCATCGATGGCGTATATCCACCACACAACAACAACTGTGTGAACGCGACGGTCATCAGCGATGGCACCTATTACGGCGTCAATGAAACCGCCACGACCAGTGGCGCGAGCAGCTCCTGCGCCGCTTCCGCCGGAAAAGGCGTTTGGTACAGCTATACGAACGACAGCAGCTGTCCGCTCATGGTTACCGCGAGCACCTGCAACACCGAAACGCCCTTCGACACGGCCGTGACGGTCTTTGACGGTTGCGGCGGTATGGAATTGGCGTGCGCGACCGATCAATACGGTTGCCTCGGCGGCGGGCAGGCGACTTGGCGGATCGAACCGTGCGAGACCCATCTCATTCGCGTCGCGAGTACGCAGACCAGCGCAACCGGTAGGTTCCGGTTCGACGTAGAGAGTGAACTGATTGACCCGCTCGGTTTCGGCCTGCCGGGGAGTGACTGCTCGGCCCGCAACGACCTGTGCCCCAACGCCTTACCGCTGGGGGACGGAGTCACACCGGTGACGCTGGCCAACGCAACGACTGACGTGACCCCATCTTGCGCCTCGGGCGGGGATAACACCGAAGATGTCTGGTATAGTTACACGAACACGGGTGCCTGCTCCGCCGACGTGACCATATCGACCTGTTTCTTCATCGGCGCCAATGACCAGCGCACGCTGGCGGCATACGACGGTTGCGGAGGTGCCGAACTTGCCTGCGACAATGGCACACCGGCGGAACCTTGCGCCACGATTAATTGGTCCGTTGATCCGGGCGCGACCCACTTGATCCGCGTCAGCCGCGCGCCTGGCTCCAGCCCGCCAAACGAATTCGACCTGTCCGCTTCAGTCATCGGCGCCGACGACCGGGACGGCGACGGCCTTCAGGATGCCTGCGACAACTGTTTCTTGAATGACAACCCCGGTCAAGCTGATGCGGACGGTGATGGTTCCGGGGACCCGTGCGATATCTGCCCAGGCTTTGATGACACTGCCGACACCGACGCAGATACCGTGCCAGACGGGTGTGACGTATGCCCCGGTTTCGATGATCTCATGGACACTGATGGGGACGGCGTGGCCGACGGCTGCGACCCCTGTCCTACCGACAATCCCGACGACGTCGACGGCAACGGTACCTGCGGCGCGCAGGTCGTGATCTCCGGTCAGTTGGAGAACGGGGTGGAGTATCGGGACAACTTGCAGCCGCCCGCCGTAATCGGCAGTCAAGCATGCGCGGACGATGTGTCGACTACGTTCGACTTCTGGACGTTCGACGCGAACGCGGGTGACACCATCACGCTCGAGGTGGACCGCCTCGACCCGAATCTTGACCCGTTGCTATCCCTCTGGGCCGGCAACTTGGTGGATGCCTCGCTCGATGATTTCGTGTCCGCGACGCAGAACCCGAATCAAACCCTGGTCACCGTGGCGCCGGACACCGATTTCCCCGCCACGATCGTCAACGGCGCCGTCCTCGGCTCCGGGAACGATCCCGAGTTGATCAACCGCGTCGCACCGAGCAGCGGCACCTACACGGTGCTGGTGGCTGGCAACTGCGCCACGGCGGCTGATGACAATACGTATGCCCTGCGGCTGGATCTGAACGCCGACGCGATCATTCGCAATGTGACCCTCGACCTGGTCTTTGCCACGCTGCAACAGGCGCTGGATTTTGCCCTCGATGGCAACGTGATTGAGATCAGTCCCGGGGTTGTCTACGAGGATGCGATCTTCATCCCGCCAGGCAAAGACGTCACGATCCGCGGGGCCGGCCCG
This sequence comes from Alphaproteobacteria bacterium, assembly GCA_028285105.1. Taxonomy (GTDB): domain Bacteria; phylum Planctomycetota; class Phycisphaerae; order UBA1845; family UBA1845; genus UBA1845. Next base: position 334,441 of record JANQQE010000011.1, read on the forward strand.
GGTCGAACTTTCATCGACGCGGAGAACATCGATATTGCGTCGCCGTTGCTGGCGATGCTGAACTCCGGCCAGACGTCCGCAACGGTGATCAAGAACCTCACCCTGCGCAAGGATCTCGATCAGGAAAACGGCCAGGGTGCGCTATACCTGCTCAACGTTTCTCCGACCATCCGCAATGTCACCTTTGAGAATAACTACGGGTCATCGTCGGCCGGTATCGGCGGAATCGACGTAACCGTGGAGGGCGCTGCGGCCAATCCGGTGTTCGAGAATTGCCGTTTCTTTGACGCGCGCACCGGACGAGCCAACGTCGAGGTCATCGACAACGCAAACCTCACGATGATCAATTGCGCCTTCGATCAAAGTACGCGTTTTCAGGGAGGCATGGTCACGTCACTCCACGCTGATAACGGCAGCGTGGACTTCATGAATTGCACTATTGGCGGGGCGCTGGTGCGCGGAGGCGCTGCAATCACCGGAATCAACAGCGCATTTCTCTTTACACCGCCGGTCGGAATCGCTCTCGGCAAATGCCTCTATCCAGGTGGGACCGGTGCCAACATCGATGGCGTACCAACCTTTCTCGACTTTAATGCGAATGACCTTCGGTTGGCTGCAACGTCCCTTGGCATCGACGCGGCAGACTACACGTCATATGTCGCCGCGGGTGGCGGAAGTACCGACGCGGGCGGACAGGCGCGAGCTTTTGATGCGCCGAATATCACGAACACCGGCAGTGGAGCGCTGACCTACCTCGACATCGGCGCCTACGAGTTCTTCATCGATAGTGACGGTGATGGTGTGGGCGATGGCACGGATATCTGCCCTGGATTCGACGACAACATCGACACAGATGAGGACGGGGCACCCGATGGCTGCGACACGTGCCCCAATGATTTATTTGGCGACTCGGACGGTGATGGCATTTGCGATTCGGACGATGTGTGCCCCGGGGAAGACGACACAATCGACACCGACGGCGACGACATTCCGGATTGCGCAGAACCGGCAGGTGATGAATGTCCGTACTATCAATCAGTCGGTAATGGAGTTGTTTTTGGCAATTTGACCAACTACTCCGGAGGCACGGGTGACGACAGCAGTTGCGGAACCAACGACACGATCGACCAGTGGTTCCAATATGTGTCGCAAGTCAACGGTACGCTTCGCGTGTCCACGTGTCACCCCGGAACAGAATTTGATACCGTTCTGTCGATATTTGACGGATGCCCAGAAGACGGTGGGCAATCGTTCGACTGCTTAGACGATTCTTCTCAGCCCAGTTGTCTGCTTGGCGGGTCAAATCGTCTTTCTGTAATCGAATTGCCGGTGACAATTGGCCAAACGCTGTATGTTCGGCTGTCAGTTCAGAATGACGATTTCTACGGCGCTGGTGGTTTCGGTACCGGTTATGAGATGTCGTTCCTCGCAGAGGGTGACGGAGACGAGTGTTTCATTTCGCGCGTGGCTACCGCAGGCGTGAACACGGGCACAATGGCAGACAACACCGGAACTACGGGGGACGATGATACTTGCAGTGTTTCCAATGAGAAAGACGAGTGGTTCGCATACACTGCGCCGACGAGTGGCCTGGTCAGTTTTTCGACCTGCAGCGCAGTCACCGGATTCGTCTCCGTGTTGTCACTGTTTGATGGATGCCCGACTGGCGGTGGTGTGGAACTTGCATGCAACGACGATGGCAATAGTCCGGTCGTATGCAGTGCGCCTGGGTCCATGGAACAGCCCACGATCCAGTGGAACGTCATAGCCGGGCAGACGTATTACGTGCGAGTGTCAGCCTGGCTCAACAGCGTATCCGAACCCAACGGACCTGAATTTGAATTGATCATCGAAGAACCGGCTGCGCCAGGAGACTGCGACGGAGACGGAAGCATTGACCTGGTCGATTACGAAACCCTCGAATTGTGCTTGCTTGGCCCGGACGCTGCGCAGGCCGTGGGGTGTTCCTGCGTGGACTTTGACGCCGACGGCGACAACGATCTGGCCGACTTCGCAGAGCTGCAATTGAGGTTCGATCCATCGTAATTTGCTCGGACTGATCAGAAATGATTAACCCCTAGAACTGAGAAGACAACAAGGCGGTCAGTCACTAGCACTAGAGTGACATTCACCGAACATTTCCAGTTTGACAAGGTATGAGGGCGCTCGAACACCTCGAGCGCGGACGGTCTTGGTATCGCGTGGTGCTGGACGCCTGACGAGGGTCACTTACAGATTCGACTGAAAACCACGATGGCGCCATTCCCCTGGTCATTCGCGGAATATGGGACGTCTAGGCTAAGGGCTGGACGGCGAGACGTCGGAATGCAGGATCGCAGGGTTGTTTGCTATAATTCCGAGCAATGACCAGCTCGGATGACAATCGAAACAAACAAGCAGCGGTTACTCCGGACGCGACGTCGCTCCTTAGGCGGGTGAGCGCAGGCGACGCAAGGGCCGCAGATGCTTTATTACCGCTGGTTTACGAACAGTTAAGGGCGCTTGCAGGCAGCTTCTTTCGCGGTCAACCAGCCAATCATTCCCTCCAGCCAACAGCCCTTGTCCATGAGGCGTTCTTGAAACTGGTCGCGTCGCCCCAGGATGAATGGCAAGATCAGGTGCATTTCTGCGCCGTGGCGTCGATTGCCATGCGTCAGGTCCTGCATGATCGAGCGAGACGGCGACGGGCGGCCAAGCGCGGCGGGGGTGACGCGCGACGCGTCGGCTTGGACCACGTGGCCGAGCCCTCCGGCGGTGCCCCGATCGACCTGATTGCCCTTGACGATGCGCTTGAGCGGCTTTCAGAGTTGGACCCAAGGCAGGCGCGAATCGTCGAACTGCGTTTTTTCGGCGGTTTGACCAGCGTCCAAGTCGGTCAGGTTCTGGAACTCTCATCACGCACGGTCGAGAAAGAGTGGCGCCGAATCCGCGCCTGGCTTGGCAAAGAACTCCAAATCGAGGGCGCCGGATGAACCCGTCCGAACGGCATCGTCGAACGATGGAGATCTTCGAAGCCGCGTGCGACATGCCCGCCGAGGAGCGCGCCGCCTTTCTTGCTCGGGAATGTCCCGACGACACTGACCTGCGAAACGAAATCAGCACCATGCTCGCTCAAGATGTTGAGCCGAATCCAGCCTTACTCGCTGTTGAACAGGGTAAGGGTGCCGAAGTGTTGGCCGCCGACATGCGGATGGACTCAGCAAACACCGCTTTGCCGGAGCGCGTTGGTCGTTACCGCATCATTCGGCTGATCTGCCACGGGGGAATGGGGACCGTGTACGAAGCGGAACAGGAAAATCCGCAGCGGCCCGTCGCCCTCAAGATGGTGCGCCCGGACCTCGCCGACAGGCGAATCCTCAAACGCTTGCAACGCGAAGCCCAGGTGCTCGGCCTGCTCCAACACGCGGGAATCGCCCAGGTCTTTGAGGCCGGCTTTACCGAGATTGCAGGCGTTCGCCAGCCGTACATCGCGATGGAATACGTCGAAGGCATGCCAATCGACGCGTACGCCGAAGCACAAGGCTTGTCGGATCGGGCGCGGATGGAACTCGTCGCCCGGGTATGCGACGCGGTCGACTACGCTCACGAGCGTAGCGTACTCCATCGCGATCTTAAGCCCGCAAATATCTTCGTCACAGAAACCGTGGACGGTGCCGGCCAACCCAAAGTCCTCGACTTCGGAGTGGCCCGATTTATCAACGTCGATCACCGAACAATGACCGAGCACACCGAGGTCGGCCAGCTCGTAGGTACCATGTCATACATGAGCCCGGAACAGGTAGCCGGTGGCACCGAAGACCTTGATCGCCGCAGCGACATTTACGCCCTCGGCGTTGTGCTGCATGAATTGCTTGTTGGACGGGTTCCCTTAGATATCCGCGAACATACGCTGCCGGAAGCGGCACGGATCATCCGGGACGAAGAGCCCTCCCGCCTTGGCTTGATCAATCCGAGGCTGCGCGGCGACGTTGAGACCATCGTCAGCAAAGCCCTCGAAAAAGATCCGCAACGACGTTATCTCACCGCGGCGGAAATGGCTGAAGACATTCGACGCTTCCTTGGGGATCGGCCGATCACTGCTCGACCTGCCAGCACGTTTTATCAGATTCGCAAATTTGCCCGACGAAACAGAGCGCTCGTCGGTGGCTTCGTCGCAACGCTCGCAGCGCTTATGATCGGACTCGTCGGAGCTACATCTTTCGCGCTGCGCGAACACCGCGCCAATCAGCTGGCCCAAGAGGCAGGAGCAGCGAGCAAGCGTGCAGCATACTACGCGAGTCTCTCGGCGGCCTCGGCTGCACTGCGCGAAGACGACATTACCACAGCCCAGCGACATCTCGCCTCGGCTCCGGTGGAACTGCGCGGCTGGGAATGGCGCTACCTGACCGCCAGTTTGGATGAGAGCATTGGAACCGCCCCCCTTGTTTCATCTGTGCAACTCACCGCCGACGATATTGCTCGAGGACGCATGCAGATATGGTTCTCAGAAGACGATCACGGTGAAGGCGTTATCTATATGGCGCGGCTGCTCTACGAATGGGTTGCCGTCGTCGATGCGCACGCAATGGACACCTTGAATCCGATCTCAAACTGGTTTGAAGGGGCAACGGATTGCGCCATAGGGATACAACTTGGGAATCAAGTGCTTCTCAAGACGGACGGCGGAGTCGAATTGCGATCAGCGCTGACGGGAGAGCGAATTAACGCTGATCACCCTTCGTGGCAGAGCGCAGTGATCTGGTTCACCAACGTCGTTCCATCGCCCCCAGATTCTATGCCGGCAATCGACCATGCGGCCGTCTCTTGGGAAAATCCAGTTAAAGGCGCGGTGAGCGATGACGGACAGTGGTTATTCACATCCAGCATCGAAAGTGCGAAATTGGTGTCGCTTAGCACACCCCATCGTGTGATCGAGCTTCCACCGCATCCGGAAGACGCGTCCGACGTTGCGTTCTCGCCCGATGGTCGTTACATGTTTACAGCCGGTTACGATCGGCGACTGCTTTGCATCGACATTGCCGATGAAGGCCGTTTGGTTTGGGTGCAGGAAGATGCCCATTTGGACGCGATCCTCGCGGTGGCGGTCAGTCGGGATGGGACATTGCTCGCCAGTGGCGGACAGGACAAGGTGCTGCGTTTCTGGGACGCGCGTACCGGAGCGTCGCTTGGCGCCAGCATCGGTCACCGCGAACCGATTCTAACAATCGGCTTCCCTCCGGACGGTGAGCGGGTCATCACTGCGAGCGCCAAGCGAATTAAGGCGTGGGAACTGCCCGATGCGCCCAATATGTCGCGGATCTACAAGTCTGATTGGTTCCTCTCTCACTCCATGGTGTCATGGGAGGATTCATTACTCGTCGCGGCCGGGATGCGCGGAGAAATCACCCTTTGGGATCCTATTTCCTATTTGCCGATCGCCTCGGCACGAGTCCCTCGGGAGCATCACCATTGGATCTTTGCACGTATCATCAGCGACGATTGGAAACTCAAGATCGATTACCACCTATCGGATCGTGTCACGCTCAATCTGCTCAACGGCGACACAGTGTTGCGCCCGCTGACAGATTCGCTGCTCACGCCGTTGACCCCAACGCACAACAGCGCGTTCGAGGCCGCTGACCGCCTCGGTGTCAAGATCGATGGCGCTGCATTGTATCTGCCGCAGCGCAACTGGCTTGTGATCAGTAAGCGCCGCGTGATCAGCATCTTCAATGTCGACAGTGGCGAAGAATTAGCACAGCTTCATGGGCATACCCTGCCCGTCCATTGCCTGGGTGTGATGCCCAATGAGGAACGGCTGATATCCGGTTCGGAAGATCGCACCATTCGGCTTTGGGATCTTGAGGAAATGGAAGAGGTCATTGACCTGCGCGGGCACCTTGATCGCGTCAGGTACATCGCGTTGACACCCGATGGGGCGACGATATTCACCGTGGCCGACGACTACACCCTACGGGCTTGGAACACGCGGACACGCCGTGAGTTATACGAGGCCCGCAAGGCATACAACCAGACTGCCAAGACGTTGCAACCTCGGATCTTAAGTCGCCTGGATGAACTGGGTGATGCGGGCGCGGTGGCTCGCGAGATCTCAGAGGATACAACACTCACCGTTCGCGAGCGACAGATCGCAGTGCATTTGTTAATTCGCCGGGGGTTGTCCGGGGCAAACAACGCCCCCTAGGCGGCGGGCTCGTTCACTGCTAACAGTCGCCGCAGTCGTTTTCCGGGGTTTGTTGGGTCATTTCTTATTTTCTTGAGATTCTGATTCGGTCTATGTGGTCGGTTTGCGTTTCCTGGTGTGAGCGGTGAGTCCACGGCATGGGCCGCTGGATGCGACGCCGCCGCTGACCTTTCGAGCAGGAAGGTTGCTTCGACGGACGCTTTAGCCGGATTGGAACCCGATCCTGTCATATACCCGACTATTTCGAGTTGCGACCGTCGGGGTAAAAATGATCCCACCGTCATAATTACCACGCAGATTTCGGAGTTATTCACATTTTCTTTGTGGGTTGATTTCGTCGTTCTCGTGTCTGTGAGTGCGTGCGGCGACTGCCAACCGTGGAACCTGTGGGATGAAATGCCGCCAAGCACAATTGCCTGCGCGTAACGGGCGTTCACCGCAAAATAGGAGACCAGAATTGAGAATCCAAGTCATGATAAAATGCCTCCTGCTGGCCGCGACAGTCGGAATCACACAAACAGCGTCGGCGCAAACCATTGATTGCGCCTGCAGCAGCACGTTCAGCGCTGGAGATCGCGTGGTCGCCCTCGTAGATAGCCCAGGAGGGTTCTCCAGCCTTACCGCCGGGGCACAGGGCACTGTTGTGTGCGGCACGACGCTCGGTGAGCCGTCGCTCCTTGTCAAATGGGACAACTGGACCCATGGTCACGACGGACTCGGCAATTGTACCTGCGGCGGTGCGCCCACCGCGACCAACGATCATCGGTACGTTGGGTGTGACGAGGTGGGTAGGATCATCGGGGCGGTGACCAACGTGACGCAAGGAACGACGTACGGCACGATTCAGTCAGCGCTGGACAACGCTACGTCCGGCGACGCGATCCTGCTCACCGCCGGCACGTTTAACGAAGACAACATTGTCTTTCCCAACGGGCTCGACGTCACCATCACCGGTCTCGGTCCTGATCTTACCATCATCGACGGCGGCGGCGCCGCGGATCAGAACCCGATTCTTAACATGGCGTTGACCGGTCAAACCAGCGCAACCGTAATCTCCGCACTGACTCTTCATAATGGAGTCAACACGACGATAACCGGTGGCGGTGCGGTAGTCATCGCTGGAACATCACCGGTATTCAGAGGTGTCCATTTCCGGGACAACACCGGTCCGGGTGGTAACGCTGGCGCGGCACATCTTATTGCCAGTGGAGCGGCCAGCCCCCGTTTTGAACGCTGCATATTCTCCGGCGCGTCCGGTGCCTTTGACGCAATCGGCACCGGAGGGGGCACGTCAAACATCGTTATGCTCCAGTGTTTGGTCGCGCAAAGCGCCACATTTCAGGCAGTGCGCCTGGAGGGTAACCAGCACCTAGTGGTCAACTGCACCATCTCCGGATTTGAAACGAACTGGGGTAACGCACTTCAAAGTTTCGCCGGCACGGTGGACGCATCCAATTCCGTGTTCGACGGTCTCATTTCAAGCGGAAGCGGCGTCATCACCACCAACCGATGCCTTTACGCCGGCGCGACGGGCGACAACATCGACGCTGCGCCAACCTTTGTTGACGCTATGAACGGCGACTATCGCCTCGCGGACGCCTCGCTGGGCACCGACGCTGCGGACTTCGACGCGTATTTGGCGGCCGGCGGCGGCTTGGTCGATCTGGCCGGGGCTTCGCGAAGATCTGATTTCTGCGTCGCGGACACGGGAGTTGGTGGGATCCCCTATCTGGATATGGGCACCTACGAATCGCAGGATGATGGAAATGATAGCGACGGCGATGCGATTGGCGATCAGTGCGATCAGTGTCCGAATTCGCCGAATGTCTACAACCTCACTCAGAATACCTATCATCCGTCGATTCAGGATGGGCTCTCTGCCGCCCTGAACGGCGACGTCATCGAACTCGGTGCCTGCGTCTTCGTTGAAGACAACATCTTCTTGCCGAACAGCACCGACATCACGCTTCGGGGCGCCGGCATGGATCAGACCATTATCGATGGTGACGGCTTTAACTCGCCGGAAGGCCCGATCATCGTGATTCCGGGCGGGCAAACGATCGCGACTGAGATCTCGGATCTCACACTGCGTAACGGGCGCAGCATATCGGGGGACGTTCCGGGGGCGATGGCCCTTCTCGCGCCCGCTACGGTTCGTCGCGTGAAGTTCACCGGATCGACAGGTCGAGAGTCACTCCGCACAAACACATCGGGGACAGTTCTCATCGATCAATGCATATTCACGGGCAATAGCGCTGTTTCAGAGACCGTCTTCACTCGAAACGGCATCGTCGACCTCGTACAGTGCCTGTTCTACGGCAATTCTCCGGGTACGCAGGTGGTCCGCGAAAGCAGCAGCGGCAAGACCAGCCTGATCAACTGCACGGTTGTTTCGTTCGCTCATGACTCTGTGATTGCTCGCAGCGGCGCCGAGGTTGATCTGGTGAATACCGTGCTGACCATGATCACTCCGAACTTCAGCTCGGGCGTTCTCAACATCAGCCGTTGTCTATTTCCGGGTGCAGGCGGAAACAACATCAACGGCGCGCCGACATTCGTCAATGCGGCAGGCGGCGATTACCGACTCGCGCCTGGCTCGCTGGGCATTGATGCTGCCGACTATGACAGCTATGTCGCGGCTGGCGGTGGCCCGACGGACCTTGCCGCCGCGCCGCGCACCTTTGACTCCTGCGTGACAGATGCGGGGACCGGGGAGACCACCCACCTCGACATGGGTGCGTACGAGACGCAATCTGATGGTCCGGACACCGATAGCGACTCAATTCCGGACCTCTGCGACCCCTGTGCCGGCGGGGCGACTACTGGCGATACCGATGGTGACGGTGACGTCGATGCGGACGACTATGGCAGATTCAACGAGTGCCTCGCGGGACCGGTTGGCGGCTTGGGTAACGGCTGCGAGTGCTTCGATTTTGATGACGACAATGATAACGATCTGCTCGACTTTGCTGAGTTGCAGACTTTGCTCGCGCCGTAGCGGCCGGTCCTTTTTCGAAATCAGTCTGGCAGCAGAAATCGCGCGGCGGGAAGCTTGGCTTCTCGCCGCGTATTTCATTTCGATGTGGGGTGGAGCCATTTCGGACACAACTAATCGCCGGCGAGTGGGAATAACGCCGCTGCGTGAGGTCACATCACGTTTGTAGTGAGTTTTTGTAGGCGCCGTAAGGCTCTCGTGCGTGTTCGCAGTGAACACGCAACGCATGCCTCGACCGCCGATTTTTTTTGAGAATTCAGTTCGGCACTCGCCTGCTTCCTGCGTTTACCGGGCGTACGCAGTTGCCCTTTGGTACGGCGCCAGGGTCCAGCTGTGCGATCGCAAAATGGAAGGACGAAGAGATGCAACCCAGACCCAAACGAATTGAGCAGACGAATGACCCCATTGGGGGCAAAATGCGCCCGCTACATCGCTTGACCCGACGACTCGGCCTGGCGCATGCCATCGGGCTAACGCTCGTAACGGCCCATGTCAGCGAGGGACAAACGCAGACTTTTACAAGCACGTCACCCATTACGATCAACGCGGTTGAGGGCACGCAGTATCCTCCGTTCCAGAATGGCTACCACCGCAATATCTCAACGCCCTACCCGAGCACGGTTGAGGTGTCTGGCGTTAGTGGGCCTTATCGCGTGGAAGTTAAACTTAGTGGCTTTTCGCACACACGACCGCACATGGCCAATATTCTCCTCGTTCCACCGAGCCACGTGCAGGTCGACAGCGTGGTGCTGATGAGTTGGATCGGCGGAGCCAACCCAGCGACCAATCTCGATCTGACCTTCGCCCATGGTGAGCCGCCGATTGCGTTTCCGCTGCAGAGCGGCCGGTTCAGTCCCGCCTTGGGGCTGAGTACACCGCAGATGCTTCCGCCGGCGCCATTCTTTAACCCCTCGTACGCCCAAGACCTGCTCCACCTGGCTGGTGTGCAGCCGAATGGAACCTGGAGCCTCTACGTGATGCCGGCCGGTTTCTTTGGATTCACAAATAACGCGAGCGGTTACATCGCCGAGTGGAGCCTGCATTTCGTACCCGATTCGGATGGCGACGGCGTCTTCGACACGAACGACAACTGTCCGAACATCGCGAATGCCGATCAACAGAACTGGGACATTGCCGGAATGGACAGTCACGGCGACGCATGTGACAACTGTCCGTTCGCCTTAAATGAAGATCAGGCCGACAGTGACGGCGACGGCGTTGGAGATGCGTGCGATGTTTGTCCGTCTGTTGTTGATCCAGACCAAGCCAATTCGGATAGCGACTTGATTGGCGACGCCTGCGACAACTGTCAGTTTGTTCGCAACCCTGACCAACTCAATTCAGACGGCGATCCACTTGGCGATGCCTGCGACAACTGCCCACTGCTTACTAGCTTGGACCAAGCGGACTGGGACGCTGATGGCGTCGGCGACCTGTGCGACAACTGCCCATTCGTGCAGAATCCCTCCCAGAACGACACCGATGGCGATGGCGCCGGAGACGCATGCGATTCGTGCGCCGACGTGAACAACATCACCAATGTAACGCGGAGTACGACACACCCATCGATTCAGGACGCGATCGACGCCGCCCAGGCGAACGACGTGATTCAGCTTGGTGCGTGCACGATTTATGAGGACAACATCAACCTTGGGAATCTCAATCTTCAGATTCGCGGAGCCGGTGTGGACCAAACATTCATTGACGGTGGATCGAACGACAATGACGAGGTGATGTGGATCACGTCGCCAAGTATTACGTCCGAAGCCGTGATCTCCGATCTGACAATTCGGAATGATGGCGGTGGCGGCATGGTGACCATCACGAGTTCGCCAACAGTTGAGCGGGTGCGGTTTATGAACATCTCTGGCGGTCACGCCTTGAGCTTGGCCGGTCCCTCTAAAGTGGAGAAATGCATTTTCACGGGGACCTCCGGCCCTTACGAGACCGTGACCGTCGACGTTGGCAACGGCAAGCCAACGCTGCTGCAAAACCTTTTCTACAACAACTCGACGAACGTCGCGCTTACGATCAGCGGCGGTGGTACGTGCAATTTGACAAATAACACCATCACGTCCGGATCGCAGGGCGCGCTGGAAGTTGGGCCGGGAACGACTTTGGAGCTATGGAACACGATCGTGACCGGATCGATGTCGATTTTTGGGGGCGTGCTGCAGTCGGTCCACAGTCTTCATGTCGGCTATATGAACGGTAGCACGGACAGTATCGACGGCACTCCCACATTTGTGAATCCCTCCAGCGGCGATTACCGACTGGCTGAGGGGTCTCTGGGCATCGACGCCGCGAACTCATTCTCCTTCGCTATTGCCGGAGGAGATACTGTGAACTTCGTTGATGTGTTAGGTCAACCGAGATCGCACGATGACCTGGGAATTGTAAATGTACAGAGCGCTCTCGACATGGGCGCAATCGAGTTTCAGGGACTCACCGACGCGGACGGTGACGGGGTGGGCGACGCGGTGGATCAGTGTCCGGGCCAGGACGACACGCTTGACGACGACTTTGACGGTATTCCCAACGATTGCGACAATTGTCCCGGGTTGGCGAGCGTGGACTTGACCGACAGCGACGGCGACGGCATTGGCGACGTTTGTGACAACTGCCCGGAATTCGTTAGCAACGACTCCACCGATACGGACGGCGACGGCGTCGGGGACGCATGTGACAACTGCCCGTCGTTCGCCAGCGCGAATCAAGCCGACAGCGACGGCGACGGCATTGGCGACGTCTGTGACAACTGCCCGGGATTCGTTAGCAACGACTCCACCGATTCGGACGGCGACGGCGTCGGGGACGCATGTGACAACTGCCCATCGCTCGCCAGCGCGAATCAAGCCGACAGCGACGGCGACGGCATCGGCGATGTCTGCGACAACTGCCCGGCATTCGCCAGTGGCGACGTCAGCGATGCCGATCTAGACGGCGTTGGCGACGTTTGCGACGTTTGCCCACTGGTAACCAATCCAGCTCAGGCAGACGGTGATGGCGACGGGTTTGGCGATGTGTGCGACAACTGCCCGGAGGCCGCCAACGCGGACCAGGCCGACGAAGACGGCGACACTGTCGGCAACGCGTGTGACGCCTGCCCAAGTGTGAACATCTTCAACCTGAATAAGGATACGATGCACGCCACAATTCAGGAAGCGCTAAACGAAGCGCGCACGAACGATTTAATTATCCTGGGGGCTTGTACGTTCTACGAGGATAACATCATAGTACCGGCCGGCATTGAGGTGACAGTCACTGGCCAGGGTGCTGACCGCACATTTCTGGATGGGGGAACCGATGACAACGACAATGTCTTCCGTTTCGAGGACACCAACCACTCCAGTAACATGATCATTGCTGGGATGACGATTTCCAACGGCAGCGCCCCCGCGATCTACCTGGAGAACGCGCGACCTCGGCTATTTAGCCTAAAGTTCGAGAATTGCTCCGGCGGCGCGCTCGACTTGGACGACGCGGTTTTCGTCGAACATTGCGAGTTCACCGGCAACCACACGTCCTTTCAAAGTGTGTTGATCCGCGAGGGCAATCCAACTTTTCTTGGTTGCTTGTTCCACGGAAACGATAACCAAAACATTGTGAATGACACCGGGGCGGCGAAATTCATCAACTGCACGATCGTAGATCTTGATCGCAACGCCTTAGATCTCCGACCCAATTCGCAGGTCGAGTTGTACAACACCATTGTGCGCGGCTGGATTTCCCTCCCCAATATTGTCACCGCCAGCAAGAGCATCTATTGGGGAGCGACCGGAGACAATATCGACGGCAACGTGACGTTCGTTGATTTCGACAATGGTGATCTGGAGCTCGCCGAAGGGTCAATTGGAATCGATGCGGCAGATTACGATGTCTACGCTGCAGCCGGTGGACGGGATTTCGATTTGAAGGGGCTAACCCGCCCATTTGACGATCTTGGCATCGCCGATACCGGTACCGGTGCGCAAACGACGCTGGATATCGGTGCCGTCGAGTTTCAGGGGCTCACCGATTCGGACAACGACGGTGTTGGTGATGCGGTCGACGCTTGCCCCGGCTTCGACGACAACAGCGACTCCGATGGCGACGGGATTCCCAACGGTTGCGATGACCCGCCTCCGGTCGTAACAGTGCCGACGGATCTTAATGTCGGCGATCAGTATCGCCTGTTCTTCGTGACCATCAACAGAATCGATGCGCAATCGGCCGACATCAATACCTACAACACTTTCGCGGCGCAGGAAGTCGCCAACGAGCCCGAATTGGTGGCGTTGAACACGACCTGGAAAGCAGTGGCGTCAACCCCTACGACTTCGGCGCTCGACAATACGGGTATGGATTTCATGCCAGTCGGTTCAACCGGTGTGCCCATTTATCGATTGGATGGTGTACGGATGGTCAACAACTACGACCACTTCTGGTTTGAGCAGGGCCACTGGCTCGTCGACGCGAATGTCGCCCCCGATCTTTCAACGATGCAGGATCGTGTTTGGACTGGCTCCAACGTCAATGGCTCGCCGCGCGACCCTCTGGGTGGTCCGACGGATCCACGGTCAGGTCTCGCCCATCGCACCGGTCAGCTTGCGATCACCGGGGATACATGGCCGAACACGCAACTCTGGCCACTCTACGTAGTCAGCGACGTGCTAACCGTTCCTTGCACAGGCGTGACCGACACCGATGGCGACGGCGTCAACGATTCGTGCGACAATTGCCCAACGATCGCCAACGCCAATCAAGCCGACGGCGACGCGGACGGCGCCGGTGACGCGTGCGACAATTGCCAGGCGACCGCCAACGCCGGTCAGGCGGACGCGGACGGTGATGGGTTTGGCGATGTGTGCGACGCTTGCAGTACCGGCGACGACACCGACGATACCGACAGCGACCTGGTCCCTGATGCGTGCGACGTTTGTCCAGGCTTCAACGACAACTTTGACGTCGACGGCGACGGCATTCCCAACGACTGTGACAATTGCTTGTACCGTTCCAATCCTGATCAGGCGGATGCCGACAGCAACGGATTTGGGGACGTCTGCGACATTTGTCCTGGTGTCGAAGACGGGCCCGACACCGATGGCGACGGTGTACCGGACGGATGTGACCTTTGCGCCAGTGGCGATGATTCAGTTGACTGCGACAGTAACGGAATTCCAGATGCCTGCGATCTCGCGAATCCAGGTCGATTCGAATCGTTTGATGCGCCTGGCGCGAACTACACGCTCAACGGCACGGCGGTCGCGGATGGCGGCTCGATCCGATTGGCCGAGGCGGTCATGTGGCAACTTGGCACGGTTATCTTTGAACCGGTGTCAGCAGCTCCATTGAACGCCTTCGAGGTCGAGTTCGACTTCCAGATGGGCGGCGGAAATGGCGCCAATGGGCTGAGTTTCGTCGTGCTCGACGCCGACGTCAGCGGTGGCGAAGCCCTGTTCGATGAAACTGGCGGCGCGCAACCATTGGCGATCAGCCTGGATACCTGGGGCACGACCGCGGCCGACGGTAACCATGTTTACATCTACACCTACGGGGCGTTGCAGGCTGAGTTTCTACTGTCCGCTCCGTTGGACGACGGCGCGTGGCAGCGTGTGCGGTTCGCGTATGACCGCGGTGTCGCGTCGATGTGGATGTATGACGCGGGAGGCGCTGAGACGACGGTGTTCAGCGATCTGGCAATCGCGGGTTATTCGCCAGTTCGTGCACGCTACGGCTTCGGGTCCCGGACCGGAGCTTTCTCGAATGAACACCGCGTCGACAACGTCCGATTCCGAGTCACTGACGTGACGAACGATTGCAACAGCAATGGAGTTCCCGATTCGTGCGATCCGGATGTTGACGGTGACGGCGCGCCCGACGCATGTGATAACTGCTTGACGATTACCAACGCCGATCAAATGGACACGGACACCGATGGTCTAGGCGATGCCTGCGATCCGTGTGCCGGTGGTTCGGCCAGCGGCGATTCCGACGGGGATGGGGACGTCAACGCAAACGACTACACGAAGTTCGCCGCCTGCATGACAGGCCCAGGCAATGGAATGGGCGCCGGCTGCGAATGCTTCGACTTTGACGACGACGGTGACAACGACTTGCTCGACTTCGCCGCCCTACAGTCGATGCTCGCTGGTTAAGCGATCACCCTCAGTCTGATTCGTAATCCGCGGCGGGATGCTTTGTGCTTCCCGCCGCGCTGTTTGATGCGCTGCGATTGACGTTGCGAGGCAGGACGTCGCAAGCCGTGCAAGAGGCATCCTTAGCCTCACAACTGCGATGCCACCGACATTCAATGCCTCGAATGAAAGCATGAGGCAGTTTTACGACACATGCTTCCCCCCATCACTGGGCGGCGCGTGCTTCCCTGTATTCCCCCGCGAGACCAACCCGCAGACTGCAATAGATGCAGCGTAGACCATGTCAGCCGTAGGTCACCGAGAAAGCGGGAGCCAATTGTCCGACCACGAGGAGTGATACAGGGTGAGGGGGATCTGTTTGTCGCCGTCGCGCGGCTTTTGGAAAGAAGTTCTCTGAACAAGAAAGGCAAGGTCAGAAAACGTATGCGAATCACTTAGGCTTCGCGGGCGACATTGACCTGGGGGCTTATCTCAATTCGCGTATTGCCTAGACTGCGACAATGGTGATCAAGACAGCATCTTGAGAACGACAACCGGTGGCACGAATGGGCGATTTTGTACCGTGACGAAACCTTGGCCGTCACCATCGAAGCATGGCTGCACTTATCTGAACTGCTGCAGGCAGCGGTATTGGCAATCGTAATCAGGAATGAACGAAAGTTCCGACATGACGAAGAGAAACCGAATGCGGCGATCCGTCATGCGGACGAGCTTTATTGATCAATAAGTGATTTCTCGTCATTCCACCGGGCAGAGAAAAGGCCGCGAATTGCTTCGCGGCCTTTCTCCGCATCCCGGTCCGTTTCTCTCGGCTCCCGCTAGCTTTCTACTCAGGGGCGCCGGTGAAGTGATTTTGAAATTCGGCGAAGTCGTATAGCGTCACGCTCCCGCTATCGTCATAGTCGAAGCATTCGCATTTTTCGGTTAGCGAACCCTGCGGCCCCGTCATGCATTCATACATGTCGGCATAATCGTCCAGAGCGCGGGCGGTATCGCCATTGGTGTCGCCGGAACCTGGACCGCCGGCGCAGGGGTCGCAACCATCCGGAATTCCATCGTTGTCGAGGTCGGCATGATCCGTGAACCCCGGGCAAACGTCGTCGGAATCGCAAACACCGTCGAAGTCGCTGTCGTCCGCGGCGTCCAACGGGCATGGATCGAGGTTCCCGCAAACACCGTCGCCATCCACATCACCGGTCGCATTGTCGCCGTCGCACAGATCGTCCGAGTCGCATACCCCGTCCAGATCGGTGTCATTCGGATCGTCCAGTGGGCACGGATCGGTGTCGTCGCACAGCCCGTCGCCATCCGTATCCCCAAGGGCATCGTTACCAAGACACACATCGTCTGTTTCGCAAACGCCATCCCCATCGGTATCGTCGGGGTTGTCGAACGGACAGGGGTCCAGGTCGCTGCATATGTCATCGTTGTCAGGGTCACCGGTGGCATCATCACCATCGCACTGGTCGAATCGCCCGCACACGCCGTCGCCATCGATGTCGTCCGGATTGCTTGACGGGCAAGGATCCAAGTCACTGCACACACCATCGCCGTCGAAATCCAGCGTGGCATCGTCACCTTCGCACATGTCGACCGAGTTGCAGACGCCATCACCGTCCGTATCGTCGGGATTGTCGACTGGGCACGGGTCGATGTCATCGCACACACCGTCGCTGTCGGTGTCACCAAAGGCATCGTCACCGTTGCAAGCATCGCAACCGTCGGGCACCGCGTCGCCGTCCGCGTCGACTAAATCGTTCTGACCTGGGCAGACGTCACACGCATTCGGGACGCCATCGACGTCGTCATCCGGTTCGCACGTATCGGGAACAGAATTGCCCTGGCAATCGTTCGGTGAGGATGTATCGCGGAACCTGATATTGTCGACTCGGTGTTCGTCATAAGCTGCTCCTGTTCGTGCGCCGAGACCATAGCGGCTCACGATTGGCACGAAACCGGGGATCGTCACATCGCCAAAGAAAACCTCCTCAGGTCCGGCGGCTGGGGTCAGCGTAAGCGTGAGATTCGTGCCGTCGAACTCAATTTCTGCGTGGTGCCATTCGTTGTCGTTCAGTATGAAATCGACCCATTCGCTTCGCAGAATCGTACCGTTCCAGATGAGTCTGGCATGATTTCCACTGGCAGGATTACCGGCATAGGTATCGAGACTCACCGAGAGCGAGCCATTACCGGGACCGGTCTCTCCGAAGTTGCTCGAAGGACCATGAAGACTCGCGTCCATCAAGGCGAAGTTGAGTCCGTCCGCCCCGTTGCCACCGCCCACCTTGAAATCGAATGACGCCGTGAAACCACCGACCGGATGCATCGATACGGGATCGAAAACGACGCTGCCTCTTTGACCCTGCGTTGCCGACGTCAAACGTATCGACCCGCCGTCAAGTGCGGCTGACCCGTTCAATTGGTAGTCACCAGCACCGGCTGCGTTTTCAAATCGGCCCGGACCAGCCAGGTCGCATGAGTCGTCGAGACCGTTGGCGTCGCAATCGGATCCCGCAAACCCAAGCCCGTTCTCCGAACAAACTCGCTCGCCGTAAATTGCGAATCCGACATGACCCGAGAAAACGCCTGATCCCTGCCACCCACCGGTATTGTGTCCGTAGAAGTAGACTCGGAATTCGATCGGTTCGGACGTGTAGGGTACCGCAGAGAGATCCAGCGTGTTTGTCCAGCTCTGATAGGAAAACGGAATGCTGGCCGTGTCGAGTGTGGTTGAAAAATTGTCCGCAGACGTGCGGACTGCAACGTAGCTTGGCGTATCGTTGCCCGAAAAGTTGAACTGCGACAGGGCTATACGATCAAATTCGACAGCGTTCTGAGTCGGTGTCACAGTGAAGTAGATGTATTTGTCTGGATTGAGGCTGCTTTCCCAGCCACCGGTTTGATAATGACCCGTGAAACCGCCTCCACCGACGTTGTTCAATTGCATCGGGCTGACGACGAATCCGCTCGCCACATTACGCGCTGCGTAGTTGTTCTCGTTGATGTTGACGTTGTTGGGAACGTCGTAGTTCGCAATCTTGATGACTTGAGCGTGGGTCGCGGTGACTGAGAATTGCACCAACGTTGTCAACATCGCGACAGCGAAGACGTTCGATCGACGTCTCAGATTCCCAGCAAGAACTCGGTTGATTGGATTGTATTGCTCAAATCGCACGCTGAAGTTCATCTTCTTCTCCTAGATTGTTACGGTTACACAAGTGAAGATCGCGAGCTTTCGTCCTCTGCTGGCTCGCTCACCCCCGTACACACCAAAACAGCGCGGAACCCGAACAAAGTGGCGGCATTTTTTTGGAAGGCGATAGGCATGGTGACTCAAATCGTGCAAAGGGCGATGCGCCGGAAAAACACAAGTAAGCGAACCGTCCTCAAATATGTGGGGCGGTTCGCAGATTTGCTGGGCTGTTGGATGAAACCAAGGGGGGAAGTCCTCAGGAACCCATCAGCGGTACCGACGAGGAAACAAAGCTATGCCAAGCGCTGTGACGCCTAGCAGCGCCAATGACGATGGTTCAGGAATAATGAATGCGTCAAACTGCAACTCCCCCATACCGACCCTGTTGCCTCCCGCATTGGGTCCGCTTGTGAACCGGTGATTGTCCGTGATCGTCACTTGCACGTACCGTGCGGTGAGTGTGACGGGCAACGAAAAGTCCTGACGCGTTGACGCTCCAAAGTCCTGGCTCATGGCGAGATTAAATGCGGGGTTGTCCGGGATCGTCGTCCCGAAACCGCCCAATCCATCCGATTCCGTCGCAAACAACATGTTAATGTCCTTTGCTGAATTGCCTTCACCATTAAACTGAGAGCGGCCCGTATATGCCCAGTAGCTAAATCCGCCGATTTCGAAATCTTCACCAAAGTCAAAAGTAAGGACCGGAATCGGCAGCGTGCCAGCGAGGACATCAGCATAGTAGTCACCTGTAGACGCTGACGCGGTGGCCCAGGAATTGTTGTCCGGCCAAGCCCCGTGTGTAACAAGATCTCCACCGGGACCGTTTGGATCACCTGACAGGCCAGAACCGTCCGCAATGAGCGAAGCGGGCTTAAAGTCGGCGGTATTACTCGTCACCGCGGCGGTTATCAGGTCGGCCACAGCGCGATCAGCGCAAATTGAGAAACCAATCAAGAAAGTTGCTAAGCGAACCCACTTCATGTCGAAACCTCCTACGTGAGAATTGAATTGCCAGAGTAAGCCAAATGCCCCGTTGCCAGGACTTTGAGAGACGCGTCTTCCATAAACTCTGCGCGGGAACGATCGCACGCGCCATATACATAAGCACAGGCGACCCCACTCATCTCCATACACACCAAAAACACGAACAACCCGAACGGGAAAACGAAGTGCATTCACACGAAACTGGACGTCCAATTGCCGATTTGCACAAATGATTGCCACGAATAGAGTTATGATCATTAGGCCTGAGTGATATAATGACATGGCATGGACCAAATGGATGACAGTCTCCGAGGCGACCCGATGGGCGGGAATGCGACAGAACTTCTTGTTCGAATGGGCGCAGGCGATCAGGCGGCTGCGGGCGAACTCCTCCCGCTGGTGTACGAACAACTTCGGGAGATGGCGGGTAACTTCATGCGCAATCAGCCCGCTGGTCACACCTTGCAGCCGACCGCATTGGTGAACGAGGCATATCTCAAGCTGATCGCCAGCAGCGGAAACTGGAAAGACCGGGCGCACTTTTGCGCCGTCACGGCGACGGCGATGCGACAGATTCTACAGAACCATGCCCGCGGAAAACGTGCCGCCAAACGCAGTGGGCAACGCGTCAACATAACCATCGACCGATTCGACGGTCCCGAGGGGGCTGAAGTGTTGGACTTGGTGGCATTGGAGGATGCCCTGACCAAGCTCGCCGAACTGAATATGCGGCAGGCCCGTTTGGTCGAATTGCGTTTCTTTGGCGGTATGACCCACGATGAAATCGCCCATGTTCTCGGCGTCACCACGCGCACCGTGGAGAAGGACTGGAGGCGCGTACGGGCATGGCTGAGTCGCGAGCTGAGCGAGGAGAGTCGCCAATGACCACATCTTCGCGCCATGAACAGGTCATGGATCTCTTCGACGCGGTTTGCGATCTTGCACCGGAAGCGCGCGAAGCCGCACTCGACGAAGCCTGTGCAGACGACGCTGATCTCCGTCGCGAAGTTGAGTCGCTGATTGCCCACGACCTTAGCGCGAACAAGGCCATTGAGGCGGCAGAGATTGGCGGTGGCGCGCGAATGCTGGCCGGCGCTGTTGCGGGGCAATCCGGTGAGGATGTTCCGAAAAGGATCGGTCAATACTCGATACTGCGGGTTATTGGTCAGGGTGGGATGGGCGTCGTTTACGAGGCTCAGCAGGAATCTCCGCGCCGGCGCGTTGCTTTGAAGGTCATCCGCGCTGGACTCGCATCGGAGCACATGAAGCGCCGGTTTCGGCTCGAAGCGGAAGTGCTTGGCCGGTTGCAACATCCGGGAATCGCGCACGTATACGATGCTGGGATCGCCGAAACGCCTGGCGGTCCCAAACCGTACTTTGCGATGGAGCTTGTGGATGGCATCTCCTTGGAGAAGTTCGTTCAAAATCGCAAACTGAATCAACGGCAGATTCTGATCTTGATGGCGCGGTTGTGCGACGCGGTCAACCATGCCCACCAAAAGGGCGTTATCCACCGAGATTTGAAGTCGGAAAATGTTCTTGTCGTCGAGCAACGAAGCACCTTCGAATCGACAGACAGCGGTACGCGCCTTGATGAGGGAAGCGGTCAACCGAAAGTTCTCGACTTTGGGATCGCCCGACTCACTGATGCAGATGTTCACGGCGCCACCCTGCAGACTCAGGCGGGCCAAATTGTTGGCACCCTTGCGTTCATGAGTCCCGAGCAACTCTCGGGCGACCCTTCCCAGATCGATACCCGGTGCGATGTGTATGCCCTGGGGGTTATTCTCTACCGTTTGCTCTCCGGGCAGATGCCGCACGACATCTCGGGTAAGCCGATCGCGGAAGCGGCCCGAATCATCCGTGAATTCGAACCCGCTCGACTCGCAGCAATCGAGCGCTCGCTGGCTGGCGACATTGATACCATTGTGACCAAGGCGATGGAAAAGGAACCCGAGCGACGGTATGACTCGGCAGCAGCGCTGGCTGAAGACCTCCGGCGCTATCTGGCGAACGAGCCGATCCTTGCTCATCCGCCCAGCACATTCTACCAAGTCCGCAAGTTCGCCCGCCGAAACGTTGGACTGGTAACGGGTTTGGCGGCGACGTTCGTAGCGCTGGTCATCGGGCTGTCCGGAACGGCGTACTACCTCACCGAAGCAGTCGAGCAGCGAAACGCGGCTGAAGCAACCAATACCGAGTTGAACTCTGTCATCACCTTCCAATCCAACCTGCTTGAGAAACTGAGTGCTCGACGAGTTGGCGAAAAGCTGCTTGTCAATCTGCGAAGTGAATTCGAACAAGGGTTCGCCGAATTGGACCCCAACGAGCAAGTTAGAAGTGAGGCCATCAATAACTTCGATGAAATGCTAGGCCATGTGAACGAAGTCAACCTGGCCCGCGAGCTGCTTGGCGACTTGATCGCTGAAAGGGCTTTGGAACAGATCGAAAACAAGTACACAAAAAACCCAATCACCGAAGCACGTCTGCGTGCAGCGGTCGCCGGGATCTATCGTGGAATCGGCATGTATCCTGAGGCACTCGAGCAGATACAACAGGCCACGGCACTTACTGATCACTTGGCAAATTCCAACAGCGGTGTGAGGCGCAGCGTGCTGACGGATTTGGCCCAACTGCAGGCCCGAGCCGGCGACTATGTGGCAGCAGAAACCACGTTCCGTGAAGTCCTTTCTGCCGCGCAAGAGTACTCACGCGACGGGTCCTATCGTTTTTTCTCAACCCTTAACGGGCTGGGACGGTGCTTACACAAGCAGGGGCGACTTGAAGAGGCTGTGGTCTATCACGAGCGGGCCTTGAATCATGCGACAGAGCATGGTGGTCCCGAAGTGAGCGCCGTGATGACCGCGAGGAGCAATCTCGCATTGTTGCAAGCCGAGCGTGGTGATTATGATGCGGCACTACAACAACTCCTGAAGGTTCTCGAATTCAGGCGGGAAACACGAGGCGAGTCAAATGCGGACACGCTGATCGCATTGAACAATGTCATGACGATGCTGTTCAAGATTGGTCGGTTCGTCGAGGCGGAGGAATATGCAAGACAAACCGTGGATGCGGCGGCAGCAACACGTGGCGACGATCACCCACGCACGCTGTCATTCAAGAACAATTTAGGGCGGATCGTTCTCCATCTCGGGCGTGCTGGCGAGGCGGAGCAACTCTTTCGGCAGGCATACGAGTCGGTCAAGGTGAACTTGTCACCGGCGAACGAACTCAGGCAAAAATGTACCAGCAATCTGATTGATGCACTGTTGGCCCTGCGTCAACCCGAAGAGGCGGAAGCGATTGGCCGCGAGTTGATCGAAGTCCGGCGCAAACTCGAACCGCCGGCGCCCGGGCTTGTTGCCCAAACTTTGGAGCAGTTGGGTCACGCATATTATATACAGTCGAATTACGCGGGCGCCCGCGATGCGTGGAAGGAATGCGTTGATCTGCGCTCAGGCATCGACCCGAACCACTGGCTAACCAATCGCGCCCGCAGCGAATTGGGAGCGGCCCTTACCGCACAGGAGCGTTTCGAAGAAGCGGAGTCGCTCCTCCTTATGAGCTACAACGCCCTCGAAAGGCAAGCAGACGAGGTTCCCATCGTCGCGGGAGCAGGATGTCTCGACGATGCCCGAGCACGCATCGTTGCCTTGTACAAAGCGTGGGGCAAGTCCGATGAGGCCAATAACTGGGCTGTAAGACACATCCAGCTCGCACCTGCATCGCCCGCGAGTTCCACCAGCAGCAGCAACTAAAGCATCAATCCTCATCGATTCCAGAACATTCCGCGAACATCGCCGACAGTTTTGTTCGTTCGCATAACTAAACAAGAAAATCAAAAGCTATTTCGCGCAGTCGAATACTTCTACGTGGAGTTCACTAATTGCTTACCAAACTAATTTGGTTAAGAAATGAAACTGCACGGAAACCGAGTGTTATAGTTCACAACGATTCTTCATTCTATCTTGGGTGAGGGCCCATTGGCGATCCCATTCTGGCCGACATTGTCCACGAACAGATTGACTGCTTTCTGAACTGCTTGAGTGACTACGCCGATCGCTGCATTCAAGTCAAACACGAACAGGGCTCGAAAAAGGAGTATCCTCCCGATTTTGACTTCTGTTATGTGGGCTCACCTACTGAACTTCGCGTTTTCGATCAACGGCTTACAGCATTTAGGTCTGGTGAATGCGAGTCGGGAATGTTCGAAATGGGGACGGCATCCAAGGTCGTGCGGAAATCGAGAGGTGCACAGGACCGCAGAATAGTAGAGCGACGCGCCTTGGCTCAAAAACTGTACAAGGAAGGCCTGACAAATCAGCAGATCGCAATTCAGCTTGGTGTCAGCGAATCAACAGTCTCGCGCGATTTAAAGGAACAGCTAGAGACGGCCCGTTGAACCGCGTGTAATGATTGCAATTCATTCAATTCTTGCAATGCAAATCCTGCAAGCACCGTGTCGTAAACTTCTTGCATGAATACGCAAGACACAGTCAGTCACGACCGCGGTGCCGCGCCAGTTCGCGGCAATGACCCGAATGAATCCAAAAGCGAACCAATTGCCGTTTCCGCCGCCGAAGCGGCTCGGCTGATTGGCATTGGGACGCGTACACTTTGGACGCTCACGAATCGCCGAAAGATACCGCATGTCCGAATTGGGCGACGGGTGGTTTACCCGCTGGCGGACCTTCGTCGATGGATGTCGAATCAGGCGGGGGATACACATTCATGCCCCTAACCGCCAATGAAACAACTTGGGAGCAGGTCTCGCGAAATCGATGCTGTCCCATCTGCGAAAAGCCGGACTGGTGTACGATTGCATCCGACGGCACCGTTGCGGGCTGCATGCGTATCGAATCGCTGAAAAGGATGCGAAACGGCGGATGGCTTCATAATTTGGAAGACAGTCAATACCCAACAGTGCGGCGACGTTCGATTCAAATTCAGACTGCTCCAGCTAATACACGCTTCGATCGTCGCTTGTTCTTCCCAGCAAGGAGCGACTCTGGTTTCATCCTCCTCTCGGCATTGCCTCGCCAACCATGACCAACGGATGGTCGGCAGGTTCGAGGGAGGCTTGGTTGCGAGGCAGTCTGACTTCGCCCGACCCAGTGGATGTTTTCAAACGGCTTTGTGAAGGATTCGCGCGCTACCTTGAATTCCCACGCGAACAAGCGACAGGCATCGGTGCAACGCTGGCACTTTGGTCTCTGTTCACTTATGTCTTCCGTGCGTGGCTATCCGTCCCTTACCTGTCGATCGGTGGTCCACTAAAAAGTGGGAAATCGACAGTGTTTCGCATTCTTGCACAAGTGGTTTTTCGTCCACTTCCGTCTTCGAATCTGACTGCTCCGTGCCTGTTCCGCACGTTGCACGAGCATGGCGGGACGATGCTCATGGATGAAGCTGAGCGGCCGTGTGAACGAACTCCGGAAGCAGCAGAACTGCGGTCGGTACTGCTGGCTGGCTATCAGGCCGACATGCCTGCACGTCGGCTCGAACCATGCGGTAACGGGTATCGTTCCATGGAGTTTGACGTATATGGCCCCAAGGCGTTCGCCGCAATCTCGCGTTTACCGGAGACTTTGGCGTCTCGCAGTATTCGCATCCGAATGTTCAGAGCCGGGCCAGAATCTGAGAAGCCCCGCTACCGCATCGAGGACTATTCTGAATTCTGGCGATCATTAAGAAACGACCTGCACGTACTCGCACTCGAACACGGAAACGTTTGGGCGGAATTGGCCCGACGATCGAACGTTGCCCCCAGCGAATTAGCAGCAAGAGACTACGAACTCTGGCAACCGCTACTTGCACTTGCAGGATGGATTGAGGAACACGGCGCACCGGACTTGCTCGAATTCACACAGGATTTCGCAATCGCTCATACAGAACAAGAACGCGAAAGCACTCTACCGGACGCTGACGAGATGTTGCTTCGCATTCTGGCGGAGCACGTGATCGCTGGTACCCAAGGCACTTTGAAAGCGGGAGATGTCTTGAAACTGGCTAAATCGCAAGACTTGGAGACTTTTCGGCGGTGGTCGGCCAAAGGCGTTGCAGAAGTATTCAAACGGTACGGGCTGTGTACCCACAAACGGCATGGACGAACAGGCAAGACCTATCAGCGCGTGAATCTCAGGCAGTTACGCCAAATTGAATCGACATACGGATTCGATCTTGGATTGCCCAATGAAGATGTACCGCAAGTGCCGCAAGTGGAGTCTGCTAATGCGCAAACGTAAGGGATCATCGAAAACATTCCGTGTATCTAAATTGAGATGCTTGCGGTACGTGCGGTACATGTTTGGGGAGGTGGCCAGTGTTTAATGCGGTGACTTTCTTGGAAGACTTGTTTTTGCCCAAGGCGGACAGGGCGACTTCACCCTCAGACTTGTCCGAATATTGGCGAGAGATGTACGAGGAGCGCGCTGCAATTCGTGAATATTACGGCGGACAGGTACGCGAACATGCTGAGGCAGAAGCCCTCGCTGAAGTTATAGCGGCGATGAACCGCCAGAACCAAGAAAATTTAGAACAATGATTCGCCCAGATATCGATAATGTGATATCTCGATATCGAAAGAACGATAACTTAGGAACTCAACCATGTCCGATCTTGAAA
Organism: Alphaproteobacteria bacterium; assembly: GCA_028285105.1. GTDB lineage: Bacteria > Planctomycetota > Phycisphaerae > UBA1845 > UBA1845 > UBA1845. The sequence goes on from JANQQE010000011.1 coordinate 360,558, forward strand.
AGCAACTGCGCGAAGCCGCTCAGAAATCCGGGCTGTCGATGCTGACAATCAGTAAGAGAACAGGTGTCCCGTATTCCGCGATTCACTCATTCCTTGCGAGCAAACGCGGAATGACACTGGCGACCGCAAGCAAAATCGCGACGCTTTTGGAAATTGAATTTCGATCCGCAGAGCGAAAGAAGGTTTAACGATGGCGACGAAACGACGCTCAAAAGGGACCGGACGCCTGTTTAAGCGAACTGCGAAGGGTTGCTGGATTGCCCGCTGGTACGATCATACCTTCACTCGGCGCGAGCGATCGACAGGCACGACTGATCGCGCGACGGCTGAGCGCCTTCTGGCGAAGCACTTGGCCGACTCGGCATTGCGTCGCGATGGCGTAATAGACGCGCGGGCGGATCGATACGCGATCGAGAATCAAAAGCCCATTGGCGAGCACATTGATGACTGGATCAAAGACCTAACGGCCAAAGGTGTCACAGCGAAACAAATAGCGACTGTGAAAGTACGGACCAATCGATTGATCGAGGCGTCGAACGTCGAGAGACTTGCCGATTTGACTGGCTCGCGCATTCAATCGGCGTTGGCCGATCTTCAAATGGGTGAAAACGCCCTATCGAATCAAACTGTTCAGCACCATTCCCGCGCAATCAGGCAGTTCAGTCGCTGGTTGCAAACCGACGGTCGGCTTCCTGATGATCCGCTCGTCAGCCTCAGAAAGTGCAAGTTTGGTGTCGACGCCGATCGACGACGTGAACGGCGACCGCTTGAAGCAGATGAATTGCGTTGGCTTGTCCGTACGACCGAAACCGCAGGAACATGGCGAGGATTGTCGGGGATCGATCGAGCGATGCTGTACCGAGTCGCAACCGGGACGGGGTTTCGTGCGTCTGAATTGCGAAGCCTCACACCGCTAAGCTTCAGATTGCAAGATGATCCGCCCTGTGTGGACCTACATGCTGGCTCATCGAAGCGGCGCAGCGAAGACGTTCAACCAATCCGTCGCGACTTGGCTGAATCACTAAGCCCTTGGATGCGAAACCGCAAAGCCGACAAACCGCTTTGGCCCGGTCGCTGGAACGAACGCGCTGCAATGATGCTTCGTCGCAATCTAAGGCTCGCGCGGGCCCGCTGGATCAAAGCATCGCCCGACCACTCAGAACGTCGCATACGCAGCGAGAGTGATTTCTTGGCCATTGAGAACGCGAAGGGGCATGTCGTGGACTTCCACGCGCTACGCGGAACCTTCGTCACGGCACTCATCCGAGGAGGTGCAACAGTCAAGGAAGCTCAGGAACTGGCCCGACACAGCGACCCCAAGCTGACCATGAACATCTACACAAAACTAGGGGCGCACGATCTGTCGGACGCTCTCGACGCCCTTCCAGACCTGTTCGACGATGAGCCCCAAGCCGAACGACTCCGCGCAACCGGGACATACGATGAATCTGCGGAAACTATCTCGGACACCCCCCGCCCCAAGCCCCGCCTTACGGCGCGCGAATCAGTGCGATTGAGAACTACGCAAGGATCGAATCGTTTGGAAAGTGCGCAAGGTGTCACTCTAAGGAAACCCTTGCTACAAAGGGAAAAACGCTTGATTTGAAGGCTCAAAACTCAAAGCCACCGGTCGGACTCGAACCGACGACCTGCGGTTTACAAAACCGCTGCTCTACCAACTGAGCTACGGCGGCGATGGAAACAGTCTAGCTGTTGGGATTTCTGATGCAACTTGAGCGATTCCAGCACCAAACGGGCTGCGCTGGGATCGTTTCGATCATGCGGCAGGCCGCAATTGCGATCGATTCCTTTATATTCATGACTGTCATTCCCTGTTCCGACGATAACACGCTGGCGTTCGCTATCGTAACTTTCGAGTGCGTACTGGCGATAGACTAATCCCGGTCTGATTGGGAGCTGCGGCGCGTTCGTGAATCCTGATCCGAACGATCCCGTTTGCGGGTTGACCGATCCGAGTCACGAGAACGCTCTCTGCGACTTACGTTGTTGCGATCGCGATCCGATCGACGGGAACGATCTAATCGGCTGGAACGATCAGACCGGTTGCTGCGTTCTGAACGATCATACCTTTGCGATCTGCGCGAGTCATCTCGACGATCTTCACGAAACGATCGCTTTGAATCTCGGTCGCGCGCGTCTCTGCGATTGGTGGTACGTGATCGTTCCTGATAACGATCGTATCGTGGTTGCCTTCGATCATAGCGCACTTCGTCATCGCGATTGCTGCATGCGGGTCCAAAAAATACGACTCCGATCAATCCGAAAATCATGCCAATATTAGTTCGTCGGGTCAACGTTGACCGTCCTTTCAATGTCAAGATTTACTTCGAATGCTGTGTCCGCCAGTTGCGATTCAAGTTGACTGTCCAATCGGAATCAAAGCATTCACGTTAAAACAAATTCGCACCGTTGACATCCACAAATACATCGAACTGCTGTCCATTACCGACAAATTCGAACTCAACCAGGTCACCGCAAAGATAGTCGAAGTCGATTTCAAAGAACGGTAACGAATCGAGTACGAAGTCGGCTGAGAAGCCCAATTGAGCCGGTTCGGTTGCGGTCAGAACGATAATGTCGTCGCAATCAATGTCCGCTTCCACGATTTCACCGGAAGCGAGGATTCCCGAATCGAACAATTCCAGTATGTTTTCAGAAATACCAAACTCGACACCGGGATCGACATCGAAATCAGTGTTGTTAATAACCCGAACCCGAACTTCATCGGAACCGGGAATAAAAATCGAGAAACCACAACCCGACACAAGACTCGTCGCAATAACCCCTAGAACTGCAATTTGAAAATGACGGAATTTCATGGAGCTGGCCCCCTTTAAGTTCCTTGACCGCGAAGATACGGTCAGAAATTATTTGAACATCTTCGGACTGCGAGAACACAAACGTCTCTGCTTTTGATCATGCTGGCCACTGGCCCCCGTCAGCATCCTTGGACGGTATCGCCCAAATGATTCTTCGTCAACGGAGTGGATGAGCGGTATCGACTTGCGAGTCTTGCAATTGATGCATAGGTCGATGAGAAGCAGATTGAAATCGAGATTCACAATAAGCGACGTATGCACGGATGCCCAGTGGCATCAATCACAGCGCGATGTCACTGCCTCATCAAGTAACTCCGTAATTCTCGTTTTGTTCGCTTGCGTTCAATTACAATTGACGCACGCGCTTTATCGTCCTTTCATCGATTCACTCCTCGAGCGTACTGACGTCCCATATTCAAGGAACCCTTGGCATCCGTCGATGAATCCTGGTGTGCGGGCGGGATTTTCTATCGGACGAGGAAGAATCGACATGCTCGAAAACGGTGCGACATTGATTGCATACATTGATCCAGGCAGCGGCAGTTTGCTCTTGCAGTTCGTGATTGCGGCATGTGTTGGGTCGGCGATTGCACTGCGTCAGAGATTTGGAGCAATGGCGTCGTGGATCAGGCAAAAGGCCACAGCTTGGCGAAGCTAACCGACCGACATCGAGAACACACTTCCGATTCGAATCATCATGGCCGTTTCGAAACGACTTTGCGGCATGACGCGCCCGTTTTTCATCAATCCATTTCAGAAATTACAAATCTGATAGCAAATAGGACAACCCTATATCGCGACCACGGCTCGTTTCGTGATCCTTCGGGTTTTGTGTTTCACCATAACGGAAAGGTCTACCGCGCGATCGACGATTCGTTTGCTCGTATTTTTGATGAACTCGATCGATCCGGATTGCTCGGCCAGTTACAGGATGAGTCGCAACTGATCCGTACGCGCCGCGTCAATCAGAACGAATTCGTAAACGCCAAACTGCCGACCGAATTTTCCCAGACGCAGCATTCGACCTCAGTCCTGCATCACGAACGCATACCTTTTCTTTCGTATCCATACGAATGGTCATCAGCGATGTTGGCAGACGCGGCGATGTGTACGCTCGATCTTCAGCTTCAAGTCATGGCGGCGGGCTACAGCCTCAAGGACGCCACCGCATACAACGTGCAATTCATGGCGTCGCAACCGGTATTCATCGACATCACGTCGATTGAAGCAGTTGAACGAAAAGATGTGTGGACAGCACTCGATCAGTTCTACCGAATGTTTCTCTATCCATTACTTCTGTCGGCATACGGGCGCACCCATGCAAAGTCCTACTTTCTTTCGCATATCGACGGTATGGAACCGGATGATGTGTGCAGGCGTGTCGGTCGATTCGCTGCTTTGCGGCCGGCAATGCTTTTGGACGTTTGGCTACCCTGCCAGTTGAAACGGTTGGCCAACCGTAGGAATGCAACGCTACGCAAGAGCAGCAGCAATATCAAATCCGATTCTGCACCACTCGAACTCAATCTTAAGCGCTTGCGAAACAAGATTTCCAAAATCGTCAAGAAGAGTCGCAATGAGGGCACCTGGCTGAACTACGAGAACGACAACAATTATGACGGTTCAGCAGAGGCTGCCAAGAGGTCCTTCGTCCAAAAGCATGTCGGTCAAATGAAACCCAAGCGCGTTCTCGATATCGGATGCAATACCGGTACGTATTCAAGAATCGCAGCCGACCAAGGCGCTTCGGTCGTCGCACTCGATTCAGACACCTCCTGCATTGATGCATTGTATCGCGATGCAAACGACAACGGTCGAGACATTTTGCCGCTCGTAATGAATATCGCCAACCCCAGCCCGGGGATCGGATTCCGAAATGTCGAACGACCATCGTTTCTCGATCGGGCGTCATTCGATTGTGTTTTCGCCCTGGCGTTGATCCATCACCTTTACGTCACTTCGAACCTGCCGATCGTGGCGATTCGCGACCTGCTCGTCGACCTGACCGAAGACACGTTGGTCGTCGAATTCATCGAGCCGTCCGATTCCATGTTTCAGCGATTGCGAGGCTCGCGGACCGACACGTTTGCAGAGTTTTCAATCGAACAGTGCAAGTACTCCTTCGCCCAGCGACTCGACATCCTGGATGAATCGGCTGTCACACCCCACCGCACCCTTGTTGCTTACAGGAAGCGCCGATGAAGTCCGCAATCTCAAGATGGTTGATTGCGGTGCTTCTTGCATTGCTGGTCATGTGTCCGCATATCCGCATGTACAGCAACGAAAAGACGCGCTATTTCGCTTTTTGGGATTACACCGATGCGCTTGCGATTGAACTGATTGTGTTGGCTGGCGGTTCGCTTCTGTTTGCAGGACACCAACTGTTTCGCCGACTGCAAAACCGGACGGCTGATCGAATCGAAAGGGCTGGGTTCGTTCTGCTTTTTGGGTTTGCTCTGCTTTCCAATTTCGACATCGCGCAAATCGGATACATGCAATTGGCATGGTCTTTGCTTGGGTATGCACTCTCCGCCGGCATCGTGATCGCTGCAATGATTTCTGCTTCGAAGCGCTGCACATGGATCAGTCGATGGTGCGCCACCTGTTGTCTGATCCTCTCGCCGGTCGTCCCGATGATATTCCTCGAGTTGCTTTGGTATCCGACGTACACCGTTCAGCGTGAAGTTTTGCCGGTGGCTGAAGACGCGACGAATGCGGTTCAACCCAAGGGCGATGTCTACGTCTTCGTCTTTGATGCATGGTCATATCAACAATCCATTGGACGCGACGATTTCGAAACCGACCTCCCGAACTTAGCCGCCTTCGTGCAATCGGCGACGACGTATCACAACGCCCACTCGCTCTTCGCCGAAACCTATCAATCGCTTCCGAGCATCTTATTTCAGACCAACGACCGCTACGAAGCCTTTGAGGGCCGGGTCCATTTCCGAAATGCCGACGGGCGGTTGACCGACGCCCAAACCGTTGAAGGGTTGTTCGATCGCGCCCGACACGAGGGTTTTCAAACCTACATGGTCGGTTGGTCGCATCCGTACCGACCGATGCTCGGCGATTCCGTGGACTTTGCATATTCAGGAGCGTCGCAGGGCAGCAATCCGAATGCCAGGCGCATCGATCATTCGGTGATGCGCCATCTGAGGATGGGCTTGTCGAAGTTTGCACTGTCGATTCCGAAACCACTCGCCGCACAGTGGCCGCTCAACGCCATCTGCGACATGCACGACGGTGCGGACGTTGCGGTCGATCGCGTGAATTCGATTCACAATCTGGCAACCACAATCGCGAAACAGCCAGGCCGCCCAAGATTGGCAGTCTTCCACTACCCGATCCCCCACGGTCCATACGTTTTCAATCGCAACGGTTTTGACCCAAGCCTGCCAGCCAACTTGCCGCTGACGCATGAATCCACGACGGCTGGACTCCTTCGCCCCGATCCCAAGAACCACATCGCCCGCTACCGTGGCAATCTTCGATACATGGACACGCTGCTGGGAGAGTTTGTCGAAACGCTGAAGCGAGCCGGCAGTTATGAAAGAGCCACGATAGTCTTAACGTCAGATCACAGTTGGCGCGTCGATCCGGCATTCGATCAATTGTGCATTGAACACAACATGACGCTGGGCGGCATCACGAAGGTTAATCCGCCGCTAAAGCAACTAACCCACGTACCACTAATAGTCAAAGCCCCGCATCAATCCGGCCAAGAAAGCATTGACAAGTCAATTCGCTTAACGCAACTAAACGCAATCATCCGAGGTTGCAAGAACGCAAGCAAAATTCCAACAATGGCTCGACAAGGAGTCCAAGCACTGCCGATCAGATCAACGTCACAGTAGATTTATGTTGCAGCATCTATTCGCTGCAAGTGCAGTTAGCGCGGTTTGCCATACACATCAGACTCGATCTCGCCTATGAGCAACCTCTCTGGTCCATTTGGAACATATCCTTGAACTGGACTGGGCTCGTAATGACGCTCATTAATGAATCTCTTCAATTCAAACGTCCCATCTGGATGAACAATGGCTTCTCGCACTTCGCCCTCTGGAGCGGCCTCCACCCATTCTGAAAATTCGTCAGCCGAAAGATGGACTTGAGTCTTGCCAATTTTCTGCTCAGACCCCTTGGGTCCTTGTCGCGGCTCGGTTGCGGCAAAGCGAGACCAATACGGTCCGATGACGAAAAAGAGAACGTAGCACATTCCCATTCCCGAGCAGGCTATCATCATTGCACGCAACACCCGCATCACCTAGGACTTTCCTAACCGCTGACCCACATCTGGCCCAATGCAAAATTCGACACCTCTCCAAGCTTACTACATTCACAGCATCAACCTGAAGAGAATTGAGTCCGTGGACACATGATTGCCTCTCGCGGGACTTGAAACGGGTATTTCGAAAACTTCTTCTTGGGGCCAACCGCTGTTTGGGGTTATACTGGGCGTTGGTCAGTGGCCGTATCGAATCCGGAATCGCACCACATCTACCGCTCCGTCGCGACGTCCCATGCCCTGCATGCGCGATGGGTTGGCGATACATCGATTCGACGCCGTGCTGACGTATCGTTGGGATTCATCTGCTTGCCTCGACGGTCTTTCGATGCGACCGATTGCCAAGCGGTCTGTGCTTAATTGGGACGAAGCGGTTTGATTCTTGATCCGCTTGCAGGGTATTGCGTCATGTTCTTGGGTATTCAACGTTGGCACATTGGATGCGTTTGTTTGCTTGCCGCATTGTTCGGTTTGCAATCCGCACATGGCGACGCTCCCAGAGAACACTTCGACGGCGCTGGCGATTCGCGGCTGCTTCGTTTCGACGGCGGTCCTTCCTCACCCGTTAACCCGCCCCACATTGACCTGATCCGATACGACATCGGCGGGTGGATTCCAAATGATGCGGTGGATTCACTCTTTCGCGGTGTTTGGACGGATGCTGCTGCCGACTTTTTCCGCCTCGATCTTGTATTCGACGGACTTGTCAATCCGCCGGGGCTGAGCTTTCCTGCGAATATTTTCTTTTTCGGTGACAACCCGCTGCTTGGATTTGTCGAGTTCGACATCGACGCCAATGTCTTGACTGGCGGCGAGTTGATCGGACCGCAGTTTCGATACCACGGCGCGGCAGGACGATTCGGTGCGCCAGCCACCAGCGATCGCTTCGACGGGCGCGTGTCGATGGACACCTGCCCGGGTTCGTTCGATGCCGACATTGGAACGGGCCCCTACTTTCCCGAGCGAAGCGGCGAGGAATTCAGCCTCGCGTTCTTGTGGGGTTCCGTGTCGACGCTCGACGTCGGAAGCAACGGAGACTTCTCGTTTGATCCGGGAGAAGCGTGGATCGTACGTGGACCATTCTTGAATCGCGCCCATGGATTTGACGATTTTATTCTGGTCTGCTGCTCCAATGGACTTCCGACCTACAACCCACCGGTGGATTTGTTATTCCTTCATTCTGTCGATACCGACACCACGTTGGTTTCGCTCGTGTATCCGCTCAATCAAAACGGAGCAGTGGCGATGGCCGGCGGTGTTTCCGAAACACCCGACTGTTGCGCAAACAATCAAAGCAGCATCGAAGAAGGGCTGGACCACGTAGCGATCAGCGCACAGTTCGCGACAGCGACCGATCGCAACGATGTCAACTTCCCACTGATCGAGGATTGGGAGTTTCAGTTTGCAGCCGACTACCTCGCGCCCAAAGATTGGGTCGTCAATGCAATCTTCGCTGGTGTGTATACCGACGTGGATTCGATTACACCGGGGCTGGCATGGACCGACATCACGCCGAACGTCTTGACCCACGATTACAACGGTGACGGCGGTGTCGATATGGACGACGTGACTCTCTTCGATGCATTCCTGTCGTCCGAAGACGGCGGTCCCTGCGATGCCGACGGTGTGGCTGACGGTGTATATACGATCATCGACTTCGGCAACGGATTTGACGTTCACGACGCGAATTACGATGGGGTCGTCGATGCCGATGATCGTCCGCCCGAACCAGACCCTGCTGCTCTGTTCGACGCGGACGGCGATGGCGATCTCGATCTCAAAGACTACGCAATCTTCCAGCGGTGCATTGTTTCGATGCCTGGCGATCCTATGCCGATCTTCTGCGATGACATTGACACCAACGATGACGGCGACATTACAACGATCGAGATTACGCCATTTGGCGAATTCATGGGTGGACCTGGAAACATTCTTTTTAATGCTGGCGGGCTGATGCAACAGCATCCTTAAATAAAATGATTCGTACGCGCGAAACATCTTATTCTCATCGTTCAGCACTAACACTGATCGAGTTGCTCGTCGTGATGGCAATCATGAGCATTCTGCTCAGCATCCTATTGACGACATTGGGTAAGGTGCGCGAATCGGCACGCAGCGTACTCTGCAAGAACAAATTGCAGGGCGTGTCGCAATCGTTCCAACTCTTTGCAAGCGATTACGGCCACACCGATCGGGGACGAGAGAGTCAGAAGCTTGGATCGAATCGCTTCCGCCTGGAAGACTTTCAAGACAGCCTCTATGGCACGGAAGAGTTCTTCAATGACTCCGGTGGGTCCTTGGGGACAATTCCGCTTAATACCCGCGAACAGGCATTGATCTGTCCGGATGGCCCGAAGGGTTTGGCGCGCGACAACACGCCTCAGCCGGCAGAAGACAGCATTGTGCCGTTGTCCAGCGTCAGTGTCGGATTCAACATGCGATTTCACAAAGCGAATGTAAAAATCCAAATCGGCCCAACCCAGATCAACGTGCTTCGTGATGTCACGTTGACATCGCGAATCCTCGAACACCCGTGGACACCGTTGGCGTTCGATGTGGACGGAGCGGCTGCCCGTTCAAAATCCGATCCGATATTGCCGTTCTATTCCGCTCCTTCAATCGAATCCGACGGCCTCTATTCAGACGATGCATTTTGGTTTCCTGCCAATCGTCATTCGGGAATGGTTCATGCGGCGTTCATCGGTGGACACGTGTGGAGCGCCCGCAATCCGAAGATGGCCTCCGACTGGCACTGGTCGTATCAACCGCCCCCGGATGAGTAAGCGATGAAACTGCGACAAAAATTCGGTGTACTCGCGCTCATCTACGTGTTGTCACTCTCGGTCAATCTGATCATGTCCGGATGGTGCATCGTTGTGTACTTTCAGTCGGCATTTGTGGATGTGCAGTCGTCGTTCATCCGACAATCGGAGGTCGAGCGCCTTCGCATTCAAATACAGGTGGCCCAGGCTCAATTGGAATTGGCGGAGGAATCAACAGGTTCGAAAAACGCTGAAGCCGCAATTGCAACTCTCAAGCAGTACGCAACGAAACGCATGGAGGGTTCAGCTGCTCTAATCGAAGTTGATAGCGAAACCAAGTATTGGCGTGACTTAGCAGGTGCCATCAACCCGAATCAATCCGTCGAACCGCAAACAACATTGAGTATCGCCGACTCCATCCTCGGAAAAATCAGCGCCGTCATCACCACAAAGCGCCAAATCGCCGTCCACCATGCCGCCACCACCCAACAACGCGTCGTCACGATCTTGATCGTCAACGCCGTGGTCGGCGCGATTCTGTGCATCGCCGGTTTGATTCTGGTTCGCCGATGGGTACTTCAACCCGTGGCCAAACTTCGCGTTGCCACCAAGGAAATCGCCGAAGGACACTTCGACTATCGCATCAAACCGCAGTCGGCTGACGAACTTGGCGACTTGTCAAATGAAGTAAACCAAATGTCAAGTACCATCGTGGACATGCAGGCCAGACTCGTTGAACAGGAGCGACAAGCCGCGGCTGGCGAAATGTTTCGACGCATCGCTCACAATATCCGTAACCCACTTGCCGGCATTCGAGGACTCGCCGAAGCCACCCGCAACCCGCTCGCGCACACGCATGACGTCGCCGAATACCAGGGTCGCATCATCAAAGCCATCGACCGATTGGAACAATGGCTTCGCGAACTGCAACATTCGGTCGAACCTATGAGCATCTCACCGCAACGCACCGATCTTGCCGAACTCGTCGAAAACGTTTGCAACGTAATGACGCCGACAGCCGACCGCGCAAAGGTGCAGATTACCGCCAGCATCGAACCCGAGTCACGCTTCGTCGTGGTGGATGGCTTTCATTTTGAACAAGCGCTGGTCGCACTGATCACCAACGCGATTCAGGCATCCAGCCCCGGACAAACCGTACGCATTTTGGTCGCGGTCAGCGATGAACGCAGCGAGCAGTGGAGCGTCTGCGTCGAAGATGAAGGGACGGGCATCGACAAAGAATTGCATTCAAAAGTATTCATGCCAAACTTCACCACCCGCACCGACGGTAACGGTCTGGGCCTCTCGATGGTCGCGAAGGTGGTTCATACGCATGGTGGCAGAATTCATTGCAATTCCGAACCGGGCGCTGGAAGTCGCTTTGAGGCGGTCATGCCCGGGCGAATTACGCATTCAGAAACGATTGAGCAGGAGTCGTAACCGATGGCTCATATCCTCGTCATCGACGACGAAGAAAACCTCCGCATCTCCATGCAGTTGGCATTGAAACGCGCAGGCCATACTTGCCGCATTGAAGCCAATGGCAAGGATGGGTTGTCGGCTGCCCGCGCGAAGTTTCCCGATCTGGTTTTCGTCGATGTGAATCTGCCCGATACCGATGGGCTGAAACTGATGGGCGAATTGCGTGCGATTGGGATCGATGCACCCGTCATTGTTATTACAGGATTTGGAACGATCGCCAGCGCTGTGTCAGCCATGCAACAAGGAGCGGTCGATTACATTCAAAAACCGCTGTCGATGGACGAGGTTGTGCTGTCAGTCTCGCGTTGTCTGGAAAACCACAGCATTCGCAATCAACTGGATGCCTACCGCGAAGCCCAGCAGCGGGCATCGGATCGGATCAGCGTGATTGGGGACTGCCCGGCGATGTGCAAACTGCTCGAAGTGTCGGATAAGATTGCGGCGCTTCCGATGGACAATGAGGGATCGCTCCCGACCGTATTGCTACTTGGCGACACTGGGACCGGCAAGGAAGCGATCGCACGTTACATTCACCGCCGCGGGCCGGCCGCTGACCGGCCTTTCGTTCACGTTAACTGCACCGCCGTTCCTGAAAACTTCTTCGAGTCCGAATTGTTCGGCCACGAATCCGGCGCCTTTACCAACGCCAAATCGGCCAAGAAAGGTCTGTTTGAAGTTGCCGAAGAAGGTACGTTGTTTCTGGATGAAATCGGCGACATGCCATTGACAACGCAATCCAAATTGCTCGTCGCGATCGAAAGCGGTCGATTCCGCAGACTCGGTGGAACGGCTGAACGTGTCACCCGCGCCAGAGTGATGGCCGCCACCAACAGCGACCTTGAAGAAAAGATCGAGCGAGGCGAGTTTCGCGCCGACCTGTTTTATCGATTGAAAGTATTCTGCCTGCAAATGCCAGCCCTTCGCGAACGCGGTGACGACGTCATCCAATTGGCCGAACACTTTCTTGAACGCTTCCGACAAAAATTTCGCAAACCTGAATTGATTTTCGCCGATGAAGCCAAGGACGCCCTGCTCGCATACGACTGGCCAGGCAACGTTCGAGAACTCGCCAACGTCGTGCAACGCGCCGCACTGCTTTCTGAAGGTTCGGCAGTCACCGCAGAAACACTGAATCTGCGCACACGACCGTCAGACAATTCAAACGGTTCAACGGCCAAGGGATTCCCAACTGGCATCGCAACGCTGGAGTCGGTCGAACGCCAACTCATCAAGGAAACCCTCCACCGCACTGAAGGCAACATTTCAGAATCGGCCCGATTGCTTGGACTGTCGCGCGGCAGCCTGCGTCACAAACTCGACAAGCTGAACATTCCACCCAACGATCCCACCTGATTACCAGCGCGCGCATGCAGCCGGCATGAAGACGACGATGGCTAATCCCGGCCAATTGCTGGCAACGGTCCACACCAGCAATGTCAAACGTAAACACTTTGCTATCAACAAATTAGAAGATACCGCTAGTTTCTACGGGTGTTGGCACGTCGGTTGCTCTGTTCATTGAGAGAAGGGATTCGCGTGGGCGCATGACGTATCGCTGCCCTATCGAAACAACATTCCCAAGTCTGGCGCGAGCGAGAGAGTGTCACCGGCAAGCGCGGCGCATTGCAGCACGATCAAACGAAATCTTGAAAGGGAATTCATCATGGGTATTCGGCAACTTTCCAGCGACCGATGGATCGCCATCGTCGCCATTGCGGCAACGGCTGGCATCGCGACGGCAACGCTCACGCTTCAACCGGCGTTGAAAGTCAATCAGGTTCCGGGCGGCGCATCGGGGCATCCGATGGCATTTACGCCCCTACCTGTCCAAGGTCATCCCAATGCAGCCAACATGTCGCAAGTCATGCAGCAAGGATTGCAAACCGCCGACGCATTCACCGCCATGATGGAGGAAGAACCGAACCTCGACGACTTCGAGATACCGGCCAATCTGCTCGCTCCTCTGGCATCGGGCGAATATGTCAACTTTGAATCGCCAGCGATCAGCCCGATTCAAGTCAGTTCCGATGGTCAGCGCGTCTTCGCGCTCAACACTCCGAACAACTCACTTGTCGTACTGGACGCGGCCAACCGTCTGACAAAGTTGAGTGAAATCTTCGTTGGACTGGAACCGGTATCGCTTCAAATTCAGCCAGGTACCAACGACTCGATCGTATGGGTTGCAAACATCATCTCGGATACTGTCGCCGTGGTCGATGTGGTTGCCAATAAGATTTTGGACGTAATTGATGTCGGTGACGAACCGGTCAACATTGTCTTTGACCCTGCCGGAAATTACGCATTCGTTGTGATTCAGGGTAGCCCGTTCGTACCCGACAGCGCTGCACCAACCGGTTCGCCGTTCGTCGAATTGGGGCACCTGGTTACGATCGACACGACAATAAAGCAAATCGTCAGTAATACGTTTCTCGACTGCAACACGCCGCGTGCGGTGGTTTACGATTCGTCGAACGATCACATCGTCGTCGCTGCCCATCATTCGGGAAACAACACTTCGCTGGCTGGGACGCCCGTTGAATTGCAGGTGGCAGATCCTGCCCCAATAAGCCCCACCCCAATCGTTTCGATTCCCCCCGAGGCCCGCAACTGCCTGCTTCCCGATCCGTGCACATCGAATGGTTGCGAATGCTTCACCATGCCGAACCTTTGGGTCGCTCAGCAATTCAGCGCGACTGCTTCAACGTTCGATCCCAATCCCGGCGGCGAATCCGAACTCAGCCCCTGGCCCGACGATCTTGGATCGACCGGCGCACCGCTGGTTCCGCGCATCGTCCGCGACGCCGAAGGTGACTGGTTCGACATCACTCAGAACATTCTAACCGATGCCAACGGCGAACCCGATCCTGCGCTGGTGGCGCAGATGAACGCAGAGTTTGGCATTCTCAACGCCGAAGAAGTTATTCGACACATGGCCACCGACGCGAAGGACACGCTCGACCACGATCTGATTGTCGTCGATGCATCGAGCCCGGCCGCATCAATCGGCGTCGGACTCCCCATCGCCAATGTCGTCAGCAATGTGGGCACGACGCTGAACGGAATGGATCTAAACCCAGCCACCGGCGAATTGTTCGTCACCAACTTGCAAGCGCTAAACGACGTGCGGTTGGGTGAAAATCTAAATGGTCACTTTCTCGACCACATGATCGAAATTGTGGACGACTACACGCTGGCAACGCCAACGATTACGCACAGCGATCTGCACGCAGGAATCGATAACTTCCATGACATCAGCGCTCCCAATCCGAATGCCAAATCAAAGTCGCTCGCCCACCCGCAAGCCGTTGCATTTCACGACAGCGGTACGTGGGCTGCCGTCGCGACCTTGGGGATGGATCGCATTGGAATATTGAATGGTTCGACGGGTCGTGTGCTCGGGCGGCTGGACGTGCCGTCCGGGCCACGCGGCCTATCGATTGACTCTGCGAACAATCGCATCTACGTACTCAGTCGACATGCGATGACCGTCAGTGCGATCGATGTCGAATTGCTCGACGCCCCGCACGTTGCAGATTCGGTTGAACTGTTCAATCCCGAACCACGCCACATTCGCGACGGTCGCCAGTTTCATTACAGCACAAAGTTCAGCCGCAATGGCGCGCATTCGTGCGATTCGTGTCACCCGAATACCGACTTCGATCGATTGGCATGGGATCTCGGTTCATTCGGCGAAGCCACTCAGCCAGGTCCACCGAACATGCCGGAGTTGCTAAATCATCCGCTAAAAGGACCGATGGTCACGCAATCGCTTCGCGGCTTGAACAATCACGAACCACTCCACTGGCGCGGCGACAAGCCGGCATTTCAGGATTTCAACGAGGCGTTTGCGAATCTACTCGGTGGTGACGAAATACCCACCGAAGACATGAATGCGTTCAATGCATTCGTCAAGACGGTCGTCTACCGACCGAACCCGTATTTCAAACGAACCAATGCTTACAAGGAACCGCGGTCCCTGGACGGGCTTGTCACCTACATCAACTTTTGCAATGCGTGTCATCAGGTGATTCCCGCGCAGGGCAACCCGGTCGGCCACGATGGCGCGGCATTTACGACCAACGGAGATGCCGGAATCAACGCCACCGGATTCTTCGCACAATTACAAATCGTTACGCAGATGCGCGGTTTACACAAGAAATTTGTCGGTGATCTGTACGACGGGTTCGGCATGGTCCATGACGGCCGCGAAGAGCGCGAAGACAACGAACATCCGCTCCAGACATTTCTCAATGAGTTCTTTCCTGAAGCGATTACCGGCATCACACCGGAGCAGCAACTCGACATGATTGCGGCGATGAATGCGTTCCCCAGCAACGTGATGAACGTGGTCGGATGGCAGATACTTATTGATTCGCCGACTGCATCGACCGCAATACTCGCCGACCTGGATGTGATGGCCGCTCAGTATCAAAAATCTCCTTCGCATTGCGATATTGTCGCGAAGGGTGTCGTCGGTGGCGAACAAAAGGGATACTGGCTTACGAATGCGATTGGCGTTCAACGCGACTACACCTCCGAAAGCGGCGAACTCATTTCCGAAGACGCCTTAATCGCATCGTTACAATCTGGCGATTCGCTGGTGTTCACTGCCGTTCCGCCCGGATCGGGTAAACGCATCGGTATCGATCAGGACACGGACGGCTTGCTGGATGGCAACGATCCGATGCCTCAGCACGACAACACCGGTGACTTCGATCTGGATGGTGACGTCGATCTTCTGGACCATGCGCGCCTTCAGCAGTGTTTCACGCATCCGGGTTTGCCGACCGTCCTACCGGATTGCGAACTTGGCGATGCCAATGAAGACAATGATGTCGATGTCTTGGACTATGAGGAGATCCACCATCTGCAAACAGGCCCGTGAGAATCACGACTTAGAATGCGTACTGAATTCAAGATCGCGCCTGACATGCTGCTCCTCCATGTCATGAATGGTGCGAAAACTACAACGGGCGCCGGTGGGATTTCAATCCGATCGGCGCCCGTTTCAATGCTGTCATTTTTTCGTCGAGATTGCGCGGGTCACGTTTTCGAAACGGGATCAATGGCACAGTCCGGTCTCAACTAAGCCTCAAGCACAATGCGATAGCGTGCCTTGCCCGACCGCAAATGATCCATCGCTCGGTTCACTTCCGACATGGGAAACATCTCGCATTGCGGCGCGATCTTGTGACGTCCGCAGAATTCCAGCATCGTGGCCATCGTCGCGGGACTGCCAACCGGAGATGCAGAAATTTGTTTTTGCCCCATGATCAATGGGAAAACATCCGCCGCTACCGGCTCCATGACTGCTCCCACAAAGTGAAGTCGCCCCTTGGGTCGAAGCGTCGCAATGAACAGGGACCAGTTCAGCGTGACATTGGCTGTCACCAAAATAAAGTCCAATGTGTTTGCGATACGTTCCAGCGCGCTGTCGTCGCGAGAACTCACCACTTGATGCGCGCCGTACCGCTTCGCATCTTCCGCCTTCGCCGGGTTTGATGAAAATGCGGTAACGTCGCAGCCCCACTTGGCAAGGAACTGTACGGCCATATGCCCCAACCCGCCGATCCCGACAATACCGACGCGATCGGTCGGTTTGATGCCGAACTGCACGATCGGATTGAACACAGTAATACCACCGCAAAAGAGCGGGCCGACGATCTTTGCATCCAGACCATCCGGAATAGGGATAGCCCACCCTTTGTGGCAACGAACTCTGTCGGCGAACCCGCCGTGACGCCCGACGATGGTTTGCTCGGCAGTCTGGCAGAGATTTTGATCGCCTCCGCTACACAGATGGCATGTTCCGCAGGACTTCGCGTGCCAACCCATGCCAACCGTCTGGCCGACTGACAGGTGCGTAACCCCGGGTCCTTTCGTTGCGATCTTTCCGGTGATTTCGTGACCGGGGACCAGCGGATACTCGCTGATTCCCCAATCGTTCTCCATCATCGATAGATCGGAATGGCAGATACCGCAGAAATCCACTGCGATTTCAACATCGTTTTCACCCAAGGGCGCCGGCTCGAAATCGATTAACACCAACTCACCACCGGATTCTTTGACCGCGTATCCGCTAAACATGTCCGAACCTCCTGCTGAAATTCAAAACCCAGTATTTCAAGAAGAAATCATACGCGGCATGTTGAGCGGTGAATAGACACCACAGATGCTCGAATTGCCCCACTCTTGTAAATATTCCGCCGATCGTTTGCGTTGTCCGTCGAGTCTGCATTACGCTGTAGCACAGGAGTCAACCGAATGATTGCTTGTCAAAAAACGATGCTGATCTCGACACTGATTTCGGGAATTGCGTGTACGTCCGTCGTCGTCGCAGAGCCATTACTTGAAGCGACCGTCTATGAACGTTCATCTCAAACATTGAAGAAATGCCAACTGCTGCAAGACCGAGATCGGTTGTATCTGCCTCTTGAACTCCTGATCGAAGACTTCAAACTGGAATCGAAACCGCTTCCGAAGGACCAACTCGGAATTTGTCTCGATGATCGGTGCATTCCATTTTCAGGAGAGGTCGGGTTGCGCCATGTGCAGGCGCAAAATGACGTCCTATACCTTTCGATTGATCGCCTCGTAAAGGGCATGGGTGGGACACGCATCTGGCATGCGAAGTCGCGAACGCTATTGATCGATCTGGCATCCAAGCCGGTTCGCAAATCTCAAAGCGCGAATCAGGTTCTTGACGCCCAATTGACGGACCTTGATGGCAACCCCGTAAGGCTTTCGTCGTTGCATGGCAAGCGCATTCTGCTGTTTGCGTGGGCTTCATGGTGAGGTTGTCGCGATCAACTGCCCGGGTGGCAGCAATTCTATGAGACGCATCACAGCGACGAATTCGAACTCGTTTCGGTCGCGATGGACATTCAGGGAGCCCATCGCGTCCGACCTTGGGTTGAAAAGGCGAACGCAACTTACCCTGTTTTGGTGGACAAGCAGGCTAGGGTCGCCGCAGCTTTCGGTGTCGATTATGTTCCGTTTGCAGCATTGATCGACGAAAATGGCATGGTTGTTCAAAGTGCATTTCCCAGCAATATCGCCGACAGCCGACATCGGACGGCAGTTTCAAACTGGGCCCATACGGGGACGTTCGTCGAGAATGCAGGCGAATCTACAAAACGCAATAAAGCGGGTGGTTTCGAAAGTACCGACGCCGAACTTTATTTCTCGCTGGCCGGTCAACTGTTGCAAACTGGAGAAACCGCCTCGGCACTTGTTCAACTCAAAAATGCGCTTAAACTTGAACCGGGGAATTGGGTGATCAAGAAACAAATCTGGGCAATCGAAAATCCCGAGCGGTTTTACAAGGGCAATGTCGACTACAAATGGCAACGGACGCAACTTGAATCTGAAAAACTGGCTCAAACGATCAACCGCGACGATTGACCGCACGCGCGTCGCTTGTTTCATGGAATTGATTTGATGAATCAGTCGTATTTGTACATCATCGTTGCAGTACTCGCTCTGATCGTCGTGATCCGCATTCTGAAATGGACATGGAAGATTGCGTGGGGAATCATATTCGTTGGGGCAATCGGTTGCGGTATTCTGTGGATTCGCGACGGAAAGTTCCCGTGGCAATAGAAGCCTGGCCGTCTTATCAAGAGCGTGTCCCATAACTGCGGACTTCGATTTTTGCGATCTTGACAGGACCGTGAATCAACAGGTCAATTCGTTGCGTATTATCGAGCCAAGTACACTATCGCGGATTATTCAACCGCGGCGATTGTCGCTTGCACAATCGATGGCCTAGAATGTTCCACTTCTGAATGTTCAGCCATCTGGCGAATTGCTAATAAGTATTGGAATGCGAGAATCAGAATCTCACGTGCATCCTTTGCAGTTCGCCCGATCCGGTGATAGCCGTTTTGTATTCGTTTGGGGTCGCGCTTTAGCATGGATTTGGCAACGTCAAACAAATCAGCGAGATCGATTATGAATCGCATCCAACTTGCCAAGCAGAAAATGCTTGAAAAGAACGATGCGTGGATTCGTGACCACAATCCCGGCGAGTTGTACACGAGTTACATCCATCGCTGGCGGGTCGAACGAATTGTCGAATTGATGAAACCGATTTCCGGAAATGTCCTCGACATTGGCTGCTTTGATGGCACTATCGCCGGCAAACTCATCGACCAGGGCAATAAGCAGGTATACGGTGTAGACCGGATGGATACCGCCCTGGAATTCGCCAAAGAAAAGGGCGTCAAGACGTATCATCTCGACATCGACGAACACAACACCGACTTTGAAACAGAGTTCTTCGACGCGGCATTGGCGACCGGTGTGATCGACTCTTTGTTCGATCCCGACGGTGTTGTCGAGGAAATCCACCGCGTCCTCAAACCTGGTGGCACACTGATCGTCAGTCTTCCCAATGTCGCCTGCCTCAGCAACCGCACGCTCATGATGTTCGGCAGCCCGCCCTGGCAGGCGCTTTCCAGTGCGCGCGAGGGGCTTGGCACCCTGCGTCATTTCAACTTAACTGCCCTGACCGAGCTTTTTGAAAGGCACGGATTCTCGATAACGCATCGCGAATCGAATGCGGTGGTTTTCCCATTCGTACGGTTCGGATTCCGTCGGTTCCCGGTCCTTCGTGATATGTTTGGCACTTTCGGAACATGGCAACGCAAGCGCATCTTCTTTTGCCGAACGCTGGCCAAACTCTTTCCGAATCTGGGTGAAAGACTGATGGTCGTTGGCATCAAAAAATAACCGTCAGACCGCTGGCGACTCTTCAACCAAGAAGTCAATCACACGATCGACAACATCACTGGCATCGTAGTCGTACAGCACGATGTGATTGCTTCGACTCAATTCTATGAATTGCTTCTGTTTTGATGGTATGCGGCCGAACGCACTGCGACTGAAAGCGAAGTCCGCTACATCGTCACCGGTGGAGTGGAACCATAGCGTGTCGGCAGTCACTTTTGGAACGCATTCCATTGCCAATCGTCCAATTTCGACGAGGTGCCTGACACACTTGGTTGGGATGAATCGGTATTGAGGGTATGCGCCGTATCGCTTCTTTCCCTCGCGATCGTTGATGAATCCGACGCGCGGTTTTTTGACATAACCCAGGATCGAATCCAAGCGCCGCGCCCATGCTTCCGGTTGACCGAAGTAGTACCAACGCGGCCGCACCCTGAAGTACGGGTTGAGCATCACCAGCCGGCAAACTGGGTTTTCGGAAGCGACGATCAGCGATAGCGCCCCACCCATCGAAAACCCAACCACTGCAACGTTTGCATACTCCTTCGTAAGTGCCGCAAATCCGGATCGCGCTGCGTCCAGCCACTGCTCCATATCGCTGTTCTTCATTTCGCGGGGAGTGGTGTCGTGCCCGGGAAGTGTGATCGCGCGGTTCGGAATGCCATTTTGCTCGAGCGCATCGGAAGCCGGGCGCACATCGTGTGGTGTGCCGGCAAATCCGTGAATCAGCAGCACTGCATCGGGTGCGGTCACGTCTTGGGCAGGACCAGAATGACACCAGACCGCAAGACGTCAGGATTCTTGATGACGGATTTGTTGAGCTCGTACAGTTCCTTCCAACGAGCCGTCGCACCCAATTGCTTTTCGGCGATGCTGGTCAGACTGTCGCCGGATTTGACAACGTAAGTACGGCCACTTGTCGTGGCGTCTACTTTCAAACCTGCACTCGTCCTGACCCGCGATGCCGAATCCCCGGGCAGTTCAGGAATGCGAATCTCCGTACCGACACGCAACCGCTTGGGATCTTTAACGTGTGGATTGGCCCGCATCAAAAAACCGGCGTGACTTTGACTTCCGTAATACACTTCTGCAAGCAACATGAAACTGTCGCCTGGCTGTACGATGTAACGCTCGGTCCCATCGTCGGGCAATGCCTGGCTTCGATTCTTCTTTGGCTTCGTTGCCGATTTTCTATTTCCGGTTTTGCTGGCATCCGCCAGTTTGTTGTCCTTCGATTTGTTCGGCGCTCCCGCGCGACCTTTATCCGATGCGGAACTTGGTCCGGTTTCCTTGTCTTTGCCCAACTTGGCCAGCGCATCTTTGTCCGCTGGTTCCAGCAGTGGCTGTGCTGGCGGTCCGACTTGCGATTCGGGTTTGGCGATGCTTGACAATTCGTTCGCAAAGCTGCCGAGACCTTGCCGCGATTTCTTTGAATTCTTCGAGTCTTTGGTTTTGTTTTGATTCGATGCAACTTGATCCGGCTTGGTGCTTTTCGTGTTTGGTTTCTTGGAATTTGCAGCGCGGCTGCGGTTGGTTTTGCTGCCGGATTGTTTGAACGATGCGGTACGATTCGGAGGCCGTTTGCTGCTGCTTCGTTTTGAGGAATTTTTCTTATCGCGACTGGCAACGCCCGATTGGGTTGACGAACCTTTCTTGTCCGAACCAATCTTTTCAACCGCGTTTTTTTTGTCACCTTTGTTCGCCAGGGGTATGGTTGGATCAGCCTCCTTCTTGCCGGAGTAGTACCACCCCGCAACAACGACTACACCCAACGCCAACAGCAAACCGGCTTTCACGTCCTTGCGCATCGCTCGATCCTTCACTGTGTTCCGAACCTGATCGTACCAATTACCGAATCGATCAGGCCCAGGAACAGATGCATGTTTCAAAGTGGGCACAATCCATTATCAGACCGAAACGCCTTCGATCCGCGCCCGTCAGTGGAACCCGCAGATGCCCCACTTTCTCCAAATGTAAACCGCGCAAACCCAACGGTCAAGAAAAGGTTGAAGGACGCTCGACCGCCGATTCGTCAAAGGGTGCCAATGGCCTCGGCTGATGACCGATTCAATTCACGATGTGCGACATGAAACAGAAAACCGGCGCGGGCTTGGAACCCGCACCGGTCGATGATTCATCGTAAGGATTTCACAGGTCGGCGAGCTCGATCAGCCCATCGCTGGCGATGGGTTGCCACCCCGACGCTCCACACTGACCGCAAAGATCAGAAGAGCAATCATGATCGCAGCCACCACACCGACGAAAACCAGATTATCGAACAGAGCAAATGCGATACCGACAACGCTCAGACACACCAGCACATAGATGATGATGTGCAAAAGCTGGCGATTCTGAAGCAGCGGAGCCGCAATTCCGACGGAACTGTACGTTCCGATCAACACACCGCACAACAATGCGAAACTGAACCCATTGACGCCAGGACCGCCCATGAAATACAGGAATACGACCGCCACCAGCGTCGTCAACGAGGTCAGCAAGGTTCGCGACAAAGTCATGTTGATGCTGTTATTGATCATGTTCGCAGAAAGTTTGTTCAGCTTGCCACGATTCTCACGAATTCGGTCGAACACGACGATCGTATCGTTCAAGCTGTAACCCACGACCGTCAGAAGTGCCGCAATCATCGCAAGGTCGATCCGGAAATCCCCAATACCGACAATATCAGCCAGCGTGATGATTCCCAGGGTGATTGATACGTCATGGACCAATGCGACGATGGCGGCCAACCCGTACTGCATCGTACCAAACCGAATCCAGACATAGGCCACAATCGCACCAAGCGCCAGGACCATCGCGATAATAGCCCGCTGCTGGGTCTGCGAAGCCACCTGCGGGGCAAACTGCACGACTTTTCGCAGCGATTTCTCTGCACTGAGGGCTTCGGTCGCCTGTTCGAGTTCCGGTTTCGCCAAGGCATCTTCCCACTTGCCGGCATCGTCGGAATACAGGAAGTTCTCGTCGAGAATGACCTGTGCAAACTTTGTAAACAGCGGCGTGCCATTCTTGTCCTGACCGGCCTGCGTCAATCCGAAGATCGTATAGTCTCGTGCGTCGTATTTCTCGAATTGCGGCTGAAGTCGCATGTCGCGAAATCGCTGACGAATTTGTACTTCGGTTTGCGGCGGACTCAGTTCGTCGAAGATCAGTGCGACCCCGCCCTTGTATGCTCGAACATCGTATGGAAGGTTTTCGACTCCGATCACCTGGCCAAGGTCGTCGTCATCTTCGCGCACCGGGAACATTCCATCGGGAGCCAACTCGTCATGCGTCGCCAGCTTGAAACTGACCGGACGCATCACTTCAAGCTTGTCGCCCATCGCTCCGATGATCGCCGCACGAACCAATTCCTTGTTCGATTCGACGGTAACAACTTCGAATGCATGCCCTTCAGAGGCGTGTTCGCCGACGTCTGAAACGGTCTGAATGCGAGCACTTTTGAGGCGATTGACCGCGGATTCTACATAGTTCGCTGCGTCGGCCAATCCTTGTTTGAAGGTTTCCAGGTCAATTGATACATCAACCACCTGGGGTGTCGTATCTTCGCCTTCCGAGCCTTCCGGAGAATCAACCGTCTCCGATGTCGTCTTGGTCGCGAAGATTGCCGTATTGCCCGACGAGCTGAATCCACCCAACTCGAGGTATTCTTCAAACGTGGTACGAAGCAATGCGTTGATCTCTGCCGGTTTCAAACCGGCTGCTGCCACTTTGAAATCACCGGAAATATCGCCCGGCGTGACCATCGCGTTGCGGAGGGATTCGGCCGCACTCTGCAGCCAGTCTGTTGCACCCTTGCCCTCAAATTCGCCCTGTCCGGTGACCGCATGACGTGCTTTTTCGCCGGTCATCTCGATCCCCTCTGCCAGATCGATTTGAACGCTCGTACCACCGAGGAATTCAATATCGAAAATCGCCTCTTTGTTGGTGGTCCCGACCCTTACAAACAGGCCGATGCCAAGCACGACCGCCACAATCGAAACCGGCCAGAACATGCGACGCATTCCGATCCAGTCGATATTGGGACGACCGACCAGGTGCAACATCTTGAGCGACTTAACGATGCCCATGTCCATCAGCGTCGTCAGTACCAGGCGCGTCACGAACAGCGACGTAAACATACTGGTGACGATACCGAACCCGAGCGTCATCGCGAAACCTTTGACCTCTTCGCTACCGACGTAACCGAGAATCACACAGGTAATCAGCGTGGTGAGGTTGGCGTCGACGATCGTTGAGAACGCTTTTTCATAGCCGGCTCTCACTGCCTTGCGCAGCGGCATGTCACGGGCGAGTTCTTCACGAATTCGCTCAAAAATCAGAACGTTGGCATCGACGGCCATACCGACCGTCAGCAGCAGACCGGCGATTCCGGGAAGCGTGAACGTCGCTTCCATCGTGGCCATGATCGCCAGCACAAAAACGATGTTCATCGCCAAAGCGATATCAGCGAGTACACCGACGAACAGGTAATACACCAACATGAAAATGAGTACCGCCACGAGTCCGTACAGGGCGGCTTTCATACCCATCTCACGGTTCTTTTCACCCAGACTTGGGCCAGTCACCTTTTCCTGAAGCGGCGTATCTTTCAACCGCCCCGGGAGCGAACCAGCTTCGAGTTTTTGCACGATGTCCTGAACGCGCTGTTGCGTGAAACTTCCGGTGATTTGCCCACGCTCGACGATCATCGATTGAATCGTCGCATGAGAGACTGCCTGCGAGTCAAGGAAGATGGCCAACTGACGTTCCAGATTGTCCTTGGTCATCTTGGCGAATTGGGCACCACCGCGCGGATCCAACTGGAAATCGACTGCCGGCTGATTCGTTGCGTAGTCGACCGTCGCGAAAGCGCGCTTCAGCGACCACTTCGAACTGTTCTGCGTCAAACCGTATGAAGCCGATCCGTCATCCGCGTAGGCGAGTACGTAATATTTGCCTGCATATTTTTCAACAACGACAAGCCCATTCTTGATACGCTCTTCAGCCTCTTCCAAATCTGACGCATTCTGCATGAACGCCACGATGTCCTGCACTTCGTACCACTCATAGTTGTCGCCAGCCCGAGGACGCGGTCCACGCTTGCGCAACTGCTCAGTGTACTTGGCGATGGGCTCTCGCATGCGTGCGTTTTGCGGATCGGCAAGCATCGAAGGATTGGAAGCATCGCGCGTCGCCAGGATTCGGAATTCCAAAACACCGGCTCCGCGAAGCAAACGCTTCAGGTCGGTCGAGTCTTCCAGCGATCCGCGCCCGCCTTCCGACCACTTGTCAAACGCAGCCAGCGTCGCATCAATATCGCCACCATAGGCTGGATTCTCCTTGCGAAGCTTGCTCAGTTCCGTCTCGCGAACGTTCGATTTGGCGGCAAGGACATCACCAAGACGCCCCAATCCGAGATTCGTCGAAAGAACATCCTCAACCGCTGCGATGTATGCGTCTTGAGCGGTCAATTCAGCCGCGATGTCGCCACCTCCTCGGGCACTGCTGTACGCATCCCATGCGGTCGCCACCTTTTCCAGTTTTTCCTTGCGTGCATCGACGCCTTTGACGAGCGAATCGAGTGCGGCTTGTCGATCGTCGCTGTTCGCAAGGGCCAACTCGATGTCAAGTTTTGAAACGTTGCGCTCCTTGATCTTTTCGCGAGCAGATTCGTACGCCTCACGACGTTCACGAGCGCCCTTGGGGGGGCGTGGCATTTGGATTTCGAGTCGGTTGTTTCCGATCGGCCGCCACACCAGATTGAATTGCGAGTTTGGATCGACGCGCGACTTGAGGATTTCCATGGCACGGGCGGCCAACCCGATCTTTTCGCTGGGTTTCATGCCCGCCGTATTGAACTCGTAGATCAGCGACGTGCCGCCAGCCAGGTCGATACCCGGTTTAAGTCGGTCTTCCGGCGGATAGAGCGCGAATATCGCCAGCGCCGTCACACCCAATACAAATATCCACTTCCACAATCTGTTCTTTTCGTTCATCTGATTTTTAACTCCGCGCGCCTGCGCCAATGACTTGTATTCTCTGTCCGAAGCTTCGGACGGTGATTGCATTTGTTACGGTTGCTCGATGAAATGGCGAATCTGCCGCCCAGCCGCCATGGCTGAGTGCATGCAAACGACGTGTACGTATGCCGCATTTGCGATTCGATTCGTACTAGCAGTTTTGAAACTGAGGTGGGCCATTCGCTGGCGGTACGGCATTGGCGACCATGCGATGAAACACTGCGTGGACGGATGCATCCATCCCGTTCGCCGAGTATTCGGTAAGATGTGACTCCCATGAACGTGCGGGTACGCCAACTATTTTGCCGGTGAAATGCCTGGGAGTCGAATCAGAGGGTTTGACAACCCGATCCAGCAGAAACACAAGCTGCGAACCAGAGTCGCTCTGACCGTCGCCTTCTGCCGGATTTTCACAGTCGCCTAGGTCATCGACACCAGTTCTGTAAATCTCAGTTTGGCTTATGGCGTCGGCTGGTTTGGACGTCTCGATCGCGGCGGTTGGGCCATTAGCCTGATCAGGCCGATCTGCCATATCCGAATTGGGCAAATCCGAATTAGACAGTGATTCAAGTTTTCGGCACGGGTTTTCCGAAGGATCGGATTTGATCAGTGGTACTGTAACGATACCGCCCTGCACGATGATGATCGCGCAAACATTGAAGTAGACAGCAACGGCTCGTCCCAGTTCCAGAATCGCACCAAACATTGCCCCGAATTATAAGGAAACGATGCCCCCTCACAACCTAAGAAGTCCGCAAATTCAAGACCTTGCGCGGGTTAAACTAGGAATGATATAGGGAATGCCCTAGGGATTGACTCGCCAATGCTTTAACTCAAGAGCCACCCTTCAGCCCGCGAAATCATCATCATCAAAAGGGGCAAAATGGGGCGAACTTTGGGTCAATTCGGTCGTAAGAACAGAATGGAGAGACTGCGGTAAACTCATCTTTTGCAATGAGTTGTAAAGGTCATTCACATTTGGAAAAGAATCGACAAACAGTGCGATAATATTCTGGCAGATTAAATTGGGGGCAGCTATAATTCGGCAATTCAATCTGTGATGATGCTCGTCCTCTTGAGCGAGAGCTTCCTGTCGTGTACGGAGGCCCGTTTTTTTTCGGACGTTGCTTAAAGCGAAAGGCGAGGGACAACTGTGAGCGAAGGAATGTCCGTAGAACAGGGCCAAACCAAGCAAAGGATCGATGATCTACAGTTCTACTTGTATCAGCGATCCCTTCATCCGGAACTGTTCCGGATCAATCAGGTGAAGCGAATCGAACAGCGTCGCTATACCGCCGAGATCTGGGTGGTCGGGTTGTCGCATGTTGTTTCATTGCAGTACGGCAAGCAGAGTCTGACAGAACTGATCACCGACGATAGCGAGATTCTTCCGCGCGCCGGTATGGCGACATCATTCCCGTTCCGTGGCGAACGCGATCACACGCAATCATTTGGCGACGACCTCCGTTATATTCTGTCGTGCCAGGTCGAGCGAATGACGCCAAATCTGTTCCCATCGTCCCACCGCGATCTGATGAAATACGCTCAGAAACGCGGCATCTTCATGATGTTTGAAGAATGGCAGAACGATGGTATCGCCCCGTTCACCTTCGTCGATTACGAAGCCCGGGAGCAGGAACTGCACGTACACGCATTCCACGCCTTCCCGGATTCGACGACGCTGCTGAAGACTCAGTCAATTTTCGAGATCGGGCCGGCTCGCGAGCCGAACTTTTTCTAGGCGGCTGCTGAACCTAAAGAAACTCACAAGGACGCGCGGTCGATTGATCGTGCGTCCTTTTTTTGTAGGCGATGATTAAAGGCGTCTATGCCAATACGTCCGCGCCTTCCAACTCAAGCATCGCCCGCTTCAACTCGGTTCCGCTGCTCGATGAAAACCCACCGATGCGATTGCCAGCCGCCACCACGCGATGACACGGAATAATCAATGGATGACGATTGCGGGCCATCACTGAACCTACCGCACGTGCCGCCCCAGGATTCCCCGCCCGCTTGGCCAATTCGCCATAACTGATCGTCGATCCATACGGAACGTTGCGGCATGCAAGTAGTATTCGTTCCTGAAACTCGGTCAAATCTTCCAACACCAAGCGCGACTTGAAGCGGACATCGGGCGTGCCTTCGAAATATTGCTGAATAGATTCTTGAAGTGACGGCAGAATCGAATTGTCTTCGACTGCCGCATATTCCGACTTTAATCGCGCAATGTGTCCGTCGATGTCGGACTCATCGGTGAGTTTCGTTTCAAGAAGCCGCGCGCCCTTGGCTGCCAGAAGAAACGGCCCCCACGATGTAGGTGTAACGCAGTAGCGAACCATGGTGGCTCATTTTACTGATTCACCACGCGATATGCGACCTGACGTTTTTTACGGCGCCCGAGTTCCCTGTGATATTCCGAGACCACGCCAGCCAATGTCGCGAGAAGTTCACGTCCGTGCTCCGAGCATTCCAGTCCGATGAATTGAATTCCCATCGAAGCAAGCCCATCCGACGTCAGTTGGAAGTGTCGAAACACACCTTCAATTACGATCGTTTCGCCCCGCGATCGCGGTCGGAATGAAAATCCGATGACATCGCCCTCGGCAAAAGTATCCGGAGCCACATCCATCGAAAGGATTCGCATTCCGCCGGCAGAGAGGTCCACGAGCGTACCTGTCATGATGCCATTGCCTTGATGTTCAGCTTCGCGGCGGTTGCAGACACCGCCCTCCCAGAACCGCACGGAAACGTGCCTTCCGATCGGGACTGCACGTTGGAACGCCCTGCGTTGAAGTTCGTGGAGTGCGGTCGGCCATTCCAGTTCAACGACATTGATCAACTCGCCGTCGGATTCGACGGAAGTGGTACCCATCACCGTTGTGGAGAAAAGGCACTTTCGATGACCGCGTCGAAACGTGACGCCCACCAACTCGCCCGACAAATAGTCCAATGCCTGATCGCATCCCGCATCGACGGCCTCGACAAACATTCGGTCGGGACTCTCTTCGCTGAAGATGAATTTCGTTTTAGCCGATTCCCACGTTCCATTGGATCGATTCGTCAGCACGCAAAAAACATTGTTTTCACTAGCGTGCATTAGTACATCGTTTTTTTTCTGTTCATCAACTGGAAGCAGTGGCTTCATGGTTCGATCCGTTTCTTGCTGGCGATTCTGTTATTTTCTTGAGAAATGGCCTATGCGTTGAGCAATTGATTCAATGGGTTCGACGTGTCGGGATTACGGTCCAATTGAATCCCGACGATGATCGCGTTCGTGCTGCCAGCCGCCGTCTTGCTTTTGATCCGTCCGCAGCATTCGACGAGTGAATGTTCAGGTCCCAGTTCGAACTTCACGCCTACCATTTCGTTAATATCGACGCGATCTGCGACCTCACGTGTTAACCGACACGCGAGTCCGTCCTGGCTGACATTCAACATCGCCCCTTCACCTCGGACGTGGCGTGATCCGCCCATTTCGGTCAGGACGACGACAGCACTTTCCGCAACGCTTGCCCGTAAGAATCGACGACGCTGCCACGTATGCAACTGTTCGGGCCGGCCAACGACGATCTGAGAATCGCGGCACTCGATCGCGGTCGATGCGAAAAAATACTCTTGCCCATCCAGCCCGAACCTGACTTCAAGGCAAGTACTCGGAAGCATGTTGACGATTGCGTCTTTCTGTTGCGTGGCGAGATGCATTGTCTGAGCATCGGTGCTTTCTATCTCGACAGTAACCTCGCACGGTTGCTCGCATTGCGTAAATACCAGCGTGCCCTGCGACCGCGAACGATGCGCTCGCTCGAGCAACCTGGACGACGTTTGTGCGTCGAGTTCGATCGCGACCGCGTGGATGCTGGGACATGTCAGCCCTGCACTCGTCATCTCTTTCTCCTGAGCTTTTTTCGCTGAACGTCGGCGACGAATCGCGCGAGTTCGGCCTTCTGCTCTGCAAAATCGACCGTGGGCAAAGGAATCAAGCGCAAACCCCACAATTGCTTGTGTTCCGTCCCAATCGATTTCTTGTGACACAACTTGGCGGCTGCCACCTTTCGACCGCATTCATCGTCTAGCTCATACTCGACAAAGAACGTCATCCCATTCTTTGCATCAAGCAGTTCTTTTGCGTGCAGGACGATTGCCATTCCTCTTGCACTGATGTCGCGTATCACGCAGGGATGCGATGTCGTCGCAAGGTCGCAAGCGTTTTCAAATCGCGCACTCGCTCGCATGATTCGGCAGTACTGACCAAGCGACGCAACACCGACTCGGTAGTCGCGGCGCCGTTGCTGAATCTTAAGCTCTGCCGGAATCGCCAACGCCATCCCGACGACGCGTTTCTTATCGTTGAGCCGAACGAGTCGCCGCATTTTTTCGACCCGTGACTCAAACGACCATTGATCGTTGCCCTGCGTAAAGTAAACCGTGATTCCCTCGCCGCTGTGTAAAGAAACATCCTCATCGATGTTGTGCGGCTGATCGATACAAACGGCGTCTTTCTCAAGGGTCAGGAATCGAAACCGTGCTGTCTTGATCGGATTGGAATGGAGCGCGTAGTGGATATCGCCCGAAACGTTGCGCGCACAGAGTCCTTGCAGGACTTCGGTCACTTCGGACGTTTCGACAACGGAGCTTTCGGACACAATTCACGGTTCCATATCTCGTCGATCTAACCCTCCAGCCAGACACTCGATGCCCTTTACGTCGGAAGCAGAGCCGGTACTCTTGACATGGTCGATGCGCCCAGCTCACAGGAAACGCTTTGGGTAACCGGGCGCGATCGAACCAGTACCGGTAACCATTGCGACATCAGGCGAAGTACGGGCGCACGTCCGAAAATCCAGCAGTGATCGGTTGTTATCGGAACCGGTTGAAGGCGTCGCGACATGCATGAAGATTGGAATTCAAACACACCCGCGAGCGGATTGTCGGCTGATGTCGCTGTTGTTGGTGGCGGAGCAGCCGGTTTGGCGACGGCGATCTTTTGCGCGCAGCAGAACCCGTCGCTTTCGGTCCTGATCCTGGACGGTGCGGTTAAGCTGGGTGCGAAGATTCTCGTTTCCGGTGGCGGTCGATGCAACGTTACCAACCGCAACGTCGGCCATTCCGATTTCTGGGGCGGCAAACCGAACGTCGTACGGCGCGTCCTCAACGCCCTGTCCGTAGATCGAACCGTGAAATTTTTCGAGTCCATCGGTGTCAAACTTCAGGAAGAAGGCAGCATGGGGAAACTCTTTCCGGTTTCCAACGAGGCTCAGACGGTTCTCGACGCCCTGCTTGCGGAATCCGAACGACTCAACGTTCGCATCATGTGC
The DNA here is from genome assembly GCA_028285105.1 of Alphaproteobacteria bacterium. Classification (GTDB taxonomy): domain Bacteria; phylum Planctomycetota; class Phycisphaerae; order UBA1845; family UBA1845; genus UBA1845. The sequence continues at coordinate 391,992 of JANQQE010000011.1, forward strand.
GGTTGTCGTGTGACCGACATTCATCGCGACAAGGGTTGCTTCAGAATTCAAACATCCGGCGCAACAGTCTCCGCCAATCGCGTCGTTCTGGCGACCGGTGGCAAATCGCTACCCAAGACCGGCAGCGATGGGTTTGGATATGAATTGGCTGAAAAACTTGGGGCGACGTTGATCCCGCGGACGCCCGGGCTCGATCCATTGATACTCGGTGGCGATTTTCATTCCCAACTTTCCGGTATCTCACACCCGGCGACAATATCGGTCGTCAAGCCGGGCGAAAACACAGTGCGTGTCTCGGGCGAGTTGCTATGGACTCACTTCGGTATCAGTGGACCTGTTTCATTGGATGCTTCTCGACACTGGCATCGTGCCATCGCCGAAGCAAAACGCGCCGAAGTCCGAATCAGCTTCTTGCCAGGGTTCGATTCGGCAAGGCTTGGCGAGTGGTTTTTGGCATTTACAAACGATCAACCGAAAGCCCAACTGGTCACAGCTTTGGGGCGACAATTGCCCAACCGCATCGCCCATTTGATTCTCAAAACATTGAACGTCGATGCGACCATTCAGATGTCACAGCTATCGAAACAGAACCGCAAGAAGGTTGTAGCCGCCCTACTGGATTGGCCGCTCGATGTCGTCGACGGACGTGGATACAAGTTCGCCGAAGTGACGGCAGGTGGCGTTTCCCTCTCAGACGTAAATCCCACAACGCTCGAATCGCGGAGTTGTCCGCGTGTGTATTACGTCGGAGAGATTCTCGATGTTGACGGACGAATCGGCGGGTTTAATTTTCAATGGGCGTGGTCGAGCGCCTGGGTCGCGGGGACCGCCATCGCCAAGAGTTGAGGTGCGTCAGGATGTACTACGCATCGCGAGAAACTTCTTATTTGCCCCGGGGGCGAGTTGGGCCAGTATTTCTTCATACTCGGCGGACGACTGTGTCGTTGTTCGAATGACTGCAATGTAATCCATCGGCGGTAACTCATGCTGAATGCGTCGAAAGGCTTCGCGCAATCGCCGCCTCGCCTGAACACGTTGCGTCGCTCTGCCTGCCCGCTTGCCAATACGAACGCCCAACCGCGCAAACCCCAGTCCGTTGGCATCGATGTAAAGACCGAGCGCCGAGACATGCACCGAACACCGACGCTTGAAAATCCGGTCGAAGTCAGCCGACGAACGAATTCGCTGCGCCCGTCGAAATCTATAATGTCGTCGACATTTTTCCATTGCTGCCAAGCCCATTCGTACCGCGCCAACCCATTTCATTGGCGTTTTCGTCCGTCTTGCCACACGGAGACGGCTCATGATGGTTCGGATACGAGCATAAACATATACTGTAGCAAGGCCAATGATTGAACCGATTGACTTAGTAGACCTCGAACTGTTGGCAACTTGTCTAGGCAGGAGAATTCGACGCGATGAATCGAACGGTTGCCACTGCGGTATCTTTGTTGATCGGATTGTTTTTGACGACGTCAAGTGGGTTCGCGCAATTGGCCCCAGGAAGCGACGGCCGTCTCCTCGATGCGAACAACCAGGTGGGGTCCGGGGGCATTAACACTGCCACTCCTCGTAATCTGTTCAACACGTCGAATCTGTATATCACCGGAAACACCACGCGCGGCACGGCGTTTCAAGGATTCTCGCCGGTCCGCAATCAGTTCAGTCTGTTTTCTACACTTCCTTCGACGGTTCTGGCCAACTTTGAGCGTGATTCGGTCGGATTAAATTCGATCACAGGTTACGGCGCGATCGGCGTTACCAATCCCTATTTCAATCGAACGCAAACCGTCGCCAATGCCGGGGCCATCGGTGCGGGGTTGAATCAGATCGGATCGTCGATACCCGCCAACAACTACTTCGCGCCGACGCGCCAATCCTTGCCATCCAACTCACGCCTCTATGGTTTCAACACGCTTGCCGATCAGTACAACATCAACCCAACGGCTCCGAATGCAACGATTCCCGGAACGACTCCGTTGGCCGATTTTTCGGGTTATTCGAATTCACTTGATCAACTCCGCCTGACCCGCGAGACATCCGCTCTTCAGTCTAGCCCGCTTTTTCCGAATGCCCGCGATCGATTCTCATTGTCAGGCACGCCGGTGTACCAGAACCCTTACGTCAATCCTTACGGCGAAAGTACCGATTCGCTTCTTCGCGAAACGGCACCGTTGGGACGTTCGCAGCGCTCAATTGACAATCCGCTCCGCCGGCCCAACAGCGAAGAAATGTTGACGGCATCGAATGAACTGATTTCGCCGACATCGGTCGCGCCCCGCCTGTTTCAATCGGCGCTGACTAATCAGCGACGCGACCCACTCACAGGCAGAACGCTTCCGGATGATTCGCGGTATCTTGCGATTCAATCTGGAGAATCGGGCAACATGATTCAACCGTCTACGTTGACGCGACCGGCCAACGCATCGATGCCAGCAGGCGCAACAACTGCTTACGGTGAGGGATCGATCGACATCGATACGATTGCAGCCGGAAACCGTGCCGCACGATTTGAGTCCTACACACCGGACTCAATCGCAGCCGCTAACAGCTTGCTTGAGCAGCTCCAATCCAAACCCAACGTGACGGACGCGCCTGGTGACGGTGAGATGCAGAATCAAATGTCGCGTGCGCAGTCCATTCTTGACCGGGCGACTACCGAATCACTTTCGACTCTTGCAAGCACTGAACAAACGTCAAGTGCGCAACTCATTGCAGATGCCGAGAAGCGCGTTCTTGAAGGCAACTATTACCAAGCCGCCCAGCTATACGAAATGGCTTCTCGAAAGGCTCACAATGAGGCGATGCCGCGACTTGGTCATGCCCATGCCTTATTCGCAGCCGGCGAATTTATGACAGCCTATCGACATCTTGTACGGGCGATCGAACTCTACCCGGCGTTTGGTTATCTCAATTTTGATTTGACGACGTTTATTCCCGACGCCAACTTGATCGACGTTCGTCGGGCCAAACTCGAAGAGCAGCTAAAGAACAAGGAAGATTACCGCCTCCGATTCCTGCTTGGGTATGTGGAATACTACATCGGATTGAAGCAGTTTGGATTGCCAAACCTGCGACGGGCTGCGGGCGATGCGCCGGAAGGCTCGATTCCGAAACGCTTCCCGGACATGCTCGAACGACCCGCATCCGCTGCGAAGCCTAAGAACTAGGATCGCGAATCAATCAATCCAACTTCAGATTGCGACAGGCGGGCTTCGCTAGTCAGCTAACCGTACCAGTTCGCGAAAACCGATTCGATCCTGCCGTTGGATGTTTCGCCTGGGCCGACGAATAGTTCGCGATTTTCTGCGAGCAGCCACGGGGACCATCGCCAACGCCACCAACCCGACAATTGCAACGACCATGAACACCAAACCGAATCCAAAGATCAGGGCCCAAGTCGCCAACCAGCCTCCAAAAACGACGATCGAGAACAGTGCGAATGCACATGCTCGACCCAGCACCGAATTTTCCAGTTCTTCCGACGTATTCTGCAACGTCATGTGGGGAGCTTGCGAGATCATGCCGCCTCTATGCCTCCTACAAGATTAAGGGGGAATCTTGCTGAACTGAGTTCATGCTAGCGGGCGGCGTTGGCCAAGCCTATCGGGAATTCTCTGTACGATTAATTCAGATATGCGCACATTCAAGGCGTCATTGTGATAATTGCATTACCACTTTCTGAACTGTGATATTTAAGGGGAAACGATACTCCTTCAATCAGTAAGGCGGGCCAAGATTAATAACCACTTCACTTTGGTCTGACTTGAATCGTTATCCGCATATGAAAACAAATCCAGTATCGCACGCCAACCTGGCTACATTGGGTTGCCTTCGGGTGAGTATTCTTTGGGAGCGGGAAGGTTGAGTCCCTTGAGTTGTTCCAGGATCGTCTCCTTGTCGCCAACCAAAACCAGCACCGCATTCTCCAGTGCGATCGCGTCATGGGCCATCTTGTTGAGTTGGTCCGCTGATACTTTCTTGATCTCGGCAAGGTCGCTTGATAGCTCAGTCAACGGTCGGTTGTTGCGCACCAGATCTGCCGCGACACCAAGCAACCCAGCCAACCCCGCAAACGATTGAACGGTTTGCATTCGGACAGTCGCCTGCGATTTTGCAGTTTCTTGACCGGAGACATCGCCACTTCGGATCGCCTTGAATTCATTGAGGAACTCGCTGATCGATGCCCCGGTGGCGTCGGCTCGAACCCTTGCCGACGCGGTGAAGTAACCGACGCTGGGATTCATTGTAAAGCTGCAACGAGCACCGTAGGTGTACCCTTTGTCTTCGCGTAGATTTTGATTCAACCGGCTTGTGAAACTGCCGCCGAGAATCGTTCCCAAAAGATCGAGCGCGTTGCGGTCGGGCGAATCGTAAGCTGGTGCCGGCATGTAGAACGACACCACCGTTTGCACCGCGCCGGGGCGATTGACCAACACCAAGCGCATCGGCTGATCGCCAGTTTGTCCGTAGTCAGGTGCATTCGTCGAATTCGCGTTTGCAGCCTTCCAATTTCCAAATCGCTTCTCCAACTTCGACTTAAGATCGTCAGTCGAGATGTCGCCCGCCGCGAGAATGACGACATTGTCGCTGCCGAACATCGTACTGTGCCAAGCCTTGGCATCGGCGATTGCAATCGAATCGACCGTCTCAACCGATCCGCCGCTGCTCCGACTGTACGGATGGGCGTCCCCGAAGAATATTCGCATGCCAACCCGCGACGCGACAGCGGCCGGAAAGTCCATTCGTCGCTTCAACTGCTCGATGTGCAAACGATGAATACGATTCCATTCGGCTTCGTCGAATCGCGGTCGAAGAATGGCGTCGGCTGCGAGGTCGAGCGATTGCTCAAGATTTCGCCCCAGCGCCGACAATCGCGCCGTCGTCGATTCGTGACCGCTCCCGACCGAGAAGTTTGCACCCAATGTATCGAGTCGATCTGAAAACTCGATCGCACTCAAATCTCCTGCACCTTCGTTCAGCATCTTGGACGTCAACGAGTACAGACCTGACTTGTCCTCTGGATCGTAATCAGAACCGCTTGGCCACAAGAATCGAAGCTCGACAAGCGGTAATTCGCTGCGCTGCCAGTGATGCACTTGTACACCGTTTGCGAGTGCGAATGACGACGGGGTGGGCGGATCGAACGCCTTGGCAGACACCGCATTGGGCCTTGTTTCTCTGGGGTTTTCGTCTGGTGTCTTGATCTCGGGAATGACCCGCATCACCAAACGGGCGTCGGGCGTCAGCACCTTTCGTGCCGCATCGCGAACCGAGTTGGGTGTTGCGTTTCGGTATCGATCAAGGTCGGTCTTGAATGAGTTGGGTTCGCCGAAATAGAAATCGTACATGTTCAACCGATCGGCTTTGGTGAGAATGGACTGCAAACCGGAAACGGTTTGATACTCGAGTTGGGCTTTGAGTCGCTCAAGTTCTTCCTGGGTCGGTCCATCCTCGAGAAATGTCGCAACGGTATTGTCAATCGCATCTTCAATCGCTCGCAACTCGACGCCGGGTTTGGCCGTTGCTTCGATGTAGAATAACGATCCCAGCAGCGACGACGCCTGATAGGCGCTGACGTCTGTGGCGAGTTCGTTCTTATAGATCAACTGCTGATACAACCGACTTGAGATGCCCGAAGCGAGAACGTCGGCGGCCAGGTCCATTTCGGCATCGCCTGGTTGGAAGCGGGCCGGACTGTGGTAGACAAGATGTGTCCGTGCGTTTTGGACGTTGTCGGTGTAAGTAAGCTTCTTGACGCCATCCATCTTGACCGGTGCCGCTTCTGCATGAATCACTTCAGACCCGCGCGGCAGTGTTCCAAACAATCGGTCGATAAGCGGTTTGATTTCGTTGGAATCAAAATCGCCTGCCACCACAAGTGACGCATTGCTCGGCACATAATACTTTGCGAAGAAATTCTTTACATCGTCAACCGTAGCCGCTTCCAAGTCTTCATGCGAACCGATGACCGTTCCGTGATACGGATGCCCCTCGGGGTACATGATCTGGTAGATGGCGTGATTGGCTTTTCCGTAGGGAACGTTCTCGACACTTTGGCGGCGCTCATTGCGCACGACAGCCCGTTGCTTGTCGAGTTTCTCAAGGGTCATCTCCTTGCCAAGGTCTTCGAGGCGATCCGCATCAAGCCACAACAACATGGGCAATAACTCTGCCGGACCCATCGAAAAATAGTTGGTGCGATCATCGCTGGTCGTCGCATTGTTCCATCCACCACCGGATTCCATCAAGGTATCGAAGTCACCACCCGGTACTCGCCGAGTGCCCATGAACATCAGGTGCTCGAACAGATGGGCGAATCCCGAACGCCCGACAGCCTCATCCTTGGCACCGACGCGATACCAGATGTTGATGCAGGCGGCTGGCAGCGAATGGTCTTCGTGCAGAATGACGGTCATACCGTTGTCCAGCACGTACTTCTCGTAATTGACATCTTGGGCCTTTGCCGGAACGACGGACAGCACCAACAGCAGACACATGGCAACGATCAGGCTTCTCATATTCAATGATCCCATTGGCTAAAATTAGTGGATGAATTGGTTGAATAGCTCCCGTTTTGGAAAGAGGCCAAACACGCCCCCAGTATGTACAAACAGTACGTCGCCGTCAGGTTCGATCTGACCTTCGATAACCGAACGATCGAATGCAAACAGCGTCTTGCCGGTGTAGACCGGGTCGAGAAACACGCCAGTCGATTTTGCAAAACGGGCAATGAACTTGATTTCGGCATCACTGCTCATTGCATATCCTTTTCCGGCAGCCGAAATCAAATCGACGTTCATGTCTTCAACCTGAATGTCGAAGTGCCAGCGTTCGACGCATCGCTTCAGATAGCCATCCAAAGTCGAAAGCCAGGATTCAGGCGTGCCATCGACTGTCGCACCCACAATGCGAGTGCGCAAACCGAAAAGCTTCGCACCGATCAGCAGTCCGGCGTATGTACCGCCACTTCCCACCGGTACGACAACGGTAGAAACATTGGGCGCAGCCCTGGGCAAACCTTCGGCGATCTCCTGCGCAGCTCGAACGTACCCGAGAACGCCAATGTCGTCAGAACCGCCCGAGGTGATCACGTACGGCCGCTTACCTTTTTCGCGAAGTTCATCGGCAACTTTGTGCATTCGCACTGCCCGCGCGTCGCCATCTGCATCGGCGTGAATTCGGACGTCCGCTCCGCTCATTTTCGCCAGCAGTAAATTTCCATCACAGTCATTCGGCTCATCACCCGAAAGCACCAAGACACAATCGAATCCCAGCCGACAAGCAACGATCGCCGTCGCCCGCGCATGGTTGGACTGCACGCCACCGCAAGTCACCAGCGTATCGCAATTCTGCGCCCGCGCATCGCCCACCAGGTATTCGAGTTTGCGGAGCTTGTTGCCAGACATAGGACAATCGGTCAAGTCATCGCGCTTGACGAACAACCGACTTGAACCCCACCCGTACGAACTCGATTCGATGGGCGTCGGAAGGCGCGCAAGTTCATGCCGCGCGGCGTGATTCCACTGGGTACCTTGCACATTCGATTCCGACATGAAATTCAACCAACAGGCCTCTTGATCTGCAAACCGCCTCATGATCTGCAAAACAATGTAACAGGCGATTGCACCCGAACAAGCCCATACAAATTCAGACATCGTCCAGGGATTGTTACCCTTATTCGTTGACTTGCCGATTGGCGATCCATTAGCCTGAGGGTAGCACCACCGGGCATTCAAGACGGTAACCCGTCATCTCAACCTGGAACCGAACCATGTGCAAGTCGCTATGGACCATTGGCTGCATCCTTTCTACGACCGCTGCCGTTTCAAACTTTCTGTCAATGCCATTGATGGCCGATACCGGTGAAGACACATATCAACCTGCGCCTCAATTCGACATCGACCAGTTCGACAATCGCGAAAAACCCGATGATGCGTACCTACCCAATCGGCAGCTGCGCGAATCGGGAACCGTGGAACAACGGCAAACTTTTTCTCGCGGACCGTACGTTTCGGTGCAAGTCAATGTCAATGCACTGGGTGCCAACAGACAGGGAGACGCCGCAAACGAGCCTTCGATCGCTGTCAATCCTCTCAATCCAAACGAAGTGGTCATCGGTTGGCGGCAGTTTGATTCGGTGGCCTCTAATTTTCGACAAGCCGGTTGGGCTTATAGCCACGATCGTGGCCAAACCTGGACGTTTCCAGGATCGATCGAATCTGGACTGTTCCGAAGTGATCCGGTTCTGAACGTCAGTCCGGAGGGCGTGTTCTATTATTACAGCTTAAATTCTAATCTAGAATGCGACATGTTTCGATCATACGACGGTGGTGTCACATGGGGGCCCCGAATTTTTGCTTTTGGCGGCGACAAAGCCTGGATGACCGTTGACCACACAAATGGCCCGGGGCGAGGCAATGTCTACACATCCTGGAGTTTCATAGGTGGTTGTTGCGGAATAAATATCTTTACTCGATCGGTAGATAATGGATTAACCTACATCGTACCGATACAGCTTCCTCTCGGTCCAAGACATGGCCAACTCGATGTTGGCCCGAATGGGGAACTGTACATTTCCGGTCGTGCTTCTGACAACAATGCTGAAGTCATCAAGTCCTCAAACGCGCAAAACTCCCTTGAAACGCCGGTATTCGAAGTCTTTACAACGCCCTTCATTGGTGGCGATACGTCTTCAGGAGGCGTGAACCCCGCTGGCCTGTTGGGGCAAATGAATATCAGTGTGGATCGGTCTAACGGGCCAACGCATGGATACGTCTATATTCTAGGGTCGGTTGATCCTCCCGGACCTGATCCGCTGGATGTCATGTTCGCACGCAGTACGGATGGCGGACTGAATTGGGACCCGCCGGTTCGAGTCAACGACGACGCGCTTTCAACAAATGCTTTTCAATGGTTTGGAACGATGTCTGTCGCACCCAATGGACGCATCGATGTCGTTTTTAACGATACGCGCGAATTCCCGGATGACAGCCGATCCGAACTTTACTATGCAACGTCTTCGGATGGAGGCGTTACATGGGCCGAGAATATCCCAGTCAGTCCTTCGTTCGACCAAAGCTTGGGATATCCAAACCAGGACAAGCTGGGCGACTATTACGACATGGTCTCTGACAATATTGGCGTGGGCGTCGCCTACGCAGCAACCTTCAATGGCGAGCAGGACGTTTACTACTTGCGAATCAATCCTTTCGATTGCAATGAAAATGGCGTTGACGATTCGGATGACGTCAGCTTGGGGACCAGCCTGGACTGCAACGAAAACTCTTTCCCAGATGAATGTGAAGGCGACTGCAATGCGTCAGGCATTCCCGACGACTGCGATGTCGCAAGCCAGACAAGCACCGATTGCAACAGCAACGGTTTCCCGGATGAGTGTGAAACCGACTGCAATTCAAATGGCGTCCCGGACGATTGCGACATTCTGAACATGACCAGCGACGACTGCAATCAGAGTTTCGTGCCGGATGAGTGCGAGCTTGTTGGCAGCGATTGCGATTTCAATCAGGTTCTGGACGAATGCCAGTTGGATGAATTGGCGGGTTCACTGACATCACCGACAGATCAATCCGTATGTCCCGGTAGCAGCTCGGTTTTTTCAGTCAGCTCGCCACTTGGAGGACTTGCCTATCAATGGGAGAAGAACGGCATTCCGCTTGTCGAAGGCGTCGATGGCAATGGTACAGCAACAGCCAACTTGACCCTCACAAACGTAGATGCGTCAGATGTGGGTTCTTACACCTGCGTCGTGAATTCAGGTTGCATTTCCACTGAGAGCGCCTCTGCCTTGCTCAGTCTGTTTGAACCCGTGGCGATCACCCAACAACCAACAGGTCTCTCACAGACCTGTGCGGGAAATACAGTCGTATTTGGGATAGAAACCGTCGGCGACAACGTTTCATACGTGTGGCAGAAGGACGGAATACCGCTGGTTGAAATGCCCGGATTAATTGAAGATGTCGATACCGCGCAACTTCGCATTCTCGACATTAGCGCATCGGATATCGGCGATTACAGTTGCGTCGTCGCCGACAGTTGCGGTGGCTCGGAGGAATCCGAATCTGCGACGTTTTCCGTTGGTAACGCCAGTTTTGTTGTTCAGCCAACACCCGTTTGCGTCGAAGCAGGTGACACGATTGCGTTGACAGCCACCCCTGATGCCGGCGGACTTTCAATCTTCCGACAATGGCATAAGGACGATGCTCCACTCTTTGACAGTGGCAATGTTTCCGGGGCGTTTACGGACACGCTGACAATCCAAAAAGCCTCCGTTGCAAACGAAGGCGAATATGCGTTGAGGGCGCTGGCCATTGGACCGAACTGTGTCACGTTCAGTGAGCCCGTCAATGTTGTTCTCGATTCGTGCGTTTGCAATTCACCAGGCGACATCGATGAGGACGGCGACATCGACCTGGCAGACCTTCATCGATTTACGCAGTGCTTTGGGAGCAATGTCGCCGTTGTCAATGTGTGCGCCTGTGCGAATATTGACGACACCGACGACATGGTCAATCTTTTTGATTGGACGCCTTATGCGCCTCTCGTGGACGGCCCCTGAGGCGCGGCAATCCGTCCGCGGCATTAAAGATACACTTCGGATACACGATACGTCGTTTATCGGCCAAAGACTGCAAATGCACGCTTGTAACAACACCTGCGCCTCCAATACAATGCATGTAGGTGTGTGATGGTCTTCGCTGTTGACCGGCAATTCTGATTCAGGGACAGAGCGCGCGTCAACCGATCATCAATCGATAAAACCAGTCTGGACTCTTATAACCTAACCGGGCGACTCGGTATTCCGAGTAACTCGGTTTGTATGCGCGGTTCGCGCATCGATTGGCCGAGGCTTTGGTGCGGCTCAATTTGAACGAATTTGGAATTCACCAAGACAACCATTCGGAGACTGAATAAGCATGTTTCTAAACCTCAGAAACCACTCAACATCTTTCGCATTGCTATTCCTCGCCAGTGTTGCCGTAACGGCGCTGACTCAGCCCAATGACGCAAATGCAGAGCGCGTTTCCAAGGAACGAGCCGAATTGCTCATGCCACTCGTATCGCAGGAGTTCGGACTGCGCGAATTCAGTATTCAACGCCTTGACTTGGCCAACGAGCAAAATCGGAGTACCTCCATGGTGCTTCAAATCGACGACGCAGATCGCGAAATCGTCCTATCGCCTCATCGCGTTTTCTCCCACGATTATAAACTGCTTGTTGACTTGGGTGACGGCCGTCTTGAAGAAGCTGACATGGGCGCAATCCGAACGTTTCGCGGAACCATGCCCGAAGTTCCCGGTAGCGTTGTGGCGGGCGGTTACTCCGACGAAGGTATGTCGGCAAAGATCGTCGCTGACAATGACAACATTTTCTGGGTCGAACCCTTGCGCGGGCGCGTTGCTGGGGCAGATGCATTTGAACATGTCGTTTATCGCTCAGGCAGTACGCTGCCCCATGGACGCACATGCGGTACGCTTGAAGAAGCGGTTGTCGAAAGAATTGCAGATCAAGGCGCTGAGAATGGTTCACGCGGATCGGGATGTGGCGGAGGTATTTGCGTCACGGATGTGGCCTGCGATGCCGACCTTGAATACTTCCAGGACTATGGAAGTGTCGCCAATGTTCAAAATCGCATTGGTACCGTCATCAACGCCATGAACGTTCAGTATGAGACGCAAGTCGGAATCACCCATCAGATCAACACCATTCTTGTCCGCACGACGCAGGTTTACACAAGCAACAATGCCGGAACGCTGCTCGACCAGTTCAGATCGCGATGGCTAAACAACCATACGAATATTGCACGTGATATCGCGCATTTATTCACCGGAAAGAATCTGCAAGCGCCCACGATCGGTGTCGCTTGGCCCGGTACCATTTGCGCCAGTCTGACATCGGGATTGGGTTTCAGCCTAGTCGAATCGGACTTCAGCGGCAGTTTTGCATGTGCCACCGACCTTTCCGCTCACGAGCTTGGCCACAATTGGAGCGCCCTGCATTGCAGCTGCCCGTCACACACGATGAACCCCAGCATCACGTGTGCAAATAACTTCAACGCCTCGTTTACAATACCGGACATCATCAACCATCGCGATTCGCGCAGTTGCCTTAGTCCGTTTGAATCGGGTGTCGCAATACTTCCGTTCTTCGACGACTTCCCGTCGACGACGCTCGATCCAAGCAAATGGACGGGCATCGACGGCGCGGAAAGTAACAGCGCAGGCAGCGGGGAACCCAGCGCTTCCAATTCGCTAAACATCGACGGAAGCGATCAAATTCGTTCGGCCATCATTGATACGTCGGTACCGCTGGGGCTCGACATTTCGTACTTCTGGCAACGAACAGGAACGGGCAATTCACCGGAAAACGGCGAAGACTTAATCGTCGAATATCTCGCCGCTTCGCAATTGTGGAATGTTATCGCAACCTATCCCGGCAGCGGTTCGGACTCAGACCCATACGCATTCGATTCGTTTGAACTGCCCGCAGATGCGCTTCATGACAATTTCCGTTTGCGCTTTCGCGGAATTTCATCAAATGCCGGTTTCGATGACTGGTTCATCGACGACATTGGCATTGACGCCTGCTTTGGCGCGACCGTTGCTCCTCAACCCCAGCCGGCTGAAGGGTGCCCAGGCAGCAATCTACAGTTTTCGACAGTTGGAACAGGTGGAGAACCGATCAGTTATCAGTGGTTCAAGGACGACAACATACTTGTCGATGGCGGTGGCATCAGCGGCAGCTCCACGAACACGCTATCGATCGACGGTGTCGTCGATCCCAACGACGAGGGCGCATACTACTGCGAAATCACAAACGAGTGTGGAACGCTATTGAGCGACAGCGTTTCGCTTACCGTTTTCGATCCCGTCGGTATTACGGCTCAACCGCCCACACTCATCAGCGCATGTACCGGCGAAACTGAACTCATTCCAGTGGGCACCGTTGGCGACAACCTAACTTATGAATGGCGCAAAGACGGTGTCCTTCTGGTTGATGGTGGCAACATTTCGGGTGCTACCACCGGAACCCTCAGCCTCACCAACGTCAGTACCGCTGAAGTGGCCAACAGTCCGGGATATGTCTGCACGGTGCTTGATGCGTGCGGTAATCTGGTCGAAAGCAATGCCACCGAGGTCGAGATCGCCGGCGCCAACATTACAGGGCAACCGACCGACGATTGCGTGAATGACGGCGAGGTCGCAACGTTTACCGCAACGTATAACGTCCCGGGAGGCTTCAGTTCATTCGTTCAATGGCATAAAGATGGATCGCCTTTGAACGATGGTGGTAACATTTCCGGAGCGCTGACGGATACTTTAACCGTTGATCCTGCCTCACTGGCTGACGCTGGTGACTATTCCCTGCGCATTTTGGTGATTGGTCCAAATTGCATCATCTTCACTGACGAAGCCGCCTTGTCGATCGGCGACTGCGGATGCACGTTGGACAGTGAATGCGAAGATGGCAATCCCTGCACCGACGACGTGTGCGACGGTGTCCTGGGTTGCATCAATCCCAACAACAGCGATCCGTGCGACGATGGAGATGCTTGCACGACAGTGGACTCGTGCAGCGGTGGATCGTGCGTCGGTTCAAACCCTCTGGTCTGCGACGATACGAATCCTTGTACCGACGATTCATGCGATCCCGGAAGCGGGTGCATCTTTACGAACAATACAGATTCGTGCGACGATGGCGACGCATGCACCACAGTGGATCAGTGCAACAGTGGTTCGTGCGTCGGCTCATCCCCGTTGGTGTGCGATGACACCAATCCTTGCACCGACGATTCATGCGATTCGGGTAGCGGTTGCGTGTTTGTCAATAATACCGATCCATGCGACGACGGCGATGCGTGTACAACGGTCGACTCGTGCAGTGGCGGTTCCTGCGTGGGTTCAGGCCCTCTTGCTTGCGACGACGGAGAATTCTGCAACGGTGTCGAATCATGCGACAGCGGAACAGGTTGCATCGCCGGTTCGGACCCCTGCGACGGTTCAAGCTGGTGCGATGAGCCCTCCGACGCCTGTGTGCCATACGGAAATGGAGACATCAATATCGACGGCAGCGTCGATTTGATCGATTTCGCCGCATTCCAGACGTGTTTTGGCTTGCCTGCTGGCGGCGGATGCGAGGCTTTGAATCTGACCGGTGACGCCATCGTGGATCTTGCAGACTTCGCGGCGTTGGAAGCGTTACTGACCGGTCCGTAGATTCTGAATACTCAAAATGAAGCGACGATTCTCGAGCCATCCGCCGTTGATAAAGCGTGCGGATGGCTCGTTTGATTGCGGTTTGTACAAACGCTTGACGCATCTGTCTCGATCTTGGATACTTTTACCCATCGATACATCGGATGCCGGAAGCTGTACTTCCCGAGAAGCAACGTTTGTTTCATCATGCCCCGGCCCGATGTCCCAGATGGTAGAGGTTTTATCATGCAAGGCACGGTCAAGTGGTTCAATTCGACCAAGGGTTTCGGTTTCATTACTCCATCAGACGGTAGCGCTGACGTATTCGTACACTACAGTGCCATCACCGGCGACGGCTACAAAAGCCTCGACGAAGGCGCTGAAGTTGAATTCGAACTGGCCGACGGCGACAAAGGCCCGAAAGCCACAAACGTTCGCGCCGTATAGATTCGCGTGAAACCAATTAAGTTTTCAGCGTAGCGATTCGGTGGTGTTTTGTATGGCACCGAGTGGCGGTGGTGGTCTTTTGCGCCATCTCGGTTGAAGGCATCAGAGTCGAATTCTAGGACTGAATCGAATGTCCGCGATCGCCCCACTCGAAGGGTTTTCGGGCGAGCGAGAACGGACGGTTCTGCGATACGCTGATCAGCAGTGCCGTTGCTACGAAGTTCGTCATCAAGCTACTCCCCCCATAGCTCACAAATGGCAAGGTCATACCGGTAATTGGCATCAACCCAACTGTCATCCCCACGTTGATGACCGTTTGCGCCGAAATCAAACACACGACCCCCATCGCCAACAACCGACCGCATGGTTCGGGCGTCACTGAGGCAATCTCAACGCCGGCTATGACGATTGCCACGTAGCATCCCAAAACAAGCAAACATCCGAGATGCCCCCACTGATGCCCGACTATGGCGAAGACGAAATCGTTGTGCCGATCGGGCAGGAAGTTGTATTCAACGTACGTTCCTTTGCCCCAGCCTTGACCGAAAACGCCTCCACTACCCAGGGCGGCTTTGGAGCGAACCAGTTGCATTCCCGAAGAAACTTCCCATTCCTGAGCCTCGCGCTTGTTTACGCCTGTAAACGCATACTTTTCCGGGTCTGCTTCGATCTTGGCGCGGAACGTTTTTGACTGAAGTGCTACGGCCATGATGCGACTTTTTTGGTACGAATGAAGCTTCATGAACGTAAACGGCGCGACTACCATACCGAGCAGAATGATCGCGCCGAGGTGTTTGATTCTTGCCCCTGCGACAAAAAGCATTCCAAAGAGTACAGGAATAAACAGCAGCACGGTACCCAGGTCCGGTTCAAAAAGGATGAGAACCATCGGGATGATCGAAAAGAGAATCGGCAGCATTAATCCATCGATTGTTCGATAGTTTTTGCGAAACCGTAGATACCACGCCATCGCCAAGATGTAGCTGACCTTCATGAACTCCGACGGTTGCAGCGAAAACCCGGGCAATCGAATCGAACGAAACGCACCGCGCGATTCAGGGACCAAACCACCGAAGGTGAATCCAAAATACTTTGAGACGATCATCGGCAGCAACAAGATCAGGCAAATGAAAAAAATCGGATACGACATGCGCGCCAACTGCATGTATCCGATGCGGAGAATGAGGATCGACAACGCCAGACAGGCCACTGCCACGCCCGCTTGTTTACCGGCCATCACTGCGCTGGAGACATTGCGCCCCCCCACAGGAACCGTGTTCGACGCGCAGATTGCGGCCAAACCCATGGCAACGAGAATCGCAACCGCCACCGCGATCACCCAGCCGGGCTGCGTGAGATCGTAGACCGGTCGCCTCATGGTGACGTCTCGCGATCGGAGACTGCTTCTGAACCGTCCCTGAAACGATCGGTTGAAGTCGAAAAATCCGGATCAAGGTCGGGTCCCAACACATTCAACAACACGTCGGCAACTCTTTGCGCGATCGTCCCACTCACCCGCCCTCCACTTCCGCCGTATTCGACCATCACGGCAAAGGCGATCGAAGGCTTTTTGTCCCAGAGCGGTTGGCCCGCCGCATCGCACTCTTGAAGATAGGCGACGAACCACGCATGCGAATGCTTACGCCCATTTTCTGCTGTCATGGATGTGGGCCAACGATCGGCGACTTCGATATCGCGCGGATCGAACGTCGCATCCGGATAATCGTGCAGGAAAAATCCAATGGCGTCACTCTTCGTGTTGGCAAACACCAACTTGATACCGGTTTTGCCATCGATGTCTTCGTATGGGATTTCGTATGAAATGGGCGCGGGGACGGCTTCTGCGCTTCCGGTCTTTCCGAGCAAGACGTACCCGGATTCGGTCGGAATTCGGGCCTGCGTAAATGCGGTGCCATCGGTATCGTTAACGACCCCAAACATGCCCCGGCGGATAACGCGCCAGTAATTCGGATCACCAGGCAACTCCCAAACCGGCCCTTCATCGTTGCTACAAACGAGCGACACGTGCCGGAATTCTCCGGTCGCGTAGGAGGCCATTAAGTTAGCGGCTTGGACGGGTGTGGCCGCCACTTCGGCTTGTCCGATGGCGAATTGTCTTGCGCTTCCCGGAGTAATGGGGCGAGCGATTGAGGCCATAAAACTCGGCGTAGGGTTGATGCCGCCAACCTCTTCACGCAACCCGGTACCGGACGCTTTGCCGAGACCGAACATGTCGAAGTAAGTGGTAAGCTTGTTAGCGCCGAGCAGTTGCCCGGTGCTGTACATGAAGATGTTGCATGAATACTTGATTGCTTCCCAGGCGACGACAGGGCCATGCCGCCTCCGAACCGAACTGCCAGCCGCGGCCCAACATCGCCATCTGTCCGGTTTACTTGGAAACAATGCTCCCTGACAATCGAACGTAGATGATGTCGTAATCTGTCCTTCGATCAAACCGGCTAAACAAACCAACGGTTTGACGATGGAACCCGGAGCGTAGTGCCTTGCCACGGCGCGAAACGCGAGGGGATTTCTCACCGTGTCGTCGCGCAACAAGTTATAGTGTTCGCCAAATGTTTGCGGGTCATACGAGGGGTATGAAACCATCGCAAGACACTCGCGCGACTGAGCGTCGAGTACAACAATGGACCCGGATCGCGAATAGGGCAACTCGGCAATCTGCTCGCCAAACATTTCAAACAACCGGGTTTGCAGGTCGCTGCGTATCGTCAGTTGAACATCGCTGCCCGGAACCGGCGCCGTCGATGTAAGCACTTCGCCCGTTCGGGTTCCGTGAAATTCACCGCGTGTACCTCGCAACTGCGCTTCCATCGAATACTCGATACCCGCCCCTCCAATGCGATCCGTACCGGTAAGCGATCGCAGGCGGTCGTCTGCGTAGACGTCCGAATTCATATGCTCAGCCGTCACGGGAACGACCCGCCCGAGGATGTGCGCCAACGACATTCCACCGCGGTAGACACGTTTCGTCGAGTCTTCGACCTTCACCCAGGAATATCGCGAGAAGATCGAACGCGCCCGAACCTGCTGCTGATCCGTCAAATTTTCAACGACGGCATGACCCATTCGCTCTTCGCGAATCGGTGCGGTGAACCCGCGCCGTTTGGCGACGTCGACTTTGATGGCCTCGATACGATTGCAAATCGAATCGACTCTGTTAGCCATGTCATCGACACCACCGTCAAAGAACAAAGCCAAGTCCAGCCACATCTGTTTGACTTCGCCGTCGAATCGAACCGAAACGTCCTTTTCACTTGAGCTTCTGCCGTACTTGCCGTTTCGTTTCAACCGTCTGATCATTGCCTTGCGATAATCCGGATCGCCCGACAGGACACCATAGTCTACTTCGATGTCCCAACACGGTTCGTCCGAAACCAGCAACTTTCCGGTTCGATCGAGGATGCGGCCACGAACCGTCGGAAGTGTCTTGGGGCGCAAGAGCAGAGCGCGGTCGGCTTGTTGCTCATAGACGTGAGCGTGAACGACCTGCATGTCGATCAAACGCACGACGAGAATCGCCAATGCGAATCCCATCATCGCCAAAAGAATTTTGATGCGTTGTTCAAACATGAGGGCCTGGTGTCGTTTCTAAATTGGCACCACTTGATTTCTGTGACCTTCGGGCGTCGGACCGTAGAGCGCGTGACTGCATGGGTTACTATGACTACATCACGGTCGAACGCGACCCGATCCGTCGCAAGCGCGCGTGCGAATATCGTGGCGCATCCAATCCGAGCCATCGCAGCATTCGCATCAACAGTGCATGCACCGGCGGAGCGCAAATCGCGGAATACAACGCAACTCCAACCGGACCGCCGACACTCGACCACGGCTGAGCATACGCCGATGCTGTCAGCATTGTGTCGTATATCCAGAAAATCCCATGAATCGCAATCCCGGCAACGAACGTTACGCTGAAGTGCGTCAGCGGGTGATAACGAAACATCCAATCGCGCGACGACTGCACGCACAGCGCGACCGATGCATACGAAAGCGACATTAAACCGAATCGCTCCATCGAGGCCAGATCGGCCAACAACCCCAACGTCCAGCCGGCCATCACTGCGTCCCACTTGCGCCCGTGCATCGCAAAGAACACGACCGTCACGAGGATCGCATCGGGCCACGCGCCCCAGATTGCCATCCGCTGAGCCAACGTGGTGTGCATTGTCAGGCAAAAGACCGCCACAATTGCAAAGCTAAACCAACGCATTCAATTCATTCCGTCTAATCACATTGCAATCCTTCAACTTTCGCGGCTACAACATGCGCGAATTCTTTCGCTTCGGTCCGAGGATATCAATCAGGGCTTTTGCAGCCGCAATTTGCAACCTGGGATCGTCGGCATCGTTCATCATCGCTTCCAGTGGACCAACCGCTCGCCGATCGCGAATGGCTCCGAGCGTCGTCGCAGCCAACTGCCTTACGCGAAACGTTTGATTGTCCGCCGGGTCATTCTTCTCGTCCTTTTTTGCCTTATAGCCCAAAGCGTTCAGCGCAAGATCGAATCCATCCTTGCTGCCAAGCAACCCCAGCGCCCGAGCGGCGGCCAACTTTGTTTCCAGGTGCTGCGCCGTTTTCATTTTGTCCGCAAAAATCTGGCGGTATTCGGAATCCTTCAAGCGACCCAGCACCGTGAGGGCGAACGTTTCTTCCGGCCCCAAACCGTTGTACACATTGGCGACCAGCGTGGCTTTCGCTTCCTTGGACCCGAGCATGGCCATCGACTCAAGGGCATTTGACCGAAGTCCGGGGTCTTTGGCGTTGACAACCCTGGCCAGAATTCTATTCGCACCCGGCTCGCCCAATCGCCCAAACACGAAAGCGGCGTGTCGACGGGCAGCTTCATTGGATCGGTCGAAAAGATACTCCGCAATTTTTCCCGATGCTGACGTATTTCCCAACAGATGCAACGCTCCAGCGGCTGCAATCTGGTCGCTTGCTTCGGAACTTCCGAGGAGCTTTTCGATCGATCCTTCCGCGGTACGATCCTTACGCTGCCCCAACGCCATGGCGGCTGCATATCGAACTGCCGGAGCGTCGTCATTCAACGCGAGGCGAATCCAGGGAAGCACCTCGTCGGACCCGCACTCGGCCAATGATTCCAACGCCTGCACGCGGGCGGTCGCTGAATGCTCATAAGGAAGATAGTATCGCAGGCACGACATCGCTCGTTCGGACGTCTGCTTGACGTTGGCGCCACCCGCCGACGCACACCCACCCGCAAACAGAAGCGATTGAATGCCGAGCAAACAACACGTCAACCTCACGAAACTCATGAACGCTCTCCCCTTCGACGGAAACCTGCAACAATACGCATCCCGACATAATCCAAGTAGAATAATCCCCAAAGCACCAGGCACAATCCTGAAAAAATATCGCCATATCTGGAATAGAGGCTGTGGCGCGAGTCGACCTTGATGTTAGCGACCTCGTAACCATCCACATCGGGCCCCACCACCACGCCATTTTTATTCACACGGTGATGCACCCTGCCATCCGGATCGACAAAGCAACTGATGCCGGTATTGACCGCTCTCGCAACGCCCACGCGATTTTCCACGGCGCGAAAGACCGATGCCACAAGGTGCTGGGGCAGCTCGCCGGAATTCGGGAACCATCCATCATTGCTCATGTTCAGGAGAAAATCACAGCGCTTCGTACCATCTTCGCCGGTGACAAACCTGCGCGGGATGTAGGGCATCACATTTTCGTAACAAATCGGCGTCGCAAAGCGGTACGCCTTGCCTTCCTGCGATGCCGCCTTCATGGAAAACATCGTAAATTCGGTGCCAGCCGTCAGCGAATACTCATAATCCGTGTCACCAAACGGCAAGAACTGATTTAACCATAAGTAAACGAATCGAAGCGGGCCATACCTAAATGGTACGTACTCGCCGATGAGTACGCGGTGGATCTTGTCGTATCGTCCGGGAACACCGCCTTCGGGTGTGAACACATATGCAGAGTTGTATCGACGCTGCGCAGCTCGAAGGTCGAGCGGGGTCGGTATATACGATGCTGCCCCTGTTACGATGTACGTCTTGTAGTCGACAGCGTGCAGACCAAATCGCTCATAGCAATACTCGGATGGATACGCTCCGTGGGGTGGCCTGCGCCGAAGTGCCAGATACTCGACATTGAGCTGCATGTGCCATGGTGTTTCCGGCAATAAGAACAGGTCGGGCGTCTGGGATTGCGCTTCACCGATTAATTGGAAGTAACGATCTGCTCGGTCGCGATGCGTAGGCTCGCGTTCATTTCGCGAAAAGTCAACGAAGTTCGGATAGTTCCCCTGAATGACCGCAATCATTGGCCCGTCCGAAATCGTACTGGATTGAAGCTGCACCGTTCCGTAACCGAACACGAACAACAAAACGCACGTCGAATATGCAACGCTCAACCACGCATGCTTCGGCGGTTCAACACCTTCGCCTTCGCATGGCCAACCCATCCGCACCAGAAGCAGATCGGTTACCATGCCGTTTACGACAGCCACCATGAAACTAACGCCATACGCCCCAACGAGATCGGAAACCTGAATCGCCGCAAGGAATGGATGTTGGCTGTGACCGAGCAGGTGCCACGGCAATCCCGGCACGAACATCGAACGCATCGCCTCGCTGCCCACCCAAACGATCGGCAGTATAATCGCCAAAGGCCAGCGCCTGCGCCGGACGATGTATCGCACCGGACATGCAACCAAGGGCATGTAAAAACCCAGGGCTAAGAACAGGATGATCGAACCGATACCGGTCACCATGAACATCCAGCGCATGGTGATGAAAAAGAACGCAGCGCCAATCAGATAACTGAAGACATAAACGCGACGAGCCCGGATCGTGTAACAAACCATCAATAGCCACGGTACAAGGCATACATACGCTGCCGGCCAAATGTCGTGCGGGGCGAAACTGATGATCGAGAGGCCCAACGACGCGATTGAGAGTGTCAGCGTCCATCGCCACTTGCCAAGCGTGGGTGTCATTTCAGCGTCGGCGAGCGTAGTTGAACCGGACGCATCGTTCGCGCTGCGCTTGGATTTGGAGTATGATGAATTCCGTCTGGCGTTCAACGCTGCCCCATCCTTGGTGGCGTTAGACCATCTCATTAACCGACCGATGGGACGGTCAGTTAGATTCTTTCCAGAATTATCACTTGCACCACGTCGCCATCGGTGGCGGCTGGCGATCCTGTCGGTCGAACGATCCACCCATTGGCACTTCCCATACCGAACGGATCGCCTGACCCCCGCCACGATAACGCGCTCGCCGTCAGCCGGCCACCTTCATCCGCTTCTATGCTGGCTGGCCAATAGCTCGCGCGGTCGCCAGCCTGCTTTTGATTACCGATCAGGCGCGCTTCGATCATCTTTGGAACCTCACCCGTTCGACCCTGCATTGCCGCAATCGCCGGTCGCACCAGCAACCAATACCCAACCATCGCGCTGATCGGATTGCCAGGAAGCCCAAAAACGCATGTTCCCTTCTCCGTCGTTCCGAAGAGCGTCGGCTTGCCGGGCTTAGCCGCCATTTTGTGAAAATGCACTTCAACGCCGCACTTGGTCAGCACCTCTGGCACGAAATCATACGCCCCCATCGAAACCCCACCGCTGATGCAGAGTCCGTCGCATTCGAGACCATACTGAATGCATTTAGTCAAGCCAGCCACATCGTCCGGTGCGATCCCCAGAGAGACCACATCCACGCCGTCGTCACTGAGCAATGCGGCGAGCATCGGCGTGTTGGAATTGCGAATCTGAGCGCCGGTTGGTATTTGGTCGATGTCCACAAGTTCATTACCGGTGGCCAGCACTGCAAAAACCGGTCGCTTGTAGACGCTCACTTGCGACGCCCCGGCAGCGGCTGCGACGGCGATCTGCGAAGGCCCGAGACGCATACCTTTGGACAAAACGACAGTGCCTGCCGCTAGGTAATCCGCTCGATCGCATATGTTCTTCCCAGCCGATGCTGCCACTTTGAGCGCGATCGACCCGCCGTCATCGGACCACTGCGTGTCTTCGATGCGAATGACCGCGTCGGCACCTGACGGAACGGGTGCCCCCGTGTTGATTCGCACAGCCGCCCCCGCCTCGACAGGAACGTCGGCCGAACTTCCCGCCGCAACATGATCGATCACCCTGAGCGTCGCACCCGGAGCAGTTGCATCGGCGGATCGCAATGCAAACCCATCCATCATCGCCTTGTCGAACGGCGGCATATCGATGTCGCACGAAATTTCTTCCGCGAGGGTCAGGCCTAACGCCTGCATCAGATCAGTTGATTCGACAGCGACCAGTTGCACATGATCAAGCACGATTCGCTGAGCGTTGGCGACAGAGATGAGGCTTTGCTTTGATTCACTCATGTCTGCATTTTGCAAGTGTAGATGCGTGCGGTCAATCGATCTTCATCGCAAACCCGTGAATGAAATAAGCACAGACTCACTTGGAGCCTGTGCTTATGTTGATTCTATTTGCGCTGTTCGCAGAGCAGTGGCACGAACTTGGTTCAAACCGACTTGCTTTCCTGCGTTGTGACTTTGTCGCCGTTCTTCTTTCCGATGTTACCGGCGATGGCCTGACTCAGGTCGCGCAGGTCCACGCCGAGGACGCTTTCGATTGTGGCCATTGACTCGCTGAGCATGCGAGCTTTGCCCATTGCTGCGCCTGCAATGGCATTGCCGTTTCCGCCGTCGATGACCGTCACGTCGCCGAGATTGACACCTTGAATGGTCTTGGTCATTTCCGTTACGACGCTGGGCATCATCTCGACGAGCATGACCTTCAGTGCCTCTGGGTGCTTTTGGATGGTTTGACCGATCTGCTCGATCGCCATGGCCCGGGCTTTACCCTCTTCAAGGATGGTTGCGGCTTCACCCTCTGCTTTGGCGCGGGCGACATCGCGATCGGCGACGGCTTGGGCGACCTCGGTGGCTTGCAGACGTTCGCGTTCCGATTCTGCGGCGGCCTTGTTGCGTTCGGCTTCTTTAATCGCGGCTTCCCGGGCGAGTTCGGCTTTTCGAATCCGCAGATCGTTGTCGGCTTCGGCGATGGCCTTGTCGGCGTGCAAGCGGGCTTCCTCGGCCTTTTGTCGTGACGAGGCTTCGGCGGCTTTCGCTTCGGCGTCTCGGATGGCCTGTGCTTGCCGTGAAGACGATCCTGCTTCGGCTTCTTTGATGTCGGCTTCTGCTTTGCGCTGGGCTTCGTACTGACGGGCTTGGGCGCGAACCTCTGCCGATGCCTTGCGTGCGATCGACTCGAGATACTGATCGTCGTCGTGAACGTTTTGAATGTTCACACTGTCGATGATCAGACCCAGCTTGCGAAAGTCATCGGTGACTTCGTTCATCACCGTGGTGACGAACTTATCGCGATCTTCGACGATTTCTTCTGGCGTCATCTTTCCGATCACCGCACGCAAACCACCTTCGAGCGTTTCGCGGGCGACACGCTGCATCTCGACTTGCGGTTGATTAAGGAATCGCTCGACCGCATTGCCCCGCGTGTCCGGTTCTGATGAAACCTTCACGTTGGCCACGCCCGTAACGAGGATCGGGATCATCGTGCCGCCACCGGCTTGGGCCTTCACTTCGAGACCGACCTGCATGTTGCGCAGACTGATTTTTGCAACCTGCTCGATAATCGGCCAAACGACCGTTCGACCGCCGATCAACGTGCGATAGCCTTCATTCGGACCAGAACGCTTACCGCTGATCACGAGCAACTCACTTGGATCGCCCACAACCATGATCTTTGCGACAAACGCGGCAAACGCGATGGCCACAAAAAGTATTCCACCGCCCAATACCATGTACGGTGTAAATGACTTCGCCAGGAGTATCGATGCCATAAGTGCCTCCATTCTACGAGTTATTGATAAAGTCGTGTTCCTTCCGCGACACAACGACTGCCAGACCACCGGAGTAGTCTACGATCGCCACAGCCTCTCCGCGTTTGAACGAATCGTCCTCACGCTGAGCGATGGCTGAAACGTAATGCTCTCTGTTGCCGATGCGAACCCCGACTTCACCGCGCGACGGCGGTGTGATCGCAACCGTCACGCGACCGGGCTGCCCGACGAAATCTTTGATCGAAATCTGACTATTGCCACCGCTGCTCTTGAGCGCACGAATGGCTTGATGAACGCCCTGCCCAACACCCAGCCCCGCAAAAAACGAAGTCAGCAAAACCCAAAGAGGCGTCACATCGGTCATGTGCGTCAACACCGTACCGGTCAAACCGAACGATGCCGCAAAGTACACAAGGAAACTGACCGAAAACCACGTCGAAAGATCGAGCAGTCCGTGATGATGTTCAACACCGCCGAATTCGTGATCGTGCCCGACGCCATCTGCATCGAGATCGACACCGCCATCCAGATCAGCGCCGCCATCGAGATCCAAACCACCGTCGAGATCAACGTCCATTTCCATATCGACGTCGAGGTCCATGTCCATGTCGAGATCGAGATCTGCATCGACCGAACCGGAATGATCGCCGCCGAAGACAGTCGAGATCACCAGCAGCCCGCCACCGACAATCAGGCAAACAATGTAGAGGCCCGAAAGAGATGGCATCGCCAGAGTAGCCAGTAAGATGACCGGGATAGACATTTCGCGTCCTCCGCGCAATGAACCGTATCGCGGTTACGTCGAACCGGACGCCCGAGATAATCGTAACCACCCAACACCAAAAGCTTAATACACGCCCGATTTGGTGGATACTACAACTGTTCGTGAACTTTCTAACGGCTCGTGGGATCGCCCAAATTGGGCTAGAATGCCCGAAAATCGGCGTGAATTTCAAAATCGGACCTATTCGTCCGCGAATTTCAGCCGTACTCACACCTGCGTTCATGGAGAATCGGCATATGAAGGTGCTTTATTTTGACTGCTTTAACGGGGCGGCTGGCGACATGTTGGCCGGGGCGCTGATCGATTCGGGCGTGCCCATTGATCGGATACGCTCCGAACTCGAAGCGCTCAATGTTTCCGGTTACACCGTCGAAGCCGAAAGCATCCGCAAGCAAGGTTTCGCCGCGACGAAGTTTCACGTCCACATGGATGCTTCCAAAGATCAACCGCACCGCCACCTGCACCACATCGAAAAAATCATCGCCGATTCGACGTTATCGGATGGTGTGCGTAAACGCGTGATGGAAGTCTTCGAGCGACTGGCCGACGCCGAAGCTGCCGCCCATGGCACGACGCGCGACAAAGTTCACTTTCACGAAGTCGGAGCTATCGATGCGATTGTGGATATCGTTTCGGTTTGTCTTGCGGTCGAAATCATCGCGCCGGATCGCATCGTCGCATCGCATCTGCCGGTCGGTTCCGGAACGGTCAAATGCGAACACGGCATCATGCCGGTCCCCGCGCCCGCAACCGCGATCCTTCTCAAGGGCGTACCCATTCAACAAATCGAAGAAACCGGCGAACTCTTAACACCAACTGCTGCCGCCCTGTTGACGACGCTTTGCGACGAGTTCGGCGCGATGCCGTCGATGCACATCGAACAAATCGGGATCGGATCCGGCACGCGCGACGGCAAAACGCGTCCGAATATCCTGCGGGCAATGGTCGGCACGTCGGCTGATCAATCCGCTACCGATACTGTCGCCGTATTGGAAGCCAACCTCGATGACGCCCCTGGGGAGTGGGTTGGGCACTGTATAAACCGCCTTCTCGATGCTGGTGTACTCGATGCCTACACGGTGCCGATATACATGAAGAAGGGGCGGCCCGGGGTGGTTCTGTCGGTGATTTGCGAGCCGAAAGATCAGCCGCGTGTCGAGAGCATCATCTTCGGGGAAACGTCGACGTTTGGCATTCGGCATCGATTGATGCAGCGTACGAAGCTGCAACGCGAACATCGAACCGTTGAAACGAAGTACGGACAGATTCGCATCAAGGTCGGCTCGCGCGAAGGCGAAGTGACAACCGCCTCCCCGGAATACGAAGACTGTGCAGCCGCCGCAAAGAAACATGACGTCGCACTGCGGAAGGTCATTGCGGCAGCAATCAAAGCACATTCGTCGTAGCGCCGCACGACATTATCAGAGGGATTGAGAACATGGACGTTTCAAGATTCCTATTGGGCACAACTGAATCGAGCAGCACACCGTTACCGTTCCTACTCGCCCTGCTGATTATGACGCCGATACTGGTCATCTCGACGCGTCGTCGAATGCGTCGCAGCAACCGCCCCGCCAAACAGCCCGAGCGCACACGAACTTCCAACATCCTCGAACGGGCTGACGCCATCCGCCGCAAGCGATCGACCGAAGCCGCATCAGGTGCAGCGATGCTTGAATTCCAGGAATACGCCCGCACCATTCAGGCACAAATCGACAACCGTTATCAGAAACTCGAAAAAGCGGCTGCCCATGCCGATCAGAAAATCGCGGAATTGCGGGCGCTGCTGGCTCAGTCGGGTTCAAATGCGGACGGCGACCCACCGGGTGTTGACCCCAATATGGACGTCTGGCACACCATTGCCAATGCTCGCACGCAGGATTAGCAAATAAATCCTTGCGACATGGCCATCCGATGTAGTCCCGCCGATTTTCGCTGCCTAGAATCGGGCGTCAGGGTATGCATTCGAATTCTCTCACACTCTCATGAATAGGTTGAATCCGGGCTTATGGGACTGACCGTTTCACTCGTCACTGGACCGAGACAAGCCGGGAAGACTTCCCTTATCCGCATCATCAAGGACGAGGTCTGCAAATCGACCCCGCACCTTTTGCGGCTGATCCCTGCCAATCAATCACGACTTTCCGCCGCCGGTTCGAACAAGCGTTCATTTCAAAGCGATGCCGGTTTCGAGAACGTCATCTATGAACCCGACCGTGTGTTCGAAACGCTGCCCGAAATCCTGACGCGGATTCATGCGGAGGATCGGTACGGCTGCGTGATTGTCGAGGGCGACACCGATCCGAATCTGCTACAGGCGTACCCGTACGATTTTGAAATCTTCATCATGCCCGCGCCGGAGTGCGAGGATGAAATCTTCCGCTCGAAGGATCAGGTGAAGAAGGCGTTTGAAGATGCGATGAACGATACAGCCGCGTTTACCAGCGAGATATTCGGGGTGGTTGGCGTCGAAGATTCGTGGACGGGTGAAACCAAAACGCCCAAACCCAACATGAGCGACACGCAGATGCTTCGGGCGATGGATTCGCCTTTGGGGCAGGAGTTGGCGTCGCGGATTCAATGCCTGCCGGACTACCGCGGTTTGATCGACAGCAACGCGATCGTCGTCAACACCGGCATCGGCGGAACGTCAGGGGCAGCCGACGCCGTGGTGGCCCGCCTGGAAAAGCTCATAAGCAAGCACAACCCATCCAATCGCAATCAATCGGTGTACTGCTGCGACGTTCTCGACCCGCACGACCCACGCCGAAAGAAGTTGCTAAGCCAGTTGACCCATGAGCATCCACTTCCCCATAGTGCGTAAGTGCGTTCAATCGGATTGAATTTGAGTCTAACGCCAGAACTTGCCGTGCGCTGGTTTAGCCGCGCTGAATTCGGCGGGCCGCAACATCGGACGGGCGGCCCAAGGCTTCTTGGGCTTAGCCGGACGAATCACATCGATCGCCTGAAGCACGCCGCGTTGCTGATGCGGAGAAAGCGTGCGGTAGCGGACGATCATCCGAACCTCTTCAATGGTCAAGTTAAAAACATCATTGACATCGGCATCGTTGATCCCGGCGTGTTCGATCGTCGTATTTGGCGATAGCGTTGGACTCATGTTGCTGCCCTCACTTGTGTGATAGCGTTTCAAAACCCGCCGGAATTCAACGTCACCGGGGACTGAAATGGTTATCGGAAGTTAAGGCGAACAAGTTTTGGGCAGCCGGCAGAGTGGGCGATTCAGTTCAGGTCGAAGAATACCTGCAATTCGGCGAAGTCGGCTAGATCAACCGCCGTGTCAACATTGAAATCAAAGCATTCGCACTCAAGACCCAGCCCGGTCGGCGATTGTGCGAGGCATGCTGCGAATGCGTTGTAGTCCGTGATGTCCACGTTGATGTCGGCATTGCAGTCGCCTTCGATATCCAAGATTGCATCGTAGCTTGCGAGGGGGTCACCGATGACGACCGATTGCCAGCTTAGAAATGGAAGCGATGCGTAGGCGGCTTCTGCCCAGGTGCGTTGGTTGACCAGCATTCGGGTCATGAGAAATTCGTTGTCGGGCTGGGCGACGGAAAACGGTTCGAAGACGTTGCCCACTGCAAACGTTCCGCCGGCGGCTACGAAGTCTGTGACCTGCTCTTGATTGAACAGCGTGCCCAGACCGTTCAGCGCGCGGGCGTTGTATGACTCGACCGTGTTGAAGATCGCACCCTTGGCGAAGTTGAAATTGTTGATGTACGTTCCCGAGCCCGGCGGATTCGCGCCAGCCCCCTCGTTGCTGTGGTTTTCGCCGTAGGAAGCATAGCCAATCAGCGGCCGCGGCTCCTCGCTGGATTCGATGAAGTCAAACGTGCCATCATACCGCACGTTCCAGCCGTTGATGGCGAGCACAAAAAACGTGTCCTCGTAGTCGTCGCCCGGATCGATGAAAAACGGATCGTCGTCGAGTTCGTTACCGACCGTCACATCGAATTCGTCAAGAAGGATGTGCGTCGTCTCACGGTTGACGGTGATATCCTGCGAATGCGTGATCAAGTTGAGCGCATCCGTTTGCGAATTGCCGTCGATGCGACAGACAAGGTACATATCTCCCGGCGTCAATCGCGCCGACCCGCTGCTCGTCACCGCCCACCCTATGTTCGACACATTCGCGAACGTCTTTGCAAATGTAATGAACCCACGCGAAAACGCATCGATCGCCGTCGCGCTGGTGTGGTACGGATTCTGGATCATGTTGTCGGCAAGGCTGTCCATCTGCCCGCCGGCTTCTCCGTTGCTGAGATTCTGCCACAGCAGAACGAGTTCGGAGTCGACCGATGCATAGGTGATGTCGCCGTCATTGATTTCCGTGATGGCAGCGCCCGGATTGTCGCCCACAAGCGCGATGTCGCTGTCAAGAATGCGGTGCGGTATCGGCCGGATCAACACGATGGCAATGATGTCGCTCGGTTGCGGGATACCTGCTGCACTCAAGTGATTGCGAATCGGATCACGAACCTTGGAATTGAAATCGGCGATTGAAAGATCGGCGGTCAGCAGCGATGCGTCATTGAGATCGACGACATTCGATGCACCGATGCCGGCGTGAGCAGCCAGATAAGCATCTTTAAGCGCCGTCCCATCGGATGACGCTGAATTGTAGACTACGAGCGTCTGACTCTCCGAGATACCGCCAAACGCTTCGCAAGCAAGCACAACTACAAACGCGCACACCTGACCGACTCGATTTAATTGCATGGTTCTTTCCCCGACTCATAATCCGATGGTACGCGCGGACCGCACATCTCACGCCCTACTGCCATCGTACCTATTGCGCGCCGGGCAGTTCAAGTCATTCAGTATGGATGGAATTCGTGGTTTCGCGTCAGTCGTCGTAACGATCTTCGCAGCGGTCCAACCTGCGTTCGCAATCGTCGTTGTCCTGCTTCAACTCGCGTTCCTTCCGCTCGAGGCGTTGATTGCGTTCGCGGAGTTCGTCGATTTCAGCGTAGGCGTCAGCCAACCTGCGCCGGGCATCGTCGTGGCTGCTGGTCGGTGGAACGGAGCGGGTGTTGGTGGTGCCGCGTCGCGATCTTCCGACGTTGATGCGCTCCGGCGCTTTGACCGAAACGCAGCCCATCATTGCCAACGAGGCGACAAACACCGAAACCAATGTGATGATTTGAAGACGCTTCATTTCAGACTCCTTTCGTCCATTCTGCGTTTCGCAGCCTGTGGTGAACATGGCGTCCACGAATGCTACCCTTCTTCGCCCTACCGCGTCAACAATCATGAATTGCCAAATGCGGCAGATGGCGATCATGGCTGGTCACCATTCGTCTGCCGACTAGACTACAGGATCGTGTCTCAAAGTTTCAATTCCTGATCTTGGCATTCGTTGATGAACCGAAGCGAACGCTCCATTCTGATTGTTACAGGCATCGGACACGCTTTGTGCCATTGGTGGGCGTTGCTCGTTACGGGAATCTTTGAGCCCTTGCGCGCCGACTTCGGACTGACTGGATTTCAGGTTTCGGTGCTTCCGGTGATCGGTTATGTCCTCATGGGTGCAGGTGCATTGCCGGCTGGCTACTTTACGGATCGAATCGGTCCGAAACCGATGTTGCTTGTTTACTTTGTTTCGACGGCACTGGCGTGTGTGTCTGCCGTGCTGGCTTCGTCGGCTGTCTCGTTTGCAATTTCACTGACCTTTCTCGGAGCCGCCATCAGCCTGTACCACCCCACCGGTCTCGCGATGATTTCGCATGGATTTGAAAAACGTGGACAGGCGATGGGCATTCATGGAATTGCCGGTTCCCTTGGACTATGCGGCGGACCGTTGGCCATGAACCTTGCGAATCTCGGTGACTGGCGTCTGAGCTATTGGGTGATGGCTGGCGTCTCTTTCTTGTCAATGGTTATTCTCTTGATGCTTCCGATCGAACTTCGCGAAGATCCTAGCAAACCAGCCGAATCGACCGAGGCCCCTGTCGAAACGATCAAACCATCGTATCGCCTGTTGGCGTTTCTCTTTGTGCCGATGATGTTGACGGGGATTAATTACCGAGCGGTGATGACGGCGCTGCCGACGTATCTTTCCGGTGGCGATGGCGATTCGACACTGGCGAAATTCTTACTGTTTCTTGTGTTCCTTGCCGGCGGGGCGAGCCAGTTCTTGATGGGACGACGTGCCGATCGGTCGCATCCGTCGAAACTGTATGCCAACCTGATCGCGTTGAGTATCCCGTTGGCGCTGCTGCTCGCCTGGTCTGGCGGTGGAAGTTACCTTGCCATCGCGATCGCGCTGGTCTTGGCTGTCGTCCACTTCGGAACCCAGCCAGTCGAAAACCTGCTTATCGCCGAACACACGCCACATTCCCTTCGCAGCATCTCGTACGGTTTGAAGTTCACATTAACGTTCGGTCTTGGTCCGGTGGCTGTGCCATTGGTGGGCTACTTTTGGGACGAAACGGGCACATTGGCTTGGACATTCGTATTGTTTGCGTTGATTGCAACCGTGGTTGCGATGCTGATCATGCGGTTGGTTAAACTCGTAGACGCGCAATCGCTGTCTACAGGAGCGCCCGCGATCGAATCCGCGGTCAGCTTAGGGACCGTCGATCAAACCGGATAGCGCATCCCAGTCGCCTTGATTTATCACGTCGCTGATACCGTCTATATCTGCGCATCCGCAACTGGGATTGACGAAGATGTTCTGCCCGAAACAGATCGAAAACAGATGCATGTCGAACAGATCGTAGTCGCCGTCGCTGTCCATATCGCCCGGTGCCAAACAGCAATCACCCACAGTCAGCTCAGCCTCCTCACTAAATTGGAAGCAATTTGGCCCAATGGTCAGAGCACGCTGTTCGTAGACTCCTGCATCGGACGCCTGAATCGGATCGATGGTCAGCGTATCGGTGAATGAGCCTGTGACGCGGGACGAATCCACGATGGGATTTCCGTCTTTAAACCACTGCGTAAACTGCGTTAGTCCATCGGGCGAAACGGCGGTCGCAGTCATCGTTGCCACCTCACCGGGATCGGCGCAGGTATCGGTCGGCTGATTCGTGAATATCGGCCCAACGATGCTCAACGTCATTGCCTCGGACTCGACGCTCCGCCCGCAGCCGTCGGTAATTACGCATGAGTACCCGGGCTGGTCGGCTTGATCCTCAGACGACAAATCGTCAATTGTCAGCGATGCAGACTTTGCACCGCTTACTCGCTGGCTGTTCAGAATGGGTTCGCCATCTTTAAGCCACTGATATTGCAATTGGTACCCCACGGCTTCGATCACCACGATGACCGTAGTATCAGTGCAACTCGAATCGGAGGCTGGCGGCTGAGTCACAATGGATGGTTCAGGCGATATCGCCAATTCGACGACATCGCTTTCAAGATTCATGCAACCAATTGAAACCACGCAATGGTATGAGCCAACCGCACTTTCTCCGGCATTCGCGATTGAAAGAATCGCCGCCATCGAACCGGACACATTGACGCTGTCCGCAAGCGGCAGGCCATCTTGATACCATTGAAAGGCCGTGGCCTGCGGCGCATTAACCACAAACTGCGCCGTTGCCAGCGGACAGACCGAAGTCGATAGCGGCTGAGCAAGGATTAAGTCGCCCGTCTCGCAGTCGTCTGGGATATCGTTTTCGTTGCAATCCGGTTCGTCGCAAACGTCTGGCTTGCCATTGCCATTGCAATCGTCATGCGCCTCGCACACATCGAGTACGCCGCTGTCGTCGCAGTCCGGATCGATCGCATCTTCGCATGAACCACAACCGAACTGCTCGACGAGCCCCACACAGAATTCGTCCCACTCGTCATCGCAGCACGAAGGCGCATCATCACATACACACGCCTGAATAGTGGGGTTCGAACAACCGGGTCCATGTTCGATTTCGCAGCAGTCGCCCGGACCGATGATTTCAATTTCGCAATCGTCAGGCACGAGGTTCTCATTGCAATCGCTGGAAGTCTCGCCGGCAAGATCACATTCGTCCAACACACCGTTGCCATTGCAATCGGGCGTTTCGCATTCGTCCGGAATCGCATTGACGTTGCAGTCGGTGCTGGTCGCGCCACCAATATCGCACGCATCAACGATACCGTTGGCGTTGCAGTCGGCTTCGCATTCGTCGGGAATGCTGTTGGAGTCGCAATCGACCGGGACGGTACATGTCCCGCAGCCATACTGCTCAACGCGATAGGCACAGATACCGTCCCAGTTGACCTCGCAGCAATAAGGGTCGGTGGCGCAAACGCACGCCTCAATCGATGCGTCTGAGCATCCTTTACCTACACTACCTTCACAGCAATCGTGTCCAAATGCACCGTCTACTTCGCACGCATCGGGCACGATGTTTTCGTTGCAATCCGGCTCGCCGGTAGCGATGTCGCAGTCGTCGGGAATACCATTGCCATTGCAATCGGTCTCGCAATCGTCGGGCAAATGGTTCGCATTGCAATCGCTGCTTGTCGGACCGATGATGTCGCAACTGTCGGCTATACCATTGTCGTTGCAATCGGACTCGCACTCATCGGGAACTCCGTTTCCGCTGCAATCGTCGCTCGATTTGTTGGCGATGTCGCAGATGTCTTGTACACCGTTGGTGTTGCAATCGTCCTGCGGTTGGCATTCGTCCGGCACACCGTCACCGTCACAATCCGGTGAAATGCCCATCCCGATATCTTCAAAATCTGGCACACCATTGGTGTTACAGTCCGGAGGCTCGGATGCGACGCTTCCGGTGGCGATGAGCGCGAAACCTTGCGCCCCTTGATTAACGACCGTCCCTTTAATCCGAATGGTCCATTCACCCACGGTCGGACCCGATACGTGAACCTGTTCGACGTTGTTGACGCTGTCTGCCGAACCGTTGGGAGCGGATTGCCCGTTGACGAAAACGTTTCCGCGATAAAGTTGTGCCTCGGGCGAAACGACTTCGAGGTCGAGGTTGTTGACAAGCGCCGCACTGCTTCCGGTTGACGCGGAGGCCGGCGGATCGGTATAAACGAGGGTCACGCGCAACTGTTCCTCATTTTCTAGCACGGTGACGGCGTATTCCTCAACCTGCTCAGTCGAAAGTCCGGATGCGTTGCGCAGATCGTCGAGTACCACAAGATGGGTGGCATCGCCGGCAAAGTACACCGCGTTGTCTGCCAGCAACCGCCCCCACCCCTCAAGATTCGACGGGTAGCCGCCAATCCCGGTCATGTCGACGGCGGAGTTGATGAGTACCGCTTTGATCAGAGCCCCGCTTGGCGTAAAGGCATCGTCGAGATTCGCTACGCCGGAAGGATAAAATCCCTCCATAAAATACTGCCGCACCAGCGTCGCAGTTCCCGCGACGGCTGGGCACGCCATCGACGTTCCCGTACTGGGCAGCACGTTGCAGGCACTCGGCACTGCCGAAATCGTATTGCACCCAGGCGCGTAGATTTCTGGCTTACGGCGCCCATCCGCCGTTGGACCAATGCCGCCACTACAATGATTCTGCTGATTCGGCGTATCCTGCGAAGCGCCGACCGCAAGAAGGTTTTTGGCATTTTCTGGATTGCGGAGCGTTGAACCGTTCGTCACCGCAAGGCACGCAAAATCGTCTTCATTTTGGTACAGAAAATCATCAAAACCGCGGCAGAGTCCGTTGTACGCAGTCGTGCCGTCGTCGCCCCAACTGTTCGTATGGATTCGGGCACCCTGACTGTGATGCAGTTCGAGGTTGGTCGAGATACCGGATTCCGTAAAACTCGGTACCGGGCTGAAC
This sequence comes from Alphaproteobacteria bacterium, assembly GCA_028285105.1. Classification (GTDB taxonomy): domain Bacteria; phylum Planctomycetota; class Phycisphaerae; order UBA1845; family UBA1845; genus UBA1845. The sequence continues at coordinate 427,069 of JANQQE010000011.1, forward strand.
ACCATCTTTGAACCGTAGGCGACACCGCGGCGGCTGTCATCGACGCCATTGTTGCCAGCCGCCGTGCAGGCTACGTGTGTACCGTGTGAACTGTTACCGTCGAACGAGTTGTAAAATAGAAACTTTCCGCCATCCAGCGAACAATGGTGGACATCGGGCCGGCCGTCCATAATTCCGATGATTTGATTTTCGCCGCGAAGACCATGATCGTAAAACGGAAATTCCTGTGACACATTGCTCTGCACAATCCACCGCGTGGTGTTGTTTCGCAAGGTGATCTCAGGTGCTTCCTCAACCAACTGCACGGTCTTGATGTCTGCCAGCGATTCGACGCGATCTTCGGAGATATCTGCGAAAATGACGACACTGTCTGCAACACGCTCACGCCCATGGACCGTCGCCCCTCGCTTCCGCAACGCTACGATTGCAGTCTTGGGATCCTCATGTGCAAACAGAGTGATCATCAGACGAACCCGACCGGACTCGGCCAGTTCAATGCGCTCCGGCGTCTCAAGCGGAGCGATACGCTTCCCAATTCGCGGAGAGCATTTCCATTCGCGGCGGTACTCTCCCAACCATTGGACAAATGGAATCGCAGCCAACTCGTCGCGCGATACACGCTTGACATCAGCAATGTAGGCATGGTCGGGCACGTATTCGTGCAGTACAACGCCAAGTTTTTGAAGTCGCGTTCGTTGACGCGCATTGATCGGCCCGGTCAATTGCAGAATCACGCGATGGGTCTTGGCAAAATCAAACTTGCGCGCGTCAAGCAAGCTGGATTCCCATCGGGTGTCCAGTTCGCCAGCTTGCAGGAGCAGTCGGCATGACGCTTCACCGGTTTGTGGCGTTTGTTGCCCGAGCGCAGACGCGCCAAAAAAACAAGCAATAAGAATTGACAAGAAAGCGCGACGCATTCGCTGAATACTCTTATTTGCAGAACGAAGAAAGTCTTAAATCCTACGATCCGCCCTCGTTGCGACATCCACTCAAAATGAACCCTGACCGGTGAGATTGTACACCAATCGTGCTGTGCGATTATAGGTATGCAATCAAACTGTATCCAAGCTTCATTCACCGCCCGATCGTTGCGACGCACTGGACAGTTTGCCTGCCGGACGCTTGCCTTGAATTCAAACCGTTAATGTGTCTGAAATTTATCCGAACTGAAGAATCCAAATGCACCCAGTACACCACTCAAACCACTCATCGCGACTGAAAAACCGATGCGGGTTGCTCGATCTCCGTCAGGCGAGCAAAATGTGTCCAAATAAATTGTGCCAATTGGGCCGGATGATTCAACTTTACTTAAACATAAGGAGTTCATCGTGAAAAAGACGATCGTCATTTCTGCGTTGGTTCTGGGAATGCTCTCGATTACGCTGACCGCCGACGAAGGCGATAAACCCGCCGCCACGCCGCCAGATGCTGACATGAAGGCCGCCATGGAAAGGGTCAAGGGTTTCACCGACCCCGGCCCGAATCACAAAGTTCTCGAACGCTTCCTCGGAAAGTGGAATACAGAAACAAGTTTCTTTATGGCCGGAAACGCTACGCCTCCGGAAAAAGGGGTATCGGAGTTCTCATGGTTGATGGAGAATCGCTGGCTCAAATGCGAATACAGCAACTCGATGATGGGCATGGCCTACAATGGTTTTACGCTGATGGGTTATGACAATTTCAAGAAAAGCTACGTCATGACTTCCGTCACCGACATTGACACCATGATGATGCGCTCGGAAGGCGACATGGACCCATCCGGTCAATCATTGATTCTCTACGGAACGCTGGATGAATACTTGTCGGGCGAGCATGACAAGATGGTCAAGTCGGTTTGGCGGTTTGAGTCACCCACGAAGATGGTACTGGAGATTCACGATCTGCCCATCGGCGAAAAAAACACAAAGGTCGTCGAAGTCACGTTCAACAAAGAGTAATCGAGTTGCGCGATCCTTCAACTGTTAAGCCTATGTCTGCAAGACGACCTGAGCGTCGGCCAACAGTTCCGGTATTTCGTCGCGGATTTCGACCAATTGCTCAACGGTAACGCCCACGCAATCCAGCAGTTCTTGCGTGAATTCTTCGGTGGCTGCCGTCAATGAGAATCCATGCTGTTCCTGACAACAGAGAATGTCGGCGGTGTGTACGATCATGCCGATGCGCTTCAATTCGTCCGAGAGCTCTTCGGGATTGTGATGGTAACCCACCGCCGCCCGAAGATGCCTCGGGAATTTCCACTTGGTCGTCAACGCATCGCCAAGTTCTTGATGCGTCGGGCCGATCAGTTCACGTTCAAGGTCCAACCACGATTCCGAACCGTCGGCGCTACGACGCGCGATTTCATTCAACTGATCCGGAAACGCCTGACGCTCGATCAGAATCCCCAGGTCGTGAATCAGACCCGCCAGAAACACTTCATCATGACCGGCAACATCGCCGGCTGCAATGCAGATTCGCTTCGCGCAAACCGAGACCGCAAGGCTATGCACCCACATCTGCTTGGCGTCAAAGTATTCAAGTTGATTGCCGCTTTTGAACATGCGTGAGATCGACGCTGCGATTGAAATGTTCTTGACCGCAGACAAGCCCAACAGAACGATCGCGCGATCGACACTCGCCACCTGTCCGGGCAGACCATAAAACGCCGAGTTCACGACCTTCAACACCTTCGCCGAAAGCGCCGGGTCCTGCTTGATGACATTGTGCAGATCGCGGGCCGTGCCTTTTGGATCTTCCACAACTTCGATGATCTTCACAGTCACCTCGGGAAGCGTTGCGATTTCACCCACAGCAGCAATGGCCTTGGCAACAATGGCTTTGTTGTCTTCCGTTTGTACTTGCATGATGGCTCCTACGAGCAGCGCCTGGGCGATCCCTCGCCGATCAATTCGGCATGGCCCTACGTCCGTGTTGTACTTCGGCACGGGTTTGGGGTGTATTTAGAAGCTAATATATTGCGACTTGAAGTGAATGCGCCGTTCGATAACGCCGCCGACAATATCGGGCGTTTTCGATTTCACTTTTCGAATACGCGCTGGCGTCCCATCCACATGCTTTCTCCAACGGCGGCCAAAGCAAGCAATGGTAACGTCCAGAAAAATGTGACGGACCAGGAAGCGATCGGTGTTTGCAATTCGACCGGTTGGGTTATCGGGACTTCATGCCGCATCAATGCCAGCGCCAACGTCAATCCGATCGCGGGAAGTTCCAATAAATTCAGCAGCATTCCGATGCTGACGACAGGATCGGCGGAATTTGAAGCAGATAATTCAGCGTCATTTTTTTCCCCTTCGATATTCCACCCGAATTCCACCACCATCACACGAAGCGCCGCACCAATGGCCAAACCTGCCGCCGCGATCGTAAACCACGGAAGCAATGGCACCGACCCACTCGCCACCAGCAGCACGCAGATGGACGCATTGTTAACAAAGATCGCCATCGCGCGCAGTGGTAGCGACGGACGCTTCAGTACCGGAACAAGCACCCCCAACACCCACCACCGCATGACCTTCGTCAGAACGAATTCGCCAGTCGCGCACATCCCCCATCCCGAAATTGCCCCCAGCAAAAGAACGATTCCGCCAAATATTCCGGGCTTAAACAGAACTTGGATGCTTTCGACAATCATTTAATTGTAGGGTCCGCTATGCGGACCCTACCATTCGCGGCAATCATCTGCGCTAGCGTACCCGAATCACAACGACGTCAGTTGTTCCACCGCACGTCTGTTCGAAATGAACGGCTGCTTCGACCGCAGCTTTTGCGATCTGTTCGGCCGTTCGCTTGCTCTTGTAGAGCGCGTGCATCGCCCCATAGGCATATTTTTCACCGGAACCAATCGCCGCATACTGCGTAAACTCCATCACGCTGAGATCGCGCGATACCGAGAAGATACCCTTGGGACTGCCGATCATGAATTCGGCATCGATGTCGGCGAAGGGCGAACGATCGTCGCGGTCCGGCTGATCGTTGACGACCTGGTACTTCTTGCGAATCGCCTTCCAGAATTTCAAGAAGAACTCGAACACCCGCTGCTCAGAATTCAAAGATGGCGCGCGGCTAAACGTGCCCAGATAGTGGTCAAGGATGTTGTCATAAACCGACCAACCCACGCCGCCCATGCAGCACGCACCCACTTTGCGCAACTTGGTCGATGCAACAAGATTCTCCTCATGCTCCCGCCGCGATCCGGAAGAATGCATCCGGTCGGCAGCCAAAGCTATTTGATCGCCCTTGCGGACGGCAACAATGATCGACATCAAAGATACTCCATCTAGAGATACCACAATCAAGTCGAGAAGGATGATCGAATGATGCCGTACGGTCAATGGGCCCAGACGCATGCATACATGCGGTCAATTAAGTCCCGAGGCTTATCGCCAAGTCGACACTTGCCTCCGGCTTATATGCGCCGGTAGAATTCATGGCATGGACGGGCTCGGTCAGAATGCCATCATGGCATTCGCCTGCAACAGGAGACATCCAACATGCACACCAATACCACTTGGTATCACCGCGCCGTGGGAACGCTGATGGTGGCGGGAATTCTGTCCATTACCATGGGTGCCGCCGAGGAGGACCAATCCAAAGCAAACAAACGCGATTTTAATGCCGCACCCAAAGTTGGCGAGGACGCGCCAAACTTCAGACTCAAGCGCCACGACGACGAGTCCAAGGCAGTCGAACTCGCGTCATTCAAGGGAAAGAAACCGGTTGTGCTGATTTTTGGAAGTTATACGTGACCGCCCTTTCGGCGTCAGGTTGGCGCCCTCAACAAACTGTACAAAGACTACGGTGACGCAGCCGAGTTTTTTGTCGTCTACATTCGCGAAGCCCACGCGGCAGACAGCGATTGGCCGATGCCCGTCCCCGATCGAACAATCAACACCCCAAAATCGATCAAGGATCGTCGTGAAGTTGCCAAAACATGTGTGAAGGATCTGGGCATCAAGATTCCCTGTCTCATAGACGACATCAAAAACACAACCGACGGAAAATACAAAGGCTGGCCCGACCGCCTCTTCGTGGTAGACAAAGAAGGAAAGATCGCCGTAGCCGGCAAACCTGGTCCGTGGGGATTCAAACCGGATGAAGTGCGAGCCTGGTTGGCCAATGAATTCTCTAACGCAAAGTCTGTTGATTCAATGACAAGAGATAATCCGGTCGAGAGCACGACGGGAAATCAGGATCGTTAGGTGAGGGTAGCCGGCGCAACGTCAATGTGGAGGCAGTGCAACGATGCAACCGGGGTTCGATGGCGGAGACAATCTGGATCTTGAATTCGTTCTTGAAAGGGCGTTTGGAGTAAAGCTCGGTGGCCTGCTTGACATCGAACAAAACTCGGTCGATGGCGTCTATGAGTTCATAGGTCATCGAATTGAGTTGAAGGATCCAAAAAACCTTGACTTCATGTCTTGCCCGACATCTCGGGCGTATTTGTATTTCAAAGAAATCCTTCTTCAGTGCAATCCGAGTTTCGATTCGCAACTGGCGCCGAGTACCGACCTGGAAAAATTGATTCCCGAAGACGTTCGCCCAGTTGTCTGGCGGGAACTATCAAACAAAGGACTTCGACTCCCCGACTTGGGTATACCGGCTTGGTGCAGCTCGTTGGCATTCCTGATTGCATTAATGACTGCGGGCGCATTCGTAGCTTATGTGGTCACAACGGCGCTCTATTTGGCATGCGTAATGTTTATCGGTGTGCCTATGGCGATCACCACTGGTCTAACCTTTGCCCCTCGTATTTTCTGGAAATGGGGACGCAAGATTCCGCGTCCGCTCAATACAGCCAGAGGAATGGCAACTTTTCTGGCCTATCGAAACTGCGAACCGGAATGGATTCCGCGAATGACAAGGCGTCAAGTCAAGGACGTAATTAGACTGGTTGCAGCGCTCGAATACGATGTCCCTCTTGAAGACATCGACGATTTCAGGCTCCCATTTCCGCGCAGCGAGAAATACATTCCCGAACCCAGGAAATGTTGATTGCTATCGCTGCTTGATCACAGATCGTCCTCCCGAAACGTATCCGCTTGATTCAAGTCTTGTACGTCGAGTCATCGACCCGACAGATTTGTTGAATACACGTCACTACCGCGACGCCAGATATGCAAAGCCGCCCGCTGCGGCTAATCCGGTTAGAATTGCGAATGTGATCTTCACCCAACTGTAGGGCCGGTCGCCTTGCACTTCCGCCGTTGTGGCGTTGACGACTACTTGGTAGACCTTGTCGGCGTAGCGGTAGCCCAACATCCATATCGGTAGGAGCAGATGTTTGTAGGTGATGGCGTTGTACTGCGTGTCGATGTTGTGGATGCGTTGGGTGTCACCGCCAATGTGAGAGCGGACGTCGGCCTCGATGGCCTTTTCGAAACGCAGTTTGGCTGTGGCGAACCCTTCGTCGAGTTCTACGTCGTACGTACGGGCCAGGAAACCGGCGAGCATTTCCTGATTGAACGGGCGACAATCCCTAAGCGGCCAGGGTTGTAAGGCGTCGAGGCGTTTGACCGGTACGCCCGATGCTGCCACGATCAATTCATCGTCGAAGAAGCGCTGAAACGTGCCCGATGCCGGCGACCAGCGTGTCTTTCGCACGCGTCGCTTATTCTTACCGGAACCGGTCGTCACGTAATAATAATCGCCGCGCTGCCCGTCGTAGTGCGTGGTGGTCAGTGTGTCGAAGGTCCAATATGGCGTGTACAGCCCCGAGAATTTCCCTTCGATACCTTCCTTCTTGAATCGGTTCGGGGCGAACCACCGCGACTTGATCCAGCCGGCCAGCGCTTCATGGGCTTTTATTCGATCGACGCGAAAAGCCATCACGCCATCGACCGGTACACGATTGTCGGCATCGTGAACATCTTCCAACTGAAGGGCCACGCCGCAATAGGCACACGCGCTACTCGTCAGCGTTCCCTGAAACTGCACCTTTGCACCGCAGGTCGAACATGGCACTTCGCTCAGTCCGCTGGTCTGATCAGACTTGTCATTCCTCCACGTCGCGATCTGTTCGAGGGTCGCAGCGTAGTTCTGTTCATCGACGGATAACTCAGGATTGAATTCGAGTTCTTTGACGAATCCGCAGTACGAGCACTTTAGGCTTTGGACGCCGATGCTGAATTGCAAATCGGCCCCGCAACCTTCGCACGGGAACATGTGCCCGGAGCCATCTGTCGAGAATTGCGCGGAGGCATCATTCGGACCAGAACTCTGCGCATACGGCTCATCCCCGTCCGGATTGCTCTCATGGCGCGATGACTCGTCTGACATGCTTTGTTTGGTTTCGCTCATGCAGGTTGCCGTTGACGGTTAGAACAAAATGTCGGCGATTGAACGGACGGCTCGAAATAAGTCCGATGCATCGATGATGGTCTCGGTGCGATACTCGCGCGTGAAGATTGGGCGATCGTCGATCGGGCCAGTAAGCTTGGGCTTGCTCTGTTCGGCTTCGCGGGCCTTTCGCTTCTGCTCGTGAATCTGCCCGCCGGCTTTCGTCCACTTCAAGAGCGTATGCAACTCGCGCCCGTCGAGCCATACGCCGTGGTCACGACACTGGTCGACTATTACGCCCGACCGCGACCCATAAGCCTTGCGATTCATGAACTTCTTGCAGTCGGGGCACTTGATATACTTGACGTCCTTGAGAGTCTCGATGCCCTCCTCCTCAACCAGCGTTGCCAATCGTGGATAATCGACTTCGTACACTTTCGAGACCGATTCATCCAAAACCGATTCAAGTTCGCCAGGGTCGAAGAAAATGCCATGACACTTCAAGCATCGATCCACACCAAATCCACCGTCAACTTCGAGTTGAACAATTTGCAACACTTCCTCGCAGCGTGGGCAGTCGCGCGAACCGGTCTCTCGGTTCCCATCGACGCGGCGGGCAACGTTTCGCAAATCGACGTCGTTGAGCGTCTTGCAGAATGTGCATCGGATGGACTTGGGTGGTAATGGCGCGCCGCAATTTGTGCAGTTCATGACTGGACCTGTATCAAAATGCGTTCGGTCGTATCCAGCAACCTATCCAAATGAACGTTACTTCGCTGGTGGCGGCGGCGGAGGTGCGGCGTTAAAGAAGGACGCGAGTTGAGGAACCTGACCCGCCGCCATCCACGAACCCATCCCAGCGCTCCACACCATCGTATCGGGCGCGATCTTTCCCTGCGCGATCATCGCCGGAATCTGCGCCATCGCACATTGGCCCTGAACCGCACCATTTGCCGCGATGTGCCAAATTCCACCTGGCGGTGGCGGAGGCATCCCGCCCGGCATCTGTCCACCTGGCGCTTGGCCACCGGCCATGTTCGAACCGTCCATCATTCTGCCGGCCATCGCAAATCCCATGCCGAGGCCCATGCCTTCAGCCGCCCCGCCGCCTGCGGGATTCTCAGCCGCGGCAGTCATTGCCTGACCCATCTGATATTGCTGGAAGCGTCCCATGTCGCCGATGACGCCCATGCTGGTGCGCGTGTCGAGCGCTTTTTCGACGGCTTCGGGCAGGGAAATGTTGACGATGTATAGCTGCGGAATGTCGAAACCGAATTCATCGTCGATGCGTTCGACGGCACTCTTGCGAAGCAGTTCCGAGAATTCCTGATACTTCGATGCGAGATCGAGCGCTGCGATTTTAGACTCGCCGATGACGTCGGCGAAAGCGGTGTTGATCACCGATCGAATGAATTCATGAATCTCATCGGTGTCGAAGCTGGCGTCGGTTCCGACGAGTTCCTTCAAGAGCGCCCGAGGGTCTGCGGCTTTGAGCGCGTAGGTTCCAAACGCCCGCAAGCGGATCGGCCCGAACTCCGGATCGCGCAACATAATCGGATTCGGCGTACCCCATTTCAAATCGGTGACCTGCCGCGTGTTGACGAAATACACCTCAGACTTAAACGGACTGTCGAACCCGTGCTTCCAACCTTGCAGCGTGCTGAGGATCGGCAGGTTGTCGGTCCGCAGTTCATAATGACCCGGTTCAAACACGTCAGCCAACTCGCCACGATGGACGAAGACAGCCACCTGCCCCGGGCGAACAATGAGTTGTGCGCCATTCTTAATCTGGTTGTGGTAACGGGGGAATCGCCACACGAGTGTGTCGCGCGTGTGGTCCAGCCACTCAACAATATCAACCAATTCACCGCGAAGTTTGTCCAAAAACCCCATGCCGATTCTCCTATGCCACACCCGAATTCGGCCCGCATCCCGAGCGAAACTGCGTGTTGGCCAATGCCTGTGTGAGTCAAGCCTACCGGTGCCGTTTGGAGGGGTCAAGGCGGGCGCAAAATCGGATGGATTCTGACGCGATTCGACAGAATCAGTTGGCAAATTGGTAGCGGGTGTCGCTGGGATCCTGGCCCGATGCGACTTTGACACCGCGATCACCGTTGTGGGCCAAGCGATTGAGTATCTTGTAAATCCATTCGACGCGCTCGGGTTTTTGAATGCACTCTGCCAACTCGGCGGCTGACATTGCCTGGTCGGGATGGTCGCGCAGGTATGTCAGCACTTTGCTCTGCACGTCCAGCACTTCCGTCGCGGCGCGCTTGCCAGCCTCGACGCCGGGTTGGTGGTAGGCGTTGATGCGGACCAGAAATGCGTACAGACCTACAGCGCGTTCATAAAGCGCAATCAGTGCCCCGATGCGATGGGCATTGACCTTATCGATCTGAATGGTGATCGATTCGCGATCTTTCTCTGTGAGGGCTTCGCGGGTTCCCAGCAGGAATCCGGCAAGGTAGTCGCCTGTCTTGATCGATTCGTCCGCGTCGATCGATTCGCCTTCGCGATCGCTCAACACATCAACGAATGTTACGTAAAAGTTGTTCATACCCTCACGCAGTTGCTGCACATACGCATGCTGGTCGGTGGAACCCTTGTTGCCGTAAACGCTGATCCCCTCTTCGACGACATTACCGTCGAGGTCGAATTCCTTACCCAGCGATTCCATGATGAGTTGTTGCAGGTATCGCGACATCAGCGAGAGACGATCCTTGTAAGGGATGACCACCATGTCGCGCAATCCGCGTGATTTGGCCGCATCGTACCACATCGCTGCCAACAAGGCGGCTGGGTTGGATCGCAGGTCATGCTGGCGAGTGCATTCGTCCATTGCCTTCGCGCCGGAAAGCAATTCGTCGATGTCGATTCCGCACAATGCGGCTGGCAGCAATCCGACTGCCGACATCTGCGACGTTCGCCCGCCGACCCAGTCCCACATCGGAAAGCGCTTGAGCCAACCGCGGGACTTGCTCAACTCGTCGAGGGCACTGCCTTCACCGGTGATCGCGACGGCGCACTTGGCAAAGTCCAAACCGCGCACTTTGAACGCATGGGCCACTTCGAGCATGCCGTTACGCGTTTCTTTCGTTCCGCCGCTCTTTGAGACAACAAGGGACAAGGTCTCATTCAACCGATCGCCCAACTGCGCGACGATCCGGTCGATGCCGTCAGGGTCGGTGTTGTCGATGTAGTGAATCTGCATCGGATCGTCGGGATTACCCAGGGCGTCAGCCACGAATTGCGGGCCGAGCGCCGAACCGCCAATACCGATTTGCAAGACTTGCGTGAAGCGTCCACCGGATGGTGTAGCGATCGCCCCGCCATGCACTTCAGCCGCAAATCTCTTAATGTCACTGACAGTCGATTCAATCGCATGTGAGAGGTCGGCACTGGGTGCTCGACTTGCATCGCGCAGCCAATAGTGGCCTACCATTCGATTCTCATCGGGGTTGGCGATTGCGCCGGATTCCAATGCGTCCATCGCACCGAAAGCCACTTCCATTGGTTGGGTCAAGTCATCGAGAAACGACGGTGCAAATTTCATGCGCGACACGTCGAGACGCAGACCCGTTGCCTCGCAGTTGCAAAGGTACTCGCAATACCGCTTCCAAAGATCAATTGCTTCCATGCCTACTTGCCTTTTTTGCTGCGAACTTTGCGGGTTGGTTTCGGAGTCGATTCGGCGATGGGACGAACGGCTTTTAAGACTTCCCAATCGGTGTAGACGTTTTGCCGTATGAACGCGAGACAGCACTCGCGTACGTCGCCCTCCTTCAAATTCGACGCCCGCAGCACGCGCTTGGAGACGCTTAAATCATCCGGGCATTCTGCTGGCGGAATGCGTACCATCTCATCTTCGAGGCGACTGAAAAACTCAATTTCGCCCAACTGCTTCCAGATTTTGGGTATCGCCGCATCGATATCTTCGCTGCGTGGCTGTTTGAGGTATTCGTCGATCGATTCGCCCGGGGTCAATTCCAGCCACACCGCTCCCTGGCAGTGCTTCTCGAAATAATCGCCGGGAATCATTCGGGCGACTTTGCGAAACCGCTCTTCCAGCAGCAAGTCATCGAAGCCCTTCCACCGAAACGTAAAGCACAGGCGATCCCACCGCGGGTTGACACCGACTTCAAGTTCAATGCCGTCGCAAAGTTTGCCGACATAGCCGAGCAAATCTTTTTGTAACTGTCCGTGGGTTTTCTTCGACATGGTACGCTCAACTCCCTTGGGCGTCTTCAAGTCGTTTGATGTGTTGAAAGAAGCCAGCCGATCCATTCGGGGCCATACGCGATGTCGATCAGTTTTCGGACGGGTGAAACACAAACGTGCGAACCCATTCGGCATCGCCGCCGTCAATCTGCACTGTCCACAGATCGTACCCGCCTTCCAAACGATTTCCATCCTCATCCGGTACAAACGATCCCGACACGCCGGCATACCCTTGAAGCACGTTCGGTAAAGCAGCCCGCAGCAGAATCGGGTCACTGCGGTCAGCCACCTGGTTGATCGTCAAAGCAGCGATCCATAGCGCGTCGTACGCGACCACCGCCAGCGATGATCCTACGCGACCGATGGCGTCTTCAATGCCCTGCTGAACCGCTCGAAATCCGTTGCTGTCGGCTTCGTAATACAGAGGCGCAGTGTATCTCGTTTGATTTGCAAACGATGCCGCGTCACTTGAAGCCAGCACTTCCGGAATGCGACTCATTGCGCTGCTGCCATACCAATTGACCCGCCCAAGGACCGAAGTGGGATCGGCTTGTTCAAGCAATTGCACGCCTTCATCCTGAGCGAGTACGACAACCGCAACCGTATCAGCGCCAAACGAATTGATCCCGCCTTCGACCAGCCCCGTCAATTCAGCCAGTTCGTCACCAAAATCGTTCACATCATTGGCAAATGCATCGTACAGCACAGCACCCCGCACCGTACCACCGCGATCGATCAGGCGGTCGGCCAAGATGTCGATATACGCCACCGACCAATCGCCCTCGCGCCCGATGAATGCCACGTGATCGATACCGTTGGAATCAATCTCAGCCGCGAGTGCGTCAACTTCGCGTTCCAAACCTGGAAACAACCTGGCTAGGCGATCATTGTCCTGCTCGGTATTCGGAATCAGCGGAGCCGATGCCAGCAGGAGCGTACTCAGCCGATCAGCCAGGGGGGCAGCCAGCACAATCGAATCGGAATCATAGGGGCCAACCACGATGCGAATGCCATCTTCCGACATCATTCGCAGTTTCTCGAACGCCTGCTCGGGGTCGCTGTTGGAGTCTTCAACGCGAAGATCGATCCGCCACGGCGAATCGACTTCGGCCAAGTCCACGTTGATGATATTCACCGCCAACCGCAGCGAAGCCTCAACAGCTTCACCGAGTGACGACTGCCCACCGGTAAGTGGAACCAGCGCCCCCACGGTTACCACTTCGGCGCTGGGATCGCTGACCGCGCCGCACGACCCGCAACACATCGCAACCGCACAAACCATCAACGTTGTCAAGCGCCTAAACCAACCGCGCCGCGTCGAAACCATTCGATTCAACTCATGTCCCCTACTTAAGATGGATTGCCTTGCCGTGCCAGCGGACTCGGTACAAACGGCGGTTTGTCGAAGTCACTGTCCACCGGTGCAAGGTCGAGTTCCTCAAACAAAAGTGCCGGCGCGATCACTGACTGACCGCCATCGCCACCCAACACGTTCATCACCGCCGGTTTGTCACCTACGGCCAGTATTCGCTTGAACGCCCTGGCGTCTGCGCGAATGCCGCTCACCCCGCGCACCAGTTCCTCGCGACCATCGGGATACACTTTGTAGACTTCCAACGGCGAACGACCGCTTAGCGAGGCAACGCGGATGCCGAACTCGTTGTCTTCATCTTGAAATGCATCGATGAACTCTTCAAGCATCGCCTCTTGGGTCAACGGATCGGTCGATGACAACATCAGATTCGAGGTTTTCGCAGTCGGACGCGATGAACCGCGGCCATGCCCGGTGGATTTCTTGAATTCCTTCGACGGATTTCGCGACATGACCAATTCCTTGAGGCGACCTTTCTCAACAAGCGTTTGCTTCTGAGCCTTCACACCCTGATCGTCATAGTCGTACTCGCCCAGCAAAATTTCGCCGTTGAACTCTTTCAAGCCGGGATCGTCCACCACCGTCACCGATCGCGGCAAAATGCGCTTTCCCAGTTTCTTTTCGAAATCGTCCGACCGACTCTGACTGCCCACGGGTCTTTGGCCACCCGCAAATCGATTGGCAAACGTTCCACCAAAAAGGGCCGACGCAGCCGACGCATCCACGAGTACTGGACCGGTGTACGTCGATTCCAGTTTTGAGGCGCTGCGAATCATCATCAGTCGATCGGTCATCTCGCGAATCTTTGGTTCAAGTTCTTTGGCTGTGGGCATTTCGAGCGGTTCGCCGACATAGACCGACATCGAATCGCTGAGTCGCATGCCGTCGTCGGCTTGCACCAATGCGACTACCATGATCTCCAGGACTGCTCCCTGGGTTCGCAATCGCGTGCCTTCGGTGTTGACCAGGTATTCGTTTCCCCCACCACCGCGAATTCGAACGACCGACCGCTGCACATCGGGATAGTCGCGAAAAACAGCTGACAATTCGATCGCGAGCGACTCCATCTCGGTAACGGGCACCTTCAAATCGCGCAATGGTTCAATCGCGACCGTAGGTTCCTCACGCGTGAAATCGACCGGTTTGTCTTCAATGACTTTGCTTTCCATCAGCGCCTGCTTTCGCGGGAACGCTTCTGCCGCACTCTTGTAACTGCGGTCCGTAGCCCACCAGATCGCCTGACGAATGGCTTTGTAGTCGTCTTCAATTGGCAATGACGCCCGGGCCAATCCGGAGTAACCGCCACCGACAAAGTTCGTATTGTCAAGCTCGTATGACCCGACGCGCGTCTCGACGCGAAGTTGCCGGACATGTTGATCGTCGCGCTCCAGCACCGAACCGAGCGATGCAGTGACACTTGCATACCGTGCGTCTTGCGCGCCGTACTCGATAAAGTAAGGCCGCTTCAAATCTTCAAGCTTCAGCCCGGCCAATCCGCGATCGAGTTCATCGACCATCGTGCGGAGCAGCACGTCTTTGGTCATGACTTTCTTGACGTCCGTGATCGCCGAATTTTCGGCATCCGCAGGCGCAACCCACACGGTCAACGCGATCATTCCGCACGTCACCGCGCATGTCCACACCTGGTTTCGATTCGATGCGATCCAACTCATTGAGCGGTCTCCATGGAAGTGGCGGTTGAACCCTTGGCAATCGGAGCGGGCAGAATCGGCGGGCGATCCTGCGATTTCTGTTTTTTCTCGATCTCGATTTGTTCGACCAGAATGCTTGGCGAAATCGCAGACACGGGAACGGAACCTGATTCCGCCCCGCACACGCCGTTGAAAATACCCGGGTCATCGCCGGTGTAAAGAATCTTGGAAAAGCACGTCAGCGGAGTTCCGACTATATCAACACCGCGTACCAACTCGTCGGGCCGACCATCAACGTAGACCTTGTACACAATGATCGGCAACACCTTGAAAGCCTGCGGTCCGCGTCTTTGCGTGGTCGTAAAGCCACCGGAGATATCCTCGAACAACAATCCGTATTCCTTATCCTGTCGCTTGGCTTCTTCAATCAGTTTCGCGCGAAGTTCTTCAAACGGAACCTGCTTTGCCGACTCGACGATCAGGTTGCCTTGTCGAGCGACCACGCGCCGGCCCGGTTGACGACGGCCATGCCCGTTCGACTGCGTGAATCCACGCGTCGGCGAGCGCGACAGCAGAAACGTTTTGAGAATTCCGTTATCCACAAGGCGTACCGGCTGAGCAGCCATCGCTTCCTGATCGAATTCGTAGAATCCGTTGAGTTCGACATCGTCCCACTTTTGGCGGGACGGATCGTCCACGATGCTCAAGAATTCTGGCAGCACCGATTGCTCGATTTTCTTGGCGAAAGTCTGTCCTTCGTCCACATCCTTTTGACGATGCCCTTCGATGCGGTGTCCGAAGATCTCGTGAAAGAACACACCGCTTGCACGATTGCGCAGTATCGCTGGACCGGTGTACGGTTCGACAACGGGGGCCTCTCGAAGGGCCATCACCTGATGGATCAACTCTTCGATGCCTGCCGTCACCGTCGCATCGTCGGGCAGACCATCGGGCGAATGAGCATCGAATGCGGTGTACTGCCACAACTCCATGCCGTCATCGGCAACGGTGGACGCCCGAACCCCAATTCGCCACCACGACCGGCCAACCTGTAGTTTGCTTCCTTCGCTGGATACCATCAACTCATTCGTCGTGGTGCCAGTGAGTGTCACTTGCGAATCGAAAATCAACGGATGATCGCGAAACATCGCCGAATACTTGCGAATGCGATCAGCCATCGCGGTTTCGTCGTACGACACTTTCACCCATGGGTTGATCTTGACGTTGGGCTTTTCTTTCGAGAAGTCGTCGGACTGGTCTTCCTCCTCGACCTTGACTTTGATGTTGGCTTTGACCTGACCGAGGCGCTTGACAGCGTCTTTGAAACGGGCATCGGTCGCCAACCAGATACGCTGCCTTGAGGCAACCGGATTACCGTCGAGCGCCAACTCCGTTCGACCGCCGCCAAAATCATAACCGCGACCACGACCACGTATCTGATGCGAATTGTCCAGTTGATAGTCGCCGCAGCGCAGGTCGATATCCAACCAGCGGTCGTGTGACTCGTCATCGCTGACCAGCGCTCCCAACTTTGCTTGCACGCTCAGTTGTTTTTGGTCGGTCACCGTGTATTGAATGAAGTAAGGCTTGGTGCCCTCTGGCGAAACGAGTTTGTTCATTGACAGGTTCAATTCGTCCTGCATCAACGAAAGCAGAGGGTGTGCGCCGGCGGCAAGTGCCGACGTTGGCGGAAGAAAGTTGACTGCGCAGACAAGGCATGTTGCCATTCCTGCAATTCGCGTCTTGCCATACGATTTCATTTGACTCACCTTTACCAAAAGGGATTGGAACGACTCTGTGCCGATGGCGAGTTGTTATACACCCTCGACCAGCCAATGCAAAACAAACGAACGCCTGGGTATGCGATTGTTACGTCGCAGCCGGACAATTGGTTTCGGAGCATTTGAACGATCTTAAGTCACGCGGCCCCGCAGGTCCGCCAATGATCGGAGAAGTTTGAGAATCATGCACAGCGTATACACGTTTCGACAATTCAATTTGCGAATAAATCCAATCGTAGGGCTGGCCTGTTGGGCGACGATGACATTCTGTCCCGGTCCGCTTGTGGCGGCTGAACGCCACCTTTCGAAAATGACATATTCTGAAAAAAAGAAACTCGCTCCCGCCGTTTGGCACCAACACGCGAGCGACAAAAGCATACCGTGGGAAATTGACATCATCGAGGTCGACATCGCCAGTCCTGAAATCGAAGTCGTGTCGATCGACGCCATCAACGAATCGCGGCGCGAAAAAGTGATTGACTTGGCCAAGAGGAGCCGGGCCATCGCCGCCATCAATGCCGGCTTCTTCAATATGAAAACGGGCGCATCGAGCAGCCACTTCGAACTCGACGATGTCATGCATGCCGTCAATCATCCCGACGCACCTCCACGCTCTACGATGGGATTGACGGATGGCGAATCGCAGTCTGCGGTGATGTCCATCCTTGATTCCAAAGGCAAACCGCTATTCAACGAAGACGGCTGGAAGCACGTCGCCCACGCGATCGGTGGCGGCCCCGGATTGATTCGCGACGGGAAGCACACGGTGATGAACAATTTTGAAGGATTCGGCAAGGAAGACTTCGTCGAAAAGCGGCATCCCCGCACTGCCGTGGGTTTCAATTCAAGAACGAAACGAATGTTCTGGGTCACGGTGGATGGCCGTCAACCCGGATGGAGCGAAGGTATGAGCCTGATCGAGTTGACGCAATTGATGTCCGATCTCGGTTGCGACAACGCCATGAACTTCGACGGCGGCGGGTCGTCCACATGCGTCGTCAATGGCAAAGTCATCAATCGCGTGTCAGGAAAAGAACGCAGTGAGCGGGCAGTATCCAACGCATGGGTCGTACGGAGATCTTTGCCCACCATCACCATCGATAACGATGACCAAGGAGTAACCCAAATCGGTGACTGGCAAACTTCGACCAAAGATGGTTGCTACGAGGAAGACATGCTGATTTGCCAAATTGCCCCCGGTAGTGGAGAAAGGGGAAGGGTTTCTTGGAAAGCCAATATCCCGAAATCCGGTGAGTATTTGATCGAAGCCTGGTGGGTGGCAGACAACGATCGAGCCAATGGGGCCGAATACAGCGTAAACATGGGCGGCGCGTCAACCTCCATCATGGTGAATCAACGGAAATACGGAAGCCGGTGGAATTCGCTCGGCACATTCACCGTCCAAGACGGCCAAACTCCCAAAATTGAATTGACCGCCAACGGAATTGAATCCGCAACGCTTGCTGCTGATGCGATCCGTTTCACTCGACTTGGACCGGCTGAGGAGTAAATCGGTACCACGAGAGGGCGCCCCAAGCGATCGCGGCTGCTCGGTACCCCTACACTGATGCCAAGAAGATGATATAAGGTATGACATTGTGTATTGAGGCGAAAATTAAGTAAAATGTTCGGGGCAACATGATCCTTTTGCGTTCTTCTTGAGTTGGGCCACTCAACTAACTGTTACCATGATTGATGCGAAAAACCACTACCGAGAAAAGATCGAACACTTCAAATCCGAAACTGCCGAGTCCGGCGGGATTGTCCTGCTGGGCTCTTCTCATTTTGAATGGTTCGATACGGATAAACTGCTGCCGCAATGGCGATTCGTGAACCGCGGGATTGCGTCAGACCGCATTGGCGTGACGGATCGCGGCATTCTGCATCGGCTTGATGTTTCGGTTTTTGACCTGTCGCCCGCTTGCGTGATCCTGCAAAACGGGGTCAATGATCTTGGCGAATTGTGGCGCACCGGCGAGCCATCCGTCGAGCAGGTGGTCGATTGCTACGAGCACGTGGTTTCGCGAATTCAGCAGAGATTACCCGACACCCCATTTGCTATCGTCAGCATCCTGCCGACCAGCGGAGAATTCGCCGGTCTCACGCCTTGGATCGCCCCGTTCAACCGCGAACTCAAACGCATCGCAACCGATGCCGGCATCGAATTCATCGACTTCTACCCGGACGTCGTCGGCCCCGACAAACAGTTTCGCGCCGAGCTAACCTACGACGGCCTTCACTTAAATGAAGATGGATACAAGCTCTTTGCCAAGCGAATCAATCAATACTTATCAACATTGAAATTGAATTCGTAGGGTCCGCTGTGCGGACCATCTCACTGTATAAAACGAAATAAGGGCGTCCTCGATCCGCGAATCGAAGACGCCCCACTCTTTTGCTGTCCGCCCTTTGTTCGCTTCCACGAGGGCAGATCAGGTTTTGATTGCAACTAGCTCAGAATCAAGTTAGTTCAGAATGATGTACCCGACCTTGGTGTTTGTACCAGCCGTCGTTCCGTCACCCGTCTTGAAGCCGACGAGGCTGTTGCTTGCGTGTGCATCCGTTGCGGGCAAACCGTATGGGCTTGAACCATCAACGTCTGGTACGAGCGCCCAACTGCCGTCGTATGACTGCAAGAATTCACCTGAACCGATTGACGTGGTTCCCGAGAGGAAGCGGTACATGCCATTGGGCGAAATCGTGCAGGTCTGACTCCAACCGACGAAACCGTTGTTGGTGGTCGAACCGTCGATTTCCTCGTCGCCAGAAAGTTGCGGGTTGAGTCCCGGTGAATCACCGGTGGCTCCACGAGCGTCTCCACCGTTTCTGTCGTCGGCATCGCGATCGACATAGTAGATGTACTGACCACCGGCATAGCACTGCTCACCGGTTGACGGGTTTTCCGCCAACATCGTGCTGGTTCCGTCGGCTGTGTTCAACCAACGAACATTTCCAAATGCTTCATTGTCTTCGTAGAAGATGTAGCCAGCATCGGCGTAGTAAAGGTTGTCTCCGATACCGCCAATGTCGGTCGTATCCCAAATAACCGGGGCGGCTTCGGGGTTTTCGATATCGTAAATGTAAAACATGTTGCCGACCTTCACAGCGAGTTCCATGTTTGTGGCATCGATCTCGATGTGCTGAACGTTGTCTTCCGGATCGTTTGTGAAGCTGATGATTTCCGGCGTTTCACCATTGACATCGATCGCAATGATCTTGTTGCCACCGTTGGTTCCTGGATCATTGCGACAAACAACGTAACCAGCCGCTGCCCGGATGATGCCCTGAGCATAAAGACCGCCGGGGTTGTTGACGAGGCGGATCGTTTCTTCCGGAATCTCGGTCGATGTACCCGTTTCGGAATCAAAAATCGTAACGAGGAAGTTGCTCAGCAGGGCAGCTTTGTTCCCCGTAACTGCGAATGAACTGGCGACGTAATTTTCGCCGTTCGGCAGACCGCGACCTTCGGTGTCACCTTGCGACGGGATGATGTAGTCGACACCGGCGAAACCACCGTATCCATAGACGAGCAGGTCGTCGCCGACGGCAATGCGTCCGCCGTTATGTACGTCGATGTTGGTTTTGACAGCCGCCCCAAATGCTGCGCCGCCATTGTTACCACCATTGTTTCCGCCGTTGTTGCCACCATTATTGCCACCGTTGTCGGCTCCGTTGGTGCCCATGTCGCCACCGCCGTTACCGCCACCGTTTCCACCGCCACCACTATTTCCACCACCGTTGTCGCCGCCCATCATCATTTCACATCCGGTGTGTGTACTGAGGATCAGCGCAAAAGCGGCTACCCATGCCATACCATTCTTCTTCTGAATCATCTAAGTCGTAACCTCCAGTTAGAACTTACCCTGCGGCGGTTGACACAAACCATTTGCCAGGACAAACCTTTACGCACCCAGCGCGCAGGCTGCACCGCTCAACCGCCTAGAATTCTATTTTCGTTTGTTCTTCAGATTGAGGAGATCGCCGCGCCACACGACCCACACCCTCAATCCGATGAGATGAGGAGAATAACAGAACCAAATCTCCCGACAAGTCAACGCTTTTTGGCAAAATACACAGCTTGGGGGGGCTTTCCAATGGATATCGACGAAATTGACTTGACCACCAGTGATTGCACAAAAGGCAGGCGGGCGTTTTGTATGCACACCGCAGAATCGCTTATTTTTTCTTACCTATCTTCACAATCTTTGGATCGCTCATCTTACTGGTCCGCCCGACCGACCTGACCGCGACAAGATCGCAGCGAACGTCGCCCTGCTGCCGGTTGACTTGAATACCGCGAGTGCTTCCGGGCAAGATCTGGAGATCCCACTTCAAGCCGTATCGTGATTGAACAACCCAATGCGCCACCTCAGTCTTATCGCCAGGCTTTACTTTGAGATGAGTCATCCCATCTCGCGATTTGCGCAGTTTTTCAACGTCAGGCATTGCTGGTAATTCGACATCGAGCCACGACGTCTCCGGAATGAGTGCAGGTGATGCATACACCTGGGCAACCCGGTCGGCAAGGTTTTTTTTGTTTCGGACGAACGACTTCATGCTGAAAAATACGTTGCCACTTGCGCCAGGTTGGGCGCGGGTGGTGTAGATTTGACGAGGGATTTCAGTCAATGACCATCCGCGATCCGTCGCGTATGACCTGCCCACTGAATGACCGGGCCAGATGTGCCGGCCCTTCTCGTTCTGATCGACCCACCATTTCAGCAGCACGGGGAAACTCTGACCCGGCGGATCGGATGCCCAATAAAGTTGCGGCGTGAGATAATCGAGCCAACCTTCCACCAACCAAAGCTTCGCGTCGGCATACAGCCCTTCGTATGCATCGAAGCCTTTAATCTGTTTGGGATGTCCGGGTCGCCAGATGCCGAATGGACTGTACCCAACCTTGACATGCGGTTTCTCTTCACGCACGACGTCGTACGCGCGTTCGATCAAGCGATTGATGTTGTCGCGTCGCCAGTCGTTTCGATCTAATTTTCCGCCTGCTGTAGTGTATTTCTCCCAGCTTTCATCATCGGGAAATGAAATACGCGCACCGGCTTTGTCGTTGACGGGATAGGGATAGAAATAATCATCGACGTGGATGCCGTCGATATCGTAGCGCTTCACCACGTCGCGAAAGACGGCAAGCGTGTGATTTAGCGCATCTTCATTGCCCGGGTCCATCCATCCATACGTACCGTACTTCTTGACCCAATCGGGGTTCGTAATCGACACATGCAGATCGTCAACCGTCTTGTTCGAAGGATGTTGCGAGCGATACGGATTGAACCATGCGTGAACCTCCATGCCGCGTTTGTGCGATTCTTCTACCACGAACTGTAGCGGATCATAATAGGGCTTCGGAGCCTTGCCTTGCTGGCCCGAAAGATATGCCGACCACGGTTCCAGTTCCGATTTGTAGAGCGCGTCGGCCACAGGGCGTACTTGAAAGATGACCGCGTTGAGGTTCATCGCCTCGCAACGTTCAAGAATGCCGATCATCTCTTCCTTCTGCTGTATTGTCGAAAGTCCCGGCTTGGACGGCCAATCGATGTTATCGACGGTTGCAATCCAGACCGCACGAAACTCGCGGGGAATCGGCGGCAGTTCGACGGCTTCATCCGCGAATGTCTTGGCGGGTATGACCAACAGAGACAACAATGCCACAAGCAACGCGCGGCATGCAATGCGATTCATCTTAACTCCTCCACTGGCTTGATTCGATCCTTCTCGAATGCATCAACTTCATCGTACGGGATACATATTAGCGTCAGCTAGAAAACATAGAAGCGCATCGGATTTGGATGAAAACACGCCGGGCATATGCGCATAAAAATGCCCCCACGCGATCGGTGTCACACGGAGGCATCTTGGGTGTGGATTTGTAATTGACGGGCTATCGACCGGCGCGAGCGCGCTCGATCATTTCCAATTCTTTCAGGCGCTTCCAGTCGCTACTATGCTGCGACGACTTAAACTCGTCACGTTCGTCGGCCGTCACTTCCCCGTCGTCATTCAGATCAGCATCCGGGAATCGTTCAAGCAATTCGCGCAACGCGACCATTTCTTGATGGCTCTTTCGTTCTTCGATCGTAAGCTCGCCGTCGCCATCAAAGTCAGCCTCCGGATAAGCAGCGAGATAACGCTCGGCGATATGCTCCTCGAAAACTGCGGCAGCCTCGGCCAGTTCATCGGCAGTTGGCTCGATTGCAACATTGTTCAAGACCCACAACCGACGCCCCGCAACCGAGTGCATTTCCAGCATCCGATTGCTGGCGTTCTCTTTAACAACGCGACGAATGACCAACTCGCCATTGGATACCTCGCCGGTTGTCGCGACTTCTCCGGTGACCGATACTGCCAAGGTGCCTCCACTGGCTTTTTCCTCAATGACCTTGCCGCTTCTCGTCGCTTGACGCGGACGTTTTCCACTCGCAAAGTACAACGCCTCTTCGACCGACAGCTCCCCGTCGCGATTCATGTCGGCAAAGCCATGCGCTTCGATGACGCCTTCCGGGTCAGCCAATGCTTTCGTGGCGAGGTAATACGTGATTTCCTGATTCGACACGTTGCCATCGCCGTCGGTGTCTGCCGCCGGAATCGCTTTAACACGATCGCGCACTTCTGCGAACCATTGTTCGGTTTTGTATTTGGTTTCGATCAGCAACTGGCGCGAGGTTTCCGCATCGCTTTCTTCAATCACTTCGAGTTCTACCCGTTCGACGATCGGCGTTTGCTCGTCGATTTGGTCCTGTTCGGAATTTGCGCTGCCAGCCAGCGTGAAACTCCCCCATGCCGCGACCATAACACTCGCAGCCGCCAACCATGCGGACCCTTTGCGCATGTTCTGAGACTTTAGAATCATGTCGATTCTCCTTTCGATGATTGCTGGATTGGCGGCCATGCATGCCGGGTGATACGCCGCAGTTTGAAACGCTTCAGGTCGCAAGGTAGCGAACTGGTTGGAATGATGCGTTACCGCGTCCAGCAAGCATCGCGCGTAATCCGCAGCCGAAAGTTTGCCCATTTTCAGGGCCCATTCATCGCAGGCATTCTCTCTCGCCAGATCGATCTGACGATTCACCCAGGTCACGACCGGCCAATAGAACAGCAACGAGCCGGCGATCCATTGAATGTAACGCACGACAAAATCGCCCCGCCGGAGATGGGCGACTTCGTGTACGACGACAGTGTCGAGCAGATTGGTGTCGCCCAGATGACGATGCGACAGCACGAGGATGGGTTGCCATCCGCCTAGCACAAACGGTGCATTTGCTTCGGTTGTTACGAACACACTCGGAATTCGGCGAACGTTCAGTTGCTTGCAAGCCGTTCGAATGCGCTCGTTCACCGAAGCGTCAGCCGCTGGTAACGATGTGCAATTTTTACGAAGGCGACGATAGGCGATTAGGCCACGCAACATTACGAAGAGTACAATCGCACCGTAGCAGCCAAAAAGAATAGTCGACCAACCGATGCCTGCCGATGACGTTGGTGCTGCGCCGGATACGAAGGCATCGTCGAGATTTAATTCCAGACCGACGAATTCGGTCGCCAGTGATTCGTTCGATACCTTGCGAATGGAGTTGGACTGCCAAGCGGATTCAAACAAACTCGCCAGGGATAGCGACCATTGCGGACCCATCGGTACGATAAACTTGATCAAGACTATGCACCACAGAATCGCCTGAATCGAAGATGGCAAACGGTTCCTAAAAAGTCGAACGATTAACCATGTCGCAAGCGCAAGCAGCGTTCCATAGAGCAATGCATGCATCATCCACGCCGCAATCGGATTCGAACACCACGCGGCGATCATTGACAAAATGCGCTGAATCATGGTTTCTTACCTTTTGAACGAGTTGCTTTTTTGCGATTGGGCGCGGATGCCAGGTCCGCTTTTTCGCGCTCAGCGATCTTTCTCTCGATGCGCTTGAGGTCTGCTGCGGACAGGTCCGCTTTCTCGGCCAGGTGCATCACCAGATCTTCCGCCCTACCGTCGAAGACGTTTTGCAGGAATTGGGCGACGCGCTGCCCCATGACCTGATCGCGGCGGACAGCCGGCGAGTAGACGAATGGCTGGCGGCTGTTATCGACGGCGAGCGCCCCCTTGTCCGCCAACGATTTCATCATGGTCATCACCGTGGTGTAAGCCGGTTCGTCGCCTTCGATCGCGGTGAGGGCGTCCTTCACCTGGCGGACTGTTTGCGGTCCTTCTTTCCACATGACCTTTAAGATTCTCAATTCCGCAGCCGTGACATGCGGGGTCGATTTGCCCATGCCGAGCCTCCTTTACTATTTATATCGATATATTACTATATGCATAGTAATTCGTCAAGAAAAATCTCTGCGGCGAATTGCGCTGGTGATTCTAATAGGCGTTCAGAAGGAGAATGACGATGGCCAGAATACCCATCGGCGCTGCGTAGGAATGCATCAGGTTTTCGGCGGCAGAGCGGGTGGTGGCTGTCACCGACCTGAGATCGTCGTCGAAGATGACGTTGTTTTTGGGGTTGCGTGGATGGTAAACGACCCGAGCGGTTTCGTTGGCCCGCTGCCATTTCGATTTCTTTTGATTGGGCGGGCTGTACCAGAGCGCTTGAACGTATCCTTGCTCATGCTCGAAATAGAACTGCGACGCCTGCGTACCGTGCGATTCTTCGATCTGTTCAGACGCGGTCTTTCCCTGCAAGCGCCGAGCGGTGGCTAGTTCTCCGACGCGCATCAGCCAAAGCGCTCGAATGTTTTGCTTGTACATACACACCAAACCAAACAGCAACAACGCTAGCACGCCCAGCGGAATTGAACTGTGCCACCACGAAAATTCGCTCGGTCTTGCGCCACCGATCGAGCCATTGGTTGGATCGTCTGAATCGCAATTGATCTCGACGGTGTCGCCTTTGTCGTATTTCTTCCCCCGGGTGAAGCTGTCGCCGGTATACGTCTGACCCTCGACCTCATACTCGAAAAAGTTTCGATAAACGGTCATTCCAAATTCGTGACCATCCTGAGCATCGACGTTTGTGATCGTACCCTGCACCACCAAATCGGTCGGAATCACATCGAACAATCGCGCCCAACATGCCGGACCATCAAGAATGATAAACACGAACGAGAACCCCACGACGAATAACCACGCCACCTGCATCCCGCTTGCTCCAGCGAGGACTGCAATCTGTGTGTGCCACGGAATCGAACGCGGCGGTTCGCGTTGTCCTAGGACATGATTCGGTGCGTCACTGTCGTCGACTGTTCCCCCTCCGAACACAGCAATCACAATGACCCGCAGCAACATCAAAGCAAAACCGGCTCCTACACAAACGAACGGAAACGCCAACAACCACAGCCGGCCCGTCGCGTTGGCGGCATGCTCACGGTCGAAAACGGAATTCTGCGGATCGTTCGGATCCACATAGCAGACCGCAGTCGATCCCACAGGGTGCGATTCGTAGACCCGCTTTTCCATGATGTCGTCATCGCCCATCGATCCAATCAACAGATCGATGCGATCGTTTTCATAAGTCTCACCGTCAACTTCGTAGCTGTAGACCAAATCCAGATGGGATCCGCCGTCGTCGCTGCTAGACGAAACCCATTCGCATTTTTTGATGGTGCACGGTGTTTCGGTCCAGGACTTGGCGGCTTCAGTGTCACGCATAGTTGCATGACGCAAATACAGCAATCCTCCCCCAATCCCAGCCGGAATCAAAGTGAATGCCAGAATTGCGGCCAAGATACCCAACCCGCTTTTGATTTCGCTGCCCATGCACGAATCCTAACGCGACACCCGAATCATCGAAAGCATTTACTGATCCATGAACCGGCGGATCCAATAGTAACTCGCGTTTGCTAAGCCTGGCGAAGTTGAATCCGATATCCTAATCTCAAAGAGAAGTTTCATCGGCACGATCGCCTTAAGACAGATGTGGTTGGATTGCTTGTAGAACGCAATGGACAAGTTCAATGCGATTTGCGAGATATTCTGGATTCGTACTCGGCGCGGTTGTGACAATGGCCCCATTCCAGGTTGATTCTGATGTGGCAAGCATCAACCGCAATGTGAAACGCAATTCATTATCGCATCGACTGAGCGATCAATATCATTCCCAGTGGTGCGCCATCCTGATACAGAAATGCGCAACGCATGTTTGCCCTGCCATTGGGTTCCGCCCGCCCAACATGTCCCATCCTGACGAATGCGACGAACGATACTATTCATATGGTCCCCCGGATCGACGCCGTCGGGCACGTCGAATGAAACCAATACTTGATTCAATACAACGTCATTCAGCACAGTTGCACCGCATTCGGTAAAGCGGTCGGCTGCACGTCGGGCATGACTGCAACATCGATCAACAAGCCCTTCGATTCCCTTGCGCCCCAGCGAACGCAGTACCGCGTATAATGGAATTGCCCGGGCGCGCCGCGAACTCTCAGGAGTGTACATGCAGGGATCGATGACCGCTTCTTCTCGTACCAAATATGCCCCTTTGTAATTCGTGGCCGCCAGCAAGCTTGACCGTTCGCGCACGATGACAAGCCCGGAGTCGTACGGAACATTGAGCCATTTATGGGCATCGGTCGCCCAGGAATCGGCCAAATGCACACCGGCAATCAACGAACGATGGCGAGTGCTGGCCGCAGCCCACAGTCCGAATGCGCCGTCGATGTGCAACCAGGCTCCGTGATCGCGACATAAATTCCCGATCGTGGCAAAATCGTCGAAGGCGCCCGTATCAACGTTCCCGGCTTGCGCGCAGACAATAGTCGGCTCATTGCCAGAAGGTAGGATAGATTCAAGTTCCGAAACGCGCATCCTTCCCTGAGTGTCACACGGGATTCGAGTTGCCTGATCGGCTCCCAGACCCAACATTGCCAATGCGCGATCGATTGTTCCATGCGATTCTGCGCTGGTGATCAGCCTGACTTTGGGGGATTCGATCAGGCCTCGTCGCGCCGCGTCCCAACCGACCCGTTGCAGCATATGTTCGCGCGCAGCTGCCAAAGCCATGAAGTTGGCCATCTGGCAACCGGTCACGAATCCCACCGCCGACTCCGATGGAAGTTGCAACAGATCGAGAATCCATGAAGCCGTGATTTGCTCAATTACAGCAGCCGCTGGCGAAAGAACATGAAACCCGGCATTTTGATCCCATGCTGAAACAAGCCAATCTGCCGCAAGTGCGGCGGGCTGTGTACCACCAATCACGAAGCCAAAAAACCGTCCGCCCGCAGAAGCAACAATTCCGGGATCTGCTTTTGTCGCTAGTCGTTCAATGACCGAGAGATGCGGTTCACCATCCTCCGGTAAGTCTCCTCCCAAAGCCTCGATGAGTTGTTCATTAGAAGCTATTGGCGCAACGGGCCGCGTAGCAATCGAATCGAGATACGCGGAGGCCAACTCCTGTGTTCTTTGTAGCAATGATTCGTGCATGGTGATATCCCTGACTTATCCCAAATTTGCAGATCGGATTCCCCGCGCGGAAGGCGCTATTTCCTTAGGCGCAGGATTATCCGCAATTGTTGCGTGACCGTCTATTCGTCAGGCGTGTATTTTGAATCCGACGGAATTCCTGATATGTTTTTGCCATTGCGGCGCCCGTAGCTCAGTTGGATAGAGCATTGCTTTCCTAAAGCAAGGGTCGCAGGTTCGAATCCTGCCGGGCGCAGTTTGATTTCTATGCATTCACCCTTCGCGCGCAAGAAAGCAGGGAGCCTGCCGTTGCAAGCCCCCTGCGTGATTCATCTCTTGATTCCGATATTACATAGACGCGACTGTCAGTCGCTAGTACGTGCTTTGCATCTTGAGATAGTCAAACAGGTCGATGTCGTCGTCGCCATCCATATCGAACGTCGTACACGCAGGCGCGACTGGTCCGTTGTCCGGGCCGGTCATGCATGCATCGTAACCTTCAAATGGATCGTCCGGTTCGCACATGCCCAGGATTGTCGTCATGACTTCCAAACGTCCCGCCGATGGAATCGATTCAAACGGAAACGCCATGTAGACGGCTGTGTGGTCGCCAGTTGAGTTGGTGACGGCCGCATTACCATTGTTACCGGTGAATGCGACTTCTCCCGTACCGCTGGGCGTAATCGTGTCGCTGTAGTCGGTAAACGGATGAATGAGTGCGTACGGTCCCATGCCACCGAAGATTGCACCGGCACCGGTGACGGAGGACTTATCGGTGTCGTTGGTCACACTGCTGACACCCATGTAGCTTGTCATCAAGTTGGTCAAGCCCTTGTCGTAGTGGTAGTCTTGGCTGCTGATGGCGAAGCATCCGCCGTTATCCAACCATGTCGAGAGGGCGGCTTCTCCTGCACTTCCCGGGCCAGCCGTCGCCGACGATCCGAAACCGAATGCATCACCGGTAAACCAGATCACCAATTCGTACTGAGCGAGTTGCGATGCATCGGGCTCGTTGTCGCTGTCGTTCGTGTCCCAAACGTCAAAGTCCACACCGAGTGTGTTCAACACGGACTCATAAGTACCGCGAACATCAGGGCCGTTGTCGTCATCATCGACCAGCAGAATCGACGGCACGTCGCTGGTGGTGAACGAGAAAGTGGCCGAGTAGCTGCCGGTTCCGCAAATGTTTGTCGAACGCACGCGCCAATGGTACGTCGTCAACGTGTCGAGCGGCGAACCAACCGCGTCGCTCGTATCCGTTGTGGTGTTCGAGTAGACAATGTTCGAGAACCCAGCGTCCGAGGCGACCTGAACTTCATACTCATCGCCCTGGACCGCCGCGTTCCATTCGAGCGTCGGAGCAATCGCCGTATCGATGGCACCATTTGCAGGTGACGTCAGTGTTGCCGCACCCGGAACTGCCGTCGTCACGCCAAGTTCAACGTTGATGTTCTTGACTTCCGGCGTAATGGCATCGGTACCCGTCACATTGATAACATAAGTGCCAGCCGAGGCAGCGCCGGTGTTGCTGACAGTCATGACGCTGGAGTTACCCGGAACGACAGGATTGACGCTAAAGCCGACCGTCGTACCTGCCGGTTCGCCAGTGGCAGCAAGGTCGATCGAGTTGCTGAATCCGAGAATCGATCCGATGTCGAGCGTGTACTGAGCATTATCCGGCGCACAGACTTCGATGCTCGTCGGGTCGGCGCCCATCGTGAATCCGGGTTCTTCGGCACAGTTGTAACATACGAACGCAAAGTCCTGATCCGTCGCATCGCCGACGCCTGGAATTGCATCCGACGTCAGGTTGCTTGCAACAACGCGTACAGTGTATGCGCCGGGTGCAGTCGGGCCAATCATCACACCCTCGGTGTTGTTCTGCGTGTCAGCTGCTCCGCCCGACTGCGACCAGCCGTTGGCGTCGAAGTTGTTACCGCGGAACGTACTTGCACCAGACTCAACAATAAGGTCGAGATCGTTATTCCATGCCGGCGTCGAACCACCGAGTCCGTGACCCGGAGCGTCGGTCCAGACCAGCATCATTTTGATCGGTTTTGCCGGATCTTCTGCCGACAATACAACATTCCATTCTTCACCCGTGTTATCGAATACCACAGGGTTGTCGAAGTAACGGACGGTGTTCTCCGGATCAACGACGGCTTCCAAATCCATGCGTCCCCAACCCTGCTTGGCGTCGAAACGGTGACCGAGCGTCCCGCCATCTGCATCGTCAAAACCAGCCAAGTCGATGGCAGCTGGGAGGAATGCGGCTTTGACCAATGCCGGGCTCGGATCGTTCACATAACCTGGAAGCGTGCGATAGTACTCCATGAAGAGCGCCACACCGCCGCTCACCTGCGGAGAGGCCATGCTGGTCCCGCACTTCAAACCGTAACCGGTCGAACTATCCGGCGAATCGACGTAGCAACCGGGTGCGACCATGTGCGGGATGAGACGGCCATCCAACGCAGGACCATGTGCGGTATTCGACGAAAGATCGTTGATATCGAGTATTTGCGTTCCCCCCGAGGTCTGCATCTTGGTCGAACCGATGTTGAACAGGTTCTTGGCTTCGTCGGGCGAACCTTGCGACTGGAAACCACCATTACCGTTCATGAACGACAACACGTACGTGAATTCCTGATTGCCAGCCGTTCCGGGGGACGAATCGCGAACGCCAATGTCAACCTGCATGGTGTCGTCGTCGTAACCGCGCGGTGTGCCTGCCGGTCCCCAACTGTTACCTGAGAGCAGCGCTCCGTTTGCAAACGAATCGTACATCAGCGTCAACATACCGTTGGGCTGCGTAAAAGTTGGCGAGTAAACCTGCTCGACGAGATTCGCGCCAGGAGCGACCCCCATGCCGCGAAGGAACCCGAAACTATCAAGAGTCCCCGAAGCACCGTCGCCAGCCATGATCGCCGCAGTATGCGTTCCATGATCGTCAACCGCACTACCACCGCACGTAGTGCCCGTGCAACCGAGCATGCGGTTCACGAGATCGGGGTGCGTGTCGTAGATACCGCCGTCCACGTTGGCAATGATGACACCCGATCCATCGAGGCCGACACCGCTGAGCCACGCGGAGTAACCGGGGAAGGCCTGATTACTGCCGTTGACGTTGTTGACGTTGACCTGACTGGACATCTCGGTTCGCAGACCGCCGTCGGTCGGAACCGTATGAACGGCATAAACGCCGGGAATCGATGCGAGGGCTTCGAGGTTTGAACTGTCGATCGAAACACCGGTGATATCAAATACGCTGCTGACTTGCTTGGACTGTTCAAACTTGCCGCCAAGCGCGCCAATCTGAGCTTCGATCAAACGCTGGTCTGCTCCTTTCACAGTCATGACACGGACATCTTCCCGACCGGCATTGCGACCGCGATATGCCGGCTGCAATCGATATGCCGGAGAGAACTCACCAGTCCAGCGGACGTGGTATTTGGCTGCAATTGTGTCGCGCGCGTTCAAGTCACCCCACACGACGTATGTAAACGGGTGAATGTATTGCACGACTTTCAGACCAGCCGCTTCAAGTTCATCGACCCAGCCCGCCTTGGTCGGCCCCTTCATTTGAATCAGGTGAAGGTCCGGTCCACCCGAGCGACCGGCAATAAACCCGTTGGGCGTCGCTGGTACTCCCGAAAGCGGATCGAACGTCTGCTCGCCGAGTGTCATGCGATAGGCGTTTGCATAATCCTGCATATCGACACCCGACTGCCGGACGCGATCGCGCTGTGCATCGGTGACTTCCATCCAGACGAACGTACCATAGTCCATTGCAGAATCTGCTGCGATGCCCTCAGCCTGAAGTGCTTGCGCCGTCTGCTTCGAAACGCGCACGGCGTGTTTCGGCGCTTCATCCTTTTGGTCAGAGGCAATTGCATTTGCGCAAAATGGGAATGCCACGGTCAACACCGCAAGCATCCGGGTCGATTTGACTGGCTGCATAAAACAATCTCCAAGTAAGCTGTCGCAAGTTCGGTCGATAACTTGAGCCTGTTGTTCCGTCAGAACCACGTCGTGCGGGTGGATTTCATTCCGACGTCAAAAAAAACCGAACGAATAAACAAAATACACCTGCTGCGCGAAGGGGATTCGTTGAGCCATTGAATCCACATCACGACGTTTTCATCAGGCCTGTTTAATCCGATTTGGGAAACCACCACATGCGTCATCCTAGCCCAATCCGGTCCGTGGCTGCAACCTGCAATCGAGATTTGGGAATCCGTTCAATCTGGCGGATCAATGAGTTTGGTCGGTGTTGAATCCGATTATTGTCTGAATTGTTTCGACCACGACCCGAGATGATTTCAACACCCGAATCCAGCAAGAAATCTGTTGGTCGATGCCTTCCGAAGTGAAGATTCCGACGTTGAGATTTCGGACGTTAAAGACATTGCGTCCTATGAACTTGGCAAATCGCCACCGATCGTGCCATATTCTTCCGCCCACCCTCCGGGGTTATTGCCACCGGATTAACGCGGTTGAAACTTGATTTGAAGCCCTATTGGCGAAGTCGCAACGCTTCACTGGCAACCACTGTATTTGAATCACTAGAGAGCATATCCAGCAGTTCCGGCGATTTGAGCAGCGGTTCGCTCTTCATCGTCGCCACCACATAGAACCGTGCCCACCAGTATTGATGATTGGCCATTTGTCGGAGTTGCTGTTCCACTTGGGTTTCGACAGCATCGCGGGCAATGAATCCGTGTGTTCTTTTCCAATCCGATTCGGACACCACATGCTCGGCCCAGAGGATTTCGCGAAGCTTTTCAGGATCTCGCATTTGAGATGCCCGCATCATGGTCAGTAGTGCGGTTCCCGGGGACACATCGTACATATGCTTCACCAGTCCCGTTGGCGCCTCACGACCCTCCCGCAATTCCGCTGTGATGATCTCTCGATAGATCGAAAAATCCGGCGGCCGCGATGCAGTCTGGTCTTCAAACTCGGCCAGCATGCCCTTGGTCTGCTTGACGAGACGTTCGTTTTCAGTTTCGAGCAGCGGAATCAATGCGTGGATGACTTCCCCCTCGGTCATCTTGAATTGCCCGATCACCGCACCGGGAATCATGGAAGCCTTCACACCTTTCGCATCGCCTGCAAATAGAGCGAGTTGCTGAATCAACCCTTGGCGATCCGACCGATCGAATTGCTGCAACTGATTCCAAATGCGCTCTCGTTCTACCTGATCATTCGCATTGACAAGTTCTGTGAAAATACGTTGCATCTGCTCGTTGGCGACCAGCGGCTGTTTCGAATTGCGATCTGCGGCCCGTGCTGAAGAAACGACCATCGCCATAGTGAGGCAAAGAACCACGGCTGGGTCGAATCGAAAGCAATGATTTATTCCCGCGATTGATTTCATGATTGCCCCCTACCGAGTGATATTGTTTTCAATGGTCGACTCCATCAGCGATCGAACTTCAACAAAATCGTCTACCTCAAAGTGCGTGGACGTCGCTCCCCACGGCGTTGTTTCAACGTCGAGTCCAGTCGGAGGTGGGTTTGAATTCGTCACCGGCCCACCATCCAGAAAGAAGTCTTCAAACAGCGTACCATGCTGGTAGTGGTTCAAATGGTACGCAGTACTCGGTGGCCGGCGCGTTTCCATTGAAGTGTCGATGTCGGAATCATTACCCACGCCATCGACATAAGACGTGTAAGCAATCGAGAACACACCGAGACCCGCGCGGTTGACGTCCAGTCGATCGGCAAGGTCGTACGTGGAACCACCACCATGGCTGTAACCGAAAATTGCGACCTCATCCACCTGTCGATTAACGATCGCATCGGCGATCGCGTCGTATGCGACACCGCTTCCATCCGGGCCTACCACATCCTCGTCGTACATGTGAACATCGTACCCAACCGCGTACATGGCGATGCCGACAACGAACGTGCCATGATTTGGATCGACGGGCACGCTGGTTTCCTGCCCTTCACCGCCCAGGGCCATCACCATGCTCTCGAAAGCGTGAAAAACGATTTCATCTTTCACGACCGAAGTGCCAACGGGTTCTACTGTTAGCACGGCGGTTCCGGGTGTTGCCGATGACCATTCGATCCAAAGCGTTATCGCCGATTGCAATGGACCGAAGGGAAGCGCTTCGGTCTTGTCAGAAATGAAAGCAATCTCGGTTCCCGCAGATTTCGTTCGCGTCGTCCACACCCGCAACGCGCCCTGGCTGCGCCGAAGTGCCAACGATGCGCCGGGCGGATGAACATTCAAGGTCACTTCGATCAGATCATCTTCGCCTTGTAGGTCAGCATCGCCCGGCAGATTCATGCGGATGCCCGGTCCAAGCAGCGAATCCGTTTCGAGATTTTCTGGCACGGCTGTTCGATCAAAAGGCGAGTAGCCATTTCCATGCTGCGGTCGATACGCCGTCAGGTTTGCAGTCGATCCAATTGCACCGGTACATCCAGGTGCAAATTCGTCGGAAACGTTTTCAAAAAGAATGGTAAACAGCGCGAAGTCCCGCAGGTCAATGGCATCGTTGCCATCCAGATCGGCACACTGACACGTCGAAACGGTCAACGGGTCCTGACCCACACAATCTGCGAACAGTTCAAAATCACTCGAACCGATCGCCCCATCGCCATCGAAATCGGCACACTGAAACGAACAGGCATCGCCAGCAAATGCCGAAGCTTCAAACCCAGGAGCGATGGACAATACCAATAGAATTGCAAAGACCCGCATGAATTCCCCTCAACACGATTGCAAAGCGAGACGTCACATACGCCGCCACGTTCGCATCATAGCAGATTCGGGGAGTGCGTTCATGCTAGGCCACAGCGTCCGGCCAAAGCCATCCGAAAAAACCGCCCGTCACGAGTCCGTAAACAAAACCGTCGAAGACGAATTTTGCCGAGGTTGTCCAGGCAGAACCTTTCCAGATGGAGTTCGGAATGTACCCGACACCGTACCCCAGAAATGCAGCGCCCCCGGAAATCCTGAATACGGAAAGATACGAACTTCCCGGCGGAAGGGCTGCGTGCGTCAGATACGCCGCGAAGATGCTGATGAGCATCGAATACAGAAACCACTGCGCCAGCGACGCCCCCATGCTGACCGTTCCATTGGGCATCACCGTTAAGAAACCGACCGGACCGTTCTTGTACTTCGCGATCATTTCCGGCGTGCCCATTTCCTTCATCGATTCAGGACATGGAAAAATATACTCGCCCGGCGGCATGCCGATGTCGCGCATGTACGATGTGAATGCTTCTTCACTCGGAAGTTTGACATAGTCATTTCGATGTATCGGGATCAGCATGTGGAGAATCGAACTGACCACAAAGACCCCGCCAGCCGCCAATACAATTGGCAACCACAGTTCCTGTACGAAATGCATTGTCGACGACCTCCAAGAATCAACCTGGACCACCACACATCTTTGATTTTGATAACACGAAGGCGCGTGGTCCAGACTAATCCACACGATTTGGAACAAATCGTTTGGCAATGCGTCTTGTTGGCGCAGAAATCGGGATCGAAGCCGGTTTGCAACTACTTGCTTACGTAGATCGTTTGACCGCTGCTGTATTTGCAGGGTGGCTGAGTGAGGAGCAGCACCATGTCGGCGATGGCTCTTGCGGGCAGGGTCTGATCAGCCGGGAACTCTGGAAACGAGGCGCGCAGCATTTCGGTTTCGACGGCACCTGGTCCGATAGCAAACGCGCGAATGTTGTGCGGTTTGCCTTCCGTCGCGAGGGCCTTCGTCAGCAGATTGACGTACGCCTTGGTTGCACCGTATGCACCGAGTCCGGGAAACGGGTCAGCCGCAGCCATCGATGAAATATTAACGATGGTTCCACCGCCGTTTTTCTTCATCGCGCCGATTGCAAACTTCGAGGTGTACGTCGGACCGGCAGCGTTAACGGCGAGCATCGCATCGAACGCTTTGAGGTCGATGTCTTCAACATTCGAAAGAATCGCGTTGCCGGCATTGTTGACCAATACGTCGAGCCTGCCCAACGCGATGACCGTCTTGGTGATGATGTCTTCTGCATCGCCGGCATCGGATACATTGCCAACGATCGGTTCACATTTCGCACCAGCCGCCCGAATTTCCTTGGCGACGCACTCGAGTTTCTCCGAACTGCGACCGGCGATGGCGACCTCTGCGCCGCTTCGTGCGAATTCCAATGCAATCGCCCGGCCAATACCGCTCCCGCCACCCGTAATCACCACAGCCTGTTTGCTCATAAGTGTCTCCACGTGATCATCACCGATAACATCGTATCCGCCGCCCCGTTTCGCCTCCCTTGAATTCCTGCCAAGTGCAGCCTAAGCTATGCCCCGCTTGACGACAAACAAGCCGTCCAAGTCTACCGAAAGCATTGAATCACAGAAGGTTACGATCACGTGGATGTCGGTGAGTTACAAATAACGCTGGATAAGCTGTACAACGACGCCCAATGCGACCTGGCGGCGACCAATTCGCTCGACGAATTGCGCTCGGTCCGATCGAAATATCTGGGCAAGACCGGTTCGGTCGGCAGCTTGATGGGCACGATCAAAGACTATCCGCCCCAGCAGCGCGGCGAAGTTGGCAAGACACTGAACTCAGCCAACAAGGCGATTCAGGAACTCGTCAACGAACACACCGAACGCATCGGAAGTGCCGAAGTCGCAGCCGACGCAGCCACCTCCACCGCCTTCGACCCCACGCTTCCGGGCGAACGATCGCGATTGGGTTCCGTTCATCCGGTGACGGCTGTCCAGTGGGAAGTGGAAGCGGTGTTCGAGCGCCTGGGTTTCACCATTGAAGCCGGTCCTGAAATGGAATCGGATTACTACAACTTCGAGGCGCTGAACATTCCACAGATGCATCCGGCCCGCGATTTGCAGGATACGTTCTGGCTGAAGAACGGGATGCTGCTGCGAACGCAAACGTCTCCGGTGCAGATCCGAGCGATGGAAAAATTCGGCGCACCGCTTCGCTGTATTGTTCCGGGGCGCTGCTTTCGATACGAAACGATCGATGCGTCGCACGAGAATACGTTTCATCAAGTCGAAGGCTTGATGATCGATCGCAACGTTTCCATCGCGAACCTCATCGCGGTGATGAAACTCTTACTGAACGAAGTGCTCCAGCGCGAATTCGAGATTCGACTTCGGCCCGGATACTTCCCGTTCGTCGAACCGGGTTTTGAACTGGACATTGCTTGTTTGATTTGCAATGGCAAGGGCTGCGCGACGTGCAAACGCACCGGTTGGCTGGAACTACTGCCGTGCGGCATGGTGCATCCGAACGTCTTGAATGCCGGCGGGGTCGACGCGAATGAATATGGCGGGTTTGCGTTTGGACTCGGATTGACGCGACTGGCGATGATGAAATTCGGCATTCGCGATATCCGCGTGGTCAACTCCGGCGATTTGCGCAACCTTGTTCATCCCGAGCGCTGGGCTGGTCCGGTGATCGTAGACAAAGGCTAACTGCCGCATCTTGGAATATTTGTGCGATGTTGATTTCCGTTAACTGGCTTCGCGATTACGTTGACATTCCCGATTCGGTTGACGTGCGCGCATTGGCTGAACGCCTCACGATCACGACGGCAGAGGTCGAAGGCGTCGAGCAAATCAAAACCGATGCCAAGGGTTTGATCGCAGCCCGCATCGTTTCGGTCGATCCAGTCGAGGGCAAACCGAATCTCAAAAAAGTCGAACTCGATCTGGGTGGCAAGTCGGCAAACGTCGTCTCGGCGGCACCGGTTCTTCGCGTTGATGAGTTGGTCGTCTTCGCCCCGCCGGGCGCTTCAACTGCAGAAACCGGCAAGATCGAATCTACCACTGTCGCCGATCTGCCGAGCGAAGGGATGATCCCGCCCGGAAGCGCCATCGGCATTCCCGCGAGCGACAAGGACGCGATCTTCTGCCCACCGTCAATGAAACCGGGCGACGCGATCGATGCCGACATGCTCGAAGATTGGGTCATCGAAATCGACAACAAATCGATCACCCATCGCCCCGACCTTTGGGGCCATTATGGCATCGCCCGCGAAGTGGCAGCGATCCTTGGAAAACCATTGAAGCCCTATCCGGTGACCAATCTCGAAAGACTCGGCGACAAGAAATTGCCGGAAGTTCCGATCACCATCGACGATGCCGATCGAAGTCCGCGTTACAGTGCGCTAAAGATGACTGGCGTCCGCGCCCAAGCCGCCCCACTCTGGATGCAGACGCGACTCGGGCATGTGGGTCTGCGACCCATCGATTGCCTCGTCGATCTGACCAACTACATCATGGCCGACCTCGGCCAACCGATGCACGCCTTTGACGGCAGCAAAATCGACTGCATCGAAGTCGGCTTGGCCAACGATGGCGATACGTTCACCACGCTGGACGGTGTCGAGCGGAAACTTTCCAACGAAGCGTTGATGATTCAATCCGACCGCAAGTCGGTCGCGTTGGCTGGCATCATGGGCGGGTTGGAATCTGAAGTGGCAGAAGAAACGCAGACGATTCTGCTGGAGTCGGCCAACTTCGAGGCGTCTGGGATTCGCAAGACTTGCGCGGCGCTGGGACTGCGCACCGATGCCAGCGCCCGCTTTGAGAAATCGCTCGATCCGAACAACACGGTGCTGTCGATTCAAAGGTTTGTGCATCTCGCGTCGGCAGAATTCCCCGAATTGCAAATGGCAAGCCGCCTGTCCGATGCGTATCCAAAAAAGTTGGCTGACATTTCGGTCCAAGTCGATCCGCAGCATGTCGCAAAAACGATGGGGCATCCGGTCGACGAAAATCAAATGACGGACATCCTAACGGCGATCGGGTTCGGCGTTGAGTCGAAAAAGGGAAAACTTCACGTCAGCGTCCCAAGCTATCGGGCGACAAAGGACATTTCGATTGCGGCGGACATTCTCGAAGAAATCGCCCGCAACGTCGGTTACGACAACATCACCCCGCAACTTCCCGAAGTGCAGGTTCGACACTTCGCAGCCAACCCGCAGCACATTGTCGAGCGAAACGCGCTGCGGGCATTCTGCATGGGACTCGGTTACAGCGAAGTGCATCTGTACATCTGGTACGACGAAGATTGGCTAAAGCGGCTGAACTTCAAACCCGCCGCCGGACCGGTGCTCGTCAACCCTGCCGCTGCCGGTCAGGAGCAGTTGCGATGTTCGTTGATGCCGGGACTGCTGTTGGCGGCGGACCGCAACCGATTCCATGCCGAGGCATTTAAGCTGTGCGAGGTCGGTACAGTTTTTAAGAAAGGCCCGGATTCAAAAAATCAATCGCGACACCTGGGCCTGATCAGCGCCAAGCGTGGCAAGGGTGGCGACGATGGTTTGTTCGCCGCGATCAAAGGCGACCTGGAATCGTGGGCATGGCAAACGCTTGGGTGCGGGTTGAATTATGAGCATGCTTCCAAGGATTCGACCAATCCGTGGACGCATGAGAATAAGACAGCCAATGTTGTTGCGAATGGTATCACGATCGGGACGGTCAGCGTTTGCCCGCTGGCACTTCGAAAAAATATCGACGAGCATCTTTCGGCATGGAGTATCGCCTGGGCGGAGATCAATCTCGACCTGCTACATGATTTCAAGGTCGATTCAAAATCCCTTCGCCGCGTACCCGAGTATCCGGAAGTCGAAATGGATTTTTCGCTCCTCATCGATGCCGGTTCGCCGTACGCTACGGTCAACGAGAATCTGGCGCGATTCGACGATCCGTTGCTTCGGCGGGTTACTTACGTCGGAGCGTATGAAGGAAAATCTGTTCCGACGGGCAAGCGTAGTCTGACGTATCGTGTACTGTTCGGTTCGCCGGAGCGGACGTTGGCTGAGGAAGACGTTAACGCAGTGAAGGCGTCGTTCGAGAAGCATATTGGTGGCTGCGGTTACGAACTGCGTCGCTGATTCTAAACAAATCCTGCTGGGGCGACGCATGAACATAAATCGATATCGTGCGATTTGGACGACGATGAGCGCACTTGCGATTGCGTTTTGTTGTACCGGCTGCCCGCAGTATGCCGACCCAACCGTCCCCAACGATATTCGCCGCGTCAAGGAACCTTCTACTGAAAACGACTATTTCGTTTACGTTCCATCGCGCAACAATCCTGGCGAACCCTGTCCGCTGGTGATTCTTTGCCACGGTACCAATCCGTGGGATACCGCCTTGCGTCAGATTCGCGATTGGGTTGGTCTCGCGGAAGACCAGAACTTCATCGTTGCCGCGCCAAAGCTAAAGGGTACGCGCGGAGATATTCCGCCACCGCCCCATCGGCAGTTGCTCAAGCAGCGTGAAGACGAGCGAACGATCATTGCTACGGTCCGGCACGTTTCCGGCGCCAATCACATCGACCCGACTCAGGTGTTTTTGACGGGATGGTCAGCCGGCGGATATGCGGTGCTGCATACGGGCCTGCGCCATCCGGAAATCTTCCGGGCGCTGACCATCATGCAAGGCAACTTCGACGAACGGTTTACGACTGACGCCGAAAAACACATTGACCCCTATCAACCGGTGTATGTCATTTACGGAACGACGGACATTCTCACCGGCGGGCAGACCAAAGAGTGCATGGAGTGGTTGTACGACCAAGACGCATACGTCTTCGACGGGAAGGTCTCGGGCCCGCACCGCTCTCACCCGAAAGCTGCTCACGAGTTCTTTGAGAAGGTCATTAAAGAAATCCCGTGGTTGACGATTCGGCCCTCCGCGGTCCATCGCAAAGATCCTTACACGATCCAATTCAAGACGCAGTCGTCATTTCAACCGGCAGGTTTCCGCTGGACTTTCGGCGAAGGCCGAACATCGTCAGCCGCGGAACCGAGTTTCAAGTTCGAGGAGGGGACGCACGAAGTTAAGCTCGAAACTGCGATGCCAAACGGTAAACGTCTAAAGCGCACGATTCGCGTTGAAGTCCCATTCTCGCTGTTTCCCGAAAAGTTGGACAATTAGTCAGTGACTTGACGGTTCGGCATGGTTCGCGCCGAACGGTTTCAACGTCAAAATCAGAGCAGGCAGCAACCACAAGTCGGCAGCAAGCGCGGCGAACATCGTCACCGCAAGCAACCCGCCAAAATACGCGGTCGGTAAGAAGCGCGACAGCAACAGAATCGAAAAACCGAACGCAATCACAACCGTCGTGAACAGACACGCCCGCCCAACGCTTGCATGCGATTCGCGAATTGCCCGCTCAAGATCGCCGTGGGCTGCAAATTCCCGTTTGAGTCGCCAAGTGTAATGAACGGTATCGTCCACCGCGATTCCCAGCGTCACCGAAAGCATCATCGCCGCAGTCATGTTGACGGGAATTCCGAACCAACCCATCACCCCGACGCAAAAAACCACCGGTAGAAAGTTAACCAGCAGCAGGATCACCAGCATTCGCAAACGTCGAAATGCAGCCGCCAGCACAACAGTGATGCAGAAAGCCGCAATTCCAAACGAGCGGTACTGGTCCTTCAACAGCCCATCGACGAGCGTCGAATAGAAGTGATAGAGTCCGGTGACTTCGACTTCAAAGTCAGGACCAAACGCTTCCTGCGCCGTTAGTTTCATTCGCGCGCAGGCGGCTAGCTTCTGTTGTACATCATAACCTTCGACGCATCGGAAGTTGATTCGAAGGGTGTCGCCGGCGTCGTTTAAGAAGTTGCGAAGAATCTCAGCCCCACCCGGAATCATACGCAGCATGTCGCAACTGTACTTTGCCTGCGTATCGTTTTCGATTGCGCCCGGGACAATGAGACTGAGGGCATCTTTCAGCGACAATGCCCTTCGAACCATTTCAAGCTCTGCGACCAGTGAATCGGCGACCTTTGCTCCCCATGCGATTGTGTTGGCTGAAGCGATTGGCGCACCGTCGTTTCGGCGGATAACCAGTTCGGTCGATCCAAGTGGCGTCAGGTGCGTTTCGATGAATTCGTAGTTGCGGCGGACTGCACTGTTGGGCCGAAAATTCTTGATGAAGTCGCTTTGGAATTCAACCCGAATTGCCCCCAGCGCCATCACGCCGGCAACGATCAGGAATCCACCAAGGATCGGTTTACGCCGAGCGAAAGCGAATTCCGCGCACCACGCCAACACGCGCTTGGCCCATCGATGATCCGGAGGCTCATAAGCGCCATTGCCCAAGCGAACCAGAATGGGAAGTGTCGCCATTGATGTGACAAACGCAGCGACGAGTCCAAACACCATCAGCACGCCAAACCGTTTCACTGGCGCGATTGACGAGATGCTGACCGACCCAAATCCCACGGCTGTCGTGATCATGACAATCGCACACGGGACCAGCATGTGCCCCAACACAAATTGCGATCGCGCCTGTGTTCCACCCCCAGCACTTGCCGCCGCATCTTCGGCTGCCACCGCAAGATGAACGCAGTTGGCCACCGCAAGTACGACGACCAGAATGACCAGCATTTGCGTGATCAGCGACGAAACAATTCCCAATGCAATCGTCAGACCAAGCGTCAAGACAATCGCAGACAGCGCCACATACCCCGCAAACAACATCGGCGCAACCCGGCGAAAAACCAACCAAAGCGTCACCACGATCAGCACAAATGCAAGCACCGAAAAAACCAGCAAATCCTGATCCACGTATGCGTACATGTCGATCAGCGTGACATACGGGCCGGTCAGCAGCACCCTGACGTCCGGATGCTTCAGTCGAAACGCATCGACAATGTCGCGCATCTGCGAAACCGAACGACGCCGTGCCGCCCCCCCGGAGTCTTCAGCCGACATCTGAAGAAGCATCGCCACCGTGCGGCGATCGTGGCTGATCAGATTGCCTTCCAACAACGGATGCGAATAAAGGCGATTGCCCATCAAAGCGCGAATCGGTTTGGGAATGCTGACAATTGAATTGCAGCGCTGGACATTTTCGACCTCTTCGAACGAATCGTTCAGTTCAACCAGCATCGCCTCGACCGAATCGTCGAACGGTTCAATTGTGTGCAGGGCGACCACTGCGAATTCATTGCTGGTGAATTCCTCAACGAAGGCTTGGAATTTTTCATATGCCGGGTTGTCGCTGGCGACAAACGCTTCGAGGCGATAATCCTCCAACAGTCCGCGCGACAAGAGCAACCAACCAGAGACCAACGTCAGGATGGCGATGAAGATCGCAATCGGTTTGTGGAAGCGAACGATCAATGGGTTTGCGGGCGACGGATTCATATGACGGCGCCGCGGACGTGCATCAATAACCCGGGCGGATTCCGGTGGAAGTAGCCAGCCCGGTGAAGCGGCGGTTTCCCAGCGTGGCGCTCGGAAGGCCTTCGGGCCAGGCGCTGATCGAAACGCCGAAATCGTCCTCGACCTCGTCGAGGGCAAACGTCACACCAACAAACCAGCGCGGGAACTTGCGAATGATGCCCACATCGAATTCAGCCGTACGCCCTTCTTCGATATCGAACTGTTCGCGGATGGCCAGCGTGTACTTTTCGTTGAGTCGATAATTGACGCCCAAACCGAGCAGGTTCGATTCGATTTCGCCGATGTAGCGATACCCGACCAGATAGCTTAGTCGGGGGGTGCGTTCGACCGCATAGGTCAGGTTGAACACGTCCACCTGCCCATCGTTAATGTCGTAGTTCATATCCGAAGCGAGCGACGTCGAATCATTGATCCGGTAGAGCATCGAGGCATTGACATAATTCTGCGTGATGCTGTTCTCGGGGCGTGTGTACGATGCAAAACCGTTCGTGAATTCATTGCCGATGGATTGATTGCGTCGGTGCGAATCGTTGAAGAAACCGGCTTCCACGTCGAAGGTCAGGAAATCAACGGTACGCTGTCGCCCCACCGCCCCGCGTTTGGTTTGAAAGCGCTGCCGAACGCCGATCGACACGCCGTCGGGATCGCCGACGCCCTCGACTATTTCGTCGAAAGGATGCAATTCGACTGGATTCACATTGCCATGCGCCGCCCATGCCACCACGTCGGTCTTTATGATGTGCCGAACGCCGTTGATGTCGAACAGATGCGAGCGCACATCCGGATAGACCTTCCACATGTAGTGACTCGCCCGAATACCATACGTTCCGAGTACCCGCTGGACGCCGCCGTCTACCGGCGAATCGTCCCATGCCGTACCGCGAATCGATGCGAACGGCACGACGCGAACGTCGCCGACAGAAAAGGGAAATTCGATTTCCTGTCGCGAATCGGCGCGAGCGACCGCACCCGATTCCTCGGGTCGACCGAAGCCAAGCTGACCGTCGGTGATCGACGCTCGAACAAGTCGGCGCAGGAAGTTCTGGTCCTCTGCCGGGCGATAGCGAACAATACCCGCGCGGTTCTCGCT
Source organism: Alphaproteobacteria bacterium (assembly GCA_028285105.1). Classification (GTDB taxonomy): domain Bacteria; phylum Planctomycetota; class Phycisphaerae; order UBA1845; family UBA1845; genus UBA1845. Next base: position 471,066 of record JANQQE010000011.1, read on the forward strand.
GAAGAAGGTGCCGACCTCGCCGACCGGCTCGCCGATCAAACGAAATGCCAACTCGGGAAGCCGCTCCGTCTGCGTGAGAAAGTCGAGGATGCGGTACTGAAGCTGCGCAGTAAACGCCCAGTTGTCACGCTGCTTCTTGAGAAACAGCACCGTTTCCTGTTCCTTGCTCTTGTCAAATTCCTGCTCGAAGAACTCCTCCAGGAAATTGCGATCCGAGATATACGACAACTCAAAACTGAGTTGCCAGTCGTCGGGCAGGTATTCGCGATGACGCAGCGTGAAGCGGCCCCTTGTTTCGGAATCGGGTTCCAACTGACGGAAGCGCCCACCGAGATTATCCCTGCCGGTGTCGTTGACGAAATACCCGCGAAACAATCCGAACGAGTCGTCGGTTTCGTAGTCCAGATCGACACCGACCGCCGGTCCGCGCTTTGAAAAATAATCCAACCGCAGCGTGCCGTCGAATCCATCCGGCCGCTCCAACCCGAGAATATTGAACAATTCCCAACGGGTTTGAAACTCGGCTCCGAAGTCACCGCTGAACCCGGTGCGTATATTTTTAAGGCTCGTTTCGGTATCGCTGATGTTGCCGCGGGCGTAGGGCCAAAAAAGGAATGGAATGTTGTTGACATTCAACGTCGGTTTCCTGGCTTCGTAGGTACCGGTGATCACGCCACGTTGACGAGGTGCCAGCGAGACTGCCGGCGTGCGGTCAACGATTTCAAGCTCTTCTGCACCGATGTGATAGTGCGGGGTGTAGAATTCACTCGTCGTGAATTTTGCATCAGTGGCGACAAATTCGCGGGCTGACAACTGCCGGATCATGTTGGCTCGCACGTAAATCGGCAGCGAACGAACGGGATCGAGCATACGCATGACTGCATCAAGGACCAACGCTCGATCGTACACGAAATCGTAATACAACCGCGATGCACGAATCATCTGATCGCCATTGGACAGCACGATGTCGCCTTCGAGGTAAACGCTCTCGACCGATCCGCCGTCAAAACTCCCACCGCCAACATTGCCCAAGAGACCCGGGCCCGAGAGTCCATCCGAATCCGACTTGGCACGTCCGGGTCGATCATCAAGTTCCGAATTATTGCCGGCATCTGACTTTTTGCTTTGACCAGCCAGGTACACGACGGCGGCGTCTGCTCGAATTTCCAGCGGCTGTCCGCTCTCGGATGATGAACCCCGGAATACGATGACATTTCCGATCACCGTAACGATCGTCCGCCCATCGCCTGTCTGTTCGATCGTCAAGTCGTCGCCTTGATACGAGACCGGTTCGCGGACTTTCAATTCTTCTGCATCGGCGCGACGACCGAGGTCAATCACGCTCATCGGCGAGCCGGCGAGTTCGTGCCCGGTGCGTTTTCCGGCAAGGGCTGAACGGATGCGCAGCGCCCGCTGATAGACGGCTGTCTCGGAGGAAGGCTCGGTGCTTCGCAAATCTGCACCGGTACGGACTTTGCCGCTGCTGTTGAGCGTGACAAAAAGTGCAGGCCCGCGCGTGACCGTGCCAGCCGCATCGCGAACCCGGGCATTTCGCCAGAGGACAATCTCGAGTCGGCTGAACGAAGTCCCGCCCTCTTTGGCTTGAGTCATCCAGATGACGGCTTGCTGTGCGTTTAGACGCCTGCGACCCAGTTGCAATTCGAAATCGCCGACGAAGTGAATGACGTTGCTTCCATCGGCATCGCGCCAGAGATGGACCAATTCGCCAAACATCTCGACATCGCCGTGGCTGACGCCGGCAGGGGTGAGCGGTTCGCCGACTTCATCGCCGAGCGGAACGAGAGTCTGCCCCAAGGCATTCGCCGTCGCCAATAACAGGATGCCAGCGACTGTACATCTACAATAGACCAATGACTTCGGTTGAATTCTCACACCGCGTTCCGTATGCATGTCGTGTTGACGTCGTCAGGTCCGATCCTGTCAAGATTGGCCGGCTGCTACTTCGGCGCGTCCCGAGAAACACACCAGAAGGATCGGAAAATCGGTTCGCACATGACCGCGCCAAACGGATTCGAAAATGGCTGTGCCGAACCGAACGCAAAGTATAGACCGCAGCCCAACCCTGTCAAAGCAAAACACCCTCGACGTGCCGATGCCCCTGACGTACCCTAGGCGCTTCGGAGAGATTAAAAGGAATTTGCTTGACGAATGATGACTGCCACCTCCCCGCAAATCGCTGATTCATCTGATGGGCAGTCGATCTACGCGCGTAACATGGCGCAGCTTTGGCAACACGATCCGGTGTTGGCGATGGCGATCGACGCGATACCGGACGAGCAACGCCCCGAAGTTCAAGAAACGCGGTCCGGCGAGAAAACAGTGGCGATCGCATCGGGCGACAGTCGCCCCGTGTTTCTTCACAGTCGATACGATCCCATCAAGGAAGCCGGTCAATTGGTCGACGCTGTGGTGACCGACGATCAATTCTGTTTCGTCGTCGGTGGGTTTGGGTTGGGGTATCACATTCTTGCGTTGGATCACGCGGCCACGACGGACGCGATCATCGTTGTCGCTGAGCCCAATGTCGCGCTGCTTGCTGCTGCTTTTGCTACGGTGGATTTTTCGCGTGTGCTTCGTGACGGGCGACTTATCATCTTGCACACGATCGACAAGGTCAGGCTTCACGACAAACTTCGCCCCCACACCACGCTGCTCATGATGGGCACGCGATTCGTCAAGCATCCGCCATCTCAGCAGCTTGAGTCGGAATTTCACAAAACTGTCCGGGCGATGATTACCGACTTCGTGGCATACTCGCGAATGACGCTGATGACACTCATCTCAAATTCGCGAATCACGTGTCGAAACATCGCCAACAACATTGCAACGTACGCGACGACGCCATCGGTTGACGTTCTTCACGATCGCTATAAGGGTTCGCCCGGTATCGTCGTGTCTGCCGGCCCATCGCTTCGTAAGAATATCGAATTCCTAAAAGATGCGAAGGGCAATGCTGTCATCAGTGCCGTCCAGACCGCCTTGCGCCCGATGAGCAAAATCGGCGTCATGCCCGACTTCGCCACCAGCCTCGACTTTCACGAGATAAGCCGTCAGTACTACCAGGGCATCGAGGGTCTCGAACAGGTCCATCTCATCGCTGAACCGAAAGCGACATGGCATGTACTCGACAACTATCCCGGTCCAATTTCGATTCTGGATAACCAGTTTGCGAGGCTGCTGATCGGCGAGACCCTCGCACCGCATGCGGAGTTGCCGGCTGGCGCGACCGTTGCTCACCTTTCGTTTTATTTGCTGCGCTACATGGGTTGCGATCCGATCATTTTTGTCGGGCAGGATTTGGCATACACCGCCAACAATTTCTATGTACCCGGAGTCGAAACACATCGCGTTTGGCAGAGCGAACTCAATCGCTTCAACACGATTGAATCCAAGGAGTGGGAACGCATCGTGCGCAATCGGCCCGTGCTTCGCAAAGTTGCAGGTAATGATGGACACGAATTATATACCGACGAATTGCTGTTCACTTACCTCGAACAATTCGAGAAAGACATCGCAGAAACGCCGGCAACGGTCATCAATTCCACCGAAGGTGGTGCAAACATCGGCGGAACAGTGTCGATGAGTCTTCCTGAAGCGCTCGACAAATATGCAACCAAACGTCTACCCGAATATGAAGATGCCGATCCGCCGCGCAATTGGAGCATTCTGCCAAGGGTACTCGACGAGATCGCCAACCGCGTCAATGACGTGCAGCACCTCGTCGATGTCTGCAAGAAAATGGATGTTGAGTTGGCCAAGCTCCAGGAATTGACGGACGATCCCAAACGCTTCAACCAAACGATGGTCCGTGTCGACGAGTTGCGCGCCCAGGTCAACCAAGCCCAGCGTGCCTATCGCATCATCAATGCCGGATCGCAATTGGCCGAACTTCGCAGGTTCAGTTCCGATCGCCGCCTCAATGCCGACGAAACCCAGGGGGCTGAACGTGCGAAGCGCCAACTTGCCCGCGATCGCGAATTCGTTGGCGAAATCACACGTGGCGGTGACGCGATGATCGAAATCCTTACCGAAGCGTTGAAGCGCGTCGAGCATCGCGTGGAGGCCAATGCATGAAGGCCATCGCCCTGCTCGACGTCGATCTGGAGCAAACGCCCATCGGCACAAGAAGTCGACTCGCCGACGAGCTTTGCGGCGACGTGGTTCTGCTTCGAACGGTCAAGCGGTTGCAATTGGTGGATCGCTTCGGCGCCATCGTCGTAGCCTGTCCGAAAGAGCAACAGCCAGCCGTCGAATCGCTGCTTGAAGGCACGAGGGCGCAGTGCTTTTCGCGAAACGCAACACAACCCGACTATCGCAATTTGATCCGCAGCGCCCGCAAATGGTCGCTCGACGCCTGGCGCGGTGGACTTGGAGGATCGAGCGGGCTTGACGATTACATGGACGTGCGCATTCTTCCTGGCGCACTCGATCGATTCGAAGCCGACACAGTCGCGCTCATTCCTCCCGGTTCGGCCCTGATCGATTCGGTGTTCATCGAGGCGATGCTCGACCACACGGAAGCCAACGAAGAAAGCGTTCGACTGACATTCGCTCAAACCCCACCTGGCTTATCGCCAGTGGTCATGCAGCGGGCGCTCTGCGAGCAGTTGGTGCAAAGCAATGCACCGGTGGGATGGGCGATTGCGTACAAACCGGACGAACCTGCCATCGATCTCGCATTCAAACCCTCGTGCTACATCGCATCGCAACCGCTCCGTCATGCGTCGGGACGCCTCACTGCCGACACCCAGCGATCTTTTCACGACATGGAACGCATCATTCAAACCGGTGCCGATTCAACCGCTGACACGACGGCTTTGTGGCTGCTTGAAAATGCGCGAATGCGCTTTGATGAATTGCCGCGCGAAATCGAAATCGAATTGACAATTGAAAGCCCCGTTCAATCGCGATTGCGACCGAGCGCCGCGCATCTGCCCAATCGCGGACCGATCGATCCGGAACTTGTCGGCAAGTTGGCAATCGAAATGTCCGCCTACGACGATTCGCTCATCACGCTTGCGGGTCACGGCGATCCACTGCTTCATCCGGAATTCAACTCGATCGTCGCAAGCATCAGACGTGCCAACGTTTACGGGTTGGCCATTCGCACCACAGGTCAAACGCTTGGCGAGGATCACATCCGTACTCTGATCGAAAACAACGTTGACGTCATCGAATTCACGCTCGACGCCTGGACGCCCGATGTCTTTACGAAGTGCTACGAGCGCGGTCAATTGCAGAATGCAACAGACGCCATTGAACGACTGATCCAAGCCCGTCGTAAAGCCCAACAAGCCACACCGATCATCGTGCCCTCAATGACCAAATCGCGTCTTAACATTTCCGAGATGGACCCATTCTTTGACGGCTGGATTCGGAAGGTCGGCTGTGCTTTGATCGGTCCGTATTCAAACTTCGGAGGGCAGGTCGTCGACCTCAGCGTCGCCGACATGAGACCGCCCCAGCGCGTCCCCTGTCGGCGGCTGACGAATCGCTGTTTTGTCGCTGCGGACGGCCAGGTCTACCCATGCGATCAGGATTTGAAGGGGTCGATGTCGCTCGGACACTTGGGCCAGGTAACAATGCACGAGGTCTGGGAGGGCAAAGTCCATTCGAATCTTCTCAACAGCCACGCGACCGGCGATCTGGCCGAATATCCCACCTGCGCGCGATGCACTGAATGGCATCGACCTTGATGGTCGATACACCAGTTAGTGTTCGCTTCCGGTAAATCGCCCAAATCAAACGCGGTTGCGACGGCGTCATCGCCCGTCTAATCTATTGCCAATAAACACGTTGCCATTCTGCACCCACGGAGCGGCCCGACAGTGTCTCACGAAACCGTCAAACCGGTCGGTATCGACCTTGGAACCACCTTTTCTGCCATCGCGTATGTCGATGACGGCGGCTCACCACGGGCCATCCCCACCGCCGAAGGGGTGTATGTCACCCCGTCGGCTGTCTATATCAAACCGGATCGCTCGATCGTCGTCGGGCAAAGGGCGCTCGATGCCCTCAGCGAACGGCCCGACCGGGTAGCCGTCAATTTCAAGCGCGACATGGGCGAAAAATTCTACAGCGAACCGATCGGCGGTCGGGAGTTTTCACCCGAAGCGCTGTCGGCGCTGGTCCTCAAGAAACTCGCACAGGACGGTCGCAACGAATTGGGCGACATCGGCGGTGCGGTCATCACCGTACCGGCATACTTTGGAGACGCCCGTCGAAAAGCCACGCAAGATGCGGGCCGGATCGCCGGACTGGACGTCATCGACATCATCAACGAACCGACAGCCGCAGCTCTCGCCAATGCGTTTCAACAATTCATCAATCAGGGAGGCGATCAAAGCAACCTCAGCATCGCCCGCATCGCAGCCAGAGCGCCATCGACCACGATGGTCTACGACCTCGGTGGCGGAACGTTCGACGTCACCATCATTCGCATTGACCACAACGAATTCGAGGTCATTGCGACCGGTGGTGAAGTTCGACTGGGTGGTATCGATTTCGACCAGCGCATCGTCAACTACTACTGCGATGAGTTTCGGCGGCGTCACGGCATTGATCCGCGCGACACCACCGAAACGTTGGAACGCATTCGCTCCACCTGCGAACTGGCCAAGATTGCGCTTTCCGAAAGCGAACAGACGGTGCTGGTTTGCGAGCATCTGGGCCGCAAGATGCAAGTCCCCATCAGTCGCGGCCGTTTCGAACAACTGACAGCCGACCTCATTGCGCGAACCCAGATTTCAACTGAAATGCTTCTCGAAGACGCCATGCTCAGTTGGGATCGAATCGACAACATTCTGCTTGTCGGTGGTTCAAGTCGAATACCTCGCGTGGCCCGAATGCTTGAAGAGATTTCTGGCAAGAAACCGGAGATGGCCATCGCACCGGATCAGATCGTTTCGCATGGTGCGGCGCTTCATGCGGCGATTTCCGTGTTGGACCGCGCACCGCAACCCGTCTCGGCGGGCGGCGAACGTCGGATCGAATCCGAATCGGCACCGAATCCTTCGACCGCCGAGGCAGAACAGCGCATGATGCAATCGATCATGGCCACCGATGCCGTCGATGCGGCCAAGCGCATCAAATTATCCGACGTCAATTCGCATGGACTGGGCGTCATCGTCCGCGCGAAGGAAGGGCAAGGCACTGCCAACTCGGTCATCATTCCGAAAAACACGCCGCTGCCAACGTCGCGCGTAAAGCTATTCGGCACCGAGGCCAAGAATCAAAGGCAAGTGCGACTGCGCATCACCGAGGGGGATACCCGTGACCCGCGCGGCTGCACGCAGATCGGCGAGTGCTTGATTCGGCAACTCCCGAAAGGATTGCCCAAAGGCGCACCGGTGGAAGTATCTTTCCGCTACGACGCCAGTGGCCGCATCCATGTCAAAGCCGTCGAACTCACCAGCCGCATCAGCGCCGACGTGCATCTCGAGCGTACCAGCGGTTTCGAGCAGGAAGACCTCAACAAGATGAAAGACGCGGTCTCTGAAATCAATGTCGAATAAACCGGACAATGCCAACGCAGATTCGCCGAACCCAGCCAGCAAAGACGAACCTGCCAAGAATATCGATGCCTACAGCGAGTATCTGCAACTCGCCGAAGGGAATCGTCCGCCCCACCTCTACCAACTGCTCGACATTGAATTGTTCTGCCCACACCCCGAACGGATCAACCAAGCCGTCCGCCGACAGTTTCGCAAAATCAAACCGTACGAAGAAAACCCCGATCGCCGGGTACGCGAGCGCATTCAAGACGTGATGACCCACATCGCCACCGCAAAAACCGTACTGAACAACCCGATTCAAAAAACCGAGTACGACGAGCGTTTGGCGAAGGTACTCAAGATCGACCGCGACGAATTCTTTTCAACGCAAACAGCCGGTCGCCCGCCGGAATTCTGCATCACCGTCATTGCAGGTCCCGCGCAGGTGGGCAGTCGCTTCGAACTGCTTCCCGACAAGACCGTCACGCTCGGTACCAATCCGCAGGCCACGATCTGCCTGCCCAGTCTGCGATTGGCACCGCTGCAAGCCACCGTGACCGAACGCGACGAAAACTGGGTAATCCGAAGCGCGAACGAATCGTTGGTGATGATCGTCAACGACACGCGCTGTCACGAATATGTGCTGGAACCGGACGACGTGATCGATCTGGTTGGATACCGGATTCTGTTCTCGGAGATTTCGAAGACTGTAAGAAAGGGGCCGGTTGCTCCGCCGTTGTCGCTGGTGGTTCATTCCGGGCCGAGTGTGCCCGACCCCATGATGAACCTGGTCGCACCCGCGTCGGTGTTGATCGGTCGGTGCGATACAACCCTGTGGCAACTCGCAGGCAAGAGCATGTCGCTGCATCACGCCCGGGTCGAATCGGACGGTGCATTCTGGCAGTTGCGCGATCTGCACAGCGACACGGGAACGTTTCTCAATGGCGACAAGGTCACGCAGTCGATTCTGTCGCACCGGGACGTGATCAAATTCGGCCCGTACGAAATTCAAGTGCGGCTGCGCAAATAGGCGCTAGATGACTTCGGCTTGCGACTGACGAATCCATCCTGCATTCCCATCGGGCAGTTCAATGCGATACCAACCAGGCCGCTCTTCGAGAATCACGAATTCGACGCCATCATGCAATCGCTCCCGAAACGCAGCCGCCGACGCCCCACCGTTGCCCTTGCGCACGGTGATATCATCTTGAGTCGTCACGCCTTCGCGAATACTGGAGCGACCCCAAGCCTCGACGGCCAATGATGTACCCGCAGCCATCCACAACAATCCAAGCAGGCAAACCGCCGGCAACACACGCACTCGATTGCGAATGACCCAAAGCGTCAACAACAACCAGAAGACAACGTACGCCAGCAGGCAAACGGTTAGCCGGATTGCTGTCGACGATTCGTAATGCCAGAAGAAAACCGTTTCCCAAATCGCCTTCTCTCCGCTTGCCTGAATGCGATTGCGCCGAAGCGTTCGGGCGAAGCTTAAGTTGGCCTTGAGTTGTTCGTCCGCACCGACAAGTCGCTCACCACGGCGATAGTGCAGAATCGCCCGACCCAGTTCATCCAATTGAAGGTATGCGTTGGCAAGGTTGTATTCCAGGTAGCCATTCGCAACACCGTCGGCGAGCAAGGCTTCAAAACCGTCTGCCGCTTTTTGGAATGATGCCAAGTGGTCGCGACCGTTCTCGCTTCGCTGTTGTAACCCGTGGTCGTAGGCGTCGAGCGCTTCGTACAGAATCTGTTCGCGCGCTTTGGCGTCCATGGCTACCGCAGGCGTCGGCCACAAGCCGGCTGCGCAAGCGATGAAAATCGCCATCGAATACCCGACTCGATCGACTGCGTCATACCTCATCGCCATGAACGCTTTCCCAATTGCTGTTCGATTTGCTCGATGGCGTCGCGCACATTGCCGAAATGTTGCGCTTGCGTGGCCTGCACCATACCACCGAATTCTGCGGCTTCGCATTCTGCGATCAGGCGATCCACCTTATCACCCGTCTCGTTCGAAATGCCTGCGCGGGTCAGTTCTTCGACGGCTTCGGATCGCGTCAAAACCTCGGAACCGACCTGCAACCGATCGCGAATGAAAACGAGCAACACGCTAAGCGGCGTATCCGGATTGACAGCCGCGTCCGATTGGCTTTCGATTTCTTTTAGTTGAGTTATCGCCGTCTTAAATGCGGCACGCTGAATCATCAAACCCGAGTTGGCTCGACGATGTTCGTTGCGACGCCTGACCAGCAGGCAGGCCATGAAAATCAACGGTGTTCCGACGATCACCGGCGCAGCCACCCGGGTCACTTTCAATCGTTGATCGGCCAACAACAGATCGATGTCCGATCGGTTCGCTTCGATGCCCTCATCCAAACGCGTCAAGGTCGACTCGTTTTGCATCGTCGGTTCGCCGGATTGCACAATGTCCATCGTTGACATTCTCTTCGCAGGCGAGACTTGCAGCGGGATCGGCTGACTGTAAACGGTTTTGAACGTCTCGCTGTCGGTATCGAAGTATGGCAGCGGAATGCTCGGGATCTCTTTCACCTTGTCCGAGAGCGCCCGCAAACTCAGCGAAAACGTCTTGCGTTTCCCCTGAACCACACCGGGAAGCGCATCCTCGCTGATTTGAAACTGCTCGTTGAATCCTGGCACTTCCTTCAAAACCGGAGCACGGAGATGGTCGAGTTGACTCTTGCCCTCCACAGTGATGTTAAGGGTAATTGGATCGCCCACTCGAACGTTTTTCGGTGTGGCAGTCGTTACGATCCTGTGCCCACCGACGGCGCCACTGTAACCGGCAGGCCGCCCCTCTGTTGGAATGTCCTGCACTTCGACGTTGGTTTTATCCACCGTTGCGAATATAGGTTTTGACTGCGAAAACCGTACGCTGCCGAAAATGTCACGCGCGACTTTCAATGGATAGTTGACGACAACGCGCAGACCGCCAGCATCGAGCCTGCCAGCACGGGTTGGCCAAATTCTCTTTCGGGTTTCGTATACGTGATACGTATGCTTCTTACCGTCTTCGCCGACGCGCTGACGTTGCGAGACTTTGACGTCCTGGGTTCGGCTGACAATCTGCTCCTCAAACACGCCCCACTCGGATGCATTCTTGTCAATAGCCTGCCACATTTCATTGTAATTGAGATTGATTCGACGCTGCTTGAATTCCTTGAGCCACACCCGCAAAGTCACATCCAACGATTCGCCAACGTAAACGCTATCCTCTGCGCCAAGCAACTCAACAAACAACAAATCGCCCTTGACCGACTTGGTCACGCGCAGGTTTGCCGATCTCGTGGCCGTCCAATCACCATCGACCTGCACTTCAATGCGCGGAATTCTAAGAATCCCTTCGCGGTTGGGCGTGATGTGGTACAGGTATCGCGTCGTTTTTTCCGAACCGCCCATCTGCCGACCGTTTATGACGATGCGGCTGGTGCGCGAACTGGTCGACGTGTCAACCAGCTGACTGGTCGCGCCCTCCAGTTCGGGAAACTCCGGCGCTTCGTGACCCTTGGTTGCGGACACATCGATTGCAACTGCAAACGGAACGCCAAGATAGACTTGCGAAGAATCTGTGAGCAGTTTGACTTTACCGCCATACGCCATCGGCGCGATCCACGCAGCTAACATCATCAGGATGTACCTGCACATTGGCCGCATCTACCAGTCCTTTTGCACCGGAGCCTGCCGGATTCGCATTCGCCGTTTGTTTTCTTCGCGGCGTTGGGCTTCTTTGTCTCGGACGGCTTGCAGCATATTGGCCAACTCTTCAGGGGTCAGCTTTCGTTCCTGCATTTGAGCGGATTGCTGCTGTTGATTCTGGGGAGTCTGCTGCTGATCGTTCGGCTGCGATGGGTTCTGCTGATCATTATTCTGATTGTCTTTGTTTTCCTGGCCCTGCTGATCCTTGGATTGCTCTTCTTCGGATTGCTGCTCTTTCTTATCCTCTCCTTGCTCACCGTCTTGCTTCTGTTGCTCCTGATCTTGCTGTCCGTCTTGATCCTGCTGATCTTCGCCCTTATCGCCTTCCTGCTTCTCTTGGTTTTGCTGATCCTGATTCTGCTGGTTTTGATCGTTCTGCTGGTTTTGTTTCTCCTGTTCCTGCTTTTGTTTGTCCAGCAAATCCTTGATCAGCAGCTGGGCGATTTCAATGTTGGCTCTGGCATCCGTATCCTTCGGATTGACTTCCAGCGCATCGCGATAATGAAAGATCGCTGAGCGCGCCGACTCGATCGCCTCTTTCAGATTCGACACCTTCTCCAGCGCTTCGCTGTAGGCAACGTTACCGAGGTTGTACTTGGTTTTCGATTCAAGCGATAAATCCCTCGTCTGAAGCGCCGAGTTAAAAAACGCACGAGCCGCCGCAAAGTCGCGCTGCCGATACGATGCAAGCCCGCGGTTGTACGCGATCTCCGGACATTCGGGACACTTGAGTTCGGCTTCGGTGAATTCGGCTTGGGCTTTTTCGTAGTCGCCACTCTCGTAAGCTTCAATCGCGGCACGAACTTGCTTTGCCGCTTCACGGTCAGCCGCCTGCGCACCCAGTGGATACAACCCCACCGAAAGCACCAACGCTCCCAAACAAGCCTTCCAGGTTTGTCGTGAATCAAAATTCATTCGCGTTCACCTCCAGCCCCTTCGCCGCTTTCCGATCGCTCATCAACGTTTCAATCATTAAAAGCAAAAGCGCCAACCCGGCAAACCATTGGAACCGAGCGTACTGCATTTCCTTGCGCGACATCTCCAACTCGCGGGCTTCCACCTTGCGGCGAATGTGTTCCTCATACAGCACGCGAAAATCGGCATCCGACGTTCCCATGGGATAGTAATCACCACCGCCTTCGATGGCCATTTCCTGAAGCGTCGTCACATCCAGCTTCGACCACACCTGCTCGCCATTGTGCTGGAGGTACTGCGATTGGCCGCTTTTCTTCGCAGGAATCCTTGCCCCGCGCGAAGCATCGCCAACCCCAACGGTGAACACGCGAATCTTCTTGTTCTGCCAAGCGTCGCGGGCGGCTTCTACTGGGAAGGATTCGTGATCTTCGCCATCGGTAATCAACAGAATGGCTTTGTGACCTTTCTGATTGTCGGAGAAACTGTCTGCCGCTTCTCTAACGGCATCGCCAATCAGCGATCCGCCGCGAACCGCACTTCTGGTATCGACCTCATTCAGCGCCATCCGATATGCACCGTAGTTGATCGTCAGCGGACACGTCAGCGAAGCATTGCCCGCAAACGTCACCAGTCCGATGCGATCGCCCTTAAGTCCGCCCAGCATGTCGCCCAATTCAAATTTCGCCCGTTCCAATCGGTTCGGTGCAATGTCGCTGGCCAGCATCGATCGTGACACATCGAGGCAAACCATGATGTCGATGCCCTTGCGCTGAAGCTGCACGATCTTGCGACCCCACCGCGGGCCGGTGGCTGCAAAGATCAACAATGAAATTGACACGAGAAGGATCGCGGCCTTGATCTTTTGTCGGCGAATGCTGACCGTCGGCATCAATCGATCGAACAAATTCACTGTCGCGAAGATGCGCATCGCCTGGGCTTTGCGCGTGAACCCATACACGAACAAGCCGGCCAAAACGGGCACGATCCAAAGCAAGTGCAGGTACTGAATGTTATCGAGCTTGAAGTCCATCGCGTTTCGGTTCGCCTACGGAATCTTTCGAAAACGAGTATTCGTCAAAATCACTTCCAATGCCAGACAAACCAGCGCAATCAACAGCAGTGGCGGATAACGCATCGCACCGAGTCTGACCCATTGGGTGGCCATCTCTGCGTGCTGAAGGTAACGCTTTTCTTCCGTCTCGGTTTTTTCCAACTCGTCGATGCGGGCGTATATTTTTTGAAGCGATTCGGTGTCGGTGGCGCGGAAATATTCGCCACCGGTGGTCTTGGCGATTTCCTTCAAGGTCGGTTCGTCGATATTCACTCGAATGTTTACCAGCGTATCGCGGCCCATGAAATCAATGCCCGGAGCCTTGGCCACGCCGCGCGACCCCACACCAATCGTATACACTTTGATATCTGCCGACTGGGCCATCTCTGCACCTTGAATCGGCGTCAGTTCGCCCTTGGTCTGCTCACCGTCGGTCAACAGCACCAGCACCTTGCTCTTGATCCGGTTGGCACTTAGTGCTTCGCGCCGCTTGGTCATGTCTTCCATCCGCAGGACGCCCAGCGCGATCGCGTCGCCGATGGCTGTCCCGTCTTCCTGTTGCGATTCTTCGCGGGCGACGATCTTCGTCTTTTTCAGCGTGTCGGTCAGATACGCATGATCGAGCGTCAACGGGCAGCGACTGTCGGCATAAGCAGCGAACGTAATCATCCCGATCAAATCATCGGGTCTGCCGCCAAGTTCCGATTCCTCGTCGCCCTGCACAAATTGCGTCGCCACATGCTTGATCGCTTTGAGGCGATTGACCGGTTTGCCCTCGATCGTAAAATCCAATGCCCTCATGCTGCCGGACCGATCGACCAGCAACTGAATCGCCACACCTTCTGAAACGATTCGCGTTTCTTCATCGCCCTTTTGCGGACGCGCCAGGCATACGACCATGACGAGCATCGCGATCGTTCGCAGCAGCGGAATCAAGAAACGCATTCGCACCGCCCACGACTGCCCCTGCGTACGCAGATTCTCCAGCGACGAAAACCGAATCGCCGCGTGCCGGTGCTGCCGACGCCATCGCCACCAAACCAGCGGCACCAACACCAGCAGCGTCAGCATCATCGGACGATCGAATGTGACACCGGTAAACATCTAAGCAGCCACCTCCACCGGTTCATTGTTCCCATGGGTGTTCAACGATTCGCCAGTTCGCGGTTTGGTGTGTTCAACAAAATCGCGAGCCGCATTAAACACCGTTTCGATCTCCGTTGTACTCGGTTCGTACAACGTGTACTTGACCATATCGCACGCTGACAGGAATTCCTTTAAGTGCGTCTGATGTGCTTCGTTGAGTGCATCAGACGTGCGCATCTCTTCGAGGAATTCTTCCGTCGTACGCTCGGGGGCCATCAATCCGAAACGCAGTTCGATGTACGTTCGTGTGATTTCGTTCAGTCGGTAATAGAACGGTTTCAACTCGCCAGCTTCGATGAGTCCCGCGGCAGCCAGGGCTTTCAACTGCGCGAATGCCCATTCGTGCGGCGGAATCGTCACGACACGCTGACCGCGTAACCGATGGCGGCGAATCAACACAAATGCAATTGCGGCAAGCAAAACGACACCACCTACAATACCGCCGGTCCAAGCGAGCCACCCCCACGTTCGATCGACCGGCAACTCGACTGCCGCTTTCACATCGTGAAATTTCGCCGGATCGAACTCACCCTCCAACAGGGACGTGACCTCAACCGTGATCGGCTCCGCCGTCAATTGCGTCATCGCTACATCGTCCGGTGCGGAATCGGCAGCCTTTTTGTCTCGCAGATCGGCATACTCGATCACCACACCGGCAATCGTATAACTGCCTGAAACGAACGAATCGAGTTTGTAAATGTGCGTGTATTTGCGTTTGTCGTCGTCGAGGATTTCGACCGGTTCCTCGCGAAAGTCGCGGATTTCGAATTGACTTTGAATCGCACCGTACTTCGGCATCTTCACTTCGATGCCATCGTCGGCGATCACCTCGATGCGAAGGTCAAGCTTTTCAGCAATCGAAATCGAGTCGCGGTCTGCCGTCACAGTCAGCTTCACCGGTCCGCGGTCAAGCTCCTCCACCACCGGTTTGGTTTTCGATTCGGAATAGTCTGAATCAGTCTCAGACGAATGACAGCCACCCGCAAACGCGAAGACGCACGTGAACAGCATCGCTCCCGCTCTTAAGCGTCCCCTGTTGCGATGGACACTTGAGAATCTCATGGCGTTGCTGTTTCCTCCGACGTATCCTCATCGCTGCCATCTGACGGACCGCTGCCGGACGCCACGGGCGTCGATGAATCCTGACTGCCAGCCCCAATTGCTCCGGGATACAACTCGACCCGATTGGTTTCGAACAACTCTTTGATGAACTGTTCCTGCACCTCACGATTGCGCGCCAGCAGTGTGTCTTGGTATACCTGATCTCGGATTTCTTCGAGCGGCTGCTCGATGCGTTCACGGTGCGACACGACTTTGATTACATGCCAGCCAGCCGGACTTTCGTACGCCTTGTCCAGAATCTGACTCGCCTCGCCACCACGAATGGCCGCATGCAATTCTGCATTGGCGCCGAACATCGGCACGAACTCGCCCTCCGCAGAAACCGGCGTCGGAAGAATGCCCATCTTGTCTTTCGTATTGACGTCTTTCGATTCGCTCTTGGCGATGTTTTCGAACGATGCGCCTTCATTGATTCGGCGGATGACGTCGTTGGCCGCTTGCTGCGATTCGCACAGGATGTGACCAATGAAGGTCGCTGCCGGCTGGGCGTAGCGATCGGTATTGGCTCGGTAGAATCGCTCAACATCCTCGTCTGTCACGGTGCCGCGTTTTGCCGATTCTTCAAACAGCAGCGTCTGCCCGAGAATTTCGTCGGCGACGGCTTGCAGGCGATCGCGGAATTCGGCGCTCTTGTCGAGGTCGCGCTCTCGGGCTTCCTGTGCCAAGACCCGCATCGCCACGATTCGCTGCAACTCGCGCTGGCGAAACTGTGGATCGGCAAACTGTTCATGTGCCCGACGTCGCAAGGCATTTTGATCTTCCGGCGACAAGCCCAGTCGCGAACTGACAGCCATCTCGATCTGGTTGGACAGCAGCAGATCAAACTCGGAAACGGTGATCTTCTGTCCGTCGATCTCGGCGACGACCTGCTGACCGCTGGCACCGTTATCTTCGGCGCCGATGGTTGCGCGGTCGGCCATCTCGCGGGCGACCTCCGCCCATCGACCGAGTTTTCGCAAACACTCGACGCGACGGATGCCGATTTCCTGAAGTAGGTCAGGCGAACTGTCCCCCAGCATTTTCTCGGCCAGCGCCAGCTGCGCAAATGCCTTATCGTTTTGCCCGGATGCCTGTCGAAGCTTCGCCACGCGATAACGAACGTTGCCGGCTTCGTAGTCGGTCAGATTGGCCATCTCCAGGTAGCGTTCCCAAAGGTCAGCCGCCTCGGCGCTGATGTTTTTGTTCTCAAGATCGATCGCAACGCTCTTGATCTGCTCCGCTCCGGGCATGCCGGATCCTGCGCTGTCGCGCGAGGTGTTGATTGTTCCCGGCGGGGCAACAAAAAACCGCATTACGTTGACAACCAGCAGAATCAGCAACAGCACAAAGGCCAACCCGCTCATCCCCCCGCGACTGGGCGGCGGATCTTTGGCTTGAGGCACTTCGAGGTTCAAAGGCGTGGTCATGGTTAGAGTCGCGCCTCCCTCGCCAGAAAAAACCGCCGCAGCGGTTCGGTGAAGGATTCGCCGGTCTTAACGTGAATGGCGTCCATTTTCATTTTGCGAAACAGCGTGTCGCGTTCGTCCATGTTGCTGACCGCTTTCAGTGAATAGTTGCGACGCAGTGCCGCATTCGAAGTATCGACGATGAT
Organism: Alphaproteobacteria bacterium; assembly: GCA_028285105.1. Classification (GTDB taxonomy): domain Bacteria; phylum Planctomycetota; class Phycisphaerae; order UBA1845; family UBA1845; genus UBA1845. The sequence goes on from JANQQE010000011.1 coordinate 488,122, forward strand.
CGTCTCGCCCGTCTCCGCATCCATCAATTCGATCATTCCGATGTTCGGAAGTTCCATCTCCCGCTGATCGCTGATCGAAATCGGTATCACATCGTGACGCTTTCGGGCGATGCGCATGGCATTTTCAAACCCGCTGGCCTGAAAGTCGCTGACCAGAAACACGACGCTGCGTTTGCGAAACGTCTTGTTCAAAAAATCGAACAGCATCGTAAGGTCGGTTCCCCGACTCTTGGGCTTGAGGTACAGCAGTTCGCGAATCACCCGCAACACATGGTTGGCTCCCTTGCGCGGCGGCAGAAACGCTTCGATCTGATCGGTAAAACAGATCATCCCGACCTTGTCGTTGTTGCGTATCGCCGAAAATGCCAGCGTCGCGCAAATCTCGGCCGCCAACTCGCGCTTGACCTGATCTGCCGTCCCGAAATCGTTTGATGGACTCATGTCCACCAGCAGCAGCACGGTGAGTTCGCGCTCTTCGCGAAACCGCTTCACATGCGGTTTGCCGTAACGGGCGGTGACGTTGCGATCGATGGTTCGCACGTCGTCCCCGATCTGATACTCCCGCACTTCCTCGAATTCCATCCCCCGCCCTTTGAATGCGGAATGGTACTGGCCGGCCAACACATCGTTGACCATGTGCGACGTGCGGATTTCAATGCGGCGGATCTTTTTGAGTAGCTCTTTCGGGATCATCGAAGCTCATGTGTGCAAGTCAGTTCATTCAGAGACGGCTGCGTCCCAGACCGCTTGGCGATCGGTCAGTTCCACTTCGACAGACCCGACGCTACGGAACTGGAATATGCTGCAAGATGTGTTCGACCACATCGCCCGCCGTTTTTTCCTCGGCTTCCGCTTCATAGGTGACGATCACCCGATGGCGCAGAATGTCCATCGCAATATTTTTGACGTCTTGCGGCGTGACAAACCCGCGGCCATCCAAAAACGCACATGCCTTTGCACCCAACGACAGGAAAATCGTTGCACGCGGTGACGCACCGAAGTGAATCAGGTCGGCCATCTTCAAACCGTAGGCTGCCGGGTCGCGCGTTGCCTGCACCAGATCGACAATGTAGTCCTTGATGCGATCGTCGATGTAAATCAGATCGACAAGTTTTCGGGCATTGACGATTTCTGCCGGATCCATCACCGGTTCGATCAACGTCAACGGATGCGTCTCGCCCATCCGGTCGAGAATCAATCGCTCCTCAGTCTTCGTTGGGTAGGTCACCTGCAACTTCAGCATGAACCGATCGACCTGGGCTTCGGGCAGCGGGTAGGTCCCTTCCTGCTCGATCGGATTCTGTGTCGCCAGTACCAGAAACGGATCGTCGAGTTGAAACGTTTCCTTACCGATGGTCACTTGCCGCTCCTGCATCGACTCGAGTAGGGCGCTTTGAACCTTTGCGGGTGCGCGGTTGATCTCATCGGCGAGGATGATATTCGCAAACAGTGGCCCCTTCGAGACTTCAAACGTTCCGTCCTGCGGCCGATAGATGAGCGTGCCGGTTAGGTCGGCTGGCAACAGATCGGGGGTAAACTGGATGCGCTGGAACTTCGTTCGAAGCCCAGCCGCCAGGCAAGAAACCGCCGTCGTCTTGGCCAATCCGGGCACGCCTTCGATCAGGATGTGCCCATTCGACAAGAGACCCACGCACATCTTATGGAGCAAGTCGTCCTGACCAACGATGACACGATGGAGTTCCTGCTTCAAACGCTCAAACGGCGCGGAAGCGGCTTGTACTTCTTCGCCGATTTGCTTGACGTCAACCTGGGTTGTGGTCATCTACAATGCATCCTCCTACAGCACCAAATTTCGCCAATTCCAAAGCCCCGAATCCTAACACCCCAACCGAGCAGACGCAAAAAATATACCTTCCCTGTCAACTTACGTGTCGAAAGCTGTCGAGACCGTAACACAAGCGCAACATCGGCGCAGATCGGTACCTTCCGGCGTGAAATCATTCGCACGATTTGAAAGTGAATCTATGCCTAAGATGCAGACGTTGCCGACTTGATCGCAGTGCGAATTTCGCCGAGCAATTGCTCGACTTTGAATGGTTTGAATAGAACAGCAGCCAACCCTTCGCGACGCGCACGCACGATGGAATGATTCGGGTCGTAGCCAAATCCGGTCATCAAAATCACCGGGCAATTTGCGTTGCGTTCCTTGGCGGCCGCGAAGACTTCATACCCGTTGTTATTGGGCATCTTGATATCGCTCAGCACCAGATCAAACGGTTTCTCTGCCAGAATCTTGATCGCAATGTCGCCATCCTGCGCCGAACGAACTTCGCAACCGAAGCCCTTGAGCACATCGCTGACGGTATCGCGAATGATGTCTTCGTCATCGACGACGAGAATTGAACGGCCTTCGAGAACCGGATCGTGCCTGACTGACTTGCGCGAACGACGTCGATCGATCACGCCCGGCTGGGTTTCGGTCATGGACTTGATCGCGTCGCGAACCCTTGCACCGTTATCGCTGATTTCATTGAGGCGCGATCGCAATTCGTCATGCCCGATATAGTCGTCGATCAAGGTGGCAACATCGGTCAGCATGTCGTTGAGCGGACCACTGATTTCTTCGGAGACATCACCCTGAATCCGCCCCGTTGTCTTGTGGCGTTCACTGTCGAGGAGGTTGAGAATGTGAATCGCGATCGCGATGTGCCCGGCAAAGATCTCTGCGAACTGGCGGTCGTCTTCCGTAAATGCCGTGACCTGATCGCTTTCCACATTGAAAACGCCGATCACCTTGTCATGAAGCAGCAATGGCACCGAAAGCGACGATTTCCCGCTCTCGATGCCTGTGATGTAGCGCGAATCCTTTGACGTGTCGCAGCAGAGGTAACTCTTTCCGCTGGCGGCTACGAATCCGCAGATCCCGTTGCCGTCGGGTCGGGCGTAAATCGGTATCTCATTGACGTTCGATGGCATGCCCGTCGAAAGAACCAATTCCAACCGATTCGTTTTCGGATCGAGCAGGTGTACCGTGAAGCTGTCGAAGTTCATCAGGTCGTGCGTGTATTTGATAATCTTCTCTTCCAGCACATCGAGTCGCCCCTGGGTGTCGAGTTTGCCGATCTGGTCGACGTCGAGGCTGACGAGTTCTTTGGCGGCTTTGTTGATGGCGTCGAGCTTGCGTTGCAACCGGCGTTTCTGCGTGGCATCCCAAACGACGGCTGACACCTGAATGATGTTGTGTGCTTTATCGGTGACCGGTGTAACGTGAACTTCAAACGTCAACCCGTCTTCTTCCACCGTGAAGTGTCGCCCACGAAGGTGCGACGGCAAATCGAACTCACCCTCTTCGGCCCACGATATTGCGTCGCGACAGAGTTCACCGACGCGCTTTTGGATGGACTCAGGAAACTTAAGCATCTTCGGACTGGCCCAGACGAAGTCGCCATTGTGGTCGACAACGCAGATTCCTTGCGACGCCTGTTCAATCGCTGCGTCGGTTGCATGTGCGCTTTGATGAATCTGAAATGCATTGAGCGCGCTCGGAGTGACCAGTACGACATCGATCGGCGAGCGTTCTTGAATGAACTCGGCTTCTTGAATCGACGATGCCGTCTGCACAGCCACACGATCACCAAGTTCTTCAAGCAGCGACCCGGCATGTTCGAGTGCTTGCCCGACAACGAGGACATTGAGATGTGTGGTCGTGCTGTCCTGCATCAATCAACTCTTGCCATCGCCCAACCATTGCAACGAAACAATTCGCTGCACAAGCATACGGGCGGATCACTTGGTCATGCGGGAAACGGAACACCTTTCGTTACTGTAAACCTTCCGCTGCTCCCTGACCTTTCCGTTGTATTGTAGGCAAGGCGTAGTGGGCCGGACCACCCCAGATCGCCGTTCCCTTCTCCTATCGACCAATGTATCCAGTCGAAGATCGACAACGCAAGGCCTAACTCATCACTGAATTCTGAAATTGAATCGTAGACCGAGCCAAGATGAGTCGCGCAGCGGAGCGTGGGAACCCAGGCAAATCAGGGTGAATTCGTGTCGTGGTGGTGTCCGCCAATGCGCGATTCGGTACCGTCGCGAAGTCGTGCCATGTTCCCGCGGTGCCGATAAAGTACGATCCCAGCGATCAGAATCGCAAATGCGATCATCGAAGCGTTGTCCCTGACCACATCAAATCCGCGCCAAAACATACAACCCGTTACAAAAATCGGCAGGCTGATCGCAGCCACCATTGACGCCAATGAAACAGTGCGCGAAAACCGCAACACCACCAGCCAGACCACAAACGCAAGCATGCCAGCCAACGACATGTACGGGTAGATGCCAAGGATCACACCAAGCGAAGTGGCTACACCCTTTCCCCCATTGAATTTCAGGTAAACCGGAAAGCTATGACCGAGTACGCAGCACATCCCCGCTCCCAGCCACGACAGTTGTTCGGTCAAATCGGAGGTGTCAGGCAATGACGGGTGGGTGCGAATCATCAATCCTGCCGCCAGCGTTGGTCCGAATCCCTTCATCGCGTCCAGCAGAAACACACCGACCGCCCACCGCTTGCCCAGCACGCGACCGACATTGGTCGCGCCGGTGTTGCCGCTGCCAAGCTGACGAATATCGATACCGCGCGACAGCCCGATCAGATATCCAAATGGTATTGCACCGATCAGATAGCAACCGACGCAAAGCAGTATGGCAAGCATTGCAAAAGACATCACCCGACTCGCACACTGAGCAATTGTTCGTACAGTCGGACAACCGCTTCGGCATGTTCGCGCATTGTGAATCCCGCGACGCTTTCGGGTTGCTTGCGAGTCATTGCGCCCGAACCGATGCGTTCAAGCGATTTGCAAACCGCTGCGGCCAACGCCTCGTCATCTGACGATTCGTCGATGATGAATCCGTTGGCACCCGGATCGATCACTTCCGCAGCACCATCGTATCGCGTTGTAATTACCGGCAATCCAACAGACCGCGCTTCGAGGACCACCCGGCTGCAAGGGTCGTAGAACGTTGGATGCACGAGAACATCGGCTGCATGATAGTATGCAGAAACGTCAGCCGTGTGTCCGGCAAAGATCATGTGATCCGACACGCCGAGTTTTGCGGCCAAACGCATCCACGGACCTTGCTTGCCGTTTCCCACGATGATCGATTGAACCGTATGGCTTGAACTCTTAAGCCGCACCAATGCCCTCAACAATGTTTCGAGACCCTTGAGCCGAAAGTTGTTGGCCGCCATCAGAACCAGACTTTCCGATTCTGTGATAGCATGCTTTCTGCGAATCGCCTCGCGTTTTGCAATTCGCTCGGTTTCATCGAACTCGATTGGATCGACACCATTGAAAATTTTGGTGATGCGATTCTCGGGAACGTTGTAATGCTCTTTGACTTGACGCACGACATAATCGGAAAGCGCAATCACGTGCGGTCGGCCAGCGCGTTGAAGCATCTGCCTTTCGAGATTCGACAATTGTCGGTGTTTGACATTCAGTGAAAGCAGAACGCTTTTGAACCATCGTCCAAGCGCGTTGCGGCGCGTGGCAATGTTGCGAAGGTGCGTCTCGCAGTAGGTTCCACCGCGCGGCTGATAGATGTCTGCGACCATCGATGGAACGAGAGCGTGGATCAGATCGGCGTTCGACGACCTGGCGACCTGATCGGCATCACGGCAGAAGGCAGCGGTTGCAGTCGTTTTAGTCGGCGAGGCAACATCGACCGTTGTGACGGAGCATGGCACCACCGAGGCGTCATTGCTTCGAGTGATGACTTCAACATTAACGCCCATGTCAACGAGGTGATTAACGAACTGGATCGTAGACGTCTCAGCCCCCCCGCGCGAGGCGTCAATCCATTCGACGATCAGGGCGACTTTCAAACCGCACCGGCTTTCGTGGTTCGGGCCTGACGACGTCGATCGTGGGCAGCGATCTGGGCGCTTTTCCGGGCGATGGCTTTGATGGTTCGCCGCAAGCCCGCCTTCCGCAGACCGCCCACTTGAAAGTAACGTCGAAGAAAACGCACGCGCTGTCGCAAACCTGCGATGTGGATTGGAACCGAATAGTCCAACTGCGCGAGATCGCGATTGCGCCATCGCACAAAGCGAATTGGTTTGTGCATGACTCGCTGCAAATCGATCAACGCTAGCTTCGGATTGGTTTCGGAATCGTTGGTCAGAAAAATGTGCGACAGGTAAAAATCGCGATGGATGTAACCGGCTGAGTGAAACACGCGGGCGACATTTGCGACCGCATCGACCAATTCGCTCGACACAGCTCCCTTTTGCCGCAAGACCCATTTTTCAAGCGACTCGCCCGGCATCTCGGCCAGCACCAATGCACTTCGCGATCCACCCGTATCCAACGATTCCTCGGCGAAAGCGGCGACTTTCGGAACGGTGATTCCATCGCGCGAAATGCGCAAAATCCAGTCGCGTTCCACCTGGGCAGGACTTGTCGCCCCCTGCCCGGCAAACACCGATTTGAGCAAGCGCCCTGGTGTGTTTCGATGAAACCGCTTGATGTAGAACCGCTTCGTCTTACCGTCACTATCCGCAAGATCGACAGCCAACCGCTCGCGCCACGATGGCAACGTCGCTTTGTGCAGCTTCGTACCCGCAATTTCAAACAGATCGTCGATCACCGCGATGTCATGCTGAGCAAACAGTGCCCCGTATTCGTCGGCAATCCAGAATTCTGATTGGGATTTGGCGGGATTCAACGTCGTTGACTCAATCGTAGGGTGGGCCGTGCCCACCGCCTTTCGTACCACGACGACTTGGTGGGCACGGCCCACCCTACACTCATCGATTGCCGGTGGAACATTCTCAACGGCATCAGCGATTCGGTTCGCGTCGATCCAACAGTTCAACCGCCGCATCATACACCATTTCGCTGGTCACGCCCGTCATGCACTTGTGATGGCCCAGCGGGCAGACTTTTTTCTGACACGGACCGCAATCGACTGCAATCCGCACCGACCGCTCCTTCGCATAGTTCGTCTGTGTCCACTCGACGTGCGTTGAGCCGAACACCGTCACCACGTTTCGATCAAAGGCCTTCGCAAAATGTCTCGGGCCTGTGTCGTTGTTGAGCAGAATGTCGCATCGCTTGATCAACGCCTTAAGCTGACCAATCGTCCCGGGAGGATCGTCCACCAGAAATGACTTTGAATCCATCACCTTGCAAACCTGCTTGGCAAGATCGCGCTCGCCCGGTCCGAACGTGACCACAACGCTCGCACCATTCTGCTTGACCAACCGGTCCGCCACCTCCCCATACCGCTCGGGCGACCAGAGTTTTGACGGGCCAAACGATGCACCCGGATTGACGACCACCAACGGACGATATTCGGCAATGCCCCATTCGCGCAGTCGCGATTCGACGGCTGCAACGTCTTCGTCGTTAACGGCCAACTCCATTTGCTGCGACGGCATTTCGCAATCGAGCGTGGCAATCAGTTCATTGAAATAATCAACCGTGCTGACCATCTCAAACTTGCGACCTTCGCGCCGCGGTGGAATCCGATCGGTCAGCAGCCAACCGCGTCCGTCGCGATCGTAACCAATCCGTCGCGCGATCCTCGCAACGTTCGCCGTCAGCGCCGATCGAAACGAATTCGAAAGCAGAACCGCCCAATCGAAATTCATCGCCCGAAGCGTCCGACCCACCGAAAACGGCTCAAACCATTTTGCAAGCTTCGACGACGCCTTCGGCCAGGCGATGATTTCATCCATCCACTCACCCGGTTCGAGGACAGCCACCGTGTTCGGTTTGGTCAGAAGCGTGATGTGCGCATCGGCGAAACGACTGCGTAGTGCCCGCAGCGCCGGCGTGGCCATCACCACATCACCCACCCAGGTCGGCATGAACACAACGATGCGCGTTGGATCGACTTGGCTGGAAGTGTGAACGGGTTTCACGAAAACGAAAATCCAGGGAAGACAAATGCAGTCAGCGATTGGCCGAAGCACGTTTGGCCGAAGAATTGTCAGGTCCGCTTTTCGGAACAGACGAACGCAGTCAGCGCAACAAGTTGAAGAAAGCCAGCCAGCACGAACCGGGTCAGCGCGGTAGCTGTGTCGGAGAAAGCCATCATCCCCCATCCTCCGACGATCAGCGCCAGCATCTGGGTGAGCGTACCGGCCAGACGCAACACCGAAAAATCCTCGTGGCGTTGCTTGCGTTCATGCCGTCGCAGTGAATCGCGAATGTCGGTGAGCAAGTCAACGACATCCTGCTCGCGGACGGCTTGTTCGGCCATCATCTTGCCCATGTCGACCGGTTTGGGCTGGTCGGCGTCTTCTTCGTGACCCTTGGGTGGATCGTCCTTATGGGCAACTACCAGATCCACAGCTTTCTCCAACGAATCGGCAACGTAATCGGGATCGCACTCACCGTTGCGGTCGCCCAGTAAGATTGTTCGACAGCCCGCCCGCTCACCGGCAATCACATCGCGACTCGAATCGCCCACCATCCACGACTCGGACAACGACAAATCCAATTCCTCGGCGGCCACCAGCAACATGCCGGGTTCGGGTTTTCGCAAGTTGCTGGCCTTGCGATACTTCTTCACCTTTGCTTCCGAACCGTCGAGGTACGGGCAATAATAAATACCATCGAGCTGAACGCCCTGCTCGTGCAGAAGTTCTTCCATCCGCTCGTGAACGTCGGCCAACTGCTCTTCGGTGAACTTGCCGCGGGCGACACCGGACTGATTCGTCACGACGGCCACCGTAAACCCTTCTTCGCGTAGTCGGCGAATGCTGTCAGCCGCTCCGGGTAAGAGAGTCACCAAATCGGGATCGTCAATGTATCCCGGGTCTGCAATAATCGTATTGTCCCGGTCCAGAAGGACACCGCGTAGCGCCATGATCGTTTGAGTTCAGCCCTGCAAATGAAAAAATCTGAGTGATAATACTGCAATCGGCCAACCGCCAGCGAAATCTGCACAGGCAAAACTGATTCCTGTTCAGGTAGCTTACTTCGCCAGCGCTTCGATCACCGCATGTCGAAACAGCGGCAGCAGAATCTCATGATGACCGACAACCTGATGCCCATGACCAGCCGCCACCGGACGGCGAATCACGTTTTCCGTCGTGCGGTAGTGTCGCTGCATGTCGAAATTGGCCGTCACCATCGCATCGAGGTCTGCCCCCAGATTGCGAGCGACCGACACGGCTTTTAGAAACACTTCCGGCAAGATGACTGCCGACCCGACGTTCAACCAAACGCCACCGGCGCCAGAATTAGACCCTGCACTTCGCCCATCATTTCCATCCGCGCCAACGGTGAAAGGCGTCGAGCCAAGCTGACCCACAATGTTACAAAGCAGGCGGAAATCCAGCAATGAACCCGCCCCAAGCTTTCCCGCATCGAGGTTCCCGGCCATGTGGACGGTGTCGGTTCCCAAGGCAACATGCACGGTCACCGGAACGCCAAGTCTGCCGGCGGCTGCGAGTATGCTGCTTTCGCTGTGCGGGGCTTTGTCGCGAACCAACTTCGTGGCAATTGCCTTGCCCAAACCGACTTTGAACGACGCGGCTTCCTCGCACACTTGGGCGAAGAATGCCATCGTTTCTTCGACCATGCCAAACGACCCGTCGCGAATGGTGTCAGCCACCTCTTCACTGGTCTGCCCGAGGGTCGCGAGTTCGACGTCGTGAATCGCCGTCGCACCATTAAATGCCAGTGCGTTAACGATGCCGCGTTCCATCATGTCGATAATGAGCGGAGCGCACCCGACCTTGACGACGTGGGCCCCCATCGCGATGACGACGGGCCGTTCATTCTTTCGTGCAGCCGCCACGGCCGAAACGATATTACGAAACGACTGGGCACCGAGATAGTCGGGCATGGAATCGATAAGCGACATTGCCGACGCGCCGGCATCGGTGAGTTTGCTGGCACGACCGAGATCGACCTTGTGCTCGCGTTTGGCGATGGAATATGTGCGAAGCTTGCGCAAGTCCATCGGTTGGAATTCGAATTCACCCATGAAAGCCTGATCTCTTAGGACGCTCGACAGTCAACTTACTTAACTGCGAGTAGTGGTACATCGATTCGCTTAAAGAAGCAATTACGATTCCCGCAACCAACCGGCGACTTTACTGGCCCAATAGGTAATGATCATGTCCGCACCGGCTCGCTTGATCGCGGTCAACGATTCCAAGACCGCTCGCTTTTCATCCATCCAATCGCGTTGGACAGCCGCCTGGATCATCGAATACTCACCGCTGACCTGATACGCCGCAAGCGGGACATCAGGGTGCGCGGATTTCACCCGATGAATCACATCCAGATACGCCATCGCAGGTTTGACCATCAGTATGTCCGCACCTTCGTCGAGGTCGATCCTGGATTCGGCGAGCGCTTCGCGGGCGTTGGCTGGGTCCATTTGATACGTTCGGCGATCGGAGAATTGCGGGGCGCAGTCGGCTGCATCCCGGAATGGTCCGTAGAACGACGATGCGTATTTCACCGCATACGACAGGATGCCGGTGGCGTTACACTTGGATTCATCGAGTGCGCTTCGAATTGCTGCGACCATGCCGTCCATCATCGCGCTGGGTGCCACCCAATCCGCTCCGGATTGTGCGTGACTTACCGCGATCTCACCAAGTCGCGCGATCGTCGGATCGTTGTCTACACGATCATCGCGGATGATCCCGCAATGACCGTGATCGGTGTAGCTGCACATGCAGACATCGGTGATGATGACGATATCTTTCGCAGCCGACCGACATGCGCGGATGGCTTGCGGCACGATGCCCTCGGGATCGGCGGCTGACGTACCGTTGGCGTCTTTAGCCGCCGGTACACCGAAAAGCAGAATCGCAGGTATACCCGAACCAGCAATCGCCCCGGCCACATCGCCCAGTTGCGAAACCGTATGACGCGAAACGCCGGGCATCGATTCGATCGGTCCGGCATCTTTCTCTCGTTCAACGACAAACAGTGGTTGAATAAGATCGGCGGCGGACAGTCGCGTTTCGCGCACGAGGCTCCTCATGGATTCATTCGCCCGCAGTCGCCGCATGCGTCGCCTTGAAGGATTGCTCATACGGCAACTCCTGTCGAACTTGCCTTCGCGCGGGCCAGCGCTTCGACCATGCCAGCCGCACTGGCCCGATCGGCAACCGCATCGACGCCGATGCCCAATCGCTGGCAAGTGTCAGCCGTCGTCTCGCCGATGCACACGACTAGCTTCCCTTCGTATCGAAAACCAGCGTCGGCAGCACACCTTACTGCCGATGGGCTGGCAAACAAGATCGCGTCCGCCGAATCGTTGATTTGATCGACCAGGTAAGACGCAGGAACCAATGCCACCGTTCGATAGGCAGCGACTTGCGTGACATTCATCCCAGCTTGACCGAGCTTTGCCGGAAGCGTTTGAAGTGCGCGATCCGATCTAGGAAGCAATACGCTTTCACCCGGTGCGGTGGACGATTCCACGATCGTCTCCGCCAATCTTGCACCTGTTTCAACCTCGGCTTGCACGTCGGCAAGAATGCCATGTCTCAATAGTTGTCGCGTCGTCTGTTCACCGACGCTGGCGATGCGGCAGGTGGACAGGGCACGGCAGTCTTTATTGAGCGATGCCAAATGCTTGAAGAACGCCCGCACGCCGTTGGACGAGGAAAACGCGACCCAATCGTATTGTTCAATTTTGCGTAGCGCAGATTCGAGCGCGTCGTTGAGGTCTTCGATTTCAATTCTAATCAACGGGCAGCGAATCGGTTCCGCACCAGAGGCGATCAACTGCTCGGCGAGTTTGGTACAGAGTGATTCCGACCCAGTCGTGGCGACTGTCATTCCCCAAAGTGGCGACGCGGCGATTGGGTCATCCCCGACCTCGCTAGCGATCTTTCCGATGATCGTCACCATCGGTGCGCGCAGATCCAAACGCTCTGCCTTCGACGCGATGGTTTCGAGATTCCCGCTGCACTGTCGCTGATTTCTTGTCGTTGCTCGTTCGACACACGCTACGGGCAAGTTTGGATCGCTACCTGCATCGATCAAACCGCTACAGATTGTTGCGAGTCCCTTTCGCCCCATCATAACGATCAACGTTTCGACGCCAGAGAGTTTGGAAAAATCCAAATCCTCTGCCCCGCTGCCGTCACTGCCCCTAGCCGTCAAGACCATAAACGATCTTGAAATGCCGCGTTGCGTGACGGATAATCCAATCGATGCGGGGGCGGCGATGCAACTCGATACGCCGGGCACGATGACGCACGGAACGCCATTTTCGAGACATGCGGCTCGCTCCTCGGCTGCCCTCCCAAAAACGCCCGGATCGCCGCCTTTTAATCGTACGACATTCATGCCGCGCTTGGCGTGCTCGACAAGCATCGAATTGATTGCAGACTGACCGTCACCGCCGGAATCGGAAGTCTTGCCAACATCGATCTTGATTGCGTCGGTGCTGCACATCGATAGCAAAGCGACCGGTGCGAGCCGGTCATAGATGACGACATCGGCGCGTTTCAGCAATTGCATCCCGCGCATCGTGATGAGCGATGGATCGCCCGGCCCGGCACCGACCAGATAGACTGTTCCGCAGGCTTTCAATGCGCCAACTCCTGCGCAAGTCCATGTCGGAACCAACTGAGATTGGTAAGTGCTGCATTCAATACATCCTCGGGCGAATCGCCGCATTCAACAAAATCAAGCGATTCGTGCGAAGCCTTCGCCATGATGCGAGCCTGAAGCCTGAACTGATAGTCCGTCGCTTTGGCGAACGCCGCGACCGTTAAGTTTTCGTCTTCCTCTACGGCGCGCTGCAGGTTCAATTCGAGATTGGTTTCGACGCGCGTCATCGAATCATCGAACCTGGAAACCAGTTCGATCATTCGTTGATCGTCAGCCCGAACCTGAACCGCAAGTGCGGCTTGTCCAGCGGCTGGCAGAAATTGGTCGATCTCAAACACTTCGTCAACCGCATTCAGCAAGTCGAGCCGCTCCAAACCAACCCACGCTAGGATCGCCGCATCCATTTTGCCGTCGTACACCTGCTTCACGCGATCGTCGACCGGCCCACGCAATGGCACAATCCGCACGTCGGGCCGCAATCGCAAAACCTGAATAGCCCGCCGGGCGCAACTGGTTCCGACCGTTGCGCCGGGTTTCAATTTCGCAAGCGAAACCCGATCGCGCGTCACGACACACTCGCGCGCATCACCGCGAGGCAGCAATGCTGGGATTGACGTGCCTGGTGTTTCTGCAAGCGGTAAGTCTTTGAGCGAATGAACGGCTAAGTCGATCCGACCGTCCAGCAATGCTTCTTCGATTTCGTCGGTGAATGGCCCTGCCGACGGAAGTGCGTCAATCGGTTGGCCGCGATCGCGGTCGCCCAAGGTCGAATGCTCGACGATCTCGACGTCGTAATCTGCCGACAACAACTGCGCGACATGATTCGCCTGCCAAACGGCCATCTTGCTTCCGCGTGTTCCCAGGCGGATCGTTTTTTCCTTGGTCGGCACATGCAGATTCGATGTCGCCAGATCTATGACGATATCAACGATGCCATCGTTCAGACCAACTGGCAGGTCGAGAATGACCTGCCTACTTTCGTCGCGACGATAGAGCGGTTTGTCGTTGAGTTTTTCTTCAAACTCCAGCGCGTGCGGCAAGTCATTTGATGTATGCGGGCCGGCACTCATGAAGAATGGTAAGACGATGCAATCGAGGTTGCTCACTGATTCGAACACTGATTCGAGTGACGGCTCTTCGTCGATGAATGCGGCGATGGTTCTTGAATTTGCGAATTCTGATTGAAGCTTGTCCGCAAGTTCGATGGTCGTGTTACGACTTGCCGCATGTCGCGAAGTGCCGTGACCGACGAGCAGAATCGCCATTTGCGATTGATTCAATTCGTACGATTGAATCAGTTCTCGTGCGCGTTTGATCATAAACGCGCACAACTTCGGATGAGCACCAACGGGCTTCGTAATCTGAACAGCCCCAGCATCAAATGCCCGATTCTTGCGAAGCTCGCGTGGCAGCACTTCGTCGCAGTAATACCCTGCGCTCGTCATGTACGGGATGACTATGGTCCGGCCTCTCGGTAATTGATCGAGTACGTCTGAGAATTGTGGTTCGCCCTGATGAAACGCTGCAACAACACAATCAAACGTACCGCCCGACTCCAACCGCTTTGCAATCTTGCAAACGCGCTCGTTGACCTGCGGTTGGACGATGGAACCATGGGCGGCAAGCACGATCGACGTGGACATCACGCAGCCACCTGCGCCTTGGCCTGCATGATCCGAGCGTGCAGCGCCGGCGTTGAGCGCTGCGGTGGCAGGTCTGCTTCACGGACCATGCGTTCGATCGAATCGGCGATCTGGCGATGACGCAGCCACTCATCGAGGCGTGCCAACTCTTCTGCAACAATGCGCTCGGCGGCTTGGACCTGTTCGTTCGGTGCGGTTCTTTTGAAATCTGCGAGCCGCGTCAACGAAACGCGAGGGAGTTGAGCAACACCCTTGCAAACGTTGGGCGGTGCTCCGAGGTCGATGATCGATAAACCATCACGGCAAAGTTCGACGTGCGGCAATTGGATGATGGGTTGATAGACTTTGCTGCACGCGACAAAAGCATCGAGTAGCGGCATGATCGCTGGCAATTCTTCAATTCGATGCGCGATCGAACGGCTCCAATCGATCTGTTTAACCCTTGCAACCGATCGACTGAACACATGAATTGAACCGACTTCGGATTCAACCAGTGCTTTTGCGACACCGCGTCCCACTTCACCCGTGCCGACGATGCCGACACTTCGACCTTGAAGCCGTTCCAGCGCATCTTCCAATCGCCTAACAGCCAGCGTCACAACCGACTCGTTGTTCGCGTTCAGCGACGTTTCGCTTTGCACACGTTTGCCGTTTCGAAGGGCCGCTCGAAACAGTGCGGCTATCTTTGCTCCCGATGTACCGCGCGATTCTGCTTCTGCAAACGCACGGCGCACCTGTCCCAGCACATGCGATTCACCGACGATTCGCGATTCCAAACCCGCGGCTACACGGAATAGATGACGGGCGGCGGTTTGGTCATTGAATATGCGAATGCTTCCAGCCGCGTCGAGCAACGACGGATTTATCGCGTCCGAGTCCATTAGTGCATACAACTCGCTGCGTTCACACGTTTGAACGTGTACATACTCAGATGCTTCCGGCGCGTGTTGCAGCGGTTCTGAATTTCGCGACGCGATGCAGATCAATCCGTCCATCAGAGTTTCACCTCCAGTTGGACCATGTCGCACGTCGGTTCTTCGCCTCCGGTGACTGTTTGCCTCGCCGTTGTTCGACCGGCTTGCTGCTGATAGTAGTCGCCAAGGCCCTGCCCTGGTTTGCGGTTTTTGGACCAACTTGTCAGCAGCGGGCTAAGCACATCGATGACATCCTCCAATGCGACGTCAGCCGCGTAGAGATCGGCTAGCCTGGTTCCGGACCGATCACCGCCGACGAACACGTGATACTTGTCCGTCGCCCGCCCAACAAATGCAATGTCAGCCGTGTACGGTCGCGCACACCCATTCGGGCAGCCGGTCATGCGAATGGTGATCGGTTCATCCTGTAATTCCAATCGGGCGAGTTCCGTTTCAATCCGATCGATAAAACCGGGCATGACCCGTTCGGCTTCGGTGATTGCCAAACCGCACGTCGGAAGCGCCGGGCAAGCCATCGACAGTCGCCGCGCGTTGGACAATCGATCTGTAAATGGAACGTTGCATTCGCGAAGTGTTTGCTCGATGGCGGCAATCGCCGATTCATCGAGATCGGTCAGCAATACGTTCTGATTCGGCGTCAGTACGACGCCAGCTTTGTGATCGCCAACGATCTTCTTCAGTGCGGTTTTGAGTTTCGCATCGCCGGTGTCTCTGATTCGACCGTTCTCGATGAATACGCCGTAAAAGAATTTACCGTCATCCTGCGCGTTCTTGCCGATGTAGTCGTGGTAGTCGGGTACGTTGGTCAGCTTCCAATCGGAAAGACCGAAACCGACCCGAGATTTGAATTCTTCTCGGAATCGATCCATACCCCATTCTTCGATCAGGTATTTCAATCGGGCATGGCGTCGATCGGCGCGGTTGCCATGATCGCGGAAGATCGCAGCCACCGTTCGTACCGTTTCCAATACGTCTGCGGGCTCAATGAAACCCAGGGGAGATGCAATGCGGGCGAAGGTGTCGGCTTTCTTGTGGGTCATCCCCATCCCGCCGCCAACCAGCACGTTGTAACCGACGATGTCGGCACCATCCAAGATCGCGACTAGCCCGCAATCGTACGAATAGACATCGATGCTGTTGTCGCCCGCATGCGTGATACCGGTTTTGAACTTTCGCGGAAGATATCGATCGCCGTAAAACGGTTCTTCGTCCTGCGATGAAACGTGCTTCTCGCCGTCGAGCCAGATTTCATGGTACGCCTTGCTGGCTGGCTGCAATTCCTTGGCGATGTCTTTTGCCAGTCGCCGAATCGTCCGATGGGCAGGGTCTTTCAACGGTGCAGGGCAGGCCATCACGTTTCGCTGCACGTCGCCACATGCCGAAAGCGTCGTGACCAATCGCTCATTCATGCCTGCTATATGTCTCTTGAGATTGCCCTTGAGTATGCCATGAAACTGAATGCCCTGCCGCGTCGTAACCCTCAGCGCACTTCCCGCGAAGTCGTCGGCCAACGCATCCAATGCAAGATATTGCTCATCCGACAGAATCCCACCCGGAATCGCCGCCCGAATCATGAACGAATACGCCTTCTCCTTGCCTTCGGCTCTTAGGTCTTTCCTAAGGTCGCGGTCGTCCTGCTGATAAGAACCATGAAACTTGAGCAGTTGGACGTCGGCTTCGTCGAAATGGGTGGTATCCATGTCGAGCGATTCGGCGATGGTCCCGCGCAGATGCTTGCTGGCTTTCTTGAAGCCTTCGACTTTGGACTCTTTGGGCTTATCCGAACCAGGCATCGATCAGTACTTCCTGCTTGCTATGGAAACGTCGCTTCAAAGCGACCTTTTACCTTTTCATTGTGACGACTTCACCGCAATCCGCACGCATCAAATTCCGTCGCCGTGCAGTCCGCACTCGGTCTTGTTGAACTCTTTCCAACGGCCCGAGCGAGAGTATTCGCCCGGTTTGGAGCCTTCAACCTTCGACGTGCAATGCGTGCAGCCGACTGTCGGATAACCCTGCTCGTGCAACTTGTTGTAGGGTACGTTGTTTTCCTGGACGTATTTCCAGATGTCCTCACGCTCCCATGCCGCCAGCGGGCTGACCTTGAGCAGTTGATACTGCCAATCCCATTCGACGACTTGCAGGTGGGCCCGGCTGATCGACTGACTGCGACGCAGGGCGGTGATCCAGACATCCACATCCACAAGCACACGGTGCATCGGTTCGACCTTGCGAATATTGCAGCACAGATCGGGATCGGATTTCCATAGTTCGGGACCGTGCTTTTCGGATTGCTGTTCGGGCGTGAGGTCGGTACCGCGGTTGATGAATTCGACATGCGGATAGCGTTCGATCATCTCGTCGCGCAGGGCGTACGTCTCGGGGAAAAAGAACATCGTGTCGAGGTAGATCACGGTGAACGGTTTGCCGAGCGACGCATACATGTCGATCAAGGCGCACCCTTCCATCCCGAACGAAGTCGTCATTGCCATCCGCTGATTCTGGAAGTGTTCCATCGTCCACGCAATCAGATCGGGCGTGGGGCTGTCGGGCCTGATCCGCTTGCCCGAGGCATTCGACATGACATTCAATTCCATCGTTTCAAACTCCAGCCAACCCCACGAACGCTATGCAAACCAGATCAGCAAACCCCACGAAAAAAGCCCGCAGCTTTCAACCGCGGGCCTTGAACACCAAACTTTTGTTATCCGTTGGCAATCAAAGCATCCCGCAGTCCTTCGAAATACAGGCGCAAATCATCATGCGGCCCCATACGAACTTGCAACAACAAAGACAGCGCGCAGGCACATGTGCTGTGGCCATCGGTGCTGCGATCAAATGACTCTCGTTTGCCATCATCGGAGGTGATTCTAGGTGGTGCCTTTCAGACCGTCAATCCAGATACAATCACCGCATATCGCCAACAGTATGCAATAGACGAAAGCGTCCGACAATCTGACACTCATGCCAGCCAATGCCGATCGAATGCGGCTGCGACGCGAATTCAAACTTCGGCGAATGGGCGGGCGAAAATCAATCCGCGCGATGAAACCCAATTCTCGGAAGTGTCAGCCGGCACGAAGCGGACCCGTTTGGACGGACGCCATTCTCCGCGACCTGTGGAACCCTTGCGTTCGCGGCTGTCGCGATCGGTGTACTTGGATGTGTGTTTCGATTTTTGACGCATGACGGTGTAACTCCTGACCAATTTCTGCCAGACAGGTTTTTTGCTGAGATGACCCTCCAAGCGGTCTAATCCAGACCTGTCTTAACATTTCCCATCGACGGCCAGTCCCTTAGCCACCAGCGCTTCCTGCAAAAACGTACGAAAAAACCGTCATTCGCTGGGCGGATGACGGTTCTGAGCAAAATCAAATTGCACAAAAACCTCATCGCCGCCCAAGGGGGCGGCAAATAATGATGACGCCTAGAAGGTTGCAAGCCGGTCTGGCGACTGGCAAGTCTTGTTTTTTCATGGAATCCGACATGATCTCACCTTTTGAAGCCCAACGTCGTTCCGATAAGGACAGACGCGACAGTTCTCGTTGTAGTCGATCGGGTCTGGCGATTGCAACATTCTTTCTGCGAAAGACTTGCAAAATTCACACCCCGAAGCGCATGAACCAGAACCCTGTGATTCAGGCCTCGCGACTCAGTCGAATACCCGCAAAATCAAGCACGCAAATCATCGCAGAAACATACAGCAAGCCCATTCCAGTCCATTGAAACAGATTCATCGTCGGTCCCCATTTGCCTTGCCGCCATGTCGAGTATCTGGTGACTCTACAGGAATCATACAATTCGCAGGCGTAAAGGATTCACACCCAGCCAGCAGTCTGGCTGAACAGGCTTCTTGAGGTCGGTTTTGGTGGTTCCGTTTGATCTGACTGAACAGTCAAGGACCGAACCCGCCCGCGAATCAACTGGACTACTCGCGTGGGTCGGGATTGGCCAGAATCGCTTCTCGTTTGGCGTCGCGGTGGCCCTGCACTTTTTTGGCGTATTCGGGCCGGGTGACGCCAAGGATCGACGTCGCGAAAAGAGCGGCATTGGCCGCCCCCGCGCCTCCGATGGCGAAGGTAGCCACTGGAATGCCAGACGGCATCTGCACGGTGGACAACAGCGAATCCATCCCTTGAAGGGCGGGAGATTGCATCGGGACACCGAGAACGGGTTTGACGGTCCGGCTTGCGACCACACCAGCGAGATGCGCTGCCCCGCCGGCGGCTGCGATGAAAACCTCGACACCTTCTTTCTCAGCCGCCTCGACATAGGCAACGAGTTCGTCCGGAGTTCGGTGGGCAGACAGCACCCGCACGTCATGCGGGACATCGAGTTGAACAAGTGTGTTGGCGGCTTTCGCCATCGTTTCCCAGTCGGTCTTCGACCCCATGATGATGCTGACGAGTGCTTCCATGATTGGTGATTCCCCCTACGTTATTGAGTTTGCCAAGTGGAACAACGTTCGTCGATTTTGAAAGTACAAGTCAGGAACTAACGAATGCCAACAGGTGCGTGCGGTTTGTTTTGCTCCAACCCGTAAGCTCCTTCGCCTTCAGCCTCCCACCACGCCATGATGGCTTTGCACGCACGGGCGCGATCGTAAGTATCGGAATCTTCGTTCATGCCAAATCCCAGACCGGTGGCCTTTTGAATTGCGTAAATGGCCATGTCCAGAATCGGAGGGAAGGCATGCCGCGGTGCAGGGGTCGCGAGCAAGTCGGTCCATTCATCCCGCATCGCATCGATCACGGCAATCTGAATGGGAACAGCCATTCGCGCACGGTGGTCTTTTGCTGCCCGCATGGATTCGACGATCATCTGAATCATGCTGTCCGACACGCGATCATTCCTATGGGCGGCTTGATGCACCACGCTGACAAGCAATTGAAAATCGCGCGTTTCACCGAAGTTGGCGATCAGCGTCACCATATCCCGTTCAAGCCGCTCACCCTCGGCGAACAGTCGATGATAGTGATCCAAGGGCTTCCGCGAACCAGCCCGCAGCATACGGTTGGCCACTTGCGATTTGTTGACGAACGAGTTCGCGTATTTTGCCTGGTCGTATGCTATTTGCAGATGTTCGACGGCGATATCGAATCGACGAAGTGTCATCCAATGGTGAAACAGCGCAAGCTGTTCCGAGCTCGATTCAAGTCGTTCGCGTGTGGTTTGACCATAGGCCTTTTGAAGATACGACAAAGCCAGCTCATTCTCACCGCGAGCGATCAGTGTATCGATCATTGAAATCCGCAGTTCTTCCGGACTGTTTTCGATTTGCCAGATGATCGCTTCCGAGGGTCCCATCGACACGGTCGCGGCGCGCCATTTGCGGACCGATCTGATCAATCGAGCCCGATCGTCCGACGACCATTCGGAAATCAATGCCTCGGAGTAACCCCCTTTTCGAAAGTTACAACCGCTCAATCCCTCTATTAGCGACAACGCCACATCGCACACGCGGGCAACGATGGGTCGTTGGTAACCGTCATCCCCCCTTGTGCCCACGCTCCGAGTGACCCGTGTGTCGTCAAGACACTCGACCAACTCATCGATGACTGCGGCGCCGCGCCCAAAAAGAATCATCGCAGGATCGGGATGAAACGAGACAGTCACTTTCGAATAGTAATCCCAGGCGAATTGTTCGATTGATTCATAATAGGCGGTGGGCACGATCACAAGTCGATGAAACATCGTTGACCTGGGCAGTGCTGCGATCAAGTTTGCGGTGTCGGTCTCGACGTCGATATTGTCTTTGGGCGGTGGAGACTTGATGACGGCGTCGATGCTGGTAAGCAGTTGCTGGCATCGCCCGACATATTCGGAATGCTGGTTTTTTTCGATTGCGATATAGAGATCGGTGGCCAGCGCTTCCCACGGTTCGTGATTCTTGATCCGCTGGGCAACACTGTCCCACGCATCGAGCAGTTCCCGGTCTTGCTCTTCTCGAGACCGCGACTCTGGCACACTCGGTGACACCTGAGCAACAAGCAGTCCCTGCCCAGTCGTCAAGCCCGCCAGCAACGCAGCCATGACACGGAGGAACACTATGCTCGAACGATTTTTTTGCGTCCCTTCTTGCATGATGCCGTCGCGTTTCGCGTATCGATGACCAACTTCGAATGATCGACCACCCACTGGTAGTCGTATGCGCTGTGGTCGGTTGCAATCAATACTGCATCGTATGACTTGAGCATCGATTCTGACAACGGTTTGCTCTTCATTTTCAGATCGTGTTCGCGCTGCTGATGCGTACGTGGAACATGCGGATCGTTGTAATCGACCTTGGCCCCCTGCTCTTTCAGCAATTCGATCAACTCGATCGAGGGCGATTCACGAATATCATCTACATCCTTTTTATAGGCCAATCCGAGCACAAGAATCTTCGACCCGTTGATCGCCTTTTTGACTTTGTTCAACGCAAGAGCCACCCGGCTGATGACGTAGTGCGGCATCTCGGTATTGATCTCGCCCGCCAATTCGATGAATTGCGTGGACATGCCATATTCGCGGGCTTTCCAGGTCAGATAGAAAGGATCGATCGGAATACAATGCCCCCCCAATCCTGGACCGGGATAAAACGCCTGATACCCGAATGGTTTGGTGGCGGCTGCATCGACGACTTCCCACACGTTGATCCCCATGCGATCGAGCAGCACTTTCATCTCGTTGATCAGGGCGATGTTCACGGAACGATAAACGTTTTCGAGAATTTTTGCGGCTTCTGCGACTTCGCAACTTGAGACCGGGACGATCGTTTCAAGGGCAGCATCATACAGTGCTTTGGCAACCGCAATGCTCTTGGGTCCGTAACCGCCAACGAGTTTCGGGATCGTCGTCGTGTTGTGCGACTTGCGGCCGGGGTCTTCACGTTCCGGCGAGTAAGCGAGATAAAAATCCTTCTCGGGTTTTAAGCCGCTTTTTTCGAGGATCGGCAGCATCAATTCGCGCGTGGTACCCGGATACGTCGTACTCTCGAGGCAGACCAATTGATCTTTGCGCAGGTACTTCGCCACCATCTCGCAGGTGCTGGCCACGTACGTCATGTCCGGTTCGCGCATTTTCGTCAGCGGGGTCGGCACACAGATAATGATGGCGTCCACTTTTGAAATGCTGGCAAACCGATCTGTCGCGGAAAACTTCTCCTTCTTGATGGCCTCTTTGAGAAACCCGGAAGGGATATGCTTGATGTAACTCTTTCCAGCGTTTAGCTGCGTGATCTTCTTAGGGTCAACGTCGAACCCGACCACCTTGAAACCGGCTTCGTAAAATGATCGCGACAGGGGCAAACCGACATAACCCATACCCACAATGCCAACGACGGCTTTTCGATCCTTAATGCGACGTATCTGGTCTGTGTGAGGCACGTCATTATTCTCCAAGAGCGATGGTCAATACCAGAAAGTTTCGACCTCGTTGATTCGGTGCGAAACGAGCGGTCATCATAGAATCCGCCTGTATTCCTGCAAGCGGCTGCATTGCGACGCGGGCGGGATGTCTGCTATCATTCTCCCTCGCCGATGGCCTTAAGATCGGCAAGTTTCGCCGCCCAAGACAGCCAACTCTGAATCGCCACTTGATGCAATAAAGACGCGGTTCCTGACGAACCGGACAAGCACCTTGGGCGTATCGTCAGCGATGAATCGTGAGTCGTAAGAGCTTTTCTGGAGCCAACAGATCGCATGAGTCAACCCAATCACCCCATCGCCCTCGCCAGGCCCGATATTTCGCAGCAGGAAATCGACGCCGTCGTCAAGGTACTCAAGACCCCCAACCTTTCGATTGGGCCAAAGGTCACGGAATTCGAAGAGAAGTTTGCCGCTCAATGCAGAACCAAATACGCGGTTGCCTGCAACAGCGGAACCAGTGCGCTGCACCTGACGCTCTTGGGGATGGGTGTCGGTCCGGACGATGAAGTCATCACGACACCGTTTTCGTTCATCGCGTCCTCAAACTGCATCATGTTTGTTGGGGCCACGCCGAAATTCGCCGACATCGATCCGGATACCTGGTGTCTTGATCCCAAGAAAACGGAAGATGCGATTAGCAAGAAAACCAAAGCCATGATTCCCGTCGATGTTTTTGGCATCACCCCCGATATGAATGCTTTTATGTCGATCGCGCAGTCGCGAAGACTTCGCGTCATCGAAGACTCGTGCGAAGCACTGGGAACAACCTTTCAAGGCCGACCGGCCGGCTCACTGGGCGATGCCGGTGTGTTTGGCTTCTATCCGAACAAGCAGATCACAACTGGCGAAGGCGGGATGGTCGTCACGGACGACGACGCCATTGCAGAAATCGCGCAGTCGGTTCGCAATCAGGGGCGTGGCAGCGGTGCAAGTTGGCTGGCCCATGAACGACTCGGTTACAACTTTCGCCTCAGCGATATCAACTGCGCGATCGGGTGCGTCCAACTCGAACGTCTGAACGAAATCCTGACGAAACGCGCCGCAGTGGCAGAACTGTACGATGATCGGCTGGTCGGTGAGGATCGCCTGACGACTCAATTGGTCACCCCAGGCTGCCACAAGAGTTGGTTTGTCTACGTGGTTCGACTTCGCGACGGATATACGCCTGAAAACCGTGATCGAATCCTCAACATGCTTCGGGATGAAGGCATCGGTTGCAGCAACTACTTTGCCCCACTTCACCTTCAGCCGTTTTACCGCGAGTCTTTCGGGTTCAAACCGGGCGACTTTCCGGTTTGCGAGGCCCTTTCCGAGCGAACCATCGCTTTACCCTTCCACACGGAACTGTCTGCCGACGATGTGGATCGGGTCGTGACGTCGCTGCAACGCTTGCTTTAAGAATTCCGTCCCACCGACAGCCGAGGGTCCGGTGGCGGTTTTTGACAGGCCATGTGGCGACTTATGTGCTTGCAGCCCATAGTCTTAGCCGGTAATGTGCCAGCACTTTAATGGCGAGGCTTCACCCGCAGGCGCGCAAGCTGTGAGATTTTCAGGCATCGTGCAACTGAGGCGGACTCGAAGCAATCGCCATCAAGACCAGTCGTCATCTAAACATCCCGTGCGTTGAGCAGGCCCCGCGTTCAATCCTGCTGACGCCATCTGAAACTCAGCTAAGGAGAGCACCTGTGCATCCAACTCGGCTCTTGGCAAAGCGTCACCTTGCAAACTTCGTCCTACTCGCATTCGCATTTTCATTCGCTGTGCCAGCGATTGTTCATGCAGACTCGCTCGATGAGGCAATCGCGTTGTTCGACAAGGGGCAATACAAGGAATCGCAGGCGATGTTGCTCTCGATCGACCGTCGTGATCTCGATCCGGCGATGCAGGCGCAACGCAAAGATTATGTGAATCGCACGCGGGTCGCACTTCGCATGGTCGATCAGGCGCAGACGGATCTCGACGACGGCGTGCAGGCCCACAAACAATCGCGTCTGGTCGATGCAGAGACGCTGTTCAATGCAGTCGTTGCCAATAAATACGCAACATCGACGCAGCGTTCGACGGCAATGCGTCACAAACGCGAGATTGAAAGCACTCGCTCAAGTTATTCGGGAAGCGTCACCCAAAATAGTAAACTCGCCCCAAACAACCGCACGCAATCATTGGCTCGTTCCGATTCTGGCATACAGTACGCTGCCAATGGCCCGTCTTCGGGTTCGGCCAACGATCAGGCCCGCGAGTTGACCAAGCAAGGCTATGAGGCCCTTCGTGCTGGCAACAATGACGAGGCATTGCGTCTATTCAATCAGGCATTGAATAAGGTCCCCGGATATCCGCAGGCGGTCGAAGGCATCAATCAAGTTCGCGGTCACAATCGGGTGGAATCGCCAAGCGGCTCGCTCCTGGATCGCATTCGCGAGCGTCACCGCATCCAATGGCAGCGAGCGCAAGAAACGTTCCGCGGTTATGAAAAAGAGATCCAGTCAGCAATCATTGACGAAAATTACGACCTCGCCCACGAACTGTTGCTCAGCGCCCGACAGGTGGTTGAGGGGGCCAAGCAGTACGCCGACCCGCTCATCAAATATGAAAGCATCATGAGCGAGATCGAGGCTCTTGAGAAGAATCTCCAAGCCGAAATGGAGCGAAACGACCAGACCCTCGCCCGCGTCCAACGCGATGAAATTCAGCGCACTGAGCGCGATCGCAATCGCCAGACGGCAGAACGTCGAAGCCGCCGGATCGATGCATTGATGAACGAGGCTCTCCAGCTTCGCAAAGACCGCGAACTGAAGAAAGCCATCGCCGTCCTCGAACAGGTCGTGGCGCTTGATCCTCGAAACGATCGTGCCCGCTGGATGATCGATGACCTTAGCGACATCTACCACATCAAGCGTCATCGAGAAGCGCGCGACGAAATGTACAAAGAAGCTCAGGAAGTGCTTGTCGATACAGAAGAGTCGAAAATTCCCTGGCATAGAACGATCAGTTATCCAGAGAATTGGATTGAGATCACCTCGGGTCCCGAGCGCGTCGCCACAGGTCGTGAGCGATTGTCTCCGGAAGATCGCCAGCTGCATGCCAAGCTCGATGCATCAATTCCGCTCAACATTGAAGACACGACGTTTGAAGAAGTCATCGATGAATTTGCAACCAACCAGGCCACAAACATCACGGTCATCTGGAATGACCTGGAAGCGGTCGGCATCGACCGTGACCTGCCCGTCACGTTGCAATTCCCGTCGGAAGTCACTTTCAAGAAAGCCCTGACAGAGGTTCTCGATCAGGTTGGCGGTGGTGAAGTTGAATTGGGCTACGTCGTAGCTGACGGCGTCATCAAAATCGCAACCCAGACCCTGCTCGACAAAGACACCTACATAGATGTGTACCCCATCGAAGACTTGCTCCTAAGCGTCCCCGACTTTGAAGGCCCGACTGTTGACGTCGCCGGTGGTGGCGGTGCAGGCGGCGGTGGTGGTGGAGGTGGCGGCGGTGTTGGCGGTGGTGGTGGCGGATTCGGCGGTGGTGGTGGCGGCGGCGGATTCGGCGGCGGCGGAGGTGGTGGTGGATTCGGCGGCGGCGGCGGTGGATTCGGCGGCGGTGGTGGCGGTGGCCTTGGTGGCGGATTCGGCGGTGGTGGCGCTCCATTCTCTGGCGGCGGAGATTCCGAAGGCGACGACGAAGAAGAAGGCACCCGCGAAGAACGCGTTGATGCCCTGCTCGAGTTGATCCGCAACACGATCGAGCCGGATAGCTGGCGTGAAAGCGGTGGAACCGATGCAGCAATCGCTGAATTGGGCGGTCAACTGGTCGTCACGCAGACTGCCAGCGCCCATTCAGACATCCAAGACTTGCTCGGTAAGCTTCGCGATCAGCGTGCGATTCAAATCGCAATCGAAGCCCGCTTTATCACAATTACGTCAAACTATCTTGAGGAACTCGGGCTCGACCTCGATGTCGTTCTGAACCAGGGCAATGCCGGTTTCGATCGAACGGGCCAGAGTGCAACGGGTTCGCAGGTGTTGATGCCCCGATCGTTTTCGCGACTCGGATTCCTACCGGGCATTCCCAATGCGGGCTTGCAGCTTAACCAGTTCCAGGGTGCCTCCCAGCCGTTTGGAAACCCGGGTTTGATTCCGGCACCGGGCGGTGGCCTGGTCAATGCATCGAACGCATCGCCGATTCCGATTATCTCAAACGTGCTTGACCTCGTTCAGCCAACCAACACAGTCATCCCGAACTCGTTCGGTGGAAACGCCACGCCTGCAATGAGCATTTTCGGAAGCTTCCTTGACGGTATTCAGGTGGACTTCCTGCTTCGGGCAACGCAGGCCGATCGCCGCAGCAGCATCATGAATGCCCCTCGTCTGGTGCTATTCAACGGGCAGCGGGCGTGGGTTGGCGTGTTGAACTCGACCAGCTTTGTGCAGTCGGTATTCCCGGTCGTGGATGAAAACGCAGTCGCATTACAGCCAAACGTGCAACAGCTTCAAACCGGTACGGTTCTCGACGTGCAGGCGGTCGTTTCATCCGACAAACGCTACGTGACCATGAACCTCCGACCGGGTGTCGCTCAGCCGGTTGGCCCGCTTCAGGTCTTTCCATTCAGCGGTGGTTCATCGGGAGCAGCCGCTGCGGCAGATGCGTTCATTCAGTTGCCCAATACCCAGCGACAGGTCATTCGCACCACGGTATCGGTCCCCGATGGCGGTACGCTGCTGATCGGAGGACTCAAGACGGCTCAGGAAATTGAAGCGGAAGCTGGTGTCCCGATCCTGTCGAAGATTCCGGTACTCAAGCGACTGTATTCAGCCCGAAATCTCGTCAAGGACGAGCAGGTACTTTTGATTCTTGTGAAGCCGAAAATCCTCATCCAGCGTGAGCAGGAAGAAGAAGCGTTCCCGACATTTGGGTCACGTTCCTAAGAAAGCAAAGGTCACAAATCATCGATGGATGTATTGAATAAGAACTGCGATCGATCGAATCGTCTGTTGCGCGAGGCGTTTGCCTGGATGTTGACGTGTATGCTGTTGTTGTCGTCAACTGCATGTGAACAGAAATCGAACCAGTCCGGCAGCCCCAAACCGACAGCAGAGAAGCCGGTAGATTCCACGCCCTCACCCGCACCGTCGGCTACGCCAGTCCCGGTGAAATCGGGTGGAAAAAGGGCGGAATACGCCAAAGACGTCGTCATCGATTGGAACACAAAACAAGTTGAGGTATCCGCCAAAGTTGTCCAAACCGATTTGCCGATCGAACTCTTGCTTTGTGCTGAAAACACCAAGGAGCACGAGAGCATTCTCGTCACCGGTGCGCAACCGAAAAAAATATTTGAAGCGTTGGGAATGATCGGTGCGACGGTCGGCACGCCCGCCGCCATCGATCCAGCCACCGGCAAGCAAACGGCTGCGACCGGTCAACCGCTTGATATCGACATCGAGTACGAAGCCGATGGAAAAAAATTCCGCCAAAAAGCCCACGAGTGGATGGTGGATTCCAAAAACAAAAAACCCATCGGCCCATTGAACTGGGTCTTTTGCGGATCGCGGACCGAAGACGGAAAATTCACCGCAGATGCCGACGGAACGATCGCCTGCGTCGTCGATTTCTCGACCGCTCTGATCGGGTTGGCCGAGTCGCATTCTGCGAGCGACGCGGAGCTTTGGGTACTTGCCGACAAGAATCGCGTGCCAAAGGTTGGGACAAAATGCACGGTCACGATTCGGCCAAAGCAGGACTCGTCACCGTCGCCATCTAAGACAACGGCGGTCGCCAAAACCGATCCGGCTCATTCTGATTCAGCAGCAGGCGACACCGAACCCATTGATCTCCAACTGACCCCGGAAGGATTCTTTCAATACAACGATGACATCTTAGATGCACTCTCGCTCGATGCCTTAATCAAGGATCGCATCAAGTCGAATCCGGCACAGAAGGTCAGCCTCACCGCGATGCAGGTTGAACCCGATGCCGTCGAAAAAATGAACCTCTTCACCCGATTGGCCGGCAGAGCAATTATCGGTTCGGGCATCGATCAGAAAAACCTGACCATGACGCTTCTCGACGAACCGCCCAAGAGCGAGTCCAAAGTCGAACCGTCAGACGCATCGGATGCGGGCGACGAAACAACCGCAAAAAGCGATCCGGCGGCGACGAGCCCAACCCCCGCACCCGAGAATCTGGGAGAAATCCGGCGTGAGTCTGCTGAAAAGAAAAAGCAATCGAATGCCACGCCAACGCCAGAACCGTCACCAGAGCCCAAGAATCCCTAGGCCTCAGATCACCGGCGAATATTTGAGTTTACAACCACATTCCAGATAATGATCGGCGACATGAATACCGCTGCGAACACCGCACATTCGTTGAACGCTCCCGTCACCACCGATCTGAATGCGAAGATCGTGGAGATCGGTCGCAGCATCCTCGCCCGCGAATGCGAGGCCGTCACTGAAGCGAAAGCCAATCTGGGCGACGCCTTCGTAGAAGCCGTCAATATCATCCTCAATTGCAAAGGCCGGTTGGCGGTCACCGGAATGGGCAAAGCCGGCTTGGTCGGTCGAAAAATTCAAGCCACTTTCGCCAGCACCGCCACCCGCGCCTATTCGCTCCACCCGGCTGAAGCCATCCACGGCGATCTCGGAATGATCGATGGTGACGACGCGATCCTGGCACTGACCAACAGCGGCGAGACGCAGGAACTCGTGCGCTTGCTGCCGACGTTTCGCAAGTTGGGTTGCAAAGTCATTCTAATTACCGGTCGGCCCAAATCGACGTGCGCGAAACTCTCCGACATCGTGCTGGATATCGGCGCCACACCGGAAGCCTGCCCGCTTCATCTGGCACCGAGTTCTTCGACAACGGCGATGCTAGCCGTCGGCGATGCTTTGGCCCTGACGGTGATGCAGCTTAAAAACGTCGCCCCGGAAGAATACGCAGCGTACCACCCCGGCGGAGCGCTCGGTCGCAGCCTCATGCGGGTTCACGAAATCATGCGAACGGGCGACGACTGCCCCACGCTAGTTTCGACCGACACGGTCGGCCAATACGATGTCGCCATCCAGCGCGCCCCGCGTCGAGCAGGGGCAGCCGCCATCGTCGATAGCGACCGTAAACTCGTTGGGTTCTTCACGCATGGCGACTTCGTGCGATGTGCCCGCGATCACAGCGACTGGTTCAACCTGCCCATCGCCGACGTCATGACCCAAAACCCAAAAGCCGCCAAGGTCAGCGAACTGGTCGCCGACTCCATCAAACTCATCCAGAAGCACAAGATCGACGAGCTGCCGGTGGTGGACGACGACCACAAACTCGTCGGACTGATCGACGTGCAGGATTTGCTGGCGGCTGGCTTCAGCAGTTTCGACGATCAATCCTAAGTGCAAACGCCAACCCGCAAATCGAAAAACATGACCGATACGCTCAAAGCCCTGTCCATCGTCATCCCCGTCTACAACGAGAAAGCCACGCTCGAAGAGATCATCTCGCGCGTGCTGGCGGTCGAGTTACCGCTGGAACGAGAGATCATCCTCGTCGACGACGGCAGCAGCGACGGAACACGCGACATCTACCCCAAGATCGAGCAGCGCTGGCCGGACCAGAAATTCAAGATCGAACTCCAACCGCGCAACATGGGGAAAGGGGCAGCCGTCCGCAAGGGCTTTGCGATGTCCACCGGCGACATCGTGCTGATTCAGGATGCCGACCTCGAGTACGACCCAGCCGACTATCCGCAACTGTTAAAACCGATCCTCGACGGGAAAGCCGACGTGGTCTACGGATCGCGTTTCGTAGGCGACTCAGCCCACCGCGTGCACCTGTTCTGGCACATGCTGGGCAACCGCTTTTTAACGATGCTGTCAAACATGATGACCAACCTGAACCTCACCGACATGGAGACGTGTTATAAAGTCTTCACCCGCCCCGTCATCGATTCAATGACGCTGGTAAGTGACCGCTTCACCATAGAACCGGAGCTGACCGCCAAAATCGCCAAAGGAAAATGGCGCGTCTACGAAGTAGGCATAAGCTACGCCGGCAGAGACTACGAAGAGGGGAAAAAGATAACCTGGAAAGACGGTGTGGCCGCGCTGTGGGCGATACTGCGCTTTCGGTTTTTTGGGTGAGTGTGTAATTCCTTACCAACCCGCGCGATGGGTGGAGTGATTGACGTACTGATTCAGCAGCAGTCCAAGTCGAGTTTGCAAAACACAGCGCAAGAACTAGTAGCTAGCCTAACTTCTCTAAATCATCCCGAATTATAATGTGAGTTATCGAGAGAATTAGTAATTGTTCTGAATTCTGTCACTTAACACACTGATTGCTTTCGGTACCCCAAACAGAGACAATTAAACTTTACGGGATCCGAACGGTCCAAGGAATGTTGGGTAGTAAGGGCACCAAGAAAACATCGATCGGCCGTGAGCATGAAGCCTAGAAAGAACAGACCCAATACCGACAACGAAACCATTGGCATTACAAGCGCCGGCCGCCCCACGGCATTCGACTGTTTCGCAGGGTGCGGTGGAATGACGGAAGGCTTTCGTCAAGCGGGGTACAACGTCGTCGGGGCCATCGAGATCGACCAGTGCGCCATAGAGGCCTATAAGCTAAATCACCCCGACGTGCGCGTCTGGCAGGATGACGTCAAGAATGTTTCGACTCAGACAATCCTAAGATCGCTAAAACTACGGAAAGGGGAACTGGACCTTCTAGGCGGTTGTCCACCGTGCCAAGGATTCTCCACACTGCGGACTAGGAATGGGAACTGCCGCGTCCGTGACAAGAGAAACAACCTTATCTACGAGTTTCAACGACTCGTGCTTGGACTGCGGCCAAAGCACATCATGCTGGAAAACGTTCCGCGTTTGATCAAGGACCAGCGCCTCCGCAACTTCACACGTTCGCTAAAGGAAGCGGGATATACGGTAAAGGCTGATGTACTGAATGTCGCCCACTATGGCGTACCCCAGCGACGCAGGCGCACTGTCGTGATTGCAAGTCGAGTTCGCGAACCATGCTTGGCAAGTGAAGTTTCAGTATCCCACACTGTACGACAAGCAATTGGCTCGCTGGGGCCTGCCGGTAAAAGTGGCGATCCACTGCACGACATGCCGGAGAAACGATCCGCCGTAGTTCGCGAGAGAATCCGGAAAATTCCCAAGAACGGCGGCGGACGTGCATCGCTACCTCGGCACCTAAGACTTGCCTGCCACGGCGAGACAGATGGATTCAAGGACGTGTATGGCCGAATGGCGTGGGACGAACCAGCCCCCACGATAACTACAGGATGCTTCAACCCGTCCAAGGGGCGTTTTTTGCACCCGAGTGAACACCGTGCCATCACGATTCGCGAGGCGGCCCTCCTCCAGTCCTTTCCAATGTCATACGAGTTTCCCGTTGGGTTTGGCAAGGTTAAACTAGCCGAGATGATAGGGAATGCGCTTCCGCCAGCGTTTATTTGCCTCCATGCCCAAGCACTGACAGGGACAAAGTCATGAGTGATTCACCATTCGAGATGCGGTTTGATCCCCGAACCATCAAACACCTCGGTGTGCGAATGTACTCAACTCTGCCGCCTGCGATTGCAGAAATTATCGCAAACTCATATGACGCGGATGCGTCGCAGGTAGTAGTCACACTTCGCGAAGAAAACGGTAAGCCAGCAGAGATAACCGTTACCGATGACGGAGACGGTCTGACCCTCGACGAAATCAACGAAAAGTTTCTAGTGATCGGACGAAACCGACGCGATGACGAGGGTGATGAGCCGTCGCCAAAGTACGGCAGAAAACGGATCGGCAAGAAAGGACTTGGTAAGCTCGCATTATTCGGGCTGGCGAAGACGATTACGATCACTACGCGCCGCGGCGGAAAATGTAATGTGTTCGTTCTCGATTGGGATGACTTGAACAACGCCACTGGTGTCTACAAGCCGACGGCGACAAAAATTGATCAGTCCACGAAGGAACCAAACGGTACTTCTGTTTCTTTAGCTGGCTTAAAACGAAAATCTCCGTTTGACGCGCACGGGATTGCAGACAGCCTATCGCGTCTATTCATCGTCGACGACACCTTCGATCTGTTGATTGAGGCGTCGAACGGAGACCGAATCGCAATTGACAATAGTCGCCGGTACCAAACCCTGAAAATCGAATTCAAATGGGATGTTTCGGACACCCAGTTCGTCCCGCGCAACTCAAAATACTTAGGAAAGCTTTCGGGAATGTTGATGACGGCCGAGACGCCCATTACCCCGGCCTCTGGTTTGCGTGGAATTACACTGTTTTCTCGTCAAAAGCTCGTCAATGCTGCAGAGTTCTTCTCTTCAAGCACATCGAGCCATTTTTACCAGTACCTGACGGGATGGATTGGTGTCGATTTCATTGACGATCTCGATGAAGACGTCATCTCCACGAATCGGCAGTCACTCGACTGGGAGCACCCAGAAATGGGAGAATTGAGAACCTTTCTCGCAGGGATCGTGTCACAG
The DNA here is from genome assembly GCA_028285105.1 of Alphaproteobacteria bacterium. Classification (GTDB taxonomy): domain Bacteria; phylum Planctomycetota; class Phycisphaerae; order UBA1845; family UBA1845; genus UBA1845. The sequence continues at coordinate 521,164 of JANQQE010000011.1, forward strand.
GTGAACGTTGACTGGCGGAAGAAGCGCAAGGAGAAGAAGCGAGAAGAGCTTAAGGAGAAAACAGGAATCGATACGCAAGCGTGGATGAACACGATGCCAGACGACGTGAGGGACAGCACCAGGCAGATTATTGAGAGCCTTGGCGGTGAAGATGCCCTTGAAAAGTACACACCTGTTATAAAAGCGCTTCATGAACTTATACCTGAATATCCACTGCTGCATTGGAGACACCTCCACGAGAAAGTTCGCGACAGAGTTAGAGCATACTACGAGAACAAACAATTCGGAGACGCTGCAAGCCAAGGTGTGCAGATTTACTGCGAGATCATTCGGAATCTGACGGAATTAACGGATGATGGAATGGACTTGGTGAATGGCGTCTTTGGGAGCAAGCCTTTTGCCACCCCTCCGACATTGCAATTGAATACTCTTGGAACTGTCTCTGAGAAATGTATACAAGAAGGCCAAGGACACTTATCGAGAGGCGTAGTCACTGGATTTCGAAACCCAATATCCCACGCGCCGATGGACTCGAATGTTCCCGCAGTATTCTCAGAGGTCGACTGCTTGAACATCTTGAGTCTGGTCTCGTACTTGGTCACGCGACTTGACAACGCGACAGTGAATTCACCTGATCCGTAAAATGCCAAACTGCAACAGCGGATCAAGGAGATTGCGGAGTGGCCCCTGTTCTTCGGACGAGGTGAGTCAGTCTTCTAACATCATAGCAGTTTTCGATTGGTTGCGCTTAATTGCTCACAACTAATTGGCCAATCGGGTTACTCTTGGACTTATAGAGGTCACTATTTCGTAGGGGATGGTATCCAGTTGACGGGCCATGGATTCAACGCTGTTGGGGGCTTTGGGGTTGTTGTCTATTACTACGGCTTGGCTTCAGGCGGTGATTTCGGTTTGGTTTGCTATTTCTGTCAGGTCGATGATGGTTTGGTCCATGCTTATCTTGCCGACGATGGGGGCTGGGTCTGCCGAATCTTTCAGGTCGACTAGCTTCGATACCCTTCAATCGATGCGACGCTGAGCAGTCCCATAAATGACGCGATAACCACCTTGAATCCCTTCCTTGTCCGGCGCACCTCAACAACTTGCCTTGGCGTGACGATGAATTCGAGACTCGGTTGCACGCTGCTTACATGATGGGAATCCCTTGGCTCACGCTGATCTCGCTCACAATCATCGATTTGGTCGATTTCCCCACGTTACGCTCTTCTTGGGGATGGCGCTTTTTCTTTCCGGAATGGCGGCTCTGATCAATCAGGTCATCTGGCAACGCGCTCTTGGGGTGTTCCTTGGCGGATGCGAGACGATCAGTTCCATGATCGTTGTACTCGTTTTCATGGCCGGGCTTGGATTTGGTTCGTTGTGGATGGGCCGGCGTTCGGGCAGATTCCGCGATCCCGCCCGAGCCTTCGCGCTGATCGAACTTGTTTTGGCTGGCGTCAATCTGGCTATTTGCGGTTTGCTGGCCAGCGATCTCTCGACGTCGTTGTTTGCCGTGCAACGCTTGGCGATGTCCAGCGGCTTACCGCTTCTGTTGCTGTATGCGCTGGGAGCGACGATCGTCCTGATCATTCCGTGCTGGCTGATGGGTGCCACGATGCCGTTCGCTGCCGAAGTGTGCCAGCGAAGCCTGGGGCTGACCAATACAAGCGTGCTCGGCTGGCTGTTCTTTATCAACACGGTGGGAAGCGTTCTCGGTACGGTACTCGCCAGCGGCTACCTCATGCCTCACTTCGGACAAACCCCGTCGCTGGTCATTGCCGCCCTGGCCAACGGACTGGCTGGCATCGCCGTGTTGATCGCGCGTCGGGCCCTGCCAATACTACAGGCGTCATCGTCGGAGCCCGCATCGGAAGCACGCAGTTGGCGTCTGAACCGCGATGCGCTGATGGCGCTGGGTCTGGGTTTCTGTTCCTTAAGTTATGAGATGTATCTCTTCAGACTCATCGCTTGGAAACATCAACCGTTGCCTTACACGTTTGCAGCAGTCGTTACCGGTTTCCTCGTGTTCTGGAGTCTTGGCGCGGCATTTAGCGCCCGGACCACCCGTTTGTCGTTGTCCGCTGGGTTGCGACTTGCGGCTTTGGGTGTGGCATTCTCGATCCCCATGTACGCGATCGACAATCTGGGCGTCCTGTTCGATCCGCTGAAGATCTTCGTTTTCGTCATCTTGCGCTTCCCATACTTTTTGCCGTGTTTTTTATTCGGTTATCTCTTCAGCCGCGTCGCCGCAGGTGCGGCCAAGCGATGGGGGGCTGACGTCGGTCACATCTATTTCTGGAACACGGTGGGATCATGCAGCGGCATTTTGTTGACGACGTTAGTCGGTTTCGAGATGCCGTTCTTCCTATTACCGCTGATCATCGCGCTATTGTTGTATGTGTTGCAGGAAGGACTGGCGAAGGCCCGGACGACTCGTCGCGCGTGGGTCATGCCGCTGGGTGGGGCTGTGGTCGTCAGCGTGCTAGGATTGACCCTCGATTTGTCCACCGTAATCAGCGGCGTGCGCATGTTCTCAGGGCGCGACGGGGTTATCGGCATCAACGATGACGGGGATATGATCTGGGACGGTCTGTGGCATTCAAGGCTGTCGGTCGACGGCAATCACGTCGGCACCAACAACTGGATGGCGGCGGCTTGCCCGGTTACATGTCACGATGGCGACATTCGTCGCGTGTGCATCATCGGCGTTGCCACCGGGATCACTGCAACCACGCTGGCGAAACTCGATACCGTCGAGCAAGTCGACGGCTATGACATCACTCGCACATTAAAAGAGGTATACCGGGCATACCCCGAAGGTACGCTTGGCGTCGCGACGCACCCCAAGATCAACATGATCTGGCAGGATGCACGCTCCGGACTGGCACTTCATTCCGATCGACTTTACGACGTCATTCAAACTCAGCCGCTCTACTTAAAACAGGCGGGCAGTGCGCTGCTCAACTCTCGTGAATTCTACGAACTCGTCAGCAAACGACTGGCACCCGGTGGCGTGTTCTGCCTCTATTCGAACGGTACGCCGGCTCAGGCGTATGCTGTGCGTCAAACCGCAGCAGCCGTCTTTCCGTACCGCGTGTCCTTCCTCAATGGTTACCTTTTGGTGCTGTCGAACGATCCGATTGACATGACGGAGACAACGCTGCGTCAACGCTTCAGCCGAAACGATCCGCTGTGGGACGAGATTCGCAGTTTCCCTGCGACGAGCAGCGCAGAGGCGATCCTGCGATTGACTGATGACGCATCCCTGGGTTGGGGTGATGGCCGCATGATCATCACGGACGGCCATCCTATTGTTGAGCATCCGGTCTATCTGGAGAATCTGATGTCTGAATTGGGCTATCCGCCGGTGCGAATCGTTGACGTTGCAGGCGCATTGAACCGCGTTCTACCTTGATGATTACCCATAGTCGTTCAGGCGAGTTGTTGGTCTTCGTCAGACTGTTTTCGTCAAGATGATTGCAAGAAACTATTGGTCAGATCCTTCTCGCCCATGGCATGCCGTCGTCGGGCCAATCGGACTACACGCGGGCTGATGGATGTTACTATTTCGTAGGGAATGGTATCCAGATGGCGGGCCATGCTTTCTACGCTGTTGGGGGAATTGGGGTTGTTGTCCATGATCACAGCGTGGCAGCCGGCGGTGATGGTGGTTTGGTTGGCGATTTCCGTCAGGTCAATGATGGTTTGATCCATACTGATCTTGCCGACGATTGGGGCGGGGATTCCTTTGACCGTTACGAACCCGGCATTTGACAGGCGGCGATCTAGGCCGTCGGCGTAACCGATCGGGACCACGCCGAGGATCGATTCGCGCTTCGTGCGAAAGCTTCTACCGTAGCCCACATCACTGCCTTCCGGCACGCGTTTGACCAGCATCACCGAACTGACGACGCGCATCACGGGGCTCAGGTCGATGCGCTGTAGTTCGCTTGGCGTGGTTTGATATCCGTACACGCCGATGCCGGGTCGCACCATGTCGTAGTGGCTACCCGGCAGGTTCACGACCGCCGCGGAATTTGCCGCGTGCAGCGTTGGGGTTTTCGTGCTGCGACTTCGAAGAACACCGACAAACTTCTCAAACCGTTGCAGTTGCCCCCCTGCGAACGCACAGCCACGTTCGTCGGCAGATGCAAAGTGCGTATACAAACCGTCGATTAGCACATTTGGGCACGCTTCGATGCGCTCGATCAACTCTAGTAACTGCGATTCATCGACTCCCATGCGCGATAGGCCCGTGTCCAGTTTCAGATGAACCTTCGCCGGCATCTCGACTGCTTTGGCGGCTTCTTCGATGGCGTGCAGATCGTCTATCGCCAGCATCGTGATGCAGACATTGTTGCGTACGAGCCATTCGGCGACGTCACGTTTGAGCGCGCCCTGGTAGATACTGAGTTCCGTTCCCATCAAGAGAATCGGAAGCTGCCAGCCCAGTTCGCGAGCCTGCCGCGCTTCGGTCACGGTGGCCACCGCGAGCATGTCCACGCGTTCGGCTTCGAGTACGGGCAGCACGACTTCCATTCCGTGCCCATAAGCGTTGGCTTTGACCGCGACGCAGAATCGGCAACCGGCGCTTAGATACGATCGCAATATGCCAATGTTGCGGGCAATTGCATTGAGATCGATTTCGGCGATGAGATGGCTGACCATCTGCGTGCGTTGCGGACGACGGTTCGTCTCTGGCGCTGCATCGACAGATAGCAACGGACCGTTGCGGAATTGCACGTCGCTATCGGTGCGAGGACGTGAGAACGGTTTGATTTTTTGATGGGTGTAGGCCATCTTGCCAATCCTTCGGCAGGTATCCACTGTTTAGCAAGGTACTATTTGGGCAGCAGGTTTCTATTTGGGCAGCCGACCGCCTCCTGCGATGGTGGCTGCACACATCAATATCATCGAACCAATCTGGCCGCAGTCAACATGAATTCCTGCGGCGAAATCTGGTATGCTGCCGAAAGGAATAATTCGCGGGATGAATCATTCGCCACCGGAATCCGCGCGAATGATCGCCCCAGCAGCGAGGCAGGACATGTCAGATATTGCCTGTATCAATGGTAACTTTGTGCCGCTTGCGGAGGCGCTCGTCCCGATCGAGGATCGCGGGTATCAGTTCGCCGACGGCGTGTACGAAGTGATCGTAGCGCATGGCGGCGCGCCGTTCTTGTTGGACGAACATCTCGATCGACTCCAACGAAGCGCCGACGGAATTAGGCTTGATCTGGATTGTACGACGCTTGGCCTGGGCGCGTTGATTCGACGCGGGATCGAAGAATGCGGTTATGGCGATGTGATGGTGTACTTGCAGATCACCCGAGGCGTGGCGTCGCGCGAACATGCTTATGCGGGCAGCATTACGCCCAATTTGGTGATGACCTTCAAAAGAAAACCGACCATCGATGCGGCGCTACGATCGGACGGAATTAAGCTGGAAACCGTCGCCGACACACGCTGGGCGCACTGCAACATCAAGTCCATCGCCCTGCTCGCCAATGTCATGATTAAGAATGCAGCAAAGCAGCGAGGGTATTTCGACGCGATTATCGTAACGCCAGACGACGAAGTACTGGAAACGAGTTGCGCGAATGTATTCATTGTGCGCGACGGTAGACTCATCACACCTGCGGCTGATACTCGGATTCTTCATGGCATCACGCGTGGGTTTATTCTGAACAATGCCCGCGCCCTGCAGATTTCCGTTGAAGAACGCTCGGTCGGCAGGTCAGAATTAATGGCGGCTGACGAAGTGTTCATGACCAGTTCGTCGATCGACATTCTTCCAGTTTGCAGCGTTGACGGGCAACCAATTCGATCTGGCAAGCCCGGACCAATTGCGGCACGCATGCTTGAGAGTTTCCCGAAATCGGCGGCGGCTGCCAACGCATAAGGATCGACGCATCCATGAAACCCGCCACCGCGAGACTCCTAATCTGGTGCCCCGATTCGACTGGAATTATCGCCGCCGCCACCGGTTTCCTCGCCGAACACCGGGCCAACATCCTCGAAGCCGATCAGCACAGCGACCCAGCCGACGGTGCGTTCTGCATGCGACTGGAATTTGAATCTGAAGAAATGGACCTGTCGCGGGAGGAATTCAACGTCGCCTGGAAGCCGGTGGCTGAACGATTCGCGATGGAGTGGCGCATCGCCTATTCGACCGATCGCAAACGGATGGCGATTATGGTCAGCAAGCAGGATCATTGTTTGCAAGACTTGCTCTACCGCCAGCGCTGCGGCGAATTGGATGCAGATGTTCCGCTCGTCGTCAGCAACCATCCCGATTGGTCGGACGCTCTCGATACCCAGGGCGTCGTCAATTTCACACTTCCGATCACCCCGTCGAACAAAGACAAACAAGAGCTACGCTTGCTGAAATTGCTCGACGAACACAGGATCGACTTTGTCGTCCTCGCCCGCTACATGCAGATTCTCAGCAGCAAAGTCGTCGACCGTTGGCCGTCGCGAATCATCAATATTCACCACAGCTTCCTGCCCGCATTCGCAGGAGGACGCCCCTACCATCAGGCGCACCAACGTGGCGTCAAAGTTGTCGGTGCCACCGCACATTATGTGACCACCGACCTCGATGCCGGTCCAATTATCGCCCAAGACACGGTTCGCATTAACCATCGCGACACCGTAGACGATCTGGTCCGAAAAGGCCGCGATCTCGAACGCACGGTGCTTGCATCGGCGGTACGGCTGCACATCGAGGACAAAATATTGGTCCATCAAAATCGCACGATCGTTTTCGACTAACCACCCGGCACCATCGCTACAAATGACGCAGCAAAATCAAGCCCACGAACACACTGTTCAGTTAAAACGTAATTGAATTGCGCTCATCAAAACTGGATGCGGTCAACGGATGGTATCGTAACCTCCGCATGAAGCTTGGGTCTTGTACGAGGCGAACGAATTGCGACCGGAGCGCGATCGCTTAGTCCGGTATCGGTCCAAATGGATGAGTTGGTTGGCGACTTGCGCTTGATTGCAAGCGTCGCCACCTGCTAGACACCTTGGGGGAGATGTCATGGCGAAGGTAGTGGTCCGTCACATCGAATTGTCGCTCGACGGATTGCAGCGCGGTGCGGATGGATTGCGCGTGATGCATTTGTCCGATCTGCACTTGCGAAAGTGGGGCCGGGTGGAGCGCGAAGTGCAGCGCCTGCTGACGGTCATCGATCACGACCTGCTGCTCATCACCGGCGACTTTTGCCATCGACCGCAACAGCATACCCGGGCGGCAGAACTGACCGCGCAAATCCTCGAACCGGTCGCGCCGAAGTACGGTATCTTCGCCGTGCTGGGCAACCACGATCTGCCATGCTTCACCGCCCATGAAACACCGATTCGATTTCTTCGAAATGACAACACGCACGTCGAACTGGATACGGGTGGCGTCCTCTGTCTGGCTGGTGTGGAGCAAAGCCATCATCGACGGGGTGAAGCCCAAACCGCTCTGAAGGGTGCGTCGCCGAAACTCCCGCGAATTCTGTTGACTCACTACCCTTCAACCGCTTTTGAGTTACCATCGGCTTCCGGGATTCTGATGTTGGCTGGGCACACCCACGGTGGGCAGATTCGGATTCCCGGGATTGGCTGCGTGTTCAACAATGACCGGATTCCGGTCTCGATGTCGCGAGGTCTGCACATGGTCAATGGCAATTGGCTTCACGTATCTGCTGGAATCGGAGCCTCGCCGCCCATTCCCACGCGGCTGTTCTGTCCGCCGGAAATAGGGCTCATCACCCTGAGAACGCGAGTTGAGCGTGCAGCACCTATTTACGAGGGCCAATCTTCCGGAAAAGTCGCAGTTGGTGTTTGACTGGCAATTTGGCCATCCTTATATTCGGGTGGAGGGGCTTTTGCGCGGTTTTTTGCCCTCAAAGGGCACGATGCAAATCCGCCAGATTTTCATGCCCGTCTCTTTTGTGTGGTCACTTCGAATCCAACCCAGTTGAATTGTGCGCATATTCTGAATCGGAAGAAATTCTCCGATCGACCAAGGGGGAGCGTTTGGGGTGAACTGGGTGGGTTGGTATTGAATTTCTTGAAGAGGCCTTGGGGGCTGGTTTTGAATGGGGCTGGGTGTCAGACTCTTGGTGTACCGTTGCATGAGCGACATATCTCGACAATGAAAACCGGTGCGAACCGCCGATAGCTGATATGGAATCGCCGACGAGATTGGTCGGCCAACAAACAAGATGAGCATTGACGTTCCACATTACAGAATCATGTGCAAACTCGGTACCGGAGCCGACAGCACCATCTATCAGGCCAAAGCGCTGAAGACGGGGATCGTCTACGCCATCAAACACGTCAAAGTAACATCGCCCGAAAGTCATAAAACCATTGAATTGATGAAGGACGAACACCAGTGCGGGTCGATGATGGACCACCCCGCCCTTCGCAAGACCTACGAGATGCGGTTGGTGAAGCGCCGTCTGACTCTCAAATCGGCGATGCTCTTTATGGAATACGTAGAAGGCAAGTCGCTCGCCGAAATCGCAACGAAAATCAGCGTATTGCAAGCGTTGTACCTGTTCGAAAAGGCGGCTGACGCACTGGCCGAAATGCACAAAATTGGATTCGTCCATGCCGACCTAAAGCCGGGCAACATTCTGGTCATGGAGGAACAAGAGATCAAACTCATTGACTTCGGACAGTCCTGCAAAATCAATGAAGTGAAACCACGCATTCAGGGAACCATCGACTACATGGCCCCCGAGCAGGGAGCCAAGGAACGCCTCGACGCACGGACCGATGTGTTCGGCCTGGGGGCCACGTTTCACAAGGTTCTTACCGGTAAGCCTATCGCCACCAAGATGAACCAGAACCTAGACGTCCACTCACTGGGCCGGCTTGGTGTGCGCAAAACCGACAACGAACAGCCGTCTCTGGAAGAGCTTCCTCCGGTAATCTCAAAACTCATCATCGATTGCTGCCAGCAGGATCCCGAAAAACGCCCGAATGACATGCACGACTTTATCTCGCGATGCCGGATGGCCCGTTTAACACTGGCCAAAGCCACGGAAACCGAGGAAGCCAACGCGGCCAAGAGAAGTCGTGCCGACCAACCCTAGTTCTGCAAATCACCGCTCGAACATTGCATTCGCCGGCTCACCTGTTATTTCTACGCTCATTCCAAGATCGCGAGTTCGGCGACCAGGCTGCGACCCGTATGCGGTTCAAGGTTCGGCTGTTCCCGTCAGCACTGGCCCCGACGACAACGCAATATGCAGGAGAAACTGTGTCAACCACAACGACTGCCGTCGAAAAAACGTGTATCGATACCATCCGCACCCTGTCGATGGATGCCGTTCAGCGGGCCAACTCGGGGCATCCCGGTGCGCCGATTGCGCTGGCCCCGCTGACCTACACGCTTTATCGCAAGGTACTGCGATTTAATCCAAAGAACCCGGCGTTTGCCAATCGCGATCGATTTGTGCTGTCAAACGGTCATGCTTCGATGCTGCTCTATTCGACGCTGCACCTGAGTGGGTACGACGTGTCGATGGATGACCTCAAGCAGTTCCGTCAACTGCACAGCAAGACGCCTGGCCATCCAGAATACGGCCACACCCCGGGGGTTGAAACCACAACCGGACCGCTAGGGCAAGGTGCGGCGAACAGTGTGGGGATGGCCGTCGCCGAACGATGGCTGGCTGCGTACTTCAACAGGCCCCAACATGAAATTGTTGACCATCGTGTTTACGCCGTGCTGGGTGACGGCTGCATGATGGAAGGCATCACCGCGGAAGCCGCATCATTCGCCGGTCATCAGAAACTCGACAATCTCACCTGGTTCTACGACAGCAACCGCATCACCATCGAAGGCGAAACGGATCTGGCTTACTCCGATGATGTGACCAAACGCTTTGAGGCATATGGTTGGAATGTACTTTCGATTGAAAATGTCGAAGAAACCGACGAACTCTTGAAAGCCATCGATCAAGCCCACACCGAGTCGAACCGCCCCACGCTGATCATCACGCCAAGCATCATCGGATATGGCGCACCAACGCGTCAGAACACAGCCAAGGCCCATGGCGAACCGTTGGGCGACGACGAGATTCGCGGTGCGAAGGAATTCTACGGTTGGTCGCACGGACCGTTTGAAGTTCCGGCTGATGTGAATGAAGCCTGGACGAACCAGTGTATCGCCAACGGCGAGACGATCGAATCGCAGTGGAATGAGAAGTTCGATGCTTACGACAAGGCGCATCCTGAATTGGCCAAGGAGTGGCGTACACTGCAAGCAGGTGAATTTCCTGAGAGTTGGCGAGAGGCATTCCCGACATTCAACGCCGACGCGAAAGGGATGGCCACCCGGGCTTCCGGTGGAAAAACGCTGGCAGCCGTTTCGGCCAGCATACCTTGGCTCATCGGGGGAAGCGCCGACCTTGCGCCCTCGACGAAAACGCTGCTGCCCGACACCTCCGACATGAGTGCCGATCAACCGCTCGGTCGCAACATGCGATTCGGTATTCGCGAGCACTCGATGGCCGCGATCTGCAATGGCATTTGCCTCTCCAAACTTCGTCCGTTCGGCGCGAGTTTCATGGTCTTTACCGACTACGCCCGCCCTTCGATTCGCCTCTCGGCGCTGATGGGTTTACCGGTGGCATACGTCTTCACGCACGACAGCATCGGGGTCGGTGAGGACGGTCCCACGCATCAACCGGTCGAACATCTTGCGGCGCTGCGGGCGATTCCAAACCTCGATGTGTTCCGACCCGGCGATGCCAACGAAACCGCCGCTGCGTGGGAACATACGCTCCAATCCACTGAGCGTCCGGTCATGCTCTCGCTCTCGCGGCAGAACGTTCCGACTTTGGATCCGTCGGAATTCAACGATACAAGAACGGCGATCCGAGGCGGATACGTTTTGACGACGGATTCCGATGCACCGCAAGTCATCTTGATCGGCACTGGAACTGAACTGCAACACTGTGTCGCCGCGTACCGATCGCTCAAATCGGAAGGCATCAACGCGAGAATCGTTTCGCTGCCATGCTGGGAATTGTTTGAAAGACAAGATGAAGCCTACCGAGCATCGGTTCTACCGCCCGAAATCACCGCCCGCGTCGGCATCGAAGCCGGAATCGCCATGGGGTGGGAGCGATACATCGGAAAAGACGGTATCATGATTTCGCACGAAACGTTCGGCATGTCTGCACCATGCGATGAAGTGATGGCCCACTTCGGCATTACGGCTGACGCGGTTGCAGACGCCGCACGCAAATTGATCCGACAATTGGCAAACTAAGCAAATCGAGACCAGAGGAAAAGGTCATCATGCACACGATGTTTGAAGAGCTATCTAAATGCGGCCAATCCATCTGGTATGACAACGTCCGCCGCGACATGCTTCGCGATGGGTCGATGCAGGCGCTGTTCGACGAAGGCATCCTCGGCGTTACTTCGAACCCCACGATTTTCGAGAAAGCCGTCACCGGAAGCGACGACTACGACGAACAAATCCGCGAACTGATCGGGCAAAATCAAGATGCGTGGAACATCTACGACGCCATCACCCGCGACGACATCGCGGCGACGGCAGACCTGCTTCGTCCGGTTTATGACCAAACCGATGGCGTCGATGGATACGTCAGCATCGAAGTCAACCCGAAGCTCGCCTACGACATGGCCGGTACCCTCGCCGAAGCGCGGCGATTGTTTCAAACGCTCAATCGCCCGAACGTGATGATTAAAATTCCCGGAACGACGGAATGCATCCCCGCGATCGAAGAATCGATCGCAACGGGAATCAACATCAACGTCACGTTAATCTTCAGCGCCGACGTCTACGAAGAAATCATGCAGGCGTACATAGGCGGATTGCAGCGCTACACCGATGCGGGCAACGATCCGTCGCGCGTCGCCTCGGTCGCATCGTTCTTTGTCAGCCGCGTGGACAGCGCCGTCGATCCGCAACTGGTCGATAAACCGGACGCCAGCGATCTGCTCGGCAAGATCGCAATCGCCAACAGCAAGATCGCCTACCAACGATACCTCAAGATCTTTGAAGGCAAGGCGTTCGCCAACTTGAAGGCAAAAGGCGCTCGCGTTCAAAGGCCGTTGTGGGCCAGCACCAGCACGAAAAACCCGACGTACTCACCGACACTCTACGTCGATACGCTCGTCGGTCCCAACACGGTAAACACCGCCCCGCCCGCCACCATCGACGCCATCAAAGCCGGCTTCGAAGTGTCACGCAAGGTGACCGAAAACATCGACGAAGCCAAAAGCGACCTGGCCAAACTCGAAGGCCTGGGCATCTTGTTGGCGAAGGTGACAGAAGATTTGCGAGAAGCAGGCGTCAAATCGTTCGCCAAATCATTCGAACAGTTGCTTGCCGCCATCGAATCCAAACGATCGGCAATCGCCAGCTAGAGCGCCTTAAGTTCAGACGTAGCGATGCGGCAACACCGTCATTCCCGTGCAAGCGGGAATCCAGGGGGACGCGAAGTCGATTTTGGTGAATACTGACCTCCGTACAACGCAGTGCTCACTGATGAAAACGCTACAGTTGCTTTGAAATTGCTATAACGAATGCCCAGAAATCTCGTCAAGACTGCAATTTCGTCAAGACTGCGCGGAATCTTGTTGTATCCGATTACGAAATGAAGGAATGATTCGTGCGTGGTTAAAAAGTTAAACAGTCATGCACCGGCATAGGATGTGGCTTCCCACTGATCGCGCCATTTTGCTTCGCGAGTGTTGACCCATTCCTTTGCAGCATCTTTCCAGTCCACATCCACCGCGCGTTCTTTTGAGATCTTGGTGCGATACGCTTCGATCTCTTTGATCTGAGCTTCGACGTCGCGGCGCATCTTGCGGCTGCGCCAATCGTCAGCGTGCGATGCTTCCCAACTCTCGACGACTTCTTCGAACGTCGGATCGTAACCGCGCTCGATACCGAGATAGTACTTGTGGACCAGGATTGCCCGATACTCGGATGGACGATACTTTTCTACGTCAACGGCTGAACTCGATTTCATCTGTTTCACCCCCAAGACGATTCGAAAGAAAGTCTTGGAACACCCGCTTCAAACACTCGCAGCACTCACCGGTATTACAGGTTCGCGCAACCGTCAAAAACAAGCCCGTCGAAAAAGACCCTTTCAATGATCGGCAATAGTCATCGGTCAATGAAGCTCAAACCCATTAGTCCGAACAAAGCACAAGCACTGCACACGCGCTTTTAGGATCGGTGAATTATCCCAATGCCCCATGAAGACGGCAATAGGAAACTGATGAAAATCTCTGCGGCTGCGAAGTGGGGAATCTTATGCAGCACCATTTCTCGACCCAATCGGCGAAGGGCTTAAGCGTGCAGTTGATCGCGCAGGTATTCGCCGCAGCGCGATTTATCGATCCGTTCCTGGCTGGCGTCGTCGCGATTGCGGACTGTTACTGTTCCATCTTCTTTCGTTTGCCCGTCAATTGTGAAGCAGCAAGGGGTGCCGGCTTCGTCCATGCGGGCGTATCGCTTGCCGATCGACTGCTTCGCATCGAACTGACAGGCGAACTGCTTGCGCAGTTCGTTGTAGATCGGTTCCGCCACTTCGGGCATGCCATCCTTCGCCACCAGCGGGAAAACAGCCGCTTTGATCGGGGCAAGGCGTGGGTGGAACTTCATGAATTCCGGACTGGCACGGTTCTCGTCGACGGTGTACGCTTCGGTGATAAACGCCAACACGCTGCGATCGACCCCACCTGACGGTTCGATGACATACGGGACGAAGCGTTCCTTGCGTTGATCGTCGAAGTACGACAGATCCTTGCCGCTCTTGTCGATGTGAGCTCTGAGGTCGTAATCGGTGCGGTTGGCGATGCCCTCCAACTCGCTGACGCCGAACGGGAAATCGTATTCAACGTCGGCGCAACCCTTGGCATAGTGGGCCAGTTCGTTACCCTCATGTTCGCGAAGCACAAGCATTTCGCTTTTGAGGCCGAGACCCACGTACCACTGGTGGCGCACGTCGCGCCAGAAGTTGTACCACTCGTCGGCTTCGGACGGATGGCAGAAGAATTCGATTTCGTACTGCTCAAACTCGCGCGAACGGAAGGTGAAGTTGCGAGGGTTAATTTCGTTGCGGAAACTCTTGCCAATCTGGGCGATCCCCAGCGGCAGCTTCACGCGCGATGAATCGATGACATTCTTGAAGTTCGCAAATATGCCCTGCGCGGTTTCAGGCCTCAAATACGCAATCGACGACGAATCCTGAAGCGCACCGATGTTCGTCTGGAGCATCAGATTGAACTCGCGCGGTTCGGTCAGTGTTCCTGGATTGTTTACATCAGGCCCAACGACGTACCGGAGTTGGGCATTCCACTCCGCGATGCTGAACAATGGAATTGCTGGTATTGGATCAGGCAACTTCGCCTTTATTTTCTTCCCATATTTCTCGGCCTTCTTGAGCGCCAAGCGATAAGAGTCCTCGTCACCCTCCACATACGCGAACAAACGATCCCAAGCGGAGTCGCTTCCACCGCGTTGATCGAAATCGGCAGGGTGAAGCACAATCAACTGGTCTGCGCGATATCGTTTCTTGGAGTCACGGCAATCCATCATCGGATCGCTGAATCCACCGACGTGGCCGGACGCTTCCCAGACCTTCGGGTTCATGATGATCGAGCAATCGACGCCAACCATTTGAAACGATTTGCCATTCGGGCCAGCTGGCGGGTTCCGCACCATGTCGTGCCACCAGGCGTCTTTGACGTTCCGCTTCAGTTCGGTGCCAAGGGGACCATAATCCCAGAAACCGCCGATCCCGCCGTAAATCTCGCTGGATTGAAAAATGAATCCGCGACGCCGGCACAAGGCGACGATCTTTTCCATCTTTTCTGCTTTCGACAGACCTGAATCTGATTTGCCTGGGTTTGCGGCCATCCAACTTCGTCCTTTGCGTAATTGTGATCTACCAAGTGCAACCAAACGCCAATCAAAGCGGCGTGGCGAAGTCGCGTATCTATCAGATATTCGCTCATCCCACAAAGGAAGCCGGATCGCCCACCCGTCGCTGCGACCCAAACCAAAAGCATCCACCGGCCCGCCACGTTCATCGGAAGCATCACCATCGACTCCAACGTTGCTCAAACGCCACACGCCCGTACAATTGAAAAAGGTCCGATAGTTGCCGCGCCGGATCGAACTGCTCATATCTTCTTGCCGGCAAACGGTTTGGAAATTTGGCCTGAATGCGGCGTTTAGTCGGGCGCAGCGGCCTACGGGTTGCAGTTGGTTCCTACAGAGAGAAGCAAGGCGAATGAGCCCAAGAGGCCAAAGGAGCCCATCCGATGCAGTTCAACTGGTTCACAGTCTATTGGTTCTTCAGACGCAAAGCCAAAGTCGCCTTCCTGGCGGTGATGACCTACGCCGCGCTCTGCTAGCAGCGACGATTCTACGCCCATCGTCGGCTTTCGCTTTCCATCCATTTTGTTCAACAATCAATTGCGTAAGTTGCGTGACCAGCGAAGACGTCCATCTTCCGGTTGGGGGCCGCGTAGGTTTCCTGTTTCTGAGGCGAAGTCGCAGATCGTTCCGATGATTCGCGAGGCATCTTCAGAGGGGATGCGGCGAATCAAATCGTGGACGTGGCCCAGCGCTTTCTCATGCACATCGAGCGTCCCCAGCCAGCGCGTCCGATCGTGGAACATCAACGTGACCGGAGCTGACTCCGGGGGAATCGCCCAGTAGTTAACCCAACCGTCTTCGTATTCTCTTAAGATATCGAGTACCGTCTGGATGGCCGTCGGGTCGGTGCAAACCGCTCGACGCATTTGTTTGATGCGCGTGTAGTTCGATTGGAACGGTTCCGAAAACTGTGGC
The DNA here is from genome assembly GCA_028285105.1 of Alphaproteobacteria bacterium. GTDB lineage: Bacteria > Planctomycetota > Phycisphaerae > UBA1845 > UBA1845 > UBA1845. The sequence continues at coordinate 537,023 of JANQQE010000011.1, forward strand.
AGACCAGGGTTGGCGACGAGATCGATGCGGCTGGCGGTTTCAAATCGCTTGAATGAAACTGTGGCGCAACCAAGGCATTGCATGACAAGAATCGCAGGCAAGGCGATTCCGAAAATTCTTGAGCAGTTTATAAAGCGTGTTCCCATCCTTGGTAGACACCTCATTGGAATTGGATCGCTGGGCGGGCCGTCCCCACCGCAGTTTGAATTCTTACGAATTGGTGGGTACTACCCATTATCCTTGTTTGACGAATCGACTTCTGACATCGGATTTTCGATGGCGAGCTTTCTGACCAGCAGGGTCAGGTTCGCATCCAGACGCCGCATTCTTACATAGATCATGTAGAATCCGATGAAGCTGAACAAGATGGCGAAGTACATGACCAGGTCGGCTCCTCGACGGAGGCCCAGGTAACTTGCGATCGACGTGGTCAGTTCGGGCCAGGTGATGGCGACGGCTGCCCCGCACCATACGACCAGCCAGAACAATGCAACGCGCCTCGATCCGCTCCCGCGCAACAACGTCAAAGTTCGTTCAACAATGAGCAACCCTAGTATTGGAAGTACAATCCACTGAAATGCGTTCATGGTCCTGGTCCGATCGTGACTGAATTCGGCTAACTGGTCATTCGCTTGAACAAATAGTGGAAGATGATCTTAAACGCACCGCTGCTGCTTTGCCCTTTGGCGATGGAGTAATCGGTATAGCGAATGTGAACGGGTACTTCGCCATAGGGCAGCCCGCAATCGCGCACCTGATCGATCAGTTCGCTGGCGTGGGCCATTCGATCAAGCGTGATCTGAATGCGCTGGGCTGACCGGCGCGAAAATGCCCGCAACCCATTGTGCGTGTCGGTAATCTTCACTCGCGAAATGACTCGTGTAAACAACACGCCCAGGCGCAGCAACATCTTGCGCGATGCTTTGATGTTTTCGACCCCACCCAAGAACCGGGAACCGAGGCTGATGTCCCATTTGCCTTCGAGGATTGGCGTGATCAGCGCAGGGATATCCTCGACGCGATGTTGCCCGTCGCTGTCAAACGTGACCACGTACTGCGCCCCGCGCAGAATCGCATAGTCGATACCGGTTTGCAGCGCCGCCCCCTGCCCGCGATTGATTGCATGATGAAGCACCATCGCACCAGCCCGCGCCGAAATGGCCGCAGACTCATCCTTCGAACCGTCGTCAACCACCACCACATTCGGGTACAAGGTCCGCACTTCTTCGATTACGCCGCCGACCTTCTCTCCTTCGTTGTAGGCTGGAATCACGATGAATACCTGCTCCCGTACCTCTGGCGGCAGCGTCGGCAGGTTGGCCGGCTCGGTTGCAGCATCCGATTGCGATTGAACCTCGGGCATCAATTCACCGTAAGATAAGCTTAGCGCGTCGGCGATGCGTACGATCGCAAACCATCGCCAACATACTAGCACGATCGCGCGAACGACTCCAAGATTTCTCGATTGACCGAATTGAGTCGCACGTTATCAGAACCAATTGCACGCTTGACGGTTGGGATGTCGGCTGGTCTGATGTGCCAACGAATAGCTGGCGATATGTAGACAAATACGAGGCAGAGTTCATGGCGGTCACTTTAGTCATTCCCGGTCGAAACGCATCGAAGACGATTCGACCCTGCCTCGAAGCCGTAACGCCCTATGTCGAAAGCGGCGAACTTCAGGAAATCCTGTTCGTGGATGACGGTTCCACCGACAACACCCGTGAGATCGTCGCTGAGTTTCCGGTCACCTGCGTGCCGGGTCTGGGCAAGGGTCCGGGGTCGGCCCGCAACCTCGGATGGCAGACGGCCAAGACCGACCTCGTTTGGTTTGTGGATTCCGATTGCGTGGCTGAATCGAACGCCCTCGCACCGCTCGTCGCCCGATTTGAAGATGAGAAGATGGGCGGAGTCAGCGGCAGTTATGGCAACATGTGCCCCGACTCGTTGTTGGCGTGCCTCATTCATGAAGAGATCATTGCACGGCATCGGCGCATGCCGAAGATCGTTGACTTCCTCGCGACGTTTAACGTCGTCTATCGGCGCGAAGCCATCGAGCGCGTCGGCGGTTTCGATGAACGCTTCTTAAAGGGGCAAGACGCCGAACTTTCCTGGCGGGTCATGGAAGCCGGATACGATCTTGGCTTTGAACTCGAATCGCGCGTCGCACATTTTCACGAAACCAGTTGGCTTGGCTATTTCAAAACGCAGATGCGGCAGGGCTACTGGCGACTTTGGTTGCACCTGACCCACAAGGGTCATTCCGGCGGTGACTCGTACAGCAGCGCGCTCGACCACGTTCAGCCGCCCCTGGCCATGCTGATCCTCGGTTCAATTCCGCTCTTATTTTTCAAAGCAACTTGGTGGATCACACCGGTTTTCATCGTTCTGCTATTGCTCGCACAAATCCCCATGACGGCGCGGATCGTCAAACAGACCGGCCAACTCAAGTACGTATTGTTCGCCATGATGAGTTTTCGCCGGGCATTCTGGCGCGGATTCGGATTGTCGAAAGCCACCATCGATTACATACTCGCCGGCAAGGAAGGCCGCAAAGCCAAACAAAGCAAACCGGTCCGGCCCAATGCCCAATCGCAGTGACGTTCACGCCGATGACTTTCATGCCGATTCGCAGATCAGATTGTGCCATTTCGCGGCGAATCGCCGATAGTTAACCCGTGCGCGAAGAATCGAAACATAGCATTCTGCTGCTGATCTCGACGGCTGCCACAGCCCTGCTGACCTTTGTTTATTCCGTCTATGCGATGAATGTACTGGGCCCCACGCGCGCGGCAGATTTTGTCGCGGCGATATCGATTGCAATGTTTTTCTACGTCGCACTGGGCCCCATCAACGGAACCGTGGCGAAATTCACTGCCGCCTATGCCGCCGACAACGACATGGGCAGCGTCGCCCGATTGCAGCGGTTGGGTGTTCGCAACGTTTTGCGCTATGGGGGAATTGGATTCCTCATTGGCGGAGTGAGCGCGATTCCGCTTGCCTCGTGGTTGAAGTATGAATCGGTGGTGCCATTGATTCTGTCGTTTGCCATCGTGTGGTTAACACTGCTGTTAAGTGTCGCCCGCGGGATGCTACGGGGTCTTCAACGATTCGGAGCATACAGCATCAACACGGTTGCCGAGGCGCTCGTTCGATTAATCGTTGGCATTGGTTTGTTGAGCGTCTGGACCACGACATCCGGCGGCGTACTCGCATTCGTCGTTGCATTGGTCGTGATATTGGCCGTTTCGCAATTGCAGATGGCCGACATCTGGCGGCAGTTTGAATCGCCAGACATCGACAGCGCTGCAATCGTCCGCTACCTCAAACCCATGTGTGTCATGATGGCGATCACTGCCGCCTTCGACAACGTGGACATGATCGCGGTCAAACATCTTTTTGAAGCTGAGTCAGCGGGCGTGTATGGGGCGGCATTCACTCTGGCACGCGGGACCAGCGTATTGGTGACGCCCTTTAACATTATCCTATTGCCACTGGTCGCCGGATTGCAAGCGAAGCAGGCCCCCGTGCGACCAACCGTTGTGCGCATTTGCAAATACTTCGTCGCGCTTTGTGCGATACCCCTTTTCGTATTTGCGATCTTCCCCAAGCAAGTGCTGACGTCGGTACGGCTGGACCAGTTCGCCGAAGCAGCCCCCTTGCTCATGCCGCTGACAGCCGCTCGATTGCTGGGCTATTTGAATGGGCTGATCGCGTTGTCTTACGCGGCGCTTTGGCGTTTCGGATTTTTGAAAATCTTCGTTCCTGCACTGGTCGCCGAAGTCGCGTTGCTTGCGGTTTGGCATGACTCGCACATGTCGGTGATTCAGATAGCATTGTTCGTGCAGGCTGGTACGCTCCTGGCGCTGATTGCCTATGCAATATATGCTCGGTCGGCGAACTCGAAAGCGGAGAACTTGAATTGAACATTCTCATGGTGCTTTCGAGTCAGAAGTACCCACCCGATCGCCGCGTCGAGCGCGAGGCTCGCGATCTTATTCGCGACGGGCACACCGTCTACTTGATGGCCCGCCGAGGACCGGGGCAATCAAAGACAGAAACCGTCGATGGCGTTCACGTCATTCGCGTGTGGCTGCCCTTTCAAAAAAATCGGATACTCTCCGACATGGTGCATTATCTCTTCCAACGCTACCTGATCGTTTTTTCGATCATCTCGGCTTGTCGCAACAATGACATCGACGGTCTTCACGTTCACGACCTCCCCTACGCATTCGCGACGACATTGGCAGGGTGGGTGCTGAATCTGCCCGTGGTGTTCGACATGCACGAGCACTACACGGTGATGCTCGAGATGGGATTTGAAGCGCCTGCTTATCGGCCGTTCCGGCCGTTTGCGTTCTTGCTTCTGGCGGTACTAAGAAGGGAAGAGCGTTTCGCGTGCAGGCGGGCCCACCGGATGATAGTTGTTGCCAATGAGCAAATCCCGCGGATCGAGTCGCTTGGCGTCAATCGTGAAAAAATCGTCGTGGTCACCAATACGGAAGACCCGGACCAATTCTCCGGATACGCGATTGATGAACGGGTTGTCAAGAAATATGCCGATGATTTTGTAATCCTCTATGTTGGAGCGTTCAATCCACATCGCGGGCTCAATACAGCCATAGATGCCATGCCCGCAATCTTGAAAGAAATCCCCAACGCCAAACTCATGCTCGTGGGCGATGGCGTTTCGCGACGCGACATCGAACAACGCGCCACCGATGCAGGACTTTCCGAAAAAGTGATCTTCACCGGGTTTCAACCGTTCTCCTTGCTGCCGACGTACATCAATCTCAGCGCGGTATGTTTGATTCCCCACATCTCGACACCGCACATCGAAACGACCATGCCCAACAAGATATTTCAGTTCATGATCCTCGGAAGACCAACGGTGGCCACCGATGTCGCGCCGCTGAAACGCGTGATCGGCGATGCAGATTGCGGCATCGTTTATCGCGAGCGCGACCCGGCAGCGTTGGCAGCCGCCGTGATCCAACTTCGCGATCCGCAGCTTCGAAAGCGACTGTCCGAAAACGGGCAGAAAGCGGTGGCCGATCGATACAATTGGCCCAGCACCGTTGAGGCGCTGCTCGACATTTATCGAAAACTCGACACCACAGTCAACGCGCACCGTCATCACGCATCGGAGGACGCCTAAGATGCGCGTGCTTCACTTTGCCGGAAGTTTCCCACCGACGCCGGGCGGTACGTCGCAGCGTGTATCGGGCTTGACGGCAGACCCTTGCAACGAACACCTGATCGTTGTACCGCAGGACGAAAGCAGCTCGGCATATGAGCAAGTCGACCATCGCACGATTCGACGTGCAAACTATCCCCCGGGCATGCTGAGTCGCTTGCCCATCGTTCGCGATCAGCGTTTGGCAAATGCACTTAGGGACTCTGCTGTCGAATTTTTGCCGGACATCCTGCACGCCCACAATCCGATGGCTTGTGCGCTAGCGTCTCTCGATTACAAAGGTGCGAAGAAAATCGGCATGGTCTACGAAGCCCACGGAATCATGTTCGACCTGTCGTACGATCAGCCCGTCTTCGGACCGATCGCCCCTCTGAATCTTCTGGCAAAATTTCTCGCCAAACGGATGGCCCGCATTCGTGAGCGATTCGTTCTTGCCGCGGCTGACCGCATCATCGCTCAAACGAATGCCGCCGCAAATCGCATTCGACACTTGTACCCTGTTTCCAAAAAACCGATCGATGTGATTTATAACGGTGTGGACGCAGCCCGGTTCGACCCGCTGCATTGGATGGATTCGCGACAGCGTATTCGCAATGAGATGGGGTGGGAGGCGTCCAAGGTCATTCTCTATGCCGGATACATGAATGATGTAAACGGCGTGGATTTTCTGTTGGAATGTATCGAGCAAATGGCAGTGGAACGACTGCCGAATATTCGCTTTGCGATACTCGGTCGCGGTCCGCTTGAAGGCCTGGTGAAATCCGCAGCCGCAAAGCATCCTGAGTTGATTGACTATCCCGGTTCTGCCACGCCCGACGAGATGCCGGGGTACTACGCTGCTTGTGATGTGTTCACGATTCCCCGCCCCGCCCACATGCTGGGCGAATTGTTCTTGCCCATGAAACTTCTCGAAGCGATGGCAATGGGCAAGACACTGATCGTCAGCGATGTGGCTGCGATGACCGACGTAGTTACCCATGAGCGAAACGGATTGGTATTTCGCAAGGACGACCACGCAGATTTCATCCGGACCATAAGGCGAGTAATCGACGACGTACACGATGCTGACGGAAGTAGCCCGCTGCACGCACTCGGAATTCAAGCTCGAAGTGACGTACTCGACCGATTCACTTGGGAACACTCGCGTTCGCAGTTGCAATCGGTGTACGAACAACTGCCGAAATCATGAGCTTTGAAGGAGACACTTCTCGCTTAGGTTTTAGATATTGATTCAGGATTCGCCTGCAGCATTCTGAAACGCAAGCATGTCCGCAAGATCGACATCGCCATCCGGTTCTACATCAAACACACCGCATTCCGGAAGCAATTGCCCTGACGGGCCATCCATACATTCCGAGAATTTTGAATAGTCGATAAGATTTACTTCCGTATCGCCGTTGTGATCGCCAAACGTTGCAACACACTCCAAGACCGGACCAATCCAGTCCGGCACATCTGCCGACCAATGCTGCATCGTCATGGAATTCGCAAGAAACGGTGCAGTCGGCGGTTCATGCAGCGTACCGCTTGCGGTGGTCAGCGAAACGTAATATTGCGGCGTCGACGAACAGTTGGTCGGCGGAAGGTGTCCAACGAATTGCGAATTCCCGACATGCTGCATCGCCACCGATTTATACGGGCCTGTCGGGTCGTAACGATAATGAAGCTGAGCCATCGAAGGATCAATGACCTCCACACCTGAAGTGATGGAAACGGAAATCTCTTGCGGAACACCCATCGTCATCAGCGTTGGTGGTTTGGGAATATGGTTGATCTGCGTCGCTTGCACCTGTTCCGATCCGGAAAGGTACAGAATCGCCGGCAGAAGCTCTTCATTACTCGGCGTGATTTCGCTGATTGGAACAACAAACCCCCCTCCGCGCAATTCAAACGAGATCGACCAGATGCCCCGCTCACCATAGCTCCAGTCCAGCGAATCGCCGCTGACAGGGTAGATGCCGGTGTAGATGGGTCCGCCATTAAAAAAGCGGTTGTGAACGCCAAAGATCAACTGCTGCATCGCCAAATTCATGGCTTGATAAGTGGACTCATCCGGCGACACCACCGGCGTGAAGCCCCAGGGCCACAAGATCAATTGGCCAAAAGAATGAATATCGAGTTGGGCACGCGTGTTGGGGTGCAGCAAGAACAAATCGCGCAGGGCCATTGTTTCGGGCTCAGAAAACGGATGTGGACCGCGATAGATATCGGAACCCGGCGCACCGCTGGAACCGATTCCACCCCACGCCCATCCCCAGTTGCGGTTGATGTCGATACCGAACGTACCGTCACCGTTGTCGCGGCGATTCTTTCGCCAGAAACGGTTGACGGAACGGGAATACTCGTATCCATCCGGATTGGCGACCGGGATCAACAGCCACTCGACACGGTCCACCAGATCGGTGACCTGCGGATCGACACCATAGTTCTCCAACAAATGTGTTGCGACGTACGGATTGATCGTGGTGGTAATCCATTCGCGGGCGTGAACGGTCGAAAAGTAGATGACGGCTGGGCTGAATTCGGTTACGTCAGCACCTGCGATGCGAATACCGCGAATCATTCGCCCCTCCACCGTCCTGCCCACGTCAAAGACAGAAGCCAGATCGGGGTGTTGCGCCGCAAGCTGTTCAAGATAAGCGATGATGTCGTCGTAGCGGTGGAAGGTCTCCAGAAATGGAATGCCCCGAGCGGCTGCTTCGCGCATGCCGTCGCGTTCAACCTCGACGAGTTCCTGAAGGTTTTCGATCTTGAGACGATATTGCAGCCCGCTGTCGCGCAGCGCTTCTAAAGCATCGGGCGGAATTCGTACATCCATCGCCCCATCGACTGGACGATGGCTCCAGATGTCTCCGCCAATGTTCTCAATGAATGCAACGTCGAGCGGACTCTCAAATTCAATACTGAATACCTTATGATCGTCGTACCGAACGATTGGTTCGGACGCACGAACGATCAGCGCTGCAATCGAAACGATTGCTAGTGGGATTGCCAAATGGCTCGCGCAAATGAGCCTCATAACGTATCCTGGCAGGTGGGGATGACGAGCCCGGTCAACACAAAGTACAGCCAAACAGGTGGCCATTCAAGGATTTAACGAGATTCGACAAACCGATGCAGCAATTGAAGTGGTGATTTGAAAACCTAGGCAAGGGCAATGATGCATCCGCCGGACAAGGCAAACACGACGGCTACGAATTTGCGACGTGTAAAGGCCTCATTGAGAATCAAGGATGCAAAGATCAACGCGAATACGACAGAAGTCTGATTGATCATGGCCGCAATCGATGCATTCGCAAACTTGAAGCCTGCCACCCAGAATAGCATGGCCATGTATCCGCCAAGGATTGCGCCGGGTATCGCCACCTTCCACACGTCCGAAGGAATGAACAATCTAAATGTGCGTTCCCGGTCTTTTCGCGCAAGAGCCAGAAATATCAGCGGCAGCGTACCGGCGAACAATCGAATCGTCGTCGCCCACAACAGCGGACACTCGGTTTTGGTGAGTACCGGTTTGGCATATACGATTCCGCCAGCCGTCAGGGCCATCGACAGCGTTCCGAACATAATCCCCCATGTCAACGCCGAACGCGTGGCACCCGGTGGCGGTTTGTGCTTTGAGGAAATCAGAACGCCGATAAGGATCAAGACCGTCCCTGCATAGTGCGGCAGCCTTAGGCGCTCATTTAAGTAGAACACTGCAAAAATGATGGCGAAGGGTCCGTATGTGCAATCGACAATGGACTGGATGCCAACTCCGACTCGGTTCAACGCCATATAGAACAACGTGTCTGCCAGTGCGATTCCGGCGACGCCGCTAATTGCCAGAACGACAAGATCATCCTGCGAAAGTTCAGTCAAGTCGGCGAATCCGCTGCCTGCAACAACGAGCGACACGCCCAGCAGCAGGATTCCGATTGTGTTCTTGAACAGATTCAGCGCCAAAGGGGTAATGGTTTCCCCGCACAACTTGAACAACACGACGGCCATCGCCCAGAAAACCGCCGTCAGAAATGCGCAGAGTCGCCCCAGCGAGATGTCGTCCATGTATCCGCCTGTAAAAACCTAAGCGACGCGAAGAACCGCGTCAGTTGAAAAGCTCAATTCGCTGAATCGACGTACGCACCGATGTCATCTTTCCGCTCATCGGGCAGCGCGTCAAACGTCGCATTCAATTCACCGACCAGATACGTCATCCGGACAGCCCGCACATATTGCACGCCATCAAGCGGATCGGACGCCCGCACCAATACCCCTACCAATACCGCATCTTCGTCGAACACACCGCCGCCGCTCATCCCGCCAGCCGCCGGTCCGCGATAGATGAACTCGGCTTCGGGATCGTATTCGATAAACCCTTCCACGTCGCCAACATCGGCAAGCATTTGAAGGACGCGTGCGATCTCGGTGTCATCCAGGACGGTTCCGATGCTGGCTGTCATTTCTCCCGCGAACGCGCCCTCTGCCGGGAATCCGACAGCCATCACCAAATCTCCGGGATCGACACCCGTAAATGTCGGCGCGGTTGTGGTGCGCTGGAGCGGATCGTAAATGTCTGGAGGTGCAAGGTGCAGCGGTTCGGGCTGAGGCGCCAGCAATCCAGTTTGCAACTTCTGATTGTCAACGACCGCGACGAACGCATCGTAGCGTGGCAGAATATCCTGAAAGAAATTGTTGTTCTGGTCAGCCGGCGTCGGAAGATTAAAAAAATCGAACAAGGGTGAAGCATCTTCATCGAGGGCGCCCCCTTCCGGCGCAACATATCGCAAACGGACGACGCCAGTCTCCTCCGACGGATCGCGCAGTTCGGCTTGTATCTCTGTCCCCCTCGGTCCGAACCAACCGACGCCCAATGTGTGGACGGCTGACACCAGAAGCGCCGAACCGGCTTCCGTACTCCGCGACCAGATCGCCGCACTCGCGTTGCTCGAACGCGCCACTCGGCCATGGGTTTCGTCGATCCAATCGCGACAGGGATGATCGGTTTGATCGAGTGTCGAAAAGACTTCCAGCAACGTATCCGACGGTGCACAAACGGACGGCAGTGGCGTTGCATCGCAGCCACCCAGCCACAGCGCCATCGAAAGCATCAAACTTGCCTTAAGCTTCGGATCAGTATATTTCGCTGATTTGACCATATTAGCCTGACCCACTACGAGTACCAATGGATAAGCCATAGCAATGCACAGTTGGCGACGTGCCGGCACTACGTGGCATCGATCAACCTGATGAAACAAGGTCAAGCTGCCGATCATTAGAGTATTCGTGCCAAAAGTATCCGGACGAGCATGAACGACCGGACGAGACTTTCACCCATGTCGCGAACAATTCCTCATTGGGTATACGCGGCGGCTTGGGATTCGACAAGGAAACGATCAAAATGAAATCAAACCGCATCAGCAATTCAATCTTTCCGATTCTCGCAGGATTGTTCGCGAGCCTCGGGTGTACGATCAACCTCGATCTCGGAACCGATTCGCTGTTTCCGGAGGGGTCAGCATTTGTGGTTTCCGGAACGGCTGAACTTGCCAACGTCGATGGCGCACCGTGCAACGTGTGGATTGGCGAGAATGGCGCGATCTACCATCTCTTCCAGTCGCCGCAGGTGGACAACGGCGACTTCGACGAAATCACGACGCCGGGTGTGACGTCTCGATTGCTGATCGCCACCCGCAGCGATCTGGTGGTAGACTGCGAAATCGGAACGACGGTGGATGTCGAAGATGTCCTCGAAATCGTCCCCTAAAGTCGGCTGATTTGCCGTTGACGACGGGACCACGCTTGCAGTTTTCGCCAGATTCCGCACACATTGGCGAACCCAAAATCCCTGCTATACTGCGGACTTGGGGCTGCTTGAATTCAATCGATCAAAAGTACAATTGACCGAGGAACCACGCAGCCACTGTATTCTACGTGTGCGGAGCAAATCCATGATCAAGGCAGTCGAACTTCGGAAGGGTAAGACCATCATTCACGATGGCGATTTATTCATCGTGCATGAAGCCTCCCACGTCGCCAAGGGCAACAAGCGCAGTTACATGCAAGCCCGATTGAAGAACTTCAAACAAGGCAACGTGATCGACGTCCGTTTCAGCGTCGACGATCGCATCGAGGTTCCGTTCGTCGAGGGCAAATACTTCGAGTTTCTGTACGAAGACGCCTCCGGGTTCGTGTTGATGGACACGCAGACCTACGACCAGATCATAGTCACCGAAGACATCGTCGGCTCGGCGAAGGAATACCTCTCGCCCAACAGCAAAGTAAGCTGCCAGATTCTCGATGGGGATGTCATTTCGTTTGAATTACCCAACGTCGTCGTGCTGGAAATCACCGACACGCCCCCGGTCGTCAAAGGTGCCACCGCATCGGCTCAACTAAAGGACGCCACGCTAGAAACCGGCGCCAAAGTCCGAGTGCCATCATTCGTAGCCCCCGGCGACAAAATCCGCGTAGACACCCGAACTGGCGATTACCTCGACCGCGCCAAGGAGTAAGAAAGAACAACGTGGCCCGCCATTCCAAGGTGGGGGACTGAAAAACGTCAAACCTAATCAAATAAAACGACTATTCCGAGATGATGCGTTCCCTTCCGTCCCCTACAGAATACGCGACGGTCCCCCTTTCAGAAGAACAAATAAGAAGTTCTCCACTCGAAATCTATGACAACAATTCTCAAAATTGACGCTAGTGCCCGTGGTGATCGATCGCTCACTCGGAAATTGTCTTCCCATTTTGTTCAACAATGGATGGAACACCGTCCGGAAGATGTCGTTGTTGAACGCGACGTTGGCAGGAACCCACCACCGCCAGTAACCGAAGATTGGATTGCCGGTGTGTTCACTCCTCCGCACGACAGGTCCGAAGAGCAAAACGACTTAATCGCACTTTCGGATATCCTGATTGCAGAGGTCGCGGCGGCTGACATCATTTTGATTTCTACGCCGATGTACAACTATGGCATGCCCTCTTCACTAAAAGCGTGGTTCGACCAGGTTATTCGCATCAATGAGACGTTCTCTTTTGATCTTGGGCGCGGAGACTATCCACTCGCGCCAATTCTAAGTGGAAAGATACTCGTCATCCTGACATCGTCTGGTGAATTTGGCTTCGCAACCGGCGGGGCGCGCGAACACATGAACCATCTGGTTCCTCACATCAAAACCTGTTCATTCTATCTCGGCGTAGAGAGCGACGATTGCATTCATCATATTGGGATTGAATATCAAGAATTCCGAGATGACCGCCACCAGAGATCCGTTGACGATGCCAACAACGGCGTTGTTGTACTCGTCGAAAGACTAGTCAATATGGCTTAGCGCTTTGATTATTCAGGACAGCCATTTTTGTCGGCGCATCGATTGACTACTTGTTGGCCAAATTGAGATTTCCGTATGTCGTCAGTTCCCCAGGCTGGAAGCCTGGGGCACCCACACCCAGTTTCGACGGCGATTAGAAGTCAATCAGGTACTCCTGTATCGCCGCGAAGTCTTCGACGTCCACATCGCCATCGTTGTCATCATCAAACGCCTGCCGGCATAGTGCGGATGGTGTTGCGAATCCGGCTCCGCTGTGCGGCCCGCTCAGGCATGATGCGAATGCATCGTAGTCATCCAGATCGACATCGCCGTCGGCATCGAAGTCGCCCGGTGGTGGGGCTTCGCAGTTTGTTGCGCAAGTAGAACCGTTGCCTTGATAGACCCACGGTAGCGATTCGCAGAATGCCTGGTCGATGTCGTCGTTGCAAACGCTGCCTGTCGGCGAGCAGCATGCGCCCAGTTGGCGACACCCGTTCGAGTCCACCATTTCTTCGGGCAGCGTATCCGGGCAAAGGTCGATGCAATCTTCCACCCCGTCACCGTCGGTGTCATCGTCTGGCACGCCACATCCACACACGCCAGCCAGCGACTTGGTCGGGTCAAGCGGACATTCCTCGTTGCAGTTCGTGAATCCGTCGGCATCGCTGTCGGTCGTACATGTGGTGCCGTTGCCTTGATACTTACCGTTATTCAGCCCCTCGCATCCACCTTGATCCAAACCGCTGAGGCACTGACCGATCGCAAAGCAGCACGCCCCCACCATCGGGCATCCGTCCGCGTCGACCGGTTCAGTTGGCGCTGTCCCCGGGCACAAGTCGAGGCAGTCGATCACTCCGTCGCCATCCGTATCCAATACATCCGATTGGCCGCATCCGCAGATACCCGGCTCGGTTTTGGTGCCGTCGAGCGGGCAGGATTCGCAGTTGTCGATCGCACCGTCGCCGTCGGTATCGGCGTCGCATTCGTCGGGAACGCTGTTGGAATCGCAGTCGAGGTTGGCGGCAGCGTCGCAGTTGTCGGGGATGCCGTTGTCGTTGCAATCGGCGTCGCAATTCATCGTGCAATAGAACGGTCCGCCATCCGCCGAACTTTGCTCGCTAATCTCGCATTCGTCGGGGATGCCGTCCGCATTGCAATCGGTCGCGCAGTTCGATTCGCAGAAGTACATCCCGCCCATGGTGGCTGCGTCGATCTCGCATTCGTCGGGCAAACCGTTGCCATTGCAGTCATCGCTGGTGAGGTTGATGATGTCGAGATCGTCGAGCGTACCGTTATTGTTGCAATCTTCGCACTCGTCGGGAATCTCGTTGGCGTTGTCGTCGAAGCTGTTGCCCATCGAAATGTCGAGGTCATCGGGCACGCCGTTGGTGTTGCAGTCTTCGCATTCGTCGGGGATACCGTTCGAGTTGGCATCGCCGCTGGTCTGGTTGGCCAGGTCGACCACATCCGGAATCGTGTTGCCATTGCAATCTTCGCACTCGTCGGGCACGTCGTTGCCATCGACATCCGCGCTGGTCGCACCTGCAATGTCGCAATCGTCCGGTACGCCGTTCGCGTTGCAATCGCCAACCGGAAGATACTCGACGCTCACCGAAATCGACGAACCTTGCGGGCACTCATCGACGAAGGCCGATGCGGTCATCACGATGTCAGCCGGCCCAACCCCCACGATCTGATTGTACATTGCAGCGGAAAGGGTGATCGCATCGACATCTGCAATCGCAGGGCAATCGCTGGCCATCCCCGTAAAGACTTCGCCCAGCGACGTGCCGTTCAACTCGACCATCACCGTCTCAACCGGCGACGCCAGGTCCGCAATCGCGGAGAACGTCAGTGTCACATCGCCGACAGCTGGCCGCATGTCGTTAACAATAAATTGAAGCGGACCGGCTCCTCCGAATACCGGTGACAACAGAAACGATGACTCGAACACCGGATCGAATTCTTCGCAAACGTCCGGTACGGCATTGGCGTTGCAGTCGGTTTTGTTTTCATCCGGAACACCGCTGCCGTCGCAATCGCTGCTCGTACCGCCGCTGATATCGCACGTGTCGGGGATACCGTTGTTGTTCAGGTCGGCGACACAGTTCATCGTGCAAAAGAACGGGCCGCCCGCCGCACCGCTCAGTTCGTCGATGTTGCACTCGTCGGGAATCGCATCCACGTTGCAGTCACTGCTGCTGTTCGACGCGATGTCGCAACTGTCGGCGATGGCATTTTGGTTGCAATCCGGTTCGCACTCGTCGGGTACGCCGTCCATTGCGCAGTCCGCACTTGATCCCGCAGCAATCTCAGCCGCATCCGGAATGCCATTGTTGTTGCAATCCGGCTGACGTTCGTACGCCCCCATGTCGACAATCGGAGCGGTACCGATACCGGTGTCTGCAACGGTTGGATCGTCCGTGAATCGCGGCAATCCATCGAAGTCGAACAACGCAACCGACCCATCGAAGACTGCCGCATTGTCGCCGGCGTCAATGCACGGCGACGACGGCGCGAGCGAAGGCAAGTCGTCCAACGTACCGGCAAGATTGTCCGCCCCATCCGCATCGACAAACAACGGATCGAGTGCAATGTTCCCCGCGCCGCCTAGCCCACCGGTCAGTCCCATTACGCACGACGTCGCCAGCGAAACCGTGCCGGAATTGCGGTAAATCTGGCTGACTTCACCCATGCCGGCCAAGTCGCTGTTGGCCCAAAGGATGCTGTTCTGAACCGTCGCGTGACCACCGGCAATCAAAGTGATCGCCCCGCCGAAATCGTCAGCCACATTCGCATTGAACGTGCAGTTGACGATGGCAGGGCTCGCCGTCGAAGACACATAGAGCGCTCCACCGTTGGCATCGACCCCGGCACCGTTGCCCATGTTGTCTGCGATGTTTCCGGCAAAGACGCAATTCTGCAAGGTCGGCGTACTCTGCGACGAAATGAACATCGCCCCGCCAACCCCGCCACCGGAATCGAAAGCGGCTACGTTTCCGAGGAATCGGCAGCGGTCAAACACGCCCGTACTCGACGTCACGAAATATACGGCTCCACCGAATGCCGACGTATTGTTGACGAATTCTGTTGCGATGAACTCAACGTCGCTGTTCTGACATCGGACCGCACCAGCCGTCGCTCGATTGCCCTTGACCTGACAATTCCAAACTTCGATCGAACTGTCCACGATGCGAATAGCTGCACCTGAATTGTCAGGACTCGCCCCGTCAGCCACACCGCCCGAAATCGTGAATCCATCCAGCACCGGCGCGTTGGCGAGCGATTCTGCAAGCACCACGTGATAGCTGTTGTCGGTGGTGATGCCACCGATATCGTTGCTGTCCAGATCGCCCGAAAGCACCGTACCGTTCGTAACCGGATCACTGTTGCGCTGGCTGCGAACCGTTTCGATACCGGTAAATCCACCGTACAGTCTCACATTCTCCGTCAGTACAAACGAAGCAGCGCGATCACCGCCGCCCCCTGCCGGTTTGTAAGTTCCCTGCGCGACCCAGATTTCTGTCGGCAGGCAATTCGAGTTCACGTCGGTCATCGCCGTTTGCAAACTCGTATACGCATCGGCCCAACTCGAACCGTTGTTGGCACCGCTGGTGGCGGTCCGATCGACGTAGATCAGTTGCTCTTCGCAGATGTCGAACAATTCATTGAGGTTGCAGTCGTCTGCCGACTCGCAAACGTCGGGGATGGCATTGGAGTTGCAGTCTTCAGCGCCGCGATCAAGGTCGCATTCGTCGGGAATGCCATTTGTATCACAGTCGAGGCTGAACCCGGAGCCGATGTCGCACGCATCGATCGTACCGTTGTCGTTGCAATCGGAATCGACGATCAACTCGACCCGATCAATCTGCCAACCGACACCGTCGTTGCTCATGTTGTCGCTGGAGTCGAAGTGCCATTCGAGCGTGACGGTCTGCCCCGCGTACTCGGTAAGGTCAACGATGCGGGTTTCCCAAACGCCAATCGTCGCAACCGGTCCAACATCGTCGGCGATCGTACCGTTGATACTCAACCATGCCGCATCGAATCCACCAGGGGCAACACCGCGATCGCCATCGTAGAGCGAGCAGTATTCCAGTTGCGTCGAGTTCGCCGACGGTGGAATCGAAATTGCTTCCAACGCAAGCGTACCGCTCTCGATCGCACCGGTGTCGAACGAACACGACGCATCTTCGCCAAAGTACGCCCAACCCGGCGCATCGCATCCGCCTCCTTGATCGCAACTGGTGGTAACGTGCCACAACCCCGTCGCCGTCCAATCGCCGGGCAAACCGGCATTGAAGTCGCTACCGGCCAACGCGCTTTCGTCAAAGTATTCGCACACGTCGGGAATTGCGTTGTCGTTGCAGTCTTCAGCACCGCCCACAATGTCGCAGCCGTCAGCAAACCCGTTGGCGTCGCAGTCCGGTTCGCAATCGTCCGGGATTCCATTTGTGTTGCAATCGGTCTGCGAACCGCAGTTCGGAACCGGGAAATCGATGGAGCAAAGGTTGCCCGTGGCTGTGTTGATCGCGCCGCAGTCGATGTCGCAATTGTCCGGGATGGCGTTGGCGTTGCAGTCAAGGTTACTGGCGTCGAAGACATACGCCGCACCCGCACCTCCATTGGCAAAAGGCGCACCGCCAACGATGACATCCCCCGAAATCGAAACCGAAGTTCCAAGTGCGTCAGCCGCTGCCCCATCGCTGGCAACCAGTCGAGTAACTTCGACCCAACTCGATCCGCTTTGTTTATAGGCGTAGAGTGCTCCGGCACCGGAATCGACACCCGGTGCGCCGACAACCAGCAAGTCGCCATCCAGCGCAACCGATGCTCCAAACAAATCGCCCGCAGTTCCATCCGATGGCGTCACCTTGAACGTTTGCGGCCAGGCGCCGGCATTGTCTTCGAAAATGTAGACCGCCCCCACACCGCCGTGTCGAATCGCTCCGGTCGCGATGGTAAATCCATCGACAGCCACCGACGTTCCCAGTTCATCGTCGATTGCGGCATCGTTTGCAAAGAGGATGGCTTCCTCCGGCCAATTCGTTCCATTTCGACGATAGACGTAGACCGCGCCGGATGACGTGGAGATGTGATCGCCCGGAGCGCCGACCGCCGCGATATTCCCGGAGATGCCCACCGACGTACCGAAAACGTCGCGCACCTGCCGATCGGATGCAAGGAGCTTTTTTTGCTGCGGCCAGAGTGCGCCGTTGCGGGCGAAGATGTATGCCGATCCTGCCAGATTGCCATCGTCATCATTGCCAAGCGCTCCGACGACAGTGTAATCGCCATCAATGAACGCGCTGATGCCGAATACGTCGAAGGCGTTCGCATCGGAAGCGGTGACCTTGACTTCCTGTCCCCAGGTGCTGCCTTGCCACGTGTACAGATAGGCCGATCCGGAGAACGACCCATTATCGGCATTGCGCGGTGCGCCGATGATGGCGTAAGTGCCACCGATTGACACTGCATTGCCGTATCGATCGCCAGCCGCTGACTCCGAACCCACGAAGGCCGATTGTGGCGACCACGTGCTGCCCGAAAGTTCGAACGGAAAGATTCTTCCAGCTTCTATTCCAATGGCGTCGTCAAGGCGTGCGCCGACGAGCATTCGAACGTCCAAAACCGCAACCGACGATGCAAACTCATCGCCCGACACCGATGCGGTGGCTGTGACGATCTCGCTTTCGAATTGATCTACCGCTTGAACGTGGATCGGAAATGTGAAAAGCAAGCACGCAACAATCGATGCATGGGATAGCATTTTCATTCTAATTGAACACCCTGGCGGCAAGCATCCACGAAGTGCCAACGCTGGCAAGATTCGACGTCAGAAGCTGCAATGCCGCACCATTCGATATCGGACCTTGTCAATGCACGCCTTGAGGGGTGGATGGTGGCGTCATATGAAATGAATCGGGCGTCACACCGCACCCGCGAACGACCGATAATGAAGGTATTCATGACCGCATCGACGCTGACCATCTTACAGGATCGAGCTGAACTTGATTGGCTCGCCCTTCATCGGCGCGAGGCGTTGACCCACCGGATCCTCACGTTCGATCTGGAGTTGCACCTGCAACTTTCGAAACGTGGCATCGACCACGTCACGCCCTGGGACATCATCACGCCCGCCGACCGCGAGCAAATGGAGGAACGCGAAGCACTGCTCCACAGATGGTGGCAAGAGCATGCGGCGATTCGACATCGCAACATTGACATCTTGAAGGTCGCATCCGACCGTCACATCGCCGCCATCACAAGGATGGTTTGGATCGAAGGCGTCGTTGGAAAAGCGATTGCAAGACTCAGACCAATTCGCCTCCAGATATTCGACATCGCCGGTGCGCACGGTCTCGAACAACCGCCACACTGCCGCCGCCTGCCGCTTCTTCCCGCAATCGCGCGAACGATCGCGAAGGATCGCAAGATCGAAGTCGAGGACTTGTCAGACCACATGGATTGCCAAAGCCAGTTTGAAGATGCGGCAGCCCGGCAATCTCGAGAACCCGACCTGCCACCCTTCGACATCTCGAAGATGGCGAATCAGCCGTTTGTCTTGCTAACCGGAAGCGGTCCGGACCTGACCAGACAGCTATCGGCCGTTCGCATGATCGAAGCGTCGAGCACACATCGTGTACTTCAAGTTTACCGATATGCCGACGGCGAAACGCTGAAGCGCATGCAGTCAATCGGACACAGCGTCATCCACGACTCGCAACTCGATTTGGGTGTGGATACAGGCATTGATGAGAAATCACTGCAGGCATGCCGACAAGCGTTCAATCACTCAGCTATAGCAGCAGGAATTGATTTTGCCCGGCGAATTCCCGATTCACACCTCAATTTTATATTTGGCGAGTACGCCTGCAAAATCGCGATGCGAATTGATCGATGGCAAGCGTTCTTCGCTCGCTATCGACCCACCGCTCTCGTGGGTCACTACCCGGATGTTGCTATGGAAGTTGCGGTTCAATCAGGCATCCGTTGCCTGATGCTGCCGCACGGTGGCATGTCGGTCGGCGTTGGAACGTGGTATCGTTCGATGCCGCGTGTGTCGCTGGGCGTTGAGGGAGCCGCCCACATGGGCCACTTAGTTTCGCACGGAATTTCGCCTGATCGAATTGAGTTAATCGATCCATTCGTCGAGGATGAAGCGCCTGTTCGAAGTCACGCCCAACGTGACGGCGCTTCGGATCGATTCAAGGTTTTGCTTGCCACAAGCCGCCTCGCCGATCACGCCCACGATGCCGAATTGCCAGGGCTCAATTGGAAAGCAGCAATCGATTCGTTCAGGGAATCGCTAAAATTTGCAGCGGAACAAGACAACTGGGAAATCGTCATCAAAACGCATCCTCGCTACGACCACCTCGAACTCTATCGCGAGATAAACGAATCGCTTCCTTCGCATCAACGCGCTCGCATTGTCGGAAACGACTCGTTGACCGCATGCGCTTCCGACGCAGATGTTGTCGTCTTTGCGAACGTCACCTCGTCTGCGATTCTCGAAGCAGCCCAAATTGGCAAACCCGTCGTATTGCTCCGAGATTCATCAGCGATTTGTCGCGCCAACCCGCGCGATGCTCTGCTGGACGGCTGGATACGAGTCGAGACTGTCACAGAATTGATCGCAAAACTAAATCGACTTGCGTCAAATGCCTCAGAATACCAATCGGCGGTCGCAAAAACCCACCAAGCTTACAAAGCATTTTACGGCAGCCGCCCCAAAGCGGGTTCGCTGCTGGATTTCATTGCAGGTAATAAAAAAACGCGATTCGCCCGAAATGACGAACCGCGCTCCTTGATTTCAATTCACTAAAATCGGATCGATCCATGCCTAGCGACGACGACGCAGTACCACCAAGGCTCCGCTCAACAGCAGAATCGCACTGGTAGGTTCCGGGGTGGCGTGTACCTCAATGACCAAGTCATCAAAGTCGCGATCGCTGAATCCGCCATCCGAGGTATGCGGGCCGTAAAGGTCTTCGATAAAGATCAGGTAGGTGACGCCCGTACGGTTCAAACCCTCCACCTGATAGGTGACCATGTGATCCAAAAAGTCCGGATTGTTCGCCGGGTCAGATGACCACGGACGCGTACCGTCTTGATCGCGACGAACCCATCGCCAGGTCTCATCGGTCAGGTCGGCAGAACCGCTGCCGGTCACGTTGTCGAAATCTCCGAAAACATCGAAGAGAAGTTCAAAACCGTTGCCGCGATCGAATCCGAACTGCTGCGTGTAGTTGGCCCGACGCCATACCGCTTCGGCAGAAATGTATGCATCGTTCCAGACGCGATCGGATGCCTCGCCCTTGTCCGTTGCGAGCAAGCTGATCATTCCGTTGGGCGTCAGGCTGTCGTCAAAACGCGTCGCGCTGACCCCAGCCCCCAGGTCGGTATAGTCATCACCGCTCGGGTTGAAATCTCCGCCGTACACCGACTCGATGATCGTCTCGTGCGTTATGCTCGGTGGCGATATCGAAGGGGTTACCTCGGTAATGTCCGCATTTGCGACACCGGCACCGGCCAGCACTGCTCCACAGAAAAGACGTCTAACCAAACCAAATCGTACCGTCATCTCATTCTCCCCCTGCCCTCAGAGAAGCACCGCGACTTGAATCCGGATTCATCGCCCCTATAGATGCAGCCCCACCATGCTTTCCGCCCCGATAGTCGGATGCGCAGCACCATGGTTCTGTGGGCGATGAATGCGCGCAGACGCAAAGCCAAAGCGCTTCATCAAAGCTCAGATTTTTGGAGGGTGTGCGAGAGGTGTGCCTTCAATTCAACGGGCGCTTCGCCCTGACGATTCGCAAAAGACCACGGCCTCCCAACCGCATCTTCCAAAAATCGCCTTTATCGAAGGGGTAAGACTCGCTTCCCTCTTCTCTCCCGATCGAAACCCGCGCTGGGCGACGACCAGTCAACAATGCTATCGCCATTGGCCGCCCGGTTCAAGCCTTATCCCGAACCTTTCACCCGACGGTACTATAATTATTGGGGTTTTGTCCGAGAATCGAGAATGAACACCGACGACTCTCCAGATTCTTCAAATCGTCAATCCGGATTCCTGCATTGCCTACGTCCCGATAACGAACGACAATTGGCGCAATTGGCTAATAGACACTGAAAAAAAGACATTATTTGCGACAATCTGGATACTGCATCACAATATTTCAAGTCGCAGTGATTCTGCGCGACCTTCCCAGTTGTTCTGCCCATGCACACAAACGACGCACCTGCCAACCCAAAGCTGTCAGCCGATCAACCTGCTGATCGAGCAGACGATCTTGCCGCGCAAGTTTTTGCCGACCTGAATGCAAGTCCAGCCCATCGTCGTTTTGATTGGGAAGTGGTTAAGCAAAACCAGTTGCGGACGGTGCATCGGGTCACAACTCCGGATGGTGTCGTCTACGCAAAGCAGCATCTCGCGACCGGTTTCGTCCAGCGAATTAAAGGATGGTTTATCGGTAACCCAGCCCAAAGAGAATCCGACGCAGGCAAGTTCGCCAAGACGCATGGCATTCCTTGCGTCGATCTGTTTGCCGTTTCAACGGTAAACTCGGGGGGCGTGCATTCGACCGTATCCTTGTCGCATTCGATTGAACATGCCCGTTCGCTTTCGGATGAATTCTCGCAGCCAGGCGTTGGCGATCGCGCGGCAAATCGAAGAGTCTTGGGAGAAGCGGTCGCACTGTTCTTGGCGACTGCACACAACGCGACCTTCCTGCACGCCGACGACCACGCTGGAAATATACTTGTGCGGAAAGGTGTTGGCGGCAATCCAGAATGCCATTACGTCGATGTCTACGGAGCGCGCTGCGGCGCTGAGGTAACGCGGACAGATGCCGCATTTTCACTTGCATCGCTGGGGCAATGGTTCCTGGACCGCACCTCGAAAAGCGAGCGCCTGCGGGTCATCAATCGCTACGTCCACTTACGCGGTTGGCCGACAACCCGCGCGACGCGAAGATCGTTTGTTCGACAAATCGACGATGCGTCCAAATCGCGGCGGAACAAACTCTACCGCAAGCGCGACAAACGCATCCTTTGCGGCAACGCACACTTTGGTCGCTTTGCTTTGGGCGGCGGTTGGCGGGCATACATCACGCGGCGATTTCGAAGTCAGCCGATATTTACGGGCGCCCAAATCCCAGATTGGCAGATCACCGGACTCGCCGATCATCTGCGCGAGGTCTTTGGTCTGTCCGAGTACAATCGAAAAACCGACACCGTAACCAACGGTCCAGGCGATTCGATCTGGTTTACGTCGAATATGCGCGAAACCTGGAGTTGGCGATGGTTTGGCTCTCCGGCCAGGCAGCGCTACGTCATGGCATGCAAGGCAATGAATCGCGACATTCCCGTCGCACTTCCGGTTGGTCTCGCCGAAAAATCAAGCGGTATCGGGATCCAATGCGCGAAACAAATGACAGCCCGTCCTCCCCAATGCGTTCCGATCCAATCGCTACTCAACGAACTTCCCAGCGATTCCAAACGGGCGCTGCTTGAAAAGACGGGTCGTCTTCTGGCGATGACTTTCATGCGTGGCCTTGTCGTGACCAACATTTCGCCCACCCGAATCGAAGTCACATGCTTGAATGGAGAGGAGATTCCAATGTGGGCTGGTATCGTGGGATGTTCGACTTCGATCCGGCTGTCCGTCCCGACACAGGTCTGGTTGTTGGGCATTCTGGCGACCGAGGCAAGAAACTGCGGGCTGGACGACCGGATTCAGATGGCCCGGGTACTGCGGGCTTGTGTCCGTACGATGGGCATGGGGACTCAATGGAAAGCAATGTGGCGCGATATTTGCGATTCCAACCCTTTGTTAAATGAATAATGTTTTGGCTCTATTTGTGCCTTCGATCGCTTGGGCGAAATGGGAACTGAAGCCAAACTGGTAAAACTGCCTGTTTCCTGACGCCATTCGTGAGTTTGAGGATTGCATTCGCCTACCTGAAGATCAACGTCTGATCGGGCCATGACCCTTGACAGATACATGGTGTTGCCAAAAATACCATCAAGGGAGCATGCGCAAAGCTCTCCACCACCCTAGTTGTTGTTGCGCACTGACTTTACGACGTTTTTGCGGGATTTTCGCATTGCCGATTTCGGTTCCCCCTGCGGGTATCTTCGAGCATTCTCCGAACGGCTGCCAACTGCTGTGGCGGACGATCGACGGGATTGATGCTTGGCTTAATTGAAGGCCGCACGCATCAGCCCAAACCCTGAAAGGTTCTTTGTCCATGAATCCACGTTGCCCAACAACCTCGCCGCTGACGACTTCAATGGTTCTCGCAGCCGCATTACTTTCGCTGGCGGTTGTCCCATCCAAAACAACTGCTGGCGAGAACACCAGTGAACAGATCGGTTACTACGTCAATGGAACGTTTCAACCGCTCATTCGATCGGAGTCGGAATACGTTGTCGAATTCGAAGATGCCAATCAGCGGGCTGCCCTCAGTCAGCAGATGCGGGCCAACCCGAACACTGTTATCGATGACGTCCCGTGGGACCGCAATCCCAGGCGTTTCGCTATTCTGAAAGGCAAACGGCTGGACGCAGCCGCTCAGACTCGGTTGCGCGGCAACCGTGCAATCAAATCAATCCGCAGCGTTTATCGCTATACAGAAGATAGCGAGCCGGTCTTGAGCAGCGGCACCATCGTGGTCAAATTGAAAGACGGCATCACCGATGCAGTACGTGACACGATGTTTTCGGATTACAAAGTGCGCATCGTCAATCCAGTCACCGGGATCGATCGTGCATTTGTCGTGGAACCGATCGGAATTGAAGGCGACGCCGACATCCGAACCGCCAATGCGTTGTTTCGTGACGGACGAACCGAATACGCCCATCCCGATTTCTACCAAGCCAATCGTATGCAGGGATTTGGAACCGATACGTTTTTCAGCAACCAATGGCACCTGACCAACACAGGCCAGGGAGGTGGGACTCCCGGTGCCGATATTTCAATTGCCGAAGCCTGGAACCGTACGTTTGGAAACCAGGAGGGTAACCCACTGGTGGGCCAATTGGACGACGCCTGTGATGTGCAGCATGAAGACCTGGTGGCCAATTACATCGGTATCAGCCACGATGTCGAGTCCAACACCCAAACCGCAACAGCCGCCAACCCTCAGGTCGAGGACGACCGTCACGGAACCGCGACCATGGGTCTGATGGTTGCAGGGCTCAACGGAATCGGGGTACGTGGTGTTGCACCTGCTGCACGCTTTACGGCATCCCGCGGTATCGGAACGGTTGTCTCCAACAGTCAGATCGCCAGCGCTTATGCGTTTGCACGAACGCAGAACGTCGATGTTCACAACAACAGTTGGGGGTTCGGCAGTGGGGTTCCCAATCCCGATGTGGTGTCCGACGCCATTGAAACCGCGTTTCTTGAAGGTCGCGATGGGTTGGGCATGTTGATCTGTTTCGCTTCCGGCAATGGTCAGGGCATGGACGACGACGCGCCTGTCGGTGTCGAAGTAAATCCAGCCACTGATCTTGCGGCATTGCCGACGGTCTTGGGCGTCGGTGCGAGCAATGCCGACGATGTCATCGCGTCTTATAGCAACTTTGGAAAAGAGATTGACGTTCTCGCACCCAGTATCGATTTTCCAAACCTGCCCGGACTGGTCACCACTGACAACACCGACGGCTCATTCATCGAGCCCGGTTACAACGACGGTGGCCAGGACGACAACGGGAATGCCAACCTCGCAAACCCCAGTTACACGGATAATTTCGGGGGTACTTCGGGGTCGGCACCGATCGTGGCGGGCATTGCTGCGCTGATATTCTCGCTCGAACCCGATTACACAGCCACTCAGGTGCGCAACATCATTGAACATACCTGCGACAAAATCAATCCGACCGAGGCCAACTACAACGGCATCACGGGGCGAAGTCTTCGATACGGGTATGGTCGCGTCAATGCGGGTCAGGCGGTTGAAATGACTTTTGACGGTTTTTTCTGGCCCGAACGCGTTGCCAATGTTCAAGTCGCAGACAACGCGATTACTTGGGAGATCAACGATGATTTGCGAACGCGTGCCGGTGCAACCTTCGGAGTCCCAACAACCGCCGTCCTCGTCGTAGAAGCCGACGCACCGTTTTCGTGGGCACCCACCGATGGCATCATTTTTAACATCGGCGACGAATTACTGGACCCGGACACCAACCAACCAACCGGCGCCACCGTCGTCGCCAACTTCAATGCCGAACTTTTCAATTTCGACGATTCGTCCGGTACGAAATACTTCGGAATTTATCCGGTCACCATCACGCCGCGTCGCGGTCCAACGTACGGGTTCGGAGTTTCGGTCAATTCTGCCGGTTCGGCAACGGCGATCGATTCAGGCGTTTCGTTTACCGATTCAGGCGACGATGATGACGACGACGACGGCGAGGATGTCGGTTCCGACAAGCCCAACGTTTCGATCGATGTCAGTCCGCTTTCAGGGGTTTCACCGCTTCGCGTCACATTCCGCGGTAATGCCCAGTCCAATTTTGAAATTGCTTCATTTGTCTGGGATTTCGATGACGGAACAACGGTCAACTCCCGCAATGCCGAACGAACATACACCGTCACCAGCGGTACGCAGCGGTTCTTCCCGCGGCTGATCGTCACAGACGTGATGGGAAATGTCGGCGAACGTTCGGTGGCCATCGATGTCAGTGCACCGAGTACCGGCGACGATTCGGGGGCGACGACTTCCGGTACGGTGCGAATTCGAATTGCCGACCCGGAATCACCGGATACGTCAAACATATCTGCGGGCATCGCACCTCTGTCGGTGATTCTCAATGCAGAGGTTTCC
Source organism: Alphaproteobacteria bacterium (assembly GCA_028285105.1). Lineage (GTDB taxonomy): Bacteria > Planctomycetota > Phycisphaerae > UBA1845 > UBA1845 > UBA1845. The sequence goes on from JANQQE010000011.1 coordinate 563,350, forward strand.
GGTTTCGGAACGACTTCGCTTGAAAACTTGCAGGTGTTCTGGGACCTGGGCGATGGCAATACCGGTTCGAGTCAGACCGTCTTCCACACTTATCAGTTGCCAGGAACATTCCCGGTGACGGTCACGGTCACCGACACGATCTCGGGTGGCAGTACGCAAGACACGGCGTTCATTGCGGTCACGCCCGATCCGGACAACGGAAGTAATGCAACACCGACGCCAACACCGACGCCAGACAACGGAAACGGTACTGGCATGTGTGGTGTCGGAGGAATCATGGCGATGGTCAGCATGATGATGATGTTTGCCCTGCGCCGATTCACGTAAATGCTCGGTTTCGATCTTTGCTTGAGTTTGCTGGCAAAAATGACGAACCGTTCCTGGACGGAAATCTTGTTGCGGATGCTGCCTGCGGATATGATGCATTTGTGATTGCAGTGAATTCAGAACGCATCGAATATGCACCGACCGTATCTGCATTGACGAGTACCCGACATGAACCCGCACCTGACTGAACGCGTCGAAAAGATACTCAAGCTGGCTGAGGGCATTGCCCGCGATTACGAACTTGAGTATGTCGGTACCGAACACATCCTGCTTGCAATCCGCAAAGAAGGGACGGGTGTCGGCAGTCAAATCCTCGAAGCCAAGGGCATTTCGTACGAACGCATCAAAGAAGTCGTCGATGGGCTCGTCAAGAAAAGCCTGGAAGACACGTGGGTCTTCGGGCGACTCCCCGGTTCACCGCATTTTCGCAACGTGATCGCCAAAGCCGTCGAGCAAGCACAAAAAATGAAATCCACGGAAGTATGCACCGAGCATCTGCTTCTGGCATTGATGAACGAGCAGGACAGCGTTGCACACCATGCACTTAAGGAGTTGAACGCCTCGCTCGAAGACTTGCAAACCAGCATCGCCAATCGGTCACAGTAACCACCAACGTCAACAACCCGACTGATCGCGCAGAAAATTCCCCCCGCCAGTACCGGAGGATCAGTACAGGCGGAGGGAAGAAGCGGGATCGAAATTCATGATTGGAAAACTCTGGATGCCAACGGCTATTCGCCACCTGGCGCTATCCAACCGATGTGCATCCTACGCAACCATCGATGGCGCGCTCAATTGACGGACGGCTGCCACGATGGATTGCCCCATCTCTTTCGTACTCACCGTCGATTCACCAGAACGAACGAGGTCGGGCGTTCTGACGCCGGATTGAATGACCGACTCAACAGCCGCTTCGATGCAATCGGCTTCTTTCGACCAACCGAGCGACTCGCGACAAAGCATCGCAGCGCTTAGGATCATTCCGATTGGGTTGGCAATACCCTTACCCGCAATATCGGGGGCCGAACCATGAATCGGCTCGTAGAGTCCCGGCCCGCTCGTACCCAGCGATGCCGATGGTAGCAATCCCATCGAACCCGCCAGCACCGAAGCCTCGTCTGTCAAAATGTCACCGAAAAGGTTGCCCGTCACAATCACGTCGAAGTCTGCCGGCTTTTGAATCAAATGCATCGCTGCCGCATCGACGAGCCCATGCTCGAATTCGACGTCCGCGAATTCATTTTGCATGACCTGCGTCGCCGTCGATCGCCACAAGCGTGAAACCTCCAGCACGTTGGCTTTGTCGACCGATAGCAGTCTGTTGCGACGCCCCTTCGCCTTCTCTGCTGCCAACCGGACGATGCGTTCGACTTCTGCGGTCGAATATCCCATGGTGTCGAACGCAAACTCGCCCGAAGGATCGGGGCGTCTGCCGCGCTCGCCAAAATAAATTCCGCCGGTCAACTCGCGGATCACGAGCAAATCCACGTCGGCGACCAACTCTTCCTTAAGCGGTCCCGACTTGGCCAGTTCTTTGTACACCCGAACCGGTCGCAGATTTGCAAACACGCCGAGCGCTTTGCGCAGTCCGAGCAAACCCTGTTCCGGACGAACTTTGGCGGCTGGGTCATCCCACTTGGGGCCACCCACCGCGCCGAGCAAGACTGCGTCGGACTCCAGACAAACCTCCACCGTTTCTTCGGGTAGGGCTGTTTCGAATTCGTCGATCGCCCGACCGCCAATGCTCGCATCGGTGAATTCAATGTTGTGACCGAACTGCTCGGCAATGGTTTCCAAAGCCTTGCAGGCTTCGTCGGTGACTTCCGGTCCGACACCATCTCCAGCCAATACCGCAATCTTTGCGTTCATGTTTATTCCGCTCACTGGCTCATTTTTCTGGCTCGAATGTCCTCATGCCGTTTCGGCTAAGAGCATTTCACTTTCGCGCGTACCATATGCCTGTACCAAACCGAATTCAAAACTGTCGTACAGCGCCTGCCAACTCGCCTCGATAATGTTTCGCGACGCTCCGACGGTCGTCCAGGTGCGGCCACTGTCAGCCGTATCGATCAATACGCGGGTCAAGGCCTGCGTCGCCTGCGAACCGTCGAGGATGCGCACCTTGTAGTCGGTCAGATGAAACTTTTCGATCGCAGGATAGGTCGGCGTCAAAGCCTTTCGCAAAGCGATATCGAGCGCTTCCACCGGTCCAGAACCCTCAGCCACTGTGTGATGCACATCGTTATCGATGCGAATCTTCACGTTGGCTTCAGCCAAGTGCCCCCGCCCTTCGCGGTGTTCGACCACAACCATAAAATCCAGCAATTCAAAGAAAGGCAGATAATCTTCTTTCTGGCGTCGCAACAGCAATTCAACCGACGCTTCTGCCGCTTCAAACGATGCGCCCTGAGCTTCAAGCACTTTGATTTGCTCCAGCACCGCCACGCTCAACTCGTTTGAATCTGACAGCCCGAACTCGTTGGCTTTGTAGCAGATGTTACCCCGACCGGAGAGTTCAGAAACGAGGATGCGTGTGCTGTTACCGACCGATTCGGGCGTGACGTGTTCGTACGAGCCTTCGTTACGCTGAAGGGCTGCAACGTGTACGCCCCCTTTGTGGGCAAACGCACTGCGACCAACGAACGGCGTACCGTTCGGGACCGACATGTTGCAGAGCTCGCCAACCACACCCGACAGTTCCATCAATCGATTGAGATTGCCTTCGGGCAAAACGCGATCGCCATTCTTGAGTTCCAGATTGGCGATAATCGTACACAGATCGGCATTACCGCAGCGTTCGCCGATCCCGTTGACCGTTCCCTGCACATGCGTCGCGCCGGCATGGATTGCCATCATTGAGTTCGCCACCGCGCAGCCGCTGTCGTTATGGGCATGGATACCGATCGGTGCGTCGATCGCTTTGACAACATCCGTAACAATCTCGGCCAACTCGTGCGGAAGTGTTCCGCCGTTGGTATCGCAAAGCACCACACGCGACGCCCCGCCCGCCAGCGCAGCCCGAAGCGATTCAAGCGCGTACGCCGAATCGGTCCTGTAACCGTCGAAGAAATGCTCGGCGTCGTAGATCACTTCGCGTTTGGCTGCGAGCAGGTACGCAACGCTTTCGCGGATGATCCTCAGGTTGTTTTCCAGATCGGTGCGCAGAACTTCCGTGACATGGCGTGTCCAGGTCTTACCGAAGATCGTCATCACCGGTGCGTTGCTTTCGATCAGCGCTGTCAGATTCGCATCGTCTTCGACCGCCAGCGACGGACGACACGTGCTGCCAAACGCCGCGATGCGGGCCTGCGACAGATCCACATCCCGGACGGCGGCAAAATACTCGGCATCTTTCGGATTCGATCCCGGCCAACCGCCTTCGATCAAGTGCATTCCGAATGAATCAAGGAGCGATGTAATGCGCAACTTGTCCTTCAGCGTGAGGCACACGCCCTCCCCCTGAGTTCCGTCGCGTAGTGTGGTGTCATATAACTCGATCACGATGCTTACTCCTTCGCCCCTGCCAGACTTTCAGACTTCTTGTTTGACATGCCCGACTCGAATCGTGCCTGCTTGTTGATCGCTGCGACGTACGCCTTGGCACTGGCGACCAAAATATCCGTATCCGCCCCATGCCCGCGAAACGTTCGTTCGCTTTCACCGTTGCCGCAGCGGATGCGAACCGTCACTTCGCCCAGCGTGTCGATCCCACCACTGACAGCATGGACCACGTATTCCAGCAGCGTCACCTCAAATGGGATCAATCGATTGATCGCCGTAAAGATCGCATCGACCGGGCCGGTACCCGTCGCCGCCCGCGTCTGCGGTTCCTTACCGGGCAGATTCATCGACACGCTCGCTGTTGGAATCGACGGGGCACCGCACGACACATGCACGCCGTTGAGCGTGAAGCGATCTTCCGGTTGATAGTGGACATCGGACACCAGCGCTTCCAACTCGGCTTCGGTGACGTCTTTTTTCTTATCCGCCAAACGTTTGAACCGAGCGAAGATTCGTCCCAATTCCTCATCGTCGAGATGCTCGAAACCCATCTCCGTTAGATGCAAACGCAGCGCGTGCCTCCCAGAATGTTTGCCCAACACAAGGCGACTCTGCGTTAGACCAACCGTTTCCGGCTTCATGATTTCGTAGGTTTCGGCGTGTTTGATCATGCCGTCCTGATGAATGCCAGCCTCGTGCGAAAATGCGTTTCCACCCACGATCGCTTTGTTGGCCGGTACGATGATACCGGTCCGAGCGGAAACAAGATGGCTCGCCCGAGTCAGCTGCGTTGTCTGAATGTTCGTCTGGCAGCCGTAAAACGCTTCCCGCGTATGCAGCGCCATCACGATCTCTTCAAGCGACGCATTGCCCGCGCGTTCCCCGATACCGTTGATGGTGCATTCGATCTGACGCGCACCGGCTTGTACGCCTGCCATCGAGTTCGCAACAGCCATTCCGAGATCGTCATGGCAATGCACCGACACGCAGCAGTCCTCAATCCCCTCGGCATTGTCGATGACGTAGCGAACCAGTTCCGCAAATTCCGCCGGTTGGGAATAGCCCACGGTGTCGGGAATGTTTAGAGTCGTTGCACCGGCTTCGATGGCTGTTGAGAATACTTCTGTCAGGAACTTCGGATCGGTACGACTCGCATCTTCCGCACTGAACTCGACGTCTTCGCAAAGCGTCCGCGCATAAGCCACGGCATTCGCCACTGCAGCCATCACCTGCTCCTGCGTCATGTGCAGTTTGTGTTCGAGGTGTACGTCCGACGTTGCTAGAAACGTATGGATGCGCGGTTTCGCCGCATGACGCACAGCCGCCCAGCAAGAATCAATGTCGCCTTCGACGGCTCGGGCGAGACCGGCGATCGTCGGACCGTCGGCTGTTCCCACAGCTGCCGCAATGCGCGAGACCGATTCCAGATCGCCCGGAGAAGCGGCCGGGAAACCAGCTTCGATGACGTCCACGCCCAAACGTGCAAGCTGTTCGGCGATCTCCAGTTTGGCCCCCGCATCCAGCGTTGCCCCCGGAGACTGTTCACCGTCGCGCAGGGTCGTATCGAATATTCTTACGATGTCACTCATTGACAATGACTCTCATTTCCAGGCATTGAGACTGCGCCTAACCTTTTGCACCCACTGCGCATTGCGTTTCACTCGTCTGCGGTTTCGCGTCGGCCAACTCTGCATCCGTGGTTTTCGATTTCAGCCATGGCATCATCGCGCGAAGAGTGCGACCGATTTTTTCGATCGGGTGCTTCGATTCCTTCTCGGCTTGAGCGGTCATGTTGGGTTTGTCGTTGGCGCACTCGGCCATCCACTCGTCTGCGAAACGGCCCGACTGAATTTCGGAGAGGATTTGCTTCATCGCTTTTCGCGTGTCTTCCGTCACCACCCGTTTACCGCGTGACAAATCGCCATACTCAGCCGTGTTGCTGATCGACTTACGCATACCGGTAATGCCATGCTTGTGAATCAGGTCCGTTATCAGCTTCACTTCGTGTAGGCATTCAAAGTAGGCCATCTCCGGCGCATAGCCGGCATCGATCAGCGTTTCGAATCCGGCACGAATCAGCTCGCTGAGTCCGCCGCACAGAACAGCTTGTTCGCCAAAGAGGTCCGTTTCAGTTTCTTCACGGAAACTGGTTTCCAGAACGCCAGCCCTACCGCCACCGACACCACATGCATACGCCAACCCAACTTCGCGTGCGTCACCCGAAGGGTCTTGATGCACTGCAAGCAGACAAGGTACGCCGTTGGACGCTTCAAATTCACTGCGAACCAAATGCCCCGGACCTTTCGGCGCGACCATGAACACATTGACCGAAGCGTCGGGAACGATCTTTTTGAAATGAATGCAGAACCCGTGGGCGAACGCGAGGTATGCACCGTCGCGGAGGTTCGGGGCGATGTCTTGCTCAAAGGTTGCCGGCTGCAATTCGTCGGGAATCAGGACCATCACGACGTCAGCCTGTCGCACAGCCTCTGCCGTATCAAATACTTCGAGTTCGGCTGCCTCCGCCTTCGCGCGACTGTTGCTGCCAGCGCGCAGGCCCACGACCACGTCGGCACCACTGTCTTTCAGGTTCATCGCGTGGGCGTGACCTTGCGAACCAAAACCGAGTACGGCGATTCGTTTACCCGCGAGGGCCTTCGGGTTGCTGTCACTGTTGTAAAGCACTTTCATTGATACGTTCCCATCGAGTTTTCAAGGGTTATTCGTAGGGTGGGCCATGCCCACCAAACTTTTCGTAGCGCAACGAACGGCGGTGGGCACGGCCCACCCTACGCGCTTGCAAACGCGTAGACTCTGCAACGCTTAACTATGCTGTGTGGCGCAGGCGTTCCTGCGTCGATTGCTCATCGGCATCTGCCAACCCAACCGCGTGCAACTCGGTCAGTTCGAGCACGTCGATCAAACGGCGAATCTGCGGCGCGAAGCGATGCGATGCATCTTTCGGTGCTGCAACCACGATGTTGGCCCGACCGTCGGCGGCAGAAACATACGTCACCTCGCCACCGAGGCGCTGACAGAGCATCAGAATCTTGGGCAAGATCGACATGCGGTGCAGATGTAGTGCGAACGTAAGGATTTCCATTAGGCTGACTCCACCATGTCCCCAAGTCCCGCACCGGCGGGCACCATAGGAAACACGTTTTCTTCCAGGTGACAAACGGCATGCAGCAATGCCGGACCTTCACAGTTCCACCATGCCGCCAATGTTGACGACATTTCGTCAACGTGATCGAGCTTAAATGCTTCAAGTCCATAAACACGAGCAAGCGCCGCGAAGTCCGGGTTGTCGGACAAATCGACAGCGCTGTAACGATTTTCGAAAAACAACTCCTGCCATTGACGAACCATGCCCAGGTACTTGTTGTCCATCAGCAGGATTTTGAGCGGGAGTTTGCAACGGGCGACGGTAGCGAGTTCGGCCATCGTCATCTGAAATCCGCCGTCACCGCAGATCGCCAGCACACGATCGTTCGGACGGGCCATCTGCGCGCCCATCGCCGACGGCAGACCATATCCCATCGTGCCCGCGCCACCCGAAGTGACCCAGTTCTTCGGATCACTACACCGAACGCGCTGCGCCGCCCACATCTGATGCTGACCGACGTCGGTGGTGACGATCGCATCCGGACCGATCATCTCCAGCACCTCGTCAAGCAGCACCGTTGGCGGAATATTATCCGCATCGTGGGCGTCATTGATCTGTAAACCATCGCCGACATCCATCGCCTGCTTCTGCCAGGCATTGAACTTATCGATCGGATCCTGATAAAGCAGTTCGTTCCATTCGGACAACGCTTCGTTCAGATCGGCATGCACCGGAACTTCGACCTTGACGAGTTTACTCAACTCGGCCTCGTCGATATCCACGTGAACAATACGGGCATCCGGAGCGAACGCAGCCAACTTGCCGGTGACGCGGTCGTCAAATCGAATGCCCAGCGCCACGATCAGATCGCAATCGACGATCGCACGATTTGCCCGACGCAAACCATGCATCCCGGGCATACCCAGCCAACCTTCATAATTCGGATCGGTCGAACCCAACCCCATCAACGTGGTGATGACCGGCACCTGCGTCTTGTTGCACCATTCGCGAAACAACTGAGTCGCGTCGGACAAACGGCAACCACCGCCGACGATGCACACCGGCTGTTTCGCTTCCTTCAGTAATTTGTGGGCGTCCTTGATCGCGTCTGCCTTGAGTTTGGGTGCCGGCTGATACCCGGGAAGACTGGTCACCGGGTCGCACGTCTTACTGGTCGATGCGATCAGAACGTCCTTGGGGATGTCCACCAGCACCGGACCGGGCCGCCCACTCGTGCATATGAAGAGCGCTTCAGCCATCACCCGCGGCAGGTCGTCCACCGACCGAACCAAATAGGCCTGCTTGGTGATCGACGTCACCACGCCGAGAACGTCAGCTTCCTGAAAACCATCGGTACCGATCAGTGCTGAAGGAACCTGTCCGGTGATGCAGAGGACCGGTGATGAATCCATCTGAGCGGTGCAGATCCCCGTCACCAGGTTGGTCGCACCAGGACCGGATGTTGCAATGCAAACCCCAACGCGCCCGGTCGAGCGGGCGAAACCATCAGCCGCATGGATCGCACCTTGTTCGTGTCGCGTGAGGACGTGATCGATCGACGTGTCCAGCAGTTCGTCATAGAGCGGCATGATCGCGCCGCCCGGGTATCCGAACGCCACCGAAACGCCGGCTTGCTCTAAGGCATCGATCACGACCCGTGAACCGGTTCTCATCTGATTTTTCGCTGACTCACTTGGCATTGCGATCCTTCGTTTCGTTTTTTGGCTGACGCTTTCATGCGTCGGAGTATCCATTCCAAAAACTTGGGTAACAAAAAAAAGCCGACCCCCGTCTCGCGGGTGTCGGCTTTTGGTTTCAAGTTGGCTTTTCGTTAGCCTGTTAGAACCGTTCTCCGTACCCGCTTGCCCTCAAGGGGCTAATAATAAGGATGCTTACGAGGCTAATAAGGCCCGCTACACCCTCTACGGTTACGGATACTACATCGGCCCTACCGGAGTCAGCATTACGAACATCCGATCCAAACAAACCGCCACTTGGACAGCCGTCGGCTGCCCTGTTTGCTGCGATTGGATTGAAACGGCTTGCATTCATCGCCTGTTCTGCCTGCACGGGTTCCGCTCATGCCAAATTAGCATGAACAGTCCCTTTTATCGTCCTGTCACTTTCAAAGCAACACTCAATCCTAGAAAACTTTGGATTCCCACGCAAATGATTGTCCTCGAAGCCCGGAAACCTTTCAGTTTGCGCCAAAGCAAATGCCATTTGTGCGGGTTGGCCTGCCTTATTAGGATGCGCCCATGCATCGAATGATCTCCAATTGGCTGGAACGTCACCGCCATCCTGCATCGCTGTGGCTGCACGCGATCGGTATCCCCATCCTCGTTTTTGGCCTGTTGTTAGGGGGTTGGCAACTTCTGCACGGCATGTGGAGTCTCTGGTGGCGACCCGTTGGGTTGATCATATTCAGTTATATACTGCAATGGATCGGTCATCGCATCGAAGGCAACGACATGGGCGAAATCATCTTGATTAAAAAACTGCTGGGGATGCCATACGTCGCTGTTGTGGATCATTCGCCGTCACAAAAATCGGATACGCTTTAGCCCACTGACCAAACCGCAGAGACCACATGAGTCACCGTATGTACATATGCAGGCTGGCCGGCTGCTTCGTCTTCGCAATGTTTTCGTGCGCGAGTTTGATCGCAGAGACACCTGCAAGTTCACCGACCACCTCGCCGTCGTGGATCGCCACCGGCAAAACGTCGATGGTCGCGACGGACCATCCTGAGGCGTCTCGCGTCGGGTTGGAAATCCTCCAAAATGGGGGCAATGCGATTGACGCGGCGTGCGCAGTTTCGTTCGCGCTCGGTGTCACCCGACCTCAAAGCACCGGCATGGGCGGAGGAGGATTTTTGATCGCGCGGATGGCCGACGGAACCGTTCATGTCTTCGACTTTCGCGAACGCGCTCCGATTCATTCGTCGGCAGATATTTTCGAAAATTTCGCCCGCGAACATCCCGACAAAGCGCCGCCGAGTCGGTGCGGTTATCTAGCCTGCGGCGTGCCCGGTTTAGTCGCGGGAATGTTCGAAGTCCACGATGCATTCGGCACACAACCGATGTCAACATTGATCCAGCCCGCCATCCAAATGGCTGAGCAAGGCATCCCCGTCGATCCGCATTACGTCAAATCAACCAAGATCGTAAGCAAATTCTACGAAGACTATCCCGAACTCAAAGAATCGTGCGGCTATGTCTATAAAACGCATCTCCGCGCGGGGAATCTTCGCAAGGTCGGCGAACAACTCGTCCAACCGGAACTTGCGCGGTTCTTATCAGTGATCGCCGAAAAAGGGAAAGCCGGTTTCTACGAGGGCCCAACTGCCAGGCGTATCGCCAATCGCATGAAGGAATGCGGAGGCATCATTACCGAGGAGGATCTCAAATCCTACCGCGTCACCCGTCGCAAACCTTTGAAAGCCACGTATCGCGGTTACGAAATCATCACCATGCCCCCACCCTCTTCCGGCGGCATCTGCCTGATCGAAACGCTGAACATGCTGGAATTCGTCGATATGCCAGCCATCTACCAGCGCGACCCTTCGCAGGCGATTCACCACCGTGTTGAAGCGATGAAGCGGGCATTCGCCGATCGCGCACATTGGCTGGCCGATGCGGATTTCGTAGAAGTGCCGACCGAACGATTAACGTCAAAAGCCTACGCTCAATCGCTGGCGAAGAATATCACGGACCGCGCCACACCGGTAACCAAACCCGACAATCTCCCGCAACTGCCAAACGATTCCGGAACAAGTCACTACTGCATCGTCGATCAATGGGGCAACTGGGTTGTTGCAACGGAGACGATCAACACTCGGTTCGGCTCGCTGGCGGCGATCGACGAATTGGGAATGATCCTCAACAACGAGATGGACGACTTTTCGGCAATACGGGGCGAATCCAATGCGTTCGACCTGCTTCAATCCAATCGCAACGCGGTCGAACCCGGCAAGCGACCGCTGTCATGTATGACGCCGACGCTGATTCTCAAGAACAGCCAACCCGTTCTCGCGCTCGGTGGTTCGGGCGGACCGAGAATTATTTCTTCCGTGTTGAACGTTGCGCTCAACGTGATCGACAACGGAATGTCGCTTGAGGAAGCGATTCAAGCCACACGCATCCACCACCAATGGATGCCCGATCGCATCGTCTCAGATCGCAATCTCGACGTTTCCATCGAGCGAATGTTGCGCGATCGCGGCCATTCGTTTGCAGATTCTCACAGCACCGGGATCGTCCAAGCCATACAATGGACACAAGATGGGCTTGTTGGGGCAAGCGATCCGCGTAAGGACGGACAGCCGCGCGGAGAATGATCTGATTACTAGACTTCTTGGTAGACGCTGGATAAACTACACTGTAGTGCTTTAATTCAGATCTTTGTAAGAAGTGGTCGAAACTACATCTAGGTGTTTTTAGTAGATTCTTGTTTGTAGATCGCGTCGCCTGGAAGTGTTTTCAGGCCCGACCCGATGTGGCGTGCGCTCGAAGTTGCGACCTTGTCACGATTGGGTTTCAAACACTTTGCAAGCATTGGCGAGCGCACCTGGATGACAAAGCGCTGTCATTAAGTTGTGTACTGTTGATCGGCTGGGCACTGTGTCATGAGTGATAGCACCGGACATGGTTCAAGTATGTGGGAAAGCGACGGGTTCAAACCGCCGCGACTCCCGAAAAGCGCCCCGCGTGTACGGCTAACGATCTTGTCTGGGCCGGGCAAGGGTCAAAAGGTTGAGCTGACGCGGTGCGTGTCGGTGATCGGTTCGCGTCGCGGGTGCAAGTTGCAACTCAAGTCTGCCGACATCAGCGCCGTACACTGTGCAATCGTAAATACCGGTGACGAAGTCTATCTGCGTGATCTGGTTTCCAAGACCGGAACATTTCTCAACGATCTCAAAGCCCAATTCGAGAAGCTCGAGGACGGTGACACCGTCCGCGTCGCCGACTGGGAATTGCGCGTCAACGTTTCGGCGTACACGCTCGACACGCTCAGCGACCTGCCCCACGTTTCGTTGGAACCCGGTGCCGACGCATTCGGTGTGGAGGTCAACGGCAGCGGTGAGATGATTCGCCTCGAACGCCCTGTTGGGTTGGTCGGACGAAAGCAAGGTTGCGATGTCGTCGTCAAAGACTCAAAGGTGTCCCGCGCCCATATGATTCTGTTCAGTTTTTCGGGGCAGCCGGTGTTTTTCGACTTGCTCAGCAACAACGGGGTGAAGATGGATGGCGATCGAAAAGCATTCGGCAATTTGCATTCCGGCGATCGGTTGATGGTGGGTTCGGTGGCGCTACGCATGATCCTTCCCGGCGTGGGAAGGCGACAACCGCAATCATCGACCCCCAGTACCAACGGAACTGCAAAATCAGATACGCCTCCGGTGTCGTTGCCCACATCTTCGCATTCCAGCAACAGTGGGACCGGCACGATCATCCAACCACTCGAAGACGATGCCAGCGACCGCATCGACATCCGGGCAGCCGAAGTCGATCGCTAACCGGTCCAACCGAGTTCTTTCCTAATTTTTCACAACCTCCACTCCGCAACAATAGCGCGGTCATGCGTTGGTTCAATCGCGAAACGTCCTGTATAATGCCGAATCGTCAGGGCCATCCTATCGCTGGAGCGACTGATGTTTCCAACCGCTCGTCTTTGACGACGATCGATGTTAGATAACCGACAGGTACCGGTATCTGTGAGTCAATCAACGCACCCAATCACGCTCGATGGAAACCCTCCCGGCCTCGAATTACTCGATTGCGCTTGGGAGAAACCGCTCGCCATCGATGTGACCGACAACGTCTGGTGGAAAATCGACGCATCGCGGCAACGCATTGAGACCATCGCGGCTGGCGATGCAGCCGTCTATGGCGTTAACACCGGATTTGGCCACCTTTGTACCAAGCGGATCGACGCATCGCAGATCGATCAGCTTCAGCACAATCTCGTCGTGTCGCACGCGGTGGGTGTCGGACCGAACGCACCTGATGCCATTGTGCGCTTCATGATGCTGCTGAAGGTACAGGCCTTGGCCTATGGCTACAGCGGTGTGCGGTCTGAGACGGTTCGTCGACTCGTTGAATTCTTGAATCGCGACTATCTGCCGATGGTGCCGACACAGGGTTCGCTCGGCGCAAGCGGTGACCTCGCCCCACTTGCACACATGGTGATTCCGCTGCTGGGCATCGGCAACGTGCGCTGTGACGGGCACGAGATGTCAGCAACCGATGCGCTGAAACAACTTGACTGTGAACCCTTGGTCCTCTCATCCAAAGAGGGCTTGGCACTCATCAATGGCACGCAATTTATGTTGGCGTACGCATCGGCGATGGTTGTCCGTGCCCGCCGACTGATCAAGCAAGCAGACATTCTCGCCTGCATGTCCGTCGAAGGTTTACAGGGCAGCATCAAGCCCTTTGTCGAAAAACTCCACGCACTTCGGCCGCACGCCGGGGCAATCGCAACTTCCGAAAACGTCCGCAAAATGCTCGCGGGCAGTCGCATCCTCGAATCGCATGTAAATTGTGCGAAAGTGCAGGATCCATATTCGCTGCGCTGTGTTCCGCAAGTTCATGGCGCTTCGCGCCAGGCGATCGAACACGCAGCCAACGTGGTCGAAATCGAAATCGCTTCCGTCACCGACAACCCGGTCATCTTTGAAGATGGCGAAACGATCAGCGGCGGACTATTCCATGGCCAACCGCTCGCCCTCGTACTCGACTATCTTGCAATCGCCATCGCAGAATTGGGCAGCATCAGCGAACGACGTATTTTCCTGTTGCTGGATGGTCACGATGGATTGCCTGAACTTCTCATGCAGGAAACCGGTCTCAACAGCGGATTCATGTTGCCGCAATACACAGCCGCCGCATTGGTCAGCGAAAACAAGGGGTTGTGTCACCCGGCATCGGTCGATTCGATCCCGACTTCGCTTGGTCAGGAAGATCATGTGAGCATGGGGGCGACGGCTGCGACGAAGGGTTGGCGGGTACTCGACAATGTCGAAACAGTATTGGCGATCGAAGCGATGTGTTCGGCGCAGGCGTTGGACTTTCGCGCCCCGCTTGAACCAGGCGTGGGCGTGAAAATCGCTCACAAGATTATTCGTGAGTACATCCCCCATGCCGATGCGGACCGCATGTTTGGTGACGACATTCGCTGCGCAAGGCAACTGCTGCACGATAAGCGCCTCGTCGCCGCCATTGAAAAAGACTTGGGACATTTGAACTAATCGGTAGGTCGGGTCATCGACCCGACAATGATAACGATGGACTGTCGGGTCGATGACCCGACCTACAAAAAAGTAAAAACAGGTGAATTGCGATGACAACCGCATCCATCGAATCCAAAGCCAGAACCGTTCGCGCGCCACGCGGAAACACCCTTTCCTGCAAAGGCTGGGTGCAAGAAGCCGCCATGCGAATGCTGATGAACAACCTTGACCCTGAAGTTGCGGAGCAACCCGACGACCTCATCGTGTACGGCGGAACGGGTCGGGCTGCACGAAGCTGGAAAGATTACGACCGGATCGTCAGCGCGCTACAATCGCTCGAATCCGACGAAACGCTATTGATGCAATCGGGGCGTCCCGTTGGCGTTTTCAAATCGCACACCGATGCGCCGCGCGTCATTATCTCCAATTCGATGCTCGTCCCGCAGTGGGCGAATTGGAACGAATTTCGTCGCCTCGAAGCTGCTGGCTTGACGATGTACGGGCAGATGACGGCTGGCAGTTGGATTTACATCGGTACGCAGGGCATCTTGCAAGGCACCTATGAAACATTCGGCGCCTGCGCCAAGGAGCACTTCGGCGGGTCGATGGCTGGCAAGTTCGTCTTGACCGGCGGACTCGGTGGCATGGGTGGCGCTCAACCACTTGCTGCGACGATGAATGACGCAGTAGCGCTCTGCGTCGAAGTGGACGAAGCCCGCATCGACAAGCGCATCACCGACCGATACGTCGATCGTAAGACCGCCAATCTCGATGAAGCACTCGATTGGGTTAAAGAAGCCCAGGCCAACAAGCAGGCCATCTCGATCGCGCTAAACGGCAACTGTGGTGACGTGTTGCCCGAACTCGTCAAACGCAACATCACACCCGATGTCGTGACCGATCAGACGTCAGCCCACGATGCACTCGAGGGCTACGTTCCCAATGGCATGTCCTACGCCGAAGCATTGTCGCTGCGAAAATCAAATGCCGACAAGTACGTCAAGGAATCCGTCCGAACGATGGGCGCACACGTACAGGCTATGCTCGACATGAAAGCAGCGGGAGCCATCGTGTTCGACTATGGCAACAACATCCGAGCACAGGCGCAATTAGCGGGTGTCAAAAATGCATTCGGCATTCCCGGTTTCGTCCCCGAATACATCCGCCCGCTATTCTGCGAAGGTCAAGGCCCATTCCGCTGGGTGGCGCTATCCGGCGACCCTGCCGACATCACCCGCACCGATCAAGCCGTGCTTGAAACGTTCCCTGAAAACGAACATCTGTGTCGTTGGATCAGGATGGCTGGCGAGCGCGTGGCGTTTCAAGGCTTGCCTTCGCGCATTTGCTGGCTCGGTTATGGCGAACGGGCCAAGATGGGTTTGATATTCAACGATCTCGTTAGACGTGGCGAAATCTCCGCACCCATCGTCATCGGTCGCGATCATTTGGATTGCGGCAGTGTTGCTTCACCCAATCGCGAAACCGAAGGGATGAAAGATGGTTCCGACGCCATCGCCGATTGGCCGATCCTCAACGCACTGGTCAACACCTGCTGCGGTGCCAGTTGGGTCAGCGTGCATCATGGCGGCGGTGTGGGCATCGGCTACAGCATTCACGCGGGGCAAGTCACCGTCGCCGACGGAACAGACGAAGCAGCCGCCCGATTGCAGCGTGTACTGACGGCGGACCCGGGCACGGGCGTGATGCGTCATGTCGATGCCGGTTACGAAAAAGCATCGCGCATCGCCGACGAACGCGGCGTGAATATCCCTCGATAAGAATTCGTGCTTAGGACATTCGATCGATGAAACTCTCGTGGCGCCGCATCACCGCCCACACCAAACATGCCTTCAAGATCGCGCGCGCCGGCAGCTCCGTTTCCGACGGCGGTAAAGCCATCGAGCGCACCATCGTGTCGATCGAACATGACGGCATCGTCGGGAAGGGCGAAGCTGCGCCGACGCCGTTCTACAATCAAACGCTCGAATCCGTTGAAGCCGCGCTCGCCCAAATGCAACCGTTGCTCGGCGACAATCCGGATAACATCGAATCCATCGTCGAAAGTTTGCTCGAAAAATTTGACGACGACCGGGCGGCAGTCTCGGCTGTCGACATGGCATTGCATGACCTGTGGGGCAAGCGCGAAGGCAAACCCGTCTGGCAGCTCTATGGTTACGACCCTTCAAAAATCCAACCGACATCCATGACCATCGGCATCGACGCCATCGCCCTGCTTCCGCAAAAAGTCTCTGAGGCAGCCGGGTTTGACATTCTCAAGATCAAAGTCGGCATGCCCAACGATGTCGAAACGCTGACGGAACTACGCAAACTCGCACCCGACAAGAAAATCCGCGTCGATGCCAATTGCGGGTGGGAGCCAGCCGAACTGACGCATCGCATTGGCGAAGTGTCGCCGTTTGATCTCGAACTCATCGAGCAACCCACGACAACCCATCAATTCGACGTAATCCGTGATGCACGGGAAATGTCGCCCATCCCTCTAATCGCCGATGAAGACAGCGCCAAACCGTCCGACGTTGCAGCACTTGCTGGCGTGTACGACGGGATCAACATCAAGCTTTCAAAGTGCGGAGGCATCTGCGAAGCGCGAAAGATGATCGCCCTTGCCCGCAGCCTCGACATGAAAATCATGCTTGGGTGCATGGTCGAAACGTCGCTGGGCGTGTCAGCCGCCGCCCAGATTGCATCGGAAGTCGATTACGTGGACCTTGACGGGCATCTGCTGCTCGCCGACGATCCGTTTACGGGTTTGATTCAAGAGGCCGGAGTCGTGCGGCCGGGAGATCAACCCGGTCTCGGCGTTAGCGAACACAATTAGAAGACTTTGATTCACCCAGAGAGGATATAGATGCACAAGAATACAAAGACCATCGCGCAATTGGGTTTTAGAGTGTCGGCGGTTGCGGCATTGACGATGCTAGCCGGTTGTCTCGAACCGCAAGGCTTTGCACCGGGCGAGCGACTTGAACGCGCTGGCGATGAGATCGTCGTTGCGGGTCAACTGTTCCACACGGGCGCACCAGTCGTGCTGTGGATGGACGAGGGTGGCTACGATGCGTACCGTGTCGAGTGTAAGTTTGACCCCAAGGTCATGCATCCCAAACGTCAGAAGAACCCCAAGCCCAATCGTTACTCCTCAATTCGCAGGCACCTTCCTCCCGACGTTCATGCCGACGTTCAATCCAACGGCTGGTCGCTTGAAGAGTTGCAGGAACATGTCGATCTGTTCGTGATTCACTACGACGTATGCGGGACTTCGCGACAATGCTTCAAGGTGTTGCACGATCTGCGCGGTTTGAGCGTTCACTTCATGCTTGACCTCGACGGCACGATCTACCAGACGCTTGATGTAAAAGAACGCGCCTGGCATGCTGGGAGCGCCAACGATCGCAGTATCGGTATCGAAATTGCCAACATCGGTGCGTACAAGAACATGAAGACGCTGAACAAATGGTACTCGAAGGATGACGACGGACGGCCTTTCGTCACCCTGCCAAAATGGATGAAACGAACCGGTATCCGCACAACCGACTACGTTGCCCGCCCCGCCCGCGACGAACCGGTGAAAGGCAACATACAAGGCGAGGACCTTATTCAATACGATCTGACCGACGCGCAGTACAATTCGCTCATTAGACTGACCGCGGCACTCAACAGGGTGCTGCCCAAGATCGAATTGGATTATCCACGTACCGACGATGGCGCATTGCGCACCGTTGCATTCGACAAATCGGAGATCGCCGATTTCAGTGGACTCATCGGACACTATCACGTGACCACGCACAAGACCGATCCGGGTCCCGCGTTTGATTGGGACCGCGTGGTGGACGGTGCCCGCGATTTGAACGACTAGGAAGTTTCCGAAGCGAACCGTTGCCTGTCAGTCCCCCACCCTGAAAGGATGGGGCACCCGATTAGTTGGGGCGTATTGAAACGTGAGTACGACTGCCCGCAAATCAAAGTCTAAGAAAGCTGCGCCCAAATTCACACCGGCGATGCAGCAGTACGTCGATCAGAAAGCCCAAGTCGGTGATGCGATCCTGCTGTTTCGGATGGGCGACTTTTATGAGTTGTTTTGGGAGGATGCAGAGACGGCCTCTCGAATACTCGGCATTGCGTTAACCGCCCGCAACAAGGGCGAGAACCCGATTCCGTTGGCTGGCATTCCGTATCACGCGCTTGACAACTACCTGCGCAAACTCGTCGATGCCGGTTTTCGCGTGGCGATTTCTGAACAAGTCGAAGATCCGAAGGAAGCCAAGGGTGTCGTCAAACGCGAAGTGGTGCGCATCGTCACCCCTGGAACGCTGACAGACGAGAATTTACTCGACGAACATTCGCAAAACGTCTTGGCCGCCGTCTGCGTCGAAGGCACATCGATTGGACTGGCCACAGTTGAGTTGGCGTCGGGTCGATTCGATGTGTACGACACGATCACCGTCGGTGCGATGGATGAATTGGTGCGACTCGCACCAGCAGAACTCATCGTCGAAGACATCCCATCCGACGACATGCGGACGTTTTGCGAATCGCTTTCTGCAAATTTAAGCGGCTCTGTCGCTCAACGTAGCATTCACGAATTCAGCACCCACCAAGCCGAACGCACGCTCAACGAGCACTTTGAAACGTCATCGCTCAAAGGCTTCGGGTTTGGCCGCATGACGCTCTCCCTTCGGGCGGCTGGCGCGATCATTGCCTACCTCAACGAAACGCAGAAAACCTCGCTCGACCACATTACAACGATCCGTCGTCATAGCCCTTCGCAATTCGTCAGCATCGATCAGAATTCCTGGCGGGCACTGGAGATCGAACGCAGCATTCGAGACGGTTCGCGCGAGGGCACCTTGCTTTCAGCGATTGACAAGACCGCCCACCCGATCGGCAGTCGTCGCCTGCGCGACTGGATCTGCCGCCCGCTCATCGACCCTGCGGCCATCCGCAATCGGCAAGACTCAGTCGGCGTCTTCGTTGCAGACGAATCGCTGCGACTGAGCATCCGCAAAGATCTCAAATCGCTCGCCGATGTCGAACGCATCGCCGCCCGCATCGCCCTGCTACGCGTCAGTCCGCGCGACCTGGTCAGCCTTTCTGAAACGCTGCGTCGCCTACCGGAAATTCGCGAGCGCCTAACCGACATCGGCATGCCCATGCTTGAGTCGGCTCGGGTGGCTATGAATGGTCTTGACGAACTTGCCGACTTGCTGGTTCGTGCGATCGACGGAGAGGCGGCTCCCACACTTCGCGACGGCGGTGTGATTGCTTCGGGTTATAATGAAGAACTCGATCACCTACGTAATATCCGCAGCAATGGTCAACAGTTCCTAGCCGAATATCAGCGCGAACTCGTCGAAGCAACCGGCATCGCCACGCTCAAGGTCGGATTCAACAAAGTATTCGGATACTACATCGAAATCTCAAATGCCAACCGCGGCAACGTTCCGCCCGACTTTGTACGCAAGCAAACCATCAAGAACGCCGAACGCTACATCACCGATAAACTCAAACAGTTCGAACAGCAGGTCCTCACTGCATCGGACAAAGCCGTCGAACTCGAATCGCGACTCTTCGAAGAATTACGAGCACAAGCCGCAGGCAAACTCAGCGAACTCCAAGCCCTCGCCGACGCCATTGGCATTCTCGACACGACATCGTCTCTGGCAGAATTGGCCGTCCAGCGCCGCTACGTTCGCCCCGAAATCGCAGAATACGGCCAACTCGAAATCGTCGAAGGACGCCACCCCGTACTCGATGCAATGATGCGCGAATCGTTCGTACCCAACGATTGCAAACTCGATACCGACGCCAGCCGCCTGATGATTATCACCGGTCCCAACATGGCCGGTAAAAGCACGTATATAAGGCAAGTCGCCCTGCTTGGATTGCTCGCCCAGACGGGTTCATATGTGCCAGCCGACAAGATGACGTTCGCCCCGATCGACAAGGTGTTCGCCCGTGTTGGTGCGTCGGACGAAATCTCGCGCGGGCAATCGACGTTCATGGTCGAAATGACCGAGGCGGCTGTCATCCTCAACACAGCCACCAAGAACTCGCTGGTCATACTCGACGAAATCGGACGCGGCACCAGCACATTCGACGGACTGTCGCTGGCATGGGCGATCACCGAACACCTGGCCAACAAGATCCAATGTCGCACGATGGTCGCCACCCACTACCACGAGATGACCGAGTTAGCCGACCTGCTCAAAGGCGTTCACAACCACAGCGTCGCCGTCCGCGAATACGAAGATGCCGACGGCAAGGACAACCGCATCGTCTTTCTGCACAAGATCGTCGAGGGCAGGACGGACAAAAGCTACGGCATCCACGTCGCAAGGATGGCCGGAGTGCCAAGGAGTGTCATCGACAGAAGCAAAACCATCCTGGAAGAACTCCACCAGGGCTTTGCTCGCGAATCGCAAACCACCAAACTAGCCACGCAAAAAACCAAATCGACAGACCAGATGATGCTCTTCGCCGACCCGTCAGAAGAAATTGTCAAGGCGCTTGCCGCGATCGATCTCGATCATCTAACGCCCATGCAAGCGCTTACGGTATTAGGCGAATTGAAAAATAAGCTAAGATAGGGCGAGTCCTACCCGTCAAACTCCTGTGGGCAACGATGGTATCCTGCGTCATCCGCATCGTTAGGCACCACTCAATTCGACCCCAATCGTCAGACAGCAAGCCTGAGGCAAAGTGACTCCAGGCATTTAGTGACAAACTCCAAATATACTGTTTGCAAGGTGTTCGAGCTTTTCCGCCGTGATGGGTTTGACCAAGAAATCCTTTACAAAACTGTATTTCTCCGCGTCCGCTCGATCCTGTGCATAGTCTGAAGAGGAATACATCGTCACCACCACAAGATCGTTTTCTTTGACTTCTTTTTCCAAGATTCGAAGTACGTCGAATCCGGACATCCGAGGCATGTTGACGTCAAGCAGCACCAGTATAGGAGGCGGCGTCGACCCCATTTCGGCAAGTCGTCGATTCGGGTCAGTCACCGCTTGAACAAAGAGGTCGCCGGCTTGGTACTCAATCAACTCGGCTTCAAGGCTTGAAGCAGCCAGCGCCCGTTGAACAAGGTAACGGTCGACATCGTCATCATCGACGACAACAATTTTGAAGTTCATGCCACACCACCTGATGCCAACTCGAGTTCATGGACTTCTGCCTGGGGCAACTGCACTTTGAAGACGGTCATATCATCATGGGACTCGAAAGACACTTCGCCGTGAAGCATCGCAATGTGCTTTTTGACAAGCGCTAAGCCGAGACCGCTGCCTGGCTTGTCGCTATTTGCGATGCGTTGGAACAGCCCGAATAACTTTGACCGGTGTTCTGGGGGTATCCCAATACCATTGTCGGCAACGGTCATGAAAAATGAATTACTTTCGCTCCAGGTTTCGATCTGAACAAACCTGTTAATTTTCTCAGGATCGCGGTACTTGATTGTATTGGACAACAAGTTTTCCAGCACTACGACAAAACGGGTGGAGACGGTTTGAAACGGTTCTGCATGCCGGAAGGACGTCTCCAACTTCACACCATTTTGCTCAAGAGCGTTCCACACATCGTTCACAGTCGAGGCGACGTCCACATTCGATTTCTTATTCGAAAAATCTTCAGCCTTGGCCAGTGCAAGCATGTCTTCGATTCGTTTCGCAAGCCTTTCCGTAAGCGCTTTCGCGCGGACGATATTGTGTTGCACTTCATGAATCTTGCCATTCTCCAAATCGTCTCCGCAATAACTCAACAATCCTGCAATGGATGTCAACGGAGCTTTGAGATCGTGCGACGTGCTATAGGCAAATTCCTGAAGTTCGCCATTGGCCAACTTGAGTCGCTCGCTGGTCTCCTTGATTTGACGTTCGACTTCTCTTTGGCGAGTCACGTCATTGATTGTTGCCATGGTCGAATTGCCACTCATCCCTTCGATGGGTGTCAAACCGATTTCAACCGGGAATTCGGTACCGTCTTTTCGCAGTCCGAATAGTTCCCGACCTCCCCCCATCGCGCGCTTGTCCCGGTTCGTCTGATAGCTCGAACGATACACCGCGTGCTTCCTCCGATATCGCTCGGGCACAAGCATCTCAATACTCATCCCAAGCAATTCGTCCTTGGTGTATCCAAACAGGATTTCGGTCGATTCGTTGACCAGTTCTATCCGTCCATTTTCATCGACTTGAATCATTGCGCTGGTTGCCGCATCCATCGCCCGCCGAATCATGACCTCGCCTCGCTTGCGTTCTCGAATGTCAAGGACCGAAACCATGACCATAAGGTCGCCATGGAAATCAATTGGGTCGAGACCAATCTCGACGGGAATCATTTCGCCATCCTTGCGGACTCCGTTCAAGTCACGCCCTGTCCCCATGCGGCGAGTCGTCGGGACATCAAAGTACGCATCGCGCAGATCCGGATGATAAGGCCGGATATCTTCCGGAACCAAAATCTCGACCGATCTACCGATCAATTCACCTCGGTCATATCCGAACAGCTTATCCAGTCGAGAATTTGTCCGTACAACAACACCGCCCGATGAAACCAGGATGATCGGTGTCGGACAGGCGTCCAATCCGATCTTGTATTGTTCTGGGTTGTTCATGCCATTGGGTTCCTTGGGAATTGGACGCGCTACGCCAATCTATCGACAAGATCGACGGCTTGGCGCAACGAATCCGCAACAATCGCGCTGCAAACCATTGCTATCCGTCAGTGAATTCTAAAATGAGTTGCGAACGAGTCAGGCGCCCCTCGAACTTGAGGTGAATTCCCCATCTCGACAGCCATTGCACACGATCAACCAACACGTTTTTGGTCATCCTTCAGGTGTGCAATGCTAATGGACGAGTCGGCGCAACTTTCCGAGGTTGACTTTGTCGTAGTCGGCGTTGCGGCCGTCGGTGCCTTTGGGCGTCTCGAGGATACGCATGGCCTGTGCGAGGCGGCTGTCGTTCAACAGATTGCGGAAGCCTTTCAATCCGATCTTGCCTTTGCCAATGTGTTCGTGGCGGTCGAGATGGCTGCCGCAGTCGCCTTTGGAATCATTCGTGTGGATACACTCGATGCGTTTCAAGCCGACGTGTTTCTTTAGTTCCCCCACCATCTTGTCGTACTCACCCTCGTCGCGCAAATCATAGCCAGCCGCAAACAGGTGGCAGGTATCGAGGCAGATGCCTACGCGGTCGGGGGCATTAATGGATTCGAGAATGGCGCCAAGTTCGCTGATTTGGTGTCCAATGGCTGTGCCCTGACCGGCTGTTGACTCGAGCAGGATGCGCGTTGCAAAACCCCTGGTCCGTTTGTGGGCTTGATCGATCCCGCGGCTGATGCGCTTGATGCCGGCATCAACACCTTCGCCCATGTGCGCCCCGGGGTGCAGCACCAGTCCACTGACACCCAGCGCTTCACAACGCCCCAATTCATCGACCAAGGCATTAACGCTTTTTTCAAACTGTTCGGACTTGGGCGAACCGAGATTGATCAGGTAGCTGGAATGCGCCACCACAGGTTCGATTCCGCATTCCGCCTCGGCATTTTTGTATCGCTTGATCACGTCATCGGTCAGCGGTTTCGCATTCCATTGCTTTTGATTTTTAACGAAGATCTGAAGGCAATCGCAACCCACCCGCTTCGCCTCGGCAAAACCGTTTTCCAGCCCGCCAGCCACCGACATGTGAGCGCCGAATCGCTGTTTGAATGCCGTCTTCTTGGATGCATTCCTGCCTTTGGCCATTGAACGTTCCCCTGTCACTCACCGATGATTTTGATCAGCGCCCGCTTGCGACGTCGGCCATCGAATTCGCCGTAGAAGATCGCCTCCCACGGACCGAAATCCAGCCGCCCCTCGGTGATCGCCACCGTCACTTCGCGTCCCATGATTTGCCGCTTCAAATGCGCGTCGGCATTGTCTTCGCCGGTATCGTTGTGGCGGTATTGATCGATCGGTTCGTGCGGGGCAAGTTGCTCCAGCCACTTGTCATAGTCGTGATGAAGCCCGCTCTCATTGTCGTTGATAAACACGCTGGCCGTGATGTGCATCGCGTTGACCAGGCAAAGCCCCTCCCGAACCCCGCTCTCGTCAATCGCATCCTGCACGTCGCGGGTAATGTTCACAAATCCCCGCCGCGAAGGCACCTCAAACCAAAGCTCTTTGCGAAATGATTTCATGGTCGAAGTGCTTAATGGTAGTGGTAGGGTGCTTCCCTGACGCACCGGATGAGTTACAGCAATACAGTGCGGCTGAGCCGCACCCTACACTTGCCTATAACCCGTGCAAAAGCAATGACAACTGCATTCCCAATGAGTTGCTGATTCTTGCCAGCGCCCATAGCGATGCAGCGTTCTTTCCGAGTTCTACCTGGGATAGCTGCGACGTGGTGAGGTCGGAACGTTGTGATACTTGGCGTAAGGTTAAATTCTGGCGGAGGCGTTCGGCTCGAATGCGTTGGCCGATGAGGCTGTTGAGGTCGCTTTCCGATCGATAGATCAGCCCAAGGCGCTGGCAGGCACGTTCGACCGAGGCCAGCAACTCTTCCTTCTTGAACGGTTTGGCGATGTAGTCGCACGAACCGCGGCGCATGGTTTCTCGCGCAGATTCCAAATCCGGAAATGCTGTCATCATGATGCAGCAGATACGTTGATCGATGTTCATGAGTTGATCGACCAGATCCACACCGCTCATCTCGGGCATGCGCAAATCCAACACTGCGATCTGCACAGCCTCTCTCTCTGCGGTTCGCACGGCATCGACCGGATTGTTGTGAACGAGGGAACGATACCCGGCATCGTTGAGCATCACGCCCACTGATTCGGCGATGGACGGTTCATCGTCAACCACGAGAACTTTGATGTGTTGTCTGACGGCCATGATATTTCTCCCTACTAAAACTTTTGCCAGCTTCGAAATTGCTGAGCCAACCGTCATCTGCTTCAACTGCGGAAGCGAAACTGGATTGAGGCATTCCGTTGCGACTGCAATACACCCAGCCGACTCACATCATTCCACAAAGCTGATTCGTACAGAATCTCTGTAATTCTACAGGACGAAACAAGCCGAGTCCATCGTCTCATCGGCCAGTGGTCCTTTAATTCAAGAAAGATCAGACCATGCGAAGAACGACCGCGCGTGCCTGGAATCTCTCTATACAAGCCAGAAAAGGCGTTTTTGATCTCAATGCTGGCTCGAGATGGGAGTCAATCACTCAGATTTGAACTCGTTGGCTGTGGCAAGCCCATACGTCAACTTGCACAATCGGGTTTCAGCATGCCTTGACATGTGACCATCTTCCTCTAGCGATCATGATGGTGTACGGCTGCAATTCGATTGGGCAGCGCATGAAAATGCCCGATTGATGATGGCTCACCAACCGGGCATTGGAATCATGTTCGATGACTCGTGTCCCTACTGCGTGCTGGCTACTTTGCGATCCTCGGGACTGACATAGTGTGTCACCTGCTTCGTCCAAAAGTTTTGGCCGTCGAACGTCGTGCAGGTCGAGGTGGACTTGAAGAAGTCGATTTTGCCAGCCACCGGCATGAGTTTGGAAATCATGCCAGCGATCTTGCCGATAACGCCTCGCACCTCGGGATCGGGAATGGCCATGGGTGCCATTCCGCTGATCATGGACACCATACCGATGACGGCTTGGAGATCCTTGCCCATGTTGCGTTGATCCTTAAGCGTCGCGGAGAAGAAATCGCCTTCTGGAACAATCGCTTCGGCCATCACTCGCGCGTTCTTGGTTATACCCGGGTGATTGCCCTTCGCGGTTTCCAGACACATCTCGATGGCGTCAATCGACGAACCGGCGATCAGCTTTCCATCGGCGATGCCCCAGACAGCCACCGGCATCGGGTTCATCTGCATGTACAGCGTTTCAAATCCTGTCAGTGTGTCGTGGCTGACGGGTGCGCTACGCATGGCCATCATGCCCATCATGGGGTTCTGCTGAGCCAACTCACCAACCTTGGTTGTCATGAATTCAACGCCGCGACTCACCTGCTTTTGGGCGAACTCCGCATCGGTCACATTCATCACCGAAACCCAACCGCCATCGTCCAGCATGACGTTGGCAGCCCCACCTTCAAACCAGCTCAAAATTTCCTTTTTGACGTCGAATGAAAACTGCTCCTGCATGCCTTCCCACTCGCTCCAGGCCATCTCGCCATCTTCGCCATATGTTTTGAACGAGTCCTCGATGAATTTGTAGAAGGCGTTGAGATCGATGGCGCTGATGACCTCGTACGACTTGGTTTCTTTCGGGAGGTACTTGTCGAAATCTGCGACGCTCGTCTTGCAGTTCTGGCAAGCGAATACCGGATAGAATGGTTTCTCTTCGGCGCCATCGATAAGTGCAATGCGCGAATCGGTATAGACCGAATGACCTTCGGTGCGCGACGTGGTGGCAGTAAAATCGATCATGCCGGGCAAATCCATCAAACGATTAACCAGACGAATCGCACCTTCATCATTTGAACCTGCGTCCTTCTTGGTCAACTCCGTAGCTTTGAGCGTGGCGTGTCCGACGATTTCCTTGAACTTTGGCAGATCGCGGAGGGCGTCGAGGTCGGGATCGGAGGCCATGTGATGCGGCGCGTAGAAACCGGCATGTACTGCTTTCTCCAACCCTTCGATCGCTGCGTCCTTGTTGCCATTGAGCGATTCAAAACACGCGACGGCATACAGCACACGCGAGTCACCGGGGGCCATGGATTGGGCTTTTTTGGCCAATTCCAATCCCTTGGCGTAGTCCTTTTGCTCATACGATTCCCATGCCTGCTGACAGACCTGATAAGCCTCTCCCGTTCTGACCGAATTGACGATGTGGTCGTTCGCCCGGCCAGCGCCATTCTGGCCCATTGAGACGTCGATGGACTTGCGAATGGGGTTGAGCATCGCCTGCATGTCGAAAAACACCAGTTCATCTTCGGGGGCCGCCAGGTCAGCGAATCCGGATTTGAATCGATTGCTGTCAGCAATGCATTTGACGGACTTATCGCCAGCCAAAAGTTCAATCGCGTTGTTTCGCAGACTGTCATTGAGTGAAATAATGATGACTTCATCGCGCTGCGTGATCGCCAGCGTGATGGGTGGTGCGCCCGGAACCTGACGGGTGAAGTTGCAACCCGTGATCTTGGCACCCTTCAATTCAGACACTTCAACCTGCAACACCTCTGACTCGGCGGCCGTGTTGATCTCTTCGATCATTCCATTGAGGATCGCCACCAGACCTTCGTAGTTCTTGTCAGACGAAGTCCCGCCGCTAAACATGAAGATGAGGTCCGGCGGACCCATGTTGACGTTTGAGCCCTTGATCTGCGGCTCGCCAAACCGTTCTGCAAAGACGAAGTTGTGATTGCCCAGGTCATCCCAATCGACGCCATTGATGAGCTTTTGGGCTTTGTCCTTGATGCGATTGACTTCGTTCATCTCATCTTCGCCAATCGCCGAACCGAGCATTGTCATCGCGTCTTCGCAGATGCCGGTGTCCATGAATGTCTGAGCTACATCGTCCCAATACTCGTTCAGGAATTGCCGCTCAGGATTGTGCTGCGCGGATACGACCAGAAACACATCGTCGGGCACGGCGCGGATCAGCGAAAACTCAGCCGCCCGCACATTGGCTGACAGAACAAAATTGGCGCACATCATGCAGCTAAAGAGTGTGGCGAAAGATGCAGACGTTCGTTTTTTCATCATGTTGATTCCTTCAAAGTCAGTTGAAAATCGTCGGCTTGCGACGTATTGATTTGGTTCCGGTCCATTCACTGCTCCAATCATAACACATCTTTCGGACGATGAAGCGGCTGATCGGTGCGGTTGCAGTTGATTCCTGTGTCCGGTTGTGTCACCCATCCGACAACCAGCCCAAAATTGTCAATCGATCTGTATTTGCGCCCGGATTTGTCGAGAATCGAGTACTTCGTTCCCCACGTACGAACGTCGAAAGACGGTCCAATTTGAGGAACCGACGCCCAGTCTGAGACGGGGCCAAATGTGGGATTTGCCAGGCTCAAACCCTCATCGAACCACCGGCGAAACCGTGACGTAATATATGCAGTCGCCCCAACCCCACCCCGGGTTGCTGACTAAATCCTTATAGGTATGATATTTAACGCAGTATTCAAGAATCGGTCCCTAACCCAATTATTCGGGCAAGGCAAAGGAGTTTGAACCACCGATGGCCCATTTCGATATTAAAAGTTCGGTCGAGCAGGAAACCAAACGCGGTGAGGCACTGTTTTATGCGACTTTGATGGGCGGAATGCTCATCATCGCCTCGTTCGTCGCCGAGTACGTGTTCGATTCGCGCATCCGAGACGCCCATGGCAACCTGGTCAACCCGCACGTCGATGTCCTGGCGCTGGTTGGGGCTTGCCTGTTGAGCATCCCGCTCCTTTGGCACGCCATCACCCACCTGATTCGCGGCGAGATGCACATGGACGAATTGGTCGCACTGGCCATCGCGGCGGCCATCGCACTGGGTGAATATCAGGAAGCCGGCGTCATCGCGTTTTTTATGATTATCTCCAACTTGATCGAAACGCGGACGGCACTCGGTGCCCGAGCGTCGATCGAAGGATTGTTGCGACTCACCCCGCCCAAAGCCCATCTCATCAATGCCGACGGTTCCGAAGTCGAAATCGAATCCATGAAGCTTAGGGCTGGCATGATTATCCGTGTCCGTCCGGGCGACAACATCCCGGCTGACGGTGAAATCATCCGCGGCGAGTCTTCCATCAACCAAGCCAACATCACCGGTGAATCGTTGCCAGCCGACAAGATTGTCGGCGACGAAGTCTTCGGCGGAACGAGCAACCTGACCGGTGCAATTGACATTCGCGTCACCAAGGCTGGCGAAGACACGACGCTCGGTCGCGTGCGTCACCTGATTATGGAAGCTGAACGCACCCGCATCCCACTGATGCGACTCATCGATCGCTATGCAGGTTGGTATACGCCAACCATCGTCATGCTGGCGGGCATCGTCTGGTACTTCACCGAAGACAAAATGGTCGCGATGGAGAAGGCGATCACGATGTTGATCGTAGCCTGCCCGTGTGCCCTCGTACTGGCCACTCCGACTGCGATGGTCGCGGCACTGAGTTGTGCCTCGCGGCTGGGCATCCTCATCAAAAACGTTATTCAATTGGAATATGCCCGAAACTTGACCGCAGTTGTGTTTGACAAGACAGGTACACTGACCACCGGCGAGCTTTCGGTCACGCAGCTTCGTCCGATTGAAGGTGTCGACGGCGCGGCGATGCTTCATGCGGCGGCTTCGGTCGAGCAATTCAGCAAGCACCCCGCAGCCCGCGCCGTAGTCAACATCGCTCGCGATGCCAACATCCAACTGGGACATGGCGACGGATTCAAAGAATCGATGGGCCAGGGCGTCGTTGCCAGTCTCGACGGCACTGAGATCATGGTGGGTCGTCGATCCTGGATGGAGTCAGCCGGGGTCAACATGAGCGCCTTGGACGACTCAAAATATGCCGAGCCTGAAGGAGTCAGCGTGCTGTACGTCACCCGTGGCGGACAACCAATGGGCTGGATCGGCATGGAAGACAAGACCCGCGGCGATGCCCGTGAGGCGATCGATGAATTGCGTACCTTGGGCGTCAAACATCTGTCGATGGTCACGGGCGACAAATGGTCCGTTGCCCGACGCGTAGCCGCCGAGATGGGCTGTACAGAGGTTCAAGCCGAGGTTCTACCCGAAGAAAAGCTGACTCTTGTAGACGATTTGAAAAAACGAGGCCACCGCGTGATGGTCGTGGGTGACGGTGTGAACGATGCCCCCGCATTGGCGGCTGGCGATATGGGCGTGGCGATGGGGGCAGCCGGTAGCGACGTGGCGATCAATTCGGCGTCGGTCGCCCTGCTCAACAGCGACCTTTCGCGATTGCCATTCCTCGTCAAACTCTCGCGTGCGACGACCAAAGTCATCTGGCAAAACCTGATTTTCGGCGTGGTGTTTATTGTGGTGACGCAGACGCTGGCGATCTGGGGCGTGTTTAAACCGATCATGGCCGCCGTAGCCCACACGATTGCGACGGCATTTGTCATCTTCAACAGTGCCCGACTTGTTCGATTCGGTGAAGAGCGTGTCGATGAACACGAATACTTCGAAGGCGAATCGCCGGACCTGGACACCGGTCATTCGCATGAGGACCATGCTCCGGCGGACACCATCACGATGGGTCGCCCAATGCCTGCATAGAATCGGGACCGGCACAACAAATCACATGCAAGTACAACCTACCGCGCCACATTTCACACCATATGATTTGTGGCGTATTTACTTTTCAGTCTGTCAGTAATTCGGCAACGAATGATTCTGAAGCAATTCAACATTGGACTTGAAACAATCACCGTTGCTAGTATTGTATAGGTAGTTTCATACCTGCATTTTCAAAGAGGCGAATGGAGTCGCGCCATGCTCTTATGGGAAGCCGTTTCCGGTAACAACGTCACCAAGTCCCCAGCCCAAACAAAGGTCAAAGCGATTAGTACACGTCCGCGAAGTCTGCGGGTCAACGACCGGTGCGCCGCTCAAACGCGCGTGGGTCGGCGGTGTCGATGTCGAAAAGCCCATGGTTC
The DNA here is from genome assembly GCA_028285105.1 of Alphaproteobacteria bacterium. GTDB lineage: Bacteria > Planctomycetota > Phycisphaerae > UBA1845 > UBA1845 > UBA1845. The sequence continues at coordinate 594,145 of JANQQE010000011.1, forward strand.
CGACTTCTGCAACTTCCACGATCCGGAAATTTCAGCCCGCATTCGAGCAGCCTCTGCCGCCAAGCGCGAAGCCAAAAAGCAACAACTCGCCGCCCTTCCGGAAGGCTACCTCAAGACGCTGGCCAACACCGACGGCATCGTCAATGCTCTTGAAAACGTCTACCGCGAAGTACGCCTCGGGGTCATTTCGACGCGGACGGCGAGCGTACTTCTGGCCATCGTCGATCGGATGATCGCTTACGACAAACTCATCAGCACCGTGGGCCGACGCCGCACGACCAAGCTTCAGCGGGCCAAGGAACTCCGCATGCTGGTCAGCGACCTGATGGAAGACATGGAAACTCGCGGACCAGCCAAACAGGTCGCCAGCAGCAGCAAATCGGTCCCTGCCGCCCTACCGTCAGCCAAGAGCAACTCCCGTCGCCAGAGCCAAAAGAACGTCGGCTAGCTCACGCGACATTCAGCATTAATCTCAAGCGGGTACCATTGGCAACTTGACGATCTGTGTTTGACGCGAGTACCGATCCAAATCTCTGCAATAAACTCCGACCACCATCGCATTCAACAATGACGCCACCGGTTCGCCGATCGCGACGCATTCCTATAGAATTTCAATTGTAGACGGGCAAGTACCAGCACCGAAAGGAACATCCATGCCCAAAGTGCCATCGACTGACACTGCCGACAACCAAATGGCCCACGACGCCATCCGTGAATACTACGGCAAGACCATTCAAACCAAGGACGACTTGAAGACGTCCGCGTGCTGCGCCTCTGATGCGATGCCCCGCCGCTTGCGTGAGATCGTCAAAAACATCGAACCGGAGATCGTCAAGAAGTTCTACGGTTGCGGATCGCCAATTCCACAAGACCTGGACGGCTGCACCGTGCTGGACCTTGGCTGCGGTACCGGGCGCGACGTCTTCATCGCATCCAAGCTCGTTGGCGAATCGGGCAGGGTCATCGGGGTGGACATGACCACTGAACAACTCGACGTTGCCCGCAAGCACACCGACGCGCAGATGAAGCGTTTTGGGTTCAATCAATCCAACGTGCAATTTCTCAATGGATACATCGAAGACCTCGCAACTGCCGGCGTCAAAGACAACTCCGTCGATGTCGTGATCTCGAATTGCGTCATCAACCTGTCGCCGGACAAGCGTCGCGTTTTCTCGGAAATCTTCCGCGTGTTGCGTCCGGGCGGCGAACTGTACTTTTCCGACATTTTCGCTGACCGTAGAATCCCCGAGTTGGTCGCGAGCGATCAGGTGCTGCGTGGCGAGTGTCTGGGAGGAGCATTGTACTTCGAGGATTTCCGCCGCTTGCTGCGCGATCTTGGGTGCCTGGATTTTCGCGTCGTCGCCAACAGCGAAACCATCGTCCGCGAGCCTTCGCTGCAAACTGCGGTCGGTTCGATCCGGTTCTTCTCAAAAACGTTGCGGGCATTCAAACTTGACGATTTAGAGGATATTTGTGAAGACTACGGGCAGGTCGCGACATACCAAGGTACAATGACCGAGTGTCCCACGCACTTTACGCTCGACAATCATCACGACTTTGTTGCAAAAAAGCCCATGCTCGTCTGCGGCAACACCGCCTCGATGGTAAGCCGCACAAGGTTTGGCCGCCATTTTGAAGTCACGGGTTCGCGCAATACCCACTTTGGTGCATTTGATTGCGGATCGGGCGTTTGCAATGATGATTCATCCGGCGAGGCGTGCTGCTAGAAGCACCAAAAGGGAAATCGATGAGGGAGGTACCGAAATGCAGCAAGCACACGTAAGACGCGACGCCCGCACGTTGATCGCGCTGATGGCCGTCGGTTGCATTTCAGGCGTGATATTCTTGTGTTACACGGGGTGCGACATCGCGTCGATTCCCGGTTTGGGTGCGCCATCGCCTACCGGCGGCAATCGAGGATCGGATCGCACGCCGACTCCGTCAAGCACACCGACGCCTAGCCCTTCTCCCGAGCCCGAGGCCTGCAATGTCGATTCCGATTGCGACGACGGGTTGTTCTGCAACGGTGTCGAGGCTTGCGCGAATGACACTTGCCTGGACGGGACTGCACCTTGCGACCTTCAGACTGAAACGTGCGACGAAGGAAATGATGTTTGCGAAATGATCGTCACCGGCGCCCCGTGTATCAGTGACGTCAATTGTGCCGAAGGATTTACCTGCGATCTCGACAACAACGTGTGTGTGCCATTGGAAGGGTGTGGGCGCGGGGTTTGCAACATCGCCAACTCGAGCCCCGGCTGCAACAATCAGCAATGTTGTGACGATGTTTGCCTTTTCGATGTCTCGTGTTGTACGATTCAATGGACGCAGGAATGTGCGAACCTGGCGCTGAGCCTTTCAACATGTCTCCAACCGTAACATGTCTTCGGGCATGTGGGCCGGGATGATTATCAGCCGGGAGTAATGTCAAATGTCGAGACGGATCGTCGTCGGGCTGGACGGTACCGAATATTGCGAGAACGCAATCCGTGTCGCGTGCAAAGCGGCTGATGCGTTTGACGGCGTGCTGGTTGGCGTCGCCGTCGTGGACGAACCCGGCATCGACGCCAGCGCTCGAGGTGCAGGTCCCGGTGCGTATCACTACGCCAAGAGCGTGCGCGAAAAGCGGCTGACCGATGCGGAAGAACGCACGCGTAAGTGGCTCGACGATTTTGAAGAGACCTGCAAGTCAGCCGGTGTCCGCTACGAACTTGCCCATCATCATGGCGTGCCCTTTCAGGCGATCATTGACGAGTCGCGCTATGCCGATTTGATCGTCATCGGTATTCGCACCAATTTTCATTTCGAAACCAGCGAGGGCTATGGCGACACGCTCCGCCGCTTGATGAACAGTGGCGTCTGCCCGGTGCTGGCTGTTCCGAAAGATGCCGACTTGCCCAAGCGTGTGGTCATCGCCTACGACGGCAGCATTCATTCAGCCCGGGCCATGCGGGCATATGTGCAATTGGGCGCCATTCGCCCTGATCACGACGAATTGGTTCTGCTGCATGTCGGTGAGTCGTCAAAGTCGGAAGATCACGTCCAGCTCGTCCGCGCCCACAAGTACATCGCTGGCTACGGATATGCGGTCGAACTCGTCCGCCGCGAAGGTAGTCCCGACGAAGTCATCGAACAAGTCGCCCTGGAGTACTCCCCCAGCATGATCGTCATCGGCGCGTACGGAAGAAAAGGCATCATCAAGAACCTATTCTTCGGTTCAACGGCCGATCGGTTAATCAAGAACGAACGCATACCCCTGTTTGTGTATCATTGACTGATCTCGGGTTTGGTGTGGCGTGCGCATCGTTGGTGGGCATTACGGATTCTCCGCCCACGCATCCGACTCGTCGAAGTGCGATTCGATTCTTGCTGGACCGGCGGGAATGCGGACGCCTTCTACCAATCTTTGCACCGATTCGGGTGGCGGTGGAGTAATTCGCGAGACAGTGAACGTTACGACGAAATTGATCAGGCAGCCAACCGCGCCGATGCCTTCGGCGCTGATGTCGAAACACCATCTCCCCATCAACGGCTCCGTTGTCCCGAAGATCTTCACGCTGTAATTGCCGAGAATGTAAACAGCAGTAAACAGCAACCCCGAAATCATGCCGCATACCGCACCCGTTCGGTTCGTCCTTTTGTCGAAAATACCCAACAGGATAATCGGAAAGAAACTTGAAGCGGCTAACCCGAACGCAAACGCGACGACCTGTGCGACGAATCCTGGCGGATGAACGCCAAACCAGCCAGCAACGCAGATGCCCAGCAAGATCGTCAACCGCCCCACCAGCACCCGTCGCGATTCCGGCGCTTTGGGATCGATGAAATGGAAGTACAAATCGTGGGCGATCGAACTTGAAATCACCAGGAGCAAACCCGCCGCCGTCGATAGCGCAGCCGCCAACCCTCCGGTGGCAACGAGGGCAATCACCCATGGCGCAAGGCTCGCGACCTCTGGCGTGGCTAGCACGATGATGTCCCGATCGGCATAGACTTCATTCTCGTTTCCCGAGTTCGGCTGATTTACATCGGGTTTGTTGTCAGCCCCTGCCAAAAAAGCTTTGCCCGGTGCAAACGTGATCTTTCCGTCGCCGTTCTTGTCGGCGTAGATCAGCAGTCCCGTTTGTCGCCAACTTTGCACCCACGCGAGGTCATCTACCTCGGCCACCGTCTTGCCTTCGATCGAATGAAGCAAATTGTATCGGGCAAAACTGGCCAATGCTGGTGCCGTAGTGTAGAGGATGGCAATGAAGAACAGCGCCCAGACGGCCGACCATCGAGCGGCTTTGACGTTTGACGTGGTGTAAAACCGAACGATCACATGCGGTAAACCGGCTGTCCCGACCATTAGCGCAAACGTAATGCAGAAAACGTCGAGTTTGGACTTACCTGTGAAGGGTTGGGTGTATTCGGCGAAACCGAGATCGGTCTGCAACTGGTTGAGTTTTGTCGTGATATCGCTGGCAGTGAATCCAATTTGCGGAATTGAATGGCCCGTCAACATTCGCGACAACGCGACGGCAGGTATCAGGAATGCAAAGATCAGCACACCATACTGAACAACCTGCGTCCAGGTGATGCCCTTCATCCCGCCGAGGATCGCAAAGAACCCGACGATAATCATGCCAACGACGACGCCTTCCCAGATTGGCACTTCGAGGAAGCGGCTGAAAACAATGCCAACACCTCGCATTTGTCCCGCGACATACGTCACCGAAACAAAGATCGCCGCAATCGCAGCCACGACGCGCGCCGTCTCGCTGTAGTACCGCTCGCCCACAAAGTCCGGGATCGTGTATTTGCCGAATTTTCGCAAGTAGGGCGCGAGCAACAGCGCCAAGAGTACGTATCCGCCCGTCCAGCCAAGCAGGTAAATCGAACCGTCGTAACCCATGAAGCTGATCAAACCAGCCATCGAAATAAAACTGGCAGCAGACATCCAGTCCGCAGCCGTCGCCGCGCCGTTGGCAATTGCAGGCACACCGCGACCGGCGACATAGAATCCACCGCTTTCACGGACGCGCGATCGCCAGCCAATATAGAGATACGCCAGGAATGTGATGGTTACGAAGACAAACGTAAAGACGCGAGTGTCGTCGGTCGCAGGGTCAACAGCGTTACCGGCTTGAGCAAAGATCGAGAGGTTCATTCGGCCACACCGAATTTGCGATCCAAACGATCCATCGACCATGCGTAAATAAAGACGAGGACGACGAATACATAGATTGAACCCTGCTGCGCGAACCAGAAACCCAGCGGTAATTGTCCGATCGTAAATGCGTTGAGCTGCTCGACAAACAGGATCGAACAACCGAATGACACCGCTGCCCAAATGGCGAGAAGTACGCCGATCAATCGGATGTTCGCCCGCCAATATCGGCGATGACTTTCGGAAATGATTTCGCGACGGTTGGCCATCGAATGCCCTCATTAGTGCACAAAACGTGTTGACAGTGAATCCTCATCCTCGCCTGGAGTCAAGCATTTTGCGGCGGATGTCGATGGCATGTTCAAGAAAATTTGCAAGGAGTTTCTCACCTTGCGACTCTGCCACCTTTGACCGATACGCACCGCTGATTGGCTGCAAGGCATCGCGTGCGACGAGCGCGTCGTGCAATTTCTGCAACAAGTCCGCTGATACTTCAGGATGAAACTGAACAGCTCGTAAGTTTGACCCGATTGCAAACGCCTGAATCTCCGTAAGCGTCGAACTGGCCAGCAGCGTTGCAGATTCCGGAAGTTTCGTGCAGATGTCTTCATGGCACGAGTGAACAGTCAAATCGGTCTTGAACCCGCGGAATAGAAAATCGCGATGTCCGGCATCGGTCAATGAAGCGTTGATCGCCCCAAATTGCCGCCTGCCGGGATGTCGCTCAATCGTCCCTCCAAATGCATGCCCCATCATCTGATGGCCGAAGCACACGCCCAGCGTTGGCACATTCCGATCACCCAAATCCCGAATCCAGTCGCTGAATCGATTAAGCTTGGCGTTCAACTGCGTCACAGAACGCGAACTTCCCGTGAGAACGATTGCATCAAGTCCCGTTGAATCCGGCAACGCATTGGCCAACGAATCGATGACAGTCACTTCACACTTTGCAATTCCCGCCACCGAAGTGAACCACGCATCATAATCTCCAGACGTCGCGACAATTTCAGGATATGTGGAACCTGTTTTTACAATAAGCAACTTCAGCGTCATCGCGATCTCCAAAACCGCTTCATCTTCGCCGATTGACGGCTGTTGGTTACAATCAAGGTTTGCATTTATAAAGGCAAGTCTTAACGTGCGCACTATGATTTAAGTGTGACTGTTATGCAGCAAATCTGCTTCGTTTCAACAGGAAGAATCTGAATGGCGCCATCTGCAATCCTCGAATCGATACAACTGCCCTTTCAAAAACCCATTGGCGAATTTGCAGACCTGCTTCGCAAACTGGGTGGCAACAATGCATTGTCGCTGACACTGTTCGGAACAATCGCTGCCGACGAACCGCTTACGCCAAAGGCAACTGCTCGCAGCGTACTCGTACTCAACACCGTCGAACTTGGCCTGCTTCGGCGCATCAGCGAACAAGGCATGCGTTTCGGCCAACAAAACATCGCCGCCCCGCTCATCATGACGCCATCTTACATCAAAGATTCGTGCGACACATTTCCGTTGGAGCTTTTGGATATTCAGCAAAACCATGTCATCATCTTCGGTGAAGATCACTTTTCCGAATTGAAGTTTGACGATGCAAACATTCGACATCAGTGCGAGCGCGAACTCAAGGTCTTGGCAATGAGCATGCGTCAAGGATTACTTGCCGCCACAGGCCGCGATGACGTGATTGCCAATGTCATGCAGAGTGCGGGCGATGGTTTGCTGCGGGTAATGCGGGGCATGCTTTGGATTAAGGGCAAACGCGATCGCCTGCCTCGATGGCAAGTCGTTGGTGCCATCGAAAAACAAATCGACTGTTCGTTGTCCGGGGTTCAATCAACGCTCGGCGAAAAGGCTTCGCCACAAACTGTCGATTTCGATCTCCTATACAAAGACATCGAAACATTAGGAGCGATTGCCAATGCGTGGTAATCGATACGCCACAGGCATCTTCGCATTTTTTGCGATCTGCGCCTTGCCCGCTTTGGGCGAGGTCACTGTTCGCGATCCCGGCACATTCGTGGTTGATCAAGCCAAGCTTATTGATGCCGATGCCGAAGCGTCGCTCAACTCAATTCTGAAAGAGCTTCAAGACAAGACCACCTCCCAGGTCAAGATTCTGACCGTCCCTTCACTCGACGGCGAAGACATTGACGGATTTGCTCTCCGCCATGCCGAGTTGTGGAAACTTGGCCAAAAGAATGAAGACAACGGTGCGTTGATCGCACTGTCTGTTGGCGATCGCAAGGTCAAGATCGAGGTCGGATACGGCCTCGAAGGCAGTCTGCCGGATTCCTGGTGTGGGACAGCTTCGCGTGCAGTGGCTCAGCAATATTTCAAAGCCGGTAAATACTCAGATGGTTTGCGCGAGCTTGGGGTCGCCGTTGCCAACAAGGTGGCAGAATCCTCGAATGTAACACTTTCAGGCGTGCCCAAGTCGCAACTTCGATTGTCAAATCGAAATCAGCGCCAGAAGGTCGTCGGCGTGATGGGCGGATGCTTCTTTCCGTTTTTTCTGTTTCTCCTGTTTCTGATTCGCGGCATCCAGCGCAATCGCGGCGGACGAAACTGGAGTGGTCATGTCGCCGAGGGAATCCTGTGGGGCATGGTCTTTGGCGGTCGCGGTGGCGGCGGAGGTTGGGGAGGTTCAGGCGGCGGCTGGGGTGGCGGCGGATTTGGCGGCGGTTCGTTCGGAGGTGGTGGTGGATTTGGCGGAGGTGGCGGTGGTGCAAGCTGGTAACAAATGCAATGCGTGCAGCGCATCCAATTCGGTTGACGCAAAGTTCTGCGCGACCTGCGGTGCAACGATTACAAATTCGGGCAATAACTCGGGAGGTACTGTTATGAAATCTGGTATGAAATTCCTGGCATTCGTCGCCGTCCTGTTCATCGGCGCCTTTGTGATTGGCGGCTGCATGATCTATTCCGGTTACAACAAAGCCGTCACCCTCGACGAAACCGTCAAAGAGAAATGGGCACAGGTCGAAAACCAATTGCAGAGGCGGTACGAACTCATTCCCAACCTCGTCGAAACCGTCAAAGGTGTCGCAGAACAAGAGAAGGATGTCTTCCTTGGCATTTCCAAATCGCGCGAGGCCTACTTCAATGCTGCGAAAAGCAGCTCCCGCACCGACCAGGTGAAAGCTGCCCAAGGCTTGGAAAGCGCCCTCTCGCGACTCCTCGTGTTACGCGAATCGTATCCGGCACTCAAATCGAACGAATCGTTCCTCAAACTTCAGGACTCGCTGGAAGGAACCGAGAACCGGCTGGCCGTTGAACGGAAACGATACAATGATGCCGTCAAGACATTGAATGCATTTCGACGAAGAATCGTCGGCAAGATTTGTGCCAGCCTCGCCAGCGTTGAAGAAGCCGACTACTTTGAAATCAGCGATACCGCCCGCGAAACACCCAAGGTTGATTTCTCCGGCAAGGATTCGGACGGATAGCGACAGCAGCAATACTGCGATTTGACCGATCCGTAAGCTAAAATGACAACTCCCTCCCGACGCATTGCAGAATTGGGAGGGTTTGTTGTACGTACACAAAACTTCAATCGATCAATGGCTTACGGCGTGCAATTCGGAATCGAACCGCCGTTGGCCTCTACGATGCCAGCCGCTTCCTGATATCCGCAATAATCCAGTAGACCCAAGTGACGTCCGTTGCCACCCACACGATTCGAATCGCCTTCCAAAGGATCAGCAATCGCCAACCACCGGTGCCACCTGCGTCAGCGCAGTGTATTGCCGCCGATCAATCCATTCGGCTTTGAACAACTCGAACACCGCAGCCAACCGATTTGCAAGCGTCGCCAGTGTGTATCGTCTGCACACACGACTACCCTGAAACCCAAAAATCCTCGCAACCGAAATAGCGAACGGACCGTATAAACTTTGCTTGACCCGCGCGAGAAATCCACCTTAGGATTCAACCGAATATGTCGCGATATAAAACCATGCGGAATCCGGCTATGAAGAACAAGCGCTCGATACGATTAATGCTGTGTACCGCCGCAGCCATATTCGCATTTCCAGCCACAACATTCGCCGACGGAAAGTTCTTTCGCCGATTGGAGGTCGCAGACGAGCCTGGCATTTCTACGCAGCGGGCTGTTGTTGCGTTTAAGGATGGCGTCGAAACGCTGATTGTGCAATCCGATATTGAAAGTGCTGGCAAATCGGTCGGTTGGCTGTTACCTCTACCGGCAGAACCGACTTTGATCGAAGCGTGCCAGCCCATGACACTCAATGCCCTCACGCAAATCGTTACGCCGGACTTCGCGAATTCGAAATCCGGGTTAATGATTTTCTTCCTCGCGCTCATGGGACTGACAATCTATGCATGCCTCGATCATGTGCATTGCAAAAAGAACAGCATCAAACGCGGCCACCTGATATCACTCTTCACCCTGTTGATTCTGATCATGATTTCGCTGTTCATGGTCCCGAGTCTGATGGGCGTGCGAGCGAAGGTCGCGGGCGGCGATGTCGAAATCCTTCAAAGCACGAAGGCCGGTGTCTACGACGTTTCGATCATCAATGCACAAAACGGAGATGCGGTCACCGAATGGCTGACATCCAATGGTTTCGCCTGCCCACCGTCCGCGACACCGGTCCTCAATGAATACATAAAAGACGACTGGTGCTTTCTTGCCGCGAAGGTCTTGCCCGAAACAACCGGCGACGTCACGCATCACCCACTTCGGGTTTCGTTTCCGACTTCGCAAGCCATCTATCCGCTGCGGCTGACCGGGTCGGATGGAGCACACATCCAACTTGACCTCTTCGTCATCGCGGATAAGCAAGCCGCCACGTCAAAAATGAAGACGTGGGTAAGCCAAGGCATGAAGGTTGAGAACAACTATCGGCGCTTCGCAAGATATGAAACATCGCGCCCTCCCATCTTCAGCGGGCGCGGTATCCTCTCAGCTAGAATCGGCCTACCCGATGTCTCGGATTTGATGTGGACGGGCTGCACGCTCACCCGACTTCGCGGAAATCTCTCGACGCGAGACATGGAAAACGATCTGACTTTGGAATGGACCGATGGTAAAGACTGGCAGATCGAGCTGCACGATCGAAAAAGCGCATCGTCGCTCAGTGCCATAGCAGCCGCCGCAACGGTCATCCTCGTGCTTCCGCTGTTCGTGCCAACAGCGACCAGGCAAGGATGGACGTGGCACAGGTTCGCATGGAAGCGACTACCGATCACGCTTACCGCAGCGATGGTCGCAGGGGCAATCTGCTATATTGCACTTGACGTTGTCTCGGTTCAATCAGAAACAGGGACTCACCCGATATTCGCGGCGTCTGCGCATGACAAAGTGCTCCGAGAATTGGTAGACGGGCCGCGAAATAAACAATTCGCCAAGACCTATCAAGAAATCATCGATGAAACTGAAATGAAGGACTATGTTGAGTTAACCCCCGCGCTCGAAGAACCCGGCGACTACATGATCGAAGCCACAAGCAGCGGCTGGAATCTCACGATCCTCGACACATTCTACATCCCTTCGACCATAGCAATCTCGTCCAACGGCTTGCCAGTCCTTGCGTCCGATTAATGCCCAATTCATGCGATTTTGCCAGTTGGTCATCTGAAACTGAATGGCTTAAACTAAGCGTGCAGACTCACCAGCCGTCACAAAAACTTCAGCGCTGCGCGAGGGGGAACGATGCGAACAAATAGCCCGATTGCGAGTACGATTTGCCGCACGATACAATACATTTGCACCATCGTTGTGTTTTCCAACGCCGCACAAGCCCAAACGCGAATCTTGCTTGTCGGCGATTCGATCACGCAGGGTGGGCAGCAGCACGTCTCGTATCGCTACACACTTTGGTTCGACCTTCAAGATGCCGGTTTTGATGTCGATTTTGTTGGACAGCGCGACTTTACGAACAGCGGCGATCCCAACCTGACGTGGTATCCGGATTACTTCACGACGTTCGATCGTGACCACGAGGGTTATTGGGGATGGCGGACCGATCAGATCGACGGGATCATCGCCAATGCCACCACAACGGCCCAGCCCGACATCGTATTGATTCATCTCGGCACGAACGATATCGGTCAGATGGGGGCGGCTGGCGTCACCAATGCAGACGTAAATCTTCGATCCATCATTGATCGAATTCGCACCGTCCGACCGAACGCGACTTTGTTATTGGCGCGAGTGATTCCAATCGGACCGGGATCGTCGTACTTCAACAATGCCGACCAGGTTGATCCGCTCAACGCTGTGATCGCCGACGTCGCCAACGACATGGACACCAACGGATCGCCGATCATCCTCGTCGATCAAAATACCGGATTTGACTTGGGCACGATGATGCAATCCGATGGCATTCACCCGAACACTTCCGGCGAAGATCAGATGGCTGGCGTTTGGTTCACCGCCCTTTCGCCACTCTTGAATGCAGTCAATCCACCGCCAACCGTTGCGATCACCGCGCCTTTGGAAGGATCAACATTTGACGCACCTGCCAACATTTCAATCACTGTTGAAGCATCGGACACCAACGGATTCGTCACGCAAGTTGCATTCTACGACGGAGCAACGCTGCTCGACGTCGATACGAACGGCCCCTTCGCGTTCGATTGGCAAAACGTGCCAGCCGGCAATTACACGCTGACCGCAGTTGCAACGGACGACGAAGGTGCAATGCGCACGTCTGCACCGATTTCGATTTCAGTGGTTGTCCCAAACATAGGTGTCGATGTGCCGGTGTTCAATCCGAGTTTCGAAATTCCAACGCTTATCGACTCCAATCTGAGCCCAAACGGAGGTGTGATCGGTGGCTGGACATTTGCGGGAACAGCCAACACATTCCTGGGGATCTTCAATCCACCGATTGGAAGTTATCCAACCGCCGCAGGAAATGGAACACCCACCGGCGCGGATGGAGCCAACGTCGCATTTTTGTTTAACAACGGCGGCCCTGCCGAATCGGTGACCGCATCGCAATTGCTTGGCAATATGCTGCTCACAGACATGGAGTACACGCTGACCGTCGCGATCGGCAAATTTCTACCCGATCAACCCTATTCGTTCTCAACGTATGGTGGCTATACGATCGAACTGCTTGCGGGCGGAACGGTCATTGCCAGCGACACCGACTCAGTGAATCCGGACTTCGGCGAGTTTCGCGATGCGTTCGCAACGGTCGCGTCAAGTGCGGTCGATCCGACATTGATCGGTCAACCACTTTCCATACGACTTAACATTTCGGCAACAGAGGAAGACCGCTCAACGCACTTCGACTGGATCCGATTGACACGCCGCTCCCTAGTCGCAGGCGATGCCGATCACGATGGCGACGTCGATCTCGACGACTATGCGATCTTCGCCGATTGCCTCAACGGCCCGATCGATCCTCCCAACCCATCACCACCAACCTCGCTCCTGACTTGCACATCCATTTTTGATTTTGATGACAGCGGGTTCATCGACTTGCAGGATGTCGCCACGTTCTTCCAGCTTGATTGACAACCGGCTTCATGTAGCCAACGCATTCGAAAATGGCTCGGGTCGGCCACCCGTGGACTGCTTGACGTGGCATTGACGCGCGAAGGAGGCATCACGCTTAACTGGCTACAAGCGTTGAACTTATAGGACCACCGAATCCTGCCGAGGTGCGATCCCCGACCATGGCATTGGAATTGCCATGTCAGTAGGTCAAGTCGGTTGGGTGTGTGCGACGGTTCGTCTGAAATCTGACGACTTCGAATCTCGAACATTTCAACGGAGTGGAACCATGCGTCAAAGATTGCAACAGGGATTCCTTGCGCTAGCAATGGCCGCGGCGAGTAGCGCTGCTTCTGCACAAACCGTTCAGCACCAGGCGATTGCACTTTGCAGACTTGCAACGGATTCTGGAACTCCGATTCCGCTGCCTTTCGAATGCCCGCAAGTCTGCGGCGGCATCACAGGCGCGTCGTGCGACGACGGAGAATTCTGCGAATTTTCGATCGGCACATGCGACATCTCCGATCGCCAGGGACTCTGCGCCGAGATTCCGGTTGCATGCCCCGATGTGTTCGACCCGGTGTGCGGTTGCGACGGTGTGACCTATGGCAACGATTGCGAAGCCGACGCCGTTGGAGCGTCGATTGCCCACGTCGGTCCGTGCGGCAAGACCTTCGTCAACTGGGAGAACGCTCACGTCCATCCGATCGACCTGACGCCCGATGGCAATCGCCTGCTTGCGGTCAACACTGCCGACAACCGTCTCGAAGTCTTTGACGCTTCGACTGCAACCCCAACCCACATCGGTTCGGTTCCGGTCGGACTCGACCCTGTTTCCGTCCGCGCATTCGGAAACGAAGTCGCCTGGGTGATTAATCATATTTCCGATTCCGTCAGCATCGTGAATCTCAACACGTTGAATGTGATCGCCACGGTCGACACCGATGACGAGCCAGCCGACGTGGTATTTGTGGGCGAACCACGGCGAGCATTTGTTTCGTGTTCACAGGCTAACGTTGTACAGGTTTTCGATCTCGGAAACCTGTCCGCGCCGGTGGCCACCATTCCAATCGAAGGCGAAGACCCGCGCGCTTTGGCATTCAGTGCTGACCGCACCAAAGTTTACGTCGCAATCTTTGAATCGGGGAACGCAACCACCGTACTCGCCGGCAACGAATTTCTAAACCTGCCCCAGCCGGTGCAGAACACGAATGGCCCCTACGGCGGCGTCAATCCACCCCCCAACAACGGCAATGAATTCGACCCACCGATGAATCTCTGCGACCCGATGCCACCCGGATGTTTTGCGAATCCACCCCCCGATTGTGTATGCACCCCACCGCTCGTTTCGTTGATCGTTAGAAAAGACGATGCTGGTGACTGGCTTGACGACAACGCGGCTGACTGGACCGATTTCGTCAGCGGACCCAATGCCGATGTGTCGGGTAGACCAGTCGGTTGGGACATGCCCGATCACGATGTCGCGGTAATCGACGCCAATACACTTGCGGTCAGCTACATCAGCGGACTGATGAACATCAATATGGCGATGGCGGTGCGACCGACAAGCGGTGAAATCACCGTCATTGGAACTGAGGCGACAAACGAGATTCGTTTTGAACCCGTCATTAATGGACGATTCGTTCGCGTTCACTTTGCCGCGGCAGATCCATCCGGCATCAACCCAACGAATATCGTCGATCTGAACTCGCACTTGACGTATGCGAACACAAGTTCCTTCACGCCAGTCCCCCAACCGCAGCGCGATTTGTCCGTTGGTGACCCTCGGGCAATTGTCTGGACTGGCGGAGGAAATCGCGGGTATGTCGCAGCGATGGGATCGAATAACCTGCTCATTATCGACGGCGCAGGCAATCGTGTCCAACCGCTGAGCGCCGCCGATATTCGCCCCATCGAACTAGACGAAGGCCCGACCGGATTGGCGATCAACCGCACGCGCAGCATGCTGTACGTCCTGAACAAATTTGCAGCCAGCATTCAGACGATTGATTTGACCACCGAGAATATTGTCAATTCGGTCTCCCTATATGACCCAACGCCAGCCGCCATTCGCATCGGACGCAAGCACCTTTATGACACCCACAAGAACTCCGGATTGGGACAAATCTCGTGCGCGTCGTGCCACATCGACGGGCGTACCGATCGTTTGGCGTGGGATCTGGGCGATCCGTCGGGCGAAATGCGTCCGTTCGATCAAAACTGCGGCAGTATCGAAGGTGCGAACTGTCCGTCTTGGCATCCATTGAAAGGACCGATGGTCACCCAAACGTTTCAAGACATCATCGGCAAGGAACCGCACCACTGGCGCGGCGACCGGACGGGCATCGAAGAGTTTAACGGCGCTTTCAGGAGTTTGCTCGGCGACGACAACGATTTGACGCCGCAGGAAATGCAGCAATTCGAAGACTTTCTTGCCACCATCGTCATCCCGCCGAACCCGAACCGCAACTTGGACAACTCGCTACCGGTTTCCTTACCGCTTGACGGGCAGTTTTCAACGGGACGCTTCAGCCCACCCGGCACACCGCTGCCACCGGGCAACGCTGTCGCCGGGCTCGACAACTTTCGATTCGGTCAACTGGACGGTGTCGATTGCGTGACGTGTCATACGCTGCCGACTGGTATCAGCTCCAATCTGGTCGTTGGCACGAACGGGACGATCTTCGAGTTTCCAACCGGACCCGACGGCGAATTGCACCACGGTATCATCCGCGCCGATGGTTCCAATCAACGCAACTTCAAGGTCGCCCAATTGCGAACGATGCTGGAGAAAACGGGCTTCGATCAAACGCAACTCAGCAACAACCGTGGTTTCGGATTTCTGCACGACGGAACAGTCGATTCGCTCACCCGTTTCATTTCATTACCACCCTTCAGCGTCACCAACGACCAGGAGATCGCCGATCTGGTCGCGTTCATGCTTGCGTTCGGCGGATCGGATTTACCTTTGGGTAGTACGACAGATCCCGCCGAATTGCTCGGACCGCTGAGCAACGATACGCACAGCGCCGTGGGCGTTCAGGTAACGTTCAATGCAACCAATCAAAACAGCCCTGCACTCGTCAACCTTCTAAATCAAATGACCGCATTGGCCGATGCGGGGGCTGTTGGTCTCGTCGCCAAAGGCAAGCAATCGGATATTCAGCGCGGTTACAAGTACGTCGGCAGCCAGATCATGCAGTCCGATCGCGCTGCGGATCAACTCACCGTCACCGCGTTACGCCTTTCTGCGGGCGCAGGCAACGAGGTTACCTTCACCGTCACGCCATCTGGCAGCGAACATCGCATCGGCGTCGATCGCGATCAGGATGGATTCTTCGACCGCGACGAACTAGACGCCTGCAGCGATCCAGCCAACGCCGCAATCACACCGCCAAGCGTCGCAGGTACGGCTGACTTCGACAGGGATGGCGATATCGATCTTGGCGACTACGCACCGTTTGCAGCCTGCATCACCGGCCCTTGCGAGTCGGGAAGTTGCGCCGCACCGCTCTACGAATCTGCATGCTGCGCAATCGCGGATTTGGATTTCGACAATGACGTTGATGTGACTGATTATGGCATTCTACAATCCGCATTTGGCGGGCCTTAACGAATCGAGTCTTCGTATTCGAACGTTCCGATCGGGTGTGTGTGTGGTGGCGGGCGTCGCAGGAGGAGTCTTGCGACGCCCGCGCTTTACGCGCCTTCGGATGACTTAGCTATTCAGCTTCCATCATTGACAAATCCGATGCGCGATGGTGGCCAAACGATGAGCCATGCCCGTCCCTGCAGCGATTCGCGTTTGATCGGACCCTCGAACCGACTGTCCCAGGAATCGTTTGATTCGTCACCGAGAAAGAAATACCGATCGCCACACTTCTGCGTGAGTCCTCTCACCAGATTCCCCTGCTCTTTGTATTCGAGAAAATTCAGGGATTCCGGCAAGTCCAGTTGCTCCCCGCTGATTACCGGCCTGCCCGCATCCAGGCGGACCGACTCGCAGGGCAGCCCGACGATGCGTTTCGCCACGAGCATGCGATCGTGCGTTTCGTATTGGACAACCTCCCACCGCCGCGGTTCGCGGAACCAATACGACACGCGTTCGCAGAGAACCCAGTCGCTGCCGGGATCGCCATCACCGACAAGCGTCGGGGACATCGATCCGGAGATGATTTCGGTCAAATCGAAACCGGCATGGTAGACAATGCTCAGCAACCCGATGCATGCCAGCACATCGCGCAGGTAACAAACGACGCGACGCCTGAATCTCCGCAAACGTGCTCGCTTGGGCGGCGATGCCTGTCCGCTAATATTCTGATGGCTGCGTTGATCCATCGGCACGTTCGCCAGTTTCCTTTGTAGAATTCGCCGGTTGCGTTGGCGTCGAATTGCGAAGTTGCCACGCAGCTTTGCAGGCCTTTGTCGCACCGGACGTACGCGACGTTTTGACCATCGCCAGAAACGCCAATCCACCGCCCAACGCCACGCCAGCCGCCCACGACATGCTTTGCAGCAAGGGCATCATCTTCATCGGCTGAGGCTCGCTCGGATCGTTCGCTCCGGGTGGATCGGATGGCTTGTTAAGGGATTCCGGTTCATTCATGTCAATGCTCCTTGACGTTTCAGTTGTATCGAGAGTTGGACGGGTTCATTCATCGCCTTCGCTGTCGCCGTCATGCAGGATTGATTGAAGGTGCAAAGCAAACCGTCCGGCGTCGCAACGTTACCGGTGCGCACGTAATTGCTGCATCGGCACACGGTGTCGCATCCATCGGACATCGCACAAGCATCGCACGCTTTGTGGGTGCGTCCAAGCGGTTCCGTGCCATCCAGAAAATCGAAACCTTCCATCGCATTTCCCGGCAAAGCCATCGGGTTGTCGGGGCGGTCTTCACCGATGAGACGTTCGCACGGGTAAAGTCTTCCGGAAGGCGCTACAGCCACTTCGCCCTTTCCGAACCCGCAGCGTGACGATTGCTCCGACCGCGCACCAACCAACTTGCCGGCTTTTGCGTCGAACCACGAAATGCACAATTCAGGGATTGCCCGTCGCCAAATCCGGGCACACTTATCGATGGCCCGCTCCAGCCGGCATACATCCTCCGCTTTCCACTGCGTCCACAGATCGAGCGACGGCTGAATCTTGGTCACGCCGAGCGATTGGAGGAACGCGATCGACTCCGGCAATTGGTCAACGGTATTCGGCCGCACCACCGCAATCACCCAGAAATCCTTTTGCATCGCCACCAATCGTCTGATCGTCGCATGAACCGTGTATGCGGTCTTACGGCCCGAAGCCGTCACGCGATGTCGATCGTGGACGTTCGCCGTACCGTCGCAGCTGATTGACAGTTCGAGGTCTGGCGACGTCATCACGTCCCACGCATTTGCATCGACAATCGTTCCGTTTGTCGTTACGGCAAGGCTTAGACGTTGGTCTCGCGTTCGGGACAGATGGCAGGCGAAGGGAATCAACCGTTTGATAGTCGCCG
Source organism: Alphaproteobacteria bacterium (assembly GCA_028285105.1). GTDB lineage: Bacteria > Planctomycetota > Phycisphaerae > UBA1845 > UBA1845 > UBA1845. The sequence continues at coordinate 612,257 of JANQQE010000011.1, forward strand.
CGCAAAGGAGCGGTTCGCCACCGAAAAAACCGATGCTCAGCGTTCCTCCTGGTGCGGTCGATGCGACGGCCCGGACGATGGCTTTGCGGGCGACCGCCAGCGGCATTTCTCGCTCGACTTTCGCGCCGGTGTAGCAGTACGTACACCGCAGGTTGCAGGCGTGCGTCATCATCAATGTCAGCCCAGAGTTTTGGTACATTTCGTTTGCCCTCGCATCCGATCACCCGATGCGCGCATCGTCTCTGTTCGATTGGACGCGACCGTACGTGCGAATCGCTTCTGGATGCGATTGACGGCGCGCACCATCTCCGTTGAGACGATCAGCCTCGAGTGAATTCAATTTGGCTGCGCAAACGTTTACGGAAGCGACGCCAGATGTGGAATGGAAAGCCCGTCGTATACCTCAGCGGATTCGTCTAGATACTCAGAACCGCTCAGGCCGCTGCTTGATATGAATGGAATGATGACTACTCAAAATCAACGGGCAACGATGCCACGAATGGCGAAGTGGATGCCGCAAACACCAGCGCCCAAACTCACTATTCGCGTGGGACGATGCAAAGTCAAGGAAAATTGGAAGAACATTTGCGATGCCTCCGACTGCATCGAACGCACTACTTCAAGTGTGTGCCGCATTCGGAGCAAATGCCGGTGACATTACCGCTTAAGTCATATCCACACTCGTAACAGATTTGAATGTGCAGTTCGCCAATCATCTCACGAATTCGGTTGCGTACCGTTTCCCGATTCGCAAGCAGGACGAGCGTCTTCGCAATCGCGCACACGCAAATGAATACGTAAACGAAATGCTCCATTTCTGACCGCCGTCCATATCCGAAGTCCTGAAGCGTGACGAATACAATCATCGAAGGGACAAACATCGCAATTCCCATCAAAGCCCCGCGAACGCAAGTGAATCCAAATAACCGCTGGGCCTCAACATGCAATCGCGATTGCGCGGGGTGTCCATTGAGAAATCCAATTTCGGGAATGAGCCATCTCATTAACATGTTCAACCCCTGAATTGCATACAAGACATGAAAAACCGAGCCGATTTGACCCGAGAAAAAGCCCAAGCGAATGATTCGCTCACGCATTACCAAAGTCCAGATAATTGTGCGCTCGATTCAAGATTCGAAATGTACCATCCAAACCGATTCATCAAACATGTGTCTAGTGAGGCACAAATATGCATTGCGGGCTTTTGCGGTCACATGATTTTTACCCGCGGGCAAGAGGTCAATCGCCTTTACCAGCCCCAAAATCGGCGTTCAAATCGTCTGACCACAAATCCTTACAGGATTTGATGACGGGATGACAACTGTTCGCCGTCTATGGTGTAAGAACATATGAGTGAATGGCGATAATGCGGACCCGGATGAATCGTGTCAGTGATCCCGCGACAAACAAGCAGAACAAGAGAATCGCCAATCGGGAAGAATATTTCGCAAGCAATGTCGAATACGCACAAGGAAACGGCAATGGTTGAGAAAGCAATGAGCGATGATTTGAGCGATATTCAGAATCACATACGCGGGTTGAAACGAAGACTCGACGATGCCTGGTGGAACGAAGAATCGCTCGAAACGATTCAACAAATTGAACAGGAAATAGCCGAACGCTCAAGACTTCTGATGCAATCGGAATAGTGCGATGACCCGAAATACTTAAGAGCGGAATGACAAAACAGCAAGAATTGTCAGACGCAACAACTGCGGCTGATTTCATGGATCTCCAAGACCCTCCTCAACACACACTTGAGGACCACCATGCCGGTTGACGCACCGGCGCACACACCCAAGCCCAGGTGGCACGTCAACACCGACGTGTGACCTGGGCTTACTTTATGAACCACAACATCGTTCGAATCTCGCACGTGGTGGCTTCCAAGTCCGATTACAACATGTCTCCGTCGAAGATGCTGCGTGCAGGTTGATGCCCACGAATTCGAATGAGTTGTTTCTCGTCTACCTCAATGAATCCTGTGCTGCAAAATCACTGCAAATACCAAGCTTTGGCCATGGCATCACGCATTGGAATCAACTGAATCGTCCATCCAACGGAAGCACCTAGGCAGAATCGTCCCAGTAGCAACGCAACAACCTCGGTATCAAGGTCTCATTCACTGACGTTGGCACTGTCGCAGCATGCGAATTTTTTCACAAGACTTGGATTAGGCGATGTTGGCGCACAAGATCAACGAGTTAAGACGACATTCTTGCCTTTGAACAAACTATTTTTTTCTCCCGTTCCTGTAAAATCGATGTTACGCTCTCAACAGGCGAAGGAGTCGGAAGCACAAATTGGGTCTCATGAGGCAATCATATCCGGCGGTAGCACATTCTGTGACTCTACAGGGAGATCATTCTGATGCTCACAGTTGGCGATTTTCTAAAGCGTAAGGGAAATACGGTTCATTCGATCGACCCAGACTCATCCGTGCTGGATGGTGCCCGAATCATGAACGAGTTTCATATTGGCGGATTGACTGTTGTGGAGAACGACAAGATTGTTGGAATGTTTACGGAACGTGATGTACTCAATCGCGTGGTCGCCAAGCAACTCGACCCTGCCGCCACAAAGATTCGCGACGTCATGACAACCCCGGTTGTTACATGCAACGAAGACTGCGATGTCAATGTTTGTGCAGCCGACATGTCCAGCAAGAAAATCCGACATTTACCGGTGATTTCAAGCGAGACGGGCAATCAGAAACTCGTCGGCATGATTTCAACTGGCGACCTGATGGCACTGAACGTATCGCAAAAACAGGCCCAGATCGACCATCTGCATGATTACCTTCACGGCAGATCATGACGATCAGCCAGACGCCTGCCTACAACTGCTGAATATCGAATGCACTAGGATCAGGCCACTCAAGCAATCAGAATTCACCGGCGGACACTTCACATAACCTGCTTTCACAGATGCATTTGCGCTCGCAACTGAGGACGATACCCTATGGCTACCCAATCCATATCATTGTATCGTGACTTCGAGAATTCACAGCTTTGAATATCACTGCTTTCGATATCACAACCTGGATTCCTCAGTTTCGGATTTTGCAGTTGTAGATTTTTGAGAATTGGAACAAGTCGTAGATTTGACCGCAAACAGATTTAATCGCTAGAAAATTGAAAGCCAGAGAATCAATTTGCCAAACAAGATCGACATCCACGTCTTGCCTGTCAATCGGAGGAAACATTTGCCCCATGTCGCCCGGTTTGATTGGCTCTGACATATGATTTTGACACAGCACGATCAATTCATGACCCGCCGACTTTCGCAACCAAGATAGCTAAAAAAGTCCTGAGTTGGTCTCACATTATGAAGCAACGCCAAGCCAGCACGTAGGTTGGCTGGGCTGAAGTGTTCCACGTAGACGCATGGATGCCGACACGCTGGATGGAAGGCAGCAATTTTCGGTATCGAGTGCGCCCGTGCAACAAAGAACCGTTCACAAAGGAAGCCCTCGCTCTTGGCAAATGCCGAACATCATTGCCTCTCCCTTCAGTCCCGCCCCTGCGATGCTAATTCTGCGACCAACCCCGCTGCCATAACGAGCAATCACTCCAAACAACAGGCAACAAAAAAAGACGCTTGGGGGTAAACCCAAGCGCCGTGGAATTGCGAGATAATCGTGAAGGCCCAAGTTGCCGAACCCTCAAAGCTGTGACCGATCAGTCATCGATCGCCTGTGGTCGCCTGTGTGCGAACGTGAATTATCGTCGGCGACGAATCAAGCCAGCCGCACCAATGGCCAACAAGGCAATTGTTGTTGGCTCCGGAACCGCACTATCATTAGGGAACAACTGATAATTGGTTTCCGCAGCGTTAATTGTGTCATTGGCCCAATCAAACGCAGACAAATCCTGATTGAACGCAAAGGTGAGCGAATCGAGGCTGCTGAATCCACCGCTGTCCGGCCAGATACCTGAACCGGGCAACGACTTCGTGGTGGCTGTCCACCGACCAACACCGTCAATGGTCCAAACCGCTGGGTTTGGACTCTGAACGGGCAAGTCAAACAACAATCCTGTGACCGGACCGCTAATTTCATATGGCGAACCGTCATGATCAAAGGTGAGTGAGAGCGAACCACCTACGAACTGCGCCTGTCCAGCAACAACACCATTGAATGTCGAGGTAAGGTTAAACTCCGCATTCGTTATTGATCCCGGCAGTCCACCCGGACCTGGATCCAACAATGTCACATTGTTGCTGTTTGTCGAACTAATCGTCAAGGTTCCAGCATTAAACTCTGTATCAAACGTGCCGTTCAGCAGGTTATGCACGATCGACTGGTATTGCGCTAGTGCGGGTGCAGCCCCAACCATCAGTGTAATCGCTGCAACTGCAGCCAAAGTCGTTTTCTTCATATCGCTCCTCGCTTTTCCTAATGACCCTCTATGAGGTTGCCTCGTTCCCATGTATTCGTTAGCCAGCGCCCCGAGACGAGGCGACTTCATTTCAGCAGTACAAATAGTTCTTATCCAAAAGCAATACTTCTACGGCACACACCACTCAGCGGCTTTTGCGCGACAACACAGCAACACCTAAGCCAGCCAAAAGCACGAAGCTGGATGGCTCTGGAATCTCAATCATTCCCCAAGTCGAACTTTGGGTAAACTGAATGTCTGATTGATAGTCGCCCACACCGCCGCCACCCTGCTGCGCACCAATGATGGAGACATTAAACGTGTATGGGTTTACCACATGACCGTTGTCAAAGAGCCAACCACCATTCGGCGTGAAAGTCGCACCAGCCGAGTCGAGAAAATTCTCTGCCGATTGATTTTCGTCTAAGGTGAATGCACTGACCGTGCCGGTCAACAACAAACCGTTCGCCAACGTGCCAAGAAACAAATCCGTCAATTCACCACTTAACGACAGCGTTCCACCACCAGCAAACTCACCGCCTGCCAACCCGCCTGCACTGGTGTCGCCGGACAAGCCACTACCGGTCCAAGTGAAGTTACCACCATCGGTGATGTCAAAGAACGTCGTGAAGCTGAAGTCGGTGAAGCTGACTCCGCCCAGGAACGCGCTGACATCAATCTCACCGTTGGCACCATCAGATTTATCAAACAATACGGCAGAACCAAGATTCCCGCCGATACTGAATTGCGTTGCCTGAGCTGTCGTTGCTGAGATCGTCAGCACAGCAAGTCCAAGCAAAGCGATGCGACTTGAGATTCTTAACATGCTTCGTGTCCTCCTGCTTCCTTGCGGTTCCTCATTGAATAGCTTTGCGGCTGATCGAACCTCAAAGCTGCCCCCTCGCGAGAACCTGAGTTTCCTTCATCTTTCTCGATTACGGGCCCGACCAGTTTGTTGGCCGGACTTCCCGGTCAATCATGCATCAAAAAAAAAGAGCTAAGACGCTAGCGCCTCGCTCTCTCTCTTTTCCGCTTGGGATGAAGCAGTTTCTCGCCCATGCCAAGCTTCACTTTCGCAATGCACTCCTCCCCAGGATGCATGCGAACTTAGATTATTGGTTCATGGTATCAAAATCCGGCAAGCGGCGTCAATCACTAATCTCATCAAAAAAGGTATTTTTATCAATCCTTGAACCCCGCAGGTCAAAGACACGTCCGATAAAGTTGCATAACTTTCTATCTATGAAGCATTTAAGTCCGTATTCGAATTTTACGGAGTCAGTCCAAGTCTGAATAATCTGCGTTGTAATTCGACAAAACCAAATTAATGTCGTCACCGTCCACCTTGCCGTCTTCAGTTACATCCGCCAGAACCGAATAGGCGGGCTCAGCCAACACCGAATCGAAGTGCGATAGAATCAACAAGATGTCCGAAAATCCGACATAATCGTCGCGATCGGCGTCACCGGGACGCGGCGCGATTTTAACGAGACCTCCCACGCCGGTTCGGACGCGGGTCAACGGATCGCCCAGCACAACTTCGGTCCAACTAAGATAGGGTATCGCCGAGTACATGGCTTCAATCATGCAAAGATCGGAAACGCCATCGCCGTCGTCATCACGAAGATAGTTTGAAATCAAATATTCACCTTGAATCGTCGCGCCGACTTCCGGTTCAAATGAATGTCCAACGGCTCCCGTTCCACCCATCTCGATGAATTCGCTGATCTTGCCTTGCCCGGTTGGCAAATTCAAGAACATGGTGACTGCATTGAAACTCTCCAGGGACGAAAATACAGCACCGGGACTGCACTTGAACAACGGTCCACCATTCGGGCCGCTCGCCAGCAAATAGTTAGCGGGCCGACCGTCCCCACCGTTACGTCCATAACTTTGCAATGCAATGATTGAATCGTCGTCGCCGAGTAGCGATCCGTTCATCACATTTGGAGTATCGTCCCAGAAGCTGATGCCACCTAGTGTCAGTGATGCTGGCGCCATGCCCGTTGCGCCGGCTGTTGCTGGCGAGCCGGTTGCCCATTCGTGCGCCCTGAAATAATGGTTCGCAGTGGAAAACAGAAATTCATACTCTTCACCGCCCGGTGGAATCGGATGCGATTCGTGATCCAACAATTCATACTGAGGCGGCATGTTTAATATCTGAGAAAACGCGAAAACCTGTGGGGCTGGGGGCGAGGGCGAATGATCGAATACAAGAACGCTGTCACTGACACTCAAGCCTACAAAATCAGGGTGATTCGGATCCCCAACCATCGCCGCACGCAGCAACATGTCGTACACGGCGTGAACTGGATATTCGCCCTCAGTGCGAGGACCATCCAATCTCGAAACCAGATAAATGTCGGCCGCACTCATGCGACGGTCCAAAGCGGCAAAGCCGTCGCCATTGAACTCCCCTTCCATCAACGCACTCTTGAAGATTCGCCACATGTTCGCCCACCGGAAATCCAGCCGCTTTGACAGAATATCGCGAGCAAGCGCCCATTTTTTGATGCTGCTTCGATACCCCTGATAGGGATTGACCAACCTGCCCTCGATGGGTGCTCGAACACCGTCTGACAATATCGGATCGATCTGGTACATAACAGACAACTCCGACTCGACCGACGCCGCATTGACAAGATTTCGGTTGCTGACGGTAAGCAGCGCATCGGAGGCTGCCGGCATGACCACGTTTGCAAGGGTTGGATCGGTGTCTTCGATTCGATAGGGCATTCCGGCAGTCGTAATGATAACGTACGTTCTGTTCTCGATTCCAAGAAATGAAAGATAATCGCGGGTCGGCTGAGCGATGAGCGATTCGAAATCTGCCCGCGAAATGATCTCATCTTCCGGTCCGGATTCGGGCGCCGCACTATCGATTAAGCCGGAAAGCTGAAGGACCTGATGGTCTTTGATTTCTGGGTGGAACTGGCGGTACATCTTGACGATTTCCAAGCCGGCAGGGCTGTTCTGATTGACCAGAATCAACACGTTCCACCATGCCAGAGGACGATCGGCGTCGGTGGGAAACGGATAGACTTCGGGAATCAAGTCTAGGTCGATCGGAACCATCGGACCATCTGCCCCATCCGGATCGTAAAAATGACCCGAGACCGCTTCATCGAGAGGGAGTCCGCCAGAAGCCGAAACCACCGCAACTCCCAAGGTGGCCACCAAACCAGATAAAATTGAAATCAATAGCTGCAATTGCATGGCTCGTCAGTTTTCCCGACCGAAATCGATGCCTGTCAATCGCCCATGGGGACCGCGCAGACGCTACCAGCAGCATTCGCCGGCATTTTGAAGCGCTTGTCATTTTGGGAGGAGTTTGAGGCTTTGACTAATGCATTCACAGGCACGCCATGCAACCACCCACGCATCGTAGGACGCGCAGAACTGTTGATAGCGCCGCTTCTTGTACTCCTCCTGTTTCATTGGCACCGCCTTCCCGGACGATCACCAATGTCGTTCCTTACAACTAAAGGATACAGTTCGAATGCAAAAACAGAAAGGGGTAAGCCCAAAATCGTATCCGAATTTAGCTAATCATTAATTGAATGGTGTAGAAATGGTTATGAATTGTTCAAGTGACGTGGTCAGCCGGCTCGAGGGCTCCGAAACGTCGTTCCCGCCCCGCAAAATCGCGAATTGCATCATCCAGATGCTCGCTCGAAAAGTCAGGCCAGCAGATGTTTGAGACGAAAATCTCAGCATAACTGATCTGCCAAAGCAGGAAATTGCTGATTCGGCGTTCACCAGCCGTCCGGATCAGAAGGTCTGGGTCTGGCAATCCCCGTGAATAAAGGGCATTGGAGATAATTTGCTCTGAAATCTCATTCTCGGCGAGGGCACCGTCTCGCACGTCAGCGGCGATGGACCGAACGGCATCGACGATTTCACGTCGCGACCCATAATTCAATGCCAGGCAGAGTTTCAGTCCGGAGTTGTTTTTGGACGCCTCCTTGGTGATATCCATCTGCTCCAACACGCTCTGCGGCAAACCGGACCGACTTCCCAGGTGAACGAATTGGATGTTGTTGTCCACGATTTCGCTGCGTTCGGAGATCAGGTACTGACCGTACAACCCCATCAGGAAATCGACCTCTTCCGTGGGCCGGTTCCAATTTTCGTGACTGAAGCTGTAGAGCGTGAGAACTTCGACGCCCAATCGAGCACACCGTGTGACGATAGAGCGAACCGTCTTAGCCCCCTCTTCGTGCCCCCGAATGCGCGGCAAACCGCGGGATTGCGCCCATCGGCCATTGCCATCCATGATGATCGCAATGTGTCGCGGCAGTTGCGATCGCTCCACGCCGATCGCTTCTTTGGGGTCGATGGGGTCAGGATGATTGGCGGGTTCTGGATGATTGGCCATGATGCTATCTACTACGATGGATCGTCTGGTTTCGTTCGGGCCCAACGCTGACCATGCTGATTGTTGCTCCCACGAGTTTTTCGACCCGATGGATATAGCTGCGGGCTTGTACTGGCAAATCTTCGAAACGCCTGACGTGGCTGACGTCTTCCTGCCATCCGGCGACCAGCTCGAAAACAGGCTCGACGGCTTCAAGGTCATCGGAGTCCGCCGGGATCGATCCAATCAACTGACCTCGAAGTCGATAACCGGTGCAAATACCCACTTCTGGCAGGCCACTGAGCGTATCCATGTGCATCATCGCGATTTCCGTCACGCCGCCAAGGACCACGCTGCGTCGCAAGGTGACCGCGTCAAGCCACCCGCATCGTCTGGGCCGGCCTGTGGTGGTACCGTATTCTCGCCCCACCTCCCGAATTCGATCGCCCCGCTCGTCGTGTAGCTCCGAAGGAAACGGCCCATTGCCAACCCGGGTCGCATAAGCCTTGGATACGCCAACGCACCGCCTCACCAAATGAGGCGACACACCCGCGCCGGAAGGAACGCCATTGAGTCCGGTGTGGCTGGCGGTAACGTATGGAAACGTACCATGATCAATGTCGAGCAGCATTCCGTTGGCTGATTCGAAGAGCAGATTTCGTCCTTCGCGTACCGAGTGTTCCAACCATGTGGTTGTGTCCCTCACATGACCAGCCAACTTCTTGCGAACACTTTGCAACATGGACAACGTACCGTCGAAGGTCAATGCCTCGTCGTTGAGCGAAGCCTCCTCTGCACCCATCGATTCCAGAATCGATCGCTTGCGTTGGCAGACCGATCTCAATCGATCCGTGTTGCGATCGAGATGCACGAGATCCACCATGCGAAACGCTGACGAGCGCAGCATCTTTTCGGCATAACATGGACCGATACCTTTGGCCGTTGTACCGATCTTCTTACCCTGCGAACCGGAATCGCGCAAGCGGTCTTCTAATTTGTGGTAAGGCATCACCAGATGGGCTCGGTCGCTGATCAGGAGTCGCCCGGTCAAATCGATACCACGCGATTCCAACCCCACCATCTCTTCAACAAGCCCAGCCGGATCGACCACAACGCCCGGACCAATCACACTCACCGCCTGTTCACGAAGCACACCGGAAGGCAACAAATGCAGCGCAAACGCATCATCACCTATGCGCACCGTATGACCCGCATTCGCGCCACCATTGAAGCGAATGACGACATCAAAGTCCCCGGCAAGCAGATCGACAATCTTACCCTTGCCTTCGTCGCCCCATCCCATCCCGACAACGCAAGTGTGTTTTTGCTGGCCATGACTGTTGGCGCTGGACATCCGTGTTCTCGCTCAGTCTTCGGTTTTTTGGAATTACGCAGTCCGATTCGCAACTACTCTTCGGTCCACAATGATTCGGGCATCAGGATCGGTTTGCCGCTTTGATCGACGCACGCCAATGTCGAAGTGGCTTCTGTCGAAAGCGCACCGTTGTTGATGATCCGGTAACCGTGGTCCACCCGCGTTCGGGTGATGCGTTCGACCACCGTGTGAATCGTGACCACATCGTCATATCGAATTGGTGCGCGATAGCGAATACCGATTTTCGCGACGACGAAAAAGAAGCCCTTCTCCTCCATCTCGCGATAACTCACGCCCGATGCACGAAGCAATTCGGTTCGCGAAACTTCCAGATACTCAAAGTACTTCGCGTGATGCAGGAGACCCATTGCGTCGCACTCGGCGTAGCGCACGCGAATCTGCACCTCCGATTTTTCCACGTTGGTTTTCATCGTTTTCTGTATAAGTTGCCCGGTCGCGATGGGCGTCTTGATCTTGATTAACCGCCCAATTCGACACTCAGCGTTTGGGCTTTTCCGTCGCGTACGACTTCCACTTCAACAGTGTCGCCCGGATTCTTGTCGCGGAGGGCGGCCATGTAGTCGTAGATGTTTTTGACTTTCGTCTCGCCGATCCGAACGATGACGTCGCCATCCTTCATCCCACCCTGAACCGCCGGACTATTTTCCATGACCGCATCGACGCCCAACCCCTTGCCGTCGTCTGCATAGCTTGGCATGATTCCCATTCTAACCCGCGCGCGACTTGCGCCGACCTGCGCGGGCGCTGCCACGTAATGATATACAGGTCGCCGATCGTCATCGATGATCGATTTGGCGACGTCTTCGATGTACGCCAGAAACCGCACGGACTTGTCGGTATTGACTTTGTCCGCATCATCGCTCGGGCGGTGGTAGTCTTCATGCAAACCGCTGAAGAAGTGAAGGGACGGAATCTTCTTTTGATAAAATGAACTATGATCGCTCGGCCCCGTCGCGCTCGCGCTACCCTTCAATTCAAACTTGTGTCGCTTCGCCAAGGATTCGAGCATCTCCGCAAACCCTTCCGCCGCTTCGGTACCGAAAACCTGCACCGTATTGTTGTCGTCTGCCAGGCGGCCGATCATGTCCATGTTGAGCATCGCCACAACATTCTTCAAGTCAACCGTAGGATGAGCGACGAAGTGCTTGCTTCCCAACAATCCCGACTCCTCACCCGAGAACGCCATGAACAACACACTCCGTTTCAACGGTCGTTGCGAGGCCAGTTTGCGGGCGAGCTCGATCACGCCTGCCGTCCCCGACGCATTGTCATCTGCACCGTTATGGATCTGCGGAATCTGATCGGTCGATTCGGCGTTGTGACTGCGGGCCGAGCGCGGAACTGCTTTGCCCAAGTGGTCGTAATGGGCGCCGATCACCACGATCTCCTGTGCGAGCGGACCGGTGCCCTTGAGCAGACCGAGTACATTTCGCGTCATCGTTTTTTCGCGGACGATTCCAGGATTGCCTTTGACACGAACGCCCTTGAGTGCTTCCGATGCAGGCTTGCCAGAGTCCAATTGATCCTGCAATGCCTGCAAATTTGAAACACCACCAGCCTCCAACAATGACCCGGCGAAGTCCTGCGACACATGAAATGCAGGCAATCCATAGTCAGCCGCACCGCCACCTTGGCCCCACCGTTGGAGTCGATCATCACCGCCCGTGAGTCGATTAACGATCATCACCGCAGCGGCGCCGCGTTCTTTGGCGTTGTAAATCTTGTTGCTGAATTGGGCATGCGGCGTAAAGTCGCTGTCGTCGTCCGTCCAGGTGGGCGGTTCGTGTCGCAGCATCAAAACGACTTTTCCTTCCACAGCGAAATGGGCATAGTCGTTATGCTTCTGGTCGTCGTTGACGATTCCGTATCCCGCGAAAACGACATCGCCTTCAAAGGCTCCCGAACCGGAAAACCCGAAAGGTACGAAGTCGCTTTTGTATGATGGTTGCGTGTCATCCCCGACGACCTCAAGCTTCGTCGCACCCGAAAGCTTCGGATTGAGCGACACCTCAAACGCCTGAAAATAGGTGCCGTTGTCACCGGCGGGCTCGAGTCCGGAACTGGCCAGGTGGTTGGCGATGTAGTCAGCCGACCGCTCAATCCCAGGCGTACCCAAACCGCGCCCGCCTTGCTCGTCCGCTGCCAGAAAATTGACGTGCCTTTGGAACGAATCCGGCGTGATGGAGTACTTCATCACCGCGCCGTAAGAGGAAATTGTGAAACTCCAGCCGGACAGCAGCAGGATCGCTGCCAATCGAACTCGATTCATCAAAGGACAAAGATCGGTACACAGTTTGGCCATGCCTGTTAACTCCGTAGCATCAGCAGTTCAAGGGTCCGACGAAAACTGAACGCATCTTAGTGATCGTTCTACGCGTACGCAACGTGCCAAGTTGACTGGAGAAACGCGTTAAGGGGAAAAACGCATCGTGCAAATTCCGGTAAACAAAAGGCTGGGGGGCTACATTTTGTTTCGATCCTCAGTTTCGAATCGAGAGCGTTGACGTTCGATTCTCACATCACTTGGAAGAATGAATCAATGCCAATCGACCGCGTATAGGATTGTCGATTCTAGGCCACCGCCAGTACCGGCTCCCAGATCCAATGCAACGCCACCCGCTTCATCGACTCCGTTGATCAGATTCTGGGAATTCGCACCGTCAAGCTCTGCGGCATGAATTTTTTTGGTGTCTTTGTTGGCCCAATAGATCATTTCACCGCTGGGATCCACAGCCAGACCGGTTGGATCATCCACGCTGCTGACGAGCGTTTCACCATTCTTGCCATCCAGATCGGCTCGGCGAATGCGTTTTCTGTCCTTGTTGGCCCAGTAGAGTTTCCCACCGTTGCCATCGACGGCAAGTCCGTTTCCTTCTTTGACGTTGCTGACAATATGCTCTTCGCCCGATCCATCCAGATTGGCTCGATGTAGTTTTTTCGAATCTTTGTCAGCCCAATAGATCTTTCCTCCATCGCCGTCTACGGCGATGGCAGTAACTTCATCAAGCCCGCTGATGAGGTTTTGGCTGCTGCTTCCGTCGAGATTCGCACGGTGAATCTTCTTGGTATCTTTATTCGCCCAATACAGTTTTCCCCCAGCTCCGTCGACTCCTAACGCAGTCGGATCGTTGACTCCACTTATGAGGTTTTCCTTGTTTGTGCCGTCGAGATTTGCGCGGTGGATATTCTTTGTGTTCTTGTCGGCCCAATAAACTTTGCCACCCTCGCTATCGATCGCGATCGCTGTCCCGTCGTCAACATTGTTGATGACGTTCTGGGCACCCGAGCCATCCAACATCGCGCTGCGAATTCTCTTGTTGCTTCGATCAATCCAAAAAATCTGGCCCTCAGATTCTGACGCGCCTTCACCTGCCCATTCGATGGCTTGCCGCATAAGCAACTTACCTTCACCATTGAGTTGGGCGGCATCGAATGCGTCACACCCCCATGGAAGGTGCACCCTTCTACCTGCAGCGCTTCCGCCGCCAAACAGTGCGTCTCCCGTCTCAATCACCAGGAGCGTTGCGTCATCATTTGATGGTCTTTCGGCTAAGACTTCAGCCCCGCCCCCCGGTCCTTGGGCGACGTGAATCTCAGTTGAGGACGCGAGTATCGCTGCTACCCCGGTCGTTAGGCCCTGTGTGATTTGATGGGCACCGTTGACAATATCGAGGGTTGTTGAAGAGAAGCAATTGCTTGAAGACGCGAATCCGTACTCGTCTGTAAACTCGCGCTCTTCGTTCACCAAACCAATGGAGGCATTCTTGAGCTTGGTCCCAAGTTGCGAAGATACGATCTCCTCTGAGATGTAAGCGACATCAGCATTCGCGACAGCCGAATCAAACGCGGCTTGCGAGGACGACGCCGAAATCAATGAGACATCGTATCCCCATTCCTTCATGAAACCGTTCTTGATTACATCTTGTTGCGTAAGAGCTTCTTCATCGGGCACGACAAGAAGAACTCGCACTGATTTGACCATGGTTGGCGTCACCGAAACGGTGATGATGTGAAGTGCATCACCATACACGGCCGTTGAAACAACAGTGAAGACATCCAGCGGGTCGTCCCCGAGGCTACCGTCGCCCTCGGTTAGATTCGAGATTTCACCATCGTTGTCAGTATCTTGGCCGTCCATGACTTTGATGCTGAACGTTCCACCTAGCATTGACACATTCTTCAACCAGGCGCCTTCACTCTTTTGTGAACGCCAATCGTCCTCCGCTCGAATGTAGGCCAGGGTCAAACGAACGCCGGTTTCCGCAATCTGCCGCGCTTGGGCGTGCCCTTCCAGATTTCGGCTGATTGCTGCTGTTGTGCCTGTCGATGCGACGAATGTGGTCGCAAGGGTGGCGATGACGGCTGTCACCACCAGCACTGCAATTAATGCAATTGCGGGTCTACGGCGAACAAACCGTCTCGCGCGTGTCGATTGAGATCGATTGGGTTTTTGGACGTCGAAAACTCTGCGCATAGCGATACCCCCAAGTCTAATTGTTGCATCGACGCCATCGGCGGACAGGTTCACGAAGTCGTCAAATTGGCTTGCGATGTCCGATAATTTCTGGCGTGCTGGCTGAGTGGCGGGCGCACTATGCGACTGCAATCGCCCCGTTCTCGTCCACTTGCTCGAACTTGACGCTGACGCGGGTGGAGACGCCAGGTTCCTGCATGGTCACGCCGTACATCTGGTCGGCGATCCCCATGGTGCGTTTGCTGTGGGTGATGACGATGAATTGACTCTTGTCGAGAAACTCGCGGATGATGCCATTGAAGCGCTCGTTGTTGGCTTCGTCGAGCGCCGCATCGACTTCGTCGAGGATCGCGAACGGGCTGGGTCGCGAACGGAAGATGCTCATCAATAGCGCGATCGCGGTCATGCTTTTTTCGCCACCCGACATCAGCGTGATGCTTTGCAATTCTTTTCCTGGTGGGCGGGCCATGATTTCGATACCGCATTCGAGCACGTTTTCCGGGTCTTCGAGGAGAATCTCGGCTTTACCACCGCCAAACAACTTGCGGAAGAGTTCGCGGAAGTTTTCGCGGATTGCCTCGAAGGCTTCGACGAAACGGGTCACGCATAGTCCGTTGAGTTCTTCGATCAGATCGTCGAGTTGTTTGCGGGCACCTTCGAGATCGTCGCGCTGATCCGTCAGGAACTGCTGGCGTTCTTCGAGTTCCTGTTGCTCGGTGATGGCGTCGTGATTGATATTGCCCAGCCGTTCGATCTTCTTTTTGAGCTCGGCGATTTGTTCCTCGACGATTGCCCAATCCTGCTCGTCGTGTTCGTAGTTTTCGTACAGATCGGCGAGATCGATTTTTAGCTCGTCAGCCACGCGCGAAACGAGTTCGTCGCGACGCACCCCGGCTTCGTGCAACTTGAGACGGTACTCCTGCAATTGCTCGTCCGTTCGCGTCAATTCATCGCGCAACTGCCGCATTCTGTTCGCAAGTTCATCCGACTTTCTGCGCAGTCCGTCTCGCTGTTCGCGCAATTCTTCGCCAGCCGATTCGATCCGCTCAGCTTCTGCTGCTAATTCCGACAGCTGTTCGCGGCCCTTTTCGATAGCAGCATTGGATTCTTCAATTCTGGATTTTGCGTCGACGATCTCACGTTCTGCCGCTTCCATGCCCTCAATCGCATTGCGGATGCCGCGACGAAGCGCATTCATTGTCTCAACCGCTGCTGCCCGCTTTTCGAGCATTTGACCGGCTTCCACCTTGGCGTTGGTGAGTTTCTCGACGATTTCCTTGCGCTCGGCCGTCAACCTGTCGAACGTTTCCTGATGCACCTGCACCTGGGCTTCGCGCGTGGCACTGTCGGTTTCGAGTTCGGACAGTTGCCCCTTACCCTCCATCGCCTTGACTGCAGCTTCTTCGATTTCTTTTTCGATTGCGGAAACTTCGCCCACCACCAGCGGCTGCTCCGATGTCAACCGGCGAATGCCCTCTTCGCAATTTTGCATCGCCGCATTGATTTCAACCCGCCCGGTCTGCAACTCGTGGATGGCGTTTCGCAGATCCTGTTGAACCTTCGCAAGGTGAGCGGCTTGTGCGGAGGAACGATTCAAATCGCCGCTGATTTCTTCAACACGCTCATCGATGATCGCCAGCTGCCCGTCCAGTTCGCGCAGTTCGCTAATGCGCGAAATCAGACCAGCATGGCTGCGCGGCGGACCGATGCGTACCCTGCCGCCCGTCTCGACCACTTCGCCCTTGAGCGTCACGAATCGATGCCCGCGCCCTTCGACCGACATCGCCAAAGCATTGGCCAGCGTGTCCACGACGATGGTCTTACCGAGCAAAGTCTGCGCGAGCAATTCCAGCGAATCGTCGTAGCGAACGAAATCCGTCGCCCGCGCAACGAAGCCGGGGCGATCATAAAAATCCACGACATCCGTCACGTGCGACAATCGATCAAGACAAAGCAGAATTGTGCGTTCCTGGAGATCGCCGATCAACTCCGCATTCGACAAGATGGCGTTGCTGTCCGAGACGACCAGATGCTGGTCCTGCTCACCGATTGCGGCTTCGACAATGTGGGCCCGGTGAATGTCCGTTTCAAACAGGTCAGCAACCAACCCCAGCACCGCGTCGTATGGCCCTTTGCCAACAGCCAGCAACTTGCGATCCAGAATTTGCCTGGCCCCTGCACCGACACCTTCCATCTTCTGCTGCAAGTCTTCCAGCACCTGTTGGCGACTTCGAAGTGCGGTGCGCGATTCGCGTTCCGTTGCCAACGTCTCGGTTAGTTTCGCGCTTTGGGCATCGCTGATCCGAGCGGCATCGCGTTTTTCGTTGAGTCGTGTCGTTTCGATTTCGATCAGTCGATCGACTTCCGAAAGCTTGTTGCGAAGTTCCGTGCGCCTTCCGACGGTGGTCTCCAACTCCTCGCGAATGATTCCGATCCGCTGATTCAAGCGGCCTTTCTGCCCTTCGAGAGTATCGCTGTGCTTTGAAAGGCTGGCGATTTCGTTGTTGATCTGTGCCGTGCGACGGAGCAAATCGACCACGCCAGCTTTCTCGTCTTCAACAGAAGCAGCCGCTTCCGTAATATCACGGGCCAACGCCTGCTCGTTGCTGCTGAGTTCATCGATGAGTTTGTTGTGCTCTTCGGTTTTCTTTTGAAGCTCAGCGGCTTGCTCTTCGACCTGTTTGATTTCGGCTTGCTGTTGTTCGTGTCTGCCTGTCTCTTGCGCCAGACGAGCTTTCGACCGTCCGACGTTGGATTCCTGCTCTTCGATGCGATGCTCGGAAGCAGCGATGCGTTCCTCGGTTGCCGATACTTTTGAATTGATCGTCACCAGAGCGTTGTCGTTGCTCGCGATCGACTCGGAGAGCGTTTCCGTTTCACGGACGATCTTTGTCGATTCTTCGTCATTGGCATCAATGTCGTCACGCAGTTTCTTCGCCGATTCCGCCGCATCCTCGACCCGCTTTTCAATCTTAACCGCCGACTCGGTCAAACGATGGTATTCCGCCATCGCAAAGCTCGCCCGCAACTCGCGGAGGCGTTCGTCGTATTGCTGGAAGTTTCTGGCTTTTCCGGCTTGGAGTTTGACGCTGCGGAGGCGCTTCTCGACTTCCTCGATAATGTCGGCGACGCGCAGCAGATTCTGCTCGGTGCGATCGAGTTTGCGTTCGGCGTCGCGTTTGCGCGAGCGGTATTTGCTGATCCCAGCGGCTTCTTCAAAAATCGACCGGCGTTCGGTTGGCGACGAGTGCAAGAGCGACTCGACGCGACCCTGCTCAATCACCGCATATGCGTTTGTTCCGACGCCGGTATCGAGAAACAGTTCACGAATATCGCGAAGGCGTGACGGCTCCTTGCACATCATGTATTCGCTTTCGCCGGATCGAAACAGCTTTCGGGTGATCGTAACTTCGTCGAAGTCGAGCGGGAGCGAACGGTCGGAGTTGTCGAAAACCAGATCGACCTGGGCCATCCCGCTGCTCTTGCGACCAGCCGCTCCGTTGAAAATCATGTCGAGCATCTGACGGCCCCGAAGAGACCGTGCCGACTGCTCGCCCAACACCCACTTGAACGCATCGACGACGTTGGACTTACCACACCCGTTGGGACCGACGATGCACGTCACCCCCGCACCGAAGTCGAAATCGACCTTCTCGGCGAAGCTTTTGAAACCCGACATCGTCACGCGTTTTAGAAGCAATGGACTGCGACCTCCTGTCGCCCAATAGAACACCAATCCGTGGTGCATTCAAGCCCACTACGAGCGACAATGGACCTTCAGGGCGCGATGTATTGTTATAGGACGAAACCAAACCAATGAGAGTATCGCGCATCGATGGCGATTACCAGTGCGATAGAAGCCACGTGCCAACAATTCTTCAACGTTGCGTGGCACTTGAACCGACGTACAATCAAATACGAGTGCGGCAAACAGGATCAGGGTTTGTACTGTACTGCATGGTGGTGGCGAAGTGAGTCGTTCAATGAAGATCAACAAGATCGCAAACACAACATTGTCAATCACGCTGATGTCGGCAACGCTATTTGCTGGCGGATGCGGGTTGCTGGCATTTCGCAATCCCGAATTCGACAATGCCGAAACGGGCGAGGACGGACAGACCTACGTACTCGACGACCTCGAAGCCATCGCGGACGATCCCGATCTCACCGATGAAGAAAAGCGAGATGCCCTCGCCGATCTGGGCGTCGAAGATCCGGACCTTATCGACGCACTCTTGAACTAAGCAAGCTGACGCCGCACGTCAGGAATTCACAGGCTTCAGGAATTCACAGGCTTCGCCCCGCCTCCCCCCAGATTGCACTTACTTGGTTCCAAATAGGCACTTCGCTGCTATACTTTGTGGCTACGAGCAATCATGGGCTGGAACTGTGGCTGGGATTGTCCCGCAAGCTTTGGACTCGAATGAGAAAAATCGCGGTCATCAATCAAAAGGGCGGGGTCGGTAAGACCACCTCGTGTTGCAACGTCGGAGCGGCGATCGCGTCGACCGGGCGACGGGTGTTGATGGTCGACCTCGATCCGCAAGCCCATTTGAGCATGCACCTTGGCGTCGATCCCTACCCCGATCGAACCAGCGTTTACAACGTTTTGACCGACAATCTGCCCGTTTCAGAAGCCACGATCAGACTCAACGACAACCTTCACCTGATACCTGCCCACATCGATCTGGCCGCTGCCGAGATGGAACTGGTCAGTGTCATGGGGCGCGAGGTACTCCTGCGCGACGCCTTGCCCGAGGTCGCCGAGCAGTACGACGTCATGATGATGGACTGCCCTCCGTCTCTCGGCGTGCTGACGATCAATGGATTGGCTGCAGCCGATGAAGTTCTGATCCCGCTTCAACCGCATTTTCTTGCGCTTCAGGGTGTGGGCAAGTTGCTTGAGACCATTGAATTGGTGCAGAAGCGGATCAATCCAGAATTGGTCGTTTCGGGGATTATCCTCTGCATGTACGAAGCCGGTACGCGATTGGCCGCTGAGGTCACCGCTGATCTGAAGGATTTCGTCGAGTCGGCACGCGAGTCACGCAAGCCGTGGTCCAACGCCAAAGTCTTCGACACGTTTATTCGCCGCAACATCAAGCTGGCTGAGAGTCCGGGTTATGGCAAAACGATTTTCGATTACGCCCAGTCGAGCAATGGCGCGATCGACTACACCATGCTAGCCGCCGAAGTACTCGGAATCGATCAGGTCGAAGTGCCAAAGAAAATCCTCGAAGCATCTGCTTCATGCGAAACGACCGAGCAGGCCGCCCGTGAGTCCGAAGTCCCACCGCTCGAAATCGAAGGCCGCGTCGTCACCGGCCCGGAAGATTTGGAATCGGCTGAGGAAATTGTTGATTCGTCGCAGACGGATGAACCAAGCGGCGCGCACCAATCTGAGTCAAACCATTCAAGTCAAGACCTGCGACAATCAGAAAGCCGGCCTCGACGAATTGGACCCAACGGTGGACGCATACCGATTCAGTTTGAGGAAGCCACAGACTCGGATTCCGTGGGCTCAGATTCTGGTTCGCGGATTGGCTAACCTCCCTCCATGCGGCCAGAAACGTTTATGTCAAGCGAACGCGGGTTCTTTCAACACAATGCCACGATCATCTGGCTGATCTACTGGGCCGGACTGACCTGCCTGCTGCATTGGCCAAAGCTACCGCGCATTCCCATTCAAATCAGCAAGCGCGGACTCGTCGCCCATTTCACGACATTCGCAATCCTGGCAGGACTTTGCGTGTTTTCGCACATCCAACGAAAAGCCCTGACCCGCCCTACCATGATCAAATGGGCTCTGATTTTCCTCGCGTTCGGAGCGATCAGCGAAATCCTCCAGCCGCTCAGCCACCGCCACCGCGACTGGGCTGATTTTATCGCCAATGCTTGCGGTATTATCGTGGTGATGACCTACGCATTCTTTAAGTACAACGATCGGAACGCTGCGACCGGCAGTCAGAATTAAGGTTGATTCAATTGTCGTTTGTGGCTTGGCTGATCCACGATACTCCATTGAAGTTACTTCGAGGTTACGGGTGACCCGCAAGTCCTCGATATACACTATCTGTGGGGCAATTCGCCGCAATTTGCCGAAAATACTCAGGTACCGTTGGCGCCTCCGTCCTGAAATGGCGCGTGGAGAAAACACAGTTGAAAGAACGACGAATCGCAGTCATTGAAGACGAGTCAGCCATCCGCCGCGGCATCTGCGATATGTTGCGGGTCGGTGGGTATACGCCGATCGAAGCAGCCGACGGTGAAGAAGGCGTCGTGGCTGCCCGCGAGTCGGGCGTGGTTCTCGTGCTGCTCGATTTGATGCTTCCCAAGATGGACGGTATGCAGGTTCTGGAAGAGATTCGCAAATCGCATCCGACGCTTCCGGTGATCATCCTGACGGCGCGCGGCGCAGAAAACGATCGCGTCAAGGGTCTGAAATGCGGCGCAGACGATTACGTCGTCAAACCGTTTTCCGCGCGCGAACTTCTGGCCCGCATCGAAGCCGTATTGCGGCGCACTCCAGAACGCCCGACGAATGTGACTTCCGTGGTGGCGTGTGGCGTCAAGGTAGACTTTGCCCGTCGCGAGGTTGTCTTTCCAAATGAAGAGCGTCGCAAGCTGTCCGAAATGGAAGCTGGCATCCTGGAATACCTGACATCCAATCCGGGCAGGGTCGTCACCCGTGAAGAGTTGCTGACCCGCGTATGGGGGATTACCGCCGACGCATCAGACACCCGGGCTGTCGACATGCACGTGACCCGTTTGCGCACGAAACTAACCGCCCCGGATGACACCATCACCGTCGAATGGATTTCGACCGTTCGTGGAAAGGGTTATATGCTCGGTCCGACCGTTGCCGATGCCGTCCTGGCCGAAGGGAATGCCATCCCATGAGTTGGATTGCAAAGAGCGGAAGATGGGCGTATCTGACTTACGGTGCGCTGTGTCTGCTCGTCGTGGGAATCCTCACCTGGGCGACCGTCGTGTCGTTGCGTCTCGATCAAAAACAACAAACCGAAGCCCAGCAAAAAGCGCACGAAAACCAGGTACGCCTGGCGATCAATCAAATGGAAAGCTGGGCCAATCCGATTTTGTTCAGCGAGTTCCGACGCGAATACGCCGACTATTCTGCCGTTTACGTTCCGAACGAAATCCGCCTGAGGTCTGGCGAGATGCTTGCACCGGCATCATTTGTGCAACTGTCGAGCTTACTTACCGAGCCGTCTCGTTACGATTGGTTCCTTTTATACTTTCAAATGTCGCCAAACGGCGTGTTCAATTCGCCGCAGATTCCGCCAGATTTCGCCCGCCATTGGGCGGGCGCCTTCGACGATTCTGACGCTCACAATTGGATGCACTTCGAATCGCGATTGATTTCACTCGCCTATACATTCGCCCGCAGCGAATTAATTCAGGAATACGATCATAAACGAGGTCAATTGATCGATTCTTCTGGTGAGTTCACTGATGGCGACCAACCCGAATCGGATGCGCTAGCTGCTGACTCGACTGCGATGGTGCAATCGCGCGATTGCACCAATTACAACTGGCGACGGCGACACATGCAAAAGATCCAACGCATGCAAACGCCTGGTATTGTGTGTACGCCGGAGCAAGTCGCCAACGCAAACCTGACGGAAATGTCCGCTCAGGAAGCGGCTGACGCCAATGACGACGAAGACACGGTCGTTGGTATTCGGTACGAAAACATGGTGCCGCTGTGGACGGATTTGCCGGGCAGAGTCTCCAAAGACCTGATGTTCCTTCGGGCGCTCGATGTTGGTGGAGCTCGTGTTTTCCAAGGGTTCATCATCGATTGGCCTCATTTCAGCAATCATCTTCTGTCGCAGATTTCTGATTTGTTTCCGAACGCGCAGCTTGAAGTCCTCGAAGATGTAGAAGATTCACCCGATGACGCTTTGCTTAGTTTGATTCCTGCTCGACTTGTTCCGAACACATCGCGATTGGCGTTGGCCGGCGCAAGTTGGAATCATACGCATTCGTTTTTGCTGATGGGCTGGTGCGGATCGATCCTGATGTTGATTGCGATTGGATTCGGTTTGCGTTCGATGATGCAGCTATCGGAACGACGCTCGCAATTCGCCTATGCTGTCACACACGAACTGCGTACGCCTTTGACGACTTTTCAGTTGTATACGGACATGCTCGCCAACGGGCTTGTCGAGGATTCGAGTCGGCAGGAGTATCTCGAAACGTTGAATCACGAATCGCGACGTCTGTCCGGTTTGGTCTCCGGCGTCCTTGAACATTCGCGTATCGAAAACGGTTCTGTACCAGTTTCAAAAGAGTGGATTCCCGTATCCGACATCTTCGATGAGGTGCGTCAATCTCACGAGTCGTGGTGCTTGAAATCCGGCGCTCAATTGACATTCGAGAATCAGACAGAAGACACCAGTGTACTCTCCGACCGCAGGCTCACCGCTCAGATCATAGGAAACCTGATCGACAATGCCTGCAAGTACGGCCGCAACGGCGAATCCGCACGAGTCACGGTGACCGCCCGTCTGCTCGAAGGCAAGTGCGCATTTGAGGTTTCCGACCAAGGACCGGGCGTCCCCACGCGATTGCGCACAGCGATCTTCAAACCG
Organism: Alphaproteobacteria bacterium; assembly: GCA_028285105.1. Lineage (GTDB taxonomy): Bacteria > Planctomycetota > Phycisphaerae > UBA1845 > UBA1845 > UBA1845. The sequence continues at coordinate 635,478 of JANQQE010000011.1, forward strand.
TACCAACGCGGCGAACAACACGCCACGACCGTAACCGGCGGCATTGGTTTGGGACTTGCGCTTTCAAGAAGTTGGGCGAAAATGCTTGGAGGGCAATTGGAGTTGGTCACCAGTTCAAGAGAACAAGGCGCCCGTTTTCGACTATCTTTGGAATCGGCTGACAGCGGTCAGACCAACCGTTCTCGAAGTACCCATGCAACGAACGGTTCACACGCTTAGCGACTGTACAACTGATCGCGAACAAACCAGGGTTCATTTCCGAAACGTCTTAATCGTCATCCCCTTCTTCGGATTTTCCGCCACTATCTGCCGGACCGGCGGCTGTATTGATGTGCTCGGAGCGGTCGGCGACTTTGCGGTATCCGAGGTAGTGAACCAACTCGAAAATCTCAGAGATCGTAGGATAGGGTCGATCGTTGATCCGCTTGTAGTCGTCCACAACCATGACGAATTCAAGCAGGTCATCCGACAGTTCGCCCTCTTCAGCGGCTCTTCGGACCTCTCCACGGCGACGTCCGGGACCGCGACGACGGTCTAGTCCGGTACGACGATCCACGTTTTTCTTGCGACGATCGGTCGATTCTCCGGTGCGGCGATCGTTGGTGCCAGAATAGTCGGTCATGAAATTGGGTCCTCTCCCTGTCGCGGCGAAGTGGCCGGTGCTGCGTGACGGATTTCAAACCGTTAACTAATCGAGATCGTCATCCAGGTCATCGGTATCGTAATCGTCGTCGAGATCGTCAAGATCGTCGAGTTCGTCGTCATCGTCGAGATCGTCATCTTCGGGAAGATCGTCGTCATCGTCATCGATTTCCGAATCGAACTCGTCGTCATCAATGCCAACCTCTTCGTCGTACTCGTCGCTGGCAACGATTTCCGAAGCAACGGTGTGCATCAAATCCGGCACCAAAACGCCAATCCCGCGTGGCAAAACCGTGTAAGCAGCGTCGCCGTCGAGATCGTGATCCAGCATCGCCGGAATGTTGTTGTCTTCCAGCAACTGCTTGATACGCCGAGCGTGATCCATCTCTGCCGCAAACAACACCGGTACAAACTCGGGATGAATCGTGTCGGTTCCTACTTGTTCATATTGCATAACTTCGTTTTGCATGTGACGGTTCGCCCCCCTACTTTGTTCCTTTGTGAATGTTTGGACAAACAACCGCATACGGAGCGACGCAATCGCACTCCAGTCATGGCTTTACGCCTTCAGCCTTTCGACCGCCCATCACCGCGACGAGTCCGACGACCAATACGTTTATTCGAACTCGTGAAGCATCCGCTCAACCTCCGTTCGATCCGCCTTGTTGTGATTGCGATCCTTGTTCAGGATCGACTTCGGCGGTTTTTCGATCGCTGCCGTTTGCGATTCGGTAACGGATTCATTCGAATCACGCAAGCCCGCACTCGCTTCACCGACAGAAATTCCGTTGCCAGCTTTTTCAATCGGTGTCAGGAGAACCACATTGCCCAGCAGAATCCAGCCAAGATCGAACCGCTCCGACACGAGCGACAAGCAGGTGTTCAAATCGACATCCTCCAACGAGAAGGAAAGTCGCTCGACCGAAACGCCATCGGTCGAAATGTCACACCCGCTTGAATAAACAATGGCAACGTCGAATGCAAGCGCCACCGCTGCGATCGATTCAACCAGGGTGGCTGACTCCAATTCGATGTCGCCAACCGGCCCGCCTCCTGCAAACTTTTTCTGCTCTTGTGCGATATCGATCCCGCCTTGCTGAAGCCGGATGTCCGAACGAATGAGAGTTGGGCTATGTTCGGATTTCATCCAAATACTGGAATGGCCAACCTGCCAACCGACCATTCTGAATACCGTCTCAACCAGCGACTTGGCATCCGCGAGGTCGATCGAATCTGAGGTGCAATACAACTGCAATTCGTGCTTCCGATCAGACGGATCGGAACGAATCGCAAACGCCACGCCTTCATGGTTCGCAATGCGTTCAATCAATTGCGCACCAGTCAGCCCGGCCCCACCCCAATGCACCGCACCTTGCCGGTTGTTCTTCGGTGCGCTCGAATCCGCTGCGATGCGATGACGAAGAGCTGCCGCATTGGGTGCAGGCAACATTCCCAACGCCATGAAGATCACGATTTGAATGCAGACGGTCATGGTACGCTCACGATTCCAATGAAGCGGTTGAATTTTGTCGCAGCCGCACCGAACCTGTCAACTACAACTTGCAACCGATTGCATCATGGCCATCCGCTCCTGTTCCCCCTAGTATGATCGCCAAGACAGCAGGTCCGGTTTGCATCACCGATACGCCCAGACTGACTGAACTGTGCTTGAAGAAGCGAGACGCCACATGAACGACCAGCAACCCGAACAAGCGAACGAGTCTCACGAGAAGTTCGACGCCCAAGGCAATACCCAATCGAACGATGCGGCGTCCTCCGAAGCAGCGCCGTCGCTGGCAACACCTTCTTCGACTCCGGAAGTCGCAGACGCCATGTCCCCCAGGCTTGAAGGTCAGATTTGGCAGGGGCGAACCGATTGGCGTTATCACGCGGGCGTTTGCGCTGTGAGCGCCCTCGCGGTACTGGTGGCATGCGTCACTGTCATCTACGCCGCTTCTAAAACATCACTTTCAGGAGGGTGGGCGTTCCTGATTTGCGTGATGATCTTCGCCATGGCGGCGATCGGTGTCGGCGCCTGGATATTCATTCAAATCGTCAAGACCCGCTATCGATTGACCGATCAGCGGCTTTTCATTGAGCGAGGCGTGTTTTCGCAGACCATCGACCAGATCGAATTGATTCGCGTGGACGACGTACGTTTGCGCAAGAAATTTGTCGATCGGCTGCTGGGCTTGGGATCGGTGGAATTGCTGACGACAGATACGTCCGATTCACACCTCATCATTGAAGGGATTCGCAACCCCGAGGAAATCGCTGAGCACGTTCGCACCCGAATGCGAGAATTGCGAAGTCGCTCCTTGTTCATCGAAAACCTGTAATCGAAAGCGACCCATCGCCAAAATCGAACTACTGCCAGTTGCGTAAAAAGAAAACACCGGGCTGCCCTCAAGGGACAGACCCGGTGCTTTCCGGAGGGGAAAAGCTTTATGGAAATCGCGTGAAGGCGAAGGTCCGCATAACCTGTTTACTTAAGATTATTAGGTCTCGCCAAACCCGAAGGCAAATCCCTTTCCTTTTATTTTACAGAATGTTATGCCGCAGTATCATGAATCGGCATGCCTCTAAAGCAAAACTGTACGACACCTCCGATTGACCACAGTCCCTTATGAATCGCTTTCCTTTTGGCTTTGAGCGATGATCTGTTGGGCTACGTTTCCGGGCACCGATTCATAGTGCGAGAATTCCAGCGAGTAACTGCCCTGGCCGCCCGTAATGCTTGAGAGTCGGGAGTTGTAATCCGAAAGCTCAGCCAATGGCACCATTGCAGTCAGCACGGACAAGCCACCGGGCAGCGCCTTTTGACCTTGCGGGCGACCGCGGTGTGAGGCCAGGTCGCCCTGAATGTCGCCGACCGTGTCACGTGGAACCGTTACTTCAACTTCGACGATCGGTTCCAACAACGTTGGCTTGGATTTCATGAATGCATCTTTGAACGCGCCGCGCCCGGCGATCTGGAAGGCAATATCTTTGCTGTCGACCGGGTGGGTCTTACCGTCGATCAACTCAACGGTCACGTCGACGATCGGATAGCCGGCCAACACGCCCTCGGTCATCTGCGCGCGAATTCCCTTATCCACACTGACGCGATACGTTTGATCGATCGCCCCACCAAAAATCTTGTCGACAAATTGGTAACCTTCGCCGCGTTCGCTGGGGAACATGTTGATGATCACGCGCCCGAATTGACCCGATCCACCGGACTGTTTCTTATGCGTGTACTCGATGCTCTCAGCCCGTCCGGTGATGGTTTCGCGATATGGAATCTTCGGCGGTTTGGTGACGACCTCAAGCTTGAACTGGTTCAGCATGCGCTTCAAGACGGTGCGAATGTGCAGGTCGCCGATACCATGTATGACCAACTCCTTGGTGGTCGAGTCGCGCTCAATATCAAGGCAGTAGTCTTCTTCCGTAAACTTCTTCAACGCCAAGCCGATTTTGTCTTCGTCGCCATGCGTCTTCGATTCGATGGCTTTTGCGTACATCGGAACGGGTCGTTTCGGCATGGCGATGTCGCCACCGTTGTCGGAAAACAACACGTCGCCGATGTGAAAATCATGTTTTGCAACGGCAACGATATCGCCTGCACATGCGGCTTCGATGTCGCTGTGTTCGCTGCCCTGAAATCGCGTGACGTGACCAAGTCGCGTGCCCTTACGATCATTAACGGTTTTGACCGTCCCATCACTTGCCAGTTTTCCGGTATGCACGCGGATGAACGAATACTTGATGTGGCTTTTCGCATCGCTCATCACTTTGAAAACCTGCCCGACGAATGGCCCGTCGATGTTCGGTTCAATCTCGATTTGCTCGTCTTCGCGCGTCAGGACGCGTTTCTTGCCAAGCAACGGAGATGGCGCGATCTTGACGATGGCGTTCAGCAATTCCGGACAACCCACTTCCGTCATGGCATTCGTGAACATGACCGGTACAAAGTCGCCCGAAACACAAGCCTTGGCCGCCACCAACAAAACATCTTCGTCGGAAACCTCGCCACCGAGATACTTTTCCATCAACGTATCGTCGACACCAACAATGGCTTCGATCGCTGCTTCATGCGCACTGGGAATATCGCCGAAATCCGAATCTCCGGTCTTGTTCTTGAAACATCCAGTGACGCCGGTTCCGCCGCCCTTGGGCAGATTGATCGGGACGCATTCGGTTCCAAAAAATTCCTGGATCGTTTCGAGGAGTTCTTCCAAATTGGCGTTGTCGGCATCGATCTTGTTCACGACGATCATGCGGGCCAGACCATAATTGGTCGCCCTTTCCCACATTTTTCGCGTGTTTACCTCGATGCCAGCCGCCGCAGACACGACCAGGATCGCCGTTTCCGCCCCTGCAAGAGAACCAACGGCTTGACCGCAATAGTCCGTAGCGCCCGGCGTGTCGATGATGTTGATGTGCTTGCCTTCGTATTGGGCACAACAAATGCTCGAATCGATGGAATGGGCAGATTCCTTCTCGTCTTCGGCGAAATCGAAAGTAGACGTCTTATCGGTGACCGAACCGAGACGCTTGGTTGCCCCGGCTTGGTGGAGCAGCGACTCTCCGAGCGAAGTCTTACCGGCACCGGAATGCCCAACAAAAACGATGTTGCGAATATCAGCAATTGGATATGTGGCCATCCACCCACTCCTCGAAAAAACTTGAGAATATTGTCATGTTTGGCGAAGTCGCACAGTTTAGCCTAGAAAGTGTACCGCTGGCAACACGTCGCAAAACCCGCCGGAATCCGCCAAAACTCGAGCGGTTCTATCACGCAATTTCACTTGCCTGTAACCCATGCGCAACTCGGCTCCGATGAAATTGACTCTTGCTGTGTTCAAAGCCATCATCAATCAAACGGTTGGAAACTCGATGTCCATGCCGCGGATTGGAGAAGGATAGTATGTTACCCAGATTCCTAAGTTCAAGTCGCCACGCTGCGCCGTTTCGCACGGTCCGACTCCTTGCAGAGACCCTTGCGGTGGTGGCCATCGGGATTGTCGCCGGAGTCGTGGTCAACCAACTGAAAGCCTCCGAGGATCGATTCAGCGTCACCCGCGATTACTTCAAGACCGCGAAGCCCGTTGACGCCAGCAAGGCGGAAGACGTTTTCCAATTCATCGAACACGCAGAAATGATGGACGTGTTTCAAAGCTCGGCGTACGAGGTGGGTCAGTGCATTTTCATCGACGCCCGCAACGATGTCGCGTTCGCCGAGAAGCACATCCCCGGTTCCTACCAACTCGACCACTACTTTGCTGACCGTTACTTGACCGACCTTTTGCCCGTTTGTGCCGAAGCGGAACGAATTGTCGTGTACTGCAACGGAGGAAAATGCGAAGACAGCAAGCTGGCCACGATGGATTTGATCGAAAATGGAATTCTCGCCGACAAGATATTCGTTTATCTCGGTGGCGTGGAGGCCTGGAGCGAAGATGGTCTGCCGTTTGAACGTGGCGAACGGTTAAGCGGTGATATCACTTATGGCGATGAGTAGCGCCAAACTGCCACCCGATTCGGAAAGTCAGCATTGGATTCGATCGCTTGATCGTTCCGGTTATCCGCTGCTTATTGCGCGAATGGTGTTGGGGATTCTTTTCATCAAGATGGGCTGGGACAAGATCGGCGACCCGGTTGCGTTTCTCAAACTGCTGCGCCAATACGAAATCTTTCCGCCTAGCGCATACCTGCTCGAAAACTTCATCGCCTTGACGCTGCCGTGGATCGAATTGGTTTGCGGACTGGCGCTAATTGTTGGAGTTTTCGTGCGCGGTGCTGGTTTGACGTTCCTCTTGATGCTCACCGGGTTCACCATCGTCATCGCCATTCGAGCGATTGGAATGTATAAGACCGGCGAGTACGCATCGTTTTGCGATGTCGCATTTGACTGCGGATGTGGCGGTGGACTCGTCGGAATGTGCAAAAAAATCCCTGAAAATATTGGATTGTGGCTGTTATCCTGGATTCCAATTTTGTCGGTAAGTCGCCGCTTCTGCCTAACCGGGTTGCTGGTCGATCACTCCAATGAAGGGGGGGAAGTCGCCGCCGATTAGTTAAATGTCACAGCCAACTCGACGGCTGTGTGGCCACCCTTTTTTGCCCTTCAATCGCGCATTCCGCACAGGTCAATTCCAGCCCACACCATGTGATTCCAACCCTGACAATCCGACTGACATACTGTTGGCGCCATTCCCAAACCACGACAGTTTTGGCGTTTTCAGCACAAATAAAGGGGTTTTTGAAGCGTCAGACATCTTTGCCATTGTTGTCTGATTCTGCCATCGATGCTCTGTCGCGTGCGCGGTCGTCGCCCTGATTCAACGCATCCAAGAGATCAAACCTGAACCCATTGCAGCGCGCACTTAAAGGGCTGATCGGTGCCATATCGAAAGTCGTTTGACAGGAAATCCCATCCTTGCGGCTGCTTGAGGGAACGACGGGTGGCGACATTTCGACGGTCTTTGCAAAATCCGATCAGGCATATGACCCCTATTTTTTAGGGTTTTTTGGCTAAGAATTACTTGCCATTAAAGCCGATTTCCTCCAATGTATCGCGCGAAGCGAGCAAGCATTGGAAAATCTTGCCTGCGTTTATAGGCAATGTTGATTATTGAAACATGCCAGGGAACGACCTTGGCGAAACGACAAGCATGAAAGGATTCCATTGATGGCCAAAAAGAAAGCTGCTGCAAAGGCGACGAAACCCCGTACCAAAAGCGAGATTTACCGTGAACTCTCGGAGCGCACCGAACTCTCGCGCAAGCAGGTCGTTGCCGTCTTTGACGAAATGGCTTCCATGATCAAGAAAGACTTGGGCAGGCGAGGGCCGGGCGTATTCACCGTTCCCGGTTTGATGAAAGTCAAAGTTGTCCGCAAGCCAGCCACCAAAGCGCGCAAAGGCATCAATCCATTCACCAAGGAAGAAATGGTTTTCAAAGCCAAGCCAGCACGCAACGTTGTGAAGGCACTGCCGCTCAAAGCCATGAAGGACATGGTCTGATCCAGCCGGCATAAGCATCACGCCGGATACGAAATGAGAACGGTGCGCGTCTTTGACCAAAGACGCGCACCGTTTTTTTGCATTTGTTATGCGTCAATCGGTTGCGTCCACGATCTTCTCTATGCGCTGTGCAAGGTCCTGCGCCGTTGCCTGATCGGACGCTTCACTGATGATCCGCATGATGGGTTCGGTGTTGCTGCCGCGCACGTGTACCCACCCTTCCGGCCAATCGATTCGCACGCCATCGATCGTACTCAACTTTTCGTTCGCAAACGTTGCCTGAACGTTTGCAAGCACGCGACCGATTTTGTCTTTCGCACACTCAGTTTTGGTTTTGACCAGTTCGTATCTCGGAAGCTCGGCGACCAACGTCGAAAGCGGTTGACCAGTCGCAGCCAAAAAATCCAATGTCAGCGCCATGCCGACGATGCTGTCTCGCACATACACGACGCGCGGATCGATGATGCCGCCGTTACCCTCACCGCCAACGACGCAATTGTTGGCCTTCATCGTTTCGACGACGTTGGCTTCACCGACGGCGCTGCGATGCACACACGAACCACCGCCGATTTTTTTTGCGAGGTCGTCCAACATCCGGGAGGTCGAGAGATTGGCACATGCCGGACCGGGCGTTTGCTCAAGCACGCGGCGGGCGGCGATCACCAGCGTATACTCTTCGCCGATGTAACTGCCATTTTCATCAACGATGACCAATCGATCGGCATCGGGATCTTGCGCGAACGCGACATCGACATCGGAGCCCGTTACCGCCCCACAAAGATCGCGAAGGTTTTCTTCCAACGGTTCCGGCGTGTGGGCGAAGTGACCGGTCGGTTCGGGATTCAAGTACGTGACTTCGCAACCCAACGCATCCAGGAGTTTCTTGGCCACCGGTTGACCTGCACCGTTGACACTGTCAAGGACGACCTTAAACCGTTTCGACCGGATCGCCTCAACATCGACAATTTTCAATACGCGATTGACGTGTACGTCATTCGTCGAATGGTCGGCTGACATTTTCCCCACGTTAGAATAATCGACGAGTGCAAACTTTTCGGATTTGAGAATGTCGATGATTTCCTGAGCCATCGATGCCGGTGGTGCGTGACCGTTTGGCGTCAGGAATTTGATGCCATTCCATTGGGACGGATTGTGGCTGGCCGTCAAGACGATTCCGCCGGCAGCTTTGTGTTCGGTGACCATGATTGCGGTGCTGGGCGTGGTGGCGATCCCGAGATCGATGACATCGCTGCCGCCCGCAAGCAGCCCACTCGCCACCGCGTTGCGCACCATGTCGCCGCTGGGTCGCGAATCTCTTCCGAGGACAATCGGTTTTCCGCCGACGAACGTTGCCATCGCACAACCCGCCGAGGCAGCCAACTGCGGCGTCAGTGTATCACCGACGATGCCTCGGATACCCGAAACGCCAATCATCAATGCCATGCTATTTCACCCCTCGTATTTGGATTCCGATACGCAACCGATTATGCGAAATACAATCGAACTTGACCAGTTATCAAGATTAACCGGAACTGCGAAGGATAAACAAAAATCGGGCCCGCGACCCAAATGTTCAACTAGGTCGCAGAGCCCGAGGAAGCGATCGCTCCAGTTTCGCCCGGCATTCCGTGCCGCAATGCGTTACCGGGGCGCGCCCGTAGAATTATTTGACTGCACTTACTTTACTGCACTTACTTTACGAGGTCGGCACTTCGATAGCCGACGACGATCCGAGGCCCAACTGGTTTTCCAACTCAGCAATGATTTCGACGAGGTTGCCCTCTTTTTCCCCAGCCGGGGTCATCCACTTTGCGATCTGACCGTTGTCGAGAATGTTCTTGATCCTGCGGCAAGCGAGAATGACCGTGGAGTGATTCTTGTTGCCCATGAAACGTCCGATCTCGGGGAAACTCATGTTCGTATGGGCACGGGCAAGGTACATCGCCACGCCACGTGCAAGGGCAATCGTACGGGTCTTACGCGACGTGTGCAGGTCGGCTGGTGCAAGCCCAAAGAAAATCGACACCGCACTTTCGATGTCGGTCAGTTTAATGACAGGGACAGTATGTTCGATCAAGTCACCCAGACCGCGGTGAGCGAGCGGAAGCGTCAACGATTCACCACTGAGGCGCGCCAACGCAACCAACTTGAGAAGTGCCCCTTCCAATTCGCGAACATTGGCCTGGAAGTTTGCGGCAATGTATTCGATGACTTCCGGGCGAACGTCGAAATTCAATTTCGATGCACGTTTCTGCAAAACACCGACGCGCGTTGCATGATCGGGCGAATCGATCTTGACGACCATCCCGGCGATAAAGCGGCTGACGAGATGCTCTGACAAGTGCCCGATGAGTTTCGGATGGGCGTCGGAGGCCATCACGACCTGCTTGCCGGAAGCGTCGATGGCATTGAACGTGTGCAGAAATTCTTCCTGGGTCGCACGTTTGTTGGCGAAAAAGTGAACGTCGTCGATCACCAGGACATCGAGACGGCGAAATCGCTGATGAAACGCATCGCGCTCGCCATTTTTGACGGCATAGACGAATTGATTGGTGAAGTCTTCACCCGAAACGTACTTCCAACGCAACTCCGGATGCTTCTCCTGTAACTCATTGCAAATTCCCTGAAGCAAGTGGGTCTTGCCCAAGCCGCTACCGCCGTGAATGAAGAGCGGATTGAACTGCGTGCATGGCGATTCAGCCACCGCACGGGCACAGCTGACAGCCAATCGGTTCGACTCGCCAACGATGAACTCGCTGAGTTTTCCGTGTAGCGTTTGCGGAACGGCGACTGCACTGGCTTTTTTGCGCTTGCGTGCCAACCGTTCCGGGTTGTCGGCTGCGAACTTGGATTGCGAGTCGGGTTGCTTGCGACGCAGTTCTTTCGCAATGGACGGGTCGATTGAAAAAACGATCTCAAGTCGTTTTGACGTCACCTCTTCTGCTGCGTCTTGAAGCGCAGGCATGAAATGACGTTCGATCCATTCGCCAACGAACACATTCGGTACTTCCAGGCGAACAAACTCGTCGGCGATGGTGAATCGCGTGGCATTTTTGAACCACAGTTTGTAATCCTGCGCACCGATGCGCGAGGCGATGGCATTCTCAAATTGACAGACCGTATCCGCAACCGATGAAAGCATTGTGCATAGACCTCCAGCGCGTGGCAAAGCCCTTGCCGCTAATAAACGACGGACGCGTTTTCGAGAGTTAAGATTGACAAAAAAAGAAACCGGCTCGGTAGTTTTGGCAGAAGCCATTACCGGCCGAACTGACTGGTTCAGCAACGAAGGCGGAATGTAACATAGACTCTCAGAATTGGTCAATAGGAATTTACGATTGAATCACGTTTCACAACGTTGCGCGCGACTGAACAATAAATTTGATAAGTGGTTACCGTTTCAAAATTTTTTTGAAAACAACAGTTGTTCACAAAGTGCAAATCGCAGTGTTGAGAATTTGTGAAAGCAATGTCGCTCATGTTCGCGTACAGCAAAAACCCCTTCAAACACAGCGAATCCACGCCCTTCGCCTTGCAAGCTCCACAAACCCGAATCCGTCGTAGAGTTTTCGTGCAGGGGTGTTAATTGCATCGACGGCGAGTGTGACATGCGACATACGTAAATCGTATGCGCGTTGTGCGGCAAGAGTTAGAAGTGCACGCCCCAATCCGCCCCGGCGAGCGGTTGAACAAACCCCCATGTACACGATTTCAATCGCCGAACGATCGATCACGCGCGACGTCAACAAGATCGCCACCGGTTCGTCAGCTTGCGTCACGACGTAAAACCCTTTGGGATCAAATTTTCCGGTCGATTTATGGCCGGCAAAGGCGTCGGCAGCCGTTCGCACAGGCGTCAAGTCAGGGCAATCCAGGCTATCTGCGTAAGTTCTTTCGAGCGCCGTCAGGAACAACAATTCATTTGTCGCGTTCAGCGTATGTAATTCAAATTCGCGCCGCAGTGCAGAATGGCCAATACCCGAATTCGCAACTTCGCAGTCCATATAGATAAGTTCGGCAAGATATTCGAACTGCATGTTCTTGATCATTCTGGCTCGATTCGTGTCCCTCGTGTCCAATAAGGTTTGCAGTAATTTGAGGTTACGTTCTTTCGCATGTGCGACAATGCGTTCCATGATCGCCGATGCGGCTGGTGCTGCCAACAGACTCTGCCCCAAATGTACCAATGCACTTCGTCCGGGCGACTCAACAAACAACGCAGCAGCAGCCATTTCATCTCGCGGCCCGGAAGCAACAAATACGCTCGAAGTGACACCGCCATGGCTGGACATGGCATTCAGGTTGTGTCGCTGGGCTTCGATTTCGTAGGATTTTGCCCGGCGTCCCGATAACGCAAAGCAAAAAGCCGCCGCAAACGCATCGTCGTCGGACCCCAATTGGTCAATCCTCAATCCGTCCGTGACGTTTTGAATTGCAGAATCGATGGGTTCGGCAGGCAACGTTGCGGCCCCTATTGGAGGAAGATGTTTTTGGGAATGCGGCTGGTGAACCCGGAAATCGGCAATTCGCATCGGGGAACGACCACTGCATGAATCGGGCTGACGATCATTGGCGATCGCAGGTCGTCGTCCTGCGGGTAAAATTCCTTGACGTCTACCTCGATTTCACCGTTGCCCATCCAGACCCCTTCGATCCGGATTTCGCAAAGGCGACTCGATGCCGGTCCCATCGCAGCAAGCAGCACCATTTGAGTTTTGAAATCGACATCGAGATTCAAGAGTGGAAATTGCGACAGCGACGGATAATCGTAAATCACGATGCGAAGCGGTGTTGCAATCCTCGTCTCGCGCTGGATCATCTCGGTGTGAATGGGCAGTTCATCCCCAGGCTGAACGTCAGACAGACGCTGCGAATCGTAGGCAGGGGCCTTGCTCGAGCGGCATCCGAAGCTTCCAAGCGCGCAGACGCTTAGCACGCAAGTCAGCCAACAGGCTTTTCGATTTGATCGATTCGGCACGATAATCTCCAATCTGCAAGCGGAATGCTGTTGCAGCCCCACCGCTCGCTTTTATAATCACTTTATTGGCAAGATGATAGCGTTTTCCCGGATACTGAGCGATTGTGCAAGCCAAGCCTGCGACGAGCGATCTTCCTGTTGAGCGCGGGCTTCGGCCTTGTTGTGTGGTCGGGATGTGCCAATCAAGCCGATGTCCTCACGCGACAACTTGAATCGAAAGACCCTGCCGAACGGATCAGGGCGATTCATGCGGTTGGTGAGCAACAGATCGAAGCATTGCTGCCTGCATTGGTCAATCGACTGGACGATGCCGATGTGGCTGTCAGGCTCTATGCGATCGTCGCGCTTGAAAAGTTGACCGGAACAAGGCTCGGATACGACTATGCTGCTGGTAGCGACCGTCGTCGAGAAGCAGTTGCTAGCTGGCGTCGGTTCGTCGAGGAGCGTGCTGGTTCGGTTGACCGGGCTGTTGAACGAGGTGCCGAAGATGCGGCTCCCTCGAAAGATCTTGATGCCTCCGAAGAAACTTTGACGAGCGGTGGCAATAGCGGATGATACCCGGCTGCGTTAAGACTTATCTCGTAAAGGCCCATCGCATGCCTCAAACAACTGACATGAGGTGTTATCCCTAAGAGAAGTCGAAGCGAACACCCAAAGGATGCAGGTCGGTAATGACTAACGGTTTGGCCAAAGAGATCACACGCAACAGCGACCACATCCTGATCGCGATGTCGGGCGAATTGACGATCCACTCTGCCCCAGATTTTCACAAATCGCTCCTGGACCTGGGCAACACGGCCAACAGCCACTGGGTGTTCGACCTTCAAGAAATCACCTATATCGATTCTGCCGGTGTGGGGACGCTCGTGGACATCTTCCGCCGCAGCAAGAAGAACGGTTCGCGGATGTCTCTGGTCGGTATGAATCGCCAAGTTCGCAGCGTCTTTGAAATCACCAAACTCGACAAGTTCTTTCCCATATTTGAATCGGTGCAGGACGCGCTCGATTCGTAAGTGATCCGGCATCGATGGCCACTTCTAAATTCAAACCGTCAAGGGTTCGTAGCGCCGTCGAAAACGTCGGTGCTGTCGGCGACCGCTCGCTCAACAGCGTGGGTCAGTTTGTGCGCGATATTGGCGGAATGGCCTACCTTCTCGGCGACACAATCGTCTGGGCCTTTAAGGGGCTCTTTTTTCGCCGACTCAAATTCGGTTGGGGTTCGCTATCCGACCAGATGGTTCGCGTCGGTGTGCGGAGCATCGGAATAGTCGTGTTGGTGCAGGGGTTCATCGGTTGCATTCTCGCCCTTCAACTCGCCCCCACCTTGGAAAGTTACGGTCAACTCGAAAAAATCGCCGACGTCGTGGCGATCGCCATCGTGCGTGAACTGGGCCCGCTGATCACGGCGATTGTCCTGAGTGGTTATGCCGGCGCTTCGATTGCGGCTGAGATCGGTTCGATGGTCGAGGCTGAGGAGATCAAAGCCCTTCGTGCGCATGCATTGAATCCGATTCGCTTCCTGATCGTTCCGCGCTTCCTGGCGACGACGATCATGATTGTGGGGCTTGCAGTGATCGCGGATACGGTTGGCATTGCTGGCGGATTGCTCACGTCCTGGGCGGCGCTGGGTATTTCGCCCGAAGCTTATCTCGCATCGACTCAGATTGCGATTGTTGTTCGCGATTTTCTGACCGGACTCAGCAAAGCCTGCATCTTCGGCATGCTTGTTTCGATGATCGCGTGCTACGAGGGTCTTACCGTTTCGGGTGGTGCGGTTGGTGTCGGTAAAGCGACGACTGCCACCGTGGTGAAGTCGATCGTTGCGATTATAGGAATGGACGCGGTGTTTACTTCGATCTTCTACGTCTTCGGGCTTTAGGCAGCAATCGAATGTCGGATCAGTTCTCCAACGAAGACGTGGTCATTTCGCTCACCAAGGTGCGCAAATCGTTCGAGGATCATGATGGCAACGATCACGTCGTTTTGGATTCGGTCACGTTCGACATCTATCGCGGTGAGACGCTGGTCGTCATGGGCGGAAGCGGTTGCGGTAAGAGTACGCTGCTCAACTGCATGATCGGCGAGTACGAAATCGACTCCGGTTCGATTCGCTTTCGCACGCGCGACATGGACGGGTTGGCTGACATTGCCAAGCTCAGCGATGAACAATTCAACGACATTCGCAAGCGTTACGGAATCCTCTTTCAAAGCGGCGCGTTGTTTAATTCGCTGACCCTGGCAGAGAACATCGCCCTTCCGCTTGAAGAACATTCCTACGTCGATCCATCCATCATCGACATCGTGGTGACGCTGAAACTTCAACAGGTCAAAATGCTCGCCCATCGCGACAAGATGCCATCGCAGCTTTCGGGCGGTCAAAAGAAGCGGGCTGGGCTGGCCCGCGCGACGGCGCTCGATCCCGAAATACTGTTCTACGACGAACCCTCTGCGGGACTCGATCCGGTCACGTCGACAGCAATCGACGAATTGATGATGGACTTGTCGCAAAAACTGCGCGTCACCAGCGTGGTCGTCACCCACGAAATGGATTCCGCATTTCGGATTGCCGACCGCATGGTCATGCTCGACAAAGGGCGCGTGTTAAAAATAGGAGCGCGACACGAATTTGAATTGCTCCGCGATGCAAATCCCCTAGAGTTAGCGAACGCTGACGACCGCTTAATGAATCAATTCTTGAACGGACACGGCGAAGGTCCGCTGACGGACGCAGAAGGCTTGAGCGAGTTTGAAAAGTTAATCAAGACGTCATCGGGCGGTTAAACGATCCTGCAAAACGACAATCACGTTATGGCAAAGAAACGAAATACATTTACGCTTGGGCTGACGCTTTTGGTGATGTTCACAATGTTCGTCGCGTTTTTGCTCTTCATCGGATCGCAGGGGATCTTCAGGCCCGAAACGCGCGAGTTTACCGTGCGATTTGGACTGGGGGCGGCGATGCCCGAAATCGTGAAAGGTTCGCGCGTAAACTGCTTCGGACAAGCGGTCGGTAAAGTTGTCGAAACGAATTTCATCGAGGCGCCCGATCCGACCGGTAGATCCAAAGAAGACCTGCCATATCTGGAAGTTCGCGCGACGGCGATTGAAGCATTGAATTTGCGTTCGGATGTGCGAATCATCTCGACCGGCCCACCTCTTGGGGGCAAGGGTGTGATCGAAATCGTCCATCGCGGCATCAGCGAGAATCCGCTCGATGATGAAACAATCGTTTACGGATCGGTTACGGGTTTTCAAGAAGTGCTGGCCACCGTCACCCGTGAACTCGACGACAAAAACCCCACCGGCTTGCTGCGTATGATCAAATCCGAATTCGACGTTCGGGATAAAGATTCACTGCTCGCCCACGTTCGTAAATCATCCCGGGACATCAACCGCATCACGCGAAGTCTCGCCCTCGAGATGACCCGCGACAAGGAAGAGCATCTCTTGCACAAGTTGCACATCAGCATGGACAAGGTCAATCACGGCTTGCAGGAACTCGTTGCCCTGTTGGAAGAAACCCGCCCCTCCATCAACCGTACGCTCGGGTCGGCAGAACAGGCGATGGCCAAGATCGACACGCAGATCATCGACAACCTCGTCAAAGAGTTCAACCCAAACCACAAAGCCGGAACGCTCGCCCAGATTCACGTCGCATTCGAAAAGCTCAATGGTTCGCTCGATGACGTTAACGCACTCACATCGGCGACCAAGGGCATCGTTGTGTTGAACCGCGATCGGATTGACGAGTTGGTGCAGAATGCGTCGGAGGCTGGCATGCTGCTGCGGGCTGGGATCAAAGACCTGACGCTGCATCCATGGAAGGCATTCTTGAAACCGACGCCATCCGAACTGCGCGAATTGAATATGTTCAACGTTGCCCGCGAATTTGCGGCTGCCTCTGCCCATCTGGACGATTCCACATCGCGCTTGAAATCGCTGGCCGACTTGTACGGCACGTCGATCGACGTGAACGACACACAACTGCTCAACATCCAAGCCGACCTGACTGAAAGCGTGAAGAAATACCGCGAAGCCGAGCAAGCCCTTTGGGATCTTTTGAACAAACGATAATCATCCCTCCACTTGCAGCCGTCCGCAGAGACTGCACAATCCCGGTATGAGTAAGAAAAAAAGCAATGAATTCGACGTGATCGTCGTGGGGGCTGGTCCGGCAGGTGCGACAGTCGCGATCAAGCTTGCCAAAGCCGGTATCTCCGTCGGGCTGATCGACAAGGACCGTTTTCCGAGGCGCAAACCGTGCCTGGGCTGGGTCAATGGCAACGTCGCCAGATTGCTCGACGAGTTGGAAGTCGCATCCAAACAGTTGCTTGCCCGTCCGATTCAAAGAGTAGCATTCCACAATGGCGAGTTGAGCAAGTCATCGGTCCCGACTTTGAAAGATTCGCCCGGGTTCTTGATCGATCGAACGGTCTTCGACGAACGGATGACCAATGCTGCGAAACGCGCCGGTGCAACGTTGATCGAAAAATGCGAAGTAACCAGCCTCGAACCGTACGAGTCCGGCGTGAACGTGCTGAACGCAAAGGGCAAGACGTATCATTGCGAACTACTCGTCCTGGCGAATGGTGCGTCCAATGCGTTTCGCGGCCAGGTGGGTGTGGGACGTTCGGATGTTGGCGGCACGCGGTATAGCGCGGTGGTCGAACACGCGGTCGATCGCAAGTCGAATACCAGCGCGGACATCGACATCATTCTGGGAGTAACACCACAGAACGGGCTGGCGATCCTGACGAGGCAAAAAGACAAGGTATCGCTGGCACTCAACTCCGCCGGTGACGAAGAATCAATACGCGAGCAATTCATCGATCTTGCAACGCGCCTTCGCGAAAAAGAAATGCTTGACGATGGTTTCCCAATCAATCCCAAGTCCGTTCAGTGCGGGGTGTCAAACGTCGGACCCGCGTTGGAGTTGGATTCGCACGTCGGCAAACACACGTTGCTGGTCGGCGATGCGGGTGGATTCATAGCAGCGGTCAGCCAGGAAGGAAACTACCCGGCGATGTGGTCGGCGAAGATCGCTGCCGAAACCATCGAGTCGGCCATGAATGCTGAATCGTCGCAAGACGCCCTGATGACCTTCGACACCAAATGGCGACTGGAAATGGGCGACTACCTACGCCCGCCTAACACCGACCTGCAATTGCTCGCCCCACTTATCTTCTCAAACCAACCCATGACCGACCGAATGGCCAATGCTTTCTTTCTGGGCGAAAACATCTAAGCGGCCAATGAGCCCTAAGTTGCATCCGATTCAGCAATGAGCGACTGTTCGACTTGCGCAGCGAATTCTTCTAATGGCATTTGCTTAGGCCACAAGAAACGCGGAATCACAAATGGGCGTTTAGCATCTTTTATTTGGATCGAAACGAGTTCGGTAAACTCTACAGTTAAGACTCGACTCACATCGTCAGCTTGAATCGAAACATCTCGATGCCCTTTTCTGCGCATGAACAATCGTCCCGGCGAGAGCAGTAGGAATTCGTTCGGACTCGGATGTCGCAATCGTCGGACAAGAAATTCTGTCGCCGAAATGACGATGAACGATGCGCAAATGAATGAACATATCTGCAGTAGAGTCGAAGTCGTTGCTCGAAACCCACTACGCAACACGAGCCACAGAATAAAAGCATTGAAAATATGAATGTAAATCGAATCGATCCGAATTCGACCGGACGGTACAAACAGAGTTGCGTTGGCGTCAATCTGCAAGCCGCATTCCGAGCATACCGCCGGTAAGTCTACTCCGGTCACGTTGTAATGGCAGGAAGGGCACTTAGCGAATGCTGTGCCTGCATCTTTGGCCTTGTTATCGCGTGGCTCATCCATCGGCTTACAATTTGTGAAACGTCACTTCGTCGCGTTCGAGATCGATTGTGGCGACGGTGTATTCGCGGGCGCGTTGGAGGGCACCAGGGTTTATGATTCGGGAATTGCCGATTCGTTCGTCTCGGGCGAGGTGGGTGTGGCCGTGGAGGATGAAGTCTGACTTTGGGTTGCGGAGGGCTTGATTGAATTCCGGTTCGTGGCCGTGAAAGACTTGGATGGTTTTACCGGCTCGCATTAGCGACAGCGGTACTTCGGTTGACGGTGCGATGCCTATCTTGTCCAGGTATGCGATGGTGGCTTGGTCGGGGTAGTCGGTGTTGCCCCAGACGAAGTGGACGTCACGGCCGACGAGTTCGTCGAAGACTTCGATGCCGCCGACGTCACCGCAATGAATGATGGTCTTTGCTCCGGCGCGTTCGAGGATTTCGACGGCGGTCTTGACGCGGGCGGCTTTTCCGTGACTGTCTGACATGACACCAATAATCATCAGCTACCCACCATGTGTGCGAACGGATTCAATGATGCGGTCCCAGGCGGCTTGCTCGCGACCGCGAATCGGACCGGCGGTTTGTAGATCAATCGAATACGCGTATGGCACGCCTCCTTCCGTGTTGACGGCAGTTAGAATCTGCACGTGCAGGTCGAGTTGATCGCGAAAGACGTCGGGCATCTGGTCGATCGACGCCCGGCATGCCGGCCAATCTCCCATTCTGGATTCGCCGAAGGTCACGTCGTCGAATGAGGACATGCCCATGATGGCCGCAAACTGGGCAATCACATCGTTGCAGTAATCGCGCGGTGTGGTCTGGGCGTCGGCCAACACCCGTCGGATGCGCAGGACGGCACTCGTCGCGCCGTGCTTGTCGGAAGATGGGTGAAATACGTAGACATCCGCCCCAGCGAGATCGGTTTGCAGTTGGCCTTCGCTCCAACCCTTCGGCGTTTTGAAACGGATTTTCCAATCCTCCAACCGAACGGTGTCGCCCATCGACATTTCGGTGCGCTGTGAAATCGTGTAACTCACAGCCGCCGAGACCACAGCCAACGATCCGATTCCAAAAACGAGACTGCGCAGTCGTCGGTTGGGCGGGCGAGCATTGTTTGAATTCTGCGATTGCATGTGGTTGGCATCGTACGGCGCGTAAACAGACGTGACAATGGTTGACCGATTCCCGGCAGACGCCTACATTCACGCTCGCAAGCAAGGCTGGTAAATCTGTGTTTTGGCCATCTGTCGATTCTTGACAAATGTGAAGTTGGGCGCGGTCGACCAAGAATCCAGATGACGAACATTTCAACCGGGCGCGAGCCTGTCCCTGCGGGCAATGGCAGCTTATGGATGAATTCAAGAGATTCTTTCTTCGCGGCTTGGCGGCAGTTCTGCCGACGCTGCTGACCATTGCGGTATTCCTGTGGGCGTATCGATTGGTGGATACGTATCTGGGCCAGCACATCACCCGGGGCATGCTAAGCGTTATGTGTATGATCGGGGAACCCTCTGCGGTCGATGCCGAGGAGGATTCGCTGATCTATGGCGATCCGGTCGACCGTTGGATTCAGACGGGAGAATGGGCGGGAACTCGAGACACGGTCGAACACAACATCATTTTCAGCAATGCTTTACAGAGCAAAGACCCGGAAGTCAAAAAACGGGCGGAGAAAGCGAAGGTCCGTGCTCTCTGGCAGATCGCGTTCCATAAATACAAATTGGGGCTGGTCGGTTTTTTGATTGCGATCATTGTCGTATACTTCGTCGGGCTCTTCTTGGCGAGTTTCATTGGCAGGACGACGCTGCGGCTGGTCGAGCGCACGGTCAGCCGAATGCCTTTGGTGGGCGCGATCTATCCAAACATTAAGCAGGTTACCGATTTCCTGTTTAGCGAAAGCAAGCTGGAGTTTTCCGGTGTGGTGGCTGTCCCCTATCCGCGTAAAGGGATCTGGTCTATTGGCCTGCTGACCGGTAAGCCTATGGCGGCTATCAAAGATCATGCGAAAGAGGATCTTGTCACCGTGTTCATCCCCAGTTCGCCGGCACCGGTGACCGGGTACACGATCACGGTGCCGCGTGCGGAGTTGTTGATGCTTGATATTTCGATTGATGAGGCATTGCGTTTCATCATCAGTGCGGGCGTGGTCAAGCCCGATACGCAATTGGGAAATGAACCGGCATTGGGCATTCCGAACCCGGTGCTTGATAAGGTTAGAACCGACAACGAGGAGACTTGAGCGTGGAATCAGTGGATATCTCGGTTACGGGACGACATGTCGATGTATCGAACAGGTTACGAAACTACGCCGAGGAAAAAGCCTCAAAGCTGCCCCGGTTTTTTGATCGGGTCCAGACGATCGACGTCATCATCGATAAAGAGCGGGATCAGATGTCTGTCGAAATGATCGTCCATGCAGCCGGTACGCAAAACTTTGTTGCAAAAGAAGTGGGTCCCGATGCAAACGCCTGTGTCGATTTACTGGTGGACAAGATGGAAAGACAGCTCACCAAGCATAAAGAAAAATTGAAGAACCATAAGCACGCGGGCCATAACGCCGAAGCAATTGACAACGATTAGCCGGATTGATGCGTTTCGTTTGTCGCGAGTTGGACAGGCACTTTCGACAATGCTGTAAAATGCAGTGCGGTCATCTTCGATGTGACATTCAATTCGGACTTTCAAATGCCGGTAGGACACATTAAGGACTTATATGAAACTCAACGATTTCTTTGAGATTGACGCAAGCATTCCGGAGTTGCAAGCGACCGATCGTGACGGCGTGATTCGCGAAATGATCGAAGCGTTGTCGAAGGTCGGCGCCATCGATGCTGCTGACACAGAAGCGGCTGCGAAAGCATGCATCGCCCGCGAAAACAACGGTAGCACCGGGTTCGGCAAAGGTGTGGCAGTCCCACACGTCAGCAAAAATAAGGTCGTCAAACGGATGGCGGCTGCGATCGGTCGATCAACGACCGGCGTCGATTTTGCAGCGTTGGATCGAGCACCGGTCTACATTGTGGTCATGGTCCTGAGCCCGCCCGACGATCCCGACATGCACCTTGCGGCGATGGAGCGAATCTTCAGGCACTTGCAACGCGACAACTTTCGTCGCTTCTTGCGACAGGCGGATACCCAAGATGCAATCCGCGACCTGATCGACGAAGCCGACGAATATCAGGAAGGTTAAGCAACTCACGATCGGCCACTTTGATAAATCGGCGATGGTGGGCGAATTCGCTCGTGGGTTAAAGATGCGTGGGCCATCTGTGGAATTCTTGGACCAAAACTGGAAGGTGTTTAGCGGTGTCCGAAATCAATGGACAGGTCACCATTGAGGTTGTCAATCCACAGGGATTGCACGCCCGTCCAGTGATGAAGTTTGTCGATCTTGCTACGACTTTCCAATCTGACATCAAAGTTGATAAAGGATCTGGCACCGAGCAGGTAGATGGAAAAAGTCCGATGCACATGATGCTCCTTGCAGCACCGAAAGGAACCGCCCTCCGCATCATGGCCGAAGGAAATGACTCGGACGCCGCACTCAAAGCCCTCTCAGAATTGGTGCAAAACGGGTTTGACGAGATGTAGCGTTTCAACTGTTTGCAGGACATGTCGAAGTTTTACGCCCGTCAATGAGGCAGGTTGATTTTGACGTCGATCTTGACAAAGGTCATTTCGAAATAAGACACTCGCATTTACTCCGATTTGCAGGAAGCAAGCATTTTTGATCATGGAGATTCTTCGGGGCATAGCTGTATCACCCGGTATCGCAATTGCCGAGGCGATCGTTCTGGATGCGGAGGATTATCGCATCCCTCAACGAACCGTTGCGCCCGAAGACGTTGAACAACAAGTTGCGATCCTTGACCGCGCGTTTGAATCTTCGGTTGACGAACTTGGACGGCAGCGTGACGGCTGGTCGAGCGAATTGGGCCAGGAAACGGCAGACATTTTCAACTGGCATCTCGGTGTCCTCAGCACCCCACAACTTCGAACGCAAGTCACTGAACTCATTGAAACAAATAGCTTCTCCGCCGCCTACGCCACCAGTCTTGCGATGCGAAGGTTTCAACGCCGATTCCAGAAAATCGACGACCCCGCCCTCGCCGAACGGGTGCGCGATGTTCGCGATATCGAACGCCGTCTGCTCAGGCACATCCTCGGTGAGACACGCGAAGACCTTGCTCACCTTTCGCGCCCCGCCGTACTGGTAACACACGAACTGACCCCCTCTGTCGCTGCAACTTTGGGGTCGAGTAAAGTGATGGGTGTGGCGATCGATGTGGGCGGACCTGCTTCGCACACCTCAATTCTGCTTCGCGCGATGGGAATTCCGTCTGTGGTTGGCGTGACCGATTTGTCGGCCCATGTGAGCGGAGGCGATTTGGTAATCGTCGATGGCGTCAATGACATGGTCATTATCGCGCCTGATGCCGCGACATTGATGCAGTATCGGGATCAACAAAAACGTTACAGGCAGATTCGCGAAAAGCTTGCCGACTTGCGCGATCTGCCTGCTGAGTCGCATGACGGCGTTCCTTTCAAACTGCTGGCCAACGTTGAGTTTCCTTCGGAGGCAGCGCACTGCATCGAAGAAGGCGGAGATGGCATCGGGTTGTATCGCACAGAATTTCTATACCTCAAGGATCGCGGCGCGCCGACAGAGGATCAACAGTACGAGGCGTATCGCGAAGTCATTCGTGCAATGGACGGTCGCCCCGTTACGATTCGGACGTTTGACCTTGGTGCAGACAAGTACACTCAGGAAAAGTCTGCGGACCGCGAGCCCAATCCGATGCTCGGCTTACGTTCGATTCGCTACAGTTTGCAGCAGCTTGACATATTCAAAATCCAGCTTCGGGCGGTCTTGCGAGCGGCCACGGAGGGCGAGGTCCGGTTGATGTTCCCGTTGATCATCAGCCTGATGGAGTTTCGTCAGGCCAAAATGATCCTGCATGACGCGATGGAAGACCTGGAAGATGAGGGTATTCCATTTAACCATGATATTGAGGTTGGAATCATGGTTGAGACCCCAGCTGCGGCCATCCAATGCCGCGATTTCGTCCGTGAAGTTGGGTTTGTCAGTATTGGGACGAACGATCTTGTGCAGTACCTGCTGGCTGTTGATCGGGGTAACGAGCGGGTATCGCAGTTCTACTCGTCCGCCCATCCGGCTGTCTTGCGGATTATTCACGATGTGATCAAGACTTGCCGAAAGGCGGGGGTATCGTGTAGCTTGTGCGGTGAAATGGCCGGTCAGCCGTTATATACGATGTTGCTGGCTGGTCTGGGCCTCCGAGAATTCTCGATGGGTCCGCACGACATCCCGGAGGTGAAAAAACTCCTGCGGATGTGTAAGATGAAACATATGGAGCGAGTTGCGAAGCGGGCACTGTCGTTTGAAACCGAGAGGCAGGTTGTGAATTACCTGCGAGCCCAAACGCGAAAGCTCCTTCCGGACGATCCGATTTAGCAGCGAGGCCAATTTAGAAGCGACGCCGATATTACGTCAGGCCGATTTGAGTCGCCATCGTGAATCCGGAATAAAAAGAAATTGTAAAGGCGGTCTGAGCGCGTGCTCGAGACCGACAGAAAGAATTCAGTATTCGCAAGCCGTTTGGGAATACGTCGGTAGGGTTCATCGTTGGAAGGTTTGAATCAGGACGCTGGACGGGTTCGCTATTTCATCGATTTTTCGATTGATGGCGACATCCGATATTTGGCGCACAACGACTTGGTGCGGATGTTCGGCAAAGCGTGTGCACGTGCGGAGTTGCCGGTAAGCTTTTCAGAAGGCTTCAACCCACGTGCCCGATTAACCCTGCCCTTCCCCAGACCGGTTGGACAACGGTCCGATGCGGAACGATTGCAACTCGATCTGAAACGTCGGTTTGAAACCGGCGACCTCGTGGATCGATTGAACAAGCAAATGCCCGAAGGCATTCAGGCGTTTGCAGCCGTCGCTTCCGACCCGTACCAACCGTGTCGCCCGTGCAGTGTGACGTACGAAATCGATGTGACCGGATTGGATGCGGAATCGTCGAACGATACAACGCTGCAAGAGCGCATCGAATCATTTCTGTCGTCTCCTGTTGTTGAAGTTTCACGCATACGCCATCGCGACGGTCGCGTCAAAGTGATGGACATCAGACCCTTTGTTGACGAGTTGAGTGCGACAGGAAATCGCATTTGCACGTCAATCCTGGTAACCCAATCTGATGGAGGCCTGACCACGCCCGCAGAGGTGTGCAAGGCCCTTGGCATGGATGCAGACGTGATCAATCACCGGGTCCGTCGCGTGAAAATTCAATGGCTCAAAAACCCGAAAACGAAGAACGCAAAAGCGTAGCCACCAAAACAAAAAAGGCCGCGCCCAAAAAACGGAAAACCAGCAAGCGTAAGAAGACGACCAAAATTGCGTCGTCTTCGACAGCTCGACGCAAACGCGTCAAACGGACGCCTCCGAAGAAAGACGTTTTGGCAGTGGCGACTGCGACCTCTTCCGAATCCAGCGAAAACGTGGCTGATACGACGGTGGCAGGTGTTGCGACCGATGCCTCCGCGAAGATCGCCCCCGCGCCGGCGGTGATCGAAAACGACTCCAAGACACCCCCCAAGTCGCGTCCCCGAACCCTAAAGCGTGCCAAGCCGCGCGTTTCCTCCACCGTCAGTTCAGACGTTGAAACCAACGGGACAACCCGAAAGCGTGTAACCAAGCGGCGCTCGGCGGCATCGCGTGCTGAAGTATCACCTGGCACCGAAGAATCGAAGGCTTCACCCCCGGCAACCCCTAGTGCAAAATCGCAAACTGCCGCGGTCGCCAAAGAAGCGGCATCAATAGCGTCGCACGTAAACAAATCCAAAGAACCGTTTGGCGCCGGAATCGGCAAAAGCCGACGCACAACTTCCGATGCGTCAACCGCAACCGGTGAATCGACACCTGCAACCCAACCAGGTTCCGAACCCTCCGGCGAAGCACGCAGCGCACCCAATGACGAATCAGACGCTGGTAAGGACAAACCAAAAAGCCGTCGCAAACGCGGTGGCAAGGGTCGGCGGAAAAAAACGACGGTAACCGGTAATACTGGCGGAACAGATACAGCCAAGGCTGCGCCGACCGACGCCACCGAATCGGAATCGTCAGCCGATGGCTCGGAACAACCAGGCGAAACGGAAGAAGAAAGAAAAGCACGTGTCGTTTTGAAAAGACGCCCAATACGTCGGGCACGACGATCCAAATCGCGTGGAAAAACCGACGGTAAAACCGATCGGAAAACCGAAGCCAAGTCCGGTCCGAAGGTCGCGGCGGCAACAGAAAGCACAATTGCCAACGAAAAAGAAGCGCAGGCTCAACCCAAGACCAAAGATACAGACGCCAAGACCTTCCAACCGGGCGAAAGTTCTGGCCAACCGGGCGAAAGTTCTGGAAAAAGTACTTCGACCCGTGGTCGTCGCCGACGGCGCGGGCAAAGCAAATCGGCAAAGAAAGTCCAGACGGAAACATCACCCGCACCCGTCGCCGCGAGTATCGAAGTTGCAGACGATCTTGCGGAGTTGGCAGAGGACATCTCGGTCATTACCGATGACAGCCCCAAAGTCTCGCTCCAAAGCGAAGGTCGCGAGATGATAATCAACTCGACGGCAGGGGCTGAGTGCCGCATTGCGATTTTGCACAATGGACGCCTTGAAGAAATCTACATCGAACGCCAAAGTGCCGCATCGCACGTTGGCAATATCTACAAGGGCAAGATCACCAATGTCGAGTCCAGTATCCAAGCCGCCTTCGTCGACTTCGGACTGGCGAAGAATGGGTTCCTCCATATCTCCGACGTGCTGCCGAAATACTTTCCGAACAAAGCCGACGCCACCGAAGACGTCGGCAAGAAAGTCCCTCGTCGCGATCGCCCGCCGATTCAGAAGTGCTTCCGTCGTGGCGACGAAGTGATCGTGCAGGTGGCCAAGGAAGGTGTGGGCACGAAGGGACCAACGCTTACGACTTATCTTTCAATCCCGGGAAGATTCGTCGTGATGATGCCGGGCATGAGCAAACTCGGTGTGTCGCGCCGCATCGAAGACGATGCCGACCGCAAAGCCATGCGCGACCTGCTTGGACAGTTGACGATGCCCGAGGGAATGGGTTTTATCCTTCGAACGGCGGGGCTGAATCGCAACAAGCGCGAACTGCAAAGCGATTTGAATTACCTGAATCGATTGTGGAAAACGGTTCAGAAACGCATCAAGAACCAAGCCACACCCTGCGAGTTGTATCAGGAATCGGACCTGGTCATCCGTACCATTCGCGATGTCTACTCGAGCGACTTCAAACGCATCGTGGTCGATGACCACAAGGTGGCTGTGAAGGCGAAAGACTTCCTCCGCATCGCCATGCCGCGCACGCAGGGCGATGTCGTTGCGTATCAAAAGCACGAACCGATCTTTCATCATTACGGGATCGAGCAGGAAATTCAGCGCATCTATTCGCGCCATGTCCCCCTGCCTTCGGGTGGATCCATTGTCATCGATTCGACTGAGGCGATGGTGGCGATCGACGTGAACAGCGGCAAGTACCGCGACCAGAATGACGCCGAAGAAACCGCCTATCGCATCAACTTGGAAGCCGCTGAAGAAATTGCGCGACAGCTTCGGCTGCGCGATCTGGGCGGCTTGGTGGTTTGCGACTTTATCGACATGCGACTGGACCGTCATAAACGCGCGGTCGAGAAAGCCCTTCGAGACGCCCTTAAGTTGCACAAGGAACGGGCCCGCATTCTTCGCATGAGCAAATTTGGCTTGATCGAAATGACCCGCCAGCGACAGGGGCCGTCAATCAAACGCAGCGTGTTCGTGGATTGTCGCCACTGTTCTGGCAGCGGACTGGTCAAAACCGCAGAGTCGATGTCGTTGGAAGTGCTTCGCATCATGCAACTGCTGACCCATCGCGACGACGTCGCCCAGGTTGTCGTTTCGGTGGCACCCGATGTTTGCACGCTGGTTGTGAACGAGCAACGATCCTTCCTGAACCATCTTGAGACCAAGTCGAATAAGAAGATCTCGATTTTGCCGGATCCGACGTTTACGAATGATCAGGTTTCGTACAAGGCCATCGACGATCGCGGAATGCCGCTTCGAATCGAGGTCTAGGCAAGGCACAGCCATAGCATGACAAATCTCTGGTCACCTGACTGGAACTGATCAGGCAGTCTGGCAGTGCATTTCATATTTCGAAGTACGAAAAGAGCTAATCCATGCCCTGCGAAGTCACTGCTGACACAATATCATTCGCACCAGCCGTAGCGGGAGAGTATCGATTCCGACTGACGACTTCTAAGGACGATTCACCGGTTTAGGTAAGTGATACGGTTATGCTGACTCTTACAGAATAGCTTACAACCATCAGTTCTATTTACCTGGCTAACGCTCATCGGCGAATGCACCGGTTGCAACAAACACGGGAATCTTGCTTACTGTGAATGCACCTGATTTGGTGTGAACCGACGTTCCGCTGCGAAAACGCTACAAACGCTCCAAAGTCGCAAATTGTTTTGAATTCATAGAAAACCACGATCGGGTGGCGGATCGACGGGGTGGGCAATCAGGTCGGCATGGACTGGGCCGGCGACGGTTTCGTAGGCTTTGTCTCTGATTGCCGGGATGTCTTCGCGTTTGACGTTTTCCATTTCGATTGGTTTGTGGACGTGGACGACGATATTGGCCGGACGGAGCATCCAATCGCCTTTGCGCTTCAGTTGAAACGACCCGACAATGCTGACGGGAAGAATCGGATATTTGAACTTCTGTGCCATCACAAATATGCCGTCATTGAATGGACCCACGCGACCGTTGCGGGTGCGGGTTCCTTCGGGTAGCACCATCAGGTTGGTTCCGCGCTCCAACGTTTCTTTGGTCAATCGAAAAATCTTACGGACGTTGGCCGTGTTCTTATCGACGGCGACAGGTACGTTTCCGTAAACTTTCATGAACCAGCCGTACATCGGAATCTTGAAATGCGATTCCAATTCCATACCACAAGAAAACTTGCTCGTCGCTCCGTAGATCGTAAAAGGGTCGAAAATATTGACATGGTTGCTGACAATAATATAGGTGCGCGATCGATCGTATTCTGCGGCGCGATGAACACGATAACGCGCACCAGTACACACCAATAGCAACCGAGAAAAGAATCGGACCAGCCAATCTGTTCGATGCGCCCCGATGACCTTCGCGAGCAGAATCAAGAATCCAACGCTGAGGAAAAACGTCGGTCCGGAAATGGCCCAAGCCAATACGCTTCTAATGTTCAAATAAATTCTTCTCATACGCATACTTCCAATGCGCCGGGTAAAACATCCAGCGATTCACATCGAATCCGAATCACTTCGCCATCAACCATCACATCGATCGGGCCGTCCAAATCGAAATCGAACCGACTCACCCGGCGGACCTCTGCCATCGGATGCCTCACATGGGTTCCGTCGTAAATTCGCTTCAATTGGCCCAACGCACCCAGGCGACCGATGGGCCCCCACCGAATGTACTCAATCTTTCCGTCGGTCGGATCGGCATCGGGGGCGATCATCATTGTGCCACCGGTAAACTTGCTGTTGTTGAACGAAAGAAACAGGCACTTGCGATCGTCGGTTTGAACGTTGCCATCAATCTGCAACGGAAAACTTCGGCGCTCGTGCTTCAGCAAACATACCAAAACCCCCGCAAGATAACCGGCTGGTCCAAACCGTTTGAACCGGCGGTTCGTGACAGCCGCCGCATTGGCTGCGAATCCGATGCTGAGCAGGTTGATAAAGAAAATCGTTCCGCCTTGATGCTTCATCCGCAACACGTCACAATCTCGTGTGCGTCCATCAAGCAAAGACGCTATCGCATACGCAGCTCCGTCCTTTGAGAAATCGCGAAGAAACGAATTGCCCGTACCCAATGGCAACAATGCCAATCGCGGTTTCGGTCCATCGAGCGCTTCAGGAAACAGACCGTTTACGATCTCGTACGAAGTGCCGTCACCTCCGACGGCCATGAAGTCGGTGCGCCCGTTGGCGTATTCTGCACGGACGATCTCAGTTGCATGACCGCGCGATTTCGTTTCGACGACATCGACGCTGATCCCTTTCGTTCGCAGGTCGGCGATGACCGCGTCGGCTTGCTTGCCGCACCGTTTGCCGCCTGCCGCACGGTTCACCACTGCCAGGAAGGTGCGACTCACGACCCGATCGCTCCGGTTGGGCCGTCCGTTTGCTTGCCGATCGACTTGGCCAGCAGGTTGCGTTTGATCTTCATCGATGCGGTGCGCTCAAAATCGCAATCCCAAATGAGGTAGTCGCTGACTCGTTTGTAATCGGGCAGGCGACGATTGATTGCTTGAAGCTGTTCCAGAAGCGTAGCGTCAAATGATTCGCCTTTTTCCAAATACAGGACGATTGCCAGCGATTCCTTTCGCGACTCGGTATTCGGCCAAAGGTATCCATAAGCGAATACGCAATACTCTTGCACCGCAATTGTGCTGAATGCGTTTTCGATGTCTTCAGGGTAAACGTTCTTACCCCCAGCCGTGACGATCATGTTCTTTCGCCGGCCAAACAGTTGCAGATGACCGGTCTGATCGACGCGCCCGAGATCGCCCGTGTAGAGCCAACCATCTCGAAGCACCTGCGACGTTTGGTCCGGATCGTCCAGATAGCGCGACATCAGCGTTTGGCTGCGAACGACGACTTCGCCAATCCCCTGTTCGTCAGCATCATTAATTTTGAGTTCAACGCCGGGTAATGGCTTGCCCACCGTGTCGGATCGAAACGGTTTGAGATCGTTCAAAGTAATAGCGGTTCCGGCTTCGGTGAGGCCGTAGCCGTTTGCTACAGGAATGCCCAGGTCGTAAAAGAACTGCATCACGTCGGGTTCTGTAAACGCCCCGCCGACAAAGAACGCCTTTAGTCTCCCGCCAAATCCCTTGTGAACTTTGCCGAGCAATTTGCGGCTGACATTCAGGTTGGGCTGCGACCTAGTCATCACTTTGTTCAGCCCGATTGCTGCATTGAGCATCGCCGACCTAGTAGGCGACAAACGATCGAACGTGTCCTGCAAGCCGACCCGCAGATTCTTAAGCACCATCGGGACGAGGGCCATATACGCGATTTGATATTTGGTGAATGCCTGCTTGATGAACTCGGGACGAAGGCTGCGAAGGTGAACGACCGTCGCACCGCACACGAATGGACCGATGAACCCGACCATGAAATCGATGGCGTGATTTGTCGGTAAGACGCTCAGATACCGATCGCCTATGTCGAAGCGATAGAGTTGCATCAACGTTTTACACTGCGTCAGGTAAACGCCATGCGTTAGAACGCAACCCTTTGGGTCGCCGCCAGTTCCGGACGAATACACGATGCAGGCATCGTCCTCGCGAGAACGGGTGGCCGGTGTAACGGTGTCAGCACTTTCGCAATCCTCCCATCGCGTCGCACCGAGCAGGTCTGCATTCTTCGGCGCTTCCGTGACCAACACCGTCTTGACGTTGAGGGAGTCAAAATCCTTCGCCGCCGCAATCGCCCGCCAAAGGTGATACTCGACCACGAGTACGCTCGCGCCGCTATGCTTGATCAGAAAGACGTGCTCGTCTCCTGTCAGCTTGTAATCGAGCGGTACGAGTACGCCACCTGCAAAAAACACGGCTCCACCACTGATGAGCCACTTCGATTGGTTCGTCATGATGATCGCGGCGCGGTCACCGGCATTCAAACCTGTTGCTTGCAGACCGGCTGCCAGTCGATCGACTTGCGATCGATAATCCGCATACGTCAGCCGTGCGTTCTCGCGATCGCGGTTGGCTTCGATCAGGCAGGTTTCGTCAGTGAACGTTTCGGTGGCGGCGCGGATGGCGTCGGCCAATGATTTGCATGAGTCAAGATCAATCATCACATGCGTTGCGAGATTCGGTCTGCGAGCGTTCTGAAATCGACGACGCCCTGCATCTCGTAGTCAGGAAGTTCAATGTTGAAATGATTCTCCAGGCGCGTGAGCAATTCCAGCGCCTGCAAGCTGTCGATGCCGAGTTTTTGGAAGAAGTCGTCGTCGGGTGCGACATGATCGGGCGCGACTTTGAAATGCTCGGCGGCAAGCTTCTGAATTTCGTCGATGATTTGCTGCGTTTCGGCCAATGCTCGCACTCCACTCTGAGCGATGGATTGATTCGGATATTTCTCGCAGCATCCTATTCGATCAGGGCAAATACGGGTAGGGGTCTTCGCTTTCGACGAATCGACGGAGTCCGGCTTCCACTGCGGGTCGCGAGAACAGGTCGCAGAAAATCTCGATTTCCTCGCGGAGTTCGGCGTGCGGGATCGGTTTGACGAATCGTTTCGCCGCAATCGAGGTACCCTTGTCAAACTTAAGAATCTGGCGGGCGGTTGAGCGCGCTGCGACGAGCGATTTTCCTTCGCCGACAAGTTGGGAAACGAGTCCGACCTGGGCGGCTTTTGTGGCATTCATGCTTCGTCCGGTCAGGAGCAGATCGCGGACGACGGCATTTCCCAAATCGCGTTTCAATCGAGGGATCCCGCCGAAGCCAGGGATCAGACCGAGTCGAAGTTCCGGGAAGCAAAACCGCGTCATCTTGTCGGCGATGATGAGATCGCAAACCAGTGCCAACTCAAAACCCCCGCCGAACGTTGTTCCATGGACGGCAGCGATGGTCGTCAGTGGCGATTCGTCGATGGCATTGAGGACCGCATGAATGCGGTTCAGAAAGTCGCGCACGCCATCAACGCGATCGTTCGATTCCATCGACTTTCCGGTGTTGTAGAGTTCGCGAAGATCGGCGCCCGCGCAGAAACCAGCCGCAATGGAACTTTGGATAAGCAATGCGGACGCCTCATTCTGCAAATCGGGAAGCACTGCGACAAAAGCTTCCAGGTCGGCGAGCGTCTGCGAACCGATTTCGTTGGCGGGAGCGCGGTGAAGTTCCAACTCGATGACGCCATCCATGCGCGACCAGGAAAGCGTTTCGGTCTTGACGATGTCGGTCATGACGCCTTCCTTTCGTACATCTTGTCGATGTCATCTTTGAAATGTTCGGCGATCGCGCTGCGACGTAGTTTTCCGTTGGCTGTCAGCAAACCCTCAATCGAATCGAGCGACTTTTCGCACACATGATATGCATGCACCTGTTTGTATTGCGTCTGAGAATCGTTGTACGCCTCCAACGCCTTTTCCACCGATTCACGCTCGATCGTACCAAACAAGAGTACGCCCAGGAAACTCCTTGAATTTCCAACCAGGACTGCGCTTGTCGCGTTCGGGATCGCTTCCATCAGCAACGCTTCCAGAGGCTCCGGGGCAATGTTGTGACCACTGTTGAGGATGATCAGATCCTTGATCCGACCGGTGATTTTCCAATTGCCGCCGGGGCTGACAACGCCCTGATCGCCGGTGCGAAACCAATCGCCATCGAAGACAGCCGCCGTCTCATCCCTACGATTCCAGTAACCCGCAAAGACATTCGGACCACGAACCTGCACTTCATCGTTGTCGCCAAGCCGCATCTCGACGCCATCGATCGCATGCCCCACCCAGCCAGCTTGAATGTCATCCTCCAAATCCATCGTACAGATCGCGGTCGTTTCTGTCAGGCCATAAACCTGAAGCACCTTGATGCCCATCAGTTCAAAGAAATGCTGCGTGTCTTCGGTCAAGGGCGCTGAGCCGCAAACGATGGCCTGCAAGTCTTTTGAAATGCCTTCCCGCACTGTCCGAAAGATAAACTGATTTGCCAGCGCCCACCACATGCTGTCCCCAAAAGATCGCCTCCCAGTCAACCGGTTCGCCCAAGCCGCCTTGGACCGGCTAAGCAATTTCTTGCCGAATCCTCCGCGTTCTTCCACCGCATTCTCGACACCGCGTTTGATGCGTTCCAGAAACGTGGGGACATTCATGAAGAAGTGCGGTTGCGCTTCCTTTAACTCGGCGCGAATATTTTGAAGATCCGTAGACAAGTACAATGCGTTGCCTCGGATCAAACTCGACAGCATCAGAAACCACGAACCCGCAAAACAAAACGGTAGATAATGATAAAACCGTTGACGCCCGTGAACACCAGCCAGCAATTGATCGAACCGCCCCACCGTTCGCTCCAACATGAAGTCCAGATTACCGCACGTCAGCATCACACCCTTGGATACGCCGGACGTCCCAGAAGTGTAAATGATCGCCACCACTCGGTCGGCTGGTATCGTTGGAGGATCCTGCCAGTTTTCTGCTTTCTCTTCATCGTGATAAACTTCAGCCAACACGCAAGTCGGCGGAGCGCCGGGCCAATTCTTGCCAATATCTTGTTGAACAGATGCGTCGCCACAAACGATCAGCACCGGTTCGCAATCGTGCATGATCGCGACCTGATCCTTCGGTGACATGCGATCATAAAGCGGAACGACGATTCCGCCTTCCGCAATGATCGCCAGGTCCATCGCCACCCAATGAATGCTGTTGGAACCAATCAGGGCGCACCGTCGCCCCTCGCAAACACCGGCTTGGCGAATGAATCGCCGGGCTTGTTGAATTAGATTCCGGAGTTGGTGTCCGTCCACTTCTAACGTTGACGATTGGTGGACTTCCGACAGAACGCTGCGGTCCGCCGATTGGTCGAGCGCGATAAAAATCTCGTCCAGAAAGCTCATTAACCGTGGATTTCCATCAACTTCAGGAGCGGTTGACTCAATTCTGGCAGGTACGCATCCCACCTGCGGACACCGCCAGCCAACGGAAATTCTGGGAAGCGGCGGCGGACGTGGTCTTCGAATCGGACACCCATCTGGGCCATCACCTTGATGTTTTTCGCCACGCAGCCACTGATGCCGTCGCGAATTTTTTCTTCCTTGCGATTGAGCAACTTTAAAACCTCGAGGAGTTTCGGTTCGAGGTCGGGATCGTTGACGGTGAGGAATAATTCCTTTTGCCCCCGGTCGTGCATCAGGTTACGGATGCGTTCGTCCATGGTGACACCTGCTGACACCACGCCCGCCGGCATGGTGGTGACGATACCGTGATATCGAGACGACACCATGTACGTTCCGCAGCGGGCAATGCTGACGAGTTGGTACATGTCGTAATCGTTGGACGTCATCACCGGTGTGCCGCCGAGTTCATCGGCGACCTTGTGGCATGCGTCGGCGTCGAGTCGTTCCATTGCGACCATCACCGGAAAGACGTTGACGTTTTGCTTGAATGTCTTGATCGCACCTGCGAGCGACTTGATGTAGCGGGAGTATGCTGCATCGACATCAGGTCCGGAATTGTGGAAGTACATCGATCGGTAATGGCTCGACTTGAACGCACCCGTGGTCATGCGTGCCATCCATTTGAGAACCGAAGCGCGCACCGGCCACCAGAATGGATTGATCGGGCAAACGATCAAAATCGGCGTTCTCCCATCCCAGCCAGCACTCTTGAGCGCCTTCTCGCCAAACTCTGCCGGATGCGGTTCGAACGTCCAGGCGGTGTCGGTACCGACGTCGGTTGAGATGCCGAGCTCGTGGAGAATATCGCGCGATTCGGTGTTGCGGGTGATGACCAGCGACTGGCGACAATAGCGTCGGCACATGCGTCTGAGGTATGCATCCATGTGACCGGCTTCTGCACCGTATCCGACGGACAAACCGTTGCGGGCGGACGCGAATCCGAGCGAACCAATCATCATGATCGATAGCGCATTGGCAAACTTGCTCTTAAACATGGACCCTTCGCACGTCACCACGCCGTCGTAGTTGGAAAGTTCGCGCGACAGGAACGGCGGGAATACATCGGGGAAGCGAACCTGATGCGTGCCCTTGAAATACCCATCCGTCAGCTTTTTGTCTTGAGTCAGTACGCTGAGGTCGACGTTATTCGCCCCCAACACTCGGCGAATCTGTCGCAGCATTTCTTCGACCCGAACGTCAGCTCCGGTGTTGCGGGCGCCGTTGTATCCGGCGAATAGAAACTTCAGTTTGCGGTCTGATGTCCAGCGGTTGTGCGCACCGAGCATCCAACCGAGTTTCGACAATTCGATGAGTCCGCTGGTCCAGAGGCCCAGGGTGTAGTCCATCATGTGCCTGTTCCTCCTGCGGTTGTCACGCCTTCTGCCTTCGCTGCGGCTGGCGTACCTGCCGGCCAATCGATGTACTTGTATTTGTAATCATGGTCCTTGCTGAATTGGTAGAGCGGATAGCAGTATTCGGAGAACTTGGTCGGCATCCGCCCCATCGCTTCGACAACTCGGCCATTGTCAAACACCGTGTTCCAAAGCAGATACGGTACGAAGACCTTCATCAACGTTGCCGTGTAACCGATCTTCGATTTTCTGAACCGCGAAAAAAAGTTGATCGCGCCCTGGAACGGTTTTTCGAGGGGTGGAATAAACGACGGTCCCGACTTGTTTCGCGCCCTTGAGATGGCGTCTGTCAGTTCTTGAAACGTCTGCGACCCGGTCCCAGACGAAAGGTGATAAATCGAATGCTTCAATTCGGGATCGACGTGAATCTTCGCGATCGCTTCGGAAACGTATTCGACCGGGACGATATCGATGCGATCGTTCGGTCGAAACGGCAGGATCGGCAGCGACGCCAGAAACACGAACGCCTGCACCATGTCGAATTGCGTCGTCTCGCCGTGGCGACTGTCTCCCAGGACGATGCTTGGACGAAAGATCGTGGTCTGAACGTCGGGCAACAAATTGCCAACCATGTACTCGGTGAACTTTTTGGTGCGGGCGTAGGGGTCGTAATCGCTGCGGTCCCAGTCAACCGATTCGTCTTCGGTGACGACTGCATCCTGCCGCTCGCCAGCCACAGCGACCGTGCTGACGTGGCTGTACCTTCGCAGCCCATGCTTGTCCTGAATCTTTCGGGCGAGTTGGATCATCTCCAGCGTGCCGCGCAGGTTTACATTGAAACAGGCTTTGTGCGATTTGCGATTGAGCGATGCGGCGCAGTGGATGATCGAGTCGGTGGACTCAGCCAGTGCGTCATAGCGCTTTTCTTCCATGCCGAAGCGCTGACCGGTGAGATCGCCGCAGAACACGGAGATTCGATGCTTCAAATGGTCGTAAAACCGATCAAAGTCGAGATGGAGTTGCATCGATTTCCACAACCGATGCTGTGCTTCCTCTTCGCTTTTGGCGCGGACCAGCACGTTTAGCGACTGCCCATGATGTTCAAGCAACTCGGACGCCACATGAGCGCCGACGTATCCGGTGGAACCGGTCAGGAAGATGGCCATGGGGATGGGGTTCCTCCTGATGCCGAATTTGAATCGTCCGCCAGCTTGCTTCTGCCAGATCCCGCACCGACGGTTGGCATTTGAAAGGTCCGAGGTTGCTCCTGCTCGGGCGTTTTGCCTTCGATCAACGGGAACACCCAACGTCGCAATCCGGGCATGTGGACGTTTAGGCAATAATGCCACCAGTCGATCGATTCGATGTCGCACGCAAACTTCTCAGCCTCTTCATCATCAAGGGCATACGACAGCGCCCTGATATTACTCGTTTCGAAGAACTGCTGATTCTTCAGAATAAACGGTTCAAACAATTCGATTAGCTTTTCGGTTCGATTCAAACCGCGCTCGGCTTTGGCGAGCGGTGATTCGTTAAAACCGAGGGACTTGGCGATGCGTTTGCTGATCCCGATGACTGCGCGCTGACTCGGTGCCGACATCGCCACGTAGCGCGTTTTGGACACCGAAATTGCATCGAATTGCGAACGGAACCGATAGCGGAATCCATGCTGCCGGCGATTGTGAATGCGATGGGCGAGACCGGTGAGTTCGACGGTTCTGCCGACCTCGAACGGATTGTCGCCCGACGTACCGAGTTGATACACCTCGCGGTGACGGTTGTTCAGCAGGGCGGCGGTGACCAAGGTCATTCCGCGACAGACCATGTCAACCGGAATGATGTCTAGGGCTTTGCGCTTGTTGGACGGTAGCTGCCGAAAGTACGTCCCGAGCAGGTGGGCGAGAGGGGCGGCAGTGTTGACACCTTCATTCCAACCCTCAAACGGCTGGCGGACCGAAGTCTCCACTATCGCCGGTCTGACGATGGATACCTTGACGTCACCTTTGCGACTGGCCAAAAGCGATTCGGCGAGACTCTTGCTAAGACAATATGTATTGGGCCAATCGTACTTTCGTGCGAGCCGCACGCCACGTTCAGTCAACCGGCGGCGCGTCCAGCGGATTCTGGCTTTGTGAAGTTGCTTCGCCAATGCCCGTTCGGCAAGCGGCTCACCATTGTTTCGGGCTTCGGCTTCCGTCTGAAAGATTGCCGTACGGTTTTCGCTTTCGACTTCGGCTTCAACCAATGCGATACGCTTCTTGATGTCTGCGTAGAATTCTTCGGCGTTGAATTCGGGCAGTTCGCGTGGCGTGTAGTCGCGATGCAGCACTTCTGCGACCCTACCGTCACGCTGTCCGGCGACGAAACACGTCGAAAGATGCATCAATACCGAGTGATCACAGGATCGGACAAACTCCAGAACATTGAGCGGCCCATCCACATTCACATCGATCGCCGTACGAATGTCGGGCGTAAAGTCCGTCAGACCAGTGCTGTTGACGAAAATGTCAAGCTGATTGCGCAAGCGCTCAGCCACTTCTGGAGCTAGGCCCAGGTTGTCTGCACAAACATCCCCCTCGACGACTTCGACGCGATCGGAAATGAATTTGGCTGCGTCCTTGCCATGCCGTTCATACAGCGCTGCAAACACCGGCGATTCTGCCACAACTCTTTCAAAACGTTCAGTCGCGCTGCGGGTACGCGTCTTTCGGATCAGCAGATACACGCGTCCGACGTCTGGAATGTCGCTGAGGATGTGTTCCAACCACACCTTACCGATGAAGCCTGTCACACCCGCCAACAAAACGTGTTTGCCCTTAAGCGTTTGCCGAATTCGAAGCGGTTCCAACGATATCGAATCGTCGAAAATGATGCACGATTTTCGTGGGGCGATGGGCGGTCGCTTGGCCGGCAAGATCGCGCGGGTCACGCTCAGGTCCGACGGGGCTCCGGAAAGCTGCGTCAACAACTCGGTTCGCTTAAACGCGACATCGCGAAGTTTGCCGGTGATGCGATCGATCCACTTGCGCGGTTTAACCACCGGACGTTCAAGTCTTCCAGTCGCAAAACCATCGCGAAAGTCGAGTCGATTTGCCAATACGCATTTGACATCGAGGTATCGGGCGAGAGGTCGAATGACATGTTCAAATCCGCTGCTGACAATTACGAGATTCTCATTCTCAATCAGCCGGGACTTGAGTTTGGTGATGCCTTCCGCACGCATTCGCGGACGCAGCACATACTCGAAATATTCTTCTCCTAATACGTCAAGACGATCGCGACTGATCCCGCGCAAGACAACGTGGAGTATCCGCTGCGAATAGCCCTGGTGAAACAGGGAAACGAGAACCGAAATTGGTGCCAAAAATGCCAAGCCGAGAAACCGTGTCCAGCGGCCAAAAAATGTCTGACAGTTGACGGCTAGGAAGACGATTTCGCGAATGACACCGCGATCCACCAATCCACCCTCCACGCGCCAGAATTCCTGCTTATCGAGGAATTCGCCATGTCCGAGATCGAGATGGCTTCGCGAATCGGGGGGTCCAACGGCCATTGGCGTCGATGCATCCTGTCAACGAGATTGCCCGCAGTATCTGGGTGCGGATTGGGGGTCAGCAAACGACTAAAATTAGCAGGAGATTCACAGACAGGCAAGGATGTGGATTCTGTGGGAAGATCGATATGTGGATAGTTTGGGACAAACAGGCGGATCAGGCCTCTGCAAGCCCCTCGCGGATTGCGAAACGAGTCAGCGCAACCCGATCGTGGATTTCGAGTTTCGACATCAGGTTCGCACAATGCCGATCGACGGTCTTGACCGCAATTACCATCACCTTGGCAATTTCCTTCTTGGACATGCCTCGAGCCACGTAGCGTAAAACCTCGAGTTCGCGCTCTGTCAACATCGACACCCGTGACTTGGTCGCCGATTGCAAACGCACTCCCTCGCCATCGACCACAAGGCGCTCCTGCACTTTGGACGAGAAATAAGCAAAGCCTTTGGCGGCTTGGCGAATCGCGTCGATCACAACTTCCGGTGCTTCGTCCTTGGTGATGTATCCCGAAGCATTGGCTGCGAGTGCCGACTCGATGTAACGATCGTTAAAAAACGCACTCACATAAATAACGCGCGTATTGGGCAAGATCGACTTGATGGTCTTAGCCGCTTCAAAGCAGATCGTGCCGGGCATGTCGATATCCATCAGGATAATATCGGGACGCAGGCGGGCGGCTTCGGATATGGCCTGTTCGCCGTCGCTTGTGACGCCAACGACTTCAAAGTCCGGTTCACTGCCGAGACGATCGCGAAGTGCGTCGCGCAAAAGCGCGTGATCATCGGCCAGCAAAATCGTCGTTTTGGAACTCATCATTCAACGCCTCCTTCCGACAGAACGCTTTGGACCCGAGCAACCAAGGAAGTCGTAGAAAACGGTTTGCACAGCAAAGCCATGGCATTGCCCGCACCGGATGCATCCATCGCAGCACGAATGTCCTCATCTTCGTCCGGTTCAACAAGGATGATCGCAGCCGCCTTCCCCCCATTTTTTTGGTACAACTCAAGAAATTCAACCGCCGGACAGTCCAAGAACTTCGCCCCCAACACAACCAGAACCATTCCAAATTGAGAGCCTTCCAATTGACTTTCAAGATCGGCCCGTGTCGAAATTGGGATCACATGATACCCCGAATCCCGTAAAGTCGCCGCAACAATGTCACGGACTTGACGGTCCTTTTCGGCGACGAAAATTCGCGTTCTGTCGTCTGGTTCTGCAATTGGATCGCCCTCGCCCCGACCACCAACAGAAACGCACGGAAAGTCTATCTGTATCGTCGTACCTTCGGTATTTGAATCAAAACTGAACAACGCATTGTGATTCTCGACAATATCCAGAACGGTTGGGTAGTGTTCCGCCAACGCCGCACTGCCGGAGCCTTTGGCATTCGAAACCAATGACCTGTCTAAGTCATCCGACTTATTTGGAATTGTCGGCTTATTGGTATAACGCTGCTTAATGGCCAATCGGGCGATCGGGCTTTGGCTTCTGCATCTCGATTCGAAGGAATTCGTTCCTGACTCCCCGTTTGCCGATGAATCGTCGCCCATCCTCTCAACAGCAATGATCAGTTCACCACCACCAACCATGTTCGTGCGTGCGTCCAGCGCCAAGTTCAAAATCAATTGCTGAATTCGAAGCGCGTCGGCACGAATCCAAACGCTCGGATGCGATGGATTCTGCAGCGCCACTTCGATTTCAGCCGGAAGCACACGCCGAACCACGCGAAATGCCTTCGAAACCGCTGCCCGAAGATCCACATTCGCCATCTGGGTCGGCGAATCCAAACCGATCGCCATGAGAGAACGAGTAAGATCAGACGCCTGTCTCAAAGCTGATTCGATTGATGTCAGAGAATCTACAGACTCCGAGTCCGTTTCGGCACGATTTCTCAGCAGGTCCAGATGCATGGAAATCACCGTCAGCGCATTGTTAAAATCGTGGGCCACGCTCGCAGTCAATTCGCCTATCGCTTCAGCCGTCCGCTCGCTGCGTATCTGCTCCTCGCCGCTCAATCGAACCCGCTCGGTCTCATGTCGCTTGGTGACATCGATCATTAATCCGATCATCTTGGGACTGCCATCCTCGAGCACGACGACCTTCACGAAATCCCGAATCCAAACGATGCGACCCTGTGCGTCGATCATTCGGTATTCGAACTCGTGAGACTGCCGGGCCTCAACCGCCGACTGACAAAACGAGACCGCCCACCTCCTGTCCTCCGGGTGCAGGTGCTTCATCCAGAATCTTGAAT
Source organism: Alphaproteobacteria bacterium (assembly GCA_028285105.1). GTDB lineage: Bacteria > Planctomycetota > Phycisphaerae > UBA1845 > UBA1845 > UBA1845. Next base: position 676,844 of record JANQQE010000011.1, read on the forward strand.
CGGAGACCCAATCCTCGACCAAAAACCCGAGTAGCGATTCAGCCCCCTTGCTGACGTATTCGAACGCATAGGTTTTTGGATTCGCCTGCCACACGGCGGCTGGCAATTCTTCGATCAGTTTTTCCAATTCGAGAATATGATTTGCAGCGATCTTGCGATTCAAGATTCGTGATCCCATTCTGATGTATGGAGCGGCTTTGCGACGCCCCAAGGACCGTGTGGGTTTGAAATTGGTTGCCCGATCCTCAATTCTTCGATTTCCAATTATCAGAATGTTATTGTCAGGTGCCACGGAAATCACGACCAAAATGAAACCAACTTGTTTCTAAATTAAATCCACGCCTCCCGCGATTCTGCAATAACGCCGATTTGGTGCCTGCCCATACACCTGAAGGGCGACTCCTTACATCGTTGGCCGCGATTCATTAAGATGGGTCGAACGTCATTTTGGTGCGGGCCACGCAAACGAAACTCAAGGCCTCGGTTTCAACATGGAATAGAGTTACGCATTTGAGCGTCGCCTGAACTATATCAACTAATCCAGTTCGTATCTGACCCCCGTTTCGGCTGGGCACGGTCTAATCATTGAGGAGAAGGAACGATGCAGAACGCCAGGCAATTCGCATTGGTAATCATTTTGGCTGGGATTGCGTTTCCGCAGGGAGCGCAGGCCACCGACCTGACCACTGAAAGGCTTGTGACCGGACTTTCACGTCCCGTCTTTGTGACGGCGCCACCCGGAGACACCGATCGCATATTCATCCTCGAAAACAGAAGTGGCAGTACTGGTCGCATTCGCATCTTCAATTTGAATACAAATACGTTGAACACAGCCCCTTTCCTTTCCATATCCGGCGTCGGTACCGGGAACGAGCAGGGACTGCTCGGAATGGCTTTCGATCCCGATTACGACACGAACGGAAGATTCTTCGTTTATTACATTCAGGCGGGTGGAAACGGCACAACTCGAGTCGCGACCGGTACGGTCTCTTCAAATCCCGATATCGCAAATTCGACGTTGACCAACATTCTCTCTTTGAGTCAGACGTTCTCGAATCACAACGGCGGATGGATTGGTTTTGGGTTGGACGGAATGCTTTATGTGGCCATCGGCGACGGGGGATCGGGTTGTGACCCATTTCAAGCCGCGCAGACAACCACAAATCTTTTTGGCTCGATACTCAGACTAGATGTCAGCGCCGGAACGTCTTACTCGATTCCATCAGACAACCCTTTTATCGGTGGACCGGAGCGCGACGAAATCTGGCATTACGGCCTGCGCAATCCCTATCGTTGCAGTTTCGATCGACTCACCAACGAACTCTATATCGGCGATGTCGGTCAAGGCGCGTGGGAAGAAATCGATGTCGTCCCTGGAGACAGCAAGGGCGGCGAAAACTACGGATGGGATTGTAAGGAAGGGTTTGCGAACGCAACAGCCAGTTGCGGCGCCCCATTCGGATGTTCGACTTCCGATCCCGAACTGCTCGATCCCGTTCATGTGTATCAGAATACGGGTTTCTTCAACGATTGTGCGGTATCTGGTGGATCTGTCTATCGCGGGTGTGCGATACCCGACTTGCGTGGAACTTATTTCTTTGGAGATTCGTGCGGCAATGGAAGTGTCTGGTCGTTCAGATATCAAGGCTTGCCAAACCCAGCGATCACGACCTGGACCAACCAACTCGACGCAGTGGTTGGAAACGTCGATAACGTCGTGGCGATTAGTGAAGACGCCAACGGCGAACTGTACATCTGCGACCTTGCCGGCGAAGTCTTTCGCATTATTCCCGATGGTGCAGTCGATCTCCCGACACCCAGCGACTATGACAACGATGGCGATGTAGACGATTTCGATACCGTGGCATTTAGAGATTGCATGGGTGGTCCTGACGATTCGTACACCAACTGCCTTTGCGATGTGTTCGACACCGATGATACCGATGGCGACGTTGACTTGCGAGACTTTGCGGACTTTCAACGCAAATATACAGACTAGTCGATGCGCACATTTGGCATACAAAAAAGCTCGCCTCCCGTGGAATGAATTCCGCGGGAGGCGTTTTTTCATAGATAGATAGCGTTGAAAAATTCGCGAAAACTAAGAGGAACTCACCTCGACGCGCGGACTGCCGTTCTCATCGGCAAACGTCTCTACATTCAGCGTGCCACCGCAATCGTAGTCCACACCCTCTTCCAGATCAAAGACTTGATCGAAAACATTTTGCGGTCCCACAACCGGAATGTTGGCCGTCACCGTCACCGCAACGCTGATGGTGTCCGGGCAGGCAGCTTCAAACGCCCGGGTGAACGGTTCCAACGATTCGCTCTGTCGCAGGACGATACTCTCGAAGCCGTCATATCCCAAGGTTAAGACAATATCGACTTCAACAGCAACGAATGCGAGCAGGCTCGGATCGATACCTTGCTGACTGGCCAATAGCGCGACGTCCTGGCTGTCGATGGTGTTGTCGAGGAGTACCTTCGCGTTGGTTTCTTCGTTAAATTCCACACCGTCCGGAGGAGCAACATCGTCAAAACCGTTGTTGTTACCGTCTGCAAGGTTTGAAAGGTCTCCACCAGACGTCGGTTGCTGACAACCTGCAATTGCAAGCGCCAGTGCGGCTACCGTCCCGATCCAATTGAATTTCATTGAGCCCATCGCCAAAGTCTCCTGTGTTCAAAAGTCGTGTCCGATTGTGCATTCAAGATGATGCGGCGACGGAAGATTCCGCAGCGGCGCACCGACATGCACCCAGAGATTACGATTCCAAAATGTGGATTCGCTGATGTCGAAAAGGTTTTGCTCTGACGAACAATTCCGGGGCGATTTGCACTTCGGCGTCCGGTAAAGACAATTGGTGCAGACGTGACAGCCCCATAACCATCGCCATGGGAGCAGCACGAAGGAACCACAGATTTCGTCAATGAAGGAGTCCTCAGATATGCAGCCACGCAACAACAGAATTGCGAACCAACCGATGCTGTTCGCATCCTTGGCCCTTTCAACATTCGCATTGACCGCTACCGCCGATTCCACCGAGACCAAGAGTATGATCGACCCAAATACGTATGCGACAGTTCGGCTTACAACCGATCTTTCCAAACTCTCCGACAGCGAAAAGAAGATGATCCCCCTGCTCATCCAAGCCGCCAAAGAAATGGACGACGTGTTTTGGATGCAGGCGTCGGGGAGCTTTCGACAAACGATTCCGTCGCTGCCGTCTGAAGCATTAAGGCGATATGCGACGATCAATTACGGGCCCTGGGATCGATTGAACGGAAACGAGCCGTTCATCGAAGGCGTCGGTCCAAAACCGTTGGGTTCTTTTTTCTACCCAGTCGACATGACCCGCGAGACGTTTGAGGCGTACGTGGCGAAACACCCGGAGATGAAGGCTTCACTCGAACACCAGTATTCGGTTGTGCGTCGCAACAACACGGGCGAGCTTGCAGTTGTGCCCTATGCCGAGGCGTACTCGAAGCAAGTCACGACGGCGAGCAAGCTACTCAAGCAGGCGGCTGCCCTTGCGGAAGATGGCGGATTGAGAAAGTACCTGTCGCTGCGTGCGGATGCCTTGCTTTCTGATGAATACCAGGTCAGTGATCTGGCATGGATGGAAATGAAATCGAACACCATCGACGTGGTGATCGGTCCGATCGAGAATTACGAAGATCGGTTGTTTGGATACAAATCGGCACACGAAGCGTACGTTCTCGTCAAAGACAAGGAATGGAGCGATCGCCTGGCCCATTACGCACAACTGCTCCCCGATCTTCAACGACGGTTGCCAGTTAAGATCGCGTACAAGAAAGAAATGCCCGGTACCGATTCGGATCTGAATGCGTACGACGTCATTTATTATGCAGGCGATTGCAATGCCGGTTCCAAAACCATCGCAATCAACCTGCCCAACGATGAGGAAGTGCAACTCAAAAAGGGCACACGTCGGCTGCAATTGAAGAACGCCATGCGGGCGAAGTACGACAAGATTCTCTTGCCCATCGCCGATGTCCTGATCGCCAAAGATCAACGCAAGCACATCACCTTCGACGCTTTCTTCGGCAACACGATGTTCCACGAAGTGGCCCACGGACTGGGAATCAAGAACACCATCAACGGCAAGGGTACCGTTCGTCAGGCGATGAAGGATCAGGCATCCGCACTCGAAGAGGGAAAAGCAGACATCCTTGGCCTCTACATGGTGACCCGCATGTTTGAAGACGGCATACTCAAGCAAGGCGAAGTGATGGACAACTACGTCACGTTCCTCGCGGGGATTTTCCGATCAGTGCGCTTTGGTGCGGCCAGCGCTCACGGTCGTGCGAACATGCTTCGTTTCAACTATTTCGCAGATGCCGGAGCGTTCAGCCGCGATACCGAAACGGGAACCTACCGCGTCAACATGGAAAAAATGCAATCGGCGATGACCGACCTCACGCGCTTGATCTTGAAACTTCAAGGCGACGGCGACTATGACGGCGCGGTCGAACTCATGATGAAAAAGGGCGTCGTCGGAAAGCAGTTGCAAGCCGATCTCGATCGCTTGTCTAAAGCCAACATCCCAGTCGATGTGGTTTTTGAGCAAGGAATCGAAGTGCTGGGTCTTTGATTCTGGGCGATTATGAGAACGAACCATGACCCAACGCAATTGGGATCATGGTTCGTTCCTTCATTCTTGGTTACTTATCGTTTCAACTAATCGCGAAAACGAATCGACAATTCATTCTCGTATCGGCAGTTCGGACAGATCGCCGTACGGTATTCGATTTTTTCAAGGCGGTTGTATTTGTCGTATTCATAGTTGTTCGCGTACATCACCATCGTCGTCGGACATTTTTTGCAGGCCCATTCGATGATGCAGGGAAACTCTGAGAATTGTGCATAATCGTTAAGGTGTGCGCGACAGTCTTGATGCATCGGACCCGTGCGGACCGGACGTTCTGTACGACGCGGTCTGTTTTGCGGTCTTGCAACAGGTCGCTGCGGACGAACGCGATCAGGATTGCGACGCGACTCCGGCCTTGCTGAGTCGGGACGTCGATCGGTACGCGGCGGGTCAGCTCGACGAGGCTGCCCAATGTCGCCGCGATTCCTGGCATCAAGATAGTCCTGATACGTCGCATCCTTGCGACCCGTACGATCGCGCCACATGCGAAAGGCCTCGTACTCGTTGACGGCAGTGCTGTTGTTGTCGTAACCGCTGCGCGATTGTCCTTGCCCAAAGGCGGGGATAGCCCCAAGCGCGAGAAACATTGTTGCGGCGAGCAATGTTCGTCTTGCAAATTGAAACGTCAGTCTTGTCATGATGATCTCCTGAGTCCGTGAAAGGATTCCTGGAACGTAATCGATCTGTTGATTCAACGTATTGACGTTCCCTGTCAGCGTTTGGTCCTACCAACGCTGAGCAAAGTATAGTCGCAATGCTGCCAAGTCCCAAAAACGACGCCTCGGCGCCCCTCTACATGCTGACTGCGTGTTGCGAGATGGTTTCGCGCAATTTAGATTCTGATGGCCATTTGTAATTCAGTCTATTTCCAATGAATTTCACATGAGCGGACGTGCTGTTGGACCAGGCACCTATCGCGTAAAGTTCCTGCATTGGGTCGGACTGTCCGGCTTTGCCTATAACGAATTGTTCTATGGTGATGGCACCATCAATTCACTTACCGATGACGAAAATCCTGTTGCCAATCCAGCCCATCCGTCCCCATTGACAAAAGAGCCCTGATCTTACTTGGCAGCCAAATTGCCCAGTCAATCACAACCTTCCATTTACTTACATAAGTGACTTTCCGTATCTGCGGGAACGGTCGGTCTGCGTCTACGATACCGGCAATTCAATTCACGGGAATCAATCGAAGGGATCATACGCGAAGATTCGTAATCCGTATGTGATGGCCCCTTTCCAATGCACAGGATCGTTTAAGAGATGGGAATGATCAAAGAATTCAAGGAATTCGCCATGCGCGGCAACGTGATGGATATGGCGATCGGTATCATCCTGGTCGGTGCGTTCGGTAAGATCGTCAGTTCGCTCGTCAAAGATGTCATCATGCCACCCATTGGTGTCCTGATGGGCGGAGTGGATTTCAGTTCGCTCAGCATGACGCTCAAGGACGCTCAGCCGGCAGCAGACGGTGCCGAAGCAGTCGAAGCCGTTACGCTCAACTACGGCGTGTTCATCAACACCGTTGTCGATTTCCTTATCGTCGCGGTTTCAATTTTTGTGGCCATCAAGATCATGAACGCGGCGATGCGCAAAAGAGAGGAAGAACCCGCACCGCCCGCCCCATTCAAAGAGCAGGTACTTCTGACAGAGATTCGCGATCTGCTCAAGGCGAAGTCATAGTCGTTCATCCAGGTTGACTGAATACAAAGAGCGGGGCGCGTCTTTCGATGCGCCCCGCTCTTGAATCAAACTGTCCAACTCAACTACTCTACAGATGCAGCTGTAAAGATTTCGGCATCGCCGGCTTCGTCGATCTTGACGAACGCGCCTTCTTCACCGAGTTCACCGTTGGTTCCGCCCGGACTCAGCCCACCGTCACCCGGCATACCCAGCAATACGCGGTTTCCAGTACGCGTCGAAGAACTTCCGGCATCTTCAAAGATACCGACGACGGGTCCACCGCCACCGCCACCTCCGGCACCACCCTCGCCACCGTTGCCACCCTTACCGCCGTCGCGACCGGGTCCCTGTCCGCCAAAGCGCGATCCACCTGAACCACCGTCGCCACCTTCACCACCAAGTCCGCCGTCACCGGCGTCTCCACCCTGGCCACCATCGCCCGTCTCGATGACGTTGTCGTCGATCATGATGTCGGTCGAGTTGATCAGTACGATTCCAAGCGATGCACCGCCACCGAGACCGCCAAGACCACCGTCACCACCGCCACCACCTTCACCGCCACCGCCTCCGCCGCCACCGCAAGCAAAGACCAGTGCGCCACCACCGCCACCACCGCCACCACCGCCGGAACCGTTTTCACCAGCCACACCGTCATCGCCATCAGCTGGTTGATAGAATCCGTCCGCAAGCGTGCCGATACCAAGCCCACCTTCACCGAGATCACCCGTGTCGGCAGGGTTGTCGAGGTTTCCGCGCCCGCCCTCATCACCGCTTGTTCCAAGACCGCCACCTTGCCCGCCAGCACCGCCGTGTGGCCCACCGCCTGACGAACCATCAAAACCGCCAGCCGCTCCACCGCGACCGCCCGTTCCACCGCCACCACCTACATTGGATGCTGCACCCGAACCACCGTTGCGATCCGGTGGGCATGCGGCGGCATTGGCACCATTGCTACCTGCTTCACCATCGGAACCTGCCGCTCCATTTGCACCGCTTGAACCTTCGCCTCCGTCGCCAGCTACGATTCGGTTGCCGAAGATTTCGACATTCGCCGAATCGACCAAACGCACTGCAACCGAGCTTTCGTTGCTGCCTGCTTCTGAGCTGATGATCGTGAGTCCGTTGACCATCGCGGAGTCGATGCCCTCGCCAGTCATCGCCGTCGTTCCGCCGACGATCGTGGTCGGATTGGCATCCGGGCACTGTCGCCAGGTGTTTGCGTCGTATCCACCGAAGAGGTTAACGTTCGAGCGTAACTCGACCGATTCTGAGAACACACCACTGGAGATGTGGACGTTTCCACCGCCCGATTGGTCTGCGAGTTCGATGGCGGCTTGTATCGTTGAAAGCGGTTGATCCTGCGAACCGACGTTGGCATCGTTTCCACCGCTGCCCGCGACAAAGAAGTCTTCGGCATTGTTCGGAGCGGCGGGTCCGTCACAAGCATCGACCTGCCCGCCGGGATTTCCTCCGCCTCCCGGTCCCGGGTTGGTTCCCGGTCCGCCGCCATTGTTTCCATCACCTGGTGCGACTGCTTCACACCCGACCATCAGCATTCCAATGGCCACAACCATCGCCCCCAATGGCATACCCCGATAACCCCGTAAACTCATTCTGGCGCTCCTATTGAAACGAATCATGATTCATCTCCGCATCCTGGCTTTGGGCCCATCCGCCCTTTGCTGCTTCGCTATCGCGCTTGCCTACGCGGGCAAACGACCGTTCACTTCAAATCACGCAATCGACGGGTATTGCCCTTCACAGAATTCTGTATTTTTCGTAACTCTAGCGTTTACATAGTGATATGATCGTTGCCTGCTTCCCAATTCGTCGCTACAGTTGAATGGGAACACCCGATTCACCGATCTTGCAGGCACCGATCTTTGGAACGTCGACCATGACCGACCCAACTCAATCCGAGTTCACGCAAATGCTGGACCGCGCGCGGGGTGGCGATGATTCGGCGGTTCACGCATTGCTGCCATTGATCTATGGTGAGATGAGGGCCTTGGCGGGTGGGTTCTTTCGCGATCAAGGACCAGCCCACACATTGCAACCGACCGCGCTGGTTCACGAAGCTTTCTTGAAACTTGTCGGTCCGAGCGAAGTTGAATGGCAGAGTCGCGCCCACTTTTTTGCAGTGGCGGCAAAGGCGATGCGGCAAATTCTGACGGACCATGCAAGACGACGTCGCGCTCAGAAACGTGGCGGCGAATTGGATCGCATCACCCTATCAGGACTTTCGACGCCGGTTGCGAGCAGCGCGTTTGAACTCGTTGCCTTTGAGGAAGCCATCGATCGACTCTCGACAATCGATGAGCGTCAGGGGCAGATCGTCGAACTGCGATTTCTGGGCGGACTTACGGTAGAGGAAGTGTCCGAGGTTCTGGAACTTTCGGTATCGACCGTGGAGCGCGAGTGGCGGATGGCCCGCGCTTGGTTGCGCCGCGAACTCAGTGACGAGGCTCCCCAGTGAATACGTCTCAACACGAACGCATCAAAGAGATTTTTTCCGCCGCCCTCGACCTGCCGCCAGATGAACGGATGGCATATGTGAAACGTGAATGCGGCGATGACGCAGAGGCGCGCGCCGAGGTCATGTCGCTCTTGTCGCATGATGAACCCGTAGAAGATGCGTTCTCAGACGATCAACTCGCAGCGATGCGTAGCGCGCTCGAGGTGGCTGTCGGTTCCAGTGCGACCGATGCCGACCGTCTTTCGATGCCCGGGTTAAGCGAAACCCCCACGCGCGTCGGTCGTTACGAAATTTTGAGAGTGCTCGGCCATGGCGGGATGGGCATGGTTTACGAGGCCCGGCAGGACAATCCGCAGCGTGTTGTCGCGGTGAAAGTCATTCGACCGGGTCTTGCTACCCAGCGCATCATGCAGCGCTTCGAACATGAGGCGCAAGCATTGGGTCGTTTGCAGCACTCCGGAATCGCGCACATTTACGAAGCCGGTGTAGCTGACGTCGAATCCAAGAGCGAATTGCGCTCGCGCCAACCGTTCATCGCAATGGAGTTGATTCGCGGCCAATCGCTGGTGTCTTATGTACGCGACCGCAACCTTTCAACGACTGACCGACTGACCTTGCTTGCAAGTGTCTGCGACGCGGTCGAACACGCACACTCGCAAGGCGTCATCCACCGCGATTTGAAGCCGAGCAACATATTGGTCGATGCCTCAGGCCAACCGAAGATTCTGGACTTTGGCGTCGCGCGGCTTACCGATTCGGATGTCCAGGTGACGACGATGCACACGAATGTCGGTCAACTGGTGGGCACGCTGCCATACATGAGCCCTGAACAGGTTACGACAACATCGGGCATCTTGGATCGCAGGTCTGATGTTTATGCGTTGGGCGTCATTCTTTATGAGATGCTGGCGGGTAAACTACCGCACGACCTGCAAACGCGATCAATCCCCGAAGCTGTTCACGTCATTCAAAACAACGAGCCCACCCGCCTGAGTTCGTTCAATACGGTGTTTCGCGGCGATGTTGAAACGATCGTTTCCAAGGCGCTCGAGAAAGACCCGACGCGGCGCTTTCAGTCCGCAGGCGAGCTGGCCGACGACTTGCGCCGTCATCTGACCGATCAACCGATCACAGCGCGACCCCCCAGTACATATTACCAGTTCCGCAAGTTCGCCCGGCGCAACAAACCAGCGGTGATTGGGGCGACAGCGGTACTCGTGGTTCTGATCGCTGGCGTCATTACCTCTTCGATTGGCTTGATTGAGGCCCGCCGTGCGCAATCGCTGGCACAAACCAGACTCGAAGATGCCGAACTCGCAAAGCGCGAAGCTGAAGCCGTCAACGATTTCCTCAATCAGATTCTATACGCAGCAGATCCGGCGCGCTATGGCGGCAAAATCATGACCGTCCGCGAGGCCCTCGACGAAGCGGCTGCCAACATCGACGAGTTCGCAACCGACACGCCCTCCATCAAGGCTGCGATTTATCTTGCCATCGGCAAGACTTACAATCGCGTCGGCGTTTACCGTGAAGCGACGCACCATCTAAAAGCCGCCCACGATCTGAGACACGAACTTTTCGGCCCCGATGACGAACGGACTACGGAATGCCTCTCGCTGTATGCGCAGAACCTCTACTTGACGGAAGGCTACGAAGACGCCGAGCAGTTACTTACAGAATCGATCGAACGTCTCCGCTTGGCGACCCCGCCCAACTTCGAACACCTCGGACGCCAGCTTTGCACGCTGGGACGTATCTACAAACGCAAGGCCAACTACAAGAAAGCCGCTCCAACCCTGCGCGAGTCGATCGCATTCCACCGCAAACGCGGACCGGACCCAGGCGGGTTGAGCGATTCGCTCCTGGAATTGGGGGCAGTGTTGTCTCGTGATGCGGTCTACGAGGAAGCCGAATCCGTTCAGCGCGAAGCATTGGATATTCAGCGCCGCGTTCATGGATCGGACAGCGCGTATGTCGGCGGAACGCTAAGCACATTGGCTGTCACCCTGAAACGCAGCGGCAAATACGATGAAGCCGAGTCCGCATTCCGAGAGGCGATCGCCAACCTGGGCTCCAATCATGGACGCGAACACCCGTCAACATTGACGGCGATGATTAATCTGGGTGGCTTGTTGGCTGAGCAAGGCGAACACGCAGACGCCGAACGAATGTTTCGCGAAGCCCTGCCACTGATGCGAGAAGTCCATGGCAACGACAGTTCTCACGTCGGAATTGCTCTCGCCAAATTGGCCGACGTGCTGCGTCGCCAGGGTAAATTGAAAGAGGCGGAAGGGACTTCCCGCGAGAGTGTCGAAGTATTCACTCATGTCATGGGTGAGCATCCATACACAGCCCGCGCCCAAAGCGAACTCGGTTCCGTGCTTGCCGAAATGGGACGCCATGACGAGGCAGCCGACCAGTACCGACTTGCAGCAGACCTTTATTTGAAGACGCTCGGTTCGACCCATCCCGTGTACCCCAGAACGCTCGTGAAGTTGGCCGAAACGCAGCGAAAACTAGGCCGCGAGAAAGAAGCCTACGAGACTTTCACCGAAGCTGAAAAGCACATTCTGGCCGATTTCGACTCCGTCAAGGGCAACGACAAGCGGGCAGTGCGGCTGCGAACAACCTTGACCAGGCGGATCGCCGAGTTCTACGAAAACTGGGGCAAACCCGACCAAGCGAAGTCATGGATGTCCCGCCACCAAGGCTTCCAGGCTAACGATCTCGATAACTAGTCGTCCCTGAATAAATCCATATCGCGCGGCCAAGCGTTAGTGGTCTTGTTGTGCGGGTTGACGGACCGCTTGAATATGCCATCATGGAAACGATGGCTGATCCAACTGCAAGCAGAGGATAGACAATCAGCGACAATCCGTGATCGATCAAAGTGTTGAGAAGAAAACCAAAGACCATCAGGAACAGCAAGTTTCCGAGCAGATGCAAGATGCCTCCATGAAGCATCGCATGCGTGACTAACTGCGAATGACCGTATTGACCAAGCGCCCGGTTCTCCGGGCGCAGCGCAGTGTGTGCGGCTATTGTTTTTTGCCTGCGGTCAGATCGGTGTCTGCCAAGGATTCATGGTAGTCATCGAATGCCTCAATATGCACTCGATTCAATCACGAAACCAGATGCGTACTGCGCTCCTTCCAACTGAGTGGCAGCCAATGTTATAGGTGGACACAGGCAACGGTCACTGATGCAGCGGGATGGTGATCGCAGCTAGAAAACGAAATGCTTGGTGACATAATCCCAAGTTACCTGCGTTGTCTGAAGAGTATGAATGTCACATCGTCGGGTTTGCTGGCTTGCCCTTCGGAGGGATGCCTCATGCGTTGATCGCACTCGGCGGCGAGGGCTATTGCCGCTTGGGACAGCGGACCGGTGCGAATGAGATTGGTGACTTCCACCGTGGAGACATTGTCGAACACACCGTCGCTCGCAAGGATCAAGGTGTCACACGAGCGCAATTTGACCGGGGCGCCAATTTCAATACGCATCTCGGGCGAACCTAACATGTTCGATACGATGTGCAGGTCTTCGTGGTGCAGCGCATCGTCCTCGTGCAACATGCCAGCCTCGACGGCGTACCCGACCGGCGAATGCGAAACGGTCTGCAACTTCAGCTTGCCTCGCTGGCCGACCACGAGCGCCATGGAATCTCCGACGTGGTATGAACGAACGCTGCCGTTATCGATCTCGACAACGACCATCGTCGTCGCCGCGCCAACCCCCATCGCGTTGATGGCTTCGTTGGCCCGCTCAAAACCGTTGAGGATTCCGGTGCGGAGGGTGCCTTCATCTGACAACACTTCTTTGACTGAATCAGTTAGAGATTCCAGTGCTAGACGGGAGGCTTGTTCACCTGCGGGTTGTCCACCGAAACCGTCCGCCACTGCAAGAACGCCGCTTCCGTCGTCGCATGCGATAAAGGCGGCTGCGTCTTCGTTGGGTGGATCTCTGTCCGGGCATCGCCGACAGAAAACTGTGGCGGTTCCTTCGGCCACCGGGTATGGCTGCGCCGCCTCGTGGTTTACGTTCAGAAACAACTCGATGCGATCGGTTGTCACGATTGCCATCTTCGTTCTCTAGCGTTTCTTGATGGAGCGACTACACCAAGGGCAGCACTCCCAGAAATCGCGAAGCACACCCCACCCGCATCCTTTGCATCGATCGTTGGCCCCGTCGATTTTCCACGGACGTCTAACCTTTCTTCGACACCACGGGCAGTATTGCATGAATGGCATCAGGTCTTTGCCCTCGCATTTCGCATTTGCACACCTGCCAGCATAGCGAACGTCGTTGTGCCTGGGTGTCGCATCTGGATTGATCGCCGCACCATAACACCAGGGGCAGAATCGCCAGTCGGTTTTCATGCTGCGTTTGCAGCGGGGACAGTTGCCGCGAAATCTGTTTTCTTCCTTCGCAATCTTTCGCTTTGAACTGCACCACGGGCAAAACTGCATCGCTTCTGAGACCGGAGCTTTGCAACGGCTGCACGTTCCGCGAACTTCGAGAATGGAGCGATACTCTTTGAGGAATTCCTTCGTCCGAAGTGTCTTCCAATTAAGTCGCGTTGCGGAGGACTTGGCACGCCGTTTGCGCGAGGGTGTACCGCGAAGTGCCCGCGGTTTGATCCGATGAAACGCGGCGGCCATTCGGGTTGCGTCGGCAAAGCGTTTGCGGTCGTTGAGTTCCAAACTCTTTTTGAGGAATGCGATGAGATCCGGATGCAGGCACTTGCGTACCCGCTCAAAGCCGGGGGGCGGCCAGGCGAAAGGCCACTCCGGAAGTTGACCGGAAAACATCCGGTAGAATATCAGCCCAAGAGAGAACACGTCAGATCGGAGCGACGGTTTGCCCATCGCCTGCTCGGGCGCGACATACCCAACCGTTCCCGAACCGGATGCAACCAGTGTGCGGTGTGCCACCTTCGCGATTCCAAAGTCTGCCAACCGCAACTGCCCACCCGGAAACAAGATAAAATTTTCCGGTTTGAGATCGCTGTGAAGAATTTTCTTGCGGTGTGCGTATGCGACGGATTCAAGCATCTGCTCCGCGAAGCTGATCATCGTCTTGTTCGACATCCGACGCCCAAGCCGATCACCCAGCGTTTCCTTGCCAAGCGGATAGACGATCACAAAATGCCCGTCGATGAATCCGGCATCCTTGACGGTCAGAATGTTCGGATGGTCAAAACCAGCCGTCAGCCTTACCTCTTTGCGAAATGTTTCCAGCGTCTCTTTCGTGACAAGCCCGGCGTGCGGCAACTTCAGCGCAACTTGGATCCCGGCAATGGTGTCCTGGGCCTTGTAGACCGCCGCGAATCCACCCTCAGCCAACCGCCGAACAATCCGAAACTTGCCAAGCCGCTGCCTGGCGCGAAGAGAATTCATTGACGAGAATCCAGGACGGCACGAATGTGTGCTATTCACCCTATGCCCGGCCAACTCGACCGGAATCGCTCGCAGATGAGAATAGATCGAATCCGTTCAACTCGCAATGACAGCGTCCACATGCAAGGACAGAATTCGTCGGTCCCAATTGGGTTGAGTCACTCACCAAAATGGTGATCGACAAGACCTCGTTTTTCTTGGGCAAGATACCAGCGTGAGTCTGACTGCCGATGCAACTGTTCAGTGACATGCGAAGGGGCGGCGACTGCATTGTATGCATGTCTAACATGGCCCAGACCATGACATGAGTATTGAAGAACAGTGGGTATATATTCGCTAACGCCAGACGGTATCGAATGGTGCAGAGAATTGGCAGAAGTGCCGGGAAGATCTTCTCTGCAGAAATGGCAGTCGAACGAAACCGTGGCAAAACAAGAACGTATTGAACGACGCTCTTTGCGACGCGAGATCAGATTTGCAACCGGCGGGCATTGAAACGTGAGCATTGTTCACGCTTACAACATGTAGGAAGAGCTTTGCCCAGAATCAGGATTACCACTCAAGACTCTTGCCAACTTGCTTGTACGTTTTGATGTCCGTATCGCTTTGAAGTCTTACAACCGGGTGCGAGACGGAAATAAGTGGGCTGAATGCGATACAATTGACAAATATTCCGCCGCTCGTTTCCACTCGCGCTGAGTTCGGTGGTGTGGCGCAACCACGGGAATTGACATAAGTCATTGTCAGGTAAGACTGGGCGATACAGGACTTGAACCTGTGACCTCCTGCGTGTCGAGCAGGCGCTCTAGCCAACTGAGCTAATCGCCCCAAATGGGATCGGGATTCTACGCGGTTCGATTCTTGGTGTCCAGAGGGCGTGAGCTGACACTTTTTGCTTGCGGTTCGCGATGATTTGTGGATTGTGGAGCCGTCTCAATCTGATGAGTACTTCCTCCATTCCTGCTTAATGCCTGTCCTCATGAATAGCCCTTCGAATCTTTTTGGCCAGACCGCGTCGGACAATTCTGGGAAGTACGCCCTTCTCCCCCCAACGCGCTATCAAGGCAGCAAGCGGCGAATTTGCCCTTGGATTGGCGGGCATCTTGGGGGGCTTGAACATAATGCAGTGCTGGATGCCTTTGGCGGTACTGGTAGCGTCGCTTTCATGCTCAAACACATGGGCAAAAAGGTGACTTACAACGACTCGCTTACCGCAAATTGTGAGATGGCTGTCGCATTGTTGGAAAACGAGTCAGCCATCTTGAGCGACCAATCGGTTGAGCGGCTGCTCTCTCAAATTGGCGACACCCATGATCCCGGTTTCATCGCAAACACGTTTCCAGGAATCTATTATACCGACGATGAAAACCGTTGGCTGGACGGCGCGTGTCGGGTCATTCCGAAAATTACCGATCGGTTCGAGCGGGCAATCGCTTGGTATGCGGTGTTTCAGGCGGCGATATCAAAGCGGCCTTACAACTTGTTTCATCGGGCGAATTTGAACATTCGATTGGCCAAGGTTGAACGGACTTTTGGGAACAAAACAACGTGGGATCGCAGTTTTGAAAAGCACTTTCGACACTTCGCTGCCCTTGCGAATGACGCCATCAAACCGTGCGATGGCGAATGCGAAGTCGTGTGCGGTGACGTGATGAACGTTATCGGTGAGTTCGACCTTGTCTACATCGATCCGCCGTACATCAACAAACGCGGAACGGGCGTTGACTATTTCGGGTTCTATCACTTCCTCGAAGGCATGCTCGACTATGACGGTTGGCCGCAGCGGATCGACCGTTCATCGAAGCACCTTCGATTGAACGGCGAGCGCTGCAGATGGACGGACCGCAAGCGAATTGGCCAGTCGTTTGAAGAACTGTTCGATCGTTTCAAATACAACCAGCTCGCGATTTCATATCGAAGTG
This sequence comes from Alphaproteobacteria bacterium, assembly GCA_028285105.1. Taxonomy (GTDB): domain Bacteria; phylum Planctomycetota; class Phycisphaerae; order UBA1845; family UBA1845; genus UBA1845. The sequence continues at coordinate 692,994 of JANQQE010000011.1, forward strand.
ATGGAATCCCGTCGATCGAAGAATTGCAATCGATGCTGCGGAAACAGAACCGTCGGATCAAAACGCACACACACAATCACTACCGCTATGCTCTAAGCAAAAACAAACGCTCGGCGGAGGTCTTGATAATTGCCGAATGATTCTCAAATCAACAGGCTTTTCAATGAATGCTTCGACGGGCGCCGATCTGCGATTGCACGAGGTCGATGAGTGCTTTGCGATCGATTGGTTTGGTCAGGTAATCATCGGTACCGCATTCGGTGGCACGCTCGATGTCAGCCGTTTCATTCAATGCGGTCACCATGATGATGATGATGTCGCGGGTCTTGGGATTCGTCTTGATCTGCTTGCACAGTTCAAAGCCCGACATCTTTGGCATCATGATATCGAGTAGGATCAAATCGGGCTTATCCGCACCGATTGCTTCAAGGGCTTGCAAACCGTCGCACGCCGACGACGTGCGCACGTCGGGCATATCTTCCAGATAGACCTCCAGAAGTTCCATATTCTGGGCGTTGTCATCGACGATCAGAATGTGAAATTTCTTATCGCCCAACTGCACTTTGTTTTGTCCAGACTGTTCTGTGGCGCTCATCCTGCGTAGCCTTTCCCAATGCTACTTAAATCCCAACTTCTGCCCCGGCACCCCACCGACGCAGCACGGATCGATATGCCCGAAATCCGACGCGGCGTCAAGAATACCAACTGAAAGATTACCAACTGGATGTGTCGCGGCAAGTTTTACGAAGGCAACATCCGGCCTGCAATCGTTTGGTACAATTCAATAGCTACCGCCTACAACCTGCCGCACAAATTCGTCGTTGGTATCGCATTTCATCATCGCCCCGGTCAGTTTCTCCATCGCTTCGATCGGGTTGCGATCGGTCAGGGTCCGGCGGATCGCGGTGGATGCTTTGAGCGACGCCTCGTCGAGCAGCAGTTCTTCACGCCGCGTACCCGACTGCACAAGATCGATGGCCGGCCAAACGCGACGGTCGGCCATCTTTCGCGAGAGCATGATCTCCATGTTGCCCGTCCCCTTGAACTCATTGAAGATCACGTCATCCATGCGGCTACCGGTTTCGATCAATGCTGACGCGATGATCGTCAGCGACCCGCCTCCTTCGACATTGCGAGCCGAACCAAAGATCGCCTTGGGTTCGAGCAGGGCGCTGACATCGAGACCGCCCGACATCGTCCGCCCCCGCCCGCGATTGCCGACATTAAACGCCCTTCCCAACCGGGTCAGCGAGTCGAGCAGGATGACCACGTTCTCACCCATCTCAACATGACGCTTGGCTTTCGCGGTCATCAACCGTGCCAGTCGAATGTGGTTGGCGACGTCTTCATCGTTGCTGCTGGCAATGACTTCGCCGTTGACGGTCCGACGCATCTCCGTGACTTCTTCGGGTCGTTCATCGATCAGCAGAACCATCATATAGATGTCCGGGTGATTCGTGGCGATACCGTGGGCCATCTGTTGTAGCAGAACGGTCTTGCCGGTTCGCGGTGGCGCGACGATCAAACCGCGCTGCCCGAGTCCGATCGGAGCCATCAGGTCGACGACCCGCATCGACGACGGTCCGCCCTTCGTCGAAAACTTCAACTGCTCCTGCGGATTGATCGCGGTCAAATCTTCAAACGGTTCGATCTCCGCATAGTCGGAAAGGTCCTTACCGTTGATGGTCGCCACGCTTTGAAGTTGCATTTTCGACATTGGCTGGGAATCGCGATTGTCACCGCGTCCCCGTTGATTCCGTCGGCCCCGATCATTGCGTCCGTTACGCCCGTTGCGGCTTCGATTTTGTCGCGGACGTTGATTGCCCCGCGATACACCCGCCTCGCCGATGACCGTCTCACCGCCCCGCAATTGCAGTTCGGCCCGCAGTTTTTCCGAGACGAACGGATCGCTGTTCTGCATGCGGTAATTGGATTTGGCGATGCGGATGAACCCCCCGCCACGCTCACCTGACGGTTCGAATGTGCCAGTGACCGTATTGTCTTTTTCGGGTTTGCTTTTGTTGATGTCGGCTTCGGTCATCTTGGGTTGCGCCCTTGCGAAGCAGACGGATGGTTTCCGGCCATGCGGTTATCCTTGTCAGTTCTATATCGATTTTACAATCTGGCGGAGGAGGCTGCCTGCCGAACATCACAATCCACGACACCAACGCCTGATCGAATTTTCGGGGATGCTCGCCTCTGGACACAGATCAGACATGTATGAATTCCGAGGCGACATCGGGAGCATATGTCAGCCAGCCAACCTTCGCAAGTCGCAGGGGATTGGTGCTATTTTATCTCATACGGTTCCCAGCGTATTTCCGCATTGATTTCGTAAACCAGGATGGAATTGTTAATCCAGGCATCCGGTTCGCGCGTTCGCAGAAAACTGCAAAGTCGAGCGAATGCCAATGCTCGATACGAGCCGTCCGCCTTGGTTGACTCACCGGCTTGTAAAACTGCCGATCGATACTGACGTTCCAGGTCGGCGTTCCAATCGTGGAGACTCTTGCCTCGATCAGTCTGATAGACCTGCTGTAAGTTCGTGGCGCTGATGATGTAAGTCCCCGGTCCGTATGTTTCGATTGCCTTATCTTTCGGTTGAATCGATCGCGGCAATTGGATCGCTTCGATGCCGAAATGTTCGATCGCCTTGCTACCGCCGCTACCGAAGTATGAAAAATAAACCGGGTCGGTGCTTCCAGACGCCTTGCTCTCTTGGATGTATGTTTTGACGGCTGGCAGGTCCTGGCCCCAATCGAGCGAGCTATCGACAAAATGTTTATAGCCTTTTTTGGGACCACCGGCGATGACATTGAAATACGTCAGGTAGTTGGGAAAAGTCCAAAGCGACGCAGCGACAAAGCACGCCAATACGGCGTAGACAGCACGGCGAACCCATGGGCGGTTGTGTTGTGTGTAGATCGATGCGGCGCCGCAGATGACGAATAGAATCGGATAAATCGGCAGGATGTGGCGATGGCCAATGTTGAGATGCGTTCGTAGCGACGCGATCCAATAGATGACGAAAAACGACCAGAGCGGCGTGGTTCGATAGACCCATGTTTTCCAATTCGTCTCTTGATATTTCTCCGACGGCGGTTCAGATTCGCTGTCGGCAGTCCCCATTCGATTTCTAACGAATGGAATCGCGAGGACAGCCAGCAACAGGATCAACAGCGGCAACGGTGTCTTTAGAACAAACGCCCACGGAAAGAACCATCTGTGCCCGCGCAAATCGACCCTTCCGTTTAGAAACGCCAAACGCCCCCGAGCGGTTTGTGCAGACATGACTGCACTGTAGATATACGCCTCGGGAAACAATTTGTGTTCTCGAAGGAACGTAATGACCGGTTCGAGATGATCGAGTTTGCGAAGCTGCCATTGCCACAAGTCTTGATCCTTGGGGATGGCGTTGGGGCAATAGTACCGGTCGCGGCCGGCTTCCTTGCTGAGCATTGAGTCGTATCGGAAACCGTATGCCGCCCATATGCTTGACCAAACCACAAGAACCCATACGAAAAGTACCGCTGCAAAACATCCGACTTGTTTTCCGATGCCTGCAAACTCTCTTTGAAACTTTCCGAATCGAACTTCGAGGGGGCAGCGTGCGATCAACCGCGCGATCAGCATGACGATTCCGACGGGGATGATCAAGACTGCCGACATTTTCGCGAGAAACAAACCGGCCAAACTGACGCCACTTGCAATCACACTTGCGATGGTAACGCGGTGAAGCATCCACCAAATCGTCAGCAGGCTGGCTGCAAAGAACAATGCGGCGACACAGTCGGTCGTCACAAGTCGGCCATGCGCCAGCATCGTCGGACTGAACGCATACAATCCCAACGAGATCATCCCGCCGACGCGACCAAAGAGTTTCGACGATGCGCAATAAACGAGCAATCCCAAGGCAACGCTCAGCAGCGCAATCATCGCCCGCCCGCGCCATAGCAAGCTGTCGATGATGGCCGCGTTACCGCTCTTGGCGTAGTAGAAAAATGCCCTGCCGATCTGCCACACATCCGACGTTTGCCATGTTTCGTGTTCTCGCCAGGTTTGCGGGAACTTCACGTCTTCACCAAGTCCGGGCAGAGCAGCCCAAACGTGGGCGAGCGGCGGGTGCGGTGGTTCGAGGCGGTAATCGCCAGTCAGGAAGTAGCTGTAACCCCGTGTGAGGTGGGCGATTTCGTCGTAGGTGTTGGATTTGTTCAGTACGCTGGCGACCGCCAACACATAATGAATGATACAAAGGCCGATGACCGCGATGAGAACGCCCTTTTGCGAACCGGTCTGTTGGCTTTCATTTCTGCGTTCGCGTTTTCGGTCTTGTCTGCGTGATTTCTTGGCCATGATTTTTCGCGAAGGCAAAATGAACTGAATTGCAGCGACTAATCGTCGGTTGATTCGCTTTCGGACGCTGCATCTGCGGACGGCGAACGCCAAACCTGGTACCTGCCAGACGAACCGATGTCCGTCCAACCGCGGTCGCTGAGGACTTTTGTAACCTGCCCGCGTAAGCGTTTTCGCGTCTTTGCCGATACGGGTCGATCAATCACGACATGGTCGATTGGATACAACGCACACAATCGATCGAACAAAGCCCCATCGAGACGGCCGTTGCGCATCGCATTGAACACACCACGCGCGATATTCCGGAAATTCTCGTCCTCGGCTTGGCGCATGAACTTGTCGCGCGAGAAAACGAGTTGAAGATGCGGCATCAGTTGTGGCAATTCGTGATGCACGCGGAACGGTCCGAACACGAACGGGCTCGCTTCAACCCCGCCAAACACATCCACCAGTCCGTGCAGGTCATCGTCGAATTTTGTGAGGTTTTTTGGTGCGTCGCCAACCTTAAGTGCCATGCTCGACGATTTGATAAGCATTCCGCCGACACCTGCAAGCGTAACAATCGATGCTACGATGGACACCATGACCGTCATCGTTTCTTTCCGCCCGCGAATCAAGACGCATACCGCCCAGTAAATCAGCGTGGCCATCATCGCCGCACTGACCAATTGCGGCAGCATCCAACGTCCACGCCAGAAGATCGACATCGGAAGCGCCTTGTTCAGGAGTGCGCCCAAGATCTCCACATTGCATGACAACAGCACCGCCAACCCAAGCCACCCGACATAGAACACTTCTTTCCGACGATACCCGAATCCCAGAATTAGCGGGACAGCCAACGCACTTGCGGTGTACAACGTGTTCATGCCGAACGACCAGAACGGATCGTGTCGGGCGATCGGTTTGGCTTCGCATTCATATACGACAAGCTTGGTATCGACGCGACGAATGCGATACAGCGGACGCTTGCCGTACATCACCGCCCACACGCCGTCGGCTTCCGGTTCGAGAATGATATTATTTGGCACGCGGGCACCGTTGGTTCGCAACGTTCGAAGCAACTCGTCCGAAACGGCGCTCTGCTGCAAGTGTTCCTCGAACTGTCCGTACAGGGTGAACGCTTCGTCTTCTACGCGAACAAGATCGCGCGATTGAATCCGCGTGCCGCTCGTGCGACCGCTCGATAGTTTTGGCCCATCCGATTGGTTCTTGGCAACAACTCGGAACATTCCAGCCAATCCGCAAGAAACCACAAGCATAATCAGCAGATAGGCGACAGCTTTGCGATCGAAGATCAGTGCGCCGACGACCAGTGCGGTGGACCAAACCATAGCATTAATCGTGCCAAACGGATGAACCATGTGAGCAACCACGCCAGCGCAGATCGCAAACGTCAGGTGCCTTACGTTGGGGCGAGTTACCAGCAGCAGCATCGACGCCAGTTGAAGCGGCTGCACCCAGATCAGATGAATCGCCTTGGTCTGCATCGCCCGAAACGCGATCATCTCAACTTCGCAGCGGGCGTAGTCCCATGTCTTGTTGATCAGCAGCAACGCGACGAGCAAGGCAAGCGGAACCAGCCAGCGTTCATTGCGAAAGATCACCGATAGGACAGCGGCCAAACAACTCGCTCCGATCAATATCATCAGTGGCGGCATCACGCTGTGGTGCAATCCAGGCGGTGTAATCCCGGTCAACTTCGCGATCATCGCCACGAGGGGCGCCGTCATCGGCGACATGCCCGCCCGACTAAGCGTTGCCTTGCTGCCAGTGGACGGTTCGTAGCGCCCCATCTCTTCGCCATACAAATAGTCGGTGGCTTCGCAAACGTACGCGACGTCGTCGACGTTCCAAAGAAGCGTCGAGGCTTTCTTGGCAGGCACGGGAACCGATTCGGAGTACACGACCCGCATGATGTGAACGGTCATGCCCGCGGCTGCAAGCCAGATCACAAGCGTTAACCATTGGAGGTTCACCCCGCCGGAATGGTTCGCTCGCTTTGAATTCTTGCGCGACTTCGTCTTCTCTTGCGAACCTTCCGATGATTCCGCCGCATCGCCCGTTTGCTTTCGCAGGCCTCCGACGAGTAACGTCAATCCGCCGATGACCGAACCGATCGCCCCCACCGCGACGCCATGCCACCAGTCGGGTCGAGCGTATGGATCGTAGCGACTCGAATCCTTGAACTCATCCGAAGGTGGAGCGGCCATCACCACGCCGACCATCACGACGCCCACGCACAACAGCACGATCGCGGCGACGATTTTGGAACTGTTCAACCCAAGATCGAACGTCGGCCAGGTGGGTCTTTCGCTGGATTCGGATTCAGGTTTGTGGGCCAGGAAATGCGCCAACCCGGCGATCAACGCGAAGTACGCAATGGCATACGCCCATAGGTACGTCGTCAGCGTCCAGTGCAACATGCAACCGGTCCAGCCCAGGATCGCCGCCGGAACCATCGCCAACAGCGTCGCCACACCGAACCGTGCAGCGATGTGCGAAAAAGGATGGGGGGCTGGGAAGAACAAATTGACCGCAAGCACGCCCGGAACGAGCAGTACCATCCAGACGATCGCTACCCAGACCAGTTCAATGCGAACGCCGGCTGTACAGATCAAGAGCGGCGCAACCCACGGTGCAATCGCGCGCAGCCAATCGACCGGTGACGGTTTAGAACCGTCCGAAGGCAACCCCAGAATATTTGCGACCAAACGATGCATGCGGTTGAATTCACTTAAGGTTCAAGCTGGACGTCGAACAGTGTAGGGATCAACCGCACGCATACAAGGATTCAATCCGCACGATTGACCGAATCCGACATTACGCCGGAACCGAAGCTGCGAAGTGGACGGGCGAGAACCCTGTCGTTACCTTGTTCCGCAACGCGAATCCCGATAGGAAATCCGAACTTCGACCATGGCGAAACGAACGCCCAAATCCAAGAATCGAAAAAACCGGGTCAAGTCGCAAGCAAACGACCAGCGCCCCATCGGGGTCGATCTATCGCATTGGAGCAAGACGACCGCCGCCCCGCTTTGGATGCACATCGCATTTCCGGTGCTGATCGCGGTATGCACGTTCGTCACATTTCTCCCTGCGCTGGATGCCGGATTTACGAATTGGGACGATGACAAGGTCATTACTGACAATCCCCAAATTCGCGGACTCACGGCGGAGCATGTTGAATGGATGTTCACGAAAAACAAGATGGGCCATTATCATCCGCTGACGTGGATGTCGTACGGAGTGGACTACGCCGTCAGTCAGTTGCGGTTTGACGGTATGGAGAAAACCGAACAACAGCGCTACGTGCGGGGGCTCGATCCAAAGATCGTTCATCTGACCAGTCTCTTGTACCACATTGTTGCGGTGGTCGCGTTTTATTTTCTCGTCCGTTTGATTCTTAAAATTACGCTGCGAAATCCACCGAAAGGGACAGATTGGTTGACGCCGATTGCAGCCGGTTTGGCGGCGTTGTTCTTTGGGTGCCATCCGCTTCGGGTTGAGAATGCGGTGTGGGTGACCGAGCGTCGCGATGTGTTGTCGGCGATGTTCTTGATTCCCTGCCTGTACTTTTATTTGCGCTACGTTCTGGTTGATCGCTGGGGCGGGAAGAAGGTTGCGTGCTACGTTGCATCCATTCTGCTGCTTGCGTTATCGCTGTTGTCGAAGGCGTGGGGTATTACTCTGCCGGCCGTCATGCTGGTGATGGATGTCCATCCGCTGCGACGTGTCGGTGGGAAAGCTGGCTGGTCCGGTCAACGCATCGCAACCGTCATAGTCGAGAAGATTCCGTACTTTGTACTCGCATTGATCTTCGCCATGTTTGCAAAGGCGGCGCAGGCCAATCAGCGCGGAACGATGAAGTCGCTCGCCGAATGGGGCGTCGATGATCGCTTCGCACAATTCTTCTATGGATTGTTCTGGTATTCATACAAGACGTTGATTCCAATCAACCTGACGGCGCTGGTTCCGTTACCCCCGAACAACAATCCCCTGGCCATTCGATATATCGTTGCTGCCATTGTCGTCGTCGCTATCGGTATCTTGGTGTTCAAATTCCGCAAGCGTTTCCCCGGAATTGTTGCGCTGGCGATCTGCTATGTCGGCGTACTCAGTCCGATTCTCGGTATCGCCCAAAGCGGTCCGCAACTCGTCGCCGACAAGTATGCGTACCTCGGCTGCATTCCATGGGCGATTGCGTTCGCATTCGGCTGGCACTACTTGGCTCGACCAAAAGATGGCACCGAATCTCGAACGTCAAACGCTCCAATCGCCCTCACCGCAGCCGTCGTCGTGTTGACGACGTTCTCCGTTTTGACCTGGAGGCAAAGTACGCGCTGGAAGGACTCGTATTCCTTGTGGGCACATTCCGTCGCGGTCGAGCCGAATTGCGCCATCGCCCAAATGAATCTCGGACTTCTCGAAAAACAGAGAGGCAATGTCGACAAAGCCATCGAACACTACGAACTATCGCGCAAGATCGATCCCAACAATGCCTCGCTTCTTGTCAATCTTTCGTTGGCAATGCGCGAGAAGCTTCCGAAGAATCCACAACCATCGGACTTCGACGATTTAATCGAACTTCAACGAGAAGCCGTGCGCATTCAACCGCACCTACCCGATCTTTATTTTGCAATGGGCAACACATTGATGGGGGCGAAGCGATACGATGAGGCCCTCGCCGCGCTGAAAAAGTGCGTGAAGCTGCGAACGTCAGCCGGCCAGATCGCCCATCCCAAGTATCACCGAGCGCTAGGTAAGACTTACATTCAACTAAAGCAATGGGACAACGCGACGCACGAGTACAAAGAAGCCCTTCGACTTGAAACGAATATGAACCCCAAAGGCCAAGGCGTCATCAACGCGCTTGATCGTCTCGGATTTATATGTGCAGCGCAAGGTCAGCGCAGAGAAGCAGCCGCCTATTTCAGACGGCTGCTTGAAATCGATCCCAATAATGGTCCTGCGACGAAATGGTTAAAGCGTCTTAATGCACAACCTTAGCAGTCGTCGGTTAGCAATTCTGGATGGCTTTCGCGCGTTACCGTCATTCCCGCGCACGCGGGAATGATAACGGCGCGTCTAGCCGTGTGGCAGTCGCGATGCCCACCGGCGATTGAGCGCATTCGACTGTTGGTGGGCACTGCCCACTCTATACAACCGCAAATATTTTATAGTGCGCCTTTGACGGCGTCCATCACTGCGTCGTAGTTCGGCTCTTCGGCGACTTCGCCTACGTACTGGGCGTGGACGACCTTGCCATCCTTACCGACAACAAACACGGCGCGACACAGCAGACCAAGTTCCTTGATCTTCACGCCGAATCCTTCACCAAATCCGTGGTATTTGAAATCGCTGCCGGTCTTGACGGCTTCAATGCCTTCCGCGCCGCAGAAACGCTTGGCCGCCATCGGCAGGTCGAGGCTGACGGTAAGAATGCCGACATCGCCCGAAAGCTCCGACGCCTTCTCGTTGAACTTTTTGGTCTGCACGGCGCAGACCGGCGTATCGAGACTCGGCACCACCGAAAGCACCAGCACTTTGCCGGAATAGTCGGCATTGGTGATGTCGCCCATGTCCTGGCCAGTCACCTTGAATGCGGGTGCCGGGTCACCGACTTTGACTTCATTGCCCACCAACGTCATGGGACCGCCCTTGAATGTGACTGCACCGCTTCGCTCTGCCATCGCTGGAGACCTCCATTCTCTCTTTGGTCAATTTCTCTTTAATTCTTCGCAAATATGGGGAAGGCGACGTGCCTTCGTTCGGGGCGCGGATCATCGCGAATCGATGTCATTCCGTCAAGGCGTCCCACCCCCCAAAGCAATGGGCGTTTTCAGTGCTGCTGGTCGCAATTCCGATCGGCATCCCCCAGTAAGTTCCCCACGTTTGCGGAGGGTTACCTTTCAATTGATGGGATTCGTTTAAAATTAGAAATCAGAAGGTTTGCAAACTTCGGAAGATGGACCTACCGGTGACCGATAAACAGGATGGAAATTTGAATGAAGGACGCCCGTGCATCCGGCTGGCCTGTATACGAAGTTAGATGCGATTACCCAGCCCACTGGCCCTCAATCAATTGACACTCAACCGCCGTAAACCAATTCGGGTCAGGTTGTGCGGTCGCGTTTGAAAAAGGAGTGAGAACATGTTGAATCGTGCTTATCGCGGTGCAGTCTGGTTGTCCGCTTTCGGCGTTGCGTTTGCGATCGCCGGTTGCGACAAACGCCACGAACGTTTGAACGCGCCACCTCAAGGCGACTCCAATCGCCCCCATGAGATGGGGAAGAATTTCATCTACATGAATGATAATGCCATGTTGCATGATTCTTCCGTGGCGGACATCCACTTCGAGCCGCACACCGCCGAACTGAGCGGACTCGGCATTCGCACGTTGATGCGCATGGGCGAACTGCTCAGTATCTCTGGCGGAACGATTCGTTACGAAACTTCTTCGACCGACGAATTCATGATCACCGGACGACTTAACTCGGTGCGCGAATTCCTGAATGCGGCTGGTTTCGATACCGCAAACATCAACGTCGAAGCCGGTATGGCTCGAAGCTCTGGTGTGGACGCCAATCACGCCATCGAAGTCAAGCTAAGCCGGCCGGCAGATACGGCTGCACAAGCAGGTCAGGCGGGTCAAGCTGCCACTGCGGGCGCGCCGGCCGGACCGCAGCAACCGCGCTAAGAGCGGGCAAGGACAAGAACGAATCGCGTGTTGTGTCATCCTCGAGCGCTCGCATGAGTGCGTTTAAGAAACGGGAACGCGACAATACTGCTACTTTGTGAAACTGGGGTAGGTACCGTGAAACAAAAAGTCAGCATTTATTCATTCGTAGCCGTCAGCGTGATCTGGCTCACGAGCTGCACTGAAAAGACAGAGTTCGTATCAAGCCAATCGCAGAGCAACTGGAAGTCGGCAGACCCAGCCGCTTTGGCAGGAGCCGATCCAGAACCCACACCGGACATCATGCCGCAAACACATTACGCGGCGGGCCGACTGTTCGAGAAACAAGGCGCAGTCGTGCGGGCGGCAAAGCAGTACAAGAAAGCACTGCTTCGCGATCCAGAGCATGTCCCATCGCTCAGCCGATTGGGCATGATCTACGCCAAGCAGGCTCACTATCCACAAGCCGAACAGTACCTGCAAAAAGCCGTAGAGCTTTGGCCGAACTCACCGCAGACCCGTAACAACCTCGGATTCTGTTATGTCATGCAGGAGCGCTGGTACGACGCCGAAGCCGAGTTCCGCAACACGCTGAAGCTCGATCCTTCGTTTGTTCGAGCACGGGTCAACCTGGCGATGGCACTTTCCAAGCAGAACAGGTTTGACGAATCTCTGGGGGAGTTCAGACTGGCGGTCCCCGAACCCGAGGCGTATTACAACCTCGGGCTGCTGTACCGTAGCGCCCAGCGCTACGAGGAGGCCGCCAGCGCCTTTGCGACCGCTCTCAAACGTCAACCTGACATGACCCTCGCCAAGCAACAGCTTGACCGCATGAAGCTTCAGATGGCTCGCACCCGCGAACTTCAGTTTGACAACGGCGGTCCGCAATCGACTGAGTTTGCTTCATCGCGTCAGAAGCAACGACCGACGCAGAGGACACGGACGAATCAATCGTTCGCCATGCAGCCTGTCGAATCACAGTCAGGGAACATGGCCAGCTCACAGTCGAATGCACCAGCTTCGCGATCGGCTCGGACGGCATCGTGGTCGAATCAGGCAACGGCCTCGACATCGAACAATCAGTCGTTTGAGTCTACGCAACCGGTAGAATCAACTCAGTCATACGAAGCTTCTCAGTATTCAGGCAACGGGTATTCTGGCACCGAGTATTCGAATGCACCCGTCGCCGGTTCGCAAGGCGCCTTGCCGATGCAGCCGATCGAGTACTCGCCGTCGCAGCCTCAGTCACAGCAGCAGGAATCGTCACCCGCATACGTGCAGGACGATGGCTCAAGCAGCGAAGACATGACCGCATCGAACGCGACGCAGCAAAGTTCGCCGCATTGGTCGAACAATTCATCGGTCGCCACTTACGAGATGCAACCTGTCGCTTCGACGTCGGAATCGCTTGAAACCAATGAGTCAACTGAACATCCGGAATCGGAGCAAAGCCAGCAAGTCCAATGGGACCAGTCGCACTTTGTTGCATCCGAACCGGCGGACCAACAGGACGATGCGAATCAGCAGAACGATTCGTCAAGCAATATTCAATCCGTGCAGCCGAGTTATGTCGCGGCTGAACCGATTGAATCGAACGCATCACCGTCGCAGCAGCCCGCCCAGGTGAAGCCGATTCCGCGTCCGACGCAATCGCAAAACTTCGCAACGTCGCAGACAACGACTCCGGCGACCTCGACCCAATCGCAGAATGCCCTCGTGCTCGAAGCGACGCCAGTCGAAGAGTCATACGCGCCAAGCAAGACTTCGCAGCAACAGTATGAACTCGTCGAATCCAAACCGCGTAGCCAATCGACGATGACGCCAGCCGAGACCCAGACGAATTCGTCGTTTACGGCTGACCTCACTGAAATCAAATCGATGGAACCGGTCGCACCGGGCACGACCATCGCACCGAAGAAGGCCCGCACCGCGACTCACAAACCGAATTCAACCAACTCGTCGAATTCGCCCAACTCATCGGATTCGAACGACGTCGAAGTGCGACCGATGGGCAAGATCGGGATGGCTCCGACCGCCCAAACGCCTACGCCGCGAGCGCAAGCCATGCCAAAGAGCAAAGTGGCGACCAAGCCCGCTCCGGAGCAAGCCATCGAGCCGGCGATTATCGAAATGACTCCGGTCGAAGAATCGGGCGACAATGATGACGACAACAGTGACTCTGCCAAGATTGAAGAGAACATTGAAGTCGTCGAGATGGAAGTTGTCGAAGACTAAGCTGCTTTCAAGCTCGTCCAGTGGATAGACATCAAGCGCGGCTGGGATTCGCTCCCGGCCGCGTTTTTCTTTCGTGCTGACATCGTTTGCGATCAAAAATGTGAATCCTTTGAAACTTTCGGCAGGTACGCGAGTCCAATACGATATCACCAATACTATACCCATGGATCAACCAGTACCGGTTGCCCTAACTTGAAAGGTTGCACGATGTCCGCACTTCACCGAACACTCGCACTGACTGCCCTACTTTGCACCGTCGCTCCTATCGCACGTGCCGGAACCGAGCAGCATACAAACGTGCCCATCGAGCGGGTTGTGCTGTTCAGCAGTGGCGTCGGTTTTTTTGAGCATCGCGGCAAAGTCGATGGCAACACGACGACTGAATTGCGTTTCAAAACCGAGCAGATCAACGACATCCTCAAGTCGCTCGTGCTGCAAGACCTCGATGGCGGGCAGATCGGTACGGTCATTTACCCGTCGCAGGATCCGCTCTCCAAGACGCTCCGCAGTTTTCAGGTGGACATCAGCCGCAACCCATCGCTCGGCGAGTTGCTCAAACAGCTGCGCGGTGCGCGGGTCACCATTGAAGCCAATGCATCAACGATCGCCGGTACGATCCTCGGGTTGGAAAAAACCAAACGCAAGATCGGAGACGACGAGTTTGTTGACGTGTGGATCGTTAACGTCATCGAAGACGGCACCATCCGTTCGGTCGATCTTGCCGATGCTTCGAAGATCGAACTCGAAGACAAGGAACTTCAGGAAGAACTCTCCAAAGCGCTGTTGGCACTGGCTCAATCGCGCGATCAGGACAAAAAGCCCGTCACGATCGAATTCGAAGGTGATGGTAACCGTCGCGTCCGACTCGGATACGTCGTCGAAACGCCCATCTGGAAAACGACCTATCGCCTTATGATGCCAGATGCGGAAACGAAGGACGCCAGCGGTGCGCTTCAGGGCTGGGCTGTCGTCGAGAATCAAACCGAAAGCGACTGGAGCAACGTAGAGCTATCACTGGTTAGTGGCCGCCCCATCTCGTTCGTGCAAGATTTGTACCAACCGCTATACGTCCGTCGCCCCGTCGTCGAACCGGAGCTTTATGCGAGTCTTTCGCCACAAACGTACGATGACGGCGTCGGAGGGGCAGGTTTCGCCGGTGGCGGCAGCCGTGACGATAATTCTGTACCCAAGCGCAGGTCATCCCGTTTCAGGGCCAAGGCTCTCGCAGGTCGCGCGGAAGAAACGGCCATGGGAAGAAGCCCTGCGTCAGCGCTAATGATGCCAAGCGAACTCGATGAAACCGAAATGAATGGACTCGCGCTGGACATCTCGTCCGTAGCCGAGGCAGCCGACATGGGCGAGTTGTTTCAATACAAAGTCGATCGCGTCACCCTGCCCCGCCAGCGGTCGGCGATGATTCCGATTGTGACCGACGACATCGAAGTCGAGCGCGTCAGCATTTACAACCAAAGTGTGCTGGCCAAGCATCCGCTGAACGGAGCACGATTGACAAACTCCACCGGTAAGGATCTACCGCAGGGCCCGATTACGGTACTCGACGATGGCGGCTACGCAGGTGATGCCCAGATCGATCACTTCCCGCCGAGTCAAACCCGGCTCCTCAGTTACGCGGTTGATCTCAATGTACGGGTTGATGCCACCAAGCAGAATTCCACCGACACGCTGCAAACCGGCAGCCTTGTCAAAGGCGTGTTGATGCTCAAACGAAAACTCTCGAACGCGCAGGTGTACGCCTTGGAAAACAAAGGGACTCGCACCAAGACGCTTGTCATCGAACACCCGCGCAACACCAACTGGAAACTCGTCAATTCGCCAAAACCGATGGAAACCACCGAAGCAATGTACCGCTTCCGCACAAGAGTCGATGCCGGTAAGTCAAACGACTTCAAGGTGACGCAGGAGTACATCCGCGACGTGCAGATCGTTTTGCTGAATACCGATGCCGAACGCCTCGAATTTTTCGCACGCGCGAAGGAACTGCCGAAAGAAGTACGCAACGCCATTGAGAAAGCCGTCCACCTCAAACAGATCCTGGCCACAACGCAAATGAACCTTCAGCAACACGTCAATCGCATCGAAGAAATCACGCGAGAGCAGGACCGAATTCGCAAAAACATGGGTTCCGTCAAACAATCGAGCGAATACTACACGCGGCTGTTAACAAAACTAAACGATCAGGAAACGACCATCGAGAAGGAACAAACGGTCGTTGCCCAATTGCGTGCCGACGTCAGCAAGCAGCGCGAAGACTTGGCCAAATACCTGAACGGACTGACGATCAATTAAGTCGTAGGGTGGGCTCTGCCAACCGCCGTTCGTAAGTGTAAAACACATGGTGGGCACGGCCCACCCTACGTGAATTCGTCGTACCAGATTCGGATGACTTCGAGGAATTGCTCGGTGGAACTGCCGCGGCTGAAAGCTTCTCTTACTCTTTTGCGTTTGGGGTGATGCGATGCGTAGCGGACGCCAAACTTGCCCATTAGCTTGCCGGCTTTTTCTTTGCCGTGGAGTCTGGCGGTTTCTTTGAAATGGCGGATGATCGTGTTGCGTTGTTGTTGGATCGTGGGTGCTTCCAACGAATTCACGTCGGCCTTGCCGCTTGCCAATTGCAGGCATTGATTGAAGATCCACGGATTGCCCATCGACCCTCGCGCGATCGTTACACCATCGACGCCAGTTTGCTCCATCATGCGGATGCAGTCGTAAGCCGCAAACAGATCGCCGCTTCCCAAGACTGTTCGCGATCCGGCATGTCGCTTGACCTTGGCAAGAAAATCCCAATTGCTCGGGCCGCGATAACGTTGTTCGACGGAACGCCCATGCACCGTGACGGCGGCTACCCCCAATGAATACGCCAAGTCGAGTATCTCAAAAAAGTTTCGCTCGCTTTCGGGCGAATCATTCAAACCGCGGCGCATTTTCAACGTCACCGGGCATCGCCCACGCACCGCATCGACCACGTTGCGAACGATTGCCGATGCCGTCTCCGGTTCGGACAGTAGAAACCCACCGCGACAACGGTTCTGCGCTTTCGGGGCTGGGCAACCGAAGTTGATGTCGATCACGTCGTAGCCAGCCGTCACCATCTTGTCAGCCGCGGGTCCGAACGTCGTCGGATCGCCGCCCATCAGTTGCGCCCCGACGGGATGATCGTCCGGCTCAACGGTCAAGAGTTTCCGCTGCCAGGGTCCGTCGTGCAGCACCGATTTATCCAACACCACTTCGTTGACGCAGTAAGCCGCACCATGCATCCGAGCGATCCGCCTCATCGCCAAATCCGTGTAACCGCTCAGAGCGGCTTGCACAAACGGATGAGCGATTTCCAGCGAACCGATCTGAATCGGGCCAAAAACGTCCGGAATTGCGATGTCACACGGTTGAGCCATTGCCACCTGCTCGATCAATTATGTCCGTCATACATCCACTGCCCGGCATTGCGACCGCACTTAGGCGGTTGACCCGGGCATCCTCGGGTCAGTATCATAAAGAAAATTGAGAATTCCAGCGATCACGCGGAGGAGAGACCTATGATCGGCTGGGTATGGGCGGTCGTCTAAGCGACGGTTGTCGAGAGAGGCAGTTCGCTGGCATGGCATCGGCGATAGCGTGTCTCTTTTTTTTGTAGCCGGGCATTGGTGCCTTCTATTGAGGGCAAGGTTGCAAAATCGTTCGCAAACAGGATACAGGGGAAAATCAATGAAGCTGGCTTCAATCAAGAATTACATGATCGTGGGTGCGTTCGCCTCGACCGTGATGCTGAATGCAGATGCAAACGCCACTGTCTCGCTCGGCAGTGTGGACGATTTTCAGGACGGCACGACCCAGTCGTGGGCTGGGGGTTCAGCTCCGACCAACATCGCAACCGGTGGACCCGCCGGTGCGGGCGATCGGTATCTGGAATTGTCATCCACCGGGACCAAGCCTATTGGCACCAAGAACGAAGATCAGTGGATCGGCGATCTGACCGCCGCGGGCATCACATCCGTCGAAGCCGACGTGGCCAATTTTGGGCCGGATCCACTCGAACTTCGCGTGTTTCTTGTCGAAAGCGGATTCGCATCTCGCTATACATCAACGACATCGGTGACCGTGCCGACGGGTGGAAACTGGATCCATGTGGTATTCGATTTGACGCCTTCAGGGATGACCCTGGTCGGTGGAACCTCGCCGGATGTGGCAACCGCCCTCTCGAATCTTCAAACGTTTCTGTTCCGCCATCAGCCGGGCGCGCCCGCCGGCATTGGAGCGGCGCCGAATACGGTTGGCGTCCTCGGTATCGACAACATCACTGCTACACCGGAACCAGCCACGTTTGGACTTTTGGCCATTGGCGCAGTCGCGGCGCTTCGCCGTCGCTCGTCACGTTCGTAAAACACATGTTCGCTGAATAAACAAACCGCGACATGAACTCACTCATGTCGCGGTTTTTTTGTATCGTCAGTTGATGTTGCTAAAGGTTACGGCAATGCCGCGATTGCGCTTTTCAACGCATCGGCAGCGGCTTGGTTGGATTGCTGTTTGGTCTTCATCGCTGCGACCATCACCGCGTGGTATTTCGTCAACGCTTCAACATAGTTGTCGTGACCGTCGGCCCCTTTGGCCACCGGTTTGACGCGCTGGGCCATGAAGTATTCCGAAATGACCTCGATAATGTGCGCAGCGTGGGCTTCTTTGGTTGCCACCCAGCGAGCGGCTTGGTTGAATGCCTGGGAATCATGCTGACCTGCGAGTTGGTTGATATTCTTGATCGCCTTTTCGATGGTAGCAGCGTCTTCTTTCATGCGGGTGACGCGGGCTGCGTCGTCGTAAATCCCACAAGGAACCTGGCAATGGGCATCTGCAACTGGCACATGTACATTGAGTACGACGATTGATGTTCCAAGTGCCACGCAACCAACAGCCAACAGTGCCATCATTTGTCGTTTCATCGGAGTATCTCCTCACAAGAAAATGTTTTCTGACGATCCGGTCGCGGTGGCTTCCGGGTGATTGAATCAAATGTTCCTCAACATCATCGGGGCAATGGCGGATCGGTCAAGCCAGATCGATCAAGCCAAATCGATCAAGACTGCGTGGCTGTGAGCTGCGTTTTGGGGCCAAGAATGACGCAGCACTTGCCATCTTTCTCGTTCGTGAATTTCACGCGTGCCAATTCGGCAACCGGAACATCGAAATCGCCTTGCAGATAGTCAAACCTTTGAGCATCCATTAAGAAAAACGTCCGCGGCCCGGTCGTCACCATATCACGCATTTTCGCAGCGGCGGCCTGCAACAATTCGACTGGCATCTCGCTTCGACTCGTTCGCATCGACGAGACTTCGAGCGGAGTGAACAACCGCTGAATTTGCAAATCGGCATAAAACGGAAACCGCGCATCGATTCGGCCGTCCACCGATACGATTCGATCTTCTGAGGTTACACCAAGATCGTGTAACGAGGTGGTCACAGCCGCTATCCGCTGATCGGCGGCATCCAAATTCGCCGCCCCAACCCAACCAGCAACCAACATGACCGGACCGCTTGCGATCAGGAATGCCAAGCTCACGGTGCGTTTGTCGATTCGATATGCGAATGCCGCGCCGCAACAGAGAATCCCAAGCAACCCCACGACCAAATACAAAGTCGATGGAGAAACAAGGCCCCTTCCTTTCAGATTCGAGATTCCCACGAAGACAGAAACGATAATGACAATGACGCTGATGTCGCAGAATGCCTTCACGATACGCTTAGGATAGGGCTGCGCTTCAAAGAAGACGCGCTCGACCACTGGAACCATCATGAGGATGAATGCCGGAATAATCGATGCGAGATAGTGGGGTCGCTTAAATGATGAGAGGCTCAGGAAGAATAAACCCGACACACCCCACGCAAATAGAAAACCGAGTGCGTGCTTGTGGCGCTGATGGTATTTGAGAAAAAACGCTCCGATGCCTTCAGGCAAGAACAATGCAAACGGCGCGACGAATGCCAAAAGGATGGGAAGGTAATACCAAAACGGCATCACCCGATCGTCCATCTCACCGGAGAATCGCCCCATGTATTCGGCTTGCCAGAGCGCCAAAACGCCATCGACGTTGAAAAAAACGTATAGCGGCCAAGCCCCGCAGATAAGAAAGAAAAGAAGCAATCCGGAGATTGATAGCAACTTCGGAATCGCTTTGAGTTGACTGACCCAAGTCAAATCGTTGCGTGATTCGCCGGTGCCCGATTCAACGACAAACGTTGCAGGTCTAAGCCATACCCAACACACAAACAGTGGCGGCGCGATAATCATCAATGGCAACGGCATTTTGGCCATCATCGCCATCGCAAACGCTGCGTAAAAACCGATAAGCCACTTTCCGCTGACATTCGGTCCTTCACATGCACGCCAGAAGCATGCGAACGATAACGTTATGAATAGCGTCAACGTCATCTCAATGAGCGCGCTGTGGCTGAAATAAATCGTGGCGATACTCACAGTGGTCATCAATCCGGCCAACCAACCGCCGCGCTCGCCGAACATGCGACGTCCCATCCACGCGATCACCAGCACATTCAGCACAGCCGCCAGCGCCTGAGGCAACCGGGCAGCCAACTCAGAAACGGGCTTCTGACCTAGGATGTTGTCAACGATGGTTGATGAGCCAGCGATTAGCCAGATTCCCAGCGGTGATTTGCGGACGCGGGGTTGATCCTGAAACTTCGGGATCAGCCAATCCCCGTCTTCGATCGCCTGGCGGGCACATTGGGCATTGATGCTCTCATGGTCGCCAAGGCGCGGTCCGGCATGTATGCCCCATCCGCACATGACAGTTGCAAATATGAGGAGAAACGCCTTCGATGTGAAAAATGAATTCCGTTTCACTTTCGTTTGATCCATTGCTTTTCAGTTCGTGCATGACCGAAGGTGCGATACTCTAGCACATGCAGAATCGATCTGTCGATCATCTGGCCGTTGATGATTTCGAAGAGACGATCTTCGCCAATTTTACTTGCAATCGATTCACTTGCGGGCTATCCACTCGACACTTACGCTATCGAGTAGAATGCGAAGCAGCCTATCCCTGATGCCATTGACAATCGCGGGGGGTTTATGACCAATCCGGACCTTCAAGACCAACAACGAGAAAGCTGGGGCTCGAAAGCGGGCGTGATCCTGGCGGTTGCGGGATCGGCAGTCGGACTCGGAAACTTCCTGCGTTTCCCCGGGACAGCCGTCAACAACGGCGGCGGAGCCTTCATGGTTCCATATATCATCAGCTTTCTGGTGCTGGGCATCCCCATCGTATGGTGCGAATGGACCATGGGACGCTTGGGCGGGCGGTACGGTCAAAACAACGGGGCAGGCATACTCTACGCGATCTGGCGCAAAGCCCCAGCAAAAGGAATCGGTGCGCTCACTTTGCTCGTTCCCATCGTCGTGTACATGTATTACGTCCTGCTGGAAGCGCTCTGCCTGCGATATTCGATTGCGTACTTTACCGGAGGATTCGATGCGCACATCGGGACAGCCGTCGAGGGCCTGACGCGAGGAACAAGCGAGTACAACGAGGCTGTGGCGGGCGCCTCGGTTGGATATGCCATGGAGCAATTCGCCCTAAAAGAAAACGGCGCGATGTATTCGTCGAGCATGTTCTGGTACGTCATCACCTGCTTTATTGTCAACTTCATCATCATCTATCGCGGTGTCACGCGCGGAATCGAAACGTTTTGCAAATTTGCGATGCCGCTGTTGATTGGGTGTGCGGTCATCGTGCTGGTTCGCGTCCTCACACTCGACAACATCGGCACCGGATTAGGCTTTATGTGGAACCCGAAGTGGGAACTGCTCAAGAATCCCGAAGTTTGGATGCGGGCGGCGGGGCAAATCTTCTTCAGCCTCAGCGTCGGGTTCGGGTTGATCCTTTGTTATTCGAGTTACCTCAAACCAAGCGACGACGTTGTCTTGACGTCTTTGAGCGCATCGAGCGCAAACGAGTTCTGCGAAGTTGTGCTTGGCGGTTTGATCGTCGTTCCGGCAGCGTTTCTGTTTCTCGGTTCGTCGCACACACCGGAAAGTACGTTTCAAGTCGGGTTCTTCACAGTTCCAGCGATCATGCATTTGATGCCGTTCGGCGGGAACTTCTTCGGTGGCATGTGGTTTGGTCTATTGTTTCTGGCGGCTGTCACCAGTTCGTTGAGCATGTTGCAGCCGGCGATCGCATTTCTTGAAGACGGTTTTGGATTGCGCCGCCCTGCCAGCGTGACCTTGCTTGCGATCATCACCGCAGCCGGCGCGTCATTGGTGATGTACTTCAGCATCAATGCTCAAGCTCTCGATTTCACCGACTTCGCCTGCGAATTCATGATGATCGTCGCCGGATTGGCCCAGGTTCTGATCTTCGGTTGGGTCATTGGGGCGCAGCGAGGCGTTGCCGAGGCAAATCGCGGATCCGATTTCAAGTTGCCCCGATTCATGCCGGTAATGGTGAAGTATGTCACGCCGTCATTTCTGATTATCGTGCTGGTTCTATGGTGTACGTACAACGCGCCCGATCGCATTCGCAGCATGAGTCCAGAGTTCAAGGGTATCGAAGCGGCCCTCACCATGCAGTTCCCGGACGAATTCGATGGCACAGATGGTCCGGAGAAGAAGATCGCCCGGGTACGCGAAATCAAAGCGAAGCCCGCCTCCGCCAGACCCGAGTGGTACACCAAACCCAACGAAGAAACCAAAACAAAAATTGCTGATGCCAGGCTGAACGCCAACATCGCAAGGTTCAGCATCGTTGGAGTCGGTTTGCTTTTTATCATCATCACCGCTGCGATCGACATCGCTTGTCGCAATCGCATCGGCGCAACCATCGCCCACGCGGAACACACGCAGAATTTGTTGGAGGCCTAGCCCATGCAGTCTCATGTTGCACCGATTGAAATATTGGCAACGCTGATGCTGGCCGACGAATCTGCCTCGGAGATCACCGGACTGACGACTGGTGGTTGGGCGATGATGCTTGGCAGCATTCTGCTGGTGACGTCGTTGTGCGTGTTCTGCATTTCGCGGATCTTCTCGGAGAGCAAACCGAGCGAACACCATCACGTTCCGCTGGACATCGATACCGATAAAAAGTTCTGACAATTGAGGCGGGAGTCGCCGTCTTACAATGGATTGATGCCGGGCGTTGGTGGGACGTATTGGGGTTGCGGACCGAGGAATCGATTCATTTCGTTGAGGATTCGCACGACGGCTTTCTCGTCTTTGATGGCTTTGAATTCGCCGGAAACGCGCGTGCGGTTGAAGATGTCGCCGATTTCTCCGACTCGGCGAACCTGCCGGAGGCTGGACTGTTCGAGTTCACCTTGAAGTGTGTCGCCCTTTCGACTTTCGGAAAACGAAGCAAAACCCGCCCCTTGAAAACACACGGCCCCAAGGTCGCCGATAATCGAATAAGCCACCACACCGTTGAGCATTGAGCTTTCGATTTTGTTGCGGGCTTCGACCGGTGCAAACACGCTGCTGATATGGATGATTTGGGTAACACGTTGCTTGTCGTCGAGATCGTTTCGGCTGCCCCGGCGCACAACAACATCGACGTTTCCGTCGTCGGCAGTTCGGTAGTAGGCTTCGTCGAAAACCTCGTGCAAACGCTCCGACTCGCCGACATCGACGTAGTTGGTGATTTCAAAAATGCCTTCCGGCTTGTGACAGCCCGCGAAGATCGTCACCATCAGGATTGAGACACAGATTCGGGTTTGCAGGTGCAGGCTTTTTGGCATGATTGGGTGCTTCCGCTCGTTTCGGTTCGATTCGACGTGCGGGGCAACGGTATCAACGGGCCTAAACCGCGTCAATCGAATCTGCCGTCCGCCATAGCGGATTTTCAAAAAACTTGAAAGAGATATGCCTTCCAAGCAAATGCTGGTGAGCTTTCAATTTCACACGTATAATCTGCTGGAATCGCACGAGAATAATGTCGGATGCATCGGATGCAACCGACACATTTGGAAAACGAACATGCCAAGCGCCTTTGAAGATTCGTCTCAAAACCATCGGCTGGGTGTCGTGTCGTACCTCAACGCCAAACCGCTGACCGAAGGTCTCGATGCCCAACCGAATGTCGTTTTGACCCACGCGGTACCTGCCGCACTCGCTCCGATGCTCGATGCGGATGACGTCGATGTGGCGTTGGTCCCCGTTATTGACCTTGTCGGTCCGGAGCGTCAATGGAAAATCATTTCCGATGCGTGTATCGGTTGTGACGGCGAAACGCTGACTGTCCGCGTGTTCTCGAATGTCCCGGCCGCCGAAGTTGAGACGCTCTACGTCGACGGCGATTCGCATACGTCGGTGGCGCTGGCACAGGTGATTTGGCTGCAACAGTTTGGCCGGCGTCTGCACATCGTCCAGCTTGATGACAGCATCGATCGCAACCAGTGCGACGCCATCTTGCTGATCGGCGATAAAGTCATTACGAGTCATCTGCCGCATCTCGATATTCAAACGGACCTTGGAAGCGCATGGAAATCGCTGACCGGCTTACCTTTTGTGTTTGCGGCATGGGCTGCGAAACAGGAATATGACGCTGGCCATCTGGACGCGGTATTGGCAGCCGCCCGCGATGCCGGCGTTCGCAATGCCAACGAAATCGCCAGCAACGTCGGACCGGGGCTTGGCTGGCCAGTCGAATTGGCCCAGCGTTACCTGACGCACCGTCTGCGTTTCACCATCACGCCAAGGCACAAAGAAGGCTTGACGCAATTCGTCTCCCTTGCGCAGGATTTGGAACTCGTACCCGCAATGCAGGAACTGGTGTTCGCATGATCTCGTCCCCACGCACAACCGCAACATCGCAGCCCATCGAATCGACCACGCCACAAACGACGCGCATCAGCGCCGACGACGCGTGGCAGATGTACAACGATTTGTCGATCCACGAAATCGGCCGGCGTGCCCACGAAGTCACGATTCAAAAGCATCCCGAACCATATCGAACTTATGTCGTCGATCGAAACATCAACTACTCGAACTACTGCACTGCCCGCTGCATTTTCTGCAATTTCAAAGCCGACCCGCCCGATATGGATTCGGGCCGGCGCGATTTGCCCGAAGGATACATTCTCTCGTTCGACGAGATCGGTAAGAAGATCGAAGAATTGCTCGACATCGGCGGGACGCAGGTTCTGATGCAAGGTGGACT
Organism: Alphaproteobacteria bacterium; assembly: GCA_028285105.1. GTDB lineage: Bacteria > Planctomycetota > Phycisphaerae > UBA1845 > UBA1845 > UBA1845. The sequence continues at coordinate 717,441 of JANQQE010000011.1, forward strand.
CGTCCCCAAAGACATGCTGCCTTTCGAGTGGTATCTCGACCTGATGCGTTTTATCAAGAAAAACTATCCCACCATTCACACGCACGCTTTCAGCCCCCCCGAGATTCACGGTTTGCACCAGGAATTCGACATGCCCGTGCGCGAAGTGCTGCTTCGGTTGCAGGACGCTGGATTGGATACGATCCCTGGCGGTGGCGGCGAGATTCTCGTCGATCGGGTGCGCGACAAGATTGGTCAAGGAAAAACCAACACGGCTGAGTACATGGAAGTCATGCGACAAGCGCACAAGATCGGCATGCGCACGAGCATCACCATGATGTTCGGGCACATCGAAACGATTCAGGAGCGAATCGAAACGCTTCAAGTCATCCGCGACTTGCAGGACGAAACCGGCGGATTCACCGCATACATCACCTGGACGTTCCAACCCGACAATACACCACTGGGCCGAACAAAACAGTTTCCATCGGACTATCGCGGCTTTCCCGACGGCAAGCATTTGATGCTCGCCGGTTCAGACGAATACTTGCGGATGCTTGCGCTATCACGTGTTTTTCTCGACAACATCGATCACGTTCAATCAAGTTGGGTCACGCAGGGTCCAACCATTGGCCAACTCGCACTATTCTACGGCGCAAACGATATGGGATCGGTGATGATGGAGGAAAACGTTGTGTCAGCCGCCGGGACGACGTATTGCCTGGCGGAGAATGAAATTCGCGAATTGATAGCTGATGCCGGATGGCAACCTGCAAAACGCAACTGCTACTACAATTTGCTCGACAAAGCTTGAGTTTCTTGAGTCGATACAACGGTCATTGACAATCTGGGGTATCTCTTACCGTTCGCAACTGCGTTTCTTGGCGCTCGAATTGGGTACGCATCGGACACCATCTTCCGCAAAACAGCAGCCGCATTTCGAATCCAAACCAATACGCGATATTGAGCATTGAATTATTCGCTCTCCATTCGCTATACTAGTCGTTTCAGACAGGGGCGGGGCGGTTTGCGCCAATGTGTCGGCGGCAAAATAAAGAAACTTCGGCGGCGCCCGATGGGGGAAGCACGCACTTCAACCTGTGCTTTATGATCGAAAAGGCGTCCGCAAAATTCAATTCAGTTTAAGTTGGTGGTGAAGCAGGCCGGGCAAGTCTGCGTCAAATTGAGACGGTCCAAACTGGTCGGGGCTGAAACAGATTTTCAGGTTAAGCGGGTATCCGTCTAACCGCACTTTTTTGCTCACGATTGGCGAGAGGATCTCGTGACTGAAATCGTCAACCAAATCGCCATATACAAGCAAGCCGAAAAGAATCTCACGCTTGGGGGTCACAACGGCCAATCGCACACTTTGATATGGGATCATTCCATACGTGTCTGCGAAAGCGCGATGATGCTCATCAACATTCCGGAGATGGTCAACCGCGGTGCGGACCCTGAAGTCCTCGCGATAGTCGCCTTGTACCATGATGCCGGTTGGGCGGTCCAATGCAATGCGGGTGATATTTTGTTGGAGGACATTTTTGCATCGGTGCCGACAACCATCCAATTTACGTTGGCGGCATCGTTTATGCTCGAACAGCTCGGTGAGTTGGCTCCTGACAGAACGCTGAAAGAGGCGGCAGAGTGCATTCGCGTACTTGGCGACCACGACATTGATCATCCGTGCGCACAAGTCGTCTGCGAAGCCGATCACCTCGACGAGTTTGCAGTATCTGCACTCGGGACCAAGGTATTCAAGCAAGTCAGTGAAGGGCGTTCCGTCGATGCGATCATCGAAACATCAGTCAATCATCACAAATACGGTTTCTGGGAGGCGAAGATTAAGGAATCGTTCAGGTTCGAATCGACCCGTCGGATCGCTGAAAATCGCTTGAAGGCGTTTGAAAGGCTGATTCAAGACATGCGCCTGCATCATCAAAACATCGACATCCGCGATGCCATCGATTTGAAATAATGCATGCTCTGCTGGCCCTGGCTTCGCTGCGTTGTCGTAACAACAAATGCTTACGAGCCAGCCGCAACCGAAAGTTGTTCGCGTATGGCGTGGGCGATTTTCTCGTACACCGCACTGGGGATGACGTCGATTTTCAAGACCGTTGCAAGTTCCTCGACATCGGCTTCAACGCTTTCGAGAATGTTGACCAGATCGAGAAGTTCAATTCCCGAAAACGCCGCTGCATGGGTGCAGGTTTCGACGCAGGCGTTCACATCTGGAATCTCGCAGAGCAGCTTGGCGATTCGATCCGATGCATTGACGACGCGGGCCATCTGCGAAGCATTGTCGGTCACATCAATGTCGTTGTTGTGACTGTTCTTAACAGCATCGCACATGGCCTCGGGCAATCCCCACTCGGCCAGCACCATCGCAGCAACCTCCGCGTGACTCGTCTCGACGAGCTGTCGTTCATCGTCTTCCGAGTAAGGCGACCCATGCGGCGTGTATTGACTGACGATGGGATCGTACTTTTCGCCCATGGCTTGCGACAAGATCGCCACGCCAATGTCTGCGAGCAGTCCCGTGAGAAATGCTTCATCGCGCAGGCGCGGGCATGCCTTGTCGGAAATGCGGGCTGCAATGACTCCGGACGACAATGAACGACGCCAATAGTAACTCGTATCCAGTTGCCCCCCGCAAGTGTCGCCAATGGCCTCGACAAGGTATCGCCCAAGAACCAGCGATCGCGTGCGTCTCGGTCCCAACAATGTCAAAGCTTGCTTCAGCGACGTGACTTTGCGCGACACGCCAAACAGTGCTGAGTTGGAAAGGCGCAGAACTTCACTGACCGTACCGGCATCGACGCTCAGTACCTTGACCACGCTGTTGTAGTCGAAGTTCGGATCCTGAATGACTTCGAGGAAACGGGTCACGACTTGCGGCATGGACGGAACGGCTGCTGACTTGCGAATCGCATCGACGACGTTGGGATTCATCTCACTCTCCGGTGTTTATCCACGGGCGCAGAAACCGATTGCAATGGAAGACGCCCACTCATCTTATCGGCGGAATCAGCCCCTCAATGAATTCCGCACGCCCATGCTTACGGCGTGTTTACCCTCATCAAACCAGCCCGCTCGAAGCAATCGCTTTCCGGCTGATCAGGGGGACTCCGTCTCGCCGGGCCACTCGCCCCGCGCCACTTCGACCGCTGGCCCGGACATCAGCACATCGTCACCCACATCGACATAAATCGTGCCACCCGGCTGATCGACCCTGCAACCCGACACACATCGTTCGGTCCTCACGCCCGCCACAACACACGCACACGATCCCGTCCCACAGGCCAGGGTCGCACCAGCCCCCCGCTCCCACGACTTGATCTTCAAATGGTCAGATGCGAGTCTCTGCACAAAATGCACGTTGACACTGTCCGGAAAGCGACTTACGTCTGTCTCGATGGCTCTCCCTTGTTCGCAAACGTCGATTCGATCCACATCGTGCACAAAGACCACGCAATGCAGATTCCCAAGACCGATAACCGAAACGTCGTAATCTCGACCGCCAATGCGGATCGCCCGATCAATTGCCTCCTCACCATCCAGTGTACAATTCAATCTGGCAAGACGGGTTTCAGCCGCAGATAACGAAACGGTTGCCCAAATCATTTGGTGGCTACGCGAAAGGCAATAGTGCGTCTTGATGCCCGTGTCCGTCTCTGCGGTGAGGCGGCAAAGAGACACACGATCCTCCGCAACCCATTCGGTTTGCAGAATTGACTTGAGCAAGACACGGCTGACTTGCTCTGGAAGACTTAACTTTGGCAACAACGCAGACAATTCGCCAATCGATACGGGTTCCGATAATTGAGTCGCAGCATCGGTTGATCCTTCAACGACGAATTTGCTCAGACATCGCACGCCATTGCCGCACATCGGCGCCCGCGATCCGTCCGCGTTGTAGATCACGGTTTTCACGTCCGCGACGGTCGAGGGATGGACCATTACGATACCATCGAGATCGAACGGATCCCCACAGTTGTGTCGAACCGTTTGCAACGCATTGGCATCGTCGATCGCACCGTCGCGCGCGTCGATCACATAAAACGAATTACCGCAACCATGCATGTGTGAGTATCGCATGAATCCATCATATCCAGCCCGAAACGCCGCGACGAGACCTGTCGCGCCGCCGCATGCGCAAAATGGCGGCCCAGCCGTATTTCAGGCTGAGCCAGCTCATTCTCTCCCTAGTATTAGATGATTGCCCTCGGCGATCGCAGCGTGCGTCAGATTTTGATGTCCAGGTGCGACGGATCGTCGTCCTTCTTGGATTCGAGCGGATTGGCGTCTGGCGTTTCAACCTGCTCTTCGCCCGTTTCACCGAAGGCACGGCCTTGTCCGCCGGCACCTTCCGCATCAGCGAACACGGCTGTATCGCCGTCGGTCGTTTCGACGCTGTTCGCGGAGTCATTGGCCTGCTCAACCTGCTTGGCCGCAGTCCTGGCCTGCCCGCTGCGATCCGCGTCTTTGGCGCGCGAGGCGATTCCCGCAACGAATCCGGCTTGGGCAGCCGCTCCCAAAATGTTAGGAGGCACGTCGGCCATGTGCATTCTCCAATGAGCGATACAGGTTCTGCGTCAAGACTACAAGCACTCTCCTCCAACAACTCGCCTTCAGATTGTATCGGCGAAGCGCACCAAGCGCCATGACGCAAACCAGAACTTGCGCACACACCTAGATTTTAGCATAGTGGATTCGGCGACTTGGATTCAAACGGCGATCAGTGAGGTGAACAGCGCGCCTTGAATGGTTATCGGTCGTTCGTGAAGGATCAAAAATGAAAATCTCAATCGCCAGCTTCAATTTTGCAGACAGTTTTCAACGGCCGTTGCTTGAACTGTGTCAGGCGCGCGACAGTTCGCGCTCGCGGTTTTTGAGTTGGGATTTCAAACGGTTCAAGATTGCCGAGTGCATCTGACTGACCCTGCTCTCCGACAGATCGAGTGTCGCACCAATCTCCTTCATCGTCATCTCTTCATAGTAATAGAGAATTAAAATGAGACGCTCAGCGCGCGTCAGCCCGCGTGTGATCAACCCTTTAAGGTCGCGCTTCTGAACTTCAGCGACCGGATTGCGACCCCGCTTGTCTTCAAGCACGTCAATCTCGCAAACGTCGCGACTGGAATCGGTTTCGAAGTGCTTACGCGAAAGAGAGATTTGCGAGACGGCGGTCGCGTCGCGCACGATCTTGGCGAGTTCGGTTTTGGATACACCGAGTTTTTTGGCAAGCTCACTATCCGTCGGTTGCCGTCGGAGTTCGGCTTCCAAAGAACTGCAAACGCGCTGAAGTTTGTTGGCTCGGCTGCGAACCAAGCGCGGAACCCAGTCCATCGCACGAAGTTCGTCGAGCATTGCCCCTCGAATACGCGGCGCACAGTATGTTTCGAATTTGACGCCCCGCTCCATGTCATAGGCTTCGATCGCATCGACCAGCCCAAAAATGCCAGCCGACACAAGATCGTCCACATCAACCTCATCGGGCAGCTTCGTGCTGATGCGGTCGGCGGTGTACTTGACAATCGGAAGGTAAGTCTCCATCAGTCGGTTGCGTAAAGGCCGACCGCCTGCGAGCTTGTATTCCTTCCAGACTTCCAGCACATCCGAACCAGTTCTTAGAGCGGGCATCGATTCTCCTCCGTGAGATACGATTGCAGGTCTTGTCGCGAATTCCTGGCAGTGCCAATTTTTCTCGGCACAATCTCGATCAGCTTCCTTGCCGATCGCAATTCATCAAATTCACCAGGCCATGGTCAAAAAACTATTTACTTATCGAACAACACGCAAAATAAACTGCGCTTACAATTTCTGTTTGTCGCCGTCTGCTGACTCGGCAACATCGACATCGACGATGTCTTCATCCTCATACGCCTTGGCCATTTCCGATTCGTCTGGCATCATCGCCGTCGCTCTCTCAATGGCGTATTCACCCAACACCATTTGAGCAGCAGCTCCGACGGCGAGTCCGATCACGCAAAATACCGCCAGCGCCCAAAGCGCGCGGGACAAAACCACCTCGGGCGGATTCCCCGCGATCAACCCCGCGACAGAAGCCAACCCAAACGCAAACAAACTCAACACTGCGCCGGTGTATCGAGCAACCATTGTTTCACCGTCCTCCACGCAAGCTGCACGCGGAATCTCTGCGACCGCTCAAACGACAAGACAATGTGGCATTGGATACGAATTGAAAGAAGTGCGGCAGCATTGAGAATCCTTTCTCGTCAACCAAGCCGAATAATACGCTGAGTCGTTTTGTGCGCTTTCGAATCAGCGCTACTTGCAATGGGCGAGTCATTCGCCCGATCAAACAATTCGGTCAGCATCCTTGCCAACCAGCTGCGAATTCGTGGCATGCAAATCCGCGGTGTTTGATCTTAAGTCGGGCAATCACAAGCAAGTGTTGCGATCACCGTTCGTAAAATCACAGGGACGACTATCCGTTAAAACATCCCCGCGACGCGCTGAAAGATCCCCTTGTTTTGGCTATTGGATCCAGCTCGGGTTCCAACCAATCGAGTCGCAATAACAGAAATGCAAAGGCTGGCGGAACACTTTGGATAACGTTGAACAAACGGTTCACGCTGACGAACCGCAAGTTCTACGTGAGTATCATGCAGAACGTAACCGGCTTCTGCAATATCAAAGTTTATGAATTTTTCACAAGCGTCGCGCACACGACTAAACGCTTTGCGAGCTTCCTGACGACTCTCAACCATATTGACCAAAAGCCGAACAGAACCTTCGTAACCCTCTTTCCACAATGTTTTAATGGTTGCGTAAGCATCGACCAACGCAGTGGGTTCCGGGGTCGTGACTACCAAGACAACATCGGCAGCCCGCGCAAAATGGGTAACATTTGAACCGATGCCTGCCGCGCAATCGAAAATAATAAAATCGCTCGAAAAAGATTTTATCCGGTCGACAACGGTGTCAATTTGGGATGGGTTGAACGAATCGTGCGCGCCGCTCGGCACGCCGGCAATCAGCTTCAACCCCAGCGCCGATCGATGCGCAACGTCATCGACGTTTTTAACGTTACGAATGATGTGACCCAGATTATACGGCGGCGCAACATTGAGAAGCACGTCGGCATTGGCGAGGCCCATGTCTAAATCGACGAGCGTCACCTGTTCGCCGCGCTGCTGAATACTCGTTGCGAGATTCGCGGCAATGTTGCTCTTACCGACACCACCTTTACCACTCGTCAGCGCAATCGTAATTGGTTTGCTTTCTGCGCGAGGACGTTCCGACTCCACTTTGCCATGGCAATGCCTGCCGGAATCGGGCTTCAGCGAAAATGGTTTTCGCAAACGGGTCACTGCAAACTTCTCCAACACAAGATCACGTCTTCACGGAAACCTGCGCCGTGATGGACTCGGCCAACGACTCGCGCGCCGTCAAACAGATTCCATCAGGCACATCGTCGCCCGTGGTGACATAAGAAATCTTCATCTGCGTTTGGTGGACCGCATTGAGAATGACGGCCATCCCGATCGCTTCGTCCTGTTTGGTCAGAAGCAATCGATCCGCACCGACCGACGCGAACCGTTCGACCGCATCGCGCATCGTGCGTCCCCCAACCGTCGCCGGTAAAACCAGATGCGTCTCGTCAACTTCGATCGACTCCAACTGGTTCGTCAGCGCAATCAAACTGGCTGTATCGTGCGGACTCAGGCCCGACGTATCTATCAAAATCACGTCGAGATCCGACCACATCGCGACAGCCACCGGTAATTCTGCCGGATTCTTGATAACCTGCAATGGCACATCGATGATATTTGCATACGCCTCGATCTGATCTGCCGCGCCGATCTTTCGGTTGTCCAACGAAAGGCATCCGACCGACCTATTCTTACGCAACGAAAAGTCAGCCGCCAGTTTGGCGAGGGTCGTCGTCTTGCCTACGCCTGTAGGCCCAACGAGCGCGACGACCACTGGCCTGCACTTCGGAGCAAGGTTGATTTCACAGACCGGCGGGAGCATCTTCAGCAGGCGGTTGGCCAGTGCATTCTTGACTGCCGCCTCATCCGATAGTTGCGTTGGCGTAAGGTCCTGCTCCAGACTTTCGATGAGTCGGCTTGCGATTTCGTGGGCCACGTCTGACTCGATCAGGCGGCGATACACATCGAACAATGCGTCTGGACCTGCGGTGGTTCCTCCATTGGCGCTCCTTGCAACCTGCGGACTCGACTGCCTCGCGGGTCGCTGACGACGCCTCGCTTGCGGAACCGCATCCGCCGAGATCGCCGCGGTGACTTCCACGACATGGCGCAACGGACCGCCGGGCAGTTTGCGTTTCGGATGCGTGCGCGTGTGTAGGATAACCGCGTCGCTTCCGACTTCCTGCTTCACACGGGCGAGTGCTTCCGGCATTGAGTTGGCTGTGATCGTTCTAAGATTCTTCATCCATCGTCACCATACCGCGCGACTCGATGGTCGCGTCTCGGACAATTTCGTTGTACGACAAAACGGGAACCGTGTTCAATGACCCTTCGATGATTCTGCGCACCCACATGCGAAGCTGCGGTGGGCAGAGGATGACCGGTGTCTTTCCGTTGCATGCCGGCATGACGCGATCGATTGTTTTGGTGATCGCTTCGAGGATGCGCTTCTGCAAGTCCGGCGACAGCGTCAGCACCGATCGGCCTTCGGTCGATTGCGCACTACCGGTGATCATTTCTTCGATGCTCGGATCGAGCGTCACGCAATTGATCTTGCCATCGTCATCGCGATGCTGATGACAGATATTTCGCGCGAGCGCATGGCGAACGTATTCATTGAGCAGTTCGGGGTCTTTGGTGCGCGGTGCCCAGTCGCCCATCGCTTCGAGAATTGTTTCCAGATCGCGGATCGGTACGCGCTCGCGCAGCAACCGCTGAAGAACCGACTGAATCTCGCCAGGTTTAAGCACATTGGGAACGACTTCTTCGACGAGTTTCGGCGCACGCTCCTTAAGATTGTCAAGCAGACGATTGACTTCCTGCCGCGTCAACAGTTCGTCGCCATGTTGCTTGATGATTTCCGTTATGTGGGTGGCCATCACGCTCGTTGGCGGGACCACGGTATAGTTGCGCAGTTCGGCCTTTTGTCGATCGGATTCCGGTATCCACAGTGCCGGCAGGCCGAATGCCGGTTCGACGGTGTCCATCCCGTGAATCTTGTCGGTAACCGTACCGGAATCGATGGCCAACAAATGACCCGGAACCGATTCGCCGCGCGCGATCTCCAGCCCCTTCATCTTCACCGCGTACTGGTTCGGTTGAAGCTGGATGTTGTCGCGGATGCGAATGGGCGGAACCACGATGCCCAGTTCCTGCACGATTTGTCGCCGCATGTTCGTGATACGATCGAGCAGATCGCCGCCCTGCTTGCGATCGACGAGTTTGATCAAGCCGTATCCAACTTCCAACTCCATCGGTTCGACCGCGAGGAACGACTCCGGGCGATCCTTGGCCTTCGGTTTGGCTTTCTCCTTTTCGGATGCTTTCTGCTTTTCGCGGGCCTCTTCGCGTCGCAACAGAAACGCAATCGAAACGCAACCCGTACCCAACATGAACAGCGGCGCCTTGGGAAGCGGCGTAAACATCAGCACGCCCATAAACGAGCCAGCCAACACCAGTGCGACCGGTTGCGCCGTCACTTGCGACAGTAGTTCGCCACCGAGGTTACTCTTCGACGCGCTGCGCGTGACGATCATCGCAGCCGCCACCGACACGATGAATGCCGGAATCTGCGAGACGAGTCCGTCACCAATGGTCAGCTTCGTAAAGATGCGAAGCGTATCGCCAGCCGACAGGTCGAGTTCGACCATACCGACATACAACCCACCCAGGATATTCACGATCGTGATGATGATGCCGGCAATGGCGTCACCGCGCACAAACTTACTCGCACCATCCATCGCCCCATAGAAGTCCGACTCGCGGGTGATTTCGCTGCGACGTCGTTTGGCTTCCCCCTCATCGATCGTACCGGCATTGAGGTCGGCATCGATGGCCATCTGCTTTCCGGGCATTCCATCCAACGTGAATCGAGCCGCCACTTCGGCGATTCGAGTGGCACCTTTGGTGATGACAACGAACTGAATGACAACGATGATCGCGAAGATAATCATCGCCACCGCAATCGATCCGCCGGATACGAAGTTCCCGAACACCATGATCACTTTGCCAGCCGCCGCTTCCCCTTGCTGGGCGTTGGTCAAAATCAATCGCGTGGTGCCAATGTTCAGCACCAGTCGAAACAGCGTCATCGCCAGCAGCAATGACGGAAACGATGAGAATTCCAACGGGCTGCGGATGTACATCACCGTCACCATGATGACAGCCGCCAGCGTGATGTTCGTCGCCAGAAAGAAGTCCATCAGCGATGTCGGTAACGGCGTCAAGATCGCAACGATCAGCGCCAATGCAAAAACCGGCAGCAACAATCCGCGGGCATCCATCACCTTGCCAACGAGCTTGGGCAGATCGAACTTCTTCGCTTCAATTGCTGGGGTATCAGCCATCTACTCGCGTTCTCCTAAGACGCCAATGAAACCGGTCGCGGTCCCAATTGCTTTCCGGAAAGTTCGTAAACGTATGCCAGCACTTCGGCGATGGCTTCGTAGAATCGGTGCGGAACTTCCTGCCCGACTTCGACGACGTCGTACATCATCCGGGCGAGTTCCTTGCGTTCGACGATCGGTACTGCGTGGGCGGCTCCGATTTGCCGAATGCGCATTGCCATCCAATCCGCGCCCTTTGCGACGACTTTCGGAGCGACCATCGTTTCGGCATCGTAGCGCAGGGCGATCGAAAGGTGCGTCGGGTTGGTGATGATCACATCGGCTTTGGGAACGTCGGCTTGTAACCGCTGCATTGCCAGTTTCATCTGCACTTCGCGGCGACGGCGTTTCATGAGCGGGTCGCCTTCCATGTGCTTGAGTTCTTCGCGAACTTCCTCCTTGCTCATGCGGAGGTCTTTTTCGTGGCGACGCTTTTGATACGTGTAGTCGATCAGTGCAAGGATCAGCAAGACGATCGCCAGGCGCAATCCGATGTCGAAAACCATCGCGGCTGCCAACCGGTAGATATCGATGTAGGCCATGCTCGACGCATACAGAATTTGATTGATTGTGCTGGAAACGGTCCAGTAGACAACACCAATCATCAGCGCCATTTTGCCGATGTTTATCGCTGTCGCGACTGCCGTTCGTGGCGAAAACATTCGCTTGATGCCTTGCAGTGGATTGATCTTTGAAAGCGTTGGCGTAACCGGATGCCAAGTGAAGAGCCAACCGACCTGCCAATACAGTGTCGCCAGCGCCGCGATAAATACGATGGCCAAGATCGGAATCAGCATCCACATCATCACACCCGCGAACGAGCCAGCCACCGACCCCAGATCGCCTCCGGTCAGCGATTCTGTCGGCGAGAGTCCCTGCTGCATCAGACCCAACAACTTCTGCCACATCGTCGGACCAAGAAACTGAATCGCCAGAAGCGCCGCAAGCGTCACGATGGCTGCCGACAGGTCCTGACTCTTCGCCACCTGCCCCTTTTCGCGCGCTTCCTGCCTGCGTTTGGGTGTAGCGGCTTCTGTTTTTTCTCCAGCGTGGTCGGCCATCGGTTCGTGTTTTCCCGTCCGTCAATCAAATATTGCAACGTCTAACGATTGAAAATCTGTCGGCTGTCGATGATCGTTCGGGAGAACACCGAGTCGAAAAGTCCGTCTGCTGCAGCGATCGCCAGTCCCGCAACACCGAGCGCAACCAGCGTCCGCACAACAAACCCCACCGACAAAATGTTCATTTGCGGCATCGTTCTGGAAACGAACCCGAGAACGAGCGTCGTGATAAACAGCGACATCAAGACCGGTGCGACGAGTCGCAGCGCCGTCGTCATACTCGAAGTCAGCACATCGGCGAGCAGGCTCACAATCTGCGGCTCGGCGCGATACGACATCACCGGAATCGTCGTAAACGTATCGAGCAGTGCCCGCATCAATTCGCGGTGTCCGCCCATCAGAACGAACGATGTCAACGCCACCAGGAAGAATAGTTGCCCGATGATCGTCGTGTTTGAATCGAGCGCCGGGTTGAACACCTGCCCAAGACCCAGTCCGGCTTGTTGACCAATGACCATGCCAGCCAACTGAATGCCCGTGAACACGATCGTGGTGGTCAATCCCAGCACCAAACCGATGATGAGTTCGCCGAACACGCCAACGATTCCGGATGCCAGCGTGATGTCGGTCGGAAGCGACGGGGCGACGACGGGAAACATCGCCAGCGCAATCACTGCGGCCAACCCGATTCGAACGCGCGTCGGAACCGTGGTGCTGCCGTACATTGGCGCTGAGATCATGAGTCCGCTGATGCGAAACATGACCAGCGCATAGAGCGGCAGAAACAGCGGGCCGCGCGTCAGCAGCATGAAGATATCGTCGTTGGCCATGCGTGCTTACCATCGCTCGAACATGAATAATGACTGGGTGTATTCAAGCATTCGCGCGGCGATCCACGGAATAAAGAACATTGCGGCGACGATCATCGCAGCGATCTTCGGGACGAATGTCAGCGTCTGCTCCTGCAACTGTGTGACGGCTTGGAACAGGGAAATGACCAGACCGACGCCCAGACCGATCAAAAGAATCGGCGCAGCGGTCATGAGCGCCATCATGAAAGCGTCGCGTCCCATGTCGAGTGCTTCGGTCAACTCCATTGCGAACAAATCCAATCCGTTACATGAAACTATAGAGCAGCGATTGCACAATCAGGTGCCAGCCGTCGGCCAACACGAATAGCAACAACTTGAATGGCAACGAGATCAAGACCGGCGGCAGCATCATCATGCCCATCGAAATCAGGATCGACGCGATGACCATGTCGATCACAAGAAACGGAAGATAAATTCGAAATCCCATCACGAATGCCGTCTTCAATTCGCTGAGGATAAATGCCGGAATCAGCGACGTGGTTTTCACTTCAGCCAGCTTCAGGCTTTGATCTTCCGGGATAGGTTTGCCGCGCCGGTATTCTTCGAACAAGTAGATGTCTTCGTGGTTTTCCGAGGCTTCGATCTGGCGATACATGAAATCGCGCATGTGCCCCATCGCAATGTCGAGCGCTTCCCGCTGCGACAACTCCTTCTCCAGATAAGGCGAAACGGCTTCGCTGTAGACTTTGTCGAACGTGGGAGCCATCACTGCGATCGTGATGAACATGGACAGACCCAGCAGCACCTGACTTGGCGGTAACTGCGGGGTAGCGAGGGCCTGCCTAAGCAATGCAAGCACCACAATGATTCGCGTAAAGCTCGTCATCAGGATGAGCAGCGCCGGAACCAGCGTCAGCACCGTCATCAAGACGAGGATTTGCAGTGTGGAAGTCACACCCTTGGCAGTCTCTGCCGTAGGTAAGACGCCACGCAGATCGGGAATGCCTGCCGGGTTGTCGATTCCGGGAACGGCTTGCGCAAACACCGGCGTCCCCGCACCAAAGACCACCAATACGGTCAGTGCGAAAAAAAACCAGCGACTGCGATGTGAGCGTCCATGCTCGAATAACATGCGCCACTCCTTAGCGCCGTGTGCTTACCGTGTACGATCTGCTCTTGCCTACGACTTCTGAAACGATCGCAGGCGAGCCAGCAGATCGTTCAGATGCTTCGGCGGTTGACCGTTGGTTTTCGTTTCAACTGCTGTGGTCGCCGAGGCATTCTCTAGGACGGGACTTTCGATTTTCTCGGGTTCGGCAATTGCAACCGCGTCTTCGACTTCGGGATGACTCGCGGTTACCTCCGCGTCTTCGTATTGCTCGATCTCGCGAGCCAATGCAGAATCGAAGCCGCTCGATACAGGAATTTCCGAATCGATTGCGGTTGCATCGAACCCTTGCGCTTTCGCTTCTCCGGTCTTTGCTTGACCGATTAGCTGCGCCACTTCCGACTCGTCGGTGATCTCCGAAAGCGTGTTGACGCATTCCGGCGTGACGCCAAGCAAGACAACCCGCTTGCCGACGTGCAGCAGGACGGCAGACTGCTTCGACGAAATCGCAGTTCGCCCCACCACCTTCAACTGCTCGGATGTCACAGTCCGCGTAGCCGGCACCCAGCGCTTAACCATCGTCGCCACCGCACCGATCACGCCGAGAACAACCAGCAGCGCCACAAATGGACTGCGATACCAAGGCACGATCGCTTGACCAGCCCGTGCGATTTCACCGGAAGCATCTTCCCCACCGTTTCGCGGTATGATTGATTCTTCGATTTCCTCCGTCGCAACCGGTATTTCTTCATGCGCTGCGCCGCTGTCGGCGATTACGTCTGCTGCAGCGTTATCGTCTTCAAGACCTGTGTTGTCTACAACTTGCGACGGCTGCCCCTGCTCTGTGTCGTATCGTTGCTCGACGAAATCGGCCTCTTGAAACCCACGTTCGCCTTGGGCGACGACCACCTCACGCAGTTCCACCCCCGTATTGGCCACCGGATGATTCTGTGCCAGCGCCGGCAATACAAGCAATGTCACCGTCGCTACGAAAGTGATTGCGAAACGTTTGGTCGACTCCATTCGACACCTCGCTTTTGAATTGAAGAAAGATCGCGGCAAGGCCTATCAGCCAGCCGCCCGGTCTTCCGAATTCGAAATGATTTCACTGACGCGAATACAAAAATTATCGTTGAGTACCAGAACTTCACCCCTGGCAATCAATCGATCGTTGACAAACACATCCACCGGATCACCCGCGAGACGATCCAGTTCGACGACGCTGCCATCACTTAGTCGAAGCACGTCTTCGACAAACATGCGCGTCCGCCCAAGCTCGATCTTGACGTGAAGCTTGACGTCGTGAAGCAAACTCAGCGGCTGGGAATATTCGGTGTAAACTTCTTCCCGATCGAAGGATGGCAGTTCAATGTCTTCAACAGGTAAGTCTGCCGGTTTGGGCGAGTTGGCTGCCGCCGCTTTTTCTTCAGCAATAGCAGCCGCCATCGCAGCGCCCATCTCATCAAGCGGACGACCTTCTGAATCGAGTTCGGGGGCTTCGGCTGCCGGCGCCGGTTCTGCGCTTGCTCCGGCAGAATCTTCGCCGCCCATCAGTGCATCGATGTCAGATTGGCTGAAACCGGCATTGTCGTCGTAGGATTCTTCTGCTTCGGCAGGTGGATTTTGCGCACCGCCCATCGCCGCATCGATATCCGCCTGGGACAATTCACCGGCATCATTGCCATCGGAATCATCGCTGGAGTCACCACCCATCAGCGCATCTATTTCGTTCTGATCCATGGCCGAATGGCTCGTATCAAGACAATAACGTGCTGGGCAATTGCGGCATTCGCAATCGCTCCGTCTGGCGCACGTGTATTATCGGTACTGCGGGTGGGGCAACCGTAATTAAACGTTTGCCGGCGATTGAAAGAACTTGGGAATGAGCAGCTCCTCGATCAACTGGTCGTCCCCGATGATGTCCTCAAGCTCGTGCTGAAGCTGCCGACGAATGGTTTGTAACTCCGGTTCGTTAAGGAATTTGGAGTCTGCACGGCGGATAACAGTATTGAAACGGTCCTTTATCGTCGATTCACGCAACTCGATGATCTCTTCGACCTGCTCTTTTTGCTCAGATTGAACACGGATGGTGACCTGGAAATTAAAAAGAAACATCCTCCCGTCCCGCTTGTTGTAGGCGTTGAGTTCCGGGAGGGCGATTTCGACCTGATCCTTCAGGGTCTGCATGCGCTTTTCCTGATCGGTGACTTCGACCGCCTCCGCCTCTTCCGGCTTGCCGTACATCATCTTGGTTGCAAAGAAAATACCGCCACCTTCGAGCCCGAGAAGCCCGAGGACGATCAGCATCACTTTCAAGTTTTTCTTCCCCCCACCGCCTGGTGGCGACGCAGATGCGTCGACGTTTTCCGGCTGCTCAGCCATTGTTCATCTCCTGCATTTCGACCTTTTTCTCCGAATCGTTGTAATCGTCGATCGTGGCTTCGGTCACGACGATTTCGACTCTTCGGTTCAGCGCAATCTCGCGCTCTTCATACGCCTGTCGCAACACAGGTGCCTCAGCACCAGCTGCCACCAGACGCAAACGGGCCGGTCGAATTCCGTTTCGCACCAACACTCTCTTGACTGATTCCGCCCGCGCATACGAAAGCGCCCATTGATCGCTCCACACCGAATCTTTCGGTAGCGGTTCGCGGGTTGTGTGACCGGTGATCTTGATGATCGTATTGTGGCCCACCGTCTTGGCCGCCACCTGCTCGATCAACCGCTCGGCTTCCGGCTTTAATACATCGCTGAAACGCTCAAACGTGACACGCCCACCGATCTGAACGTGAATGCCCTCGCGTACATCGGTGACGCGAAACACCCTTCCCTGAATGCCCGGATCGTCCGCATCGCCGCGATCGGGTTTTGGCGGAATCACGATTTCCTGCAACTTCTGAAGCAGCGAATTCGGTTCGAGCGGTTGCGAAATCACGGCATGAATCTCGCCCGAATTTCCAAACGCCTTACGAAGCGACTGCATGACCTGCTGAAACTTCTCGTCCTTTTTGATCTCGCTCATCGAAACGATGATGACAAAGAAGCACAACAGCAGCGACATCATGTCACCAAACGTCACCATCCATTCCGGTGCGCCGGCTGCTTCTTCAGCTTGTTTTTTCTTACGCGCCATATTCGATCACCGCTACCTATGCCGCCTCAGCCGCTTCGTCCGATGCGGGCCGCTGCGATACCGGCAGGAATGTCAACAGCTTCTGCTCGACGACGCGCGGGTTGTCGCCCGACTGGATGGCCATGACGCCTCGCACGATGATGTTCTTGATCATGATCTCTTCGGCGCTTCTTCGACCGAGTTTTTCTGCAATGGGCAGCGCCACGAGGTTGGCGACGAGGGCGCCGTACATCGTGGTCAAGAGTGCGACGGCCATACCTGCACCGATCTTGCTCGGATCGTCCATGTTGGCGAGCATCTTCACCAATCCGATGAGGGTCCCGATCATGCCAAATGCCGGAGCGAATCGACCGATGTTATCGAAGATCGCTTTTCCCTGTGCGTGCCGATCTTCAATGGCTTCGACTTCACTTTCCAGGACGGCTTCGATCAGTTCCGGATCGGTTCCGTCCACAGCCATTTGAATTCCGGACACAAGGAATTCGTCATCTATCTCGCGAACTGAATTTTCCAACGAGAGAATTCCGTCGCGCCGGGCGACTTCTGCGTAGTGAACCAGTTCCTTAATCAGTTCCGTCTTGTTGCGGGCTTTGAAAAGAACCGAATGCTTGACCACCTTGGCGATCTTAAACACATCCTTCAGCGGAAAACTAATCAGCGCAGCCGATACCGCACCACCGATCACAATCGCGACGGATGGATAGTCGATGAACATCTCCAATGAAGCACCGGAAATCATGCCCCATAGGATCAAACCGCTGCCTGCGATCAGGCCGATAATCGTTGCAATATCCATAAGACCCATCCAAAGCGCAACCGAATCCGCGGCAGCGCATACTCGTTGATGCTATCGACTGTCGCCCTATCGAAGGTTAGCTTGCAAACAACGTCCGATTAAACGACCTGGAAATTTCGAATGCGCCGGGCGTAGTCGACGGACCGCTCGACGACTTCATCGACGTCTTCCTTGACCATGAAGTGATCGCCCGTCGTCAATGTGATGAGCGTGTCGGGCGTCGACTCGATCAGCTTGATCAGTTCGGCGTTGACCACGACGGCTTTCCCATTGAGTTTGGTTACGACGATCACGTTGCTATCGTTTCCTTCATTCCAAACCGCTCACCCGTTATCGGGCCAGCAGCAACAACTCTTGCAGCATGTCGTCGGCGCTTCGGACCACACGACTGGCTGCCGAGAATCCCGTCGATGCAGTGATCAGATTGACAAACTCGCGCGATAAATCGACGTTACTCAACTCAAGCGAATTCGATGCGATCGAACCCGCACCTTGAACTTGCGGCGCCGAAATCTGCGCGTCGCCCGAATTCACACCAACCACGTAGTTGTTGTCGTTCAGTGCAGTCAATCCTGCATTGTTGCGAAATGTCGCCAACGCCAGCTGGCCGTACTGTTGCGTTCGACCATTGCTGAACGTTCCGATGATGATGCCTTCGCGGTTGATTTCGTAATCGATGAGCGTCCCGCCGGGCGAGCCGTCCTGCGTCGCAAGGACCAGCGATGATGCGTTGTTGCCGAAATTCAAACCCGTTACGTTTTCTACATCGAGCGTGAAAGTCAATGGTGTGGCCGAACCGGCTTCAGTTTGGTCGATCATGACCTCCGTACCGCTGCTGGAGACCAGTTGCCCATCCTGATCGAAGGAGAGCGTACCCGTTCCCAAAAGCGGCGTCGCATCGGTATCGTCCGTACTTTCGACGAAGAATCGCCACACCGTCCCGGATTCGTCGCGCGTTTCCATCGATGCCCGCAAGCGCACTTCGACAGGATTGCCCAATGAGTCGTAAACGATCATCGCAGTGGACACACCCTCACCAGTGGCTGGCGTTGTCGAGAACGCAAACGGCAGGCGGCCCGACGTTTCGTTGCGAATGTCGGAGGCGTCTATACTGATGGCGTTGGGTTCGCCGGCATTGGAAATCACGACCAGTGCGCCGGTGTCATCGACTGTCACCCCGGGCGTTTGTCCGTCGGCAGTCGTCAGCGATGTATCGATGGCCATCTTGTTCTGTAGAAATGTCGCAAAGTCTCCCAGCGTCGAACCGTCCGTTCCGACGACAAACGTGCTGTCTTGAAGATCGATGCCACCCTTTTGAATATTTCGCAGTTGAATCACGTCGCCGTCAGTGAAGAGCGCCGCGCCATCATCGTCAACCAACGACGTTAACGCCGTCGAATCACTGGCTGTCCCACCGGATGTTAGAAGCGGTTCCGTGCGCGACTCGGCGCCTCGGGTCGAAAGCGACGCCCCCGCATCGAGGTTCCCATCGAATTCCGCAATGGTCGTCGCGACAGCCGCGCTCTCGATGCCCAGTGGAATGGCTAACTCCGACAACGCACCGGTCACAATCTCGCCATTGGAGTCAGCCGCAAAACCTTGGACGACATAACCGTTTGAAGCCACCAGCTTGTTTTCCGCATCCAAACGCATCGAACCGTCACGCGTATACAACTGCGTGTTGTCCGGCGCTTCGACGACCAGAAATCCGTCACCATCGATCGCAACATCCGACTTGGAACCGGTCCCTTCGATTGAACCTTCTTCAAAGTTCCGATCAACTGCCGCCAGACGAGAACCCAAACCGGTTTGACGTGGATTGGTTCCGCCCTGCGTCGCGCCATTCGGTGCGGTGCCATCGGCGATCGTGTTGTAGTGAACCGTTTCGAACAGCGCCCGCTGATTCTTGAACGCTGTGGTGTTCACGTTGGCGACGTTGTCACCGACAGTATCGATCGTGTATTGATTGGATTTGATGCCGGTGAAACCCACCAACATCGCGGAAGTCAATCCCATCTCTCTCTCCTGGTCTTACTTCTTCTGTTGCAGATTGCCAATGCATTTGGCGTTGTCTATGCCTCGGAACTTACGACTTCCGAACCGACGACGTCGCTGAGCAATACATTCTCGCCAGTGTCGAGTTCCAATACGACGCGACCATCCGAGTCGGTGGTTTTGCCTGTCGCGATGCCCTCGACGATCTGTGGATCATCCGGATTTTCGCGATTCACGCCGGTCACGAATTGCCCGATCATCGCGTCGGCTGCCCGATCGGAATCCATGACCGATGACACCTGTTCGAGCGGAAGCGTTTCGCCACCTTCGAGTTCGAGGATGGCTTTGCCGTTGGCGTCAAAGCGGATGGCTGTCACCGTTCCACTGACGGGTGGTGCGCCCTCTTCGCTCGACTTTCCATTGACGAAGCGGCCAATCAAACCTGCCGACGAAGCGAAGCGCTGCTGTTCGGTCAACGAATCCAGCGATGACGAAAGATTCGAGGACAGTTCGATATCGCGAATCGAAGAAATCTGATTGAGCAGGTCCTGATTGCTGGTCGGTTCAAGCGGATCCTGATTGGTCAACTCGGCGATGAGCAGTTTGAAGAAATCATCGCCACCCAATGACGCCGTAGCACTTGGTGCCTGGCTGATGGGTTCCGTTCCTGTGAGGCCCGCGATTGATTGCGTTTCCATAACCGTCGTTTCCTGTTTCTGTCTTGATCGGGCAGCCAACTACTTGCACGACCCGCCTTACCTTCAAACCAACACGTCAAGTCGAGCATCCGACTCGATCGTTTTCAATTTATCTTCCAAATGTTCATCTGAATCTTGCACCGCGCCGACCATTTCGCCGTCAATTGGCAAATCGGCGTCGAATGCTTCGTGGTTATTTTTTCCGGATTCGATTGATTGATCGGCGGCCTCCCGATCGGTCGTGTTCTCATCCTGCAAATCCGTTCGTGTAGACTCCGGTTCAGCCACTTCAAATCGATCGACGTCGATCCCGCGATCATGCAATGCCGCGAGCAGTTCACCCGAACGCTCCGTCAACAAATTCCTGGCAGCCGACGATGACGCTTCAACGCGAACACGCAGCACGTCATTGCTCATTTGAGCTTGAATCTTCATCTTGCCCAATTCTGGCGGATTCAGTCGAATCGTTGCAGATGAAGATTTGGCTCCGCGATTCATGCGGATGCTTTTGACGAGATTTTCGAATTCCGAGCGCTTGGTTTGCTCAGGTCCGTCAGCGCTTCCGCGCGCCTGTGTTTGACCGTCGGCACGAGCCTTCGCCAACTGGCTTTGATCCGCAGCACGGTTGGAAGTATTTCGATTGGGCTGCGCCTGAGCCTCGGTTCCGCTCGCGCGAGTTACTTGTGCCGTAGCATTACCAGCAAGTATCTGACCGATTCGCTGCGCCGGACTTGCGTTCTTTGCGGATGCATTCCCTTCAACCTTTGCAGCGGCCGCCGCCGTTGAGACGGTGATGGCTTTTGAAGATTGCGTGTTGGGATTGGCCTGCTGCTGATTCGATTCGCCGTTTGTCGGCTGCCTTTGGTTCGACGCGGCGTTGTCGGTAACAGTTAGTTGCTGCAATGCTGAATCTGCTTTGGTGGCCTGTTGACCTGCCGGTTTCCCACTCGGCAACTCAGGTTTGCCTGCAACCGAACGTTCAGGCAGTTCCGCAGCACGCGGCGATTCCGTTGAAGTCGAAGAACTCTTGGGTTCCGGTAGCGGTTTGGCTTCCGTCGAAAGTTCTTTCTGTGTCAGTACGCGTTCGTGTCGTTCGCTGACCACACCATTCTGCACCGAACTCGGATCAGCACCGCGGGTGTTGCTTTTGGCAACTTCGGACTGCCGCGCCGATTGCGTTTCCTGATTGATCCGCGCCTCACGTGCGTCTGCACCGCCTACGTTTTCCGATCCGCTAAACGAACCGTCCGAAACGTTTGATCGCATCACTCCTGTGTTGGCCAGTGCGTTGAATTGAAGCGACTGCATTTGCGCCAGCAAATCCTCAAAGCCAGTCGTTGGCGCACCGTCCGCTGCGATGGGATTGTCGTTGCGGTCCGGCGTGTATTGTCCCAGATCGACTGGCATCATGAAGAGAATTCCTTGAGTGACGCTCTAGTTCGCTTGCGCCACCGGTTCACTAACCACGTTATCTTGTTCCAACGCTTCGGTGTCATCCGGCAGGGTCGTCGCTTCGCGCAATTTGTTTTCGATCGCGATCATCTGCGCCCACTTGGCCTCATCCTTGCGAGCAGCTTCCATGATCTTCTTGGCTTGTCGCGTTTCCAATAGCAGCATCACCTGCGCCGCATCGTCAACCGAACGGGCCAACAAACTGTCGAGCGCGACTTTTGGTTTCAAAGACGAAAGAATCTCCAAGTCCTTCTTGAATCCTTCGCGCGCTTTCTGCTTCGTCTGCGTCTCAACCTTGGTCGATTGTTGCTCGGCGAGACGTTCCAATTCTTCGCGGCGACGACGCACATCCAGCATTGCCCGCTTGGCCAACACCCTTTGATGTTCCGCTTGCGTTACTGCACGTTGCAAACTTCGACGGGCCAACTCTTCCTGAACCGAGTCGGTGGCTGGTACGTTGGGTGCAGCCGGATTCCCAGGCGAATCAGTCGATACCGATTGCCCATCTGTGGTTTCGGTGGCTTCCGCTTCCTGCGATTCTTCACCAAATCCCAAAACGTCCGCAATCGATAGCAGGCTCTCCTTGTTGAGTTTGCCCGATTGAGCCAACCACCCAACGCCAACCATGATCACGCCGAAATGAATCAGCGCAACAAGCGCGATGAATTTGTATAGTTGTCTCAGTTGCTTCATACGGGTTTCGACCGAAGTTCAATCATCTGGCGACGTTCAATCCTGTGGAACAATTGCTGGGCAGTCTCGTCCTGCTCAGCCGACTCCAGTCGCTTCAATTGCAATTCATGTGCCGCGAGTTGCCGTTCCTTGAGTTTCTCGATGGCTTTGACTTCGACCGACGCCTTCACCATCGCAGCTCGCTCCGTCGCCAACTCTTTCTCATGCGACGCAATCCGGTTTTCAGCATCAAGAATCTGGTCGCGAAGGTATCCAACACCCAGCCGATACCGACTCACACCGTCAACATTGACCTGACCGCCCGATAGCAACCGCTTCGTCTCATCATTCATCGACTTGCGTTCGCGCTTCAGGGCGGCAATGATCGCCTTCTCGCTGCCGATTTTGCGCAGCCGCTCCGCAACCACCCGCTGCCTCGCCTCGAAATCCAATTGGCGCACGCGTCGTACCGTTTCCAGCCGAAATTTGAACTGTTGTGCCACGATTCAGTCTCTGCGATGTTTGATTTCTAGGAGGTTGATTTGTTGACTGCCCCACCGCGCCGCATCCGAATCTCATTGATCTGACTGGCCAAGACACAAATGCATTCGACCGTTTCGCTGAAGTCAGGCGCGTCTTCGACGGATTGCTGAAGGAACGCATCGATCTTCGGTTTCATCTCGATGGCGATGTCGTAGTCGATGTTGCTGCCCGAGGCATAAGCGCCGATGTTGACGAGGTCTTCGATGTCATCCCAGACCGCAAGCACCTTTCGAACCTCGCGAGCGGCTTGCTGATGTTCGGACGATGCCACGTCGTTCATCACCCGACTGATGCTTTCTACCGTTGAGATCGCCGGATAGTGCCCTCGATTGGCCAGTTTTCGAGACAACCAAACGTGCCCATCGAGCGTGCCGCGAACCGCATCGCTGATGGGTTCATTCACATCGTCGCCTTCGACCAGTACCGAATACAGTCCGGTGATGCTGCCCGTTTTCGTTCGACCCGCGCGTTCGAGAATTTTGGGAATCAATGCAAAGACGCTGGGCGTGTAACCCTTGGTGGCCGGCGGTTCGCCAGCAGCCAACCCCACTTGTCGCTGAGCCATGGCAACGCGCGTGACCGAATCCATCATCAGCAGCACATTAGAGCCAAGGTCGCGAAAATATTCCGCAATCGCCGTCGCCACAAAGCACGCTCGGATCCGCATCACTGGCGACTCGTCGGAAGTACTGACGACCATCACCGTTTTCTTCATGCCTTCTTCGCCAAGATCGCGGCGGATGAAGTCGCCCACTTCGCGACCCCGCTCGCCGATCAATGCGACGACGTTGACGTCTGACGAGGTGCCGCGCGCGATCATGCCGAGCAAAACGCTCTTACCGACACCGGTTCCTGCGAAGAGTCCGATGCGCTGTCCTTGCCCGACCGTATGAAACGCATCGATGCTTCGCACACCCAGCGATAGTGGTTCTTCGATGGGTGACCTCGCCATCGGTGCGGGTGCGTCGGCTTGTACGGCGTAGTGCGATTCGATTGCGAAACCGCCCTTTGCATCGATCGGCTCTCCCAGACCATTTACAACGCGCCCGAGCATCTGCCTTCCCACCGGAACGAACATGCGAGCCGCACTGGTCTCGACGCGATCGCCGTTCGATAAACCCTGATCACCGCCAAGCGGCATCAGTAGGGACTGACCGTCGCGAAACCCGACGACCTGTGCATCAACCGGTTGGCCATTTCGCGGTAATACCGAACACATCGTTCCAACTGGAGCGCGTAAGCCATCGGCGAGCATCATCAATCCAGTCGAACCGGAAAGCCTTCCGGAAACGCGCATGGACTCGACATTATCGACCAATTCTTTTTGATGGGCAAAGAAACTCACGTTGGCGATTGCCTTTCCATCTTGTGGCCGTGTTGCCTGATCTTTGACTAATCGCCTGCCGTCGCGCCAGTGATCAATGCTTCAATCTGATCGAGTTGCGTTTCGATGGACGCATCGACTTCGGACACTGGCGTCACCACACGACAACCGCCCTGTGCAAGTGTTTCATCTTCCTCAATTTTGAAATGGGCGGCTTGCTGAAGTGAATTGCCGACAGTTTCCGCGAAATCCTTGATTGAAACAGCATCGCTTGGATTCACGAAGACGGTCAGGTCCGTTTTGGATTCAACCAATCGCAGAGCGGCTTCTACGTTTTCCTTAGCAGCTTCTTGATCGATCACGCCAATGCGTTTTGTCACGCGACGTGCCACCTGCATTGCCAATTGCAGCAAATCGCCAGACGCTTTGATGAACAGATCGCGTTTTTGCTCGTCAAATTGTTCAACCGTCTGCTGAAGGGTTGCAACCAATTTTGCTTGCCTGTCGCCGAACTCTTTTTTGGATTCTTCAAAGGCGGCTTCGTGTCCGGACTTTTGACCGGATTCGTACCCTTTTTTGAAACCGATCTCAAAGCCCTTGGCCCGTGCCACTTCCTGCGCTTGCGCCGCTTCGATCTGAGCTTGCTTGAGAATCTCACGAGCCTGCTCGCGCGATTTTCGCAGGATTACCTTGGCCTCGCTCAGATGGTCGGCGACGTTGATCGTTTCCAATCGCGTGATCATGCGTGGATTCTGATCGTCAAGCTTGATGACCGTCGATTTTGTTGCGTCCATGGTGCTAGACAATCAGATCCCTTTCCCCACCCCGACCCGAGATAATGATTTCGCCGGCATCTTCGAGACGACGCACGATATCCACAATCTTTTGCTGGGCGGTCTCGACATCCTTCAAACGCACCGGACCCATGTAGTCCATGTCTTCCTTGATCAATGTCGCCGCGCGTTCGGACATGTTGCCGAAGACCTTCTCTTTCAGTTCCTCGCTGGCGGTCTTCAATGCCAATGCCAATTCGTCGTTGTCCACTTCCTTGAGCACCGACTGAATGCCCTTGTCGTCCACCAACAACACGTCCTCGAAGATGAACATCAAACGCCTGATCTGTTCGACCAGATCCGGATCTTCCGACTCGAGCGTTTCCATGATGGCCTTCTCGGTCGCGCGATCCGCAAGGTTGAGAATCTCCGCCACCGACTCAACACCGCCAACCTTCATCAAACGCTGCGACGTGATACCGGCGAGGCGCTTTTCGAGACCGATCTCCACTTCCTTAATGACTTCCGGATTCGTCTGCTCCATGTTGGCCACGCGCGAAACAACTTCCAACTGCTTAGCAGCCGGCAGACCCATCAAGATCTCCGCCGATTTTGTTGGCGGCATGTGAGCAAGCACCAGCGCAATCGTCTGCGGATGCTCCTCTTGAATAAACGTGAAGAGACTCTCGCTCTCCGCTTTCTGAAGAAATGCAAACGGTTGCTGGTAAACGTGATGCTCGATCACGCTGATGATACGCTTGGCCTCGTCTGGGCGAAGCGCCTTTTCGAGCAGCGACTTGGCATAACCAAATCCACCCGCATCGACATACTGACGCGCCAGTGCAAGATGATAAAATTCGTCAATCACCTTGCCGCGCAGTTGCGGTTCGACAATGTCCAACCCTGCAATTTCACGGGTGATGTCTTCAATGATATCAGGATCCAAATGCGTCAATATCTGCGCCGACGCTTCAGCATTCAGCGCCGTCAACAGAATCGCCGCTTTTTTTAGTCCGGGAATTGCACTGACTTCCGGATCGGATTGTGTGTTGCCCTCTGCCACCACTTGATCGCTCCCAATTGATGCGGACTACTGTTGATTTCGCTTAGTTCTCAGACTCTGCCCACCGGCGAATCAGGTCTGCCGTCGTTTCCGGATCACTCTCGACCATTTCCGAAATCTGATCGCTAAGCTGCCCCACGCGCAACGTTTCTTCATCAAGTTCCTGACCCATTAGCATTCCGTCTGACAGATCCGCTTTACCGACAGGGCCGTTGACAACGTGTAGATCTTCTTCAGAATCGGATGGTTCGTCGTGTCCAAGCGTTGCCCGAGCGGCAGCCGCCGATTGCCTTGTCATTCGCGACATCATCACAAAGCTGATCAGCGCCAGTACCATCAAACCAACCTGCGTTCCGTATTGTCGAGCGTAACCGCCAAATCCGGTGTCGGTCGACGCAACGGCCATACCGTCGCCTGGAAATGCTCGCAGTGTCGGAGTGTCTTCAGACAAGTCGTAATAAACGTCAACGTCAACATCATCCTTCGAATCGGTCATTAGGATTTTCATCGCCATCAGACGCACACGTTCGATCTCTTCTTGTTTGAGTTTTTGAAAGCCTTCTTCATCATCAAGCTTGGATGGATCTTCGATTTCCCCGAATCGCGCCTGGTACACGCCAGCCAGGAAACTTCGCGGAATACCGATCGCCGCCATCGCCCGAGTGACATCAAATGGCACCTTGACGGTATTTTCGATCTTCGTCGCTTTGACGTCGTAAAACTCGGTCTTGCTTTCCTCAGATTCGTTCGACGTACCGCCACCGCCCGCATTGACCGCCAGCCCGACATTGGGATTCACGCCCGTCTCACCCGGTGTGCTGGTTTCACGATTGCTCGAACTGTTCGACGATTCCGATTTGGGTTGCGGTTTGTCCCAGGTCTGCGAGGTGGATTTGGTGTGCTGCACGTCAAGTTCGACCGAAACCGAAACCAATACATTCGGAATCGATTGAAGCGCCGTGGCCAACTTGCGCGAAAGGTGTCGCTCGTTTTGTTTCTTCTCCTCCAGCAGCCCAGCCCCCATGGCATCTTCCGGATCGGGAGGCGAGGCGGCCATATTGGTCGCTGCATCCATCACCGTGACCTTGTGCGGATTAAGACCGGGAACGGAAGATGCGACCAAACGTGCGAAACCGTCAACCATGTTACGGGTCAGCGTTTGACCGTGGGCCATCTTGACATACACCGACGCGGTGGGGGTGATGTTGCTCATCGCTCCGACGCGGCGCCTCGACTTGGCCTGGGTGATCACCCTTGCCGACGTCACCGCGCTGCTCGAAGCAATCATCCGGGCAAGTTCCACATCGAGTGCCCGCTGCCTTCGCCATTTGTTTTCGTCGCTGGGTCGGAATGGATCGCTGTCGTTCATCAGTTCGGCGAACCCGACGCTGATGTCTTCAGGCAATGCATCTGCCTGGGCGAGCGCCATCATCGCGCGGCTGCGATCTTCGGGTCTGATGTAAATCTGACTGCCGATTTGCTTGATCGAAATGTTGTCGTTTTTCAGCGCGCTGACGGCGTCTTCAAGTTCGGTCCACTGGAAATTCTCGCTCATCAGCGGGACCATCTCGGGTTCCACCGAATACTGAACCAACCAAAAGAGCGATCCCGCCACCAACGTTGCGCAAAGCCCAATGGCGATGCGCTGCGAACGGTTGAGCACTTCCAATTGTTGCGAAACCTGGGCTATCGTCCGCCGGAGGTAATCCATGTCGTATCATCCATGACCACGACCAAATTCTGGTTTACACGTCTTAACGTTTTGGGCTTGGCGATCGACGATTCAGCTCCATCTGAACCCGACCGATCGCGCCGCTGCGCCCAAACGCAATTTCTTAAACTCTGATCTGCTGAATGTCGCGATACGCCTCGATCAGCTTATTTCGCATTTCCATCAACAGATCGAAGGCCACGCCGGCTTTGTTGACCGCAGTAAAAACGCTCGCGACATCGTCGGTCTTTCCGGAGTACAAATCCTGCACGCCCTGATCGGCTTCGGTTTGCAGGCGGTTGACTTCGTCGAGGCTGTTCAGCATCACCTCGTAGAAATTTTTGTCACCTGCCGGGGCGACCGGCTGACTCGTCGGATTCGCCGGTATTGCAATCTTTGAAACGTCATTGATTCCTGCTGGATCAACCATGGTCTATCTCGCTCTTAAACGTTCACTTCTCTGCGACGAAGTTGGTGACTTTCGACTACGCCATTACCCGAAGGCTGGCAGCCGCAATCGTTTTGGTGATTTCCATAACCGTGATGTTCGCTTCATAAATACGAGCCGCCATCATCCCGTTAACCATTTCCGTACTCTGATCGACATTTGGATAGCGGACATAGCCCTCATGCTTGCCGCTCTTGATCGCGTCCGGGTGCGTCGGATCGTGAACCAGTCGAAACGCATCTTTGCTCTCGACGATGCTGTCAATCCGCACGCCTGCCCCTCCGCGGCCCGCACCCGGCGCACCGTGCGCAAACAGTGCGATCTTGCGGCGATACGGATTCGGATTGCCATCGGCGTCGCGCGTGGCGTGCATGTTTCCGATGTTGCCGGCAATCGTGTCCAGATTCGTCCGCTGCGCCACAAGTGCCGACGCGCTGATATCCATCGTTGACATCAACATCATTCAAACTCCCTAGTGCAACTCAGGTTAGAGGCGGCCACTGATTGCCTTCCGCAGCGAACCGAAATAACCGTTGACCAGAGTCGTCGTCATCTCGTGCAGCATCGCGTTGGCGGCGAGGTCCGACATTTCGGCTTCGATCGATAGATTCGTTCCATCGTGCATGACCCCATTGCGACCGGGCTTGAGCGTGGGTGTCGTTTCCAGTTGCCCGCGATCATTGATGCGGAATTGGTCGCTACTTTTGAGTGCAAACGCTGCCTTTGGCTTACCTTTTCGTTCTTCCAATGCTTCACCCAACGCCGATTGAAACTCGCGATAATCGAGTCGCTTGGCCTTAAAATTCGGCGTCGAAATATTGGCGATGTTGTCGGCGATGACGCGGTGCTTCTGCTGGGCAAACGACCACGTCGTCTGCAATGCCGGCATCGCCCCACCACTCGTCAAACTCGAAAAGAAGCTACCCATCATTCAATCTCTCAGCCGAACGTTCTCTCAGGTGAAACCGACTGCCTAAACTTCAGACACCTACCCAAACTGCGGGCGTACCGCTCTCTCTACTCACTCCTAGGCCTGGCTTGCACGTGCCATTCCAGCGATTCAATCTTCAGAACCAAACTGGTATCGCCTTTGAATGCCGCGCAATTCCTGCGCAATCGGCAATTCCTGCCGACATCTAACTGGCGCTCGACACCAACTCGCCTCGACTCTCCAATCGCTCCTTCTCCTCGCGCCACTGCTTGAGCTTCATGCCCAGCGTTCGAACGCCCATGCCCAGCGTCTTCGCCGACTTCTCGCGATGACCGCCGTTCTGTTTCAACGCATGCTCGATCAGGCGACGCTCCATGTCCTCGAGCATCCGGCCCGGACGCAATCCTTCAAACGCATCGCCAGTCTGTCGCGTATTCACCAGCCACCCTTCAACAATGTCAGCCGCGATCACCCGATCGGTCGAAACCGTCGCCGCACGCTCGCAAACGTTTTCCAACTCTCGCACGTTACCGGGCCAGTTGTAGTCATTCAGAAGAGCCAACGCTTCTCGGTCAAAGCTTGCCGCATCGCGTCCGTCGCGCTTGGCAATCTGCTTGAAGAAGTGCATCGCAAGTTGGGCAACATCGTCAATTCGTTCACGCAGCGGAACCAACGAAACCGGAAGAACGTTTAGCCGGTAGTACAGGTCTTCGCGGAACTCGCCCTTGCGCACCCAATCCATCAGGTCGCGATTCGTCGTGGCAATCACTCGGACGTTTGATCGACGGGTTGCGCTGCTGCCCACGCGCTCGAATTCACCTTCCTGCAACACGCGAAGTAACTTCGCCTGAAGCGGGAGCGCCATCTCGGAAATTTCATCGAGAAGTAGCGTGCCTTCGTCGGCCATCTCGAAGCGACCCTTGCGAGCTCGATCGGCGCCGGTATATGCGCCGCGCTCGTGCCCGAATAGTTCACTCTCCAGGAGGTTCGCACTCAATGCCGCACAGTTCAGACAAAGCATCGGTTTCGACGCGCGCGGAGAGGCTGCGTGGATCGCCCGGGCCACGAGTTCTTTACCGGTCCCGGATTCTCCGCTGATCAGCACCGTCCCATGACTCTTCGCCACCTGGGCAATTTGAATCCGCGTTTGAATCATCGGATCGCTGTCGCCGATCATGTCGCGCGACAGTTGCATGTCGCTGACACTCGTGCGAAGCGCTTCGTTTTCCTTCACAAGCTGCGACTGTGCGATCGCACGCTCAACCTGCACGACGATCATGTCGGCATCGAACGGTTTCTGCACATAGTCAGCCGCTCCAAGCTTCATCGCTTCCACCGCCGACGCCACCGAACCAAACGCTGTCATCACGATCACCGGTGTCTCGCAACCCGCCGCCCGCATCTCGCGAAGCATGCTCACGCCGTCCATCCCGGGCATTTTCAAATCCGTCAGCACCAGATCGTACTGACCGTCGGTAATGCTCGGCAGCGCATCGTCCGGACAACCGAACGTTGTCACCCGGTGGTCCTCACGCTCCAACGTTGCCATCAGCGAATCGCGCAACAACTCTTTGTCATCAACAACACAAATACTCGCCATACCTTAGAATCTCCGACTATCGCTTTCTTGTGTTCGTTTGCGTATCAAAATTTTCGGGGTCAGCCAGTGGCAGCGATAGACAAAATGTCGCCCCGCCGCCATCGCGATTGCTTGCTCGCACCGAACCGCCGTGCGCGTCTGCGATGCGATGAACGATCGCCAATCCCAAACCCGTCCCGGACGACTTGGTCGTAAAGAATGGATGAAAAACCCGATTCATCAACTCCGGATCGATCCCCGGCCCGTCGTCCGTAATGACAAATGCGCAGTACGTCCCAGGTGTATTCCGCTCGACCGATACGCGAATCTCACCGCCATCGCCCGCCGCATCCACCGCATTCAAAAGCAGGTTCAACAAGGCACGCAACGTTTGATTCGGATCGACGTTTACCAGCAAGTCAGACGCAATGGGATCGACGCGCAGATCGCATCCGCGCGACGTGATCGCCGGAGCAGCCAACCCCAACGCCTCTTCGACCAACGCGCTCGCTCGATGCGGAGCAACATCTGGTTCAGATTCGCCGGCGAATTCGACCACGTCACCGACGATGCTTTCGAGGATACCAACGCCGTCCGACACTTTCCGTGCCAGTTCCTGCGAACTCGGTAACTCGCGCAGATCTTTGATGAGCAGATCTGCGTACAGTCGAATCCCGCCGAGCGGATTGCGGATTTCGTGAGCGACGCCAGCGGCCATCTCACCCAGTGCAGCCAGCCGTTCGCGACGCGCCAACTCGCGATTCTTTTCCGCAAGTTGATCGTGCAGGCGGACGACTTGATCGCGCAACCGATCGTGCGACTGCTTCAGTCGTTCGGTGACCTCGTTGTAAGCGTTGATGATCGCCCCCAACTCGCGCTCGCGATGGGTGATCTTCGATGCCAACATGGGCGATCCGCCGGTCAAGTTGTGCTGGGTGGCTGTCGTCACGTGCTTGCGATCTCCGCGTTTCAGGCTTCGTTGTGCAATCGGTCGAATTGCGACGTGTTACCGTTGCCTGCGTTTTGATATGCCGCCACCGCCTTGCGACGATTGCGAACCGTTCCGAGTTCCATACCAACCCGCTGTTTGCGAAGTTGAAGCATTTCGACGTCGGCTGCATCTCCGTCCAGCAGCGTCTTCAACCGCGAGTTGACTTTCGAGATCAAATCGTCAGCCATCGTGCGATCCTGCGCATCCAACTCTTCGCGAACGGTCGGCCAACTGTCGCGAAGCGGCGCCATTCGGGCATTGAGGGCGTCCAGTTCAATCGTCAAGCGCTGCCGCTGGGCCAATACCTTCATCAACGGACGTGTGTCTTCCGCCGCGACGAGTTTGCGCTGCTTAACCGCGAGCGACGTCAACTGATCGTAAAGTGAAAGCTGCCTCGAAAGCAGTCCAACGATTTCAGTTGCCTGCCTGAATGAATTCTTCTCGTCGTAAGTCATTTTGGCCTCCTTGCTGTGCCGTGGTCGAATGCGTTTCACGATTGAATCGCGTTTTGGCGATTCGCGTTGCGGTCTATCCATCTGCGAGAACTTCAGCGACCCATTCAAAGTGTTGTCGCCAACTTTCACGAGTTTCCAATTCACCCTTGGCCGCAAAGAATCTCTCGTCAATCACGCCAACGAGATACTGCGCCCGACGCAGAGCAGATGCCGCTTCATTCGTCTTTCCCAAAAGAACGTAGCAATTGATCACCTGCACATACGCACCCAGTGCTGCCGGTCGATCTTTGTAAATCCACGCAATTCGCTCGTACAAGCTCAGCGCTTCGGCGTATCGTTCGAGTTCGAAAAGACATGCGGCTTCGTAGAGCCTTGCGTCCTGCAAATACACACTGTCGAGTATGTCCAGTTCCGTCTCACGCTGACTCATTTCATCGATTAGTTTTCTAAAATGCTCAGCCGCAACACCAAACCGGCGGTCAAGTTCAAACCGTAATCGCTTGCTTTCACCGACGAATTCCGGCTGAAGGACTTCATCTTTGATCGCCAGCGCGCTCTGGCGATAGGCGTCCGCAAGCAAGAACCGACTCTTGGTTTGACGTGGATCGTCGGGATAGCGTTGAATGAACTCTTCCAGAACCGGAATGGCTTTTTCGTAGGCAGCCCGGCGACCGTACAACTCGCCGAGAAGAAAGAGCGCATCGCGAAATTCAACCGCATCCGGCGTGAAGATTTCCGAATCTCGTTTGATTTGAAGAAGGGCTTCTTCGGCTTGGGATTCGTACTCGCCCCCGCGTTCCATCATGCACTCAGCCAGCGGGATCAACGCAGCATTGGCGAATGGCGATCGCGGGAAACTGCTGATATTTCGCTGATAAGCGTCGATGGCTTCTTCACATCGGCCCATCGCCTGGAGCGATTTACCCAATCGAAGCAGCACGCGCGGAATGATTTCGGCATCGGAGCGATCGCGAACGAACGCTTTGAGAATCTCAATCGCCCGCTCGTGGTTACCGCCTTCGTCGAACAGACCAGCCCCAATCCACATCGTCTCGCTGGCCCGCTCTTCATTCAGGGTGCTTCGCCATGACACCTTGACGAAAGTTTCACCGGCTTCATTGAACAAACCGAGCGACTTGTCTGCGCTCCACCGATCGCCCGATTCGACAATGTTGGACTCGGCAAGATCATCGGTTGGTCTCTGCGCCAGATAGGACCGAGCCTTGATCGCTTGAAGGCGACCCAGTTGACTGAGGACGCGCGACATCGTGTCATCGTCTTCAGGGTCGACGAGAGATAAACCCTGTTTCAGAAAACCGATCGCATGTTCAATGTCGTCGTTCGTGTTGGCAAAGTCAGCACTGGCAACGACCGCAGCCAAAACACCATCATGTGTGACCTGCTCCAAACCCGTCGGGCGTCGCAGTTCGTCGATGATTTTCGCGTAATACTTTTTTGCCTCGTCGAAACGCTGCAACATCGTGGACGCTTCGGCCATCCCAAGCATTGACGCCGTGACGTAATCCCGATCTTGCATTGCGTTGACGACGTTCCTGAAAATCGAGATCGCCTCTTCCGGTCGCTGGGCACCGCCATCGCTAAGCACCACCGACCCCAGAAGCCACGACGCTCTGCTCCAAACCGGATTGTCATCGCCGATCTCATTGAGAAGGGTTCGCAGCCCAAGTTCGGTTTCGTCGTAACGTCCTTCGCCACGCAGGCCCAGTAGCGTCAAATATTGAATGTGTGGTGCGAAGCGCGTGTAAGCGAATTTAGAACGATAACGCTCCATGAGCGCTGCAATTTTTTCTGACGCCCCTTGCCGATCGAGCAAATGCGCCCACTCTTCGACTCCCCAGTACAAATCCGCCAACGAGTTTTCTGCATCGTCGCAAAACGAAGCCAAAAGCGCAAACGTTTCATCCTCCGAAACGCTTGTAAGTTTCATGCCAAGTTTGATCACCTTGCGACGATCGGCGAGCGCCGGCGCAACCCCAATATCGACAGCCGACTGATAATGCGTTCGTGCGAGCAACGACTGACCGAGGGCCTCGTGACATGCGGCGATACGACGATGATCCACCGCGCCCAGGGGAAATCTCAATTCGATCGCACGCTTGTATTGCTCAAGCGTTTCACCGGCATCTTCGGCTGTGATCTTTCCAGAATTGCTTGCGCGCTCGAAGAGCGCTCGGGCTTCATATGCATGAAGGCGACTGCGATCTTGATCGGCGATGTCTTCCCATGTTTGAAGATGACGCGTGAGATCAAGTGCGGGAACGTACAACTGCCCGTTGATCATGCGGTTGATGCGGCTTAGGTTTTCGTCGATGCCGATCTTGCGGGTGGGTGAGTCGATTTGTAGCGCCACGGTCGCGAGTGCAGCCAACGACAGGAAGAAGGCAGGTATCTGCCATTTTCCCGACGCGCGCTCTCCGAACGTCATGCGATAGTCAATCGTGTCGCTCATCCTGAGCCAACCCTCGTTGAAGCATCCATGCTCTTGAGTCGCGAACCCGGCGGGTCCGCAAAGTGGTACAGGGTTGTCGGCAATAAATGCCGGACGTCTTGACCGCAATCGCGGTTCGTCAATCGATGATCGTTCTTTTGCTTATGTTCGATTCAAACGAATGTGCGCGGTTATTGCGCTTGTTGAGAACCACACTTGAATGGCCGGCTTGTACTCGCTATTCGATGTGCACAAGCTGCATCCTTTCCGCAGTACTGTAACGCGATGCTTACCGGGAATTGAATAAATGTTGATATGCCATTTCAGGGTTGATACGGTGCGCGACTCGCGTTTTCACTATTGCGAACTGCGATTGCTTGAAACGCGCAGGACTGATTCGGTTCACTCAGATTTGATTCCGAGGTCCACTGTCGTCATCAGTGCCTCGAATCGAAAGCCTGCCGCCTCGATGTTCTCCCTAGCGCCTTCCAAACGATCGATCACCGCAACGATCGAAACCACGCTCGCCCCGAGTTTGACAATCTGCTTAGCCGCTTCAAGTACCTGACCGCCCGTCGTGGCGATATCTTCGACGATCAACACCTTGTCGCTGCTCTCAATGAAACCTTCAAACGCATTGCCGGTTCCATAGTCCTTCCTGGCATTGCGGACGATGACGAACGGAATGCCAGATTCCATTGAAGCAGCCGCCGCCAGCGAAACACCACCCAATTCTGCCCCGGCGATGCGCGTCGTTTCGGCCGTAACGTGTTTGGCAAAGAGCGCGCCTAAGTGCTTCAAGATGTCCGGTTGCGTTTCAAACCGATATTTGTCGAGGTAGTAATTGCTTCGCCGACCCGACCGCAAGAGAAAGTCGCCTTCCAGATAAGCGGTCTCCTTGATCCGTCCGATGAGTTCGTTATGCGTCACAGAACTTCTCCCCTGCCGATTCGAATTTGCAATCTATACGCTGAGTTGGGACGAAACTTTCTTGCTGCGTGCGTACCGGCGTCGAATGGGCGCAACGACTTGCGCCACAAACTCATCGACCTGCTGCGGTGCGCGTCCGACGTACTTACTCGAGTCCAGCACCTTCTCAAATGCGACGCCGTCAAAATGCGCGTCGGCTTTGAGGCGGGCGATCAAATCGTTCGGCTTACCGTGTTGTTTCACTTGCGCGCCGGCAGCGTGAGAATGAACTCGAATGCGTTCATGCAATTCCTGTCGATCACCACCCGCCTTCGATGCCGCCATCATGATATTCTCGGTCGCGATAAATGGCAGTTCATCGTCGATGCGTTTCCGAATCATCTTCGGATAAACCACGAGACCAGCCGAGACGTTGTGCATCAGTTTCAGCATGCCATCGGTTGCAAGAAACAATTCCGGAATGCTTACCCGTTTGTTCGCCGAATCATCGAGGGTGCGTTCAAGCCACTGTTCTGCGGCTGTCATCTGCGGACTCGTTGCAAGCGACAGCACCAACCGCGCCAACCCCGTCGCCCGTTCCATCCGCATTGGATTGCGTTTGTACGCCATAGCGCTCGAACCGACTTGCGCTTTTTCAAACGGTTCCTCGATCTCCTTCAAATTCGACAGGAGTCGCAAATCGTTGGCTGTCTTATGAACACTTTGCGCCACACCCGCGAGCGTCGCTGCCACCTGCGCATCAACCTTTCGCGAATACGTCTGTCCGGTGACCGGCTCGCATTTTTGAAACCCGAACGATTTCGCAACCAGCTTCTCCAAACGTTTCACCTTGGCGTGGCGACCTTCAAACAACTCAAGAAAACTCGCCTGCGTACCCGTCGTTCCCTTAACGCCGCGAAACCGAAGCTGCTTGATGCGAAGTTCGACTTCCTCAAGATCACGGGCAAAATCCCAACACCAAAGCGTTGCCCGTTTGCCGACGGTCGTCAGTTGTGCCGGCTGATAGTGAGTGAACCCGAGTGTCGGCATCGCCCGATAGCGTTTCGCGAACTTGCCAAGTCGATCGATGATACTCGCGAGCCAGATCGCGATGCGCTCGAGCGCCTCGCGCATGATGATCAGGTCTGCATTGTCAACGATGAACGCGCTCGTCGCCCCGAGGTGCAGGATGCTCCGAGCCGACGGAGCCACATCGCCAAACACATGAACGTGGGCCATCACATCATGGCGCAGTTTCGATTCGTATTTCGCAGCCGCATCGAAATCGACTTTTTCAAGCCCGCGTTTCAATGTGGATATCTGTCGTGCGGTAATCGGCAGACCCAATTCCCGCTGCCCCTCCGCCAACGCCAGCCACAGCGACCGCCAAACGACAATTCGCCGACGCGCTCCGAACAATTCACTCATTTCGCGCGAGGCATTTCTCGCGACCAACGGCGATTCATACATCAGATTGGTTTGGCTCATGGCAGCTCAAAAAGTGGAAGAATTGGTTCGATGACCCAAAAGGCTGTTTCACTCCCGGAAACCCGCATATCAGGCAGTTCAACTCGACGAGACATTGCTCACGGGATACCATAATGACGATGTCGAACCTGCCTGGCGGTGAAACATCGGGGAAAGCAACACACCCGTAAAGCCATTCAGGTCAAGTAATTATCAGGATTCGCCGATCAGAGCTTGCTACATCTGGACCGCACGATGGACGATAACCCATTGGAATGTTTTATACCCCGTCGGACCGCTAACTCAACCTTTGAGGAATCATGAAACACAACGTCAAAATCCGGCCAACCTATTATCTGGCACTTGCTTGCACGTTGTTGTCGGTTGCAGCTTGTGAGTTGATTGTTGCACCACAATCGGAAAAACTCGATGCGGACGCCGGACCTGATCTTGTTGTCCCACTCGACGAGCGATTCGAGTTGCTCGCGACTGCCACTGGCGGACTCACACCCTATCGTTTCCGTTGGAGCCTCGAAAATCAACCCGACGAATCGACGTTTGAACTGACCGACGCCAACACCAGCGCCCTGATTCAAGTCGGACCGTTGGCAGTCAACGGGCCATATCTGTTTCGCGTACTTGCGACGGACCGATCCGGACAGAGCAATGCCTCGTTCGTGCGCGTGCTTGTCGGTGGCGATCTCGAGATCACTGCAACCTCAACCGAATCGCTTCGGTTAATTGGCGAGACCACCGAGTTGGACGCTGTGCTTGACACCGACACGTCTGGGTTTGGCGAATTGACCTACGCATGGTCCGTCGTTAACGGCGATGCGGAACTCGACAATCCAGCCAGTCGTAATCCCCGGGCAACCATCATGTCTGCTGATTCGGTGAGGCTCCGCGTCAGCATTTCCGGCGAAGAAAATGGCATCGAAAGGTTTGGCGTTCAGGACGTGTTCGTCGTGGGAATCGAAGACACTGCACCTCAAGTCATCATTGAAAATACGGGTGCAGTCAATGGCCGAATGGTCCTTGAATTACTCACCGAAGCGGCTCCCAACACCTGTGCAAATTTTCTTCGGTACGTAGACGACGGATACTACGAAGGCATCATTTGGCACCGAATCGTTACAGACTTCGTAATTCAGACCGGCAATTTCGACCGATTCAACGGCACGGTACGCGAAAAGCCAGGGCAGCGCGAAATGATTGCAAGTGAAGCATTCAATGGATTCAGCAACCTTCGCAGCGCGATATCGATGGCCCTGCGTGGTACGGACGAAAACTCGGGATCCAATCAGTTTTTCATCAACCTTGATGACAACAGCGAACTGGATGACGGCGATCCACCATTTACTGTTTTTGCGCGGGTCGTCGAAGGCATGGACGTCGCGGACGAGATTGTAGCATTGCCCACCGGTGATCCGGACACCATGCAGGATCAGCCGAACGAAGACGTGGTCATGTCATCCGTCATGCGGGCCGAAACCAAGATTCCGGTCTCACCACCTGACGACATTCGGTCGGTTGATACAAACGGCATGGAAGACGCCGATACGAATGGCATGGATGACGCTGATACGAATGGTACGATGGACGTCCCAACCGCGACAATCACCGCTTCCGTGCCCATTCAAATCGTCGGGGCTGATGTGGAGCTTTCCGTTTCCGCAGATGGCGTGCCTGTTGACGCCAACTATTCCTGGAGCAGTTCAAACGGGATCGCCGATTTTGAATCGCCTAACGACGCCCAAACCATTGCAACCATCAACTCCAATGATTCCATCGTACTTAAGGTCGAAGTCCGAAACCCAGACGGAGAAGTGATCACAGAGGGCAGACAAGTTGTTGTGGGGGTTCCTTCAACTCGTCCCCAAATCGTGATTGAAAACGAAGGCGGTGTGGAAGGCGACATCTTGATAGAACTCAACACCAACATTGCCCCGGCAACATGTGCAAATTTCTTGCGATACGTCGACGACAGTTTCTACTCCGGGATCGTTTGGCATCGCGTCGTCGAAGATTTTGTGATCCAGATGGGTGGATTTCGACGAGAGGTTAAAGGAGAGCCCTTGGTCGAGTCAGAAGGCATTCGTGAGCCGGTCATGAGTGAAGCCGACAACGGCGAGAGCAATGTCGAGGGTACGATCGCATTTGCCCTTCGCGGCCAGGACGCGGATTCCGCTACAAGTCAGATCTTCATCAATCTGAAAGACAACCCCAACTTAGATACTGGTCCGCCGCCATTCACGGTTTTTGGTCGTGTCATTGACGGATTGGAGGTTGTTGATCAAATCGCGGCCGTGGATACAGGAAACGACGGGCAGCTCAATGACGTCCCTGCGGAAGACATCGTCATCAGGCGCGTCAGGCGAGTCAATCCTTAGACACCGTTTCTTGCTCGTCAAGACCTTGAATAATTCGAGCTGGTGGTGACAATACAGCACCGAGGCTTTGTTTCTTATGTCAATAAAGTGATCAATAGCACATGAGCATCAACATAGACGACGCATCTAACCGCCTCGAAACCCTTTCTTCCCGGATCATCGCCATCCGGGACTCTCTTTGACTTGCCATCCAAAGAATCGGAACTCGAAGAACTCAATTCGCAGATGGCCGCCCCAAATTTCTGGGACGATTCCGACGCTGCGCAGCAAACTGTCCAGCGACTCAAGTTGCTTAAGAGCGCTGTCGAACCGGTGCGCAACCTGCTCACCCGCATCGAGGACAGTCAAGCGATGCTGGAAATGCTGCAAGAGGAATCCGACAGCGAGTTGGCTGCTGAACTGGACTCTGAAATCTCCGGCATCGATGCAGAGGTTGATCGTGTCGAGCGCTTGACGTTGCTGTCGGGTGAACATGACGCACAGAATTGTTATTTCAACATCCAAGCCGGAACCGGCGGAGCCGATGCGCAAGACTGGGCTGAGATGATGATGCGGATGTACCTTCGCTATTTCGAGCGAAACGGGTTCGATGTCGAGCAACTCGCCATGAAGGAAGGCGAGGAAGCCGGCATCCAATCCGTCAACCTCCACGTTAAAGGCCCATATGCATACGGTTTAATGTCATGCGAAATGGGCGTGCATCGGATGGAACGCATCAGCCCATTCAACGCGCAAGGCAAGCGTCAGACCAGCTTTGCAAGCGTCGATGTGCAACCGGAAATTGACGACATTGCCATCGACATCGACTGGGACAAGGACGTTCGCGAAGACACCTACCGTGCCAGCGGTGCGGGCGGTCAGCACGTCAACAAAACGTCGTCGGCGGTTCGACTCACGCACCTCGAAAACAACGTCGTCGTGCAGTGTCAAAGCGATCGAAGCCAACACAAGAACCGAGCAGCCGCCCGCAAGATGC
The DNA here is from genome assembly GCA_028285105.1 of Alphaproteobacteria bacterium. GTDB lineage: Bacteria > Planctomycetota > Phycisphaerae > UBA1845 > UBA1845 > UBA1845. The sequence goes on from JANQQE010000011.1 coordinate 757,720, forward strand.
TCGCTGCCAAGCTGTATCACGTCGAGCAATCCAAGCGCGATGCCGAACTTGCCAAAATGTACGGTGAAAAGGGTCAGATCGGGTGGGGATATCGAATCCGTACCTACACGCTACAACCTTACCGACAGGTGAAGGACGAGCGCACGGGATTCAAAGATGGAAATGTGGACGCGATACTGGATGGCGATCTAAGCGGATTCATCGATGCGATGCTTCGCAAGCGCGCCGGCCAGAATTAGCTGACACACCAAATTCACGCAGAGTCTCACATATTTCGCAGTGCTGCATTTGCTGCAAATCCAATCGTGCTGCGGACTCAAAATCACTTGCAGGTCAGCAACCAGTCGGTCGCACAAATCAGGCATCGTTAGAGCGCTTAAATTCAGTTCGTTCCTGGATTTTCTTCTTACTCATCCATTCCGAAAAAATCAATTTGCGAGAATTGAGCATCCCGATCTGTTGGCGAATCTCATTCTTCTGAGACGCAAACGTTTCTTCATACACTGGAAACAGCGACTTCCCTTTGATGACAGCCCAAGCGGCTTGATCAGGAAGTTCAGCCGTAACTGCTTTTGAATTCTCTGCATCGGCTGCGACTTCAAAGACTTTTTCAACGAATTCTCTCGACGCCTGCCCGATGCCGGGAATATCGATCGACTGTCCTTCCAGCAACTTTCGCTGACGCGCAAATGCTGGTGGGGCTGAAAATCCACCCTGATCCGGAGTGATTTTATCCTGCAACTCTGTTTCGCCACTCCAAAGGTCTTCAAGCGGACCGCCCGTATCGCTGGCTGCGATTCTTTCAGCCGCTTCTTTGGCTCGCTCCATTGCGGCACTTAGTCGCAAGTCTGCGATGACACGATCGCGAACTTCTTCGACATTTTCAGGCTCACGACCTTCACGGAATTCAGTGACACGGAACAGGTACATCGCCCCGTCTTCGTCAACCAGCGGTTTGACCTGCGTTTGCCACTGAGACAGGAACAACGATCGATCGATGTTCGCATCGTCAGGGATCGTTTCCAATCCTTCGACATTAAATGCCAACGCATCGATCGGAAGATAGCGACCATCAGCCATTTCAAGCCTGGCTGTTCCCACCCGATCGGTTTGCGCAAGCGTGTACTGGTCGACGTCGGTAATCAATCCCACTTCGACTGCATCGGCATGACGTTTCGCTGCCGAAACGGACGCGACGATCTCGTCATAATAACCAATGTCTTTGACCTCATCGGGCGCGGGCTGATATTCGGTCTGGGCCACGCGGATGTCATACCACGGGTCAGCCAGCTTACGGGCAAGCTCCGTGGCTATGCGATTGGCTTCGCTCGCGCCTTTTTGCGTTTTAACAGCTTCAATCGCAGCCTCTCGTGCTTCCGAGAAGTCTTCCACGAACAAACTTAACTGCGGTGGGGTCAAACCATTTGAAGTGGCTTCTTGTTGTTTCTTGAACTGCTTTGCCAACTCTTCGTTTGAAATTCTGAATCGCTGGTCGGTTTCTTTATTCTGCTGCCAATATCGAAACGCCTGCCGTTCGATGCTGTCATCGCTGGTGGCAATGCCTGCCATCACCTGATCGGGATCGATCCGAATGTACTGCAAATCGATAGACGGTTCGATGTAGTATCCGAACTCAACACCACCTGAAACGGCGTGCTTGTCCTTATATTCCTTAAATTGGGCCGCAATTTCATCGTCAGAAAATGTTTGCTCCGAATCGACGAACACGGATGCCGGTATTTTAATGAGCTCAATCGATGCCTGTTCAAGAGCGTTCTTCGCCGTCCGTCGAAGCGTCATCTCCGAAGGCATCGCCGCCCTTTGGAACATCAACACTGATCTTTCGACGGTGAGTACATCGGCAAACGCTTCATAAAACCGATCAGGAATAACGCCGACAATCGCTGCAACTTGTTCGATGTTCTTCTCGTTGGTTCTGAGTCGTCCGATCAACTGGCGTTTGGCTTGAGTTGTCGAAATCGACACCCCCATGGCTTGGGCTTCCCGTTTCATCAATATCCAATCAATGACATCCAATTGATCGCCAGGGGCGGCGCCGGGGTTCCTGAAAGTGTTCTCCCAGGACAGGGCTGGTGGCAACTGTCCCTCAACCGCATGCATGCGACGTAATCGCTGAAGCAATTCGGATTGGTTCTTGGCCAGTTCAGTATCGCCGCCTGTGATTTTTCCATACTTGGAGGTTGCCAACACGGCACCAGACTGGTCAACTTTGAGCATGTCTTCCAGTGCGGCTTGGCCCAACCAGATCACGAGCAAACCGGCCATAAAGACCGCCAGAAGATGACGATTGTACTTGCGAAAGAACTTCATCATGGCCGCATGGACTCCTTCAGAGCGACGTGCGAGATCGTAAATCCAAGCTGGATAAGCCGTGCCATGATACCGGTCACCGATCCGAAAGCAACCGACCCCAAAAGCCGCAGCACGGCCAGGAACCGACTTGGCAGGCTAGTTTGCAGGCCCCATCGAAAGGCCCGTCCGCCATGGACAACCAAGTCCATCAAATCAGGCTTGACCATTGGGGCGTCGTTGAATGCAATCATCCAGAAATGGACACGGATCGGAACGATGAGATTCGCTTCCGGAATTCATACGATTGCCCACGGAAATGAATCGCCCGAATCCAAGAATGGACCGATAATCACTGTCGCGGCAAAATCGAACTTGACCGGGTTTTTCCGGTTCTGATCTGCCCAGTCAAGAATGGCGATATGCCAACCATAAGAATGTGTCGATGATTGCAAGGACGCAGCATCAACAGATGAAAGGGAAGCAAATTTCGATGTACAACATCAAGAAATTCAAAGTGGTCCCGTCGGTCCCCGAACCGCTCGCCGGACTTCAGAAGCTCGCATATAACCTTTGGTGGACTTGGAATTACGATGCCGCGCTCTTGTTTGAGCGACTAGACCGCCAGCTCTGGTCCGACGTTCAGCACAATCCAGCGAAGTTGCTTTCGATCATCCCGCAGCAACGCCTCGAACAATTCGCCAAAGACAGCGCATACCTTGCCCAATTGGAACGCGTTGAAGAATCGTTCAAAGAATACATGTCGGCGAAGACGTGGTTCTCGTCGCAGTTTCCAGAACACGCATCGCATTGCCTGGCATATTTTTCGATGGAATTCGGTCTGCACGAATCACTTCCCGTGTACTCGGGCGGGCTGGGTTGCCTTGCGGGCGATCACATGAAGTCAGCCAGCGATCTCGGTGCGCCGTTGTATGGCGTCGGGCTGCTATATCATCAAGGTTACTTCCAGCAATTCCTCTCCAATGACGGATGGCAGTTTGAAGACTACCCCGAATTGGAATTGCACCACCTGCCGATCGAGTTGGCTCATGACAAAGACGGAAAGCCGGTGCGCGTTTCATTTCCGGTCGGTGAACGAGACGTCACCGCGCAGGTCTATCAGGTCAACGTCGGGAGGGCGCGACTCTACATGCTCGACACCGCGATCTCTGAAAACCATCCGGACGACCGCGTTATCACCACGCGCCTGTATGGCGGCGATCAGGAAATGCGCATCCGTCAGGAAGTCGCCCTAGGTTTTGGCGGCGTACGCGCGCTGCGTGCCCTCGGGTTGGAACCGAAGGTCTTTCATATGAACGAAGGACACTCTGCGTTTCTCGCATTGGAGCGGATTGGCCACCTGGTTGAAAATGCCGGTTTATCCTACGCCGAGGCCAAAGAAGCTGTCGCTGGCTCGACCATCTTCACCACCCACACGCCAGTACCAGCCGGCATTGACACGTTTCCCCATGAACTCGTCACCCGCTATTTGCAACCCTACGTGCAGCGCATCGGCGCAAGCATGGATGAACTCATCACATTGGGCCAGACTTCAACCACGCCCGACGCCAAGAAGCCGTTTTCAATGGCCACGCTCGCCCTGCATCTTTCGCGATACAGCAACGGCGTCAGCAAAGTACACGGCCGCGTCGCCCGCGAAATGTGGCAAGAAAACTGGCCCGACGTCCCCGTGGCCGAGGTTCCGATCACATCGGTCACCAACGGCGTTCACGTTCGATCATGGCTGTCGCCCGATCTAGAAAGATTGTTCGAACGCTATCTCGGACCGACCTGGACCGAAAAGCCCGACGACGGCGACATCTGGAACCTTGTCGATGACATTCCCGACGCCGAGTTGTGGCTCGCCCACGAACGACGGCGCGAACAACTCGTGGTTGCAGCCCGTGCGCACCTTCGTAAGCAAGCGATCAATCGCGGCGCATCGCCCGCCCGAGTCGCCGAAACCGACGAGATGCTCAACCCCGAAGCGCTGACCATCGGATTTGCGCGACGCTTCGCTCCGTACAAGCGCGCGACGTTGCTGCTGACCGACGAAGAGCGCCTGCTCAATATTCTCACCAACACCGAACGCCCCGTGCAGTTCGTCTTCGCCGGAAAAGCCCATCCGCGCGACAACCTCGGTAAAGAACTCATCAAGCGTCTCGTGCAGTTTGCCCGCAACGCCAACTTGCAAACGCGGTTCGTGTTCATTGAAAACTACAACATGGGCATCGCCCGCTTCCTCGTGCAGGGCGTCGACGTTTGGCTGAACACGCCGACGAAACCGCTCGAAGCCAGCGGCACCAGTGGCATGAAGGTCGCACCGAACGGTGGTATCAACTTCTCGGTGCTGGACGGCTGGTGGGCGGAGGCGTTCAAAGGCGATAACGGTTGGAACATCGGCGACGATCGGATTTACGACAGCGCCGAATACCAGGACCAAGTCGAAAGCGAATCGATCTACGAGTCACTCGAGCGCGAGATCATTCCCGAATTCTACGACCGATCAGCCGACGGCTTACCCCGTAAGTGGATCGCCCGCATGAAGGAATCGATGCGAAGCTGCACCGCCCAGTTCAGCGCGGCACGCATGGTACGCGAATACGTCAATCGACTGTATATGCCGGCGATGAAAAACGGCTTACACTTGATCGAAGACCAATTCGCAGCCGCCAAAAGCCTCGCCGAATGGAATCGACAAATCGCCGATCAATGGAAAACCGTCTCCATCGAATCGTTCGACGCGGTGGAAACAGGAGAAGTGAAGGTCGGTACCAACATGACGGTGAAAGCGGCTGTGCGATTGGGCGACGTGAACCCCAACGACGTATCCGTCCAGCTATACCACGGCCCGAAACCACCCAACGGCATCATCGAAGAAGGCGACGTGGTACCGATGGCCCTAGAATCAAAGAACGGCGACGGCATCACCCACTTCACCGGCAACCTACCCTGCCACCGAAGCGGCGAACACGCCTACGCCGTAAGGATTCTTCCGAAAATGCCAGACGTTTCAGACCAATACAACCTAAGCCTGATCCAGTGGGCGTAGGGAATGGGAATGTACAGGTGTAGGGTGCGGCTCGCCGCACCTGTTACCCACCCATCGGAATCGCCCCGCACTCCGGACAACGGTTGCTATCGAGCGAACAGCGAATGTCGTAACCACAGCGAACGCAATATCCTGGGACGCACCGTCGGGCTACCAGCGTCAGGGCGGGGATCGACACAACCCCAGTCACCAATGCGGGAATAAACGCCTCATCAACCCAACGCACCAGCCAAACTAGCGCAAACGGTATTAACACAGCGACAATCAATCCCAAGATTAATCCAAACTGCATCGGTCCGAGTGTACCAGTCGCCTTCGGCTGAAACATTCGCATCGGCCGCAAATGATGCGCCATAATCGCAATAGCCATTACTGAGAAACTCGGCGCAATAACAACCAACAGTACCCATCGCCAAAGGAGTTTGGGAAACATTTGTACGATTCGAGACTGAGAACCCAACATTTCAAAAATAACGATGGCGAAGAAAAGCGACGTGAAACCAATGACGAAACGAAACATTATAGAAATCCCTTATTTGTGCGACGAATAAGCTAGCAGCTCATTTTTCCTCAGCAGTCACGCCCACGTTTTTGTGTGAAGTCGCGTACCCCGGATTTTGATTCGTGAGATTCTTTGGTGGAGGTACCGATGCCATAACTCCCATCATTACTTGGATCTGCCTCGGGGAGAGGCGATCACAAATGTAGGCAAACGCTTTCATGTCTCGCAACGGCGATATCTCGCGAAACGGAATTGGACCAGCTAATGCAAACGCTGTCCCGATCAACGCGCCGAATGCTCCAACAACGCACGCGGCAATTCGCCTAAAGCGTCGTAAGACCAAGCCGCGCCCCACCGGGCAATCGCGTGTGATGATCGTTCCGTCAGCCCGAGCGTGATACCGAATGCACATCCGACCTTCACTATTGCGAATGAGTTCCTCCGCACCGGTTCGATCCATCTCTGACAGATTGTAAACGTTCAAATCGCACCGCTCGCAATGACGCACACGCTCGTCACCGGTCATCGCCGCCCACGACTCGTGACACGGCGATGCCACACGCACGCGATCCAGTACACTGATCGGTTGTCTCATCATTCAGCCCCCGCAGGAGTAATCGGGACGATCCGCGACGTCCCGACCATTAGACGCGTTTCAAGCTTCGATGGTTCCACCTGTCGAGACAAATCTTTGTACCACCCGGTCGAATTGCGGTTTCAACACCGCGCAAGCCGCTAACACAGTATCGATATAAGCAAAACTGAAGGGTGCGTCCCGGACGCACCTGCTAAACCGTCAATGAATTTCGCCGGGAACCAATCGCCCAAACAAGCGTCAAAAACTGGCAGACGGCAAATAAGGTAGGAAGGCGACTATGAAATCACGAACTGCAAAAGTCTATCAGAATCTCGCCGTCTTCATCGCAATCGCCGCAATGGCATGGTTAGCAATTCTATCGAACAAAGCGCCGAGTCCGCCTTTGCCAAATCTCGTCAAATCAATCACCGAAACTTTTGAAGCCTCAGATTACGAAGCGTTCTGCCGACTTGTCGATGGCGAATCACCTACAAAGGAAATGTTCCGATCACTCGTCGCTCAGAATAAGTACCTCGACTACAACGAACTGTTCAAACGTCAATACGCCCAAGCCGACAAGGAAACGTTCACGCTTGGCGGGCACGAATACGGACACTTGCATATGGACTTCGTTGAAGGCGATTCTGGTTGGCGGCTGGCTAAGGTTTGGATGTGTCGATGAATCTCAGCAGGTGCGTCCGGGACGCGCCCTACGGGGTTTCGTACGATTCGGCGAAGGTTGAGAAATCGGTTAGGTCTACGTCTTTGTCGGTGTCCAGATCGGAATTGACGAAATCGAGGTGTTGGCATTCTGTTGGCGGTTGGTTCTCTTGCGGGCCAGCGATGCATGGGGCGAAGCGGTCGTAGTCGAATTCATCGACGTCGCCGTCATTGTCCAGATCGCCGTACAGGCATTCGTCCGCATCGCTCAGCGTGAACACTTCGCTGCTTGCCGACGGGAACTCCTGCCCAAGAAACGGTACCCCACCGCCGACGATCAACAGTTCACACACGCCGAGGCGCACCGTCACGAAATCGTCGTGCAGATTGATCATCATTCCGTCGGCTAACCACTGTTCGGTCGATGCGTCGAAGATCGCCGCGTAATTCAGAATCGTATCGACCCCGCCCTGCTGCTCTTCACCGCCGAAGATCACCACCCGATCGGCGAATCGAACGATCTGGTGATCGGCAATCCCGCCTGATTGATTGGGCACATCCGCACCGGCGACGATGCTGTCTTCCACCGGATCGTACAGATACGTATTCGCAACCGTGTTGCCCGTCGAAACGTTCTGCCCACCGACGATAAACACGCGACCATCCGCCAGCGCAGTCGCAGCCAAGTCATCGACACTAACCGAAAGCGTCGTCGTCATCAACGCAGCCGCTTCCAGCGACGGGTCCAACAATTCAAGGCTCGTCGGCGCGGAACCACTCCCCCCAATCAGCAGCACACGGTCGTCGCCAACCGCGCCCGCATAGTCTTCAAGCAGGACTGCCGCATGCGATTTTCGCGACGCATTCAGCGGCAAGTCGCTCGACCACGTATCGTCAGCCGGATCGAAAATCTGCCACGACGATCCGCCAGCCACCACCACCCGCCCATCGGGCAGCAGCGTCGCGGTGTGCATCGAACGCGAGGCGGCCATGCTTGGTCCGGTCGCGAACTCACCGGTCCACGGATCGAACAGTTCAACCCCGTCGAACGCTGCACCCGGACTCGTCCCCATCGCATTGACATCGCCACCGGCAATCAAAACGCGCCCATCGTGCAGCGTCGTTTGCGTGTGGCTACTGCGGGCGACGGTCAAACTCGGAAACGTCGGCCCACCGCCATCGAGCGGAACAAACTGCGACGAGAAGGTTTGCGTATCAGGATCGAAGAATGAAACGTCAGCCCGCGAGATCAACGTCGGCGGAATGATGCTGAGATTAAGCCCGCCGGAAATCATCACTGGCCCATGCAAAAGTCGCCCGCCCGCATGAAAGAACCGAGGCACCGTATCCGACCCCACCGCCGAAAACGCCCCGCCATTCACCTGACAAGCGGCGTTCATCGGAAACGCCCAAATCGTGACCGCCCAAATGAACAAATGTCTTACTCTCATAGACTCAAACATATGCCGGTTCGTTTTCACTTGCAGATTCAATGAATGCGAATGAACTTCAATTCGACGGGCGCGACTGTGCTATCAAAAATACGAAGAAAGCGCTGCACGGTTCAACTGAATTCTTAATCGCGTGCCTCACGCTTTTCGGGTTCGGCGAGATCGAGAATAGCACCGTGGATTTTCTTGGTGGCTGCATTCAATTCTTCTGAGGATGGTTTGCTGGGGAATTCGGACAGGTCAACCGGTTCGCCAAAGCGGATGGTGGCTCGATGCGGTGCAAAGAATCCTGCCGCGATGCCATCGCGATAGACCGTCCCGCTGATGCCTACGGGTATCACGGTGGCTCCTGATCGAAGGGCAAGCATCGCTACACCGTTCTTGGGTTCGGCCACCTCGCCCGGATCGGGGATGCGGCCTTCGATGAAGATGCCGAGGGCATCACCGTTCTTTAGACGTCGCAATGCTTCGCGTGCCGAGTTGGCGTCGTTGGCGTCGCGCTCGACGGGGATGCAATCGATCGAACCGACAAACCACTGCGCGATCGGTATGCCCGTGTACTCCTTCGCGATCAGGAAACTGATGCGGCGATGGTGACATTCGGCGTAGATCATCAGCGGATCGGGCGTTGCCGAATGGTTGGCGGTGATAATGACTGGACCCTCGCGCGGAACTGTGCAGGGCCCTTCGCGTTTGAGTTTGTACCAAAACCGGCAGAAGAATTCGTTGAAACCGCGGGTGATCGATAAGCCGATGGGGTCCGGCTGATTGATGTGCCGAATAACAAGCGACGTCACGCCAAACGCCAGCATCAACATTCCGATACCCAGCGCGATCAAACCGCACCAGCGATCGATGCTTTCCCAATGCGGAATTCCCAACACGCCGCACGCCAGCAGCAGCCCCGACATCGTACACAAGTCGAGTACACCGTAGACCCGCCCGCGATAACGGTCCGGAACGATGCGCTGAAGCAGCGCGTTGTAGCTGGTGATCAAACCCGATCCAAACAGTCCGGCTATCATGATTCCGCCAGCTCCCAACACGTACGCGAAGGTGTCGTTCCACCACGAGATCGTGCTGACGGCCATCAACGTGCCCGCCAAACCCGCGCCGATCAGCGACCAAGTAATTGCCACCTCACTCCGCAGGGCATCTTTCAAGACGAACAGCACGCCCGAACCCAAAACCATTCCGACGACCAGGTACGCCCGAAACATCGAAACGTCCTGATACGATTTGAGGCCGAACGAATGCTTCACGATCGCGGGGACAATGCTGTTGAGGCCAGCCGCACTGAACCAATACACCGTGCCGAACACGATCAACTGCATCACGCGACGATGACACAAAACGTAACGCACACCGCCGACAATTTGCGGGATGAACCGCTCTTCTTGAGCGTCTTGCGTGCGATCCGATTTCGGCGCGACGATAAAAAAAACGAGAATGGCGCTTAAGGCGAAGGTGGCTGCGTCCGCTTTGAAGGCGACACCAGGCATGTTGTCAGCCAGCCAGCCACCCAGCACGGCAGAGATGACTGTCGCCAAAACACCCACGCCCCGTATCAGCGCGTTCGCCTCAACGAGTTGATCCTGCTCGATCAGAGTCGGCAACATCGCCGAGCGCGCCGGCGAAAACATCGCAGCGAAGATTCCCACCAGCAACAGCGGCAGGTAGGGCCCCCAGTCCTCGGAATATGGTCTGAGCGCAATAATGAGCGTCGCAAAAAAAAGCATCAACACGATGCGGGCAAGATCGGCAAAAATCATCAAGCCGCGGCGCGGATAGCGATCGGCAAGCAAGCCCATCAACGGACCGAGCAGAAAGAACGGCACGAAGAAAACGAACATCATCCGCGCTTGCAGCGGGATGATATCAACGTCCGCGCCGAGGGCATTCTGCATCCGCAGAATCTCCATTTCGGAAAGATGGTCCCCCATCGCGCTGATGAAATACGCGCACCACAGCAACACGAAATTGCGGTTCTTCAACAATGAGATGGGTTTCTTCAGCGCCAAATCGGTATTCCGAAGGAGTACAGCCAGTTTTGAAATTCTGGCAGCGGTACTATCCTTTGCGGTAGCGGTTGAGTCAATCATTATGATGGCATTAATTGCGACCGGCTCGATGCGTTTGTATGATCCCCATTCGATCGGTCGACGGTTGCGGCTTCGGTCGAAGAAGAAATCATCTAACACCTAAGGGAGTGATTTGTCATGAAACGTGGAATGTGTTTGAGTTTGGGCTTGGCGATGTTGGCTGTCTTGACGATACCCATTGCTACATTGGCAGACGACGCTGCCGCCAACCCGCGCGTCAAAATCAGCACGACGCTCGGCGATTTTGTGGTCGAACTCGACGCCGAAAAGGCTCCGATCACCGTCAAGAACTTTCTCGGTTACGTCAACGATGGATTCTATGAAGGCATGATCTTTCACCGCGTGATGCCCAACTTCATGATTCAGGGCGGCGGTTTCGATGAAAACATGGTCGAAAAAACCGAAGGCGTGAAAGCACCGATCAAACTCGAGTCGGACAACGGCATCAAAAACGTCAAATACACCATCGCAATGGCCCGCAAGCCAAACCCCGATTCGGCAACGGTCCAGTTCTTCATCAACGTAACGGACAACACCAGAATCCTCGACCATCGTCCGGGCTATCCCGGGTACGCCGCATTCGGAAAAGTTGTTGAGGGCCAGGACATCGTCGAGAAAATTAGAACGACCCAATGTATCCTGCACGAAAAGTACAAAACCCGTGACGGTGCTGTGACGCCAAAAACGCCCGTCGTCATCAAGAAAGCAGCAGTGGTCAAAACAGAAGCAACGAAAGATGGCACAGACGCAAAGAGCAAAGACGGCGAATAGTTTGGGCTCCTGCTAAATTTTGTGGCAACATGCCATGCCAGTTGTTGGTGATTGTCATATCGGCGATTATCATTCAAGACGAACCCGCGCATGTCATCGACATGTGCGGGTTTGTTCCAATATTCATCCTTTAGGTCATTGATTCGTTTGGATCATGAAGATCAATCAGTTTCAACTTTCTCCATCGCCCGAACGTACTTGATCACGCGTGTCCCCCAGTTTTCCCCAGTACTCGCACCGACTCTCTCGCGGGCGATGTGATTGAATTCCAACTCCAGAAGCGGTGTCGATTCGACCAACGTTTCGTTGAAACCCAATCGCTGCTTCACAAAGTAATTCACTTTGTGCGGATCAGCGATGATATCGCCGCTTTCCTCGTCTTGGAAACGATACCAGAATTGAACGGTGATCCCATCCACCATGTAACCATGCTCCTCGGTGACGTGAAAATCCATCCAGTATCGATCGCCTTCGTTGCGACGCACCAGTTTCACGTTGATTTTCGCCAACCCGGCTTCGACAAGCTTGGTGCCCTGCGGAATCGGTTGTTGCCAAATCGGAACGACAGACTGCGCGGGGGGCGAGTCCTCTTCTTGCGGTGCATCCTCCATGGCAAACTTGATGTACGCGAACACGCCGAGCAGGACTGCCAATACAGGTATCAATATCTTCATCGCCACGATCTTTCGAATTCAACCCAATGATGAATTTGTATTTCGACAATACTTCATCCGTCGGTGCACAATCACTGACCCAACTTCCGGCAAGCGTCGCACAGTGTCGCCCCCAAGCCTTCGATTTTGGCACGAAGGTCGGAATTGCCAATTTGACCGTCGTCACCAATATTTTCGTGAGCATTGGAAACGGCATGCTGGTTTGGCAAGACAATGACTTGAATGTTGCCCAAGATCGCCCGCAAATGTACCAACCCGCGCAAACCGCCAAGCCCGCCCGGCGATGCGCTCATGATCACAGCCACTTTCCCAGCGAACGCCTCCAACGGCTTCTCGCCCTCAGCTGGCCGTGACGCCCAATCAATCGCATTCTTCAGAGCTGCCGACAGCGAACTATTGTACTCAGGCGATGAAATCAGAAATCCATCGCACGCCTTTAGTAACGCCTTAAAATGCGTCGCGCCATCGGGCGGACCGTTTTCGGATTCAAGGTCTTCATCGAATATGGGCAGATTCAAATCACGCAGATCCACAAAATCGACCTGGGCACCAGCCGCTTCCGCACCGCGTGCAGCAATCTTGACGAGTTTCTTGTTGTAAGAACCTGTGCGTGTGCTTCCTGCAAACGCCACGATCCGTGGAGTATCATTCATTTCAACCCAATCCCATTAACGTAGGTTTTCCTGCATGAATCATTGCCTGTTGGCGAAAAGCATACCACTGCTTCGCAAATTTCGCCATGCTCGTATCAGGATGACACAAAGAACTTCAATTGCTAACCTATTCCGATCGTTCCAATTGATCCTACAGCCAATTCACCTCAGCGAATGAGGCGTCTTGAGAAACAAAACGAGGTACTGCCATGCGAAACCACTGTCTCTTAAATTGCCGCTGTCTCGTAATATTGAGTGCGATCATGATATCTACAAGTCCGTCAATCACCGTTGGTGACGAAGGCATGTGGCTGCCCAATCGCCTTCCGAACGACTATCTCAAGAAGACTTACGGATTCGAACCGGATCAGGCGTGGGTGGACCACGTACGCAAGTCGTGCCTGCGATTCGGTCGCGGTGGCAGTGCTTCGTTTGTTTCGCCGAATGGCTTAATTATGACCAACCACCACGTTGGTGCCACCGCGATCGCCAAACTCAGTGACGCCGAAAACGACTATCTCAAGAACGGTTACTATGCAGCCACCCACAACGCCGAACTCAAGTGCGAGGGTTTGGAGTTGTTTTCTCTCGTGGAGATTCGCGACGTCACCGAAAAAATCCACGGAGCATCCAAATCAGGTATGTCAGCCGCTGAATCTTCCGCCGCGCGCGATGCCGCCAAGTCGGAAATCGAAAATTCCGCCAAAGACGAAACGGGTTTGCATCCGGAAATCGTCACACTTTATGGCGGCCGCCAGTATCACCTTTATCTCTACAAGATTTACACCGATGTGCGTTTCGTCTTCGCCCCGGAACAGGGAATTGCTTTTTTTGGAGGTGACATTTCGAACTTCGGGTATCCGCGCTTCAACCTCGACGTCGCATTTTTCCGCGCGTACGAAAATGACAAGCCAGCCAAGACCGATTCTTACTTGAAATGGTGCGACAGTGGCGTCTCTGAAAACGATCTCGTCTTCGTCGTCGGTCACCCGTACCGCACGCAGCGAATTAACACGTCTGCCCATCTTGGTCTGCTTCGCGATATCGAACTGCCGATGATCCTAGCCGCTTACAATCAACTCGAAGTCGAACTCTTCCAGTTTCAAGCCAGGAGCGAAGAACATCGCCGCATCGCAACCGACATGCTTCACGGCGTCCAAAACGGGCGCAAAGCCTTTACAGGAATTCTTGAAGGCTTGCTCGATGCCAACACCATGAAACAGAAATTGGCCATCGAGAACGAACTCAAAGCATTCGTCAACGAAGACCCAGCCCGCAAAGCAGAATGGGGCGATCCGTGGAAAGACATTCATGACGCGATCCAAAAAACCGAAAACGTCTTCCCTGCGTACTACCTCGCCGAGAACCGCCGCATGCGCATGCCCACACAGTTCCGCGTGGCCAAGCATCTCGTGCGGATGGCCGAAGAACTCGACAAACCCGATGCCGAACGACTCAGCGAATACCGCGACGCCAATCTGGAAAGCATCAAACGCAGCATCCTCGCGACCGGCCCGATCTATCCCGAACTCGAACAGATGGTCCTCACCGATGCCCTCACAAGGATGGCCCGTATGCTCGGCGGTGACCACGCGATTGTCCGGGCGGCGCTCAATGGTGAGCGACCGGCAGAACGGGCGGCTGCCATTCTGGGTGGAACGAAACTCGCCGACCAGGACGAGCGCCAGCGCCTGCTCGACGGCGGTAAGGATGCGATCAGCAGCAGCAAGGACTCGATGATCCTCTACGCCAAACTGCTCGAAGGGTACGCGCGCCCGTTGCGGAAACAAATCGAAGACGAATGGGAAAGCGTAGAAGCCGACGCCTACACCCGCATCGCCAAAGCCATGTACGCCAAATACGGCGAATCGGTGTACCCGGACGCGACGGGCACGCTGCGTTTCTCGTTCGGAACGGTCAAAGCGTACCGCGAGCAGAACAAAACCATCCCGCACACCACGACCATTGGCGGCGGATTCGAACTCTCGCGTGAACACAAGAATGCCGACCCGTTCACGCTTCCAGCTAGCTGGCTCAAAGCAGAGAAGAAACTTGATGCGGCCGTTCCATTCAACTATGTGTCAACGTGCGACATCATCGGTGGCAACAGCGGTTCCCCAACGATTAACCGCGAAGGCGAAATCGTTGGCATCATCTTCGACGGCAACATCCAGGCGCTGATCTGGGACATCCAGTTCACACAGGAGCAAGCCCGCGGCGTTCACGTAGACAGTCGGGCGATCATCGAGTCGCTCAAGAAAGTGTACGGTGCCGATGCGATGGTGAAGGAGTTGCTGGGATCATCGTACTAGCCGGCGGCTGAGTTGGTAAACGAAGCGATATTATGGCTTACTGTTTGAATTACGGTTGGACGTTTGACTGAAGCAGCGAATAATCGATTAAATCAATCTGACAGTTGTCATCAATATCGCCCAAGGTTCCGCAAGATTCACCCAATGGACCGGTGAGATTGGCAACGAGTATTCCGAGATCGGCTATGCCCACCTGGCAGTCGAAATCAAAATCGCCCAACGGTCTACCACCGGCGTCCACTGCTTGATCCGGTTTGTTGATTGGACAGTCATCAAGGGCATCGATTAGACCGTCACCATCTGTATCGACAGGCACCGGACCGAGACCGCGCAGCATGCCATCATACTTGGTCAGTACATAAAGCTCGCCGTTTCGGTCGGCTCCAAACCGTAAATCGGAAACGGCACCATTGGTCAAGTCACTGCGCAATTCAACGTCGAACTCAGCGCCATTGCTACCCACCGTAAACAATTGAATCTCCTCAATCGCCCCGGTGGTCGTCGGGTCGGTTAAGTTGATGGATTGCATCTCAGAAACGCTTGCGGCAAAGATTCGCCCGCGCACGATGTCACCGAAAACAAACCTGCCGACGAGCGCCGGAACATTGCTGCCCTGGTAGACAAACCCGCCTGCGATCGCAAATCCCTCACCATGATCGTACTGCAAAACCGGGTATAGAAAGTCGTCATCATCGTCGGCTGTCGCGTCCAACGCGAACACTTCATTGGCATTTCCGTTTCCGCCGTCATCGGTGTCGCTGCCGTTGACGAATGTCCCCTCGCGATCTGCCCATCCATAGTTAGCGCCAGCCACAACACGATTCACTTCTTCAATGTTCGCCTGTCCGATTCCGCATACGAACAGGTTTCCCATCTCGTCCCAGGCCATGCGATGCCCATTGCGAAAGCCATAGGCCAAGATTTCGTCCAGCGTATTTGGGTTCCCATCGACGAATGGGTTGTCCAGCGGAATCGTGTAATCGCCTTTGCCGCCCGGTCCGCCCGAAACCGCGGGACTGCGCGGATCGATCCGTAGCATCGTTCCCGCCAGCGAATCCAGCCGCTGCAACTGGGAAGGGTCGTTGTCATTGGGTCCGCCTCCATTGATAAAAGCCCAGTCGCCGCCGGATATGTACAGGATTCCGTCGTCCGAACCGCCCTTGACAGCGTGCGGATTGAATTGCAAGTCGCCGAACGGATGAAAGTAGCTGTTGGTCACATGCCCCACCCTCAACATTTCGCGCCGCGTCAGGTTTCCGGCATTCAGTGAAGTCGCAGTTGGATCGCTGACCGTCCATTCGGATATCACGGTGTGGTACGTCGCGTCGCCCGCGACATATCCGGGCGGCATGAAATCCGGGTCGCGTTCTGGCGTACCGGTTGCATTGGAATTGTCTGGTCCGCCTTCGGCGTGGATCGTGTAGAGAATCCCGTTGGATGAAAAGTCCGGGTTAAACGTGAAGCATATCAGCCCAGTGGCTAAGCCGGCCCCATAAATCAAGTTGGACGTATTGGAGAATTCTCCGTGAAAATCCCAGTAGGTGGTGACTTGGTTGTTGTTGTCCAATTCATAAACGATCCCGCGCAAGTCGTTCACAAACCTCCGCGAAGAGCCGTTCGTCCAGGGAATCTCGCGCAAGAAATTGATACGGGCATGGCTTACAGCAGCGCGACCCTGTTCGTTGGGACGTGATAGACCATTGGTCAACGGAAATTGCACGGCGTCACGTATTTCGACACGAAATCCTTGCTTGACGATCGGTGTCGGAATCGGATTTTCCAATTGTGCGATCGCACGGCCTACAGGCATGACTAGAATCGCTATTGTCGTAGTACACAGCATTGACCCAGGAATCTGCATGCTTATCCCCCTTCAGAACACAATCATTGTAATGCATCGAGGTCGCATATTGCGACCCCGCAACATCGGTTGATGCTTGTTTTCTCAAGGTAATCTGTAGTTCAATTCGCGCTCCATCCGACTTCGCCATGCCGGCATATCGTCCGGCGTAACCGATGCCCACAACCCAATCCGGGCGCGACGTGCTTGCCGCTCGATTTTCTTGTAAACCGATTTCATCGGATGATCGAAGCGCCAGTCGGCATACGCCAACCCCTCGGCAAGCAACCGCTCGTTGTACGATTCGCTGGCATCGGCACCGTCGGCAAACTCAACATACGCGAGCAACCGATCGTACTTATCCCGCGTGCGCCTTTGCGAAAGAACCACCCGTACCTTCTTCCCCATTAGCACCCGCTTCGCAAACGCCGACGCCTCATCGCCAAACAACATCGCCCCATCGCGACTGCCAGCCACCTCCGGCGTATCCACCCCCCACAATCGAATGCGCGTGTCGGGATGCACGCCATCGGGATGATCAATATCAAACGTATCCCCATCAGCTACCTCAACAACCGTAAACACGCGATTGTGGTAGGTATCGAAATCGTCCGCCGCACCGGCAAACAAAAACCGCGACACCGCCCCAACACAAACAAGCAGCAACCCAAAAGCTATAACCGGCCGCCGCTTCCAAAAGGGAGCGAATCGAATTGCTTCGGAAATGATTTGCGTTCGCAAGAATCTCATGGCATGTAGGTCGGGTCATCGACCCGACGCCGTTGATCGACATATTTGTCGGGTCGATGACCCGACCTACAGAAATCGAATTCCAGCTAAGCCGTCGGATGGGTTTTGTCGAGCTCAAACGCCTTATGCACCGCTTGAAGCGCTCTTGGTCCGTGCTCTTGCGGGACGATGCAGCTGATGACGATTTCGCTGGTTGAGATGGTGTCGATATTAACCTTGGCGTCGCGGAGCGCTTCGAACATTCTAGCGGCGACGGCTGCGTGCGAGCGCATGCCGACCCCGACGACACTAACTTTCGACACGTTTTCATCGAGTTCGACCGGTCCGAACCCGCGTGCTTCGGCCATCCTTCGGCAGACTTCGACACCTTCCAGCGCTTGATCCTGATTGGTGCTGAACCCAACGTTTGCGAGTTTGCGATCGTCGTAGAAGTTCTGAATGATGTCGTCCACCACAATGTGATGCTTGCCCACTTCGGCAAAAATCTCCGCCGCGATACCCGGTTCGTTCGGCACGCGGGTCATCACGATGGTGGCGAGGTCGACTTTGAGCGATGCGCCGCGGACAGCCACATCTTCCATTCCAGGCGTTTTTTCCATGATCATGGTCCCTGGCTGATCGGTCAGCGAACTACGTACGTGAATGGGAACGTTGTATTTCTTGGCAAACTCGATCGCCCGCGAGTGCATTACACCAGCCCCCGCGCCAGCCATCTCGAGCATTTCGTCGTAGCTGATGGCTTCGAGCTTTCGCGCTTCCGGCACAACGCGCGGATCCGACGTATAAATGCCATCAACATCGGTATAGATTTCGCAAATTTCGGCATCAAGCACAGCTGCGAGCGCGGCGGCTGTCGTATCGGATGCACCGCGCCCCATCGTCGTGATCTCACCGGATTCATCAACGCCCTGAAACCCAGCCACAATCACAATCCTGCCAGCATCGAGTTCCCGAAACAAACGCTCTTTCGAAATGTTTTGAATTCGAGCCTGCGAGTGGCGGTTGTCGGTCATCAAGCCCAACTGCCCACCAGTCAGACTGATCGCCTCGTGCCCCACCGATTGAATCGCCATCGCCATCAGTGCGATCGACACCTGCTCCCCCGTCGTGAGCAGCATGTCCATCTCGCGACGCGGCGGTATGGGCGTGACTTCTCGTGCCAGATCGATGAGGTGATCAGTCGTCTTACCCATTGCAGAAACAACCAGCACGACCTTCTTACCGTCGAGCTTCGAACGAATCGCACGCCGGGCAGCGCGGTGAATCTTGTCGGCATTGGCCACAGAAGTACCGCCGAATTTTTGCACGATCAATGCCATGATCGGACCATTCTAAACCTTTGGGAAGTGAAAATCGATAGGACGGATTCGACCACATATATGCAGCAAACATCCGATATCCAGCACCCAAGTCACGTGCTTGAAATCACCTACTTTCTGGATCGAATCGTGGCAGTGGTCTTGGATGGGGCGAGCGCACCAGTAGATTTACCGTTTGGCGGCACCCGTTAAGACGGTTCAGAAACTGAGCGGTTGATTGGGTTTCAAGCCATCGTGCGCACGGGGCGTGTCGCCGATACATCGCTTGTGTCTTGCGATGTTGCTGCTGGCTTCGGTGCTTCAGCGGACTGCGCTTTAGCTGACGGCGCTTCAGGGCGACAGCAAACAACGACAGGCGTGTTGCGTTTGTTCGCCCGCTGCACTTTGCGCATCGTCGCGATGGCGTCTTCGATTCGCATCGGGTGGCGCGAGTCAGCCGCTCCCGGACGACGACCGTCAATCACGTGGATTTCGTGATACACCGTCACAGCCGCCTGTTCGATGACGCCCTCGGCTTCAAGATCGCTGATGTAACAATGCCCGATCAAGCGCCAATGCGGAACGACCCTGCGAAGCATGTTGAGTTGATGTATCAAAATGCCATGAAGCAAACTGCCCTTGGTGGCTTGAAAATGAACGGAGATTGGAGCATCCGACCAGCGTTGGATCAGTTCCATCCAGAAGTAATCGTCCAACCAGGGCGCAGCTTCCCCATCGTTGTTGGTGGCTTCCAGATGAATCTCGTGAGGCGCATCGCCATCAAGTCCCGCAAGCGAGCCGTCGGTGTCAAACGCAAACTGCAAGCATCTCTCATTCCCAGGCTTGCGGCGTCGCTGCATCGTTGACATGCGTTGCTCTTTTCGCAACAAGGTACTCATCGATAAAGACTCCACTGCAGATCGAAAAAAACCGTTTTGCTCCAGCGCATGTTTATCGTCCTCCAACGTCCGAGAACTTTATGGCAGCACTGCAAACCCGGCTCACAATGCAGCAAACGGGGTCGTTCAATTCGAGCATACGAGCCATAACTGCATCTACAACAATGATTTACAGCCCCCAACGGCGCAATTTCCCCAAGTCATTGCGCTGGCATACTTTTTTTGAATTTTTGAATCGTGAGGGGGACGAGGCAAGCCCGATTGCGGTTTCAGACTTTCAGGAAGTACTCCATCATTTCGCAGCCGGGATCGATGAGCAGTTTGCTTTGCTGGGCGTTCGTCTCACCGAATGGTTTTTGCATCACAGATTCAATTCCAGTGCCGGCCATGCATAGTGGCGGAGGTGTTCGGGTGTGCATGCGTGTGGAAACCGGGGTCGGGTGATCGGGCACGACAACGATCTTCCATGCGTCAAACGTTTTCAATTTTTCAAGCACCGGTCCAACGATGTGCAAATCGATTTGTTCGATCGCTTTGATCTTCGCTTCGTAGTCGCCTAGGTGACCAGCTTCGTCGGGCGCTTCGATGTGAACCAGCGCAAGGTCGTATCGATCCAGCGCATCGACCGTCGCCTTCCCCTTCGCAACATAATCCGTATCGAGATAGCCTGTTGCCGTTGGTACGTCGATCTGATCAAACCCAATCAACGACGTAATGCCGCGAATCAAATCGACCGCCGCAATGGATGCTCCCTTGACACCAAATCGATCGGCAAAAAGTGGCAACTCCTTGACGCGCCCATAACCCCAAAGCCAGATGTTCGTTGCAGGGTTGTCGCCCAATTCGCAGCGCACCGTATTGACTTCATGATCGCGTAAAACGTCTGCCGCGCGTTTCATGATTTCCTGCACGCGCTCGCCATGATCGCCATGTGGCAAGTAACCTGCCACCGGTTGATCGGGAATGTCGTGCGGGGGTGTGCAGGTGCATCGCAATTCGCCGGCATCGCGCAAGACCATCAAATGGCGATATTGCACACCTTCGAAAAAATCGACGGGCTCGTTTTCGAATTCGCGATTCAAGTCAGCGACAAGTCGCGACGCTTCCGGCTGAGAGATATGGCCGGCCGTAAAGTCCCGCATCACATCCGAATCGATCGTCACCAAATTGCAGCGAAACACGAGATCATCGCTACCAACGCTAATCCCTTGCGCAAACGCTTCCAACGGCGCGCGACCGGTGTAACTGGTATGGGGGTCGTAACCGACAACTGAAAGAGTGGCGACATCACTTCCCGGCAGAAACTCCTTGGGCACGGTGACGATCCGCCCCTGACGCCCATGCGTCGAAATCCAGTCGATATTGGGCGTTTTGGCGGCTTCGAGAACGGTTTGCCCGCCCAGTTCGTCCAGCGGTTCGTCGGCTGCACCATCGGGTAAAATCATCGCATACTTCATCTGTTTGTTTCCTGCGGCAGGATGCGAATGAACTTCGGTGATTCAGCAAGGGATAGCGTTTCCTGAATGTCGGCGAGTTTGTTCTTGAACCTCGATTCCGCCATCACCGCGGTGATTGCAATCGCTGAATCGTTTTGGGAATTCGGCGCAAGGTGCTTCCATTCGACGTCGCAGCCTTTGAGTTTGTCGACAGATGATGCAGCATCATTGGCGGACGCCCGAACGAAGTAGGCATACCCGCGTTCGTTCGCATCCCGATGCTTGGGTGTAGCTGTTCGGTCATTGTAAACACGAATCTGCTCGAACGTCTTCTGCGCCGCACCAGTGGCGACATCGATCATGTCGGCCACCACGGCGCTTGCGGTCGGCAGGCTTCCGGCACCTGCTCCGGCGTAAAACGTTTCGCCGACAACGTCACTCTGCACAACGACCGCCCCACTTGTACCGTTCATGCCAGCCAACGTTTCGCCGTGCGGAATCAACGTCGGATGCACGCTTAATGAAACCGCGCCATCATCGAATCGCTTTCCGATTCCGATGAGCTTGCAGGCATACCCGAGTTCTTGAGCCGTTTGTAGGTCGGTTAATTCGATGGATTCAATGCCTTCCATCGCAACGTTGTCGCCGTCGAGATTCAACCCGAACGCGAGCGACGCCAAAATGGTCAACTTGTGTGCGGTATCTCCACCGCCTACATCGAGCGTTGGATCGGCTTCGGCGTATCCGGCTTGCTGTGCAGACTTTAAGGCGTCGGCATATGACGCCCCGCCGCTCAGCATTTCGGTCAAAATGTAATTGCACGTGCTGTTAAAGATGCCCATGATCGACGTGTTGCAATTCGCCTGCAATCCCCGAAGCAGCGCCCCAATTATCGGCAGCCCACCCACGCAACTTGCTTCAAACGCGATGCAAGTGTTGCCTTTTCGAGCGGCTTCGTAGACTTCAACGCCATGATGGGCAAGCAGCGCCTTGTTGGCCGTCACCACCGGGACGCTGCGTTGCAGGGCAGCCAACACCACCTCGCGTGCCCGATCGGTTCCGCCCATGACTTCCACGACCATGTCCGCATCGACAGCTGCCAGCTCGTTGGGGTCATCCGTAAACAACGACGAATCAAACGGCACGTCGCGATTCTTCGACGCATCCGAAACCAAGGCCTTAACAATCTCAAACCGCAAGCCCGTACGATGGGCCAACGCTTCACCGCGATTGATCACAATCTCTGCCACCCCACCACCAACCGTACCACAACCAGCCAACGCCACCCGAATTGTCTTCACGTCAGACATGCTTGTCCCATTCTCCAAACGCAACTACGACAACGAAACCGGATCGACATCGATCATCAACGAACGCGACTTCGATTTGAAACCACCCGACGCTCGGACAGCCGCCAACACCTTATTCAATTCCGTCGCCGACTGCGCAACCAACAACAACTCAAACCGATACGAACCGCGCAACCGCTCCAGCACGCATGGATGCGGACCCAACACGCGAACGTTCGATGCTTCGCTTCCCAATTCTTCCACCACCGAGCGAATCCGATCCGCAATCGCATTCCCATCGGTGACCAGTTCGCTCTCCCGCTTACCGGAAATCACGATTCGGGCCATCCGCGTGAACGGCGGAAGGTACTGCTCTCTGCGGAAAGCTAATTCGGATTCGACAAATGAACAATAGTCGTGGGTCAATGAGCACCGAAGTGCTGGCAAGTTTGGCGAAAGCGTCTGCACCAAGACCCGCCCTTCAATCTCTGCCCGACCGGCTCGGCCAGCCACCTGGGTCACCAACTGAAACAGCCTCTCGCTCGCCCGAAAATCGCCCGCCGCACCTGCAAGGTCCGCACCGATCACACCGACCAGCGCGACACTCGGAAAGTCCAACCCTTTCGCGATCATCTGCGTCCCGAGCAGAATATCAACCTCGCCCTGCTCCATGCTCTTGACCAGTTCGGTGTACTTGGACGCATGGGTCATCGTGTCGCTGTCAGCCCGCATGATCCGAACCGTCGGAAACATCTGTTTCAATTCATCCTCGACGCGCTCCGCCCCACCGCCACCCGTCAGCAACCTGCCCCCACAAGACATCTGCGGACAGCGATGCGGTATCGGTGCCTGCTCATGGCAATGATGGCACAGCACGATCTTCCGCAAACGATGCAGGATCATCCCGGCATTGCATCGACGACACTCGATCCGCGATTTGCAAGATGGACAAAACAACCACGACGCAAACCCGCGACGATTGATCAATACTACCGCTTGCTGCTTGCGCTCAAGCGTTTCAGCCAGCGCACTTTGCAGCGGTTGAGAAATTGTTACGGTCTTATCCGGCGCGGACCGATGCGTCATGTCGACCAGCTTGACGGCTGGCATCGATCGATCCATCACCCGCGTCGGCAGATCCAACCGCTCGTACGCTTTTCGATGCAGGCAGTTATTCCAAGTTTCAAGCGAAGGCGTCGCCGAACCCAGCACGATTGGAATGCCTAGCTTCTGTGCCCGCATGATCGCCACATCGCGCACATGGAACCGAGGACTTTGCAGATTCTTGTAACTCGGTTCCTGCTCTTCATCGACGACGATCAAACCAACATCCGGGCACGGTGCAAAGATCGCACTTCGCGTCCCAATCACGACCGGCGTTTTTCCCTGGCGAATATCCTCCCACGCGAGCGATCGCTGCGCACCGGTCAAGCCGCTATGAATCACAGCCACCCGATCAAACCTCTCAGCTACCCGCTTCATCAACTGTGCGGTGAGGGCAATTTCCGGAACCAGCATGATCGCCTGTTGCCCGGAATCCACCACCCGCTGCATCGCGCGAATGTAGACTTCGGTCTTACCGCTTCCACTGACGCCATACAGCAAGAACGCCTTGAATGCTGCTTCGGCGATGCCGGATTCGATTCGATTGAGCGACTTTTGTTGGGCATCGTTGATCGAATAGGCCGGAGTCAACTTTGCGGCTTGGACGGGTTCATACGATACTGCCTCTCTCGATTGCGTCTCTTCAACCCACCGCTTGTCGATCAAACCGCGAAGTGTGGCACGAGACGCATCCGCTTTTTCCAAAAGCGTGCCCACTTCAATCGGAGATTCGTTCTCTTGAAGTACGGCGATAACCTGCTTTTGCTTTTGCCCGAGTCGCGCGTTTGCAATCGTTTCTGCGTCAGCCAACAGCCGCGCGTGGCGAACCGTTTTGAAACCGCGTTTTTTGCGCACCGCTTCCGGCACCATCGCCGCCAACGTACGCCCAAGCGGACAGTAGTAATAATCCGAAATCCACTTGCCCAGATCGATCAGATGATCGCTGAGCGAACCGGCTTCTTCGAGAATTTCTGCGATGGGTTTGAGTGTTGAATTCCACGGACCGCGCGTAACCGACACCACAATCGCCGGTGCCAACCGCCCTTTGCGACCGAACGGAACCATCACACGCCGACCGGGCAGCACACGATCTTCCGCATCTTCCTCAACCGTATAAGTGTAAAGCTTGTCGATGGGTGCAACCGGGGCGACGGAAACCAGCACTGCTTCGGTTGGTTCGCCAGCTTCAACCCAAAGCGGCGCAGTATGATCGACAGTCTTTCGCCTGGGCATGGCATTAGCCTATTGAGCATTTTCGGGAAAACAACCGTACACCGCCCGCACCGCACCGCGCATGGAAAAGCCGCGCATAAAAAAACCGCACAGGAAAACCCACGCGGTATTCAAGATACGTCAATGCCAATCGCCCGAAAGCGACGGACCTAGCTCGTCAACTTGGCGATGTCTTCCGGCGTCAACTTTGAAGCAGGCTTTTCCAACTTGCGAGAAATCCAGCTCATCACCACCGGCGTGTATGGCAGACTGCCACCCTTGATGGCCTCCATCATCCGAGCGTCGCGACGGCTACGCTCCTTCATCTTGACGATAACGTTGCGAGCTTTGGTATCCGCCGCGTCCTGCTGACGATAGCGGTGAAACATGCTGCGGGTAACTTTCATCGGACTGATACTCCAAAGGCGTTTTCCAAGTCAATCGAGCCGGGTAGTTTACGCGATCATTCCAAACATCTCAAGGCGTCAAATCAGCTGTATCGCGCTCAAAATGAAAGAAAAGCGGCGATGCCCAATCGCTTGAGCATCGCCGCCGTATATGAAACAGGCAGATCGCGTCCTGACGGACGCATGTTGGCTGGCGACTTACATCATGCCGCCCATGCCACCCATGCCTGGCATTCCACCCATGCCGCCCATGCCTCCGGGCATTCCGCCACCTGGCATGCCGCCCGGTGCGCCGCCGGCAGGCTTGTCTTCTTTGATCTCGCAGATCGCAGCGTCGGTCGTCAACAGCAGTGACGCAATCGACGACGCATTCTGAATTGCGATGCGCTCGACCTTCGCCGGAACGAGAACGCCCATCTTGATCATGTCGCCATACTCAGCCGTCAGTGCGTTGTAACCGAAGTTCTTATCCTTCGATTCGCCAACTTTCTGGACGACGATCGATCCGTCGAGACCGGCATTCGCGGCGATTTGCTTCAGCGGTGCGGAAAGTGCCCGGCGAACGATATCAACGCCGGTCTTCTCGTCGCCCTTGACCTTCTTGGCCACGGCGTCGAGAACACCCAACGCACGAATCGGAGCCACGCCGCCGCCCGGCAAAACGCCTTCTTCAACCGCGGCGCGACAGGCGTGCATCGCATCTTCGACGCGGGCTTTCTTTTCTTTCATCTCGGCTTCGGTCGATGCGCCAACGTTGACCTGTGCCACACCGCCAGCCAGCTTCGCGAGACGTTCTTCCAGCTTCTCGCGATCGTAGTCACTTGACGTGTTTTCGATCTGGCTTTTGATCTGCTCGATACGGGCTTTGATGTCACTGCTCTTACCGCCGCCTTCGACGATCGTGGTTGTGTCCTTGTCGATGCGAACTTTCTTCGCCGAACCGAGATCGCTGAGTGCGAGGTTCTCGACCTTGATGCCCAGGTCTTCAAAGACGGCTTGTCCACCGGTGAGGATGGCCATGTCCTGAAGCATTTCCTTACGACGATCGCCAAAACCGGGAGCCTTGACAGCCGCAATGTTGAGCGTGCCACGCAAGCGGTTGACGACCAACGTCGCGAGGGCTTCGCCTTCAATGTCTTCGGCGACGATGAGCAGCGGACGACCCGACTGCGCCACCTTCTCCAACACCGGGACGATTTCCTTCACGTTGGAAATCTTCTTCTCGTGGATCAAGACGTATGGCTTTTCGAGTTCGCAGGAGAGCGTCTCGACTTTGTTGATAAAGTGCGGTGAAAGGTAGCCCTTGTCGAACTGCATACCTTCGACGAGATCGACCGACGTCTCCAGGCTTTGCCCTTCTTCGACGGTGATGACGCCATCTTTGCCAACCTTATCCATCGCAGCCGCGATGTGCTTGCCGATTTCTTTGTCCTGATTGGCGGCACACATTCCGACCTGAGCGACCTGGGCGCTGCTTTTGACCGGTGAGCTAAGACGCTCGAATTCACCGACAACGGCTTCGACGGCTGCGTCGATACCGCGCTTCAACGACATCGCGTTGGCACCTGCCGCCACGTTCTTAAGCCCCTCTTCGTAGATGGCTTCGGCGTATATGGTGGCTGTGGTCGTACCGTCACCGGCGATGCTGCTGGTCTTGCTGGCCACTTCTTTGACCATTTGGGCGCCCATGTTTTCGTAACCGTCGTCAAGTTCAATTTCCTTCGCGACGGTAACGCCGTCTTTGGTGACGGTCGGCGATCCGAACGATTTTTCGATAACCACGTTGCGGCCACACGGACCGAGGGTACTCTTGACGGCTTTGGCGAGTTGGTTCACACCGCGGCGAATCGACTCGCGGGCTTCCATGTCATAGGCAATGCGTTTTGCTGGCATGTGTAATTCTTCTCCGGTTAAATGTGCCATACCTTAAAGGTCGGCAAATGATTTTGATCAACAACGATTGGTCGTTTTGTTAACTACTCAACGACGGCCAGAATGTCCGACTCGGACATGATCAGATAATCGTCGCCACCGACTTCGACTTCCGTACCGGCATAGCTGGTGAACAGAACCTGATCGTTCTTCGAGAGTTGCATCTTTCCGCGCTCACCGGTATCGGTCACGCGACCCGGACCGACGGCTTGGATGACGCCGCGCTTGGGCTTTTCCTTCGCCGATTCGGGAAGAAAGATACCGCCAGCCGTCACGTCGTCTGCTTCCAAACGCTTGACAATGACCTTGTCTCCGAGGGGTTTCATTTTGGGTTTTGCCATCGAATAGCTCTCCTTGCTTGTGTGCCGCGATCGGTCTCGACCGTCGCGAAATGTTCTCGTTCAGTGACCGACATACACCCGGCGTCGGCACCGCGAATTTCGATTGAGGACGGTATGAAAAATCACAGCCCGCCCGATTCCCTGGATCTTCAAAACTGAACCGGAAAGGTGTCGGGATTCAACGATCCCACACCGGTTCCACAGAAACCCAGATGCAAGGACGATGCCATTCGAATTGCCCGAATATGGAAAATCCAATTGGGCCCGACAAAACCACGCAACCTGTTATTAGATAAAAAGTTACGAACAACCAGCCATCCGGCACCCAGGCTCAGGACCTTCTGCCGAACCGGCTGGGACTCTGTCATTATCGATATTCCGGATCACCAAACTGCCAGATTGGCACATCAATCTCCCCCACTGGCGACCGGAAGGGGTCGGCCATACGATCCCACCTAACGTCAGTTCTGTCGGCACCGATGCTGCTCACTTTCGCCCAAGCGAGGAATCCACGCATGAAAGCGTCTGACCTGTTTGTCCGGGCACTTGAAAACGAGAACGTCGAATATGTCTTTGGCATTCCCGGCGAGGAAAACCTCGATTTTCTCGACTCGCTCTCCCGCTCGAAATCGATTCGGCTGATCCTCACTCGCCACGAGCAAGCGGCAGGGTTCATGGCCGCCACCTACGGGCGCCTCACCGGGAAGGCCGGCGTGTGCCTTGCGACCCTTGGACCCGGCGCAACCAATTTCGTGACAGCCGCAGCCTACGCCCAACTCGGCGGGATGCCCATGATGATGATCACCGGGCAGAAACCGATCAAAACCAGTAAGCAGGGCCAATTTCAGATCGTGGACATCGTGGACATGATGCGCCCACTAACCAAGTACACGCGACAACTCGTCAGCGGTGCGAACATACCTTCGCGCATTCGTGAAGCGTTCCGACTCGCTCAAGAAGAGAAACCCGGTGCGGTGCATCTGGAACTTCCCGAAGACATCGCTCGCGAAGAAACAGAAGAGAAAGCAATCCCTGCAAGCCTCGTGCGTCGACCGACGGCTGAGGAAAAATCCATCGTTGCAGCAATCAAGGAAATCGAATCGGCGAAGCATCCTCTACTGCTTGTGGGCGCAGGGGCAAATCGCAAACTAACTTGCAAGATGCTAAGGCAGTTCGTCGAAAATTTCGGAATTCCGTTTGTGACGACGCAGATGGGCAAAGGCGTACTCGATGAACGCGACCCGCTGTTTCTCGGAAATGCTGCGCTTTCGTCTGGTGATTTTGTGCATCGCGCTGTCGAGGCGTCGGACCTGATAATCAACGTTGGCCATGACGTCGTTGAGAAGCCGCCGTTCTTCATGAAAATCGGCGGTGTGCGGGTGATTCACATCAATTTCTCCAGCGCAATGGTTGATCCGGTGTACTTTCCGCAGGTCGAAGTCGTGGGCGATATCGCCAACAGCATCTGGCAGATCGGCGAACGTTTGAACAAGCAAGATCGCTGGGACTTCTCGCGTTTCCTCGAAGTGAGAGAAGCCGGTGAATCCCACGTTCAGGAAGGGGCAGACGACGGACGATTTCCGGTTTATCCCCAGCGACTCGTTGCCGACGTGCGGAGTGCCCTCGAGCAAAGGGGTATCGTCGCGCTTGACAATGGCGTTTACAAAATCTGGTTCGCCCGCAATTACAAGGCCCACGCACCCAACACGGTTCTGCTCGATAACGCCCTTGCGTCTATGGGTGCAGGACTCCCCTCAGCCATGGCCGCCAAACTCGTGCATCCCGATCAGCATGTCGTTGCCGTTTGCGGTGACGGTGGATTCATGATGAATTCGCAGGAACTGGAAACGGCTGTCCGACTTAAACTGCACATCGCCGTCGTCATCCTTCGTGACGACGCATATGGGATGATCAAATGGAAACAATCGCACATGGGACTGCCGAACTACGGACTCGA
Organism: Alphaproteobacteria bacterium; assembly: GCA_028285105.1. Taxonomy (GTDB): domain Bacteria; phylum Planctomycetota; class Phycisphaerae; order UBA1845; family UBA1845; genus UBA1845. The sequence goes on from JANQQE010000011.1 coordinate 787,249, forward strand.
TTATGGCAACCCCGATTTCGTCAAGTACGCGGAGAGCTACGGCGCGGCGGGCCATCGAATTAAAAGCGCCGATGAACTGTTACCGACGATTCGAAAGGCGCTCGATGAGCCAAACATTCACGTCATCGAAGTTCCGGTGGATTACTCCGAAAACGATCGTATCCTCAATCGTGAAATCCAGGAGCGAAGCGCTTCGGTTTAGTGAAACAATCAATCGAATGTTTGACCTCGAAAGGGTTCAACGAAAAGATGAAAACGTATCCGTACTACCTCGCCAACAAATCCGCCGCACCGAATCATGACCTCGACGTCACAAACAAATATTCGGGTGACACGGCTTATCGCGTTGCCATTGCGGATAAAAGCGCAATCGATAAAGCCATAGCAGCCACCGTCAAAGCTGCACCGGCGTGCGCCGCCATGCCACCCTACCAGCGTCAGGAAATTCTCAACCACTGTGTCACACGATTCACCGAACGATTCGACGATCTGGCGATGACCCTTTGCATCGAAGCCGGAAAGCCCATCCGCGACGCGCGTGGGGAAGTCACGCGACTGATCGACACGTTTCGCATCGCAGCCGAAGAATCGGTTCGAATATCGGGCGAGGTGATGAATCTCGAAATTTCGCCCCGTGCAAAGGGTTATCGCGGCATGTTCAAACGTGTTCCGATCGGTCCATGCTCGTTTATCGCTCCGTTTAACTTTCCGCTCAACCTCGTCGCCCACAAGGTCGCCCCGGCGATCGCAGTCGGTTGCCCGTTCATCCTCAAACCGGCCAGCCGCACACCCATCGGCGCAATCATCATCGGTGAAATTCTTGCCGAAACAGATATGCCGACCGGTGCGTTTTCGATTCTGCCCTGCCATCGCGACGGTGCAGACCTGTTCACCACCGACGAACGATTGAAACTTTTAAGCTTCACCGGTTCACCCGATGTCGGCTGGAAACTCAAAGCAAATGCCGGCAAAAAGAAAGTGATTCTCGAATTGGGCGGTAACGCGGCATGCATCGTCGATCAGGATGCCGATGTCGAAGATGCCGTCCAGCGCATTGTATTCGGAGCATTCTATCAATCCGGACAAAGCTGCATCGGCGTGCAGCGCGTCTTGATTCACGATTCGATTTACGACGAAGTCAAGGATCAGTTCACCAAGGCAACAAAAGAATTGCAGGCGGGCGACCCACGCAAGGAAGACACATTCATAGGTCCGATGATTTCGGAATCGGAAGCAAAGCGGTTGCACTCGTGGATCGAAGAAGCCGGCAAATCCGGCGCGACCATTCTCTGCGGAGGCCAACGCAAAGGCGCGATGCTCGAAGCCACGCTGCTGGAAAATGTACCGAAGGATCAAAAGGTCTGCACTCAAGAAGCCTTTGGACCTGTGGCAGTCTTAAGTCGCTTCAACGATTTCGACAAAGCGCTCAACGAAGTCAACGACAGTACCTTCGGCTTACAAGCCGGCATTTTCACGCGTGATCTATACAAAGCGCATAGGGCATGGGACGTTCTCGACGTAGGCGGTGTGATCATCGGCGATGTGCCCTCCTGGCGCGTCGACAACATGCCTTACGGCGGTGTCAAAGACAGCGGCTTGGGTCGCGAGGGCGTGCGCTTTGCGATGGAAGACATGACCGAAATTCGCAACATGGTCATTCGAACGACGAAGAACTGAATGCTTGGAAAAAGTAACGGTCATACTCATCAAAAACTCTCGTGGTTCAAACACGATGAACGCTTGCACCCTGATCTTTCCAATGATTCAATGACCCCTGACTTCTGCAACCGCGTCACACTCACCGGCTCTGCTGCGAATTCCGATTAGCAACATCGATTCTTCAGTCCACCTGCGATTCTGACGACGAATAGGAACGGTAGTACAATCCTTGAACCTGGTCGGGGACGGGGTATGTCATGCAACTCTTTCATCTGATCTTCACGAGCAATGCAACGGTGAAGATATCCGACGAACTGCTCAGAGATATTCAAGAGAAGGCCGTCTACCGTAATCAAAAAAGAGGCATAACCGGTGTACTCCTTTGCAGCAATCATCGTTTTCTCCAGATTCTGGAAGGTACGGCTGCCGACATCGCGGAAACGTTTGAACGAATTTCGTTGGACGCCAGGCATCTGGACGTGAGCTGCGTCTACTTTGGTATTACGGAACAACGCATGTTTCCGGAAGCGTCGATGGGCGTAGTAAAAAGCAATGACGTCGATACGCATCCGACCGTTAAAGAACTATTCGACGCACTCACTGCGCCGAATCAACAGGAGAAGGATCGCTTCCTGCAAATCGCGCGATCATTCAAGGCGTTCCAGGATCAAGTGACGCCGGAGGCTGTTTTCGCAATTGAGCACTCAACACACGGCATGGCTTGAGAGGTTCACCCGCCGAACTCAGTCGGCTACGCTTCTCCAATACACATACCACACGCCGCAAGAAAGACGATTGTTGTTAACCCGACTGATCGTTGTTAGCCTCAAAGCATGCACAACCTCGAGTACACAGTCCTGGGCGTCGTTGGCCTATTGCTGCTGTCGTTGATCGTCATGCAGTTGGTTAAGTTCCTTCGCGAAATCAAAGAGCGACGGACGGCATTGGGAACGTTGGAGAAGTCCAACTGTCACGAGTGCGGCGAAACCAGTTCACAATTCTATGTATTTAGAAACTGCCGCTGCTTCGGCATCGCCCCACTCGCGTCCGCCTGGGAAGTGAACAAACGCGAAACGTTTCTGTGCGACCCTTGCGCGCAACGAGTTGCCATAGACGAATGCAAAAAAACGGGCCTCTACGGTGGCTGGGGATTCCCGGGTTTTTTGGCAGTGTTGTTCTACACAATCGGGAACATCTACGTCTTGTCGCGCAACAAGACCGCGAACGCCAAAACGGTATTCTGGTGCATCGTTGTGGGCGTACTCGTACCGTGGCTGGTTCTTGCGATTGCCATCGTTCTCATGGTCGTCGTGATCAGGATTTGGAACTAGATCGGCGGCTTGGCCAACACGGTTGTCAGCAATGCATTGAGCTTCTTCGGTCTCTCCAGAAAGGGCCAATGACCGCAACCCTCGATGATTTCAAGGCGGGCATGCGGCAGCGTATCTACAATACGCTGAGCGGTTTCTCGCCCGATTGGATCCTCGTCGCCTTGGATGACCACAACTGGTTCACGGAATGTCGCGAGCTTGGATCGAAGGTCGTATTGCCCCAACGCTGGCTGCATCGCCATACCAACCATTGGATTCATGCGTTCCGGGGTCATCTCGGCGCGGAGGGCTGGAACAGCCGATTTGTTCGCCAGCATCGCCCCAGCCGAAATCCGGTTGAACTCTCGCGAATATTCGGCAAAAGCCTCCATCGTCTGCGCCGAAGGACGCAGATTCTCGATGGCTTTTTTGGTTTTCTCGTCCATCCGCGCTGACAAGTTCGCCTGGTAGGTTCCCCAGAACGAAGAGTCAATCCCGGCAGGACTGATCAGCACCATCGCCTTGACCCGTTGGGGGTACTCAGCCGCATAGGCCATCGACAACAATCCGCCCCAGGAATGCCCCACCAAGGTCCAGCGTTCCAATTCAAAGGCCTTGCGAATCGCTTCAAGGTCTTCAACAGCCGACTTGATCGAAAACTGCGCAGGGTCGAATGGTTCCACAATCGATCTACCGGTACCCCGCTGATCCGGAACGATCGCGCGATGCGTTGCTGCGACGTGCTTGCCCGTATTGAACATTTGTGCGCCTGCAAATCCTGGACCACCAGATAGCAGAACAACTGGCTCCCCTTTTCCAATCTCGCGGACTTCCAGTTTCACGCCATGGGCGGCTTCCACTTGTCGCGTTGATACGCCGTCGTCGTTGGTATCGCCTCGCACAGCACCGACGAGGGTGCCCGTAGCCGCGAGCATCGCAACAACAAGGACCGCATTACCACTTGGATTTTTTGACACGATCATTCACCTCTTCCATTCTTCGAACATCAGCAAGTCAGCAGGGAGTCAAGAGTCGGAACTCAAGAGTCAATCGTGAGCATTAAGATGGTATACTTCTCTCACGGTTGCCTTGTATGTTTATTCGTTTTGGAGGTCGACCGATCGGCAAAGGTCTTAGTCGTCGCCCGACGATGGGTCCAATCCTAATGACAAATCGTTCCAATCCCAACGAGCGATCACTGAATGCTGGCGATCAGATCGTGATGGCGATTGCCCGGTCGTTCGAGCCCCGATTCAAAATCTTGTTGCCGTAACGCTCATTCAAAGCCTTGCCACCTCCGACTCGAATCGATAGTATCCGCAGGCTCGCTGACTGCCCCAATGCGGCCCAACGCTAAAGTGCGGCTTAACTCGGCAGCGGCGGCGGGGAGTGTACCCAAGTGGCCAAAGGGGACGGGCTGTAAACCCGTTGGCGTTCGCCTTCGAAGGTTCGAATCCTTCCGCTCCCAATCTGTGCGTATGGGCATTCTTCGCGATTGGGCGAATGCTTGATTCACGATGCAACCTGCCTGTGTGAAAAAGGACTCATTGGGCCCTAAAATCGATGTAAATTCGGGCTTTTTTGGACAGCACCTTGCCTTGCCGTTTGCAACCTGCCGATAAGCATAATTCAGCGGAAATCCGGTAATGTTATTTGCCGGCGATTTGACCCAGCCAGCAGGCAACGACCATGAAAATCATCGACAAGCTTCAGAAAGATTCGCCTTCCTTCTCCTTTGAGTTCTTCCCGCCCAAAGCTGACGTTGGTTTTTGGGATTTATACAAGACCATCCTCGATCTCAAACCCCTAAACCCGACTTATGTCTCTGTCACCTATGGGGCCGGCGGTTCGACACGCCAGAAGACGGTTGATCTCGTGCGGCGGATCAAGAAGGATGCCGCCATCGAACCGGTTGCCCATCTCACTTGTGTTGGTGCAACGAAAGGTGAAATTGCAGAAGTCGTCGATGAACTTGTCGCCGGTGACGTCAATAACATCCTTGCGCTGCGGGGCGATCCACCGGCAGGCGAAACTGAATTCGTTCAGCCCGAAGGCGGATTTGCCCACGCATCCGATTTGATTGCATTCCTCCAGGATCGATACGATGTATGTATTGGTGGTGCTTGTCATCCCGAAACGCATCCGGAAGCCAAAGACCTCAAAACCGACTTGACCAATCTCAAACGCAAAGTCGATGCCGGATGCGATTATTTGGTCACGCAGCTGTTTTTCGACAACACTGACTTCTTTCGATTTCGCGACGAAGCCCAAAAGCAAGGAATCAATGTGCCCATCATCGTGGGCGTTATGCCGATTCTCAGCGTTAAGCAAGTCAAACGATTCACGCAGATGTGCGGCGCGAGCATTCCTCAAACACTACTTGCGCAGATCGAAGCGGTGGAAGACGACAGCGAAGCCGTCCGTCAGGTCGGATGTATTCATGCGTTGCGGCAGTGTGAAGAATTGGTCGCCAACGGTGTCTCGGGCCTGCACTTTTATACACTCAACCGATCAACCGCGACCCGAGCGATTCATCAGCACCTTCAAGAGACGCTCGTCAAGAAATAGCACAGCAAGAAATTGCACAGCGGTAGAAGTGGCGATCATGCCCGAGGTTGCACTTACGCCGCGTGCTTAAGCGCCTACGATCACACCCGAAGCTTATAAAACCAGAACACACCAAATAAAATGATCGTCAGCGACGCCGTTGCGGTTCCAGCAAAAAATGCAATCCAGGATCGCTTGTTGTTGTCGTTTCGCTTCTGACCGGCGCTGTTAAAGCCCATCATCGCACCCGTGGCAGCCAGCAACAGTGTGGCGGCTGTCACCACAAATACTGCCGGGGCAAACATCGATTTGCGGCTGTATACCACCGCGACTTCAGCCCCCTTGTAGTTGCGCAAAATCAACACCAACAGACCGGCTACTCCGATCATAGCCGCCACCGAAGCATACATCGCATATTTTGCCTGCACGTCATACCGACGCAAACTTCCTTTTGCCATCACATCACCCCGCTACAAATGCTCGAATTCAACACTACCCAAGAGTCCATAGCATAATCGACGATGTCATCCCGGGTCCAGCGATAGCGCCAATCGCCGCAATTGCTTGAGTTATCGGGACGCTGTTTGAATCGCCAATACGCTGTACGCTGTCACCAGATTGGGGTTTGATTCGAACCAACGATCCTCCTCGTTGACCCAACTGCCATCTTTGCGTTGAAGCAGCATGAGTTGGCGACACAATTCCACCCGCCATTCGTGCCGAACCGACGCCTTATCCACAATGATGTCCTCGCCCCACGCATCCAACGCCCTTGCGAACGTATGCAGATAATAATACAGCCCCTGTTTCGACTGAGCATCCGGCAAATTCGCATTTCGCGTCAGTGTGTAGTGATTGCGAATCCACCGAATCGCCCGCTGCACGCGGATGTCATCTTTATCGACCTGAGCATAAAGGAGACTCTTGAATCCCGCGTAAGTCATTGAGCCATACGCGCGAAGCACTTTGTCACCGTTCGACGCATCGCGTTGGGTTTCGACGTAACCGGCTTTGCTCTCGCCACCGTTGGCCGGCGAATAAATGAACCCACCATCACCGCCCTTGGCAAACGCCTGGTCGTTCGATTCTTCAAGCATCTGACAGCGCGACACAAAAACCAGCGCCTTCCTGAATACCGGATCTTCAGGAGACAGACCGCTTTGGTAAAGCGCTTCCAGCATCATCTGCGTGTTGGAAAGATCCGGACGTTTGCTGCGACCATAACCCGCTCCTCCGTAGTAATCGCTGGATTCGTCGTGACCTTCGCCTTCGTCCCATTGCAGCTTTGCCAGATACTTCTGCGCATTCGCCACGACTTTCTTGATTGCAGGATCGTCGCTCGTAGACAGGGCCATCACGACGACCGAGGTATAATAGTTGTGCAATCCCTGGATCGGGATGTAGATACCGCCGTCATCTTGCACATGCTTCAAAATGAAGGCAAACGCTCGCTTTACGATGGGATGATCTGTTCCATAGTCCGGGTGTTGAGCGAAACACTTGACGACGAGCGCCGTGATCGCGGGGTCACTTCCGAGAAAACCATCCCACCCACCGTCTGAATTTTGAGACGCCTCGAGATAGGCCAGTGCCTTCTTCTGCGATTCTTCCGCCCGCAGTTTGGTCAACGGGTCGATTCGCGAAAGCTTCTTCGATTCTCGATCGGCGCGAACGCTGGAATCAGAAATCACGAAAACGCCTATGGTCACAACCACACTCGCGACAAGCAGATTGAATGCGTTCCTCATGGATTGGTGTCCTTTTGGTCTTCGTCGGTGCCGTTGTTTACGTATTCGGAATCATTTGAGTTCGTCGTATTCGGTTCGGTCGACTCAACAATCACTGCATCACCGCTCGCCGAATATCGACCTGATCCGATCGGTTCGTGTCGCACGCGTAATACAGCATTGGCCCCTTTCATCGCGGCGACGGCTTTGAGTCCTTCGACCGCTTCCTCAGGCCGCCGAAACCCGTCGACAAATACGGCTTCCACCTGCCGAATCACGCGATAACCCACCAACGATTCTCCGCTGGAGGTCGCAATGATTTTTTGCGATTCCTCATGTCGCTGGGCTGCGAAATCGTCATGACTCGGTTGGTACTTTTGAAGCTTCGGATGGATTTTAGGCGGTTGCTTTCGTCGCAGCCACCGGCGAATTCGCAGCACAGTCCAAATTGCGGCCAGCACAACCGCCGCCGCAACCACGATTTTCCACTGCAATTCGCTAGGCATCTGTGACCGGCCGCGAGTCGCGCACACCGCCCATATCGACGACCCCGCCAATCTGCGCTTCCGTCAATGGAGCCTCAGGCGAATCTGAAGATTGTGCGCCCTGATCGTTGTGGTAGGTCGTTCCGCGCCAGGTCGTCGACGCACCTGCCGCTTTCCGCAAAGCGACGATCAACATCCCCACGCCCAGCAACACCCCAAAGAAATACGTCATCCATGCCCAATTCGCAGCCCGCACAAGTCGCATGAATTGAAAGATGACAATCTCAAGCATAAGGACAACCGCACCGGTCACATAGAGTGCGATCCACCAATTTCCGCGTGCAGCGTCATTCGCAAGCAACAGACCTCCGATTGCAACGGCAAGACTGACAAACGGAAACACGCTCATCGACAGCACAAGCCCGAGCGTCGCCAGCAGTCGGCGATACGTACGAAACGTACCGAAGAAAATCCGACTCCATCCGCGCCACGCTTCCGAAAACGTCGAGTACATCCGCGTAAGGTACAACCCGTCGTTTTGAATCACGAACAACCGCAGCCCGCTATCTTTGGCAAGTCGGGCCATGCAGATGTCTTCGTTGAGTTCGGTCTTGACGGCCGTATGCCCACCGATTTTCTGATAGGCATTGCGCGACATCATCATGAACGCGCCGTTGGCATAAGCTGCCTTGCAACGTGGGTTGTTCACCTTTTCCGGATCGAACCAGATGACGAGGATGGCGGCGCAGATCGGTTGAATCAATCGCTCCCAAAACGTCTTCGTCTCCAGCACAGGCAGCACCGAAAGAAAATCGGTATCGCGACTCAACGTTTCCTGCATCGCCATCGAAAGCGTTTTGTTGGACGTCTGGCGACAATCGGCATCGACAAAGCACAACCACTCGCCCGTCGCGTACTTCATGCCGGTGTGCATCGCGTGGTTTTTTCCGAACCAACCGTCGGCCAACCGGCGGACATGAACGGCTTGCATTCGGTCGCCGTGCTTGCGTTGAATCTGATCGAGGATGTCACCGGTCCGGTCGTCGCTGCGGTCGTTGATGGCGATGATTTCGAGGTTTGGATAGTCCTGCGCTAGAAGCGAATCGACGCACGCCTCGATGTTGTCCTCTTCATCCTTCGCAGCCACCAGCACCGTCAATCGAGGGGCATCCTCGCCCAATGACGGGTGCGAATCGGGGCGGAGACGACGGTCCTGACGAACCGCGCGGACCACCGCGAACTGGCGGCTTGCCCAGACCAATCCGACCAAACCACAACAGATAAGCCAAATCAGAATCTCAACGGGCATATCGCGCCTTTCAGCCCAAAGAAAAACGTGCTGCATCCATGCATTCGATGAGGTGGATTATCCGCACCCCATCGGCATTGTCCAATCAGAAAACATCCGGGCTGATTCGCCTGAATCGAATCGGATCATTCGGGCAAATTCAGTTAACTCGCACCAGCAGCAGGTTTGACCGAATCGAAAGCGGTGTGGATTCACTCGGAGCACACTTCGCGGCGGTCGGTTCCATCGACCGATTCCCGAAGTAGCAAGAAACTCACAACCGATCCAGCGAAGTAAACGCCAACTATCGCACCTTTGACCACATAGTAAAGCCCACCGATCCACATGCCCATCAGATACGCCGAGGCCCTGTCGATGTCCGCATCGCCGCGTTTGGACAACATCCCCTCACCCAGCGAAACCAATCCCACGGTTAGCGTCTCAGCCAGGGACACCAGATATACCAGCAAAGCGGACGAGACCCACACCATCAAACCAGTCGCCAGAAAGTACAACACCGCCCGAATCGGTCTGGTCAGCACGAAGGACACCGCATGGGTCACTGCGTCCGCACCTTCGGCTCCACTTACAGCCACACACGGAGCAAATAGATTCCCACCGACGAAAACCACCAGCACGCCAAAGGCAAGCAAACACCCCAACGCAAGCGGTATGAAGAAAAACGCGCCGCCAACCAGATCGCCCAACCACGGGATGGCCATGAACATGCCGTACGCCACGATCATCACACCGACCAGCAATCCAAAACCTGCGGGCAGTATCCAGGCCGTAAAAAACCCATTCCAATAATGATGGATAGCATATTCCAGCGCCCGGCTTATGGATGGATTCGACGTATCGGTGATTTGACAGGCAAGCAAGCGCCAAATCGCCCCACCGATCAGTGCCCACAAAAAAATCAGCGGAATCAACAAACACAAACCGTAAAACCACTGCTCGCGAAGCCCGAAGAACACCAAGTGAACCGCGTCCCAGTCACCAAACCCGAATCGAAACAGGCGCGACGGTTCAACCTCTGCGCCGCTGACGGTCCACAATCGATCAAGCAACCACTTCCAAATCGCCGACACCACCAGGCCAGCCGTCGCCAACACCAAGACGCCAACTTGAAACGCCTCACGCCAACCCTTGAGAAAGTCAAAAACGCCCACACGTTGCGACCAATTGGAAATTGCAGAAGGTGTGCAATTCTGTTCGGGGGAGTCCATAGTGATCATCTCGTTGCGAATTGAGATCCGAGCGTGAAGGCCCTATGGTTGCGATTATAAAGCCAGCCACCAACCGGGCAACGAGATTCTGATCAGATAAAGGGGGCTGCAATCGCTAGTTCAACGACGTGGGATCGACCTCGGTTGGATCGTCGGTGCTATCGGGCAGGATGGGATCGCTGATGACATATTCAGCGTTGAGCCATTTGCCCAGGTCGATCATCTGACAACGTTTGCAGCAGAACGGTCGCGACGGCGCGTCTTCGCGCGTGACAACTTCAAACGTCTTTTCACAGGTTGGGCAGGTGTAGCAAATCATGCGAACTTCAATCAGGCGACTTCTTCGCGGGTTTGTCTGTCCCGGATGATTTCCCCGATGAAGAAGATGACGACGACGCCGATGGCGATTTGGCGTCTGTTGACGATGCTTTCTTTGAATCGCCACCATCGGTTTTCTTCGACTTGTCGCCCGTACCGGATTGACCTTCTTTGTCGGCTTTGGCGGCTTTCTTGTAGCTTTCGCTGCGATAGTCGGTTTCGTAGAACCCGTCGCCCTTAAAGATCACCGCCCCACCCGCACCAATCAAACGACGAATTGGAGCGCGTTTCCTACATCCTGCACACGGTTCATCCGGTTTGCGCTTCGCCCGCGCGGTGATGCTTTGAAACATCTCGAATACATGCCCACATGCTTCGCATTCATAATCGTACGTCGGCATATTCAATGACTCCTACCGATTTCGTGCCTAGTCGTTTTCGACTTCGACCGAATCATCCGATGAATCCGCAACTTCGCTGCCCAGCATCGCCGCAGACACGATGACTTTCGCCGGCCGCAGCACCCGATCGTACAACCGATAGCCCTTTTGAATTTGTTGCATCACGCGACCCGGTTCATGGTCGGCAGACGGTTGCTGCATCAGGGCTTCGTGCATCATCGGGTCAAACACCGCATCGTTCGCGTCGATGATTTCGACGTGGTTGTCGGAGAGGATTTTTTGCAATTTGTCGCGGACGAGTTTAACGCCATCGGCCAACGCATTTTCTGGCTTGTCGCCATCCACTCCATCGACGGCTTCCACCGTTCGATCGAGATCGTCCATCACTTCGATGACCGACTTGAGCAAACCCGTTCCCGCATATCGAAGCGCTTCGGAGATTTCGTTGCTGCTTCGTCGAGCGATGTTTTGCTGCTCAGCTTTTGAACGAAGGTATTTATCCTTCCACTCCGCCACTTCATTTTGGAGTTGCTCGATCGGATCGTCGCCGGTCGCCTCTTCTTGTTCAGTGCCAGCGACACCTTCACCCGTCACTTCTTCATCGAAGCTCTCTTCGGCGACGGCTACATTCTTCTTATTCTTTTTTGCACTCATCGGATCTGAATCTCGGTCCGTTCAATCGTTGTCTGCGTACTGCTTCATGCGACTTACTTTTTCGATTCTTCAACACCAAAATACTCAGCAAGCTTTTCGAAAAAACCTTTCGATTCCGGAAGGACGGTGTGGTCTTCGGTCTCCGCAAAGTCTCGAAGCAATGCCTCCTGCTTGTCTGAAAGCTTCTTGGGGATTTCGATCATCACCTGCACCAATTCATCGCCCGCTCGACCGGAACGCAAGTCCGGTAAACCCAAACCCGACATCTTGAACACCTGCCCATGCTGTGCGCCTTTTGGAATCGTCAGTTCTGCTCGGCCATTGAGCGTCGGTATCTCGACCTTCGCCCCAAGCGCCGCCTGGGTGAACGAAATCGGCATGCGACAAACCAGATCGTTTTCATGTCGTTCGAGCAATCCGTGCTTCGCCACTCGAACGTAGCAATGCAAATCGCCCTGCGGCGCACCCGGCTCGCCAGCCTCACCTTCGCCACGAACGCGAACGGCTTGCCCGTCGTGAATACCTGCCGGAATATCGACGATGACGACTCGATCAACCGGCGATCGCCCACGCCCTCGACACGCTTTGCACGGGGTCACAACAACCGACCCCTGCCCGCGACAATCCGGACACGTCGTCACCATTCGCCCGAACAAACTTGCAAATCCACCGGTCTGTTCGACCTGTCCATATCCGCCGCACGTTGGGCAATTCTGCCGATCGGTTCCGGGTTCTGCCCCGGTTCCCGAGCAGGATTCGCATTCGTCTTCACGAACGAATTCGAGGCGTTTTTTGACGCCCTTGGATACGTCTTGAAGGGTGATCTCTACCTCGGCTTGCAGGTCGGCACCGCGACGGCGACCGCGCCTGCCACCACCGCCGCCAAACGCCGAACCGAAGATATCATTGAACATCGAGAAGATGTCGTCCGCACCCATGTGGGTGAAGTCGTGCATCCCGTTACCGCTGACGCCTTGATGACCGAACTGATCGTAGCGACTTCGCTTGTTGGCATCGCTCAGAACTTCGTACGCCTCTGCCGCTTCTTTGAACAAGACTTCGGCTTCTGGGTTGTCGCGGTTACGATCGGGATGATGCTTCAACGCGCATTTGCGGTAGGCTTTCTTGATCTCGTCGCCCGACGCCGTGCGCGAGACGCTCAGCACTTCGTAGTAATCGCGTTTCGTACTCATTGCGTCGCCTTAGACCTGATCGTGCTTTGGAAGTAGAAAACTACCCAACCATTCGCCGCAACGAATTCGCAGCCTCAGCGAATTCATCGTCCATTCGCCAGCACAGCGGCCAACATAGTTGAAAAAAGGGGCGAACGAGTTGCTTTTCGTCCGCCCCCGTATCTTTACCAAACCTGCGATCGAATGATTCTACTTATCGCAGACTTAAGTCATTCCATCGAAACGGACTAGTGGACCGCGTTGGCGACGCTTTCTTTAACGTCACCGTCTTTCAGGTCCGTCAGCATCACTTCGGTGGTCAACATCAAACCGGAAACGCTGACCGCATTTTCCAATGCTGTCCGCGCGACCTTGGCTGGGTCGATGATACCGGCTTTGACCATGTCGACGAATTGACGATTGCGGGCGTCGTAACCGTTGGTGCCGGTTTTTTCAAGGATGCCTTCGATGATCACGTCGCCGTCTTCACCGCAGTTGGTGATGATCTGCCATGCCGGTGAACGAAGCGCCTTGGCAACTATGTCAAAGCCCATCTTCTGTTCGCCAACGGCTTTGCTGCGACCCTTTTCCACCGCACTGATCGCACGCAGGAATGCCACACCACCGCCCGGAATCACGCCTTCTTCAGCCGCTGCCTTCGTGGCATGGAACGCATCGTCAACCAAGTCCTTGCGCTCCTTCACTTCGACTTCGGTCGGACCGCCAACGCGAATGACAGCCACTCCACCGGTCAACTTCGCGAGACGTTCCTGCAATTTCTCGCGGTCGTAGTCGCTGGTGGTCTTTTCGATCTGATTGCGAATCTGCTCGATGCGGGCTTTGATTTCGCTCTTCTTGCCTGCCCCTTCGATGATCGTCGTGTCCTCCTTGGTGACCACAATCTTCTTGGCTTTTCCGAGGTCAGCCAGGGTGACGTTCTCGAGCTTGATGCCGAGGTCTTCGCTGATCATCTTCGCACCGGTCAGCGTGGCAATATCGCCCAGCATGGCCTTGCGACGATCGCCGAACCCGGGGGCTTTCACCGCACAAACATGCAGCAAACCGCGGAGACGGTTGACGACCAAAGCGGCCATCGCTTCACCTTCGACATCTTCAGCAATGACGAGGAATGGCTTGCCCGAAGAAGCAATGCTCTCGACGAGCGGAACGAATTCGCGCAGGTTGCTGATCTTCTTTTCGTAAACCAACACGTACGCATCTTCGAGAATGCACTCGAGCGTACCCGGGTCGGTCATAAAGTACGGCGAAAGGTAGCCCTTATCGAACTGCATCCCCTCGACGACGTCCTTCTCGGTTTCCAGCGTCTTGCCTTCTTCGATCTCGACGACGCCTTCCTTACCGACTTCTTCAAGAGCAGCCGCCAAGAGCTTTCCGATTTCCACGTCGCCATTGGCACTGATGGTGGCAATCTTTTCGATGTCGGCTGAGTTCTTTACCGGTGTCGAAAGCGATGCGATGCTCTTGACAGCAGCCTGCACAGCAAGGTCCATACCACGCTTCAGTTCCATCGGGCTGACGCCTGCGGTGACCAGCTTCAAACCTTCTTTGTAAATCGCCTCAGCCAGTACCGTCGCGGTGGTCGTACCATCGCCGACGGCATCGCTGGTCTTTGAAGCGACTTCGTTGATCATCTTGGCGCCCATGTTTTCAAAGGGCTGTTCCAATTCGACTTCTTTACTCACCGAGACACCGTCTTTGGTGATTCGCGGTGCGCCCCACGACTTGTGCAGGAGGACGTTGTGACCGGTCGGTCCCATCGTCACCTTCACCGCGTTGGCGAGTTTGGTCAGGCCTTCCAGAAACTGCTGGCGGGCCTGCTGGCTGAACATCATTTGTTTCGACGCCATAATCGTCGCTGCTCCTATCTTTCAGTCCTTCGCAGACATGACTCGCGAAGAACAATTAAACCAACTGCTAGCCAAAAATCGCCAGAACGTCGCTTTCACGGAGTATAACGAGTTCGTCGCCGTTCACTTCGACGGTCGTGCCCGAGTACTTGCCGTAGAACACTTCGTCGCCGACCGACACATCCATCGTGCCGCGCTCGCCGTTTTCGAGCAGTTTGCCCGGACCGACCGAAATGACTTTGCCACGCTGCGGTTTTTCCTGAGCGCTGTCCGGCAGCACGATACCGCCAGCCGTCATCTCTTCGGCTGAACTCTGCGACACCACGAGACGGTCATCCAACGGACGAATTTTCAATTTCTTGGCTGTTGCTGTTGCCATGTTTCTTTACTTCCTTTCGAGCAAATATTTTTGAATATCGTTAACACGATTCGTCGCACCCATCGGGCGACGTTCGCCAATTTCCAAAACGGACTACATCATATCATCGTGCATGTCACCGCCACCGGCTTCGTCGCCGTCATCGGGCTTGGAGGTAATGATGCAGTCAGTACTGAGAAGCAAACGTGCGACGCTGCTGGCGTTTTCCAGAGCAGAGCGAACGACCTTTGCGGGATCGATCACGCCGGCTTTGGTGAGGTCTTCGTACTCGCCGGTGCGGGCATTGAACCCGAAGTTACCGGTTTTGTTTTGGACCTTGTGAAGCACAACGCCGGGCTGCTCGCCGGCATTGACGGCGATCTGACGCAGCGGTGCAGCCAATGCTTCACGAACGATGTTCACGCCAATCTTCTCGTCGCGTTTCGCAGTCACCTTATCCAATGCGTCGATGCAGCGAACCAGCGCCACGCCACCGCCGGGAACGATGCCCTCTTCGATCGCTGCGCGGGTCGCGTGCAAAGCGTCTTCGATGCGGGCTTTCTTTTCCTTCATCTCGGTATCGGTGGCCGCCCCGACATTGATCTGTGCAACACCGCCAGCCAGCTTAGCCAGACGCTCTTGCAGTTTCTCTTTGTCGTAGTCGGAGGTGCTTGCTTCGATTTCCTGACGGATCTGAGCGATTCGTCCCTGGATTTCCTTGGTCGCGCCTGCACCTTCGACAATCGTTGTGGTGTCGGCATTGATGCGGATTTTCTTGGCTTGACCGAGATCGCTGATCGAGAGACTTTCGATATCGATGCCCAAGTCCTTCATGACGGCTTTCGCACCAGTGAGAACCGCAAGATCGCCCAGCATCGCTGTGCGACGATCGCCATAACCCGGAGCCTTCACCGCACAAACCGAAACGATGCCGCGAATCTTGTTGACGACCAGCGTCGCCAGGGCGTCGCCTTCGATGTCTTCGGCAATGATGATGAGCGCCTTCTTGGCTTTGGAAACTTTTTCGAGCAGCGGGACAAGTTTCTGTACGTTGGTGATCTTCTCTTCGTGGATCAGCACCAACGCCTTGTCGTACTCGCACTCCATCGTTTCCTGATCGGTGGCGAAATGCGGCGAAAGGTAGCCACGGTCGAACTGCATCCCTTCGACAAACTCGACATCGGTCTCAGAAGTCTTGCCTTCTTCAACCGTGATCGCGCCATCTTTGCCAACGGCTTCGAAGCAGTCAGCCAACACGTTGCCGATGGTCATGTCGTTGTTGGCCGAGATCGCCGCGATGTTGACGATGTCGTCACGATTCGACGCGCGGATTGCACGCGAATTCGACTCCAACTCTGCCGTCACTGCGTCAACGGCTTTGATGATGCCGCGACAGAGTGCATTCGGATCGGCACCAGCCGCTACGTTACGCAGGCCGATACGGAAGATCGCCTCAGCCAGAACTGTCGCGGTCGTCGTGCCATCGCCCGCCGACTTGCTCGTACGGCTGGCCGCTTCCTTGACCAACTGGGCACCGGTGTTCTCGTACTTGTCAGCCAATTCGACTTCCTCGGCGACGCTGACGCCGTCCTTGGTCACCGTGGGGGCACCCCATCCCTTATCCAGCACCGCGTTGCGGCCCTTCGGACCGAGGGTCACCTTGACCGCATTGGCGAGTTTGGACACGCCGTCGAGCAGTGCATGACGGGCATCCTCCCGAAAAGCCAATTGCTTTACCGCCATTGATTGATCTCCTTTTGATTTCAAACGACCGGGGAACACCCGATCAACAACCATATCGAAGGGCGGCTAGTGCCTCGCCCATGTTTGCATCTTCGCGCGGAACGCCTACAAACATTCCATTCAACCCACAGCAAGCCCAGTGCCAAAGCACCGCCAACTGGCAGAATCCGTAAACTACGCTCTGATAGATGTTTAAGAGAATTCACAACCTGACAGAATTCCAAGCAAACTCTGCCACACTGGCAGGGACCCACCAAACGCCCAATCGAGGATGCCAAATTGACAGAGCAATTGTCAGCCTGCGAAACTCAAGCCCACCCGTCCGGCAGCGGCTCGCCGGTCTTCTCCTGCCAAAGCTTGCGGATCTGCAACTTCCAGTCTTCGATGATCTCACGGGTCTTGGCCGGGTCGTGGAAGAACGGATCGTGCTGTGCCAGTCGTTCGACCATCTCGTCAATCGGTGCGGCCATGATGCGTGTGGCTGTGGAATACTTCTCCTTGAACAGCAGATTCATCCGGGCTTTGGAGATGCTCTTCACGTCAAGCAGCGAAACGCGCTCGCCCTCCGCCCATTCGTGCGTGCGGATTCGGACTTTGAAATAGCCCATTCGGATAGAAGTCGGATCGCGCATGGTTGTCACTTGTCGTCGAGATTCAATTCCAGGTGCAGCATATGAACAGAATCCGCGACCGGTTGCGCACCGTCCATTCGGAACACCGGGCAGGTTTGCTTCGCGAGATACGCTTCATGCCGCGCAAGCGTCTTTCCTTCGACGTCGTCTTCGTCGTAGCGCGAAGCCCATTCGATGAACTCACTGTGCGCTATGTGCATGTCACCACCTTTGCGGACGCGGTCGCCGAATCGTTCGTATTCTCGGGATCGCAATCGTTCGATGCGTAATGAGGTCGGTGCGGTGACGAACACGATCGCCGTGAATTCAAGTTCTGGACACGGATCCCAGCCAGCCACTCCACCTGACAGCACCCAACTGGTGGTTGGCGACAGGTCGGCAGCGATGGCGTCGAAGCGCTCATGCGGCGTGCGCTGAACTTGAAACGGCGGATCGGTCGGCGCGTGAAAATAATCGTCGCAATCGAAATGCGGCACCGAAAGTACTCTGGCGAGTGCGCAACCGATGCTCGATGCGCCGCAGCCAGACGCTCCTAGAATGTTGATTCGGTGAGCCATCGTTATCGATTCGTTATGCCAAGGCACGGATGCCGGTGATTGCTTCACCGACGATTAGCATGTGGATGTCGTGCGTGCCTTCGTACGTGTAAACGCTTTCAAGGTTGCACATGTGGCGGCCTGTTTGAAAATCGTCGCAGATGCCAGCGGCACCCAGTATGTCGCGGGCGACGCGGGCGCATTTGAGGGCCATCGCGACGTTGTTCATCTTGGCCATCGAGACCTGATCGTGGCGGGCTTTTTTCTCGTCCTTTAGCTGACCGAGACGAAATGCGAGCAGTTGCGCCTTGGTGATTTCGGTGACCATCTTAGCGAGTTTGCGCTGCACGAGTTGAAAGCTGGCTATTGGCCGATCAAACTGCTTTCGTTCTTTGGCATATTGCAGCGCTTCGTCATAACACGCCATCGCCGCACCGATTGCACCCCAGGCAATGCCATAGCGGGCTTGGTTCAAACATGACAGCGGTCCACGCAAGCCAACCGCTTTTTCATGCGGCAGGATGTTGGCGGCGGGCAGGCGAACATCTTCAAACATCAACTCCGACGTCACCGACGCCCGCAGCGAGTATTTGTTGTGAATGTCGCGGGTGGTGTAGCCCTTCATCCCCGTCTCGACAAGAAAACCGCGGATCTTCCCGTCGAGTTTCGCCCAGACGATTGCCACATCCGCGATCGAACCGTTGGTGATCCACATCTTTCCGCCGTTGAGAATGAAATCGCTGCCGTCGCGGCGCACGTTCGACACCATCCCGCCCGGATCGGAACCGTGTCCCGTCTCGGTCAAACCGAAACAGCCGATCGCCTCGCCCCTGACCATCCGTTCGAGCCAGCGATCCTTCTGCTCGTCGCTGCCATAGGTGTGAATCGGCCACATGCACAGGCTGGTCTGCACGGAAACGAAGCTGCGCACCCCGCTGTCGCTCCGTTCGAGTTCCTGATTGATGAGGCCATACGACACTGCATCGATGTTCGAGCAGCCATACCCTTCAAGGTTGCTCCCGAGCAGCCCGAGCGCCCCCAATTCCGGAACGATCTCAACCGGAAACGTGCCATCGCGAAAATGCCTGGCGATGTCGGACAGGATGCGGTCGTTCACGAAACGCCGAACGGTGGACAAAATCATCCGCTGGTCGTCAGTGAGTAAACCATTGATGTCGAATTGATCGGGTGCTTCAAACATGAAATTTTCCAACGGGTTGCGGTTCAGGCGTTTTCGATTCGTTCGTGCCAAACGTCTTCCAACTCCGCGAGTTCTTCGCGGAGCCCGTCAATGGTTTGCCGAAGTTGCGCCACCTTTTCGGAATCGCGATACACTTCCGGCGACGCAAACCGTTCGTTGGCTGCCGCCAATTTTCCTTCGCAATCCATCACCAACTCTTCGATCTTTTCAACGGGCATGACATCGAAACGAGCGTCTGCTTTCTTCTTAGCCTTCGCGCTTGATTTATTTGACTGCGATTTCTTGTTACTGGCATCTTGCGAAGAAGCCGGTTTCGCATCCTTTTCCCAAATGCTGGGCCGCTTCTCCAACAACTCGGCGTATTCGGAATAGTTCCCGCGAATCAACCGATGACCTTCCGGTCGAATCACCAACAAGTGACTGATCAACCGATCCAGAAAATACCGATCGTGGCTCACCGCAATAATCGTCCCGGGAAACTCCGCCAGCGCCGCTTCCAGCGCCTCGCACGATGGAATATCCAAATGATTGGTCGGCTCGTCCAGCACCAAGACATTCGGGTTCTCTTCGAGAAGTTTGATAAGTCGGATGCGCGATTGCTCACCACCCGACAGCACGTGCAGCGGTTTGAATGCGTCGTCACCGATGAAGTTGAACCGGGCCAAATGGGATCGCGCTTCACCCTCGGTGATGCCCGGGCGAATAATCTGCATTTCCTTGACCAGCGTATGGCTGCCAGTTAGGGCTTTGGCCTCCTGCGCAAAATACGCGACCGACACTTTCGGGTTCCATTCAAAAGTTCCCCCGCTGGCGGGCACCATGCCTTGCAAGATTTTGATCAGCGTCGATTTTCCCGTGCCGTTTGGACCGGTGATGCCCAGCCGCTGACCGGCTTCGATCAGGAAGCCCATGTCGCGAAACAGGTCTTTGCCGTCGAACGACTTGGCGAGTTCCTCTACCCGCAGGATTTCGCCACCCAGCGTGCTGCCCTCGTCAAATTCAAACTTGACGTCGCGACGTTTCGACTCGACCTCGGTGACGAATTCGCCGTTTCTAAGGCGACGTTCCAAGCGTTTTTGGCGGCCTTGCGCTTCTTTGGTGCGCTGACCGGCCATGTGCTTGTTGATGAACGCCCGCTCCTTCTCGATGAAATCCTTGTCTTTCGAAAACTGGCGCTCGGCGCTAAGGCGGTTGCGTTCTTTGGTATCGATGTAGGTTGAATAGTTGCCTGAGTACGACGTGACCCGGCGTTTATCGACTTCGACAATTCGGTTTGTCACACGGTCCATCAGATAACGATCGTGTGAAATAATCACCGCCCCACCATGATGGCCCGCCAGAAATTTTTCGAGCCACCGCACCGCGTCGATGTCCAGGTGGTTCGTCGGTTCGTCGAGCAGCAACATGTTGTGATCTTGTAAGAGTAACTTCGCCAGCGCAGCCCGACACTTCTGCCCGCCCGACAGCGCCGACACCGGAAGCGAGCGATCCTCAATCGAAAACCCCAAACCGCCCAGCACTTCCTCAAGTCGCTGCTCATGCGCATAACCGCCAGCCGCCTCGAACTGCGCGTTGAGTTTGTCGTACTGTTCCATCAATTCGCCCACGCCGTCGCTATCGTGCTGATGGGCGATCTCTTCAGAGAGTTTGTGCATGCGATGTTCGATCGCCAGCAGACCCTCGAACACGCTGAGCACTTCATCATGAAGGGTGGCATCGGAGCGAAGCGTCGGATCCTGCGTGAGATACCCAACCTTCAAGTCGCGCGACTTGGTCACCGTTCCCAGGTCCGGTTCCAGTTCGCCGCTGATCATCCGAAACAGCGTGGTCTTTCCCGCCCCATTGGGACCCACGATGCCAGTGATTCGACCCGAATGAAACTCGACAGAGATGCCCTCCAGTACCCTCAGGCTGCCGAATTCCTTGGTCACATTTTGCAGTTGAATGACGCCCATGACGCAACAACCCTGCCCAGATCGAAATCGATCAGTCGAGATAATCTCAAAATGCGTTTATAAAAAAAGACCCGCCCTTTTGTAAGAGCGGGCCTTCTGAATTCTGGATGACCATTTGAAACTTAAATTCTTGAATCTAAATGATCAGTCAGGCGACACGAACTGTTGGGTAACAAGCAGTCCGCCTGACGATGTTCGGCAAAACTAGTTGCCGACGACGCGGACGTTGGACGCTTTCGGTCCTTTGCCCTCGACGGTAATGTCGAATTCAACCACGACTCCTTCGGCCAACGACTTGAAGCCGTCACCTTCGATGGCGCTGTAGTGGACGAAAACGTCCGCCGAGCCATCTTCTGGAGCCACGAAACCAAAACCCTTGGTGTCATTAAACCACTTTACTGTACCTTGCATTGAAACAACCTTCTACAAATTTTGCACCCCGCACGAGGTCAGTTTGAAACAAACGATGCTTCAAATCAGAACGGCCCCGAAAATCGAGAATCGGAATGCGTTGAACCTCAAACAATCTATGCCACGCCCACCAAACTGTCAAACCGCTACTTTTGTCGCTTTTGATGCATTTATTTCGCGATTCTCGGATGGACTTTGCCCCACCCAATGGATGACGCCTCGTTCCTTGCCATTGTGAACGATTTGGTTGCTACCGGTTTCGATGACTGCCTTGATAGCTGGGCGGCCAAATCAAAGGTTCAACCGGATAGCTTGGAATCCATCCTTCGACGGGCCCAACATTCTTCGATTTATCCTTTGTCATCAAACGTCGCAGGCAATCGCGGACGTGCGACTCGAACGCACCGACAGCTGCCAGCCTCGGGTCACGGTCCTGGTGCGTCGCAGAAGCGGTACGGGCGACGCGATCGTCGGGCATGACCGGATCGGAAATCAGACTGTTCGCATGAATCGCAGCCAGTGCCTTGCGCGATCGAACGTCATAAAGCACGCCCGACAAACTGTATCGATCCACCTGCGTTTGTGACTCGGTGTAGAGTAAGAGCAAACCGGCTTCGAGCGCTTCTGAAGCTGTCAGAAGATTCTCTGCCGATACCGCCCCACCGTCGAGGTCCTTATCGTTTAATGGGAACACTTCACTGACGCTGCGGAAATCGTCGAACACAGAATTCCACGCGAGAAAATCCACCTCGGGTTTCATCGCGAGAACGAGTTGGTCATTGTTGTACGGCGACTGTGCCATTCGCGCCACGGCGAGAGATGCCGGGAAAAGGCCCTCCGTCGCCTGAGGGACGAGCATCCGATACCCTTCGTCGGACGTTACCGTCGCGCCCGGAGACAGGTCGGACCAGCCAGCCGGTTCTGCTGGCGGCGCGTATGCATCGTTGTTTCGTTGCGAACAACCAACGACGCCCATCGAAATCAAACCTGCCGCCACTGAAATCAATAGATTCTGCCGGGTCATTTCAAACCTCTTGTACGTCCGAGTCTAGTGACATTGGAATATCAAAAGCATGCTCACGATTCACACTTAAGCAAGTCATTCACATGCACGTCCGTAACGATGATATCGGAACCTGACCGTGCAAACTGAGACCGGAATCATCGGTTGTTCGAGATGCACAAGACCGACGGGCGATCGATCGAACCACCGCGCAAAAACCGCTGCGCGATGCGCAGATTATGCGGCACGCCTTCATACCCGTTTTGGATAACGCGCAGCATCTGCCGCGTTCACTCAAATCGATCAGCTTGGGGCGACCTATAATTCCAGCCCTCGTTGCGATCCGCCGATGGTCAAAGCAGGTCTTGACGCTGGTCTTATCTGCGGGAGTTTGCAACAGATGAAGTCTGAGTACGCCTTGGGTGTGGAGTCAACCGGTGCAGTTGTGTCGGCCACGCGAGCGACCATTCTGGACTCGACTTCCAAACGAACCCGCTCCCGCCATCCTGTCATCACACTCGGTCAGGTCCTTCGCGGATTGCCACTTCCGGCATGGATCGTCATCGATGCGGTCATCTTGTGGGGCGCGCTCATCCAGGGTTACGCCTGGTTCGACCTGACCGGTATGTCCAAACACACCGGTGCCACCGTCGCTTATGCCGTTTGCGTCACCTGCCTGACGGTGTGCAGCCTCATCTTCGGACTCAACGAACGAGCAACGCTTTATAGCCGCTGGCACATCGTGACACGCATGTTGCTGACGTCGATTGCGGGGGCAGTTCTGGTCTACGCGATTATTTACGTGGGCATGTATTCGAGCTTGAGTCGCCGAATCGCTGCGCTGACCTTTGCGACTTATCTGGTGGCGGGACTGTCGATTCGATTGCTGGCGTGTTATGCGATCCACAGTGTAAAGCGGCGACTGGTCGTTGTCGGTTCACGCAATGCGGCTGAGGCGTTCGTCGATCGACTTGATGGTGGGTTTCTGTCTGCCCACGAGGTCATGGGATTTGTCAGCCAGTCGCCGGCAGAAGGCACGCAGGCAAGCCTCCCTGGACTGGGTTCGACCGACGAACTGGTCCGCATCTGCCGCAACCTTGGCATTCAAGACATCGTCGTTTGCAACGGCGCTCAACGTCGCAAGATGACGTCGTGGATGCTGCCCTGTCTGCGACTCGGTTGCCGCGTGACCAATGAAGCCACGTTTCACGAAACCTGCGCCGGGCAGATTCTTGTCGATGAAATAACACCCGATTGGTTTCTCGTCAGCGATCTCAAAGCCCATTGCGACGAGTACGCATCGCTCAAGCGATTGTTTGATGTGTCGGTTGCGATGGTGGGCCTTTTGGTCTCGCTGCCGATCTATCCAATCCTCGCACTCTTAATCAAGCTCGAAGATGGCGGACCGGTGTTCTATGCCCAGAACCGCGTCGGTAAGAATGGCACGGTCTTCAAGCTCTACAAGATTCGCACGATGCGCATCGATGCAGAGAACGGCGAAAGCGTTTGGGCGAAAAAGAACGACCCCCGTGTCACCCGCGTAGGCCGCATCATGCGCCGCATGCGGCTCGACGAACTCCCGCAGTTTTACAACATTTTGCTCGGGCAGATGTCGGTCGTGGGTCCACGCCCGGAACGGCCCGACATTCAAATCGATCTGTGCAAGCAGATTCCGTACTGGTCAGAACGCAACCTCGTCAAGCCGGGCCTTACCGGTTGGGCTCAAATCAGCTTCCGTTATGGCAACAGCATCAAGGACGCCAAACGCAAACTCCAGTTCGACTTGTACTACCTCAAACACATGAACCTCGAACTTGACATCATCATCCTGTTCCGAACGCTGGGCACGTTCCTCCGCGGCGCATGCTAAGAGTTGTAGGGTCCGCTGTGCGGACCATTTTCCACTCGACTCATCCAGCGGTCCGCACAGCGGACCCTACAAAATCCTCGACCAGCGACGAATTTCGGCAACCTTCCCGCGAATCGAGCGTAACATTTCTTAGAAATTCTTGAAATTTTCTGTAAGCATTTCGCCTCTGCCCTCTCCAATGTTGTGAACAAAGGTGATGACGTGTCGGACGTGTCGCAAGCCCAACCGGTGGACAGCATGACGGAGTTATCGATCCAACGGTTGATCGCTGGCGAACAGGCAGAGTTCGACCGTTTCGTCGAGCAATATCAGCCGCGAATCGCGCGATTGGCCTTGCGGCTCTTGGGATGGTCACAGGAAACGAACGACGTCGTGCAGGATGTCATCGTTGACGCACTGAAGGGTTTTAAATCGTTTCGTCATGAGAGCAGCGTCGATACATGGCTCACGAGAATCACGATTAATGCGTGCCGGCGACATCAAAGGCGCCTGGTCCTGCGACGCATGGGACTGGGAATCCTCACCGCAAGGCATGAACACGACGGGCATGAAACCAGAAGCAACCCGGACCTCGATGATGACACGCTCGCGTCGGTGCGAAATGCCGTTCAGCAACTGCCGACGCGCGAACGCGAAGTGATCGTCCTGCGATACCTGGAACAAATTCCCATCGCACAAATCGCCGTGCTTTTGGGGATTTCCAAGAACAATACGGAAGTCCGTCTTCATCGCGGACGTGAACGATTGAGGCAACAACTGACCGAACTATGTAACTTCGATGATTGAGTAATGCAGCCCAGCGATATAGAACAAATTCTCCAACGTGCCGACCAAGCCGCCGACGTGAATATCACGTCGCCAAAGGCACTCGCCAACCGTGCGCGTCACCGCGTTCGTCGGCAGCGACAAGTTCGGGCTGCGGCGGCAACGTCTGTGGGGGTCACCCTTCTGCTCTTCGCATTGAATGTCGCGACGCAGAATCCAATCATCGAAGAGAATGAGCCGCAGATCGCGAAAATTGAGAATCCGCCGGAACATGCCATTGCAGATCTGCAAGCCAAAGTCGAGGCGTTGCGCGCAGAAGCCGACCGCCTCGAAGCGATCGTCCGAGCCAATCGACTGGCTGCGAATGAACGCATTGAATCGGCTTCTTACGATTCGCGAATCGTCGCGATCGACAGACGAGGACCATTGCCCATTCCGGTCCCCTTGCTGATCGAGCAGGAAGCCGAAATCACCGCCCGCGTCATGGTCGAGCAGGCCATTCGATGGATGTCGCAGGCCGACCGAAAAGATGAAGCGATTCGATCGCTCGAACGCACCGTTGAGCTGTTTCCAACGACGGCGGCAGCAAAAACTGCTCGCGCCCGTCTGAACAAAATCAAGAACAAATCAGGAGCAACGATATGAAGGTCAAGCAAGCAAGACGCATTCACAAGGCATTCTGCCTCACAGCCTTTCTGGCACTGAGCAGCATTGCAACCGTCATTCGGGCCGACGAAACCGACAACTCAAACTCTGTCTTCAATGCGCCCGGTGCGATCGAAAGTTGCGTGATTAAGACGACATGGGACAAAGGTGTCTCATCGTTGAGTCCGGAAGTCATCGAAGCCCTGTTGCAATCTTCAGGCGTTTGGGGACGAGCCGTCGAAGAAATCTTTGGCGATGGAAACTCAGGCGACATCTTTCACTCCGAAGTTCGGTTGGAAACCCTCAACGTCAACGCAGCAAAGCACATCGGTGGCGATTCACTGGTTTCGCTGGTGGGCCGGCTGATCGTCGAGATCGAAACCGAAAAGGGAAAAGACGTAAAGATCAAGACCAGGATTCTCCTGAAGCGCGTCTGCGACCTGCTTCAGAATACGATGCTCGAATTCGCGAAGGACACCATTCGCGGGCAGCACGAGCGCAAAGCCCAAATCACTGAAGAACTCGACAGAGTACGCGGTGAAGTTCATCGAATCCTCACCGAACGCCAGGCATTTCTGGACAAGAACGATTCAACCGAATTGGATCATCGTCGCATCACGCAAGAGTTACGCGAACTCGAAAGGCGTAAGTCCAAAATGGAGATCGAACGCTCTGTTGCCAAGGCTCGACGTGCGGCGATGGAAGTACAAATTGCGCGTCTGGCAGAAGAGGCCAAGGTCGAACCGATTCAGCGAACCGACTTGGCGCAAATGCAGAAAATCATCGCGATCCGTCAGAAAGCACTTCGACAAGCCGAAGACTTAGCACAGCAAGGATTGACGTCAGCTGCCGAACTCAACCAGTTGCAAATAGAAGTCGCTCAAGCAGAGGCGGAACTCGCCCGCGCCGAAGCCGATGCCCAGCGTGAACACACCAATCGGATGCGGGAAATGGGCGGCGACTTCATCATACAGATGAATCACGAGCTAACTCAGATGGCCATCGACGATGCCGACATGGAAGCCAAGCTCAGAGCGACAATCGAGATGATCGAGAAGTCGAAATCTGCACTCAAGGTCGCCGAACAATACGAACAACTCGGCGGACATCGACTCGACATCGCCCGCGACCGACTTGAAGACGTGCAGCGAAACCTAGCCGAACTGGAGCGCCGCATCGCCACAACCGTTCGCCCGAAGATGACGATCGTCGGAATCGAATAGGTATCCGCAAACAAATCACCCCACCATTCGCCAGCTCACACACCCTGGCGAGACCACACAGGGCGCGCCCGCCTGACGCTGCGGGCGCGCCCATTTTCCTGTCTCCACATAAGGCCCCGTCACGATCGCCTTTCAACAATTTGCGATGGTTGTATCATAGTCCCGAGATAAGTTGGACTTTGACCTCCTGACGAAAGCAATCATGGGCGACAACGACGTTCACATTAAGATTTTCAACGACCCGTTCTACGCAGAAAATGGAATGGTCATCTCAATCGGTTCAGGCAATGCGTGTTGGATTGTCGATCCGGGTCTGCCCCCGCAAGGCGATGAGATCGTCGCATTCATTGCAGAAAAGGGGCTGCAACCCGAGAAGATCGTACTCACGCACGCACACGGCGATCACATTGCCGGTGTCGATACCGTGCGGGAGGCGTTTCCCGAAATTCCGATGTACCTTGCCGAGGGTGAATGGCACATGCTGACCGACGCGCATGAGAATCTCTCGTCGCAGCATGGCGTTGGTACGGTCGTCCAGAACGACTCGGCGCTGGATTTGGCACCGGGTGATCAACTTTCGCTTGATGGCACGGCATGGAAGGCCCTCGATGTTGCCGGCCATTCGCCGGAAGGTCGGGCGGTGTATTGCGAATCGCTGCAACTCGCCCTCGTTGGCGATGCAGTCTTCGCCGGCAGCGTGGGTCGGACCGACTTTCACCACAGCAACGGCGACCGTCTCATCCGCAACATCAAGGAAAACATCCTGACCCTGCCCGACAACACCACACTTATCCCCGGACACGGTCCCGCGACCACTGTCGGGCAAGAACGCGCCACCAACCCATACCTGCAAAGTTGATCGTCCTGACCACCCATCCCGACAAATCGCAGCCGTCCGATACATCTCTGGCGACGACAGCGGTCATCATCCCGGCCCTAAACGAATCGGCAAACATGTCGATTTTGATGCCGCAATTGGTCGAATTGGGCGTGGGTGCGATATTGCTTTGCGACAACGGTTCGACCGACGACACCGCTCAGCAGGCATCTGCCCACGGAGCGACAATCGTCGTTCATCAACCGACGCGCGGTTATGGAGCCGCATGTTTTGCAGGGATGGAAGCGTTGGTGCATCTGCCGAATTCGGAGCGCTTTGACGTTGTCGCGTTTCTCGATGCCGACCTTGCCGACGACACTTCGATGTTGTTTCAACTTGTGAAACCGATCCTCGGCGACGATGCCGATCTCGTCATCGGCGTACGTTCGCGAAAGAACCGCGAACCCGGTTCGATGTCGCTGCCGCAAATCTTCGGGAATTGGCTGGCGACGTTTTTGATTCGCATCGGATGGGGATATCGCTACCGCGACCTCGGACCTTTTCGCACCATTCGCCGCAAGAATCTTTACGCCCTAGACATGCAGGATCGCGCGTTCGGCTGGACGGTCGAAATGCAAATCAAAGCTGTCGAGCAAAAACTCCGCATTGAAGAAATCGAAGTCCCCTACTTCAAGCGCCGAGGCAAATCGAAAATCAGCGGAACGGTGCGCGGTGTATTCCTTGCCGGGTACTGGATACTCGGAACGTGCGCGCGTTTGTGGTGGACCAAGCGACGTCGCACAACCAATACCTGATGTCACCGTGTTCAATTGACATGGTTGTCGCCCCCCCAAAGAAAAAAATCAGAATTCCATTTGCACCTCACGTTGCGTCATGTTGTAGGCTTCCATTCGAATGATGTTGGATTGCAAGGAATTTCAATGATGGAATCGGTCAGGATTTGGAAAGTCGGCGAAATTGCATCGCTCACCGGCGTGTCGGTTCGCGCGCTGCACCACTACGACGAAATCGGATTGTTGCCGCCGTCGCATCGCAGCCGTGCGGGACATCGGCTTTACACCGAATCGGACGTGCAAAGGTTGCAATGCATTATCTCGCTTCGGGACCTCGGGTTTTCATTGGACCAGACCGCACAGCTGCTGAATTCGGGTGGGTATTCGCTGAAACAGGTCATCGAAATGCACATGGCCCACTTGCAAGAATTGAACAAACGCCAAGCGAAATTGATGAGCCGGTTGGATCAACTTCACGCGAAAATGATCGAATTGGACACCACGGAGATACAGGACTTATTTACACTGATGAAGGAAATCGAAATGAATGAATTGTTCAAGGAATGTTACACCGCCGAGCAACTTGAATCGCTTGAGAAAAGGCGCGCTGAGGTTGGACCGGAGCGGATCGCAGAAGTGCAAAATGAATGGCAGGAATTGATCGGAATGGTGCGCCACGAGATGAATGCTGGAACTGCCCCAAATGAACCGCATGTACAGCAGCTGGCCAAGCGATGGATGGATTTGATCGCGGAATTCACGGGTGGTCGCAAGGGCATCGAACACTCGCTGGGCAAAGTCTATCAACGCCAACCCGACGTTGCCCCGAAGCATGGATTTGCCATCGATGCCGAGATGATGCAGTACATCGGTCAGGCTTGGAATGCCTTCAATGCATAGTCAGACAGAGAGTCGGTTGCAAGATTTGTTGATACCGTCGCGTCAAACTGAAAACGAAACTAGTCGTCGAGCAAGCCGATTTCTTTCTCGAATACCACAAGGTTGTTGTGACGATCTGAGTCAAATCGTAGCCCGACGATGTCGAAATTCTGGCGGATCAACATTTGGAGCACCGGACGATGCTGATTGTGGCATTCCATCCGGACGTGCTGATAGCCCTGATCGCGCGCCCAAGCCTGCTCGGCTTCGCAGAGCTGCGAAGCAATTCCCATTCGACGGAAATCGGGCAGCACACCCACCAGCCAATTGAACCATGTGGACGGTTTCAACTCGAATCCGCTGAGGAAGCCGACGGGACGGTTGTCCACTTCGGCGATGAGGTTGAGCAGATTTCCGCGGCCTTCAAAACGGCGATCGAAGAATTCGATATCGCGTTTCGGCGCGAACACCTGATTGTACAACTCGGTGATCAGCGTAGTCTCTGTAGGACCCACCATGATGATGTCTGCATTGGCCATCGTGTTTTCCCCCTTGTCCAAACGCCTGAATTTCTGAACACCTAAACTCACAGGCCCAGCCAAGGTACATTCTGTCGAGCGGTCTACTGCCCCCTATTCGCCAGACGATTCAAATCGCCCGATCTCCACTGCAAGTATAGTCTTCACAATCGCGGAGTGAAGTAGGCCCGGTAATAAATTGTCTGGCAAGCACTTACGACTCTGCGAGAAGCACCCCACAGACGGAACTCTCCAAGATTGTCTTTATCAACACCGCAACCTACCGGCAACTGATGCTATTTGCGCTTTGGTCGGGCGAACGTCACAACACTGCGGTGATCATCCTTGTCGACGGCTCGCACGCCAAAAAAGAAGTTGTCTTTCGACCGATCGGTTGTGATTCGATCGACGTTGCCGATCGAATCGAATCCATCCCACGTTGGCGACGAAGTCTTACGCCAGATCAACTCGTAACCAACAACATCCGGTTCTTTATTCTTATCCCACGCGATGGTGGTGGTCGGCGCAAGTTTGTCCAACACGATCCTCACATTTGCAGGACGTGCCGGGGCACTGGCCAAGTTTGCGAGCGCTGCGACGTTCGTTCGTGTGACGTTCGCCAGATAGCCGAAGTCAACGTATTCAGGCAGGTCGCCATACTGCACCCCTTCTTCTTTACGCACGTTCTGGTGTTGGTGACGGTAGTCTTCGTTCATCTCCGTTAATCGAACGGCCGGATAGCCCGCCCGCGAAAAAGACGTGTGATCGCCACCGCGCATCAACCGATCGCGCCGAAACATCAATTCAACGTCAAACCCATCGACGTATTGTCGGCAGCACCCGTCGACGAATCGAGCCAGTTGCCGCGCAGGGGCATCGTTTTCGCTTCCCGTCGACAAGCGCACTCGCTTTTCTTCCGGCGTTTCAATTTCGGGTACGCCTTCCGAAAACACGCGAACGTGCTTGGCATCCCGAATGCCCAACTGCGAAACGGAATTGCCGACGATGTCGTTCGTCAGCATTCCTGCGATGTTGACGCCTTTCACTTTGTAACCATTCGCCAGATGTTTGGAGCCGTACAAACCCTGCTCTTCTGCCGCGACGGCTGCGAACACGATGGTGGCTTCAAACTCGTGCGCACTTAGCACACGCGCCGCTTCCAGGACGGCAGCCACGCCACTCGCATCATCGTTTGCGCCCGGCGCATCGCATTTGGAATCTGTCGGGTCGCTGCAAATCGAATCGTAGTGTCCGCTGACGACATACACGCGATCAACCGATTCGGGCTGTGTGCCTTTCAACGTGGCGATGACATTGACGATTTCGACAGGTTTGGCGATACGTCGCGAGGGTGGCGATTCGGTGTACGAATCGAGCGAGACGGTCATCCGCCCACCCGTTTTCGCTGCTATTTTCTTGAATTCCGACTCGATCCAGCGACGAGCGGCCCCGATTCCACGTGTCGGATGGTCGGTTTCGCTTTCGGTCTGACGGGTTCCGAATCCGACGAGTGTGCGAACGTCAGACTCAAGCCGTTCGCGCGAAACTTCGCCGATCAACTTCTTGATAGACGGATCGATTTTATAAGATTCGTCGGCAACGACCGGCGTGCAGACTAACGCAACGAGCAGAGCCACCATACGCAACAAAAACCGACCGCTGGCGATACATCGGCGAACAACCATTCATGTCCCCTAGTCTTCTTCTCGCAAACTTGCTATGACCGAAAAATCTTCGAGCGTCGTTGTGTCGCCTTTGACCTCACCGCTCGTCGCCAGTTCCTTTAAGAGCCGGCGCATGATTTTGCCCGATCGCGTTTTCGGCAGCGCCTCCGTGAAGCGCATCTGATCGGGCTTGGCGATCGCGCCGATTTCCTTGGTGACGTGGGCGGCCAACTCGTCTTTCAAACCCGGCGAGGGTTCAACGCTTCCAATTAAGGTCACGAACGCAGCCAATCCCTGCCCTTTGATTTCGTGCGGCATACCGACGACAGCCGCCTCCGCCACTTTCGGATGAGACACCAGCGCCGACTCGACTTCCATCGTTCCCAACCGATGACCCGAAACATTGATCACGTCGTCCACTCGGCCCATCAGCCAGAAGTAACCATCCTCGTCGCGCTGTGACGCATCGGACGTGAAGTACATCCCTTCGTATTTCGACCAGTACTGATCTTTGAAACGTTTGGGATCGCCATAGATGCCACGAAGCATTCCGGGCCAGGGTTTTCGCACGCTGAGGTAACCTCCTTGATGCGGCCCCTGCTCCTTGCCATCGTCATCGAGGACGGCTGCATCGATTCCGAAAAATGGTCGTGTGGCGCTACCGGGTTTCGTATGCGTCATTCCGGGCAGCGGCGTGAGAATGATGCCACCCGTTTCGGTTTGCCAATAGGTATCGACAATCGGGCAATTCTCGCGACCGATGACGGTGTGATACCAGATCCACGCTTCCGGGTTGATCGGTTCGCCGACCGTTCCGAGAATCTTCAGCGACGACAAATCGCAGCGATCCGGGAATTCGCGCCCCTGCTTCATGAACGCACGAATCGCTGTCGGCGCAGTGTAGAATTTCGTAACTTTGTGCTTTTCGACGAGTCGCCAGAAGCGATCCCAATCCGGATGATTCGGCGCCCCCTCGTACATCATGCTGGTCACACCGTTTTGCAGGATACCGTATACGATGTAACTGTGACCGGTCACCCAGCCAATGTCAGCTGTACACCAATAGATGTCGTCGGGTTGAAGATCGAACACGAACTTTGACGTCTGTTGCGTATAAATCATATAGCCAGCCGTCGTGTGCATGATCCCCTTCGGCTTGCCCGTGGTCCCGGACGTATAAAGGATGTAGAGCAAGTCCTCCGAATCGCAGTGTTCAGCCGGACAATCGTCGGACTTGCCATCGATCAAATCGTGCCACCATATGTCACGCCCTTCTTTCATGGTGACATCGTTTTCGGTGCGTTTGAGTACCACGACGGTTTGAATCAGGCTGCACAGTTCGGTCGCGTCATCGACATTTTGCTTCAGCGGTACGACTTTCCCACGACGCCATCCGCCATCGGCTGTGATGACCACAGAACTCGATGCGTCTTCAACTCGATCGGCGATGGCGGCTGCACTGAACCCACCGAAGATGATGCTGTGCGGCGCGCCGATTCGGGCACACGCGAGCATGGCCACGACAAGTTCCGGCACCATCGGCATGTATATCGTGACGCGGTCGCCCTTCTTAACGCCAAGCGATTTCAATGCGTTGGCGAACCTGCTGACTTCACTTAGCAATTCTTTGTAAGTCAGCGTTCGGGTGTCGCCCGGTTCACCTTCCCAAAGAATCGCCGGATGATTGCCGCGCCCGTCGGCGATCTGCTTGTCGACGCAGCTGTAACAAACGTTGGTCTTGCCACCGACGAACCACTTGGCATTCGGCGCGTCCCATTCAAGCACCTTCGAATACGGCTCAAACCAATGGAACCCCTTGGCCACGTCCTCCCAGAATCCTTCAGGGTCTTCGACGGAACGCTTGTGCATTCGCTCGTACTCGGCGAGGTCGGTGATGTGGGCTTGCGTCGCTAGGTCAGCCGGCGGAGGAAAAGTTCGGTTTTCGTGTAAAATCGATTCGATGCCGTGGTTGGTCGTCATGGGTGAGATCCCGTTCGTTTGAAATCCAATAATCCTGCCACCAGAAGCCGACCGCCTTGTCGAATTAGCCGCGAATCGGCATGAATCGACGATATTGCCGGAAATTGCCTCCGCAAGCAACGAATACCGC
This sequence comes from Alphaproteobacteria bacterium, assembly GCA_028285105.1. Lineage (GTDB taxonomy): Bacteria > Planctomycetota > Phycisphaerae > UBA1845 > UBA1845 > UBA1845. The sequence continues at coordinate 821,031 of JANQQE010000011.1, forward strand.
CCCTTCCATTTCACGAATCAGTTGCTAGCAGGGCGAATTGTCGGCATTGATGTAGTCGAGAATTATCTTCAAAAATCCCCATATTTTGATCTCTAAACGAGTTTCACAACTCGCGAAGAAACAGACTCAACAAGGACTGAAGATTCCGTAGCAGTTAACCCTTTGATAAAACCGAACTTATGGATTTCACAGGACTCGCTGTTATGTGACGTTAAGATACGGTAAATCCTGCCTCAATTAGGTTGTTTTACCTAGACAGGGGGTTTCCAATTCTGTTACGATTAACGGCAGACGTTAGGGAAGGGAAACGGAGTCAGCCAAGTCAAGTCGTTGCGAGGGCATTTCTTTGTCCAAGTAATTATTTCGGCGATGCTCCTTTTGAGAGAGAGAACCGTAGTTGCAGATTTCAGCGCGGGATGTTCCTGCGTTGAGACCAGGATTTTGTACGGCAAACTTTCTTTCAGGAGGAGAAACATGGGACTTCGAAAGTCATTTCTAGCGGCCTCTCTCGCCGCACTGTTCCTCACTGCATCGGCCGACGCCGCGCTGCATTGGAACGATGAGTTCAACTATGCAGATGGAGAATTGACCACGTATGACGGCACAGGTGCCGACGTTTCAGGTGGCCTTTGGTCGCCGCGAAGCGGTACTGGCTTTCCGACCGCCACCTTTGTCGCCAGCGGACAGGCTATTCTACGTCAAGGCAACCCGGCCAGTGAAGATTCAAATCGCACGATCCCGGCTTTGGGTGCAGGCGAAACAATCTACGTCAGCTACATTTTCTCAGTCGAAGATCTTCGCGCTGGAACTGCAGCATTCAATGGTGACCAGTCATACTTTGGTCATATTGATTTCAAATCGCGTATTCACCTTCGTGACGGCAGCGATCAGAATCACTACACCCTCGGACTCTCGGGTTCGTCCGGCGAGCCGGCAGTTGAGTGGGGTTCGGACCTCGATTTTGACACCCAATACCAAGTGATTGTTTCTTATGAATACGACACCGGTATTTCGAACCTGTGGGTTGATCCGACGGGCGAAGGCAGTTTGAGCATCAGTGACACCAGCGGACCGCTTACCGGCGTTGACTCAGTTGATATGCGACAGGATTTCATCAGCAGTGGCGATCACGGCGTGGTTTCGGTCGATGCAGTTGCAGCAGGTACCGACTTCGCTTCGGTTCTTCCGGAACCGGCATCACTCGCTTTGCTTGCACTCGGTGGCGTCACCGTCTTGCGTCGTCGCAGAGCCTAAGTGATATCTGACTTGCCCCTTGGCTGGTTCGACCAGCGTTATTGGGCAATAGGTTAATATCAAAGCGGGCGAGTCGAACATTCGACTCGCCCGCTTCTTTCGTGCCTTTCAATTGCCACCTACCGTGGGCTACTCAGTATACGGCGTCATTTCTTCAAACATGGTCAAACGTTGACGCATCTCATTCAGACTCGTTGCGTTTCGTTGCCCGTCGACCAGTTCCATGGCCTTGCGAATCGTCATAATCGCATCGTCAAATCGTTCATTTGCTGCGTACGCCACTGCCAGCGTGTCAAGGACTTGCGGCTGCCTGAACTGTGTTCGATTGGCGGCATGGTTGGCCAGAGTCAATGCTTCAGCGGGGTCACGAAGTTTCTCATCCGTCGTCGTCGCCAGAATCCACGCGATACCGTTTTGGGCAGCCGGGTTGCCTGGATCGAGTTTCAGCGTATTGCGAAATGCAGCCACGGCTCCGATCTTGTCCTGAGCAAGACTCAAACTCATACCGAGAACAAAATGAGCCTGCGAATCGTCGGGCGACAGTTCGGCTGACCTGGCAAAGCTCGATGTCGCGTCAGCATGACGCCCCATTCGCTGATACACCAATCCCAGGTTGTGATGCGCTTCAGCGTAGTCAGGACTGAGTTGCGTGGCTTTGGCGAAGTGTTCAATCGCTTTCTCCGGTTGACCCAGAGCAGCAAGCGACACGCCATAATTGTTGTGAGCATCGGCGTATTCCGAATCAAGTTCGATCGCCTTGCGAAGTTCAGCAGCAGCCGTCGCATGGTCGCCCATCGCCCGAATGGCCATCGCCAGATTATGGTGCGCGACAGCGTTCTGAGGATCGAGGATCAAGAGTTTTCGGTACACGCCAGCCGACTCCTCCGCGCGACCAGCGAGTTGCAGCGTATCCGCGAGCGCCTGCATCGCCTCGGCGTAATCGCGATCAATACCGATCGCACGACGGTAGCTTTTGATGGCAACGACCAGATTCCCCTTTTTTTTCTGTATGTTACCCATCACAAAGGCAGGACGCGGGTACTCCGGTTTCAATTCGATGGCTTTCCGGCACATTGCCTCGGCTTTCGTGACTTGCCCTGTTGCAAGAAATGCCAATGCAAGATTGCTGTATGCCGGTGCATATTTGGGGTCGAGATCGATGGCATTTTGAAGATGTAAAATGCCCTCGTCGAATTGACCCTCGCGGGCAAGCATCGATCCAAGGTTGTTTTGGGCCAAAGCATATTCGGGCATCCGCTCAACGGCATTTCGATACAACGCGATCGCCTCTTCCCGTCGCCCTTCTGCCTCGTACGCATCGGCAAGATTGACGAGAATTTGGGGTGTACCCGGCGCGAGCGCATCCATGTGTTCGCAGAGCGTTTTCGTGTCGGTCCATTTGGTGAGATAACTGCGAACGCCCATGGCTTCGAGACTGCAAACAATTAGTATGACCGCCACCAATCCGTTTCTGCGCGATGTACGCTTTGGCCACCATGTTTTTAGCGCCCATGCAATCGCCAACAAGATGCCGACGGCTGGCAGGTACAGATACTTATCCGAAGCATAGATCCAACTGTATCGAACGAATCCCAATGTCGGAGCCAAACCCAATACGACGAGCATCGCCCCGCCAACAAGCACACGCGTCGATCGCGACGAATAGATCAACAAAGCAATCGCGACGACCGTCACCAGTACACCGATCAAGATCGTCGGATTGGACAGTGATATCGGCGTAGGCGGCGGATACACCGAAGTTAGCCCTGTCGGAAAGATTAACTTCTGGCCGTAAAACGCCACAAGATGACACGTCAGCAACAGATTCTCGAAGAATCCCCTCTGCGTCGATTCAAGCAGTCCGGCTGTTCGGCTATGCGAAATCAACGTGATCGCCGCAAAGATGCCAGCCAACACAAGCAGCGGAATCTTTTCCACCAGTGACCGCTTGATGTCGCGACGCAGTGGCCAATAGTCCATCGCGATGAGCATCGCTGGTAGCGGGACTGCCGTCGGTTTCGAAAGGAGTGCCAACAGGAACCCAAGCGTCGCGCCCACCAGCCAAATCCAGTGTCGCGCTCGCGTGTATCGAACGTAAAAAATGATCGTCACCAGCGCAAAGAACATCGCAAGCAGCGTCTTGCGCTCGCCGATCCATGCGACCGGCTCGACGGTCAGCGGATGCAAACCGAACAGCAATCCGGCAAGCAAGGCGGCTGGCAAGTGACCGAACAGCATCCACAACAGTGCCGCAATCAAGGCGGTGTTCGCGACATGCAGAATCAAACCGGTTCGATGAAATGCGTAAAGATCGTCCGCCCGTCCTCCGGCAGCATAATCGGCCATGAGCGAGATCATCGAGACAGGCAGGTAATACCCGTCAACGGTGGAAGGTTCGAGTACTTCGACCAGGAATTGCTTTGTGGAATTCCAACCCGGATTCTGTACCAGCGGGTTATCGCGAAGAAAATCACCGTCATCGAGATTCAATGCTTGCGCTGACAATACCGGCCAATGGACAAATGCCACGATCGCACACAGCAGCACAATGCCGACAACGCGCAGCGCCACCGAGCCTCGATTGGCAGCCGATCGTTTTTCAGTAACCTCAGGCATTCGCAATATTCTTCCTACCCGCAAGCAAGTAATGCCTCGGGACTTGGTCTAACCCGCTTTCAAGAACTCTAGAATCTTGCGCACACTGTCATCGGTAGCGCCACGATTCTTGAGGACTGTTTCTTTCGCGGCTTGGCCCATTTGTTTACGCGCGGTATCGTCCGATGCTATGGTAACAATTTGCAGCGCCAGCGCGCTGGATGAATCGACCTGCACCAATGCGCCGGCTTCTCGAAGCTGGCTGGATGCGTCACGAAAATTGGCCATGTCCAATCCGGTGACGATCGGCTTTGCGAGGGCTGCAACCTCCATCGGATCGGAACCTCCCATCGGAACCAACGACCGCCCCACGAAGACTACATCAGCCAGTGCGTAAAACTTCCGAAGTTCTCCCATCGTATCCCCCAGGTAGACATGAGTGTGCCCCACCCTTTCAGGGTGGGGGATGGAAGAATCTGAACCATCCGCCCGTTCACTTCGACGCACACAAGAGCATCCGCGCTTTTCAATCAACGCAGCCACCTCATCAAAACGCTCGGGCTTGCGGGGTATCAACGCAAGTTGCAGATTCGGGAGCTTTGCTCTAACCGAGTCGAAGGCATCCAGAATCATCGCCTCTTCACCAGGACCGGTACTACCGCATACCCACAGCGGCGATTCGGCATCAATGCCCATGGCAGCCGCTAGTTCGTCTTGCCCGTCGATACGGTCCGCCACCTCTGCGGTATCCCACTTGACTGACCCCGTAACGTCGATGCGATCATCGGTCACGCCCAATCGCATGAAGCGGCTGGCGATGGGGTCATCCTGCGCCCCAATCCAAGCCAACGCCTTGAACATTCTCCGAGACAGCGGTCCCAGCATCGCCAACCGTTTGCAACTTCGTTCGGTTAGGCGGCCATTGATAACGCAGACGGGAATCCCCCTCTTCGCCGCGATGATCGCCAGGTTGTACCAAACCTCCAACTCCACCAGCACGATGACAGCCGGATCGATGGTGCGAATGGCATTTCGAACCGCCCAACTGAAATCGAGCGGGTATCGAAACACGCGATCGGCACCGAACAACTGACAGCCGCGTGCGAAACCCGTATCCGTCGTCGTCGATATCACAACCTCCAGCGAGGGGTCGGCAGCTTCCAGCCGCTCGACGAAGAGTCTTGCAGCGTTGATCTCGCCAAGGGACACAGCGTGAACCCAGACCCGCCGCCGATCCGAAGTTTTGGCCAGCGATGACCTCGGACCGGTGAGTTTCTCACGCCAGCCGGTGCGGTTCTTGTGTTGGGCGATCATCTGGTAAGTCAAGACGGGGACGTACGCGAGTCCCGCGAAGACATAGACGATGTTGGCAAACCATGACATTGGGCACGATGGTAGAGTCGAGCGAATCGGCAGGCAACCACCCGTCGCGAGTCGCCTTGACTTGATCGGAAGAAATTCTGAAGATGCGCCCATTCGTGGCGGGAACGATCCCTGCGCTCAGCAATCTCTGAACCAGCTTTTGGACGATTGTCTATGCCCCCTGAAAAGACACCGCTCGCCGCCCTGCCCACAGCAAAGCGGGTGGCTATGCTGAATCGCGACGACCGCCTGTTTCATGTGATTCTCGCCCAACAGGTACAGCGCGACACGATCGATCATCTCTGCAAACTTGCGGAAATGATCCGGACGGTCGCCGAGTCGCGGCAAGGCGTGCATTTTCTGCGCACGCTGCTAAGCCACAAACGGGCGATGCTCTACTTCATTCAGCCGTCCACGCGTACATTCCTGTCGTTCGCGTCGGCATGTCAGATTCTGGGCATGCCCTACGACGAAGTGCGGAACCCCTCGGTTTCATCGGAGATCAAAGGCGAGACCGAAGACGACACCATGCGGGTGTTGAGCCAATACTTCGACCTCATCATCATGCGGCACCCGGTCGAAGGGTTTGCCGAAACGATGGCCCACGAACTCGACGCCCTGCACCTGTCGATTCCTATTGTTAATGGTGGATCGGGAAAAGATCAACATCCCACGCAGGCGCTGTTGGACATCTACACGTTGCAGCGAAGTTTTGCAGACGAGACAGGTCCGCAAGGTATACCCAGCTTTGCGCAGGACAAGATGTCCGAAAAGACGATTGCATTCGTCGGCGATTTGAAACGGGGTCGTACCGTGCGGAGCCTCGTCTATCTGCTTTGTCGTTATCCGGGTGTGCGGTTGATATTTGTCTCTCCACCGGAACTGGGATTGGAGCAGGACATCATCAGCTATTTGAAACGCAACGAGATGGCGTTCGACACAGCCAACGATCTTGGCGAAATCATAGGTCAATGCGATGCCGTTTACATGACCCGCCTTCAGGACGAGTACGACGTCAAGGGCGAGTCAAAGGCTATCGATTACGATCGCTTTCGACTCTCAGCCGACATGGCACCAAAGTTCAAACCGAATCTTGCGATCCTGCATCCGCTGCCCCGTCGCAACGAACTCGACAGAGCGCTGGATACCGACCCGCGGGCTCGCTATTGGGATCAGGTGAAAAACGGCATGTGGATGCGGGCTGCGATTATTGCGTACATCTTCAATGCCGACGCCGCAATCCTCGACCACTTTCAAAGTCACTACACCTATTAGGCATCTGCCGTGATCGTTACAAAAAATGCCACCGCTGTTTCCAACGGTGGCCTTATTTGAATCCTAACGGGTGGCAAGGCTTACGGTCCCGGTGGTGGAGGTGGATCGTCGCCAAACGGATCGTCGCCCGGTGGTGGCGGGGGAAAATCATCTCCGAATGGATCGTCTCCAAACGGACCGTCGCCAAATGGATCGTCCCCGAACGGGTCATCGCCAAAAGGGTCATCTCCGAAAGGATCGTCACCGAATGGGTCATCGCCAAAAGGATCATCGCCGGCGGGGTCGCCGCCTTCGCAGAATACGGCTATACAGTCCTGAAGGATGAAGTCGCTCAGCGAACCGCACTCGCCCGCCGTTCCGCCTGTATCTCGACAGATGGCTCGGGCTTCGTCCGCGTCTTGACGACACAGTTCCTTGCACTCTTCCAGCGAATCGCCGCCAAAGTCATCGGGATCGATCGGGTCGAGATCGTCATCGAGCGGTTCAAACCCACCATCGACACCGCAGTGTTCAAACAAACAGAAGTCCACGAAGTCCCGGGCGTCCTGTCGGCAGATTTGCGGATCAATACCGGCATCTTCGCATTCAAAGATGATCTGATCGCGCTGATCCTCGCAGACCGATTCGCAATCGAATTCGACGTCGCACTGTTCAAACACGCAATCTTCGAAGGACCGGCGCGATCGGGCTGCGCATTCGTCAAACGATGCGCCACTGTCGCTGCACGAATCGAACAGCCGGTCGGATTGATCGGCGCAGTCGTCTTCGCATTCAAAATCGGCGTTGCATTCTTCGATGACGCACTGATCGACGGCTTCAACTGCCGCCACTTCGCAGTCAACGCCCCGGTCTTCGCTTTCCAAACATTCATCGACGAAGAGGTCTTGATCGTCTTTGCAGATATCGGGGCAGTTTGGCTCTTCATCGCACTGTTCGAGCGTGCAATACATTCGAGCCGCACGTCCGGCGGCTGCACAGAGGCGTCGGTTGCCTCCAGAGGCCATGCATTGGCGTCGAACCTTGGCACTGAATCGCTGGCAATGGAATCCGCAGTCCAATTCTTCGGTGCAGCGTTCTGCAAGGCATTGCGTCAGGACCGCGTTTGATCTGGCAGAGCAATTGGCATCGTCACCGACGTTGAAATCGCATTCAAAGAAAACCTGTTCAGCTCGGGTCTGACAGCCTTCCCAGCATTCGAGGTCCTCACCGACTCGAACGACGGTCGATGCGGTTTCGCGGCGGCCATCACCACGCAGCAGAGCCATGACGACAAACGCACCGCCTTCGTCAAAGACATGCGACGCTTCAGCCCCAATCGTTTCCGATCCATCGCCGAAGCGCCATTTGATGTTGGCCAGCACATCCTCGGGAATGTCTACTTCGGACTCGACGGTGAAGAATACTTCATCCCCCGGGGCAGCACTGGGCGGGTCTGCGACGACGTTGATGACAGGCCGACGTGCTTCGCCAACCTCGACCTCGTGCGTCGCCGTGTCGCCTTTGGCATCGGTCACTGTCACTTTGAATGTGTGGGTTCCTGTTGGACCAACATCGCCAACTGCGACGCCTCCGGGAAGATTTTCGACCGGAGCGTCAGGACCGTCAGACAGTCCCCACACAATTGTTTCGATCGGTTTGGCACCACCGAACACCGTGGCGACCAACACAACCGTCGCGCCGCCGTCGCGCGGTCGGGTCGTGAAGAATCCTTTGACGCCGAGTGGAATCTCTTTGGGCGCGTCGGACAAGTTCGAATCGATTTGCGCGACTACGTCGGCTTGTGACGAACAGAACCGATCGATCACGTTCTTCACGCGCGGGGCGATTCCCTGACATGACACTTCGTCATCGCCCGAATTGTCCGTTTCGCAGGGGAACAGATTGCTCAGCACGCCTTGAGCGTTTTCCAATCGTTCGCACAACGACTCTGGAGTAGCCCGCAAGCGTCGTCCTGCCACCTTGGCTGAAGATTGCGCGGTCACGTCGCCTTCGAGAACGGATGTGCCGTTGGTGTCATCGACCTCGGCTTGAACGGTGGCTGTGTCGTCGTCATATGAGAAAGTCGTCTGGGCCTCTCCGCCATCGACTAGAACCGGACGCTCATTGTCATCGAGTTCTAGCGTCAGTGATTCGCCGTCGTCGAGAATGAGGTCGATCTGCGAAACCTGCTCGACATCGCCATCGCCGTTTTTCTCGCCAAAGACGGAAAATGAACTGCCGTCGCTGACTTTTGCCTGGGCGACGAGATTGCTGTCGGGATCGTCATTGACAGCCAACTGGTTCTTGCCATTGGTTTGATTGTTCCCGCCCGATGTTCCGTTGGAACTCGATCCGCTCTCACAGCCTGGGATAACAATGCCCAATACGACGAACAATGAACAAAGGACAAAACTTTTGCGCAGCCATTCAGACATGTTTGATCTCCGATGTGTTTTTGCAGAGCGTTCCCGCTCTCCCGGACACGGATCATCGGCAGATGCATGCGTCATCTATATGAAGATTGATCGTGATGTTGATGAACCCGTCAGATATGAAATGATCGGACATCGACTTGCCACACCAACGCCCAATAACCTGTGATTTGTGCTTGAAGGTTTGCCTGCACTAAACGAGACCTTCGGTCGCGGTCTGGATGCCTTTAACTTTGCTGGCAAGGGCCTCGCGATTCGGGGCGTACTCCATCGCGGTGTCGTAATGGACACACTCGTTTTCGATGAGTTCTGCCAGGGAATGTGTAAAACTACGCATTCCCTCTTCGGTGGATTGATTGATAATCGCGGGTAAGTCTTTGTCTTCTTCCTTGCGAATCTTGTCACGAACGATGGAGTTGGTTAAGAGTACTTCGGTGGCAGGAAAACGCGAGCCTTCCTCGATTCCAGGAAGCAATCGCTGCACACAGATACCCCTCAAACTGTTGGCCATCGACGAGCGTATAAATGCGTGTTCCGCCCTCGGAAAGAATTCGAGGATTCGGTTAAACGATTGTTGGGCATCGCTACAATGCAGCGTTCCGAAAACCAGATGGCCCGTCTCCGCCGCCTGAAGCGCTGCGATCATCGTATCGCGATCGCGCATTTCGCCGATCAGGATGATGTCCGGGTCCTGACGCACGACGTAGCGCAGGGCTTCGGCATAACTGGGAATGTCGATACCCACTTCGCGTTGCGAGATGATGCATTTGTCGGGCGTGAAGCGATACTCCACCGGGTCTTCAATGGTAATGACATGGGCTGATCGATCATGATTGATGTGATTGAGCATCGCAGCCAATGTACTGCTTTTACCTGAACCGGTAACACCGCTGATCAAGACCAGCCCATCGTACGAAATCTTGCAAATCTTTTCGTAAACCTTGGGAAGACTCAAGTCCTCGAAGTTGGGAATCTTGCTCTGCACGCGACGGATCGCCGCGTTCATGTCGTTGCCCGAACGAAAGATATTGATGCGGTAACGATCGCCCGTCGGTTCGCCGTAAGAAAAATCCAGATCGCCCCGCTCGTTGTATTCGGCCTTGCGCGAATCGGGAACCAACGGCAGCATCATGTCGCGAACGTATTCGCTGCTGGGCAGCTTTGGCATGTCGAGTTTTCGAAGGTGACCGCCCACGCGATACGTTGGAATGTAACCGACTTTGAGATGAAGGTCGGAAGCACCGAATTTGCCCATGCCATCCAGAAGTTGCAAAACCACTTGCTTCGGTTCGCCCAATGCGTGGTGGGTCATGTTGCCCGTGCCTCCATGATTTACACAACGTTCGTTCCCAGCCTAACCCTTCATTGCCAGCCTAGCCCCCGCGTGTAAACGCCAAAACACCCGTCACCAAAGCGACCAATGTCAGAGTCACCGTTAATGCAAACAACATCGTGAAGCGTTTGTTCTGCGCTTCCAATAGGTCGGCTGTCCGCTCGCTGTCTTCGATCGCAGTCATTTGCAAATTCTTCACCGCCACGCTCGATGCCGTTGTCGCATCGCCCAATGCGGTCACCGCATCGCGCAGCGAATCGAGCGATCCGGTCATCTTGTCGTCACGGTCGCCGACGGCTTCCATCTGCCGCGTCACACTTATCAGCGCTTCGCGCTGGGCTTGCGCCGCTTTGGGAAACTCAGCCAGCACCTCTTGCCAGTGGTCGCCGCGTTTGTTTCCGGCTTTTAATTCTTCGGCGATGCTACCGAGTCGATCCACCTGCTGATGGTTGCCCTTTTCGATTTCGGTGAGAGCGCTGGCCATCTTGGTGAGCGACGACGAGAATTCGATGGCCCGTTCGTCCTGGCGATCCTGGTGCTTGCGGATCGTTTCGACGAGTTCGATCACCTGCATGTAACCGTCTTGCAGTTTCTCCAATCGGTTTTGACCCGGCGCGAGCGAACCAATTTGCATGCCTTCCACCGGTTTGGGTTCTGGCGTTGCGGCATCCTCACGTTTTGGACCGCTCCATTGGTCGATCGTTCTGGGTTGCTTGCTGGGTTCATCCTGGTTGCTCTCTGCAACGGGAGATGGCGCGTCCATGACATCGGTGCCGCTGGCCGATGAACCCGGCTGAAACCAATCCTTTAGTCGTGACAACAACCGCTTGTTTTCCATTTGAACTCAACTCCCCATATTGATCGCCATGCGATTAAGAGAATTCGCTGGCAATTAAACCCACGCTTTGCGCGCCGATTTGGTTGCCATGTGGCGCGTCATTTAATCTTAAGGATGGCATAGACTCAGGTCAACGAGATTACTCGGCGCGTATAGAGCGGAACGTGACGTATTCGCCAAACGTCTCTTGAGGAAAGAACGTTTATCCGCCGATTTGAAACATGCTGCGCTCAGCCGTCGAGATGCCTTCGTGAAGACGATGGCCAGTGGGCTTGGCCTTGACGGCATTTAGCAGAATCTCGCGAACGCGGGCGTCGCCATCGTCACCACGGAGAGCGGCTCGCACGTCCATTTCGTCGTCATTGAGCAAACAAAGATGAAACCGCCCATCGGCAGTGAGTCGCATGCGATTGCATGTGCCGCAATATGGATCGCTAACCGGAGAAATAAACCCGACGACGCCCTCGCCCTTTGGCAGTCGATAGTTCACCGCTTCGTCCGATGCATCTTGATTGTCGATCGGGGTCAACGTCCCCAACGCTTCTTCGACCCGCTTCATGCTGTCTGCCGACGACACGAACTTGTCCTTCGCCAATCTGGCACAATCATTATCGCCCAATGGCATCAGTTCGATGAATCGAACGGTCCACGGTTTGCCGAGCGTCAATCGCGCAAGCTCGACAACGTCCTCTTCGTTGTGATCGCGCACGACGACCGCGTTGATTTTGATCGGAGTGAGACCTGCCGACTCCGCCGCTTCCAGACCCGCCCACGCCTCCGACAACGTTCCGAAGCGCATGACCTTTGCGAAACGTTGCGGGTCGAGCGAATCGATGTGGAGGTTCACGCGATCCAATCCGCCGTCAGCCAACGGCTTCGCCAAGCGCGGTAGCAACACCCCATTGGTCGTCATCGAGATGTCTTTGATGCCATCAATGCGGGCAATCCGCTCGACGATATCCACAAGGTCAGCCCGCAATGTCGGCTCGCCGCCAGTCAGGCGAATCTTTTCAAACCCAACGTCGGCAGCCGCCATGACAACGCGTTCGATTTCTTCAGCCGAAAGCAGCATCGAGCTTGGAACGTACTGCGACGTATCGAGCGGCATACAGTAGACGCACCGGAAGTTGCAGTGATCGATCACTGAAATGCGCAGGTAGTTGATGTTGCGACCAAAACGATCGAGAGGCATACCGAAAGATTCCTCTGCAAAGTCTTCGCGCCGAATTGTATTCAGGTGCGATGAAGCTGGCTGAGTTGCAACCGTTGTATACCTTTTGGGTACGCCAACGGGCAAATACCAGTGAACTTCTAGAAGTTCCTGGTTGATTTGACAAGTGTAAAGGTCTTACGGCATCTAAGACTTGAGGACAGCCGCCGGTTGGACAGTCGTTGAGAGTCCGGTCTTTTGCTCGTATTGATTGATCGCACCCGCAATTGCAGAGCGTGTTTCATCCGCATCGCGAAGCAGCACGACAACAGTTCCCCCGGACCCAGCCCCAGAGATTCGTGCGCCGTAGACACCGGCGGCCGTTCCACGGTCCCGCAGCAACTTGACCAGAATGTCGATCTCGCAACTTCCCAAACCGCAACGCTGCCCGTAACTCCAATGCGAGGCGTACATCAGGTCGCCGGCTTCGATGATCGCTTTGGATTTGCCAGTTCGAGTCGCCCACGCCAATCGCTCGACAAACTTCCGCACGCGTTCGTTTTCATAAATGTGATGCTCGGTGCGCGAGCGGATTTTGTAAGTGTCTTTTGGATCGATGGTGGCAGCTGGGTCGTCAAGCGAACCGAAGCGCTCCAGGAACTGCGCCCCTTTGATCTTCGTCGGCAAAATATCACGGAATTGATTGACGTACTCCGAAACGGAGATGCCGGCCAAATGACCGTGCCACGGCTCCGGATTGCTTTTGGCAGCGTCAATCACTCGCGATATCAGAACCGTACCCATCTTCGACGTAGTACGGGCGTGGCGATATTTTTTGGCGGCGTTGGGATGAATCGTACCCGAGTCGATACCGAGCAACGTGACGCCTTCGGGCAATGCAACCTTGTCGCCGATGTCCAATGGCCGACAACAAATCGGTGCGAGGTGGCCCGGCAGGTCAATGAGCAAACCCGCAACAGTCGCCAGTCCAACCGGATACTCTCCGATCTTTGCAAACGCGCTTTGTACAAGAGTCGCCGCATCGGAATCGCCGCACTCGACGCCGAATGCTTTCGTCACCGATTGCAAAACACCGAGCGCCATCGCCGAACGTACTCGCGTGACATCGCCCAATAGATTTGAATCAATTTGAATCGTCAACCCACCGTCGAAATGGGGCACGACGTTTTGCTCCAACAATTCCCGAAGGACCGTCAGCACCGTACCAGACAATTCGCAACCGTGTTTACTTCCGGTTTCGTAGACTCTGGCAGCAGTGATGAGTTCACCGACCCGCTCGCTATAGAAGACCTTCAAAGGCCAATCGACGTCCCCGGAAGTTTGTGCTGGAGCGTGTTGACCGTTTCCTTTCGCATTAACTACAACTTCTGCGGCATTGGTTCCGTTTGCCAATGCGCCGGATCTGTCCATGATTGTAATCACCACCCTTTGATCGCGCCGAAGGGTGGTTGTCACATCGACGTGATCTCTTGCAGAAGCGCTCAGCGTCAGCGAACCGCAGTACTCTGCGATGCCACCCATCACATCAAAGCCGCCTTGAACGCGGCTATTGCTCGATTCTGATTCGGATTGATCCGCGTGACGGGGAGCTTGCTGTGGGGCGGTATTTTCTCGAATGTTTACAGATTGCGTCGATGAAACCACAGTGCTTTGGCTCGAAACATCGCTCATGGATTTGCACTTACAGAAGAGATTGAACGCGCCTGCAATCTATCGGCTCAATTGACAACTTTACTCGCTACCGCTTGCTTCATCCAGCACGTGGCTTTCAACAAAAATCGGCGTGCCGCTCGACACACCCAACGCAATCGCATCCGACGGTCTTGAATCGACTTCAATCAAATGACCGTTTTGCCGAACGACCAACGTTGCATAAAACGTATGATCCCGCAAGTCCGAGATGACGATTTGTTCCAACTCGCAGCCCAAGCGTTCGACAAGATGGGCAAGCAGGTCGTGCGTCATCGGGCGTGGCGTACTCAATCCCTTCAACCGCCGATCGATCGCGAGCGCTTCGTTCATACCGATTAAGATTGGCAAGTGGCGTTCGCCGGCGCGTTCTTTGAGTACGATCACCTGCGAATCGCTGGTCTCAACGATGATCGTGCGGACGAGGTCCATCGGAATGAGCATGGACACACTTTCCTAAAAGACGCCCAAGAGAAAATCTGCGCGCAACAAACGACCGTCGCACCAACCGAAAATCAATATAACTGCTCAAACAAAAAAGCGCCGGATGGCGCGGGAATCGCTTCAAACATCAATTGCTTATTCTACAACCGATCAATTCTACGAATCATACTGCTACGAACTTCGGATGCCAGCCCTGCGAATATTGCGTTCATCCATCACAGTACAAAGCTTATCGTATTCGGCACTCGACATGCAAATACCGTTTTCTTCGATGGGGAATTGTCCCGTCTGAAGATCGTTGACATATTCGCGAAACGCACCCGTCAGCACCGAATGAAGATTGGCGTATCGCTTGACGCTGCGCGGCGGATGACCGGCAGAATACCCCAGCATGTCGTGCATCACCACCACCGTGCCATCACAATGCGGGCCAGCCACACATCCGATGACGGGCAGCGTTGTATTCTCGGCGATGATGCGTGCCACTTCGTTGGGCACTGCCTCCAATAAAAATCCCACGACGCCGGCCTCTTCCAAGAGCTGCGCATCTTCGATCAATCGAAACGCGCTGTCCGCATCCTTGCCTTGTGCGCGGTATCCCCCATGTGCGTGAATCGATTGCGGACGCAAACCCAAATGGGCAATCACCGGAATCGTCGCTGCCGACAATGCTTCAACCGTTTTCACCAATCGCCGGTCGACTTCAAGCTTCACGCAATCGCATCCAGCTTCTGACATGAAACGCCCGGCATTGCGAATCGCCTCTTCGTGCGACACTTGATACGTCAGGTACGGCATGTCGCCCATGAGGAACACATCGGGCGCGCCGCGTCGTACCGCCTCGGTAATCGTAAGTAAATGATCGAGTCTCACGGGCAACGTAGAGGCATGCCCGAGGCATACTTCACCATAGGTGTCACCGACAAGAATGACTTCGACGCCCGATTCGGCCATCAACCTGGCGGTCGTATGGTCGTAGCAGGTAAGCACGCCGAATTTCTTGCTCTGCCGTTTGTAGGATTGAAGCGTCGCGATCGTGATTTTGTTTGCACTGGCCATGATGCCATAAGGATACGCCCGCACCCTGTGCCAAACAAGTTATCCCATTGTGAAATGTTGTCGCCGTCAGGTTTGACCCTCGCCCGGGCGGCCTTATCATTGCGGTTTGGATTCACGGATACCGCTTTGGTTGGGGTACCATGCGAATTCGAGGTTTTATCGTAAGGCCGAAAACCAAATGAGCCCGATTGAGGACAGCTTCGACGAACTGGTCAAGAGCATGGAAGCGGTGATGGGCAGCATGTCCAGCCCCCACTTCTTCAGTTCGTCCGGTAAAGATTCCTGGGACCCTCGGGTCAACGTTTACGAACTTCGCGAGCAGATCGTCATCTGCGTGGAACTCGCCGGCATTCAACCGGGCGAACTTGATGTGCAGGTTCACGAAGGCATCCTGCACATTCGCGGGCATCGTGGCAAGCCGGTTTTGCCCGACGAGTCCGGACCGGTCAGCGTGCATCTGATGGAGATCGATTCAGGAAAGTTCCACCGCAAGATTCCGGTCCCCAGCGATATCGATTTCGACCAATGCAAAGCCAGTTACAAAAACGGATATGTCTGGATCAACCTGCCCCGCCGGGGTGCGTCGGGCCCGCAATCCGATTAGGTGCGCTGTTTGAATTCGCGCGATAGCGCTCTCGCGCACCAATGCGACCATGACAGGATTTTCTAATGACTGATGCCAACGACTTCGACCAAGAGGACATGACGTCGGGCCAATTCGCAGAGTCCAATGCCACGCTATCGATCAACACCGATGACGCGGCGGCTGACCTGGCGATTGACGACTCCGATGATTCCGACGACGAAACGAAGATTCCCGAGAAACTCCCGATCCTTCCGGTGCGCGACAACGTCTCGTTTCCCGGAACGGTGATGCCGATCAACGTCGGACGGGCGAAGTCCAAACGGGTACTCGATCTTGCGTTGGCGTCGGATCGGATGATCGGCGTGTTCGCGCAACGCGTCTCCGAAACGGAAGACCCCAAGCTCGACGACCTTTACCGCATCGGAACAGCCTGCCGCATCCTCAAGATGTTCAAACTTCCCGACGGTACAGAGACGATCATTGTCCATGGCGTTGCCCGAGTCGGTATTGAATCGATCACACAGGAAACGCCATACGTCGAAGCCCGGGTCAATCACCATACCGACAAGGACGAAGAATCCACCGAAACCGAGGCGCTGGTACACAATGTGCGTCATTCGGCTGAGCGTATCATGGAACTTTCGCCCAGCGTTCCGGAAGAAGCTCGGGTCGTGTTGGAAAACATCACCTCGCCAGGCGGGATGGCCGACTTTCTCGCGGCGAACCTTTCGCTTTCATTGATTCACAAGCAGGAGTTGCTGGAAACGTTTGGCGTCTCAGAGCGATTGCGCAAGGTTTATTTGACTCTGTCAGGTCAACTTGAAGTGCTGGAGTTATCCAACAAGCTCAAGGAGCAAGTCGGCGAGCAGATGGATAAGTCGCAGCGCGAGTACTACCTACGCGAACAGTTAAAAGCGATTCAAACGGAACTGGGTCAGACCGACGCGCGCGGGAATGAACTTGACTCGCTAAAAGAAAAGGTCAAAGAAGCCAAGTTGCCGGAAGCAGCCGCCAAAGCTGCCGACCGCGAACTCGAACGTTTGGGCATCATTCCGCAGGCCTCGCCTGAGTATTCCGTCGCGCTCGATTATGTCGAGTGGTTGGCATCGCTGCCTTGGGAAACCAGCACCAAAGATCATTTCGATCTAAATCGAGCCGAGGGGGTGCTGAATGAGGACCACTATGGCTTGCTCAAGATCAAACGCCGCATTCTTGAATTCCTGGCCGTCCGAAAGTTGAACCCCGAAGGACGCGGATCGATTCTTTGTTTCGCAGGACCGCCAGGTGTCGGTAAGACGTCGCTTGGGCGCAGCGTTGCTCGAGCGCTGGGACGCAACTTCATCCGCATGTCATTGGGCGGTGTGCGCGACGAGTCGGAAATTCGCGGACACCGTCGCACATACGTCGGCGCGATGCCCGGCCGCATCATTCAGGAAATCAAAAAATGCGGATCGAACAATCCGGTGTTTATGCTCGACGAAATCGACAAGATTGGTAAAGACTTTCGCGGCGATCCGGCATCGGCGCTGCTTGAAGTGCTCGATCCGCAGCAGAACGACACGTTCACTGATCATTATCTCGATGTGCCATTCGACTTGTCGGATGTGTTTTTCATCGCGACGGCCAACTACATGGAAGAAGTCCCGCACGCGCTGCACGATCGAATGGAAGTCATTACGCTTTCGAGTTACACACGTCGCGAAAAGCTTGAGATTGCCAGGAATTATCTTGTCCCGCGGCAGTTGGTTGCGAACGGTTTGTCGGCTGAAAAGATTACCTTCAAGGATGAGGCGCTCAGCGCGATCATCGGTGGGCACACCCGCGAGTCCGGTGTTCGCGAGTTGGAGCGGCGGATCGGAGCGGTGTGTCGGGCGCTGGCTGCCAAGACCGTTCGCGGCGATGTCGATCGCCATCGGGTTACGGTGAAGACAGTCGATAAAGAATTGGGACCGGCTCGCTTTGAGTCCGACATTGCATCGACCGTGGGCCTGCCCGGTGTTGCGACGGGCTTGGCGTTTACCTCCGTCGGCGGTGAGATTCTGTTCATCGAAGCCACCCGCATGCCGGGTCGCGGATCTATGACGTTGACTGGCCAGGTGGGCGATGTCATGCGAGAAAGCGCCCAAGCCGCCCACACCTTGATTCGTGCCCGTGCCCGAAAGCTGCGCGTCAGCATTCGCGATATTTTTGAAACCGATCTACACGTTCACCTGCCGGCTGGCGCGGTACCGAAGGATGGGCCGTCGGCAGGTACGGCGATGTTGGTCGCGATGATTTCGTGCTTAAAGAAGAAGGCGATCGACCCGCGGGTCGCGTTTACCGGCGAGATTACGCTTCGCGGTGCGGTGCTGCCCGTCGGCGGTATCAAAGAGAAATTTCTCGGTGCTCACCGTGCGGGCATCCGCAAGATCATCTTGCCCAAAGCCAACATGAAAGACTTGGTCGACTTACCTGACGACGTTCGCAAAGACATGACCTTTGTTCCGGTTTCGCACATCGACGAAGTCATCGTGGAAGCTTTCAAGAAAGTCAAAGCCAAGCGTAAAACGACGGTCAAGCGGAAAGTCGAAACCCGAAAGAAAACCACAAAGAAACCCAAGAAGAAAGCGCCGTCCAAAAAGAAGAATACGCCGAAAAAGAAAACCAAGAAATCGAAACGCAGCACAGTCAAGAAGAAATCTGGCAAGAAGAAATCTGGCAAGAAGAAATCTGGCAAGAAGAAAACGAGTAAGAAAAAGACGGGCAAAAAGAAAACCGTCGAGAAAAAAGTGCGCAAGCGGGCCAATCGCCGTCGAGCCAAGTAACCGTCATCGCACTTTACGCTCACTGCCATTTAGATCACGCCACACACTACGGTGAGCCCAACGTCGCGTTGGTGGTCGCCACGGACTACAACCGGCTAGCACGATGAAGCTTCCCATTCACAAAGCACCGCTCGAAACGCGATCCCTTCTTGGGGTTGCGCCGTCCGAGCTTGAGTCACTGATCGAAGAATGGGGCGAGAAGAAATTTCGCGCCAAGCAAATCCTTGAATGGATCTACGAGCATCAGGTCGTCTCCATCGATGAGATGACCAACTTGTCTAAATCGCTTCGTGAACGAATGATCGCCGCATTTCACTTGTTTGAATCTCAAATCGTGACCGAATCGATCGCGACTGATGGAACCCGAAAGCTTCTGCTCTCTTGGTCGGACGGTCAAACCACAGAGTGCGTACTCATTCCGGGCGAAAACCGCCGCACCGCGTGCATCTCCACGCAGGTTGGCTGCCCTGTCGGTTGCGTTTTTTGCGCGAGCGGTCTCGACGGTGTGAAGCGAAATCTGCACGCGGGTCAAATCGTTGAGCAGGTAATGCGATTAAAACGATTGTGCGAACCCGAAAATCGATTATCCAACGTAGTGTTCATGGGTTTGGGCGAACCGCTCGCCAACTACGACAACACGGTTTCTGCGCTACGCCAGATCAACGGCAGCATCGGCATCGGAGCGCGGAAGATCACGATCAGCACAGTCGGATTGCCCAAGCAGATGCGGCGATTGGCCGACGAACAATTGCAGTTCACTTTGGCCTTGTCATTGCACGCCCCCACCGACGAACTTCGCCAGAAGCTGATCCCCTGGGCTGAAGGCGTCACCATCGAAGAACTCGTCAGCGCCGCTCAACACTATTTTGAACGAACCGGCCGCGAGGTCACGCTGGAATACGTGCTGCTCGCAGATATCAACGACGCACCTCAACACGCCAAAGACGTCGCCAAAATCTGCATGAAAATGCGTGCAAACGTGAATCTGATTCTGTACAACCCCGTCCCCGACCTGCCGTATCGCCGGCCCGCCGACGCAACCGCCCGCCAGTTCTTGACGACGCTGAAAGAAAACGGCGTCAACGCACACCTGCGTCCAAGTCGCGGCTTGGACATCGATAGTGCCTGCGGACAATTGCGACGACGCACGCAGCAAACAGACACCACTCTTCCATGCACCGCACCTCAATGAATCGGGCGTCAACCACGCGGTTTGGGTCAAACGCCAATGCCTGCTAAACTCCGCTGTCGGTATCGGGCTATGCGATCCATCGTTCAATCAACCAAACGCACCAGAAAGGAAGGTAAGTATGACCGCCCCTATCCCTGAAGGACACGAAGGACTCATTCCTCATCTCGTCGTAGACAATGCCATCGAGGCCATGGAGTTTTATCGCAAGGCGTTTGGCGCCGAGGAAATCTGCCGCATGCCCACGCCCGACGGCAAAAAAATCATGCACGCGGAAATGTCGATCAATGGCAGCCCCTTCTATCTGTGCGACGACTTCCCCGAATACTGCGAAGGCAAGTCGCGTACGCCCAAGGCCCTTGGCGGTTCAGCCGTCAACTTGCACCAATATGTTGAAGACTGCGATGCCGCGATGGAGAAAGCTGCCAACTGTGGCGCGATCGTTACGATGCCGGCAATGGATGCATTCTGGGGCGACCGCTACGGAAAGCTTCAGGATCCGTACGGACACGAATGGTCGTTCGCGACGCACAAGAAAGACATGACGCCGGAAGAAATGGCCGAAGCCGCCAGCAAAGCATTCGGTTAAGGATTCTCCTAAGAATTACGATCAAAGAATCGATTCACCAATCAACGCATCGTCGCGATTCAATCAATCGAGTTTGGTTTCTGCCTCGATTGCCCTGATCGCGACGATGCGTTGGTCTGTGTACGTTTGCCCAAACACATCCGCGACGCGAAAGTGCATCAAGTGGCTGCCAATAGGTACGTCGGCTGGCCCGTAGGCCTGCCCAGATGCGCTTTGACTTGATGACTTTCGCCTAGTCCCCCGCAATTCCCACCTTTGGCGCGATTGCAATCAGTCGCGTTCAATCCTGGACGAGTCGATACATCTATGGCCATTGAGAGCGCTTCCCGCTTGGCCGTATCAAGGTGCTGCATTCATCGCCTGCTCAAACTGTGCAAAGTCCTCCAGGTCCACGTCATCGTCAACATCAAAATCCAACACGTCGCAACCTGCGATCATCTGGCCCGCGATCGGTCCGGTAAGGCATCCGGCTAATTTCGCGTAGTCTTCCATGTCCACGTCGCCGTCCGCGTCGTAATCGCCAGTCAACCACACACCCAATCCGAAGTTGGCTTCGGTGTAGCCACCCGCTTCCACAATAACAGCAGTACGTTTCACATCTGCATATCCGTTGTATCTCGCAGCGACCTCTCTTGTCTGACCGCCAGCGCCAGTTGCTATGTGAGTCAGCAGATAGTAGCCGTTGCCATCGGTCCGCATGCCCGTGTCCAAGTTATCCAACAAAATGGTGGCATCGTCGATCGGCTCACCGGTGGATCCATCGGTTACGCGACCCCACACGTTCCCCTCCGTCGCAACTTCAGGATCGCGCCACGGCATTGAAGGGACTTCGACGGATTCGGCGAACAAATTCGTTTTGATGTGCGGATACCAATCGGTCCAAGTCGTACCCAAATCGTTTGTGCTGCGATACGAATAAGTGCAAAGTCCATCGACTCCGGCATCGTGGGCATACTGCATCTGCGAAACGCTGTCGGCGAAAGAGTTGAGATAGATCCCCGGACCCGTATAGATGTGCCGATCGTAGCGCCAACCCATCGAAGCATCCACCCAGTTGCGATACCACGTCGGATGACTCGTGTCGCTGTAGTACGTCATTGGAATACCCGCATCGAGATAGCCCATCTCGATCCAATGCCGCCAATTCTGAAAAATCGAGTATGCACTACTCGAAGTGAAACTCGCCGGCGCATTGCCCCAGGTGATCAAAGCGGCAGTGTGGCGTAACGGCTGCTGTGGGTTGTCCAGCGTCGCCACTTCGGTCATCGCTCGGCGGGCAAATTCGGTGATTGTTCTCCGCCGGAAATCGTTCCACTGACTGTCGCCAGTGGTCGGCACATCGCCGCGTCCGGTGATATCTTGAAAGCGTGCCAGACTCGATTTGTCGTAACCCATGTCGGCTGGGTAACCGGCATCGGTTGACGTGTAGCGAATGTAATCCCAATGAATACCGTCGATGTCGTAATTGCTCACGAGTTCGCGAACAATGCTGATCAGATATTCCTGCGCCCCAGCCGCCCCCGGATCGAGCGTGTACTTGCCATCCACCGTTGAAGGCCCTCCGTCGCGATCAACCCGCGGAACGATCAACCACTCCGGATGGGCGGTCATGATCGTGTTGCCGCTCGGCGGCCAGGAATTGCTGACCCGGAATGATACCAACCAACAATGAACTTCAATCCCATTCGCGTGTGCAGTCTCGACCAGATACGCGAGTGGATCGATTGTCCCGCTGATGTCGGTCGCCTTAGGCACGATTGCTGAATTCCAGTACGCCCCGTGTCCGTTGCCAACGTTGTCCTGATAAGCCAGCACTTCAGGGATAATTGCGTTGTATTTTCCGGCAACGGCCATCGCCACCATCTGATCGATTTGGGCGGTACTTTTGAAACCGGTGCCAAACGCATCGGCCCAGAAACCGCGAAACGACGGTGTTGTGTCACTCACCTCTAAAACTGCGGTCACCGTCTTCGTTTGATCGACGACGACCGTTGTCGCCGATGAAAATGGGGAAGCCGGCAATAAACCGGCTGACGTCTCCCAATGATCGAACACCATCCCAGCCGCCGGCGTCGCTTGGATATTCACCGTCTCGCCTACGAGATACGAATTTGCTACGCCAGCCGCGGGGTTCGTCGTCCCGGTGCCAGGCTGTGACACTGCCATCGTAAGATCGGCTGTCCCGCCTGAAAGCGATGTGAAACGAATTGCGTCGGCGATCACCACCGTCGAACTCGCATCGTTCGACAGCGTCACGTAACCCGTCGTTCCAGCGTCGAAGCTGAACGAACCGAGTACATTCCATTGACTACCGTTGCCCTGTTGATTAACCGTAATCGGTGTCGAACCGGTTGAATGGTTCACTGTGAAAACCGCATCCGATGCGCGGTTCGTGCCATGGACGTACCATACCGAAACCTCGTATACACCCGCAGTCGGAAGATTGGGACGCCATTCAACCTCTGCAAAAGGCTCATTGACAGTCAACGCCCAACGGTAATCGGAACCATGAGGCGTCGGAAACGAACCGGAATTCCAAGCACCAGCCAGCACGGTAAACCCCGGATCGAGGTTGTCTACCGTGACAATCTGGGCCATACCCGGTAAAACCGTCAGACCGATCATCAGTGAAGTTAAGACGGCGAGACGGCGATTGAGCATGGCAATGAACCTCCCATTGTTGATGACAATGGTGCCATTTTAGCAGGTCTGGAGCGGGTGCGCCCATGCCCGATCCGCATCAAGTGTCGAACATTTCCTCCATTGGCAAAGAATTGCTCCAGGTAAGGAATTGCTTCGCATTATTGATGCTGTTGAATGACCTTAAAGTCTTCGATGTCGACGTCGAGGTCGTCGTCCTGATCGGCGCATCGACACGGTGTTGTGTCCGGTGATGCGATTTCGGGTCCTGTCAGGCAGGCGTTAAAGAATTGCGACTGTGCGGGCAGACAGGTCGCAGCCCATAAGATGCCACCGAGCAAGTGCTTCTTAAAGTCATCGTTTTCAAAGGTCTGGCTTCGATGTCCGAGGGCGGTGTACCAAACCCTGCCGCCGTCGAATTCGTGGAACCAGGCCATCGGATGAAACGCGCCCATGTTCCCACCCGAGTAGCTCGTTTCATCGATCGTCAGCACGACATTCACATCCGGATCGTCCGTGGGTTGATTCTGAAAGTTGTACCACTCGTCCTGAAAGCTGAAGGTGGAAGGGAAGTGTTTTGATGAAACGTGCTTGTCATCTTCGCGCGACAACGTCGCCGTTTGAATCGAAGGATGGTTGTTAAACCAGGCATCGCCACCGAGCAGTTGTCCATACCAGGGCCAGCCGTACTCGCAATCGGCTGCTGCGTGTACGCCAACGTAACCGCCACCATCTTGAATATACGCCTCGAACGCCGATTGCTGCACGTTGTTGAGTACATCACCCGTCGTACTCAACCAAACCACAACGGCATATTGAGCCAGATTCGATTCATTAAAATCCGAAGCATCCTCGGTTAAATCGACTCCGAAATCATTATCAGTTCCAAGTTGCTCAATGAGGCTGATGCCATCGACAATTGAGTTGTGTCGGAAACCGGCGGTCTTGCTGAACACGAGAACGCGAAAGTCTTCGGCGTTGCTTTGCCCGGCAACCAAGCCGATCAATACGATCGCGCCGATCAAGATTCTACCTGGCGCTTTCTTCAGATGCGGACGATGGTTCAGCAGATTCATCACGTGCCAATCCTTTCTGATTACCGACGATTCCCACGTGGGAACGCCCATTCTACGACATCACCCACGGATCGCACGTCTCACCCTCTTGTGAAGCGTTCATCGATCGTCAGATGGCCATACGAGCAGGCTCAGCAGCGAAAATGGTCGCAGAGATGGTTGGAGGTCACGGTTGGTGAGTGTCACGGCTGTTGCGCGCCACGACCTCCTGTCGATAATTCTGTATCACGAGTTTGAAACATGAGGCGTCACATTCGGGCGTCTACCCTGCCGGTTCAAATCTAGCTTTCGGCACACTTCAATTCACAGATTCAACCCGATCAACGAACACGCCAGGCAGGACTCGAACCTGCGACCGCCGGATTAGAAATCCAAGGTGGTGAAATGCTAAGCAACGTCACTAAATCAAGTTACGAATTACATGAACGCGACTGGGGGTCAGGCTGGGGATTCTTGTCGAGTTAAACCGTTTCGTCTGTGCTTTACTCAACGCACTCAGCTAGTGTCAAAATGCTAATTGAACCAATCGCATCGCCGCGTGTACACTCATTTGTCGCGTTTGCTCGCACATTAGCCAGCAGACTCCTTTTTTTGGATATGAAAAGGTTGGCCGGAAGAATGAAGAATAGGACCGCCCGAACAAGACCAGCCCGATTCGCAGTACTAAGCTTCAAGAATAGATCAATCAGCGCGTCGAAATGCATCCTCTCTGCATCGCTGAGATTGCGCACCCGCTCGGTCAGTCGGACATCGTTTTCTGAAACCGATTCATTGCTCATGTTGCGACTTTCACCATCCATATACTTAGACGATGTCCGCGCCCAACATTGGCCGCGGCACCAGAATGGGCACAAAATATCCTTTTTTTGAAGGGAATCCGAACGCAACAACAATGTTGTTTAACTCCATATACGCCTTAATATATGATTAAGGGTGATCACTTGGACAGCGAACTGCCACAGGACTGATGCTTTGAACGAATCCGCAATTGAAAAAGCGATCGATGAACTTGCACCCACGATCCTTCGCTACATAGAACAACGAATGCCGCCATCGCTTCGGACCGGTGCCGACGCCGACGACATCCTCCAGGAAGTGCGGATGCGAATGCTCGAGCGCCGGAGCATGATTCGCCACAGTTCAAAACAGGTCATCGCGGGCTACTTAAAACGCACAGCCGACTCCATCTTGATCGACAAGTCCCGAAAAAAGAACCGCGTCTTCAATTCAAGTTCCGAGTTATTGCTTCGTTCCGAGTTCAAAGGCGCTATCGATGCATTCCCGGCAAAACGCAAAACCCCAAGCGCTGAGGCGCGTGCCATCGAAATCACCGAAATTATCCACGAAACGATCGATACTCTCCCAGAATCACAACAGGAACCTGTGCGGCTGTTCTACATTGAGCGCAAATCTTATGAGCAGATCGGCGAGCAGCTCCAACTGACGCGCGGCGCTGTTCAAGGACTCTTGCGTCGGGGCGTCGCCAAACTTACGGAGAGGTTGAAGCGCCGTCTGTCCGAAGACATATTCCCCGAAGAGGATGACTAGCGTGTCAGATCAACATCACAACATCGGCCAAATGCTGGACGAAGGACTCCTAAGAGCCGGATACTCTGTCGTAACCATTCTGAAAGCAGGTGGCAACGGGGCAGTCCTGAAGGCAACGCAGATTTCGACTGGCCGCGATGTCGCCGTCAAAGTACTTCCCAATCCGCCGGCAGGCGATCAAAACCTATTCGACCCGAAGCGCGCGAAGCGATTCCGGCGCGAAATCAAAGTTGCGTCGCATCTGAACTCACAAAATCTGATTCCGGTGATCGACTACGGCGTTATCGAAGACCAGCCCTATTTCGTGATGCCGTTCATAGATGGCTTGCCTGTTGACGAGTATTGTTTCTTTCAAGGATTGTCGCTCAACGAGCGTCTCAAGCTATTTGTCAAGGTCCTGCGCGCCGTCGAACGCGCCCATCAAGCTGGCGTCCTTCACCGCGACCTTAAGCCTTCCAACATCCTCGTTGACGCAGACGGCGAGCCATGCATTCTCGACTTTGGTTTGGCCAAGGCGATTGACGGAATTCGCTCAATCAAGGAAGTCGGCACAATCAGCAATCCGCTCAACATAGTCGGAACGTTTCCCTACGTTAGCCCGGAACGCATTTTGGGCCCTTCACTCGAAGATGTTAGGGGAGATGTTTACGCATTGGGCGTGGTGTTGTTTCAAATGATCACACGATCAATGCCGATTGAGGTTACCGGCACCGCGTCTGATGTCGCCAAGAATATCACCTCACAGAAACCTCGGAAATTGCGCGACTCAATGGTTCCAGGCAACTGGGAATCGGACATCAATCCATACGAGATCAGCAGCGACTTGCAGGCCATCGTCTCCACCGCCCTTGAGAAAAAAATCGATGACCGCTACCAGTCCACAGGTGCATTTGCCGACGACATCGAGCGCCACCTTCAGGGACGCATTGTGCTGGCCCGATCTGAGCAAAGGTTAATCATGGCCCGCCGCGTCATTCGGCGGTTTCGCGTTCCGATTGCGGCCGCCTTGATTGCCATCGCCGTGCTGACTTGGTCGATCATCAAAGTCCGTGGCGAACGTAATGCCGCCCGCACCGCAATGGCGGTGGCCCTTCAAGATCTGGACAACACCATCAACAACATAGATCGCGAATTGGAATTCGTCGCAGGCGGTAAGAAACTCCGCGAGCGTATACTCGCAAACGCCGAGGACTCGATCGAATTGCTGGCCACTTATGCTGCCGAGGATCCCAGTCTTGAGTCGCTCGGACTCGCATTGCTCGAAAGACAGGGAGATTTGGCTCGATCCAGTGGGGACGCCATAAAGGCCGAATCGTACTACCTGCGTGCCGCCGCTCGGCAACCCCATGATCCAACAGCCCGGGCGAGATTGCTTCGCAAGACCGGAAATGCGTTGGATGATGGAACCGAATACTTCCGGTCCGCGTTGGCAATCGCCCGTTCGGAGACTGTGACCGAAGATGAACTGGCCCGCATTCTGATCGATACGTCTCGTGACGATTTTCTCAATGGCGAACATGCCCGCGCAGGTGAACGCATCGACGAAGCATTAGCTCTATTGCGCACAGAATTGAATGACGATGCGCTCCTCGCTACAGCGCTGGAATGGGATGGCGAATTGCAGGTCAAGCTCGGCAAACTCGCTCGCTCGCGTCGATCCCTTGAACGTTCCCTAAAGATTCGCGGTCAAGCACTCAAACAGGATCCAACGAATCTTTGGTTGAAAAGACGCCATATGATCTCATCGACTTGCCTGGCGACATACATCGCGATGTCCCGCGAATTCGATCGTGCCATCTACCACGCAGAATCGGCAATCAAGACCGGCGAATTGCTGCACGAACTGGACCACAGCAATCCGGACTACCGAAAAGGTCTGGTTTCAGCGAAAACACGTCTCGCCCGCATTCATCGCCAAGCCGGTCAATTGGAGCAGGCGAGATCGGCCTGCAAAGGTTCGATCGAACTTGCGAAAAGATTCCCCTATGATGCCGCTGTTCAACGGCAATTGGGCTTTGCACTCGAGGAGAGCCGCAGAATTCTGTTGAAGTTGGATCTTCCAGATGAAGCGCTCGAGGATGCGAAGTTAGCACTTTCCGTTAGAACTTCCCTGGCCAATCGAAGGTTTGACGACGCCGAGTACCAAACCGAGGCGGCACGTTCGCATCAATCGGTTGCATCTTGCCTCCAAGAACTGGATCGCCATGACGATGCATTCGAACATCTGAGAGAAGCCGTGCGGATCAATGCAAAATTGCTCGAAAAACATCCGACGGTGCCAGACCGCATCGACCGCATCGCCGAAGCGGAGATCAATCTTGCGGCCTGGCACATTCGTCGAAGAACCCAGCGAGACGATCAACTCGCCACCGTTTCACTGGATTCGGCGGAGCATGCGTTGCTCTCGCTGGAAGATCCGAGTCCCAATAGAAAACGATACTTGAGACTCATTGAGGAAGCCCGTTCAGTTATCGCCGAACGGAAGTACGATGACCCTATGCCGGCGGAATTGCCTCGCCGTCCGCTTCTTCAGGCTCGTCTTCACCCTCCGCGATAGGCGTGCTTTCGTTGACCTTGGTGAAGTCGTACGTCATGCCTGCAACATTACCGCTGTACATAGCCGCCTCTGTTCGGGTCAGCGAGCCCGGAGCGATGTCGTAATCGAGATCGTCGCCAGTCCCATCGACATCAGCAGTTCCGACCAAGTCTGGAATGTCACCGAACTCATCGGATTCAGGATTGTCGATGTCATCGTGTTCGACCCACCAGAATCCATCGGAGGTGTTGATTGTCGGAGAGGACTTCGTCCAGGACTCGACTGTCGCACCTTGTGCATCAACGTCGAGGATCTGAATTTTCGACACCTCCCACTTGACCCAGTCGTCTTCGCTCGACACCGCTTTGACGGTAAACTGGACCTCGAAATCCGGATCACTCTGTTCGTCCGATGGGTCCACCCGGATGGTGTATGTCACCAGATGGTCGTCCGGCAGTGCCAGGGCCACACAGCTCCACAGGCAGCACCAAGCCGCCAACATCAACTTTGCGTACGTCTTCATGGGGAACTCTCCTTGTGAAAATGGGGGAAAAAGGTAGGCAGGAGTCACTTTGACTCCGAAACGCCCGCCTGATTCTTGATTCACAAGGAACCCGATTCCCGATTTCCAGAAAAATGGGCGCAAAAAATCCAGATTTTTCAGATTTTTTTTTCAAATCGGGGATGTTCGAGGTTAAAGTGGTGGCGAATACCCCACGCACGCCGGAAAGCCAGCCGGTTTTTGAGATGTAAATTAGCTGGCTGGAAGGAAAGGTTTGGTCGGTCGAGCAAAAGCAAAGGCCGAGGTGCACCCGACCTGCTCCAAGGGCCGGTGAATGCTCGACCGACCACATTTCTTTCTATCGGACCAAGTCTCTAGGCGTCAAGCGAATTCTGGAAACGGCGACATCGGTGGGTTTCTCGCGTCGATGCTCTATTCGACTTGACGGTCTCTCTTTCTAGAGGTCAGGGAGTTGTTCAGATGCCTACTAAATCCAGTGATGGTTACGGGGCTTTTTGAGGGATCCGCTTCTCAACTCAACAATCTAGCGCTGTATTTGTGCTTCTTTGAAGCGATTTATTCTGGCGCAGTCGCTGAGGGATTTGAGGTTGACAGTAAATGGATTCGACTTGGGATCCCAACATTTTTCATCCTTGTTGCCATAAACGCTTTCATCTCCGTTCGATTCAAGGTCTACCGGGTAACCAACGAAAGAATCGAAGTCGAAAAAGGACTGATCTCGAAACGGATAGATCACATCGATCTCTTTCAGGTGAAGGATACGAAGCTCAAGGTCGGGATCATCGATCGCTTGTTTGGCATTGGTGACGTGATCATTATTTCCGAAGACTCAACCGATTCAGAATTGACGGTACAAGACATCCGGTGGCCGCGGGCCCTTTACGATCAACTCAAGAAGGAAGCCGTCCGGGCCGATCGCCGCCGCGGTATTTTGCACTTGGATTGATGCCGTTCAGGTCGTTGGCTCACTCTTATATGACTGCGAATCGCCAGCTGGTTCCCCGCACTCAGAGCAAATATTGCTTTCATTGCCTCGCAAGTCGTATCCGCACTTTGTGCACAAGCCTCTTTTGCGACGAATCCTTCGACGTCGAATGGGCGCGTAAACGAACATGGCGAGACCGCTAAAAACAACAGCGGGAACCCACAGCGGCAGGATGTAATGACGGTACTGTTGTCCGTAGACTCCCGGAATAACAACAGACATGATTCCGTAACCGCGAGAGTACTCCCTTGCCGTCTCGTACCCATACCACGTAAAGAGTGTGCGTGGATGCTTTGAAGCCCGTTCCTGACACCTGAATGTTCCGTTAAAGAGTCGCCAGATATAGTTGGCCGAGTTGTACGCGATGTATGTGTAACTTAACCCCCATGACACAAACGTGACGAAATTCATCGTCACCAAGAACACGAGAATTGAACGCCGAATCTTCATTTTTGCCACAATGGAAAGAGTTTCGTTGATTCATACACAACACCAAGGGCTTGGTTGCGACTTGATCTAGATTCGTATTTGATCACCCAATAGGCGTAGAATGATTTGACGCTAAGCGAAGGCGATGCCATCTTCAACGCATGTCATTCAAATAGATGATCCTGGCGATTGTGCCTGACGATCTCGACGATAGAACCAAACAGTTAGCCCGGTCAAGGGTGCCAAGAACATCCAGAGCGGTATGGTGACTCTGAGTTTGGACTTTCTCCAAGAAAGCCTCGGTAGCATCATTGCGCGATTCGAGAATTTTCCCTCGCACGATAGATGTGATGCCTCAATGTTTTCCGAGAACTTTAGCCCTACAGC
Source organism: Alphaproteobacteria bacterium (assembly GCA_028285105.1). GTDB lineage: Bacteria > Planctomycetota > Phycisphaerae > UBA1845 > UBA1845 > UBA1845. Next base: position 851,754 of record JANQQE010000011.1, read on the forward strand.
GCTCCAATGAACCCCGCCGGTGTGATTTGGAAACCACCCGCCGACGGCCCACTTGAACGCAACAAATTGCGTAACCAACATGAATGCGCCGAGCATGATGCAGGTCACAAGACTGATCTTCTTCAGACGCCGAACGCGTACACCAAACACCCGGTCGCTCTTCCTTGGAGCCAAAGCCACAACTGTCCCGCACTCCGGACATACCCCTGATTCATTGCCCGTCAAGTTATAGCCACACTTACGGCAGCAACATGAGGTTTGTCTAGGATCGAGACGAAAGAGCACGGCTGTGACAACGGTCAATGGCGTGAGAATCAACCACAGCGGAATCTCAACGCTTGAGTGATTGCCTACTCGGCGTATGTTCGGAAAGACTAACCAAATTTTCAAAGGACGAGAAAACCACGATATGCGCCAGTTGTAATACTCTCCGGGGTTTACGATTATTGAGCCCGCTGTGAGCTTCCCGTGGTGGTCGAACCTCCACCAATTGACAGTCCACTCAATCGTGCCTACGAAGGTAATCAGCATTGCAGTTGCAATCACGGCAGACGCAGTGAGAAATAACCACTTGAGGCGTCTGCGATGGCGAAGAACGGATGGAGCGTGAAGTTTCATTACGTGTTGGTAACCGTGTTAGGGCGGGAGGATGCAGCTTAATTCGATTGTCTTCGAAGAACTATTCTAGGCGTGTAATTCGCTAACGGACGAAATGGAACTTAGGACACTACCCAGCGATTCAGTTACTTGCAAGAATTGACCGCCGAATACGATAGCAGATAATCTCGTCATGCGCACTTCACATGAACATGTCACTTTTTTCCTGGTCGCCTTCACCTTGATCGGTTGGACAGCTTGGATCCTCTCTACGCTAACGGGCTACACGCCGTTAATTCGGATGTTGCCGTTTGTATACGCACTAACCGCAACATCCTGTGTTGGGTGGGTCATGTCAGTTTTTGCACCCTCTCGTGATCAATACACTCGGTGCAGAAAATGCAATCACATCCTTTGGGGATTGAGCGAACCTCGATGTCCAGAATGCGGAACGCCGATTTGAATGGGTTCCTTTCGCTTCAATACCATTCACCTGCAGCTAGCTTAACGTCGTTGTTATTCATTAACGTACGTTACCTAGGGAGTTTTACGGATACGAGTTCGCGCCGAAAGGCATCACTCCAGAAATTCCCTCTCTTATCCATGATTAATCCCCACTGCCTGTTCGGAAAATCTCGCGGGGTAGATTCCCAATTGTATTCAAGAATATGTCTTCTTAGAATACTGCTTCACCTTGGTCGGGTGGAGCAACCATTTGCAATTCAGATCGTCGATTCAGTTCCTCGCACCTCAACGGTGCATAGCTCAGTCGAGTAAGCGGGCTAAGCCAGGAATCGTTCTGCGCACAACTTTCGATTTTCCGAGCCGTGAAACAGAAAGGAGTAGCATTATGTCACTTTTCCCTCGACGGACAGCTAACGCCAGAGTCGCAATCCTATGCCTGCTTTTTTCGCTCGCGTTTTCGCCCAAATCATCGAGCGTGCTAGCCGACCCTCCTCAACAATGGACCGATGTGAAAGAAGGACTTGCTGACCACGTTCCGGCAAATAGGTCTATTCGAATTGGGCCGATCAATGGCCTGACGACAGAGTGGCACCCTGTACCTCAAAACTGTTGCGTACCGATTGGAACAAAACTTCAACTCGAATTGGCCGGCCTATCAAAGACTGACAAAGTTCAATGGAACGGAGCGCGGGAATTTGCCCGATCAAATTCGTCTTCCAAATCGGCGTGCATGCTAATGAATGAAGGAGAGCAAACAATCGAAGTTGTTGTGACGCCCAGAGAAGGGAATACTTGGAATCGATCGATTCAAGTGCAGGTCATCGATGTTCGACCACAAGACATCTCATGCAACGTTGAAGTCAGTGCTTCACCATTTGATGTGGATGAGGATTCTTCAAACGAAACAACGCTTGAATATTTCTTTCCAGTCAGTGAATCGATCGCACATATTGGACGCATTGGGCCTAATCATTACCGAACTTCAGTTGCACGGACATTCGATCTAAGAGTGGCAACTGAGCCCGCGGGATTTGAGTCGATGATGGAATGGCGGCGCGGGGATTCCACGATTGAATTTGGCGAAAAGCTGACGCGGCAGGTTTTTGATTCGCCGGGCACGCGCACATTCTCGACAGGCGCGATCGATCGCCAAGAGGATGTCCGCGTCGACATCTATAATGTGGAGATCACAAGTCACCAAACCGACCTTGACGAGATACCCGAAGGGCAGATGGTTACGTTCGTCGTTTCAACAGATCCACCGGGCCACGAAGAAGACGTGAGATGGTTGTCCAGCACCAAGTTTGGATCCGCGATGCCGGTTGTCGGCCACGGACCGACGTTTTCAGTTCGGTTTGAAGATACTTGGGGAGAACTACCTGACGGATCTCAATTTCGATGGCTAGGCGTCAGGGCAGATAATGCGGCATTCGGGAACGACAACAACTGCTCAGCGAACGAGAGCATTATTGTCTCCGGCGTGCAAGTCAACGGAAGCGACAATGCAAATATTTCCGCGTTCGTTGAAAATGCAAGTCAAGACACCGATTACTCCCTTTGTCTTAGACTTGCTCAAGGAGGTCTGAGTTGCCATCCGTTGTCAATCAACCCTTCTGGAACTTCCAACACCGTTGAATGGCTTGACGTGGCCCCAACGCTTCCTGGACAAGGATTTCATTTTGTTCAACTAACAGGCTGCGCAATTGTGCCAGCCGGGAGCATCTCGCCGATTGCCTTCGGGTCGTGCAACGTGCAAGGATGCGATCCGGGGCCTTCGAATTGCGAGGGGTGGTTCTTTTGCGGCGCCTTTTTTGCACCTTGCTGCGAGTGTACTGACACTGGTGCATCATGCGGATGCGCTTTGTTTTGCGGTTAAAGCATAGATCTAGTTTGAGTAGTGTCCTAATTCGATATATGAATGGATTCTAATTAGAATTCACCGACTGGACACGGCAACCAACTCGTCGCAACGACAACATCGATCTGAACCGTCTTGGCCGCTTCATTCCCCGCGCATCGACAACGCTTCTTGCAAATGCGAACGCCGCTCGAATGCTGCTGATTCCACTTGCACGGATCGCATGATCTTCTACGTTCCTCCCGATCATTGGCTTCGAGGTCGTTGAATCGCAGAATAACCTGCGTACTTTGTGTTTCTTCCTGGTTCGGTGCGTTGAAACGCTTGAGCGCCGAAGCTGGAAGGCGGTCCTTGTGATCTTCGATCAGCCTGTCGATTTGCGTTGATCTCAACTCAGCGTCACCTGCATTGAGGGACGGTTCGGCAGCGATGGCGTTGTCAGCGTGTATGTGCCCGCCAAAACCTCATAAACCAGTCGGTAGTGCCTAATTTGGATCAAGGCCAAAGCGTCTAACAAGCAAACCCCTAAGCGAGCATACGCACGACAAAAATAAGCAGTGCGACAAACGCAAGGCCCATGACGGACATACCGACCCTGAAAAACACTTTCTGACCGAATTGCACATAGACGAATATCGCGAGAAAGATGAGAACAAAAGGGCTTCCATATACAAGGAAGAGGCCCACCCACAGGCTGTCCCAATTACACATCGCCAAGTCCCCAATTACGACGATCTAAATACGGGCATGCTAACCGCGATACGCCGAGTGTCGGCTGCAAATGATGTGATTTCAATGGCCCAAGTGTTATTCATGGCGGAAGCCGGGTAGTGTCCTAATTTGGTTTGTTTTCTTTTCGCTTCGCGATCGCCATGAACAGCCAGTACAGCATGGCCATAAATGCCAAATCGAACACGATGAACACAAGGGTGACTACAATAGCCTCTGCCATCTAAAGCCCTTTGTGGGTCCTAATTTCCTTTTCGTCGCAAAATCAGCCAGAGCACAAGCCCAACACCAACCATGAATGAGATGGTGAACGACGGCGAGGCACCTGGTCTAATGTAAGCCATCATGGCAGCAACTCCTCAATTGACGAAACCGAATCAGCCAATCCCATCGCCATCGCTGGCGTAGCCTTAATCGTGGTGTGCTTCTTACACCCATTGTACCACACGATAAACTGGATTTCAGGGATTGCCATCGTCTCTCTTATAATTGCGATTGCAACGGTGAAATGTTGGCCACGCGACAGGTCAAACCCATCGACTAAGAAGAAGGTGCGGGTAAGGCTCTTGATGAACAAGCGCGCCTAAACGTTGTGAATCCTCAACCAGTGACCGATCGATCGGTCGCATGAAGCTGAAGTATTTCGCAGTGGGTCAGATTTCGCATTTCAACCCTCAATCGGCGTAGAATGATTTGACGCTTCGAGTAGGCGCAGCCATCATCACAGCATGTCAATCAAACCGATGATTCTGGCGGTTGTTGTCGGCTTGGCGTTGAACGGCTTGTTGTTCATTACGGCCGGCGAAAGGGTGTTCTTCTGGACGCAGGAATTGATCGCATTAGCCCTTCCGGAATCGGCATCGGTCAAGCCTTTCGTTCCGTTGTGGTTGTTGTGATTCAGTCTGTTTTCGCGATTCCGTCGCTCGTGGTGGCGTTGCTGATAGGTTGTCAAGCCAACGGGAACGAGCACGGACCGCCCCGTTGCTCGAAGTGCGGGTACATCCTCAAGGGGCTCACCGAACTTCGCTGCCCGTGCTTCGACGCGACTTGAAGTTTGCGGAGATCGAGGAAGTCTCGGACGACGGCGTCGTTTTAGACGTGTACAGCCTTCGGTACACCACTGCAATGCTGCTCTTTCGCGCCGGCATTCATCCACGAATGGCACAACGGATCATGCGTCATTCGTCTATCAATTTGACGATGAATCTCTACACGCAGATGCGGGTGGCTGATGAAGACGCTTCGAGGGATGCTGATTACATGTTTCCAACGGCATCCAGCCAAGCCGAATCTACAGACCTTTGCCCCCCCTTTTTGAACTGTGAGATTAGAGCAGCCAACCGTTTGAATGAGCGCTTGGTTTGAACGGTTTGTGCGTAGTCGTTACGGGCTAGCAGGTGAGTCCGCGCTGGGGGCGGCGCTGGGGATTTTTACCACTCGTTTGCGCACTTTTAGGTTCGCTTGCGCGTTTTCGTGTTTTACGGGATGCGTCAAAATCTTCGTTGTCTGCCTTGAAAAACAGCATTTTCCAACTCAAAAACTAAACACGCCAGGCAGGACTCGAACCTGCGACCGCCGGATTAGAAATCCGGTGCTCTATCCAACTGAGCTACTGGCGCTTGGCGCTGCGGCGCTTTGATAATTTCGAATCTTATGCACTTGATTTCGATTTTCAACGAGTTCTGTAATCTGCATTTGTTGCATCATGTCGCAATTCAGATTAAATGCCGCAGATAAGCCCATCCGTTAATCAATTCCGGTATCTCTCGCGGGCAACGATTGAAACCACATTGGAAACTCTACCATGAATTCGATTCGATGCATTACACAAACGAGTTTAGTCGCCGTCATTCTCGCACACGCTTCCGGCTGCATAATGGGAGGCAGATTTATGCCTGCCTATGGCGGCGGGAAGGCCCAATTATTTGAGGGGATGGGTTCCTACTCACGCGAAATCACGACGGATTCCGAAGAAGCAGCGAAGTATTTCAACCAAGGTTTGAATTGGGCTTACGGTTTCAACCACGATGAAGCGGTCCGTTCATTCACGAAGGCGACGGAGCTTGATCCCGACTGCGCAATCGCCTGGTGGGGAATCGCCTACGCTCAAGGACCGAACTACAACTCGCCAAAGATGGGCCATCCTAGGTCAACTGCTGCGTGGGTTGCACTGCAGGAAGCCCTCAAGCGCGTGGATCAAGCGTCTCCCGTCGAGCGGGCACTGATCGAAGCGCTGTCGAATCGTTACGCCGAGAAAGAACCAGACGAGCGTAAGGATCTCGACAAATCGTTCGCCGACGCGATGAAGGAAGTATATGCGAAGTTTCCGAACGATCCGGAGGTCGCAACGATTAGTGCTGAAGCGATGATGATCCGGTTTCCGTGGAAACTCTACGAACGCGATGGAACACCTGCTCGGGGCGAAACGACTGAGATTGTTTCGGCGTTGGAGCATGTGTTGAAACGATTTCCTACCCATCCAGGCGCGAATCATCTCTATATTCACGCGATCGAACCGAGCAACAACAAAATCCGAGGCATCCCAGCCGCCGATGCATTGTGCGACTCGATTCCCGCGAGCGGTCATTTGTTGCACATGCCATCGCACATCTATGCGCAAGTCGGCATGTGGGAGAAATCCATCGAGCAAAACAAGAAGGCTAACGCAGCCGATGCGAAATATCGCGAATTGGTCAGTAACATGGGTATGCAGTTTGGATATGCCTTGCACAACACGCACATGCTCGCGTTTTCGGCCATGATGGTTGGCCGTGAAGACGAATCGATCGCCGCAACGCGCGACATTCAGAATAACATCCCCTGGTTTGTCAAAATGATGGCGGGAAACTTCCTCGATATCGGTATGTGGCCCGTGTACTCCGTTCAAAAACGTTTCGGACGATGGGACGAATTGCTTGCAGAACCAGCCCCACCGAGCAGCTTTCGGGTATCGACTGCCGTCTGGCACGCCCACCGCGCGATCGCTTTCGCTGCAAAGAAAGACTTTGCCAACGCCAAGCGCGAACAAACTGCTTTTCGGGCGGCAATCAAAAAAGTGCCGCATAAGACTCGGTTCCGCGAGTTTGACTTGGCGCTAAAATTCTTGATGACCAGCGAGCTATTCATCTCGGGTGAGATTGCTTTACACAAAGGCGAACTCGACGAAGCAATCCGCTACCTCAAAGATGCCGTCGTCATCGAGGACATGTTGGGATACGGTGAACCTCCGCTTTGGTTGCAGCCGACCCGACATGCGCTCGGGGCTGTTTACTTGAAGGCAGGACAATTCGCCAATGCCGAACGCACCTATCGTGAAGACCTTGCGAAATGGCCGGGCAACGGCTGGTCGCTGTACGGCTTAAGTCGGGCGCTCGAAGAACAGGGCAAAACTGGTGAAGCCAAAAGCATCCGCGCGGAGTACGAACGGGTATGGGCCAATGCAAATGAACCGCTCACGACAAGTTGTAAGTGCGTTCCAACGCTTTGACTTGACACAATGTGATCGAGACTTGATTCGCCAACATGAGAATTCGACCCTCATCGTCGCAGCCATTGCGGGTTTCTCTTTTCTTTGAGCTGCGTGATTGTTGGCGAGTATACTTGGTGGCATGAATAACGAAGATTCAAACAAATGGGGAAGCGGTATCGTCATTCCCTTGCTATTTGTTGCCTGCGGAGTCTATTGCCTCTTTTTCGATACATTACCGAGGCTTCGACGACTAGGGCGTCCGATTGATGTTTCAGGAACACGGGGGATTCTGTTTGCCTTCGCATTATTTCTATTTGCCATTAGCGCGCACATTCGCAAATTCTACGACTTTCCGCAGCGAATCTTAGTCGGTAGGACGATTACCATTGTCGCAATTGCGTTAACTGTACTGTCCGTTTTTGCAACGTAGTACAATGACATTGCCTGGAACGTATCGATCGATTCCGCCACCTCCCAATTGCATGCAGATTTTGGACAGGTGTTGTCAATGAGAACCAACAGAGGAACAGCTTAATGAGTACCGCCGCAATCAATAGATACGCGATGGTCGCGCCGTTAGTCGCGGCTTCGTGCTTGTGTAGCGTTGCCTGTAGCGAGCACACGTACGATTTCAGTCATCATGACACAGCCACTCAATCAGAAATCGCTCGACGTCAGAGCATGGATTTTTCGCTCGACGATCGGGCAATGCTCGCTAAATTGCAAGACCAGATGCCCGATGCAACGCTTGCGCATTTGCACCGATGGCGTGACCGGGGATTCCTGCAACACAAAATGATTGACGGACAGACGCGGTACTTCAAGCGAGAACCAGTTAATCTAATGCGATTTTGTGCCGAGGCGCGAGAGTTGGTTCAATCCAATCGCAACCAGGAAGCCGCCAACTCAGAACATTCGCACTTTTCGCTTCACGAACACATCCGCCAACTGGTAGCAGAGTCGGAGCAGTCGGATACCGTCCAAATACACCCGATGCACCACCGCGTTCGCTACGCCCTCGTCGTACCTGCCGGGCATCCAAAGGTCGTACCGGGCGCCAAGGTCCGATGCTGGCTGCCATTCCCGCAGGAAGTCGATCAACAAGAAAATATTCGGCTTATCTCAAGCAACGTCCCCGTTACTGAAGTCGCCCCGAATCTGCACCCGCAACGAAGCGCGTACTTCGAACACACAGCCACCACGAACGGTGAGCCGCTTCGCTTTGAAATCACGGTCGAATTCGTCACGTCAGCCATTTGCCCGAAACTCGATCCTGCAATGGCCAAGAGCCATGACCCCCACGATAAAAAACTCGCTGAATACCTGCGCCCCCGCCCGCCACACATCCCGCTGGATTCCAAAGTGCGCCGGCTGGCCAGCACGATCGTCGAGGGCGAAAGCAATCCCCTAGAGCGCGCCCGCCGTGTGTTTCGTTGGGTCTGCGAGAACATCGATTACTGTGCTGAAATGGAATACTCGACGATCCCAAGCCTGACTGTGAAAGCACTGAACTCCGGCAAGGGGGACTGCGGCGTTCAGGCGATGACTTTTATATCGCTTTGTAGGGCGGCAGGCATTCCCGCACGGTGGCAATCGGGATGGGAATCGTTACCGGGCCAGCGCAACATGCACGACTGGGCGCAGTTCTATGTGGAACCATGGGGCTGGTTGCCAGCCGACCCGTCATATGGCCTATACAAGGACGATGACGAGCGCGTCGCCGAATTCTATTTCGGACACATGGACCCCTACCGCATGATCGTCAATCTCGATTATGGCCGCGAATTCTCACCGCCGAAGAAGAGCTTTCGCAGTGAGCCCAACGATTTCCAACGCGGAGAAATCGAAATCGACGGCGAGAACCTGTATTTCGACGAATGGAAATGGGAATGCGACATGGAGACCAAACCTGTAGATTCTTCGATATCGCGCGTGGCGAATAAGGTCAGTTTGGAGTCGTCGGAGCTTTAACCGCTGTCCCCTTCTCGATCAATTCGGTGATCGTCAAATGCGGAAATCGTCGATCAAAACTGATCTTATTGGCCAATTCGAGAAACCGTTCGCTGCTTTCCGGAAGCTTCCGGGCCATCGCGACCAGTGCGACTGATTTCAATTCGCAGTCCAACGCGCAACGTATCACTTCATCCTCCGTCGGTAAGGAGTCACCGGCCAACCATCCAGCCATTCGCCTTTCGTCAAATCCGGAATCGTGCATCTTGGTCCGAGCAACGTCTTCGTAGTGCCTCGCTCCGACTTCATCGCCTTTGTCAGCCAACAGAAGCGATAGCAGCAGGGCATGAATCGATTCCATCGATGGGTCCGTGTCGAGTACATTGCCCGCCGCTGAAAGGTCATCCGACATGATGGCGTGCGCCAGCGTCGTGACCGAATCGTCAACCGATTTGGACGCTTCAATCGCCCGCTCAACGTCACCATCGACGTATGCCGTCATGAACTTGCTGATGGCTTTGAATCGTTCCGCGAACCCTGAGTCTGACGGGTCGGCTTGTTCGCCAAGTACGCGTTTGACATACCTGTCGAGCAACGATCGATCCTCGGAGAGACAATAGTAGTAGAGTTGATCGTTGGTGAATGCGAGCAGGGTCGAGTGAACGTTTTGAACTTCTTTGAGCGCTTCATCAAGTCGCCCGTTTGCGGCCAGACATTCGACGTACTGATACTGCATGTATGAATGCTTTGGTGCCAACGCGCGACCCTTCTCAATGATTTCCAGTGCTTCCTCAAACCGCCCCGTCCCGAGCCTTTTATATGCCAGCGAAATGTACGCGCGAGGACATGGTGGATCGCCACGCACGGATTGCTTCATCAACTGCTCTGATTCGTCCGGGTTGGCTGCCACCCGCCCAAGCAGATACGCGCGACTGGCGTCCGTGGGCTCGTCGGCCAGGAACGATCTGTACTCGGCGATGATGTCATCGGCATCCTGAGTTTGATACGCCATGTATTGATAGATCCGATGGGCCTCCACACGAACGGGGCGTAATTGTCGCAACCGCTCAATCAGCGCGAGCAATTGCTCCCTTGGCAACAGAGCGCCAGCCAATCCAAGTGTCGTCTCACTATCGGAACCGTATTCCGCATAGCGCGCCAGAAAATCCAAGGCGGCTTGCTCGTTGACTTCGCTTTGAAGCACGCCGCCTGTTGTTGCGACGGTCCAGTCTCTGAGGAACTCCAATCGACTTTTGTACACCGCCCCACTCGAATCGGTCGAAATCGTTCTGGGAAGCGATTCAAATGGGTAGTCGACATCTGAAATGCGATGGAGCAGTTTGCCGCAATGATACGCATATTCGTAATCGACATCGTCAACGACTCGCACCGAGTATTCCACTTTTTCCCAAAAAAGCAGCGCCGTACGGTCGGGGTTGATGACGTAGACGTCGTCATCAAACAGTCGCGTGAAGAACCCCGATTGGATGTTCACCGTTTCGTCTGGTATCGAGATATCGTATTTGTTGGGCGACACGCTGATGTCGCCTTCCGCAAGCTTGAGGACTTTTCGACCCTTTGGATGCAGCTTGATCGTTGTGCCAGCGATTGACACTCGATACGGCACATCCAAACCGTTGACCACATGAACCTTGCGACTCTTTTGTCTCTCGAGGGATGCAATCGAGAAGGTCATCACCCCTACGCCAAGGACAATCGCCAGGAATCCCAACTTCACATACCGCCCGATGCTCTTTCCCTTTTTGGCTTTCGACTTTGGTACCTTAAGAAGTTTTGGCTTTAGCTTCTTGTCCGTACCTTGATACTTGGTTGCGCTCTTGCGTAGCTTTTTGTAATCCTTATCCGTCGCCAAATGCGGCAACACGTCGATGGTCTGATCCAACACGGTCTGCGCCGCATCGTGCATCCCCCACGTCTGGTAAGATTCCGCAATCAACAATGCCAAACCGCCCCGCATGTTCGGCGACTCATTTAAGTCATGGGCGATCATCTCCCAGGCGTCGTCAGGCCGCTCCAAATGAAGCAGCGTGCGCGACAGCGCATTGCGCAAATCCGGATCGTCTTGCGCGGTGATCGACGCACGAAACGCCTCTTCGGCTCGCTCGAAGCTTGAGAAGTATTCGTGAGCAGAACCGAGCAGACCTTGCATCTCCGCATCGGTCGCCAAAGAAACTGCGGCGATGCGGGTTGCTTCATCCAATGCTTCTACGTCTTGAGCTGCCACACACATATTGATCGCTTCTGCGCACTTTTCGCGGTCTTGCGGCGACGCCCGAAACGCATCAATAGCAGCCGGCAAATCAACATCCTTCAACTGCCGCCAATCCTTGTACTTAACGACCCGATGCTTTCTGCAAGCCGGGCATTCCTCAAGGACACGTTTGCGACCGAGCGGAATGATCGGAACAAAGAACACGACAACATAACTGCGTGTGTCATACGAAAGCAATTCGCCGGATCGTCCGCACGACTCGCAAACACTGTTGACGCCATGAAGGTTTTTCTTACCCCAATACCAGGTTCCGATTCCGTTAATGACCTGTGGCATGATCGCTCTCGCAGAAATTCTGATCCGATGTGTAGAACGTGCTGTCGAAACATAAGGTAATTGAGCAACGACGCATGTGTAAAGCCGTCAATAAAAACCTTGCGTATCACCATCTTAGGAGTTGCATGCGCACCATTGTGTTGTATACTTCCAGCAGAGGTACACATTCATGAATCGCAACGCGCTATATTATTATTTACCGCTGCTGCCCGGAGGTGGGTTCGCCTAGATTGCGCGCGATGATTCTTTAGTTGCAGGTGCGATGTCTCGGTGGTTCTCACAACGACCGAGGCTTTTTTTGTGTCCGCACGTTTCCAGGTGAACACACGCTGCCCAGGTCGTTCGACACACACCGAGTTTTTTAATTCGCGTTAACGGTTGATTGGAAACAAGTCCAATTCACTGCACGGAGAATGTACATCTCGAATTTGGGTTTTACTTAAACGCGACCAGGTAGCCCAACTGGCAGAGGCACGGCGCTTAGAACGTCGGCAGTGTGGGTTCGACTCCCACCCTGGTCAATTCGAATGCGCAGAAGCTGCGCGCAAACATGCCGGGTAGCCCAATTGGCAGAGGCACTCGATTTAAGCTCGAGCAGTTGAGGGTTCGACTCCCTCCCCGGCGAACAAGACATGAGTGAGTGGCGGCTGAGTAGCCCAATCGGCAGAGGCGCTCGATTCAAAATCGAGTCGTTGGGGGTTCGACTCCCCCCTCAGCCATTGCAAATGAATGGAGATCGTTGCCGCGGTGGTAGCCCAATTGGCAGGAGGCACGAGAATGAGGTTCTCGACAGTGTGGGTTCGAATCCCTCCCACCGCATTGCAGGATTTATCGAATCCGGGAACTGTTCCTCACGGCGGATTGTAATCCCGTTGTCGAAAAACAGTGAGGTGGCCGACAAGAGGTTCAATTCCTCCAGTTCCCAATGCGGGGCAGTCGTACTCTAGATGTCATTTGTGCAAATCAAGTTTGAACGATTTCATAAAGCCCCTGCCCAACGTACCTTAGACGTTCCAGCCGCACCAACTCATCCCACACGGCTTTCGGGAACTGACGCGGCGGAACAATGGAAACAATGCCCGAACTCTTACCGCCAGACATCGCACTGCGCCCAAGCGTAGACTCCGCATCAAGTCGAGAAAGCTTCAACCGCTTACGAAAAGCCTTCATCGCCCGTCGCAATTCCTCAGCAGGTATCGCATCAGCCGGCGTCCCTCCATCATCCAATTGCGGTGATTCAGATGTCACTGCATGACTCCTTTTGATTTGCGTCACGATACCAGACTTCAACAGACCGATCCTACCAGATCGCCGGATTTGTAGTTGCAAAAAATTCTCTGGAACCCCACACTCGCCCGGTGGCTTCAAGTGCCTCCGACGGGATACAGTCGGATAGAATTCGAACGAGGTGCCGCCAGGAACCTTCATGGAACGCTCTCAAGAAATCTTCAATGCCATCAAGAACGGAGACTTGGCCACTTTGCAGGACGCCTTGGGTGACACCCATCCAGATGAGCCCAGAGACTCGGATGGCTCGACGCCGTTGCTTGAGGCGTGTCGTTTCAAGAGCGAAAAAGTAGTTCGCTTCCTGCTCTCAAATGGGGCAGACCCCAATCTTGTTGTGGACGGATGCACACCACTCGCGGAGGCCGTTATGCTTTCCGAAAACTTCTTGATCGTAAAGGAGTTGCTTGCTCACGGCGCCAACGCCAATCTTAACGAAGCCGAATTCGGAACCACGCTGATCACGGCCGCCGCCAATGGATTCACCCAAATTCTCCATGAACTCCTCCAGGGCGGCGCAGACACAAGCATCAAGAACAGCGAAGGAGAATGCGCGTTGAGCTTTGCCGCGTGCTACGGACACCTTGACTGCGTCAAAGCGCTATTGACCGCTGGCGCAGACCCGAACAGCCGCGATCTCGACGAAGGCACGCCCCTGCTCTACGCGGTCATGCAACAAGACCAGCACGTTGAACTTGTGAACGAATTGCTTTCAGCTGGCGCCGACGTGAATGCACGCGACAAAAGCGGAATGACACCCTTGGGCGTTGCTGCTGACTATGCCCATGATGACATCGCGATCCTACTGCTAAGGAATGGTGCAAGACCCAAATGCTGCCGGCCTGACGGTCGTGATTTGAAACAGGTTGCCGCCGAGAAGGGGCTTACGCAATTGGTATCTTACCTGTCTGACAAAGGCTAGGTCCGCGCGAATCGCTCTATTGACTATGATCTTGTGCCGGGTCGTTGATGAATTGAGCGAACGTCTTCTACGTGGGTAACTCAGAATCTCGAATGATTCTCCGTCCCGCTGCCTCAAATATTAAACTTGATATTCAAAATATCCCCATCCTGCACTTGGTATGTCTTGCCTTCCTGGCGCACCTTGCCTGCCGCCTTGGCTCCTTTCAGGTCGCCGCACTCCATCAAGTCGTCGTAAGACACGGTTTCCGCTCGGATGAAACCTCTTGCCAGGTCGGAGTGGATCTTGCCAGCCGCATCGACCGCGAGCGTTCCTTTGGGAATGGTCCATGCCCGCACTTCGTCGGGGCCCATCGTTAGGAAGGACATCAGGTTCATTGCGTCGTAGCAGCTTTGGATCAAGCGATCGCGGGCTGGGACTTCAACGCCGATGTCGGCTAGGAATGTGGCTTTGTCTTCGTCGTCGAGTTCGTTGATTTGCGCTTCGATGTCGGCGCACAGGGGAATCGCGCTGTGAAAGTGTTCGGGGATATCCTTGATCGGTTCTGCCGCACGATCGTCGTCTACGTTGAAAACCGCGATCGCCGGCTTCTCGGTGACGAATGCGAAGCTTGCGATCGCCCGGGCGTCCTCCTCGCTTTGAACGACAGTGGACAGTGGCTTGCTGGCTTCGAGCGCTTCGGCGCATCGCTGCAAGACAGCCAGTTCCTTCTTGTCCTGCTCCTGGGTCTTGGTCGGTTTGTTTTTCGATTTTTCGAGTTTCTCGATCCGTTTGGTGACGGCATCCAAGTCAGCGAACATCAACTCCTCGTGCATGTCGGCCAGGTCGCCCAACGCGTCGATCCGGTTGCGGTATTCTGGGACTGAAGGGTTCTTGAAGTCCCGAACCACGATGACCAGCACATCGCTCTTTCTGACACTGGGCATGTACTTGGCAAATTCTGCCCGTCCGTGGGCATCGGTCATCGAAACGCCGGGCACATCGACGAATTCAACATTGGCAAACGTGGTTTTCTTGGGATTGCACATCTCGACAAGCTGGTTAATTCGGGGGTCTGGGACGCCCACCGTGGCCATCTGCTCCTGCGGCATTTGGGCGGGATCCGGCTTTATATTGGTGACGGCATAAAAAAGCGTCGATTTACCTGACTGAGGGAATCCAATGATGGTGGCTTTCATTAAGGGTGGCTCTCTTTTGAGGTGATTCAGAATCGAAACGGACAATCGCGCCAGTCTGCCCCGATTCGCGATTTTGCTGATCGGTGTCGCCCGATAAAATAACACAGGGTCCGGTAGATTGTCGCTTACAATGCGGTTGTCCAGGTCCAGATAACGGGCTAATATTAATCGGATGGAGCGTTTTGCTCCAGACGGGCATTTGCTTTAGACAGCCTTTGCCCCAGATGGATGGAACCCGAAGAATGAACGACTGGTACGAAGCAGAATCGCGTGTGGAAAAGGCCCACCAGTTGGCCGAGTCGCGCCAATGGCCCGAAGCCCTTTCCGAAATCGACGCTGCCCTCGAAATCAATCCTGAACACAGCACGTGGCAGGCGCATCGCGGTTACATCCTCGACCAGATGGAGCGCTTCGACGAAGCCATCGAGGCATACCGCATTTCGGCGAAGCTCGACCCGGGCGATGTCGATGTCTTGATGGCCCTCGGTGTCGATCTTGCGCGCATCCTCCGCTGCGAAGAAGCCAACGAAGTGTTGGAACAAGCCGAACGCCTTGATCCCGAAATCGAAGCCAGTTACTGCTATCGCATTTTGACGTACACCGAACTCGGCGATCATGAGAAAGCCGAGGAAATGTTCTACCTCGCCCAGCAAATCAAAGACGATTGCCCGGTGTGCTTTTACCACATCGGTGGATCGCTCGCCGCCCGCGGTCAGTTTGACCGGGCGATTTATTGCTGGAACCGCACGCTCGATATTGACCCGACCTATCGTGGAGCCAAGCAATCGATCGCATTGGCTTATCGCGAATTGGGCAAGCTCGACCGTGCCCGCGAATATTTCCTGGCCGAAATCCGCGAAGATCCCGGCAATGTCGATTTGCTCTTTGACGTCGCCGAGTTGGAGATTGAAGCGAAAAACCCGACGCGGTCGGCATCGAAGTTACAGCAGATCGTCGAGTTGGAACCCGACTACGCCCAGGCGCATTTCTCGCTGGGCGAAGTGCTGCTCGATTTGGACAAACCTGCCGAAGCATTGGAAGCGTTGCGCACGGCGCACGAACTCGATCCCGACATGCCGCGAATCGATTTGCGAACGGGTCAGGCGTTGTTCGGTCTGGCCAAGTACGCCGATGCAGCCCGTCACCTGGCGGCTGCCCACCGTGAAGAACCGCAAAATGAATCGGCACTGCTGGCCTGGGGCGGGTGCTTACTTCGACTGGAATCGGTCGATGAAGCCGCCCACAAATTCAGAAAGGTGCTTGATGTTGACAGTGCCTGTTCTCAGGGGCATCACAACCTTGCCGTATGCCGGTTTCTGCAAGGGCGATATGACGACGGCTTGACCCATTTGAACAAGGCCATCGAACTGAACCCGAGCGACCTAACCGCGATGCACAAAGCCGTTCTGGTCCTGATGCACACCCGTCGCTGGGCCGAAGCTCGAACCATGATTGACCGGGCGATCGAGGTCGATCCCAAAGACACCGCCCTTCAGGAATTGCGGAATCGCATGTGGAAGTTGCGTCTATGGGCCGCCTGCAAGCGGGTCCACGCCCAAATCAAGCGCATCTTCAACCGACGCCAGCCCACTCAGAAGAAATCGGCCTAGATTTTGAACCCCTCCGTTGCGGGTCAACATACTGCATCCACGCGCCACTTTCCGGTCCGGTTCTTAAATTCACAGCCCATTGCACCGATTTCGCCAACAATCGGCGATGGAACCTGCGAAAGATTGCAACCTGGACAGAACAATCGCAATATAATGGGCAGAGAGCAGCCGGATTTGCGTCCGATAAAGCTGCCGAGAAGTCAGATTGGGCTGAGGGAGGCCCGGACGATAAAACAAGGATGCGGGTCGCGTTTGCCCCGGATTCGTTTGAACAAGTTAGTGTGCGGTAAATTATGATGAATGCAAAAAAATCAATCCAACTGATGCTGGCTGTCCTGTTTCTGGTGCCTGTCACCGCCCGTGCGGAAGACCCCAAGGAAGCAGAACAGGAATTCCGTGGCCTCTGGAACGTTGACTCCATGATGGAGCAAGCCGTCGAGAACATTTCTCGGCGCTACAACCTCAACGACAAGCAGAAGGAAACCACGAAAGCAATGCTCGTCAAAGAGGTGTCCAAGTTTCTCGATGAGCATGACAACATCTGGCCGCTCGTCCGCGATCTCGGTCGTTACCAGATCAAAGGCAAAGCGCCCGAAGGCGAGATCGCTCGTCGGATCGGTCAAAACGCCCTGCCGCTAATGCAGGACATCCGCGAAACCATCCTCCGTTGCAACGAAGATTGGGACAGCATCCTGAACGAAGAACAACGCGCCCTGCATGAATGGGACCTGAAGGACATGGAGATGACGTTCGCCAAGATGGACGACAACTTCACCGCGATGAGCCAGGGCAAGCCGCGCAACCCCGGCATCTTCCCCGGTCCAAACGAGCACACAGATAAAGCGCCGCGCGTTAACAAAAAGCCAAGTCCGGATTTCGATCCGCCGCTTCTAAAAGTTGCACGAGAATTCCGACCGCAGGAAGACAAGTGGGAAGCTTATGTCCGGGCCTTTATCAAGAAGTACCAACTAACCGAAGGCCAAAGCGAATCGGCATTCTCAATCTTGCGTGAATGCAAAACCCGCGCTTCGGCATACCGTTTGTCGAAAGAGCGCGACTTTGCAGAAGCCAAAAAGCGATTGAAGGACGTCAGTTCGTCGAAGCAGCCGGCAAAAGTCAAGGCGACCAAGGAAAAGGTTTGGAAGACCGTGCTTCAGAAACTGCGCAAACCAATCGACGATCTGGAACAGGAATTGAAGGACCGCCTTGCAAAGATTCCGTCATCGACGCAGAAGAAACGCGCCGGTGACGTTCCGGATTCGAGTCCACCGAAGCCCGCAAAAACGGCAAGCAAGACATCGCCCGCCGAAAGCGAAAAATCGACGGATGTTGACGGCTAGACTTTGTGCGAAATAACGATTGCGTTGGGTTGCGAAGTAACGCATCGTCATTGCCCCGTTACATTCAAGCATCAGGCGACAACGCCATGTCCGATAGCTCCCCCGCTTCTCAAGAGCGGAGGAGCTATCGGACGTTTTGGATGGCAACTGCGAAATACTGTTTGCTTCGCGCCGTTGCGGGAACATAGAATCATTCTGGAGGCCATGGCGATTTGGACGCTAATAAGGCGGTTCTGATCGAACAGAGCCTCCGAAACTTGGGGTACTCGTTTGGGGGTACTGGCCAGACGGTTCGACAAAGAGTTGTCCGGTCGGATTTTGATGCCTGGCGGATAGATGTACAGACGGACAGATGGATCAACGGAGACGACGTTATGCTTCCGATACGCGACGACCATCCATTGAAACGATTGTTCACCGGCTTGGTGGAGCACGCCTTCCAGACCGAGTTGGGAATCTGCGATCCTGCTCTTGCCGACTATGTGTCGGACTTGCTCGTGGATTTCGTCCGCATCGACGAAATGGTCATTGCCAACGAAGCCACCGGAAAACCCGTCAGCGAAATTGCGGAGATGATCGCCCGTTTTGAAGGAAGCGAATCCATCACCGACACCACACGCGACCCGTACATCCATCGCCGCATCGGAGACTACACGCTGTTCTGGACGGGCGTATATCCCGAGGGCGTCCGCCGTTCAACGAAAGCCACTTGGAGCGACCGTGTCAGCGATTACGTGACATTCGGCAAGCGCTCATACGCCATCGCCTCGGAATTAACTCCGCCCGATGTTGACCCGCCGTCGCGAATACTGCGGCGATTGAGCGAAGATTTCGAGACCTGCGCCTGCGGGCTGGGCATCGTTCGCCACAGCCTCGATAACCAGAGGGCCGACGGCGACCCCGGCGACCTGATCTACTGATTTCAAGCCTGAAGCAAGGCGGAATTTGCGGCTTGGACATGGCAGACAAAGTCGCCGAGGCACCACTTGTCAGCCGCCACAAAACGGGTATAACAATGGGCCCGACGCGGGTGTAGCTCAGTGGTAGAGCGTCACGTTGCCAACGTGAATGTCGTGAGTTCGAATCTCATCACCCGCTTTCATTCCTTGCGAGCAAAGATTGATCCGGCAAGCCAAAAAACCGTGTCATTCGTAAAGTCTTGAAATGATGCCTAATGCGGCTAAGCCCGAAAAGACGTTCTTGACTTAAATGATAAAGAGTGGGCGCCTCAACAGAAATCACCCACTCTTGTCCAAGTTTTGGATGTGTACAACAAAAGAGCTCTTCGCTACTCGATTGCAATACTACCGAGGTTCAAGCAAATCCTTGATTGATTCCACTATCGCATCCCGCAAGGCGACCGGATCGTCATAAGGCAAAGGCGTCACAACTGAAAGCGAAACCCAGCTCTCCGTCTCGTAGTCTAAATAACTCGGATCGATAATTGCAATATCCGAGTGGAGACTTCCCAGTGGCTCGGCATGGAACTGGAGGATGCTGCCAGCTTGAATGCTGTTGACCGCAGAGTCAAACTGGGATCGAAAGGCCTCCGGAATAATCCCCTCAACGCCCAAGTAATAGCGCGCGCCACGCGGCCGTTCGGGTTTTAAAATCTCCTCGCTAACGATTTCGAGAGGCTCTGCTTGAGTGAGCATTGATGACAAAGTGTCAAAGTCTTGAATCATCTGAATGATCTTTGAATCGCTGATTCCAAGTTCTTTCAGAACGGCAACCTCATCCTTTAGGTCAACTTTTTTTCCGGCGAGCATCATCCAGATCGTGTTGGCTTTTCCGTTCGCACTCAATATTTCTTGCACTTCTTCGAGTTTCATTTTGGAATTCTCCGTAAGCGAGTGACTTATCCAATCCTTGATCAATTCACCATTTACGGCTGATTGATCCGCCAACAGACCCTCCATTTTGGGAATCGCACGCCCCCATTAAGTGACACTTCTGGATAATGCGAAACACGGGTAGCCGTGGCGTTATTCTATACTTGCGTCTTTGCTACCGTCATATTTGGTAGATCCACCTCAGTGGCATACGGGATGTCAACTGCAACAAATCGACCTGTGCTCCGATCATACGCCCCTACGTCGTAGCCAGCCCGTACCTGCTGGCATGACCAGACGTAAACCCGCCACGCGGAGCGTATGACTTCTGCCTTTGACACTTGGAAGTAACGACTTTTTTGATCAACAGTTTTCCCGGAAACAGAATCAAAGGTCACCTGGATCTTCTTTTCCACGTCGCCTGGGACGTGGGGATCCGGGCCCTTCGAGTCCGTTGCGCCGTTCTTTGCGCCCCTCCGAGCTCGATTGGCTCTATCGTTCTGTGCCATTAGTCAAAAACCTCCGCGAAAAAAGTAAATGATCGTCCCCTCCGACACACAAATGTGTCATATTGCGTATTTAAGTCTACCAATAGCGTCATTTGCATGTCAAGTGCTGATTTCTGTTTTTTTGATTAGTGAATCCATGCTTGAAAGTGTCAACAAGCGCAGGTCCCAGGAACCTCAAGAGAGTGGCAAAACCCCCGCAAAATCGACCACCCGATTGGGCCTGTACACGTGAAATTTGATGGTATTTGCGGCAGTTTTGAACTATTTGCCGTTGGACAACTCAGTAAAGTTTATTCCGCATGAAATAGTGTTTATGAGCTACGGATTATTCGCCCATGCGTTTGACTCGTCGAAATGCGACTCAATTTTTGCAGGTCCGGCGGGAATGCGAACGTTTTGGACCCATCCTTTGGACCGACTCGAGTGGCGGTGACGTTCATCGCGAAACGGTAAACGTCATCACGAATATCGAATGGCTCAACGATTCAAACAACATTCGAGCATACTTGTAAGTCGTCATCGACTGCGGAATCGAATGCCCTGAATGTTCCCGATCGTCAAGTAAGCTTGCTTGCCGGGCATTCTGCGGGAATCAAAGACGTATACGTTGTCCCGAAAAACATCGAGCTTGCCTGTGAAGCCATCGAGGACCAATATTTCGGGAATTCCAAGAAATCGGGGAAGACAAGAGAACCTCGGGGAAGAAACAATGGGCGGCCAACGACAGATGAATGCATCAGATATTTTGGATAAACTGTTAGTTGAGGCTTATGTTCCGCCCCTCTCTCTTATCCGCGAGGATGGCCGGATTTCCGACCTTGCGAATCCGTTGAGCGTCATCATGTTGATCATTGATTTGGAGACTGAAATCTCGATGAACGGCATTCAAGGCTATATCGGCAATAGCACGGGGAGGCATGCCTCCACTACCGTTGATGCCCTAAGAGTCATAGGGTGCAACGATGCGGCAAAGACACTTGCGGCCATACTCAAGAAGGCGGACGACTGCGGAATGACCCACGACGCCATTCAACGTGATCGGAGAGACCTTGAAGAATTCGCCATCACCCAGTTTCGCCAGATGCACGGCTCGAAATGGGACGGAATCAACGATGAGCTTAACAACAAAGTAATCCAGATAGATTTTGAGCAAGTATTCCACCAAGCTGAGACGTTCATCGAAACTCGCAAGAATGCCTTTGTCACTGCCCTCTCCGCAGTAAAATAGAGTCGCCCCGCCGACTACGATCCTAATCCCTTCGCGAGAAATGAAATCCATTCCGATTGCAACCCAAAGAGAAGCCCGACCGACCACGAGAATTAGCACGCAAGCCCTCCAATGGCGATCGACCAAATTGAGGCCTCGAAGCAACTCACTGGTCGCTTCCCAATTCCTTTCCGCATCAGATTTCAAACCTCTCCAAGCTGAAAACATCAAGAACACGCCGAGAATCACGCTCTTGAAATCTACGGGACAGCACGAGGCGACTCAGCCTAACCCTGTGTCGATTCCGTAGTCGTGTCGAGTTGGATGCCTTACTCATTTGGAAGTCCAGCGTCGATCAGCGTCAGCGGCATGGTTTGATTTACTTCTTTACCGCGCATGGTTCCGATGATTTGAATCACCAGTTCGTCGGGCTTGGTGCGTTCGTAGATCAGCGTGTTTGGAAAGTCATGTTCGGGGTTGGCGAAGACGACTCTTTTTTTCGTCTTGTCGTATTCGCTTAACGTAAATGATGTGTTGCTTTTTTTGCCAAACGGGTATGGCGTCACGACGACTTGGCCATTTACCGTATTGAAGTGTTCAAACTCAATCATCACGACGCGGTCACCGCGAAATTCCTTGCTTGCGCTGAGGATCATTCCGCCGTCGGGCGACGTGTATGCCGACTCCCACCTGCCACCGGGAAACGTACCGCTCCAATTGCCGGTTAAGAATGACAACTGTTCGATCGTGACCTCCGGTGCGGGTGCCTCGTTACCATCTTTGGATTCATCGGCGATGAGTGCATTCAAACCCGCGAACAACAAAACCGCGAGCATCATCGCAAACGTCATTCTCAGTCGTTTCATGATTGTGGCTCCTTGTTTTCGGTTCGTCTGTTTGATGGCAGTATTCTGCTATACCGTCCACGAAGCGGTCAACGCCGACAGGGTCTTCTCTTGATATCGCTCCCATGCGCCAGATAAGGCCGAAAATGCCAAATCTTGGGCTACCAGCCGCCTCAAGATGCACTTCGTTTCTTCCGATAAAAACCGAGTTGGCGTACGCATTCTGCCCGTCGCAAAAGATTAGTGAACTACCGGGTCGATGCAACAGCATGATTCAGTCTACCCAGGCACAATTGATGCTATTCCGGAGCAGTGTTGATGGCCGACGTTCTTGATCAAAACGAAGTCGATGCCCTGTTGGCGGCTGTCGATACCGGTGGCGGTGACAGCGGTGGTTCATCACCCAAGGTGACCTACGCCAGTTCGTCGCCAGCCACACCGCAAAAGGAATCCCGTACCTACGACTTCAAGCGTCCGGAGCGCGTCAGCAAAGATCAGATGCGCTCGCTGGAAAGTCTGCACGACAGCTTTTCAAGAAACCTCGGCGCGTCGCTCTCGAGTTTTCTGCGCACGATCGTCGAAGTCCGCGTGTCCACCATCGAACAATTGACGTACAGCGAGTTCATTCATTCCCTTCCCAACCCGACGAATTTCAACCTGCTCTCGTGCGAACCGCTCGAAGGGCAGATGTGCCTGGAGATCAGCCCGCTGATTATCTATCCGATCATCGATCGGCTGCTGGGAGGGTCGAGCAATGAGATCTTTGTACCGCAGCGGCCACTGACTTCGATCGAATTGCGCCTTATTCAAAAGATGACCGACCGGGCACTGGCAGAGTTGACCGAAGTGTGGTCAAACCTGATCGAAGTGAAGTTCGGGCTGAGCGAAACGGAAAGCAACCCGCACCTCGTTCAGATCGTCGCGCCGAACGAAGTCGTCGTGGTGATCGGTTTTGAGCTTCGCATGGGCCCGCGCGCGGGAACGATGAGCCTGTGCATTCCGTTCAACGTCATCGAACCGGCTATGTCGAAGCTGGCGACGCAGGGTTGGTTGTCTTACAGCCGCAGCGCCAATCAAGAAGCCCAAGCCGACGCCATCATGAGTCGAATCGACTCCGCAAAGATTGAAATTTGCGCCGATCTGGCAGAGACTTCCATGACGGTCGAGGAACTGCTGGCCCTTCAAGCCGGCGACATCATTCAAACCACCAAGCCAGCCAAAGAAGAACTCCTTATTCGCGTCGAGGGCAAGAACAAATTCGCCGCAACGGTCGGTAGGCACCGCCAGAACCGAGCCGTCAAAATCACCCGAGCCATCAAACCAGGCGACCCACTGGAACGCCCAGTCGCCGAAGTCACGCTGGACCCCACCTAACCAATCAAGAGAATCAAACGCCGGGCACCACCGGACGCACATTACCCGACGAATCCGGAATCGCATTCTTTGCAATTCATTTTGCAACGAATTCAAGCATCACACATCTTGACGGCCCGCAACCCAAAAGGCAGCATAGGCCTTGGTGTACAGAACAAGTCTGATGCGTAGGCCAAACATGTGCGCAAAATCCCCGTAGTTCAATTGGATAGAACGCCGGTTTCCGAAGCCGGAGGTTACAGGTTCAAGTCCTGTCGGGGATATTAAGGGTGTCTCGTCATTATTGGAGCGAGAAACTATTCCCGCATCACCGGGTACAGGTCGCCACTATGTGGGTGCATTGGCTGGCAATGGTCCCAACTCGCCAGCGTGTGCATTTTCGGTGGCCTGCGCAGGCGTCTTGGCGCCTGGAATTGCGACGTTACATGCAGGGTGAGAAATGCAAAAACGCAGGCTGACTTGAGCCATGCTTTGGTCAGGGAACGTCTCATACAGCGGGTCAAGCGATTCAAGTTGCGACAGGAACACATCAAGCTTTTCGGCTGACAGGTTCATCTTGCGGTGATCGTCTTCGCCGAATTTGGAGTCGCGGGTGAACTTGCCTGTCAGCAAACCGAAAAGAATTGGTATGCGCACGATGACGCCGGTTCCATATTTCTCAGCCTTGGGAAACAAAACCTTTTCGGCTTCGCGTTCGAGCAGGTTGTAGCGCACCTGGATCACGTCGATCAAATCGTGATGGGCGTCGAGGATGTGGGCCTGCGTCGATTCCTGAAACGACTGGATGCTCCAGCCGGCATGTTTGATCTTGCCCTGCTTCTTGAGTAACTCCAGCGCTTCCCAAGGATCGTCGCGCTCGAGCTGCTCCAAGTCGCCACTGTGCAGTTGTAAGATATCGAGCGCCTCAACGTTTAAGCGCCTGAGGCTTTGCTCGGCTGCGTAGACGATGTAGTCCTTGTCGTACGTTTGTTTGATCGGACCGTACCCGGCATCGTCGCCGTCACCGGCATTGTAGAAATCGTTGCCAGCTTTCGTCGCGATGACGAGGTCTTTGGGCTGGCGATCGCGAACCAACTGCTCGATGAGCTTTTCCGAATGACCGAAACCATACACATCCGCCGTATCGATGAACGTCACACCAGCATCGAGCGCCGCATTCAACGCTGCAAGCGACACGCCATCGTCGGTCGGTCCCCAGTTCATCCCACCAATCGCCCACGCCCCAAACCCCAAGCGTGAAACCATGGGCCCGCGTTCGCCCAGTCGTACATATTGCATGTCGACATGCTAAGCATCTTGCATGCCCCCAACAAGTCGGAGTGCCCAGCAAGGGTGAGAGTTCGACTAACTTCGACAGCTCAAGAAATCCAATTCGAATCGTCGAGTTATTTGATATTCATGGTAGGATGCAGCATTAACAACCGAAGCGGCTGGACTCATTTCCTTCCACCGATGAGACTCACTGAGATGACGCAAGACGACGAAAAGGCAGTCGCCGAAAACGGCATAGAAATCGTCGTCAAGAATGCAAAGCGCTTGATCGTCTTGGTCGTCGGCGGAACAGTTGTTTTGGTGGGAATCGCCCTGCTTGTACTTCCCGGCCCGGCATTTATCGTCATCCCTGCAGGCCTGGCCATCCTCGCCACTGAATTCGTCTGGGCGAAAAGACTGCTCAAAAAAGTAAGCGATTCGGCGAGCGATGTCGGGAGGATGATCTCAGGAAACAAATCGGAGGAAACTGATCGCAGAAAAGAAAGCATCGGTTAGATGACCCGTACTAGTCATGCGGAATCTCATTGGCTGTCGCAGGACGCACGAATGTTTGGAATTCGGCTGAACATGCGCCGAGTTTTTGAAAGTTGACCCACGCCTGCCGTAAACTAACAACATTCGCACCACCGCGAATATCAATGTCATCAAACTGAACGCCATCATCTTGCCAATAGCACACGGGACAAATGTCATGCGTACCCGGCGGCGGATTTTCCATGGTTAGCGAACGACAACATGGACACTGGTGATTCATGGTTAAGCCTAAACTGAACAATTCGTGCAAAAGAACTGGGCAAGGCGGGAGTCGAACCCGCACGAGGTTTACCCTCGGGGGATTTTAAATCCCCTGCGTCTGCCATTCCGCCACTCGCCCGGAGTGATTCAAACGAGGTTTTTGCATTTTTTCGGTCGCTTGGCAAGCCCCAGTCTGAAATCGGTCTGTAAACTAAGCTATCTTTATTGCCGCTCTGACATCTTCAACGTCAATGTCATTGTAATCGCTCAATGTTGTCTGAATGAACCGATGGCCGAGCGCTTTGAAAACGCGAGGCAACGCATCCACGTCCAGACGCAGCAGTGACTGCGCTTATAGTGGCATCTGAGGACTGGCATGGCTTCGAAGCATTGATTGAAGAGGTGCTGCCGAGCAGCCTGACATGCAACTGTTCATGGTAAACTATTCTGACGAGACTTGATTATCGTCGTCCGTTGATTGCTCGTCGATGCATGGCGACAGCTCAATCGGATCGGTCGGACGCTCGCCGTGCCCATCAGGTGGGGGTTGCTTAGTGGGCTGACTGCCGGGCTCCCGCGTCTGACTAACTTCCGGATGCACTTCTTCGACACTGTTCAGCAGCCCCTGGATCTCCTTTGAAGAATGCTGGTGTGCATAATCCAAGATGGTCGGATAATACTTCCCGCCAGTTGCATCCGTTGTAGCCCCGTATTCGATCAGTAGCCTGACTACCTTTTCGTGCTTGCCCCAGACCGCATTGCATAAGGCGGTGGCGTCCCCGCCAGCGTTCGGCATGTGCGTGCCTCGGTCAACACTCGCGCCTGCCTCCAAGAAGAATTTGACAAGATCAGTGTCCCCTTGCCCGGCGGCAATGCCCAGTGGCGTCTTGCAGCCCCAGAGATCGTCCCCACCACCGGCGCGATCAAGGAGCGTGGGGTCGTCTTTGACCATTCGCTTGGCGAGATCGCGTTTGCCAAGCATGACGGCACTGGCGAGGTCGATCTTATGGCCCGAATCGATGATGACGTCGATGACTGCGGTGTTTCTGTTATACCGCGCCAGTTCTTGCAACGGCGTGCTGCCCCAATTGTCTGATTGATCCAGGTCAGCTCCTGCCTTTATCAACCGTCGCGCGATTTCAGGGTCCGAGACCAGATGCATCGGCGTGAAACCGTTGTATGCAACGGCATTGACATCCGATCCGTGATCCAATAGCCACTCGACTATATCAACCGGGCCAAACCGGGCGGCGATGTGCAGTGGCACTCGCTGAGAACCGTCTCGTGAGTGGACGAGTTTCGGATTTGCTTCGAGTAGTTTCTTCGCCTTGGTAAGGTCCTGATCGGGCCACAATGCGTCATGAATCTCGCTGCCATATAGCTGCGCTGCCAAGGGACACAGGATCAATAACATCGGTAAGAGAATCGGCGATGGCTGGATTGTCCGGCGCGTTTGTGAGTTGGCCGACATAACACCAAATCGTAGACGGGCCATCGGTCGATCTCCTAAATTTATTCCATCAAATTATACCGTTCGAACGCGATGAAAGTCGAACTGAATCGCACCAACTCGGACTATAAATCCCTTGCGTCTGCCATTTCGCCACTCGCCCGTATGAAATTGTTGCGCCTGCTTAGTGTTGCGTCTAGTCCCTTACTTCGATTTCCAATTCTATAAAGTCGAAGCTTGGTGTGTCTTGGAACAGGACGCCGAACTCATCCGATGCGATCACTTCGCGGATGACGTCGTTTTCCACGGTCAAGCGGATGTAGTGGAAACCGGTGGCCAACGCCACTTCTTCTGTTTCGTCGTCGGAGAACACCATGCCCGGTGCCAGTGTTGTTGGGTCTTCATCCGTTGCGCCGAAGCTCCACTCGAATGAGGTCAGGGTTGGCCGTTCGCCTTCCTGCTCCTCCGGGATGCTGTGCGCGATGCTGTCCGTACCGACCAATCGCACGGTCTCCTGCCCGTTACCATCGGACCCTTCGACGAGGTAACCCGTATCGGTCAGCGTCACCGTCTGCCCGTTTCTGGCCTCGACCATGATGACGGCTTCCGGCCAGGTTGTGGTGCAATTGATGACGTTCTGGGCGCACTGACTTTGAATCGCCACGCGCGCCGTCTCCGGCGCGAGTGCCTGCGGAAGCACCTCTACGCAACTGCCCGTGGCCATCAAAGCAAGGCTTGCGGCTGACATGCTGAGCATTCCGATAAGACGCCGATTTGCGTGAAGATTCATGTCGATTTTCCCTTCTGGGCAGTCTGCCATTCGTTTAGGCCCTGCCCCGGATTTCTACCCTGACGGGGCCATTTTGGCGGTTTTTCCGATTTTACGGACAGTTGGTGTCCCGCAAGATTCGGTTGATCTGGTGAAAGATTATACCGATGCGGCGACAACAGCCTAGTACCGGGTCACTGTTTAGGCTTGCGTCGCCCGAACCGGTGACCTAAGAATTGATTGTCGTCGGCGGGTGCCGACCTTTCGGATAAACGGGGAGAACCATGAGAAAGCAGGCATCACAAGCCGTCCTCATCGCGACACTGGCCCTCTGCGCCAGTGGCGGATGCTCGCAGATTCAAACGGTTTTCCACAAGCCAGGCAATTGTGCGCCGGCACAATCGACCCAAGTGTCCAGCCGTTCGCAGACGGTTGTTCGTGAAGAACCAAGAAGTCTTCGTGAGCAAACCAATCGAACGGGCCAGGTTCGCGTGACGAAGGTCGCGTCGTATCAACCGGCAGAGGTTCGCACCGGATCGGTTCGGACTGAATCGAAGCCCGCAACGGCGCAACAATCAACCAAAAACAACCCGGCATCCTCCGAATCTAAAGTGCCGGCGAAGAACATAGATACCAATGGCGCGCAGAGAACGCGCCCGGACAATCAAGTGGATACGAAAACCGCCGACGCAACGAAGCGTCCATACACAAGACCAAGTGCCGGCATTCGAAGTGCAGGATTGATGGCCGGACCGGTGGCTGCGTTCGCGCTGGGTTCAACCGAGAACCGATCCGGTGCAGACCTTTCACAGTCATTAATCACCGGTGCACAAGGTATTCAGGGGGCTGCTGGGTTGACTGCCCCGTCACCGTCAGTTGGCGGCGTAACTGTTGGCAATACGGGGATTCAGGCCGGTTTGCAAACCGGTTTGGCGTCCGCCAATCCGAACCGGAATTTATTTACACCGCAGGTGAATCGAGCCTCAGGTCCCAACGGCGCATTGTGCGACTTGGCGCGTGCGGGGTTGCTTGGAAACAACCGTTCTTGTCAGAACCTGCGGCATCGGCGTTAATCGCGCCTTACCTTCTCTTGCGTTTGCGGGCTTTGCGTTTGTCTTTGGTGTGGACCCGGCGCTTTGACGTGGTGCTGGATTTGCTTCTTACGCTTGGCATCTGACCTGCCGCGGCCATCTGCGACATTTGCGAACCGAAGCGCATGCGGTCGCGCATGCCCATTCCGGCCATCCCCTTCATCATGTCGCGCATTTGCGAGAATGACTTCACCAAACCGCTGACGTCTGCCGTCGCTGCCCCGCTGCCTTTTGCGATGCGCCTTCTGCGCGAGGTGTCGATAATCGACGGATTCGCCCGCTCGCTTTTGGTCATCGACAACACAATCGCCTCCATGCGGCTGATCTCTTTGTCGTCGACCTTCAGGTCCGAACCCATCCCGCCGAAACCGGGCAGTTTCTTGAGGATGTCGCGCATCGAGCCCATCTTCTGAACCTTGCGCATCTGATCGAGAAAATCGTCAAGGGTCATCGAACCCTTGGCCATCTTCTTTTCGAGCTTGGCCTGCTCTTCGGCGTCGAATTGTTCCTGGGCCTTTTCGACGAGCGAAAGCATGTCGCCCATGCCGAGGATGCTGCCAGCCACCCGATCAGGATGGAACGGTTCAATCGCGTCGAGCTTTTCGCCCATACCAACGAACTTGATCGGCTTGCCGGTCACGTGCTTGAGCGACAGCGCCGCACCACCGCGCGTGTCACTGTCGAGCTTCGTCAGAATGCACCCGTCAAGTTCCAACCGATCGTTAAACGCTTTCGCCGTGGCGACTGCGTCCTGACCGGTCATCGCGTCGAGCACGAGGTAAATCTGCTGCGGTTTGCAGGTGGTCGCGATCTTAGCGACCTCGGACATCATCTCTTCGTCGATTGCAAGGCGGCCAGCCGTATCGAGAATGACAACGTCACGATCGGTCTTGCGTGCGTGGCTGATGCCGTTTCGACAGACCTTCACAGCGTTGAGATGTCCGCGCTCTGTATAAACCGGCACGCCAATTTGCTCGCCGAGAACCTCAAGCTGATCGATGGCTGCCGGTCGCTTCAAGTCGGCAGCGACCAATAGCGGACGCTTGGCGTTACCGATGATTTTTTTTGCAAGCTTTCCGCAGGTCGTCGTCTTACCGGAACCTTGCAGACCGGCCATCATGAGGACAGTGGGTGCGCCAGAGATGAACGGAATCTTCGGATCGACCGGGCCCATCAACTCGACGAGTTCGTCATGAACGATTTTGATGATGAGTTGATCGGGCTTGAGCGTGTTGATGACTTCCGCGCCGATCGCCTTTTCGTAGACCTGGTTGCAGAAGTCGCGGGCGACGTCGATGTGAACGTCGGCTTCCAAGAGCGCGGTGCGCACTTCGCGCATCGCCTCGCGAACGTTGTCTTCGGAGATACGGCCCCTACCACGGAGCCCCTTGAATACGCCGCTGAACCGCTGCGTGAGTGAATCGAACATTGATATTGGTTACCTCGTTAGTCGAAATTCTCGCTCAAACAGATTGTGTACAATGGGCGGAATTTCGTCAACGCGAGCGGGCGTAAGATGCTGTCGCCACCGAACTGAATGCGACCAAACGCATAAATAGCAGCCGCAAACGAAAGCACGACGTCCGATGCGGTGGAATTCCACGTCGGACGCCGCGAATAAAATCTACTTGCAAGTCCTCGTACGACAAATCTTGAGTCAGCTAATCTTCGACTTCGTTGTCCATCTCTTGCGGTTCGCCGGGTTCACCCAATTCCGGAATGGCGACAGATTCGCGTCGCTCGCGACCTTTCTTGAAACCGCGACGCTTGCGCTCACGACCGAGACGCTCGCCTCTGGGCTCCTTACCTTCCAGCACGTCGGCGAAAGACTGCTCGATTTCGGCATCGCGGTTATCCGCACGCTTGGCAATGTGGTTGCGAAGACCTTCGAGGCGCTTTTCGAGACGCACGACTTCCTTCTCCATGCGTGATTGTTGGGCGTCGAAAGCAGCTTCGACCAGCGGTTTGATTTGTGTGCTTAGCTCGTCTTTGGTTTCGTCATCGTCGGCTTGTCGATACTCGCGGATCAGACGGCGCAGTTCAAAGCGGCTTTGCTGTTCGGCAACTTTGATCTCGAACATCGCCGGATCTTCCTCCGACAATTCGTGCATCCGCAGAATTTCTGGAAGCATGCGGGCGTGGCGACGGTTCAACTTTGGCTCGCCTTCTTCGCCATCGACCGCTTCGAGCGACTCTGCCACCTCGGGGTAATGTTCGGTCATGAAATCCAAAACCTCGTCGCGTTCTTCTTCGGTCATGCGGTTCCAAAGCATCACTCCCGGACGCCGACCACCGCGCTTTCCGCGACGACCCTTCGCACCTCTGCGTACTCCCGGCTCGAACCCTTCATCGCCGAAACGGTCTCGGCGAAAACCACGACGCCCGCGGTGGCCTCGCTCGCCTGCTTCCGCTGCATCGCCATCGTCAGCCGTGACGGCTGCTTCGTCCGGTTCGGGCTCGTCCACACCAACAGCCCATACCGGTGACGCGACGAACACCAAAGCCAACGACGCCATCGCAATGTGCATCCAATTGAATCGAATCATCTTGCTCATATACATCTTCATCCACCCTTTCACGATTTGATGGAGACGTTTTCCGTCGTCCCCAGCCATTCCAGTTATCCAAAATCCATCCGCCTTATCGTTTAAGAATCCAAAAGCGAATCGCTATCGCTGTACAGTTGATCAATCGCGTCGTCGATATCATCGAAACCCAATTCGTCGGCGAAGTCCTGCGACGATGCGAACGTATCGCGGAGGTCATCGATGTCCGACTTGAAACCGGCAACACGCTCGTCGAACTCGCCACTCGATGCTGCCGTCAAAACATAAGCCCAATCCTCCACGGCAGAGACTTCTGCCACCGCGTCATTTTCTTGATCCGGCTTCGTCGAATTCAAAACACCCGGAATGACAACCAGAGCAATCATTGCCGCCGACGCAAACGTGGCCAATGCTCCCCACGCCATACCCTTACCCTTTGCAGCAACCGGTCGATCACCGTTCGCAACCGTTGCAACCTCAGCCAGTTCGCGACGAACAGCCGCCTTCGTCGAAGCCATCGCTTTGGCCGACGGTACCAATGTTGGTGACCCCATCGACCCGACAAGTTGCTGCTCACCGACGGCAACACTCGTACGCATCTTCACATGCTCGATCACGTTGCAAGGCGGTTCGGGAAACTGCTTCGAAACATCCGCGAGCCACGACTCAAGTTGCTCAATCTCTGCAGCAACCGTTGCGTCGCATTCAAAATGTCCGTCGTCGTGATTGTTCATTGTTATCACCAACTCATTCGTCGGGCATCAACTACCCAATCTGCGCCTTTGTCTCGCCAACGTCCATCAGGTCGCGAAGTTTCTGCAATCCTCGATGCGCTCGTGCCAGCGCAGTTCCCAAGGGTGTTTCCATGACTGTCGCAATTTCAGCATACGACAGATCCGAAAAATGCCTTAGCATGATGACTTCGCGCTCGGCTTCCGGCAGCTTCGCCAGCCCCTTCTGAAGCGCGTCTACGTCGTCGGCCAACTGCATCGCCGCTTCCGGACTCGGGGCTGACTCGTCGTCACCTTCCCATGTCGCCCCCGACTCGCCGGCACCCGTGTCTCCCGAGCCTGATCCGCTCGAACTGAACGGGATCACCTTCGGTTCTCGCACCACCTTGCGGATGCGATCACGAACCAGATTCGTCGCGATCCGAAACAGCCAGCCCTCGAATCGATAATCATGTCGATACGATCCGATCATCCGAACCACCCGCAGGAAGACGTCCTGGAGCAGGTCGTCGGCTTCGTCGCGCGACCCGATCAACCGGTACAAATACCCGTGCAGGCGGGTACCGAAGGCATCGATCAAATCGTCGAACGCCTCAGCCTCGTGGGCCTGGGCCCGCCGGATTAGGTCGGCTAATCTTGTCGGGGTCAGTTCCATATCCACCACTCCAAACGTTGCCTTCAAGGCAATTATTGCAATGAAAATTCAACAATCGGTGTAATAATCGGCGATTACGGACCTCTCGTCGGTTGCAAATCCGGCTGTGATCCCTATATTTGCCCGACCGACCTGATGCCCAAAATCGGTTTCCGGGCAATTGATCGGGGTTTGGAGAATTCTCATGGCTCGCGAATGTTACTTTCTGGGCAAGAAAACCCGCAGCGGACGCTCTCTGGCACGTCGTGGTAAAGCCAAGCGCCTCGGCGGTGTCGGTATCAAAACCACCGGTGTGACCAAGCGTAAGTTCAAACCGAACATTCAGCGTGTTCGGGCACTGGTCGATGGCAAGGTTTGCCGCATCAAGGTGTCGGCGAAGGCCATCCGTATGGGTTTGGTCGTCAAGCCGCCAAAGCGCGACTGGAAGCCTGACGACGCAAAGTAGTACGAAAAGCGACGCAGGCACTTGGGCGCGGAGACAAGAAGGCTGCGGCAACCCGTTTGCGTCAACTCATCCCAATCAATTATAAAGCGATTCCGAGCGATCGGTTTCGCTTTTTTGTTGGGTGATTTGCGAAGCGAAATCAAGATTAAGACTGAGGTGTGTCTACGATGGCCAATCCGCTTTCCGAATCTGACGTTCGCCACATCGCGACTTTGGGTCGCCTACAGTTGAGCAACGACGAAATCGCCATGATGACGGAGGAGCTTTCGGCGATCGTAGGGTACGTGGATCAGCTCAACGAAGTCGATGTTGAGGGCGTCGTACCGACCGCGCATGCTGTTGATGTGCAGAACGTTTTTCGAGATGACGTTGTTCGCGATTCGATCGGTTCCGACAAAGCGCTGGCCAACGCCCCTGAGCGCGATAAAACGTTCTTCAAGGTTCCGAAAGTTTTGGATCAAGACACGGTGTAGTCCCCTTAATCCCACACTTCCGAGGTACGCGATTGACCACGGCCAGTGACATTTCCGAATCGGTTCGCGAAGGCAGCGCAACCGCGACCGAAACGATCAAATCCGCATTGAGCGCCATCGCCAAGCGCGACAAGGATCTCGGCGCATTTGTGTTCGTTTGCGAGGACCATGCCCTAAAACAAGCCGATCGCATCGATGGGATGGCGGCTGACGACAAGCGAAGGCTACCGTTGGCAGGCGTTCCGATCGCATTGAAGGACAACATCTGCACGGACTTCGCCCCGACGACATGTGCTTCGAAGATTCTCGACAACTTCAACCCGCCCTACTCCGCGCACGTAACCAAAAAACTCATCGAAGCCGGCGCGATCGTCATCGGAAAAACCAACCTCGACGAATTCGCGATGGGCAGCAGCACCGAAAACAGCGCGAAGTGCATCACGCGCAACCCGTGGGACCGCGGGCGTGTTCCCGGTGGTTCCTCCGGTGGGTCAGCCGTCAGCGTGGCGGCTGGCATGACGCCGATCGCTCTTGGTTCCGATACAGGCGGATCGATTCGCCAACCGGCATCGCTTACCGGCGTCGTCGGACTCAAGCCCACTTACGGCAGGGTATCGCGATATGGACTCGTCGCATTCGGCAGCAGCCTAGATCAGATCGGCCCATTCGCTCGAACTGTTGAAGACGCGGCGCTCTTGCTGGGCGTGATTGCGGGCAGCGATTCACGCGACTCGACGTGCATATCGACCGATGTCGCCGATTACCTTGGTTCGCTTTCGGATTCGATCGCCGGGAAAAAAATCGGCATCGCCCGCGAATACTTCGGTGAAGGGTTGGTTGACGGCACGCGGAAGCAAGTGGAATCGTCGCTCGAAAAGTTGCGCGAACTCGGAGCAGAGACGGTCGAAATCGATCTACCGCTCACCAAATATGGCATCGCTTGCTACTACCTGATCGCAACGGCTGAGGCTTCAAGCAACCTGGCCCGCTATGACGGCGTCCATTATGGCCACCGTTCCAAGAATGTAGGCGACATTGTTGAGATGTATTCGGCATCGCGCGTGGAAGGCTTCGGTCCGGAAGTGAAACGCCGGATCATGCTGGGCACCTACGCCCTATCGAGCGGCTATTACGATGCGTATTATCTGCGGGCGATGAAAGTGCGGACGCTGCTTCGACGCGATCTCGAAAAAGCATTCGAGAAAGTGGACGTCATCTGCTCGCCGGTCACGCCGGACACCGCGTTTAAGATTGGTGAAAAATCGAGCGATCCGTTGGCGATGTACTTGGCCGACGTTTACACCATCACCGCAAACCTTGCAGGCATACCGGCAATCAGCGTGCCTTGCGGTTTCGACGAT
Organism: Alphaproteobacteria bacterium; assembly: GCA_028285105.1. Classification (GTDB taxonomy): domain Bacteria; phylum Planctomycetota; class Phycisphaerae; order UBA1845; family UBA1845; genus UBA1845. The sequence continues at coordinate 887,020 of JANQQE010000011.1, forward strand.
GCGGGTCTGCCCGTTGGATTGCAAATCATGGGGCCGGCATTTTCGGAGGCAACGCTGCTTAACGTTGCCCATCAGTATCAGATCAATACGAACCATCACAAAAAGATGCCAGTCTGATGGACCTTTCGCTCAACGTCGTGGCAGATGGACCGAATGTTCGCGGTGCAATACTGCGGACGAATCAGGCGTTTCTCGAGCTGGTATCGACCAAGACCACGCTGGATTATGGCATTGCATTTGCTGCACCCGAATTCCCGACGGTATCGGAATGCAACCAGTTTCGTGAGGTCTGGATTGAATCGCGCGACGACGCAGCCACCGCGCTCGCGCAAGCCGACGCACACTTCGCCGATTCGGAATTGACGTGTAGTCGATGGGCATTGGCTGAAGGTCAGAAATCCGAAACCATCGAATCATTCATGCGTGATTTCGGTTTTGAGCGCGACGATCGGGTGGCGATGGCGCTCGACGGTTGGCCTGCTGCGATCGACCTGACCGACAAGTATCGCGTGCTGCCAGCCAGGGCGATGCGGGCTGCGTTTTCGGACGTGTGTTCGCAACGGGCCAGTGAAGCGGAGGGCGATGCTAGCGTCGATGTTGACGTTGAACGACTCGACGACCATCGCCTCGATGCGTTCGTGATCATGGACGGTAAGATTCCGGCAGGCATTTGCTCGCTCTTTCAAGTTGGAGACATAGGCCGCTTCGCAGATATGTACGTCGTCGCAGACATGCGCCGAAAGAAAGTCGGCACTGCGATGGTGAATCATCTCATCGCACTCGCACGACGCCTGACCGTCAGCGTCGCATGCATCGAAGTTCGCCAGAGCAATGAACCTGCCGTCGCATTCCTCAAAAAGTGCGGTTTCATCGAAGCCGGGACGCTGGTCGAATTCGTTCGCCCAATTGCATGAAAACGTGTGCGAAACCCATATGATTCTTCGCGCCAAATACATTCTCGCCGAAGATTTGAAACCCATTGAAAATGGATTCGTGCGCATCGAATCCACCCGCATTGTCGAAATCGGGCGTGGTCACCGTCAAGATTCGATCGATTGCGGTGACGCGGTTTTGATGCCCGGTTTGGTCAACGCCCACACGCATCTTGAACTTGGCGGGATGCTCGGAAAAGTTCCACCGACCAACAGGTTTGTCGATTGGCTCAGGCAGATCGCTCCGATGATGCGTTCAATGGTTGGTCAAGACGAAGCGTTGAGAATTGCGGTCCGCGCCGGATTGCTTGCCAGCGTGAAAGGTGGCACCACGCGACTCGGCGACATTTCAAGGTTCTTCGAACCCACTCGCGAAACGATCGCCGATGTTGCTTCGAGACCGATCGTCACGTCATTCGGCGAGGTACTCGGTACACGCCCGCACGACCTTGATCGAATCGTGCAGTATCCGGAAGAAGGTTTAACGTCATCCGAGACGTTGGTTGCGGGAATATCACCCCACGCAACTTACTCGGTCCCCCCCGATGTCATGCGAGAGTGCATGGCGGTTTCTAGAAAATACAATGTCCCCACGTGCATCCATGCTGCCGAGTCGTTGGAAGAAGTGGAGTTTCTGAGTTCGGGCACGGGACCGATGCGTGATTTTCTTGAATCGATGGGTGCTTGGGATGCGTCGCGACAACCCATTGGAAGTCGCCCCATAGAATACCTCAATCAAATCGGCGTCCTCGGACCGAAGACATTGTTGGCCCATTGCAATTACATTGATGACCACGAAATCGAATTGCTTGCCGGGTCGGCTACATCGGTGGCATACTGCCCGCGCACGCATCATGCATTCGGCCATCCGCCGCACCGATTTGTCGAGATGATGGCGGCTGGGATCAACGTGAGTCTTGGCACGGACAGCCTAGCGTCGAACCCCTCACTTTCGATGTTGGATGAGATTCGTTTTATTCGGAATCATCGATCGGACTTACCAGTCGAAACGATCATCAGAATGGCCACAATCAATGGCCGACGAGCGCTAAATGATTCTATCGATTATGCGGGGATCGTTAACGGGAGTAGTGCCGAGTTGATTGCCATACCGCTCGAACAATCGGGACCAACCGACCCGCTGGAAAACGTCTTAACCGGTTCGCACCTTCCAACGCATTGCATCATCGCGGGATGCTCGGTCCTAAATTAGCGAGCGAACTATTCTTCGCCGCCAATTTCATCGTTAAAGACGGAAGTGACAAGAAGGTTTTCGACCTCTTCGTGGTAGTCAACTTCCGACATCATGATTTTGACGTACGTACGGGCTTGGCCAAACGGTTCGGAATCGCTTGCGGTCAATTCTTTGAGGTGGCTCAGCGTTGTTCCGGCCATCTCGATCATCCTGGCGTGCCCTTGCTTGAGGTGGTCGACTTGTTTGACGAGGTCGGGCCTCTTCTCGACGACGTAATCGAGAAACCCACCGATCTCTTCAAGGGCGATGCGGTGAATCAGGTGGGCGCGAAAGTGCTCGAATGATTTGCACACATCGGTCAGCCACGGACCGACATTGTTACCGCCATCTTTCTGAAGCGCGCCGTTGAGCGCATTGGTTATTTCACGCAGACGTTCGTGTTCGTCGCGTACTTTGCGGATAATTGCATCATTGTCCATGACTGTCTCACCAATTGGGTTGGGGCCACCAAAAACGTTTTGACCGAATACCGATTTCGCAAACTCGACTGAATTGATTCGATTCCTATCCGAATCCCATGCCCAAACTTTACACGCCCGGATTCCCCGCGTCGAGTTGATCGCACATTGTCACCAGACGATTAAAGCCACAATCAAATCGAAGTCGTTTGGCGCGAATTGATTCCCTGCAATTCGCGGTTTGCAGGTGTATCGGGGCGATCGCTCACTGCAAGCTTCCTGAAAAAATGGATTGCAACCAGACCACACGCCAACGAAATCAGCCAAACGCACCAACCGATTTGACCCCATAGGTATGTACCTAAGATCGGCAGAAACATCGCCCGCAATCCGGTTAAGGAAACGTGGATGCCCATGTACACTTCGGCGTCCTCGTGACTCGCAAAGTGAAGATGGCCAAGGTTCCACGCGATCGATCCGCCGCCCAGACAAATTCCACGAATGATTGCGAACATGGCGAAGCAACCGACCGAGACTAAAAATGCGGTTGGGCCCAATCGATCGATGCTTCCAATCGCAAGTGTACCGCACATCCCGAAGAAAATCGCCAAAACCCAACCGACCATCTGAATCGCGCGGTAGCTCAAGACTCCCGCCCGATCAAAATACCGAGCGCTTGGCCGCATGGCGATGAGCATCAACAGCATCGGCAGCAGTTCCAGCAACACTGTGTTCAGCCAGTAACCGCTTTGCATACCGGCAAGGACCTGCTGCGTCAGGATGATAACAATCACAGCACGAAGAAGGAGATTGGTCACGCCTGCAAACATCTGAGCGATGCAGTAGTTGCGAAACCGCGCATCCTTCTTGAGGACGTGGACTGCACTGCTAAGTACATGCGATGACGAAAGGAGTTTGTGGGCGCTCGCATGCGCGGTCAGACCATTTCCGTCCAATTGCCCATCGTGTATACGGCGCAATTCACTGTCTTCGCCGCGAACCCGCATGCGTTGAAGACAATACACGCCGATAAAACCAATGACCGCAACGACCGGGTAAATCCAACGATAGCTTTGGGGATCGTGGTCGAAAATGTTGGCGATGATCGCCACCGACCCAAGTCGTGTCACGGCGCGGGCCACCTGCAATCGACCCGCAATCTGGCCGCGAACGAGCGGCGGATAGTTCGATTTCCATAGCGCCGAGCGCACCGTCACTGCGCCGGTTTGGAAGAACTGAGCGGCGGCCATTTGCAATACGAAAAGCCAACCGCCACAAGACACTTCGGGCGTCATCGCGACGCTGGCAAGCATCAGGGCGGTCCCAGTTGTACAAAATGTGAATATCCGCAATTTGCGTCGCCCCACGCAGTACGCACCCCACATGAGGCTGACGACGTGCATGGCCATCGGAGTCGCCGATGCAACGCTGATGAGAAACTCGCTGCCCTGAAATGTCTTGGCGACGACGATTGCGGCGAAGTTGCCTTCGATCAAACCGACGACAACGCCCCACGCGAGAATGTGATGAAATTCATGAAAGAAGTTGTGGCGCGAGAGGAAGGGAATCCGCTTCAGACCATAGATGTCCACGCCAACCTGCCCCTCCGCTGGATGTTTTGACGAATGACAGTCGAATGATAGTGCGCGAACCCAGGTGCGACCACCCGAAACCTATGTGCGACAAATCTGCGAAGTTCGATTTGAGTTGCAGTCCTACGCAAGACCGAACCGAGCCGTGCTCCCAAAATCGAAGCGCGGCCCGGTTCGGTTGCTTGAGATCGGATTCTTGCAACACCCACGTAACGCAGGCTTCTCATCCGCGCTATGGCCCGGCCTCGAATCCAAAGCATTGATTTCCCAGGCCGCCAATTCCCGGAATGACCATCGCCGGCGCTCGATCAGCGGCAGGATTGTCGGTCAGTCGTATCGGATCTGAGCCATCCGTATTCATGATGTAGATCTCCTTGTTCCCGTCGCGTTCCGACGAGAACAGAATCTTCGATCCATCGGAAGAAAATGTTGGGTCGATGTCGGAGCCCGGGTCATCGGTCAATCGAGTCTGGACTGAACCATCTGTGTTCATCACGTATATCTCGTAATTCCCATCACGCGTCGAAACAAAAACAATTTTATCGCCATCCGGACTAAAATTCGGCGAAGCATCGGCACCCGCGTTGAACGTCAGTTGCTCCTTGTTGTCTCCATCTCGATCCATGATCCAGATATCACCATCTTGATAGTACGCAATCTGGCACCCGGATGGGCTAAATGCCGGAAAACTTTCGATCCCCAAACCCACCGCCGTTAGATTGACCTGATTCGCTCCGTTGACATCCATCACGTAAACGTCGGAAATATCGTTGCGACCTGTCGAAAACGAGATTTCGTTGTTCTTTCCGCTAAAAGAAGGATAAAGGTCATTCCCGGCTGCGGTCGTCACATTCTGCGCATTGCTTCCATCGGCATCCATCACCATAATTTCAAAGTTGCCATCACGATCTGATTGAAAAGCGATCCTTTCGCCATCAGGACTCCACGCTGGATAACTATCCTCGGCACCATCGAAAGTCAGTCGCGTCTGCCGCAGTCCATCGAGCGTCATCACGTAGATCTCTTCATTGCCATCGCGCGTCGAATGAAACGCAATTTCAAGTGGCTCGCATGCGTCGCCT
>JANQQE010000034.1 GCA_028285105.1 Alphaproteobacteria bacterium
CTGTCGCGTTCGATCCTCCCCTTGTTGGGTACGGTTGTCCGCCAATGCGATCACCTGAGGGGCGGGTGGCTGATACCCCAGCGAGCTATGTGGCCGCACCGTGTTGTATTCGCGTCGCCATCGTTCGATCAGGACCTTCGCCTCCGTCAACGTGTAGAAGATCTCGCCGTTGAGAAGTTCATCACGCAGCTTCCCGTTGAACGACTCAATGTATCCGTTCTCCCAGGGCGATCCGGGTTCGATGAACAACGTCTTCACTCCCACATTCTTCAACCACTTCCGAACGGCCATGGCGGTAAACTCCGAACCGTTGTCGCTGCGAATGTGTTCCGGTACGCCACGCGTCACGAACAACCAAGCCAGTCGCTCCAAAACGTCTTCCGAGTTCAAACGCCTTTCCGCCCGCACTGCCAGTTTCCGATTGCGCTTGCAGCCGCCAAGCGATGCGGCGAAATAGATACTGGCGATCGCCTGAACGGTTGGGCTCGCCGAACAGGTCAATGTGCCGCTTCCGTAGTTCGGGCACGTTCATTTTTCGTAGCGCTGCGATTTCTTTCTTGATATTTTCAGTCATGGGCAACTCTCCTTTCTCACGGCGTTAACCACGAACGACACTCAGCCTCGTTTTGGCGGAGAGTTCAAGGCCGTTCTCGTCGGATTCGGATGAGTTCTTGTGAATTGGCGGCCCGGGCGGCGATAAACCGCTCAAAACCCGTGAAAAGTAGGGCGATGATCGCGTCACGTCGCTGGTTCGGCGACAATTCCGCGGTTGGCAAATCGTTTAACGCAATACCCATACAAACTCCCTTCCAGCGGTGTTTCTCCCGTCTTCATCTGCGTTCGTATCGAAAACGTCGCAGGTGCCACCGGCAATCCAATTGAATATGGCTAGGCGCAGTGGACAGGGACGCCGTATGATCAACGAATACAAACCGGCGGCGAACCCTGACAAGTGCAAATGGGAAAAGTCGGTTCGAGTTTTGGCGGTAAGGAAAGCTATGCAAAATCACAGTAGGGTCCAACGAAACTCCTCAAGCCACGAGTCATTTTTTGTTATTGCTTCATTGGCTGCAGTTGCTTTCGTCTTCGCTGCATCCGGTGGGCGGGCATGGGGGGCAGATTGCAATTCCAATGGAATCGACGATGCCGCCGATATTTCGGAGGGTACGAGTCTGGACTGTGCTGGAAACGGTGTGCCGGACGAATGTGAGGCGATAGTTTTTGTAGATTATAGTGCTTCTACGGGCCTCAATGATGGCTCGTCTTGGGGGAATGCGCACGTCAATCTCCAAGATGCCTTGTCTGATGCATCGGCCAATTGTTCGGTCAAAGAAGTATGGGTCGCGGCAGGGACATACAAGCCGGATCAGGGCGGAGGGAATTCAACGGGAGATCGTTTTGCTTCGTTTAATCTTCCAAATGCGATAGCACTTCTGGGTGGTTTCAATGGGACGGAGAGCCACAAGTCTAAACGTGATTTCAATCTGAATAAGACCGTACTTAGCGGAGATTTGTCGAACGATGACGAGCCCGTCGAGTGTATTCAAGATTCACCCGATTGCGATTCGTTTGGTGGAATTTGTGACGACGGTTTTTGTATTACTGAAGACGGTAATAGCGAGAACAGCTATCACGTGGTGACGAGTGAAGGGCCCGCTGGCGGCACGATCTTGGATGGGTTTGCGATCGTCTCCGGAAATGCCAATAGCATTTCGGGCATCACTGAAGACCGTGGTGGAGGAATAACGATCAGAGGTTCTAATCCAACCATAACGAACTGCACATTTCAGAAGAACAGCGCGCGACGCGGTGGTGCCATTGATACGACGAGAAGCAATCCTCTGATTACGGAGTGCTTCTTCAAAGGAAACGTAGCAACGCTTGATAATGGAGGAGGTATAAACAACCGGTCCGTAAGCAGCCCATTCGTTGCCAATTGCATGTTTGTCAAGAACGTTGCGAACAGCAACGGAGGGGGAGTCGGGTCCTCGACGTACTTTTCGGGCGAAATCGGGCAACCGGTCATATTGAATTGCAGATTCATAAAAAACAGGGCCTTCCGCGGTGGCGGCGTTTCTTCAGACATCGACGAAATGACTATTGCCAACTGCGAATTCAATCGAAACCAAGGTGGTGTGGGTGGTGGGATCTACATACAGTACAGTTCGGACATAACCAATTGCACGTTTCTTGGAAACTCTGCCATCAGTGGCGGGGGATTGGAGAGCGATTACAGTCCCCGTTTGAAGAACTGCATCTTGTGGGGGAACACGCCGGAGCACATCGGAACCAACAACGGGAATCCTCGTGTTGATTACAGCATCGTCCAGGGTGGATGGACCGGCGCTGGCGGAACCGGAGTCGTCAGCGATAATCCGCTGTTTTTGGACGTAAATGGGGCCGACAATGTCGTTGGAACGGAAGACGATGACTTAAGCGTCATGTCAGGATCGCCGGCAATCGATTCTGGAATCAATCAGCCAGTTCCGGCCATTAACACTATTGACCTCGCTGGAAATCCACGCTTTTGGGACGACCTGACAACGATAGACACCGGTTTGGGTTCGGCGCCGATTGTCGACATGGGCGTATATGAATACTTTCCAGATTGCAATGAGAATCACTCAGACGATTTCATAGATATGACCGAAGGGACGAGTGAAGATTGCAACGGCAACGCGGTTCCAGACGAATGCGAAAGAGAGGATGCGTGCCCCTTCCCATGCCACTTCGTCGTGCTGGACAGCGATTTCGAAGCTTACTCGAATGGGGCGAACCCCGATTCCTGGTTCGACACGGTAGCCAGCACGAGTAATATTGAAAATGATTCGTTGTTTCGCGTTTTTCAAGTCGGCGAGGATTTGGTATTCGGGACAACATCGACTCAGACGAACATCCACTCCCACTTCGTGGGATCAGACAGTGAAAGTTCATCAACTGTCGAATACTCAGGCAGATTGCGCATAGCCAGCGACGACGGCGGTATTGGAGTCACTTTCAATTCCGGCTTCAATAATCAACCGAACAGCACCTATGAGTATCTTCGAATTCGTCGGGCCAATTACGCTCCGTCCGCCCGGACGTTCCACTTGGCTCCGCCCAATTTTGACAGTCTGACCGGAGACTTGGACTCAGGCGTCGATCCAAGTCCAAACACGTGGTATCGATTCCGCATTATGGTTGACACAACCGCGCCACCGATGCGTATTCAGGCGAACTTCTGGGAAGATGGTCTTTCCGAGCCATCGGGGTTTCAGATTGATGCAGTTGATCCCAGCGGACTCCATCCGACCTTTGGCACAGTGGGAGTTTGGAGCATGGCCGATGGCGGCAAGTATTGGGATGACATAAAGGTTGTCGGCGGTGTAGCGAACGAGTGCGACGATGGAAATGCATGCACGTACGACGACACTTGGGTCGACGGTAATTGTTCGGGCACGCCAATCGATTGCTCAGCGTTGGATGATGCGTGCAATGTTGGCGTTTGCATTCCCGACTGCGGTTTCTGCGTAGTGATGCCGGCAAACGAGGGAGGCATGTGCGAGATGCCTTTGGACTGCGTAACAAATGGCGTTTGTCTGGAAGGTGCGTGCACGGGGGCTCCGACCGATTGTTCAAATCTGAACGACGCCTGTGTGGTCGGTACTTGCAACTCTGAGACTGGCGAATGCGAAATCTCTCCGGCAAACGAGGGCGGTACTTGTGACGATTTGAATGTCTGCACCTTCGATGATGCGTGCATTGGCGGAGTTTGCGTAGGTAAGGGACTTGATTGTTCTCAAATGGACAATGCTTGCCTTGTTGCAATCTGTAATGAGGCTACAGGGCTTTGCGAACCACCAGCCGAAGCCGGTGACTGCAATTCAAATGGTGTGCCGGACACTTGCGAATCGTCCTCGCTACAAACAACCAAACTTACTGCCAACGACGCGGAATCCAATAACAACTTCGGAAACAGTGTCGTCATTGATGGTACAACGGCTGTCATCGGATCCCACACCGATGATGACGATGGAACAAGTAGCGGATCTGCGTATGTGTTTCGCGAAATCGGGGGCGCATGGCAGCAAATCTCGAAGCTCACCGCCAATGACGCATCGGAGGGCGACAGGTTTGGGAAAAGCGTCGCGCTTGATGGCGATACGGCGATAGTCGGAGCGTATTTGAGCAACGTTGGATCGACGGAAAAGGGAGCGGCGTATGTGTTTCGCGAGATTGATGGTGTGTGGCAACAGATCGCGAAACTTGTTGCGAATGATGGATCTGAGGATGATCGTTTCGGCTGGAGTGTTTCGTTGAGCGGAAACACGGCGATTGTCGGGGCATACCGCAGTGATTCGGGAGGCCTTGATAGCGGAGCGGCTTACGTATTTAGTGAAAATGGTGGAAGCTGGCAGCAGATCGCCAAAATTACTTCAAGCGACCGGGAAGCGGGCGATTACTTCGGTTGGAGCGTTTCAATAAGCGGTGGCACTGCCATTGTCGGTGCTTTTGCGGATAGCGATGGTGGCCCAGATAGCGGATCGTCTTACTTGTTCCGCGAGAACAATGGCATATGGCAGCAGATTAGTAAGCTGACTGCGAGTGACGCTTCACAGAATGATCGCTTTGGATATGGCGTTGGGCTGAGCGGGGATACAGCCGTCGTCGGCGCGTATCAAAATGATGCAGAAGCAGTCGATAGCGGAGCAGCGTATGTGTTTCGCGAGATTGACGGCGAGTGGCAAGAGGTTGTTAAGCTTGTCGCAGATGACGCATCCAGCGACGCCGAGGTTGGCCGCACCGTCGCAATTGATGGCGAAACAGTCATTCTCGGTGCGCATTTCGAAGGAGTTGGAATACAGCCCAGCGGATCAGCGTATGTTTTTAGAGAGATCGGTGCTGAATGGCGTCAGATCGCCAAACTCACAGCCGACGATGCGACGCAGGGCTACTTATTTGCGCGAAGTGTAGCGATGGATGGGAGAATTGCGATTGCCGGAGCGCAAGGTAACACTGGTGGACCCGTTGCGAGTGGCTCGTCATACGTCTTTTTTCTCCCCGCATTTGACTGCAACACGAACGGCGTTCCTGATGAATGTGATATTACTGAAGGATTAAGCAGGGATTGTAATAAGAATGGATTGCCTGACGATTGTGAGGTTCTGCAGCAGACTGGAATTGCTCATCTGATTGATTGTCTGGGTGGGCCTGAATCCGCGCCATTGCCTGCTAACGTCGAGTGTGCTGCACTGTGTCTACAGGCATTAGATACTGATTCAGATGATGATGTGGACTTGCGTGATTACGCTGAGTTTCTGCTTACCTATCAATAGAATGCTGTACGGCTTCCGGATCATAGGTCGGATCCGACAGGCCCGGTGCGGCTACGACCTACTGCACTACCATCGATTTGAAACAAGTCTGACGTAACCGTCATATCAGCCAAGTGGGCTCCCCACCTGATCGGGTCCCCCTTGCGGTTTAGTATTGCAAAGGCCGGTTCACCGGCTCGGAGTGGCCCAAGCCCGCGGCATAGGCCCACCAAGAGGATTTGAAGCACTATATGGCACTCACTGCAGCTCCTCGAATGCCTCTGGTGTCGTTCGTGATCCCGACAACGCGAGCCATCGCCTGATAGTCCGTTCTGCTGAGTGTTAGCGGCGCGGTACCTGCACGGTCGTATAGGTACTTCGCCAGGCCATGAAACCAACTGGTGGCTACATGGATGCGGGTAACGATCCACCAGCCACGATCTCCGCAATCAGCTTCCTCACATCTGCCAAGCTCATGTGTGTGCCTCCCCGGGGATATCTGGCTCGAAAAGTAGCAACGCGGAGAGACTTGCACGAGACGCGTCCCGGGAGCGCGGCACACATGAATCGCGAGAACGGCCCCGATTCTGCCATGCGGCCGACCGTTTTGTCATGCGCCGCGTATGTAACAGATAGTGAATCGCGTCACGCAAGGTTCCGACGCCGCCTGCAAAAAGACGAACGTGGAGGCGTGGCGCATCGCCTCGTAGCCGGGTTGTCGGGGCCGAGAAGCAGCGACCACCCGAACGCGGTCAGTGCAGTATGCACCTATCCGGATGACCTTGCGAAGTTTCCATTGATGATTGCGGAAGCTAAATTAAGTTGCGCGGCGCAGTTTTCTTCCTTTTTACGCCAGCGGATGAGCCGGTCTCGAAACCGGTTGTAACAACTATGCGTTCGCTCCACGCCTCAGCATCCTGGTCGGTTGCCGCGACTGCGCCGTTGTGACGTGAAGCCGAACAGCTCGACGAGTTCGTGGCTCTCCGGATAGCGATGACCCTTGTCAATGCGCATCCCTTGCCGCATGAGTCTCGGGCTGGAAATCAACACGGTTTGACCGCCGATCGAATGCTAATTGATCTGCGGTCAAATCGCGCGCCCTAGTAGTCTTCCCCAAGCTCAACTGAATAGTTGTTTTCTTTTGAGCCCTTCGACCCTTTTCCAACAGACAGGAATAACTCTTCCGGACATTCCAACTCCGCAAACCACAGCTTCACCCCCAGCTCGGCCAGTTGCCAATTCGGGCATCCGCAGGCCAATGAGGTCGAATTCGTCCAAATCGGCTGCGATGAAAGTGACAAACTGACACTATTTGTCATTTGCTTGTTAATGTTCCAATCGCCCGTTCATCCCGTCTGAGAAGCAAAATAATGCTGAAAATGCAGTGCGCTTGTGAATGGCTTCTACGTCACCTGAACTGTGAGATACTAAAAAATCCAGGCATCGCCAAATCGTGTGGTATAACGAACCGTAGGCGATATGCATTTCCAATCTGGATCAACTTGGGATCGATTGAACATACCCATTGGCAACGCTGCCGTAACCGAGTTATCCACGTTTTAGTGGGCCTGCGAATATCGCTTAAGATAGTCGGAGGTCGGTCGCATTGAAGGATCGCCATCCCGTATTATACTCGCTCGTCAGCAGTGGCATTGAGTGATCAGCGGTCGAGACAGATAACGGCACTAATATTGACCCGTCCGGCGTTTGCAATTCACTCAATGAATCTATAGGTTCGAAGAAACACACCACAAATACCAGTTGAAGGATCGGAAGGACTCGCAAGGAAGGCAAGAGGCAGACGGCAGACGCACGCAACGTACTGAGCAGTATTCAGGCGGATCTCATTGGATTTGAGGGGCTAGCGGTGCATGAGCTCTGGAAACAGCCGCACAGCTTCAAGGAAAGGAGGACAGACATCTAGGCGAATGAAACTTTTCGATCGCGCAGGATGCGCGGTATTCATTTCTTAAATGGATTTTTAGATGAACGATAAGCCAAACCATGTTAAGTCGTACAAAAGTTGGGTCTCAATTCCCAAGCAGAAACTCATCGAATCGATGCAGCGAATCAATTTTGGCCGCATCGAAGAATTCATTATCCGCGATGGGGAGCCAGTGTTGGATCCTCCTCCCCGAATCATTCTAAGTGGTAAGGTCGGTGGCGAAAATGGCGCCAGGCCAGAATCGAACGCCACAGATTTTGAATTGAAGAAAGATGTTCGAGAGCTCTTCGAACAGTTCGAAGCGATCGGTAACGGCAAGGTACGCATGGTCACGATCAAGCATGGATTACCGTTTACATACGAGATCGAAGAATCTGCAAACTAGCAATCAGTCGTCCCTAGATATTTCTGTAATTCAATAATTCGTTGCCAGACTTCCAGCCGGCCGCAAAGCGGAGGCGGACGTGGGTATCGC
>JANQQE010000009.1 GCA_028285105.1 Alphaproteobacteria bacterium
CGCTCCGCTCGGTTCCCTCGCTACGCCACGCCCGCCGGCTGGTGTAATAGATGGAAGAACTCTAACATAACAGGTGGACTAACGTTGGGGTCAGGTCACTCCCGTCCCGAAACTCAGTCTATTCAAAATTAGCAGCGTTCCAATTGTAGTTGTCTCCGTCGAACGACCCGCCAAAGATCTGCCACATTGGATTGACCGTACCCCCGTCGCCCGGTTCACGCCATTGGCCTTTTTCAAAGCCGGCATGTCCATCGAAGTAGGACGTGCTGGTCACGCCCTTAAATCGGATCTGTGGAAGAACATCTTTGCCAGCGCGCCGGTGGGAAGACACGGTACTGCTCTTGATCTTGTGATAGGGTCGATCGGGAATTAAGGGCAGATAGTTTGCATCGACTTCGGGAGCAAATGTGCCCAGCCATTGCTTAAGAGCCCCTCGCGACCCCGCCGTGGACACGCGCCGGTACCACGCGTCAGCAGTCGCCCACTCGTCCGCCGGTCTCCTGATCATACTCAGTTTCTTGGGACTCGTTGAAACATCGTCCCGACTATCCCTGGTTGCTTCGTTATCACAGTAGAACCACGCGCCAAAGTAGTGAGGCGGATTGGTGTGGTTTGCCTCGCGTGCCGACTTGGGGATGGTTTGGTTCGGGCCAGCAACAACTCCCCACGAATTGCAAACATAACTATAAGGTCGTTCATCCCAGCAAGAACCAGTCTGGAATTGTAGGAATTCGCTATCCGGAATGATTCTCTCATTGGAAGGGCAGGTATTGATTGCATCCGATCGCGAGTCTTCATCGGTGGATACGCCCTGGTTCTTGCTGAAATATGGGCGCAGCAGCCAAGTCAACGACTTTTGACGGTCAGCCTCGGGGTTGATTGCGCTTCCCCCGGGGACTTGTCCGATGCTGAACATCTTTCGTTTGATTGCGGGATAAACCGGGCCTGGGAGCGTACCGAGGTACTCGGAACCATAGGTCTGGATCGCCAAGCCCTGGCTGTGCAGGTTGGCCAAGCACTTGACCGCCCTGGCCTGCTCCCTGGCTTTGTTCAATGAAGGTAACAGGATCGATATCAGCAGCGCGATGATCGAAACGACCACCAGCAGTTCAACCAGCGTAAATGCACGCTTGGATTTCATAAGCACCAACCCCTTGAAAACGGCCTGATGATGCACGACCACCTTGGACGACGTGTGTGCTGGATCGAACGGGTAGCATCCCCTCCGCAACCCATGTGTCCGGCAAACCACTAGGCTACACCAATTGAGGGTCGATTCCCAAGTATTTTATTCGCTTTTCGCATAAAAAGACAAATGACTCTTCCTGGCATTGATCCAAACCCTTCAAATGGACTAGTTCGAGGCCTCAGATGCCGCAGATGGAATGTCACCTTGCTCGTATTAAACTCACCGTGCATTCGAATCTCGCCCTGGCAGCCATCCACGAGAAGGTGGTTCGCGGTAATGGCCTGCTCAGGGGGCTAGGGGAGTTGGTTCGTTTGGGATTCCGGCCAGTCGGGCTACGTTCTTCGACTCTGGGATCATTGCGGCGGCCTCTCGAAACAACTCTGTTGCGCTAGCGGAATCACGATTGCGGGCGAGGGCGTGGCCTTCGACCACATATTTAGCGGCGTCCCGCCAGCGGGGCCAATCAGTGGTCATCCAAGGGTCCTCGACGGGCTTGATCCAGTCGCTTCGCGGTGCAGATTGGCACGCCAGCATCGCTTGAAGATTCGAGGCCATCGTCTCTTTGTAGAAGCTGGCGTGGGTCGCGTAGTCGAGAATCGGTTTGTCATCGGTGTGCAAAGGAGCCGATCCAACAAACCGCTCCACTTCTTCTTCAGTCAGTAAGACGGAGGCTGCGAGTTCCAATGGATTGGTAAGGCCAATTTCTTCCAAGTCTTCGTAAACCTCGGGCTCACTGATGCGCGAGCGCCAAGATTCAATGTCGACCATGAGTCTTTCCGGCGTACCAGTAAGCACCACAAAATAGTTTTGCACATTTCCGAGGTACCAGACTGTAGTATGGGGGAAGACCTTCTTGAAAGACTGAATCACAATCTTGAGCGCGTTCTTATCAATCCCGTTGACCGGTACCCAGGCGCAACCAATTCCGTTTTCAGTCAAATTCTTCTTGATGAGTTCGAAGCACTCGACGGTGTAGAGGTTTCCGTTTCCGCGGTACTGCAAACTCGTCAGGTCGTCAACGATGACGTCGTACGGCGTCGTTGCCAAGTGAAACCAACTTCGGGCATCATCGATGATAATCCGATAGTCAGTTCGATCGGGATCCAAACCTTGCCGCAACCCGACGATCCCGTGGTTCTGGGCAGTGAAGTGACGCGAAGCAGCGGGTACTGCCGGTTCAATTTCGACACAGTGCGTCTCAATTCCGTGCAGCTTCATCGAATAGCTCGTACCACCAGTGCCAAATCCAACACTGATCGCCCGCTTCGGGTCCGGGTGCAACAACAGTGGGAGGTGGGCGAGTATCTTCTGATCGGTAACGAGATAATCCGTCGTCCCCGCAACGGGTTGGCTGTCGACGAACAGCGAGCGATGGGTCTCACCCATTACCTGAGATAGCGCCACGTGAGCAACCGAGGAACGACCTTCTTTGTAGTACACAATGGCCTCAAGTGGATCGTACGTTGGACGGATGAACTGAGTGCCTTGGGGAACCAACGTGGCTGCCAGAACAAATACAACCGCGGAAACAGAGGTCAGCCCGCGCTGCCAATTCGAACGGGCAACAATGTTCTGGAGAATGACACATCCGAGAATGAAGTTACAAACGGAGAGCAGAATTATCGATGCACGAATTCCAAGGTACGGAATGAACAGCAAACCGGTGGAAGCGGTTCCCAGGACGGTGCCGCTTGCGTTAGCCGCATACGCCCTCCCTACCGACGCTCCTGGGCACTGCGCTCCATTTGGAAACAGCTCGACAAGCAGTGGAAGCGACATCCCCATCAGAACAGATGGGACAAATACAATCGCGAGCGTGGTGGTGTACTCAACCCAGAACACACGTCCTCCGACCGCCATTTGCAACTCAGTCGAATACTCACCCAGATAGAGCGTCGTGAGCAGTACAAGTGGCCCGGTCAATGCGATTACGAATTGAACGATTGTGAGTACGCTCCCAACAACTTGCCCTGCCTTGCGGAGAATCACCGCGGCTATTCCGCTACCCAACGCCAATCCACCGAGGTACACGGTGATCAGCATCGTAAACACGTAGACGCTGTTGAGCGTGTAGACGGCCAACAGACGCGACCAGGCGACTTCATACCCCAGCCCAAGGAATCCCAGTCCCGCGGAAATGGCGAGCAAACTTCGTTGAGACAGTGACCCAAATCTTGGGTTGTTTAAGCTCACCGTGGAAGATGCTTCGGATCGCTGCAACTGTGAAACTCGTGGCTGATGGTCGCTTCGCCATCGTGAGGCCAGCATCAACGCCAGCGCCCCAGCGATGAGATTCCCAATTAATGCGCACAGGCTGGCATTCCACATTCCAATCGTTGGGATCAACGCGAACCCGCAGAGGCCCGCACCGACCACGGATCCGAACGTGTTGAAGGCGTAAATGCGCCCGAACGCAGCACCGGTGGAATCACGGTGTGCGGTGGCAATTCGCGACATTAACGGGATGGTGGCACCGAGTAGTGTGCTGGGAACGACGAAAACAACGAACGCCAGCAAGAATCTGATCACGTGCGATACGAGGAATCCAGGCTCGATGGCGTGTGCGATTTGAACATAGACCGACATGAGTGGTTCGATCGCATTCGATACCGCAAACGCGGCGAGCGCGATTGAGAATTCGAGTATGGCGTAAGCGCGAATGGGATTTGCGCATCGATCTGCGTATCGGCGGATACCCCAACTGCCCAATGCCAGCCCAGCCATGAATGCGGTTAATACGGCTGTGACACTCCAGGTGCTGACCCCGAATACCAAGGTGAGCATGCGCTGCCACACGATTTCGTACGCGAGTGCCGCCGCCCCAGACAGAAGAAAACACGCATAGAGTGCGTTCGCGAGCAATTTATTCATGGAGGGGATTCTAGTCGCAATTGAATTGTGTGCTAGCGAATTCGCGCAACCATCCGGCGTCGCGCGAATTCAGATCAAATGCGCTGAATTTGTAACGACCAACTAATTTCCTTGAAAAAGCTGCTGAAAGATCTGGGCATCTTGAAGGTCGACGTCATCATCCAACGCGAAATCGAATGAACCACAGTTTGGTTGAGCGGCTCCAGCATTCGGTCCGTCGAGGCAATCGACGAACGAAGCATGGTCAAACAAATCCAATCCAACGTCAAAAAACTCGACTACGGCCTGCATGATTTCCGATCGACGGGTTTCCGAAGTGATCGTCTCAAAAGGAAACCCGAGATTGACAACCTGCGAGGCACCGTCGAATACGATCGCGGCAGTTCCCCCTGTTCCGCCCACGTAAGTCATCGCGGGAGTGCTGCCTCCAAATGTGCCCAACCGATCGGGAAACTCCGTGTCGTAGAAAAGCGCACCATCGTCGAAAACGAATGAACCGATTCCATCAAATATCGATCCCGGGACCACACCGACATTGTACGTGTTGGCATCATCCCCGACATAGACCGCCTTCAGCGAATTGTTGTAGAACGCTGCACCGTTACCCAGATTGTCCAGATCCCAGGCGATTTCCGCACCGCTGACGAATAGCTTTCCGCCTCCCGTCAGATAATCGCCAACCAGAGTCTGTTCGGTCGCATTGAAGCTATCGTCAGCCGACGATTCCTCACCAAGGATCCAGACGACGGCTTTGTAATCGGATAGCGAAACCGCCCCACTGATCACACTCTCGTTCTGGCAAGAATTGAAATCGGCGCCTGCATCGGCCAATGCATCGCCGTGTTGAACCATGTAGTCGAACGAGTTCACACCGCGAAGAATCGGGCGGCGTTGCGTGCCCAATCCCCCCAGCACCTGCCGCGGATCTTGCGACCGCCCGACCCGATCGAATCCATTGACGACTAAATACTTGCCCGGTCCGTTCGGGCGCGCTCGAACCCCGATCGTGATCGATGGAAGTGATTCGCCCCCTGCGTTGTAGGCAGCAATCCTGAAGTAAGTGGTCGTGTTCGCAGGAACGTCCACGAATGTACTCGACGTGGTCAAACCCACATCGGTACCCGCATCAAATCCGAACCCGTTGTTTGAGCGGTAAACACGATACCCTGTCGCAGCATCACCCAGCGCTTCGCCAGTCAACGGTGCATCCCAGGTCAGTGTCACGCCACCATCCCCATCGTGAATCGCTCGCGGATTCCTTGGTTGAGTCGGTAGGAATGCAAGCGGTACCAGGCTTCCGGGCTGGGCATTGAGAAACTTCACCAAACCGTGGACACTTGAACGCGCCACGGCATCGCGCACCTTGGGATCCAGCAGCAATGCCGCGTCACTTGCGTTGTCGTGAAACGCAACCTCCAAAATGGTGGCGTCAAATTCATTGCTGTTCCCAGTTGTGCTGATTGCCCCGAAGGAACCATTGAATGGATTGTTGCGAGCGACCCAGTTGAACTCGAAATCCGAGTCCAGAATCAACATGTCCTGTTCGATTTCGTCACCGAGAATCGTGGCATATTGATTTTGGTTGGTGGTGTTGTTCCCGGTAACCAGCGCAACCGTTCCCCGAGCACCGCCGGACGAGGCGTTGCTATGGAATTCAAGATAAATCCGGCGCCAGCGGTCGCTATTGACGGTGGTGTTGTTCATCTCTCGCGCCCAGCGTGCTGCCGTCGAGATGTTGTCGCTGTTGTCGCTTGCGCAACAATTGTAGATCGATGAGGGCATCCCCACGGCATTGGCGGATGTCTCACTTTCGGCCCAATATCGCTGTGCTTCTTCATCACGAGGATATCCACTGATCGTCCCCGGACCGGAACCGACAATATCTCCGATTCCATTACCGAATCGAATTGCGTCAGCGATGACCGAACCACCCGCATTCGATTTATTGCTGATTTCGACGTATCCATCGGTTCCGGCTTCGAAGTAATATGAACCCAACCAGACCCAACCCCGTCCAACCATCCGGTGGTCGACTGTGACGGTTGACGTACCACCGCTATGCTGGATGCGATACAACTGCGTTGTGCGGTTGCTGGAATCTAGCACCCACGTGTACACCGGGTAGTAGTCCGATGTCGGGAGATTGGGCGTGTATCTTGCCGTCGCGGTTTCCGAAACGTTTGTGCTGGCGAATCGATAGCTTACACCACTGAGCGTTTGTCCATCTTCATAGTAGGGACTTGACCCGCTGTTGAGCCACGATCCATTGAAAGTCACACCCGGATCGTCCTGGTCGAGAACGACCTCCTCGTCCTGATACCCAACGGGACGAAAGGCAACAACTGTAGCCCCTGCATTAAACGCATAGTTGACGAAGTAATTGAGTTGGTCGAGGTTGCCATAGTCTTCAACCATGTCTAGAAGCAATGGGCGCTGCAGGCCCCAGCTCCCTGGGTTCGCCGTCCACCCATGACCCGCGGCGGCGTAGACCACGACACCGGAGAGTGCACCTGTCGGTTGACCACTAGCATTAACGGATGGCCCTCCCAACGACCGCAATTGCTCGGGGGTGGCTGCATTCTCACCGGGGCGTATTCGGGCATCCTCGCGCAACGATTGGTAGGTTCCCGGTTCGACGATCGGAGTATGATCTTCAAGCAGGCGATAGGCTTCATTCTCGTTTGAGCGGACGCGCACGACCACGCCACCAAAATCAAGGTCGCTCTTGATGGATGTGGCCAAGGCTTCGCTGATCTCTTGCACATTGAAAATGCTGACATTTGCAGACCCGATCAACGGCGCTGTCAGATCGATGTGACAAACGTTTCCAACCCAGTTTGATCTATCCACTGTCGCATTGGATAGCAGAGCAAACTCGGCTTGGGATTGAAGTCTGACAACGGTCGACTTGAGCCTTGCGCCAACATCTATGTTCGCTAAGGCGAAAGAGTTGATGGAGGCCTGATCCGTCGCTGTTTGTGCGCGTGCAGATTCCGCAATCACTATCAGCATTGCGACGATCAGCACGGGTTGCAAAACTTGAACTACACGCAAGACGCGCGTGTTCGCGCTACGATGAAACGTACCCAAACCCTGCATTTGCATCACCCTCTCGACTCAGTCCCGTCCATTCGAACAAGTACTCCAACCCCAATGCACTGCTCACTTCTGGCATAAAACCCGTTTCGCCCACCCAATCATAGGCAGCCAGCATCGGATTCTGAAAGCGGGCCACCCGCAATAGGTGACCCGCCAATCGAAAAATCAAATAGGTCGATGCCCTGACCTTTGCTTACGGGGCAACAACATCTTGGAAGGCAGCAAAGTCAACCAGGTCGATGTCGTTATCTGCATCGCTGTCAAACACATTGAGGCAAGTCGCAGCACAACCGGTGACCGACGGCGTCGGAGTCGCACCCGGGCCCGCCAGACACTCTGTAAGCCCGGTGTTATCAGCGGCATCCGAATTCCCGTCGGCATTCCAATCGAAGGTGGTAATCGTCTCGCAATCATCCCCAACGAGGTTGGCGTTGCAATCGCCGCCTGGAGCGCCTTCCACGACAAGGTTGTCGAATAGAGCGAAACCAAGACCCGGTGGATTCGTGATTGAAGAGAAGATATCCATCATGCCCAGACTGACATTCCCCGCAAGTGGGAATGCTTCACCATTTGTGGAATCCAAAATGGCAAGCGGGATGCCGTCGACGATCCATGTCACGGTGTTTCCTTGGCGGACGATTTCGACTTCGTGCCACGCCATGCCCATGGCGCCGGTTTGAATAACACCCGTCTGCGTGGCACCTTGGCCAGGAACGGCCAGCGATACCTCGAAGCCTCCAAAGTTGTCGCTGTACAGAGCGGCCGGCGCGTTGGTTGAACCAGCAAGATACTGCCCACTGGCCACCGTTTGGAATGTGGCATTCTTGAAGATACGGTAGTCGCTGCCCGAACCGCCATCTCCACTGGCCGCAAACCATCCACCCGAACCGGATACGCCGCCCGGCGTGGCAGTGTCCTCATTGACCGTGGTTCCGTCGTACCCCACCCCGGCTGTGATGAATTCCGTCGATCCACCACCACCACCAGGGAATGGTCCGGGCGCATTTAGCCACATGTCGAACCGCATGACGTAGTCACCGCCAAGGCTAAGCCCATTTGGCGAAGCTGTGATAGCTTCAAACGAGCCTGTAGCGTCGGAGTTGACCTCCATTCTCAAGGCCGACGTTGACCCACCACCATTTGGCGAAGGCGGTACTTGAACCGTGCTGTAGTCAAACGCGAACACCACTGAAGTGTCAGCGGAGGTCACGTTTACCGTCCAATTGGCTGACGAGTCTACGTTAAAGTCATCCGAAAACGCCGAACCACAAGGCGTCTGCGCACCTTCAACGATCGCCGTGCTGGACTGGGCGCTTAGCAAACCGTTCACTGTTTGAGTGGCGGTGAGCAGATCGCCCGTATTGACGCTCGGTACCGGACCAACCACAACGGACGCACTTTCAAATCCAGTGCTGTTGGCTGTCCCGACTACGGTTGACCCGCCTTCCAATACTTGCACCTGCGTAGTTGATGCATTGGCCACCTGCAGAATGTCAATCACCGTGATCGATGTTGATCCTTCGGCAATGGGTGTCTGGAGGGTCGGAGCCGGGGGAATCGTGATCCCGCGCGGGAAGCCCAAATTGCTCGTTCCATCTGGCGTAGTTTGACGCGCCACATACTGATCGAGCAACACGCTGTTTGTGTTCACATTGATGTCAACGGAAGCACCTGCCGGAATCGCAGAGTCAAGAAACTCGCCGTTTCTGAACAGTTCCACCAGAGTCGCAGAAGGATCGACGTCATTGACGCGGACGAATGGAATGTTTCCAACGTTCGGTTCAAGTAGTGACGGCGGTGCCACCGCATTCGTCGTAAAATCGTTGAACAGCACATAGAACCCAACAGACAGTGCGCTGTCTTCGAAGTTGCCAGATGGACGGAACACCGCGGTGGTGTTTCCGTTATTCTCATTTGGCCATTTCCATTCAACCTTGACTGCGTTGGAACCGTCGATACTGGTTTCACCGGCTAGGTTGCTGTCGCCATTGATGTCGTTGGCGGCATCGCCAGCGCAATTTGGACTATCTGGAGGACAACCGGTACTCTGACCTCGGAAGCTGCCCAAGGGATTCTGGCTTTCGGCATCTGAAATCAGAACTTCCTGACCACCGGAGTCAACATAGAAAAGGTGATCGACATAAACCGTATACGGTCCCGCACTAACTGGACCATTGGTGTTGATGCTGAAGTAGATTGAGTCGATGTTGTAGTTACCACCATCGGGATCGAGTTGCCCGGGCGTTCCAACCGTATCCAGGAAATTCGTCACCGGGTCACCGCCCGTAAGCGAGAATTCAAAGCGCTGCCAGACACCGGTCTGTGGTTCAAGCGGTTTTCCAACAGGTGCGCCGCCCACAGTTTCTGCCGCACCCACAAACTCAAAGTCCGCAGGAGCACCACCACCGTTGCCATCTTCATCCAACGCCAACGTCACCGTGAGGCTGAGCGGTGGACGGAACCGAACGATTTGTGAAGCCGATGGCAGACTCTCAAGACCGCCAATGACCTGCGTCGCTGTGATCAGATCACCATCGATCATCGGTGTCACCGAGACAGATACTGGATCTGTGGTGGGTGAGACTACGGTTCCAATAAGCGTGCTGTCGTTCGCGTAAACTCGAATTTCGTCGGCTACGTTCTCTTCCAGGCTCCCAACGTTTACGATTGTTGCCCCCGGTTTCAGCACTTCGTCGAGGATCTCAACGGTTGGCAGCAAGACCTGGGTCGGTTCGGACGAACAGCTGGTTTCACCACCAACGGTCTGTTCCACGGTAATGTTGTCTTCAAAGACCAACGCCGGAACCGTTACATTAATCGTCGTCGTTGCAAACCCGGTCGTGGAAACCGTCGCCAGAATGGTCGAGTCATTTGCGATGACCTGAACTTCGGTCGCGTTGGTACTGACATCAGATAGCGTGATGCTGGTCACACCGGGGAACAACGGTCCATTAATCGTTGGCGGTGCAGGTTGAGGATCCCCGAACGGATGAGTTACCCCGTTTGATCCAATCGTCACTGACACATTGTCAAAGAACATCACTGGACCGTTATTGCTAAATCCCTCTCCAATGATCACATGCGTGTACGCGCTCAAATCAGGTCGAGGAACACCGGCCTCAAATCCTGGCGGGTTCACGTTGACGTCGTCAATGAAGTAATTGAGTACGTCGGATCGAACTTCAATCTGCATCTTGTGCCACCGATCGATCACACGCGGTACGCCACTGGAAACACGGTGGAAAGAGCTTCCGCCTTGGAACGTCCAACCATTGCTCGTCAAGTCGCCGGAAACGCTTGGATTGTCGCTCGCACGAAGCGTCAGGTTGTAGTTCGCGAGAAGGTCGCCACCAAGTTGGTTGAACATCGTAATGCCCGCCGAACCCGTTCCGCGCGCGCCCGTGGTGAAATTCCCGCCCGAGAAACGGGCAAGTTCAAAGCGGGTTCGACCGTTCAAATCAGCATCCTCGGTGAATTTGAAGTTCCAAGTCACGAATAGCGGGTCGTCGTCGCTACCGTTGGCCGATCCGATCGATCGATAGAGGCGAGCAGCGTTGGCCGATGGCGGATTTTGCTCCTTCAAGAAATTGGGGCAACTTGCCGCACCTCCTGCAGTAAGCAGGAGTTTTGCGTCAGCCGGTGATGGACTGTTAATCGAGTTATTCCAAAACTCATCCAAATCGTCTTGATCCAGGTAATTGTCGAAGTTGTCGGCCAGGATGACACCGGGACTGAAAACCACGACCGGTTGCGACAAATCACTAACTACATCCTGCCCTCCGCCTTGGGTGTCGGTTTGCGTCGCAGTAATGACATCACCAGCGACCAGAGACAGGCCCGTAAATGCAGCCGCACCGTTGATTGGCGCGACGGGATTGGTCGTGACATCCACACCACCAACCGCTGAGACGCCGTTGATAAACAGCTCGACTTCATCAACATCCGACGAATCGCACGGATTGAATCTTGATGTAACATCGATGCTGCTATCGGTTGAGAAGATTGGTCCTTGTACGGTTGGGGCAGGGATGGATGGATCATTTTCCGGCGAGGTGAACTCCAATTCATCGATGTAGATGAAGAAATACTCACCGTCGGAATTGTCTGGATCAGCCGAAAAAACGATCGACTCAAGGACGCCGCGATTCACACCATCACCATTACTTGTCGCGTCGAGAACACCGTCACCGGCGGTAGCAACCGCATCCCCATCCAGCGCAAATCCGCGAATCCGGCTTGAGTCAAGCGCGCCGAGGTCAAACTCCACCTGGACGAATTCGCTGGAATCGGGTGGCCAGAATTCAGAACTGGCGGTGAATCGCTTTCCACCGGGCGGGAATGATCCAAAGAAGCCGTTCGTAGCGGCGGGGATAACCTCCGAGCCTGGAAGGTAAACGAATTCAAGGTCACCGGTGGCCGGATCGGAGTCTCCGAGAGGGACTGCATTCCCCGTTTCCTTGATCGTCAAGCACATCAAAATTGCCGCGTCACCAGCCGTTTCGGTTGGAACCTGTGGGCCGAAAAAATTGGTAACTGGATTGAACTTGAAGGCTGTGACGGCCATCTTGAATCGGATTGTCCCTCCGAGGTGAACCGAGGGGTTATCCAGATTGTCGGCACCACCCGTAATCAGACGCGCCCCCGTAGTCGTTGCATCGGTTGGGTCAGCCCATGCCACAGTCAACTCGTACGCAGGCGAAGCAAGCCCGGCGAAATCTCCCGTGTTGGGCACCCGTTGTGCGTAGTTGATCGGGATGGAAGGTATCGTGTTGGTGGATCCGGGGATAATTCCATCGGTCGAACCGGACGTGGTGGCTGACTGCCATACGACCTCGGCACCCACCCCCGTAAAGGGATCGCACAACGAAGCGTCGCGGTCCCCGCAATCAAAATCCTCTTGCTGCTCAAAGTTTGTAACACAACGGGTTGTCTGAGCCTTCGCCGGAAGCAATACCCCGACCAACCCGACAACTAGAACCAAACTCGCCAGCGATTTTTGTGTGAGCATGAGGAGCTCTCCATTTAGGTCTATTCAATCGTGAAATGCTAATTTGTGTCACAATGGATCCGACGCAGCAACATGCCGATCTTGCGAACGACCGATCCACAATTTCATTCCTCGTTTCCTGCCCAAGTCTTCTCTGCCCCCAATAATTCGCTGCCCAGTCATTCTGGTTCCAGCTCTTCTGGTTCCAGGTCTGTTGCCGCGCGACGAGAAGCCTCGCCTCTTCCAAGGACGGGAACGGTGGCGATGCCCATTCAAACGGAAATTGAATTTAAGTGGAATGCTGCTCCACCGAACTTCGCCTATTTAGCCTGTGGGAGGAAGTGGGAACTTGAGAAACGACCCATCGACGGCGCGCGGTTCGCGCATGCCCATGATTGTTTCAGGCCTCCTTCGGTTCCTCCTTGAGCCTCGTGAACTTTGGAGAATCGCCCGCGAAATTCCTTTGGCTCCCCCCTATTATGAACGGAATGCGGGTCCATTTACAAGATTCTCTTGGCAAAAAACATCGAATGAATGCATTGTGAAGTAGATTGCCAAGGGCTGCCCCTTGTACACACCGACCCCGCTGGAGCGTGGGAATCGTCGCGGAATGCATCCGATTTGGCCTTGTCACCGGCCCCTCCGTACAGGTAACATCGAATTGCCGTTGGGCTTGATAGTGTCTGCAGCCCATCTGTGGGCGATTTTGTTTGCTGTTTCGAATTTATCTAAGTCCCGTCCACTTAGACGAGGATTAGAGGGATTAGAAAATCATGGCTAATTTCGCACAACTTATCGGAATCGTGCTGCTGTTTGCGGGTGGCGCCGAAGCTGGATCACCAAATTCCGTGTCGCGCGGGGTTGCGGTACCCGCCTTCACAGATGTCAGCGCGGGTGTGTTGGCTGGTCTTAATGTCAACGCCCGCAGCGCCTCACTTGCTGACATCGACAACGATGGCGATTTGGATCTTTTCTTCCAGGGCGCTTTTGGTTCCCAACAGTTGTTTCAAAACAATCTTATTGGACTTGGGACGCTGACGTTTACCAACATTTCAGGCACGCTTCCTCTGGGTCTTGGTCCGTCATGGAGCGCGGCATGGGGAGATTATAACGGAGACGGGAGTATCGATGTATTCGTTGGTCAATCAAACATCAGCGACACAGGAGATGTGTTGCTCAATGATGGCACCGGTGTTTTCTCAAACGCGAGCGTCTCGACCGGTTTGGATGATCCAGGATTTCATCAAAATGTAGCCTGGGTGGACATCGATGGCGATTTGGATCTCGACCTTATCTTGGCGATGGAAGGTCCATCCGAGAAACACGAAATCTATTTGCAGGGACCGGCAAATACGTTCAATCCTGTAGGGGCAGCAGTTGGATTCCAAGAGGCTGTAGGTGTGAAAGCCTACGGAATGGCCATCGGCGACTCAGACGGCGATGGTGACTTGGATATCTACATCTCCACTTGCCGAGGTGATAACAACATTCGCAATAACTTCTACGAAAATCAACTCGTTGACGTGGGTTCGCTGGGATTCATCGACATCGCTGACGCTAACGGGACTCAGTTCATGACCAACAGCTATGGAGCCGAATTCTACGATTTCGACGACGACGGGGATCTCGATCTGTTTATGGTCGGTGCCGACGGAGAACCCAGCAAGATCTGGCGAAACGACGGTGGGAACCTCTTTACCGATGTGGATACACTTACTGGTCATGCCCTGATCTCCGACACGGCTGGCGACTTAAACGGTGGGCGTGCTGTCGATTATGACAACGATGGCGATCTGGATCTTTTCTTCCACGATCACGACGCCCGCAACGGTTCCGATACTTCCCGCAAGCTTTATCGCAATGATGGGGGTTGGGAGTTCACCGATGTCACGAATGCAGAAGGCATTGAGCAAGTGAATCGCGGATCGTACGACAGTCCGTGGGGTGATATCGACAACGATGGGGATATGGATCTGATTGGAACCACGGATTCGGGATGGATTGAACGCGTGTTCTTGAATAATTCGTCAATCAACGGGAACCACTGGCTCCAACTGAGATTGGTCGGACCGACTTCGAACACCACCGCCATCGGGACGGTAGTCTATGCGAGTCTCGACACTGGACTAACCACGCAACGCAGATTACGCAGGGAAGCCAATACCAACGCAGGGACCTTCAACCAGAGCGACCTACCGGTGCATTTCGGGTTGGGGTCCGCCACCACGATCGATCGGTTACGTGTGGTTTGGCCAAGCGGGTTGGAGCGCGAATACTGCGACGTTTCGGTAGACCAATACCTCACGCTTCATCACCCCCGCCCCGGGGATTTTGATGGTGATGGTGAAGTCAGTCTGCTCGATCTTGAGGCATTCGTCGATTGCCATGCAGGCCCCACAGAGGCGGTCATGCCCAGTTCGGTCCATTGCGACACGGCGTGTAGGCAGGCATTTGATAGCGACGCTGATAATGATTTGGATTTAAGGGATTTTGCATCGTTTCAATCCTCGTTCGACTAGCAATGGCGGATTTGCTGCAGGTCACCCCGCCCCTGAGCTAACGCATTCTAAAACCCTTCTGATGATGAACTTACGCCAAATCTCGCATCGCGAATCGATCGGCAATATCGGCATGCACGACACGAGAAGTAGAACATTTACAGCGGTCGGGTCTGATAAATTCAGAAATAAGAACAAATCCCCTTGAATTCCCCAATTTGGTTCGCTTAGACTTAAAGGAGCATATCAGGGAGGAATACCAACCTTTCCTTGGTTGGCGGGTTTGGCGCGTGCATTACCCACGTCATCCGGACCCAATGCGACGAGAGAGACGAATGAGTTGGTGACATGTGTAGCTGCGCAGTCCCCTACGCTGCTGACGTGCTTGGTGTTTAATACTTAATTGTCTTGTTTGGGCAAATGCTCTCGAAGCATTCGAGATTCAACTTTTAGGAGGAGAATAATGGAACTAATCTCAAAAGCTCGGTCGCTGTTAGCCGCCGGGATTGTGGCGGGCTTTGTTTCTTCATCCGCATCGGCTGCAATCGTCTTTTCCGATGACATGAGCAGCGGAGCGGCTTGGACTGTAAATGCAACCGGAGACGGTTCGGCAACCTTTGGGTACGACTATAGTGCTGATGGGATTCCATCCGCCCCCAACGGTAGCGGCACCCTCGGCTTGAAAATGGGTGCCAATTTGACTCTTGGCGCCGTGGACGAGGTCTTGGCGACACCGACCGGTTTGAGCATGACGGGCAACCATCGCCTGACTTTTGATGCTTGGGCTAATTTTGACCTCTCCGAAGGCTCCGGTACCGAATTTCACGGTGGTGGGCTTGGATACGACGGTATCAGCGCAACGCGTAACGGTGGCATGCTTCTTTCGACTGGTGATGGCGGATCAAGCCGCGACTGGCGTGGATACAAAAACACCGGTGAGCAATTCATTGCCAGTTTGCAGTACGACGGGCCCTCGCAAAACGCATCCGACGGCTACTACACCGGTACATTCCCCGGTGGATTGTCTGCCCCAGCTGCCCAAAGCAACCCTGGCACTACGGATGTAGGTGATGTGGCATTTTCCTGGCACACTTGGGTCTTCACGGCTGTTAATGGCGGAGGCACCAACACGATTTCCGTCGAGGTAGATGGCCTTCCAATTATCACGATCGATGCAAACAACGGCGGAACGGTCAACGCGACAACTGGAAATGTCGCCCTCTATTACGGCGATCTCTTCAGTTCACTCGCGGGTGGCGGCGATTCGCTGCAGTTTGCAATATTTGACAATGTCGTGGTAGAAGACGTTCCCGAGCCGGCCACATTTGCTTTGTTGGCGTTGGGCGGCGTCGCGGTACTGCGTCGTCGTCGCTAGGCAGTAATCACTCTAAGATTTTCAAAGGCCACTCCTCTTTTGGGGAGTGGCCTTTTTTTTGCGCCGCGAGCACAGGCCTGCAACACCGCACAACTTGCCACGACACGGAACCGACCGCTTCACGATCGACGTAGCCAGACGATTGAATTCGGAGGATGTGCTGGAGCGATTGGCATGGTTGTTTGCAACACGAGGTGTTCCGGATCATGTGCGAAGTGACAACGGCCCTGAGTTCACAGCGGTCGCAGTCAGGAAATGGTTGAAACGTGTCAAAGTGAAGACGCTGTTTATCGAACCAGGAAGCCCTTGGGAGAACAGATATGTGGAGAGCTTCAACGGCAAGCTTAGGGATGAACTGCTCAATGGTGAAATCTTCTACACGATGACGGAGGCGAAGGTGTTGATCGAACGATGGAGACAGCACCACAACCATGTCAGACCCCACAATGCGTTGAGCTATCAGCCGCCGCAGAGGCGATCGAACCAGCTGAGACGTACTCCGCTACGCTCCGCCCGCCTCAGCTGGAAATACGGAGCACGCTTGGACCAACATAAGTACTGGCATTAACACCGGGGGAAGGTCAGAGGGAAAAGTAGGATTTTGAAGGACAATGTCCGTACATCTACCACATCCCGCGTTTCTGAGAGTTGAGCTTGCAGGGTCCGACTATTGCTAAACCGCAACTTGCAATTGCTGACCGGTTGTAACTAGGAAGTCCGCACTACAAAGCTTCTTCCATCACCGTTAGGATAGGCGTAAGGCGAATTCGTGTGGCGCGCGCCGGCTTGGACCATGGCGTTTGTTTTTCTACAAGCCACTGAAGTTAAAGGAATTACGCAATGCAAACTTGAAACTTCGCAGGCTTTGGAAGGTGAGACATGGAACCGTTGGCAATGACTCGGTAGTTGTCTTCGGGTAATTTGACCAAGCAATGCTCAAGGGCGACGATGACTCGATTACCCTTGCGTGCGACGCGGCGTAGCGTTCCGCCTGCATCTGAGTTAATGCCGTTGTTGTTCGAGTTGTTGACGCTTGGTCCGCCGAGGATCGCTGTGAAGACGACTTCCGCCTGCTGCATTGAACGAATTGGGGCCAACATTTCTGAAGGTCACACCGTTCCCACTCGGCGGAGCGGACATACCGGACCGATTACCCTTAGCCCTCAATTAATTCCCTCTTAATCACCGCTTAAAACAGATGCCTTAGATTTCCGCTCGTATTTTCAGTCGAGGGTGGTTGCGGTTTACCCACTCTCCATCCCCAAAACGTGAATTCTGGTCTTCAACTTAAGGGATTGCACATGTCGAAACCATCGAACACTCGGTTGGTTGGATTCACCCTCGTCGAATTGTTGGTCGTCGTTTCAATCATCGCGTTGTTGATCAGTATCCTGCTGCCGAGTTTGAAGACAGCGCGGAATCAGGCGAAAGCGGTCAAATGCGCGGCGAACGCACGGCAGGTCGGACAAGCGACCTCAATGTACCTGGCTGAGAATCAGGCGTTTTTTCCTCCTGCATACATTTATCCGACGACTCAATCGGGTGCATGGTCGCTTGAGACCCAGTCAACATCGGCAGTGCCGAACGGCTATCTACACTGGTCGTACTTTTTGTATTCTGGAGGCAAAGTCAAAGAAGAGGCATTTGAATGTCCCAACTTCGACAAGGGCGGAGCGCCGCGCACCAACCCCGGTCCCCTAGAAGAAGATTGGAACGCCGGGCAGATCGACGATGGAAATAACACATCGCCAAACACGTTGGTGGATCGGCAGGCACCGCGAATGGCATACACCGCGAATGCCGCGATCATTCCCCGAAACAAATTCACGCCGTTGCTGTCGGGCGGCCAACGCATTAACCGGCTTGTGCAGGAGAATCGCATCAAGCGACCGGGAGATACCATTCTATACACTGAATATCTGAGCAACTGGCGGGCATTGGGTATTTCGCAGAGCGGTCAGATTCTGGTGAAGTCACATCGTCCCGTCAATGTTTTCTACCATCTTGGCTCAGGTGGAAATGAGTATCAAGCGCCGGAGACCAATCCCGGTTTCATCTACGGAAAAATCGGATTACCGAGAACCGCAGATGACTACGGACTTCTTGCGACAGGCGTCGTGAAAAACAAGACCAACATTCTTGACTATACATCCGGTATTGCACAGATCAACGCGGTCGGTCGCGACCATCCAGGCGGTGGCGATCAGAGTTTCGGAGGAACCGCGAACTTCACTTTTCTTGATAACCATGTGGAGCGCATGACACCACTTCAGTCTTTGAAGCAGCGCAAATGGGGCGATCGATATTACTCATTGTCGGGTGAGATCGAAGTCCTGAACATGACCGCTCAATAATTGCCATAGCAACATCCAGCGCAACAGCAGAGGGGATTTCCAGGCTGCGCTGAACTGCATCCGCACAAATCGTTTCTTGGCTTGGCTTCATTCGATCGTTCGAATGAAGGCGCACGCTGTACATCTTTTCTTGGAGAGGAAAAATGCGAAAGAATGTCGGAGTCCTGATGCTTGCAAGGAGTTGGCAGGTATGTATGGGCATGGCCGCGATCGCTCTTGCGGGAGCGAATTCTGCACAGGCCCAAATCGATTGCAACAGTAATGGAGCAGGTACCGCAGGAAACATCACGATTGACGGTGGTCAGGTCAACATGGCTGGTGCCACGTTGTTCGTTGACTTCTTCCGTCAACCGTCATCGACCAACGACTGGATTGATGTTAACAATGACGGATTCTTTGGATTCGTAAACCCTGATCCCACGTTCATGTTCACCGATCAGCTTTCGACCGGGTTTGCCCCCGCCACTCCGCTGAATACCTGGTGGGCATTCAACTACCGCAGCGTCGGTTCGGTCCGCGGTTTCTCGGAATTCATCGACAGCCAACTCTGCGGTACGCTCGCACCGGAACCGCCCTCAGAGGCCGGGCTGTTCAACCGGTTTGAGTACGCCCTCGACGGTGTGGCCAACATCGTCGGCGTCAACAGCACCGGGACGCCGTTGGAGCAATGCTCGATTGATGGTGCGTTTCTCGACGTTCCCGGTTCGTGGGCTGTCGTAGCGACGGGCTCGCCGAAATGGAATCGCAACCCGACCGCCCCCGGGTACGGATTGAACTTCCTCGAATCTTCAACAGGCAATATCAGCCAGCTTCAGGAGCTCAGTCGAGACTGTACAACCGATACCCTTAATTTTAACACGGATGCGCCTGACGCAGATACGCTCTTTGATTACGTGGCGGCTTGGGTTCCGGTGACTCCGATCTCAAACCGTGGAACCGGAATTGAGAACGTCAAATTCAGCGAACTGCAGTACTTATTTGCAACAGGTCGCATGCCCAGCGGTGAAAACATCGTGGCCATCACTCGTGATGTTGGATCGGGAACGCACAACGCATGGATGAACTCAATCAACATTGATCCGAGTTGGGGCCGAGGCGACAACATTGCCCAACGTGTCAATGACAGTCAGTCGGACCTCGTTGGCCCCCTTCACCAACCGTCGAACAAAGGCGGTTCGAGTCGCGTCGAAGGCACCGTTCAAAACACCCGCCTTGGTCTCGGTTACACCGGTCTCGCTGGTGGAAGCCGTTCGGCGCGCGATGCTTTCCGCGGATTCTACGAAGTCCTCAACACCTGCAAAGACGTCGATGGAAATGGCGATCCGCTCTGTGACTGTGACGTGACCGGTTACGTTCGTCCAAGCATCGACACAACACTCGACAACTGCGACGCATGCACAGGGTATCAAATCGCTGGCAGCGGTTCGTTTGTGGTTCGCGGAAATATCGATGCCAACCGCGAAATGAGCGATCCGAACTTCAGCACCAACGGGCCTCCAGTCGAAAACCAAGCCGTCGCCGATTACCTCAACAATATCTTTGACAGTGTTGAAGCATTCGAAGGTGACGTGTTCGGCGGTGAGTGCCAAACTCAAGCAGGCGACACCACACTCGACAGTCTCGCATGCAGCGTCGCCGTTTGCAGCAATAACAGCAACATCACCTGCACCGATGATGACGATTGCGGTGGAATGAGTGATACCTGCGACGTACTCGACTGCACGACGAACGCCGACTGTGTCGGTGCTTCAGGTCTATGCACCGAAACCCGAAACTGTGGCGCGAACACCGACTGTGAAACGGGTGAGTTCTGTGGCCAGATCGTCAACTCGCCAGGACAGGGCCTTGCAGTTTCGTTCTTCCTGGGTAATGCCATCGATTGCGTACACGATCTGACCGCGCCGCTCGATTACAGTCCCGCAACTTTGAACCAGGATCTTCAGGATTACACACGTGCGAACAACGGTCTCGGTTGGGGTGGAGACACGCCCGATTTCGGTACGATTACCGTCGCAGGGCTGGTTCCAAGTCGTCTCGTCGTTGCTGGCACACCGTACACCGATGGCCAGGCGGCTGAGTACATCTACTGGAACGGCGCAAGCTACGTCACCATCGCGGCCGGTTCAGACATTTCCGTCCGCAACCGCATCGCCGGTGATTTCAACGAAGATGGCGCACGCGATATCTTCGATGCAACTGAAATGGTCAACGCCTACTACGGACCGCGTGCATGGCAGCAAACAGCTGCTGCAATCGGAACCGGGGCAACCGGTGACATGGCCGCCGATAACGCAATTCCCGAGGTCATCGGTGACTTCGATGCCGACGGTCACTTCTCGAAAGAAGACCTCCGTTATTTTGCCGACGGTTTGGCAATGAACGGCGGATCGCTCAACCGCAAGGCCGGCGCAACGGCGATTGACGCCCGCATCGCCGCACTCGGTGAAGACTATCCGTGGGCGGACACCAACGGCTTGCTCATCAGCGCTCCGGCTGCCCCGTTCGGTGAGCCGATGTACGCCACTCCTGCAAGCATCGCTAACTACCTCGGTAACACCGGAAACGCTTACAAGAACGGAGACTTCCGTGGCGACATCGCCGGTGCAAGCAACGAAGACGAAGGTCGTCGCGCGACCGCAGGTGCCAAGCCGATGGGTTGGGATGGCAAGATCGATGCTGAAGATATTGATTACGTCTGCGAGCAGTCGCAGTACGATTGGTCGAACATTGACGAAGCAGTCTTCATGGACCTCAGTGCCGACATGGATGGCGATATCGATGTCGATGCCGGCGATGTGATGGAAATCGTCGAAGTGATTCTGGTCACGAACTTCGGCGACGCAAACCTCGACGGCACCATTGACGCAGCCGACCTCGCCATCGTTGACGACACAATCAACAACGATCCGACCGGTTGCAACGTAAGCCAGACCTGCGGTTGGGCAAATGGTGACTTCAATTGCGATGGCGTGGTTGATGGCAGCGATCGTGGATTGATCGCAATTCCCGGTGACTGCGAAAACGACGGCGACGTCGATATCGACGATTACACCAATTGCTTCCAACCCTGCTTCGTCGGTCCCAGTGGATCGATTTCTGCAGGATGCACAGTTTCCGATCTCGACTTCGACGGTGATGTTGATCTGGCCGACTTTGCGATCTTTCAGAGCAGTATATGACTGACCGAGTCTCTAGGTGCTTGAGTCATAAAATTCAGGTTGAACCATTCTTCAGGAATTCCATATGTCTATGAGGTGGAGCCAGCCGCACGTGGTTGGCTCCACTCAATTTAGAAAACGGAGTGCCATTGGATAAGTATGCGCTTTGGTAAGAACTCCGGGCGAAGATGGATCCGCAACCTGTCAATCTTAGCGCAATCTTAATCTTGGCTTAATAGTCATGTTCTGATTCTTGTCTGGCGTCGCCAATTTTGAACACTGATGTTGGGTGCGGTGGCGCAAGAGAACCTGCCAGAAATTGGAATGATTGTCTTGGACATTGCAAGAATCCACCTTGATCACCGAGACTCCACACCTTGCCGGCAGCCTGTGAATTATGCTAGCATATGGGCGGTCACATCGTTGGAGGATCAATCCTGTCTCGGCGCATGCGGGGCGCATCCGCTACGTTGGTCTTGGGCAGCGATTTGTTGGCGGAAGGATCCGCATCACCACCATTGAGGAAGCACGATGAGCAAAAAAGACGTGAGCTTGAAGGGTACGATCGCGCTGAAAGATGCTGTGGAACACCTCGAAAACCTTGTGGCCTGCTTGAAGGCGGGCAAGGTTTGCATCCAAAACTGCGACAATCATGTCACCTTGGCACCACCGGACCGTCTAAAGCTTGAGGTGTCGGCGGGGCAACGCGAATCGAAGGAATCGCTCTCCCTGAAGATGACCTGGCATAAGGACGCGCCCGAGGATCACAAACTCGAGTTACGCATCTCGTCCGAAGAACCGCCCGAATCTGAGGCGGCCTGCGACGATGAGAAAGCATCGAATTCCACCGAAGCCGAACCGGACTGAAGGCAGCGTCGCGCGAGATCGTCCAAAGGGGATAAGCTTGATCGTGATTCTCGCGGAGGTGACGTTCGATCTCGTCAATTCGCCGGAGGAGTCATAAGCGCTGGCTCGGTCGCGGGTGTTGGTTCAATTGATCCTTCTTCCACTGTCAAACGCCCAGCGACGGCGCTCGGTTTCGAGGCCGACGACCTCGCCCGACCTGAACATGGATGCTTTCGGTCTAACGCACAGTGGCCACCAAATGGGCCACCAAGTGCAGAGGGGAGACAAGTAGAATCAGTGAGCAAACTTACCACCGAGCAACAAATGCCTCCCGTCAGCAAGTCCGATCACCTCGAATTGACCGATTGGGACGTTGCCACCTATCGCATGCTCATTTCGGAAAAGTTGACACCGGAACAAATCGAACGCATCGTGGTTCCACCGGTGGTCTATCCCAAACAGAATTCGGTGCTTGCCGTCCATTGGCATCCAGAAATCGTACCGATGGATCTGATTCGCCGGCGGATCGATGCGACATTTCCCAACCGCACAGAACAACTGGCGATTCCCACGCAGCATAACATCTTAACGACCTTCGATGACTTCACCGGAGTCGAGGTCGATTGCTATGCACCTGAATTCAACCGCAAGGTGCAGTTACTGATCCATTTTGAAAACTCACGGGTAGAGCGGGCCGACGTTTTTCGGCATATGCTCGCTCACACATTCAAATATCGTTCGCGGCAGTTGTTTGCGTTCATTGATACGATCATTGACCCTCAATTCGACAGGCACTTTCAACGGGCGGTCGAAAAAACGGGCGCCACGGATGAGATCATTCAATTCGTCAAGCGCAATACGCTGCGACTGTTCCAGTTGTTCCAGCAATTCGAATCGGAGACTCCTTCCAGTTCGATCAAAAACAAGTTGTTGACGCATTACTTCGATGCCCTTCGCGATCAACACGACGACCGCAAAATCCTCCAGGCCAAAGCGCTGCTCAAAGCCGTCAAGAAAGTGGTCAAGGCTAATTTCAGTCTGGAATATTTTTATCAAGACCGCGAGGTTATCGAAGAGGTCCGAGCGCTGGACGGTGGCATCGTCATCCCTCATCCAGAACAGTTTTGGCCAATCCTGCTTGCCGACTACGATGTCGACGGGTACGAAGTTTGGAACCCGCAGTCACAGGAGTACACCGAGTTTCTCATTAACGTGGTCAACCGTGAAAATAAATCCCGCGCGAACACCAGTCGTCGCCCGATCCTTATCTTCATGGGTGACGATTGCCACATGGGGGAAAAAGTCAAGGAGCCTCGACACCAGGATTCCGAAAAAGCTGGGCGCGAAATCGGTGTCCAACATGCATGGGACGACTTGGGCATCCGCAAGAGCCTGATTACCGCTGGCGTGGATCGAAACTCGGTGATCCATGCGTATCGCGATTTGTTGACCTCGCCCTGACGCATCGCTCAACAATCGGGCGTCGGACCGCACACTCAAGAGAATAAGAAACGCCATGACACGCCAAAAAAACGAATTCAGTCACGAATCGTTTCAGGACCGTGAATCGATCGTGCGCTACTTTGAATCATTGAGCGAGTGCTTCTCGCAGGGTAAGCTCTCGTTGGCCAGCGACGATGAAGAAATCGCCGTTGATATTCCCGGTTTGATTCGCTTCGATGTTCGGGCCAAGTCGCGCAGTGACCGCGTGCAGGTCATTTTGAAAATGTCCTGGAAGACCGACCGTCGCGGGAAGGACTTGAAGGTTCGACCGTCCGGAGGCGAAGAAACGAAGGCAACCGAAACCGATGTTTGAAGGCATCGATAAGAATCTTCGATTCATGGTAGTCGAAGTCGGAAAGCAACTCGACAAATCGTTCCGGATGATGCGCGAACCGTCGCAATCGCTCGCACGCAAGATACACTCCAGCGACAACTACATCGATACCCTCAAAAGTTACATCGAAAAGAAAACGATCTCCGGTTTCCGTAACACTCCTGAAATGGATCGCCAGACGGCTGACCGTTTCCGGGCTCTGGTTACAGTGGCCAACAACCTTGAGCGCATCGCCGACTTCTGCGCGAGTATCGCCGGGCAAACGGGCCACATGAGCAGCCCTGCTGTGCTTCAGCGTTACGACTACACGTCCTATCATGAGATCATCGGGAAAGCCCTGGAACAAATTCCCGAGGCCATCACCGGCAGCGATGCCTCTATTGCCTTGAAGATTTGCCGGGCGGAGCCCAAAACCGACAAGCTCTATGCCAACCACGTCGCCGAGATCAAGAGTGACCTTCGTCTGGGTGAGCATACCGACGACTTGGTTGCGTGTCTCTATGTGTTTCACTATCTCGAGCGAATGGGCGACGCCCTGCAGAACATAGGAGAAGCGGTACTCTATGCGATTACCGGAGAGAAGCTCAAACTTCGTGAGCATAAAGCCTTGCTCGCTGCATTGGGACAAACCGACACGGATGTGTGGAGTCAGGCCTACGACATCGACTTTCGCTACGAAACCCGATCGGGCAGCCGCATTGGGAAAGTTACAGAACGTGGTGAGGGTGACGATGACACAGATCTGGAAGCCATCTTTAAGAACGGTCGTCGCGACAAACTGGCCAAAGAGCGCGCCAATATCGAACTCTGGCAAGAAAAGATGCCTGGTCTGCCTCCACGCATACTCGAATATCGTGAAGGCGAAGGCAATGGTGACGCAGCGCTGCTGCTCGAATACATCGATGGAACGACATTCAATGAACTGGTACTCAACGGTGACCTTGCCACGTTGAAGTCCGCTCAAGCAAGTATTGCCGCTACGCTTACCACCGCCTGGGAGCGCACTCTCGAATGTGAACCCATCCATGGCGATTTCACTGGACAATTGTCGTCTCGACTGGGCGATGTCTGGCGGATTCACCCTCAGTTTCGGCGTTATCCCATTCGAGTTGGACAGCTCAAGTTGAAGTCATTTCAAGAGTTGCTGGAGACCGCCGCGGAGGCGGCGAAGGAATTGTTCGCCCCTTTCCGCGTGCTTATTCACGGAGACTTCAACGCCGACAACATTATTGTCAGTCATTATGAATCGCGAATACACTTCATCGATTTATATCGCTCGCGCCCGATGGATTATGTTCAGGATGTTTCGGTATTCTTGGTGTCGAATTTCAGAATGCCAGTGTTCGATCGCGATTTGCGAGCCCGGATTGGTACGGTCATGCTGGATTTCTATCGATTCGCCAAGTCGTTCGCGGTCGCTCATAACGACACGACATTCGATGCCCGACTTGCATTGGGACTCATTCGTTCATTCATGACATCAACCCGTTTCGAATTGGACGAAGGCTTCGCCAAGACAATGTACCTTCGCTCATGCTATCTGCTGGAAGCATTTATCACCCATCTGGATCGCCCGTGGAATACATTTGAATTAAACGAGGAAGTGCTGCGTTATTGAGTACCGCCCAAATCGGAGGGAAACGATGGTTCGCGTTGGTGTGGTTGGTGTTCCGAATGGATGGTCTTCATTGCGCCTGGTCG
The DNA here is from genome assembly GCA_028285105.1 of Alphaproteobacteria bacterium. Lineage (GTDB taxonomy): Bacteria > Planctomycetota > Phycisphaerae > UBA1845 > UBA1845 > UBA1845. Next base: position 25,916 of record JANQQE010000009.1, read on the forward strand.
AGGCATTGCAAGCCAAAACAGACTTCGGCCTGCTGATTGATATGGGGGCTGTCTCTGTCGATCTGGAAACCGGCGCCGCGATGTTCGGGGATTTCGATCTGTGTAGCCTCGACGCCATCATCATTAAGAAAATCGGTGCGATATACTCCCCGGACTTGATGGGGCGGCTGGCTATGCTGCGATACATTTCGGGACGGGGACCACAGATATTCTCATCACCTCCCAAAATCAAACGGGTACTCGACCGTTTGAGTTGCACCATCTCGTTGCGCTCCGCCAACATCCCCATGCCCAAGACAGTGGTTACTGAAGACATTGAACTCGCCGCCAGTGCGATCAATCGCATGGGGCGATGCATTCTCAAACCGCTGTACACCTCCAAAGCGCGCGGGATGGCCGTCATCGAACCCGGTGCGAACCTGGTGGTCAAGCTTAGGCGATTCAAGGCTGACGGAAATGTCGTGTTGTACCTTCAGCAGATGATCGACCTGCCGGGGAAGGATCTCGGGTTGGCATTTCTCGGCGGCAAATTCTGTGGATGCTATGCCCGCGTGCAAAGCGTTGGGGAATGGAATACCACAACGCATTCCGGCGGGAAGTACGAACCGTATGAGCCCAATTCAAGCGTCATCGATTTGGCCAAACACGCTCAGGAACCGTTCGGATTGGATTTTACGTGCGTCGACATTGCAGAGACTTCAGACGGACCGGTGGTATTTGAAGTCTCAGCGTTTGGCGGATTTCGAGGATTGCTTGAAGCCAACAAATTTGATGCCGCCGAGGCCTACGCTGATTATGTACTCAATCGATTGAAAATCAAATGACCGACACCATGCGAATCGACGACGTTGCGAACGAGTGGGCATCGACTCACGAAATCCTGGGCGCGGTAGACCTGGCAATCGATGCCTGCCACATCCGCGTACGTTCCAATTCGATTCCGCTGCTCAATGAATTGCGCGCGTATTTTCGTTCGATCGTCGTCACAACAGCGAAACCCACCCTCACCATCACAGCCTTGGAAGCGACCCCACCAACCATCGAAGCGGAGCTAATGGTCAAGCAACCCGACCCGGGCAAAATCAAAATCAAAGAGGAATACCTCGACACGTCCGACGGACGCATCGTGCGCAAACGCCTGACCGGAATGGTTTTTGCCTTCGGTGACAACGTCAATCTGGCGGTCGGCCCGTGTCTTGCAAACGCCAATCAGGTGGTCAACTTCATCAACAACCGCTATATCGAATGGCGCTTACACCACGAGGCCATACTCTTTCACGCAGCCGCCGTTGTCTACGAAGGTCGGGGTCTGGCACTGTCGGGTTTTTCCGGCATGGGCAAAAGCACGCTATCTCTCCACATGATGAGTCGCGGCGCAGATTTCGTCAGCAACGATCGTTTGATGGTTTCAAATGCGAAGATCGGTAAGGGGCTGACCATGTTCGGCGTACCCAAACTCCCCCGCATCAACCCCGGAACCATCGTCAACAACCCCGATCTAGCGGGTATGCTAAGTGCCGAAGAATTCAACACCTTCAACGAGATGGGCCCCGATGCGCTGTGGAACCTGGAACAAAAGTACGATGTAGACCTGGAGCGTTGCTTTGGTGTCGGTCGGCAGTTGCTCAGCCATTGCATGAACGTCCTTGTCGTACTTAATTGGAAGCACGACGGTTCCCCTACAAAAATTGAACCGGTCGATTTGAACCAACGCCCCGACCTCATGCCGGCATTCATAAAGTCCGTCGGGCTGTTCTTCCGATATGACGGACGAGGAACGTCCCCGGCGTCTGAACCTGAAGCCTACCGGAATCTGCTGCAACCCTGCACGGTCCTTGAGATCAACGGAGGGGTGGACTTTGACCATGCGGCGGACTTCTGTCTGAACTTCACCGGGTAACCTTTGCAAGCGAGACTTCCGTGAGTACCGACGAAACGCGCTCAACCCTGCCCCAATCAGACAACGCATCACGTCCGCGTCACCGGTTCGGTTTCGATTCCCAATCCACTGCACCTGGCACGTTGTGCTAAGTCGCCATGGCCCCAGGATTCTTTTCTTCAGCGGTAGGACGGCGCCCAATCCGTTGTGCTGCAAGTCCATCGACTACACGCACAATTCGATCCATCTGATCACGCCGTTCGATTCGGGTGGAGGTTCTGCTCCACTGCGGGAAGCCTTCGATATGCTGGCGGTGGGCGACTTGCGGAACTGATTGATGGCTCTGGCCGACCACTCGGTCATCGGCCAACCAGCCGAATTTGACCTGTTCGCCCACCGCTTCGACCACGAAATCGAACCCGCGGAATTGCGCCGCCAGTTGGAAGACATTATCGAAGGCGATGACCCCCATATCCGCACCATCGTCAATCCGCTGCGCAAACTGATTCGCAACCACCTACGCTACTTCCTCGAACGATCGCCGATCGACTTCGACCTGCGCGGTGCCAGCATCGGAAATCTGATTTTGGTCGGTGGATGCTTGAACAAGAAGCGACAAATCGACCCAGTTATTTTCTTGTTTTCAAAGTTGGTCGAGGTTCGTGGGATCGTTCGCCCCGTCGTCGGGCGAATCGCTCATTTAGCCGCGCGCCTGCGGAGCGGTAATATCGTCTGCGGGCGGCATCGCATCACTGGTAAGAATCTGCCCCCACTCGAAGAACCGCTTGAAAGCGTCTCGCCGGTTGATAACTGTACGGATTGTGGCCTGACCCCTTGATATCGATCCAACCCAAGAGTGAGTATTCTGGTTGGATCATTGTTTCGAGGAGGTCAGGCTATGAGCAGGAAGCGGTTCACGACGGA
>JANQQE010000014.1 GCA_028285105.1 Alphaproteobacteria bacterium
TTGTTCCGTCGAATGACGCCGTCTGCTCATGGCAATTCCTCCTCAATCGAAACCAAAATCCTAACCCAACTGCTGGATCAGCTTGAGGGGGAAAGGCCAGCGCGATCATGAACGTCAACAAGAAACAGAAATCAGATTGGCCCGGAGCTTTCCTGACTTTTGCCCCTCACTGTTCAACGGTATTTCGTACTCAAGCAAACGTAAACCACTCAACCCAGTAGGAGATCACACCATGGCAAAAAAGAATGAAATCAAAGTGTCGCGTCGGACTGAGGTGTCCGAATTTGTTCCGATTGAGAACAACTCGCTCGGGCCGCTGAAGGAGTACAGCGACCTTCGGACGGTCGAGGACATGATGGCGTTGCAGGCTGCACTTCTTGCCGCATTGATGGAGGCACGCGGCGATGATCGTGAATTCCTGCTTGAGCACAAGTTCAAAAAGCAAGGCATCATCTTCAGCAAGAAATTTACCTCGACCGTTGTACTCAAACGTCGTTCGTAAGTTCATTGCTGCACTGGTTACTCGGTGCATCTGCTGAGGGCTAGATCATGGTAAAAGTCATCGGATTCATCTTCTCGATTGTGAGCACGTTGTTCGTCTTACTCGTAGTCTCGGTGATCGTAATCATCCCGATTGCGTACGTAATGGAATTGGTAGAACGCCACCGCAATCGGCGACTGCAAACCGCTCCGGCTGAATTTACCGGGGCGGGACGTGAACTTGATCGTCACGTCAACGACTGTCGTGCCATTCTCATCGCTGAGGTTCGAAACAAGAATCCACTGCGTGGCCGCTCACCTTTCGGATTGGCACGTGCCAAGACTATGCGGCTTCTTGGAGAGGCACGACCGGCAATTCGTCGCCTCTATCGCAGTGATCCCACCGAGCAGCGGTACACCCAAAAAGTCCGTATCGAGCGTCTTCACGAATGCTGTTCGCGATGCGTTGCCCGCAACGGTGACGGCACCGGTCCGGTGTGCGGCGTGTTCGATGGGGACGGCGAAGTCTTTGTTGACCTGAATTTTGGGGAGGGGTGAACCAATGAACGACTACAATGCACGACATCTTGCCCGTCTGTCAGGGTTGCTTGATGTCAGGGCCCTGAGCGGGCTCCGGATTGCAATCGTCGGGCTGGGTCGCGTCGGCATGGCGGTTCTGTTCCACCTTATTCGTCTTCCGATCAATCAAATCTTCTGTGTGGACCATGACGAAGTTAGTCCCCGCGAACTCGGTTCGCTCTTTCCCGTCAACGAGTCCGAACGATTCAAGGTGCGGGCAGCCCAGCGGCTGGTCCAATTTTGGAATCCGCACCTCAAGTTCCAGCCGGTGTTGATGAAGGTCGCCCCCGAGACGCTGCCGCGGTTCGGCAAGCTTGTTGGGCAAGTGGATGTATTGGTCTGGGCGGCGGATGACTGGCCAATGCTTCAGTTGGTGTGCGACCGGTTCCATGACCAAATCCCCATGATCGGTTGTGCCATGGCGGAGAACGCCCGCTACGCCGAAATCGGGTGGTCGGTGCCCGATCAGACGCCCCCGCTGCCAGTCACCCTGCAGGCATCGGCAAAACGAAGTGAGGCTGGAGCTTCAAGTGTGCCAGTCTTCGTCGATGCGGCAGCGAACGTCGCGGTCAGCGTTGCCCTTGGCCTGGTGCTCAAAGGGCGTAAGGGTGACCAATTATTCGGCGAACTGCTGGATCGACATCACCCGCTCATCATTGTGCACTCCGCACACAATCAGTTTTCCCAGTCCAGCAACCTGAGTGTTCCGCGACTGGTGCGGTTGATGCGTGTTCGATCTTCCTGACGCTACGTTGGCGTCGGGGCGTCTTATTTTGGTCCTCGCAAATGGAGGTGATTTATGAAAACCGTCACACAGCAGTGCCCACCGGCCGTGTCACGACCAAAGACTGTGGCTCGGCAGCCGCGCAAGCGATTGGTCATTGCAGAGATTGGCAGTCGTATTCCCGCAATCGCGGCGGTGATGGAGTTCGAGGCAATCGAACTCACCACGCGCGAGCAACGGCAGTCGGTGACGGCGGAGTCAATTCGCCGTCCGACCGCCACCTGGGATTAGGAGTCGTGGGCGGGGGTCAAAACCGACCCCCGTTTCCTTTTTGTTTTGGATTGAGTTGTTTGAGGGAACTCGCAATGAATTTGTATATGCCACCCCACCTTCCGGGGCCGCGTCGTCCGAGCCGCTTGGATGAGTTGATCGAACGGTTGCTGACTGGTTTGGGCCTTGTCCATGCGATCCTGAAATGGATAACCGGTTCGTTGGTTCTCCTTATAGCCATCATTTTTTTTGCCGTTGGGTTGTACGCAGCATGGTGCGGTGGCGGGGCTGCTGTTGACTGGATTGATGTGCTGCGAAGCAGCAGTACGCCGGGCGTGAATTTTGGAGGAGCGGGAGAATGACTGAACAACCGCTGAGGGCGATCGCAAAGCGGGAGGCGGTGTTTCCCGCTCTAGATATTCCCAGTCGCTGGTTCGGTGAAACCGAGCTGACTAAACGCGTTGTCGACGGGCCGATGATCACGCTCATCACCGAAATCATCGTTCATATGTTTAGACTGCTGCCCTGCGGCTGCCGCGTAACTCGCCCCGAGCAGTGTGGAGGTGTTTGTGTGTGCTGCTTTGCTGAGCTTGAACAGCAACGCCAGGAGGGATTGATTTCTGCTTCCGTCACGCGTGAACAGCAGGAATGGATGGCCACGCCCTGCAAGGAACACTATGAGATCTGCTCTTTTGAAATGTGCAATCACGGGCTCTGCCCAACGCACGCCCCTCCCGCCCCGAATGGTCTTCTCTACTGTCCAGCCCACATCGGCGTTGTCACCCAAGAATTGAAGCTGGCGGAGTTAGAACGAGACAAAGGATTCCTCTATGCCAAGGGACACGACTTCATCCAGGGCCTTTTCTTCGACAAATACCTCCGCCGGTAATGCCTATTCGCAGCTGATGTATCGCTTGACCCGTTTGCCCGTGACGGTTGAAGAGTTGGGCATCGGTATCGAGTTGGAATTGTACGGAGACAGCGTTGATCGTGGCAGGCCGGACCGCTTTCTGCAGGATGTGCTCGAATCCGTGATCACGCAGGCCGAATCCGGGCTATTGACGAAGCCGTTCATAGAACCGCATCCACGGGCCGGACTTGATCAGGGTGATCATCACGTTCTCGACACCAGCAACGGCTTGTCGGCACGAGTGGGTTTTCGTGAAGGTGCGACTAACAAAATCACCCACCTGAGCCTGTATGGCAAAAGCGACATGGGAAAGTCCTGCCTGCACGCACGAATCGCCAGTGAAGCAGCGCTGCACTGTCGCACATTCCTGATCGACATCAACAAGGGATTTCGGCGTATGCCTGCGATGCGGCGGACGCACAGTTTCATTCGGTGGGAGCCTGATCTTCGATTGGGACTCTTCGATCGACCAGACGGTGTTCCGCTTGCCCAGTACGATCAAGCCATTGTCGCGGAGCTATGTCGCAATTATTCACTTCAGTTCGCCGAGTATGAAATCCTCGCCGCTGTTCGAACGTTACGCGAACAGGATAACGTCAACCTTCCCTTAGTCTTGCGGACCCTGCAAAACACCAAAGTGGCTGGGTGGAGCAATCGACGGCGCTATCTGGATTCCGCAATGCTCATCATTTCAAATCTGATTCACGCAACCGGAGAGTTGTTTTGCTGCAAGACTGGAATGGATCTGAACAAGTTCTTCGCCGGCAATGTCGTGCTCGAGCTTGATGGGTTGCTTGTCAAACACCAAGCATTCCTGACACGGTTCTTCTTCGAGTATTTGCACCTTAGCTCGTTGTCGCGTCCTGCAGAAAACAGACCATTATTGCTCCTGGTTGATGAAGCACAGGAGCTGTTTCAACAGGAGGGTGTCGGGGCAAAGATACTTGCTCTTCGCCACTACGGGGTTCACCTTATTGCCAACACACAAAATCCGTCGCGCAGCCCGGTCGAAATCCGAGGCAACAGTACGCTTGTGTCGTTTCGACTGACTGATCGGGTCGATCAGGAGGTGTTTGGCAAGGCGGCTGGTTTCACGTCGCGTGAACAATTCAACATGTTGGGGCGGCTGGAAGTGGGACAGTGTATTTGTCACCTGCCGCAGTCGGAATGGAAGTCGCCGTTTCTTGCGACGGTTCCGCGCATTGAGTTTTCCGATCCTGAATTCGACATCCAAGCGGAATCAAAACGATTTTTATCGCAGTTCGATTGGACACCGCTTGAAGAAGATGTGCCGCTTGCTGCAGGTGTAGCCAAGGACATGGATGAACCGACGGAGCGGTTTTTGAGGGATGTATTGAATCAGGCACATGAAGCCTCGCCACTCACGCAACGCTTTGAGCGGGCAGGCGTGCGATCGGCGAGTAAGCAGGGCCAGATTATCAAGCAGTTAGTCGCTGATGGATATATCACCGTGCATGCTCTGGCGGTGGGTCGGGGCAGACCTTTGAAGCTGGTCGAACCGACAGCCAAGGCGTTCAACGAGTTTGATGTGCAGTGGAAGAAGTCACGCGGTTCGTTGCCAACACGAGTTGCAACGACTCTGCTTGCGAAGAAGTTCAGCAAACTGAACGGGTGGAGTTGTGTTCGTGAAGGGATGCTTCGATTTGACGAAGCAGAAAAAGCAGTGGATCTGCTGCTGAGAGATTCTGAAAACAGAATTGTGGCAGTCGAAGTGGCAGGAAATCCTAAACACGAAGTTCATAACTGTCTTGCGTGCTTGGGTTCGAATGAATTGAGGAGGCATGTGGTGGTTTGTGTGAACAAGAGTGTGCTCGAAGCGGTGAAGGTGAAGTTCAGTGGGTTTGATGAGTTGAGTAATAGCGAGCGAGTTTGGGTGCTAACGTTATCGCAGGCGCTACGAGAGGATTGGATGCCGTAGTTGGCCGCATGCGCGGCCTTGTTGCGGGAGAATGAAGTAAGGCGGGGGATCGAGTGCCTTAGCGGGGCGTGCTGTTGCACGGGCTGGCCGAACAGCCCCAATCTATTTCGGCATTTCGCTCAGGAAAAGCGAAACGCGGAAATATTTGGAGCCGTCGATCGGCTGTCAACCCTATACGCGGGGGTCGCTTTTTTGTTACCTCCTATGGAGCAGGGAGGTAACAAAAAAATGAAATCTAGATGCGATGCATGTGAAGAATTGAGTGATGCGTGTGAATTGGTTCAGGTGCGCGATGAGCTGGGTCAGTGCGGTCTGGTTTGCGAGGATTGTGCGGATGGGTTCGTGCGTTTGATGACGCGGCGTGTTCCGTAAGTTCAACCGTGGTTTGTCTTTTTTTTGTTTCGCGGTGCGGTTTGTATGGCGGTGCTGTTGGAGTTGGGGGTTGGGAGTCTGTGATTGTGACTAGATGCGGGCAGGCCGGCACGATCAATTTCTTGCGGCTTCGTGCCGGTGAGAATTTGCTGGGTGCGTTAGTGGAAATTTTGGGGTGGTGGATGTGGTCTTAGATGAGGCTTAACAAGGGTGGTTTGTTTCTGTGGATTTTGTGATTGGATGTTGGGTTGTGAGGGTGGATTTGAGGTTCTTGAGAATTGATTCCGGAGTTGGGATTAAGAATGTCATTAAGAACCAGAATTAAATCGCAGCCTCAAAACGAGGGCGCTTCTGATGGCTAAAAAAATTGAAATCTATTCTGATCAACTCGCGCTCAACTTCGATTCGGGTGACAAGCCCGATCAATCTGAACCGACTGAATCAACTGTCAATGCAGTCCGCGATAGTCCGCCAACGCCTGTTTCCAATCGCGTGCCATCAAATCTGCGATTCCCGGATGAGCACTGCCTGAAAGCGCTCACCGACTGGTCGCTCTTTCCACGCCTGCTGACGATCCAAGAAGCATCCTGGTTAACGAGTACTCCAACAAGCACTTTGTACAAGTGGCACGCAGAGGGAAAACTTCAAAAAGTTGCGAAGACTATAGGTAAGCAGCTGCGTTTCGACCGTGAGGCGTTGCTGCACATGTGGACCCATGAGAAATCCAAAGGCACCAAGTAAACCGCGCAAGTATCGCAAGAAGGGACGACAGAATTATTATGCGGCGTACTGGCAAGACAAGTTCGATGATGATGGCAACATCATCAGACGCCAGCAGATTCAGGTCACCCTCGTTGACGATGACGGCCAACCGATCACGACCCCTCGCAAGGCCGAGAGAGCGTGTGATCGCTTGTACGAGCAGCTATCCGCAGAATGGCACGGTCGCCCTACTGAAGTAACGTCGTTGGCCATCTACAAAGATCGCTACGTAAATGCCCGTTCACGGCGACAAGGAACATCGCGAGCGTACGAGATCAAACTTCGCCAATTCCTCAACTATCTCGTTGATGAGCACGATGCCACGCAATTCAAGGACGTCAAGCGCGAGATGGTCAAGGCTTATCTTGATGATCGCCTTGACAAGGTGAAGCTCGTGACGGCTCACGGCGATCTGCGTGCGATCAGAGCGTTCTTCAATGAAGCAGTTCGGGACGGCCAGTTGGCAGAAAACGTGAGCGGTGGTATCCGATTACCCAAACTCACCAAACGGGCAAGCGAAGGGTTTTTTCTGCCTTCTGAGATGGACGCGATTGTCGAACATTGTCGTGACCACGATCCGAAATGGCTTGGCATCTTCGCGGGGTTTCGATACGCCCCGTTTCGTCGCGAAGAACTGTGCTATCTCGAATGGTCCGATCTCGATGTGGATCGGGATATCATTCGCATTCAAGATGAGAAGCAGGAATTCGAGTGGCGTCCGAAGCGAACCGGTCGAACAATGGATTTGCATCCCTCCTTCAAGGAAGTTCTATCGAACGTCCGAGGTTCAGACGCATTTGTGTTTGCCCATCCCGATGGAGCAACGTTTGATGACGTGCGGACAGAACGCTATGAGCTAGGCAGAAAGGCCTGGCGGAAGGTCAAGACGTTGTGCGATCATCTCGACCTCGCTGAGAAAGACGAGAGTGGATCATGGGAACGGCGATTCCCCAACGGGCCACACCTTAAGGCGTTCCGCTCAGGGATTTCATGCGAACTGCAACTAAAAGGTGCCCCACTCGCGTACGTGCAAGAACAACTCGGCCACCACGATAATCAGCTGACGCTCGAACACTACACGCACCTTGTCCCTGAATTGATGGGTTCGTTGACGAAGCAATTCATCGGGGTGCTGGGCGACGGCTCCAAGTAGATTGGATGAAAAACTTTGATTAAGAGGGAATCCAGAAACACTCGTGCTAATTCTATCGTATTCCTCTCTGAGTAAACGCAAAGCGGCTCGTCGAAAGAGCGAGCCGCTTCTGGAATAATTGATATGCTATGCAGCTTGACCTAATTCTCTCGATCAAGGGCACGTCGGTATGGCACATTCACATGGAAATGGTGTGGTTGCCCCCCAATTGAGCGGGGCAGAGATTTCCGCCAGGTCTAACGGGCTAACGGTCCCGTCGCGATTCACGTCAGCTCTGGGTTCGGCTGCTTGATCACACGTTTTCGACCAGTTTAGAGGTGCTTGAACTTTGGCGATATCCAAAGCGCTAACCACTCCATCGCAATTAACATCCTCGTCGAGACAAGTATTGCATTCATCCGGCACGCCATTTGTGTTGGAATCTTGACTCGTGGAGTTCGAAATGTCGCATTCGTCGTTGATGCCGTTTGAATTGCAATCTTCCTCGCATTCATCCGGAACACTGTTTGAATTGCAGTCTTCGGTTGGTACGCACGCACCGCAATTCTCCTCGGCCAGAGGGACGCAAAACGCATCCCAATCAGTATCGCAACAGTATTCATCAACTGCGCAAACACACGATTCAATAACTGGATTAGTGCAACCAACCCCGTGATTCGTATCACAACAGTTGTTGAATTCGCAGGATTCTACACATTTACTGATTTCACAGGAATCTACCGTTCCATTAGAATTACAGTCGTATCCATCGACTATATCGCACTCATCAAGGATGCCGTTCGTGTTGCAATCTTCGCTTTCGGCGAGATCACAATCATCCGGCACACCATTCTCGTTGCAATCACTGCTCGTTCCATCGAATATTTCGCAAATGTCAAGAATTCCATTTGCGTTGCAATCCGGGCCACACTCATCAGGAAAATAGTCGCCATTGCAATCCGCGCTTGTTCCTTGAGAAATATCAGCAATATCAGACATCCCATTGTCATTGCAATCGTCACATTCATCCGGCACGCCATTGCTATTCAGATCTGTTGAACTTCCACCTTCTATATCGCAGAAATCTGAAAAACTGTTGGAGTTGCAGTCGAATGCGATTTGATCTGTGAAATCGATTTCACCGTCCAAATTGTAGTCTAATTCAATTCGATAGTTCGAGTCAGATAGTCCGAGCCCCAAGTAGCTGGAAAATCCACCGACCAAACTGCAATCTACAATAGAATCACCGCTCAAATCTCCAAATACACCTGAGTCCAGTTCGAGATCAACGAGCAATTGTGCCATTTCGACATCAGCGGAATTGATATCCTCGGAACCATCAAAGTCCCATTTAAGATGGTTTTCATCGATCGAACCAAGTAGCGTGCTTAATATAATTGGGTCGAACTCATTGAATCGACCATCTTCATTGATGTCTATTCCGTTGTCCTTGTATGTCATTTGCGCTACTTGTATCAATTGCTCGCCGACCGGGCCCGTAAGTTGGATGTCACCACTCCACGTACCGCTATTTGTTGGGTCGTCCAGTCCGATAGAGTGAACTTCGTGATCTGTTGTTTTGATTACGAAACGCGCCTCCGTTTGTGCAGAGAAATCTCCAATTAGCGCAACTTGACGCGTGACTTGCTCAACAACTTCACCGTTTAATGCGGGAATCTGAATCTGTCCATCTAGAGTCCAGGTTGGGTTCCCGCGCAAGAGGTTTGCTACTGCTCTGAATTGGTATTTGGTGGCTGCCCAACCATACGCGACACCTCTCGCTGTACTAGACGAAATGCAGTCATTGCCACTCCATTGGCAACATTTCGTCTCAAATAATGTCGATGTTTGAAGGACAATACTGGGTCTGTCTGGATCGAAACTTGGGGGGCCAGTTGCTGCTCCGGCGCCTGCCTCGATGTCTCCGTGGAAATCCCCGAATTCGCTCCAAGAGCCGGCGTTAGAAAACCAGCTCGCTGGACAGATTGCCGTGAACTGAAAGCTACATCCGTACGTCACGGGAAGAGGAGGGCCGCAATCGTAACTATCACCCAAAATCCCGCTGGATGCAAACGACGCCGTTTCAATTGGAACATATGTAATTGCCATGTCGGGGCGAAGCCAAAGGTTGATTCCAGTTGCACTTGGCCCCGGTCCCGGAGCGTTACATCCGCCCCACGCTCCGCACCAAGTTATTTCTTGTGCTTTGGCCGAATTCGTGGCGAATAGCCCGGAAATAGCTGAACACAGAGCCAAGACTCTAGACAATTTCATTGGGTCACCTTTCTACTTTCCTCAACCGAAGTATTGAATATCGATATTGCCAAGATGCGATGACAAGCAACGACTAATGTGGTGGTTTCCAAATAATGCTATGGAAACATTGTTGATGGAAATCCAAGGGAAATAACGTTTGATCTCCCATTCGCGAGATAATTTCGCGTAACACTTCGATCTCTCTCATCGATGCTTCAATATGCGCAGCAACGCTAATAACTAGGTGTTAATGGTCCTGCGTATCTTTCTTATGCAAGGCTCTTGACTCCAGCGCTACGATGCCCGGATAATCTATCTGGGCCCTTCATCAATAGAGGCGCAGTTCAGGTTCCGAGTGAGACAAGGAATTTGCATTTTTTTTGGAAGAGTCCAATTGGAGGTGAACTCTGCATACGCCAACACTTCGGTCCAAAAGCGAATGTTATTCGACCACAGAGCGAAACGCGGCATGGTTCACTGCCTGCTACGGCGAATTGCACCAGATCGCGGAAACTCTTCTTTGCAGAGAGCGAACAAACCATACGCTTCAGCCCACTGCGCTGCTGAATGAAGCGTACCTGCGCCTTCGCCAGAGCAGGAATGTAAGAATTCTTGATGCAAACCAAGGTGCCAATGTGGCTGCCCGAGTAATGCGAAATATCTTGGTGGACCACGCGAGGCGAAGAAACGCGCTAAAGCGAAACATGCATGGGTTGTCATTGGATTGCGATTTCGTCAGTTTGTCTACTAACGATGCATTCCTTGAACTGACCGAAATCGACGACCTACTCGATACGATGGCGGAAATCGATCCCATGCTGGCACAGATTGTCGAACTTAAGTTCTTCAGCGGTTTATCGCTTGCGGAGGTTGGGGACACATTGGGTGTCTCAAGTCGGACCGTAAGCCGTGCCTGGAAATTCGCGCAGACATGGCTAAAGACTGAATTGAATTGATCGCCTGGTAATCAAATGCACGACGACAAGATCGGAGAGATTAGACGACTGTATGCTTCGTACATGCAGGATAATGATCAAACAGACGTGCGCGCAGGGGAGTCAGGTGACTCGTCCCATCTTGCTGGTCTAATGGACTTGCTGGCTAACGATCCGGCAGACTCTGAATGTTCAATGGAAACCTCATCGCGGAATGTAGGCAATGCCCCTCATCCTTTCTCTGAACTTATGACTCAAGAAGAGTCTGGTGTGATTGCTGATTGGTCCCTCGTCGATCTGATCGGCAAGGGAGGGACTGCACGGGTTTATCGAGCGATCAGGGTCTCAGAACCACATTCAAGTCCGGTCGCAGTCAAGATTCTTAAACCCAGTATGAAAACCGAAGAATTCGTTCGTCGTTTTTTAGTTGAATCCCATGCCCTCTACAGACTTCAACATCCCAATGTTGCCAGTGTATTTGAAAGTGGAATGACAGTTGATGGACGCCCGTTCATCGTTATGGAATACATTGATGGCGAGCCAATCGACCGTCATTGTGATGAACGCGCGTTAACGCTTGAGCAACGATTGGAATTGTTTTTTCAGGCATGCGATGCGGTCGAGGTCGCGCACCGTAATGGCATTATTCATCGTGACATCAAGCCAAACAACATCCTGGTTACGAACCAGGGACAAGTCAAATTGCTCGACTTCGGAATTGCCAAGCTTTGCGACATTCGGAGCAATAACGCCGCCACAACCACGGTAAGAGGCTTGGGGCTGTTGACTCCTCGATACGCCAGCCCAGAACAAATGGCGAATCGGCCAGTGGATTGCGCGACAGACGTCTTTTCATTGGGCATTGTGCTTTATGAACTTCTTGCGGGCATCACGCCTGCTGATTTGGTTGAGCGTAAGCTTGGGAATACCAACTGGGCCAATCAAACGCAGCCGATCTTATCGCCGAGTGCTGCTCTCGCTAGAATACGCGACAGTTTAATCGAGAATTCAAGACTCCAGAATAACTCTTTGGCGCAATTGGCAGCCGTGAGAGGTCTCGACGAGAGCGTGCTTTCAATACGATTACGGGGCGACCTTGACAACATCGTCCTGAAAGCCATTCGGCGGGAGCCGAATCGCCGTTATCGTTCCGTATCCACGTTTCGGGACGACATTACTCGGTATTTGAATCGAATTCCCGTAAAGGCAAGAGCTGAGTCTGCCGCCTACAAAGCGTCGCGTTTCATCGCCGGTAGAAAAACCGCCTGTGTTCTCATGTTGATTGCGTGTCTTGGATTCGTTGCGTCTGCGTACTTCGCGCGAAAATCCGAAAGTGTTTCAGCCGTTGCGAGAAAAACCGCTTCAGACAATAAGCGGCAGTTTGACGACTTGGTCGATTTCTCTGCGTCATCGCTCAAACTGTTGACACCTGGAACACTTACAGAACGTGACTTGGATTTATTGTACTCGAGGGTCTCAAGTCAACTTGGGCACGATCCGCAAAACCAAGCGCAACTCTTCGACGCGATTGCTATCGCATATCGTGGATTTGGTGCATACGCCAAAGCCGAAGCAACCCTGAGTGAATCGTTACGAATGAAGAAAAGCCTGTACGGCGTGGAGTCTCTTCCATACTTGGATACGCTCTATGAACTTGGCATCTTGAATTGTGAGTATTTCTATCGCCCATTGATTGCAGAGGCGATCATGCGGAGATGCCTTGAGCGTACACAACGCCAGTTTCCTGACGATGAGCGTCTAGGGCCCATGTGGCTGGGGCTTGGCATTGCCCTATATGATCTGGGAACAAATCCCTCGGCTCCGGACAACGTCTTCGAAACTGCAGACGACGCTCTCAGACGCGCATGGCACCTGAACGGGGGCACCAAAGGCGAAATCGAAGGCCGGCTAGCCAAATACAAAGCGATGGTCAATCACCAAATGGGGAACTTGGATTCGGCAAGTAACGATTTCTTCATATCGCTTGATATCGCTGAAAACCAGGGCAACCGAGTCGAGATCGCCGAGATCATGCTAGAACATGCCGAGTTGCTCGCACAACTCGGCCAGAAGGAGGATGCCGAGCAATTGTTTCGGCGGGCAATCGATTCGCTGAAGCACGTCCTACCGACCTCGCACCCAAAAATCGCAATTGCGTTGAATCAGTTTGCGCATTTCTTGTATGAGGAGAACCTGAATCTTGGAGAGGCCGAAAGCCTAATCTACGATGCCATTGAGATTCAGGGGTTCCGTAACAAATATGCTCGTTTGCTTGCGGAGTTGGAAGAGACTTGCGATCAACAGAGCACGGCGAGCGCTGAACTTCCTCTGCAACTACGGTTAGGCAACAGTAATCAACTCCTGGGTTCGGCCTCTGACTTGGCTTTGTGCGGAAATCGTGGAGTTGATCGATTGCTTACAGGTAATTCGCACTCTTGGATGCCTAACCATCAACCTTTCAGTCATGATTCTATGAGCGGTGATCCGTTTGGCAGACTCGACAACAATGAGATCACCGAATTCCTATCGATGGACATTTGGGACACGCGTTTCGTTCATATGACACCCAAGCCGCATTCGCCAGAAGGCATCGATATGGAACTCCCTTCAGGCCAGAGTCGGCAACGTCAAATCGCGAATTGGAAATCAAGGATTAAAAAAAGTCCAACCGATTTGTTGGCATTCATTGCATCGCCCGTGAGCAGTAAACACAAACCTCGTCCCTGGGCGCTTAGGTGTGCAGCGGGTTTGGAAATAGAACTCACGGAAATACGGAACGCTCTCGCAGAGCATTCAGCGCAGATTTCAGATCATCAATCGCACATCAGTCTATTTCCTATTCGTAATGAAGCTGTAAAGCTGGGAATTCTTTCATCAGCCCAGGACTTACCGATCCCACTATATGGCGAGACTTGGTGAATCGCATCGCGGTTCAGACGGCAGACAAAGATCTCGCAGAGAAAAGCAAATCAGTTCTCGTCTCTCGTTTGCGCCATCGAAATAGTAGCCACAGCTCAACGAATTTCACTGGTCCGAAGGCGATGATTCCAATCGCATTGGCTGAGGAGCTTCGATTCTAAGCCACCGACGATGGCCACATCGGCCTCAGCGCGCACTGCATTTGCGGGTCAAAATCGGCGTCGCGAATCGACGATTCTCATTGTTGCTCAATAGTTGAAATCAAAACAACGGAATATTGGTGAACAATAAACGCTCTCGCGTATCGAATAGTCCGAGTTTTAGCCGAAGCTCCGCAAGGTAAGCAATCGAAGACACAATCCTCAACTTGATTGTGAATTGTGATTGCGTTTGTGATCTCTTCGCTACGTTTTCCTTGGCATGACATTGATCGAAAACCCACTTAGATACGGGAATTGGCGAAGACTCCCTGCAATACAATCGCTCGAAATACCTTCAAACTTCCGTTTATTCTCTCTCACTTTGCCTTTCGCAGGACAAGCGGAATATCTGACCCCTATTAAGAGAGCGCGCAGCTTGCTAGAAGGAGGCAAATCGCATGCTGCTACCCCTAGAATCGAACGCCTAGCCTCCACTAGAATGTGCAAAGAGAGGTTGTACTTGAGAAGGCGAATTCTATCTTTAGAAGAGACCACGGCTATATGGAGTTTTCAAACGAAAAAGGGCAGGAGACGAGTGAAGGAAAGTCGAATTCTTGCAAGCTTGCGAATTTTGAGGCTGTTGCCGATAAACTCTTGCCTGATGCGTACGATGAATTGCGATCTCTTGCCGCCCGCTTACTTCGACGAGATCGAGAGTCGGAAATTCGAACGACTTCACTGATCCACGAAGTATACTTGCGACTCTCGAAGAATGGCGCAGTCGGATGCACCGATCGAGTCCATTTTTTTGCCTTGGCATCCAATGCAATGCGGCGCATCCTTGTTGACCATGCAAGACAGCGAAGGAGTCTTCGTCATGGCGGTGGATGGAAAGAGATCCAGCTCGAAGAAATCGTGATTCGCACGAATCGACCTGACGAAGATTTGCTTGCCGTCAACTCCGCTTTGGAGAGCTTGGCAAAATTCGATTCCTTCAAGTCCAAGATCGCCGAGATACGTTTTTTCGCGGGAATGACCATTCACGAAACTGCGGAGGCCCTGGAAGTCTCCGCAGCTACTGTAAAAAGAGAGTGGACGCTGGCGAAAGCATGGTTGGTCTGCGAGTGCAGCAAGTAGTTTTCATAAGGGGGAAAGCTTATGATCGGTCGAAGTTCCACGGATCAACCTGAGCCTCGATGGAAAAAAGTTGAAAACATCTTTCATGAAGCGTTGGGGCAATCCAAAAACGAAAGACGAAGATTCGTCGAGGATCGAACGAAAGATGATTTGACCCTGCGTACTGAGGCGATTGCGCTTATTGACGCGCACGAGTGCGATTCTTCAATTTTTGAGAGTGCGGCTTTTGAGAAAGTACGGCCCCCTCAGCAACGCTACCCGGACGATCAAGATCAGCAAATTGGTCGATATCGACTCGACCGAGTCATCGGTAGAGGGGGAATGGGTATTGTCTATGCAGCTGAACAAGACTATCCCAGACGTCAAGTAGCCTTAAAAGTAATGCGCGCGGCAGATTGGCAGGACATGCGTCGACTCAAACTTTTTGATCGCGAAATCCATACCCTCGGCCGGCTGCAGGATTCCCGCATTGCCGACATCTACGAAGCCGGGAAGACCAAAGACGGTCGACCATTTTTTGCGATGGAGTTGATTTCTGGTCATTCATTGAGTGAATACGTTAGTAATTTTCGTCCGAGTTTGTCGATACGTTTGTCAATATTTTTGAAAATTTGCGAAGCTCTGATTCACGCTCACCAGCGTGGCGTAATCCACGGCGATCTCAAACCCAACAATATTATGGTTGTTGCAGATAATAAGGACGCTCCGTCCGACGCTACACCCAACATAAAAGTATTGGATTTTGGTTTGTCGCGACTTATCGATGATGATATGTCGCTGACGGCTACTGAAGTCGGTCATTTTATGGGCACATTGGCTTACATGAGTCCGGAGCAATTCCGTTGGAACTCAAAAAAAGACGTCGATGTGCGAAGCGACGTGTTTACACTTGGAGTCATCTTCTTTGAACTCTTGTCAGGACAGCGACCCTTTGGTCAATGCGACGCTCTGCCCCATCAGCTCGTTCGAGCAATTTGCGAGACATCGGCGCGTAAACTAGGAACAATCAATAGAAGACTGCAAGGCGATCTTGAAACGATCGCCACGAAGGCCTTAGAAAAAGATCTTACCCGGCGATACCAAAGTGTATTTGAGTTTGCGAGCGATATTCGTCGATTCACACAAAATGCACCTATCATCGCCCGTCGTGCTAGCGCTTGGTACGTTTCCGGTCGCTTTGTCAAACGCAATAAGTTACTGGTTTCATCTTTGTCGATGACGGCAGTCGCGCATGTTCTGGGTACGGTAGTTTCCGTGTGGCAAGCGCTTGATGCACGTCAAGCGAATGCATTAGCCCAGCAACGCTTGGCAGAAACTCGGCAAGCCGTGACATTCCTGGAGAACATGATAGAAACAGCAGAACCGGACGTCGTTGGCCGGCACATCAAAATTGCGCTGTCATCCGCATTCAATGATGAACCGAATGAAGTGCTCGAAGACCTGATCAATCAAATCAACCCGACAGAAATTGGGCGCGAAGTCCTGTTTGAAAGTGTCCTGCGTCCAGGTTACGAAACGATCGAGCAATTTGCAGACCAACCGCTCATTCAATCGCAATTGCTTGCGCAGCTGGGCAGGACCTTCGTCCGTATCGGTGATTACCGGCGAGCTGATCCTACGCTTTCAAAAGCGTACGAGCTCATGCGCGAACAGCTTGGCGAGGAGAGTTCCGATGTCTTGATAACTCAAGGGGAACTGGCAAATCTCTATCACCAACAAGCGAGGTGGGAGGAGGCGGAGGACTTATTCTCCAAAGTCTTTGAAATCCAGAGCCGAGTGTTGGGCGTTAATCATCGCAGCACTCTTCAGACGCGTAGTCGATTAGCCTTGCTACATCTCGATCAAAACAGATTCGATGTTGCCCAGGAGATTCTGGAAGAAACATTGGATAGTCAAGAGCAGTTCCTTGGTGCTGACGACATCGATACCCAAAACACATTGCATAGCCTGGCTTTGTTGTTTCAGTCTCGAGGACAGTATTCCGAATCGGAGAATCTGTACGTTCAAATGCTCGCACAGTTGCGCGAACAGCACGGCGAAGAAAGTATTGTTGGTCTGAAAGTGGCAACCAGTTTGGGGTCGCAATACAGAGCACAACGGCGACTGGAAGAAGCCGAGCAGACGATCGCTAAGACACTCGAAATTCAAACGAGAACCCTCGGCGAAACCCACCCTGACACGTTGATTTCTATGAAGGGATTTGCCGAGCTGAAGCACTACCAGGGCGACTATGAACTTGCCGAGAAAATGTATCTGCGCGTTATTGAAGCGCAAGAAAACGGCCTTGGGACCGATCATCCCGATACAATTGCAACGAAGACCAACTTAGCCATGGTCTACTCCGACCAAGGACGATTCAGCGAATCCGAATTGCTATTTCAGAGTGTGATTGACGTTTCCCGGCTGGTCCTTGGCCTCGCACACACGCATACGCTGTCGGCCATCGAGAATATGGCGTTATCGTACGGACAACAGCGGGAGTATGCGAATGCGATAGAGTTGTTGCAAGCTACAATTGATCCGCTCAGAGGAACCTTAGGCGAATCGCACCCAAGGACAGCGTTGGTCACCCATCGTTTAGCGGGACTCTACGATCATGCAGGACGATTTGCGGAAGCACAAGAATTGTTGTTGCGCCTCCGAATGAATGAGCGAAAGACTCTCGGATGGTTAGACTTCCAAACGCTCAGCACATCGAATAGTCTAGGACGATCATACCTAGCGGAGAATGATTTCAACGCGGCGTATGACGAATTTGAATATGCATTGATTTCATTGAGCCAAGTCTATGGAGAGAATGATCCTCGTGTCGTCGAGTCTCTTTCCGGTCTGGGCGCGACCTTGTTGGGGCTTGGGCACTACTCTCAAGCAGAAAATGTGCTAGCGAAGGGCGTTTCAATCGCGCGCGAAGCATATATGCACGAAGACACTCGCGTGGGCGAAATATTGAGCGTCTACGGGGCATGCTTAACAAATCTGCGCCGATTTCGCCAAAGCGAAAGCATACTCTTGGAAGCTCACGAAATCCTGAAAAATGTTAGAGGTCCGGGACACGAACTAACGGTCGAAGTTATTCATCAACTAGTCAAATTATATAGTTTGAATTCGGAAGATGCAAAAACCGATTTGTGGAGCTCCCAGCTTGAAAAAGCACTAGAACTTGGACCACCAAATTCGACAGAACAGCTAGACTAGCCTACGGATGCGACTTTCGTCTAGTGATCGTTGACAAATCATCGAGCAGTAGGCGATTACCGGCGCTTGCCAATCGGTTTTCATATCTCAATCCAGATTTGTCCTCTGCTTCGGTGACGCTAATCACACGCCATAGACGGCGTACCTCCAACCTGCTTTCTGGCGCCAACTGCTGAATTAATCGGAAGTTACGCGTGCGCAAAGATGATGGGTGTTCAGCTTGGCCGACTACGGCAAACGAGTTCAACTGCAAAACTTCGATATTCCTGATCCCTTTCTCGCACGGTTTACGCTTTCAATAATAGAAGGCGGTGGTCGTTCGTAACCCGTCGTTTTGAATCAAGTGATTGAAACATTCGTTCGATTCATCCAATAGGCTAAGGCCGGAGGTTCCGAATGCTCCGATCCACGCACGTGCTACTAGTTATAGGAATCTTTGCTTTTCCGGCGTTCGTATTTGCTCAAGACGATCCTGATTGTGATCAGTGGCTCGATATCAACAACTTATGTTGGGGCGTTTATTTCGGTAGTCCAGGGGAGTGTGGTGGATCCTGTTCTGCAGGGCCACCGCCGGTGGTGACAGGTGCAGAGCCCATTCCATGCGAAGGGGCGATGGAGTACTGCTCAACATTTTATGTGGCGCCTGTTGCGACCGATGTGGACATCGTATGTGGCGGAGAGGCTACGGCTTGCGCGCCGGGAGTATGGGTTGACAACAATAATTGTCCCGGCGCTGAAACGGAATTATCGAGCTGTCCATTCAGTAAATTTGAACTCTTATGGCCCGATGGCTCGACATCAGGCCCACCTTTGAGTTGCCCTCAGGGGTCCAATTCGCACCGCCTCGATCAAGTTGGCCACTATACAATAGAAATATGCTCCGACGGTGGGTCTTTCGGCTTGTACCACAATTGTAGCACGGCCTTAGATCCATGCTCAATCGACGGCGAAGTGTGCATCTCTTCAGAATTCGACATTGGCTGCCCAAGCGGAACGCTTGAGTACTCCCCTGAGGAAGTTCCGATTTGTTATTTGGGCGCCGGGGCTCCGTACGTCAACTGGGAAACCGAGTGCGCGCCCAACTTCCCATGGCATTTCACGAAGGTCAGTGACGACACCGGCAGCGCCGTGGTGGATCCTAATAATGGCTCCATTTCTTTTCCGGACATTAGTGAAGCGTCGGAGGGAACTGTCACCGTAATGGTTACGACCGAGGAAGGATGCACGGCCTCCGGTTCGGTGACGTTTAAGTGTCCAATTGAAGAATTGGAGCTTTCACCCACCGAACACACGACGTGCGGAGGCATATCCGATATCTATGTCGTGTCAGAAGAGGACGAGTGTATATCCGATGTAATCTTCTCGATCGAACCGGATCCTGGCGTTGACGCCATCCTTTTCCCTTACTCGATCCACATCATTTACGGGTCGGAGCCGGGATCCGTACAAGTAAGGGGCGAACTCAATGACATGTGTTTCATTGGAAATTCCTTGAATGTCGTTTGCCCGACGGTGTCAACTTCCGTTCACCCTTCGACGATCAGCCTGTGTGACACTGCGACTTATGACCAGTCTGGTGCCGAGCAGGATTGCGGATTCTTACCCTTTCACATTGAAGACCAAAATGGAAACCGGTTTCCGGCGGGCGGGCCGTGGCTCAACGGAAACACGATTGCGCCAGGGTCGTCTACGGGATCGTTCAATTTCGTGACATACGTCGCTGACGTGCTTGGCGAGCCAACATCCTGCAAATGGGAAGACCCGATCACCATTACTTGTCCGCCTGGAAACGCACAAGCGCGAGTCAATGGCGTCGTAACTTCGAGTATGCGTACTTGTGACTTGGCAGCCCTCGAAGTCGTTTTTTCCCCTTCGACCTGCTACTTGGGCGTCGAGTGGGAGATTGTCGGACCAAACCCTGGAAACGCATCGATCAACGGCTCGACTCTAAATCCGGGTGATCAGCCGGCACAATTGCAACTCAGAGCGACGGTGAGCCAGTCCCCTGATTGCACTTACGAAACAACCGTTTCCGTAACATGCCCGGAAGGCTCGGTCGTCTTTCAGCGGGATGGCGAAACAATCACCGAATTCGCGAAATGCTATACCGCATATGCCGCAATGGAATGGGACGATCCGCTCTGTACCGATACCGTTTATTGGTTCATCGACGGCGACAATCTCGGCGGTGCCACGATCAACCAGGCAACCGGCGAAATCTCACCCGGTACCGAGGTTGGCGTCTTGAACATCTATGCAACAACCGACCCTGAAGGCGAACGCGGCGACAACTGCTACTGGAGTGGATCGGTCTTAATTCGTTGTCCCGAAGGTGAAGCGGAGTTGCTTCTTAATGGAACTCCAGTCTCTACCATGCGAACATGCGATGGGCCTGCACAAGCAATCTTCAATACGGAGGAATGCAACCTGGCAAATTACTGGTTCCTCGATGATCCCGGAGCCACCGGCGCCTCTGTCACGACTGGTGGAACATTCTCACCGGGTTCAAAAGCCGGAACCATGACTTTGTACGCAACCGAAACAATCCTGGGAACTCGGGGCGTCTGCGATCCGGAAATGTCCGTCACTGTGACCTGTCCAGAAGGCGAGATTGTCTTCAATCGTGCAGGAGCACCGGTTTCGGACTTTGCGAAATGCTACACTGCTTACGCGACCGTTGAATGGGAAGATCCGAATTGCCAGGAAACCGTCCACTGGTTCATTGAGGGCGATAATCTCGGTGGAGCTACGGTCGACCAAGTATCCGGCCTGATTACGCCTGGATCTGGTACCGGTTTGCTTTCAGTCTACGCAACGACGGATCCAAACGGTGCCAAGGGTGACTTCTGCCACTGGAGTGGTTCCGTCGTAATTCGCTGCCCTCATGCCGATGCTAAGTTGTTACTTCATGGTATGTCTGTCACAACCATGCGAACCTGCGACGGTCCGGCTCAGGCGACCGTCCAAACCGAAGAGTGCACCCTTGCAAATTATTGGTTCCTTGAGGACCCGAATCACACTGGCGCGTCAATCACACTGGGGGGATCGTTCTCACCAGGAATCAAGCCGGGAACGATGACGATCCGATCGTCGGAGACCGCCGAAGGATCGACGGGCGTTTGCGATGAGGAATTGACCGTCACCGTTACTTGTCCAAAAGGTGACGTCGTGTTCAAGCGGGACGGCGATACAATTGAAGAACTTGCCAGGTGCTATACAGCGACCGCCGAAGTTGATTGGGATGATCCAGAATGCACTGAGACCATCTACTGGTTCATCGACGGCGATGATCTCGGGGGAGCCATCATCAATCGGACGACCGGCGTGATCAAGCCCGGTATCGAGAACGGCAAGCTGGTAGTCTACGCGACGACTGATCCGGAAGGGCGCCGCAGTTCATTCTGTTCGTGGACTGGAACGATTGAGATTCGTTGCCCCGAATTCACAGCCAAGTTGCTCCTGAATGGCAAGCATGTCACGACCATGCGCACCTGCGACGGTCCTGCCCAGGCGACCATCAATACCGAGGAGTGTATCCTCGCCAATTACTGGTTTCTTTCTGATCCCGAGGACACCGGGGCCACAATTACGCTGAGTGGCTCCTTCACACCGGGAACCAAGCCTGGAACTGTGTACTTGTACGCCACAGAAACGGCCACCGGTAAGCGCACCAAGTGCGACCCGGAACTGCGCGTCACGGTTACTTGTCCAGAGGGAGAAGTCGCGTTCACACGAAACGGAAAGACAATCACGGAATTCGCTAAATGTTATACGGCGCAAGCCGAAATGAAATGGCACGATTCCGAGTGCGCCGACACGGTGTATTGGTTTATCAATGGCGACAATCTAGGCGGTGCGGCGATCGATCCCTTGTCAGGTCAAATCACGCCGGGCGTTAAGACGGGCGTATTGTCCGTTTACGCTACCTTGGACCCCGACGGCAAACGTGGTGACCATTGTAATTGGAGCGGCTCGGTGAACATACGTTGTCCAATCGCAGAAGTCGATCTCGTTTTGAACGGCAGCCCGACCGATACGGTTCGGTATTGTGAAGGCCCGGCGTACGCATACGTTTCGTGGTTCGAATGCGGGTTTACAGAATTCTATTGGAAATTATACGATTTCGACGATACCGGATCGACAATTGGCCCGATTGACGGTGTCTTTGTACCAGGCCCGATGCCGGGTACGGTCACGGTTGTGGCGATTGAAGGCACACCCAACATGCCAGGGGATTGTATCTATTCTAAGGATATAATGGTTGAGTTACTCGAAGTCGAATTAATGGTAGATAGTGACAATGACGACGACATCGATACATCGGATGACGAAATAGAAACCAACTCACCGGGCAAGTTTGTTTGTCGAAACAACAACAATGACAACGATAACGAATATTTGGACTATCATATGAATGACAGGCCCGTATTGGGTGAAAAAGATCTGGTACCCTTTAAGGTTGATACAAACTTCGAGCCTGAGGGCCCTTCAACTGCGACCTGGACGATCACCTGGGAAGGTGAAGGTGCTATCAGGATCTGGGAATCGAGTGACAAAAGTGGCGAAGAAATTCAGAATGGTCAACCGTGCTTGTGGTACTTTGATTCACCGCTGTCAGAATACCACATTGAGGGGCTAGATGCGGGCGAGGTGGATATTACTTTTGAAGTAGCGCCTGAGATCGATTCAAACCCCGATTGCTATACCGACACAATCAGAATCACCGTGATTTCCACGGATATTGACGTCGATAGCGACAATACGCAACCTAGTCCGTTTGAGGCGAATCTTACCGACCACGAAGAATTGATCGAAGATGATCCTATGCTTCCTGGCAGAATACTGGGCGTAAACGACAATGACGATGATGGCGACGGAATTATTGACTTCAACGACGCTGACGTACCAAATGAAAAAAATCTTGCGGCTGCATTCATCGACGTGGCCGGAATGGATAGAAACGTTGCGCTGATTCACTTCGAGTTTCAAGAGAATCGGATCAGGCTTTGGACCTCGCAGCAATACCGTGATCCATCGCCCTTTTTTCTTGGCGGTAACGCTATCTCCGCCGGGCTTCATCGCGTCTCAGATTTCTCGGATTCCAGCGCAGAGCAGTTGATTAAGGTGTGGATCGAATTCATCGATGTTGGAGGTGTGCCGTCCGATCGGATCACGATTCGCGTCGATCCGGATGGCGGAGGCGGAAATGCCCCATTTTTGTGCGAAGACTCGGTGCGACTGACTGGCATTCGTGCGGACTTGTCGACAGACGGCAATAATGATGGCCAATTTAATACGCCACCAGCGATCGCTATCGACGAGTCGGTGGAAGACAAACCACCTGGAAGACTGGTGATGCGAAATGACGATCAGGACGAAGGGAAATTGAACGGGGCGTCACCTCCGATGCTGTTAGCGGATCTTGACGATCCATCACCTTTGGATACCAATGGAATTGTCGTTCTTGATGACATGTCATTGACTTTAGGGTCCGTTAACCCCAGTCTCTTAGCTGATAATGCTCAGATGTCCGTTGAGTTGCGAAAGACCGGCACGGGTGACTGTCGGGTCATCGCGGTGAATGGAAACGACTGGCAAGAAGTTCCGTTCGACACCGAACTGCGACCGCAATTCTTCGCGAGCACCGCACCCTACCTGAATCACAACTGGTATGTCGAGGGATTTACCGTTGGCAAGGTCGAGCTGGAACTCGTAACCAAGATGAATGGTGAAGAAATTAGCGGTGACCGGATCGTCGTCACTGTTCTTCGTTGCGATCTTGATGTCGACACCGATCGTGACAATGACGTGGACCTGGTTGACGACGATGGACACGAAGCAGACTGGAGCAAGAATCGTGGCGCCTTCTTCAACGTGAATCACGACAACGACAGCGGTGTCTCTGGAAAACATGACGCCGTCAATTTCAGCGACACCAATGGGGTTCCCATCGACGAGGACATGAAAATCAACGGGATGGGCGACGAGAATGACATCACCCCTCTTGTTGTGCAGGCGATCGCACCCGGCGTAACGCTTCCCGGTGAATATTCATACTGGCTCAAGGTTGCGTCGAAGGAAGACGCCCAGTCGATTCACGTATTCGAGGAGCGGTTGGCTAACAAGTCAGTGATCTTAGGGTCACTCGGCGATCGGGTGGTCGGTGGCACAGCGGCGGCGAAAGAAGTTAACGTGACCAGTCGGATCAAAATGGACAATAAACACGACTTCGGCTTGGAAGGAATGTTCTATCGCCACACTGGAGCGAGGAATGCATTCGACGGAGAGGTCGATCTGACACTTGAGCTACGGCGAGATACGCACGTCATTATGTCCGACGAAGTGCGACTGAAAGTTGCCCCCTGGCAAATGATTTCGCACAACGAGGCCACCACCGATGTTTATGCCTCGTTGATCCCCTCTCCTGTACCCCCCACCCTTCGGAATAACGACGATTTCCGCACCGGCTTGGGTGGTTCGATGCAGCTCACCGAAATCGCCTACGACATAAATCCGAATAACCAATGGCTGCAAGATCACATCGAGGTTGGCTACACCCATCGTCCAGGCCAATCGAAGATGTACAGCGTATTCAGGCTGCCATACGACTATCATAGCGATCAGCCGACATGGCCTGAATCAAATCTTCTGGATGATACCACGGCGACATTTCAATTCGGTGTCAGGTTTGGCCTAGCAGTCGAAGGCAACTATGGCGGTAACATCGAATTGCTACCGCCTACAGCAACCCATCCACGCGGACGTATCTGCGTCGGAAGCACTCGTTCTGACGACCTTCGGCAGTTCTTCGTCGATCAGGAGGTGCAGGAGCCTTTCGATATACCAACTGGTTGGCTAGCCGTCAGTCATGTGGACGAGATATTTGGCTTCCTCCCCAGCGGTGCCGTTGGAATTGAAAGCCCGACACGCGCCATCGACCTACTCAATGCCATCCCACCCGCAGACCTACCGCGATCGGTGTTCTTTGCCACCGGCATAAATCGACCTCAGGCTGGCGTAGCATCCGCCAATGCCACGTCCAACACGCGACTTGAAACTGGAATTGACTTGACGACCGCGCCCTGGGAATACGTTCGCATCTACAGCGGCGCAGGCGCAGGACAAGTGGCCCACATCGCCACCAAGGCCAATGGATTCATCGAAGTGGATCAAGTCTGGAATACGGGCACGACCGTGTTAGAGAACGGGACAGCGTATTCCGCGTTCCAAAACTCAGCGAAACAGGGTCACTTCGTCAGCAGAACTAGTTGGTATATCAATCCGCAGGCGGGTGACAACTATGTCCTCGTAGAAGGAACCCAATTCTGGGCTGACGACACTGGGGATAAAGGCGCGCCGGCTCTCATTACTGTCACGGAAGTGCTTGCCGACACAAACTTTATCAACTTTAATCTCAACGAAGTGCAACCAATCATCGATGACGTTAAATCCAAACTTGATACGGCAGCTGGTGTTGTGCTGAGTTCCGTGGAATTACCGACTTTGTTTATGGGCGAGCATTCCCACAGCTCGTTCCCTATGTTGCGCAGCGCCATCGCTTTCAATCCCGGTCTTGCCAATTTCCAACCGGTGAATGGAAAAATCTATTTCCCCAAGCAATTTGGTCCACGTAACGCCATGAACGAGGATATCTTCGAAGCCAATGTGGCCGCATCGATCAGCAACAAAGTGTTTATAGACGACTGGAATATGTATCATAGGCTAACAGGCGAAGTTCATTGCGGTACCAATACAAAGCGACACTTTCCTAGTGTAAACTGGTGGGAGAATCTACCATGATGAATTCAAGACGACTAAAAACAATCCTGATTGTGTTGTTGTGCGTTGCTTCAATTGCGGATTCCGCGCGATCACAAGATGTGCCTCAGCCTGATCGAAAACTCTCTGAGACGTCCGTGGCGACCATGTCGTTCGATGAACTCGCTCGACAGCCCGAATTATTTCTCTCATCAGACTTACTCGATCGCAAAAATATGCAGGCGACACTCCGGGAAATGCGCGATAAATTCACAACCATGCTCCGGGAATTACCGACCAATACTTCAGAGTCGAGCCTCTTCGACTCGGTATTACAGCAAATCGCAAACGATATGCGGGAACATCCGGAGCACTTTGAGGCTGTTGCCGCTTATCATAAGCCAATTCCCGGTGCTCGTGCTCCCATGGCCTACCAATTGAACTACGATCATGTTGATCCGGCTTACCGCCTGGCATGGGAATATGAGGTGCTCGCTCCGTACGATCCATCCTCACGGGTTAACTACAAGCACCGCGCACTCGAAGCGCTCACTATCATCGGTGATGAGGCGTCGATCCCTGTGCTTACTCATATATTCGATAGCGCATCCCGAGTTGACGTCCAAACTCCGGAAGCGGCAATACGAGTTCAGCAGGACGTACTGAACGCGATGGCGTATTTTCCTTGCGATGCAGGCATCACGGCGATTCAAGAGGCTGTCGCGAAAGCGGACCATTTTCGTTCAAAGGTCGGACCTGTGCGACCGTTGTTTCAGTGGAAGCCCTCTGAATTCATAAAGGCGAAACTGGACACGAAATTGCCGAAAGAGAAGCAGCAACGATGGCAATCCGTCATTGACCACCGCCTTCAATCCCACGAAGATTCACATGAGGCGGAACGGCTGCGGAAGTGGCGACCAACGATTAGGTGACCTTTTCTCGGTGTTGTATGACAGTATTCGTGTTAGTCCATGGGCATTGTGGCTGAGGAGCATTGATTCTAAGCCGCCGACTATGGCCAAAACGGCCTCAGTGCGAATCGCATTTGCAGGTCAAAAACGCCGGCACGAATCACTAATTCTCATTGTTACTCACTAGTTGAAATGAAAACAGTGGACAATCAGTGGACAGACTCGACGGATTGTGGGAAGTGAAAACCGAAACGGAAATCATAAGCTGTTACGATTCAAACGCTTATACCCCCAAGGGGACTCGAACCCCTGTCTTCAGGATGAGAACCTGATATCCTAGGCCGCTAGACGATGGGGGCGGCTTTCATTTTGCGCTCTTGTCGAAGGCAAAATGGTTGTTTGTGACTGACAAACGTATCGATTTGCATTGGGTCCGTCAACGGTGACGATGGGGCGATGAACCTTGTTTCGACCTTATGGGATCAAGGTTGACTTGGTGGGGTCGTCGAAGGTGTTGCGTGCGATAGGGTTATGGTTCGGGGAGTGGTTTTCGGCGCGCACCGTGATGCCGTTTTTTGATTTCGGCGTTTTGCCGATCACGGTTATCCGGCAATGTCCATTTGGTCGCCCGATTGCGCTTCGCCCGTTTGTCCGCTGTTGGATTGGTATTGCGAGATAGACTGGACGGCTTGCGCGGAATCCAGTCGTGATGACATTTGTTGAATCTGCACGGTGTTGGTCGAGGTTTCGATCGCAAGATAGAACGAATTATTCTTGCCACCAGCGAGATCTTCCAGCGCTTGCATCGTACCCTGCCCGCTTTGACTTGCCGACTCGTCCCCATTGAGCAGAGCATTGAGTATCAGCGCTGCGATGAGCAATTTAAGATACTGATTGTTCTGCGCCATTTCGGGGCTGATCGATTCAAGCATCGCGCCGACCTGCTCCTGCACCATCGTCGTGCGCGTGGTCGTTGACGACATCGAGATGGATTGACTGACCGACGTCTCTTGCGTGATCGACTGTTGCGACGCGGCTTGCTGCGAACCCGCAGACGATAGCGCGGCTCCATCGAGACTTTGCGGTTTGTAACTCGGATTTAACCCCGTTGGTTCGATTGGTTGCATCACCATCCGCCTCCTCGTGGCACAGATTCAGACCGGTGCCCTCCCTCATGAGGGCCTGTGTGCAACGTGTGTTGCAAGTTGGCTGGCGATGCGCACAATTGTCTCAACGCTGAGCGCAAACCCCTGCATGACAAAAACTTAACACGCGACTCGCAAATGCCGACGAAAGGCCGAATGTGCGGGCGTGTTTCCCAAACGAACGCGAAGGATGATTCTGACGTCATCTAAAGCGACTTCGTGTTGCTTATGCGAAACACACCGACACCGAATCACTGCCGTACGCTTGACCGTGCAAGTTGCCATACGGGGTTGCTCGAACGCATCGACACGACTAAACCTATCCGGACGTTTTGGTTCCCATAACCTTTGGAAAGTTGCAACGCGGTTTGAACATTCGCTCACCTGGTAAAATCAATCTGTCGCTACAAGTACTCCGCAAACGCAACGACGGGTTCCACGACATCCGCTCGCTGATGGTATCCGTTGGACTGGAGGATGAACTCACGGTCGAGGCAACCGACGCCGGTATCGAACTGACTTGCGACGACGCAAGTGTTCCTTGCGACGCATCGAACCTCGTACACCGGGCAGCCGACACACTCATGCGCCGCGCCGGCATCAAACGTGGTTGTCGCGTTCATTTATCAAAATGCATCCCGGTCGGTGCTGGCATGGGCGGGGGAAGCAGCAATGCCGCAGCGACCTTGATCGCGCTAAACCGTGTGTGGCGATTGGGTTGGAACCGAAGTCGGCTGGCCGAAGTCGGTGCGGAGTTGGGATCGGATGTGCCGTTCTTCTTGTGGCCTTCTGGCGCCATTGCGAGTGGCCACGGCGAAATCATCGAACCGGTCAAAATGAATTGGCGGGGATACGCGGCGCTCGTCTCGTCAGGCGATCACGTTTCAACGCCTGAAGTTTACAAAGAGTGCAAGCCGGTGGAACGCACCGATGACCTTCGCGTAATCACTCACTGCAAATTGGCAAAGGACATCGCACCTTATTTGCACAACGAGTTGGAACAAACCGTCTTCAAAGTCGCCCCCAACATCAAAGCCATGCGCGATGCCCTGATCGAATCCAACTTCGCAACCGAACACATCCGCGTCACCGGTGCAGGTTCCGTCCTGTTCGAACTCTTCGACGATCGACAATCCGCAGAATCATTCGCCGCCCGCGCCCAAGACTGCCGGCTCGTACATGCCTTCTGGGTGGTTCCCGTTCCGGCACAACCGTCATAATCTCACGCGCCATCCCGCTGCCAGCCGCTCATTTATTGACCGATTCCACCGACATTCTTAGCATGGGCGATTCGCGTGAGACGTTCCCCGGAGATTCCCCCTGATGGCTCAGGAACTTGACATTTTCGTCAAAGATGCGGCTTCCAAACGCGTGCTGCTCGTGGGTGACCTGATCCTCGACCGCTACGTGTACGGCGACGCCGAGCGCATCAGTCCCGAAGCGCCGGTTCCGGTTCTGCGCGTGGTCGAACGCAGCGATGCCGTCGGTGGAAGCGGGAACGTGGCGGCATGTCTGAATGCCCTGGGCGTCGACCCGGTGGTCTGCGGTGTCGTCGGCAATGACCCAGCCGGAAAACGTTTGAGAAAACTACTCACCGATGCGGGGGCTGTGTGCGATCATATTGTCGAAGTCGAAGATCGACCTACCATCGCCAAGACGCGTTTCGTTGGATTGGCCCAACATCGACACCGTCAGCAACTGATGCGCGTCGATGAAGAAACGACGGCACCGCTGAGTGAAACCGATCGCAAGACCATTTCCAAAATCGCCGTGAGTGCCGTCGAGCAAGTCGATGCGGTATGCATAGAAGACTATGACAAGGGCGTCGTCACCGATGAATTGGTTTCTGCGGTCGTGGCTGCGGCGAATCGATTGGGCAAAACGGTACTAGTCGACCCAGCCCGCCTGTCGGATTACACACGATACAAAAACGCCACCGTCCTGACGCCCAACCGCGCGGAGTTGTCGATGGTCGTCGGCAGGACGTCGTCTGCGTTATCCGACATCGCTGCCGACGCCGAAGCGCTCCGCGAACGTTTGGGGGCAAAGTCCATCGTCGTCACGCTCGATCGCGAAGGTGCGGTCATCGTCGAAAATGGCAAGGATTGGATTCACGTTCCCACCCGGCCCCGCAGCGTTTACGACAACACCGGTGCGGGCGATGCCGTCTTGTCGATGTTGGCCGCCGCGATCGTAGGCGGTGCATCCATGCACGATGCCGTCAAACTCGCGAACATTGCCGGTGGATTGGAAGTCGAAAAGTTCGGCTGCGTGCCCATCCCTGCCGACGAAGTGCTTGCCGAGTTGCGTTTGGAATCCCGCAACCGTCGCGGCAAACTTCGATCGGTTGATGAACTGGTCAACGAACTGAAGTTGCGTCGCGATCGTGGCGAGACGGTGGTCTTTACGAACGGTTGCTTTGATATTCTACATGCTGGCCACGTGGACTTTCTGTCGCGATGTCGCCAGACCGGTTCGTTGCTTGTGGTAGGCTTGAATTCCGATGCGTCGGTGAAATTGCAGGACAAAGGCGACGATCGTCCGTTCAACTCGGAGTTGGATCGGGCGGCAGTCCTGGGCGGTCTCGCCAGCGTCGATTATGTCGCACTCTTTGACGAACCCGATCCGTTGAATCTGATCAAGAAGGTTTGCCCCGATGTGTTGGCCAAGGGTGAGGACTGGGCTGACCGAGGCGTCGTCGGGCGGGAATTCGTCACCGGGCAGGGTGGCGAGGTTAGGCTCATTCCTCTGCTTTCAGGGCGAAGCACGACGAACGTGGTCGAGCGCATTCGCGGCATGGAACAGATACCACACATAGAACAGACGTCGCTCGATGCATGATTCAGAGCGATTCTCATCCTTCGAGACACTTTCCAAAGCGACATCAATGAACCAACGAACGATGTCAAACGTTAAATCATCAAGGAAGCGTATGGCATGAACGTATTGGTTACCGGTTCAAGCGGACAGATTGGCACGAACGTTGGGTTGGCACTGCTCGCCC
Source organism: Alphaproteobacteria bacterium (assembly GCA_028285105.1). Lineage (GTDB taxonomy): Bacteria > Planctomycetota > Phycisphaerae > UBA1845 > UBA1845 > UBA1845. The sequence continues at coordinate 30,569 of JANQQE010000014.1, forward strand.
GCGGCGATCGGGTGGTGGGTATCGACAACCGCGAGAATTCGTGGACCAACGATATCGAAACGGTCAAGATGAACCTGGCCACCGCCAGTGTTGCGGATATCCCAAAAGGACCGTTCGATGTCGTGTTGCACCTCGCTGCCAACGCCAAGGTGTTTGAATTGGTCGAGCAACCCGACCGCGCGATGGACAATGTGAAGACATTGTTCAACGTCTTGGAATACTGCCGCCAAAACAAAACGCCAATCATCTTTGCCAGCTCGCGCGAGGTTTACGGGGACATTCATCATCACATCACCCGCGAAGATCTAGCCGATTTCGTCGTCGCAGAAAGCCCATACAGCGCCAGCAAAATCGCCGGCGAAGCTTTCGTCTATTCGTACTACCAATGCTACAATCTGCCGTATCTCGTGTTTCGCTTCAGCAACGTATACGGTCGTTACGACAACGACGCAGAACGGATGGAGCGCGTCACACCACTGTTCATCGATTACATCAACAGGAATGAACCCATCACGGTGTTTGGCAAGCAGAAGGTGCTCGATTTCACTTATGTAGACGATTGCGCGGCTGGCGTGTTGGCCGGTATCGACCGATTGGTGGCTGGCAAAGTCAGCAACCAAACGATCAACCTAGCATATGGACAAGGCTGGACACTTGTCGATCTGGTCAATCTGATCTCGCTCGGACTGCGAAAGGAACCGCAAGTGACGTACGAACCATCGCGATCTGGCGAAGTGATGCGTTACGTCGCCGACATCAGCAAGGCCCGCGAATTACTTGGCTACGATCCGCAAACCCCCCTCAGTGCCGGCATCCCTAAAACGCTGGCATGGTGGAAGGAATCGGGCGCGCTGAAATAGATCGACGCACAAACGGCTCAGCAACCTTCAAACACAACCTCTTAACTTTGGGCACGTGCGATATGACCGCTAGCCTACGTGTTAATCGATCCAGTCTGAACGACTAAGCCAAAAAATCAGCCAACCGATCCAAACCCTTATCGATCTGTTCCATGCTGCACGCGAAGCTGAAGCGCACACACGCATCCATTCCAAATGCCGCACCGGGCACAACCGCAACGTGCGCTTTTTCCAATACCGCCTTTGAAAAATCGACGGAATTGGTCACGCCAATCTTGTCATAAGTCCGCGAAACATTGGGGAATACGTAAAATGCGCCGGTGGGTCTATTGCACGATATGCCAGAGATCGATGTCAACCGATGATGAATGTGCAACGCCCGCTTCTCGAATTCAGATCGCATTTGCTCGACGGCTGACTGATCGCCGGTGAGCGCTTCGATCAAACCATGCTGCACAAACGTGCACGCCCCACTGGTGGATTGACTTTGCAGCTTGGCCATTGCTTTGACGATTGACTGCGGACCGGCAACGTAACCCGCTCGCCACCCGGTCATCGAATACGTCTTCGACGCACCGATCAAGGTCAGCGTCTGCTCGTACGCTTTGGCATTGGTGGCTGCAAAACTCTTGAACCCCTGACCTTCGTATCGCAGCCGATCGTAAATTTCATCGGAAAGCGTCACGATGTCATGCTTTGTCACAACGTCGGCGATGGCATCGACTTCGTGCGGGTGATACGTAAACCCACCAGGATTACTCGGCGAATTGAATATCAGCATTCGCGTCCTGGGAGTAATCGCACTTTCCAACATCGCCGGCGAAAATTTGAAGCTGTCGTTCTCGTCACCATTTAGAAAAACCGGTACCCCGCCAGCCAACTTCACCATCTCGGGATAGCTGACCCAGTACGGCACGGGGATAATCACTTCGTCACCGGGATTGACCAATGCCTGTATTGCCAGGTAGCAGGCCATTTTTCCACCGGATGTTACGATGACTTGGGATGGCTCGTACGACAGATCGTTCTCGCGGGCGAGCTTTTCGCAGACCGCCGCTTTGACCGGTGCGATACCGGTGGCTGGTTTGGAATACTTGGTTTGCCCTTCATTGATCGCGCGAATGGCGGCTTGCTTGATGTTGTCGGGCGTATCGAAGTCCGGTTCGCCGGCTCCATAGCTTACCACATCGACGCCTTCGGCTTTTAATTGTGCCGCTTTCGCAGTGACGGCCAAGGTGGCTGACTCGGCCAGGGCTTCCACCCGTTCTGAAAGTTTCATCGCAAAACTCCTGCTGCATTCGCCCGATCCCGGACGTTGGGTCAGTCCGACAACTTAGCAGCCTCAAGATGCGATTCAACCCGAAACCAAAACGCTGAGCGGTATGCGACTCGCGCATGCATAGACGCGCATGAAGAACGGACCAAAGCATCGAGAAATGCTCTGATCCGCTGAGTGATGCAGGCGAGTTTTGGCCTACCGAATCAATCGAAATTGATCTGGAAATCTGCAAAGTCGATCAAATCGAGGTCGCCATCGCTGTCGGTATCGAAACAATCGCAGTTAAGCGGCATTGTCTGATCCGGTCCGAACGAGCACAAGTCGAAGTGTTCGTAGTCGGCACCGTCTACGGTGAAGTCACGGTTACCGTCGTGACTGAACCCGAACGGGAAGCATGGCCCCTGGAACAATCCTTGCAGGAACCCCGGCGAACCAATGTCATCGCCGTTGTAGACAGTCGTCAATTCAACCAGCGCCGCACCGTTTTGACCATTGATCGACTTGTCCCAAGCCAGCGGGTCGTCATTGGCCAGCGCATCGTATGCGACCGATGGTAAAATGTAGATACTCGGTCCATCGGGACTGAGTCGCGGCCAAAGCGGATCGACGAAACCGCTCTTAAAGAACACTGCGTCAGTGACCTGTTCGGTTGCCCCACCGGGTTTGACGATACGCAACGACTCGCCACCGTTAGAAAGGTTCGACCCGGCGATTCCGCCATTGCCCGTGTCGCCGCTTGATGTAATTTGTAAATACTGCGAACCCCAACCGTTCAGGTATTCGGTTTCATCTCCGACGAACGGAATCGCCACCACCGACGAACGCGCCCCGAGGATATACGATGGAAAGTCACCGCTGCGCGTTACGTCGTCGGCCAAGTACCAACCGGCCAGGTCGATCGGCGAATCGGTATTGTTGTAAAGTTCAACCCACTCGGCTTCTGAAGGATTATTCTCCGTCGAATCGGGATTGTACATGATCTCGGTGATGACCACGTCTCCGCACTGCACAAAGAATTCGACCGTCACCGGGTCGGACTCGAGGATTCCATCAAACGTCGAGAACGTAAAAGAATCCATGCCACAGGTTCCGTTGTTTTCGTAACGCACGAGGTCGAACGGAATCATCGGCATCAAGTATCCGTTTCCTGAAATATCCGCGGGCGTGATCAAGTGGTCACTGGCAGCCACCGCAAACAGATCGCCGTTTTGAGGAAGCGTCTTGACCAAGTACAAAAGCAACCCGAAGAAAGGACGCGTGTTATCTGTACCGTCCATCACAACTTCTTCGACACCGCTGGGGGCCATGACAACTTGCTCACCTACGGAGATTGGGGATTGATTGCCGGTCGACGCGCCGTATAGAAAACCGGGCGATCCAATGTCATTACCGTGATAAACGCCAGCCGCCACCGATTGTTGCTTACCACCGGCAAGGTCGCCAATGTTGTGCCCGATCCAGTTCAACGGATCATCATTGCCCGCCGCCGTAAAGCTCGAAACATCTTCAGGAGGAAGTGCCGGATAGTCGGCTGGAACGAGTTGAATGCTTGCACCCGGTGGCGGATCGGGCCAATCTGTTGGGCCCACTGCCGTGTCAAACTCATCGCCATAATTAACGACATCGATGATCTGAGTGCCGTCGTTGAGCGTCAGGATTTCGTTGTCGGTTTGCTCGAAGATACCGCACGGGGTCCATAGCGGTGGATTGGGTATCAATGGAAGATCATTGGCAAAGCCGTCATTGACCGGACTGTTCGAAAGATTCCGACCGGCGATTGCGCCGCCGGTCGTTCCGTTCGAGTTAAGCTGAATGACGTTGATTTCCGGGCCAAGGTTCCACGAGGTCTTGAAGTCCGCAACGCTTGGCGATTCACCATTCAGTTCCGCGCCGTCGGGAATAATCACTACCGTTTGAAAAGAACGCAGCACAAACGAAGGAAACGTTCCGCTTTGCAAGGCGGTGCATGGCGCGGCGTCTTCAACGTCTTCATCCTGAAAGAACCAACCCTCAATCTGAATGTCGGTGAACGTGGTATTAAACAGTTCGATCCATTCGGGGTTGGCTGCAAATGGCGGGTTCGGAAAGTTACCCTCCGGAGAGAGCGGGTTGTACATGATTTCAGTCAAGATCACGTCGCCCGGACCCGGATTGGGGTTCACCGCGATTTGCCCACGAACCTCGCCATTGGGAAAAAGGCTCGACTCGATCTGCACATAAAGACGACCGGCTTCAAGATCAGCCACACCGTTAGAATCGATCATCCACGTACCGTTGAACGTCGAATCATTGACCAACACCAACGAAAAAAGTGGCGTCGATCCGTTGCTGCCCACATCGGCAGCGTACACCGTGGCACCAGTCGCGTCGGTCACGCCATGAAGCACAGCAAAATCCAACTCCGTCTCAGCCGAATTCAACGTCGCCGCACCCTGACCCGCCGCGATGCTTCCGGTCGGTGGGACTACTTGGCTGCCTTCAAAGATGAATGAACGGGTCACATCGGCTTGTGCCAACGAAACAGCAAAAAGCGGTACGAGGACGCATACCCACAGTACGCGATGCGCGCTTTTGGTGTTGAAGATGCTTGCGATATTCTTCACGACTTCCCCTCTCCATGCCGGTTGGCTGGAAACAACTCTACCATCCTCATCATGCCACGCTATGTCGTACGCCTGAACTGGGTCGTACGCCTGAACTGGAATTGCACGGGTCAAGAACGACCCGCGACCCTTGAAACCCACCAACGCGTCAGAGCCGAAAAACAAATGCACTGCCTCGGTTCAGTACTCCTGCCCCCACCGACCAAACCGATTCACATCCTGAGACTCCGCCATAGCCATAGCATACCGAAACAGGCAGCCGAACTTCAATCGCTCAAAGCCGGTTATTCGCATTATATATGAAGGCGTCTTCGACCGAGCGCGCACATGCGGGGATGGACCATGTCTAAAATGTATCTATCAGGAAATATGAGGTGGTATCAGAAAGTTGTACTTATGGCGCGAAAACGAACTGGAACCGATGAAAGTCGCGCAGATCCACATCGTCGTCGAATTCAAAGTCGAATACATCGAGGCAAAGTGGGTCGTATCCACTTGAAAGGTCAACCGTTTCCGGACCCGACAGGCAGGTCACGAAGTTGGGAAAATCGTTGATATTAACGGTTGCATCATTGTCCCAGTCGCCCTTGATCAGCCGAATACCTGCCCCCAGCCCGCAAGCCAGTGGATCGGTGCAGAACACCATCTCCAGCGCGTCTACGTTATCGGAATCGGCGATCAGACCGAGTTGGTCAGCCGGCGCGAACACTTCCAGGACCACGGTTACCGGATCGATAAAACGCGCAGAAAGAATATCTGCCGCACCATTTGAACTGATATTGGGAATCGGCACAGGACCGCCCAACGAAGTCGACCCAGGTGACAAAGACAGAAAGATCACGTCACCATCATTGAATTGCCAGTTGTCGTCATGATCGAGTACGAGCAGCGCATCGATATTGTCAGTGGCCTGAAGCCCGATGTCAGCCGCCGAAGTAAAGCGTTGCGGTGAAATACCGGGAACGAACGGATCAGGGTGAACGAAAATGTCAGCCGGCGAGTTTCCGGGAAGCGTCAACAGCGATGGCGACATTGGTGCTACTGAGAAAAAGAACGCGGGCATCGGGCCGGGCGCACCTCGAGCACTTTCCGGCATCTCGTATGCCATGCCGTTGACACCATCCTCAGGGGCGGAGGAATAATCTCTCGACCCCGTTTCGGGCTTACCTCCGAAATCATGCCCGCCTTCGTCGTATTGGTTCTTCGATTGCGAATTAGACAAAACGGGGCCCCTCAACGCTCGCGCGGCTGGACCATTCACGGTGAAACCACTCAGCGTAATAAACGCATCTGCGGCAGCATGACCGCGCGCCGCCTGGTCGGCAACATTGTACGGTACTTCACTCGAGCGCAATACGGGGTTCGGCGGAACATCCCCGGTTGTATTACGGTCAACTGCAAACATGAAAATGAATTCCTGATTGGGTGGAATCGACCCCTTTGAAAACGACATGGCGTCCAGATCATCGCCGGGTTGACCAAGTCCGATGTTTGTTGAATTAAACGCCGGTTCGGGTTGAAGGTCAGGTTGAAAGATGCGCAAGACTTCATCTGGATGAAGGGTGGCACTTGGCAATGTGACGGAGGGCGAATTCGCGTCGAACGTAAATAACGGGGTCGAAACCGGATCGGTCGGCGGAGACCCGAATGCATTGACAGCCAACCCACACACCACCGCGAACAACGCAATGGCATGACCGTATTGAGCAGAATGCCCAAAACGCGTCAGTACCTGAAATGCCTCGTATCTCTCGTCTGGACTTTGATTTCTCAAGGAATTTTCCCCATATATTCGCCAACCTATGGTTTTACGACATTTGATCCGTCCGAATCAAGACCGTTCGCTCCGATCCATGGCGGCCAATCGGCGTCGGTCTGCATCTTTCGCAGCAGGATTTCGGCGTGATACGTGTATCGAAAGGCCCGATCGAAGGACCGATAAGCACGCTCAAACCCTTCAAGTGCCGATTTTCGATCACCATCAGCCAAAGCCATCGCCGCTGCATGGAACTCGGCTTCACCGCGCAATCTCCACGGGTGGTCTGTTTGCTCAGCCAGATTTCCTAATTCGGCAAGCGATTTTTGACCTCGAACCATCGCCCAAAGTGCCTGCTTCCACTCAACGGTTTCAAACGGTTCGGGGCCTGGCTCGATAACAATGTCGTCTGCCGCCTTTTGCAAATGTTGATCGGCAGCCTTGCTATCGCCCAGCAAGCGCAGGCACGTCGCCGTCCAGATCACCGAAGTCGCTTCATTCTGTGCTGCCTCCGTGATGGCGTTGGCATGGTCGTACGCTTTCTCGACGTTGCCTCGTTCGACTTCGATCAACATCGGGTACACGTGATCGTAGAGATATGTCGGGCCTAGCTGTTTGCAATCGCGATGTGATTCAACGTCCGCCATTGCTTTGTCATGTTCGTCCAGCCAATAGTACAACCGCCACCGGTAGTGCAGCGCTTCGCACCAACGGTCTTCGCGCTCGTCGCCCTTGTTCGTCACCGTCGTTTGCGCAGCGATGGCCTCTTCGTATCGCCCCATCGCTTCCAGCGTGAAGGCCTCTGCCGAGTGTGGGCTCGGATTATCGGGGTCAACCGCCTGTCCCTCGCGCGCGACTTCGAGCGATCTTTCGAAGTACTCATTCGCGTTTTCATCGTCGCGCGTTCCGTCGCTGCCGCGAAGAATCTCACCGTTCAACCGTTCAGCGATCGATAGAAGATAGTACGGGTATCCGCCATACACCTTGCTGTCGATGACGGCTGACAGCGCTCTTTGCGCATCGGCGTAGTCGACGTTTTCTCTAAATCTAAACATCCGCTGATTGTACGCACGACCCAGTTGCAGGCTTGCCTGCGGGAAGAACTCGCCATCCATCGCCCGCATGTCGCGCGCTTCTTGATATGAACCGATCGCTTCGTCCTGATCATCCCAATGAAGCGCCAACCCGCGCAGGAACCAGGCCTCGGCTGAAATGTTTTCGATCGCGTCGGCTTGTTCGATCAATGCAATCGCTTCCGTTTCCTGCTCGTCACGGTCGTACATGCACGCCAGCGCGTAAAGCAGTTCGGCATTGTCGCCATGTTCCACGCGCGCGGTTTCAATCTGCTCGATCGCGTCTGCGCATTTGGTTTTGTCGCCTTGCAAACATCCGCCCGACATCGCCCGCAACAGCGCAACGTCCAACGCATCGCCACCAATCGCTTCCGACTCGTCAAGCAGCGAAGCCACCGCATCCGTATTGTGGTAATCCTTGTAGACAAGCTGATTGAATGCGTCGTCGATCAGCCCTGCCGCCCGCTCCCGCCGCGAACCAGCCACACTCAACGCCAAGCCCGCCCCAAAGAGAATCATCACACAAGTCGTTACCAGAGCGTAAGATGCGGCTTTGTTCCGCTTGGCCCACTTGATCCCGCGACCGACCCAACCAATGCGGCGACTGAGGATCGGACGGCCCTCTGCAAAGCGTCGCAGATCCGTCGCCATCGCGCCTGCCGTCGCGTAACGATACTTCGGATCCTTCTCCATCGCCTTAAGGCAAATCGTCTCCAGATCTTTTGGAATGCGAGCGTCATGCTTGCGCGGTGGCGACGGTTGCTGCGTTCGAATACCCGTTAAAATCTGATCGCGCGTTTCACCCGTCACCGCGCGACGCAGTGTCAGCAATTCATAAAACGTGATACCGAGCGAATAGATATCCGTCCGATGATCCACGCCACCCACCGATGCGTCGATCATTTCCGGCGAAAGATAAAACGGTGTGCCCATCACTTCACCGCTGGCGGTCAACGTCGGTTCATCGACCAGACGCGCCAACCCGAAGTCGGTGATGTGCAAGCGTTGATCTTCGCCGACCAAGAGGTTGTGCGGTTTGATGTCGCGATGAATCACGCCTTGGCTGTGCGCATGGTCCAAACCGTCTGCAACGTCAGCGATCAAACCAGCCAAGTGGCGATAGTCCGACGATGCGCGTTGCAGCGACTTGACGTCGATACCGTCCGCTTCGTTTGCGGGCGCGATATCTGATGATGCCGCCGAACGAATGGTCGGCTGCGAACCCTTGGATGGCTGAAGATTTTTAGACGGTTGCGTTTCAGCGGATTCAATACGCTCGATATGAATCGTCTCTGCCGCCGACGAACCGCCTAAACCAGAACCGCCCAGCCCCACCGATTCGATCAACGTTCGATTCGACGGACTAAGCAAGCGCGTGCGATGGCGAATCGCCTGATCGAGACTGCCGCCTTCGATCAAATCCATCGCGTAATAGAAATGCCCGTCGTCGTCGCCGTGCGCAAACACCGGCACAATATTCGTATGGTGCAAACGGGCAGCCGCCCGCGCTTCGCTTCGGAAACGTTGGATGGCAGTGCGCCCCTGCCGCGCGCGACTCGGCAGTACCTTCAGCGCCACCTCGCGATCGAGCGAAAGCTGCGTGGCTCGATAAACCACGCCCATCCCGCCATGGCCCAACTCTTCGATAATCCGAAAGTCGCCGATCCGAGTGCCGACAGCCAACCGATCCGTATCGCACAATTTGACAGCCGCCTCGCTGGACGCAACGTGGGTGTCGAGATTAAGGTCAAACGGAACACCATCGTCCGCAGCCCCAATCCCAAACGCTTCGCGCAATTCATCCGCAAGCTCGTCCTGGTTGAAATCAATCCCGTCGGGTTCGGTCATGTCGTCTATTCTAATGCCAGTCGATCCCCGATTGTGCATCACCCAACCCCACCAAGGCCCCATAAACGCCCAAGAGCCCCAATAACACGGCATGCCCATAATCCCCATCCAACCCCAAGGGGACCGAGCCAAAAACCAGCGCAAACTCCGACCAGAAAAAAATGAGGGAAAAACCCTCCTTCACCCCGAACCACCGCAAAAACAAAGGCGGTCCAAGATGGTATAGCCAAGCAAGCTGGGCGTTTTGACAAGGTGCGTGTGAAATGCATGTCCTACGGTCAAGCATGGCCTTATGAAAGCCCCGACTTCTGCATGTTTGGTCTGATATCTGGCAAATGCAAATACTCGTGGAAGATATTGCCCACAGAAATATGTCTTAAAACGAAATGGGGCTATGGCCTACCGGTATCATGAAATGAGTAGACTCTCGTCGTAATTAAACTTAAACCGTGCCGAAATGGACAGCCGAACGTGCGTGGTGCAGCGTTTACACTTTTTGAGAATACATCTCCATGAAGAACAAGAATCCAAAGGTTGATGAATATCTGAGGAAGTCAAAAAAGTGGCAGGGAGAGTTACGCGAATTGAGGAGGATCGTACTTGATTGTGGTCTCACCGAAGAATTGAAATGGCGCACGCCTTGCTACACACATCAAGATAGCAACGTCGTCATGATCGGCAGGTTTAAGGAATACTGTACGCTTAGTTTCTTCAAAGGAGCCCTGCTCAAAGACGTCAAAAATATTCTGGCCAAACCCGGGAAGAATACGCAGGCGGCGCGCCTGATTCGGTTCACTTCTGTTCGAGAAATTGTTGAGATGGAACCCATCTTGAGCGCCTTCATCCATGAATCCCGCGATGTCGAAGAGGCCGGCTTGAAAGTCACGTTCAAGGAAATTTCAGAATTCGACATTCCTGATGAACTTGAGATCAAGCTGAACGAAAGTCCTGCTCTTAAAACCGCATTCGCTGCTTTGACTCCTGGACGGCAAAGAGGATATCTCCTTTATTTTTCTTCGGCCAAACAATCCAAGACTCGAACGTCAAGAATTGAAAAATACTCACAGCAGATTCTTGATGGAAAGGGAATAAACGACTGCACCTGCGGACATTCCCGCAAGCCGCCTCAATGCGATGGCTCGCACAAGCAATTTCAATAAAGTAGCGATCGTCTGCGATGAGTGACGCTTCGCTGAATCAGATCCTCTGGCCTATTCACATATCCTCATCCGGATCGACTTCGTCGAGGCGGGATTTTACTCTTTTGAGGACTCTTGATTTGGCTTGGTAGACGCTGGCTTTGCTTAGCTCTAACGCTTCTGCCGTTTCGTCTACTGTTTTTCCTCCGAGGACGTGGAGCTTAAACGCCTCCAGCGTTTGGGCTTCGAACTCGGGGGCGATTTCTCTTAGGGCCCAGCGGAGGCGATGCATGCGCCATTCCTGTTCCCACTTTTCGTCGTTGTCGCTGTCTTTGACAGCCGCTAAATAATCGAACGCGTTGGGGTCCATGTTTTCGCCCTGGCGTTCTTCTTTTTTGGCTTTGCGGCCCATCGCCCGGACGACCGCCGTCCTGAGGTATGCCCGGAAGCGCCCTTTGCTGGCGTCGTATTCGAATCCGTCCAGCGCCGACAGCAGGCTCATCTCGACTTCCTGCACGATGTCTTCTGCATCGTTGACCGACGCACCGCGCCGCCGGGCGTACCGCAGCAGCAGTTCGCCGTAGCGATCATGAAACTCCTGCCAACTCAGCGTGTCCGTCCGATCACGGAGTCGCAGCAGCAGCGTTGCACGGGTTGAATCGAATCCACTCATCTGATGCGTTCTTTCCTCGACATGCCCTCGTCGCGGTATTTGCTTGCGATCACGAATGGGCACGAGCCCCATATTGTTTCAGGCTGGGCGACACTTCTCAAGCAGATAATCAGCCCAACTCGATTTCGCGCGGTTCGCAATTGTCGCCAATCGCCACCATGACCACTTCAGCTTCGGTGACGCGGGCGATCTCCGGTGGAATTGAAGATCGTTCGGCCATCACCTTGACACTGATGGTCATCGACGTTCGACCGATGCGGGTGGCTTGTCCGTAAAGACTCAGCACGTCACCGACGCGAACCGGTTCCTTGAAAATCACCTCTTTCATCGACACCGTCACGTAGCGATGCGGTGCCTGACGCAGCGCTTCGACGTAGGCGGCTTGGTCGATGTAGCTTAGGATCACCCCGCCGAAGATACTGCCTTCGCCATTGGTGTCGCGCGGCATCATCACGACACGGATCGCCGGTTCGTCGCGGGGCGGTTTGGGTGTTTTTCCGGATGCGTTGGCCATCTTTGTTTTCTCGAAATTCGATTAAGCCTGGCGATCAGATTGATTGGGCTCAACGAGTCGATCTTTGGCGACGAACCGATCGCGCACGACCAGGGCAATACCCAACAGTGTACACGCCCCGCCGACAAGGAACAAAGCATTGACCTCGTCGCCTTGAAACAGCCATCCGGCAAAGATTGTGATGAGAAAATTCGCGTTGACCAGCACGCTTGTCTTCGTCAATTCGTGGCGATCGATGACGACGTACCAAAGCATATAGTTTACGTAACTCGTGATCAGTGTCAGATAACAAAACCCGATGATGCCGCTTTTGGAAATCGACATCGACGCGAGATGATGCGCGCCGTCCCAAACTGCGAACGGCGTCTGCAAGAGCGTGCCCAATAGAAACACCGATGCCAGCGTTGCCAACGGTCCGTGCTTTTCGATCAGCGGTTTGCTCAACAGACTAAACGTTGACCACGTCACGATGGCCATCAGAAGCAGCAGGTCGCCCACCAGCATCTTCGGGTCGATCGAAAAACCGCCACCGTCACCGGTCGAAAGCGTCACCAGCGCCGCACCCGCAAACGAAAGCATCGACGCCCAGAACAACTCCAACCGAAACACCGTCTGACCCAGCAGCACGCCGCCCCAAAAAACCAGCACCGGATTCATCGCGTAGAAAACGCCCGCATGACTTGCATTGGCGAATTTCAATCCGATCAAGAAACTCAACTGATTGAGCGGCACGCATAGCACTGCCACCCCCAGAAATGCCTTGAGGTTATCTCGCGTAACCGGCAGCGATCGACCGCGGATTCGCAACGTCAGTGCGAGCAGGGTTCCGGCGATCCCGAATCGAAACCATGCCAGCATTCCCCACGGAATTTCAGCCACCGCCCACTTGCCAAACACCGGCGTCAATCCGCCAATCAGCATATAGCCGGCCAGCAGCAATAATGATCGCGACATGCACGAAACCTTCTTCAAGACTGGTTTTCAAAAAAGCGGCGAACGAATCGCACGCCTCGCGGGTATATCCAACAGAGAGCAAGACTCGAAATACCGATTGCGCCAGATCGAATCGAGGCGAGTTCAAATTTTCAATCGATTTTGTAGTGGTGCAAAATTGTCCACATCAGTCAACTGAAGTCTGTCAAAGGTTATTCGGGCATCCGGTTGATTGGGCCCCAGTTGTTTGAGCATTGATGCCAAGCTAGAATTCTGCGACATCTTCAACCTGAATGGGTAGTACCTTCCGGCTATGATTACGATTGGGCACGTTCGTATGAATCCGTCGCGTAAACTCGGTCTCTTGCTCTTATCTCTGTCGATGTTGTCGCTGTGCGCCGGTAATGCAGCGGCAGAGATCGCTGGGGACATCTTGCGCGTCGGGTATCCGATCGCCAGCGAAAGCGGGTCGGCCGTCCGCCACGGCGCTTGGACCCCGGTGTTGGTCGATCTTCGTCTTCAAGGTCAGGCATCGTTCGACGGCGAGCTGCGACTTCGCCAGTATGATCGCGATGGCGACGTTTATGTCGATAGCGTACCGGTGCATCTTTTTGCGGACGGCGGCGAGCAGCAGCAATACTGGATGTACACGGTTTCCAGGAATCCGACGAACAAGACGCAGAATTTTCACGTTGAGTTGTTCGCCACCGACGGCGAAGGCGACCCGGGCAAACGCGTGAAGGTGGTCTCGGGACCGAGTTTGGTTTCGGCGATGGAACCACCCGTCGAACCCGAATTCATCCGGGACGATCAATATTTGATTCTCGACGTGTCCGATCGCACGATGGGCCGGATTCGCGAACTTCGCGATACCGATTACCTCGGCATGTTCGACCGGGAGATTCGCATCGCCCACCTTTCGCCCGCGGGGCTGCCCAACAAGTGGTTCGGATTCGATCCGATCGATCTTGTGATCTGGGACGATGCCGATACGACGACCATCACCGAACAGCAACAGCAAGCGCTCGTCGAATGGGTCCGACACGGTGGCACCTTGGTGTTGGCGGCTGCCCGAACGTCGAGTACCCTCGCGCAATCCACGCATATCGGTCCGCTCATTCCGGTCAAACTCGGCGAAAACGTTGCCCGAACGCACTTACCCACGGTCCGGTCGCAACTGATGCGATTGGGAAGCAGCGAAGACTATCCACAGCCGATCACGGTCACGCAGTGTAAACCGCTAATCGATCCAACCGTAACCACCATGCTTACCGAAGAATCGACAGACGGCGTGATTCTGGCAAAGCGCCGCGTCAATCGCGGTCAGATCGTGTACCTCGCGGCATCGATCCAGGACCTGCTGGGCGATTCTTCGATCCGTCCCGTCGAATTCTTCCGGCGCGTACTCGAACTGCGACGCAATCCGATCGATTCAGAAGTGCCCTCGTACTACGTTAACCTATTCAACGATGTCGAAAACGTGGTGGGGTTTCATGGCGTCAGTGGGGCGCGGCTTGCCGTTGCAATCCTGTTTTGCATGATTTATGTGTTGGTGGCTACGTTTGGCGTTTGGCGATTGCTTCACACGCGACAGATGCTCAAACACAGTTGGACGGCGATGGCGGTGGTGGGTGGTGCTGCCAGCCTGCTGAGCATTATCGGTGTGCAGACTGTGCATGGTATTGGCCGATCGCTTCATCAACTCAGCATTGTCGATGGAACCGCGAGTACTGCCCGGGCCCACGCGACGACATATTTCGGCTTAACCTCCAGCACTAAAAACGTCCTCGATGTGTGGCTTCCCGAAGACCCCCTGCTATCCAATGAGCCGGGGCCATCTTCGTGCGTCCTCCAGCCCATGCACAGTTCAGCGACGTTCGATTCTGAAAACACGTCGTTTACCGATCCCGTTCACTACCAGATACGTCCTGCGACGGCTGAGGTGCGGAATGTCCTGCTTCGGGCGACGCTCAAACAACTTGAAGGCCGCTGGGAAGGCTCGCTGCCCGGAACGCTCGTCGCATCCGTCAAGACCGTCGAACGCGATATGCCCGTCGGCAATCGTGAAGGCGGCTTGGATAAAGAGACAATTATCGCCGATGGAAGCTTCATCGAGAACAATCTCGGTGCGGACATGGACAAATGTTATCTGATTTTCGCACCGCGGGATTTATATTCGCCGCAGAAGTTTTTCAACCTCGTTCAGCAACGCGGCGAAATTGACGAGGTCCGCGCGATTCCGCTGGGCGGTCTCGCCGATGGCGAGCGCATCGATCTGTTCGCCAACATTTACAACGACAAGACCGGTCAACTGCTCACGCAAAAGGAACGTGACTCGCGGAGCCTCCGCCGAACGCAAACGCAGTGGGGACGCGGTCATGCGATGGCAGCCGAAACCAGCACGTTTGGACGCGAGCCGGCCACCCGGCAATTCGACCTCAGCCACTATGAAAACGCGGTACTGCTTTCGACCGTCGTATCCGACATCAGCCCGAACCACTTTCGCAAGGGCACCATTGCGGGGTTTCCGATTTTCTCGCGAAACCGATGCAGACAACTGGACATGAGCCACTTGCTCTCGAGCAAGTCGGCGATCTTTATCGGTTTTTCCAAAGACCCGGGACCGGTTCGCCTGTCTGCCCGAACGGGGTCGGACACCTATGAAGCCATTACGCCGGACAAGGCGTGGACGGTCTATCGAATCGTGGTTCCAGTCGAAAGCCAGTAGACCCATCGAGAATCTGTAAACTTGGTTCGCTCGAATGCAACAGAAGGCGACATTGAATTGATTATTGAAACCATCAACCTGACCAAGCGATACGGCAAACTCGTCGCCTTAGACAATCTGCATCTGAAAATCGACGATGGCGAGTGCTTCGGGTACATCGGACCGAACGGAGCCGGCAAAACGACGACAATCAAAATCCTTGCGACATTGTTGCAGCCGACCTGGGGCGAAGCGCGGGTCTGCGGCAACGTCGTCGGTTATCAATCGCGCAACGTCCGCCCGCTGATCGGTTATGTGCCTGACTTTTTCGGTGCGTACGAAGACATGGTCGTGCAGGAATACCTCGAGTTCTTCGCGTCGGCATACAACATCACCGGTAAGCAGCGAACGCGGGTGGTCAACGATGTACTCGAACTGACCGATCTCGTTTACAAGCAGGATGCGATGGTCGATTCGCTGTCGCGCGGGATGCAGCAGCGCCTCAGCGTGGCCCGCGTGTTGCTGCACGATCCGAAGGTGCTGCTCCTCGACGAACCCGCCAGCGGTCTCGACCCCCGCGCCCGCATCGAAATCCGCGAACTGCTCAAAGAACTTCGCAAAATGGGAAAAACCATCATCATCAGTTCGCACATTCTCCACGAACTGGCAGAATTGTGTACGACCATCGGAGTGATCGAAAAGGGCAAGCTCCTGTTCCACGGCCCCATCGACGACATCATCGCCCGAGCGCGCGTCGGCACCAAGATTCACATTCGCGTCACCGAACAACAAGACCTTGCCGCTGCCTTGCTCGAAAAGGTCAACGGCATCAGCGAAGTTGCCCAAGACAATGGCCGCCTCGTCGTCTCGCTCGAAAACCAGACGCATGATTTTTCGGCCATCGCGGCGCTGCTCCTCAAAAACAACTTCCGCATCCGCGAAATCAAGGAAGAAGAAGTCAACCTCGAAACCGCGTTCATGCGTTTAACCAAAGGACTTGTCTCATAGCGAACCCGATGGCTGCCAACACTTCCCCATTGTTGTCGCGACTGCTTGCGTGGTTCTGGTACCTGTTGCCAGCCAACCCCATCCTCGTGCGCGTGGTGTACGCCATGTCGCGGCGGACGCGACACCTCTGGCTTCGATTCGGGTACCTGGCGATTCTGTTCGCAGTCGTGATGGTCATGCTCCTGACGCGAAGTTCGGGCGGATCGGTTTCGCTCGCGGACCTGGCAAAGGGGGCATCGGTTACGTTCATGGTGGCATCGATCACCCAACTCGGGCTGATGTGCTTTCTTGCTCCGGTCTTCACTGCCGGCGCGATCACCCAGGAACGCGACTCACAGACGTTCAATATTCTGTTATCCACACCGCTGTCGAATGCCCAGATCGTGATCGGATCGTTGTTGAGTCGTCTGTACTTCGTCATTGTGCTGCTGCTGGCTGGCTTGCCGATTTTCTTTTCGACGATGATCTATGGCGGGGTGACGACCGATCAGATCCTGATGAGTTTTTCCATCGCGGGATCGACGGCTGTCCTGACTGGTTCGTTGGCGATCGCCATCAGCATGATTCGCGTGGGAACCCGCCGCACGATCTTCTCATTCTTTTTCGCGATCGCTTTGTACCTGGCGGCAGTCTATGCCATTGGAACGTATGCCACCGGTTTCCGCATCGCCGAAGCGCCAGCCAACCCGGTCACTGGCGAGCAGCTTAGCTGGTTGGCAGCATTCCATCCGTTCATGGCCCTCGACGTTACGCTGAATCGCGTCGTCGCGCCGAACATCGCTGCCGTCGCCGACTACGGAATCTTCAAGCAGTACCTCGCCGCATATCCGCAGCGCATGTACATCGCCATGACATTGACGCTCAGCGTATGCCTGATCGTCTTGAGCATGTTGTTCGTCAGACGCGGTGCCAAGGAAGGCGAAGGCACTCTTTGGTCGAAGTTCGCGGGCATCTTCCGCAAAGGGCAGACCGGCGAACGCACGCGCAAACCGCACCAAGTCTGGTCGAACCCGATCGCCTGGCGGGAGGCGGTTACCCGCGCGTCTGCAATGAGTCGCGGAATCGGTCGCTATGGCGTCATCGCGGGTGGGTTTGTCGGTTTCGGCGTGCTGCTGTATCTCTATTTGAAACAGGGAGCAACCTACACCGCCAGCGTGACCCGCGACTGGGTTGCACTTTTGGTGGCGTTGGAATTCGCGATTGTCATGCTCATCGCCGTCAACACAGCCGCCTCGTCGCTGACAAAAGACAAGGAAACCAAAACGCTCGACATCACCCTGACCACCCCCATCAGCAGCAAGTATCTGATCTGGGGAAAGCTTCGCGGCTTGGTCAGCTCGGTCCTGCCGCTGATCATGGTGCCGACCATCAGCCTGCTCGTTTTCGCCATTGTCGAATTGATCCGCAAACCAACGGAGCGCGTCGTATTTTTCGAAACCTCATTACAAGTCGGTGCGTCGCTTATCGTCTTCAGTGCATACGCATGCATGTTGGGATTGCATTTCTCTCTCAAGCAAAGAAAAACGGTCAAAGCCGTGTTGTTGTCCGTGACCGTTTTACTCGTGGCGAACGCCGCCCTCTATTCCTTCTGGAATGCTGTTGTCGGTAGTTCGGGTTCGTTGGGTTCGGCACTGTCGCCGGCGACCCCGTTTACAATGATTCTCGGTTTGGTCAATCCGCTCCCCATGATGGAAAGCCATGCAAAATACTTAGGCTCGCTTTCGACCATCCGCATCAACGCAGCCGTCGGCACCGCAATCTTCGTCACGCTTCATGCCGTCGTCGTGTACTCGTGGTATCTGTCGATGGTCAAGAGCTTCGACCGAATCATCCGCAAACAAAGCGGCCAATAGATCTAACCGTACCCCAGCGCCTCCAGATCATCCTCCGACAAACCGAAATGATGACCGACTTCGTGAAGGACCGTCTTACGAATTTGTTCGATCAACGCTTCGCGCGTGCGACAGATTCTCTGGATGTTCGCTTGATAGATCATGATCCGATCGGGCAAGCGCGCATGGTGCTCGACGCTGCGGCGGGTCATCGGCACCCCCTGATACAACCCCAAGAGGTGCTTGGGGTTGCGAATGCCAACCGACTCGCAGGCTTTTGCATTAGGCATGTTGGCGACTTCGATCAACACGTTTTCCAAATGCGGAGCAAACGATACCGGAATCTGCTCCAGCGCGCGATCGACGCATTCTTCAAATTCTTCGCGCGTGATTTGCATAAACCCTCGTCATTTGAATAGAGCGTTCAATTTCGTTGCAACGCATCTTCGATTACCTACCATGCCCATAGAATTCATCACGACTTTTGAGAATCGTCAGGGGAATCATATGCGCTTTGTTCAATCGAACACCAATCGGCCCAAGACAATTGCCACCGTTCTGCTGTCAGGACTTATTGTCGCGGCCACCGGCTGCCTGCCCGATAGCTTCGTGATCACACCGATCAGCGCCCAACCGCAACTAAAAGAGCGGGTCCTCTACACCGAGTCGGCATTTCCGGACGGCAAAATCGCCATCGTCGAAGTGGACGGCGTGATGGCCAACACCCGCGCCAGCGGATTTCTCACCACCGGCGAACATCCCGTCGCAAAGCTGACCGAACAACTCGACAGCGCCCGCCGCGACGATTCCGTCAAAGGCGTCGTCCTGCGCATCAACTCTCCCGGAGGAACCGTGACCGCAAGCGAATTGATGCACTCCGAAGTCAAACGCCTGCAAGCAAGCGGCAAGCCGGTGATCGCGATGATGATGGACGTCGCAGCCAGCGGTGGATACTACATCGCCTGCGCGGCTGACGAAATCATGGCCTGCAAGTCCACCGTCACCGGAAGCATCGGTGTGGTCATGCAAACGATGGAAGTCACCAAGACGATGGAAATGATCGGCGTCAAAGCCCACACCATTAAATCGGGCGATCAGAAAGCGGCTGGCTCACCGTTTGAAGAACTCAAACCGGAGCAACGCGTCATCTTCCAAAACATCATCAACGAGTTATACGATCAGTTCGTCGATGTCGTCGCAGAAGGTCGAAGCGAATTGACCCGCGAACAAGTGATGCCGTTGGCGGACGGTCGAGTATACACAGCCAAGCAAGCGATCGAACTGAAATTGATCGATCGAATCGGATCGATAAGAGAGGCAATCGCCCTCGCGAAAGAAAAATCCGGCATCGAAAACGCCAAGGTCATTTCCTATCGACGACCTCACGTGCGCGCTCCAAACTATTACGCCCGGCACGACCAAGACCCAGCCACCGGAAACGTCACATTGCTCAACATCGACCTCGGGGCGACCGGCCAATCGTACCGCGCACCGTTCTTGTACGTTTGGAATCCTTAGGGCGAGGAATTCAATCAGTCATGTTGTGCGATGAGATGCTTTGCATCGGGAACGCGATGCGGACCCACAGAGTGAATGACGAGTGCCAGACACGTGGCACAAGAGAGAATAAGCAGCACGGTCAAACCTGCACGATTGAGCATCGAGTTCACCTTTGAATCAACGACACGAAACGTCGCTCGCGTCGGGATGTGTTCGTTTTTTTGAAACGCACGCCTTGTGGGGATTACGCCCCAGAATCTGGCCCTGTCCGCTTACTTTCCGCATCTGGACGAATTCTGTCAAGTGCCGCAAAACAAAACACTTAGAATCGACCGCACTTCAGATCGAGGGCTGTGAATTTAGGGAGTTCAGCTAAGGTTTGAAGCGAACTTCCATCCGCGAAAAAGTCTTGTCCGCTGCGTTGGTCGCCAACAAGCCGGCATAGGTTTCTTCGACGGCGTTGCGCGAATCGAGGTGGAGGCGGCTACAAATCGCGTCAATCTCGTCGCGGGTAGGCGCTTCAACTTCGACAAACGTGCCAAGATTTGGAACCTCGTCAAGTTCGACCGTCGCATCGCCCAACTTCCAGGTTTCGCGTCTCTTTTCAAACAGAAACGTTTCGCGGTACCCGAGGTTTTTGAGAATGCTTAGCAGCGATGCCTCGTCAGAAACGTTGACTTCGTGTTCCTCGCGCGATTTGTAATACCCGCCATGCGCGGGGCCTTTGTACGTCAGGCATGCGTACTGTTCCGGACCCTTGATCGCTTTGCGCCCTCGAATGCGAAGCGCCACACCGCGCTTGCGCAAGTCGCCTTTCATGTCGTCGAACAATCGGTTGACTTCCAGCACGCAACTTTGAAATTCGCCGCCGCACTCTTGAAGGGCTTCGCGAACCGGATCGTGCGACACGACCTTGATTTTGATTTCGAGTTCTTGACTCATGGCAGCATGTCCGAGTTGTTCGATTAGTTGGCGACGATGTTGACAAGCCGGCCCTTAATGGCGATGACTTTACGCACCGTCTTGCCTTCGATGAGCGCCTGCACGCTCGGTTCAGCCAGTGCCAATTCTTCTAACGCCTTTCCATCGGCGTCGGCTGGCACCTGAATGCGCGTCTTCACCTTACCCAATAATTGCACCGCGATCTCGACGGTATCGTCCTTCGCCAGCGACTCGTCATATATCGGCCAATCTTGTTTCGAAACGCTGCCTTGATGCCCCAACCGCGACCAAAGTTCCTCTGCAATGTGCGGTGTGAACGGCGCGACCACCAGCACGAATTTCTCGAGCACGTCGCGCGATCGTTTTTCCAGCGGTGTCATGAAGTTAACGAACTCGAACAGTTGCCCGATGGCTGTGTTGAACTTGAATGCGTCGATATCTTCGCCGACCTTCTTGATCGTTTTGTGCAGCAAACGCAGCGTTTCTTCGTCGGCTTGCTCGCTGGTCATCTGCGGTGACAACTCGCCCGTATCCTGATCGACGTACAATCGCCAGATGCGATTGAGCAGTTTATACACGCCAGGAACGTCGCGCGTGTTCCACGGTTTCGACGCCTCAAGCGGGCCCATGAACATCTCGTAACATCGAAACGCATCAGCCCCAAACTGTTCGATGATCTCGTCGGGATTCACCACGTTACGGCGGCCTTTGCTCATCTTGGTGACAATCTGTGTCAGTGGTTCGCCGTCATCTTTGCGAAAAAACGCACCGTCGCGTTCCTCAACATCGTCGAGAATCACGTTCACCCCGCGCGAATCTTCATACGCAAACGCCTGGATCATGCCCTGGTTAATCAAGTTCTGAAACGGTTCAGCCGTCTTGACCTCGCCATAGTCGAACAGAAGCTTGTGCCAGAAGCGGGCATAAAGCAGATGCAACACCGCATGCTCTGCACCGCCGACGTACGTATCGACCGGCATCCAATAGTCTTCCGACTCGCGGCTACAGAAGCGATCGGCATTTTGTGGATCGAGGAAACGCAGGTAATACCAACACGATCCTGCCCATTGCGGCATGGTGTTCAGGTCGCGCAAGTACTGCACGCCCTCGCGATCAACCGTCTTCCATTCGGTGGCTCGACTCAGCGGCGGTTCGGGCAGATGGTCTTCATCGTGCGAAATCGTCGGTTTGTATTCTTCGACTTCCGGTAGTTCGACGGGCAACTCATCTTCAGGGACCGGGACCATCTCTCCGTCGGGGCTGTGCAAAATTGGAAACGGTTCGCCCCAATAGCGTTGCCGCGTGAAGATCCAATCGCGGAGTTTGTAATTGACCGCACCGCGCCCTTGTCCGGTCGATTCAAGGTACTCGATGATCTTGGTTTTAGCAGATGCGATTTCGAGACCGTCGAGCATGCCGCTGTTGATCGCCAGCCCCTCACCGACGTACGCTTCGCCCTTGAAATCGTCGGCCGGCTGAACAGTTCGGATGATCGGCAGTTTGAACTTGGTCGCAAAATCCCAATCGCGTTGGTCCTGACCGGGGACGGCCATGATCGCTCCGGTGCCATATCCCATCAGCACATAGTCAGCCACCCAGATCGGAATCTTCTCGCCATTGACCGGGTTGAACGCATACGCCCCGGTGAATACGCCGCTCTTGGTTTTGGTGTCTGCCGTCCGATCGAGATCGCTTTTGTTGATTGATGCTGTCACGTACGTCTCAACGGCATCGCGCTGGTCGGATGTTGTGATGCGTTTGACGAGGACATGTTCCGGCGCAAGCACCATGTACGTCGCGCCAAAAAGCGTGTCGGGTCGCGTCGTATAGACCCGAATGACCGAATCGTCTGCCACCCTTCCAAAACCAGATGTCGCCCGAGCGGTTTGCCAGTTTGGAAAGTCATTGATCGCCGGCGCATCCGCATCGCCGGACGCAATTGGAAAATCGACTTCCGCACCGGTGCTACGTCCGATCCAGTTGTGCTGCATGAGCTTGATCGCTTCCGGCCAATCGACGAGTTCCAAATCGTCGATGAGGCGTTCGGCATACGCAGTAATTCGCAGCATCCATTGTCGCAACGGACGTCGAAACACGGGATGGTTGCCGCGATCGCTGCGACCTTCGTTGGTTACCTCTTCGTTGGCCAGCACTGTACCGAGTGCCGGACACCAGTTGACCGGAACCTCATCGACGAATGCCAGGCGACATTGATCGATGGCGCGTTTGCGGGAACCGTCATCGAGCGACGACCAGCGCGAATTCGATGCGTCAGGTTCGTAAACGATTTCGCCACACTCGTCGATGTCGAGCTTTCCGCGATCAAGCGCTTCGATCAATTCTGATATCGAGCGGGCTTTACCGGAAGTTATTCGCCCGCTCGGGTCGGTCCATTCGCAGCTTGCATCAAACCAACTGTCGAACATTCGCAGGAAGATCCACTGCGTCCACTTGTAATAGTCGGGCGTACACGTCGCTAGTTCACGGTCCCAGTCGTAGCTAAACCCGAACATCTTCAATTGCCGCCGCATGTTGGCGATGTTCTTTTCGGTGGTGATTGCCGGATGCACGCCGGTTTCGATCGCGTATTGTTCTGCCGGCAGACCGAATGCGTCGTAGCCCATCGGGTGCAGAACGTTGTAGCCCTGCATGCGGCTGAAGCGCGCGTAAATGTCCGTCGCACAATACCCCAGCGGATGACCCACATGCAGACCCGCCCCACTCGGATACGGGAACATATCGAGGATGTAGCGCTTCGGCTTGGAAGCATCGAACTCTTTATCGCCGGGGTTCGGCTGACGGTAGGTCTTGTGCTCTTCCCAGTAGGCCTGCCACTTGGGTTCGATGGTCGCGGGGTCGTATGCCGCCACCGTTTGGTCCGTCGTCTTTTGCATGTTGCACCGCAGAAACAAGGGTCTCGCGACACCGGGCATCGCCAATTCGGTCGCGATTGAAAATGGAGTGGAGAAGTCTATCTGACGCAGAATTGATTCACAACAATGCCAGCCAGACTTGGCCAACAAATCGGTGCCCCATCCTTAAGCGCGGCGGAGGGGTGGAGGACTGACCATTGCCCGATTTTTTTGAGAATAGAGTCAACGTAAACGGAGAACCGCAACTGTACTTCAGTCCCCCATCCTGAAAGGACGGGGCACTCGTTTGCAGATCATCAAGTCAATCAGCCTACCCGTTGTGCTGATTGCGGATGATTTCGCTGGCTTCGTTGACTTCGAGATTCAGTGCGCCGAGCGCCTGGCTTGCTGCCGTGCGAAGCGTCAAGTCCGAGTTGTCTGCCGCCTGCTTCACGAGCCTTTGAATCTGATCGGATTCGAGATCGTTGCTCTGATGCTTGGCCGATTCTGCCAGGGCGTTGAACATCTCGACGCGAACTGCGGGTGAGTTCTCGGCATCGAGCGCAGTTTCGCAGATGGCCTTCTGACCATTCGCCGACGACGTCAGCGCCAGCACCTGCGCCGCGCGAATGCGAAGTGCTTCCTCCTCTTCAGCCAATGCACCGATCAATGCCGGGATGGCCGGGCGAATGTCGATGACCGTCCGGCCGTCGATCGCCACCAACCGAAGTGCATCTGCAGCCCGAAGCGCCAGCGAAGCATCCTGCGGGCCGCCCATCGCCGAACCGTTGTCTGCCAGCATGTCGTCAATCTTCTTGAGAATTTCCGGCGAACTGGCATTGGCTTCAATCGTTTCCACCATCTCGCGACCGACGGCTGCTTCCTGCGCGCGATACTCTTCATTGGGATGCGACAGAATCACGATCGGCGTGCGGGCAAATCGGTACTCGCGGCGAATCATGTCGACGGCTTCAGTCAATTTCGGCGAGGTCATGTTCGTTGACAAGACGATCCCCGCGATGAATTGAAACTCGCGACGCGCACGATTGAGCGAAGCGGCAAGGTTCGACTCGGCTGCAACATCTGCGCCACCGCTGCGAAATTCGCCCGCCAACCGATTCAGGTTTCCAGAATCCGAATCGACCAGCGCGATCTGCGTGGTACCGCCCAATCGAAGCGCTTCGGCCAATGTGGGACCAATCAAATCAGAACCGGTGAACGGCGCCTTCGGAAGCGCCCGCGCAAGTGCGATCGCCGCCTTGATGCGAACTTCGGCATCGGGGAATCGCAGCGACTGAACCAGCGGTTGTTTGTAATCTTCCGTACCGATCAGCGAAGTAGAGCCAGCCACCTCATCGAGCGCGGCGATCGCGCCCAGAGCGACGCTTTTGTCGTTGTCCGCAACGGCTCGGCCCAACACCAAGTGACAGTACATCGGGCCAGCCGCTTGCGAGAAGTACAGGCTTCGCGGGAAATCTTCACCGCGGGTTGGGTCGGCATCGCTGCCGGCGTCGGCTTCGGCGCTTTCCACGTCCATGCCCAAACGGGCTTCGCGACGAATGTTGGCCGCCAACCAAAGCGAGATCGCCAGACGGTTGTCCGGATCGACGATCAACGCCTCTTCGCACGCCCGCATCGCCATCACCGAACCGAAGATTTCCGTTGGGACTTTCTTTGAAACCAGCGTTCCGTCGTCGAGGTACCAGACGTTCGCCAACGGTACGCGCGGGTCGGCTTTGACCGATCCTTCTTCGTTGTAGTAGTCGTTGGCCAGTCGAACAAACGCATCGGCGATGCTGGCCATCTGCGAGCGGTCGGAAGTACGCTCGATTTTTTGCAGCGCATCAAGCGTGTTTTGTCGGGTTTCGGGAAGGGTATCCGATGCGTCGAGGGTCTTAAGCAGATACGGTGTGGCCTGCGGATAACCAAGCTCGCCTAACGCCCACGCCACGTTGCGACGGATGTTCGGATCGCTGTCGCTCAGCGCCATCACCAACGGTCCGACACCATCGCGACCAAGCTTGGGCAGAGCGCGAACGATACGCGGCCAGGACGATTCTTTCGAGACGTCTTTCAGCGCTGCCATCATCTCGGGAACAGCGTACTCACCGGACTCGCGCAAACGCGAGATGGCATTGTATTCCATCTGCGGCGTACCCGAGAGGTTGTCGATGTTGTTGATGATTCGCGATTCATCCTGACGTTCGCGGAACTCGCCTTCGCGGATGAGGTCGAGGATTTTCTGCGCGGTGTCGCGCATCGAGGTGTGACGAATCAATGTTAATAGCGTCGGGATGCTTTCGGTGTCGGCATCGGACAGTTTCATCAACTGCACCGGATCGACGTTTTCGTCCGATAGAAGTTTGCTGGCGTTGGCTTCGGCTTCGGCGAACTTTCCGATGCGGGCGTAATGGAGAAAGTCGCTGTAGAGTCGCGCCATTTCTTCCGACGCATCAGCCCCGTCTTCACCAAGTGCCATCGTCGTGGGAAGTACCAGCATCGCCACGCAAACGAATGTCCGAAGCATTCGAACGGCGAAAGGTGAGCGAACGTTGAACAATGAGGCCATGACATTCTCCGTCGAATCTTCGGCTCCGTATTTTGTGCGGATACCGGGAAGTTTTTTTGCGCGAAGCGGGTCTAACAGCTGGGATACGACGCCAGTCGCCAAGGCGATCGTGCGATTGTGAAAATCACTGCCACAACTCGCCTGCATTAGAATTCGCGTGCATTGAGCGCTCAGCAGGTTGTGAGTATAAATGCACCGCCGAACGCGTCAATCGACACCTTCGGCGGCACAAGGGTTTATGAGCGATGCCCGCACCCCGAAAAGCCGTGCTGCACAGGATGAATTGCTGGTGCAATAAAGACCATTCCTGGAGCTCAGATTTGCTGGCATACGTTAGACGTTGTTAAGCAGCACAACTCCGCCAGCCGCCGTAACTCCCAGCAGAACCGTGTTGATTAGATCAAGGAACGAAACCGGCGCGCAATCCGCACCACATCCCGTCAGGACTGATACGGCCATCACAGAAAGCACGATCAAAGGTAACCGGCGCTGCGTCATCAGGCGTCTCATCAAAGACCTCCGTTGAAAATGATTGAATCAGGATCGGCCGCAAATTGCTTTGCAAGAGAAGCGTGCGGCGATCAACCAAGAATCGGAGTGTATCTCCCGACCAGTACCGGTCAATCGTCGATTTGGAATCCTCAAGGTTGAATCGAGTCGGATGAACCCAATGCCCAACGCATCTCCGGATCGTGCGCCATATCCTCGAATCGCTCCAACTGACGCACCGAGAACCCAACAATGTGGACGATTCGGTGAACGACTGTGAAATCGAATCGAACCAACACCCATCCCAGAACGAACTACTGATAGGCAGAATTTCCCACAACATGTGGGCTTCTAAGGTGACTCAATTGTCCTAAGCGCCCTAAACTGGACAGGTTACGAATGCCGATAAAAACCGGGCCTGCATATACACGGGGGATGGTCCAGGTGCAGACCGATCTCATTTGACAAGGTTGACAAATGGCTCTAACTCTTTATGAATGAAAAAGTTAGATTCGGCTAGAGCCGTTGAAACAAAACGCCTCTTGATCAGCGCAAATGTGAGCGAAAGCAAAAAGCCTCGATGGTCCCTTGCGGTGTACGGAAGCCTAGAAAATGCGAATATGCGACAAATACACAATTTGGGCAATTCTGATGGCGGTTGTCTCCACTCAGGTAGGCTGCAACAGCTTTTTCAACAGCTGGTTGGATCCAACCCAGATGGGCAATTTTCGGCGCGAAGCCACTTTGGACATCCGAACATCGCTGAGCATTCAGGACTCACCTTCCGGTATTCCGGGCGCGACTGACCCCACGCCGGAAGACCTCGTCCCTCTTTACGAAGAATACAAATACGCGCCAGGCGACTCCCTCAGCATCCGCATCTTCGAATTACTGGCAAGCAATACCGAGACGGGGTTCCAAGCCCTGATCGACGACATAGGAACAATCAACGTTCCGGTGCTTGGACAAATTCGCATTGCCGGATTGACGCGAAACGAAATTATCGAAGAGCTCAAGACGCAACTGATTCAACGTGAGGTCATCCAAGACAGCCCAGTCATCATTGTCGATCCAGTTGTGCGTCGGGGGATGACATTCGTCTTGTTCGGTGCAACCCCGGGCCCCAATGTCTATCCCGTTCCCAGACCCAATACGAATTTGCTTGAGGCGATGAATATTGCCGGCGGTTTTCCCGAAACAGCCACCGAGGTCTACATCATACGCAATCCGGGTAGCAGCGCCGCGCAAGAAGCGTCAGAACGGTTGGAGGCGCGCAAACGCAAAAAGCGTTCACGAAAGTATGCATCGTCGCGCTCGACTCGAAGTCAGCCAACTTTCACTTTCTCTGACGGGATCACCGGTGGTCCCGGCGGTTCCCCAACAGCGCAGGATCAGCGCGACGAGTTGATCGAAGCAGCCGCTGGAAAACAAGTGACTGGCAACAACATGTCGCTGGAGCAACGGGCACCGGGCGATGCTTCGACGCAATCGCGCTGGGTCTTTACGGCTGATCGAAAATGGGTAGAAGTTGACGCGCCTTCAGAAGATACAGGTTCAGCCACCAATACCTACAACAAGATCAACGACGCAGATCTTGATACGCCGGCCTCTGTTGAAGACAGCGCCGAACCGGCGATCGATTGGGAAAAGCTGGCGGGCGACGATGCGATCGGGCGCGTGATTCGCGTTGATGCCGAAGCACTTCGAAACGGCGATCCGCGGCAGAATGTGATCGTCCGGGGTGGAGACCAGATTCGTATTCTCGCCGGTGAAGTCGGTGAATACTACATGATGGGTCAGGTCTCACGGCCCGGTGCCTATTCACTGACGGGGCGTCGCATCACCTTAAAGACTGCCATTGCGTCGGCTGGCAATCTCGCCCCACTGGCTTGGCCGAACCGCTGCACAGTGTATCGTCGATATGGCGATCGCGAAGAAATGCATCAGGTTAATCTCGATGCAATATTCGCAGGCAAGGAACAAGACCTGCTGCTGAAGAACAACGATTTGATTCTTGTCGGAACGCATCCAGCCGCTTCGTTTCTGGCTGTGATCCGCAATGCGTTTCGCCTGACATACGGTTTCGGTTTTGTGTATGACCGCAATTTTGCTGACATCGACAGTTTCGGTGGTCAGCCGAATCCGGCTATTACGCAAGCGAACGGCTTCGGCAGCCGATTCCCAAATCTCTTCCGATAGCGCCAGATGAGAGACCGTCATTTGACCAATGGCAGTAGAGACGATGAGCGACGCATCCGCAGGCATTTCAATCGACCCGAAAGCAGTATCAGCAGACATGCGTCCGGGGGTTGTCGCTCTGCAATGCGCGATCCTTGCCAGCCTCATTTATCTGATCTTCAACGATCGCATTGCCATCATGATTTTCAAATGGAAGACCGACGGGAATTGGTCGCACGGATGGCTTGTTCCCGTTTTCAGTTTGTACTTCCTGGGCATCCATCGGCAACAACTAAGGACAGCCGTTTGCAAGCCGAATTATCTCGGCGCTCTGGTCATTGCTGCAAGCCTGGGCATGTACTATGGGGCCATCGCATGGGGCGGATTCGGCTATCCGCAATCGTTAGCGATTATCCCATGCATGTTGGGCATGGTTCTGCTTATCTGGGGCAATCAGGTCTTTCGTGTCGCGTGGTTTCCAATCTGCTATCTCGTTTTCGCGATCCCGCTTCCGCGCTCGATGTTCTTTCGTCTGACGCTTCCCTTGCGTGAGTTTGCATCGCAGGTATCCGGCTGGGTGCTTGGACTGCTACCCAAGGTCTACACGAGTATCCAAGGCGTGGTCATCGACTACGAACACGGAACGCAGCGCGGTTCACTCAACGTCGAAGAAGCCTGCAGCGGTATGCGTTTGATGATGGCTTTTTGCAGCCTCGGTGTCGCGATGGCGTACCTTGGCGATCGTCCGTTATGGCAGCGAATCGTCATGATCCTTTGCTGTGTACCGATCGCCGTTTTCTGCAACATGATTCGCGTGTTGGTCACTGGAATCGTCCACGTCTACGGACGGGAAGACCTTGCTCAGGGCACCGCCCACGGCCTCTTGGGATTGGCGATGTTGCCGATCGCACTCGGGTTGTTTGCCCTGGTTGGATACATCCTCTCAAATCTCGTTGTCGACATCGACGAGGAACCACAGACGCAGTAGATCAGTACATGCGCAAACCACTCGTACAAGAGCAATCATCATGACAACGTTACCCACAACAATTCAAGAACAGATTCCCCTTCCCGGGCCTGTCATCAACAATGGTCCCCAGGCAACATCAAAAACCATCACACCCGCAGACATCATTGGAATGCTGCGGCAGAGATTGGTGACCATCATGATTCTCTCGATTCTGTTCAGCGGAATGGGAGTCGGGCTGTTCTTTCTGATGTATTTCAAATTCCCGCGGTACAGTGCGGAATCACTCGTCGAATGCATCAGCGATGCACCCAAAGCGCAACTCGAAGTGTCCAACCAGGCGATGGCGGATGACCCGTTTACAAGGTTCGTGCAGAGTCAGGCATTGTATATCAAATCTTACCCAGTCCTGAAGAAAGCATTACAAGATTCGGAAGTTCGAAGCACCAACTGGTTTAAGAGCCTCGATCAAGACGAACATCTGCTTGAACTGGAATCAGATTTAGGCGCTGTTCCGATCCGCGACTCCAATTACATTCGCGTGGCCATTGCCACATCCACGCCAACGGACCCGGCAATTATCGTTAACACTGTAGTAAAGACCTATCTCGAGGAAGTTAAGGAACGCGCATCCAGTGTTTATCGTCAGGAACTGACGGATTACAAGCGCGAGCAAGCCGGTTATCGAAGCCAATTGGTCGAGAAAAACCAACAGATCAGCGATTTTGTTGAAACACTGCCCGCCGGTGAAGCCTTTCAGCAGAAAGAAAAGCTTGGTCAAGGTCCATTGAGAGAGAAACTCCTTGAGGCTCAGAAAAACGTACAGTTTTATGAGTTGCAGGTAAAAGAAATGAAAAGCCTGCGGGATATTTATAGCGACCCCGCAGGCATGCCTGTGACACCGGAAGACCGTCTGATCGTCGAGAACGATCAAAAAGTGCTTCAGTATGACAATCAGGTATTTGTTCTTGAGCAGGAAATGAGACTCAAGAAGCAACAATTCGGCGTCAATCATCGCGAATACAAGGCAATGAAACACCGGCTTGAAGAATCGCGAAGCCAACTCGAAAAAATCAGAGCAAACAAATTGCGCGAAGTGCTGGAACTCAAATCGGAACAAGCAGAAACTGCATATCTTAATGTGACAAACAATCTGTTGGCCGCTCAGGAAAAGCTTCAGGAAGTCGAAGCCGAACAATCCGACCTCGACCGGAAGATTTCAGAATACGTTGCCTTGCTTAGCGAGCGCGATTTGCTGATTGAAATTCAAAATCGCATTGACGAATACATTCGTGAGATCGAGCGCATCGTGCGCGAACGAGCTGCGATCCGCGTGTTTCAAGCCGTTCAGGCTTCCCAACCGCTCGAACGCAGTTTCCCCTCCTTGTTCTTGCTTCCGGGTATCGTCATCCTCGCTTTGGCGGCAGCTATTGGCCTGGCGCTTGGCTTGGAACTGATCGATACATCTGTACGCACACCACAAGACATCGCGCGACACTTGAGTATCGCCATGCTGGGATCTATCCCCGATGTTGACGACGAAGAGGTCGAAATCGAAAACGTAGAGACGGCTGTCCGCGACGCACCACATTCGATGGTAACCGAAGCGTTTCGTGCCGTGCGTGGAAACTTGCAATTCAGCGCCCCAGCGGATCGTATCCGTTCAATCCTGATTACCAGTCCGCGTCCGGAAGACGGCCGAACGACTATCGCGTCGAACCTCGCAGCCTCACTCGCTGTCGGTGGAAAACGCGTGCTGCTTGTCGATACCAACTTCCGTCGTCCGCGACTGCACCGCGTTTTTAAGAACGTCAACGCCCGCGGAATGACCAACATTCTCATCGGCGAGGCGAAGCTTAGCGACTGCGTCCATCATACCGATATGGCCAACCTCGATGTGATTGGCAGTGGTCCTCTTCCGCCCAACCCAGCCGAACTGTTGGGAAGCGATTTGTGCCGCGAGTTTATCGAGGAAGCATCGAAACTGTACGACCACGTGATCTTCGATTCGCCGCCGATCTTGCTGGCCAGCGACGCCATCGCATTGGCATCGCAGGTTGATGGTACGATCGTTGTATTCCGTGCCAAGGAAAACTCACGCGGTGTCGCCCAACGTGCATGTTCGATGCTTTGGCACGCCAATGCGCACGTGTTCGGCGCAGTCCTCAACGGTGCCCAGGCGCAGCGCGGTGGATACTTCCGCGAACAACTGCGAACGTTCTACGAATACCAGTACGAAGAAGAGGACGGTACGCAGCGCGCACTACCCGCGCACGATGAGGACCGATCGGAAGACGAGGATCAGGCGTAAATCGACAAGGTGACTTCGACTTGGCGAATCGCGTGGCTGAGTTGCGTGATTGGGCAGTTATATGCAGACATGTGCGTAAAACACCGACGCGCCGGTGAAGTTGCCGAGGCGTCGGTGCATTTCTATAATGCCGCCCGCGTCGGCCAAAATCGTCAAGTACTTCCGAGTAACAAAATCGGCTTGGAAGACTCGCGAATTCTGGTACGTCATGAAGCATGATCCGTTGTCGGAGATACTCATTTGAAACCCGTATCGATGCTCGATCTAAAAGCCGAGTTCCCGCTTTTCGAGAAAGCGGTTCGAGTTGCCATGGACGAAGTACTCGAATCGCAGCACTTCATCGGCGGTTCGCATGTCGCTGCGCTCGAGGAAAAGTTCGCCAACCTGACGGGCGCAAAACATGCGGTGGCCATCGGAAGCGGAACCGACGCCATTCTCGTCGCACTGATGGCCACTGATATTTCACCGGGCGATGAAGTCATTACCACGCCGTTTACATTCTTTGCGACGGCTGGCTGTATTCATCGAGCGGGTGGCAAACCAGTTTTCGTTGACATCGAATCCGACACGTTCAACATCGATCCCGCAAAAATCGAAGCCGCCATCACCTCAAAAACCAAGGCGATCATGCCAGTGCATTTGTTTGGACAATGCGCCGACATGGATGCGATCAAAAACCTTGCGGTCAAAGCCAATCTCGTCGTGATCGAGGATGCGGCGCAGGCTGTCGGGGCGATGTACAATTCGCAAGCCGCAGGCGCTTTGGGCCATGCCGGGTGTTTCTCATTCTACCCAACAAAAAACCTGGGTGGTTTCGGCGAAGGCGGAATGGTCACGACCAACGACGACGACTTCGCCACGAAAGTGCGTCAGCTGCGAAACCACGGTCAGACCGACCAATACCACCACACGATGATCGGCGGAAACTTCCGACTCAACACCATGCAAGCCGCGATTCTATCCGCTAAGCTGCCGCACCTCGCCGCGTTCAACATGCGCCGCAACGAGATCGCCCAGCAGTACAACGAAATTCTAGCAGCCACGCCATCGATTCGAACGCCGCGCATTGCCGATCACTGTCAATCGTGCTTCCATCAGTACTCGATCCTAACCGATCAGCGCGACGCCTTGCGCGAACATTTGAACAGCCAGTCGATCGGTTCGGGAATCTACTATCCGGTCCCACTGCACTTACAACCGTGTTTTGAGTTTTTGGGCTACGAGGCGGGCGATTTTCCCGTCAGCGAGGAGACGGCCAAGCGGATTCTTTCGCTTCCGGTACACCCGATGCTCACCGATGCCGATGTTAAGCGCGTTGCCAGCTGCATTGTGCAGCACCAATCCGAGACGATCCCGGCAGGGGCGACATATCCAGCAGGAGCGACAGGGAGGTCTTAGACGTGCGCGTACTCGTCACAGGAGGAGCCGGTTTTCTTGGAAGTCACCTTTGCGATAAGTTGTTGGCCGATGGTCACGACGTGATCGCACTGGATAACTTCTACACCGGATCGAAAACGAACGTTGCCCACCTTATGGGTCGGCGCGATTTTGAAGTCATCCGCCATGACGTTGTCAATCCGATCCTTCTGGAAGTCGATTGGATATTCAATCTCGCCTGTCCGGCTTCACCGATTCACTACCAGCACAACCCGGTCAAGACGGTCAAAACGTCGGTGATGGGTGCGCTTAACATGCTGGGCATGTCCAAGCGCGTACACGCTCGAATTCTTCAGGCATCGACCAGCGAAGTCTACGGCGACCCAGCCGTCCATCCGCAACCGGAGGACTACTGGGGCAACGTCAATCCGATCGGTCTCCGAAGTTGCTACGACGAAGGCAAGCGCATCGCTGAAACGCTGATGATGGATTACCACCACCAAAACAACGTGGACATCCGTATCATCCGCATCTTTAACACGTATGGACCAAGGATGGCCGTCGGCGACGGGCGGGTCGTTTCAAACTTTGTCGTACAAGCCCTTCAAGGAAAACCGCTGACCGTCTACGGCGACGGTGAACAGACGCGGAGTTTTCTGTTTGTCAGCGATTTGATTGACGGCATGGTCAGGTTGATGAATTACGAAAACGACAATGCCCACGAGCCGGTTAACGTTGGCAGTCCTCACGAAACAACGATGATGAATCTCGTCGAAACGCTCGGCAGCGTGATCGGTAAGAAGCTCGACATCGTTCACAAACCGCTACCGCCCGACGATCCGGTACGACGCTGTGCCGTCACCGATCGCGCCCGGGAGCGCCTCGGTTGGCAGCCAACGGTCAACCTCGAAGACGGGCTTGCTCAAACCGTCGAATTTTTTCGAAAGACTCTGGACGCATAAGCGAGATTTGTGTGGTTTACTCAGACTTGGAAACAATCTCGCCCGAACCCGAACTGGCGATCCCCGACGGACTCGAAGGAACGTGGTGGGTGGCGCACACGCGCTCGCGCAATGAGAAAGTCCTCGCCCACGAACTGCAGCAACTCGACATTTTCAACTACCTACCGCTCAAACAAAAAATCACGCGAAGTTCGCGCACGGGTCGCAAGTCGCATTCGACCGTTCCCGTGTTTGCGGGTTACCTGTTTCTAAACGCCACCGAAACGCAACGACACCGAGCCCTTGCGACCAATCGCATCGCCAACATGCTGTTCGTCGCCGCCCAGGATCAACTCGTCGCGCAACTTCGCAACGTGCATCGCGTCATCGGAACCGATGCCGGGTTCGAGCAGTTCGACGGCATCCGGGTCGGCCAATGGGTTCGCGTGATCGACGGCCCGCTCGAAGGCGTCGAGGGTCAGGTCGTCAAGCAACTTGGCAAGTTGCGGTTGGCAGTCAACGTGGACATCCTCGGCCAATCGGTGTTGGCTGAAATCAGCGCCCCGATGCTCGAAGCCATCGACATGCCCGAATCCGCCGATGACTCGGACAAAACGGGTACGGGCGCCCACGCTACGTCACTCAAGAACGGAAACGCATACTCATGAAAATCGCAGTTGTGGGTACAGGCTACGTTGGATTGGTCGCGGGGACGTGCCTCGCCGATGGCGGAAATCACGTCATCTGCGTAGATAAGATTGAGTCCAAGATCGACAGCCTTAACAAAGGCGACATTCCGATCTACGAACCGGGACTGGCTGAAATTGTTCAGCGCAATGTCAAAGCCAACCGCCTCAGCTTCACCACCGACCTTGAACACGCGATCGCCAATTCGTTGGTACTCTTTCTGGCCGTTGGTACACCGCCAGCCGCCGACGGGTCTGCCGACCTTTCCGCCATCATGAACGTCGCCGAAACAATCGCCCGCAAAATGGATGGGTATCGCATTGTTGTCATGAAGAGTACCGTTCCGGTCGGCACCCACAAACTCGTTTCCGAACGGATCGCAGCCAACACCGAACACAAATTCGATTACGTCAGCAACCCCGAATTCATGAAAGAGGGGGCGGCGATCGAAGACTTCATGAAACCCGATCGCGTTGTCATCGGTGCCGACAACCCGGCCGTCGTCGAGATCATGAAGGAAATCTACAACCCGTTCATGCGCACGGTGGATCGAGTGCTCGTGATGGACCCAGCCAGCGCCGAAATGACCAAGTACGCATCCAACGCCCTGCTCGCGACGAAGATTTCGTTTATGAACGAGATGAGCGGATTGTGCGACCGCGTCGGAGCCGACGTAGAATTGGTGCGGCGAGGCGTCGGATCGGACACGCGTATCGGTCCGGCATTTCTGTTTGCAGGAGTGGGTTATGGCGGCTCGTGTTTTCCGAAAGACGTGCAGGCGATCATCGCGATGGGGCAGGCGAGCGACTATCCCATGTCCATCGTGGAAGCCGTGCACGACGTCAACCATCGTCAGCGGATGCGTTTCGCCGAAGGCATTCTGCGCTACTTCGGAGATAAGGCGAAGAGTACAAAGCTCGCCGTTTGGGGGTTGGCATTCAAAGCCCGAACCGATGACGTTCGCGAATCGCCAGCGCTCGATTGCATCCGCATGTTTGCGGACCGGGGTATGCGCATCAGCGCCTTCGACCCGGAGGCCAGCGAAACGACCCGCGCCGAATTGGGCGACATGATCGAATACGTCGATGACGGGTATGCCGCCCTCGACGATGCCGATGCACTTGTTATCTTCACCGACTGGCAGGAATTCCGAACGCCCGACTTCAACATGATCAAGGAGCGTCTGCTTGCCCCGGTCATCTTCGACGGGCGCAATCTTTACAACCGCCACAGCCTGGCCAAGCAGGGTTTTGAATACCACTGCATAGGCCGACCCAAAGTCACTGCTTAGGAATCAAAATGGGCGCCATCATTGTCACCGGAGCGGCTGGCTTTATTGGGTCGCATTTGTGTGAACGCTTGCTCGCACTCGGCAAGACGGTCATCGGTTTCGACAACTTCGACGACTTCTACGACCCGCAAATCAAACGCAGTAACATCTCCAAGTGTCTCGACCACAAGTCATTCGCCATGCACGAGGGCGACGTTCGCGACAAAGACGCGGTTGCGAAGTTGTTCACAGGGGACATTGAAACCGTAGTACACCTTGCCGCCCGAGCAGGCGTCCGCCCATCCATCGTCGAACCGCACCGCTGCCAGGATGTCAACGTCGGCGGGACGACGGTGATGATCGAAGCCGCCCGAAACGCCAAATGCCCAAAATTTATTCTCGCAAGCAGTTCGAGCGTGTACGGCAACAACAAGAAGATTCCATTCGCCGAAAACGACAACGTCGATTTTCCCATTTCGCCCTACGCAGCCAGTAAAAAATCAGCCGAACTGATGGCCCACACCTACGCCCATCTGTTCGACATGAACGTCACGTGCCTGCGATTCTTCACGGTATACGGCCCAAGACAACGACCGGACCTCGCGATCCATAAGTTCACGAAGCTGATCGAATCCGGCGAACCGATTCCAGTA
This sequence comes from Alphaproteobacteria bacterium, assembly GCA_028285105.1. Lineage (GTDB taxonomy): Bacteria > Planctomycetota > Phycisphaerae > UBA1845 > UBA1845 > UBA1845. The sequence goes on from JANQQE010000014.1 coordinate 67,530, forward strand.
TTCGGCGACGGCAGCACCAGTCGCGATTACACCTACATCGATGACATCATCGACGGTGTGATTCGATCCATCGAAAAGTGCAATGGCCATAAGATTTACAACCTGGGCGAATCGCAACCGATCCGACTGGACGAACTGATCGCCGCCATCGAAAAAGCGCTCGGCAAGCAACCCGTCATCAACCGCTTACCCAATCAACCCGGCGACGTCGATCGCACCTTCGCCGACATAAGCCTCGCGAAGAAAGAACTAGGCTACAATCCGTCAACGCACATCGACAAGGGATTAGCCACATTCATAGAGTGGTTCCGCATCCAACAAAAATGACGCGCATTCGGGTGCTCCATCCTTCCAGGATAGCGGACTGAAGGAGCGCCAAGAGTTCTCAACCCAACACAAACGCGCAATGAGATTTCAACCTGACCGTGCATCCTCACGAACCGGTCAGTCCCCCGCCCTACCGCTACGCTCAAGGGCGGGGCACCCACATCCTGCGCTTTGACTGGTTTGGAATCTCTCACTCCAGACGCAATTCAACGCCGTCCTCTTCTTCCTCTCCACCTTGAGCATGACACTGGATGATCTCGACCAGGCACTCGAATATGGTCGATCCGCAATGCTTTCTTGCCTGTTCAAGTTCCTGCGCAATACGCGGCCGGTTCACCGGATGGCATCTATCCAAACGTTGTTCGAGTCGGCGTACCGTTTCAGAATAACCAAGCCGCTCGCACGAAATCTCCGAGTTTTTCCAGAGCAGGACAAATCCTTCATCGGGAGTGCCAAAACCACCTCTAAGAACATCATTGAACGCGTCGAGATTGCCTTTCCAATCATAGTCAACCAACACGACTCGGCTGAATACCTCGGCAAACTCTTCAAGCGTAGAAAACTCTGCACCGTCTATTTCATATACTTTCTTTTGATGCACCACAGGCTCCGTAACTCTTGGTGTTCTCAGTCTTCCCACCCAGCCGCTGCCGATCAATCGCGGCGCAACCGCCTGTTTTGATCAACGTCTCAATTCCTGTGCTGACCCACACGAAGTGCAATCTGAATCAACGCATGTACGCACAGCAGTATGCCCCATAGAATTGTGCCATACGCTATGACGTAAAACCAAATGAAGGAAACCAATCCAATCAACACGAACACCAGCCCAAAAAACAGGTTCTCCGAAGCCGGAACATCACCAAGATCCTGCCCGAAAAGCTTTGGATAGATGCGTTCCCGAAAGAGCAGTCCGTAAACTGAAAATCCGACCATCACGATCGCCAGTGCAATCACCGGAATCATGCTTTCGTCGTCGGAATGAGTTGCAGTCTTGATGTCCCAAAGTCGGTAGGGAACGATTGCAATGCCCGCGATGCCAATCGTCGCGAAGACCAAATGAAAGATAATCGCAACTATTGAGTTTTGGAATCTCATCAGCTCAATCTAACTAAGAACCGCTCGTTTGACTTCGTCGAGGTTGGGTGCGATGTCGATCGATGCGCCGGCAGCGCTGATGGCGGCGGGTGTGTCTTTCAGTCCATTGCCGCTGATGTACGCGACGACCGACGCCTTTGAATCGATGACGCCTTCGCGAGCGGCTTTGGCCACTCCGGCGACTGCGGCGGCTGCGGCGGGTTCTGCGAAGATGCCTGCAAGTCGTCCTACTTCGCGCATCGCCCAGCGGATTTCATCGTCCGTTACAGCGTTGAATGCACCTTCAGATTCGCGGACGGCTGACACTGCTTTCTTGATGTTTCGCGGGACCGGGCAGTTGATGCTGTCGGCGAACGTATCGCCCGAAGCGTTGCCGAGTTGGCCGGTTTCGAAGACGGCTTGTATCGGCGCGACACCGTCGGCTTGCACGCCAAGCAGTTTCGCCGACCAGTCGATCAATTCGAGTTCGGCCATCTGCCGCAACCCCTTGGCCACGCCCGCGATCGAACAACCGTCGCCGACGCTCATCGCCACCCAATCGGGCGGATCGGTCATGCACTGTTCCGCGATTTCCAGCCCGCCCGTTTTCTTGCCCTCGACGAGGTACGGGTTGTACGCGCAATTTCGATTGTACCAGCCGAACGCCTCGCACGCCGACGCACAGAGTTTGTACGCATCGTCGTAACTGCCGTTCACGCGAAATACTGTTGCACCGTATATCAAAAGTTGAGCCAGCTTGCCTTCGGGGATGCGCTGCGAAACGAAGATGTATGCCGGCATCGACGCCATCGCCGAGCACGCCGCAAGACTGACCGCCGCATTACCGGTTGAAGCGCAGGCAATCGCCTTTGCGCCGGACTCTGCAGCCCGCACCACACCGATGCTCGACGCCCGATCCTTAAACGATCCCGAAGCGTTGCGCGAATCATCCTTGAGGCGCAACCGCTTAACACCGCAGAGTTTCGCAAGCAGCGGCGCATCGACCATCGGTGTCCAGCCGATCGGCCAATGCACACCGATATGGTGAGCCGTCACCGGCAGCAACGGCCCATAGCGCCAATGGTTCTGCGGCCCATCGAGCAAATCGGAAATCGCCAGATCGCGAGCAACGGCATCCATGTCGTACTCGACGTCAAGAATGCCAACGTCGGGCCCGCACGAGGGGCAGGTGTACGACACTTTCTCAGGAAGGTAGGCCGCGCCGCAATTGACGCATCGCAATTGGCGAACGTAAGTCACGAATTGCGCCGACATGGAGGATGGACTCATATGACAAACCTTGATTCGATTCGTCAGTCCCCCACCCTAAAAGGGCGGGGCACCCGGCAGGAAAGTCATCTCAACTGTTGGGTGCCCCATCCTTCCACGATCGGGGATTGATGAAACTTTGAAACACTAGAAACCGGATAAACCGGCGATCACTTACCTTCATCCATCGAAAAATACGCCCCACGTTCACCAGCCACCACGAAACTCTCTGCCGTCAGCTTCAGCGTTTCCCACGCCTGGCGGATCTGGTTGGCTTCCGTTGGTTCGATCATACCGTCGTCTTCGATTGATTTCGTGACGGTGGCGAGGAGCTTGCTGAATTCGGTGACCAGTTGGTGCGTGTGTTTCAGCAGTTCGGTGTCGATGGCGTCGTTGAGCGGTTTGGGATTGCTGACGAAGAACCCGTCGGCTTCATGGCAGAGCCAATTGATGACTTCGACCGATTCGGTGGCGCGATAGACCTCGGCAATTCGGTCGAGGGGGTTTCGTGCGCCGCTGGCGTCCGGGTCGGCTTTCCCCGATTCCTGGCACCATTTGTAAACCATCGCCGGCGACAATCGCAACTTCGCAGCCAATGCCTTCACACCGATGGGCTCTGCCGCCCGGCGTAACACTTCATAGGAATTCATCGGGCGTCATTCTCCTTCATATCCAAACGCAACCAACTACCCATCGGATTCAACTTCTTCGGATTCAACCCATTCTGTCGCGACCCGAAAGCAAAATCCCATTATAGTGGTTTGTCGCACGACAGGTAGCCAATGCTAGCCTACCACCCTCGGAGCATCGATGGAATCCGTACCGTTTCAAACCCAGAGCATCATTCAGCAAGCGCTCAGCGACTATGGGTTGGCTCCCAACCGCCGCCTTGGTCAGAATTTCCTGATCGACCGCAACCTGATGATGAAGTTGGTCGATGCGGCCAACCTCGGTCCCGGTTCGCTCGTGCTGGAAGTCGGCGGGGGTACCGGCGGGCTCACCGATCAGCTTGCCGCTCGGGCCGAACAACTCGTCGTCGCAGAAGCCGATGCGGGATTGGCCCGCCTGCTGACGGACCGGTTCAAGGATCGCCCCAACGTCGCAATCATCCACACCGACATCCTCGAACGCAAGCACAACATCACCCCCACCGTCGTCGAGAAGCTCCGAAGCCACAACAACTTGCAGCGATTTCTGCTCGTCGCCAACCTGCCGTACAGCATCGCGTCGCCGCTGCTCATGAATCTGCTGACCCTGCAACCCACGCCCGAACGGATGGTCTTTACGATTCAAAAGGAGGTGGCTGACCGGATCGTCGCCAATGCGGGGTCGAAAGATTTCGGCCCGCTGTCGATCGCCCTACAAATCGCCTGTGACGTTGGGATCATCGCCAAGCTCCCCCCATCCGTATTTTGGCCACCCCCAAAAATTGATTCATCGATGCTCCGCCTCGACGTCAAACGCGAGATCACGAGCGCCCCCGATGTCCTGCAACAATTCCTATACATCGTGCGCACTGCCTTCGCGCATCGGCGAAAGACGCTGCGCTCGAACTTCGATTCGCTACCAGAACAACTTCGCGAATTCGTTAACGCAAGTCTGGACACCAAAAAACGCGCCGAACAAATCGCACTCGATCAATGGAGCGCACTGTACGCATCGTTAAAAGACAATAAATGAATCGCCACGCCAGCGCGTAGGGTGGGCCGTGCCCACCATGTCGGTGAACATGCGAACTGCGGTGGGCACGGCCCACCCTACGACACCCGCATTCCTGGATTCCCGCTTGCGCGGGAATGACGAAATTGCGCGACCGCATAAAAAACGAATACAATCGACCGTTGCATAAACATGCATATCGCCCCGCGATACCCGACGATTGCGGCGGTTCGGTGGGCCATTCGACCTGCGTTTTCGGCTGCATATGCAGGCTCAAACGGATGGGGCGGTCAAAACGGTTGAAGTTATGGGCTTGACTTGCCGAATCCAGAATTGTAAAGATATATCAGTTATGGAAAATCGCACCGAAACAATCCATTCGGCCATCATCCCCTCGGATGAGGCTCACCTGAGCATGATCATGCCCAGCCCGAGTACGGGGGTCTTCGACCTTTGTGCCGGGTTTCGCGGTGTGTGATTGCCTGAAATTCATTCAGCAATTCAATTGAACAGAAAGTATCTCAGCCGGCGCTGTGCGCTCGTTTTCCAGATCGGCTGACCCTGCAAACGCCACCGCTGCAAGATTGAACCTCGCCACAAACGTCGCCTCCCGTGCTTGGGCCTCCTGCTCTAACTGAGACCCTTATCCATTGCGAAATCGCTTTGAATCGAAACACCCAAGTACGGAGAAATACCATCATGGCCACTGCATTCAGCACCCGAGCCATTCATGCCGGACAGGAACACGACCCAACCAGCGGTGCAATCATTCCGCCGATTTATCAAACTTCAACCTACGGGCAGCACGAGGTCGGCGGAAGTCCTGCGTACTGTTATAGCCGCACCGGAAACCCCTCGCGCGACGCCCTTGAACGCAACATCGCCGCTCTTGAAGATGCCGTTTACGCCCTTTGCTTTTCCAGTGGCATGTCCGCGATCAATAATGTTTTGAATCTCCTGCGCGCTGGAGATCATGTCATCGCCTGCAACGATTTATACGGTGGCGCCTATCGAATCTTTACGAAGCTTTACGCCAAACTCGGAATCGAATTCACGTTTGTCGACGCGACCGATGCCGCCAACATCACGGCTGCGATCCGTCCAAACACGCGGATCGTTTGGTTGGAAACCCCGTCAAACCCGCTACTGCGTATCACCGACATCCGAGCCGGGGCAGCCGTCGCACGTCGCGCGGGAGCGCTTTGCGTTGTCGATAACACGTTTGCCACGCCCTACCTGCAAAACCCGCTGCAACTGGGTGCGGACATCGTGGTTCACTCGACGACGAAATATCTCAACGGCCACAGCGATGTCTTGGGAGGTGCGGTGGTCACCAATTCGGACGAGTTGTACGAAGACCTGCGATTCTATCAGAACACGGTGGGGGCTGTCCCCGGACCGCAGGATTGCTTCCTGATTCAACGCGGAATCAAGACGCTCGAACTTCGCATGAAGCGCCACTGCGACAGCGCCCGACGCATCGCAAAAACGCTCACGTCACATCCGAGCGTCGAGCGCGTTTACTTCCCCGGGTTGGCAGATCATCCGCAACATGCGATTGCGGCTGACCAAATGAACGATTTCGGCGGGATCGTTTCATTCGACCTGCGCGGCGGTTTGGACGCCGTTAAGAAGTTCGCAGCCGCTTCCGGCATCTGGACGCTGGCGGAAAGTCTTGGCGGAGTCTGTTCGCTCTGGTGTCATCCTCCCACGATGACCCACGCAGCCGTCGAACCCGAGGTGCGTCGAAAGAACGGTCTTGGCGACGGATTGATTCGTTTGTCCGTCGGGCTTGAAGATGTGGACGATCTGCTGACTGACCTGGTCAAAGCGCTCGATGCAGCCACCTCGGTTGATACCAAGAAGTCAGCAGAGGAGGTGTTGGTATGAGCGCGACCATTCTCGACGCCCCACTGATCGAATCCGAGCCGGGCGGATTCTGCGCAAAGTTCACGGTCGATCCGTCGGGCGATTTTCCGAGTCGCTGCTTTGAGGCGCTGGCTCGACACAAGATCGCCACCAGGTCGCTGTCGATCTTTCGCGAGTCGACCAGCAGTGATCGCCTCAAGGTGACGCTGGTTGCTGGCAATTGCGAAAAATCCGATTTGCGGGAAGTACTCGCCGAATTGACCCAACCACCGGCCGTCAATTCGGATGCCCTTTGCGGCGTGCCGTGAGCTTGCAGGATTTGATTGCGGAAATTTCGCAGCGACGGTGTTAGTATTTGCGACTATGAAAAACGCAAAACGATCGACATCGATATGCTGTCTATTCGCGTGCATCCTCATTGCGGGTGGGTGCAGCGGCTTCGATAAGAATTGGAAGGAAGCCGGACAACAGGACTTTCCGGAGTCGCAACTATCCGGCAGGTGGCTCGGCTCGTGGACCAGCGAAGCCGACGGGCACAGCGGTGAACTGCGATGCCTGATCACCGACCTGAACGGCGGTGCGTACCGCGCATCGTTTCGGTCGAAGTTCGGCGGCATATTCCGTTTCGACCACACCGTCACGCTGTACGCGGTCAACCTGCGCGGCATGTGGACGTTTGAAGGATCGGAAGACCTCGGGATGTTCGCCGGCGGGGTCTACAACTACAAGGGCAAAGCGGGTTCGAACAAATTCTTCGCCACCTACAAATCGCGCGGCGACAATGGATCGTTCGAAATGTACCGCGTCAAAAAAGACGAACCGCCAACGGAAGAGGATGCCGAGAAGAAGAAAGGCTTCAAACTTTGGTAGTACGTGATTATGAAGCGATCGCAAGTACGCTTTCCGATCAGGGCACGATCGAAGCGCGAATGCGGATGGTGGCTGACATCTTGTGGGAAAGGCTTGCACCAACCGGCGTTTCGTGGGTGGGCTTCTATCTGCCGAACAATTCGGGCGAACTGATCCTCGGCCCGTCGCGCGACAAGCCGGCATGTTCGCCGATTGGCATGCACGGCGCGTGTGGGCAGGTGTTCACGTCCGGAAAGCCCCTCATCGTTCGCGACGTCCGCGACTTGGGCGAGTCCTACGTCGCTTGCGATCCGAAAGATCAGAGCGAAGTTGTGTTGCCGTTATTTGATGCAAACGGAAAGACTTACGCGGTGCTGGATCTGGATAGTTTTGATATCGGATCGTTCGATGATCGAGACGTGGTTGGCTTAGGTCGTGTACTCAAGGCGACCGGTTTGACCTGCGCTTCGTAACCGCCCTTACATCCAAACATAAAGCATCAGGTACACCACGACCCCGGAGATAGACACGAACATCCACATCGGAAACGTGATGCGGGCGATTTTTTTGTGCCTTTCGAAGTCGCCCTTCAGCGCGCGCGTCGCCGTCACGATTACCATCGGCAAATTGACAGCCGCCAACACGACATGCGGGATGAGTATTGCGAAGTAGACCGTACGAATGATGCCTTCTCCGGTGTATTTTTTCCCGCCACCGATCGCCGTGTGATAGATCACGTAACTAATCAGAAACGCTCCAGCCACAACCATCGCCGCGATCATGCATCCTTTGTGCAGCGGTATCCTCTTCGTCCTGATCGCCCAATAGCCAGCCGACAGCAGGACTGCGGAGAGTGCGTTCAACGAAACGTTCAGATGCGGTAGGTCGGAAATCTGCATGGAGAATCCTGCGGGTCGATTGTGTAACAGGGATCGAGGTTATTCTTTGAGAAGTTCCTGCACGTCGGCAACGAGAAGGTCGAGGGCGTCTTTGTCGTCGCCATCATAGTAACCGCGGATGCGCGACTGGCGATCGAGCAGCACAAACTTGCTGCTGTGAAGCACGTCTTCGACTTCCGGCCCGCGTTGGTCGGGTGGAGTCTCTTCAACGCCAAGGCGAAAACTATCCTGCGACAATTGGTAAATCACCTTTTTGTCACCGGTCAAGAACCACCAGCCAGTCTCGTCGGCATGGTAGCGCTTGGCGTACTGCCTCAATCGCTCGGGCGTGTCGCGCTCGGGGTCCACGCTGATGGACACCAACGTCACTTCCTCGACATTTTCCAACCGCGTTTGAAGGCGCTCCATGGCGCTGCTCATGATCGGACAGATGCCGGCGCACGACGTGAAGAAAAAATCGGCGATCCAAACGCGCCCCATCAGATCGTCACCGGACACCTCATCGCCGCTGCGTTCAGTCAGCTTGAAATCTGAAACACGTCCATAAACCTGGAGCGGCCCGGTTCGTTTGGCGACAATCGTGCGCGTCGGTTGAAACGCGCTCATCACGCCAGCCCCCAACACGCCACCAATCAGCAGCAAAATCAAACCCCACCAGAATGCATATTGCGGTGAAGACACCGCAACCGGTCGCGAAGGATCGCTGATTGCGGAAGATTCAATTGGCGCCTCGGATTCAACGCGATTCATTGCTATCGACCATTTCTAGTTGGGCGGTTGGCCAACCGTATGGAACCCATCACCATCAATAATGCAAAGAGTACCGTCACCACGATGCAAGCCGTGATCGGAGCGGCAGGGACGGGCGGATCTTCGGCATTGCGATAAAGACCATGTCGAAACGCACTGACACCATAGGTCAGCGGATTGGCATACATCAAAACTTTGATGATCGGGTGGGCTTCGCTGATCGGAAAGACCGCCCCCGAAAGCAGCCACATCGGCATCAACAATAGATTCATAATCGCATGAAAACCAGAAGTCGAATCCATCGTCCAGGCAATCATCAATCCCAGGCCTGACAATCCAAACGCCACGCCAAACAAAGCCAAGAGCGCATAAGCAAGAGAAACGGGCGAACACGGAATGCCCAGCAGCGGCGCGACCAGCAGCATCAAGATGCCCTGGGCAATCGCCAGTGTCGTAGCGCCGAGCATCTTGCCAGCGACAATGCCACCACGTGACACTGGCGCCACCATGACCCCTTGAAGAAAGCCCTCCTGCCGATCTTCGATCACCGAAATCGTGGAATAGATCGCTGTGAACAGGACGGCTAACACCACCGTTCCGGGGAAGAAGTATTCAAGATAACTCGTGTCGGTGGCAGTCGCAGCCGAACTGAACGATCGCCCGAACCCAGCTCCCAATACCAGCCAGAAGATCAGCGGCGTCATCACCGCACCGAAAAGTCGACTCTTCTGCCGCCAGAAGCGCGTCAATTCCCGCCGCCACATTGAATAGACGGCGAGCGACACTGGGGCTCGTTGAACTGCCGCAGAACTCATACCTCGCGCTCCCGATCGAAACTTCGTCCCGTTTGATGAATAAAGACATCTTCAAGCGTCGGATGCCCCAGCGTGATCGTCTGTACCTGGTCGCTTAAGACCGACGCCAGTTTGGGAATCAACTCAGCGCCATCGGGCGATTCGATACGCACGGTTCGCCCAACGATGTCGGCAGACAGAATCAGTTCCCTCTTCACACGGTCCACGATGGCTTGCGGTTCGTCTGCATCGATGCGGATGACTTCTCCACCAACCTGCCCCTTTAGTGCCGCTGGGGTGTCCGCGGCCACCACGTTGCCCGCATCAAGAATCGTGACGCGATCGCAGCGCTCGGCTTCATCGAGGATGTGCGTCGTCATCAAGACCGTCACCCCTTCAGATCGTCGCACCTCGTCGAGTTGATGCCACAAGTCCAACCGCGCCACCGGATCAAGTCCGGTACTCGGTTCATCAAGCAATAGCACCTGCGGTCCCGGCAGCATCCCCTTGGCGATTTCCACCCGCCGCGCCAATCCGCCCGAAAGCGTCTCGACGCAATCGTTGGCTCGGTCGTCGATGTTGAAGCGCTCGAGCATCACGCCGATCCGCCGCTCCAAACTTCGCCCGCGCATCCCGAACAGATGCCCATGATGGCGAAGATTCTCTGCGGCTGTCAGTTTCTTATCCAGACTTGGCGACTGAAACACGACACCCACCACGCGTCGAACGCGATCGGGCGCAGTAACCGGATCGAACCCGCAAATTCGAACACTCCCCGATTCCGGCGAAAGCAGCGTGGCTAAGATGCGAAAGAGCGTCGTCTTACCGCCACCGTTGGGACCAAGCAGCGCGGCGATGTGGTTGGCATCGACTTGCAGGTACACGCGATCGAGCGCGCGGCGATCACCGAACGATTTGGTGAGGTCAGAAACGTCGATCGCCCAATCGCTCATGCGCGTACCGCTCCGTGGTCAAACGCAGAAACCAACTCAAATCACACTGGGGCTAAAGCTTATCGACCATGTAAAGAGTCAACAACGTTGGCAGGTAAATAACGGATGCAAGAAAAGCCCGCCGGGCGGCAGGCAGTCCGTTGTTTTGATAATCGACCGCGGGCCGGCGCCACAAACAAAACGCCAGATACACAATCCCAATCAGAAACGCCGCATTGAAATAAAACCGCCCTGTCAATCCCCAGACCGACGGCATCAAACTCACCGGAATCAGCAGCATCGTCAGCAAACCAATCTGAATGCGGGTCATCAATCCCGCTCCATCTGCAACGCTGAGCATGCGGAAGCCGCCTCTCTGGTAATCGTCGCGGTAAATCCACGCGATCGAAAAGAAGTGCGGTAATTGCCAGACGAACAGAATGGCTGCGAGCAACCATCCACCGACGCCCACTTCGCCTCGGGCGGCTACCCAACCCATCATCGGTGGGATCGCACCGACCACCGCGCCGACCAACGTGTTGTGAATGGTGATGCGCTTGAGCGGCGTGTAAACGAACACGTACAGCGCCAACGCCAGCGCGCCAAAGAATGCCGCAATCAAATTCACGCCAACGAGCAGTTCGGCCAACCCGATCACAGAAATGACCACCGCGAACCGCAGGGCCTCGACAGGTTTCAAACGTCCCGAAGGCACCGGCCGATTCCGCGTGCGCTGCATCCGGGCGTCGTACTCTCGCTCAACGACTTGATTAAAAGCGTTCGCTCCACCGGCAACGAACATCGTCCCCACCAGTAGATGCAGCAGTACCAAGATGTCGATTGGACCATTCGCACCGGCGACAAAACCGACCAGTGCGGTGAACAGCACAAGCGAACTGAGACGCGGTTTGGTCAGTTCGAGGTATGCCGACGCGCTTCGAGTCGGGACGCATACTTCCTGGGCCGCGGTCGTCATGCCGTCACCACACTTCCGTGGTCCGAACCGCTACCTGTCATCGCTGCAGCAGGGATGGGTGTACCACCGCCCGTCCCTTTGACCACCCGTCGCCCTTCGACAATCAACAGCACGCAGCCAGCCAGCATGATCGCCCCGACAGCAACATGGGCACTGATGAGCGCACTCGCCCATTCGGTACTGCCGTTGATATGCGGCGCCCGACCCGATTCAATCGCCGCGCTGGTAAGCAACCACGACGACAAACCAAGTCCCAACTGAACCACAAGCCCAATCAGCAAGACCATCGCAAATCGAACCATCGCACGACATTGCGAACAATGGACGAAAACCTTGCGCGACAGAGCGATCACATGAACAGCCACCACAAACGCGCCGACAGCGTGGAAGATGATCGTGCCATCGGTATGCCGTCGAAGTGCCCCGAGCAGGAGTTGAATGACAACGGTAATCGCCGTGACCAATGCAAGCCTCGGAACCTTACCCATCGCTTTGGGCACCATTTCACCCGTGCCAGCCAACCCGCATTCAGGGCATGGCGCATCGCTACCATCTATCCGATTCGCCGAGCCGCGCAGGTCGTAACCACATGCGCGACAGAAATTCCCCTCCGTCGCCCAAATCCAATGGCGCGACGTGACCAGCGCGATTACCGCAAACAAACACAAAACGCACTGTGCCAAGGTCGTATGAACCATCGCCACAAAGACGCGGAACTTTTCAACATCGGCACCGGTCGGGTTGGTGAATATTTTTTCCTGCACCCAAGGACTTGAAATCAGCTTGACGCGAAAACCGCCAAGCAACCCTTGGAAACATACAGCCAACAACACGATGTAGCCAAGTTTGCGAACCCATGTGCGCAGTTCGGAGCGGGCGAAGGTGACGGCCAACACGATGGTTGCGAGACCGAGGACCATCCCGATCAGGCGGTGCCCGTGTTCCCAGAACACGTTGCCCACCATCGGCGGCATGAGCGAGCCGTACGACAGCGGCCAATCGGGTACAGAGTCACCCGCATCCATGCTCGTGACCATTCCACCGGCAGTGATCATCACCAGACACATCAACGTTACAATGACTGTCAGCCAGAACAGCCATGGACGATAGGTCAGCGAATCGTTTGCAAGGGCATCGCCGTGCTGCATCAGGTTGGTTTGAGCATCATTCACGGAAAGATTTTCTGCAAATCATTGGGGCGATTAATATAAGGATTAGAGCATTTGAAGGATCGACAGACAAGGCGCCGGTTGAAGATTGTGCTTCAGACGTATGCTGGAATTGCTGTCGCTCGGCAGGCGAGTCACCATCAACGGCACGGATTCGATACTACTGGTCGATACTACTGGTCGATGTCTTCGGTCTCGTTGAGACGTCGCGCTTTGCGCGACCAGTGGAATGCCGTACCGGCGATCCCGAGTAGGACGCAGAAGATCACGCACCCGAGCAACACCACGCCCGCGACCGCACCCTTGGCTAGGCTGGAATCGGGGTCGCCAAAGCAGACCGCACATGCCAACGCTTGACCGAATGCCCCATCACTCATTACAGCCCAATCACTCATTACAGGGGCGAGTCCTTGAGTTTCTGAAGGAACCAGCGGCCATACACCAAGAGCAACGCCATCAACACAAAGCTACCGACGGACATGGCCAGCATCGCCTTGGCGTGTTCGCTGCGGTACTGGACCAGCGACCAGATTCCCACGCCCAGCGTCAGCAGGGCTGAGACGACGACAAAGATGATATGAAACGTTCTTAATGACATAGCACCATTTAGTGTAGTCCACGGATCGAAAACCGGCCAACGCCTGGCCACTTTAGTCTATTACGTCACCTGATCGATCAGGTGTGCGGTTTCGGAACTCTGCATCACCGGAATCAAAATCAGCAACAGGAAGAAAAACGCCGAAATAATCAATACCCAAAACAGGGTGGCTTTCTCGTGGAGCAGGTGCATGAACACCGACGCCACCAGTGAACCCTTCACCGAGGCAATGACCAGGGCAATGAAGATTCCCAAGGCCACCGAAACTTTAAGCCACGACGCAGCCACCGTGATAACGGTGAGTACCGCGAGGGCACCGAACACCATCAGGTAACTGCGAATACTTTTTCTGACATCTTCAGCGCTGGAGGCCATCAACGTCGCTCCGTACGGTAGAGGTTAGAGCAGATAGAAAACCGGAAACAGAAAAATCCAGACCAGATCAACAAAATGCCAATACAACCCGGTGCACTCGATGCGGTTGGTGAACTGTTCGGGGTTCTTATGCCAAAGGCCAAACCCCGGCAACAGCAGATAAAGCATCACCACGATACCGCCGACAATGTGCAGTCCGTGCAACCCGGTCATGCAATAGTAAATGGCATAGAACGTACTGGTGTCGGGCTTGATTCCGTCGTGAATTTTGTGGGCATACTCGAATTTGAGTTTGATAAATAGGAATGCACACGAAAGCAGAATCGTCACCAGCAAGTAGAACTTTCCTTTGCCCGGCTCATTCAGCTTAAACGACGCCCACGCCATCACCATCGTTACACTGGAGGTGATCAGCAGGAACGTGTTGATCGCACCGAACGTCACGCTCAGCGAATGTTCCCCATGCGCCGGAAAGTCGCCATGCGTTCGCAATAAAATGTAGGCACTGAATAACGCGCCAAACAGCATCACTTCGGATGCGAGAAACAACCACAAGCCGAACTTGCCGTTGTACATTCCGGTAACCGGATGCGGTTCCAGCGTGTGGGGAAGCAGTTCACTCGACACGGATCAACATCTCCAAGAAGCACTATCAAAAAACATCTGCAACACGACGCAACACTTGGCCAGCAAAATTTAGGTCAACTGCGTGTCGGGAACATGCTGCGGATGGAAATCTTCCTTCGCATCCGGCACGCTGTATTCGTACGGTCCGCGATACGCCACCGGAACCTCAGCAAAGTTGCCGTGCGGCGGGGGCGATGGGGCAGCCCACTCAAGCGTCGTCGCTTTCCACGGATTCGCATCCACCTTCTTACCAGCCACAGCGCTGTAGAAAAAGTTAATGATAAACGGCAATTGGGCCAACCCAAGACCCCACGCACCCCATGACGACATCCGCACCCAACCCTGCACGTCGATACCCTGCACGTACTCGGTTTGGTCCCAGAGGCGACGCGAGATGCCCGCCAACCCGACCATGAACATCGGGAAGAAAATCGTGTTCATAAAGACGAAGCTTGGCCAAAAGTGCAAATGCCCCAGCATCGTACTCATCTTGCGACCGGTAACTTTCGGGAACCAGAAGTACACACCACCGAGTAGGGCCATAATCGTGCCCGGCGCGACCACGTAATGGAAGTGGCCTATCACATAGTATGTATCGTGCAGCTGAATGTCAGCCGCCGACAGTCCAAGCGGCAAACCGGTCAATCCACCAATCGCAAACATCGGCAAAAACGACAACGCGAACAACATCGGCACTGTGAATCGAATCGAAGCCTGCCACAAACTCAGTAGCAGAGCCGTCAAAATCACGACCGACGGAATCGAAATAATCATGGTCGTCGTCTGGAAGAACGTGCTCATCGCCGTGCCCATGCCGGTCAGAAACATGTGGTGGGCCCAGACGACAAACGACATGAACCCGAGGAAGATGATCGAATACACCAGCGTCTTGTAGCCCCAGAGCGGGCGACGGGTGTTGTTCGCGATGATCTCACCGACAATACCGATCGCCGGCAAAATCAATACATAAACCTCCGGGTGGGCGAGGAACCAGAACAAGTGCTGCCAGAGCAGCGGGCTACCGCCGCCCGTATACTGTTCCTGAACGACACCGCTGACCACCAATCCCGATGGCATGAAGAAGCTGGTGTCGAACACACGGTCCATCAATTGCAACACGCCAGCCGCCTCCAGCGGCGGAAACGCGAGCAGCAGCAGAAAACTCGTCACAAACTGGGCCCACACAAAAAACGGCAGGCGGAACATCGTCAAACCCTTCACCCGTAGGTGAATGATCGTCACGATGAAGTTCACACTGCCCAAGAGAGACGATGTAATCAGCAGCACCATCGCCAGCAACCAAATCGTTTGGCCGTTCCAGAATGGATGCGTTCCGACGGTGTTGGCGATATTCGAAAGCGGTGGATAGGCAGTCCAGCCGGAATTCGCTGCTCCACCCGGTACGAAGAAACTCGAAAGCATTGTGACGCCACCGGCAAAGTACACCCAGTAGCTGGCCATGTTGAGCTTGGGGAAGGCCATATCAGGTGCGCCAATTTGAAGGGGCATCACATAGTTGCCGAATCCACCGACCGCGAGCGGCACCACGCCGAGAAATACCATGATGGTACCGTGCATCGCGCCGAGGGCGTTGTATCCTTCAGGCAGCAGCACGCCATTGTTGTCAACGAGGTATTGTCCGAGCCAACCGCCAACCAGCGGAATCGACTCGCCCGGATAGGCAAGCTGCCACCGCATGATCATCATCAGCGTGAAACCGAACAACAGAAACAGCAGCGACGTGACCGTGTATTGCACCCCGATGACCTTGTGGTCCACCGAAAACACGTACTTGCTGATGAAGCCGGGGTTATGGTCGTGGTGATCAGAACTCATGTTGGGATCAATCCGTAATTACTCATTAAGAAGATCGTGCAGTCATTCGCGAACACTGTTACTCGTCTTCTTCGTCTTCCTCTTCGTCGTCGAAGTCGTCTTCGTCAAAGACTTCTTCCTTACCCGCATCGGCATACCATGCTTCAAAATCTGCAGTTTCGTAAATCTTCATTTGCCCCTTCATGCGGTAGTGACCCAATCCGCACAACTGAGCACATTGAATATTGACCGGGAATCCGGGGGCCATATCGACCGACGTGACGCCCGCATCTACGAGCGTCTTGAGGTGGTCCATCGAAAGTGTCATGCCTGCCGGAATGCCTGCGTATTCGTCCATCGTGATACGGAGACGATTCTCTTTCACAAACGTTTCGGCTTCCTCGCCTTCTGCCGATTCCGGCAAGTCGAACGGACGCCGCATGATCTCCTGCGTTTCTTCGTTCGTTTTCTCGGCTTTGAACCAGATTGGAATTTCCATGCCGGGGATCGCATCCTGCTTGACGCGTAGCAGCGGAACGGCGAACGAGTGAATCACGTCCTTCGACGACAGTCGCACCAGAACATCGCGATCCTTGGGCATGTGAAAAATATTCACACTGACGTAGTCGTCGGCTGCGGCGGGGTCTTCCGAACCATCCACCAACCCGACCGGATTCAATGCCTCATCGACCAGTTCAGGTTTGGTCGCGCCGAATTTGCCGTCTGGCCCGGGGTAATGAATGTTCCACGCGAATTGCTGCGCGACGACCCGGACGACCAAAGGGTTCTTATCGTTGCCCGGTGGATCCGATCGATAATAGGCCCAAACCGGAATCGAGAACCCGACCAACAGAATCGCTTCGATGATAATGACAACCACTTCCGCCGCCTTCGATGGTTTGGCTTTTGCATCACGATAGGTGGCTTTGGGATTTGCACCGGCACGAAACCGCACGAGGCAATAGAGAAAATACGATCCCCACGCAATGAACAGGACGACCATAAACCAGTGCACATACTCGATGATCAAATCGATGGTCGAACCGTGGGTCGAGATGTCCGGTGGAAGCCAAAAGGAAGACGCAATCATGTGTCGTTTTACCTTCAGTTGTACCGTTCAAGTTTGCCGGGAGGATCACCGCAAAGTCGGCTACGCCCCACCTGCGCCTCAAGTGGCACCTGCATTGGAAATCAAAGATCAGAAGACCTGCCGCACCCGATTTGGCATAGCACGTCGAGCACTGAGAGCTTCATTTCACCGTGTTACCCCGTTGTCTCGGGATATCACAAACGCCCGACCGCGAAGAAGGCGTCCCATTTTCAACGAACCGCGAAACCGGCTCGCCAAGTTCAGCTCTCAATTTTGATTTATCCCTGATCCATCAAGGGCTGAGAGTTTAGGCTCTGTCGAAATGGTCGTCAATGCATATCGTTTCGCATGAATTCAAACGAAATGAATGCTTCAAAAGAAGTGAAACCAGCCAAAAAAGAAACCCTCAGCACTTTTGCGCCGAGGGTCTGGATGATTTGCATCAGATCGGAGGCCACATCGCAGCCGATCAAGCTTATGGCTTAAAGACAAACTCGACTTCGACGGCTTCTCCATCGGCGATGGTAACCTTCTGCTCAACTTCACCAAACGTCTCATGCCAGGCACCAAGCGTGTACTCGCCAGCTGGCAGGTCAGACAGTTCGCAGTCGCCCTTCTTGCCAGTCACCACGTGATACGGATGGGGGAAAACACCCACGTAGGCGCTCATCCACGGGTGGACGTCGCATTTGATCTTCACGAATTCGGGACGTGAAAACGAAACTTCTTTTTCGTCGCCCTGCTTCGGCTGAGCGAAGTTAAATGCCTTCTGCTTTTCGGCGAAGCTGTGGATGTTGTGCAGGGTGGCGTCGCTGTTCTTAACGAGCATGGGCTGCTTGGTCTGAACCGACTGGACGTGCGGGTGATACATGCAGCCCTTCTGATCGAGTTCGGCTTTTTCGGTCGGGGCTTCAAACTTGGCGTCTCCCAAACCATCTTTCACGAAAACGATCACATTGCGAACGGTGCCATCCTTGTTGACGATCGCTTCCTGGCTGCCGACTTTCTTCGGTGAGCCGTCTTTCTTCTTGTTCGACGTCGCGCAGTACTGATCGGCATCCATTTTCAAGACGGTACGCCTGGGACGTTCACCGTCGTATTTGGTGGTGGCTTTGACGCTGCCACCCGCCAGAACCGGCTGAGCGATGGCGATGGCCAACGTTAACGATCCGAGTTTGATTGCAAATGCTCGATTGTTCATTGAGTCGATCTCCTTTTGTATTTGTGCTGCCTGAAGCTTTTTCGCAAACCCAATCGAGGCGCTTCGCCCGGAATGCTTGCGATTAATTTTTGAACGTAATTTTCGATTCAGGTATCCAAATCAATACCGCACACTGCTTCCCAAGACGCCCGGCAGACCCATGACTACAAAACGCCCTACAGAATTAGACACTTGGAATCCCTGTCAGGTAAGACACCCTCGATCAGTCTAGAAACGCACTGACCAAAGTCAATCGACCCAAACACGCGATTTGTTGAACAATTCAGCCTAAGTGAAACCTTTGCAGCCAGTTGGCGGAAGTGCCCATTTTCTCTGTGGCAAATCGCCCCACCCCATGAGAAATCACAATGCTGTTACATTCGCCTTCGACCGATCTCGATTCGCATCGCAAACCCACCGTCCTTACAATGTACCTTCAGAATTCAGAAGGTCGGTCGCAACGCTCCTGAGGACATTCCATGATCGTCGTCGGAATAGATGAAGCCGGTTACGGACCCCTGCTCGGACCGCTGGTCGTGTCAGCCACCGCGTTCGAAGTGCCCGACGTACTCGCCGATCGCAACCTCTGGGAAGTCCTGGCAGAGGGCATTTGCCACGAACCCGCCCGCAACGAAACCCGACTGCCCATCGCCGACAGCAAGAAACTCTTCAACCGAAAGAAAGGCATCGACACGCTTGAGCGCACCGCACTGGTCATGTTGAAAGTCGCCGGCAGGTCGCCCGCGACCTTGCGCGAACTCGTCAAAGTCCTGGCGCCCCAAAAACTCGACCACCTTTCGCAGCACCCATGGTACGCAGAGTACGACTGCCCGGTTCCGTCAGCCGTCACCGGGTCGGACATCGCCACCAGTGCCAACGCCATCGCGCGATGCTTCGATTCGAACGGAGTGTCAATTCGTGGCATTTTCTGTGAAGTGGTCACGGAGGGCGACTTCAACCAACGCATAAAAGTGACCCGCAACAAAGCTACACTGCTCATGCAAGCCGGACTTCGCCTGATCCAACGCATCAAGTCGCGCGTGCCTGGGCCAATGGCCATTCATGTCGATCGTCAGGGCGGACGGGCCAAGTACCGCGAAGCGCTGATGACGTTCTTTGAAGGCGAACCGCTGCGAATCAATTCCGAAACGCCTACGTGCAGCGCTTACGCCATGGGCGCAGGCGAGTCGTCTTGGACCATTGACTTCACCACCAAGGGCGAGTCGTCGCACATGCCCATCGCGCTCGCGAGCGTGTTCAGCAAGTACGTTCGCGAACTCTTTATGGGAGCCGTCAATTCATATTTCAAGAATCGCATCGAAGGCCTGACACCGACGGCTGGGTATTATACCGACGCCAAGCGGTTTCTCGCCGACATCGCCCCTGCCGTCGAGCAAGAGCAAATCGACAAATCGCTGCTGGTGCGGTCCCGATAGGCCCGGGCGTCCGAGTGCGTATCGTCAGCAATCCAGCGATGTCGGTTCGCGTTGACATTCAACCGCGCCGGCGATAGTGTCACGGCGTATTTGAAAGGTGTACAAAGGTTCCAGACGGGACATTCTCATAACCTTGAGAGTTTGACTCATCCGTCCAGACCCAAACAAGCCGCAACCGTTCTTGCTTGTGGAGATGCTCGCAATGTCCGTTGAGAACTGGTCCGAAACCGTCTTGCTTGCCGAACTGACCGATGACCCCGGTTTCAGCGATGACCTGGGTTCCGTCATCGAACAGGTGCAAGCCAACAACCAACTGGATGTGGTGCTCAACTTCGCTGGCGTCAACTACCTCAACTCATCGAACATCGCCAAACTGCTCCGCCTCCGCAAGATTCAAATCTCCAGCGGAAGGCAACTGCGACTCTGTGCGGTTAATACGCATGTTTGGGGTTTGTTTCTCGTAACGGGTCTGGACAAGGTGTTTACGTTCTTCGACGACGTGTCCATCGGCTTGGCCAGTATTCAACTCGATCAGAAGTAAACAACGGCAAGTACGATCCATTTACGCACCGTCGAATAGCGCGCAAAAAAACACGAACGATTCAAAATGACCGTTCGTGTTGAAATCTCTGTTTTCTGTTTGCAGGTCGGCGCGCTTATGTGCCCGGGGCGCGACGTGCAGACTTGCGTGACTGGCGGCGCTTGCGCTCGGACGGCTTCTCGTAGTAGCTGGTTCGCTTGATGTCGCGCGTGAGACCTTCGCGCTGGCAAAGGCGTTTGAAACGTCGGAGCAATTGCTGAACTGATTCGTTACCGCGTGGTTTGACCTTAATCACGTTTGTCGTTCTTCCTTCGAAAAAATGGCCCTGCCTTATCCGACAGCACCGAAACCCGTACGCCCGGTTTTTCGTTCCCGAAGAACCAAGCCTAACATTCAATCGGAAACGCGGTTATACCCCATCAGTTTGACATTTACCATAGCAGCCGCCATGCCAGGTTTTTTCAAAGCGCAAAGCATTCATTGACAATGTGTTACGCCAAATTCGGACGCCACTGTTAATCCCCGACAAGAACCCTGAATTGGCTATTCTGCCCCGTCTTTGAGGCTGTGAAATCCAAATCGGCCCAATTCGGCGTTTCGGACGATCGCCTCCAAGCGTTCTCGGACATATTTGGCATCGATGTCGACTGAATCGCCGGAGCGCTGCGGTGCGTCGAAAGACAGTTCCTCCATCAGTCTTTCGCAGATTGTATGAAGGCGTCGGGCGCCAATATTCTGCCCACCTGTGTTCATTCGGATGGCGATGTCGGCCATCTCCGATACGGCGTCGTCTGAAAATGAAATCGTCACGCCTTCGGTACTCATCAGCGCCACCTGCTGCTTGACCAATGCCGACTCCGGTTCCGTCAGGATGCGCACAAAATCGTCGCGATTCAGATCTTTCAACTCGACGCGAATGGGAAATCGCCCCTGCATTTCCGGCAGCAAGTCGTTGGGACTGGTCATGTGAAACGCGCCGGCTGCTATGAACAAAATATGATCCGTCTTCACCTGGCCGTGTCGTGTACTGACCGTGCAACCTTCCACAATGGGCAGCAAGTCGCGCTGCACGCCCATCCGCGAAACGTCGGGACCATACCCCGCGCTACCGACCTTGTCGATCTCATCGATAAAAACGATCCCGCTCGATTCCGTCCGCCGCAGCGCCAACTCGACGAGTTTGTCTTTGTCGATCAGTTTTTCGCATTGTTGCTCGAAAACAATCTTGCGTGCGTCTCGAACCGGCAGCCGCCGCGTCGTCGATTTCGCTGGCACCAGTCGTTCCATGATGCCTTGCATCTCCGACTCGAGCTGGTCGCCACCGATGGTGGCCATCATGCCGACGGGCATCATTTTCTGCTCGACAGTGAGATCGACATTACGATCGTCGAGCTTGCCATCACGCAGTTGTGAGCGAAGTTTTTCGCGGCTTCGATGTCGCCGGTCGTTGGCTTCGTCCGTCTCGCCGCTCACGTCAACCAGATCTTCGATCCCCGGCATCAACGCATCGAGGAGTTGTTCTTCGGTGAGGCGTTCGGCTTCGGCGCGGACGACTTCGGTCTGCTCGACTTGCACCATGTGGATGGCGTTCTCGACGAGGTCGCGAATCATGCTTTCGACGTCGCGGCCATGATATCCGACCTCGGTGTATTTGGTGGCTTCGACCTTGACCCAGGGCGCATTGACCAACCCCGCAAGACGTCGGGCGATCTCCGTCTTACCCACACCGGTCGGACCGATCAGGATAATATTTTTCGGGCCGATCTCTTCGCGAAGTTTTTCGGGAAGTTGCTGACGTCGCCATCGATTGCGGATCGCCACTGCCACAGCGCGCTTGGCGTCATCTTGACCGACGATAAAGCGATTGAGGCTTTCAACGATTTCTTGAGGGGTAAGTGTGCTGCTCATAAGTTTCGGTTTCTCTGACGATTCAGACTCTTGATCATGTCGCTGCGACGCGACGGGCCACTGCCGGCCCGGCATAAATGGTTCCGGCATCTATGGTTTTCGCCGTAACCGAGCGATTATTGGGTGCAACGGTTGCGTCGGACCTACGGTACAACATGGCAGGAGCGGCTGCAAATAGGTGGATTAACGATGCAAAATACGTGCTGGCGATTCCGATTGCCAATTGGATTGGGCGGTTTAAACTCAGTGGATTGCACATTCAAAGCTGCAGGAGTCGGCAAACATTCAGGAGTCGGGCCACATGAACACGCAATCCGTCGATGTTGGCAAAAACCTGAACGTGCTGCGAATCATCGTAGCCGCAATGGCGATGGGCATGATCGCACTGACGGTCGTCTTACAAGTGCTACCGAGCAACGATCAGTCGGTCGATCCAACGATCATGGCCGTTGTGCTGAACGGAATGACCATCATGGAACTCGGCGCTTTTACGATCATGCGAAAAGTCATGTTCGCCAATACGCGAAAGAAACTTGAGTCCGATGGTGGCGATCCGAAATACGCAGTGAACCAAGTATTCATGAGTTACACGATCATTTCAGGAGCGATGGCCGAAGGCATCGGTTTGTTTGGTGCCGTCGCGGCATACATCTGCAACGAGAGATTGTTCTTAATAGCACCAGCCGTCGCACTTGTCGCGCTAATGATCGTGTTTCCGACGGCAGGACGCTTCGCCAGTTGCTACGAATCGGTAACCGGAAACCCGCTGCCAGCCTCGGATTGGCCACAATGAATTCGCAAGTTCGAAAAACCATTCTGATCGCAACCGTTGCGGTGTCGATCCTCTCATGTCGCGATGCCGAACAAGCGACCGCCACCCCGATGGTCACGAGTAATGACGTCGAGCAACCGGCGGATAATCCTGAAGCTGTGGACTTTTCGACCAATGCAGTGTCAACCAATGGCACTGAGCCGGAAGCCCTGAAACCGCCACCGGCATTGGAATTCAGCCCACCCGGATCGGACGGTTTGCAGATGGGTTGGGCATCGATTGAAGCGCGAGACGATCCGGACCAACGCGGATGGATCGAAGGCACGACCGAGCGCCCGGATGTCATCGTGATCGAAACGGAAAACGTCAGCCAGTTCAAGCTGAATCTTCCGCACCTCGGCGTCAATTGGAGCAAACGCATCGCCCTTCGCATCGACGGATCGACCAGCGAACTCACCAAGAAACGCTGGCCCAGCATGGTTCTCCTGCGTACGCCAGCCGGTGCGTGGGTTGTCGCTGAATAACCGCAACTTGCAAACCATTCGGAATACAAAACGCCCATGACCTACGTCCCGATCCCATACTCCATCGAACGGCAAAAACCTGAGCAAATGCTTGATGGTACGCAGCAATTGCTCGCCCGCATGCAATCGCGCCGAAGCTGCCGTGAATTTTCCAATGAACCCGTGGCGCGGGAATTAATCGAATCGCTGATCGCCGTCGCCCACTCAGCCCCCAGCGGTGCCAACCGTCAACCGTGGCATTTCGTAGCCGTCAGCGACCCGGCGATCAAAAAAGAAATCCGCATCGCCGCAGAAAAAGAAGAACGCGAAAGCTACACGAACCGCATGCCACCAGCATGGCTCGAAGCGCTGGAACCATTGGGAACCGACGAACACAAACCGTTCCTCGAAATCGCCCCATGGCTCGTCGTGATCTTTCAGGAAAACTGGGTGATGATAGACGGCCAAAAGCAACCGAACTACTACCCGGTAGAATCGGTCGGACTGGCAGCCGGCATGTTCCTGACCGCCTGCCACCTAGCCGGATTGGCCACGCTCACCCACACGCCAAGCCCAATGAAATTCCTGCGCGAAATACTACGTCGCCCGGAAAACGAAAAACCGTTTCTGCTCATCCCAGTCGGTTATCCAGCCAAGAACTGCCAGGTGCCCAAGATAGAAAAGAAGCCGGTCGACGAGGTGTTGCAATGGAATCGGTAGCACTGGCGCGCAAGGTGTTGATTAGCTAATCAACAGGCCGACGTAGAACAATTCGGACAATTCGGCTGATGAGATCGTTTGGCGTTATCGTTGGATGGTTTCGTTCTGCGGCGGCTAACAGTTTGGCATCTATTTTGATCAAGTCTTCGGTGCGCGTGCGCGGGATGATGGCCAACGTCTCGAAACCTGCCGAGGTTGCGTACGCATTCAGGTCGGCGATGGTCATTCGGTTCAGGGAGTTGTCGAAGTAGGCCAGAGCGAGGTTTACTTCCATTGGTCGAAATTGCTTCAGATATGCCGCGATATCGTCACGGTCGAAGCGCACGTGCCCCCAGGGAATGTCGAGCGTTACCAGCGAATGCCCGCCGTCAATCGCGAAGAATGGATTGTATTCGTGGTATGCATAACCACCGGGGCGAAGCAGCCGATGCATCTCGGCGAAAGCATTTTGAGGATTCGCGATATGTTCGAGCGTTCGCCAACTGCAAATCAGATCGAACGATCGATCGGGCAGCGATGACGCAGCGATATCGCCTTTGCGTAGTTCGACATCGTCATCTGAAATAACCTGCCGGCTCTGTTCGGACAGAAAGCTTTTTGCAGCAAGCGTCCTACGTTCGCATTCTCTGGCCACTTCACGTTCGATGCCAACGACGGATCGCGCGCCGGCGGACGCTATAAACATTGGCTCGATGATGTCACCGCAGCCGACAACCAACGCATCGGTTCCGTCGAAACCTGCGCCGAAGGTCGCAAGCACTCGGTCGGCCAGATTCAATCGGCTTGCCACACCTTCCAACTCAGCAACGATTTCGGAATCGGTTGGCGAAAGAGAATTATCGTCAAACATCCGTCGCCAGCCGGGCTTGAGTTCATCGCGGTGATTGGGGACCCGTTGATGAATCTCGCCGTATCGGTCACGAAACGTCGCGACATCTGCGCGATTGATGAGTTGGCTGGACATCGTATGCCTCCCAGGTTTGCGAACGACTCTGCTCCATTACATATCGGTAGTAAGGGATCAACTTGACCAGCCAAACGATTTCATCATTGATGACGAGGCCCGTACCGGCCAGCGTCGAACGACTTCCAGCATTGGTAGACAAGCCGTGAGTGACGAGCGATGGGTTTGTTTCGATTGTTGGAACTGGCCAATTCCATCGCACGTTTGAGGCGAGCGATTACACGAAAGCGTCGGGGTGTTTTGCATAGCGGCGGGCGGTTTCATTGGAGATTCTGCCAGTCGATACGAGACCCTGCAAACTGTCGTCGAGTCGGATCATACCGTCAGCCCGTCCGGTTTGGATCGCCGATTCGATGGCTTCGAGTTTGCCCAATCGAATGCCTGCGCGGACTGGATTGTTGACGATCATGGTTTCCAGGGCGAGCGCGCGACGGCGCGTCGGATCGACATCGGGCAGGAGATGCTGGGCGATGACGAATCGCAGGTTGTACGAAAGCTGCACACGTATGTCGTCTTGCGCGTTATGCGGAAATAAGTCGACGAAGCGGCTGACCGCTCCCTTGGCGTCTTTCGTGTGCATGGTGGTTAGTATCAGGTGCCCTGTCTCAGCGGCTGACAACGCCATCCGCGCCGTATCGCGATCGCGAATTTCGCCAACGAGTATCACATCCGGGTCCTGTCGGAGTCCATACTTCAAACCGTCATAGAAAGATTCGCAATCGACGCCGACTTCGCGCTGCGTGATGATCGTGTGATCGGTGCGTTGATAACGATATTCGATCGGATCCTCTGCGGTGATGATGCGATACCCGCCGCTTTCGTTGAACAGGTTCACAATCGCAGCCAGCGTGGTCGATTTTCCTGACCCTGTCACACCCGTCACAATAATCAAACCATTGGTCAGTTCGGCAATATTTCGGGCAATGTTCTGGGGAAACCCCATCCACTCAAAAGTTGGAACCTCGTTGGGGATGTGCCGAAAGCAGCCGCAGATGTTTCCGTCCGCACGAAAGGCGTTGGCTCGAAACCGATGTTCGTCGTCGCCACTGTTGCCATCGTTGCCATTGTTGCCATCGTCGTTTGGGATGCCCACTGAGAAATCCAAGTTGGTCGACTCGGGAAATTTCTTCGACTTGGCTTCGGGAACGACCGACGCGATCATCTCTGCCGCCGATTCAACAGAAACGACGTCCCATGTCGTTGGAATGAGTCGGCCATGCAGACGGAATATGGGTCGATATCCCGGAACCAGATGCAGATCGGAGGCTTCAAGCTTGACCATTTCGGCCAACAATGTCCGCATGTTTTCCTGCGATTCGGTCGAATAACTTGATAATTCCATGGTGCTTCTCCGATATTGCCCGCGTGATCCACATCGTATCTGAATTTGCAAGTGGGGACCAAGTCCGTTGAGATACGACCGCCGCGCCGTGAGTGGATGCTGCTCCGAGAATGGACGATGCACCGGGAATGTTCGCTGGGCCAGTTGTCACGTATCCGAGATCGAATTGCTTCAATGCAGAAGTTTGACCCGCACATTTCAAATTCGCTGTGGTTTCGCTTCGGGAAGCGCGGCTTCGATCTGGTTGCGAGTGCGATTCTCATTTTGCTCCTG
The DNA here is from genome assembly GCA_028285105.1 of Alphaproteobacteria bacterium. Lineage (GTDB taxonomy): Bacteria > Planctomycetota > Phycisphaerae > UBA1845 > UBA1845 > UBA1845. Next base: position 94,265 of record JANQQE010000014.1, read on the forward strand.
TCGCCCGTCATGCTCTTGACCGCCTGCGCCGTCAAACTGACGAGTCGAGGGCCCTTGCTCTTTCGACAGGAGCGCACCGGACTTCGGGGCCGACGCTTCTATCCGGCAAAATTTCGGAGCATGCGTACAGAACACACGCACGACACCAAGGAAGTCGTACCGCTGTCGCATCCAGGAATCACCCCGATCGGTCGCTTTATCAGACGTTTCAAGATCGATGAACTTCCCCAACTTTTTTGCATTCTTTCGGGCGAAATGTCGCTTGTCGGACCACGCCCCACGATTCCAGAACAAACCGACAACTACAACGATTTTGAGCGTCGGCGATTGCTGGTACGCCCCGGTGCCAGCGGCTTGGCGCAGGTCAACAGCCCTGCATCTCAAACATGGGCAGAGCGCATCAAGTACGATGTCTACTACGTCAAACACGTCAACTTTTGGTTGGATGCGGGTATCTTGCTCAAGACGGTCCTTGTCATTGTCATTGGTGAGGAACGATTCGTTCGACCCTTTGCAGAATCGCCTTATGCAAATGAAAAAGAGCCCGAAAAATCGCGTCCCAACTAGATCGCCTTAAGTTCCAACGAAGCGACGCACCAATGCCGTCACTCCAGCGCACGCGGGAATCCAAGTGAGAGCGAAGTTGATACTTGGTGAATTCTGGATCCCAGTATTGCGCAGGGATGACAAGGCAAACGCTACGCTTGGATTAAAATCGCTGCTGTAGATTCCGCCAAGTTCTTCGAAAATGAAAAAGGCCCGCCTCGAATTCAGATTTCGAGGCGGGCCGACTTCTGTTTATGAGAATTGATTTCCCGTTACGGCACGTGCGGTGTGATGTCCGCAGGCGTCCTCGGCTTGAGGTTGAACGAACCCGAGAACGTTGTGATCACACCGACGATGTCAACCGGACCGGCTGGGATCGGCGTGCCAACGAGCGTATTTTCACCAGACAGACGAACTTCAAAGGTTTCACCCGCAAGCGGACCAACACCATTGACAGCCGTGTTGCCAGAGAACCAATTGAACGAACCACCACCGGCAATCGTGACGTTCTTGAGAACGACCAGCGTGTTGATGATGTCGTCGTTCACGCCCACATTGATGCCCTGATTCAGATCCGTGATCTGTTTCGGGAAGGGCGCCGGAATACCGATCTGATCGATCACCGTGATTTGGAACGGAGCAACGATTTCCTGTGCATCGAAGAAGTCCTGCAAAGTTCCGCGGATTTCGATCTGATCGCCAGCAGAGGCTACCGCGAGCAGTGCATCGACATCCTCGTTCGTTCCAAAAATGGTCAAACCATTCGTACCCACGATGTCCTGGATGAAGATTTCTCGCTCACTCGTATTCGAGCGTGCATCCACATCGCTGGAAATCACAACATCCACCAGGCAAATCGGAATCTGGTCGGGGAATTGCACTTCCGGCTTGGAGCCAATGTTTCCGCAGATACAAGGATTGTCTTCCGGCAGGAATCCGCAATTGGTTCCCGGTCCGTTAAACGTTCCGTTGCTGCTGATGCAGACGGCTTCCGTTACTTCGATGCACTCTTCATCACCCGCGCCTTGGCAACAAGAACCTGCGATCAAGCTCTGCGACGAGTTCGCCGTATTGGGAGTCGATGGGTCGGCTGGATCGCCCAATTCAAAGCTGAACTGGGTTTCCCAATCGCTTGCACCATCGGTGTCCGTACCATTTGGAATACGGTGTCCGTGATCGATCGCAAAACCGTTGTCTTGAACCAGCGGTGCAGCACCGACGAGGTAGCGGTGATCGCCGACCGTCGCATCAAGCGTTGCAACTGCGTCGTACGCACTTGCGGTCAATGCGGCTGCCGAAGCTGCTGTCAATTGGGTGCCGTCGCTGTTGCAACTGGCATCGGGCAAACCAACGGAAGTGCAGTAGGCAATATCCGCCGTCGGAACGAGTGCGTATGTCTGCGAGCCGTTTTGCAATTCGTCTGCAAACGTATCGCCATCGCCGCCAACCGCGTCAAGATCGATATCGACTGCGCCAATTCCGGAACCGGTTCCGATGAGGAAGAAACCGCTTCCATTAAGTGCATGTGCACCGGTGAAATCGATCTGGACGGTGACGCGGCGATACTGGAACGCCGACTCATCGCCAGCCGTATCACCATCGATGACGATCAAGCTTCGACCGTTAAGGCTTGCACTCGGCGTACCGAACAATTCGATGAATTCGACATCGTCCTGGCCGGGATCGTCCGCCCAGATTTCGTTGATGAGGATGTCGCCAGGCGTCGGTGGGTCGCATGCTGGATCAAGTCCTGCACACGAAACGCCATCGCCACGATAGATTCCACCGTCGGCTTCACAGTCGAACTGGTTGATCTCGACGCAAACCCCATTCGGTGGACAGCAGGCACCGGTGGGTGCCGGCGAGCAGGTATTCTGCTGGAACAGTGCAAAGTCTGCGAGGTCAACGTCGGCAGGCGACGCGCCGTCGATATCCTGTGCTTCACATCCGAATCCAAGTGCAGCACCCGGTCCGTCGTGACAAGCGGCAAATGCGTCGTAGTCGTTGCAAACGGTGTCGTCACCGTTCCAAACGCCACCGAGTACGTTTTCACAGACACTTTGTTCTACGTTGTCGGTGCAGGTTCCATCTGGATTGCAGCAAGCACCACGCGGAACGCATGGGTTGAAATCGCAGTTTGTTCCATCGCCTTCGTAGGTGAATCCATTGCTGTTGCAGTTGTCTTCGGTATCGAGCGAACAGGTCAAACCGTCGCAACAAGCACCAAAGTCGCCTGCATCGAAATTGGTTGCACCAGGCGTGTTGTTAAGCGTTTCCGCCCACGGGCCAGCATCCGGTACTTTCTGCAAACTGGTATCGGCAGAATCTGCAACGCCAATGTCGGTCATAAACGTACCATCACCGTCGCCACCCACCGCAACGAAACCGGTCGTTCCGCTGTCTTGTCCATACGAAAGGGCTTCAACAACAAAACCGTTGAATGAAAGCACAACACCGTCGCCTCGGCCACCACCGTTTTGGAATGAACCGGCTTTGATGATGTCCACGTCGGCAACGTTTGCGTCGCCTGCGACCAGATAACCGTCGGCGGGGATGACGCCACTTGCGATCGTCGAAAGGTCGATCGTGTTATAGAGGTTGGTTCCGGTCGTGTCGTTGCCGTTGTAGAATTCGAGCAACCAACCGGCGGCTGGCTCGCCTCCACCGACAGGCGAGAAGAGTTCGATGAACTCAAGCGCGTCGTCGGTGTCGCTACCAGGCGTGTTGTATTCGAGTTCGTTGATGACCAGCGAGACTTCGACCGGGCATTCGCCGGGCAATCCCGAGCACGTATCCCCGCCGTCGAAGTCGCCATTGGCCTGCAAGCACTCGCATTCGGTCAGATCGGCACAGGTACCGATCGGCAAGCAGCACTTATTGGTCGCGACAGCGTTGCAGGTCACAGCGCCACAACTGTCGCCCTGATTGAATGCAATACCGCAGTTGTCAACCAGACACTCTGATTCCGTCACACCGTCAAGGCAGCTTCCGTCCGAAAGACAACAGGCACCAAAGCATGCTGGCTCGAATGTGTAGGGTGACGGCGGATAGGTGTGACCCACGATGTAACCGGGGTTGGCGGAATCGCCCGAGGCGTCGCCATCCTGCAATCCGCCGGTGATGTCGAGCGGTCCAACGCATCCCCACGCAGCATCGCTGTCATTCAAATCGGCATCGGGAATGAGCGGGAAGAACGGGAATACGGCTGGGTTGAGAGCATAACTTTGTCCCGCACATGCAGGTGCGCCGCTGTTCGGACGCCCGAGATCCAAAGCGTCCAACAAATCCCCGCTGGCGTCAAAGATGAAAATGCGCGATCCAGCGGCTGCATCACATGTTCCACCAGCCGTCGCAAAGGTCGTTTCAAACTGCGAAAGCGGAACCCTGAGGATGTCCGATTCGCTCATGTTCCAATCGCAGCGGAATTCTTCGCCATCGAATCCGATGGTCGTTGCGTCTGGTGCGATAAACGCGATTGAATCCGCCGGAATCGACATTCCAAGCAAGTTGTCCGTAGTCGGTTTGTTAAAGCCATCGTTGTTCGTTGCATCGATGCTTCCTAGCGAGACCGGCGAACCCGATGCGTTGTAGATTTCGATGAATTCAAAAACGTTGTCATTTCCGGATGGTGAGTGCATCACCTCCGAAATAAAGACGCTTCCGACCGTTTGGACAGCCACTTCGTAAGTCGCAGGATCCGAAGTCAGACCGGCACCATTGTCATCGGTCACGGTGAAATCAAACGTATCCACACCACTGAAGTCGGGACCGGTGTCGGGATCGTATCGGAGTACGCCGGTGACATCGTGTGGCACGCCAAATGTCGCCCCACCATCTGTCAGCGTTCCGTTCGCTGGCAAAGACGTGATTGTGAATTCATAATTGCCGTCTCCGAACTGCGCACAGAGATCGATTGGATCCGATAGCGTGGCTGTGTTCGTGATGGTCAAACGACCCAGCGCGACCGGAGGTGCTGCACCATTGGTTGCACCTGGCGTAATCGCAGTACCCGCCGTCAATGGACCCGTCGCATCCGGAATACGTGCGATGCTCGATGTGAGTGCGTTGCCGAATTCACCTCCATCAATCAAATCACCTGGGTCGAGACCCAATGCCGTTGACAACGATGCGCCATCACCGCCACCGCTACCGGCATCGGTGTATACAACCGCATCGACCAGGTTCGCAGAAGTTGCCGCACCACCAGGAAACAGGCCCGTGTAGACCGCGATACCATCTTCGCCGTTTTGCAGTGTGTTACCGCAACCTGCGGTACCGCACAGCAGAATGTCCGGCGTTGGGACGACATCGAAGTTACCGATGAGAAGATATTCGCCCGGAGCCAGCGTTCCCGAGTCCAGATCAATCACGGTGTACGAAACATCGCCATTTCCATTGAACAATACCAACGAGTGCGGTGTCGCTGCGAAGTCAATCGTCGCCCCACCGTCATTGGTCAGTTCAACAAACTCGGTCGTGTCCAAACCAGTTTGATTGGCGTCAAACTCGTTAATCACAAGTGCCGCATTCGCAGGCACAGCAATCGCCAATCCAACTGCCAGGGCCATCCCTGTTACGCAATTGAATTTTCCTGATCTACATTTCCTCATTACCTGTCTTCTCCAAAGAATGCTGAGTAAGAGAGAATGGCTCGTGCCAGAGCCATCAATTCGTGTTATCAACCCAGAACCGTCGTGCCCATCTGGTTAGCCATCTCCATCCATGCAAGTCATATCAATTCACGCAGCAGCGTTCAGTCGAATGTGGCCAAAATGCGCGCGCATCAATCCGCCCGCATTGCGAACACAATCTCAACTGAGTTCCAAGATTGTTCGGGAGACTTAACCGATGACCGCACAGGCGAACACTTCACACAGTTGTCACACAACCAGTCGCAATCGATGAGCCGCTTCTTTCTCCCGCTTGCACTTTGTTCGGCGCCCCCGCGAGCGAACTTCTCATGGAAATCCCAACGGATCGCTGGGAAATCCTCGGGGTCATTGAGTATAATGAATCGCAGGAGGAAATGTCTACCTAATCCGCGTTTGAATTGTGTTAACTGTCTGCAAAATACCGCACATTTTGTGGATACCGCTTCTTCTAAAAGCTGAGGCGGCACACTCCCTATCGCGGAGCGGGAAAGTAAGCATGTTGCACTCGCCTTGCGCGCGGTAACTCGTGTGCAGTTTGAGGTTTGCGACCCAATTTGCGGAGAAATGACAGATGGGCAGAGTTCGACTGTTATCGGGCCTTTTGGCTCTCGTTTTCGGCATCGACGGTGTGCTGGCAGAAGTCACTGTCCGCGTCGCCACTTTCAATATCGAAAATTTTGATGGCGACACGGCTCAGGAGGACGCTGCCGTTGATATTCTCCTCCGCGTGGGAGCGGATATCGTCTGCGTGCAGGAGATCAACAATTCGCCGGCAAGTGCCTTCACCGACCTGGCCGATGCGGCTGGCTACCCATTTCGGTTCCTGGCCAGCGGGACCAACACGTTTGACGGCAGCAATCATGCCGGAATCATGAGCAAATTCCCCTTTGCGACAGCACCTGTCACTCTCGATGCGACCGACCTTTCAGGCGATGGCAGCGCCATGGACATCACCCGCAATTTCGTTCGGGCCGAATTCGACATTCCCGGTGCGGCTGAAAACCTCGTGATCGTCGGCAACCACTGGAAATCGGGCACTTCCAACGAGGACGAATTCCGCCGCTCCGTCGAAGGCCAGCGAACGATGCAAACCACGCTCCCGTACGATTCTTCCACCATTCCATACCTCGTCGTGGGCGATATGAATGACGACATCAACGATGGTGCCGATTCGCCAGCAAACTTCAACTCGCTTCCAGGCGGGCTCCCAGGTGGATATTCGTTGGGTAGCGACATCTCATTTCCCATCCCCAACGGGGTCTTCAAGCCAATGCAAGCCAGCAGCGGTTCGCAGCGATTGAATCTGGTCCCCGCATTTCAAAAGGACGGCTCTGATGCCACGCGAAACGCTTCGGGCCGCCGTCTGGACTATATCTGGAGAAGCAATGCCGTCACATTCGTTGGCTCTGAAGTGTACGATTCCGCCGACGAAGGGCTTGGCGGTGGATTGCCAAAATTTGGCGCGCCGTTGTCGGCTGGTACCAGTGCGACTGCCAGCGATCACTTGCTGGTATTCGCCGACGTTGACATTCCCGACGATCAGTCCGGAGCATGCTGCACAGCCTGTGGTTGCGACGATACTGTCAACGAAGCCGAATGCCTCGGCCTTGGCGGTGAATTCCGCGGCGCCGGGGTGGAGTGCGGGATGGAAATCCCAGCGTGCGATGCCCTTCCGAGCAATCTTGTCATCAATGAATTCGTGGTGTCACATGATGGCACTCAAGATCAGGAATTCGTCGAAATCAAAGGCGATCCGCTCGATCTGCTCTGCGGTTTGACCATTGTCGTCATCGAAGGTGAGACGCTTTCCAAGGGCAACGTCGATCTCCTCGTTCCACTTGACGATTGCGGAGGCGGCTTGCCTTGTGCCCTCGACTCCGAAGGCTACTTTGTCGCCGGAGGCAGCGGTGTTGGTGCCGATCTGGTCATCGGTAACGGGATAGGTCGATTCGAAAACGGAACGCAGACGATTGCACTGGTCCGCGATGTGGCTGTGGTCGCCAACGACGACATCGACACAGAAGTGGGTGGTGGTGATGGCGTTGAAGATGTCAGTGTTGGAACAGTACTCGATGCGGTGGCGGTCATCGACGACGACTATCCGGTCAGCGATGCGGTGTACTTCGGCGCGATCCCACTTGGGCCTGATGGTACGACCGTCCCCGCTGGTGGTGCGCGATGCCCCAACGGCATTGATACCGACGCGTTCGATGACTGGGTGATCTTGAGCAAAGCACTGGATGGAACCGATGGTTGCGTCCCGACCACACCGGGCATTGACAACCCGACCACATGCGGAGGCGATTTCAACGGCAGCGGAACGTTCGATCTTGAAGACTATGCAGGGCTACAAGGCTGCATGGGCGAAACGTCAGCGACCTGCTCAGCGATGGAACTCGATGGCGTTTGCGGCATAACCATCGATGATTTTGAGATCTTCGCGACGAAAATCTCTGGCCCTTAGCGACGAACTGTTAAGTTGACTTACTTGCAAAATCACGCACTTCCGCGCAAATCTTGCGTTTGCTCTCTGGAATTGTTCTGATTTTGGCAACGATGGAAGAGTTGCGCTCATACATTCTGGCCGGGTTCCTTGCGACCACGCTGGCGATACCAGCCAGCGCAAGGCACGTTCATGACGACCTGCTTGAGTGGGCCGAATCTAACACCGCAGCCGTCGAATGCGGCGATAACAACCTGCGAGGTCGAGTGTCTGAATGTATTCGATTTCAACGGCGATCCTGATGTCGACCTGGGACGCTGCACTCTTTGCGGGCGCATTTTCAGGTTGAAAAGAATGAACCAACAAATACTGCATCGGAATTTCAAGGATTCGAGATTTGCATTCAATATTCAATCGGCGTGCCGCATTCCGGGCAAACACCCGACAGGTTCCCTCGCAAACTGTAATGGCAATTTGGGCATTGGTTGTGCCACACGCCTCGCCCTTCGCGAAGTCCCAAATAGAGGAAGAATGCAATCCCGCTCACAGAGTACATCCAACCTCCACCCACAAAATGATCGGTGACTACCGCAAGTGTAATCAATGCCAACACAACGATCGTCCAACGTACCAATGCGCTGACTCGCTTAGGGGAATTAGCCGATTGATGAGTTACACCATGGCCAAAGATTACCGAATCACGTAGCCGTTTTCATACGTGGCGTACTCGGTGGAACCGTCTTCCGGGCGGTCGTAATTGGCGATGCTGCCTTTGGGATACCAATAGTCTATTTTGCGGGAGTTTTTTTCGCTCAGGCGCTCTACATGCGAATCGAAGAACATCGCGTTGATACCGCCGCGGTGGCGATAGCTTAAAGGGATGTTCGCGCCGCCACTTGGGCTTCGGCGGCCATAGGCGCGCGACTCGGTCCACCAACCTCCGGCGCTGGTGAACGATCCGAACCAATGCGGTTTGAAATTGTGATCGAAGTCGAGAATTTTTCTTGGCGGCAGATAGCGAGTCCCGTCGGCGACGCAGATTTTTTCTGCTGGCGTACCAACCTGACTCAAGCGACTCTTGTATCGCTTGACGTCCACTTCCCAATCGGGCGGGTTGCGTTTGATCCAATACACCACACCGGAACCCGGTGGGGCTTTCGGATGTTCGCCGATATATTCACCGGGTGCGGTGTCCTGCCCCCACTGCTGAAAGTGAACTGGCATCAAGTAGCTGATTCCGTTGAACGCACCACGTTGATCGACCTCGTCGACGAACAGATCGTGGTCGACGGGCGTTTCTTCTTTGTCCCCCGGATCGACATAGAGAATCGATTTGAAGTTCACGCTGGTACACTTGTAATGGTCGAGCAGAAATCGAAAACGCCTCGCCCGACCGACCGGTAGTGCCGTGGTGTTCGAAAGGATCGGCGTCATCCAATCGTATAGCTGAACGGGGATGGTGGGGTTGGCCATCGGCGATCCATCGCCCGGATAACCCGCGACCCAGGTGGCCATCCCGCTGGTGTTGCGCCCGGGAATCCACTCGTCGTTTTCGACGAAGTACCCCTGCATCGCATTGGCAAAACCGCGCTGGGTACTCATGCAGACCACGCCTTTGGCCTGCTCGCGTGCTTTCTTGAGACTCGGAAGAAGGATGCTGATCAGAAGCGCGATGATCGATATGACAACGAGCAGTTCAACCAGAGTGAACCCGGACTTGCCAGCCCACATCGCGATGGGCGCACGTCGCCTTAACGGCTTGTCTAAGTCGTATCTACACATCCAAAGCAGGCCCCCGCCCGATTGATCCAGTGCCCAATGAAACGATTCCCGGCAAATGGAAATTGTAGCATCTCTACCCTCCCGGGTGAAAGTCAGAACGGGCGAAAGTCGGAAGATGTGCCCGTTGGAACGGAATCTTCAGCAGTTGTGGACAGATTTCTTTGTATCCAAACAGGCCCTTGAACCCATGCAAGTTGAAGGCTAGCATCCCCCTCGTGCTGTTTTGACCCAGTTTTGTTGCCGATATTGTGGTGGACCCGGTCCATTCTGAAGCACCAAGAGAACGCCATCGAAATGTCCGAGACGTGCCCATACAGTGCCAACGAACTGGAATCACCGACACCCAACAGTGGCGAGACTGCGACGCCGTTTGAACGGTTGCGCCAGTCGCTCTCGGGCGGGGTGCTGGAGCGCATTTCGCGCAAGCCTTCGGCAAAGCATTCCATATTGCTTGCCGTCATGGGAATCCTCCTGACGATCTTCCTGATTCGTCGAGCGGGCGATGTCACGGCATTGGGTGACGTGCTTCGGTCCCATGCAGATCGTATTTTCGGGTTCTTTATTTTCACACACATCTACATCGCGTGTAAGGGATTGGCGCTGCGGAAGGCTGCGATCGGTTGCAACGTCAAGACGTCGCTGTGGCGAACGACGCGAACGTTTTGCGAATCGTCGATGATCGGGCTGATCGTGGCGAAGATTGCTTCAGATGTTTACAAGTACACGCGCGTGGGTGACGGTTCGCGCGGCGATAAGGTTCGTACGATTCTGGTGTACCGCATCGCGGCGATCATCGCCGTATTGATGCTTTCAGGCACTGTGTCGATCATCTGGGCCGGCACCGTGTCATGGCGATCCGGTATTGCGTGGCTCGTGCCGATTGTCGTCGTCACGCTGATCACCATTTGTTTTCGCAACCGCGTCACCGAGTGGATTCGCGAGCATGGCCAGCTGCTTCTGGCTACGCTGCCCTACAATGTTGCTGCGCTGTTGGCGAAGATCGGCGGATTGGCGATGCTGTTGGGCGTGTCGCTCGATGGCGAGTTGATTCAAGTCGCAGCCGCCTTCCTGTTGATCGGGTCGCTCGCGTCGATGACCCAGGTACCAGGTGGCATCGGACTGATGGATGCCGGTTATGCTGTGTATCTAACAAAATACGTAGGCACATCGGGGGCAGAGACAGCCGCATTCCTGATCAGCTTCCGACTTCTGGGTCCGATCTACGTGGCTGCTCTTGGTGGAATCAGCATCGTCGCAACCAGCGCAGCCCGCATCTGCTGGCAGGACGCGATGCGTCAGCGCCAATCGGCATAAGCGCCAGTCTGCATAACCGACAATTCCTGTTCACGATTTGAATACGCTGCAACCATTGCGAGGCATCTTCGCCCGCAGTATCGTCCGGCGATGAATTCCAAGCGCATTCAATCCATCGCACGCCCGCTCGATGCGACGGTTAGGATTCCCGGTTCAAAGTCGCTGACGAATCGCGCGCTGACGATTGCCGCCCTTGCCGACGGTACATCGACGCTTTCTGGCGCACTTTTTTCCGACGACACCGAGTTGATGATCGCGTGCCTGCAAGTGCTGGGGATTCGTGTCGAAACGGACCTCGCTGCCGAGCGAATCGTCGTTCATGGATGCGGTGGAAACATACCGGCTACCGATGGCGAACTTTACTGCGGTAACAGCGGAACGACCATTCGGTTTTGCACAGCCCTGTGTGCGCTGGGCAATGGGCAATACACCCTTGATGGTAATGACCGCATGCGACAACGACCCATCGCCGACCTGGTCGGAGCGCTGCGAACAACCGGCGCTGTCATCGGATACGACAACATCGACGGATTTCCACCGATCACCGTTCGCGGCGGCGGTTTGCGTACGTCGAAAATCATCATGATCGCCCCGCCATCGAGCCAGTACGTCAGCGCCATTCTGATGGCCGCACCCTATGCAACGGGCGACATCTTTCTCGAAGTGAACGAAACCATCAGCGCTCCGTACCTTTCGATGACCACCAAAACCATGGAAGCGTTCGGCGCGGCTGTCATAACGAGACAAACAGACTCAACCATGCGCTTCGTGGTGCCAGCCCCCCAGCGTTACACCGCCCAGAAACTTACTATCGAACCCGACGCATCGAATGCATCTTACTTCCTCGCAGCCCCAGCGATTGCCGGCGGAAGTGTCACCATCGAAAACCTCGGAACCGAGAGCATTCAAGGCGACGTCCATTTTGTCGATGTGCTGGAGCAAATGGGATGCAAGGTTGAGCGAAAACCGAATTCGACGACGGTTCAAGCAGCCGCAAACCTGAAGGGAATCAACATTGATCTGAACGATATGCCCGACACCGCGCAAACCCTAGCAGTTGTCGCCCTGTTTGCCGAAGGACCAACCATCATTCGCAACGTCGGCAGCCTGCGCGTCAAAGAAACTGACCGCCTGTCAGCCCTCTCGAATGAATTGAAGAAACTGGGAGCGGATGTCTACACAACAGAAGACTCCATCGAAATCACCCCACCAGAAACCATTCAGCCGGCAAGCATCCGCACATACGACGACCATCGGATGGCAATGAGTTTCGCACTGGCAGGATTGAAGGTCGAAGGCATCGCCATCGAAGACCCGACGTGCGTCAACAAAACCTTCCCGGACTACTTCGCCCGCTTCGAAAAGATGTGCAAATCTTGAGGCATTTGACGAACGCTTCCGGTCTACTTGGCAACGAGGTTTTGATCGCGCAGGTCGATCGTGCGTTTGTTGCCACCGGTCGAGAATTTGACGGCTTGTCGGCCGCTATCGAGAAGGAACAAGTACACCAGTTGATAGTCCTTCTTGAGGTGCTGGTTCTTGATTTTTGAGAATTTCTTGTATCGGCCGCCACCCGATTCAAACGTGGGATAGTAGGTCAATTCAAAGAACGTTTCGCCTCCTACATCTGCGACGGCGAACTTACCGCACGCAAGGATTTTGTTGCCCTGGTCGTCTTCGACGGTGTAGTTTTCCAACGTTTGCACGCTGAAGTTCAGCGCCCGGCCCAGGGTGCTGCCAGCCCGAAGGCTTTCGACATTCAGTTGAAGAAGCGATTTGCCACTGGGTACTTTCAATCCTTTGACCGGTCCGCTCGATTTGACGTTCCCCTGATCGTCGAGTTTTCCAGTGATCAATCCCTGGGCAAGAACGCCCGATTGAATATCGGTGTCCACCTCCTGAAAGGCCGTGAACGTCATCGGCAGGTCGCTGGCAAATCGCGAAGACTTGAACTTCACGCCCGATACCCGTCCGCCGCCAGATGAATTGGATCGGCTACCGGAATTCGATGACGATGCTGACTGCACGTTCCGGGAAGAACCAGTCTGAGAGGAATCGCTTTGGGAAGAATCGGGATTGGACGAACTGGCGACGGCATCGGGGTCTTCACCGGTCAGCACAGCTTTCTGGGTCCTGGTGAACGGATTGTCGCCACCGACCTTGTAGCGTATCTCACGTGGTTTGAAATCTTCCGGAACCTCAAAGGCGACCTCGATCTTGTTCGATTCCGGCATGAGAAACACCTGGCCTGCCACCAATTCGACTTCCTTGTTACCCGTTTTGAAATCGACGACGTAGCGACTGGGATCATCCGGATCGATGACCGCCTTCGCCGGAAAAACCATGTGATTACCACCGGAAGTACCGACAAGTCTGACGGATGTGGGGCTGAATCTACGCTTGTCGTCAGCATCCTTGCTTTCGTCTGACACCTGCAAAGACACTTGAACGAATATGTTACCGCCTTCGGGACTGACGGGGTTGGCTTTATCTGCGGCACCACCCCGCTGTCGCGTGACGAGACTGTAAAGATAATTCAGTTGGCCCACATCGACGATTTTGACGTCTTCGCTCTTGACATACCTCGCAACACCGACGGGAAGCGAATGGGCGAACGCAAGATCCTTGACGAACTGCGAATGGGCCGTGTCGAACGAATCATCCTTGTCGTTATCGCTAAACGTGTTAACGCTGAGATGACCGACACAGTTGACAACAAATTGATCAGGCTTCAGCCAAAGCTCGGACTGCGGATCGTTCGGTTTGGTCGGATCGAAGCGCAGGTATCCGAGAAATCCGCCGGTCACCTCTCCTGTTTGACTTACATTCGGTCCCCATGGCAGCATCTGGATCGCGCAAGCGATCACGCCCGTCGTCAGCATCGCAGTAAAGAAACCAAACACCCCACCGGCGATCCGATCAATAATCTGAGGCAACAGGTTGGACCGCGGAATCCACATATCCAGCAGCACGCGAAGCACAATCAAGGGTACAGCAAACATGACGGCCAATGCCAACGCATGGGCATAATCTGGGGCAAATCCCATGAATAGCGTCTCGGCGATGTACTCGTAAGTACCGAACGACACGACCGTCGAGACGACAACCAGCACGCAGGTGATCGCCGCACTGGTCAATCCCTGAATGGCTTGAAAATAGGTCGCCGCCAAGAGGAATCCGACCAGGATAAGAGAAAATAACATTGCACAACCTCCGATTCCGACACGACTGCGATACGAACTTCGCTCGATCCCTCGTACTACTTACTTTCCACGCGCAGCCCGCGCATCACTTCGGCCATACTGGTTTGACCGGCGATAACTTTGAGCAGACCCTCTTCCTGAAGGTAGCGCATCTTTTCGGTACGCGCCTGCGATTTGATCTGATTGGCCGACGCCCCGCTGGCAATCAATTTGCGCAGCGCATCACTGACGACCAGCAATTCGAAGACACCGGTCCTACCTACATAGCGACTATTCTGACAAGTCTGGCAGATGATTTCTCTACCTTTTTTGTCGAGGATCGGCTGACTGGGCGGGCGGTAAAAATGCTCGATCTTATCGACCGGAAGATTCGCTTTACGAAGCAACTGCTCGTCGGGCTGATAGGCTTCGCGGCAGGCGCTGCATAGTACGCGCAACAGGCGCTGCCCAACCACGGCAACGAGAACTTTCGCGACCGCCTCCGGGTCTTCGACAAGGGCGGTCAATCGTGCGATCGCGTCAAACGTGCTGGATGCCCGCATGGTCACGTAGATTTTTTTTTCGCTTGCTGCCCGTGCTGCGATTTGCGCTGTCTCGCGGTCTTCGCACTGATCGACCATGACGATATCCGGCTCGCGGCGAAGCACCGTTTGAAGTGCCCGTGCATAACTGACTTCGTCTGACGCTCCCTTGTGTTGCTGCTGGGTGATGTTGTCCAACTTCATCAATGGATTGGTTTCGAGCGAATAGATGTTTTGCAGATATGCGTCGTGCGAGCGAAGTGTCGCGTATTGTGTCGTTGAAATGCCCGCTTCTGCTGGTCCCGCGAAAAGAACCAAACCGGAATCCAAGGCGAGAATCTCTTTGAATTTTTCCAGGCGCTTTTCGTCAAAGCCCAATTCTTCCGGTTTGAGCAGCGTGCCGGTACGGCTAAGCTTTAACCGTAACCTTTCGCCCTTGGTCGAACCGGACGTTCGCACTTCCAGCCCGCTCGGTTTCTGCCCACCGCCAAGCAACCCCGCCGCGATGGTGCCCGTTTGGGGGCGACGCTTTTCTTCCACATTGAGTCCACAGACTCGCTTGAGAAATGTCATCGCCTGATCGGCGGTCTCTGATGTCAAGACGCCTTCCTGCTCGAAGACGACGCCATCAATCTTGTAGATGACGCGGGCACCTTCGTCGCCAATGACGATGTCGGCATCGCTCGCACGTTTCCACAAAACATCGAAGAGCAAATCCTGAGTTGCGTCGAATTCGTCGGCTTCGGTGGGGTCCGATGGTTTTTCAATGGGCTTCTTATCTGAACCGACCAATTTGACGCGAATCCCCTTATCGGTTTTCTTTTCCTTGTCACCCTTCAAACGTGCGACGATCCGCTTGAAGTGAGCGCCCGTCATGACTTGGCTGTTGGTCGGCACCCGGCCATTGCGATGGACGACATACGCGATCAAAGCGCCAGCGGCCAACAAGACCCAAAATGCCAAGCCCAACCAGAAAGCGCCAAGCTTCCATGGCAACACGAGCATGACGATGACGCCGCCAAGCCCACCACCCAGCACAACGCTGTTCCACATTTCCCGTTTGGTCTTGACCCGATCCGCATCGCGATCGACCCACTGCGCGGCGAATGCCCACGCGACAAAAACCAAAAGGAAAACCACAATCTTGAAGATACTGAAATAGGGGCTGATCACCGCCAACGTAGGTTCGAGTGTTATTGAATGCATGGCACCTGATGGGTGGGGAGAAAACGGTTCGGCGATTGAAACCACGCCAACCAATCGTTATTCCAATTGAATACACCGAAGATTAACCGCATCTAACCGATGATGCCACTACCTGCAATATTGATTCCCTTGAGCTTCATTTTAAGTTCCTCAGCATTGGGGGCGGCAGCATAGGCAATTTCCTGGCTGATGTATTCTTCCTCAACCAACTGCCTAAGCGATTCGTTGAAGTCGAGCATCCCCTCACCGTAAGAACTCTTGACGACGCCAAGAATGTCCGAATCGCGACCGTCAGCGATGAGTTTGCGCACCGTCGCGTTGACCACACAGACCTCGACACATGGAACACGGGGAACATCCGGGCGGATGGTCTTGAGCAACTTTTGGCAAATGATGCCCTGAAGGTTAAATACCAGCGAACTGCGTATCAGCGCACGGGCATTTTGCGGGAACAATTCTAGGACACGTGTGATGGTACCTGCCGTTCCGTTCGCGTGGACCGTTCCAAAAACCAGGTGGCCCGACTCTGCCGCATGAAGCGCCGCAGCAAACGTTTCCTGATCGCGCATCTCACCAATCAACACCACGTCAGGGTCCTGGCGCATCAGGTATTTCAACGCCGCATGAAAGTCATGGACGTCGATCCCCACTTCGCGCTGATTGATAAATGACTTCTTATCTTCGTATTGAAATTCGATTGGATCTTCGAGTGTCACAATATGGCACGAACGGGTTTTGTTGATCTGCTCCATCATCGCAGCGATGGTTGTACTCTTACCGCTACCGGTGATGCCCGACACCAACACCAATCCCTGATGATGCTGGGCCAGTTTTTCCAACACGGGCGGAAGATGAAGCTGCGAGTAGTCGAGAATTTCTGAGGAAATGCGTCGGGCGGCCATCGACATTAATCCGCGCTGCAAGAACACGTTGATGCGGAAACGCGATCCGCCCTGTGCCTGGTGGGCAAAGTCCATCGCGCCGTTTTCGTGAAACTTGCGCTGCTGATCGTCGTTCATAATATCGAAAATCAGACTTCGGACTTTTTCGTCGCTCATCGGACCGGTGGACATCGACTTGAGGCCACCGCGCACCCGAACCTTCGCGGACGAACCGGCTTTGAAGTGAAGGTCCGAACCGCCCATCTTCTCCATCGCGCGAAACAGCTTGTCGATTTTCGGTTCTTTCGCGGGCTTGGATTCGCTTGACTCTTCGCCGCCAAGGTCTGCCGCTTCTACGTCGTTCTTGATTCCTTCGGTATCAGACACGTTCTCTCCAACCTTTTAAGAATGCATTTTCAGACATCGATGCGGGTAGGTCGAACTCGCCCTTGCAAGTTCCCCTTGCAAGCCTTGCGTCGCGGCGAATCCCGATCGCGAGATAGATTCCATTTTAGAGGTTCGAATGCGCCATTCAAGTACGCCTTAACCCGCAGGTCCACTCAGCCGGAAACGTTCATCCGATCAGGCGGCGGCTGACAACATCATACACAACTCGGTCTTGCCTGGTCACTCCTCGGTGTATAACGCCACGTAGCGTCCGTAGTCATTGATTGATCCAATCCCATGCAATCGCCAATGGGACGGTGCGAATATAGACTTCGGTCAGGGCAAGGCACTGCCAACATCCGATATGCCTACACGAAGGAGCCTGAGATGACCCACCCACGACCCGAGCGTGACAATCGAAATGGTTTCACACTCGTCGAGTTGCTCGTCGTCGTGTCGATCATCGCCCTGCTGATCAGCATTCTATTGCCCTCGCTCCGACGTGCCCGCGAACAAAGCAAACTCGTCGTCTGCAAAAGCAACCTGCATCAGATCGGTACGGGCATTCAGCTATATGCACAGGACAACTTGGGATTGATTCCGCGCGGACCCGAACCGGCGATGCCGATCGATCTCGGCGGAAACCACCTGGCCACCAATCAGCTTTGGCTCGGTAACAATGCCAGCTTCGTGTCGATGTTCTCGCAGTGTCAATTCACTGGCTTGGGCATGCTGTACACAACAACCATTCCCGATTTGAATCTGTTCTTCTGCCCGTCGGACAACAGCTTCAACCGGACGGAAGAATCGCCGAAAGTTCCGACGTCGCGCCCGAACGAAATCGACTGCGAATCGAACACAACGTTCACGGACGACGCCTTCGGTTCGTATCAATACCGACAACTCGACAACCTGCCCGAAAACGCAACCACCGGAAACCTCGACCGCTTGGGGTTTCACTTGATCGATGGCATCAAGGTGCGCGTGACCGCCCTGGCAATGGATACCAACGCCCTCGGTCTTGATGAGGATTCACACCACACCAATCACAAGGGCGAGTTCAGCAACGTGCTGTTCAAGGATGCGTCGGTCACAACGTTTCGCAATCGCGACAATGTCCTGGGATTAAGTCGCGAAGTATTCGAACAAGCAGCCGTCGGCAATCTGCAAGCCATCTTCGAAGCAATGGACCAACTACTAACCAATGCCGACTTCGCCTACGGCAGTTCGCCCCACGACGCCCCGACGATTCAAACAGCCAGATAGTCAACGTGTAAAATGGCCGCCAACAGGATTTGAGGCTGAATCACGAAACGGTGGTTGTTCCAAAATACGCTACGCCGTCATTCCCGCGCACGCGGGAATCCAGGCGAGGGAATGATGGGAAAATGAAAAGAAAATTAGTCACTGCCCTGAGTTATTCTTAGAATTGATGGAGTATGGCAATGAAGATTAAGCCAAGTTCTAGGAAGAAACTGGATATGTTGCGGCAAATATCACTCGATGCAAATGTTGAATCCGATGTTCCTATTTGGATTCGCCAGCAGATCGACGTGAACTTCGGTGCGCTGCTGGATAGTGACGCAACACGGCAAGCTGCAATTAACAAATTGATTGGCGCTTGCAGAGCAATATACGATGCCTGCACGCCTAGAGATGATGACCCGATTGTAGCAGTAATAGGAGAATTACTGGACGAACTTAAGTGTGCATAATAAATCACAATCCTGGGGAGTTCAGGGACACACATTTTGATTGTTGGCCAAACGGAAATACTAAATCCTATCCCGCAGCAAAATAGGTGGCTGTCCCTCGTTATTCGGATAGTAACGCAACTCGGCAAGCTGCAATTGAAAAATTGATTGGCGCTTTGAGAGCAATAGGCGATGCCTGCAAAGCTGGAGATAGTGACGTGATTGTAGTAGAAATTCTGGAACTACTGGACGAACTTGAGCGTGCATAACCAAGTCACAATATTAGCGAATTCGAGGGGACACAAACTTTGATTGCTGGCCTAACAGGAATAAGACAACTATCGCGAACAACTCAGAACAGCTACGACCGCCATTAAGTTATCGAATAACGTTATTTCTTGGAATCATTCCGAATCCGCACCCCCATCGCCAACTAATAGACAACCAATCGATTTGAGGGCAAGATTCCGCACGGCCAGTGACCTAGATGATAGATTTCCATTGCGCGACACCAAAATCCCGGCTCGCGTAACAGGATTTCATGGGCGGCCCGCCGAGCAGCAAAAACCGCTGCAGCCCGTGCTGCTTCCGAGAAGTCATGCGGGCCCACGATCAGGCGAGGGTTTCCATCAAATCTTCGCAATGAAGTCAAAGCAACCTTGCAAATGTCCAGTGCCCGCTTCTTATGATCAGCGAGCAAACCGATCGCCTCCGCACGAATTTCGAGCGAACGTCCATGAATCGGATCGTTTTGGTCTCTCGAACTCGGCAGCCAATTCATTTGATCTGCAACCCGCTCAGCATCCCGATTGTTAGACGCCTCTTGGCCCCAAGGGGCGAGTGTGGCGATCTTTACAAAACTTCCTTGAATGTTCCCCTGTCCAACGCGCTCAAACCAGATCGATTCTTCAAGGATAGTAACTAAATCTTCCAGCATCATTTGGGTGCCTGTGAGTCGGCGACAAGGATTCAGGAAACTTAAGAGTTCTTAGAGCGATCATCTACGGCGCAATGGACAGAATTCTGCCTCGTACTGAATTCGCAAATGGCACTAGGCCACTCGACGCGCCGATGGTTTGATCGGCGCGCCGAGCGCGATACGAATTATTGAATTACGATCTTGCTACCTTACGGCGACAGTTCATCCGCCGGACCTTCAACGCCACCGGGGCACTCGGTATCGACGAGGAATTCGTCCCAGCAGTAGTACTCCTCATCGCCAAAGTTCTGTTCGTCTTTGACCCTGCCGGCTTTGGTTTCTCGATTCCATTCGATTTGCGTCAACTTGCCCTGATTCGTGCGGAAGATCTCGTAGAATGCGTTGTACGGAGATTCCATGTTTACACCGTAATAAATGTAATCACCGTTGTCGGCACTGTCTGGTATCACGTTTTCGTATCGAATATCGGCTTCGCCTGCCGCTTCGTTGCGATTCCACTCAATATCGATGAATGAACTCGGATCGTTCGGATTGCGATTCAGACTCCAGGTTCCGTCGGTCCCCATGAGGCTGGACTGTCCGGAGAACCAGTTGAAATCCGTGTACTCGCCGTCCTTGGTGATGAACATATTCCAATCGACAACCCCGCCATTGATCTGTCCCTGAAGCTCAGCCGAGAATGAATTTCCGTTGGCCATGAAATCGTATTCCCACGACCAGATACCACCGGCTTTCAACGTTGGCTGATGGTTGAACGACTCAACAAAACTCGCAACCGGAATCACTAGATTCACGGTCAGAATCGTATTCCAAACCAAAACCGTTCCGCCCGAATAAAGCCAATTGGCTCGCGGCAAGACACCCGTGGTGCGCACCGTTGGTTCGCCGTTGGTGTCTGCATCTTCGGTGAAGTCATCGAAATTAATGACAAATGTTTCGGCTGGCGGAATATCGGGCGCTTCTTCGTTACCGCCTCCATCCCCACCGCCGTCGCCGGGCGGCATGGTCTCGACGCAACCGAGTCCGGCAAACATACATGCGAAAACCCCCAACCGCGCGATCCATTTTCTGCTATGCGTCATGGTAGATTTCTCCTTTGTTCCAACATCATAAGATTGAATTCATGAATCTGCCGCAACAACGGCGGTGGCCCCATCAGCGCACCGCGCGGCCATCAAAATTGACCTGTTTCCTGTGCCGGAAATCGGGTCCCCCCTGATGATCCGGGGGCGTAACGGTGATCATACCAGCGAACCAAGTGTCATCTTCCATCCGAATCTGCCTCCCCCCGATTTCGCGCCAGATTCCGGGGGACGGCTCCGATTTTTCCAACTACCTGTCCTGTTTCACGATCAAGGTTTCCATTTCGACCACATGGTTGTATTTGCTCAATTCTCGCTCCAACGTTTCCCGAAAACCCTCTTCAATCGCCACCGTGCCATCGTCATTTCGAATGCATGGAATCAAGGTCCGAACCTTGGTCTGTGGATGGCGTGCCGGGATCATGGCCGCTTCCTCGATGGAAAGGCTGAACATCTCACCCGTCGAAACGCAAACATAGTCGAATCGATCCGGAATCGACGGATAGGGAGACGATTTGGGCATCAGCAAAAATGCGGCTAAACCGAACATCGCCAGCGCCGCAATGATTTTCCAATGTCGGGTGAATCCGCCCATCCTCGCGATTATGCGACCCCGGTCCGGTGCCTGCAAATCATCCCTCGAAACAGTTCGCCCGATTCACCGAAATGAACACGCTCGCAGCCATTTACAGCCTCATCCCGATTGGTCATCATGCACATATATGCGGTAAGGATTACCGAAATGGAGGTTTGGGTTGCAGACGCAGTATGAAATCGCAGTGATCGGTAGCGGAAATGCCGCCGAAGGCGTCGTGCATGGCCTCCTGCGCAAAATGATTCTGCTCGACGACCGCATCATCGCCACCGATCCCAGCGCCGAGCGCCGAACCGCATTCGCGGACCGCTTCAAAATTGCAACCACCGATGACAACCGCCGAGCCGTTTCCGACAGC
Source organism: Alphaproteobacteria bacterium (assembly GCA_028285105.1). GTDB lineage: Bacteria > Planctomycetota > Phycisphaerae > UBA1845 > UBA1845 > UBA1845. The sequence goes on from JANQQE010000014.1 coordinate 115,869, forward strand.
TACCTGATCCTGCTCGCCATCAAACCGCAGGTGTTCAAGGAAGTCTGCGCCGGTTTCGCCGATTTGATTCGCGACGATCACGTCATTGTCTCCATCATGGCCGGCGTACCCACGCAATTGATTGCAGCGCAGTTTCCAAACATCAAGGCCCGCGTCGTTCGCGTCATGCCCAATCTCGCGATGCACGTAGACGAGGGAATGGCGGGCATCTTCGCAGGACAGCACGCCACCGAAGCCGATGTCCTCCGCGCTCAGCGCGTCTTCGAAGCCGGCGGACGTGCGGTCGTTCTCAAAGACGAATCCATGATGGACGCGGTGACGGCTGTCTCCGGGACGGGGCCCGCATATTTCTACTTCTTTTGCGAAGCGATTATCGACGCAGGCCAAAAAGCGGGTCTGTCGCCGCAGGAAGCCAAACTGCTCGCGACGCAAACGTGCCTTGGGGCGGCTCGCATGATGATCGAGTCGTCCGACCCGCCCGATGTCTTACGCAAGAAAGTCATGTCGCCCGGTGGAACCACCGAAGCCGCCATTCAATCGCTCGACACCGACAAGGTCAGAGAGTGTTTGGAACGCGCTGTGCTGGCGGCATGGAATCGATCGAAGGAACTCGGTCATTGACCGCATCACGTAATTTATCCCAACGAGGAGATCTGTATGTTACCCCCGTATCGCCCGGAACCGTATGTGGATTTCTCGCAGGAAGGCCCCCGCTCCAAGATGCTCGACGCCATCGAGCAGGTCAGCCGACAACTCGGAAGCACCTACCCGCTGCGGATTGGTGGCAAGGAAATTACCACTGAGCAGAAGATCACGTCGATCTGCCCCGCCGCCCGCGATCAGGTGGTCGGTAGTGTCTGCAAAGCCAGCGCCGACCAAGCCGGTGAAGCTGTCGCCACCGCATATGAGACCTTCAAAATGTGGTCGCACTTCGACCCGGAAGGGCGCGCCCGCATTCTGTGTCGAGCAGCGGCGATCATGCGGCGGCGCGTCTACGAACTTTCGGCTTGGATGTGTTTTGAAGTCAGCAAAAGTTGGATCGAAGCCTATGCCGACGTGTGCGAAACGATCGACTTTTTGGATTTCTACGCCCGTGAAATGATGCGGCTTGCCGGTGGCCATGAAACCACACCGTTTGAAGGCGAAGAAAACGAAGTGCGATACATTCCGCTCGGTGTTGTCGTGGTGATTCCGCCGTGGAACTTTCCGCTTGCGATTTGCGCGGGTATGACGACGGCTGCCATCGTGACGGGCAACACCGTCGTCTTAAAACCTGCAAGCACCGCACCCGTCATCGCCGCAAAATTCGCCGAGATCATGATGGAGGCAGGCCTGCCGGATGGCGTGCTGAACTTTCTGCCAGGCAGTGGTGCTGAGGTCGGCGACGTTTTGGTGAACCATCCCAAAACACGATTGATTGCGTTCACCGGTTCGAAGGATGTCGGACTCGGCGTTTTCAAGAAAGCGGCTGTTGTTCACCCCGGCCAAATCTGGCTGAAGCGTACGATTCTCGAAATGGGCGGTAAGGATTGCATCGTCGTCGATCAGACGGCTGACCTTGACGAAGCCGCCAAGGGTGTCGTCGCAGCCGCATTCGGTTTTCAGGGTCAGAAGTGCTCGGCGTGTTCGCGACTGATCGCCCACACTTCGATCTATGAAGAACTGTTGGAGAAGGTGGCTGAGGGCGCGAAGAAACTGACCATCGGTCACACCGCCAGCGCCGAGAACGTATTCATGGGCGCGGTCATCGACGAATCGGCATACTCGAAAATCAACAATTACATCGACATCGGAAGGAAGGAAGGCCGCACGGTCCTCGCGGACGGCAACGTTCCCGACAACGGATTCTTCATTCCGCCAACCATCGTCGCCGACGTCGATCGAAATGCCCGTATCGCCCAGGAAGAAATCTTCGGACCGGTATTGGCAGTCATCCGTGGTCGCAACTTCACCGAGATGCTCGACATCGCCAACGACACGGAGTACGGCTTAACCGGAGCGCTTTATTCCAACAACAGAAGCCGACTGGAAAAAGCCCGTCACGAATTCCACGTCGGCAATTTGTATCTGAACCGCAAATGCACCGGTGCGCTCGTAGACGTTCAGCCGTTTGGCGGCTTCAACATGTCGGGAACGGATTCAAAAGCCGGCGGTCGCGATTACTTGCAACTGTTCATGCAGGCCAAAACGATCTGCGAACAATTTTGATCGTTCGCAAAACGAATGGCCGATAAGACGAATTCGGTCGCTGGTCTTGTCGGGGCGATTCGCCTCTTTGTGTGCCATTGGCTGCAAGACAGCCAATGTCTTTGAATACGCGCGAAGCGGCTGGCTTGAAAATACACCAAATTGCTGGCGATTTTCACAGCCACCGTTGACGAAAAAGGCGGTCATGGTACGATCATCGCCCGCAACGCCCCAAACGGGTAAACACCCCACATGCGGCGTGCGTCCGCTTGCAGCACCGATGGCAGCAGGCAACGGTCAGCCGAACGATCGAATCAGGCGATTGACCGAATCGGTCGATTGACGGAAGCAGTCGTTTGACGGACAGAGAACGACGAAGGTTCAAGAAAGACGAAGGTATTTGTGGCCAAAACGGAAAGCATTCAACTGGAAGCCGTCGTCGTCAAGGCATTGCCCAATGCCATGTTCCTCGTCGAAGCCGAAATGGAAGGCGACGACAAGACCAAGCACGAAGCCCTATGCACGATCGCAGGCAAAATGCGAAAGTACTACATCCGAATCCTACCGGGCGACCGAGTCACCATAGAACTATCCCCCTACGACCTAACCCGCGGCCGGATTACCTACCGACATCGCAACTAACTTCCCAGTCAAGGTTATCCGACAAGATTGCCTGATCAATACTCAGCTCGCGAATGGGTGCGATTCTCATTTTGAGTGGATGCACTGGTCGAAATCGACGTTCAGCAAATCTTGAGTTGGTCGATGAATTCCTGGTGGGGATTTGAACAGCCCACCGGTAGCGGCGGCAGTTTCGGGTCTCCAGACCCGACGAGCGGATACACTGTTAACAATGTGCATGGCCACAATTTGAATGGTGACTACGCCAATAATCTTTCACCGATTCGCTACTTTTCGACAACGGCAAACGACATGACGGACGTGGCGAATTCGCGGGTCTTTCCGTCAATGGTATAGGGTCTACCCATCCAATACTTATTCTTGGCGCGTTGGCACATTCGCGGTATTGTTCCGTAAGGTGAATACACAAGTCGCCTTTCCACAGGCCGGTGCTCGCGTTGATGGCCTTCTAATATCGAGTGCACATATACCCATGCCAAATTCAAAACTCCGGCGGCAAATCGCCCGCCTCGCTGCGCAGTTGATGTACGAGCGCAGCGAATCCGAGTACTACACCGCCAAGCGAAAAGCCGCCTCGCGGCTGGGTCTCAACTTCAGACACAACCCGCAAGAGCTGCCAGCCAACCGCGAAATCCGGGAAGAAGTGCAAGCGCTGGCCCGCATGCATGAAGGAGACCAACGAGACGACGACCTCTTGGAGATGCGCCTAACCGGCCTGCGAATCATGCGATTGCTGAAATCCTTCGAGCCGCGAATGATCGGCAGCGTCCTGACCGGGCACGTACGTAAGGGTTCTGACATCGACATTCACCTGTTCACCGATTCCGTGTCAGCCGTCGGCGAAACGCTGGACCGATTTGGATTCGAACACGTTGTCGAACGCAAACGAATCATCAAGCACGCCGAAGAACGTATCTTCACGCACATTCACCTGCATGACAGATTCGACATCGAACTCACCGTATACCCGCGCGACAAAGTCGGGTATCGATTCAAGAGTTCAATCACAGGAAAATCAATTGAGCGCGCATCAATTCCCGTACTCATCGCGATGATTCGAGAAAAACATCCGCAAGTCGATATCCCGGACGATGAACCGGAAGCAATCGATCGATACCTGCTCTGGTCCGCGCTCCTCAAGCCGCTTGAAGACGTCAAGCAGAATCCGCAGTGGCATCCCGAGGGCGACGCGCTGTACCACTCACTTCAGGCATTTGAACTCGCGCGCGATGAATGTGGATATGACGCAGAGTTGATAACGGCCGCATTGCTGCACGACGTAGGAAAAGCAATCGATCGCCACGACCACGTTGCCGCTGGCTTGGATGCACTCGACGGAACGCTCACCGATCGCGAAACATTCCTCATCGCCCATCACATGGACGCCCAAGCCTACACCCAGAAAACACTCGGGCACCGAGCAAAGTGCCGATTAGCGGCTTCGCCATGGTTCGATGACCTGATGACGCTAAGAGACATCGACAACCGCGCGAGACAACGCGGTGTCGAAGTATGCACGATCGACGAAGCCATCGACTACCTTCGCAACCTCGAATCAAATGAAGATTGGAATGATTGAAACCAATATCGGATCGACGATCCGAACTACTAATTTGCGGCAAATCTAACGCGCGACAGAATACGAATTCAACGTATTGAGTAGTACGTTGGCAGCATTCTTAACCGCGCCGGTCTTAATCAGTGGCGAGATGGTTTGTGCGATGTCTTTGCGCATCTCGGCACGAACTTTATCATCCGATAGTAGCTCCAGCGCTTTTTCGGCGATGGGTTTGGTTGATCTGTAGTAAGGCATGAATTCCGGCACCATCTCTCTGCCGGCGATGATGTTGATTAGGGCTAGTTGTTTGGTGCTGATCAGCCAGCGGGCGACGAGGTGGTATCCTAGGCGACTTCCATTGTACATCACGATCATCGGCGTGTGGTAGTACGCCGTTTCGAGCGTTGACGTTCCGCTGGCGACGAGGGCCAAGTCGGCGGCTGACAGGACTTCACCGTTCTCGCCTTCGTGGAGTGAAAAGGATACATCGCTACCTGCCAGCCCATTCTCGATGATTGGCCGCGTTCGCTCATTGGCAACGGAAATGCAGAAGTGCGCTTCTGGAAATCGTTCGGCGATCGCCTTTGCCACTTCGACTTGACCGGGAAAAACTTCCTGCGTCACGTGGGCGCGAGAACCGGGCAGGATCGCAACAATCGGACTCCCTTTGGCTTTGATCGCATCCAGTTTTTCAGCGCTTACCGTTCGATTTTCCAACACGTCAAACAAAGGATGACCAACGTAGTCCGCATCGAGTCCGTAATCGCGGAAAAACTTTTCTTCGAATGGAAGGATGACGGCCAACTTGTTGACTCGGGCCCGCACACGTTTGACACGGCGTTCCGCCCATGCCCAGACCTGAGGCGCGATAAAGTAAAACACGGGGACGCCGGCGGCTTTGGCGTGCTTGGCGACGGGCAGGTTCAACGTTGGCGAGTCGATGACCAGACACAGGTCGATCGGTCTTTCGTGGAGGCATCGCTTGCAGTTGCGCAGAACGGAGAGCGCCTTGGGGACGACTTTGATGATCCCGCCAGCCATCGCAGCGTGAGCGGTCATGTCGTCGATCGCCTCACAGCCAGCCTCCCGCATCATGGGGCCAGCCACGCCGATGAACCGAACGTTTGGATCGGAGGCTTGGACGGCACGGATTAGGTTGGCACCGTGAAGGTCGGCGCTTTGCTCAGCCGCACTGACAAAAATCAGCCGCTCGCCATTTGACGAAGCCAACGTTGACGATGCCAGCGTCTCACCCATTGAACCAAATGCCCGATTTCAATTGCTACCTCCATGTCAGCCCAAAAGAACGACAAACCTGTCGCAATCTAGCCATCGTCGCGCAATCTCGCAATTGGAGACGGACCCGTGGCAACTGGAATACCAGCCCGATCCAATTCTGGACCTCCCCCATCCAGCGTCAAAACAGCCGTAAGATGCCAGAATCCGGCATTTGGCCTCTGGCCGAAAAGGCCCGGCGAGTGCGCTCGAAATGCCCGCCACCCAACGCCCGAAGGCGTCCCGCTTCCCTTGATTCGACTGTGAAACCTGATAATCTTCGCGGTTCTGTGCCCATCTGGGCAAATTGGTCGTTCCGATTATTTTCTTGCGGAGGATGTTCCTTGGCGTCGGCATTGGTAAACGAATTGGTTGAATGTGGAATACACTTCGGCCACCGTGCGAGCCGCTGGAATCCAAAGATGAATCCGTACATCTTTGGTAAGCGCAACCTTATTCACATTATCGATTTACGTGAAACTGTCAAAGGGTTGTTGCGGGCGAAGAAGTTCATCGCACAAGTGGTGTCCGAAGGTGGTGATGTGTTGTTTGTTGGGACGAAACGGCAGGCCCGGGGTGCGGTCGAAGACCACTCCAAGAGTTGCGGCATGCCATACGTTACCGAGCGATGGCTCGGGGGTACGCTGACCAACTTCGGCACGGTGAGGTCCCGCTTGGGGCGGCTTGAAGAACTCGAAGCCGAAGAAGCAAGCGGAGCCCTTCAGGAATACAGCAAAAAAGCGATCGCGACCCGCACGCGCGAACGGAAGAAAATCTTCCGCAACCTCTGCGGCATACGCGAAATGAACCGTCTGCCCAAGGCGCTCGTGATCATCGATGTCAGTCGCGAGCACATTGCGGTGCGCGAAGCACGCAAGCTGGGCATCCCCACGGTTTGCTTGATCGATACCGATTCCGATCCGGATTACGCAGACATTCCGATTCCCGGTAATGACGATGCGATCCGTTCGATCGACACCGTTTTGAAGCACCTCGCGAGCGCCGTCGAGTTGGGCAAAAAGTCGCGCCCCGCAAGATCGGAATCGAAGGATGAGTCGAAAGGGCCCAAACGCCGCTCGAAGCGCGTGATGGCTCGCGCCGAAGACGATAACGCAGAAGCCGACAAAGCGGCTGGTGCAGCGGGTCTGTCGGAATCTGCCCAGGCGCCGGAATCGACCGAAGCTCCAACGCCTGAAGCAACCAGCTAGTACAGTTCGCAGTCCGTTGGCTGCACTGTAGTTGGTTGCACTGAAATCGAATCGTAGACCGATTTTCGATCGCAACATGTGATCGGGATGAAGCCCCATATGTACCTCCGTGTATATCAGTGGGCAATACGCCCTTCGTCTATCGGTCTAAACACATACTCAGTAAACCATCGGCGAATTTGTTGACGCCGGACGTAAGGAGATAGTTGCCATGGCAGAACTCAGCGCCTCCCAGGTGATGGCCCTTCGCAAGAAGACCGGCCTACCCATGATGGAGTGCAAGCAAGCCCTAACCGCCAATGCCGGAGACGAGACTGCGGCCATCGAGTGGCTTAAGGAAAAACACAAAGGCAAGATGGAAACCCGCTCCGATCGCGAGACCGGTGAAGGCCGCATTGGCGTTTTCATTTCCGATGATGGCAAGTCCGGCGGCATCGTCGAATTGCGCTGCGAGACCGCCCCTGTCGGAAAGAACGAAATGTTCATCTCGCTGGCCAACTCGTTGGCCGAATTCGTCGCCAAGGGTTCCGAATCCGCACCGTCAGCCGAATCCGTTCAGGCAGCCAACGAAACCGCCATGACCGATGTATACGGCAAGTTGCGTGAGACCATGAACATCGGTCTATGTCGCAAGCTCACTGGTGACGCGCTGGCCGCTTACGTTCATCACGACGGTAAGAGCGCTGCAATGATTGCGATGACCGGCACACCGACCAACGATGAAGTCGGTAAGCACACCGCGATGCACGCAACCTTCCACAAACCGGCGGCTGTCAACCGCGAGGGTGTGCCGGCAGAAAAGCTCAAAGAGATTCGCGATGCAGCCGTCGCCGACGCGAAGGAATCGGGCAAACCGGAAGGCGTCATCGACAAGATCGCCGACGGCAAGGTCGAAGCCTACTGCTCGGAAATCGTCATGCTCGAACAAGAGCACGCCCGCAGCGACGTCTATGGCAAGAATAAAGTCAAAGACGTCCTCAAAGAACACGGCGTCACCGACATTTCCGATATGGTGCTTGTTGTCGTTGGAGCCTAATTCAATCGTTGCTTTCACCGGGAGCCGAAAGGCTCCTTTTTTTTGGCTGGACCGAATCGCATTTGGGCGAATAACTACCCGGACGAATCCATGGCCGACCTCAAATACAAACGTGTCGTACTCAAAATCAGCGGTGAAGGCCTTTGCTGCGAAGGCGGATTTGGCATCGATGCCGACGAACTGAAACGCATCGGATCGGAGATCAAATCGGTCCACGATCTGGGCGGCGAAGTTGCGGTCGTCGTGGGTGGCGGCAACATTGTTCGCGGTTCGCAGATCGCCCGCCACGCCCAGATCGAAGAAGCCACCGGCCACTACATGGGAATGCTCGCCACCGTGATCAACGCCTTGGCGATTCAGGACACGCTCGAATCGATGGGCGTCGCGACCCGCGTACAGAGCGCCGTCAACGTGGACCGGGTCTGCGAACGATTCATCCGTCGTCGGGCGATGCGGCACCTGGAGAAAGGCCGGGTCGTGATTTTTGCGGCTGGTACTGGGAATCCGTTCGTCACCACCGACACCGGTGCGGCACTTCGAGCGTCAGAAATCAATGCCGACGTACTGCTCAAAGCCACCAAGGTTGAAGGCGTTTATGACTCCGATCCGATGAAGAATCCGGAGGCCAAACGGTACGACAAGCTCTCATATAACGAGGTCATCAACTCGCGGTTGGGAGTGATGGACGTGTCGGCGATCGACCTTTGCCAGCGGAACGATATCCCGATCATCGTGTTCAGCCTGCGGACAGCCAACAACATGCGCAACGTTGTTTGCGGAGAACCAATCGGTACACTTGTTACCGATAAGGCATAAGCGCTCGCGGCTTGACGTGAGCGTGGAACAACAGTGCTTCATACATTGACGAAGTATACGGTGGGTCTTGATCCCCTTGCTTGAAAGATAGAAACATGACTTCGTACGAAAAAACCTGCAATGGCGATATGGCCAAGGTCATCGAATACCTCAAGGACGAACTTCGCGGCGTGCGGACTGGCCGAGCGACGCCCGGGCTGGTCGAACACGTTCGCATCGAAGTCGCGTCATATGGCAGCACCATGGAACTGCGCGAGTTGGCTAGCATCACCGCGCCAGAGCCAGCCACCCTGGTGGTCAAACCGTTCGACCCGACGACGATCAAAGATATCGAAAAGGGAATCCAAACATCGAACCTCGGCATCACCCCGGCATCGGATGGCAAGATGATTCGCCTGCCGATTCCGCCGCTGTCGGGCGAGCGTCGCAAGCAGCTTACTGGCCAGGTCAAGAGCATGGGCGAGGAACAGAAGATCGCCCTGCGAAACGTCCGCCGCGACGTCATCAAGAAGATCGATGCGGACAAGAAAGCGTCAACCATCACCGAAGACGAAGCCGATAGCGCCAAAGACGCCATCCAAAAACTAATCAAAAAGAACGAACAGGAAATCGACAACCTGATCGCAGCAAAGAACAAAGAAATCGACGAAATCTAAACAAGATTTCAGCAGCCAGTGTGCAGACCGACCGGGTGGCCCACCCTTTCAAGCGTGGGGAAAACGATTGACGTAGAACTGCCCAGAACATGAAGCAAGGTGCCCCGCCCTTCCAGGGTGGGGGACTGATTGAAGTAAGAGCAAACCCATCACCAAGCGCGCGAGTGGCGGAATTGGCAGACGCGCAGGATTTAGGATCCTGTGGGGTAACCCGTCCCGGTTCGACTCCGGGCTCGCGCATTAAAAAAACTCGAGCGTCGCACTCCCTCATAGAGTATTGTCGGCAGGTTCTCTTGGAAGCAGGCCTTGCGTTAAGATGTTCGAACTGCCTTCCTCGTTTTGTTGAATCTCGTTGGCAGTGGAATCCAATTGCGGGCGAATCGCTGTTGGATAGTGTGATGTTTCAACTGTTGATTGATCCACAAGCCAAGCCCAGAACAAACCCCTGCCAGAAAAGCGATGCAGTTCTTGCTTGGTTGGGCATCGAGAGCAAAATTTTTTTCCGACTATTCAATTGCGACTAAAATCGGAGTCGAACATGCTGTTCAACGGCCACGGATTTGTCTTTGTGATCTTCGGTGGAATCCTCTCGGCTGCCTTGGTTTGGCTGACCAAACAGGGTCAGGACTTCTGGATGTACTGTTGGGGAGCTCTGTTAATCTCGTTCGACTTGGTTTGCCGGTGGAGAAACAATCGGAAGTTTTTTCATCCCGCCGGCGGAGGATGGCTGTTCCTTGTACCAATCTGGTGCGCAGGCCTGATTTTGATCGTGCTGCAAATCACCGGTCGTGGATTGCTTGAGCCATAGTAGCGCAAACCGATCACCGCATCGCCCACAGTAAGTCATTTAGCATTGCAAATTCAGCCACCGCATGAAGAGCCACGGTGTGACATTCCCATCGCAGAAGCGACAATTTGCCAGGGATTCCATTTTCCTTAGCTTCGCTGCTCGCACAAGAAATCGTTCCTTTTAGCCACGCTAATTTCACATAAGACTTTGCGAATACGAATGTTATGATATTCATCAGAATCCTTCGCCCTTGACATTTTCATTATGTGAACTATATTGTTAGTGATAGGATTGATGGGCACGTTGGCTTTCTGGGGGACGGTGTTATGAAACTGAATCGATTGCAGCGGATTACGGCTTTCTTTGCGTTGGCTACTCTGCCGGTGTTTTCTTTTACCACTTGCTCTTTGGACACGCCGGGTGGGTTGTATTTGCTCAACGCACCATTCCGCGGGTTTGAGATCGAGTTTGACGACGACGAGATTGAAATCGAATTCGACGATGACGATCGTGGGTTCTTTGGCGGTGGCGGGTTCTTCGACTTTTGGTACGACGACGATTATTACGACGACTGGGATGACGACGATTGGTGGGACTAGCCAATTGCGTTGAAGTTCGCAGTCGAATGAAGAATAGCAGCAGGAATATTAACGGCAGTGGGTCGCGCGATCATTCGTGCGGGCCGCTGCTTTTTTGCGCACGCTGCTCCCCGTGTTATCCCGCGAGTTCGTGAAGGATCTGGCAGCCCTCTACCAACTTCTGATCGGGGACGGCATAGCTGATTCTGAAATGCGTATCGTGTTTGCTGAATGCGTATCCGGGAACGACCAGCACGTTTTTCTGGATGGCGGCTTCTACGAATTCGGATCCGGTTTTGAACCTGCTCGGTGGTTTGCAATACAAAAAGAATCCGCCGCCCGGCGTCGCGCATTCGAAGCGCTCGCTCATGATTTTCAAGCTGACGTCGCGCTTGATGCGGTAATCCGAAAGCACCTTCGACATGTCTTCATCAAGCGCCGCAATGCACGCCCATTGAAACGGTTGCGGGGCGCAGACGAACGTATATTGCTGCACCTTGGCCATCTGCGAAATGATTGATTCGGGACCAGCGGCAAAGCCCATGCGCCATCCGGTCATGCCATAACTTTTTCCGAACCCGCGCAACAAAATCGTGCGCTCCGGCGCGTAGGTCACCGGACTGGCTGGCGTCGCATCGAAACTTAGCATGTTGTAGATTTCGTCGCTGAAGATGAGAAGGTCTTTCTTGCGGGCGAGTTCACAAATGGCTTTGACGTTTTCTTCGGAGTAGATCACACCGGTCGGGTTGCTTGGCGAGTTGAGCAGGATCGCTTTTGACTTTGGCGTCAATGCAGCTTCCACCAGATCAGCCGTCATCTCAAAACCGGGCGCGGTATCCACTGGAACCGCCCGCCCGCCAGCCAATTCGACGTGCATTGGATACGACACGAAATACGGATCGGGAATCAGCACCTCGTCACCGGGATTACAGATCGCCGTCATCGCCAAGTTCAAACCGCCCGACACGCCGCACGTCGCGAAGACGGCTGGATCCCAATCGAATTCATGCGTGAGCGTTGCCTTGATCTTTTCGCGCAGTTCGACCAAACCGTACGTCACTGTGTAACCGTTCTGGTCGGCATCGATCGCGGCATGGGCAGCCGCCTTCGCCCGATCGGGGACGGGAAAGTCGGGCTGGCCCATCGAGAAATCGATCGGATCCTTCATCGTCGCAGCCAGGTCAAAAATCCGCCGAATCCCCGAGGCAGAGATGTTTGCAATGCGGTCCGCAACAAACGAATCGATGGCTTTCATATGAACATTCTCCGATTGGACAAACCGCTTCCGACTGGCCGGGGTCAAAATAAAAACTACCGCCCCGATCAAACGATCAGCGCGGTAGTTGTAGTCTGAATACCGTTGGAATTAAAGGGGCGTAACCTGTGCCATCCGCTTGACAGCGACTTGGCGCTATGAAAAAACGAAACGCCGCCCGATACGCCGAAACAGCCGTTACTTCTTATCTTCCGTGGAGGCGGCTGCTTCGTCTTCTTCCTTCTTGGGTCCCTTCTTTTCCTTACCGCCGACAACCACCTTGCGGTGCGCGACTTTCGGCAGACCGACGGGCTTTTGGTTTTCGTCCCAACGATCCTCGTCCTTGAGAACCTCAATTCGTTCGCTGCGGCGCAAGACATTGCGATGACGCGACAGGCTTGCGCTGGTTTTCAATGATTTGTCCAAGGACATTTGATGAGACTCCTAAATACTTGCACTGACTTTTTGTGCGACGTTCTGCATTCTTGCAAATCCGCTTACCACGATTCTTTCGTCAGCGTCGCCAGATAACCTTCCAACTTGTATCTTCCGCCCACCTTCGGGTAGGTCTTACCGATCGCCCTGATGCGTTTTAAGAACCGGCCCGCAAGATTGCGCTGCGTCTTGTTCTTAATATCGAAGCCCTTTGTCGCGATCAACATGATGGGCTTATTCCTTTTCGCGATGACTTCGGTCGCAATGCCCTGCCCAACCAAGAACTCCTGAGCTTTGTCGGCATCCTTCAGAGCATCGCTTCTGAAGCTCTGAACAATCACGTAAGTCAAACCTTTGACCCACGTCGTATTGCTGCTTGCCGCTGCCGGTTTCGATCGCGAATCGACAGGCGGCTGAGCCATCAAGGTCACGGGCACATCTCGCCGCGACCCATTCTTTCCGTTGCTTTCGCGTTTGGCAGTCGCCGAACTCGAGCCAGCCAACCGCTGATCGTTTGACGACTTCGAATTACCAGCGGGCGAGCGCCTTGCTGCATTACTGTGATCAGCCCGATCCTGGCGGCTGCGACCCTTGGCCTTCTGTTTCTCTCTGGTCGAATCCTTCTTGGTCGAAACCGGCGAAGTGCCAATTCCGGCGAACAGATCCTGGATCGGCTTACTCTTTCGGGCGGTGGCGATTTCGTCATCGACCACACCCTGAATGCTTTCACGCGCGAGTGCCTGCCCTTTGGCGACACCCTTGCGATCGCCGACCCACTGCCCCATTAGGAAAACGCCGATCGCGCTCACCAGCAAGACAGCCAAGACGATCCCGGACATCCGACTCGTCAGAACCACGTGCAGGCGGCCGCGGTCGATCATGACCGACGAGCCGGCAGCAACCCTTTCGGGCGATTTCTCGACCTTCTCACTCTGGCCCTCACGATTAATCGTCTTGGCCAGATTCGCCAGTGTTGCGCGAAATGCCGATGCTGACTCCGCAATGGGAGACCGCTTCGACGTCACGCGCTCTGTTTCTAAATTTTCACCCTGCCCCTTGTTGTATAACTCAAACAACGCGGGTCCTGTTTTGGATTTGGGCATCGGTCCGCCTCCTTGCGTAACCACACCGTCGGACATCCGTGAGGTTGCAAGTTAGCGAAAATGCCCAGAAAAGCAAGCAAGAATGGGATGGCTCGATTCAGACCTATGGGCCGCGAAAACGCCGTTAGCACCACTGAAAATCGAGGTGCTGCACTTTACAGCACAGATACGCGCCTTGGCCAGGTGCCGTACTCAACAGGTTCGCTCTTTAGGGCGACAATCGTCGAACCTTAGTCGCCCGAGCATTCGTGCTCGCCGACTTGGGTGGCTACATGATCGTAGACCGTCGCAAGGAATCCGATGAACGGAAACCCAGTCTTGGGAAATGGTGGTGGCCCGAGCGTTCCGAGGATGTCGTCAGACGAAATCGAACGACGATCAGCCAACGCGGCGAGATCTTCTTGATCCGCCCAGAAGTTCAACGGCGATTCCGGAAGATCAGTAGGTGCGGCTGACTCGGCTTCCAGCTGTTGCGTGTCCATCTCGATGGCACCTCTTTCGATTGTCGATGCCAAATTACGAAATAATTTCGCCAAACTTGGCGTCCGTTCGATTCTACCCGCTACTTGGTTTCGTTGGCATTTTCTTTGCGGATGTTGGCCAGGATGTCTTCCTGCACGTTGGCTGGCACCTGACGATAAGTCAGAAACTCCATGCTGAATGTTGCCTGCCCCTGACTCATCGAACGCAGTTCCGTCGAGTATCCAAACATTCCCGACAGCGGAACCTCGGCTGTGATGATCGCCATCTGCGGTTTGACTTCCGTACCAACGATGAAGCCACGTCGCGACGAAACATCGCCAGCCACACTTCCCTGGAACTCGTTGGGGGTTTCAATCTCAACTTTCATCACCGGTTCAAGCAACACCGGTTTGGCCTTCATGAACGTCTCGCGGAAAGCGTCGCGGGCACAAACCTGAAACGCCATGTCCGACGAGTCCACCGCGTGCGAGCTGCCGTCTTCGAGAATCATCTTAACTTTGACGATTTCAAAGCCAGCCAGCGGACCTTTGGCTCGGGCCATCTGGAAGCCCTTGTCTACCGACGGAATATATTCCGTCGGGATGCGACCGCCCGTCACTTTGTTCTCGAACAGGTAATCTTCGGTTTCGGTATCCTCGAGCGGAATGAGTTGACCGACGACGTGGGCGAACTGACCGGAACCACCGGTCTGCTTTTTGTGCTTGTAGTTGTAATCGACCGTCTTGGTCGGTGCTTCGCGATAGCTGACCTTGGGACGATCGACTTCAAGCGAGCAACCGTATTCGCGCTTTACGCGTTCGACATACACTTCCAGGTGAAGCTCGCCCATTCCAGAAATAATCGTGTCGCCGCTTTCTTCATCGAAGCGCACATGGAATGTGGGGTCTTCTTTCAGGAAACGGTTGAGCGCTTTCGACATCTTGTCGCGGTCGGCATTTTTCGCAGGACGAATCGCCAATGAAATTACCGGTTCCGCCGCATGAATACTTTCGAGCGAAACATTGATGTCCGAATCGCAGAACGTGTCGCCTGAAGCGCTGTCCACGCCCATGACCGCTACGATGTCCCCCGTCTTCGCTTCTTCCAGGTCTTCGCGATCGTCGGCATGCATGCGGAGAATCCGACCGATCCGCTCGGTCTTACCGGAGCGTGTATTGATGTATTTGCTGCCTTTTTTGAGTGTGCCCTGATACACGCGGGTGTAGGTCACCTGTCCGAACTGCTCATCGACGATCTTGAACCCCATCGCAACCAGCGGACCATCCGGGTCTGCCGTCACGGCGATTTCAGCGCCTTCGTTTTGATTGTCCGACGCATAGGCAACACGATCGAGCGGGCTGGGAAGATAACGACTGACCGCATCGAGGAGTGGCTGAACACCCTTGTTGCGGTAAGCGGTTCCCAAGAGAACGGGCACGATTTCGCGCGACAACGTTGCACGTCGAAGCGCTTCGTGAATCATCTCCGGGGTTGGCTCTTTCTCTTCGAGCATCAACTCCATGAGTTCGTCGTCGTAAAGACTCAAGGCATCGAGCATACCGCTTCGGGCACGTTCGGCTTCCTCTTTGTGGTCGGCAGGGATGTCGCTGCGAACAATGTTTTCACCGTTCGCGCCTTCAAAGTTAATCAACTTCATGTCGATCAAGTCAATGATTGCTTCAAACGTGTCACCTGCACCCACGGGAAGTTGCAACGGAACTGCCACCAAGCCCAACTTGGATTCGAGCTCTGAAACAACCTGCGCCGGATCGGCACCGACGCGATCCATCTTGTTGATGAACGCAATGCGCGGAACACGGTAGCGCTTCATCTGACGATCAACGGTAATCGATTGAGACTGTACACCACCGACCGCACAAAGCACCAGGACGGCTCCGTCGAGAACGCGCAACGAACGCTCCACTTCGATTGTAAAGTCAACGTGACCGGGCGTGTCAATGATATTGACCTGCTTGTCACCCCATTCGACCGTGGTCGCTGCCGACGTGATGGTGATGCCGCGCTCCTTCTCGAGTTCCATGTGGTCCATGGTGGCACCGCCATCCTTGCCCTTCACTTCCTGGATGCGGTGAATCTTTCCCGCGTAGAAGAGAATGCGTTCGGTGAGGGTGGTCTTGCCCGAGTCGATGTGGGCGCTGACGCCGATGTTGCGAATGTTGCTCAAACGATCCATGACTGCTTCTGCCTGTGAAATTCCAAATTGCCTAAGCTTGCGTTTCGCCGCAAACCTTCTAGTTAATCTAAACTGACAACGGCTCCAATTCCGCCTACATCGGGTCCAATGAGGCCAAAATCGCCCTTGGAGGCATGTGCCTGAATACCCAACGCTGCATGGAGCAGAGAATCGGCTATCTGCCAACCCCAGCTTCAATGAGTGAGTTATTGTGAATACACCCCTCCCGCTGGCAGGCGGCGAACTGTATCAAACCACCGTTGAAAAGCAACATCGCGAGGCACTATTTTTTGAATTGACAACAACTTAACGAAGTTCTTCGGTGGCTCTGATCGGGTCGGAATCTGCCGCTTTTTTCACTGCGGCCAAGTTCGAAATCGGGTGGCGAATCATGGCAGACGGTATTGATGGAATTATAGGAAATGTGGGGCTTATGGGGCCAATTCAGCGAATAGTCAGTTCACAGTCGGTCGTGAGGTGTTCTCCCAATGGGGAGTTGTAGGTCAAGGCCAGGACGTATCTCGCACCTTCGGGTTGGGCACCGGCAGGGAACTCCAACGGTACCTCGTACATCCCGGTGATGACATTCCAGTATCGCTCCTGATCCTCCGGCGTCAGCAGATCGACATGCCACGGCTCGCAGATGCGCCGACCCTTGTCGAAACCGGAAGCGGCTCGGTGGGCGAACAACTCGACGCGGACTGACCCGGCGATTTTGACGGAGTCCCCGTAGGCATCAAGCGGTTGAAATATCAATTCGATGCCATCTGGCAAGTCGTCGTCATCGAAACTGCGAAACCCGGTAAACGCCTCGACAATCCGGAATTGCTGTGGCATAAGTAGTTCAACCATGCTGCGTGTATCTTCGTCTTCGAGATCGACGCGGCGGGACGAACACGCGGCATCGACAACGCAGAACAGAATCGCTACGCACAGACATGGCAAATATCGGAGCAAACGCATCAACTTGGCACCTTTAAGCAGCAAGAATTGGCAGACGTTTTCACGGGCAGGCAAAGTGTATCTTGCGTTCTGCGCTTGTGTCAACCGTCGATTCGATCACTCCTATAAGGCGACTTTCATCGGGGCCATAACAGCCCTGGCGTGGTTACCGATGACCGGTTGCCAATCCCAGTCGCGTTCTTTCGGCGACGACAACCGCATTCACGTGGGTGTCCATTATTCCGCCCGGGTCGCACGCCAGAGTTCACCCGATCGCAATCTCGATCTGGTCAAACGCGACTTCGCCAACATCAAGAAGATGAAAATCGATGTCGTCTTGATCGATGAAGTCGATGGCAATGACGTCGATAGCATCGTGGAATGTGCAGATCGGCACGATCTCAAACTGATTTTACCCGACATACAAGCCGTCAATCGCGTCCGCGGTCTTTCACTCGCAGGTGCATCCTCGTCCCGTCGAATCAAGTCGCCGGCAATTGTCGGGTATTACCTCGGCCATGTAGTTAACGGCGCGTCTTTTGCGCAGGCACAGAAAGAGTCCGCCCGCATCCACGCTGCCAACGCCAAGTCGCTGACTGTCGTGCGAATGGATGCCTCAATGATTTCCGAGGATCGCATCGACGCATTCGATCACGTTATCGCTCATGTTGCGGGCGACGAATCAACTTCCAAGCCAACTGCCGGCGCGTTCCAGACGATACGATTTCGCAGCGACGGGCGCGAAAACGACGCAACGATTCGCTCCTGGTTGCTTGCGTTTCATCGCGGCTTGGCGAAAGGGCGATCGGGCGGGTTAATAATCGAAGGTTTTCGTACTCTTCCGGGCGACGGTGTCGGACTCGTCAGCCGCGACGTACCGCTGTCTCCTGAACGCATCACGATGGTGCAGCGAATTGCGAATCGCGCGAAACGATGGAGTACGGTGCTGACTGGCTTGGGACAAGCCGATGTCAAACCACTGGAAGAGTCGCTCGCGTCAGTCGATGTCGCCCTACTTGCCAAAGGGCATCGCCGCTGTCTGCTGATCGTCAATCCTTCCACACGAGACTTCGCACGGGGGGAGGTATCGCTGCCCATCGAACTGAACGGTTCGGCGGTCGTAAGAGCCGTGGCGGTTCCGGCTGACTCGGATGCGACATTGGGTGATGTGATTAGAGCCCGAAGCGATCGGATCGTGTTTCAAGTGAAGTTGGCACCGGGCGATGCTGCGTTATATGAATTGTTTTAGAGGCATTATCGGACAACTCAATCGGAATCCGACTATCGCCATTTGAACGATGTACCCGATACGATTGGTCGATCCATATAGCAGGAACGAACTGAAGAAGCAACGCAACATTGACACTTAAAGGCAAGCAGTTCAAGGGAACCTCAACGAATGGCCAGATCGAACATACTTATCACCGGCGGATCAGGATTCATCGGTTCGCACCTGGCCACCCGTTTTGTGGAACTTGGCCATCACGTTCGCATCTTCGATAATTTTTCAACCGGAAAACGGTCGAACTTGTCGCACATCGAAAGCAAGGTCGAAATCGTCGAAGGCGATCTGATTCATCTCGAAGAATGCGAACGGGCGTGCCATGACATGGACTTTGTATTCCACGTAGCAGCGTTGCCAAGCGTTCCCATTTCCGTTGAGCGGCCTCTCGATACGCATCACAGCAACATCACCGGAACCATCAACCTTCTGCTGGCCGCCCGCACCAACAAATGCAAGCGTGTTATCTACTCGGGCAGCAGCTCGTGCTACGGCGAAATCGAAGTATCGCCCAAGCACGAAAGCTTGTGCCCGGAACCCATCAGCCCCTACGCAGCCCAAAAACTCGCGAGCGAATACTACATGAGCGTGTTTTATCACTGCTATGGGCTGGACACGCTAACCACGCGGTACTTCAACGTGTTTGGTCCGCGACAAGACCCCAAGAGTCAATACGCAGCCGTCGTGCCTGCATTTGTGACGTCAATCCTCAACGACGAGCAGCCGACCATCTATGGCGACGGTAAGCAAAGTCGCGACTTCACCTACATCGAAAACATCCTGCACGCCTACATGCTCGCGATCGACGTCGATAAGACGTGCGGCCAAACGGTCAACGTCGCCTGCGGCAACAACATCGACCTGCTCGGTATCGTCGAGAAAATCAATCAATGCCTCGGCAAGAACATTCAACCAAAGTTCGACGCCCCGCGTGCGGGCGATGTCCGCCACTCAACCGCAGATATATCTGCCGCCAAGAACGTGCTGGGTTATGAGCCGGTGGTGTCGTTCGACGAAGGTCTCAAGCACACCATCGAATTCTTCGCTGCGCAGATGAAGTGACCAGCAGGAAGGCGCATCAGGAACAAGCCCAACCGAACAACTCTGCAAGTCGGTCGGACGTTTTGTGCGATTCCAGAAGCTCATCGCGAAGTTGTTCGACCAGCCGATTGCGATCATCGCCACCGAAACTCCACTTGCGAACCATGGCTATGAGTTCTGCATAAGTGCCAAATTTTGGCACTTTTTGAAGTGTGCGACTGGCGCGATCGTATTGATTCAGCAAGCCGTTGTAATCAGCTCGCATCAGTGGCAAACATCCGGATGCGATGGCTTCCAGAGCATGTCCGACGGCTTGAGCGTCGCAGTATGCAAATACACCGCAGCAGGATTTTGCAAAGTATTTGGCGCGATCTGCGTCATTTGGGATGACGCCGTGACAAATCGATGCGACCGAATCGTGCGACTTCCAGTGGCGGCCAAAAAGTTCGACGCTGATGTTGGCGGCGACCATTGCTTCAACGGCTGACCGCGTCACGATGGTTTTGGGCATTCGCTCGTTGACCATACCGAGAAACTGTCGCCGCAGGCTGTCATCATTCAGCTTGATACCTGTGGATCGTTCGGCTTTCTTTAACAGTTCCGCAAGATCGATTGCCTTTTTTCGATCAGACGCCTGAGTAATGGATTGCTGCATTTCTGCCCAAAGTTTTTCATGACTCTCAAGGCCGATGTTGGCAGTATTCGGACTTAAATCCTTGGCATCGGCGAATACCAAAACCGCATCGCTGCTGTCAGTCGAAACGCCAGCATTGCCAAACCGCACATGATCGACACCTTTCTCAATCACACGAATGCGATCAACCGGTGCAGCGCGGTCGACCAAAATTTGTTTCACCTCCTGAGATGCGGCAATCAGACGTCGCACGTCGCCGATTCCTTCCAACGCTACAGAAGGCAATCGCGAATCATCGAGATACCAACACGCCACGTCG
This sequence comes from Alphaproteobacteria bacterium, assembly GCA_028285105.1. GTDB lineage: Bacteria > Planctomycetota > Phycisphaerae > UBA1845 > UBA1845 > UBA1845. Next base: position 136,282 of record JANQQE010000014.1, read on the forward strand.
ATGCTTTCCGTCAGATAATCTGCAAGTTGGCCGGGAACCGTATTGAGCAACAGAACAAGATCCACCGGTCTTTCGGCAATCGCCTGCACGCGCGAAACGAGCGAGCAGCTTTGCGGATGGTTGGGTACACTAATCGAAGTGGTCCAACCCAGATTGCAAGCTGCCCGTTCGATGCTTTGGGCATGTTCGATCGCGCCTCCAACGGCATCGACCGACAAGATCGCCACGTGCGGAGAATTCTTCGGCGAAGATACGCCAGGCGCGATGCGTTCACGTAAAGCGGCTAGGTGCTTCAAATGCTGTTGGGCTGCGATATGACAAGCACGATGCACGGTGTCGGTGCGGGACTTAAAACCAACCGCATCGAATTCTGGAAGCGTTAACAACTGCGTTGGAAAATCATAGCCGGGATGTTCGTCGATGAACCGGGGCAGCGTCTCTTCAACGTTGCCATCAAGCAGAATCAGTCGGCCGTCGGCGATCGGGTCATCCAACTCGACCACACAAAGCGTCGCGGCCAAACGGGGTGAACTTTCTTCGCAAACGAATGCTGCGCAGTGCGGCTGAAGTAAGCGTAGCAGGTGCAGGCATTCGTATCCCGAACCAATCGAAGGCAGCGCTACGTTGACGCCCCGATCGACAAAGTTGGAAAGCACTGCCGGGGCGCTGACCGAAGGCATCGACGATCCGCCCATCCATCCTATGCGGTTCTCAGTCCATGAATCGACAATCACAGGCAGACCGTCACGTCCGGTCGCACAATGAATCGAATCCGGCAATTCAACAGACGCCAAACGATCCGCCAGCGCCGGTTGACGTTTGCTCAGTGCAGTGATGTTTTGTTTGAAGACTTCCGACGACTGCGAATTGCGCTCAAGTTGCAACATGGAAGTGCATTCAAAATTGCGGGAGGTTCATGCAGACAACCGACCTTACTGCGACGTCGTGGTCACGCGGAGGTAGGCCATGATGACGAGAAAGACGAACCAGCCGGAATACACAATGATACTGGCGATCAACGGCCCGCGCGACATCGGCGGCGCATCGCCTGCGAGCGTGTTGGGATTGTCCCAATCGATACGCGGAGTTCGTTCGACCGATTCCTCCAAACCAGCCGCTTCTGCCGATGTCTGCTCTTGATCCATGGTCTCGTTCGATCCTCTCACTCTTTAACGGTTCGTTACTTTATTATGCGAAACTGGATCGGCACATCAATTGTTTCGCTTCCGGCAACGTTCGTCTCGACGGTCAGTGTTGCGGATGCGTCCTGCGAAGGGGCATTGCCATCCGCCCAGTTCAACTCGATGAAGCGTACCTTGGGATGCGTCGCTGACGGTTCGACCACTTCAACGCTAATGTGCGGATTGTCACACGAAGCGCTCTCAATTTCCAGTGTCGAAACAATATCCGATTGCAAACGAATGCGGCGAGGTTCAGCCAGCGCCCTTGCGTCGAATACAACGATTGGCGGATTAACCCTGCACCTGGGCAAAACATCTATAAAGAAAGGGATTTGTACGATGGGCATGTCCGGCTGATCGGTGTACACCTTGACGGTATTCGCTGTCGGACCGTCGGGCGCGTTTTCTTTCAGACGCAGCGTGATGTCGATATCACCCGGTACTTTGCCGGTTGATTGTGACGCATCGAGATATTCGCCCGCATCGATCGAGATGATCTCAAACGGCTTTCCGTCTGCTGGCCTGAGCGTCACCGGAGCAAACTGCCGGCCCCTCGGTGTGGGATGGATGGACTCTACCATCGTTGGCCTGACTTCAATGGGCCCGACAATCTTTCCCTTGACCCGCGCGACGACGGTCTGAGCTTTCCCATTGACGGTTCCCGTGAATGCCAATTCCGTATCGATCGGACCCAACTCGACTTCATCCGCGACGCTGAACGTCACCCCGATACCCGCAACACCTTCATCGTTGACGATCGATTCCATGGCGTATTCGAGGATGCGGCCCGGGACTTCGATTTCCAAACCATCCAGTGTCGCCCCATCAGCCGTCGGAAAAACGGAGAGCGTTTCGATTTGCTCACCAGGTCGCGCATCGATCAGTGCAACAAACTGCGCCGGTAGCACCTGAAAGCTGGCGAACACATTGGACTTGACGATGAGTTCCGTCACCGGATATTCCGGATCGTTGGTGAGAACGGATACGAGTTTACGCTGGCGCCCTTGACGTTCTTCCGTGTTGAAGAAGACGGTGATTTCCTGCTTCCCGTTCGGCGGGACGATGCGTTGCGATTCGTCCAGTTCCAAAACCGTACAACCGCACGTGGCTGAGAGGTTCCTGATTTCCAAGTCTGCGTTGCCGTGATTTTCGACCATGACGCTACCAACGATTCGTTCATGCTGAGGCACATCGCCCAGGTCGATCACTTTGCTTTCAAAGTATGCCTGCGGTCCGTTCTGGATGCTGCGCGGTTCGGAGTGCGTGTGTTTGAAACCTTGTGCCCATGTCGGCGCAGTCATGCACGCAATGATGATCATGCCAAGGTTGCGGATTGACGTTCGCATATCGTTCATGCCTGTACCCTGATCGATGTACCCCAAAACTTCGCATGGGATTCTATCGCGCAAGTCGTACAAGCGAAGTACCTCACGTTTGCCAACGTTTACACATGTACGGCGACTCTACGAAACCACAAGAATCCTCGTCGCTTGTACACCGACAAAGACAACCCGGGCATCCAGATGACCCATAAACTCATGCAAAATATAATTTTACAACCACAATGCTCACGCCATCGCTACTGGTTACGGGTACGCTACTTGCCGATATCTCAGATACGTCCAATGCCTGTTGCGGAGGAATTCAGGCATTCAACGAACGCGATACCGGTCCCATTGTGACAAACGTGAATCGTAAATCCCCAGTTGCGCCCGCCCGCCAGACCGTGCAGAGTCGCCTTCGACTCACGATGTTTGCGGCATTCATGTTGCCGATGTTGGCTGTCGTCGCGCTTCAATCGTGGCTGGTCCATCATCGCGAAACGCAATCAGCCAACCAACTGCTCATCGAACGCGCGGGGGCTGGCGCTTCGATTCTCGAACTGTTGGCACGCAACCACACGTTTGAATCCATCACCGACCTGATCGTCGCAACCGAAAACGAAAGCGCTGTCGCCCGCGACGCCATCCGGGCGTGGTCCACCCAGTTCATGCGAATGTATGACGCCATCGGAATTGCCTTGCTCGATGCGCAGGGCAATATCGTTCATCGTTGGCCGACCGAACTTGCCGTAGACTTTGCGCCACAAAAAATCGACACGGAATCGGTCCCGGCTGTTTACACGTTTGAATTCTCAGAGTCCGAAGGTGCGCTTTCGCCAATACCCATCGACATCGCGGTCGCGCCGGTCAATCGCGGCCCCGGGTTGGCACCGATCGCATATGTCGTCGCCGCATTCCAGCCGCCTGACGTTTGGGCGAAAACGGCAAGCCAGATACTTCCGCTGATGGGTCTGCTGGCCATCGGTGCATTGGTCACTTCATTCATCGTACTTCGCAACATCTGGAAGAATATCACCGGACCTTTGGCAACCATCGCACGGCAGATCGCAACTCAGCCGCCAAGCGGCAGCGTCGATCCCGTTGCGTACACAACCATCGAACTCGAACGAATCGCACTGTCGTTTGGCGCTCTCAACGAAGAACTGCATGAATCCCGAAGACAATCGGTGGTTCTCGAAAGACGCGCAGAATCAAACGCTGCCGTCGAAAAGAAGAAGGTTCAGCAACTGCTCAACCGCGCCCGCAAGGATGCCGAACGGGACTCGCTGACGGGTTTGACCAACAGACGGTTCATCGAAGAGCGCTTGGAACCGATCTATCGCGAGCAGGTCAGTCAGCGCGTCAATGTCGTACTCGCGATGTTCGACGTAGATAACTTCAAACCGCTTAATGACACCGAGGGCCATGCGGCGGGCGATGAGATTCTCCGGTTTTTCGGTGAATTGCTTCGCGGATCGTTGCGCGCAGACGACGTCGGAATCCGGTATGGCGGTGACGAATTCGCGGCTGTCCTGATGGGCATTTCAAACGAGCAAGCCCACGACATCTGCGAACGGATCGTCAAGATGTTCAATAGACAGATCGCGACGATGAACATTAAGACCAAGGTCACGCTGAGTTCCGGATTCGCTTCACGCTCTGCAACGGGGGCGACATCGGCGACCGAATTACTCGCGCAAGCCGACGCCGCTTTGTATGACGCCAAACGCAGCGGTAAGGGATGTGTTGCAGAATTCCAAGCGTGAATGATCGCTTGTTGGCATTGGCCGCTTATGAACGTCGCCCGTTGGCCAGATGCGGTTTGCGCCTTCCCACGATCAGTTGATCGCCCTTGACGCGCCGCTTGCGAAACCCGAGGAGGTGAAAAATCTCCAAGGCGTACCACTTGGCCCGCGATCGGTTAATCACCAGGTTGTCTTTCAAGGTCGGATGGCGTCTGACACCGGGCAGCCAATGGACAAACGCATCGGCGCGCATGCGTCGCAAAACGCTCGACACCTTTAACCAACCAACTTTGACTTCCCGACCCACGAAGAACCCGTCGTTACCCAAGCCCTGATAAAACGGCAGCAAAATGTAACCGTCCTCCGGACAATGAATGGGGCCATTTCGATCGTGAGCAAGCACTTCGCCCTCGCGAACGGCTTGGAAGTTGCGGTATCCCGGATTCATCTGAAACCCGTCACCGTCCTTGATTGGATGACGGTGACACACTTCAACGACTGGCGGAAGGTCTCGCGATGACGCCTCAAGAATCGCCCGCGATTTTGCAGTCTCTGGCGCATCCTCTTCCCCGATCATCTGAGCCGACACCAATGCCATCCAGATAATCGCTTCGATGCATTCGATCGATCGAGGGTCGTCGTGTCTGCCGCCTTCGATTCCAACGGTGACGTGACCGAGCGAATTCACGTAGTCGAGTACCACTCCGTCGATGTGTTCTTCCAACCCCAGAATCAATGGCATGTTGAGTCGCGATGCAAACCGCCGATTGGGCAGCGTGTCGCCAAAGAGTGCAAAAGGCGCGCCGTCGGCAGACATGGTGTGCATGTCGAGCATGAACACCTCGTCGTTGGCGTCATCGAATACCTGATGCAGCGTAGAAAGCAGCGCCAACTGCTCACGATCTTCGACCGATGGCGGCATATCGCGATGCGTTCCATTGATTCCGGAGATGCGTTCGGACATCCAAATGCGATTGAAATCGACATCGACGTGCCGAACGCCCTGGCGAAGGGCTTCGATGTTTCCAATCACCCCAACCATGCGCCCGCGAATTGGAATCCGCCGCGCGCTTAACACATCCAGTACGCGGCGGGCTGCATGAATCCCGGCAGGTTCGTTTCCATGAACACCGCCAAGACAAACAAGCGTTGGCCCCTTGCGTCCTTGATCGTAAGAACCGATCAGCCGTTGGTTGGTTGCCCCCTCCGGGCTATTGTCGCGAATCATGTTCGTTGTTGGTTATTCTGCCAATTCTTTCACAAACAGTTCTGCGGCGACTTCGAGGAAATCGTGATCGGACACGATGCCCACAAGTTTGCCTTCTTTGACCACCGGCAGACAGGACACTTTCTTGTCCAGCATCACCCGGATCGCCTCCAGTGTCTCGGTCTGCGGTGTGACGGTGATCGGATCGCGCTTCATCACGGTGCCGACCGCAATCGATTCGGAATTGGCGTCGTTGCGTTGGTTGCCGATCAGTCGAAGAATCTGGCGATACGTCACCAGACCGACGAGTTGGTGTTGGCTGTCTTCAACGGGTACATGGCGCACGTCCTGCCAGACCATCATGTTGGCGACCAGGTCCACCGAGTCGTCTTCGTTGACGGTAAACAGATCGGTTGTCATGTATTGCTCGACGCGACGGTAACCGCGCTTGACGGAATCCGAGCGGTCGAGGCTGGCGAGTGGCCAGGTGTGAACGGGATCGCCCTGCCACTGGCGGTCGAGAGCCGTCCGCGTCACCGAACCCAATCGCACTGCGGCAGTCGCTTCGCCCTTCATCTTGGCAAGCGACTGAATCAACCACTGCGATCCGGTTCTTCCGGTGCTGATGCGCCCTTCGATGACATTCAGGTATCGGTTGATATCGCGCGAATCAATCTTCGCCGATTTTAGTCCCTGGCGTGCCAACGGGAGCAACTGTTTGCTCAGTACATCCTGAGCGGATACGGGTTGCTCTTGACCGATCCACGTAAATTGCGCGTGCATGCCCAATCGAGCAGCCGCTAGAAAATTCGACTTGGCGTCGTCGAATTCCATGTGTTGGGTAATGTCGCCGTACTCATCGGCGACGCCAATCATCAATCCGAACCAAAACGCCGCATTGGCGATCGAATCGAGAACGGTCGGACCCGCCGGCAGCACACGATTCTCGATTCGCAGGTGCGGTTTGTTGTCGGAGATGCCATAGCACGGACGATTCCAACGATATACCGTACTGTTGTGCAATCGAAGCGACTGCAATTTCGGGATGCGTCCTTCCGCCATTGCATCAAACGGATCTTCATGCGAATCGGCACCGAACAAAACGCGGAATCGGGCGATATCTTCGCGGAAGATTTCCAGCACGGATTCTTTGAGCCACTGTTGACCGAAGCTGACACGTGCTTTGCGTTCGTCTGCCACGTCTGTCGTGGTTCGGGTATCGACGGCTTGTTGAAACAACCCGATGCGCGTCTCGCGCCAGAGGCGCTTTCCAAAAAGAAGCGGTGAATTCGTCGCTACCGCAAGTGCTGGACCGGCGACGGCTTGGGCGATGTTGTAACGACGCGCAAATTCCTGCGGAGAAACCTGAAAGTGAACCTGAAAGCTGGTGTTGCACGCTTCAAGCATCACAGAGTTTTGTTTGAGGATCAGTTCATCGACGCCGGTCAATCGAAACTCGTAATCGCCACCCCGCAAACGATTGAGCGCATCGTTGAGTGCGTAGTAGCGCGGCATCGGTGCCATCCAATCGAGGGTGGTGTGGGTCTGCGAAAGGGTCGGCAGAATTCCGGTGAGCAACACGTCGGCACCGCATGACTGTGCGGCTTTGCGGGCTTTGAGGATCATCTCGTTGAGCTGCTTTTCCATCTGCCGAAGGCAGTCGCTGCCGAAGACGATCGGGTCGAGATTGCATTCAATATTGAACTTCGCGAGTTCCGTGGTGAAGTGCTCGTCACCAAGGCAATCGAGGACGTCCATGCTGTTCGGTGAGGGTTGGCCGTCAGAATCGATCAGGACCATTTCCTGCTCGCCACCGATGCGGCGAACGTCGGATTCGATCTCGTCATTTTCGATCATCTGCTCGAGGGCGCGCACGTCGGCTAACAGATGTTTCATGAAAGCGCGAAGGTGTTCACCATCGGAGTCGGCTTTTAGGTCCTGCGTGCCCATATGCGTTTGCCAAATAGTGCGAGATCGCCACGAGACAGGTCAAATCATGAATTGCTCAGTATAATGGCTGGCGATGCAGCGTAAAAGCGAATTGAAATGGCGTGCTGGCTACTGAAGGTTTTAGAATGGACGGAAACTGGGCGATTCGGAACGTTTCCGCTGAATTCAAAGGTGGGTTCCCTGATTGCAATTGCGCCCCACTTGCAGGCACGAAACTGCCTACGGTTCTTCGAACCAAACGGGGATGCGCAGCAATGGATCGCCCACCAACTCCCACATCCAGGCATGGTCGGGCGTGGCCTGGAAAACCGCTTCCGCCATGGTCCGCCCGTCGGCTAAACACCACAGCACAGTGTCGATTTTGGGAATTGTGCTGAGGTAGGGTTCTCCGGTCGCGCCGATCGCCCCAGCATACCCACCGTTAAACAGCACATTGGGCACATAGCGGCCACTGTGTCCCGTCGTCGTGCGAACCGTCGTAGCCCCCCAACTGTTCATCGCGTACCCGAGGATTTTCGTCCCCGAAACCGATCCGCTCCAATCGGCATTGTGCCAACCGGTCAACTGATAATAGCTGAATTGAAACGCAGCATTGGGGGTGGGGTCTTCACCGGCGCCATCGGAATCGTAAAACTTCCATGGGTACTTCCATGCTGGGGTACTGAAGTCCGAGTCCTCGTAAGTCAGTCTCAGCCCCGTCCATTCATTGCCACCCGGCGAGCCCGGATCGTCATAGTCCAGATAGATCCAATCGGTCGTCGGCAGCGCCGAAGCGTTCGTACTGATCGAGCGGGCCCGGGTCGTCAAGTCTTTTGCTTCAGCCAAAGTAGGCGCATCGATTCGCGCCGTGATGAACACATCAGCCGCCAGCTCCGATTTGTTGATGCGATCGGTGTCGGGTGAAAAGTACGCATTGAAGTGATGGGCGTTACTCGGCCATCTTGGAAAGTCCAGCGCAGCAGGATCGAGTTTTTGCAAGCGACTCGACACCGACCAGCCACCACCGCCCTGAAGCGTCGGCGTACTTGCATCGGTGTAAAAGTTTCCGGGGACGCGAAAGCCCACGAGGATGCCCATCACCTTGGCCTTCAGCGAGGCGTTGGCATTGAGGTGATTCACGACCGGCGTGAAGATCGTGTTGATCATGTCGGTCTTGGTAATACGCTCGTTGGATGCATCGCAGTTCAGACCCAGCGTATTGCCCGTCGGGATGTTCCATTGAGCGATGTACCACTCTTTCCAAGCGATGCTGTCGGCGCTGTTGGAGTTGTACAGCACCAACCAACTGTCGGGAAGGTCAGCCGTACGATTGGCAGCCGTTACGGTGGCTGACGTGACACTGATCGACACCGTATCTTCCGGCGAGGTGTCCGCCCCATCCGACACAACCAACTTGAACACCAGCGTGTCCTGCGCTGAATCATTCGCAAATGCCGGTGCCGTAAACTGCGGCTGAGATGCCGTCGAACTGTAAAGGTGGTCGCCAGTCACATCGGTTCCACCCGCCTGTGTCCACGAATACGTCAATGCGTTCGGGCCGCTATCCGGATCGGAAGAACCAGTGCCACTGAGCGTCACCACGTTGCCTTCAGTAACGCTCGATGCTGCCGTCGCCGATGCGACCGGTGCAACATTCGTCGGCGGAGGAGGACCGCCACCACCGCCGACTCCGCCTCCTCCCCCAAAACCGCCACCGCCCTCGGCTGAAAAAACGACACCTTCACAGCGGGTTTCGAAATCAACGTCGCATGATGCGGTTAGACAGGCTTCAACGAGGATTTCGCCAGCCGCAGTAAACGTGGTGCCAAGCGTTGAAGAATGACCGAACAATTCACCATCGATGAACCATTCCCATTCACCGTCCAAGACGACGTCTGGATCGACCGGTTCGACATCGAAACTGGTATTAAACGGCGTGACGCCGCTGGTATTGGCTGGGATCACCCTGAACTCAGGCGGGCAAGCGGGAACAGTATCGACCGGAGTCACGGTCACGCTGACGCTGTCCGACGATGCCTGCTCGCCATCGCTGACCGTGAGCGTGTAAATCAGAACCGTTTCTTCCGTGACGGCAGGTGCGACAAAATCGATGCTTTCCAGATTTGAATTTGAAAGTCCAACGTCTTGCGTGTCGGGTTCCTGAGACCACTCAAACGTAAGTTCATCACCATCGGGATCTGAAGAGCCCGAACCATCAAGAACAATCGTGTCGCCCGATTCGGCAAAAACATCGTCGCCCGCATCCGCGATGGGTGCAGCCGCTCCGGCGACCGCACCGTCAGTCCCGTTGTCCGTACCCGTATCGTCCTGCGAGTCGTCATCATCGAGACTGAGCCCGAGAACATCCCCGTTAGAATCTTGACCGTCATTGTTGGGTGAATTTGGGTCAGGTGAATCTGCGTCCGAGGAATCGCTGCCACCGTTCTGTTGAGACGAGGGATCGCTGCTGCCTGGCGTGATCGCCAATTCGGACGAGCAGCCAATCGGTGACGCAAACACGAATAGACCGATCGCGCAGACGTACCTCAAGATGTACCGGATATTTGGCTGCCGATCGTGATGGTGAACCACGAACAACGCTCCCTTCCCCCAATAAATTTGCGAACAGACCGAACAACGCGCCGGCGGATTGCGAACGCCTGAAGGTCAGCCACCCAAACTTAAGATACGCCCTACGCCCCGGCAACGAGCTTACCGAGTGCATCTCGGATCCGATAAGTGGAATCCGACATTCATGCGCTGCGTTGCTGTCGATTTGCAGCAAGGGTTAGTCGCCGCTCGGTGAGACTTCAAAGTCGGCGATGACGGGAAGATGATCGCTGGCGACGCGGGCGAGTTTCAGGCGACTCTTGAAGATTTGAAGCAGCCTCATTTCGCCCCGATAAAACACCTTATCGAGACCAGCCGTCGGGGCGTAACTCGGGAACGTCTTGATCGCCCAGCGCGAACCGGGACGCCGGCCACTCGCACAAATGAAATCCGCCCGATTAAACCGCTGCCGCTTCAGAGAACCCGGCCAATCGTTCATGTCCCCCGCAATGATGCAAGGCTGACGCACGGGCAGGTTGGCAAGATCGCCACATTCGAAGAGCATTTGGACCTGTTTGCGTCGAAGTCGGGCCCGAAGCGAAAGATGGACATTGAACACATCGACGAGCGCACTTGTGTGGGCATTCTGCACGAGAATGCGCGTGTGCTGCGCCCCGCGTCGTTTGTAGCGCCCAATCGTCAGATCGATATTGCGTTGTCGGCCTATGGCGTAGCGAGACAGCGTTGCGTTACCGTACTTGCCCTTCTTCATATGCACGTTCATGCTGACAGCCCGATGGCGATAACTCAGTTCGCGAGCAAGATATGAACCGAGGTCGATGTGATTGGAGCGGGGAGCAGCTCGATCGACCTCCTGAAGCAGTACGATGTCGGCATTGTGATGACGAAGGATTTCTAGAATCCGGTCCGGCGCGAATACGCCGTCCACGCCGATCGCTTTGTGAATGTTGTAGGTCATTATGCGGAAACGCACGGACTCATCCTTCATTTCGCAGCAACGATTGCCTTCGAAACGAAAGATAGTTCAGCCCGACCGGATTGACAAAATCAGATTGACAAAATCAGATCGACCAAAATCGGCAGCGGAAATTAGCGAGGCGCTCCAAATACTTGCGTCCAGTACGACCCGCTCGCCTCGTACCCCACACCGATTTCGGTAAATGCCGGGTTCATGATATTGGCACAGTGACCGTCGCTGTTCATCCAACCATCGACCACAGCTTCGGGCGTGCGATGACCGGCTGCGATGTTCTCGCCCCACGTTGACCATTCATAGGTCGAGGCGTCGATACGATCGCCCGGTCCATCGCCATCGGGATTGGTGTGGTCGAAGTAGTTGCGCTGCGACATATCGACAGAGTGGGCCTGCGCGAGTTCGGTTAACACTGCGTTTGAAACGAGCGGACCTGCGGATGCGTAATCGCCCCGACTACCGCAATTGGCCCCCGATGCCCGTTGCTCATTGACCAATTCGACGACTTTTGCCGCGTCGCTATTGTCGGCGTCTGAAAAGCCTGCGGTTCCGTTCCCGTCATCCCCAGTCGATTGGTCGCCGCTATCCCCTGTCGATTCGTTCCGGTTGTTGTCGGAAGTTGTCGGAGAGTCGGGGACGAGATCGTCCAACAGACCACTGAATGCGGTGGTTCCGGCATCGGTGTTGAACCCATCGACACAGCCACCCCAAGCCCACAACGCCGTCAAGATGGCGCACAAATACCTTGGTTGAATCCCGCCCATTTGTTTTCGCCCTGATCGATTCGTCACGGTTTTTACTCTCTCTTTGCCCAAGTGTCTGCCAAAGGATCGGCTTAGTTGAGTCTACGATTCAAGGGTTTTCGGGCAATCGCATGCGTCACCAACTTCCCTCCAGCGGTTGGTTTTTCGCTTCATTTGTTGCTTGTATGCGCGCCACCGGCTTGGAATATCGTGTTGAAATAAACCGGTTCAATTTCGTCAATCGTGCGCAGAAATGTCACGTCTGATAAGCCGATTGCTTCCAAATCGTGTCCGCGTATGCGAACCGCTGCCAAGCGATTGTATCGGCGAATTCTTGTTTGAATCACATCGCCTAATTGCGTTAGTATCTGCCTCGGGTGTGTGAAGTTACGAACGTCAGATGACTTGGCTTTGCTGAATCGTGGGCTGGGAATCCCAATGACTTCAGCAACGGAGAAATCGCGTGGGACACACCCAGCAAGCCGTACAACTTGACCCCACCGAAACGCTCGATGCCGATCGTTTCATGGATTACGAACGATCGGTTCTGCGTTCGCGCCTCGTCGATTCCATCCTGAATGTCATCGACCGCCCCAACATGAGCATCTGCGATGTCGGCGGTGCGACAGGCGTGTTGCTGCAAAAACTGCGCGAACACAGTTCGCATCCGATTGATGCAACAGTCTTTGAAGTCAACGACGCTTACGCCGATCGAATGATCCATCCGAGTATCCAATTTCGCTGCGGGTCCATCATCGAAAATGACCTTCCCACGGGTGCATACGATGTCGTGACCTGTCGCCACATCATTCATCATCTGGTAGCCGACAACATCTCCAACACGCTGCTGCTGCAACGCAAGGCCATCGCCGAACTGATCCGCATCACCAAACCCGGCGGATATCTGATCTTTGAAGAGCAGGTGAATCTGGTAAAACCGTTTTCCCGCGCGGTGTACCATCTTTCCAAACTCGCCAACCGTGCAAAATTCAACTGGAAGTACTTCGAAGCCGGAAACGTTGTCATCAGTTTTCTGACGCCCAAAGAGATTTCAGAAATGATCGCCAGTCACGTTGCGGACGGCACCATCGGCATCGAAACCGAAAGCCTCACGCGACGCAACGTCGAATGGCGTTGGAAACTCACGCTGCTGATGAGTCGCGGCGGAGACATGCTCTATGTCATCAACAAGAACGTTTGACCAGGTCCATTGCCGCTTGGATACGGCAACCTCAACCGCATTGCCTAATTTTCAAACGATCGCTTGGTGGGCTCGAGCGCGACGCTATACTGCTCATCTATGCTCCATGGGCTACTCCGATTTCGATTCCTGATTGCGGTTGCGCTACCGGCGCTCGTTTGTGTTTTTTCGGCAACGGTTCGCGCTGAGGAACAAGACACGACGCTTCAAGCGCTTGAAGCGGCTGCCATTCATGTTCGATTGGGGCAGTTCGACGAGGCGCTCGCCCGACTTGACGAAGTCGCATCGGTTGAGCCCGACAACCCTTGGATGCACTACTATCGCGGTGGAGCGCTGACAGGTCGAGGCGATTTCTACGATGCATTGGCCGCCTTCGACGCCGGCCTCGCCGCGCTCGATGCGTTGGGCGACGATCTCGAACTTCGCCAGATGATCCGCACCGATCGGGCGAAGGCCCGGCGAAATGTGTTCAATGCATCGCTGACAATGGGCTTGGCGTATGACACCAACGTCAGCTTCCTGGGCGGAGGTTCCAGCGACCTTGGCGATATTGCCGGTTTGGGCAATGGCGTTTTCGATGCGGCTGCCCAAGTCGATTTCGCACCGATCGCGACGAAAGAACATACGCTCGCGGGCGGTTTCCGAACGCTGCAAACCCGCAATTTTGAGATCGAGGAGTTCGACCTTCAGGTCTATGGTGCATACCTGCGCTACTCCCGGCGCTTTGGCGATCATTGGGAAGCGACGCTGCGCTACGACTACGACGTGACGCTGCTGAACAACGAATCGTTCCTGTCGAACCATGCGCTCACAACTTCGCTGCGGTATCGTTGGCTCTTACCGGGCGAGGTCATCGTGCCCGAGGCGACGCAGGTGTTTTATCGACTCGAAGCCCGCGACTTTCTGTTCGAGACTGATGAAGATTTGGATCGCGACGGACTCGCCCATTACGTCGGTGTCGAGCAAAGCTTCAAGCTTCAGCCGATCGCCGAGTTCCCGTGGGTGTGGGATGTTTCAACCGGTTATCAATACGGCAGCATCTCCACCGAAGGCGACGAGTTCGACCGCAAAACGCATGACTTTCTAGTCGCACTCGACATGCCTTTGGTCAATCCAAAGTCGCCAGATCAATTCCTTATCCTGCCCGATCGCGAACTGCGCTTTCGCTTCGACGCCCGCTGGCAAATCGCCGCCTACCAAAACGAAAGCACCTTCGACCGCCGCCGCAACGTGCGCGACGATCTGATCACCGATTACGGCTTCACCCTGTCGCAGACGCTGCTAGACGACCCCGACGACGGCAAGGTAGTCCTGCGAGGCCTGATCCGCTGGACCGATGCCGAATCAAATGTCGTGCTGAGCGATCGGTCGTCGCCTTTCACATACGACAAGTTCGTCTACGGCATTCAGTTGGAGTGGTCGTGGTAAAGCCAAGCGTCAATGCCTGAGCCCCCCACCGCCGTCATTCCCGCGCACGCGGGAATCCAGGACGTGCGTGACCGAGTCGGTGATGGCGAAAGAGCACGGCGACAACGATCGGCTGACGAAGGCGACGACGGAATTGAATCGGCTGTCGCCCGAGGCGCAGGCTCGCCTTAGCGATCATTATGGGCACGGAAAGCAAATAGGTGAATGTCCCGCCTTCGCCTAAATGGCCTATAGGAAAGAGCAATGTCTAATTCAATGAAGCGTGGTGCGTTCGGATGGGAAGCCTTGCTTTGGTATTTTGGTATCGCGATCTCTGCTCCAGCGGCCGCGATAGGTTTCGATCTCGGCGTTAGGGGCCTGGAACATGTTTACGGTAAGCCAATTCTGAGTGATATTGTCAAGGAGTTGTTCATGATGGGCGCAGCACTTCTTGGCGTGATCACCACTTACTCGCTCTTTGAGCGCCGAAGCAAACGGAAACGTGCGAGAATTGATGCAGAGAAAAGTAAACATGAGACTGGCCAGTAACTCGATTAATCGGTTGGCCCGAGTTACTACAGGAGAAGAAGGTGCGACAGTCACCTATTTTCTAAAGCCACCCACCGCCGTCATTCCCGCGCACGCGGGAATTTAGGGCGTACACGATAACCCATCTTTCATTCTGGACTCCCGCGTGCGCGGGAGTGACGAATTGGCGGTCCTTACGTAAAGAAATAGGTAAAAAAAGATGCAGCCAAGCGCCATTCAGACGCTTGGCCGCACGATCGCACATCGGTGTGGTTGGCGCGTGGATTGCACCGACGGCGCGATCGTCACCCCCGCGAGAAACCTGGCGAGCCGGATGGGCTGTGCTCCTCTTGGCTGCACACCCGACTCAAGTAATTCAACTTCCGTCCACCCTCGCAGAGTTGCAGGGCGGCCCCATCTGCCAACCCTGCACCCCACCAGCAACTAACCCTGCATGACATTGGCGCGGAGCATCACCGACCTTTCAGAAAATCGAAAAAAAGTTGTTTTTCTCGTTTGGGGCAGCGAGAAGGGGCCCTTGGCTTGGCGCGACACCGCATGTGGGGATAATCTATAGCCGTAACCGCCACCTTGATTTGCGGCGGCAAACTCGGTTTCAACGATTTGGGAAACGCATGTCTGACGCAACGGGCCCCAACCTGAACACCATCACCAACACCATCCTGCTCGATGGTTTGAAAGACCCGGGCAATCAGGAGGTGTGGCGGCAGTTCGTCGAACGTTATCGGCCGACCATCATCGCGTCGGCCCGGCGGTTCGGGTTCAGCGAATCCGACGCCCAGGATGCAGCGCAACAAGCCGTCGTTGCGTTTTGCACCGCATATCAAGAGGGCAAGTACGATCGCGAGAAGGGCCGCCTGCGCCATTGGCTTTTCGGGATCGCAAAAAACCAGATGCGCAACCTCTATAAAAAGGACTCCCGTCGTAAGGAAATGCAGATCGCCAACGACTCCGGCGAAACGGACTTTTTCGCCCGCCTCGACAACGGCAACGAGTTTGACGAAATCTGGGAAGAGGAATGGCGGACGTCAGTGCTTCGACAATGCCTAGAAGAGGTCCGCCGCGAATTCGACGAAAAATCCATCCAGGCATTCGAGCAATTCGCCTGGAAAGGCAAACCAGCCCAGGAAGTGGCTGACGAACTTGGCATGACCGCCAATGCCGTTTTTATCGCCAAACATCGCATTATGAAGCGGATTCGCGAGTTGATGCCCAAAATGGAAGACATCTTCTGATCAGAAGAATTTCCCTGATCAAACCCCCTTTTTAAGGGTGTCAGCCGCGATTTTTGCCAAAAAATCATACCCGTGGATTCCCTGCGAAAGATCAGCCCCACCAAATCGCCAATACCTGATGACCAATGATGGTCCGGGAGGCGAAGCTATGTTCAAAGGTTTGCTCAATAAGAGGACGCTCAACCGTACGGCTCGTTTGCTGGAGCTTTGCGAAGTCGCCTGCCCGGAACCCGGTGGCATCACCATTACGCCAAGGGTTCGCACGCTCGGATTGCGCGATATGCTTGATATGTTCGCTGCGCTGGATGAAGCGGCTATGTCGGAACTGAAATACGTGGCATTCGATTTCAGCGAGGTCGAAGAATTCACCGGTCCCTGGGGCGTTCACTTTGCGATGTTGATCCACCTTTCGCGGCGATTGAGTTGTCGCGTATTGGCAACCTCGCTTCACGGTCAGCCGGCAAAGGTCGCGCGTTTGTTTCGCCAGTCGGAAGACATCCGGACGCTTTGCTTTTCGCTCGATGACGACGGCGCGCCGCAGGTTGCGGCGCTCGCGTTTCGGGGCGATGGATAGTTCTTAATCGTATTGTTTGGTTTGAAGCGGCGCGTGTTTATCATAAATCCGTTCGAGCGTTCGGCTCGTTGATCCTGTAGATTGGGTCCAAGACAATGTCTGATTGCCCATCATCTGAAATGCTCTCGCTGTTCCAGTCGGGAACGTGCGACATTGAGCTGGCTGTCTCGATTGAAGAGCACTTGCTCGGATGTCGGGCATGCCAAACGTTCTGCGAGAAGAACAGCAGCGACCAGGATATCCTGTCCGGTTTGCGGCGGGTGATGGACGAAGACGCCCAGCGCATCGACGTGAATCTCGCCGACCAGTCCACCATCGAGGGGTCGTCGTTCCAACTCGATGTGAACGCGCCGGCGAAGGCTGTGACCCATATCGAAGGATACACGATCCTGAAGGAACTGGGTCGCGGTGGAATGGGCTTGGTTTACCTGGCCGTTCAGCAATCGACGAAGCGCAAGGTAGCGCTGAAGGTTCTACTGGATGGTCCCTTTGCCACCGAGAAAGCCCGTCGGCGATTCGAGCGCGAGGTTGAACTCGTCGCCCAGCTCGACCACTCCAACATCGTCACGATTCTGGAAAGCGGGGTCGACAGCGGCCGCTATTACTTCGCGATGCGCTACGTTGAAGGACAGCGCCTCGACAAGTACATCATCGAAAACAACGTTTCGCGCGAGCGGATGCTGGCGATCTTTCAGAAGGTCTGCGAGGCCGTCGCTTATGCGCACCAGCGCGGCATCATTCACCGCGACTTGAAACCCTCGAACATTCTCGTCGACGAAAACGGCGAGCCATTCGTGCTTGACTTTGGTCTGGCGAAATCGGTGGACGATCAGGCGTCGGAGCTTGAACGGGCCAAGACGATTTCGGTCACCGGCCAACTGATGGGCACGCTTCCATATATGTCGCCAGAACAGGCTTCGGGCGAGCACGATTCCGTGGATGTGCGCACCGACATCTATTCATTGGGTGTGATGCTCTACGAGATGCTCACCGGGCAGTTCCCGTACAAAGTCGTCGGGAATATCCAGGATGTCTTGAAGAACATCGCCGAAGTCGATCCGAAGAAACCGTCGCTGGTCGGACGTCGCATCAACGATGAAGTTGAAACGATCGTCCTCAAGGCGCTCGCGAAAGAAAAAGAGCGTCGCTACCAGTCGGCTAACGCGTTTGCAGATGACTTGAGTCGTTATCTCAAAGGTCAGCCGATCGAGGCCAAGCGCGACAGCGCTACCTACATGGTGCGCAAAATGATAAGCCGCCATCGCGTGCCGGTGACCGTTGCGGCTGCCTTTCTGGCGATTGTCGCGTTCAGCGGTTGGGTGTGGTGGAATCAAACAGTGCAAGCCGCCCATGCCGGCGCGGCGCGGATCATGGCGCAGTTCGTGGACGATCCGTCTGACGCGATGGCCCAGAGTGCAGCCGCAGAACCGCGACTGGCTGAGGTTTTGCAGGAGGCGATGATTCGCAGCCTGTCGTCGAGTGCATACACCGAGCGGATCATGGCCGCCCGAGGTGGCATGTTGATCGCGCCGGACGATTTTTGGGAATCGATCGACGGCGGAATGCTTTGGGAAAACGGCGAGTGGCTGGAACTGGCCAACCTGCCGGAAAAAATGTCGGCAGCGATTTTGCCGCAACTGGTGGAAAAGGCTGAAACCGGTACGGATCGGCAGCGCTACGTTAGCCTGTGTCTGATCGGACAGATCGCGCCAGAAGATGAAGCGTTGGCGGCTGACTGCGTCGAATGGGCTGAAACGGCTGAGCATCCCGGTGTGCGTGCGGCAGCGGTTTGGGCTGCGATGCGCATGGGACAGTTGGTTGCAGCGAATGATTCCGAGGATGTCTTTGCCGACGAGATCAGTGGGCAGACGTTCGTGTTTGTGCCCGGTCATGATGAGTTTTTCCCAGGAAGCGACGAGAGCGATCCGGATCGATTCGACGATGAAGATCGACCGGAAGAGGGCGTTGTGATCGATGACCTATGGGTCGCCGATACTGAAGTCACCTGGACTGCATTTCAAAAGTTCTTGAGCGATCCGACCAATGCGGAAGTCGCTGAAAGCTATATATTCAAAGACATGGCCAACCTGCTGATTGGATTGTCGGCTGAGCAAAAGGAGCAGGCGGCAGCGGGCCTTGTTACGAAGATTCAGGCCGAAGCCTACATAAAGTGGCTAAATGCCAAAGGCGTGAAGATGAGTCCGCCGCGTTCGTATCGATTGCCCACCGAAGCCGAGTGGGAACATGCAGCAATGGGCGGAAACGATAAACGATTCTGCTTCGGAGATAATCCGAAGTACACGCGATACGTCGCCCATTGCGCAGGTCATCGTCCTGGGTGGAACGTGATCGGAAAACACATGCCGAACTTCTATGGAGTGTTCGACATGCACGGTGGTACTTGGGAATGGACATCGACAATCTATACAAATGAAAAACTAACTTTTGTCATCAAGGGAGGTGCATCCTATTCGCCAGAGGTTCGTTGCAGATCGGCTCAACGCAACTTCAGTCAACCGCAGGCATTTTCATCCTATCACGGTTTTCGACTGGTCATGGAGTTGGGCAATGCGTCGATGTAGATTTGGCCAATTCAGGACAGGCGCGCTCAGCGGTTGCAGTCTATCCGCTGTATGTATGGCCGCGCTGCTCGCGCTAGCGGGTGGCTGCGATGCGGTGGACAACATTGCGAACCTGCCGATTGAAACGAGCTTTGCGTTTACGAATTTCTCGAAGACGACGTACGCGGCGCTACGGATTCGCGCGCATGACGAAACCGATTCCGAGCCTTACTATCGCACTGAACTGTTGGCTCCAGGTGCTACGAAGCGACAACGATTCGTCGATGCTCTGGGTGAAGGCTGCCCCGATACGCTCGACTTGCAAGTATTCATCTACGAACGCGTCAACAGCGATGTCCCCATCGGTCTCGACGATGGCGAAGTGGTTGGCGCGACGCCGACGGTCGCAGGCGAAATCCTCGACGTTCCGGCATGCGGGGTTCAGCCGCTTGAAACGTATACCATCGTCAGTTGGGACACCGAATCGGGACAGTCGCGGGTGAAGCTTGCACAGGATACGCCGGTCGATGCCGCGATCCGGGCGATCAATCTGTTCGAAAATGCCGATGCCACGTGGGATGTCGATGGCGTCGATCCGAAGTTCGCAAACGACGCCCCACCAGAACACGCAGCGTTTGAACCGATTGCCGGCCAGGTGCTGCTTGCCGATGGCACCGGGGTCGAAGGTGTCGGCGTGATGCTGCGGACGCGGTTTCGCGTACGATTGAATGACAACGACCCGTCGAACGATCCCGATGCCGACTTCGGCGATCCGATCACGTTTACGTTTACCGATGCCGACGGCGCGTTTTCGTTCGAGCGTCCCCCGGGCGGGTATCGACTCGAATTCTTCTCCGACGATGTCGCGTTTCGACCGGCGATCATCGATGTGGAACCACCGATCAATTCGGTGCTGGTGGTGGCGGAACCAATCTGATGATGATGCGATCGAAACATTCGAATATGCGTTTACGATTTGTTTGCGCGATGGCGTTTGCTGCGACGTCGATCCTTGGCTGCACATCGGTCTTGCCGCCAGCCGATGAACCGCTGAATCCCTTCGTCGATCTGGAACCGGTTGAACTCGATGGTGTCGAGCGCAATCTGGAAACGGAGATCGTTCCGCTGGGCGATTTCGATGCGGGCGATGTGCTGCGCGTTTCGATCAATGGCGACAGCGTGACCGAAGTGTTGATCCTCACAACCGACGAGTTGTTTGTGGAAGCCGGCGTATTGGTTGGTGGTGGACCTGCCAACGAAGCGTTTCAATATCGTATTCCCGAAGGCGGGCGGTACTTTGCGTTTGCGCAGTTTGATCCGTTGGTGAGTGCGTCTTCTCGCCAGGCGACGATTGCGGCTGAGCTTGGCGACGAAGCGTTTCGCCCGCCAGCCGTCCAGAATGTGCTGCTCGTGTTCGAGGATGGCTTTCTGACTGATCCCGGTTTGTTCGACACCGAAGACGGCACGCCCGATCAATTGGAATTTCTCGAAAGCATCGATGACATTATTCGCGGCCAGATTGTCGATCGTGTGCGGGCGATTTATGCCGATTCGCCGGTGATTGTTTTTGAAGAAGGCGACCTGCTTCCGGAAGGCCCGATCTCGACCGTGACGTTTAACGGCGAAAGGGTGTTGGCCGAAGATCAAGACGTCATCGATGCGGCTCTTCCCGCGCCCGATCCGACGCGCCCGCAGTGCCAGGTGCGAGTCATCTTTGGCGAAGTGCTACCGCGCGGTGCATCACAGGACAGTGGTAACCAAGCCGCTGAAGACGATGCCAGCGTGTACGTTGGAAGTTTGACTGGACGCGGTGAGGAATGTCAGACGTCGGTGATTAACTCGCTGAACAACGTCGTGCTAACACTGTCGCAGACCGCTGCCCATGAGATCGGACACCTGTTGGGCCTGCGGCACGTCGAGCAGATCGACATCATGAACCGGTCAGCCACACTGGCATTTCAGCGCGAACTCGACCTCGTGCGCGGACAGGTACAGTTCGACCGCCCAGCCAACGGCACGGTCGTCAGCGAAGTCTTGACCACGATCATTCAAGACCCGGACCGCTACCTAAATGCCGTCTTCGATACGACGCCGCAATAGACAACCAACGGTAATATTCACGTTACTGCTTTGCTTCCTGAATTCGAATCGACCCGTTGTGGGTCTTGGCATTGAATTCGCCCGCACCATCGCCCATCACGCCCGAAGCGAATCGGCGCTTCTTTTCAATGATCTTGCACGGCACATCGCAACGAACGGTCCCGTTGTTCGTCTTACACGAAAACTTCGCACTGGCGTTTTCGGGTACTTTGACGCTGATTGCCCCATTGTGAGAAACGATATTGCCGTTGAGCGTGCTTCCCGACCGCGCATCCAACGCAATTCCACCGTTGTGCGTTTCCAGATGGACGGATTCCCCACCGCGCCGCGATGGCACCATTGTGGGTTACAGCATTGACAGTTGCCTCGGGCGAATCGATCTTGATCGGGCCATTGTACGTTTCAATATTGCAAGCCGATCTCACGTCTACGGCAGTGATGGCGCCGTTGTGTGTGACCAGATCGCAATCGCCATCGACATTGGTAACTTTGACGGTGCCATTGTGCGTCTTGGCTTGGGTCATCAAATGCGGAGGCATCGATACCTTGAACGAGACCCGGGCTTTCCAGTCGAACTGCTTGCTGACGTTCCATCGATAACCCAAGTTGTGGGTGCCATCTTCCGCCAGGTCCGAAACGATTTCGAGGGCGTCCAAGGCGGCGCGGGCCGACTCCTTGTTACGCCCGCCACCTTTGCGGGTGACGACGACGTGCATGTCACTGCGCTCGGAATCGCCAGTCACCTCGATGGGTCCATTGTGCGTGGTGATCGCAATCTTGTTGACGCCATCCGTTTGAATCGCAAGTTCATCGATCTGCTCGACCCAGACTTTCGCCCGCATCTGGTCGCAACCCACCACAAAAATTCCAAGCAGGGCACATTTGAAAAGTGACTTCCCAAACTGATTGAAGTGCATTGTTGTTATCTCCCGAATTTCGACTTCGTCTTCCATCCTTGCCGCAGCAAGGTGGCGATAGCGATTTTCTTCGCGCGGACCCACATCCGGAAGGCTATTCGCGAAGGCACCGCCAATATTTGCAAAATCATGCGAGCCAGACCCAAATGGCCCTCGCCAACTTTGCCATGTAAACCGCTCAGCACTTCCGCCGTCAACCAAACAACCCATCCGTCGTGCCATCCGAGACAAGTTCACACATTATGACGGCGCACGTTGACGGGTCGCTGGTGGCTCGACACAATATTTGTGTCGGTGATCGCAACCACGAATTCATGGGTCACAGCAGCGGGAGTCTTCGCATGAGCAAGGTCGTTCAAGACGCATCCGAAGCCGTCAAACGGGCGGGCATCAGCGACAATGCCGTCATCATGGCCGGCGGGTTCGGACTCTGCGGCATCCCCGAACACTGCATCGCCGCGATCCGCGATTCGGGCGTGAAGGGCTTGACCGTCATCAGCAACAACTGCGGCGTCGATGATTTCGGACTGGGGTTGATGCTACAAACCAAGCAGATCAAGAAAATGATTTCCAGCTACGTCGGCGAGAACGCTGAATTTGAACGACAATTCCTTGGCGGTGAACTCGAAGTGGACCTCGTTCCGCAAGGGACGTTGGCCGAGCGCATTCGGGCAGCCGGTGCGGGCATCCCGGCGTTTTATACACCGACGGCTGTCGGCACGAAAATGGGCGAGGGAAAAGAGACCCGCGACTTTGCCGGGCGGACGTATCTAATGGAACACGCCCTGCACGCCGACTTCGCCATCGTCAAAGCGCACATCGGCGACGAAAGCGGCAACCTCGTCTTCAATAAGACAGCCCGCAACTTCAATCCCATGATGGCCCAAGCCGGAAAGATCACCATCGCCGAGGTAGAGAATCTCGTCCCCACCGGCGAGATCGACCCCGACCACGTCCACACCCCCGGCGTGTACGTAGACTACATATTCGAAGGCAAGAACTACGAAAAAAGAATCGAGCAGCGAACGACCCGACCGCGCAATTGACCACACATGCAATGCCGGGGCAATACAGGAATACTCTGCTGAATTGTAACTATTCCCAATCTGGTGGCGGCAGGAATCGGCGAATGACCGTTTCGATGGGCGTGTCGGCGTCAATCCAAACAGGTTCATCGGAGGGTGGCGTCCACGGGGTAACGCCAGAATACTCAGACATGCTGCGTGCGTGAAAAATTCCATTCGGTTTGTCCAACCCGAACGTCGCGACAACATCTCTTGATTCTTCACTCCAAACGCCACCCGCGCCGACCTTGCTGACAACTTTCAGAATCGCCAATTCCTTTACGCCATCGTGGTCAAGGTCGCGCCATTGACACCGATGAATTGTTGATGTTGCCCCGGTACCGCTGAATCCATAGCGCCCCATCCACACCATTTCATTGCCGTCCTTTCCCGGGCGCAGAATGCTTAAATACGTATGGTTTTTCACGAGGCCCGTATGAACCGAATACACTGTGGACGTCACGCAAAACACCGGACGACTCCCTTCGCTCAGAGAAATTGGTGGCTCAGGTGGGTAGGTTGCAATTCGATCATCAGGACCAGCCAAATACGATATGAGCAATTGGAGATTCCCGTCAGCCAAACAATGCATGCTCTGGTACTGCTCTCCGGACCAATATTGTTTCACGCCCTTTTCAGTTAGGCACGACCATGCAATCCAGCCTGGTTCAGGATTGTAAGATATCTGCGGCTGAAACAGCATTCCGACGGGGTGACCGGCGCTTCGCAATCCATTGGCTACCAATCCGCTCCGCCACTCGCAGCCGACGCTCGACTTAGCCGCCGCGCGGGTCAGGTACCCTTTGGCTACAAGCCACCCCGCAAGAATAACCATGCTCACAACGACGACACGCATGAGCTTCCACCGTTCGAACCGGGGGCAATCGTAGCTATGTCGAAAAAACATTTCATTCATAGTAATCCTCCGAGCGGACTGCTATTGAGCACGAGTCTTGAGCAAACCAGCCAAATAGCGAAGTAGATCATCGCGTACTGCACAGCCACGCTGCATCCGCGCCATCGATTGAATGGATTTGCTCCGATTCCAATTGCCCACAACCACCCATACGCGGTTGCAGAAATCGTGACGGTGAACTTTGAGATCATACCGAGCATTTGGGTTTGAATATGACTGTCTCCCAGCGTAACGAAGCCTGCAATCGTGCAGGACGATACGGCCATAATCGCAACCGAAGAATACATCGCCCACTTCACGCCCGAACGCTTGGCGGCTCGGTGCCTTCCCGGCGCGTGGTAGCTGATGAGCGAGGCGATTCCTACCATTGCGCCGAACTTGATTGTCCACGCGATGACCGCTTGTGCGAACCAGACCGCGACGCGATCTGGCGAATCGAAAAACCGCTGATCGCGAATGGGCATCGATAGAAGATCCGGCCAATATCGTGTGATGACGTAGCGAATGTAATATTGATAATTCGTCAGAAGCACCGCTACCAGTACTGCGTTTGCCAAATGGAAGAACACCCACCGGATGCTGCGTCCCCATCGATCGGGCATGGACAGGCCTCGGGCCGCCCGTTTTGGCGTGAATAGAATGCACACGATCGATTTCAGATAGACTGTCGGCAAGTATCCGCGATCGGATTGGTCCCAGGGCAATCGATGAAACGCCCAGCGGCGAAAGCTCTTGCGATCCGTTGGAAACGCTCCGCCGCATTCCGGACATCGCTCACCCTTTAGCTTGCGTAGCGAATAGCCACAGTCGGGGCAGACGGGTCGCCAGCGATTCATGCGCAAGGGTGGCAGTTGCAACTCCTGATCGCAACTTGTGCAGTTGCGGGAACCACAGCGATCAAACCGAAATCCGCAAGACGCGCATCGCCGATATTGGCCGCTCCGCATGTCCGATCTGAAAATGAGCGAAGGTATAATCGCCGTAATGACAAGCCAGATGATGATTGACAAGTAAATGGCTGGCGGCGTACTTATCATATCGATCAAAAGAAACACGCCAATCGGAACGCCAGCCGTTCCCCAAAGACACATTAACCACCATAACTGCAGAAAGACACCGACCGGCGGCTTGTGCTTGCGGCTGACAATTCGAAACACAATGAATCCGAAAACGCACTCGCCCAACACCAATGCAAATAAAGCCCTCGCTGCCCAGAGGCTGCAAAAAAACTCGATGAAGACGCCCGGTTCAAACAACGGGTCTTCTCGCATTCTCCAATGAATTGGTGTATTGACCGATCCGTCCCAGGCTGCCAGCGAAAGCGTCAGGGTTGGAACAATCCAATGCCAGATGACAATGAACACAACCTGAATAGCGCAAACACGCCAATCGTGCGCATTTGACTTGGCGAGAAGCACGTTGCTCATGTCAAGCGACTTGGATGAAACGCCATCGTCGATGTTCAATCCCCGTTCAGGTAATGGCGGTGATTCTCGCACCCTAAGCTCGAAACCATCACGATGCGATGAAATTGTTCCTATGGAGGTGAATTACGGCAAACGCCACCGGAAGTCGCATTCACGGGATTTTCAATTAGCGCATTGTCATTGAAGTGCAGGTCGAAGTCAGCCCCCCAGACTGCCTGCGCGTTGCTACGGTATGCTCTGTTGTGAATATCCACGGTTGAGGCCGGCTGCCGCTCAACGCGGGTTGGAGTCGACGCGTGATTCTGATCTGCCAGTGCCGGCACCTTCTATTGAGCATTAGTTGGTGTCGGTTCCGAAACTTGCTCGGCTAACTTGATCAACAACCAGTCGGCATCCTTGCACTGCCTATCAACTGGTGAATGAATCCGTCAATGCTCGCTCTTGGATTAGGTATTTGGAATACATTTGCAGCTTGAATCAATTTGTGAATCGGCGTATTGCCAGACTGCATTGAATCGCTGTTCAACTGTGGCTGCCTCGGCGAATTTGCTTTGGGCTTTCAGTGCTTGCATCAGTCCGTACAACGACCAACCGTTCTCACGCCAATTCTTGAGGTCCTCGCGATAGACGCGCTCTGCTTCGGCATGATTACCGGCTTTCATGTACACTGCGCCCAAGGTGTGGCGAATCGGTTGAAGCCATTGCGGCGGCTCACCGTATGACAGCGCGTCTTCAAGCTTCGCGCCTTCTTCCAAATGGTTTGCCGCTTGTTCCCAGTCGCCCTTCTGAAGTGCGATCTCACCCGCGATAAAATGATCCCCGACCTCCAGCACGCGTGTGGCTAGATCCGGGCCGCCCCAATAGGCATCCTTCGGTACCCTCGTTTTGCAGTCTTTGAACTTGCGGTATTCGTGCTCGGCGTTTTTGAAATCCTTCTTCGCTGCGTACGCCACAGCCCGACTTGCCCGCCAAGTCGCGCGGGTGATTGGCAGGAACTTCGGTGGTGCCGGTTCTGAGATGATGTCATCCCATCGCCCGAAACGCTTTTGCACATCGAAAACCGAACACATCCAAAAATCGAAAATCGGTCCGACACGCTCCAGGTCTTCTTTGGGAATATCGCTCCACATGTCGCGGGCAGCCGCCAGCGCCTCTTTCTCGCGCCCGGTCATCATCGCGGCGAACGCCAGCATGTGCGAATTGTGAACCATGTACAACCACTGAATCGTCTGCTTCGGCGCGAGCTTTTGATACGCATCGTCGGCGGCCATCGCTTTGACGCTCTGATCGATTGCCCGTTTCCACAAGCCGGTTTTGACATAAATATGCGAAGGCATGTGCAGCATATGACCGCTGACGGGAACCATGTCGCTGAGCTGGTTGGCAGCAGGAATTCCTCGGTCGGGATCGGCACTCGGTTCGACGGCATGAATGTAAAGGTGCTTCGCTCCCGGGTGGTTCGGAGCCATCGCCATCACACGTTCAAGTACACTTTCGATTTCGAGGGTGTCTTCGGCTGGGTTGAAGTCGAGGTCGTAAAGCATCCAGGGGCGCTGCACCATGAGCGAATCGGCATAGAGCGTTCCAACATCGGAGTCGTTCGGATACTTCGCCCATAACTTGCCCATCGCATCGCCAAACGCTTCGTTCAATGCGGTGCGATCTTCGGGTTCGGGCATCGCATAGCGGGATTTCAGCGCTTCAATCAGATTGCGCTCGACCGGTGTAAGATGATCTACGATCGCCAACGCTTTCTGCATCGCGTCCCATGCCGCCTGCGAACGCTGCTCGGTCATGATCGGATCGTTGTAGTTGGGCCCTTCGCAGTACGCCACGCCCCACCACGCCATCGCGCAGGTCGGATCGATCTCAGCCGCTTTCTTAAACGATTTGATCGCCTCGTCATGATTGAATGCGTACATCCAATTCAGTCCCTGATTAAAATACGCTTGTGATTCGGCAGCGTTCGTCGTGACAACCCGCGTATGCGGGCCAGTGCCCGAAAAAATCTGCGCCGGTGTGTCGTCAACAAACTGCGGTGATTTGCTCGAAGCGCATCCGGCGACAAGCACCATCGTAATAATCGTTGAAGTGATCCCTGCTTGGTTAAACATGGTCATACTCCTTCGCCAGTGGTATAGAGCATTTGCCCTGAAGACTCACCAGCAGATTCGAATTGAATGGCAATCCGATTGCGCATCGCCCGAAGTTGCTCTGATCGCACAGGATTTTCTAGAATGTGTGCAATTATTCAACCAAATGAATGAAATCGGGCATTTTTGCACCGTGTATATGCAGGATCGGCGTTTTCAACGCATTGGTCAGGAGGGACTCCTGGCTTTACTGCCCAGCAATTCCAAGGGCATGCACGGAATGATGCGATGTGTTGATGGGTCGATCGGTTAACCGAGCATATAATTTCAGCAGGCAACTTGAATAGGATGCATTCATGCCCCTCAAGCTAAAACGGATTTACGAAGACGCTGCCAAAGGTGACGGTGTACGGATCCTTGTCGATCGACTATGGCCGCGCGGTATTTCTAAAGAAAAAGCAAACGTTGACGAATGGATGCGCGACATCGCCCCCTCGAACGAACTGCGCAAGTGGGTTCATGAAGACCCATCCCGATGGGATGAGTTCAAGCGGCGATACTTCAAGGACTTGCGTGAACACACCGAAACCATCGAATCCCTGCGCAAGATTGCGAAGCGTAAGGCGGTCACGCTGCTCTTTGCGGCTAAGGATGTCGAACGAAACAATGCCGTCGCCCTGCTGGAGTACCTCAAGAGGGGTATGTAATCGGACACATCCTTCTCCTCCTTTGAATCGCAATCGCTGCAAATCACATTCAAGTCCGGTTCGCTAAAAGGTTCTGCGCGGTTTTCGACCAATCCCTGCATTACCTCCCGAAGTCGCACTCTACCGTGTCGATCTTGCCAATGCGCACGAAGCCCGAAACAAGTTCGAGCCCGGAGAACGCTTATACTCTCAAGCCTTGAATATCTACGACGATTTACCGGAAGACAGCAACCCATTCGCGGTCGATGCTCTCGAAAAATACCGTGTCGAAACACCGCCGGTCATCATGCTGGCATCGATGAGGTTTCATCTGAGCGAAACGGGTCGAGGGATGGAGGCGATCTGCGATGGAATGGGCATGGAGTGCAAGCAGCTGACACAAGGACAACTGACCAACACTCCGCTCGCGCAGACCAAAGTCAGAATTATCTATGGACTATAAACCACGAATCCATTCTTCGACCAGTGTCCGATCGACGGTTGTATCGGGCGTCTCGACGTAGCATTCGGGAACATCGAATGTGATGGTTGCGTTTGAAGTCTGAGCGTACGATGCTTCGATTTCATCGATCCAATTGTCGAGGTTGGCGGCTGTAAATGCGTTGACATGAAGCAGTATGTCGATGACGTCGCGGTCCCAATTTCTGAAGATACCGCTGCGAATACGGCGGCGGACAAATTCAATACGCTCCGACTTCGTTTCAAAAGGGAGGCTGTCGGCAAGAGCAGGTTCGGATTCGAAGTTGTCGGTCCAGTCAATGCTGTCGATGATAAATCCACGATAGACCCATCCGCGTTGAATCGCGACGGTTTGTGCTTCCGAGCGACTTAACCCGCTCCCACCGAACGGTTGTCGAAATAAGGGCGTGAACCACTCGCTTTGATTCCCACCGACGGTTTCAAGCGAATCGTCGATGTAGGCTACCAGCCGATCAAGATCGTTCTCCATTGCAACGCGCCCAAGAAGCGGCGGCCCAAGCGTCTGCGACCAGATTGCCGGGGCATGATTGAACGCATGATAACCCAGCACATGATCGTATTCGTAAATCTCTTTCAACCCTTCGCCAAACAAACCAGCAACTTGATCGCCGATGACATCGTAGCCCGGCCCTTCAACGAAAAATGCAGCCCGAACGCCTCGTCGCTCCAAGGTCATCAGGATATCGCGCAAGGGCTGGAGCAATTCAACCGATTCGGAAGTGGAACCATCAAACGATTGGTCGGCAGCAAGCGGTCCGTCATCGAAAGTCAACACCACCGAAACGTGATCGGCTGACTCACTCTCGCAGGTGTTTTCGACATCACATCCACCACCGGAGAAAATCGAGCATAGCAGAAAATACCAAAGTAATAACGAGCGTTTCAAAACTAAATCCCGTATGCAGGTTTTGAGATAGTGCGTTGTACTCAGAGTTGAATATCACGTGAACGCAATTGCATACGCCTGTGAACCTCGAATCTAGTGAACCCACAGCGATGTTTATCTCCGGACATTGAGTAGTAGATTATCACAGAGTGGAGTGCGCGAAAACAACCAACGCATGGGTCAACACGCGCGATTGGGGCAACATCGATCGCATCGGTACTCAATTCCTGCTTCCGCTCGATGGTCAGCCGTCTACGATTCGACCAGTTGAACGCAGTTGCCCCAATCCTGCGTTCTTTGGCACACCGATTGCTCATTCTTCTTTCGTTCGAATAAAGGAGACCACCGTGAAACCGCAAGAATTCGCAAAATGGATGCGTGAGGAACATGACCGGGTACACGACTTGGCGCTCAAGCTGCGCGAGGCTGTTGCGAAGATTCCCCGCGTGAATCGTGGGGAATGGCTGACGCAACTTCGCGAACGATTTGAACACTTGCGAGCACACTTGCACAAGCACATGGCGCTGGAGGAACAGGACGGTTACTTGCCTACCGTTGCAACGCATCGGCCTACGCTAAGCGGTGAAGTGGATCGCCTCCGCCACGAACATGATGAAATCGTCAAGATCATGGAAGGCATTCGGCGCGACATGCATGAACTGACGGAAAACGACCCACTGCTGATTCGGGATTGCTGCCGTCGCCTCGAAAACCTCATCGGTTTCATCGAGCATCACGAGCAGGACGAAAACTTGATCGTACTCTCAGCATTTACAGATGAAATCGGTACGAAGGATTGAGTTAGCCAGCTGCCACTTTTGCGGCGAACTTTTTCCTCAATGCCGATATCGCGACATGGGCGACGTTGCCTGGCGTGGTGACATGCTGCACCGCGCCGATTTCTGCCGCCACCTTCGGCATGCCGTACACAACGCACGACGCTTCGCTCTGCCCAATGGTAATCGCCCCGTGTTGTCGCATCTTGAGCAGACCCTCGGCACCGTCTGCACCCATCCCTGTCAGGATGACACCGACCGCCTTCTTGCCGACCAGTTCCGCAACGGATTCGAACAAAACGTCGGCAGCAGGACAATGCCGATTGACGAGTTCATCCGTACCGGTTTTCAAACACAATCGACCACCGGAACGAACGACACTCATCTGCACACCGCCTCGTGCCACGAATGCGCGCCCCGGTTCCAATACGTCGCCATCGACCGCTTCGCTGACGGTCATCTCGCTGTAGTCATTCAGACGTTCTGCGAATGACTTGGTGAAACCGGGCGGCATGTGTTGGACGATGGCCACGGGGGGAAAGTCACTGGGCACATTTTGGAGCAGTTCTCTCAGGGCTTCGGTACCACCCGTCGATGAACCGATCGCCACCAGGTAACGACTCGGATCGACGCCTGCCGAAAGACAGGTTCGCTTAACGGGTGGCGTCGTCGAAGGCTTGACCGTCTTGACGTTAACAGCAACAGCCGCCGCCCTGATCTTAAATGCCAGATCGTTTCCAAGTCGCATCAGCGCCTCCTTGCCTCCACCGGATGGTTTTGCCACAAAGTCAACCGCACCGGCTTCGATGGCTCTTAGCGCTGCGTGACTGCTCGCGTTTGCAACACCGCTGCACATGATGACCGGAACGGGATAGTGGGTTTGCAGCTTTTTGAGAAATGTCAGACCGTCCATACGCGGCATTTCGATGTCGAGGACGATGACATCGGGGCGTTGCCCGGCGATCACGTCGCGTGCCTGGTATGGGTCAGCTGCTTCGCCCACGACCTTGATGTCGGGTGCGTTCGATATCGATTTGGCCAACATCGTGCGGACCGTTGGCGAATCGTCAACAATGAGTACGCGAATAGACTTGCTCATCTTTGGTTCAATCTCCCATCCCGAATACCGCGTTCAATCCCTTCGAACGACGGCGATTTGACCCGATTCAGTTTAGTCGCGGCGATAGATCGTTGGTTCGACATAAGAAAGCGGATGGTCGATTCCGTTGAGGCTTTCGGAATGACCGATCATCAGATGCCCGCCGGGTGCGAGGCTCTTGGCGTAGCGATTGACCAAGCATTCCTGCGTGGTCTGATCGAAGTAGATCATCACGTTTCGACAGAAGATAACGTGGAAACCAAGTCGAAACGGAAACGTTGGCGTCATCAAATTGAAACGCGAAAACTTGATCAGGTTTCGAACGGCGGACGTTGCCTCGAGAACATCGCTTTGTCCCGATCTCACTTTCTTGAGATACTTCGCTCGATAGGCGGCAGGAACCGACCTGGCTCGTTCGGCGACGAACTGCCCGCGCATCGCCTGCCCGAGAACCTGTGTCGAAATGTCCGTCGCGAGGATGCGGGCTTTGACGCCAGGATGTCGTTGCATGCAATCGTGAACAACCATCGCCAGCGAGTGTGGCTCCTCGCCGCTCGAACAACCTGCACTCCAGATTCGCAGTTCGCTGTTCGCAGCACGCCACTTGCTGTCGGACATCCACTGCTCGATCAGGTTCTTGAGAAAGTCAAAATGGCCAATCTCGCGAAAGAGGTGCGTGGTATTGGTCGAAACGGCGTCAAGGAGTTTGCTCAACTCTACACCGGAACCATCGGCAACGACCATATCGTAGTAAGCCTTGAACGATTCGAAACCCCTGCCTCGAAGCAGTTTCGCAAGTCGCGACCGCAGCAGCTGCATTTTTTCAGTGCCGAGATTGATACCACTCTTGTCGTAAATCAGCTTGCGGAACAGATCGTAGTCCCTTTGCGTCAACGAATTTGGATCAATGGTTTTCAGCATGATTTCCTACCCAGCCACTTTAATGAGTTGTCATACCGACGTAATGCGATGTCACTGTTATGGCGCTGCTGAAGTCCTGGCTATGCCGAAATCTGGTTGTGACGCAACTGCAACCACTGCCCATCGACCGACATCTGCGTCACCTCATCGCCATTTTCTTCGACGTACGGCTGCTCGCCTAATTCCGTAACCGTCGGAATCGTGAGGTTAAATACAGCAACAACACCATGGGCGGCGGTGACGAACTGACCGCAAACGACGTTCATGAATTCGCAAACAGCATCGTTCGATTCCTGCTCAGAGACGCTGTTGCCCGAATCGAGACCGAGCAGGTTTTCAGCCAACTGTCCGGCGAAAGTTCGCGTACACACCAGGCGCAGATCACCCTCCACAGATCCTTTGTAACCGACGCTTGTTTCGATCCATGATTCCTCCGGTTGCTCGCGGAACTCGTCTCCGTCGGAGAACATAAATGCCAGGTTGGCGAGTACGTCAGAAAGAACAGTCGTCAAAGTCGCTGTCATTTGCTGTTGCATTTTCAGTCACCTTTAGCATGGGTAAGAGAGCTTCACGAAGCTGTTCCGGTTGGAATGGTTTCCGGACATAGCCCGAGGCCCCCAGATTCATCAGTTGGTCGATGCGGGTCTTGCTGCCCTCCGTTGACGCAATGACGATCGGTATGTTTTTGAGCTGATCGCTCTGCTTCATTCGAGTCAGCAATTCGACACCGGTCATCCTTGGCATGTTGATGTCCACGAGCATCACAGCCACATCGTGTTCGGCAAGCTGAGCAAGAGCAGAAATGCCGTCAGCCGCTTCGTAGAATTCATCAACTTCCAGCCCGATCATCTTGATGGTGCGCTTCACCATTGACCGAATCGTCGCCGAGTCATCTACAATCAGTACGTTGTTCGCCATCGTTTCATTCCTAACTGTCAACTTGCTCCGAGTTTGGCGTATCGCCGAACATCGCCTGTACGCGTTGCAACTCGACGACCGTTTGCGCGCCGATGAATTCAAGATCACTCTCTCGGAGGCTGTGGCGTTCGAGAACTTCCGCATCCGCTCGCGAGCACAACCCGTCTTCTCCCAAGCCGATGCCAAGCAGCAGGCAGACACAATTCGCCAGGTAAACGGCATCAACCAATGGATCGTGGGTTTCGAGGTCCGACGGAGCATGATGGTAACGAATGCACCGCACGATCGACTCGGGAAGCTTCCACTTCTCGGCCATCATGGCGCCGACTTCTTCGTGCGAATACCCCAGGACGCGACGCTCCGCTTCGACAAACGCGATGCGCTCATCCGTCACGATGCGCACGATCTCGACGAACTCATCAGCCACGTGCTCATTTAAGATCGTCTTACCGATGTCGTGCAGCAGACCGGCTGTAAAGGCCAGGTTGGTATCCGCGAGGCGTAGTTTTTGCGCAAACTGCGATGACGCCAACGCCACTGCAACCGAATGCTTCCACAGGACTCCCGGATCCAGTCCATATCCATGCTGCTCGCGACCCAGCATGTTGTTGGTATGAACCGACATCACCATCTGCAAGACCTTGGCAGTTCCAAGGCATTTCAATGCATCTTCAAGCGAAGTGACTTCGCGTGACATGCCGAAGAATGCTGAGTTGCAGAGTTTCAGAACTTCGCTGGTAACCGCTTGGTCGTATTTGATCGTCCCGACGATATCTTCGAGCTTGCTCTTCGGATCGCTCATCACATTCATGAGCTTCAACGCCGTATCCGGAAGCGGTTGAATCGATCCGACGCATTCGATGATGTCTTTGGCGGTGTTCACAGTTCGGTCTCCTGGCCGCGTGAATGAATCGTGAATCTCCCGGTTCCGACATTCAAACGAATGGTTCGGCTGATCGAACCGCCGACCTGCTCCGCATCGATCATGATTTTGTTCTTCCAGAACAGTTTGCGGAGCGTGACGTAGTTTCGTTTACCGATGTTGAACATCCCGTTGTCGTCGAGCAGATGCGAACCGCCAGCCACTTTGACGACCAGATTGTTCTTCTGGGCACCGATCTTGTAGACCGACCGAAACAACGTCGGAATCCCAGTGTCCGCAAACATCGCCGGATTGGCCTTCGCCTTGTCCGGTGAAATCGACGACTCTGGCAGCATATAATGCAGCATTCCACCGACGTGGTTGACCGGATCCCAAATCGCCACACCGATGCAACTGCCCAGCGAGTAGGTGATGAGCGTCGAGCGAGGGTCCTTCGTCACCTTTATGTCCGCAATGTCTACGACCCGGTCCATTCCAATTCCCGACCATCAGTTGGCACACTCGTTCAAAACGAATTGAACGATCGCAGAGGATCATTCGACGATATTGGCCTCGCGGTATTGGCCCGGTTAAGAACCGTCAAGACACTTTGACTTCAAATCTGCTTGATCAAACGCAGTCGGCAACTACCCGTGCATCCGATGTCGGAATCGCTACGAGTTCTTCCGAA
This sequence comes from Alphaproteobacteria bacterium, assembly GCA_028285105.1. Classification (GTDB taxonomy): domain Bacteria; phylum Planctomycetota; class Phycisphaerae; order UBA1845; family UBA1845; genus UBA1845. The sequence goes on from JANQQE010000014.1 coordinate 171,337, forward strand.
TTCAAGACACGGTCGATGTCGAGAAGAATCTTCAGCTTGCCGTCGACCATTCCCATGCCAAGGATGTAAGACGTGTCCACAGCCCCACCGAATACCGGCGGACTCTCGATTTCTGCATTGGGTATCTCGTGAACTTCGTGAACCGTATCGACAATCACGCCGATGAGTTCGCCCACATCGACGACAATGATGCACGTCTCTTCGTTATAGTCAGCCGCCGGCATGTCGAACCTTAGACGCAGATCGATAACAGGAATGACCCGACCCCGAAGATTGATGAGCCCGCCGACAAAGCTCGATGTCTGCGGCACTTTGGTGATGTCCAGTACGCCAATGATTTCGCGGACTTTCAGAATATCCAGACCGTAGTCTTCACCGGCCAGCAGGAACGTTAGGTACTTGGTTCCGATGCCTTGACTGCTCTCCACTTCAGAGTTGCTAAGCTGTTGGTTGATGGTGTCTAGTGACGCTTGCATATTTGTCTCTCCCTTACACTCAGAACTGCTGCGACTACTCGGCCACGACGGGTACCGGTTGGTCGATCTTTGCCGACTCGACGACCGGCTTGGGAAGTTGCTGTGCAGCCACGATTCCTGGAACATCGAGAATCAGTCCGACTTTTCCGTCGCCAAGGATCGCCGCACCCGAGATCCCGCGAAGTTTCTGGAACCTTTCGCCCAACGGTTTGATGACAACTTGCTGTTGTCCGATCAATTCATCGACGACAATGCCAACTTCACCCCCTTCGTATTGGGCAATCACGACAATGGCATCGCATGGATCGATGGTTTCGCTGGAACCAAAGAGCGGTCCCAAGTGCACGAGCGGAATCAATCGTCCGCGCGCGTTCAGCACCGAACCCTTGTGTTGCACGCTGGAAATTTGTTCGCTTGTCGGCCGCAACGCATTCTCAACCGTTACCGTTTGAATGATGAAACGTTCGGTTCCGACGCGAAGGACCATGCCATCGATGATCGCCAACGTCAGCGGAAGTCGAATGGAGAACGTACTGCCTTTGCCCGGTGTGGAATTGATTTCGCATTTGCCGCGAAGGTTCTCGATGTTGCGGCGTACGACATCCATGCCCACACCCCTGCCGGACACGCCCGTAACGGTCTCTGCCGTCGAAAACCCGGGGGCGAAGATCAGGTCGTACGCTTGTTCTTCCGAAAGCTGATCGTCTTCTCCAATGATGCCTTTTTCGACTGCTTTGCGAATCAGCGCCTCGGCATTGAGGCCTTTCCCGTCATCTGTGATCTCGATGACGATGTTGCCACCACTGTGGTATGCCGACAATTCGACGTTGCCCGATGCGGGTTTGCCTGCCGCAATGCGTACGTCGGCTGGCTCGATTCCATGATCGACGGCATTTCGAACCATGTGAACGAGCGGATCGCCGATCTGCTGGATCACATTCTTGTCGAGTTCGGTGTCCTCACCGGATATCGCCAGTTCAACGTTCTTACCGACTTTGCGCGCAACGTCGCGCACCAGTCGAGCCATCTTCTGAAACGTCGGACCGATCGGAATCATCCGCATCGCCATCGCCGCGTCCTGCACATCGCGTACGATCTTGGTCGAACGAGTCACGTCTTTTGCCAGCCGTGGATCGTTGGCGACCAATGGACTTGCACTGACCTGAGTTTGTGCGATGACCAATTCGCCGACCATGTCGACGAGGGCATCGAGCTTGGCTGTGTCGATTCGCACCGACTGATCGCCACTGCTCTTCGCCGCATTGCTTTTCGCTTCATTTTGCATAACCGGTTCCTGACCGCTTTGATTCGCGTTGGGCGCTTGTTCCGAAACGTCAACCGGCTGCTGCGGAATCGAATCTCGTTCGACCGGGTTCTCTCCGGATTGCATGTTCGGATCGCCAGCCGACGATGAACTTCCCATCGGTTCAAAACGACCGGCCACGACATTGCGCAAATTGGCGATCATCGACCCGATGGGCGGTTGTGGAACGATTTCGCCGATTGGATCGGCCAGATGATTTCTTATGCCTTCAAATTGAACCTTGAGAATGTCCACGACCTCGAAAACCAGATCGATCAGACCGTGGGTGACCTGTCGCTCATTGCGACGGGCTTGGTCCAGAAGCGTTTCGGCTTCATGTGTTAAACTGACGATGTCCCGCAAGTTGAGAAAGCCAGCCGCTCCCTTGATCGTATGAAATGGCCTGAACAGCGAATCGATGGCTTCCGCATCGCTTGGTGAGCGTTCGACTTCAAGCACCGCCGCTTCGATTGCGTCGAGGTGTTCGGTCGCCTCTTCAATGAAGCCGACCACCATGTCGATTTCGTCCTTGCTGATGACAAGCGGTTCCGCAACATACTCATCTTGCCATGGCTCGTCTTCGGACATCTCGATGTTGTCGGGCTGCGATGTCATGGACTCCTGGTCGAATGGCGTGTTTTCAGCGTCCCCAATTGCTTCGACTTCATCAATCGGTGAACTTGTTTCAGTTTCTGCTGTTGCTTCGGGCGAAGAAACGGGTTCGTCGAAGACTCGATCCAGTTGTTCGTTGACGGTTCGCGCATCGGATTCTTCCGCCGCACCGCCACTTCCCTGAACGACTTGCGAACCAAGACCGGAGACGGCAGACTGCACGCTGGCGATTGCATCGGTGGCGTCGGATATTTGACCGAGAATGACCGCCTCCAAAGTCCGAACCATTTCATTCGCAATCTTCTGGCCTTCCTCAGAAAGCCCTGTGGAACCAGAGCTGGCGAGCGATTCGAACAGCTCGTGCATCTTGGCCAAACCGGGCAAATCGTCCTGATCGACCGTCCGCGCAAGGTTTCCGAGTTCACTCAGATAAGTTTGCGCCGAGTCGGTTCCGTTTTCGCTCATAAGATGCGATCTCCCTCTGCAACAATGACAGACAAGCCGCGTCCGTTCGTTCGCAAATTCTGTTCGCGAATGAAGGGCGTCGGGTTAATCGTCCACACCAACGTTTACCGTGGTCGTACATTCTGGAATTCGCGCGTCCGCACGCACTGATGATTTCAACCGATTCCAGACACAATTAACCTTCAGGGGAATCGTCTCATGCAGGGAGAGGTCTTAGATAATTCCAATTCGACAAAGTCGTTGGGATGTGCCTTGTTGAATTCGCGCAATCGGGAAGAAGGCACCGATTCGTCGGTCCATCGCTTGATGCCCCACAAGCCCTGGCGAATGGAAACGGTTTGCGGGTGGTCGATCAGTGACGCGATGGACGATCTTATCGGATGCGCAGATTTCGCTGTAAGGTTGCGAATACCGCGCAGCACGGATCGCAGCCTCACGACGAATCCCTCGACTTCGCGCAAAGAAATTGTGACGCCTTACAACGTTTGCAGGAATGCCAGCAGCGCCGCCCGGTCGTCGTCCGATAATGCAAGAAACGCATCGCGAACGCCAACAGCTTCACCGTCATGCATCTCGATGGCTTCCTCGATGGTGTCAGCCAACCCGCTGTGCAGATACGGCTGCGTTTGACTGATGCCCCACAGTGGAGCGGTTCTGAATTCGGTCGTGCTGGCCTCGCCGTCCTGTATACCATTGGCACCGTTCGGCAGAATGTCATGGAGCAGCAAGTCGGAATACAACGGTACTTCTCCGAGCGAACCAGCAAGTGACGAAATATGGCACTTGGAACAACCTACCGTATCGAACAAAGCGCGTCCCGAATCGACCAGAGCGACCTGGTCGGCTGGGATGTCCTGGCGCGGCGGCGCGGCCAACATTTTCATGAAGAATGCCAGATCTTCCGCTTCGGTTCGCGTCAATTCGGGATCGGCGACGAAGTCCACGTCTTCCGTCATTCCAAAAGTTAATCCGTCTTGAGCTTCAACCGTCAGTCCAATTTCTGCAGCCATCGCGTCACGAACGAATTCCCCGACGCTTGGCACCTGCGCTTTCCAGCCGAAGCGACCCAGACGTCCGTCGTCGAGTCGATGAGCGCGCCCGCTGATACCGTCGGTATTGGCATCGGTTGGGTCTTCGTTCGCCAAAATGTTCGCTTCGTCGATTGCCTCCATCAATCCCAAACCGAAAACCGCCGGTGTCTGGCGATGCTCGAAAACGTTGATCTCGTCAGCCGGCTCGGGCGGATTGAATCCGACAACAATGCCGGAATGCAAGATGGTATTTGGTGTGGTAGCCGGTGGCGTGAAAACGCCGATTTCGTCCAACGTAGCATGACGTGCCACATTGACATCTCGCGGACCAGACCCGCCGATCACCGGATCGAAATGGCACGCCCGACAACTGTCGCCGTTGAATCGGCCGCCTTCGTCCGGACCGACCAAACCACCGATCCCTGTGCTGTGTCCGAAATCACGGTCGAACAACTCGCGTCCACGCAGAAATCGGGCAAATTCACTTTCATCCAAATCACGGAATGGCCCACCGTATTCACCAGTTGGGGGCACAGGCGCATCGGGTTCCAGCAGCCCTGTAGAAAACTGATCTCGCCCGCCCAACGACATAAGAAACTCAATCACGTCGGCTTGTTCGGACTCGCTCAGTGCATTGAATGCATCGCGGGCGGCTTGCCCTTCTCCACCGTGCATCAAGATCGCGTCCGTCAAAGTTTCAGCTTGACCATCATGCAGATACGGACCGACAGAAGCGATTCCCCAAAGCGGTTGTGTGCGAAATTCGTTGCCCCGCGCAACCCCTTGTTCGATACCGTCAGCGAGATCTTCACCCATGTCGTGGAGCAGCAGGTCGGAGTACAAATGAAGCGGACCGCGCGGCCCTTCGAGACGCGGAATATGGCAATCGGAGCAACCGGCATTGTGGAACAGCATGCGCCCGCGTTCGCTTTGATCGGTGGGTTCTTCCAATTCGGGAGCGGCTAACAACATCGCAAAGCTGACGATGTCGAACAATTCCTGGCTGGTCATTTCCGGATCGGGCACACCGTCGTCGTCGCGTGTGGGCTCATCAGTAGCCGCAGCCTGCCGCACCCTACCGGCGCGCTTTAACAGCGTTTCCATCGAACTGTCCACCGGTAGTTCTGCTCGGGCGGCTTCGGTCAACGGATCGGAGGTCACACCGAGATGGTTAAACAGCGGTCCGCGCACGAACCCTTCGATCGAAGCTGTCTGCGATTTTCGCCCGAACCGCCCCACGAAAGAATTCTCGAAATTCGCTCGGCCACTGATCCCATCGCCATCGAGATCGTCCGGATCGGCGTTTTCGAGAATGACGGAACCATCCAGTTCGGCAATCAACCCGACACCAAAGAATGGGATTGCATTGCGCTGAGTAAAGACATTCTTCTCAAGCGCGATCGCTGGGCGGGCTGGGGCGCCGGGTTCGTAACTGAACTTTCGCACAACCCCGCCCACGTCGCCGATGATAAAAGAACCGTTTGACGTGCGCTGACCTGCCAGAAAAAAGTTGCGATACAGTCCAGCGCTGCCTCCGAATACCGGTCGCTCATGACAAGCACCACAGAACGTCACGTTGAATTCCGGACCGAGACCGTCGGCAAGATCGAAACGCTTTTGCGCAACGGCTTTTCCGCGTTCAAATGTCGCGAGTTGTTCAGCCGACGCGCTTGGCAGCGGATCGCCGAGTTTCGCGGAAATGCCCTCTGCAACCGGACCGTCGCCTGTTTCATCGGTTGGCGGCGGTTCGAGGCAGCCGTTGATGAGAAAGAACATCGCGAAGAGGAATACTGCCCGAAGCATCCCGATACGTTGCATGGCCATCGCTCCAATGTTGTTGTGCGGTGAGATCCTTTGGGTATTAAGCGGAGGTGGCGTACGCCATGAAGACTCGCCCGCCTACCTAACGGATAGCGTGGTTAATTCTACAAAATGACAAGCGTCCTGTCAGCGCCTGCAAACATCCGGCCTATACCTTCACGGAACCACCCCGATTGCGGTTATCCTATGCGCCAACTTCGATCGAGCGTGGTCGCCGTTTGCCTGGAAATATCTATCCGGTACGATGGAACCGAAGGAGTCAAACCAATCATGATGCGCAACTACTTTGTTCTTTCGGACATTTTGACAGCAACGCTTGGAATCGCTTTCGCGCTCTGTCTTGCAGGATGCATGGACCCGGTCGTGGTCGAAACCGATTCCGACAATGACGGTATCGTCGATTCGGAAGACGCCTTTCCCGACGATCCTGCCGAATCGGTTGACACCGACAACGATGGCGAGGGCGATGTCGCCGACACAGATGACGACAACGACGGTGTGATCGATACCAACGATCCCGACCCACTCGATGCCGAAGTCACGTCGATCGATCCACCGGACAATCCGTTCGGCGGAGAATCGGGCGAAGCGACCCCGGGCCTGACCGGCGCACAGAACGACGCCTTCGAATTGGGCAGGGACGTGTTCTCGAAGCTGTACATGCGCATCGATGGTGTAGGCCCCAATCAGCTTGGTGCAAGTTGCGTGGGATGTCACGAGACACCGGTCGCGGGCGGTTCGGGCACGGAAACTTTCGTCCGGGTCTTTAGTGTCGGGGTTGCGACCATCGTCGATCATGATGCCCCGGCATTGTTCGGTACCGCATTGTTCGAGCGCGTCAGCGACGAGACCATTTTGGCGATGCAGGACCCAAACGACGAAGACGATGACGGCATCTCCGGGAGGCCCAACATTGATGGCGACCGCATCGGACGCTTTGGACTCAAAGCGCAAGCGGCCACGCTTGAATCAATCACCAGAGGTATGCTCGTCAATCAGATGGGCATCACCAGCGATCCGCTCGCCAAGATCGCCCGACCCCAAAATGCTCGACCCCAAATTGCTCGACCGACCTATCTGGCGCAGGTGGCTCCGCCTACTGGGGGCGGCGGAAATGCGGGCAATGACGACGATGTTGACGATCCGGAAATCAACGCAACTGACCTTGCAAATCTCATTGCGTTTCAAGGACTGTTAGCCGCTCCACTTCGCGGAACCATTGACCTTGCGGTTCAGCGCGGCGACGCATTGTTTGCATCGATCGGTTGCGCCGATTGCCACGTCCCCAGCCTCCCACTCGACACGGGCGAAGTGATTCATCCGTATACGGACCTGCTTATTCACAACATGGGGGAAGAGCTTTCCGACATGGTTTTTCAAGGCGTGGCTTCGGGTACCGAATTCCGGACGGCACCACTTTGGGGATTGTCTCTATCTGCCCCCTACTTGCATGACGGACGGGCTGAAACCATCGACGACGCGATTCGTGCCCACGCCGGCGAAGCGCAAAACGCTCGAGATGGATACATTACTTTGAGTGATGAAGAACGCACCGACCTGATGCGCTTCCTGGAATCGCTATGACCCCATCGATGACGAACAAACTTTGCCGGCGTCGATTCACCGGTGTGATTTGCACGACTCTGCTGGTTTGCGCAAGCGGCTGCGACCCGATGCCAATCGATGACGACTCGGACAATGGCAACGATACGCCAAGCGAACCCGAATGGCGTGAAGCGTTCACGACAACCGACGATGGTTTTTTGTCAGGCGTGTGGGGGTCAGGCCCGGACGACGTCTTCGTTGTCGGTGGGCAGCCGGAGCGCTCCGTCGTCTTTCACTTCGACGGTGCGACCTGGGAAACGATGGACGTACCGGAAACCCCGATTCTGATCTGGGCATTCGGCTTTGGACCCGACGATGTATATGCCGTCGGCGAGCAAGGAACCGCGCTGCGCTACGACGGTGCGACGTGGGTGGAGATGGCGACCGGCATCGAAGACGATCTGTGGGGCATCTGGGGCGCATCGCCCGATGACCTGTGGGCGGTCGGCGGCGAGATCGATACAGGCCCGCCAGTCTTGTTGCACTTCGACGGCGAATCGTGGACATCGCAAACCGTCCCGCCGCTAGACCGCGAATCGACCGCCCTCCTGAAAATCTGGGGCACATCCAACGACCACATTTTCGCAGTCGGACAAACCGGGTTGATTCTCGAGTACGACGGAAACGATTGGCAACAAATCGACGCCGGAACAGCCGATGATCTGGTGTCACTGTGGGGCACCGGGCCCGAAGAAATCGTAGCCGTCGGCGGACGCACCAACGGCACCATCGCAACCTACAACGGAACGCAATGGACCAGCCGCTCCGCCGCCCCGCTACCCGGACTCAACGGCGTATTTCCCCTGCAAGAAGGCGAGTACCTGATAGGCGGCTTAATAGGAAGTGCAGCCGTCTACAATGTCAACACCGACAACTACCAAACCGAAACAACCCCAACCGCAAGAACCATCCACGCCATATGGCACAACGGCGCAAACACAACCTACGCAGTAGGCGGCCGCTCCTCCGAAACGCCGTATACGGGGGTGGCGTTGACGCAAACATATTCCGCTGAGTCGACGGAGTCAGTGCCCTAGGTCGAAAGGGGACGGACGCACTTTGATAAAACGGTGGCTGCCGAGGATTGTTTCGTAGATTCCCTGCACCCGGTAATGCGAAAGCCTCGGAGGATCACTCTTGCACGACAAACTGAGCAGAGACGCATTGGTGTCACTTGTGAGGCGGATCATGGATGCCGAAGGGAGTGAACAAAAACTCGAGGACATGCATCAAGAATTGGAAAGAAACGTTGTCGATCCGAATGTCCTCGACTACATCTTCTACTCGGACGAAGAACTCACGGCAGAGCAAATCGTCGACAAAGCGCTAGCCTATCAACCGCGTCTGTTCGGATCGTAGTCGATTCCCCCACCTCACGGAAGAGATCGGGCACGTTTCGCTACACATCCAATGTTGGCCGGAGTCAGACATTGAGCATTCCATTCACTGTTCGACAAGCGCTGCACGATGACATCTGGCAAAGAGCCGATTCCTCCGCGGCTGACGAGATCTTGCGGAATCTGCGCGTGCCGGATTCTGCAACGTTCTTTGAATTCTTCACAACGTTTGCAGGGCCTTTTGGCAGCAAGTCATTCGGGCATGAACTCCTGGATTTGTACGAACAGAAAGAATCGATTGCGACGAATACTGAAGCGGTTCGCAGCGAATTCGGGTTTCCGAATCGATATTTGGTTGTCTCGAACCTTCTTGGCCACTCCGTGCTGGTGTACGACATCGAATCAGAGAAGGTCTATGACGTAGACTTCGAGGGCGGTGACCAGATGTTGCTTAAAGGGTCGCTCAACCCAAGTTGGAATTCATGGGAAGAATTCCTCTGCGAATATTTCGGATGATCACATTCCGACACGTCTGAACCATGGAAATGCATTTGGCTTATGTGTTGGGATTGGGCAAGTACTCAAACCGGCAAATGAAATAGATAACCGCCATGACTCGATCCACCGAAAATTCTGTAAACTAAAGTTGATGAATTACCAAACCACATGTCTGATCGTTGGCGGGGGGCCGGCTGGTGTTTTTCTTGGCTTTTTGCTGGCTCGTGCTGGCGTTAAGGTGATCGTTGTTGAGAAGCATGCGGACTTTCTTCGCGACTTTCGCGGCGACACGATTCACCCTTCTACCATGCAGATCATGCACGAACTCGGATTGCTCGACGAGTTCATGCCGCTCATCGATTTTCATACCGGAACATTGAATGTCAACATCAACGGCGTCAGTTTTGACGGGCCGGACTTCTCGCACCTGGATACGAAATGCCCTTTTGTCGGATTCGTACCGCAGTGGGACTTGCTGAACTTTCTGGCGACCAAGGCGAAAGCGTTTCCGACATTCGACTTGCGGATGAGCACGCGGGCGGTGGATGTCATTCGCGACGATCGACAAGATGTTGGTGTGCGCAATGCTGGCGGACGGAGCGCCGACGGGCGTGTTGTCGGTGTGGTCTGCGAACACGACGGCAAAACGTATGAGATCCGCGCCGATCTTGTTGTCGCGTGCGACGGACGCGGGTCAACGATTCGAAACGCCATGGCGCCGCCTCCAGATGCAAGCCGCAACAATCACCGCGTTGACGAGGTCGGCATTCCGATTGACGCGTTGTGGTTTCGACTCGATCGACCGGAAGGCGATGACGGCCACACGCAGGGCTGGCTTCGCGAAGGGCACATGCTGGTGACCATCCCCAGGCGCAGTCACTACCAGATCGCTTTGGTCATTCGCAAGGGCGGGTTTGACGACATCCAAAAGGCTGGCATCGAGAAGTTCCGCGACACAGTTGCGAAGGTGTGTCCCATCTTGAGTCACGTTTGCGGTTCGCTCGAATCGTGGGACGATGTCAAACTGCTATCCGTGCAGATCAACCACATGCGAACGTGGCACCAGCGCGGGTTGCTGTTTATCGGTGACGCAGCCCACGCGATGTCTCCAGTCGGTGGTGTCGGTATCAACCTCGCCATTCAAGACGCGGTCGCAACCGCCAACTTGCTGGCTAGACCACTGCTCGAAAAGTCTCTGACCGATTCCGGCCTTGCCAAAGTTCAAGCCCGTCGAGGACCACCCACGCGCAAGATGCAGCGGCTGCAACGACTCGCCCATCGCGCACTTTTTAGTGGCGGCCAACAAATCGACAAGCCATTTTCACCGCCGTGGTACGTGCGATATGTCGTCCGCTTTCTGGCACCGATCCTCCGCCCCAAAGCTGCTAAGTGGATCGGACTCGGCTTCGTGCAGGAACACGTCGAGACGCCATCGACAGCAGTAAGCCAGAACTAACAAGTCAGCATAAGTTGTTCGAATTCATTCCGCCTCGTGCTAGCACGATTGCTATGATCGCGCACAAGCCAGAGAAGTGTCTTTCGTCTTATTCTGAAGCTCCCATGCCGGAGTCGCCGAAACGCGAACCTTTTACGATGATACACTGAATCGAAACCCCAGTCCGTTGGCCATCTGTGCACTTACCATTGTTCTCGCCTTGCCGTCTTCTGAATCGACACCATCCAAGTAAGGCAGGTCCACTGTGCGGGCCGCGCCGATGTGGCAGCGTGTGCCAAACATGGTCCGCACAGCCGACCCTATCAACCTTGGCTTAGGCCAAATCCCCCATCCTCTGCGCACATTTTTCGGCAATGCATTTCAACTGGTAATCGAACTATGCTTGCAGAGATTTAACAAGCGCGACCAATTCCATTCTGTTATAATCCGACCGCGTCGAATGACGTCATTCAAACTGTAGCTGCGCGAACCCTTGGAAAGGATCGAACATGCCCCGCTTCCGAACAACCGTCGCGACTTGTCTGATTGCATTGCTCAGTGCCGCTATTGATTCAACCCCGCTACGCGCCCAATCAGTCAGCGCGCCTGACGGCAATACGAACGTCGCTACAAATCCTGATCATGGCATCTTTTCTGATCATGTCGTCGAGCCACTTCGCCCGCACAACCACCATGACCATTGGACCTGCTCGGTGCTACAAACCGACGAACAACTTCGCGGTGTACATGCAGCCAACTTGTGGCCGAACAACACCGTTTACTATTCGTTCAATGCCAACACGTCGCCATCTAATCAAGCCGACGCACTTGCGGCGATGGCGTTGATCGAAGGCGTTTCGTCAATGACCTTCATCGCCCGCACGACCGAACCGGACTATGTCGTCTTTACCGATGCCGGGGGAAACAACTCGTTCATTGGCCGTATCGGCGGACCGCAGACGATCAACATCAACGCATGGTCCGTCCACTTCGTCATCGTACACGAAATCATGCACGCGATGGGCATCTACCACGAACAGTCGCGCCCGGATCGCGACACGTTTGTCCAGATCAACTCGGCGAACATCTGCCAAAACTGTTGCAGTGGTGGACCTTGCGATAACAATTTCGCCATCGAAGCCGGGGCGAGCACCGTTGGCCCATATGACTTCGATTCGGTCATGCACTATGGCCAGTGTTTCTTTTCGACGTGCGGCAACTGCTTCGCCGACCCGGCTAACTGTCGCACGATCACGGTGCTTCCGCCGTTTGACACTGCCTGGCAAAACGCCATCGGCCAGACCGATCACTTCAGCGACGGCGACATTCTGACCATTCAAACAATGTATCCATCGCTGAGCGTCCCGTGCGAAAGCGTGATCGGCGACCTCGACGACGACAACGATTGCGACCTGGAAGATGCGTTGATTTTCCAAACTTGCTACGACGACAGCACCGGCGGCCGGCCCGAATGTTCGTGCGCCGATCCGAACGTTGACGAAGTCGTCGACGCATCCGATGTCGAGTCGTTTATCAATGCGATTCACGGACCGGATGTGTTGCTCGGCGCCTGTTGTAGCGATGGCGACGGCGTCTGCACGGAGAGAACTGCCGGCGAATGCAGCATTTCGGGTGGAACGTATCAAGGCGATGGCGTTACCTGCGCCGATACCAGTTGCCCGGTGACCAACCCGGGCGCATGCTGCGACCCAACCGACCTGTCATGCACGATCACATCCAGCGTGTTGTGCGAAGCAGCAAACGGTATTTACAAAGGAAATGGAACCAACTGCAACGGTGCCGAATGCCCGACTGAGTACTCGAATACGCGCACGGGGATATTCTTCTTTGGACAAGGCGCGAATGTCGAAATCGGCGACGACATGACATTGGCTGGCACCGCGCGTGAATTGGCTTATTACGACCTGTCCGTATATAGCCAAGCCGCGACGCCGCCAACAGCCACGGTGTCCCTCTACACGGCCTGTCCCGGTTCGGGCGGCACGCTTATCGCGGGAACCACAAGAGTCTTCCCGAACATCGCCGCATCGCAAGTCGTCAAACTCTCCGCAACGTTTGACCCGACGATCACACTGCCCAACACGGTCTGGATGGTCGTTTCATTCGACCAGAACAACGGCAACTGGTTGATCGGGGAGCAAGCTGAGGTCGGTTCAACCACCAATAACTTCGGCGTGAATGCCCCATGGGGTTGTAACTTCACATTTACCGGAGGAACCTGGGGCGGGCTTCAAGCGAATATCATTTGCGTGGACTAAGAATGAGAAATGGGCATCGAGCACAAAAGATAGGTCATGTCATCAACCCGACAAGACCGGAATCGAAACTCCAATCGTAGGGTCCGCTGCGCGGACCGCATCGTATACAAGTACTCGCCGAGCAACTCGGTACGCACAGCGAACCTTATTTGGCTTTCTTCTTTTTGGCTGTATTTTTTTTGGTCGTGGCTTTCTTCTTGGGCCGTTTGCCTGCCGTCTTGATGGCTGACTCGTAGTGCTTGATGAATTGCTTGGCGGGGACGCGTTTGATGGCTTCGCCGATGATTTCCAGCGGCACATCTTCGAGCTTCTTGAATCTCACGCACGACTTGCCCATGTCGAGTTTCTTACCAGTCTTCGCCCATTCCTTCTTGAACCACGTTTGTAATTTCGGATCGCTGTAGATGCATGACATGTAGACGGCCATGTGGTTCTTTTGCGAGGCGAGGCTGGCGAAGGGCAGCGGCTCATTCGGGTCGCAGTGGTAACCGTCCGGATAAAGCGAATGCGGAACGAAGTACCCGATCATCCCGTACTGCATGCCCTCTTTGTAGCCTTTGTCGAGATTGGCTTTAATGACTTTGCGGACAGCTTGAAGCGCTTTTCGGCGATCTTCCGGCAGTTCGTCAAGGTATTGTTTTACGGTGGTGGCTTTGCTTTGCATAGGGGGCATCTTAACCCGCGGAGCAACCGTTACACAACGCAAATCCGGTTCAATCGCCAACTTAGGTCGCGCGGGACACAATTGCTCCACACTCCGACTGCAAGAATAGGTCCTTTTTCTTGATCAAGGTGCAATGAACAGCCCCTCAAACGCAATAGAATGATGGCACGGTACGGCTTGCATGCCGAGTTTTAGAGTCTTTACGCTAAAGGCGCAATTGACTGTTTCTTAATTAAGCACAAACAAGCGAAAGCGGGACCAGCGCGTTTCTGTTTTCGTTTTCCTTTTATCAGGAGGAAGAAAATGAAGCGAATGAAAGATGCGCCGCCTGCCACATGCGGTTGGGTCGCCTTAATGATTGGAGCCAGTCTCGGATTGACCAGCCATTTTGCCCAAGCTGCCGCCGACGTGACCGTCACTGAGGTTGCGCATGTCGTCGTTGGCGGTGTCGGCTCAACCTACGTTGAGGTGGCCAACCTCGGCGACACAGCTATCAGTGTTTCGGGCTGGCGGTTGTGTTCGCGAATCGACTACGACTCGACCGCCTCGCCTGGTTCGTGGGGTACACGAATGAACACGGCGCACGGCATGCTTCAACCAGGTGATGTTGTCATCATTGAAATCACCAGTACCGACGTCGCCGGCATTCAAGCTGAAGTGGGCGCTGCCAATTTTGTCAATGTCGTCTGGAGCGGGTTTAACAATTCGCTCAGTGAAGACCATTATGATGCAGCCGACTTTGCCCTTTACGCAACCGCGCCTTTTGGAACTGCGGCGAACATGCGTGACTTTATGAAGTGGAACACAACCACATCGATCGGGCGCGAAGGACCGGCTGTCGCCAACGCTTTTTGGCCTTCATCAACGGCGAATATTCCATCGCCCCTCTCCAGCGACATCACGGATTCATCTCAAAGCCAGTCGATTCAACTCGAAATGATTGAGACATCACCAGGCAGCGGCGTTTTTGAGCACGAGTCGCCTGACAATTATTTCGTGGTCAATAATACGCGGCATTCATTGGGGCGCTTGTCGAAGAAGGGGGACGCAGATGGAAACGGAACCGTCGAGCAAGCCGATACGACGATCATGATCGACGAGTGCCTTGGAGGTCCAGACGCTGGCGCATTGCCATCGGAATGCACGCCAACCGATTTTGACAGCGATGGCGATGTCGATCTTCAAGATGCAGCTGAGTTCCAACTCGCATTTGAAGGATAAATCTCGAGCTACTCGTGTCTACTGCACTCAATCGACGAACGCTCCCGCGAAAATTCCAATTCGCGGGAGCGTTCTTATGTTTCGTACGTTTTTGATTGCTGCCAAGAGCAACAATCCGATGACTACCAGCTGCTAGAAAAGCTGGATTGTATGTTGCCTTATTGGGTCGCCGACTGAACCGTCCGCTTTTTCGCACCGCTTCGATTACGCCCCGGCTTGGGTGGGCGACGCGTGCCTTTCTTTTTTGGAAAATAAGGGGCTTGCTTGGGGGCTGCATTGCTCCTGCGTGACTTGCCTTTGCCACCACCTCCGCTCCGACGTTCATCGCCTTGAATAACAACCGGTTCGGTTGGGGCTTTGTAACCCGGAATGTCGCTGGCCAACTGCATCTTGGTGCCAAGCAGCTTTTGAATGCCTCGAAGATGGTCATGTTCTTCGCTGCTGATAAACGACATCGCCACGCCCGACGCCCCCGCTCGACCGGTTCGACCGATGCGATGGATGTACGTCTCGGGTTCGTCGGTCAGGTCAAAGTTGATCACGTGCGACACGCCATCGACATCCAGACCACGGGCTGCAATATCGGTCGCAACCAACACACCAACCTTGCCCGACTTGAAATTTTCGAGCGCTCGTGTACGGGCATTTTGACTCTTGTTTCCATGAATGGCCGCCGCCGAAATCTTCCCGCGCATCAAGTGGCGGACGACTTTGTCAGCACCATGTTTGGTACGCGTAAAGACCAACGCCCGCGAATACGCAATGTGATTCAGCAGGTTGGAAAGCAGCGAACGTTTGCTGGCTTTTTCGACATGGTAGGCCCAGTGTTCCACGCTTTCTGCCGGCGACGATACGCGGGCCACTTCGACCGAAACCGGACTCGACAAAATGTCATTCGCCAGTTCGCGAATCGGCGTTGGCATGGTTGCCGACAGGAACAGCGTCTGTCGTGATTTCGGAACGTGCTTGAGGATGCGGCGGATGTCAGGCAGAAAACCCATGTCCAGCATGCGGTCGGCTTCGTCGAGTACGAGGATCTCAACAGTATCCAGCGCAATCGTTCCGTCGGAAATATGATCGAGCAAGCGCCCCGGTGTCGCGACAAGAATATCCACGCCACCGCGCAGCGTGCGCGTCTGTGGGTTCTTGTTCACGCCGCCAAAGACGGCTGTGTGTTTTAGATTTGTGTTGCGACCATAAGTCGAAAAACTGTCACTGATCTGCTGGGCCAGTTCGCGCGTCGGTGCGAGGATCAGCGAACGAATGCGTCGCGCGTGATTTTGGCGAGGTCTGTTGCGGTTTCCGTTCTTGCGACTCGGCGCAACATCGCCAGCCAGTCGTTGCAAAATCGGCAGTGCAAAGGCAGCCGTCTTACCGGTTCCCGTCTGGGCACACGCCAGAACATCTTTACGCTTCAAGACGAGTGGAATGACCCGTTCCTGAATCGGTGTCGGTGTTTCATAACCGGATGCATGGACCGCATCCAGAAGCGGCTTGGATAACCGCAATTCATCAAATTTCATCAAGGATTACTTTCGTATCTTATAACTGGCGGGACGCGCCAAACGTGGGGTAAATCTTCCAAGGCCAAAGTTGGCCGGGGTGAACAAACGCCCTCCATATCGAGCCTGATGCCAGAAAAACATAGCTGCAGACTCTAGGGATGCTACGGGTTGCGTCGTGAATTGTCAATTGACAAAGCCTCTTTTGCCACGCAATAAAGCCCCGATACCCCCCCCAGTTAACGTGGAATCGGCGGTTTCCAGTCGCTATGATAATTTAATTACTGGCGTCGAATTAAACCCACTGGCGATTGGAAGGGGAGAGGACCACCCACAATGATTAGAGTGTTCACCGTATCGACAGCGTTGCTTGCTGCACACCTGTTAACGATCCCATTCTTAGGCGTCGCGTCCGTGCGTGCAGATGAGGTGCCAACGGCTGGTACTGCGGACCATCAAATGCTCGCCGATGAGACAATCGAACCCGTCAGCCTTCACCACGCTGCGTTGCTAGAACATATAAACGACCCGACGTCGCCAGACCTGATTGGCGACCCAACTCTTCACGGCGCAACGCAGCCGATCATCACCCGCGGTGTCGGTGGCCCATGTCGAACGGTTTTCGGTTACCTGCCTTATTGGGAAAGCTCCGCCAACATCCAATGGGATGCCATCACCCACGTTGCTGCTTTCTCAGTTGAAGTCAATGCCAACGGTACGCTCGGCAACGATCACGGTTGGCCATGGACGTCACTGGTCAACACCGCACACGCCAACGGCGTCAAGGTCGTCTTGACGGCAACGCTCTTTAACACAAGCAACCTGCTCACGCTAATGACCACGCCTTCATACAAGCAGGCATTTTTCGTCAACATGAAAAACAAAATGCTCGAAGGAACGATGGACGGAATCAACATCGACTTTGAAGGAAGCGGAAGCTGGCAGGCGCACGCCCCAACATTCATGGCCGAACTGACGGCGTACATGCATGCGGAAGTACCGGGCAGCGAAGTCACCTTTGCAGGACCAGCCGTCAACTGGAGCAACATGAACATGCCTGCGTTGGCAGCATCTTGCGATGGCATCTTCATCATGGGTTACGCATTCGCAGGAGGCTTTAGCAGCATTTCGGGACCGAATTCGCCGCTCAACGGGGGAAGCATCAACATCACCGACACCGTACTCGACGAATACGGCGCGGTCACCGCTGCCACACCCGAGAAACTAATCCTTGGACTGCCCTATTACGGCGGACACTGGACCACAACGACATCTGCCGCTCGCGCGCCCGTCATCGATTGGCAAGGTTCGACCCGTTTCTTCAACGACGAGCCCAATTCACAAACGTATGGGCGTCTCTGGGACGCCGTTTCGCAAACACCCTGGTATCGCTGGTACGACGGATCGAACTGGAATCAAGTCTGGTACGACGACGCGGAAAGCCTTGGTATCAAGTACGACCTCGCCGAGGACAACGACCTGCAAGGTGTGGGCATGTGGGCGCTGAACTATGACGGTTCGCGGCCGGAACTCTGGGACGCCATCCGCGCATATGCGGTCGAACCGTGCTGCTCGCAAATTCAAAACGATTACGATGTCACGCTGTTTGCCGATGACTTCGATGCAGGGACTTCAGCGGGACAGTGGAATTTGTATACATCGTCCGCCGACCATTCTGCCGACTTTGCTTTCAACTACGCCGCCGAAAGCATTCCGACCGCGCCGAATTCAACCGGCGGATCGACGACCGGACTGAGATTCACCGTCAACAACAATGACGCTGTCGCACAAACAGCGGCAGTTAGCGCATTCCCGAACGGCGTCAATGCCTTCGGCGATCATGTGCTCAAGTTCGACATGTGGATCAACTACAACGGCGGACCGGGCGGTGGTTCGGGTTCCACCGAATTCATGACGGCTGGCCTCGGTCATGGCGGAACGCAGGTCAATTGGTCGGGAAACCCATCAAGCGACGGATATATGATGGCCGTCACCGGTGAGGGCGGAGCGTCGGAAGACTATCGCGTTTATGACGGAGCATCGCTCATGAACGCGGGCTCCGGGGTATACCTGGCCGGCAGTCAAAACAACTCGGCGAGCTACTACCAAACCCTGTTCGCAAGCCCAACGTTCGAGTCACCCGGCGCGCCGGGCAAAGCATGGGTTGAAGTCGAAATCGCCCAAACCGGCGACACGATTCAGTGGACGATGAATGAGGCAATCATCGCGTCGATGCCATTACCGTCAGCCGCTAGTGGGTCGCCCATGATCGGTTACATGGACGCATTCTCATCCATTGCGAGCCCTGCCGCCGACAATTTCATCATCTTCGATAACGTCCGCTTAGAGCTATTACCCGATAACGACTGCAACGCAAACGATGTCAGCGACGGCTGCGAGTCGGTGGCCGATGGCGACTTCAATGCCGATGGCATCGTTAACGGTTTGGATTACGCCTGGTTTGAAGATTGCTTCACAGGACCTGATCAGCAACCGATTCCAACTTCGCTGACGTGCATGCCGAAATGTCTTGAAGCTTTCGATGCCGACATCGATGGCGACATTGATCTCGCAGACTACAAATCGTTTACGCTCAACGTATCGCCATAAAACATGTCACGATGAGAACGTGTCATCGTAATCGATAGACGCTAAGTCTCGGCAACGTCGCCGTCGATCATTGACCGAACCCGCTCGACCAACGTGGATGGTCCAAACGGTTTTTGCAGAAGCTGCGTCGCACCGCATTCGATGCCCCGCACGTCCAGGTGATCGGCAGAGTAGCCGGATACAAACAGCACGCGAACATTGGGATGAATCTCGACGAGTTTCTCGGCCAACTCGCTACCGTTCAGCCCCGGCATGACAACGTCGGTGATCAGCAACTCGATAGGACTGTCATGTTGCAGAGCAGCTTCGAGCGCCGAGCGCCCGTCTTCAGATTCGATCACTGAGTATCCAGCCGCTGCAAGCGCCTTGCACATCACACTGCGGACCATGGACTCATCTTCACAGATGAGAATGCTGGCTTCTGACCGCTTCTTTTCGGTTGGAGTCATTGACGTTTCCAAAGTCTCTCCATGATCAATCGCAGGGAAGCACACTCGAAATGTTGTCCCCGTTCCGACGGACGACTCTACTTGAATAAACCCCTTCGACTGTTTCACAATGCCGTAAACCATCGACAACCCAAGGCCCGTGCCTTTACCGACGGGCTTGGTCGTAAAGAATGGCTCGAACATACGCTCGATTGTTTCCGGCGACATCCCAGTGCCACGATCTGTCACAGAAAGTTGCACGTAACGTCCTGGCACCGCATCTTCAAATCCCGGCACGGGTCTGCCGTATAATTCCATGTCCTCAAGTTTAATCTGAAGTGGGCCCCCATTCGGCATGGCATCGGCACCATTGACGACGAGATTCATCACGATCTGTTCGAGTTGACCTGAATCGGCGTGGATCATGCTGACTTGATCGCCGATCAGAACGTCCAATTCGATCTGCTCACTGACCAGCCGGCTTAGCAATGCATTCATCTCTCGCAATGCGACCCGCGGATCAATCAATTCAGGGCGGAGAATCTCCCGACGACTAAAGGCAAGAAGTTGTCGCGTCAGTGTCGCTGCATGGTTACCCGCAAGCTGAATCTCCTTGATTCCGGATTCGAATTTTTCAGTTAAATCCGGTTGACCCGATTGCTCCAGCGTTCGAAGCAGTGTCTCGGCATTACCCAGGATAGCCGTCAACAAATTGTTAAAGTCGTGCGCAACGCCGCCCGCAAGTTGCCCGACCGCCTCCATTTTGTGCGATTGCCTGAGTTGCGATTCCAAGACAAGACGTTCTTCTTCCACACGCCTGCGTTCGGTGATGTCCTGGGTCAAACCCATCAATCGATTGACTTGCCTGTCATCGTCGAAGATGGGGATGAAGGACGATGCAAACATGGTCCCATCGGTCGATCTAAACTCGAATTCCGATGCTTCACCCTGCATCGCAGCATCAAGCAAGGCCTGAATTCGAGGCCGGTCGTTCTGTGACACCACATCGAGATATCGCATTCCCACGATGCGCTTTTCGTCGGCAACGTCCATCATTTGAAGACCTGCTGCATTCATTGAGATCAAGCGCCCATTCAGATCGATCTGATGAATGCAATATGGCGCGTGTTCGATGAGCGCACGATTGTGTCGTTCACTCTTGCGCAGCGCTTCTTCAGCCCGCTTACGCTCGATCGCCAGTGCCGCGATATCGGCAAACGAATCGATGAGTCCCAGTTCGTCATCCGTCGGTCGCCGGGGCTTGTGGTAATACAACGCGAAAGTTCCGAGTACATCCCCGGTTGAATTGACAATCGGTTGTGACCAACAGGCCTGCAATCCATGCTTCAGGGCTTCCCGGCGGATCTGTGCCCACAGTGGATCTGTGGCTATGTTCTCCACCACAATTCGCTTCTTGAAGTGGGCAGCCGTTCCGCATGATCCCGCTACCGGTCCGGCTCTAAACCCTTCGACAACGGCATTGTACTCGGGTGGCAAACTCGGCGCCGCACCACAGTAAAGTCGCGGGGCATCCTCGTGAAGCAGCAGAAGAATCGACCCCAACATGCCCCCGGATTGATGCTCGATGTTGAGTACAAGCGTCGTGAGAACATCCTCAAGAGGCTTGCCATTGACGAGTTGCCGCAAAGCGACATTTTGTGCATCACGAACATCGTTCTGAAGAGATGGCATAACAGTTGAAGTGGTTGGATTCATGGATTTTGCCCAAGTGCGTTGGAGCGGTTTAGATTAAGAGCCCAGCGGTGTCGGTCTGCATCTCTTTGACATGATCGCTTGGCCCGGCTGCCGAACTACCCTTCATTCTATACGCTCGTTGCCCCAGATTCACGTCGGCATCCATTTCCGGTAAGGTACAACAAATCTTCCGATTTGAGTTCACGGTCGATCTTCACACTGGTAGCGGCTAAGATTGTCAGAGTCGCGGATTCTGTTGGGCTGGACGCGACGGAACTTTTTGGTGCGACCGCGATCTGTACGCGAATGCCCATACAATTCAGGATCGGGGATTTTGTATGACCACTGAAACCATCTCACCTCGCGAACGCATCGTTTTGCGAGCAGCACAGGAACTTCGCGACGGAATGTACGTTAACCTGGGCATCGGTATGCCCACGCTAGTCGCCAATCATTTGCCTGACGGCGTGAACATCGTTCTCGAATCCGAGAACGGCTTGCTTGGCATTGGACCATTCCCATACGAAGGCGAGGAAGATGCCGACTTGATCAATGCCGGCAAGCAAACCATCACGGCTGCCAAGGGGTCCGCGTATTTTTCGAGCAGCGAAAGTTTCGAGATGATCCGGGGCGGCCACATTGATTTGACGATCATGGGCGGGATGGAAGTCTCGCAGGAAGGCGATCTCGCCAACTGGATGATTCCCGGAAAAATGGTCAAAGGCCCAGGGGGCGGAATGGACCTCGTTGCCAGCGCCAAGAAAGTTGTCATCATCATGACCCACTGCAACAAAGCCGGCGAGCCCAAGATCCTTGAAAAATGCAACTTACCCCTGACCGGTGTCGGCTGCGTCAATCGACTGATCACCGAACACGCCGTCTTCGACTTTGAAAACGGTGAGATGATTCTCAGAGAAACGCTAAGCGACATGAGCATCGAAGAACTCAGGGAAATCACCGGTGCAAAGTTCCGGGGAAACTAAACGCGATTCGTCATCCAACATTCGAATCATGCGTAACCGTCATTCCCGCGCACACGGGAATGACGGAAGAGAGACAATGACGGCATGGAGGTTAGGTGCAGAAAACCGGCCGGCGCAGCAGATCCTTCGTTGGCTCGCCCCCCATGCACAGAATTATGTGTCAATACATGACACTCAAAGAATGGAATCAATCAACAAAGATCGCGAATGGCATTGAGCAGTCTCTGACCACGCGCAGGGTTTAGTCGACTTACGTGTCCGATGCGCCCCAACAGGTGCGCCTTAAAATCAGCATGGCCATCGCGATTCTGACTTTCAAGCGAGCCGGCTTTTTTTACGTTGTGGATGATTGCCCTTAACTTGTCGTAGTCTTCGCGTCTCGCGTTGGTCTTTTCATTGACGATGACGCCAGTCACTTCCTGCCGCTCGCCCGGTCGCATGAACCGTGTCTTGCGATAATTCATACTGAATCCCTCCTCACGGATGATCAATTTCGCGATTGACAAAAAGCGAATCATGCCACGCTTGAATGGCTCATCACCCGAAAACGTCAGGTCGTCGGCATAGCGCGTGTACGTCGCGTCGAAGCGTTTTGCTAAACCAGATAACCGCCGATCCATTCGATGCACCGCAAGGTTGGCCAGCATCGGACTCGTCGGTGCGCCTTGCACAGCATGTCGAAATGCCCGCCACACAAATCGAACAGAATCGTCATCGCCACGTTTCTGATTGATCCGACCAAGATTGGGTTGATACGTGCAGAGTTGCGCCAGGCACCGCGACACTTCGGAGTTGTATCCAAGCCACCGGAAGATGCCGACAACCTTTGGATATCGGACGTGGTCAAAGAAATTGCGAAGGTCCAGATTGACGACCAGGGCTTTACCGACGTGCGCCGATGCGTTGGTGACGATGCTTCGATCACGCACGAAACCGTGGGCAGCCGCATGAACGGGCGCGCGATCCAGAATCGCTTCCTTGATTTTGTGCTGCACGCCTTTGAGTCGGGGCTTGGGACTGCAAATGATCCGAATCCCGTTTCGTTTTTTGGGAACGCTCCATTCGATGTAATTGGATTTGCCGGGTCGAATGCGATTGGTCGGATCCGCCAACGCCAAGAATGCTCGAAAATCAAGATCCAACCAACGAAGAATCTCATCGGTCGAATTCAAAACGGGCATGCCAAACGATTTGAGTTTTCCGGCATCGCCCGGAGACTGACGAATCTTGCGATTGCGCGGTGTTGGTTTGAACTGAGCGTCCTGATTCGGATGCGGTTCGGGATAACCGACGTTGCCGACACGCTTGCCCAGCGTTTGCCAGGTTCCCGGCGTATCGAGCGGACGCAGAAAGAGCCAAGGCGGTAACTTGAGCGACCTCGACCATAAACATATGCCAAGATAGATCACGCCCGCAATGAGCAGTGCCCAACCCCAACAACCCATGGCCAAAATTGTTTGCATATCAATCTGCAAATTTGCAGCCCACCGCGCTCGAGTTGAAAAATAGACGCGGAGCCGGGTTTTACAACGCTCGGCTGCCAACGCACCCACGGTTCATGCAACCGTGGGTGCGTTGCGCTCGTTAGGAATTTCGGCGAATCGGCTCGCTCGGGGTAGCCCCGAACATCCTGTTGCCAGGACCCTAAAACGCTCGACTCCGCATCTGACAAATATCCTGACGCGCCGGCGATTCCGATGCAAGCGCCACCTTGCCGCCCAATTTATATGAGGTAAGCTTGAGATTGATCGTCGATACAAACCCATCAACCCAACTGAAGGTCGCCCAAAATGAAGAAAACGCGCCTCTTTACGCCCGGTCCGGTGATGATCCCCGAAGACGTCATGCTCCACATGGCCCAGCCCATGGAACACCACCGCACGCAGTTCTATCGCGACATGCTGGCAGACGTCACCGAACACTTGAAATACATGTTCCGAACTGAACACGCGGATTGTCTGACGCTAACCGGCTCGGGAACCAGCGCCGGTGAGGCGGCGATCGTGTCGTCGATCCACAAAGGTAAGAACAAAGCGCTGAACCTTTCCGGCGGAAAATTCGGACAGCGTTGGGGCAAGATTTGCAAGGCATTCGGACTCGAATACACAGACCATGAAATCGACTGGGGCACATCGGCATCAGCCGACACCGTGACGAAACTCATGGATGCGGACGGCGACATCGACACCGTCATCTGCGTTCATTCCGAAACCTCGACCGCAACGCTGACCGATATCGAAGCGATCGCAAAGGTCACACAAGCGCGCGACGCCCTGCTCATCGTGGACTGCATCACCAGTTGCGGCTGCCTACCTTTCAAGTTCGACGATTGGGGCATCGACATCGCGTTCACCGGTTCGCAGAAAGCCATGATGCTGCCCCCGGGTCTGGCGTTCGCGTGCGTTTCGCCAAAGGCATGGCGCAGAATCGACGAAGCCGCCTGTCCCGCATTCTACAATGACCTGAAAGCGCACCGAAAATCGATTCGCAATTGGGACAACCCTTACACGCCAGCCAACACCCTGGTGCTCGGGTTACAGAAGGTGCTTCACGGTTTCAAGGAACGTGGGCTCGAAAACATCTGGAAGGAAACGCACACGCTAGCCGAAGCCACTCGGGCAGCTGCGAACGCCATGGGAATGGGTGTCTATTCGAAGAGTCCGGCTGACTCGGTTACTGCAATCACAATTCCCGACGGCATCGACGAACCGAAGCTCCGCAAGCGAATGCGGAGTGAACACGGTATGCAAATCGCGGGCGGGCAAGACGATCTGAAGGGTCGCATTATCCGAATCGGTCACATGGGTTACGTCGATGCAGCCGACACCCTCGCGGTCATCGCTGCGCTTGAATTGGAACTAAAGTTACAAGGGCACAATCTGGAATTGGGGAGCGGTTTGCGGGCAGCACAGGAAGTAATTTACAAAGCGAGCCAGGGCTGATTAGAAACCCAAGACCTCAAGTCGAATCGGCTTTACTCGAAACGGCTATCAGCAGCGGGTTTCGTGATATCTATACGCCCAGCCGCTGCTGACATTGATCGAGAAACGCAAGGTTATTGGGAAGCAGGTCTGGCCAACTGCGAAGTTCGTCGACAGTTACCCATTCAAATGTCTGAACCTCAGACTCGTCAATGCAAAGGTCCAGAGAATCCCCGTACACCCGCCACCACTGGAGGTGCAGGCGGCCATCGTGGCTGGTGCATTCCCAGAGCTTTTCGTGGGCGGTCACCTCAAGTCCGACTTCCTCCCGGAATTCGCGGACGATGGCTTGATCGGCTGACTCGCCGGATTCGATTTCACCACCGGGAAAGCACCACATACCGCCAGCCCGTACGTTGTTGCTTCGCTGAATCAGCAGCAATCGATCACCACGCACGAGTACGCCCACGACACCGTGCATGCATTGAATCGACGAATCACTTCGTTTCATTAGGCCATCTGCTCAACAAAAAAACGGCGACGGATGCAATGATCCGTCGCCGCCCTGTTTATGGGATGCTTGTCTATCGCAAGCATGAATTGCGTCTGATGTTCAAACGCACTCGATTACGGGTAAATCAACGAGTCGGTCGTCGAATCTCCGATCGAACCGGTGAACACGTCAACGCCCGGATAGAGATTCATGCCATTCGGAATCAAACCCGACTGACGGGCTTCACCTAGGGCGTTAACACCCATGAGCGTAAAGATGTTGTCGTTATCGATACCCTGAAGCGGGTTCTTATGGAACGACGCATGGCCGTCACCAAAGAGTACGTTCTGCCCTTCGCCGGTTCCACGTCCACCGTGGTTCGGCGAGTTGAAGGGCTGCCATGCCTGCGGGCTCATGTTCTTGCCCGGATCGAGGATGTCGCTGTTATCCCATTCTGCCGAGGTCGACGGCATCGCAGTTGTAACACCCGCATCTCCGTATGGGCTGTGATCGGAGAACACAGCCATTCGGGGATCGATATCTTCGCTGCCACGGGTCTGGAACGGACCGTAAGGCACTTGATAACCGTAGCTGACGTTTTTGGCTTCCTTGAAATCGTAGAAGCAATCCACGTTCTGGTTGTTTTCGATCTGATCGCCGGAACTTGGGCAGATGAAAGACTTTGGCGTAACTTCACCCGAACGAACGAGCATCCACATCGCACGAGTGACAGAAAGGATCGTTACATTATCCTCTGACTTTGAGTAGCGAGTGGGCTGATTCGCAGGCGGAACAACCGCTTCGTTGCAAGGTGTCGGCGAATCAATGTCGCCAAATCCAATTTCCACATCTGCAACTTGCCATTCGATGCCCGTGCCCGTGGTCTCATTGAATGTCGGGGTCGGCCAATGCTCTTCGTTATCGTTGGCATAAATCTTGACTGCGGTACCGTAACCCTTGACCTGGGTACCACACACCAATCGCTTGCTCAATTCGCGAGCACGCGAGAGGCTCGGCAACAAGATCGAAATCAGCAGGGCGATGATTGCCACCACCACCAGCAGTTCGATCAGCGTAAACGCTTTTCTCGACTTCATGATACTGTTCTCCTTAATGACAGTACGGACGCACGCGCACTGGATCCGCCGTCAGCCGATAAGCCGCCGGCTTGCTAAATGGATTAATAAACATGATTGCCGGATTCGTTAGAATCAACCAACGCCTCTCCGCCAAACGATGCGAGCCCAGAGCGCAAACCACCAAGAGAACGCCCCATGGTGGAAATTTCCAGACATTATCGGCGACTACCATTCTGATCCGTGCGCGCCAAGACCTACGCTCGATCAAAGTCGCCCATGCATTACCACATTTGTCGCGAACGTACTTACCTGCGCGACTTCAGTGGTGTTTGAGGAGGGTCATGACAGGGAGGGATAATTGAAGTCAGTTCGATCAATCGACCAGTACGAACAATCAACCTGAACCAAACGGTTCATCTGAATATGATAGATAATGGCTGTATGCTTACGGCTATCCCTGGATCAAAAACCTTGCCTCACATTCCGTTAATAATGTTACCAACGCCATTGGTGGCAGTCAATCAACATCCAACCACCAAGAGCGGCCTGTTGCGATCCTCACAGCCCGATTCAACTCAAACTGTGCGAAATTAAGCAGCCAAGGCGGATTGGCCAATTTCCATCTGGCACCAAACACCTAAAGCTTTACTTTTTCAAGCATTATTTTATGCATCTCGCTCGTGCCCACACCACGGGCGTCGGCGGCTTCCAGGTATGCCGGAGGACTGGTCTCCCCAATCAACGGCAGACTGACGGCTTTCCGCACCCGATCGATCAGGTGCAATCCAGTGACATCCACTGCCACCGGATCCGTCCCGCCAATCACGTAGCCACCGTCCCAGATCATGTCTTCGCGAGCGACCGGACCCCCATCGAAAACAACCCGCAGCGCGTCAACAATGTGCAACCGCAACTTGTCGCGCACCTGCGGCAGCGCCACGATGTCTCCAATAAACGGCGAGCAACCATTGGCGTGATACCGCGCAGGATGCTTGACCACAGCGTGCGAAATATTCTTCATCGCGCCCGTCATCACCGCAAGGTTGTGCGTCTTGAGAAACGGAATATTGACGATCGCAGTCACCTGATCCAGCCATTTGGCCAACCGATCCGAACCGCTGCCGAAATCGAATTGCTCAAGGGACCAACCTGGTTCGGCTGCTTGCGTTTGTGTGGCTGACCGCAATTCTTCAGACACTTCAACGGCAACCATCTGCGAACGTTGAAACCCGGCATCTTCAAGAGATGCAACCAAGGCACGAAGCATGGGCCCGGTTGTCGCGATGGTGTCAGCACCGTTGCGATTGAATTTCAGTCCGATCGTATCGTCAGCCTTCAGAAAGGCGTGCCAAGCGTCAGCCGCCTTTTCCTTGCCACTCAGGCGCGTCACAACCAGTTCCACCAGATCGCGCAGAACGTCTTCATGAATACCAAGCGGTTTGATGACATGCTCGCTGTGGGCCTGGACGACGCGGACTTGCCTCAATCCATGTCGATTGGTTGTTCGATCCGATGCCGATAGCGGGATCGGTCCGAGCGCAAGCGTACCGGCCGCCACGGCTGACCTGACGACAAATTCACGTCGTGACAGCGCTGCGTCGCGTTCCTCGCTTGGCAGATGCCAGTTGTCTTCCGTCGATTGACACATGATCCGAGACCCTATAGGTGTATCGGACCAGCACGCTTGACGCTGACGCTCATGGCAGGATAACCGCATTTTCTAAACAGGCAGAACACTTTGAAACGCGACGATCACTTACGCCAAACAGCAACCGAATTCGGCCAGCAACACCTTTTTCAATACTGGGAATCGCTGTCGGACGATCAGCGTTCAGCGTTGCTCGACGACATCGAGCACATCGATTTCGCAACGCTGTCAAAACTGCTCAGTGAAAAAGTCGGCGAGACGCCCCCGATCGACGAATCCAAAATCGACGCCCCACCGGTCTATCCGCATCGACCGAGTGACGATCAACTCGAACTTTACGCCAGTGCTATCAAGACTGGCGAAATGATGCTCGCAAGTGGTAAGGTCGGCGCGATGGTCGTGGCTGGCGGTCAGGGCACGCGACTTGGATTCGACGCACCCAAGGGCACGTTTCCGATTTCACCAATTAAGAGCAAAACACTCTTTCAACTGTTCGCCGAAAACATCCTGAATCTCAATAACACGTTCGGTTGCAAGATACCCTGGTACGTGATGACCAGTTCCGCCACCGACGCGCCGACGCGAGCATTTTTTGAAGAGTACAACAACTTCGGCCTCGACCCAGGCGACGTTTACTTCTTTGAACAGGGCGTCATGCCAGCCGTCGATGATCACGGCAAGATCATTCTCGCCTCGCCGCATGCCGTCGCGCTCTCGCCAAACGGGCACGGTGGAAGCCTGCTCGCCATGCGCGACCGGGGCGTTCTCGAAGATGCAAAGCGCCGCGGCGTTGAAATATTCAGCTACTTTCAGGTCGACAATCCGCTCGTCTCGCCAGCCGACCCATTATTCATCGGTCTGCATGCCAACAGCGAATCGCAGATGTCGAGCATCGCAGTTCCCAAAGCCGACGATCTCGAAAAGGTCGGCAACTTCGTCAGCATCGACGGGCGCGTTCAGGTCATCGAATACTCCGACTTACCCGACAGCCTGGCCCACGCGAAGAACGCAGACGGCTCGCGCAAACTCAATGCAGGCAGTGTGGCCATCCACCTGATCAACCGATCGTATGTCGAAAGCCTGACCGGTGGCGGCGAACTCAGCCTGCCCTGGCACCGCGCCCGCAAGAAAGTGGAGTACTACGACGCAATTGCATCGACAACCGTCCAACCGGATTCACCCAACGCAACAAAGTTTGAAATGTTCATCTTCGACGCCATCCCCTTGGCCACGAAATCCATCGTCCTCGAGCAGCGGCGTGAGGATTGCTTCAGCCCAGTCAAGAACGCCGAGGGTGTGGACAGCCCCGCCACTGCCCGCCGCGACATGATACGCAGAGCAGCGTCGTGGCTGGAATCATGTGGAGTCGACGTACTGCGCAACTCAAAGAAAGAACCGCAGGCAACGATCGAAATCTCGCCTCTCAGGGCAATCAATGTCAAACAACTAAGTACGTCATTGCAGACCAAACCCAAAATCAAGACGAACGAAGAGCTGTATCTGGAATAGAAGACCTGATCAAGCGCTTCGAATAGTTGGGAAGCATACTCAGACGGCTGCGAGTCGTGCGCTGACTTCGCGTTCACTCAATCCATTCACCGCATTCTGAACGAGCGCAGCGAACAGAGGCAGGAGGCTGGCGGCTATCAGGATCAACAGATACACGCCACCCTGAATGAAGAAAGCGGCTGCGACCGATGCGATTAACAAACAACACAAGGGCAATGCCAGCCAAGTCGGTGCGTTTTGTTCAAGTCCGTTGAAGCGCCGCTGTTCATCGATGCGTATGCACAGGCGGTGAAAACTGAACAGAAACCAGATCAGATTGACGAATGGGACAAAGCACAACCCCAAAGCGACGGTGGCTGACGGATCGTTCTGGCGAAGTCGCGGCATCCGTTCGTGCAATTGATTCAAGTAGATCAGTGTGAAAAGACCGCACGAAACGAAGTGCAGCAATACAACCGACGCGACGGGGAACGGGATAAACGTATGTCGCTGGCCCGTGACAGCCAACTCGTCCGGGGCGATAAACGACTTGCCG
Organism: Alphaproteobacteria bacterium; assembly: GCA_028285105.1. Lineage (GTDB taxonomy): Bacteria > Planctomycetota > Phycisphaerae > UBA1845 > UBA1845 > UBA1845. The sequence continues at coordinate 201,487 of JANQQE010000014.1, forward strand.
CAACCCGGGCAGCGCGTGGTGCGCCCGGCGATCTGATCGTCGAGTTCGTTGGGCGCGGCGCAATATGGACAGGCGACTTGCATGTTTCCCGCTCACGAAAGGTTTCCTCTACCTAGATATCGGTGGACGATCACGTAAATCTTACGATGTGTGCGTTACCGATGAAGGCGCGATAACCGCGACCGATCCGACAGGGTGGCTGGTCAAGATTTTGGGTGGCTGGTCAAAGTTCGGGTGTCCGGTAAAATCAGCCCGATGCCCATCATCAAGATCGACAATCTGCGAAAGACCTACCGCGTCCACACCAAGAAAGAAGGTTTGATTGCATCGCTCAAAGGTTTTGTGCGTCGCGAATACCGCACGGTCAAAGCGGTCGATGGCATCTCTGCCCAAATCGATGCCGGAGAAATCGTCGGGTTTTTGGGTCCCAACGGTGCCGGCAAGACCACCACACTGAAAATGCTCAGTGGATTAATCTTTCCGACATCGGGCGAGGCGACCGTTCTTGGATACATACCCTGGAAACGCGAGAACGCCTATCGGCGACAGTTTGCGTTGGTCATGGGGCAGAAGAACCAACTCTGGTGGGACCTGCCTGCCGTCGATTCGTTCAGGTTACTTAAAGAAATCTACCTCATTGACGACCAGAGCTATCACAAGACCATTGAAGAATTGACCGGACTCCTCGGTATCGCTGATCTGATGTCGCAACCGGTGCGCGAACTTTCCCTCGGCGAACGAATGAAAATGGAACTCGTTGCCGCGCTGCTGCACTCACCCAAGGTGCTGCTGCTGGATGAACCGACGATCGGACTCGATGTCGTCTCGCAAGCCAACATCCGTACCTGCCTTCGAGAATACAACCGCGACAACAACATCACCGTGCTGCTGACCAGTCACTACATGCAAGATATCGAAGCGCTCTGTCAGCGCGTGGTCATCATCAATCATGGTCGCATCGTGTTCGATGGCAGACTCAACGAAATCGTCGAGCGGTTCAGCCAGCACAAGATCATCAAATTCCGTTTTCACGAGGGCCAGATGCCGGAACGATTCGATGAGTTCGGCGAAGTGATGGAACTCGCAGATCCCACCGTCACGCTGAAAGTCGATCGCGCCCAGGTGCCTGAACTCACCGGACATTTTCTCGCGAATTTCGGCGTGGACGATATCGCCATCGAAGAAATCCCGATCGAAGAAGTCATCGGCGATGTTTTCAGCGCTGAAGCGCCGGTGGCGTAATCGGACGGTCGTTGATGACCCATTTTGAGGAAGGCAAGCGTTACGACTTGACAGCCACCTTGTGTCTCCGTTTAGAATGAGGTCGGATCGGGCAGAATTCAACTAAATTGGAATCAAACGGTGTGTGCGATGATAAACGTTGCTTTCACAGACAACATTCAACGACACGTCGAATGTCCGCCGTGTGCAGTAAACGGTTCGAACGTGCGCGAAGTGCTGGAGGCTGTGTTTGAATCCAACGGGAAAGCCCGTGGTTACGTTCTCGATGATGCCGGTGCGGTCCGCAAACACATGAACGTCTTTGTCAACGGTACTCAAATCAAAGATCGCGCCAACCTGACCGATCCGGTGCCCGATGGCGCGTCGGTATACATCATGCAAGCATTGTCTGGCGGTTAATACAGCCAGGTATTAACAACAAATTAAGACTCCAATGGAGCAACATCCATGAGTGATCGAATGTTCGTCGCCACGCGCAAGGGTTTGTTTCGCATCGACCGCAGTGGTTCCGGTTGGAAAATCGAACAGGCTGCATTCCTGGGCGATTCGGTCACCATGGTGTTGCCCGATCTGCGCGACGGTTCGGTCTATGCCGCCGTTGGGCACGGTCACTTTGGCGCGAAGATGCATCGCTCGACCGACGGCGGGGCGACGTTTGAAGAAATTGCAACACCGACCTATCCCGAGCGTCCCGACGATGTCGAACCCATTCGCCACCCTTACAAAGACATGGAAATCCCGTGGAGCCTTGAACTCATCTGGGCGTTGGAATCCGGCGGTGCGGACGAAACCGGCGTGATTTGGTGCGGAACATTGCCCGGTGGACTGTTTCGCTCAACCGATCACGGCGCATCCTGGCAACTTAACGAAGCACTTTGGAACGAACCGACCCGCAAGGAGTGGTTTGGTGGCGGCTACGACTACCCGGGCATTCATTCGATCTGCGTCGATCCGCGCGATACGAATCATGTGACCGTGGGTATTTCATGCGGCGGCAGTTGGCAATCCCACGACGGCGGAGACACGTGGGTATGCCGAAGCGACGGCATGTACGCCGATTACATGCCGCCCGAGATGCGCGAAGTCGGGCATATTCAGGATCCACATCGCACCGTTCAGTGCCCAAGCGAACCCGATCACCTGTGGACGCAGCATCACAATGGCGTATTCAAAAGCGTAGACGGCGGAAAAAGTTGGATTGATGTGCCAGCCATCAAACCTTCGACGTTCGGTTTCGCGGTGGCAGTTCATCCCGTCGATCCGAACATCGCCTGGTTTGTCCCTGCCGTCAAAGATGAACATCGGATCCCGGTGGATGGAAAGGTGGTCGTCGCCCGTACGAAAGACGGTGGAAAAACGTTCGACGTACTGACCGACGGCCTGCCGCAAGAAGATGCGTATGATCTGGTGTTTCGACATGCGCTGGACGTCGATGAAACCGGAAGTCGTCTGGCATTCGGCAGCACCACCGGTTCACTGTGGTGTTCAAGCAATCAAGGCGATTCGTGGGAAACGATTTCGGCGAATCTCCCACCAATTCATGCGGTGCGATTTGTTGACGGTTAGGGTTTCGTTGATGGTTCGGGGTTCGTAGATTCGTCGGCGGCTAAGTCGTAGGGTGGGCCGTGCCCACCGCCCTCTGTCGTCATTCCCGCGCAAGCGGGAATGACGTTAACGCGCGTGAGCCACAAAAAAATATCGCCGGACGATCCCGCGCGTTTTGTCAGACGAGCATTCGCAAAACGAGTAATAGCCCCAGACCAGCCGCCGTTCCATACGCCATGCCGCTGAGGATTCCCTTCAGCGAAAATTGTTCCGGCGAGGGTTGCGAAACGTGGTCGCCTGTACTTGCTGGTCGCGTTAGCAACGGCGGACAGTCATCGATCACATTGAGTTCCATCGACTCGCCGGACTCGGGCGCATCGTCACCCAATCCCAGAACATGGTAGGCGATCGTCGAATCGGAAAGATGGTCGGCCAACCGCCGCACACCGTAGCGCACCTTGACCACTTCGCGCTCGTGCGCATCGCTGGCGTCTTCATCATTGAGGTATTCGTCGATCATCAAATCGTCAAAGTACATTTGAGCGCGATCGCGGGCTTTGATGGAGCGACTTCGGCCTCGATCGTTCTTGCTCTTTTCGCGTTGACTCATGGCGGACAATCTCCTTGAAGTTGCATTGAGATAAGCATCACATATAGACAGGCATCAATGACGCGATCCCAGAGGAACAAGATCGACGTGGACGAATCCGGTTCTTCACCTAAAATCGACAGACTGCGGTTTCTAGGAATGTCCTTTCCCATGCTTCCCATGTTCACGGCGACGGCCAGTCGATTGGGACGAAAAGGCTAAGCGGGGTATATGCGCAAGTATTGGCAAGTCTTTCGAATCGCCCTCGCGGACCGGTTCGTTTATCGCACTGATTTTCTGTTGGGCACGTTCTTGCGCTTCGCGCCGATCGTTACCACCATTGCGCTTTGGCGAGCCGTGTATGCAGGCGCCGGTCGCGAAGAGATCGGCAACCTGCAATACGGCGAGATGGTGTCGTATTACCTGATCGTCATGATTTCGCGGGCGTTCGGATCGATGCCCGGGTTGGCTTCGACGTTGGCGGCTGACATTCGCGAAGGCAACCTGCGTAAGTTCATTGTCCAACCGCTGTCCTACGTGATCTATCACCTTCATTTGCGGATGGCACACAAGTCCGTCTACTTCGTGATGGCCGCCTTCCCTTATGGTCTCGTGTTCTATCTCTGTCGCGAATTCCTGCCCGGTTGGCCGGCGACTGAACTTTGGCCGCTTTGCATTCTTTCGCTCGTGCTTTCGTTCTTTCTGGGTTTCATGATCAACATGACCATCGGTCTGCTTTCATTCTGGTTCATGGAAGTGACCAGCTTCATGTTTATCTTCATGGTCAGCCAATACTTTCTTTCCGGCCACCAGTTCCCGCTGACGCTGCTGCCCGATTGGTTGGAACGTTCGGTGACGCTTTTGCCATTCGCGTATGAAACGTTCTTCCCGGTGATGATGCTGATGGGCAAGATGAATCCAACGCAAGCCGGTGAGGTGATTGCGGGACAGTGCATTTGGATCGCGATTCTTTCAACGGTCGTGGCATTCGGCTGGCGGCGCGGTCTGCGTCGCTACGCGGCGTTTGGAGGTTAAAGGTGGCGGCAACGCTCGGAAGATACGGTCGCATTTTGTTCTGCTTCGCGCGCAACGGTTTGGTGCGCGAGTTGAGCTTTCGCGTGAACTTCCTCGTTACCATCGTCAGCGAAATCCTTTGGCTGGGGATGATGCTGGTGTTCGTGCAGGTGATCTTCAGGTTCACCAGCAATGTGGACGGCTGGTCAAATCATGAGTACCTGTTTCTGCTGGGCACGCATTTTTTGATTTCCAGCATTTTTGAAGCGTTTTTCTTCGACAACCTTCAACGAATCAGTGCGCAGATACGAACCGGCGATCTGGATTTTGTGTTGCTCAAACCAGCCAACACGCAGTTTCTGCTATCGTTGGAGCGTATCTCGTACACCGCGATCGCCAACATTCCGCTCGGTGTGATCCTGTGTGTGTATGCATTTTCCAAACTGGAAGTCGCGCTAACGTTTCAACACGTAACAATGTTTCTCGTCCTGGTCTGCAGTGGTGTGATGACGCTGTATTCGCTGATGTTCATGTTCAGCGCCACGAGCGTGTGGCTCATCCGGCAAACCAGCGCATCGCACTTTTGGTTTTACCTGACAAGTTGCTCCAAGTACCCAGCCGAAATCTACAAACCGATGGCGCGCGGCGTATTGTGGTTCGCGCTGACGTTCATCTTCCCCGTACTCATCGTCGCCAACCTGCCAGCCAACGTGATGGTCCGCGTGTTTGAACCGTACCTCGTGGCCTACGCGTTGTTTATCGCAGTGGCACTGTTGCTGACGTCGTCGCTCGTTTTCAAATGGGCGCTAAGCAAGTACCGGTCAGCCAGCAGTTGAAGTACGATCAAAGCTGACTGACATGGGTGCCCCGCCCTTTCAGGTTGGGGGACTGATGGAGCCCCTCCATATTGCATGTCTTCTAATGCCAGATCGTGACACTTTCCGTCCCCCATCCTGGAAGGATGGGGGACCCAACGACCAAGAAACTCCACTATTCCCAAATGATCTGGCTGCTCGCGAAGATCGGTCCTTCGGTGCAGCATAGGGCGTACCGCCAGTTGCGAGGGCCTTGTGATCGTAATGTTACGACGCACGATTGGCATGTTCCCACGCCGCAGGCCATCGATCGCTCCATGCAGATGTAGCATTCGTAGTTGCTCTGTGCACAGAATTCGGAAACGCCTTGCATCATTCGTTCGGGACCGCACGTGTACACGACTGTCCTACTCTGATCGATTGAGTTGACTCGGGTGTGGGCTTGAAATGCCTCGACGACATTGCCTTTGAAGCCGAAACTTCCGTCGTCGGTACTGATGATGACGGGCGTGTTGGCTTGTGCAAATTCGGTTGACGTCAAGCGCGCTTCAGCCGCTTGTTCGCATGGTGCGGGATTACCGGCATGTTCCAACGGAAGCAGTTCCTTGGTGGTCGATCCGATCAGTGCGGTTGCTGCAATACCTGCATTCGTCAGAGCCTCAGCCAACCAGAGCAGCGGCGGAATGCCCACGCCTCCGCCGACGAGAAACGCTTTAGGCTTTTCTTGAATGATTGGGAACGCTTGACCAAGTGGACCCAAGACTGAAATGTGCTGCCCCAATCGTAGGGTGGCCATCCACTCTGTTGCGACACCGACCACGCGATAAATGACATCAATCTCGCAATTCGCGCCGCGTCGCCGCAACCCGCCGATGCTGAACGCCCGCGGAAGAAACGGAAGCGCCGGCGTACTCAGACTGGTTTCTTGATCACTTCCATAACCGTCCCCTGTGTGTCGATCGCAATCGTCTAATTGCGGAATCGTCTCGGGGCTAAGTTGGACGAACTGACCCGGTCTGGCATCGCCGAAGTCGGGGCAGTTCAGCGTCAATCGATAATGTTCGCGGCAAATGCGTTGGTGGTTGGTGACGGCGGCGGATGTCAGTTGAAACGTGCTTGGTTTCGGTTGGCCGGACATGCCCGACGGTTATCCGCAATTCGGATTCACCGTCAAGAATGCTCGCGCCAAAAATACAACTTCCCCAAAAATACAACTTCCGGCGCTGGATTATTCCAGCGCCGGAAGCGCGCCACGGCTAAGTGTAAAGCCGCAATATCCGTCTGGCCCGACGGTCAAAAATCGCCGCCACATGGCCTGTGAAGTTTTGGAAATCAACGACCGACTATCGAAGGCGACTATAGCCATGGGTCAGAAGGCCGTCAACGACCAGAAAAGCTTCGAAGAATTGGCTCCTTTGGATTGCAAATCATTATTTTATAATGCTTTATGAGATTAATTGCGGCGACTCGACGTAGCACTCCGGCAGCCGAAATCGCCCCTCCCAGCCCCCTCAAATGCATTGTGTTTTTTTGAAATCTTTCGTCTGTGTCAGCCCCAGCCGCCCGGACCGGCTAACTGCGGCGGATTGTCCAGACAGTTGGTTTGCCGAATCAATGAAAACGGGCAGGACACCGACAGCTTTCACGGGCGATTTATGGATCAAAACGTCGGTTATCTGCCCATGAATTTCGGAGGTGTTTCGTCTAAGTCTGATTCTTCAAATCAGGTCGATTCAGGGTGGCTATGCTTTGCCGGTTGGTCCCGGTAGTACTTCCCGCCGCATAGCCAGGACGCACCAAAAACCAAGACGGTCCGGATGAACCGAGTGATCCGGGTGAGCTCAAGCATTGCCTGCTTGTAGTCCACTCGCCGTACGCGCCAGCGGGGCAGGTCGGGGGGAGTGCGCGAGTCCGATGCCGCCAGAAATGGTGGATGCGCTGCACAACGGCCTGCTCCGCTACTTGTTTGCGGTCAAAACCGCTTCACGTTGACCCCGCAACACCGCAGACCCTACAATCCTGCTTTCGCATTTCCAAGCGCGAAAAACGCAAACAGTCCGACTCCATCCAACAGGATCATCGCGCACCATGCCTGTCGGCAAAGAACCGAAACTGGGACTGCTCATTGACGCCATCCGCGAGGGCATCCCCGCTACCAAGGCCAGGCTGCGCGAATGGTACGACACCTGTCGAGACGAACCGATCCTGTTCTGGCACACACCAGCTATTCGCTATATGACCTACGGCATTGTCGCGATCGTCGGTGCGTTGACGATTTCGTGGTTCGCCGACCTTTGGGCGCCAAATGTCGAAGTTAAAGACCAAGCCACCACCACCGATCATCGGGTGATTTGCACCAACGATGAATGTACGAAGATGTTCGTGATCGATCGGCCTTTCGGTTTTGACGACTTTCCAGTGACGTGTCCGAAGTGTTCAAAAGAAACAGGTCAATCAGCCCACCGATGCAACAGCAAATCTTGCAACGGACGCTGGGTGATTCGGCGTGCGCAGGACGAACGGTATGCCTGTCCGCATTGCAGTGCCGACCTTGGCCCGGTTGATTAAGCGACTTACAGACAAACATAATTGTTGCATTCTTCGTCGCGCACCGACTGTGAATTTCGCACATCGAATCCCTTGTCATGCGAGTGATTTTTCGTATGATTGACCCGGATTGGATCGTCCACCCACCACTCAGTTTTGATCGCCAGTTTGCGGACCCCACCGCTCAAGTCCGCGCTCAGCAAGGAGGCTGACATTATGGCACTTCGCAACCGAAACGCACCCCGTCATAAAAGAGGCTACAGGTATCGGGGCAATGGCATCTGGATCGCCGGATTCATCATCACTGCCGTCGGTGTCTGGACTTATTCACAGTTCCTCAGCCCAGTGCTGGAAGACAGCCCCGAAGCCACCGCGAAAACGAACTCTGACTTGGATGATTTGACGGTCGCCAGCGCCGAAACCAACAAGCGCGGCACCATGCCAAGACTGACCTCAGCCAGGCCCGAAATTTCCGACGGTGGTGCGGGCCGCCATGTTGCAGAGAAAGGCGCCAACCCGACAGAACAAGCCCTTCCTGAAAACCGGATGCAGCAATCCGAGGAAAATCGCGAGAAAGCGCGGAAGCTTTTCGCCGTTGGCATGCAGGAAAGTCAAAACGGCGATTTGGTTGCCGCTCGCGAACACCTGACCGATGCCGTCAAGCATGGGTTGTCGCGCGATCAGTTGATCGAAGCACGGGCCGCTCTGACGCGAATCGGTAATGAAACGATTTTCGGCCCTGCGATTATCGATGGCGATCCGTTTGTTTCACGGTACACGATCAAGGCGGGCGATCTGCTCAGCAAGATTGCGACTCAATATTCAGTAACGGACGACTTTCTCGCGACGATTAACGGCATCGCCAATAAAAACCGCATTCGCGTCGGGCAAAACATCAAGGTCGTACACGGCCCCTTCCATGCCAAGATCGATCCGACAACGTTCAGCATGGACATCTACCTGAAGGAAACCTTTGTTCGTCACTACAAGGTCGGACTCGGCGAACACGGCTCAACGCCCCCGGGCAAATGGCGCGTGGGCGAGAAACTCGAAAACCCGACGTACCACCCGCCACGCGGTGGGAAGATTGTCCTCGCCGATGATCCCGAAAATCCGCTGGGCGAACGCTGGATTCAACTGGTTGGTATTGCCGGAAAAGCCGTCGGCCAACAGAGCTATGGCATCCACGGAACCATCGAGCCAGAATCCATCGGCCGCAACAAATCCATGGGCTGCGTCCGCATGCACAACGAAGACGTCGCCGAAGTATTCACGTATCTGGCCCGCAACAAATCCATCGTCGACATCTTTGAAGAGTAGCCGCAAGATTGTCAAAAAGAGCGGCTCCCCGTTGACGGTTTATCATCGCATCGTTGAAGATTAGAATCATCAGCGATGAGCAACGATGCACATAAAGAATTGAATCGGCTACGTGAAGAAATCCGCGAGCATGATCGGCGGTACTATGCGCTGGGCCAACCGAACATTTCCGACCGCGAGTATGACCGTCTGCTCGAGCGCGTCCGCGAAATCGAAACACTACATCCCGATTGGATCACCCCCGATTCGCCCACGCAGCGGGTAGGCGGCGAACCGCTGTCAGGATTCGAACATGTCGAACATGCCGTCCCGATGCTTAGCGTAGACAACACCTACGACGAATCGCAACTCCGCGAATTCGATCAACGCATCCAAAAGCGACTTGAGGGCGAAGCGTACTCGTACCTCGTCGATGCCAAAATCGACGGCGTGGCGATTTCACTGACTTATGAATACGGCTTGTTGACCTTGGGAGCCACCCGGGGTGATGGGACGAGGGGCGATGACGTGACTGCCAACTGTCGGGCAATTCAATCCGTGCCGTTGCGACTCGGCGGAGAGAATATTCCAAGAGTCATCGACATACGTGGAGAAATCTATTGGCCACGAATAGCGTTTGACGCATTCAACGAAAAACGCATCGCCAACGGAGAAGCCCCATTTGCCAACCCGAGAAACGCCACCACCGGCACACTCAAACAACTCGACCCATCCAGGATCGTCGGACGCGGTTTGGCGTTCAGCGCGCACGGTGTTGGACGGCTGGAACCGCTCGACGACTTTCCCGACTCGAACCTCGAACTTTATGAACTTATGCGTTCGTGGGGGGTCGCGGTATATACCGACGTCAAATGCGTGGATAGCATCGATGCGGCGATCGATGTTTGCAAGGCATTCGGCGAGACGCGGGCAACGCTCGGATACGAAGTCGATGGAATGGTCCTGAAAATCGACTCGCGCAAACAACGCGAACGACTCGGATTTACAAGCCGCTATCCGCGTTGGTGCATCGCCTACAAATACGAAGCCGAACAAGGCGAAAGCGTCCTGCTTGATGTTGATTTCCAAGTCGGCAAACTCGGTACGATCACGCCGCGGGCCAAAATGGAACCCGTGCTGTTAGCCGGAACCACCGTTCGACACGCATCGCTGCACAACTTCGACCAGGTCGAACGCCTCGACGTACGCATCGGCGATACCATCATTGTGGAGAAAGCTGGCGAGATCATTCCGCAAGTCGTCCGCGTGGTCACCGAAAAACGCCCCAAGAACGCCAAGCCCATCAAACGCCCCACCAAGTGCCCAGCCTGCGGCTCGCCGGTCGAACAGGACGAAGGCGGTGTGTACCTGCGTTGTACAAGCATCGATTGCGTCGCCCAACGAAAGGAACGCCTGATTTACTTCTGCCATCGAGACCAGATGGACATCGAGGGCGCGGGCAAAGTATTGATCGAACAACTCGTCGATGCCGGACTCGTCAGGGACTGCGCCGACTTCTACACGCTTCACACGAAGCGCGACCAGATCGCCGCCATCGAACGCATGGGCGAGCAAAGCACCGACAACTTTCTCGCGGGCATCGAAACAAGCAAAGAGAAACCGCTTTCAAAACTGCTCGCCGCCCTCAACATTCGCTTCGTGGGCGGATCGACAGCCGCAGCGATCGCGGAACATTTTGAAAACATCGACACGGTGATGGCCGCCACCGTCGAAGACCTTCTCGAAGTCGATGGTGTAGGCGACGAGTTGGCTGCCAGTGTTCACACGTTCTTTCAGAACAAATCCAACCGCGACGTTATCCGCAGATTGCGCAATGCAGGCGTGAATCTCACCCAACCGAAAAAGTCCACCGACAGTTCCGGACCGTTCGCAGGCTTAACCGTCGTCGTCACCGGTACGCTCGAAGAATTGACCCGCAACAAAGCCCACGAACTGATCGAATCGCTCGGCGGAAAGGTCTCCAAATCCATCAGCAAGAAAACCGACCTGCTCGTCGTCGGAGCAAAAGCAGGTTCGAAACTCGCGAAGGCCGAAAAACTAGGCGTCGAAGTCATCGATGAAACCGAGTTCATTCGGCGCGCCGAAGCGTGAGGCACGGGGCCTATTTCAAAAACCCCTATATGCAAGCCCTTAACACCCACGTTGCCCCTCCTTGTACCCATCGCTACAATGCCGCGTTCATTCTTTTTAATCTTCGATTTTTGCGAGAATCTTCTCTGGAGTCGTCATGAAAATCCTCGTCACCGTCAAGCCCGTCGCCGATCCAAACACGCCGCCGGCAGCCTGGATCGAATCCGAACAGGGCAAGAGCGGTTCTGTCAATTACGTTGCCAACTACTTCGACCTGATCGCAGTCGAGCAGGCGATTCAATTCAAGGACATGGGCGTCGATGACATCTGCGTCGTCTCGGTCACCGATGAATCGAAGATGGCCCAAGTGCGTTCGGCAATCGCCATGGGCGCCAACCGCGCTACGTTGATCGATCCGGAAGATCGCCAGCTCGGTGCCTACCAGTTAGCCGCAGCGATCGCGCAAGTGGTCAAGAAGGAAGAACCCGCGTTCGTTCTCATGGGTAAGCAAGCGACCGATGACGACGCTTCGCAGGTGGGCCCGATTCTCGCGGGGATTCTCGGTTGGCCGCAGGCGACGTTTGTGTCGCAGATCGAATTCAATGACGACAAATCGCGCGTAAAGGTTGGTCGTGAAACCGACGAAGGTGTCGAAGTACTCGATGTCAAGTTGCCAGCCGTCATCACCTGCGACCTCCGCCTGAACGAACCGCGCTATGCCACATTGCCCAACCTGATCAAAAGCAAGAAAGCCCCAATGGAGCGCTTGAGATTCAGTGAGTTGGGCATCGAGAACGACGCCCGCGTTACGGTCGAAGGCTACAGCCTTCCACAAGGCCGAAGCGGAGAAGCCAAAATGGTCGCCGATGCGAATGAGTTGGTGGCCACGCTGAAAGAAATGAAGCTCGTCGACTAGCGACTGCGCATTCAAGAATCTCAAAAAGCAAATGGAGCCATTGAAGTGAAAATCCTCGTCGTCGCTGAAATGCAACTGGGCAAACTCAAACCGTCCAACCGCGCCACCATCCGAATGGCACAGGACCTTGCCGCTCAAGACGGCGGTGCGTTTTCAATGGTTTTGGTCGGCCACCAACTGGGCGATGCAGTTGGCGAATTGAACAAGTTCGGTGCGGAAACGCTATACACCATCGATGCACCGGCATTTGAACACTACCTTGCCGATACGCTTTCCGATGCCATTTGCAAACTCGTCAAGGAACACGGATTCGATCGTGTGCTGGGTGGCGAGGCAACGACCGCTCGCGACTTCTTCCCGAGGCTGGCAGGCGCGCTCGATGCCGGAATGTGTCGCGGCGTCTCAGCCTTGACGCAGATTGATGGCGCAACGTGTTATCAGCGGCCGGTGTTTTCAGGGATGGCCCTTCGCACCGAACGCATCCACTCGCCAATTCATTTGGTTACCGTCGATCCAACCGCAATGGGCGAACCTAACGAGGGCGGTGCGGGTGAAGTCGTATCTTTCGATGCCGGTGTATCAGCCAACGAAAACGTGAAATTTGCAGAACTCCAGCGCGCCGCATCTGAACGCCCGGACCTCAGCGTCGCCGATCGAGTCGTCGGTGCGGGCCGCGGTATCAAGTCGGCAGACTATCTCGATACGATCGGCAAACTCGCCGACAAACTGGGAGCAGCCGTCGGAGCAACCCGTGCGGTTGTCGATGCGGGTTGGCTACCCAACGAATTCCAAGTCGGCCAAACCGGTAAAGCCATCGCTCCGAAGCTCTACATAGCAATAGGCATCAGCGGAGCCGTCCAACACGCAGCCGGCATCCGAGGCGCAAAGACCATAGTAGCCATCAACAAAGACGCCGAAGCCCCAATCTTCAAGATAGCAGACATAGGCCTCGTCGCCGATCTGTTCGATGTTGTCCCACAAATCATTGAAAACCTGTGATCATCGGTGCGCATTCGCGATGTTCAGATAAAACGTGAGCAGAACAGCGCCAGCAATCCTACCGTACGCTGTAGAGTTTGAAGGCTTCGGCAAATTGAGTATTCTCGGCGTGCGAAGGAGGTATAATCGTGGTCCAACACTGGGTCTTCATGTTCATTGTGCTATCGCTGGGGTTGCTCACTTCTAGCATTGCCCGTGCGGAATGGGATAAAGCGATCGCGAGCGACGGAGTTGAGATCCACTTTGAAGCGATAGGAAAAGGAATTCCATTGTTTCTAATCGCAGGTGGGCCGGGTGCTGATTCCGATCGGTTTCGCTATACACATATTCTTCTGCAGCCATGCGCTCGCTTGGTGTTTGTCGATAATCGCGGTCGCGGCAAGTCTGTCATTTCAGAAGGCCAGAATGTCGAATACTCACTCGAAAAAGATGTCGATGACATTGAAGCCGTCAGACAGAAATTGGGAACCTCAAAAATCGTGGTCTTGGGTCATTCCTATGGATCAATGGTCGCCCTCGCATACGCCGCAAAGTATCCCGAACATGCCTTGGCAGTCATTTCTGTTTCAGGGTGTCACGGTGCTACCGTCTTACAGGAAAGAAATATCGAGTTGGTCAAGCAACATCTCGAACGCCATTACCCCGAGAAATGGAAGAAAGTAGTTAAACTGCATGACGCCGGGCATTCAACCGGGCAAGAACCACTTGCGTCGATGTTTCGGGACCTCAATGAGTTGCTTCTTTTCAACCCAGAGAGCGATTGGCGACTATATCCGCAGTTACAAAGAAAAGACGACCCTCTTGAATTCAAATTCAATCGCGGAGTTTATCTCGCGATGATTGGCCCCGATCCTGAGTGGAAAGTGGAAGGTACGCTGGCTGGTGTGGAACTGTTGCCAAGGCTTAAGAATTACACAGGTTCCGCGCTGATCATTGGCGGCCGTCATGACCGTATCGCTCCTCCGTTAAATCAAGTCGAAATCGCCGAGGCGTTGACCAAGAGTCAGTTGGTTATTTTTGAAAAGAGCTCTCATTCTCCATCCGTAGAAGAGCCACTCCGCTTCATTAGAGTCGTCACTGAATTCCTTGAAGCGTTGCCCGATGACGAATACCGCATACCAAACAGTGAATCATGAATCAAATGTGAAAGAATAACATGTGATTAATCGTGGAAAGAGCGACAAGCTAACCAACTCCAATTCAAGCAGAAACTGTTGATGAGTTCTACATCGCGCTTGCTGGCACTATTTACGGCGGATGCGCTTGCGTTCGCTTTCTTTCAGGATGCGTTTGCGCAGGCGAAGGGCGTCGGGGGTGACTTCGACGTATTCGTCGTCTTCGATGAATTCGAGGGCCATCTCCAGCGTCATCTCGCGCGGTGGTTTTAGTACGACTGTCTTGTCGCTGCCAGCCGCCCGCATGTTGGTTAGTTTCTTTTCGCGGGCTACGTTGACGGGTAGGTCGTTTTCGCGGCAGTGTTCGCCGATGACCTGACCTTCGTAGACAGAATCGCGCGGGGCGATAAAAAAGCTGCCGCGGTCGGCCAGGTTTTGCAGGGCGTAGGCGGTGGCTTGGCCCGGTTCGCTGGCCATCAACACGCCGTTGGCGCGCCCCGGGATCGACCCTCTGAAGAATTCGTACTCATAAAAGTTGTGGTGCATGATCGCCGTACCGTTTGTGGCTGTCAGCAGGCGATTGCGCAGTCCGATTAGCCCGCGGGCTGGCACCGTGAACTCGACTTGTGTGCGCGATTCCTGGGCGTCCATGTTGCGACAGATTCCGCGACGCGGGCCCATCATTTCCATCACCGGTCCGACGTGTTCATTGGGCACATCGATGACACACAGTTCGATCGGTTCGGTTTTCTTGTCGTTGAGTTCGCGGTAGATCACACGCGGTTTGCCGATGGTCAGTTCAAAGCCCTCGCGACGCATGTTCTCGATCAGGATGGAAAGGTGGAGCATGCCTCTGCCGGAAACTAGAAACTCCTCAGGCGATGCACCCTGTTCAACACGCAGTGAGACATTCGATTGCAATTCTCGATCGAGACGGTCGCGGATCTGGCGACTTGTGAGGAACTGCCCGCTTTGTCCGGCAAATGGCGACGAATTAACGCCGAACGTCATGTTGAGCGTGGGTTCGTCGATGTTGACAATGGGAAGTGGCATCGGGTTTTCGAGGTCGGCGATGGTGTTTCCGATATCGACACTCTTGACGCCCACCACAGCGCAGATGTCACCAGCGGAAACGCTGTCTACTCTGGAACGCCCCAGTCCATCGAATGCGTAAAGTTCCGCAACGCGCTCTTTGGCTTGCGTACCGTCGCGGTGAATCACCATGACATCCGTACCGGATTTGAGCGTACCGCCAAAGACACGGCCAATCCCGATGCGGCCGACATAGTCGTTGTAATCGAGCGTCGTAATAAGCATTTGCAACGCTGCATTCGGGTCTGACGTTGGTGCAGGCACATGGTCGAGAATCATGTCGAACAATGCGTTGATGTTGTCGGGGATGTGATCGAGATCGCGCGTTGCAAATCCTTTGACGCCGGAAGCGTAGACCGTTGGAAAATCCAGCGCTTCGTCGTCCGCACCGAGTTCGATGAACAGGTCGAGTACTTCGTCATGAACTTCGTCCGGGCGGGCGTCGGGGCGGTCGATTTTGTTGATGACGACCACCGGCCGCAGGTGCGCTTCAAACGCTTTGCGAAGTACGAAACGGGTTTGTGGCATCGGTCCTTCGAACGCATCGACCAGCAGCAGACATCCGTCGGCCATCTTGAGGACGCGCTCAACCTCGCCGCCGAAGTCGGCGTGTCCAGGCGTGTCGATGATGTTGATCTTCGTACCCTTGTAACTGATGGCGATGTTCTTCGACGTGATGGTGATACCGCGCTCGCGCTCGAGATCGTTGGAGTCGAGGATGCGTTCGCCAGTGAGTTGGGCGTCCCGAAATTGCCCGCATTGGCGAAGCATTTGATCGACCAGCGTGGTCTTGCCGTGGTCAACGTGGGCGATAATCGCCAGGTTTCTAATCTGCATAACTTGTTTCACAGTATGGGTTTGGGCTTGACTCTGCCCCGCCGATCGCAGCCAGGTCGCAGGTGTTTCCCGGGCGGCATCATAGCGAGTTCGCAATAAAAAACAGCCAACGGCGATTGGGTGCTAGTTGGTATCGGTCTTGGGCGGCTGGGCGTCGGTGTCTGACGTCGGATTGTTGATCTCCGCGAGGATGCGCTGGGCGTCAGATGAAACCAGACGGGTCAATCTGTTTTGAACGCGGATGTCGAGTTTGCGGGCAGTTTCGACAACCTGTCTCGGTTTGAGGCCCCACTGTCTGGCCCACTCGTAAACCTTCTGGTTTGCTGGATTGACGGGATCGGTTCTTGAAGAATGGGCGGTGGCATTGTGCGACTGCGATTCTTTTGGGGCGTTGCTCATCGCTTCATTCTCTGTCTTTTCTTCGGTAGTCACCGCTCTTACCTCCCGATTTCGATTCCAGTCTTATGGGGCCGATGACGATGCCTTTGTCTGCGCTCTTTGCCATATCGTACAGTGCCAACGCAGAAACAGAAGCAGCAGTCATGGCCTCCATCTCGACACCCGTGCGAGCTGAGGTCCGAACGGTGGCTCGGATAACGATGGCGTTGTCGCCGTTGCGCTCAAAGGCGATATCCGCCCAGTCGAGTGCCAATGAGTGACACATCGGGATGAGGTCAGGCGTGCGCTTGGCGGCTTGTATCCCGGCGATGCGTGCGACGCTGAAGACGTCACCTTTCGACAGGTTGCCAGAATAGATCGCCGCAATGACTTCGGACGTACTCGTGATGCGGGCGGTAGCCACCGCGGTTCGGGTTGTGACGGATTTATCGGATACATCGACCATACGCGCTTGGCCTTGGTCGTTTAGATGCGAAAGGTTGGGCGGGCTCTTGGGGTCCATGATGAGATGGGCTCGTTTTTGGCGGTCGTATCCGTGACTTCTGTGAAAGGCCAACGCCATTTCCGGCCAATAGAAACCAGGGGTCAAGAATGCTGAACCTGTGCCTATGTTTTTTTGGGCCTATGTTTTTGGGCCAATGTTCCCTTTGGGCGGATAGGGCTTCTGACGGAAGTATAGGTGACCGACCTCGATTGGCATAGGGCGTAGATGGCTCGATGTCGGTGGGGTGAGAGAAACGGTGGTTGTGCGATGCAGGTATTTGCCAATCAAGACATTCGGGAGACCTCATCGGTGACGTTGATGACGGTCTTACCCGGAGTCGATACCCATGCGGCGCGGCTGAAGCGATCGCTGTCTGCTCGCGGACGGCGTGTAGCGCTTTTTGTTCTGGCCATCACTCTGATCAGTGTGTTCGATCTGATACTGACGATGCGAGCGCATGCCGACGGAATCCTCCACGAAGAAAACCCCATCGCCCGTGCGGTACTGGAATTCGGACCGGCTGCCTTGTTTGTTTTTAAGATGACGGTGATCGCGGGGGCAGGTTACGTTTTGTTCTCGCTGCGTCGACATCGCATCGCCGAAGTTGCATCTGTGTTTGTGCTGATCACGCATATCGCGGTGGCAGTCCGCTGGCGAATCTGTTACGAGTTTTATGACATCGCCACCATCGCCTGGCAAGATAACCCCGGATATGATTTGTTTGACCCCGTGAGCGTTTTCATCAACTGCCTTTGATTCTGCTTGTCAGGTGTTCGACTGAATCGATCGCAATCGGTACTTGCAGGTTGCGGTGGATTGACCCACAATGTTTGACTTCATTGACTTCAAACCACTGCCGCAACTGAGACACGACGGTTGACGCGAGAGGAACAGGATGGCCGGTAAGTTGGAATTCTCGCCTTTCTTGATTCGATCCACCGAATCGCAGGTCACATTTCGATTCGATCCGGCATCGCTTGAACATGGGTACGAATATCCCGCCAACCTCGAATCGCTCTTGAGCGATCTGGCCAAGCAGAAAATCGAGATGTTCGCACATCGCGAAGTGCTGATCGATCTGGAAGAATTGCCCGCAATCAGTTCAAAGCAACTTGGGGCGATGTTGGCGGTTCGCAAAACCTGTGCGCCCAATTGTAAAGTCAAAGTTCTGAACCTGCGTCCAAACGTATCCGAACTTCTGAGGGTGACAAAGTTGGAAGATTTCTTCGAGTGGGGTTAGGTCGCGCGCATTGACTTCAGACGCGCGGATTGACTTTATGCATCATTTAAGAAGAACCCCAGCAGTTCGTTTGTTTCCGGTGCTTCCAGATTCGCTTTCCCAAATCCTTTGACCGCGCCGGACTCCTGAGCCGTGGCTTGGGCGTCTTCGTAATTGCTCACCAGCATGACCGGCGCTTCGGTGGGGTTGTCGCCCGATTTGAGTCGCGCGATCAAGTCCTGACCGCTGCTGCCGTCTGAATCGAAAATGCGGTTCACCAGAATCAAATCGTAATCGTGGAAATCAAGCAGGTGATCGACCTGGGCATTGTCGCGTGCGCGATCGACGGACACATCGAATTTTTCCTTGAGCATCCGCTTGATGTTGCCGTGATCAAGGTCGCACTGGCCCACATCGAGTACTCGCAGTTTTGAATTGTCGCCCATCTCGAATTCATCCATTCATGCAAGAGCAATCTGGCGAGATCAATCGCGTGGCGTACCGACCGCCACCGTGATTGAATCGCCTGTTCAAACGCAAAGGATGAATTTTACGGTCCAGTGATGAGCGGGACCAGTGCCGTCCAGTCGTCGATATCGACCACGTTGTTACCGGCATCTGCGTTGGCTTGCTCGCACTCGGGCGCAGAGGTGACATCCGACCCGAAGCACTGCATGATCAGGTGCAGGTCGGCCAAATCGACGTCGCCGTCATCGTCCATGTCGCCCGGGTCGCCAGCCACACAAGGATCGGGCGTGCAGGCGGTAAACGGTCCCTGCCAGACGTCTCCAGAACCCGAGCAGTTGGCCTGCGTTTGGCCAGGAACACAAACGGAATTACCGCCACCAATGTCCACGCAACATGCACCGGTCGGCTGAACGCAAGAGGCTTGGGCACAGGTCGTGCCCGGTCCTTCAAAGTTCGTTGGGTTCATCGTATTGCAGACCAACCCGATCAATTCCGAACAGGTTCCGTCCTGCATGCAGCACGCGCCGGTATTGCAGACATCGTCGGCGCAGGTGCTGCCATTGCCTCCATAGATCCGACCGAGGGTATTCTCGCAGAAATCTTGCGACTGATTTTCAAGGCACCCCCCCGATCCATCGCAGCAAGCACCGGTAGGCACGGGGCAGGTCACATCGCCGCAGTCTTCGTTGACAAAGAATGTGTCGCCGGGATCTTCGCAGTCACCTTCTTCGACATCGTCATCGCAGCTTGCATTGACGTCGCAGCAGGCACCGGCAGGTTCTTCGCAATCGATCACAGCGCGGAGGGCTGTGTCGCCTGGCAAAAGAATTTGAATCGGGCAGAAGTCGCGCCACAATCCGCCAAAGAAGAGGACATTCTTGCCGGCTTGGCATCCGTCGGTGTCGCGAACGATGCTCGCGCTTCCGCCAGCGACATCCGTCGGTTCTCCGAACAGCAATGTCACATAGAATTGTTGACCGGCAGTAACCGGTACATCGATCGGGATCGTCCCTGCTTCGTCGGTGAATCGAAACTCGTTGATCGCATTGGGGGTCAGCAGCGGGCCTTCCAAAAAGAGCAGTTCGCTACCGGGCGTTGGGAAGGTGGCTCCGTCGTAAACGAAAATGGCATCCTGCAATGACTGGGGGTTTCCACCCGGAGGCGGTTCAACCCATAGCACCTGAACCGCGACGATACTTCCGTTGCACGGGGACGTCAGTCGGGCACCGCCTTGTTCTCCTGGAACAAAGTCGCCGATCGGAACGGTCGTTGAGAAATTCTCGACCGAATCGTTGCGCACAACTTGTTCGATGGCCATAAGCGGAGCCGCCAACAACATGATGACAGGAATTGCCAACGCAATCTGTGGCACGCATGAGCGTACGCGGACTGGTCTGTTCAACATGCTTCGATTCTCCGTTGCTGAATGAATTGCTGGATGATGACACATGGGGTGTGGGATGCAAAAAAGCCTGTTGACCGGCTCTCTTTCCCCTGAAACCCCTACGTATTGTTGCAGAACGAAGGAGCGAATTCAAGAAATCCCGCTCGCCCGCGGTCGTTGAAAATGAAAGTGACAAGCGAATTGCGTCCGTCAGATGTCCCTAGCGGGCCATTCAGCCGCTCAGCTACCACCAGACGCTCTACTACCAATCATGTAGTTCGCCGGATAATTCTTCGAGCAGGTCTTTGAAGGTCACCACGCCAAGCAAACGGTTGCTTCGATCGACGACAACAGCGATGGCAGTTCCTTCGGTTTGGAGCGCCATCAGTGCGGCGGCCACCGATTGCTGCGGCGACAGCGTTTGAATCGGTTCGATATACTCTTCGAGTTTCATCCAGTCGTCGTTGGCGAGCAGCGTGTGCGTCGAAACAAACCCGACGATATGGCGCGGGTCTTTGTCGTAAATGAGCAGACGCGAATGCGCGTTTCTCCGAATGGTGGCGAGACACTCCTGTCGTGAAGCACCGAGCCCAACAGAGATGACCCGGTTCCGCGGCACCATGACTTGATGGAGGGGAAGTTCCGTCAGATTCAGGACACGGTCGATCAGTTCGCCGTGGACTTCGCTGTGTTCTTCGGAAGCAAAGGCATCCTGAAGCATGAGCGCGACATTGCGTCGATGGTCATTGGCGTTGATCTCCGATTCATTGCTCGCCAATCGAAGCAGCGGCGCGGCGACAATCGAGAGCGCTTTGACAGGAACGGCAAACAGAATCCTGGACATCCAGAAAAGCCAACTGCCCTTGGCCATTAAAATTTCCGAATGACGCTGATAGAGCGTTTTGGGAACAATCTCTCCAAACACAAACACAACTGGCGTTACGATCGCCGTCGTGAACAACTCTGTCGATCGGCCTTCGACGCCCATCTCATTGGTAAGAATGTACGCGACGAAGACGGTGGCTAGATAGTTCGAGAGATTCGTTCCAACCAGTAATGTCGATAGGGCTCTGCGGTCGTCCTCGAGAACGCTCAATAATCTGATCGAGGATGGGTTGCCGCTCTCCGCGTCGATTTTCAAGCGGAGACGACTGACCGAATACAACCCGGTCTCTGTTCCGGAATAAAATCCCGACAGTGCTAACGCCGCCAGCGTCGCCAATATGAGCAGTGCGAAGATCACGGTGTCAACTCGCTCGCCAATGCATTTAGATCTTTGGGTTCAGCCCGCAGGAGAATTTCATCGATTCGCCGTCCATCCAACTTGTCGACGGTCATGGATATGTTGCCAATGCGGACCGTATCGCCCTTCCTGGGGGACCGACCGAGGATCGAAAGCACCAGCCCGCCCATCGTGTCCACATCCGGAAATTTGACGATCGCGTTAAAAACTTCACGCCATGGTTGAACGCTCAATGAACCGGAGATGCGATAGGTACGCTCGTCGATCGGTTGAAACGTGTTTTCTGTATCGATAGTCTCGGATCGATCCAATTCACCGACGATCTTGCGGAACAAGTCCTTCAGCGTAACCAACCCCGACACGCCACCGAATTCATCGACAACGATGAGCAGCGGTATTTTCTTTTCGGTGAAGTTTTCCGACAACTGGGCGAGACTGATGTTTTCAGGGACAAAGTACACAGGTTTGATCAGTCGCTCGACGGACTCGTCCGGACGCAGATAAAAATCGCGCGCATAAAGCAGCCCGACGATATCGTCGAGATCGTTTCTGTAGACAGGTATCTTCTTCAATCCGGACTCGCTGAAAAGTCTGCGAATCGAATCCCCATCGGCTTCGACGGACGTGGCCCGAATATCCACACGTGGAATCATGATGGACCGGACGAGTATACTCGGGAGTGATACCACACCGAGTAACATTTCGTGTTCGCGCGCATCGATGATGCCCTGTTTGCCCGACAACTCGACCAGGGCTTTGAGATCGTTGGGCGTCACTTCGGTTGCGAGCGGCTCGCTTGGGGCCAAAAGCCTCGTGATGGGTTCGACCAGCACCACACGAAGGGCTGTACTCAATGGCAACGTCACCCATTGCAGCATTTGAATAACTGGAGCGACGATTGGTGCGATTCGGTTTGCATTACCGAGGGCGATGGCTTTGGGAGCAACTTCACCAAACACCAGCACAGCCAACAGCGCAACGATCCCACTGACGATTTTCCAAAGGGGATTGTCCGATTCTGCGGGTTGAAGTGCGAGGAACGAAATTGCGAAAATACCGATGTTGACGGCAGTGTTGACGATCAAGACCGTCATCAGGACGCGGCGAGGATGCCGCATCAATTGGCGAACGCGGTGCTTCAAAGCGCTTGAAGAATTTCCAAACTGTCGAAGGTCCCGCGCGGACAGCGAAAAGAGGGCTGTCTCCGCGCCGGAAACGACAAACGAGCAACAGATCAAAAATACGATCGCAATCCAAGGGCCCATGGTCATCCATGCAATTGGGCGAGATGGGAATCGATACGGCAAAGGCAGTCACGCCTGACGTCAGCCGTCTGCGAAGCAAATGGATTGGTCAAGAAACAACTTCCAATTCAAGACGGGATCCAATTGTTCATCATGCGCAACGGCGCGTCCCTACCGGGAGTCAAATTCTGACGCTTTATCCGTTGATCTAACCACTATTCTGCTCGTTGGTCAGGCGCAGTCCCTCTTGCGCCTTAGCAACCAGGTCGCTTGATATCCCCTTCGCATCTTTACCGACCAATTCCTCGAAAACGGTCCGGGCTTTTTCAAAGTCGCCAGCCCGCCTGAACGATTCGGCCAGGTGATACACCGCATCAGGGAAGTCGGATTCGGTTCTGCGAATTCGCGTAAACTGCGCAATCGCATCCTGATACTCGCCCAGTTGGTAATAAACCCAGCCCAGCGTATCGAGAACGGCTGGGTGATCGGACTGCTCAGCCGCCCGCTTGGCATACGGTAATGCTTCGGCGGGTCTATTGAGTTTGTCGGAGAGCAGATAGGCCAGGTTG
This sequence comes from Alphaproteobacteria bacterium, assembly GCA_028285105.1. GTDB lineage: Bacteria > Planctomycetota > Phycisphaerae > UBA1845 > UBA1845 > UBA1845. The sequence continues at coordinate 224,598 of JANQQE010000014.1, forward strand.
TTGAGCGCGAACAGATTGTCTTTCTCGAGTTCAAGCGCATTTTCGTAAGATTCCCGCGCCTTGTCCCACTCTTTCTTGGATTCATGCGCCACCGCGATCCGCATGTAAATCGAGGATTTCTCGCGCGGAGTTGTCGCCGAATCCAATAGTTCCTGACACAACGCCAAGGCTTCATCGATCTTACCGGAACCTTGAAGCAGCGCGCTGAGAATGTGCTTGTTGGCCTTTTCGAGTACCTTGTCGACCGGTTGACTGAACTGCTCGATCGCACGCTCTGCGCCGAGTTTTTCGCTCACGCTGAATGCAATTTTCTCCAGGAATTCAAACGAATCGAATCCGCTCTTGTGAAGTGCCGTCCGGAATGTATCGATCGCTTCACGAAGATTACCGCTCTGCCCCAGCAAATTCGCATAAGCCAACAGCACGACGGGTGTTCGCCGCCCCGGCGGAATCGTGTTAAAAAATTCAATTCCCTGCCCAGGCGCATCGACCTTGCCAAACGTTTCGAGAAGTGTTGCGGTCAATGTCGGATGAAACTGCCCCAACTCGACGGCCTTTCTCTGGTTGGCAATGGCCTTGCTGTTATCGTTTTGCTTTAGCGCGATTTCTCCGCTGCGCAATAGCCAACCAACCTGATCGGGATTGCTGTTGAGCAATGTCGTCAAGACGTTATCGGCATCGGTGTAGCGATCATTTTCAACATACAAGTTGATCAGCTTGTCGACCACGTTTGCGGCTTCAGGGTGGTCCTCGTAGACACCCTCAAGTTCCTGGAACGCCATGTCCTGACGCCCGACCCGCTCATATGCCGTCGCGAGCAAAACCCGCGGTTGAAATCCAAGCGCCGTCGGGTTTTTTGCGCGCAGATCTTCAAGATCGCTGATGGCTCGCTGCCACTCCCCGACACTTCCGAACGACTGTGCTCTGTTGTACAAAGCAATAAGCGTCTCGGGACGTTCCTCAAGAAATAGCGAAAGATTTTCAATGGCCCGATCGACATCGCCCCGATTCAGCGCAATCTGAGAATCCAGAAACAGACTGGACGGGTCATCGGGATAGTCCTCCTTGTATGCATCGCACATCTGCTGAGCACGGTCGAGTTCGCCGTTACGCGTTAGAATCTCAATACGCATAATTCGAATTCTGGATTCCTGCGGAGAGCCGGATTCACTGGCCTTGTTCAAGGCTTTCTCGAGCCACCTGTCCGCTTTCTCGAATTGGTTGGTGAGCGTGAAGTGGGTTCCGATCTCCACAAATACATGCTGACTCGGGTCGATGTCAGCCGCCGCCAGATACGCAGTTTCAGCTTCCTGGGCGTTGCCAACCGCACGATAGTGCTGGCCGATCAACAGTTGGGCTTCGGCTTTACGTTCGTTGGGCGCATCCCAGAGATTTTGCTCAAGAATCCCCAACGCCTTCTCTGGCTTACCGATGTCGCGAAGCATCGATGCGGCAAAGTTCATGAACCGAACACCGTCCGGTGTCGCCAACAATTGGTCGATGCGTTCCTCCGCCTTCTGCGTGTCCCCCAGTTTCAGATGCAGACTGGCCAGTTTCTGAAGATTGTTCGCATCTTCTGGGTTGCTCTTGAGTACTTCTTCGCGTCTGGCGATGCCTTCCAGCGGGCTCTTTTCCTCACGCGCCAGCAGCGTGCGTTCCATGACCCACGGATCATCTGGAATTCGATCGGTACACGCAGCCAACCACCTATCGTAGTCCTCTTCATTTCCAAGAGCATCCGCGATGACGACCAACTGCTTCAATACCTTGCTGTTTTGCGGAGTCAAATCGATGCTGCGCTCATAGGCGATTCTTGCTTCATTCAACTCGCCAAGCCGACGATGTGCATCACCGAGACCGGCAAATGCGTCGCCACTGGTGGGATAGAGTTCGATGGCTTCCATAAGCGTTTCAACAGCCGCTTCATTGTACTCGCGGGCATCGGCAAAGTACTGCTCAGATTCCTTGTCGCGCGAGTCTTCGGCTGCTTCGCGAGCCGCGCGCGTGGCCATGACGCCATCATAGAGAAGTCGACGACCTTGGTACGTCAGCCCTCGGGCTCGATCCAGACCATTGCCTTTGTCGAATTCTGTCGCTTCGGCGATCAAAGCATCCATGCGCTCGGTGTTCTTGGTTTCGACGGCAATGGAGAACATCGTGTTAAAGATGCTTCGCAAACCCGAGACGCCGGCGCTGCGCGCGGAGGGGGTGGATTTTTCTTTGATCAATCGCTTCGCTTCTTCGAACAGTTCGTATTGCTTTTCCAAATCACCCTGTTCTGCAAAGTAACTTGCAAGGCGCACCGTACGCTCGTAGTCGTCCTTGATTTCATTGACTTTCTTCAGCAATTCTGCAATGCGATCTTCTTTGTTCAAATCGCTGAATTTGATCTTGACGACCTCGAGTTCAAATTCACCGGGCTTTTCCGCCAATGCTTTTTCAATCACCGCCTTGGATTCGTCTTCACGGCCGAGTTCCTTGTAAATCGCCGCTGCCGTTTCGACAATTCGGGGGTGGGTCGGGTATTTTTCAAGCCCAACTTCGATATTCGATAACGCATCCTCAAGATCGCCTTTTCCTGCAATGAACGCAGCCTGACCGGCGATGAATCTCGGAGACTCGCCCTTCATCTCGCGAATCGTCTGTGCGGCAACATCGGCCTGCCCCAGTTTTTCAAGGGCAGCCGCTCGAACCAGCATCGCTTCTTGATTTCCGGGTGACAGACTGAGCGCATTTTCAGCTGCGATTCGCGCTTGATTGGGACGATTTTCGGCGATCAGAATTTTTGCGTAGAGGACCCAGCAATCGGCTGGGACACCTGGGTCAGAAATGGCTTTCACAATCGCGTCCTTCGCGGCGCCTGTCTGGTTATCACCGAGGCGTGCGACAGCAAGGAAATACAGGTTTTGCCAGTGCAGCCCGCGACTCAGGTCCTCTGCTCGCTCAAACCAGCGGATGGCTTCGCGATTGCGTCGAAGCGTGAGCAGCAAACGACCTCGCGCGTAGTATGCGTCCATACCATTGGGCAATTCGGTCAGCGCTTCCTCGATTTGCTCATCAGCCTTCATGCCCAACTCTTCCTGCTCGTCAGAACCGGTTTCGGAAAGGCCAGCTTTGGAAATGTACTGGTCGGCCAGACCCAGCAGAATGAGATAACGATTCTTTCGACTCCTGATCACATTGAAACCTTCGCGCGGGAATGGCAGGTCCAGGCGATTCTGATAGGTTTCAATGGCTTCATCATATCGGTCATCCATCGACTGGATGCCCGCCAGGCGAAGGTATGGCTCTGCTTTTTCAGGCGAAAGCTCGATGGCTTTCCGCAGGTGTTCTTCCGCGTTGCTGTAAGCCTTTTCCAACTCATCTTCGGGTGCAGGATCAACGCGCTCCTCACCTCGAAATCCAACCTTCTTTTGGCGCCAAACGTCAACCCAGAATATACCGGTCCGCAAATGGACCATCGCGAGAATGGAATCATCGCTGCCGGCCATCTTGAGCGCGTCTGCGTAGAATTTTTCCGCTTCGTCATAGTCACCCGATTTGAATCGCAGCCTTCCTGCAAGGCAGCGCGCTTCGGCGGCATCTGAACCCTCATGATCCGTTCGTTCAATCAACTTGTCGTAGAGTGCCTCCGCGTCCTCGTTGCGATCCATGACGGA
>JANQQE010000020.1 GCA_028285105.1 Alphaproteobacteria bacterium
GTGTCACCCAACGCCGTTAAGCAATTTGTTGCGGCGAAATTGGGGTTTCCGCAGAGGTGAGGGTATGAAAAAAGCCAGACTCCAAAGCTTTCTAGGCAATTCCGACCTTGGTCAGAATGGAGTCCGGCTATGTGTTCCAGGAAGGACAGGATGCGATCCAAGCAGGTCGTGTCTGAGGCCAGAAACAATGGCGACGATTTGCGCCGTGCTTTGGATTGGATTGTGAACGATCAGATGTTCTCCGATATGCGCTTTCATGGCAACATCGGTTGGACCGCTGCTTCTCTAGTTCGTCTAGCCGTTTTTTGGGCTTGGAGCCAGGAATCCTCGTTGGTCGCGGCAGCCCATGATGCCATCGGTTGTGCAAGAAGGATTTTTGGCGAATCTGCGGTGGCGAGCTACCAAGCCCTGACAAACGCGCTGCACCGATATTCAAGTCGACTTCTTTCGATCTTGCGTTCTCGGTTACATGGCTTGATGCAGGAATGTGATGACGGCAGTTTTCGTGTCGGGAAGTGGCTCGCATTGGCCGTCGATGGATCGCGGCTGAAAGTACCACGGACCAGGAAGAACGAGCAACAGTTCTGCAAACCGCAGCCGAAGGCGAAAAAACGCAGGAATTCGAAGCGGCCACGGCCAACCTCAAAGCGAAATCGCACAAAGTCGCTGGCCGGCAATCGGACGCGCTATCATCCCCGCGACGAAGGCCCTCTCGTGTGGCTCACCATGATATGGCACGTCGGCGAGCGTTTGCCCTGGTGTTGGAAGTTGGGGCCAGCCTACTCCAGCGAACGGCATCATCTCATCGAGATGTTGGATGAGCAGGGATTCCCAGAGAACACGCTGTTTTGCGCCGATGGAGGTTATTTTGGGTACGACTTTTGGCGAGCGATCCACGATCGAGAGCATCATTTTTTGATTCGCGTAGGTGCCAATGTTCGGCTGTTGAAATCGCTAGGGTATGTTCGGCAGCGCAACGACATCGTCCATAGCTGGCCCAGTCGAACGATGGTGAAAAAGCAAATGCCGTTGGAACTGCGGCTGTTGCAATTCAAAGACGCTCGTAACCGTGACGTGTATTTAGTCACCAACGTGTTGAAGGAGAAACTGCTGCCTCGCCACCAAGCTGGCGAAATCTTCCGTCAGCGCTGGGGAATCGAAATCCAATTCCGAAGTTTGAAGCAAACCTTTGGTCGGACGAAACTCCGTAGTCGGACGCCAGAGCGTGCGATGGTCGAGCTACAATGGTCACTGGTCGGACTGTGGATGATTCAATTACTGGCGCGAAAAGAACAGATCAAGCTTCCCAATTCGGAACAATGCACCAGCATCGCGGCTTCATTGCGCATCGTGCGGCAAATGATGCAACAGGATGCGTTCGTGCCGCAACACACCGAGCGATTCACGGTCAGGCTCGCCCAGGCGGTGACCGACTCCTACCAACGCAAAAGCAAGAAAGCAAGTCGCGACTACCCCAGACAAAAGGAGCACAAAAGCATCGGGGCGCCGAAGATCAAGGCCGCCAATAAGGAGCAAAAGAAACGATTCAAACAATACGCCAGCCAGATCATCGCCGCGTAGAAGAAATACTTAACGGCGTTG
>JANQQE010000016.1 GCA_028285105.1 Alphaproteobacteria bacterium
GTTCCGTCGAATGACGCCGTCTGCTCATGGCAATTCCTCCTCAATCGAAACCAAAATCCTAACCCAACTGCTGGATCAGCTTGAGGGGGAAAGGCCACAATCGTCATCCGAATGGATTCGCGAGGCGCAGCCGGACATCAAAGCGATCCGCCTCGACAATCCTGACAACATCCTGAATGAGCTGCCGAACTTGGACCAAGACTCCGGTTTTGTCATCGCCGACGGGCCGGGTAGTCAAACCGAGACCAGTCGTGCACTGTTGCTCCGCGCCGATCTTGCCATCGTGCCTTGCAAAGCATCAATGCTTGAAGTGCGGGCACTGGCGAAAGCCACCGATGTGCTGCGCCAAGCGCAGGATATCCGCGATGGCAACCCCAAGGCCGTTATCGTACTCAGCATGGTTGGGAAGAATTACCGACTCACCAAAGACATGAAGGACGCAGCAGCGGCATTGTCACTGCCCCTCGCATCCAGTGCGTTGACGCTTCGCCAGATCTATGCGGATGCACCGGGGCAGGGTGCTGTCGTCTGGAAGATGGGAGCCCGCGCCCGCGAGGCCGCGAACGAGGTCGACGACCTGTTTCGAGGAATTCTACCCCATGCGACACGAGCGAATCGACAGGCAAGGAGCACAAGGAGAATTCGAGCATCAGCGTGAAAGGGAGATAACACATGGCCGACCAAAGGCGATCACTTACTGAAGGGATTCAACGAACACCTGCAGCGAACAACAAAGTCGAAGAGGCATTCGTCTTCGGCGACCAGCCGAACAACAAGCCAAGCGGAGGAACCCAGTCAGCGCCGACAATCAATCGCGTACAACTAAGCACCCGCGTTCGTGAAGACTTCTTCAAAGCACTCAAGCGTGCGTCCCTTGAACGCCAGATGGATGGTGTTGAACCAAGTACCATCGTTGAGATACTCGAAGAGGCGCTGGAGCCGTGGCTGAAATCAAACGGCTACCGGTCGTGAGCGTGGAGTCCAATCCCGAAACGAAGGAGTCCGCGACGTTTGAGCTGACACCGAAGGAAGCTCAGCTTGTGACCACCGGAGCACAGATCAGTCAATCACCACCGGACCGCGCAGATTTCCTGCACACGGTCATGTGCCAAGTCGGTTTGCCGCGCCGACGAACGGAGGCGAAAACCTTCGAGCGGCAAAACGGACATGTGAGCATCCTGCTGGAAGCGGGTCGGCTTTACGACGGCAAGGACTTCGTCGAGCAACCGCTGCCCTATGGCACCATTCCGCGATTGGTCATGGTTCACGTCAGTTCCGAGGCCATTCGTACACAACAACGCAGCATTGAGGTTGGCGACAGCATGCGGCAGTTTCTAAACACGCTCGGAATGCAGACCAGCGGCGGAGCGCGCGGTGGGTATACAGCGCTTCGCAAACAGATGGAGGCGCTGGCGGCGTGCCGATTGAGTATCGGCATGCACTCTGAAGGGCGCGTCGTCACCGTGGACGCCAAGCCAATCAAGCGTTTTGAGGCGTGGCTTCAACTCGATGGCACGCAGCGCACGCTATGGCCAGGCGTCTTGGAACTCTCTGAGGATTTCTATAACACGCTTGCTGAGCACGCCGTGCCCTTGGACTATCGAGCACTGGCGGCGCTGCGCCATTCCTCGCTAGCCCTCGACGTTTACACTTGGCTGGCCCACCGGCTTTGTCGGGTCAAGAAACCTGACGGCGTCATGCTCAGTTGGGGGAATCTCCGCGACCAGTTCGGTCAGGAATACCACACTTCCAAGGATTTCAAGAAAGCATTTCGCCATGTCCTGCGACAAGTGTACGTCGTGTATCCCGCCGCCCGAATCGAGGAAGTTGCGGGCGGAGTGAAGCTATACCCATCGCGTCCGCCACTGCCGCCCACAACGGTGAGCATGTCGATGCCGTCCCCCAGCCGTAAACCTGTGGATAACTCCGATGAGCCAAGAAGTTTTCCACGCTGAATCGCCCTCAGTTGATACGCTGAATTGCCCCCCCTTGAGATCGAATTCTTGCGCTGAATCGCCCCCCCGTAAAACCTATAATAAAACAACCTATAGAATACCTATTGTTGCTCGCCCAGATTCTGTGGAAAAAGAGCCAAACACATTCAAGCAATTCATTCATCAAACGATTGAATCGATTTCCCGTAGCCATAGATGCCCGTACAGGCGATGAAGCGCATTCAATGAACCCTAACCACACCGAGGCAAGAAAGGCCCCTTTGTGACGCATTTCTCGCAGATTCAACACAACTCATTCAGGCTAATCAGTCGTACGGCGTATCTTGATAAGGATGCAAGACCACTTGTGTTTGCCGATATGGCCAAAGTGGCCCACCGCCGATGTAATTCAGTTGAGCAGGGAAGGAACCCATGTGGACAGCTTTCGCTGGCCGCACCCTTGGCACCACGGGCACCGGCCCCCAAAGAGATTGCCTGTTCAAGTCCGACCGTCCGCACCAAACTAGGGCCTGCGCCGTTTGAAAACGAACGCACATCCGCAAACAAGCAGCGATAGCGCCGTTGGCTCCGGAACGGATGTAAAGTGGAAGTCTGAGAAGAATTGATTTGCCGCATTGCCTGAACAAGCGCCTTCGGTAGTGCTTCCCGTAAAACCAACAAATGCAGTCGGACTTCCGATCACCGAAGACAGGTCACCAACGTCAAACGTCCTGTTATGTTCCTCCAGCGTGACGGTGTCGGTTATCATCTGCGTAAGCAGCGTACCGTCGTAGGTCAATACAACATTAAGTTCATGTCCGGAAACCAAGCTTAGCGGAGCAACCGATGGTCCGCTCCCTCTGACTTCGCCGTTCATATAGAAACCGGATGCGTTATTCTGAAGCTCGAGACTTACGGCGATGCTGTTGTCGATCCCACTGTAGCCCATGCCAAAATCTGCGCCGCCAAGTGCAGTCGCACCCTCGGAGCTGTTCTGGATGACGAACGTCGCCCCATAGTCGCAACCAAAAATACCGGCGTTGAGTACCTGATAAGTGAACGAGGCAGTGAATGGCCCCACGGGCTGAGGCGTTAGATTGAATACGCTTCGTCGCTGAGCAGTGCCCAAATTGGTCAGGTGAATTGTGTCTGGATCAGGCATGTCTGCGGGGGTTCCCGCATCGCCTTGGTTGTATTGCCAACCGACGAGATTATTGAAACCGTTGATGTCCGCGTGAACAACGGTTACCTCGAATCCGGCGGTAGCAGCGGCAACAGAAGCAAGAATAAGCGCACAGCGATTGACCGTCATGTCTCTCTCCTCCAATGAATTCATTTCATGCACAGCCGCCTACATCGACGAATCGTGCGTCTCTCCAGATATGAACAATAATCAATCGGCACGCCGCGCCGAAAGCCGCCATTTTTGGTGTCACCGTTTCCGGTGACACTCATTTCGCTTGGTGATTTCAATAGCTGTAGCGAATACCTTGACGACAAGTTCTACGCGACCATGTACTCCGAGACGTGCATTGATTCTCTTGAGGTAAGTTCGGACGGTATCCACACTGAGCCCAAGGCGCGGAGCGATTTGCTTGTCGCCATCGCCGCAGATGATTAACTCCACGATTCGCGCTTGCTGGGGCGACAACGCCAACGTCGCGATGGTTTCTTTCCACGTCGCCGAATCAATAGGAAACCGCTTGTTTTCCTGTTGTTCGTGATTGAGTTGATTGTTTCGATGGCGGACCATCGGCGGTTGCCCCGAAAAAGAAGAGCGTCGAACCAGAGACGCCCACGGAACCCCCGCCAAGGGGCATGGAGAACGTACCCTGGCCGACGCCCCTTTCGGGGCGCGGCAATCAAGGTACTGCCTCTCCATTTGAAACTTGGCGGTTTTCCGTGAAGCAGCATCTTGACGCACACGCGTCGTTTCAGATTGTCGCCGCATGCGCAAGAGGCGCACTCGGCAATTCGATTATATACGAAAGCAACGTAAATCAAGACAAGGAAACTGCTTACAAACGGTATTTGAGCGTTGAATCGCTCAGAATGAGCGCAACATGGATACAAAAGCCCTTAGAGTTCGGAATACTGCAACCCTGAAGTCTCGGTTTCTTTTGCCCCTCATTCACCAGAATTATTTTTTTCAGAATAGCTCTCCGCAAGAGCAACCACTTGCCTTGTTCTTCTGCTGAACCCGGCAAGGCTCGGATGCGGCTCGCAGCCTAAGGAGCGCTTTCTCGATTCTCACACAGTCTTCAATAGTCTGGGTGTGCCGCTCAACCACTTAAGGGATGTTACTCATCCACGAACATGCCCCTTGAGGTTGAGTTCGTTTGCAATGCGCCGAAAGCCGCACTTTGATTTTGATAGTAAAGCGCGCATTGAGTTTTTTTGTTGATGGGAATTATCTTGCCTTTGACGTAGTGGTTTTGTAGTTACGGAATTTATCAGTTTCGGGCCTTTTGATTCTTTGGATTGCATCGCGTGCATGCCTTTGTTCGCGCGGTGATTCAACCGCACGGGAATCAACGAATATGAAGTCTCGCGCTTCAATCCATTCCGACCTCAATCAGTCAAAACGCGCGGGGCATCTGCGCGACGGTTTAATCTACAAGGAGCACAGCATGTGTCGTCATCCACTTGCATTGGCATTGGGCTGTTTGGCTGCGATCGGCATGGCAGCCACTAACGCACAAAGCGCAGAATCGTGTGATGTTTCCTGGAATACGGCCCTAGAGCTACAAGGGCAAGGCGATTATCAGGGCGCCGCCAATGCCTACGCGGCGATTCTTGCGCAATGCCCAAATTCGCAACGGGCATTGGTGATGCAATCGGCGACAAGCCTGGAGGCAGGAGCCGATCCCGCTTCGACGCTTACGAATCTTGACGCGGCAATCCAACTGGATGGTTTTAGCTACTGGGCGGAAGTGGGATTGTTCTACAAGGTCCGAGCTTGCCGGGAAGCGGGATGCTTTAACGATGCCAATGACGCATTGTCCATCCTGCTGGCACGGTTCCCGGTGTCGTTTTCGCTGGCTCGGGCCGAAGCACTCGGTGGCGGCAAGGAAATCGGCGGAGGCACGCGCGTTGGACGCATGGAAAACCGGTTCGGCCGATCAGATCGTGCAAGCAGCCTGGTAGACGAAGAAGCCGCCAGTGAACTTCTGGACGATGCGGTACACGACGACAGCATCAATGATACCAGCCGCCTGGCGGCGATTCAGGACGTGATCGATAACTACGCTGGCACGAAGGCCGCCTTGCGAGCGCGTGACGCGAAGGCACACATGCTGGTGCGCCTCGATCGCCAATCAGAAGCCATCACAGAATTTGAAGATCTATTGTTTGAACTTGGAGAACAGGCGGCTGCTTCTCAGATTGCCGAAACCGCCCAGACGCGATTGGCCGCCCTCTATCACGATGCAGGTCAACTCGAAGATGCATTTGATGCATTCGTTGCCCTGCGTGATACGTCATCCAATCCGAAGGTACGCTCTAATGCGGCACTGCAAGCCGCCGGCGTTTATTTTGAAACGCAGCAGGGCGTGTCCTGGTCAGGTGACTCATTCGATTACGAAACGGTTCGCCGTCTGTGCAACGATGTATTGGCCCTCGATTTCGCCAGCGATGAAGAAGCCGCCCGCGCCAAACTCATGCACCTTGAATCCCATCTTTGGGATAAGAATCCGCAGCAATGTCTCATCGAGGCCGAGAACTTCATTGGCGAATACCGCGAAGCCAACATGACTTCCGAACTTATCACGGCTCGTTTGTTTGCCGGTGAGAGTCATCAGATCCTAGGTGGCCACGAGGACGCCATGCGCCACTATCGCTGGATCATCGACAATGCTGGTGGTGAAGAACCGTGGGAAGGCATTCAAACTTTGGCCCGAACGCACTACCGGATTTTTGATGCGCTGCGCCGTAGTCACGCGCACCCGACGGATGTTCGCGATGCCGCCCAAACTGTCCTGACGCAATTCCCCGGAACGAAATACGCTGACCTGGTTGCCAACGCTGCCGAACAAGGATTCTGGAACCCATGAAAACTCTCGACAATATCAGTGCGCGAACTTTCTCTTTGATTCGGCAATCATTCAACACGCGGATTGTCGCATGCATGTTGCTTTGCTCTGCGGTCCTGTTGCCGGCAACGCAAACGCTTGGTGGGTTCCCGCCGGACCCATGCGATTCCGATCCCTGTGGTTCGGGTTGCGACGGGGCTCTGCATCCGTGCTGCATCAATGAAGGTGATCCGTGCTGTGAGGCCGGTCCGCCCAGGCCTTGGCAGGCGGCCATTCCTGCAGGACCGTTCAGTGTGGTCACCGCTTGGAGTGGAAACTTGTTTACGGCCGTACCGATTGTGGGCTTCTCCGGACGTGGGCCTGACCTCGCGATCGTCCTGTATCACGATTCGGCCTGTGTACAGCATGTGCCCAGCAATGGTTTTGGTGTGGACCTGGGGCCCGGATGGACGATCTCGTATACCGGGCATATCGCAGGGGGTCCTCCCGGAAACACAGCAACGGTCGTAGAGGATAATGGCACACGAAACGTTTTTCAGTTGAATTCGGGGGAGTATATCGCGCCGCCAGGAGTTTACGACTCCCTTGAGCGCAATGCACTTTCGGGCCAATGGACTCTAACACGAAAGGGGTTGTCGAAACGCATCTTTGACGACGATGGCAAACTCATCAGAATTTACGATTCAACCAGCAACGGTCTCGCGGTGTATTGGGAGGCTGGCGAAAACATGGATCGAATCGATTATGTCGAGGACGATGCGGGCCGGCAATTCGAGTTCAATTACGCGACGAACACAGATCGACTCATTGAAATCAAGGATCCCGCAAACAAAGCAACGGCGTCCGGCTGGGCACGTTCCGCACGCTCTTGGGATCTACATTATGTTGATAGCAATGGTCTGAAGCTCACCGAGGTTCGTGATCCTGTTTACGGATCCACGGCCCCGATCATCTTCGGATACAATGATGATGGTCGAATCACAGCAGTTACCGACAAGTATCTAGCGGCAGATCGCGACGGAAAGACATTCACCTTTGAATATGGCTATCTGGATCGGGTTAGTAGATTCAGTGACCCGAATGAGTTAGGAAACAACCCGCAGTATTTTACTTATGGTATCGACATAAGCAATGGCGACCTGAAAACCATTCTTATTGACCGACGGGGAAAGGGTTGGCTATATCGTGCATACCCCGATGCGTCATTTAAGTCGATAACTAATCCCTTAAATAAGACCGCAACGGTCGAACGTGACAGTAATTTCAATGTTACGAAGTACACGGACGCATCGAGCAATGTTTGGACATACACTTTTGACGACCGAGGTAATCTCACGACTGCGATCGATCCTCTTCTTAATGTTTCGTCGAATTCGTTTGATGAATATGACAACTTGGTCAAGACGCTGAATGCTGAGAATGAGGAGACGCGATTCATATATGACGATCCAATGGATCCGACGTTGTTAACGTCGATCGTCCAACCGGACGATGGTGTGAATGGGCAAGGTGTAATCGAATTAGTTTACTACACGACGAATGGCGCGACGGAAGGGCGATCCAAAGGTGCATTGGCTTACGTTGTGGATCCGAACAATGTCATCACGTTTTTTGAATACGACCTGTTCGGTCACCAAGTTTCAGTATTTGAAGGGGCATCCTTGAGCGGACTTCGGGGCAGAAGTTCGACCACAAAACCTGAGCCGTTGATCGGCGGATACGAAAACGGCACCAAAGTCGGTGACGATGGCAACTCCCGTCAGAGTAGAACCGGGCCTCCATTTGGATTCTGCAATTACGATGCGAATGGAAACATAACCGAGTGCGGTTGTTTGTTGTTTGCGACCTCAAATGCACTAGTTCACATTCCGCCCAATCCATTTCCTTCGCGACCTGAATTTGATTCGGCTTCTACTCAGCCTCAAGGGGGAATCTCGCTGACCGGCACCGATGGCGGATATACGCCCAAAGGCCAAATCGCAAAGATGACAAATACTGTAGATTTTGGGACACCTGCCGACCGTGTTGTTACGCACACTTTCGATGCATTGGGTCGATTGCTTGAGCGTAGCTTGACTACGGAGGAGTCTGCTGGAGGGAACCGAGAACAGGAGTTCACTTTCAATGATTCCACCGGCCAATCTACGGTTGTGGTCGGAGGAGAAACCTACACTGGCCAAGTGGACGATGCTGGACGACTTTCCGAAGTGACTGGCCCATATTCCACTGCGGAATACACGTACTACGACGATGATGCGGTTAAGAAGATCGCTTTTGGAAATGAGGCGTATGTCGAATACACATATCTTGATAATGGGTGGCTTGAGAAAATTACGCATGATGTCGGTACAGCACGCGACAAAACTCTGGAATATTTCTACGACGAAGTCGGCCGCACTACGGCCGTCGAAGAAAGAGGGCACCTTGGCGGGTACACAAATTATCATCAATACGATTACGATCCGCGGGGTAGATTGACGTACGAGTCCCGCTATGGAACGGGCGTTTTCTCGGGATACGACATCACCTACACATATGACAATGGCGGCAATCGAAAATCCAAGCGTACGCAGATTGCTGGGCAGGACGATACGTTCGTGACTTATTTCTACGACACCGATGTCGAAATCGACGGCGCATCTGAATATGGAACACTCAACAATCGCCTAATGTATTACGTGACCAGCAACGGGGCGAAGCCGCTTGAGACGACTTGGTATTATTATAACAATGACGGTAATGTCGAGCGCATCATTTCAAAGAGTAACGGCGAAGACCTCTATCGTGGCGTCCGCATGGAATATGACGCATCCGGCAGGCTGTGGCGGGCCAGTGGTGACCAATGGGGGTTCAACTGGTTACCTTATTCTACCGAAATGCCCGGCGATTGGCGAGTCATGTTAACCAAAGACGAGTATACTTGGCACGATGCTCAGGCGTACGCTCAATCGGTTGGTGCCGATTTGGCTCACGCTGCTTTCGACACAGGACTTGAATCTCTGATCGAACTTTTTGCACCGGAAGATGGATCAGAAGCGACTTATTGGATGGGCGGCTATCAAATAACGGATAATTCGGCACCGTTTGTAGTATGTACACCTGGAACGAACTGCCCGGCAGATAGTGCTTGGTGCTATTGGGCTTGGGCAAACGAATCCGAAGATATTTTTCCGACGTGGGAATACTTGGTTTGGGATCCGGGTGCGGTGTGCCCCTCGGGAAGCCAGTGTTTCATTGGCGGGACACTTAATGAAGGGGGTTGGCTAGACGGCCAACCGGATGATGGCAATTGCGCCGGTGCTGAAACGAATACAGAGAATCACATGGTTATCACTTTGAATGTGAATGGCCATGCAACAACGCATGGATTTTCGGATGTAAGCAGCAACGGCACGTATCGAGCAATCTTGGTGCGAAAAGCCGATCCCAATGACCTTGATTCTGATCCGACTTACGAGAGGCTATGGGCAAGAGAGTTTCGATATGATTCTCCACGTCAGCGATATATGATTCGAAGTCTCGATCCCGTAACACTCGCGCCAATCGCAGGTGAAGATATCTGGACTGAGTATGTTGGACAAACGCCAATGGCAGATTACAGACCTCCGTCCAGCGGTTCTACTGACACGGAGTTGGGTTGTTATCTTCCAGGGGCGTCCGAAACGGACATCGCCTCAAACGGAACGGTGTATTTGCATAGTGACCACTTGGCTTCTGCGTGGTTTGCATCGGATGATTCGGCGTCCGGTCCACTTACGCTTTCAAAGCGAGCAGTAAGGACGGCGTTTGGCGAAATTGTTTATATTGAAGCTCCAGTGGAAAGTCGCTACGGCTATGCCGGTAGCTGGGGTTACGAGGCACATGATATCGACAGCAACGGAGCAGGAGATGGGACACCTGACAACATTCTCAATGCGTCTTCGGCGCTTGGATTCCCGCTCATCCATGTTGGAGCACGGTACTACAATCCGAGCACGGGACGATTCATTCAGAGAGATCCAATTGGAATCAACGGTGGGATGAATGTGTATGAATACGTAGGCAGTTCACCATTAATGCACGTCGATCCAACCGGTCTCGATTATTGTGGGGAAGGTTTTGGGATGATAGACGGGCCGTGTGGACCTCAGCCACCCGCCTATACAGGAGTTGGTGAGGGTGGCCCACCTGCATTACCTCCGCGACCAAGAACCCCACGTCCACCTGCTGGAAGAAAAAAAGGCAAACCTGCCATAGTGAATAGCGAGATACTGTGGGGTGCAGGTGACTTAGCTGCAGGATGGGCTGCCCTGGTCTGCGAAAAGGTGTCGATAAAGCTATACGCGGCGTCGCGCCTCGGTACAAGAACCGGCAATTTTCTCGTAGACAATACAGATGTGGAAGTACATGTAGGACAAGGAATACACTGGTGGTCGTTGGGTCATGGTGTAATCGACGACGTGAATAGACGTTTTCCAAAACTGAGGGTGGTGCCTTGCTTTGTTGCAGGGACTCTTGTTCACACCGAAGAGGGGCGGACTCCAGTAGAAATGCTTGATATGCATGATAGAATCATTGGCAGAGATTCAACATCAGGATTGGAGTTGGAGCAAGAAATCGCGGCCATTCACGTTAATGAGTCTCAAGAGTTTGTGCGAGTTAAGTTTCATGACGAGGCACTTGTTAGTACCCCAGAGCATCCGTATTTTGTAATAGGCCAAGGATGGAAGAGCGCAAAAGACTTAAAGCGATCTGATCAATTGTTGGCTCGGGACGGCTCGGCTATTGAGATTGAAGACATTGAATTCGAAGTCACAAAATTCAATAAGCGCGTTTATAACCTTACTGTAAACAGCGCTAGCGTTTACTACGTTGGAAATATTGGAGTTCTTGTACACAATAAAGGGCCTTAATGTTGCACGCTATTGAATAACGGTCTTCGGTAGCAGAGTTCGCAAATCAGTCTATTGGTAGCCTCTCCATTTAATCAGCAAGAGAGGTGTAAGTGCTGTAAGGTCAGTTGAATTGGTTGATGATGCTTTTATGGAATCGAAAGAGTTCCCCATTAGTCTAGTGGAAATCGAGCATTCCAATGTGAAGTGGGACCAACCGTGTGTATTGCGCTGGTGGAACGAGTGGGGAGGTGCGGCAGGATTTGCTGTTTTGATAATCGCGTGGCTCAATTTCGTCGACTTCATGCCCGAAGTGTTCGCGTGCCTCGTTCTATTGTGGGGTTGCATGCGAATCTGGAATAGGAAATATTCAAAAGCTGATGCCAAGCGAGCCAAGATGGACAAGTTTCATCTACAAAATAACAAAAGGCTGACGTGCTATGGTCATCCGATTGAATTGGAGCGATTGCGATTCCTAAGCCAAGAGTTTTTTCCGCCTCATGTGTTCAAAGGACGTAGGAGCTTAAAGGGCCTCCAAATGTATGGTTCAGTGACACAGGCACTCCGTCGTACAAAACTCGACGAAATTCTTGCGATTATTGCAGTGGTATTAATTTGGTATGCCGGACATCCCCTTGCTGCGATTCTCGTGGGAGCGGCGGTTTTCATGGTCGGTTGGTTAGTTGCTGCAAGGCGCTCAGTCTTTTATCGCGTTGTGCCACAGCGGCTAGAGATTCTAAGCTTTTCGCGACTATCGCTTAGGCGATCGCTTATGAAGTCGATTTCATTGAGTGATGCTTCGATTCTCTGCCATTTTGGACGTGAGCAATTGAGTATACATAGAACGGATAGCAGTTGCGGAGCGATTGACATTGACTTGACAACATTAGAATCGAGACATGGATTTGTGCAAGCGATTTTCACCTCTGCTCTTTCTCCTTGGATTGCTCCAGATCTTCCATCGGATGAACTGCTTGGCTAACTGGAGGCGCACCAAAGCGATAGCGAGTCGCAATGCCTTCGTTCAATCATTAATTGGGAATGCTTCATCCTTGATGCGCGTCAAAAAAGGGTATTATCGCGTCGAGGTGGGATTATCTTTATCGGTTTGGCAGGGCGAGGCTTTCGTCGCCGATGTAGGCGGGCAGGTTTCAGGTTTATTTATCGCGACTTCCAATCGGCCCGCCATCGAGGCGACAGGGCGGCAGCCTTGAATGTTCCATGCAGTGCCATCGTGCGACACTCATCACACACACAGCATCAACTCGCGTCAACCAATCCTTTCATGCTATCGCCCATCCGTTCGTCGTACATGCCGGCATGTCAATCCGTTCGCTGACTGCAATTAGCCAGGCCAAGTAGATCCACTTAATCGGCGAGCCTTTCCGTGCTGCTATGCGAATGCTTCTCCGCGTTGGCAGTGCTAGTCGTTCTCTACGCTGCGTCACCTGGCCCCCGGCACGGGGTGAGGGGCCAGGCGACGGTCGCCGAGCCCGACAACCAACGCATTAAGGAGAAGCAACCATGTCCAATAGCAAACAACCCAAACTGACTCACGCCGATTTGAAGCAGTTCACCGGCGACCTGGACCGATATCAGCATTCGCTCAATCGTCGGGTGATTTACATGCCTGGCGTGCAGTTCCTGGCAGAACGCGGTGGGGCGTACTGGCTGATCGATGCGATCGCGTCATATTTCGGCGATCCGTTGATGAAGAAAGCGATCGCCCGCGATGATTGTCTCAGCACGTTGCAGTTCTGGAACCTCAAGGTCAACGACGACCGTTCGGCCGTGTTGACTATGCGAGCCGACTCCGGCGAAAAACCCGCAATCACGCAGCAAATCCCAAACACGGATTTCCCGCTGGATCAGATTGAAGTCTGGGCCGGCTTTGACGGCGAACGCTGGACGCTTTACCTGCCGTCGGAACACTGACGGTATTCGGCTCGCCCATTCAAGTGGGCGATCCTTTCATTTCGCTGCACTAGATTGGTTTTACCGGGTCAGCACAGGATGATAAACATGGATCGAAATAGAGTTACGCATTGGTTTGAAGAATCGGTGGGAAGCACAAGAGAGTGCAATAACCCGTGATCCGGTCTATTAAACATTCTAGATGATTCGGCCGGCGCGGCGCCCTTGAAAACAACCTGGACTATACCGCGAGTTTTCTGACGCTGATTGCCTGAGAATACTGCAGAATCATCGGTTGTGAATCAACACTCGTCGAGCTTCCAACTTCTTCTTGTTTCAAGGGGTCAGGGCACAACCGAATTCGCCAGCGCCGTCTCGATGAAAAGCATTCACTTCTGATTTGAATGTTGTGACGTTGTTGCTCGCATTACCCTTTATCTGTTGTTGAACAAACCGATGCAGCCTAACACCGGCGGGACTGCCGCCAGGACAATAGCGGTTTCCGCTGGCGTGCTGCGCACTCGCGGACCCTCCGCGATTCTTCTTGCGTCTCGTTGGCATCTGCCGCCGTCCCGTATTCCCGGT
>JANQQE010000021.1 GCA_028285105.1 Alphaproteobacteria bacterium
AAGGCAGCGCGCTTCGGCGGCATCTGAACCCTCATGATCCGTTCGTTCAATCAACTTGTCGTAGAGTGCCTCCGCGTCCTCGTTGCGATCCATGACGGAATAGCATAATGCCAAGCGGCGAGCATATTTGAATTCGTCGGGAGAGCCTTCGACAGCCGCCTCCAAAAGTCGAATGCCCTCCTCAATGTTGGCCTCATCCTGTTCTTTCAACTCAAAAAGAGCAGTTCCCTTGCAGAACGTGGCTTGTGGATGCGATTCCTCACTCTCGATCTTGAGGATCGAGTCTGCCGTGTCCCTGACGGAAATCCAATTGTTCGTTCCGCCGACCATGTCGGCCATCTCATATTCAATCTCAAGCGTTTTCTCGAGTGCTTCGACGAGTTCCGGATCGACAACGGTGGCGTCGCGGTATTGTTGGAGAGCATCGAAGTCTCTTCCACCGGAACGCAACATGTCAGCGAATCGAACCATGTAGATGGGATCTTCTGATGCGCCATATGCGCGACGGTAATAGATCGCTGCCTGATCCCAATCTTCTTGCTCGGCGAACTCTTCAGCACGAGCGACCAATTCCGTCGGGTCTGTCAATCTGCGCTGCTGGACGATGACGAGTCCGGCGACAGTGATGACAACAAAAGCAAGCGCTGTCAGGCCGGCAATCAGGTTCTTGTTGACTCTCTTGGCCATTGTAATATTCCGTCAAAATCGAGGGGTGCAATGTCACCGCGGAAGGCTTTGCGGCAATCACATTGTTGTGATCTTCCGAGCAGATGAAACCCATGACGATCAAAATCTGCCCAACGTTTAACAACTTAATCGTCTATCATAACTCGAATTGTAACTTTGCCCAATGCACGCCGAATTCTGCTCCCTACGCCGCTTCATCTTCTGTAGAATTGCTTTCAGCGGTGGCGGCATCCCAGTCTGGCATGTGCTCGTCGATCAGGCGCGGTAGAACAGCCTCCAGAAACTCCTGGGCGGCTTGGATGCTTTCCTGCCGCGACGGACTTCCGATGTCTCGACTTGATCCACCCAGGCTGATTTCGATCTTGCAGAAATATGCGTATTTGTTGAGCGGTGAATTGATTCTAACACGCACTCCGTCGCGCGTTTCCGTAAATTCGCCGTTGCAGTGAAACGTGTAAAGTACCGTCGGTTGATCGTTTCCGAACACATCGCTTTTCTGAAAAGTCAACGCGCGTATCGGAAGATCGGTACGCATCGAATTCAAGGTCAGCCGCAGATTTTCCTTTTGTATCGCCTGATAACCTGCACCAAGGAAACACTCGTCCGGCGTGTGCGGAACCAAATCTCGCCCACCGGAATAGTAGGTGACGAACAACCGTATGAATCGCTTGGGATCCTTCAAATCTTCAATGTCCGAATCGACGAATACCCAGCTGAGGTAGTCCTTAGCCCCCAAAGCGTCTTCAACTTCAGGACTGATTTTCAGATTGGTCTTGAATTTGTAATGGCCCAGATCGTCTTTGCGCAACTCGCCCAGAGGCTTTCGCAGTTCGAGCATCTCTTTGGGACCGCCTATTCCCTGACTGAAGAACTGTTTGCCGATCAAAAAGTGGGCACACAGCAGCATCCCACACGCCAACAAGAATGGGACTCCAAGCAATCCGTGAGCATTGGCTTTGTTGCGGTCAGTCATTCGTCTGTCCCACTTTTGTATGTCCTATTGTTACTTGAGTCCGTCAGGCCTCATCTGCGCCCAACCATCCCTGATGCTAAGGCAAATCTTCGCAGCAAAGTTAATCCTCGCCCCAATGACCGTCAATCGATCGCGGTTGTGAAAGAACGCATTGCAATCGGCAGAACGATACACCTAAACCTTTTCCGTGAAACAACTTATCGGAAAGTCTTGAGGGTTTCCCAAATCAAAGCCTGAACGCTCTTACTTCGGGTCATACGCTCTCCAATCCCCGTCAGTTCAGTCGGCTCTTATTCCGTCCGATAAACCTAAAATGAGCTTTCGAACCATCGTACTGTCCGGATTTTTCCAAACACTCTAGGAATCCACTATTCGATGCGAAGCGTAATCGTCGGCGCTGGCGGGCATGGCCGCGTCGTTCTCGACATCCTGATGCGAACTGCTGCCCACCAGGTGGCTGGATTCGTGGATTCCAATTCGCTGCTGACCGGGACGCGAATGGATGGAAAGCCCGTACTCGGCACGCTTGACGATCTGCCGCGATTGCGTGCGGAACTGGGCGTCGATGCGGCGATTGTGGCGATTGGTGACAACGGTATCCGGCGCGAATTCGCCGATCGCATTTCTTCGATGGGCTTCGTTTTGATCAATGCAATTCATCCGTCGGCCAACCTGGCGCAGAGCGTTTCACTCGGAAGTAACATCGTCATCGCCGCCGGCGCGTTGGTCTGTGCCCACTGCCACATTGGCGATTCGGTGATTCTTAATACTGGCTGCATCGTTGATCATGAAACGATGATTGCCCCGGCAAGCCACGTATGCCCAGGTGCGCGACTGGCTGGTCGGGTCAATATCCAAGCCGGTGCATTTATTGGCATCGGCGCAACGGTGATCCAATCCGTACAAATCGGTCACCATGCCGTTGTCGGTGCGGGCGCAGTTGTGATCCAGGATGTAGCCCCGCAAGCGACCGTTGTCGGCGTACCTGCCCGCAACAAATACTGCGATCAAGCAAATGTACCGATCGATTGCGACGTTCCTACAAAGCTGGGTAGCGCCCAACAGTTGGTCGCACCCTTGATGGAAGCGACGTCCCACCGAAACCAAGACACTGGCTAGCCATACGCCAATCGCAATTATTATCGGTCCACGTCAACGCAGTGTTGAAATCCCGGTCCAAATGTACAACTGGGTATTAAGCGTACCCCCAAGCCTTCCGACAGACCCTTAGAAATACCGTTTGATGTCGAACGAGAGGGACGTTCTATGCGCCTACAGGTTCTCGATCCGGAAACCAAATTCTCTTGCGGCAGCTGCACGAAGTGTTGCGATCAACCGTGGGGTACGCTGATCGAGCGCGACAAAGCCGAGGCGCTCAAGAAGCACAACTTCAGCGCTTATCCGCAGTTGGCTGGCAAGGAATTCTACTACGCCGAAAAAGAAACGCCCGAAGAATACTACGTACTCGCCAAGGGCGAAGGGACGCGCTGCTTGTTTCTCGATACGGACGGATTGTGCATCATTCACAAGGAAATGGGGCCGGAAGCCAAACCGTACCCATGCCTGAAATTCCCCTATACGGTGACGGAAACGCCGATTGACGATCGCGTATCAGTCGATTTCGGCTGCCCTGCCGTCCAGGCGAAAAGCGGTCCACAGCTTTCCGACCAGCTCGAAGACATCCAAGCCGTCGTCGAAATCAGCGAGCGACCGACCAACAAAGACGCCCGCATCCAACTCGACCCGCAATGCCTGATCTCGGTCGAAGAAGCTGAAGTTCTGTACGAACGGTTGTGGCGCATTTTTGAGTCGTCGGGTTCGGGTGACATGTGGACTCGATTCTCTGCGGCATTGTCGCTGCTTGTGGGGGTTCGACGTTACAAACAACAAGTGTCATCGAATGACACAGATGCAACGCTTATCGAATTGCTGCGCACCGACGCCAAGCTTCCGAACATGCCGGACGTGACAGAAATCACCGCGTACACGAAACCGGCAGAAGCGTCCAGCCCTGCACGTTTGCTTTTCGCATCAACCGTCTTTCGCGATACCGTCCCGGCATCTTCGTCGTTCAGCATGAGTTTCTGGAAGCGGTTAACGATGTTTCCGAAATTGATGTCACTCGCACGACTCAACGGCGTGTATCCTTCGCGATTGCTTGGGCGCAACATCGACATTAACGAAGTCCTTGCCCACCCGATCGAACCGGAAATGGACGATGCGGCTACCGACTTGCTGCTGCGATACATGCGTTCGCGCATCTGGCAGCGCACGCTGATGGGCACGCGCCTGAGCATCATCGCCGGTATGCACCAGCACATCCACGACTTCAGCGCCGTTGTGTTTTTCGCACGGGCTGAGGCGCTGCACACCGGAAAGAATCGTCTCGATGAATCGCTGATCCGCCTCGGTTTGAATCGCGTCGAGTTTCACCTTGCAAGCCAGCAGCGCTTGTTCGATCAGAACATCATTGGGTGGTTCACCAACCAATTGCAAAGTCCGACCGTCGCACTTCAGAGCCTGCGCCTGATGTCGCTGGTCCCAGCCCCGGTGCAAGCTGAATCGGAAGGCAACCAAAACTAATTGCGACTGACCTGATTGAGTAACGACTCGATCTTCGCAATCCACTCGGGATCGTTTGAGCGCTTCGTAAACTCCGTCGCAGCCAACTGCGCCATTTCGAATTTTTCCGCGCGAACACTGTTCAAACAAAGCACATAGTACGGCCAGGGGTTGCCCGGCTGGGATTCGGCGCAAGCTTGAAGGATCGCATTGAAATCATCGTAAACTATTGAAATTCCTAAACTTGTGTTCGACGACAAATCATCCGCGATTGGTTCAACCAATTCGGGATCGGCATTTCGTATCGCGACTCCGCAGGCGACAATTCGTGCGTACGTTTCCTTCTCATCAATGCTTAACGCCTTCAACGCCGATTGCTCCGCCAGTTTCCATTGACCCGCCAGCGCGCTGAGCCAAGCATACTTTCCGATCAGGTCGGCGGCAGACGGTTCGATTTTCATCGCCCGGACCAGATGCCTTGCTGCTATCACGGAGTTGTTCATGGCGAGCGAATTGCGAACGGAGACATCGAGTAGGGTTCGATTGGTTGGGTGGCGGTTGAGAAACGAATCGATGACGTTTGCGGCTTCGGTTCGATTCGATTGTGCGATCAACGTGTCAATCAGACCGCGCGTCGCCAATTCCGAATCCGGATCGATGACCAGCGCGTGGCGAAAGTGTTCTTCAGCCGCGTCGTGTCTACCCAGAGCATTGGCGCAAACACCGGCATTGATGCGTGCGGGCAGATACGTTTCGTATTGTGCAAGCAATCCTTCGAGTTTGGTCAATGCCGATTCATACTTCCCAGCCGCCATCTCGATCTCAGCGATCGACGCCACCGGAACAGGGTCGAACGGATTGTTGTCGGCGATCTGTTCGTAGACGCGCTTTGCGTCATCGGATCGGTTCAACCGTTGATAAAGTCGAGCGAGACGAAGCAAACCGGGGTTGAAGTTCGGAAGCAACTCCGCGCAACGCTGATGTTCGGACAACGCGTCGTCGAATCGATCAGCACGCTCCAATGCGATGCCGAGTCGGTGGTGGGCTTTACCGTCATCGGGATCGGCAGTGACGGCTTGCTGAAGCGCCTCAATCGAATCATCCAAGCGCCCCAGCGCCAACTGCGACATGCCGACGATCTGTTTCGCTTCGCATGTCCTGGGCGATCCGGGCAGGTTTAGTGCTTTATTTGCAGTGTCAATCGCTTCTTCATACTTGCCGCCGAGAAAGAGGCTCCAGCCGTGCGCCGTCGCCGAATCGGGATGGCCCGGGTACAACGCAAAGATCCGGCTCGACCGGGCAATGTCGTTTCGATAGTATGGAATCGCCTGCCAACTCAGGCCAACTAACACAACACACGCAGGTCCGACTACGCAATAGGTGACCGTTGACTTCGATCTGGCGTCGATTCTCTTGACTGCGAACGCAATGAATGCGCCGACCATCCAGCACGCCCCAACCATAGGAAGGTACATGTACCGTTCGGCAACAAGTTGGTTGCGCGCGGGAATCCACGGCAGCGTAACAGCCAGCGCGCTAATGACCCAGACTGTGCCGAGGATGCCCGTTCGAGATCTGCGCAATGATTCGATGATGGCGATAATCGCAATGGCGAGAACAACCAGGCTGAAAGCTATGTTAGGATGCGACCAGTTGATCGTCTGATCGGCAGGATGAAACGGCGACAAACCGATCGGCACGAAGAATCGTTTCACATACCAGCCGAGTGCCAGGATTGATCGTGCGGCGGCTGACCCTTCTAGCGTTTGGGCACCGCTGGTGATCATTGAACGGCTCGCGTTCCAGTTAATCCATGCGAATACTGCGGTGACAGATATAACTACTGACAAAGCTGTCCACCAACGCTTAGTCGGTTTCGTTCTTTTATACAAGGATGGAATCAAAAGTAGCACCGGTAGGCAGATGCGCACTTTGCTCATCATGCAAAGCGCCGCAAAGCCGATAACAAGTGCTATCCAATATGACTTCGACGACGCCTTCCACTTCTCCATCGCCAACATCGTCAGCAGCAAGAACATCGTCGAAAGCAGCATCATTCGCCCGTTGATCCACGCGACCGATTCGACATTAAGTGGATGGGTTGCAAAAACCAGCGCCGCAACAATGGCCAACGCCCGTCGATCCGTGATGCGCACGAGCAACACAAAAACAAGCACCGCGTTGATTGCGTGCAAGCCGATGTTGTGCGCATGCGCGACCCAGGCGATTGAATTCATGCTGGCATCGGTCGGTTTCAGGCCCAGCGCGCGGATAACGACAAAGTCCAGCGAGAGGCTGAGCATCGCCACCGGCTGATAGAGATCGCGGTGCACGATGGCGAACAATTCAACTGCGTGCGTGAGCGACGGTCTATTGACAAGGTAGTGATCGCGCACGAGTTGGATGTCGTCGCCAGAAAGGTATCCGCCACCGACCGACGGCGCCCCCATCACGATCGCAGCCAGCGCGATGATCGCGATGGGAATGCGTAAAGACCAAGTGGGTTTGTCCGACGTTTCGGTCATTGATGAAACGGTCCCAGGCATCTTCACGGCGATTGTCACTGCAAGCCCGCGATCCGGCAACTCACGAATTCTGCGAACTGCGTCAATTCAGATCAAACATGCCGACGTTGATGGGCCAATTTGTACCCCAAATTCGACCCAGTGTGAGCCGATCGCGGGATACTTCGTATCGTCCGAAAACAACTCCATTACCGGCGGCGTAAGGCCGAAATAACCCTTGTAGACATGCACCAATCCACCCGAACAACTCGAACCGTCTGGCCGGCAATGCAGTCGCGCCGGCTTGTGGCTGTTTGCGTCTGGACTGTCGCGTTTCTGACGTTGGCTGAGACGACGGTACGCATTCGCGCATGGGTCCGCCGCGGTGAGACGGGCACGCAGCAGGATATCTACGAATCCGATCCGCAACTGGGTCGCGTCATCAAAGCCGGAGCAGTCGCGCGCGTCGGCAATGCCAGGACAACCATCAACAAATGGGGCCTTCGCGGTCCGGATTTTGAAATCGAAAAGGCACCGGGCGTCACGCGCGTGTTGTGCATCGGCGCATCGACGACGTTTGGTCAACCCGACGACGACGATGCCGAAATCTGGACGGCCCAGATTTCCGATCGACTCAACGCGACGCATCCCGGTCAGCGCTACGAAGTGCTCAACGGGGCTGTTCCCGGGTACACGGTGACGCAAAGTTTGAAGAACTTTCGCAAGTCTTTGGCCCGCTTCAATCCGGACATCGTCATCGTTTGCCACGCGGCGACGGACCTGGCCGCACACACGCGACGTCAATTCGGCGGTTCGCAAGCCGCTTCGTATGCGCTGCCATCGTTGTCGCGATATGTTGAAGGCCTATCGCTGGCGTTTGAACTGGTCCGTGCGAACACCGCGTCATTGCGTGCAGGTCAATTCAGACGCAACCGCAATCGTCGCGTCGATCAGCGCGGGGTCGAACGTTTCGAGTCGGCACTCTCAGAACTCATCGCCGAGTGTCAGAAGACCCATGCCAACGTGATCGTTTGCACGTTTGCTCGAGCGTTCTCTGCCGACCAACCGCCCGCAACCCGTGCGAAGCTGGCTGCGACAGCTTGCTATTTCAACCCGCAACTAAGCGTGGACGGGCTCATCGATGCCTATGAACGCTACAACGATACGATTCGGCATGTCGCGGGCGACCAAGGCGCACGGCTGGCAGATGCCGATCGAACCATCCCGAAAGCAAAAGCGTTCTACCGCGATTCGATTCACTTTTCGCCGCTGGGTCACCAGAGAATGGCCGACCTCATCGCCGAACAGATTCATGCGCTGCCCGCGCAACCTTTGACCCAAGCACGGATTGATTCGCCTGATGCTGTTCAATAGCGTTGAGTTTGCACTGTTCCTGCCAATCGTAGTCGCCTGTGCGTGGTGGCTGCGACGTTCGGCGACCGCGCGTCTGACGTTGCTGTTAGCCGCCAGCTACTTCTTCTACATGAGTTGGGACTATCGCTACGCAGCGCTGTTGGCTGGCTCGACGGTGCTGGACTATTTCGTGGGGCTCGCGCTTTCGAAAACCCAATCCCGAACTTCGCGCCGATTGTTGCTGACTTTGAGCCTTGCGGGAAATCTCGGCGTACTCATGTTCTTCAAGTATTTCAACTTTCTGTGGGAAAGCGCTGCGGTCGGTATGGGTGCGATGGGTCTGGAAGCACCCGATTGGACACACCGGTTCCTGCTTCCCGTGGGCATCTCGTTTTACACGTTCCAATCGCTGAGCTACACGATCGACATCTATCGCGGTAAACTCGCGCCGACCCGCAGCCTCCTGAAATTCGCGCTGTTCGTTGCATTCTTTCCGCAACTGGTGGCTGGCCCGATCGTACGAGCCAGCGACTTCATGCCGCAACTCGAACGTCAAGCCCGCTACGACGAGGCCCGCGCGATCCGCGGGTTCTGGCTGATCCTGATCGGACTTTTGAAAAAAATCTGCATCGCCGACGTGTTGGCCGCCACGCTCCTCGATGACGTTTTCGGCAACCCGCTCGGTGCAAGTCGTCTTGAGTTGCTGCTTGCGGCGTATGGTTACAGCTTTCAAATCTACTGCGATTTCAGCGGTTACTCTGACGTCGCGATTGGCGCAGCTGCAATTCTTGGATTCAATCTTCCCCTGAATTTCAACCGCCCGTTCATGGCCGTAAGTTTCCGCGACTTCTGGCGACGTTGGCACATTTCGCTTTCAACATGGTTGCGCGATTACCTGTACGTACCGCTCGGTGGGGCAAAGCGCGGTGCGCGTCGGACGTATATCAACCTTGCACTGGTGATGTTGTTGGGCGGATTGTGGCACGGTGCGAACTGGACGTTCGTATTGTGGGGCGCGCTCCACGGAACTTTCTTGATTGTCGAACGCTTGCTCGGGAAAGATTGCAAAGACGCCGAGGACCTACCGACGGCGACAATATGGTTGCGGCGATTGATCACGTTCCATCTTGTCGTGCTGACGTTCGCACTGTTTCGCTGCGACAGTATCGAAACGTTCGGTGAATATATCGGTGCGTTAATCGCGCCGGAAGCGCTCGGAGCGCCGATCCCGACGTTGTTCGTCATCGCGCTATTGGCTGGTGTGGTAGGACATCTGACCTCGATGGAGCAGGTCGGTCGATTAATCGATCGAGCAACCCGTCAGCCGGCATTCGTGCAGGCAGCGGTTGCGTCGGCATGTCTGTTCCTGTTTACCGTCCTGAGTTCAGCCGACGCTCCTTTCATCTACTTCCAATTCTAAGGGCGCGAACTCTCCCCAGCACTGCTCACAAAGCAGTGGCACATCGTCGATCTTGATTTACAATTCAAGGGGAGGTCAAAAGAATGCGCCGCCAGGGACTCGAACCCCGGACCCGCTGATTAAGAGTCAGCTGCTCTGCCAACTGAGCTAGCGGCGCGATCCGCGTACCTTGCCATTTTGCGAAAATCTGTCAAGTCGATGTACGTTGGAGCATGGTGGCGAACCAACGTGCGGCAGCAAATACTTCTCGATGAAGCCCACGAACGCCGAGTCTCACTTCGAAAAGTGGCAGCCATGACCCGATCAAAAAAGTCGAGGCGTAAAAATTGGCAAGGGCTGTTCTATTGAACAGCCCAAGCCTGGGAGGGAGAGAGAGAGATCTATGAAATCAATCGAATTTGGTGAATTCGATTGAAATGTGTTGTGCTCTTTCTACCTTGGTCGAGTCAATCAATGGCAACGGCATTTAATAAATGCGGCGACACCACGTAATACCTGCGACCAAACTTTGGGCGAAATTGATACGACTGGAAATGACGGTCCTGGACGACTTATTCTGTCCTGTTCCCGCTCCCAATCTATCCCGCTCCTGCATCAAACCAAACCGCAAACGCCGAAATTATCGGCAACAGCCACGATTCAACGCTAACTTCTCTCTCCCAACGCACATGAGTCTACTTGCCGCCCATAATGGTTGCAAGCACAATTTGGAAATATTTTCTACATCATTTGCCTCTTGAAGCCACAAATCAGGCGTAGCAAAGCCGATCCAATGAGCCTCGGTGGCTGGCGGTATGGCGGTCCATAAGCGCTTTGGAAGGCCCGGCTTAAGCGGTGGCTAAGGGATGCGGTCGGTCTTTGCGTCGGCTGCATATTTGCCGGTTCCGGCGATGCGTTCGAGGGCTTCGTCGATTTGCGGGATGAACCACGGGTCCGATTCATTTCGCGTGAGGGCGATGCGTTTGAGTTCGCGAAGGCGCTCTGGAACGGTGGGGTTCTTCGTTAGTCCGAGACCCATGACGCAGATGCGGGCGAGCGAATCGTCCAGGTCGATACGGCGGCCGTCATCGAGGACAAGCGTCAAGTCGCGGTGGGTCCAGAATGCAGGGTCAGCCCCCGCGAGCAGAAGTTCCGTCGTTTGGTTTGTCGTGTCAACGTCGGCCAACCGCCCAAGCGCGATGATCTGCTCGATCAATTCGTCGAGTTCGTCAATGTTCAAATCGCCCGCAATCGATCCGCATGACGTTAGAAATGTTTCGCACGCTGCGACATCGCGCGACAAGCCGATCGCCCGTGCGAGGTTGGCGCGGCAGCGCGGGGACGGATCCGTCTGCATGCGATCAAGCAATTCGCGGCTTTGCATTTGCAGGTTGTGGCGGGTGAACAGAGTGCTTGGAAATCCGGCAAGGTAGCGGCGATTGAAGATGTCTTCGACAGGAGCCGACACCATTTCGCCGTCGAATTCCGGTGCTACGCTTGCGGAATGCTGCTCTTCAAAAATGGTCTTGAACGCAAGAAAATTCTGCCCCGGTGTTGGCGACAGAAATGCATCCCGTTCCGTCGCATTGACGGCATTGGTTTCGAGTTCAAAGGCGTGCATCAGGTTTCGTCCGCAATTGTTGCGATGGGGCAAACCCTGCACGTGTCCCCATTCATGCGCCCAAACGTCTGCCGGTGCATCCTGAACGAGAACAGCAGACCCACCCGTGAACGCACAGCCCAGCACCAGCGACACATCGTCGGCAGAGGGCGAACCGCACACACCGACCATCAGCGTGACGATTTTGATGTCGGCTGAATCGTCGAACACAGCATCGAGTTGGGCTTCGGTGGTGACGATCGCCGGGCTATTATCGAAAGTTTCAATCGCACCATCGCGATCGAACGTAACCGGACATGAAACGTCCGAACATTCGTTGTCGTCGGCTAGCAGGAGTTCGTTGGCTGTGCTGAAGATGCGGTTGACGCGTTGTTCGGAAAGTGGCTGATCAATATGCCGGGCCACGCTGATTTGGAATGTAAACGGTTTGGCTTCGTTATCCGAATTGACTCCACCGTCATTGGGATTGGCTGCCTGAGGCACAACCCCGCACCCGGCAGACCAAAATCCCGCCACCGCACAACAGGTCGCCAGCCACATACTTCGCAAAAAACGGATTGGTCGTGAACAGCGAAAGCCGTGTCTTCGACGCCCGTGCCCGGCAAACACCTGCACATCGTTCATCGAATAAGAATACACAGTCGATTCCGGCAGGGATGGGGAATCTGCCAGTCTTTCCACACGCCAGTTCAAATCGAGTCGCACGCGCCTGGTCTCCATTGATACGGGTTCCCCGCGCAATGGGATCGCAGCAGGGAGCCTGGACATCGGGTTTTGTCACATCGTAAAATCGACCCAAAAAGGGTCTGAAGAAACCACTCCATTATACCTGCACCAAGTGGTCGGGGGAGATGCCGGATTCTGCTGGAATTCTTATCGGCGAATTTGTCGCTGGAAGCTTAACCGGTTTTGGGGCCCGGCTTCAAGGGTCGCGTAAGTGCAGGCCACCAAAAGAAGTATGGCAACAACGGGCCGCTGGGCTTGGAGGATCGAAACCAATTTGGAATGAGTTAACATATAAAGCTGAATCCGAAATGAGGCATTGAAACTCATCGCCTGATGTGCTTGGTCGAACCTCAACTTCGAATTCGCAACATCCTTGAGGCGCTTTCGAGTATCCATGCCCATCAACCATCACCGGATTCATTTACTCGGCAAATTGTCTCGCAGCGATGGCGAAATCGGCAAGGTCTACGCGCTGATCGTGATATAGGTCGGCGTATTCGTTGGTGAGTCGGCTGCAATCGGTTGCGGTGCTTTCGGTTGCCGGGCCAGCAAAGCACGTGTTGAAGATTTGCCAGTCTTCAAGATCGACCACATGGTCGCCGTTGAGGTCAGCTTGCATGTCGCTCGGTGTTTGCGGGGCGAGGATGGTTACCTTCCCTTTTTCGCCCGCAACCAGCAATTCGTTTCCTGGACGGTTGGAATCGAGGTCGGCGATCGCGACTGCATAGAGTGAATCGGTCGCATTGTGAATCACCCCGCCAGTCCATCCGTCTGACAGTTTCGTCACCAGATGCACTTGCCCAATGTGATCGACACCGACAATCTCCAAATGCGATGATGCAAGCACAACCTGCCCAACAGCAATGTCCCACATCGTCAGGTGGTCGTTCATGTTTTCCGAACGGTAAAGAACATCAAGGTTGTGCACGTTCATTCCAGTTGGGGCGGACAACAAAATGCTGCGGTTGTATCGCGTCCCGTACGCCACTTCCAACCCGGGTGTATCAAGA
This sequence comes from Alphaproteobacteria bacterium, assembly GCA_028285105.1. Lineage (GTDB taxonomy): Bacteria > Planctomycetota > Phycisphaerae > UBA1845 > UBA1845 > UBA1845. Next base: position 12,836 of record JANQQE010000021.1, read on the forward strand.
TCAATGTCTGCAACTTTGAGAACCCATCCGGCATCGACGAACGAGTTCCAGATGGTGGAACGGGGCCATTCCGTTATGCCCCCGAAACCGCCGCCGGGCTGTCTGATTTCATAGGTCGGCCCCATCTCGGTTACGGTGATAATCTCATGGCCGGGCGAATTGGGATCGAGGTCAGCTACGAAGGCGTCCATACCGACTTCGCCCACATAAACAATTTCTTCAGTCCATGTTCCATCGACTTCGCGAAGGACCGACCCGAACCCCGAATCTTGAAATCCTTCCCACGACTTGAATACCTCTAACCCCGGTCGGGTCGGATCAATGTCGCCGACCCGCGCGCCCCACGTCAGCTTGCCCGCGCCGGTTTGATCGAAAATCGTCTGCTGCCCCCATCCGGAATCCGGATCGCGATGGATGCAGGTAACGAGTTGACCGGCTTCGATGACAATTTCGTTGCCCGGAAAAGCCGAATGCACATCGCCAATATCGATCGTCGGTTTGAAATACATGTCACCAATGGTGAGAGTCGGCAGCGAGATAGATTCCGCCGCCCAGAGATTCGGTTGAGCGCTTGGTCGCAAAAGCGTCACCGAACCATCCTCTAGCAACACAGCCACCTCAAGACCCGGATGGGAAGGATCGATGTCGCCGGTGGCCAGCCCGTAGATTATCTGTGGAGCGGAATAGACATCAGTGACCACTGTCTGGTGGACAAGTGGCTTAGATTGCGCAAGAGTTTGCGTTGCGATAAATATAAGTAGGATGGTACAAGTGGCCCTGAGCATGTGTACCAATCGTACAAGACTTCAACATGCAAATTCAACCATGTAGAATTGGATCAGGGACACAAAAAACACTGGGTGGCAAGCACCCAGTGGCACACTTTTCGTTCTTGAATGTCTTGGGGTCGCTCGCTTAGTGCGCGACGGGGCAGCCGCCGCTGGCTGGCTTGGCTGGTTGACTGTCGTTGCCGTAGTACTCGTGTGATGGGCGGCTGGCCAGGACTTCTTCTTTGCCCCAATTGGCGACGCTGCGAAACTGGTCTGAGGCGATGAACGCATCGAAGGCGCTGCGGTCGGACCATTCAGACATAATCAGGTAGCTGTTGCGGTCTTCGATCTTCGTGTACAGGTCGGTTTTCACATGACCGTCGAGCTTTTCCATGATACCGATGACTTTGTTGAAGACGCTTTCAAACAATTCGCCCTTGCCTTCGAGAATCTGATAGTTCATGCCTACGGTGACCATTGCGTTCCTCGCTTTGCCGATTTCGGCGTTTGATGGGTTTTCAATTTGCCTGTGATCTTGTCGACCGTCTTCTACGTGACAACCGACCTGTGTTATGGTAAGTCGGCATCGATGCGCCGGATGACGGTGGTACGACGCCTGGTGATCATGTTATCGGATTTCCGGGCAGAGGACCAAGAGTTCGGCTCGGCTGTATTGCGGATGCGTCGCGTGAGATTGAACGGTCCTTAGCGTAAATAACGGCAATGCGATGGCGTTTGAGCCTTGAATTTGAATCCTTGAACAATGCGAGACCCCGGATGGTTGATCAAATGTTGGCTTGTCGAAATCATTGGAACCGTTTTCTGACTGCGGTGTTGGCAGTTGCCATATCTTCGTTTGCTTGCACCGGTACGGTAATTGGTGAGGAAGGGGAGGAACCATTCCCAGCCAACATCCCGCCGACGATGGTCATCGTTAATGGCAAGGTATGGACCGGCATCCCTAACGCGCCGGAATTACAAGCCATCGCCATCACAAAAAATCGCATCTCGGCTGTGGGGACGACGCAGGAGATTGCGGCGCTGGCCAACAACCTGACAAGGGTCATCGATGCCGGCGGACGGCGCGTCATTCCCGGCATCACTGACAGCCACACCCACATCATCGCCACCGGTTTGCAATTGCAACGCATCTACCTTCGAAACGCCCGCAATCAAAAGGAGTTTGTTGAGCTCGTGTCGGCGGCTGTCACAAAGCTGTCGCCCGGTCAGTGGCTTCTCGGTGGGCGTTACAGCGTTGACAGTTGGGAAGATCCATCGCGACCGCGAAAAGAGTGGATCGATCCGGTAACGCAGGGCGTGCCAGTTTTTTTGAGTCGCATGGATGGCCATCAAGGGTTGGCAAATTCGATGGCGTTAAAAATCGCAGGCATCGATCGCGACGGACCAACGGACCCGCCGGGCGGCGTGATCGTGCGGGACCCGATGACAAATGAACCGACCGGAGTTCTCAAAGATGCGGCGATGAATCTGGTGCAAGAACGCATCCCGAAGGAAAACAAGAAAGCGCGATTGCGGGCGCTGCAATTGGCAATGCAATCGCTGAACGCATGGGGCATTACAAGCGTTCACGATATGAGTCAGCCGGACGACTTGCCGATTTTCATAGCGGCACATCAAAAAGAAGCGCTCACCGTTCGCATCAGAAGCTACGTTGAAGACCCGGAATTCAAAGAGCAATTCCCAAAGATTCAGGCGATCATCCCGATGACGGACGATCGTTTTCGCATCGCCGGTTTCAAGGCATACATGGATGGTTCGCTGGGCAGCCGAACCGCACTGATGAAGCGCCCCTACACCGACGCGGAACCGGGTGCAATGAATCCGCATGGATTGCATTCCGGGCACTCGAGCGATCTGGAGTCATTCGCGGCAGACATCCGCTGGGCCCATGATCGCAACATGCAGATGGCCGTCCACGCCATCGGCGACCAGGCCAATCACGAAATCCTCAACATCTACGAATCGCTCCCCAACGCCAGCGACAGAAGGCATCGAATCGAACACGCCCAGCATTTGCTGCCCGAAGACATCGAGCGCTTCGCCGACATCGGAGTCACCGCATCGATGCAGCCCTACCACAAAGCCGACGACGGACGTTATGCTGAAACCGCAATCGGCAGTCAGCGGGCACGAACGTCGTATGCATTCAAGGATTTGATCAAGAGCGGAGCGGTCGTGTGTTTCGGAAGCGACACACCAGTGGTCGCCGCCAACCCGTTTGAAGGCATCATTTCCGCCCGCCGCGGCGAAACGCTCGAGGGCAAAGTGTGGATTCCCGGTCAACGCATCTCGCTCGAACAAGCACTCTTCTGCTACACAGTCTCGCCAGCTTTCGCCGCATTCATGGAAGACCGACTTGGCACGATACAAGTAAACAACCTAGCCGACATAGCCATCCTCGACACCGACATCCTGAGCGCGACGTCAGAACAAATCAAAAGAACCGAAAGCTGGACCACAATCATGGACGGAAAAATCGTCTGGCAAGCGCAGCAACCTCAACATTAGCCCGCAGAATCGTTACTGCTGACATGATCGGTGCAGACCTTCTCGGACGTGCCTTTATTCGTTGAAGCGACAGTCAATATCAGCTTGACTATGCCGCACCATCCCGCCTAAGAATGGGTGTCAGGGGCGACACCGGTTGTCCAAAGAGAGGCACGACTTGGGAGGTCGAGAGAGAAGCCTTTCCAGCCAGTCACCTTGCTTGGTATCCAGAAGACTCATCGAATTTCAGTCACTCGATTCAAGTGAATCGAACGCTGAACGTGCGTCCGTGTGGGAGTGATCCATAATCCGTTTCACGACGATGCGGGAGTTGCGTGGTGGCCAAGCGTGCAACGGTACTGGTCATGCCCCTGGCACCTTTCAAGAATTCGAGGCGAATCGAAAAACCTGGCATGGCACGATTAAATCAGTTCGACCTTTGGTTGGTTAACTGGTCGTGCGCCGAAATTATGTATGCGTTAGACAATACAAAGATGACATGCTCTCTCTCTTGAGTCGGGGTTCTTCAGGATGAAAAACCCCGGCTTACTTTTTGCGCGTAGGACGCTTGCGTTTATGTCGCCGCGATGACCAACAGGTTATACGCCGCATGCGTACCGGCGGCTGGCCCGTATCCGCGGAGTACGAAGACAGTTCCAAGATACACACCTGCCAGCGATCGGAAGATAAACTTCTCGGTTGAGAACGGTTCGCTGCCCATTGGCGGATGGTGGTGACCGGAAAACACAAGCGCTGCGACGATGACAGCGATGATGGTTGTGGTCTTGGCGGGCAAGCCCAGCAGGTCCGCACCGATCATGCTGAGGACGGAGACAAGTACCAGCCGAAAGACAAGTTCCTCATAAATGCCAGCCCCAACACCCAGGATCGATTCAGTCAGGAAATTGCGCGCGACCGAAGGGCCCATCGTGTCAGCGCTGAGTAGAAAGTTGAATCCCATCAACGGCAATGCGAAAATCACTGACTCTACATACATCGCACCAACGACTTGATGACGCACCCGCCACGGTTTCTTGCTGGCAGCGTGCGTGCAGAGCAGGATTGCGACGACCGCAAGCCCAGGCATCCACGCACCGGTTGATCCGAACAGTTCAAAGAAAATCTGCAGAAGGTTGAATGCGACGACGCGATGTTGGCCAGCCGACCACGACACATCCGGTTCGACAAGCAGGCAACCGATTTCGTAAAAGAGGATGAACGGAAGCAAAAAGACGAGTGACTCCAGCGGGCTGGTGAGTAGCCGCGGGGTCAAGCTTCCTTGCTCTTTCGTTTTCGACTTCCTCGTCCTTGAGGTGGCCATGACTCATATCGTGCCAATTTCGTTTCGGGTTGCAAGGGGATAAAATCGCAGCGATGAAGCGCGATACCGCGACAAAAAATGTTGCCCAAACCGCCAGGGCGCTGATGGAAATTTTCGACTGCCTGTACACCGCGTACGGTCCACAGCACTGGTGGCCCGCCGACACAAAAGAGGAGATCGTCATCGGCGCGATCCTGACGCAGAACACGGCATGGACCAACGTCGAGAAAGCCATCGCCGAGTTGAAGCGGGCAAAATGTCTGAGCTTTCGGGCGATCGATGCAATTGATGAACCGTCGCTCGCCGAACTCATCCGATCGGCGGGTACGTTCAGACAGAAAGCCGTCTATCTGAAGTCGTTCGCGAGTTGGCTGACCGAGAAACACAATGGCGATCTTGGAGCAGCACTGTCCGGCGAGCCAAACAGAGTGCGCCGCGAATTGCTGTCACTCAAAGGCATAGGCCCAGAGACCGCCGACGCGATCCTGCTATACGCCGGTGGGCATCCAACGTTCGTCGTGGATGCTTACGCCAAGCGCGTGCTTCGCCGGCACTTCTTAATCGAGCCAGGCAACAACGGATATGAATCGATTAGGAATGTGTTCATGGATTCACTCAAACCAGACGCGCAACTGTTCAATGAGTATCATGCCCTGCTCGTCGAAGTTGGCAAACGCCATTGCAAGGCAACCGCAAATTGCGAAAGCTGCCCACTCGCACACCTCGATCACAACGAATGCCTTTGACATCGAAACAGTGTCACAAGCAAGCATCCGTCAGAATCGCTTCCATACGTCGGATGAAAGCTCTTGTGACTTGGCAAATATCTCGCGCTCGTCCACACCAACCAATGCGCCTTCGCGAAAACGCCACACCCCATCAACCATAACCGATTCGACGCGCGCATTCGGAAGTCCAAACAACACATGCCCGAGGAAGTTCTTTGAACCGAGCTGCGTCGGTGCTTGATAATCCATCAGCACAACATCGGCCTTTGTGCCAACCGCCAACCGCCCTACATCCCACCCCAAACACCGCTTCACGATCTCGCGGTTATTTTCAAGCAAGAGCGAACCGGCTTCGGCGAATCCAACACGCGGATCGCCGGTGTCGTGCTTGTGCAGCAGATTAACCGCACGGACGTCATCCAACATCGTCGCCGACATGCCATCTGTCCCGAGGCCGACACAAACGCCAGTCGCTAACATCCGCTGAATGTCCGCTCGGCCCACCCCGTTGTTCATGTTCGACTGCGGATTGTGGACCACGCACGTCGACGTACTCCCGAGCAATTCATGTTCGGCATCGTCGAGGTGAATGCAGTGCGCGCAGATCGTGCTTGGTTTCAATACGCCGGCATCGGCCAATCGATTCACGACGCGCTTGCCGTACTTGGCGAGGCTGTCATCCGGATCGAACGTCGATTCCGAAACGTGGATATGAAACCCGTGATCCTTTCCCTTCATCGCATCGACGCATCGGGCAAGCAAATCATCATCCAAAGTCATCGACGCATGCAGCCCAAACATACCGCGAGAAAGCCCATTCGGATCACCGGCTGATTTCTCAATAAACGCTGCGTTCTCTGCGACGCCTTCGTCCGCGATTTGCTGCCCATCACGATTGGAAACCTCATAGCACAGCCCGCTACGCACACCCACATCGTTCGCCGCATCCGCAATCGCATTGAGGCTTCCGGTCACTGCATTGGGCGAGGCATGATGATCGATGATCGTCGTCACACCCGCACGAATCGCCCGCGTCATTGCCACCAGCGCGCTGTAACGCACATCCTCCAGCGTCAACGCCTTATCGAGCGACCACCACAATCGTTCCAGGATTTCCTTGAAGTTAGTCGACGGCGGATCGTGCGGTGCGAGTCCACATGCAAATGTGCTGTAGAAATGATTGTGCGCATTTATGAATCCGGGAAGAACGAGTTTGCCACCGGCGTAGACAACTTCGCCATCCATCGAACCGGCATCTGTGCGCAGGCCGACCCATTCGATCTCACTGCCGCGAATCTTAACAGCCCCGTCATCGATCACGCCCGCTCCATTGTCGAGCGTGACAACCGTCCCGCCGGAAATCCAAACCGCATCACTCATACATCTGCACCCCGCATCAACATTCTCACGTCAATCCTTGGCTTCACCTTATCCCAAAGCGACACCGTGTGAAACAGGATGTGCTGCCGAATCGAAGGATACCTTTATACGCCCGGCAGATGGTGGTAACATCAACGAATCGCTGCACAGCCACGAGTATTGAACAAGTCGAACGTTACGGAACACTATCATCAATGGTCGAACTCATATGCACATCCTTCGCCGACCACGTTGTCCGAATGCATCGGGAGTTGCAAACCCAATCGGCGATCTACGATTTTCCCAAGGGCAAATGGTTCACCCCCGACCCCACCGGTCCGGACCTTTCGGTTGCGTTTCACGATCAGCGGGCGGCCAACGCTTCGGGACCTGCGGCTGGCCCGCATGGGCAGATGGCCCAAAACATTGTCCTCAGCTATCTGGCCGGCGGGCGCATCCTCGAACTCAAAACCGTTCAGATCAACGATGAATTGAAGATCCCGCGCCCGTGCATCGACGCGACCAACATCGGTTACAACGTCGAATGGTCACAGGAACTTCGTCTGCACGAATCGCTGCATGAGTACGTCAGTGGCGCGATGCTTGTACACATCCTGCGAAACGGCGACTTCTTCGATGGCATCGACATGTCTGCCCAGATCGGCGACGTCATCTACGACATGTCGGTCGGGTACGATCTCAAAGGCATCCAGCACCCGCGCGTGTGCCGGTTCATCGAAGGCATGCTCGATGCCACGTCGATCATTGACGCGATGCGGTTGCAGATTCCCGCACAGTACAAACATCTGCGCGATCTCGAATACCCGTCGACGATTTCGCGATCGATCACACTTTCGACGTTTCACGGCTGTCCTGCCGACGAAATCGAACGCATCTGCGAACATTTGATCGAAACGTACAACGTCAACGTCATCGTTAAAATGAATCCGCCGATGCTCGGCAAAGACCAACTCGAGCATTTACTGCTCGACGTAATGGGATACAAAGAACTCAAAGTCCATCCGCCGGCATACACCAGCGGATTGCAATTCGACGAATCGCTCGACATCGTTCGCCGCCTCGACGCGCTCGCGAAGAAGCACGGCCTACGGTGCGGGGCCAAGTTTTCCAACACGCTCGAGGTCGCCAACCATCGCGACTTCTTCACTCCCGACAACGAGGTGATGTACCTTTCGGGCCAGCCGCTTTACGTTTTGGCGATGGCGCTGACCGCTAAGTTTCGGGCCGAGATGGACGCTGATGTACCGATCACCTTCAGTGCCGGAATCGATCAAAAGAATTTCGCCGACACGGTCGCATGCGGCATCGCGCCCGTGACCGTCTGCACCGACCTATTAAGGCCGGGTGGTTACGCACGACTGCCGAAGTATCTGAACCAACTCGCAGCCGACATGAATAAACTCAGCGCGACCAACATCGATGAATACGTCTTGAAGCGTTGTGATGACGCGGCATTCACCGACCCGATACAAGCCGGCTGGCACAATACGCCGACCATCGCCCAACAAGCTGCCGCCAACCCGCGATACCACCGCGACAAGAACGATTCTGTCCCCAAACGAATCGGCTCGCACCTCGTTGTGTTCGACTGCATCACGTGCGACAAATGCATTCCGGTCTGTCCCAACGACGCGAACTTCACCTATCCGCTCGCCCAGCAGGATTTCAATTACCGCGACATCATCGTGTCAACCGACGGCCAAACCCGCTTCTCAAGCGACGTGCAATCCATGAAAATCGAGCGCTCGATGCAGATCGCCAACTTCGGCGATTATTGCAACGAATGCGGAAACTGCGATACATTCTGCCCGGAGTACGGCGGTCCGTTCATCAAAAAGCCAACGTTTTTCAGCCGCCTGGGCGAATTCCAACAACGACGCGATCACGACGGGTTCTATGCGAAACGCACCGAATCGCAAGACACCATTCAAGGCCGCATCGAAGGCAACGAATACCTACTGCGCATCGATCGCAGGACCGGCAACGCATGCTTCATCGACGATCAAACAGAAATCCATTTCGACAAAACGCACGCACCGATTCGAGCTCATTTACTAAGCAACGGAAGTTCGGAAAACGTCGTCAACATGAAGACCTATCACACCATGCGCCTCCTGCTCGAAGGCATCCTTGACACATCACGCCTGAATCCGATCAACACGTTGCGTTATTTTTGAAAGCGGGTGTCGCGACAAATCAGAAATAAAAGCCGAAATGATCTTACCAAGACCTGATCCCTTCATTTGCGCTTGCGAGGTGAAGACTTGGCTCGATGGCATGAGATGATGACGGGTGCAGGTGCGTTGCAAATGATTTGTTTCAACATCAATATGGAGTCGAGAGCTTAAAATGTACCTCATGTATGTCGACGAAAGTGGCGATCCGGGAATGAAGAATTCCCCGTCAAGGTATTTTATCTTGACCGGTCTTGTCGTGCATGAACTAAATCAGCAGGCCTGCCTTGATCAACTGATCGCATTTCGAAGGCGGATAAGAGACTCGTTTGGGTTGAAACTAAGGCAAGAGATTCATGCGTACGACTTCGTTTCGCGACATCCTGGCGAACTTTCTACAATTAAGAAAAATGATCGGCTGTCGATCATTAGATTCTTCGCACGCGAACTTTCTTCTATGCCTGACTTGAATATCATCAATGTTGTTGTTGACAAGTCTGAACGAACCGAAGACTACGACCCTTTTGATCACGCATGGACAGTTTTGATTCAACGATTTGAAAACACAATCTCATATCGAAACTTCTCGGGCGCACGAAACTCAGACGATCGAGGACTGATTCTTGCGGACAGGGGCGAAGACTTAAAGCTCACCAGGCTGTTGAGGAGAATGCGAAGGTACAATCCAATTCCGAATCGATTGGCGGTTGGATCGGGGTATCGAAATTTGGTGATTTCGAAAATCATCGAGGACCCGATCTTCAAGGATTCAAGGGACTCCTACTTCATTCAGGCTTGCGATTTGGCCGCATTTCTGATGAAGCAATACATTGACCCGAACACTTACATGCGGAAGAAAGCTGCTGATCGATATTGGCTTCTACTTGACCCAATTCTGTGCAAAGCCGCATCAAAAGAAGACCCGCATGGAGTGGTTCGTCTATAAAAAAGGACGGCATCCTTCGATGCCGCCCAGGGGTATCCTACTACCCGGTCCAGCCGGGGGTCAGATACCAATGTAAATGATAAGACACAAACAACTTCCAGGCAAAATCTTTTCTCGTAGTCGAGTTGTCGTAACCGCTCAATTGTCTCGGGAGAGTTTGACCGACCGAATTGATGTGCCCTAGTCGTCCTTAACGAGCAATTTTGCTTGTTTTTCCCGCATCCTCATGCGCAATTCCCAAGATCAACGACACCCCAACGCCGAGAATCGTCAATACCAATTCCTCCGAAACGCCCAGCCCAAACTCTACCGCAAACGCAGCGACGACCGTCGCCAGCGCCACGCGCGTTTTACGCGATCGCAGTGGATTCGTCAGCCGCCTCCACATTGCTACTTTCGCCATCACTCCACCCCCAATTATCCCTGTTATCCCCAAAGCCCGATCATCAATTCAAATCCAACTGCTCAACCCCCCAACCATATCACTCTCAACAAGAGGAGTGAGCGATTCGGCGGGTCACTCCGTTACGTGCCCGCCGAACCGCCAGGAGGAGGATGCCAAGAGGATGGACTTAGAATGCTCAACGAATTTTGCACACGACACATGCATGCATCGTCACGCACCATGTCGCTTTGTTCTCTCCCAAAGGTAGTACACCGGCTTGCTGCCGATCAGATTGCGAAACAACCGTGCCAACATTTCCGATGACTGCCGTTCAACCCGCCGTTCACCGCCAGCCGTTGTTGCCTCGTACCATTGCGAGACCAATTCAGAAACAGCCGCTCGCAGTTTGGGACGCCGACACACCTGATTCTCGAAATCCGGCGACAACGGATCTGCCCCCAGCGCGCTCACTTCATCGATAATTCGCTGCCTCTTCGGAGGAACCTTGCACACGCCAATCCGCTTCATTCCCGCACGCTCGAACACCGGATTGATCGCCCCCATCGACGCCAGGCATTCGACAAACCGCGTTCCTGCCAACGGAAGCGTCCGACGCACAAATCGATGAGCGATTCCGCACCCTCGCAAATCCGGATGCAAGACAAGCCGCCGCAAGATGCGCATTTCGCGATTGAGTCGTTTGAGATTACGGGTGTAGCGGCCATCCGTCGCCTCGTTGCGAAGGGCAAGCTTTGCGGGGCCATGCGAATACACGCAAATGCCCAATGGATCACCGCCTTTACCTTCGCGCAGAATGAACACCTTGCTGACAAAACCCAGTTCGTCGCTTGTGCGATAGTGCATCCGATAGAAGGCGTCATGATCGCGACGAGTCCCGCGTTCAATTCGCAAGCGACGCCAGATGCTCGGCGCACGTTGGAGGGGTTTTCGCTCGACGAATTCGAGTTCGCGGCCACTCTTGAGGTCAAGGCGCACGTCCGGCTGTAAGTCGGAAAGAATGTCGTCGTTATTCGTCGCCAGCACGACTGCCAATCCGCGACGCGTCGCCAATCGGCGCAGGTTATACGCAATCGACTTCGCAGCCCGCCGATGTAACCCGCTTGCAAACTCGTCGATGATCAGGAGACCGGGCGCAGCCCCCTCCGATGCGAATCCAATCGCACGTGCCAGCCGCGCCCGGAACTTCTCCCCATCAGAAAGCTCTTCATAAACGCGCATCCAAAGTTGCGCCTCGCCCAGCGCACACTGACTCAAGATCGACATCGCATCGGACAGCGAAGCGCGCGGCGCCACCGCATCGATCAGCGCGCGGTTGGTTGGAAACTTCATTCGCGAAATGTTGTGCGCCCGAGGAAACTGCGACTCCACGACGTCAAGCCCCGTCGATTTACCCGTTCCCGAGTGTCCAACGAACGCCACGACGCAACCAGGTTCGATCGGAACAGCCCTATCCGGAAGCACCACTCGCTCACCGGAAGGAGCAACACCGAAATACCGAGCCACCTCTGCCAATCGGCTTGACTGACCGACCCGAGTCGCCTCGACCGAACAACCAATCCGAGCCATGGCCAATGCCCGCTCCGCTTCGACCGCCACCTTCTCTTCCGCCCTTCCAAGCTTGTCTTCAAAGATCTCTGCCAAGTCGCCGCCCATTCCAAAAACCCGATTTCCCAGCCAATTGCCGCACGCGATAACCTAACATATGCCGAATATTACAACGTGCGCAATGATTTGTCAATGGGATTCGGGCATTGGCCAGACCGACCCTGGCGTCGCGGGATTTCAATGGAAGTAAATTGGCTAGAGGTCGCGACTTACGAGCGAGGTGACGATTCCTTGAATCGAAAAATCGCGACTCTCGTCGATGACGAGCGGTTGTGTTCCGGGGTTGTCACCGCGCAGAATGATGGTTCGCTTCCCACCGCTGCTATCGACACTCACTCTTTTAAGAGTTGGCTCGCCATCGACAAGGCAGGCGCAGATTCTGCCCTGCACGAGTTCCGGCTGAACTTCGGGGCGGTAGTGAACCAATACCATGTCGCTCGGTTTGAGCGTTGGCTCCATGCTGTCAAAAGTAAGGCGCAGGCAGTAAAAATCAGGCGACCACAGATGCTTGAGTACCGGAAACATTTGCATCTGTTCCTGCGATTGTGCGGGAGGGCCAGCCGGTATGCTGCCGAATGTCGGCAGGTGGCGAATCTCCAAACGTTGCGGGTTGTCGTGGTCCGCTCCTTCACCGATAAGCACTGCTTGCGGAATATCCAATGCCACTGCCAACGCATGAATCGTGCGCGGCGCCGGCTTGCGATGGTGGCGTTCGATCGCGGACAGATACCCTTGATTGATGCCAGCCACCTTAGCGAGATTGACTTGCGAAAACCCCAACTCGCGCCGGCGGGCGCGCACCCGATCGCCAATTCTTTCCATTGATCGTCGCGCAATGACCGGGTTTGAGCTTGCCATAATATTACTATACAGCAATAATCAACCAAACTCAAGCGTTGGCTTAGGGAATCGGCCTCATGGGCAATTTTCCGTGACGAAGCGTGTGGGACAAATGGCAGGAGTTCGGCAAATGACACCCGCTCGCAATCCGCTACGATGCTGCCGTGACAAACGAATCGACAAAACCAGATAGCGACATCGCCAACCGCAGTCACGGCACCGATTACAGTCACGGCCCCGACGGCAGTCGCACCACCGACCGCGCTGGAGACGAATCACGGGTCGCAGAGATACCGCAATCGAACCGATTGGCCCGCGCCTGGCCGTGGATCGCCATCGTGATGGTCGCACTTACCATCCGCGGAGCCTACCTCTGGCAAATCCGAACAATCCCATACTTCACCAACCCGGTCGGCGACGCTGCATCATACGACAGTTGGGCGCTGGAAATCGCGGGCGGAAACTGGCTGGGCGATCAGGTGTTCTACCAAGCTCCCGGCTACCCTTACTTTCTCGCGACCATCTATTCCATTTCAGGCGAAGCCCACCGATTGGTCGCCGCCCGCGTCGTGCAGATCGTCCTTGGCGCAATGGCCTGCCTCTTCGTCGGACTCGCAACTTCACGCATGTTTTCTAGAAGTGCCGGCCTGATCGCCGCATGCATCTTGGCGTTCTACCCACCAGCAATTTTCTTTGACGGTCTGATCCAGAAGGCTTCCCTCAACATCGCACTGATGTCGATTCTGGTGTTGACAATCGCGCACATTCGCATTCGACCAAGCAGGCTTAAGTGGGTCGGCTTGGGAGTGCTTCTTAGCACGCTCGGACTAACGCGCGAAAATGCATTGGCATTGGTTCCTATTGTGATGGTTTGGTCGTGGATCGGTTTCCGGTCAACGCCGGCCATGATTCGCGAGAGAGGCTTTGCAGCATTAATTGGCGGGGTCCTGCTTGTCCTTTTCCCCGTCGCGCTACGCAACCATCATGTCGGCGGGGAATGGCTCATCACCACATCGCAAGCCGGGCCGAATTTCTATATCGGTAACAATCCCGAAGCCACCGGCAGATATGCACCGCTTGTACCCGGCCACGAAACGCCGGAATTCGAACGGGCCGATGCCGTCAGACTGGCTGAAACTGCGAGCGGCAAGACTCTTACGGCAAAAGAAGTCTCACGATTCTGGTTCAGCCGCTCATGGGAATTTATTCGCGAAGCACCACTCAAATGGATTTCACTCTGCGCCCGAAAATTCTTGCTGGTCGTCAACCGCTACGAAATCAGCGATGTGGAGGGCTTCAACGTCTATCGCGACTTCTCACCGTTGCTGTCGATGCTGTCGGTCATCGGTCACTTCGGAATTCTCTGCCCGATCGCGATCGCTGGCATGATCCTCGCCCGCTCCAACCCGAAGCGACCAACCATTCTCATTGTGCTCAGCTTCGTCTTTGCCACCAGCATAGCCGCGTTCTTCATCCTGGCGCGCTACCGCGCACCACTTGTGCCGTTGCTCATTCCGTTCGCTGCGTTCGCCGTCGTAGAATGTCGCAAACGTTACACCGAACGCAAATCGCTCGTCGCCCCGGCAATCGCCATCATCGTTGCAACCGTCGCATGCAATTGGCCGATGAGTCCGCAGCGCAAACTCGACGCGATGGCATACTCCAATCTCGCCACCGTGATGGCGCGCGATGGAAACATCCAAGGCGCGATGGAAATCTGGAAGATCGGTTTGGAAGTCAATCCAAATGGGCGGGAACTTCATTACAACATCGGTCTGGCGTATTTGATGCAGCAGAAAATACCCGATGCTGTCAAGCACTTTACGCAGGCAAAAAACATCGACCCCGATCTGGCGGAAGTGGACTATCAACTCGGCAAGATTTACGAAGCCGTCGGCCAACTCGACAAAGCCAAGTGGCATTACTCCGAAGCGTTGCGGATCGATCCCAACGATAGCGAATCGCAAACCGGATTGGATCGCGTCCAGGCGAAACTGACTTCACCACCGACGGAATAAACTGCAATCCGATTGGTGAATCATTTCGCGTCCAACCACGTCGCCCCGACACCGATGTCCACAACGATCGGCACGTCAAACGCGATCGCATTCGTCATCTTGTCGCGAATCATCTCGACGTGCGCATCGACCTCAGACTTGGCGGCTTCGAAGACCAACTCGTCATGAACCTGAATCAGCATTTGCAGGTCGAGTTCGTTCAATTCAATCTCGCGATGAATATCGATCATCGCTTTCTTGATCATGTCAGCCGCCGTACCCTGAATCACGGTGTTGACGGCCAGGCGCTCGCCAAGCGCCTGTTGCTGTTTGTTGCGCGAATGCAGTTCGTTGATCGGTCGGCGACGCCCAAGAATCGTTTCGGCGTAACCGCTCTCCTTCGCATCGGCGATGCACTCTTGAATAAACCCGGCGATGCCCGGATACTGCTCGTTATAGCGCGCGATAAAGTCCTTCGCATCCGCCTGCGAGATACCCAGCGAGCGCGCCAACCCGAACGCGGTCTGCCCGTACACAATACCGAAGTTCACGGCTTTCGCTGCACCGCGCTGCTCTGACGTCACTTCATCGATGGCGACGTCATGGACCTGCGCCGCAACAGCCGCGTGAATATCGAGACCGTTTTCAAACGCATCGAGCAGCGCTTCATCTCTTGAAAAATGCGCAAGCACGCGCAACTCAATCTGTGAATAGTCCGCCACCACCAACATGCGATCGGGCCCACTCGCCACAAACGCCCCACGAATCCTCCGCCCCAACTCGGTTCGGATGGGAATGTTCTGCAAATTCGGATCGCTGGACGACAACCGCCCGGTCACCGCACCGGTTTGATGAAATCCGGCATGGATGCGATTCGTTTTCTTGCAAACCATTTGCGGTAGCGTGTCGAGATACGTGCCTTTGAGCTTCGTCAATTCGCGGTATTCGAGCATCAAGCGCGGGATGGGATGGTCAGTCTTCTCTGCCAATGCTTCCAGCGTGGCTGCGTCGGTGCTTCTACCCGTTTTCGTTTTTTTGATGACGGGTAATTCTTGCTCATCGAACAAGACGACGGCGAGTTGCTTCGTGGACGCGATGTTGAATGCGTAACCGGCTTCTTTGTGAATCTCAGCCGTCAAATCCAACAACCGATCTCCAATCTCATTGCTCATCTTCGCAAGAAGCGACTCATCAAGCGAAACGCCATTGGCCTCCATCCGCGCCAACACCGACACCAACGGCATTTCTATATCTTTGAACAAAGACGTAAAGGAACTCTCCGCAAGCTGTTTTGACAGAATTTCATAAAGCCGCCAAGTGAAATCGGCATCTTCACCGGCATACTCGGTCACATGCGCCGCATCGACCTGATCGATCGTCAATTGATTCTTACCCTTACCGATCAAATCCGAAATTGGAATCATACGATGATGGCAAAGCTCCAGAACGAGTGCATCCATTCCATGCGAGCGTCGCAGCGGTTCCAGCACAAAGCTTGCGATCATCGTATCGAACGAAATGCCGCGCAGTGGCATTCCGGCTTGCTCCAGAACGATTGCATCGTACTTGATGTTTTGCCCGATCTTACCGATCGACGCATCGCTCAAAACGCCAGCCAACTTCTCGCGCACCAGTTCCAGCGACAAGCATCGCCCCATCGCTGCCCGGATCGGGATGTAATACGCCTTACCCGCTTCCCAAGACACCGAAATGCCCGCAAGCTCTGCGACGACCGGATTGAGATTGGTCGTCTCCGTATCAATGGCAAATGCTGGCTGTTTCTTCATGGCGGATGCAAGATCATCAAGCGCCGATTCCGTATCCACGCAAACGTACTCGCCGCGGGCCTCAGCCGACGCCAGCACAGGTTCCCCCTGCTCGCCTGATTCTCCGGAAAGTTCGTCGAGCTGGTCGGTCAATCGATTGAAACCCAACGTCTCAAACGTCGGTCGGGCATGCGCAAAGGTCAGCCCAGCGGTCCGCGCGGATTCAAGATCGAAATCGAACGTCACGTCATCTTTCAAAGTGACCAGTTGCCGCGTGATGGGTAACTGCTCGGCAAACGCCTTGACGTTCTCGCTTTGTTTAGGCGTGAGTTCGTCGGCATGATCCACGACAGACTGCGCAGTCCCATACTTGGAAATCAGTTTGACAGCCGTCTTCAGCCCCACGCCCGCCACGCCCGGAATGTTATCGACCGAATCGCCCGAAAGCGTTTGAATGTCGATGACCTGCTCCGGCGCATACCCCTTGTTTTCAAGCAGTACTTTGCGATTCAGTACCACGTTTTTTCCGGGATCGTACAGAAACACATGATCCGCAATGACCTGCTCCAGGTCTTTGTCTTTGCTCACGAGGTAGACATCCAGATCGTCGCCCGCCACCCGCTTCGCCAACGTCGCCATCAAATCGTCGGCTTCGAATCCTTCAAGACGCAAGATCGGAATTCCCATCGCCTCGACGATTTCGATAATGCGGTCGGCTTGTGGATGCAGGTCATCCGGTGCGGGATCGCGGTGGGCTTTGTACTCGGGATAGATGTCGCAACGAAAAACAGTCCGGTCGCTCACATCGAGTGCCATCGCCAAATAGTCAGGTTTGCGTTCCTTGATGAGGTTGAACAGCATCGCGCAAAAGACGTGGACCGCTTTGGTCGGCTCGCCCGTGGGCGACGTCAGCGGTCGAAACGGCGCATAGTAGCTGCGGTATATCTGGGCATGACCATCGATCACGAACAGGGTCTTGGGCAATATTTCAGACCTGGGCTCGAACAGGGACTCAGGCACGGTTTGTCATCTCCGATGCGACAAGTTCAACCGCGCTAAACGGTCAGCCGCTTTGGCGCGCCAAGCGACTCTAGCCCTGCGTTCACTGACTGTCAACGCACGCTGATTCGGACCTGTTTGCATCCGATCGCTCGCGACCTTTCGATGCGTATTGTACGTCAACGAATACTCCGTTCATTCAGATCGGAACCGAAAGCAGCCGCGAACAAAACCTCATCAACAACCGATACAGTATTCAAAGGCGAGCGCGATTCTTGAGGATTGAGTGGCGTCCGCACAGACCTCTGACGGAGACTGCCCATGACGGCTGAAACCGAGATTCTTTTGGAATCGGGAACCAACGAACTTGAAGTCCTGGTATTTACCCTTGGCGATAATCGCTACGGCGTTAATGTGGCAAAGGTACGCGAGGCGATCCGACCTGTCCCGTTGACATCGATACCGGAGAGTCATCCGTCGGCCATCGGCGCTTTTCAGCTGCGCGACACGGTCACCACCCTCATCGATCTGCACAAGTTCTTCGAACTCAAGCACGAACCGCCGGAGTACGAATCACGCCGCATCATTGTGACAGAATTCAATCAGATACGCATTGCGTTTCTTGTGGATACCGTAGAGCAGATTTACCGCGTCAGTTGGGAGTCGATCTCGCCAGTGCCAAGCATTGGCACAACAGAATCGCCCGTCACCAGCGTTTGCACCATTCGCGACAACATGGTCCTGATGATCGACTTCGAGCGCATCGTTTTCGACATCACGGGGCACGACCTTTTCGACGTTAAAGTGGAAGAATCTGAAAGAAGCGCCGAGCGCAATAACACACGCATTCTGTTGGCTGAAGACTCATCGCTCATGCGCAGCCTCATCACCAAGAACCTGACACGAGCGGGCTACACAAACTACGAAGCTGTCGAAGACGGCTCCCTTGCATGGAACACGCTCAAGCAGCAGGCGGCTGGCCAACTTGCAGAACCGTTCTCGGTCGTCATCACAGATATCGAAATGCCGCAACTCGATGGTTTGGCATTGACCAAACGTATCAAGGAATCGCCACAACTGGGCAACCTCCCCGTTGTCGTCTTCAGTTCGCTCGTCAGTCCGGACAACGCCAAGAAAATCGAACAAGTCAAAGCCGACGGTCAGATCACCAAACCGGAGTTGCGAAATTTGGTGGATTTGCTGGACAAACTAATCGCAGAGTCAACAAACGCAGCGCCACAGATCGCTACGACGGAACAAATTCTGGCACTGGCTTAGAACGCGCGGACCACACGCGAACCCGGGTAGTAATATCGAAGGATTGAACCCGCCAATCGCCCCTTGCGCGCCTGGCCCTCCATCCCCCATTGGCACAATCCAAGGCCGTGCCCAAACCCGCGACCATCGGTGATGCGAATCACCTTCCCGTCATCGACAAGCTTGCAATCGGTGCTGCGCATCGTGCGCGACCCGACCGCCAATCGAAACGGTTCTGCCCGCATATTGATCACTTCACCCCTGTTGCCGGTCAGCGCCACCGTCTGAACGCGGCCAAACTCTGTTGATTTGACGACTTCTACCGACGCGATCGACTTCCATTTATCGAAGTCGTTTCGGCGCGATTTCAACCGTTTGAGCAGGCGACTCTTTTTGATTTCGTTTGGTCCCCACGCGTAAATGTTTCGTTTGGCGATGTTGCAATAGTTGCACTCGACGCCACCTCGAAGAGGCTCTGGCGTTTCGGAATTCTGCACATCGGAAAGGCTCTGCGATCGCCCGCCACACGCCGAAGAGTAATATGCGCAAAACACGCGCGGGCCATCCGGTGTCGCATGCGAAAGTACCAATCCCCGAGTGGCAGCGACGGCTTTTCGCGATCGCCTGCCGAAGGCACCGCTTGCCCATCCTCGATAGACCTGGCGTCCTTCCGACGCGCGAAGATCGTAAGATCGCTCACTACGCCGTGCCATCAAGTACATGGCGTAGGTCCGTGCTGCGACGGCTTGCCCTTTTAAGGATTCGTCTCCGAATGCAGAAGATGCCTCGCACGCGACCACACCGCCAATGTATGATTCAATATCAACAAGATTGACGACCCGCAGCGCGCCATCGTCTCGAATCGAAAATACGATCGCACCGGGATAAGAATTTGAAGCTTCTTTCTTGCCGTTGCGATAGCGCGATATCCGCGTGCGCTCGAATGGTTCGACACTTAGAGTGACCGGACCCTCAACCGGATCGAGTTCGCCGAACTGCAAACCGTCGGACACATTGACCGATACACACTGAAGTGCATCGCCGGAAGCAATCGTTTGACCGTTTTGCGTTTCCAATGAATACGGCGCGCCCACGCAAACTTCGCAGCCGTCGTCAGAATCGAACAACAACACACGCACCGGACGCACACCCAAGGGCGGTTGAACGGGTTCTTCTTCAGGCGCACAGCCAACCATCAAGATCGCAAACCCAAGCGCAAAAACCACGGGGAAAGGGCGCAGCATCAAACCGCAACGAATCGCAATCGTTGGCAAATGAGATGGTCGATAGAATTGCAGCATATATAAAGGAGATATTGGCCTCGCCTCCGAATTGCAAGCCTTTCCCCCAACAATGATCCATATACACCGCCGCCATTCGCTCGCAATTATACCGAGCGATCAGCACGGGTTGATCATCCGCCCATCGAAAGGTTGTGATAAATCTTGGATTGGTACGCACCCGAAAGCATTCCGGGCATCGCAGGTTATTACGTCGGTTGCCGAAGCGACAAGCCAAGTTCCACCAATCGCTTCTTGATCTCATCCAGCGAGGTCTGTCCAAAATTCTTGATCGACAAGAGTTCCGGTTCGCTGTGCTGAATCAAATCCTGCAAAGACAGCACACCCAATCGCTGCAAACACTTGCGGCTGCGAACCGACAATTCCAACTCGGCGACGTTGCGATTCAGCAAATTGGCATCGCCGGCGGTCAACAAAGGTTGATGCCCGCTCGGGGCGGCTGTCGCGGCAGGGCGTTCTTCGATCAATTGCCCCAAACGCAACCCTTTTTGCGAAAGCATGGCTTTGATCTCGTTGAGCGAGGTCTCGCCGAAATTCTTGTACGCCAGCAATTTGGGCTCGGAAATCTTCAGAAGATCGCCAAGGTTGTTGATATTCATCTGCTTGAGGCAGTTGCGACTGCGCACGCTCAACTCAAAATCGCTCACCGGAATATCGAGTACTGCGTCATGCTGTTCGCGATTTCGTTCGCGATCTTCGTCGTAGTACATGGTCAGCGAGCTTTCGATATCGGCATAGAACAACCGGGCCCGCACATCATTGGGATGTTCGTCAACGACTCGACTCAACAAACCCATCGCATCGTCATAACGACCGTAGTCTTCGTAGAGTACGGCAAGATTCATCATCGCCTTGACGTGAGAAGGCGGTTCGGCAACGCACTTCTCGTAAAGGGCAATCGCCTCTTCATCGTCGCCATGCAGATCGAGGACATACGCAAGTCGGAACATTGTTTCGGTGTGTTCGGGATCGGCTTCCAGCGCCATCCGATACGATGCCACCGCGTTGGTCCAGGCATTGCGCCGCTCGCTGAGGTAGCCTTCGAGGTAATACTTCTCGACGCGCTCTTCATCCGTACTCGGCGACAATCCCCGCAACTGGTCGGCGGCTTCGTCGAGTTTTTTCGATTCGATCAGTTCTGCAATGCTCTCAAGTGCCGTACTCATGCGTCCCTCGCTGTCGTATGAAGTCATTCGCAAAAAGGTATGGGATTCTGCGCAACCGAGCCTGTGAAAACCAAGCCGGCGCAGCCCAACATCTTATACGTGGCGAAACGGGATGCAAGCACGTGGGATAAACTGGGAAATTCCACGCATCCCAGCTCGGACGACGCGCCAGGTGTGGGCACAAACAAGCCAGCCCGGGTGGTGGATTTTGTAGATGTCGGCCATGTGAGCCCGCTGGGGAACGAGCAACGCGCCAAGGTAGGCCATCTGATCCTTCCTTGCTCCACCGACCACCGCATCGACGCAAAGCCGAGCGATGGGATGTTGGTCGTCTCGGGGAGCCTGCCAAAGCGCCAAGCGGTCTGCCCACCCAGGCGTCTCGGAATCCAGCTCAGAAATCACCGAATCCGGCAGCGACGACCCAAAGGCGTCATCCACCGCTCTCCCTGCAACCAGCGTCGGCCAAGCCAGACCCATCGAACGGACGCCATCGACAAACGCCAGCCAATCGATCTCGTCAGCATATCGTCGCGCAAATCGATGAACGTCGAGCAACCAGAGCAGTCTACCAGCACCGTGGCATGCCGCGTGAACGCAAAGGTGGATGAGCATCCCCTCGTGACCTGGCACCCGCACCGTCGCATCTCCGATCGTCAGGGCTCGCGATTCTGACCAAAACGATTCGAGAGAAACATTGCGATACCGCCAGGGTCGAAACAACCGTGCATGAACGTCGAACTTAACATTCGGCGCACCTGCCGGTCGAAACTCACGCTCGTAATAAAACCGCGGGAAAAAATCTTCGCGCAGAAGCGGCTCGCCATCGACACAGCCGACCGCTTTCAACACGCCGCATGCTTCCTGAATGTCGTCGAATCGAAAGAGTAGATCGACATCAGTCATTGGCCGCAGGTCAAGACGGTCGTAAATCAAATGATTCAGCGCCATCCCCTTGAGAACCATCACATCGATGCCCGCGTCGTTCAGCGGTTTGGCGATGCGTTCAAGATGATGCGCAAGATGCAAGTTACGGGCAGCAATGTGAGCAGCCGATTCGGCAAGTCGCTGTCGGTGGACATCGCCAATAGGAATTTCACGATCGGAAACTGCATGAAGCACCAAGCCAGCCAACCCATGCGTGCAGGCGTACTCGGTCACTTCCTCCCAACACTTCGGAGGTGCGTTTGTCTGATCGCCGTCTTCGCGCAGCAGTTGGGCGATCCACCGGTGCGGTGATTGTGAAGATGTGAATTGTCGTTTCGATTCACCGATCACAGCCAACACCTAGCCCAACAGCGTTTTTTCAATCAAATCGCAAGTCGCGTCGATCTCGCCGCTTGCCAGTCGATGGCAGTCAGCCGTCTGAAGCGCCCCCATCAGCATGGCCATCCCCACGCTGCTCTTTTTGCGAAGGTTGAACGAAAGCTGTGCCAATTCGAATCCCGTTTCTCCGCGCGTTATCGTTCGCAGTCGCGGCGTTGCCCCTGACGCGTACTTTGGAAACACGACGTGCGCAAGTCGGCACTTTCGACCCAACGATTCGTCGCCCGCAAAGCGCGGATTCACATAGGCCACACGACCCTTCTTGCCCTTGCGATAGCGCCGCGGCTGAACCATGGGCAAACCAAGATGCTCCATCACCGCAAACGAACCTTCCTTGATACAGAGCGCCTTGGGATAGGGATGAATCATTCCTTCATTGTCGATCAGTGCAAACTCATCCGACAGAAACCGCCAACCACGTGCAAGCAATCCCGCACAAAGCGTCGTCTTGCCCGAACCCGGAGCAGCCGGAAACGCAACGCCCACTCCCTCGCGTTCCATCACCCCGGCATGAAGTTGCAGGTATCCATCCATACGCCGAACCACTTCCCAGTTCAGCGCCCACTCGACATGCGGCAGCACTTCTTCAATCCGCCGCACCGAGAACATCCGCCCCTCGCTACCGCTGATGACGAACCGCCGACCCATCGTGTAACGCGAGCGTCCCCTCTCGACCTGAACGGTTATATTCGCGCCGCCATCGTGATTATCGTAGCCGCGATACAGTTCGGCGTATTCATCGGCGAGACCTTCGATGCTGC
The DNA here is from genome assembly GCA_028285105.1 of Alphaproteobacteria bacterium. Lineage (GTDB taxonomy): Bacteria > Planctomycetota > Phycisphaerae > UBA1845 > UBA1845 > UBA1845. The sequence continues at coordinate 36,084 of JANQQE010000021.1, forward strand.
TGGCGATTTCCGCATCAATAACGCCGAGGCGCAATCGAACACGGTCGGCCACGATGGGGCTGGTGAAGGGGTTTTCGCGATTCAGGTCGATCGCGGTCGAGTTGATTTGAGCGGTAAGGGCAGCCGTCATCGGTCGCTGCCCACGCTTAGAAGACCGTTATCAACCATCGAACCCACCGCACCAACGACATCAATGCGCGCCTGTTGCGGAGACGCATTCCAAACGTGGGTCAGTTTTTCGGCGATTGTTTGACAACTCGCCGACCCGTCGCAGTTTTCCCAAATAAATCGAGCCGTTGAATTCAAGCGATGGGTGGCGCCGCGATCTGGATCGTAGATCAGCGCCTCATCGTCGATGACATGGTAGGTCACATCGTCGCGACGCTGTGGCTTGCTGTTCGGTTTCGTACGCAAGGGCTCCATCCCTTTCCGATGAGTGCGAATTCGACTTACGAAGAAGGGCTTGCAGCCAGCGCCTTGGTCGGAATGAACAATTGAATGACCGGTGGAACGTAGATCAGCAGCTTGCCGGACTTGCCCAGGAATTCGCGACGATGGCGAAGATCACTGTCCGCCGGCGAGCTGTGAGCGTCGACAACTTCAATGGGCGCGCAGTCTGACTCAGCACAACGGCTGATTGAATTGTCGCGAAGCTTGTCAGACATCAATGGCGACTCAATTCCATCCAAGAAGGTCAGCACTCATCCAGCGGGCGCACGTCCGCCGACTGGTTCCCCGTACCTTTTTTATCGGAATAGGATCAAACCGAATTGAGTTATTGGACCGAAAGTGAATTGACGGCCGTTCAACAAGACTGAACGATCGGGTTCATCACGATTATACGCCCTGCGCCACTGAACCGAAGATGTTGAAGAACCAGAAGAAAATCGATGAGAAGATACTCAAAATCAGTGACATCGGAAGTTTCGTCCTCTTGTAATACCGGTCTAGGAACTGCTTCCCGCCTGGGAAGCGCCCAACGCCACAATCGCCTCGTCAACGTCGTCGGCCATCTCGAACCACTGATCGAGTTGCGTCACATCCAACACACCACGCACAAACGATGACGCCCCACACAGCACCACCCGCGATTCGGTCATGCGGGCATGCGTTACCAGCGAGATCAGGTGCCCAAGTCCGGACGAATCGATCGTCCGCACGTTGGCCATATCGATGACGACCTTGGCACTTTTTTCGCCCACGATGGGGTGAAGCTGCTCGCGAATCGAATCCTCGGAATGCGATCCCAATTCGCCGTTGAGCCCGATCACAGATACACCGCCGCTGCGCTTGTCGATATTAATATCCATCAGTTCTTTCTGCCTCTCGGCGAACTCGATGCTCTTGCGTTCATGCGTTCAGTTGGAGAGATTTCCGACCCTGCGTTTCCGCAAAAGTTTGCGAAGCAGCAGGTGGTTCTCACCCATAAAATCGGTTACTTCACCCGAAACAATGAATTCGACGCTCACCGTCGAGCCCTTCGACTCGCGAATCATCCGCTCGAGCATCCGATTCGGCAACATCCGCATGGGAGGATCGGGCGTCGAGCCGGGGTTATTATCGCCCGTAAAGTTGAACACGAACCAATCCCCATCTCGCGTCAATCTGCCCGCACGATCCACCAGAAAATACCCTTCAGGCAAACGAGCCGGGCTGCGTCTGGGGTCGTCGTTCGCCACCGGTTCACGAACCACCTCGGTTCCGGGCCGCGTACCCGGAAGCAGCGGACGGGCCTTCGGGCGATCGCGTTCAAACTGCTCCAGCACATCGTCTGCCGATACTTTCGGCGCACTTTGCATGTCGGGTGACGAGCGACGACGGCGGCTGGGCGATCTTGTATTCATTGATTTGCTGATGTCGTCGGAAGTGGGTGCAGTACCACCCGGCTCAATTGTGACTGTATCGCTGTTGCTGACCGGTTTGACTTCTGCAATCTCTGAGGGTTCCGGCTTCTGTTCATCCTGCGACGCGGTCTGGCCCGCCGCGGTTCCTCCCAGCGACATCGCCGCAATCAACGACATCAGACGCCAACGCATTGCCGATCCAATCGCATGTGATTTGAGCATCATTCGAGCATCCTCCCTGCCGCATCCGTCCTTGGGGTTAACCCATTACTGCTAATGTCGTCGTCCAAACACCTCGAACACGCCACCATTGCGTGAAATTATCATCGGCTGACCTCGCTCAGATTATCCACGTTCGTCGGTTATGGGAACCCATGATTATCGGAACCCGCGTCAATTCGATTTCCTTACTTACTGAAACCCCAAAACCGTACGAAGTTCTGCTGCATCCGTGACCGGTTTCTTGCAGACTTTGTTCTCGCAGACATAGACTGCCGGTTTGCCCTGCACCGGTTTTTTGCCCTTCAGCAGCGCCATTTCGTCTTCCACCAGCGACGTCTTTCCGCCGCCGGGATTTCCGGCCAACAGTAGAATCTTATTGGGCAGGAATCCACCGTAAACCGTCTGCACCAACTCGCCGGTCTGCGAGTCAGCCGCATCGCCCGCGACAACGATCTCTTTGACCCGTGCGTGGTACATGTCCACCGCACACAACATCCGCTCGAATTGCGACGGCGATCCTTCGACCGAGCCCTTGAAGGCTTTGAAGATCCCCTCGGCGTATTCGCGGTAGTCTGACCCATCGAGCATCACGCCCAGTCGCACCAGATTCATCGCGTGAACCGAATTGCCCGACGGAATCGCTCCATCGCGGGGGTTCTTCGAACGGGCAATCAACTTCTCCGCGTCGTTGGCTGTGAAATAAAACCCGCCACCGTTCGTATCCAGATAATGCTGGATGGTCACATCGGTCAGTGCCTGCGCTTCGGTCAGCCATCTCGGGTCGAACGTGGCTTCGTAAAGGTTCAAAAGCCCCTCGATCATGAATGCGTAGTCGCTGAGATACCCGGTCAGTCGCGACTCGCCATTGCGGTGTGTGCGAAGCAAGCGCCCATCCTTGCGCATGTTCGTCAGAACAAAGTCAGCCGCCTTCGCTGCCGACTCGGCGTACTCTGGAGCGTTCAAAACGCGAGCACCCTTGGCCAAGCTCGCGATCATCAACCCGTTCCAACCGGTCAGCACCTTGTCATCGAGCCCGGGATGGACTCGTTTCTCACGGGCGTCGTACAATTCCTTTCGACATTCAGCCATCTGCTTTTGAAAGTCGGCTGACTCAATGCCTTTGGACTTGGCAAACGCATCGGCTGGCATTTTGATTTGCAGGATGTTCTTGGCACCAGCCGGTGCATGCCCTCGCGACTCGAACCAGTTGCCCTTGCCCGTCACATCGTAGAATTCGCAGAACAATGCCCCGCGTTCCTCGCCGAGCACTTCCTTGATTTGCTCAACTTTCCAGATGTAGAACGCGCCTTCCATCCCCTCGCTGTCGGCATCGCGCGTAGAATAGAACCCGCCCGCCCTGGATTGCAGGTCGGTTAAGACATACCGGAATATATCGCGGGCGACGGCTTCGTACTGTGGGTTCTTCGTCACCTGAAATGCGTCGAGATAAATCGCAGACACCAATGCCTGATCGTAAAGCATCTTCTCAAAGTGCGGGACCAGCCAATTGGGATCGGTGCTGTAACGACAAATACCACCGCCAAGATGATCGTAGATGCCTCCGTCAGCCATGTGCTGCAACGTGACATTGACAGCCTCCAACAACTCTGGATCGTTCGTTCTTCGATGAACCCGAAGCATTAGATCCATCGACATGCTCGGCGGAAACTTGTTACCGTCACTTTTGAAGCCACCCTTGTCACCATCGAAGTAACGGGCAAGAAGTTTGGCAACCTCGTCCACGCGATCTTTGGTAATCACATCCTTATCTGGCGCCTCGCCCTTGGCCCAATCATCCAATGCCGCCCGAATCTGCACGCTCTGCTCGGCGATGCGCTCGCGATTGGACATCCAGAGGTTATGAATCTGACCGCAAAGCTGCATGAACTGGGCCTTGGGAAAATACGTACCCGCATAAATCGGCTCGCGCTCGCTCGTCAAAAACACCGACATTGGCCAACCACCGTGCCCCTTGTTCATCATCTGCGTGACGTGCATGTAGATTTCGTCAACGTCAGGCCGCTCCTCGCGATCGACCTTGACGCACACAAACTTTTCGTTGACGAAGTCCGCCACTTCTTCGCTTTCAAACGTCTCATGCTCCATCACATGACACCAGTGACACGCTGAGTAGCCAATGCTCAAGAAGATCGGCTTGTCTTCCTTCTTGGCTTTCGCAAACGCTTCCTCACCCCACTCGTACCAATCCACCGGATTGTGGGCATGCTGCAACAAATACGGACTCGTCGCATCAATCAAGCGATTGGTGTGTGCGTGAGCTTGAGTTTCTTGCATGTCCTTCACTTCTCCTCCCGAGGGCGGTTCGTCTGCAACTGCCCAGTTCCCGACTACCCAGTTCCCGTCTATGACCGCACCACATGCCAGCCAGCCAAGCAGCATTCGACGTACAATTCGTTCCGGCATGTATTTGATCTCCTAATGATCCAGGCTACTTGCGCTTCGACGCGCCTGTCGCGCGTTGCTTGTTTCGCAGGTTGCCCTTTATATCCTTCGTGGGCGATTGCTTCGATTTCAACACCTTGATCGCCTTGGCCATGTTCTGCACCTTGAAGATTCCGATCGCCTTACCGCCTGCTGCACCCGTCGTCGAATACAGGTATGAAATCGGAACGCGGCTGGCCGACAACTTCTCGCAAACGTCGGCGACCATGCCCGGTTTGTTCGACATCGTCACCGCCAGCACGGTGACTTCGGTCATCGACAAATTCATTCGCTTGAACACGCTGCGGGCTTTTTCAGGGTTGCGGGCGACAATCCGAAGCACACCATGCTCCGATGCATCCATCATGGTCAGCGCGATGATGTTGATCTTCGCCAACGCCAACTCGCGACACACCCGGCCCAACGTGTCGGGTTTATTTCCGAGAAAGAGCGAAAACTGCGTTAACGTGTCGATCATCGAAACCCTCCAATGCCCAATTGAATCCGAAGCGAAACTGAATCGTCGCCGTGATCGAAGTACCTACTTCGCAAATAGAAAGACGGCGATCAAGACCGACAATTCAAGTTTGTATGTACGGGAAAGTCATCAGAAGTCTATCGCCATCGCGGAAGCGCGACAAACCAGTGGAAAACGTCACAAAGTCGAGAGCGATCGCCAGCCCAGCCACGTTACAAAAAAAAGCACCCACAGACACGATCGTCTGCGGGTGCTTGTTTCGATTCCTGACTTCATGGCGCCTTCTTGACCGGCACCGGTTTGGATTGCTATCTCATTCGACGACTGCGATTGTTGCGCGTGACACCCCACATCATCGCCAAACCGGAAAGGATCGTCATCATCGTTCCGGTCATACCCACTGCACAGAGTCCACCGCCGGTTGTGGTCGTTCCGCCGTTACCGTCGTCGCCATTGTTGTCGCCATCGTTACCACCGCCGTCGCTTGAGCCGTCGTTGTCGGTCCCATCATTACCCGAATTGTCATCACCGGTTCCATCATCGCCAGTCTCGTCGCCCGAGCCATCGCCATTGGAACCTTCGTCACCACCAGTACCGCTGTCACCACCGGACCCGCTGCCGTCATCGGTACCGCCGTCGTCATTTCCAGTTCCGCCATCATCCCCACCGTCACCGGTACCGGTACCTTCATCGCCAGTACCGCCATCATCTGTGCCACCATCATCCGTTCCGCCACCATCATTACCACCGTCGTCGGTTCCGCCGCCACCGCCTGTACCACCTCCTCCACCGCCGGTACCGCCACCACCACCGTTCGTGGCAGCCGACACCGTAATGGTCAGCGGCAAGGCATCCGAACCATCATTGCGTCCAGCGAATCCGCCACCGATACTGTATTCATTGTAGGCATCGGGGTTACTGGCAAATGAAAGCGTTTGCCCCGACGCGCCAGCCATATCTGGCGAAAGCAAACTGGCATTGCGAAATATATAAAACTCGTGAACGCCCTCCGCGTCAGCTCGGACCTCAAAAGTGCCCAAGAGAAAATCGGTCACCGGATCGTTGATCGAAGTCGCAGGATTGTTTGCAAATCCTCCGACAAAAGATGCGCCACCAACGGTACCTGTAACACCCGAACTACCGAAACCATTGGCCGGCGTATTCGCCGCCACAAACAGTGCGGCATTCTCGACCCGATCGGGCGTTGCAGAAGTGCCGCTGTGATTCTGCGCGGCAGCAGTTAGAGAGAACGCATACCCACCCAAGCCAAAGTTGTCGGCTTCGTCGGCGTCCTGTGTCCATAGCACATTGACCAATACCGAATCGCCAACCTCAACCGAAGCACTGACCGGATCGCCCGAGGCAAATTCGATAGAAAGTTCGGACGCCTGCGCGGTCATCGACCACGTCAGACCAACCACCGCCAACAACCCAAGTAAATTTCGCACTGAAGCTTGCCTCCTGAAAATGAAACTCTCTTTCGAAAGTTTCCAATAAACTCTATTACCCCGGCGTTCTTCCCAATTTATCGACCGACCATTTGCAATGGTTGCACTGATAGACAATCGATATCGATCCACCATCGATTCACCGTCAAATTGCCCATTATCGGCCCCCTCAAATATTAGCCGCCACGAATTTAGAATTCTGCCACTTCTCCGAATACCATGGCAAATCAGCCGAAACGGCCCCGCCAACCCTCAAAGGCATGGGTCGCCCGTCAAAATCTTGCGAATTTCTACTCTGCACGTTCTTGCAACCGATCTAACAGAAACCTCGACTCCATGCGCGACAATCATGACCGCATCGTTTGAGTGCATCGAAATTGGGTCGCGCCAAAATTTGAAGCAACAGGTATCGCTGCTATGCTTACCCCGAATTAAAGCCACAACGAACGATGTCCCCTCAACGGAGTGTCACTGCAAAGTGCTCGGACTGTTTGCCCTCACCATATTCTGTAGCGCATACCTGCTATTTCTTGTCCAACCCATGGTCGGCAAGATGGTTTTGCCCAATCTAGGGGGCACGCCCGCCGTCTGGAACACGTGCATGGTGTTCTTTCAGGCGCTTCTGCTGGCGGGCTATGCCTATGTGCATGGCTCGGTCCATTGGCTCGGTACCAGAAAGCAAGCCGCCGTTCACCTGCTCTTGCTCCTGGCCCCTATTCTTGTCTTGCCGATCACGATTGATACTCAGTCTGTCCCGACAGAACTGGACAACCCCATAGGGTGGCTTTTGTCGCGTTTGTTGATGGGTGTGGGGCTTCCGTTTTTTGTTATTTCGACCAGCGCTCCACTTCTACAAATGTGGTTTGCAGAAACCAGCCACCGCTCAGCCAAGGACCCTTACTTCCTTTATGCCGCAAGCAATTTCGGAAGCATGATTGCGCTTCTGGGCTACCCAATCCTGGTCGAGCCGGCATTTGCCCTCGACGATCAGCGCCTGCTTTGGAAGTATGGATACATCGTTCTCATTGCCTTGGCATTCGCATGTGCTGCGGTGATGTGGCGGTCTCATCCTTCAAACGGACTTGACACCGAAGCAACGGTAAATCCAAATGATGTTGCCTTCGAATCGCTTGGTGGTTGGCGACAAGTTCGGTGGGTCATTCTGGCGATCGTCCCCTCAAGTCTCATGCTCGGAGTGACAACCCATGTCACAACTGAGATCGCTCCGGTACCACTTTTGTGGGTGGTTCCGCTGGCATTGTATTTGCTGACTTTTGTACTGGTGTTTGCCAAACATCAGATTTTACCGCATCGCTGGATACTCAAGATTCTCCCTGTATTCATCGTTCCCACTGCGCTGATGACGGTTCAAAATGAAGCTGTCCTTGGACTGATCCCGCTACCCTTTCATTTGCTGACGTTCTTCCTCGTCGCGATGGCCTGCCACGGCGAGATGGCCGCTGATCGCCCTTCGCCCAAGCACCTCACCAAATTTTACCTGCTCATGTCAGTGGGAGGCGTCATCGGCGGGATCATCAATTCGATCGCTTCACCACTCATCTTTGACACCCTTGCCGAATACCCTTTGATGATGGTGATGGCGTGCTTCGCGCTCACAACCAAAACTCAATCCGGAGAATGGAATCGCAAAGTCTTGCAGGACGTTGGTATTTCGATCGCGTTCGGTGTGGTTGTTGGTTTTGCCCTGATGTACATGACAAGGAGCAGCGCCAACCAGGGTTTCAACCCGATCGTACTCCTCATTCCGGCAGCGATGTGCTGGGCATGCACCAACCGTCCGACGCGCTACGCGCTGATGGTTGCGTCAATGGTTCTCGTCTCGAAGATCTGTTACGAATCGGCTGCGGATCAATCGCTGTATACAGGCCGCAATTTCTACGGGACCAAACGCGTTGTCATCGACCCCGATAAGACCGTCCACACTTTCATTCACGGTGCGACGGTCCACGGTGTTCAGGGACTGGACCCCGGCCAGGACCATGTACCCAGAACCTATTTCCACCCGGACGGCCCGGTCGGTGATGTTTTCAAGCTCATCAACCGAAGGAAAGAACATAAAGAAATCGCCGTCATCGGACTGGGCGTCGGCGCGATGGCCAGCCCGATCTACGCCAAGGATTCCGATCGTTTCACGTTTTACGAAATCGATCCCGAGGTCGCGCGCATCGCGAAGAATGAATTGTTCTTCACGTTCTTGAAAAACTGCCCTGCCGACCCGAACGTGATCTTGGGCGATGGTCGATTGACATTGGCGGAAACACCCGATCATCACTACGACGCCATCTTCCTTGACGCATTCAGTTCGGACGCGGTCCCGACACATCTCTTGACCCAGGAAGCCATCGCCCTCTACAAATCGAAATTGACCGAACGCGGCATATTGATCTTTAACATGAGCAATCGTTATCTCGATTTGGCACCGCTGCTCGCCGGATTGGCCCGCGACGCCGGACTCGTTTGCGCCAACCGAAACGATATCGTACCCACCGAAATCATGAAACGAACCGGGCGATTCCCGTCAAGATTTATGGTGATGGCCCAAGACGAAAACGACATTCGATCATTGCAGCGGATCGGCGACTGGGAGATTCCGACGAATGATCCAGATTTTCCAATATGGACAGACAAGTACACCAATGTCTTCAGACTCTTGAATTTTGGCGGGGCGGATGACAAACCCAAACCGTAAGCGTTAGCCGTAAACCATGGCATAACCCGATCGATCACCTGACCACAAGGGCGATAATACGGAACGGATAACGGTTTTGGACAGACTTCCGAACCGATATTCCCCAAGTCGCGTAACAACCAAATGCTCAAACAGACGAGAAACGCCGACGCAACAAGATCGAGGTTTGCCGCAGTCTGTTGCGGACTCACCATGCTGTCGCTACTTGCGGGTTGCCCGAGTAATCCAGGTACTCAGAAACGGGTGAAGCAGCCGGCGCTCAAAAACGCTCCCCCCATTGAACACGTCATCATCATCTCGATCGATACGCTACGGGCGGACCATCTCGGATGTTATGGCCACCCCCTCGTCAAATCGCCAAACATCGACGCCTTCGCCAAGGAATCCGTCGTCTTCACCAACCACCTCAGCGCCGCGCCGACAACACTGGCATCGCACACGTCGCTGCTGACCGGAACGTATCCGCACACCCACGGTGCCCCCAAGAATTTCTTCGTACTCGGTGACGAAAATGAAACGCTCGCAGAAGTATTGGCCAAGGACGGCTTCGATTGCGCCGGCGTCATCGGGGCTTTCCCGCTCGATCCGTTATTCAATCTCGACCAGGGATTTGCCCACTACGATGCCAAGTATACCATCGGCCACGAGAAGGGCGTCGTCGATCAACACCAGCGCCTTGCGGAAGAAGTGACCGATGCGGCGATTCGATGGCTCGACAAACGCACGCCCCAGAAAGCTCCGGCAGCAGACCGCCTGTTTATGTTCGTCCACTACTTCGACGTACACTGGCCTTACGAAGCCCCGTTCAAGTATCGCCGATTGTATGGTGAGACCGGATCGCGAGAGAAAGGGACGATGGAAAACATCGAACGCGCTCGGGCAATGCTTGCGGAAGGAGAGAAGGATCCAAAGAGATTGGAAAAGGCCCTCCACCTCGCCAAAGCCCTTGACAATGAATACTGCGCCGAGATTTCTTACTGCGATGAACATGTAGGCCGCTTCTTCGAAGATCTCAAGAAACGTGGCATTTACGACAAATCGCTCATCATTCTGACATCCGATCACGGCGAAACCATGCACGAACACCGCAAGTACTTCAGCCACGGCATGACCGTCTACGACTCAGAAGTCCACACACCGTTGATTGTGCGCTTTCCAGGAAAGCTGCATGCCGGCAAGCGCGTACCGCAGATCGTATCGAACGTCGATATCGTCCCGACAACTTTGCACCTTTTGAATCTACCCGAAACCACCCGCATGGAAGGAACGAGTTTCGCCACCATCGTCGATGGTGATTTGCCCGAAAGGCAGCCCGTTTTCGCCGAAGCCACCAAACCCTGGTGGGACGAACGATTTCACGATACGTCCGGCTGGGTCAATCAAAAAAAGTTCCAATGCGTCCGCAGCGAATCGTTCAAATATGTCGCCCGCGATCCCGACCAACTGTACGGCTTCTACGATCTGCAAGTCGACCGCGACGAGCAAAACAACCTGATCGATTCGACCGACTCGAAGCACGTGAAACTAATCGCCGATTTCAAGAAACGTCTCGCCCATTGGCAGAAACAAGCCAATCCGATCCCCGCGTTTGAAGACACGTCACCGGAAACGCAGCGAAAGATGCATGACCTCGGATACGCAGCCGCCGTCAACGATCCGGTCGATGCAACCACGAATTGATCGGACATGAATTCGCCAGCGCCCCCCATCTCAAGCAATCGCAAGACCGTCTGGATCATCATCCTGATTGCATTTGCGATGCGCCTTATCGCGCTGCTTGCGACCCAAAGCATCGAACCGCTGCTCGACGAAAAACTCTACTTGCAAAGAGCGGAAGCCTTGCTCAACGGCGAAGGCTTCATCGGTTCATATCAATCCTGGGTGCGACACGAGGGAAGCCCGCTGCTTTCCGATTTGCCGCAGTACCCCGGCAGTTATCAGCCCCCCCTCTACACGGTGTTCATCGCCGGAATTTACGCAGTCACCAACAACAGCGTCTTCGCCGTCAAATTCGTGCAGGTGATTCTAAGTTCACTGACCGTAGGGGTCGTTTTCTGGATTGCGAGTGCCTGGTTTAATCGAAAAACCGCCCTCATCGCCGCAACGTTCTGCGCGCTCTATCCAAATCTGATCGCGTTCAGCCATCTGCTTTGGACCGAAACCGTGTTTACATTCTTCATCACGCTTGCGGTCGGCCTGCTGACAACCACTGATACTGCACCATCGAGAATGCGATGTGCGTCGGCTGGCCTGCTCTTGGGACTTGCAGCGCTCACCCGTGCTGCGATTCTCTACTTCACCCCGTTTTTGTTCTTCTGGTTTATCCTCGCCCATTGGAAGAATCGTAGTCGGGCTATGGGTCGAATGGCGATCGCAGGAATCGTGATGCTCGCCGCCCTCGCGCCGTGGACGATTCGCAATTATCGCCTGCACAATGCTCTGGTCATCGTTGACACGAACGGCCCGTTCAACGTCTGGCGCGGTAATGCCGGCAAGCAAACATTCCTCGACCGCCCGCACGACCCGAAGTTCAGCTATGCCCCGCCGTTTCAATCCATCCCGATCATGCCCGTGCGGGCCAATTGGGCTCCGGAACTTGTCGACCTCGCTCGCGCGCGTTACGACACGCATGAACCGTCGGACATTCAGGTGGTTGAAACCGCAAAGTTCGAATCGATCAAGAGCATCAAAAGCGATCCAACGTACTTCATCCACGCGGCATTCCATAAGCTGATCGACATGTGGAATCCGACATCGTTTATGATCCGTCATTTTCGACTCGGTCAGTATGGTCCGGTAAACCCAACGATTCAAAGCCTCGTCGAATGGCTTGCGATCATAAGCTACATTCTGGTCATGCTCATGGCGTTTCCAGGTTTGATTTTGAATCTACAGAACAGTCGCGTTTGGCTGATCGTATTGATGGTGGGGTACTTCTGCAGCATTCACGCGATCGCATTTGGCCTCACGCGGTTTCGACTTCCGTTGATGCCCTTTATCATCATGCTGGCAGCCGCCGGCGTCGTTAAGATGTTCGCAAAGCCATCGGGCAACGATGAAGAATCGAAAGAATCGCCGGATAAGGAACAAGTGGCATGACCGACTTGGCGCGGAAACGCAGCAACAAACAATCGATCAGTGCGTTTACGATACTTGTCCTCTGCGCGCTTGCCATCGGGTCGCTCCTTCCATCGTGTAAGCCGGCAGAAAAGAACAACGAGCAACCAAATGTCCTTTTCATCGTCCTCGATACCACCCGCGCAGACCGTCTTGGACTCTACGGACACAACCGACCGACGACACCGTTTCTCGACGAATGGTCCAAGAAAGCGCTCGTGTTTGACGATTGCCAATCGGTCTCCAGCACAACCGTCCCGTCGCACGCATCGATGTTCACCGGACAACTGCCGTCGTCGCACTTGACCGACAACGGTCACCCAACGCTCGACGACAAGCACGAGACGCTGGCAGAGATTCTCGGTTCAAACGGGTACCGCACGTTTCTGTTTTCAGCCAACCCGTTCATTTCTGAAGACAACAATTTCGATCAGGGTTTTGAAACAGCCGAGCATCCCTGGAGCGAGCAGCATATCGCGCAATCGGCAGACATTATCCGTTCAAAAATCGATCCTGCCGACGAGAGCAGCGAACTACCCAGAAAAATCAAGAGCGGTCGCGTCGAAAACTGGGCAATCAAAGCCTGTGGCGAGGTGGCTGAAGATGCACTGGTGTCGTGGCTGGACCGCACCGAAAAGAACAAACCCTTCTTCGCATTCATCAACTACATGGAAGCCCACCGCCCGCTACTACCACCTCGGCGACTCCGCGAAAAGTTCATGACCAAAGCGCAGGTCAGACGCTCTTACAAGACCGATGTCTCCTGGACGCGAATGTGGGAATACGTGTTCGGATTGTTCGATTATCGCAAGGAAGAGGAAGAAGCGATCAACCTGACTTACGACGCAGCCGTCGCCGAGTTGGACGAAATCCTGGAGAGCCTGATCACATCGCTCGACGATCGCGGGAATCTCGACAATACCATCATCCTCATCACTGCCGACCACGGCGAGCATCTGTGTGAACACCACTTGCTCGACCACCAGTACTCGCTCTATCAACCTCTGCTCAAGGTGCCGATGATTCTCTGGCATCCCAAGGTCAAAGCAGGCCGCAACACCGATCCGGTTTCGAATATCGATGTCTTCCCGACAATCCTGGCGTTGGCTGGCGTTGGCAACAATCCCAACGCCAACGAATACGCCGTTTCGCTAACCCAAACGCGACCGCGCCGCCTATTGCGTTCCGATTACTTTTCACCTCCGAAAAAACCGATCAGCGATGTGAAACGCAAGAAAAGGAATTGGAATGACAAACCCTTCCTGAGGCGCCTTCGCTCGATCGTCGACGGCAAATACAAATTGATCTGGTCGTCGGACGAAAGTCACGAACTGTACGATCTGCAAGTGGATCCCGGGGAATTGCACAATCTGTTCCAGCAGGAGCAAGAGATCGCGACGGCAATCCTGTCGCGCCTTCTTCCCGTTGCAAACGAGGCTGCCTACCAGAACAAGAATGGCAACGGGGCACAAACGGCCAGCCAATTGAAACGTATGAGGGCACACGGATATACAGGATCGGAAAATGAAGTCGCCGACACCAACGGTATTGATTCGGGTACCAACGGGATCGAGTAAGCGCAATCGACAAATAGGAAAACCCTTCATGTCGCAGTTTCGAAACGTCAATCGATTCGCCGGTTTGCTGATGATCGTGCTTCTTCTTTCTTGCGGCGCGTGCGATCGTTCGAACAAGAATTTAGACAAGTCGGGCGAAGAAGAATCCCGCATTGATCATCTTCGCGGCTTGCCTTATGCCGGATCGGTGGAGGAAGACGATCCCGAGAAAGTAGGCGTGGTAACAAGTGACACCGCGCGATCCCAACCGGGCATAAACCTGATCACGCTCTGCAAAATCTCCCAAGCCGTTCTCGTCGATGCCAATGGAAACACCCTCAAGACATGGTCACTGTCGCCAAGTCGCCGTTGGTCCCACTGCATTCTCACGCCAACGGGCGACCTCTACGCCCTCGGTGCTGACAATGTCACTCCGCCGCAACGACATGTGTCTGCGGCTGCTCGATACCTGGCCCACTTCAACTGGCAGGGCGAGCTTGTTGCCAAGCACAAGCTTCCGGTGCATCACGACGTCGAGTTGCAGCCGAACGGAAACGTTCTGGCACTAACGTTCGATTCGCGCATTATCCCCGACATCCACAAAACGATCATCACCCGCGACGACGCCATCGCCGAAATCACGCCCGACGGAAAAGTCGTCAATCGTTTGTCGCTATACGATGCACTCACCAACGCCACCGATGGATTTAAACTTCAAGAAGTCGCACCGAAAAAATGGGGCAGGTCGCAAATCATCGACTTGTTCCATGCCAACTCGATCGAAACGATGCACCGAAAAGCGTTGGCCGACAAGAATCCGCTGTTCGATCTCGACAACATCCTTGTCTGTATTCGCCATCAGGACACCATCGCGATGATCTCGCGCAAGTCGGGAAAGGCAATCTGGACGTGGGGACAGGGCGAGATTTCCGGCCCGCATGATGCGATGGTTTTGGACAACGGCCACATTCTGCTGTTCGACAACGGGCTCGGGCGCGACTGGTCGCGCATCGTCGAACTCGACCCGGTCACCAAAATGATCGTATGGGAATACCGCGCCAGCAATCCCACCGATTTCTATACGAAAAGTCGCGGCTCATCCCAACGCCTTCCGAACGGCAACACACTCATCGCCGAATCGGAGAAGGGCCATGCCTTTGAAATCACGCAAGATGGCGAAATCGTCTGGGATTATTTCAGCCCCTTTGCCGACGAATCCGGAAAACGCAGCACCCTAGGACGCATCCGCCGATACCCAGTCGAATTCATTGAAGCGATTAAGCAAACCCAGTACGGTGGCTAGGGCAGCCGCTCGTCTTCAACCTCAACCGCAAACATCTCAAGTCCATCATGAAGTACACGATGCTCTTTCTCAAATGCATCGTTATGCGGCGGCGACCACAGAATCGTTGCTCGGCGATACCCAGCACGAAACAACCGTCGCTTCAGGTCCGATCGCTCACCACCCGTTCGATCCAGAAAAATCGTTTTCTCGCCGAAGGTTTGCGACAGTTCCATCGGTATCCACCAACTGGTCGCAATGATGACTTCTTCCGAATCCTGCGAAATCGCTTCATTCAACCGAACGCGAAAATCTTTCATCGTGCGCATCAATCCCAACGCATGCAACTGCCCACCAATCGACACGCCAATCAACGCAACCAGTGCAAAGCGGCCCATCGCATGACCTGCACTTGCACCTTTCCACCATCCCAGAATGTGATACGCCGCAAACACAGCCAGTAAAGGATAAATCGTCAGCAAATAACGGCACCCCCAATGCACGCCTTTCGCATGAACTTCCGGCGTAAGCAAAGCATAAACCAACGCATACGCCATCAGAATTCGAAGACTCACGCGAATCATTCGGTCAGCCAAAAAACCCGCCGACTCAACATCGCGGGAAGTAACATCGCATCGACAAAACGCCATTACAACCAGCGGGCCGGCCGCGAACAAGCTGTTGCTGACAAGCAACCACTGCGGAGGACTGTCGGCTGACATTTGGCAATACAAAACAATTGCGCCTCCGACTGCACCAAAAAGCGCCAAGCCTGCAAACGATGACTTGCCCTCGGGCAGACTTTCCACCGTCGCAGCCCCCATCCGTCGAAACCAAAGCCAAAAAAGCGGAATCGCAAACAACAGTGACCACGCCCACGACGTCCCGACACCGACAAACAAATGTCGAAACACAAGCCACCGATCCATCAAGTACCCATGGGCAACCGCGTCAGAATCCGTCGGCGTGAAGTGATGACCCAATGGATTACCCAACACCTTCCACTGAAACCACCATAAAGGCGCCAATCCAATCGCCGCCACAACACCGAACAACACCCCGCGATACCAATGTCGCCAATCAAGTACAAACAAGCCAACCGCCAAGACCGCCGTCAGCACGTACAAGTCATCGCGAAAATAAATCGATGCAGCACACGCAACCCCCGAAAGCGCAACCCAAAGCACACGCGCATCGCGCATGTAAAGCAGAAAGAAAACCATCGCCCAACACGCCAATCCCGTTCCCGGCGTGTGCTCCCAAAACGCAACGCTGTAAAACCAAATCGGAGTCGCCAATCCCGCAACGACAATCGCCAATGCCGGGAGCAATCTCGCGCGACCGTCAGCCAATATCGCCGCCAACTTCCAAACCGCCGTCAATGTCAGCAGCCCACCGAAAAGTGGAATCGCATACAGACCGACCATCCCCCACGCACGATATGGAAATGACGAAACCATCGGAAAAAATGGCGCGAAGGTGCCATACAACTTCCCGTCGATGACATGACCGAATCGTAAACTGAGTGGGCTATATTTGAACTCAGGATCGATTTTGGCGCCAGGCCAATCAATCGAAAAGTCGGCATAATCGCTCTGGATAATGCTCTGCATCTGGATGAACTTGCAGCCGTTGTCCACAATCCAGAAGCCGTCCTTGGGCATGTATGCCAGCGTGGCGATGTAGGTTCCGGCAACGAAAACGAATGCACCCAAAGCGATCCATGAAGAACGGCCACGCGGTGCGGCATGCTCATCGATCGGTGCAGAATCGTTGACAGATGGTTCCATGGTTTCGCTTTACGAGTTACAAGATCTGTACGTCAACGATCTCTTGTCAATGATCTCTATACGGCTTCCCAGATTCGTAAGATCTGATGCGCGAGCCAATCGCTCGCCGAAGCGACAGTTCGTTTCGCGATTTTCCCAATAACCCCAGCGCCTGATTCGCGGCCTCTATCGCTTCATCGAAACGCCCCAATTCAGCCAAGGCTGCGGCCTTTGCATCAAGAAGAGCAACGCTGTCCGCCTTGCTCTTGAGACCTTCTTCGGCAATTTTCAGAGCCGCATTCCCATCGCGCACCCGCGCATTGGTTGAGGTAGCCAGCAGCCAGGCAAGGCGAAAACGCAGCTCAATTTGGCCCGGCAGCGCCTCGATCCCGTCTTGATAGACGCGCTTGGCCTCTGCATAACGCCCGGTCGCGATCAGTGCCTCTGCAAGCATCGCATATGCGGGCCGATTCGCGTCGAGCTCAAGCGCACGCCTGAGGCTTCTAATCCCCAATCGCCGATTGCTCTGCGCCAGTTTCAGCTCGCCCATGATCTCGTGAGCGAGCGCCAACTCAGGCTCCAGCTCAATCGCCGTGCGACAAGCACCTTCAGCCGCTTCGAAATTCTTCTGCTCCCCCAGCGCACGAGCCACTTTGCAATGCGACACGGCATGATCCTTTAACCCTGCAATGTCTTCCGTGTGCAACAGCGGCCAAGCCAAACCAACCATCAAGACACATCCGATCGAAGCTGCCCACTTTCGATCCGCCATCAATCGTAGCAACCCCACAAACCCGTACGCCGCATAAAGAATCACGATCGGAACAATCGGAAGTCGAAACCGCGACGTCACAAAAAACGCCACAACCCCGACCATGTATGCAAAACCATACCCCCACAGCGGAAACTGACCAACCAGTTTGCGCTTGCCCGAAAGAACCACGCCAATCAGCGCAAACGGAACCATCATGCCAAAACCAACGGGTAAAAACCGAACGATCGGCGTGTACTTGTCGGTGAAGAAATACAAGTTGTACGGGTTGGGAACTTCGACATCGTTCCAGAAGTACCGAAGCTTGTGCAGCATCAGACGAATCGCTTGACCCGGATGGTCGAACATGAATCGCAACCCCGCGCGATAGTAAAAGCGTGATACTTCTCCGGCTGACAACTGCCGGCCCATATTCGACTGCGCGATCGCTGCCGCATCCTCCATCCCGCCCCACCAGTCCGGACGCACACCGGGCAAGAGGGCCATCAACCCGTCGGACTGTGGGTTGTTTCCGATGTAAAAGTTGAACCCGCCGTTTGAAGCGATCAGAACCGCCTCGCCGCCTTTAACGTAGTTGCGAATCGTCACCGGTAGAATGGTCAGCCCGCACGCCACACCAAACGTTGCTGCCCGGGCGATCCAATCTTTCGGCTGCTTCAACCCGTAGATGACAATCGGCCAACATGCCAGAACCGGTACAACGAGCAGCACATTCGGACGATTCAGCGCCGACAAACCGAAGCAAACACCCGCAAACGCCCACGCAAAATATCCAGGACGATCAACGCGGACAACCAACCACAGTCCCAACAGGTTCAAGAAAACACTGAGCGGTTCGACGAGAAGTTCACCGTCGAAGAAGACCAGCACCCAATACGTCGCCGCAAGCACTCCGGCCAGGGCTGCAACGGACCGTCCAAAATACCGGTGCGCAACCGCAAACAACAACCCACAACTTCCAGCCCCCATCACCGCAGCCAACATCCGCGGGACTTCGTAGTCCACGCCAATGATTGAAAAAAGAATCCCCAACAGCCACGGGTAGAGCGGCGCCCTTGGATAGACGCCGTCAAACAGCGATCGCCCCTCGGCAATCGCCGTCGCCCAATCGACGTGCAACTTCGCATCGATCGAAGGGTGCGAGAAGAACGGACTGGCTTGCAATTGGTGATTGTAGACCAAACGAACAACGAGCGCGATCAACAAAACCGCAGACAGCAGCATCCAATCCAACCCGGACCATCCGGTCGTTTCCTCCGCGCCGATTTCGTTGGACACGTCTGAATCAACAGGTTCGATTTGTGTTGCAGACGTAGACATGGGCGCTGGTAACGATGCGGTCGCACGTTTTCTTGTTCGAAGGCTCTTGTTTGAAGGCAAAATTCAAAACGTTCGGCGCATTGTCAGGGACCGAGCGCAGAAGTGCAATCGCAACTTTAATCTGGCTGAAACGAGATGCGAGCCGCCTGAACTATGCCTAGGCCTTCGCCACGTTATCGCCGAAGACAACCGCGTCGATGTCGGCGCCGCCGGCGTCGGCTTGACCTGAATCGGGATTACCGATTTCGAGCACGACCAGCGTCACATCGTCACGAGGATTCAACGATCCGGATTCGGCATCGAGCGATTCCGCGAAAGACTGCACGAGTTCGTTGGCAGGCAGATGAGCGATGTCATCCAGAACGTTGCGGTAATGACAATACTCGTCCGCACGCTCTTTCGATTCGGCGAACCCAAGCTCCACACCATCACTGTAGAGAATAATTTTTTCGCCCTGCCGAAGAGTCACTGCCTGCGTTTCAAAATCCTGCTCATCGAAAATGCCCAGCAAACCACCACCCGACTTCAACTCCGTCAGACGACCGTCAGCCGAACAGTGGAACGGATACGGATGCCCAGCCCGCGCGAACTGCAATTCGAGCGTGCGAATATTCAAGAGCAAGAAGCCAGCCGTCACAAACTGACTGTTGGGTAAGTGCTGCTCGACCAGCTTTGAATTGAGCATGCCCAATGTCTGACCGGGCGAATAAATCGTGTAACCCTGATCGTGAACATTTTTCGACGTCACCGCATTCTTGATGAACATCGTCAGCAGGCTAGCCGCCATCCCATGCCCCACCGCGTCGGCGACGTAGAACGCAACATGATCTTCGTCCACCCGATAGATGTCATAAATATCCCCCGACACAAAGGTAGCAGGTCGATACATTGCAGCGAAATGAGCCTGCCCGACGTTTTCGACATGCTGCGGCAAGAACGCCGATTGCAACCGGCCCGCCAACCGCATTTCCTGATCCACCTGAGCAAATTGCGTATTCAACTGCTTGAACAACCGGTGCATGTTGGCGAGGTCGTTTTCCATCGATTGAACCTTGTGCTGATAAAGCTCAATCGTCGCAAGGCGCCCCTGTAATTCGTCAAGCGATATGTCGGTGTCGGCGTGGTCTATGAAATGGCCTTCGCACAAGTTCGCCACACGGTGGCCAGCCCCCATGACGATGGTGGTCAGCGCGCTCATGTCCACGTGACGCACGAGTTCGTCAAACGGACCGCGCGACGATGCAACCGAACCATCCGGTGCCGACAACAGCACGGCATCGAAAGCATGCTCTTTCGCCGATGTCAGTGCCGACTCGTAGTCGCAAGACACTTGCACATGATGGCCACGA
This sequence comes from Alphaproteobacteria bacterium, assembly GCA_028285105.1. Classification (GTDB taxonomy): domain Bacteria; phylum Planctomycetota; class Phycisphaerae; order UBA1845; family UBA1845; genus UBA1845. The sequence continues at coordinate 56,393 of JANQQE010000021.1, forward strand.
GCGGAAAGCTTCGATTCAACGTCTTGTGCAAGACGCTTTTCGGGATCAACCAATAACAGGTTCATTTACACGACCCTCGATTCCTTGGTGCCGCATTCGTATCGAATGCGGGCAAGCCCTCAGCGCGAAGCATTCCGCGAACGTTCTGGCCATGCAGCCAGACCAGACGTCGTATCCGTCGTTTAAGAATCGACAGACCGGTTGCCACAAATATACAGTTCAATCTGTGATTCGGCGGCTTATTGAACGTTGTTTAGGACCGTATCGGGAAAATCAAGGGTACTTCCCTCCTCGATGCCCAGTTCTTTGAAGAGGCCAGCCCGAACTTCAAGGGCATAGCGGTAGGTGGCTTCGGAATGGGTGGTCCGAGAATCGAACGGAGCCATCGTTTTGATGGTGACGATTGATCGATCTGAATTGACAAAGGCGATATCCAGAGGCACCGGTACGCGCCGCATCCAGAAACCGTATCGGGCTGGGTCGCGGTCGGAATTGAAAATGAACATCATGCCCGGATGACGACCGTCGGGAAGCGTTGCAAGTCGCTGGGCTTCAACTTCCATGAATCCAAGTTCGCGCTCGTTATCGGTCTTTGCGATCCATGCCGAAAACGTCTGCTCACCGATGGACATATCAGCTTGTTCCATCTGATCGAAGCGGTCGGGATTGTCAGCCCCCGGAGGCGTGCAGCCGCCAACATGCGCGAGCAGGCCGGAACCGACAATCAGCACCATACCAAACGTACGTCGAGTTGATTGAAATTTCGCCACGACTGTCTCGCTTTCTACCCGGCTTGCATCTCTTTGATCTTCGCGGCGATCAACTGACCGACAACCTTGGGGTCGGCTATTCCGCCGGAAACCTGCATGACTTTGCCGGTGAGGAAACCGGGAGCGGCTTTCGCTTTTTTCGGATTGCTCAATGCATCCTGCACCGCGCCAGCATTCTCCTTGAATACCTGCTCGACCCAGGCGGCCATCTGCCCGACATCCTGCACCTGAATCAGGTTGTGGTCCTTGGCCATCTGTTCGAAATCGACGTCGCTGGCATCGCCTTCCATCGCTTCCAAGAGCAGCCGTTCGCCAGCAGACGCATTGACCATACCGTCTTCAACCATGCGCACCAACTGCTGCCAGCATTTCGCATTCGGCAGGACGGTACTGACCGTCAACTCGCGATCGTTCGCCAATTTTTTCGCCGCACCCAACATCAGCGACGTCATCCGCTTGGCCAGCTTCTTGTCCCCATGAATCGCCGCATCGAACAAATCCGCATCGCCGCGATCCGCAACGATTAGTTCCGCGTCGGCAGGCGTCAATCCAAACGACGAGACAAGTCGATCCCGCCGCACGGTCGGTGCTTCCGGCAGACCGCTTCGAACTTCTTCAACCCACGCTGTCGACGTCGTGACCGGCATCAAATCGGGGTCGGGAAAGTATCGATAATCGTGCGCGGCTTCCTTGCTACGCTGAAACTCCGTCATCTGCTTATCGGCATTCCAGCCGCGATTTTCGTTGGCAGCTTTCCCGAAGACGTAATTCTCGTCAGCCACCCAATCCTGCACTTGCCGTTTCGATTCGTACTCGATCGCATCGCGGACGGCTCGGAAACTGTTCAGGTTTTTCACTTCGGAAATTGGGGTGCGATATACGTCCCCACCACGAGAAATTTCGACGTTGATATTCGGCTCGAAACGCATGTGCCCTTTTTGCATGCTGGCTTCGCTTACCCCAAGGTAGACCGCCAGCTTCTGCAATCCGGTGCAAAATTCGAACGCATCCTGGGCCGTTTCAATGTCCGGCTCGGTGACGATTTCCAAAAGCGGGGTTCCCGTCCGATTCAAATCGACCAGCGAGCAACCCGGAACATCGTGCAGGTTCTTACCCGCATCCTCTTCCAGATGCGCCCGGCGGATCCGAATTCGCTTGGAGCCTCCAGCTTCAGCATCGATATCGCAGTGTCCCTCATAACCGAGCGGAAGATCGTATTGGCTGATCTGATAATTCTTGGGCAGATCGGGATAATAGTAACTCTTACGATCCCACTTGGTGTATGCCGCAATCTTGCAATTCATCGCTAACGCAAACCGCACCGATGCCTCGAACGCAGCCCGATTCATCACCGGCAGCGAACCTGGTAATCCCAGACAAACCGGACACGTCCGGCTGTTGGCTTCAGCCCCGAACTCCAATGCACACCCACAAAAAAGCTTGGTCCGCGTCGCCAGTTGTACGTGGATCTCAAGTCCGACGATCGTTCTGGTTGTAAGTCCTGCAACCAAATTTGATCCCTTTCAACACGTGCGATTCTGTAGCGACGACTTGCTCAAAGCCAACCTTCTACGGTAGATTATCCGTAGGCCGTTGCGAATCGGCAAATTCAACGCCCAAACGGGCCATGATACCCCTCAAGACACCCGCAGATTAAGGCGACACATCAACTATATTATGGAATCTTTCAAAACCGTATCAACTCTCGAACGCATCGTCCGCAATGGAATCGTCACGGCCATGGTTGTCGGGTTTGGAGCATTTTGCTTTTACGATGCTTACATTCGATACCCCCAACAAAACCTCGACGACGCCAAAAAAGAATTGCCAGCAGAACTTCAGGACACCGCATCGATCAATGACCGTGTCACCGAAGCGACCGTCAAGACTCTCAAGAAAGGGATCAGCCTCGAGGAGATTTCAAAAGAGATCGGACCACCCGCTTGGCGCGGCGAGTTTGGAGAACACAACGACCGTGCCGTTTGGTTTGGTCGTGGCGGTTCACTCGTTGTCCTTTTCGATCGAATGGGAGTGATCCGCACAATTGACTGGAAAGTCGGAAAATACGGTGAGACCGATTTGTGGCTTCAACTGGCGATGGGATTGGTTCTTGCGCCATTGGCACTGATTATGCTGTTTCGCCTGATCGCCATGTGTACGCGCGGTGCCGAGTTTTCCGATCAGGGTTTGAAACCCTCTGGCAAGGAATTGATTCCGTTCGATTCGATGACGGGCTGGGATACTGAATCGTATAAAGATCGAGGGCAAATCACGCTCAAATACGATTCAGCCAGTGGCAACAGTGAATATGTGTTGGACGATTACAAACTCGCTGCGTTCAAAACCATCGTCAACGAGATCAGCCAGCGCAAGGGTTTCGACAACCCCATCAAAGAAGAAGCATCGCCCACCGAAGTTTCTTAGGGTTAAAAGTCTCATAGGTCTAAATACTCGCAGGTCTAATGCGGTTCGGTCATATTCATCGCGTTGAGCGCTTCCATCAGCACATCTTCACCCAATACGCCTTGCTCCAACGCCACCTCACGAACCGTTCGACCCGTCGCGTACGCTTCTTTCGCAATCATCGCCGATTTGTCGTAACCGATGTGCGGAACCAGACTCGTACACATCGCCAGGGACTGCTCCACCATCGACGCACAACGTTCCTTGTCGGCTTCGATCCCTGAAACGCAGCGATCGGCAAACACCCGCGACGCACTGGCCAGCAACCGAATCGACTCCAACAAATTGTGGGCGATCATCGGCATCATCACGTTCAATTCGTAGTGCCCATCGCGACAACCCAGCGCGATCGCCGTGTCATTGCCCGTCACCTGAGCCGCAACCATCACCACCATCTCGCTCATCACCGGATTGACCTTGCCCGGCATGATGCTGCTGCCCGGCTGGGTTTCCGGTACGCGAATTTCGCCGATCCCGCAGCGCGGCCCGCTCGAAAGCATCCGAATGTCGTTGGCCACCTTGGTCATCGAAACCGCAATCGTACGCAGGTGCCCGCTGGCTTCACACACCGCATCCTTCGAAGCCTGCGCTTCAAAATGATTCTCAGCCTCCACAAACGCGATGCCCGTTTCGCCGGCCAACCGCTCGCAAACGGTTGAACCGAATGCAGGATGCGTATTAATCCCCGTACCGACAGCCGTCCCGCCAATCGCCAGTTCCGCCAGTGCCTTGATCGCCTTCTGCGCCCGTTTCACGCTGAGATTGATCTGGGCTGCATACCCGCTGAATTCCTGCCCCAATCGAATTGGCGTCGCATCCTGCAAGTGCGTGCGACCGATCTTGACCGTTTCGTCGAACGCGGTGGCTTTGCGACCCAACTCCTGCGCCAACTGCTGAAGCGCCGGAACCAGATCGCCCTTGATCGCTTCAGCCGCAGCCACATGAATCGCCGTCGGAATCACATCGTTCGACGATTGCCCCATGTTGACATGATCGTTCGGATGCACCGGATCGCGACTTCCAATCGTCCCGCCCGACAGTTCGATCGCCCGGTTGGAAATCACCTCGTTGGTGTTCATGTTCGAGCTGGTACCCGATCCCGTCTGGTAAACGTCCAGCACAAAATGTCGATCGAGCTTACCAGCGATAACTTCCTCTGCGGCTTGCACGATGAGGGTCATGCGGTTGGCATCGAGTCGGCCCAACTCGTGGTTGGTCTGAGCCGCCGCCCGCTTGATGAGCCCCATCGCCCGAATGAACGCTCGGCCAAACCGGTATCCACTGATCGGAAAGTTCTCGACAGCCCGCTGCGTCTGCGCCCCCCAGTACGCCTCACTAGGTACCGTCATCTCGCCCATGCTGTCTTTCTCAATCCGCGTATCGCTCATCGCATCGCTCCTGCGCTCGCTGTTCAAGGTCATTCAGTACGTCGCGTGCATATTCTTACATCGAGCAAGAACCCGCAACCCCACCGAAATTGGCACGAAGAGCGCAATAAACGTCGCCTTCGTCTTGCTGGTACGAACGACTTCTGCTCCAATTCACGCTCGGCAGATGCCGATATACCCGGATCGCCCGACTGCCAACCTAACAGCGAATTCCCCGGCGCAACCGATCATCCGCAACGAAGCCATCAAGCATGCCCATCATCAGCGCCAACCAACTGCGTAAGTCGTTCCCAACACCGAATGGCACGCTGAAACACGCCGTAGATGGCATCAGTTTCGAAATCGAAGCCGGAACCATTTATGGCTTACTCGGACCGAACGGTGCTGGCAAAACCACCACCCTCCGCATGCTCGGCGGACTCATCGCCCCGACATCGGGCGAGGCCATCATCGACGGTAACAACGTTGGCGAGAACCCGTTCGCGGTCAAGCACAGCATCGGATTCCTGACAGCCAACACCGGACTCTACCAACGCTTGTCACCGCGCGAAATTCTGCATTACTTCGCCCGACTCTACGGCATGGAACCCGAACGGATTAAGGCTCGCGTGGAACATCTGATCGATTGGCTGGACATGCACTCGTTCGCCGACCTGCGTTGCGGCGCCCTATCGACCGGGCAAAAACAACGCACCAGCATCGCCCGCGCACTCATCGGCGACCCCATCGTTTTGATCATGGATGAACCGACGCTCGGCCTTGACGTCCTCAGCAACCGCATCATCCTCGACTTCATCCGCCGCGAACACGTCGAAGGCAAAACGATCATCCTATCCACACACTACCTCGACGAAGCCGAATCGCTCTGCGACCGGATCGGATTGATGCACAACGGGAAGCTGATGGCCGAAGGCACGATGAAAGAATTGCAGCAAACCACCGGCGAAGAAAAACTCAGCGCCATCTTCTTAAAACTGTTCGGCGAAGCGCAAGGCGAAGACCAAAACGGACGACTGCTGGCCTAATAAATCAATCAAAAGCAATCAATCGAGGGACCATGCTGAACCGGCGAATCATCACGATCTACACCAAGGAGCTTACCGAACTCCTGCGCGATCGCCGCACCCTCATCGCCATGATTGTCGTCCCCATCGCCCTCTACCCGCTGCTCATCATTGGTTCGGTCCACCTGCTCAGCATTCAAGACGACGAACGCAAAGCCGAACGCATGACCATCGGTATTCAATACGATCCGCAATATTCCGAAGACAACCAGCCAGCCGTCCGCTACTTAAGTCGCCAGTTGCAAGCCGCAAAAGAAATCATCCGCGAAAATCGAAACAACGAGTCAGCCGACATCGTCTCCAACGGCCTTGTCAGCATCGATCGCATGGATGTGCTCGCCGTCGATGACGTCTCCCACGCCGTAGAAGCCGGTGCCTGCCATGTCGGCGTCTTGTTTGAAATCGACGAAAGCGCCCGACAACGCCCGGCACAGCACAATGTCACCATCAAGTACGACAAAGCCGAGCTGCGCAGCGAGTCAGCCGCCGCCCGCCTGCGCGACGTGTTTGACATGCTGTCGCGGAACCTGACCGAAGAAATCCTCCACCGCGAGCGCCTCCCGCTCTGGATCCTGGACCCGATTCACGTCAGCACGGAAAACGTCGCCACCCCGCAAAAGGTGGGCGGCATGGTTTTAGGCAGTATCGTTCCGCTAGTACTGGTGCTGATGACCATCACCGGTGCGATCTACCCAGCCATCGACCTGACGGCTGGCGAACGCGAGCGCGGTACACTCGAAACGTTGATCGTCTGCCCCGTTCCGCCCGTCGAACTCATGACCGGCAAGTACCTCGTTGTGGCAACGGTCGCGATGATGGGTGCCGCACTCAACCTCATCAGCATGGGCGCGACGCTGCACTTCGGCGGATTCACCGACATGATCGGCGCATCGGGCGACACCGAACTACCGCTCGAAGTCCTTCCCGTCATCCTCATCGTGCTTGTGCCTTTCGCGATGCTGTTCTCGGCGATCATGGTGGCGGTGTGCAGCTACGCGCGAACGTTTAAGGAAGCGCAGAATTACATCATGCCGGTCATCCTCGCAGCATTGATTCCCGGTGGGGTGGCGGCCATGCCCGGAACCGAAATATCCGGCATCAATGCCTACGTCCCGGTCATGAACATGGTGCTGCTCGCAAGAGAGATGCTGCTCGGTCACTTCGAGTGGCTGACGATTTTGAAGGTCATGCTATCGACATGCGTTTACGCAGGGTCAGCCGTCATGGTCGCGTCGCGCGTGTTCTCGACCGAATCTGCAATCTTCGCCGACTCGGCATCGCTGAAGGCGAGTTTCTCCCGCAAGTTCATGCAATCTGCACGATACCCGACTTCGACGCTCGCCCTCATCACGACGGCGATCCTCTTTCCGGTGTGGATGTTCGTTCAGTTCTCGATCCAACCCGGCAAGGGCGAATCGGCGCTACAAACGTTTCAGATGACGGCATGGCTGATGCCGATCGCCCTCGTCGTTATCCCAATCCTGCTGCTCGCGTATTTCAAAGTGCGCATCGGTTCGGCGCTCGGACTAAACAGCGCAAAGCCACGCTACATCGTCGCAGCAATCCTGATCGGAATTGGCGGATGGATTCCCGCCCACGAGATTTTCGTACTACAACACGCCATCAGCCCAATACCCAAAGCCATCCTCGAAAGCAACGACACGCTGATGAACGCATTTAAGAATCAAGGCATATGGCTGCCCTTGCTTCTGATCGCAGTCATTCCCGCGATCTGCGAAGAATTGTTTTTTCGGGGGTTCCTACTTGGCGGGCTGCGCAAGACCACCAAGAAATGGCCGGCAATCGTCATCGTCGCCAGCGTCTTTGCAGTCTTTCACATCATTCTGATCAAGTTCGCCATCACCGCCACCCTTGGCGTCGTCCTCGGATACCTCTGCTGGCAGTCGCGATCGATCATCCCAGCAATCCTAGCCCACATGCTCCACAACGGCATCGCCGTCCTCATCGCATTCATCCCAGCCATCTCAAACAAGCTGGGCGTATCAGACCTCGGCCCGATCGACCACCTACCAATCCACATCATCGCCATAGGCTCAGCAACAGTCATCGCCGGGATCGTACTGGTAGCCAGCAGTCGCGCGCAATCCACAAGATAGCGCCAGAGTCAAGCGTCGTTCGTCACTCCCGCGCACGCAGGAGTCCAGGACGTGTGTGACAATCTGTTCCGGGAGTCTGGCTTCACGCTTTCGCGGGAATGACGCAAGCACAGGGGTGCTGTCGATGACTCGTTCTAACCCGGCCCGCTGATATTGCCGAGCAGATCGGACAGCCCACCGGCGTCGCTCGGTAGTTGCGGATCGAGCCCGGCGTTGAGGCGGATGGCATTGTTCAGGAGCGCCAGCGCGGCATTGAGATTTGTGAATATTGTGTCAATCGCATCGATCTTAAACTGCTGCTCCAGCGTCAACTCCGGTTCGACCTCGGTGATATCCGGGCCGGTGCGAATACGGTCGATGGTCAGGTTTTGACGCGCACTGAAATCGGCGCGAGCACCGGTCACCACGTTGCCCGGGGCACGAAGGGCCATCACTCCCGGCGATGCGGTGTTCCACGGTGCCTGGATTGCCGGCGTCACATCGTCGCCAACAATCTGCGCCAGCTGTGCACGAGCCTCGGTCGCAAACAACCCAAGCCCCAGAACAAACATCATCGCAATCGATTTACGCATCGCATCGCCCCTTCGCATACTTGCAGAACCAAACTCGCCGAAATCAAATTCGCCAAAATCAAATTTGGCAGACTTCTTGTGAATTCAATGTTAGCCGACACTGCTTTATATCGTCGACCAAGCTTCCGGTTCACCCCAAAAATCGTAAAAAACCGAGAAACCCACCTCATTTCAGCGTCATTCACGTCGAATCAGGCCTCTGGCTCTGCACTATCCTCGGGCTTGGCCGCTTGCGAATCGGCATCCCCGGAACCTTCGTCACCGGAACCTTCGTCACCGGGACCCACATCTTCGCCTTTGACTTCTTCAGGCACGATCCGAGCCACCGCGACGACCTTGTCGTTCTCGTTCGTTTTGATCAGTCGCACACCCTGCGTCGCCCGGCCAATTTCACGAACCTGCGCCAGATCGGTCCGCAGCATGATTCCGCCCTGCGTGATGAACATCAACTCATCTTCATCGTTGACGGCTTTCATGGCCACGACCTCACCATTGCGGTCGGAGGCTTTGATATTGATCACGCCCTTACCGCCGCGTTTCGTCAATCGGTATTCGTCGATGTTGGTTCGCTTTCCAAAACCATTTTCGCAAACCGTTAAAACCGATGCACCCGGACGAATCGCGATCATATCGACCACCGAATCACCCTTGCCCAGCGCCATTCCACGAACGCCAGCCGCCGACCGGCCCATCACCCGAACGTCGTCCTCTTTGAAGCGAACGGCCATCCCGTCGCGACTTGCGAGTACGATTTCATGATCGCCATCGGTCATTTGCACACCGATCAGCGCATCGGTCGGATTCAAGACGATCGCGATAATGCCATTGGAACGCGGACGACTAAATGCACCGAGCGCAGTCTTTTTAACCTTGCCCTCTGCCGTCGCGAAGAACACGTACTTCTCTTCGAATTCCTTGACGGGCAGAATCGCGCGATGCTCTTCGCCTTCCTGCATGTTGACCAGGTTTGCAATCGACCGCCCGCGCGCCGTTCGAGCGCCGGCTGGTATATCAAACACCCGCGCCCAATACACCCGACCGCGATTCGTAAAGAACAGCATATAATCATGCGTGTTCACTACAAACAGATGCTCGATGAAGTCGCCTTCCTTGGTGTTGCCTCCACGAACGCCGCGGCCACCACGCCCCTGCTTGCGATAGCTGTCGGTATCCGTTCGCTTGATGTATCCATCATGCGAAATCGTGACCACCACCTGCTCATCGGGAATCAACTCTTCAACGCTGAAATCGCCAGCCGCCTCCGTGATCGTCGTGCGACGCGGCACGCCGAACTTGTCGCGAATTTCGTAGAGGTCCTCGCGGATGATGTCGAACACCAGCGCATCGTCCGAAAGAATCCCTTCGTAGTCGGCGATCTGCTCGACCAGTTTTGTGTACTCGCCAGCCAGTTTTTCGATCTCCAGACCGGTGAGCTTTTGAAGCTGCATCACCAAAATCGCCTGCGCTTGAACTGCTGTCAGATGATGCGGCTTGCTGCTGTCACCGAATCGCGCAATGAACGCTTCTGGCAGAAGCTTTCGCAGCGTGTCCGTTTCCGTCAGCGTTAAAGGCCGCTCCATCAACCGCTGCTTTGCGGTGGCTGAGTCTGGCGATTTCTTGATCGTCTCGATGATGCCGTCAATATCGCCAATCGCCAGGATCAACGCTTCCTGTATGTGCGCTTTTTGCTTGGCACGTTGCAACAAATACTGCGTGCGCCGACGAATCACGTCGCGACGATGGCGAATGTAGACGTCGATCATTCGACGCAACGTCAAAGACTGCGGTTTGCGATCGACCAGCGCCACGTTCGAGATATTGAAATTGCTTTGCAGCGGGGTGTACTGGTAAAGCTGATTCATCACCACATCGGCATTGGCGCCTTTTTTCAATTCGATTTCGATGCGGATGTCGTGCTTGCGGTCAGACGCATCGTTGATCGTCGCAACATCCTTGATCAGCCCGCCCTTCACCGCAGCCGCCGCCCGCTCGGTGATCGAACTTCGCAGCACCTGATACGGCACTTCACTGATGACCAGCGTTTCCTTACCGCCCCGCCCCTCTTCGATTTGCACCTTTCCACGAATCGTGACCTGACCCTTACCATGCATAAACGCATCGAGGATGCCACGCCGGCCACAAATCTCGCCACCGGTCGGAAAGTCCGGACCGGGAATGATCTCGATCAATTCCGCAATCGTGATATCCGGATTGTCGATCACCGCGATGATGGCGTTGCAAACCTCGGCGACGTTGTGGGGGGCCATGTTGGTGGCCATACCCACCGCGATGCCGCTGCCGCCATTGACCAGAAGGTTCGGGAACTTACTCGGCAAAACGGTGGGCTCGGTTCGCGTGTTGTCGAAATTGGATTCGACATCGACCGTTTCAAACTCGAGGTCGGCGAGCATCTCCATCGCCGCGCCGTGAAGCCGCGCCTCCGTATACCGCATCGCTGCCGGCGGATCGCCATCGATCGAACCCCAGTTGCCCTGTTTGTCGATGAGTACCTGGCTCATGTTCCACGGCTGACCGAGGCGGACCATGGTCGGATAGATGACCTGATCGCCGTGCGGGTGATAGTTACCGGAGGTATCACCGCTGATCTTGGCACACTTGCGAAATGCCGATCGCGGACCGAGGTTGAGGTCGTTCATCGCGACAAGAATGCGCCGCTGCGAGGGCTTCAATCCGTCCCGCGCGTCGGGCAGGGCGCGGGCCATGATGACGCTCATCGAGTAGGTCAGGTACGACCCTTTCATCTCCTCGATCAGCGACTGATTAACAATATGTTCCTGCGGAAAATCCGAGGTGGTGTCAGCCATAAGCCTGCCTGCTCCAATGCAAAAAAGGCATGAAAAAAAGCGACCGCTTCAAGCCCAATATTTTAAGCGATTTCAACCCATCAGCCAACCAAAGAACCCACAAGAAAACGTCCCCAAACCGGCAAAAAACTCACCGGCCAAAATCGCAAAAAACCACTTAAATTAAAAGGGAAACAAGAACAAAACCAATGAAGGGTGCCCCGCCCTTCCAGGGTGGGGAACTGAAAGGCGAAACCAATGCCTCAATCGACTAATGACTCGACCGAGATGCGAATCGAAAAGCCTTCCTAATCGTTTCGTAATACGGGGGAAGTACAAGACCGAAAGTCGAAAGAATGACGCCGCCCACTCCAGCATCCGCGTAGCGCTTTGTATCGCTTATGATTCTCTCGGGAGTGTCCTGCACAGTTCCAAATTGGCGGACAAGATGTGCTGGCTGAACGTCCTCGGTCCCGTCGGGTTCCCTTAACCGAAATTCATCCTCTTCAAAGCTAACGTAGGAGATTGCTATTACACCGCCTTCGTGGGCAAGGGCAGCACAGTCGAGTTGCGGATAGAAACCCCACCACGGATCACGTTCAAGCACAATCGAGATTGGACAACCCGCGGCATTGGCAACTTGAGTGACGACCTTTGTCATCTCGTCTTCTTGCGATTCAACGTAGCCTCCCAATAGAGGAGAGTCTTCAATCAAATGGGACATCATCGCTCCCATGTCATTGCCTTTTACGAACACGTCATCGAGAGTGACTGAGACCCAACGAGTCAACGCATCGATGTCAATAGAACGAGCGATGGCCGATTGCTTAGCGGATTCATCAAAGGACAGCGCCATCAAATCATAAAAACCGTTGCCACCGTCAAACTCGAACTCCTCAATATTCAAGGCGCCAGAATTGAATCTGGCTCCCTCAAGTTCAATGCCCGTCGGATCGCAACGATTCGACAGGTCGTTTGCCGTCGCGCGAAGCAACTCAACAACGTCCGAATTGGATGCCGAGAGGTAATCGGGCGAAATGTCACCGTAAATAGACTTGCAAGCCCCTTCTGGATAGCGCGATGCCAAGACCGGGAATTCCAGAGTACTGATCCGCAGTCGTAATTCCAAATCGCGTTTCTTGCAAAACTCCGTGATCTTCTCCAACGGATCGCGGCTCTTCAACCAACTCGCAACCACCGGCTTGATTCGTGTGTTGGCATACTTCGCCTTGTCCGGCTGAAAGAAGTATCCGCCATCGCTTCGGAAGATGCGCGGGCCGTCAATTTCACCCGCCCGCAGTTGCGATACGCGCGACGATGTCACCCGCAGCGAAATGCTCTGTGCCCCGACCGATTGAATCAGGTCGAGGCTTTCCTCGATCCCAAAGTCAACCACATTCCAGATGTCAGCCAGGATACCGGTTGTGAACATGATTGTTTTCAAACCCATGCGGTTTCGTAGCGTATCGCACTCGATGGGTGCGAACTACCGGCTAAGGTGCAACGAATGGAGATTTTGTCAAGCGCGGTTGGTTAGTGGTTCGTCACTCTCGCGCACGCGGGAGTCCAGAACGCGTGATCTGTAACGCGCGGGGCTTGGATTCCCGCTTTTGCTGGAATGTATTGTGAAGCGCAACCCGTAGGATGACGCATGGACCTACACTAGGGAACGGCATTCTTTGAAACTGGAGTCGCTGGCGATTGAGAGGGGTTCTTTTCTGATGGCGATTGCTCAACCGTGTGCAGCGCCGATTCGGCTGCAATTTTTTGTGCATTGGTGGGTATTCGATCAAGACGCCTGCAAAGTTCCTCGAAAAGCCCCTTGATGCGCTCCAACGATCGCTCAGAAAGCGGAACCACGATCGGCGTTCGCGCAACCGGCCAGCGCTCAGAGCGTCGAATATCGATCGCCACCTGCCGTTTCTCCCGCAGAATCGACCAGGCCGTCTCGGCTTGTGCATCGTCTAACGCATACCTTGCAATGAATTCCCGAACGTAACGCTCCCACGCCGACTCGTTGTAGCGCGTCTCCTGCGATTTCAGTTCGTACGCGCGCCGGGCTTTTTGAAGTTCATCGAATCGCTGCCATTTTTTTTCGTCATAGCGTCCATCGCGAACGCGCTCCGCCATCATCTCTTTGTATTCGGGCACCTCTTCCAATGCCCAATCGCGTGGATGCCATCCACCTGCTTTCCAGCGTTCGCGCATGTCTTCAAATCGCTCCATGCGTTTTCGATAGCTGGCTAAGTCCTGCATGAGAATTCCGCGCTGACTGTCTGTCATATCCTTGGCGATTTGCTCAGTAATGCTCTCAATCTGTTCGTGAGCGAAATCCACCGCCCCTTCGCCTTCTTCCATCCAGCGGGCTACATCTTCAGGGGTAACAGGTTCGCCAGAAAGAAGTCCCTCCACCATTTCGCTGATATGCTCGAACATCGTGCCGCCATGTCGAACCGCGATCGAACCAATCATCCGATAACACTGGGTTTGCAATTCTCGAACCTGCGATTGACTCATCCCATAGCGTTCGCCGAATTCGCCCGTCAGAAACTCCACCCGGCGAGAAATCTCCCAAGGCGGAATCTCCGCGACACCCCGAACCGCCTCCAACGCAAACAGATCGGCTTCCTCGTTCCAATCGTTCTCCTGCCAAAAACGATCGAGGCTTTTCTCGATGCTCGGAACCTGGTTGTCCCAATCGCCCAACTTCGATAGTTGGCCGGCAGCGCGGGCAATCTGCCCCAACCCCCATCCAGTCGACTGCCCTGCTTCAGGCATCGCGCCTTCGGGAGTTTCGGCTTCAGATTCTATGGGCTCCGCAAGCGACGGGTCATCCGGTTCGTTGGCCCGCACCACTGCACCAGTGCTAAGAACCGCGCCAATAAAAAAAACAATGATTGCAGCCTTCATCTTGACATATCTCGATCTTGAAATGATGCGACATACTCTTCACATCGGCGCACTCCAAGCCCATTCATCACGCCAAAGGTCTTGCTTACAAAGATTCTACGACGAACAGATCCACAGCCCACAAGAGCGCGTACGATTTTGTCCAATCGGATATGTAAGAGTTTGATCAGAAATGAATTGCGCGAGACCTAATTTTCGCGGCGGAGGATGAACTCGGCCATGCTTTGCAGGCTGGTGCGACTTGGCGAATCGTCCAATCCTTCAAGCATCGACATCGCCCGCGAAACGTACTCTTGAGCCACCGAACTGGCATAAGCCACGCTGCCGAATTCCGTCAGCAATTCAGCCACCCGCGTTCGGTCTTCCGCCTCGGGACTTGAAAGCTTCTTGAGCATCGCTTCCTGCAAGTTTGCCGACGCCTCGCGCAGGTAGTGAATCACCGGAAGCGTCATTTTTCCGAGTTCGAGATCGCGCCCCAGCGTCTTGCCCATCTTTTTCTGTTCGCCGACGACATCAAGAATGTCATCGACAATCTGAAACGCAATGCCCGCGCTCTCGCCGAACACCTCCAACCGCCCCGCCAGCGATTCATCCGCACCCGCATGCATCGCGCCCAGTCGACAGCACGTTGCCGTCAGCGCCGCAGTCTTGCGTCGGATGATTTCGATGTAGTCGGCTTCTGCCAACCGGAAGTGACCGCGACTGTGAATCTGCATCAACTCGCCTTCGCAAACCACGTTCGTCGTATGGCCAACCAACCGCGAAGCACTCTGCGAATTGAGGCTGCTGCAAAGATGAAACGCATGGCTGATCAGATAATCGCCCAGCATGACGGCAGCTTCGTTACCGTTGGTCGAACTGATCGTCGCCTGTCGCCGGCGCTCCTCGGCTTGATCGAGCACATCGTCGTGCACCAGCGTCGCCAGATGAACCAACTCCACCACTGCCGCCAATGTGTGATGCTCGGACGTCACCCTGCCAACACTTTGACCGCTGAGCAGCAACAATGCCGGCCGCAACATCTTCCCGCGATAACCCCGAACCCGCTCGCAAAGCTGCGACACAAATGGAAGCTCGCTCTGCAACTCCTGATCCATGATCGCCACAACGCGCGCAAGGTCGGCTTCGATGGGTCGGTACAGATCGGGAAGTTGTAAGACTGCCGGGTTCATGGGCATTTCCAAGAGTCAGGCAAAACAAGATGCCTGCCGAGTTGTGCTATGCTAGAGTGTCGCCGTCTGCGAACCAAAGGCTTTCAAATGTTTTGAAAAGATTGGACCAACTGACAACTGGTATGAGCAAGACCGAAACCAACGCCAACCTGACCGCCCCGCCGAGGTTCAATCTGCAAGCCGTAGTGCTTGCCGTCGTGACGCTGCCGATCCTGGCACTCTCGCTATATATCGCCCACATCCGGACCGACGACATCGATGCGTGGTTCTTCCTCCATTATGGCCGCGAACTCCTATCCGGCGCGACACTCTACACCGACATCTGGGACATCAAACCGCCTGGGATCTTTTGGATCAACGCAATCGGCTTGGCGTTGGCAGGCGGCTCGCCGGTGGGCGTCACCGTCATTTGCGCGTTAGCAATCATCCTGTCTGCCGTCTTCGTTTATCGAATCGCCATGACGATCTACGACCAACCGACGGCGGTCATCGGCACGATCTTCGCCGTCGTCTATTTGAATCTCTGGACCTACCACGTCGGCGGAAACCGGCCAGCCACCTTCCTGATCCTGACCGAACTCGGTTCGGCGTACCTCTATCTCAAATACGTCTCCGGTTCAACGACGCAGAGACGGTGCCTCTTTTGGGCTGGCGTCTGCGGAGGATTGGGATTGTGGTTCAAACAGACTGCGTTCGCTGCTCCCGCGGCCATCTTGATCCATCTGCTGATCGTAAAACCATCCGATTCTGATTCGCGATGGAACAAAGTGTCACTATTTGGCACTGGCTATCTCTGTTCGATCGCAGCGCTCGTACTCACCCTGGCAATCACATCCGATTTAGGCTGGGCTTGGGACGCCATCGTCGGTTTCAATCGAAAGTTTTTCGCACCGGGCATAGCCACGTCGCTTGTCCCATCGGTGGTCTGGATAGGGTCGCACTGCAACGGGATGGCCCTACCGCTCATTTTGGCGCCTGCCACTTTGGCACATCCAGTATTCAAATCGTTCTATCGCAAATCGGACAAAGACGAAGGGGATTCAGCGCCAACAGTACTCCCGTTCTTATGGATATGGTTACTGTTCGCAATCTACTTAGCCGCGGTCGGCCCGCACAACCGCCCGATGTATCTCGCCGTCGCCCTTCCGCCGTTGGTGATGCTAGCCACCCATAGCGTGTACCTCTTAATCAACTCCGCACGCAACCAGCAAAACAACATGCCGCCCCATTACGTCGTCGTTGGCATCATCTGGTTCGCCTACATGCTTTGGACACCGCTGCACTTGCAGATCGATTTTGCCCTTCGACAATTCCACCGCAGCACCCAGCCAACCAACCCAAACCTGCTCGCCACCGTCGAAGCAATCCAACGCTATGCCGGACCCGACGATGCAATCTTCATCAACGGTTACGCCCCAGAACTCTATTGGCGAGCAGAACGTCACCAGGCCATCCGCTATCTGGGAACCGAGAAAATCCACCAACTTCAGCAGTTCGGCCAACCCCTGATGGATGAGACGACTCGCTCGCTTAAAGATTCCAAACCGCGCGTCATCCTTTTCGACTTCAATCGCTTCGATTCAGCAAGCAGCCCCAATATCGCCAACGTGGACGAACTCGAACGCTGGGTCCGAGACAACTACGATCAGCCCGAATCAGTCCGCTTCCCGACGCTATGGGTCCGCCGCGAAACCCCACGATGAACGCCAATCTCAATCTGCTATAATCTGGCTCGACACAACGCCATGCGTTTATGAATTAGCCCACAGAGCCCAAGAACAATGTCGCCCGTACAAATTGGCAACGTACAAATCGAACACCCTTTCACGCAAGCCGCCCTCAGCGGTTACAGCGATCTGCCCATGCGCCGCATTGCCCGTCGCTACGGTGCGTCGTACACCCTAAACGAAGTTGTCCTCGACAAGATGGTTCTGCAAAAAGGCAAAGGGCAAAAGCGCATCCTCACCAAGATCGAACCGCAAGACCAACCCGTCGCCGGACAACTCATGGGTTCCGACCCCGACCAGTTTGCGCCAGCCGCCCGCCTCCTCGCCGATGCAGGTTACAACGTGATCGATATCAACTTCGGCTGCCCGGTGCGGAAGGTACTCGGTCGATGTCGCGGCGGATTCTTACTTTCTCAACCCAAACAAGCGCTCGACATCGTCCGCCGGGTGATCGATGCTGTTGCGCATGACGTTCCCGTCACCGTCAAGATGCGCCGCGGTCTCGATGATACGTCCGAAAGCGAAAGCAACTTCTTCGCCATCCTCGACGGCGCGTTTGAAGCCGGCGTCTCGGGCGTAACGGTTCATGGCCGCACCGTCGAACAGCGCTACGTCGGACCAAGTCGCTGGGAATTCCTAACCAAAGTCAAACGCCACGTAGGCAGCGGCTTGGTCTTCGGAAGCGGCGATTTGTTTACCGCGCAATCGTGCATCGACATGATGAATGAAACCGGTGTCGATGGTGTGACCATTGCACGGGGAGCCATCGGTAACCCATGGATCTTCGGCGAATGTGTCGCCCTCGCATCCAACACACCGTTACCCGAACCGCCCAGCATCGCCGACCAGCGCGAATGCATCGAAGCCCACTTCGCAGAATCGCGCGCCCACCACGGCGACGGGTTAGCGGGAAGACTCATGCGAAAGTTCGGCATCAAATACAGCGAACTGCACCCCTGCAAGAAAGAAGTCCGCGACGCATTCATCGCAGTCAAAACGCCCGATGAATTCCTCGAAGTCACCGCCCGCTGGTACGACGCCGAAAAAGAATGGCCCACTGTCACCCGCCACAACGGCAAAGGCGACCTGGTAGCCGCCGGCGCTGTTTCATAAATGACAGTTGCGCTTTCGTAGGGTCCGCTGTGCGGACCGAATGACAAGATTGGCAAACAACGGTCCGCACAGCGGACCTTACAAATCTCTCCAAAATCAACATGCTAAATCCGGTGGGTAATAGTTCCCAATTCCGGGTAAAACCGTTTCAATTCCTGAATTCCTTACCCAATCGGAATCCCCCACGAACATTCACTCCTACCACAAACCTTTGCCATTAAGCCACTTATAAAGAACAAGCAAATCCATTCTCCAATGGCACGCACCTTGCCATAGTTTCCAATGGTGGTGCGGTATGGTTGGGCGTCCCGAAAAATTTTCGGCGGCCCAGCCCGGCGATGAAAGGTCGCCACGCCCAGCCGACAATAACCATTTATTTCCGTGATGGCGTTCTGGGGAGCGCGTCCTTGCGGACTGAAGATGGTTGCGGGTGCGAAAGCATCGGCAATCGCAAATCGACGCGAGTCGGTTTGTAGATGGGGGGTGGCGCTCTTGGGGGAGATGCCGCCACTCCCCTTCTTTTTTTGCGCGCACGACACCGACACGCCAATCGCGTCATTCCCGCGCACGCGGGAATCCAGAAGTATACCAATTCGTCTGGACAGACTCGGGACTCCCAAACGACTACCGCTTAGTAATGAGATCAAAGACGGTTGACGAGAAAATCACCAGAAACAATCTAAGCGCCAGCCGTCTCGCCCAACAACAAATCGTGCAACTTGCCGAAAGCTGCCGTCCATCCACCCTTGACCATTTCGCTGAAGTTGTCTGGCAGATTCTCCTGCACCAATCGAACTTCAGTCTGACTACCGTGACTGATGAAGTTGACCGTCACGCGCATCGGTTCTGCGCCCTCGCCGATCGCCGGATTGGGCGATGCATCTTCATAAGCAAGCAGTTCCGGCGGTTCGTATGCCGTGATCTTGCACACCATCGGGTACTCGCCCGCACCCTGTATCGTCATCAGGTGATTGTACTTACCGCCAACCTTCGGTTCGATCTCAGACTTGACAGCCGTCGTCATCGAACAGCCCCACCACTTCTCGACTTTGCTCGTTTCGATCCAGGCCTCAAAGACGGCTTCGCGCGGGGCGTCGAACGTGCGCGTGACCGTTAGCGTTCCATTTTCGTAGTGGACTTCCGTTGACATGAATTGATCTCCTTGGTGACCTTGACCGACCCGGCTAACTGGCTGACTTTTTGTGCAGACTGTCTTAATTCCGCTGGCAATTTTTCTTTTGGTGCTTGGTCAGATACGCATCGACGGCATCGAACTGCTCTTTCCAGACCTTCGAGTAGTGGGCGATCCAATCCTGGGCCTGCTCGACCGCCCGCGCATCGACAGAAATGCGATGCTCGCGCCCGACCTTTTCCCGTCGGATCAGCCCTGCCGATTCCAGAACGCGAAGGTGCTTCGAGATTGCCGGCTGAGACATTTTGAAAGGTGCAGCCAACGTCCGGACATTCGTCTCGCCACGCGAAAGCATCTCCAGAATCCCCCGCCGCGTTGCGTCCGAAAGCGCCCCAAACACTGAATCCAACTGCAAATCGCTATTATTAACCATTTGGTTATATATTAACACCTTAAACTTCTTAAGTCAACCCCTACAACAAATCACCAGTATCGGCCTAACGCCTCTAAGGTGGCGCCAGTTGACACTTAGCATGAATAGACGCAACGTGATCCATATGAGCGAATCCTTCCCAGAAACCGGAGACCGATTCAGTGTCAGCGGCGGACAAGTGTGGCTTCCGTCAGGATTCCCAGAATCGCGTCCGGAAGACGAAAACGTCGATGTGCATGTGCAGCTCGACTCAGGCAAAAAGTACATCACTACCTTTTATACGCCGAGAAACATAACGCATCAGTTGGAGAAGTTTCGCGAA
Organism: Alphaproteobacteria bacterium; assembly: GCA_028285105.1. Classification (GTDB taxonomy): domain Bacteria; phylum Planctomycetota; class Phycisphaerae; order UBA1845; family UBA1845; genus UBA1845. Next base: position 76,380 of record JANQQE010000021.1, read on the forward strand.
AGTGGCGAGTGCGCAAACGGATTGTATACCTTCGATACAAAGTGGATCGTGATACGAAGTTTGGGCAAAGACGCCCTGACGATCGCAATTGAAGACCTTATCGAGAGCGAACAAATCGCTCACGCAATGGAACAGTACGAAGATGATTGATGATTGATTTCTTGCTTGAGAACGGCAAATTGGGTCGGAATTCGCCTTGAGCTTTCCTAATAAACAACCAACGCCATCGTAAACCCATCGTAACCCTTGCTGCTAACCGTCTGAATCGTTGTAGCGCTGACGCGGGGTTCGGCTTCGATCAACTCGTTTAGCTTGCGGACGCCTTGTACGCTCTCGTCTTTGTTTTCTGGGTCAATCACCTCACCATCGCGGACGACATTATCGACGATGATGATGCTGCCGGCGCGCGTCAGCTTCAGTGCCCAATTGAAATAGTCCGGGTTACTCGGTTTGTCGGCATCGATGAAAACCAGATCGAAGCTTGGCGGATTCTGTGCGGCTATCTTATCCAGGCTTTCAAGTGCAGGCCCTTCGATCAACTCCACGCAGCCGCTCAGTCCGGCATGGGCGATGTTGTCTCGGGCGACCTGAGCGTGATGGGCATCGCGTTCGAGCGTGATGAGTTTGCCGCCGCTAACCAACCCGCGCGCCATCCAGATGGCGCTGTACCCGCCGAGTGTGCCAACTTCGAGAATACGCTTTGCACCCATCGAGCGAGCGAGCAATTGCAACATTTTGCCCAAGCCCGGCGGCACTTGGATTTCGGGCAGTCCGGCTTCTGCGCTCTTGGCCAACGAACGCTCCAACGCATCATCCGGCACGATCACGCAGTCTTTGACGTATTCCTCGACCGCTGTCCATGTTGCTTGACTCATTGCATCCCCCTCTTCGCTATCCCGTACTCTGCATCGCAGCCGCTATCCCGTTGATACTCAAGAACAGAGCAGCCCGAATCGCATCCTCTTCATCCGAACCAGCCCGAAAGCGCGTCATCAGTTCAATCTGAAGCAGGTTCAACACATCGGTATAAGAATTTCGCGCGAAAATCGCCCGCTGAATCACCGGATTATTGTCGAGCAGTTTCGCCTGACCGGTGATCGCCAGAATCGCCTTCTCGCTCAGGACAAATTCGCTGACGATCGTCTCGTGCAGGCTCTTTTCGGCGAATGCTGCGTAACGCTTTGCAATCACCAGCCGCGCCCGAGCCATCTCCTGCTGGGCGTTGTCGATTACCGTTCGGAAAAAGTCCCACTCGCAATACCATCGTTGCATCTTCGCAAGAGCATCTGAATTATCCTGCACCACTTTCTCAATCGCGGAACCGAGACCGTACCATCCCGGTACGGTGTAGCGCGTCTGCGTCCAGGCAAACACCCACGGAATCGCCCGCAAGTTGTCCAATCCAACCGCTCCACCCGAACGCGATACGGGCCGCGACGCGATGGGGAGACGGCTGATATGCTCGATTGGCGAGCAGCCGGTATAGAATCCCCAAAAATCATCGTGCTCAACAAGTTTGCGATACGTCTCCATCGAGTGCCGAGCGATGGCACTCATGATCTTCGACGCATCTTTCTCAGGATCGGATTGCACCGTACTGGTACTGATCTCTGGCAGTTTTTCTTCCGTACCGATAATCATGGCGTGAACGATTTGTTCAACGTGTCGCCGTGCGATCGCGGGCAATGCATATCGAAACGTGATCACTTCGCCCTGCTCGGTGAAGCGAATCCGTCCGTTTCGACTTTCGGGTGGACTCGCCAGAATCGCCCGATTCGCCCTGCCACCACCACGCCCCACCGTTCCGCCGCGACCGTGAAAGAACCTGAGATCAATCGACTGCTCAATCATGGCGGCTGCCAACCGACGCTGGGCGACTTGTAGCGCCCAGTTGCTCATCCAGTATCCGCCGTCCTTGTTGCTGTCGGAGTAGCCCAGCATGATTTCCTGTCGGCGACGGCGGGCATCAAGGTGTTTCGCGTAAATCGGATGGGCCACGAGACGGGTCATGAGTTCCGGTGCCCGCTCGAGGTCGTCGATGGTTTCGAAAAGCGGCACTACGTCGAGGGTGGCTTCCACCCGTTCGCCGCGCATTCGCCACAGGCCAGCCTCCTTCATCAACACCAGCACCGTGAGCATGTCGCTGACGTCATGGGTCATGCTGATGATATAACTGCCAATCGCAGCCGGCGTGGTTCGACTCGTCTCGCGCAACGTCTCATACAAATCGAGCAAATCGCGCGTCGCGTCTGAAACTTCCGCCTCGCGCGGCAGGAGCGGTCGCGGGTCTTCAAGCTGTTCACCAAGGACTCGGCAGCGTTCATCTTCGTCGAGCGACGCATAATCATCATGAACACGGGCGACGCTCAACAGTTCTGCCACAGCCGCAGAATGCACGGCGCTGTGCTGGCGGATATCAAGTGAAGCAAAATGCAACCCAAACGCTTCAGCCCGCACCCGCAAATCACGCAGTCGCCCCTGCGCGATGATCGACAACCCGCATTCATCAAGGCACGTCTGTATCAGGGCGATGTCTGCGATGAATTGTGCGGCGCTGTACGCACTGGCGTCTTCCCGCGCCTCGCGCAGCTTTGCAATCATCTGCAACAGTCGCTTGCGATAAGGTTCAAACTGCAAATCTCGTCTGTCAGAATCACCAAGCGGACAGCGCCGTTCATCGACATCGATCGCATCAAGAAGCGCCGGGCAAACATCGACACGCTTCGTCGAAATCGAGAGCTCGTAGCGCAGTTCAACAAGCTGCGCGATGAATTGGTCGATCACCGCATGGCGCAATTCGACCAGCGTCCCCTGAGTGACATCATTTGTCACCAACGGATTACCATCCCGATCGCCGCCAATCCAAGTGCGATAGCGCAAGAAGCTCGTCATCGGCGGAGTCGCGTCGTAATACGTTTCCAACGCCCCGCCAAGATCGCGATACAACTGCGGCACTGCGTCCCAGATCGCTCCATTGAGGAAGTACAATCCATTGCGAACTTCCGTAATCACATGGGGCCGCTCAGCCCGCACCTCATCGGTCGCGAACATCAAGAACACATCGCGAACAATTTGCTGCTCGTTCTGACGGGCTTCAAAATCTGCAAGGTCGTGCTCGTGTCGTTTGAGCAGCGCCTCAGCCACCCGCTTTTGATTGCGAAGCACGCTCCGTCGTCGAGCTTCGGTCGGGTGTGCGGTCAGTGTCGGCTGAATGTCGAGGCGACTGAGAATCGAAAGCACACGGTCGAGCGACCACCCGCGATCCTTAAGCTGTGCGATGGCATCAGCAATCGATTCGGCACGGGGATCGTCGGCGCTGGCATCGCGCTCGCGCTGACGGTTGATTCGGATAATCTCAACTTGCTCGGCTTTGTTGGCGAGGTGAAATCGAAGCGTGAGCGTCTTCAACAGGTCGCGAATATCGGAAACATTGAGCTTCGCGATCATCGAAGCAGCCCGTGAGCGAATGTCGTCCGCCTCAGCGCACGTGGTGTCATTCTCGGTGGCTTGGGCACGCTTGCAAAGATCGACAAGCTGCGCGTACACGCCGGAAAACTCCTCACCCAAACCGCGGTGAATGACCCGCTCAAGAAGTTTGTCCAGGTGTGCGATGTCATCGTTTAACAACACTGACATGACTATTGCTCCAATACTTCGTACTGCGTCATCACAGCTCTCTGCCGAACGACAAACCAGTCATGACAGAGATTGGGTCGTTTGGCAACCTTTCACCCTCAAACACCCGAGTGCGCCCCCGTACACTTAAGGATAGAGGATTTTGTATCGCATTGAAAAAAGTCGTCACCAACGCCGAGAATGCGTCCGAGCGTTCAAATAAGCGTGATTCGCATGGCGCACTTTGGATGTGCCTGGGGTGACGTCAGCAATTCGATACCAGGCTGTCTCTAGTTCAATCGTTTCGACACTCCAATGCCGTCATTTTCCGCGCACGCGGGAATCCATGGCAAAGCGAAGTCGCTTTCGGTGAATGCTCGATTCCATTAATACACAGGGATGACGAGAAAAACGCTACGCTTGGATCGAAATCGCTTTTGCAGTAAATACGGGTTCAAGCCAATTCGCAGAAATACGTCCGGCGATCAACAGATTATCTGTCCGCGCCAAACGGGAATATTCGACAAGAACGGAGATCGCGTTCGGGTCGCCAGTCGCAGAGGACGTATGGAACTTCCAGTCAAGATCAACGGGCGCGGCCAGCCCCTTAGCGGGAACATGTTTGTTCCATTTTCCGATGAGAGTCGCTTGCCACTCCGGATCGGCTGCCCGGGCGGAAATCCGCACACCCCAACCTGAACAAACCAACTGCCAGCAATGCCACGTCCCAACCGTGCCCACATCGACGTTCGCCTGCAAGTAAATTCAATCCGCGCACGGGAGACTGAGTCACCTGCTGCGATGACCCCGAATGTCGAATATGCCAATTCACCAATCAACCACAGCGGTCAGAAATTGAGCGATACAAACCAACTTGGACCTGCGTATATTGGCGCAGTTGTGGGCGAAATGGCGCAAATTCAGTTGCTAATCCTTGAACATCGCTCAAGCCGATATCTTCGCAAAACATATCGTTTCTTTCCCATGCAATGGCGTCTGGACGCATGCATGACTTTCGCATAATAGTGTGGAACATGACTTGCAAAGCGCACTTCGGATTCGCGAGTGCGCAGTCTGTCGGAGTACATCTCTTCAACATTCGATACAGTGAGTTTCATGAGTACAGACTCTGGGAGTTTCATGAGTACAGACACGGGCGACAAGATAAACGAAATTGACGAGCTGAAGCAGCGGATCGTGCGCCTCGAAAGCGAGTTGCAGGGCGAAGGCGTTGAGAAGCGCTGGACACCGCCCCAGTTCTATTTTGCCTATGAACTGATGGGCGGGATGACGCTGGGGTTGATAGCTGCGGGTTCGAGTTTGTTGTTCAACATCATCGGCGCGTCAATGACCGGACGACATCCGCTTGAGCTCATTCGCACCTACCTGACGTTTCCGATGGGCGAAAAGGCGCTGACGCTTGAAAGCGATTTTGCCTTGGCGGCTGGTGTTTGTCTCTATCTGCTGACCGGAATGATTGGCGGGATTCCCATTCACCTGATTCTCAGCCGCTACTTCGGAAAGCATTCGTTTGGCGCGCGGTTCATGGTTGCGACGATCCTGGGAATTGGCGTTTGGTTGGTGAATTTCTACGGGATTATCTCATGGTTACAACCGAAACTGATCGGCGGAAATTGGATTCTTGAGAACATTCCGAAGTGGGTCGCCATCGCGACGCATCTGATTTTCGCATGGACGATGGTCATCGTTGGCAGGCTCGGTCAATTCGTACCCATTGAAAAAGAAAGTGTTCCTGTCGGGACGTAGCGAGTGGAAGCGCGATTCGGCGGATGCAAGGCTCCGTACCCACGTATCGTCGATACACAACGGATCGGCGAACGACTAGAAGGCACATGCAAAAAATGAATTTAAGGAATCGCTGTAGTATTTGTCTGTTTGCAACTGTTCTCTTGGGTGGCTGCACACCGGGCACAAACGAAGCGGACGTGGACACCTCTCGACCGACCGAGTTCGGTTATCAAACAACACCGCGTACCGTGCGCCTTCAGGAAGGGGAAGCCGCCTACAACTTCTACTGCATCGGCTGCCATGGCGAGAACGGGCTGGGCGATGGACCGGGGGCCCGCTTTCTCAATCCGCAACCGCGGAACTTTCAGAAAGCAAAGTTCAAATTCATCAGCACGCGGTTTGCAGAGTTGCCGACGGATGAGGATTTGTTCCGCAGCATTTCTGAAGGCCTGCGCGGGAGTTCGATGCCTTCGTGGGGCCATCTGCCCGAACAAACACGGTGGGCGTTGGTGGAATACATCAAGACGTTCAGCGATATCTGGGATCGTCCACCCACGCCTGCGATACCGTTCGTGACAGACCCCTATGTCGAGATGCAAGACAAGTCCGCAGCGATTGAGCGCGGCGAGATGGCCTATCACGGCTTCTTCAGTTGTTGGAACTGCCACCCGGCGTATGTGCCGGAACAGAAAATCAGCGAGTATTCAATAGCGCTCGGCGGTCCGCCGCGTTCCGGGTTGCGGGAAGACATCGACCGTTCCGCAATCAAAAAAGATGAAGACGACAAGACTATTTTTGCACCGGACTTTCATCGCGATTACGTCAAAGCCGGAACCTCAGTAGAAGATTTGTATCGTTCGATCGCAGCCGGAATTACCGGTACCGCCATGCCGACATGGATCGACGCAGCGGCAGACGGTCCCGAAGACGATGAGGGCAACAAGCTCGTCACTCAGGCGGATATTTGGGCGATGGCTTATTACGTTCAAGACTTGCTCAAGAAGCGCAATGTCATGATTGACCCTGAGGCACTCGTTGTGCGTTCCGATCGGGAAATGCGGTTCGGCGAATCCGGAATGGAATACACGGCTGAGATCGCGGTTGATGAAGACGTCGAAATTTTTGAAGAAGATGAATAGGCGACTTTCGAAGCGATCATGAAATTGATTGCTCAGCGCTTGCATCGACGGAGCGCTGATAGAAGTACACGAAGGATTGGAGTGAATGATTCATGGCGGACACAGTCATGACCGACGCAACGGCACCAAACATTTCCGATAGCAATCTGACCGCCAACGGCGATCGACCCTTGATCGAAATCTGGCTGGTCAAATGGCATTTTGTCATGGGCATCATCTTCCTGCTCGTGGCGATGCTCGCTGGATTCCTTTTTTCCCTGCAATTCATTCAGAAGTATCCATTTAGCGGTATCGAGTTCTTCTCCCCGGGCAGATGGCGATTCATTCACACCAATGGCGTCGCCTATGGATTCATCGCCAACGTGTTTCTCGGGATGCTGCACTGGGTGGTGCCAAGACTAACGGGAAAACCAGCCGCCAGTCGGGCGTTGGGATATTTCATCTTTTATGCATGGCAGGGGATTCTGGTGGCCACCGTCATCGGGTTGCTCATGGGTCAAGCTCAGGCGCTCGAATGGGGTGAAACGCCGGTCTGGATCGATCCGGTTGCCTTGCTCGGTTTGATTCTGGTGGCGATCAATTTCATGACGCCGATCATGAAAGTGTCGGGACCGTTGTACGTCACCATGTGGTATTTCATGGCCGCATTCGTGTGGACCGTGTTGGTCTACGCGATGGGCAACTTCCTGCCTGAGTATCACATGAACGGCGTTGCCGCCGGCGCGATTGGCGGACTGTTCATTCACGACCTCGTTGGATTGTTCGTGACACCCCTTGGGTGGGGCATGATGTATTACTTCGTGCCGATCATTCTAAAGAAACCGATTTGGAGTCATGGGCTGTCATTGGTGGGATTCTGGGGTCTGGCATTTTTCTATCCGCTCAACGGCATTCACCATTTCCTGTACACGCCGATTCCGATGTTTCTGCAATATGGAGCGGTCATCTCGACGATTGCGGTCGAACTGGTGGTGACCACCGTGATTGTAAACTTCTTCATGACGTTGCGCGGTTCGGGCGACATGTTGCGCCGCTCGATACCGGTACGGTGGTTTTATACCGGCATGATCTTTTACTTTACAACGTGCTTTCAGTGCGCGTTTCAAACCACGCTGACGTTTCAACAGATCATTCACTTCACGGATTGGGTGGTTGGGCATGCCCATCTGGTGATGTTCGGCGTGTTTGGATTCTGGCTGCTGGGGACGATGGTATACCTACTGCCGCGCGTGATGGGTCGTACACGTTGGTACAGCGAATCGCTTCACGAGTGGCATTTCTGGATCACGGCGATCAGCATGTTGGTGATGTTTTTCGACCTGACGATCGCCGGCTTGGTTCAGGGGTACATGTGGAAGGAACTGGCGTCGTGGGAATCGACACTTCGAGCGTCGACGCCATTTTGGTGGGTGCGGACGATTTCCGGTACGGCCATGATTTTCGCACAGTTCATCTTTGCATACAACGTCGTCATGACGTGGATCGGCAAGCCGTCAAAGGAATGGGCGAAGAACCGCAACCCTGAGTCAGCTGTTCCGGCTTCGGTCGGCGATACCGGTTCGGAAGGTCTTTCACCCGCGTAGTGAGCGATTTTGTTTGGAATACCCGCATTGATGATTCAGTGCGACACTGAATAAACGGAGCTTGGCCTTATCATGTTGGAATCCAAGTCGGGTGTATTCTTCGTGGCCGGATTGGTGTTTTTCGGAATCGCGTTCATCGTGATGGGAGCGCTGCCATACACCATCTACCGTGGGATTCCCGAAGAATCCGTAAGTGAAATGATCGAAGAACACGGCATCGTGCCTGAGTTCGTCGAACTGGCTGAAAAGTTTCCAACGCGGTTCGAAGAATACTTCGGTACGTGCGACTCCGACAGCTACGAAGCCGCTCTTCGACGCGGTCATCGCATCTACATCGGCGAAGCATGTTGGCACTGTCATAGCCAATTCATTCGACCGGTTTCGATGGAATCGTCACGCTGGGGCCCCGTCTCCCATGCTCGCGAATACAACAACGAATTGCAGCGACCGGTGCTTTTTGGCACGCGCCGCGTGGGGCCCGATCTTTCTCGCGAAGCCGGACGACGCTCCAACGATTGGCACATCGCACACTTCTACAAGCCAGTCGATATCGTACCGTCATCCGTCATGCCGGAGTATCCCTGGTTCTTCGATGAGGATGGTTACCCCAATCGCGATGGCATGGCTATCATTACCTATGTGCAGTGGTTGGGCAGTTGGCTTGAAGAGTATCCGTATTATCTGGGCGAAGGCCCCAATGGCGCGGGTGCGGTCGAATCGATCGATATGAGCGGCGTCAAATAAAGATTCAAAGGCTAGGTTTTCTCGAGAGATATGCCATGGTCACAAATCCGAAAGCAACCAAAGCGCAGCGCATCACGCTGATTGCGTTTCTCGTTGTGTTTCTCTTGCCCGCCGGTGTTGGATTCGCAATCAAATTGTATGAATTCATGACCGTTGCAAACGGCGCGACGAGCGAAGGGACATTCATGCTCGTCCCGGTACTCAATTATTTCATTGTGTTCATGGGCATGTTGTGCATGTTGGCGTGGGCGACGACGAACGGCATGTTTCGCGATATTGAGAAACCGAAATTCGACATGCTGCGCCGCGAACAGAAACTTGACGAACTCGACGGAAGACCCTGGATCGAGCAGGTGCGGTAAGCCCGCGTCGCAGTCAGAGCATCACGATTCAATCGCCAAGCAAAAAGGTTCAAACATGGACTCCACTCAGCCGAAATTCGAACCCTCTAAAGAACGGCATTACCATAACTACACCACCCATCGTATCCCATGGTTCGTTCGCCTGATTTGGATCGGGTTTTGGGTCGGCTTGGTTTGGTATCTGGTCCAGTTCGGAATTCCCTCCGCAAAGAATTACTTCTAGTGACGAACTACTTCTTATGACATCGTCGGACACGCGCAGCATTGCGACCAGCATCAAGACACCACCGCTGGCAGAGTGTGTCTATTGCAACCTTCCTGTTCCCGGCGTACCCATCGTCGACACCGACAAGCCACCGGTGTATTGCTGCTTCGGTTGCCGATTGGCCCATCGGATCACCCATGCCAAGGGTTCGGAAGGCGAAGCAACGTGGCAGTTGACGCTGATCGGCGTCGCGATTTTTCTGTCGATGAACGTGATGGTTTTCAACTGGGTTCTTTACGGTCAGGAAGTTTTTAACCCGGGCGGAGCAGTCGAGTCAGCGGTTGCATCGACGGGCGTGACGATTTTTCGATACCTGTCCATGATTCTGACCGCAGGCGTCGTCGCGATTCTGGGCTGGCCCATCGCCCAGAGCGGTGTGTCAGCCCTTCGATTTCGCCAAATCAACACCGATGTGCTATTGGCCATTGGGGTACTTGCCGCGTTTGTTTACTCCTATGTTTCGGTGATGCGCGAGGGCGGAAGCGTTTACTTCGATACGGTTTGCATGATTCTACTACTCGTCACCATCGGGCGATCGATGGAAGCCCGAGCCCGTTTAACCGCAGGCGACGCACTTCGTTCACTTGAAAAACTCGTGCCGGACAATGCGTCGGTCCTGAACCAGGGCGAATGGATCGAAACGCCCACCGATGAACTCAGCGTCGGGGATATTGTCCTCGTGCGTCCCGGGATGCGCTGCCCTGCCGACGGGGAAATCATCGACGGACGCTCCAGCATTGACGAGCAGATGATCACCGGTGAAAGCGATCCAGCCACCAAGGGGGTTGGTGATGTCGCTTACGCGGGGTCTCTTAATGGAAGCGGTACGATTCAGGTGCGCGTCAGCGTCCTAGCCGACAGATCTACGATTCAACACATCGTCGATACGCTCACCGAAGCACGTCGCGGTCGAGGACGTCACCAAAGAATCGCCGACAAGATCGCCGCAATCTTTGTGCCGGTTGTCGTGTTGATTGCGATTGCGACCTTTGTGTGGGCGATGCGCCAATTCGGATGGCAGGCGGGCCTGATGCGTTCGCTTTCCGTGCTTTTAATTGCGTGCCCGTGTGCGCTGGGCGTAGCCACACCGATGGCCGTCTGGGTCGCGATGGGCCGGGCTGCGAAGGCGGGCATCGTGATTCGCAACGTTGAAGCGTTTGAAAATATCGCTCGTGTGCGGGCGATTCGCTTCGACAAGACCGGCACACTGACGACGGGCAAGGCGCGGGTCGAATCGCTCGATGTTGCCATGCAATCAACGGTGGATCGAAATGAAGTTCTCGCAAATGCGGCTGCCCTCGCGCAGGCGACGACCCACCACCTTGCATCTGCCGTTAGCGACTACGCCACCTTGAATTCCATCTCCCCTATGCCTGTCGAGAACATTCAAACGATCTCGGGAAAAGGCGTAGAAGCGCAAATTCCAGACGGAGGCCTCGCGGTATTCTTGGGGAGCCATTCCTTCATGAAGGAAAATGGTCTGACCACACCAGATTCGCTGAATCGGAAAATCGTCGATGCCATGGCATCTGGCGCATCGCTGATTTGCGTCGGTTGGTCAGGTCAGGTCCGCGGCGTCTTTGCGTTTCGGGAAGACTTGCGTGTCGGTGCAAAGTCGGTCCTTCGACATTTTTCGGACTTGGGATACGACTTGGGGATTTTAACCGGCGATCACGTTGGGCATGGCAAAAAAATGCAGGCAACGCTTGGCGTCCCGGTTCATGCGGCGTTGCTTCCTGCCGACAAGACGGATCACGTTCAAAGCATGGCGCAATCTGGAATCCTTGTGGCGATGGTTGGTGATGGAATCAATGATGCACCGGCATTGGCGGCTGCTACGGTTGGAATTGCAATGGGTTGCGGCGCGGATGTCAGCCGCGAGTCTGCCGATGCATGCCTGATGTCCGATGACCTCGCTGCGATTCCGCAGCTATTCGATCTCTCAAAACAAACGGTAAGAACGATCAAGCAAAATTTGTTCTGGGCGTTTGCGTACAACGTTTGTGGACTTGGCTTGGCTGCGACGGGGAAACTCGGTCCGATCAGCGCGGCGATTGCGATGATCGTCAGCAGCTTTTTGGTGGTAGCCAACTCGATGCGGTTGCAAAGAGTGCAATTAAATGATTCATTGAACAGCGCGGAATCAAGGTCAACCGTCAAACAACTGGCGATCGCGAGGTAACGCTGTGGACTTGGTGGCCATGATGATAGGCGGCTTGCTCGGTTCCGGTCATTGCATCGGAATGTGTGGCGGGTTTGTGGTGACCATCGGCGCGTCGAAGCAGCTTTTTTCGGCGACGCTGATTCGCCAACTCTGTTACGGTGGAGGACGCATCTTCACATATGGCTTTCTAGGCGCGGTGGCTGGCGCGGTCGGGGCACGGCTGGCCGGGCTGAATCTTCCTTTGGTAGATGCACAGCATTGGTTGGCGATTATCGCCGGGATCATGATGTTGGTTGTTGGATTGAACAACTTGGGCGTGTTGCGGTTCAAGACAGCCGGAACCGCGTGTGGCGGGTTTGGCACAAAGATGTTGGGGCACTTTCTAAAAGGCAACGGTTTTGTCGCATCTTTTTTTGCAGGGCTGTTTACAGGCTTCCTACCATGCGGGCTTGTGTACACATTCTTGGCATTGGCCATGAAATCAGGCGATCCAGCCCGAGGGTGGCTGGGCATGGTGTTGTTTGGCGTGGGAACCATTCCAGCGCTGACGGTGCTTGGTTGCGGTAGTGCTGTGATGAGTCAGGTCAGTCGAGTGCGTCTGCACCAGATGGCAAATTGCTTTGTGATCCTGCTCGGCGCGGCAACCATTTGGCGCGGTGTGCCCAAAGATCAGCCTTGCTGCGACCCTGCCGATCACACAACGATAAGTCAAGTCGATGACAATCCAAGTCGAAGCGGATGAATTCAAGGTTGATTCAGGAATTGGAACATGACCCGTCCCGGATTTCATTTTCTCGTTGATGTTTTGTTGTTGATCGCATTTGTGGTCCATCTATGGACAGCCGCCCTGGTGCAATTCATATTTCCGAAGAGTACAGATGCCACCGGGTGGAGCGTTTGGGGAATGGATTACGATCGATGGGCGACGGCTTCGTTCGTTTCGCTGATGGTATTTACACTGCTGACCCTGCTGCATTTGATTCTGCAATGGCGGTGGATTTGCAATTTCATTGTCAGTCGTTGGGCAAAACGGACTGGCAATAAGATCGAATTGCACGATGGCATCAAGACGATTTATGGGGTTGGAACCCTGATCGTCATTCTCAGCGTGTTGGGTTTGACGCTGGCGGTTGCAGAGATTCAAGCAGTTGCGCCCAGGTCGCCAATGCCTTGATATTCAGAGCGCCTTAAGTTCAAACGTAGCAATGCGCCAATGCCGTCATTCCCGCGCAGGGACATTATGCACGGATATCACGCAGCTTCAATACGTTAAGAGCTTGCGTTCCAAGTTGCTGCACGGACATATTCGACGGACGACTATGTTGACTTGCTGAAAAAATGTCGCTGAGCGTCGGGTATTCTCAAGTATTCACAATCGTCAGCATCCATCTCCATGCATAACGTCCGCAAGCGGGAATCCAGGTGAGAGCGAAGTCGATCTGGGTGAATGCTGGATTCCCCTGCGGCGCCGGGATGACGAAGAAACGCTACGCTTGAATTAGAATTGCCATGGTCTGCGCAAAAGTACTCGAGTGAATCGGGTTACAAGTCGCGCGAGCCAACCCACCTGCTTGGGGATTTGGCGATTGGCCAATCTGACTACCGCATCGGTTGGAGATCAATTACGCATAGAAAAGGCCTTCAAGCCGTGTTTGATAGCGTCTTGAAAACGCTATTTACACTGGCAAGGAGGCCTGATCGTGCCTGGTCGCTACCGCACGTCCCTTGGTTTTCTTGAGCCTTGGTTTTCTTGTGTTATACCGACCAAAAAATGTCAGCCGACTCTCAAGGTGATCGGCGTACTCTTCACGCTGGTTTCTCCGGCGACATCTTGCACAGCCAGCGCGCATGGTCGCAGTACGAGCATGCGTCATGCGTGCAACGAAATATTGTCTACACTTAAACCATATTGCGAGTTAACCAACCCTTCATCGAATCGTCCAAACACGTCTCTCAGTAATCCCAAATCAAATACTGATAAGGGAACAAAACGCGCTGATGACGCGATCATCGTGTTGAACCAAACGAAATGCTCATTCGAATTATAATTGAGAATCACCACCGGCCATCATGAAACGATCGGGCTAGAATTCTTCGACAAGATTGCCACGAATTTCTCCGGCTGGGTTGGCGTCGGTGTGGAGGTTCACATAGATGTCTCCCGCACGAATGTTCGCAACATCCTGAGCCGTCAAATTCCAAACACCCTGCACCGTGACTCCGCCGTTGCCATCGTTATTAACCTCTTCCGAAAAACCGAAAACAACCCCGCCTGATCCTTCAGCTCCGTTGTCGGACAAGTGGAAGTGGGCACCGTTGACGTCGCCCGATAGACCCGAGGCAGTGATATCGTAAGTCAGCTGCGTTTCGTCGTCGTTGAGCTCAAATTTGCCCGTACCCGTTGCGTCCGTTTGGACCGGATCGGGGCGCTCTGCAGCACCTGAGAGGTCCGCGGCAAACGACTTGGCCTGGTCATTATCGTTATCGTTACCGTTGTTGTTGCCGTTGTTATTCCCATTGTTATCTCCGTCAGGAATAATGTCGCACCCAGCCGATCCGACCAACAACCCAATCATCAACATTGTCAAAATTGCACGCATCGTATCTTTCTCCTTAAAGACAAAAGTGAATTCACAACAGATCAATGTCGCACGAACCACCGCATCTTGCAAACGGATTCTCAAAAAAGACCGGCACGTGACCTGCCCCCAAGCACAGAACCACGAATCATATTGAATCGTCCCCATCACCTGAATCAAACGCATCTGATGGCTTTGGCGTGGCGCAAATTCAGTCTAGTAACTTTTGCGGAGTAATCTTAATGCGAGCGACGTTTGCTTACGCGGCGTAGCTGCTGGGAATTCGAATCTATTGATTCTGGCGCTACGCTTTGGTTTTGGGCAACGAACCGACGGCGTCTGCCAGCGAGGACATGGAAGCGGCTAACAGTACGACGTCTTTGAGCAGGAATTGTCCTGGAACCACTGAAATCGCAGGAAAACCGCCCGCCGAGGCTTCGCCCACTCCGGGCGTGGTGATCATGAATCCAAGCGTGGTCAGAAACATCCCGACGGCAGCCGCGGCTCCGATGACCGCACCGCGCGGCCAAATTGATTTGCATCCGATTAGAATTGCGATCACCAATTCACCAGCACCCAGCGCCGCCGCAAACTGTCGCTGTGTCAGAAAATTGTACGCCCAACTCATCAACGGACTGTTGTCCACGAGTCCGGAGATACCTTCAGCTTCGTAGGCGGTAAACTTCATCGCACCAATCCACCCAATCACCAACACCAACCCGTATCGCAGCCCCCATCGGCTTACGCGATCCAACTCGCTCGCGAGTTCTGAGGGCACGACCGACGAATTCGATTCATTCGCACCACCAACCTCAAGCACCACCCGACCGCATTCTGCATCCGGGTCATCAATAGGCGTTGCAGATTCGACTTCGCCAGCATTCATAACTTCCGCTCCAATTGAAAAACCGTGATCGATTGAAGATATTTAGCTTCGACCTTCATGAATACCGCTGCGCTTGATCCCGGGGCTGCGGCGGATCGGAACTGCCCGAGTCCGCCGCCCGTAGCACCGGGGTTTGAAGGAGGAGAGCCTACTTGGAAACTTTTTTCCAGTGGGCATCGGCTTTGGCGATCAGTTCAGACTTATTGCCGTCGTTCCAGAGTTGGAGCGCATCGACGTTTTGATTCTTGAGAAAGAGCATCAGGCGACCATCGACGATTTTGAAATTGGTCGGATCGACAGGAAACTTGTCATTGACAGCCATCCCGAATGCGCACCAACCGCCATATGCCGGCAAGTACTTCTGCGGAGATTCATCAAACATCTTTCGGGCGTCGGCAGAGACGAAGTAGTACGTCACGCCATTGTGCGTCGAAGCGAACTCGCGCTTTCCTTTAACCGGCTTGTTCACCGCGAAGTACGCCACCGGGCAATAACCTTCGAGGGCGACCCCGGTGCTGGGCAGGTTGAAACTGTGCAGGTAGGCCCGCGAGGTTTGCTCCATGTCCGTTGCGGGTTTGTCAGCCATCGCCGAGACCGCAAAGACCGCACTCAATACCGTGAGAAATCCGGTGGCTACGATACACTGATTCATCTGTTTTCTCCTTGAAATAAGGTCATTTCCATCCGATTCGTCTGACTGCATCGCCAACGCGGCGACGTTCGTTCGCTTGATGAGACGCGGTCACTTTCAAATCTCTTACCCCTGCCGAAAAATAAAATTAGAATTGGCCGATTCGCATCTCGGGCGGTCATAATCGACATATTGCGAGGCCAAGCGTAAGGTTCTGTTGGCTGGGCGCGTCTAAGGTGGTGTCACGGATCAGGAGTCGTTGACGTTGGCTGTTGAAACGGACTGGATTGAACGACTAAACGGTGAACCGACGGCGCGAGATGCGGCATTGGCCGACCTGCGCGAATTGCTGCGTACGAAATTGCGTCATGCGTTCTCCAGTTCGGGCGATGCTTTTGTTGAAGACATTGCCCAGGATGCGCTTTTGAAGATTCACACGAGCCTCGACGCATTTGAAGGCCGCAGCAAGTTTACGACCTGGGCGCTGACCATCGCCGTCCGCGTCGGATACACCGAACTTCGTCGAATGCGATGGAAAGACGTGTCGCTCGATCAACTGACAGGAAACGCCAACGCCGTCGATGCAAGCCGAACCGATTCGCAAAACGAACCCGTCGCGTCGGCGGCCCGAAAGCAGCTCGTTGACGACATCCACGCGATCATCGAGGAGAAGCTGACACAAAAGCAACGCGACGTATTGCAAGCGGAGTTGTCCGGCATGCCACAAGAAGAGATTGGCCGACGGTTGGGATCCAATCGAAATGCGATCTACAAATTAACGCACGACGCCCGCAAGAAGCTCAAGAAGGAATTGGAGCAACGCGGTTATTCGCAGGAAGATTTAGAACCGGGCTAAGAACGATCATGGACCTTTCAAAAGAAAAAGTAGACGCACTGCTCGGCTTCCTGAAGCAGACCAAGGATCGCGAAGCAACGTGCGAAGACTGCCTAACCGCTATGGCCGAGTTCGCCGAAAAGCACCTCGAAGGCAAGTCCATCCCCGAAAGCCTCAAAGCCATCGAAGATCACCTCGAATTTTGCGGCGAATGCAAAGAAGAATTCGAAGCGCTGCTGGCGACCTTGCGCGAACTTTGAATACTGACGAATCAGCCGAATTGTCCGACGTGGTTGGCAGACTTAACCAATATCAAACAAATAACGCTGCAGAAATTTTCGGTAGTGTCAGAAATGGCTCACTTCCTAATTCCGGCCCTGTTTGTATGCCTTCTCTTTTCAGGTCCAATCTGGGGTCTGTTTGTACTCAGCAAGTCCGATCCACAGTTCAGACGCCATGACTATGTGCGATTGGCCGGAGCCTACTATTTGCTAACGGCCGCCCTAGCAGTCGCAATCTATTTCGCCATTCAATACGAAGTTGAACTGGTCGCACTACCGCTTGTGATTGCCATCGTTATCTTAGGCGCGGCAAGCCCCGCCTTGCTCATGTTTGCAATCGAACTAACCCAGCCGAAAAACAACGATCTCCCGACTTGCGAGGTATGTGGGTATTGCCTCATAGGTAACGAGAGTGGTACATGCCCAGAGTGCGGTGAACAAATAACGTCTACCGATGGCTACTCGCCACGGGCTAATCCGACTGAGTCACGCCATAGTCTTTGAGCTTTCGATACAGCGTCCTTGCGCCGATTTTTAGAATCTTGGCGGCTTTTTCTCGGTTTCCGCCGGTTAGCTTTAACGTGTTTAAGATGTGGAGGCGTTCGACGTCGGCCATGCTCATACCCAGTAGACTTGGGTTGTTGACCGGAACGATGTCCGTTGTGGTTCGCAGCGTTTCGGGCAAGTCGGCTGACTCGAGCATTTCGCCTTCGGATTCGATCACCATCTGTTCGATGACGCTGCGCAGTTCACGAACATTGCCCCGCCACGTATGATTCGTCAACCGGCGCATCACTTCCGTTGAGATGTCCTTCTCTTCAAAATCGTTTTCGCGGCAGAACTCTTCGACAAAATGCTTCGCGAGAATCGGGATGTCTTCGCGCCGTTGTCGAAGCGGTGGCAGGCGGATCGCGCCCTGTGCGTGCAATCGATAAAACAAATCCTCGCGAAACGTTTGTTCATCGACCATCTCTCGAAGGTTGCGGTGGGTGGCCGCCACGAAGCGCACATCGACGAACAGCGTATCGGTGCTGCCCACGCGCTGCACTTCGCCCGACTCCAAGGTACGCAACAGCTTCGCCTGCATACCAAGCGGCATGTCGCCAATCTCATCAAGAAAAAGCGTCCCACCGTCAGCGGCTTCCAGGATACCTTTCTTGTCGGAGATCGCTCCGGTAAACGCACCCTTCACATGCCCGAACAATTCGCTTTCCAAGAGCGACTCGCTCAGCGCCGCGCAGTTGATCACTTTGAAGGTCTTGCCTGCACGTTTCGAATTGGCGTGCAAGGCCTGCGCAACGAGTTCCTTGCCCGTTCCCGACTCGCCGAAAATCAAAACCGTACTCTTGCTTTTGGCCAGTTTTTGAATTCGGCGAATCTCTTTCGCGAGCGCTGCACTCGTCCCGATGATGCCTTCGTAGTTGAACGCTTTTTCGATCTGGTCGCGCATCGCCTTCGAATCGCGGGCGGAGATCGCCTCCTCAGCCGCCTTATTCACCTTCTCGCGGATGGCCTCGATGTCGATGGGTTTGATCAGATAGTCGTATGCTGGCGTGGGGTTCTCGGGACCAAGGGCATCGCGAACGAGCTGCTCGCTGCCGAACGCGGTCATCAGAATAACCTGCGTATGCGGAGAGATTTCCTTGGTCTGTTTGAGGACGTCCATCCCGTTGAGCGCCCCGCCAAGTTTGTAATCGGTGATGATGACATCGGGCGGCCGGGTGCTGACGCTGGCAATCGCGTCGGCGCCGCTGGCGACAACTTTGCAGGCGTGTCCTTCGCGCTTCAACCCTTCAGCGATGGCCTCGCCGTGGGCAGTGTCGTCTTCAACGATGAGTACAAAAGCAGTGGCGGCCATGATGGGTGGTATTCTATCGCACTGGGCGCGATCGTCACCCCAACTGCCAAGGTCATCCCATTGATCTGGGCTTCTCAGCCACCAGCGGAAGTCGGATGATAAATGTGGTACCGGATCCGGACTTTGATGTGACCTCGATTTTCCCACCGTGAGCTGCAACGATTCGACCCGTGGTGGAAAGTCCGAGACCGCTGCCCATCGGCTTTGTCGAGTAGAATGCCTGCATGGCTTTCGACAACACTTCCTCGCTCATCCCTTCACCGTCATCGCTCACTTCCACAGTCGCCCAGGTGCCTTCCAGCCCCAGTTCTTCGACAGTCAAATGCATCGAGATTTCGCCGCCATCAGGTGTCGCTTGGCGGGCGTTGATCAGGAGATTCAAAAGCGCCTGGCGAAAGATTTCCGCATCGACAGAAACGAGCAACGGATGGGGATGTTCGTACGCGACGAGGCGAATTCCGTCGCGATCGGCTTCCGGCGCGTAGAACTCCACCAATCGAGAAACAATGCCATTGAGGTCAGCCACCGTGCGCTTCAGCGTGACCGGTTTGACGAGCAGCAGAAACTCATCGAGCATCCGCTGAAGTCGCTCAGCTTCCCCCCGCGTCATGGCAATGCGCTGGCGGGCTCGGCGCATCGTGTCTGCCGTCGGCGATTCGTCCTCTGCAAAGTCCTCTTCCAGCAGCTTAAGGTTCAACAGCAACGTGGAAAGCGGGTTGCGAATCTCATGAGCGAGACCGCCGGCGATCATTGAGATTTCGACAACGCGATCGTCAGCCATGACTCCTCACACCGCATACACACGGATGGTGGACAAAAAACGGTGGCCCTACAAATCAAAGTAGGGCCACCGTTTTGATTTTGCAATCTACGTTCCTACCAAAAGCCTACGAAGTGCTGTCAGCCGTCTCCTGCTTCTCTTCAAGCATAACCGCTTTCGCCGACAGTTTGACGCGACCTTGATTATCCACCGCGATCACCTTGACCTTCAGCGGATCGCCAACCTTGCAGACATCGGCAACGTTGCGCACGTAGTCGGTGGACAGTTCGCTCACATGGCACAAGCCATCTTGCCCCGGAGCAATTTCAACAAACGCACCGAAGTCCTTCACGCTTGTGACCGTACCCGAATAGACCGTACCGACCTTGATGCTTTCGGTGACAGCTTCGATCATGCTGCGGGCACCTTCCGCACCAGCCAGGTCCATGCACGAAATCGTGATGGTTCCATCGTCGTCGATTTCGATCTTCGCGCCAGTGTTGGCTTCGATGGCTTTGATCCCTTTACCACCTGGTCCAATGACCTTTCCGATGCGTTCCGGATTGATCTTGATCGACAAAATTCGCGGAGCGTACTTGCTCGTTTCTTTGCGCGGTTCCGGAAGCGTCGCCAGCATTTTCTCAAGGATTTCCAGTCGAGCGCTCTTTGCAATCTCCAACGCTTCCTTCACGATGTCGATGCTCAGCGAGCGATCCTTCAAATCCACCTGAATCGCGGTGATACCGCGCTGCGTGCCTGCGACCTTGAAGTCCATATCGCCGAAGTGATCTTCTTCGCCAAGAATATCGACGATCAACTTACGACGGGTGTCATCGTGGAATCCGCCGACCGAAATGCCTGCGACTGGCTGGGTAAGCGGCACACCCGCATCCATCAATGCCAACGTTCCACCGCAGATCGACGCCATCGAACTCGAACCGTTCGATTCGAGAATTTCCGACACGATGCGAACTGTATAGGGGAAGTCTTCAGGTGAAGGCAGCACCATTTCAATCGCCTTCTCAGCCAGATTTCCGTGACCGATCTCGCGACGCGACACCGCACCGAGGCGACGCACTTCACCGACGCAGAACGGTGGGAAGTTATAATGCAGCATAAACTTCTTGCTGTATTCCGGCATTAGCCCGTCGATGAACTGCTCGTCGCGAACCGTACCAAGCGTAACGACGGCCATCGATTGCGTTTCACCGCGGGTGAAAACTGCCGACCCGTGCGTTCGCGGCAGGACGCCCACTTCGCAGGTCAGCTCGCGAAGGTCAGTCAGGCCTCTACCATCCGCGCGAATACCGGTGTCGAGTACCATGGCAGCCACCACTTCGCCCTCAATTTCATCGATGACGTTGCGGACGGTGTTGCGGTCGAACTCAAGATCCTCAGCCCCTTCAGGACATTCCTGATCGAGCGTTTCGGAATAGACAGCCGTAACGGCTTCGTAGCGATCCTGCTTCGACGAAATCTCTTTCGCCTTGCGAAGCGGGCCAGCCACTTTCTCGCGCAACCGATCTTTGAGGGCGTCGGTCGATGGCGGCGGGGTCCACTTCTTCTCTTTACCGCACTGCTTGACCAGATCGCTGACGCAGTCGC
Organism: Alphaproteobacteria bacterium; assembly: GCA_028285105.1. GTDB lineage: Bacteria > Planctomycetota > Phycisphaerae > UBA1845 > UBA1845 > UBA1845. The sequence goes on from JANQQE010000021.1 coordinate 97,436, forward strand.
AGATGGTTTTGATTTCTTTATGAGCGACTTCGACGGCTTCCACAACATCGGCCTCGGCAATTTCAAACCCACCAAGTTCGATCATGTTGACGGCTTCCGAGTGACCGGACACGACCAATTCCAAATCGCTCTGGTCCATTTGCTCAAGCGTCGGCAGCACGACGAACTTGCCGTCGACACGTCCGACACGAACGGCCCCGGTCGGACCTTCAAACGGAATCTCCGAAATCGAAAGGGCAGCCGACGCACCGATCATCGCCAGCATATCCGGATCGTGTTCCTGATCGGTCGAAAGCACCATCGCCTGGATCATGACTTCGTTAATGAAACCCTTGGGAAACAACGGGCGGATCGGACGATCCATCAAACGCATGGTGAGAATTTCTTTGGTCGTCGGACGGGCTTCACGTTTGAAGAATCCGCCAGGGAACTTACCTGCCGCATAGGCTTTTTCGCGATAGTCGCAGGTCAGCGGGAAGAAATCGATTCCCGGACGCGGATCGGACGTCACGACAGCCACCATGACCACCGTCTCGCCATAGGTCACCATCACGGTGCCTGCCGCCTGCTTGGCCAACCAGCCCGTTTCCAACGTCAACGTTTTGCCGCCAACCGTACACTCTGAAGTGTATTTCTTCATTACCGTCACTCTTTTCCGTTACCGTCACAATATTTTTAGTCTGCAATTTCGCCTGCCAACACGACAGCCGTCACGACAAACCCAATTATTTTTGGCTGCTCAAATTCGCTTATGCAAACCGCTTCAGCCTATGTACAAAAAAAGGATGGGTCGCGCGAACGCAACTCATCCTCGCTATTTCTATTCGGATTTTCCGAACCAACCATCCAAGCCATCAACCCAACACAACCGCCACCCTGCACTCAAAGTGCCATAACGTGACACCTATCGTTTGCGGCGAGTTCCGGGCTGAACTTGCATCGCCAGCCCCGCATCTGTTTCGTCAACTTCTACAATTCGTCAATTTCAAAAGGCCTGCCGGCCTCAATTTCAGAAGGCTTACTTCCTCAGACCCAGGCGCTGAATCACGCTGACGTAGCGGCCATGATCCTTGTGGTTCAGGTAGCGGAGCAATCGCGTGCGCCGACCGACCAGTTTCAACAAACCGCGACGCGACGCAAAGTCCTTCTTGTGCGTCTTCAAATGCTCGGTCAGCTCCGAAATCCGGCTCGTCAGAATGGCAACCTGAACCTCCGGCGATCCGGTATCCTTGTCGTGCGTGCGATACGCAGCCAATGCTTCCTGCTTCGATTTCGTATCCAATGGATTGACTCCGTGGCGTGGGCTTTGATTTTCCTTCCTTAACAATCGCGCCACCGCAATGCCTGCACTCGATCAAAGCCGCCTGCAACGATTCAGTCAACAACCCAAGAATCGTCGCCAAGTGCTGCACCCCGGGCGTTCCAAGGCCCAGACTTTACTGACTTTCGCCCCACTTGCAAACCGATCCGGAGGGACCATAACCGCACATTTCACAGGCGATATTCAACTCTATAATTGTCAGCGAGTATCCCACGGCTATGATGCGCCCCATGCAATACCGGAATCACGAAGATCCTGAAACTAGGCACCCAAACTTCACGCGGACCCATTTAGCATGAACATCGTCATTTGCGGCGCTGGTGAAGTGGGACTTCATGCAGCGGAGGTCATGGAAGCCGATGGCAACAACGTGACCATCATCGACAAGAACGCCGCCCGAATTCGCAAGATCGAGGACAGCCTCGACGTCCGCACGCTTCGCGGCAATTGTGCGTCTGCCGAAATCCTCACTGAAGCTGGTTGCAAATCCGCTGACCTGCTGGTGGCAGCCACCAGCAGTGACGAGATCAATCTTCTCACTGCTGCCGTCGGGAAAGCCGTCGGAGCCACGCAAACCGTCGTGCGGGTCCACCACAGCACCTATTTCACGCAGCGCGGTTTGGATTACAAAAAGCACCTCGGCATCGACCAATTGATCTGCCCCGAGTTTTCCACCGCCCAGGCCATTGCCCAAACCATTCGCAACCCCGGAGCCCATGCCATCGAAAATTTCGCCCGTGGACTGGTCGAAATGCACGAAATCCCGGTTTCTGAGAAGGCGTCAGCCGCTGGTCTGGCGTTGGCTGATCTGGGTTTGCCGCGCGGATCGCGGTTGGCAGCAATCGGACGGGAGGGAGAAATGTTCATTCCCGACGGCGCCAGCGTCATTCAGCCGGGTGACCGGGTCGTCCTCGTCGGAAACGCCAGCGTCTTCCACCAAGCCCGAAAGCTCTTTCACGATGATCGGGTTCGCAAACGCAAGGTAGCGATCATGGGCGGACCGCCAATGGCCGTCTGGCTTTGCCGGGCACTTCAAACGAGCGATTTCTCCATTCGCCTTTTCGAACTCAACCATGAACGGGCTGAGGAACTTGCCCAGAAGCTGGATTGGATCACCGTCATCACTGCCGACCCCTCCGACCTCGGAACCTTTGACGAAGAAAACCTCGCAAATCTTAACGCCTTCGTTTCACTGCTCGACGATGACGAACACAACATCCTGGGCAGCGCCTGGGCCAAGAGCAAAGGCGTGAAGCAATCGATTGCGGTCGTCCAACGCGCCGACTACCTTCACCTGCTCGCCAGCGTCGGTATCGACCGCGCGTTCAGCCCCCGGCGTGTGGCGGTCAAAGAATTGGAACGGTTCATCGCCGGCAATTCGATGCAACGAATTGCGTCGTTGGCCCAGGGGATCATCGACGTTTATCGGCTGCGTGTCGGCCCGAAAGCAAATTGCCTGGGCAAATCGCTTCGACAGATTACGCTAACGCCAAAAGGTGGAATCGCTGCCGTCCAACACGGCGAGAAAGTCGAAGTCCCCAGCGCCGATTACGTTCTCAAACAAGACGATACGTTGCTCGTGATCGGACCGCCCGGCATGGAAAGTCGTCTCAAAAAAATGTTTGGCACCAAGTAATCCATCGTGAACTATCGATTCGTCGTCAAACAACTTGGCCTGCTGTCGATCGTTTTAAGCGCGATCCTTCTGGGCATCGCGGGTTGGTCGTGCATCCAGCTTGTCTTTGGCGAGGTCACCGAGAAACATCCGTTCAGGGCATTTCTCCTGGCTGGCGGCATCGGGATGGCTGCCGGCATTTCGATGTGGCTGTTTTCCCGCAACACCTCCACTCGTTTCGGTCGCAAGGAAGCGCTGCTGCTCGTCGCCGCCAGTTGGTTTGGAGGAGCCATCCTAGCCGCCATCCCCTATCTGATTTACGCCCACATCGGAGAAGTTCCCGGGACCGAACATCCCTTTCGATCGCCCGTAAACTGCGTTTTTGAGTCAATGAGTGGCCTTACGACGACGGGGGCGACGGTTCTCACCAACATTGATCGGATGCCGCGAAGCATCCTGTTGTGGCGGGCGCTGACCCATTGGCTTGGCGGACTTGGCATCGTTGTGCTGTTTGTGGCTGTCCTGCCCTCGATGGGCGTGGAGGGTAAACGACTCTTTCGCGTCGAAGCGCCGGGCCCGGAACCTGAAGGCGTGCACCCGCACATCCGGGAAACAGCACGAACGCTTTGGATGATCTATCTCGGGATCACGGTTCTTCAAATATTGGCACTTCGCATTGCAGGAATGGATTTGTTCAATTCCGTGTGCCACACCTTCGCGACATTGGCCACCGGAGGATTCAGTACGCACAACGCAAGCCTCGGCGGATTCCATGGCAATCTCACCATCGACGTCATCGTGTTGTTCTTCATGGTGTGCGCTGGCGTCAACTTCGGACTCTACTATCAACTCATCCGCGGGCGATTCAAAGTTGTATTTCAGGATTCGGAACTTCGCCTTTACTTAACGATCATGCTGGTGGTGACGACTGTCGTTGCGATCACCATCGCCGATCAACCCATCAAACTGACAACGGGCGAAACGCTCGACCCCTCATGGATAGAAGCCGCCAGGCAAAGCGCGCTGACCACTGTCTCCGTGCAGACAACAACCGGCTTCTGCACATCCGACTTTAACCTCTGGCCGTTTCTCGCGAAGGCCTTGCTGTTGCTCACGATGTTCGTCGGGGGTTGTGCGGGCTCGACGGGTGGCGGCATCAAGGTCATCCGAATCCTGATCGCGTTTAAGGTGATGGTGGCTGAACTCGAGCGCGTGTTTCGCCCCAACGTGGTGCGCCCGCTCAAAGTCGGCAAGTCCACCATCGCCCCCGAACTTCGACTGGCAACCCTTGCATATGTATTCGGATTGATTCTGCTGTTCGGTGCCGGAACGGGGATGCTCAAGATGTTCGAGCCCTCCGGAACGATCGACATGACGACAGCCGCCAGCGCGAGTGTGGCGACGCTGTGCAACATCGGTCCGGGTTTGGCAAAAGTAGGCGCCGTCGAGAATTACGCATGGTTTTCGGTACCCAGCAAGTGCGTGATGATCGTCATGATGGCGTTGGGTCGTCTCGAAGTGTTTGCCATTTTGGTGCTGTTTTCCCCCCGATTTTGGCGTAGCTCGTAATATTTCATAGATCGCCGAACAGGATACTCACACGCACAATCATGCTGGATTCTCGATATTTTGTTTCAACGGTGTCACAATTCGGCTCCATCGATTTAACCAGCAACGCTCGAAATCCACCCGAGGCAAAACCGGATACATGTTCGAAAGATCGTACTTAACAGCGTAATCAACGCGGGAATTGCTGCCCTATTTTCCACAAATGCCCCAAATAAACAGCGTTCTCTGTGAATGATACTGAAACTCCCATCTGTCAGCGAAAATTACGCTAAATGCTAATGCTCTGTAGGGTTGCATACCGATACCTTGCTTTCATATGGCAGGCTCAGTCGTCTCTGTGTTGGTTAAGGCGGTGGGTCAAAAAAATCTCAGCTTCAGCCGATTTTTGGGGTTGCAGCGTAAATCGGGATTGCCATAATGATCGCCCGAGTCGACCGGAGAGTAACGGTCGCGTTCAGTGGTGGCTGCGGCGCGGTAGCCTTGCTGAAGAAGTCCAAGGGCAATTGGACGAATACTCACGGAACTTATCGCTGACTTCACAGTTCAATTCACGGACTGTACAGATCGAGCAATGTTCTCAATAAGCATTTAAGTTTCGTGGATTGGTGACCCGTTGCGGAGTCTTGCTTCGCAGGTTTGTAAACGATCGCCGTGGCGCTGGGCCAACAAAACCAGAATGCCAATTTGCCCTGACGGACACGATGGAGCGGTGACACCGCAACAGTATTGGCGCAAAGCTGCTGAATCGTAACGCAGCGAAGCAATCACTGCTCCTGATGAACAGGGCACATCGAAAAGACTTTGGATTTTCGACGAGGCTTTGCAATATGAAAAAACGAACGGTGCGTGCAGCAAAGTTTACGGCGATCTTAGGATCCGCAGTTGCATTTAACGGTTGCTTGGGTGCTGATTTTTTCAAGAGAACGCTGGAAGCGACTGTGACGCATAGCACGATTGAGTTCTTGATTGACAATGACGCCGTTTTCGACCTCTTTGAGGCCGGAGCCACGGGATTGAACCCGTAACTGATTGAACCCACGGCCGACTGAGGCGGTTGCGTTTCGCGACGCGGGTCGAATCGATCTGAGCGGATGACTTTGAGTCGCAAGACTTCAGAATAAATTCGACTGAGATCGCGCCAAGTGATGCTGTGGCGTATTGATATAGAAATTTGTTGAAGGGCTGTTTATTGGTTGGTCATCGACCTAAAGAGCTGGCTCAATAACGGTGAGCCGCGGGCGATGACTGGATTCAAAAGAATCAAAACGTTTTGATGTTGTTTCTTGAATTGGAGACTAAGGACATGAAGAAGACAAACAAAGCCATGAAATGTGCGGCAATGGTCGCCGTACTCGGCACCTGCTTTCACTCAGCTGGCTGCGGCTTCGGCAACCTAGGTGGACTCGGCCGCTGGGTCGGAGGACTCTTTGGCTCGGTCGTACCATACGTCGCTGCCGAATTCCTCACCGACAATGACGGCATCTTCGATCTGTTTGAAGATGGCGCCACTGCAGCCAATCCGTAAGCCATACAAAAGCAGTTAACCAAAGAGTGGGTAAAGACGTTCGCGTCCTTGCCCACTCTTTTCGCTTTTACTTGCCACTTGAGATTTTTTTGAAATGAAGCACCCCCACCGGTGTACCCATTTTCGAAAATCTCTGCTACTGGTTGAATCTGTTACTGATTGAGCTTTGCAGCTTCGATCATTCCGCGAAATCGCCCTTCGCTGACATACCCCTGCAGAATCCGCAACACCTGACCGTTGGGCCCCATCACGACAAACGATGGAACCTTGGTGATTCCATAGCTGTCGGCGAATTTTCGATTTGCCCACGATGCCAGTCGAACCGGGATGGTCTCAGCCAACGAGTCGCGCACTTCCTGGAGCGAAAAAACGTCGCGATCCATCTCCTGGCACTGCGCATCAAAGTCAGACCAGTACGCCACGACCACCAGGCGGTTCGTTCGCGCGGCTTGGCGCAACGCACCGCCCAGGTCCGGACGCCAAGGGATTCGGCTACACCCGCTCAACATCAGCAAAACACACACCACCAGCATTCGAATCATGGACCCAGCAACTTTCATGAACACAGCACCTCGCCAACTTTGGGCTTCTTACCCGATACATCCAAGCGCACGATGCCACGTCGCACATCATGCGGGAACGCAACGATCGTATCACGCTCTTTGCAGCGATCGATCAGCGAAACCCTCTCATCCACCGATTTCAGCGGAAAAAGATCGTAGGCCATCACCCAGGCTGGAAGAATGTGAGCGCCGGTTGGCGCCATGTCACCGACAAAAAACAACTCCGAGCCATCGCCCAGTTCGAATACCGGCAGCAACTGAAACGGCGTATGCCCGTGTGATAACTCAAATGACACACCGGGAATATCGCAGGCAGGCCTTTCGCCTTCGACAAACCCGACGCGGTCGTCACCATTCATCCATTCGAAATCAACCGGCAGGAATGAAGCCCGATCGCGAAGTGTCGGTGAACATGCATGCGCGAAGTGTTCGCGATGCACCCAGTGTCGCGCGTTGGCGAAGCGGACCTTGACCGCCCCACCGGCATCGCCTTCCCACTCAACCATGCCACCACAATGATCGAAATGCAGATGCGTCGCAATCACATCGGTCACGGCCGCTGAACTTGCATCCATTGCTTCGAGGACTTTGTCGATCGCCTGCGGGTTTGACTCGACGCCATATCGTTCCGCGTCCTCGTCGCTCCACTTCGAACCGGTGCCCGTATCAACCAGAACGATTCGTTCGCTTTCAACGTTGCGCGCAATCAAAGTGCGGGTGGCTAACAGAATTCGATTCTTCACGTCGATGTTTTGCGACTTCGACCAGAGCACCTTGGGCACCACGCCGAACATCGCCCCACCGTCGAGCCGAATCGTTCCGTTGATCACCGACTCGAATTGCCATTTGCCTAGCTGTAACATACTTCGTTTGTACGCGCGATTGACGGTGTCGTAAAGTCGCAATCGGTTGTAACGATTCCCACGTAAAACTGAAACGAGCCATGCCGCATGACGTCACCGACATTCCAAGTGCCAATGAACCTGCGAAGCCGTGGATACGCATCATTCTCGCGCTGGGCAACTTGCATCGAAGGTGCATCGGTTTTGCGTTCTCGCTTGTCGGGCCAAAGGTTGCGTATTGGCTGACGGGCATCGGCGCAAGGATGATGTATTGGCTGCTCTTACCGCTCAAAGAAAGAAGCGAAGCGCAGTGTGCTGCCGCCCTTTCCGGAAAGGTGGAAGGCGACGTGGCTGTGATCGCGAAGCAATCGTTCATCCACCGTACGCGCAACCTGACCGACCTGATGCTTGCGGCGCATCGATTAACCCTTGACAATTTCAAACGATGCGGCGGTGCACTCCCTGAACCACATCTGAGTCGCATGTTGACCGCCCAGCGCGAACAGCGTCCCGTCATCCTGGTAACGGGTTATTACGGCTCGTTCGACATGCTACCGATCTTCCTCGGCTACAACGGTATCAAAGCGTCTGCCGTCTACCTGCCCCACCCCAACAAAGGGTTCGACGCTTACCGCAAGCGCATCCGAGCGCAAAGCGGCTGCGATCTTGTTCCGATTCAACATGCCATCACAAAGCTTGAGCGCGTGCTCGAAGGCGGCGGAACCGTCGCGCTCGTTGCCGACCATCACGCATCCAAGCGCGGTATTGACGTCGATTTTTTGGGGATACCGACGAAGGCGCATTCGTCCGTCGGCTTACTGGCTTGTCGCTACGATGCCGAGGTTGTGGTTGCAGGCTTGCACAGGGTAGGTGCCGACTTTCGCTTCGAGGTTGTGGTTGAAGACACGATCTATCCAAATGAATGGAAGGATGAATCGAATGCGATCGAATGGGTGACACGCCGATACATGCAAGGCATCGAGAACATGATCCTTCGAGATCCGACGCAATACTTGTGGGGATACGCCCGCTGGGGCGAACAGCACGCCCGCAACGTCGTGAAGATCAACCAATCTCAGTAGAAAACAATGGCTAACTGCCGCCGGCAGAGTCTGCGATCGCCAGTCCCAAACCGATCGACGTATCGACCACGTTAAAGAAACCAGCAAACGCCTTTTCGCTCAGCGGAAATCCAAACACGAATGCAACCAAGCCGGCAATCCAAAGGCGGGTTCGTCTGAAACGCATGCTTCACAACTCCTGTGTTGAATTCAGTTCAATCTTTTGCAACGCAGCGATTGTACGCCAAACCAGGTGGACGTCACGCGCTCAGCCAAATGTTCGCGGTCAATTCCCCAAGCGTGCTAGTGATTGCTTTTCGTCAGCGGCATGTCGACGATCGGATGCTCCTGCCAATCGGGCGCATCGAAGTGCCACCATTCGGTATCGAGCGCCACAAACCCTTCCGACTCCATCGCCTGCCGCAGCAGATTGCGGTTGCGTCGCGATGCCGGCGTTCCGCCCTGGTAATCCAGATGCGCGGCTTCGGAAAAATCATCGTAGCCGGTGGGCATTTCCAATTCGTTTCCGGCTGAGTCCACCAGCGTCACATCGACTGCGCATCCTCGATTGTGCCGTGAACCATCCTTCGGGTCGGCGACGTATCGCGGATCGGGCACCAGCTCCCACATTTTCTTCTGCACCGAAAGCGGCCGATACCCATCGAAGATTTTCAATCCCAACCCGCGACTTGCCAACCTCTCCTGCACCCGCGCAAGCCGCTCTGCCGCACCAGCCCGCAGCAGGCAGATCGCCTCTGGATACAACTGCTCACCGGTGAAGTTGTTTTCCGTCGCATAGCGAAGGTCGATGACGATACCCGGCACGACCTCGGCAACGTTGACCATCGTTTGACTGTTGGCGCTCGCCACCTTTGCGGATTTCTCGCCACAAACAAGCGCGTCGATTCGGGCGGCCATCATGGACAGGTAGTCCGCACCCTTCGGATGATGCACCATCCCCGCGATGAGATAAAACCGATCGCCGTGTCGAACACGGGCTGAGTCGAGGTGCCAGTCGCGCCACGTTCCGCTCTTTCGAAGGATCGAGTCGACTCTGCCGCCAAGTCCTTTCACGAACTTGGATTGGATGTGTTCAAGTCGGTCGGATGCAAAAACCTCCATCATTGCAATCGACGCCTTCCCGCTGACGAGTTTCTTCTGCTCCATCAGCAGGTAAAACCGAAGCGCCTGGCGCACCGTTGCGCCGTGCGAATGATCGTGAATCGGATCGCCGAATCGCGGCGAACCTTCACCGTAGTGTTTTCCGAACCAAAGCCCGCCACCGTACTCTTCATCAAAAAACTGGTAGCGCTTCGATTCCAGGATTTCCTGAACCTTTTCGATACCGATGATCTTGCCGTACTTGGCTGCCAGTTCGTTGTCCGAACGTTTAATCATCCAACCCAATTCGTCACGCACATTTTTAGGCGGATTTGTTGCAACCTCGGGATGCGTTTCAAAGTAGGCGAGTAAGATGGCGATTTTTGGAACGCTGGCCGCGTAGAACATCCGATCTGGTTCGAGCATCGCCAGTCGCTGATCGTTGAGCGTCAAAATACCGAACGCGCGATCTTCATCCTTTATATCCAGGGTCTCTCGCACGTCACGGTCGATTCGCTCAAGCTGACTTTGAAGCTCGTCATCGAAGTTCGATTCAAAGTCCAACCGATACCCTTGCAAACGTTGGGCTTGAATCCAGGAGAGTGGAGGTTGGCGAATCGCAGGTATCAACTTCGCCTGCTCGCGATCACGTGCGGCTTGCAATCCCTTCGGTGAAACGTCGGTCACATTGTCTTCGTCGATGAGTTTTTGAATCAGCGACTCCGCGTCGTCGCGCAACCGCATGAATCGGATACCAACGCATTTCTTATCTCCGTTGAGATACCCAACCAATTCTTGTTCGCGAACCGTAGGACGCGCTGAGTGCATGAAGTTAACCGTGCCATCGTCGCCGATCGCAACCAAACCGGTGTGCCCAACCCACTGCGACTTCTTGTTACCGCGCACGATGTTGACAAAGTCGCCTGCTTTCAATTCGTCCAGGATTTCAGGAACGCGCTCCTTGGGGATGTACGCATCGGTGATCGGTTCGTCGGCAATGTCCTGACCAATGCCAAACTTTTTGAAGAAACGCGCCCGACGGCACACCTGTGTCAACAGCAAATGAACTTGACCACCGCCGAGGGTTGTCGTGAGGTCAACGAACAAACCGACATTGTTGCGATTCCAATCGGCGACGGTGTAATGGTTGCGCGTGACCATTCCGATGCGCCCCTCTTTGTAACGCAGCCGCTGCAACGCTTGCACGAATGTCGGAAAATCATCCGACAGCGCCATCGCGTAGATGTGTTCGCAAAACGTGAGGCAATCGCTGCGCGTCAGGCAGTACATGGGGTCGGGGTCATGCGTCTCGAAGGGATACTCGCCAAGCAGGTAAAGATCGTACGGCTGACCGATGTTCTTGCGGGCGAGATGTATGACGCGATCCGTCACATCCGGGTGGACCGTCTTGATGTCGCGGATGTATTGGGCCAACTCATCTTCTGAAAACGTGTAGAGTTGCCGCCCCTTGGCCCAGTCGAGGTTGACCGCAGGCCGATTTTTTTCTCGATGGGTCGCAACGGAATCCTTTGGGGTAGATTCCCTATGACAACCCGGCTGAACGAGCAAACCAAGGGCAAATGTTATTTTGAGGATGATTCCCGGTTGCCCAAACACGTTAAGTTCAAGATTCACAGTCGGTTCCCCATCTACCAGGAAAGCAATTTGTGCTAGAATAACCGTTTCAAATCCCTGAGTAGGGCCGAAACAACAGGATTTTCAGGCTTCGAGGTTGCCCATGAACGGCTCCCCGACAATTCTCCAAGCCGTCTCCAACCAATCAAGCCAAATCCTCGCTAACGCACATTTAATACTTTGGATGAATTTAATTGTATCTCTATCATTGAATCTCCGCTAGGACATTATTAGGATAGACTTTGCGGAGATCGGAAATAGATACGGATTCCGATCTTATGAATTTTGCGACGATCAGACCTATGGATTGGCAGGTTCTTCAAGTGGTTCATCGCCTGGGACCTTTACCGCAGCACAAACTCGCCGATCATCTCGGACGGCGGCGGTCAACAGTCAACGGTGCGACACAGCGGTTGATGGCCTCTGGCTGGCTTCAAAAAGTTGGCCAATCGGGCCAGGGGCGCGGACGGCCCGCGATCCTTCTGGCGGTCAACCGTTCGATCGGTTGCTTCGCTGGCATCGACATCGCGGCTGACGAACTTCACCTCGCGCTGGTAGCCGCCGACGGTCATCCGATGGGCCGTGCGACCGTGATGCTTGGCGAAGATCGCACGCTCGACATGATACTCGAACAGATCGACTTGGCGCTTCGTGGACTGTTGTCGCAGATCGATCTCGGCCTCAAAAACATCTTTGGTTTGTGGGCGGGCATCAACGGCGCCGTCGATCGAATGGGCAACGTCGTGACCTGCGCATCACTGGGATGGCACAACGAACCGCTCGGCAAACTGCTGACCGAAAAGTATGGCACCAATGTCCTGGTACAGGGCGCTGCCACAGCAATGAACGCAGCCGCAGAGTCTCTCATGGGTGCCGGACGTGACGCCACAAGCTTGGCATACTACCGAGCTGGGCAAGGTATCAGCGCTCGATTCGTTCAACAAGGAAGACCGCTTGCAGGCGCAACGCAACGGGCTGGCGAACTTGGCCACGTCGTTGTCGAACCGGGTGGAAGGCAATGCCCATGCGGAAACAAAGGCTGTCTGGAAGCGGTGGCATCGGGACCGGGCATCGTTGCGGGATTGAAAGAACTCGACCCCAAGGACTTACCCAAGAGTGTGCAAAATGCCATTGACGAGAAGCTGCCTTCACAGGAAATCGTGCGTACGTGTTTTGAACACTACAAGGTAGGCGACGCGAACCCCTTTTCGTCCACGTTGCACGGAAAGATGAGCTACATCGCACTGGGGGCTGCGATGGTTGTTGCAGCGTACGACCCCGAAGTATTGGTGCTGGGTGGATATTTGTTTGAAGACAATCATGCACTGCGCGACGGCGTGACCAATCAACTTCGCGAGATGGTTCTGGACTGGGATCTTCGAAACCTGAAAGTGATGGAAGGCGAAGTCATCACGCAAGATCGCGCGGTAGGCGGTGCCGCCGAAGTCTGCCAACGATTTTGGGCGAACCCCCGCGGCGTGGTCGCTCACGACTGACCCCTCAGTCATCCTTATCGCTTCGACTTGCGATGGATCGTTCGACTTCAGGGGCAGACGGTAATGTGAAACGCCGCAAACAGTCGATGAATCTTGAACCAACGAATCGAAGTGTCGTGTATGGACAGGAGCAAAGTTCTAACGTAATGACGCTCCTCGGCCAACACCGAAAGGAATGACCCATGGCAAGTCAGGCGACGGCAAAATCTGTGGCAAACGACCGTCCGAAATCCGCAGACAAGAAGTCACGTAAAGTGCAGACCGCCAGCCCCGTCGAACAAGTCGCGATACAGGAAAGCGGTTACGATCTTCGATACGGACCGAAGGAACGCATCGGGACGGTCATCGTCGACAACTTCCCGCGTCTTGGCCGACTGACCGCCGTCAGATTCCTCGAATGGGTTCTGCAAAACCCCACCGGTTCGGTCGCACTGCCCACCGGCAAGACGCCCGAATACTTCATCAAATACGTCATGCACTACATGCGCGATTGGAAACGCAAAGACGTGCGCGCCGAATTGGAGTCAATGGGTCTTCCGACCGATCGCAAACCGGTGATGAGCGACCTGCGTTTCGTACAGATCGACGAGTTCTACCCAATCGACACCCGCCAGCACAACAGCTTTCGCTACTACGTCAACAAATACTACCTCGGCGAGTTTGGACTTGACCCGGCAAAAGCACATCTGATCGATCCGAATCAGATTGGTTTGCCGCGCGGTATGCGTATCACCGATGTGTTCCCGAAGATGACTGTCGATCTAAGCCTGCGCGTTCGCAAAGCCAAAACGCTCATGGAAAAACGCCAGCAAGGCGTTCTCGAACACGTCGATCAGTTCTGTACAGAATACGAACGCAAGATTCGCGAGATGGGCGGCATTGGGTTTTTCCTCGGCGGAATCGGTCCCGACGGACACATTGCATTTAATGTGCGCGGTTCCGACTTTTACTCGACGACGCGGCTTGTCGAACCGAACTACGAAACACGGGCAGCCGCAGCCAGCGATCTCGGCGGGATGGAAGTCGCCCGGTCCAAGCACGTCATCACCATCGGCTTGCAAACGATCACCCACAACAAAGATGCCGTCGCAATCATCATCGCAGCCGGTGAGGCCAAGGCGAAGGTCGTGGCCAACACCATCGAATCTGACGCGATCAACCGATTCCCGGGATCAGCGCTTTCGGTCCTGCCAAATGCCCGATTCTACCTGACCAAGGGTGCGGCAAAACGCTTGAGCAACCGAGCGTTCATCGATCTTCAGCGCAGCAACGAAGTCTCCGAGCGCCAAATTCACAAGATCGTCATGGACCTCTCGCTCAACAACGACAAGACCATCGACGAACTCAACGAAGCCGACTTCAAAGCCAACCGCTTCGGCGCAGAATTGCTCGCCAAAACCAAACGCAGCCCGCGAGATCTCAAGGATCTAACCCGCAAACAGATCCTCGACAACCTCGACAAGGGCAATCGCCCCATCGAACAAAAAAGTTTCCTGCACACAGCCCCGCATCACGACGACATCATCCTGGCTTACCTGCCGTATGTGACGAACCTCGTCCGCCGCAGCAGCACGCTCCATCACTTTGCATACATGACGTCGGGGTTCAACGCTGTCACCAACAGCTACATGCACAACGCCATCGAGGATGTCCTGAAACGCATGCGGCGTGGCGAGTTCAGCGAGTTGCTTGCGTCCAAATACTTCGATCCGAGCAACCTGCAAGCCCGCAAGATCGACGTGTCGTATTACCACGAAGGCGCCGCGCGTAACCACGAAGACAAGAAGATGGAAGCCGTTTCGCGCCGGTTACTGCGCAACCTGTTCGAGGTCTACGAAGAAGACCGGGCTGACAACATCAAAGAACGCTGCTCGGAACTGCTTAACTACTTCGCGACGCAGTACCCGGGCAAGAAGGACATCGCCATCGTGCAGCAACTAAAGGGCCGCGTTCGCGAATACGAATCGGAACTGAAGTGGGCGTATTACGGTTTCCTCGGAGAGGCTGTCCGCCATTTGCGACTCGGTTTCTACAAAGGCGATCTGTTCACCGAACCGCCGCGCATTGATCGCGACGTGCCGCCCATCTTCGACCTGCTGCGCGAAGTGAATCCCGACATCGTCACAGTCGCTTTCGACCCCGAAGGCAGCGGACCCGACACGCATTACAAAGTGCTGCAAGCCGTTTCGCAGGCGCTCAAGGAATACGAAAAGGAGTCGGGCCGTCACGACATTCGGGTGCTGGGTTACCGAAACGTATGGTTCAAGTTCCACCCGTCCGAATCCAACCTGTTCGTGCCGACATCGCTGACGCACCTGACCGACATGGACAATTGCTTCGACAGTTGCTTCAACACGCAGAAGACGGCTTCTTTCCCAAGCTACGAGATGGACGGCCCGTTCTCGCGCCTCGCCCGCAAGATCCAGGTCAAACAGTTCGACCAGATCAAGACCATGCTCGGCGAAGAATTCTTCGTAAACAGCAAGGACCACGGCATGCGAGCGTGCCGAGGCATCGTTTACCTGAGCGACATGGCCCTACCCGAGTTCTACGCAGCCTCAGAAGAACTTAAAAACGTCGCCGAAGCGATGTAGATAGTAGGAATTCGCGCCCCATCCACCGTACGATCTATCGCTTCGGGTGCCCCATCCTTGAGCGCAGCGGTAGGAACGTGCCCCGCCCTTGAGCGAAGCAGAAGGGTGGGAGAGTGACACGCGCGCAGAGAGTCATGAAGAGATTCAAGCCGTAGTTCGGGTCATCGACCCGAACTACATCAGGATGAGACTATCAGTTGACAGCACGTATCCGAGTCATCGCTTGCAAGAACACCACGTCCCGTTATGGCGCACCCCGTGCCCAACCGACGCACCTTGAAATTAACCAAGACGGCGAATTGTTTTTTCTAATTCGATTGAACGCAGATGAACAATGCATCGCCGATACATGCCACTTTTCAATGGAGGAAGCGAAGTCGCAGGCAGAGTTTGAATACGAATTGCCAAAAGACGGGTGGCAGGAGTGCGACAGTGACGGGTGAACCGTAAACATCGCAGGCCGTCAGGTCGATGACCCGACCTACGTTTTGTGCTTTGCTGCGACGACTTCTTCTCTTTCGATCAGGGCGGCCAGGGCTTCGTCTGGTTCTTCGGCTTCTCGCAATTTGCCGATGGTTTCGTCGTCGAGGATACGCATCAACCTTGCAAGTACGTGCAGATGCTGGCGATCGTCGTGGCAGCAGATCAAAAAGAACAGGCTTGTCAGCCCACCATACGGCGAGCCAAACCCGATCCCTCTTGGCAATCTTGCGAAGCACACGAACGGTTCGGCGCTGGCATAGGGCATTGGTTGACGCGGGTGAGGGATGGCGATGCCGTTGGGCAGCGCCGTCGAACACATCGTCTCGCGCTGCTGGATCGCAGTGAGCAGACCGGGCTGATCGTAGAGCAACCCGGTGCGGTCAGCCAACCCGCAAAGCTCCAACAGCACCGACGATTTCGTCTTCGCCGGCAGCAGCATGTCGATCCCCTTCACGCTCATCATTGCCGTCAGCAAATGCTGATCGACATCGCGCGAACCGGCTTCGCTCATGGCCTTCTCGATATCGCGCAGGCGGTTCTCTTCCAACTCGAGCGAGATCATGTCCTGTTGCAACCACTCGGTGACCTCAGCCCGATTGAACCGCCACTTGCCAGCCACCTTCTGGGCGGGCAGTTTACCGCGGTCGGCCATCTTGCGCACGTCGCGGGCGTCAAGACCGACATGCTTGGCGAAATCCTCGAGGGTCATGTTTTGATAGGGCATGGGAACGTCTCTTTCGATGTCAATCAATCAACTGCATTTTCACGCCAGCGGCATTCTGACGCCAATGGCGCTGTGACGTCAGCAGCCGCAACTTCAAAAGCACTCTGACGACCGCCTGAGGTCAATCAGCCAGAGTGCCAATCAGTCGGCATTCTGGCTCATTTTCCATTGAACTTGCTGGTCCATCTCGCGTATGACGTAGTTCTAATTACCACACGCTTCCTTAAGCATTTGAGTCCGTAGCCGCCTCGGTTCCTGTTCAACCCCGACCAGCCAGGCACTGCGGACTCAATTGTTTTTACGGACTCGCCTGGTTAACCACACGACTCGCCGCCCGCCATCGTCGGCATCGCACACAAACCAACTCGGCAGGTGCGGCAGTCTCGCAGCAAAATCTAGAATCGCAGCAATCCGGAATCGTAGCAACCCGGTGGGCTGGCGGTCAACTGCTGCGGTCCATATCATCCCGGAATGTTTCCATTTGAGGTCACCGATACCGATTCGACATCACACGCCCGCACCGGCAAACTCGTCACACCGCACGGTCTTATCCGCACGCCGGCATTTATGCCCGTGGGAACCTGCGGCAGCATCAAAGGCGTGACACCCGCGCAACTCGGCGAAACCGACACCGACATCATGCTCTGCAACACGTACCACTTGGCCCTTCGCCCGACAGCTGACGTGGTGACAGAGTTCGGCGGGTTGCACGACTTCATCGGTTGGAAGGGACCGATCCTCACCGACAGTGGCGGCTTCCAGGTATTCTCTCTCGCCCAATTGAACCGCATCGACGACGACGGGGTCGAATTCAAATCGCACATCGATGGAGCCGTCCTGACGCTGAACCCCGAGCAATCGATCGACATTCAAAACAAACTCGGCGCTGACATCATCATGGCCTTCGATCAATGTCCGCCGCTGCCCTCGACGCCCGAGTTCGTCGATGAAGCCACCGACCGTACAATACGCTGGGCGCGCCGCAGCAAGGAGGCACACACGCGCGACAATCAAGCGCTGTTCGGTATCGTACAAGGCGGACTCGACGTGGACCTGCGCTTGCGCTGCCTCGATGCAATCGTCAAAATCGGATTCGACGGTTACGCGCTGGGCGGACTTTCCGTCGGCGAATCGTTTGAAGAAATGAGTACGTGCCTCGAGGGCGTCGCCCACAAGATGCCGAAAGATCGCCCGCGATACCTGATGGGCGTCGGTATGCCGCGCGACCTGGTAGCCGCCGTCCGCAGCGGCATCGACATGTTCGACTGCGTACTGCCCACCCGCAATGGTCGTAATGCGTATGCGTTTACGCCGGACGGATATTTGAAGATGCGAAACGCCTGCCACAAGCTCGATGAATCACCACTCGACAAAACGTGCGACTGCTACACTTGCAGCAACTTTTCGCGCGGGTATATCAGACACTTGTTCCTAGCCGCCGAAATGCTCGGCCCGACACTGACGTCAATTCACAACATCCGGTTTTTTCAGCGGCTGATGAACCGAATCCGAGAATTGATTCCGCAAGGGAAAATAGAGACAATCCACGACGAATACCCGGTGACGCATCAGAACAGCAAAGAAGAATGACGGACACGTAGGGTCCGCTGTGCGGACCGTCGCCCCGTTGTCATTCCCGCGAAAGCGGGAATACAGAAGAAGGCGTCAACGCAAAATCAAAGAGTTCGGTTCGCATAGGCGGACCCAAAATAAACTGGATTCACGCGTGCGCTGGAATGACGGGATGGCGAAACGAAATCAACGCGCCCGATCAAAGGAATGAATCATGTTTCAAACGTTCGCATCGCTCATAGCACAAAGCCCCGCCCCCACGAAAACCCCACCGCCGCAGGGCTTCCCCCCGATGATCATTGGGTTGGGCATCTTCTTCGTGATCTTCTATTTCATGATGATGCGAGGCAACCGCAAACAAAAACAAGAACGAGCCAACCTGCTCGACAACCTAGCCAAGAACGACCGCGTCATGACTGTCGGAGGCTTGCTCGGCACAGTCGTCACCATCCGCGATCAGGAAGTCGTCCTAAAAGTAGACGAATCCAACAACACGAAAGTGACGTTTCTAAAATCTTCGATTCAAAAGGTGATTACAGAGGGCGATTTGAGCGCCTCGTGACGGGGATAGATGCTATGCACGCATTGAATTCAGTGAAGACTAACTATTACTTCACGAAGGGAATTGACAAATACTTTCTAGGTTGGATTCTCAGAAATACTTGGCATACGGGCCATCCCAACGATGAACGAATGTTCTATGAATTCGTAGACTCAGTTCACCGATTTAGCAATCGCGTTGGCGGCAAGGCCGGAATGGGAAAATACATCATCGACGATGAGGGGCATTTTGAGACAACAGACAAGGGCGTACTAATTGAAAATGGACACCGTAATCCACGCACTCACGACAAAGAATTGTTTGAGTCAAATATTATCGCTGCTGTAAGAAAAAATGCACCATTCGACGAAGAACGACTTCAAAAACTTGCAACTCGATACGCTGACAGAGCAATGGATATACTTGAATTTCTGTGGTGCAAGGACAACAGCATATGTGATCCAAGGACATTAGGCCGGCCCCAAGGACCCGACACACATCTTCAGTCTAATCACGTCGCCCACCCAACAAACCCGAACGAATCAGCAAGTACACGAGCGTCATGATGGCGCTGATGGTGGCTGCAACGTAGGTCAGAGCGGCCGCGTTTAGGACTTTGTCGATCGCCTGGCGCTCTTCGATTGTGGCGATGCCCTCTTCTACGACGATGCGCTTAGCCCTGTTGCTTGCATTGAATTCGACTGGCAGGTTAATCAACTGAAACAGCACCACGACCGAAAACAGAACGACCCCTGCGATCATCAGGCTGCGGCCAATACTCGACGGACGGCCCCAACTCATCATCATGCCGATCATGAATATGATCATTGACATGTTGCTGCCAACCGACGCAAACGGAACGATCCCGTTCCTCAACCTCAAAGGTGCATAGCCCTTCTTATCCTGAAGCGCATGTCCAACCTCGTGCGCGGCAATACCGACGGCTGCCAGCGACCGGCCTGAATAAACCTGCGGACTTAATCGCAAGGTCTTCGAGCGCGGATCGTAATGGTCCGACAACATTCCCTGAACGGGTTCGATTTTGATTTCGCGCATGCCGTTGACGTCGAGAATGCGCTGCGCCGTTTCGACACCGCTCAGCCCACTCATCGGTCGATACTTCGCAGCCGCCGTAAACGTAGACTTCACGCGATACTGCGCCCACATCGCCAGCAACATCGGCGGAATCAGCAGCATGTAATAAAGAGGGTCCAATCCGAAATACATGGGTCCATCTCCACAACAGTCTTGTCAGTCTGGCAGTCCAAACCGCCTCAACAGTAAACTGTAGCAAGCTTCATGCCACAAGGCACACGATGCCACCTCACGGCACGCCTACACCGACAACTGTTTACATGTTCAACGATGTCGCACCCAACCCGAAGACGCGTTAACTTAATACAACTGCGCGAGATCGGTTTGATCCAGGACTTGAAAACCCTTCTTGCCCAGTGCTTCTGCCGCTTGCTCCAGTTGGTCGGCTTGCACTGCCAGTGCGGGGTTGCCATTCGGATGGGTCATCAGCGCGTAGGCGTACGCCACATCCACTTCGGCGCTAAGAAACGCGACCCACGTATGCAGCAGGGCTTGCTTGCCCGGCGGGAGCGCCACCACGAGAATCTCGGTCTGATTGACCGCAAACCCCGATTCCTTCAGCAGATCAAACGCCTCGTCCGGGTCGTCCACGATCAGCCGAATGATCGCGCAATCGACCGAATTGACCACCGAAAGGGCCAGAATGTGAATGTCCGTTTTGTCGAATAAACGCGTCACCCGCAACAGCTGCCCGATTCCGTTTTCCAGGAAAATCGAAAGCTGGCGGGCCGCAGGAAATCCGCTGGCATAGGCCAGACTGAAAGGCTCAGTGTCCATGGCTGTGAGTTTAATACTCCGGCTTAGCGTTCCAAGAGAATTCCCCGGCGGCTGACGCCACTTCTCAAATAACGTGCCATATCCGCAGATCATCGACCTGCCATCATGGCAGTCAGGCGCGTCCCGCACATTGAATATTGTCGGCAAATGATTGTCATTAAACAACTTAAGAATTACCCATTTCACGAAATTCGTGGTATCCGGCTTGCAATGAGCCCCAGAGGACCGTTGTGCCCGTCGATTTCTCGGCATCGACCAATGCCGGGTACGGGAAGTGTCGGGTTCGGAGCGTCCAGCGAAATTGAATCAATCACCGCCCGCATCAATCGACCGCAGGTTTGCGGCGTGAGCGGCCCCGGAAAATGGAGAACGCAGTTATGTCAAAGATCATCGGAATCGACCTCGGAACCACCAACTCGGTTGTCGCCGTCATGGAAGGCGATCAGCCCAAAGTCCTCACCAATGCCCAGGGCGCTCGGACCACCCCGTCCGTCGTCGCATTCACAGACAAGGGTGAGCGGTTGGTCGGCCAAGTTGCCCGCCACCAGCAGGTGACCAACCCCAAGAACACCGTCTTTTCGATCAAGCGGTTCATGGGTCGTCGTCACGCAGAAGTTGGTTCGGAAGAAAAGATCGTCCCCTACGAAGTGACCGGTGGTGCCGACGAACTCGTCTCGGTGAAGATCCGCGACAAGTCGTACACCCCGCCCGAAATCAGCGCGATGATCTTGCAAGACCTCAAGAAAACCGCGGAGGACTACCTTGGCGCGAAAGTCGAAAGCGCCGTCATCACCGTCCCTGCATACTTCAACGATTCGCAGCGTAAAGCCACCAAAGACGCCGGCGAGATTGCCGGCTTGAAGGTCGAGCGCATCATCAACGAACCGACAGCCGCCGCCCTTGCTTACGGTCTCGACAGTGGCAAGAGCGGCAAGGTCGCCGTCTTCGACCTAGGTGGCGGTACGTTCGACATCTCCATCCTCGACATCGGCGACAACGTGTTCGAAGTACTCGCCTCCAACGGCGACGGACACCTCGGTGGTGACGACTACGACGAAGCCCTCATTGACCACGTCGCCGAAGAGTTCCGCAAGACCGAAGGCATCGACCTTCGCAAAGACGCGATGGCCCTCCAGCGCCTCAAAGAAGCCTGCGAGAAAGCCAAGTGCGAACTCTCGACCACGATGGAAACCAACATCAACCTGCCGTTCATCACGGCTGACCAGTCCGGTCCGAAGCACTTGCAGATGACCGTGACGCGGACGAAATTCGACCAACTGACCCACGCACTCACCGAGCGCTGTCGCGGTCCGGTGATGGAATGCCTTAAGAGTTCCAAACTGTCGGCATCTGAAGTTGACGAAATCGTCCTCGTCGGTGGTTCGACGCGCATCCCTGCCGTCCAGAAACTCGTCACCGACATCTTCGGCAAAGAACCGAACAAGAGCATCAACCCCGACGAGGTGGTCGGCATCGGTGCGGCGATCCAGGGTTCGATCCTCTCGGGCGATAAGGACGACATCGTTCTGCTCGACGTCACCCCGCTGACCCTCGGTGTCGAAACCATGGGCGGTGTGCTGACCCCGATGATCGAATCCAACACGACCATCCCGACCTCGAAGAGTCAGGTCTACAGCACGGCGGCTGACAACCAAACGGAAGTGACCATCCACGTGCTGCAAGGCAACCGACCGATGGCCGCAGACAACCGTTCGATGGGTCAGTTCAACCTGTCGGGCATCGCGCCAGCCCCCCGCGGCATGCCACAGATCGAAGTCACGTTCGACATCGACGCAAACGGTATCATCTCGGTATCGGCCAAGGACAAAGCCACCAACAAAGAGCAGTCGATCCGCATCGAAGGTTCGTCCGGTCTGACCGATGCCGAAATCGAAAAGATGAAAAACGAAGCCAAGGAGCACGCAGCCGACGACCTCAAGAAGAAGGAACTCGTCGAAGCCCGCAACCAAGCCGAGCAACTGGCATTCGAAACCGAAAAGCAGTTAAAGGAACATGGTGACAAGGTGTCGGCAGAAACAAGAGGCAAGGTAGAAAGCGCCATCAGCACCCTGCGCGAAACGGCCAAGAGTGACGATGCCGACGCCATCAAGAAGTCATCCGAAAACCTGATGCAGGAAGCCCAGGAGATCGGCAAGATCATCTACGAAGAGATGGCCAAGCAACAAGCCGCCCAACAAGCAGCTGGCGGATCAGCCGAATCCTCAGGAGCAGAAGCGGCTCCCGAATCCGACACAGCCAAAAACGAAGACGTCATCGACGCCGAGTTTGAGGTTAAGGAGAGTAAGTAAGGGCACTATTGGTGACCGGTTCTTAACGGACAGATTTGGTCAAACATATATATGAACTTGGGGTTCTTGATGCCATCAGAAAAACCCAGAAGCAGTCCAAGCGAAGAAATGCCCAAGAACTGGCGCTCGGAGAATTTCTGCCGAGAACTCTCTCACGATCTTGGGAAGTGCATAGTCACGCTTTTCTTGGTTTGCCAGTTTAAAGGCGAAAGGGAACCTCGGCACTATGCCATTACTGGATTCCTCTACCGCAGAGACTTTTATGCTTACTGGATTACTGCTGGCCATGTCGTCAAGGAAATCAAGAAAATCTTAAGCCACGAAAAGCTTGAGTCCTGCAGGGCCGAACTCAACGACAGGTGTGGGCCCGATGATGAATGTAGCGTTGTCATTGCTCCAGAAGAACTGCGACTGATGATTTCGCTCGACGAGCAAGGTGTCGATTTAGGCTTTTTGTTATTGCGACAACTTTACTACGAAGGTCTAGCCGCAGTGCCAGAAAACATATTCGTAGACTCCAATTCTCTTGGTTCAAAATCTACTCTGGATTACCGTGGCGTCTATATGCTGGGTTGTCCGTTTGAATCCCAAGAAGTAACTGATACGGAATTAACCGACTCGACAAAACGAAGTGTAAGAATCGAAAACCTCTGCTTGCCTGTCGAACCTATCAAAATCCCTGACCAGATTCCGGCAGAGCAAACCTCTTTTTGGGCCAATCCAAACGCATTCTATGGTCGCTTGCTCCCATTTAGTGATACTGGATCTAATGGAGTCAATTCGATTGAGGCCATGAGCGGTGGCCCGATATTTTCGCTAGAACAGTCTGGTATAAATCGAGTAAAGCCCCGTCTGATCGGAGTCCAGTCAAGCTGGCTACCACGACAACGGACGATTCGTGCCACGAGTAGTTCGGAGCTCAATGAGTTTCTTAGGTGCTTGGAAGAAATGGCAGAAGCCGGGTAGGGCACGACAGTGGCCCATATCTCCAGTCTTGGACGGGTGGCCCATCTCCTTTGGAGATGGGGGAGGCGATGATCGTCGTTGCTTAGCTCTCCGAGACTTCTACGCACCGCAGACGTCTTCGTAGCAAATCGTGTAACAACAAATGAATGACAGCGTTTGTCTCCTGGTGCAAGCATCTGCACATCGACATTTATCATCGGCTCCCCCATGTTCGGAGAACATGGGCCACCCTTTCGAAGGAAGCAACATTGAGGATTGAGGCGCATCACCATTCGATCGGCCACGCACCGTCCCAATCCATCTTGAGCACGGTTTCATCCCCAAATTCGTAGTACCGATAGCTGCTCCACGCCCAGTCCTCCGCCCGAACTACAAAGCTTCTCGTGATCGGATTTTTGTGACAGTAGTCCAGCTTCTGCCGCAACGCCTTGTGACGGCGTACGTTGAAATCGTAACCCCGAACATTCCAAATTGACTGATCCTTCTTATTCCCATTGGCCCACGCGTTGAGCGGCTCTGACCAGAGTTTGCCATGCGCCCGCCAGATTTCTCGCAGACGCTGTTTACCATGAAACCCCACGTGTTTCTTGAAGGCGTGCGAGAGTTTGGAAATCGGAACAGGAGCATCGCTGCCCCGCGCGTGCGGATAGAGAATCACGTGAACGTGTTCCGGCATGATCACGTACCCCACCAGGCAAACTTTGAATCGTTCTTGAAGGACGCGAAGCCCGTCGGCGACGATGCGCTTCATTGTGTCGTCGTGAAAAAAAGTCAGGCGACGCCGACATTAAATGGTTAAGAAGTGCGAATCACCCGGTTCGTCGTATCTGCGAAGATGCTTGGGCATGTACGAAAAGATAGATCATCGACTCCCCCATGTCCAAAGGACATGGGCCTCCCGACCGGCTGGGCGTTTGCTCTGAATGCTTCTCTAGCTCTCAGCCGACCCTGTATTCTGCGCTGCACCGATCCGCCGATTTACTTCGTTCTCCAACATGAGCGCATCCTGATGCTTCCCGATTGATGCGTAGTACACCGACATCCGCTTGCGACCATCGGCATCGCGAAGCACCACGAACCCGGTCCACTTTTTATAGCCAACCGATGCAACCGACGACCACAGCAGGCGGGTGCGTTTGTACCACTTGTCATAGACGTCAACACCATTCGCCGACAACGCGAGCAGCCCCGGCCCATCGTCCGAGCGAAACCACCGCACCACGTCAATCGCAAACAGTGACGGTACCAGCATGATGTAGAGCCACTTTGCAACGCTCCGATCGACGAAAGCAACCACGAAGAAGGTAAGGATAGCCCCCATGATATAAGGCCAATATCGATCGCGCTTGAGAATCGGCATCGATTTCAGTTTGAACCACCGCGTTTCCTCGTCATATTCAAACCCGCACTCCGGGCAGACGTGGGCGGCTGGGAGCGCTTCAAGCATGTAGTTGCATTGCGGGCATCTATCCATTTGGAAACGTTCAAGCGAGAAAACAACTGGCCCAAGTTCATCGAGAATGCGATAATCGCCAGGAACGACACGCTGGCTATGATCGTACCGGCGCGTGATTGCCGATTCAAACTTGCGTTTGCCTTGGAACGCCTTTTGGATGGCTATGGTTGAAGATAACGACATATCCAATGAGCAGTTGGAAGCATTGATTGAAGAGGTTCGCGAGATGGCATTGCGCGCTCGCGACAAGGCACTTTCGGAATCGTTGCTGGCTGTCGTACCCTACCTTGAACGGGGCGAAATGGATGGCGTTTCCTTTCAGCATCTGGAAAATCAGCTACCCAAAATCGCAATCGAAAAAGCCAAGGAACGCATGCTTCGTGATTTGCAGATACGCATCGCCAAGCGGATGATGGGTGACGACTCATGTTCGAGTCCCCAAGTCTAAATACTTGGGCCACCCAAAGCGCTATAAGTTTCCCACCCCTGCGACACTTGCACCGACTTCTGCTATCCTTGCGTGCATGACGCAAAAACTCTCCCGAATCGCAATCGTCGTGCGCGACTATGACGAAGCCATCACGTTTTATACCGAAAAGCTTGGATTCGAATTGATCGAAGACACGCGACTCAGCGACGTAAAACGGTGGGTGATCGTATCGCCGCCCAGCAGCGAGTGCGCCCTGCTCCTCGCAAAAGCCGCCTCCGATGAACAAGCTGCCTGCATCGGCAACCAAACCGGCGGACGCGTGTTTCTGTTTCTCTATACCGATGACTTTGAACGCGACTACAACCGGTATCGATCCAACGGCATCGAGTTCATCCGAGCCCCAAAAAACGAACCGTACGGCCGCGTCGCCGTCTTCGAAGATCTCTACGGCAACAAATGGGATTTAATTCAACCGGCGCACGTCGGTTAGCAGCAACAGATCGCCATGGAAGCAAACAAATGAAAAAATTCACGATACCTTTGATAGTGATTGCGGGCATCATGTGGGTAACGGGTTCGGTTGTTGCAAACGATCCAGTTGCGCCGGAAGCAACACAGGCATCGGAACTGGACCAAACGTCCAATCACCATGCTGCCGATACCAGACTGCTGTATGCGGCGCTGATTCGCCCCGGTCCCAATTGGAAACAAGGCGCGAAACCGAGTGAACAGGTTGGCTTTGCAGAACACTTTGCGACGTTGCAGCGGCTACAAGCGGAGGGCGTGCTGGTTCTTGCCGGTCCGTTTCAGGATGATCGCGGTGGTGGATTAACGGTAATCCGTGCAGACAACCTTGAAGCTGCCAAGACGATCATCGGCCAAGACCCATTCGTCAAATCGAAAATGGTCATTGCCGACGTTCGCCAATGGTACGCGGCGCTCGGTACGCTGCCTGCCGACAACAAGTAAGTGTTCAAGCAATTGTCTAACTCGCACGCACTCATGGGACCGGCGACTTGATTCTGCTAAACCTGCTTATAACAACGACCGGATACTTCGACGACGGCCACGTCGGACATGCCGACGACAAGAGGTACTTCTAGCAATTGTGAAATCAGATCACCGAGGGCCAATCCTTGGTCATTGATAGGTCTAATCGGCTGCGGGTACATCGGATTCCAACTGCGCAATTACATCTTCGCGAAGTCGATCGCTGATCGGCATTGTCGAACCATCCGGAAGCGTGACGGCAAGTTTGAGCCGAACAACTTCACCGGAATCCATTTCAGCGCTCAGCGCCGCATCGTCGTCAGGCTCGCCTCCTTTCATCACAATCAGCGATACCGGGTGGACGTCGCGAATCCAGTGCATGCCGTAGCGTCCTTCACCGATTTCGATCACCCCAGCATAGGTTTCGGAAAATACGTTCATCCTTTCGGGATGCATCGAACGCTTTTCCTGCCGGCCGTTGGGGAATTCCTCGTATTCCATTTCGTACCGTCGGAGTACGAAGTTCGTCGTTTCCTGCCAGAAGTTAAGCACGCGGATTTCCTGGAAGCGTGATTCTGACGAATCGAGGATGGCATTGAGATAACAAGGTAAAAAGTAACCCAGAAACGCACCAAGAAGCGGTGGAGCGAAACAAAGCACGACCTTTGAAAACAGTCCGAAATCGCGCAGCGTGTTGTGAAAGACAACCTTCTTTCGCTTAGCAGATATCACGAGCGCAACCAGCAGCAGCACAACACCAATGCCTGCCCCTACGGAAACACCGATTATCCATGGCCCGTTCACACCTCCAATCGGAAAGTATCTTCCGATCACGTCGATGGACTTGAACAGCATCGCAATCAATCCAACGACAAACGAGGTGATTAACATCACCTTCCACGCGGGTGTCGCTTTGCGCGGTTCACCCCGGTACAAAATGAGCTCGCGCTCCGGATCCAACCCCAGAAACCCATACACCTTCGTCGAATCGTCCACGAACGGACTCATCGATACCAGTGTCACATAATCGCCCGGACCGACAGCCGAACTGTAATGCTCTGCCGATCGCGTCGCGCTGAATTCGTCGGTGACAATCTGTGCCATCTCGAGCGACTCGTTGCGCGGATCGAGATAATCCACCGTCGCCAGAAAACGATGCTCGCGCACTCCCTCCGCCACCACTCGTTCGACCGTTTCAATCGCAAGAATCCGCGCGGCGATGGGATGCCCGTCCTTAATATACCCCAACGTTCGATCGCCGAATCGCGCCACGAGAAAGATAACCGCACTGACCGCCATTAACCCGAATCCAACATAATCGAGATATTCCAAAGGAAGCAGGAAGTGCGCCCAGTCGCGCACCAGCGACGTGCCCTGTGCCGCAACGCATGCCGCCCCAACGACCACCGTTGCGTACGCAACCGTGTAACGCCCTCGAATGTGTGAACCCTTTCGACACTTGTCAGGAATCGGCCGCGGTATCTCCGCGTCAAACTCAGGACCGAACGAAAACGTCTCCGGCAATTCAAAAGGCAATTCCGAAATCCGTCGCACTTCGTCAATCGCAGCCTCGACCGCGTCTTCATTCTGCGCAGAAACCGGTTCGTCGTTCATATGCCAGCCCTCCATATGAATTATCTTCGATTTGGATCGAAATGGTATGCGCGACAGTATAACGCAACTCATTGCAGCTCACTTGCGACCATTTCGAAAGATAGACTTACAAATGAATCAAGGGATTGCAATCAATACTTGCTGCTGGCGTCGACGTGGTGGATGCGCTCCATCACCGCTGAAATCGACTTGTTGTCGTTTGGATCATGATGGATATTGATCGCCCGCCACCGCTCCTTGGCGTACTTGTTAAGGTGTGTCTGAAGGTCGGAGAAATTGCAACGCAGCGTGTGATACTCGTAACGATAAGAGGCTTCGACCGGAAGTTCGCACTCGGCAGGCTCAATCTTTTCGACCATCACGTTCATGCCCGCGACGGTCTGGGCAGCCGCATCTTCCGATTCTGCATCGACCAGCATTTCAACATCGTCAGCCGTCTCACGACTCGCCCCGGTAATATGGTATTTCATCGCAATGACCTCCAGAATGGGCTCACATTTATCGTGGCGAAATTCATCACGCGAAACGTGAATCATCAGCACGCGGCATCGCCGACCAAATCGAATTATAACCGAGGTAGGCCAACGATTCTTTTAGTATTCACGGATAAAAATGAATTGCAGCCGCCCAGCGCGGAACACTTAAGAATCCAACTTGTCGATGCTCGCTGCCAACTCAAAATCCTTGCAACTGATACCGCCAACGTCATGCGTGGCAAGATCGATCTTCACGCAATTCCAAACGTTGGACCATTCGGGATGATGTACCTGCTGCTCAGCAAGCAATGCCACCCGCGACATAAATCCCCACGCCTGCGAGAAGTCCGCAAATTTGAATTCGCGATGCAGCTTTCCCTCTTGGATTTCCCATCCATCAAGACGTGAAAGGGCTTCGTTGATTTCTGAATCGGTCGCTTTTCGAAGTTCAGACATGTCGCCTCCATCAGTTTGAGATGATGATGATGATTATAGAGCCGATACAATTATCAGCCAATCACGTCGTTCTCAGGCCAACTTCAGCGCAATTCGCATGCCATCGACGAGACAGCAAACAACATAGTCGTCAAGAGAATAGTCGCCAACAACTTTGCCAGCCGCTGGATAGTACACTTGATTCGAAACAGCATCGTCGTCAAACGCAACGGGTACTCCTGAAGCCTTTTGCTTGGCAATCACCAGATGCGCGCCCAACGCTGCATCGCTTGAAACCACCGATTCGACGCGCCCAATCATCGTCGCTGTCGACTGAACGGATTCAATCGCGTCGGCTGAATCTTCAACAGCAACCGCCCGCTCGGCTCGCAGCGCTTCAAGCATCTGCGCTTGCGTTCGTTTCAACTCGGATAATCGGCGTACTTGCATCAAACCACCTCAACGATTTCAGAGAACACAATTTGCGGAGATGCAGGTGGAATCGCGTCGGCCCACTGCTCAACCGAAAATTCGTTGTCATCTTGTTCACCGCTTACAGTAACTGCACGAACCGCAAACAAATATGTTTCCCCGTGGTCATGCGGATCAGTCACGAATTGAAAATGTCGTTGTCGCGCAACGTAGGCAACCTCGTCAATCGGATTCTTGTAATCGATCACGCCGGACGAATTGTCCGAATAGATCCGAAACAACTCCGGCGTCGCTTCCTCATGTCGTTCGAAATATTGCCATGAAACTTCGAATCGCCCGCCAGCTCGCCGCGCCACTTTAAGTCGCTGTGGCGAATTCGGCTTGAGCGCGCTCGGCTCGCCTGCCGCATCGATCTTTACATTTACCCCCCTCGCAGACGGCGCGCTTTCGACCCCACCTCCTCCGATCGACCGCAACTCAAACGCTACGTCAGCCAGCACATCAGCCGCCGCCCACTCGAAGTTCTCAATACTTTTTGCATTCGCGCCGGCCGCTCCAACGATCTCAGCATCGTTACTGCCAACCGTTCGGCGATAAAGGTTGTAACCGCCGGCAACGCGCGGAAATGTAAATCCATTCGTCGCGCAGACAGCATTGGCAATTCCGCCAGGCGTCCATCCACGATGGATCGGGTCATAATGAACGAGCCACTTTTCAAGCATACTGGCCATGAATGACTACCACCCCACTTATGATGGAACAACTTCGATCACGTCGTCGCCGCCATCCTGTGGCGTCATCGTCACCAGCGTCGTCGTACCGTCATCATCCTTGATCTCATCGACTCCGGTAGAAACGGTATGTACACGCTTGTTGACCAGGGCGGCTTTGCACAAGTGAATTTCGTCATTGATGACACCATTCGCCACCGCATCAATCTGCACGCGCACCGGCGTCAACAATACGCCGTCGGCTTGCACGACAACGGTTACGTCAGCCGCCCCATCGGCGAACGCAGCATCCGGCAAATCCAAGCGATACCAACCCGGTGCTGCCAAAGCATCGATCTCCACAAACCCGCCATCGGTGTGCGCCGCATCTTCACCGGCCAGCGACGACAACGAGACCGCAACAGCCACCGACCGATTTCGAACGTAATGCACAGTGACATCCGAAAACGCAAGTCCCGACTCAGCAAGTCCGGTCAATTCGTTAACACCGTACACTTCAACCGTGACATCCTGACTGTCTTTGGCAATCTGCAACATTAGTATGCTCCAACAAAACTCGGATTCACCAAAGGCCGCACGGTTTGCTGGATCGCGCCCAAATCCGGCGCGCCAAACCACGAATTGCTGGAACCGCCCACCAGCAGACTCGCCGGAAACCCTGCCCCAATCGCATCAGCCGCTTCGGCTTTCAGTCGATAGTCGCCATTGACAGCGTCAGCCAAGGGGTCAGCGGAGAAATTTGTTCGTCCGACCGGCTCAAGAACATTCACACCACTCCGCACGTCACCGGATGTGTTGCCAAAGAAACCCACTCCCAGCAAGGTAACTTGCGGTGTGCCGACAGCTACCTGTGTTCCCCCGATGCCATAAAGTGAATTGCCGATGCTCAAGCAGTTGACTAAAACGAACGGCTGTCCCTCTGGTGAGCCGTTGATTGAAACACCGTCACCAGCATTACCGAATGCCGTGCAATGCACCAACCACCGATGCAGTTCCGCTCCAGTTTGTCCGGCTACGAATCCATGACTGACATTGTTTGAAGAAACGCAGTAATAATAGCCGCCGGAACTCGGCGCACTGAAACCGCAACCAAAACCTCCGCCGTCATGAACATGACACCCGATCGCAGCCGAATTATCTCCGCTCAGCTGAATGCCCGCGCCAGACGTCCAGTTATCAACTTCGCAAGCAATGAATTGCGTGCCTTGTCCGACAACCAAAATTCCGCGATTGGCTTGCGTAACACGACAACGAAACAGCATGTTGCCCTTGCCATCGAGGTTGAATCCAAAGATCGATCCACCGACGCCGGCATTGCCCGTCACTTCGATGTTCTCAAAACGATGGTAATCCTGCCCACTATCGACGACGTGTGCTGTTGCACCATCAATATCGAAAACAGCCACCGGAGTAACAGCATCGCCAGGAGTTGACGTATAACCCCGCCAGACAATCATGGCTGCATTGGTCCCGTTATTCAAAGGAGAGAACGACGAGGTCAACGCATAAGTTCCGGCTAGTATGTTCACACGGTCGCCAGCCACCGCCGCCGATTCAGCCTCTGCCAGCGTCCACGGATCACCCAACGATCCATCACCGCCACCGCCCGCTGCCACCGATACATATCGTTCAACAAATGTCATCTCGCCTCTTCTTCCCCCCAGCAATCCACACGCTTCTCAAGAAGCGCCACGTCTAAACTGCGAAAATTGTCATCACGCGATCGTCTTGAATCGTCAGCGAACCGCTCACCGCAACGACAGTAGCCAACGGCAGATACGTCGAAACACTTCCCGGATAGGACGCAGCCACTTGAAGCACGTTGCTGCTATCGATGTAGACTTTGTGCGTCGTATCGTCCGCAACCGCCACTCTCGTCGCACCGTCGAATGTCTTTCGCGTCGAGGCAAGCGTGTACGCAATTGGATACACACCGATATTCAAACTCCCCTCATCGACCACCATCCCCTGCCGCAGCGCCGCCAGGATTTCATTCTGTCGCTGTTGTCGCCGATTGTATTGCACTTCGTAGGACGGCTGACTGTTGGCGTTGATACCGCGCGTAAGGTAAGGCAAACCTGTTGCGTCATCGGTCTGACCGTTCAAAGCCAAGGTGGTCGATTCGGCTGGAAACGCTTCAGTTGGATATGTTGGCATTTTGTTTTTTCCTACGCTGCATGTTCGATTGAAAATCAGTTACCAATGACAGGATTGAATCGCACCGGTTCAAACGCAAATTGAAGCTGCAAGCTAGCCGCATTCCAACCCGTTCGACGAAGACGCGACGGAATTGGCGGGCTTGCGTTGACGGTGTGCGCAGTCACGACCGCACCTTCGTCCGTCGCGTTGCCCGCACCATCAAACATGCGCAGCGCATGGCGAAATCGTCCAAACACATAACGCGGCGACTGCAAAACCAAAGCATACCCGGCATGCAAATGCCCATCGCCCAAGTGCGATACTTCGACGTGTCCATCCGCATGCGTCGAATCTAAATGGCCGATCATCACATGCCCGTCAAACAAATGCCCGATGCGCTTCAAACGCTCCGGCCAGAGCTTCTGCCGACCGGGTGGCAACGGGCGCGAAAAGTCCACACTCCCATTCCCAAGATCGGCATGCCACTCGACAGCCACATCCGACGGACCCTCCGGATCGCGCGCGACGAATATGTGAATTCGCTCCAAGACCCTTCCCCCTAACCCGAAACGATCCGTCGCGACAAGTGCAATCGCGTTTCGACGCTCGACTCGGTTTGCACGTACGTCTTACCCACCACCGACCAATCGGAATCCCGCGCCTTGCTGTGTGCAAGCCGCCCATTGAGCATCACCCCGCGACTGCCAACCCAGTTCACCCGATTGCCAATTTCAAAACGTGCATCGATCCAAGGAATCTTGACCTCAACGTTGATCTGCCCTTCTTGCCGATTGGCCGCAATTGAAGAAGCAACCGCGTCAGCCAAATGCAAATCGTCGATCTCAAAAACCTGTTCGCCGCTATCAATGTCCGCCAGCGCTTCGACCGTTCCCATTCGACGCGCGAATCGATACAAACCAGGCTTGTAAACGAGTTCAGCATTCTGAAAGACGGTAGGCGTGTGAGCCGTGTTGCTCGCAAAGGTCGAAACCAACCGCTCGTCGGCTTCGAAGACTGCCGTCACCCGCACGCGAAACACCTGGTCGATCAATGCATACCACATGTTTCGCTCTGCCGGATTGCCGTCCGGCTCGATCATCGAGGTCGGGTTGACCACACCGAACCAGATCCCAGCCCGATCCTTAAGCACACTCACCTGACCGACCGGCTTCGACCAACTCAGCCCACCGTCGAAGCTCACTTCGACGAAGACCCCAAAGTCCGAACCATCCGCCGCAACGGTAATCGTCGGCCAAAACCTGCGCGGACGGCGTGTCCACTGCCCCATCGCGGTCACCTGCCCGTCTGCCACCGTCGAGAAATCGAACGGTTCATACGAATCGAACGGTGCGTTGCGATCGAATGTTGCACCGTCAAACGCCCCGTCCTCATTAAGCACCCACAAGCGCGAAACATTGCGATGATCTTCAAACTCCGAGCCATTGCGATGGTACTTGCGATACCAAGGCGACATCTCGACATCGGGTCCGGCAAACTCAACCTGATCGGGCGTCAGCGCCAACAGCTTCGCCGTATCCCGGTCAGGCGGATCGACATTGTCGAGATTGACTTCCGGCTCCCACCCGGGAACCAATGGAACCGTCATCTCCCAACGCTTGACCGCCCCTACAACCTTCGGCGCATTAACGACCGCCGAATGATCCCAGTCGATCTCCATCGAACCGATCTCATTGGCGTCGAAAATGTCATGTTCTGTCACTAAATCAGCCGCATACCGAGCGGACCCATCCGCATAACGCCCACCCCATGCCAATCGCAGCGACTTATTCTCGCCGTCCGCAGGTGCCCACATACGAAGTGTCGAACGAACAACACCATCGACAAAATCCGGTTCGCAAGTTGCGTGTACACCAGCCCGTTCCGCAATCAACGCAACCGCTTCTACAAGATTCGTTGCTTCACAATTCAAATCATCCGCGTCGGTGAGCAGTTGCAGGATCAGCCGCGATGGAACCGTAAATCGCTTTCGACCGCCCGCTTCAAAGCCAGTCGCAACCGACGTCAAGTCCAGCAGGTGCGCATAAGACACCGGCCCTTCTGGCAATCGATAAAACCACAGGAGATATCGAAGCGCATCAAGCAGCGTCCAGGACTTGGCGGCTGGATCACCCTCATAAGTGAATACGAAGACCTCATGCTCCGTTCCATCGACATCGCGAACCACAAGCGGGTCCGGCGATCGATTGGGAAGCCCGCCATCGTTAAAAACGCATGGCAGCGACTCGGCCAACACGCTCAAACCAATGTATTCATCCGGATCAGTCGCCAGTCCATCGACGATCGCCGCACTTCGCATCCGACGACCATAGACCTGCGAACGAATGTCAGCCGCCCATCGCGAGTAGACGCCGACCGCCTCCAGACGAGCTTCATCCGCCGCTCGTCGAATCCGCCCATCACGCTCGGAAACGCATCGAACCGGATACCCGTCGAACAGAATCGACGGCACACCGTCGCTCGCGTCATCCGTCCAGACAACGACACGACAATCGGGTGAATATCGATCGCGCGCATCGATGGCATCGAACCCATCGTCCAACCGTGCGACAATCGTCGCCGCACTAATACGATCGTCGCTTTCGCTAACGACTTTCGTCGCGCGTAATCTCTCATCGGTTTCAAATGAACCCGAACCGGGCGATGTTTCGACATCAACCAATAAGCCCGTTAATAACACATTGAGTTTCGCAGGATCGCTCATCAGCGTTTCAACCCGCCAGCTGAACAAAGTCCAGCTCAAAGTTCTGCACAAACTGCCCGGTCATCGGATGAACGTACCGTTCTCCGCGCCGGTTGAATGAATCGATCGCGCACCGCTCAAACGCGCGACCCACCGAATCGACCAGGACCGAAGTACCACCGCTGCCCATCAAATTTTCGATCTCGCTCTCGATCGCATTGATGCCGTTTTGATTATCAGCCCGAAGCTGGCCAACCCACCGAATCGTGCGCGCTTCGTTACCGAGCCCATGTCGAAACTCTCCGTCAATTCCCGGAAATCCGAACACCACCGACCGAGCCTCGATCGCACCAACCTGTGTCGAAACAACCGAATCCGATCCAACAATTGCCTGACCATCGAACGTCGGTGTCACAGAATCGGAAAACGCCTCGACGCTCCAACGCTGCTCAATCGCAATCGTCCGCTCGTTCGACAACACCACCCGCTCATCGACCGCACCGATCCGTCGATTGCCGGCAACCACCGCACCATCCAGCGCCACCGACGCTTCATGCGCCAAAGTAAACGCCCCGACACCATCAACGTCGCCAACCCGCGCACCATCTTCCGATCGCAGGTTCGTCGCAAAAACGTAAACCATCAATCGCGGACCGCCCGGAACCGGCTGGCCCGATGCCGACTTATCCCGGCCATCCAATCCGAACAACACTGCCGGCATCTGCAAATCCACCCCAGCCGCCAGCGCCGACTTGCGATCGGCAATCGCGATCGCGCGAACCGTCGAAAACAAGGGCGAAGCCTCAACTTCAATCGCCCCCAAAATCGAACCCACCGCACTCTCAATGTCTGCAAATTCAGAAGCCATAAGCAACTCAAAGGTAGGTCGGGTCATCGACCCGACAATCAAACAAAAAACTCAAGTGCACAGCTTTCAATCACCACACTTCACAAACCGGCCAACCCATCCTTCGAAAGCACCGCAGCGTTTCCGCTAGCCCGCGCCGTTACGCCAACCGCACCGGCCAACTCACTTTCAGCCGGCAACGCAACATCGCCATTCGCCACGTTCGCAAGCCAACTCACCGCGGCTTCGTACTGCGAAGCAACTTCCGGCGGAATCGGTGGACGCCGAACGTGCAGTCGATGCGCAACCACATCAAGCGAAACCGTCGCCAAGCTCGATGCCAACTCATCATGCAACCCCACATCAATCGGCACACGAAACCGACGGGCCAGGTAACTGTTCACTTCGCCCTCCGCACCCTCGCGCGCTTCAGCGATCGCTTCCGCATTCGCCGAACCGGTTCCCGCATCGTCGGTCAACTGAACCAACGCGGCAATCCCCAACCGTCTCTCGATGTCTGCATCAGTGATATAGCTCACGAGTTTCTCGCCTTTCCGTCAGCCCCATCAAACCGTGTTGGCGTCGCGACCGAAGCATCGCAGCCGCGCCGCCAACACGCACCACACCCACAAACCAGACGACCTACCCATCACGCAATCTGAAACGTAGACTTCACCGCAAACTGCCAGTAACCGTAAGCCATGCGATAGCGCGCTCGAACGCCAAACATCAACTTCTCGCGCTTGAACACATCGTCGCTACCGTCAGACAGCGAATTAAATTCAATCGGCTCGCGATCCTGGAAAATAAAAGGCCGCACCACCCCGTTGTTCTTAAGCAGATACCAACTGTCCGAATCGGTCAGCCAAGGAAATGCAATAACCTGCGCAGCGCCACGAAGGGCGTTGTCCGAATTGCTCGTCACCGACGAGTTTACAGCTTCCAATGCCGAAAAATACATTGTCGGAGGAACCACGCAATACATACCGTCAGCCGCAATCGCCATCGGTTGACCTTGATCGTCCTTGAACGACATCATCCGCGTAATGCCATCAGCCAACGCATCGCGAAACTCCGAAAATGTCGGTTGCCCCGGAATCGACGCACCGGAAGTAAACGTGTTTGACTGTGTACCGCTTCCACCCGACACATGACTCGAGCCAAAAAACGACACACCATCGTACGAGTTAAACCCGCTCTGATCGCCATTCTCCAAGAGCTGCGCAATCAGATAGTCCTTATGCGTTGCAGCCCTTTCAGCCAACTCGCCAATCCGCACACGAATCTGTCCCGTCTGGTCGTCCGACAACTCGTCGCGATCGACTTCCAGTGTCGATTCGTACTTGAGATTCTCAATCGAGTAACTCTCGGGTCGTAACCCACGGGCCACGCGGCCAGTCCCCCATTCGCGCATCTGCGGCACCGAGCCAAGCCATCGATAAATCTCCGTATGACTCGTCGAAACAATCCGCGTCGACAGTTCCTCAAAATGCGTCGGCGCACCGTCGAAACGATTCGCAAACTCGCTCCGCAAACCCTTCGTCAACAAACCTGTATTGATGATCGCCACGAAAAAACTCCTTAAAACTAGGGGCGCAGAGGTCGCGCCCATTTGCGCAAGTCAGTAAAGAAACAAATGAATCCAATGCCCAAGAAATGCAGAACCAAACGTCGTCGGCGACACTTAGGCTTCGACGCTGATGTCCGCATCGGCACCACCGACCGAAGCCACCGCCACCCAATCGCCATTCCCATCTGCAATCAGATGCACGAAATCGCCAATGTCCGTAATCGAAACGTATTTGTTGTCGGCTTGCTTGGCTCCTTTGATATAAATACCACCAGCCGCGCCTGGAGCGATGCGAATTTCCTGGTCGGCCATACACACGAATGCGAAGGCCGTTCCCTTTTCGACCGATTGCGGAAGCGTCGCCGTGATCGCACCACCTGCCCCCGCATTGGTAAACGTCGTTCCAGACTGTCGCGCTGACACGCCAAAATCCGCAGTCCGATGATCGATCGGCGAAACCCGCGTCGGTCCATCGCCAGCCAAACGCAGCACGACGTTGCCATCCGACTCCAACCCCTGCACATATCCAACAAACGTCGCCGCATCGCTGTCGAGCGTCAACGTCGCATCGTCACTCGCAAACACCGCCGCACCAACCGACGCCTGCACCGCACCGGTCAGCGGCAAGCCGAAATCGCCCATCGTATAAACGCGGATGGATACATCGCCGTCGCCACCGCTGCTGTTGTCGCCCTCTTCATAAGCCAACCCGGCAAACTGCCCCGCACCGGTGACCGGTCTGGCGTAACCCGTCGGTCCCCATTCAATGAGCGCCCCCTTGTACAGGTGCGTCGATGCCGCCACCGCAACCGTCCGCAACTCCTGATCCACATAATGATTCACTTCCCGATTGGCCGATAGCGCCATGATTCAATTCCCCCACAAATCCAAATGCCTTTACCCACACCAACGCAGCATGCAAGAATTTCAGTTAACCCAATTCGCAGTTAATCCAGTGCTTAGTTAATCCGATGCTTCAACGCATCCGCAACGTACGCCTCCTCAGACGTCAACCCCCAAAGCGACGTACACGCCTGATACTCCTGCCGCGCTCGATGCGCCAACGCCTTTTCACCCGATTTCTCTCCGGCAGAAACGCTACCCGTCACCAACTTGCCAAGCGACACCACCACCGGCGCACTTTGCAGCCACTCATCGAACAGCACCCGATCCGCATGCGCCAACTGCACCGCCCAATCGCGCTGCGCCGGCGCAAGTTTGCCCTCCGACATCGCCCGATTGATCAACCCATCGATCTCAGCCGCCCGCGACGAATCCTCAAGCTCACGAATCCGCGCACTCGCCGCGGCAAGCACTGTCGAAACGTCCGACGCATCATCGACCTCAAGGCGTTCGCACAGTGCAGCCAGTTCCATATCCAATTCACCTGCACCATGCGCTGCTTCGTGATTCACGATCGCTGCCATCCCCACAATCGCCGGCTTATTAGTCAGCGCCACCGAGTGAATCGCCACCACCTTGCGATCGCTCTTTCGCAAAAGCACCACCGGCGACAAATACCGATACGCCTTCGCCGCAAGCAGTTCCCGCGCCTTGTCGGTCCACGTCACCGAAGCAACAAGCCCTTCTTCGGGAACAATCTCCAACCCGGTAATCCAACCAGCCGCCGGCGCCGCACCAGTCGGTGACGAATATGCGCCACCCAGCGTCTGATGCTCATAGTCGATCGGAAGATCGGTGCCATGCGCCTCAAACGCAGCCACCGCTTCATCGCCGCTTTCCTGATCCACCACAAACGTCCCCGACTTACTCTCAACCTGCCCCCAGGGCGCAACGACGAGTCTACCAGGCACATTGCCTTCACCAATTCGCGCCCCCATCAGCGAAATCATTTCTTGCTCGTTCGCCACACGGATTTTGTCATTTAACTTGTTTGGTTTCATTTCGTCGTTCGCCCCCGCTATGTTCACGTCCACTCTCGAACAATCCACTAACATGCCCCATGATTCACACCATGCGCACTCTTTCTCACTTTCCGGAAAGCAGTGCTTCACCGGCTTCCGGTTCGGGAATACCCAATGACACCCGCGCCCAACGCTTCGACACATCAACCCCCAACCGATTCACCGCCGCATCCAACACCGAAGTCAACTCATCCAGATCGCGCGGGCCAGCCACCTGCCGTTGAAAAAACGGAACCGGCGCATCAGGTCCAAAGCGCACCCGCGCCATCGGCCCAAGAATGTCACGCCGAACGGTGCGCGCTTCCTTCCGCAAATCATTCGCCCGCAAATCCTTACGCACCTGCTCGTGAATCTTCGTCGCCCCGAACGACCCGCCCAGCCCCGGTGTCTCCGTCGTCAGCGTTTGCCCCAACCAGGCTTTGCTCATTTCGCGGTTGAGAAAATCAATCAGCCCGCCATAAGGAGCGGGCGCTTTACCCTGACCGGATTCGATGAATTGCAGTTCGACCGCCCGGCTGAAAATCCCCGCCGCATTGCTGCCGAGCGATTCAAGCATTTTCAGCATTTCGCGTTTCTCTTCCGGCGTAATCGACTGGTCGTACCGCGCGATGCGCACCGGCATGCCGAAGATTTCCGCAAAAATCATCCAGTCCTTCAACGCCAGATTTTTCGCCAGAAACGAAAGCGCCGTCACCCGCAACAACCCGCCTCGACTCGGATGCCCGCTCACGCTATGCGGGGCATGCACAACAAATTTGTTCGGCGGCAATTCGATCCCGTCGACGTCATGTTCGTCGAGCAAAATGCGCGGCTTGTCGAAGTCGTCGAAAACAATCCGACCAAAATCGATCGGTGCAAGATCCACCAATCCGATCCCACCATCAACGCGATCCCAAACCAGTTCCCCGATGGCAATGTTCCGCCCCAGCGCCAGCGACAAATGTTCGAGCAAATCGTCAAACGCATCCGTCGCCTTAAGCACCCCACGACAGTAGTCAGCCACCTCGTCAGCCCGCCCACGATCCACTTCTTCCAAAACATCCGCCGCACTGACGATCCGCCACTCCAAACCCGTCAGCGCCAACCGCCGCTTGTTCGCCACCGCATACAGATGGGGATCCTTCTCTTCCATCTCTTCGTAAAGCTGCATCGCCCGCGAAAGCGAACCGGCATCGGCTTCGTGCAAAATGCTCACCAACCGCGACGGCGTTAACCCTGTAGACGGATAGTCGCGAACACTGTCCTCGCGCCGCGCCGACAAAAGCCTTCCCAAACTTGCCCGACTCTCATTGCCCTCGCCTGCAATTCGATTGACCACCCGCGTCACCCAACGCTTCATCGTTCGCTTCCCTCCAATTGAATCCGCCTGCCCTTACCAAATCCCGCGACGGTCGTATTTCAAAGGCCCAATCGTCATCGACTCAGCCACCCCCGGATCGTCTGCGGCTGCATAGACTGCCAACGCTGCCGCCCAAAACCGATCCGCGTGATGCCCCTCGCGCCGCGATGCATCCAAAACAATCCGCCCGCTCGGACTCACCCGTCGCTCCAGACTGTGCCAATCGTTGCGAATCGCTTCATCTGCCGGAATCCGAATTGCCCGATCCTCTACGGCAATCCGAAGTCGCGATGCCAGTTCCGTCTTCAGACTGGCAGTAAATGTCACGCACTCAACTTTGTGTCGCCCGAAATCTTCCTGAGCCGTCTCAGCCAACTGCATCCCAAGCCCGCCCGCATCCACGCAACACTTCCGGACGTTGCGCAACGAAAGCACTTCGGCGATTCGCTCGCTCTGCGCGCGAAACGTTTCACCGCGCAATTCAATGACACTTCGTGTCACCAATGACTCGCCCCGTCGCGCCAACACCCAGACAACCGTTAAATCGTGACGACGACCAATATCTACGCCGACAAACAAATCTTCCTTCTCAGCCGCCAATTCCGACACCGGCGTATTGCGATCCAACCCCAAATCCTCACAAGCACTGATCTGCGCATGCGTCAAAAACGCCGTACTCTCATCAATGAATTCGCAGAGAAATTCCTGCCGAAAGAGTTGCTCGTCGCCCATGCTGCGACGCAGTTGATCGACATCGACGTCCAACCCCCGAGCCACCGCATCGGGAAGTGTCACCGTCGAATGTCCGAACTCCGAATTGTCGCGCAATCGCGCAAACGTGTTCTTGATCCCCTTGGGTGTCGACGCCACATCCAATTCGCCATCGCCACGCAGCAACGTCGGAAACATCGCCGCCCAAATCTCGCGATCGTCCGCATGCATCGCGAACTCATCGAGAAACAAATCGCCCGAAAACCCCCGCGCCGTCTGCGGATTCGCTGGCAGGCCAATCACTTTCACCCCACCCGGTAATCGTAGTTCCATTTGCTTGAACGACGTCCCCGCAAGACCCGACGCAGCGACTTCGTAGAACTCTTTCCCGTCTGCCGCGACCAGCAGTTCCATCGAAATCGATCGCCACTTTCGACATCCTCACGCTGAAAGGGCAAGAGCGGCACAAAACACGACACCGATGCAGGCACGGTCGGCGCACCTCCAGATTCCTTAACCTCGCTCAAGTCGTATACCGCCCCATCGAGACCAAACGCAGCAACCGCGCCAACGCATTCAAAAGCCACAACTTGCTACGCGCATTACGTTCAACTACTCGCTTGCCAACATTTGACTGGACCGGTACAACCGTCTGCCGACCATGAAAATCGCAAACCACCTCGCAATCTTGTGTTGGCTAATCCCGCTTGTCGTGACAACAGCTACAAGCCGCACCCACGCCGAAATCGCTGCCGGGCAGTGGCTCATCGATTACGGTCGGGCACACGGATATGCCGCCACCGATCCTCAACCTGCCGACGCCGAATTCATCCTCGTCTGGCTCGATGCAGCCACTGAGGTGTCACCCGATCTGTGGGAGGCATACCGCTGGCGCTACGATCTGCTCGCAAGACTCAATCGCGAAGAAGAAGCCGTCGAAAACCTGAAACGCTACTGCCAGGAGAAACCGAACGACGCGCCAGCCCTGCTCACATGGTTCAACACAGAATTTGCCCAACGACAGAAAATTGAAGATCGCATCGAGTTGTGTCGCACCTTCCTCGCGCGTCCCCAAGTACCAAGCGAAGTCGCCAGCGATATTCAACTCCAACTCGCCGCACTTCACGAAGGACAGGGTGATCGCAACTTGGCGCTGACCCAAACAAGAAAAGCCATCGACATCGCCCCGCACAACATGTCAGCCCACATCCTTCTCGCCGAACTGGAAGAACGAGCCACCCAAGCGGAAACGCAAGTAGACCTGCTTCTCAAATCGATCGCGATCGATCCCGTTTCGCCTCAACGGCATTGGGAATTGGCGGGTTACCTCAAACAAATGGGCATGTACGACGAAGCGCTTCAATGGCTTAAAATCGCGTCGAAAA
The DNA here is from genome assembly GCA_028285105.1 of Alphaproteobacteria bacterium. Taxonomy (GTDB): domain Bacteria; phylum Planctomycetota; class Phycisphaerae; order UBA1845; family UBA1845; genus UBA1845. The sequence goes on from JANQQE010000021.1 coordinate 140,406, forward strand.
ACTGGACGCGAGCAACCGGAGGCCAACCGCCGTCACCAGGGCTAACCACCGAAATCGCCGAAATACAGCTGCAAAAGGGTGATCCAGCCACCGCCATCTCCACCGCGCAGAACGCATTGAGCGTCGATCCAAAGTACGCACCTGCATCGTTCGTCATCATTCGAGCAGCCAAAAAATTAGGCCGTACCGAACTCGCCGACTCAGAATCGAGCAAACTCACCAATCGATTCCGCGAGTGGGAAACCAACCCGCACCGCGCCAATGCCGTCACCTGCGCCACCATCGCCGAGTACTTCTTGAACATCCAAATCGACCCGCAACGTGCAGTGCGCTACGCAGAACTAGCCGTCCAGAAAGACTCGGTCAACCCGGCGTATCGCGCGATGCTCGGTCAAAGCTACGGCGCGGCCAATCTCAACACCGAAGCGATTCAATCGTTCAATCTCCTTGCAACACTCGATGCAAGGTCAGCCGTCGCCTTCGCCAAAGCGCAGAACGCAACCGGCAACCAAACCGCCGCCATCGAAACGCTGAAGTCCGCGGCATCGCGACCCAACGAACACCGCGACGAAATCGAGCGCGAACTTGATGCACTGAATGCGCTCGTACCACCGACACCGGACCTGACGCCGATCCGATCGCACCTCAGCGCCTTCGACAAGTTCCCCCTAACATTTGCAGCCAACCCATCCCAATTCATCGAATTCGACGTTCAATTGAACACCAACGTGTGCGAATTCGGCGAAACGGCGTCGGCTACGCTAACCCTTAAAAACAAGGGAAATATGGACATCGTCCTCGGCACCAATCGCATGCTGAACCCGCAGGTAACCGTTTCGTTGCTGACCGATTCGCGACTCGACCCGACGCTCGAAAACTACCTGATGATCGACTTCCCGGGCGAGACAATTCTTAAGCCCGGCGAAACGCGGTCGGTCGAGCAATCGTTGGCCCAAACCGGCGGACACGTGTTCCTGACATCCCAGCCGCAACGACGTATCGATCTAACCGCACGCTTCATCCTCGATCCGATCGCCAACGAGAACGGCAATGTCGTCTCGCGGTTACCCGGCATGAAACCCGTTGACGCAACATTCATACGAACACCCGTCGATGCAACCGACGAAGGCCTGTCGAAACTCCGCAAACAACTCGTTGCCACCGAACCGTCCGAACGACTCGTCGCAAACGAGACGTTCGTTGCATTGGTCATCGAACGGTTCGACTCGATGCAGCGCAAACCGCAAACCTACCACGCGGTGCCAATCGACCTCGATAAAATTTCCGACGACACCCTGGCCACCCTGCGCGACCCCAACCCATTCGTTCGCGCCCGGTCACTTGCAATCCAAACGCGGCTACCCATCCACCCCGATGCCATCCAAGCCGCGACGCCTCTCATCTCAGACCCGCATTGGCTACCCCGACTCCTCGCCGTCGAGTATTTCGCCAAAAAACAGGGGCCCGTCTTTCTCCCCGTTCTCGAACGCCTATCCGAGGATCCCCACCCGATCGTCGCAAGACTGGCTTCCCTATATCGCGAGCAAGCCAAATCACTCGGGCCAGCCCGTCGCTAACCCACAATCCCCGCCCCAGCATTGCATCCGCCGCCAACTTCTGCCAAACTGCCTTTTCGACGCAAAACGAATTAAATCCGAAATCCGGATCATTTAGAGAGTTACCGTGGAAAACCGAGGCCACCTGCTCACCGAAACGCAGAATCCGCGATCGGCCAACATCGATCGCCTCTCAATCGCCGAAGCCTTCGACGTGATGAATGGCGAGGACGCCACCATCGCCCATGCCATTGCCGACGCCCGCGAAGACATCTGCAATGCCGTCGAACTCGTCGTCACCGCATTCAAGAATGGAGGCCGTCTCATCTACGTCGGTGCCGGCACCAGCGGACGACTCGGCGTTCTCGACGCCTCCGAATGCCCACCGACATTTCTGTCTGACCCAAACATGGTGCAGGGTATCATCGCCGGCGGAAGCAAAGCCCTCACCCAAGCCGTCGAAGGCGCGGAAGATTACCCCGAAGACGGCGCTGCCGCCGTCGATGAAAAAAACGTCGGGCCAAATGATGTCGTTTTCGGAATCACCACAGGCGGAACCACGCCATACGTTCACGGCGCAGTCGATCGCGCCAAAGAACGCGGCGCCAAAACAATCTTCTTCGGATGCGTTACCGGCGATCACGTTTCCGATTCAACCGACGTCTCCATTCGCGTACTCGTCGGACCGGAAGTCGTCACAGGCAGCACGCGCTTAAAAGCCGGGACAGCCACCAAGATGGTGCTGAACATGATCACAACCATCGCCATGATCCGCATTGGTAAGGTCTACGGAAACCTGATGGTCGACGTGAACACCAAAGCCAACAAGAAACTCGTCGATCGCGGCACCCGGCAAATCCAAACCATCACCGGCTTGGATCGCGAAACCGCGCAAGCACTGCTAGAACGAAGCGACGGACACGTCAAGTGCGCCCTGGTCATGCACGCAAAGCGAATCGATCTCGACATCGCCCGCCAACTGCTGGATGAAAACGACGGCCAACTGTCGAAAATCATCGACACCAACCCGGATCAAAGTAATTGACCGAAGGACTCCTTGCATCAATGGGCAGTAACTTTTCCGCTTGGGATTGGGGCGTGGTCATCGCCTACTTCGCGGTGACGACCTATATCGGACACGCCCTCGCCGGCAAGCAAGCCACCATCCGCGACTTCTTTCTCGGCGGACGAAAGCTCCCTTGGTATGCCGTCAGCGGATCGATCATTGCCACCGAAATCAGCGCTGTAACATTCATCTGCGTCCCGTTCGTCGTCTTCAATTCTGGCGGAAACTTCACCTATTTACAGCTCGGGGTCTTTGGAACGGTCATCGCTCGATTCATTGTTGGCTACGTCCTGGTACCGGCTTACTACCGCAAGGAAATTTACAGCCCCTACGACTACATGGGCAACCAGCTTGGCAACGTAGCCCGATCTGCAAGCACGGTGCTGTTCAGCATCGGCGGCGTTCTTGCCCAATCGGCACGCGTCTACCTGACCGCACTCATCCTCAACATCGTCCTCAAAAACGAACTCGAATGGTTGGCCAACACCACGCATATATCGTCATTGGCATGGTCGGTTATTTTCATCGGACTCGTCTCAGTCACGTGGACCCTCATGGGCGGCATCTCAACGGTGATCTGGACCGACCTGATGCTGTTCCTCGTATTTGTTGTGGGCGCGATCTTCGCGTTCTTTACGATATGCACGAAGATCGACGGCGGATTCGACAAGGTCATCGAAGTCGGGAAAGCCGCCAACAAATTTCAATTCTGGGATTTCAGAACCGACTGGACCGTCAACTACACACTGCTCACTGGAGTCATTGCCAGCACCTGGGGCGGGCTGGGTGTCTACGGCACCGATCAAATGATCGCCCAACGCATGTTTTGCTGTAAATCGGAACGCGCCGCGCGTTGGGCCATCATCAGCAGTTCCCTAAGTCAACTGGTCACCTTCACCGTGCTGATGGTCGGCGTCGGTCTGTTCGCCTACTACCAAGCCCACCCGCTCGAAGGCGATTCGCTCGAACTTTACAACTCCGAACCCAACCGCATCTTTGCGATCTTCATCGTTGACCACATGCCCGTCGGAATCAAGGGCCTGATCATCGCAGGTGTATTCGCCGCCGCCATCAGCAGCCTCGACTCCATCATGGCCGCTCTGAGCCAAACCTTTATGTCGGCATTTTATTTGCCAATACGCAAACGCAAACTGGAGTTGCTGCAAGCCGCCGCCCCAGGAGAATTCGATCAAGACGTAGAAGACGCTCGCACCGTCAAAGTATCAAGAATGTTCATCCTGATTTCCGGTGTGCTACTCTGTTTCATGACCTTCGTGATCGACTATGTTAACGATCATTACGAAAACATCCTCGACTTGGCCCTCGCATTGGCAAGTTACGCAGCCGGTGGACTCTTCGCGGGCTTCGCCCTCGCATTCCTCCCGCTGAAAATAGACGGTCGCGGATTCGCGTGGTCATCCGTTCTCAGCGTACTCACCGTCTTTGCGATTGTTTGGCATTACCCAACGGCTCAAAAAGCGTGCTACGCCGCTGCTTGCATAATACTGGCTGTCTGGGTTATCAAGTTGGCGATGACCAAACGCGGTCCCGATTCCCTCAAACCAGTGCTGCCATTCGCAGTGCAAACAATCATCTTGATCGTAGGATTAGCAATGATGGTCTCCATTTGCCTCTTTGGCCATTTCGGAGCCAGTCTGAACAATGGTGAAGAAATAATTGCCGTTCTCGGTAATTCTCCTTTCCCACACTACGAATACCTAAACGCTCTCAACTCAGAATTGCAAAATGCAAAAGTGAGATACTCGGTACTCGCTTGGCCGTGGTACTCACCCATCGGAAGCATCGTCGCGTTTGTCTGGGGATACCTGCTCGCCAATCGAAAAACCGATACGACTCATTGATGACTCACGTAGTGAATAACCAATAGCCTAATCAACAAAACGGATCACTCAACCCAAACTCAGAAGAACAAGCCATGACCCACAAACAAACGAGCAAAACCCATCGGATCGCACTGGTACTGGTTGCAGCCCTCACGCTGACAATGACCAGTGGATGCACTTGGTTCAAGAAAGACGTAGCCCACAAGAAAGATATAACCCAGCAGAACCCCTCGATGAAGGAACCGGTGCGCGCCATCTGGGTCACCCGCTACGACTACAAGACCGCCGACGACGTGCGCACCATCATCGACAACTGCGCCCGCGGCGGATTCAACACCGTCCTCTTCCAAGTGCGTGGCAACGGAACGGTCTCATACCCATCCAAGCTCGAACCATGGGATGAACGGTTCAACTACGAACACCCCGGCTACGACCCGCTGGCCCTTGCCATCAAGGAAGCCCACAACCGCGGCATGATGCTTCAAGCCTGGGTCAACGTCATGCCCGCATGGAAGGGCCCTGACAAACCCGGCATCCAAAATCAGCTCTACTACAAACACCCCGAGTGGTTCTGGTACGACCGAACGGGCACACGTCAACCGCTGAACCACAGTGTCGGCGGCAAGTCGCGCGGCTGGTATGTCAGCCTCAACCCGTGCCTACCCGAAGTGCGCGAATACCTCGTCGCCGTGTTCCACGACCTCGTCGCCCGTTACAACATCGACGGGTTGCACATGGACTACATTCGATTCCCGAATGAGCGCGTCGTCCCCGGCGAGAAGATTCCCGACTATCCGCGCGACGCCCGTACGCTAGAACTCTATCGCAAAAGCACCGGCCTATCGCCAGATCAAAACCCTGAGTCCTGGAACCAGTGGCGCACCAATCAGGTCAACCAACTCGTCGCCGATGTCTATCGCATGGTGCAAGACACGCGCCCCAATGCCGTCCTAAGCGCAGCGGTGGGCTCCGTTCCGAAGCGCGGCCTTACCCATCATCAAGATGGCCTCCGCTGGATGGCCGACGGCATCATCGACCAGGTCTACCTGATGAACTACACCGACAGCGTTCCAAAATTCGCCCAGCGATTTGCGCCATGGATGAACAGCGAAAGCGACGCTGCCGTCGTACCGGGACTGGGCATTCGCCAGAAACTCGAAGTCAACCACGGTGCCGACATCGCGGTCGCCCAGATCGACGTGGCCGTCAATTCCGTCGATCACTTTGCGGTGTTCGCATACTCGGCACTGTTCGATTCAAACAACCGAGTGCTGACCTCGCAATCGGACAAAGAACATCAGAAGCGCCTCATCCGGCAGGAAAAAATCATCCCCAAGATTCGATCAGTCGCTCAAAAGCGCTGAGTTCCAAGCGTCCAATCAAGACAATCGCCGACCGCGCAACCGTCGGTGATTGTCTTCTTGGAGGCCCACCCGATTCGGGTGCAATCTGGAATCCTGCATGCCAGCATCCAAGGCCCAAGACCCCGAATCCGGGCCACTTTCCCGTTTGTGTCTCGCCGTCTACTATCCGACATACAATAAGGCTGAGAATCGGCGAGAATCCGATTCGACCGGACGGTTGGGGTCGCGTAATCTTGCCCCGGGAGAATCGTTTTGATGCGGAAAACTTGTCGCCACTTTTTCAGCACCTTCCTTGCTGCCTTTGGCTTTTGCATGCTTGTCGGCTGCGACACCGCAATCGACCCGAAAAGTAATTCCGATTCGCGCATCGCACCAATCACCGTTCACCTTCAGCCAACTGCCAAACTTGAACGCCCTCATGTAGGGAACATCCGTGCTTATCGGCCCACATGCCTGATCCGGTTGCGAACCGAAGAAGGACAACGGTTCCCCGAAGCCGAATCGCCCAGCGCCATTTTGTTTGAACTCGACATCACCACTTCGCAATTCGACCACCTCCGAGCCAAACTAACCGATAGCAGCGACAAGACTTCCAGCCCATTAATCGAATTGAACGAATCGCCCACCGGTGATTTAAGCGAAAGTTGCGACGACACCGACCTGTCTGCAGAAGCCACCAGCCTGCTTGCCGACAACAACAGCGTCTTCTGGATCGATCCGAGTACTTCCGTATCAAGCCCCAACAAACGTTCAGCCGTTGTCGCCGTCCCGGCAGCACTGCTCTCGGCGTCAACCTCTTTTGAATTCTTCGCAGACGAAACCTCCACCGGTGATTCGCTCGGCGGCGACCGCATCGAACTGGTGCAGGACTTTTTCTACTTGACGGTTCTCGGCGATTCGGTGATGTGGGGTAATGGCCTCCTCGAAGGCGATAAGATTTCCACCCTTGTCGCCAACGAGATCGAGTCCGCCACCCATCGCAAGGTCATCCGCACCGTGTACGCCATCTCCGGCGCGACGCTGTCCCGTACACCCATCGACGAAGAATGCACCCATCAATGCGGTGGCGAAGTACCGACTGCCTTTCGCTCGGTGAACCTTCAAATTGATACCGCCGTTCAACTGGAAGACTCCGACCTCATCCTGATGGACGGCTGCATCAACGATGTGGACCTCGGCATCATCCTGAACACCGAAACCACACCCGAAGAAATCGTCGAATCGACCGAGTTCTTCTGCAACGACGTAATGCGGGCAACGCTCAACCGCCTCGATCGCTCCGCGCCTAACGTTCCGGTCGTCGTCACCGGATACTTCCCGTTCGTCAGTTCAAACTCGGATTTCTCAAGCTTGTTGCAATGGGCGCAAACGCAAGGCTTCGACGTGGACAACGTAGACCTTCTTGCCAACATCACAGCCTCCTTCACCAACCATTCGGAACTGTTCTACGAAACGTCAACCATCGCGCTTCAATCGGCAATCGCAGAGGCCACCGAACAGCGCACCAGCCAGGGCGAAATCATTCTTGTCGATCCCGGGTTCGGACCGGAACATGCTGTCTTCACCGAAGACTCGTGGGTGTGGGATTTGAAACTGGATCGTGAACTCGCCCGCCGCCTCGGCCTCGACATCGGCTTGGTACCTGCCGACCCGATCCTCGAATTCCGCTCCAAAGCCTGCTTCGAACCCAACTCACCGCATGACCCATTCACCTGCTTGTTCGCATCGGTAGGCCATCCCAACGTCAAAGGCGCAAAAGCCTACGCCGAAGCCATCATCAAGGCATTAAGAGAAACGGGTTTCTTGCCTGAGTGAATCAAGTGTTGTTCCTACGGCAATGTGATTGCGGCTATTCGAATTCCAGCGTCAGTGATTCGATCACAACGGTAACGTCAACCTCGCCACCAAGATTCGGAATTCCATTCACCGACGTCAAGCTGCCTGTTAGTGACATCGAAAGGATGTATTCTCGACCCACCTGAAAACCGATGTTATCGAGAACAAACGTCGTCCGATCGACGCCGCGAAAGAATCGCTCATTGGGCAATAAATCCGTACATGCAGTCGTGATCGAGCAATACTCCAGAACTGAAGAGCCCAAATCCTGCCCGAGTAGGTCCGGCGATACGTCGGAAATCTGCCCGAGGTCCATCGTTATTTGCGTGAGGTAGTTGTCTGCCAACTCGCCGTGTTGATCGGCTTCGATGCGTACTTCCGCGCGAATCGCCCCCGTCGCAAACGCCAAGCCAAGATCACCCGGTACAATTGCAAACCGCGCTACCAACCCGCAGTCAGCCACCGACACCGTACTGTTGCTGTTCTTCGGTGCACGCATGGTAATGAAGATAAGCGGCTGACTATCCGTTTCCGATGAAACAGCGCCAGCCGACACAGTTCCTTGTCCTGTCGTGACGTTGAAGGTCTGCGACTCGCAAGCATCGATGTTCAGGGCCAAAGGACCGTTGCGCCCGATGTCTACATCGAACGGAAACACCTCGTCGGAAAGATTACCGCCATTGTTGTTCGCGTTGTTATTGTTGTTGTTTTGCGGTGCCGGCGTCTGACAACCGGCATGTCCAATGAAGATGCAGTAGGCAAGGGTCGCGACGGTCGAAGATCTTTCCAAAAATGAAGCTCGGTTTTTCATGACAGTCCTCCACGCCAACCAGAGAATCAAGTCATTTGAACGTCGTGCGAATGAAATCGAGGGGCAAACATGATACGAATTTCCGTTTCATCCGTAAACCAAGTTCTGAAAAGCGCCATGCAAGCTGCGCCAGTGCCCCTTTATTGAGCGAAGCATTAAGATGAGAGGACTGGCAAGCGCCCAATCAACTCACAACGCTTGGCTCCCGTTTTGAAGAACGCCCCCATCAAAGTATCATCAAGAAATCGTCAACCGAACCCCAGGAGCCAACAATGAGCATCGCTGACTCAATCCTCCCCGAATTCGAACAAGAAATGGCCGGAACGCGAAGAGTCCTCGAACGCGTACCCGACGACAATCTCGATTGGAAAGTCCACGAAAAATCCAACACCATCGGATGGGTAGCGGGCCACCTAGCCGAAATCCCCGGCTGGGTCGAAAGCACGCTCAAGAAGGATGAATGGGACATCCACCCCAAAGGCGGCGAACCCCACCGCACCACCCCGCGAAACAGTCGTCAGGAAATCCTCGAAGAATTCGACAAGAACGTAGCCACCGCCAAAAAACTAATCGCCGCCGCCCCCGACGAAGAGTTCGCAAAAAGCTGGAAGCTACTCGCCCAAGGCGAAACACTAATCCAACTCCCAAAACTAGCCGTCATAAGAACATGGGTACTAAACCACTCGATCCACCACCGCGGCCACCTGTGCGTCTACTACCGCCTGAACGAAATCCCAGTCCCAGCCCTCTACGGCCCGTCGGCTGACGAGCAGCAGTAACAAGCAGTCGCAGAGCAAAGCGTAGATCGGGTCATCGACCCGGCACCGGATTGGTAGGGTTCGTCGGGTCGATAACCCAACCAGCGCGACTGGACATCACGACCTATCATTCCGCAATGACTCCAAAACCATCTTTCGAATATCTGGATATTCGCCGTCTTTCACGTTCGGAATCTGTCGCACCTGGTCTTTGGTAAAACGGTCCTCAGTTTCAATCCAAGCCGCATGTTCTCCACGACTCCAGCTTGCGTTTGGGTCATCGTACAATGCTTCAATGAAGCGTTCGGCAATTTGATGCCCCCATTTGAGGGCTCTTTGTTCATTGCTGGCCAGTATGTAGAGTGCATGACTATCCTCATCGTCCCAACCGTGCTGTGCGTTATTCTTCCTTTGCACGGGCGTTTCGTAACCAAAGACATATAGATATTCCTTCATTCTAGCTTCCCATCACTTAGGCACGGGCACCCATCTTTGAGCAAAGCAGAAGAGTGGGGCACTGAACGTATGTCGCACATCGATTATGAACGCGAAGGTCAAGCTGGCTGCAATTAAAAAATCGAATTGTGTTATGTAAAACGAAAAGAGGCAGCGTCCGGGCTCTCTCGCGCCGGACACTGCCACTTTCGTCCCAGGCTTGGGAATTCATCTGTTGGTGCGCTCTGCCAGTCCATGGGAAGACTGGCCGCTCTCTCTCATGTGCTCTCTCTGCAACTGGAAGCTGGTACGGGTCTCTCACCTCCGTACCAATTCCTTTGTAGTCGACGCGGGTCTCTCACCTCCGCATCAACCCTTGAAAACAAGCGCGGGTCTCTCAGGTCCGCACCAATTCTCAAAATGCCGTACAGCTCTCTCAATTCCGTACAGCGCTCTCTTTCGCAACCCGATGCCGAAACAAGTTCAGCGGGTCGCACCTCGACAGAAGGAGGTAGGGTTCCGTCGAGGCTCCTCTCTCCCGGATGTGCCGAATGACCGAAGCAGGTCAAGTCATCGGCGCACACCAACAGATATAGCAATCAGAGGCGATCGTTTTGACTCGCAAAACGCCAACCCGAAAAGCTCAAACCTAAACTTCAAATGAAAAGCGTTCTCTTGGGGACGCTCTCTCTAAATCCGTGGTCCGATGGCGAAACCAACCAACTGGCCGAAATGTCCATCGGACATTCTCGACACACAAACCATCCACAAAGGACAATAGCCCTGCGAGTGATACGCTGATTTCAAAAGTACTGACGCAAAAGGTACTGCCAACGGATACGGCATTGGGCGGGGATTGCTCTCTCTCCGCCACAACAACCATACTATACACCAAAAAATCGGGGAAAGCAACACTTCATTGGCGATAAAACCCCGTTTTTTGATACTGGAAACATCCTTTCGCTACGGACTTTGCCCTAATTACCGATCTGACAAACCCTTGTGATTACCGGCCCATCTCGCTCCCAGATGACATATTTTCTTTGGACATATTCTTGACAATGACTCAATTTTTTGTACCCTGTGCTACCTTTCGTATCTTTAGTAAACTAACGTGGTATTGGGATAATGCCGTAACGCACTCTAATCTCACTGCGGAAACGCCATCAGCCGGCATACAGGACAAACACTACCCATGAACGCAACGCGCATGCCAAACAACCCCACCGCATCGTTGTCGATCTTGATGTGTCACGTATTTTTGTGTCAAAACATGGCACTCGCGCAAGATGCACTACTTCCGCAAGATGATACATCGTTTGATTTGAAGGCAGATTCGCCTGAACCAACCAACGGTGCCACAGACTACGACCAGCAGGATCAACCGAAACTACGCTGGTTCGGTCTCTACAAAGCCCCCATCGACGACAACCTTGTCACCGATCGACCCGACTTCACCGAAAGCACCGAGGCCATCCCTGTCGGCAGGTTCCAACTTGAAATGGGGTACACCTTCACCTACGACCGCGAAGACGATGTCCGCACCCGCGATCACACCGCCCCCGAACTGCTCCTCCGCATGGGTGTCGTCGATAACTTCGAACTCCGATTCGGCTGGGCTGGATATTCATACACTGAAACGCACGACACGGCGCGCAACTCTGCCGGAAGGCGCGTCAGCGATGAAGTTTGGGACCAGGGCGCAAACGACTTTGAACTCGGATTCAAATTGAAAATCGCCGAACAGGACGGCATTCGCCCGAACCTCGCCATCCTCGGAGGCATGACTTTCCCCACTGGAAGCAGCAACATCTCTCCCGGCGACGTTGAACCATTGCTCGGGTTACTTTGGGCGTACGACTTATCCGATAACGCAGCCTTGGCGGGCCAATTCATCGTCGGAACCCCTGTCGAGGATGGCCGCCGCTACGTACAGTCGGCAGCGTCGATCAGCCTGGGTGTATCCCTCACCGAACGCCTGGGCACATATGTGGAGTACTTCGGCATTTATCACAACACCCGCGAAAGCGACTGCGCCCATACCGTCAACGGCGGATTTACCTACCTGATCAACAACAACCTGCAAGTCGATATTCGCGCCGGTGCCGGACTCAACGAAGAAGCCGACGACTTTTTCGCGGGGGCGGGCTTATCCTGGCGTTTCTGAAAGCAATCGATAGCACAAACACTCTCTTTGGATTAATCTCGCACAACACAAACGCGAATCAAGCGAAACGGAGTCAATCGAAATGAAACCGCTCAAACGCATCGCCCTCTGGACCACGTCAGTCTTCGCCTGCACCTTCATGTGCGGATGCGACCTCGCGGACGCAGCCGCCGACGGCGTCTTCACCGGCGTTTCCGATCTGGTCAGCCGAATCATCATCGCCATCTTCACCGGCCAACCACTCGCATAAACGCGAGTACCGAAGCAGCCGTCCATTCAAAGTAGACAACACACGATCAAACGTTTGCCACTGGGTGCCCGCCACCCAGTGTTTTTTGTAATCACGCCCCCAGCGTTTCGAGTGACCAGAAGCAACGCACCGTTACCAAAAGCGCAATAGATGATGCCCAAAGGCAACAATTGCCTTCCACATCTCATCTGTTCTTCCGATACACACGCTAAGAACAAAGTTTCGATGCGCGTCGTCGCATCAAACTGAACATCCAGAGATGCCACCGAGTGGGCCCACGCGCTCGCCTCTACGCTACGCGAAATCAACATGCCCAACGTTTCCAGCACAACCCCAGCACTGCACTCTGCTGCCAACCTCGTCGCAGCACTCGAGTCCATTGGCGACCTGCTACCCAGCGCGGCCATACTCTGGGACGCTTCGCAAAAATGCCTCTACCGAAACCGGGAAGCCCGAAACTTATTCGGAGCGAATAACACGATCCAACTCGAACTCGTCGGCAGCAGCACACAACCCGAATGGCTCGAACAAATTCGAACCGTCGCGAACTCAATCGAACCTCGCGTTTATCAATCTGTCCGCTGCATCTGCGCAGATTCGTCTCCGAGATCGCTCGACCTGTCGTTCCAACCGCTGCGACTCGACGAGACCACCCAATACGGCACGCTGCTTCTCGCACAAGATGTAAGCCGCCAACAAGAACTCGAATACCAACTCGCCCATTCAGCCGGCTTGGCTGCTGTCGGACGATTGGCCGCCCGCGTCGCCCACGAACTCAACAACCCGCTTGACGGCAGCCTCCGCTACATCAACCTCGCCCGACGCGCCATCGAAGTCGGACAAACCGAAAAGCTCGACGAATACCTCAACAAATCATCAGCAGGCATGAAGCGGATGGCCGAAATCATCTCCGACTTGCTCGAATTCTCACGAGGAACTCCCGACGCTGAAGACGACCGCAACGTCAACTGGATCGTCGAAGAAGCGATCCACATGCTACGCGAACCGGCTGACATCAACGAAGTCATCATCGCCGCCTGCCTCAGCGACGAAGACCGCATGCCCTCGCTCGGAGGAACCAAACTCCTGCAAGTTTGCGGAAACATCATCCGCAACGCAATCGACGCCATGCCCGATGGTGGTCGCCTCACAATCACCAGCGGCATCGTCAACGACGACATCATCATCCGCTTCGAAGACACCGGCACCGGCTTACCCGAAGACACCAATCAGATTTTCAAACCGTTTCATACAACGAAAAAAGTCGGCAAAGGCACGGGACTCGGGTTGGCAATCTGTCGCGAATACGTCGAACAACTCGGCGGAACCATATCCGCCGCCAGCAACCCGAGCGGTGGGGCTACGTTTCTCGTTCAAATTCCGACCCAGTCGCCCGAATCGAATCAAGCTATCGCCAATGACCCGCACAACCTGAAGGATTCGCCACAATGAAAGAGCGCAAACCCAAACTCTTCGTCGTAGACGATGACCGGATCATCCTCGAATCGCTTCAGGAAATGCTGTCGCTGGAAGGGTACGACGTTGCCGGCGCAACCAGTCTTTCCGATGCACTCACCCGCCTCGAACAGCAACCGGCTGACGTTGTTATCAGCGACATCAATCTTTCCGGCGGTGACGGGTTCGAACTACTGCAAGTCATTCGCAAGCGCTGGCCCGAGACCGTCGTTGTCATGATCACCGGCTACGGCACCATCGAAAGCGCCGTCGAAGCCATCAAGATGGGTGCCTACGATTACCTTACCAAACCGATCATCGACGACGAACTGCGACTCATCGTCGAGCGCGCCCTGAGCCAGCAATCGCTCATCCTCGAAAACAACGAGCTAAAACAAAAACTCGACATGCGTTTCGGACTCGGCAACCTGGTCGGGCAAGACTACCGCATGCAGAAAATCTACGACCTCATCGAAGCCGTCGCCGATTCCAAGGTCACCGTACTCGTCCAGGGCGAATCCGGAACCGGTAAATCCCTCGTCGCCAGCATGATTCACCATCAAAGCCCGCGACGCGACAAACCGTGCATCGAAGTCGCCTGTGGTGCCATCCCCGAATCGCTGCTCGAAAGTGAATTGTTCGGCCACGTGCGCGGAGCGTTTACGGGAGCGGTCGCAGACAAGATCGGAAAGTTCAAAGCAGCCGACGAAGGCACGCTGTTTCTCGACGAGATCGCCACCGCGTCGCCCGCCCTGCAAGTCAAACTGCTTCGGGCACTACAGTCCAAACAATTCGAAGCCGTTGGCAGCAACAAGACCGAAACGGTTGACGTGCGCCTTGTCCTCGCAACCAACAAGAACCTAGAAGAAGAGGTAGCAGCCGGAAACTTCCGCGAAGACCTGTTCTACCGCATCAACGTCGTCACCATCACCATGCCAACGTTGCAAGAGCGCGTCGGCGACATCCCCCTGCTCGCCAGCCACTTCCTCGATCGCTTCGCCCAAGAGTCGAGTCGCACAATCACCGGCTTCACCGAAGACGCCATCAGCGCCATGCAGCGCTACCCCTGGCCAGGCAACGTCCGCGAGTTGGAAAACGCCGTAGAACGCGCCGTCGTACTATCAAAAGGAAATGAAATCGACACCGAAGACCTACCACCGCGAATCATAGAGCAAGGTCAACTAGCCCCAACCGACATCACGTTCCCCAACACATCGCTAAAAAAAGCCCTGGAAGGCCCAGAACGCACCGTCATAGAAGCCGCCCTACGCGTCAACAACTGGAACCGTCAACAAACGGCTGAAATGCTAGACATAAACCGAACCACCCTATACAAAAAAATGCGCCGCTACGGACTACTAGATACGCCAGTAGGATCAAAGTAACCGTAAATTCGTTTGCTAAGGCATCCGCTCCAGAATCTCTTTTTCAACTTCTGCCAACCATTTCCTAGGAATTATGCCTGCAAGTGTCGGTTCGAAGAAACTTCCACACTGGAGAATCAAGCGCCGTATTTCATCGTCCGACAAGTCGGAATAAATAACATACCTTAAGTCCCTGAGTACCGCCCCGGCAGCTTCTGGAGGATTGTCATTCAAGAATCCATGAAGAGCTTCAATATCATCAGTGCTGTCCAGAAGGTAGTCCTGATGCAGATACGCTTTCAAAAAGTATGTTAAATCCGGTATTTCCTCAGGCTGCACAGCTTCAAGACTCCGCTATTGAAAGAGTACGTGTAGTTTGGGTCATCGACCCGACAGCATACGACTCAATCATACGCCTGCCGAAAGAGTTTAATAAACACAAACAACATAAACGCAATCGCGCCGCCGAACATGTATACCGGAACGCGATTCTTCTTGCCGTGCAGCCGCGACTCACGCTCTTTACCGGGAACATAGTCAATCTTCAAAGTGCCTTCCGTCGGCTCTTTCCATTCGATTGGCATGTTGATCACGTTTTCGCGCTTCGTACCGTCAAGATCGTCATACGCAAAACGCACGCCCCAGATTGGCCGACTCGGTTGAAACCGCCCACGTTTCTCCGTGCCTTTGGTCACCTTCATGATTTTGGCGTCCGTCGTTTCTCCCCACATCATGTACTTCAGCTCAACGCAAGACAGATAGCCGGTCACCAGAAACATCATCCCAGCCCAAAGCAGAAATCTAAATTTTCGTTCGTCGCTCATTTCAACCTCTAAACTCGCCGCCAAAGCGACGTTATTGATCGGACGAGCGATGATAACATCCCTCGGCATCAATCCCAACCACTCGATCTACGAATCAGTGAGTCGCTGAAAATCGGAGTATATTGGCATGACAGGTTGCTATATCTAGTTGGCTTTGATGACGATGAGGTCGGGCTCGTCGGACAAATCGATCACTCTTCCGGTGGATTGCCCTTCTTGATCGATCTCTTCGACGACGGGCTTGGTGTGAGAATCAGGGTTGGCGCGGAGCACGCGGGCATGCGTTTCATCGCTAAGAATAACGGTGCTACCAATTGGGAACAGCGCAACTGTGTCGAGGAATCCACGCACCAGTGTGCGGTCGAACTGGTTGGCTGTCCCTTTGAGCAGGATGGTTTTGGCGGCTTCGTAGGGTTTCATGGCGTCGCGGTAGGGTCGCTCGCTCGTCATCGCCGCAAAGACGTCAGCTAGAGAAACGATGCGTGAAAACATGTGCAGCTTGTCTGCACGACGATGGTTGGGATAACCGCTGCCATCGATGCGTTCGTGGGCTTGGTACCCGATGAATTTCACCGATTGCGGAATCCCGGTCAAGCTCGATAGCATCTCCACGGTATGCAGCGGGTGCAGGTGAATCTCGTGCCATTCGCGACCGCCAAGTTCCCCGTTGCCCAGGCGTATCGATTCGGGCACCCGCATCATACCAATGTCTTGAAGCAATCCGCCAAGGCCCAGTTCGGTGACGCTTTCCCGATCCATTCCAAGTTGCGCGGCGATCGACAACGTGAGAAGCGCGACGTTGACACAATGATCGTAAAGATAGTCGTCAGGCCCACTCTTCATAGCGACGATTAGAGGGAGTAGGTCGAAGTCAAACGTGGAAATATTGACAAAGTGATTGATGTGCTTGCGAAGTTCGGATGACGAAATTTTTCTGCCGGAACGCAGCGAGTCGCAAATGTCGGCAACAGCAGTCGTGGTTACTGTGTGTTGTTCGAGACCTTGAGCGGCTTCATTTTTCAGATCATCGATGGATAAGCGCGGTCGTCGCCAAGCCTTGATCGAGTTGATCTTGACGGGGACCATGAGCGCGCCATCAAGTCGTTTGTCGAGTGCGCGGGTTCTGGGCGTCTGAAAGTCATGCCCGATATCGATCGGTAATTCGTACCCGTCGGAATCCGCACTCTCATCCGCACGATCGGAAGGCGCACCGAGTTGAACATGAAAGATGCCACGCTCGCGCAGCAGTTGCAAAAACCGAGGGGTGATTCGCGACCCTGCCGACAAGAGCAGCACACCGTCTTCCGAGTAGATATCGTCCATCGCCGTCATGCCTGCCCGGATCGATTCGATGAATTCGCAGCGAAGTTCATCGAGACTGATCAACCCGTTCGACATGCGTTGGCTGGAATCGCCTGGGTTTGGACTCTCGGAAGAAGCGCTCGATCCGACGCCCTGAACAGATTCTATCTGCGCAGATTCAAACAGTTCATCGAGGCTGATGGTCGGATCCTGCGGCATGGGCAATCATGCTCCAATGATGCGTCGCGGCAATTGGGGGCCGAAAATCGAGAATCTCAAGATCTGAATCGGCACGGCGATACCCCTACTTAACGGTACGATGTTCCAACAAACGCCGAAAGACGCATACAAGAAGCCCATATCCGGTTTCAAGACCGATAACGATTTAATCATGCAATATCAGCCGGTCAAAGAAACACCGTCAACCGCCAAGAACTTGAGTTTGTGCGACGCCCTCAATTGTCCAATAATATGCAATCGGGCCGGAAGTCGATGCGGTTGGCGATTGAGTTATGCAACAAGTGCCACACCATGGCACTGTTCCAAGAAGCAGATGGCGAGCGATGCAGCGAATTACGAATTACATCAACGGCCGGTCAGCCGAACCGATCTCCGGCGAATACCTCGACAATGTCGACCCGTCAACTGGACAAGTGTATTCGCAAGTTGCAGATAGCGACGAGCGCGATGTCGAAGCGGCAGTCGAATCCGCCCGCAATGCCTTTCCGGCTTGGTCGAAACGATCAGCCGAAGATCGCTGCAAAATCCTCATGCGGTTGGCCGACTTGGTAGAAGAAAATGTCGAGAGACTTGCAAAAGCGGAATGCATCGACAACGGCAAGCCACTGTCGCTCGCAAGATCGCTGGATATTCCGCGTGCGGCTAAGAACCTGCGTTTCTTCGCAACCGCGATGCTCCACGCCAAAAGCGAAGTCCACGCGATGGAAGGCGTCGGATTCAATTATACACTGCGTCAACCGCGCGGGGTGGCTGGCATCATCTCGCCCTGGAACCTACCGCTGTACCTGTTTACATGGAAAATCGCACCGGCGCTTGCAACGGGAAACACCGTGGTCGGCAAACCGTCGGAAGTGACGCCGATGACCGCCTACCTCCTGAGCGAACTCTGCACGGAAGCAGAATTACCACCCGGCGTCCTCAACATCGTTCACGGTTTGGGCGCAAAAGCCGGAGCAGCACTGGTCAAACATCCAAAAGTACCAACGATTTCTTTCACCGGCGGAACAGCCACAGGTGCGAGGATCGCCAGCGACGCATCCCCCATGTTCAAGAAAGTCGGTCTCGAACTTGGCGGTAAAAATCCAAACATCATCTTCGCCGATGCTGACCTCGATGCCGCGATGGACGGAAGCCTCCGATCGTCATTTGCAAATCAAGGGCAGGTTTGCCTGTGCGGTTCGAGAATGTTCATTGAACGAAGCGTGTACGACGACTTCCTGGATCGTTTCGTCTCGAAGGCCAAGCGGCTGAAAGTCGGCGATCCACTCGAAGAAGACACCGATCAAGGCGCACTGGTATCGGGTACACAACTGGAAAAAGTCACGCAATACGTCGCCCTCGCCCGCAAAGAAGGCGGAACGATTTTATGCGGTGGTAACCCGCCCGATGGCTTGAACGATCGCTGCAAGGACGGATACTTCTTCGCACCGACCGTGATCAGCCAACTGTCCGTCGATTGCCGCGTAAATCAGGAAGAAATCTTCGGGCCGGTGGTGACGGTGACACCATTCGACAGCGAAGATCAAGTTGTCGAATATGCCAACGGCGTGCAATACGGATTGGCATCGTCGGTGTGGACAGGCGATGTATCGCGTGCCCATCGGGTGGCAGAACGAATTCAATCCGGAACCGTATGGGTCAACTGCTGGATGGTGCGGGACTTACGCGTACCATTCGGCGGAATGAAACAAAGCGGCGTCGGCAGAGAAGGCGGCGATGAAGCACTGAGGTTCTATACGGAACCGAAGAACGTCTGCATTCAGATTCCCGGCACCTGACAAACACGCGATCCAACATTCGAGATGATTTCAGATGAGCGCATCGGAAAACAAAAACATCGTCAGTCATCGCGCCCCAGAAGCTGTTGGAGCCTTCCCACATGCCAAACGGGCTGGCGACCTGCTTTTCCTATCGGGCATCGGCCCCCGTAAGCGAGGCACGAAAGTGATTCCCGGCGTGACCATGGATGCCGACGGATTGGTTGTGTCGTACAACATCGCCAAACAAACGATCGCCGTCTTTGAAAATGTCCGCACGGTGTTGGAAGATGCCGGCGCGTCGTGGAATGACATTCTCGACGTGCAGGTTTTCCTGACCAACATGAAAGACGACTTCGCGACGTTCAACAAACTCTATGCGGAACACTTCGCCGGCGAAGGTAACCCCAACCCGACGCGAACGACCGTCGAAATCAACTGCCTGCCCACACCGATCAACGTAGAACTCAAGGTGATCGCGTCGGCTGCATCGATTGATTAGAGCCATGACGGTTTAGACGATCGCCAAACCGGATTAGATGGAAGGGTGAGTGACGGGGCTCGAACCCGCGACCTCCAGGACCACAACCTGGCGCTCTAGCCAACTGAGCTACACCCACCATTGAACCGATCAAACTCGCCCAATAGCGAAAAAAACCGGCTTGCCTTGCCCCAAATGGCACCAAGGCAACGTGAAACGATACCATTTTTGGGGTGGCTTGCAACCGTGGCCGCTGTCGTTGGAACAATGGTTCACCGGGCGAGGATTGGGCGTTGCGCTGGCTCGGCCTTACACTTATGCGAGGCTCATGGATTGGTCGATAGGTAGCTTATGATCCACCGCAAAACGACTTACCGGTATTCAGTTCTTACGGCAGCCAGCCTGCTCGCCATTGTGGTGGTTGGCTGCACAAATGAACGGTTCGAGGAAGCCTCGATAAGCCGCTGGGAGAATATCGGCGCCGTCAACCGAGCCGTCTACGCCCGCGAGCAGGAATCGCCCCAACGCCTCAAGAGAATTAGCGACATCATTTCAGCGACAGAACCGCATCACGAAAAACGCCTCGCGTACACACTCGAACTCCTCCGAAGCAAACAGCAAGCCGAACTCGACCGTTGGCCCACGCGCTGGGCGCGCACGCGCGACGACTATCGCAATCGGATGGCCGGCAACCCCGACTTCATCCCCGATGCCGTCGCCCGCATGTGGTACTGAACAAGCCTGCCCCTGGCGACAAGTACAAACCGCACCTATAGTTGGCGAGCATGAGTACCCCCCCCGCAGAACAAGAGTGGACGATTCAACGCCTGCTCGAATGGACCAAGCCATTCTTTGAACGAAAGGGTTTGGACGAGCCAAGGTTGGCTGCAGAAATCCTGCTGGCCAAGGCGCTGGGTTGTGTACGGTTGCAACTGTATACGCAATTCGAGTGCGTGCCTTCGGCAGACGAGTTGGTGACGTTTCGCGAATTCGTTAATCGGGCTGCCGACCATGTTCCCATCGCGTATCTCGTGGGATTCAAGGAATTCTACAGCCTCGAATTCGAAGTCTCACCAGATGTCCTGGTCCCTCGCCCCGAAACCGAGATGCTCGTCGAGCGATCACTTGAACTCACTGCGTCGAATTCAGAACCCATTTGGTTGCTGGAAATTGGGACGGGCAGCGGCTGCATCGCCGTCGCGACCTGCAAGAACGCGCCGAAGGTGAATTTCGTCGCAACGGATGTTTCGCAACCGGCTCTGGAATTGGCGAAGCAAAACGCCGAAACGCACGGGGTGGCTGACCGTATCCAATTCGTGGAATGTTCCGGGTTGGAGATTCCAACGAACGCAATTACCGACGGGGGCTTCGATGTTCTCGTTTCCAATCCGCCCTATGTCGCCGAGTCCGAATTGGCTGACCTGCCGCCAAACGTCAAGAACCACGAACCGCACATCGCCCTCCACGATGGAGCCGATGGATTATCATTTTATCGCATATTTGCAGCCGAATCGCCACGCATACTCAACCCAAGCGGGACAGTCCTGATCGAGATCGGCGAGACGCAAGCGGAGGAAGTAATGAATATTTTCGAGAAGGCAGGTGGATTCGGCCCACCGCAAATTTGGCGCGACACCGTCGGTGGGCACGAACGGGTCATGTCATTCAAACGCAAACAGTAACACGGCGACAGCGGTTTCTTGGAGGCCTTCGCGCTTTATCGTCATTCCCGCGCAAGCGGGAATCCAGAATCGCACGATGAAAGCACACGGGTTTCTGCACTGCTCGCGGTCGCCATAGACCCTTCGGCTGGCAATGCTCTTGCCAGCGATGACGCATGCGCCCGAATTTCCGCGTGCGCGGGAATGACAGCCAAACAGTCAGCGATACCGCCCATCCATCGCCGCCAAATACAACCGTTTGGCGGATACCACGAATCGGTTATGATGCCAGCGGCGCGGTTGCCGTACGTCTCATTCAAATCACATTCATATTCGCGAGGTAATGCTGTGGAGAGCTTGATTATCCAGGGAGGGAATCGTCTCAAAGGAACCATTCCGGTCAGTGGGGCGAAAAACGCTGCCCTACCCATCATGGCCGCCTGCATCCTGTGCGAAGGCGAAACGATCCTCCACAACGTTCCTGACCTTCGCGACGTTCGACAAATGTGCGTGCTGCTCAATCGACTCGGCGTCGAAACCGAACGCGACAAATCCGGCGCGCTTCACCTGCGGGCTGAAGACGAAATGAACTGTCACGCCGAGTACGAACTCGTCAGCAAAATGCGGGCGAGCATCTGCGTACTGGGTCCGCTTCTCGCAAAAAGGCGCAAGGCGCAGATTTCCATGCCGGGCGGTTGCGCGATTGGCGATCGACCGGTGCGATTGCACATTCAAGGCCTCGAAGCACTCGGTGCCGATACCGATCTCGTCAACGGCGACTTCGTGATGAAAGCCAAAAAACTGCGCGGGTCGGAGTTGTTCCTCGGCGGCGCGTTCGGATCAACCGTCACCGGAACCGCGAATGTTTTGATGGCCGCCGTCCTGGCTGAAGGTCGCACCGTCATCGAGTCAGCCGCCTGCGAACCGGAAATCGTTGATCTTGCAGACTTCTTAAACAAATGCGGCGCACGTATCGAAGGGCAAGGCACACCGCGCATCGTCGTCGAAGGCGTCGCGTCGCTTCATGGGGCAGAACACACAGTCATCCCAGACCGAATCGAAGCCGGAACATTCATGATCGCAGCGGCAGTCAGCAACGGTGAACTGACGCTGAAGGATTGTCGCATCGACCACCTCGTCGCATTTGTCGATACGCTGAGACGGGTCGGGCTGAACATCGAAAAAGGCGACAAGGGCGTGAACGTATCGTCGTCGCGCCGACTGGACCCGACCGAAATCACAACCCAACCGTATCCCGGTTTCCCCACGGACTTGCAGGCCCAAACGATGGTGCTGCTGTCATTGGCCGACGGCAACAGCGTCATCACCGAAAAGATTTTCCCCGACCGCTTCCTGCACGTCGCCGAACTCAATCGAATGGGCACCCGCCTGCGCAAGGAAGGGCCAACCGTCATCGTAGAAGGCGTCAAGAAACTAGTCGGCGCACCCGTAATGGCATCAGACCTGCGAGCATCAGCGGCCCTGGTCCTAGCCGGCCTGCTGGCGAAGGGCCAAACGCGAGTGCAACGCATGTACCACCTCGACCGCGGATACGAGAAAATCGAAGAGAAGCTAAAAGCGGTGGGCGCAGATGTGAGACGTGTGACGGATTCGATTTGATTTGCGCTGTTAGCGATCCCGTCGAGCTAGTGAGCGGCTCATAAGAATATCGCGAACCCGAGTTTGAAAACTGTTGCCATCCGTCGCGCTGTGCTTCACACAGAATTGTGGCCTAACCAGCTCAACCAACCAAAAGAATACCATATTGCGTATGCGATGATCACGAGGACGGCGGTAACTCTTCTGGGCCTAAACGCGAATACAAGTACGAGCAGTAGACACGGGACAGCAATGGCGCTGAGGAGCATCGCCGGAAACTTGGCGCGAAGAAACGTCAAAGGCCCAAGACACCTCCATGAAAAAGGCCAGTTCCTTTCGCCAACACGCAATACGAACGTAATCCAGCATAGAGCGACGTAGGTAGCCACGGTTGCAATGAAGCAAAACGCGGTAGTTTTGTGGCTGTTCCCATCATCGGGAAGTCTATATGTGCGCCGAGTTCCTGGGTCGCATGTGGTGCCGCATTCTGGACACTTTGGACCTGACAAACCACGAAGCGAGTAATTGCACTCCGTACATGCCGCCTCATCCGGAAACATAGCAAGGATTTCCATTGCCAACGAATTGGAGATGTCGGTTATTCTACGACGCCGAATTCGCCTGGCCGGATTCGGGTACGTTCGCGTTTGGTTCGGAGATTGGCGTTCCGGATTCTGATTTGTGCTTTCTTTTTTTCCTCTTGAATAACGTGTTGATCGGGCCACTCAGGACGTAGATGGCTACGATGCCGGCTAGGGTCGGTGATGGGGCGGCGATGAATGTTCCGGCTACGAGTACCATTAGCACGACGTATCCCCACGGTTTGCGGCCTCGCAGGTACGTGTTGCCGATGTGGACGTATTGCACGCGACTGACCATGAGCAAGCCGGCGATGACGGTGATGACCGGCATCAAGTTGACGAGTTTCGCGCCGCGTACGTCGGCAACGTGTTCGTGTAAAATGACCAGCGACGCGACGAGGGCAGCTGCTCCCGGACTGGGTAAGCCGAAGAAACGCTTGTGTTTCAAGTCGCCTTCAGCATGCTCGACGTTGAACCGCGCCAGGCGCAATCCGCAGCAACTGACGTAGATCGCGCCGGCGACCCACGCGAAGCGCTGTTTGACGAATGGCCCTTCAAGTCCTTCGTGGTGTCCGGTCAGGATCATCACGATCACCAACATCGCTGGAGCGATTCCGAACGTGATCATGTCAGCGAGAGAGTCGAGTTGACCACCGAAGTTCGTCGTTCCCGTGGTCATGCGGGCGACGCGGCCGTCCATTCCGTCGAAGAACATTCCGAGGAATATCAGCACGCCACCGACCGAAACATACGTCGGAAGCAAATCTTCAATCATCTGACGGTTGAGGGTCGTCTTGTCAGCGGCACCTACGCCGGTAAACGCATCGATCAAACCGAGCATGCAAAGGTAAACAGCCGCAAACCCGCAAAGCATGTTGGCCAGCGTCAGCATCGTCGGCAGGACAGCGATGGTTCGGAGTCGTCGTACCGACCTTGGTTGCGGAACTGACTTGCCGTTTTCATCGACGATTTTCATAGTCTCTCCCTGAGTCTACCTCTCACTGCGTTCGTCGAACACGGTTTAACCAGTGCAGACGATGAGGCTGGTAAGCCCGGCTTGCACTTTGTCGCCGACGTTCGTTTTGATTTCGATCCCTTGTATATCGGGAACGATCAGCTCGGTTCGCGAACCAAATTTAATCAGCCCGAAGCGCTCACCGCAAACAAGCTTGGTTTCAGCCTTGGCATGGCAGATTATGCGTCGGGCGATCAGTCCGGACACCTGCCGAACGATGACCGGCCCGGCGATGGGCGAAGCGGGATCGATGAGCAGCGTGTTTGACTCGTTGAGGCGCCCCGCATCTTCGTGCCGAGCGTCGAGAAACTTTCCGGGTTGATAGCTGACGCTGCGCACGGTACCTGCACACGGCGAACGATTGATGTGAACGTTGAAAATGCTCAGGAAAATACCAACGCGAATCGCAGGCCCGCCGATTTGTTCGTGATGATCGAGGTGAACGATTTCGGTGACCGTTCCGTCGGCTGGCGAAATGAGTACGTTGCTATCGACGTTCGCAAGGCGCTTCGGATCGCGAAAAAACCAGAACACCCAAAGCAGTACTGCAGACGGAATCAGCGCAAGTGACCAATGCACGAGGCTTAGCCCCCAAGCCACGGCACCCAGCACCAACGTCGAGATGATGATTTCCCGAAGGCCTTCTTTTGCAAGTCCCATATCGCGCGTCCGTATTGAGTGGAATTCCGGCTAACATAGCACGTTGCGCGGACTCTTGCCACGCGAACGGCTGATAACTTCCGGAACTGCGCCTCGCGATAATGCGCCGATTGCCCCACTTGACCGGTGGATCGTATGTTTGATTCGACCGAGAGGGGAGTTCATGGGCGTGGCGACAATACCATCAACCAGCGCGCAGGTTCGCGAAGTGATGTTGCGATTCCTGGCGATATCGCAACGTCGATGCGATACAACGCGGGCGACGGGTTGCCGCACACATCGTCGCAATCAACGCACCTGGCCGCTGGCCATCATCGATCCGCGTAACCCCGAGCAGGAAGAAGCCGCGGCCCTGCACGATGCGTCCGTTGGTGGGATTGCGTTTCTTTACCGGCGGTCGATCGATGTCGGTTCGATCGTGCGCATCCGATTGTTTTGGGGAGAGGCTGACAGCCCGATGGTTCCGACGGTGGTGCGCCATCGCACGCTGACCAACGACGGTTTCCTGATCGGCTGCGAATATCTGGTTTCGCTTGAGGATTGAATGTAGGTTCCGCTATGCGGACCGATTCGTTAGGCGTTTTTTGCAATAGCGGTCCACACAGCGGACCCTACGGACCACGCATTACGGGCCGGATATCAACGGCGCGAATACATCCCAATCCGCAAGGTCAATGACCGGCGAACCGCTGCTCAGGTTCACGCACTCGCATGCCGGTTCGATAAATACGTTTTCGTCGAAACATTCGACAAAAAACTGGACATCCAACAGATCAACATCGCCGTCGTCATCGAAATCACCGGGCGTCGGGCAAGGGTTGCAGCCGTCAATGGTCACCGTCGCGGCGTTGCTGCTGTTGACGCATAGCGGGGAAGTGTTGAATGCAAAGGCAACATACTCGCCCGCATTGGTTGCAGTTGCGTTGGTGATGGTCAGCGTACCTGTCGACGCACCGGAAATCTGGCCGCCGTTGGACACCGCACCGCCATCCTTCGTCCACGCCCAAAAGAAACCGCTGCCAGTAGCAGCGGCCTGCAAGACGACGGTTTCACCCGATTCCACGCATTGGTCAGCGGGCTGCATGGTGAAAATGCCGCCGCCGATGCGCACTTCGCCGACCGTCGAAAGCTCCGACCCGCATGCATTGGAAACAAAACAAGTGTAATCGCCGGTATCGTCGGTGGAGACGTTAGTCAGATTCAGCGCCGGCACGTCCGGCGCTCCAAAGGGTAGTCCGTCCTTGCGCCACTCGTAATGCAGCGGCTCAGAACCGGTCGCAGTGACAATTAATGTCACTTCCTCCCCAGCGCAGCGTTCGGTGAGGAATTCTGGCTGATCGGTAATGCTGGCAGGCGATCCCGGAACTTCGAGCCTCACAACGTCACTCGTTGCGACAACGCAGCCGTCCGTCACGACGCAGTGATAGTTGCCTTCGTCAGCCGCTTCCGCATTCGCGATCATGAGGTTTGCGGTGGTTGCACCCGAAATATCGCCGCCATCGACCAACGGTGACGCATCTTTGAACCATTGAATCGTCGCCGACGGCTCGCTCACGGTCACGCTTAAATTCGCAGCACTGCCGTCGCAGACTTCGGAATCCTGCGGCTGACTGGTCAGCAGTGCGATCTCGTCGCAAACATCCGGGATCGAATTGCCATCGCAGTCGGGGCTGCACTCATCGGGAATGCCGTCAAGGTTGCAGTCGCCCGCCGAACCAGCCGCAATCTCGCAGGCGTCAAGCGTGTCGTTTGCGTTGCAATCGCGATCGACTGGAGATGGTGCAATGAGTTCAATATTATCCACCTGCCAACCAAGCCCGCCATTGACCGAACCATCGCGCGAATCGAAGTGCCAGCCAATTTCAATCGATTGACCGATGAATGCATTCAGATTCACCGTACGAACTTCCCAGTCATTTTGAACACCGTCATTGCTGACGTCATCGATTTCGCTGCCATTGACGGTGACATATGCCCAATCGAAACCGGATGCATTTGAGTTGCCGCCCTCGCCATTGTACGCCGAGCAATACGTCAGCGTGGCTGAAGTGGCGGTGGCTGGGATGGTGATGGCAGGTGCCGACATCGTTCCCGATTCGGTTATTCCCGAAGCAAAGTCGCACACACCGTCCTGACCAAAGTACGCCCAAGTGATCGGATCGCAATTGTTGAGCCTCGGACAATCAGTCGATCTGTGCCACAACCCCGATGCATTCCAACCAACCGGCGGGAACTGATTTTCGAAATTACTCGCAAGCACAACAATGTCATCGAAACCGTCCAGCTCGCACGAGTCGGGCACGTTGTTACCGTCGCAGTCTTCGCTGGTTTCGTTGGCGATGTCGCAGATATCCTGTGTACCGTTGTTGTTGCAATCTTCATCAGGTTCGCAAATGTCGGGTACGTTATTCGCATTGCAATCGCCAGCCCCCGTTTGAATGTCGCAAAGGTCGGGAATGTCGTTGCCATCGCAGTCGCTGCTGGTTCCACCCGCAATGTCGCAAATGTCCTGTACCCCGTTGAAATTGCAATCGTTCGCCGGTTCGCATTCGTCGGGGACGATGTTACCGTTGCAGTCGAAGCTTTGTTCATCGGCGATATCGCAAAGATCGGCAACGCCATTGTTGTTGCAATCGGCTAGCGATTCGCAGTCGTCAGGAACCATGTTTCCGTTGCAGTCAGTGCTACTACCAGCCGCTATTTCCACTTCATCGGGAATTGAGTTCTCGTTGCAATCCTGAACGATCTCGATATCCATCACGATCGGCAGGTGGTCGGCAGAGTTGGACGTGGTTGTATCGTTTGAAAACAAACCAGTACCAGCCAGCGCAGCACCATTCATGTTAAGTGCATTGAGGACGAAACTGTTGACCACCACCGTCGAGCTATCCGTATAGATGAATCGATCGAGTCGCGAACTGGGGTTACCTGACGAACTCGGCCAGGTATCGGTGTCGCCTGTGAACGGGTCTGCCGGCATCAGGTCGCCCATGTCGGTGTTGTCCCAGTCGCCCTTCACGTCCGAACCGTAGGTCACTTCGTTTTGAATATCGCCATTGATCAGCGTCAGTTCAGGTTGCGGGCTCGGTCCTACGAGGTTGAAATCCCCCATCACAATCATCGGCGTGCTGTTCGGCAAAGCGATGTTGTCGCCGGATGGTCGCACCACCCCGCGCGCGTCGGCCAACCAGTTGGTGATCGCGTCAGCACTCTGTTGCCGCAGTGCATCTTCAGAGGCGCCGCTGAAGGCCTTGAGATGAACCCCCATGATGTAGACATCGTCGGCATAAATCGAATCGGGCAGATCGATACGCCCGATGGTGACACCGCGCGTCGCCGATGCCGGTATCGTATCCGTTCGCGTATCAAGCAACGGGAATCGCGAAGCCAACACATTGCGAATACCACCGGTCAATCCGAACTGCACGTGCCAACCTCCAGTTGCCGGAGGCAAAACCGCGTTGAGTCGGGCGACCATGGTGGACTGGGCGACGCTCGTTTCGATTTCCTGAAATACAATCACATCGGGATCGACAGCGACAAGAATACGATTAAATGCGTCGTCGCTACCGGGGTCAGAAATGAAATTCCGTTGCACGTTGTAGGAAAGCAATCGAATGTGTAGCGGGTTGTCACGCGAATAATCGCCTGCAACCGGATCGAAGGCAGCCGCCTGCAACGCGCAGACTGAGAGTACAAATAGAAGAATAAATGTATTTCGCATGAATGCGTCCGGTGCAATTGCCTGAAGATACGCCCAGCCACTAGTCATTGTTGGCAAGGCGCGGGGCGGTTATCAAGGATGTTTCCAGCACAATCACCGCAAGACGCGCAAGCGCGACCGATTCAACTTCCAACACGCCATCAGGAGGCATGTCGATTCTGCGCGATCCGCTGTTTGATCTCGTCCTTGAGGTCGTCGATTTTGCCACCGGCTGCGGCGTCTTTGATGATGCGGAGGATGACCTTCTTTGCCCCGTCTTTTCCCCATCCCTCGCCATGCACAATATAATGCTGCGCGGCTTTTCCCACAATGTACGAACCGACAGCTGCTGCACACGCCTGCATGGGTCCGGTAACGAGCGTACTGACACCGAATGTCAGCGTTTTCAAGACGCCCGAACCCGCATGCGTGATCCACTCAGCCCCCGCGACCCAGCCGGCACTTTTTCCGATTTCCAGAATCAGCGAGCGCACCTGCTTGGCAGACAATCTGCAATCGTAAATGTCGGCGATGCTATGAATCATCTTCGCATCGACCAGCGCCCCGCCCGCAATGTCGGCTACGGGCACTGGGTTGAATGCGACGGCCAGCGCTTTTCCGATGGCGAAATTGCGCACGATCTTCTCGGCTTGCTGGCTGCGGATGGATTCTTTGACGGCGACCAGGCGATCGGCTTTGTCCGAAGTAAAAACCGCCGAGTTGAGTGCGATGAGCGCTTTCCCTTCGGCACCGAGGATTTCCAACATGCGGATTTGAAGCGCTTCGATGTCGGGTGGCGGTTGATATTCTTCTTCAATCGTCGTTCCGTCAGCGCGCTCGATGATGCGAACGCGCGGCATCGGGTTGGCCGCCACGGCCACGACATCCTCGGGTTTGATGAACTTTGGGACCCGGTCGTCGCGAATCTTGGCAAGCAAACGGTTCAGTTCATCCGGTTTTCGCGTGTCGGTCTTGTTGAACACAACAATGATCGGTTTGCGCGCTTCAGCCAGTTGCCGCAGGGCCTCATACTGCACGTCCATGAAATCGTCAGCCACCACGAACAGAATCAAATCAGCCGCAGCCGCAGCGTCCTGGGCCATTCGAGCGCGCTCCTGGCCATCGACTTCGTTCAGACCGGGCGTATCGACCAGCACAACTTTCGAGTCAGCCAGCCCCGGCACTCTGTAAGAGCAGGTCGCCCAGTCATAGCGTTTGTTGGCAGTCGTCCATCCGCCAATGGGTCCGGTTTCCGCATCGGATTCGGATCGCAATGCGTTGATGAGGGAACTCTTACCGACGTTGATGGATCCGAAACAGAGAATGTGAACTTCGCCTTGGCGCAATTTCTCCTGCATGGCTTCGAGCTGCGCGAGGTCTTCGGACATGAGCGCACGTTCTTCAGAGGATGCGCCGCGTACATCGTCAAGGATGCGTTCAAGCGAGCGCACCGAATCCTCGAAGAACGCGTGCTGAGATCCGGGCTTGTTCTCTGGTTGAGGTTGGTCGGTAGACATTTATTTCTCGGTATCGGCTGTCAAGCTTTCGAGTTCTCTCGCCCTTTGGAGCATCGTACGCACCAACAACTTCTGGCCCTCGCCTTCCAGGATCGCCAACAGGCGATCGGTCAATGCCGAGACGTCTTTGGGCTTGGTTTCCGTTCGCGTCGATATCGATCCATCCGGTTTTTGAACTTCAACCGTTCGCTCGACATCGATCGCCTGCGTCGTCACGACGTCAGCAGGTTCGACGATGCCGTCGAGTCGTTCGATGATGCGTTTATGTAAAGCATCCGCATCCGCCGTTGTGTAACAATCGCGTTTGTTGAAGCAGACCATCACCCGCTTGGGAATTGCCGCAACGTCCTTGATCTCGTCAAGTTCAAAACTCCGTAAGTCGTCTGCAATCACAAATACAACGACATCGGCTTTTCCGACCTGGGTTCGGGCGATCAACGCCCGCCGATCGCCAAATACTTCCTGCAAACCCGGTGTGTCGCGGAGAACGATCTTTCCCTTGCCGGGAAAACTGATTTCCGACGATTGTGTCGTCGCGCCGCCGACGACATCGGTTGCAAATCGATTCTGCCCGCAGAGGGCATTGAGCAGTGACGACTTTCCGCCATTGATCGCACCGAACACAATTACTTCAAGCGTACATTCGTTCGATTTGCGATCGAGGTTGCGAAGTTCGTCGCGTAGTTCGCGCTGCTGAGGCGAAATCGGACCGCTGACCGACGGCGACTGCTGAGCCTTTTCTGCCCGGCGGATGTGCCTTTTCGTCTCACGGGCGATTTCACCGTCCGTCATGTTTTCAATCTTGCGATGACGTTTGACCTTCGGTGAGGCAAGTTCCCGCCGGATCAGCCATCCCGCATAACCCACCCCCGCTAGCACCAACAAAGCACCGATCCCGACAATCCCAAGAAACGGAAGCGCCATCGCATCGCCCGATTCGCGCATGCCGCGATACTGCTCAGCAATCTTCGGTGCCGTCGTAAGCGTTCCCCAACCGAATCCGATGACGAGAACGATCAACAAAATTCTTGCGATGGTACGTCTCATCAGGCGGTACTCGAACAAACGGCGAATGAATGGAGGTCCGGGGGCATAGCGATAGCAGTGTAGCGCCGAGGGTTTCTCCCATCAAGCGACCATCGCATACCACCCTGCACAACCCCGCACATTCGTACAGACACGCAACATTCGCACCGTCACGCAAACTCGCACAGACAGCTGGTTGCGTTTAGAATCACGGCGTCGCGCATGGACGGACCCATGCGTCTGATCTGATTTGGGAGATGTCATCTTATGTTTCGTTTTCATCGCTTCTTGCCAACGGTTTTAGTGTCGATGGTCGTCACCGGCTGCACCACTGCCCCACCCCAGGAAACGGCTTCGCTTCGGGCGATCAATGCCAGTCCCGATTCGCCGCCGCTTGACGGCTGCTTTGACGACGGGTCGGTCGCGTTCAATGCCATCGGCGGGCAGAATCCCGGCACCACGTATGGCCAGGTCGCATCCGGTGATTTGAGGATCGACTTTGTAAGCGATGGCGACGACTGCGTAGAACCCTTCCTCGTTGGCACAGACGTTTCGCTCGCCACAGACACCGCATCGACTATCCTTCTGTTAAACGTATTCGACGAAATCGAGGCAGTATTGCTCGAAGACGACAATTCCCCGCCAGCTGCCGGCATGACGCGCCTTCGCTTCGTTCACGCCCATCCGGAAGGGCCGGAAGTCGACATCAACCTTTCCGACGGGACGCTGCTCGTCGATGGCATGACGTTTCGCGGGGTCAGCGAATACATCGCCGTCGATGCAGGCGAGATCGTGCTTCAAATCCGCTCGGGAGCGGGCGACGAAATCCTACGAACGTTCGCATCGTTTACAGCAGAAGCCGGCCAAGTGGTGACGTTTTTCTTCCTCAACACCGACGACGATACCATTTCACCCGGCGTGTTCTTTACGCGCGACGTAGAGTAGAACCGGTTGGAGGTTTGAATGAGCGCGTTTCCCGCCGAACGCCTGGAGAACATCGCGCGGCTTGCAAGTGTCGATGTTGCCGGACCGTTTGAGCGAGGCTGCGTAAGACTCCGTTGGTTCAACAAACTTCGCCGCAAGACCGATGCACTGGAATCGTTGATCGAAGAAACGTGGACGCGCGAAAAAGCGCTGGCAGACCGCAGCGGAGCCGTTCTCTTCAATGGCCACCTGGTTCGTTACATCGATCACGAATGTATCGACGGAGCCTTGTGCATCGATGTCGGACCAACCGATTACAAATCGTTTCTGGGAACGAATTTACGCAACGCTCAATTAATCGATGTGGTCGGGCGCGACGCTTTTGCGAATGCCATCGGCGTCAGCGCTTTGATCATCTGCGATGGAGAACCGGGAACCATTCTGCTCGGACATCGCAGCACGAATGTTGTCGATCAACCCGGAACGATACATACCTTCGGTGGTGCTTTGGATGAAAGCGATGGCGACGGCGATATCGACGCATTCGCAGCCGTCACCCGCGAAATCAGCGAAGAACTTGCGCTTAAGGCCGATGACTTGTTCACGCTGAATTGCATGGGGTTGGTTCACGATAGGTCAATCGCGCAACCTGAACTCGTTTTTGAAGCGCGCGTGAAGATGAGCGCTGACGAAGTGGCAAGTCGCGTCGATGTCAGCTCCAATGTCGCTGAGCATCTTGGCGTTGCGCGAATTGACAATACACCAACACATGTCGCAGCGTATCTGAGTGATTCGGAAAAGACCACGCCTGTCGCGCTGACGGCGCTATACTTATACGGTTGGCAATCGTTTGGTCCGACTTGGTGCGACGGATTGCTGGAGCAACTCGCGTGAGTACGGACCACGAAAAATTCATGCAGGCAGCGCTTGAGGAAGCGCGCATCGCCGAAGAAAACGATGAGGTTCCAGTTGGCGCTGTCGTCGTGCGCGGCGAAAAAATCATTGCCCGCGGGCACAACCAGAAAGAATCGCTCCGCGACCCAACCGCCCATGCCGAAATGATCGCGATCACTGCCGCCTGCGAATCCGTTGGCGATTGGCGCCTGACCGACTGCACCCTCTACGTCACCCTGGAACCCTGCCCGATGTGCGCCGGCGCGATCGTCCTCGCCCGGTTAAAGCGAATCGTTTATGGGACGGACGACCCGAAATTCGGAGCTTGCGGTTCGCTCTTCTCGATCGTCAACGACACCCGAACCAATCACCAAGTCGAAGTCTTATCGGACGTCGAAGGCAGCGAATGCAGCCGCATCCTCACGTCTTTCTTCAAGAAACAACGTGCAATGGGCAAGAAATAAGGAACCGAACCTCAATCATTGCCCACAACGCCGCTGCAAAAACGGCCAGGCAGTCTTACTCCAGACTCTAATTTTTTCAATGACATTCAATCAACTCCGTCGCATACAAATCCGAATCTCTTATTAGCAGCGACGTATAAGGCGTCTACCCCATATTTGTATTGGATATTCAAGTGAGCGATATGAATTCAATGTGGATGTGTTTCACGGCAGACAACACCATTGCGCCCTGCAAACCAATCATGTAGCAATACAGCGATTTGATTGAAGCAAGAGATGGGAAACTCGGCATTATGCCGGGGTTTTAGGGTCGGGTTTATGAATACAGCGATCGTTCGGCCATTCGTTCTGGCAACGAAGAGGGTCTTTGAAAAAATGCTAGATTGCCCATGTCGCGTGGGCAAGCCGGCTGTTAGACGCGGATTGTCTAATTCAGATGATACAATTCTAGCGATCGTCGAAGTATCGGGTAAACACGAAGGTTTCGTGGTGCTCGACATGCCTCCGACTCTCGCAAGTGTTGCAGCGTCGCTTCTGGTTGCGCCCCAAGACCTCGATCCATCCCAGCACGAAAAATGGGCCGGCGATCAAATCGCCCGGCTCGTCAAGACGCTTGTCAAAAGAACATCAGGCACCGGCAACATGACGTTTGCTGCACATTCCAGCGCCGACAGTCCATTCAAAAAATCGGCATTGCAAAAGAAAGGCGCCTGGCTGGTGGTTCCGATCGTAGGACGATTCGGCAAGTTTAACTTCGCGATCTGCCTCAAACCCATTCAAAAAAATCAGCAGCCCGCTCCAGCCATTGCAGCCGCAAGTTAAGACTCAATCCAATCCGCCCAGCTCTCAGTCTATCGGTTTGGCGAAACTGATTTCGTGACCGGAAGGATCGCGAATGTGAAAGTATCGCTCGCCCCAAACCGCGTCATCCGGTTCCGAATCCGGTCGCCATCCGCCCGCAACACAGCGAGCGTGCATCGCATCCACATCTGAAACGTGAATGATCACCCGCCCCCAATTCTTTGCGTCGCAGACATCTGCCGACTCAATTAAGTTCAAATAACCTCCGCCAACCCGAAAGCTCGTGAGCGGTTCCGACTTGCCACCATAACGCATCTCAAACCCGAGCGATTCGTAAAACGCAATAGACGCGGCTATGTCGCTGCAATTCAGCGTGATGGCACTGATCGAATCAATCTTCAACTGCCCGTACAAGTCAGGTTCGTTGCTGGTCATGGCCAAATGGTTTTCGTTACGTGTTTCCCTAATTCATTGAACGCAGGGATTTTCCCGCATTGCTATCTATATCGGCGATTGGATGGCGTCTGCGGCAGATTATCCTTTCGGCTCTGATTCGCTAAAATCGAGGCATGATTCGCGAGCAGCAATGCGACATTCTGATCGTCGGTGCCGGGTTAGCCGGAGCATCCACCGCTTTTCACCTGCGACGTCTGGGCGCCGAAGGTCTCGTCATGCTCGAAAAGGAAACCGATCCCGGCGTCCATTCATCCGGTCGAAACGCAGCGATGATTCGCGCCTGGGCCAATGACCCAGACGTTGCCGCGTTTACCCAAGCGGGAGCATCGCAACTTAAAAATGGCGCGCTTTGCAATTTTAGAAAAACTGGAAGCATGTTGCTCGGACTCGGTGATGACCCGGTGTCCGAGCGCTTTCCGTTGGCAACTGGGCGAGGGATGTGGTGTCCGAACGATGGTGTCGTCGATCCAACTGGTCTGCTGCAATCGTATTTGCGCGATCAGGACATTCGTTATGAAACTCCGGTGATCGGTTGGAACGCCAATGAAGCAGGATTCGAAATTCGCACCCCCTCGGCGATGTTTCAGTCACGAATCCTCGTGAATGCAGCCGGACCGTGGGCGGGTGCTGTCGGCGAGTTACCGCTGGAATCGAGAAACCGCCATCTGTACGTGACGCCCACCATAAAGGGCGTGGATGCATCGCAGCCGTTTGTATGGGACGTGGTCAACGAGTTGTACTTTCGACCCGAAGGCGGTGGCTTGCTGCTCTGTGCATGCGATGAATCGAGTCGCGAACCCGGCAACTATGTCATCGACGATACTGTCGAAAACATGTTGGCTGCAAAGTTAAGAGAGCATCAACCGAAGCTCTCGAACGTGCAGATCAAAACGCAATGGACCGGTCAGCGGGTGTTTGCTGCCGACAAAAAATTCGTGATCGGTTTCGACGCACGCCATCGCGGGTTGTTCCATGTCGCAGGGCTCGGCGGACACGGGGTAACGTCGTCATATGAGGTCGGGCGGGTCGCAGCCGAATCCATCATGCAGGAAGCAGCCGACGACGCGCATCCGTTTTCACCCACGCGACTAGTCGATTCCCCCACCGTTGCTTAGACCGTCTTGAGCTAAATCGTAGCGATGCGCCAGTGCCGTCATTCCCGCGCACGCGGGAATCCAGGAGAAAGCGAAATCGCTACAGTCGCTTAATCAATAGGCAATGTCGAACGATTGGAACTCGCCGGTTGCACGTGAATCGTCCATCTTGTGGCTGGCGATGTTGCCCTTCATCTCTTTACGGATTCGCCGGTGTAAATCGGCCAGGGCGCTGCTGTTCCCTTCAGCCACCATCTCGACGCTTCCATCCGTAAGATTCTTGACATAACCGGTAACGTCAAACGGTTCGGCAATGCGGCAAACCGTAAAGCGAAATCCGACACCTTGGACGCGACCCGCGTAGTTGACGGTGATTCGAGCGTTGTTTTCGGATGCAGTCATCGAAATCATTAAGCCGGGCAGGCTAGCTGTTGGCTGGGTTGAGCTTGGTCATGCATATTTCGCGGCCATTTTCTCGATACTCGACTTCATTCATATACGCACGGATCAGCATGATGCCTCGCCCGCACGGCAGCGAAAGTCGATCGGGTGTGGTGGGGTCTGGGATTTCATCCGGGCAAAATCCTTCGCCCTCGTCGCGCACGCAGATGACGACCTTCTGGGAATTAACGATGTATCGCACGCGAATCTTCTTGTTCGCATCTCCACCATTGCCATGACGAACGGCATTGGTCATCGCCTCTTCGAGCGCAAGCTTGATGGCAAACGTGGAGTCTTCATCGTATCCGGAATCTTCGATTTCTTTGAGAATGACGGACTCGGGTTTCTTCGCTTCGGTCAACGTACTTTGAATTTCGATGACTTTGAACTCGTCATCTTTGGGCGAATCGACATTGTGTGGATCGACAGGTGTCATGGATTGGTGTCTTGCGTTCTGTCACGGATCGAATCGACTGGCCGGTAACCGGTGCGGTCCCACAATGTGTCAAGCACGCCCACCGCGCCGGGAGAGCGTTTGCATCTTCTACAAAATCTTCTCAGGAAAAACTGCTGATGGCGTCGGACGATTGTTCATGGATGTCGAAATGCTTGCTCAACCGCGTGATCTTGAAGACTTCGTAAATCTGCGGGTTGATGTTGGAAAGCTTGAGCTTACCCTTCTTACCCTCAACTTCCTTTTTCAAATTGATCAACATGCCCAAAGCAGCCGACGACAGATGCTCGACATTGGTAAAATTCAGCAGCAGTTTGATCGCCGGCGTCGATGAGACCAGGGCGAACAGTTCATCTTCGATCTCACGAATCGACAGTTCCTCCAGGATCTTCCGATCGCTGAAGCGAACCATGTTCACGGATTCTTCTTCGATAATTGTGAGATGCGGCGACTT
Organism: Alphaproteobacteria bacterium; assembly: GCA_028285105.1. GTDB lineage: Bacteria > Planctomycetota > Phycisphaerae > UBA1845 > UBA1845 > UBA1845. The sequence goes on from JANQQE010000021.1 coordinate 177,660, forward strand.
TTCCGTCATCGGGCCAACTCCTGCCTGTTGCGTTACCCAGTTGCTTGTTACTTTAATCTAACCCAGAGTCACAGGGTGTCAATTGTATCGGAAATCCAAGGCGGCGTACGATTGGAATTCTGTGGGAAACCTTCCGCCCGTATCCGTCGAGCACAACACTCATTCGATGAAACATTTTCAAGGCAGTTGACGTATTGAGCGGCAGGCGAATGGCATGAAATCGAACAAACCGCAAACCAACCCTGCCGTCACCGACGCGCTGCCCTATCTGACATCGGACCTGCCCGGAATCGGCGGGACGATCAAGAACTTCGATGAGGATTTCGTCGTCGAGGAGATCCCCAAATACGAACCCAGCGGTGAAGGGACACACGTTTTTTTCGAGATCGAAAAGAAGGGACTGACCACCCGCGACGCCATCGCCCGTATAAGCCGCCAAGTGGGCCGCCTCCGACGCGATGTGGGCTATGCCGGGTTGAAAGATGCGCGGGGAATCACGCGGCAGGTACTCAGCGTCGAACACATCGACCCCAAAAAAGTGTTAGCCGCCAACGCCGACGGCATTCGCATACTCTGGGCGAAGCGGCATCAAAACAAAATCAAGGTCGGCCACCTTGCGGGCAATCGATTCACGATTCGAATTCGCGATGTGCAACCGGGTTGCCTCGACCGCGCCGAAGCGATCGTCGCCCGCCTCGTCGAAAAGGGCATGCTCAATTACTTCGGACCGCAACGTTTCGGAATGCGAGGCACCAATTCGCTCGTAGGACAAGCTGCCCTTGCCGGCGATTACGAACGGGCCATCACCTTAATCTGCGGCGTGCCCACCGACGAAGATTCGCCGGGCGCGCGCCAAGCAAGAGAATTGTTCGAGCAAGCGCGCTACGAAGAGTCTTTCAAGTCCTGGCCGTCCGGCCACTGCACCGAACGCGCCATCTGCAAACGGGCGCAACGCGGACAAGTCGACTGGTTCAAACTATGGCGAAGCATCGACCGCTCCATGCGAAAGCTCTACGTCTCCGCATTTCAAAGTGAACTGTTCAACAAAGTCGTGGCCAAGCGTATCGACCGCATCGAAGAATTGATCCCCGGCGACGTCGCATGGCTGCACCGAAACGGAGCCTGCTTCGCCGTAGAAGATATCGAAGCAGAGCAACAGCGCTGCAACCAATTCGAAATCTCACCATCAGGCCCAATGTTCGGCAAGAAAATGACCCAACCGAAACAAGAAGCCGCCGCCCTCGAACAAGCCGTACTCAAAGAAAGCAGAGGCAATCTCGACAGCCGCCTAACCGGCGCAAGCGACCGCCCCGAAGGAGCAAGACGCCCCATCCGCGTCCCGGTGCAAGATGCAGAAAGCAAGGAAGGCAAAGACCAAAACGGCGAATACCTGGAATTGAAATTCGCACTCCCGCCAGGATCATACGCCACAAGCTTCGTACGAGAAGTCAGCAAGTAGGTCGGGTCAACGACCCGTCAAGTACGCCCAACGTCCGTCGGGTCGATGACCCGCCCTACATGAGTCATTGCTCTGCTGCATTGGTTTCGAATGCTTTTAGAAATTCATCCGCCGCGATGGTATTGCCGGCTGCGCTTAGGTGATTGCAGTCGAAGTAGTTTTCGCCGCTTGCGGTTATTTCGTCGGAGCGGGATTCGATATCGACTAGCGTCGCGCCGGAGTTCTCTGCTGCTTGTCTGATGCGATCGTTCAGGCGGCTTATGTAGACGTTGGCGTTGATGGCTTGCGGGGTCAGCAGGATGTTCAACGGGAGCGGGTCGCACGAACTGGTTTGTTCGCGGATGGGGAAAAACGTCGCGACGTACACTTCCCAGCCCTCTGCCATTGCGGCGCTGATTTGCTGTTCTAGGTTGGCTTGGGTGTCGTCGAGCAGTTCGGTCAGACGGCCTGCGAATGGGTAGTCGGATGAGTTGGGCGAGAAAATCAACAGCGAATCGGTTCCACCGATGAAGTCGATCACGTCATTGCCACCCTGCCAGAGCAGAAGCGTCGTTGTGTTGGGGTACGTCTGACGCGCGATGATGCCCTGCAACCGACCCAAACCGTCTTCGGTCGATTCGCCGCCCTGGCCCTCATTGGCAAAACGGATGGGATCTTCGCCGAGACTTTCGCGGAGGATGTCCCAATAGTCGCGGCTGCTCGGACCGTTGGTGTTGGAGCCACCGAATGCGATGTAATTCACGTTGGGATCGGGGACGGTGAAGGACAACGAATCGCACCCGGCGAATCCGACCGTGCAGCACAGAAGCACCGCGAACGTCATCAGTGGTTTCGATCTCATGTCGAGATGATAGACGCAGCCCATGTGTCAGTCGAGCGCCAATGCCTTTGGCGAATGGCGGACCAACACCGTCTCTCCCGCGCACGCGGGAGTCCAGAAGGGGCGGCGTTACGTACGTCGACTGGATTCCCGCTTTCGCGGGAGAGACGACTTGTGTGCGGGTTGTCTATGGGCATGGGACTTATAGGTGGGCTTGCGTTTCGACAATGCTGAAGGATTACTCTAAGATTCGGTGGTTAACTCTTGTGGCCGTTCTGGATTTGTTCTTGGCGGCTCGGTGTCGATGACGTGCCGGACTAATTTTTCGAGGTTTCAGCGAATGCCCGATTATTCAAATCATCAGCGAAAGCTCATCAACCGGTACTACGATAACCGCGACGACATCATGTTGACCAAGGTGCAGGAATTGGTGACGGAACTATTCCTGGCTGAGACCAAGTCCAAAACCGATCAACTCTGGAAGCGCGTGACCAAGGCGATGGAGAACCTGAAGATCAAACCATCGGTCATCGAACACATCGTGGCTTCGCAAGACCCAGCCGTTCTCGCGTCGAACGTGCAGGATTGGTTGAAGGGTTCAGCACCCAAAGCCGAATCGCCCAACCGCAAGTAGCCCGTTTCAGCCCTTCACATTGAAGCGTGGGCAACGTCTCTACGCTTGTCGGTTCAAGTGTTCACGGAACGATTTCAAGACCCGACTTAATACGGCGTCGTAGGTGAAGCGTTCGTGTACGCATGCTTGCAGGTCTTTGAGCATTGCACTGCGCTGCTCGATGCTAGCCAGGAATGATTCGGCTCGGCCTTCAAAATCTTCGGCTGACGTGAACACGATCTCGCGGAAATTTGGAAAGTCGGGGATGACTTCAGGTGACCTTCCGTTTGCGCGAAGCCGTTCGAACTCACTGGCTGGCAGGTCGCCGAAATCGCCTTCGCAATAGCGCGTGAGCGGCAGCGACCCGCTCGCGATGATTTCAAACGAACGCTGATGGTGGAATCCGGACGGGATCAATTGCAGGCTCAGCGTTGACGAATGATACACCGCACAAAGGTCCTGGCCATGCTCGACGACACCAGCAGCGTGAGCGCTCAGCGTCGGATGATCTTCCCAGCCCTTACCAAAAATTCGAAACGTCCGCCCCGTGCGTTGGGCCCAGTTGGAGACCCATTCGAGCGTGCGCTGCCGACGCCCCCAATCGAACACGCGATAGGTGTAGTGCGTGGCGAAGTTGCGAATGCTCTCCACGGTAAAGTCGAGTTTCAATGACTGGGCAACATCCGACGTCAGATCCACCGCTTTTTTTTGACAAAACGAATCGTCATCGATCGCCGTTTTGGCGGATTCAAAGAGCACATCCATGAACCCATGCACCGACGAATCGTTCTTGGTTTTCTCGATCTCATGGAACGCTTCAATCGGCATAGACGCATTGCTGACGAATGACACATCGCACGTAAATCGCGCCAGTTGTTTGTCGCTTGCTGCACCATCGTGAAAAACGCGCGTCGATACGGGCACATCGACGTACTCAAACTGATCCGGTGGATAGTCGAATTGTTCGATGCATCGCGGACGAAACAAACCGCAAACGAAATCGGAAGTCGTCACCGATTGGCCCGCTTCCTTGCACAGCAGTTCGGGCATCGGGTCTTGAATCCACGTGAGCATGGGAAGCCGACTTGGCAGGAACGGATACTCTCGGCGCATGTGGTCGAGGATGATGAGCAGGTCGGGTTTGAATGCATCGATCGTCTTACAGATCGCATTGGGCTCAAGGCAGTGGTGATCGAATTCTTCGATCAACAATCGCGTTTCATATCCCATGTGATCGAGGGCATCCAACGCATCGCGAGTCGAATATTGAAGCATCGTTGTGAATCGTGACGTCAATGCCAACACGCGACCGGGCGGCTTCAATCGTTGAGCCTGCTCGCTTAGCGATGCGCTTCGATAATGTGCTTCGAGTCGATCCGTAAGTTCCTTGAGTTCGTCATCACGGGCGGCTTGAATGGCGACGACATCGTTTTGAATCTCGGCCGTAAGACCAATGTCGTCCGATTGATTGAGTACAAGTTGCGGCAAGACGACAGGATCGTTCTCGCGCAAGTGACGATTCAACTTTGCAACCGCATCGGGTCCGATGAACCATTCCATGTGGCTGTGTGCGAGTAGCTCGCTTTGATCGGCACCGTGCATCCAGGCGACAAACTTTTTCAAGTCGGGTTCGATCACGAATACAGGATGATTGTAATTCAAAAATGCCCCACAAGTCAGATCGCATATTTTTCGCAGCAATGCACCGAGGCTTACACCGACAACGACAGGCACGTGAATGGGCCCCTGCTCGGGCAACTTGAGGCCAAATTCATGAGGTTCAATGCCAAGGTCGCTGATCCATTCGCGAACACATCCCGGTTGGCGTCGCGACATATGAAGACGGCCGCAACTCGATTTGAACAAGTGGATCTTCTTGAGTTCATTCTGAGCGGCTAACAAGTCTGCTTCGTAATGCGGGTAGCGCTTAAGAAACGCTTGAAGACTCTTGTCGTAGTTTTGATTCAAAGCGTTCCACGCGATCCGCCCGTTGGGAAGTGTCTGTAACGAATCGTTGAGCTGCCCGCGCTGCCCGATGGGACCGCCTATGTCGGCTCGGGCTTGAATCAACTCGCGGGCAGGCCCACCGTATCCCAGCTTCACAAGGGCCTGTACGCTTAGTGCGGCGATGTCAGGCGCATGCGGCAATTTGTTCAACAAATCGTGCGATTCTCGAAGAAACTGAAAGTGGCGACCGGCTTGGAACATCCCGGCAAGTTGTTCTGCGTGTTTTGCCGTTGGCAATTTAGCCTCGATTCGCGCGTGTGCGTGTCGATTTGAACGAAACTGGTGTATCGGCAGAAATTGCCTGCCAGGTCCAGCCGACAGCTTGCTTGGGTCAGTAACGGTGTTGAAAGTTCGGCTGGACGCGAGGGTCGATGCCCGCCGATGCGTATGAAATAGTTTCTATAGATGGCGTTTTTATGGGCAAGGCGAGGAATCTTGAAACCGCGTATCAGTGTTATCGTGCCGACGTGCGAGCGCCCCGAAGCGCTGAGAACGTTACTGTCGTTTCTGAGCAAGCAGCAGATTGACGACAGCGCGTCGTTTGAAGTTGTCGTCGCTGCCGATGGCGTAGGCAGCGCGCCGCATGAATTGAAAGAATCGCTGGACCTCCCGGATGCGAAATCCGCAACCGTGCGTTGCCTGCAACTCGATCGGGTCGGTATATCCGCCGCCAAGAACGCAGCCGTCGCCGCTTCGACCGGTGATATCCTGCTGTTCGTCAATGACGACATCGAACCCTGGCCCGACTTCATCCAGCGACACGCCGACGCACATTCAGGCGGAAGCGATGTGGTTCTCGGATATTCGCCGTGGGCGATTTACCCGGATCAAACGATTCTCGATGAAATGATCGCCCGCACACGGATGGTGTTTTTCTATAGCGATCTGAAATGCGGCGAATCGTATGGAATCCGGAATGCATGGAACCTGAATCTTTCCGTCGCACGGCCGCTTGTCGATCGACTGGACGGACCCTTCGCCGAATCGCTTCAGCCAGTGTTCTACGACGATGTCGAATTCGCCCATCGATTGATCGGTGACGAAAACCGCGTGTACTACGCTTCCAACGCCGTGGCGATTCATCGACATCGATATACCTTGGCGGCGTACTTCGGGCGCGAGGCGCTGCTTGGCGTGATGGCCCACTCCCTCCATCAAATCAATGCCGATTGTTTCAAATCGATTTTTTCAAGCGATTTGAATGAACTTGTCGCAGCAGCTGATCGTGCGGTGGACATTGACGTATCGGATGAAACGCGGTCCCTCGCGACACTCAACGAACTTGCCGCCCATGCAATTAATCATCCGGTCGATGAACGTTTGGTTCGAGCGATGTACATTGCCCATCTGCCGCTGAAACGCAGGGCATTTCGATTGGGACTCCTTGCAAGACAATCAGCACCGAACCGCCCGTGGAAGGAATATCCGAAGTTGGCAGAAGAGGCACTTGGAAACGATTCGGTGATGAAACCGCTCGCGACTACACAGTGCAAATCGAATCTCCCGCGAAGAATGTCTGCACCGGACGGACCTTGAAATGTCTTAACCCAATACCTATCGTGAACGTCTTCGACGATTCGGCGGTGACTTACGCCCCTTACCCCTCGGTCTTTTCTGGGCTGGCAGGATGGCATTGTCCGGCACGTCCATACCAAACAGTTGCACCCACCAATATTCGGTTCCTTTGTGACTCTTGAATTTGTAGAAACCCATGCCCGCATATCGCCAGCGTTTCAGACGCATGTTTTCGTCATGGTGCGGACTGTCCATCAGACTCATCATCGCCTCAGCCGCCGACCCCATCTTGTTCATCCCATACGCAATGTTCTCGCCAACGATCGGATCGCAGTAACCTGCATTGACGGCTCGGTCGCCGGGTACGCTGCCATCGGGTCCGTTGTGACTGAAGAAGTCTTCGCGACACATGCGTTCGGCGTAGCGATTGGCTGCCAGTTCGAGCGATCGCGAATAACGCAGTTTGGTCAGCCCCTTCTTACTGCGATAATCGTTGATAAGTCGGAACATCGCGAGGTGGTAAGGCCCCTGCGGTTCACCGAGATCGCGACAGTCTCTGGGGGCTGACCGCTTCCTGGGCGTTGGCGGTACTTGTTTTTTGGGGTGTTTCGCTTGTGGAAGTTTCGGTGCAAGACCGGGCGGAGTCGCAAGCAGATCGAATCGACTGGCGCAGCCGACAAGTGTGATCAGTCCGATGGCGATTGCGAAGGCCAACAGCAATCGCACACCTGAGACAGCCGGGCTAGAGACGCTCTGATCGGGCGGATGGATGCACTTCATCGACAAGTCTCCAAACTTCTGCCACCCTTTTCCTGACACCCAGAACTGATCGTACTTGACGGCATTTCACGTTACAATCCATTTGTAAGAAACGACTGACAACCGCAGCGTTATCTTCGGCATTGTCAGTCCCAATGGCCCAGTTACAGTCTCACCGCCGAATCCGACGATCGTTTCGGTCGTGTGAGCTGGCAACCCAAACAAGGAGATGGCGATGGAGTTTATCTTACAAGGATTGATCTTGCTGTTTGCCGTCCTATGGATTTCCGGTTTCGTAGCCACCTCATAGAAGAATGGGTATGGCAAATCGTTCGGCCTCAAACTCAACCGTTGGCGCCAAGAAGAACCGACTGGCCAACCGCGTGGGCAATGTGCATCAGACGGCCCTTCGGCGGATCAGCGCCCGCTGCGCCGAGATCGGCGGCGTGAATCTTTCGCAAGGTGTCTGCGATGTCGATCCACCACCGCAAGTTCTCGATGCCGTCAAGAAAGCGATCGACGAGGGACGCGCGGCATATTCCAACCTTGCCGGCATCGTCGAATTGCGCGAAGCCATCGCCCGCAAGCTGCAATCGTTCAACGGCATCAATGCCGATCCGCAAAAAGAAATCGCCGTCACCGTCGGAGCGGCCGGCGCGTTTGCGTGCGCTGCAATGGCGACATTGAATCCCGGCGATGAAGTCGTGGTGTTCTCGCCATTTTACAGCTATTACACCGACACCTTGGCGCTGTTGGATGTGAAGGTGCGATTCGTCCCAACCCATCCGCCCGATTGGAAGTACGACCCATCAACCCTGCGCGAAGCATTCGGCGACAATACCAAGATGGTCGTGATCAACACGCCGTCGAATCCGACCGGTAAAGTGTTTGCTCAAGAAGAACTCCAAGAAATCGCCGCACTGGCAAAAGAACATGACGCCCTCATCGTGTCCGATGAAATTTACGAATACATCACATTCGATACGAGCCACATCAGCGCAGCCACCCTGCCCGATGCCGACAATCGAACGATCACTCTGAGCGGTGCGTCGAAGACTTACGCAGTCACCGGTTGGCGCGTGGGGTATGCAACCGGTCCGGCAGACATCGTCGAGAAAATGCTCGTCGTCAACGATCTGTACTACATCTGCGCCCCCACGCCGCTTCAGTATGGCCTCCTCGCGGGGCTGGAGTTACCAGATTGTTACTACGACGAAATGCGAGACGAATACCGCAACAAACGCGATTTGCTGGCTGACACACTCACGCGAATCGGGTTCACCCCATACATGCCGCAAGGCGCATTCTATATGATGGCCGACTTCGAAATGGGCCGCTATCCGAATTCCATGCACGCGGCAGAGGAGATCCTTGAGACCGTAGGCGTAGCCACCGTTCCCGGCGCTCCGTTTCATGCCAATCCAGACGATGGCGATACCCAACTTCGCTTCTGTTTTGCAAAGCGGTGGGACGATTTGAAAAAGGCCTGCGAACGGTTATCCAAGCTGAAATCGTAACGTGTATGTGTCTAAGCGTACCTGACGATTGGACAACTTCCGACATCGAAAGGGATGGTTGGCGTGTCTATAGATATGTAGCAAGACATATGAATGCTGCGGGTATGGACAGAATCATGCCATCTCGCGAGAATCGCGACCTCATGTTGGCAGTTGGGAATTCACATATGGGGACCAGAGAGGCAACCCTTAATTCTTAAGCAATAGAACAGGACAAATGATGCAACATTTTGACAAGATCAATATCAGCCGAATTGTTTTGACGTTGGCATTAACACTCGGTTTGACCTCGGCGGCGCAGGCGCAGTTGAAAGTGGGCGACCAAGCCCCACCGGTGACGGTGACCGACTGGGTCAAAGGCAAACCGATGGACATCCTCAAGGACAACAAGGGCAAAGTCATCGTCCTGGAGTTCTGGGCAACATGGTGCGCGCCATGCATTCAGATGATTCCCTCGAACACCGAGTTGTATCAGCGCTACAAAGACAAGGGAATGGTCTTTGTCGGCATGACCGATTCCGGACAGGGGCAGCAACTCAGTTCGGTGCAGGCATTCGTCGGGCAGCAGGGCGACCGAATGGATTATCCGATCGCGTTCGACAGCACGATGAAAACCGACATCGCCTACATTCAAGGAACTGGGGCGATGGGCATCCCGCACGCGGTCGTCATCGGCAAGGACGGCAAGATCGCCTGGTTCGGTCATCCGCTCGAACCGATGATGGAGGCGACCATCAAAGACCTGTTGATGGACAAATTCGATCCGAACAAGGCGGCAGAAGAAGCCGCTCAACAGGCCAAACTCGCACCGCTGCTCAACGATTTTAACTTTGCGGTGCAACGCGGCGATTGGGACAAGTGTCTCGAAATCACCGAAAAAATGCTGGCGATCGATCCGGACAACTTCGACGCCATGCGCTTCAACGTCTATATCATGATGGAGGAGCAGCGCTCCATCGAAAAACTCAAATCCTGGGTTCAGACGATGATGGCCAAACACGGCAGCAATACCCAAACGATGGCCATCCTTTCGTCGCTGATGCTGGCGATGCCCGAAGTCACCGACCGCCAGCCGGAACTCGCGATTGAAGTCGCCAACAAGGTGCTGACCAACGGGGCAAAGGATGCGGAAAGCCTGCAATTGGTGGCACAGACCTTCTATCAATTGGGGTTGGTCGATAGCGCCATTGAGGCTCAAGCGAAAGCCGTCTCGCTCACCGATCAGTTCGACAAGGAGGCCGCCACGCAAGTCTTGGATTTCTTCAAGCGATGTAAGTCTGCCCAGTCTAAGATCAAGTTTTCCGGTTGACCTAACCTCGCGCTCTTGAACCATGCGACTTTAGGTTTTTGAGCAACGCTTTAGGCGACGAATCGAAAGATGCGACCGCCCCCATGTCCCGTTACAATGCGGGCGTCGATTCACAAGCTTTGATTTCGGAGTTGTCACCGATGATACATCGAATGTCGCTGTTGGCTGGTTGCCTGCTGATTCTCGTTTCAGCCCCACTTGCTGCGGGCCAAACCCCGCTGAGTCCTTCCGATCTGAATGCGTTGGGCTTCTTCAAATATTGGAGCCTCGATCTGGAAATGGACCGAGGCGGTTATGTGCGCGATGCCGATCGCGTCGATGACAGCCTCTACATCGTCTCTGAAAAGGGCGACGTTTTCTCGCTCCACGCCGACATCGGTTTGACGCGTTGGTCTCGAAATCTCAGCGAAAGCGTGTATCGGGTATTCGAACCGCAGCACTTTGCTTCCGAAACCGGCTCGCCGATGGTTGTGATCGCCACGACCCCGCGGGTGTTTGTGTTGGATCGCTATACCGGTGACGAAGTCAAAGATCTGACGTTGGGCGCATCGGTCGGAACGGCTGTTGTGGCTCAAGGCAATTCTCTCTTTTTTGGAAGCAGCGACGGTCACCTCTATTCGATGGTGTGGGACGACCCCCGCAAGCACGAAGCCATCTTCCTTTGGAAAGCGATGGCTGGCGGACCCATCGGCGCGACTCCACATTTGGTCAATGGTGGTGAAGATCTCATATTTGCATCGCAGAGCGGCAACGTGTTCAACTGCACGGCTATTCAAAAGATTCTGAATTGGGATTTCCAAGTCGATGGCGCGATCGAAGGCGAAATTGCCGTCGATTCGGAAAGCGTCTATGTGGGCAGCACCGATCGGTCTTTGTATAAACTGGACAGGGTATCCGGCGTGCCACGATGGCGCGTGCGATTCCCGGAACCGTTGCACGATGGTCCGGTGGTCATCGGCAACATGGTGTTTCAATACTGCGATACGGAAGGCGTGTCTGCGATCGATGCCGAAACCGGCAAAGTGTTGTGGAATGCTCCCGGCGCCAAGAAAGTCGTTTGCCGAACCGGCGATCGCGTGATCGTCAGCGCCGACATGAAGTTGCTGCAGATTGCAGCCGAAACCGGCGAAGTGCTGGAAACGGTTCATATTCCTCCGCATACCCGACCGCTCGTCAACACCGAGGACGAAACACTTTATTTGGTGTCACGACTTGGCACTGTGTTCTGCGCTAAGCCAAAGGGACATCCATACCTGACCCCGGAAGCAGTCGCCCTCGCCAAGCGCGAGTTGCATCAACCGCCCGAAATCGCGACCGACACAGACAACGAAGAAGAACTCAAACCGCGTTCACCCAAACGCAGCGAAGTCATCAATTGGGAAGATCCGCTCCGCAGCACCACCGACATCCCACCGTTGGCTGGCAAGAATTCGAAGGGCGAAAGCTAAACGCCCACCGTTTCAAAATGGGTAGACTTTCCGGCGTGTCGAGCTGATGCTTTGGGCCCGACCGAGGGTTCTCATTGCGAGTTTGTGTGTAGTCATACTTGGCGCTTGCCGCACACGCTTTGACCTGCCAGACACCCGAACCAGCCTGTGAGAATCCAGCTTGACACGCCCGCGCCCGGAAGTAGGATCGATTCAGTTTCAGGCGCTCTCAAAGCCGATTTTTGGCGAGATTCTACATTGAGGACAAACCATACGGGTGCGTTCTCGAATATCTGATCGGTGTCGCCTGCGCGAAGAATTTGATCCGTAGATGCCTTCCGGCTGGGGTACGCCCGGTGCGGACTATTCATTTCAAACAAGGGAGGACCGGCCGTGAGCGATGCTGCCCGCCATACGAACGCACCATTCGGTGCTGCAAAGGCAATTACCACCCAGCGGAACATCAACCGCCTGTTGCTGACCATGTCGAGCGTGGCGATGACGACTGCGATGCTCGCTTCGGGTTGTTCGCAGCATGCGCTTGAAACCGGCTGGTCCGATCCGAGCAAGGTTCAGGTTCAGTTCTACGCACCACCCGGAGCGACGGTGGCTGTTCAAAAGACCTTCGGAACCCCACGCCATCAAGTGGCTGCCTATGGTTCCGATCATCGGTTGGAACATTCGCCAGAAGAGTTCGCCGTGTTCAACCTCAAGAGTGGCCGCACGTTCAACTTCAAGTACACGACGGCAGAAGGATTCCCCGGTGTCAGCATTTATGGCGAGTTGGAAACGCACAAGCCGCGTTCGGAAGAGGCCTGTAAATTCGTGCGGCAGACATTCGTGCCGATCGTCTTGCCCAGTCGTTACTATCAAAACGATCCGGAACATTACTTCCCGGTGCGCGGTCCTTCGGGGGCAGGTCTTGACGAGATAGAAATCGAGCATCTCAAGCAGGGCGACCTGATCACGAAAGTCTTCTTCGTCGCCGACCTTCAGCATGCGTGGGAAGCCGTTCGCGAAATTGATTTCCACATCGACAAGTTGCGCTCGTCGGAAACGGTTCTGAACACGCAACTGGAATTGGTCGACTCTCGTTTTGAAAGCTATCGCCGCGAAGCGCTCTATGCCGATCCGACCATCGATCCATACGCTGCCCATCAGGACAAGACCGGTCAGAGCAGCCGCTTCATCAAGATCGAGTCCAAGCGTCAGAGCTTGGAGAACCAGCGATATCTCATCCGTCAACAAATCGAAGACCTGCAAAACGAAAAACGCATTCGCACGCGGCTTCTGGATTCGATGAAGATCGTCAACCGTCGCGGTTCAATGGTCCTCGCCACTCCGGAAACGCAGTGGGAGTATCACGACACGAGGGATCAGGTCGGAAGAGACCGTATCTATCCCGGCCAGGAGACGGGTCCGTACGGCGTGTACCGCACGGGCGACATCGAGTTGCCGGCATTGGGTGAAGTGGTGGTGGTCATGCGGGTGGGTGGCCGACATATGCACTGGGACGACCCGCGTCGTGAAATGGTTTCATTCAGCGAAGAGGCTGAAGAGGCCAAGTAAACTGGATCTCTGCCACGAGGCATGAGAACCATTTGTGGAAGTCATTCTCAACAATCGATTTTCCGCCGCGCTAGCGGTGTTTGATAGGAGGTCAGCACCATGGAGCCGACGAAACTGAAGTATTCCGGCTTGGCGATGTTCGGCAGGGCAAACGGGCGAGCAAACATACAAGTCGTGCGTTTGATGATCGTGATAGCAGCGTTCGCAGCGATCACCGGTTGTAGTGGGAACAATTCCTGGAACGATACGCAGTTGGGTGATCAAACGATTAGCGGTCACGGGAACGCAACGCTACTTCCCGATGAATTCGTCCCGCTGACCGGTCTTGATCCAAGCAACCCGCATCACTATCCCGACAATTGGCCGCGATTCATCGTGTCGCAGCGCGACAACATGGTGATGGTCTACGTCGATGGCGGCGAGTTCGACATGGGTGAAGGCGAAAACCGCCGTCGCGTCTACGTCGATCCGTTCTACATCGACGTCCACGAAGTCACAAACTCGCAGTTCGACCGATTCCGCAAGGATCGTCGCTTTCACACCTGGTGGAAGCGCAACTGGAATCGCCCATGGATGGAAAGCAACGCCTTCCATACCTATCCCAGCGAATACTATCCGTTCCGATGCTGGACGAAGCAAAAGCTCTACCCCGAAATCGCCCACCAGTACCACCTGTGGCGCGGACAAAACCCCAAAGACATCGACTTCTATCTCGATTATTGGGAGCCCGGCCACAACAACGATGACCCGGCTCGCAATGTTTCCTGGTGGGAAGGATGGCTGTACAGCGAGTGGTCGAAAAAAATGCTTCCAACCGAAGCCCAGTGGGAGTTGGCCGCCCGTGGCAAGCGCGACAATCGCACGTTCCCCTGGGGCGAAAATGCCGGCGGCGCCGAAAAACTTTGCAACACTGCCGAACAAGGTTTCAACGATGGACACGATTACGTCGCATCGGTGATGGAGTACGGCGGAGGTGTCAGCCCGTACGGCTGCTACAACATGTCCGGAAATGTCTGGGAATGGTGCATCGACAACTACGATCCGAATTTCGCCCTGCGCTCGCGTAACTTCCCGTGGGTCGATCCGTATCCGTATGAACCGCATGAGCATCCCGGTGGACAAATGGATGTCGATGATGGCGTTGAAGTGAATCCGGTTGGCCCGCTTCATGGCGATCGACGTGCCATGCGCGGCGGTTCGTACACCCGCAGCCTCGACGGATGTCAGGTCACAAGCCGACGCGGTGCCCGGCCTGACGTACATCAGATGGATGTCGGTTTCCGCTGCGTCCTGCCGCTACCCGGCGTAGTTCCCGAACCAATCATGCAGACCCGGGTGCAACCAGCCGCCCGGCGTCCGTCTTCGCCACCACCGGTCGCAACTGCTCCTCCGCCCAGCAACAGCGAATTTCAATATTGGGAGGTACCCTGCGAAGATTGCCCGCCAGGATCGCTCGGCGGAACCGACTGCAACAAATAACTGTCGGCAATCGATATGATACCAACAAGGAGTGCTTCGTGATTTGCGAAGCGCTCCTTTTTTTTGCGCGCCTTGTAAGCCGACCACCGGCAGGTAGTCTACGCCCATGGCATCGACACCCATCAAACGGGCACTGATCAGCGTCTTTGACAAAACTGGAATCGTCGAGTTCGCACAAAGTTTGGTAAATGAATTCGGCGTTGAAATCATTTCGACGGGTGGGACAGCAAAATTGTTGGTCGACTCGGGGTTGAACGTAACCCTGGTCGAGCAAGTGACCGGCACAAGCGAAATGCTTGATGGCCGCGTCAAGACGCTGCACCCGCGCATTCATGCCGGCATTCTTGCCGACCGCAACAAACCCGATCACGTCCGGCAACTAACCGACGCAGGGATTGAATCGATCGACCTCGTCGTCGTGAATCTCTATCCGTTTGAAAAGACCGTCTCTCAACCAAATTGCACTTTCGCTCAGGCGATCGAAATGATCGACATCGGCGGCCCATGCATGTTGCGCGCGGCGGCTAAGAATCATGAGAACACATGCGTAGTTTACGGCAACCCAAACGCATACGATTCGGTGCTGACAATGCTTCGCGAGACCGGCAACATCGCGACAGAACGACGAGCCAAATTCGCTGCCGACGTCTTCAGCCAAACCAGTACCTACGATGCGCAGATTGAAAAATACTTGCGCGGTCAATCAAGCACTGTTGAAACGTTGCCACCGCAATTATCGATCAATACAACACTCGCCAAGACGCTGCGCTACGGCGAAAACCATCATCAAGTTGCTGGCTTGTATGTTGGCGATCAGACATCATCGGGGAGCGTCGCCAGTGGCGATGTCATTCAAGGCGAGATGTCGTTCAACAACTACGTCGATGCCAATGCTGCCGTCGAACTCTGCAACGAACTCGACCGTGCGTTTCCCGGTCGGATCGTCTGCGTACTCGTCAAACACACCAATGCCTGCGGGGTCGGCATTGCCAAAACGTTTGAAGAAGCCTATCGCAAGGCGTACCTCTCGGACCCAACTGCCGCTTTCGGAGGAGTACTCGCACAAAATGTCGCTGTCACTAAAGAGACAGCCAACTGTGTGATGGAGACCTACGCTCGGTTCGGTAAGGACGCCGGCATGAAAGGCTTCTTTGTCGAAGTGTGGACCGCCCCCGACTTCGCAGATGAATCGGTAGCGCTGATTCAGCAATCCAAGTCATGGGGCCAACGGGTCCGATTGTTGTCACTTGGCAAAAGCGGCAATAACGAATCGCGCAGTCCGACACAGATTCGGCAGATTTCCGGCGGATGCGTCGCACAGTCTGCCGACAACGAAGGTCTTAACGAAGACAAGTGGCACATTGCAACCGATCGTCTTCCTACCGAACCAGAGTGGAACCATTTGAAACTGGCTTGGCTCGTCTGCAAGCATACCAAGAGCAACGCCATTACGATTTGCAATGACAACATGCTCATCGGCAGCGGTATGGGCCAAACAAGTCGCATCATGAGTTGTCGAATCGCCACGTGGCAAGCTCGCGAAAACGGCCACGAACACCAGCTGACCGGTGCCGCCGCCGCATCGGATGCGTTCTTCCCATTTCCGGATGGCCCAAAAATTCTTATCGACGCGGGCATTGGCGCAATCATTCAACCCGGTGGGTCGAAACGCGACGAAGACGTAATCGCCGCATGCAACCAAGCCAACATCGCCATGGTGCTGACGGACACCCGCCACTTTAGACACTAAGAATCAATCAAACTTAAAGACACACAATCGTGATGACACTCGATCTTGAATGCTGTCGAAATTGATCGCAACAGACGAAAGTCAGAGCAACTCTGCAATCTGCACGGCATTCAGCGCCGCTCCCTTAAGCAACTGGTCGCCGCTGACAAACATGTCGATGCCACAACCGTCCGGCTGACTGATGTCCTGTCGAATTCTGCCGACCAGCACTTCATCTTTACCACTTGCGTCAATTGGCATTGGATAATGCTGCGGATCGCGTTGATCGACAACGCGCACCCCGGGGGCGTTGCTTAAGACCTCGCGCACTTCTTCGGGTGTGATCGGATTGGTGAATTGAAGGTTGATCGCTTCGCTGTGGGCGCGCATCACCGGCACGCGCACGCACGTTGCGGTGATCTGGATGTCGTCGCTGTGAAACATCTTTCGCGTTTCGTTGACCATCTTCATCTCTTCGGTGTTGTAACCGTTTTCGCCAACTTCCGAGTTGTGCGAAAAGAGATTGAAAGCGTATTGAAAGGGAAAAATGTTCGGTTGAGGCGTCTTGCCTGCAAGCACTTCGCGTGATTCCCGTTCGAGTTCAAGCATCGCAGCCTGACCCGCACCGCTGGCGGCTTGGTAGGTGCTGACGACGATTCGCTTGATTGGATTGACTTTGTGCAGCGGCCAAACAGGTACGACCATGATGATCGTCGAACAGTTCGGATTGGCGATGATCCCGTTGTGCTGGCGCGCGTCTTCGGGATTGACTTCGGGAACGACGAGCGGCGTGTGTGAATCCATACGAAACGCCGACGAGTTATCAACCACCACACAGCCAGCTTCTGCGGCAATCGGTGCATACTCTTTGCTGATGCTTCCGCCGGCACTGAAAAGCGCCAGGTCAACGCCATCGAAGCTAGCCGGTGTGAGTTCTTCGACGACGAGGTCGCTGCCGTTGAAGAAAACTTTCTTACCCGCACTGCGCGCCGAAGCCAGCAGTTTAATCGCCCCGGCTTGCATATTGCGCTGGTCGATCAGAGACAAAAACTCCTGCCCCACTGCACCGGTTGCGCCAACGATAGCCACACATTTGAACATGGATTTACAGCCTGTGAAATGACCGCCCGATATGATGCGTCGGAGCCCCGCAACGCCGTCCGATCGAAGTAACTTCTGCCCCATGATAGACGGTAGCAAAACCCCTCTATTTGGTCAACGACGGCCCTTGCCAAGTGCGCTAAATTACTGTCATTTGTGGGGTTGACGCATGATCGGGCACATTGCTAGACTACCGCCCCGCGCTGGCAACAATGAGCCTTCGGGGCGCACCTCAACAGCAGTTTCAAGATGCCCCCAATGCCGGTGACAACAGCATCCCAAAGTGTCACCAAGTAACACCAGCGACGGAAAGTACGACATGGCTGAAAAGAAGTCCAAGCGATCTCCCGTCAGCAGTATGTGGGGGCTCGCAGGAATGGGACTCGACCTGTCAGCCGCCGTAGCCGGTTTCACTTTGCTGGGCTGGTGGGCAGATAGCCACTGGCAAACGTCCCCACGATATACGCTGGTGGGGGTGATACTCGGATTGATCGGCGGAATGTACAACTTGATCCGCCGAGCATTGGCAGCGACCAGAAGCAACGATTCGGATCACGACGGTCCAGATTCATGAATGAATCAAAGCCGAGTTTCGCGGGTCGCTATTTGAAGCTGGTGTTGGCCAGTTTGGTAATGGGCGGATTAGCCGCCGCGGTTGGATTCGCCCCAACGCGCAATTTAGCCGGCGACTCGGGCGTCACAGCGATGTTTGCCGGATGTGCGGTGGCAGTGGTGGCTGGCTGGATTGGTGGTTTGGTCGCGTGTCAGCCCGGAAGCAGCGGACCTGAACGGATCAACCGCCTGCTGGGTGCTACGGCGCTGCGGATGTTCGCGGCAGTTGGCTTGGCGTTGGCTGCGGTATTCGCCGGAGAGTTCTCAACCAAGCCGTTGGTACTCTGGGTCGCATTGGCATACATGATAACCCTTGTTGGTGAGACAGCGCTCTTCGTTCGCTGGACCAAACAAGACGAAACGAATACGAACTCAAGCACGACCAGCCAGGCAGCCCAAAGCGGAAAATGATAATGACTGCAATGTTGGCATCCTCAAATCCTTTGAACCACGTTGTTCAGCACGTTTGGGGCGAACCGATCAAACTCGCCGATTCAGGCGTATTCAGCACGTTTACGCTGATGAGCAACCAGATCTTCATGATGGTGCTCGCTGCGTTTTTGCTCATCTTTTTCGTCATTCGGGCAGGTCGCCGTCGTCGTGGCAATTCCGGTATGGACGCAATGGTGCCTGCCGGTTTCGGCAATTTCATCGAAACGATTTGCGTTTACCTTCGCGACGAGGTGGCCAAGCCTGCACTCGGCGAGCACACGGACCGCTTCATCAAATACATCTGGTCGGTGTTCTTTTTTATCTTCACCTGCAATCTCTTGGGCCTGATGCCCTTTGATGCCGTCGCGTACTTCGTCACCGGCATGCCAGCCAAACCGTTTCACCTTGGCGGAACCGCAACAGCCAACATCTGGGTCACTGGTACATTGGCACTCTGCACGCTTTTGATGATGGTTTTTAACGGGCTGCGACTTGGCGGCACGGCCTACCTTGCGCACTTTTGCCCGGGTCCATTGCTGATGGCCCCCTTGCTCGTTCCGGTCGAAATCATCGGAACCATCGCCAAGATTTTCGCACTGACCGTGCGACTTTTCGCCAACATGATGGCTGGCCACATCCTGCTTGCAGTGCTGATTGGATTCGCCACGAGCGCATTCGCTGTCGGCATGGTTACAGGCGTCGGCGTCACGATTCCAGTCATACTCGGTAGCGTGGCGATTAACTTTTTGGAACTGTTCGTCGCAGCGCTTCAGGCATTTATCTTTACGTTCCTGACGACGCTGTTTATCGGCATGAGTGTCAACGTGCATCACCACGACGATCACGACGAACACGGGCATCACGAAGAAGGGGTTGCACACGCACACTAAGTTCGTGATGCGCCAGTGAGAAAAAATCATAACGTCGCCATGCCCGGAACAGATTGCAGGGCAGTCGGGTCGTAAGGCGTGAGAGCGCGATGGGGACGAGACAAATGGTAGCCATCCCTGCAGGGCTGCCCAATCGAAGTCGGAAAGGCATAAGACAATGATGAGCAAGAAGAATTCATGGTTGGCATTGGGGGCGATCGTCCTCGGAATGCTGCTGATGGCCAACGATGCGATGGCCGCAGATGGTGAAGACGGTGCGAGCAGCCACAATGGCTCAGCTACCTTTCTCGATGCCGACGGTGCCCGCAAGCTGGGTGGTTCGATCGGTGCCGGTCTCGTCATCATGGGCGGAGCAGCAGGTATTGGTCGCATCGGTGGCAGTGCTGTCGAGTCGATGGCACGTCAGCCGGAAGCGGCAGGCAACATCTCGACCGCAACGATTATTACCGCGGCGATGATCGAAGGTGCCACGCTGTTCGCGGTCGTGGTCACCCTGCTCGCAGTCCTTTAGTGATCGAATCTGCAAGGCATTGGCACGCTTCGAAACGCGGTGCGTGCCAATGCCTGCAAAAAACGAAACAAAACAAACGCTCGCAACGGTATGCAAAACATGATGCGAATAACAAAAAACTGGATGATGACCGCCGCTTTTCTGGCAACCGCCTCGCAGGCGTTGGCCTCCGATTCCGGTGAAGCGCCGAATCCATTTGCGGGCGACCTGGGAAATGCCGTCTGGACGCTGGTCATCTTCCTGATCGTCGTGGTTCTTCTGGGCAAGTTTCTCTGGGGACCGATCCTCAACGGACTTCAATCGCGCGAAACATTCATCACCAACGCCCTTCGCGATGCCGACGAAGCCAGCAAGAAGGCTCAGGCGCAGTTGGCTGAGTACAACGAAAAACTCGACCAAGCCCGCGCTGAAGCCACCGCCATCGTCGAAGAAGGTCGCCGTGACGCCGAAGTCACCAAGCGAACCATTCAGGACGAAGCCCGATCAGAAGCAGACAAAATGATCGAACGTGCCAAACGCGAAATCGGTATCGCCCGCGACTCGGCTGTCCGCGAACTGTGCGACCTCGGTGCCAAGATGGCCACCGACGCCGCAACCAAAATCGTCGGCAGAGAACTTTCAGCCGGCGACCACGAACGTCTGATCCGCGAATCGATTGACGAGATCACAGCCCGAAGCGCGTCGCGCAATTAGGCATGTAGGGTCCGCTGTGCGGACCGAGAACTTGAGATTTAACGGCGGTCCGCACAGCGGACCCTACGAGATTACGAGACGTTGAGTTAAGTCATCATGGCAAAGTTTGAACACGGCAGCATCGCGATCGCAGACAGCTACGCCAAAACGCTCCTCGAACTTTCCGAGGAAAGCGGGCAGTCAGACGCAGTGTTGGCGGACTTTGGCGAGTTCGACAAACTTCTCAAAACCGACGAAGCGTTCGCAAACTTCATGTTCAGCCAATCGGTCGATGCAGAGCAACGTTCCAACGTCCTTGAAAAGCACTTTCGCGGCAACATGAACGACCTGCTTCTAAGCACACTGCAAGTCGTCAACCGCAAAGAACGCTGCGAATTGCTCGAGCTTATATACGAGCGATTCCGCCTTGCATTGGAAGCTTCACGCAATCAGGTGGACGCGCATGTCACGTCGGCAATCCCGCTCGATGACAACCTCCGCGAAAGCCTCCGAGCTGCTGCTTCAAAGTTCTGTGGTAAAGAAGTGCGCCTCATCGAAGAGGTCGACGCAACCATCCTAGGCGGATTGGTCGTACGCATTGGCGACGAAAAAATAGACACCAGCGCCGTCACCAGACTCAAAGTTCTCAACGGCGCATTGGTACAAAGAGCATCAGACGAAATACACGGTGGCCGCTCGTTTGCGGATGCCGTCAGCTAACGACGTACAAATAAACAGAAATTCGGCGGAAGCGCATTCGTGCAACACCGCCAACGTGTCAATCGAAATAAAGCGAGTACGCGATGAAGTTCAAAGTTGATGAAATCTCCTCGGTCCTGCGGGAAGAAATCAGCAAGTACCAATCCACGATCGATGTCGCCGAAGTCGGCAAGGTCCTGGAAGTTGGCGATGGTATCGCCCGTCTTTACGGCCTGAGCAATGCGATGGCTGGCGAGATGGTCGAATTCTCCAACGGTGCCATCGGGCAGGTCCTTAACCTGGAAGAGGGCTCGGTCGGTGTGGCGGTGCTTGGTGATTATCTCGGTATCAAGGAAGGCGACGAGGTCAAGCGTACCGGCAAGTTGTTGAGTGTTCCATGCGGTCCGGCAATGGTTGGCCGTGTGGTTGACCCCCTCGGACGCCCGCTCGACGGTAAGGGCAGCATCGAAACCAACCTGTCGCGCCCGCTCGAATTCAAAGCCCCCGGCATCGCCGAACGTCAGCCAGTAACCGAACCGCTGCAAACCGGTATCAAAGCGATCGACAGCATGATCCCCGTCGGCCGCGGCCAGCGCGAACTCATCATTGGCGACCGAAAAACGGGCAAGACCGCCGTCGCCCTCGACACCATCATCAACCAGAAAGACACCGGTGTGATCTGCGTCTACATCGCGATTGGCCAAAAAGAATCGACCGTTGCATCGGTCGTCGAAACGCTTCGCGAACAGGGCGCGATGGACTACACCATCGTCGTCTCTGCCGCCGCTGCAAACCCCGCACCGCTGCAATACATCGCACCGTACGCCGGTGCCGCGATGGCTGAGTACTTCATGTACGAGCAAGGCAAAGCCACCCTCTGCGTGTACGACGACTTGTCCAAACAAGCACAGGCCTATCGCCAGATGTCGCTGCTCTTGCGTCGTCCGCCGGGCCGCGAAGCCTATCCCGGTGACGTGTTCTACCTACACTCCCGTTTGCTCGAGCGTAGCTGCAAGTTGCTCGACGAATACGCAGTGGTTCCGTCATCGACAGCCGACGATTGCAAAGACCGCAGCGTCATCGTCAAGCATCCGGATGGTTTGTCGGCTCCGAAAGAACATCGCCCAGACGATGAAACCGGCGCGTACCACCGCCCTGAGGGCAAAGAAAAAGCCGAAGCTTGGCTTGAAACCATGCCCAACAAGGACGCGCACAAGATTCATCGCTTCCCAGACTCCGGCGGATCAATGACAGCCCTACCCGTCATCGAAACGCTCGAAGGCGAAGTGTCTGCATACATTCCGACCAACGTGATTTCGATTACCGACGGCCAGATTTACCTCGAACCGGATCTGTTCTTCGCCGGTATCCGTCCAGCTGTTAACGTCGGTATCAGCGTGTCGCGTGTGGGTGGTAACGCCCAGGTGAAGGCAATGAAGAAAGTCTCCGGTTCGCTGCGTTTGGACCTTGCAGCGTTCCGCGAGTTGGAAGCGTTTGCCCAGTTGGGTACGGATCTCGACAAGTCAACGCAAGCCCAGCTTGATCGTGGTATGCGAATGGTCGAACTGCTCAAGCAACCGCAATACGTTCCGCTGGCTGTCGCCGACCAGGTCATCAGTATCTTCGCCGGTACCGGTGGTCTGCTCGACCCGATTCCGGTCGATAAGGTGCTCGACTTTGAAGCCAAGATGCTTCAACTCATTCGCGACGAATTTCCTGAAATCCGCGACGAGATCACCAACACGAAAAAGATGTCGGACGACACGTCGGCAAAGCTCAAGAAAACGATCGAAGATTTTGGCCGCCGATACGTCAGCGAAAACCAGTAAGTTGTAGGGTCCGCTGTGCGGACCAAGGATGCCCTTATCCTCTGATCGAATCGACGGTCCGCACAGCGGAACCTCCGGATCCGGTTGGAATCGAAGCCAAAACGTAGGAAGCCCTAAACGCCATGGCCAATCGCAGAGAACTCGTCAAGCGCCGCAAGTCGGTACGCAACATCCGCAAGATCACGCGGACGATGCAGCTCATTGCCACCGCCCGCTTCCAAGCCGCAACAAACCGCGCGACGGCGACGAAACCTTACGCCAGCACAATGGGCAAGATGGTCGCAGCCGCGGCCAAGTCGGCAGGCAACATCGACAACCCCCTGCTCAAGACCAACGAATCCGGCGCAGACGCCCTCTTGGTCCTGACCAGCAACCGTGGATTCTGCGGCGGATTGAATGGCAACGTACTTCGCCTGGCGATGGAAACGCTCAACGAGAAACGGGCTGCCGATCAACAAACCATGCTTAACGTCGTCGGCAAAAAAGGAATCGCCTATCTGCGGTTCCTCGGCGAAGAAATGGACATGCAGATCGATACGGTCGACGAGCAACCCGGCTTTGATCAGGTTTCGGACATCGCCGACACGATGATGGACGCGTACCACGAAGGCAAAATCAACTCGCTCAACGTGTGCTACATGCAATTCATCTCTGCCGGTGTGCAAAAACCCGCAATCATGCAACTGCTCCCCATCGCCGGAATCGGTGATGATGCTGAAGAAGGTACCGACGCAGCTGAAACAAAAGCCGAAGCTGAAACAACGATCGACTTTTCACCCGAGCCAGCCGAACTCTTGAATGAACTCTTGCCGGCATCGGTTCGGATGCGTTTGTTCCAATGCTTCACGGAAGCAGCCGCCAGTGAACAGGTCGCCCGAATGGTCGCAATGAAAGCAGCAACCGATGCGGCTGGCGATATGATCCGTATCCTCACGCAACAATACAACCGCGCCAGACAAACGGCGATCACGATGGAACTGCTCGACATTATCGGTGGAGCAGCCGCGATTTCGTAAACGTCGCGCGATTGAGAAAACTAAAATTGGTCATGGTCGATGCGTGGTTCGATTTGAATCACCAAGACCGACACAGAGTTTTTGGGACGATTGAAACGATGGTAACGACAGCCAACACAACGGGACGGGTATCTCAGGTCATCGGCTCTACATTGGACGCCGAATTCGATGAAGCCCATTTGCCGGCAATCTACAACGCCCTTAAGACCGAAGTGGAAACCACGGTCCAGGGCAAGACGGTCAAAGAAACCCTGTGGTGCGAAGTCGCTCAGCACTTGGGTGGCGGACGCGTCCGAGCCATCTCGCTCGGTTCGACCGACGGTTTGCGCCGTGGGGCTGTCATCGAGGACACCGGTGCTCCCATCTCGGTTCCGGTTGGCGACGCCACGCTCGGCCGCGTGTTCAACATGGTCGGCGACACCATCGACGGCCGTGGCCCGGTCGGCACGTCAGAAAAACGTGCGATCCATCAGTTGCCCCCTGCTTTCGACGAACTGACGCCCAAGACCGAACTGTTTGAAACCGGCATCAAGGTCGTCGACCTCCTCTGCCCGCTCGTTCGTGGTGGAAAAGCCGGTCTGTTCGGCGGTGCGGGTGTCGGTAAGACCGTCATCATTCAGGAACTCATCGCCCGCCTTGCCCGTTTCCACAGCGGTTACTCATGCTTCGCCGGGGTGGGTGAACGAACCCGCGAAGGAAACGACTTGTGGCTGGAAATGCAGGAAGCCCAGATCGGCGATACCGGTAAGAGCGTACTCGACCAAACCGTGATGGTGTTCGGTCAGATGAACGAACCGCCAGGTGCCCGTCTTCGCGTCGCGCTCTCCGCACTCACGATGGCCGAGCACTTCCGCGATAACACGGGGGCTGACACGCTCCTGTTCGTCGACAACATTTTCCGCTTCTCGCAGGCCGGTTCAGAAGTGTCTGCACTCCTCGGTCGCATGCCGTCAGCCGTGGGTTATCAGCCCACCCTCGGTACCGAGATGGGTGAGTTGCAGGAACGCGTCACTTCAACAAAGGCCGGAGCGGTCACCAGTATCCAGGCGATTTATGTGCCGGCAGACGACTACACCGACCCGGCACCTGCCACCGCATTCGCGCACTTGGACAGCACGGTGAACCTCGAACGAAGCATCGCGGAAAAGGGCATCTACCCTGCTGTCGATCCGCTCGCATCATCGTCTCGCATCGTCGATCCAAACTACGTCGGCGAACGTCACTATGCCGTCGCGCGTCAGGTGCAGTCGATCCTCCAAAAGTACAAGAGTTTGCAAGACATCATCGCGATTCTCGGTATCGACGAATTGAGTCAGGAGGACAAACTCACCGTGAGCCGCGCCCGCAAGATCGAGCGATTCCTCTCGCAACCGTTCTTCGTCGCCGAAGTGTTCACCGGCTTCCCCGGTAACTACACCTCACTCGAAGACACGATCCGATCATTCGAAGAACTCTGCGAAGGCAAGTGGGACCACCTGCCCGAGCAGGCGTTCATGTACGTGGGTACGATCGAAGAAGCGGCTGAGAAGGCTGAAAAATTCAAGGACTAATCTTCAAACGGATTCATCATGGCCGACAAAACCTTTTCATGCACAGTCCTGACGCCCGAGCGCACCGTTCTGGATACTGAGGTGACCTCCGCGATCATCCCAGCCCACGACGGTGAGGTTGGCATTTTGCGTGGGCGCGCTCCCCTGCTGTGTCGATTGGGCGTCGGCATCTTGAAACTCGAAGGCTGCCCCGACCCCACGCGTCTTTATCTCGATTCCGGTTTTGCCGAAGTCGCCAACAACAAGATCACGATCCTCACCGAAAACGCCTTAAAACCCGGCGAAATCGATGCAGCCGAAGTCAAATCCGACCTTCAAGAGGCGCAGAACCGAACGGCTACCACGCAGGATGAACAGGAACGGCGCAGCAAAGACTTAGCCCGCTGCAAGAAGAAACTCGAATTGGTTTAAGTTCTGGTTTGATTCTTGTTCGAACCGCCCGACCGACGGTTTGACGCGAGCGTCGTTGCCGACTCACAAGTCGACAATCCCTTCTCGAATGGCGAACCGCGCCAGCGACACCCGATCGTGGATGTTGAGTTTCTTCATCAGGCTGACCTTTTGCTTGTCCGCCGTCTTATAAGAAATCTCAAGCTCTTCGCACGCCTTCTTCAGCGATTTGCCCAATGCGAGTACGACCATCAGCTGTTGCTCGCGCGGGCTCAACGTATCGGACCGGGTCTTGATTGACTTGCTCGGTTTGAACGCCTGGACCGAAGGGTCAAGGCGGTCGAGAAAATCGGCAGCGTAATAGCAGGAGCCTGCGTATACCGCGCGCATCGCATCGCAGATATCTTCGAACCTACTCGCCTGATGCAGCAGTCCCGGAACTTCTGCATCGAGCGCGCGCCGAAGATCGACGTCACACACTGTCCGTGGCACGATGATGACGCCCGTTTGCGGCACTTCGTGCATCAATTCCTGGACAACATCGAATGCCGACGCATCGTTTTCATTGGTGCTGATCAGCGCAATGTCCGGAGCCAACTTGCGCGATACGGCTAAGACGCTGCCATAATCTGCAAACGATCCGACACAATCGAATTCGCCTGACTCATCGATTTTGAAGCGCAGGCCATCGCGCATGAGTGTATACGGATCCACAATCATGACTGTGATGGGTGCATTCGTGGTAGGCATAAATTCAGATGGGACTCTTCGCGACCATCAATTCGTGATGCCGTTCAACTGCCGCCCGGCCGACCGGCATCGCTGTGACTTGAAAATGTAGAATGTCTTCAAGATTTGATTGTCTAGGATCACACCCGGTGCTTCCTTAGGGTTTTTCACCCAATTGCCCACAAATAACACACGCTTTGCCCAGATTTACATTTGGGTCGCCAGCAAGGTGGTTGGGGGGACAATCAAGTCGTGTCCGCGAAACATTCTCGCGAATCCTGTTCAGCTTGAACGTGATAGCAAGGAGCGGTTTTGTCGATTATGAACTTTGTGCGGAATCGAAGTGCCAAACAGCCAGCCCGCTGTTCCTATTCGACGGCGGCGATTCAAGCCAAGCGCTGCTCGATGAGAATTCGATTTACAACAAGATCGTCTCCTTCGATTTCGATTACAATCGGATGCACCTGCCCAGGTATGAACTCAAGAACGCAGAAGGCGGAGCCCTCATGGCAGGGTGCGACAGGGAGTCACGATGCTCACAATCACGTTCCTTGGTGTCGGCGGTGCATTCGCCAAACGAAACCATCAATCCAACGCTCTGATCGAAATCTGGAATGAAGGCCCCGATCGTCAGCAAGCACCTGACGACAACCTGCTCATCGATTTTGGTGCGACCGGTCCGCTCGCTCTTCATGAACTCAAAGACGAAGATGGGTTTGCGTATCTCAACGACAAAGGCCGAATCCACTTCCCATCGATCAAGCGTGTGTTCATCTCGCACCTGCACGCCGACCACATCGGTGGATTGGAAGAGATGGCGTTTGCAAATCGATTCCTGTATGCCGGATTCAAACCGCAGTTGATCAGCAGCGATAAGATTCTAAATAATTTGTGGGAACAGTCGCTTCGAGGCGGGCTTGGCGTCTTGAAGGACAAGTGCGCAAGTCTGAGCGATTATTTTGAATCGCACGCCATCGCAATGACCGACACCAACCGTTCCGGCTTGACGATACGAGACAAATACCGATTCACGATATTCCCAACCGACCACCTGAGTATTCGCGAAAAATACGATTGGCCAAGTCTTGGTTTGTTTATCGACGAGGCTGGATCTGGTGATGGGGCGTTCTTTTCTGGCGATACACGATACGATTTTGAAGCGTATGGGTCGATGCTCAGCCGATCAAAGATCGTCTTTCACGATGTACAGCTTTTCGACCAACCCGACCCGGTCCACGCCCTGCTCAGCGAACTAAAAACAATGCCCGAAGCCATTCGAAGGAAAACGTGGCTCTATCACTTCGACGATACCTGGGACGACCCCGAATTTGACCACATCAAAGAACTTTTTGCCGGATTTGTCTTACCCAAAAAACGTTACGTCATCTTCAATTAGCCTGATGACCGAACGTCTGGCGAGCCCAGTCGGCAGACACACCCTTTTCATTCAGCGCTTTGGCAACTTCAGACTTGTCGTCCCGAAGGAGTGCAAGCAGCAGATGCTGCGGTTCTATTTCGCCAGCCCCCAACCGGTTGGCTGAATCGACGGCCAGCACGAGTGTGTGCCAGAACTTCGGCGAGCGAAACGCTTTCGACAATTCCTGCTGGTGAAGCCACTCAAACTCGCCGTGACGCGAATGGGCCAGGTCATGCGAGTCGTCAACACTCGAACGAAGCATGCCCAAAACCTTCTCGCGAAGAGGCGTCGATTGAACGCCTTGCTTGTTCAGCACCTTGGCTGGAATGCCATCCTGATATCCAAGCAGGCCCAACATGAGATGCTCGGTACCGATGTACTTGTGCCCGAGCGTTCGCGCTTCCTTGACCGCCAACGCAATGACGTCTTTGGTTCCCTGCGTCTGCGCCCGAAACCCGATGCTACCGGTGCCGTCGCCTACACCCAACTCCTGAGCAACCTCGCCACGCACGCCTTCCAAATTAACATCGAGCATGCGAAGCGCTTCGGTGGCAACACAATGACCTTCACCGATGATGCCAAGCATGATGTGCGCCGGCGCCAGGTAACTGTGCTTCAGCTTGCCGGCTTCCTGATTCGCCAGTGCCATCGCGTGACGTGCCCGATCGGAAAATCTCTCATGCATGACTCATTCTCGCTTAATTAGGTGCCAATCGACTCTCGCCAGCCCACCGCCCAAATGCCAAAAAACCGCCGACGATCCGGCAGTTTAGCGTGTTCGATACGGCCTGCAATGGAGGCAAATCGACAGCACCAGCCGCTATCCCACAGGCAGCGTCAGCACCGGATCGGTCTTGTTCACCTCGCCCGTTTGCAGCATAAATAGCTGCCCCAATAGCGAAAACGTGGACTTGGAATTCTCGTCATCATCCTTGATATAAAACCAGCGCCCCCGGTGCTTCACCGCGACAGCCGCCCCGTTAGGCTTGAAGCGACTGGTATGCACGTGCAGCAATTCGCCCAGCACATCTGACCAGTCAAACGCGCTCCCATCGGCAAACCGCGTCTGGGTGGCTAACCCCTCTTCGAGGTGATCTTCCGGAACGTCCACGTTCTGCGACAGGTAATAAAGAACCCCCATCAGCGACCGCGCATCCAGACCGATCGATCCGCTGCTTTGCCCATCGATTTCCTTGGCGTCTACTTCAACCTGGTCCACGATGTCGAACTCGCGCCGATTCGCATCGATATCAAGCAATTCGCAAAGTTGGTGGCTCGCACCGTTCACGTTCTTTGAAGGATCGAACCGAAGGACCAACACGCGCCGCGATGCCACCAGATTGACGCGGTTCGGATCGGATGTCGGCGCATAACCGAACCCGGCTTTCGTTGCAGCAAGCAAATCGCCGCTGGAAACTTTTTCGCGCGGAAGTTCGATGGAAATCTCCTGCCGCCGCGGAATGAATTTGATGTTCAACGCACCGCTCGCCCGCAACTGCTTCAGCAAATTCATCGCCGCAGCAAACGATTCGAAC
This sequence comes from Alphaproteobacteria bacterium, assembly GCA_028285105.1. GTDB lineage: Bacteria > Planctomycetota > Phycisphaerae > UBA1845 > UBA1845 > UBA1845. The sequence goes on from JANQQE010000021.1 coordinate 207,246, forward strand.
TCGGGCACGTCAGACGGCGTGGGACCGGAAGCCGTCGGCGCATTGGGCAATCCGTTCAGCGATTCAACCGTCAATCGAAAAACTCGATCCGCCCGCCAACCCGACTCGGCCAATAACGAAATGTTCTCCACCGCAATCGGCATCAGCATCCTGCGCAGAAATGCCTCGCCACCAAGATACGAATACGTAATCGTCGGCTTCTCCGAATAGCCGAACCGTCCCGACAACGTAAGCGCATTCGGATTCAACCCGTCACCGCCAACGTTTTCATTCAACGTTCCAGTCGCCTCACCGCCTTGCTCAAATTCAAACTGCGTCGCAATGCTGGTCACCCCAAGAAACACCGGCAAATCGCGGTAACGCATCCGGACAAGATTGACCAACATCTGCTCGGAAGTCGCCACCCGCAAAGCATCGCTATACTCGGATTGCCCTATTTTTAAGGCATTGGGGCCAAATTGACAGCCAACCGTCGCAGTCAACAATCCGAAACACATTGCAGCTAACTTCAGTCTCTTGATGGCACTCATCGCTTTCGTCATCTCAGAAATCCCTATCTGTTACAATCAAATCCTTCGCATCGATCGTATGGCAATCAGCCACTTTCCGCAAAACCGACATCACATGATTAGGACGCCCACGCGAATGCGATTAAGATCGTTCACGGGGAAACCCAAAGACGCCAAACTGTTGATGGAGGATTTCACATGACACACCACAGAACAATCTTTTCATTGCTTGTCGCACTCACGTTCATTTCATGCGCGATCGAAACCAGCGCAGACACATCCGACGAATTGCGAGTAAAGCGAGCGGAATTCCGATCCGAAGACGGCGTATCAATCGTCGGTGACTACTACCCACCGACGGGGCGAGCAATTTCGCCCGTAGCCATTCTGCTGCACATGTACCGACACGATCGTTCGACGTGGACGCCGCTCATCGAGCCCCTCCACGAAGCCGGGTTCGCTGTGTTGGCCATCGACATGCGAGGTCATGGCGAAAGCACCAAACCGGAAGGCATGAATCTCGCCGATCGCGTCAAACAGCGCGACACCAAACTCTTCAACAACATGCACAAAGACGTACAAGCCGCCCTCAAATGGGCTCGCACCCAGCCCAACGTCGATCAGGACATGCTCGTCCTCATCGGCGCCAGCGTCGGGTGCAGCGTCGCAATCGACACGACCGCTCGCGAACCATCCGTCGATGCCGTCGTGTGCCTGACGCCCGGAACAAAGTACCTCGGTGTCGATTCAACCAGACACATTCTAAAAACGGGTGACCGCCCCATTCTGCTGCTCGCCACAGAAGACGAACGCGAAGCCACCGACACACTCGCGAAATCCGCAGACAACGTGACTGGCGAAATCGTCGGACCGGGCCGAATTCACGGCACCAACATGTTCGGCAAGGTTGACGGCATTGAAACCAGAATCACCCAATTCGTCCGCGATGCCGTCCACAAACCAGCCAACCCAACCCCATAACCCCGGTGACCGGATCAACGCCGAACATGAAGAAGCAGACTGCCTATCGAATCCCCAAGTTGTGGAATTGCTGGGGATATGAAGGCCGCATCGCAACCATCGGAAGCGAATGCATTGTCGATCCGAGAGCGTATTTCACCGACCTCATCGGCTGGATAAAGAATCAATCGGATCTTCCGCAGCGAATTCGCGGCAAGAGTCTTTTCGCAATCCAAAGTCGCACCAAATACAAGCCGACTGGAGGCAACTGGATTCGAACGTCGGTCGCATATGGCATGCTTGTCCGATCGGCGACGGCATGGGACCACGATGGCGATGGCAAGCTCAACTCGAAACCGTTTCACGACATGGGTTCGTTCTGCAAAACGATCCTTCTTTTACCGCACATCAAACGCCTCGGCGCCAATGCATTGTACCTGTTGCCTGTTTCCAAAGTCAGCCATGCCCACCGCAAGGGTGAACTCGGCTGCCCTTATGCGACGCAGGCTTTTCAGCAACTCGACCCATCGCAAGACGACGCAACGCTTGGCCCGCTCGTCGGCGACATCAACCAGCAGTTCCATCTGCTCATCGAATGCGCCCATCGGCTTGGTATTCGCGTACTCATCGACTTTGCCCCGCGAACCGTCGCTCGCGATCACGTTTGGATACTCGACCATCCCGAATGGTTTTATTGGATCGACCGGCGTTTCGATAAACGATTCGCTGCTCCCTATATCGACGGAGTGACCTATCAAAATCCAAGCCCCGACCAACTCGGCGACATCTACAATACGCCGGAAGTGAACCGCCATCTCGCCCGCTTTCGATTCAACCCGAAGCGCAATGATCCCGACAAATGGCGCAAGTTTGTCGCCGGCGAAAAAGCGCAACCGCGCCCCAATCTTCTGCAACGCATCGCCCAGACATTCGGCGTCACCACCGCACCCGGTTTCACCGATGTCATCAACGACCCGCAACCGCCGTGGTCCGACGTCACGTACCTGCGACTCTTCGAAGACCACCCAACGGATGCCGCAAAACACCTAAGCGATCCAAAGCGTCAGCCACCGTACATTCACTTCGATGTCGCCAAATCCAGCATGTTTCAAGGGAAAAAACCGCACAAAGCACTTTGGAAAAAGCTGGCTGCCATCATCCCGTTCTATCAGACGTTCGGCATCGACGGCGCGCGAATCGACATGGCCCATGCCTTACCGCGCGAACTCGAAGCGCTCATCTTGGCGAAACCGCGCAAGCGCGACCCCGACTTTTGCTTTATCGCAGAAGACCTCGGCACCGAGAATCACAAGAAGGCAAAGGCGACGGGATACAATCTGATGATCGGACCAAGCTGGTGGATGGAGCCGCGAGCGTCCGAAGGCAAACTGCACGAAATGATCGAGAAGATCGCACCGCTCAAACTGCCTGTATTTGCATCGGCAGAATCGCCGGATACGCCGAGGGCGGTGACGCGAACCGGCAAGCGAAAATTCGCCAGACAACTCGCCGTGTTGAACTGCCTTCTGCCCAACAGCGTCCCCATGATTAACAGCGGATTCGAAGTCTGCGAACGCCAACCCCACAACCTCGGCCTCGACGCCAAGCCAAAGGACCGATTCGCCTTACCGAAGAGCAATCCGTATTACGGCAAGCTGGCATTCTTCGACAAAGCCATTCTGCATTGGACGAACAACGGCGCTGCCAAAATGTGCAGAATCATCAAGACTGCAACCGACGTACGTAATCAATTTCTAAAAGCCCTGACCACGCCAAACCACTTCATTCGACCGGGCATTGACATCAACCACAAGTGGATCGCATCGGTCGCATATAAGGTCAATTCGCGCGGGGCAATTCTGCTCGTTCTCGCAAATCTCGACTACCAACGCGCTCGCCAAACTAAGGTAACCGGGATCGGCATCATGAAGAAACCGCATGAACTGCTATTGAGCATCGCCAAGAATCCGCCCAAGATCACAATCGACCAATCAAAGCTGACAGCCAAACTCGAACCTGGTGAATGCTGCGTACTCAAGATCAGCCAGCGTTTGGTGCTTACGCCGATTCTGTTCAAATGACCTCATGGTCTAAACTGTTTGGCCCAGCCTAATCGTCAATGACGACTTCCAACTTCAATGCCGACTCATGGCTGCTTCGCTCGGTGAAGTGAATATGACCTACCGGATGAGTACCGTCCGGCGCTTTCGAAAGCTCGCCATCAAGTTGATACTCGACCTCGATTGGCACGTGCGGCACAAAATCAATATTCGTCGACTTTCCCCGCGTCACTTCCAACCCAATCGGCTCGGCGAGCAGATGATCGATTTTGACGGTGATCGGCGTCTTCCGCTGATCGTCCGAAACCGCGAACGCGCCAACAATCTTCAGCTTCAAGTCACCGCCCGATTTCGGTTTGGAGACCGTTGCCGAAAACAGGTTGTCGTTGAAAGCCGAATCAAGCACATTCTTGCCCTTCGAATCCTGAACCGAGACAGCAATATCGGTCGTCTCGGCATAGTCTTTAAGCGACATTTCCAAGATAATACGTGCGGAATCGAACCCATTTCCGAGATCGATGTCATGAATCAACTCATCTTTGAGACCCGTAAACTTCGCATCGACGGTCTTACGAAACCCTTCAATTCGTCCGGTAGCCGACGCAAACAGCGGCGTATCGAATTCGTTTGTCACAACCACGCTACCTTTATTCTTTTTCGACCAACTGGTAATCGGGTTGGTTGATGCATGCAGACCGAAGAAACGAACGTCGAGGTCGTAAGGCCAACTCTTGTCGGGTCGGTCTGCAACCACATCCAACTCCCAAACACCCGGCATCAGTTCATCATCGAGCGTCCACGTCACTTCACGCTTGCCCTTAGTCGAATTCAACCGATTCCCGCGCTGGCGACTTTGATGACCGTTCGGATCGTAGATGCGTTCAATCGACGCCTTGGACGCTTCACCCTTCGGCGCACTGAGCTTCGCAACCATCGCACTCGCTCCCGGTGGAACCGACACAAAATGCCGATTCGTCGTCCAACCGTTAACCGTTTGCCGCTTCAAATGCAGCGAATGGTTGGACTCAGCAGTGACACGATGTGGCACAATAACGGTGTTAAGCATGCGAAACGCTACGCGACCATCCCACATCGCATCGACCGCACCGACGTACACCCCCGGCTCGGTCAATTCGTCGGCGACATAATCGACGTACACCGTCGCCGTTTGTACACTCCGCAAATACACACTCTCCTGCCGCAAGCGACACCAGGAACTGTCGGATTGGAGCGTGAACTTCCGCGTGAATGACGTCTTCGCTTCACCATCGACTCCTGGTGCGAAAATCGGTTTGATCGTGAACGTCTGCGGCTCGCTCGTTGGAGAATACGTACTTCGCCAGTAGGCAGCAGGCGACTTGCCCTCGTAGGCGCTGGGCGATGGCGTCGAAATGTCGTACCCGATCACCGGATCGTCCTTCGCAGTTTTCGCCAATGCAGCCAGCGCTTCCGCCCCTTTCGTCGCATCTGGCAATCCGAATCCGACATCGAGCGCCGTGGCATTGTCCATTGGCGAACAGGACTCCCACAACGCCTGCTTCACATCGCACGATCGAATCGTCGCATTGCCATCGGCGTTGCGAACGTGGCTGATCATCAGCGCACAAAGGCCGGCTGCATACGGGCTGGCCATGCTGGTTCCGCTCCAATAGTCACCTCGCAGATTCCAACGCGGCACCGTCGAAGTCGACCACCCGGGCGTCGCAATATCCGGTTTCGCCGTCTCACCGCCACGCGAAGTGAATGTCGTCGGCACTGGTCCGCTGATGTCGTACCCTTGCACATCCCGGGCAGAATCCGCAGCCAACAGCGCCCCAACCGTAATCGCAGCCGCCGAAGCTGCCGGCGTACCGATCGTTGAAAGACCCGGACCAATGTTCCCGCCCGACGTACAGAAAACCAAATCCGGATACTTGTAAAGAATGTCATCCATAAACGTGTCGATCGCCGAACGCCCCTCGATCGTCGACGCCACGCCATACGACAGATTGCAAATCACCGGCACGCCATGTTCGCGCGAGTACCGAGCCGCATACTCCATCGCCATCTTCTTCGCGTCGGTCGTACTGATGCCACCAATGGCGTTGTTACCGATCTTCAGACTGATGATTTTCGCGCCGGGGGCAACGCCGTTGAAACCTTCCTGCCCGTTGATTTTATAACCAGCCGCTATGCCCGCGACATGCGTACCGTGCGCGCCGTCGTCGTAATGCAGCACAACCTTGCTTTTGTTCAAGAATATATTCACCGCGAACGTCAATGGAACGATTTGCTTTTCGGGCGTGGGGCGCGACAGCGTGAACGTATCGTACGCAAGTTTGTAATTCTGAAGCGGAACTTCGTCTGCGAAACTTCGATCGTGGTTCGTATCGACATAGCAAATCGCCTGATCGTCGCCCTCGTCGGGCATCGCGGACACAAGAATCCCAAACTTGTCGTCGGTTCGCCCATTGTCGTCGAGGTCGGGAACGGCTGCGTTTACAAACTTTTTTTCATCGAGCGTTCCGAACCAAAAGCGTCGATCGTCTTTCGAATTGGCCCAGTTCTTCGGAAGTGCATAAGCAATCTCAGCCCCTTCATCCTCGTAATTGACAATCGATGCACCGCTTTCATCGCGACGCACAATATGCAGATCGGTATCGCCTTCACCGCTGAAGTCCTGCACGTCGACAACCTTGACGCTGCCATCCGGATTCTTCGTTAACCCTGGTATGCTGGGGTCCACGCCCGTATCCAGAACCGCGATCACCACCCCGCGCCCGTCAGCACTCGGATGGTTCGCAAGAAACTGATTGACCCCGCAGGTGTCCAGCGACAACTGCGTCCAGGATTCCGAACCGCGCGACTGCGCCGAAGCCTTCTCGACAGCCAAACCAGCCACCACCGCAACAGCAAAAACGCCCAATACAAACCGCATCTATTTTCCTCCTCCAAGGGAATCGAATGATCGAATTCAAAGACTGTAACCGCCATCGGCCAGCCGTTTCAACGTCTGCGATCTTTTTCCTAAAAACGGCGACAATCCTTTACGAAAAAAGCCCGCAGACCGAAGCCTGCGGGCATCTGAACCAAATCAATTGAGATTGGAGACTAGTTTGATCGAATCACCCAGTCGCCAGCCGGCATCAGGGCGATGTTTTCGTCGTGAAGAATCTGCAATTTCATCAGCGCCGTATTCAACGCAGCCGCCCGTTGCGGATCGAGCGTCTTAAGTAGTGGCAGCACCATGTCCATTAAGGGCGAGCCTGCCGCAAACAACCCTTGCTGCGTACCAAGCGATACGCGAACGCTTTCGCTTTCTTTTCCGCCGATCTCATCGCCCAGAATTTCAAAGAAACTCTTAGGCCGCGGCAGAACCTTAATCTCGTAATCGCCCAAGCTCGCGAGGTCGGCTGCCGATTCGATGGCATCCTGCATCGAACCGAGTTGATCGACCAGACCAAGATCAAGCGCTTGCTTACCGGTGAACACACGACCACCAGCCATCTCGTCAATCGGTTTGCTCAACTTACTTTTGCGATGCTTGACGATGTGCCCCTTGAACACGTCATACACTTCATCCATCCAGGTCATGATGCGATCGCGTTCATTTTCGTTCCAAGGGCGGGCAGTACTCATGATGGCGGCTTGGTCTCCTCGCTGATACGGATGCCAGTGGATACCCATCGAGTCCCACATGCCGGTGGTCACAACTTTGCCGCCAACCACACCGATCGACGCGGTGATTGTCATCGGGTCGGCGATGATCTTGTCTGCCCCGCACGACACGTAATAACCACCGCTGGCTGCCACGTTGCCCATCGAAACGACCAGCGGTTTGCCAGCCGCTTTCACACGCATTGCTGCGTCGTAAATAATCTCACTCGCAAGCGCCGAACCCCCAGGCGAATCCACTCGTAACACGACAGCTTTCACCGAATCGTCGGCCGTCGCTTTGTCGAGCGCTTTGCGAATGCTCGTACTCTTGGCACCACTGCTTCCGCCGAACGGACTGACCTCGTCTTGTCCCGTGCTGATCGCACCTTCGACGTAGACAATTGCAATCGACGGATCTTTCGATTCTGCCTTGCCCGACATCATGTCGCCGATCAACTGGAAGAACGCGAACGGGTTATTGAAATCGATGTCCGGTCCGGACTTCTTACCGAAACCATGCACGAACTTCAGATTGTCGCCATATTTCTTTTTAAGCTCAGCCACCAAATCCTGACGGTGCTGAACCGAATCGATCAGTCCCACCTTCAGCGCTTTTTCTGCGGTGTACGGTGCGTTATTGATGATGTTTTTGACTTTGTCGGTGTCGCCGTTAAAGCGTGAGTCGGCAATATTCTTGACCAGCCCATCATAAAGACCATCGAGCAGCCAATTCATGTTGGCCTCTGCCGCTTCGCTCGGACCGTTACGCGAAAACGTTTCGCCGGCGCTTTTGTAGTCGCCAATGTGAACGACGTCCGGCTCGACGTGGATTTTTTCAAGCATGTCGCGCAGGTACATGCCTTCCGTATAAAAACCCAGAAGCCAGACATCGCCCGTCGGTGTTACGCTGAGATGCTTTGCCGCCGATGCCAGCGTGTACAAACCGGTTTGAAGCGAATCGACGTGAACGTAGACCGGCTTGCCGCACGTTTCGATGGCTTCGCGAATTTCTTCGAGCTGACCAAAACCCATACCCGGCGCACCGACTGTCAACAGAATCGCGCGGATCGAATCGTCATCGCCGGCTTTGTGGAACCGCTCAACCAAACCCTTGAGCGTTTCCGGCTGGGCACCGAACGAAAACCCCATGTCGCCCATAGGCCGCTCGAGCAGCGGACCGTCGAGATGAAAGACCGCCACCTTGTTCGTTTCCACGCCAGCCAGCGCCGACGAACCCAAGTGAACCGACGAGCCCATCAGCCCGACAGCCAAGCACATCGTCATCGCCGCACGTCGTAAAGAAAGTTTCATCAAAATGCCTCCTTCAGCAGTTGAATTGCGTCAGATTGCAGACTCGCCAGCCACCATCTGCCCGGACCGTTTTCTCGGTTGCCTGCAGTTTCCAGTTTACAGCGCTTTCGGAAGAAATGCCCGCCGACAAGCAATCAAATGACAACTATCCACACGCGCCGACCACATCAAACGGCCCGAAAACCGCATGCAGAATCCGAAAAAACGGAGGCGATAGGTAAAGGGATTGCATGCAAAGGCAACGGATGCCCCCGCATACGCTACGGAACAAACGCCATCTGAAAGAACCCGAAGTCGCGCAAGTCGACATCGCTGTCCGAATCGAGATCGAGACAAGCACAACCAACGCCCAACCCATCGCCCGGGTTCGTCAGACAACCGTCAAGAATCGCATGGTCGGCAAGGTCGGCATCGCCGTCTGCGTCACAATCGCCTAGAACGAATTCGTACGCTCCCATGTCCAGAATCCCAAACGGACTACCAAATGGTCCCGTAAAGTATGGCGTTCGCGGATCGTCCACTGTTCGATCACGACCGTCCAGATCCGTGTCAATAACATTCGGAAGGAACTGCAAACTCCCTCGATCGATCGCCGGAGACCCCGGTAAGAGTCGCAGGTTGTCGTCTTCGGTCCCGGCGATGTTGTCCGGTCCGTTTGAATTGACGAATAGAGGATATTCGTCAAATACCTGGAATCCACCAGAGCCCGTCCACCCGCCTTGAATCACACAATAAGTGACCGAACCCGAACTATCGTACTGATCTGGTGTATTGCCCCACAAAATGTCGTTTCGTAGTTGGAGGCCAAATCCACTAATTGCACCCCCAGAATATCTGGCACTGTTCGCATAAAAGGTACAATTCGCGATTCCCCAACCGGATGAGCTACTACTAATCGCCCCGCCATATTCCTCGGACCGATTGCCCGCGAAGAGAGAATTGTAGACTCCTTCAAGATAATTGGCCGATATTGCTCCTCCACTTTCGCGTGCCGAATTCTGGATGAATTGGCAACTGCGAATTTCCAAACCGAGGGTCGCAAACCTGTAGATCGCTCCTCCGAAGGCATTGGTCGATTCATTTCCAATGAAGGCACACCTATCTACCAAGAATTCACCGTTCCCTAAGTTCAATGCACCGCCACTGCCAAATGCAATGTTGTTCCTGAATCTACATCCGACGAAGCTGACATCCCCTTCACTGATGTATGCGCCGCCTCCGTGTGATGCTTGATTTCCAATGAATTCGCACTCCTGGAAGTCCACATCACTGTCGTGCACGAATACACCACCGCCATCGTCTCCTGCGCCATTCTCAAACACGCAGTTGCTAACCAGTGCCGTACTCGACGTCATGCGCAATCGTTCCGACACCGATAGACTGCCACGTTCAAAACGGCAGCCAATGATCGTTGGGTTGCTTGAATTGCTGAAGACAGCCGTGTAATCGTTATCATTGAATTGACTATCGATGATGAGGGGGCCACCGCCGTTTTGGCAATAGACACCGCCACCGAACCCCGCGTAGTTGCCGAAGAATTTGCAGCCGACAATCATTGGACTGGACGCATCACAATGAATGGCTCCGCCGTAATTCCAGGCAGCATTATCTCGCAACATACAGTTCGAGATGATCGGACTGCCAACATGCACGGTTATTCCACCACCAGTATCAAAAAGTGCTGAGTTGCCGACTTTTCCCCGCTCGATGACAAAGCCATCGATGACGGCCGTTGAGTCTGTCCCCGATCCGTCAACCACGGTGTATGCATTGTCGGCAAACAGCGGACCGAATTGGCAGCGACCTGCCCAGCAATAACCTCCAACAGCATCGCAATCGGGACTGGTATCCTCGCAAGCGACATATACATCATTGCCCAAAAGATCACCGCTCAATACTGTCCCGTTGCTTTCGATGTCGCGTTCGTCCAGCGTCGTTTCCGTGCCTGCAAATCCGCCATAAATCGCGACCCCATTGATAAGTTGGAACGACGCATCCGAATCACTGGGAATTTGAAGCACGCCTTCATCAGGCTTGTACGTTCCAGCCGCCACCCATATCTGGGTAATAGCGCAATTGGGCGCCGCTTCCGCCAACGCATCTTGCAAATGATGATACCCGTTTCCCCAGGAAGTTCCGTCATTGAGCCCATTCGTCGCGCTGTCGTCTACAAACAGGATGCCCTCGCATTCATCAAGCACGCCGTTCGTGTCACAATCGGCACCCGTTCCTCCGACGATTTCTATCGCATCGTCAACGCCGTTGGAATTGCAGTCGGCTGCAAGTGCGGAAGCGTCAATTCCGACGAAGCACCCCAGCGCAATGAATCCACACAAAATCCTGTTGCATGTCACCTGATTCATGCATCTAACCATCTTCTTACCTCACGGAATAAACGCCATCTGAAAATATCCAAAGTCGCGAAGATCAACATCTCCATCTGCATCAAGATCAAGACAAGCACAGCCAACTCCCAACCCATCGCCCGGACTCGTCAGGCAGCCATCAAGGATGACGTGGTCAGCAATGTCGGCATCGCCGTCTGCGTCACAATCGCCCAAGACGAACTCAAACGCTCCAATATCCACGATCGGCGCAATACCGACGCCTGTATCAACCGTCAGGATGTCGTCCACAAACCGTGTGTGCCCATCAAAATCAGTCATTACGCCAACCGGCACGGCTGAGTTATTCCCCGCATCAATCGCCGGCGAACCGGGAAGGAGGCGGAAGTCATCGTCCACGGTTCCAAGAATCTCATCTGCACCATTTGGATCAACGAACAATGGATTTATGTCGATGTTGCCACCGCCATCAATGGTATCCATTGGGAGTCCATCTTGAATGATACTGTTCGAGATAGTTGGATTGGAACGACAGCAACTGGTCATCGCCAATGGCCCGTTGTCCCAGAGGATGCAGTTGGTGAGAACTGGATCGCTGGATTGCAAATTGCCCAATGCTCCACGTGAGTCAAAAGCCGAGTTGCCGCTGAAGGTGCAGTTGGTCAGAATTGGGCTGGATAAGAAAACATTGAGCATTCCACCACCGTGCAGACCTGCTTCATTTCCACTGAAAATACAGTTGGTTACGATTGGGCTGCAATTGCGATCGTTTAGTATCCCGGCTCCGTTAGAAGCGCGATTGCCAACAAACTGGCAGTTCGCAAGGACAGGGCTACTACTGTTTCTATTTAGCATCGCAGCGCCACTCGATTGAGCAACGTTGCCTTCAAATACGCAATTGCTGAAAGTCAAAGTCTGAGGCCTAAACACATCTGCGAAGTTGTTGTATACCGCGCCCCCTTCGAATGCGAAATTCTGTCTAAAAACACAATTGATTACCGTGGGACTTGCTGAAGAAATATTCATGCCGCCACCGCGGTTAGCCTGGCCATTTGTGATCGTCAACCCACGCAACAAAGTGGTCGAAGTCCCGCCTGAGTTGCACGTCACGATCGGACCGTCGCTGTCCCCGTCGATGATCGTAGTAGCCGGGTTGTCTGAAGCACTGCGGAGTGAGACCGCTTTGCCATTGAAATTGATCAATTCCACATACGTACCATTGGCGACCTGGATCGCATCGCCATTGGTTGACGCATCGATTGCAATCTGAATCGAGCAATACGGATCGACCTGACTCCCGTTCCCGACAGCTGGGCAGGTGTCGTCATCAACGTGCCATGTGGTTTGCCCGTAAGCAGAATGGCCAAACGCCAGACCAACAAGCACGCGAAGAGTCATTCGAATTGTGTACAGCATGACATAGGCTCCATTTGAGATCACCAGCCATCTGTTCATGACAAGGTACGGACAAGAATCTAGCCATCGGTCCTAGTGCTACTTTTGAAAACGACACGTCAATGAAACATAGCGCGTGATCGGCCAAGTATCACGGCAGAGTCGCCATCTGCATGAACCAAAAATCGCGCAGATCGACATCACCATCTGAGTCCAAATCAAGACAAGCGCATCCCGCCCCCAACAACTCGCCCGGATTCGTCAGGCATGTGACCAAGATCGCATGATCATCAACATCGGCATCACCATCCGCGTCGCAATCGCCCAGAACGAATTCGTATGCACCCATATCAACAATCGGCGCGACACCATTACCTGTGTCCGCCGTCGAAACGTCATCCACGAAACGCGAGTTGCCATCATAATCTACCAATAGATCAACGGGTACGGCAGCATTGTCGCCTGCATCAATCGCCGGCGAACCGGGGAGTAACCGCAGATTGTCGTCATCTGTACCGACGGTGTTATCAACCCCGTCCGAATCGACGAACAACGGATCTGCGCTGGTATTCCCCACTCCAGCACCGGACCAGCCACCTTGAATGACCGAGTAATTAAGCGTTAAGTTTTGACCTGAAAACTGTGCAGATTCAGCGGATTCACTACCAACCAGGTTGCCCCACAAAACCAAATTGCTTGCTGTGATGGTACCGTTGTCGTAAATACCGCCACCGCTGACTCCAGCCACGTTGGTTGAGAACGTGCAATTGTTGATGGCCCTGGGTTGCGCACCAAAGAACAGACCGTTAATCCCACCACCGTTCAAAGCAGCAAAGTTTCCGCTGAACACACAGTTGCTCACGGTCGGAGGGTCCTGAGTACTGTTGTCCATCCCACCCCCATCGCCGGAGATTACTTTGTTTCCTGTGAACAGGCAGTGTGTGATGTTCGAACGACCTCTCAGGTTGGCCATTCCCCCGCCGAAATTGATCGCAACGTTTCGATTGAATATGCAGCGGTCAATAATCAAATTGGAGCCATTCCGGTTACGCATTCCGCCACCGCCAGATGCATAATTCTCATCAAAAGTGCATTGGATGACCGTTATTCGACTGTCCTCGTTGTACATTCCACCGCCCAAAGCTGCCGAATTGTGGTCGAATTCGCAGTCGATCACCGTGGTTGCGCTCACATTGTGCATTCCACCGCCGGCAAAACTGGCAGCGTTTCGACTGAACGTACAATGATCCACGATTGGACCTGGACCCCATGTCCACATCCCTCCACCGCGAATTGCTGAATTGCCGATAAATGTGCAGCGTGACACCGAAGGGGATGTGCCTTCAGGAAAGGCACTATCGTTGATCATTCCGCCGCCCCAGCCATCTGGGAACGAACCGTCTGCGTTTCCCGCCGTGACGGTGAATCCATCGAGGATTGCGGTCTCATTCGTTCCTGTCCCGGTTACCACATGGCGAGCGTTTTCGGAATTGTTATCGCTGATGATGCAAGCACCATCGACACACAGCAACCCGAAATCATCACAGTCCGGAGAATTCTGAGAACACGCGACCATTGAATCATCGCCCAACAAATCTCCGCTGAGAATTGTCTCATTCAACTCAGGATCGCGTTCATCGAAACTGGCTTCTGCTCCAGCAAAGCCGCCGTACAACCTCAAGTTGTTTAGCAATTGAAATGTAGCATCGCGATCGCCGGGCGTTTGCTCTTCGCCTTGGTCCGGTGTGTACGTTCCTTCTGCGATCCATATCTCAGTCACGGAGCAGTTATTTGCCGCCTCTGCCAACGCATCCTGGAGATTGATATATGCGTCGGCCCACGAATTGCCATTATTCAACCCGTCGGTAGCGCTATCATCCACGTAGAGTATCTCTTCGCACTCGGGTGAAACGTCGAAGTCTTCGCAATCGTCGAATGTCCCAGTGCAAGTCCCATCGCTACACACATCGATGGGCGTGCAAGGGTCGCAATCATCGCAAGGATCGCCATCAACGCAGGAGTCGATGGCACCGCGACGAATCACCTGAAGATCGTCCCAATACTTACTACCACCGCCCATGCTCCAAACGCCCACGGTCCCGGACTTCGGATGCACTCCGGTGGGGTCGATCGCGTCAATCTGAAAGCCTTCCGGTTCTACTTGGCCATCTTTCCAAACGTTGGCTTGGATATGCAACTGCGGACAGGTCTCCGTAACCTCGATGCGAAAGCGATACCAGGTGCCTGCGATTGGATCGACGCCTGAATCAATGTCGCCGGTGAGCCCGTTAAACTCGGGGGGGGCTAAATGAAATGTCCGGGCACTTGGTGCATAATTCGCGCGGCGCAATCGAAGATAGTCATACTCGGATGTGGGTTGTTTATTGAATCGTGAAAGAAACGTGACACCGATTCCCCCGCCGTCCTCAGTTATTCGCATTCGACCAGTGTAGGTCAGGGTCGAAATCTCCGATCCACCCGGCCCGATATAGTGCGAATGAACGTTGACATCCGTCGAATCTGTTCCAAACACAAGATTGTCGCCAACTTGCTTGACGTTAAACAATGCGTCGTATTCGACGTCATGAGAAAATATATCCGTGTCAAACCAGTTGAAGGGGTCTTGGCCAGCGATGTAGTCATTAAAGTTTTCGTCGAACGCCACGATGTCTTGAGCGAACAAACATGCGCCGTCGGGCTCGCAATCATCGGGTATACCATTGCTACCGCAGTCCGAACTTGTACCTGCCGCGATATCTGAAATGTCGTCAATTCCGTTTCTGTTGCAATCGGCGGCACTCGATATTCGAGGTGACATCCCAAAGACAATCAGTATCCAAGCAGACCATGCAGCAACCGAACGACGTCGATAACATGGGAAATCGAATCGAACGCGGGTTCCAGGACACATGGAATTCTTCCTTGGATTTTCAGCGACATCATTCTTGAATTGCGCGCGATGATTGACGGCATGCGCGGAGTGGCAGATGCACCGTTTCCGACCGCTATTATGATAGCAGATCGAGGTGAACGACTACAGGGTCAACCGACATCCGTGGCCAACAAGTCAAACGGACTGAAAGAGGGGAAGCTTTCCGGACGTAAAGGCGCTTACGCCGTTCCAAATATCCGATCACCCGCATCGCCCAAGCCTGGAACAATGTAACCACGATCGTCGAGGCGTTTGTCGATGGCGGCTGTGTAGATCGTTACGTTGGGGTGAGCTTTGGTAACGACTTCAATTCCTTCGGGGCTCGCAACCAGACAGAGTATCTTGATGTTGCTGGCCCCTGCTTTCTTGACTGTATCGATCGCCGCATTGAGCGACCCACCTGTTGCCAACATTGGATCAATGATGATGACTTCGGTCTTCGCAATATCCGGGGGAAGCTTGTTGTAATATGCAATGGGTTCGAGCGAACTCTCATCGCGATACAAACCGAGATGCCCCACCCGTGCTTCGGGAATGAGTTGTAGGATACCATCAGTCATACCCAAGCCCGCACGCAAGATCGGCACCAGCGTCAGTTCTACAGCCAGCTTTTTGCCGCGACATGGCCCCAACGGCGTTTCGACTTCCACATCAACCGTCGGATAGTCGCGCGTCAATTCAAACGCCATCAGACTGGCGATCTGCGACAATAGCATGCGGAAGTGTTCAACCTTCGTATTCTTGTCGCGCGCCAAAGTAAGACGCTGTTGAATGACAGGATGCGAAACCACATGCACTTGAGGATAACCGCTCATAGCGTGTTCCAAATCAGTCTGAAAAGATACGCAGGTCGGGTCATCGACCCGACACAGAGTTTCCACGATTCACCCGCATCCTGCAAGATTGTCATCAGACCTTGGCAACGTCACCAACCTGCAAATCGGATTCCGTTTCCATCGCTTGACGCCCGCCGAATCGACTACAGACCAATCCCAACGCAAGCGCAACTAACCCAAACCAAACCAGTCCCATCGACTCGCCACGATTCAGGTTCCCACCCGACCGTAGCAAGAACACCGCCGCAAACACAAACACGCCAACGATCAACATCCGGCGACGATGCATCGTCGGATGAAGAATCAGAATCCACACGACAGCCGCAATAATCAACTCGCGCACCAACGGAAACAGCGCTACATTCACCGCCATGATACGCGGCATCGTCCAAAGCCATTGCGTGTTCACTTTGACGCCGGTGGGTGTCGTCTCGATCATGCTCACCTGCCCCGGCCCCATCGTGTCGCCCTGCGGGGTCGAGACCCAAACGTGCGCTCCGTCCGTCTCGAGTTGCGATTCGAATCCCACCCGCTTTAAGAGGCTCGCACCAACAACAGCCCGACCATCACAATCCTCGCGCCCTTTGCCCAGTGCTTCTTCGACGGTGGGTATGTAGTCGGCCATCCCCCACGTGTCCCAGTCGAATGCGTACGGCAATTTTTCATAAACGAGTAGCTCGACCGCCCGCAGGATTTCCTTGGGATGCGAATCCTGGTTGGCACCGTCGGGCAGTTGGCTTTTAAGCTTTTCTACAAGCGGATCAAGCTGCGATGCGTCGGGATCGATCATCGCATTGGGGTCTGTCCATCGAACGATGTGCCGCGCAAGAAGCACCGGATGCGGAAAGCAGACAGCCAGCACCGTCAGCGCAAGGACCAGCGCCTTCAAACCCCAACGCTTCCATCGTGGCCAATTGTGAATGCGAATCCAAAAACGCATCGTGCATCCCAGGCAATCGTTCAACGCAGCTGCCACACGATAACACGTTGACGCACCGCGTCACCACAAAGACTTGGACTTCCCAAGTATGTTGCGCAAAAAAAGGGCCGCGACCGACTTGTCCACCCAGGACAGGTCGGCCGCGGCATAGGCGGCTCGTTTGCATCACTGCATGTCTTGACCAAACTGCTAATGCTCTCTCTTGCTCTTTTGCTACAACTTCAAAACGTTTCTTGCTGTTTCCGAATCCTGCACACTTTCCAACGCTTCCAAATTGGAGGACCAAATACTGCTTTCTTTCCGACTCTCTCTCCCGAAGGCGCTTCTCAATCCCTCACAGGTCAGAAGCGTTCCCACATACGCTTCATGTTATGTTCCGGCTGCCCCATCGCAGCCCCACATCCCCAAGGCCAACTTCTTTCGAGGCAACCTGCCCCGAACCCCATCGCTACCCGGCGTTCCCCAACGCCTGCGAAGAGAGAATGAGCAAGCCGCGTGCCACTCAACAAGGATTCTTGCGACAAAAATCGCAACTTCTGTTTTGACAATGATTTATGGCGATGAATGAAGTGGGCGTTCAAATCAGCAGATCCTCAGATGGTAAAGCAGTCCCCACCCAGCGTTCGATAATCGGGAACTATTACCCACCGATGGGCGATGGGTTATCGTCTACGAAATGTGGCACCGGTATCGCCAGAAAACGCGCTCCACCGAGCAATCCGCGTGGTGCGAGTAAAACGGGATCGGCCCGACCCAGGGAATGACTGCCGTCTTGTGACCAGCCTCCCGTAGGTCGTTAAGGCACAGCCGCAGCAGCAAGCGACCAATTCCCAAGCCTCGGGTCTCCGGTGATGTACCCATCGGGCCAAAAAATCCCCACTCGCGATTCTGAGTCGAATGGGCGCTGAACGCGATGACTGCCCCATCCTTCAAAGCCAAATGAAGCGAAGGCGGATCGTTCGCCAACGCCAAACCAGCTTCCATCCGCCAGTCATCACCGAATTCCCTCAAAAAATAGGCATCCAGTAGCCGACCGTCTTGTTCGCGCGCCCGTCGTATCTCCAACCCTTCCGACTCGAGACGTGCAATGTCGGTGGCTGTCTCAAACGGAACATCGAGCTTACCGATGAGATTGACGCAGTCCTTGAACCGCCGAAAACCTCGCTTTTCCAAGAAGCACAAGCCCGATGTGTATCGCGGATCGATCCCCGGTGTGAAGTAATTCCCCGGTACCGCCAGCACCTCGACCTCATCAATCCCCTTCGTTCGAAGCTGCTCCATCGCCCGATCCAAGAGCAAAGACGCAATGCCCATGCGCTGCGACTCCGTTCTCACCGCAAACAATCCAATCCAACCTTTGCGATCAACATCGCGGCGGACAACCTGCATAACGCCTACGAGCCGTTCGCCCTCATGACAAAGGAGCGCCTCCGAAGCCAAACGGTCGGGTGCCGGATTGGTAAAGAGCTTCTCATCAATTAGTTCCCGGCTGAATTGATCCAGGAACAATTCGCCTCTAAGAAGCGTCCAAATCGACTCCAGGTCTTCCTGGTTTGCGACTCCAATGGTCCGATTTGTTGAATTCATGGCAGGATACCGTTTCAGATGCCCTCAAGTGGTAGATTAAATAACGATAATCGAATAAAAGTTTCCGATCTATGCCTGCGAAATTTGAGAAATCCAGCGTTACGGTCGTCTTGACGATCACCGAAAAGCTCCCCTACGAAGCGTCGGCACTCTGTGAATCCGTCGAATCCGCGATTCGACAGGACCATGGCGATGTGAGGGTGGTTCTCGTCGATGGTCGCGGTCCTGACAGCAAACTCGAATTAAAGCTCTCAGACACAAGTCGCCTCACACATCTTCCCGGTCAGTTCAAGAACCGGGCGGCGATGTACAACACCGCCCTGAAAGCCTGCGACACCGACTTCGTTCTGGCAATCTATAACGAAGCGCAATGCGTCACCCTTACCAAGTCAGCCGTCCAGACCATGGTGATGGCCGCCACGCGAATGAATCCGATGGACCTGGTCTACTCGGATTACGATCGATTGGAAAGTGACGGCACGCGACACGAAATCAAACTGGCTGACTGGCATCCAGGCCGCGTGCGCGACGGCGAAGACATGGGCTTGGCGATTCTCTATCGCACGGCTGCCATTCGCGAATGCGGTGGTTACGACGAATCATTTAACGCTGCCGACGTATACGACCTTCGTTTGAAAGTTTCCGCAAACAAACGCGTCGCCCACATTGGCAATCGCTATGCCGGCTCGCTTTACACGGTGGCAGCACCGCCGCAAGCGCACAACGTCTTCGACTATCTGATGGAAGACAAGGCCAGCCAGCTCGAAATGGAAAACGCGCTGAACGGTCATCTCAAACGAATCGGCGCGTACCTCGAACCGGGTGCGCACGTTCGACCCGTTTACGCCAATGGTGAAACGCCCGAACACGCAAAGGACTGCATCGCAAGCGTCGTGATACCGGTCAACAATCGTCCTGAATTCATCGGTCGAGCCATCGAAAGCGTGCAAGCACAAACCGATCAGCGCGTCGAAACCGTCATCGTGGTCAACGGTGGCGACAACGATCCCACTATACCAGCCGTCAAGCAGTACATGGCTGGCGGCGACAAATACGAAGCGAACAAACCGCCCGTACAGTTGATCGTCGTCGACATCAACAACCTCGGCCTCTGCCTCAACACCGGCATCGCGTCGGCCAACGGCATGTACTACGTGCAGTTGGATTCCGACGATCGACTGAAACCCGATGCGGTCGAAAAGTTGTTAGCCGTTTTCGACTCGGACCCGGCGATCGGGATGGTCGTTGGTTCGTACGAAGTCTCTGTACTCGACGAAAAAACCGGCAAGGTCACCCGCGACGAGAACGTCCCCGTGGTCACGCACGACGAGTGGACGGCAGACAATGGCCGCAACAACCTCCTGCGCATCGGAGGGGCTGGCGCTCCGCGTGCGGCTCACATCAAAGTCATCGCCGATGCCGGTTGGTTCGGCGTCAACGACGACAACGAATGTCGCAATTACGGTGAGGACTACGACCTCGTCAACCGCATCGCCGAGCGTTACGTCATTGGCCGCGTGTGGGACCCGATCTACGAAGTCATTCGCCACAGTGGCGGAACCGATCACAACATCGACCCCGTCACAATCGCCCGCAACAACAACGCAAAAGATCACACGCGCCTGGAAGCGATCCACCGAAGGCAACAACTCAACCAAAGCAAGTAGCCCATCGCAATGTCGGACAACACTTTATTAATCGGAGTAGACGGCGGCGCAACGGAAGTCAAAGCGCACGAAGTCACCGTGCAGATGTCGGACGGCGAGCGCCAGTTTGAACTCGGAATAGCATCGGCAAGCCGCGTGTACGAACGCATCGAAGATTTTGTACCAGCACCCGTCCCGCAACAGTTGAGCGAACGCGACCACAACGTCATCGAGATCAAACCGTCAGAGCAGAAGCAAGCCGACAAATGGATCGATGCCGCATTCGAAGCCATCGCCGAAGTCGTTAAAAGCGCATCAACAAGTGGACCCGTTCAAATCGGCGTGGGCATGCCCGGCTTGAAGTCGCCAGACCAGCGCGGAATCGTAGTCATCAACAACGGCCCCCGCCTTCCGAAATACCTCGAGCAACTCGAAGCGAAATTGGAAGCAGCCGGCATCAAGTTAGCCGCCCCCATCGCGGCCCTTGGAAGCGATGCCGACTACTGCGGCATTGGCGAAGAGCATGCAGCGGCAGGATTGTTCCGCGACGTGGACAACGCATATTACATGGGAGCAGGAACCGGCATCGCCGACGCGATGAAGCTGAACGGCAAACTCGTTACGTTCGACGAAGCGGCGGGCTGGATTCAAAAAGCGTGGCAAGTCGATTCAAGCTATGGTCCGACCTACGAAAAGCTGGTGTCCGCCAAATCGATGAACGAAACCTACCATCGATTGATCAACCACACGGACGAGTCGGTAGCAAGATACCCGGAAACCGACGCGATCAACGGCAATCAGATCGCAAAGTCGTGGATGGATTCAGTATCAATGCTAGTAGCAGAATTAATCTACGAAAGACTGCACACCATAACAGCCGGCAGGCCCAACCGAAAAGACCGAGGCGAAAACTACCTAGCCCTAAACGCCGACCATCCATACCGAGGCACCAAGCTGGATCGCATCATCATCGGCCAACGTTTAGGCCAAATCTGCAGCCAACCCAACAGGAATCTCGACCTGCAAGAGCAAATCGCCAAGTACCTCGCCACATTCGTAGGTGAATCGCAAAACAAAGAATTGATCGACGCATACACCCCCTCTGGCAAACTTGAGCCTCGACTTCTTGCGGCTTCAAACGTTCGTGCTGCTCCGGCGATGGGAGCTGCTGTCGCGGCTAATTCACAGACTGCGTTGTCGTGACATTGAGAGTACCATTGGTGCGAATGTAGATGATACATCCGTCTTCTTCTTCTTCGCATGAAAGCTGGTGCATCGACAAACCGTCCGAACCAAAATAACTGCCGCGCTCTAAGAGCTTGAATTCGGCATTGTCCTCAGTACGATGTTTGATTGCACCCTTAATCAATATAGCGCGAAGCGCTGCACTACTACCCCGAATCATTCCAGCCGATCCGGCTTGAAGCATGACGAGCATCCCGCGCTGATTATCGCCCTGCGAATCGCCCCAAAGAAAAGCGACCATTGGTTGCTTGTTGGAATTCGATTCTTTTGACGGAACAAGCCAAGAGACTTCGGATGCGTCCAGCCAGACGATGTTACTCGCGTCGATGTTGACTGGTCGTTGGCCATTGTCAAAAGCGTCTTCTGTGGGATGAACGAGATACGGCCCCTCCTCGATTTCTATGTATGCGAGGTTATGAATACCCTTGGCAGATGTTATGTGCGGTTCACCCGCTGGCTGCGTCCAATAAGAACCCGCAGGCATCCACATCGATTGCGCATTTGGATCATCATTATGTATCAGTCCATCGATTACCACGCCACGATAGGTAATATTGTGAATGTGCGGTGGTGACGAAAATCCATCCACAAACCTGACAAGAAAACCACATGGCCCTGTACTTGTACGATCCCCCCAAAGGTTACCAGCTTGCGGCCCCTTGTCACCTCGTGCAGGATTGAGTGGTGCCCACACAACTTCTGATACCAAGACTGTCTCTGCGCTACAATTCGCTAAATCCTTTGAAACTGATTCGTCAATCTCGGTCTTCCGGCTAACGCAACCGACGGCCGAAAGGACTGTGATTGTAAGCAACAACAACAAACTGAGTCTCAAATAGCTCTCCATTTTCTGAAGGTGATCATATCGCCTTAAGTGCAGCGCATGAATTTCGCTTTTTGCTTTAAGCGATATCAATAACCACCTTGCCCTTTGCTTTTCCAGTGGTTACATGCTTATGCGCGGCATCAATCGCTGCAAGTGAGAAGCGAGAATCGTCAATCAACGGCTTAATCCGGGCGTTATCAACTAAGGAAGCAATGCGCTGCATGATTTCACCGTGACGCTCGAGCCCTATGTCCGTAAGCATCGGCACGAGCATGAAGATCACATGCAAACTGGCGTTCTTGATGTGCAATTCGCTTAGATCGGGTGATGCACCCAACGAAACAGTTGTCGCACAGCGGCCGTTATTCGCCAGCGCTTTGATGGAGTTTTCGAGATTCGGTCCTCCGACGGTGTCAAAGACGACATCGTAACCTCGACCGCCAGTTAAGCGTTCGACATAGTCCGCTACAGAATGCTCACGATAGTTAATCGTTTCGTCGGCACCGAGTGATTTCGCGATTCTGGCGTTGTCGTCATTTCCTACTGTCGTATGGACAATTGCGCCACAAAGCTTCGCGAGTTGGACGCCGATGTGGCCGACACCACCAGTACCGCCGTGAATGAGGACTGTCTCACCGGGTTGCACGTTCGCGCGATCCACAAGTGACTCCCACGCAGTGATCGCAACGAGCGGCAAGGCTGCGGCCTCTCGGATTGACAACGACTTTGGTTTGTTCGCCAGCAATCGTTCGTCAGCATTCATGCGCTGGGCATAAGTGCCGTCGCGCCCCTTCACGCCCCCGGCGCAACCATATACCTCATCTCCCACGGAAAATCTTGAGACACCCGGACCTGCGGCCACTACGACGCCAGCAACATCGCAACCAAGGACGACTGGTTCATCAGGTGCGATACCACCACCGCCATCCGCTCTAATCTTGGTGTCAACCGGGTTCACGCTCGTTGCGTGCAAACGGACTGCGACTTCGCCGGGACCCGGATCGGCATCGGGCTTGTCAAAAAGTTCAAACGGTGCATCTTCGCCGAACTTGTTCAGACGCATTGCTTTCACAGAATTCTCCTAGCATGAGTCTTGGCTTACCGCCGATCCTTCTTACCGCTGCGTTGTTTCGCTTGTTTTTGGGCTTCTTCGGCTTTTTGTTGCAGCTTTTCCAAAAACGATGGGCCACCGCTTTTCGGTTTCTTGGGTCCCTTGCTCATTCCGCCGCTCTTGGGTGGTTCTAGGTCTTGCTTCTTGATGTGCTTGCGGATGTAGATTTGCTCGGCAGCACCTACCAGCGAACTGGTCATGATGTACAGGTTCAAACCGCTCGGGAACTTGTAGAACAAGAAGATCATGGCGAACGACATGTATGGCATGATCTTTTGCATCTGCTCGGCTTGTTCGGCTTGCGGAGTCTTTTTGACATTCGGATCGGATTTGGGGCGCGGCATCAGTTTCTGTTGGGCGAACATCACCACCCCGACCAGAATTGGCAGCAGGTGGAAGCACGTCATCTCGCCCATGAGCGGCAGCGTGATCGGCTTGGAAAAATGGTAGAAGCAATCGGGCGCGGTTAAGTCGTTGATCCACGCCACGAACGGTTCGCCGCGCATCGCCACGTTGTTGCGCAGGCTCGAATACAGTGCGATCCAGATCGGCATCTGCAAAAACATCGGCAGGCACCCGAGCATCTGCCCCATCGGGTTAACGCCTTCCTCGCGATACAGCTTCATGATTTCCTGCTGAATCTTCGAGTTGTCGCCAGCATGCTTCTTTTTGATCTCTTCCATCTTCGGCTGCAATGACCCCATGCTCTTTTGCATGCGGACCATATTCACCTGCGTCTTCTTGGTGATCGGATGGAGCAACGTACGCACCAGGGCAACCAGACAGATAATCGCCACGCCGAAGTTACCGGTGATCGAGTAAAGCCAATTCAGCAGCGTAATCATCAGGTCGGTCAGCGCGCTGAACGTACACGAACCGTAACCCTCTTTGATCTGCTGCATGTAGTCGCGATGGATATAATCGGAATTGCTCGGGTGGCTGAACGCCTCGCGATCCTTCGGACCGAGATAAACGGCTTGGATGAGCGATTTCGTCTCGCCGGGCGTCACAGTGTGCTGAACCGTCGTCATCTCGATGGTGACGTCGTTGACCGTTGCCGCATCGTGATCTAGGTCGATGCCTTTGAGTTGCGCCACCGAACCCAGCAGCGCCTTACCCTCCGCATCGACCGGACAGAGCGTACAGGTGAAGAACAAATTCCCACCGGCATACCATTCGAGCGGTTCGTTCTGATGGCTTTCAGCCGCATAGAGCATCTGCGACTTTCGCTTGCCGATATCCTTGAAGTTGCTGGCTTCCAGTTCGATCAAACCTTCGTAGCGCCATGCCGCGTAGACCTTTTGGTCCGGCATGAACGTCCCCTGCGAGAGGAGTCCGATCGGTCCGCGCTCGACCACGATGACATTGTGGGGACTGTCCGAAACGTTTTCGATGTCCAGCGTGATCTGAACGTCGCGGCGAAGCGTCTCTGCTGACTGCATGGGCAAGGTGAACGTACGGGTCAGTTTCAAGACCGGCGCATCGTCGATGTTGATCGTCGCGGTGAAGATTGCGGCTTCACCGTTGTTGACTTCGCGTTTCTCGAGGTTCCACTTCAAGTCCCGCAAATTGACCTGATGCTTGCCGTCGATGGTCAACCGATCCAGCGAGAGCGAATACAGATCGCGTCCTTCTGCCTGCGGCAAAGGCGCGAGCAAGACATAGCGTTTTTTCTTGTCGCCGCGTTTCCAATGATCGCTGAGTTTCGCCGTTGAAATCGACGCACCAACATTGGTGAATTCCAGCTCCATGCGGAAGGGACTTTCGGGTCCACCTTCGACGGTTCCAATGACGATTTTTTCGTCCGCATCGGTACCGACGGCATGAAACGATCCCGGCGGAAAGGAAGCAATCTTCGCACCATCGTCAGAACTCGAAGACGCCCCTGCAAGCGGGGCAACTCCATTCGTCGATACGTTAGCGGGTGTTGCGCCCGCTGGCGCATCGCCTTCGGTACCATTCGCTGCCGGCTTGGGGGGCGGCCAAATGCGTACGGCGATCATCTGCCATAGCAGAAAAAAGAGCAGTGCCCAGAAGAGAGCCCGAAAGAAATTCTTGTTTTCCATGCGTTCTATATGCTGTCTAAGATGAAGTCATGTCGCAGGCGAATGGGAACGAAGTGGCGCGCCAACGTCTTTCGTTCGATTACGATTCGTCTGAATGTGTGTTCGATATTCCTGATTGCGACGTTTGCATTTCGACATGACGATCATGCGTAAAGCATTGCATCGAAATCAACGTCCTTCCAGAAGTCGCAGCCCAAGAAAGTCATCCAGGTCCGGCGTATCCAGCGCTTTTTGAACGGCTTTCTGAATGTCGTACTCGACCCGGATGAATTCCAACGTGCCCACATATCCCTCTTCGTCCGGCGAAATATCGCCCGGTCCAACATTGTCCGGATACGGGACTTTCTCGCCCTTTTCGTGAACGACCACAAAACAAGCCCGCACATCGCGATCGCGCGGCTGACCGACGCTGCCCACGTTGATGATGGCTTTCTCTTCTTCAGTGATCGTATAAAAACTCGGCTCGCGAAGTTCCCCCGGCGGATCGAAATACGGATCGTCCAAGAACACGCCCGGCACATGCGTATGGCCAACCACGCAGGCCATGTGCTTTTCTTCCAGGCGATCGAAGTTGGCGAGGATCTTCGTCGGATTCGTAAAGACATCTTCTGCAAAGAGGTATTCGTTGACGGGCCGGCGCGGAGACGCATGGACCATCAGGATATCTTTCGCGTCGTGGCGAATCGGAAGCTTGCCCAGAAATTCCCACCGCCGATCGCGCAGCGTCTTTTTCGGTTCGTCTTCAAAGACCTGCCGCGTCCAATAGCAAGCCCGCTCCGCGCTGACGTTGAAATTCGAAGGCTCGTAGAAAACGGCATGATCGTGATTGCCGCAAACGACGGCTTGGCAGCGATCCATCACCGTGTCGATGCACTGCTTGGGACTGGCGCCATAACCGATAACGTCGCCCAGACAGTAAATCTCCCTCACACTTCGGCGGTCGATCTCGGCCAAGACCGCCTGAAGCGCTTCGTAGTTACCGTGAATGTCAGAGATTATGGCATACACCGGGGATATTCTCAGCCGCGGATATTCTCAGCAACGCCTCACTCGTAGGCGACGAGCACGACGCCAGCCTCGAAAACAGGTGAGAGACGGATGCTATTGCCCATTGGGAACGTCGTCAATGACCACTACCCGATGCCCGAAAGTTCCGACAAACTCTGAGCTTTCACAACGAGTGTCGCGGTCCGTCATCCGGTTGTACTCCCGGTTTCGACTTTTGATTTGACCGGCATTTCGATGCGATGGAGACGGTTCGAGGCGATTTCGACCGCCTCTTGACTGACATCGCAACCGAGCCACTTTCGACCCATTCGTTTCGCGACCGACAATGTTGTCCCGCTACCGCAAAAAAAGTCGGCAACCAAGTCACCTGGCTGGCTGCTGGCCTCGACAATTCGCTCCAAGAGCGCTTCAGGCTTTTGCGTCGGATACCCCGTTCGCTCCAGCGATACCGTCGAAAGGAACGGGACTTCCCAGACGTCGGTGACCAGCGGACCGTCCGCATGGAAGTAGACTGGACCGTTCTTTGTCGATTTGAACAGTCGCCCGTCATCGGCCCGCTTCAAACCGTCGGTCCGGTAAGTGCCGTCGCGCAGCGAATTGAAGGTATGCCGCCCCATGACCTTGGCGTATGACAGTATCGTATCGTGCTTGCGTCCAAACCATTTGGTCGCGACCCCGCCCGTTCGATAGCTCCAGATGATCTCGTTGAGGAAGTTCTCGACTCCGAAGATGTCGTCGAGCATCAGCCGCACATGATGGGCGACCCGATGATCGATGTGGACGTACACTGTTGCGGAATCCCGCATGAGCCGGCGCATCTCGACCAACCGCTCGCGCAGGAACGGGCAATAGGCATCGATACCGCCCGACCACTTGTCGTCATAGGACTGTCCACTTGCGGTCGAGCGCGTCGCGTTTGTCATGAACGGTGGATCGATGTAAATCAGATCAATGCAGGCATCGGGCAATGTCCGCATCAGACAAACATTGTCCGTGCATTCGATCCTGGAATTGAACGTTGAGGATGGATTTCGGTTGTTTTGGCCTTGATCGGCAGGCGTTGTCGGCTCTTGAATTGGCTTTGGTTGATCGCTGATATGCTTTCAACTCCTACACATAACGAGCCAACGGGCTACTTCAAGAGTGGGGCGAATGTCTTGCCCGGCGCGGTCATGCGATAGCCTTTGTCCGTCAACTCGATCGTGCATCCGCATTCTTCGATGGCGAGCAAATAACGAAAGACGGTGCGGCGACTCATCTTCAGTTTCTTCTCAAGTTGCGTGATGGTGTGACGCCCTTGCCGCAACAGCGATACCATGTCGAACGGAACGCCGTACGCCTCTTGAAAAAGACGACTGTAAATCTCTTTGCCTTTCGGCCCGAGGTCAGACGGTTTCACAACGGAAACAAGCACTTTGCAATCCTGCTTCGTGATGGTCCGCACCGAAACCCTCCTAACTCATCTGCGCATTTATAGTGAAAACGACCCAAGACCGGCTGGCCGCGCGAAGTATGCCAGATTTCTTGACGCATCGCAATGACATACGCGCGACACATTTGCTAACATCGGCTTAACAAACAACGCGCTCGCAAATTGCCAAACCGACAATTACATACATACGCACAACTCACAGCTTCAAGCGGATCGAGTGACTATTGAATCAAATCAAAGAATTTGCCGATGCCCTCAACAACATGGCATGAAATGAACGGGCAACTGTTTCGATCCACCAACCCCCAATGAAGGCAATTCCCAGCAATCGATTTCTCGCCACCGCCTCTGCATGACTTGCCCCGCCAATCCCAGCCACCTGGTGCCACGCAGTGTTTCTCCAAAATCCATGTTTCTCCAAATTCCGCGCCTTTCCGAGTACCTGCAATCCGACGGCTTAGCTTTTTTCGCCCATGTTTGGCTATTATCGGGCGTTTTCAATTACAGCAAAATCAGTCCATTCTACTTGAACTTAACCGGATTTTAGGCTAAATTATTCTATAGTTAGCATAGCTATCAATGTTTTTATTGCAAATGGTCGGACTATTCAAAAGCGAGCCCTGAGATGGAAAAACCGGCACTTCGAGACTTTCTTGAGCTTCACTACGGTGAATTGGAAGAACTGAACGCAGCCGCCAAGCGCGACCGCCTTGAGAGGGTCGCCCCGGGAACAATCGAGGAGCAACGGCGAAGGTATCTTACTGACGAAAAGCGAATCAAAGCCATCACGGTTTGTTTCTCCGACCTTGAGGGCCGCCTCCACATGCTCGACTACGACAAGAAGTTCCTCCTCAAGTCGGCAGAGAACCTCACCTTCGACGGATCGAGCATTCGCGGCTTCACGGAAATTGCCGAGTCTGATTTGCGCCTGGGCATTGATTGGGGCGCGTTCTATTGGTTGCCTTCCGATATTTTCGGTCCAGGCAAGGTCGTGGTCTTCGGCGAAGTGCAGGACCGTGACGGCACAGCATTTCGCGCCGACTTCCGTGCGCGTCTGTCCCAACTGACTGACGATCTCTACATGAAAGACAAGACGGTCGCGCACGTGTCAGCCGAAATCGAAGGGTTTCTTTTCAAAGGTCGCGACGCTGAACGCCGCATCAAAGAGACGGGCGGATTTGAACCGATCTCCACCGGCGGATATTACCATTCGCTCCCGCAGGACCCGCTTCGTCAATTCATCGACAGCGCCGCAGAAGTGCAACGAGCGATGGCGTTCAACAACGAGAAAGATCACCCCGAAGTTGGCCCCTCGCAGTTTGAAATGAACTTCGGATATTCTGAAGCGCTGATCGCGGCCGACCAGATGCAACTGTACAAGCTTATTTGCCGACAGGTCGCCCAGACGCAGGGCATGACTGCATCGTTCCTGCCCAAACCAATTACTGGTATCAATGGCAGCGGAATGCATACCAACATTTCGATTTCGCGCGATGGCAAGAATCTGTTCTACGACGGGAAAGACGATCACAATCTATCGACGCTTGGCCAGCAGTTCATTGGACGCATACTAAATGTCGCCGATGACATCTGCCTCGTCCTTAATCCGAGTGTCAACTCCTACCGACGCCTAGATCCGAATTACGAGGCACCGAACGAGATCAAATCCTCGGCTGTCAACCGCTCGGCGATGATTCGAATCCCGCTGGGCAACGAAAAATCCGCACGCATCGAAGTGCGCAGCGTCGCGCCGGACGCCAACCCTTACATGCTGCTTTACACGCTGCTCAAGACGGGATTGCAGGGCCCGGACCCCGATCCGGTCGATCCCGACAAGCGCCCGAGAACCCGCGTGCTGCCTGACAACATCGGTTCAGCCATTCGCCTCTTCAAAAAGAGCGAATTCATCGCAAAAACCCTGGGCGAAGGCATGCAGGCAAAGTACGTGGAACTCAAACAGATGGCCGCCGACCGCTGCCCCAAAGAACTCGGCACACTCATCAAGCAGAGCGAAATCATGTTCCACCACGAAGTCACGAATCAAATGCTCTGGAGCATGTTCTAAAACTGGTATCAGCTTGCGTTCAGAACAATAGAATAAATACCGTTTCACGGATCATTCGCACCGCTTTCTTCGAGAGAGGGCGGTGCGGTTTTACGCGCGCAGCAATAGCGACTATGGTCAAGGCAGTATTTGCTTCATGATTCCCGCTGCAACCAGACAGAGAACAATTGATGGATCTCTTGATTGTAATCGTAGCCGTACTGGGTGGCGTTACCTTGTTGATTGGCGCGCGACTTCTTGAAGGCATGTTCGACAAATATCGAATCAAGCGTTACATCGAAGCTCGTGGCGGAAAACTGATACGCGCTCGATGGTCTTCATTTGGCCCAGGGTGGCTAGGAAACAGGAACCAGAGGTTTTATAGAATCGTCTATCGAGACGCCGATGGGAAGGACCACCGTGCAACATGCAAGACAAGCCTGTTTTCTGGCGTATACTTCACGGGTGACACCGTCCTCAAATACCGATTCGTAGAAACGCCAAAATTCGAGTGCATATCGTGTGGCTACAATCTTACAGGAAATGTCAGTGGCTATTGCCCAGAGTGCGGTAACCCGCTGCATGAGGATCAAGGCGATTTGTAAGTCGATTCAACACACATCACTCTCGGCGACCAGCGAGATTAGAAACTAAATCTGATCCCAAGCCCAAATGCCCATCTGCGTATTTTTGTCGAGCGTATTACCGCTGACTTTCAGCGTCAGCAGAATGCGCCCGCGATGGTGGGCTTCGTGCGAAACGAAGTATGACAGCGTCGTGAAGATGCCTCTTTTGAAACCGCGATGCTTGGGTTCGTTTTCCAATGCACCAACGAGAAGCGCTTCGACCGCCTTTTCAGACGATCGAAGCGCCTTTTTTAGTTCAGCTTTAGTTGGCACTGCACCGGTCGGAAACTTGACCAGGTCATCGAGATACTGCTTCGCCCGTCTCTCAATGTGCGCCCGCCGGATGTTGTGCATGTGGGCAAACTCGCCAGCCACCCCGCGCCCACCACGTTTCGAGAGCGTGGCATTCATGCCTTCCGGCGTCACCTTGTCGAGTACCATCAAGTTGATATTGTTATTGGTCCGCCAGGCTTGGATCAATTCCTTCTTCATTCCTTGCTACCTTCTTCGGTTTGGCGATCGAGCGCCTTGTTCAAAACCCCAGCCAGGCGCACGCCGGCTTTTTGCAACTGCTCGCGAATCAGCGGCGTGTGTTTCTTGAGGTATGGGTTGCCGATTTGTCCGCTCTTGGGAATGTCTTGATAGAGACGAGGTACGATCATGTTCGATTCGATGGCCCAGTTCGCTGCATCCAGATCGGCAGACCACGAATCGACGCGCGACTCAAAGGCATCAATTTTCAGTTCCCCAACCAGCGACTCGGATAGATCGCTCCAGCGCCCCAACTCGCGAAGCATCATCGAATCCCAGACCTTGTGCAGGTTGGTGACGTTGTGGTTGAACTCCACACGAATGTCGTTACCGCCTCGATCGCGCGCATATCCGGCGTGGAGCGGCTGATGGATGTCGCCGACGAAGTGACCGACGAACTTGACCGCGACCAACTTCTCCTGATCGGTTGCTTCTTCATCTCTGAGAACCTCCAGGTAAAACATAATTGCCGAAACAACGCAGTCGCGCGGCGGGCATTTGGTGTTGGCTGGGCAATCCGTTTTGGGTCTGCAATCGCGATCCTCAACATAGGCACGCTCGGATTTCGGAATGTTCAAGTAATGCAGCCGACTCGCCCAGCGATAGCTGCGATCGCGGCGAATGTCGTCAGCCCACACGCACGCATCGGCAAGCGTCCTATAGCCCTCATCAAGTGCGAGTAGCCGCCCGACTTCCTTCTGCGCAGCAGGTGTCAATCGATGCCATGCAATATCGCCAACAACGCGATGACCATCACCACCCCAGGCAAATGCCGTTGCATTCGCAAACAGAACGATCACTGCCACGACAACCACCCTTGTAATCCCAAATTGCTTCATTCGATTACGCATGACTCGATTGTGACGCACCAGTCAATCCAATGCCAACACAATCCCAGAACGATGCGGAACGGTGACACTTGTCTCAACCGCCCGAAGCGGCTCAGCCCCACTGCGGATATCGTCAACAAGCACGTTCCAACGCCCTTCGACGAGTCCGAATTCAGTATCGTGCGCGCTTCCGTTGAGAAGCACCCAGAAATTCCGCGCCGATTCGTTTTCGACACCTCGGCCGTCGATCTGATAAACAATACAATCGAGCCGCGGCGGTTCGGCGAAATGAATCCGCTTCTCCACCTCTGCCCGCGTGCGTAATCGAAAAAGCGGATGGGCTTTTCTTAGCGCAATTAACCCGCGCGTGTATTCCCAGACGCTTGCAAACGAAATCTTCCGCGACCAATCGACCTCATTAACATCGTCCGGAGAATTGTAGCTGTTGTGATCGCCACCCTTGGTGCGACACATCTCCTGCCCGCAATGCAAAAACGGGCAACCTTGCGCGGTCATCAGTATCAACGCAGCCAACCGCATCATTCGACAACGTTCATCTTCCGAAACATCCGGCGCACTCAGCAGCAACTTGTCCCAGCACGTCAGGTTATCGTGGGCTTCAAAATAATTGATGCTGTCCGACGGATCGTGTGCCCAATCATGAATCGAACCCATCAAGCCTTTGACGATGCCATCGACGCTACCGCCCGTTTGAACAAACCCGGGATCGTCGCCATCGCCTCGCCCTTTGATGGCATCGCGAAAGTGATCGTTAAACGCACCGATACCCGATCCACGAATCGCACGCTTGTCAGTCTTCTGCTTCAACGGGGTAGCCGCAGCCACCCACGGCTCACCGTATAGCAACATGTGCGGGTTGATCTTGACTAGCTCTTCACGAATCTGCTTCATCGTTTCGAAATCGATCAAACCCATCAAGTCAAACCGAAACCCATCGACCTTGTACTCGCGCACCCAGAATTTCAGCGAATCTAGGAGGAACTTGCGAGCCATCGGCGCTTCGCTGTCGAATTCGTTACCGCATCCCGATCCATTCGAGAAGTTGCCAGCCGGTGTCATGCGAAAGTAATATCCCGGCACCAAATTCTCGAACGATGCCCCAGCCGCAGTGTGGTTGTAGACGACATCAAGAATCACGCCGATGCCATTTTCATGAAACGTTTGGATCGCAGACTTGAGTTCGGTAATGCGCGACGGACCCATTGCGTCCGATGCGTACCAACCGTCAGGCGAATTGAAGTGCAGCGGCATGTACCCCCAGTTATACGAGTCTCCATCCGTCTCGTCGTTATCGAAGTCCTGGACCGGCATGATCTGAACATGCGTTACGCCCATGTCTTTAATGTGAGCGAACGCTTTGCTTACCGGCGCATCGGAATCGAGATGCGTTGCCATTTCGGTTAAACCGAGATACTTGCCTTTCTGCTGCACGCCTGAATTCGGCGCGATCGTCAGATCGCGAATGTGCAGTTCATAAATGATCGCATCGACAGGAGATTCGACACCGGCGAATTGATGATTGCGATAACCCGGCGGATCGGTAGAAGGCAGATCGACGATCAATGAACGCGGTTTGCGGCCTTGCGTACACACAGCATATGGGTCGATAACTTCACGATTCGGATCGAGATCGCCGCCCGTCAGTTTGAATGCGTAGTAAAACCCTTGCCAATCGCCGGAAATGCTTGCCGACCAGATACCTTTGCCAACGAAAGTCAGTGCATACTCCTTTGTATCCTGGTCGCCATCCGCCGCCTTCGAAAGCGCAACGCGCACTTCTGTCGCCGACGGCGCGAAGACTGCAAACTCGGTCGCCTCGCACGAGTACCTTGCACCAAGACGCGCATGTCCATCGTAAAAGTGTTCCGGATCGCGAAGGATAAAGTCTGGCCGGCAGCGATGCTCGCCGAACCCATCCACCCCAAGCGTGTAGCGTTTCTTTGGAAACTCGAACGGATGCTCAACTTCCAGCGAATACACCGCACATTGATCGCCGCGATGCTTGAACGGGTGGACGGCTTGGATGGGGATCAGTTCGCCGACAGATGACCTGAGTTGGAATCGCTGCGGATGCCAATCCGCGACTGGCAATCGGTGACTGAAGCGCACGGTCAGATGCTTCCACGCATCCAACGTCACGGATCGCACTTTCTGTTCCAACCGGCAACCTTTCAAAGATTAGCGAAACGAGCAGTCGAATTCTCAACCGACGCAGCTATCATATCGTCCGACGATACCAATCCCAAAGGAATCAAGGCAATAGCATTTGAGATACCCGACATGAAGAAAACATCGCGGAAGGCGCGCAGGTCGAACACGGCAAAAAGTCCGTTTGATCAACTGAGCGAAATCGCAAACAACGCATGGTGGACATGGCAGCCGCACGTCGCGCCGCTCTTTCGAACGTTGAACCCGAAAGCCTTTGATGCGTCCAATCAGAATCCAATCGTCGCGCTGCGCAATTGCACTGCGGCCAACCGGCGCAAACTGCTAAGCAATGCCGATTTCGTCAATAGCGCCCAGCGAGCCCACAGGAAATACCGAAAGTACATGCGGGCGAAAACGTGGTATCAGGAATCGCATAAGCAAAGGAGTCGCCAACAAGTCGCTTACTTCTGCATGGAGTACGCTCTACACGAATCGCTGCCGCTGTATGCCGGCGGACTCGGCGTGCTTGCGGGCGATCATCTCAAGTCAGCCAGCGATCTGGGGCTGCCGCTTGTGGCTGTAGGTATTTATTGGAAAAGAGGTTACGGCAGACAGCTCATCAATTGCAACGGCCAACAGGTCACACGGCCGCAGTCGATCAAACCGGAAGACACCCCGTTTACCGAAGTGCGAATTTCCGCTCGAAGACCTTGGCGATTGAGACTGCCGATGGGTAAGGATCGCGTCACCATTCGGGCTTGGTGTGTAAACGTCGGGCGTGTACCGCTCTATCTGCTCGACACGGATTTGCCAGCCAACAAACCCAGCCACCGCAAACTCACGCACTCGCTATACAGCGGCGATCGAGACACACGCATTCGCCAGGAAATTCTGTTGGGTATCGGTGGGTGGCAACTGCTGCGGGCGATGAAGATTCCGGTCGGTACATGTCATCTCAACGAAGGACACGCCGCCTTCCTATCACTCGAACGCATCGCCGAACGAATGAAAAACAACGACGAGTCTTTTGCGACAGCCCATCGTCATGTTCGCAATGCGAGTGTGTTTACAACGCACACGCCGGTACCTGCAGGCAATGAAGAATTCGATCCGGCATTGGTCGATCAATACTTTGCGGCTTACCAAAGAAAGCTCGGACTCACGCACGAGCAATTCCACAACCTTGCCCGCGTCAAACCCGACAACGCAAATGAACGTTTTGGTATGACGCCGTTGGCACTGCGCACCTCGCGTTACGCCAACGGAGTCGCAAAGCTTCACGGACAGATCGCCCGCAAGATGTGGTCAGGCATGTTTCCGAAAAAGAAGTTCGCCACCGTCCCAATCGGCCACGTCACCAATGGCATTCATTTGAAAACGTGGCTGCACCCGGCGATGGAAGAGTTGCTCGGTGAGTGTCTCGGAGCCAACTGGTCGGCTGACCAGGATCGCAAGACCCTTTGGAAAAAGGCAAGTCGCATACCAGATGAACGGCTGTGGTTGCTTCACGGACAGTTCAGAAGCGAGCTGATTGATTTCTGCCGCATGCGGATTCAAAAGCAAATGCGCCGCGATCCAGTGCGTGGCATCAAACTTTCCGACACCAATAGCATTCTCGATCCCAACGCGCTAACCATCGGTTTCGCGCGTCGCTTTGCTACCTACAAACGAGCGACACTCATTTTCACTGATCCCATCCGACTTGCAAAAATCCTCAACAGCAAGCGGATGCCTGTTCAACTCATCTTCGCAGGGAAAGCACACCCAGCCGACACCGAAGGGCAAGCGCTTGTCGCTGAAGTCGTTCGCTTCTCGCGCATGCCGCGCTTCCGTAACCGCATCGTCTTCCTCGAAGACTACGACATGAACGTCGCAAGGCACATGGTAGCCGGCGTGGACGTGTGGCTGAACAACCCGCAACGCCCAAGAGAAGCCAGCGGCACCAGCGGCATGAAACCAGCCATTCACGGCGGACTGAACTTCAGCATCCTCGACGGATGGTGGCCCGAAGGCTTCAACGGCAAGAACGGTTGGCAAATCGGCAGCGGCAAAGACCACCGCGACACCGAAATCGACAACCGCCGCGACGCCAAAAGCCTTTACAAAACGATGGAGAAAGAAATTGTCCCACTCTATTTCAAGCGTTCAAAAGACGGCCTCCCGTCTGACTGGATCGCTCAAATGAAAAATGCGATTCAGTCGATCCCGCCCAATTTCAACTCGCATCGTCAGGTCAAGGAATATTGGAAGCGGTATTACCTCCCAGCCCTTCGAAACAACCAACAATAAAGCCGAAATCGACTTCAAAGACTGCGCACCGTCTTTGTTTCGATCAACGAATTTTGCGTATTTGCCAATACGAACGACGAATCGGGGTGTGGGAAATTCCAATCCGTCATTCTTCGGCATGGACGGGCACAGTTGCCCCCTCACCTGCGGCCCAGGCGAAATTGACATCACCATCGAATGCACCAGTCCCGATGGTTCGTATACCGAAACGCTGACCTTTCAGGGTTTCTAGTCTTGAATATCAGTGTGCCGCGAAGATGTGCATATCAGCTTATTGATTTTGTTCTGAATTCAGGTCGGAATTTTCCATCCATTTTTGGCCCCGATCTAACCAATGGCACGGGGTGGAAGTGTTTGTGTATGATGATGCGCGTCGGCTTGCTTGGATAGCGGTTGTGATTTCGAATTTTCTTCATCGCTGGAGGGCTTCATCGTGAAAAAAATAATCCTTGTGACTCTATGCTTCCTGTATTTGGTAGCCGGTGCCTGCACTCCTTCGCTGACCGATGGGGGCAATGGTGCCGGCCCCGGCATTGACCCTGGAACCGATGACGGAAATGGGACGAACAACGACAACGGTGGAGGTGGCAATGACGGTACCGGCAATTCGAACAACAACTCAGAGAATGGCCGCTGGCTCTTCGGTGACCGATTGGAAGCATTCGATCCGATGTTTGAGGATTTCTACGGCGATTCCGTTGCAACATCGGGAACGACGGTATTGGTGGGAACCGGTGCAAAGAATTCGTTGAACGGAATCGTTGACATCTTTATTCAATTTGGGAGCGAGTGGCGATTCTTACAGCGTATCGTTGGCGGAGATGCACGATTTCCTGAGCAGGACTTCGGTCGTTCTGTTGCGCTTGGAAACAACGAAGCATTCATCGGCGCGCCCAAGTTTTCGATTGAAGGCTCGTTCGCGATACAGACCGGATCAGTTTACATCTATGAGAACGTCGGTCCGGAATTCACGCAGAATCAACTGCTGACGGTGATCGACGCTCAGGATTTCGAATTGATTGGGTCTTCGCTTGCATACGAGCGGAACCAATCGCGACTTGTCGTGGGGGCACCTGGACGCGACCGAAATCAAGGGGCGGCCTATGTCTTTTCGCGCAATGGCGGCGGATATGCGCAGGAAGATCGCTTGCAGGCCTCGGACGGAATAAACTTTGAGGATTTCGGACAGGCCTTGGTTACGGAAAACCAATCGATCATCGTAGGAGCGCCCAATCAAAACTTCGGAACCGGTGCGGTGTATGTTTATGAGCGAACCGCAGAGTGGACGGAGACGCAAAAAATCCTTGCGCCAGATGGTGCGCAGACGGACAAATTCGGCAGCGCCTTGGCGCTCGAAGGCGACACGCTCGTCATCTCTGCACCAGGCAAGAAACGCCCGGGCGACGATCTATTGAAGGCCGGATACGTCTATATCTATCGACGTTCGAGCGGAACGTGGGAGTTGGAGCAAACGCTGATCCCCGATGACGATTTAGCCGGTCTATTCGGGCTGGCACTTGCATTGGAAGATGGTCTATTGGCGATTACAGCCGGCGGAATCCAAGCTGTCGATTTTTTGGAAGAACAGGATGGCGAATGGGTCGCAGTGGATCGATTGGAGCCTCAGCGAGAAACTTTCGTCCTGGACTCGTTCGGAAACGCACTCGCGATAACCGAAGGAACGCTTATCGTGGGGGCTCGCAGCGCCGATGCCAATGGCGCACGTGCGGCCGGCGCGGCCTACGTCTATTCTTACGAGGAGTCTTCGGGTGAAGAGATTCCCGACGGCGTACGGTTTTGATCGACTTACATGAACGATTCACAAGAATCCTGGCCACACGTTGCGTACATTGAAACTGACCGATTCTGCACAGATTGCGGATACAATCTGCGCAATCAGAAGGTTCTGCGTCATTCCGAGTTGCATATCCTGCTGTGTCGATGCCCGGAGTGCGGAAAGCATCATGCGGCTTCCGACTCGACTACGATTGGCAGTCTTTGGACGCGACGATTTGCTCGCATGGGTCTTGCATTGTGGGTACTAACTTTGGTTATCGTTGGCCTTGCGATGTGTTTCGTTGAAACGGTCGTTATGATCGGTACGCTTGAAGAGATGACCCGGTACAACTATCAGGTGGGCGGAATCGGAACACCGACACGGGTATTGAGAGACCTGAACACGGAGCATTTCGTCTTCTTTTCCTTTCTCGGATTGTTGTCGCTTATCAACGGAGTACTCATGGGCGGAGGGGCTGCAACTTTCTGTTACCATTGGCGACGTTCGCGCTACCTTCTTCTCGTTCTTGTGACGGCACTTTTACCTTCGTTGATTACCGTCGCCATTTGGCAGACGCAGACACCACATCTTCTCGAAATAGGTCTCAAAACCGTTGCGACTCATGCGGCCTTGTTTCTCGCAGGCGGGACGTTCGGCGCTCTGTGGGGACGTTCTATCGCCAGATTGGTCGTCAGAGCCATTCTGCCTTCAAAGTACTGGCAAGCGCTTAGCGATCTTTGGTTGGTGGACAATAAGAAGATGCCGCCACCGAAAGAGATCGGTGTCGGTTAGAGCCGACTACGACGTCAGAGGAACTATCAACTCAATAAGGAAGCGGGTCCATCGGCGATGCCGATGGACCCGCGTGTTTCACTCTCCTCGATTTTCATCGACTTGCGCTATTGGGGGCCGTTCAATGTTCCGACGAAGGCTTCGACATCGTCGATGTCAACCTGTGCATCGCCCATGAGATTGACGGCAGTGCAGGCACCGATTGCTTCGTCACCAAAGCAGTCTTGCAATCCCGCAAAATCTTCCAGATCAACGTCGCCATCGGTGTCAAAATCACCGTCACCGAAATCGATGCAAGAGTCGTCGCCTTCGCGACACGACTGACCCGGGCAAGGTTCTGCGCCGCCTTGACACTCGCCGAAAGCGTCACACGTTTCGGTGCCGTTGCAGAATACGCCGTCATCGCAACCACCGTCATCCGTACAGGTACATGGATCGCAAACGCCACCGCAATCGATGCGAATTTCGTCCTGATTGAGAAGACCGTCAGAGCAGGTAGCCGCATCGGTGCAATCGACGCCAGCATCTGCCGAAAACGCATCGATGCCAGCCTCCACCACATTTTGGGTTCCCAAGTCAGATGCACTGAAGCGTATCCGCAATGTCGATGAAACCGCCACTTCCGTCCCGACGTCAATGGAATCCGTCAGCCAGGAACCTTGTGCGGTTGTGTAGTTGCGAACCTGGGCCCAATTTGTCCCACCTGCGTTCGTTGCAATCTCAACAGTAAGAGCATCGCCATTGAGCGGACCACCGGGTATGTCATTGAACCAATACGCATAAGAGATGGTTCCGCCCGCGCTCATGTCCAAAACCGGCGACGTGAGAATGGTCGTGCCATCGTCTACGTCCGAGTTTGAATTACCGGGATCGTTGTCGGTCAGGAAGCAACTGCCCGAGCCGTCGAAGTCGGAAGCGGGATCTCCGCGATCGAAGTTCACCGGTACGCCTCGATCCCACTGCCCGTCTCCGGCATCGCCGCTGACCGTCCAGCCCAGATCACCTTCAAAGTTGTCGTCGAATGTGAGAGGCGTTCCCACGATCGCGTCGAACGGAGCAGCCGCCCCCAACTCCGGAAGGGTCACCTGTCCGGTCTGGTCACCGACCGCACTGAAAAAGAATTCGGGCGAATCCACGCAGGCAGCTGCCGGAAGAGTTGCGGTGTATTGTCCGCCACCATTGGACACCAACGGTGCAGTAAGGAACGCGCCGCCATCAAATCGATAGTGAAGCGTTTCCGTCGCTGGCGTCAGGTTCTCATCTCCCGGGCTGATCTGAACATCAATGTCTGTCGGAACACCTGGCGATAGCTCGGTCGGAGCGCCAGACGGCAAACTGATGGTCAGAGGAATGAACGGGGGGTTGGTTGCAGTCAACGTCAGATTGTAGAGCTGAGCCTCTGATGGCGATCCCGATTCAAAAACCCTGACGTAATAGTCACCTGCAAGCGGTAACACGACGCCAGTGAGCGATTCGGTGGCTCCGGCGCCAGCACTGTTTCCGGTGGCCAACACCGTTGTGCCGTTCTGGTCAATCACCTCGAAGTTCAAATTGGCGATCGATTCGCTGTCGGTGAATTCGCCGTCACAGCAACTCCCGGGATTAAAAAAGCAGGCTTGCGGGCTGTCATCATAGTTGAGCCCGATTGGTATCACTGTTACATCGAGTCCGACCGCGCTATTGACCGTGAATCGGAAATAGTCTTCTTCGCCATTGGCGTCGATACTCAGTATGGATCCATTGCTGATCGCCGGCGAGGGCGGAGTGCCGAGTGTAACTGGAACGCCAATATTTAAGGTACCCACTACATTTGCAGTTGCCGCACTGTTGTCGGGTTCAGACGGGTCGCCGTAGTGGCGCTGCGCACCGCGAAAGTCGTCATGCTGCGGACCGTCAAAGCTCAAGTTAATGAACGGCTCCATGAGCTTGGTGCCCTCAATCGGGCAAACGTGAAGGAGGCCCATTCCGTGACCGTGTTCATGGGCAATAATGTTTCGAAGACCCAACGAGTTGTTCGAGGTGTTATTGTAAAAATTGTCGCCTGTATCGAAAACCATATCGCCATCGTCGGGAAAATTGTTGTACGCCAGGGTTCCACTATTGCCGTCGATAAAGATACCGGCAATGCGGAGGTCGGCACGAACACCCAGGACACCCGGCAAGCCGTTCAAATCGCTCCCATCGTCGTTCGGCTCAAACACGAAGCTAAGTCCGGAGATTTCGCTCCAGCGGGCAAACACCTGATCGAAGATCGGTTGCCAGGAAGCGGGACTTCCATATATCCCGTTAAAGAATGCATTCAAATTGCTGTTACCGGAAATGCCCTGGAGCAACTCCGGGACGAACGTCCCATCCGGCACGTAACCGTATGTCAAAGTCGTCGGTTGACCCTGCGACAACCCACCACCATCGGTCGCGGTTGTACTCCACCGTGACGTCAGCTGAGCCCGAGAACCGTCCAGCCCCAATGCAGCGTTGAATGCATCGACGACCTCCGATCGCGTATCCGGAGCGAAACACAGGGCGGGGAGTACTTTCCCGGCAGATCGTTGTTTCAGAATGTTCGCATAAAGTTCCCGATGAAACGGCGACATGAGAGCCAGCGCGTCTTGGTGCGCATTGGCGTCTGTTGCGAAGCCGCAGCCGGACTCGCTTTGCTCGGTATCCCAAAGCCTTTGGCTACCGCGGCTGATCAAGTCCTGGTACTCGCGCGGCAGCATACCAAAGAGAACGCTTTCGACTTGATCGCGCAATTGATCCAACCGCGCCGATTCGATTCGATCTACCGTCATTCTCACTGGTGGATTGGCGATCGGTGATCTTTCCAAATCTTGAGACAAAGCTTCCGCCTGCTTCTGGGCTTCCGCCTGACTCTGGACAACTCCCGCATGGTTCGCAGCCATGTAAGCAATCGACAGGGAAGCCAGAACCAAAGAACCAACCAGTGCTTTCTTCATCAACTCTTCTCCAACGGTTTAGGAATGCTTGACGCGAATCGATCGCAACTGCGAACCACACCCTTGGCGCGCAGGCCTATTCACCTAACCTAGAGACTTGAGCGCACTGATTCAACGCATGTCCACAGTGTGTCATTGTGTGACATCTCGGCAATGGTTTGCGATCTCGAACCAACGTTCGCGAAACACGCCCTCGGCATCATTGTTTGCGCATGGACGGCCGATAAGAAACACCGCTATGGATCAGGCATTAACGATCGGTAACGCTCCCGGGCGGGGGCGCGTCTTCAAGAGATGGGGTGGCCAACAAGGAATTCGCTAATTGTGCATGCTTCCGACAGCCTGTCGCCAGATTGGATATGCATAAAAACCGAAGAGATCGCACAGTCGTTCGGGATTCCGCCAGATCGCGCATGGCAATGCTGACATGCCGGGGCTCGATCCATCCAACCCAGCCATCGGATTTTGGGCGAAACAGGTGTTTCCGCCACCACAAGAGCCGATTCCCCGCCCCATTCAGGCAGTTGCAAGTCGAGGGCGGTTTCCTACAATGTGCGGCTCGGTCGAGTTGTGAAAATGTGCCAGCCCGGCTCCTTTAGACAATCTGTGATCTTTAGTCTGTAGAAGGTTGACGTCGATGAAAACTGACATTCACCCCAAGTATCAGGATGTGGTCTTCTGGGACCCGGGCGCCGATTACAAGGTGCTGACCCGTTCGACATTGTCGAGCAAGGAAACCATCGAATTTGAAGGCAAGACCTATCCGGTCGTGAAAATGGAAATCTCCAGCGCATCGCATCCATACTTCACCGGTGTCGAGAAGTTCGTTGACGCTGCCGGCCGCGTCGAGCGTTTCCAGTCGAAGTTCGGTGGAAACTACTTCGATAAAAAGAAAAAGAAATAGGAACACGGCGGTTTTTCGCAGTGATTGCAAACGCAGCTTAGCTTTCCAAGAATCAAACAACCACGCACACCGAGTCTGCATTCCGGTTGCGTGGTTTTTGCATACAGCCAAATCCGAACGGCAAATCGTCGGCATCGGACAAACGCAGCGAAACAAGACGAGGTCATCATGGCCCAAACCGTTGACGAAAAACTTCTGGCCAAGCTCGACGAGTTGTCGAAGCGCAAAGCGCAGCTCGATGCACAGATGGCCGACCCCGACATCGCCACCGATCACAACCGCGTCACCGAACTCGCCAAAGAATCGGGCCAGCTTCGATACTTAACCGATCCTTACCTGGCACTTCGTTCA
Organism: Alphaproteobacteria bacterium; assembly: GCA_028285105.1. Lineage (GTDB taxonomy): Bacteria > Planctomycetota > Phycisphaerae > UBA1845 > UBA1845 > UBA1845. Next base: position 250,361 of record JANQQE010000021.1, read on the forward strand.
ACGCTCGACAGCCTTGAAGAGGCCCGCGGGCTCATCAACGACACCGCTTCGGACGCCGATCTGCGCGAACTGGCAGAAGAAGAATTGCCCGACCTCGAATCCAAGTACAACGAGCAGATGGAATTGCTCAAGGATCGCGTGGTGTCGGCAGACGACGCTGCAATATCGTCGCTGATTCTCGAAGTCCGCGCGGGAACCGGTGGCGACGAAGCCGCTTTGTTCGCCCGCGATCTTTACGAAATGTATCTACGCTTCGCGCAACTTCGCCGGTTCAAAGTCGAGGTGCTGGATCAATCCCTCGGCGACATGGGCGGGTTGAAAGAAATCGTTCTCAATATCAAAGGCGACGGCGCGTGGCAGACGTTCGGCTACGAAGGCGGGGGACATCGCGTGCAACGCGTTCCCGAAACCGAAGCGCAAGGCCGCATCCACACCAGCGCCGCGACTGTGGCTGTCTTTCCGGAACCGGAAGAAGTCAATATCAACATCAATTGGGATGCGGACGTCGAAGAACACATCTCGCGTTCCAGCGGGCCGGGCGGACAAAAGGTGAACAAGACATCGTCGGCGATACTTCTGGTTCACAAGGAAACCGGAATCTCTGTATCGATGCAGGATGAAAAATCGCAGCACAAGAATCGCGCAAAAGCCCGCCGCATCATGACCACGCGCCTCTTCGATCACCATCAAAAACAACAAAGCGCCGAACTGGACTCTGCGCGAAAGACAATGATCGGCAGCGGCGACCGATCCCAACGGGTTCGTACGTACAACTTCCCACAGAACCGCTGCACCGATCACCGCATCGGTTTGACGCTGTATTCCCTCGATCGGATCATGCTGGGTCAGCTCGACGAATTGGTCAATGCCCTGCAAACGCACGACAAAGAGCAGCGATTACAGAATCTCTGACAACTCTTTTGGGAGGGGCATTCTTCCAGATGGTACTGCTCGACGCCCTGCCGGCTTTCGACCACAATATAATCTCACGAGATGACGAACCCGAAGATGAGAATCGACGGTATAGCGTATATAATCAGCATCCTTGGAATCGCCAGATTTCACGCGGCTGATTGACTTAACTCAACATCAAACGGGGAGCCAGATTCGCAATGGGTAAAGCAAAAACATTGCAGATTGACAAGTTGATGGGCGCTTTGGTTCATCAGGGGGGAAGTGACTTGCACCTTTCGGTCGGGGCTCCGCCGATGATGCGCATCAGCGGTCGAATGCGCCGGTTGGAAACCAAAGAACTCGATGCCGACGACATGGTCGGGTTGATGAAATCGGTCACGCCGGAAAAGAACCAGCAGGAATTGCAGGAAGTCGGCACAACGGACTTCGCGGTCGGCATGCACGAAAGTCGATTCCGTGTTTCGATCCATCGCCTTCAGTACGAAGACCAGGCGAACGTCATGGGAATCGTCATGCGTCTGATTCCCAAGGACCTGCTGACGTGGGAGATGTTGAACTTTCCCGATACCGATGCGATCAAACGTTTGTGCGCCTTGCCGCGCGGCCTCGTGTTGGTCACCGGTCCGACCGGTTCGGGTAAGACGACCACGCTCGCGACGATGCTCGACTACGCCAACCAGACGCGAGCCGACCACATCATCACCCTCGAAGAACCGATCGAGTTTGTCCATCCGCATAAGAAGTGTCGTGTGACCCAGCGCGAGATCGGCATTCACCTGCCCGACTTTAACGAAGGCATTCGCCGCGCGCTGCGTATGGACCCCGACATCATTCTGGTGGGTGAAATGCGTGACTACACAACCATCAAAGCCGCCACCACCGCGGCAGAGACCGGCCACCTTGTGTTCGGTACGCTGCATACTTCCAGTGCCCCGAGTACGATCGAACGTATTGTCGACTCGTTCCCGGTGACCGAACAGGCGCAGATTCGCGCGATGCTCACCGGTTCATTGGAAGCGATCATCGCCCAGCGATTGCTGCGTAAGAAAGGTGGAGGCCGTGTTGCCGCGTTTGAGATCATGGTTCCCGATGCCGGCATCAAGCACAACATTCGCGAAGGGCAGACGTACAAGATCCCGAGTTCGATGCAGACCGGTAAAGCCAAAGGCAATATCCTCATGGACAACCACCTATTCGAGTTGGCTTCGACGGGACAGGTTGAACCGGAGGATGCGTTGGGGTTGGCGCAGGATCACATCGCGCTTCAAAAGAAATTTAAGGAAGCCAACCTGATCGGGTTCAGCGGAGATCTTGAAGACGGTAACAATCCGGGCTAGCGCTCGATCCAGCCCTTTAACGCGACATTCGAATAGGCTATAGCGGTGCGGCGGCGATTAAGAAGTAAAGAAGCGTTCCGCCGTAACCGGCATAGAATGACGGACCGCTGAGGCTTTTCATCGTGTCTGCCGCTTCCGGACTGAATGCCGCCCGGGTATCCGGTGCTACACCGTGTTGCGGGTCGTCAGCAAGATTCTCCAAAGCAACCAACTGATCGGAAGTCATCGCCATCGGTCGCTGAGGCGGGCTGACAATTGAGCTTTCAACGCTGTCGTTTCTTGTCTCATTCGCAGAATCGTCGGAGGCATAAACAGCACTGGCGAACAGGACGCATACCGTCGCAATCATCACACGAAAGTTTCGAAACATTACTATCACTCCAAATTGGATTCTTGCGAAACAGGTCGCTCGCTCAAAGTCTTCGCTCGCCCGGATAGTCGATACCGTCAACTGTTTGCCCATCATCTATACGCCTGCCATCTGTTCGCACGTCGACAACCGATTGATTTGAAACGTCAAACATCAGCAGCATCGCCTTACCAGTCGGTATCCACCGTTCGAGAAACTTTTCAGGCGTCCACCGCTCCAATCGTTTCTGCGATGCCGGGTCAAGCAAGATCACGTCTCCGACGATGTCCTTATTATCGTCCACATCCACACCGATCACCACCACCGCGTGGTTGAATTCCTCAGGGGCACCCTCCTCCTGATTCACCACGCAAATGACCGGATAACCACGTGAAACCACCCACCAAATCAGCCCCAACGGTGGGTCAGCCGCAAGCTCACCCTTGAGCGGAATCAGCTTGATGCGCCGGTCGGCAAGAAATTCTCGCATGTCTCCGACGCGCGTCATGTCCAGACCATCTGCCGACATCTGCTGCCGCAAACGCGGGGCTGCAAAACGATCCTGGCCAGCAAGATAATTCATGCACATCACCGAACTGGCCAACAGACAGTCCGTCAAATCCGTTGCAGCGACATAGCGCACCTTCAACGCATTGGATGGATATTGATCAACGGCTATTCGTCGATAGCAGCCAGTATTCAACACAAGTACGATCAGACAACTGCCTGCAAGAATTCTTTGGATCATCTTCAAGTTTCGGTTTCCCGTGCAGTCTGTTTATCGTCATCGGAAATATGACCCAGCGCGTCGGCGAGGCTGAGCGCTCCCATCGTCGGGCTGAAACACGTGTCCGTAATTGCGCACACATTATCAGCCAAATCTCGATCATAACCGGCACCTGCCTCACCTGTCAGGTCGCCGGGTTGCAATCCCACAACATCGAGCAGCTTGATCTCCCCTGCCGGTTTGGCAAGAACGTATCGATCTTCGACATCTTCAGCATGATCCACGCGACACAACACACCCGACTGTTCCAACCGATCGACAAGTCGTTGAATCGCTTCGATCGGCAGGTTCAGCTTGTCGATCAACACCTCAGCCGACACCGGCCCCTGCCCGCGACCGAACGGAATTGCCACCGCTACCGCACCGGCCAACAAATCGACGGGTGTATACGACCGTTGGTCAGCCCGCTCGACACGCCGCATCCTCTCCAAATTGGCAGCCGTGTGCGCCACCTGGGCACCGAAAAGAAAGATCAACCACGAAAGATTCACCCAGATCAAAAACAGCGGCAGCAATCCAAGCGCTCCGTAAAGATTTCCGCCGCCAACCAACTTAACCACATAAACCGCAAAACCCCATTTCGCGACAAGCCAGATCGGAACGGAAATCATCGCACCTCCGAGAGCGGCGCGGTACTTGACATGCGTGTTGGGCAGCAATTTGTAAACGGCTGCGACGACGAGGATATCAACGAAAATCGGTCCCATCCAACCGAATATAGCCAGCACGAAAGAAGCACCAGGCGCAGCCGAAAATGCCGAAACGGCGCAATCGCCCAGATAGGATGCGGCTATCAGAAGTAAAGGTCCAAGCGTCAATACGGACCAGTACATTAAGAGTCGCCTGGGCAGCGAGCGCGATCGACTCGCGCCAAAGATTCGATTCAGCGATCGCTCCAAGGTGGTGATCAGCGTCAACGCCGTCCAAATGAGCAGCACGCCACCCACCGGGCCAACCCGTTTGACAGTCAGTTTCGACTCGACGTTGGTGACAATGCGTTCAATCTCGTCGGCAACATTGAGGGTTCGGCCAGTTGACTCCGCGTTGCCTTCCACTTCCGATTCGCCTTCGACCGGCTCGGAAATGACAATCTGTGATGCGCCCGTTTTGGCAAGTGAGTCGCGCAGCCACGCTCGCCAGTCGCCCACGTTTGCAGATTTCAGCACGAGTACAACCAGTACGATCACGGGAACCAGTGTAAAGATCGTACGAAACGACAGTGCAGCACTCATCGCGGTGAGGTTGTTCTGCCAAAGACGCTTCGCGCAGAACCGCCACAAATTGAGATGAAAGCCCGCAAGCCGCGCCCATCGACCCAACTCTTCGGAAGGTGTCGTCCGTAGCCGATGGGCCCGCGAGCGGATGTCTTCAAACATGGTCAACGTTCACTGCTTCGCTTTCGTCCGGTGGACCGTCGTTTCCTTTCCCTGACCTTTCGCTTTCTGTCCGTCTCGCTTTCTTTGTCGCCATTGTCTTTATCGTCGTTCTTCCTGCGAACTCTGCTGCGTTCTCTCGAGCCGCGCTCTTTTTCTGAGCCCTTTTTTCTGACGCGGGTACGGGGCTTGGTGCCTTCCTTCTCTTTTTCCTTCTCCTTACCCTGTTTCAACACACCGCCAAGAATGCCACCGATTCCTTCTCGCTCCTTCTCCTTCGCCCGGCTTCTCGGTTGACGGCGGGTTCGGCCGTCATTGTCGCGGCTTTGCGATCCTCGATTAACTCGCGTTCTTGCCCTGCCTTCGCGCCTTGGAGATACCTCATCGCCGTTGGCTGCGAATTGACCGAAGGCGTTCATCAATGCCTGAGGATTCAAGAGCGTGTCGGTCACCGCATCTTTGATCAGTGAATCGATCCGAACCTGCGAGAAGTCGAGCTTCGGGTTGGATCGCGAACCCGTAATCGGAATCTCGATGCGCGTGCCAGCCAGTCGCGTCGTGTACTCGCCGATCGGTCCCTGAACGTTCAGTCGCCGGAGCAGATGTTCCTGCACCGGAACCGATACAAACAATTCCACCGAGTCATCAAACCAGACCGCTCCATGAAATTTCAAGTCGAAGCGCTGCTGAGCGAAGTTCATCGTCAGGTCTTTGTAAGTGATCCCACCGTTTTGAACGATAAAATCCGTACCGCTGACATCCACCGAATACATGTCCGGTTGGCCAAGCCCACCGAGTTCCAAAAGCGTGACCAAAAATGCGCTGGGCGTGATCCTGAAGTTGTGCAAATCAAGTCGTCCCTGCCCGCTACCGCCTTCGTACATCGCCTCACCGAGCGGCAAAGACAATGTCTGAACGGTGAGATCCAGTCTGCCGGCCATCTGCGTTGCGTTCCCGAAAACGGGATTGAATCGACTCAGCAGTTGCTCACCGAGTTGCGGGGTGACTTCGATTCCGGAAAGAAGCTGAAGGTTATTCGGCAGACGCAGTTCCGGTCCTTGCGGCCCGAAGAGAACATCGCCACCGAGTTGAACGTTACCGCCAACCGCTGCCAACTTCGTAACCGGCAGGTTCAACCGACCTCCCTTTAACCTTGGCTTGAGTTCAAGCTGTCCGAGGGGAATGCCCATGATTTTTGCAGACTGCCAACCCAGGTTGGCTGACATGGTGGCATCGCGAAATGCTGGTGTTTGACTCGGATTGTTAAGCGGACCGCTGACGTTGAGCCGACTGTTGTGTCGCCCGGAGACCGCAATCAATTCTCGGGTGGCTGGGTAGAGTTCGTAGCAAACTTGCATGACCCGGCCCCAATCCAAGGCAAACGTTCCATCGACGTTTGCATTTTGCGTTGTGCTAAATGACGTGATCTTCCCGCCAAGATCGATCGAGGCAGCCGTACTGGTAAGTTTCAGTTTGTCGAACGTCAGTACGTCGGCGGCAGAATCGACCCTCACGTCATAGTCAGCCAGCAACTTGTCTCGATAGATCGTGCCATCGTCGGCTTGCATCGCCAAGTCGTCGATCGATGCATTACCGCGAAGCGCCGTACGATCGCCATCGGTCTGACAGTCGGTATCAAAAACCAGATGACCCACCGTATTCTCGAAAGGTTGTCCGCCATCGTCTGCCGGCATGAGCTTCGCAATATTCTGCAAATCCGCCCGCCCTTTGATTCTGCCAGCCAACTTAAACGCATCGCCATACGCCAGGTCACACTGCGACACATCGAGCGCGGCGATCGCACTTTCCAGCGACGCCGATTCGACGAAAACATTCGACGCCAGTAAATCCAACCGCACGTTGTTCCAACTAAGGTCCGCGCGTTGCGACGACGAATCGTCAAGTTGAATGTCGCGGGCGGAAAGATCGCCGCTCGTAAGAATCGGTGCATCGCCATTGGCGCGCTCGAGGTGAGCTACGCCCGACAGCGTGCCGTTTTGAACATCCTGCAATGCAATGCCAAACCCTTGAAGTAACCGATTGAGGCGACCCACTTGCACCTGCGGAAGGGTCGCGTCGAGATTGAAACCGTTGGCGGCTAAATCGACCGTGCCTTTTGCAGTAGCGACGATTTCACCGCCAACATCAACGTGCGTTTCGTTTGAAACGATTCTGACAAGTTTGCGATCGTTCAGTTGCGCGTCCCAACGCATGCGGGCCGTCAGTTGTGGTGCGTCGAAGTAATCGCTTCCGCTTTGGTAACGAATCTGGCTGCCGGTCACATCGCACGCAATCGCCACGCGCTCGTCAGACGTTCGATTCAGCTCGATTTTCGAGTTCAATCGCCCTGCAATATCGTCGATTCCGAGATCGACGACCGGCGTGATCTTTTGATGAAGTCGGTCGAGGTCGCTGGCGATCGACGCCGAAAGACCCTGGAAATCCCCTTGCCCCTCGACGCGAACGACGCCCGCATCAACCAATGCCCGTCGCACATCGAGATCGCCACCTTCATTGGCAGACACATCCAATTCAATCGTGGCTGGGTCCCAATCGACAGCACCACTTGGCGTACTGGCCGTCACGTCGTGCAGCGATGCCGCCAACTTCGCGACGGGCTTATCACCACCGGTCAATGCCAATTCATGCACGTCGAGCTGCCCGTCACGGAGGAACACATCCGACTTCAGATGCAGCAGTCCAGGAAACGCCTTCGACAACACAGCCAAATCGACGCTTCCCGAAAGCTTGGCTGCCAGTTTCGGAAGCGCCAATAGCTTGCCAGCCAACAACGCCTCGACGTGCTCATCAAATGCCGGCATCGCCGCAGCTTCGCGGTGCGGCCAATCGAACTCGGCGTTTGCAATACCTGCGTCGCCTTCAAGATCAAAACGACCCGAAGCCACTTCGCGATCAACTGTGATCGACCCGTTCAAACCAAGACGTCCCTGCGACAGCCCCTCCGCCCCTTCGATGCTGGCGGCTGATATGTTCGCAAGTTCGATACGCAGATTCGACGTCAACACACCCTCGCGAATGTCGGCATCAATATTGAGAAGCACCTCGCCCGACGCCCGATACGACGGAGGTAATGCCTCAGTCAAACGCTTCAGGTTAAAGGGTTTGTCAGAATGAATTTTGATGGCTCCAACCGACTGGTCAGTCACCGATGGATCGGACAGGTCGCGGGTGAATACAAGTGCGTCGTCCACATCGGCATCGACGTAGAGCGTCGCGCCATCGGGCGAACGGGCATCCACCTTGGCAGCCAGCTTGCCCGACGATGCCAGCGTCACATCGGCATTGATCGCGTCGATCACATAATCGACCGGATCAAGCTCGTCCGAAACATGCGACGGAGGTCCGACGATCGTGACCTGACCATCGCGAACGACGACCTTGATCGACGGCAGTTTGAAACTCAAGCCATCGGCGCGGGTTGGTGCTTCTTTAGAATCAAGGGGTTCGCTTAGGTCTTCATTCGATGCCTCATCGACATAAACAACCACCGACGGCGATTCGATTCGGATGTTCTCGGGAATATCCAGACGCTGGAGAAATCCCCACATGCCGCCCGGGACCGTAACCGATCCACCACTGATCCACTCACGCCCCAGCGAATCGGACATCGAGAAGTCTTCGACCTTAAGATCGTCAAACCACGACAAACTCAACTTGGAAAGCTGGACCTCTCCGCCAACCTGCTTGCCGATCCACGAGCTTGCGTAGTTCCTGACCGATCCGGTCGAAAGCCAGATGGGCGACGATGCCACCACACCGACCAACAGGAAAAAGAACAAGACGCACGCGATGACGATGCGCCGAAACCAGCGCTTCTTTTTGGGCGGCTTGGATTCGTTTTCGGAAATCTCCGCGCCGCCTTGAATTGCCGCGTCATCGTTTTGGTTCTTGCCTTCGGTGGCCATCGTTTCCTCCACTCCTTTAGATGCGCGCGGATCGCAAAGATGATTTGTGTCGCGCGCAATGATTATCGATCGATGATTCAACCAATCGGATTCCCCCAATCACCTGATCCCCGCAATCATGATCCTAGTGGAGTGAAGCTTAACTGACCGGTCGGGGTTGTTAAAGATGGGGGAGGTTTCGCGGCTGTAATGGGGATAACTCAAGCGCAACCGTATCCATTAAAGACGCAACGTCTCGAAGAACGGGCAATCACTCGAATGCTGGATGTTGACAACTGTTGAGATCGAACAGCTAGCTGCACGCGCCTTCGGTATCGACGCTGGTGCCAGGCGCTGCCGCTTCGCAGGCATTGCCGTACGTCTCACCATCGCACCCACAGACCGGATCGAATACGGCGGGGCACGCTTCGGCAATGGCGGCACACTCGCCCGACTGGTCGCCTTGTCCGCAGACGCCCAATTCAAACTGACAATACAATCCTTCCTGACAAGCGATGCCAGCCAACCCCCCGCAGAAGTCGCCTTCACCCGCACCGTCATTTGGGCATTCACCTTCGGACGCAACGCTCACACCGGCTGAACTGGCTTCACAGTCGTTGCCGTACGTTTCACCGTCGCAACCGCAAACCGGCGCGAATAAATCTGGACAGACATCGGCGATCGGAGTGCAAACGCCTTCGTTGGAATCGCAGTCGCCGTCCGCACGTTTACAGAACTCGCCCGTGTCGCAAAGTCCGCCGCAAGGCAGCAAACTCAGGAATTCGCAGCCACTCATCGCCACCCCACACAGGCCCAATGAAACAGCACATATAAACGCAAGCCGTATTCCAGAATTCATCACAACGCTCCAAAGAATTTCAGCACAACTCCCGATGCCAATTATCAGCCAAACCAACTGTCCGCAAAACGATTGCAAATATGGTGTTTTGCAGCTAAATACTGCCAACATGCCTGCGAAAGAATCGACCGTCTTATGCAAGACGCCCACGCCCGGCAAAAAAGGAACGCGCATCGCCGAGTGGAAATACGACTGCATCAAGAGAGCCATCCTGAAAGCCATTCCGAAAAACAGAACGGGAATCGCGTTTAAGGAATTACTCAAGCGCGTCGAGAAATCCCTGACCACCGAGCAACGCAATACACTCGGATCCACCACGTGGTACACCGTCACGGTCAAGCTTGATATGGAAGTACGTGGCGAACTCGAGCGAATCGCCGATGTCAGCCCGCAACGCATTCGTCGAGTTTAGCCGGCACTGGTCATACGACTGGCTACCTCTTCTCCCGATTAACATTTGCACAGCAACCTTCTGAGCCTACACTTTCGCCCATGGCAAAGTTGGTCGTCATCGTGGTCGCCTGCTCTATTGTGATGTCCGTCGTGGTCACCTGGATCGTCAAGGGGTGGGCGCTGCGCAGCGGGTTCGTCGATCGACCCGGCGGGCACAAGCAACACCAAGCGCCCATCGCCCTCGGCGGGGGCATCGCCATTTTTGTATGCGCGACAACCCCCCTGATCGCAGGCGCATTGATCGCCCGATGGATCGGCGCAGATGATCCGCCCGAATGGCTGCCGCAGTTCATTCACCCACACATTGCAGGAATGAGTGGCAAACTCAGCACGCTGCTATCGATTACCGGTGGGGCATTGGTGCTGCATGTCCTGGGCCTCATCGACGACCGCAAGCCGCTCGGGCCGGGCATCAAACTGGCGTTTCAAACGGCTGTCGCGCTGGCGATTGTCGTAATCTGCCGCATCCGCGCCGTCGAAGCGCTGGGCACCGTCGCATCGATTTCGATCACAACGTTTTGGATTGTCTTCACCATCAACGCATTCAACTTCCTGGATAACATGGACGGCTTGAGCGCGGGTGTTGCGGCAATCGCAGCATGTATCTTCGCATGCTCAGCCACCCAGACCGGTCAAATCTTCGTCCCCATCATGGCCTGGGTACTCGTCGGTACGTTGCTTGGATTCCTCATGTTCAATTTCGCACCAGCCACCATCTTCATGGGCGATGCGGGCAGCATGGTCATCGGTTATCTGCTTGCGATCCTGACGATTCTGACGACATTCTACGATCCCGAGCAAGGACTCGCACCGGTCGGCGTACTCGTTCCGCTGATCGTGTTAGCCGTTCCGCTCTACGACGTCATCAGTGTTACCATCCATCGATTGCGTGCCGGCGAAAGCCCGTTTCGAGGAGACCAGCGACATTTTTCGCATCGACTCGTCCGTCGCGGTATGAATGTACGAGCGGCGGTCTGTACGATTTACCTGGCCACCGGAGCCACAGGCATCTCCGCGATCATCGTGCCACACGTTGATTGGTCATTTGCAATGCTTCTCTTCGCACAGTGCATCTTTGTTGTCTTGATCATCGCCATTCTCGAACATGCGCCAGCCACCGAGACAGGCAAAAGAATCGAACGGGTGCCAGAAAAACGAGTATCAAACGAATGAGTCCACGCAGAAGACTGTTCATTTCGATTTCCGTACTCCTGCTTGTTCAAATGATCGGGACAGCGGGGTACATGGTCCTCGAAGATCAGCCGTTTCTCGCATCGTTGTACATGACGATCATCACACTTTCGACCGTTGGTTATGGGGAAGTGTTCCCGCTCGACGACTCCGGGCGCATCCTCACCATCGGGATCATCATCATCGGTTACAGTACCGTCGCGATATCGATCGCGAATCTCGTCTCGCTCATTGTGGGTGGCGAGTTACGTTCACATCGGGAGCGATTGAGAATGAAAGACAGAATCGCCAAACTGCGTGGCCACACCATCATCTGCGGTTACGGGCGCATGGGTTCCAATATCGCATTGGGACTCGCTCGTGAGAATGTCGACTGTGTCGTCATCGACTGCAAGATGAGCGATGAAATTGAAGAGCGCGGGATGCTTCATGTTCAGGGCGACGCCACCGACGACTACGATCTCGAAGAAGCCGGTATCCAACATGCGAGCGCCCTCGTCACTTGTCTCAACAGCGATGCCGACAACGTTTACGTCACGCTTACCGCTCGCGGATTGTGCCCAAGCATCAAGATCATCGCCCGCGCCGAACAGCAATCGACCGAAGCCAAACTCAAACGCGCCGGGGCCGATTCCGTCATCAGCCCCCAAACCATCGGTGCCAACAAAGCCGTCGGCTTATTGCAGCGCCCGCATGTCGTCGACTTCGCCGACATGGCCGACCGTGGCGTCGATATCGAAATCGCACAATATCAAATTGACGCGAACTCACCCATCGCCGGCAAACCGCTAAAGGATTCAAACATTCGCGAGCGGGCAGACGTCATGGTCGTCGCGATCAAACGACCTGACGGGCAACAGGTTTTTGGACCTGGCCCCCATGAAATCCTTCAGGCTAACGATCAACTGGTGGTAATTGGTCGCGGAGGCATGTCAGAGCGGCTGGAACGGCTAAACATCTGATTCAGGCGAATCTGCTGGACCAATTAAACACCAAACACCGTCTAAATGGACGACGAATTCAATCTTACTATGATGGGCGTCGCCCGAACCGTCGATTAGACGATTGACTGGTGTCGGCGAATTGGGGGTTGCGTAGCCGTAGGGTCGAATTTGCATTTGGGTCCACGCGGAATAGACGCCAACGCACGGGAAGGCACATCAAACGGGAAAGGATGGGGGGGGGTTGGCTGACCTACTGCCAGGTTACGGTTCGATTGAAGTCCTCGGGCAAGGTGCGCGATCGGTCATCCACCGCGTCGTACACCAAGCTACCGGAAAGCACTATGCCCTCAAACGCGTCGTCCGCAAGGAACCGGACGACCAGCGCTTCATCGAACAGGTCGAAACCGAATTCGAAGTCTGCCATCCCATTGAACATGCCCACGTTCGCAAGTGCATCTCAATCCATCGCAACAAAAAGCGCCTGCGAACTGTCGAAGTCTTGATGGTCATGGAATACATCGAAGGCCTGACAGTAGAGCAGCATCGCCCGAACCGTCTCGAACACTTCCTAATGATATTTCGCAAGGTCGCTGCCGGTCTTCACGCCGTGCATCAAAGCGGCCACGTGCATGCGGACATCAAACCCAACAACATTCTTCTCGGCAAGAATGGCGTTGTGAAAGTCATCGACTTCGGACAGGCGTGCCCGATCGGTCATCGCAAAAAACGCATTCAGGGCACGCCCGACTATATCGCGCCCGAGCAGGTTCGCCGCATCAATCTCGATCAACGCACCGATGTTTACAACCTCGGCGCGACGATGTACTGGACTCTCACCGGAATAAATTACCCAACAGAGATGGCCGGAACTTCAGCCGCAGACATCAGCCGAGCCGACGCTCCGCAATCGCCACGCGAGATCAACGACAAGTTTCCGTTAGCGCTAAGCCAACTCATAATGGAATGCTGCAAGTCAAACCCGCAAGATCGGCCAGCCGACATGATCCATGTGGATGCTCGCCTCAAAACGGTTCAGAATATGTGGCGAAAGAAACTCGAAGACCTCAAAGCCACCAAACGGGCAAGCGCACCGGCTGATTCGGAGAATGCCGACCTGCTGGAATAAATTGCAATGACCGCCATAATCTGGCACAAACCCAACACCGATGAAACCAAAAGCGACGCAATCAAGCTTAAGGCCAAGGCACAACAAGACGGGTATGAAAAAATACGGAAACGACGTAATACGGAAATGAAGTGAGGCGAATGAGCACTGACTTAGCACAAAGAGTTCAGCAAGATGCCGAGACCTATCGCAAGGCAGCCGACCTAAACCGCAGCGAAGAATGCCTGCAAGGTAGCACCATCGTCTTGCCGAATTACGGCCAAGTCGTCGTCACCGGCGACCTGCATGGACATCGCCGCAACTTTGAACGCATCGTCAAGTACTGCGACCTCGAAAACGCACCCGCCCGCCACATCGTCCTGCACGAAATCATTCACGAAGAACCGCAGGGTATCGACGCACACGACATGTCGCACGAAGTCCTTCTGCAAGCCGCCAAGTGGAAGACCGACTATCCCGACCAGGTCCACTTTATTCAAAGCAACCACGAACTCGCCCAGCTCATCGAACAGGACATCACCAAAGGGGGCCGGGTCGTGACATATAGCTTCCTCGCGGGCATGCGCGAAACATACGGCGAGTCGTACATCATCGTCGCCGACGCACTGCTCGATTTCATTGCGTCATATCCGTTGGCCGTCCGCACCGCCAATCGCATCATGATCACCCATTCGCTGCCAAGCCCCGATATGATGCGCAGCTTCGATCCCGAAGTATTGAAGCGTAAACCGACAGGCCGCGACATCGGCGACGGCGGCAGCGCCTACCAACTAGTCTGGGGACGCCACCAAACCAAACCGCAGCTCGACGAGTTAGCCAACATATTCGACGCAGACATTTTCATCTGCGGCCACCAACCGCAGGAAACCGGCTACGATGTCGTTGGCGAAAGACTCATCATCATCGCCAGCGACCACAACCACGGCGTGTTGCTCCCATTCGATTTGAAAAAAACCTACCAAACCGAGAATCTCGTCAGCGCCATTCGCCCGTTGGCATCCATCGCCTAACTTGCTGGTTTTTGAGCATTTTCTGCACCGTAATGGGACATCGAACACTACGGTCTGGACTGTGTCTAAATCACTTGGCATCATAGTGATCGCAAGTTGCTGGGTCGGCCGCTTGCTATTTCAAGTCTACGATGCAACCAAGGAGACCTCGCATGTCGCGCAAACTTGGACTCTTTTTGGTAGTCACCCTCATTCACTCGACCGGCTGCGTCATGCAGGTGACGTCGGTTGGCGAAAATGGCGAACAGTCCATGCGACTCGAAATCCCCACGAGCATGCTCGTTGGGCCGCTTGAACTGCAACCCGGCGAGCAAAACGAAATATCGCGAACGTTTAATGTACCCGTCGAAATGCCGTTCAACAGCATCACCGTCGATATGCAAGCCACCTTCGGCAGTACCGAGATCACCCGCGACGCCAATGCAACCGCCCGAGTCGCAGGCCCAGCCGTCGCCACCCGCGAAGTGTTTTATCGCGTTGGGCCCGCATCGGAAGGCGAAGGTGTCTGCCAGACCGGTTCCATCTACGGACCGTTCATGGTCTCCGTTGATGCCAATGCCGAACCGATGGGTGTCGATCCGCCGTCATCGGAATTGGAAAGCGACGATGTGGAAGTCATCAATTCCGGCGACTTCGCCATCTGCGTTATTGCCACGCCGATGAACAGCACATCGCTCAGCATCAACATGTTAGCCGTGGATGTGACGATGGGCGGTGACGATTCAGACTGCGGCGAACCCGCTGACATGACCGGTACATGGACCGGAAACTTCACCTGCACGGATTCGTGCAGCCCGGGTTTCAGCGGCGACATCATGCTGACCATCACCCAGGACGGCAACGAAGCAACGTACATCGACGACAGCGACAACGTCTACTCCGGAACCGTTTGCGGAAACGTATTCTCCTTCGCCCGAGAAGACTCTTCCGACGAAACCGAAACAGGAACGTTCACCCTAAACGCCGACGGTACAGCCACCAAGCAATCAAGGTACGAAGAAGCCAGCTTCCCCTTCTGCTCAGGAGACTGCACCGACAATCTGATGCGGCAGTAGTTGCTGCGATTCCTTGAAAATCACCAAAATGAATGCCTTCCCTATTAAATCGGCTCGCCGCATTCAGGGCAGGCTGGTTCCGACAGACCACGAAGAATGTAAGAGCACTTCCTGCACCGCGTCTCCAAGTCTATTCCGCGCCGCTTCAGGCGGTATGAGTAATATACCAGCATCAGAAAAACTACCGGGAACAAAGATACAACGAGCGAAAATACATGGCACGTGTGATATACCCAACTCGGCCTCGACGGAAACCACCGACCAAGAACGAACAGTTTGTGTCCCAATCCATCGTGGTCCAGCAGCGAGAGTTGGTCAGCGAGCAACAAGCTTCCCCACAAGGGAACGTCTTTGAGCAATTTCACAAATTGCAGATTGATGAGGAATCTTTGGAAAACAAAGATCGCAAGCAGTGCGAGCAAAGCAGTGTGAAACTGAAGCCTAAGAACTCTGCGACTCTCCGACATCGGAAACCAATCCCGTTGGGCGCGGGCACGTCACCGAATGGCCTACAAGTTGACGAAATCGCTGGCGACGCCGAATCGATTTATTGATTCACAAGGGCAATTGACCTAACTGACAATGGACAAGCTTTACTTCGCACCCACCTGCTCTTTAATCCATGCTGTGGACACGGACTTTGGACGGGTGATCGGGGTTTTGAGAGCTCGGTTGACGATGAGTTGGGCTAGCATGCCCAGGGCGCGGGAGACGCCGAAGATCGCCGTGTAGAACCTTGGTTGCGTGACGCCGTATTCGTAGAGCAGAACCCCCGACAGGGCGTCCACGTTGGGATTAACGTTCTTTGCTTTACCGTGTTCGGTTAGCACGCCCGGGATCACTTCGTACATGACATGCGAAAGCTTGAATAACTCCGCATCGGGGCAGGCTTTCTTGGCGAACTCATGGAGGGCTGTGTAACGCGGATCGGTGTCGCGGAGAACCGCGTGGCCGAACCCCGGAATGACCCTGCCGGAATTCAAAACCTCCCACGCATAATCCTTCAATTCGTCCTTGCTCGGAACCTTACCGAAGCGCTCCATGATGCCGAGATGAAATCGCAAGCACTCCTGATTCGCCAGACCATGCAGCGGACCCGCCAACCCACTCAGGCCAGCCGCCACCGAGTAATACGAATCCGAAAGCGCCGAACCGGCTGTGTGACACAAGTTGGCACTGACGTTTCCGCCTTCATGATCGGCATGGATCATCAGGTACAAGCGCGTCAGGTCGCCGAGTGTTCCGGTCTCGTCGGGCACGCCCATCATGTGCGTGAGATTCGCACTCCAATCGAGATTTGGATTGCGATCGATAAAGTCGCCCAAGCCATACCGCGAACGATAGACTGCGGCTGCAATCGTCGGCATCTTCGCAATTAGATCGAGCGAGTCTTCGAGAACCGGCTCCCAATAGTCACCCTTGGAAATGCCTTCGTTGTACCGGGCGCGAAACTTGGACTGTTCTTCAAGCGCCAGGACAGCCATGGTCAGCATCGCCATCGGGTGACTGGTCTTCGGCTGAAGCTTGATCGTATCAAACACATAACCCGGCACCGTCGAACGAGCGGCTAACTCGTCTTGCAAATCCTTGGAGGCAGCCGCATCCGGCAGGTCACCGGTCAGCAGCAGATAGAACGTTTCTTCAGGACTCAGGTGGGTCAACTCGGATAGCGGTTTACCCCTTAGGATCAGCCCGTCTTTCGGCGAAACGACCGACGTATCGCAGACCATGCACTTCAGCCCGCGCATGCCGCCATACGCCTGGGCAACGGTCGATTCGCCGATGACCTTGTCGCCATGTTCGGCAACCAACCGGTCGACATCCTCGCGAAGACTTTGAATCTTGCTCTTGAATGCATCCCGAAGCGAAGCCATATCACCACCACCCTGTTCTGAGGCATGAACGATTAAGAATGGGCGCGCCAATCGCCCCGAATTTCGGGCCAGCACACCTTACAGAATGTCCCTCAAAACGGGACAGCCCCCCGGAACCGGAGTGCATGTCACAGCTTGAAATGGACTGAAAAACCGAATGGACGATGCTAGCAGAATGCCGGCAAAACGCAACCAAAGTGGGGCTGACAGTGCTGTTACAGGGCATTTCAGAAATTGCCTAGAATCGCGTCGCAGCCAATAACCGGATGGATCAATCGACAAGCGCTCTTCGATATTGACGCAGAGTGTTGATGAGCATGCGTAGAATTCTAATTCCGGTTGGGATTCAATATTCCCCGCCATTCACCATTCACCGCCCCATGCCGACGCGCCACTTTTCTGAGGCGGTGCGGCTTGTTTCGACGGTTCTTCTGCGAAATCTTCTTTGGGTCCCAAATCAATGGCCCGACGTAGTGCGTCGATCGCTTCCGAAACCGATCGGGCGGACGCCTTAAGACCCGGGAACTTCTTCGCCGATGCGGTAAAGGCCTGCTCACTGGGCACGATTGTCACTTGGGTTGCCGCTCCACCAAGTTCTGCGACTTCAACGGTGGGCTGACTTGGTCGGCGCGCCAACCGCTGTGCCGTCACGACAAACCAATCGAGATTCAAAACCAGAACCGCTCCACCATGTTCGAGCGCCGCCTGGAACGCGATTTTGTCCGTTCCACAAAACGCAACGGATTTAGAATCTGCCACCAAGCGAAGACCAGCCACCCCACCAGCATCGCGCCCAGCCAACCGAACCGCCGACACAATCCTGTCCGCCAAGTCCAACGTCCCACCAAGATCCCGAACGGCTTTGACCAGTAGCAAATAAACCAGATCGCCTTCGGCATACAGCCGCCGGGTTCCCGACCCACGGGCAGGCAAGATCGAAGGGGAGGCAATCCCCAACCGATCCCAATGCCCAAGCCGCCGAACGGACACCCCAATCCGATCCGCCATTGCCACAGTATCAATCCCTTGCATAGCGTACATGAAGACATCTATCGTCTACGCATTTTGAAATACATAAGTGTATTTTAACCTTCTCCCTTGGCCCCACAGGAATACAGGAATCACAAACCCATATTCTCCAACAGTTTACAGGCAGAAAAAAAGCCGAGCCAAACCACTTGTTTATGTGGCAGGGCTCGGCGCGGTGATTGGATTGTAGAATTGGAGCGATTGGGGCTGCGGTTGGCTTATGCCTCGTAATCGTTGATGTCGTTAATCATCTGACGGAGACGACCCGCACTCTTCTTGTCGTAGCTGAACACCAATCGCGGCAGGTCGGCGAACTCCCCGGCTTCCTCAGGCAACGCACTTTCCACTTGGCGAATGTCGCCGCCATTGAGCAGGCTCTCATAATCGTCATTGAGCTTATCGATCATGCCAGCCGGCAATGGACTATTCATGCGTACGACGAATTCGTCGTTCACAAATCGCGACGAATGATAGCGGCGATAGAAGTGTACAATTTCATCGACGGCTTCCTGCGCGTCGTCGGTGATCGAAAACAGCGACATATCGTCCTGACCAATCATGCCGGTCCGCAAAAGTTCGGACTGCACGTAGGTGCGCCAATGCTGCCAGTAAGTTCCACCCGGCTCATCTACAAGGATCACCGGCACCGGAACCGACTTACCAGTCTGGATCAACGTTAACGATTCAAACCCTTCGTCCTGCGTTCCAAAGCCACCGGGGAACAAGATGATCGCCTCGGCTTCCTTGAGGAACATCAACTTCCGTGTGAAGAAATATTTGAAGCTGACGCACTTGGGATCGCCTTCGATGATCGCGTTCGTGCTTTGCTCAAAGGGTAAACTGATCGCCACGCCAAAGCTGGCTTCCCGCGTAGCCCCATGATGGCCAGCCCGCATGATGCCGTCACCCGCACCGGTAATGACCATCCACCCCTGCTGCTGAATCAACTGGGCGAACTTGACGCATTGAAGGTATTGCGGGTGATCCTCGCGCGTCCGTGCCGACCCGAAGATCGTACACTTCGGCGTGTGTTCATACGGTGCGAACACTTTGTAGGCATACCGCAATTCCTTCATCGCCTGATTCAGAACCTTGACGTCACCGCGACTGGCGTCGTCCTGAGCCAACCGACAAATGGTGACCATCATTTCGGCTAACAATTCCTGATTGTCGCCGGGGGCGAATTCGTCCAGAAAACCCTTGATGGCATCTCCACGGGCTTGACGATGTGCGACACGGTCTGGCGATTGAGCTTGTGACATGGTGTTACTTCCTTCTTTCATACGTTTCTTTCTTTCTAACTTGTCTATTATTCTCTTCTCTTACAATTGGTTTATCTGATTATTGCTACCTGTCTCAGGCCCCGGGGTGTGCTTGCTGGAATGAATCGCAGTGCTTATGCCGGTGGGGCTTGGCGAGGAGTGACGGTATCATAATCTTAATCTCAACGGACCGCCACAACCCAGTTTCAGTGGATACCAGCGACCATCAAGATCTGCCGATCGGCTGAGGACGATGCGATGAACAAGATCTATTACGCCGGAAACCGAATCTACTTTCGGGCAATCGAAAAATCCGATGCCGACACCATCGTTGCCTGGCGAAACGATCCCGATGCCTGGCGAACGCTCGGCCAAATGAACCCCCTCAACCGCATCCGCGAGGAGGAATTCATCGACGCCCTCTATAAACCCGGCGGAGACATCGTCCTTGGCGTCTCTCTGACCGAGGATGACCGCTTCATCGGCATGTGCGGACTCCACCGTTCCGACCCGATCGCCCACAGCGCTACATTCGGCATCCTCATCGGCGACGAGAAAAACCGCGGGCAGGGTTACGGCATCGAAGCCACCGAACTGATGGTCAAATACGGATTCGAAGAACTCAACCTCAACCGCATCGAACTCTGCGTTTTTGCGGATCACCCCAAAGGCATCCACGTCTACACCCAAGCCGGTTTCGTCCAGGAAGGCGTCATGCGCGAGGCGTACTATCGAAACGGCAAGTACCACGACGTCCTCCACATGGCCATCCTCCGCCGCGAGTGGACGCCCAAGTAGTCGAGCTTTCAATCCAGACGCTTTACTCGTTAACCCGCCCGCGCTCGCCGCGCTTCTGCACGGGATCGATCTTATTGAGAATGCGTCTCCGAAGTTTGGTGATCGGTCGCGTCATGTATCCGTGCGCACGAACGTAAAACGGTTTGTGATACGAAGCCTTCAAATCAGCTTCGCTCATCTGATCGGGACGGGTACGACGTTGCAACTTGCGAATGTGATACCAGTCCGATTGCTGCAAACGCTTGCGCAACAGTCGAATTGGAAACAATTCGCCTCCGAATCCTTTCGACAGTCGCCAGGATATTTGAAAGTCGATCAGGTACGGCTGACCGTCGTCGCCGACGATGACGTTTTCGCATTTTTCGAGATCGACATAGGCCATGCCCCGTTCGTGAATCGCCGCAATCGCATCGCGCAATCGGTCGAAAAAATCGTCGGAAACGCGTTCGCCCTTTCGCAGCGGATGACCTTCAATATAAGCGTGTGCTAGGCCGTGCTTGCCAACGCGCCCGAGGAATTTTGGGACAGCGACCAGATCGTCGAGCGCCGAGTAACATGACGATTCGTGCCAAGCGTGCCAACGCCCGATCCAACCCAAAGGGACAATTCCGAACCACGCTTTCCGCCCGATCTTCAGAACAATCTTACGGTTGTCCCCGACATAACGACCTGTGGCCGCAAAAAAATCGTGTTTGAAAATCTTGTCGAGACGATACTCACCCGATTCGAGCGACACCGTTTCCGGCATCTGGCTACGCCCCAATGCCAACAGGCACGCGGGCGTTTTCTTACCGAATGAATCGTTGCTCGACACGTTAAATCCTCGCAGTAGCCGCTGGGGAGAATCGCTCAGACCGCATGAGTCTAGTTGACCGTCCGTTCAATTCAAATGAACGACCGCTGCCGTTACCTGCTGCGTCGCACAGCCATCCGTTAACCCGGTATCCGCAATCAAGGCGCGACGGCATCAGACCGATGAAATTATCGGGCAGTATCCGTTTGCGCAGAGCTTTCGTACCCCAGCGCGAAGCCTTACTTGGAGAGTAGACATGCGGTTGACCGTCGTCATCCCGGCACTGAACGAAGAGCAGGCCATCGCCTCGATCATCGAGCGCACGCTCGCAGCCCGCCAGCACATCGTCGCGAACTCGCCGGTTTGCGGCGTGGATATCGTGGTGGTCAGCGATGGCTCCACCGACGGTACGGTCGAGATCGCCCGTCAATACGATGACATCAATCTGATCGTTTTCGAGAAGAACCAGGGCTACGGCGCGGCGATCAAAAAAGGCTTCTCAGTCAACCAATCGGATCTGGTCGGATTCCTCGATGCCGACGGAACCTGCGACCCCCACTTCTTCGCCGAACTGTGCAGCGACCTGTGCGACCAGAATGCAGCCATCGCCCTCGGTTCGCGCCTCGGACCGAACTCCGAAATGCCGCCGATTCGCCGACTCGGCAACCGCATTTATGCAACCATCCTCAGCGTGCTGACCAACCGCATCGTCCACGACACAGCCAGCGGCATGCGCGTCATACGGCGGGAAGCGCTCGACGAATTGTACCCGTTGCCAGATGGCTTGAACTTCACCCCAGCCATGAGCGCCCGAGCACTGCTCGACGACCGCCTTCCCATCGTCGAGCGACCCATGTCATACAAGGAGCGCGTCGGCGAATCGAAACTGAGCGTCGTCAAAGATGGCGTGCGGTTCTTACAAACGATCATCGACATGACGCTTTTCGTCCGACCCGCGCGGGTGTTTCTTTCCGTTGCGATCGCATGCGGACTTATCACCGTATTCTTCGCAGCCCACCCCATCGAAATGTGGCTGATGCAGCGGCGGTTGGAAGAGTCGATGATCTATCGCCTGCTGTTTTGTTCATTCATGGGTTCGATCGGCGTGCTGAGCCTTTCGGCGCTGATCATCGCGCAGACGCTTCGTTCGCTGGAACGCAACCGACCGGAAGACAACGCCCTCGTTCATCGCGGCCTGCGCGGATTGTTCTCAAAGACAGCGTTGACCGCGATCTTCTCTGTCACTGCGCCGGTCATCATATGGCTCGTCGGACCGGGCATCCTGACATGGATCGGCGAAAGGCAGGTTCACATCCACTGGTCGCGCGTGGTGCTAGCCGGCTTGCTGACGTTCACACTGTGTCAGCTCATCACGACAAAGGTCGTCGTCGGATTGGTGCGGATCCACATCGCCCGCCAGCGCTTCGTCACCAGGCAGGCGCGCGTCGAACAGCAAAGCAAGCAACGACGCCCCATTCCGATCCCGCAGAAACCGCTACCCGATCTGTCACGCGACGTGGTTCTGACGTAGGGTGGGCCGTGCCCACCAATCCGTAAAGCATTTGAACGGCGGTGGGCACGGCCCACCCTACGCCCTGCTTTCAAACCATTCGCGCAAACGCAGTAACCCCTCTTCCGTCGAGACTTTCGGCTCGTACCCCAAATCGTTGCGCGCTGCATCCATAGTGAAATAATGCGTCGTGGACATTTGATCGACCACAAACCGCGTCAGCCGCGGCTCGCCTTTTCGCCGAAACAGCCGATGCGAAAACTCCATGACGCCCGCACCGAAGCGCGCTACGCCTCGTGGAATGCGCTTCGCTACCTTGGGCACGCCGGCTGCTTCCAGGATCCCGTTGATAATCTCCCACAGATTCACCGGTTCGCCCTGACTGATGAAATACGCCTTTCCACCCACCGCGTCGTTTGTCAGCAGCGCGTCTGCCGCACAGAGATGCGCGTCGGCTGCATTGTCAATGTAGGTTACATCCACCTGCTGCGAACCGTCGCCGATGATCCGCAGTTTGCCCGACCGGCACTGCGATACCACCTGCGGGACGATGTGGTTGTCGTTGGGCCCCCAGACCAGGTGGGGCCGCAACGCGACGGTGCGCAGGGTTCGGCAGTTGGCGGCAAGAACCAATTGCTCCGCGATGGCCTTCGTCGCGCTGTAGTGCGATGCGTAACGGGCTGGGTAGCCAACCGATTCGTCGATGCCGTGTTGATCCTCGCCTCCGAAGATCACGCTCGGCGAACTTGTAAACACAAGCCGGCCCACGCCATGCTTTCGACATCCCGCGATCACGTTCTCGGTGCCGATAACGTTGGGTTCATAGAAATCGACGTAGCGCCCCCAAGCCCCTGCTTTCGCGGCAACGTGAAAAACAATGTCGCAACGGTGACATGCGTCAACTACAGTCTTGCGATCGCGAATGTCGCCTTGAACGGCCTGCACACCAAGGCTCGCAAGTTCCGGATACGCACTGCGTGCAAGCGTCCGCACCTGCATACCGCGCGCGATCAGCCGCTCGACAACCGCACGGCCCACGAACCCGCCGCCACCGGTCACCAATGCAGCCTGTCTAGAACGTGTCTGTTGATTTGCTTCCATATGCGGCAGCAAGTCTACCGCAGTTCGCCAGCCGCCCACAAGGCGAGTTGCTCGCGATTGATTTTGGCATTGTGACGCACATCCACCGGAAACGACGGGTGATACAGAATTGTGCGGATCGATGCCGTTTTCTCATTCTGTTCGCCAATCTCAAGCAACTCGGCAGTCAACGCTTGCTTGTCGACGGATTTGCCGCTTTCTGTTTCGACGCACAAGACAGGTTTGTAGTTTGGAGATTCGCCAACGCCGACGAGTGCGCATCGCCGAACCCTCGGATGCGCATTGAAGATCGCTTCACATGGAATGGTAAAGAGTGTACCTGATGCGGTTTGCACCCGATGTGCTTTCCGCCCGCAAAACCAAAGTCGCCCGGTTTCGTCCAGGTACCCGACATCGCCCATCCGGTGCCATATCGTGTCACCTTCGAGAATCTTCGCCAGTTTCGTCGCGTCCGGCTTCCTAAAGTATGCTTTCGTCACGACCGGTCCGCGGACACAGATTTCGCCGATTTCGCCCGCGCTCAGTTCCTTGCATTCGGACCAGTCCGCTATCGGTTCATCCGAAATCGCAATAATCCGAAGTTCCATTCCCGGTAGCACCCGCCCGACACAAATGCCTTCGCCCTTCTCGGTCTGCGATGCCGTCTCTGAAATCACCTCGCGCGATTCGATCGACGCCACCGGCAACGATTCGGTCGCGCCGTACGGGGTGAAAATGTCGGCGTCCGGGCTGACGATGTTTCGCAAACGCGCAAGAAGCGCCGGCGGAATCGGTGCGCCGGCAGTTAGAATTCTGCGAAGCGTCGGCAGTTGAAAATTGCATGTCTCGCAGTGCGCAACAACCCGCGCCAGAAGTGCCGGCGAGCCAAAAATCTGTGTGGCCTTGTTGTCCACGATCGCCGAAACGATTCGCGTCGGATCGACCTGCCCGGGCAGCGACGGGTTCATGTCCGGTATGACTGCCGTCATTCCCAACGCGACGTCGAATAGCGCAAACAGCGGAAACGTTGCGACGTCCGTGTCCTTTTCGCCGCACTTGAAATACGACGCCAGGTAACGAACCTGGGCTGCAAACATGCCGTGCTCATACGCAACACCCTTCGCCGGACCGGTGCTGCCGCTCGTAAACAGGACCGCCGCAAGATCGACGGCTTGCACGTCGGCAGTTTCGAACGGTTCGCGATTCGCCGAACGAACGCCCTTGAGGCTCGCACCACCCCAGAACAAACGCGGCCCGACCGTCACGCACTTTCGCACGCTGCGAAACGACTTGGCAAAGATGATCCGCGCGATGTGCGCGAGCGGTATGCCAATAAACGCCTCAGCTTCGATCTCTTCAAGGCAGCCGATCAGTTTCTTTCGACCCATGCCCGGATCGATCAAGACTGGAACCGCGCCGATTTTGAACAATGCAAACGTCAGAACAAAAAACTCAACACCGGGCTTGACCATGAGAATCGTGCGCATTTCGCGGTCGATACCATACTCGCGCAGACCCCGCGCAACACGATTGACCTCCTCATCCAACGCTACAAATGAAATAGAATTGCATCCGCGCTGTTCCAGGATTGCAGTCTTGTCCGGACACCGGAGCGCAGCATCGCTCAAAATATCTGCGACGTTGACGTATTGATCGGATGAAGACTGCACAACCTGGTCAGCCGCCTGTGACATTACGTGGCACTTTCGGCGAGCGCCGGCTGAATGGCGTGAATGGGGTTGCGGTGTAGAAACTTGCGCACCAACGGCACAATCCGATCGCCGTCGTCTTCAAGGCAGTAATGCCCCGCACTTGGAAAGGTGTGGATTTCAGCTTCCGGGCAGCGCCTGCGCCATTCGGATAGAAAATCCTGATCGAACACAAAATCCTGCTCACCCCAGCAAATCAACTTGGGAACATGGGCAATCGTGTCGCATCGATCGCTGACCCACATGACTTCATCGTAGCTGGGATCGCCGGGTTTGAGCGGAATGTCCTGCACGAAGCGGCGCACCGCGATGCGATTCGACCACGAGTCATACGGAAATTTGTAACCGGCAGCCACCGATGGCGACATCCCCCGCGCGGGCGCCAGCACATTCGCCCCAACGGTGAACAAATTCATTCCTTGAAGCAGCAACGACGCCATCGGACTGACGTGGCGAACGAGCCAAAGCGCCGGTGGCAACGGTTTGCACTCCGGAAGACAAAATGCAGCCGTATTCATGAAGACCAGGCGGCTGACCCGCCCGACACGACGAAGCGCCGCCCCCATGCCGATCATTCCGCCCCAATCGTGCATCGCGAAAGTGACATTGCGTGTCAGTTTGAGTCCATCGAGAAACGACTCGAAATCGTCGATGCGGTTCTTGAGCGTATAGTCGTATTCGGAGAGCGGTGGTTTGTCGGAGAGTCCGCAACCGATGTGATCAACTGCGATCACGCGAAACTGCTTGCGGAGTTCGAGTACCAGTTCGCGAAAGTAAAACGACCACGTCGGATTGCCATGCACGCAAACGATCGGTTCGCCCGCGCCTTCATCGATATAATGATAACGATGCCCACCGATGGTAACCCACCGACTCGTAAATGGATAGTGCTGACGCCAGCACGCTTCATCCGCCTTCATGACTTCCAATCGCCGGCCGTTTCTTGACCGCACCTATTCAAGATTCACTTCGACTTTGTAGCCACCATTGGTGAATCGGTAGATCAACGTGATCTCGTCGTCGCAGTCGAATACGAATCCGCGCGAAAGCAGTCGCGGTTCACCCGTGCCCAGTTCCTGACCGGTCTCGACATCGAGAAACTTTCCACCGTCTGTGCCAATGACCAAACCATCCACGCAGTCGATCAATGCCGTGTCACTGCCTGCCGGTTCGATCAAACCGGTGGCTGCCAACCCGATCCGCTCAGTGAATAAATTCGCAGGAACGAACAAACTCCCCGGCGTTTCGTCGGGACCGTTGGTTCCAAGAAAAATTTGAGCCTCCAATGCCGACGAGGTCAGATTCAGGAGACGTAATTCGACCGTGTCAGCAACCGGTGTGGGGTTGTCCTGATCGGAATCATCGCCCGAACCATCATCGGGATTTGGTTGGAAAGTCAGATCGCATCCGGCAAAACACCCAACCAAACAACCCAAGACCATTGCAACACACATCGGCCCAAACGACTTTCCAACCCATCGGTGAAGTCTCATCATCCCTATTCCTTTCCACCAGCAACCAAACCTGCCGCCCCAACGACGAATCCGTTCATCGACAAGCGTCAGTCAGTCAGATCATCACCAAACCAAACAGGCCAGCAATGTCGGCCCGAAGTTTAGACGCAGACAAGGGTTCAAACAACTCGCATTCGTTTACGCTGGTACTGAAATAACGCGGATGCGGCACACGCTCAGATTGACCGAATGACGGCTTGGACGATATACTCCACCAATCGCTTGAAATGGGCTGTAAGCCTGCACTCAGGCAAATTACCCACCGCAGGATTTGCTGGTTATCAGGTATACGACGCCGGGAACGCGTTTCTCGTGAATTGATCGTCGCATCCATTCGACAGGTCCTTTTTAAGGGCCAATTGCGTTCGTTCGGTGGTGGCAATTCGGGAGTTAACTGTTTGTCCGATCGCGCTTTGGAACAAGACGAGTCGTTACTTATTCGGGCAGCCCGCGATTTCTCGCGCGCGGAACTGCTCGAACGCGATCGCAAGTGGGATCGACTGGACGGTAGCGTCACTGAAATTCTCCCTAAATTGGCTGAGATGGGAATGTTCAACCTGATGACGCCGGAAGACATCGGCGGACTTGGGTGCAGCTATCGCACTTACTCGGCGATCCTTCAGGAAATCGCCTACGCTTCGCCATCGACGGCTGTCACCATCAGCGTCCACAACATGGTCGGACTGGTCGTTGACCGTTTCGCCGATCCCAGCCTTCGCCGAACCTGGCTAGAACATTGGGGCGACTCAAAAAACTTCGGCGCGTTTGCTATCAGCGAAGCCAATGCAGGCAGCGATCCCGGCGCATCGCTAACCAAAGCCAATCGCGACGGTGACAACTTCGTCCTCTCCGGCGAGAAGATGTGGATTACCAACGGGCTTACGGCACGGTGGTTTGTCACGTTGGCACGCACCTCGCCCGGTGAAGGCAAAGCCGGACTAAGCCTCCTAATGGTCGATGGCGACTCCAAGGGTATCGATCGGACCCCGATTCACGGCAAGATGGGAATTCGCGGAAGTGAGACTGCCGTCATTGCATTCGACGATGTTGTTGTACCAGCCAGCCACCTTCTCGGCGACGAGGGGGCTGGCCTCTCTGCAAGCCTTACGGCACTGGATGGTGGACGCATCGGCATCGCCGCACAAGCGGCAGGTATCGCCCGTTCGTGCCTCGACGAAATGATCAGTTACGCCCACGAGCGAGAGCAGTTCGGAACGAAAATCGCCGGCTTCCCTGCAATTCAAAAGATGATCGCCGACAGTCACGTCGAGTTGGCAGCCGCCACCGAACTGATCGACTATGCAGCATGGTCAAAAGACTCGGGACGCGGCGATTGGGCGGCCAGTTCCAAAGCCAAACTATACGCCACCGAAGCCGCCAACCGCATCGCCTATCGCGCGGTTCAACTGCATGGCGGCATGGGATACGTCAATGAATGTCGGGTCGAACAATTGTTTAGAGACGCCCGCATCACAACCATCTACGAAGGCACGAGCGAAATCCAACGCGTCGTCATCGCGCGGGAATTGCTCAAATCCTCGTAGTTTCGTCATTTGCGGAAATCTAAATTGGCCGATCAGCCGCACGAGGCATAGCGTTAGATAGCGAAACGAATCATGAACTTTGAATTGCCTGAAGATTTGAAAATGCTGCGCGACATGGCCCGCAAGTTCGCAGCCGACGAAATCGCGCCCAACGCCCGAGACTGGGATCGCGAAGGCGCCGTCCCGCAAGCCACCATCGACAAATTGGCCGGCTTGGGTTTCATGGGCGTGCTTGTTCCTGAAGAACTCGGTGGTGCCGGTGCGAGCTATCTCGGTATGACCGTGGTCATGGAAGAGATCGCAAGGCAATGCGGCGGAACCGCGCTCTTGTTGGCAGCCCACAACGGCCTTTGTGTCGGCCATATTCTGCTGGCAGGTAACGATGCGCAGAAGAAGAAGTACCTGCCCGATCTTGCGACGGGTAAGAAACTCGGTGCGTGGGCGCTGACCGAACCAAGTAGCGGCAGCGACGCGGCTGCTCTCACGACGACAGCAGTCCGCGAAGGCGACGAGTGGGTCATCAACGGCGCGAAGAACTTCATCACCAACGGCGTACGAGCTGGCACGTTCGTCGTGATGGCCCGCACCGATCCCGACGCACCGAAGACCAAAGGCATCAGCGCGTTTGTCATCGAGCGCGAGACGCCGGGATTGGAAATCGGACCGAAAGAAGACAAACTCGGCATGCGGGCAAGCGACACCGTTCCTCTCATTTTCGAGAATTGTCGCGTGCCTGCCGAAAACATGATCGGCGAATTGAACGCCGGGTTCAAAGACACACTCCGCGTGTTGGAGCGCGGACGCATCACCATCGCGGCGCTGTCGGTCGGACTCGCTCGTGGCGGACTGGAAGAATCGCTCAAGTACGCCAGCGAACGCGAACAATTCGGCAAACCGCTCAACCGCCATCAAGCCATCCAATTCATGCTGGCAGATATGGCGATGGAAATCGACGCTGCCCGCCTGCTCGTTCGCAAAGCGGCTGTCCTTAAAGACGAAGGCAAGGATGCGTTAATTGAAGCATCCACCGCCAAACTTTTCGCAAGCGAGATGGCCACCCGCGCCTGTCTCGACGCGATACAGATTCACGGTGGGTACGGCTATCTTAAGGACGTCCCAGTCGAGCGCTATCTGCGCGACGCAAAGCTCTGCGAAATCGGTGAAGGCTCCAGCCAGATCCAGCGACTCGTGATCGCACGAACATTACTTGAATTGCCCGGGTCATAGCGCACGTACGCTAACCCGTGGAGTACCTTTATGGATTTTGATTTTTCTGAAGACCATCGGATGTTGCGCGACAGCGTGCGAGATTTCGCCCGCGCACAGGTAGCCCCCGGTGCGCCCGCGCGTGACCAATCCCACAAGATCGAACCCGACCTGATCGCACAGATGGCTGAGATGGGATTGTTCGGCATCTGCATCCCGCAGGAATACGGCGGTGCGGGCATGGACTGCGTCGCATCGACGATCGTGGTCGAAGAAATTTCAAAGGCCTGCGCCGGAACGGGCGTGTTCCTCAGCGCCCACAACTCGCTGTGCGTCGATCCGGTATTAGGGTTTGGCTCCGAAGATCAAAAGAAAAAATATCTGCCGAAGCTGGCATCAGGCGAAACGATCGGATGCTTTTCGCTGACCGAACCCGGTAGCGGCAGTGATGCAGGCGCAGCCCGCTGCATGGCCGTCGAGCAAGGCGATTCTTGGATGGTCAACGGCAGCAAGATTTTCGTCACCAACGGCGCAGAAGCTGGCGTGATCGTGCTGTTCGCGGTCACCGACTCCGAAGATTCGCGCCATCGCATGAGCGCCTTCATCGTCGAGCAGCCGACTGACGGTCTATCCATCGCGAAACTCGAACACAAAATGGGCATCCGCTGCACATCAACGGCAGAGTTCCTGTTTGAGAATTGCGCCGTCCCCAATGCCAACATGCTCGACAAACGAGGCAGCGGTTTACGTGTCGCACTCACCACCCTCGACGGCGGGCGCATCGGCGTCGCAGCTCAAGGCTTGGGCATCGCAGAAGCTTGCCTCGAAACAGCACTCGATTACGCCAATCAGCGAGAGCAATTCAACCGACCCATCGGCGCTTTTCCCGCCATTCAAGAGAAAATCGCCAACATGTCGGTCGGCATCGCAGCCAGTCGAATGCTGGTTTATCGCGCAGCATGGCTTAAGGATCAAAACCGCCCGTATGCCTACGAAGCCGCCCAGGCAAAACTTTATGCGGCAGAGGCGTGCAACCGAGCAGCCAACGCAGCCGTCCAGGTTTATGGCGGTTACGGTTTCTGCGACGACTACCCCGTCGAGCGTCTGTACCGCGATGCGAAAATCACCGAGCTATACGAAGGCACCAGCGAGATCCATCGCCTCGTCATCGCTCGCGGACTGCTCGACAGTTCTGCAAACGTTTGGGAAACAAATCGATGAGTAGTATCGACAAAAGCAAACCGATCGGAGTCGTCGGAGCAGGCGCAATGGGCCGGGGCATCATTCAGGTTTTTGCGCAGAGTGGGTTTGACGTATTGGTTCACGATGCCAACTCATCCGCCATCGAATCAGCACTGGCAACCATCGAAAAACTGCTGAACCGCAGCGTTAGCAAAGAACGCATCACGGATGACGAAAGAGATGCGACGCTGAAACGCATTACACCAGTCGGCAATGTTTCGGAGTTCAAATCCGTCCAGCTATTCGTAGAAGCCGCCAGCGAAAAACCGGAAATCAAGAAGACCATCTTCAAAGCGGTCGATAAGGTGCTTGCGGGCGACGCCATCCGTGCGACCAACACCAGCAGCATCAGCATCACGGAGTTGGCAGCCGTCACCGGGAACCCGTCGCTCTTTATCGGCATGCATTTTTTCAACCCGGTCCCGGTGATGAAACTCGTCGAAATCGTGATGGGTCTGGAAACCAGCGACGCGACGTACGACAAAGTCCACGCCCTCGCAGAAGCCGTCGGCAAAACTCCGCTCCGGGCCAACGATCACCCCGGTTTCGTATCGAATCGCATCCTCATGCCCATGATCAACGAGGCGATCCTCTGCATGCAGGACGGGGTTGCAAGACCGGAAGCGATCGACGGCATCATGCAACTGGGGATGGCCCACCCTATGGGTCCGCTGCGATTGGCCGACCTGATCGGACTCGACGTATGCTATGATATTCTAAACGTCCTGCACCGCGATCTCGGCGAGGACAAATACCGACCGGCACCGCTGCTTCGCAAAATGGTGCTGGCTGGCAGACTGGGCAACAAAACGAAACAAGGCTTCTATACTTATGAGTGAGACAGCCCTCGAGCTTTCCATCGACAATGACGTGGCTGAAGCGACGTTCAAAACCGAATCCGGATTGAACGTATTGAGCAGCAGCGTCATCAATCGTATCGCCGAAGTTGCGAACGAAGTAAAGTCTGCGCCGAACGTGCGGTACTTCATCCTCCGCGCCGAAGGCAAAGTCTTCGTCGCCGGCGCAAACATCAAGGAACTATCCAGCCTCGATGCGGCGGGTGCGGCGGAACTTTCCAACCGCGGCAACAAAGCGTTCGATGCGATTGCCGACCTGCCGTGCATCACGATTGCGCGGCTTCACGGTGCAGCATTGGGCGGTGGACTCGAAGTCGCGATGGCTTGCGATTTTCTAGCCGCGGTCGAAAACGCAAAGCTCGGCTTGCCGGAAACGTCGCTCGGATTGGTCCCCGGCTGGAAGGGTATTCAGCGCCTAAGCGCACGTCTTGGTATCAACCAAGCCAAGCGCCTGATGTTCTCTGCCGACGCAATCGCAGGCACGGAAGCGCACCAATCCGGTTTGATCGACATCCTCGCCGAAGACGATGCCGACCTGGATACCAAGATCGAAGATCTCATGCATCGCTGCAAACGAGGCGGCCCGCACGCCATCAGCCAGATCAAGCTGGCATTAAAAACAGGCGATGAAACGCGGGCCTTTGCGGCATGTTTCGATCACAACGAATCAAAGGAAGGCATCAGCGCCTTTCTCGAAAGACGTTCCACCAACTGGATGGAGTAGCAACATGGCCACCAAGCCAATGAGCGATCCGAAAAGCACAGCCCCCAGCAAGGCGTTTTACGGTCCCGACGATATCGCCGAAACCAACTACGCCCGCGATATCGCCGACCCCGGCGAGTTTCCATTCACCCGCGGCATTCACCCGGAGATGTACCGCAAGCGAACCTGGACCATGCGCCAGTTCGCCGGATTCGGGTCGGCTGAAAACACAAACGAGCGGTTCAAATACCTGCTGGGGCAGGGTCAAACCGGACTGAGTACGGCGTTCGATTTACCGACACTGATGGGCCGCGACAGCGACGACCCGTTGTCGCTGGGCGAAGTGGGTAAGTGCGGTGTCGCAGTTTCGAGTCTCGACGACATGCGCCGTCTCTTCGACGGAATCGCTCTCGATCAGGTCAGCACATCCATGACGATCAACGCGCCGGCGGCAATCCTGCTGGCGTTTTACATCGCAGTGGCTGAGGAAAAAGGAGTTGGTCCCGATCAGCTTCGCGGTACGTTGCAAAACGACATCTTCAAGGAATTTCACGCACAAAACGAATACGTGTTCCCACCGCGACCGAGCGTTAAGCTCGTCACTGATACAATTGAATACGGCACCAATGAGATGCCGCTTTGGAACACGGTGAGCATCAGCGGTTATCATATTAGAGAAGCCGGGGCGAGTGCTGCCCAAGAGTTGGCTTTCACCCTTGCTGATGGCATGTCGTACGTCGAACACGCAATCGAGCGCGGACTCGATGTTGACGAGTTCTCCAAGCGACTCAGCTTCTTCTTCGACGTTCACAATGATTTTTTCGAAGAGATCGCCAAGATACGTGCAGCCCGTCGAATCTGGGCAAAGGTGATGCGCGATAAATATGGCGCCAAGCTCGAACGCAATTGGTGGATGCGCTGCCATGCCCAGACGGCCGGCGTCACGTTGACTGAGCAGCAACCGACCAACAACGTCGTGCGCGTCGCGTACCAAGCGCTCGCCGGAGTATTGGCTGGCGTGCAGTCTTTGCACACCAACAGCATGGACGAAACGCTGGCACTTCCGACAGAAAACGCGGTGCGATTGGCACTTCGAACGCAGCAAGTCATCGCCTGCGAAACCAACATCACCGAGGTGGCTGACCCCTTGGGCGGAAGTTGGTTCATCGAAAACAAAACCAACGAGATGGAAGCCGAAGCCAACGCCATCTTCCGCGAAATCGACGAGCTTGGCGGCGTGATCGGGGCGATCGAACAAGGTTACTTCCGACGCTCCATCGCCGACTCAGCCATTAAGCAAAGCCTCGCGTTCGATTCCGGAGAAGCCGAAGTCGTCGGCGTCAATAAGTACGTGGAAGAAGATTACGAACGCATCGATATTCTGAAAATCGACGAAAGTGTCGAGAAACAGCAAGTTGCTCGACTGACGCAAATGAAGCGCGATCGAGATGCCAAACGCCACAAAGAATCACTCGACGCACTACGTCAAGGAGCCGACGACGACAAGAACGTCATGCCGTTCTTGATCGAAGCTGCCAAAGCCAACGCGACCGTCGGCGAAATGATGGAAGTGATGGCCAACGTGTTCGGTCGTTACGACGGCGGACCCGAGTGGTAACACGAATCAACATCAACAAAGAATCAACCTTCACGAGTAATCCATGACCGATCATCCCATTCGAATACTGCTGGCGAAAATCGGCCTCGACGGACACGATCGCGGTGTCAAAGTCTTGGCGCGATCCTTTCGCGATGCCGGCTTCGACGTCATCTACACCGGACTGTGGCAAACTGCACAAAGCACGATGCTGGCAGCAATGCAGGAAGACATCGACGTCGTCGGTGTGAGCCTCCTCTCTGCCGCCCACATGACCGTCATGCCTGAAGTTCTTCGCCATCGCAAAGAACTGGGTATCGAAAACGTACCCGTCGTCCTCGGTGGCATCGTTCCCGAAGACGAACACCATCTGCTCCACGAAATGGGATGTGCGGCTGTCTTCAACCCCGGTACATCCGTCGAATCGATCGTCGAGAAATTCAAGACCCTCGCGTCCGAACGCAAACGCCTGACACTCGACGAAGCAATCGCCGGCTACAGAGACAAGAACGATGCAGCCCTCGGCCAACTGATCACGTACATCCAGCGCGACCAAGTCAAAAACAACTGGACGCCACCGGATGGTTCCGCAAAAGTTTTCGGCATCACCGGCGCGCCAGGCGTCGGCAAGAGTTCACTCATCGGCAAACTCGGGAAGGCCATGTGTGACAAGGGACACAAAGTTGCCGTCGTCGCGGTGGACCCATCAAGTCCGGTTCATGGCGGAGCGCTTCTCGGCGATCGCCTCCGTATGATGTGGGGCGAACCGGGTGACAACTTCTTCATCCGATCGCTATCGAGTGGTAAGCAGTACGGCGGACTCGGACCGCAGTGCGCCGAGGTGATTCGCGCGCTGAATGGATACGGTTTCGATTACATCCTGGTCGAGACGGTAGGAGCTGGCCAATCCGATGTCGCAATCCGTGACGTGGTCGATAAGACGCTTCTGGTCCTCATGCCCGAATCAGGCGACAGCGTGCAATTTTCAAAAGCCGGCATCATGGAAATCGCCGACATGTTCATCATCAACAAGTGCGACCTTCCCGGTGCCGACGCCACAGAAGGCCAGCTCAAGAGCGCTGTCGGGGGCAACCTCCCGATCTGCCGCGTCAGCACCGTGCGCAATGAAGGCATCGCAGAAGCCGCCGATCATTTGCTCTCTCAATAAGTCACTCATACTGTCGTAAATACTGCATCTCTAATTATCGCATTGGCCAATACTTGCGCAAACTTCCGCACCCGTTGCGCAACTTGGAGACTTAGCCATAGGCTGCTATGATATTGCGCTTCGCCCGCGCGACGGAAACGACCCAGGTTCGCGCAAACAAACGAGGAATTCACACATGAACGATCGGATCGAACAATTCAAGAAGATGGCAGAAGCCGACCCACAAAACGAAATGGGTCATCTTAGTTTGGGTAAGGCCTATCTGGATGACAACCATTTCGAGGAGGCGATCGCGTCGCTCAAACGCACCCTTGAATTGAATCCCACATTCTCGAAAGCGTACCACCTGCTCGGTGACGCTCAGAAGCAATCGGGTAAAAATGACGAAGCGATTCAAACGCTGACCCGCGGTTTCGAAGTCGCCGACGAAAAAGGCGACCTGATGCCCCGCGACGAAATGGGCAAGCTCATCGCCGAACTCGGCGGGACGGTTCCAACGGCAAAGTCGACCCGCAACACTCAGACTGCCGTCGCTGGCGATGCGGACTTTTTCTGCTCACGTTGTGGGCGACCTTCAAACAAGATGGCTGAGCGCCCCATCAAAGGCGACCTCGGCGAGAAAATCTGGAACCATATTTGCGAAGCGTGCTGGCAGGAATGGATCGGAATGGGCACCAAGGTCATCAACGAATTGGGCCTGCAACTCGCCGACGCCAAATCGCAGCAAGCCTTCGACGAACACATGAAAGAATTCCTGCAAATTCAGTAGAATCGAGGGAATTCAAGTAAGTTCAAACGGGACGAAGACAGGATGGCCGACCCAACCACCAACCCACCAGACATACCGCGCAACCCCAAACACGCATTGGGCGACGGCTTGAGCGCCATCGAACGTGCGGCCAAGATCGGTTTGGGTCCGATGAGCAACCTGGGCCAACGCACCTGGCATGGCGATTCGAAACCATGCGTGTCGTGTGGCGAATTGGTCCGCATCACCGACAATACCTGTCGCTACTGCAATCAAGACCTCTCGGTCGAAATGCTAATCCGCATGCAGCAACACAGCGGACCGTGGTACGTCCTCGAACACGTCCGCCCGTTTCCCGGTGTGAGCATGGAGCGTTTGATTCGCCAGGCCCGGCGTGGTGTCGTGACAGCCACCACCATCGTTCGCGGACCGCACACCGATCACCAGTGGCGCTTTGCGGCGAAGACACCCGAACTCTGCAAATTCGTGGGCATGTGCTGGAATTGTCAGAGTTCAGCCACAGAAAGTGACACCTACTGTCACCAATGCGCCGTCAACCTCGACCGACCGCCGGGTGAAATCCCCGAATCGCCACCGATCCCGCAGACGTCGTCTGAACTGGAGATGCTCAGCACCGCAATCAAGTCAGCCGGCCCTGAACGGCGAACCGTCGCACAACCGCAACAACGCATCCCCGCCTGGATCATTGCCGGTGGATGCATGTTGCTGGCGATAACGATTCTGCTGCTCGTCATCCAATTGCGAGGTGGCAGCTCGCCTGCTAAACCAGAAACCACGATCAACGCTCAAACCACAACCGCCACCGAAAACAAAGATATGACTGTCGAATCGAAAGACAGCGTTAACGATACCGATGACCGCATCGATCAAGACGAGGCGAAGACAAACAACGATCCTGAAAACACCGCCCCTCAGCCGTAAGAGATCGTTGCCCCACACGTGACGGAAGGAAACGACCAGCGAATCGACCAGCACCATGTTTCATCAACCGACGACATTCGAACAAGCCCTCGAACTCCGCAGAGCGTTGGGCACCGACGCCACCGTCATCAACGGTGGAACCGATGTCGTCGTGGCGATGAATCATGGAGCCATTCATCCGCAGTGCTTTCTCGATGTTTCGCGCATTCGATCACTGCGAAAGGTCGAACGGCAAAATGGTCACGTTGTCATGGGGGCGGGCGTCACGTTTTCCGAATTGGGCAAGATGCACTTTCGCGCCCTTCGTGAAGCGTCGCTATCGGTCGGCGGACCGGCGATCCGCAACATGGGCACCATTGGCGGCAACATCGCCACCGCATCGCCAGCTGGCGACGGCTGCGTGGCGCTTCTGGCCATGAACGCTGAGGTTCAACTGGCCAGCAAAGCGCGCGGCGATCGCTGGATGCCACTCGTCGATTACTTCATCGACTATCGCAAGACAGCCCTCGCCGATGACGAACTCATCCATGCCGTTCGAGTCCCCCACAACCCACGTTCGCGCTGGTACAAAATCGGTAAACGCGGAGCTGTCAACATCAGCCTCGTCTGCTGCGCCATCTCGCAAAACGAAAACAAGAAAACCGAATTGGCATTTGGGTGCGTCGGTCCGATTCCGAAAATCACACCCAAAGCCTCAGCCCTGCTCGCAGGCGAAGAGCTTACGCCGGAACTCATAAACGATGCAGCCAATCTCGTCACGCACGAAGTCAGCCCGATCGACGATCAACGCGGGACAGCCACCTACCGGCGGGCCATGTGCGGTACACTCACCAAACGCCTGCTGACGCAACTGATGAAAGATGACGCCAAAGGAGATGCCGATGCCTGACCCGACTCCGATGGAAATCCCAATGACCCAGGTCGCCTGCACCGTCAACGGCGAAACGTTCACCCGCGACGTACCGGTGGACATGCCGCTTTTGGAATTTCTCCGCGACGTACTCGGACTGACCGGCACCAAAGGAGCCTGCCTCGAAGGCGAATGCGGAAGTTGCACGGTACTCGTCGATGGTGAAACGATCAACAGTTGCCTGATGCTCGCAGCACAGGTCAATGAGCGCAATATCACCACCATAGAAGGATTAGCCGCCGGCAGCGAACTCGATGTGATCCAGGACAGCTTCGTCGCGACCGGGGCGGCCCAGTGCGGTTACTGCACACCGGGCCTGATCATGTCCGCCCGAGCGCTTCTCAACGATCAGCCCGAAATCAGCGAATCCGACCTGCTCACCGCAATGGAAGGAAACATCTGCCGCTGCACGGGTTACGCTTCCATCATAGAGGCTGTCAAGCGCGCCCATCGTGAAAGCCAAAGCGCATGATTCAACACGTCAAGACAACTGAATCCAACCAAGCGCTCGACGCACCGATCGCTCCGGCAGACCACCTCGTCGGCAAATCCTGTCGCCGCATCGATGGAAAAGAAAAAGTAACCGGTACCGCCCTCTACGGAGCCGACCTTTTTCCCAACTCAGCCGAACTGTTTGCCAGCGTGGTCCGCAGCGAACACGCCCACGCGAACATCACCGCGATTGACGCAAAGCAGGCTTTGGAAGTCGCAGGTGTCCTCGGCGTGTACACGCACGCCGATGTTGGCGGTACGAATATTCACGGGCTAATCCGTCGCGATCATCCTGCCCTCGCATCGAAACGAGTTCGCTATCTTGGCGACGCAATCGCGGTCGTGGTCGCAAAAACGGAACGGGCCGCAAAGCTCGGTCGCGACAAGGTGAAGGTCACGTACGAAACGCTCCCAGTCATCGCGACGATGGAACAAGCCATCGCGGAAGGGGCAACCAAGCTCTACCCCGAAGGCAATGTCATGGGCGACAAGCGCATTCGCAAAGGCGACGTCGATCGCGCCCTTGCAAACTCGCACGTTGTCGTTTCAGACACATTCTTTACACAAACGGTCGATCACGCATTCCTGGACATAGAAGCCGGAACCGGTCATTGGGACGGGCAGACGCTCACCCTATATGTTGCCGGCCAATGGGTTCATGAGGAACGACGATTGATCGCCCTCGCACTCGGATTGCCCGTCGAACAAATCCGCATCATCCAACCCGTCACGGGTGGGGCATTCGGCGGACGCGAAGATATCAGCATTCAGATTTACCTCGGCGTTGCAGCACTAAAACACCAGGGCAAGACCATCGCCCTTCGCTACACCCGATCCGAATCGATGCGGGTACGACACAAACGCCACGCCCTGAAAATCCAATCGACTTTCGGCGCAAAAGCGGACGGCACATTGACCGCCGCCAAAATCGTCGTCCACAGCGACGAGGGTGCGTATGCTTCCACGGGCATCGCCGTCATGCGAAAAGCCGCCAGCCATGCGACCGGCCCATACCGCGTACCCAATGTCGAAGTTGATGTCTACGGCGTTCACACCAACAACAATCCGACAGGCGCGATGCGTGGTTTTGGCGCATGCCAGATGGCCATCGCTTACGAAGGGATGATGGATCGCATCGCCAATGCGCTGAAATTGGGTCGCGAAACAGTACGGAAGAAAAACCTGATCACAAGCGGCGACACCGTCACAACCGGTCAGCGTATCAATCCGGTCAGCGTTGGACATTGCCTGACCAAAGCAATTCAAAAATTTAACGACCAACCCTATCCGGGAAGCGACAGCCTTCCAGCCCACATCAAACGCGGCTGGGGCATGAGCGCGATCTGTTTCGGACTCGGTTACGGTGACGGGTTTCCCGATTGTAGCCGGGCTCGCGTCGAACTTGCAGACAACGGAACTGCAACGGTCTATACAGGCGGCGTCGAAGTTGGGCAGGGATTGCTCAATGCGATGATGCAAATCGCCGGCGAGGAACTGGGCCTGCCATTCGAGAGCATGCGCATCGTCGCAGCCGATACCGAACTCACCGATGAATCGGGCTCATCGAGCGCCACCCGACAGACCTATTTCACCGGCAACGCTGTAAGGATGGCTGCCAGCGAACTGCGCGAACAGGTCCTCGACATCGCCGGGATCAAACTAAAAGTTCACCCGCACGAAATCACGCTTCAGCAGGGCTGGGCATTTGAATCTGCCAAGCCGGATAACCGCGTTCGCATCGAACGGATTTGCACCGAAGGCCTGACCCGCGGTTACAGTTTGAAAGCGTCGGCGCTGTTCAAACCGCGCACGATCGAAGAAGTTCCGGGGACTGGTCAATCGCCCCGCGCATTCATCACGTATCTCTTCGGCGCACACGTCTCGCAAGTTCTCGTCAACACGGAAACGGGTGAAGTCAAAGTCGAGCGACACATCGCCGCCCACGATGTCGGCAAGGCCGTCAATCCACAATCCGTCGAAGGGCAAATCGTTGGCGGTGTCGCCCAGGGACTTGGCATGGCCTTGATGGAAGAGGTGACCTACAAGAACGGGCGTATCATGAACCCCGGGCTGACCGACTACATCATCCCGACGATCAAAGACCTGCCACCTGTCGAGGCGATCATCGTCGAACACGACGACCCGGGCGGACCGTTCGGGGCACACGGCGTCGGAGAACCGCCGCTCATTGGCGCCGTCCCAGCGATCCTGTCAGCCATCTACGACGCGACCGGAAAAGCCCCGTGCGAGCTACCGATGAACCCCGAGCGCACCTGGCGTCTGATCAACGATGTTCGAGAGAATGATACGTTAAGCAAGGTCTTTTGATGTTGGAACGTGTTCTTTTGGCGCTGCGGCATCATTGTCGAACGTAACATTGAAGATCGGCTGATCCATTGTGCTGACGGCGCGAGTCCGAATCGAATCACGCCAAGCCACCGCCATACGAAGCAAGCCCACACCCGATGCAGCGCCGACGACAGCCAACAAGATGTCTGTCGTTGCCGGCGTTCGACCCGGTATGAAGATTTGCAGCAACTCAAGCACGGCAATCATCGCACCCATACCGAATATGGCCCGTTTGATGCTGCCCATGTTGCTTGCAAACTCGCCACGATTTCGCCATGTCGTCCAGATCGCCGTCAACAAAGTCAATCGGAACAACTTGGCGAGAATGTCCTCCACTGCAAGCGGAAGTCGCGCGGTCTGATAGGACCGAAAAGGCAGCAACTCAACTTCGCCAAGTTGGGCGCGAACGTGCGCCTCATCGAATGCAAAATCGAACGGTGCAACTTCACGGGCGACAACGACAACAAGCAAAGCCAAACACGAGACCTTCAGCAGCCGCTCCCGCCCGAAAGCCAAATCTTGCGAGCGACACTGAACCTGTGCCCACATGATTGCAGATCGATCGGCGAACAGAATTCCAAGAGATGCTCCGACCAACGCCATTAAAATGTCAGTCGTATCGAATGAACGCGACAACACAAACAGTTGCGCTCCAGACGAAAACAAAGCCAGCATCAAACACGATTGCAATGTCCAAAGCGCTCGCCGACGCCCCACGACATGGCAATGGTTCCTTAGATAATGACAGATCAACATTGCCAACAAGCCATACCCGCCAACCGTAGCGACATGATCGATGTTTCGCTGCCAGCGATCGGTACTGCGGCGCGTTTCGGAACGCCCGTCCACGTCGCCGCGGATGTTGGTGATCGTCGGACTCAGACGCGCGTCGTTGGCAAATGGGACAAGGTGCGATTCACTCACGGATCGGTAAACAAGATTCGGCGCAAACGTCACATCGAATGGCGATACGGCAAACAAAAACAACAGAACTGCACAAAATTGGGCAAGAACCGCAGACGGACGCTCAACCACGCTCTCGCGCCACCGGCGACTGACCGACCACAGCATATCCTTGAACACAAAGCCAGCCGACCGCATCACTGAAACCAAGACAACGCCAGCAAGTCCACCCAACAGATTCGCGCCAAAGTCAGCCGCCGACGCCACCCGCTTGATCGAAAGCAATTGAGAGACTTCGATTCCATACGTCATCGCCGTACACGCGAGCATGCTGACGATAAGCGAGAGACTTGGCCACCATCCGCGTTTCCATAACGTCGCTCGGATCAACCCCCCCAATGGAAAGAAGAGCGCCACGTTCGACGCGATGTCCGTCCAGTGTGACGGCTGAACGGGTAATCCGAACCACGATTGACCGATGAACGGCTTAACGCTCAGCGACAAATCGAACGGTACAAGTCCGCCCCAAAGCACCACCAGCGCGTAGGCAGCCGTCACCAATTCCAGAATGTTTCGTCGAAGCCAGAGCAATTCACCACATCCATAATTCTTTCGGGACATCCACCCAATGCGCAGACGCCATCCACGAATGCTATCGGGTCGTCCGTAGGATGGCTGTGCTTCAAAACGGCGGCTTCGATGCGGGGCACGTAACCGGCAAGTTATGGGGCAATGGCATGAATCCTCCGCACACCTTGCTGCCGATAACCAATCGCGTATCCTTCGCCGGATGCAGAATCAGCAAACAACTCTGGTGACGATCTGGCTCGTCATTCTTGGCATTCTTTACGTTGCGATGGCATCGATGCGCTTTGGTTGGGGGCTGCCGGACGCGGAAAAATCAATCGCTCCTGCGCAATCAATGGAAGTGAATCGCACGATGGCTTCGCCAATTTTTGAAAACGAATTGAGTTCACTGCATGTGGTAATGGGAAGCACCGAAGCAACTGATCAGAATCGATTCGGTGGTGTCTTCCGGTATCCGGTCTCTTTGATTCAAAGCGCTAAGGGTTGGTTCAGGGCGACACATCAGGATAGCGCAAGCGTGCGAATGTCGGCTCGAATGTACGTTGTGATCTGGGGATTCCTTGGCGTTGCGATGATGTTCGCCGTTGGCATGCAGCTTGGCGGAATCTGGACCGGCTTGCTTTCAGCAACATTGTACGTGTTGCTTCCGTTAGTCTTTGGCACTTCGCACGAAGGATCGCCGCGACTGCCATTGGCAGTGGCGACGCTGTGCGCCGTCTGGTTTGCGACGCAGGCATTGGATCGGCAGAAGTTTCGCAACTGGGCGATGCTGTTCGTTGCGTGCGGGGCGTGCATCGGCATGACGCTAACGGCGCTACCCGTACTACTGCTAATCCCGGTTTCGCTCGGGCTGCACTGTCGCCATCAGCACTTCAGGCAAACACATGAACTTCCTACTTGTTCCAATCGACACGTGGACTATCGCCCGGTGTTTCTGCGGGCGTCAGCGGGCGGGCTTTTAGTTGCGGTCCTCGTCTTCGCACTGACTAATCCATTGTCCGTTTACGGACTGATCACACGGCAAAGCTCTTATGTGCTGAACTGTCCTCTTTCATTTTCAAACCTGGCAACTTTTCCCCAGCGTTTGCAGCCATTCGTTATGTTTACGGTTGAAGGCACAACAATTCCCGTGGTCATCGCCGGAGTCATCGGAACGATCGCCGCGCTCTGTGCCAAACGACACATGATTATTCCACTCTTGGTTGCAGCCATGGTGTCCGGTATCGAGTTGCTGATTGCAGGTACCGACACCGATTCTGACGGGCGTTTTTCAATTTTCTATCAATTGGCTTTAGTCATTGGCGCCGCGTGGTTCATCGTCCAAGTCGCCAATCGTTATCGGGCGTTGGGAATTGTTCTTGCCATGGCACTCATCAGTTGGTGTGGTTTCCAATCAGCCGATGTCCTGCAATCGTTGGACCACCCAGCCAAATCGATTATGGCATCGAATTCGTAGTCGAATCATCAATGACATCGGGGAGCAACTCCGGATCGGCAGCATTCGGCTCAGTGGGTTGACTTGTCCGATTGGGCAGTGTCGATGCATCCTGTGGAGCGGTCATTCCCAATTCCTGCTCAATCTGACTTCGCAACTGCACGATCACCCCACTACCCGGCATTGCTTCGGAGGCTCGCAGCACGATGGCATAAATATCTTGCGGACTGCCACTCGTTTCGGCTGCCCTGCGAATCGAATCGACAACCCGATTCTCGCTGCCAACAAGGATCGAGATGTCAGCCGCAAGGAACCAATTCAGTGCCGACTCAGCGTCCAGTTCAATCGCTCGCTGACTCCATGCATTCAATCGATACGGGATTCGCTCATAGGCTCTGTCCAAGACGCTGTAAGACATTCTTGCGTAACGGTTCGCCACCACGGAATCCAACCGTTTCGCATCGGCATTGGGCATCTGCTCTTTCAGTCGGTCGCGCACGAATTCTTCATGGTTCGCGGCAAGGTGGTAGGCCATCATTCGGTCGCGCAACGCTGCAATCAATCTTCGACCTTCGCGAGATGGAGGAGAAAGCCGAAGCGACGACTCGGCGGTCTTGATTGCCGCATCCGGCGACTCAGGATTCGACTTAAACATCGCGTCTGCCAACTCCGCAAGACTGCCGGCATGGGCGAGCAATGGAACCCCGCGCTGGGCTTTAACCGACGCATTGTACAAAGTGACCGCGGCTTTCAAGTATGCTACCGATTCATCTTGTCTGCCTTGCACAAGGGCGCCCACCGCCCCCACCCGTAGAATCTCCGGAGACCAGGTTTCAAATCGCTTCGTCAAATCCACTTCACCATCAAGTCCAACCAGTTCTTGATTGATTCGCTCGACAGCCTTCGCCGCCGTTTCCGAGTTCGACAACAAGACACCGACAGCATTCGCATATTCGCCGGTCACGATCCCGAATCGCAGCGGACGTGCCAACACCTCAAGTGCGTCTTCGACGGCCAGACGACCGATCGATGCAATGACAAACTTGGTCGCCAACTCGGTCTCAAACGGCTGACGTTGAAGCTGAGCGCCCAGCGCGCCAGCTGCGTGAATCCCTTCTTGTGCAACATCTTCTTTGCGCCCATCCACTTCTGCAAAAACTGCCCGCAACGTTCGCAGTTTGAAATCGAGCAAACCAACGCCCATCTCACTGGTCACAATCGACCGGATGAATTCAAGATCGGTCAAGGACTTGTCGAGCAGTGCCTGACACTTTTCGCGATCCGATTGAAGATGGAACACCAGACCGGGATCGACAGACTGACCGCTGCCCTGAATGCGAAGTCGCCGAATGTACTGAACC
The DNA here is from genome assembly GCA_028285105.1 of Alphaproteobacteria bacterium. Classification (GTDB taxonomy): domain Bacteria; phylum Planctomycetota; class Phycisphaerae; order UBA1845; family UBA1845; genus UBA1845. Next base: position 295,279 of record JANQQE010000021.1, read on the forward strand.
TGAAGTTGCTCGGCGATATAGAGTCGCGTCGCAACGCATTGAATCAACGCCACCAACTTTCGCTGAGGTCTCAGGCGATTGGCGTACGCGTCGTCAGCAAGCGATTCAGCCTTCTGCCAATCGCTGTCCCTAATCGCCTGGTTGACGTTGTATAGCGAGCGGGCAGCGACGAAATCCTGGCGCGACACTTCCATCGCACCGCAGCCCAAAACAATCGCAACGATCGAAAGCCCAAGGCCCAGGAAGTGCCGCTTTGCAAGAAACTTCGGAACCGATGCAGGAAGCGGTCGAGCCAGCGCCCAAACCAAACCCAACACCGTATAGAAAACAAACGGCAATCCGGCGATTTGCAGACCTACGCTGAAACATTCCTCTGCAATCAGCGCAGCAAGTGAGGCGCTAACTCCAATCAACATCCACCGCGGAACCGATTCGCCGATCTGGGGTATCGCGTTCGCGCCCCCATACACCGCCAGAAACAACGAACCGACCAGCAATACCAACCCGATGCCGCCGAGATCGCTTGCGGTTTCCAACCACTCGCTGTGTGCATGGCTGACCCTGTTCCCGAGCGCTTCGGGATCGGCAAGCACGTCCTGCGACGCCAGCCCATCCGCCCGCAATGCATATCCGCCCAACCCATGTCCCTGAAGCGGTTTTTCGCCAAACAGCTCCATTGCATAATCCCATGAATACAGGCGAAAACGCATCGAAGCACTTCGACCGGTCAGCGACGTGGTATCGAGCTGGTTGATATAAAAGATCGCGAAAACGGCAACACCAATCACCCCCATGGTTGCAGCCACGACCTTCACGTTGCGTCCACCCGCAAAAGCAGCCACCGCGAACACGCCGAGCCCCAAACCAATCTTCGGCCCCCGCGAATCGGTGAGATGGAATGCAACAGCCATCACCGCACACGCCAACAGGAACATGACGATGGTTGCGATGTTGCGCCCGCCGTTCTTGTCACGCGAAGCGGTAAACGCACGCCCGATGAAGGCAACCGCAACCACCATCCCGGGAATCAGACACGCCGCAAGAAACAGTGGATTACCGATCGGATACTGCGCACGCACGACCGAATTCCGCTCGTACCAATACCAGCAGGCGATGACGGCTGTGATGAACAGCACGCCAACCAGGCAGTAACCTGAAATCGCTGCCGCCCGCCGGTTCAAGCTGATCGCCAGCGCAATCGACCAGAGTACATGGATGGAAAGAACGATCGCCCCGCCCATCGCGAACGAGGGCGCATTCGACCAAAGCGTGGCTGCAAACGCCCACGCCACGTAGATTAACATCAACAGCTGCGATGCGAGAATCGGATCGATATGCTTCTTTCGAGGTTTGTCTTCATTCGCGGGCGACGTCTCGCTGGTTGCGCGATCATCCACTTCGATCACGGCATCGGTGTCGGCCTCCTCTTTGATACTGCGCACGCGAAACAGAATTCCGATGGCAGCCACAATGATGCCCAAGCCAGCAGCTGTCCCTGAAACGAGCGACTTGATCGCGATGCCATTGGGGGTCGGTTGGGCATATTGCAAATCGAGGATTTCAACGATCGCAAGCAGCAGCGAGTCGGACGGCCAAGCATTGGCACCGTCCGGTAGGACAATGGCCTTGCCCCCACTCGTCAGCAAACAGTTGCCAGCCAGCGCAAACGCCAAGAGCGCCAGCATCACAATGTGAAGGGGCTTTAACTCGTTGGGATTAACGATGCGAACCAGGCGCGTCATAAAATCATTCTACGATTCATTGAGATGATACGGATGGCCATCGCCGTTACGATTTCGGGGCGACCCAGAGCACATTGGCAACACCGCTGCGATGATTGGCACCAAGCGCGTAAGCGAACAACAAATCGCTGAGCCGATTCAAGTAAATGATCGCCGTCTTCGATACATCCGACTGGCTGGCAAGATTAACAACTTCGCGCTCCGCCCGCCGACAAACCGTCCTCGCCAAATGAAACCGAGCCGCCAACTCGCTGCCGCCCGGCAACACAAAATTCTTAAGCGGTTCAACTTCGGCCATCAACGCATCCAACTGCGCCTCAAGACGCGGTACCGAATCTTCGTTAAGCGCGAGCATCTGCTTCTCACCGTCGGGTGTCGCAAGTTCGGTCCCCAACACGAACAAATCGTCTTGAATCTGTTCAAGGCAGGCACGCCACTCAGGTTGATCGCAAGCCACAACCGCCAACCCGATCGCGGCATTGAGTTCATCGACCTCGCCATAACACGCAACGCGGGCATGATCCTTCGCCACGCGCGAACCGCCAATCAAGCCGGTCTCGCCGCCATCGCCTGTCTTGGTATAAATCTTCATCGATTTCCTCAGCAAACCGAATCAACAAGAAACGTGCCGCTGTTCTGAGAGCGGTGCATTTGTCCATTATATCGCGTCGTCGCAGCGACGAAACTCAACCATCCATCCCATCGCGCATCTGCCACCAACACAGCGAAAAGATCGCAAACAGCAGGTCCGTATACTCGCCACGAAACGCACAATGGTCGTCATAAATTCGCAGCACTTCCCCCGAATCAAATACGCCGAAACCGTCCAAACGTTCGCGCGTCACCGTGTCGAGGAACATCTCCCGCAACTCACTACGGAAAAACTCGCCAACCGGCACCTCAAACCCCATCTTGCCGCGGTCCAGAATCGCATCGGGCACAACCCCGCGATATGCATCGACCAGTATATTCTTGCGCATCCCGCGCGACATCTTGTACCGAGCCGGTAATCCCAGCACATACTCAACCAACTCGTGATCCAGAAACGGCGTCCGCACTTCCAGCGAGTGATACATGCTAGCGATATCCACTTTGTGCAGCATGTCTGCCGGCAACGAATACTGTAGATCGAACGCGAGAATCTGGTTCATGTCGCCGCTGCGAATCCCTGCCGTCAAATCCTGCATCGACTGATACGCATGCTTCAACGTCAAGTCGTCGACACCCTGCGACTTAATAATCGACATCGCATCGCGCGAAAGTATCTGCGACCATGCCAGATGCCGAGCCTGCATCGATGCCGTCGATGCCCACAACAGCTTTCGCATCTGCCCCAAGCGCCGCCCGATGACCGAACGCTTCGATTTCGGCGCAAACTCCAGCATCGGTTCGATCACGCGCTTGCGAATCCATGCCGGGATCTGATCGTACACATGCAGCGAATCGTGCCCAAGGTATCGCCAATACCCACCAAACAATTCGTCGGCACCATCGCCCGAAAGACATACGGTGACATGCTTTCGTGCAAGACGCGACACCATCGATGTGGGAATCAGCGAACTGTCGAAAAACGGCTCACCCAAATGATCGAGCATCTCTGGTATCGTTTCGAGAACGTCCTTCGCAGTGACCGACAATTCGTGGTGATCGCTGTTGATGTGCTCGGCCATCTTGCGGGCGTAAGCGGTTTCGTCGTACGCCCGCTGTCCTTCGTACCCGACGGAAAACGTCGCGATCTTGCCGGGCGTGCATTCGGCTAAGTGGGTGGCGATGACAGAGGAATCGATTCCGCCCGAAAGAAACGCCCCGAGTGGTACGTCGGCATGACGGCGCTTAGCCACCGCGCGGAAGATTCTGCGATGCACGTTCTCGCATGCCGAACCGTAATCCTCTGACCGGCTATTCAGCGACCCTCGAACCGGTTCATAATAACGCTGGGGGGCGCGAACGCCCTGCCGGTCAAACGCCAAATACGCACCCGGTGCGAGTCGGTGGGCATGACGGTATATCGAAGCATCTGGCGCCGTAAACCCGAATCGCACGTAGTGCAGCAGCGAATCGACATCGATCCGCCGATCCCAATCGCCCAACCCCCGAAGCGTCTGCGTCTCACTCGCAAAGTATGTGCGCGATCCGTCAGTAGCATAAACCACCGGCTTGATGCCGAATCGATCGCGGGCGAGGAAGCCATTGCCTGTTTCCCGGTCGAAAAAGCATAGCCCCCACATCCCATTAAGACGTTTCAGTGCATCAACGCCCCAAGTCGCGCACGCTGCGGCGACGACTTCGGTATCCGTCTGTGTTCTTAAAGTATGACCCGCCGCCCGAAGTTCATCGCGCAGTTCGCGATGGTTGTAAACTTCGCCGTTGTAAACCAACACCCAGCGATCATTGAAAACAAATGGTTGATGCCCTTGCGGAGTTGGATCGACAACGGCCAACCGAACCGCCGCAAGCCCGATGGTCACCGATCGATCGTCGCCCAACCAAGTTCCGGAATCGTCCGGACCGCGATGGCGCATCGTCGCACATGCCCGTTCTAAAACGGACGCGTCAATCGATCCACCCCCAAAATCAATGATTCCGGAAATTCCGCACATACACCAAGGGTAGCAGCCGCAAGAGAATTGATCGAGTTATTGGGCAGGCTTGCAAATAGTCATGCCGGCTAAGGCCCATACTCCACACTTGGCACTGACTCGCCCATTTCGCGCAGCATCTCGACGACGTCGTGCTGACTCGGATTCAACGCCAGCGAACGATGCAGCGACTCGACAGCCAAGTCGTGGCGACCGGCATTGTGATGCAACATGCCGAGGCCCTTATGAACACTCGCATTGTCCGGCTCCATCGCCAAGGCCTGACGATAGTGCAAAAGCGCCGTATCCAGATCCCCCCGCTGTTCGTATTCGCTGGCAAGAAACACATACTGGTCAGCCGACGGCCCAACAAACGTCGCCGCCCACTTCGCAGAACGAAGAGCCTCGTCGGTCTGCCCCTTCAACTCCAGCGCCCGGTTCTTACCCATCAGTGCCGGCTTGAATCCCGGATGGGCATTGATCGCCCGGTCGTAGAAATCGATCGCCCGGTCCAGATCGCGCTGGGCAGCCGCATGATTGCGGTCGGCCAGATGCCCCTTCGCCAGCATCACACAACACGCCGCAATGTCATGCAGATTCTCCGGATCCTCCGGGGACTTAAAATGCGCTTCATCAAACAAACGCTTCGCAGCCCCATACTGATCCTGGGCAAACTGATGCTGCCCCTCAATCCGCAGTTCCTTGTAAGTTGGACCGCAACCACCGAGGAACGTTAGACTAAGAACTGCCGTTGCAATTTGAAAGACGGTTCCACGCAAGGTGACGAGTTTCATGAGATTGCCCCCAAAAACAAAACCGACGACCGACGGGCATGGGCTTCCGATCATCGGATACACGCATCTGCCATGAATCAATCCAATGACCACACCGAATCCAAGCGCGTTCGTTTTGTTATCTTACACCACGCTCCCATACCCGGCGAGGATGAACAAGTTGGATTCAAAGAACACTGGGATTTTATGGTGGAAGACGGCAACGGTTTAGCCACATGGCAACTGTTTGAGAATCCGCTTGAGCAGCCACCCAGCACGATCCCGGCAAAACGCATCGGCCAACACCGCAAAGCCTACCTCGAATACGAAGGTCCGGTCAGCAAAGGTCGCGGAGAAGTACGAAAGATCGAATTCGGTTGGTGCAGCGTGCAGAGTGCGTCAACCACAGACTGGTCGATCGAACTTGATGGCAAGGTGCTAGGCGGACAAATCGAGTTGCGTTGCAAAGGCGATACATTGTGGACATGGTCGACGGATACCAACTCGTTTGACTGACAGATGTACTGACGGTCAACCCTTATGTCCCTCTCGTTTCATAACAGTCTCCCAAACATCGGAGAGGCCAAGCTCATCGGCCCAATTGAGAATATATGATCGATCCACGTTATCACCTACAATCTTCAATACACCCGCAATATCGAGCAGATGCTTCTCAGAACCGCCCATCTTGTAGAATTCCAACTTCTTTACAACAACGTCCTCCGCCGATGCGAAAACGGCGTCCGTATCTTGTGCCACTCTTACTGTCTTCCCCCGAGTCAACCGTGATCGATTGAACGGATTGTCGCCAGGAATCATCAAATCGATCTTCAAACCTGAAGCCGGATGGATGATGTTGAATTGCCCACAATTGATAATCGCGTCTCGCACTGCCTCCCGGCTCAAATAGAATTCATCGCCTGGAAATCGTTTGCACAGAGTATCGACGTTGCCCAGTTTCATCGCGGCAACAATATCGATATCGTTCGTAAATCTCGGCTCGCCGTAGAATATCGTCGCTGTCGAACCCGTCACCAAGTATTTGATCCGCAATTCGTTGAAAATTCGAACAACGTAGACAAGCAGTTCAGACGGTCCCATGAGACATCCTTCGAGCGACTTCCTTCTGCACCTGCTCCGCGCTCCATTCGGGATGGGTGATGCTCAGGTGGCAGGTGAGCATCCGTTGCGCACTGGACCACATCTTCCAGGAAATCTGGAGGCGTTCGAGACCGCTCTTGCTGCGAAGAACTTCGACCATCGCATCATCCATAACCTCGATGCAGCCAACGTCCGTTCGCGTTCGTGTCTCGTCATTCATCACAATTGCCGATCAAGTCTTTAGAAAGGGCACTAGTGATAGTAGCAATCGTGGCCACTCTCTACAACGAACCACGCCGATCATTCTGGCCACTCCATTCGATGAGTTCCACTGGAACGCCCGCCTGCTTCAGCTTGTAGACCTGAGCGTGGGAGAGCCGATTGTCCTCAACGGGGTCGTAGATGATCGAGCGGTTGCGATAGAATCCGCTGATAAGTCGCTGCTCTAAAATCTCAATTAGGCGGAATGCCTCCCGGTTGCAGTCGGCTGAGTTCTTCCGAAACCAGGGGCCTTCGAGGCGCCAGTAGATCAGAAGGGCCGTACCGAAATCCGTGGCCGGATCGTCTACGACCAACCAGACCGGTGCGAGCCCGTCGTCCCAGTTATATTCTGCAACCTCGTCGTGCGTCATGGCGCAGCGCTCCAATCGGGATGCGTGCCGCTCAGGTGACTCGTTAACATCCGCCGGGCGCTGGACCACATCTTCCAGGAAATCTGTAGACGTTCGAAGCCGGTCTTGTGACGAAGCACTTCGACCATCGCATCATCCATGACCTCGATGCAGCCAACGTCCGTTTGGGATTGCGTCTCGTCTTTCATCACAACTGCCGATCCAATCTTCGATAGTGAATCGCTTCAGAGATATGTTCCGCGCCTACGTCGCTGTTTTCTGCGATGTCGGCGATGGTTCTGGCCACTCTTAGAATCTTATCGTGCGCCCTTGCCGACAGGCCGAGTTCGTTCATCGCTTGTTTTAGAATCTGCTCTGCCGGTCCGTCAATCATGCAATGGGTGCGGAGTTGCCTGGAACTCATCCTGGCGTTGATCATCGTTCCGTTGTCGGCGAAGCGGGTCGACTGCGCTTTTCGCGCGGTCATTACCTGATCGAGCATTTCGCTCGATGCCGTTCCGTCGCGCTCCGTACGAAGCTGCGTGAAGGGGACAGCCGGCACTTCGACGTGAATGTCGATGCGGTCGATCAAGGGACCGCTGATGCGGGCCAGGTATTTGTCGATCTGCGGCGGGCTGCATTTGCAGGGTTTTCGCGGATCGGTGAAGTATCCGCATGGGCAGGGGTTCATCGCAGCCACCAGCATGAACGATGCCGGAAAGACGGCTGTCGTGTGCGCCCGGGCAATCGTCACCTCGCCATCTTCCAGCGGCTGACGCAGTGCCTCCAACGACGCACGACTGAACTCGGGAAACTCGTCGAGAAATAAAACCCCATGATGTGCCAGCGAAACCTCGCCGGCTTGCGGTATCGTCCCACCACCAACCAGGGCGGCTGTACTCGCTGAATGATGCGGCGCACGCACCGGCCGAGTCGCCAGTAGTGCGTCGCCACGCCGAAGTTCGCCCGACACCGAATGAATCCGCGTCGTCTCCAGCGATTCTTCCAACGTCAACTGCGGCAGGATCGTTGGCAACCGCTTCGCCAGCATTGTCTTGCCCGAACCGGGTGGGCCCAGTAGCAACACGTTATGCCCGCCAGCCGCAGCAATGGTGAGCGCCCGTTTGACATGATCCTGCCCGCGAACGTCGCCAAAGTCGATGTCATACTTCGACAGTTTTTTGAGCGCTTCATACGGATCGACAAACACCGAATCGATCGGCAACTGTCCCGACAAGAAACCGACCGCTTCGGTCAGCGAAGAAACAGGAACGATCTCAACACCATCTACAACTGCCGCTTCGGCTGCATTCTCGGCTGGCAGAACCAAACCACGAAGCCCCATTGCCTTCACCAGCAGCGCCACCGAAAGCGCCCCACGCATGGGACGCACGCGACCGTCCAGGGCAAGTTCACCCGTTACCAGATATGAGGGTGTTAATTCCGGAACAACACTGCCCGACGCGAAGATGATCCCCAGCGCCATCGGCAGATCGAACACCGGCCCCTCCTTGCGAAGGTCTGCCGGCGCGAGGTTCACCACCGTCTTGTGCCTGGGAAAGTCATACCCACTGTTCTGCATCGCGCTGCGGACGCGCTCGATGCTTTCCTTAACAGCCGCATCGGGTAAACCCACGACGGTAGCGGCTGCAAACCCGCGCGAAGCAATATCAACTTCCACTTCGACCGGTTCAGCTTGAATCCCGCAGAACGCCACACTGTTGAGACGGGCAATCATGGCGTTGATTCTAAAGCCACCCCAGATTTGAATCCAATTCCGACTTCGAAACGGGTGGACGCAGATCAACAAAAAAAGCCGCCCAGAAGGCGGCTCGGTGCATCAATAAATAGGATTCGAAATACATCAACGGCGACGGCGCAACAGCACCGCACCGCCAAGACCCAACAGGGTAAGGGTTGCGGGCTCGGGAATGGGGTTGTCTTCAAACACCAAGTTGTCGAGTGCAGCACTTCCCGAAAACTGAATTTCAAGTTCCAACACGTTGAAAGGATCAAAACCCGGATCCTGAGTAGGAGCTGGTACCTGGTTCGTCAGAATCGGAACACCGGGTTCGGGATCCTGTGCCAAAAGGGTCTGCAAACTAAGCGTGTTGTAACCTTGCGTGCCGGGTGACGCTTCGATGTCATGGGTCCACTGCGAAGGTACATCATAGTGGCGCACGCGTCCGTCGCCATCGGTCATAAATACATCGGCGAGAATTCCGCCGTTGATGTCGATCAGATCGATCGAAACCAACTCAACGGCTTGCGAGAAGCTGAAGATCATCGAGCCCATACCCGACGGGCTGAAACCAGCTTCATCGTTTGGTTCGTCGAAAATCCCCGGCGTTGTTTGCGACGTCAGTGCGTCATTCTGCAAAATCATAATGTTACCAAGATTGACCAGCAGATCCTTGTCTCCACCGGAATCGTTCGGACCGGGGTCAGACGAATCGAAAATCGCCGTACCAGCATGACCGGTCCCGCCCGACGACACGGTGAAGTTCGTGAAGAATTCCGTGTCCACAATCTGTCCATTCACCATAGGCGAACCATTGTCATCGTTGGAAAAGTCCACCGTGATGGGGACTGCGTGTGCCGCGACCGCCAGCGACATTGCGAAACCGCCCGCCAACCATTTCATACAATTTCCAAACTTCATCATTTGCTCCACTTTCGTTTTTTCCCCTGTTGATCCGGCCCGGCGTTCAACGACACGAAATGCCAACCAATACAAATCGCGATGATGACCTTAATACTTGACACAACTTTGTATGCCGGCTGGGCAATCCTGCCGTAAATAAAAACAGAGAGACTCCGCGCCTGAAAACAGGCCGGTTCTCTCTCATCAAACTCTTCGATGCTGCGATCCTACCCGCTCTCCCAAACGAGTCAGTGACAAGCGCTTTCAAAGCCACTGGAACCGAGCAATCCAACTGGATGTAACCGAGGCGTCCAACGTCGACCGGACGAACTCTATTGGGTAATTTACCTTATTTCAGTGGCGGAATTCAACCCATCGCCCGAAGGCAGGCCATTAATCTCACAACTGTCTTAACAGACAGTAATTATGTTTATGTGAGGCGTCAGCACACGAACACGAACTGGTCTCGAAGCGTGGCCGAACATCAGCTATTGTCACGCCATATAGCCGTTATGGTGGTATCCGTATCAACCTGGAACATGCATTCCCTATTGCCACCACAACCCGACGGGTCGCCCTCCCAACGGTCAAACTGCTCAGTACACAGACCACTCACCGCGTCGCACCCATTCGAGTCTTCCGCAGTTAATGTGAAAGTAGTACCCGTCTTGACTTGGCCGGCAAACCGAGGACGGCAAAACCCCTCCCTGGTGCCATCAATGCTAAGGTCCGTTGGAAACGCAAGCAGCGGTGGCGCGTCAATGACAACGTCGTAACAGCCCCCAAGAAGCTGCGGATTGTTTTCATTGATCTTAACAACATCGATGACCGGCATTGCTTGAAACATGACGGTCACTTCTTTGTCGCCATTCATCTCCAAAGTGGCGACACCATCTTCCGGCTGATCGTCGATATCGCCCGCCCAACCGACGAATTCAAAATTGAACGGCGTCGGAAACCGAATGTCATTCACCGGAATGTCAGACGTAACTCCTGTGGCTTCAATGGCAATCAGTGTCACTTGTTGACCTTCATTGATATTGCGAACGAATACGTCGGGATTCATATCGCTAACAGCATTAAAGGATGTATTGATATCAAAGAACGGTGCATTCTCGCGCGAATACAAGACACTGTCGTCGATAACAATCACTCGCATGGCTTCAATATCGCCCAGTCCCTCCATCGTCAAAGTCAATCGAAACTGACCGTCTTCCCCCGGCTCGGGCGGTTCAAGTTCTTCGCCTTCGTCTTCATCGACACCATTCGTACAAATTCCGTTGGTATCGAAGTCGTCAACTCCATTCGTACAAATGTTGTCGCTGTGATCATCGCCACCGTTGCTACCATCCCCAACCGGTGGCACTTCGCAACCCACTAGCAGCGCAAGCACAAACATTGTACACAACACGCCAATACGATTTGTGTTCGAATTTTGCATCGAATGTTCCTTTTTCATTTCGCAGCCCAGCCCGACTCGTTTGCGCTTAACCTGCTAATTTGGTTTTACTACAACCGACACTTGCTTCTTTTTATCAAAAACAGCCGCAGCCGCATCTTGTATGTCTTTATCTGCAAGACCATCGATGGCCTGGCTCAGTTTCTTGGAATCGACGGCTAGCTGTTCGCAGCGGCCAATCGAAAACGCCACGCCATAGATATTGACCTGAAAAAGTGTAGCCGGAAAATCAACCGCGCCGAAGAACCATCCCAGCGAATTCTTGACCATCTTGATTTCCATTGGGGCGATAGGTTTGTTGATGGCGTTGTCGAGAAATGCTCGTATTCCTGCGATCGCGTTCTCATCAGTTTGGTCAGGAAGCATGGGTGCCGATATGGAAATCACAAACGGATCGTCGAGGGGGCTGAACATAACCTGGTACCCGCCGCCCATAAGCTGGCTGAACATGCGACTTACGATCACGAGGCACGCGGCATGATGCTGATCGCCCGGAAGCGGCGCGTTGAATGCAATACACGCATATGCCTTCGAACCCGGCATCCGCGGTTGAATCTTGATGGTATTGATTTTGCCAACGTTGGGCGGGCCAGGCGTATCGACGACGGCTGGAACCTTACCATCCGGTATTGGCCCGAAATGCTTCTCGATCAATGCCGTCGCCACCATCGGATCGAAATCACCCGCCAGCACCAGCACAGCGTTCGACGGTTTGTAATGGTCGAGCCACCAATGAATCACATCGTTAAGCCCAATGAGCTTAACCTGCTCGGGCACTCCGCCTTTGCGATGCTCCACCGATGAAGGCCGCACATTGTTGCGAGCGTGATTGAGTACCGCCAACTGCGGCATGCCACCAAACATATTGTTCACTTCTTCCAGCAGGCGCGGTACTTCGCGGTCAAGGTCGGATTGCTTGGGATCGAGCGCGCCCATGCGATTCGCGGCATCCTCGATTTCCATCGCGAGTCGTTCCTTTTCAAACACGGTCGCGATGATCGTGTAGTCCTCACCGGTCTGCGCATTCCAACCCAATGGATACCGCTGCATGTATTGCGTAACGGTGCGCGATGGCTCATTTCCAGCAGCGGCAGTCACATAGATATGCTCAAGCAAATGCGACAACCCGCTCTTGCCCTCGGGATCATGCAAATCACCCACGCCGAATAACACATCTAGGGCAACATGATTTGCCTTGTCCGTCGGAAACAAAATGTACGTCAAACCATTCTTGAGTTGATGTCGCTGGGCACCTTCCGGAAGTGGCCGATCCCCCGCCGGGCTGATCGAAGCTTCCTTGTCCATCTCGCTCGCTTCATTAACCATGCATGTCGCAGCAACCACCACCGTATCCGGTTCGAGCCCAGCTGCCTTGTCTACATTGCGACCACAAGCCAATGCCACACACGCGATCACAGCCAAATGCACAACAAACATACCTAGCCTCCGATCTGCGTGTTGAAATCATACCGACATGAATGGACACATCGTATATGAACCGTGCGGTTAGGACCTATCCGCCAGCCCGAGGGATCATGCTCGGCTAAGGCAGGTTTTCTGTCAATTCAAGCGACCCCAGACAGTAGAAACCAGTACCGTTGGTTTTCGCCGTTTCTTTGGTCACCGTGATGACAATTTTATTCGGAGCAACTCCGATCTCCGGATGATTTCCGACTTGTTGCCGACGGCATCGTACGAGATTGTACCCATTCGGCCACGTCGATTTCTACGTCGACGGCCACGGTATTCGTCTGGTCTATCAAACGAAGCTGTGGACGGCGTGGAGATGTCCGTGGCTGACGTCCTCGCCGATCCGTCATTGCACGCCCTCGTCAGCGACGAAGGCGTACTGACTTTGCCAAGCCATTGACCTTTGCGGCGATCAATTGCAAACTCGCTGACCGCGATGAAACAAGCGAACCTACTACAAGCGACGTGTCTGATGTGTCTTGCCTTTGTGCGAACGACACATTCCGCCCCACCACACACACTCGACGGCTTCTCTGTCAGCCCCCATTACGACGAACAGATCCTGGACATCACGCTTGAACCCGATGTCATCGTTCGAATCAACGCACCAGCAGCCGCCAAGTTCGACCCCGAACTGCCGGTGAGACTGGTCGTCTTCGCCCTGCCCAACGGCAACACCATCAACCAAACCGTCGGTCAAAATATGACCGAAGGACTCGATTGGCACTACGATATCCAGCACATCGGTGCCCAGACACGAGTGCTGCGAAACGCAATGAACGATTGCAATCTCATCGTCGCATACTTCCAAACCGCCAAGCGCAGTTGGCCTCACTGGCGACGCACTCAGGAAAATAGCAACGCCCGAATCGTCAAAATCGTAAAGGAATTAAGGCAGCGTTTTGAATGGATGAACTGCACCGTCGAACTCACGGCTCACAGTGGAGGCGGCAGTTTGCTATTCGGATTCATCGAAGCCAGCGGCAAAATTCCCGACTGGGTCACGCGCTTCATCTGGCTCGACGCCAACTACGGATTCGACGAAGACAAACACGGCAAGAAAATCGTCGCATGGTTACAAGACGACGCCACGCACGTTTTGGGAGCGTACTCTTACGACGATCGCGACGTGACGTTCAATGGCAAACCCATCGTCAGCAAAACCGGCGGAACGTTTCGCCGCACCGAGGACATGAAAAATTTCTTCGCAGATGCGATTCAACTAAGACAAGACAAGCAGCCAGATTTCAAGCGATTCCGCGATTCGAACAACCGCCTCGAACTCATCCAACTCGACAATCCCGAAAAGAAAATCCTGCACACCGTAATGGTCGAACGCAACGGCTTCATTCACGCGATCGCCCTCGGCACCAAATGGGAAAACCACGTCGCGCCGTTCTGGAGCGATCGGATATACACCGACTTCATCCAGCCGAATTGAGATGTGTCCTTCGTTGTGCGGCTCATCGGGACGGAATGATCGCAAGCAATTCCTCAAGCTCGCGAATCACATGATCGGCATGGCCAGAATGCTCCGGCATCTCATTACCATCCATGATCAACACCGTTTGACAACCTGCCCCTCGACCGCATTCGATGTCCATTAGATGATCGCCAATCATCCAACTGGCTTTTGGCGCACAGTTCAGCTCTGCGCACATTCGCAGAATCGGTTCGGGCGCCGGTTTGACCGGTTCTTCCTCGCGGGCATACATCAGGTCAACGCGAATCCCGTGCGTCTCAAGAATGATGCTTGCCCAGCGTCTGGCGTTTCGCGTGAGAACACCGATGGGCCAACCGCGACGACTTAAAGCGTCTAACGTTTCTTTGGCATTTGGCCGAAGCTGAGCATTGATCGCGGCTTGCTCTTCATGGGCATGAACCACTTCCATCGCCCGAACCTTTTTGGCACCATCCAGCAACTCCAGGGATTCCAGAATCGGACCGGGCGGCAAACCAATCTCGGCCCGCATTGCATCAAAGTCCAACACGGGAACGGTAATGGTTCCGTCAAGATCGAAGACGAGCATTCCACCTGGGCTATGGGCTAATTCACGCATTCGTACAAAATCGATTTTCAAAAAAATCTGTACATCGGAAAAACAAGGCGCGTTGCCTTACAACCGTGGCGCGGCGAGTATACCAAATCATGATCGACGATCGTACCAAAAGAGAAGCTCCTTCGCACCCACTCCACGTGTCCAACGCACCGTTACTACCTTGGGCAATTGGCATGATCGTAGGTATCGCGATCGAAAGTCGCACACCGTGTAGTCCGTGGTTTTGCGCGACAGTCGTCGTAGCTATCGGCATCTCCGCACTTTTGAAACTAGCGCACGGTCGTCTTGCGTTGCTGATGGTGATCGGTGCGGCAGTATGCCTCGGAGCAATTCGACATCACGTTGCATTTCGCGCGATACCTCACACGGACGTTGCCCGCTACGCAACAAATGATCGGATGATCGCCAAAGTGATTGGCACAATTGCGACGCCACCGAACACCTATCGAACTGGGTACGATCCGTTTGAACCGTGGCTTCACACGACAGACCGCACGACGTTCGTACTCGACCTCGATCGAATCGATGTTGGCAACGGATTGAAATCGGTAACTGGCCAAACGCGCATCTCCATCTCCGAACCAACGTTGTCGATTCGTGAGGGCGATCGCATCGAAGCCGTCGGTTGGCTTGCCAAATCTTCGCCTCCAAGAAATCCGGGGCAACACAACTGGGCGCTGCACAACGCAAGGCGCGGCGTTCGGACGCGACTTCAATGCGATCGCACAGAGAACATTTCCATCCTGCAATCGTCCACCGACCGATCACGCAGCCCCACGGAGCAGGTCCGCCAACTACTCCTGGGCCAGGGCATGAACACGGGCGATGCGTCCTCGTCCTTACTCGACACGATGGTCCTGGGACATCGCTTTGCCGTCAGCGAAAAGATCGAGCGGTTGTTTCTGGAAACGGGATGCGCGCATTACCTTGCGGTCAGCGGCGTCCACATCGCCATGCTGGCTTCGATCGTCTGGTTTCCCGCGAGGCTGCTCGGCGCGGGGCGAAGGCTGGCGGCAGCACTGCTCATCGCAACAGTCATCACCTACGTACTCATCGCGGACGCCCGTCCCTCGATGCTTCGCGCCGCACTGATGGCCGTCATCTTCAGCGTCGCCCTGCTGATGCGACGTCGCGTTAATACGATCAACTCACTATCGCTCGCCGCACTAATATTGCTCGCGATCAACCCGGTCTCGCTATTCGACATTGGTTTTCAACTATCATTCGCAGCCGTCACCGGCATCATCTTGCTAACGCCCGTGCTGATGCAATTGGCCAACCGCGCTTTCGCTCGAAAGCAACACTTTGAAACACCGCCAACCGATCCATTCCAAATCGCCATCGACAACCCGCCAAGGTTCACGTGGTCAGGCGCGGTCTTACGATCGACGCTCATGCTCACCTGTGTTTCAATTGCGGCGTGGGTATCGACCTTACCCATCGTCGCCACGCATTTTGGCCGCCTCGCACCACTAGGTTGGCTCGGGTCCATTGCTGCGTTCATGTTCGTTTACGCGGTGATGGTTTTGAGTTTTATGAAACTCGCCGTCGGGCTGCTGTTCCCTTTCGCGACTGCCGTCGTAGACGCACCGCTCGAGTTCGCGACAACCGGACTTCGAAATGTGCTGCAATGGATACGCGATACGTTGGGTGGCCCGACCGATGTAACACCGCCAACGGTTTTCATCCTCGCTACTTATTACGTTGGCTTGTTTGGGGTGGTTGCGGTCAATCGAAGGGGATGGACGCTTCGCAAATCAGCCCCAATATTGGCCTGCGCGATCCTCACCATCGCCCTCTGGAATTGGCCCGCCGTCCAAACCGACGCACTCAAAATCACGCAATTTGCAGTCGGCAGAGGAACCGCCACCCTCATCGAACTACCCGATGGCCAATCGTGGATCTACGATGCCGGGTCTTCATCTCCGAGCGATCCGGGAGAAAACACGATCCTCCCGCTTCTCCGCGAGCGCAGAATCTCAGCGCTCGACGGCATCATCATCAGCCACGCCAACCTCGACCATTACGGTGGCGTACCGTCGATTGTGCGCCACAAGAATTGCAAAAGAATCTACGTCAACACCAACGGCGCAATCGATGAAAGCGACGGGCCAATCGAAGTTCTGATGCAGGCGTTGCGCAAGTCCAGGCAGCCCATCGAACCGCTGCATGCTGGCGACTCGCTCGATTGGGGAGAAGACGTCAACGTCGAAGTGCATTGGCCGCCAACCACTGGAACGACACACTTAAGCGCCAACGATCAATCCATCGTCGTTCGAATCGAGTTTCAAAACAAGAGCATCCTGATGACGGGAGACATCGGATTCGCCGCGCAGCAATCCCTGATCGCCCAGGGAAACCTGAAATCGGACATTCTCATTTTGCCCCATCACGGCGCAGTCGAAAGCAACACCGCGGCATTCATCGAAGCCGTATGCCCAACACACATCGTCCGATCGAGCTTCGTCAAGAACGAAGACAGCCCAACGCTCGGCCGAATTGTCGGATCCACACCAATCCACAACACTGCGGATCACGGAGCCATTCAAATAAAGATACGAAACGGCGAGACATATGTCTCGCCGTTTCCAGGTTCACAACCGTAATGATTCGATGCAGGAGCTTGCAACTACGGCCCCGCAAACACGCCAGACAACAGTGCCCAGTCGTCCAAGTCAATATCGTTGTCGCTGTCATCAATATTTGCACAATCGCACGACGGGTTCGACACGACATCTTCGTCGAAGCACTGCATGAACGCGGAGACGTCAGCCAGATCGAAATCGCCATCGCTGTCCATGTCGCCGGCGCTGGGGCAGCACTCGCCGACCGTCAGCTCGGCTTCCTCGCTGAACAATGAACAAGGCGAAGCAAGCGTCAAGGTGCGGAGGCTGTACAAACCGGCATCGCCCGCATCGACCGATGAAACCGTCAACGTATCCGTAAAGGCACCGGCTATTCCACCGCCATCCACCAAGCCGACACCATTCTTGAACCACTGAAGGAACTGGTTTGCACCATTCGGCGAAACAACGACAGCCGAGAACATTGCGTCAGCGCCAATTTCAGTGCATACGCCAACGGGCTGCACCAAGTACTCCGGACCGGTGACCGTCAGCGAGGTAGCAGTCGAGGTTTCCGACGAACCGCACGCGCCGCCGACCACGCAGGTATAGCTGCCCACCGAATTCGTCGTCACGTCGTCGATCGACAGCATGTCCGAGCCAGCCCCGGAAATTCCGCCGCCATTGACCAACGGTTGGCCGTCTTTCTCCCACGAATACGTCAGCTGATCTCCGGTTGCAATGACGTTCAAAACTGCCGTATTACCCACGCAACTCACCAAAGATGCTGGCGGCTGCTGGGTGATTGCAGCATCTTCAAATTCGGTCAACGAAACCGTCGCAGTACTCTGCTCTCCACAGTCGTTGGTTGCGGCGAATTCATATTCGCCAAAGTCACCGGCTTGAAAATTGCTCAGGTCGAGTGTCAAACCCGTTTCACCGCCAAGGTCAAGGTCGTCCTTCTTCCATTGCAGCGTATCGAAATTGCTCGCGGTTGCCGTCAGCGTGATGTCGTCTCCCGGACAGACCTGCTGACTCGACGAAAGCAACCCGACATCCGGCAATGGACAAACCTGTCCGCCATAGACTACCAGCGCAAAATCCGCATCTACCTCAACGGTTTCGGGGTGACCATCCTGGACGATCTCGTCGCCCACTACTTCAAACGTCCACATGCCGGCTTCGGGTGCATCGATGAACACATTCTCGACGGTATCGATCGTGTTCGACGTTCCCCCCGATGTCGAAAGGTTTCCGGTCAACAGACCATTGTTACCCCAGTACACCACCTGCGAAGGCGACGTCACCTTCAACGACAAATCGTTAACGCGATGGACGCCCGCCCCAGGAGACCCGGGACGATCCGTATAAACGAGCGTCGCCCGAATCTCATCGTTGAACTGAAGCGCGGGATCGATGATCCTCGTAAACGATGCGGTTTCAAACGGTTCGATCACAGTTGACTCATTGACGATCGTGAAGTTATCGCGACGATTGTAAATGTTGATCACATTCGGCAAGCCCCAACCCTGGTGCGTTCGCGTCATATCGTCGCCCAGTCCCGAAAATGCATACGAGTTGGCTGTGTTGATCAACATGGCCTTCGCGGTAGACGCATGCGGACGTTCTTCGAAAACCGTACCGCCCGATACCGGATTCCCGAACACCCCATCCGCCCACATCTGGTAAAACAAACCGAAGTGGCCGGCAACGATGGGGCACGCACCACTCGTTCCTCCAAATGAACTCGTGTACCCGCCCGATGACGAAGTGGTGCGAATCGAATCCCAGAAATGGCAAAGGTCCGGTTTGATGCGGCCGTCTGTCATCGGCCCGATCGATCCGCTGCTTCCCCAGATGTGAGAACCCGGGTTACCGCTGTTGAAGTGCAAGACACCTCCGACCCCGACAACGTTCTTCGCCCAGGCATGCTCGACTCCCGATTGTGTTCCAGAGTTTCCGGTCGAGTGCAACACCAGAATGTCCTGGCCAAATACAATCTGGTCCATCTCAGCCGACACAGACGTGTAATTCGGCGTATCGGCGAATCCCCAACTGTTTGACTGAAACACGCAGTTCCAGGGCGCTTGAGACAATTCGGCCATGTTCGCTGAACGCGACCCGGCAAATCCGAATGCCGAAAACACGCCATCGCCATCGGGCAACATGCCCCGACCGTTTGCGCTCCCGGTTCCGTCGCCAAAAACAATCCCAAATGTCGAAGTGCCGTGTGGCGAAATCCCACCGTTGTCCACCGGTGATGGACCGTTGCGTACGCTGATTCTGGAAGAAAATGCTTGATGTGTTGTCAATACGCCGTTGTCCATTACTTCAGCGCGCACGCCTGCCCCGGTGTAACCGGCAACGCTTTCAAGCAAATTCGCGCCCCCAATCGTATTTGAACGGGCGACATTCATTCGGGTTTGGGGCGGCGTCCAAAGTTCGACAAAATCGACCTGATCCAAACCGACAACCAGTGCCAATTGCGAGCGCGTCAGCGTCGCCTCCAACAGGAAGCTCTGACCATCGACGACATCGATCGTTCCGCCAGCCGCTTCAATTCTATCCGCCACTTCAAACTGCTGCCCGATGGTTTCATCGAACACCTTGATGCGATAACGTTGCGGTCCCGGTTGGGGGCCATCTTCGTTAACGTCAATCAGTCGCTCACGAACCGCTGCATCGACACGGAAGTCCGGATGATACGCACCGACCCATCGAACGAATGGCAGCGCCTTAACCTGCTCGACCTCAGCTGCATCCATTTCAACCACATAACTGTGATGAGGCAGGAACCCGCGAACGTCGCCAAACTGCTCGACCTGTTTGCGCATTTCGGGAAGTGGCGGCGCGACAAACTGAACGATGTGAACGCGAACGCTTTGGGCAGCCCTGAGCGACGCCGCAACGTTCGGGACTTCCGACTTGGGTTCGAAACCGATGTGACGCAGTTTGATTTCGCGTTGCAGCGGACGGGGTTCAACAAAAGATTGGCCATCGCGAGCAACCGTAAAATAGCCTTGATTCTTGCCGGCGGCGTCAACTTCATCCCAGACGACGACCGCAGCATCGGATGCATCGAACTCGTAAAGGCTTGCGTTCTGAATCGTCGCACTCGTGCGCCGCAATGCTTTTACTTCGTCAAGTCGAAGCTCGCGCTCACCGGCAACGTCACGGACAGCCAACCGGTCCTTCTTGGAGGGGTCTGCCGCAAGCGTCGTTTCAACGTCGCCGCATACCATAGCCACCGCAAGAACGCACAAAAAAACCGGACAACGAAATACGACAAAGCGCATCTTTCCTACTCCTGAAATGATTTTGGTCTTACGGATCTGCCTCATATTGAGACCCACCCACCCGGTCATTCAATGTATCCACCGCGAAAACCCACTTCAAGTAGGTCGGTGCGACCCACCTGTGTCCGATATGCGTCAAAACGAGACCATCTGACATCGGCCACTCTACTTCCCATATGTCGCCAGGATTGTTCACCTTGCATTAAGACCCTACACTTGAGGCAATGAATCAAGGAAACCCGAAACATAAACCGCGAAAACGTCCGGCAGGCAAGCGCCGCAGCGTCCATCACGCAGAAGAAAACCGCGCACCGAAAATCGTGACCGATGCTGCCGATTTGCGTTCAATATGTGACCAAATAAGCTCGGCCAACAGCTTCGCTTTCGATACAGAATTTATCATGGAGGACCGATTCAAGCCGGAAATCGGGCTGATCCAACTCGCCACCGACGAAACGGTCGTCCTCGTCGACCCATATGAAGTCGAAGACCTTGCCCCGGTTTGGGAACTGGTTGCCGACCCATCCATCGAAGTCGTTGTCCATGCTGGCATCGAGGATCTGTCGCTGTGCTTCGCGCAGGGTGGAAAGATGCCGCAGAATGTCTTTGACTGCCAGGTCGCATGCGGAATGATCACCACCGATTACCCGCTCAGCCTCGCGCGGATGACGCGCAATTTCATCAAGATTCGGTTGCATAAATCGCAAACGCTGACCGATTGGCGGCGGCGCCCGCTAACGCCCGAGCAAATCCGCTATGCTGCGGACGACGTCATCTACCTGCCATCGATTCGCCGATCGATTCAACGGCGCTCCGAAGAACTGAAACGCACCGAGTGGATCGCAGAGGAGATGTCCAAGTTCAGCCGTTCCGAAACATACGAACGCAGCGACAAAGCGACGGCGGTCAGACTCAAGGGAGCCGGCTCGCTGGACGGACTCGGCTTGGCGATCGCGGTTGAACTTATCAAGGTTCGGGAAGGGCTCGCAAGCCAATACGACAGGCCGGTTCGCTCTGTGGTACGCGATCATCTGCTCGTCGAAATCGCTCGCCACCGCTGGACCAAACCCAGCGACATCAAGAAGCTGCGCGGTATGAATGTCAACGGTGCCGCCCTTCGCGACCTCGCATCGGGCGTCGAACGCGCCTGCGCCCTTCCGAAAGAAGACTGGCCACCCGTCGCCCCGGTCGATGACGAAACCGACGCAGAAGCCGCTCTCACAATGCTTATGGGTGCCGTCCTGCGGGCGCATTGCAATCAACAAAACGTCTCGCACCAACTCGTCGCAGCCAAAGCCGAAATTCGCAAATTCGTTCAATCCCGAGTCCGAGACGAATCCCCCTCCGATCCACTGGCGCTTGAGACAGGTTGGCGACATGAATTCGCCGGACAGATTCTCGACGATGTCGTTTTGGGAAAGCGCCGAATCAGCATCGATGAGGGCCGCATTCTCATAGACCCCTAACCTTGAATCCTTTGTTCTATGAGTACCACAGGGTTTCGCCACCCAATGTTTGATTCAACCAGAAGTGCAAGCGAGATGAATTCAGTCAATCTCAAAGAAGGCATGCCCACCGTCGAGGAAGCCCGCAAGCGACTCAGCGCCGCATTCGCACAAGCCCGCCAGAAAAAACAAGTCGCCGTCAAACTCATTCACGGTTACGGTTCATCCGGTGTCGGGGGCGCACTGCAAATCGGAATCCGAAAATCGCTTCGCAAACGCCGCAAGAAGGGCGAAATCAGCCAATACATTTTCGGCGAAAACTGGTCCATCTTCGACGAACAAACCCGTGACATCTTGGAAACACACCCATCATTGCGAAAAGACTCCGACTTGGATCGCGGCAATGAAGGCATCAGTATTGTCGTCCTGTAAACAAACTGTCCATGTACAGTAAAGGCCCGCAGGAATCATCCCACGGGCCTATGTTTTTAATCAATTTCTGCGTACGACTCATTCATTTGCTGAATCGAGTACGTCGCTGTATTTGTCATACGCTTCCGGATTGCGATCGCGGAGATCATCGGCGTCGCTGTAAACTTTCACCACTTCGGCATCGCCTTTGCGAATGGTCAATTCGATTTCACCGTCGGGGTTCACTTTGAACGACTGCTGGGCCTTGCCGGCATGCATGAACATCGCGTGTCCGCCAACACCGTCTTTGAGTCCAATCAAAGCGTTGTGTAATTTCTCACGGGCTTCGCCGCTTAATTGAGCACTCTCGCCAATTCGATCCATGAGATCTTTGTGGAGAAATTCGAGATTGCCGGTATCGATATCGAATGTGAAGTTGGCACCGCCCGTTCCACCCGAAGGCAACATGATCACCGAACGCGAGTTGTGCGAATCGTACAACTCGAATGCGCCTTCATCGGCGGCTTGCAATGCGTCGGCGTCGGTGTACTCAGCCACATCGGCATCGTTCTCAAAGCCATCTTCATAGCGTTTCACGGTGATAGGACCATCGCCTTCTTGCGAAATGCTCACCACTTCACCGTTGTTGTTTGATTTGATATTGACCACCCGTTCACCATCGTCGAAGCGAAGATCGAACTGTGCATTGAGATTCGCAAGATCCTGAAGCCCTTCAGGTAGGCTGGTCCAGTCGAAATCTTCATCCAGCGTGAAACCGTGCGCATCGCCCGACTTTCCAAAGTGCCAGACATTGGGACCAAAGCTGAAACTGTCACCGAATGCGACATCCGGCGTGTGAAGCAATTCAATCTGACCGGTTTGCGGCTCACCAAGAGTTGCTGTCAGTTCCATGGAACGCCCGTCACGAATCACACCGATCCGCGCATCGCTTCCCGGACCCAACACTGCGATCGCTTTCGACAAACTTGCTACGCCGTCAGCGATCGGTTCACCGTTGATCGAGGTAACGATATCGTCCTTCTCAAGACCAGCCGCCTCGGCAGGACTGTCTTTGATCACATTTAGAATGCGCACGCCACCGTCAATGTTGAGTTCCTCGGCATCTCGCGATTCGACTTTGCCAAGATACACGCCAAGCCAACCGCGCTCGGAATCGCCATCGCCGACCCGGGCGACCACATGGGCACGCTTGCGAATCACGACGTCTTCATCAACGTTACCGCCATCGTCCATCTTGATGACGAATTGTGCCGAACCGTTCCCCCGATCGGCACTTTGTTCATCCGTCGCCACCGCCACGACCTTGACCTGCACATTGCCTTCCGGATTCGCTTGCTCGACGACCAGAACGCCGTCCTTTTCTTTCACGACTTGTGACTTCGCATCGTCCACCGCCATGACCGGCGCGGCAATCGCCAACACTGCGCTGCAAATAAGTGCTTTCATGTCACTAACCCTTTCAAAGATGACCATCAAATGATCAATAAAATCGCAAATGATCCGTAAACATCGTTTTCGGTTCGCCGTTCACGCAAGTCCATACACAACAGCGAACTTGGTTACGTCTGAACATAACTTCTGTCTTTACTGCTTCTTGATAAACTCGCCACGCTAGATCGGCCGATTCCAGCGAAGCGCTTCTGCTTGATCCTTGGGTTGACGTACCTTGCGAACGTGATCCATTCGCATCAGGTAGTACCCGCCGTCTTCCGTCGGAACAAGAATCAGATTCTGATTCGTCGTTCGATCCAATCGCTGACGCGGAATGTCCGCAACATTCCAAATGCCAACGTCCTGAGGCGAAACCGCGTTACGCCGCATATCGTTCACTGGATCATGACTCAAGCTTTCCCATCCACCGTTATTTCCGTTCGTAAACCGAGTTCCGTCAGTCGGATTCAATGGGCCATTGGAACCCGGCGTCTTCCAGATCAGCACCAGCGCCAGACAAGCCGCCAACCCGCTCGCATAAATCATCCATTTGTGATGACGTGGCTGACGAGCGACGACTTCATGGCGAACCCGAAGCACCGGAACCGACGTTTCTCCCCCACTGCCAGCGCCACGCGCACTCGAACGAATCACGTCTGCCGCAAGATCGTCAATCTCGCAGTACGATTCATATAGCGCTCGAACGTCGGCGCTGCGAATCAGTTCGCGATCCAGTTCCAACTGCTCGGTCTCTGAAATCTCGCCATCGAGCTTGCGGACAATCAGTCTTTCGATGTGTGCATCTGTTTTCATGATTCTGCCACCTTGAATGCGAAGGCTTGTTATTTGCGAAATCACCTTCGCCCCATCCGAGTCGCTAATTCGGCTCTGCATTTCCGTTTCTTATGAGTGCCTCGCGAAGCATCCGTCGCGCCCGCACCAGTCTCGTTTCAATCGTGTCCACCGGAGCGCCCAACACTTCTGCAATCTGCTTGTAACTCCAACCTTCCAGGTGCCGCAAAGTCAGCGGTTCACGGTAAAGCGCCGGAAGCGACTCGATTGCACCCTGAACAGCCCGCCGTTTTTCCTTCGCGCCGAGTTTGTTCTGCGGGTCTGCCGACTGGGTGTCCGACACCCGAGCTTCCAACATCCGATCCGGCAGGGCACACGTCCTCTCGCGCTGCTTCGTCACGTTCCGCCCGGCATCGACGGCTGCGTTGCGGGCCAACCGGTAAAGCCAAACCCGCCATCGACTGGTATCGCGCAGGTCGGAAATCTTTTCCCACACCGACGTCCAAACCTGCTGCGTGACATCGTCAATGTGGTCGTTGCATCCGAGAACGCCATACACCACCCCCCGAACCCAACGGTCATGGCGGCGCAGCAATTCCCTGAACGCATAGTGGTCACCTTGTTGGATCGCCTCTATGACTGGCTGTTCAGCATCGAAGTTGGCGTCTGCTGCCATTTCCATGGTTATCGTTATAGACGCACGCCCCGGCGAAATCCTGTCAAATGGTTTCTTTGTCCTGCCTGAATTGACGCAAATCGCTGCTATCCGCCCAAAATCGCCATTCGGTTCCGTCGCGAGTCAGCACCTCAAGCAACAAAAACCCTTGCCGCACACATAGCTCCGGTGCATAGTTGCATTGCGATCGGTCAGCCGTATCACTTGGTCGATATCGCAACACCGTCAAACGCAACCCAACCCAGTGGAAGGTATTTCGATGCCAAGCAAACTCACCAGCCGCACGAACCGCAAACGCCAAACGACCCTCCGCGCCATCAGGAATCACCTCGCGATGCTGTTGCTCGCATTCGGTTCTGTTGGCTGCATTCCTGCGCTTACTCCCGGCGATGGAAACGACCCCGTCGCAAACGAAGACATCGGTCTGGAAGTGGTTGTAGACGGACTGACTTCGCCGCTCGGCTTGGTTGACGACGGTACAGGCCGCCGGTTCATTTACGACCAAGTCGGTACCGTTCACATCCTCAACTCCAACGGAACCGTGAACGACACGCCTTTTATCGATATCACCGATCGCATCATCGATACTAATTCCGGATTCGACGAGCGCGGTTTGTTGGGGTTCGAATTGCACCCCGACTTCCTAAACAACGGCCGCTTCTTCCTCTTGTATTCCGCAGAGAAAAGCGAGACCGATCCGCCTGCATTCGATTCGCAATCGCGACTCTCCGAATTCAGCGTTTCCGAGGACGACCCCGATGTTGCCAATCCCGACAGCGAATTGATCCTGCTTGAAATCAAACAACCGCAAGCCAATCACAATGCCGGACAAATCGCATTCGGACCGGAAGGAAACCTGTATATTGCTGTCGGCGACGGCGGTGGTGCAAACGACGTTGGGATCGGTCACACACCCGAACTGGGCAATGGCCAGGATCGCACCAACCTCTTCGGCAGCATTCTGCGCATCGATGTCGATGGCGTACCCGACCCGGGGCTTGCCTACGCCATACCCGCCACCAATCCATTCGCCAACGAGCCCCCGCTTCGAGGTGAAATCTACGCCTACGGTTTCCGAAACCCGTTTCGCTTTTCGTTCGACCAGGGCGGCGACAACGAACTTTTCGCTGCCGATGTGGGACAGGATTTGATTGAAGAGATAAACATCGTCGGCAACGGCGGCAACTACGGTTGGAACATTCGCGAAGGCAACAATTGCTTCAACCCTGCCCGCCCCGAGGTTCCCCTGGATGATTGCCCGAACGTTGGGAGCAACGGCGCGGCATTGGTCGAACCGATCGTCACGTATCGGCACGTCGGCACAAACGGCGTGATCAACGGGATTTCGGTTATCGGCGGTTACGTTTATCGCGGCAGCGATGTACCGGCGTTGGGCGGACAGTACATATTCGGTGACTTTACCACCCAATTCGGCATCGCCGATGGCTCGATTTTCGTCGCCGGTCAGGATCAAGACGGTAACTGGTCGCGCCGCGAGTTATCGATCGCAACCAGCAACAACAACCGCCTCAACAGGTATCTGTTCGGATTCGGCCAGGACGCCAAAGGTGAAGTCTACGTTTGCGCTACCAATAGTGTCGGATCGGGTGGCGTGGTTTACCGGATCGTACAAGCTCAATAACGATTTTGCGTGGGCTCAAATTTTAACGGTTTCTACCGGCTGCGCGCCAACCAACACCCGCGGCTAACCCTATAACCGTAGTCGCGGTCGTATACCCCCATAATCAAGGCGATTTTCACCGCAATACTCCCACCGTATCGGTAGACGTGCGCGCTTTTTTGCGGAAGTTTCTTTGACTCTGGCTCGCGCATATTCGATTAACACTGTTGAACGCGATCCGAAGAAGAGTTGCAAACGTGCAGATTTTCAAACACACCGACGCCAACAGGCGAACGGACAAACTCTTCTCACCAACATTCGCTAATGCAAAACGGGGAGAAAGCGAGAATGTCTTACACAACGCGTCTGCTCTGCTATGTGGCTATTACCCTGATGACCGTCACCGGTTGCAACGGAACCGATCCAACCGGGGGTGGCGACGGCAATGGCGGTAACGGTAACGGTGGTGGATTGTTCGGCGGTGGATCCAGTGGAAGCGGTGAAGGGCAATCACTCGCCAAGCACGGCGATCAACTGACCTCCGACGAAGCTTATCACCTGCTGCGCCGCGCCGCATTTGGCGGAACCCCGGAACAGGTCGAGCAAGTGGTCCAGATGGGCCTCACCGCTGCCGTCGAAGACCTGCTCGAACAGAAACCCGTTCCTTCCGAATGGGAAGAACTCGCCGAACTGCACGAAGACAACATCCCGCGCCGCTGGATGGTTTATCTTTTGGAAAGTCCAAACCCGCTGCACGAGCGGATGGCCCTCTTCTGGCACGACCGTTTTGCCACTTCGCGCCGTGTCGTCAGTGGACGTGATCGCAACCTCGCCGTCATTCACTGGAACATGCTCCGCGATCAGGCACTGGGCAACTACCGCACGTTTCTTCAGGAGTTGACCATCGACCCGCTGATGCTGATCTGGCTCGACGGTGCCAACAGCCCCAAAGACAATCCCAACGAAAACTACGCCCGGGAATTCTGGGAACTGTTCACCCTGGGTCGCGACATTCTCTACACCGAAGACGACATCAAAGAATCGACCAAAGCCTTCACCGGCATTACGTTGTTACGCGAATCGGAAAAAGACGCCCGGCCGATCTACGATCTGCTCAACCACGACACGTCCGTCAAGCGCATCCTGCCGTCGCGTGTCGAACCGGGAGACTACGACTACCTCGGCATGATCGATTTGACCCTCGATCAACCCGAAGCCGCCCGCTACGTCGCCCGCAATCTTTTCGTTGCATTCGTTCACGACAATCCCAGCGACGCTGTGGTCAACGACCTCGCCCAAACGTTTACCGATTCCAATTTCGAAATTGAACCGGTCGTCCGACGAATCCTGACCTCGCAGGCGATGTTTTCGACCGATGCGATCGGTTCGCACATTACCTCTCCAGTGGAACATGTGGTCGGCGTGTTTAGAACGATCGACATGCACATGCACAGCGAAGACTCGCAAGGCTATATCCTAAATGCACTATGCAACGAACTGGCACGTGCCGGCCAGGACCTGCTGAACCCACCGGGCGTGGAGGGTTGGACCGAAGGCGAGGCGTGGTTGGAAGACCAGTGGTTGATCAACCGCTTCTGGGCATTGTCGCGCACCATGGAATTCGGACCAGACCGAACCAGCGACCTTCCGTATCACATGTTGCCACCCGTCGAGCGTTGGGCGGAACGCGAAATCCGCGGGGAAATCGTCGACACGATTGCCAGTTGGTTCCACCTCGTTCTAACCGAAGAAGAAAAAGATATATACATCGAAGTACTCGATCAGAATGGCTGGCGGGCGTTCCACCTGCTCGAACCGGACCAGCAACCGCGACATGTCGGCGAGTTGATCCGATTGATCGCCGTTCATGAAAACGTCATCACCAACTAGCCGAACGTAGCAAAAGATTAGAACTTCCAAAAAACGCAGTAAAATTCGAAACACGGGAGACGAAAGACATGAAGGGATGCGTAGAGTGGCACAAGATGAATCGCCGCAGCTTTATCGCCAAGACCGGTATGGGCGTCGGGGCGATGGCCCTTGCGGACCCATTCCTGCAAACCGTCGCCAACACCTACGGGCAGTCTGCGGCTGGCTCGGGCGATCTGCTGGTACTCTGCCAACTCAATGGCGGGTTCGACGTGTTGAGCTTTCTATCGCCGTTCAAGAACTCCGTCTATCAAGGCAAGCGACCGGTCCTCGCGCTGTCGCAAGACGACCTGACCGTTCTGCCCGACAACTCGGACTTCGGAATCAACAACCTGTTCCCGATCTTTAACGAACTCTACGCTGCCGGCGAATTGGCGATCGTCCAGCAGGTCGGATATCCCGAAGCCAACGGCTCGCACTTTGAAAGCCAGGAAGTCTTCGAGTTCGGTGTCCGCAACCTGAACGGAACCGTACCGGGTAAATGGTACGAACGACTTCGCAAAACGTACTTCGACGAGCCGTTCGGCGTACTCGACACCCGCACCATCGGCGATCCGTCGCGCTACGGATACCCGGACAGAACCTATCATGGCGCCGTGCAGGATGCGTTCGCTCGCCTGTCGCTTGAAAAACAGGGAACCAACGAAAAACGCCAGGCCATTCTCGACACGTACAACCGTATCAACGTACGCGGGGCTGAAATCCGCGAACGAACGGCTGAGTTTGAATCGACTGGTGAAGAGCGAGGCGAGTTTTATCGCGCCGCCCAACTGGCAGCCGCCGGTTTGGGCACGCAGATCATCAAGCTCTCGTACGGCGGATTCGACACCCACGGTTCGCAGGACCAAGCCAACCTCGATTTGTTCCCGAAGATCAACAACCACTTTGCCCAGTTCGTCGCCGACCTGAAAGCCATGGGCATGTGGGATCGCACGTGTGTCTGCTTCTACTCAGAATTTGGCCGCCGCAACGAAGAAAACGGCAGCCCGGGAACCGATCACGGTCACGGCGGGCACATGATCCTCGCCGGCCCGCGCGTCAACGGTGGATTGCACGGACAAGCCGTCTCGACGGCTGACCTCAACGAAAAGTCGCTGCCCTACTACGTGGACTTCCGCGCCGTCTTCGCGTCATGCATTCAAGACTGGCTGGGCTTCGATCCGAAACCCGTCTTCGAACTAAACGGCGAGACGTACGACACCAACATCGGTTCGTCCCTGTTCGTGTAGGGTCCGCTGTGCGGACCAGCCGGTAAGAATTCTATACATCGGTCCGCACAGCGGACCCTACGTTGATTGCGTTGAATTTCATAAGCGTTCCAACGAATACGAGAAAAACCATGTTCGACCGACTCGCTTTCGCCATCATCACGTCACTCGTCTGCGCGCAGTCCGTCGGCGCTCAAACGGCATACGACGATGAATTCTCCGTCGAAGTCTTCACCGAAGGACTCGTCCAGCCCATCGCCATCGCATACGCGCCGGACGGTCGCCTCTTTGTCGCCGAACGCGAAGGCGCGATTCGCGTTGTCGAAAATGGCGTGCTTCTCGAAGAGCCCTTCGCCCAACCGGAAGTTTTCACCGAAGGCGAATGCGGATTGCTCAGCCTTGCACTCTCGCCCGATTTTGAAAACGATGATTACATCTACGGCTTCGTCACCGTATCCGACAAAGAGCAACGCATCCTCCGCTGGACCGACAACGACAACGTCGGCGAAAACGAAACGGTCATCCGCGCCAACCTGCCGACGTCCGGCACGGTTCACAATGGCGGCTGCATTCGATTCGCACCCGACGGTACGCTCTACTTCTCGATCGGCGACATCGGCACGCCCGAGAACAGCCAGGACATTCAATCGCTGGCCGGCAAGGTCTGCCGCATCAATGCCGACGGCAGCACGCCCGACGACAACCCATTCGAAACGCCCACCGGCGCCAAGCGGGCCACTTTCGCATCCGGTTTTCGCAACCCGTTTCGATTCTGTTTTTCACCCGACGGCCAGCTCTTCGTCATGGACGTCGGATCAAGCGCCGAAGCCCAGCGCGAAGAGATCAACCTCGTCAAAGCCGGCGAGAACCACGGCTGGCCCGAAGTCGAAGGCTTCTCCGAAACCGCGGAAGCCGACGGCTTCACCAACCCCATCCTCGCCTATCACGACGAAGGGTCATCGATCTCCGGCAGCGTTTTCTACGACGGCCAGCGCTACGCCACCGAGTTCGACAACAATCTCTTCCACATCGATTACGTCACCCAGGCCATCTTCCGTGCCGTCTTCGATAGCGACGAAATCGTCAGCCACGAAATCTTCGTCGAACTCGAAAACGGACCCGTCGATCTCGCTCTCGGCAATGACGGCAACCTCTACTACACCGAATTGTTTTCCGGAAGAATCATGCGCGTCGTCACCAACAACCCACGCGAGCAGCGCCCAACCGCCGATCTTGATCTGTCCGACGATGAAGGGACGGACATGCGTGGCATCTGCGGTGTAGGAATGATCCACAGCGGCATCACGGCCATGATGATGATGGCCGCCCTCGCCCACCGGAGACGCGCGTCCACCAAGCGTTAAACCAACCAACTGTCGTTCCCATGCGGTACGTTGCACGATTGCGCACCGGTCGATAAGCTGTTTCGACTAGCAAACCCGCTGCTACCGGCGGACACGAACTCGGCTTACTTCTGTGTATCTCCATTCCTATGAGCAACAGATTCGAAACGTTTCTGACCCATAGTGTATGCATTGCGCCGCTATGCATTACGCTGTGCGGAATCACCGGCTGCCTTTCCGAGCAATCCTTTGAAGTAAGCCCCGAACAGGTCCATCAGGTCAAAGTCGCCGAACCCGTTGCGAATCGAACGGAACCCGCGCAAGCCAATCCACCAGCACGCGAATGGCTCACCCAAACGCAGGCTATGCTCGCCAACCACTTTCCGTCAGACGACGAACCGGCACTGCTCACCGAAGACTTGCACGACGCCAATGGCAATAACATCAACGTCTACGATCATTTCGGAATCCGCGAAGAGGGCCTGCGAACACTGCTTGGGAACCTCGAAGGCATCACCTGCACAGCCCAATGTGCAAGTCGCGACAGTCACATCGACACGCCACCCCCACCATGGGACGGGTTCGAAGACATCTTGGTTCCGATAGAAGATCGCTTTGAACTTTCCGGCCGGATCGGATACGCCATGCGCGACGAACAAGTCGTCGAATCAGACTGCATCGTCATCCTCCCGGGGCTGTTCGGTGACAACGGTGTGCAGCGCACACAAGACATGGCCCAATACCTCAAGTCGGCTGGCTACCATGTCCTGGCGTTGGAAGTTCGAGCCCACGGTCAAACCGAAGCCCGCCACCCGGAGTTGTATCACACATGGGGCGTACTCGAATCGGACGACTTGATGTTCGTATCCGATTGGCTCGAAGCGAAAAGCGAAGTATCGCGCACCGGTCTAATCGGATATTGCTGGGGTGCGAACATTGCGATCTCCACCGGCTGGTACGATGCCGTCGGACCGCAAAATCATTTGTTCTCCGAGCGAATCCGGCAGGAACTGAAAGCGACACACGAATCCGGGCGCAGGCGATTTCGCGCGGGCATCATCCTGTTCTCGCCAATCCTCGGCTGGGAGCGTCTCCGAGACGAACTCGAAACACCGCGTGGCCCCCTCACCGACCCGGTCTATCACGCCATTCAGGAAACCATCCGGAACCGGATGATCCGAAAAGGCTACGAAAACCCCAGCGGAAGCCTCCAGCAACTCATCCAGGAAGAATTCAACCATTGCGGCGTGCCCCTGCCCAATGGCGTAGAAGAGGCATTCGCCCTGGTTCGCTTTCTGCCCTACAAAAATAAGAAGTTCTACGATAAACTCTCGAAGGTTCGCACGCCCATGCTATTCGTGCATGGTGTCAACGACCCACTGGCACCTGCACAAGAGATCGCCGATTTGGTGGCTACGACGGATAACCCCAACGTGGCTTCGGTGATTCTGCCGGGTGGTGGACATGTTGGCTTTGCGGCGTACGCGAAGGCATACTACTTTGGTTTGGTGGCGAGATTTTTTGATCCCGAGACGGGTCCGTCCGCCGTTGGGGCGACTGCATCCCCCGCGATGCCGGCAGTCGACAGTTTAGATTCACCATCTGCAAACCACGCGCCGGCTGCCACCGCGTGTCGGAGGCAATGACCATGTTCAGCGCGATCAATCGCAAGGTCAAACGATTCGTACTGCGTCAACACAAGAAGAAACCCGTCGTCTGGATCAGCGACACCACCCTGCGCGACGGCGCCCAGATGCCAGGCATCCGCCTTAACCCCGAACAAAAACTAGCGATCGCCCAAGCGCTGGCAGCCGCCGGCGTGCATTCGATCGATTGCGGATTCCCAGCCGCCAGTCCCGACGACGTCGAAGGTATTCGCCTGATTGCCAAGAACGTCAAGGGTTCGGTTCTGTCGGCGCTTTCAAGAACGGTAAATTCCGACATCGACCTAGCCGCCGATGCCCTCTCAAACGTGTCGCCGTTGAAACGCGCGATCACGTTGTTCATCGGTACCAGCCCGCTGCACCGCGAACACAAGCACCACATGTCGAAGTCGCAGATCATCGACACTGC
Organism: Alphaproteobacteria bacterium; assembly: GCA_028285105.1. Classification (GTDB taxonomy): domain Bacteria; phylum Planctomycetota; class Phycisphaerae; order UBA1845; family UBA1845; genus UBA1845. The sequence continues at coordinate 328,528 of JANQQE010000021.1, forward strand.
CGTCAAAGCCATCGACTACGCACAAAAATCTTTTGAGATCATCTCGTTCGGTCCGGAGGATGCATCGCGAACCGAACCTGAATTTCTATATGAAATCTACAACGAGGCCATCAGAGCCGGCGCCATGTCGATCGGATTCACCGACACCGTCGGCATCCTGACGCCCGACAAGTGCGCCGATACCGTCCGCCGAATTCAAGACAACGTCGCCAACATGGACGACGCGATGATGGCCGTCCACTTCCACAACGACCTCGGACTCGCCACCGCCAATTCACTTGCGTGCGTGAAGGAAGGCGTCAACGTTGTTCAAGGCACCGTCAATGGTGTCGGCGAACGAGCGGGCAACGTCGCCCTTGAAGAAGTGGTGATGGCCCTCAACCTGCACGAAGACGAATTCAAGAAATCGACGACCGTCGATCCGAAAGCACTTTCGGAATTATCAAAGCTCGTCGCCAAACTCACCGGGTTCGAGCCCGCATCCAACAAAGCCGTCATCGGAACCAACATTTTCCGCACCGAAGCCGGCATCCATCAGGACGGCATCCTGCAAAACCCCGACACCTACCTACCGTTCCCACCCGAAGCCATCGGCGCCGGTCCGGTCGAACTGGTCCTGGGGCAACAAAGCGGCAGCAATGCGGTTCGCCACCATCTCGAATCGAACGGCATGAGTACGTCCGAAGAACACGTCAAACTCGTGCTCGACTACCTCAAAGGCAACAAGCACGACGACGGCGACTACCCCGAGATCAACTCGTTCCTCGAACGCCTTCGTCCTTTCCTCGCCGACGAACGGCTGCCCTCCGGATTGGTCAACGGAAACCCTGCAGACGGAGAGTAAATGTTCATGCAGTGCTTCCGCTTCGCCGCGACGATCGGTCTGTATTTATTCTTTGCTCTATCGACATTCGGCTGCTTCGACAACCGCCTGAACATGCGGACGTTCGAGTGGACCGAAGACAAGGATGAACCTTGCGTCGTTGTTTTCTTTGTCGATGGTCTGGACCACACGAGATTCAATGAACTTCTGAATGCCGGCAAACTCCCAAACATTCAGAAGCAATTTGTCGAGGGCGGCGTTGGTGTTAGAAATGCCGTCACGTCAATTCCATCGGTTACGTATCCGAATGCCGTTTCGCTGCTTACCGGCTGCTTTCCTGGTCACCACGGCATCCTGGGCAATCAATGGTTTGACCGCGAGACATTCTTCTTGCGCGACTACTCATCCGCATTGACGTATCAAACCGTCAACACCGATTTCAAAAACCCAACGCTTTTTGAATTGCTCGACGACAAACTGACCGTCAACGTGCGTTGCCACACGCGCCGCGGAGCGACCAAGTCGTTCGATCATGCGATCGGTACCGGTCTGGATTGGGTCTTCAATCGATACGGACATGCCGACCAGCGCGTCGGCCTCACCGCGCCGATGGTTGCAGAATTCGCCCAGAAAACAGGGCGTTGGCCAGCCGTTTATTTAAGTTATTTCCCCGGTGTCGATGCGACGGGCCACCTTTGCGGTTCGGATAGCGACGATTACGAAAAAGGGCTCATCATCGCCGACGAAGCCATAGGCCGCATCACCGAAACCATCAAACAAAACCGCCCCGATGCGTCGCCCTATTACATCCTCGTCACCGATCACAGCCACGTACCCGCCCACCGCGACCAGTTCACCGACCTCTACGCCTGGCTGAAGAAATCGACCAAGCTGCGCATTCACCGCGGGGCGAGCGAAGGTTCAATACCATCCTGGCGACGATCACACTTCGATCGATGCGATGCGGTGTTTATCAATGGCGCGTATCGTCGCGTCACGATTCATTTCAAAAGTGAAGACGGCTGGTCTCAGCGCGCATCAACCGACACCGTCGAACAGATCATCCGCCCTAACGAGACCGGCCTTTGCGGCGGACTGCCCGGAATCACCCTCGCATGCCTCCGCGATGACGACGACAAAGTGCGGGTACTGTCCGACCATCACACATTTGAAATCGAACGCCGCGAGTTGCTTGGATCAAAGCAATACCGCATTGAAGAGGATAATCCAACCGACGCGAACTTAGCCGCTGTCAACGCTATCAAAAGATCGGTTCAACCCGACCCGCTCGTCCAACTCCTTCGCAGTTGGTCAGACGACGAATGGCGAACGTCGCACGAATGGCTCGAAAAGACCGCTGAATCAGAGCTTCCCGATTTCGTGCCGCAAATCGTTGAATTCTTCGACTCCGATCGAGCTGGCGACGTGATTCTCTTTGCCGATGGCGAATGGTCGTTCCACCCGTCCGCCGAAGGCGGCCACGGTTCGTGCCTCGCTGCCGACATGCGCGTCCCGATGTTTTTCGCCGGGCCGGACATTCCGAAAGGCACGACAATTTCGACCGCACGTCTCGTCGACGTCATGCCCACCGCGCTCGACATGCTTGGCGAGATGGATGAATTAATCGGCAAGCCCGCAATCGACGGTGAAAGCCTGCTCCCCAATCTGCGCGACGCGGCACCGCGCCCATGACCGACACGCTGCTCCGACTATTTGCAAAGTTGATGTATTACCCGTCGCTTGGTTATCGCAACCTGATGTGCGTAGTTGGTGGCTGGCATCGATGGGATTGGATCGATGACAATATCCTCCTCGGTCGCATTCCGCGAAGGCATGAAATTCAGGACCTACACAACGAGGGCATCGGCGCGATCATCAACATGTGCGATGAATTTTCCGGCCACACATCGCAAATGACAAGATTCAACATCGCGCAGCTTCGCCTCCCCACCATCGATTTGGTCTGCCCATCGCAGGAAAGTCTGTTGCGCGGCATCGCGTTTATCGAACAATGCGTGCGGGACGAGCAAAAAGTCTACATCCACTGCAAAGCCGGTCGCGGACGTGCGGCGACGATGGCACTCTGTTATCTCATTGCAAAGCGCGGCATCAGCGCCGAAGATGCCTACCGTGAGATGAAATCGGCGAGGATTCAGGTGGACCGCAATCTGCACAAGCGCCCCACCGTTCGCAACATCGAGGAAATCGTTCGCAGTGGACACGCCCGTCAATAATTCTATCGACGCGCCATACGCAACCGCACCCGAGCAGACTGCCACGCGCTCGCAAGCCAGCGTCTGGGCGCATCGCGCGGTGGCTTGCGTTGTTCTGGCTGCAACGGTGACCCTCGCCCACGGCTGGTCGCTCTACGACGGACTCGGTCTCGACGACCACTGGCACTACCGCACCATTCGCGAAAGCGGTTGGTCGCTACCCGAACTGCTCGACGCCACCACCATCCGCAGCGACGAACTCTACGACCTGTGGTGGCAGGACCATCCGGTTCAATTCCAATACTCCCGGCCACTCTCCGTCGCGCTAATGAAAATCGTTTACGCGGTCACCGGCGGCAGCGTCTTTGCCCAGCACGCGGTCAATCTGATGCTCCATTGGATCGGGGCGATACTCGTCAGCGCCGTTTGTTATCGCATGACCCGCCACCGCTTTTGGGCGATCACCGGCGGAATGCTGTTCGTGGTCTACCCGCTCAGCGTCAATGCCGTCGCCTGGCTCGCCGCTCAGAACATGATTTTGCAAACAGTACTCTTGCTCGGTGCGATGCTGGCCTATGCGAATGCTTCAAACCTGGATTTGAATGTTTCGAGAACGGCAAGCACCCTCGAAGCTTCAAGAACGAATCGCGGTTTGCTTTCACTGGCGATCATCCTGTGGATCGGGGCGTTGTTCTCGCGCGAAAATGCAATCGTATTACCAGCGGTCCTCGTCGCGATGGACGTTGCATTCGGCGGCTGGAAGCACGCATGGCATCGCCGCATCGCCTACGTCATATTCGCGGTACTCGGCATTGCGTTTCTCATTTGGCGGCTCGGTTATTTCTATGAACCGATGCCCGACGTCTACGTCCGCCGCTCATCCGAACCGGGCTTCTTACTCTGGTGCGCTGCCAAGCTTCTGCACTTTGTAAGCAGCGCCGTCTGGGTCGCACCGATGGCCGTCGGGCCCAGTGGACGCTACAACCCATTCACCGAATCACCCTTCGATATCGCTTTGATGGCTGGCATCCTGATTGCCGTTGCCGGCATCTACTTCGCGATGGCACGCAAAGCCCGCGGGTTCTGGATTTGGCCGCTCTGGATTCTCCTGGCGATGGCCCCGATGATCCCCGTCCTCGCAACGCCGCATTCCGGCTACATATGCGGAGTGGCTGTCGCCATCGGTTTGGTCATCGGCCCAGCCGCTGCCTTCCACCGCAAGCGCCGCAACGCCTACATCGCAACGACTTCGCTCGCTGTCATCGCAATGGCCATGTCAATCGGCATGCTTAAAGTCAACCGTCTGCTCTGGAAGGGCCTATTATTCGGCGAACAATTCGTCGCCACCAGCCTCCGCGCTCAAAAACTGCCCGAGACGACGACCGACGTGTACTTCATCAACCTCCCCTTCGCAGCCGTCTACGCCAAAGAACACATCATCGCAGCCAACGGTTTCGATCACGACGCCTTAAAGTGCCACGTACTGACATTCGCGCCGAACCTTCCGCGTATGGATCAGCCGTCCACCATCAAGCAACTTGATGCCCATCGCTTTACACTCACCGTCGAGTCGCAACCCTACTTCTCGCGACTGCTGGGCCGCTTCCTGATCGACGGCTTTCGAGAAGGCGGACAACTGCAGACCGGTGAACGGTTCAACGGCAACGGGTTCGAAGTAGAGATTGCCAACGCAACGGAAGAAGGCGTCTTCGAGTTAATTTTCGATTTCAAACAACGACTCGCAGACAGGAACCACGCGTTCTTCGTCAGCTCCGAAGAATGCGGTGCGATGCAAATCAATTTTTTAGATTCGATAGAAGAAGAAACCGCACTTTCAGAATTACCCGAATCCCCCGACTTGCTCGAAGTCATCAACGGCGCAGCGACAAACATTGTAAACGGCGACCCCAAGGCGGCAGACGCGATCTTTTCGGCAACGACATCACCGATGAAAGCCCTCCGCATTGCCGCAAACAACCAAATAAAAAACATCATCCAACCCATCGCGACGGCCACTGCGTCAGAAACGATTCATGTTTTCGACGATTTCAAAATAACCAACGAAGAAATGCAGAAACTACGGAAATGGTGGCACAGGTCCGTCGAAGCAAACAACATCGCCCAAGTCTTCGACAAGCGCCACGACCGCGAAGTCATTCGCCACCGGCGCGACGAACTCAAACGCGGCAGAGAACTGATCGGCAAAGTCATCAAGTGCGACCTCTACCTGACTGGCAAACCATTCCCTGGACCGCGCGTCAAACCAGAGTCGGAATCGTCGCTCAATTAATAACTAATAATCGCGACGAACAATACCCAGTAGCTGAAGTTCGCCCAAAACCTCATCCATCCGCAGCGTCACCGGCAACTGCGCCTGTGTACTCATAACAAAGGCAAACGAATTGTTCTCGTTTAGATTCCCGTGAATCGCCCGTTCCTTGAGGAATTGCGACATGAACGGACTACCCGCATACCAGCCGTCCTCAATCGACACCAGAACTTGCGGCGTATGCACCACCAACCCCTCAAACGCCCGATGCAAGCGATACAAGACATCCGGATAAAACAAATCGATTGACGCATCGCGCAAGTCCGCATCACGAACAAACCCATCCGAATCGACCTTCCCGCGCGATTTCAATCGATTGAACTCTTCAACCATGCGCAACGGATCACCACGCAAAACATCGTATCGAAACAATAACGCACCAGCATCGTCACCTGGCGAGGCTGCCCCATCCCTAAGCGAAGCGGAAGGGTGGGGGACCGACATTCCGTTTAACCCCCGCGCAGTAACAATCGCCTCACCACCACGATCAACAACACCGATCGCGCCATCAGGAAAACGAAACGCAACCAACTCAACACCCTCGACAGCCGCCAAATCCCGCGCCAACCGCCCCGGCGAATTCGAATACATCACCGCGCAAGACACAAGCCCGAACTCGGGTATCACCACATCGTTTTCATCTTCAAGCCGCGCGCCAACGTCGTACCCGAAATCATCGAGAGCCTCCCGCAAACTCAGCCGCCGACTCTCTCGCAAATTATGCCCATGATCGGACAGCAGCGTGATCTCAATATCCCCACGAAATCGATGCATCAAAGCCTGACAAAAACGATCCAGCGTAACCAAGCCAGCCACATGCCCATTTCGTCCCCCGCTCACGCCCAGCGCCGAAGTCGAAACCACATAACCCACCGTCTCGCCACAATCGCCCTCAACCAGCGCCTCTTCAATCAAAGCCAATTCATGGCCAAACCAGTTCGCCGCGTCCATGTAAACATGATTGTGCTGCGAAAAAGGAACGCTCACATCGACCTTCGACAGCCACAGCGAGTTGTCGCTTTCGGCATAACCAAACCAACCATCGCGAAGTCGCTCGCCATCAAAGTATTCCGTCTCAACCGCAGTCGCAGGAGACGTCCCGAAAAATTCGTTGAGGCAAAGATCCGTCATCACCGGAAACGGAGCGATCACCCGACTCGGCGGATAGAAATTCCGAAACCGCCCGCTGTCGTACGCTTCCTGAACGAGATGAAACGGAATGCTGTCGAGAATAATCAGCACCCGCCGACAACGATTCGCATTGCCCGGAACACGCAGGACCGACTCATTAATCTGGCCATTGGTACCAACGCCATATCCGATTTCGACAACCCTGCCCGCGTCCGAAACGACTTCCACATAATTGGCGATCGGCTCGTCGTCGATGTGATAGATGTGAGCTTTGCCCCGCTCCGTCTTCAATTCTGCGCCGGAATGCGAAACGGGCAGCAACGTCGGTTCTTTCAGATGGCAACCGACGACTGCAAGCAACAAGGCACCAAGCCACACCTGAATGTGTTTCCCAATTTTCAAAAGATTCCCCCTCATCAAACGGCATAGAATGCCTGCATGATAAAGCAACATGCCATGTCGGACAGTATGAACATATAAACGAATTGGAAAAGTTTCTTTGACCACGCGCAACGCTTCGGCAACATTGCAATCAGGCTGAACCCTTCGGGTCAACACTCGAAGCACGTTCATTCAAGGTCGAATACATGAACATTCAACAACTGATGCTGCGCATCATGCTTTGGTCATTGGCGATTGCTTGTGGCTTGGGCATCGTCGCAGTTGCATTCCTCCAGTCCACGTGGACATGGCAAGTCATCGGCACTGGGATTGCGACAGCCGTGACATGCGCGATACTCATGCCCGTCTCTGCTTTGACGGACCGCACGCGGCTTCATGCGGCGGGGTTTGTCGGAATCGTCGTCGTCATTCTGGAATACCTCGGATCGTTAGCACTCATCTGGGAGTTGGCTCGCCTCTTCAATTGGCGGCGACTCGACGACGGACTCTTCTTTTCAATGTTCTTCCTAATTCCCACGGCGCTTCTGACGATCGGCCTGCTATGGCTGTCACGAACACGCTTCGGATCCCGCGCTTCTTGGGCAGGAATCGCAGTGGTCTGGGGAACCTTCTCTATATACAACATAGCCATCTGGGGCACATGGCGATATCCAATGTCTGGTCGATATTGGAACACTGGCAACGCCATTTTTTGCCTGTTAGGGCTGGCCGTTCTATGTCACGCCGGTGATGATAAATCTCTCCCGCGCCGACTACGAATGTTGGGTATCGTCACAGCCATCCCCGCATGCGCATTTGCTATCTTTGAGATTTTCATGCCGACCGGAAGGCATGCCGCTGGCGTAACGTTTGTTGTCCTGACCGCGGTCTCGGCCTGCATTGCCCATGCAAACATGGTTACGTTTTGCCTCCTGAAACCCATTCAATTTTGGGTCCGCAGATTTAGTATCGGAGCCACAATTGTTACCGCGATCTTCGCCTCTTTAATCCTCATTGCCGAAATTCTTGAATGGCGGGCCACCAACACCGAAGCTCTTGGCCGTTTCGCCGCCGCAACCGGAATCGCCGCATCCTTCGCAACCATAGCCCTCTGCGTACTCTGGCGAATAAACGCCCGCACCGAAACCGCCATCGACAAGACCGACCAGGGCGACGCGCTCGTCCAAATCGAAATCACCTGCCCGCGCTGCAAGATCAATCAATCGCTAAACCCGGGTAAGACCCAATGCGCCCACTGCGAACTGAAATTCGAGATCAACTTCGAGCAGCCCCGCTGTACCCACTGCGAATATTTATTGGTGGGCCTGACAGGTGACATGTGCCCCGAATGCGGAAAAGCCATCGTGATCGTAGGACCGTATTCAGAACGCGATTGTTGAATGTCAATGATGGTTAGTCTTCGTTCGGTGTCTGCTCAGCTTCTGACGTCACCTTTTCCGAAGACAACATCGCCACGACGGCAGACTCGTCTTCGATCAGCATCAAACCCACGAGCGTGCCATCCTTTCGCGCGATGACGGGCGCGCCGTGCCACATTTCATCTAGGCCTAGCGCCGAATCGATTTGCCATTTGCCTTCGACCTTGGTCAAACGCGAAGCGGCCAGCGGCATCGGCTTGGTAGCTGGGTCGGCGAAGACGAGACAGTCTTCCGGTTCGGTTGCGTTGCGACGGTCGGCGGACGGCCATACGTTGTTGCTGATTCGTTCGGGCAAGACTGCCAGCCCGCCAACGTATTCCTGATGATCGCCTTGTAGTGCAATCGACTGACCCGCCACCTCCAGCAGCACCGCGTCTTCGCCCGCACTCTCTCCCGGTGCGAATAAGTCAGCCGGCCCGAGCAAGCCCGACTTGGTTTGCAAGACCCAGCCCTGACGCGAACGATCCGACTTGAGCCAGCGACCTTCCTTCCAGCCGATTACTGCCCGCATCGGTGTCGGCATCGTCGCACCGGCTGGCAAGAGCGAACTGCCGATCGGAATCGCCGGCTCCCACGAGAGCCATTCCTCCTCGGCTTTCTCTGATAGGCTGAAGCGATGCCCGTTATGAACAACTTCCCCTGCAAACGGCGGCGTCGCCAAGCCCACCCCGCCAGCCAACAACGATTCAATCGATTCGGTTTGAATGCTCATCCCGCGAATACCGAACGTTGCATCGATGCCGCCGGCGTTCCAGAATCGCGTCTCTGATCGAATCAACCGCACGTAGGGCTTGTGAATCCGCACCCGCGCTTCAACGCTCGCACTGTCGCTCGCCAGCCCGACAGACAGAATCGTCCCAACCTGCACCTGCCGATACAAGACCGGCGCACCTGCCCGCAAGCTTCCGCGCCTCGACGTCGCCAGCGTAATTTCAAGATCGCCCGGTTCGATTGACTCGACAAACGGCGGTTCATTAAGCCCCACGAAACGATCGCTTGGCGGACCATCACCGGGTATCACCGCAAGGTAGCGCGGGCCGACAATCGTCTCCAGACCAGCTACTCCCGTTACATCCAATTGTGGACGCACCACCCAAAACCGACTACCCGCACGAGCCAGACCGGAAGCATTGGAATGCAATGCAGCCTTGATCTCGATACCTTCCAATTCTTTATTCAGCACGATCGATCGAATCGTTCCGACGGCAATCCCCCGAAAGCGCACATCATCCCCGGCGCGCAAGTCGTATCCCTCATCAAGATGAATCGAAATCACCGTTCCGCGCAAATGCCACGCACGATACCCGATCCACCCAACGAGGATCGCCGCGAGCAACGGCACCAACCAAATCCAGGACGACCGCCCATCCCGAAGCATGATGGCATCAGGCAAGCCGTCAGAACCATTACCGGTATTGTTATCGTTTGAATGGCTTTCTTCGGTATTCATGCTTTAGATGCCGAACTCTTCTCTACATCGGACCAGAGGCTATGCGGATCGAACGCTGCCGACGCCAACAGACTCAACACCACGCACGCCGTAAACGCCAGGGCAGCCGGGCCAGCCGACACCTCCACCATATCGCCAAGCTTCAAAACCGCGACCAGAATCGCCACCAGCAACACATCGAGCATGCCCCATCGACCCGTGAATTCAACAATGTGATACGTCAACGCCCGATGCTCCCGGCGCATCAGCAATCCGCCGGCTGACAAAAGTAGCAGCGACAGCAATTTACCGAGCGGCAGCACAATCGAACAAAGCAGCACCACCACGCCAACCAACACATGCCCGCTCGAAAGCAAGGTGGCTGTCCCTTCCAAAATGCTCGCATCGTTGTGGTGCCCGAATTGATCGACGCGAATCATCGGCAAACCGATCGCCACCGGATAAAGCACGAAGCCCGCCAGCGCAAAAGCCGCCGTCCGCCGATTGCAATGCAGCGCACCGAGACGCCGATGAAGTCGCGTCTGGCAGCGGCTGCAACAGGCTCGCATGCCATCTGGTATCGAACCGATACGATGCACAAGCCCGCAACAGGGACATGCGGCTAGCGTGTTGCTCTTGTTGTGCGGTTTGACAGACATATCGCAAACCCAGTGAAGCTAGCAGTGCCTTGGATGCTTCAGTCGATACCCAAGCAGCTCTTTGACTCGCTTGTTGCTGACGCGCTTACCCAGCGAATCATTCTCTGCTGGCAACCATCCGATCGCAGGTAAGTCATGTTCTGCAATCAAACTGTCATAGAATTCTTGCCTAGTCACCGGCGCGTCATCGGTAAGATTCAACACGCCATGATGATCCACCATCAATAACCGCGTCAGCACATCACAGATGTCTTCCAGATGAACAAGATTCACAAAACCACAGCCATCCGATCGCGCAGTGCCTACCGCCCGTCGGACAAAGTTCACCAACTCGCGGCCTGGCCCATAAATCCCGCCCAATCGAACCACGGAAACGTTCGTCCGATGACCCGATTCGCCGTAGCCGTCACGATCCAGCAGAATGCGTTCCGCTTCGACCAGCACTCTTCCATTATCCGTTTTCGGCTGGGTAACGCTCTCTTCATTAACCCACTCGCCACCGTCCTGGGAATACACGCCCGTCGATGACGTATAGATAAGGCGTCGAACGCCACCAGCTCGAATCGCGGCGACGATGCTCCGGGCGGCAGGCAAATACACTTCGTCATACGGACGCGACCGACCAGCCCCCACGCATAGAACTACACCATCGCACCCGACCGCTGCTTCACACACCGCACTTTCGTTGTTGACGTTGAGAACAACAGGCTCAATCCCGCACGCAGCAATCTCCTCAACCCGGTCGGGCGATGTCGTCGTGCCGCGCACAAACGCCCCATCGGCCACCAGCGCCTTCCCCAGCGACGTACCGACGTACCCGCATCCGACAATCAAGATTCTGTTAACCTTAAAATGACCCATTCAAGAATTCCGATTCGCAATCAAGAGTGCCAAATGATGACACTCTTTGAATCCAACGAACTCCACGCCACCGCCCAACACCGAAACATCGCCTGGTCAGCAAGGCGCACTAGCCGCCAGTACGCACGCAGCCGATTTTGTGTGTCCAATTTATTGCCAAACTACAAGTACAGCACACCAACAGACGCAAACGCCCGCGATCCTTGTTTCGCGCACTCCGGCTTGCTATCTTGGGTGCATCCGAACGCATGGCAACCCATGCCAACAATCACGGAGTCTATACCCGCCAGATTCTTGGGCAATGCGCGTACGATTCTCGACAACCGCACGACAGAAGGTTTCTGTTGACCCGACGTTAGGTGCGGACTGGAAGCGTACACCATCCAAGCAATCAGGATTAAACCCAACAAACGAACGCCAAATTCGACACGACAACACTATTCGACACGACAACAACAGCGGAGCATCAACATGCGGACCCACAGTACCTCGATCGCTTGCAGTACATTCTTGTTGGCGGCATGCTTCACCACTGCCACCCACGCCGAAGCCATTTGGTCTGCCAACGAGGGAATCACCTCGATTGAATTTGACCGCGAAACATTGACCGAACTCGGCTTGCGAGTCGGCAGGTCCAATGATTCCAGCCCCGCGACTCCGCTGGGGCGCGTTAACATGACCCTCGACGCCAGTGTCGACCTCCAGCTGACCACACAGGACGGATATTATTCGACGTTTGAAACCGACCGGATCGAACATTCGGAACCTTTCTATATTTTCAAAGACAATACCACGCTCGAAATCTCGACGCTGCAACTCAAATTGCCTTCTTCGATAGTTTTGACCGACGACCGTCGCAGCGATGTACCGATTGCCGGATTGGAACTCCAACCCATAAAGGTCGGATTCGATATTGAAGGGCAGAAACTGCTCGCCGAAGGCATGGAAGTTGTCATCAGCGATGCATTGGCGACTCAACTCAACGACAAATCGCTGGCTGGCCGATCGATCGGATCATTCACGATGGAAACCGAACTCGTCTGGACGGGCGGCGACACACCACGCCCGCGCCCCGAAGCAGGCACCGAACGTGGCGGCAATGGCGGCACCATTTGCGATGGCCCCGGCACCGACGTCATCGTTGGTGATTTGCTGGACGTCTCAAACTATTCAAGCCTCAATGGCATGGAAGCATTCGCTGTCGGAACCACATCATGCAACATCGGAAACCAAAACCTGAATTGGATCTCCGGAACCAACGAACACCCGGTCATCGCCCAGAACATGTACCGCCTCAAGGACGGTCGCTATGAACAAGTCGGCCAAAGCTGGCTCAAACATGGTTTTACGGCCCTGACCCAAAACATCTGCGGCTGCGGTTGCAGTGGTCAGGGCGGCAGCGTACTCGGTGTGGGTTGTTCAGATCCGTATTGCTGCGGCCTCAATGGATCGCAAGGTCGTCTCGGTCCGCGCTCCGAAGTCAACGCCCATACAGGATTCTTTCCCTATCCATTCACCAATGGCGACCAGGGGTCCACTGGCGATTCAACCTACAAGCGTCTGCAAGTACCAATTTCCGATCTCGACCCGGCACAAGATGGCGGCGGTACATATTTCGTTGAAGGCCACTACATAGCAGCCGACGATGCTGCGGATGGCAACGGAGACAACAATGCCTCCTATCGCCAGATCAATGTGTCGGGCAGCGGATCGAACTGGAACATTTCGCTCGCTTCAACAACGCAGCGTGAACAACCTGGTATTCGTGCGTGGCAGGACAATGACGCCTCGGTCGTCGAGACCAATGTCCGCATCCCGAACGAAGGCCTTGTCCTTCTCGCAGCCAAAGCCACCGACCTCGGCGGCGGCATTTGGCACTACGAATATGCCGTACAGAACCTGAACTCCGATCGCTCGATCGGTTCATTTAGCGTTCCAATCGATCCGACCGCCACTGTTTCGAATATTGGATTCCACGATGTCCACACCCACAGCGGCGAACCATACGACCAAACCGATTGGCTAGGCACTTTCTCTGGCTCAGCCGTCACTTGGGAAACGGACGACTTCGGCACCAATCCAAACGCCAATGCCATTCGTTGGAGTACGATGTACAACTTCCGTTTCGACGCCAACCGCGCTCCGCAAACCACCGACGTAACGCTGGGCATTTTCAAACCCGGCACGCCGACCGCCGTCCTGGCTTCGACGACCGGCCCGATCGGAATCGTTGATTGCAACAGCAACGGCGAATTGGACACGAAAGACATCAGCGACGGGGTCAGCCTCGATTGCGATGCCAATGACATTCCCGATGAGTGCCAAGCCTTCCCGGATGTCCCGATTGCAACCATTCAAGTAGCAACCGGACTGAGCTCGCCCGTTGGCGTCGCGGCTCCTCCGGGCGATCCCGACAGGCTGTTTATCGTCGAGCAGAATTCAGGACAGATCAAGATTCTCAAAACCGGTTCCGTGTTGGGCACCCCGTTCCTGAACATCGGCACGTTGATTGCCAACGGTGGCGAACGCGGATTACTGAGCATGGCCTTCCATCCGAACTATGCGTCGAATGGATTCTTCTACGTCAATTACACCAACACTGCCGGTAACACCGTGATCGCACGGTACACCGTTTCAGGCGACCCGGACATCGCCGATGCCGGAAGCGCCCAGACCATCATCACCATCAATCAGGATTTCCCGAATCACAACGGCGGCCAAATTCAGTTCGGTCCCGACGGCATGCTCTACATCGGAATGGGCGATGGTGGCAGCGGAGACGATCCGTTCAACCGAGCGCAAGACCTTAACTCACTTCTCGGAAAAATGCTTCGCATCGATGTCGATGCCGCATCGCCCTATGCTATCCCCTCAGGCAACAAGTACGGCGATGAAATCTATTCCGTGGGATTCCGAAATCCGTGGCGCTTCAGCTTTGACCGCTTAACCGGAGACATGTACGTCGGCGATGTTGGGCAGGACGCCCGCGAGGAAATCAACTTCGAGTCTGCCGCCGTCTCCAGCGGCGAAAACTACGGCTGGGACTGTCGTGAAGGCTTCATTGCTACACCGACCAACAACGGTGGGTATGGCTGCGTTGCGACAGATCCGAACCTGGTCGATCCGATCCTCGACGTCCGCCACAGCGGTGACCCGACACACCCGGGATTCATCTGCTCGATCATCGGCGGATACGTTTATCGTGGTTGCGACATACCGTCGCTGCACGGAACGTATTTCTATGCCGACTTCTGCGGAAATTGGATCTTCTCAATCAAATACGACGGCACCACCGTCACCGAACAGACCAACCGCACATCCGAACTGGGATCACTCTCGTCGATCGTCGCGTTCGGTGAAGATGGCCTCGGCGAGATGTACATCGTTGCCGGCAGCAGCGTCCACAAAATCGTCCCGGTCGTAACGACGCCCGTATGTGGTGACGGCAACCAGGACCCGGGCGAAGAATGCGACGACGGAAACACCACGCCGGGCGACGGTTGCGACGAAAACTGCGACATCGAAACGTCCGACGACTGCGAAGATGCATCCCCGATTTTTGAAGGCCCGACGGTCTTCACGACGATCGGAGCCACCACCGACGGGCCGAACCACCCAGCCTGTGCGGTCGAGGGCGATGGCGGCCAAACGGTCAATGATATCTGGTTCATCTACGAACCCGAATGCAGTGGAACGCTGACCGCCAGCACGTGCAACTCCGTCACCTACGACAGCGATCTGGTCATGTACGAAGGCACTGATTGTGGCAGCCTGATCGCCAACTTCCTCGCTTGCAACGACGACGGGACTGGATGCAGCAATTTCTCATCTCGCCTCATCGCGCCCGTCACTGGTGGCCAATCGTACCTGCTTCGCGTAGGCGGTTGGGCCAACAACGAACAAGGTTCGGGAACCATCACCCTGACCAACGACGGTGCCGGTTGCGAAACTTGCTCGACGGTTGAAGGCGATGGCGATGGCGACTGCGATCGCGACCTGGAAGACTACATGCTGATGCAGCAATGCTTCACCGGCGACATTGGCAGCGGTCCCCAGGTCTTCGGTGCGGGTTGTGCCTGCTTCGATACCGATGCGGACGGCGACGTCGATGACAACGATTACAACGCACTTGGCGGCATGACCGGGCCCGATTCGCCCGCCGCAGGTTGCTCGATTCCATAGCGAATCGTCGGCGCATTTTCCAAATCTTTTCCAACCAAACGCGAGCCGTCACAGAAATGTGGCGGCTCGTTTTTTGGATGACGATATACTGCAATCACCTATGGCCAAGCGCACCAACATCCCGCTCAACGTCGCGCAACCATCGGCACCGCGACCCATCTCCCGCGCCGCGAAGTGGCGGGTGTTCTCGCTCGTCAGCGTTCACATTCTGATGCTGGCTCACATCGTCTATTGGCTAAAGTTTGGAAGCACGATCACGCCCGTCGAACCCTCCGAATCGATGGAGACGCTCAAAACAGGTGCCGTCAATGCCGGGTTCATCTTCTTCGCGCTGGCGATCCTCTTGACGCTCATCTTCGGTCGCTTCGTCTGTGGATGGGCGTGTCACTTCCTGGCATACCAGGACCTTTGCGGTTGGCTGCTCAAGCGCATGGGCATCCAACCGAAACCGCTCCGCTCACGATTGCTCATGCTCGTACCGCTTGGCATGGCCATCTACATGTTCGCCTGGCCAGTCATCTACCGCTGGTGCGCCGTCTGGATGGACCCAGTCAAGACCGACTACAACCCGCCGTGGACGACCGCTTTCGTCACCGAACATTTCTGGGAAACGTTCCCCGGCTGGATTTTCGCGATCCTGACCTTCACCCTTGCCGGCTTCAGTATCGTTTATTTTCTCGGCAACAAAGGCTTCTGCACCTACGCCTGCCCATACGGTGGCGTTTTCGTCCTCGCGGAAACCGCTTCACCGTATCGCGTGCGCGTCAACGAATCCTGCGTACAATCCGGCGTGTGTACGACGGTGTGCGGATCGAACGTCAGTGTCGCCGAAGAAGTGTTTCAATACGGAATGGTCGTCGACCCTGGCTGCATGAAGTGCGCCGACTGCATTACATCGTGCCCGACCGATGCGCTGAGTTTCGGTTTCGGCTCGACCGCTATAAGCCCAACGTCAAGAACGAAAACCGCCGCCGAATCCAAACGATCCTTCTGGACTTCGCTAAACACCGTCTTGCTACTCATCGCAACCGGCGCTGCTTTTTTAATAGGCTGGGGACTTTCGGAAGGTTCGCCTTTCGTCCTCGCCATTGGCATCTCGTGCATGATTCCGCCCGCATGGTTCGCACTACTAAGCCTCATTCGCAAACCAACCCCGTCCGCAAAGCACCAACCCGAAACCTTACCGCAGCGCGACGAATTGATATTAGCCGCCGGATTCCTGTTCTTTCTATTTTCATGGTGGGGACTTTACGGGAACTTCCCATTCCTGATGTCTGCCGGCATCGCAGCCATTTTCGCATTTGTACTCCTGAAGTTCGTACGCATGCTTTTCGATGCCGACGTTTCGTTTCAAAACCTGACGTTCAAACAAGGCGGCAAGACCAAGACGTCCGGCAAACTTTTTCTCGCAATGGGCGGCGTACTGCTATTAGCAAGCAGCCACAACGCTGTTGTCCAGTACCATGGATATGCCGGCGCATGGCACTTCGACCGGACCGGTATTGGTGGTGATCGAGCGTGGTCGCCGGACTTCAACCTCGAACTAGAGATCAGTCCCACCGTCGCCCGTCATCGCGACGAGGGAATCAAACATCTGAATCGCACACAAGAGTGGGGCGTAGTCTACAATCCCGAAACAGACATCAAACTAACTTGGCTGCACATGCTAAACGGTGATTTGGAGACGGCAGAAGAAAGTGCCCGCAGCGCGTTAGACGCCCGCCCCGATATCGCAGCCCTCCACACCCAACTGGCCCGCGTCCAAAGAAAACGAGGCGAATACGGCGAAGCGATCCTGAACATGCGCAAAGCATTGGAAATAGACCACTCCCAACACAACGTCGAACGCGAACTCGGCCAGATCCTAAGCGAAGCCGGCCATAAACAAGAAGCCTACGAACACTACAAACACATCCTGGAACACGCACCCAACGACGCTCAAGTCCACTACTACACCGGCGCCCTCGCATTGGAATTACACCAATTCAAACAAGCCGACCAGCACCTGCGAACCTCAATCAAGCTAGACCCAAACTTCGCACCAGCCAGAGAACAACTGGGCCTGCTGCTGCTAAACCAAAAGCAAACCCAGGAGGCCATCGTACAGTTGAAGACCGCTCTGAAGCTAGACCCCAACTTCGCCAAAGCCCAATACAACCTAGCCGTCGCCCACCTGATCCTAGGCGACATCCAAACCGCAAAAAAAGAAGCCGAAAAAGCCCTCCAACTCGACCCCAACGACAAACAAACCCAGGAATTCCTGAAAATGCTTAGACAGCAATCGACACAACCGTAATGCAACCAAAACTCGAGTCGGTGTGCCACTGGGTGCTTGCCACCCAGTGCTTGGCGAAACGATCCACCAAAGCCCGAAACGCGAAGGCTCTAGAATAAACCGTCGGGGCTCACGAATACAAAACTGAGCGCCATCGCAAAGCAGCCGGAAAGGACCGGCCGCCACCCGATACCGCCGATATTGGAGGTCGTTAAATGCTGGCTGAAACAGCCTGGTCAACGTTGTTCGAACTGCCACAAATCGCCATCGTGATGGGATGCCTGACAGGCATTGCTGTGATCGTTGGCGTCGTGTGGTGCAACGTCGAAACAACCAAGTCCAACAACGAATTAAAACGCACGCTAGTCGACCGCGGCCTGCCCGCCGATGAAATTGAACGCATCATGGCCGCCGGAAAAGACGAAGACGACGAATAGCCGCTCCATCCATGTAGGGTCCGCTGTGCGGACCAATTCAATCTAAGAAATACAATTTGCGTTGGATGGCCGGAGTAGCGCTTCGAAGGCCTATGCGACTTCTATAATCTCCGTGCCACATTCCGAACACGCCCCACTCACCGAACCTCTCAAATCGTACCCGCAATTTTCGCACAACCCGCTCCGCCGCTTGCGCTTGTTCAATCGAAGCAATTGGTATGCCGGGTACACCAGAGCAAGTACTGCGAAAGACCACAGAGGAATCTCGAAACTCTTGGTAATCCCAACGGAAACTTCAACTGAAGCACCGACAACAGTTGCGCGTGTTCGTTCCAATGCATTTGTAACAAATGCACCCCGATACAATTCGACGGTGTAATACGTTTCTAACTCATTCGCACTTATTGCTGTAGGGACGCTGTCGCTGTCAAACGCAAACGTCAGTTTCCACTCCTCGAACTCAGAATAAGACGCTGCCTTGCGCCCAACGAATTCCTGCACTCTCTCCGGGTGGCCAACCACACTCAAGAACCGATGCAACCCCGAACTCACATAGACCGTCTTAGGGGAAATGAACCTCGACAACGCCCACAGCGAGCAGCAGCCAACCGCCACCAGCAAACAAAGATAAGTCAATATGCGGCTTCGCCGATTCATGTCATTCGTGTAGGGTCCGCTGTGCGGATCGCTTTCGATGATACATGCAATTACATACAGTCCGCACAGCGGACCCTACGCAATCGAACCATGTATGCGACGACTTGACACTCGGTCGATCTTGACTTGCGCCACATCGCCGAGCTTGCTATTTGGCGCTTCAAAATGAACTTCAAAGTATCGGTCGCAGCGGCCGGTTGCGAGTTTGGTTTCTTTTGAATTGCTGTTGTCGCTTGCGCCCTTTGTGCTTTCTACGATGACGCGGAGCGTTTCGCCTATGAACTGGCTTGTGTAGTTTTGCGCCAGTTCTTTCTCCAACTCAGCCAGCGCGTTCATTCTTTCTTTGACGGTGGCTTGGTGGACGAAATCTTTGGGCCAGCGGGCGGCGGCTGTTCCTGGTCTTGGGCTGAAGGGGAAGGCGTGGATTTTGCAGAACTTTGCGTAGCGGGCCATCGCCATGGTTTCTTCGAACATCGCTTCGGTTTCGCCCGGAAAACCCACGATGATGTCCGTCGAGATCGCCGGCCTGTCGAGCGCCTTGTTGACGCGGTCGATCATGTCGACGAATGCATCTGATGTATACTGACGATTCATGCGGCGCAGGATCGCGTCGCTGGCGTGTTGGAGCGGCAGGTGAAAGTGCGGCACACAGTTCGAGTGACACGCAATGACACTTACCAATTCATCGTCGAGGTCGCCGGGTTCCAAACTCGACAATCGCAGTCGGGCCAAACCCTCTACCTTCGCTAGTGCTTCAACCAGTGCCGCCAACGGCGACGGTCCCGGTTCAAAGCGTTTACGGATTGCCGTCTCGCGGCCATACGCTCCCAGGAAGATGCCGGTCAGCACAATTTCACGATGACCCGCCGCCACCATCGCCTCGGCTTCGCGGACGGCCACCTCGATTGGTTTCCAACTCAACCGCGTCCGCAACTTCGGAATGATGCAATACGTACACGACGCATCGCACCCATCCTGAATCTTCAGAAACGCGCGGGTCCGGGTGGAAAACTCACGAATCGAGGTCGAAAATTGCGATTCAGGATTGACTATGGGCAATTCGTGGTGAATACTATAATTAATAGTAGATCGATTTTTCGCCGTTGGTTGACGTGTCGCCGGTGGGCTTTGCTCGGTCTCGGCTGATCTGGGGGGAGCCTTTTCGGTTCGGGATCGCAAGCGAAGCCCCACCGGCACCAATGCGTCCGGCTCACCCTCAATCGCAACCAAACCGTCAGCATCATGGCTGTTGTTCCTGTCGGGTGACGGCTCCGATTCGGCTCGATTAACCGGCGTCACCGCGAATCGATCAACCACGGCTTGACGGATTGCATTGAGAGTGTCGGTGTCATGGCCCAACACCTGCGTCACGCCGGGAATTTTCTCGATGGCGGCAGGGTCTGATGACGCATAACAACCGATGGCGATTGTCGGTGTCGCACCCGTTTTGGATGGCCCATTCGCCGATCGACGAAGTGCCTGTCGACTTCTTGCAGTCGCGCTGCACGTGACGGCACAAGTGTTCACGATGGCGAGATCGGCGTCTTCGCCCTTGGCCGCAGGCGTCATGCCGTACGACTCGAGCAGTTCGCGCACCTGCTCCGTCTCGTATTGATTGACTTTACAGCCCAGCGTGGTTAACCGATACTTAGCTCCCATTGCGTAGAAAATGTAGCAGAACCGCCGCATTCATGGCAACCGCACCGCGATCTGATGCGCCCAAGGGGTAGAAAAACCACCCTGGCAACTTGATCGCCGCGAACCACAGGAGTCGCAACAATGGCAGGCCCGCAGACGGTTTGGGGAATCGACGTCGGAAAGTCAGCATTCAAAGCCGTGCGACTGCGCCAATCCGGCGACGGCGTTGAAGTCGTCAGCACCGACTACATCGAACATTCCAAGATCATGTCGCAGCAGGATGCCGACCCCGACGCACTGTGGTCGTCCGCCCTGGAAAAGTTCCTCGCCAAAAATGACATTACCAACGACAGCATCGTCATCGGCGTGCCCGGCGCACAAACTTTGGCGCGATTCAGCAAGCTGCCACCGGTCGAAAACAAAAAGAAAATACCCGACATCGTACGCTACGAAGCCGACCAGCAAATCCCCTTCGACATGGATGAAGTCGTCTGGGATTACCAGGTCTTCGAAGCCGAAGGCAACCCCGATGTCGAAGTCGGTATCTTCGCGATCAAGCGCGAACTCATCCGCGACCATCTCGTCCATTTCGATTCCCAAGGCATCGAAGCTGTCGCCGTGCAAGCCGCCCCATTGGCAGCATTCAACGCGATGCACTACGACGGACTTGTCGGCGACGAAGCCACCGTCATCATCGACATCGGAACCGAAAGCACCGATCTGATCGTCGGTACCGAGTCGTCACTCTGGACACGTTCAATCCAACTCGGCGGAAACAACTTCACCGAAGCACTGGTCAAAGCGTTCAAACTCTCGTTTTCCAAAGCCGAAACACTTAAACGGACAGCCGCAACCAGCAAGTACGCCCGGCAGATTTTCCAGGCCATGCGACCTGTATTCGCCGACCTCGTTCAGGAGCTGCAACGCTCCATCGGCTACTACACAGCCACCCATCGCGAGGTGAACATCGGAAAAGTTTACGGCATGGGCAACGCATTCAAGCTGCCTGGGCTGCAAAAATATATCAAACAGAATATCCAACTCGACCTGATCAAGGTCGATCGCTTCAACAAAATCAAACTGCCCGATGCCGAAGGCGGCGCCGGCGATGCTTCGAATTACAGCGTCGCATACGGACTTGCACTTCAGGGGCTTGACCTGAGCAAGGTCAACAGCAATCTGCTCCCTCCGGAAATCGCGATGGCATCGGTGTGGAAAAAGAAGCGCCCGTTCCTCGCAGCGTCGGCAGCGTGTTTGCTCTTGACCGCAGGTGTCGTTTGGTTTCGAGGGATGGCCGACCGCAACACGCTCGAATTGAATTCAGGGGATCACAATGTTTCCGTCAGCGAAGACAACGCATGGAGCACCATTCTAAGTCCGCCCAACACGCTCCCGCCGCGACCCTATGGTCAATTGATCTCCAGTGC
This sequence comes from Alphaproteobacteria bacterium, assembly GCA_028285105.1. Classification (GTDB taxonomy): domain Bacteria; phylum Planctomycetota; class Phycisphaerae; order UBA1845; family UBA1845; genus UBA1845. The sequence continues at coordinate 350,409 of JANQQE010000021.1, forward strand.
GGCAGAAAAGCTCAAGAGTCACCACAGCCAACTCAGTTCGCAGGGCACCATCGAACTCGAGAAGGCGAAGAAGATCGAAAAGCTGCTGGCCAACCGGACCACCTGGGTCAAAATTCTCTCCGCGATCCATTCTGCATTGCCCAGCCCGCCCGACCCGATTAAGGACGCAACGAACTCGGAGGAATATCTGGCGGCCATCCAGTCCGCTGGCCTGACCCGCGACAAACGCGGCGAAGTATTCATCAGATCGCTTACATCGCAGTTCGTTGCCGACATCGATGTGGAGGACGACCAATTCCCGAAGGGCGACTATTGGGATGCCAATACCAAAGAGTTCCCCAAGAAAGGAAGCGAAATACGCCCTGGTTTTATCATCGAGCTGCGTGGCTATGCGCCTCACAAAGAAGTGTCCGGTTCGGACGCGCTCGAGAAGGGTCTCTATGTCAATCGCACATATGTCAAATCGCTGCGAGAAGCTGGCCGCAAACCCGGGCAAGGTTTCTTTTTCAACAAGATCAATCTAACAGTCGCGGAAGAGCGAGAAGTTGGAAGTGGCCGCAAGGGTAGAAACGAAAAGCCCAAACCAAAGGTCGGACCACGAACCAAGGATTCGCTGACCGGTGAGTACACTGATGACGACTACCACTTCCACATTATGATTCAGGTGGTATTGACTGACTTGCCTGAGGAAGAAGAGAAGAAGTAGCATTGTTGAATTGGCCGACCATCCCTTGGAGTAACAATTCCCAGGCGGTTGTCACTGCCCCAGACACAATGATCGACTGCAAGAGTTTCGGAGAAGCGACATGAAAGCCGTGATCGAAATCGTCAAACGCTTTCTGTTTGAAATCATATGCGGTGTCGGTGCCATCGCGGGGATTGTCCTGATCTATCTTGGCATGACCAGCATGTCGAGTATCAAACAGGACATGCAAACCGCGCTGGGCGTCCGCAACAAGCTGAAGACAGCTGCGAACTCGCCCAATCTGATCAACAAGGAGGCCGTCGATGCCGCCAAAAACCGCGCGGACAAGATCATGGCAACCGACAAGAACTTGATCGCCAAACTGCGAGAGATGAATTATTACGAACCCCTGACAGGGTCGGCATTTCCTGCATCCTCGCCTGCTCAACGAAGTGAATTCAAGAATGCCTATCAGGAAGAAGTCAATAGCTGGCTGACAAAACTAAATGCCGGCGACATCCCCACGTCCGACGACATCGCCCAAATGCGCGACCGCATCAAAGAAGATCAGAACAAACGCAAGGAACTTGGATTGGGTTCCAACGAAGATGAGAACGCACTTGTCAGCCGACCCGAGGTTCGCGCTTCGATCGCCAAAGCACAATCGATTTACCTCTATGCAACCGAAGATTCGTTCCACCAAAGCGAGGTAGCCAATCGCAGCGAAAGCGCTCCGATGTACGTTGGAAGACCGCCAACGCTCGAACAAATGTGGCACGCTCAACTGGAGGTATGGGTTCAACGGTTAATTGTCGATCGCATCGCAGACATCAACCGCAAGGCAGCATCCAAGCTGAGTCAAGAAGGGGAAAAACCTTGGGTCGGTAACCTGCCGATCAAGGAACTTGTTTCGATTCAATCCACGAAGTACTACGTCACCGACACGGGCACCAGAAGTGCGGCAGGCAGAAACAAAACGCATCCGGAACCACCGGGAAACGCAGAGACCGTTTTCACGCAGAACAAATCCAACGACCTGTACGAACTGATGCAGCTGACGATGGTACTGGTCGTAGACGCCGAAAAGATCCCCGCAATCACCGCAGAACTGTGTCAGGACCGATTTTTGACCGTACTGAGCGTCGAGTACGAAGCCGTCGAACCCAATCCTGAAATGAATGGGAAAATCTACGGCGACAAACCGGTGGTCCAGTTGAAACTGGATATGGAAACGCAGTTTTTCTCCGAATTCTATCTGCCACTGATGCCCGACGAGATTCTGACGCAATTGAATAAAAAACGCCCTGAACCACCCAAGACCGACGGCGCTTAGAGGGAACATTCGATTTAACCCGGAGCCAGCCAAAACCGGAGTGCATGCAAAATGGCCAAACAATCTGTCGGACCCTTCGTTCGACACATCGACAAAGCGATCCTTGGTGTGACCGGAGCGGTTCTCCTGTGGGCCATCGCCCAATATGGAGTCGTCTCGCCCAACAAGATCGAATCGGACGGAGAATGGCTCGGTCCAGCCCAGGTAGACAATGCCACCCGAGAGACGGCTGACTCGCTGCGCAACCGACTTCGAAATGCCGAAGTAACGGTCGAACCTTACGAAGATCCGATGGACCGCGTCAACAAACTCACCGACCCGTTGGCGGCCGCCGGTGTCGACGGGACCATCCCGCGCATGCTGGAATTTCCTCCAACCGTACCTGAGTTCTCGGGAACGATCACCAGCGTTGGACACGACTTGGTCAAGGTCGTTCAAATCGATCGCCCAATGACTTATGCCGGTCGAAGTGGCGCATACATTGAACCGCCAAACACCTTGGGCACTGCGGGGGGGCGAACCAAAAATGCAGCATCGTTACGCGACGTCAATTGGATCACTGTCGCGGCCATCTTCGATCGCGAGCAGCAGGAAGCACGGGCATTTGACGCCAAGTACGATCCTGAACGCATACAGACCTTGTTCACCAGAATGGATGTCGAGCGCCGCACGATCAACGCGGATGGAACAACCTCCGATTGGGAGGCGATCGATCCGGTTGTTCAGCAAACCCTGCCGCCGCTTCCCGAACCCGAAGTCTACGAAGTAGAGGACGGCCAGGGCTTCAACGTGTCGCAAGACGATCGCGAAGACGTCGATGCTTTTAAGACACTGATCGCCGAACCGCGAAACCAACTTGCGATCATGCGGCCTTTGTTTCCCGACACAGACTATGGCGACCCATGGCGATACCCCCGTGGATTTGAATATGAAGTTCCCGATATGGACGCGGAATACCTCGAAGATGACGGCCCCTGCCGCTATCCCGAGTGCGATGCGGGCGAAGTCGATCGTGACATGGACGTCAAAGAGTTGCTGGAAGAAGCTGAAACCAACCTGGAAGAAGGCAACCTCGCGCGGGCTCGAAAGCTCGCGGAAAAAGCTGAAAAAAAAGCCGACCGGCGAGACGAGCGCAAGGTTGAAAAGCTCCTGAAGAAGATCGAACTCGAGGAGCAAAAAGCCCCGATCGGAAAAATGAGAGTCGGCAAGCAAGTCCTCTGGGTTCACGACGCTGCCCCCGGCAGTGTGGAGAGCGGCAGAACGTATCAGTACCGTGTACGCCCAAACATCTACAACCAATACTGCGGCACACCTCCACTACTCAACGACGCGCAGGATGCCGCCAGAGTTGAATTGGTTGGCGATTGGTCCGAGCCTTCGGAACCGGTCACCATCGATCGCGACACGATTTTCTTTGTGCGATCCGGAAACGCGCGGAAGAATAATTGCAAAATAGATTTGTTTAAGTGGGTGGCCGGCAAGTGGATTCAAAAATCCTTCACCGTTGAACCCGGTTCGCCCATCGGCGATGCAAATACCAGAATCGATACTCACCGCGCGGAAGACGACATCGTAGACTTCACGACGGGGGCTACGGTTGTCGATATTGTCTTCGACAAGCCCTATTGGAAAAAAGGCCGTCGAAGCCGCCAACTCACGAAAACGACCGCGCTTGTTTATGTCGATGCTTCAGGACATCTCGTCGAGCAAACCGAAGAATTCGACGAAAACAGCGAAAGTTACGATGACTATAAGAAAAACGCCTGGGATCCGCCGCGCTAAAACGCCGCCCTTGGCACCACGGGATATTCTTTTGAAACGCACAAGCTTCGCCATCGCAACCCTGCTTCTTTTCGTCCCGACATTCAATTTGCTCGGGCAAACGACTCACGAGCGGAACGATGCGGATCAGAATCAGTTCGAACAACTCAATCTTGGTTTTGAAAACGCGCCCGACCAAGTCGTCGATCCGCTCTTGGAGCAACTTGGCGACCCTGATTTCGAAACCCGCGAGGCGGCCGCCAAAGCCTTAAAAGAACTGGGTCCAGCCGCCTTCACCCGACTTGCCCGCCATTACAGCGATCACGACGATTACGAAGTTCGATTGCGCATCGAGGATATTGTCAAGGACCAATATGTCTGGCACACCTTGCTCAAACACAAAGGCTTTATGGGAGTTCGCTATTCCCATTACACGGGGCCACCGCTGCTCCCTGGCCAATCCGGATTCCTTATTGGCTTGGCTGAACCGGGACATGCCGCCCACGACGCCGGGATTCGAGGCGGCGACATCATCGTATCGCTGGATGGAATGTCAGCCGAAGAGTTATCCGATCTCGAATTTGCCGCGTACATACAAAAGAAGGGGGCAGGCGGAACGTTGACAGTTCGCATTTGCGTCAAGGATCCCTCACGTCACGCATCGCGAACCGTTGAAAAAACTCTGACCTTGAAGGCACGACCGATTGACCAATACGTCAACCCAGAGTTGCTCGAAGAACTCAACTCTCGCATGCAATCTTTTTCGTTATGGTGGGACAAACACTTCAGCGTACCGCGCAAGCAGCATAATCGGCTACCGACTTCTGAAGTTTTACAAATTCCCGAATAGAGTCGTTCCAAAATATCCAACGAAAATTTTGAGGCTATTCTGGACCGGTTGCCAGCGCCATCACCGCTTCGAGTTGAGAACGAAATGCAACGGACCACTTTTTCCGCAGCGCCGCTGTATCGGAATCGCCACCCTTCAATCCGGCAATGGCCTCGAACGCTTCACGCTCGCTGACGATCGGTTCGCAAAGCTTGTCAACGGCGACTTTTGGCATGCCTGCATCTCGAATGGCACTCCAAACCTGCTGAAGCAGTATGTGATTCTCATTGCAAATTGCTGCCGCAACATGCACAAGCGCTTTTGATTGCTTCGCCGCCAGTTTCTGATCCACCTGCACACCAAGGTCGGTTTCAAATGGATTGTCCGGAACCGAAAGCTTGCCTTGATGCGACTCGTAAAGGCTTGGCTTGATGGGGTAGTGATAAAGCGTATGGCTCGAATGGCCCTCCCCGTCCGCCAGCGCACTCCATGTGGCCTGCCCCTCGTCGGACAGGCAGAACTTGACGAACTGTTCCGCCAATCGCGCATCGGCCGCGGTCTTGACGATCGAAACAATGTCAGGTGTCACGGCTGTGGCGCCGGAAGGATTGATGTATCGAAGCGAACCTGGATTTTCCTGCACCCTGCGAAGACCGTCAAAGTTGACGGAAAAACCGCCAAGCATCACGCCCGAGGCGATTTGGTCATGTCCGCGCACACTGCCCGATTCAAGAACCCGCGCATTGGCAAGAATGCGCACCAGCGTCCCCCAACCTTCATCCCAACCCTGATGCTGCAAGATCAACATCATGCACTGACGATTGCTACCGCTCTTTGCAGGATCTGCAATCGAAAGCCATCCGGAAAACCGCGGATCGGCCAGATCGGTCCAGGTTGACGGCGGTTCGACTCCGCGGGCTGTACAATCGGCATCGTTAAAGAGTATGCCAAAACTCGACAAACCCGTCGCAACCCAGCGATTCTTGTCGTCGCGAGTGGGTAGCCCATGGACGTCGGCTGGAATACCTGCGAGCGCATCGCCAAGATCCATCGCAAAACACCGATCCTTGGCAGCCAACGCCCGATGGTAAGAAAGCCCGCCTCCGAACATCAAATCCGGGGTTTTCATTCCAGCATCGACGTTGCGGCCTTCAAAAATATCGCTGATGTATTCAACGCACTGCGGCGTTCCGCGTACAATCCACTCGATCGTGACATCGCGCTGGAAATTCGAGTCGTACCAACGCGCGAATGCGTCCGAGAATGTACTGCGAATCCGCTCGCTGTGCGGCGAGATAATCGTCAACCGCATCGTGGCTTTGGATTCAAGAGTATTGTTACCCGACTTTTCTGCAGGCTCACACCCCACGCAAGACGCCATGCAAACCGCCAACAAGAGAGTCCTGTATCGCACTACTGTTCTGGCAGCGAATTCGCCCATGACATTCGTCCGTAGTTGTTGAAGTTGATGCGGAATTCGAATGACGCTTCGATCCCGCAGAGAATTACCGAGACCCTTCATCGTTGCCGCGCTAATTTGCACACCGCATTGCAGCAACCACACCCATTCATTCTCGCCCATTCACAGATGGGGTGTCAAATCACTTGAATTGCTGCCCAGTAGACGTGCTATTTGAATCGGGACGAACGACAAGAATCGCGAATGCGTCAATGAGGCAGATTCAGTGCCGACTTGTAAATGCTCTTGAACGCTTCGGCATCGACCGGAATTGGATTGAATTTACCTGTCCACTGCGTCGTCGCCGCTTCGGCTAAACCGTCGATATCGGCGCGCTCGATGCCCAAGTCCGACAATCCCTCAGGCATATTCGCTACGCTGAGAAAATGCCCGATCCGACTGGCCAGCGATTCCGCATCGAGACCCAACGAAGCGTATGCCTCGGGCATTGCGTTGGCGTTAAAACGCACCACGTGCGGCAGCATGATCCCGACCGCCATCCCGTGAACCACGCCATACTTCGCCGTCAACGGATTCGCGCACGCATGGGCGGCTCCCAACATCGACTGCTCGATGGCAGCCCCCGCCAGGTGCGCCCCCCACAACATGTCGCGACGGGCATCATCGTTCGACGGATCGCACAGTGCTGCCTCCAGCGACCGGTCCAAACGCTTCCATGCCTCCTGCGAAAACTGTTGCGACAAATCCGTTCGCACATTCGTAGCCGCCGTCTCAACCGCGTGCGATACCGCATCGATCGCCGAAGCCGCCGCAACGCTGGCTGGCTGACTTCGAGTTAACTCGTGATCTAGAATGGCCACGCGCGGACGCAAACCGCCCTCGCGCGGATCGCGCCGATCGCCACAAGCCATCTTTACGTGCGTCACCGGGTCGCTGATCAATGCAAACGATTGCGCCTCACTACCGGTTCCTGCCGTCGTCGGTGCGACAATCATAGGCAGCATCGGTTTCGTCGCTTTGCCCTCGCCATGATAATCCTTGATCTCGCCGCCATTGGTTAAGAGGAGGTTGATTCCCTTCGCACAATCCATCGTGCTGCCACCACCGACACCGACAATCAAATCGATCTGCTGACCTTTCGCCAACGCCACGCCCGCCACCACATGTTCGGTGGTCGGGTTTTCGTGAACGCCGTCGAAGAGAACGATTTCGATCCCCGAATCCTTCAAGCTTTCAATCGCCCGAGTAGCATGGCCAGCTTGCTCAATCCCCGGATCGGTGACCAACAGCACACGCGACGCAGCAAGCTCCCGCGACAACTCGCCCAATTGCGAAAGCGCACCCGCGCCACCCACCACGCGCACCGGAGACTCAGCCAGAATATCCGGGCAATCGGGAGGTGTGCCGTTAACTTGCGACTCGGTCATAATCGAAACTCTGGAAATACCGTTTTCGTCAGGCTGCCGGCTCGAATTGAAAAGCGCGTTGGCGATAAAGAAGTTCAAACAGATTGCCTTCGTGCGGCTGATCCCAACTGATTCGCCAGGTCGGTACCGGGCCAACATTCAACCGATCGACATTCGGATGATTCATCAAGGCGTGAACAAAGGATTCGTCGCGCGTGATCACCGTAGCGACCAAGGTCGGCCCAATGGCGTCGGGTATCTCCGATGCCGGACATTCGACAACCGATGCGTACGGAAACAGGAACTCGCGATTGGCCAGCGGATGCTCGCGCGATTCACACCAGACGACGGAAGGTTGGAGGTATGCGCATCGTCCAATGTGCGCCAGTCGCGGCGTGTCTCGATGCGCTGCGCAAAGGTCTTCTGAACCTTCGTCGGTCAGGGCGTGTTCGATGACACTGTTGATCTGATTGGCGACGGCTGGGTTTGCGAATGCCGCCAGAGTCGCGTTTGGATCGTCGGCGGGCAGCGCTTTGTGTTTGGCCAGAGCTTGACCAACTGCATTGGCTATCTCGCGGCCATGACGCGGCGTCCAGATCGCCGACGCATTGATACACGATCTGCCACCATTGCGATCGATCGAGGTGGCCATCAAATCTACGTACTGCGCCCAGTTGTCGGCGACATCGTCACCGAGAATCACCTTCGAATAACCCGGACCGTGCAATTCAATGCTCGGATCGTTTTCGTAAGGTCGCACCGTCGCCCCACCGCCAAACAGCATCGCCCGGTCAGCCGTCCGCAGCAGTTCGCCAGCGCCACCGTGGTCGGTTGGATAAAAACCCATCGCCTCGCGCGGGAAACCAGCAGCCGCAAACGCTTCGATCATCCGATAAGGCGTCCACGGCTCCTCGCGTCCAGGCTTCAAAACGATTGGTGCCTTCAGCACCATCGCGGGCGCCCAAAGCGAATGCACGCCCGGCGAATTGCTCGGAAGCACGGCTCCAAAAATTCGACCGGCTCGATAGAAACTCAGCATCTGCCCGGATGCATTGCTGTATCCGTCGTCAAGCACCCTCAAATTAAGCCCGCGCGTCAGACCGGAAAGTACTTCGTCCATCCTTTCCAGCACGCCCGCAATCTTCCCGGCATTGTCGCGACAATAAGTAATCGGCATCCCTGTCGAACACGCCAACTGCGTGATGTAATCGTCGAACGACTGCTGGGACTTGCCCAGTGGCAGCGTAGCCGACATGAACAGCTTCGCGGCTTTCCCGGCCATCGCGATAAGATCGGCGATCGAATACTTCTCCAACACATCGTCGCGCATGTTCACCATGTCGCGCCGCACCATGCCGCTGTTGGCCTGATGCACGTGGGCAAACGGTTCGCCGGTGGCATGATGCAGCAGCGTCACCGTTTCGATGCTTTCGTACGGCTCACCGTTCCGCAGAATCGGAATCTCAATCACTAGTAAACCCCCTCGACAATCGGCGTGGCAAAACCGCTGAACGGGCGCACGTCGGCAATACCGTCCCAGGGATACTTATCGCAAGGATGCGTGCGTACGCCTTCGTCGCGCTCGAGGAAGCGTGGCATGAAGAATTCTTTCGTCAGCGTTGTCAATCGCGCACGACCGACCTCACCATAATCGACGACTTTGCGCGTGTCGTCCGGATCGACGACTTCGATCATCGCTCGTGGTGACGGTGGATGGTAGATCACGCTGTAGTTGTCGGCCGGGTCGAACGGCTTGTGACACGCCAAACCCATCAGCGTGTTGCCATAGGTCGGCACAAAATCGATCTTGCCCTCAAGCAACTCTTCGCGGGCGAAGCGATGAAATTGCGCCGTCAACTGCGTCCCACCGCAAAACACACCATTGATGCCATACTCCACCAATGACACCCGCTCGCACAACGCTTCAAGCAGCTTTGGTGTCGTGAACAAGCATTGAATATTCTTGTGCGCCCGCAGCAGCGTGAGTCCCTGATTGACCACATGGTCCTTGTATTCGTGCATTTCCCGCAGGCGCGACGACTTAATCAGCTTCACCACCCAACGCGGATCCATGTCCACGCAGAAGCAAATCCCACCGCGATGCTGACACAGATGCTCGACCGCCAATCGCAATCGCCTTGGACCCGACGGCCCCAACATCAACCAATCGCCCCCGCGCGGAAACGTCCCGTCGCTGAGCGTATCGCTGAACTGTTCGTAATCGATACGGAAATCCTTGACGTTGATCCGCGACTTGGGCACACCTGTGCTACCACCCGTCTCGAATGTATAAATCGGATCGTTGGCGTAAGCCTTCGGCACCCAGCTGCGCACCTTGCCCTGGCGAAGCCATTCGTCTTCAAAGAAATCGAACTTGTCGAGATCGTCGTAACACTTGACCTCGTCGCGCGGATTCCAATTCAGCTTCTCGGCATAATCGAGCCAAAACGGCGTACCCGTCGCCGGATCGAAATGCCACGAAACAATCTCGCGCGTGTGTTCGTCAAGCGCGGCTCGATTGGCCGCCGCGCGTTCGTCGATGGAAGAACCGACCGATGTACCTGATGCGCTATTCATAAATCTCAACTCGTAGGGTGCGCTGTGCGCACCACTGTTAGATCGCCAACGAATTGGTGCGCTTAGCGCACCCTACCCATCTGCCTTTGGTTTGCTTTTTGCGTCAGCCGTCGCTGGCTTCTTGTCGCCACCCTTCGGCAACTCGATCGCCACCAGCATCCGCCGATTCGTCACATACAACGTTCCATTCGACGCCACCGGCGACGTGTACACCGAATTGCGCATGTCGTTCGTCGCAATCTCTTCCATCTTTGGGCCATGCTTGAGTACGACAACTTCGCCATCCTCATCGCCCAGATACACTTTGCCATCGACGACATACGGCGAGCCCCAGATCGCTGCATAGGTGTCGTACTTCCAAAGTTCCTTGCCCGTTTTCAATTCGAGACAATACAGAAACCCGCTTAGGTCCGAGATGTAGAGCAACCCGTCCGCGATCGCCACGGTCGACATCGAACGATTGAACTTCTCATCGCCGACGTGCCAGATGCGCCCACTCTCGGTGATGTCGCCCGTCTTGGTCGCATCGATTGCAAACAAGTGACCCGGTCCTTCGCCATGTTCCGGATCTTGCCCGACACACAAATACACCTTGTTATCATGGATCACCGGGGTTGCGATGATGTTGTTCTTCGTACCTCGGCCACCCAACTCCCAAACCGAACCCTTCGGGTTGAGATCGAACTTCCAGATCAATTTTCCCGTCTTCGGTTCAAACGAATAGCACCAACCGTCACCGCCCGCGAACACCACTTGCGGTTTGCCTGCGACCATACCGACAGCCGGCGATGACCAACTGCCGTGCAGCACTTTGTCGGCTGGGTCGTTGTTCTCCCAAACCAACTCGCCGGTCTTTTTGTTCACCGCAATAAAGTCCGGCGCATCTGCCACCGGCAAATCGAGGTGTCCTTCGTCCACACCGTTTGACGTATTTAAGAAAATCAGATCGCCATACCCGACCGGTGACGACGTTGCGAGGTTGTGCGGGAACACGCCCAATTCCTCGATCATGTCGTACGCCCAGATGATGTCGCCATCCTGCTTCTCCTTGTACTTTTCGTCTTTGAATGGCCCGTCATTCTCGCCATCGAGGAAGCCCTCAATATCCGCACAAACCAGTTCGCACTTGTTGCTGACATACCAGATGCGATCGCCCTCAACGTATGGCGCAGAACAGATGCCCTGCTCCGGCCAATCGTTGACACGACCGGTGGGCAATTTGTCGTGGGTCAGTTGCCAAAGCAGTTTGCCGGTTTTCTCGTCGGCGCAAACGATCACGCCCTTGTCGCCTTTGATTCCCGGACGCAGGTTTCCGTTGTTGTTCGTGCCCACGAGGATCTTGCCATTGACGATCACCGGATTGCCATAGGTCTGCGAACCAAGTTCCAGGGTCCACTTGATGTTCTTTTTCGTTTTCAGGTCCCATTCTGCCGCAATTCCGGTTTCGCCCGAGACCATGTTGCGGTCACCCGAACCGCCCCACATCGGCCAATCACCCTTTTTGGCTTTGGCCAACGGTTCCGCAATTACCGGCATCGCGAAACACCCGAGCGCTGCGGCTGCCATCATCGCGCGATACGAACGCGCCAATCGATTATTCATTGTTGGTCACCTTGAAATTGTCGTAATAGTTTTCTGGACCGTCGCTCTTAGAGGTCGTGTTGGTTGAATACGCATAGAGTCCCGGGCTGCCTTCGGTGTTCGGACACGAGTCCACGACGTCGATCAGCCACTCTGCCGGTTCGTCTTCATCGCGCGGCCAAATCTTGCCGCGAAGATGGGCTCTGTCGCCATCGGGCCGAACTTCAAACTTCATCGTGTACCACTTGTCGGGATCGTAGTTGAACTTCACATCGTGACGAATGCGCGGCAGCGGCGACCACGACTCGACGCGCAGCTTTTTCGCCACACCCATCGCAATCAACCGATAGCGGGAGTTGATCAAACCCATGTCGGCTTTGAAACGCTTCTTCTTCGCCCGCCCCATCAAATCGCACTGCACAGTGTACCCACCTTCAACCGGCGGACCGACATACGACCGCAGTCGCATAAATGGCGGCGACGGAAACTTCTTGCTGGCGATCTTGCGCAGCACCCGCCCGCCATCCATTTCGATCACTTCGGTTTTCTTCGAAGCACCGATCCAACCCGGCGGCACCGAACCTGGCTTCATGTCTTCAAAGTTCACTGCAAACGGAATCTTCGGGCAAACCCGCACGCGGGCTGGCGGAACCTCGTACTCTGTGCCGCCGTCCTTTAGCTTCACCATGACGCTGCCGGCCTTGAAACCGCCCTCGCCTGCTGTGAATGTGCCGTTGTTTGCGACTTTGCCCATTCCACCTTTGACAACCCACTCACCAATTTCTTTCTTAAATGATTCAATCGACTTTAGCGGGTGGGGAATTCCGGCAATGTCGAATTTTTGAAGATTAAGTATTATTGTTTCGCCCGGCGCAACAGTGATTTCGGACGGTACGATCCTGAATCCCGGACGCCCCTTTAGTTGGTCGCCGGTATTTTCCGTCAAACCTTGAATTGGCGAAGTTGAACCGTAAACACTCGAGCCCAAACAATAAGTGCCATATCGTGTCATAAAATACACGCGGCCATTCGCAACCACCGGCGAGCCGTAGATCTCATCCACAAGGTTGTCGTCGCGCTCGAACGTATCCATGTCGAGCGAGACGCACTTGTCGCCTTCATCCTTGAGAATGTGAAACATGCCGGTTTGTTCACCGACATAAATCACGCCGTCAGCCGTCACTGTCGGCGAACCCTTGCCGACGCGACCCATGTCGTATTCCCAGAACTTCTTGCCCGTCTTGGCGTCGTAGCAAATCATCGTTGCCGCATTGTTAACGACATACAATCGCCCGTTGGCAATCGCCGGTGACGCATAACCGACCGTCAAACCGTCGTGTCGCCAGACCGCGCCATTTTCGGTAATGTCGCCCGTCTTGGTCGCATCGATGCACAGCACCGCACCCATTTTAGTCGTGGTGTAGTTCTCCTCGCTGTGGCAGACATACGCATAATCACCCTCAACCACGATCGACGAATTCAAACCGCGCTTGCTGAGTTTATACGACCAAACCTTCTCGCCGTTGCGGGCCAGCAATCCGTAAACGTAACCATCCGCCGCCCCGACGATAAGCATTCGCTTACCGCCAATCACCGCGACGGCAGGTACGGCATACGTCGTATCCAGCGGCTTGCCACCGGGCGCCGACCACCAGATCACTTCGCCGGTATTCTTATCGAGTGCCAACCACCGATGCGTTGGCTTGGCCATTGGTCCCCAGCTTGAATTCAGGAAGCTGACGATCACCCGATCCTCATCAATGATCGGCGTGTGCAGTCGTCCGCCGTATCCGCTGATGCGGCCAAACTCCTCGGTCATCGACCGTTTCCAAAGCACTTTTCCATCGCCCGAGAAGCAGAACATTTCGCCACCGGTACCGTGGGCATAAACATTGCCCGTTGCAGGATCGCCCACGACTGCCGTCCACCCGACGCGGTTCTCGACGATGTCCGTGTGAAACACATTGAACCGATGCTCCCAAACCTTTTTGCCGGTGTTGGCGTCAAGACAAACCACCCGCTCCTGCCGCGATTCGCCCTCACCGACCGGAGCGATCATGTACAAGCCACCATTCATAACGATGGGTGTGGATCGCCCGCCGATGTCCGACTTCCATGCCAGATTCTCACCGTCCATCGACCAGGATGTCACCGGTGCGTTTTCGCGCGAGAACCCGTTCTGTTCAGGCCCGCGCCAGAATGGCCAATCGTTTGCCAGTGACGGCGTCGCCCAGCACAACATGCCAAGCATCAAAATGTGATTCAGGGAACGTTTCACGTGTTTAGTTACCTCACTATCAGTAGGTTGATTCTTTGAGTGTGGGTCTGGATCACCCATTCTAGCAAATAATCAATTCAGGCGAATACGACCGCCCCACCATGACATACCTGTTACACAGCCCCGGCAGGCGGCTATTCGTTACCGCCTTCTCGTACGATCCGCCGCGACTTCATTTCAGATCGAGGCAGACTCCCCGCCGCAGCGACCGCCACCTTCGGCGCAAAGTTAATTCGCCCACGCAAGTCTTCAGCCACTCGCGACAACAACCCCTTCTCATCACAAGCCATTTCCAATTCAAACTCCACCAGCAAATCGTTGAGCGGCTTGCTCGCGAGCAAGGTGATTCGAAATTCGCCGATCTCGTCGAATTGTAGCAGCACATCTTCGATCGCCGACGGAAACACGTTGTTGCCGCGTACGACCAGCATGTCGTCAGCCCGGCCAACCACACCGCCAACCACACGCGCAAACGTGACATTTCCCGGCCCTTGCTTGACGGTCATCCGAACCAGGTCGCCAGTGCGGTATCGAATCAACGGACTGCCAACCCGCCCAAGATTCGTCAACACCAACTCGCCGAGTTCGCCGTTATCGACGGGCTGCAACGTTTCCGGGTCAATCACCTCGGCGATGAATTCACTTTCGATGATGTATATACCGTCACGATAATTCGTGGTTTGAAAACCCCACGCGCCGATCTCCGTCATACCGACGTGGTCGAAAACTGTCGCATCCCAAGCCGCTTCGATCCGCTTACGGGTGGCTGGTATGCTTCCGCCCGGTTCGCCCGCGACGATGATCGCTCGTACCGGCAGCGATTTAAGATCAATCCCCTCATCGTCAGCCACCTCAGCCAACCGCAGAGCATACGTCGGCGTACAGCAGACGACCGTCGCAGAATTATCGGCAAAGTACTTCAACCGCGCAACGCTCGACATCCCGCCAGCTGGCATGCACAAACAACCGCGCGCACACGCGGCATCGAATGCAGACCAAAACCCCACAAACGGTCCAAACGAAAACGGAAACACTACCCGATCATTCGCTGTCACCTCCGCACCGCTCAACACAAACTGCCAACAGCGAATCCACCACTGCCAGTTCTCGCGCGTGTCGGGCCAACGCAGCGGCGCACCCGAAGTACTCGACGTCTGATGAAACCGCACGCACGCTTCTACTTCTTGTGTCAGGATCGTTCCGTAAGGTGGATGGGTTCGTTGGTCGGCTTGCAACTCTTCGCGCGTCGTCAAGGGTAACACACGCAACTCGTCGCGCTGCGGATCAAAACCGATGCCCTCAAACTTTTTGCGATAAAAAGAATTTGCAAGGAATGACTCACCGCGGATGGCATCGAAAAGCAAACCGAGTTTCTCGCGCTGAATCCTGGCGAGCGAATCGCGATCGGTCTTCATCTCGTTTGCAATGTCAGCGATTGCGATGTCATCGTATTCCATGTCGGGCTGCATGTTAATCCGGGCGCTCGCGGGTGAATTGCCAAACTGCTCAAATCGTAGTGTTCCTTGCCCAAAATGCGAATCTGCGCTATCCGTAAGTTGCCGTCGCCCGTACCAGCCAACCCCAACATCCTGCCCCGAAATGTCAGATGTTGTATGCCGCACCTGTAATGCAAATGTATCAAGATTCTACCAACCAACGACTTGGCACAATTCCTGGCTGCGACAACGTTGACAAGCCACCCATTTCTTGGTCACTTGTTGCACGTCACGACCACGCCATGATGGCGCACGTTGCCGCCACGAGGTGGAGAGAAAACTTCCGGTTTAACATTTCCGGGCTGAAGGAGAAAAGAAATCATGAAACGCACACGATCAATCTTTGCAGTCGCTGCATCCGTTGGCATGCTCGCAGCCTCAACCGCGTCAGCCACCCCGTACATCCTGAGCGCCGTTCAAGATCAATCGCAAAGCGCCCCCGATAGCACCTTCGCGCTGGACTTTTTCGGGAACGGTGGCGTCCGTGATTCCGAAATATCAAACACGACTTTCGGCATGGAAATTGACTTCGACAACGAGACCGCGAAGTTCACCAATTACTCGCAGCAGATCGGTTCGATCGCCCTGCCCAACGACTCCGGCCCCGATGTCGAAACCGGTCCGATCACCGTCAGTATCATCCCCGGAGCAGAGCCGGGCCGCCTCGTCGACAACCTGGACGGAACGTTTACATTCGAAACAACAGATACCTACGAGATCACGTTCACGAACGATCTGAGCGCCTACGGTTTCCCGGGCCAGTCGGTCCTCCTGCCAAGCTCGTCGATCGGTACGCTCACCGTGGATGCACTTCGCGACGGCGAAATCGACGGCACCGCATCGATGCGCTGGGAAGACAGCAGTGCAATGCTAAACCCCTCGAACGGCGAATTGATGCCATTCCACTACGCTTGCGACATCAACTCCGTGTTCAACGCCGTACTCGCTCCGGAACCGGCATCGGCGATGCTGCTCGCATTAGGCGCAGTAGCCGTCCTACGCCGCCGCTCCTAACGCGTTTCGACAAGTAGCAATCCAAGAACAACACAAGCGGATCACCCAATCGGGTGGTCCGCTTTTTCATTGGTCATACTTGTTGCCGTTTGGGCTATTTGTTCAATGGCACAGCATCGACGGCTTGGCACGTTCCGGCTTCTATACAGTCGTGGCACTCGGCGCTCATTGCTGGTGCGAAGTTTGCTGGTGGATCGAATCCTGATTCGCGCAATTGGCTGGTGACGTGTTCAAGGCGGCTTACCGTTTCGGGACTTAAGACATGTTCGGTTTCGCAAGCCTCGACCTCAGCCGTCTCTTCGTCGAGGCCGAGTACGTTGATGAAGAACTCACGCAGCACTTCAAAGCGTCGCACCACGCACTCAGCCAGCTTTGCTCCCACTTCCGTCAGCTTCACCACACCATAGCGATCGTGCGTCACCAATTCCATCCGATCGAGCGTTCGCACGACGGCTGACACCGTCGAAGGATGCACGCCCAAACCCTTGGCCATCTGCCCGACGCGGGCCGGATCGCCCGAAGCACGAAGCTGGTAGATGATCTTCAAATACATCTCATGCGTTGCCGACAACCCGCCACTCTTGTGCATGGCCATTCCACCTCTTACAGAAAACGAACCCCAGTTTGAATTTACACGCCTTCAACCGATCCCCTTATTATATATCGCCAACATTCACCGAACAAACCGCGACAAATGGGCTCCTATCACGCCGCTTTGACCGCATCGCACAACGTCCAATCGTCGTATAATGATTGATCGGGCGTCAAACGACGCTCAGCCCGCAAACGCACGGAGCCCAACCCATGACGACATTGTTCGCAATCGTACTCGCCAGCCTCGTGATGGCTCCGGGTGATGAAGCAACGCCACCACCAGACGAAAACGCCAAACGCATCGAAGCTGTCAAGACCTACCTGCTCCCTGACAACACCGCCGATCAGCGACAAGCGCTTAAACAACTCTCGGAAGCCACACCAACTCAAGTCGCCGATGCCCTGGCCAACTGGCGCGACCATTGCAAAGTCGAGCAGGAATTCCAAACGCTGAAGATCAACATCCCGACAGGTAAGCGCAAGCCGCCCAAAGAACTCATCGTAGAAGTCAAGACTCCTCAGGAATTCAAGGCAAGGACAGCGTACCCATTGCTCATCGCCCTGCATGGCCAAGGTGGAAACGGAAAGCAGTTTCTGCGGGCGGTTGTCGCACTTTTGGGCGAACAATCCGAAGGCTTCATCATCGCCGCCCCCACCGATTACAACGGCATGTGGTTGGGCGCGAGCGAATTGGAATCCGCCGAACCCAACCTCTTGCTCGATCGACTCAAACGAAGCTTCCCCATCGACACCGATCGCATCTATGCGATGGGATACTCAATCGGCGGACATGCCTCCTTTCTGCTAGCCACGTTCTACAAGGATCAAATCGCAGCCACAGTGTCACTGGCTGGCACTTGCGCCATTCAAATGGGCGCTGAATGCCTCGATGTATTGCTGCCCAACATTCACAACACACCAGTCCTCGCCGTCTATGGCGAAAACGATCAGTCCAAAGACCCAACCACGAACAAACCCGCAGGGATCGCCATCTGGAACCGTTACATTGAACAGCAAGCTGCCAAACTGAACCTGCCGATCACCATGATCGAACTGCCCGGAGTGGGACATGGCGGGGTCATTCCGCCGAAGGATCAATTGAAAGCGTATCTCACCACGAAACGTGCGCCGCTTTCCAAACAGGTATCCCATCGCTTTCGCTACACTTCGCAGGCGCGTGACGGCTGGCTTAGGCAAATAAAATTCCTCGGGCGACGATGGGATTCGCAGCAACTCATTGTCTCGCCTGCAAACGGAGAAACCGTTGCCGAGGCGATGGCGGCGATGCTCGAGCAAAAACTCGGCTACCTCGGCGGAACAATCGACGGTCAAACGATCAACATCGACACCCGAAAGTGCAGCCGCATAGAAGTGCTGCTTAATGACGACCTTGTCGATCTCGACCAACCCATCAAGATCGTCGTCGATGGCACGGTGCGATTTGAAGGGCTTGCAAAACGAAGCGTCAAGACCATGCTTGAAATTGCCAAAGAAGATTGGGAGTTTCAACGACTGTTTCCCGTTCGTTTTCAGATCGCCAGAAAAGGCAAAGCCGTTCAGCGTTAGTTCATGGCTTCATGTATGCCCGATTGCGCGCCTTTACTTGTTTGAAAGATTGATTTGAAGTAATAGTAGTCAATCGCATCAGCCGCCACGTCGCACTCGGCGAGCAATCACACAAAGAGGCTTAGTTACCCATGCCCGAACTTCGCTACCTGGACGATTCCGGCTCGCTTAAGACTTTCCTACTCGGAGCCCACCCCACGATCATCGGGCGCGTCAACTCATGCGACATCACGTTCGTCGATGACATGATCTCGCGCGAACACACCCGATTCGAGCGCGAAGCCGAAGGACGCTACCGCGTTCGCGATCTGGGAAGCCGCAACAAAACCTACGTCAACGGCCAACAAATCACCGAGTCGATGTTGATCCCCGGCGATATCATTCGGGTCGGCGATCATGTGCTGGAATACCTTGAACCGAGCGCCCAGCGTCAACCGCTCAATACGGACTTCCTGACGCCCGACAACCGCGACCCTGCTGACTGCGACTGGGTCAAACTCAAGTCGCCATTAACGCTCAGCCTCGATCAAATCGAAAAGCTCTCCAGTCTTTCGGAAGATTTCGGGCTGACTTCGCGCGCCGAAGACATCGCCGAATCGTGCCTGTCAAGAATCATCGTCGAGCTGCAAGCCGAGCGCGGTTTCATCGCGGTACGCGGCGAAGAAAAACAATCGCTCCGCCCCATCGCTCATCGTGGCCTGGAACGCGAGGTGGCGGGATCGCGTATGCCCGTCAGCCAAACATTCGCCCTCGCACCAATCCTGCAAAAGGTGGCTGGGTGCTACCCGCAATCCGCCAAGAAAGTCGATCCAAAAGCCGGATACGCATCAGCTGCGATCACTGCGCCGCTGACATTTCGTGGGACACCCATCGGCGTGCTGTATGCAGATCGTCCCACGGGAAGTCAGGTCTTCAAACCGACAGCCGTTCAGTATCTCTTGGCGGCTGGCGCGGTGGTCGGAAAAGCGATGGCCGCAACGTCGAAGCGACTCAACGACACCATCGGTCAACAAGAATTGGCGTGGGTATCGTCGATAAAACGCGCTCACGAGGCGTTGCAAAGCGAACCTGCAACCAACGACACGTTCGACGTTTTCCAGAAAACCACGGGCGGCTTATCGCGTTGCGGCGATTTCTGCGAGGTCGTCCGCATCGACGATCATTCGTGCCTGCTCGCTCTCGTCGATGCTGGCGGTCAAGGGTCTTGCGGACTCGCACAAGCTGTCAGCATCCGCACGGCCCTGGAAGCCGCCGCCCGAGTTTATCCGGAACACATGGAGTTGGCGCCTGTTTTCAACATGCTCAACGAACGAATCGCACGAACCACCGGCAGGCAATTGGTCGCCAGCCTCGCCGTCGTCTGCGATCTGTCTGCCGGAAAACTCAGCTACATCAATGCGGGCATGCCGCCACCTGTACTGATGGTTGGACCGGGCCGTCTGGTCACACTGGATCAACCGTCACTGCTCTTGGGAATCGACGCGACGTACCTGTACGAAACAACTTCGATTGAACTACCCGGTCAGTTTCGCCTCGTCTCATTCACCGATGGCACGATCGACGCGACCAACAATGCCGGCGAAGCATTCAGTGAGCGACGCATACACGATCAACTACTGGAGGCGACATCGTTCGGCTCACCCGATCACGTGGGAACACAGGTCCACGACGCCCTGCAAACGCATGTGGCCGGACAATCGCCCGAAGACGACACCACAGTCAGCGTGATCGGACACGGATAAAGACATGAGCGCCCCGATCGCCGCCCAAGGCAAGATTCTCAATCGCCTGTCCGAGCGTAACGAGCTCGACCCTGCGCAACTTCGCGGGATCAAAATCGAATCCGAATTGACCGGCAGAACCATCGTCGAAATCCTCATCGAGCGCGACATCATCAGCGATTCGGAGGTCGCGCAAGTCTTCGCCGAACATTACGGTATCCGCTTCCTCGACCTCACGCGACGCAAACCCTCCACCGGCTGGCTCCTCTCGCTGCCCGAAAACGTTTCTCGCCTGCATCGTTGCGTCATCTTCGGTGAAGTTTCTGGCGGACTGGTAGCCGCCGTCGCCGACCCCGGCGATGTCAGCATCCACCACGTCCTCGCATCCCGGTTCGATCGCCCGACCCAACTGGTTGTCAGCCCTGAATATCAAATCGTTCAGGTGCAGGACGAAGCCTACGGCGATGCACGAAAAAAAGGCGCTCGCGCCGCCCAATCCGTTCCGTCAAAACAGTCCGCCTCGCCCGTATCCGCCACCGGGCTGAACATGTCCGAGCAACTCGACAGCATGATCGATGAAGCCGTCGATCGGCGGGCGAGCGACATCCACATCGAACCCGAAGACGACCGACTCCGCGTGCGCTATCGCATCGACGGCCGCATGATCGAAGCGCGGGCATATCCGTTGGAAGCGACGGCTGCGATGATCTCGCGCATCAAAGTGCTGGCCAACCTCGACATCACCGAACATCGCAAACCGCTTGATGGCCGCTTCGCCCACCGAAGCTTTGAACAGACCATCGACATCCGGACAGCCGTCATTCCGACGGTCAACGGCGAGCGCGTTACGTTACGCCTCCTCGCGATGGACAGGTCAGCCGTCAACCTCGAACACCTGGGCATGGAACTCGAAACGCGCCAGGCCTTCGAGCGCCTCATCCGTCGCCCGCACGGCATCATCCTGATCACCGGACCCACCGGCAGCGGAAAAAGCACGACGCTCTATGCAGCCCTCGCCCAAATCAATGCCGTCGATCGACACATCATCACCATCGAAGACCCGGTCGAGTACCACATTCCCGGCGTTAATCAGGTGCAGGTCGATGCGTCATACGGTGTCACCTTCGCTGCCGCCCTCCGCAGCATTGTCCGCCACGACCCCGACGTCATCATGGTCGGCGAAATTCGCGACGAAGAAACCGCCCACCTCGCGCTCGAAGCGTCGCTGACCGGGCACCTCGTCTTCGCCACGCTGCACACCAACTCTGCCGTCGGCGCACTGACGCGACTGCTCGACATGAACTGCGAGCCGTACCTCGTGTCCAGCGCCATCATCGGCGTGATGGCTCAACGCCTCGTCCGCCGCATCTGCGAACACTGCCACAGTCCATTCGAAGCCAACCGCGCCGAACGTCAAATGATGGGCATCCCTGCCGAACGCGAGAACGTTCAACTATTCCGAGGTACCGGCTGCGCAAGGTGTGGACGAAGCGGCTACTACGACCGCCTCGGCGTGTACGAATTCGTCCCGTTCGACCCGGGCCTGTCGGAATTGGTGATGAACAAGACGTCCACCGAGGAAATGTACGCCTACGCAGTCAATCACGGCGCAGTGATGCTACGCGACGACGCCCTCGCCAAAGTCCGCCGCGGCTTGACCACACTCGAAGAAGCCCTCCGCGTCACCACAGTAGACATAAGCCGCTAAGAAACTCACAGCACCAGTCGAGCGCGGGTGGCGCGAACTCAACAAGCCGCTACAATCTACTGAATGGGTGGCCCACCTTTTCAAAGGTGGGGAAGCCGATGATCCGCAAACCATAAAGAGCCAAACATGCCCTCCACCACCAAATTCGAAAACGCAATAACCTGTGGCGACTGCGTCAAAAAGTTAGCCGCCCTCCCCGAAGACAGCATCGACCTCGTTTTCGCCGACCCGCCGTTCAACATCGGCTACGACTACGACAAGTACAACGACAAACAAGACGACCAAGCCTACCTCGACTGGAGCAAGAAGTGGATCGCCGGTGTGTACCGCGCGCTGAAACCAAATGGCACGTTCTGGCTCGCGATTGGCGACGATTATGCAGCCGAACTCAAAACGATTGCCACGCGCGAGGTCGGATTCCACTGTCGCAGTTGGGTGATCTGGTACTACACATTCGGCGTGAACTGCACGCGTAAGTTCTCGCGCTCGCACACGCACCTGTTCCACTTCACGATGGACCCGCAGGAATTTACATTCAATTCCGAAGACATCCGCGTACCATCCGCCCGCCAACTCGTCTACGGCGACAAGCGCGCCAACGCCAAAGGCCGGCTGCCCGATGACACTTGGATCCTCCGACCGCAAGACTTGCCCGAAGGCTTCCAACCGTCCGACGACACGTGGTACTTTCCAAGGGTGGCGGGCACCTTCAAAGAACGCGCCGGATTCCACGGCTGCCAAATGCCCGAGCAACTTCTGGGCCGCATCGTTATGGTCTCATCCAACCAAGGCGACATCGTCCTCGACCCCTTCACCGGTAGCGGCAGCACACTGATGGTCGCAAAGAAACTCAACCGAAAGTGGATGGGCTTCGAATTGTCGAAAGACTACGCCAAAGAGGCCCGCAAACGCCTGAACAACACAAAAGAAGGCGACCCACTAACCGGACCCGCCGACCCCCAATCCAGCGCCCCCAACACAGCCAATGGCCGGCGTTTGGTCAACAAGCAGGATTCCACGAGCAGCAAAATGCCGCAGGAGTGCGCTGCCCCGCTCTTTGAGAATCAACGATAGACAACAATACGGAAAGTCGCGTTGCTGGAATTTACCGAAAGTGAATCGAATCTGGGCTAAGTTCAGAACCTTGCACAGAGGGCCGCTGTACTTCTCGGCGTTCCCGTTCTTGTCCGGCGTAGTCATCTGGTACACCGACCACCGTGTCCGGTTGAACTTTCGTCGCACAACCAATTGGTCACAAGTCTACGGCAAGCTAACCTTTGCCGAATGTGTCGTATGACTCCAAAGGAAATTCGCAGGAATCGGTCGATGTCGAATACACCTACGAAGTCGATGGCACGACTTACGAGAACGACCGAGTTTCGTATGCGACGCCCACGAATATCCGAAAGTACCAAGACATTTTCAATCACGGACAGGTGGTCAATATAAAGTACGACCCGGAAAACCCCGCCGACAGCGTCTTGCAGGACGGGATTCCCCCGAGCAGAAATGGAACAATTGCATGGGTCGGCTTGGCATTTGCAGGCGCAATTTACTTCTTTATCGACAGTTTCAAGAAAAGCAACACAGACTTCGATAGCGCACTTGAATAAGACTTCAATTTGCTACGATTCCGCAATCTTCCGCCGCAACATATTCAGCGCCGTTCGAGCCGACCGGTCTCGGATGACTTCTCGATTCAACCGTTCGCTGAACCGACACTCTTTGACTTTGACGCCCGCGCTGTCTGCCAATGCGATGTAAACAAGGCCGACCGGTTTGTCTTCGGTGCCTCCGCCGGGGCCAGCAATTCCTGTGATTGCCAATGCATAATCCGTTTTCGCAAGCGCACGGCAGCGTTCGGCCATCGCTTTGGCGCAGGGTTCGCTGACGGCTCCGTGTGTTTGAATGAGTTCCATCGGGATGCCTAACGATTCGCTTTTTTGTTCGTAGCTGTACGGGACGAATCCGCCGAGGTAACACGCACTGCTGCCTGGCACGTCGGTGAGCATCGCACCCAACAACCCACCGCTGCAAGACTCAGCCGTCGATACCGTCTTGCCCAACTCAGCCAAGCGCTTGCCAACGACTGACGCCAACGTGTCGTCGTCCTCGCCATAGACCAACACGCCCAACCTTTTGCGCAATTCATCGATGTCAGTTTGCGCAAGTAGCTTTGCTTCTGCGTCGGAATCGCCTCGCGCTACAACCCGCACACTGATCACACCCTCGCTCGCCGTCGTCCCCACCGATGGATTCCGACCGACCGCCATCAAATCGCTGATCTGCTCAGCCAGGTTCGACTCGCCCGCCCCAAACGTCCGCAGCACTCGAATCGAAACATGCTCGCGCCCTTCCATGGCCTCAACCACCGGTGTGACATACGCGGCAAACATCGCCTTCATTTCGCGCGGCACGCCCGGTAGCGAAAACACCTCCGCCCCGCCTATCCGCATCCGCAAACCGGGGGCTGTCCCCCACTTGTTTTCAAGCACGGCAGCACTCGCCGGTCGCATCGCCTGCCGCCGATTCGTCTCGGGCATCTCGCGACCAAGCGAAGCGTAAAACGCCTCTACCTGATTCAGCGCGACTTCGTCCAACACAACCGATTCACCGACAGCCGCCGCCAGCGCTTCGCGGGTCATGTCGTCTGCCGTTGGTCCAAGCCCACCCGTCATCACCACAACCTGCGCCAACCGCCCCGACTCGCTCACTTCATGCACAATCGCCGGCAAATCATCGGCGATCGTCGCATGCCGCCGCGTCGTCACCCCCAACTCCGCCAGTCGTGCGGATAGCCATGCGCTGTTGGTATCCACGCTCGCACCGGTCGTCAGTTCCGTTCCCATCGCGATGATGTCTGCCCGAACCCTATTCGTATGTGTCACATTTTTTGCCATATCGATTCTTCACCGCCCACACATCAGTGGAGCCAACCCGCGCAACAGGGTATAGTGCCATCTCATGTACCTCAACGACCCCAAGCGTCTATTAAGGATTCTGCAAGGTATTCGATGACCCGTCGCAAGCGACCCAGCGCAAAACCAAAACCTCGGCGCAATCGATCTGCAAGCAAGCCGGTCCTGCGAATCCTGTTTACGTGTGTGGGCAGGCGCATCGAACTGCTCGATGCCTTTCGTCAAGCCGCCCGCAAGCTGCGCATCAAACTCGAAGTCCACGGTGCCGATATCAACCGCACCGCACCGGCGATCCACGTCGCCGACGTCGCCCATCTGGTCCCCCGCATCGGTCATCGCAACCACATCTCGGCGCTCGCCACCCTGGTCGAAAAGAACAAGATCGACGCAATCATTCCCCTGATCGATTCCGACCTGCTCGCCCTGAGTCGGGCAGCCACCCGCTTCGCCAAACTCGGGTGTACCGTCGTGATCTCCAAGCAATCGGTCATCAAAACCTGCGGCGACAAACTGTTGACCCACCAGTTCCTTAAGCGCGCCGACATCGACACACCCGAAACCTGGACACCCGCAGAAGCGCTCGCCCATCGCCGGCGGAAGTTTCCATACTTCTTGAAACCCCGCGAAGGCAGCGCCGGTCAGGGATTGTACAAGATCAACGATGCCGACGAGTTGCGCGTGTTCATCAAGCGTCAACCCGACTGCGTGGTACAGGAATTCATCGAAGGCGTCGAACATACCATGGACGTCTACACCGGATTCGACGGAATCCCGCGATGCGTCGTACCTCGGCGAAGGCTTGAGGTGCGCACCGGCGAGGTCAGCAAGGGGCTGATCGTTAAGGACCCACGCATTATCGAAGTCGGGCGCTCAGTCGCGAATGCAATCAGTGGATTCCGAGGGGTCGTCACCGTCCAGTGCATGGTCACTTCAACGGGCCGCATCACAGTGATCGAAATCAACCCAAGATTCGGCGGTGGAGCCCCCCTGTCCATTCATGCCGGTGCAGACTTTCCCAAGTGGTTGATGACTGAACTATTGGGCAAATCGCTCAAGATTCGCGAAGACAGCTACCGCGACAAAGTGGCAATGCTTCGCTACGATGAATCACTCTTTATTGACGGCAATGTCAAATCACTGCTCGCAGAAACGACTCGCCAGAAATCGACTTTGACCGAACGGAAAACGTAGGCAGCCGCCACAGGCGAAGGCACCCGATGCAATCCATCCAAGCCGTCATCTTCGATCTCGACGACACGCTCTATCCGGAAAAATCCTACACTTTCAGCGGTTACCGGGCCGTCGCCCATGCCCACAGCGACATCCTCGGTGACCCCGAAGATACCCATCGAAGAATGTGTGAACTCTTCGACTCGCCAGACCGCGCGAAAGTCTTTAATGTTCTGCTCGAAGAAGCCGGAATCAGCGACCCGGCACCAAAAATCGCAGAGATGATCGAGTCCTTTCGCGCCCATGTTCCCACGATCGAGTTCTTTCCCGATGCTGCGAATGTGCTCAAAGAGTTGCGCCCCAACTACCAACTCGGAATCATTTCAGACGGATACCTAGTCGCTCAACAGAACAAAGTCGCAGCCCTACGCCTTGCAGCCAACATTGATGAAATCATCCTGACCGACGAGTTAGGCCGCGAATTCTGGAAGCCACACGCCAAGGCTTTCAAGCAAATCGCAGAACGCTTGAACACCGAACATCACGCCTGCGTGTATGTCGCCGACAACCTCGCCAAAGATTTCGTCGCACCAAACGCGCTCGGCTGGCAATCGATCTTCGTCGATCGTCCAGAAGCCATCCACCGCTCGAATCAACCCCCAGACGGCGGAAACCCCAGACACACCATCAAAACGCTGGCGGAACTTCCGACACTACTAACTGCGTTGGCGTGAAGAACAGGCATCGTGTTTGATTGGGTCAGGTCACTTTGATACAAATAGAGACACTCAAAACACGTCCGCATCCAGAGTGGCGTTTCGACAGGCCGGAGGATGACTACTCTTACGCAAAGGATCGAATCATGAAAATATTGGTGGGCTTGATACTGGTTGTTGGAATCGGATACGGCGCCATGCACTATGGCGGGCTGCTGTCGTTCGATCCGGCACAGCAAGGTCGCGACGCAAAAGCCGCCATCAAACCCGGCATGTCGTGGAAAAAAGTTGTTTCCGCCACGACCGAACCGACCGAATGCCGATTCTACGTTATTCAGAAAAAAAACATTGATGGAAACGAAATCGAAGTGACAAAGCCAAGCGCGTTCACGAGTTTTGACGGTGACAACCTTGCGAATCGCCTTGCCGACGAATCGCTGCCTGCCGGTTTCGAGTTCCTCTATAAGTACACTGCCGACGTGCAATTTCTCGTCAAGTTCGATTCAGCCGGCGATGTCGAATACATCGCTGACGCCCCCACGATGAAAGACCTGCTGGATATGTAAGGCGATTCGGCGAGCCAGCCTCCAATGGGTCAAACATGGCATTGCGTTTCAAAGCTCGGGCACCGGTTCAAAACAATCGCCGGGGTTGATGTGACGACCGTTGACGTAGTCTTCAAAAGCCATTTGTCTGCCACCGGCTGGCTTGACTTCCAATATCTCCAGGTACTGATCTGCAACAGCAACCTGCCGGCGAAAGTCCAGAACACCGGGCTTTTCAGCCGGCGTTTCCTTTGCGCCAGGTCTCGCCATCGCCAGCAACACCGTCTCTGATTTACCCGAATCCTGCGAAACAAACTTGCATCGCGCGCCGGGCCAATCCCATAAACCGTTGATTCGATTCGCCAACACCGCTGCCGGCTGATCGAATCGAATGCAACCGTCGCTCTTGGCAAGCTTTGGCGCCTTCGTCGCAAAAGTGTCATCTTGTGGCACTGGTTTGAAATCGGGACTCGTTTCCATCAGCTCAATCGTGGCATGGACCGCATCCACGCCAATGGCAGACAGCCGATCGTGCAATTCGCAGGCCCTTTCCTGCGGGCGCAGGCCCGTCGTCCGCTGCACATAGATGGGCCCCGCATCCATCCGATCCACCAATCGAAACGTGGTAACGCCCGTTTCTTCGTCACCATTGATCACGCTCCACTGAAACGGTGCCGCCCCGCGGTACTTCGGCAGCAGCGATGCGTGCAAATTGATGCAATCGTGATTGAACAACCCGCGAACCTCTTCGCCAATCTTTTGACCGAACGCGATCGCCAACCCCAGGTCGGCATTCAACCCTCGGATGCGTTCGACAACTTCGGTGTCGTTAATATTCGGCGTCGCCAGCACTTCCAAGCCCAGTTCCGTGGCTTTGGCTTTGGTCGGTGTGCATTGGGTTTTACGACCGCGACCGCTTCCGCGATCGGGCTGGGTGATGACAAGGGGCAATTCATGCCCGCGATCGACCAACGATCGCAGTGTCGGAATTGCAAACTCCCCCGATGCCATCAGTACGATACGCACAGGTTAACGTCTCCGGCTCTTAGTTCTGGACGCAGACTTGGATGGATTGGCTTTTTTGTACTTCGAGGTGAGTTCTTTGAGGACTTTGCGGTGTGCGATTTCTTCGCCGGGCGATTGAAAGTCGAGAATCAGTCGTCCGTCGAGATGATCGTTTTCATGCTGCCAGATGCGGGCCATCAAATCCTGCCCGGCGATTTCGTACTGCGAACCACCGACATCGAATGCCGTCAGCTTTGCTGCAACCGCCCGTTTGACGTGAACCGTCACATCGGGAATCGAAAGGCACCCCTCCTCCCCTTCGGCTTGACCTTCGAATTCGCTCAACTCCGGATTGATCGAAACATGATCGTCGCCAACCCCGCCCGTTGGATTCCAAACGAAGATGCGCAAGGCAAGTCCAACCTGCGGGCCCGCCAACCCGACACCGTTTCGACTGTGCATCAACTCGCACATTCGACGCGCAAGAAATGCTACAGGCTCGCCGAATTCGGTGATGGGCTCACACCTCTTGCGAAGAACCGGTGCTGGGTACTCAACGATCGCCAGCGATTCGATGTTGATTTGATCCAACACGGGATGAACTTTCCCCCTGGCCACGTCACCCGACACCGACGCTCCGAACAGGTTGACACGGTCGTTCAACTCGTTAGCATCCACAGGTTGCGATTCGTAACAACCGCTCTTACAAGAATTAATAGCAATCTTCGACTCTACTCGCCACGACCCGGTGCGTCAATAATTCCAGGCGTTGGCAGTGGCTTGTCGCCAATGACTAAGAGTACAATTCATCAATGGCCGCAGACTCTCCAAACGCAGACCTTCCAGGCAATGCATCGGTTGAACCGATCGATCCAGCGGTTGCGCGATATGAGGTGACCGAAGCCAAGAGCAAGTCGGCAAAGCGTTGGTTTGAACAGGCCAAGAAACTCGTTGACCAACGGAACTACGATTACGCCATCAAATCGTATGTTGAAGGCTTAGCGCTTAACCCGGAAGCCGTCGAAGAGGGACTCATGCCACTGCGTGGGTGTGGCGTCGCCCGCTGGCAGACTGGCGGCAAGAAACCCGGCATGCGCGATGGCATGAAGTACTCGATGTCCGCAAAGGATCCTGTCAAAGCCATGGTAAATGCGGCATGGCTCCTCGCCCACGATCCACAAAGTTCTGAATACGCAGAAGGACTGCTCAAGAACGCCAACAAAGCCCATTGCGACCATGCCGCTCTCTGGATCGCTCCCATTTTCCTTGAGAACCTCAAAAACGACAAGAAAGCCAAACCCAAGAAGTTCACTGCCCTCAAGGACTATTGCGAAGAAGTGGGCGACCGCTGCCAAGCCCGGGGAGAATTAGCCGAAGGCTTAAAAGCCTTTGAAATTGGACTTGAAGCGCTGGCCGCACAGCAAGCTGTTGAGCCCAAAAATCGCGATCTGGGCAACATCATCCGCAATCTTTCGACCAAACTGACCATCCTCCGCGGCAACTACCAGTCGGCTGACTCCTTCCGAGACAGCGTTCAGGATTCCGGCAACCAAGCCCGACTCCACGATCAGGACCGCATCGTCCAGTCCGATGAGCGGCAAGCCGAACTCGTGCAGCTCGCCCTGGAAGAGATGGAAGCCAACCCCGAGGTGGAAGCCAAGGTCATCGCTTACGTCAACCTGCTCATCAAGGACGAAAACGACGAGCGCGAATCCCAAGCCATCAAGCTCCTCGTCAATAAATACAAAGAAACCAACAACTACCGCTTCAAACAGCGAGCCGACGACATCGCCATCCGCCAGATGGGCCGCCACGCCCGAATCGCCAGGAAAGCGGGCGACGACGAGAAATACAAATCCCTAATGAAGCGACGCCTGACATTTGAAGTCGGTGCCTACAAAGAGCGGGTGGCCAAGTACCCCACTGACTTGCGTTTGAAGTACGAATATTCCCGCCGCCTGTTCCAGGTCAGCAAATTCGACGACGCCATTCCACTGCTGCAGCAAGCCCGCTCCGACCCCAAGGTTCGCCATTCGTGTGCCCTGTATCTGGGCCGCTGCTTCTTTCAGAAGGGCCTGTTCTCGCAAGCAGCCAGCATCCTGTCCGATGCCATCGAGGATTATGAGCTGACCGACGACGATATGGCCAAGGAATTGAACTATTGGCTCGGTCGATCGCAGGAAGACAACAAGGACTCCGCCGACGCCAAGAAGACCTATGGAAAGTTATTACAGGTTGATTATAATTACCGCGATGTTCGGGATCGGATCGAAGGCTTGGGCTGAGAAACACGCCTTCAAGCGGCCTGAAATGCCGATTTCACAGTATTTTTGTACTGCTTAAAAATGGGTGTTCCTCAAGCAAGACTTGGGAATCCCCCGCTGTAAATTGGCAAGCTTGTGCATTAGCAGGATCGTAAATTAGCAGGATTTGGAGATAATCGAAGTGGCAAACTCAGCATCAGCAAAGAAGCGCATTCGCCAGAACGTCGTACGTCGCGCCCAGAACGTGTCTCGCAAGTCGGAGATCAAGACCCAGATTCGAAAGTTCGAGGATGCCATCCGCGCCCAGGATGTCGCGACAGCTGAAACGGAATACCGCAAAGTCACCAAGATTCTCGACCAGGCATCAACGACCAGCACGCTTCACAAGAATACTGCTGCCCGCAAGAAGTCGCGACTTGCACGCAAGTTAAATGCTGCCAAGACCGGCAGCTAAGCATTTGAGCGACGTTCGCAAATGCATTGCCTTCAAGCGACTGTCACTGAATACCATCGCAGGAATCCACGCACCCCTTTCGGGTGCGTTTTTTATGATGACTTCCCACGATGACACCGCCCCCCGATAATGCCGCCCCCAACGACGCTGCGAACCCCAAACCCTTTGTCTCTCGCGCCGGCTCAAAACTTCTAGCTGCCATAGACGCTTTCAAGATTAACCCGACTGACCTTATTTGTGCAGACCTCGGTTGCAACACCGGTGGGTTCACCGATTGCCTACTAAGACATGGTGCTACAAAAGTTTACGCAATTGATACCGGATACGGCGTACTCGCCTGGGCGCTCCGAAAAGATGATCGGGTAGCGGTCATGGAACGCACCAATGCCCTGCACGCCGAATTGCCCGAGCCGGTCGATCTGGTCGTGATCGACGTCGCCTGGACCCGTCAACATCTCATTCTGCCCGCAGCCAAAAGACTTCTAAAACCAACTGGCGTCATCATCAGCCTCATTAAACCGCACTACGAAGCCGAACAAAACCAACTTCGCAAGGGTGTCCTGCCAGTGGAAACTGCGGAGCAAGTCATTGAAATGGTTCTAGATCGCTTAAAAAATATGGACCTGCAACCAACCAACTTGATCAAAAGCCCAATCATTGGCCGCAAGGGAAATGAAGAGTACTTGGCCCTGATCCAGCCACATGCATAACCGCCACAGTCAGCCCCCTCCGTCATTCCTGACGCCGACCGTCGGCAGACACCCCGACTGACAGATAAGGTGGGACCAAAATCAAGAGAATCCCTTTCTCAAGTCTTTCCGTGTGCGAGACCTCACTACAACCTTCACTCATGTCTGACACCCAACTTGCACTTTTGAGCATAGAAGAATGCTTTGACTGACACGACATGCCACCGATGTTCAGCGCCAACCTGAACGCAAGATGTCAGACACCGCATGTTTGAATTGTCATACGGGGGTACACACCCCATGCCAGATAACCACAAATGAGCTACATCAGACCAAGGTCACCGTGATGCCAATTCCCGCGGTTCGGATGGTTCCCAAACGCGAATATCACAGACCTCGACGGTGGGGGTGAGTACTTTCTGGCGGCTGTGAACCTGAAGCGCCCGGCGACGGGTTGAGCCCGGCAGAATCGGCCCTGCCCATTCGCCCTCAATCGCGATCGGAGTCGCAACATACACACTTTCCGCGTGGACCAGTTGCCCTTCGGGCGTTTCGTAATTGACTCGAACCACAATCATGGAAACGACCTCATCACCGGTGTTCGAAACATCAAGTGTGAATCCCAAGCCGCCACGGCTACCTAATGCTGGCTCTACCGAAACTTCGAGTTGACTTTGATAATCCGGCGCCCTGCGATCATCGAACGCATCAGAGAGTGCAGGGGGAAGTGATTCCTTGATCTCTGGCAAGGAACGCAGAATGTCCGTACCGGTCTCAACAACTCGATCGAATTTTCGATCGACAATATCCATCCCATAAAACGCCAAGCCGGAACCGCACAGAATCCCTACCCCGACAACACCACACACACCATATACGAGCGAACTCAAGAACCCGCCCCGCCTGCCGCCGTTTAATTCTCCTCTAGCCATTTCAAACACTCCAAGCTGCACCGCTTACTCGGACCACCCGGGCGTTTTGGGTACATCAAGAGGCTATTCGAGATTTCACAAAGCATATTTTCTGAAGAATGTGTCTGGACCGCCTGAAATTTTCGCGCCCCCCCACCCTTAATCTTCCTGTCAGACAAAACATCGCGATTCAAGCATCTTGGGAGCCTTTTTGTCAATGTCGTGTCAGACCGTCTGTTGACAAATCATCGGCTAAGCAAGGCGTCAACATGCTGACAGACGCTTTCGGACAGGGCTTGGAGGTCGTATCCGCCCTCGAGAACGCTGACGATTCTCCCGCCCGCGAGTTGTTCGGCGATCTCCATCACTCGCCTGGTCATCCAGCCAAACGATTCGCTTTGAAGGTTCAATGGGGCCAAAGGATCGCGCTCATGGGCGTCGAAACCGGATGAGATGATGATGAAGTGCGGTTTGTAATCTTCGAGACTTGGCAAAATCGATCGCTCGAACGCCCGTTGGTACTCGTCATCACCACTTCCCGGTGACAGAGGGACATTGAGCGTAGCCCCCTTGCCTGCACCGGTTCCAGTTTCAGACGCATAGCCCGTTCCCGGATAAACATGATCCGGGTGCCCATGAACGTTGCAGACCATCACATCGGCTGATTCTTCAAAGATGTGCTGGGTTCCGTTTCCATGATGGACATCCCAATCCACCACGGCAACACGATCCACTGACGGATGTTGAAGTACGTAAGTAGCTGCGATAGCCGCATTTGCAAGCAGACAGAAGCCCATCGATTCGTCTCGCTCACAATGATGCCCCGGTGGACGTGAAGCACAGAAGGCATTTCGAATTTTGCCATCCAAGACATGCTGGGTCGCATCGATGATCGAGCCAGCAGCATGCCTGGCTGTCAGATACGAGTCGGAACCGATCGCGCTATCGACCGAATCGATGTACCGATCACCCCGCTCGCACGCATTTCTCAGACGCGCGAGATATTCCGGTGTGTGAATGGCCAGGATCTGTTCGTCAGTGGCTTCCTGTACCGCTAACGACACGCAACGCTCGCGAATCCCGGATTCCCCAAGAACCTTCTTAAGCGCCCGAAGCCGTTCCGCACGCTCGGGATGTCCAGGCCCGGTATTATGCCCAAGAAAGCAATCATCCAATAGAAGCCCGGTCTCGAGCGCCATTTTACCAAACTCCGGTATACAATCTTGCGAAACAGAGACACCCATTCAAGGTGTCCATATGGTGTCGAGCTCATTGCGTTTGCGAATCATTTTCGCGATATTCAACTCTTCATGAAGTGTTTTGACCATAGTCATGGAAATTCCAGATGGCCACCTTGGATGAATACAACATCAAGCTCTTGACGTTCGACTGCTACGGCACCCTGATCGATTGGGAAGCTGGCATTCGCAGTTCGCTCGTGGCCATCGCCGACGTCAAAGACCCAACGCTGCCCGATCTGGTGGACGATTACATCCGCACGGAAGCGAGCCTCGAACAACGGGAGTATCGAT
This sequence comes from Alphaproteobacteria bacterium, assembly GCA_028285105.1. Taxonomy (GTDB): domain Bacteria; phylum Planctomycetota; class Phycisphaerae; order UBA1845; family UBA1845; genus UBA1845. Next base: position 384,582 of record JANQQE010000021.1, read on the forward strand.
CGTATGTGGAGATCCAACGGAGAACCCTGGAAAGCCTCGCAGAAAAGTATCATTTGACGATCCCACAAGGTCAAACAGACATTCTCACACGCGACATGGCCCTATGGCCACCGTTTCCGGACACCATCCACAACCTGAAACGTTTGAAATCGAAATTCATGCTGGGGATTCTCTCGAACATCGATGTTGATTTGTTCGCCACGACCAACAAGCAGCTCGACATGGACTTTGATTTGGTCATCACGGCTGAGGATGTTCAATCATACAAGCCATCGCACGCCCACTTCCTTCGGGCCATCGAGCAGTCCGCCGTCGAAAAGGACGAAATCCTTCACGTCGCTCAAAGTGTGTACCATGATGCGATTCCGGCGGCGGCTTTGGGAATCAATTTCGTTTGGATCAATCGATACGGTCAGCCGCGTCCGCCAAACGTCAGAATGATTGCAGAATATCCAGACCTGCAGTCGTTCGCCGACGCATATACCACTTGACATGGGCCGTTATGAAGGTCCAACAGGAGTCTTGAAGATGTCGCCAACCTTGGCTCAACTTGAACCTGGACAACCAATTCGCATTGTCCAGACGATCAATCGCCGTGAAGGCGCGTGGCAAAAAGAAGTCTCAGGTACGTTACTCGAAGTTCTCGACGCCCCAACCGGAAGCTGGTATGCCCACGGCGAACAGGATCGCTATTGGCTCCGACGGCTCCGCATCAAGAAAGCTTGCGGCGAAGTGACTTTGGTGTCCCTCGCTCCCGACGCAAAAGTCTACCTCGATTAGGGCATCAACCCCATTTTCAGACCCGATGTCCGAATTGCATATGTTGCTTTCCGCCGAAGTCTATTACCGTTGATTATTTTCTCGGATTGATTTCGGAGCAACCCTTGCGAATCGCCTGTTGGATTCTAGCCGCTGTATGTACTCTCTGCTGGATGCTCGTTGATACATATCGGCACTATTGCCCCCCAGCAAATGACGGTCGCACCCTTCGCTTCAGCCACTTCGGTACCTACCAGGATTTCCGCGTGTGGCAGGAATTGATCCAGGCATTTCAAACTCGGCATCCCGAAATCACCGTCAAACAAGAATATGTCGTTGGGTGGTATGGGCTGTATGATCGTAAACTTCGGCAGCAATGTCTCGCCAAATCGGAACCTCATGTCGCACTCGTGCAAGCCAGTTCGTTTCTCACCCTGGCACAACAGTTCAGAAAGCTTCCTGTCGATGGACAACTTCCGTTTGACAACCTCAACGATTCTGCAATGGCAATCTATCGAGTCGCTGGCATCCCCAAAGCCATGCCCGTCACAGGCGGGAACCTATTGGTATATTACAACAAGAATTGTTTCGCGAAGGCCGCCGATTTTCACGGGACCGATATACCCTTCCCACAGGCAAACTGGACGATGGACAATTTTGCTGCGACAGCCCGCCAACTCACTTGCGACTTTGACGGCGACAGCAGAACCGATCAATTCGGATTCTGGCAACCGAGATGGGTTTACTATCAACCATTCCTATGGTCATTCGGCGCGGATGTCCTTGATGACACCGGAACCAAGTGGAGTTTGACGACCGAATCGGCAGCTGTGGCACTGGAGTTCTATCGCGAGATGCGCTGCGGACCCGATCGATACGTCCCTCTTCCGCATGAGACATCGCAAATCATTCAAGATGTCGCTTTCCTCACAGGGCAAACGGCAATGTGTGTCAATGGCCCCTGGTTCATCCCATTGCTCGAAGCCTCTAAACGTGCAGGCGACTATGGCGTTGCCAATATTCCGATCGGCAATGCAGGCCGCCTAACACGAGTGACATGGGATGGCATTGCGATCAGCAAACGAATCTCATCTTCGAGTCTGTCAAGCGCAATCGCATTCCTGCAATTCGTCGCGTCTGACGAAGGCCAACATATCCTGACACGAACAGGCAGAGCACTGCCGGCTACCCATTCGGCGCGTGAAGCGCTGCGCAACAGTAAGCAACGCGATACTATCCAAATGTTCATTGACGCCCTTGACTACAGTCGAACCGAACCGCAAACGCCGCTGTTCCGACAACTTGATCTGGCTATCAATCGCCACCTCGTCCAATACCTTCAAGACAACGTCGATATGGAAGCGACTGAATTTTTGAATACACTGGCCAACGATCCCGCGATCTTGTCGCTTACCGAGATATCTAGGTAGCATGGTTTGCGATCCATGAGCATTCAGCCCTCGTCACATGACACCAGATACGCCATTCGCTTATTGCTCCCTTGGCTGGTAGGAACGTTTGTACTCGTTTTCGTACCGATGGCTGCTTCCACACTGTTATCGTTTGTCCGATGGGATGGTATCGAACTCAGCGACGCGAATTGGATCGCCACCGATCACTATGAGCTGCTGCTGGGCATTGATGACAAACAACCAGCCAACGACAACCACCCCCAAGTTGCTGTTCCACATCGTTCGATAACCGAATATACGCTAGCTCGAAAAGCCCTGTGGAACTCGCTGGTATTCGCAATCAACGCAGCCCCCCTGAACGTCGCTTTCGCACTTTTTCTCGCAGTAATACTCGATACACCTTTGCGGTTCATTGGAGTCTACAGAGCATTAGTATACCTGCCGCACGTTTTGGGCGGTGTGGCGACAATACTCATATGGAGCTGGGTCTTCAATCCCACCTTTGGCCCCGTCAACACGTTGTTGCGATTCTTATACGACCTGCTCGATCCGATGGTTGGCATGCTGACCGGTCAGGGAACTTCGCAGTGGCTGGTCCCTGGGTGGCTTTCGTCTGAAACATGGTGCAAGCCAGCCGTCATCGTCATCCACGCCTGGACGGCTGGCGGTTCGGTTTTTGTCTTTCTTGCTTCACTACAGGGCGTCAGTCCCGAGACTCGTTCGGCGTCCTTGCTTGATGGTGCATCGACTTGGAAACGATTTATTTTCGTCACATTACCGCAACTCACTCCTGCAATCCTGTTCAATCTGGTGACCGGATTCGCGGCTGCGATGCAATCTTTCAATTACTCCTATCTCCTATACAACCGCGATCAAAACGACGGATTGCTTTTTGCAGTACTGTACATATACCGTTGCGCATTCGAACCGCCGTATCGCATTGGCTACGCTTCCGCTGTTGCATGCACGCTTTTTGTAATCCTCTTTTCTATTACTGGTTGCTTAATTGCATCGGGGCGAAAATGGGTGCATTATGAAACCTAGTTCCGTCAGGCAATTCTTGAATCGTGCATCGATTATTTTGGTTGTGTTGGTACTTGCACTTCCGTTGGTGTTTGCGGCTTTGCTTGCGGTTGGCCCGATTGAGGATGTTTACGCCTTTCCTGCCAGAATCCTGCCGTCGAATGTCGAATGGACAAACTTTTCCGATGCGATGAAACGGCTTCCATTTATTCGGTTTATGCTCAATTCTGTAGTGGTCGCCTGTTGCGCCGCGACTGGAGCAGTATTGACCAGCGCCATGGCCGGCTATGCGTTTGCCAGATTGAATTGGCGGCGCAAGAAGTTTTGCACGTTGCTCTTGATAGCGGCTTTGGTCGTGCCTGCGCAACTCCTGCTCATTCCGCAGTTCCTGCTCTTCACCAACCTGGGATGGGTGAATACTTATAAGCCACTGATCGTCCCGGCGTGGCTGGGTGGCGGAGCATTTAACGTTTATCTGTTCTGGCAGTTCTTCAGAACGATCTCGCGCAATTACGACGACGCTGCAAAGCTCGATGGCGCTTCCCATTGGACCATTCTCACGAGAATCTTGATGCCAATGTCCAAACCGGCCGTCGCTACCGTCGCCCTGCTTAGCTTCGTTTACCACTGGCAAGACTTTCAGAAACCGCTCATCTACCTATCCGACTTTCAAACCTACACCATGGCTCTCGGCTTGCGAATGTACCAGGTTACTGGAGGCGGCTGGATGAATCTGGTCATGGCAGCCAGTCTAATTGCACTGATCCCAGTCCTGGTTGCGTTTCTCATTCTTCAGAAGCACATAGGCGCACCCAAAATCTTTAATCACGACGTCCCCAAATGTTAACAAGCGGCGAAATCGATTCGCGATGAATTCCTTGGCGACGTCACGCATCGCAATAAAAACCAGAGAAACACCGTAACTACTTATTTATAAAACACTTACAGCATAAACAACGCGATGATTTCTTGACTTGACGAATGGTCGATTTTTGACGAGGATTCGGGGCTTGTCTTAAATAGATCATCGAACACCCGCGCCGACCTCGTGGAGGTGCAATCTTGGAGAAGTCACAGTGTACGCGATCATTGAAAATGGTGCTCATCAGTACCGAGTTGAACCCGGCACCCGCCTTGATCTTCAACTCCAAGATGTCGCCGAAGATGCCAAGTCACTCACTTTGGACAAAGTGCTTATGGTTGGCGATGGCGGCGACGTCAAGGTTGGCACACCCTACGTTGAAGGCGCCAAGGTCAGTGCGTCGATCGATTCGGAACTCAAAGGCGACAAGATAGACGTCATCAAGTTTCGACGGCGCAAGAACTACCGGCGCAAACAAGGGCATCGACAAGGCTACTTGCGAGTCCGAATCGAAAGCATTGATTGTTGAATTATTTGTTGCTGAGTTCTCTGGTCTTGCCTTTTTCCGCCGAAGCATACTGTGATCAGCAAGCCCGCGATCATCACGCACGCGATCATCACGCCAATGTCGCGGTGAATACCATTCACAGCAACTGATCTCCTATCGACCCAGACGCTGACCGAGATAGCCCCAACGTCCGATAACACGAGCGTTTTTCTGATTTCGAATGCAGGTACTCTTGCGATTCAGCTACTCTTCGTGCTTTAAGAGAATAGTATACACATCGTCGGCAGACTTCGCAGCAAGCACTTCTTTCCGAAACTTACCAACCAGCATGAGACGAGAAATCCGGGCAAGCGCTTGAATATGGGGCCCCGTTTGGTCAGGTGGACTCGCGAGGAGCGCGATCAGTTCAACCGGTTCGCCATCGCTACTTGCAAATTCGATAGGTGAACTCGGAATCCCCAAAGCCATCACCAAGCCACTGCACGCAGTTGTTTTGCCGTGAGGCACTGCGAGACCGAATCCAATCCCCGTTGATCGTGTTTCTTCGCGAGCCAGGACCGCGCCCAGAACAGCGCCTCGGTCCGTTATGCGCCCACACGAATTCAATAGATCGACCAACTCGGTGATAGCCCCGATCTTGTTATCAGAGACCAAGGGCACGCGAATACAATCGGGCAATATCAGGTTTGAGAGCTTCATATCCAGCGGTTCCGGGGTAACAAGAGTCGATATTGTGCCAACAATCACCTCGTGTGCAACCTTGCGGGGACCGGCTTGCATTGAAAAGTTTCGACCAAGTTTTGTGATTCAAAGCCAGATATCAAACTGTTGCTTCCGATACGCACGTTTCACGTGGAACAGACTTGGCCACCCTCATTGCTTGAATCAGTCTGGTGTACCGAGGCGCACTTGGTTTAGTGTTCTTGAATTTCAACTCTTCCCAGCAAATCCTTTACTTCGTTCCTCGAACACGGTACGTTTTTGTTCTTATTTCACGTGGAACGGATTCTGCGAACGAACCCTTTGTTTTGGATGAAATCGATCAATGGCCAAGAAGCCCAACCGACTTGGACGAGGCCTCAATTCGCTGATTAGTTCAAGCCTGACCTCAGAACTGCACGAACATGAAACGTCAAAGCCAGATCCCGCCCCAAGCCCCTCTAAGCCTAAGCGAATTGAAATCGACTCGGCAAGTCCCAATATCCGCACAGAAAGCATCGTAGGGCGATTGGCACAGCTGGAAGCCGCCCATGACGATAACGCCTCAACCAACACACGGGGCGCTGAAACGAGCGTTTTGGCGGTTGCTGTCGATGCCATTATTCCCAACAAGCATCAGCCCCGGAGGGTATTTGATCCGGTTTCGATCAGTCGGCTTGCACGTTCTATTGCCGAATCCGGAATACTTCAACCGCTTCTGGTTCGACGCATCGAAAATCCTTCGGCTGATTCACCTACATTTGAGTTGATTGCAGGTGAGCGAAGGCTGCGGGCCGCCAAAGCGGCTGGCATCGAATCTGTGCCGGCGATTCTCAAATCCATAGACGCTCAAACGTCGATGGAATTTGCGTTGGTGGAAAATATTCAACGCGAAGACCTCAATGCCATCGATCGCGCACGGGCCTATCGCGTCTATTGTGATCGAACTGGATTCTCGACAGACGAGGCAAGTCGCCGATTGGGTGAAGACCGTAGCACCATCGCGAACTACCTCCGCCTTCTTGACCTTACGCCAACGGTCACAAATATGGTGGAGTCTGGCCAACTCAGCATGGGGCATGCCCGGGCATTGCTTGGTGCCCCTGATGAAGCAACACAGGAGACCTGCGCCAAGCAAGCCGTATCCCAAGGGTTGTCCGTTCGAGCGGTCGAAGCCTTGGTTAAGACCGCAAAAACAACTCGGATCGAAACACCCGCCAAGCCATCCGAACGCGCGGATGCCCACTTGGCGGACATGGAGGGAAAGTTACAGCAGGCTGTACAAACTAAAGTGCAAATTAAACCAGGGCGTGCCCAGCATCGCGGAAAGATCATCATCGATTATTACTCACTCGACGATTTTGATCGAATCGCAACAAAACTGGGCTACACTGAGGCTGACTCCGCGTAGCAGTGGTCCATCCAGGCGAACCATGCGGTGCAATGCATTCATCAAAGCATCCGTGATCCAACAAACTTCGACGCCCTAATTGATAAGGCGGAATCCGATTTGTCGGTCAACACCCTGACATTGCCGATGCAACATAAGCTTCTTACGAGCAGATATTTATATTACTCGTATCCGCCACTCGAAGGTACGTTGTCAACACGTGAACCCTGGCCGTTGGTCCGACCGACACAATGTCATGGTGGCAACGGGGAGGTTTTGGGTTACGCAAGTCGCGGTTGCGGCGAGGACGATTCGTGACAAAGCTGATCTGCTCGATTGCCGCCCAGAATCCAGCCGAGCTTGCAAAGGCAATTGAACGTCTTCCGCAAACTGATCGGATCGCGTTGGAATTTCGGTTGGACTTAATGCCGCCATCACTCGTGGCATCGCTACCAACATTGATTTCGACACGTACGGGCACGTCGATCGCCACCATCCGAACGAAGGACCAAGGCGGAAGTTCGGACCTTGCTGCAGCTCAGCGGCACACCCTCCTTTCATCGCTCGATGTTGGAATGGTTGACATTGAGTACGTAGGTAACCATCAATCCGAAACGGCCCCCTCTGTCAGCCGTAAACTTCTGTCATTTCACGACTTTCAGTCGATTCCCGATGGGTTGCTGCGATTGGTTTTCGATATGGAATCAAGCGAATGTCAACCGAACATCGTCAAGGTCGCGTGGAAATGCAATGACATTTGCGAGAATTTTGATGCCCTGGAAGTGCTATTAGGCAAACCAGGTGAGCGGATCATGATATGCATGGGCGAACGCGGCTTGATGTCTCGCGTATTGGCCGCAAAGGTCGGGGCGTTTGGAACATTTTGTGCCGCGGAAGAAGGGCAAGCCGTTGCACCCGGCCAACTCTCTGCCGGTGAGATGCTGACGAATTATCGATGGCTGAAGATCAATGCAAGTTCCAAGTTTTTTGGCGTGATTGGTTCGCCGGTCGGCCATTCACTTTCTCCGGTGATCTTCAACGCACAGTTTGAGCGTGACAATTGCAACGGTGTATATCTGCCATTGCTGATTGAGGGCGAAGATGAACTCATCCGATTTTTGGACGGTTGTTCCGAAAAGCCCTGGCTCGACGCGACCGGTTTCAGCGTCACCATTCCGCACAAGAAAGCCGTGTGTCGATGGCTGGGCGATCGAGCCGACGATGCGTCACGCCGCATTGGGGCAGTGAATACACTGCACCTTCAGGATGGTTCGTATCACGGATTCAACACGGACTATCTTGGTATTCAGAAGGCACTCGAAGATTGTGCAGGACTTGATGCCGCATCGTTGGCGTCGGTTCGAGCCACGGTATTGGGGGCTGGCGGAGTGGCGCGGGCTGCGGTTGCAGCATTGGTAGACAGCAATAGCATGGTAACCATCTGCAATCGATCCGCCGAAAAAGCCACATCATTGGCAGGGGACTTCGGATGCAAAGCTGCCCCCTGGGACGAGCGAACATCTTTACAATCCGACCTCATCATCAACTGTACCAGTGTTGGGATGACGCCACACATCGCGGGCTCTCCGTTTCCGGTCGAGTCATTGAAACCCGAGACCATTGTGTTCGACACCGTCTACCGACCGCTGGAAACGGCGCTGCTCAAAGGGGCACGGGCTGCGGGTTGCAAGGTCATTGGCGGATTGGAAATGTTTGTCCATCAAGCCGCAGCACAGTACAAGATCTGGACGGGCATCGATGCGGACATTTCACAGCTCCGCAAGACTGCGCTTCAAGCAATTGATGATTTGAAAGCGCAAGAAGCAAGGGGCAACGCATGAACGTCGTCTTGATTGGTTATCGCGGATCCGGCAAGACGACGGTGGGGCGGATGCTTGCCGAACGGTACGATGTCAGCTTTGTCGACACTGACGAGCTAGTCGTTCACAAAGCCGGTGAGTCCATCGCCGAGATATTTGCGACAGGCGGCGAACGGGCATTTCGCAAACTAGAAGAAGCGGCGATCAAACTCGCGACGAAAGCGAAGAGCCGCATCATCAGCGTTGGCGGCGGGGCGATCGAATCAATTGCCAACCAGAAAGCACTTCGCAAATTCGGCACGATTGTTTGGCTTCAAGCCGACGCTGAATCCATCTGGCATCGCATATCCAACGATAAAGTGAGCCAAAATCAGCGCCCTAATCTTACGGTCGGCGGGATCAATGAGGTACGTAGTGTTCTTGAAAGACGCTCTCCTATCTACGCCGAACTCTCGCAAATTGCGGTTGCCACATCCGGCCGCCCCCCTACAGAAGTTGCTGAAGATGTCGCGGCATGGTTGGAAGTCCTGTAGGCAATCACATTGGGACGAATCCTGCGAATACAAAAAGCCGCTCCCCATGAAAATGGGGCGCGGTCTTAAGTTCAGCATTTCCTTCCGCGTCAATGCTGGCCCAAGCAAATCGCGCGACGAATTCAGATGTCTATGCCTGCTCGATAGCTTTGAACAGTTCTGAGAACGGTTGATCGAGCGCATCGGTGATTCGTTTCAGCGTTGGGAAGCTTGGCCAGCTCTTGCCGAGTTCGATCTGCGACAGCTGGGCTTTGGAGAGGCCGATGCTGTTGGCCATCTCGGTCAGCGTCAATTCTTGGCGCAACCGCTGAGCGCGAAGCAGGCGCGACAGGCGTTTTTGCAGTTCCGTTTCGCTGAGCGTCAGTAGGCCTGAGCTTTGAGCAACGTCGTTGACGGCTTTCAAGATCGATTCGGCAGAAACGGGTTTTGCCAAATAGCCCTTGCACCCGAGTTTCATGGCCATCTGCACCGAGGCAATGTCGGGTCTTTCGACGACGGCGATGCATCGGATGCGCGGAACGGTATCGATGACGTGTTCGACGAATGATTTTCCGTCGGCCATCGTTGCGCGAAGGTCAACGACGGCGACTTCAAAACGCGAGGCGACAAGCGTTGTGTTGGCAGCATCGACGGATTCGAAACAATGCAGGTCGAAGCGGCTGTTGGCGAAGAGCGCCATGGTTTGCTGGCAAAGGGTTGGTTCGTCCACAAGCAGTACTGGGATTTTCCGGGCCATTAGTCGATTCCTCTGATCCAAAGATTAGTTAGCAATCCAATCAACTACCCCTAATTGCGCGCACATTGAAACCCCGGTGGAACCTCCATGTTCCATTCCCAAGAACCGCCTCACCGACATCCCGACCCTTAACAGTTTGCCGATGATGGCGACCTTGGTTTCAAAGCACATGCAACCGACTGATTGCCCCGACTAATCAGGCAGGGTTTACACGTAGGTGATTTGTCGGCAGGCGTCGAATTGAAGTTGATCGATTTCTTCTGAGTTGATGCTCAAGAATTGCTGCTTGTCGTATTCGTGCCGGGATACACACAAGACTTCATCTGACACAAAATCGGCATTCTTTATACTGCCAGACGTGTTCGTTGCGTGCGATTCTCGCACAAAGGGGTGCCGGGCGGAGAGGGCTACCCGGTCTATGCCGGACACTCAAGTTTGGGGTGATTCCTCCTACAATCGACTGTTCTGCGGTGATTTCAGCCAGTTCCTGCTGGGGTAAAGTGCCGTGTTGTGGCATTCGCAATCGTAGTTGATTAGTTGATTCTTGCGACAACGACGGTGATGTCGTCGGCTTGATCCGCCAAACCGGCAAAACGGCGAACGTCCCACAACAACTGCTGCGTCATCGTTGCCACTTCCAGGTCGCGATGTTTGAAGATGGATTCCCTCAGTCGGTCGAATCCGTAGAGTTCGTCATCGTAGTTGACCGATTCAGTTACGCCATCTGTATAGAAAACCAGCAAGTCTCCGCTTTGCAGATCAACCACTTCTTTTTCATACGTCGATTCCGGCAAGACACCGATGACCAATCCGCCAGTCATGAGTTCTTTAATTTTATCGTCCCGCACAAGAACCGGCGGATTATGACCTGCATTGCAGAACGTGAACTGTCTCGCGTTGGGCGAAATAACACCATAGAACAACGTGGCAAATTCGGACACGAGTGTGTCGCGGCACATGTGACGGTTCACCCTGCCGACGATGTCATCGATGTCGAAGATACTTTGTGCATGGGCTCGAAGTGCCGATCGTACCGAGGCCATCATCAATGCGCCGGGAAGCCCCTTTCCCACCACGTCCGCGATCGCTATACCCACGTTACCTTCCGGCAGGTTGAGGAAGTCGAAGAAGTCTCCGCCCACATCGAATGACGGTTGATAAACATAACCGAACTCGACACGCGGATGGTTGGGCGTCTTTCGCGGAATCATCCGCCGCTGAATCTGTCCGGCTTGGCGAATGTGACGGGCATATCGTTCTGCCACGCGGGCTTCTTCAGCTAGCCTGGTACTTACGATTGCCCCTGCTGCCAAGGACGATATGGCCTGCAAAAGCTCGACGTCAAACGTGCTGAAACGTCGCCGTATCCGGCTGTAAATGCGCAACACTCCGACCGTTTTTCCACGATAGCTCATCGGGCAGCACAAACCGCTGACCATTCCCTCTTTTGAGGCGTGTTCGCGAAATCGAACGCGCGGGTCGGTACGGGCGTCCTCGATGTAGACGACCTGCCCAGCGAAAGCAGCTTGGTCGATGGGGTTCTCGTCGAGCTTGATACGCCCCTTGTTGAGGTAGCGACTTCCGATGTTGTGCGAGCCGGAGATGACGAGTTCACCAGTGGCTTCGTCGAGCAATCGGATCGAGGCTGCCTTCACGTGCATGAGATGGCTTACGCGCTGTGCGGTAATATTCAGCGCCGCGTCGAAGTCTTCCGTATTGGCAAACAGGACGCCAAGTCCATAGATCGTAGACAGCTCACCGACACGCCGACGAATCCGCGCCTCTTGTCGGCAGAACACGCTGAGGATGTTGGCGATGAGGATGGCAAAGTTTTTGGTCTGCTCATCGGGGTCATTGTCGACGATGCCAACGCTGCCCAGCAGAAACGTTCGCCAAGCAACTGGAGCGGTGAATCCTGCGGAATTCAAGTCAGACGTCTTGCCCTTTGGTTCTCTCTTGGTCGGGCGATCCAGCCGAGCGCCATCCGCATCAAAGAATGCGAGGTTGGCTCCGCATAAATTCGAGAACGATTTGCGCAGCGAAGACAGGGTGGCTGGGTCGATCAGTTCGCGCAGGGTGTGGACTTGTTGCCCTTCGGATTCGGAAGCATTGCTCGCTTGGTTCTCAGGGCCTTTCAGTTTTCCAGGGTTCGTCTCGATCGCCTCTCTCCGAAGATTGTCAGCTCTGACTGAGATGCCAAAGCGGGATGCTTTATAGCCTTCCTACGACGGCCTGACCAGTCGAATTGTTCGGGACTGGCGATGGTGCATATACTGATTGGTATGGAGTCCAGCGAAAGTTCGGAACAGATGTTCATTGTGACTGGCGCGTGCCTGAAAGCGGAGCGGATGGATCGACCGTTGGCCGACCGGATTCGCGATGCCGCCCACAAGACGCTTGTCGAGCGATTGCAGTTCCAACCTGACATCGTCGTTCTCAGCGACATCTGGTACCTCAATTCCTCAGAACTTCACCAAACACCGACGATCAGCGTCGGTGGTCCCGGCGTCAACCATGTGTCGGCGTACTGGCAATCAAAATTGCCCTTTGCATTAATGGTCGAAAACGTGCTGCAAATTCAGATGGATGTAATGGGAACTGACCATCGCTGCTGCGTGTGGGGGATGGACCACGAATTGACCGTAGAAGCCGTCGATACGTTCATTTCCAAAGGCCATCTAAGTCGGTTTCTATCGCGGTATCCCAAGGCGATTCTTTAGGCGTTGCGGTTATTCGTCTGCGCAGTCACGCTCAGCCAGCAATTCCCGCACATGGTCGAGGCGCGCATCGATATCGGATTTCTGACGGGCGTTGAATCGCCGTACCTTTTCCCAATCGGGCCGCTCGGCGTCCATCTCAATGGCGCGATTCAAATGCTTCCTCGCTTCTTGCAAAGATTCGCACGTTGACAACTCGACGAGGTAATTGGCTAACTCGACATGGCTCATCGGCCGGGATGGGTAACGTTCAAGGGCTATTCGCATTGACGAGACCGCTTGTGCAGCATCTTCAGAAATGCCAAGCCGATGTCGCATCATGTGGATCTGCGATCGCAAGCGATAGACCGTGTACTTGTTGTGGGCGCGGTTGGTGGCTTCGACGATCGCGTCGATCGCGATTGAAAACAGGTCGTTCAAGTCATTCTTGGATTGCGACGGAGTTGCGGTGGCTGTCCGCAGCAACCACCTGGCATGTTCGACCGGAATCTCTGCGTTGAGCGGATCGGCGGCCCGAGCTTCGAGGTAATTGGCGTTGACGTCGTCAAAGGACCTGTCATTGGCTGCGAGACGGCGGGCTTTAATCAAGGCAGTTTCAGCCGGTTTCACCATCGAATATTCATGGGCACACCACGCAAGCGTGAACAGAATCATCGCGGGTATCGCCCATTCGCCCGCAGTGGGCTTGGCTGACTCCGTCGCTTCGGGCAGCCGGCGACAAGCGATTGAAGCTGCAAATAAAGCCGCAAACGTCGTTCTCGCCCCCGGTACGTAAAACGCGAAGTTGATCGTGTCCTGAAGCATGAATGCCAACAACCCGAACCCGATGGCCGGCATCCACCGCGACGTCGGAAGGTCAGCCGCCTCGCCGCGATAGGCCAACAGCATGCCAACCGCATGCAAAAAAAGCCATACGGGGAGGGCGATGATCAGGGAATATTCGACAAATGCCCGGTCCTGGCTTGGCAGCATCGGGTATCGCCACGTGAATACCGCCACCGTTATCACGACTACAAAAGTGCCATATAATGGCACTAGCATGTGTCGATGTTCGTGATTCGCGCCGCGGCGGCTTGCGATCTCATTGCTGCTTGTATTTGATGCATAGGCGTTAGCCCCTCCAAGCAAGAGTAGGAACAACGCGAACAGTCCCAGCATGCCGTATTCGGTTGCGATCTGGACGGCTGCATTGTGGGGATTTTTGACTTCTTCGGAGTTGCCGATCGTCTTGTATTCAAGGTACGCCTCGCCGAAATTTTCTGGCCCGACGCCGGTTAGCCAATGATCGCCGAACATCTCGCTCGACGCGCGCCAGTACTGCCAGCGAAAATCCAGCGATGCTCCCGGGAGACTATCGGTCGCTGCACCATATGAAACGACAAATGTGACTGCCATAATAATCAAGGCAATTGCGCTTCGATAAACACGTTGGCGGTTATGGTCCCACCAATCCTGTCGAACGACAACTAATGCCAGCAGGAATAAGATGAGAGTGGCTGACGCCATTGCACCCAAGCTATTCGAAAAGAAAACCCCAAGCCCCGCGGCCAGCGCAAATGCTGCATACGCTACGACCAAGCCGACGCCGCCATCCGAAGAACGAATTCGATACGCATAGAGCAGGCAGCCGATCAGTGCGAAGAACGTCAGTAAGACATACCCGCCATAAACATTGCTGTGCGAAAAGTAGCCGTTGGCTTCTCGCGAGCGCATGCGGTTTTCGTACATGACAACTTCCGGCGAATCCAGGGCGACGCCCTTGTTGGCCCAGATGCTTTCGCGATCGAGTTGGTATTGCTTCTCCGTTTCGGGCATGGAGTAAAACTTCTGGTCGAACGACTCGGCGACGTTGACCATTCCGGCAGCAACGATGGTCGAAATCGTAAGCCACCGCTGCCAGGGGTACTTGATGAGTTGCACGAGCGTCCATGCCAACGCGACGGCTGACAACAGATCGATCGCAGACAATCTCGCCGGCCGTTGTTCCGATGCATTCCAGCAGGCGACCGCCGCCGCAAAAAGAAGTGTCAGCGCTCCGAATTCGATCCCGCATTTTTGGACTTGGGCGCTATTCGAAAAAAGCTTTCGACATGCGACGAGTAAGGCCGTCGTCAGAATCGTAATGTTGATCAAGAGCGTGTGCCAGGTAGCGGGGTCGTGCAGGCCGGGCGCGAATTCTCTGGCGCTGTTGGCGGTATGAAACGACTCAGTGACCAGCGGGCGCAGACCCACAATCGTGAGCAGCACCATCAAACAGATTCCGTCCAGCACACGCCATTTCATGGTCGCCAACATATCACCGACTGCTACGCCCGACGACTCAGAACTGTTCCGTTTGCTCCAAAATCGATGGTGGGGCGATGATGCATAACTAAAGTGACCCTATTTGATAGGCGATAGGTTCAGCGTCAGGTTGTGGGTCTACGTCCTGGCGGACGGACAACCTGATGCGAGGATTCGAGTCACGGCGAGCTCGAGTCCTCTTTTTTGAAGTGGATCAGCGATTATCGGACGGCAAACGAGCGTGCAGCGAGATGGGTTGTCGCGTCAAGTTGAACCCGCTTGAAGCCGTCCGTTCTCTTCGAGCAGTCTGAGGACTTGCTCAGCGGCATCCTTCGGCGATCCCTGGTCGTTTTGAATGGTCAATTCAGGCGATTCGGGCGATTCGTATGGAGAATCGATTCCCGTAAAATCCGAAATCTCGCCCGCCCGCGCTTTCTTGTAAAGACCCTTGGGGTCGCGCATCTCGCAAACTTCCAATGGCGTGTCGATCCAAACTTCAAAAAACTCTCCATCAACCAACCGATCTCGGGCCTGTTGACGATCCTTGCGGAACGGACTGATGAATGCGGTGATGGTCACGATTCCCGCATCGACAAATAGGGCGCCCACTTCGGTGATACGGCGGATGTTTTCGGTGCGATCCTGTTCGGAAAACCCGAGATTGCTGTTGAGTCCATGACGCACGTTGTCGCCGTCGAGTACGTAAGCCGCTTTGCCACGCTCAATCAACAACCGCTCGAGTTCAAAGGCGATGGTACTTTTGCCCGAACCGCTCAAGCCTGTTAGCCAAACGAGGCAACCGCGCTGACCGAGCAACCGATGGCGATCATCTCGCGTTACGGCACCGGCATGTCGGGTGATGTTGGTTGCTTTTTGATCAGTCATTTTCACCTTTGATTATAGGCCATTCTGAGAAAATCGCCTTCCCGGATGAACGGGCATCCATACTCACCGGCCCAAGTCCTTCAATCGATAAACAGCAGCATGTTTGTCCGAGTAGACTCTTTCAAAAAACGTCTCGTCGCCAAATTGCGGCATCGGTCCGTACATCGATTTCTCAAACGTTCCAACCAACACATGGGTCACATGGAGCTTAGCCAGTGAATCGTATGCGATTCTCGCATCAGCCGATTGAAAAGCCAATTCAGCCAACGCGACAGCACGGTAAAGCTCTTCGGTTTCTGGCGGCCAAAAAACCCGCACGTGCCAGTTTTCGGCATCAGACGCGCCGATCTGGCGACCGGTGATTTGCGCCAAGGTCACGCGGTCTGACGACGGAGCGGCTTGGACAATTGCATCGCGTGGCGACTGGTTGCGAAGGAATCGATACGCACCGGCATCGTCGCGATCTGCCGGAGTTTGAATGAGGCTCCGCGCCGCAGACAATGGGGCTTCAAAGAAACCGACCGGCAGCGCCAGACACCCGCCAAAAATCAACAAAGGCCAACGCGCATTCGCAATCGACGGTCGAATCCAGTCTGCCCGCAAGAGACCTCCGGCAAGTATCGCCGCGACGATCATCGTTGGCATGATCGATACGCGAAATCCGTAGTCGATCGGGTTGACGCTGCTGCGAACGGTGAACATCGCAAGAAAACCCATACCACCGGCAATAATCAAAAGGCGCATTCCGGGCAGGCTCCATGCCCGCTGCCATTCGACCCGCGCGATCAGCAGCAGGGCGACGGCGGGTATCCCAAAATCGACGATGGCAAGCCACCATGCGTCAAGGTAGTTGGCCAAAGGCCCCGGCGGAAGAACTAGCCCAAGCACAGCCAACGGAAACCGCTCCCACGCGAATGTCAGTCCGCCCTCGAAGCGACTGTCCATCTCGTGGTATCCGAATGCTTTTGGCAACATCATCGCAGCCCCCGCGACAGCGATGAACACAACCCCACCGGCGAATCGCCCCCGCCCAACATCGCAACACCACCAGGTATGCAGGCAAAAAACGGCCATCGATATGAAAACGGGTATTGCGATGTAGACGCTACCGCCAAACACCGAAGCGCCCAGGCACGGACCAAGGATAAGCCACCACCGTCCCATCGGTGCGTGCGTTAACCAGTGCGCGGTCAGCATCAAAGTGCAGACGGCTGCCACGTGCTGGGGACACCAGTAATACTGCGTGGCGAGATTGTGAATTCGCCACGGTACCGGACACCACGAATCAAGAATCACTGGCATGGAACCACCACCGATGACATTGATTAGAACCGGAATGATATCCCAACCGCCCAGAACGCTGACGCAGGCGGCAGATAGCAATGCGCCTCTGGTGACCTTGGTCAGGTTCAGCGAAATCCAGAAAGTCAGCCGGATAACAACGACAGCCAGTACCGCACTGACCAGACCCAGCGCGAAGGCGATCGAAATCTGTAGACCAGCCATCGATCGAATCGCTGCCGCAAGCATGTAATGGTATTCGTAATAGTAATAGGGGGTGTCGGGGTTGAGGTTGTTGAATACGTTTCTGAGCGGGAGTGTATGTTCGTTGAGCGACAAGACGATGGCATGATGCTTGACGTAATCGTGGGCACCGTTGGCAGCGACTCGGTCGAATGCGGTGGGAATCCAAAATGCGCCAAGCACGCAAAGGCCCGCCCACGCGCAGATCGCAGCCAATACCCAACGGGACGTCTTGTCGATCGATCCGCAGGAAACCTCCTCGCCTGTCGTCCCCACCGAATCTTGACGCCTGACGAGGTATGCGATGAGTGCGAGCAACGCATTCAAAGCGCAAACGAATACGGTCACATGAAGGCTTGCGTTCGAGAATCGCCAGAACCCATTGAGCGGGATCACCACCAGCGAAATGGATGCAGCAACGATCACTGCATGGCGGCCCGGAATGCGATCGAGCGGTTTGATCGCCCGCACGATAGACGCACCGGGAAGCCACAGTACAAGAACTGCTGCGGCTACGGTGGATGTTGGTGCCCAACCGATGAGGCAGATCGCTCCCAGAACAATGCTGGCAACGCCGTTTCGGACCAGTTCGCGGGAGATATTCACGGCGGCCATCATAGGCGGCAGCGAAATAAGCAACAACGTTTATGTTGGGCTTGAGGTGTTCCTGCGAAGGGGTCGAGAATATGATTGGGACGAGTCGCAATTGGGTACTCAATTGAGTCACTGTTTTTGATCAATGGATGAGTCATGCATTCGCAATTCTTGCCGAGCTTGGAGACTGATCGAACCCGTTTAAGGGTGGGGATGTTTGTCCCGATCCTGATGCTCTTGGCGCCAAACGTTGTGACAGGTGGCGAGGCGGATGTCTCCGTCGAAGGCGAACGCTCAGAGGCAAACCGCTTCGATTACATCTGGACGGTTACCAATCGCTCCGACAAACGAATCACGTCATTGGTGGTCGATCACTATTACGGCAAAACGGTAACACCGCCGAAGGGTTGGGTTCGTTCGAACATGACTGGCAATTGGGGCGAGGGTCAACCGCTCGAACCGGGGATCATCGAGTTCAGCGTCGAGGAGCCGCTCAAAGCCATCGGTCGCGGTCAAACCCGGGAATTCAAGGTCAATATTGATCGGCTTTGGCGCGGAGCGTGCAAACGGCAGACCGTTACGGTTGGCTTCGATGACGGTACGACACTTGAAATTCCAGGCGTCGTCTGCCCTTCCGATGAAGACTGGTTCAAGAAGAACGTTTCCCTCGTGGGGCTGGGGGTCATGTTTGCCGTTTTCGTCTTATGGCGGATTGTATTTGGGGGAAAGAAAAAGACCGATGGCTCGCCAGCGGGTACGTTAGACTAACCACGATTGTCCAATCCAAAGAAGCAGAGCGGTGTAGAGTCCCGCCACGATGTCGTCGAGCACGACCCCGACACCGTTGTGCATCTTCTTGTCGATGATGTTTGCCGGCGGAATCTTGACGATGTCGATGAAGCGTTCCAAAAAGAATCCCGCAACCATTGCCTTCCATGTCAGCGGTGCGTAAGCCATCGCCACGAAGAAGCCAGCCAACTCATCCCAAACCAACTTGCGACTGTCCGATTCGCCGAGGATGCGATCTCCGACCTGATGCAGCGCCATCGACGCCATCGCGAACACCACGGTGACCACCGCGTACCACGTCGAATCGAGGTAGGTCCGCATCAACCAACACAACGGGATGCCAGCCACCGCCACCGCCACTGTTCCCGAAGCCGGTGCGTGCCCCAACGGCCCGATCGAACCGACCAATAGCAGCAACCGCCCGAAACCGGTCACGTGGCTCGGTTGGGTGGGCGGGTTGGTGGTTTCATCCGGGATGGCGGATGAATCTGATTCACTCAAGTTTTTGTTCTCGCTCTACTTAAAACCGTTTTCGCGTGCTACAGTCTACGGAATTGCGTTCGACTCTGCCATGAAATAGGTCGATATCAACGGTTTCCAAACTGTACCGGATTCAGCGCTTATGTCGCAATTCTTAGATGCCATCCAGGAACGAATTCTCGTCTTCGACGGAGCCATGGGAACGACGCTCCATTCGCTCGATCTCAAGTTGTCGGATTACAACAACCTCGAGAATTGTTGCGAGATCCTGAACCTCACCCGCCCCGACGCCATCGGATTGATTCACGAGAAGTTTCTCGCTGTCGGCAGTGATGCGGTGATGACCAATACGTTTGGCGCAAGTCGTCATGTCTTAGACGACTTCGATCTCGGCGATCAAACTGTCGAAATCAACGAGCGTGCTGCCCGGGTTGCTCGGGAAGCTTGCGACAAATTTGCAACGCCCGATAAGCCGCGCTTCGTCGTCGGTTCGATGGGACCGGGCACAAAGCTGGTCACGCTCGGTCAGATCACCTGGGACGAAATGCTCGCAAGCTACACCGAGCAAGCCAAAGGGTTGATCAAAGGCAAGGTCGATGCCCTTCTGGTTGAAACCTGCCAGGACATTTTGCAAACCAAGTGCGCGGTGGTCGCCTGCACCGATGCAATGGAGCAAGCCGGTGTCGAGATTCCGATCATTTGCACGTTTACGGTTGAGACCACTGGCACCATGTTGGTCGGCACCGAAGCCCTTGCAGCCATCGTTGCGCTGGACGCCTATCCGCAAGTCAAAGTGATCGGGATGAACTGCGCGACGGGTCCGCAGGAAATGAGCGAGCATGTGCGCGTGCTTTCGGCAAATTCGACGCGCCCGATCCTTATTCAACCCAATGCAGGATTGCCCGAGTTGGTCGATAGCAAACCACATTTTCCCTTGACGCCAAATGAGATGGCCAAGTGGCTCGTCGAGTTCGTTGAAGACGATGGCGTGGGACTTGTCGGTGGTTGCTGTGGCACGACGCCCGAACACCTGCAAGCCGTCGCCGAGGCGATGAACGGACGGAAACCAAAGGCACGCGATGCCGCACTCGAACCCTCATGCTCCAGCCTTTATCAAGCCGTTAACTTCAGGCAGGACAATGCCTTACTGAGCGTTGGCGAACGGACGAATGCCAACGGATCGCGCAAGTTCAAGGAGTTGTTGGCCGCTGGCGACGTGGACGGGATGATTCAAGTTGCCCGCCAACAGGTCAAGCAAGGCAGTCACGTTCTCGACATCTGCACGGCGTATGTGGGCCGCGACGAAGTGGCTGACATGACGGGTCTTCTTAAACGAACTGTGGGCGAAGTGACGGCTCCGTTGATGATCGACAGCACCGAAGTTCCGGTCATCGAAGCCGCCCTCAAACTTGCTGGCGGCAAGTGCATCATCAACTCGATCAACCTCGAAGACGGCGAAGAAAAACTCGACGAGATTTGCCGATTGGCCAAGCGTCACGGCGCGGCACTGGTGGCGCTGACCATCGACGAACAAGGAATGGCCAAGACTGCCGACCGAAAGTTGACGATCGCCCAGCGTATTCACGATCTCGTGACAAAGCGCCATGGTATTCGCGCCAGCGACCTGATCTTCGACGCGCTGACCTTCACGCTCGCGACCGGTAACGAAGACGACCGCAAGCTCGGGTTGGAAACCGTCGAGGGCATTCGCCTAATCAAGGAAGCAATGCCCGACTGTCACGCGATCCTCGGTTTGAGTAACGTCAGCTTTGGATTGAAACCGCCAGCTCGCAAAGTGCTTAATAGTGTTTTCTTGCACCACGCCAAGGAAGTAGGTCTCGACTCGGCGATCGTCCACGCAACCGGGATTTTGCCGTATTACAAGATCGACGATCTTCAAAAGAAAACGGCTGAGGACCTGATTTTTGACCGCCGCAAGGATGGTTACGACCCACTGATGGAACTGATCGCCTTGTTTCCCGAAGACGGGGCTGCAACTAGCGAAAAGAAAGAAAAGCCAACCACGATTGAGGAACGGTTGAAGCTGCGGATCATCGATGGCGACCGCGTCGGACTCGAATCAGACCTGACCGAGGCGATGACGACGTATACGCCGCTGGATATCATCAACGACATTCTGCTCGATGGGATGAAAACGGTCGGCGATTTGTTTGGGGCTGGGCAGATGCAGCTTCCGTTCGTGTTGCAGTCGGCTGAGACGATGAAAGCCGCCGTCGCAATCCTCGAACCGTTCATGGACAAACTCGACAGCGAGTCAAAAGGCACGGTTATTCTGGCGACAGTCCGCGGCGACGTTCACGACATTGGCAAGAACCTTGTCGATATCATCCTGTCGAACAATGGTTACACCGTCGTCAACCTCGGTATCAAGCAACCGATTTCCGCGATCATCACCGCTTGGGAAGAACACAAAGCCGACGCCATTGGCATGAGCGGGTTGCTTGTTAAATCGACCGTCGTGATGAAGGAAAACCTCGAGGTGCTTAACGAACGCGGGATGGACCCGGTGGTGATTCTTGGTGGGGCGGCGCTGACGCGCAAATATGTCGAAGTAGACTTGACCCCTATATACAAGGGTCCGCTGCACTATGCGAAGGATGCGTTTGAGGGCTTGAACCTGATGAACCGGATCATGTCTGGTGAATTGGTCGGTTCGAGTGCATCGCCTGCAAAGGCTGAAACGCCAACCCCCAAACCGGTACCGGTCATCGACACGCCAACACCGGCGCATTCGACAATCGCCCGCGACGTTCCGATTCCAACTCCGCCATTTTGGGGGGCGAAATTGATCGAGCATATTCCACTACAGAATGTGCTTTCCTACATGAACGAGAAAATGCTCTTCGGCGTTCAGTGGCAGTATCAACGCGGCAAGATGTCCCGCGAAGAACACGATCAGTTTATCAAGACCGAAGTGCGGGCGATCTATCGCGACCTGGTGGCGAAGTGCGAGTCGGAAAACATTCTCAACCCCAAAGCCGTCTATGGTTTCTGGCCATGCATGTCGGAAGGGGATTCGCTGCTGGTGTTCGATCCCGAAAAGAACGATCGCGAACTATGCCGATTCGAATTCCCGCGGCAACGAAAGAGTCCGTATTGGTGTCTGAGCGATTTCTTCAGACCGACTTCGAGTGGCGAGATGGATGTCGTCGCGTTTTCGGTCGTTACCGTTGGTCCCGAGGTCACAGATGTGGCGCTGGAATGGTTCAACGATGACCGCTATCGCGACTATCTGCACCTGCACGGACTTGGCGTCGAGACCGCAGAGGCCTTGGCTGAATACACCCACAAACAGGTCCGCACAAAGCTTGGTATCGCCGATAACGATGCCCGTGAAATTCCGCGCCTGCTGCAACAGAAGTACCAGGGCAGCCGTTACAGCTTCGGATACCCTGCCTGTCCGCGATTGGACGACCAACTCAAGTTGTGGCCGCTACTCAAACCTCAGCAGATCGGCGTGACCATCTCCAACGAGTTCCAACTCGAACCGGAACAGACCACAACAGCGCTGGTGTGTCACCATCCCGAGGCGAAGTATTTCAACGTCCGCTAACGCGCGCAAGTTCCACAACACGTTACGGGACACAATTTGAAATTCGTTTTGCCCTAGATTCGTACGCCCACCGTTCCGACGACGTTACCAGTACTGAAACGTAAGCTTGAAAGTACCGTCAGCGGAAGTACCGCGCCCAAAGATCGGGGGCCCCATCCTTCCAAGATGGGGGACTGAAGGTCATCGTAGCGCCGTAAGAACGGACAAAGCCATTGAGCAACATCAACGCACCAGCCCTTCCCGGAATCGAGTACGACGCATCGAACCTTCCGATGCTGCGCGACCCGGCCACGCGCGTAAAGACGTTCATTCTGGCGATTGCAGTCGGTCTTAATCTTTGGGCGCTCAGCAGTCTTCCCGCACGGATCACGTTTGCAGAAGTGTGGTGGGCGCCGCTGCCTACAATTGTCATTCTTGCCGGCGCGGGCATGTTCTGCTCGTATCAAAAGTGGTCGCGTGTGGGAATGTTCTTTTGCGCCTTGGCGTGGGTGGCGGCGGCTGGCTTGAGTGAAATTCATGCGCTCTACGCGGTTGGCACGTTGGGCGGACCATTGGTGGATGGTTGGCTCGCGCACATCGATGCGAGCCTTGGCTTCTGCGTCGCCGACATGAAGGCGTTCGCCGACAGCCTGCCGCTTGCTCGCAATGTTCTTGCCGTCCTATATGACGGCATCATTGTGCAGACGTTTCTCGTACTGCTTCTACTTTCATTAAAACGCGACAGGTTATCGCTGAATCGTTTTGTGGTTGGGTTTATGATATGTGAGCCGCTGCTGTTGCTGTCGTTTCTGCTTGCACCGGCCGCTGGGCCTTTTGCGCAATACGGTTACGACATGACCCCCATGCAGGCGCTCTATCTTGGGCAATTGGAAGCCCTGCGCGGAACGGAAGCGTTGCATGTGGCATTTCCGACTGGCTTGGTAACGTTCCCATCGTTTCACACGACCTGGGCGATTCTCCTCGCATACGCTGTGCGAGAGCATCGCGGGTGGTTTGCGTTTGCGATGGCGATCAACGCTTTGGTTGTGCTGGCGACGCTGACGACGGGCTGGCATTTCTTAGCCGACGTTATCGGCGGGGCGGTCATGGCGATATTCGTTATCGCGGCTAGCAATCGCCTTTGCCCGAAGCAAGACGACTTATCGCAGGCGGGCGTCCATTGATAATTCTTGGGGTGGGTCCGCCCGGTCAAGCAACGCCTGTTTGACGAGGCGGTCGGGCATCGTCGAACAGCGCCCGCCAACAGGGGGTTGGCCGATAACTTCGGGGCACGGTGGGCTTCGGTCCAATAGTTATCGCGAATTGAGTGTCAGGGTGTGGCACAACAAAAACTTTCGACAGTCGTTTGCTCACGGGTTTTTTGTTTCATAGGTTTAGCTTGTCGCAATCGAGTGGGCGATGGATTCGCTTGGCGTATGCGGCATAGAGAGATTCGCTGGCTACGGACGGCTGGCAATACCGAGACCCTGTGGAGGTTCGGAGGAAAATGACGGCGTACTGGCGAACGGACGGGCCACTATGCAAACCATTTTCGATTCTGCGAAGACGGAATCGGGAAGCAAGCAGTTAGGGAGAAATCGGTATGAAGAATGCAATTATGCGTCGTGCAAAAGACTTCCTGCGTAGCGAAGACGGCCCGACGGCCACCGAGTACGCAGTCATGTTGGCCCTCATTATTGTCGTATGTATTACGGCAGTGAAGGCCATCGGAACAAAGGCTTCGGCTGCGTTCACCGCGGTCGGCAACGCCATGTAAGCGATTTGTGCGGTGCCCCCGGCAGTGTTTCGCTGCCGGGGGTTGTCGCGCTTCAAAGCAGATCGTGCAGTACAGGACTGTTTGAGACTGGGGGGAGCAAAGGGGGCATCGACCGGTTCGGCGATGCCCAACCCCAGTTGAAAAACCCTGTTGAGGTGCAGAATCCGGAGGGGACAAGTTTGTACCGGATTGCCTCCGAGCGTCATTGGGCGTTCGAGCATTTCAAAACGACAGTCTTTCATGAAAGGTCTCACCATGGAACCCTTCTGGTTGGTGACATGTCTGGTGATGGTTCCGGGAGTCTTGTTGGCATCCTGGATTGATTACGCGCAACGCAAAGTTCCGAATTGGCTAAACGTCGCGTTGATCTTGATCGGTTTTGCGGTTCAAGGATGGTTCTTTGGTCTGACCGGTGTCGGTAACGGCGCACTCGGGTTGTTGGTCGGTTTCGGCGTCTTGATCGTTCCGTGGCTCATGCATGGCATGGGTGCGGGCGACGTGAAGTTGATGGCCGCCATCGGCGTTTGGTTCGGACCGTACATGACGTTGGTTTCGTTCGCGCTCGGCGCGATGATCGGTGGTGGCGTGGCTGTCTTGATGATCATGTCAACCGGTCGAACGCAGCACGCACTGGCCAACATGAATGTCATTTGGACCAAGATGCAGTCGCCCGACACGATGTTTGGCGAATTCGGATCGGCTAAGAGTTTTGGCGATACGTCTCAGTTGCTTCCTTACGGGGTGCCGCTGACGGCAGGTTCGCTGATCGTGCTGGCGGGTCATGTTTGTAATTGGTGGGTGATCTAATGCGACGAATAAAGGGATTGAAGCGGTCAGGTGCAGGCCCCCGCAGACGAGGGGCGGCGCTGGTTGAGTTCGCGGTGGTGACACCGGTCTTGTTGGCGATCCTGTTTGGCATCATGGAGTTCGGGCAATTGTTCCGAGTCCGCCAGACGGCACAGCACGCCGCGAGAGAAGGTTGCCGAATGGCCGTCCTTCAATCGACGGCCAAGCCGTACAGCGCTTCGAGCAGTCCGGTGTATCAGCGGATCTCGGAGATTATGACGGCAGGCGGTGTCGCGTTTTCGGGCGGGATGCTCTCGATCACCGAAGACACGCCAGGCGATCCGACGGTGAGCGTCACGATCACGGTTCCGTACTCCGACGTGTCGGTGACGGGATTCATCGGGCAGGTCACCGAAAACGTCTCGGGCACATGCTCGATGCGAAAAGAAGGGGTGTAGCGTTTCGAACGCTTCGCCCGGTTGCCTGACCAAAGGAAGTTAATCAAAACGATCGGTTGCGCCTCGCGCAACCGATCGTTTTTGTAGGGTCCGCTGTGCGGACCGCCGTTGCGCGTAATTCGGTCTGTGCAGTGGTCCGCACAGCGGACCCTACGTTTTGTTTTGCAAGCCGTTTGTTTTTTGGCATTGGCGTATTCTATATTGGCATCCGGAAGCAACACGACGCTTACCACCGAATGGATTCGACCCAGAACAGAATCACCTCAGGGAAAATTCTCCACCCACTGCGGGCGTCATCGGGGACGACGCTCAGCGGTTCGTGAGGCGGTGTGGTCCGATAAATCGGGCATGCTTGCCGGTCGTGCGAACCGTTCAGGGACACACGACAGTCCGGTCGAAATGAATTCGCGCGAAATCGTGCTTAGGTTCGTCCGACACAATTCCGATCCGATAAATCAGGTAGGTCATCCCAGCGCTTCGCCGGCGCGGGATATCGTCGAGACGCGACAAGTGGTTACGCGCGTTTAGGAAATAAGCATTCGGGTATGGCGAAAGGTTGAAAATGAAAAGCAAGGCATTGGTTCCTTTGGTGGTTGGTTTGGTCGTCGGTGTCATTGCGATCAAGTACACCATGGATGCGGTGAATGCCGCCAAGGGCGAAAAAGACACCGACATGGTATCCGTGGTGATGGCCCGGTCCGACATACCTTCGACCGTACAGATCACACCCGACATGCTCATTGCACAGGAAACACCCAAGACCCCGCTGCTGGCGATGGACACGGTGGCTAAGCCTGACGAAATCGTCAACCGTGTCGCGCTCAAGTCGATCCCGCAGGGTGTTCCGATCACGATGTCGATGATTGCGCCGGAAGGCACGCTACCCGGTCTGATCGTACGCGTGAAGGAAGGCTTCCGTGCGGTTGGTGTGAAGATCACCGAATCTTCGGGTGTTGGTTACCTGATTCATCCGGGCGACTGGGTGGACGTTCTCGTGGTGATGGATGTGAAACGCCGCTCGCGTTCCGAGACCATCAGCCGCGTGATCCTGCAGCGCGTGCAAGTGGGTGCGGTCGGCCAACTTCTAAACGAACGCCATACCGAAGAAAACGGCAACCGTGTCGCACAAACGGTCACCCTCATCGTCAAGGAAGAGGACGTACCGAAACTTCACCTTGCTCAGTCGCGCGGACGCATCACGCTGGCGATGCGGGGGGCGGAAGACCTTGCACTCAATCAGCCGGCAGAAACCACCGGAACCGAAGTCTTTGGCAACAAGGACGAAGAAGAAAAAGAGCAACAGAATCAACAGGACAACTCAGCGCTGGCGGACATGATGGCCAAAGTCAACGCATTGACCAATCAGGCCAATCAGAACGCGACCCAGACGAAATCGCAGCCCGTCATCGAACCCGTGGTTCAAGCCGAACCCAAGACCGTCTCGGTCATCAACAGTAGCGCCGACAAAGACAATGAAGATGCGGCAGTCCACATCACCTTCCGTGATGAAAACTCGATGGAAGTGATGGAAGTCAACGAAGGCGAGCGACCGCGCAAACCACGTCGTCGCCGGCGCGGCGCATCACGGCGTGCCCGACGTGCCTCTTATGAAGAACGATCGCCGGATTTTGGCGAAGATGACGAAGTAAGCCAGGACGACTACTACCCTAGCGAGGAAAGCGAATAATGAATTTCACCGTCATGGAAGATTCAAAAAACGGCGCCCAACGGAATGGGCGGAAGCGGGCGGACGCTTGGATGCGCGGTTGCTTGCTGAGCGCTTTGGGTGTGCTTGGCCTGTCAACATTCGTACCGGTTGCACACGCCAACGGTTTTGACGTTTCGGTGCGCGAAGTCGAAAAGAGCGCCGCCCACGTCGTCGTGCCTCTGCGTGGAAGCATGATGATTGAAACAACCGAACCGGCAGCGCGCGTGCAGGTTGTCGAATCGGCGATCGCCAAAGTCGATTCGCTCAGCCCCAAGCAGCACATGATCACCGGGATTGGCTACGGAACGACCCAGTTGATTCTCTGGTCGGAAGCTGGCGACCGTAAAGTGATCGATGTGCAGGTCGAACTTGACGTGCGCTTGCTCAACGAAAAGCTGCGTTCGCTCGATCCGCAGTCCGATGCGCAGGCTGTATCAGTCATGGGCAATATCGTCCTGACGGGAACGGTCAGTGGAGCGGGGGCGGCTGAGCGCATGCATCGCTTTGCGGCGCTCTTCGTCTCGCCGGACGAACAGGCCCCTGAAGCACTGATTCAAAATCACTTGCAAGTGGCTGGTCAGCAGCAGGTCTTATTGCGCTGCACGGTGGCAGAGGTCAGCCGCTCGGCCGCACGTGAGTTGGGCGTCAATGGCTTCCTCGCGGGCGACGATTTTAGAGATGTATTCACCGTCAGTCAGATCGGCGGGTTCAATCCGATCAACATTGGCGCAGCGGCGGACGCAGGCATCACCGGAACGATTCCGTTCCTGACGGGCAGCGAAGGCATTCCGCTTGCGCCAACGTCCACGCTTTCGTTCGGATTCCCGCGCGTTCAGATGCAGGTCTTCCTCAAGGCGATGGCCGACAACTCACTCTTGAAGATTCTTGCCGAGCCAAATCTCGTCGCGATCAGTGGCGAAACTTCATCGTTTCTCGCAGGTGGCGAATTTCCGATTCCCGTTCCGCAGGCAGGCTCAGCCGCAGGCGCGGTAACGATTGAATTCCGCGAATTTGGCGTCAAAGTCAACTTCACGCCGGTCGTTCTCGCGCATCAGCGCATCCGCATGCGCGTTTCCCCTGAAGTTTCGGAAACGGACTTTTCAAATGCGATTCAGATTCAGGGATTCGTGGTCCCGGGTTTGACGCAGCGCCGTGTCGATACGACGGTTGAAGTGGGCAATGGCCAAACTCTGGCGATCGCCGGTTTGCTTAGCGAAGAAGTTCGCGGCCTGGCAAGTCAGGTTCCGGGTTTGGGCGATGTCCCCATCTTGGGGGCGTTGTTCCGATCGACCAATTATCAACGTCGTGAAAGCGAGCTTGTGATCCTCGTGACGCCGGAGATTATCGCACCCATGAATCCGCAGCAGGTGCCCGATGTTCCCGGACATGATTATTTGCCGCCGAACGATTACGAATTGTATGCTTTGGGGCAGTTGGAAGGTGAAGTTCCTGACGACGAAGAAGTTTTGGATGAACCGGGCAACGTTTACCGCACGCCCAGCGAACCGAACTTCGCGCCCCTTAGAAGTCAGCCCGACGAAATGTCATCGCTCAAAGGGCCTTGGGGGTACTCAACCAACGATGACGGTTAGCAATCATACTTAGCGTAGACCATAAGAAGCACTAGAAGACGAACGTTGCATTCTCGACGTTCCAGCCAGGGGGGAAAACATGTGTCGAAACGTTAAACTACAAAGGTCGTGTGTGCGCAATCGCCGGCGCGCAGCCGTGGCCATCCAAGTCGCGGTCAGCATGACGGCAATCATTGGATTTGCCGCCCTGAGCATCGATGTCGGCTCGATGTACAACGCAAAGGGCGACTTGCAGCGGACGGCAGATGCAGCTGCCCTTGCGGCTGCTTCGAAGCTGGCCTCCTTCAGCGAGGGCGATCCAACCACGCTTGCCCGCGCCGAAGCCATGTCGTTTACGCAAAAGAACGATGTGTTCGGTCGCGGTGTCACCCTTGAAAACTCCGACATCGAATTTGGCCGTGCCGTTCCCAGCGACGGCGGTGGATTCGAATTTCAACCCACAAACACGAATCCCGACGCCGTTCGCGTTCGCGTGAAGCTTGAAGAGGGTTCGTCCAATGGTGCGTTGGCGCTCTACTTCTCGCGCGTCTTTGGCTATGACAACGCCGACATCGATGCAGAAGCGATTGCAATGCTCATCCCACGAGACATTGCCATTGTTGCCGACCTGTCAGGCTCACACAAAGAAGACAGCGAACTTCGTAACTACAAAGACACCGACATCAACCTGCATCAAGTTTGGGACGACTTGCCCGGCGGAATCAGCGACGTTGGTTCCGGGTGGGATGGCACGGAGTTTCCGCTGGATGGCGACGGTTACAGCCCGCAGATGGCTGGACCCGCATGGGGATTCATGAAGAACCTCGGTTGGGGTACTGAGTCGATCGACAGCAGCTACGATCCTGCGACCGATAACGGGTTGATTGAGTTGGCGAAGAACGCGAACTGGAGCGACGCCGACATGGAATCTGCGTTGGCTGGACGCGGCTACATTCAAGCGGAAATCGACGCGATCATGTCGTCTCAATATGACGGAAATGGTGCGTGGGATGAGCGCACCGCTGTCGCACTCGGATTGGCCGATTGGAACAGCGGTATTCCCGGTGGTCGATGGGAAATCGCGAGCCAACAGAACAATAGTGGCGGTGGATTCCAGAACACCAGCAATAGTGGGAACGGGAACCAATGGGTTGGGTCAAGTGAATTGCAGTGGACCGAATCGTTCGGCAACCGGACGGCAGCCCAATCGAAACCAATCTGGCAAGACTACATCAACAACTACATGAACAAGACCTGGACGCAGATGTATCGCGCCAACAGCGATTTCAAGTACCAGTTTGGTGTGAAGACTTTCGTCAACTATTTGCTTGAGCGACGAACTTCACACAACCAGACGCCTGAGTTCGCCGACGCCCGTCAGCAACCGTTGAAAGCCGTCAAAGACGCCGTCGGTTACTTGGCACAAGAACTCTACAACCTCGAAACGGACGACAAATTGTCGCTGGAAATATACGGCGAGACGGCCCGTCACGAAGTCGATCTGACCTCCAATTATGACTTGGTCAGCAACCGACTCACTGAAATGCAAGCTGGCCATTATGACACTTGGACGAATATGGGTGGCGGAATTCAGCGCGGTATTGAGGAGCTCAGCAGTTCGCGTGCCCGGGCAAACTCACGAAAAGTCATGATTGTGCTGACCGATGGTCGCGCCAACGTCACGTCTGATGGAACGACCGGCGACTACACCAACGGTGCTGCTTATGCTCGCGAACGAAGCGAAGCCGCTGCGGCCATGGGTATCAAGATCTACACGGTGAGTGTCGGCTCAAACTCCGATGTCGATTTGATGGACTATCTCGCCGATGTGGGTGGCGGAACGCACGCCCACGCGGAAGGTTCGATCGACAATTACAGCAACCAGTTGGCTGAAATCTTCCAAAAGCTCGGTGGCGCTCGCCCGGTTGAATTGATTCGGTAACGTCAGCGTAGGCAGGGCGGATTCAATCAAACGTTTTCGGACGACGGCTCGCGCAATTGTGCGAGCCGTCTCCTTGCGCGAAACAGCCTGCGACGAACTTTCGTACAGCGATTATTGGACATACTTCATCAATGAACATTGCGCCGGACAATAGAGAATCAGGCCCGAAAAGTGTCGATGTCAACGTAGGCATCTTGACCCATCAGGTTCCCGGGCCTTTTCCTGATCGACTGGTGCGTTGGAGCGTCTCCGCTCTAACCAGTCGGGCTGAAGGGCTGAACCGGTCATTGATGCGACGGACGGATAGAACGCGAGTAGCGAGGAGTCTTCAATGGCGGCAGTTCGGGTACTGGTCTTCAATGCTGAGGAAGAGTACACAGCCACGTTGCGATCAACACTTCTCTCCTTTACGGGAGTGAAGATCGTCGCCGAGGTTGACGAACCGGCTGTCATGGCACATGCGTTGAATCAGTTTCCCGCTGATGTCCTGGTTGCCAACCTCGACCCGGTACCGGAAGCAGTCTTGCCCATGCTTGAGGAAGTGGCGCAGACGAACAAGAAAGTCGAGGTGTTTGCACTTTCGAATTCGACCGACGGCCAGCTGATTCTTGCGGCGATGCGTCACGGGATTCGCGA
This sequence comes from Alphaproteobacteria bacterium, assembly GCA_028285105.1. GTDB lineage: Bacteria > Planctomycetota > Phycisphaerae > UBA1845 > UBA1845 > UBA1845. The sequence continues at coordinate 416,027 of JANQQE010000021.1, forward strand.
ATTTCTCACGAAACCGATCGACGACGAGGCCATTGAACACGCTCTCGGAAAAGTCGCTGCCCGTCAGTCGAGCGAGGAATCTCAGGGACGTTTGATCACCGTAATCGGTGGCGCCGGCGGCGTTGGGGCAACGACGATTGCTGTCAACCTTGCTGTCGAACTGAAACAATTGACACAGGGGGGAGTGGCGGTCGTCGATCTCGACCATCGCTTCGGTCAGGTTGCAACGCATCTGGATGTGGACCCGACATACACGATGGCCGACCTGTGCGACAACCCGACGCAGCTTGAGTATCAGATGATTGAACGGGCACTGATGAAGCACGCTTCGGGTGTCCAAGTACTCAGTCGCCCGAATCAATTTATGCAGGCGGATAACATTACCGCCGCACATTGCGTTGGCGTATTGACCACACTGCTGTCTCAAAACGATTACGTCGTCGTGGATGGACCGACTCGTTTCGACTTTGGCACCAAAGCCGTCCTCGACATCTCCGATTTCAACATGCTGGTGCTGCAACTGGTTGTACCGACCGTTCGCAGCGTCCACCGCATGCTCGAAGGAATGACCGAGGTTGGCTTCAATTTGGAACGCATGAAACTGGTATGCAACCGGGTTGGGGGCGAGAGCGGTGGGATTACGCCGGAAGACGTTCACGAGACACTCAACATGGACGTTTTCGGCGAGGTTCCGGACGATTGGAATGCCGTCAATGCTGCGATCAATGTGGGTGAACCATTGATGTCCGGTTCGCCCAAGAGCAAGGTTCGACAAGCGATTCGCGGCATGGCCATGCGATTGCACGATCCGGATGGCGAAGTCGAAGAAGAACCGAAGGAAGTCAAGAAAGGGATCCTCAGCAAGATTTTCTGATGCAGTTGGGGGACAGGAAGCGGCAACGGCAACGACGAAGCGTGCCTTTGCCAAACGGACAGCCTTGCAAGACTTTGATGGGAGTAACCCGTGTTTGGTAAGCGAAATACAGTTCAACTGCCTCCGGCACCAAACAAGACCGAACGGCCTCAGGAGTCGGCACCCGCCACTCCCAAGCGGCCTAACGCGGCGCCCGAAAAGCAGGATCAATTCAGCGAGTTGAAACAACGCCTGCATCGCAACCTCGTTGACCAGATCGACATGACGCGCCTGATCGGCGACGAAGAGGAATTGCGCGGTCAGGTTCGCGAAATTGTCGAAGGTCTGTGCGAGCAGGAAAACACACTTCTTAACTACAACGAGCGCCAGCGACTGATCGGCGAAGTACTCGACGAAACGTTCGGTCTGGGACCGCTCGAAGTTCTGCTCGCCGACAACAGCATCAGCGATATTTTGATCAACGGACCGAAGCAGGTGTACGTCGAACGCGGCGGTAACCTTGAGTTGACCGAAGTGAAGTTTCGCGACAACGGTCACCTGATGCACGTGATCGACAAGATCGTCAGTTCGGTCGGTCGTCGCTGCGATGAAACGTCGCCGATGGTTGACGCCCGCTTGCAGGATGGTTCTCGTGTGAACGCGGTCATTCCGCCGCTCGCGCTCGACGGCGCCAGCATGTCGATTCGACGTTTTGGTGCCGACCCGCTGACCTGGGACGATTACATACGCTTCAAATCATGCACACCCGAAATCAGAGACTTTCTCGAAGCGTGCGTCATCGCCCATATGAACATCCTGATCGTGGGTGGTACCGGTTCCGGCAAGACGACCCTACTCAACAACCTTTCGTCGTTTATTCCCGGGTCCGACCGAATCGTCACGATGGAGGACGCGGCTGAACTTCGCTTGCGTCAGCCCCACGTCGTTCGACTTGAATCGCGCCCACCGAATATTGAGGGCAAGGGGCGTATCTCGATTCGCGACCTTCTGGTCAACAGTCTTCGTATGCGTCCGGATCGTATTGTGGTGGGTGAGTGCCGTGGTCCGGAAACGCTGGACATGCTTCAGGCGATGAACACCGGTCACGACGGTTCGTTGACCACGATTCACGCCAACAGCACGCGTGACGCTGTGCAGCGTGTCGAAACGATGGTGATGATGGCCGGATTTGAATTGCCGCTTCGAGCGATTCGACAGCAGTTCGCCTCGGCGATTCACCTGCTCGTACAAGCGCAGCGTCTACCAGGCGGTCTGCGAAAAATTGTCGGTGTGACGGAAGTGCAAGGCATGGAAGGGGATATTGTCACCATGCAGGACATCTTCCAATTCGAGCAGTTGGGCACGACCCCGAAAGGAAAAGCTTACGGCCAGCTGATTTCCACGGGACTGCGCCCCATGTGTCTCGAACGTTTGCAGGCTGCGGGATGCAATGTTGATACCGGGATGTTTGAGCGACGAACGCTGGTCCGGGATGAGGTGGACTAGCAAACTCCGCCCATGTGTGACGTCGTATGTGGAATGAAATGAGGTAATTCTGTCATGACCTTGCTCTTAGCCGACCTGAATCTGATGCAGATCGCCCTGCCCATGATTGGTGCGATCCTGCTCAGCTATGGTATTTTCCAGGTCATCATCGAAAGCAAAAATGGCGAGCGAAAGAAAGTCCTGGACCGCTTGCGTGGCGAATCGTCGCGCGTCAAAGATGCGGCCGCCGCTTCCATCCTGAAGCGCAACACGCTTACTGAAGACGCCGGAAACGCCATCAACAAGACGTTCGGAAAGCTTGCGTTTATCCCGAAGCTTCAGAACATGCTCGACCAAGCCAGTCTGGACTGGTCCGCAACAAAGATGATCGCCAACTTGTTCAGTGCTGGGTTGATCTTGACGGCGGGCATGGTCCTTATGGACTTCAGCGTGTTGGCTGCGTGCGGTATCGGAGTCAGCGTCTTTTTTGCACCGATCGGGTACGTCGCTATTCGCCGCAAGCGCAGAATGTCCAAACTGGTCAACCAGTTGCCCGACGTTTTTGAAATGATGTCGCAAGCCCTTCGCGCCGGTCACTCTCTTGCCAGTGCAATCCAACTGGTACACGAGCAATTGCCCGATCCGATCAGCACGGAATTCGGTCGCGTCTTTCACGAACAGAATCTGGGTATCAAAATTGAAGACGCCCTTCTCGCGATGGCCGACCGCGTCGATTCGCTCGATGTCCGCATGTTCGTGACGGCCGTCTTGATCCAGCGTACGACCGGTGGCGACTTGGCGGAGATCCTCGACAAAATCGGTGGGGTCATTCGAGGCCGCATCGAACTGTTCGGCATGGTGCAGAGCTTGACGTCGGAAGGGCGACTATCCGGGTGGGTGCTGTTTGCACTGCCGATCCTGGTGTTCGGGGCAACGATCAAACTGAACTACGAATATGCGAGCATGCTTTGGACCCATCCGACCGGCAAAATCATGTTGGCTGTCGCTGCCGGAATGGAATTGATGGGACTCGCAATGATCCGCTGGATCGTCAATATCAAAGTCTGAGTGCGTGGAACAAGTATGGGTCGGGCGGCAGATTCGATGCGACGACGCCCGTTTAAGTCGTTTAGAGGACAATAGATATGCCAATTTATGTGATACCCATTCTGGCGGTCATCAGCGTTGCCCTCGTGGTCTACGCCCTCATGCCATCCGGTAAGGACGAGGAAGATCGCGTTAAACGCCGATTGACAGGCCGCAAACAGGGTGACCCCATCGCTGACCTGCGCAAACAAGCTCAGGAGTCGGTGGCTACGAAGGTCATGACCAAGATGGCCCCCATCGCGGTCAAGCCGGTAATGCCGAAGAATTCGGCGGAGATGTCCAAACTGCGGCAGAAGTTATGCAGCGCGGGCATGCGGCGCGACAACGCGGCTCAACTGTTCCTGGCAAGCAAGACCGTCATCGGCGTTGCCGGTCTGTTGGGCGGATTGCTCTTTGCGTGGATGAAAGGTTATGCGTTCTCGGATGCGATCGGTGTGATTGTTTTGGGAATCGCGATTGGCTTCCTGGCGCCGAACCTCTGGCTCGGATCGGTGGCCAGCAAGCGCAAAGAGAAAGTCAGGCATGGGCTGGCTGACGCGCTCGACTTGATGGTTGTTGGTGTGGAAGCCGGTTTGGGTTTGGACGCGGCGATTCAGCGCGTGGGCGACGAACTCAAAAATGTTCACTCAGAGTTGAGCGAGGAGTTTCAAATCGCCGTCCTCGAAACGCAAATGGGTATTCCGCGTTCCGAGTCGCTCGATAACCTCGCCAACCGCACGATGGTTGAAGAGCTTCGCGGCATGGTCGCCATGATCAACCAAGCCGAACGCTTCGGAACGAGTATCGCACGCGCCCTTCGCAACCAAGCCGAGACGCTTCGCCTCAAACGTCGCCAGGCGGCGGAAGAAAAGGCCCAGCAATGTGCGGTCAAGCTGATGCTTCCGCTGATTCTGTTCATCTTCCCGGCGATCTTTGTCGTGTTGGCAGGACCAGCCGCCCTTAGCTTCATGGAGTCGGGCATCTAAGGAATCCACAACCAAGTCGGTCGGCTGACAGTCAGCACCTTGTGACTGACATCCGACTGACACCGAGTAAAACGAAAAGAGCCCGCGACGCATGTCGCGGGCTTTCTTTGTTTTATTGACTGATAGAGGAAACTCACAACACTGTTTCGCCGAGGTTGACGGTGCCTAGCGGCGACGACGCAGAACGAACGCTCCGCCGATGATTGCCAGTGTCAGACTGGCTGGCTCGGGAGTTGCGGACGAGGTGAAGTCGGCTGTCGCAGTAAATCCGTCAGGCGTCGCGACCTGATTTGCGAAGCTGAACGCAAACGCCTCATCCATCAACGCAAAAGGAACAATTGGCCCGCTGATGGTGACGCCCTGTGCAACAAAGTCGGTCGCGCCGAATCCAACGCCCGCATTGAGCGTTCCAGCCTGAAACATTATAGAAAATAGAGGGTCCGAATTCGAAGCGAAAAAATCGATCTGTCCCGGACCGGTCGAATCATCGGGGTTGACCGCGACCGCACCCATTTGAAATTGAGCATTCATGTAGTCGACGTCGCCGATTCCAGGCGTTTGAAGCGTCAAGCCAACACCATTCCAGGCACCGGACAACTGGTCGTCATCCAATTCAAAGAGCGGGGTCGAGGAATCGGATGCCGGGTCCGCAAACGTTGCGACGGTAAATGAACCGGCTTGTGCCTGACCTGCGAATGCCATCAAACCACCTACGACAACAAGCATCTTCAATGGGTGGGTATTGATCGAAATCTTACGGCGACGTAGCACCAAACCTGCGCCACATGCCAGCAGGGCGAGGCTGGCTGGCTCGGGGATCGGCACGGTCGTCGTCGATGACGTAAATGCCGCCGTAGCCGAAAACCCGCCACTGCCGTCGGTCGCAACCTGATTTGCGAATGCGAAGCTGAACGCCTCTTCTTCGTCAATCGAAGGCACATCAAACCCGACGCTGATGACCGGCCCGGACATCGTGATGGAGTCGGTATCGACGGCGAGGAACTCAGCCGATCCGAATCCGATGACTTCCAGGGACGCAACATCGAATTCAATCGTCAGCAGTGGCGCTGCCGACGAGTCGAAGAATTCGATCGTTCCCGATCCGCTGTCTGCCCCCAAAGGAGCAACGGTGGACGTCATCGTGAAAGTCGCATCAGGGAAATCGCCAACGATCGTTTCGAGGGTCAATCCTGTACCCGACCATCCGCCGGATAGCGTCATGGATGGACCATCGTAAGAAAACATGGGTGTACCCGCCCCGGGGCTGGGGTCGGCAAATGTCGCTACGGTAAACGTTGTTGCTTTTGCCCGCTGCACGCCAAACATGCAAACGAGGCCAGCCGCGAACGTCACCGTCCGCGCAAATCTTGCGCCAGTGGTCATCTCATCTCCCTCCCAAGAGATACGCGCAGCGCCTGTGCGTGCGCACTTCTTGATGATCTATGCTGCCGAACGCTTCGTTGACGAAAATTCTTCCGCCTTCAAAGTCACTCGACTCTAAATTGTCATGGGAATCCGTCGATGTTCGATCACATTGCCCGCAAGTGAAACACTTGAATGCTTGCGAAACACCGACTTTTTGCGGTCAAACTGGAGGAGACCAGCCTGAACCACCTCTCTCTGAGGATTCCCTCCCGTTATTCTCTCTGAGCATTACGATAACGGCCTGCCTTACTTGTTTCAAGGGTTTCTCACAAGCAAAAAACATATTCCTGCCGCCCTAACAGCCACACTTGACTTCGTAAAGAACGCTGGCGAATCCCGCTTTCGAGGGCATGAACAGGGTTTTTTGCACGCAAGTCGCTTTCCAATCCTCCGGCAGCCCGATTCTTTCGGACGATCTGCACAGTTTTTCAATTCAGTTCGGGCGATAGCCGTTTATCGGACCGTTTCGCCGTAGACTTGATCGAGGATGGCCAGTTTGCAGTTGTTGCATTCGGTGATGTTGGCGAGGCCAAAGAGGGCGTCGATCGCGCAGTTTTGAAGTGCGGTCGATTCTTCCTCGGCTTTGGTGAATCCGTTGGATTGATCGATGCGGGCGGCCACGATGCTCGAAAGGATTTCGTCTTCGGTCATCACACCATCGCAACTCTCGCGCACATCCGACGAAATGGTGTCAGCGTCTGGCAGCACGCGCACGCCGGAAAGCAACTCGTCCAAGCCCGTACCGCACCCGCCCATCGTCATGCCCAATACGATACCGATTGGAAACGCTACGCTCTGGATGACCTTTGTATACATTGCGATACTCGCGAGAAACGCGGTTTACTCTTGCCCTGCCTGAGAGTTATCGGCGCAGTTGCGTCGAATGCGTGAATTGCCGGGCGGCGACAGTGAACCTACGTCGAACCTGCAACCGAATTCGGTTTTCGATTTTTGGACATGCGAATGGTCAACGCAGTTGCGATGGCAATCGTGGCAACGCGCAGCATGTTCTCAGCGATACCTCCGCCGCCAGCGCCACCTGTTGCGCCCATGAGCATCCAGCCAAGGTTCATTCCAGCGTGCAGCCCCATCGGAACCCAAAGCGATTTCCAATGACGAAGGAGCCACGCATACCAGACTCCCCCTACAAACGTCGCAAGAAATGCCGGCCAGGATTGAAGCGCTTCGGGCGTCCAGGGGACGTGAATCGAACCGAAAAACAGGCTCGACAAAATCACATTGATCCAAAAGGATCGCCCGCTCCATTTAATCACTCCCGCAATACATGCCACAAGCAACCCGCGAAAGATCAGTTCCTCGCCAATCGGCGCACGAATGACGCCCGATGAAAACGGTGGCCAAGCCGTTGCGAGATCGATGCCAAGCCCACCGCGCACCAACCCAAGCGCCATGCCGCCCAACACAATTGGAACAAGAGACCAACCGACAGTCTTCCAAACCCCGAAAGCACCGCCGCGAATGCAAAGGACTTCGAGCATTCGCAAGCCACGAATGCGAGAGACGATCGCAGCGCCCACAAGCGCGAACACCACATAGATCAGCAAACTGTCGTAATTCCGCAGGCTGTGCGGCACACCGCGCTCGGCCATCCAACGATGGATCGCCATGTAAGCATCCCATTGCCCACGGAATCGGGTAGCTACAATGGCCCCAACGCCCAGAACCCAACACAAAAGGACAATTACAATGCGTCCTATCGGCCGTTCGGACAATTCAGGCTCGCAACTTCCATCGTATTTCGGAATTGATTTCATAGTGTCACTTGTTGTCACTATGCTGGGAAAATCGAAGATGTGGAAAAGAACGGAGAGAGGGGGATTCGAACCCCCGGTACGGTTACCCGCACACACGCTTTCCAAGCGTGCACCATCAGCCACTCGGTCATCTCTCCGGCGCTGGTTTGCGCCCTGCGGTGCGACATTATGTCGAACGGTGGCATTTTCGCAAAGTCTGAGCCGATTTCAAAAGACGTTCTATTCTCGGCCTGAGGTGGCGACTTTAGCGAGTCTGTCGGGTCGATGACCCGACCTACGGGTTGCTGATCAAGTGAATGCGTCGGGGTCGAGGTACGACTTGATGGGGAGTTCGAAGACGACCTCGTCGCGGACTGCGATGCCTTCGAACCCGACTGTGGGGATTTCGGGCTTGGCTTTTCGGGCTTCGTCTACCACGCCGAGGTTGACGGCTGTCATGCGGAAACCGAGTTTTTGATAGAACGCCAGGGCCTTAATGTTATCGTTGGTCGTCGTCAGCCAGATGCGATTGATATTGCGCTTGCGGGCGTCTTCGATGGCCATCAGCATCAGTGCCGACCCAATCCGTTCACCTTCCAGCACACTGTTGAGGGTCAAGACCTCGAGGGCTTCGTCCTGGTAGGCCATCGTCAGCAAGCCGGCGATTTGCCCGTCGCGCCATTCGATGAAGCCCTCCTGCTCGTGCGGATAGTAGGTTTTGCCCTGGCTCATCACCTTCTTGCTTCGCCAGTGCTTCTCGATGAATTCGGCGATGGCTTGGCGGTCTTCATTCTGGATCGGGCGACGCGACATACCTCTATGATACAACGTAATGGCGCGAAATGACCACAATGTCAATCGCGAATGAGCGATGGCGATACTGAAAACGCGGTTGAATCGGCGAACTTGTCGGGCAGGCCAGCGGTTTCTAAGATGCCTCGCCGTCTGCGAATGGCGTACGAAAACACATCCGAATTAAGGAAACACCCCCATGAGCGATTCGCTGGATATCATTTTCACCGCCCCTCACCCCGACGATCTGGAAATTGGCATGGGGGGCACGATCGCGAAGTGCGTCAAGGACGGGTATCGCGTGGGGATGATCCACATGACCACCGGCGAACCAACGCCCCGCGGCTCGATTGAAACGCGAAAAGCCGAAACGAAAGCTGCTGCCGATGTGCTTGGGGTGGCAGTCTGCGAAACGCTCGATATGCCGAATCGCGTGCTGATGGACAGTCCGGAGAATCGGTTCAAACTGGCGACCGTGATTCGCCGCCACAAACCGCGCGTTCTCGTGGCGATGGCTGGTCGGACCGTTTCGGCATCGCCCGATCACTATCAAGCTCAGCTCATCACCGAAGCGGCTCGCTTCTATTCGCAATTGACCAAGTGGGATGATCGCTTCGATGGTACTCCGCCGCACCGCATGGATCATTTAATGTATCGCGTGGTTCCGACTGCGGCTGAAACCCCTTCGTTTCCGACGAAGATCGTGGTCGATATCAGCGAGACCTTTGAGACGAAAATGCAAGCCATCCGATGCTACAAATCGCAATTCGACGAGAAGCGCATCCTGGGCGTTGAGCATTACATTCGCAGCTATGCTGGTGTCGAAGGGGCATCGATCGGCGTGAAATATGGCGAGTCGTACTTTCTGCCGCGTCCACTGGGGGTGGCTGACCCGATTGCTACGCTTGGCGATTGGCAAGTTCCGCCGCCATTCGACCCTAAGAATCCGCCTCGCCAGTAGCGTCAACGCTGCCTTCGGCAATACCTGCGCGATGCGGTCTTCAATCTGCGCCCACGAAAGACCGATAACACCAGGATACACCAACTTCTGTCGGAGGCGTATCTGTGAATGTGTACATCGATGACGTGGAAGCCAACATCCCGATCAATGCGGAACAAATGCTCGACGAGGTTCTGCAAGCCGCGAGGGAGCAGGTCAACGAAGCCGGTCGGATGATCGTCGGGCTTGTTTGCGACGGGATTCATGTTTCCGACGAGGAGTTGGCTACGACGCTTCAGAAACCGCAGTCGGAATTCAAGCGCGTCGATTTACATTCTGCCGATCCAGCCGAGCTTGTGCGCGAGGCCTTGGTGCAAGCCGAACAGTTGCTTGACGAAACCGCGCGCAGTGCCAAGGGTATTGTCGAACACCTCACTTGCGGAAATACGGCTGAGGCTATGCCGATTCTTTCGTCGTGCTGTCAGGCGTGGTTGGAGATTCATAGCGGCGTTGCCAATGCGATGAGCGCTTTGAAGATCGACCCTGAAACGGTGGACATCGATGGCAAACCGATTGTTAATGTGCTTGGCGAACCGATTCGCGTACTCAATGATATCAAGGAGGCTGTGACTGCGCGCGATTTTGTTTTGCTTTCCGATATTTTGAGCTACGAGTTTGAAGAAACGGTTGAGGCCTGGCGGAGTATTATTGAGGCGATTCGGGGGTATACCGAGTCCGATCAATAGCTGACTGTTTCAGTCCCCCCACCCTGGAAGGGCGGGGCACCTTTCTCTTGTTTCAGCCTCTATTTTCAGTGTTTTCTGTTGATCCTGCCGATTCCAGCAGCAATTCTGCGATATCCTGTTGGTGTACCTTTTCGTTATCTTGAGCGGCTAACCCGTCGGTTAGCATTCGCATGCAGAATGGGCAGGCGCTGGCGATTTTGTCTGCGCCGGTTTCCGTTAGTTGACGGGTGCGAACGACGTTGACGCGTTCGTCGCCGTCCTCTTCCTCTTTGAAAAACTGCGCCCCGCCGGCACCACAACACATGCCACGATCGCGCGTTTCGGTTGGCTCCAATACCTTTAAGCCGGGAATGCTTTTGAGTACCTCGCGCGGGGCGTCGTAGATTTCGTTGTAGCGACCGAGGTAACACGAATCGTGATAGACGACGCTGGAGTTGATCGGTTGCGTTGGGGTAAGTAAGCCATCACGAATCAGTCGCGCGAGCAGGTCGGTGTGGTGGACGACTTCGTAGTGTCCCTCGAAGTCGGGGTATTCATTCTTAAACGTGTTGAAGCAGTGCGGGCAGATCGCGATGATCTTGCGTACGTTGTGGGCTGTTAGCACTTCGACATTGGATTGGGCGAGGATTTGGAACAGGAATTCGTTTCCCGCCCGACGGGCTGGGTCGCCGGTGCAGGTTTCTTCGCCACCAAGCACGGCGAATTCCAGGCCGGCTTGGGTGAGCAGTTGGGCGACGGCGCGGGCGGTTTTGCGGGCTTTTTCGTCGAATGCCGGTCCGCAGCCCACCCAAAGCAACCACTCGGCTTCTGGCTTATCATCGAAGCGCGGGACTTCAAGACCTTCCATCCATTCGGTGCGCTGCGCTGCGGGTAAGCCCCACGGATTGCCGCTGGTTTCGAGTCCGCGAAATGCTGTGGCGAGGTCTTGCGGGAACTCGCCTTTTTCTTGCACGAGGTAGCGGCGCAGGTCCACGAACTTATCGACGTAGCTGATCATCACCGGGCATTCTTGTTCGCACGCGCGGCAGGTGGTGCATGCCCAAAGAACTTCGGGGTTGATAACAGCGCTCACCAGATCGATTGGTTCGTGTTGGCTTTTGTCTTTCTTGATGAACTCTTCCTGCCGCTCGTAGAGGTTGTCTCGCAGATCGACGCTGAACTGTTTGGGCGAAAGCATCTTGCCAGTGTTAGCCGCGGGGCAGAAATCGGTGCAGCGCCCACACTCGGTGCAGGTGTATAAGTCGAGTGTTGCCTTCCATCCGAGTTGGTCGATGCGTGCTACGCCGAGCGTTTCTTCGCGCTCGACCTTTCCCTCCAAATCTTCGATGGGCGCGAGCCGCCCCGGTGGATCGAGGCTGCGAAGGTAGACGTTGGGGATGGCAGTGATGATGTGGAAATGCTTGGAGTAGGGCAGAATATTCAAGAATACGAGCACGAGTACCGCATGCGTCCAGAAACCGGCATGGCGTATGGTATTGAGGATTGCGTCGGACAGATTCATCGGCGACAGGACTGCCGCGACGATTGAACCCGCCGGTTCCCAGACATTGAAGTGCGATGTGCGTGGGGATTCCGCGGTTGAGTTGTGCCGCAGGATGTCGGCGGCATCGTAAAAAATATCGGACACCATCATCGTCAAAATGATACCGAGGATGACAAGCGCTTCGGTGCTAAGCGTCATTCGTCCGAGTCTCTTGACGACGCGGTAGTAAACGAACACGCACGTTCCGAAAATGACCAATACCGCGAATACATCTTTAAGTAGCGAATAAAGATTGCCCAGCGGTTGACCCACGCCGAGAATCCAAAGGTCGAATTCCGGATCGAACCCGCGCCCCCAGAGAATCAGCGAACGCAGCAACAGCACACAAAACCCCGAGAAAATAAGCATGTGCGCCGCGCCGGCCAGTGGATAACGGCGCATCTTTTCCTGCGCGAAGGCGTATCGAAAGGTACCGGCAATGCGTTTGCCGATCTGGTCGAAGCGGTTCGGCCCACCGCCCACGGTCATCAGTCGCCAGCGACGGGATGCGGACCATGCGAAGATTCCAAACCCGAGCAGCAATACCAGCGACATGATCCAGGGATTCAAAGGTGTGGGCCTCCGGTTGATTGGACATCTTCGAAGAGCGCGGAGATCTTAGTGACGATGCAGCGTCGACGGGCATCGTTCGCGCCAAGCTGTTTGCATGATAACGCAACTGCCGCGCGATGGGCAGGAGGGGATTTTGCAGGCGCATACCGGTGCGGGCAACGAGTTAGCGATGGTTCTGATGAGGTGGGGCTAAACGCCCGTCACCGAGAACAATCCCGCGAAGAATGCGGCTAATATCGCAAAGAGAATCGAAAATAGTGTCATAGGTTTCGGATGCTCCGTTTCTTGGGTTGGACAGTATGGTTCAAATCGGCCAACCATTGGGATTTTCGGTAGCGATTTCGGAATCTCGAAGCCACACCAATCGGCTGGGAATGGGGACAAAGTGGCAGGTCTGGTTCTCTTGACGTTCTTGAGGCGGTTGGATAGGGTTTCACATCCTTCGAGCGGGCGGTTTTTTGCTCGCGTGAGGTGCTATTTCGGCCCCTTCGTCTAGAGGCCTAGGACACCGGCTTTTCATGCCGGCAACACGGGTTCGACTCCCGTAGGGGTCATTTTAGTTGCATGAAAGCCACACCCTCCGGTGTATGCGTTGGGGTTGTGGAACGAATGGAGCCTTGCTTGGTGAGGCTCCTTTTTTCATTTGTGCCAGCCCGTTTGGGTTGGCTGCTGTAGGAGGAGTCGCCCCGATGGTCAAAGAGCTCGCCGGTGCATTTGAGCGCATCGCCGATCTGCTCGAGATTTCGGGGAGCGATGCCTTCCGCAGCAATTCATATCGGCGCGTCTCGCGCATCCTGAAGAATCTTACCGACGACATCGCCGCACTTAAAGAAGCCAACGTCATCGCCGAGATTCCCGGAATCGGAAAGAGTACGGCTGCCAAGATTGAGGAGTACCTCGATTCCGGCAAGATCAAGATGCTTGAGGATTTGAAAAAGAAGTTGCCTTCCGGTTTGCCGGAACTTTTGCGCATCCCGGGACTGGGACCGAAAAAGATCGCGCTTTTCTATCGCCAACTCGACATTAAGAACCTCGATGACCTGGAAGCAGCCATCGAAGATGGATCGCTTGCGAAACTCGACGGAATGGGGGCAAAGAGCGTTCAAAAGATCGCGGATGGGATCGCGTTTCTCAAGACGTCGGCAGGTCGCACGCCGTTCGGGTTGGCGCTACCGATCGCTGAGGAATTGACTGCGTATTTGCGTGAGTTCGACTCGATCGAACAGTTGGAAATCGCAGGTTCCCTGCGTCGTGGTTGTGAGACAATCGGTGACATCGATCTGCTCTGCGCTCATGAAAACGGCGAAAAGCTCGTCCGACACTTTGTCGGACACCCGTCAGTCACGCGTGTTTTGGCATCTGGTAAAACGAAAGGCTCGATCACCCTTCCGATTCGCGATGGGCGCGAGATTCAGGTCGATCTGCGGGTGGTGCCGGCTGAGTCGTTCGGGGCTGCATTGCAATACTTTACCGGCTCGCTCGATCATAATGTTCACTTGCGCGGGCTGGCGCAGAAGAAGAATTTGAAGCTGAACGAATGGGGTCTGTTTTCGGGCGACGAATCTATCGCAGGTGCGGACGAATCAAGTATTTATGACAAGTTGGGCGTCGCGTACGTTCCGCCGGAACTTCGGGAAGACCGCGGTGAGTTCAAGCCCGACCTAAACGTCGATGAATTGATTGAAATCGACGACCTGCGTGGCGATCTGCACATGCACACCACCGCATCGGACGGTAAGCACTCCATCGCAGAGATGGCCGCCTCGGCAAAGGAACTCGGTTACGAATACATCGCCATCAGCGATCACAGCCAAAGCAGCGCCATCGCCAACGGTCTTACGGTCGAGCGCATGTGGGAACACATTGAAGCGATCCGCGATGCGGACAAGAACATCGATGGCATCAAAATCTTCGCGGCGTGCGAGTGTGACATCCTGGCTGACGCGACGCTTGACTATCCTGATGACGTGTTATCCGCCTGCGATTTGGTTGTGGCCAGCGTTCACTTCGCGATGACACGCAAGAAGCCGAGCCCGACCAAGCGCACAATTGCTGCGATCGAGAATCCATACGTCACCATCATCGGACACCCGACGGGACGATTGATTCACAAACGCCCGCCGATGGATATCGACATTCCGGCGATCATCGATGCCGCCTCCAAGAACAATACAGTGCTGGAAGTCAATTCTTCCTGGCAGCGTATGGATTTGAAAGACTCGCACGTCAGGATGGCGGTCGATGCCGGCGTTAAGATTGCGATCGATACGGATGCCCACAGCACGGATGACCTTTCGCGTATGCACTATGGGGTCCGGACTGCCCGACGCGGTTTCGTCCGAAAACAAGACGTGATCAACACCCTGCCGCTCGCCAAACTCAAGCAATGGCTCGAAGAAACCCGGGGCTGATGGCATGGCAACGAACTTGTCATTGCGTATTGTGAATCGCCAACCCTTTGCTCGACGCCCTGAATCCTTCGCCTTATCGGAGCCCTTCGATGCAAATGGGGTAGACGCATCACGAATGATGGGCCACCATACGCCCCTGTTCGTTTCACCGCGACAGGTTTGACGGTTTAGGAAACGATTTCGTCGCCCAAAATTGGCCGATGACTTCGATGGACAAATCACGACGGGTTGTCTGTTTCAGACCTGACCAACTTCAGACTGCAATTTGCATCTTCGGTTGGTGGCACCTTGCCAGAGGTCTGCAACCACGTCGCAATCGCTTCGTCTATCGAGGATCGTCATGAGTACGGGAATGAGTCTGAACGTGCCGGTATCGCCATCGCATCATGGGCCGACCCGCTTGGGGTTGCTCGACTGGATCGCCATCGCGGCGGCTGTCTTGATCCTCGGCTTTTTAATTTATCATTATGTCACGCCACACCATGAAACGGCGGCACCGACCCATCATACGACTCCGCTGACGCATCCGGACGGACACGGCGATGCCCATGCCAAACCGCATGGGCCACCCGACGGATATTCGCTTCCGCCGATTTGGGCATGCGCGCCATTTGTCGCGATTCTGCTTTGCATTGCCGTGCTACCGTTGATTCCAGCGACGGAGCATTGGTGGGAGAGCAATAAGAACCGACTTGGGGTTTCGTTGGTGTTAGCCGCTTTGACGCTACTTTACTATGGCTTCGTTCACCCGATGACATACAACCACGCCACAATGCACACGTATACGGGCGTGAAGAGTGTCATCCACATCCTCGAACATGCGGTGCTGATTGAATACATCCCGTTTATCGTTCTGCTGTTCAGCCTGTATGTGATTAGTGGTGGGATTTCACTCAAGGGCGATTTGCCTGCACATCCGGCCACCAATGCTGCGTTTCTCGGGGTCGGTGGATTGCTGGCCAGCTTCATCGGTACGACCGGCGCAAGCATGCTGCTGATTCGCCCGCTGCTTCAAACGAATTCGGAGCGACGGTACACGCGCCATACGGTGATCTTTTTTATCTTCCTGGTCAGTAACTGCGGTGGTTTGCTGTTGCCGATTGGCGACCCGCCACTGTTTCTCGGATATCTGCGCGGCGTCGATTTCTTCTGGACGCTGGGAATGTTCATGCCTTGGCTTTTCGTCAGTGTCTTGATTCTGGGAGTGTATATCGTTTGGGACGTGCTCGCGTACAAGAAAGAGAAGCCGGCAGACATTCGCAAAGACGATACCCGGGTCACGAAACTTCGACTGGCCGGAAAGGTCAACTTCTTGTACCTGCTGGGAATCGTCGCTTGCGTCGCATTCATCGATCCGTCGAAAGAGTTTTTGGGACTTGGATTCCAACCGTTCCCGTTCATGCGCGAGTTGTGCATGATGGCGCTGGTTGGCTTGTCGCTGTTTTCGACGAACAAGCAAATCTACAAGGACAACCAGTTTAACTACCACGCCATTCTGGAAGTGGCGGCGCTGTTTATCGGTATCTTCATCTGCATGCAAGTGCCGATCGAAATTCTCAATGCCAAGGGTGCCGAACTTGGATTAAGCAAGCCGTGGCACTTCTTTTGGACTACGGGCGGGTTGTCGGCATTCCTCGATAATGCCCCGACGTATGTGGTGTTCTTCGAGACGGCGAAGGTTCTGCCCGCCGGTGGCGCGGAAGTCGTTAATCTTGGCGGAACGGCTACCATTGCCGAGCCGCTGCTGGTGGCGATCTCGCTGGGGGCGGTGTTCATGGGAGCATTGACGTATATCGGCAATGGCCCGAACTTCATGGTCAAGAGTATCGCCGAACAGGGCGGTGTGAAGATGCCGTCGTTTTTCGGCTACATGAAGTACAGCTTTGGCGTTCTTGTTCCGATCTTCGTGGTTGTGATGTTTTTGTTCTTGCTGTAGACGGCTACGATTGCTATTGAAAACTTAAGCCCGCGACGCCTGATTTATTGATCCAAGTGTCGCGGGCTTCTCTACGCGCGGATCGTACGTGTTGCTATCATCCCCCTCATGGCCCTTATCAAAGACGACGCGGTGATCTTGCGTCGCCTGGACTATTCTGAATCATCGCAAGTCTTGGCAGTGCTGACGCGCGCCCACGGTAAGGTGCGTTTGATTGCAAAAGGCATCAAGCGATCGACGAAATCCAAATTCGCGGCAGGCATCGATCTGTTGGATATCGGACATTTGACGTTCTCGGCCCGCAGCGTTCGACAGGAGGCATTGGCGACGCTAACGGAGTGGGTGCAGTCGCACGCTGGGGCTGCGCTGCGGGAAAGTCTGGATCGGTTGCTGGCGGCCCAGTATGCGGCATTCGCGGCGGCTGAGCTGACGGAAGACTGGGACCCACATCCGAAGCTGTACGACGGTATGTGTGACACGCTGCGAATGCTGGCTGACGGTGGGCGTCCGGTAAGCACATTGCTTGTGTTTCAACACTGTTTGCTGCACGAAATCGGATCGTTTCCGATTCTGGACCACTGCGTCGGCTGCCAGCGGGCTATCCATTCCGATGGCGACCTCTATTTCTCATCGCTGGACGGCGGGGCGCTGTGTCGCGACTGCGAAAGCGCCCGGTCCGAAAAGTATGCTGTCAATCGAGCAACGCTCGCATTGATGAATGAGCCGGAAGGCGATGGGGGTTCGGCGATGGCGGCATTCAACGTCTTTGACTATCACCTCTCGCATTTAATGGGGAAGCCCAACCCGCTACTTCGCATGTTGAAGTCTGCGCTCTAAAGTCTACGCACATGGCGTTCGTTTTCGGACGATCGCTGCCTGCCTACATTAAATTCAAGACTCCGGTTGCTATCCAACATACGTCCGGGTACTGCCACTAACAACTTCCGCCCCGCATCGGGGGAGATTCCGGACGTTGCGCAGAGTTCGTTACGACCGAGAATGTCGCGCGATAGTGCCACGTCATGTCATCAATGAAATTCTTTTGCAAATCGTTTGCGTCCCATTTTTTTATATTTGAGCTTGCGACTGTCCACTGGTTTCTGGCTACGAGCCTCTTTTTGGGAAAGGTCGCAACGATGGGTCTAACAGCAACAAATCTCAACACATTGCAATTGCTCAATATTGTCAACAAGACATCGACAGCACAAAGCAAAGCACTCACGCAACTCTCAACCGGTTTCAAAATCAACAAAGCTGCCGACGATCCTGCCGGACTCATCGCCGTCGAAAACTTCAATGCAGAACTCACCGCGGCCAACGCTGCGCTCGAAAATAACCAACGCTCAAACGCCATGCTTTCTACCGCTGAGAGTGGACTCTCGGAAATCTCCAGCCTGTTGTTGGATGTCGAGAAACTCGCGGTAGCATCCGTCAATGACGCATCGCTCTCCAGTGCCGAACGTGCGGCCAACCAGGCACAGATCGATGCGGCGCTCGCTTCAATCGACCGGATCGCCAACACGACAACATTCAATGGCAAGAGTTTGCTCAACGGTTCGCAGTCGATCGACGTGACAGGCGTGGCTGCCAATACAGTCGAAAACCTTCAAGTCTACTCGCGCGGTTCCAGCGACAACGACGTCGATGTCGTCGCAACAGTTGACACAGCCGCGGCGGAGGCTAAAGCCACAATCACGCTCGCATCCGGTGCCAAAACAACCGACGCCGAAACTGTTATCGAAATCCAGGGCACACTTGGAACAGCTACCGTAACTGTTCAGCAAAACGCCATCGACAACGATATTCGCGATGCCATCAACAGCGTCACCGACATCACGGGGGTGCAAGCCGCCACGGTCGGAAATGACGTCGTACTCAGTTCGGGCGATGGAACTAACCTCGCCACGGGAAGCGAAGAATTCGTATCGCTGAACGTGATCTCCGGCGGAACCATGAGTTCGGGTGGCAACATCATTGACCTGGATCGGCAGGAAGGTGTCGATGCGGTGGTCGAAGTGAACGGTCGATTGATCACAGCCGACGGCGGGCTGGTGTCATACAACGAAGGCGGTTACAGCCTCGCATTCAACCTCGGTACATCACTGGATGCTGTCGGTAACACCGAAACATTCACCATTGAAGCTTCGGGCGGTATGACATTCCAGTTGGGTTCCGAATCGAACACCCGCTCGACGCTCGGTATCGACGCAGTCACTTCGAGTCGTCTCGGTGAAGGCGGTACCAATGGCACATCGCTGGCGCAGATTCGATCGGGCGGGTCGGCTGACCTGAATTCCAAGAGTGCGAACACATTGCAAGCCATCCGCGGCGCCATCTCGCAAGTTGCTTCGATCAAGGGTCGCATTGGTGGATTCCAGAAGTTCCAGGTCGAAACATCGATCAATGCGTTGACCCAACGCACCGAGGCATTGACCGCAGCCCGTAGTGCGATCGCTGACACCGACTTCGCAGAAGCTTCGGCTGAGTTGAATCGCCAGAGCGTGCTGTTGAATTCGGGTATCTCGCTTCTGGGCCTGGCCAACCAGCAGGCGAGTCAGATCCTCTCGCTTCTCGGATAATCATAGTTGAAAAGCCGATGGGCCCAACGCTGAAAGGGCTTGAGGCAGACATTACAGATCGGCGGACCGTGCGGAGGGGCGGTCCGTCGATCTTCTATTTTTACGCGACGGTTCTACACAGCTGTCTCCACATCTTACGCCCTATAAGTAAGCAAAATCCCGGGCAGACAAAGGCTGCGATTCGATCGCCCGATGAAACAGAAAGGTGCGGATTCATTTGGATGCGCGAGTATCACGGGTTTGGATCAGGGCTTGGCATGAAGCAAAATCGAAACGCACCTTGTTCCTGCGGCAGCGGTAAGAAAGCCAAGCAATGTTGCATGCGTTCGCCCGCGATGCCCGCATCGACCCAACCCAATATGCGCGTGCCGATGAAGGTCATTCAACGCTCGGCTGCAACCGATGGCATCATCCGCTCTTGCGACGGATGCCAAGCGTGTTGCGCCGGCGCGCTGACAATCAACGATCCGGAGTTGGTCGTGTCGCGCGGTGTACGCTGCCCCAATCTCAATGCGACGGGTTGCTCGATCCATGGTCCGTCGCTACCGAAAACCTGCTCTGGGTTTGTTTGCAGCTATCTTGTCGAGCCCGGCGACTTGTCTGCGGACGATCGGCCCGACCGTGTCGGCGCGATTGTGCGCTTGGTGCGTAACAACAAGCTCGAACCACCACTTGATCGCGTGGTGCATTTGAATGAATGCATGCCCGAAGGGTTGCAGCGCATTCTTGCGAATCCGAATTGGGGCACGATTATTCTCAACGATGTGATGGCCGGCATCCCGCTGCTTTGTTCATTCTGGGACGACGATCACGCGCGGGAAATCATTCACTTGCGATTCGAGGGTGGGCGACTACGCTGTGAACTGACGTCATGCCAATCGGATGGATCACCGATTCTGCAGCCACAAGAAACAGCCACGGGCGAACCGCTCTATAAAGCGCTGATGATTCCGCAGGGGTTCGCGTTTGAAACCGATGCGCTGATTAGTCAACTGGGCAGTGGAGAGCAAACGGTGCTCGGTCCATCCGTGACGTCCGAATCCGGCCGCCGCCTTGGGTTTTGTTTCACGCGGCGACAGGCCAACTTGATTGACGCTTTGACGCGGTTGATTCACGAAGGACCCGCTAGGCCAGGCACATCTGAAACACCATCAACGACTTTGCAAGTGTGCTAGACTGCAACCTCGGACGCCTCCCTTACTTGTTGCACCTGCTTCCCATGGCTAGACTTGAGCTGATCGTCAACTGATTGGCAGGTGCGTATTAAATGGTGTAGGAGTCTTGCGATGCGACAGTTTCTTATGGGTGTGGTGTTGTGCGCGGTGGTTTGCGGGGTCACATTGGTGTCGACCGGCGAGGACAAAACACCTGCCGTTCCTCCGGATATGACTCAGTATTTCGTCGGCGTGATCTATCGTGGCGAGAAGTGGGCACCGCAAGTGACCGAAGAAGTCATGGAACTTCAAAAAGCGCACCTTGCCAATATCGGTCGACTTGCCGAAGAAGGCAAAATGGTGATGGCCGGTCCTTTTGGCGACAACGGCGAGATGCGCGGGCTATTCTTTTTTGACGTAAAGACCATGGAAGAGGCTGAGGCGCTCGTCAACACCGACCCAGCCGTCAAAGCTGGCCGGTTGCGTGTGGAGCTTCATCCGTGGTGGGGACCAACCGCTCTTCGAACCGTTCTCGATGACATGATCGCCAAAGACAAAGCCGCACAAGCGGAATCGAAAGCAAAGGAAAGTACGCCCAAAGAGAATAACGCCAACAACAGCGACTAGCCCTTGGGCAGAGTCTTCAGCGGATCCTTCGCGCATGTTTCCTTGCAGTGGGCTGAGCAGAAATGCAGCGTGTAGCCCTCAAGCTCTAACTCGTTATCGGCGCTGCCGTCCATGCGCAGGGCGCAGGTTGCGCATTTGTGGACGACGTTGTCGGTCGTACCGTCGGCAGCGTCGGCGGCTGCCAGTCTGGCTTTGAGTTCGCCCTTCTGATCGGCGGGGGTTTCTTTGGGGGCTTTGTCTTTGCTGCACGCGCCGAGAACCAGAAGGCTTGCAAGACAAACGATTTGAATGGTACGCATCAGTTGTTGTGACATAGGAATGATTTCACTTTCACAAGATTCGGTATTGAATCGCTTCAGAAGTTATTCGCAAAACCCGCCCGCAACAAGATTCGTAAGCGGGCTATTGGCCAAACAGGTTCGGGGCGATGTACGGCACGATCACCAACCCCATCGCGATGAAGCAGATGATTTGAGCCACACGCGCTCCAAGATGGCCCGTCGTACCCGCCAACGTCTTGCCGGCAAGGGTGAATCCAAACCACACCCCGCCAATCAACATGCCCGAACTGAGCAAGCTAAAAGGTCCGCCTCAGCCAAAACTGCATCGCATCGTCGCGCCAGCCACCGCGACCAGCGACGAACCGATTGCCAATAGATTCTGCATCATTCGCTCCCGAAACCGTGTTGCTGTCAGTGTATTCAAGAATACGTTTCAGATATTTCAATAAACCCCTTCCAATCAAGACTATGTCGGACTTATCGGCTGGTCAGTTCCACGCGATGACCATCGAAGTCCGTTACGACAGCCCGCCTTCCCCAGTCGGAATCGTTGGGCGGACTTGTCCCAACCGCACCCAGATCAATCAGATCCTCGAAGACTGTATCGACCGATTCCACCGCAAAACCAATGCGAGTAGAAGACGTCGGACTATGGGTATCGGTCAACGGGTAGATTTCAAACGTGTGGGATTCAGTCTCATGAGCTAGGTGCATCGGGCCTTGACCGTGACGATGCTTGGTCAATGTGAGACCCAACCGCTCATAGAATATAGCCGCCCGTTCCAGATCGGTCGATCGTATGACGGTCAGATTGCAACTTGCTGGCTTGCTGCTCACGAATTCCGTCCACTCTGTGCTTCAGTCCAAAAGGCATTCTCGAAGTTGCTCGAATCCGTACAATGTGCGAATGGCTCAAGACGAAGTCAATCAATCGCCAACCCGTTTGTCGATACTTGGCGGATTTGTGCTGCTTATCATCGTGATACTGGCCGCACATTGGCCGGTGCTGTCGGCTGGTGCGCTTTCGCTTGATGATTCGGAATTTCTGACGCGCAACCGATTGGTGCAGAATCCCGGTTGGGATTCGACGAGAACATTTCTGACCGAAGTTCTCGAACCATCCACCGTGCGCGGTTATTACCTGCCGCTCTCGATGATTTCGCTGATGGGCGATTACGCGTTGGGTGGGCGGCCCGACGATCTTCGCCCGTTTCATCGAACGAGTCTGCTGTTTCATATGCTTAACTGCTTGTTGCTTACGCTACTGCTCGGGCAGTTGTTCGGATGGGGTGTGCCGGTATTTGCGGCGGGGTTGTTGTTTGGCTTGCATCCGCTGGTTGTTGAGCCGATTGCATGGGTCGGTGAGCGCAAGACGCTGCTAGCTGCTTTCTTTGTACTTCTTGCGATGCTCGCCCATGTACGACACGCACGGGCGGGCGGATGGCGATGGGTGATTGCTGCCACCGTCGCATACGCGCTTGCGATGATGTCCAAACCGACAGCTGTGATGCTGCCGCTGCTTCTTATCGTGATGGACTATTGGCCGCTTGAGCAACTCAACAAACGTGCGATCTTCGATAAAGTGCCACTGTTTGGCATTGCGGTTCTGTTCTCGGTGATCGCGTTGATGTCGCATGGGCGGACGGCTGGGTTTTTGTCGGATGAATCGCCAACGTCGGCCAACCGGGTGCTTCTGGTGTTCTATCTGTGTTCGTTCTACGCAAGCAAGATTGTTTGGCCGGTTGATTTGACGCCTGTATATCAGCTTCCCAACCCTCTAGCGATCTCCCATCCGATGGTGCTTGTTGGCATTTTGCTGGTGAGTGGACTGGGAGTGATCGCCTGGAAAGTATCGAAGCATTCACGAGCGGTGGCTGGGGGGGGCTTGTTTTTTGGGTTGGCGATTGCACCGACGCTGGGCGTGGTGCGGTATAGCTGGGTAACGGCCTCGGACAAGTATGTTTATCTGCCGGCAATTGGTTTGGCGATGTTGGCTACATGGCTGACATGCTTGCTCTGGAAGATGGCCGGAAAGCATGGTCGCTTGATAATGGTGACGGTATTCGTCGCCTTTCTTGCATTGGAATTCGTCGGTACACGAGCGGCAATTGCCCATTGGCGTGATACCGAATCGCACTTTCGATACCTTGTGGCGAAGGCACCCGGGCATCGGATGGCCCATTACGGTTTGGGACAAGCGCTGCATGAACAAGGGCAATATGTTGAGGCGGCAGAGCAGTACAAGACGGTGCTGAAAGTCGCGCCGAACTATGCAGAAGTACACCACGATTTGGGTGTTTGCTTCTTTGAACAAGGTCGCATTGACGAAGCGGTTGAACAGTATCGTTTGGCGATCGAATCCAAGCCCGATATGAGTGAGTTTCATCGATCGCTTGGTCTTGCGCTCGAAGCCGCAAGCGAATCCGAATCCGCCCTCGATTCGTTGAACAAGGCGATCGAACTCGATCCGCAGAATGCACACGCACATTCGGACCTGGCCAAGTCCATGTACGGTCGCGGTGATTTTTCGGCAGCGATTGCGGGGTTTCGAAGGGCGCTGGAACTTGCCCCGTCGCTGGTCGTCGCGCGGAATGGCTTGGGTGTTGTGTTGGCAGAGACAGGTGAAGTTGACGCTTCTATTGTAGAGTTTTTGGCGTGTCTCAAGGTCGAACCCGACAACGCCGAGGTACACAATAGTCTTGCCAATTCATATCTACGAAAGCAGAAATTCGATGAGGCGATTCGTCATTACCAGTTGGCGATCAAAGCCAAGCCCGACTATGCGACAGCACATCATAACCTTGCTGTGCTGCTCGCGCAGTTGAAACGAACAGACGAAGCCGCCAAACATCACCTTGAGGCAATCCAATTCAATCCCGACTTTCTCGAAGCGCGTTTGAATCTTGCAAACCTCTACGCCGGGCAACAGCGGTTTGATGATGCAGCCGTTCAACTTCGCGTGGCGATCGAAAGTCATCCTGATGCCCCCGCGCCATACAACAATCTCGCGACGATTTTGCGGTGGCAGGATCGCATCGCGGAAGCGGCTGACGTTTATGCCAACGTCGTTCGGTTGATGCCAGACGATGCCAACGTTCAGTACACGATGGGCAAGCTGCATCTGCATTTGGAAAAAAGGACAGTGGCTGTCGCGTATTTTGAACGGGCGCTTGAGATTGATCCCAATCACGAGCGCGCTCAGGCTGAGCTGTCGTCACTTCGAGAAACGCCTGATCCGAATCGCGAGCCATAACCACGTTAACCAGCATCGCGCGATGCCGGCTTGGATGGCGAGGCGTCTGCTGATACGATTTCGGTGGTTTGAAAAATCCTGTTTGAAGAATCATTCGCCTTTTTGGAAAGGAATTCGCGATGACTCGAGGCACTTTACGACTTGCTTTGGTGGCGATATGTGGTGTCGCGTTGGGGGCTGGCTTGGTTGCTTATGCCGACGACGATGATGACGACAAGAGAAATGGCTACGACGCAGCGGATGACCCGAAAATGGCCGCCATGATGAGGTATTCCACACCGGGGCCAGAGCATGGTGCGATGCATCAATTGGTTGGCAAGTGGGAACAGCAGGTCAAATGGCGGACGGCGCCAGATCGTCCCTGGGTGACTTCAACCAGCGAATGTGAAAGCGAAATGGTGCTGGGCGGGCGGTTTCTGCGCACGATAACCGAGTCGGAAGGCGACGACGGTGTTGAGTTCCGCGGCATCGCCTACATGGGTTACGACCTTTACCGAAAGAAGTACGTCGTGACGTGGGTAGACAACATGACCACCATGATCAACTTTTCGGATGGCAGCTACGACCCGACGGCGCGGATGTTCATGTTTATCGGGTCAACGCCAAACTTTGAAACGGGCAGGACCAAGCACTACCGCAGTCAGATCACGATCCATCACAAGGATGCCATGACCGAGCAGTTCTACGAAACGGACGACCTCGGCCATGAGTTTTTGAGTTTGGAGATTCACCACAAGCGCGACTGATGCGTTGGTGCTTGATAACTAGGCGTTTGCCTGATACTGCTCGCGCGTGATTCGATAGAGAACGTGGGGCATGTCGGCATGAATGATGTCGCGCTCATAGGTCATGTGCAGTTTTTCCATGACCCGGCGCGACGCTTTGTTGTCGGGCAGGGTGAAAGCGACGACGTTGGGCATGTCGAACGTGTTGAATGCGATATCTGCGGCATGGGCAGCGATCTCGGTGGCACGGGCCTGTCCCCAATGTGACGCCGGGATCGCGTAAGCGATTTCGATTTCCGTTTCGCCATCTTGCATGAGTTTGCGAAGTCCGCCCCTGCCGACGAATTCGTTCGTTTCCAAATCGAAGTAGCACCACAAACCGAAACCGTTTTCGTTCCAGTGGGCGACGTTTTGCTCGAAGCCGTCGCGGATCTGTGATTCGGTCTGCACACCGCCGAGGGTGGCCATCACTTTTGGATCTTGGTAGAGAGCGACGAGATGGGCAAAGTGCTGTTCGGCGATGCGCTCGGCTCGCATGCGCTTGGTGATCAGTGTTTCGATGGGTTGCGTCGGCATGCTAGTCCAACCAAGACTTGCGTTGTTTCAAGCGTTGCGGCGTGTACTCGTCGGTGACGAAGGTCAGGTTTTTGCTGCAAAGCGCTTCGACTTCCATTTTGAAACCGTTCTTGATCATCTGCTTGATTTCTTTTTCCCAGGCTTTTTTTCCGGCGAACCAAGGGTAGTTGAGGATTTGCTTGGCGCGTTTGACGTCGTTGCCATCGAGTTCGATTTTGACGTCGTCGGTCAAGTCGAAGCGTTTGTAGTCGAAGCTGGAAACGCCGATGAATTGGGCGTTGGGGACGGCCATCCTTGACGACTCGAACGCGAGGTTGATCGAACCCTGCTTGATGACTGAATAGATGTAGTAACCCCACGGGTCATTGTCGAGCAGGCAGACGATGGGTAGTTTGAGTTCGTCGTGCATTCGGTAAAGCATCCGCCGTACACCGCGAGACGGCTGACCTCCACCGTGGGTGAGGATGCAGCGGTGTTTTTCCCAAAAACGGTCTTCCACAAAGCGTCGCCATACAGTGTCTTTTTCGACATGAAGTACGTACTTGGCTTTGCACTTTTTGAATTGAATCACGTTCGGTTCGACGATGCTGGGGATGGCGTAGCCCCCACTGCCGAGTTTGGTGGCGTCGATGGTGTCGCCGCTGTCGACAAACGTCAACTCGCCGATGAGCGCCCCCTTGCTGCCGGCGAATACGTGCAACTCTTCGCGCAGGGCTTCGAGGGCAACTTCCAAATCTTCGATGACGGGATCTGATTCGTCCTGACTGTCGAAGGTTTTTTCTTTGGTGCCTTTGATGGTGTGTTTCGCTAGATAGTAGATTTGTCGAATGCTGGCCGTCTTGTCGGCATCGACGAGTTCCTTGCATTTACTAGCCACCAATAGCGTCTGCATGAAGCGTTTGGCTTGTCCGTAATTAAACAGGCTGCGTTGTTGGCAACGGTCGCCCATTTCGATGTAGCGCGTCTTGGGGTTGAAGCTGACGTTGCTCAGTGCGCGAATGGGAATATCGATCGCCGGTTCGCGCTTGCCGAATGCATTCTCCACCACCGACTCAGCCAACCCCTCCAGTTTGTTTGTGGTCTTAACGCCATTCTTCCCGCGCTTCGATCGTTTTTTGATTACGGTCTTGGGCGCTTTTTTGGATGCGGACTTTTTGGATTTCTTCGTGCTGGTTTTCTTTTTGGCCATTTTCTGTATTCGACTGGGTTAGCCGGATCGGGTCCGGATGGTTTTATCTGCGTTTCTTCGTTTTACTGGATGACTTCTTCTTGGATTTTTTGCTTGATTTCCTGGTCTTTTTGGCGCGGGTGGTGCGTTTTGGCGTGGTTGGGGCGCCGTTGGAAAACAACTCCAGTTGACCGGCTGGCGCTTGCTGCGATTCGTCCAGTACGATCGTGTTGTCCATCTCTGAATCGCCGTTCTTGCGCTTCGCGATAATCTTACCGTGATCGTCGAATTCCATGTCTGCTGCTTCGGTAGCGCGGGCGGCCAAATCGCTTAGTGCATTGCGCAAATCATCCTTGTTGCAGACCGTCATGGCTCGGCAAGACTCGACGATCTCGTGGATGTATCGATGGAACACATCGCGACGCTGGGCGAAGTGCGAGCGTTTTTTCTTTCGGCGGATGTATGTGCCAAGGCGCCGGCCGCACTCGGATAAGCCGAGTTTGATTTCTTTGCGAATTTCGTCGTAGTCGGCGATGGCTTCTTTCGATTCCGACGTGAACGGAACCCAGACGCTGGCCATGTGGATGAGAACGACGAAGGGTGCTTGCGGAAGCGTCGAGCGCGATTGCGACAAGCCGTAATTGTTCCACTTGGTATCGACGACGCTCTTGAACGTGCAGCAAGCGCCTTGTTGATAGAGCAGGGGGACACGATTTGCAAAACGGATGACGCGTGCCGATTGTGGCTGCTTGGATTTGTCGTCGCCTTTGCTGTTCGCATCGAGCGAACCAAGTTGTCCGCCGAATGCCATCCCGACTTCGATTTGAAACGGGTTGCCGCGATAGACTGCGGGTGGCCTGGTGGATGCGGTGTAGAACTCGGCTTTGATGCCCTTGAGTAAACCGTTGAGGATCGCTTCCGCACCGATCGGGGCAAGGCAGTTCGTGCTTGGGGCGCGTAGTTTGGTTTCTTGCAAGACATTGTAGATCTTTTGGATGTCGCTCGGGCCGACGCTTTGGAGCCAGGTGCGTTGGGTCAGGCCGGCTTTGCTGCATACTTCTTTGGAGATCTTTGGGCTGACGCGCGAGAATTCACCGCTTAAAAATGCGCCCAACTGTTTTGCGCTGGTTTCCTTGACCATCTTCATCAGAACACCGAGTTCGACACCGTGTGGGTGCGGTTTGATTTCTTCGGTTTGTTCAGGCAGTTCGTCGACATTCCGCAGGTATTCGAGGACTTTCTTGTCTGGCCCCTTGAAGACGATGGTGGTGTGCGGGTTGGCGATCGCGGTCAGTTCGATGTATTCCGCGACGCTTTGGCGGCCTTTGTTGTAGCTGGCCACCATTTCGATTTCGATTTCCGTTCCGCGTTCCCACGGAACTTCGACGGTTTTTTCGGCAATGATGTCGGGCTTGTTTTTTTTGGTGTCGATCGCGAGTTTGTAATGGTGGGCGGGCTTGCCTTTGCCGGTGCGGCTGATAATGCTGACGGGCTTACCGGTGGTAATCAATCCGTACATGCCGGCTGCACTGATACCGATGCCCTGTTGACCGCGCGACATTTTAAGGCGATGAAATTTCGAACCGTACAGCAGCTTTCCGAAGATATTTGGGATTTGCGCTTTGACAATGCCCGGCCCGTTGTCGCGACAGATCATGCGAAAACGGTCTTCTGAAAGCTGTTTGATTTCCAGATAGATCTCCGGAAACACACCGCCTTCTTCGCACGCATCGAGGGCATTGTCGACGGCTTCCTTGACGCTGGTCAACAGTGCTTTTCTCTTGTTATCGAAACCGAGCAGATGGCGGTTGCGTGCGAAGAATTCGGAAATAGAAATCTCGCGTTGCTGTTTTGCCATCGTTTCCGCGGATGCGCGGGATGTGCGACTTTTTTTCTTGCTCACCTTGCCTGCCTTGATACGGGTTAACTTTCCGACGGTGTCGGAGATTGAACATTGCGGGCTAAGTTTGACGTTCGTCTGGCCTGTGATATCTGACGGGATACCAACGGCATTCGCCCGCTGATCTTCCATGATCGATGCCTGCCTCCGTGCCTCGAACGATTCAAAGCGAATCGATATGAGGTGATTGGTTGAGGGCCTATCCTAACGCCGAAGATTCAAAGTTAACAGATGGCGAAAACGCGCAAAAAGATTCGCGCTGCGATGGCACTGCATCGTCAATTTTGTCGTAAGCATTTTGTGGATAAAAGCTTCGGGTGTGGACCTCATTTTGTGTTGATCGCTGACAATTCACACTGGAGTTTCCGCCAGGTTTTGGTACAATAACCCTTCGCTCGAATGCACGGGTCGGCGTTCGTAACTGCAATAAAGAAAGAGCTTTACGTTTTCGTCATCTCGATTCAACGGGTTATCAACGGGTCGGGGGTTTGTCGCTCGATTCGTTTTATGGATATTTGCATGTCTGCGATTGCTGCGGCTGAGTGGAAAAGCATTTTGGAACGGATTCGGGCTGTTCATCCAGCCTTGGTTCGCGGTTGGTTCAGCAGTTTGCGGCCCATCGATTTAGCCGGTGGTGTGCTGCGGATTCGGGCTGGCAATCTCAAACAGGTCCGTTACCTGGAGGACGAATGCAAGCCGGCATTTGTGGAGGCGACTCAGGAAGTTCTTGAGCAATTGGTCACGACGGCTTTCGAGACCGACGCGCCCAACGACATTGCCGACGACGAGGGCTACCCGCTTTCCATTTCAGAGAACAACCAGCTTCAACTCAACGACGATTATGTCTTCGACAATTTCGTCGTGGGGGCTGGCAACCGGATGGCCCACGCAGCGGCTGTCGCGGTAGCTGAGAACCCGGGCCAGGTTTACAATCCGCTGTTCGTGCATGGCGATGTCGGTTTGGGTAAGACGCATTTGCTTCAGGCGATTTGCCACGCAACCAAACGACTCGGAACGTGTCCGACGACGCTGTACATATCGTGCGAGACATTTGCGAATCATTTCATCGAAGCCGTCGAGCGCGGCGCGATGAATCAATTTCGCTTTCATTACCGTCATGTCGATTTGCTGGTGATTGACGACATCCAATTCCTTGGCGCACGGGAGCGCAGCCAGGAAGAATTTTTCCACACGTTCAACACGCTGCATCAGGCGCAGAAACAGATCGTTTTGTCGGCTGACTGTTTGCCGTCGGAAATCCCAACGCTGGAGAATCGGCTGGTGAGTCGTTTCAAGTCTGGTCTGGTTGCGTCAATCGATGCACCGTGCATGGAAACGCGGATGGCGATTCTGCGAAAGAAGTCGCGACTTCGCTGCATCGAAGTTCCCGAAAACGTTATCGAATATGTCGCTACCCAGATTCACACGAACATTCGCGATCTGGAAGGGGCGCTGCTTCGACTCGACGCGATGAGCCAAGCCGCTGACGGTACGATCAATCTCGAACTTGCGCGACGGGCGCTGGCAGATGGGGCTGAGTCTTCGGCAATATCGATTCAGCAGATCATCGATGTAGTGACGCGCCACTTTGGCGTGCGGGTCAAGGATTTGCAGAGCAAGAAGCGTCCAAAGTCGATCAGCCATCCGCGACAGGTCTGCATGTATCTGGCCCGTGAATTAACCGGGCACAGCCTCGAAGAGGTGGGTGGGTACTTTGGTGGGCGAGACCATTCAACGGTGCTGCACGCGACGCGAACGATCAAGAAGATGGTGGATACCGACTCCAAGATTCGACAATCGATGGAGAACCTGCGAGCCATGCTTCGGAGCCAGCAGAACGGTTCCAGCTAGGCACATCGACATAAGCCACTGTCGGTGCAAAGGATGCGCGGTGTTTCATCCTTGTGTACAACGCGGATGCGGATATCACGACTGCACTTCAGATCTGTCATTTGCACCGTGAAAGATTCGCAGTTGATTCACATGATCCAACAGCCCGATGTGGACAAGTCGCCAGCCAGTGAGTGGATTCGATGTTGGTCACGCTGGCACAAACAGGTTGTCCACTTGTTGGTGGGCTTGGAAATATCGCTTAAGATATGGCCAAGCAAAAACTTACCCATGTCGCAAGATCGAAAGCTGCTTTTGTGACAGGATATAATACTAAGAAGTTTCTTATAGATTGGTTTTACATACTACACCACTCAAGAATTTATCAAGGTCAACGTTCATGAAAGTCCGAATGAACCGGCAGGAACTTGCCGAAGCATTGGTCGCTGTCGGATCGGTGGCAGCCTCGCGCACCCCGAAAGAGATTCTCGAATGCACCATGATCGAGGCGCACAAAGATCACTGTGTACTCATTGCGACCAACCTTGAGATCGGTATCCGCTACACCGTTGCCCAGGTTGAAGTCGACGAGAAGGGGCCGGTGGTCGTTGCGGCTGACAAGTTGACGCAGATCGTTCGCGAATCGACTGACGAGGTGCTTGAGTTCAGTTCGGACGACAGCATCTGCCACGTACGCGGCAGTGGTGCCCACTATCAGATCTACACCAAGCCACCCGCGGAATTCCCACCCACCGCAGAGCTGACCGGCGAACCTGACCTGACGGTTGATGCCGGTTTGCTGCGTCGCATGTCGGAATGGACGGTGTTGGCTGCCGCCCGCGAGAACACGCGCTATGCGATCAACGGTGTGCTTTGGGATCGCAAGGGCAAGGAACTGGTGATGGTGGCGACGGACGGTCGGCGACTGTCGCAGGCGAAGGGCAAGCTGGAATCGGACGCTGGAGCGAATCTGGAGAACATCGTTCCGGTCAAGACGATGGGCATCTTTCAGCGGGTGCTGGGTCCCGGGGATTCAACGGTGGCGATCAAGGCGACCGGAAATCAGTTGGTGTTCAAAACGGCAAAGGCGACGATCAGCACGAGTCTGGTCGAGGGACAATTCCCCAAGTACCAGGATGTGATTCCAGCGAAGGGTGACCGGGTTGCGACGATCAAGACGGCTGACCTGCTTAGCGCGGTGAAGCGTTCGGCGCTATTGACGAATGAAGAATCCAAAGGCGTACGGATGTCGTTTTCCGCAGACAATCTCAAACTGACAAGTCGCGCTCCGACGCAGGGAGAATCGATGATCGAAATTCCCATTGAGTACAACGGCGCGGATATGGAGATCGGTTTCAACCCGACGTTTCTGGTCGAAGCGCTGCGGGCGATCTCGGCTGACGAGGTTCGGTTTGAAATGAGCGAATCGAATCGGCCGGGTGTGCTGCGCGGTGACGAGGGCAACCTGTACGTCGTGATGCCGGTAAATCTGTCATAGGTCGATATTCAACTCTTGAAATAGCAGCGGGGAATGGACTGACGGTGGAACCCTCGAAGGACAACATTTCACCGGATCAGTTGCGGTGGTGTCATGCCAATCGGCAGGCCCGGACGCGGACGAAGTCGATCGGTGCGTTGGCTGAGAAAGTGTCGTTGGAGGTGGGTCGGTCAGCCTCTCACGAAGTGGCTGTTTTTGAGGCGATTTCGGCGGTTGTGGACGACGAGTTTCGACGGTTTTGTCGCTATGGGGGAATGTCGTCTGGAAGCGTCTTGATATTGGTGAATCCAGCCGATGCGCGGTATCATAGCGTCTTGCGAACGAAGTGGCATTTGCCACTCCGGGAGCATCTCGAACGGGAGTGTCGCGGGACGTTGATTCGGCGCATTCGCTTTGAGTTGGGGACCGACGGGGCGGCATTCTAAAGCAGGCCGTCGCCGCAATTGGGCAACCACTCCGAGAGTCAGTCAAAGTGACAAAACGCAGTCAAAAGCAGCGGTAGCAATACCGGAAGAGTAATGAGTGAAGCAGCCAAACAAACCGATCCTATTGAAACACCCACCATTCCAGTAAGCGATGCGGACAATCTAACTGACTATGACGAAAGTCAGATCACCGTGTTGGAGGGGTTGGCGGCGGTTCGCAAACGTCCGGCGATGTACATTGGCGGGACGGGAGTGAACGGTCTGCATCATCTGATTTATGAACTTGTCGACAATGCGATCGACGAGGCGATGGCTGGGTATTGCACGAAGATTCTCGTGAAGCTCAATGCCGACGGCAGTTGCACGGTGGTCGATAACGGTCGCGGTATTCCCGTCGGCCCGATGAAGCATGAAAATCCGTTGCTCAATGGCAAGCCAGCCGTCGAAGTTGTGATGACGGTGCTGCATTCAGGGGGAAAATTCGACCAGAGCGCTTACAAGGTTTCCGGTGGTTTGCACGGTGTGGGCGTTAGTGTGGTCAATGCCCTGGCTGAGTGGATGGAAGTGACGGTTGAACGCGATGGCAAGACGTATTCGATGCGGTTTGAACGCGGCGATGTGGTTCGTGAGCTTTCGGTCGTCGGCGAAACATCGAAGAGTGGAACGCGAATCGAGTTCGCACCGGATCCGGATATCTTTCCTGAGATTGTGTTCAAACTCGATACGTTGGGCGTGCGACTTCGCGAGTTGGCGTACCTGAATGAAGGGTTGGCCATCGAGGTTTTGGACGAGACTTCCGGCAAGGAAATGTCGTTCTGTTTCGATGACGGTATTAAGCAATTCGTGCGTCACCTCGCGGGTGGGGCTGAACCGATTCATCGCGATGTGATCAAGCTCAAAGCCGAAGATCCCAAGCAAGGTCTGGCTTGCGAAATCGCCCTTCAATATTCCGACAGCTACAACGAGAACATTCTGGCGTTTGCGAACAACATCAAGAACATCGACGGTGGGATGCATTTGTCGGCATTCAAAAGTGCGCTGACCCGTGTTGCAAATAACTACGCCAAGAAGAACAACCTGGTGAAGGGTTCGGTGATTCCATCCGGCGACGATTGGCGTGAGGGACTGACGGCTGTCATCAGCGTGAAGGTGCCGAACCCACAGTTTGAATCGCAGACCAAGGTTCGCTTGCTCAACCCGGAAGTTGAAACATTCGTTCAGCAAACGGTCAACGAACAGCTTCGCAACTTCCTCGATGAGAATCCTGCCGACGCCAAGAAGATTGTGCAGCGCGGTGTAAATGCTGCCCAGGCGCGAGAGGCTGCCCGAAAAGCCCGCGACCTCGCGCGAAAGAGCGTGATGAGTACCGGCGGACTTCCGGGAAAGCTTTGGGATTGCAGTTCCAAGAGTGCGGAAGGCACTGAGATTTATCTCGTCGAGGGCGATTCAGCCGGCGGGAGCGCCAAACAGGGGCGCGACTCGCGCACACAGGCGATCCTTCCATTGAAGGGAAAAATCCTAAACGTCGAGAAAGCACGCATCGACAAGATGCTCTCCCACGATGAAATCGCGCACATCATTAAAGCGATGGGATGCGGAATCGGTAAGGATGAATTCGACGTCTCCAAACGGCGCTACGACAAACTCATCATCATGACCGATGCCGACGTCGATGGCAGTCATATTCGTACACTGCTCTTGACGTTCTTGTTCAGGCACATGCGTCCGCTGATCGAAGAAGGTCGCGTCTACATCGCTCAACCACCTTTGTATTTGCTCAAGCGCGGTAAGAAGGAACAATATGTTCTAAATGAGTCGGTGATGAATGGCATGCTGACCGATCTGGGTCTGGACGACACGACATTGATCGTTCGCGAATTGTCTGACGATGGGACGAAGGCGACAGGAGACGAACGTCGGTTTGCCGGCGTTGAGTTGCGTCAGTTGCTGGAGACCCTGGACGGTATCGATCAGAATCGCCAGGTGCTTGAGCGTCGGGGCATCGACTTTAGGGCGATGATTCTAGAAAACTGTAAGGATGGCGAGCCACTGCCGACGATCTTTGCCGAGATTCACGGCAGCGATCCCGAATTCTCGGGGCGACGATTCTTCCGCGATGATGCTGCGTTGACTGAGTACCGCAACGAGCTGATAAAAAAACACGAGCGCGTCGATTTGATTGAAGCGCGTCACATCGAGGTCGCGCGTTCCAACAATGGCGACGACGACAGCGAAGCATTGGCAGACACGTACATCGTTCGACATGAACTTTCGGAGTGTCGCAAACTGAGTTCGTTGATCGAGCGACTGGCTGAGATGAAAATCGACGTTGCCGATTACTTCTCATCTCGCGAACAACTGGTTACCGGTGAACTCACGCCGGCGAAGTATCTGTTGGCTCAGGGCGAGCGCGATCCGAACGAACTCAACAACCTTGCCGACGTGCTTGCCGGTGTGCGTCGGTTGGGCAGCAGTGGGATCACGTTGAAGCGCTTCAAAGGTCTTGGTGAAATGAACGCTGAAGAGTTGTGGGAA
Organism: Alphaproteobacteria bacterium; assembly: GCA_028285105.1. Classification (GTDB taxonomy): domain Bacteria; phylum Planctomycetota; class Phycisphaerae; order UBA1845; family UBA1845; genus UBA1845. Next base: position 451,087 of record JANQQE010000021.1, read on the forward strand.
ACCACGATGGATCGGTCGAAGCGCACCTTGCGGCGCGTCACCATCACCGACGATCCCGACGATGCCGAGCAGTTGGCACTCGATGCACAGGAAGCCGACCGAATGTTTCATGTGTTGATGGGCGACAGTGTTGAAGAGCGCCGACGTTTCATCGAAGAGAACGCAATCAACGCCCAGAACCTCGACGTTTAGACTCGACCGAATTTCTCTCCACAAGCTCAATTCCATTGCCCAAATCCCCAGGATTGGGCACCAGAATGGTGGATGGTTTGACTTCAATTTCACAGCCGCCACGCCAACGACGTCGCGCTTAACCCCCACCCCTAATCGCCGATATTGAGGCGTCCCAATAACCTGTTACTACAACACTAAGCTTATGCTATAAATAGATTTGCAATCATTTGTGATTGTCAGTTGCCTCGGCCCAATCCGTGGTTATCATACGGGTGGAAGAAGCGTCAGGACGGCTGTCCGGGGGGATAGCCGCGGGGAAGAAGCTCCCATCACATCGTAGCTCAAGTTGGGCTTCAATCCCCTTGCATCTCTGCCGCCTTATTTGGGTCGCCGGGTTTGGCACATTGCTAACTTTGGCAATCTGCGCGAGTAAGGGAACTGGGGTATGGGATCGAACAGCAATAGGCGTCAACTGCCTTGTGTGTTGGTGGACGTCAACACGCAGAGAGATTTTCTAAACGTTGATGGCGCGTGTCCGGTTGAAGGGCGCGAAGACTTGATTCGTGCGCTGCGGCGGATGGTGGCATGGGCGAAGTGGAACCATGCACCGGTCATCTCTTCGGTCGATTGTCATCGCGATTGTGAAGTTCAATTTGCGAGATTGCCCGCGCATTGCATCGATGGCACACCCGGTCAACAGAAAGTCAACTTCACGCTGTTCGGTAGTTACGTCAAAGTCGAGGGCGACAACACACTCGTTGTACCCATCGATTTGTTCCGCAAGCATCAGCAAGTCATCTTCCGCAAACGCACCACCGATTTTCTCGCCAACCCAAAAGCCGACCGATTCATCAGCAACTTGCCCGCAACCAATTACGTCGTGTATGGCCTCGGGATCGAAGGTTCGGTCAAGGCGATCGCGCTGGGCTTGCTCGCAAGGCACAAGCATGTGACGGTTGTCGTCGATGCGTGTGGGAGTTGGTGCAGGTCGGATGCTGAACAGGCGCTGCGTTTAATGGATGCCAAGGGCATCGAGTTGACCACGGTGGATCAGTTTGTCGCCACACAGTTGCCGCGGCCCATTCGCTATCCGCGTGTTCGCATCGGGCAGGTCTCGCTTCGAAACGGCATGTACGCCTCGTTAGTGCGTCAGCCGCAAGCCAAAGAGGACGCCGAAGTCGAAGCTGCAGCCAAGGCCAACGGATCGTCCAAGACGAATGGAACAGCCAATTCCAACGGCTCACCAAGGTCAAACGGCACCCGCATGAACAGCAATGGCCACCGCGCCCGCGGCTAGTCGAATGCATCGGGTCGCCAACTGAGCCGATTTTTCCATTCACTTCAAAAATCCACCAATAAAGCCAAAATTCGCCGAGTTGCGCGCCGTCTTGCTCAGCGATTTTGGAAGGATATACTGGGCAATTCTGCCGGGCAAAGACCCATCGCCCTGCCGGCTGCGTGCCCAAGTGGACTAAGGGGGTGGATTGCAAATCCATTATTCGTCGGTTCGAATCCGACCGCAGCCTGTCATTTCAATTCCCTCGCAAAACTCAATTCACGTCCCATGTTCTAATACTGATCACCGACGCATTGGCATTCCATTCGTGCATTGGTAGATGAGAATTCAATTGGCAATTCTAAACATTCGGTTCAGGTTCAACGTGAATTCATTCTCCTAATCGTCGTTAAACCCTTGCAACATCAACAGAACGCACGTCCTACTCCAGAGTTACGAATGTCGGAGTACATTCATTCAAAAATTGAATCAATAGCAATCGCAAAACGAACCAAGAAAAAGTTACGAGTTCGATGCCCTCAATCGTTTGTATTTATGAAGCGCGTTGCCGAACGCACGATGTCGAAACACTGTTACCACATGAATGGGAGAAACGATGAAGTTACTCAAATGGTCAATGGCCCCACCACTTATTGCAATCAAGCAACATCTAGCATGGTTCGGTGAAAAACTCAGCGTGCCTGCTGCTGCGAATCGAAGGGCGACACGAATGAAGAGTACAAATTTGTTTGTGGTCTTGGTTTGTCTTGCTTCGACAGTGGCGACGTCTCAGGCGGGCGACGATAAGTTTGGTATCCCCCTTAAGGCGGATGGAAAATCCAATCTCAGGGTCGGCAGGTGGGACGGGCAAGTCAGCTATCGAATTAAGGCACTGCGGAGTGGGTCTCTAACAGGATTTACCTATGCAAGCAGGTTTAATGACCCGGGATCGGAAGCTTACAGCAAAGGCAATGGCGGCGAATTCACGGTTCGACTTGTAGCAGACGATGGTACCCAGGACCATCTTCCCGATGAAAACACAGTTCTCGCTTCGGTGACATTTACTTTCACAGAGGATCCGGGGGATCTTGTTTATTATGCGGACAGCAGCCACCGTCAGGTCGATTTTGACGAGCCTTACGATATTGAAGAGGGACAACTTTATCATCTTTGGTTTGAAAACATTGACACCGATCAAGCCAACCATTTTTCGTCAGTCAACGACCTTGTCCAGATAGAGAGTGGTATTCCTTCACAACCTGCCTACGATGATCTTGACTTGGCGGTATTATTCAGATGGTATCCAAACAGCTGGGATCATCTGGAACATCACACTGCCTTTTACACTTTGCATTTTGCTGACGGTGGGTCGCAATCGCAGGGTTACGGTGATGCATGGAGTCAAAGTGGAGATCATCCTGTTGAAGGCGAATCGGAAGTTCGGCAAGTGATCGAGAATGTTAAGGAAGGATTCATAGCAAACAAGATCCATGTAGCCCTCAGGAAATTCAACGATCCCGGTTTGCTGAGAATCACGATCGAGGAGAGTGATGGTTCAAATTCGCAAACCATTGATATTTCCTCAAATTCAATCAATAGCACTGGATGTGAGACCGAACCCAATTGTGGTGTGGATTGGACAAGTAACGGGTCTGTCTCGTATACATTTGAAGCATCCAAGGATTATCACATTGAGTTTTCTGCTCCGAACGCTACGTCTGGAAACTATTACGAGTTCTTTCCATTACAAGAATATGTGACAACGGGGATAAGCGGCACGCTGGTCAACGGATATGCAGACTTAAAGGAAACAGACTCCGGCGGCTGGAAGGATGGTTGGCTTAGGGGATCGAGTTCTACTCCACGACAAGACGGCGATCTCATGGTTTACTTTGAAGGAGATCCCGATTGTAACGCCAATGACGTAGCAGACTCTACCGATATCTCTGGTGATACAAGCGCTGATTGTAATAGCAACTGTATACCGGATGAATGCGAGATCGCTCAAGGGACAAGCGGTGATTGCAATTCAAACGGCATTCCTGACTCATGCGACATCGCTAGTGGGACGAGCGATGACTGCGATACCAATGGCGTTCCTGATGTTTGTGATCCGCCTGATTACTTCGATGATTTTGAAGCATACGACACAGGGACAACGGGAATTCCTGGATGGGTTGATACTGAATCGAACAGCAGTCTTGTCGTAGACGATTCGTTATTCGATATCGCCAGTTTTGGAGGAACGAACGGAGTTCTGCATACGTCAAACACATTAACCAATATTCACGCACACCGTACCCCATGTGGAAGCGAGGGCTGGAGTTCGTTTGAATATACGGGCAAGATGCGATTCTCAAATAGCAGTGGTGGAATAGGCGTTACGTTCCTGTCGGGATTCCCGGATGAAGCTGTATACCATCGACTGCGCAGAACGAAATTCGGAACTGATACGAAGTTTCATATCTCGCCTTCAAACGCAGGGACAAATACGCTCGAAGGAACGACGAGTACGGGAGTCGAGGCATATTCGAACACTTGGTACAATTTCAAGATTCAAGTGACGAACACGACTTCACAGACGACGATCAAAGCAAAGGTTTGGGACGGGCTCACTGAGCCTGGAACTTGGCAGGCTGACTGCTATGACGACGGCGGAACATATGATCGCTTAACGGAAGGGACATTTGGAGTGTGGTCGATGGATCAAGGCGACAAATACTGGGATGACTTGAAAGTCACACCCATTCCGTAGGGGCTGTCTTTAGATCCAGAATTCCACTCGATTTTTGATTTAAGCCGCTTACCCCAGCATCTGGCGTAAGCGGCTTTTCTTTTGTGCCAGAGAATTCGGGGACTGCAGTGTATGAGAATCGAACTTCAATCCCCCGGGTCGAGGATGGACATAAAGGCGTTCTGGGGGATGGCTACCATGCCTACTTGCTTCATGCGCTTCTTTCCCTCTTTTTGCTTCTCTAAGAGCTTTCGCTTTCTGGTGATGTCGCCGCCGTAGCATTTTGCGGTTACGTCTTTTCGCATGGCCGCTATGGTTTCTCTTGCGATGATCTTTCCACCGATGGCGGCTTGTAAGGGGATTTCGAATTGGTGGCGGTTGATTTCCTTCTTTAATCTTTGGATCAGGCGGCGGCCTCTGGTGGCGGCTTTGTCTCGGTGGACGATTACGCTTAGGGCGTCTACCGGCATGGCGTTGACGAGGATGTCGAGCTTGACGAGGTTGTCGGTGCGGTAGCCGGTGACGTCGTAGTCGGCAGTGCCGTACCCTTTCGTCGCGCTCTTCAGTTTGTCGTAGTAATCGTAAATGATCTCGCCCAGCGGAAACTCAAAGTTGAGCATGACGCGCGAGGGCGAGAGGTACTCCGTCTTGGTGTGCGTACCGCGCCGCTCCAGCGAAATCTTTAAGACGTCGCCAATGTAGTCGGCTGGTACGATGACTGAAGCGGTGCAGATCGGTTCGCGAATATCCTGCACGATGGATAGGTCCGGAAGTTCGCTCGGCGATTCGATGTGCTTGACGGTCCCGTCCTTGAGTTCCACTTCGTACGTGACAGTCGGTGCGGTCTGAACGATGTTGACGTCACCTTCGCGCTCCAACCGTTCCTGAATAATCTTCATGTGCAGCAGGCCCAAAAACCCGCAACGAAAACCGATTCCCAATGCGTCGGAAGAAGTCGTTTCATAGGTAAACGAACTGTCGTTGAGCCAGAGTTTCTCGAAGGCGTCGCGCAGGTCGGGCGTTTCGGTTCCCGGACCGGGGAAGAAGTCGCAGAAAACCATCTGCTGGGGGGCTTGGTAACCGGGAAGCGGACGATCGGTCGGGTCGTGGGCCAGCGTGATGGTGTCGCCAATGTTGACGTCGGCGATGGTTTTGATGCTGGCGAGCATGTAACCCACTTCGCCTTCGGAAAGTGACGGAACGGCACCGGGTTTCGGCGTGAACTTACCGACCTCGGTGATGATGCGTTCGGATTCGGCGGCTACGAAGCGCATTTTGTCGCCGCGCTTCATGCTTCCGCCAAAGACACGCACGTGGGTGATGACGCCGCGGTGTACGTCGTTCTTGGCGTCGTAGACCAGGGCGCGGAGTTTGTTCTCCGGGTCGGGTTCGGGGGCTGGCATCCGCTTGACGATCGCTTCGAACAGTTCGTCGATACCGTGACCGGTTTTAGCCGACGTGAATATCGCTTCGTCGGCAGGTATACCGAGTACATGTTCGAGTTCGAGGGCGCAGTCTTCCGGATGCGCACCGGGCAGGTCGATCTTGTTGATGACCGGGATGATTTCGGTGGCGGCTTCCACTGCGAGGTAGGCATTGGCGACGGTTTGTGCCTGAACGCCCTGCGCGGCATCGACGAGTAGAAGGACGCCTTCGCACGCGGTCAAAGCGCGCGAAACTTCATAGTGAAAGTCCACGTGGCCGGGGGTGTCGAGCAGGTTCAGCAGGTACTCTTCGCCCTCGAATTTGTATTTCATCGAGCAGCGGTTGGCTTTGATGGTGATGCCCATCTCGCGCTCGAGGTCCATGTCGTCGAGCATCTGGGCTTTGAGTTCGCGCTGGCTGACGGCGCCGGCATGCTCCATGAGACGGTCGGCGAGGGTGCTTTTGCCGTGGTCGATGTGGGCGACGATGGCGAAATTGCGAATGTGCTTCAGGTCCGTCATGTTGTCGTTACCACTTCTTTCACGTTTGACACAACTTGTCGTTTGGTCGATGCGGCTGGTTATTCATTTTCCGCACTGCTCACAGAGCAGTGGCACGGCTTACAGTTTTCCGGCATTATCAGGGTATTGGCCGTTCGGCTGATTTTGGCATAGCCCCGCATTATATTTTCATCGAATCAACTCACCACTGTTTCGGCTGGATTGGTTGCGAATTTGGGTTAGCTGTTTTGGGGTTGGCGATATTTCCTCATTTCGGATGTGCCATGTGGACGATACGACGCTCAGAGTCGCCCGAGCCAAGAATTTGAGACCAATCGGCGACCGGTGTATACAATTTGGGTGGTTGGCGACATTGGGATCGGTTGGCCAGCCTGCACAAGACGTTGGATCAGGGAGAGACTGCCTCCTTTGAAATAATATTTCACAGAATACGATTTTAGCGTTAAGTTTATTTTTTACAATTACTTGCGTTCCTAGCGGTTGGCTTGGTTGGCGTGTTGCCACTGAATCACTGCTTGACAAGGGACACATTTTTCCGGTTTCCTGTTCGCCCTTATGAGCAAAGCACTCGTTATCGTCGAATCGCCTGCGAAGGCCAAGACCATCTCCAAGTACCTTGGGAGCGGGTTTGAGGTGGAATCCTCCATCGGACACATTCGCGATCTGCCGTCGAATGCAGCAGAGATCCCCGAATCATACAAGAAGGAATCGTGGTCGCGACTTGGCGTGAACGTCGAGAGTGATTTCGAGCCGCTCTACATCGTTCCGAAGAGCAAGAAAGCCCAGGTCACAAAGCTCCGCAAGATGTTGAAGGGCGTCGATGAATTGTACCTCGCAACGGACGAGGACCGCGAAGGGGAAGCGATTGCGTGGCATTTGCAGGAAGTGCTGAATCCGAAAGTTCCGGTCAAGCGGATGGTGTTCGACGAGATCACCAAGACTGCGATCGTTCAAGCCATCGATCACACCCGCGACATTGATCGTCAGTTGGTTAGCGCTCAGGAGTCGCGGCGCATTTTGGATCGGTTGTTCGGTTATGAAGTTTCGCCTGTGCTTTGGCGAAAGGTGAAGCCAAGGTTGTCGGCTGGCCGTGTGCAATCGGTTTCGACACGTTTGATTGTCAATCGAGAACGAGCGCGGATGCGTTTTGTCAGTGCGGGTTATTGGGACATCGACGCGAAGCTGAATGCGCAGCAGACGACCCTATCGGCTCGCATGATTGAGTTGGGCGGTTCGCGCCTGGCGATTGGTAAGGATTTCGAGGAAACCACAGGAAAGCTTAAAAAACCCGACAGCGTTCGGTTGCTTGACGAAAAATCGGCTGGAGCATTGGCTGACCGACTTCGCACGAGCCAGTTCAAGGTCGGCGACGTTAAAGAAAAACCATTCACCAACAAGCCGTATCCGCCGTTTATCACCTCATCGCTTCAGCAGGAAGCGGCGCGCAAGCTTCGGTTCGGTGCGCAGCGGACAATGCGATTGGCGCAGAGTCTGTATGAGAACGGTTTCATCAGTTACATGCGAACCGACTCGACGCATCTTTCGGCGCAGGCATTGAACGCATCGCGTCAGCAAATCGGCGAGATGTACGGCGCCGAGTACCTTCCGGATTCTCCGCGAACCTACAAACGCAAGAGCAAGAACGCGCAGGAAGCGCATGAAGCGATTCGTCCGACGGGCGACGCATTTCGTACGCCGAAGGAATTGCAGCGAGAACTCGACACCGATGCACTCAGACTCTATGAGTTGATCTGGATGCGTACCGTCGCTTCGCAAATGAAAGATGCCAAGGGCGTTCGCACCAGTGTTCGGATCGTTGCCGATGCGGGAAAAGATGGCGAAGCCGTATTTACGACATCGGGCAAGGTGATTCAGTTCCCCGGGTTTTTGCGGGCATATGTTGAAGGTTCGGACGATCCGGATGCGAAGTTGGAAGATCAGGAATCGATTCTGCCACCGCTTAAGGTTGGCGAGGCGTTGGGTGTTGAAGCGATTGAACCCTCGGGGCACACCACTCAGCCTCCTGCACGGTTTACGGAAGCATCACTGGTTAAGGAGTTGGAAGAGCGAGGCATCGGTCGGCCTTCAACTTACGCGAGTATTATTCAGACGATTCAGGATCGCGGGTACGTCTGGAAGAAGGGCAGCGCTCTCGTTCCGACGTTTACAGCTTTTGCCGTAGTGAATCTTTTGGAGACGCATCTTCCCGAACTCGTGGATTACGAGTTCACCGCCAAGATGGAGGATGGTCTTGATGCGATTGCCAATGGAGATCGCGATGCCGGTCCGTGGCTGCACGATTTTTACTTCGGCGATCCGAATGGCAAGAAGAATGGCGACCATGTTTCCGACATCGGTTTGAAGAAACTGATTGGTTCCGGCTGGGAGGAGATCGATGCGCGTTCGATTTGTTCAATCCGCTTAGGCGAGAACCCTGAAGGGCAGGAAGTTTTCGCTCGGGTGGGTCGTTATGGCCCCTACGTTCAAGTCGGCGATGAAGATTTGCGGGCGACGGTTCCCGATGACATTCCGCCGGATGAACTGACGATCGACCGAGCGGTTGAGTTGCTTGAGCAAGCCGCATTGGGCGATCGCGTATTGGGCAATCATCCGGAAACGGGTCAGCCGATTTACATCAAGACTGGACGGTTCGGTCCGTACGTGCAGCTTGGCGATCCGGAATTGACGCCGAAAGGGAATATCAAGAAGGGTTCCAAGCCCAAGATGGCCAGTCTTTGGCCAAACATGTCCATCGAAACCGTATCGCTTGAGGAAGCGACGATGTTGCTCTCATATCCGCGCGAGTTGGGCAAGCATCCGGAATCGGACGAGGCGATTACGGCGCAGGATGGAAAGTTTGGTCCTTATCTTAAGATGGGAACGGACAGCCGAAGTCTTGAAAATCACGAACACCTAGCCCGCGTTTCGCTTGAGGAAGCCGTCAAGATTTTTAAGGAACCAAAGCGCCGGCGTGCTCGCGGGTCTTCAACAATTGCGGAACTTGGCAAGCATCCTGACAGCGAGTTGGAATTGAAGGTCAAGAATGGTCGCTTTGGACCGTATGTGACCGATGGCGAAGTCAACGCGACGATTCCCAAGGGACGCGATCCCGCGTCGGTAACGCTTGAGCAGGGGATTGAACTGATCGAGGCGCGCGAGCAGAAGATGCGCGACCAGGGCAAAGACCCCCGTGCCAAGAAAACGGCAAAGAAAAAAACTGCGAAAAAGAAAACGGTAAAGAAGAAAGCGGCTGCTAAGAAAAAGACAGTCAAGAAGAAGGCCGCAAAGAAAAAGTCGACCAAGGAAAACGCAGGGTCTGCCGCTTAGTTTGTGTTTGAGTTGAGACCTCTCGGGTTAGTCAATTCTTCAGTCCCCCACCCTTCCGCTGCGCTCAAGGATGGGACATCCTATATTTAACCATTCAAATTAATTGCGTTTTGCTCGTCATTCCTGCGCAATACGTCCATCCGATACTCACCAACATCGACTTCGCTTTCATCTGGATTCCCGCGTGCGCGGGAATGACGGTATTGGCGCGATGCCACGTTTGAGCTTCGACAATCTATCGTCTGGTTTCGACGTTGATCTTCCAGGCCTTGTTCATGCCTGTGAGGGTTCGGGCGAGGCTGCTGGCTGCGAGTGGCGTGGTGGCTAGTGTTGAAACGCTCAAATCGTTCTGATGGATATCGATGTTGGCGAGTGACGGGGTGGCTTCGATTTCGAGGTATCCCTGATGATCGAGGCGATACTCGCGAAGGGCGGCGTACTTCTTGTAGACGAGGCGCTTGTCGGTCAGAACCACGCCGGCTGCCCCTCGGTCCGATTGGGTGAAGTCGCGATCGGCATAGTAACCCAGGAAGTTTTCATCGCTTTGCGGTTTGAACCATTGGCCGAGTTTGACGCGAACGCCGACTGCGAGTGACTTCCATTGGTTGTCGCGGCGCTGACGACTGGCTACGAGCAATTTCTTATAGCCTGGTGTATTGCGTCCGCCGTTGTTGCGATAAAAGTCGAGGGCGATCGATGGATGGGCGATGATGAGTTCGCACTGTTCTTTACCTTCGTCGGAATGAACGCGGCCTCGAATGGCACCGATCACGCTGCAATGGGGGCAGATGCAATACGGGAAAGGTTCTTTGAAGGGCGCGGGCATCGTCTCGATGGGTTTGAGCGACTGGAACCAGTTGAGTTTGTGTTCGGCCATCAAGTCTTCGAGTTTGCGGTGCGTTCGCGTTTCGGTTTCGTTGATCATTGCAGCATCGCGGCCTGGGACTTTTTCGGGCCAGATGATTAGGTGGACTTCGAGTTGATCGCGCACAAGACATTGCGAGCAGCGATGGGGGAACGAACAGCGCAGGTCGCGATCGCGAAGATCCTGAGGCGCGAACGTGAAGTGGGCGCCCTGTTCGTCAAGTCCGGTGAACTCCACACGAGGTGAATCGGGCGGGGCAGGGTGGACCCAACGGTTGCGAACGGGCACGTGGGTGGCATCGCTGAACGATTGGCCAAACAGTCCGGTTCCGCCGAGGACGCTGTTGCTGGATGGGTCGTCTTCCGTTACCCAGCCGAAGATGGTTTCATCGTCGATGGGCGGTTCTTCGAGGATTTTGAAGGGTTGGCCACAGTTCTTGCAGCGGGCGCGCATTCCAATATTGGAATTGGGGACTCGGTACTTTTGGGAACACGAGGGACAAATTGCAACGATGGCATCACCCATGGGTTCTCGATGCCCTTCCGTTTGGATTTCAATGATGTCGGCATGGGGAAGAGGTGCCGACGAACCCGCTCACATCCACACGTTCTTTTCGCGAGAATAACGCGACGTGAAATGCCACACACACACTTCATTGAATTTTACCGTACGGGAATATCACAGTCAACGCAGAAGTATGCACCGTCGCTTTGTCGCCAAGCACTTAAGGCTTTAATAGCAGAGATTCGTGGCTGGTCGGTCGGTGTGTCCTGTCAGAGTCGCAGATGCCAATTGGTCGGTTTTCGGTTCGTTGAACCAGTTTGTTATCGGGTGCTTGATCGCATTTGAAATGAACCTACAATCGAAATGCAAATGATCATTACCATTGATGGACCGGCAGGTTCCGGCAAATCAACTGCTGCCCGCAAATTGGCAGCCCACCTTGAGATTCCATATCTGGATACGGGGGCGATGTATCGCGCCATTGCCCACCTTGCGCTGGAGGAAGGCGTCGCGGTCGACGACCATGCGGGGCTGATCCGCCTTGCAGAAGAAGCCGACCTTTGGCTCGACTGCGGGCCGACGCACACGCGGGTGAAAGCGAACGGGCACGACATCAGCGAGGCAATTCGCACGATGGCGGTGAGTCAGGTAACGTCGCCCATTGCGCGCATCCCGGAAATTCGCGAGATTCTCGTGCAAAAGCAGCGGGCGATCGGCAGCAAACTCGGTTCGTTTGTCACAGAAGGGCGCGACCAAGGCAGCGTGGTTTTCAAAGACGTTGCTGACGTGCGCTTTGTCGTCGATGCCGATCTTGAAAAACGCGCGGAACGGCGCTACCAGGAATTGATTGCAGATGGCGAGGACGTTTCGCTGGAAGAAGTTTGCGAAAATCTGAGCGCGCGAGATTCCAACGACTGCAAGCAATGGGCACCGCTGTTGGAACTGGGTCAATCCATTAAGATTGACACCACCGAAATGAGCCTCGCCGAGGTCGTCGACTGCCTCGAAAACCACGTCCGCGAATCGGTTGGGGCGTAGTTCTCCGCACACTCGCTTCATCTGGCAATTCATTACTCACCTCTGATAGGATGCAGGCCAACTGGCGGATGATCTGTCAGTATTGCATTGAGAGAATTGTATGGCTGCATCGCACCGCCCTTTGTCGAAATCCGAATCTGACGATTCCCAGTACACCGCTGTCATCGCATTTCTTGCGCGCTACCGGATTCTCCTGGGGATATTTGTTCCTGTCTGTTTGTTGGTCGTTCGTATCGTTTTGGATCGCGTTTACGTGCCTGTTGGCGGGATGACGGCTTCTTACGCAATGAATGTGTCGTACGTGCAGACCGGAATTCATTTCTTGATTCTAACCGCACTGTGCTGGCCTTGGACGGGCTACGGAGATGCGCTTCTTCTGTCGGTTTCTTCGGGGTCAGTGCTGGTGGTTTTTGGATGTTTGAAAACGCTGTTGACATCTGGATGGGGAGTCTCGACGCTTCTCTGGTACATTCCGTTCATGATTGTTTTTGCGGGTGTCGTATTCATGCTGGCTCCATTTCTTTTGATGTCGGTGTTTATTTGGGTGCGTAGGCGATATTGGCCCATTTATGAAGATGGTTGCTGTTTCAATTGTGGTTATGATTTGACAGGCAATGTGAGCGGAACTTGTCCGGAGTGCGGTCATGCGTCGGAGGATCACCAAGGCGCGATTGCAAAATCGTAGGTCCGATCATCGACCCGACGTGCCGTTCAGGAGGTGTGGTTTGATACAACGAACGTCTATTTTTGGATATGTACTCATTGTTTTGTTCCTTGTTGGTGTTGCAGGAACGACCGGATGCGACGATCAAGCGACGAAGCAGGCAAGAGCCAGTTTTTGGAAAACGCAGCAGCAAGGATTGGAGAAACACATTGCCGACTGGGAGTTGCGAGTAAAACGGGAAACCGCCGAATGGGAGCGATCCGTTCAACTCGCAAAGTCGCAAGAAGCGAGGTACGAATCGTTGTTGGCCCGGTGGGAGCAACAAGCCGACCGAACGGATTTGCTTCTGGACAAGTGGGCCCAAATCTTAGGCACTTTTGAGGATCGCTCTGGCCAGAAGTCGGGTCGATGACCCGAACTACGCGCCTTCCAGTGGCACATCGAATTACGTTCTTATTATTGTTGTGAACCGATTAAAGCTTCGGGCCAGCATTGCGGACTTCTTGTGTTACGCCCTCTTCGAAGTTCTTGAAGTTTTCGATGAAGAGGCTGGCTAGTTTTTTGGCGGTCTTGTCGAAGGCGTCTTTGTCGCTCCAGGTGTTGCGGGGGATGAGTACTTCTGTTGGCACGTTCGGGCATTCATTGGCTACCTCGAAACCGAAGATCGGATCTGGTGTTGTCGCCACGTTTTTCAGTGCGCCGCTGTGGATACCGTCGATGATCGCCCGGGTGTATGAAAGTTTCATGCGTTTTCCTACGCCGTGGGCTCCACCGCTCCAACCGGTGTTGACCAACCACACGTTGGCATTGTGCTTCTTGATATTCTCGGCGAGAAGTTCGGCGTACTTGCCGGGATGCCATACGAGAAACGGCGCGCCGAAACATGCCGAGAAGGTGGCTGACGGTTCGGTGACGCCCATTTCGGTTCCCGCGACCTTGGCGGTGTACCCGCTGATGAAATGATACATCGCCTGTTCAGGCGTGAGTTTGCTTACCGGAGGCAACACGCCGAACGCATCGCACGTCAGAAAGATCACGTCATCAGGATGGCCAGCAACGCACGGAATTTGCGCGTTTGAAATGTTCTCGATCGGATACGCGCCGCGCGTATTTTGCGTGATGCTGACGTCGGAATAATCGACCTCGTGGGAGTGCTTGTCGAAGACGACGTTTTCGAGGACGGCACCGAAGCGGAGGGCCTGGTAGATTTCGGGTTCGGATTCGGGCGACAGGTCGATGGCTTTGGCGTAGCAACCGCCTTCGATGTTGAAGATGCCGTCCTCGGTCCAGCAGTGTTCGTCGTCGCCGATGAGTTTGCGCTTCGGATCGGCAGACAGCGTCGTTTTGCCCGTGCCGCTGAGTCCGAACATCACCGACGATTTACCGGTGTCCTCGTCCGTGGTGGCTGAACAGTGCATTGACAGGATGCCTTCTTTGGGCATCAGGTAATTCATCACTGTGAACACACCCTTTTTCATTTCACCGGCGTACTCGGTTCCCAGGATGACGATCGAATTGGTTTCAAAGCAGATATCGACGCTGGTTTTGGACGTCATGCCTGGCGTGTGGGTGTTGGACGGGAATTGCCCGGCATTGTAAATGACGTAGTCGGGTTCGCCGAATGTTTTGAGTTCTTCCTTCGTCGGGCGTATCAGCATGGTGTACATGAACAGTGCGTGGTAGGCGCGAGCGCAGATGACGCGAACCTTGATGCGATGTTTGGGGTCCCACCCAGCGAAGGCGTCGATGCAGTACAGGCGTTCGCAGGTGTGAAAGTAATCGCGGGCGCGCTCGAGGTTGGCGTCGAAGCCTTTTTGTTCGAGCGCGATGTTGATCTTGCCCCACCAGACGTCTTGTTCGGAGGCCGGGTTTTTTACGATGCGTTTGTCGTTGGGCGAGCGGCCTGTCTTGCTGCCGGAATAGGCTATCAATGCCCCGCTGGAGGCGATGCTTGTGTTTTTTTCAAACCGGAGAGCCTCTTCATAAAGCCTTGCGGGTCCGAGGTTGCGGTTGACTTCTTTAACGAGAATGCCGTGGCTTTCGAGACTGATCTTGCTCATGACGCCCTCCGATCGGCAGAGAAGTTTTTGTGGTCAAGGAACCAAGGATAGATTCGTTGCCCAAGTCGTCAAGCGAACTCGGATAGATTGGGGGTCTGAACGTAAAACCAATGAAGGCGGGGATGATTGTCCCCGCCCGGTGAGTCAACAGTATATTACGGCATGAATTTCAGACGATGGTCGTTTTGTTCGGCTTAGCGTCGAAAGCTTCGGCGGAAGCCCCGCGACCGGCGGCTGTGGTGGCCACGACTTCTGAATCGATTCGATCTAAATCCCCTGTCGTTGCGGAAATTTCGGTGGTGACCGTAGCTTCCGCGAAAGTTGTTGTTGCCGAAGCTAAGGTTCAGATTGAAACCACGCGACCTGAAACGCGGAGCCACGTAGACTGGCTGATCGACGTATACGGTTCTGGGAACGTAGACGGGCTGACTGACGAAAACCGGTCTGGCAGGAACGACAGCCGGGGCGTAGTCAACATAGGTGACGGGTGCGTAGACGGGACGATGGCACTGCGCTTTCGCAGATGCCGGGGCAGCGAGCGTTGCAAGCCCGGCCAATGCGGTGCATGCGGTTATCATCGATAGTTTGGTGTTGGTCATCGCAATGTCCTCCGTGGCTGATTTTGTCCGGCTAGTGATCCAAATTCGTTTGTGAATCCAATGTCTAGATTGTTCTTTGTGGGGGACAATCTTTCGAGTAATTCACATCGACTATAATAAACTTACAACATGAATAATAATTGTCAAGATATATTTTCTTTACGTTAACTAAATTGTCCAAAATGGCCTCTGGCGGTGCTCTGGCTGGGGTTTTTCAAAATGTAACTACTTTGTTTTAATCGAGTTAGAGATGTGTTCGCGCATTTTGCGGAGCATATTCATAAAGTCATCGCGCTCGGAGTGGTTGAGGACGGAGAGGATTTTCAGGATCATCGACAGGCGGGCTTTTCGGTAATTTGATAGGGCTTTTTTTCCGGCAGGTGTGATGGATACGTTGATCATTCGGCGGTCATCGGGGTTGATGTTGCACTCGATGTAGGCCGTTCCCCCTTTGTCTTCAAGCGCACGAACGATGCGCGACATTTGGGCGGGCAATACGCCAACAGCTTTCTGAATCTCGCCGACAGTCATCACATCATTCTTGCTGAGCAGATCCAGCGTGAGGTTTTCAGTCTCGGTCAGCGTTTCGACGTGTTTGTTGCTGGATTGAGCGCGGGCGTGGGCAACGATCTTGGTCAGTTCAAAGATTTCTTCACCCAGGGCTTCGAGTTGCTCTTGGTTTTCAGTTTCGGACAAGGGGTCACCGTTTCCGCCCGGATGGGTTGGGGGCAGCCAAACGACTCATCGGGGAACAAATCCACGCACGGTAGTTATTATTCGAGCGGTATAGTTTACGACTTGAGACAATCGCGTCCAGTGTGGGTGGACCGGTAACTTGCGGTACAGATTCAGGGGCCTGGGCGCTGCAATCCGCATTGCCAGCAGACTTCGAAGGATTCGGGGTTTTGCTCATTGCAACCGGAGCAGGCCCAATCTGGCGTGGATTCTGGGGTGGTGGGCTTATCGCCGGTTTTGAATTCGCGCCTGCCGAATTTGGAATCGAGAAGTTGAGCGGCTTCGTGATAGAACTTGAATGGGACCATGATGTGGGGGAGGCTTTGGCGGCGGGTGAATATTCCAAGGACTGGGTCAAAGCTACCTGAGGTGATGAGGTTGGAAATTTCGTTCTGGTCGAGGACCATAGCGGCAGCCCACACGAGCGATTGATCGGCGGCTGCGAATATGGTGATGGGTTCGTACGACAGATCGATACCGCATTCGGGGCAGTATTCGGCTGAAATGCGGGCGAGGCTGTACTTGCATTTGGGGCAGTGGAGGTCTTCTTCGCCTTCGGGCACGTCGGCATTGTCGATGGTAGGGGCGCGGTCGGGGAACACCGACATCTCGGGGTGGCCGGGAAGTTCGCGCAGTTCGATCCAGCGGCTTGGAAGGTGGCTATCCATTGACAGATGATAGCAGGTTCACCGCCGGTGATGCTACTGGTGGCGGATTCAAGCGCAGCGGACTGTCGCCAGGAACCAAAACCGATTAGGTTTTTCGGATCAGGAATTGATGAGCGGGCAAGATATTTGCAAATGGCAATAAGCTGACAGGAAGTACCCACTTATGGAAATACTCTCATCTGCGATCGATCCTTCGTCGCCGGAGTTTTTAGAGAACAAATCGGACCTTGAAAGCAAGGTCGCCGATTTGAAGACGCACCTGGCTGCGGTCAAGGTGGGCGGCGGGGAGAAACTGGTTGCGCGTCATCGCAAGCGCGGCAAACTGTTCGTGCGAGATCGTATCGATTTGCTGACCGATGCGGATACGCCGTTTCTGGAGTTCAGTTCGTTGGCGGCGAATGGCATGTACGACGGTGGCGCTCCGGCGGCCGGCGTTGTTACGGGGATCGGTTGTATCGAAGGGCGCGAGTGTGTGATTGTTGCAAACGATGCAACGGTCAAGGGTGGGACGTATTTTCCGATGACGGTGAAGAAGCATCTTCGGGCGCAGGAAATTGCGCGCGAGAATCATTTGCCGTGTGTCTATCTGGTCGATTCTGGTGGTGCATTCTTACCCCTTCAAGCTGAGGTGTTTCCCGACAAGGGGCATTTCGGGCGGATCTTTTTTAATCAGGCGCAGATGTCTGCGGAAGGTATTCCGCAGGTGGCGGTGGTGATGGGTTCGTGTACGGCTGGCGGGGCGTATGTGCCGGCGATGAGCGATGAAGCTGTCATCGTGAAGGGGCAGGGGACGATCTTTTTGGGCGGTCCGCCGCTCGTCAAAGCCGCGACTGGTGAAGAGGTGTCGGCAGAAGAACTGGGTGGCGCCGACGTGCATTGCCGGACTTCTGGTGTCGCAGATCATTTGGCGGTCAATGATGAAGATGCGCTGGCGATCACTCGGCGCATCGTCAGGCATCTGGGGCGCAGTCGAAAGGTTGACGTGCCACGAGTTGCGGTCGAAGAGCCGCGCTACGATGCGAGCGAGATTTATGGCATCATTCAAAAGAACATACGCAAGCCCTATGACGTGCGTGAAATCGTTGCGCGAATCGTCGATGGCAGTAAGTTTCAGGAATTCAAAGCGCTGTACGGTTCGACGCTGGTGACGGGATTTGCGCATATTTGGGGTTATCCTGTTGGGATACTCGCGAACAATGGCGTTTTGTTTTCGGAAAGCGCACAGAAAGCCGCTCACTTTATTGAACTGTGCAACCAGCGGCGTACGCCGCTTGTGTTCCTGCAAAATATTACTGGGTTCATGATTGGTAAGCAGTTCGAGTCTGGCGGTATTGCGAAGGACGGTGCAAAGATGGTGGCTGCGGTTTCCAATGCGTGCGTGCCAAAATTTACGGTGGTGATCGGTGGATCGTATGGTGCCGGTAATTACGGCATGTGTGGTCGGGCGTATGGTCCGAGGCAGATGTGGATGTGGCCTAATGCGCGGATCAGTGTAATGGGCGGAGAGCAAGCCGCGAATGTCTTGTTGACGGTCAAGCAGGATCAATTGGCCGCCAAGGGTGAACCGCCGATGGATGCCGATCAGCAGCAAGAGTTCATGAAGCCGATCCTCGATAAATATGTAACAGAAGGCAGTGCGTATTACAGTTCGGCACGTTTGTGGGATGATGGGATCATTGATCCGGTAGATACGCGGATGGTTCTGGCGCTGGGCATTGCGGCCAGTTTGAATGGACCTTGGCCGGAACCGAAACAGAGCGTTTATCGAATGTAGCGACGATGTTTTCGTGTCGTTTGTTTGAAAGAAGGAGTCGAAGGATATGTTTCGATTTTTCGCAGGTGTCGTGTTGGCGTTTTCGATTATTACGCTGGGCTCAGGTTGCACGATGCCTTCCAGCGATCCGACGGGTGTGTGTTGTCAGAATGACGGTTCGTGCGTCGAGACAGTGGCGGCCAACTGCACGACCAACGGCACGTTCAATGAGGGCGAGAGCTGCGACGAATTTGTTTGCACGCCGTCGGACAGTGCGTGCTGTCTTGAGGATGGGTCGTGTCTCGAAGTGACATCGGACGAGTGCGACACAGCCAACGGTACGTTTAACGATGGCGGATCGTGTGACGACACGGAATGCCCGGCTGCTGGCGCATGTTGCTTGATTGATGGCTCGTGCGAAGATTCCAATTCGGACGACTGCGCTGCGCAAAGCGGTGCGTTTAATGAAGGCGAAATCTGCGACGATGTCGATTGTCCACAACCGGGCCCGCAGATTGGGGCATGTTGTCAGGACGATGGATCTTGTCTCAATGCCGACAGCAACGGGTGCGATACGGTCGGCGGAACGTTTGAAGCCGGTACGAATTGCGATGCGTTTGAATGCCAGGCGGCTGCCCCGGCGATGGGGGCGTGCTGTTTGACCAGTGGGCTTTGCGTGGATGATTCCGACGCCAATGCGTGTGGGGGTGTTGGTGGTACGTTGAACGAAGGGATGCTTTGTATCGAGGTTCAATGCGAGCAGCCGCTTGGGGCTTGCTGTTTCGTCGATGCGACGTGCGAAGTGATCGAAGCCGACGAGTGCCTCGCTGTGGGTGGCGAGTTTAATCAGGATGACATCTGTAGTGAAGTTCAATGTGACGCACCGTCGCTTAACGATATTCGTGACCTTGCAGAAGAAGTGGAAGCCGTTGTAGCTGACGACCTTGGTTTCTACATCAAGACGGTGAGCATCATTGGCCGCGAGTATTGGAATCTTAATGGCGACGATGCGGAGTACACCGGAGAATTGCTTGGCAAGAACGGGTCTGAACTGGATGAAGACAGCGAGTTGGTGACGCGCACATTCGTTGCGCGGTATCGAGCGGTGCGACACTGTCAGTCGGTCATCAACGCTGTGATGAATTCGGACGGTTCGCTGTCGGCTGAGCAGGAAAACGGCGTGCTGGGTTATGCGCGGACGATGCAGGCATACTCGTTGTTGCTTGCATTGAATCATCAGTTTGCCAATGGAATCCTGCCGCCGTCGGCATTGGGCGGTCAGAATCCATCGTCAAACTTCCTGGACTATACAGCGGGTTTGAACTTGATTGAGGATTTGCTCGATGATGCGGCTATAAATCTGACGAACGGCGGGGCAAGTTTCATCTTCAATCTATCGAACGGGTTTACCGCTTTCGCGACGCCGGCAACATTTCGGCAGTTCAATCGGGCGCTTATGGCGCGGGTCAGGATTTATCAGGGCGACAAAGCCGGGTCCGTTTCTGCGATTGCCGGGTCATTTTTTAATATCAATGGTCTGATGGCGACGGGCCCGTCGTTCAGTTTTGACTCCGGCACGCCAAACCCGATGTACTTTGAGCCCGACGAGGATTTGTACACGGTTCATCCCGATGTTGCCGCAGATGTCGCCGCAGGTGATACCCGTTTGGATTCTAAGTCGCGTATGTATGTGGCTTCGTCTGAGCTGACGGTTCCCGTCACGCACGATGGATTGTCGGGAACGTTGCAAGTCGAAACCGTTGCGTCGATGACGTCTCCCTTTCCGATCATTCGAAATGAAGAACTAATCTTGATATACGCTGAAGCGCAAATCGGGTCCGATGTCAACGAAG
Source organism: Alphaproteobacteria bacterium (assembly GCA_028285105.1). Classification (GTDB taxonomy): domain Bacteria; phylum Planctomycetota; class Phycisphaerae; order UBA1845; family UBA1845; genus UBA1845. The sequence continues at coordinate 471,283 of JANQQE010000021.1, forward strand.
TGCTTGCCGGCATCAATCGGGTTCGGAATGCGGCTGGCTTGGGTAACTACCTTGGCGCGACAGACGATGCATCGCTGCTGAACGAAGTGATCAATCAACGGCGGTATTCGCTGTTTGGCGAGGGGCATCGTTGGGTTGATATGCGTCGCACTGGAAAGATTGGCCTGGTGAATATCGATCGCGTGGGTGATGTCGTACGCACAGAATTTCCGCGGCCGAGTGCTTCGGTCATCAATGATCTTTAGATTTTGGCGAGCGTTTGCGTGAAAGTATTTGTCGAACAGTTGATTTCGGACCACATTGCGCATGTGCAGCTGCGCCGGCCCGACTTGCACAATGCGTTCAATGAGCAGGTCATCGAGCAATTGACCGGCGTGTTTGGCGAGTTGGACAAACGCGATGACGTTCGGGCGATTGTGCTGTCGGGCGAGGGGAAATCGTTCTGCGCCGGTGCCGATTTGAACTGGATGCAGAAAATGGTGGATTACACGTTTGAAGAAAACGTGGCCGATGCCGGGCAGTTGGCTTCGATGCTTAATGTGATCCGGTGTTGCAGCAAACCGACGATCGCCCGAGTGCATGGGGCGGTGTTTGGCGGCGGGGTTGGTTTGGTGGCTGCTTGCGATGTGGCGGTGGCGCTTGATCGGGCGGTGTTTTGTTTGAGTGAGGTAAAGCTCGGGATTGCGCCGGCGGTTATCATGCCGTTTCTTGCTGAGAAGATGATGCCGTCAGCGGTGCAGCGCTATGCTTTGACGGCAGAGCGGTTTGATGGGGTTGAGGCGAAGCGGGTGGGTCTGGTTGCCAAAACGGTGAAAACGGTTGACGAGTTGGACGCAGAGGTTGGCCGGATTGTTGAAGCGATCAAGGCGACGGGGCCGACTGCGGTAGCTGCTTGTAAGGCGCTGATTCGCGAGACGCGCGATTGCGAGTTTGACGAGGCGCTTGAATTGATGACGCGGCGCATCGCTGAGCTTCGGGCGTCGGATGAGGGGCAGGAGGGGTTGAAGGCATTTCTTGAGAAACGCGAACCCGGTTGGTGTGGTTGAGTGTTGCTGGTCTTGTAGGCTTATCAGTCCCCCACCCGGTAAGGGCGGGGCACCCATTTCTTAGGTTGGTTTGATTTCTTAGAAAATTAGGGCGTCAGAAATGCGTCTGTTGCGCTTTGTTGGGCTTCGGTGCCTTGGTATTCCTCGATGTTGTTGGCCGTCCAGATGTTGTCGTCGTTTTTGTCGAGGATGGGCGTCTTGATGAAGCGGGTTGAGCCGTCGTTGAAGAGGATGTTTTGGCCTTCACCGTCGTGGGTGTGCGAGTTTGGCGTTAATGTGCCGTTGGCACCGCGGCGGAACTTGCCTTCCTGAAAGAGCGGGTTGGCGTCGGCAGCTAGCGGGATGTTGATGCGGATGTTGATCTTCGGGACCGGTCCGTTGGCATTGGGAACAGCCCAGAACGGAAGATCGGTGCGACGCAGGAATGCTTCGATGTTCTTCATCGTGGCTTCTTCGTCGATGGTGCCGTCGGCATCTGCGTGAATCAGATGTTTGGGAAGGACAAAACGATGCCGAATCGCCGGAAGGAGGTGACGGCGATTCGGATCGCGTAGCCAATTTTGATTCTGCGACGGTCCCACATAGGGCAGGTTTCCATCGTTTACGACGGTGTAAGCGCTCATGCCTTCGCCAAATCCGGACAAATGCATTTCGCAGACGTTCTTCAAATTGTTGCGTTTGATCGTCTGCACACCGGGGAAGTAGAGGCTGACCATCAAGGCAATGCATGCGGCGATGGCGATGAGTTCGCCGAGGCGGAAGCGACTGGGTTTGCCTGCCGACTGCGAATCGGTCGGGCTCATCGAAGTTGATGCCGCGACGTATTCGAGCGGTGTCGTCGTGGTGGCTTGGATGAGGATGTTGTCGACGAGGGTTGTCGGTGGCAGCGGGGCGGACCATGTGTCGAGCGGTGCCAGCGTGCGGCGCGCGGCGTCGACCTTCCTGGCTAACTCGGTGTCGGTCTTGATCGTTGCCTCGAAGGACGCTTTCTTGGAATCGGAGAGCGCCCCGAGGATGTATGGAAGAATACTGTCTTCGTTTAATTGCGACATTTCTGAATTCTCATCGAACGGACCCAGGTGTACATTCGGACCCTGACACACGTTGTACATACGGGCGGCTTGAGGCGTAGGTTCGGGTATTGGGATTTTTCTTTTTGGGTTTCATTTTGGCTTTATTTCAATGGGTGCTGTCCGTTTTCGATCATCGGCTCCCCCACCATTGAAATGGCGGGCCACCCATTTGGGGTCGGGTTTTTACCGGAGCTTGGGTTAGCCGGGGTCGTCCTTTGATGGGCCAGTGCGTTGGCGGTAGAGGGTTCCGAATTGGGCGACGGCAGCATGGAGGCGGCTCTTCACTGTTCCGAGGGGGATGTCGAGCATGTCGGCGATGTCGCGGTATGGGAAGCGGTGGAAGTAGGCCAGAATCAGGATTTCGCTGAGGTGGGCTGGCATTTCTTCGACTACGGACTGGACGAACTTTGACTGCTCGGCATCTTCGAGTTGGGCGGTGGGCGACGTGATCTCGTCGGCGAGCAGATCGAGGAAGCGTTGGCCGTCATCGTCGTCACCGCCGACCTGGGCGTCGAGGGGCACTTCGCGTTTGCGGGTGCGACTTCGCAGGTGGTCGCGGGCTTTGTTGGCAGCGATGGTGAAGAGCCACGGCTTGAATCGCCGATTGGTATCGAAGCTTTGACCGGCTAGGTGAACTTGAATGAAGGTGTCTTGTACGACATCCTCAGCCGCTGACTTTCGATTGGTGAAGCGGCAGACAAATTGGAACAGCTCGGTCGAGTAACGTTCGACGAGTGCGCGGAAGGCGTCTGAGTCTCCCGAAAGGTGCGACGCTAGAAGTTGTTCGTCGGTTGGCGCGTTCACCCTGGCGAGTTATCCTTGGGATTGTGATCCAATATCAATAACGACTGACGGTGTTTCAAGCGTGTCAAGTTGCACAGCATGCTATGCTCCTTGAATGTGCAGAGCAAAAAGTAAGTTGCGAAGTGACGTTGGCGAACGCTCTGTGCTAGTATTCGACCTAATCAGATTACACCTTTGAATGCGCGCGTCGTCGAGCAAAATAACTGCATCGGTTATGTCAAAACTCAAACGCATCTTCGAGCCATTTCATTACTACGTATTCGCTGCAGTGCTTGGCATTTTCAGCCTGGCCGCCGTCGTTGTCAGTCATGCTGCCAATGTGCCGGTGGATTTGCCTGTTCGACTGGAGCTTTCCGAGCCGCGCGTCGTGATCCTGAAGTCGGCGCGGAAGCTGCATCTGTTCGATGGCAGCGATCTGGTAAGAACGTATGACATCGGGTTGGGGTTCAAGCCGGTTGGGCAGAAAGTGTGTGAAGGCGACGGGCGCACACCACTTGGACATTTTCGAATCTGTACAAAAAATCCGGACAGTGCGTATTCGCGTTTCATGGGCATCGATTATCCGGACCCGCCAGCCGCGGTTCGTGCGCTGCGCTCTGGGCTGATCAGTCCGGGCGAGCATTCGGGAATACTCTCAGCCCATCGCGAAAAGCGCTGCCCGATCTGGACGTCGGCGCTGGGTGGTGGCATCGGCATTCACGGAGACGGATCGCGAAGCGATTGGACGGCAGGTTGTGTTGCGCTGGATGATCGCGATGTGGAGGAGTTGTTTAACGTGTTACGCCTTGGCGATCCGGTTGAGATACTCCCGTAGTTGCTTCAGCGATGGCGCGTTTTACTTCTAAATGCGTCAAATTTCTTGACGGCACCTTCGTCTCTTAACAGTTCGCACAAAGGTATTGGCTCGCGCGGGGCGTGGTTTGTTTCGAGATCAAGTTCAAACCATTGGGTGCTGTGCCATTTTTCGAATTTGAATCCAACGTTCTGAAACACGCCAATGGTTTTGAATCCAAGACGTTCGTGAATTGCGACACTTGAAGCGTTAGGGACTGTTGCACCGGCAACGACCGTTTGAAAACCCTGCATTCGCAGGATATCGAACAGGGCAGCATAGAGTCTGTGGCCAATTCCTTTGCCCTGATGATTTACGTCAACATAAATGGCTGACTCGGTGGTCCAGCGGTATGCCGCCCGGTCGCGGTGTGTTCCGGCATAGGCGTAACCGACGACAGAATGGTCGGGTGGGGCGGACGGATCGCAACACACCAGCCACGGGAATCTTTCGAGGGTGGTGCTGATTCGCGTGGCGAACTCTTCTGTAGTTGGCACGGCCTCCTCGAACGAGATTGCTGTGTCGCGCACAATAGGCCCATAGATGCGCAGGCAGTTGGTTGCATCGGTTGCTTTGGCGAGTCTGATCTGCATGAATTAACCCTGATCTATTCAGGCGTTACTGGCGGCTCAAAGCCAACTGTGGTGCGTGGTTAGCGTATGATAATTGGTTGTGCGTGTTGATGCTGCATTTCAGCTCGGAACTCAGTTTTGAGTGCGGAAATCAGGTTGGGAATCGTTGGTAATGCACGAATCTGTTTGGATGCGTTATAGTATCTGGTATGTCCACGCCCGACCCATCTTTTTCTGATGCTTTGAAACATGGCTCGTCCAAGATCGCCGGCGAGACTTGGAATGAACTTGTCGACGTTCTGTCGATGATCATGGCTTCCCTCGATCCCAACAGCGTTTTGAATGGGATTGCCCAGGCGGCTACGAAGATCATGAAAGCTGAGGCCAGCAGTGTGTTGGCGCTCGACAAACGGCGGGAGAAGTTGGTGTTTTCGGCTGCTGCTGGCCCTGTTGGAGCGGAATTGATTGGGCAGGAGTTTGACGCCAAGCTTGGCATTGCCGGGCGGGTGATTGATCGCGGCGTTCCGGAAATCGTTCGCGACGTGGCGACTGATCCGAAGTTTTTCAAGGGCATTGATCAGAAGAGTGCGTTTGTGACACGCGAGATGATTGCGGCGCCGATGATTTTTCGCGGCGAAGTGATCGGTGTTGTTGAAGTGATCAATCGCGTCGGTGGGGATTTCGAGAATACCGATCTTGAAACGCTGGGTTTGTTTGCGGCGCTGGCTGCTTCGGCGCTGGATAATGCTTGTGTTCATCAGCGTTTGAAAATTGAGAACGAAGGCTTGCGAACGTCATCGATGACGCAGGGCGGGATAATCGGGCAGAGCGAGGCTTTGCATGATGTATTGGTGCTTTGCGAACGGGTGGCGAAGAGTACAGCCACCGTGTTGCTTTTGGGGGAAACGGGAACCGGTAAGGAGTTGACCGCAAGGCATATTCATGACCTTTCGCCGCGGGCTGACAAACCTTTCATCGGGATTAACTGCGCGGCGCTCAGTGAGACACTGCTCGAAAGTGAATTGTTCGGGCACGAGAAGGGGGCGTTTACCGGCGCGGTAGCGAAGAAGCTGGGACGCTTTGAGCTTGCCAGCGGTGGGAGTTTGTTTCTCGACGAGATCGGCGACATTTCGGCGGCTACTCAGGTGAAACTGCTACGCGTCTTGCAGGAGAAGGAGTTCGTGCGGGTTGGTGGGACGGCAACCGTGGCGTGCGATGTACGGGTAATTGCGGCGACCAATCGCGATCTGAAAGCTGCGATCGCCGACGGTGAGTTTCGCGAAGATTTGTATTATCGATTGAACGTATTTCCGATTCGGTTGCCGCCGCTGCGTCAACGACGCGAGGACATTCCGCTGCTGGTTCAGAATTTTGTTGAGACTTCCGCGAAGGACCTTGGTGTGGACGTGCCGACCGTTTCGACCGAGGTGGCTGCCCTTTTGACGTCGCACAGTTGGCCGGGAAACATTCGCGAATTGCAGAACGTGGTTGAGCGGATGGTGTTGATGTGCGACGGTGGCGAGATTTTACCGATGCACGTTCCGCGTGAGATCGTTGGCGAGACGCGGGAGATCATCAACACGTCGATGGAAACGGGCTTGCGCGGTTACGAGCGGGCGATGATCGTGCAGGCGCTGATGGAAAACGGTTGGAATCAAACCAAAGCGGCAAAGACGCTGAACATCAGCCGCGACAATTTGCGCTATCGCGTGAAGAAGTACAATATCGAAAAGCCGGACACCCAAAACAGCGAATAGTTCCAGACTGTAGCAATTTCGATCAAGGCGTAGCGTTCTTCTCGTCAGCTCTGCGCGGTTCGGTGATCCAGTATTCGTCAAGACCGAATTCGCTTTCTCCTGGATTCCCGCATGCGCGGGAATGACGGTATTGGCGTATCTCTACGAATGAACTTAAGGCGGTCTAGACGGTGTGATCGAAATGTCGGCGCATGGTTTGGCGATGTGCGCGCAAAAAAAGGTGCAGACGATTGCGCCTGCACCAACTTTTTATCGCTGCTTGAAGCGTGGGGTTTTTAGAAGACGCCCGTTCCAAGGAAGACCTCGAACAGTGAACGAACCAGACCAAGAACGCCGCCCCAAATGTCGGTGAAGAGTGTTGTAAAATCCATCATGATTCTCCATTGGATAGAGTGAAAGTTTCTGTTGCAAAGGTGTTATCGGTCGCTGATATCTTGAACTTGATCGATTATTCGGACCCTGCTTGAAACAGGTGAATTTTTGCCTTTTCACGCTTGAAAACGCGGTATTTTGACGTTGGGTGACGCGCGGAAATTGGGCGAACGGGGGCGAGTTTACCCCTGGCGGCGGGCGTGACGGGGCGGTTTATCCATTAGCATGGTGATGCGGTCGAAGTCGCTTTCGGAGATGGTTTTTTGGAGCGTGCGCTTTGCCGCACCGAGTGCGGTTCGCCGGGTTACGTGGGTGATGAGAATGTTGGGCGAGTTGATCCGTTTGAGAATGTCGGGGAATTCGCGAACGTGCAGGTGCCTGCCGGCTTTTGCGCGGACGAGGTGGTCGCTGTCGAAGAATGTGCATTCGACGATGAGTAGTTTGGCATTGCGAACGTGGTCGAGGTCGAAGAATTTTCCGTCGGCAGTATCGCCGCAGTAGGCGACGAGTGGCACATCGATGTTGTCTTGAATCTTGATGCCTTGCTTCTTGAGTTCGACGAGTTGCGGTCCGGTGCGATCGGTGTATTCGGGTTTGAGCTTGTGTCGCGTTTCGATGAGCGAGTAGCCCAGGGCGCAGGCTGCGTGGTTGACGTCGAATGCTCTGAGCGCGAGGTTGCGGTTGAGCGGGAGTTGTTCGCCATCGGTGAGGCCGTAGAACTCGGCTGGCGATGGGTGGCGTTCGATTTCGGCCCAGCATTCCATGAGTCTTTCGAACGAACCGATGAGGCCACGATGCATGATGACTTTGCCGGGTGAGGTTCCGACGAAGATTCGCTGGGAAAGGTAGTATGGCACGCCGGCAGCGTGATCCATGTGGCCGTGCGAAAGGCACAAGTTGTCGATGGCGATGATTTCGCGTGGCGATCTGCCGGCATCGAAGCAGACGTTGAGTTCCGGCAGGGCAATGGTGGTTTCTTCGCCGGCGAGAGAGTATCCGACGATTCGGTAGTCACCGACTGTTTTTTCTACGACGCGCGTGGGCATTGATCGATTCCAGATAGCAGTTTGGGCGTTTGGTATCGGTGTTTCTAGCTTGACCGTGCGAGTGTCCACAGCTAGGCTAAAATCAGCGACGAAGTTTCCTGGACTGGAGATGTGTCGCCTGAACCGGATGCTCAAACCAGATGCAATTTCTCCAACATATCGGGGGCAGGGGAAGTTGAAAAGTCACGCCAGTCTGATTCTTGTTCGTACGATTGGGCCGATGCCTCGTTTGCTGATTTTGTTGCGGTCGGTGACTTTGGGATTTGCGATGGTTGAATGTGTTGCTTTATTAAATCGTTTGTTCGAGGACGGCTGAAGCGATGCGCTGCCCGGCTTGCAATGAAATCGGAAAAGACAAGGTGATCGATTCTCGTCTGACGGAATCGGGTGGGGCGATTCGTCGTCGTCGTGTTTGTCAGGCGTGCAATCGCAGGTTCACCACGAAGGAGCGTGCGGAAGAAGAATTGCGTATTGCGGTCATTAAGAAGGACGGTTCGCGCGTTCGGTTTCGGCGCGACAAGATCGTGGTCGGCATCCATCATGCGTGCTACAAGTTGCCGATTGGCGACGGCGACATCGAAGCGATGGTGGATGATATTGAGGGCGAGTTGTTTCGCGAGCATGATCGTGAAGTGACAAGCCGGCAGGTGGGCGAGTGTGTCGCCCGTAAACTTCGAGATGTGAATCAGGTTGCCTACGTTCGATTCATGAGTGTCTTTCGTGAATTCAATGATGTTTCCGAGTTTGCAGAAGAGATTCAGTTGGCGCAGGATCATGCTGCGACAGCATCCCCCAATCAACAATCCTTGTTTGAAAATTGACTGCGGTAATTCCGATTCCCGCTACATCCCCATGGCTGTATCGGTGCTTCCGAATCCTACAAGACGGTATTAACCGTCGCTTGAAAATTTCGCGTTACGTAGCGTGTCTGCCCGCATGATGCCACGTTCGTAGACCTGGGCGAATTCATCCATCGGGATGTCGAGGACGCCACGAACGTGGATCAATACTTCGCGTTCATTGCTGGTGATGTCGCCGTCGAGACGGGCTGACGCGACCAACATTTCCAATGCGAGTTCAGGATCGGACATCGTGCGTCGGAACAGGTCGTCGCGTACGGAAGGGTCTGCAAGGGCTTTTTCGATCATGGCGTCCAACGAGGCTTTTCCGATACCAACACGTTTTGCAAAACGGGTGAGTAGCCCGCGTTCGCTGGCGGAAATTTTGCCGTCAGCGGCGGCTAATGCTATGAGTGCCCGGATCATTTCGATTTTTTCGTGGATGGGAGGCATGGAATTTCGCTCCTGTGAGTTTGTTATGAAACAAGTTGCATGGACTTTGCAGCATGTAATGAAAACGCGGATATATGCTATCCCTTCGTCGATTCAGTTATCGTTACCGACACTCCCAGCGAGCGTCGAAGGCTTGGCATCTTCCGGCATTGAATCATTATATGCAATCTACATACAATGATACGTACGCTACAAATGTTGCATTGCAGATTGGCATTATTTGGGGCATGTATTAAACTTAACAGTAAGTGTGGTATTTTGGGTATTCGATTTTTTGTAAGATATCAAAGGAGTTTTTTGTAATGGGGAAGTCTACTATTAATCAGTTGGAGTCCTTGGTCGGACAGTTGCAGACGGAGCGAAATTCTCATGTCGAGGAGATTGCTCGAATTGATGAAGCGTTTCAGCGGTTGGGATTGGAGGCTGGCTCGCCTGTTAGTCGGGGTTCGGGTCGTCGGGGACCTGGACGTCCACGTGGCGGCGCCAAGAACGCCGGTATGAAAGCCAAGTCGGCAGCGGGTCGTCCAGCCAAGAGCGGCAAGCGCAAAAAGTTCAGAACAACCGCTAACGAGTTGGTCGTCGATTTCATCAAGAAGTCGGGCGCGAAGGGCGTGACTTCGGGTGATATCAAGAAGCGTTGGGCGGCGGCTGGTCGTCCGGGCGAACCGTACAACACGCTCGGCGAACTCGTTCGCAACAAAGAGATCGTCAAGAAGAACATCAAGGGTCAGCGCGGTAGCCGTTACTCGATCAGCTAAGTAAGAGTCTTGATCAGCCAGGTAAGCATGCTGTATCCCTCTTGGTTTGGCGACATGGCAATACTTTTGCAACCCTTTTTGTATTGTCGATTCGCATGATGGATAACCGACTGTCGAACCATTTTCGGGTTCGGCAGTTTTTTTGTGCGCGGTGGATATTGGTTCTCTGCGACGTGTTGTTATCGGAAGACCGATAAGCGTGTGGTGCGATCCAACGACCTTGAAGGACTCGCACAGTTGCCATCGGTGAGTACCGTATCGTACATATCTCAAGAATTGTTACGTTCTTGATGAGTCGAGCCAATGTGCAGGGTCGGCGTGTCGTGTCGATGGCGAAAATCTGCGACATCTGTGTGGTCCGCCTCATTTACGGGAAACAAACGAATGGAAAATGCAACGATGGTGTTCATCGTCAATTCGCCTTCGCAGCAGTACAAGCAGCGTTTGGCGGCTACGGATGGTCAGCAACAACCCAATGGACCGATGCACAAAGCCGCTCGTCGATGTTCGGAATCTTGCGGAGCGCGTTGCAATGGTTGTGGTGGCGATGCGCGGAGCAGCCAAACGAAACGGTAAGCCGGACAGATCGGTCTTCAAGGCGAATCGATAAACTGTGGCTTAGTGCGTCAGGCCACCGGTTCGCGGTTCATGTCCGAGTAGGGGTAGTGGCCAGCCGATTTGAGCAATTCGATAAGTTTTCCGCCGCCTTCGGTTTGGGCGTACTCCATTTCTGAGCGGAAGATTTCGATAATCGCCAGGATGCCGAACGTTCCGGCATCGCTGTCTTGGTGGCTGGCGTATCCATCGAAGATCAAGCACTTCCCGCCGACAATGTCCATTTCTTCGGGGAATTCGCACGTTTCGTTGGGGTTCAGCGTTGCATCGCGGCTAAACAGGGCGATTGCGTTGAGGATCGCGTTGAACGATGTGTAAGTTTGGCCAAACGCGGTGCTTTCGTCGCGAAACAACTTCAAGTCCAGCGGCAGGCGGGTGAACATGACCAACTCGTAGAGGTCGTAGACATCGTTGCTTGAGCCTTTGGTTGGATGATCGGAGAGTTCCTTCGTTGCAAATCCGGTGCCTTCGATGCCATTGGGATAGAAGTAGAGATCAAGTCCGCCGCCCATTTCAAACGGGATCATCGCATGCATGACAATGCCATGTTCCTCACCGAGGGTGGCTGCGACTAATGACGATTTGCGGTCGTGCCAAGCTTCTGCAATTTGTTCGTAGTTTGAATTTGAGGGCATGTGTGTGATCCCGTCGATTGGCGAATACGGTCAGATAGAATGTTAACCAGTCAATTCACTTGTAGGCAAGTTAGGTGTTTCGTGTTGCGAAATGGCGGCGGTGAATAGCATTTCCACGAATTCTTCCTCATCTTCCAGAGAGAAATCGGTTAGATAAATCCTCTCTGATTCTCCGCCCGGAACTTGGATCAGCAGTTCGCCTCCGCGGCGGCAGACGATTTCAGTTTGTCGCAGAGGCCATGAGGATTTAAGAATCAATTTCGTTGAGAACAGTTTCGAACTAAGAATATCGAGGCGTCCGGGCGATACCCTGTAGTAAGTGGGGACTGCGTGATAAGTGATGAATAGAATGACCAGGAATACAAGGGAAAGGAATGCCATTGTCCAATTCGGGGAATAGCCGGCACCGCTGAAAATAAATACAACAACTCCCCCAGTTGTCATGAAATAGAGCGTTCGTTTGAATGGCATTTTCTTCACGCCGCCAGGCAATAGAAATGGCGATGATTGAACAACAAATGGCTCAAAGAATTGGGACCCCAAGCTTCGAATGCGATCAAGTTCATCGGGGTTTCCGAAGCATTGGAGGCGAGCTGGCTCGGCAGGATTGTGTGTGTTCTCCTTCTTTTTGCGAAGCAGCCGAGCTCCAACGGCAAAACCAATTAAGAGTATAGCGCCTATGATCCACCAAAATAGAGTTGGGCTTACCGCATGGATTGCACTGAGCGCGAAAAGCAGTATGAACTGCCGCCATCCACGCGTGATGTGGTCGTTGAAATGGGGCGCGACAACAAGCCGGACTTGTTCTGTAGAAGGCGTTTGATCCATTTTCTCTCGGATTCGATTGTATCGCAATTTCGAATCATTCCGTCACCCACCCTTCCGCTTCGCTCAAGGATGGGGCACCAGTTCGTGGCACCCTTTGCTTGTGCGCTTTCTTATGTTAACGGGTATTGTTGCTTTATTCAGGCTGGATGGCTTGGGCGTTCTTGTCGCCTAGTACGAAGCGTTTGTAGTATGCCAGTCCCAGGCATGTGAAGGGGATGGCTAGTACCAGGCCTAAGAAGCCTAACAATTTTCCCCAGATGAAGATGCCCAGTAGCAGGGTTACGGGTCTCAGGCCTACTGTTTTGCCCATGATTTTTGGGGTTAGGATGGCGTCTTGGATGAGTTGGCAGACTGCGAATACGCCCAGGATGGCGACGGCTGATATCCATAGGGGACGGTTGGCTTCCAGGTCTCGGACGAAACCGAGCAGGAGGGCAGGTATCAAGCCGACGGTTTGCAGGTATGGCACCATGTTGAACATGCCGACACCGAGGCCCAGCAGGATGGCCATCCTCAGACCGATGATTTTGAAGCCGATCGCGAAGATGATTCCGCAGGTAAACGCGATGATGAATTGGCCACGGAAGTAACGGCTCATCGCCTCGCCGAATTCGTCGGCAAAGCCCACGATGTCTTCGCGATATTTGGGCGGGAGAAACGACTTCCACGAGCCAGCGATCCTTGGGTAATCGATCAGCAGGAACACGAGGTACAGCAACACGACGACCACACCGGTGAGTCCGAGCAGAAAGCTCAACGTGCCGGTGACGACGTTGACCAATCCCGGTGCGACGTAGTTCACGATTTTCTGAATGATCGTGGTGACTTCCAAACCCTCAACATCCTCGGTGGCTAACTTGGCTTGAAGCTCTTTCAGGAGGCTTTTGACGACGGGGTTTTTTTGCTCTTCGACAAATTCATTGAAGGCGCGGCCAACGCCTTCGACTTCCTGCATGCTTGGCGTGTGAACGAATTCCTGAAGCAGTTTTCGCATCGAGCCGATTTCTTTTCCGCCGACGTAGACGAGTACGGAAGTCAGCGCGAACGTGACGATGCCGCAACCGATGACGGTGATGAAGACGGCAGGCGTGCGGCGGTTGAGGCGCGATTCGAGGGCGTTGACGATCGGGTTGAGCAGGTAGGCTAACAGTAAGGCGATCGCGAACGGGATGAGGACGTCGGACAGGTAGCGCACGAGGGCGAAGAACGCGACGATGGTGGCGATGGTCAGGAGCAGGCGGAATACCCGGTCGAAATCCCACGCGCGTTCTTTCTTGTCCGGTGCGTTCATGGGTTGCATTGGAATAGTGGTGGCTGGGAATTGCAAGCCTTGGCTGGATTATACGCGTGCGCCTGGATTCCCGCCTGCGCGGGAATGACTTCGGGTGTGCGGCTGCCAGGACATCCTTGGTTAATAATCTTCTTCGGCGTAGCGTTCTGGGTAGGCTCGTTCCATCATTTCTTCTCTGGTGCGGCGGGACTGTTCGTCGCCTCGGCGTTTGAATTCATTGCGGAGGATCAGGTTGATGCCGAGTACTGCGACGAGGCCGATCATTTTGGTTTCGCTAACAATCAGGCAGACGACGGCAGTGAAGGTGGCGGCGATGAGTGCGGCGAAGAACCAACTGAACACGACCCAGATGGATCGGGCTAGTTTCAAACCGGCATCGCCTTTTTGGAAGATGCGGTCGCCCATGCCCGTGCCGACGAGTGCGGCGAAGGTGACGTAGGTTGTGGAGACGGGCATCTTGAAGCTGGAAGCGACGGCGATGACGCTGGCAGACACACCCATGATAACGGTGGCACGGAGAGCGTCGTAGTGTTGGCGTTTACCGCGCTTGGTCATTTGTACCTGGGGGGCGAGGGATTGTTCGCGCCCCGAACGTTTGGCGAGCCATTCGCCGATGGTCAGGCACCAGCCGGGTGCGTAGAGGCGGACGCGGTCGGCATGGCTGCCCATGTTGACGGCAGCTTTGGTGACGCGGGTGGCGTTCTTGGTGCGCATGCCCATAAACAGCAGGATGCCGCAGACGAACAGTTGCCAGCGGGCGATCTTGGCATCGGTTGCGACTTGGATACCTGCGTCCCAATTCTTAACGATGCTGATGGTGGCGAGTCCGGGCGAGGCGCAGTTGGCGAGATCGTTTTGTCCAAAGGCAAACGCCATCGAAAGCATGCCGCAGACCGCGAGAACTGGGAAAATCATCTTGGCAGCGCGATCTTTGTAGCGGAATAGCAAAATTGTAATCACGCCTGCAAACAGGAACCACAATCCGATGACCCAAAATGTTGCGCCGAGCGGTGTTCGATGGATAAGGTCGTGAACATCCTTGATTCCGGGAACTTTCTTCATTCCCTTGATGATCATGAAAAAAACCATGCCGCTGGCGATGCCACCACCCACCCATGCGCCGTGAAGTTTCATGGTGCGCAGGTCCTCGGTCTTGTTGCCGATGACGCCGCGTATGAATCGTTGCACCAGAAAGGAGGAGAATCCTGAAAGGAAGATTGAGATCACGATGGCTGATACAACGCTTCCGGCTTTTGGCCAATCGACTAGGTTGTCGGTGTTGGTGATGAACGCCATCGCCAGGGCTGCGCCGATGAGTTCGAAGACGAGGCATGCAGTGGTGGAGACTGGCATGCCGAACGCGGAGTAACCGTAAAGCAGGACCGTATCGACAAGGTACACGGAGATGTAGATGGCAGCCGCCTGTTCCAGCTTGAGGGCTGTGGGGTCGAAAATGCCTTTGCGGGCAGTCTCGATCACGCCTCCCGACAACGATGCGCCGACGATGACGGCGATGCCCGCGAGGATGACGGCGCGTTTGCGGGTCATCAGGCGGGCGCCGTAGACGGCATTGATGAGGTTGGCTGCGTCGTTTCGTCCGACTTCGACGGTATCCCAGATGAGCATGGAGATCGAGAAGATCAGGATACCGGTGAGGAGGAACTTTTGGCCTAGGAACAGGGTGAGAATTGCGAAGGCGGCTGCACCAAACCACCACCACGGAATGGCGTCTTTCGCCCTGGCGAGTAGGCCTGTCGGTGGTTCGTAGTTGATGGCGTCGACTCCGCGATCTTTGCCGCACGTCGTTTTCGCGCGGTCGGTGGTTAAGCGGTGGTTACCTTGACGTCAGCATTCTTCGTACACGGTCGGCGAGGCTTTCAGCCGAATTGGCGAGTTGTCCGAGTTCCCCGAACACTTTGAACCAAAGCATGATGTCCAAACTTGAGACTTCGTTTTCAAGCGCGAACAGCGCTTTCGATAATTTGTATTGCATTCGATCGGATTCCCACTCGGCGCGTTCGACTTGGGCGACGAGCATTGAAACTTTTTCGACCATGTCATGCGGGAATCCCTGGTGGACAGCTTCTTCGAGCGGGTCGTTTAGTCCCTGGGCGAGGTTGCAAACATTTAAGACGGAATCGACATATTCCATGGTCAGTTCGCTGATGGCTGTCGGTAACATCAGTTTTTTTACCGTCAACAGGAAAGCGACGTCTTCGGTCGCGTCGGCCATATCGTCTTGCAGTTTGACGTGACCGAGTAGGTCGCCGCGAAACACGGGCAAGTAGAACGTTTTGGGAATTGTCTGGCGGATTTCGTCTTTGATAATGTCGGCTTCGTGTTCGGTTTTGAAGATATCTTTGGTGATGTCTTCAAGTGTATTGAAGTCTCCATCGCGCACGGCTTCGAAGAGTGGCCGAACCAACGAAACGCAGCGCATGACGGCATCGAGTTGTTCTTTGAGTGGTTGGAATGGAGAATGGCGAAATGCATCCACGAATTTCGACAAGGGTCACCTCCGTCAATTTGAAATGCCAAGCGCGATTTCGCTGAGCAGGATGCCATCGTACGCAACTTCGCGTTGGGCATTATTCCCAAAGTTGATGTGGCACTTCGGGCGCGGGGTTTGTACCGAATGCGGGTGTGGGTTGCAATGGGGTGCGTGTCAAAAACGAGATAATTGAGTGGTTTTTGCGAGAGGCTGATGAATCTGGGGGAGATCGGTTTGACGGATCGGCTGGTTGGGCCGAGGGCGTGAGGGTGCGGTTTACAGGGGGGCGGGGGCTGATTAGAATTCGGGATTCCTTTGGTGTGCAAATCGCCAAAGCGTTCGTCGCAGGCTTGGCGATTTGATTCTTCCCAGACGTTTAGAAATACGCACGATCCGAACGTCACATCGAATTATTCCATGGCGCAATCGCAATCCAACGAGCCGCTGGTCTATCAGCACGAGCCGGGTTTTCGACTTCGGCGCGTGCGCAACTGGTTCTTCCTGGGTTTGACGTATGCGTCGTATTATCTTTGCCGCCTCAATCTTGGCATTGTTGCACCAGAATTGAAAAGCACGCTCGGTTTTACCAACACCCAATACGGTGATATCAACACAGCGCGTCACTGGGCTTATGGTGTGGGCCAGTTTGTCAACGGATTGTTTACCGACCGCTTGGGCGGAAAGATGGCGATGACCATCGGGGCGGTAGGGACGGCGGTACTGAATGTCGCCTTCGGATTGGTCGCTTGGAGCGATATTTCCTACATCTTCTACACATTGTTCATCATCAGGATGATTGACGGATACGTACAGGCGTTTGGCGCCCCGGGCATGATCAAAATCAATACCGCATGGTTTCGTCGCCGTGAGCGTGGAACATTTGCCGGTATTTTCGGAATCATGATCAACTTGGGCGGAATGGGAGCGGGCGAGCTTGGCAAGATGATCGCGAAAGGTGCGACAATCCCGCTGCTTTTCTTTTCGTTCAAAATCGGGGCAATGGATTGGCGGTACATCTTCTTCATCCCGCCGGTCGTTGTGCTGACAGTCATCATCATGATGAATGCCTTCGTAAAAAATACGCCTGAAGAGGCCGGGTACGAGATTGTTCACGACGAAGACGAACACGACGATGGCACGGATGACAAGATTTCCTTAGTAGAGGTTTTTAAGAAGATTGCGTCCAACGGTGTTGTTTGGATTGTAGCAGCCGCGTACTTCTGTACTGGCTTTGTTCGCGATTCAATCTTCAGTTGGTACGTGCTTTATCTTGACGAAGTATGGAGTGTCGGCAAGGACGCATTACTGTTCTACATTGTTGCAACCTGGATGTTGCCTTGGCTGGCGTCGGCCGGGTCGTTGGGATCGGGAGTTGTTTCCGACAAGTTATTCAGCGGAAAGCGGGCACCTGTGGCAGCATTCTTGTATTTTGTGCAAGCAGTCTTGATTGTGGTCGCAATGCTTATGTCAAACGGGACGCTTGGGACAACCGTCATTGCTTCTACAGTTGTACTTCTTGGGATTCACGTGGGTTGCAATGCAACACACTCGCTCCTAGGGACGGCTGCCGCGATGGATCTTGGTGGCAGGAAGATGGCGGGCTTCTCCTCCGGGGTTATCGATTCATTCCAATACTTTGGTGCCGGTGTTTCGACGATGGTCATTGGGCGGCTGATGGATCGCTATCAGACTGTCGCAGCAGATGGAAGCACTCAGATGAATCCGACTGTCTGGTTCGGAACGATGCTTCCATGGGCGATTCTGGGAACGCTTCTTATGACCTTTCTTTGGTGGCGGCATCGGGGTAGTGATGCGGCTGGCACTTGATTTACATTTCTTTGCGGGCGGCGATTGTCGCTGCAATTATTCCATCCAATTCTGCCATTTCGACATTGTGAACGGCGCGACTTGTTTGCATCGGTCCGGAAGCGTATAGTGACGTTTCGCACCATGAGTGGTTTCGAAAGCTCGGTCGGTTTGAGTCGAGGGGCCCACTGCTTTCCTGTCGAATTCATTCCGACGATGACGGTCAATAGAACCCGGGTGAGAGCCATAGGGTTTTACGATGAGGAGAAAGTTGCATGGCGACAGAACACGTTCCGTTGCAGGCGATTGATCATATCGAGTTCTTTGTGGGCAACGCTTTTCAAGCCGCTCACTTTTATCGCACAATGTTCGGATTTAACATCATCGCCCACAGCGGATTGACGACCGGGCGGCACGGGCAGTCGAGCTACCTGGTTGAGCAGGGCAAGATTCGATTCCTGTTGACATCGGCGCTATCTCCGGATTGTCCGGTGGCGCGACACTGTGCGCTGCATGGCGATGGTGTGCATTCGGTGGCGTTTCGGGTGGACGATGTCGAAGCGACGATCAATGCGGTCAAAGCCAACGGTGCGACGGTGGTCAAACCGCTGACGACGTGGCAGGATGGATACGGCGAGTTGCGCTTTGCGGCGATCCGTACCTACGGCGACACGGTACACACGTTTATCGATCGGTCTGATTACAAAGGCATTTTTGCCCCCAAGTACGTACCGGTGGAGTCGATCAAGACAGAGAACGCCGGGCTGCTCGCAGTCGATCATGTGGTTGGCAATGTCGAGCTTGGGGCGATGCGCTTTTGGGCTGACTTTTATGCACGGGTGCTTGGGTTCACGCAGCTGGCGCACTTTTCGGACGATGATATCAGCACCGATTACACAGCCCTTATGTCGAAGGTGATGCAAAGTGACAACGGGTTAATCAAGTTTCCGATCAACGAACCGGCAGAGGGTAAGAAGAAATCGCAGATTGAAGAGTACCTCGATTTCTACAACGGGCCCGGTGTGCAACACATCGCGATGGCGACCGGTAATATTGTCGAGACGGTGAAGCGGCTCAAGGGTGCGGGCATCGAGTTTCTATATGTGCCCGATACCTATTACGAAACCCTCGTCAGCCGCGTGGGTGAGATCAAAGAAGACATCGACGAACTTCGAAAGTGGGGCATCCTGGTTGATCGCGATGAAGATGGATACCTCCTCCAGATCTTCACCAAGCCAGTGGAAGATCGTCCCACGTTGTTCTATGAAATCATTCAGCGACGGGGTTCGCGCGGGTTTGGCGTGGGCAATTTCAAGGCGCTGTTTGTTTCGATAGAAGAAGAGCAGCGCAAACGCGGTACGTTGTAGGTTTCATTGAGAGGCGGGTCGCTTTCATTCATTCCCATGTTGAAGCGATTTGTATGCATTGCGTGGTGAGGTGGCCGACAAACAATGCGACGGTAGCGATCGCCCACCCGTGCGGGATGCGCAGGTACTTCTTGTAGCCAATCCATAGCATCGCCCATACCGATACG
Organism: Alphaproteobacteria bacterium; assembly: GCA_028285105.1. Classification (GTDB taxonomy): domain Bacteria; phylum Planctomycetota; class Phycisphaerae; order UBA1845; family UBA1845; genus UBA1845. Next base: position 490,035 of record JANQQE010000021.1, read on the forward strand.
AGCGCCAGAATCATCACGCCGTCACCAAGTCCCGAGTAATATTCGAAAGCTATTCTGGGCATTCCTCTTCGGCCATCTTTTGGCCAGGGCAAGTAGTAAAGCGTTGAGTCGAGAACGGCTTCCAACACACACCACAATGCGGTGCAAAGGCTTGCGAATAATGTCGAGTGCGCAAAGACGCGCAGCACTTGTCGCCAGTTGGCTCGGTGTTCGCGGTTGGATTGCACGAATATTTGCAGCGTCAGAAATGTGGCGACGGACCAGGTCGCGTAGGTAATGAGATCGTTGCTTTCGAAGCGAGGGTTGTAGGTGAACCGCATTCTGAGCTTTGCGAGACTGGGCAGGACGGCGATGAACTTGTTCATTATTGGGTCGATCGCGAGGGCCATCGCATGCCAGCCGCGAGCGAACACCAACCATTGAATCAGAATTAAGAGGACGAGCGGGAAGACTCTGGGTTTGTCGGTTCGAGGATACGACTTCCAAAGTCGAAACGGACTGGCTACGCCAAGCCAAAAAGTCTTTGCAATCGATTTAAGTGGGTCGGCATACCATTGAAACTCAAACAGATAGGCCGTCTTGCTGATGGCTGCATCGCACACATTGTCCCAATTAAATTCAATGCCACACTCCGGGCAGCGATTCGATGTCAGACCGACCAGTCGATAGTCACATTTTGTGCAACAAAGTTCTTCAAGCGGCAGTTTGGCAACGTGCGTGTACCACAGCAGTTTGAAACGGTTGCGATGAGCGTTAATCGTGTGTTGACAGATGTCGCGCATGTCGGCGTCTGCGCCACACTCCGGGCAGTGGTCGTAGCCGTCCTGGTGGATGACGTATTGGCATGATGGGCAGCGGAGCAGTTCGCGGTCGACGGCGGTGATTTCGTCGATCAGCTCTTGCGTCGTGATGGGGGTGCTTTTTGAAGTGGTTCCGGTGAGTTCATTCAAGACTCATATGGCTCCGATTCGGTATTAAACGCATTGGCTGACAAGCACCCGGTTACCTCGAGGGGGGTTTTCTGGGCCAGCCCCTGCGCTCCTAAATATTTTAGTTGATGGGTGGATCGGATGCACGGGCTGAGTCGTTGGAGGGACTGCGATTTTCTTGAATTTGCCAATCAGAGGGCGCGTTGTAGGTGTGCGGTATGGGTGAGTGTTTGCGGGGCTTGAATGTACTTTGCGGGGGCGATAGGGACATGAGAAGGCGAAATATATTGACGGTTGGTGGCGTGCTTTTATGCCAGTTGATGGTGGTTGGCTGCGTGTTGGATGCGCGGGTGGATCTGGCGGCTGCTGGGGCGATGGATCGATTGGCGGGATCGATGGAAGGTGTGGTCAATGAATACCACGCCGAGATCGATCGAGCCGACAACGCGATGGAAGTTGCGGTTGTCGATGCGTTTGTCGAACGGATTCGACGCGACGTTTCCGATGAAGCGGCAGTAACGTCGCACAATGAGAAGTTTCGGTTGGCGATGAAGCGGGTGCGAGACGATCGCGCAGTCGAATTCGACCGATATCGTGCTGCGCTCGACAATGTCGATCTGGTGCGCGAGGTGGCTCGTGGGTTGCGGCGCCTGGCCACCGAAAGCATGTCGTTTGAAGATGATGCCCGTAGATATCTTTTTTCACTTCTTGAAAACGCTCAGGTTTCGAGCGCATCGCCGGCATCTTAAACGGCTTCTCACTCTGTAAGGTTTGATTTGGCACCGGGTAGCCGGCGCGCAGTCGAGGATTGCGCTATAGGTGTGTTCGTCTTTCGGAAGGGTTTGATATGGGTGCAGTTGAAGCGTTGGATGAGTTGATTGAACAGTTGGATGGTACGGAAATTTCAGCCGCTGAAGGTGAAGAATCGAAAACGTCGCCTGACGCAATAGATCGGGTGTTGGGATCGCAGCCGCGTTCGACGAACGTTCGCAGTTTGAAGGATGACGAAACGATTGAAGCGTTTCGCCGTGAGCTCGTGGACGGTTTGATTCGCGTGGATACGGCGGGACGGGCGCTGCGTCTTTTGTCGCAGGTTGTTGGGGCTGTGCTTGCGGGTAGGGCGTGATCCGTTGTCGGCTGGCGTTTGGGAGATGGTGGGGGCAGGCCTGGCGGTCGTTGCGCCGCTGGTCGGTGTGCCGCTGACGGTGATGACGTTTTATCTGAAGAGTCTGCGCGAACAGCAGGCGGGCCGGTTTTCGGATTTGACTGAACGGGTGAGTACGACCGGGAAGGAGTTGCGCCGCGTTGTGGAAGATGTCGGGCAGATTCGGCGTAACTTTGCGACGAAAGAGGAATGGCTTCGGGAAACGATGTGGGCGCGGCAGAGAATAGAGGCGCTCAGTGCGGCATCGATGCGCGCGGAGACGGAGTTGGAATCGCAGGGCGGGTTGGTGGCGACATCGGAGCGGACGCATCGGCTGGTGGCTGAGATGGCGAAGAAGGTTGGGGTCGGCGAAGCGCGCCCGAAGGTTCAGGATGATGGGGAGTCGCGTTGATGGCAAATGGACGTACGGCTCGCCAGATTAAAATGGTGCGCAATGAAGTGCTGGTTGCGTTGAACATGCTCTACCCAGCCGCCCTGCAAGCCGAGCAGTTGATGCGCAGTTTGCTGAGCGTGTTTCCGGAGATGGAGTGGGATCCGTTTCGACGCGACCTCGCGTACCTTTGCGAAAAGGGATATGTGCAGCGGGTGGTTTCGGACAGCGAATCCGACTCGAGGTTCACGCCATGGCGACAGCGGTGGTTTCGTTTGACGAGCGCGGGAATGGAAGTAGCCGACCGCGTCATCGGCGACCCGGCACTGGATGATTGACCGTGGGCGCGACGAAGAAAACGGCAGCGAAGAAAGTGGTCAAGTGCAAGAAAACAGCGAGCAAGAAATCCACCACCAAGAAATCAGTCGCCAAGGAACCCGCGCCCAAGGGCTCGCAGCCGGCGGCTGACGAAGCCGAAACCCCCTTGGAAATAGACGAATATCGCCAACGCCTCGGTGCCGTAGGGCGACTGATGCGGGCAGCGTTAGCCGATCTTGAGGGGGTGGAGGAGGTCAGCGACCGCATCGGTCAGGGGGCGTATCTGCAAGTCATGGGTCGAGCGTTTGAGGTACTCGACGGTTTGTCGCAGACGATTGAAGTCGACGATCTGGTAAAGATTTCCAAAGTAGTCGCCGAACAACGCCGCGCCGAATTGAATCATCGCAAGTTGCAGATGGTTGGCGAGGCGGCAGACGGGCAGGCGAATTCAAACGGAGACATTGAGTCGCGCGACCTTGAGTTGCCAGAGTCGTTTGGAGAGATCGTTCGGCAGATTTATGGCACGACGTTGGCTGCGGATTTGAATGGAGGGGGTGAATAGGATTGAGCTTTTTCTTCATCAATTCCCCACATTCGAAAGCGTGGGGCGCCCTATGGATTCTTTGATTAGCGGCGACGAGGCGGGCTTGTAAGCCGAATTTTGTTCGCGATTGCTCGCGGGCGGTCATTCATCTGGGCCGACAGTTGCCTATCGGCTCGAGCACCCTACCCGCGACATTTACAGACGGGCCGCCTGGTTGCCGCTGCTTGGGTTTGCTGGCGGTGGGGTTTACCCTGCCACGGTTGTCGCCAACCGTGCGGTGCGCTCTTACCGCACCATTTCAACCTTACCGGCCACCACTGATGTGATGACTTAGGCGGTGTATTTTCTGTGGCACTTTCCCTCGACTTGCGTCGGGTTGGCGTTACCAACCACCGTGCCCTGCCCAGTTCGGACTTTCCTCCGACGATTGAAATCGCCGGCGACTGCCACCGCCCGCCTCGTTCGCCGTTTGGGATTGTAGCATGGAATGTGGCGATTGCGTTGGCGGATTAACTGATTAACAGGCGCGGGGTGCCGCACCCTGCGGGTTTCTGGGATTAATTCCAGGGTAGTAGGACTACGTTGCCTATGACCTTTCGGTCTTCTATGTGTTGGTGGGCTTGGGCGGCTTCGCTAAGCGGAAAGGTTCGGTCGAGGACCGGTTTGATTTTGCCGGCTTCTACCAAGGCCAGGCCTTCGCGGAGTTCGTTCATGCTGCCCATCATTGAGGCGCGGAACTGGTATTGGTTGAAGATCATCTGGGCGAAGTTGATTTCATCTTTGACGCCACCGACCAGTCCGAAGTTGACCATGATCCCTCCGCGCCGCATCGAAGTCAGGTTGTCTTTGAAAATTCCCCCACCGACGTTGTCGATGACCACGTTTACGCCCTTGCCTTCGGTCCACTCTAATACTCTTTCGCGGAAGTTTTCTTTGCGGTGGTTGATGATGAGATCGGCGCCGCAGTTCTTGGCGACTTGGAATTTGGAATCGTCACCGACGGTGGTGGCAACCTCTGCGCCGAGCGTCTTGGCCATTTGAATGCACATGCTGCCGCTGCCGGATGCGCCGGCTTGGATTAGGACGTGGTGGTTGGGTTTGACTTCACCGAGCGTTTTGACTGCGTGGACGGCTGTCACCAGTACGAGCGGCAGTGTGGCGCACTGCTCAGCCGGCAGGTTGGTTTTGTCGGCGAGCAGGAAGCGTGTCGGCACGCTCATCGATTGTGCGTATCCGCCCCAGAGGGTGGTGCCAGTGACGGTGTAGCTGGGGGCAAGGTTTTCCGGCTCGTGGTTCCAGTCGGCAGGGTCGATCGGGAAACCGGGCGCGACAATCACGCGATCGCCGACTTTGTGTGGCGAATTGTTGTCGTCGATTTGAATGATTTTGCCAACGACGTCCGCCCCCATGACGTGGGGGAGCGACGTTTGTTGTTGCACGCCGCCCATGCGCAGGAACAGATCGTACCGATTGATTCCGCAGGCCAGCACTTTGATGATGGCGTGGTTGGGTTGCGGCTGGGGATCGGGTGCGTCCTCGTATTTGAAAACTTCCGGGCCGCCGAATTCGTGGATAATTGCTGCTTTCATTTCAATCGCTCGCATATGCCTGGGGACTTCGTGTTGGTTTGCGGCTTAGGATGTTGCGAAGAATCAACGCAGTTCGCACGATCCGCAGCATCTTGTCGGATCGCACGATCAGCCCTTCGGCGCCTGAATCAACCCTCGCATGTTATAGGAAACTTATATTATCAGACGTTCCAACGTTCGCGAAATGCATGATGTGGGTCGGTTGTCAGCGGACTGCGACGTGCAACCGGTTGAGTGGACGGATGGCGCAGAAAGTCTGTCCGCGTATTTTGGCCAGCCAATTAACCCACTGACTTGGGCCCACTGACTCGGGGGCACTGCCCAGGTCTGCCTGATTGCCAAGGAGCGTCGGCATTGCTTCATCGTGGTTGCATTTCATCGCGGACGGGATTCCTGCGTAGCGGGTTGGAATTCCCGTGTTTGTTGATATCGGTTGTGTTCATTGTGCTGGGTTCGCTGACACCGTTTCGGGTGGATGTCGAAGCGTTTCGGTCGATTTCATCCGGCGGTACGCTTTCATTTTGGCCGAAGTGCAATGCCGGCGATGCGTTCGTTAATTTGTTTGTCTACATTCCGTTGGGTGCGAGTTTGTTTGCGCTGATGCGCAATCGATTCAGGCACCATTCGTCTCTCATTCTTACGTTTGCGTGCGGAAGCGTCTTGAGTCTTGGACTTGAGTTGACCCAGTCAATACTCAAGGGGCGCTACGCATCTTTGTGGGATGTGCTATTCAATTCGATTGGGACGTTTCTTGGCGCGATGTTGGTTTTGATTTTCGTGCGGTCGATTGTCCGTCGATTGCTTGGGCTTCGACGCGCGTTTCATGAATCACCGTTATCTGCGGTTGAGGCGATGGTTGTCTTTGGGTTGCTGATCTTGTCGGTTGTTCCGTTTGATTTTGTGACTACGGCGAAGGGGCTTCGCGAGTCGATGCAGGAGGCGCGAATAACCGTATTGGCCGCAACAATGGCGGGACGGCCTATGCTGGCGTTTGGCGTGACGAGTCATTCATGGTCGGATCAGTTGGCGGGCGATTTGGGCTGGGCAGCCGCGTTTGGGTTGCTGGGTTATCTGTTCGTGGTGCGAAATCGAAGTCAAGGCGCAGGATTGTGGAATGCGGGTATCAGATCGCTGGGGTCGGGTTTTTTGCTCGCGATTGTGATGGAGGTGTTGCAACTTTTTGCCAGCGGTCATGTGTTTGCCGCGCCGGATATTCTTGTTCATGGTGTAGGCGTGTTGATGGGGGCCACGTTGGGTGTTGTGCGGGAGGTTCGACGTCGCGGGGAGTCAACCAACATCTTTAGCAACGGATTGCTTGCGGTGGTTGTATTGGGTCAAACGTTGGTGATCTTGCTTCCGTCCTGGTTTCGGGTTTACGGTGCAGGGGTTGACGGGGGCGCAAAACTCGCGAATTGGGTTCCCTTGGCCGATGTATTGCAGATGCCATTTGCGTTGGCGGTCGCGAGGCTTGCGGACGTGTGTTGTGTTTATGCTCTGCTGATTGTGCCGGCGTATCTTTGGTGGTCGCGATTAGTGCCTCGTTGGAGTGCTGTGTTGGCCGTCGGTTTGGCGATGTTTGTTGCGGGGGCGGCAGGCTTGTCTGGGCAGGGCGAAAGTGCGCTCCGTTTCTCGACGCAAGTGTTAGCCGCTATTGTTGCATCGTACGGCACGATTTGCCTCGTGCGGTTTTTGGTTGAAGATCGCAATATGTATCCTCAGCCTACGGTTCCTTCCCTTGATTGATCTTGCGTTAACGACTAAACATTAAGCGTGCGGTGAGCGCGTCGAATGGTCGCCCTGCTTTCGGGCTGAGGGCGCCAGTGCAGGCCGCGACCGAGCAGCGTTGTCGGTGCAGAACCTACGTAGCCAGTGACTTTTTCCGGCCCAGGGGTTTCGTTCGTGTCGAATCGCGAGGTCAAACATCACTGCGGGCTTTTCGGGGTTTGGGGGCACGAGCAAGCCGCACTGATGACGCAGTTGGGTCTATATGCCCAGCAGCATCGCGGGCAGGAGTCGGCGGGAATTTGCACGTCCGACGGCATCGAGATGCGCCGCCATGTCGAAATGGGCCTCGTCAACGAAGTCTTCACGCAATCCACTCTAGAGCGCATCAATCTTCCCAACGCCATCGGTCATGTGCGTTATTCGACCAGCGGTTCAAGCTGCGAAACGAACGCCCAACCGCTGATGTTTCAATTCGCCGGTGGGAAAGTGGCACTGGCGCACAACGGTACGCTGACCAATGCCCGCGACCTTCGCCATGAATGTGAGCAGCGCGGACAGATTTTTCAATCCACCGGTGATACAGAAGTCATTGTGCACTTGCTGGCAGCGAAGGTATGCCGCGACGACCCGGACGGATTGACGCGGGTGCTGGGGCGGTTGGAGGGGGCGTACAGCCTGCTGTTTTTGTTTCTCGATCGGTTGGTAGCGGTCCGCGATCCGATGGGGTTTCGGCCTTTGTGCTTGGGGCGAACGCCATCTGGCTCGGTTGTAGCCGCGTCTGAAACGTGTGCGCTCGACATCCTCGATGCGGTGTACATTCGCGATGTCGAACCGGGTGAAATCGTAACGATTGACGGATCGGGCATGCACTGCCAACGTTTCGGGCCGGAATCGCCGTCGCGAGGAGGGGCGTGTATCTTCGAACACGTGTATTTTGCCGACCCTGCAAGCGACATCTTCGGTGAAAACGTCCACAGCGTACGCGAAAAGACGGGGAGGATGCTCGCGCAAGAGGCTCATATCGATGCCGATCTGGTGATTCCGGTTCCGAATTGCGCCCGATGTGCGGCGATTGGGTATGCGGCGGAGTCGGGTTTGCCGCTGGGGCGAGGTTTTACGACGAGTCACTATGCGGGCCGGTCGTTTATCATGCCCGATCAGTTGCAGCGTGACCTTGCGGTAAAGCTGAAATTGAACGTGATCAAGGAGGTCGTTCGCGGGAAGCGGCTTGTGGTCGTTGAAGACTCCGTTGTGCGAGGGACGACAACCCGCGGCAAGCTCAACGCCCTACGAAAAGCCGGCGCAACCGAGATTCATTTGCGGGTGGCGAGTCCGCCCCTTCGGTATGCGTGCTTTCATGGCATCGACTTTCCTGATCCGGAAAAACTGGTGGCGACGAATCGGGATGTCAGACAGATTGCCGACTTTCTGGGTGTCGATTCGCTGCACTACCTGTCGTTAGATGCACTTCTCAAGTGCGTGAAGGGCGATCCGAAGCACTACTGCACGGCGTGCTTTTCGGGCGATTATCCGGTGACAGTCACTGTCGGACTGATGACGGGGCAACAATCAGGGGTGTCTGACAGGCTTCCGACGGGCTGATCGCAAACTCTGGCGGGTGAATCTTTGGCCAAGAAATCCAAAAAATCACAGTTGACCTACAAAGACTCGGGCGTGGATATCGAAGCCAACGCCCAGTGGGTGCGGCGCATCGGTTCGCTGATGAAATCGACGTATGGGCCGCGGGTGATCTCGCGGCAGAATGCCTTCGCGGGGATGTTTCGCCTTGATTTTGATGAGCAGCTATTCCGCCGCAACTACCGTCAGCCAGTTCTGGTCGGTTGTGCCGATGGGGTCGGGACCAAGGTCCTGTTGGCGGCAGAGATGGGCGATTTTTCGACCGTGGGGATCGATCTGGTGGCGATGAACGTCAACGATCTGATCACCTGCGGGGCGGAACCGCTGTTTTTCTTGGATTACCTGGGCGTCAACGCGATTAAACCGGATGGGATGGTTGCGATCATGGAGGGGATCGCGGCGGGCTGTAAGTCGGCGAATTGTTCGCTGTTGGGTGGCGAGACGGCTGAGCTGCCCGCCGTCTATGAACCGGGGGTCATTGAGCTGGCGGGGTTTTCGGTGGGTGTCGTGGAGCTGCCGCGTGCAGTCGAGCCCGATCGTGTGACACCGGGCGACGTCATCATCGGGCTGCCTTCGTCGGGCATTCATTCAAACGGATATTCGCTGGTGCGCAAGGTCATTAAGTCCAAGCGATTGAAGCTAACGAGCGAGTATGACGATCTGGGCGAGACGCTCGGCGAAGCCGTCCTGCGCCCAACGCGGATTTACGTCAACGCGGTGCAGTCGCTCTTGCGCGGATACAAACGAAAACGAGTCGTCAGTGCCATGGCCCACATCACCGGAGGTGGTTTGGGAGAAAACATCGAGCGCGTGCTACCCAAAGATTGCAGCGCTACCATCCAAACGAAAAAGTGGACGCCCCCGCCGATCTTTGCGTTTCTGCGAAAACAAGGGGTCAGTAAGCAAGAGATGTTCAAAGTGTTTAACATGGGCATCGGGTACGTATTGATCGTCCGCAAGACGTTCGCAGACGGTGTGACGCGGCGGCTAAAACGCGCGGGCGAGTCGCCGACAATAGTAGGAAAAATCACCAAGGGCAATGGGCGCGCGAAGCTAACGTAGGGTCCGCTGTGCGGACCGATGTTGTTCTCGAAATTCCAACAGCCGGTCCGCACAGCGGACCCTACTTGTTAGGAACTTGCCTACTATTGAAGCTTGGGCAACGGTAAAACCCATGCGCCACAACGCATGTCAGCGGGATTGTTGATCCAGCGATGGCGACAGCTCTTGTTATATGCTTTGATTGGTACTCTGTGCATCAATTTACGGCTACGTGGGGAACCTGACGGCGCGTGTTTCTTGATTCTTGGGCACGAATAGAATTCAGTTGAACATCTAACTTTCTTAAAGAAAAGGGAAGACTCATGTCTGCTTTGCATGCCATCAAGCTACGGTATCTTTCACAAGAAGATTTGTTATCGACGGGGTGCCTCGATCCGATCATGGCCATTGAGGCGGCTGATTCCGTGCTGCGTGCCTACCAAGGTGGGCGGATCATGTTTCCCGAAAAGATCGTTCAGATCTTCGATGAGTCTACGCAAGAGCGGATCAACTGCCTTCCTGCAACGCTGCTTGACGAGAAAATCTGCGGAGTTAAATGGGTTTCGGTATTTCCACCCAATGTTGCAGAGGGTTTACAGAATCTGACGGCGGTCTTTGTACTTTCGGAGATCGAACATGGCTTCCCTGTCGCTGTATTGGAGGGAACGCTGTGTTCCAATCTTCGGGTCGGGGTGATGGGTGCGTTGGCTGCGAAGCATCTGGCGCCGAAGGATTCGCGCGTCATCGGTTTCATCGGTTCGGGCGAGCAAGCCAAGATGCATCTTCTGTCGATGCGGGCCGTCAGGCCGTCGCTGGAACTGTGCCGGGTGTCGGCGAAGACCGAGGCAGAGGAGGAACAGTTCGCTGAGGAGATGGCGCTGCTATGTCCGGACATGCAATTCGAGGTAGCTGGCTGTCGGAGTGAAGTTGCGATTAAGGATGCGGATATTCTGGTGACAGCCACCAGTGCCCAGGCCCCGCTGCTCAAAGCCGATTGGGTCAAACCCGGCTCGTTTTACAGTCACATCGGCGGGTGGGAGGATGAGTTCGAGGTGGCGAAGCGCAGCGACAAAATCGTGTGCGATGACTGGGAGACGGTGAAGCATCGCACGCAAACGCTAAGCCGGATGTACAAAGCCGGAGAGTTGAAGGATTCCGACATTCATGCCGATCTTGTAGATATCGTCACCGGAGCCAAGCCCGGTCGCGAATCGGACGAAGAACGCATCTATTTCAATGCAGTCGGTCTGGCCTACGTTGACGTGGCCATCGCCCTGGCAATGTTTCGCCGAGCAAGCGAACGTGGGGCTGGTATCGAACTCGACCTGCAAAAGTCCATGATCTTCGAACACCCGCAAATCGCAGAATGGTATGGAAACGCCGGGAGCTAATGCGGTGAGAATAACTGTGTTGCACTGCGAATTAGGATGAAATAGACCATCCTGAGTTTGGCATGGAAGATCGCCAAAAATCTCGTTACCCGCGATACCTGCAAAAGTGCAAGCTTCGTTTCTTGCCCTTCATGCTCTTGGCCTTAGCGATCTTAGTCGGCGGCGCGGTAATTAGGTGGATTCAGCCGGCTACCAATCCGCCAACAGAATCGCGCTGGTTTCCGCTTGGCGTTTTGATTCCAGGGTATGTGATCGGGCTGGTATCGACCTTCCTATTTCATCGCGAGAAGCGCCGGTTGCAAAAGAGAATCAAAGAGTGTGACTATATGGTATGCACGGATTGCGCTTATTCGTTGGTGGGCATTGGGTCATCAGGGAAATGTCCAGAGTGCGGGGTCGTATTTGATGAGCAATCATTGCGCGAGACTTGGCGATATTTTGAGAATAACTTGTTGCTGTTATGAGGATATGCTTTCCTATTGAATTCATGGTTGGATTCTATGCGTTTCCCCTAATAGTGTCGGGTCGATGACCCGACCTACTACGGGATGATTATGCACAGGAACGATCCGGACAGCGGACCCTACGGTTTGAACTTTTTGTCCCAGATGGCACGGGCGGCTGGGGCTTCTTTCATGGGTAGTTTGAAGCGGCGGGTTTTGTCGAAGGCGTATAGGGCGCCGGCTACTGCTCCTGCGGTTGGGACCAGGCCTATTTCTCCTACGCCTTTGGCGCCGAAGGGGCATTCGGGGTCGGGGACTTCGATCAGGATTACTTCGACTTCGGGCATGTGGTGGGCTCGCAGGACGCCGCACGAATTGATGTCGTCCATCATGATCTCACTGTTTTCGCAGATGAAATCTTCCGTCAGTGCGTAGCCCAGTCCCATGTGGACGGAGCCTTCGAGTTGGCCTTCCAGTAGTTTGGGGTTGATGGCTTTGCCTACGTCGTGGGCGGCGATGAATTTTTTTAGCGTGCCGTCGTCGTTGAGGATTGCTACTTGCGTCGCGAAACCGTACGTCAAGTGCGTGCGCGGGTTTTCGACATCAGCCCCTAATTTGGTGGTGTATTCGCAGGCGTAGTTGCCGAAGTATTCCTGGCCCTTGAGGTCGGCGAGGGTTTTACCGGCATCGAGTTCGGATTTTAGTTTTGCGCCGGCGTCGATGATGGCGTTGCCGGCGAGGACGGTTCCGCGGCTTGCGGTTGTTTGCCCGCAGTCGAGTTCGCGGCGCGTGTCGGTGGTGACGTTAAACGTTTTCGGTGGCAGGCCCGTAACTTCGACGGCGAACTGCACGCACACCGTAAACAAGCCCTGGCCCATCTCGGTAAAGCCGGTGCGGATGGTGATGGTTTCGTCGTCTTCGATGGTCAGGCAGCACTTGCCAAGATCGGGCATGCCGTTACCGATGCCAACGTTCTTAATGCCGCAGGCGATACCGGCATACTTCGCTTCCCTGAATTGATCCTTCACCGCCAGCAGCGATTCTTCAAGCCCGAACGGTTTGTCCAGTTTTTGACCGGTCGCGAACGTATCGCCCAGGCGCAAAATGTTTCGCCAGCGCATCTCCCATCCGTCGATGCCAACTTTTTCTGCGAGCATGTCCATGCAGGTTTCGATGGCGAATGACGATTGGTTTGCGCCGAATCCGCGCATCGCGCCACACGGTGGGTTATTGGTGTAAACAGCGAGCGCTTCGATATCGACGTGTTCAACGTTGTACGGTCCGCACGCATGTCCGGCGGCCCGCTCCAACACTTTTGCGCCGACGGATGCGTATGCGCCCTTGTCGCCAATGAGTCGGGCGTGGACTGCGATCAGCTTTCCTTGCGCATCGCAGCCGACCTTGAAGGCCATGTCGATCGGGTGACGCTTGGGATGCAGGCGGAAGCTTTCCGGCCTGGTCAGTACGATCTTGACGGGTTTTTCGCATAGAAACGCAGCCAATGCAGCTTGGGCTTGGATGCCCATGTCTTCCTTGCCACCGAAGGCTCCACCGTTGGGGACGAGTTCCACTTCGATCGATTCGGCGGGTACGTCAAGCACTTTGGCGATCTGACGACGATCGTCGAAAACACCCTGGCCTGGCGACCATACGCGAAGTCCGTTGGATACGGGAGCGACGAGGCAGCTTTCCGGTTCGAGGAACAGGTGCTCGATGCGCTGGGCGCTGAATTCGTGTTCGACGACATGGGTGCAATTCGCAAATCCTGAATCGGTGTCGCCGCGCTTGACGGCAGACTTGCTTAAAAGGTTGCCCTTGGGGTGAATCTTGGGTGCATCGGACTTCAATGCGTCGAGCGGTGTCGTCAATGGCTTGCGCACTTCGTAGGTAACGTCGATGAGTTCGACGGCTTCTCTGGCGATGTCGTCGGTGTCGGCAACGACGATGGCCAGGATGTCGCCGACGCAGCGGGTTTCTTCACCGATGGCGACGAGGACCGGCCAATCTTGTTCGATCAAACCGACGTAGCGGTCGCCGGGCGCGTCGGCGGCAGTGATGACACGATGGACGCCGGAAACGTTGGTGGCGGCTGACGTGTCGATCGATTCGACGAGTGCCCGAGGGTGATCGGCAAAGCGACACGCCCCGTGCAACATGCCGGGGATGGTGATGTCGTCGATGAATTTGCGCTGACCCAGAACGCTGTCATGGCCCATGTATTTCGGCAGCGACGTACCCACGCCGGCAGCCATTGGGTCAGCAGCGCTTCCATTGCTGTCAGCGGATTCTTCGCCGCGGCGCATCTTGGCGTAGAGTTCGATGGCATCGACGATCTTGGTGTAACCGGTGCAGCGACACAGGTTAGCGCGCAAGCCGGAGACGATCTCGCTGCGGGTGGGCGCAGGGTTCTTGTCAACGATGCTGATGCCACGGGCAGCGAAACCGGGAATGCAGAAACCGCACTGCACCGCGCCGCAACTGACGAACGCTTCAGAGATTTGTTCTTGCTTGTCTTTGGAGAGACCTTCGAGCGTCGTGACGTCCTTGCCGCTGACCTGCGTTGATTTCATCGTGCAGGAAAGGCGCGGTTTGCCATTGACCCAGACCGTGCAGCACCCGCATTGGGCTTGCGGTTCGCAGCCGTTCTTGGGCGAGATAATCTCGAAATCTTCCCGCAGCATTTTGAGGAGGCTACGATTCGGATCGGCGACGTGGTCGGTGGGTTTTCCGTTGAGGGTAAAAGAGATCGCCGACGGGACATCTTTGGATTCGCGGAGCATGGGAAAGCGGCTCGAACGTGCGGAAAGGAGAAGCGTTTCACCTCTACCCGCACAGTTTGATTATGCCATATGAGCCGATGGGCTTCAATGAAATGCGGTTTGTGGGGCGTGTGAAGGGCCGGGGGCTACTCTTGCGGTCTTGCAGGGTTGGGCGGTCGTCGCTACGCTGTTCGATTCGCCAAATTTTTCGAGACAAGGATATCAAGTGAAAATGTTGGATCATGCAGCGATCAATGCGCGGGCTAAGCACTACGAAAAGCCGATGGTGAAGTTCCTGCGCGAACTCATCGCCATTCCGAGCGAGAGTGCAGAAGAGGGTAAGGTCATTGCCCGCATCAAGAAGGAGTTGGCCGCGACGAAGGCTTACGATTCGATTCGCGTCGATGGCATGGGCAATCTTCATGCCCGCGTCGGAAAAGGTAAGAAACTGATCGCGATCGATGCACATGTGGATACGGTCGGTGTCGGAAAACGCAGCGAGTGGAAGCACGATCCGTACAAGGGCAAGCTGACCAAGACGCATGTGTGGGGACGCGGGGCTGGCGATCAGGAAGGGGCAGTTCCGGCGATGGTGTATGCCGGGAAGATCATCAAAGACCTGGGGATTAAGCGTGACGACTGGTCGCTGCTCTTGACGTTTACGACGATGGAGGAAGACTGCGACGGTTTGTGTTGGCAGTACATTGTCAAGGAAGAAGGTATCAAGCCGGACGTGGTCGTCGTCACCGATTCGACCAACTGCAATATTCTGCGTGGGCATCGCGGACGGATGGAGATCGGCGTCTGGACCGATGGGCGCAGTTGTCATGGCAGCATGCCGGAAAAGGGCGACAACGCCATTTACAAGATGGCCCGCATCGTTTCCGAGATCGAAAAACTCAACAAGCGATTGAAGAAGAATAAGTTTCTCGGCAACGGAACGATCACGGTTTCGTACATCGATTGCGAAACGCCGAGCATGTGCGCGGTGCCAGGCGGGGCGTTTATTCATTTGGATCGGCGGCTGACGGTGGGCGATACGAAGGCGTCGGCGGTAAAGGAAGTGAAGGAAGCGATCGCAAAAGCCGGCGAGAAAGCCAAAATCAAAGTGTTGCGTTATGCTCGGCCCAGCCACACTGGCTTGGTATATGAGACCGAGAAATACTTCCCGACGTGGTGTTTCGATGAAGACGCCAAGCAGGTGCAGGCAGCTGTCCGCACGCACAATGCGTTGTTTGACAAACCGCCGGTGGTGGACCGATGGACGTTCAGCACCAATGGCGTGTCGATCGCGGGGATGCACAAAATCCCTTGTGTTGGGTTTGGACCGGCGCCTGAAGATGTCGCCCACACGGTCAATGACTCTGTACCAATTGAGCATCTGGTCAAATGTGCGGCATTCTATGCAGCATTTCCGGGGCATTATTGCAGCAATGGAAAAGACGTTCCGGCAAAGCTCAAACGGGTGCGCCGCGTGAAGCGATAAAAGAATCTGAGGTTGAATGAATGAATCTAAAGGGTCGTGACTACATCGAGACGCAGGACTTTACAGCAGAGGAAATCGACCATCTGCTTTCGACAGCAGACGCTTTGAAGGTTGCGTTTCATGGCGGCGAGCATCGTTTGGAATTGCCGCATCAGACGGTGTACCTGCTGTTTTTCGACAAGTCCACACGCACGCGCAACGCCTTCGAAGCCGGAGCGACGCAGCTTGGAGCGCATGCGCATTTCCTCGAACCGGGATCGCTGCAAATCTCGCACGGCGAAACGGCGAAGGATACTGGAATCATCCTCGGGCAGATGGGACATGGCATTGCGATTCGACATGATCTGATTCCTGAAGTGGGCAATGCATACATGCGTGAAGTGGCCAAGCATGCCGACGTACCGGTGATCAACATGCAGTGCGATGTCGATCATCCGACGCAGACGTTGGCTGACCTGATGACGATTCGTGAGCATTTTGGCGGTGACGTGCGCGGAAAGAAAATCGCGGTGACTTGGGCTTATGCGCCGAGTTACGCCAAACCGCTTTCGGTTCCGCAGGGGTTGATTACGCTGATGACGCGGATGGGACTTAATGTGTCGCTGGCTCACCCCAATGGGTATGAGCTGATGAAGCGGCCCATGGAGCATGCCCGAGCCAACGCGAAGGAATCTGGCGTGAATTTTGAGGTCGTCGACAGCATGGACGAGGCCTTCGCAGATGCCGATATCGTATATCCCAAGAGTTGGGGTGCATACGATCTGATGTTGCAAAAACGCGACGCCACGAGCGATAAGCAGATCGATTCGATCGAGCAGGAATGCCTTAAAATGAACGCGAATCATAAGAATTGGATTTGCGATGAGCGGCGGATGAAGCTGGCGAAGTCGAACGCGATTTACATGCACTGCTTGCCGGCAGACCGCGGTTCGGAAGTGACCGATGCAGTAATTGATGGGCCGCAGTCGATTGTGTTTCAGGAAGCGGAGAACCGCCTGCACACAGCCAAGGCGATCATGGCCTGCACGATGCGCGAGCGGCCTTTCTAGCGGGTACTATTACTGACTAAATGGTCGGTAAAGAATGGGTGGCAGCCAGCATATAGCTGTTGGCTGGGTGGGTGACTCTTGATGCCGAACAAAATTGTTGTTGCATTGGGCGGTAACGCCATTTCGTCTGGAAAATTTGGCGGAGATATTCCAAGCCAATTCGCGCAGTCGCGCATCACAGCCGTACATATTGCCGATTTGATCGATGCTGGGCATCACGTTTTGTTAACGCATGGCAACGGGCCGCAAGTTGGGACCGTTCTACGCCGGGTCGAGTTGTCTCGCGACGAAGTTTATCCGATCGATCTTGGCTTGTGCGTTGCAGATACTCAGGCTGGCATGGGTTATATGATTTGCCAGTGCATCCGCAACGAGATGGTGAAGCGTACCTCGAATGTGACGGCTACCACGATCATCACGAGCGTTCGTGTCAATCCCAACGACCCCGCGTTTGAAAACCCCAGCAAACCGATTGGTCAGTATTACGATGAAGAAACGATGCGCGAGCGAAAGGATTCCGACCGTTGGATTGTGAAGCATTTTCCACCGAAGGGGTATCGCCGCGTGGTGCCTTCGCCCAAGCCGCAGGAGATTCTGCAGATTGAGCTGATCCACGAATTGTTCGATGCTGGGCGGCTGATTGTTTGTTGTGGTGGTGGCGGGATTCCTTGTTTTCAGGATCCGTCCGGTGGGTATGAAGGCATCGAAGCCGTGATCGATAAGGATTTGACGTCGGCACTTTTGGCGAGTGAAGTGGAAGCAGATACGCTGGCGATCCTGACCGATGTGGACAAGGTTTGTTTGAACTTCGGAAAACCGGACGAGAAGCAACTTGATCGATTGACGGTTGACGAAGCCCGTCAGTATCGCGAAGACGGTCAGTTTCCGGATGGAAGCATGGGGCCAAAGGTGGATGCGTGTGTCGATTTTCTGACGCGATCCAGGAACCCCGACGCGCGGGCTGTCATCACGAGTATCGCAGGTTGCCTCGACGCCCTAGCTGGAAAGACCGGTACGCATGTGGTTCGCAGCAAGTAATCAGTTGCTTTGGAAGCGGCTGATCATTACGCATTTATATCATCGATAGAGATTCAACCATCCGCGGAGAAACCAATGATTGGCGACTTTCGGTTGCACAGTTCGACGGCGACTGCCCCCGGTAAGAAGGAACTTCAAACGCGGGACCAGATCGAAACCAAATACAAATGGGCGACCGAAGACATCTTTGCCACGCAGGATTCGTGGCAAGCCGAACACGATGCGCTGGAAGGTGCGATTCCGGATCTGGTGAAGCTGAAGGGCACTCTTTCGCAAGGGGGCAATCGGTTGCTTGCCGCACTTACGCTTCGCGATGAGACCGAAGCCAGGATCGATCGCGTGATGGTTTACGCTTCGCTGCGGGCTGACGAAGATACATCGATCGGTGAAACGCAGGAGATCGATCAGATCGCGACCGCACTCGCGGTTCGATACAGCGAAGCCGTCAGCTGGATCGAACCTGAACTGACCGCAATCGGCTTCGATACCATCCAGAAGTGGATGGGCGAGAACGATGAGCTGGCCGTCTATCGCCAGGCATTCGATGATTTGTTCCGCCAAAAGAAACACATTCTCTCGGCGCGTGAGGAAGAATTGATCGCGATGGCAGGGCAGGTCCGTCGCACGCCTTACAACGCCTACAACCTGCTGACCAATGCCGATTTGAAATTTCCGGACATCAAAGACGAAGACGGTAACGATGTCGCTTTGAACGATGCGGCGTACTATTTGTTCATGCGCTCGCCCGATCGACGCGTTCGCAAGGATGCGTATGAGGGGTTGGTCGGTGGGTACCATGGCGTTCGCAACACGGGTGCGGCGCTGCTCAACGGCATCGTTCAAAGCCATTTGTTTTCGGTGAAGGCCCGTGGATACGAAAGCTGTCTTTCGGCAGCGCTGGACGGCGGGAACATACCCGTTTCGGTTTACAATACATTGGTCGAGACCATCGACAAGCACCTGCCGTTGCTGCATCGATATCTTTCGATCAAGAGAAAAGCCCTCAAGCTAAAAGAGGGCGTTCATGACTATGACATGTTTGTCTCGTTTGTGGACGATTCCGACACGAAGTACACCTTTGAAGAAGGCGTGTCTTTGATGCGCGAGGCACTGGAACCGCTCGGGTCGGACTATCTCGACGCCATGGACAAGGGGATCGACTCGCGCTGGGTCGATGTGTATCCGACGCCAAACAAACGCAGTGGAGCCTATTCCAGCGGCACCTACCTGACCTCTCCGTACATACTATTAAACTACCAGGGTAATTACGATAGTGTGTCGACGCTGGCCCACGAGATAGGGCACTCGATGCATTCCTACTACTCGCGCGGAACGCAGCCGTACGTTTACAGCAACTACGACATTTTCTGTGCGGAAGTAGCCTCCACTCTTAATGAAATATTGCTGCAACATTACGTACTCGATCGAACGGAAGACCCCAGGGTTCGGCTGTCGCTGCTCTGCGAATTCCTCGAAACGATTCGCGGAACCGTATTCCGTCAAACGATGTTCAGCACTTTCGAGAAACAGATTCACGAGATGGCTGAAGCCAACGAAGCACTAACGGCTGACGCCATCAGCGAAAACTACAGCGAAATCATGCATCGCTACTATGGTAAAGATTACGCCCACGACGACTTGGTAGCCAGCTATTGGATTCGCATTCCGCACTTCTACTATAATTTTTATGTCTATAAATATGCGACAAGCTACTGTGCGGCTAGCAACATAGCCAAGCGTATTCGTGCTAACGAACCGGGCGCGGTGGATGACTACCTCGCGTTTTTGAAAGCGGGGTGTAGTCAGTATCCAGTGGATTTGTTGAAACTTGCTCGCGTGGACATGACGACGGCAGAACCGATTGAAGATGCGATGCAGATATTTGAAGGCCTTCTTGACCAAACGGAAGAATTGCTTGGCGTGGTTGAGGTATGAGGCCAATGGCAAACTCACTGAAGTTTTGTGCGGGTTCCTGGCTTGCGATCACGGTGTTGATATTAGTCGGGTGTGTATCGCCCGAAAAGCAGGCCGACGCTCTGTTCGATGAATACTGGGAAGCGCGGTTGGTCCATTCGCCGACGCGGGCGACGGATATTGGCGACAATCGATACAATGATCGCCTCGACGATATGTCGGAAAGCGCGCACGAAAGATGGTGCGCACATCGACGCAGTCTGGCTGAGCGAGTCGCAAGGCTGGATCGAACGAGCATGTCGGCGATGGCGCGCTCGAACTGCACAATATTTGAGCGACAGCTTCTCGATGGCTTACTTTACAGTGGGTGCAAATCGAGGCTCATGCCCATCAAGCATCAGGGTAGCCCGCACCTTTCTTTTCCGTTGATTCTTGTTTATCACCCATTTGAAACGCAGAAAGATTATCGCGACTACATCGCTCGCCTCCGCGCCTGGCCGACACAGGTCGATCAGGTGATTGCGAATTGTCGTGCGGGCGTCGAACAAGGGTATGTTCGTTCTCGCGTCATCATTGAGAAGGTCTTGCCGCAAATTCAAACGCACTTGGTCGATGCTCCTGAACAAAGCGAATTCTTCGCGCCGGTTTATAAATTCCCAGAGAATTTCGACGAAGCAACAAGACGTGAATTGCGTGAAGCAATTGAATCAGCCATCGTCGAATCCGTGCTGCCTGGTTATGACCGATTGAATGCATACGTCGTGGATGATTATCTACCGGCAACGCGGGATACGGTTGGTATCTGGGACGTGCCCGATGGTGATGCGATTTATGACAAGCTGATTCGCTACCACACAACAACGGAACTGTCGGCAGATGAAATCCATCAGACCGGACTTGATGAGATCGCCCGCATCCGCGACGAGATGGACAAGGTGCGCGGCGAGATGGGTTTTGTGGGTTCGGTGGATGAGTTCATAACATACATGACCACCGAGCCGAGATTCAAAGCCAAGTCCGGCGAAGAACTCATGTCCCTTGCGCGATCTATTTTGGATCGCACCGAGCCGAAGCTGACGAAGTTATTCAACCGACTCCCGCAAGCCCGCTGTGGGTTGAAAGAGATCGAGGCGTTTCGGGCTGCATCGGCACCGGCAGCTTATGCCTATCCGCCGGCAGAGGATGGTTCGCGATCGGGGTACTACTATGTCAATACCTACGAAGCCGACAAACGGCCGACCTATACCATGGAGGCGTTGACATACCACGAGGCGTACCCGGGCCATCTGTTTCAGATTCCGTTGGACCTGGAAAACGAAAGCCTGCCGAAGTTTCGCCGGCATGGTAGTTTCACGGCATACATAGAAGGTTGGGCGTTGTATGCCGAGGGGCTTGGGTACGAGCTTGATGGCTACCAAACGCCGGAATCACGTTTCGGTCGGTTGGCGTACGATGCCTGGCGAGCGGCGCGGTTGGTGGTGGACACAGGAATACATCGCAAACGCTGGACGCGGCAGCAGGCTGTGGATTATATGAAAGCCAATACGGGTCTTAGTGAACTGAATATCAATTCCGAGGTCGATCGGTACATCGCGTGGCCAGGTCAGGCATTGGCATACAAGATTGGCGAGTTGACGATTCGGCGTTTGCGCGAGAAAGCAGAACGACACCTCGGCGATGGGTTTGATGTGCGCGAATTTCACGATGAACTATTGTCGCAAGGGGCTCAGCCACTTTCGATTCTTGAGGCCCGGATGGATCGATGGATTGTTGCGCGGGCGAGCGCATTGACAGCTTCTTGAGTTGCTCAGTACCCCACCCTTCCGCCTCGCTCAAGGATGGGGCATCCAATCGGATTATGGTAGCAGTGATTGGCCGGTCATTTCTTGGGGTTGCTTCAAGCCCATCATTGCCAATGCGGTTGGCATGAGGTCGGCTAACCTTCCACCTTTACGCAAAGTTGTTCCTTTGTGATCGTCATCGACGACGATGGATTCGACGTCATACGTTGTGTGGGATGTGTGCGGCAGATTGGTCGCAGGGTCGATCATTTGCTCACAGTTGCCGTGGTCGGCAGTGACGATTAGGCAGCCCCCTTGTTTGAGCGTGGCGTCGATGACTTTGCCGACGCATTCATCGACGGCTTGCACTGCATCGATGGCAGCTTGCAGGTTTCCGGTGTGGCCGACCATGTCTCCATTGGCGAAGTTGACGATGATAGCGTCGTAACGATTCGATTCGATGGCGGCGAGCACTTTCTCGGTCAACGGATACGCGCTCATTTCCGGTTTCTGATCGTAAGTGGAAACGTCGCGCGGTGACGGCACAATTTGTCTGTCTTCGCCCCCGAACGGTTCATCGCGATAGTCGTTGAAGAAGAACGTTACGTGCGGAAACTTTTCCGTTTCGGCGCAGCGGAACTGCCTGAGTCTGAGTTCGGAAATGTATTGGCCGAATATGTCTTTCATTTTTGTTGGTTTGTTGAAGATGACGTTGACGGGCAATCCGGTTTCGTAAGCGGTCATGGTGGCGAAGTAGACATCAAGTTTTTTGGCACGATCAAACCCCATCGTTCGCGTGGTGCCGTCCTTGTCTATGCCCTCAAATGGAAACGTATCGAGCGTGAATGCCTTCGACAGTTCGCGCGGGCGGTCGCCTCGGTAGTTGAAGAAGATGACGCTGTCGCCATCACCAATTGTCGCGAGCGGTTTTCCGTCGGCATCGGTGATCACGCCGGGCTCGACGAATTCGTCACCGCTACGATTCGAATCGATTGGGTTGTCGTAATAGGACTGAAACACGTCGGCAGCCGACTCGAAGCGGTTGCCCCTGCCCGCGGTCAATAGTTGATAGGCGCGTTCGACACGTTCCCAGCGGTTGTCGCGGTCCATGGCGTAATAGCGGCCTATGACGCTGGCGACGCGACCGATGCCGAATTCCTTCATTTTCGCCTCAATTTGCCGGACAAACTCGATGCCAGCCGTCGGTGGACTGTCTCGTCCGTCGGCGAAGGCATGGAGGAATACGCGCTCGCCATTGAAGTCGAGGCGCATTGCAAGTTCAAGGATGCCATACAGATGAGCAAGCACGCTGTGGACGCCTGCATCGCTGCAAAGCCCGAGGATATGAACATTGCCACCGGTTTCTTTGGCGCGCGCAAATGCGGTACGCATCGTTTCATTCTCAAAGAACGATCCGTCGCGGATGGTCTTGGAAATCCGCAGCAATTCCTGATCGACGATGCGGCCTGCACCGATGTTTTGGTGACCGACTTCGCTGTTGCCCATGATGCCAGCCGGCAGGCCAACATCTTCGCCACATGTCTTGATTTGCACGTGCGGGTACTCGTTCATCAACCGGTCATCGACGGGAGTCTTGGCGAGGTGGACCGCATTGGCATGGTTCCATTCGGGGTGCGGGTTCGCCCCCCAGCCGTCACGAACGATCAGGACAAACGGTCGTTTCTTCGGTTGCACGGACATCGGCTTACTCCCCTGTGGGTGTGTCAGTTTGAATTAGAAACCGGGTGTATGAATCATCGCGGTTCGATGCGAATTTTCAATTCCCCGTTGGCGGTCGATGCGCCGCGAACTTTGAGGACGTGGCGGCTATTGGGCGCTTTGAAGACATTGCGCCAATATAACCCATCGTGAAGTGCCTTGGCTGCTCCGACGTCAAGCAACTGTTTGAAGACGATAGCCGCAGGGTCGGGCATGGTTTCGACGTCGAGGTCTTCGTCTTTCAGGAAATCGTCGATCGGTTTGACGAGCTGCGACAACGGAACCGGCAGCGCTCCGGCAGTGACTTTGACAATTCGGGCGGTGATCGATTCGTTGGTGATGTCGAGCGTGAGGTGGATGCCAACGATTGCCCGCCATCCTTGATAATCGACGCGGGCGCCGATGATGGCTTTGTTGTCGTCGAAAATGACTACCGGATCGCGCAGCCACTTGGGCAACCAGTTTTCGGCATCGGGGTACAATTCGGCGCGGGCGACGAGCCATTCGGAAACGGTGCGGTCGATCAGTTTGAAGTCGAACGTTTCACCCTTTTGAATCTGGGCATTGAACGAATCGTAAGCGTTGGGGAGGCTGTTGCGGATGCGCGACAGATCGCTGCTCGCGACGCGAACCGGTTTGTACCACGAGGGGATTTTTTGAAATCCAAACCAACCGACGACGGCAACGATCGCGAGGGTGCCGAAAAGCGCAAGCAGCGACCAAAGGATGCGACGTCCCCACCGGCGATTGCGTCTCGTTGGCGTTGTGTCGGTGGGATTCATACCAGTCGTAGGCAGCCCGGATTGCGTCTTTTAATTGGCGGTCATTTTCGAAACGAGCGCATAAACTTGTCTGAATCGCGCGTCGGTTGCGTGCAGATCGCGAGTCGATTGACCCGCATCTTGCAGTCACCCTACAATCAGCCGATTCAACCGTCCAGCGTCACCCATCTTCTGTGGATCGTTGCATGATCTCGCGTCTTTCTATCCTGGTGCTTTTCGTTTTCTGGCTGATATCGATGGCTTGGCTGGCGTGGCACGACGTTTGGCCGGCATGGACCGCGGTCGATGCCCCGCGCTACGATGGCGGTGATTGGCTGACCGAGGAGACGATGCAGACCCAGCTTCGAATCGTCGATCCATTCAAACGGCGCGTCGGGACGGTGTGGACGAAATACAGCGAAAACAAAGCCCGCATCTCGCGCAGCGATACCGTCTGGATCGACGGTCTTGGCCCGGTACCGACGCTTCGGATCGAGATCGATTCGGACTTCACCAAGGAAGGGCATCTCGACGAAATCAGGATGGATCTGTTTGGAGCAGGCGAGAAATTCAGTCTGCTCGGCGAGCGGTACAGCGGACATCTGGCGTTCAAGATGGACCTCGGTACGCGAACGCAGTACTTCAAAGTCGATGCCGGTGCGGTCGGTACGGTGGACAGCATGTTTCGACCGTTTGCGACTTTGCCGCGGCTTGAAGTAGGTCAATCGTGGCGGACGCATGTGTTTAATCCGGTTGCGGCGCTGACCGGTGTGGGTTCAAAGTTGATTCCGCTGCTCGTGAAGGTGACGGGTTGGGAGGCGATCGAGACGGACGAAGGCGAGGTAAAGTGTTTCGTCATAGAAGCCGGGAAAGCCCGCGCCTGGGTCAAGACCAATGGCGTTGTCGTTCGACAGGAAGTGAAGTTGCCCATCATCGGGACGCTCAATATCGAAGCCGAACCTTATAACGCCAAACGACTCGAACGTATCCGGATGGTCGATCTGCCAAGTGGGGAAGAAGAGTAAAACGTTTCGTTGAACGCACATCAAAGGAGTTGCCACGTCGCAATGAATTTAGCCATCGACATCCAATCAGTTCACAAGCACTTTGGGCGCAAGGTGGCTGTTCATGATTTGACGTTGAGCATTCCGCGCGGCGAGTTGTTCGCATTTCTCGGTCCGAACGGTGCTGGCAAAACGACGACGATCAAAATGATCTGCGGCTTGTTGCATCCACAGCGCGGAACGATCGATGTTTGCGGGCATCGGATGGGACTCAATGGGTTGGCTGGCAAGGCGAAACTTGCGTATGTGCCCGATCAACCGTTTCTCTATGACAAGCTGACCGCTCGTGAATTTCTCCTGTTCGTCGGTGAGATGTATCGCGTTCCGGCGGCTGACCAGAAGCGAATCATCGGCGAATTGGCTGATCGATTGGTGATGGGCGATTTTCTCGACAAGCTCACCGAAAGCTATTCGCACGGGATGAAGCAGAAGGTGGTGCTTTCTGCGGCTTTGATGCACGATCCGGAAGTGCTGATCATCGACGAGCCGATGGTCGGATTGGACCCGCGAACCGTCCGCGTGGTGAAGGATTTGTTTCGCGAGCGAGTCAATCAGGGGCGTACTGTGTTCATGAGTACGCACACCCTGGGCGTCGCTGAGGCAGTGGCTGACCGGATCGGTATTTTGAATCACGGGCAGTTGGTCTGCCTTGGAACGATGGCTGAACTGCGAGCCCAGGCTGCGGCAGAACATTCGCTTGAAGATATATTCCTCGAACTGACCCATCCGGAATTGCAGTCGAACGGAGGTCCCGGTATCGAAACCGTGCCGGCAGATAAGCCGCTCGCTGAGGGGGATTCGCATGTCGTCGAGTCCTGATACGTCGGTCGCGATTTTGCACTCGCCTGTTGGCGTTCTTTCGCTCGTACGGGTGAAAGCCGTCGCGCTACGCAACCGCGTGTCGCAGGCGATCGCCGATTCGCCGATCAAGTTTCTGACGACGATGGCGCTGCTTGGCGTTGTGTGGGTTGGACTCTACCTGCTGTTCATTGCTGTGTTCATGTTTCTCAAGCAGTCGCGAATGGAAGCGGCGATCGCCATCCCGATGGTGTTTAGCTTCTTCTTTGTCGCGATGCTGGTGATGCTTACCGTGTCGAACGCGATCATCGCGTACACGTCACTCTTTGCTGTAGAGGAAGCCGCTTACCTGCTTTCGTCACCGGTGCCACCGCGGGCTTACGTTTGGCTTAAGTATTTTGAGACGCTGATTTTTTCGAGTTGGTCGCTCGTTCTGCTTGGCTTGCCGTTGATGTTCGCGATGGCCGACGTGAATTCAGATGCGGTTGGTTATTACTATTTGTTTTTCATTTCGTTTTTCATTTGCTTCGTTCCGATTCCCGGTGCGGCGGGGCTGGTGCTGGCGTGGTTGATTGCGCGCTTCTTGGATCGTAATTTGCGCCGGCGTTTAATCATCATCGCTGCGTTGGTACTGGCTGGCAGTTTGATCTGGGCGATTCAATCCGTGACGGCACAGGACGCTGCGTCGGATCAATGGCTGACGAATTTTCTGCTGCGGATCAACTTTGTTCAGTCGGCATTGCTTCCCAGCAGTTGGGTCGTCAAAGGCGTGGAAGCCGCCATCGAATCGCAGACGACGTTGGCGCTTTCGTACCTGGCAGTCACCGTTGCCAACGCAATGTTTCTGAGTTTGATCGCGGTGCGAATCGTGTCGCTGAAGTTTATGTCCGCATTCGACCGGGCGCTGTCGTCGCGCGGGGGTGAGCGATCGACCGAAGCATCGCCTGCCGTTGGACTGGCGAGCAAGGTCTTTTTCTACCTGCCGTTGGGGCAACGACTTATCGCGGCGAAGGATTTGCGGACGTTCTTTCGCGATCCGATTCAATGGACGCAATTGGTCGTGCTGTTCGGGCTGATGGCGCTGTACCTGGTGAACGTGCCCAAGCTATCCGGTGCCAAGCCGCTGGAGGGCTGGGGGATGGTGATTCCGTTTTTGAATTTCGGGGCGCTGAGTTTCATCCTCGCGACGTTTACGAGTCGGTTCGTGTTTC
This sequence comes from Alphaproteobacteria bacterium, assembly GCA_028285105.1. GTDB lineage: Bacteria > Planctomycetota > Phycisphaerae > UBA1845 > UBA1845 > UBA1845. The sequence goes on from JANQQE010000021.1 coordinate 516,768, forward strand.
CGCTTGTTTCGCTCGAGGGGCAGCAGCTTTGGCTGATTGGAATGCTGCCGCTGTCGGCATGGCAGATATTGGTTGCGAAGTTTGCGTTCGCGATGACTGTATCGACCTGCGTTGCGTTTTCGACAACAGTGCTAGCCGTCATCATGTTGAAGATGCCGCTGGACTGGGCAGTGCTTCAGGTGGCTGTCACGGTGGCGACTTGTTTCGGATTGTGCGGATTCGCGGTGGGGATCGGTGCGCGGCTGCCGATGTTCGAGCAGCGCAATGCAGCCCGCATCGCCAACGGTTTCGGCGGCACGGTAAATCTAGTCATCTCAGTCATGCTTGTACTGACGATGCTAAGCGGGATGGGGGCTGTCGGGTATCACAACCGGATGCGCGGTTTCGACGAAGCGCTCGACGGCCCGACGATTTTGATCGTGGGCGTGATGATTGCGGTGGCGCTCGTCGGTGGGTTTGCGGCGATGGCCATCGGTGCGCGGCATTTACGCCGCGCGGAAATCTAAATTCGTGTCTATATGGGCCATGGGATGCTAAAGCGGCGAACATCAGATACTGAATTCGTTGAGTCACTGGAAATTCAAGAGCACAACTGCGCGTTGGCGATTCATATTCGTAGGGCAATAGCGTCTTTGTGCGGTGTTGAATCAGAATCGCTGTGCGCTGAAGACGATACAAACACTCTACTCAAACTAATAAAAGGGTGGGAGAGCCTTGATCAGATTGAGTTCGTCATGGCATTGGAAGATTCGATTGGGGATGAAGACGTTCGGGTATATGGACCGAATCTTGGGCGGATGCCGCCATTGTCCAAGACGCATCACTTTCGGTTTCGAACGGCAACGTCGCCCAATTTTGGCGAGTGGGTCGTTGATTGTGTGAAGTTACTTGCGGTTCGCTAGTTGCCCTCGAGAGTTTTACTTCTTCTTAAATTCCTTCCAGTCGAGTGCCTCTTCGTAAGCGAACAAAACCCGGTTGCAGTTTGCGCATCGATGGGCGCGGAGTGGCTCGGGGTCTTGGACACCAGAGAATTTGAAGGACTTTGGCCAGTCCTTGCGTTGAAGATAGAGCACCTCTTTCGTGAAGTCTTCAATCACTTCGTTGCGATTGACAACTGACCAGCAAATCACATCTTCTCCACCGTGAACGAAGCCGGTTTCCATATTGGAACTGCACTTCGGGCACTGCTGCGGGATGGTTGGCCTTTCATGCTCTGATTCGGTCATGGTGATTCCTTCGGTTCATCCGGCAGGATTGAAAGATATTCTTGCCACGGACCGACGGCGTCGCGGTACTGGTGGGCCATCGACTTGGCGATTTGGTGGATGTGGTTCAGGTCGTGGACTACCCATGTGGCGAGCAACTCGCGCAATTTTACTTTGTCGAATACCGGGTGCTTTCCTGGTAGGTCCAATTGTGACTCTCTTATGTTCAGGGAGGCGAGTTCTTTCAGGCTTTCGTTGCGGACATTTGCGAATTCGTCCAGAAGTTGCGACATTTTCTTGCCGCGGCTTGTTTCGTACATTGCGTATCGGTCAAACGGTGCGAATGGCTTCGCATCCTGCGAATCCAGGATTTGTCGAGCGCGGCTTACCCAATCCGTTCGGTCGCCATGAATTAGGTGGCCAACAACATCGAATGGGCTGAACGTTTCGGGGCCGTAGTTGTTTGAAGTCCAATGCTCGGGCAGTGAGACAAGCATCGTCCTTAGGACGCCGGGAGTGCGCGACAACACGTCAGTCGCTTCTTCGAGTTTAAACGCAATTTCGCTGGCCATTGGTCAATTTCCATTTGCTAATTCGCAAGCTTACGGGGCCGCTTAATCGCCAACCACACGCCGAACAGCACGATGACGATACAAATCGATTTGATCCAAGTGGCTGGCTCGTTGAAGAGTAAGTATCCCCAGATGTTCGTGGTTGGTGGGACGATGAGCAAGAACATCGCCGTCTTGCCAGCCCCGAGGATGCGGATCGAGGTGTTGAACGCGACGACGCCGAAGGCTGTGGCTGCGACACCCATGTAGCTGATGCATCCCCACCAATGCCATGATTGGTCGGCGAGTTCGTAGAACGTCGATTCGGTCATCGCTCCCGGCAGGCAGGCGATGACGCCGAATGCGAAGACGTAGATGCTGGCCATCACCGGGTTGTACTTTCGGTATAGGTCGCGCCCGAGCAGCGTATAGAGCAGCCAGGCGAACGCGCCGCACAGAATAAACGTTTCGCCGCGACCCCAGCCAGCCAACGTCCAGTTGCCCTTTTCCAGCGCGATGACTGTGATGCCAGTGGCTGCGATGACTCCGCCAATGAACGTATTGACCGTTACGCGCTCGCCGAGAAACAGCCCCGCGCAAATGTTGATCATGATCGGCAGCGTGGCGAGGACGATGCTCGAAATGCCGGCTGGCGCGAGTGCCAAGCCTCGAAAGAACAGGTAATGGTAGAGCGTGACGCAAAGAAACCCGAGCAGAAACATCCACGCATAATCGCGCGGCGGAACTTTGCGCAGGCGTTTGATGAAAAACACCATCGGTGTTAAGGCGATGAGTGCGGTGACGAACCGGAACATCGAAACAGTGAACGGTCCCGCAGGCGTGACGGTCATCACGTACTTGCCGGCGACGAATGAAAACGACCAGCTGATCGGCACTAGAATTGCGATGATGTAATGCCTGAGGCGCGGTGTGTGCTCGCTGCTTTCTTGTGTGCCTCGTTGCTTCTTTTGCAACGTCTTTGATGACGGCGGGATTGCGACGTTGGAGTCGGTCGGTGCCTGGGTCATTTAAGCTTTCGGTACGCGAGCGAGTAGATGGTACGGCCCTCTTCGCGGTACTTGATTTCGAAATTGGTCTGGGCGGATGCTTCGACGATTCCGAATTTCGGGTCGTCGTATTCTGTACGTTCGATGCCTTCGGTTTGTTCCATCAAATCTGTGATCCACTCGAAGTATTCCGCGTGATCGGTTTGAATCGCCCATCGAGCGCCGGGAATCAGTGCGCGAATCGCGGCATCGATGAAGTCCGTTTGGAAAAGTCGCCGGCGATGGTGACGCTTCTTGGGCCACGGGTCGGGGTGGTAGATGTGCAGTGCTGACAGGCACTCTACTGGTAGATGGTGGATGACGAAGTGGCGGGCGTCGGTGCGCATGATGCGGACATTGTCGGCTCCGCGGCGGGCCATCCGGTCGGCAGCGTGCTTAAAATATTTATTCGACCATTCGATGCCCAAAAGGCGCATTTCGGGGTTGTCGAGCGCCCGGCGCAGGATAAACCCGCCCTTGCCGCACCCGATTTCCAGCTCGAATGGGCCTTTATTTCCGAAGGCGGTGGCTGGGTCGAACAGCGTCTCTGCTGCTGGCGGATCGGCGATGATGTCTTCCATGGTGGCCATCCGCGCCATCGTGTCGATGAGATCGAATTTCGTCAACCGCTTGCGACGGTGCGTTTGTTATGTTTCCGATTGCGAATTCGGTTCGTGCGAATTAAGGTTGTATGGCAACAGGGGCGAGAACGCAGCGAGGCGTCATGTCGGAATTCTCCAAGCAATTGCAGGCCAATCTTCAAAAGGTTCACGACGGCGTGCGCGAGGCTTGCGAAAATGCCAATCGTCAGCCAGACGAGATCAAGATCGTAGCCGTCACCAAGTACGCGACGATCGAACTGCTCAAGAACATCGTCGATCTGGGCTGGACGGAGTTGGGGGAGAGTCGGCCCCAAGAGTTGGCCGCCCGGGGCGAAGCGATTCACGAGTTTCTTTCCGAGCGTGCCCGCGACATGCAAGCTGGCGCGATGCCACGACCGCGATGGCACATGGTCGGACACCTTCAACGCAACAAAGTGAAGCTTGTGCTGCCGTGGGTCGAGATGATTCATTCGGTGGATAGTCTCCGGCTCGGCGAAGAGATCAGCAGTGAAGCTGTCGCGCGCGACACTGACGTTGACGTACTCATGCAGGTCAACACGAGCAACGAATCGTCGAAGTTTGGGGTGGCTGTCGGTGCTGCGACCCACCTTGCTGAAATGTTGGCGACGCTTCCCAATGTAAATTTGTGTGGGTTGATGACGATGGCGCCGCTGACCGAAGACCGCAACACGATTTACGATTGCTTCATGCGGTGTCGCGAGTTGTACGATGAAATCACCCACGAGGTTGAGGTGGGCGAACACTTCCGCCACATGTCGATGGGGATGAGTCGTGATTACGATATCGCGATCGGTTGCGGGGCGACGATTCTTAGAATTGGCAGTGCGCTGATTGAGGGGCTGCCGACGATCGCATCCGCAACAGCTTGACGCAACAGAACTTGCCGACGTTTTTTTATCATCTTGACACATTTGGGGGCGCGGGAAGATAATCCGGGCGGTTGCTGGTGGCTTGGCATCGGATGTGTCAGGCAGAATCGGGAATCCGGTGAGAATCCGGAACAGACCCGCTACTGTGACCGGGAACGAACGCTGCAACACGCCATTTACCGCTCCACCATGATGGTGGTCGTCGCGATTTTGGGGCGAAAGCGGTTTAGAAGGCGCGGCTAGTAGGACCGATTGACGCTTGTATACAAGGCTTGAACGCATTGAGCGCAGCTTGTATGGCAGGTGTCGATTTGCCCGGAAGTCAGGAGACCGGCCAGCGAACCTTAGCTCTTCGGTTTGTGCATGTACGATTGGATTGCCCGCAGCGCGGGTCCGATTGGCGGTGCGACTGAGGTTGGGGCCTTCGAGGATAAGGGCTCATGGCTGCCGGATTCTTTCTCTCGCGAAAATCTGTCGACTCTCCGGTCCAGTTACTCTCTCGACCCAATGAAACCACTTTGCGCCCGATGTGCGCTGCTTTCCGATGGCGTCTGTTGACCGCAGCGAAGTGGATCACCTCCGTCCATGCAAACCGAAGCAGTCGCGTGACGCGCCCGAAGTGCGCGTTACAGGCGGCTGACGGTTTGGCCCGAAACGTTCGGGCAGTATCTGGAGGTGGAATATGTACATGGGAAGAAGGTGGACTGGCGTTGTTGTTGGAATAGTGTCACTTTGCGGCACTTTTTTTGGTGATACGGCGCAGGCGGCGTTGACGTTCGATGCGGCACCGGGATGGTCGTCGAGCGAAGTCTGGTCGGGGTCGAATGCATCGCATTTTGCCGTTGGGGATGACGGGTTTTATCTCTACGGTGCCGAGCAGGTTGGCACGGATGGCGGTGGTAGTCCGTTGCATCAAAATGTGGTCAGACACTTTGACGGCGTGAATACGGTTGAAGTGGCTCGGTCGGCTACGTTTTCGGGAAGCGATTACTCGCCCGATGCGATCACCGTTGTGAACGGTGAAGTGTATTGGGCGCACGTGCAGAGCTTTTCGTTGGGCGGGTCAGCCAATGTTTTCAGGAGTTCGTTCGACGGGACGAACTGGGTGACGTCGCAGATATTGGATGAGTCGGTTGGTGCGAACGTGTTTAGTCTCAGCACCGACGGAAACCGCGTTTACGGAACTGGTGTGGCGCCGTCCAGCAACAACGTCGCGTTCTATTTCGACGACTCGGACAGCTACACGGTGCTGGCTGAACTTGGCGGTGCAAGCGGCGGGACGGGTTTCGATCCGAACGGGAATTTCTATGCCGGCTTGTTCGATTTCACCGACGGATCGAAGGTGCTGGAATACTCCGCCGACCAGGTGAATGATCATGTAAGTGGCGTTCAGGTAACGCCTTACGGTGGATCGGATGCCAACGGCAGTTTCCTTGTGCCCGGGACCGGTTCGCCGGTGATGGAGAGTGACGGAGGAAGTTTGTTCGGGGTCGAATTCGATCCGACGTTTACGAATTCGAGTCCCTATGCGTTCGATCTATTGACGAACACGGCAGAATCGCTGGGTACGTTGTCTGGTGCTGCCGCGAATAATCTAGCGACCGATGTCTACGTTCGCGACGGGAGTGTGTACTTCATGGGACGCGACGGATTCGGTCCGTTTGGCGATGCGGCGATCTTTCAATTGATCCCCGAGCCTGCGACGTTCGCAATGCTTGTGGTTGGCGGCGGACTCGTTCTTGGCCGGCGGAGACGCTAAAAGTGTTGTACGGAATGTTGGAGGTGTTTTCCGGAAGGGAGGGTGGAGGATGGGGCGCTGCGGCATTGGCGCAGCGCCCGTCCTCCTCTCTGTTTGCGATGCTTGTTTGCGCGTTGACCGTTTCAAGCGCTGCGCAAGCAGGAAGTCCATTCGCGACGACCGTGATCGAATACGAACCCGCACCGGGGCAATTCGTCAATGACCGGCAATTCAACGATGCGACGCAAGCGCTCGGTGCGCCGAGTGGTGGCGGTAGTGGCGAAGGAAATGAACTTGGCGTGGTTTCGTTAGGTGGGTTTGGCGGGCGATTGACTTTGGCGTTCGATCACACGGTGCTTGACGATCATGCCAATCCGTTCGGACTCGATGCGATCGTATTTGGCAATGCGTTTTGGGCGGCTGCCAATCCGAATCGGCGATGGGCGGAAGTCGGCATCATCGAGATAAGCCGCGACGCCAACAGCAACGGGCTGGCTGACGACCTTTGGTATTTGATTCCGGGTTCCCACATCGTCGATCCAATTGCACAGTTTTCGGTGATGACTTGGGACGACAATTTCGGCGACGGAACCTTTCCGCCAGCCAACCCGTTCTGGGTGCCTGCCGGCAATTCCGGAACTTGGACGACGGAAGGGTTCGAGCTGCAAGGGCCGCCATTCGACGGGTTGGTGGTCGAAAACCCGAATGGGCTAAGTGCTGTGGATGAAGGCGTTTACGGCTACGCTGATCTGTCGTCCGTGGCGATGCTTCCCGGTGGCGTGTTGCCCGAAGATTTCTATGTCAGACCTGATGATGCTCTTCGGGTTGATATCACGCTCGGGTCAGCCGGCGGTGATGGTTTCGACATTGCCTGGGCGATCGATCCCGTCACGGGCGAGGTGGCGGGCCTGGTCGGGTTTGATTTCATTCGCATCACGACGGCTGTCGATTTGATCGCGCAAGCGCTGGGCGAAGTGTCGACGGAGGTCGATGCCGTTTCGGATGTGGCGGAGACGTTTGTTGGCGATGTCGATGGGAGTGCGGTTGTCGATCTCGATGATCATGAATACTTCCTTGATTGTCTGCACGGACCGGACGTGCTGGTGCCGTCGAGTCCGTGTCGGCCGCTCGACTTTGACGATGATGAGGATGTCGATCTTGCCGACGCGCGCGGATTTCAAATCGTGTTTGGAGCGCAGGTGCCGTGAATCGTAGAAGCGTCAAAACAATGCGACCTTTGGGTGCCCCATCCTTTAAGGATGGGGGACGGACCGGAGTTACTGAGGCTTATCGTAGTCTTCAGTCCCCCACCCTGAAGGGCGAGGCACCCGCGCATGCATTTACGTTGGTTGAATTGCTCGTGGTGGTTTCGATTGTTGCGATTCTGCTTTCGATTCTGTTGCCATCGTTGCGTGGTGCGCGGGAGGAGGCGAAGGCTACGGTATGCGCCTCCAACATACGCCAAATTGCATTGGCGAACCTTGGGTACGCGACCGAATACAACGGACGGTTCTGTCCTGGTGCGGCTGACTTTCTGGAAAACAAGAGTCGATGGCATGGCAAGCGCAACAAAGCCGACGAACCCTTTGATGGGCGCGAGGGTCCATTGGTGCCATACCTTGGCACTGAAGGAGCGATACGATCGTGTCCGTCATTTCGCGATCCGCTGGATCAGCCTGCCGCCTTTGAGCGGGCGAGCGGAGGGTATGGCTACAACCTCGCATATCTCGGGCGCGAGCTGCGCGACATCGGATATGGTTTTCAGGTGGTAGAAAACGATAAGACCGGGATTCAAAGTGAGCGGGTACGCCGGCCGGCAGACACAGTGATGTTTGCCGATACGGCATTTGCCGTAAATACAGACGGACCAGCCGAATACAGTTTTGCAGAACCGCGCTATTTGCCGACAAATCCGTCGTTTCGTTCCGATCCTTCAATTCATTTTAGACACACGCAAAAGAAAGCGAACGTTGCGTGGGTGGACGGCCACGTGGATCGGCGAAAGCTGATGTTTACCTGGTCGAGCGGTTTGTACCTAGGCAATCCTGACGCCCATGACATTGGCTGGTTTGGAAAGTCGGACGACAACCAGTTCTTTGATCTCAGGTAGGCCCCGCCGTAAGCGGTTGAAGATTTTCGCACAGTGATTTGTAAGTCCCAGTCAACACCGGTCATTCCGCCTCATCTGGCTGACTTGAGCTTTTTCGGATAGCGTTCAGTCAACATCAAGTACGATTCTTCTGCCCCCAAGCCGCGTATGACGTGAAGAAGAATCGCGCGCCGATCCACCAATGAGGGCTTTCGGTGAAGCACAGAGGACGCATTCTGCTCGTCGCGATTGTTTACATTTTTGTGGGCGAAGCCAGTGAGCATATCGCCACGCAGGCTGCGGACATCTCCGCATTCTGGCCCCCAGCGGGAATCGGCTTGGCTGCAATATTGCTGTATGGACCGAAGATTCTTCCGGCATTGATTTTGGGTGCGGCAGCGGGGAACCTTTTTGACGTTGGACTTGGTCTTTCCCTTGGTTTTCCGAAATGGAATGGCGGCCTGTTCATTGTTTCGGCTATCGATGTGGGGACAGCCGTCGTCGAAGCGGTCATTGGCTGGACGCTGATTTCAAGATTCCAAGGGACGCCAGATCCATTCAAACGCGTCCGACACGCCGGTGTGTTCATCATCGGAGCTGCCGGATTCGCGCCGGCTGTGACGGCATTCCTCGGAGCCCTTGCCCTTCAAGCCACAGGTGCAGCAACGATCGACAAGTTTGGTGCTTTTTGGCTCACCTGGGCAACCGGCGATGCTGTGGGCATCCTTGCCATCACGCCTCTGTTGATAGCGTGGCACAATGCAAGGCTGAGCGAAGCGCGTTTGAAATGGTGTGGCGAGATGGCGATCATCTTCGTTGCAGTGTTGTTGATCGCTCAACAGGTCGCCCGCAATGTTCCTCTCGAATATCTCGTGCTATTGCCATTGATCTGGGCATCCTTGCGTCTCGGGCTTCGAGGGGCGACGGTCGTGGTTTTACTGACATCGTTGACGTCGCTGGCGATCGACCTTGAGAGTCCGGACAATTATTTTGGACGGTTCGATTCCGTTGTCGGCGTATTGCTTGTCCAAAGTTTCGTCGGCAGCGTCGCGATGATTCCGCTTGTACTCATTCCAACGTTGGCCGAGAAGCGAGCAGTATCTGAGCAGCAAGCTCGCCTTCAACGCGATTTGCAAATCGCCCGATCTATCCAACAAGGGCTGCTGCCCGGTGAAGCGCCTGAATTGCCGGGATTCGATATTGCCGGTTGGAGCAACCCTGCCGACGAGACGGGAGGCGATTATTATGACTGGATCACCTGCGATGATGGTCGGTTGATCATCATGCTTGGGGACGTGACGGGTCACGGAATCGGGCCCGCGCTGGTCACCGTAGCTGCCCGTGCCTATGGTCGGGCTGCAATTCAGGCCAAGCCTCGGCTCGGTGAACTGCTCACCTGGACGAACAAGCTGCTGGCTGAGGATCTCACGCACGGGCGATTCATTACGCTCGCCGCAGTCGCCATCGACCCTGCATCAAATAAGATTGAATTGCGCTCAGCCGGTCACGGACCAATCTGCATCTATCGCGCCAAAGAGCATGTCGTGCAGATTCGTGGAGCAGATGACCTACCGCTCGGTATTGTTGACGATTTGGTCTATGGTGACCCCATCGACATTGAACTCAATGCGGGCGATATGCTGGTGCTGGTTACAGACGGATTTACCGAATGGCCCAACGGCGATCAGGAGATGTTTGGCAACGAGCGGCTGGAGAAATCACTGCTTTCATCAGCAGGTCGAAAAGCACGACAAGTGATTTCCAATTTGGCATTCGATGTCAATGAGCATGCGAGCGGAGCGCGACAGCCTGATGATCTTACCGCCGTGGTAATCCGACGTATTGACCCTAAAGTTTCGCGATCCTAGCCGGCTGTTGGTCGCAACCCTGAGATAAAGACGATTGCCGTACGTGCTTGGAATCCCGCTCGCGCGGGAATGGCGGTCGGGCATCCAGCCCCTTTTACAGTACCCAGAGTACAAACGTGGGTCACCACGAATTGTTGATTCGAGTTATTTCAGTTTGGCTGGCGACGTCGGGTACGGCGCATTTTTGCGAACGGTAGTGCCAGCGTTAGCAGGACCAGTGTTGCGGGAGAGAACGCACCACAGGGCACCGGGAAAAAGACATCTCCCCCGCCGCCACCATTTCCGCCGCCTCCGTTATTGCCCCCGTCGCCATTTCCGAAATCGTCGCATGCTATGCTGTCGTCAATAAAGTCGCAGGCATCACAGCCAGTGTTGATGCGATCCTCGGGAAGAATACCGCTGTCAAACGGTTCGCCGGTGAGGGTGTCCACTTCGACAATTGTACCGACCAAAGTCGTCCAAAACACTGCGGGTAACCCATCGCCATCGTCGAGAAATTCCACGAAACCGGACGGTTGACCGTTGAATAACACTTCGTCGTCGCTCGTTACAATCAGCTCATCAAAGCGGGTGTCGGCACCGGAAACGATCACCATCGTTCCTGTGTCGAAGAGTGCGATGAATTCGGCGTTGGACGCATTGATGATGCCGCATTCTGCACCCGAGACGAAGTCTTCAAAAATGACCCAGTCTTCGTCGATGACACCGCCAAAGGCAGTGGCTGGTAGAAGTGACGAAACGAGTACCGTCAGGGCGATTCGCAGATTCGATTTGTGATTCATGGCAATGGGTTCCTGTCTTTGATTTTTGCATTCAACTCGACGCAAGGATCGCACAAAACCAAGTGTTTGGAAAGCGGGTGCGATCGGGCTCGTTGAAACGCATTTTTGATGGCTGTAGTAGGAATGTAGGACGTTTGGGGCGGTTCGACAATTCTTGACAATTGCAACGGAATATGCGGCTTGTTACGCTTCAATCCGTGTGGGCGTCACTTCAAACGACCGCTTCGTTCTTACCTAAGTGATCAGGAACAAAACATGTTTGGCAGAATTCTCTCATCGTATCCGAATTCATTGAATCGATTGGCTGAGCTGAGACTGGCTGCGCTCATGGTGATGGTGCTTCCGCTGTGGTGTTTGGCGGCTGGCCTGACGCCGAAGGATGTCGCTCGGATCGAAGCTGTCTCGGAAGTGGCCATGTCGCCGGATGGGCAGCACATCGCATACACACTTTCGGTTCCGCGCGAGTTGGGCAGCGATGACAACGGTTCGGCATGGTCGGAGTTGCACGTTTGCGATCTGTCGGGCAAGTCGCGGGGTTTTATCACCGGCGAGGTCAGTATCCGTCGCGTTCAATGGAATCCGGACGGTTCGGCGATTTCATTCGTCTCCAAGCGCGGCGAAGACAAGCACAGTGCGGTGTATGCGATTCCGATCGACGGTGGAGAGGCCAAGAAAATCGTTTCGCACAAGCAGGGGATTGGGTCGTACGACTGGGATCCGTCGGGCAAACGCATCGTATTCGTCGCGACCGAGAAGGAAGATAAGGATAAGAAGGACCTGAAAGAGAAGGGTTTCAACGCCGAGATTTACGAGGAGGATTTGCACTTCTCGCGGGTTTGGATTGCGAATGTCGATGCCGACGATGACGAAGATCCGCGCATGCTGGAGCTTGAGGGGTCAGCTACCTCGGCGCAGTTTTCGCCCGATGGCAAATCGTTGGCTGTCGTCTTGGCCCGCACGCCTTTGATCGATCACCAATACATGTTCTCGAAGATTCACGTTGTCGATGCCGAGTCCGGCTCGGTGTCAGCCGTTATTGAGAATGTCGGTAAGCTCGGTGCCGTGCGTTGGTGTCCCGATGGTCAGTCGCTCGCATTTCTTGCGGGTGAAGACTTGAACGATCCGTCGGCTGGGCGGTTGTTCACAGTGAGCGCTTCGGGGGGCGCGTTCAAGCAGGTCGCGCCGGATTATCTGCCAAACTTCGCGAGCATCGAATGGCAGAACGCCAACACCATCATGTTCCTTGCCAATGACGGCTGCCTCACTGCGTTCGGGCGGGTCAACAAGGACGGTTCGGACTTCAAGATGGTTGTGGAACCAGGCGGCCCGGTGATGGGGCGGTTGTCGCTCTCGAAGGATGGTCAGTCGGCTGCCTTTTCCGGCAGCGCACCGACGCATCCGACCGAACTGTTCGCAATGAAACACGGTGAGATGAGCCCGCGCCGTTTGACGCACCACAACGCCTGGCTCGCCGATATCGAACTGTCGAAAGAAGAAATCGTTCGCTACAAAGCCCGCGACGGCGAAGTCATCGAAGCGATTCTAATTCACCCGCTCAACGCGAAAGCCGGCATGAAGTATCCGCTGATTCTCGATGTGCATGGCGGTCCGGAATCGCAGGTGCAGTTGGGATGGTCCACGCGATATGGCAGCCCCGGACAGATGGCCGCGGCAGAGGGTATCGCGGTGATGCGCCCGAACTATCGCGGCAGCACCGGACGCGGGGTGGCGTTTGCGAAAGCGCACCAAAGCGATTACGGCGGAAAGGAATTCGACGACCTGATCGACGGTGTAGACTATCTGGTCGGCGAAGGTTTGATCGATAACGATCGCGTCGGCATCACCGGTGGATCGTACGGCGGATTCGCGACGGCATGGTGCAGCACCAAACACACTGAGCGGTTTGCTGCCGGCGTGATGTTCGTGGGTATCAGCGATCAGATTTCAAAATCGGGTACAACCGACATCGCCGAAGAGATGTACCTCGTCCACGCCCGCAAGCGCATTTGGGAAGACTGGCAGTTCTTCCTCGAGCGCAGTCCGATCTACTATGTCGAACAAGCCCGCACGCCGCTCCTGATTCTACACGGCAAGGAAGACCCTCGCGTCCATCCGTCGCAGTCGATGGAGTTGTATCGCAACCTCAAGATTCTCGGGAACACGCCGGTGCGATTGGTGTTGTATCCGGGCGAAGGGCACGGGAATCGCAAAGCAGCAAGTCGCTACGATTACAGCCTCCGCATGATGCGCTGGATGAAGCAATTCTTGCAGGAAAACGCGAAGGAAGCGCCGCCGTTCGAGATCGACTACGAACTCGACGACGATGGCGACGAATCGGATACGCCCGAACCGACGGATGAATCCTGACAGCAATCCGAGTCTTTATTCGTGGACGCAGTGTTCAATCTCTCGTCTATTCTGGTGCGCCAGATGCTTGTGCATGTCCATGCAAGCAGAGCGATGGCACCGGCAGTTCTAAGCCATCCGGGCACAAACGAATCGTGGGCGTGGTATGTTTTGACGCTGAACCCCTGCACGTTGAACAGCCAATCGACGCATAGGCCTGCGCCCACTGACACGAATGCGATCGATATCAGATAGACAACGACGGTTCGCGTGCCAAGCTGCGAACGAAGCATGCCCACCGAGCCGATGTTGGTGGCTGGTCCTGCCAGAAGAAAGACCAGTGCTGCCCCCGGACTGAGTCCCTGAGCAATCAGTGCCGCAGCGACGGGTGTTGAACCCTCCGCGCAAACGTACATGGGAATGCCAATGACGAGCATGATCAACATTGCCAGAATGGGTCCGCGCATGATGGCGTCGATCAGTGCATTGGGCATCCACACCTGAATCATGGCGGCTGCGATGAACCCGACGAACATCCAGAACACAATGTCGTCGAAGACTTTGACAAATGCGTGGTGAAGTCCCTGAGCAATTGTCACCGTTGGCGTGGAGTCGACATCGGAGTTGGACGTGTTGTTTCCGCAGCAGCATGATTCGGTTGGCGTAGCGTCTTGCATGGGTTCGGGGGAATCGTTGACTTGCCGTGAAAACAGCACTTCGACGAGTCCGGCGACGATGGCAGTGATGCACGAAGCGAGCGGGCGAATGACGGCCATCATGGGTCCGATGAGCGAGTACGTCAGCATCACAGACTGCGCACTGGTTTCGGGCGTTGATATCAAAAACGAAAGTGTCGCTCCTTTGCTGGCACCTTGTTTGCGAAGGGAAATTGCGGCTGGCAGCACACTGCACGAACAGAGCGGCATGGGCAGTCCGATCGCCGACGCCAGCAGCACCGGGCGGACGCCGTCACCGCGGAGCAAATTGCCCCACCGACTTCGACTCATCCAGACGTGGAGGAACGCAGCGATCAGCAGCCCGAAGAGCAGAAAGACGGCAGACTCGCGAAGCATTTCCCAGGTGGCATTGACGATTGCGGTGACCGATGACATAGCCAAGATTGTAGAGCGCGGACCGGTTCTCGGCGATCCTGTTAGTCCGAGAAGATGATTTCAAATAACCGACGATTGGCGTGCCACTGCTCTGTGAGCAGTGTTTGTTCGATTGCAATCGACGGTCCGGTACACTGATCATAGAGCAGTGGCACATTTCTTGATTGATCTATTCCGTGAACGTTTCGGTGGGTACTGGTGTGTCGTCGTCCAGAGTGGCGATGACATAGATGCCACGCGCGACTACGGTGGCAAGTGCGCCGAGCAAAATGATGCCGACGATCATGCGCGACCACCCATGCGCCCCCATGCCGGTTGGTGATTGCGGGCTGACCTGCTGAAGCGGATCGGGTTCCGACCCTTGTGGTTGCGTGGGTTCCTGGGGATGTGTGGGCGGAGCGACCATGTCGCGATTGTATGCGGTATCGGATCGGTTGGCCAAGTTTGACCCATTTGCAGGTCAGGTCCAGGAATATCAACGTTGTCGAATCCCAACCTGCGTGGGGTGATAACCGATCTGGATTAGTTGGTGCGTTCTTGGTTCCGCATTCCCGCAAAGCCGACACTTATATTAAGAATGTATAGGCCCCTTGCGGGTCTGGTACGTGTGGAGGACGCGGCTTGGCGGCTGCCCGTATGTTTGCACTCTGGTGGAATCTCAGGCGTATTCGATCTTCCGAGACATCGGTGCGCGCGAAGGGAATTGCCCGCCTGCAACAAATCGATAATCACCAGGCTGTCATTCCCATCGCCGACCTTCTCAAGGATGAAGATCGCAGCATTCGCATATTGGCTTCTCAAGCCTTGGGGAAGTTCGAGGATCGGCGGGCTGTTGAACCTTTGATCGCAGCCCTCTTTGAAGAGAAATTCTGGGACGTGCGCGACGAGATCGTCGAAGCGCTGCGCATGATTGGCGATCCGGCGGCAGTCAACGAGTTTATCTTGTTACTGGAAAACGATAAGGACGATCTGAGTCTGAAGCAGTTTACGGCGTGGGCGCTGAAAAAGTTCGGTTGGGAACAACTCTCGGGCGAGCAGCAAGCTTCGGTGTGCATCCTTCGTGACGAATGGGAGGGCGTCGTTCCGCTTGGCGGTGCTGCGGTCAAACCTTTGGTCAATGCGGTACGCAATGGAACGCAGCACGTTCGGCGGATCGCGGCAGAGTCGTTGGGCAAGATAGGCGATCCGGCGGCGATCTCGGCGCTGTCGCAGCTTCTCGATGACGACGATGCCGGCGTTCGACGAGCCAGTGCAGCGATCATGGAGCAGGTAGCGAAAGACCGAAACGACGAACAACTCCAAGCCAAGGCGCTGATTGCCCAGGAAAAGTGGGCAGCGATTGCAACCATCGGTCCCGGTGCGTTCGATATGGTCTTTGAGGCGAGCAAGTCGCGCGAACCGGCGGTTCGGTTTCAAGCGATTCGGGCGTTGGGTTCGATCTCAGGCTCGCGAGCGATCGGCGCGCTGACGCAATACCTGCGTGACAGCGATGTCTATACTCGCCGGGCTGCGGCAGAAGGTTTTGAACGGGCGAAGGAACCGAAGTCCGCATCTGTGTTGGTGGGTGTTTTGAAAGATGAGGATTCTGAGGTTCGACACTCAGCCGCTCGAGCGCTCAAGAAAATCGAATGGAAACCGGTCAACCGCGAGCAGCATGTGGCGCTGGCGGTGGCGGCGGGCGATTGGATGGAGGCTGCAAAGCTAGGTCAGCCGGCAGTGGCACCGCTCATCAAAGCGTTCGAAGATGCGACCCACCGTACGAAAGTCATGGGCGCTCTGGTCGAACTCGGTGAACCGGCTGTCGATCCATTAATCGAACTTTCGCAAGCCCAAGACAATTCGCCGGCAGCGTCATCGCTTCGACTCGGCGTTGTCGAAACACTCGGAAAAATCGGGCATCGGAAAGCCATCCCCGCGCTTGAGAAGATCATGTCGGATCCGGAGTTGGCGATTCGCAGAGGAGCTGTCGATGCGCTTCGGAGTTTGGGCTGGGTTGCGACAACCGCCCTCGCACAAGCCGATGTGGCTATTGCGATAGAAGATTGGAACAAGCTCTTGGACATCGGCGCGCCGGCGCTGCCGCGTTTGATGAATCTGCTTCAGGATGATTTGCGCGCCGGTCAGATGTGCCTTGTCATCGAAAAACTGCTTTCCAGCGATGAGGCCAAGAATGTCTCGCCCGATCATTTGCACGCCCTGGCTGGGATGGTCACGTCGCCAACCCGGGCTGGTGGGATTCAGGGCCGCCACGCTGCCGGTGGAAAGAAGCTTAACTCAACCGTGGCCAAGCGGCGACTCTCGCAACTGGCGCGGTCTGAACTGAAGCGGCGAAACGTTCCCGTATAGTCGCTTCTCGATTGCTGTTCCCTCATTTCTCGCGTTGAAATTCAAAACGGTTTTGCAGCCTACAGTGCCATTGCAAGTGGCGGTGGATATTCCCGCAGGCGTATTTGCAAATGGCTCCGCAGGGGCGATACTAGCCGTTCGTCCCCAGCCGCCATCGCGCGGGTGAGGCATGTTTCATTCAGCACCGAAGGCCAAACTTCTAATCGGGAATCAGGCGTTATGAGCATTCTAGTCGATCAGGATACGAAGGTAATCTGCCAGGGAATCACGGGCCAAGCTGGTGCGTTTCATACGGCTCAGTGCATTGAATACGGCGCGAAGTTCGTCGGCGGAACGTCACCGGGCAAGGGCGGTACAAAGTCGGAGCATGGCCTGCCCGTGTTCAACACCGTGGCGGAGGCGGTCGCTGTGACGGGTGCGGACGTGTCGATGATTTTCGTCCCGCCGCCATTTGCAGCTGACGCGACGATGGAAGCAGCCGACGCGGGCATTCGGTTGGTCGTGGTAATTACCGAAGGCATTCCAGCCCTCGACATGGTCAAAGCCCGCAAGTACCTCGACGATCGCGATGTGATGATGATCGGTCCGAATTGCCCCGGTGTGATCACGCCTGGCGAATGCAAGATCGGTATCATGCCGGGTTACATTCATACGCCACCGAAGACCGGAAATAAGAACGTCGGGATCATTTCGCGAAGCGGTACGCTGACCTACGAAGCTGTCTGGCAGTGCAGCTCGCGCGGTATCTCGCAGACGACTTGCGTTGGCATTGGCGGCGATCCGGTGAAGGGATTGAACTTCATTGAACTGCTTTCGATGTTCGAAGAAGACGCCGACACGCATGGCATGATCATGATTGGCGAGATCGGCGGGACCGATGAAGAGCAAGCGGCTGACTTCGTGAAGGCGAATATCAAGAAACCGGTGGCTGGCTTCATTGCGGGTCGTACGGCCCCTCCCGGTAAGCGGATGGGGCATGCGGGTGCGATCATCAGTGGAGGCGAAGGAACGGCTGACGGTAAAATCGACGCGATGAAGGCTGCGGGTATTTCGGTTGCGGAATCGCCAGCCCAAATCGGCGAAGCGATCGCTGCAAAGCTCTAGCTCATTAAGGTGCTTGGAATGACACGAATGCCAAGAATTGCATCCATTTTGACGAAGGCGTGTTTGATCGGGGCTGCTGCTTTGGTTGGCTGTAAGAAGGAAGAGGTTTCTCCGCCGGAGGTTCCACCACTTCCGCCATTGGCAGACTCGACGCCTTCGACATCTGCGTCGCAGGGCAGATCAGCGAAAGCTCCACCGCTCGCTCCGGGGCAGAACCAAATGCCGCCTGGGCATCCTGAAGTTGGTATGTCAATGCCCAAGGTGGAAGCTGGCGATGTCGAGCTTGAAAAACCGGTCGAAAGTTCTGCCGGTATCAAATTCACCACACCCAAAGGTTGGCAAGCGGTGAAGCCAGCAGCGCCCTCGAATTCTGCGTTTGCAGTGGCTGGTCCGGTTGCGGTGTTCAAGCTTGAAAAGGTCAATGAAAAATCGAGCGATGCGATTGTGCGGCTGACACATTTTCCAGGGATGAAGGACATTCCGGTTCAGGCGCAATTGGATCGATGGTATGGGATGGTCAGTCAGCCCGATGGCGGTTCGACCAGGGATGCATCGAACCTAGAATCGTGGGAAGCGAACGGTGTGAAGGTGACCGTTGCGGACATGACTGGAACCATGCCGGCTGAGCCTGGAACAGTGCGGATGATTGCGGCTGCCATCGAGCACGCCAACGGGCCGCACTTTTTGAAAGCGGTCGGACCAGCAGACACGATGGAGCGCTGGGCAAATTCAGTGATGGAATACCTCAAATCGGCAACGGTTGAAGAGTAGTGTGAGACTCATGCAATATTGGCTTTTCAAAACGGAACCGAACGATTACTCGTACGACGATCTTGTGCGGGATAAGAAAACGGTTTGGGATGGCGTCGGTAATAACACGGCGCTGATGCACCTTCGCAATGTCAAGAAAGGCGACAACGTTTTCATTTATCACACCGGTAAGGACAAGCACATTGCGGGTGTGGCGACGGTGACGCGCGGGACTTATCCCGATCCGGAACTGGATGACGAGAAACGTGTCGTCGTGGACGTTAAGGCGGTCAAGGCGCTTTCGACGCCCGTAACGTTGACACAAGTTAAAGCCGACCCGACGTTCGCCAAGTTCTCGTTGGTTACCATCTCGCGTCTTTCTGCCATGCCGGTGACGCCCGCGTGGTGGAAAAAGCTTTGCAAAATGGGCGGTATCGCGGCACCTTGAGCCGTATGATACCAACGCCAGCCCATGCAGAGTCTTTGTTAGTGTCTTTGTCAGGCAATCCAATGTATCGCCGAAACGAATACCAGAATTGTGCCATCGCTCGGTTCGAAGCAATGCTTCGAATGGGTCTAATTGGAATGTTTGCATTGACTTCCTTCGTGATGTTCGGCGGATGTTTCGATGCGCCGGGCACGATCATTCAGCTTCAGCAGGAAATCGATCAGCACAAACTCGATCTTGAAGAGTGCGAGCAAGCAAAGTTCGAAAGTGAAACGCGCGCCAACGAATTGGAAGCGCGCCTCGATAATCAGCCGCGGTTGTCCAGCGTCGATCTAGACGATTTGTTTGTCGTCGATGAGGTCAGGATTCCAAGTCGAAGTGGCGGTATCGATTTAGATGGCACGCCCGGTGACGATGGGATTGTCATTTATATTCAACCAGTCGACGCGGCTGGCGATGTCATCAAAGCCGCTGGAGCGATTACCGTTCAACTCACCGACTTGACGGATGTGGGCACTCCAAGGACGATCGCGACCCGGGAGTACACCGATCCGGATGAGATCAAGAAAAGTTGGTACGGGGGCTTTTTGACGAATCACTATTCATTCAAGATTCCGTTTCCCGAATCGGTCGGACGGGTTCCGGCAGAAATGCACGTTCGCGTGCTGTTTCTCGATTGGCTGACAGGCCGGGAGTTTACGGCATCCACCACCGTGAAGGTGCAATCCGCCGCGAACACGTCGAACGCTCCGGGTTGAAACCTCGTTTATCTAGCCAGTGCGATGACTACGCCTTTGGTGGCGCCTGGGCTTCGGTTGGCGGAGCGATGACACTTCCCGTTGACTTGCACGTTCGCAATTCGTCATTCGACCAGAATTCTTCCATGATCTTTTTCAGATCTTCGGCGATGTTTTCCAGTTTGAATTCGGCTTCGTGGACGAGTTCGTTGGTGTCATCCGAGTACCACTGGAGTTTGTCGATCATGCCTTCGGCGCGGGTCATTTCAACGACGACGCCAACGGTGTTTGCCGGTCGCCTCGGACTGTGTGGTACCTTGGGAGGAAGCAGATAGATTTCGCCTTCACGGATGATGACCTCTTCGGGCTTGTTCGTTTCCGGGTTGATGATGCCGAGGATGATGTCCCCTTCGATCTGGTAGAAGAACTCGGACGTTTCATTGACGTGGTAGTCTTTCCGCGCGTTGGGTCCACCCACCACCATGATGATGAAGTCTTCGTTTTGCCAGACGCACTTGTTTCCCACGGGCGGTTTGAGAAGGTGGCGATTTTCTTCGACCCATTGCTTTAGGTTCAGCGGATTGACGAGTCCCATGAGCGATCCTCCTGTTTCGTGGAATTCTTCTGCGATGCTAGCTTATCGTCTGTTCTCTTGGCCGATCGATGGCAGCAAAGATCGAATCTAGCCATCCAAACCAATGGCGTCAAATATACGGACACATGGGGTTGGCTGCCTGCCAGCACTGTCATTTTGTCAGAGTGCGCCATCCGTAACCCCTGTTTTTTTGCCATGAACGCCGATTTCTGACTGGCATGTCTCTTGCATCAATTCTGGCAGAGCCCGAAGGTTCGGGCAGACAAGTACAAAATTCGCTGGCGGCGGTGGAGTCGTCGGCGGGATGGCATGAAACGCAATGAGAAGAAAGACGCAAAGAGAAGAAAGAGAGGCGCAGTGATGTTGACTCGCAGAATGATTGGAATCGATCCGTTGTCCTCGATCCGAGACAGCGTGGACCGCGCCTTCGGCGGTTTGATCGACGGTGGGGCTGAGGGTGTACAGCGTTTGGGTCTAGGCGCTCGTGGACTTGGCGCACTCGACGTTTGGGAAAATGCCGACAAGCTCTTTGTCGAGGTTGACGTTCCTGGATTGGAACTGAATCAGATTGAAGTCACCGTCGAGGACAACACGTTGACGGTGGCTGGCAAACGGCCGGCAGTCGAGTTGGAGAATGTTGTTCGATATTGCAACGAACGCGGATCCAGTGAGTTCCGTCGCGTCATTCAACTGCCGACCGAGACTGATTCGGACCGCGTCGATGCAACGCTGAAGAACGGCGTCTTGACGATAACGCTACCCAAAGCAGAAGCCGTCAAGCCGAAACGCATCGAGGTTAAGGGCATTGAGTAAGCGGTTGTTTCGGCTTACGAAGGTTGACAGGGTCACGGCAAAATGGGACCGCCAATCGCTCAGCGCGGTTGGCGGTCCATGTGTTTGGTGAGGGTCACGCTCGCGATCTTCGCAAGTTGGCAGGGCGTGCTGGCGATCGTCTGCTACGGTCCGGCGAGTGTGTCAGTGAGCGCAGAGAAATCGACGACATCGATATTGCTGTTGCAGTCGGTATCGAAGACGGCGCATGGGTCGGTGAACGTTGTTACCGTTGTGTCGAAGCATTCTTGAAATGCCGCAAAATCGACAAGATCGACCAACAGGTCGCAGTTAAAGTCAGTCATCCCACAAGGGTGCGAGGGGGCGGCGGCTAGCACGTGTATTGCATCCGGAGTACCGGGCTTGAACAGTCCAATTGCGATTTCGGTCGCAACCGGCGGGGCATTGGCGATGAATCGGAAATTGTAGGCTGTTCCCCACCGCAGGGCATTGGCAAGCGGGTTGGTGGCGTGGTCCGTCGTTGCCCACTCCAGTTGGCATCCGTTTGAACCAATCACCCAATCGGTTGAGTCGAAGATTTCGTCACTGTGGTAGTCCACGTCGTGAAACCCGATGCTTGTGATATCAACGCCGGATGCGATCGGTACAGACAGCGATCCTACGGATCGATCGGACGTTTGGTTGTGCAATAGGTACTCATACGCCCAGCAATCGGTGCCACAGTTTGACACTTTCCAGGCCAGGTTGATTCGTCCGTCGTTGATGATGTCGATCGACGTCAATTGCACCTCCGGGTCGAGCGCTGGCCAAGCGTGGATCGCAGGCAGGCCTGCGGTTGTAACATCAACGAATCCCATAGCCCAACCACCGAGATTCGGGCCAGTCACCTCCGCTTCCCGATAAGCGATTGTGTTGGTGCTATTTCCAAATTGACTATCGTCTGGAGATATGTACTGCCCTTCGCCGAAATACCTGGCCAAGGGATGCAGCGACGGGTCAACGTCGTCGGTTTGCACTTGCATGCGACGGGCCAATCCGCCAGTGTAACTGGGGCTGGTAAAGGGATATGGAAAGTCTCCGGTCGATGCATTGATTTCTGATCTTGGTCCCAGGCGAACCTGGTTGGCGTTGGTGAACGCTGCATAAGTATCCGTACAACCGACGCCGAGCGAGTCGCAATCGGTTGCGATGCAAGTGCTGCCATCGCACCCGTTATCATTGACGCCGCAGAATCCGTGCTTTACCCAACTCATTCCGATCTGTTCAAAACGGTTGTTCTCGTAGCGATAGAGATTCTGTGCGATGACAGGGTGTCTATTACCGTCGGGCGATTCGACATCGTCGATCCATGGTATGGGCACGTCTCCAATGTTGCAGGATGTTGTCGCAATGGCATAAGCCGAAATTCCATTCGTCTCGTTGTAGATCACGATGAATGGCAGGTCACTTACAAGAATGTCCGGTCCGGAACCGATTGCAAAAGTCGTTGCGCAATGCATGCAAGCGATAACGCAACTTAAGGAAAGACCTGGCTTGTTGCCCAAAGCGCATTGTTTCATTATTTATCGGTCCAAATCTCTGATGAGCGTTCATCGCAGGCGACCAACAGCGGTCACGCCAACTTGGCCTTTGCGCCTGTACCAAGTTTTTGGCATACCATCCCGGCATATCAAAAAAAGGCCGCTCCACCGCCTGAAGAGCGATGGAGCGGCTTTACATTACAACAAATTCCTGCTGTACCAGTCGTCGTTG
Organism: Alphaproteobacteria bacterium; assembly: GCA_028285105.1. Classification (GTDB taxonomy): domain Bacteria; phylum Planctomycetota; class Phycisphaerae; order UBA1845; family UBA1845; genus UBA1845. The sequence continues at coordinate 539,521 of JANQQE010000021.1, forward strand.
CTACTAGCGACGGCGACGGAGGACAGCGACGCCACCGAGGGCCAAGAGGGCTAGCGATGCCGGTTCGGGGGTGACTTGCAAGGTCACGGTGCTGTTGGCGCCAAAGAAGCCGTCAGCAGCGTCTGCAACGTCATCGTACGACTCGAAAATCTCGACCCGAACGAGTCCGTCCGGCAGCGGAATGTCGGCGATTGCCAAATCGGCAAACTTGATGACTCCACCACTTGTGGCTTGCTCGGGGGGGCCGACCTGCGTAGCAGTCATTGCACCGGTAACGACACCGGGGTTGATTGCGCTGTCAGTGAACCCAATGTTGATTTCGCTCAACCAACTTGCGCCAATTCCGTTCAACTCGACATCCCAGCCAACGCCGTTCAGCGCTTCACCGGGAAGACCCGTGTCAAACAGGATTACTACGTTTGATGCGTCGCCCTGGAGATCCCAAGATTCCAATCCCGAAACGTCAATGTTGAACTGCTGGCCGACGTGATTCGGCGTTGAAACAACATCGAGCTCCGCGACTAAATCGCCGGTCAACTCATTGAGCACATAGGCACCATTTCCGAGAGTAGCATCGGCCAATGCTCCGGTGGCCGACAGCGCCAACGCAGCGCAGAACGTTAAAACCTTCTTCATTTGTGTTACCTCCTCCGAGAGAAAACTGATCTTAAAACACCGGTGTTGATCAATAATTTTGCTGCCCGACTCGACGCGAACCCGGCAGGTACATCCAAAGAGAAAACTTCAAACCTAATCGTTCGGAAAAGCCTTTCCAAACGCTGTGCCAACAATCAAGCAAAGCCGACAATCAACTCGTCAACGTCTGATAGACGTCAACCAATTCAGGCAAGGATTTTGGATTTGGCGTGCTATTGAGCCAGAAGATAATCGCCGATTGACGACTATCGAGAAAAAGCACAGCGCATTCCGACCGCGCACAAATCCTACGTATCTGCCTTTTCTCTCTCTCTTCCAGCCTCTTCCATGAGGTGATTTACTTATCTTAACAATTTGGAAACACTGATTCAAGGCCCATGTGAAATAGAATCTAGAAAAGATTCGCGGTTAGTTGCTCCAGCCCTATGCCTCATCAAGATTTGAAGAGTGTTCTCGGACCCTCTCCCGCAAATTGAGCCTCTCGCGATACGATGCTCGTAGATCGAATATTTGGGCAGGCGATATGGTGCTACATACGCGATTTTCGGCGTTCAGGGCATCATTCCAGTGGTCTCGAGGTTGGTGAGCTACCGTAGAAGACATGTGATATTTGATAGAGTACTGCTTTTTGGGAATGGGTTCACGCGAGGCTGTGCCTTGTGCCTGTCAATTTGAGCAGAATAGTTCGATTATAAGGAATGTGCCAATGGCCTGGGATCGTTAATAGATGTGTCCAATTTCGGGTGGGCGAGGCGAATGATGATGAGATGATGAATCGTATTTGATATCGAGATTTCCCGGGCGCGCGTGTCTTATCGCAAGTGTGCGGTTGAGATTCTGATAAAGTGAAAGTGGTTGAAGGAACAGAAGTAAGGTGGGTATAGACAGATGATTTTGCAGGCGAGGAGGTAGGGGTTTGGTACGTCGAGTGCGTAATATCCTGGTGCCGTTGGTGTTCGTCCTGTTGGTCGGTGCATTCTTATTTTTGAAGAACGCCGCACCGCTGCGCGATCTGGAAAAGACGTGGGTTGGTGGCGCGGCAAAAGAGTTCAATGTTGTTCTGGTAACCCTGGATACGACGCGGGCGGATCGAATTGGCTGTTACGGATACAAGAAGGGTTCGACTCCAACCCTTGATCGGCTTGCGTCGGAGGGGGTTCGATTCGCCAATGCCATTTCGTGCGTGCCAATGACGTTGCCAGCCCACGCTTCGATTCTGACTGGACTTGACCCGCCGGAACATGGCGTAAGAAGTAACGGGCTTTACCGGCTGAGTTCTTCGCACGTGACACTCGCTGAAACACTTCAAGGCGCGGGCTACCAATCGGCTGCGTTCCTTTCAGCGTTCGTACTCGACGCACGTTACGGTTTGGCGCAAGGGTTTGACCTTTACGATGCAAACGTCGAATCCGTTGCGGGGAGCCACGTTGTTCAGCGTCCTGGAGACAAGGTCACTGATGCGGCGCTGGATTGGTTTTCCAAGCGAGATTCATCAAGCCCGTACTTTTTGTGGGTGCATTATTTCGATCCTCATTTGTCGTACAGCCCACCGGAACCCTTCAGGAGCCGGTTTCGAAAAAACCCATACGACGGCGAGATTGCATTCATGGATTCTCAACTCGATCGTCTGATCGGTGCCTTGGAATCTGGGACCGACGTCGATCGGACGTTGCTCGTTGTTGTTGGGGATCATGGCGAGAGTCTCGGCGAGCATCACGAGACGGAACACTCGCGAACCATATACGACAGCACCCAGCACGTTCCGCTGATTCTTTGGTCGCCCGGAATCGGTCGCCAGGCCTACCTAGTTGACGACGTTGCGGTTTCCATCACGGACGTCACCCCGACGGTTCTGGATCTTCTCGGAATTGCATCTCCTAGCCCACTCGATGGTTTGAGCCTTCTCAAGTGCCGGTCGCAAGGGAATCGTCCTGTCTACATGGAGACCATGCGCACCTACCTCGATCATGGTTGGGCGCCGTTGTTCGGACTTCGTCGTCATCGCGACAAATATATTATTGCGCCCAATCCCGAATACTACGATCTGGAAAACGATCCCGATGAACTCAACAACCTTTATGCGACGCTGGAATCACCCGAGAAGGGAGAGGTGTCCCGTCTGGCATCAGTCTTGGCCGAACGTATTTCCGGTGATCCGATCATCGAAGCGCAATTGGCTCATGCGTCGGCGGTCGAACCTGATGCCGACGCATTGCGCCGACTTGAAGCGCTTGGGTATGTGTCTGGAGATGGCGGAGAAGATGGCGAGGGATTGTCCAACCCGAAACTCATGATGCCCGTGTTAAACATGTGCCTCGAAGCGAAACTCTTGAGGCAAAAAGGCAATAACAAGCAAGCCCTTGCGGTGGCAGCCGAGGCGCTGGAACAGTCGCCAGGGGATCGGACCGCATTGCGTGAGATCGGTCTCATTTATGTCAACCTGGGACGGGTTAACGAAGCGAAGGATGCATTCAAGAAGTATTTGGCAATCAAACCCGATGCGGATGTCTGTTGGATGCTCGCACAGATTTACATTCAGACCGGTCGTACGTTACATGCAAAATCTCTGCTTGAGCAGGCCCTTGAGTTGGAGGCGGATCACGGTGGGGCACTGATCGCTAGTGGTGATATTGCAGCGGCTGGCGGGAAGCCGCGAAAGGCGCTTCAACTCTATCGACAAGCCAAAGAACTCGATCCCTATCGCGCGGCAAAGATGGCTGACGCCCGCATTCAAGAGATTCAAAAAGAGATCGACAACCCTTAGCTCGGTTGGCCCATCGCCAAGAGATGCCGCAGCACCTCCAACCGCCGCATGACGAAATGCTGGCAAAGCCAGCCGTCAATACAGAAGCAGTCGTAAGATAGATTTGGGATTAATCGAGATCAACTGCCCTGCTGGCTTGCCAATAGGGCATAGTCTTCCAAGTCGATCGAACCGTCGCTGTCAAGGTCGGCGAGTTCGCAGCCCACCGGTATCGAAGCCGTTTCCGGTCCGCTTCCGCAAGCGGCAAACTCGGGCAGATCCGCCAGATCGAATGTGCCGTCCAGGTTCATGTCGCCCAGGTGTTGCGAAGGATAAATCTTGATCGTTCGATTTGAGGGGTAGTTGTAGAGCGTGCGGGTATCCCCCTCGCGCCATACGATTTGAAGCTCATCGATGACTTGAGCAGAATCCATGCCGAAATGAGCAACCAGATCGTTCTGAGATTTGTAATTGTTACCAGCGATGATTTCGCGCATCAGCCAGTCGGCACCGGTGCGCAGGTGCAGGCGCGCTCCGATCGCGAAACCATTTGAACCGACGCCGACCACGTCGAACTTGACCCAGTTGCGCTCCTGTCCTTCATTGTTCATAAACAAACGAATGGGTTCATTGACCATCGGAACCAACTTGCCGGAAGCGGGGACGACCATGTCGAGGTCGCCGTCCATATCGAGATCGCCAAACGCTGAGGTGTAGTTATCGCCAAGATCGTCAACGCCAAGTGTGGGGGCAAGATCGACTGCCGGCCAAACACCGTCATGCTCGTAAAGGCGATTTCCGGCGTCTTGGATATTGGGATAACCGGTGTTGTTTGAATAGAGTTCAAGCCACTGGTCGTTGTCGTAATCGAAAAAGAACGTGGACCACCCGATTGCGAAGTTCTGGACACTTGCCTGGCTTGAGAAGTCAATGAATGTGTTATCGGGTTGCTGAAGGAGCAAAACGTTGCCGATGGGAATATTCGTCACGTACATGTCGGGGTAACCATTCCGCGTAAAGTCGCCAAACGCGATACCCATGCAGTCCACATTGGCCTCTGTGTTGGTTGCGGTGGTGACTTCCTCGAAGACACCGCCGTTGTTACGATACAGATGATTTGTCAGCGGAGTCAGGGAACCCTTGTCGGTTCCCAGATAGAGATCGGGGTCGCCGTCCAGATCGTAATCGATGAAGCTCGCCATCAACGTGGGTTCGCCAGTGGCTTGTAGTCCCTCTGCAAAGGCAAAGTCTGTGAATGTCCCATCGCCATTGTTGACATAGAAGTGGTTGTCGACTGTGGACCCGAATGTGTTGGTGCGGTTGCACACGTATAAATCCAGATAGCCGTCACCATTGCAATCGCCCCAGGCGGCTCCCTGCGCCGCACCATCCGAGTCAACACCAGCAGCCACCGCAACATTGACAAAGGTAAAGTTGCCGTCGTTTCTCAGCAGCAAGTCGGGCGCCAGGAAGTTACTGATATGAAGATCGAGATCGCCATCGGAATCGTAATCGGCGGCTGTGATGGCCGAGGGCTTGGCGATGTTGGGGATACCGGATGTTGCAGATCGATCGGTAAAAAATCCAGTTCCGTCATTTTCAAACACACCGATGTGGCCATCTGTTGCGCCACCCACAACGATGTCGGGATCGCCATCGTTGTCCAGGTCTGAGATGCAGACACCAGCGCCGAACTGTTCGTGCGTAGCACCGGAAACATAATTCAAGCCACGGGTGGTCGCTTCTTCGGTAAACGGGCTGATTGGGGTACCCGCAAATCCTTGCATCGGAGCGGCGATTACGGCGGCCAGCACGCACATCAGGACGGATAAAGGCCAAGCGCTGTCCAAGCAGAAGGGCGCATTGTTTTTCAGTTCGCGAAGCACACGATCAACATTCATGTTCGTTTCCTCAACGTATAAATATATGCGCATGAGCGCGAATGTCCCCTACCCAGCTTTCATTCATATCAATCTTGCAGCGTTCCGATCGGGCGACTTGGACTGAAACGATCGCCAGCCTTCCAGTGAAGGTAATAACCAGCTACTACAGCCTGCCGATTTCAACAGGCTTTCCAGGTTCGATTTTGGAATGCGCAAGTCCCCCAGAGTATACCCCTTCATTATGGCAGAATTTGAAGCCAAAAATCAATCGCTGGCAACATTTTGGAAATGCCTTGTTGAAAATCCTGTCTCAAAGGTCTGGCCAACTCAGAAGGCGGACTCGTGATTGAAGTCCCGCGGTATCAAAATTCTTTTAAGGTTTTAATTAGTAAGTATTTAAGGTTTATTTGAGCCTCTTCGGGCCAGCTCGCGGGCGACGCGCATCATCGAATCGACTCTTTCTTGTTCGAGTCGGTTCAGCCACTTGCCGTCTTCTTTCAACCCTGATCCTATCACGAAGCCGTCCGCAAGGTCCCAATAATCAGTCAAATTGTCCGGGGTTATGCCACTGCCAATCCACACTGGCAGTCCGCAGATTTGCGCCATGACCAGATCCGAGGCGGCCACGGGTTCGCCGGTGGAGCCGCCTGTTACGATGACGCCGTCGGCTCCAAAGAATGCTGCCGCTTCAGCGGTTGAGCTTAAATCGATGTCATCCGTGATGGCGTGACTCGAATGTTTTTTCTTTATATCTGCGTATATCGCGACATCATCGGCGCCGATTTGTTTCCTATAGCGCAGCAGGCTGGCGGCGGATGCTTCGTTCATGAGGCCTTCGTCGGCAACGTGAGCGAATACAAAACCTTCAACTCGTATAAAGGAAGCGCCAGAAGTTTGAGCCACTGCGAGAGCGGCACGGTTCGCGCCAGCGAGGATTTGAACACCGATCGGAATATCGATGGCCTGCCTAATTTCACCGACCACGCGGGTCATTGATGCAACGATTTCAGGCCCGACTTCTCTTAGCAGGTAAGGACGATCGTGCATGTTTTCGACAATGATGGCGTCGAATCCGGCATCGGAGAGTATTTTCGCTTCCGAGACAGCCAGCTTCGCGATCTCGTCGATGCCCATTTCTGAATAAGGCGTACCGGGAAGTGCGCGCACATGAACCATCCCGATCATTGCCTTTTCTTTTAGCTCGAGTTTCCTGCCCAGTTTCATGATTGGCGTCAAGACTTGAAAATTAAGTTTCTGATAGAGATGCGGACGATCGTCGCATGCGAGTAAACGCGAGATTGGTTTCGATTTTACCGGGATTGGCTCAGTAAGGCGAGCGTACTGTCTGAATTGATTTCGCTGTGAGCAGGAGGATAGACCGATAAGACCAACCTTTCTTCAAGGGCAACAAACAAAGCATTCCCGAACAGGAACGAACGCGACTCGGCGGGGCTCGCACGACAAAAGTCGCCGCCCTGCGACAAATGCCTCCCCCTTTTACGGACGATATACGTCCTAACCGTGCAGGCGCGAACCGACGGTTTGGGCCGATCCGGCTTCGCTGGTCACCTGGGGAGATCGATGCAGGCATTGTTGCGCCATTTCAGGTTGTTCTGGGATGCGGAGGAGATTCCGCGCAGGATTGGATTGCTGCTGGTGGGCGTTTTTTTTATTGCGCCGACGGCTTTGTTGATCCTGTCGCATCATCAGACCTCGGAGGCGATCTCGCAGAACGCCCGGCGTTCTTACCGTCAATCGGTTGAATTCCTTGCAGAGCAACTTGCGACCGGTCAACCGCACATCGACCGAAAAGGTGTTGCCACAATAAACCGCTTTGCGCAAGTGCATCCATGCTTGAGCGTTCGAATCGTCGACGCAACGGGTGCGGTCCTGGCCTCTACTGTCCCGACCGAGGTTGGGATGTCGGCATCGCAAATCGAACCGTTACCAGTTCCGGCTTCTGATGGCGTCGAGGTGATGGTTCGAAATCGGCCCGCCAAGAGTGGCGAATTGCTTGCTGTTCGAGCACCGATACCGGTGGTCGGTAATGTGCAAGGCCAATCCGTCGAAGTGCGTCTGGGGCGCGACGCATTCGCCCAATCCGCGGCATCGGTACAGATGTTGGCGGTGGCACTACTCTGTACTGGTGCATTTCTGCTGCTTTACAGCAGTTTGCGAAAGCATTTTTCGAGCGTGAAAAAAATCGCTCGCCAGTTGGATCTGGTCGGTGATTCGGGTGACGTACCGCTGGCTTCTCTGCGGTTGGTGCAGACCAACGATTCGTTGGGTGAAGGTTGGAATCGTTTGATCGACAAAGCCGCTGAGCAGGAAGAGGAGATTGCAAGGAGTGCGGCATCTTCGGAGTTGTTGGCTGCGTTGGACAGTTCGAACACGGGCGAGTTGGCGGAAGCCATGCGACTTGTTCCGACCGGTGTGTTGCTTGTGTCCGATTCGATGTCGGTATTGTATGCCAATGCGATGTCATGTCGGGTGATGGGTTGGTCGGTTGAGGAGGAATCGACGTGGCAGTTGGGTTCCGAAGCAGAGTTGAGCAATGATGCGATTCTGATCGCCGAACAGATTCGTATCTGCGTGGAGCAAAGTCATTCCCAGAGGCCTGCGGACTGTCAGCTGGAGATGTCCGACGGTAGTTTTTATTCCCTGCGGGTCAGTTCCATCGAAACGGCACAACGTTCGCGACGAATCATTGCTCTGGTGCAAGACGTCAGCCAGCAGGTTCGCGCCGACAAAGCCCGCGAGGAATTCGTATCGCAAGTGACGCACGAACTGCGAACGCCATTGACCAACATCCGTGCATATGCCGAGACGCTGTCGAGCGGGATGTTCGACGATCCACAGGTGATAACAGAGTGTTACAACGTCATCACCAAAGAAACACGTCGGCTTTCACGGTTAATCGAGGACATTCTGAGTATTTCGCAGCTTGAGGTTGGAACGATGCAGTTGGTGATGGACCGCGTCGATATTTGCGATTTGCTAACCGAATCAGTGCGCGACGTGCGCGGGATTGCGGAATCCAAAAACATCGACCTTCAGTTATCGCTTCCGCCGAAGTCGCAATCGGTCAGCGGCGATCGAGACAAGTTGGCGGTGGTGATCAACAACCTTCTCGGAAACGCACTGAAATATACGCCAGAGAACGGTCATGTTTCGGTGAACTGCAAATGCGAGAACGAATCGCTGACGGTCTCGGTGCGCGACTCGGGAATCGGTATCGATCCGAGCGACCACGGACGCATTTTCGAGAAGTTTCAACGAGCCGAAGACCCGGATGTGATGCAGGAAACCGGTACCGGGATTGGTTTGACGACGGCGCAAGAAATCGTCCGCCAGCATGGGGGCGAGATCACATTGGTCAGCACAAAGGGCGAAGGATCGACATTCTCGTTCTCTCTGGCATTGGACAAAGGGGCCAATGTTCTTCAGGGAGCCGGGGCGAAGTAGAGCGAGAGAGCAGGTGGATTTATGGCAACCATTCTAGTTGCAGAAGACGACGCCCACATGGTGCGGCTGATGTCGATGTGGCTTGTCAGAAGCGGACACAAGGTCGTGGAGGCTTCAAACGGCGAGCAGGCGAAAGACATCATCCAGGCCGGTGGGGTCGAGTTTCTGGTGACAGATATCAACATGCCGGTGTGCGATGGCATGGAGTTGGTGCAGTGGCTTCGGGGCGAATTCAAGTCGGACATTCCTGTCGTCATGCTCAGTGCGCGAACGGATCAAGCCCAGATCGGCGAGCAGTTCTTGCGAATGAATGTGACGGTTCACCCCAAACCGTTTTCGCCTTCGCGATTGAGCAACGAGATTCAAAAACGACTGGAAGAAGTGGGGCAGGCGCAAGAGAGTGGTTAGGGAGCACTTCGACGCAGTCGCTGGTGCTGACCGGTAACACGTATGCAGATGAATCACAAGGAAATCAACGAAGCGCTGGCTGGACTCGGAAAGATCTCTGCCTCCGGTCCGCCCGAAATGGTCGCGATGATCGATCAGGTGATCGACACCGTTCGCTCGCAGATCGACGTTGTCTTCAGCGAACACGCCGGGATGGCGGACGAGTTGCTTCGCGCATACGAGCAGTTGGGGATCGTTTTTGAAGTCATCAGCCGTCTGGCATCAGCAGAGACTCAGGATGATGTTGTCCGTTTGTTCATCGAGTCTCTGCGGATATCCTACCAGGATATGGAGCTTTATTCCGCGGAACGGCGGAAAGGCGAAAAGCTTTGCTGGACGCCCCGGAAACCCAATCGGGCCATGGAGTTTTCGGAAACCATTTCAGAGTGCATCGATAACCAACGGGTTTTTGTCAAGGTGTTCGATCGGGCGATCGAAGATGTTGCTGAAATCATGGCCGCCCCAGTATTTGCCGGAGATAATTTTGTCTGTGTGCTCGTTTTTGTGAACGATCGCAAGGGTCGCCGCTTTGACGCGAGCGACATGAGTCTCATCGATGCACTTGTTTCGGTGTGCGGCGACTTGTTGCGGAACTACGAGTTGGCCGACCGCCTTCGCGAATTGTCGATCGACACGGTCAAATCGTTGGTCAGCGCTGTTGACCAGAAGGATGAATACACATCGGGCCACTCCAATCGTGTCGGACACTTCGCGAAACTTCTGGGTGCGGAGATTGGACTGACCGGAAACCGTCTGCAAATGTTGGAGTGGGCGGCGCTGCTGCACGATGTTGGCAAGATTGGTATTCGCGACGATGTCTTGAAAAAACCGGGAAAGCTCACGGATGAAGAATTTGAGCACATCAAAGAGCACCCGGTTCGCAGCTACGATGTCGTCAAAGCCATTCCGCAGATGTCCGAAGCGCTGGGCGGTGTACGTCATCACCACGAACGATTTGACGGTCGAGGTTATCCCGACGGACTTGCGGGAAATGACATTCCCCTTGATGCCCGCATCATACTTGTTGCGGATGTTTTCGATGCGCTGACCACCACGCGTTCATATCGAAAGGCGTTCGATATTGAGAAGGCTTTGGCCATCCTGAGAGAAGAGGCTGGCACCGTTGGCGATCCTGAATTGGTTCCTGTTTTTGAGAAGATCATCCAGCGGGAACTGGCTGCGGGCCGTCTTCCTCTGGACTCATACGGAACTGGAATTGACGCACCAAAGAATGATCAAAAGGAGGCCAACCCATGAGTCTCCAACTTCCTTTGTATTGGGTTTCTCTGGCGATGTTAGCCGGACTTGGTGCGCGTCACCTCACACGCAAGAGTGCGTGGATGCTGGGGTTGGCGGCCATCGCGTTTTGGGTTTTCAGCGCTGTCGTTTTCGGAGGAATGGACTCGCAATCGCAATCCATCGCCGTCGCGATTGCCGCTGGCGGATTGGCGATGACGGTGTTCGTTACACCGCGAGCGGGAGTAACGGTCTCTGATACCTCGCTTCAGCAGGCATCCGATGAGGATGCGATTGAGCCAGATAACCCTGCGGCCAAACAGCAGCATCCGTCACGCGAATCAGAAGAGGAAATTGGGGCGGTCGGATCGATCGCGTCGGTCCCGCGTGATTTCGATCGATGGCTCAGCACGCATCGCGACCTGGCCGACCCTTGGCCCGACTTTGGCGAGTTTGTGCGTTCGACGTTGTTGGCCTGTTGTGGCGCTTCGCAGATCAAGGCGTACCGCCTTCTGTCCGCTTCGGAAAGTACACTGTTACCGCTTCACGAAACGGCACCAAAGGATCATGACTTTCCTCCGTTGCGATCTGGCATTCGCGGGTACGTGGCAACTTCGGGCAAGAACTTCTACGAAGACGATGAAGCGAACGACTCCATCCACGAGTTAGCAGAGTTGGGCGATGAGTCGTGCGCGTGGTGTTTTGCGGTTCAAGTCAATGGCCACCCCATCGGTGTGATTCAGGTCGGAGAATTATCGAATGCTGGGCTTTCTGGTCGTCAGCGACTCGTTTTGATGGAAGGCATGATCTCGCTGTGCTGGATCGCGCTGACCGAAGCATGTCGAAGTCGCGTCGCCGATGAGACGGATTCTGTTGCGGGTGTCTTGACTTCAGAGGCGTTTCTAAACGCAGCAAGTCGCGCACTTTCGACTGCGCACACCAACAGCGAGCCGGCGGCCATCGTTTGTTTTGAAGTTGAAGGCCTTCGGCGCCTGACAGATTCGGGGAATTGGGAAATCGCCAAAGATGCCATTCGCCGGGTCAGTGAAATCATCCGCGAGCGCATTCGTGAAGACGACCTTGCGGGATTCTTCGATGGGTCCCGGTTTGTGGTGATGTTGGCGAGGGTCGATGCCGAACTGGCTTCGCTGATCGTCAAGAAAATCCAGGGTTATATTAACGAGATGCTCGTTGCGCTTGGTGAACCGGCGAATGTGCTGTTCGTGCGCTGCGGGTTGATTGGCAGCAGCGAGTGCCAACCGGCGGTACATGAGTTCGTTTCCGCGGCAATCATGGCGACCAACGAGGCACGCAAGCAGGGTCAGAATCTTCTGATTCACTCGGAAGAAACATGTGGGGTGAATTTATCGTGAGCATCGAAGAGAAGCGAGTCGGAACCGTAGATGTTCTCACGCCGGCAGGCCCCATCGTGGACGAAGACGCGGAAGATCTCATCGCGACGATGAACAACAAGTTGAATTCGCCCAACGCCCGATTCGTCTTGAGCATGGAAAAAGTGCCATATATTGACAGTCGCGGCATCGAGGGGTTGGTTGATTCGTCTGAAAACCTGATGGGACGCGGTGGGCGCTTGCGGGTGGCTGGTGTGACCGCCACGTGTCGCGAAGCGCTGGAACTGACCGGGCAATCAGAGAAGGTCGATTTTTTTGACACGGTGCAGGATGCGGTACGGAGCTTTTTGTAGTCGATGATTGGACCGGAAGTCAGATTGGGAGAGCACTTGGTTGCTCAGGGCCTTATTTCTCAAGAACAACTTGAGGCGGCACTGGCGAATCAGGCATCAAGCGGCAAACGCGTTGGCGAAGCGCTTGTCGATATGGGCTCGCTGTCTGCGCAGGCATTGGTGCATTCGTTGGCGGATCGGATGGGCGTCAAGGGTTGTGTGCTGCGTCACGGACTGATCGATCCGAAAGTGGCACGGACCATCCCCAAGGAAGAAGCCGAGCATCTTAAGGTTCTTCCGCTGTTTCTCGTGCGTAGCGAACTCACCGTGGCGATGGTCGATCCGCAGTCGGTTCCGACCGTGGACCGCCTCAGTAATAGTACTGGATACACCATTCGCCCGGTGCTGGTCGATGAAGACAACCTTGTCGAGTACCAGCGCAAATACCTCGCTTCGGAAGTGACGGTCGATGCGTTTCTTGCGTCGATCGAAGAATCCGATGTCACGATTTCTGAAAGCGAAGCGATCGATGAAGGACCTGTCACTGACCTCGACAAGATGGTCGATGGCAGTCCGGTGATTAACCTTGTGAACTTGGCAATCCTTACGGCTGTCCGGGATGGCGCAAGTGATATTCACATCGAACCCGATCGCGGGATGACGCACGTGCGCTATCGGATCGACGGTCATCTGCGCGAGATGTTGAACCCTCCTAAGGGTATGCATGCGGCAATTGTGTCGCGAATCAAAGTCGTCGGGCGCATGGACATCGCCGAAAAACGGTTGCCACAGGAAGGTCGCGTTCACTTGGTCGCAGATGGTCGCGAAATCGACCTGCGTGTTTCAAGCATGCCCACCGTTTTGGGTGAAAAAATCGTCATGCGCGTCCTTGACAAGAGCAACCTCAGTCTCGAATTGGGAAAACTTGGGGTTGCCGAAGAGGATCTCAAAGCCATCGAATCAATGATTCGAAGCCCCTACGGAATGATGCTTGTCACCGGGCCGACAGGTAGCGGTAAAACGACCACGCTTTATTCGGCGCTCGATCTTTTGCGCAGCGAATCGGTCAACATCGTGACCGTTGAAGATCCGGTGGAATACCAACTGGGTCAAATCAATCAGATTCAGGTCAATTCAGAAGTGGGTTTGACCTTCTCCCGCGCGCTGCGATCGGTGCTGCGACAAGACCCGGACGTCATCATGGTCGGTGAGATTCGCGACGAAGACACCGCTCGCGTTGCCGTGCAAGCCGCCCTTACCGGCCACATGGTCTTGAGTACGTTGCACACCAACGACTGTCCGGGTGGCATCATGCGGTTGGCAGACATGGGCATCGAGCCGTACCTGATTGGATCGGCGACCCTAGGTTTCATCGCTCAACGATTGGCCCGACGCATCTGCAAGTCGTGTGCTGCATCGTACTACCCCCCGCCGGAACTCTTGGAAAGTGTTGGCTGGGGGCATCGCACGAACGAGTTGTTCAAGCGCGGCGAGGGTTGCCGCGAGTGCCACAACACTGGTTTCAAAGGTCGTGCGGGCATCTATGAAGTGATGGTCATCGACGCGGAATTGAAGCGGTTGATCAACCGTCAGGCGTCGGAGTCAGACATTCGGCTGTACTTGGCGGAGACGGGTTGGCGAACGCTTCGCGAAAAGGCGCTCGATGTTGTCGAGCGCGGCGAATCGACGTTGGAAGAAGTCTTGCGGGTCACCCGTTCGGAAGGCGCGGTCGTCAGCGACCCGTCCGGATTGCAGCCGGATGAGGCGGTGCCGGTATGAATCTGGTTTACGACGCGATCGACGAAAAGGGGCGCCACGTTCACGACACGGTGCAAGCCGCTACTGTCAAGGAGGGTGTCGAGTCCCTTCGAAGACAGGGGTTTTTCGTTACGCACGTTGCGCCCGCGACGGCAGAGGTTTCCCAGGGAACCGGAGCCAGGAAGAAAGGGACCGATGAGCATTACCGGCTGCCCCTTAAGCAGTTGATGATGTTCACGCGGCAGATGTCAATGTTGCTGACGTCGGGTAGCGCCCTTGTGCCGGCAATCAATGCGGTGTCGGCGCAGATGAAGAGTCTGGCAAGCAAAGCCATGCTTGATGTGATCAAGGACGATCTTGAGCAGGGTATGACTTTGACGGATGCACTTCGCAAGCATCCCGGCGCGTTCAACTCATCGTATTGTGCGGTGGTGGCGGCAGGGGAGTCGAGTGCAACGTTGCCTCAGATGTTCAAGCGATTAGCCCACATCATCGGAAAACAGCGGGCGACCCGCAACAAAATCATCGGGACGATGATCTACCCGATTCTGCTGATGGGCCTTTCGGTCAAGATTCTCGCTGTGATGATGTTCTTTGTCGTTCCGCGATTTGCGGGAATGTTTTCGACGCTGGGAGTCGAACTGCCCTGGTCCACCAAGGTCATGATGGCGGTGGCCAACACGCTTCGATCGCAATGGATTGTGATTGCGCTGGGTGTGATTGGGGCGATCTCTGTGTTGGTGTTCCTGATTCGTACCGAATCCGGGCGTCAGATTCTGGCAAATGTTCAAACGCGCATACCCGTGCTTGGACGGTTGATGTCGCGATTGATTCAAGGCTCTACATTTCGAATCCTGGGCATGTTGCTGGAGGCACGAGTCGGTTTGTTGGAGTCGCTGGAACTGGCTCGCGGTGTGACTTCGAACGATCAGTTTCAGGATATATACGACAAACTCGAAGACTCGGTGACCCGGGGCGAATCGATCAGTGGGGCGTTGGAAGGTTCCAACCTTGTCAGTGCTTCGGTCGTTCAGGCGATTCGCACGGGCGAGCAAAGTGGGCGACTGGGTGAATCCATCAGTTTCGTCGCCGACATTCTCGACGAAGAAAACACAGAACTACTGGGGACCGCTACGAAACTGATTGAACCGCTGATTCTAATTGTCATGGGAGCGGTGGTTGGTGCGGTTGCGATTTCGTTGTTTATGCCACTGTTCGACATGACGTCGGCAGTCTAGGAATACACTCTGAGGGAGTATTGACAAAGTGGGTGTCGGCGCTGCGCTGAAGCTACGCAAAGGAGGAGTGACCCCCATCGGAATCGATGTGGGTGGCGACAAGGTGCGCGCAGCACAATTGCGACGTTCGGGCGACGGTTACATCGTCAGTCGAATGGGTGCCTTGAATTTGCCCGAAGGTTTGAATGCCCGCGACAACCCCGAAGCGGCGGCGATTCGGATTGGCGCGTGGTTGGCGCAGATGGAATTCAAGAAGCGCGAATGCGTGATGGGTCTGTCAGCCCCCGACGTCGAATTGCACGCGATGGAATTGCCCGATTCGATCAATCCCGCCCAAGCCAAACAAGCCGCTCGTTGGGAAGTTGAGCGCTTGATGAGCTTTCAGGATGGAACATCCACGATCGATTTCTGGCCGATCCCCGAAAACCGTCAGATGACTTCGTCGGCGATTGGGGTGGCAGCCTCTCCCGATGCTTTTACGTCTTTGCGGCCCATTTGCGACCATGCCGGTTTTCGGTGTACGCGATTGGATGCGACGCCTTGCGCGCTGGCACGGTTTGGTTCGTTGTATCGCGGGCCGGTCTCCAATTCGGACGTCTGGGGCGTCCTTGATCTTGGGGCGCGGCAGACGCGGTTGATCATCTGCGTCGCTCAGGTGCCCATCTTGGTTCGAAGTTTCAATAAGGGGGGACACAACTGGACCCAGCAGTTGTCCGAGGCATTGTCCATCAGCCCGAAGGCGGCAGAGCGTCACAAGAAAGACCACGGTATCGGTGCGGCGAAACAACAACGTCGAAAGAGCGACGCGGAGTTTTCCAGTGGCGGACCGGTCGCCGAATTGATTTACAACGTTTTGCGCGAAGAGTTGAGCGGTGTGATTGCAGAGCTCGAGCGTTCGTACAAATACGTCATCAGGTGCTTTAGCGATCGTCCTTGCGGACCGCTGCTGTTGGTGGGTGGGGCGGCGAGCATGAACAACCTCGCCGAACTGCTGACCAGCAAGTTGGGGATCGAAGTGTTGGTTCCTGACATGCACAATACCGACAACCGAAGTCAAATCGATTTTTCGCTGGTTCGTGACCATTTGCACGAACCGCTTCCCGAATTTGCAGCCGCCATCGGGCTCGCGATCGAACTGGGAGCGGACGCATGATTGCTGTCAACGTTTTGCCACCAGATTACGTTCGAGCGCGCAAACGGTCCGCGAGAATTCAGGGTTGGTTGATCGCGAGCATTCTGGTGGCTTTTGCGTTTTCGTTTCCGATCGGTTTCGACGTCTACAAGACTGCCCGCGCCGCATCGCTCGAAGAAGAACTCAAACCGATGCGCGGACGATTGGCAAACACCAAGAACCGCTTGGCGCAATGCATCGAAACAGTGACGGATTTACAGCAGCGATTGTCTCGAGCCGATGCCCTGCGGTCCAAGCGTCCGTGGAAGAGCCTGCTGGTGACACTGACGACCAAGACGCCCGAAGAAGTGTGGCTGACATCTCTGGAGAGCATGGAAGGGGCAGGGAAGAAGGGCGCTCGACGATCATCGGTCGGCAATTCAGTCATAGAAAAGAGCAACACGGTTGAGTTGGCAGGTCCGACGGGATTGCGGCTGACCGGGTATGCGCTCGGTCATGAACACCTTTATGCGTTCATGGGCACGCTTAACGACGGTGTGCTTTTTGATCGTGTGGACATGGTGAAAGCCGGTCGCGAAAAGGTGGCTGACGGTACGCCGGTCCGGTTTGTGCTGGAGTGTACGTGGTGAAGACGTCGCTGAAGGAAAGTCCATTTGCGATCTACGATCTGATTGGGGGAGGCATTGTCCTTACGCTGATCGCCGTTGGGTTGTGGAGTACGTTCATACACCTTCCTGATTCCAGCGAGCGCTTCAAGCGTGCCCAGGAAGAACTATCCGCAACTAGCAAATCTCTGCGTGCGGTTGAACGCAATTTGAGCAACTCGAACGCAGAGTTGGCCAGTGTTGAGTCCGAGGTGAACGATCGGGGCGCTCTACCGAAATCGGCTCCGGTCGACGCAAACTTGCAGGCGATTACCAGATTGATTCAGACGAACAATATCGAACTCATCAATGTCGATCCGATCGACGAGAACCAGTACCCGGGTCTATGGGAACACAACTACAAGGTGCAGTGTCGCAGCGGTTTTGATTCCATCCTTGCGTTTTTAGAAGACTTTGAAGCCGAACCATTCTGGGCGGACTTGACGAAACTGCGCATTCTCGGTGCGCCGGCATCGATGGAATCGGGTGATGCAGCGCACCGCGCTGAGTTTGTTGTCAGCCTCTTTGCGGCAAGCACAACCTCGGAGGGCGAAGGTACGCCGTAGTTGAACACATGACCAAGAAGAAGAAACGAATCTATTTGTCGGTGTTGGGAGCTGGTCTATGCGTTGTGGCGTATGACCTGATTTCCAGTGACGACGGTCCAGCCAAAGCCAAGGCGTCGAACTCAAATCGGGCGATAACGGATGCCACAGCAGTTGGGGAATCAAGTATCGGTGAGGGTCTTGCGACGCTTACCATTCAGCATTTTCCAAGAGACATACAACTTTCAGGCGAGGCGCAGGGTCTGGATTCGGAATTGGTTGTCCGTGACTTGTTCGCGCCTTCGCCAGAGGTTTATCAACGACTTCTCAGCCCACCAGAAAAAGTTGTCGGAGACCGGGAAGCCGGAAATTCCACACCAGAGCCACCGCCCATACCGTTCGGTGAACAACATCAATTGTCGGCGATCATGCGTCTAAAAGGCGTTCCTAGTGCAATTGTGGACGGCAAAATTCTGCGTGTGGGGAAGCGGCTGGATGACTGCACAGTCATTGAAATCGCCGAACGACATGTCTATTTCGAGTGCCCGGCGGGTATCGAAGACCTTCGACTCGACAGCCCGCTTCTCGACGAACGGGTCGAGAACTGACGGTATTATCGGTCATCGTTTTTGTGTCGTATGAATTCAAGGTGACATCGGTAACGTCGATAAACCCTATACGTATTCGCGAGTGTCGCGAGCATGATTTCAAAGATTAGAGGTGAACCGATGAGCATCCATTCTCGGAAAAAAGCTGGCTTCAGTCTTGTCGAGCTGGTGATTGTGATCGTGATCATTGGAATCGTTGCAGCGATCGCGGTTCCGCGAATCAGTCGTGGTGCCAAAGGTGCAATCGACTCAGCCGTCCGCGGTGACGCCGCAGCCTTGCGAGCAGCCATCGACCTGTATGCGGCAGAGCATAACGGCGTGTTCCCCGGAAAAAACAAGAACGACGGGACTGCCGGAACAGGCGTGGCGTCTGACATGGTCGATCAGCTGACCAAATTCAGCGACATCAGCGGCAAGACGGGTGCGTTCAATGCAGCGACCGGTATCGTTTATGGCCCGTACCTGCGTAACGGTATTCCGCCGCTTCCTGTTGGCGACAATGCTGGCAGCACTGATGTCCTCTTTGGTGCTGCAAGTCCGCCAGCCGTCTCGGAAGGAACGGGTGAAGGTTGGGTATACAATCAGAACACAGGCGAGATCCGCGCGAATACCGCCGCCACGGATGAAGGTGGCGACAACTACAGCGATTATTAAGTCAACCCGATTTCAACGGTTTGACCTAGCACGGGAGATAGCAATTTCCCCAATTTGACGATGCAACACGGGCCGGATCGGGTTTCCAAAACTTGATCCGGCTTTCTTTCTAGCAGAACTGTTATGAAAACGAGCGTCGCTATCAGAATAATCGAGCGGAAGGAGCGTCGATCCGCATTTTCGCTCGTCGAATTGGTGATGGTGATTGCCATCATTGCAGTTCTGGGGGCCATTGCCGTACCACGTCTGACCAAAGCCAGCCAGCGTGCCCAAGCCAACGCCCTTCAAGCCACGCTGACCAACGTCCGCAAAGCCATTGATCGCTACTACGCGGAACATTCGCGATATCCCGGTTACGATCCAAATGCCGGCAGTCCGGATGGCGTTCAGTTTGTCGATCAATTGACCCTCTACACCAACGCAAAAGGGGAAACCAGCTCAACCCGTGACAGCGACTTCAAGTTTGGTCCATACCTGTCAAAACCGTTTCCCACCAGCCCGGTCAACGACTTAAACACGGTTCACGCCCGCAAATTGCAAGGCGGTGCCGTTCCGCAAGGAACCACTGGCTGGCACACATGTCTGGAGAACGGGTCGTTCGGCCTCAACGCCACGACCGTTGAGGTCTCGGCAAAAAGTCTTGACGTGAGCGACGTTGGGACGGATCTCCAATTGCCCAGTCTGTGAATTGTTTGAGCCATCTAAAGATACGCCATTAGGGCCAGCTTGCTCCGACACCGCGACCTTTTCAAACCAACATAATTTGCTTGCACGAATGCTGCATTGCGATCAAACTGACAGGTGTCAGACATCGGTCACTGGCTGGATTGTTGGCTTTTTCGTTTGACAGCCTCTGTTTCAGCGATGAGAACGCAGGTCTTGAAGCATCTTGCCAGTGATGCGATAGTGTATTGAATCAGGCTGGCAGACATGCGAGCTATCAGATAGATCAGTTTCAAGTAGCGACAGACAAGCTACAGACGGGCTACAGACAACAGACTGACAGCGAATAATCAGGACAGCAGAGACAGGAGGTCTTGGCATGGCATGGATGGCCGTCGCAGAAGCTGCCGCATCCCTTGGCGTTTCCGAAAGAACGATCTGGAGACGCATCAAATCCAACGCAATCAAATCGCGTGGTGAAAATGGACGCACTCTGGTGCATTTGGGCGGTGAAGAGAATGGTGTCGAATCCGGTCAGCCGCTTTCGCGGATGACGTTTGCGCAAGTGGCGCTGCGAAACGTGAACACTGATCCCGCGCCGGAGTTCCTGGCGGTTGTGTCGGACCTTCGGGTTTCATTTGACCAACAGATCGCAGCCACCCGACGGACGGTACGGTTGCTGGCTGGGGCGATGTGCGTTTTGGTCGTTGCATTCTGTGTTGGAATTTGGTTTCACTTCGATCAGATGACCCGAGCCAGTTCGCAGCATGTGCAAGCCATAAGCGACCTCGAGGAGAAACATAACAACGAGGTTGGCGAGATCATGGCAAGCCATCAGTCAGAGTTGACTGAGCAAGCTGGTATCCTGGCCCATACCGAGGGTCAGGCGTCGGCGAGGCTTGAAGAGCTTGTTTCCTTAAGAGACACAAGCACAAAGATGACCGATCAGCTTGCAAGCATAGAAACATCACGAAATAAACTAGAGAGTGCCGTAACAAAGCAAGCCGGTGCGTTCGAGGAAGCGACTTCTAAGCAATTGGCTGGCATTAGCGAACGCGACAAAGAGATTCGCACCCTTCGCGAGCAGATTGCCGTACTCAAAGAAGATTTGCAGGAAGCGGTCTTTTTGGGTGACGCCAGGATGAGTCAAAGCGACAAGGTCACCGAATACATTCGTCGCTCGGCGGCACGGAGTATTGGCTATGCGGATGGCGTTCGACAGCACCTTGCTTACCGGGCTAAGAAAGAGCGCGAGCTTCGAACCGAATTGGCACGCCTTCGCGCAAATCTGAACGGCTCGCCGGGTGAAACGCACGATCGGGAAGCGATTTGGACGTCGATCATGGGTGATGATGGCATTGGCCATGACGGGGCGGCGGGAACAGGCGACGGTGAATCCAACAGCATTTCGATTCGCACGATTCTTCTCGATTGCTTCAATGCGTGGTTCTTCGGACGCAATCACCTCGACTCATTGGCGAGTGCGTCAGCCACTGAGGCGTCGGTCGCTTCCGCGCAACCCTAGACGATCCGATGCGAGAAATCGATTGCGTTGCGGGAATTCTTATCGGGGGAGAAAGTTCCCGGTTTGGACGGCCCAAGGCGCTCGAGCGCCTGCCCTGCGGCGAAACCGCACTCGAACACGTGATCACAACAGCGCGTTCGGTTGCGGGCGAAGTTGTCCTGCTTGGCCAGTCAGACGAAGTCGCGATCGCGAACTTGAATTGCCAGCAACTTGCCGATCCACCCGAAACTGTCGGGCCGATGGCTGGGCTTGCGAGTCTACTATCCCACGCCAAAAATCGATGGGCGCTTCTGCTTGCGTGTGACCTTCCACTCATCGAATCTGAGTTGTTTAGTCCGTTGATTGCCGCCGCGAGAACCGATTCGACTCGCGATGTCATCGCGTACGAAACCGGTATTCCGCATCGACCCTTTTACACTTGCTGCACGCTTTATCATCCGCGAATTTTGCAAACGGTTGAGGCGGCTGTCGAACGAGGCGAGTTTCGGTTGCAAGGTATACTTCAATCCGTTCGGACACAGTCGATAATCCCCAATGATGCTCAAAAGTGCATGCTTCAAGACATGAATACACCGGAAGACAAGTCGCGACTCTTGGATTAGGATTCCGCGGGCAGCATTTCTTTAGGCGGCTGGGCTTGCAACGTTCGCGTGCGTCGATTCCGATATGGGGACTATGAAACCACTCAACGCAGGCGGGGGCTGGCGCGCCATCAAACAGAGTTTGAAATACGCCCATCGTGCGGGGGGGATCATCCGCATGATGCGGGCGATGCTCTCGAAAAATGCGTGCAAGACGTGCGCACTGGGTATGGGCGGGCAGCGCGGTGGCATGGTCAACGAACGCGGGAACTTCCCAGCCGTCTGTAAGAAATCCATGCAGGCGATGGCCGCAGACCTGCAGGGTGCGATTCGTGGGGGATTCTTCGAGCGGTTCAGCGTTGACCAGTTGCGTCGGATGACGCCGCGCGATTTGGAACTCAGTGGCCGCATCGTTAAACCGCTGTATCTCGGCAAGCACGCGACGCACTATCGCGAAGTGTCGTGGGACGATGCAATGAAGGGTATCGTCGGCAAGTTGCGCGAAACCGATCCGCAGGAAAGCTTCTTCTATTTCAGCGGCAGGTCATCCAACGAAGCCGGTTTCCTGCTTCAGCTTTTTGCCCGACTCTACGGCACCAACAACGTCAACAATTGTTCCTACTATTGCCACCAAGCCAGCGGTGTCGGGCTGACAAGCGTGACCGGGTCGGGAACGGCGACCGTTACCCTCGACGATCTCGACAGTGCCGACATGGTTTTCCTGATCGGCGGGAATCCGGCATCGAATCATCCACGATTGATGGGCGAGTTGATGGAACTCCGCAGGCGCGGCGGGAAAGTGGTCGTGGTCAATCCGGCGAAGGAACTCGGCCTGGTGCGTTTCAAAGTACCGTCGGATGTGCGCTCTCTGCTGTTCGGCAGTTCGATCGCCAGCACATACGTTCAGCCGCACATCGGTGGCGATATCGCATTCTTGACCGGGGTCGCAAAAGCCGTAGGCGAGTTGGGGCGGGTGGATACGTCGTTTGTCGAACGATTTGCGGATGGTGGGGCTGACTTTCTGTCGCATGTTGATTCAACCGAATGGAGTGACATTGTTGACGGCAGCGGCGTGGAGGAGTCGCTGATTCGGCGGGTGGCGAAGGACTATGCCCTCGCGAAAAACGTCGTCTTCTGCTGGGCGATGGGCATTACGCATCATGCGCACGGCGTCGAAAATGTGCAGGCAATTGCGAATCTGGCGATGCTGCGCGGGATGATAGGCCGACCCGGTGCGGGGTTACTGCCGCTGCGTGGGCACAGCAATGTGCAGGGGATTGGGTCGATGGGTGTGACGCCGAAACTAAAGGCCGCGGTGTTTGAACGCATCCAACGCGATTTGAAAGTGTCGCTTCCTGACACTTCGGGCATGGATACGATGGCGTGCATGGAGGCCGCTACGAAGGGCAACGTGCAGTTCGCATTGTGTCTGGGGGGGAATCTTTTTGCGTCAAATCCGGATCAGCAGTTTGCGGCTGCTGCAATGCAGAAGATCGACTCAGTGGTGTATTTATCGACGACGCTGAATACCGGCCATGCGCATGGAACGGGTAATGAGACGTGGATCTTACCCGTGCAAGCCCGCGACGAGGAGGCGCAGGCCACGACGCAGGAATCGATGTTTAACTTTGTGCGATTGAGCGACGGCGGCAAGGCGCGGTACGAGGGCCCACGCAGCGAAGTCGATGTGATTCAGGCGATGGCGGCAGACTATTTTGGAGATGATTCGCCGATCGATTGGTCGCAGTTCGCCGAGCACCGAAACATTCGCAAAGCGATCGCGGCCGCCATTCCGGGTTACGAAGAGATCGGCAAGATCGACGAGAATAAAAAAGACGGCGAGTTTAATATCAAAGGCCGAACGTTTCACGAACCAGTGTTTGCGACCGATTCGCAGAAAGCACAGTTTCACAACGTAGCCATTCCGCGGCTCTTGGGTGAAGGCGATGAATTGCGGTTGATGACGGTGCGCAGCGAAGGACAATTCAACACGGTGGTGTACGAAGAGGAAGACATCTATCGCAATCAGGAACGTCGCGATGTGATCTTGATGAATCCCGTTGACATCGAATCCCGCAATCTGCAAATCGATCAGCCCGTAACGGTCACAAGCAAAGTCGGCAAAATGACCAACATCCTCGTCCGCCCTTTCGACATCCGAGCCGGCAATGCCATCATGTACTACCCCGAAGCCAACGCCCTGGTCCCCAAAACCACCGACGCCCGCTCCAAAACGCCGGCATTTAAGAATGTATGCGTGACGGTTGCGGCGAGTATGCGATCAAGCTCGGACCACTTCATACCTGCGAATTCTTTGGGTTATGTTGTCGAATAAAATGAGTTCGCGACGTCAAGCTGAGTCCTTCTAATTCGCTGCATGCTGTCGTTGCGGCTTAATCAGTCGGCTCAAGTAGTGATCCAACACGGCGCCGCGTAGGTCTTTGGCTACTACTTTGCCTTCCTGGTTGATCAGGAAGGTGGCTGGTACGCCGGAGACATAGTAGGCTTTGGCGATGGGGTTCATGTCGGATGGACCGGCGGCGATCTGGGGCCAGTCTAGTCCTTTTGCGGTGACAAAGCGTGACACTGTTTGCGGGTCGTGGTCAGTGCTGATACCGAGTACCACGAAGTCGCCGCTTTCTTTGTGCTTGTCGTACGCGCGTTTGATGTTGGGCATTTCGGCGATGCACGGGGCGCACCACGTTGCCCAGAAATCGATTAGCACGACTTTGCCGCGCAACTCCGACAATTTGACCTTGTCGCCCGCGAGGGTGGTGCCTTCAAAATCGGGCGCCTCCTCGCCCGGGTTGATGATTTGGAAGCGGTATACCTTGAGTTCCAGTGGTTTGTTGTTTGCGGCGACGAAGCTGATCTCTCTGACCAGAGAGATATCTTGGGGGCCCGGGCCTCAGCCTGGGGCGGTGCGTCGGGCCCACCGCTCGGCTTTGAGTTCGAAGTTGCCGTCTTGCAAGCCGGCGATCTCAAACTTGCCCAAGTGGTCAGTCACCGTGCCGACGCGGATGCCGTCGCTTCGCATGGTGCTGATCGAGACATCTGGCAGGAACTCATTCTTCGGGCCGCGAATGATACCGGCGAGCTTGTGACCCTCAGTCAAATCGACATCAACAGGATGCTCGCTCAGTTTGGAAACGGTGACGGGAATCTCCAGCACCGTCGCGCTGTAGTTGCGTGCCCGACGATCGAATGCGAGAACCCAATCGTCGATCCCTTCAGGAAGCGGGCCGATGCGAAAGTTCCCGTCGGGTCCGATCGCGGTCGAAATGTTGTAACTGATATCGTTGGCTTTTTGCGGTTCAACCGGTGTGAATCGGGCAAACGAATACTGCCGAGCAGCTTCGCCCATAAGAATGCTGTGATTCTGATCGGGAATGCCTCGCACCCTGCCTGTCGCGAAATTCGGCTCTGTGAGGGTCAAAAGGACTTCGTTGCCATCATTGACGGGGTCAATGTTGTTGATAAATGCGACGCCATGTTGCGGATGGGCGGCGGCTAGGTTGACGGGCCCGTCCATGATGTTCGTCAAGATGAACCGCCCACTCGCGTCGGTCGTGGATTCTGCCGACGAGCCTCCATTCTGAGCTTTAAAGAGAAGCAGGATGCGTTTGCTTTGGCCGTAAACGTAGAGGCGGCCATTACCGCTGTAGTTGATGTATCCCAGGCTGCGGCTGGCTGCCCCGACTTGCACACCAGCGACGGGGTTGCCGTTCTGATCGACGACCTTGCCCTTGATCTGATTGACGTGTCCGCTGCCAACTGGTGTGGCGGCTGACGCGCTGGTTGATATGAATGCCAACGAGAACGCCAGCAGAAGAGATGCATATCGTCGAGGGCGGCGAGCATTCGTGTGACTCATCATGCCATTCTCCGGAAGTCTGAAATTTTTGAACCAACAGAGGGCTTATCATGAATATACCACGACAACGGCGCAGAGTTGACAACATGTTTGTCGATTCTGGTGGCGGGTTGGCCGAAACGCCCGGTCTTGGGGTACGCAGACGGAATTCGCAGGAGTTCCTGACATCGGGCTTGTATGTTGAGATAGCTCTGCTTTTCGCAATGCTATTGCGAATTGCTTGTCGCGGCCAATTGCGGCAGGACTTCGCTGTCTGCGTACTTTTCGGGGTTTTTCAGCCAGCGGCGTTTGGCGGCGGCGTTGAACAGGTAGATTCGCTTGCCTTTGTATTCGACGAACGGATCGCTGTCCGTCACCACGCGATTTTGGAACACCGGGCAATACGTCTGCGTCAGTTTCCGTTTTGGAATCTCCAACCCCTCAAGTTGCGGCAGGTTGGCGATGGATGCGTATGCATCGGGATTACCGTACCACTTGTCCATACACGTCTCGCAACAGACAGCCACCTGCCGCCCCTTGTACTTCGCAACCGGGCAATCGGTGTCAATGCGCTCGTCGGTCATGATCGGGCAGAACTCTTGACCCAAAAGCGCCGGATGTTTCGCACTTTTTCCGGCGGATTTCGTCACGTTTTGGACAGTGTCGTTCTTTTTCGTCTCTCGATAAAAGGCAGCCGCTGCAATTGTCTCTTTCAATTCAATCGGGTCGGTTGCAGGCGCATCCATCGGCTTGATCGCCACCGCTTCAAGCAAGTCCAGATTGTCGCCTTTGCTCGCACCGCCTAAAACCAGAACCTGCGATCCGATGGGGGCCATCCTGTGAACGATGCGCGGGGTGGTGTCTGCCACCCATTCCCATGATTTGGCTTCGGGGTTCATGCGGTAGAGTCCACCATCGCCCACGCTGACAAATAAGTTTCGATCCTGAACGCAGGCGGCTGGCGCGAATCCGTTCATCGATTCGCCGGGAAGGTCGGGCCCTTCCGACCAGCGCTGTTTAATGGTGTCGAAGACTTCAACACGGCGACTTGGCTTTGCCGATTCGTTGAAACCGCCCAAGACGTAGATGCGATGGTCGAGGACGGCAGCGATCAGTGCGCGGCGGATGAATGGTTGGGGGTGTTCGATCCAATCGGCATTGGGATCGGAAAGATCGATGGAAAGCATCCGATTGTGCCAGGCGATTTTCTTGTTGGCTTGCATGTGCCAACCGCCAAGCACGTAAAGATTCGTTCCGACGACGACGACATCGTGCGACGATCGCGGCTCAGGGAGCGGGGCGATGTCGGTCCAGGCCATGGTGGCTGGGTCGAAGCGTTGTGCCGACGTGACCGATCGGTTGTCTGACGGCGAGTCTGCTTCGTTGAGCGACGCCATGCCGCCGACGCGATAGATGCAGCCGTTATAAGCGGCGAGGTTCATACCTTGGAGCGCCGGTCCGGAGGGCAATTGTTGCCACGTTCCGCGACTGATGAGGTCCATTCGCCAAAGTTCGCCCGAGGCTGATTTCGTGTGGTATTCGTGCGTCGGAGCTATGTGACCGCCGTAAACGTAGAGCCATCCGTCGAGTACATCAGCGCCGAAGCTTGCGGTAGGAAACGGTAAATCGGTCCAACGGCTGACGGCAATACTTGATGGCGTGCTGGGGGCTGAAGTGACGGGCTGGCTTTTTTGGGGTTGGGTTTCCTTCAAAGTTGGCTCGCCCGAAAAGTTAAACACCAGCAGACCGTAGTGGCGGATCTCGTCAAAGGCTTCGCCGTTGAGTTCTCCGGGGGTGCGATCCCAATTGCGTGCCCACGCGCCGTAGCGCCCCGGTGCGGTGACAGCTTGTGTCATTCCCGATCCGTCGGTGAACATTTTTTCCTGCTCACCGGATGGGTGGATGAGGGTAAGTTCGCTTTCCGGTTGGATGCGACCGTTGGCTCGCACCTGTAAACGAAACTCGCTGCCGTTGCGACTGACGACAGGAATGATCTCGACGGGAGCATCGTCACCGATGATCGTTCGTGGGTCGGCAGGATCGCCGAGAATGGTTTTGGGGTGGTATTGGAGCCAATGCGGGGTCGGTCCGCGCTTGACCATTCCGAAATCGACGAGGCCATGAATGACGCGCAAGCCGGAACCGGGTACGTCGAAGCGCAGGCTGTTCTTGTCGTTCGGTAGCGCGGTGACAGGCGTGTCGATTCCCTCGGCATTGCGGACTTGCAAACGAACGTCGTTGAGGATTTTCACATCCAAGCCGTCTTCGGCGTAAAGCGTTTCGCTCATGATGACGTTGGCGGCTGACCCGTCGTCGGTCGGTACCACAAAAGTAAAATGAGCCCGGGCGATGAGTGCCGACATTGAAAGGTAAGCCAGGCAAAGTCCAAAGGTGGGTGAGCGGATCATAAGAGCCTTTCCAGCCGCATACGGGCCGATATTCAAAGAAATGCCAGGCGCCAAGCCAGCACTGGTTTTCACAAGTTGGGGGATTAAATCGAGAAAAGTTGGATGTGTCAAACTTCGCTTGCGGGACGGGGGTTCGGCTTCTTCGGCACAAGAGTTCGGATGGATGATTTGCAAGGTCAGGCCTTGATGACGGGAACGTCGTATTGGCTGAAGCTTTTGTCGCGGGTGATGACGGTCAGGTTTTCGATTTGCGCCTGCGCGATCTGCATTCGATCGAATGGGTCTTGATGGTGCAGGGGAAGGTCCGTGACGGCGAGCGCGTGCGGCAGACCAATTGGCAAGACCTCGATGTGGTCTTTGGCGAGTACATCGGAAAGGTTTGTGGGGAAGTCGAGACGCCCGAGGTTCTTCTTGATCGACACTTCCCAAGCGGCAGCAGTGCTGAAATACATGGCGTTTGAGCCGCTGGCGATGATGTCGCGGGCGTCAGCCGAAAGCTTGGTTGGTTCCGCAAACCACCAAAGCAGGGCGTGTGTGTCGAGCAGGAATCGGCGCATTTATTCGGGTGTCGCGAATGCCTTCGAGATTTCGTCCGGAAGCGGTTCGTCAAAATCGTCGCCGATGCGCACCAGCCCCTTCCAATGTCCACCAGTACGGTCGCGGTCTTCTGCACAGAAACCGGTCAGTCGCGCAACCGGCTTGCCAGCTTTCGCAATGATGATCTCCTCGCCGTTGGCAACGCGCTCCAACAGCTGGGAAAGATGCGTCTTGGCTTCATGCGTATTCACGGTATCCATGTAATTAGTCTATTAAACTAAGTTTCATGAGTCAATTCTTCGTCGGCAGTTTCTCGTCTATTTTAATTCGTTTATTCATAATAATTTGCGCTCAGCGCTGATGGCAGGTAGCCGTTGTCAACGTGCCTAATCCCATTCAATGTCGCGACCAGGACTGAGGTCCGCGGGATCGCAGCCCTTTCGAAACAGGCGCGCGGGGGCAGCATGTAGTGCGGCTTTCCCGTCGTTGACTTGGATCATCCCGCCTTCCCACAAGCCGATGACGGGGGTGTCGTTCATTTCGTGGAATTCGCGGAGGCGGTCGTCGCGGGTTTCGCCGAAGTGCTGACAGTATGTGTCACTTTCTTTGACGTATGTGCTTCCGTAGAAATAGTGGGCGTTGATTTGGAATGGGACCAAGCCGAGGGCGTTGAACGATGGCGGCATGCAGATGGGCATGTCGTTGGTGGTCATCATCGTTGGGCAGGCGACGTTTGTGCCGGCACTGATGCCGAGATAGGGCATGCCTTCTTGCACGCGCATGCGGATGACATTGAGCAGGTCGAAATCGTACAGTGATTTGAGTAGGCGAAATGTATTGCCACCGCCGACATAAATACCTTCGGCTTCTTCGATGGCGCGCGTGGGGTCGTCTCTACGGTGGATGCCTTGAATCTTATAGCCGCCATGCAGGTTGTTGTCGGTGATGAGCGCTTCGTAGGCGTCGTGATCGTGCAGGGCGTAGGGGACAAACAGCAGCGTTTCGATATCGCCAAAGTGCTGCTGCATCATTGCAGACAGATTGGCTTTGCGTTCGTCGGTTCGGAATCCGCCGCTGCCTAGTAGGATTTTCATTGTTTATTTTCGCTTTTGCACGATTCGGTTGGTCCGCACAGCGGACCCTACGTACTGTTCGGATCTAGTTAGTGTCTCATTGTGTCACTCCCGCGCACGCGGGAGTCCAGTACGGTTTTGTGGGTGCTGCGTACTTCTGGATTCCCGCTTTCGCGGGAATGACGGCTGTGTGTCGAGCTTCAAAGTTGCGCGCACCGGATGCGTGGAGTGTAACACGAACTTGGTCGAACGTCAGATGCGGACTTTGAGGATCGGTTTGACGATTAGGGCTGCGATGATCGAAATGACGAGGAAGCTTATGACCCAATGGATGTTGAGACCGAAGATAGGCGTTTCGTTATTGGGCAGGTTGATGAGGTCGAGTTCGATGCGTTGGATGGCGTCGCCTTTGGCGGCAGACGTTTCGGCAGGGTAGATGGCTTTTTCTAAGAATGCGGCGCCCGAACGCACGGGGCTGATGCGGGCGTAGCGGTTTTCGCTGACGTGGATTTCTTTTTTCGCTTCGCTGCCGTCGATGGTGATGGCGGCGATGTGTCGTCCGGGTTCATTGGCTTTGATTTGCCAGATGACTTCGTTTCGTTTGGGGCGATCCTCGAAGTCGTCATGAACCGCGTGACGCGTTTGGATTTCGATGGCATCGCCCGCCACTTCCAAACCTGCGTCTACGTCGGTGGCGATTTTTTCGTCGTTAAGTTCAGCCCGCAGCAGAATCGTTTCGCCGACCTGCATAGGGCGCCACTCATAGCGATTGGCCATCTGCACGACCAGCAGGATCATCGGAATCATCATGACAGCCAGCGGAATCAGCGAGTGCCAGAGCAATCGGCAAGCGGCCCAGAAGATGCGCCCCTGCGCTTTCAGCGTGACGCCGAGTTCCTCCTTGAACAGTTTGACGGCAAGCAGGTTGGCTTTGATGTCGTCGCGGACTTTGCCGATGGCGGTCTGGTTTGACGTGTACTTGTAGATCAACAATGCGACAACGCCGGTCACGCTCGACCAGAACGTAAGCGATAACCATCCCGGCCAACTTTCCATGACAGAAAAGCAGGCGTCGAAGATAGTCGTCAGGATGCTGTTGATCGTGTTCATGTAAAGCCAAACGAATCGCTGCTCGTAAGCACTGGCTGGCTAGCAGCCGGTGGCACACTTTGGGGTTGCGCGTTTCCTATTCCAGATACCCGAGTCCTTTGAGCCGTTCGGTGACTTCTTCCGGCGAGCCAGCTGACTCCAACTTGGCGAGTTCTTTCTCGATCATGTGGGTGATGAACTCTTCGGCGCTGGCGTATCCGGCGATGTCGGCGACTTTGGCGACGCGGTCGTAGAGCGACGATTCGATTTTGATCTTGGTGGCCATCGTGAAGATTACTCCTGTTTTGTTTGTGCGACGGTTGCGGTAAAGACGTTGCTGCCCCGCATGTTGTCGGGCGGTTGAATGTCGAATGCCGAAAGAATCGAGGGGGCCATGTCTTCAAGGTCCGGGTCGGCGAGATGCACGTTGCGGTTTGAGAAGATTACACCGGGAACAAGGTCGGTGGCGATGCAGTGGTCGCTGCACCACGCTTCCTTGTTGTCGTGCAGCATGGTCTTGGGCGATCCGCCGAGTGCGGTCGGCCAACCGCATCGATAGTCGAGGGCGTAACCGATCTGCATGTCCGGGCCGTGGATGATCTCATCGCCCTGATAGACTTCGTCGGCGAAGTACACTTCCTTGATAACGAGGCGGTTGGATTCCGGATCGCGAATGGTCTTGAGCTTTTCGCGGATTTCGTTCATTAAATCGTCTTTGTCGATCGGGTTGACGATACCGTGCTTCTCCCGGCCCCTCATGTTGAGGTACAAACCGTTGATGCCGACGGCGTAGGCTTTGGTGGCGCTCCAGTCGAAACCGCTGGTGTCGCTGCGGCTGCCATTGGGCTTGAGTTTGGCGTAACCGTTTTCGATCAGCCAGGTGTTTAGGTTGACGCCGCGGTCGAAGTCGGCGAACCCGTGGTCGGAGACACAGATGATGGTGGCATCGGGGAATGCGGTCATTACTTTGCCGAGGGCTTTATCGACTTCAACGTACACTTCGCGGACGGTGTTCTTGTACTTCGCGCTTTCTTCGGGCGTGAGGGCTGGGTGCGAGTCGGCCATCGCCGACCAGAACATGTGAGCGATCTGATCGGTGCTTCCAAAGTAGAAGAACAGCAAGCCGTCGTTGTAATGCTCGATGGCATAGTCGAGCAGGCGAAGGCGTTCGGCGTAGATCAGTTCGGCGTGTTCGAGAAATTCGTCGCGCGTCAGGATGCCAGCCCGAAGGCCTTGCGTATCTTCCGGCAGACCTTGTGTGAAGTATGGCCCCGTGGCTTTGGCGACGGTGGTGCTAAGATCGCTGGGGATGCTGATCGGCATTGCGGGCGATTCGGGGTCGATCTGTACGGCCGTCACGTAGAGTTCGATCGTCGGCTGAACTTGGCGGAGATACAAACGCACTTTGCCCGACATCGATTGCGTAGCCGTGCCCGCGACGGTTGGTCCGAACCCAAAGCTGATCGTCTGCCATTCGCTCCATTCGCCACTCTTAAGCAGCACGCGAGCGCCTTCCCATTCGATGAGTGCCGAATCGGTTTTCTTGTTGCGGAAAATGGTGAACGGAACTTTGAGCGGTTCGTAGAGTTCGGTTTCGCTGGCTTTTTCCGGGTCGAGCAAGGCGTCGGGCGGTCCGTGGAATTCGCCCATCGCGACATCGCCCCCGACGGGGTTCATTTCGAGGTTGAACGTTTCCGCGCCGCCGACGTTCTTGAACTTGCGCGTCGAACCGGTGGTGTAGAGCGATGATGTACCGGGGCTGCCGGTCAGGTCGGGCGTGCCCATGTCGGTGAGCGTGATGAATTCTCCCGGTCCGGGCGATTCCGACGGGGGGTAGTTAGCCGGCATGCGGTAGACGTGGGCGTTGATGCCGGCTTCTGTCAGGTATTCCCAGAACGCTCGGCCGTTGCGTGCGATCGCCAAGGTGCTTTCGCCCCAGACGGGCAGTTTCCAATGTCCCCACGGAATCGACCAGACTTCGCCGCTGCTAATGTTCGAGGTTGAGAATTTTGGCGAATAGGTGTTCGGGTCGCGATGGATGAAATCGAAGATGCCATGTTCGCCGGGGTTGGTTCCGGTGGTGAACGTGGTCCAGGCGACGGGACTTTGCGGCGGTGTGGAGGTGCCGAGCGGTTTGAAACTGCCAGCGTCTGCCAGTTTCGCGAAGTTTGGCAGCAGGCCCTGGTTCATCATTTCTTCGGAGAGCTTCGGGTCCATGCCGTCGAATCCGAGGACGATGACTTGTTTGCCATTGGATTTGGGTTGGGCGGATTCGTTGCATGCGCCGGTGAAGCAAAGCGCAAACGTCAATATTGCGATGTAGGGTGCGCTGTGCGCACCATTGTAAGCGATTGGTTGGCGGTGGTGCGCACAGCGCACCCTACGGGTTTTCATGCGGCTGCTCCTTTTGGCGGAGCGCCGTTGACGTTGACGTTCAGCGGTTTACCGTCCATGTGCTTGGGCACGTTGATGCCGAACAGCTTCATCACCGTCGGGCCGAGGTCGAGCAGGCGCGGGTTGTCGTCGTCGATCGGTTTGTTGCAAAACAGCACGCCGGGAACGATTTTCGGGTCGATGCAGTGGTCGCCGCTCCAGGCTTTGGTGTTGTCGCAGAAGATGTCGTCGGTGACGTCGCCGACGGCGGCTTCCCATGACACGCGGTAGCCTTCGTTGTACCCGACGATGATGTCGGGTGCGTGTTCGGCGTAGGGGCCTTTGTATGAATGGCGGGCGCTGTAGGCGCGGTTGATCGCGGTTTCGTTTCGCCGCGGGTCGATGAGACCGCTTAGCTTTTCGCAAAGTTCGAGGCGCAGGGCGTCGGCATCTTTGCCTTCTTCGACGATGCCCTGACTTTCGCGACCGGCGACGTTCAAGTAGATGCCGGCGAGTCCCAATGTATACGCCTTCGTTTTGGACCAATCGACCGTTGCAAGGTAGCGCTCGCCGTCAGCTGGCTTCTTTAGCACCATATAGCCGTTATCGATCAGCCACCGATTCAGGTCGATGCCGTAGCGGAAGGTTTTGAAACCGTGGTCGCTGATGACCATCAGCAGTGTGTCGTCCTGTTCGCATCTGGTCATCGTCTTGCCGACGAGTTTGTCCATCCGTTCATAAAGATCGGGGATGGCGTTCTTCAAACGCACTTCGCCGAACCCGTCGTGGCCGGGGTGATCCTTATCGATATAGCGCCAGAACATGTGCTGAATGCGATCGGTGCCGTCAAACACGCAGCAGACCAGTCCGCGTTTGAGCTTGCTGAGGGCGTCGTCAAGCATGACTTCGCGCTCGCTATCGGCTTCCGTGCATTGATGGAGGAATGACGGGTCTTCGAGGATTTGTTCGTTCAGTGCCCAGGTGTCCTCAGCCAATCCCAGCGTGGCAAACGAACCTTGCGACTTGGCTAAGTATGTTGAATACACGGTTGGGTGAGAGATCGGCATTGCCGGTTTTTCGGGGTCGATTTGCAGTGGGGTGACGTAAAGCTCGAATTCGGGTTCGGTGCTTTTGAGTAGGAACTGACAGATGCCGTGAACCTTGATGCCCGGAGCGGCTTTGAAGTGGAAACGAATCCATGGCGTGTATTCGTCCTTCGTCAGTTCGATTTTTTCGCCGCAAAGGGAAAGCGTAGCCGCACCTTTGCCGGTGATGGTTACTTCAAACGGAGCCTGCATGACTTTACCATCGGCGCGGAGGCTGTTCTCCGGTCCGATGAGATGCGACTTGACGCGAGTGCCATTTCGTGTCACATGGATTTGCTCGCCGCCGGTGTAGGGCAGTTCATCTGTCTTGCGCGTGGAGTAAAAACTGAACGTCCCCTGGCTTCCCCGCAGGTCGGGTACGCACATCGCCGACAGCAGGACACCGCGAAATTTTTCCGGCGGGAAGGTGATCGGTACGCGAATGATGTCGGAGAAGATGTTGTGCTCGCCGAGGTAGTTCCAGAAGGGTTTGCCCTTGCGCAGCAAACGGACGGCAGGCTTGCCGATGGGGATCAGGTACTTACCGAGCTTTAACGTTTTCGACGAGCCGCCAATGTGCACGCTTGAAAGCGTTGGCAGATAATTGCGCCGATCAACGGTTAGAAAGTCGAAGATGTTGTGCTTGCCCGGATTGCACCCGGTCAGAAACGACGACCACGCCACGGGGCTCAGCGGGGGCAGGGTGGTACCGAGCTTTTTGTAGCAGCCTTGCTCGCGAAGTTTCTTGAGGTTGGGCATCTTCCCTTCGGCGATGTACTTTTCGACGAGGGTCGGTTCCATCCCGTCAAGTCCGACGATGACCGCGCGTTTGATCTTTGCGTTGCGATAGGTCTTGCGACCGCGTATGGATCTGAAAAGCCAGCGGATGGGCCAGGTGAATAAGGTGAGGATCGCCGACAGGATCGCGACGAAAAAGACCATGAACGAGCCAAGGACGGCGAACCCCGCTCCCGGGCCGATATACCCGTATGCCGGCAGGTTGGCTGTCAGGATAACGACCGCGACAAGAATGGCGATTCGCCCGCGATGGTTCAATGGGCGGCGGATCGTGAGCATGGGTCGCTCTTCGTTTGTAAAAGGCGCTTCGAGTGCGGTCATTTCTTCGTTACGATCAGTTGGGTTTGCGAGTTCGCTTTGTATCGGCATTATCGTCCAGATCGACGCAATGGGCCAGAATCGCAAAATGTTTCTGCCGCACAAGTTACATGATTTTGACTGAATCGAAAGGGCGATGACGTTTGTCCGAACCGTTGGCCAATTCCAGTGGTGTGCTCCGCCCGTTCGATCGGCTTTTCGCGCCGACGGTTGCCGCGTGGATTCAAACGCCCGAGCAGCTTCGTTGGCTCGCGCCGCGTACGGAGTTTCCGCTGACGCCGTCGAAGGTTGTCGAATGGACGCGAAGGTCCGGTCAGCCGTATCTGTTTTACGAATCCGATGAGGTGGCTCCCTGCGGTTACGGCGAGCTGAATCCCATGAAGGGCGATCCTTCGCATCAATGGATCGGGCACGTTGTCATCGACGTCGGGCGTCGTCGTCAGGGGCTGGGTCGAAAGTTGACCAACCTGCTGACGCGCAAGGCGTTTGGCGAACTTGGTGCCCGCAAGGTTTCGCTCGTTGTGTTTCCCGACAACAAACCGGCCCTCGAATGCTATCTGCGATGCGGGTTCAAAGTCGTCGCCGAAGAATTTCAACGCTTTGATAGTCGCACCCCACCGCAGCGCATGATTCGTCTGGGCATCGTCGCCGCGAAGCGCTAACGGCTTCACCGCGCGTAGCCTCCGATGCGCACGTTTTGCGAGTCGCACGGCGAATCCTGCGCGGTTTGCAAAACTGCAACTTAAGCTCCCTAGTGTCAGTCCGAACGGACTATTGATCGTCTGTAATCTGATCCGGTTCAATCACAGCAAACACACCGTCGATCAATCCGGTGACAATCGACGTGAGGCCCGACTGCACTTGGCCGGATGCGATGGCTCGAAATTCCTCGGCTTCGCTGCATCCTGAAGCTGTCGACAGAGCGAATCCGCAGCCAATAGCCATGAACCAGCGACGATGATTTGGGTCTTTATCCATAGGGTCAACCTCCCATTTTGAAACCTTCAATGTTGCGTCTTTGTGCCTATCGGCGATGCAGAAGTTTGGCTCCTGCCTTCGTGGTTTGCGTTAGTGTTCGTTTGTGAGAGGTGGCGCAGGTTTTGCGTTCTACTGCTGTCAGTTTGTTTCTGGCACGTCGCTTGATGGCTGTGTCGACTGCGTCATGGGTATGGTTCGGCTGATGACGATCATGCGGGCGGCGGCGGTCAGGAGGAGCAGCACCAGTGCGATACGCAGAACCTTGATGGGAAGGACATGCGTTAATCGGCTACCCAGCATGCTGCCAATGATGGCCGGCGGAACCAGCGTGCCGGCGATCTTCAGCGAATCGGACAGGTCGAGATCGAGGTGCCCGGTTACCAATGCGGAATTCTTCAGGATCGCGCCGATCAAACTCAAGAGCAGAATTGTTGCGGCAGAGTTGGCGATGGCTTGTCGAAGTGGAACTTTCAAGAATCGCATTTGAAAAGGTACGCAAATTACTCCGCCACCGACGCCAAGCAAGCCGGCGATGAAACCCATCGGTGCGCCGATCAGGAGCGCAGACCTCCAACTGCTCGGTTTGGATGAAGCTTCGGGATCGATCGGATTCAATGGCGGCGACCAGACAGCCAGGATTTGACGACCAGCCACCCAAAGCAGGAACACGCCAAACAGCAGGATCAAAGTCGCCTGGCCTGACCCCTGAAACATCGAGAGTTCGCTGGTCCACACGCCCAGCAGGACACAGATGCCAGCCGCAGGGGCCATCGATCGGACGACGGGGAAGATGATGGCTTTGACGCGGGCATGCTGGATCAGTGCGGGCGCGACAACGAAGAAATTGACGATCATCGCCGCGGCTTGGTAGAGGTGCGGGCGCGGTCCGAGGGCTTCGGTGAGGGCTGGGATCATCACGACGCTGCCGCCGATTCCAAGAAGCCCGCCCAGCAGCCCAGCGGCCAGTCCGATGATGAGGACGATGAGGGTGTCCATAAGCCGCGATGTTATCGCACATTGGCGGCGGCGTAACCATCGGGATCGGGCGGTGGAAAGAATGGGAAGTGAGCGACTTTGACACTCGCCAGAGGGATGCGATAATTGGGTCTGTCCCCAGCGGACAAACGCCGAGATAGCTCAACGGTAGAGCACAGCTTTCGTAAAGCTGAGGTTGAGGGTTCAAATCCCTTTCTCGGCTGTATAGTTACAACCCGTTTTTCGAAGTTCGTTCGTACTGGAGAGAATTAGGAAGCTGTGTTTTCTCCATCAAACCGAGTGGTCGAATAGTCCGCAGCTATGCCAGGACTTAGGGCTTCAACAAAGAGAAAAGAAGCCAGTCGGATATAGTCCCGAAAAAGGGGCATTCACCGACCGGCTCTTTCCCGCCAACGTGCAATCGGATCCATGGACCGATTCCCGCTTAAGACGTAGGGCGTCTTAAGTAGGCAAGTCATCGTTGGACACGCTTAGTACTTTGTTGATGAACGGCTCTATCTTCACGTCGATAGCCGCATCTAATCCCTCACAAGCTACCCACGAGCGTTTTGACAACACTTCCAATCGCTGCTTAAAACTGTCCGTCTCAAGGCCAGCGATAAAGGCCAAAAAATCGATACTCGGTGGTCGTGCCAAGTTTGGACGCCGGTAGTCTGCGACTGACAAGATTACCGCCAAGTCATCCATGGCCCTCTCGCCTTGAAACACTAGTGAAAGACACCTCAAAAGCCTCTTTGGAAATGGCGTAAACCCTTCGATCAACAACTCTTCTCCCCATTTTGCTACAGCTGCTTCGGGTAGCCGTGACGGGTCTACATAATTACGCCTCAACATACGGAAGCTCCAAAGTGAATCGATTATCGATTGGTGCAGTTTAGACTATTGTTAATTCAAACACAAGTCTTTTTTTTGCTAGACTAATTAGCTGCTAAATAGATTATATAGCATATAACACTCTTCTGTCAAGAGGGACCTGCGCAAAAATCTACTGTATTTCCAAACGGGGCGGCCCGGGCACCAAGATGCAATGCAGCCTCACGGGGCGTACGTTGCGACGTCTGATTGTCAGTGATTCGCTGGTGTTCGACTTTTTTGTCCAAATGACTTCCGACCCTCCTGTTCGCCTTAAATCCCGTTGGCCGTGACATGAGCGCCAATCCTCACGACCCTGGCGAGCTGCTCGGGCCAGATGCCTCTTGAGTCTTGTTGATAGGGGCGACTAAGATAGACGTTTGCGCGATGCAATCTCCGGGCAGGGGGCGTTCTTTCTTGGGCGTTCATTTGCGTGCGGTTTTCGTTCATCTCGCTGTGGTGGTCATTCAATTTCTTGATTGCATTCCTGTGAGGTCTGCCGCTTGGGCGGTTTGGAGGATGTCTTGGTTATGTTCAAACTCAAAACTGTAGGGTTCGTGCGCGCGTTGGTTGTTGTGGTTGGGGCGATTGGCGTGTTGGCTGGAACGCTTCCCGTGTTGGCTCAGGTGGCTGGCGATGACGCTTCTCGGATTCGTTGGCGTTCGGGCGAGGCTGTTACGACGCTTAAGGCGCCGCAGGATGCGCTGGCTGACCTTGTTGCGCTTTCGGCGAACCGCAGTCAAAAGAAGCATATCGTTCTGCAGTTCGACGCGCCGGTCGATGACGCGACGCGGGCCAAGCTGCAAGCCGGTGGCGTTTCGCTCTTGAACTTTGTTGGCGACAACGCGTTCTTTGCAGCGATTGCCGACGGCGGTGTGAACCAGAATGCTCTTCGCAACATCACGTCGCTGCGGGTGTCGATGCCCGTGCAGCGCGACTGGAAGCTGCATGCCTCGCTTATTCGCGACGAGATTCACGCTTGGGCGGTGGTCGAAGAAGGTAAGGTCGGCGGACAACGAACTGTTACGCCGAAGGATCGCCCGCGCACGCTCGGCGCGAATGACACGACTGTCGTGGGTGTCTATGTGCTGTTTCATCCCGATGTCAATTTAACGAACGAAGGTGCGGCCATCGTCACAAAGCATGGCGGTCGGGTTCGCTCGTTGATGCGATCGATCAACGGCTTCGTCGTCGAATTGCCGGCTGCCAATGTGAAACCGCTCGCAGTTGAGGATTCGGTACAGTACATCGAACCGCCCCTGCCGCAACTCAGCGAACTGAACAACAGCAACCGCATCATCACCGGTGCAGATGTCGTGCAGTCCGCACCTTACAACCTCGACGGTTCGGGCGTTACGGTACTCGTTTACGACGGTGGCCGCATGCTGGATACGCATCCCGACTTCGGTGGACGAGCGACGGCACGCGATACGTCGGATCTTTCCGATCATGCAACGCACGTGGCTGGCACGGTCGGCGGAAGCGGTTCGGACAGCGGCGGACTCTATCGCGGGATGGCCCCCGGCGTGACCATTGAGTCGTACGGATTCGAGCAGCCGGGCGGTCTCAGCGAAGGGTTTCTTTACACCGACCCGGGCGATTTGGAAGCCGACTACACGGAGGCTATCAATACGTTTGGGGCGGACCTTTCAAACAATTCGATCGGAACGAACACCGCACCGAACGGTTTCCCGTGCGAATGGACGGGCGACTATGGCGTGACCGGTGCATTGATCGATGCCATCGCTCGCGGAAGTCTTGGCGATCCGATGCGGATCGTCTGGGCCAACGGTAACGAACGACAAACGTCGCGCTGCGGCGATCTGTACAACACGACCGCTCCGCCGGCTGGCGCTAAGAACCATATCACGGTGGGTGCGCTGAATTCCAACGACGATTCGGTCACGAGCTTTACAAGTTGGGGACCGGTCGACGACGGCAGGATCAAGCCGGACATTTCGGGTCCGGGTTGTCAGTCGAACGACGACAACGACGTGACCTCGACCAGCAGTTTCGGCGGGTATACGGGCAAGTGCGGTACGTCGATGTCATCGCCGACGATTGCGGGACTTAGCGCTCTGCTGCTTCAAGACTACCGCGCCCACTATCCGGGCGAGCCGGACTTTCGCAACTCGACGCTGAAGGCCATGCTGGCCAACACAGCGCAGGATATCGAGCAGGTCGGTCCCGATTACAAGACGGGTTATGGTTCGGTGCGCATCGAGCCGGCGATCAACCTGATGCGGGCGGAGAACTTTGTGGAAGAAGAGGTGTCACAAGGTGACACTTATTCGCTCGTGGTGGTGGTGAGTCCCGGCGATCCGGAGCTTCGCGTGACATTGGCGTGGGACGATGTACCCGGTACGCCGAATGTCGATCCGGTTCTTGTCAATGATCTTGACCTTCAGGTATTCGATCCCAATGGCGTGCGACACTTTCCGTGGACGCTGAATCCTGCGAGCCCGGCGACACCGGCGGTTCAGAATCTGGAAGATCACGTCAACAACATCGAACAGGTCACGGCGACCAGTCCGATGGCGGGTGCGTGGCGCGTGGATGTTGTCGGATTCAACGTCCCGCAAGGGCCCCAACCGTTCTCAGTGGCGGCGAATCCGGTGCTGGTCAATTGCAGCGATGCCGGTTTTGCGCGCTTCGACAGCGGCAAGTATGCGTGCGAAAGCGAAGCCCGTGTCACCGTGATCGACTGCGGTTTGAACACCGACGATCTGGCGATTGAAACGGTTAGTGTGGATGTTGCCTCCAGTACAGAGGCGGCAGGCGAAACGTTGCTGTTGACTGAGACGGCGGCAGCCAGCGCCGCATTCGTGGCCACGATCGGACTCAGCACCACCGACGCTCTCGGTGTTCTACAGGTAACGGCAGGCGATTCGCTGACGGTGACGTACATCGATGCTGACGATGGCGACGGCGGCGTGAATGTCGTGGTGACGGACAATGCGGTGGTCGATTGCACGCCGCCGGTCATCAGCAATGTGCAGGTCGGAACGCTGAATCCGCGCGATGCGATGCTTTCATTCGATACGGATGAGGATGCATTCGGATCGGTTCAGTATGGATTGTCGTGCGGTGCGCTAACGGATTCTGCGAGCGGTGGGCTTGGCTCGTCGCACTCGTTCGGTATCACCGGATTGACGGACGACACGACGTATTTCTTCTCGGTCGCCGCAACGGAT
Organism: Alphaproteobacteria bacterium; assembly: GCA_028285105.1. GTDB lineage: Bacteria > Planctomycetota > Phycisphaerae > UBA1845 > UBA1845 > UBA1845. Next base: position 580,538 of record JANQQE010000021.1, read on the forward strand.
GAAGCCGGTAACAGCGTTTCCGATGACAACAGCGGGTCGTGCTACAGCTTCTCGACGCCTGAAGTGCCCGACTTCTTCAGCGAGCAGTTCGCCACTTCGCTCGACATTCAGAATCAGAAGATCACATTTACGCCCAACGGTTCGGTGGACTTCTACGATGCATGCATCGAGGCGATTGTGGCGCTGCCGACCGATCCAGCCGGCGGGACGACGGTTTCGCTTTCCGACGACGGCAACGCATCGTTTACGCCGACGCAACCCGTGTCACTTTATGGCACTTCTCATTCGACGGTGTTCATCAATGCGAATGGTAACCTGACGTTCGATGCATCGGATGGCGATTACACTGAAACGTTTGCCGAGCATTTTGGCGAACCGCGCATCTCGGCTGTCTGGGATGACATCAATCCGACCATCGGCGGAACGATCAGTTACAAGTCGTTGGCCGACCGGGCGGTGGTGACGTATGACGGCGTGTCCGAGATTTCGACATCGAATTCAAATACGTTTCAAATCGAGATGTTCTATGACGGGCGAATCACGCTAAATTTCTTGCAGATCGACATATCCGACTGCATTACCGGGTTGTCTGGCGGAACGGGTCTCGATCCAGATTTCCTCGAAACCGATCTGTCGGGCGTCGGATCATGCGGTCCGCGTCCGCCATTTGTATCCGGTGCATCGCTGCAAACGCCTCAGAATACGCCGGTGACGATCGATCTCGAAGCCAGCGATGACGGTTTGCCAAGTCCGCCGGCAACGATGACGCTTCGGATTGAAACGCTGCCAACAGGCCAACTCCGCGACAATGGTGACAGCCACGTGATCGTGTCGGGCGACTTGCCGTATACGTTGGTCGCCGGTGGCGATCAGCTCGAGTATTCGCCCAATCCGGGTTACTCGGGTTCGGATTCGTTTACGTTCGTTGCGAATGATGGCGGAGTTGCGCCCGATGGTGGAGATTCGACGACGGCGACGGTGGACGTTCTAGTTGGCGGACCGGCAGCGATATATTCTTGGCCACTCGATACCGATCCGGGTTGGACGACGCAGGACGAATGGGAGTTCGGAAAACCGTTGGCCAATGACGGCGATCCTTCGGGCGGGTTTACAGGAATCAACGTGTACGGGTACAATCTTGCGGGCGACTACGACAACAACATGTCACCGCAACGTCTGACCACGCAGGCCATCGATTGTTCGAACATTGCCAGTGCCGAACTTCGATTCCAAAGGTGGTTGGGCGTTGAGTCGTCCACCTACGACGATGCATCCGTCGAAATTTCCAACAACGGTTCGACGTGGGTGACTGTCTGGGAACACAGCGGAGCTACGATGAACGAAACATCTTGGTCGCTGCAAGCCTTCGACATTTCAGCCGTCGCCGACGGTCAGCCGAGCGTGCAGATTCGCTGGACGATGGGCGGCACCGACGGTTCGGTGACGTACCACGGTTGGAACATCGACGACGTCGAGATTTGGGGCATCGACACCAATGCGTGCATCACCCCGGGCGACTACGACGGTGACGGCGACTGGGACCTCGTGGACATGTCGGCATTTACGGCATGTTTCGGAGCCGGCAGAGGACAGGAAACGGGATGCAGTTGCGGTAACCTAGCGCTACCGAACGAAGACATCGACGTGGCCGACTGGGCAGTGCTGTCAACGTTCCTCGACGGGCCGTAGGCAGTAGGAGCGTGACCAACTAGAATCGAGGGCCAATAAGGCGTTCGCAATATCGGAGGACACTTCTCATGACTGGCGGAAAAGCATTGGTCATGGGGAGTGTCCTTTTTGCGTTTTCGGTCCTGTGTGCGCAGGGATGTGCGGACAAGATCGATCCTGATTTGATCATGCCGCTGGAAATCGCAAGTCAGCTTAAGGCTGGTCATACGCTTGAAGAGGTTCGCGCGATGGCCGGTGCGGCTGGCAGATTCGACTTTCAAGCTCTAACTGATGAAGGGGAAGTATCAGGCCTTGTGTATCGCGTCAGCTCGGGCGCAGGAGGCATGATCTTCGTTTTTCGTGACAATGCGTTGGAGAAGATTTGCCGATTGCATTGGGGTGACCGTGCGCTAAAAACCAAAGCCAACGATACGCGCACCAGCGTCATGGTGCCCACCGACCCGCGCCACCGGGTTGCACGAATTCTAAACCGCGAAGCGCATATGGGCGAAGAGTTGCTTGCGTTTGCCCATGCCCGTGCGTTGGGGCGTGGCAAAGGCGATCCGATTCCAAACAATCTGATTCCCGCGATCATCTCGGCGATCATAGTGCCGCCAGCAGTCATCTTGTGGATTCAAGGCGACATCAGGTTTCAAAAATGGGAAAAGGAAAGAGTGTTGTTGCAGGAGAAGTTGGCCCACGACAGAATTCAATTGGGAATGTCGCCGCAAGAAGTTCAAGCCGTCTACGGCCAGCCATATTTAACGCAAAAGTTCGGCCGCGTGATGGGGTGCGAGTATGGGAGTAAGCGGTTGCACGCGTGGATCGCTGTTGAGTATTTAGACAACAAGGTCCGGGCAAAATACAGCCAGAGATTCTATCCCAACGATTGGACCGGCGAACTGCGGAAGCAGGTGTTGAGCGAATGCGATCCCGGCTCGCTCAAGGAAGACTATCTCCCACCGCGTCGATCCCGAAACAAGAGAAACGACATTGAGCGTTAACGGTTCACCGCTTTTTACCGATCTCGACGAGGATGTCGCGGCCTTTTTGGGTGTTTGGGGCTATTTCGGCTAGGGATTGCCAGGCTGCGTTGGCTCGGTCGAGCAGGCCCATGTCTTGCAGGGAGAGGGCTAGGTTTGCACGGAACTCGACGTTGTTGGGTTCGCAGCGGACGGCTTGCTCGAAGTACTCGACAGCGAGCGAGAAGTTCTGGCAATCGGCGAAGATCAATCCAAGTTCGTAGTACACTTCGACTGCACGGGTGTCGAGCGTCAGGGCCCGTTTGAACGTGTCGATGGCCAAATCATCCTTGCCAGCCTCCCGGTAGGCGAGTCCGAGTTTGATGTATGCCTTGACGTAGTTGGGGTTCAGCTTCAGCGCGCGGTGGAACGCGTCGATGGCTTCGTTGCGGCGGCCCTGATGGCGGAGGAGCAAACCGAGACGGTAGTGCAGGTCGGCGTATGTGGGGTGCTGTTCGATCGCGCGTTCGTAACGTTGCACCTGGTGGTTGACGAGGTCGATGGTTGCGCTGCTTTCCTCCTGCTTGGCTTCGAGGTCGGCGGCTTGTTCCGAACCGAGGTACTTGTTGATCTGTCCGCCGATCGATGCCTTCAGTTGCAGGCGAGCGATTTCGCCAAAGAGCATCGTGCTGTTGGGTTCGACGCCGGAGGCCATCTCCAGCGTTGCCTGTGCTTCTTCCGGTTCGCCGTTTTGCAACTGGGCGATGCCGAGTCCAACGTATGCCGTCAGCAGGCGGTCGTTTAGTTCGACAGCCGCGTTGAAGGCTTTCGCCGATTCGAGGTGGTTGCCTTCGCGCAAGTGCAGCGTGCCGATCTTGACGAATGCTTCAAGGTAGTCGGGATTAAGGGCGCTGGCTTTTCGGTATTCGGACATCGCGCGGGCTGAGTTGCCGTTCTTGGCGAAGATGTCGCCGAGTTGCACGTGATGGTCGGCGAACCCGGGCTGCTCGACGATCAAACGCTCCAGGTGCTCAATCGCTTCATCAAGTTGGCCGGACTGCTCGTAGGCCTGCACGATTTCGTCGGCGGCTTCCCAGTTGTCCGGATCGATGGTCAGTGTGTACTGATAGCGCTGAATGGCCTCGGGGAAGTTGCCGTCGCTCATGTGCAAATTGGCGAGGGTCAGCGACAGGTTGATGTCACCTGGCTCGGCAAAGCACAGTTGCTCGTAGTGATCGATGGCTTCGCTGATGTCGCCCAACCGCAGGCTGATCGCGCCCAGGCGTTCGTGGGCATTGCGAAGTTCCGGCGAGAGTTCAGCCGCCTGGTTGTAGAGGTCGCGGGCTTCATTAATGTCGCCCGATTTTTCGACGCAGAATCCCAGCGCGAAAATGATCGACGATTCGTTGGGTTGAATGCCCACCGCGTCGCGCAACGTTTCGATGGCGTCGGGCAGGCGGTTGACTTCGTCGTATGCACACGCCAAACCCAGTAGCGCTGTGATGTCGCTGTGGTCCTGATCGAGCGATTGTTCGAATGCGGCGCATGCTTCCACCGCGAGGCTTTCACGCAGCAGGCGCACGCCGAATCGGTTGAGGTGGTGAACATCCGTAGGGTGCAGCCTCGCCAATTGTTTCAGGGTGGCTGTCTCGATCACACCATCGTCGGCGAATGCGCCGCGAAATGCTGCGGCCAATTCAGCCAACAAACCGCGACCTACGATTTCGAGCAAATATGACATGCGTGTTCGCTTCGTCGAAATTCGCGGACGTTATGCCGCCAGGGTGTCGAGCGCCTTGCGGGCGGCTTCGTAATTGCTGTTGATGCGCAACGCTTCTTTGTAAGCCCATCGCGCGCGTTCGATCTGGCCGGTGTCGCAGTAGAGATTGCCCAGCAGGTAATACGTGTCGGCGTATTCTGCGCCGTATAGAATGGTTTGCTCCAGGCGGCTTGCTGCGTCGCGTGGGCGATCGCTGCATTCATAAAGTTTGGCAAGCAGGATCAGGGCTTTGATGTATCGCTGGTCGATATTAACGGCTTGTTCGACGGCTGTGATGGCGTCGTCGGCGCGGTTTAAGCGGGCGAGTGCTGCACCGCAAAGGTAATGTAATTCCGCGCGCCTGGGGCTTCGCTGAATGGCCTGCATAAGTACGCCGACGAGCATCTGGTAGACCGGCTCGTTGACTTCGTCGTCGATGTCAAAAAACGCTTCGGCGAAATCGGGATCGTTTTCGATGGTGCGACTGAGTGCGTCGAGGTCGGCAGCATTGCCGTCAGCGTCGTCTTCTGCGGGCATTTCAGCCCAGACGCCTGCGCCTTGGGATTCGGTTGCGCTGGCTTTGGCTGCGTGGGTTAAGAGCAGTGCGATGTTGGCATCCGACGGGCGCGCTTTCTGTGCTTTTTCGAGACTGCGAAGTGCGCCGGGCATATCGCCAGCCACGCCGCGACACATGGCCTGCGCCACCAATGCGTCGGCATGATCCTTTTGAATCGAAAGTGCTTGGGTGAATCGTAGTTCGGCTTCCTCGATTTGGTCGACGGCGCTGAGCATCGTTCCGAGTTGGAAGTGGAGTTCGGCGCTGTCGGCATTGGCGCGTACACCGTTGCGCAGGGTGCGGATGGCCTCGGAGTGCTTGCCGGCTTTGAAGCGTACGAGGGCGAGGCGAATGATCGCATCGACATCGTTGGGATTCTGATCGAGGTACTGCGCGGTGATCGCTGCCGCCTGGGTGAGGTTTGAACATTTGACCAGCGACCCGACGAGATATCCCGGTAGCGTTTTGTTGTCCGGATTCAGTTTGGTCGCAGCCGACAGTTCGGTGACGGCTTGTTCGTAGGCACCGGCATTGAGCAGGCAGATTCCCTTGCGCAAGTGGTTCTTGCTGGCGAAGTAATCGCGAAGCAGTCCGGGAAGGCGGCTACTCTCGGTGTCGCTGCTGTTGGCGTACTCGAGATTTCCGGGCATTTGCGACTGAGTCTTGGCGCGCATGGGATTCTCCTTGTGCCGTACCAGATCAAGTGGCGGGCTTTCGCTCATAGCAACTGGCACTCACTTAGTACTATCGGAATCGCGTCTGAGAATTGTTACGCAAAGGGTGGGCAGGGTGGATTGGGGATGGGCGGGCAGGCGAGCGCCCCACTCTCGAAACGGCGATGAAGATCGTCGTATCGATTTGTTATCGGACTATGCGGCGTTCAGTGGCGGTGAATGACCTGGACGTCTTGCGACGATGAATCGGGGGTAGCCGGGATCATTTCACGATGAATGCATCCGTGTGAAATCTGCGGACCTTCGCAAGCATGCGACTGGCATCGCGATAGTTGTCGTATCTGCCGACACGGACAACATGCTTGGCTCCATCGCCACGCGATTCGGGGATGGCGAGTGCATTGATGCCCTGCTGTCGCAATCGGGCCGCGGCTTGGTGGGCGTGCTCGATTCGCGCGTATGCCCCGCATTGGATGGTAAAGCGGCCATTGGGTGTCGTGCGAGGAATTGAAGACTTGGTGGCGCGCGGAGTCGACCTCGTATAGCTCGAAGTCCCGCTGCGATTGCGCGGTTTGGTCGATGTTAACATTCGCGACGACGCGTTGCGTTTGGATGCATACGTTGACGTCGGAAACTTCTGCGCGAGCTCGCCGCGAATGCGCGTTGCTTCCGATCGATTGCCCGTCCGCTCGTGGGCCATCGCCAGTTGATGCATGACCTGATCGGTGGGCGGCGAGTCGGGCAGTTCGGGGAGCGCCGACTCGTATAATTCTCTCGCCTGCGGAAACGAACCGTCGTCAAACGCGACGTTGGCAAGCTGTACCTCGATCCACGCCTTGAGACGCTTTTCGCGGGCGATGTGTTGGGCGGTTGTCAGGTCGCGGACACCCATGCGGCGTTGATCCTTCATCAACCGACACTGTCCGCGCATGTACAGGGCTTCGGCGATGTCGTCGTTGGTTTGATACGACGCGATCACCGGATTTAGAATCTTTTCGCACTTCGCATAGTTGCGACGCTGAAGTTCGCCTCGGGCTTGTTCGATTTGCTGGATCGCCTCCGGGGGGAGTTGCTGACATCCAGCAAGGCTTGCGACCAATCCTGTCAGTACGAGCAAACTCATCCTTGCGTTTGCCATGATGGTTGACCTGCTTTCAAATTAAGCGTTCAATTTACCCAACACGCCAATCAGCCCCAGCTTCTCGCGGTCGATGGCGTGTTGGTGCATGATGCCGATGGACACCATGATTCGCAAGTCTTATTGTCGGATTGCTTTGGACCGTGGTTATTCTTGAACTTGACCGGGGGTTTTCCGTGCTGGTTGACATGCTCCTGCAGACGGCGAAGTCGCACCCACGAGCGCCAGCCGTCGCCGACGCTTCGATACGCTTGTCGTACAAGCGACTTGTGGGGTTGTCGCGCGTCATCCGCGATTTAGTTGAAAAGGATACGAAACGCGATCGCGTTGGGATCATTCTGCCAGCCAGCGCCATGTTCAGCGGGTGCATGTTCGGCGTCTGGTGGGCGAAACGCACCGTCGTTCCGCTGAATTTTTTGTTAGCCGCCGACGAACTGCGACCCTTGGCAGAGCGGGCGGAACTCGATTTGATTCTGTCGGTATCGCACTTCAAACCGCTGTGCGACGAATTGGGGATTCGCACGCTGTATCTCGATGAACTACCGCTCAAGCGCAAGTTTGCGATGTTGGCATTGAAGCGTACGCCTCCGGTGCCAAAGGTCGATCCGAATGAGACCGCCGTCCTGCTGTTCACATCCGGTACGTCAGCCCAGCCCAAGGGCGTCGAGCTGAGTTATCGCAATCTGCAGTCAAACGGTGAAGACATGGTGGCGTCGGCAGGGATTACGCCCGGGCACAGGCTGCTCAATTGCCTTCCGCCGTTTCATGTGTTTGGTTTGACAGTTTCGGCGCTGGTTCCGGTGGCGGCTGGCGCTTCTTCGTTTTGTATTCCTCGGTTTTCACCGATGGCGATTTCGAAGGCGATTCAGGAAGAAAACATCTCGGTATTCATGGCCATCCCCAGCATGCATGGGGCGCTGTTGCGTTTGAAGTCTGCACCGGATGATCTCTTCAAGAATATTTTTCTGCTGGGTAGCGGCGGTGAGCCGCTGGCGGAGAATATTTTTCTGGGATTCAAAGAGCGCTTCAACGCGAGGTTGTTGCAAGGGTACGGGCTGACCGAAACGGCGCCGGTTTGTACGCTGGAATTGCCCGACATGCAGCGCGATGGCTCCATCGGCAAACCGATCCGCAACGTCGAGATTGGGATCTTTGATGAAACTGGAACGCAGGTTGCGAAGGGGGCTGAAGGCGAGATTTGGATCAAGGGCCCCAACGTGATGCTGGGCTATCAGCAGGATTCGGAATCGACATCGAAGGTGCTGACGGATGACGGCTGGTTCAAGAGCGGCGATGCCGGGCGAATCGACGACGATGGTTTCGTTTACATCACCGGGCGCATCAAAGAGATGCTGATCGTTGGCGGTGAGAATGTGCATCCGCGCGAGATCGAATCGGTACTCGAACTTCACCCTGCCGTCGCGGAAGCAGGGGTGATCGGGCAAACCGATCCGAGTCGCGGTGAGGTCCCGGTGGCGTTCGTAAGTTTCGAGGAGGGCCAAACGGCGACAGAGGTGGAGATGCGGGACTTCGCCCGACAGAAGTTGGCTGGGTTCAAGGTTCCAAAGCAAATTCGCATCCTCGACGAACTACCGCACGGTGCGACAGGCAAACTGCTTCGCCGCAAATTGGCCGACCATTTGTAACCCATTGTTAAAAATTGAATTATGTACAGGTTGAGTGTGCTCATGGTTGATCTTGTCAGTTGTGTGGCGGTGTTGTAAACTGCTGGGCTCGCTGTGAGAACTGCGGTGTGATTTTGTTTCTTGGGATTCGGAAACATGGGTCAGGTGATCGACAACGAATTGCTCGAAATTCTGGCATGTCCGGAATCGCACGCTTCGTTGGTGCATCATGGCGATTGGCTTTACTCGACGGATGAGAAAACCCGTCGTCGCTATCCGGTTCGCGATGGGATTCCGATCATGTTGATCGACGAGTCCGAAGTGGTCGACGAAGGCGAGTTTCGTCGGGTGATGGAAACGGTTAAAGGTTAGAAAGCGTAAGAGTAAGAAAGTGATTGGCGGTTATGGCATTTGACAAGCGCAACGACGGTGGTGACAAGAAAAAGTTCGGCTTTCATACAGCCCATCGATTCCCGAATCGTCGGGGTAAAGATTGGGAAGGCCCCGTTGTCGATTACAAAGAAGTGGATTTGCTGCGCAAGTTCATGACGACCAGCGCCAAAATGATGACCCGCAAGCGTGCAGGCACCAGCGCTCAGGAACAGCGTGCCCTTAAGGAAGCGATTAAGCAGGCACGATTCATGGCTTTGCTTCCTTACACCAGCACTTAATCGACTGCTTTCAATGTAAATTGATGACCAACCGTGCCATCATGTGATGGTGCGGTTTTTTATGCGCGGTCATTCGTAAATGCGAAACTGCGTTGCCGACGGGAAATAGTGACTTAGAATTTCAGACAGCTGCTTACCCGCAATGCCCATTCCCAGCGCACCCATCTGACACAAGCCGGCACCGTGTCCCCATCCCAATCCGTTTAGCGTGACTGCTTCCAATTCGCCCGAGTCGTTTCGCTCATCCTCGATGGCGAATGCGCTGCTGTAAAGAAATCGTGGGTGGAGCGCGTGGCGGATGTTGTACTCGCGATCGATCAGCGTTTCGTGCAGTTCTCCGTCGTGGTCGCTCCATTCAACCAGCAACGTCTGCGCCCGCCCCGACACACCGCGGAGAGTGACGGTCAGATCGTTCAGCCTGGCCAGGGAAGACAGTTGCGGTATGCGTTTGGCAAGGCCTTGCTCGAGTTCGCCTCGGGACTGCGTGACCGACCAGCGGTAATAATTGTCGGGTTCATCCACGTGGCCGAGGTATTTTGAATGCACGTCGGGTGGAACGAAGCTGGGGCTGCAATAGACGTGCGGGGCCAATTGCTTACCGGCTCGCAGGTAAGCGTCGAAGCATTGATCTGTCGATGCATTCAGAAAGTCGAACGAAGAGACGTCGGAGGTATCGATGATCGACTCGACGCAAGGTTTGGAATCGCCCCAAACGCTTTCGGGCGTTTCGGAGATGCCTCCGCAGTTTTTGGAATACACCGCATCGACGACGTTGCGATTCTCATCGAGCAGGACCAAGCCGCGACTCTCCTCAGCCGCTTGCCAAGCCGCACCGCTTGTGTTGGCGATGCCCTGGTAGCGCTGGCAACAATCGTCGTTACAGCGGTCGAACGGGTCGGCATCGTGTTTCGATTCGGACATCGCAAGAAGCCACGATCGCGCGACGACGCACTGGGCTTTGAGAAACTCGACCGGGCAAGCGCCGCTCATCTCGGCAGTGATGACACCTGCGAGGTACGTTTCGAGCGGTAACCTGTTGACAAGCACCAAGCCAATGCGTTCAGAGAAGATTTCGGCTGTACCTGCCAGCGATTGCTCGCAACGCTTCTGCCAGTGAAACCCCCTGCCGGCAATGACATCGTGAACGATCATCGCATCTTCCGCGGATGTGACAGGCGCTTTTGGTTCGATGACAACGGAGTTCTCAACGGCGACGACTTGATCGTTCACATTGACGGCTAACTTGCTTCCGGACAACGCGAGTTTGACGTTCGTCTTGGTAAAGTCGCCCAGGCTGAACCCGTCGGCGAACACGGTGTGCGTGTGGTCGGGGATGTCGATGCTGATGAACTTCTGGAGGTCCTGTTTGAGAATGACGCCAACGCGCACGGACGGCTCGCGGTTATCTTGAATCGACCATTCGCGCACATTTGGAGGTGATGGTTGGGTCATTGTTTCTTCCGTATGGCGATTCTTCCGTCGTGCGACGTTTATGCTGCGCACATGTGCTTATAGCAGTTGTCGGTTCGATTGGCGACTGTGCGATGGGCGACTTAGAATGGTTGGCTATGAGTCGCAAAAAAAAGTCAGCCGTCCAGCGCTATCACGATCGAGTTGCCCGCCGTTATGACGCCTCTTACGAGGATGTGTATTGGCGTTTTCATGATGCGTTGACGTGGGAATATCTAAAACCACATCTGCCTTCCGATCTGTCGATGCCTGTATTGGACCTGGGGTGCGGTACGGGTAAGTGGGCGATGAAGCTGCTGGCGAGCGGTTACAGCGTGGCGTGTGTGGATATTTCCGGGGCGATGATCGGGAAAGCGAAGCTCGTGATCGATGAGGCTGGCAAAACCGATCGGGCGGCGTTTTTCCAAGCCGACCTGTGTGATCTTGGCGACGTGCCTGATGAGCGGTATTCGTTTGCAGTGGCGATGGGCGATCCCATCGGATGCGCGAGCAAGCCGGGTAAGGCGCTGAAAGAAATCAAGCGGAAGCTGTTGCCCGATTCGATTCTGATTGCGACGCTCGATAACAAACTTGGCGCGCTGGAATACTATTTGAAGGAAGGTTCGCCGAAGCAGATGGCCGACTTTCTGAAAACGGGCAAGACGCATTGGCTGACCAAGGAGAAAGACGAGCAGTTCGACATTCATACGTTTTCGCCTCGCGAAGCCAGGGCGCTGTTTGAAAATGCTGGATACGATGTGCTGGAGGTTCGCGGAAAGACCGTGTTGAATTTCAATCAAAGGGCATTTCGCGGTTTGCTCGATGATTCAAAGAATCGAATGGAGTGGATGCGCATCGAAAAAAAATTGAGTCGCGATGCCGATGCAGCCGCTCGGGCTGGGCACTTGCAGATTGTTGCACGAACGTCGAGTTGATGACATGATGCCATTGAAGTGTGTGAATATGAACGAATCTTGAAACCGATCACCTCATCGGAGAAGGAATGCCATGTTGAATCGACTGCTGTCAAGAACGCTTCGAGTGTTTGCTATGGGTGTCTTCATGTTGGGTCTCGCCGGGTGCGAGATGACCCCGGGTGGAGATAATGGAAACGACGGGGGAAACAACGGTGGCAATGATGGCGGTAACAATAACGGCGGGAATGATGGTGGCGATAATGGTTCAAACGGTGGTGGTGGTGACGCCAACGGTGGAGATAATAACGACGACGGAAACAACAACGACAATGGAGGCGATACCGGCGAAATTGAGTTGACCACCGTTACCTTCGAAGCGGCTACTGGTTTTCCGGAAGACGATACCGAAGTCACATTCGATGTCGATGGCAGAGAGATCAACTTCACTGGTGGGTTTGCGATTCGCCGCGGGATCCCTGCGCTTTATGGCGAGGGCGTTCGTTCCTGGATGATCAATTCAACTGAGGGTTCGGGGCGCATCGATCTTGCGGGCCTCAATGTTGTCAAAGCCCGCTTTTTCTGGGGCCGACTCGAAGGTGATGAGCCGGCTCGGATGACGTTCACCGACAGCAACGGCGACACTTCCGATTCGATCGAAGCCATCGCCGTTCCGGTCAATGATGCAATGGTCGAAGTCGAAGCGCCGAACGGTGCAACGATCGAACGCATGGACTTCGGTTTTGCAGACGGAGTGGCTGACAATGTCGAATCTGCATTGGATTCGCTGACGCTTACCGTCACAGAATAGTCACTACAGAATAGCCACCACAGAGTAGCCATATTTTCGTCATCGAGAAGACGCGCCGTACAAAAAGGTGCCAACGATGGGTTGTGCCGAAGCGCTTGCCAATGAGGGCTTGATTGCCCGACGGATGCCCGGGTTTGAAGTTCGACCACAGCAGTTGGAAATGGTTGAAGAGGTGGCTCGGGCGTTCGACGAGCGCGAGCATCTGCTCATCGAAGCCGGAACCGGCGTGGGCAAAAGCTTTGCCTATCTGCTGCCGGCGATCGAGCGAGTGACCGAATACGGCGATCGTGTGGTGGTTTCGACGAACACGATTGCGCTTCAAGAGCAGCTCTTCGAAAAGGATATCCCATTCCTGGCGTCGGTCTTACCGGATGAGTTTTCGTCGGTCCTGGTGAAGGGCCGTTCGAATTACATTGGATTGAGGCGGCTGGCGCAGGCGAGTCGCCGTCAGGATTTGCTCTTTCAATCGCGCGAACATCTCGAATCGCTTTGGCAGATCGAAGACTGGGCTTACAAGACAACAGATGGGTCGCTGGCGGACCTGCCGGTGGCACCGCCGTATCCCGTTTGGGAAAAAGTCAAGAGCGAGCACGGTAACTGCATGGGTCGGCGATGCAGTTACTACGACAAGTGCCACTACCAACAGGCGCGACGTCGTGCGCGACATGCCAAGCTGCTTGTGGTCAATCATGCGCTGTTCTTTGCGGATCTGGCGCTGCGCCGGGCCGGTGCGGGCGTGCTGCCCGATTATGACTTTGCCATTCTAGATGAAGCTCACACGATCGATTCGGTGGCGGGCGATCACTTTGGTATCCATCTGACCAATACGCAGATTCGATTTCTGCTGACCAGCCTTTACAACAGCAGAACGAAGCGCGGTTTGCTGGCGGGCTTTCATGCCGATGCGGCGGTTCGGGCGGTTCGATCGGCATATGACTGCATGGAGCAATTCTTCGACGAACTACGCAGTTGGCAGCGCAATCATGGCCGCTCCAACGGACGACTGGTCGAACCGCCTCCTGCGCGTAATTCACTCAGCGATGCACTGCGCGAATTGAATCGGCGCCTCCGCGCGGTTCGGAGCCAGATCGAAGAAGAAGAGGATCGATTCGAGATCAACGCCCACATGGATCGCGTCAGCAGCTTCGCGGAATTGCTGGAAGAAACCGTCGAGCAGCAGCACGAAGATTGGGTTTATTGGGTGGAACTTGAAGATCGGCGGGATGGAAGGGTAGCGCTTCATGGCCGGCCCATCGACGTCGCCAGTTCCCTCAAAGATACGTTGTTCAGCACCGTGCCCAGCGTGGTGATGACCAGCGCAACGTTAACCGTCAAGCCCAATGACGAGTTCAGCTACATGCGCAGTCGCCTCGGTCTTTCAGAGGTTTCGCAGGCATCGCTGGGTTCGCCGTTTGACTATTCCGAGCAGGTTAAGGTTTATGTCGAAAAAGACATGCCCGAGCCTTCGACCTCAAATCATGCGCAGGCAGTGTGCGACAAAATCGAAAAGTACATCAAGCTTAGCGATGGGCGGGCGTTTGTGCTGTTTACCGGTTACGACCTGATGAACCGTTGTGCCGAATCGCTCACGGAGTTCTTCGCGGATCTCGACATTGAATTGCTGGTGCAGGGGCAGGGTGTGCCGCGTTCGGCGCTTCTGAATCGTTTTCGCGAGTCGGAGCGCAGCGTCATTTTCGGGACGGACAGCTTCTGGACAGGGGTTGATGTTCCGGGTGATGCATTACGCAACATCATCATGACGCGATTGCCATTCGCCGTTCCCGATCGTCCTGCCATCGAAGCGAGAATCGAGCAAATCCGTCGGCGCGGCGGTAATCCGTTCATGGAATTTCAGTTGCCGGAAGCAATTCTAAAGTTTCGACAGGGGTTTGGCCGCCTCATCCGCGCGAAAACGGATTGCGGTATCGTGGTCATCCTCGACCCGCGCGTCGTGACGAAGCGCTACGGCAGTGCATTTCTCAAAGCGCTTCCCGAATGCGAAGTGATCGTCGAATCAAACACCGATGCCAACGATGCGACTCTGCATTCCGATTGAACTACTTCTCTTGTCTTTGCAGGTAGGTTTGAATCGACTGCGCCAGTCCGGGGTGTCGCATGCCGGCAGCCTGTGCCTGAGCGATCGCTTCGTCGGTCGAGCATTTCCCCGTCGCGCCGAGGTACAGTCCGAACATACCGCCCGATCGGTTGGCTGACGCGCATTGCAAGAGCACGCGCGTGTTTTGAATTCCTTCCATCGTTTCGAGGAATTGCTTCGCTTGTTCGTCGGTCATTTCGCTCGACATCATGGGGATGTGGTGATAGGCGAGCCCTGCCTCTTTAACGGCTTGTATGTATTGCGGGTCGATTTCTTCGCTGCGGCGCAAGTCGATGATGTCGGTCACCCCCTCCGACTTGACGTATTCGATTCCGCTCTTGTCGGCGGCTCCTGATATCAGTATGTCGCCGGCGCTCTTTAAGTTGACAATTCCGGGTGCGTTCATTTGTTGGACCTCTGCGGCGGGTCGATGGCAGCCGCTGACCAATATTGCGAGCGAAACGAATGCGAGTGATGCGCAGGTGCGGTTCGTGATCAATTCAGACCTCTTCCTTGATTGAGTATTCGCATTTAATGGATGTTCGGATGTTACGGTTGAAATTTAATCCAGCAATCGGGCCGCTTCTGAGATTCTCACCGACGGTCTAGCGGAATTGGGGGGGGAACTTCCCCTTCTGCGGCTGGGGTCAGGGTGGGGGTGTGTGGTGGTCAAGCCGCAGAAGGGTCCCCGATCAAATACGTCTCTAGGCGGGAGACGTGGTTCGTGATGGGTGGTGCCATCACTTACGAAGGAGGAACTGACTGTGTGATTAACTTGCCCTCTCTCAAGGGTGGCTGGGCGATCCGGAAGAAGCGTTGCTCAGCCTTGCTACTAATCATACTATATAATTTAGTAATCAAATCAAGCTTTTTTTGGAAACAGGATGAGATTTTATCGTGCAGATGGATTTGAGAAGATCGTTGATTGGGCGATAACCAGCCGATACTATTAAGGTTAGTAACCCCCCATGACTGTTTTGGAGCGACCGTGATTATGGCAAAGATGCCGAAAAACCTGACGCCACTTGAATCCTTGATTATGGACGTGGTGTGGGACGAGGGCGAGGTCACTGTTCGAAAAGTGCAAAATGCGCTGAAAGACAAGCGGGATCTGGCTTACACTTCGGTTCTCACGATGATGCAGGTCTTGGAGAGAAAGGGATTTGTGGGTTCACGCAGGGTTGGCCGGGCAAACGTTTATGAGCCAACTGTAACTCGCGCGCGGTTTGGATTGCGCGGAGCGGTGAACATCGTCAACGACTTTTTCTCGGGATCGGTTCCGGCAATGCTTTCGCACTTTGCGGAAACGGATCGATTGTCTGAACGTGATTTGCGTGAGTTGGAATCGATCGTCGAGCAGGCGCGTATGAAGCAAACTGACGGCGCTTAGGCAATAGCGGGCGCAAGAGATTTGCCATAGCAGAAGGAAATTGATCGCCTGGTTTGCGATTCACTATCCGGTTTTTGATGACACGTGTTGCCAAATCGATTGAGTGAATCGAGATGTCGGATGTGTTGAGAATCCAGACTGTGTCGAGAAACAAATCTGTGTCGGAATGGAATCTAACGCAGGATCAAGAGCAATTGTAAGCGGATAACAACTAACCTCGGGTGGGTCGTTTTCCCCCAGGATGCCCTACAGTGCAAGACTCCCTGGTTAATTACCTGATTCCGAAGCTGGCGATCGCCAGTTTGGAATTCCTGTTGGTCGGCTTCCTGGTCGCGGCATTGCTTGCGATTCGGCCTGGCACTTCTCCGTTGTGGCGTCGGCGCATCTGGTTGTTGGCGATGCTCAAACCTTTTGCGACTGTCTTGACCGGATTCCTCCCCGGTTTCATTCACCTGCCGACTTTCCTGACTGCCGGCAACTTCCTTGGCGATTTATTGTCTCATCCGGGCGTTGATGAAGGACTGCTCGTTGAGGGTGGTTCTGGTGCGGTGTTCCTGAAAATCGTAGCGTACGGATGGCTTGTCGGCACGGCTGCGATGCTTTTTGTCTTGTGGCGACGCGCGACCGTCAGCAATCAATTAATCGAAGAGGCTCAGAGTCGCGGTTATCAGCTTAAACCGGCTAGCATCAAAGTACTCGATCCGAATCTTGAAATATCTGAAAATGCGCGGGTCATTATTACGCCGGACGAGTGCGGGCCCGCGACGCTTGGCGCATGGCGATCGGTCGTGGTGATTCCTGAGACGCTTCTTCCGTGGGTTAATGAGCATCGCGACCCGACGCAACTCGAGCGCGATCGATTCCTGCAAGTCTTGCGGCATGAACTGTCGCACCTTTCGCGACGCGACGATCGGGCAACGATGTTTGCGGCGATCACAGTGGCGTTCTTTTGGTTTCATCCGGTCGCCCATTGGGCGTATAGCCGCGTTCGCATCAACAATGAACTCTGCTGCGACATGCAGGTGGTGGAGAGCGGTGTTATTCCTTCGGACTATGTCAACACGTTGATGAATGTTGTGTCGGGCCAGTTTGCGCGCAAGGGTTTTTCGATGAGCATCATGGGCGATGCGAGTTCGGCTGGCCTGTTGCGTCGTCGGTTGCATTTCTTGCTGTCTGACGAAGTGCAAAGCAGTACAAGGAATCGATCTGCGTGGGGATACTTTGTCATACTTCTCATTCTGTGTGCGATGCCGCGACTCATTGCGCCAACTCTTGCGACTGTCGAAGTCTTAAATTCAAGCGGGCAGGTTGTTCGAGTGACGATGGAAGAATTCGAAAGCAACCCCGATTTGAAGATTATCGATCCAAGCTAC
Source organism: Alphaproteobacteria bacterium (assembly GCA_028285105.1). Lineage (GTDB taxonomy): Bacteria > Planctomycetota > Phycisphaerae > UBA1845 > UBA1845 > UBA1845. The sequence continues at coordinate 597,623 of JANQQE010000021.1, forward strand.
ATTCAATCGGCTGCACGAGCTTTGGCGGTTGCCCCCGACGCAATCACGCCATCCCAATCGGCGACCGAATCAGTCGGTCAGGGGGGCGGCTTGAACGGGGGCGGGATGGCCATGGGGAAGGTCGAATTCAACGGTCCACAGAATCCTGAATCGGCTGGTGCGGATGGGCCATCCGGTTCTGGCCAAGCGCCCCCCGCTTCTGGCGAATTGCTAGCCAACGTTTCGGAAGAAGATGCGGAACCCGAAAACGACGCAGAGGTGAGCCCGAAAGAACCCAAGAAGAAGTCGCGTGGCCGCGGTTGGGCTGGCGGCGGATTGGGTGAGCCAGCCCGTCCCGATGCCCCCATTCTACCCCCCAGAACCTCGAACTAGTTCAACAAGGCACTTCAAACGGTCGGTCCCGATTCTTCCACCTTTGACGGATGGCCTGCGCCGTAACCCGTTCTTGCGGAACGGTTTAGGGTGGCTCTGAGTCGTCAGCTCTTCACGGTTTTTGCGTGGCAGTTGACTTTACTTTAGGAAAGTGTATGCTGTCTTAAAGTAAAGCATGGCCAAGAAACCGACGACATCCAAAAAGAAGCGACTCGCCGAAGTCGATCCTGAATCGGAAATGCTCTTGCGGGCGATCCTCTCGCTTCGGCACATGGGGGAGGCCAAGCGATTTTTTCGCGATCTACTAACCGACGATGAGATCGACATGTTGGTAAGGCGGTGGAAAGTGGTGTCGATGCTGGCGAGCGGCGATTCGTATCGACGCATTGAACAAGAAACCAGCATGAGTTCGCGTACCGTTGCGCGGATCGCCAAATGGCTCAAGGAAGGCCCGGGGGGATATCGCATCGTGTTGGAACGGTTGAAGCGAAAGAACTAGAGGCAAACGTGTGATGAAGCAGTTCTCAAAAAAAATCAGGTTGGCCGTCCCCAAGGGGAGGCAGCAGGACAGGATCATCTCGCTGCTGGCTGACGCTGGGTTGGCGATTTCGGCAGACAGCAAGGGGTATCGCCCTGCATGCAGCGACGACCGCTTCGAGGTAAAGTTGTTGAAGGCGGCTAACATTCCGAAGCTGGTCGAATTCGGGGCGCACGACATGGGCATTACCGGTCACGATTGGATTGAAGAAACCGGAGCGGAGGTGGCAGAGCTGTTGGACACAGGTTTGCTTCCAGTCAAGTTGGTGTCGGCTGCACCGAAGGGAAGCGATCCGTTTGCCAGTCGCAACGGGGCATCGCTGATCGTTGCGTCCGAGTACGAGAACATAACCCGAAATTACATGGAGCGCAAGGGTTGCGAGTTTCGTTACGTACGAACCTATGGGGCGACAGAAGTGTTTCCGCCAGAAGATGCCGATCTTATCGTTGACAACACAGCCACCGGTTCGGCGCTTCGGTCCAACGGTCTTGAAATTATCGATGAAATCCTTCAATCGAGTACACGACTGATTGCAAGTCGTGGTGCGATGAATGACCCTGCACAGCGCGAAGTGATCGATGAGGTTGTCATGTTGGTTTCAAGCGTGCTTGAAGGACGTCGGCGCGTGCTTCTGGACATGAATGTCAGTGCGGACGCAATCAATCGCGTGATTGAACTACTGCCTGCAATGAAATCTCCAACAGTTCAGCCGCTTCGTGGAAACGGTGGGTTTGCGGTGCGGGTGGCGGTGCTGCGAAGCGATGTCCCCAAAGTGTTGCCCGCGATCCTGAGGGCTGGCGCGACCGACGTCCTACAGACTGCCGTCCAGAAAGTCGTCGCCTAACGTCTCCAGAGTGAAGAGTTTTTTGCAATGGTTCGCATTCTACATAGTCCGCAGGGCGGCGTGATGCCTGAGGGCATTCGGCGGGTCGAAACGTCGGCGCGAGAAGCCGCAGATGTTTGCCGTGAAGTGATCGATGCGGTGCAATCGCGCGGTGACGCAGCTCTGTTGGAATTCACGCATCGCTTCGACGGTGTCGATCTGACAAAGCGTGGCTTCGCCGTCGGTGAGGAAGAATTCGCAGCGGCAGAGAAGAACATCGGTGCCGACATGCGCGAGGCGCTGACCCACGCGATCAGAAACATCAACCGATTCCACGAGCAGCAACGACCGAAGCCCGAACCAATGATGGAAGTTGAACCGGGGGTCTGGTGCGGCGATCGATGGACGCCGATCGATTCGGTTTGTTTGTACGTGCCGCGAGGGCGTGGTGCATTTTCGTCTGTGATGTGCATGCTCGGCGTGCCGGCCGTTGTTGCCGGCGTTGGGCGAATCGTGGTTTGCACGCCGCCTGGTCCGGATGGGCGCGTTGACGACGCGACGCTGGTGGCGGCAAAGTTGATCGGAATTGACCGCGTGTATCGAATTGGCGGTGCGCAGGCGGTGGCTGCGATGGCGTTTGGTACGGAGTCGATTGAATCGTGCGCGAAGATCGTCGGACCAGGGAACGTTTATGTGTCCGCAGCCCGGCATATTTTGAGCGATCGAATCGATCCTGGACCGCCGGCAGGCCCGAGCGAATCGGTCGTGCTTTGCGACGAAGGCGTTAATCCAACAAATGCCGCATGGAATCTACTCATCGAAGCCGAGCATGGCGAAAACTCTTGCGCCGCTCTCGTGACCCATGATGATTCGCTCGCCCGGAAGATCGCCGATGCGGTTGGGAAGAACATTGAAACGATGAATCCGCAGCGACAGGCGTTCGCATCGCAAGTGCTTTCCGAAAACGGTGGGATCGTCGTCACGAAATCGCTCGATGATTCGATCGAATTCGTCAATGCATTCGCGCCGGAACACCTGGCGATCATGTCGAATCGCGGTGACGAGATCGTTAAGTCGATTCGCAATGCCGGAGAGATTCTGATCGGTGACTTTCCCATCATCAGTCTCGGTAACTATGCGATGGGGCTCAACGCCATTTTGCCGACCGGTGGAAGGGCGACGACGCGGTCATGCGTTTCGGTGATGGATTTTCTAAAGCGATCGTCGGTGGGTCAGGTGAATCGGGAAGGGTTCGATTCGGTCGCGCCGGTTGTATCGGTGATGAGTCGCGACGAGGGTTTCAGCGCCCATCATCTTGCGGTCGAAAACTGGTCGTAGATACAGGCAGTAATTCCGTACACAAGGTTGAATACCAATGACTCAAACATTTACGCCCTTAGTGGTTTCGCGGCGGACGGCTGAGACGGAGTTCTCGCTGAAATTGTCGCCGCGTACCGAGTCGGCGGTCTCGCTGGATATTCCCAATCGACTGCTGTCGCACTTTGTCGATCATTTTTCGCGCGGGGCGGGCATCAACGTTGCAACGGCAACAACCGATTGGCCGGGGTCGTGGCAATTCGATCATGTGCTTTGCGAAGATATGGGGCAGCTTCTGGGAGCTGGGGTGGCTGCGATTGCGAAAGAGCGAACGGCATCGGTTGGGATTGCGGGCCGGGCAGCGTTGTCTGGCGTGATGGATGATGCAGCCGCCAGTGTCGAAATCAGTTTGGAGTCGCGGCCCAGATGTTCGTGGAATGTTGGCGACGGGATCGATATCGATGGCTTTGTCGATTCGTGGTACGACGCTACTGGCGTTCAAGTTGGGCAATGCTTCGGTACGAACTTGCGGCAGTTTATAGACGGGTTTGCGCTGGGCAGCGGTGCGACGGTGGCGATTTCGGTTGGGGCAGCCACAAACTTGCACCACTTGTATGAAGTGATTTTTCGGGCATTGGGCGATGCGGTCGGAGTGGCTCTGGGTACGGCGTGCCGCTTGCCGGGCGACGGTAGCGGGTTGGCTGGCCCGCCGGTCTATGAGACGAAAACGATTTGAACGGGTTGGTGAATTCGGTGGGTAAGAAACCGCTCTTAATTTTGGATGCCGACGGTGTGTTTATGGACGAGGTGCCATATTGGAACGCGGCGCTGGCGACGATGATGTACCGATTCGATCTTGAATGCGCAGACGCCGACGCGTGGGCTGAGTTGAGTCGCACTTGCCTCGTCGAATTTCGCGTGCAGGCGATCACCAAGGGACGCGGTTGCAATTCGAATTGGGATTTGACTGCCGTCATGATTCGGGCGGCTGACGATGGTGCGTGCCTTGCCGGTTTGGGTGAAGGACTGCGTCTTGGTGATTTCGATTTGTTTGCGACATCGCTTGTGGAAGGGATGGAGCGGCAGTGGCGACAGAGTGATTCTGCCGATCCGCTTGGTCAGTTCGGTATTGAGCGCGACAGCGATTTCTTTAAGCAAGCGGTCGCGGAGTTTCAGGAGGTCTTCGAACGAAACGTTGATATTGATTGGGACTTCGACCGACAAGTTCCGGTCCTGCCGGTAGCGGATTTGAATGCTCTTTTTACGCGGCTAAAGGATTGCGGTTATATGCTGGGTATTTGCACTTCGCGGGCGGAGTCGGAGATTGTTGAGCCATTGGCGCAGTTCGGATTGCTCGATTGTTTTGAACGCGATCATATTGCGACCTATGACCACTCGGTCAAAGCCGAATCGCATACTGGCAAGAAGGCAATGGGTAAGCCGCATCCGTTCCCGCTGCTTTGTGCCGTCGTCGGTTTTGATGCAGCGATTCAAATGTGCGATGGCGAGTCGGGTCAGCTGGCTGGTGACGTTGTGTACGTTGGCGATGCGCCGGCTGACTTTAAAGCCGCTTCCCGCTCGCGCGACCTGGGGCTTTCCGTGTCATACGTTCACATCGATTCCCGTTTGGCGCCGTTGGCCGACCGCGACATCATTGCCAACAGTGACATGACAAAACTCGTCGCCCCGACGCTCGCCGACTGCGAGTCGTGGCTTTGCGATTATGCCGCTTGCGTGGGAAGCGCGTCATGAATGTGGTGGTGGCATGATTGGGGTTGTGGACTACGGGGCTGGCAATCTTCAAAGCTTGGGGAATGCGTTGGATCACATTGGCCTTTCGTGGCAGCTGGTGGATTCGGCGGGTGATCTTGCAAGCTGCGAACGGGTGATTCTACCGGGCGTCGGGCATTTTCGTGCGGCGATGGAGACGCTTTCGCAATCCGGACAAGCTGCGTGGGTGGCTGCCTTCGCCAAGTCGGGTAAACCGATTCTTGGTATATGTCTCGGAGCGCAACTGCTGTTGGAGTCAAGCGAGGAAGCTCCGGGAGTGGTTGGTATTGGCTTGATTCCCGGGCGCGTTAGAAAGCTGACCGGCGAAACAATACCGCACATGGGGTGGAATCGCGTGCGGTCGAATGGGTCGCATCCGATTCTTGAGAGCGATGAGCAAGCCCCGCACTTCTATTTTGCCCATAGCTATGTTTGCGAGCCAGGCGATCCGGACGCCTCCCTGGCAGTGACAGATCGTGGCACGGACGATGTGTGCGTTGCGGTCGGTTGCGAAAACGTGGTTGGCGTGCAGTTTCATCCTGAGAAAAGTGGGGTGGCTGGCCTGTCGCTGCTGGAGAGGTTTGGGCGATGTTAGCCAGGCGAATCATTCCGTGCCTAGATATTCGCGGCGGTCGCGTGGTGAAGGGCGTTGCGTTCAAGAACCTTCGCGATGCGGGCGATCCGGTTGAGCGAGCGAAGGCTTACATGGACGGGGGAGCCGACGAACTTTGCTTTCTTGATGTGACGGCATCGATTGAAGATCGTCCGTTGCTGATTGAACTGGTTCGGAAGCTTTCAAGGGTGCTGTTCATTCCGTTTACCGTTGGCGGTGGCGTGCGAAGTGTGAACGATGCCAAGGAGTTACTGCGGGCGGGGGCTGACAAGATTGGTGTTAATACGGCTGCGGTTGCTCGTCCCGAACTGCTCGAAGAGTTAGCCGGTCATTTCGGTAATCAATGCGTGGTGCTTTCGATTGATGCGTTGGGGCAGGGGATTGATGCGAAGGTGACGACGCATGGCGGGCGCGAGGTGACGGGTCGGACCGTTTGCGATTGGGCGCGGGAAGCGGTTGAACTGGGGGCTGGCGAGATACTTTTGAATTCGGTCGATGCGGATGGTGCGCGGAGCGGGTTTGCGATTGATCTGGTTGAACGGGTGATCGATGCGGTTCGTGTTCCCGTGATTGCTTCGGGTGGCGCGGGCAGTGCAAACGACTTTGCGGAATTGTTTATGCACACACGTGCGCACGCGGGGTTAGCCGCTTCGATCTTTCATGACGGATCGACGACACCGTACGATGTTAAGAAATTGCTGCAAGACAAGGGCGTAGAGGTGCGGTTGTGATTATTCCGAGCATTGATATCTCAAACGGGCGTGCCGTGCAACTTCGTCAAGGGCGGGATTTGCTTCTGACTGACGATCGCGATCCGGTCGAGTTAGCCGCAATGTTCAACCGATTTGGGCCTGTGGCCGTCGTCGATCTTGATGCGGCGATGGGTAAGGGTTGCAACACAGACTTGATCGAGGCGTGCTGCCAGGTGGCTGACTGTCGCGTGGGCGGTGGCATTCGAAGTGCCGACGGCGTGCGGGATTGGATCAAACGCGGTGCGCAGAAAGTCGTTGTCGGGACGATGGCGTCGGTGGAATTCCTGCGACAGTTTCCGCGCGAGTGGTTGGTAGCCGCCATCGATTCCAAGGGCGATCAGGTTGTCGATTCCGGTTGGTCGCGCGACACGCAGGCGAACGTTTTCGAGCGGGCGAAAGAGTTAGCGCCGTATTGCAGCGAATTTCTTTTCACGCAGGTTGAGCGTGAGGGGATGCTTGGCGGCGTTGATCTTGAGCGGGCGAATCGACTTCGCGAAATTGTGGACCTTCCGATCGTGGTGGCTGGCGGTGTTCGCAATGCTGCGGATGTCGTCGAATTGGTGCAAGCCGGTTTCAGCACGCAAGTGGGTCGAGCGCTTTATGAGAACAAACTTGACCTTGCCGATGCCTGGGTGCAGAGCGTTGCGTTCGATGCCTCTGGTTTGATACCGACGATTGTTCAAGATGCGCGCACTGGCGATGTCTTGATGCTGGCGTATAGCAATGGCGATTCGTTGCGGGTGGCGCTCTCGGAGGGTGTGGGATGTTACTGGTCGCGTTCGCGAAAAAACCTCTGGCGCAAGGGGGAAACATCGGGCAACACGCAGCGGTTGGTGTCGGCGCGGTTCGACTGCGACCGCGATGCAGTTCTCTTTCGTGTTGAACAAGTCGGACCGACGTGCCACACAGGATCGCCTACCTGCTTCGGACCGCGTACATTTGATACTGGCGCTTCGGTACACCGGACGCTTCAAGATCGTTTTGAATCACTTTCCAACACCGAAAAACCCAGCTATACGCAGAAGCTGCTGACCGATCCGGGTCTACTTGCCAGCAAACTCCGCGAAGAAATCGAAGAGGTCATCGCCTCGCCGGATCGTGCCAACCTTCGATGGGAATTTGCCGACGTGCTCTATCATCTTTGCGTGAAGATGGTGGCTGACGGGGTGATGCCCGAGCAGGTTGTTGCAGAGCTTCGCAGTCGCATCAAGCCAAAATAACCCTTAAGTCCCCTGTTGATCGATGTTTGGCTGGCGTGTGGTTGGCTGGGTTGACCCTTTGATCGGCAACTCCTAGATTACCGGCCCGACGACTCGTTTTTTCGCACGTTTCACGGGTCGAATCGGGCATGGTATCCACAGAAATCAATGAACCGGCGAGCGTTTTGCGTCGCCCGATTGAATCGACAAGGAGCGAGTTTTGGAAAAGACACTGATTATTCTCAAACCGGACTGCGTGCAGCGCCGTTTGATTGGCCGCGTCGTGCAGCGTTTTGAAGACAAGGGCCTCACGCTTTCGGGCATGAAGCTGATGCAGATCGAAAAGTCGCTGGCTGAAAAGCACTATGCCCCGCACGTTGGTAAGCCGTTCTACCCCGGTTTGATCGAGTACATCACCAGTGGTCCGGTGGTGGTGTTGGCGCTGGCGGGTCCGAATGCGATCACTGTTTCGCGCAAGTTGATGGGTGCGACGTTCGGTTTCGATGCCGAGCCAGGCACGATTCGCGGTGACTTTGGAATCAGTAAGACGTTTAACCTGATTCACGGCAGCGATGCGCCCGAGACAGCAGAGACGGAGATTGCATTGTATTTTGCGCCGGGTGAACTGCTCGACTATTCGACCGCGGCTGAAGGTTGGACGAGTAAGCCGAACGAAGTGTAGATCGCGCAGGGGGCGCTGATGATGAAAGTGCAATCGATTGAATCGCACGAGCAGGGACCGGTGACGATGGAAGGTGCTTCCGGTGCGCAGATGCGGATGCTCATCGGACCGGGCGAGAAAGCCCCGAACTTTCACATGCGTCACTTCGAAGTCGACGTGGGCGGATACACACCGCACCACCAACACGACTACGAACATGAAATCGTGATCCTCAAGGGCAAAGGGGTGGCCAATTCGGAGCAAGGCGAGCGCGAGTTCCGCGAGGGTGATATCATTTACGTACCGGCGAACGAGATGCACAACTTCAGCAACACGGGTGACTCGCCGTTGGAGTTTATATGCCTGATCCCAGCCCCGCAGGATTGTTCAAAGGATTAGTGCGTAATTCGCCAACGGAGGGTCCGCTGTGCGGACCGTTCGTTTTGAATCGGCTTGCGTAAATTGGTTCGCACATTTCGGTCCGCACAGCGGACCCTACATTCCTCACTGTTCGGCCTACGGATGATTGCATCGAACGACAATCCGAAATCATCAGCCGAACCCGTGGTCAAAGGCGTTTGCTCGAAGTGCGGTCGCTCCGTCGCGGGCTTTCCCGGTGACTATGCCCGCTGCGACAAATGTGAACACATGCAGATGCTTTCGTCCGAACCGCCGCCCGGTTGGCGCACCGTCGCGAGGGGCGAGCGGCTGACACAGTTGCCGTTTTGGTTCGTGACGTTGTTCTACGCATCGATCGGTGCGATCGTCTGGACCGGTGGCGGTACGGACACGGTCAGCAGCGCGATTGTTGTGCTGGTCTTTGCCGGCTGGATTTTTTCGATCATGCAGTTTTCAAAAGCCGCCGAACGCCAGCGCCGCTGGTGGGCGCCGGTGCTGGAGTATCACATCGTAGCGCTACTGATGATCCCAGGATTCATGTGGGCAGCCGGTGCGTTCATGGCCATCGTCAACTGGACCATCGACGGCATGACAATCCTATGGATGCTATTCGCTGCCGTCATCATGTTTATATCCCTGCTGCTATACGGCGACGCAAGAAGGCGCATCGCGCATCTCAAGATCGTCAAGCTTTAGCCCTTGGCTGTTCATTATTCCTAGAACATCAAGTCGTACGATTACCAACAATTGTGAATCCTATAATGGCTACCGATACGGCATCGGATTATGCTTTGCTCTAATGTGTGTAGTCTGACTGTCGTCCGTCATGTCGTTTGGCGTGCAGGAGCGGAACAGGTACATCCTGCGGAGCGTGGAGAATGAGTGTATTTGCTGAAGAAGACGCGCCACTTACGAGTGAGCAGGTCAAACTGCGAATTTGGGCGATCAATCTTCTGATCAGTGGTAAAGAAGGCATTGAAACTTGGAATAAGTGGCGTGAGGACAACCCAACTGCTGAACTTCCGATACTGAACGAGGCCCCACTTTGCGATGGGCGACATGCGGGAGACTTTCAAGGAGCGAATCTTAGCAATCTAAAGCTTAGAAGTGCGGGGTTGACGTCGGCTCTGCTCAATAACGCGAACCTGAAAGGTGCCGATTTAGCAGGTGCGCAACTACAACGTGCCGAGATTCAAAACGCAGATCTTCGCCATGCATCGTTCATAGGCGCCAAACTAACTCACGCTTGTCTAAATTACTCGGACTTAAGAGGTGCACATCTTGATGATGCACGAATCGATCACGCATTCATTTATGATGCAGATATTCGTCGGGTGATTCTCGAAGGTCCTGAGAGAGGGACGGACTCTTACGAGAACGGGAGCCTCCGGGGGGCAACTTTTAAACATACAAATCTTGGTGGTGCAAAGCTGTGTGGCGCCGACCTTCGGCGGTGCAGGTTTGATAATTCGACCCTCTCCGAGACAGACCTTAGGCTTGCAGATTTGTTTAGTGCCAAGCTGTGCGGAGCGAACTTGAATAGAGCCGACCTTCGAAAGGCTAATCTTGGGATGTCTCATTTGGTAGGGGCATCGTTAGTATGCGCTCGTGTCTCTGGTGCAAATCTGCGCGATGCAGATTTCTCTGAGGCGAAAGTTGGCGGCATAATCTATCGACGCAGGTCAATTCGTTTTCAGGGAATCAATGTGTCGAGTTGTACAGGGAATCCATTATTCAAGAGAGACGCGCAAGATGAAGACTGGATTGAATCGTTCAGAAGTAGGTCGCTTTGGCACCGTTTCCTACATGCTCTATGGTGGCTTTTCTCTGATTGCGGCCGGAGTTTGATACGTGTTGGATTTTTTGGTGGTTCGTTATCTGCGTTCTTTGGTTGGATATTTGCAAGCAACCCAGAACTGCTTGACGTTGGCGATAGCGCAAACACCTGGTGGACTCCGTACTATTATTCGATTGTGACATTTACAACGCTTGGGTTTGGCGATGTTACTCCGAAATCCTTAGAAGGTGAGTTCTGGGTGTGTGCTGAGGTGATTTTAGGATATCTAACACTGGGTTTGATCGTCTCGATTCTTGCAAACAAGGTAGCTCGCCGAAGTTGAGTTGTTTGGTCAGGCTGATCCTTGACTGGTGAGGCAGTAAATCCCTACTTCTTGGCTTTCTTTGCTGTTTTCTTCTTTGCGGTTGATTTTGCTTTCGACGCACCGGTTAGTTCGTAGCTTTCGGTCAGCCATTTTTGCCATGTTTTCTTGGGAATTGGTTTTTCGGCGGTGAATCTTGTGGTTACCCAGTTGCCCTTGCCTACTTCGTAATCTTCGGGGGATTTTTTGGCTAGCTTGGTGGCTTCTGGGATGGACTTGTCTAGTTTGAACATGGCTTTGTAGCGGCCGCCTTGGGTTCCTATGTATAGGAATCCTTTCTTGTTGGCTTTGAAGGATGTTTGTGTGCAGGCGGTTCCTTTGTCTACGTTGGGGAACTCGCTTGCCATTTTGCGGATGGGTTCGGTTGGGTCTTTCTTGGTGGCGGCCATTGGTTGTTCCTTTGTTCGTGCCTTGATCGTCATTCGAATTGGATCGGGCTTCATTTTCCTTTCAGTCCCCCACCCTTCCGCTGCGCTCAAGGATGGGGCACCCGCGCGAGTTTCTCATCAGTATGGGGATTACGAATCCAGAATCGTTTTCGCTTTCTCCTGGATTCCCGCTTTTGCGGGAATGACGTGTTACTTTGTTGGCGCTCAAGTTGCGCCGATCGGTGCTTATACAACGTGGCCTTTCTTGATGACCGTCTTTGTGCAGTTTCTTCCTGCGAAGTAGCACATTTGTTCTATGGTTGGGACTTCGAGGATCGTCAGGTCGGCTTGCATGCCTTCTTTGATTGCGCCGACTTTGTTTTCGCGTTTGAGGACGGCGGCTGCGTTTGCGGTTGTGGCTATCAGCGTTTGGGCTGGCGTCATGCCCATTTGTGAGCAGGCGATGCTCATGGTCAGCGGTAGCGACTCTACGACGGACGAACCCGGGTTGAAGTCGGTGGCGATGGCCACGGGCAGACCGGCATCGATGATGCGGCGGGCTGGCGCTTGTTCTACACCGAGGTAGAACGAGCATGCCGGCAGCAGGACAGCCACCGTTTCCGCATCGCGCATGGCATTGATCGATTCGTCGTCGATGCGTTCCAAATGGTCGGCTGACGTAGCGCCGACTTCGGCTGCTAACTTCGAGGCACCGATCTGCGTGATCTGATCGGCATGGACGCGCGGGGTTAACCCGGCATCGGCGCAGGTTGTCAGAAACCTTCGCGACTGCTCGACGTTGAACGCAGTGGTTTCGCAGAACACATCGGCGAATTCGGCTAACCCTTCCTCGCGAATCTGGTCCAGGACGTTGGCATCCAGTACGAGATCGAGAAAACCGTCGGGGTTGCCTTCGAATTCGCGCGGCGTCGTGTGGGCGGCGAGGTACGTTCCGATCAGTTCGATCGGTTGCAATTCGTTGAGTCGCTTGACCGCGCGGAGCATTTTGAATTCGTCTTCGACCGTCAGCCCATAACCGCTTTTGATTTCAACCGTGGTGACACCGAGGGCCAGCATCCGCTGCAATCGCGGAAGGGCTTGCTCGACGAGTTGATCGACGCTGCACTCTCGCACGGCATCGACGCTGTTTTTGATGCCGCCGCCACGTCGGGCGATTTCGGCGTAGCTTAGGCCCTGGGCGCGTTGGACGTATTCATCCTCGCGCGTGCCGGCGAATACGGTGTGCGTGTGGCAATCGATAAGTCCCGGGATCACGCAGCCACCATTGGCGTCGATGACTCTTGCGTTGTCCGACCAATTGGCTGGATCGTCGCCCTGAATCCAGGCGATGGTGTCGCCCTCAATACCGATAGCCGAGTTGCGCAAACGCGTAATCGGCAGTTCGTCATTAAGTGGTATCGGTCCGACGCGGCCGGTGCAAATTTCTGCGATGTTGCGGACGACGAGCATGGTCAGGCCATCTCGCTGCTGTCGATGTGGGCTTCTTTCGGAGGTGACCAGCAGGCTTGGCAACGCGGTTCAAAGTCTTCCGCTCCGCCAACGATGTGTGCGCCGACGATTGGCGTCTTGCGGTGCGTGTGGGTGGCTGGCTTACCGCAGGCGGCGCAGATGGATTGCTGCACGCGCACGACGCCGGCTGATGCTTTGATGCGTTCGATGACGGAAAACTGCAAACCCCACATGTCAAGATCGAGGGCTGCGACGATGACGCGCTTGCCGCGCTTGGCCAAGGCGTTGCAAACGTCGGGCAGGTCATCGTCGTAGAAATGCCCTTCATCGATGACGACGACTTCGGTTGCGTCGGACACGCGGTCGAGGATGTCCTTCGAGCAGGAGACGCAGACCGCATCGATGCCATCGCCGTCGTGGGTCATGATCTTCGCGCGGCTATAACGGTCGTCCTTGTTGTGCTTGAGGACGAGGATGTTCGACGCCGGTTCGTGTTCAAGTTCGTTGAGGACAGCCGTCGTCTTGCCGCTGAACATGCATCCGCAGATGAGTTCGACGATGCCCTGGCGCTGGCCATTGGTTGAACTATGGGTGTGCGATGCGGCGGTCATGTTGTCGATTTTGACTTAGTCGGACGCGAAGGTCAAAGACGCATTCGTTGAAAAATAGCTAACTCTTAATGCGGTCGAGCAGGAATACGGCGATGGGTGTGAAAACCATTATTGGCATCCATGCTGGCAGGGGTGTGCCGTTTTTGCCGAAGGTGTGGCTTACGAAGGTGAATAGGAAGCACGAACCGCATACGAGCAGGAGTTTCAGGACGCTGCCTAGCACGTTGGCTGGTACGCGGGTTAGGACGAACGGTAGGCCGAGTACTAGCATGAGCAGGTTTACGATCGGCGTGGTGAAGCGGACGTGCTTGGCGTGGCGGATGCGACCTTGGCTGGCGGGGTCGAGGCGTTCGCCCAGCTCTTCGAGGCGACTTGAACTCAAAAAGTTAATCCAGCCAGCCGACTGCCGCATCTCGATGGCTTGCGGGCTCAGGTCGCTGGCGACTTGGTCGACGATGCGGCGTTCGATATCGTCGCCTGGGTTGAAGGCGATGTCGGTGTCGCCGATGCGGGCGATTTCAAAACCGCGTTCGAGTTTCCAGACGCCGCGTTGGCTGCCGGGCTTGTCGGGGATCCAGGTGGCGCGGTCGGCTTGTATGACGTTGTTGAGGCGACCCTCCTTGTCGCGCTTGATGATGAGGAGGCGTTCGATTTCCTGCGACTTGGGGTCGTATCGGTGGGCGGATACGAGCGAGCCGTCACTGTCGAGCAGGAATCGCAGGGTAAACGTTTTGAGGCCCTGGGCGTCGTCGTGGTCGCGGGCGAGTTTATGGGCGATCGACGGGATGATGTATTCGCTGTCGATGTACCACATTGTGGTGGTCGCGAGTCCGAAACCGAGGACGGTGGCTGCCACGCGGTAGAGGCTGACACCGCCAGCCAGGATCGCGGTCATCTCGTTGATGCGTCGCATGCGCGAAAGCGTCATCATACTGGCGAAGAGTGTGATCACACCGGAAAGTTGGGCAAAATACTGAAAGATGCGATTGCCGTAATAGCTGATGATGTCGGGGATGACGGAATGGTCTTCTGTGGCATTCTCGGTGAATTCGTCGAGGTTGACGAACATGTCGAGGACGATGTATAGACTGATCATGACCCCGATCGCGATCAGGTAATTGACGATGAGGCCGCGTAAGATGTAACGATCGAGTGTGGTCAGCACTTGTTTGGGTCTTTCGTAAGAACCGTTTGCAATTCAGCGGCGCACCACGCGCATCATGACGTACACATCGACAATCGCGACCAGCACAATTCCCGACCAGATCAGGATCAGTCCGTTCATTGGCGTCTCTGTTTTTTCGATCATCTGCTTGCCCATCATAATCATGATGATGACGAACAGGCTGGGGACGAAGCTGATACCGAAAGCAATTAATATCTGGGCACCTTTGAAAACGATACCAAGCGCTGCACCGAGAATGACGAGTGCAAACACGCTTAGGCTGAAGGCCATTCGTGAGTGCATGACCCCGAGGATGTCGCGTTCCAGCTTGTCGGCTCTTATAAGTAGCTTGTCGCGTTCTTCATCGATTTCTTCGCCGAGGTTTAAGGAATCTAGATCTACGTTGAGGAGTTTGGCGTCGGTGTAGTCGCCGGTTCGAGCCATGACGTCTTCGGGGACTTTGATGGCGTTGAGGTCGCGCCGGTTGTCGCGGACCATACCTCCCGGTGCGAGCGGATCGTAGACTTCAACGTTTCCGTTGGCTTGCAGGAAAACGCGCGCCCGATTGTCATCGTGTTCGCGGCGATCGACGAGCATGACCACTGTGTCGGATTTGAAGCCGCGCGTTTTTTTGCCGTCGATGAATTCATCAACCTCGACACCGCCGTCGAAGAGCGGCCGGCCAGTCTTGGGATCGGGCTGAAGCTCCGGAGCGCGGATGACGTAGCGCGTTGCCCCATCGAAAAGGGTGATGACGCCCGGTGAGTCGGGGTCGAGGAACTGACGTTTGACGTCGCGATACAGCAGCACCAGGCTGATGCCAGCCCGTACCTTCTCGATCTTCGACGCGAGGGCTGGGTAGCTTGCAGGATCGTTTTGATACACGAGAAGCTCGCCGAGGGTGAGCCATTTCACTTTGGCGGGAACGGTTTCCGGCAGGGTGAAAGGACCAAGGCTTTCCTTCCCGCTGTCGATGTACCTGCCGTCTTTGATATCGTACAGGCTCAGGTCATTCATGTTGGCAGTGATCGCCGGCGAGCCATCGGGCGAGGTGAAGGCGATGTCCACGCTGCGAGCGGTGCCGATGCGCGTCCAGTTATCGTCACCCATCAAGACGAATGCGACTCCGCTGAGGCGAAGGATGACATTATCGTCGTCCTTTTTCGGCTCGTCGATGTCAGCCGTCTCGGAGAAGATCGTGAATTTGTTGCGATTGACCGACAGGCGCTCTGGTGACGACAGTTGTTCTTTGACAATCCGGGGTAGATCCGACGCGACGAACTGCTCGATGTTGCGGATCATGCTGGGGATCATGAAGTTAAAGAACATGAACGAGATGGCGGCTGACACGAGGCTGATAAACATCGTGGGCAAAAACAGTTCGTGGATGTTGATCCCGCTGCTGCGACAGGCGACGAGTTCGTTGTCGGCGCTGAGCCGGCCGTACGTGACGGTGGCTGCAAAGAGCGCCGCGATGGGTAAAGTCAGCGTGCCCGCGACGGGGAAGACGAGGGCCATGATTTTTAGCAGTTGGAACACGGAGATGCCGTCGAGCTTCAGCATGTTCATCACGCCGCTGCCCAGGCCCAGGACGCCCATCAGGACAATGGCGGCGAGCAGGAACGCCCTCCCCATTTCTCGGAAAATGTACTTCTGAAGTGTCCAGAGCATGTGGCTTGTATCTCTTCACTGTGTTTGCGACGCACAGTTGACGACACCCTTGCGGATTGCGCGAGCGTGTGTTGTGAAGTTTATTGCGACGGTGACTGCCAGCGTTTGGCGAGACGCCGTATGCTTGGTTAGCGAAACGACTTATGGTAGGTGATCGAGGGTTGAATGCAACAATTGCGTTGCGGTAGGCGGATCGGGATTTGCTCGACGGGATCAGCCCATTCGACCGATAGAATGGCGTTGGCATCGCGCGTTTCAGTGTTGAAACGCGGTGTCGCAGGTCTCTTTTTGAATCAGGGTCAAGTGCGTTGAAGTCGGATCACAAGCGAAAAATCGTCGAGCTGGATGAGTTGATCGGCATTCTGGATAAGCACCGCGCGGATCGGAAAGTAATCGTGCAGTGTCATGGTTGCTTTGACATTGTGCATCCCGGGCACCTGCGGTATTTGGAATTTGCGAAGCGGCAGGGCGACGTGTTGGTGGTGACACTGACGGGTGACGCTGCGATTGAGAAGGGCGAGCAGCGTCCGCACATTCCGCAGGAGCTGCGAGCCGAGTCGCTTGCTGCCTTGGAGTTTGTGGACCACGTCTATATCGATCCGTCGCCGACGGCAGAGACTGTGCTGGAGGCGCTTTGTCCGGACATTTATGTGAAGGGTCGCGAGTATGAGACGTCGCGCGATGAACGCTTTTTAAGTGAAAAATCGATCGTCGAGTCACACGGTGGGAAGGTGATCTTTTCGAGCGGTGATGTTGTGTTCAGTTCGACGAAGCTGATCGATTCGATTCAAAAAGATACCCATCTTGCGCAAGAGCGGTTAGCCGCTGTTTGCAACCGTCACGAGATCGATCAGAACTCGACGTCGGCGATTCTGGACAAGCTCGAGGGGTTGCGCGTTGGGGTTGTGGGCGATGTGATTCTCGATCGGTACGTGTTCTGCGATGCCAAGGATGTTGCGGATGAATCGGCGATGTTGTCGCTTTCACAGATCGAAGAGCGGCGGTTTGTGGGTGGGGCTGCGATTGTTGCGCGACACGCTGCTGCGATGGGGGCTGACACGTTCCTGCTGAGTTGTCTAGCCGACGATGACGATTCGCAGAAGGTAGCCAAGGTCCTCGTCGACGAAGGTGTGGGCCTTAACGCACTGTTGACGCGGCCCGGGTTGGTTCAGAAGACGCGCTTTCTGGTTGAGGAAAACAAGCTGCTGAAAGTCGAATCGGGCGAAAATGTTCCTCTGGATTCGGTGTCGGAGCGGGAGGCATCTCGGGTGTTGGAGGTTCGGTCGCGCGATCTGGATGCAGTGATTATTTGCGATTTCGGATATGGCACAGTGACGGCATCGCTGCTTGCGCGGGTGTTGCCGTGTTTGCGGGCGAATGTGCCGATTATTGCTGCCGATGTCAGTGGGTCGCGGGGCAGTTTGTTGCAATTCCGTCATGTGGATTTGATGTGTCCAACCGAACGCGAGCTGCGTCATACGCTGCACGATTTCGACCGGGGGATGTCGAATGTTGCTTACCAACTGATGCAACAGACCCAAGCTCGTCATTTGATTTGCACGCTGGGCAAGCGCGGTTTGGTGGCGTTTGATCGTGCGAGTCAGGACGAGACGTCGCCCACTTGGGATCATCGATTGCTCAGCGATCATTTCGCGTCGTTTGCCGATCGGGCGATCGATCGGCTGGGATGTGGCGACGCGTTGTTGGCCGTCTCGACGTTGGCATTGGCAGCAAAAGCAAGTCTGATCCAAGCCGCCTACCTCGGTAACGCCGCATCGGCTATCGAAATTGAGCAGTTGGGCAATCAGCCCATATCAAGTGACATGATGCGGCACTGGTTGAGCCAGCGCTCGGAGTTGAACGTCATTCCCAAAGCCAGAATACGATTGGCTCCAACTCATTAATCCTTCTCCATGAACTGCTGCACCCGTTCAACTTCGGATTTGCTTCCTATGATGAGCGGGGTTCGTTCATGCATGTGCTGGGGGACTTTTTCCATGATGCGTTGGTTGCCGTCGGTGGCTGATCCGCCGGCTTGTTCTGCGAGGAAGGCCATTGGGTTGGCTTCGTATAACAATCTTAACTTGCCTTCTGGTGATTTCTGCGTTGGCGGATACAGGAACACGCCGCCGCGAAGGAGTGTACGGTGGAAGTCAGCGACCAGAGAACCGATATAGCGCTGCGAATAGTTGTCGGTCTTAGCCCACTCCAAATAGTCCTGAACCCCCTTTGGAAATGACGCCCGGTAGGCTTCGTTGATGCTGTACGTTTTCCCAACATCGGGCATCTGCACACTTTCCTGATGCAGCACGAACGCGCCGATGTCCGGGTTCAGCGTGAACATGTGTACGCCGTCGCCGGTGGTATAAGCCAGGACCGTGCTGCTGCCATACACGACGTAACCGGCTGCCAACTGCCGGATGCCGGGTTGAAGGACGTGCTTTTCAGGTCCGTCACTCGGCCAAACGTCTTCACGCTTGTGCAGAACTGAGAAGATCGTTCCGATCGAAACGTTCACGTCAATGTTGCTCGACCCGTCGAGCGGGTCGAAGAGTACGATGTAGTTGCCGCTTCCCGAGGAGTTCTTAACGATGCGGGGCTCGTCTTCTTCTTCCGAAACGAGGATGCCGATGTTGCCTCGATAACCGAGACATCGCACGATCGTTTCGTTGGCGATCATGTCGAGTTTCTGGACAAGTTCGCCCTGAACGTTGGAGTCGCCGGTTTCGCCGAGGACGTTGGTGATGCCAGCCCGTCGGACGTATGACTCGATGATTTTCGTAGCTAGGGTAATGCCGCTGAGCAGCCAACTGAATTGACCGGTGGCGGTCGGGTGGTTGCGCTGCTGTTCGATGATGTGCTGCGCGACGGTGACCAGACCTTGCATCGGATGCGGTTCCATTGCGTTTCGACTCCCGGGCTTAAGGACGTGTTGCGTTGAAACGTCTCACGGTACCGATGCCGTCGGCTGATTGCAACAGACTCGCAGCCACCATTCCGAGGGCGTATGATAGCGCTTCGATGGTAATTTGTTTCATCCGGCGAACAAATTGTTGGGTGCGTATCTGTTGGATTCGATTTTGCAACGGGATGGCAGGCGATAAGTGAGTTCAGACCGCAGCCAACTGATTGACAATGCCAAGCTGATCGTGATCAAGATCGGCAGCGGTGTGCTTTCAGGCGTGGGCGGTTTGAATGTGCGGGCGCTGCGTCGGTTGGGCCGGCAGATCGCTGGGATTCGCGAGTCGGGTCGGCAGGTGGTGGTGGTATCGAGCGGTGCAGTCGCGTCGGGGTTAAAGCCGCTGGGCCTGTCGCGGATGCCCAAGACGATTGTCGATAAACAAGCGGCGGCAGCGGTTGGTCAGCAGGTATTGATGAATGCCTGGGTTGACGTCTTTCGCAGATCGCGGATCCCAACGGGTCAAGTGCTGCTGACGTCGGACGATCTCGATCATCGCTCGCGTTATTTGAATGCGAGGCACACGTTGGTGTCGTTGTTGCATCGCGGCGTGATTCCGATCATAAACGAGAACGACAGCGTCTCGTTTGAAGAGATTAAGATGGGTGATAACGATCATCTTTCGGCGCTGGTCACGACATTGATCTCGGCGAATCTGCTGGTGATTCTGACCAATGTTGATGGTCTTCGGCGCGGTGGAGCCAACGGCGAATTGATTGAGTTCGTCCGTGCGAAGGATGAGGTCGAGTCGCACGTCAGCAATGCCAAGAGCCCGACCGGTGTCGGGGGGATGACCACCAAGTTGCAGGCGGCTCGGCTGGTGGGCAAGTCAGGCATTCCGGCGATCATTGCGAACGGTTCGCAGGCGCAGGTGTTGAAAGAGATCGTTGCCGGAAAATCGGTCGGGACATATTTTCAGCCGCAAGCAAGTCGCCTCGATGTGCGTCGCCGGTGGATCGCGACGGCTACCCGCCCACGTGGGAAGATTCTGGTTGACGGTGGGGCTGAAACGGCGATCGTGTCGCGCAACGCGAGTCTGCTGCCGTCGGGCATCACTGACGTAGAGGGACACTTCTCGTCCGGCGCCGTGGTTCGCATTTGCGATCGGAAGGGCGTACCATTCGCACGCGGACTGGTTTCGTATACGTCCGACGAAACCCGCCGCGTGATGGGGCACAACAGCAAGGAAATCCCGGAAATTCTGGGCTATCGGTACCTTGACGAAATCATTCATCGCAACGATCTGGTGTTGGATGAGGACTAGAAGTATCTGCTCACAGGTGCAATTCAGATGACAGAAATCGAAACCAAAGCGAAAGCCGCCCGCGACGCATCGTTTGTGTTGGCATCGCTTCCAACCGACGCGAAGAACCGCGTGCTGTTGGATCTGGCTGACCGATTGACGAAGGAGCGGGGAGCGATTCTGGCGGCCAACCTCAAGGATATGGAAGTCGCCCGTGCGTCGGACCTTTCGTTTGCGAAACTCAAACGTCTTGAGTTGACCGAGTCGCTGCTTGAGCAGATGGCCGATGGGCTTCGACAGATTGTGGCACTGCCCGATCCAATCGGAGAAGTGGTCAAATCAAGCAAAACCGATGCCGGTTTGGAAGTGCAGAAGGTGCGTATTCCGCTTGGCGTTATTGCGATGATTTACGAATCGCGACCGAACGTGACGGTCGATGCGTTCGGTTTGTGTTTGAAAGCAGGTAATGCCTGCTTTCTCAAAGGCGGTAAGGAGGCTGCCCACTCCAACGCGGCGCTTTCGGAACTGGCTCGCGGGGTTTTGCGAGATCACAATCTTCCGGAAGCGTGCGTCGAAGTGATGACAACCAACGACCGCGACGCCATCCGTGAATTATTGACGATGGATCAGTTTCTCGATCTGGTGATTCCGCGCGGGGGGACGGCACTGATTCAGTTTGTCCATGAGCATTCGCGGATTCCGATGGTGCAGCACTTTCATGGCGTGTGTCATGTATACGTCGATGTCGATGCCGATGCGGCGAAGGCAGTGCCAATATGTGTCACTGCGAAGACGTCGTCACCGGCGACGTGCAATACGCTTGAATGCGTGCTGATCCATGCCGATCGCGCGGAGGAGTTGGTCCCGATGTTGTGCAAGGAATATGTCGATGCCGGTGTGGAAGTGCGCGGTGACGAGCGGGTGTGTACATTGGCGTCGAGCGCATTGAGGGCGACGGACAATGACTGGGGCTGCGAGTATCTGGATATGATCGTCGCGATGAAAGTGGTCGCGAGTATCGATGAAGCGATCGATCACATTCGACGATTCGGTTCCGATCATACCGATGCGATCGTCAGTGAGAACGACGCAGCCCTTCAGGCTTTTATCAAGAAAGTGGGCTCATCGTGTGTGCTGACGAATGCATCGACGCGATTCAATGACGGGTATCAGTTGGGTTTGGGTGCGGAGATTGGCATCAGTACCTCCAGAATTCACGCATATGGGCCGATGGGTTTAGAGGAGTTGACGACTCAGCGATACGTGGTGCGCGGAACCGGACAAACCCGTTGACGTCTGCGATGCGCGATGCGTCACTTATTCTGTTGCGGCGAGATTCATGAAATCAAAAGGCAGCATTCGCCAATACATCGAGCAGAAGCGGGTAGAATACAAGCACCTCGCCAATCATATCGATCGGCAGTTCTTGATCACGCTGCATCAACGCAACATCGTCTCCATCGACAAAATGCACGAAGAGGTTCGGGCGCTGGCTGGCAAAGCGCCGTTGCCGGCTGCGATGGATCACAACCAAGCCGAGGGTGAGAAGCTCACTGCCGACGAACATGAGTGGCTAGTGACGCGCACCTATGACCATGTCTGCAAGCACCTGACCAAAGAAGAAGTCGAACGGATCATCAATTTAACGATCAAGCGCGACGTGGTCCGCGAGCTGGACGATTTTGCAAAGCTCGCATCGGTATCGACCAAACTGCTGGCTGAGAAAGTGCGGCAATTCACGGTCCTGTCGCTCGGCGAAAACAAGCTTCCTGCGTCGGAGGTCATTGGTACACGGGTCGCCCTGATCCGCCATTTTATTAGCGACCAACTCGAATTCATCGGTATCGCCAAGAACTTTGTGACAATCACAGACATCGATGAGATCGCCGAACGGATGATCGGTCTGGAATTCGGGCAGGGGCGCATTGGCGGGAAAGCCGGTGGGATGGTTCTGGCGTCGTGCATACTTAAGACGTTTGAAGACCTGCATACAGATTGGCCGGTGGCGACGCCCGAGTCTTGGTTCTTGCGAAGCGATGTGATCGATCGGTTCCTCGAACTCAACCATCTGACCGGTTATCAAAGCCTCAAGTACCGCACGTCCGATGAAATCCGCCACGAATACGCGCTTGTCAAAGGCGTGTTTCGCAATTCAGATTTTCCGGTGGACATCGTTCAGCAGTTACGCAGCATGCTCAAGGAGATCGGTACGCATCCCTTGATCGTACGTTCGTCGAGTTTGCTTGAAGATCGGATCGGTTCGGCGTTTTCCGGCAAGTACGCCAGCGTGTTTGTCGCAAATCAGGGACCGCTCGAAGTTCGGTTGCAGGCACTGTTGGTGGCGATTTCCGAAGTCTATGCAAGCACGATGGCCCCCGATCCCATCGCCTACCGTCGCGAGCGCAACCTGCTCGATTATCACGAAGACATGGGCGTGCTGATTCAAAAAGTCGTCGGTAAGCAGGTCGGCAAGTACTTCATGCCGGCATTTGCGGGCGTGGCGTTTTCGAGAAACGAGTACCGTTGGTCGCCGCGTATCAAGCGCGAGGACGGGTTGTTGCGGTTGGTGATGGGGCTGGGTACGCGAGCCGTGGATCGCGTTGGACACGAGCATCCGCGGATGGTGGCGCTCGGTGCCCCCACCCTGAAACCGACCGCCAGCGATCAGGTGGCTGCCCAGACTTCGCAGCGCACGGTCGATGTCATCAACCTTGAAATGAATCGCATGCAGTCGATCGATGTTGATGAACTGCTTTCCATCGACGAACCGTATCCCCGATTGGACCAGATTGTGTCCGTGTACAAAGACGGCGTGCTATCGGTGCCGACTGGTACGCGGATCGCAGCCGACCCATCGGAACTTTGCGTGTCGTTCGACAAATTGCTCGAGCGAACAACGTTTGCCGATGCGATGCGGCGCATCTTGGTGCGGTTGGAAGAGGCATATGGTTTCCCGGTGGATGTCGAGTTCGCGCACGACGGCGAAAAGCTTTATCTGCTTCAGTGTCGGGCATTGGCATCGCACAGCGACGTTGCCGACGTCGAAGTTCCGCAGGATATTGCCGACGATCGGAAAGTGTTCAGCGCGAACAAATACGTTCGGACGGGCTTGCTTGAGGATGTTGAGTATATCGTCTACGTCGAGCCGGCTGCCTATGATGCGATCGAGTCGCACGATCGCCGTATTGCGGTCGCGCGAGTCGTCGGCAGGGTGAATCATGCGCTGGAGGGCAAGCGGTTTATTCTCGTCGGTCCCGGTCGGTGGGGCAGCAACGACATTCGTCTCGGTGTGAAAGTCGGTTACTCGGATATTAACAATACGCGGATGCTCGTTGAGGTCGCCCGCACGAAAGCCGGGTATACGCCCGAGGTATCATTCGGGACGCATTTCTTTCAGGATCTGGTAGAAGCCGACATTCAATACCTGCCGCTCTATCCCGATGAGCCGGACATTCTTTTTAACGAAGCATTTTTCGACAATTCCGAAAACGCGCTGGTTTCGTTCTTGCCCAACGATGCCGATTTTGCAGAAATCGTTCGCGTGATTCACGTCCCCGGCGCAACGGGTGGCATGCACTTGCAAATCGCGATGTGCGGCGAAACCGATGAAGCGCTGGCATATCTTCGATAGACAAGAGGATTAGCGCTTGTCGTAGAACGTATCGACAGGTTCGCCGCATTCGGGACATATCCCGCTTTCGTTTCCTCGGAGGCAATATCCGCACGCGATGCAATATTTTGCTTTCTTCTTCTCGCTATACGTAGCTTCTTCTTTGGCGCTAGTGAAAAAGTTCCTCGGAATCAGACCCAGCAAAACAAAGCAAATGACCCAAGCGACGCTTGCGCAAGTCAATGCAACAAGATCGGCTTCGATGGCGTACAGGTAAGTAACCCTGACGAATACGAATATGAACACAAACAATGCAGATGAAAGAACCAGGCGCCAGAACAGATTCATCAATGCGTGACTCCGCAGGTATGCTTGCAGTCATTCTATTCGAAGCGTGTATGCGGTCGAGAACTGACCAGGGATTCGTCTAAGTGACGCTGCCGCTGCAACTCGAACCCGCGCCGGCAGTGCAGCCGAAGCAATGTGGGCCGGTGCGGATGGTGCGTTTCGATAACGCGCCTGCGTTGAAGTCGCGGATATGTGGGCGTTTCGGCGATTCGAGCGGCATCTCCAGCATTTGATTGAAATCGCAATCGTAAAGCGTGCCATCCCAGCCAACCGACACCGTGTTGCGACACATGACACTTTTGGCGGCTGACGGGTTGTATGCGTCGAGCAGGCGCTGCATGTAGTCGGTCAGGTTGCCCGTTTCGACGAGCCATTCCAGGAAGCGGCTGATGGGCATGTTGGTGATGGTGTAGAGGTGGTCGAACGTGATGTCAAAGTTGCGATGCAGTTCGCGTTTCCATTCCTTTTCGATCGACGCCTGTGACGGCGGTAAGAATGCGCCGACCGGATTGGTGACGAGCGTTAACTTTAGGCGTTCGTTGCCTTGGCCATACCCCAATTCGTTGAGCATGCGCAGGGCCTGAATCGATTGATCGTAGGTGCCATCACCGCGCTGCGCATCGGTATTTGACTTGCGATAGTGCGGTAGCGAGCAGACGATTTCGACATTGTGCCTCGCGAGAAATGCGGCAGTATCTTTGTGCGGACCGGTCAGAAGTATCGTCAAATTGCAGCGGTCGATGATGTGTACGCCCATCTCGCTCAGCTTTTCGACGAACCAGAAAAAATGCGGGTTCAATTCGGGCGCGCCACCGGTGATGTCTACGGTATTGATGCCAGGTGTTCGAGCGGCTTCCAGGCATAGGTCCAATGTTTCGCGGGACATGATTTCCGTGCGGTCCGGGCCGGCATCCACGTGGCAGTGTGCGCAGGTCATGTTGCACATTTTTCCGACGTTGATTTGCAGAATTTCAATCTGCGTCGGTGTCAATGGCAAAAGGTCGATCGCGGTAAGGCGTTTCTCGAAATCGGCATCGACGGGCGATTGTTGGAGAATGCGCAACTGTGCCGCGCCGGAGGACAGGTCGTGTTCGCGCGAATGAAGTGTCGTCAGTGAAATCGTCATTGGAAGGTTTGTGCGGGTGGGCTTACATGCCCAATTTTTCGGCGTGTCCTCGCATCTGTACGCCATGAATCAGGCACGCGCCGCCTTGAATGGCGCTGGCGACGTGAACGGCTTCGGTCATTTGGTCGAGATCGGATCCCTTTTCCAAACAGGCGGTGGTGTATGCGTCGATGCAATACGGACACTGCGTTGCGTGGGCGACGGCCAATGCGATCAGCGCTTTTTCACGTTCGGAGAGTGCCCCGTCCTTGAACACCTCGCTGTACCAATCGAAGAACTTCTCAGCCAGGTGCGGGGCGTTGTTACCGATCTCGCCGAATTTCCTGAGGTCGTCTTTGTCGAAGTACGGGTTCATATGCTTTTCATAGTCCTTGGTGGACGCAGATTCATGCGTCCGATTCAGGTTTACAGATGATGCCATGCTGCATCCTGCCGTCAATGCGGATTTCGGCTGAGTCGGTTAGTCGAAGGTGTCGGATGTATTCCGTTTCCGTGACTGCCGGCAGGCTGGCCAGCCATTTCCAATCGACGAAACTCTCGCCGACATGCGGATCGACCGTCAGATACCCCACGCCGAGGGATGTTAAGTTCTGGAAAAAGTGCGTCCCCTGCGACGGGATCACGCAGAAGTCCTTGAGGTTGGTTTCGACAATGAGTTGAGCCGTGGAGATTTGCTCCCAACTCACCGGGATGCCAAGGAAGCGATCCGCACTGCCCCATCTGCCGGGACCGATGAGGATTGACACGCGGTTTTCCTGTTGAAGTTGATCGTTAATCTGCGCGACTTCGGCTGCGATCTCGCGGGTCATCGTGTTGTCGAACGTGTCGGGTTTAACGTAAACGATGTCGGTGATGCCCTCGATTCGACCATTGCCCAGCGCCTTCTCGGAATAGCAAATCAGCGAATCGCGTTCGACTTCATCGACGGTGACGTCGGCGAATTCCTCCTGCACGATGATCGGGCGAATTTGCAGGAATCCGAATTCCATCGGCGTCGCGCTCATGTCTACCGCGAATTCCATTTCGACCGGGCCAGCCATCCCTTCGCTGCCAAGCTTAAGAAGCGTTTGAAGGATTTCTGCCAGCGGGAACTTTTCAGCTTTTAGCACGTGGGCAAAAGTGACAACGCGTGTCCCTTCTCGCCGCAAGCCGTCATAAACGCGATCATTCTCGGCGCTGTATACTGACCCCAGCGGTGCCAGCGTTCCGTCGTTTTCGGCAACGTCTAAGTCGAGCAGCATCAAGTTGGAAGCCGCATCGTCAGTTGGATAGATCTCCGGGCGGCTGGTGTCGAGTGCGAAAAACTTGCGCTGCGAGTTGGCCAGCAAATCTTTTGTGGTCGGGAATTGCGGAAGCACTTCCGGATGGGCCGGCGAAAACATCAACGTCTGCCCGCCTTCGACGACGGTTTTGCCCAGTCCCAATGCCACCGATGCGATGCCTTCCGATGCCGACAAGTTGCCTTGGGGGTAAAAGTTGTACGAGCGGGCGACCCCTGAAAACGTAGGGTAAAAGCGATGTTCGTGATTGCTGCCGACGAGTTCCTGAAGGATGACAGCCATCCGTTCCTGCTCGACGTTTCTACCGGTGGCTTCAAGATAACGCTTGGCGCTTTGGAAAAATGTCGAGGCGTACACGCGTTTGATGGCGTCGCAGAGTTGGTCGAGGCGCACGGAGATGTCGGGGTGGTTGTTTTGCACCATGTGCGTTTCGTATACGCCGGCGAAGGGGCGACCTTGGGAGTCTTCGAGGAGGCTGCTTGATCGGACAGCCAACGGGTAGCGGACAAAGCGTAGAAAAGCTGCGAGGTCTTTGTAGATCTCGCGCGGGAGGCGTGCGGCGAGAAACATCTGGGTGATGCGTGAGTCGGGCACGTCTTCTGCCACGAAACCGCGGAGGCTGTTCTCGTCGAGGAAGGTGTCGAATACGTCGGTTCCTAGGGTGGCGCAGTTGGGGACGAACACTTTCGTCTTGTCGAACTTATGGACCAGGTTGTGATGTCGAAGAACAGCATTGATGAACGCGAGTCCGCGGGCTTTTCCGCCGATCGATCCGCCGCCGATGCGGGTGAAGCTGCTGGTGGTGTCGAATTTGCGCGGAGAGAAATCTGTGATGACGCCGGTTTGCGTCTTGGCACGGAAGTCCGACAGTTCGCGAATCAGGTAGTCGCGCATGGTGGCGATGTCTGCAAAGTCGGAGACTTGTGCGGGTCGCAGTCGGGCGGCGAGTTCGAACTCGGTGCGGGCCATCAACCAGTTTGAAAAATGGTTGTTGTGAGCGTGAAACGCGATCGATTCATCGGGGACGCTGGCGATGCCTTCTTCGAGTTCTTGCAGAGTCCTTGCGCGTCCGACTTCGCTGCCAGTACCGTTCTTGAAGACAAAGTCGCCGAATCCCAGATTGGTCAGCAGAAATTCGCGGAGGCGGCGCATGAGGTTGCGCGAGCGCTTGCGGACGAAGAATGCGCCGAGTTCGTCGGCTGATTCTGCATAGTGGGCCTCTGAAGATTGCAAAAGTACCGGAAGGTGCGGATTGGCTTTGCGGGCCCGGCGGGCAAGTTCCAAACCGGCATTGGGATCGAGTTCGCCATCTCTGGGAAAGCGCACGTCGGAGATTAGTCCAAGCAGGTTGTTCTGGTATTTCGAACACAGGTCCCATGCATCCTCAAATGTTTCAGCCAGCAGGATTCTGGGCCGGGCCCGCATTCGCAGCAGGCGGTGCATCATGTTAACGCTGTCGGCGATCAGTGCCTGCGTCAGTTTCATGACTTCGGTGTAGATTAGTGGGAGGAACGACGAATAGAAGCGAATGGAGTTTTCGACGAGTACGATGACACGAACGTCGCCTTCGCGGGTGTCGTGATCGACGTTGAGGTGGTCTTCGACGTACTTGATGATCGCGAGCAGAATTTTTGTATCGCCATCCCAGATGAACACCTTATCGACAGCCGTTCCGTCTTTGATTCCCGGTTGTCGCATGATCGAGCGCGGTTCATCGGCGAGGACGACGATGGGCAGTCTCGGGTGGTGTTCGCGGATCGCCTCTGCCAGCGCGACAACGCTGAGATCGCCGAGTCGCGTCATGGTGATGACGAGGTCGACGTTTTGGTTCTCGATAAAGTTGAGCGCTTCCTGTCCGGTGGATACCCGTGAGACGCGCGGGGCGCTACTGAGATTCATGTCGAGGTATTCGCTGGTAATCAGTTCGCTAAGCAAACCGTCTTCTTCCAGTACAAACGATTCGTAAAGGCTGCACACGAGGAGGACGTGCTGTACGCGAAACGGCATGAGCGTATGAAACCCGCAGAAATAGCGGTTTAGATCGTCGCGGCTGACTTGGTTTTCGAGTTGGCTCATGAGGCGACTTTGTACTCTCAGCGGGTCGAATGAATTATTCGAGTATAGTCTATCGATGGAATCCGGATGGCCCAAATCATTCGTGCTTTTTGGGATTCGACGGATTCATTGCAATCCGATTTTCGACATTGAATCGCTGTCCGTTGGGTTCGGACTGGTTTATCGCTAAAATCGAAACCGTTGTTGGGCGACGACTGGCAATCGCCCATCGCTCGACCGCATGAAAGATATCAATGCCGCGCAGGATGTATTGGCGGTGCTGATTCATTGGTCCTGACTGATTGGTCTTGGCTTCTTGGGGATTACGCATGGCAACATTACAAGACGACGCGCAAATCGCTCTGACGGCTGAGGATCTGGTCGTTTTCACGCACATCCCCAAGACGGCTGGGATGACGTTTAAGAAGTTGCTCGATCGTCGATTCCCCGCCCCGCAGCGTCCGAAGATTGGTCCGGACTACCAAGCCAGTGTGGACCGCATCAAATCGCTTTCGGACGAAGCCAAGGCGCAGATCCGTTGTCTTAGTGGGCACCTCCCGTATGGCATTCACA
The DNA here is from genome assembly GCA_028285105.1 of Alphaproteobacteria bacterium. GTDB lineage: Bacteria > Planctomycetota > Phycisphaerae > UBA1845 > UBA1845 > UBA1845. The sequence goes on from JANQQE010000021.1 coordinate 626,705, forward strand.
AATTTTTCCCGCAACGCCGGATGCAGTACGTTGCATTCGTTCGCGACCCGGTGGACCGGGTGGTGTCGGAATTTTTCTTCTTCGCCAAACAACCGCAACTCTTGCAACTCATCGGACTCGAAGTCGGAACGAAGCTGACACCGCAGGCCTACCTGGAATATCAGGCGTCGATTGGGATGATGGATTTTCAAACCAGGATACTCTGCGGTTACGACAACATGATCGAATCGATGTTGCCGCCATATCCGGAAATGAAATTCGAGGACACGAACGCACTTATCAACAATATTGTCGATTCGTACGCCTTAATCGGAACCGTCGAGCGTTTCGACGAATCGCTCCTGCTCATCAACGAGAAGTTCAACTGGAATAACGCATGCTATGTGAGCCGCAACGTTGCCGCCCGCAGCAACAAGAAAGCCGAATTGAGACAGGCGATTGCCGACGAAGTGCGACGACTCAATCCGCTGGACTGCCAACTGTATGCCAGCATCAAAAAGCTTATCGACGATAATATCGAATCAAGAGGTCAGCCGTTCAAAGAAAAATTGGACCGCTTCCATTCCAAGAACCGCCGGTACTCGAAACTGTGGCGAGTCTACCGAGCCACTGGTCTACGACGCTTGAAACGACTGGTGACCAGAAATTGAGCAGAATCAACAAAACCTAGGTTAGGGAAACTTCAAACGAACAAAGGGCGAAGCTTCCGCTCCGCCCTTGTGGCTCTTGATTCAACTGAGTTCCGCGTCACGTCACACGACGCCTTGGTCGATCATGGCGTCGGCGACTTTCATGAAGCCGGCGATGTTGGCTCCGTTTACGTAGTTGCCTGGGGTTCCGAATTTCTCGGCTGTTTCGATGCAATTGCGGTGAATGTTGACCATGATTTCGTGGAGCTTCTTGTCCACTTTTTCGCGCGACCATGACATTCTGGCTGCGTTTTGCGACATTTCGAGGCCGCTGGTCGCGACACCGCCAGCATTGGCGGCTTTCCCTGGTCCGTAGAGCAGCTTGCTTTCGATGAACAGGTTGACCGCATCGGGCGTGCTGGGCATGTTCGCACCTTCCGACACGCATTGGCATCCGTTCTTGACGAGGTTGTTGGCGTCTTCGAGATTGACTTCGTTCTGCGTCGCACACGGTAGCGCGACGTCGCACTTGACGTCCCATAGCGGATTGAACTTTGCGCCGGATTTGGTGTCTTCGTAGTGAGCGTTTGGGTATTGATCCTTGTATTCGCGGATGCGACCCCTTCTGGCGTTCTTGAGCTGCATGACGAATGCTAGTTTCTTTTCGTCGATGCCTTCTTCATCGACGATGAACCCTGACGAGTCAGAGAAAGTCAAAACCTTACCGCCGAGTTGAATGACTTTTTCGGCTGCGAACTGGGCGACGTTTCCTGAACCTGAGATCACGACGCGTTTGCCTTTGAACGATTCGCCCTGCGTCTTGAGCATCTCTTCCGCGAAATAAACGCAGCCGTACCCCGTCGCTTCCGGACGAATCAGACTTCCGCCCCAGTTCAAACCCTTACCCGTCAGCACGCCCTCGAAGCGATTGGTCAGCTTCTTGTATTGGCCGAACATATACCCGATCTCTCGGCCCCCCACGCCAATGTCCCCAGCCGGCACGTCGGTGGACGCGCCAATGTGGCGGAATAGTTCGTTCATAAAGCTCTGGCAGAACCGCATCACTTCGTTGTCGGTCTTGCCCTTGGGATCGAAGTCGGACCCGCCCTTGCCGCCGCCCATCGGCAGCGTGGTCAGCGCGTTTTTGAAAATCTGCTCGAAACCGAGAAACTTGATGATGCCTAAATTGACCGACGGATGAAATCGCAGACCGCCCTTGTACGGACCGATGGCGCTATTGAACTCGACACGAAAGCCGCGGTTGACCTGTACGTCGCCTTGATCGTCGATCCACGGCACGCGGAACATGAGTTGGCGTTCGGGTTCGACGATGCGATCGAGGATTTTCTTCTGACGATACATCGGATCTTCGTCGAGTACCGGGACGAGTGATTCGACCACTTCGTGTACGGCTTGGTGGAATTCGCGCTGCTCCGGGTTCTTGGCTTTGACGTCGGACATGAACGTATCAAGTAGTTTTGCCATCGGTCTGCTCCTGGCTCGAAAGGCCGATCAAGGACGGGCGGCGTCATTTTGGGGCGATACCGCGGAGCCCAGATTTTTACAAGAAAAGTTGAAAACAACCGTTACCATTTAATCGTCAAGCATACACGTTTCGTGCCAATGCGGCGCGAAGGAATTTGCGATCTGACACGTTTACACCCAGCCACGCAATCGACACGCCTCAGCCACCCGATCGACGGCGAGCAGATATGCCGCCAACCGCATCGGACCTTCGACGCGCTTGTTTTCGGCGTAGACGGCTGCGAATGCATCCTTCATGCGTCGTTGCAATTCGCGATTGATGTCTTCGACGGACCAACGGTAGTTGTACGTGTTCTGCACTTGCTCCAAGTACGAAACGGTCACACCGCCAGCGTTGGCCAGAATATCGGGGACGACGAAAACGCCGCGTTCATAGAGGATTTTGTCGGCGGCTGGCGTGGTGGGCCCGTTGGCCATCTCGATGACGACCTTGGCCTGGATGTCTTTGGCGTTGCTTTCGGTGATGACGTTTTCCAGAGCGGCAGGGAAGAGTAATTCGCAGCTGCACGTCAGGAGCTCTTCGTTGCTGATTGTTTCGCCCCCGTCGAACCCGGCGATTTGCTGCATGTTGCGGTTGTAGTAGGTCAGTGCTTTGGGGATGTCGATGCCGTCTTCGTTGTGGATTGCGCCATCAACCGCGCTGATGGCAATGATTCTTGCGCCGCGTTCGTGCAACAGGCGGGCGAGAATACCGCCGACGTTACCGAATCCTTGAATGGCGCACCGAGCGCCGGCGATTTGATGACCCAGCTCGCGTTCGACCTCACCTGCAATCACCACACCACCCATGGATGTCGCTTCATTGCGGCCGGCTGACCCACCGAGCGGAATCGGTTTACCCGTGATCACACCGCTGTGGTGGTAGCCCATCATGGTTTCGTATTCGTCGAGCATCCAGGCCATGATCTGCGGCGTGGTGTGAACGTCGGGTGCGGGCACGTCGCGGTCCACGCTCATGCGATGCCCTGCGGCTCGGATGTACGCGCGGGCCAAGCGTTCTTTTTCCGCGGTCGATAGCGATGTGGGGTTACACGTCACCCCACCTTTTCCACCGCCCAACGGTAGATCGAGAACAGCGCACTTCCAGGTCATCCAACAGGCCAGTGCCCGCACGGTGTCGATGGTTTCATCCGGATGCCAGCGAAGCCCGCCCTTGGTCGGTCCGCGCGCGTGGTTGTATTGGACACGGTATGCCTCGAATACTTGGACTTCGCCGGAGTCCATGCGGACGGGAAGTCGGTATCGGTATTCGCGCATCGGTTCGCGGAGGAGTTGTTGGATGGAGGGTTCGAGTCCCAGCACTTCCATCGCGTGATCAAGTTGTGCCTGGGCTGTACGAAATGGGTTGTAACTGGCGTCGGCCATCGGTGCTTTCTTTGCTCCTATGATAACTTGCAACCCACCGGAACTGTTTCAGCGGGGGCCGACAAGTATAGCGATTCGCCTGTCGGTGTCCTAGAGCGCTTATGGTGACGCAAACGCCTATGACACATAAACCCGTTGCGGGATTGCAGATAGTTTGGTATTTGCGATAGTGCGGTATCGCCCACTAAACTGGGTGAAATTCGCACCCGCCTGCTGTAGATTTACGAGGGTTCGCGAAGCAAATTGTGAGAGACGTTTCGCGTTAGGATGAGTGAAGGCATGGCTGCAAGGACTTTGGGAATCATCGTGGGTGGAGGACCGGCACCGGGTATCAATGGTGTCATCGGTGCGGCGTCTATCAATGCCATCAACCATGGTTTTGACGTGCGCGGAATCTACGATGGTTTTCGTTGGCTGACGTCGAATCAATTCGACGTTGGCAAGCACAGTGTCGCCCTCAGCATTCCCGACGTTGCCCGCATTCACTTTGAAGGCGGTTCGATTCTGCGAACGTCACGCACCAGTCTGCTCGACAAATCCACGGTCAACGAATCGTCGAAAGTGATTGCCGATCCGGATTGCGTCAAGAATGTTCTCGCCAATCTCGAAAAGCTTGGCATCACTCATTTGATGACCATTGGTGGTGACGATACAGCCCTCAGCGCGCGTTTTCTGGCTGAGGCTTCGCAAGGCAATCTTCGCGTCGCCCATGTCCCCAAAACGATCGACAACGACCTTCCACTTCCGAGCGATCTGCCCACATTTGGATTTAACACCGCGAGGCATTTGGGGTCGATGTTGGTGGCAAACTTGATGGAAGATTCCCGCACGACGTCGCGGTGGTACTTTGTGGTGGCGATGGGGCGAAATGCGGGCTTTCTGGCGTATGAAATCGGCAAAGCGGCTGGTGCAACGCTCAGTGTGATTCCGGAAGAGTTGCCCGAAGATGCCACGGTGTGCGACGTCGTGGATATTTTGGAAGCGGCGATTCTCAAGCGGCGGGCGATGGGGCGGCCCGACGGTGTGGCTGTGATTGCAGAAGGGGTTGCGTTTAAGTTTGGCGACGTTGAAGAATTGAAGAAGATCCTCGGGCGCGACGTACCGGTCGATGCAGCCGGTCATCCGCGATTGGCTGAGTTTCCGCTGGATCAGATTCTAAAAGATGAGGTTAAGAAGCGGTTCGAAGCGCGGGGCGATGCGATTACGATCGTTTCGGAAACGCTTGGGTATGAATTGCGTTGCGCACGACCCACGCCGTTTGACATGGCCTATTGTCGCGACCTTGGGTTTGGGGCGGTGTCGCTTTTGTTGGAAGACGAAAGGACGAATTCCGGGGTGATGGTGGCTGTCCAGGGCGGTGACTTGAAAGCCGTTCCATTTGCAGACATGATCGATCCGGTTACCAATCGCACGCAGGTTCGCCAGGTGGATTTGTCGTCAACACCATATCGGGTTGCGCGATCGTACATGATTCGGTTGGAACAGGGAGACTTCGATTCACCCGAATCGCTGGCAGCCATCGCCGAGCAAGCCGGAATGTCCTCCGAGGACTTTGCGAAGAAGTATCGCTCGGTAGTAGATAACGCGGGGCTGAAACTCAAGACTTCGATCGCCCACAGTCAGGTGATCAATGTGGTCGATGAACCGATTGAATCGCACCGGCCCGACTCGTCTTCGCTGCTGCCGATGTGACCCAAGCCTGCTTTCGGTTTATTCTCAGCGCGTTGGTAGCGTCGCAAGAGACAAACCAAACCGCAAGCCGGTACGAACATCACCAACGTCACGAAGGCGTTTAGCCCAAGTAGATAAAATGGCCCATTGCTGTTGCGGTTGGCCCAATCCCAGAACCAGTGTTCCCACGAAATCCGTACGCCGAATGCATAGTTGATGTTGTCGCCTGGTGTTGTTATTGCACGACAGGCGCAGGTCACCAATAGATACGTTCCAACGGCGACAAGCAACGCTTCAACGGGATTGGTTGGTCGGCGCATCACGGCGACCAATAGAATGGGCAGCAAGAAGAAGTGATGGGCCGTCGCGATCCAGACCAGCGCATCAGCCGAGGTCAGGTACGTCGCGATACCCATTGGAAAGTGACCGCCGATCATCCATGCGATGCAGTCATAAAGCCACAAACTGTGCAGGACGAGTAACTCGATGAAGGCGGCGGTGACGAGTACCGGTTTCGCCGAGAGAAATCCGATGGCGGCGGTCAGCAAGCCGACATGCGACATCCACAGAATGTCGCTGGGATGACCAATCTTAAATTTGATGAATACGACGACGCAGAAGTGAACCAGCAATGCCATTCCCAGCAACCGACCGGAACGATCGTTTTCTGGCGAAAAGCAGTTCTGCGAATCGGTCACGACCCACCGCCTCCACCGTAGTTACCCAGGGCTGACTCATTCGATTCGTTGACTTCATTGTAGAAAGTCAAGGTAGCGTTAGATGTGCCCTGGTCTGCGACGCGCGCCCGAAACGTTCCCTCGGTTGGGTTGTACCAGAATGCTCCGCCCATCCCGGCTTTTAGCACCTTGTTTGTAGGGTGCATCTTGCCTGCGGCGCTTTCGACCTCGACACTTGTAATCCCAAACGTATTTTCTGGATGCTTAGGATCTTGACCGCCAACGAACCACGTCGTGGCGATCGTGGTTGGGTATTCGCTGGTTGGTGACTTCTGCCGCTCCAGGTCGATTCGATCCTTGATGACATCGATCGTTGTCTGGAGTGTCGACCGATTCGATTCCTGGGATGCGCTTGAAAACTGTGGGACGACGATTGCCGCAAGAATACCGAGTACAATCACGACGATCAGAATTTCGACGAGAGTGAAAGCCTTGAGATGATTTGAATTGTTGGATCGCATCAACGTTCGCTGCCTGTTCAATCGACTAAGAATACTCGTTACTGTATCGGCATGGGGATTCTACCTTAGTAGTACGATTCGACGGACTGTGCAGCGAAACGTGTCCGATAATCGCGAAGTTGGGTGTTGGCGAATATCGGAACTGCTTTGGCGCGCAAAAAAGACGGCTCCGAACGAAAAGCTGTGGTCGTTCAGAACCGTCACACCTGAAGGAGGAATTTGATTTTACCGTCGTCCGATTGACCGTTTGAACTCGGTGGCTCAGTCAACGTGATGGGCATCGCCTATGTCTGTCATCAAGCCGAAGTCGGGTTGGCCCGTGCCTGCATCGGCGAACGATCGCCAACGTTGACGATCGAATTCCACTCGCCATATTGATTCGTTTCGATTTCCGGGTTCGACTTGTCGTGTGACCATCGGCCATCTACGACGACCCGGTATCGATAGCGTCCGGGATCGAGTTTGAGAAGGACTTCAAAGTCCTTTCCGACCTTTTTCATTGGCGTGGTGTGCGGCATCCAATCGTTGAAGTCGCCTGCCAATTGTACTTCGTGCGAGTCATCGCCATGGTGCCTGAAAAGAATCCCTTCAGGTGTCTGCATGACGCCGTAAATGCTTTCGATCTTGCGATCGATTTCCTCCGACGTTGATGGCTTGGTAGGTTGAGCGATGGTCTTCGATGACGGGCTGTTCGCTGCTGTTGCCGATTGAACGGTTGGTGCCTTGTTCAAATTTGAAGGTGTCGTCGGTGCCGGATCGGATGACTTTGCTTTTGTGTCAGTTTCGTGCTTATTCTGAGACGTCTGGTTTATTTCGTTTTTCTTCTCGCCTTCTTTGATCAGACTTGCCGTCGTTGCGAGCAATTGATCGGCTTCTTCAGCCATCCGCTCGGCTTGGGCGAGGATGGTTTCTGCTGGCGTATTGGTGGATTCCGCCGACATCATCTCGCGCGAGAGCTTCAAGAAGTCGCGGGCGCCCATGCTGTTCGGCGCAAATTCGGTGATGGGCTGACCATAACTGGCACCCTCTTTGAGCTTCGTATTGAAGTTGATGATCGTGTCGAACATAACAGTGCCGAATCGCTTGCGAAGCTCTGCCAGGATTTCGCGGGCGAGTTTGGTGCGAATGTCGTACTGGTTGGCCAGCACGCGAACGTTTCGCGAAGTATTCTGCTGACGTTCAATGTCGTGAATGGTTTGAAGTTGCTGCGTCAAACCGTGCAGCGCGAAGTAACCGGTATCGACCGGAATAATGATGTCGTCTGCCGCATGGATGGCGTTGCGCGTTAACAAGCCGACGTGCGGTGGGCAATCGATGATGATGTAGTCGTACTTGTTATCGACGCTCTTGAGCATATCGCGCAGCAGCGTGTCGGGGATGTTCTTGCTGGTAAACGATAGCTCGATCCTGGACAGGTCCAATCGTGAAGGGGCAAGATCGAAATTCGGCGTGATCTGCCAGCGGATGCGTTCAATGTCGATCGACTCGCCCTTGTGCTGACCGAGCAGGCAATCGAGTACGCTCAAATCAATCTGATCTTCAGGGACCGCAAGCCCCAGCGCGCAGTGACCTTGTGGGTCCATATCGACGAGCAGAACTCTACGCCCTTCGCGGGCAAGCATGGCCGACAAGTTAATGGCGATGGTGGTCTTGCCACATCCGCCCTTTTGGTTCGCAACGGCAATCGTTCTCATGGGTGACTGAGGCTTTTGGCCATCCGTAGCGAGGCGAGTGTTGTATTCAGAGATGTCGGTAGGCTCGCCTCCTGCTGCCCGCCGATGCATCTTCGCCTGAGTCCTCTTCGCACGGGGCTGGGATTCTTACCGGACCCTTACGAATTGACCGGACCCATGCGAATTGAATTGTGTGGGGTTTCTGTACTGAAACCGCTAGACATGCCCACAGGGATATTATCGGTTCCCAGTGTTGGCAGACTACACTTTAAGCTTCAAAACACCGTTTGCAAGCCTATTATCGGGCTTTCGCAACCGCGAATGTTTTCACATGTCTAGTGCGCGGTCCGAACTCTGTGCCGATCATCCGTGCCAACCCGTCGGTTGGATGTTCATTGACGTCGACCGATTGCCGATTTCACAGCGGTGGGCATGGCACTATGTCGCTACGCCCATCGTAAATTTGTGGTAGCGGATTGTCGCCTTGGACACCGCACGCGATTCATGCATTCAACAGGTGTCACGATGTACAAACCCATTTGTACTCGCAACGTGTTCGGTCGCAGCCGACTTGCTCTCGCTTGCATATGTTCGCTGACCTTGACGGGCGCATGTTTCAACAATGGGCCCAGCGCATCGAGTCGCGCGGTTTCGGCATTTCGAATCGAAAATGCGACGGCCAGTCCGGTTCAAATCATGGTTGAAGTCCTCGACGCGGAAGGGAATCTCCTCGACGTCGGCGGGGTGTTTGGCCCGGTCGAAATTCCAGTGGTGACCGTGTCGCCCGGAAGCGTTTCATTCTCGACGTTGCAACCGGTGGGGGCAGCAGCGGCGGCATTGGGTGGTTCAACAGGTGGCGATCTCGATGGCGAAGACACAGCCGGGTCACCTTTGGCGATCGGGGCGCAGGCCAATGTGCGCGTTCCCGGTTTTTCGATCAGCGAAGGTTTTCTAGCATGCGGCGAAGCGATTCGGATCACCGGTCAGATCGAATCGAGCGAAGCACAAGTTAGCTTTTCCGGCGACGGCACGGGAACGTTCGGATTCGACGAAGGCAGCGTAGGCGATTCGGGCGAGCGCTTCCTGGTGCGCACGATTCATTTTGGATGTGGCGACAGTGTCGTCATTCGTGTCGATTCCGATGGCGAGGGCGTGAGCGGCGAGTCGAGTCAACTCGCAAGGGGCGAGCTAGCGATCGTAGCCCCCGGGTTGGCTTCGCCATTCGATCCGATCGTCGATCCAGGTAACAGCGACAGCGGTGACGACGACATGCCACCGGTTTCAACCGATGTGACGATTCAAATCGCCAACCAAGGCGGTGTGATTTCGACATCGGTTGTGACGCTTAACAATGGTGTCGATGAGCAGACGTTTACCGTCACCGTTCCGCCCGGCGCGCAATCCGAAGGTGTGTTCGATTGCGGCACGCAGTTCACCTTGTCAGCCACCTACCCCAACCCTGAAACGCCGGAAGACTTGGAGTCCGAAGCGCTGGTGATCCTGTCAGGCGATGGTACGGGTTCACCAGGTTTCGACGAGGTGAGCGTGTCGCGCGAAGGCCAGCGCATCCTGGTCGTAGGCACCCACGTCAACTGCGGCGACACGATCCTGGTGACGCTAGACGACGATGTCGAACCGATCGGTTTCCAGGGCATCGGCGTACTCAGCGGAACCGTCGAGGTGATCCCGGGCGGGCAAGCGAACTAGCCATCAATCATGCAGGGCCCTAAGCGGGCGATCGGATTCGAACCGACGACGTCCAGCTTGGGAAGCAGATCCAAATTCTAGCCGAAAAGCTCAGAACGCCTTTGATTTCAATATCTTAGCGTGATGGGTGGTTTTGGCAAATCGTCGCATTCTGGCTCGTCTTAACGCGAAATGTGGTAGTATTACCACATTTGTGCCAGAAATTGGCACCTCGTGCACTCCCGTTTGTCAAGATCTTCTTCCGGATGGTTGATTCAAGGTCTGTAGCCCGCGAATTGGTCAACGTAGCCCTGTAGTAGCTAGAACCAATTCCGTTTCGGATCAATCAAAGAACAGAATCGTCGTAGCCGGCATCGGTTAGGGCCACGACGTAGTTACGTAATCGCTGGAGGTGGGCAAAGTCGCGCCGGTCAGGTCGCCGTCAACGTCGACGAAAGTAGGCCATTAGCCCCACGCAAATGCGGTTTCGAGCAGTCCAAGTGCGGGTCGAAACAACAAATGCAGTCGAATGGTGGACCAGGATCAACGTGTTCGAGTAATGTCGGAATAGGTCGAAACCCATACCGTTGTAACTATGTAGCCAAAGCCAATTCTATTCAAGGCGTACGCCAACCTCGATTGGTTCCTCCACCGCGTCGAGGTCGTTATCATCACCCGCAGGCGATATCGGCTAAAAAGAAAGAATTCACAAGGGCTAGAAGGCCAACACGAAAAGCAATCCACCGACCAAATTCAGGCGAAAGGCAAAATAGGTTGCATGGAAGAGGCCTCATGAGGTATAAAATGTACAGAACTCATTGGACGTTCTCACGGTGCTCGGTGACAACAAAACGCTGTTAACCGCGTCAAGGAAAGGGCTACACATAGACAACCGGCATACGGTCCATTGCCGTTGAGCAGAAAGCTAACTTGTTAGAGCCGATCGGGATCGTCCCCGGCACACGATTAGTCTTGCGCGAGGCGCTCTGCTTGGGCTAAATCGCCCTAACATCTTCCAGATAGAGGCGTTGGCTATGGCGAAACCCACTACACCAGCAGCCTCAAGAACGCCCTTGTCGGGGCACCGATTTCAATTGAAGTTAGCAGATCCGCAGATCGATGACGAGAGGCCAAGTTAACTCAATGTGTTCAATCGCTACGACCGCGCGGCAGGAGAGGCCGCCGCAACTCGAGCTAGGTTGGCTTGACCTGATTAACGGCTGATTTCGCCCAACGGATTTGGCCAAAACGCGCGCAAAGCCAATATAGGCTAACTTTGGATATGATACTGTGATGGGAGCTCACCTGCGGTGGCGTTTGGTGGAGTACCATCAGGATGAAGGAAGGCGAGCTGATGCTTGTTAGGCCAATGGGACGACTCGATTAGATTTCTTTGGCGTCTTAGCATGAGACACACCACAGGTCGTTTTTGCGCTACGCTTGCTCTATTGTACTTCTCAACGGTTGCGTACTCGAGCGACTTAGAACTAGCTCATGGCGTAGACAACTATTCAGTCAAGTGGGTCCAACCGGTCCACAGCGATGCGCAATTTGTTCGCTCAGAAGGTGACAGTAGTGATGGTGTGGATTGTCTGTTGGCTCAACTCAAGAGACCGAATCAAGCGTGTTCTATTGAGACCACGGTGAAATCAGCAAATTCGGTGAGCTTTCGATACAAGGCTACACATCCGCCGGAAAATGCCGAGTTTCGATTCGAGGTGATACGAGCCGGCAAAGTACTCGACCACCAAGTGCTCGAGCCTTCCACCCAATGGCAGGTACACGAGTCAGAATTTCCCAAGCAGTCAACGCTGAGGTGGCGCTTTACGCGTGATGTCGAGGAATCTGATGCTCAATTCTCTGCTATGTTGGATGCGGTTAGGTTCACGCCCAAGAATGATATATATAAAACCGAAATCGCTAAGAAGAACGGGGAGGGCGATCCGTATGAGCTGCCAAGAATTCGCGCGAAAGGCCCAGTTGTCAGTGACCGTTACTACGGACTTCTGTTCACGCGCGAGGGTGGCGACTTTCCGTCTCTGGAACAGATCAAATCAACCAAGTACACGAAGACAGACACAATTGAGTTTGAGGACCAGTTCTGGGAACAACGCGACTATTTAATAGTGTTGCTTCCACCTCCGTCATTGTCGAAATTGAAGACCTATGTAATTCGTAAGCCAGTCGGTGAAAAGATCGAGCTAGCCTGTGAGGCAGAAGGGGCGCCGAAGCTTCGTTATCAGTGGTACTTTCGAGAGTCCCAGGATGAGAAGCGCGAATTGGTTTCGCAGGGAAACATACTTAGACTAGAGCACGTCTCAAAAGAACATACAGGATATTATTCGGTAAGAGTATCGAACCTCACAGATTCGACCGACGAATCCAATGAAGTCAAAGTCGTTGTTGGACGTCCGCCGGTTCAGGCACAATTGCATTTTACAGACCTAGAAGAGAACGTTCTTGAGGTAATTGGTGGCGTACTGAAGGTCAAAGAAGGAGATACGTTAAGGGTAAATGCGCGTACAGAAAGCGACGCGGACCGACCACTCAGTTACGAATGGAGCGGAGCCGAAGGCACAGAGCATCTGGCGACTCTTGGTCCGTTGATCAAAGATGTCGACGTGTCCTGCTGCATCAAGAATGAGTTTGGCAGCGCAGAGATTGCAGTCCATATTGACGTTCAAACAAGGCCCTTCATTGATCCATTCCCGAAAGAGGCGAACGTTATGGTCGGCGACTACGTGCTTCTTGATGCTCGCCCTAAGTCGAACGACCTAGCTATTGAGTATGCTTGGTATAGAGATGGGCGTTTAATTCCGAATTCAAACAACTCACAGATCATTGTCGACACGAACTCGGAGACAAGCACGGAGCTGGATTTCAAAGTTGTTGCCAGTATTGGTCCTTCCACGATCAGTGAGCCGGTCACCATTCGTACATTCAACGTTGTTCCGTTTAGTCATCCATCCATTGGTAAGATGGTGCCGTTTCCATCGACTGGCAAAAACGGTTTCCATAGGGGAAACAATGGATTCGATAAGGAAAGACCTCAACACCTTGTATTCCTAAATCACGGCTTCTGGGTCGGTGACCAAGAAGTCACCGAGAACCAATGGCACGATATTATTGGCGGGAAACCACTCGAAGGGCGTGGCGAATTACCGAAAAGCGTCAGCTGGAAAGATGCAGTTGCCTTCTGCGAAAAACTCACTGAGCAACTTAGTTTGGAGCACAGCGCCGTACCAAAGGAATACGCCGAATTGCTGAAGGGCTATCATTTTTCTCTCCCTACTGAAGCGCAATGGGAATACGTGGCAAAGAAAGCGTATGCAGCACTAGCGGAAGAAAGAAAGAGTCTCGATACGGTATGCTGGCATAGCGGAAATGCAAAGGGACTCCAAAACGTTAGAACAACGAAGTCCGATCTGCTTGGACTTCATGATTTGTTTGGCAACACGATGGAGTGGACCCTGGACTGGTACGCTCAATACAACGATCGCGAGGCTTCGGATCCAATGGGCCCATCTACCGGTGAGTTCAAGATTCTACGTGGTGGAAGCGCATCACTTCCGGCCACTTCTTGCCGTCCTTCCTTTCGATACACAGCGCGGCCAAGTCAAATTGACCAGGAGTTTGGTTTCCGAGTTGTGCTCAAGCGCAAGCCGGACATAGTTGAATCCGGCGAGCCGGGCTCCTCGTCAGCGGCTACCACGGGTCGGAGTAGCGAACAATGAGAAACCCTGCATTCGTTTGTTTGCCATTTCTGTTGTGTTCATGTTTCAATCCGATCGGTTTTGGTGCGGATGTACGGCAGACATTGCAACTCAAGAAAGGCCTCAATGCGGTTTACATCTACGTGAATCCGTTGGAGCCGGATGATGATAAGCCAAGTCTAACTTCTTACTTTCCCGACTCCATTACAAGCGTCTACCGGTGGAAACGAAAAGGTTTCAGTGAGTTGCCGAATTTGGCAAGAGTTGATGTCGACCAATGGGACATTTGGAAGAGAAAACCCGGCAAAGGAGAATCAAATACTCTTACGACAATTCAAGGAGGCGAGTGCTATATCATTGAGTCGCAATCTCAAATCCACGTGGGCCTAGTCGGTAACCCCGTCCAACTAAGGAGATTCTGGCGAACTAGGATGCTTTCGCTGACCGGCTTTCAAGTACCGACAGACAAACTGCCAACGGTGGCTGACTGTTTCTCTGGCGCGCTTGGGACTGGCAAACTCTGGAAACTAATGCCGAACGGAGAGTGGGTAGAGATTGACGCTGACGAGAGCGTACGTGATGGGACAGCAATGCTAGTTGAAGCCAAGTCATTTACAGATTTCCAACAACCGATCCGTGTCGATCAATTGGTTGGCGATAAATTGATCTTTACGCACCATCAGTGTTTTCTTCCAGTTTCTAATGACGGAACTGCACAACAAACGATCACAGTATCGCTCAAAGCTGTCGAAGACGCGCCGAATCGCGAAGTCCCTCCGGTCTATCTGTGGTATTCAACTAGTGAGATCGATCCATCTGGCATCGTTGAGGGAAGATGGAAACCGCTCAGCGAAAGTCCTGCTGTCACAATCCCCGCGCAGACTCGCTACTCACTACGGCTCGGGATTCCACCACGGCAGCTTAAAAAAGCCATGGAAGCAGTGTTGCAACTCACCAACGAGGATGGAGGCTTCTTTGAACAGGTTTCGTTGCGGGTGGAACCACCAGAACAACCTTCGCGTAAGGGTCTATGGTTGGGCACAGTGCAAATCACGAATGTCCAAGACCCGAATAGCAAGAACGCCGAAGTGGCTCGGCCGTTCAATTTTCGGGCTTTACTGCACGTGAACGAAGAAGGCGAATACCCCGGTAAGCCAGCTTCGACAGTCGCTCATTTGCTCCGGCAGGCCATCGAAGTCTACAGTGGTGATAAGGCACATATTCTCACTAATGAACAGAAGGCTATTGAACAAATACGAAACGGCGCAGCGTTAGGTGGTCGCTTTTCGGCAATCCTGTTTCCGTCGAATAAGCCTGTTACCCTTAAGTTGACGCCAGATGACGGGCCATTTGGAGTTGATGGCCAAAAGGCTTCGGTGACGGTCTCTTTGCCCTATAACTACGCACTAAATCCCTTTGTTCATAAATACCACCCCGACCACGACAGCCGGCGAAGGCAAGGAAACAAAGTTGTGGACCTAGATGATGGAGTAGAGTCATTTACTGTGAACAGGAGAATCACGTTTACGTTTGTGTCAGACCTTAGGAAGCTGAGTGAACGAGGTGATGCGAGGTCGCTGTCATTGCCCAAATATGACATGACCGACTTCGCAGGGATTGGCTCTGGCTGGGGGCAGAGTGTTCTCGCCGGCAAGTATGATGAAGTTGTTTCTGGGATTCACGCAAAGGACATAGCTCTCAGCGGTTTTTTCATATTGTCAAGGGTCTCTGAGGCTTCCGATTTGCAGACGGAGTAGACCAATGTTGCTTCGGTCAGTCACGATTTGCGTTTGCTTCGTTTCAATGCGGGTTGCTCCACCGGTTTATGCCGAGTTTCTTGACACCGAGTGGAGCACATCGATTGGTACTGTTGCTGTTACTCCGGCAATATCGGAAGACGGTCAATCTCTGTTTGTCGCGACAGCCGACGGATTGTTGTTAGCATTCGATCCAAAAAACGGAAACCGACGTTGGAAGAAGCAGTTGTCTGATGGGGTTGATTTTGCGACAGCCGACCTGCTTGTGGCAAATGACGGTCAACTGTTCGTCGGCTGTAAGAGCGGACTGTTACGTTCCATAGATGCGAAGGATGGCACTGAACGATGGGCGTATCGAACCAACGGATCAATTCGCAGTGCACCAGCTTTAGGTCTCAGTGGAAATGTCTACTTCGGTTGCGATGACAACTTTTTCTATTCGCTAGATCAAAAGACAGGGGAACTCCTTTGGGACAAGCCGTTCCAAACAAACAGCGCGATCATTGGCCACCCTACGATTCTTGGGGACGGCTATGTTGTATTTGGATCGGGTTCGAAATGGTACGCCGTTGATCCGCTAACAGGGGAAGCAAAGAAGGGATGGTCCGTCAACCAGAATAATTGCCTGATTGAGTCAGGCGCATCAGTTGCTCTCGATGGAACTTTGATTTCTGCCGCAGGCAATGCGATTGCGACGATAACCTCATCTGGGCAATTGAAAACCGTTTACCGTCACAACGGGTACGGATTTGAAACTCCGATTCCCACACCTGACGGCGGAATAATCTGTGTTATTCGATACGAACTCGGTAAGGGAATGATCTTCCGTCTTAGTCTAAGAAGCGGTGAATGGATCAAGGAGTGGGGATATTCTGTAACATCGAAATTCATAGGTTCGCCAGTAATCGATGACAAAGGAAACATAGTCGTCGTATCCGAAAACGGAGACACCCACCTTTTCAGCAAGGATGGCGACTTGTTGAAGAAGACCAATCTTGGGACGTCGATTCTGGCGGCTCCCGTGTTGTACGACAAGAAGCTCTTTGTTCCAACAGAAGACGGCATTCAAGCCGTTAAAGCGAATGCCGGAACCTGGCGCTTTGCCGGCAAGAATGCACAAAGAACAGCATTGGAACGACGTGGTTACTTTCTTCCAGGAGAACTAATTTACAACAATGTTGACAGACTAGCTGGCGACAACTGGTTTAAAACGCCCCAAAACGCCCAACCCAAAATTTACGACTTGGACGACAATGAAGTTAGCAATTTTGCCCATGTGGAGTCAGGTCCACTCGGTCAAGGGGAAGCAACGAAGGTCTGGGCCGTTAATAGCGGCACTTTCGTTATCAAGTGGTTCAGGGTCGAGGAGACTGAGAGAAGGACGAGCAGACTTGGGGCTGAACTTGAACGAGAGCGGAGGAAGATCATTGTTGCGCCGGTTCCCATCCAACGCATCGAATTGGGTGAGGAGGTCGCGATGCCGCTTAACGCGAAAGTCGACGACGTTAAGCAGTATGTCGGCTGGACTCCAGTGCCGCCAAGTCACTTACGTACTATAGTCCAAGACGACCTGCCGCCGCCATTCGCGAATTATGATGAGAATCCCCCCACTGAAGCCAAGAACAACAAACCGATTAGCCAAAAATTCAATGATCGGTGGACAGCGGTCTCACCAGGTAAGTGGACTGTTGCATGGACAGGAAAGGGCGAGCAGCTGATTCCCGTTAGGTATCACGTCGTGTGGCCTAAGAAGATGCAGCTTCACGTTGCTCGTGAGTCTGAAGGAAATCCAATTGACTATTTAAACTCTATTGGCTTGGAAAATATTCAGACTGAGAGCGATTCGGAACGCGCACACGTTGAGTTGGAGCTGTTGTGCAGTTCAGTTGGCAAGGACACGAAACTCGCCGATAGCCTTTCGCGAGATGGCAAGTTCAACCCGGCTCGACCTGGCAAGTATTTCATTAGCGTCACCGAGAACAATGTCACCAGCTTTCTTGCTGTTGATTCACGATCGTGGGAAGAACTCGTCGCTCGCACGGTGAATCACCCAATCGGTAAAGAGATTGTGCCACCGGACGAATTGCATGATCCCAAGTCTCCTGGCCCTTGGGTGGTTTTCAAGAATGCCCGATATTGCACGGAAGTTAACCACAAGAAACGTAGCTACTTCAAAGAATTCTACTCGCCGACAAATCGCACGGGCCCTATCATTCCCGTCAATGTCGAAAGCAGGGACAATGTTCATAACGACAAAATGGTCATTGCTTTTTTCACGAAGTGCGATTCCTTGCTGTCTGCGACAGTTGACTCGTCGATTTTTTATGAGTGGCCAGATGAACAACGTTTCTACGGGGCGGCCAAGCGAAAAGTGACGCAGGCCGTGGACCACGAAAGTTACTGGCCCACTTCAACGGTTCGATATCTCTGTGATTGGCCTAACATTGAAGACAACGCAATGGACCCGCAAGCCCCATCTCACATTGTGATTGCCAACGAGGCCGGAAGCGGCGTTCAAAGCGAAGATGTTTTTCATAACAAAGAAATATATTGGCAAGACAATCCGGAATTGCCAGGCTTCAACCCAAACGATGAGCACGCACATATTGACGACGGAACGGTTTTCGCGATTCGTAATGATCTCGCGACCGAGGATAGTTCGGAGCCTTACGTGTTAATGACCTATTTGAACAAAGAGAATAACGGCCGAGCCAGCATGAAAGTCTTCAAAGTCTGGGCGGAACGGGGAAATTATACCTTCAATTCTCAGGCGGTTGAAGCAGGGACGCCGCTCCGACCGCCAAGACCAATACGAGGTAGCGGCAACAATCTATTTGCCAAACTCAAATGCCTAACGCCAGACACGGGAAGAGTCATAGAAGAAGAGAATCAAAAGCTCTGGCCATACAAAGCTGGTGATGATGGAGGTACAGATACTCTCACAGTTCGATATTGGTATCAGCCCAAAGCGGATGGTGGTGCGCCTTTTTACTTTCCAGTAGAACATTTTGGAGAGGGCTTTGAAGACTATACGAATGGGTTCCCAAAAGATCATGAGTCGACGACGAGCGGTTCTTCTAAGTCTGAAGAATTAGCTCAATCAATTCCATGGTTGGCTCGGTATCGATGGAGAGAATCACTTCCGAAAAGTAACGGAGAAAATGTTGAGTGGAACAAACATGCGGTCACTGATCAACCTGTTGACGTTTCATACCAAGTTAGGTGGCCGGAAGATCCTGCAATACTCAACGTAGGCGAAACGATTGTCACACAGCAGTCGGACCGCGACTTGCCGCGTATGACGGCCTATTCTTCTGTTGAAGTCCTCTATCAGCAATCAAATGCAAATCGAGAAGGGCATTCGGTAGATTTGATCGATTGGGAGTCGGAGCGATCGGTGCCGCTCGGGAAACGGCTTGCCAATGTGTTAGACGCTAATTTTTGGGAAGCGGCTGAACCCCCGAAAAAAGCGCCCCACCTTAATCAGACGTATTTATTTCCCAGTTTGCCACCTCATCTGCAGTTCCGATTGTTTTACCGAGAAACCAATAGGAAGCCGGAGCTCGTTTTCCGCGGCCTCATTTGCGACAACATCGGGCGCCCAGCGAGTTCAGGCGATTTAGACTCGCTCGTGATGCTAAATGTGTTCACGGATGACGATAAGCAAGCCATGCTTCAACTCGCCGAAGAAGCGGGTATAAGTGACGATGGCGAGAATGCGTTTCAGTCCGCCGTCAACAAGCTATTTGCCGAAGCGAACTCAAGCAAAATCATTCGAGCGCAGCTTGATCCAAAGGGGGTTGGTAAATTAGAGGCTCAAAACAAGGCGGGTCTGGCGGTTTATGCGGGCGGAAAAGGGTATGTAAGCCTTTTGTTCAATACTGCAGAGAAGAGCCAACCGCCCAACACGAGCATGAAGATTCTGAAGGTCGATCCGGACCTGGCGAAGGGACGCGTTTTAGTCATCGAATCAGAGAATCCATTCTCCGAGCAAGTCACGCTTCGTCATAGCGCCGACTTCCAGGGACAACCGCAGCAATTCGAATTCCAATGGCGAGTGATGAATCAGAATGACTTCGATGACCTTCGGAAGGATCAACAAGACGATCCATCGGCGTGGCCGGCGGTATCAGAAACTGCAACTGGCCGGGGCATTGACAGCTACTTGCTCAAGGGGACCCAGGCCCTTGGTAAGCTGCGCGTCGCCTGCGGTTATCGGCGCGCGGGCACGACTGAATTCAGCTGGACTGATCCAACGCTCGTAAACGGATGGGTGGACCGCATCATTGCCAAAGTCAACCTGTTTGATAGTCGCTTCCCAAAGTTTCGCGAGCAAGACGCAGAAACCATCGTCGACATGCTCGAGATCGCCGGCGAACGATACGAAGGTGACATAGCCTTGGTCCAAAGGATCAAGGGGCAAAAGGCGAACGAGTACTTGAGGAATTTCGGACTGATTGCGGTGTATGAGGCAGTGCTTCGCAAGGTTAAGGAGTTGAGCATCGAGGGGAATCCTCGGGGAATCATCAAGAGAAATGAGCAGGAACTTGAAGCCGCTATCGCTCAAGCTTTTGAGTCTGCCACTGACAAATCGGAATTAGAGAGGGCAAAAATTGAGCACGATCTTCGAAGCACAAACAAAGTGATCGAAAATGTACAGCCGAGCGTTAACGAGCAATTGGTGACGATCACAAGTGCGTTGACTCAGCTTTATACATTACTCGGTAACGAAGCATATGCAGATGCGCTTGATCCAACAGTAACATTTGCGGCTTCAGATACACAATATGTTGGCCAAGTCTATTCAGATCACGTATTCAAGGGGGTTACGGCATCGTTGCTGGAAGAAGAATTGGCGTTGCTTCGTGGCGTGTCGCCAAGCGGTCGCGAGTACATGGGCGGTCCAGTCTATAACAGGCTCAAATGGAACGCAAAAGCGACTGACCCAAATGTGAGGCCTCTCTACAATCTGAATTATCTCGTGACGGCACGCAACAAAAGTGACGACGGAAAAACTCCGCAACAATTGGCTGAACAAAGTTTTCCCCAGGGACATGGCGATGCATGGGGTCATTATTTGACAGCAACCAAGTATGCATACAATCTTGTTCGCAACCCAAACTTTGTTTGGCCTAAACGAACGGAAACACCGACGGACGTCGAAGGGAAGGAATACACCATCACACCTTTCGACGAACAGAAATTTCTTCGAGCTGCGGTGGCCAAAGCCAATGTCGGTGCCGACATCGTCGCGCTCACGCGCCGGCAGCACTATGAGAGTGACCAAAGCTCGACGTTGCAGCTTACTTCCGAGTCGAAGAACGCATGGGGAGTCACGGATTGGGCGACACGGGCCGGTCAGGGCGCCTACTTTGATTGGATTTTGGGTAACACGATGTTGGCCGAAAGCAACGCTCGCGGCGTCAAGATCAATCGGGAGTCGCAGGTCGAACTTCATCAGCTCCCTAGCTTGTTCGACGAACTACAGCGATCCGTGGACGAGGTGAATGCCGGTCTTAATCCCTTGGGACTTCCGGAGGATGCTATTCGTTTGGCTGTGGAAAAGAACAACAAGAATTTTCCAAAAGCGGCGGAGCGTGCTCGATCATTCGTAGCAAACGCGAAGAAAGTGCTCAATGCCGCCACGAGCCAAAAGCTCCTTAGGCACAAGAATCTGCGAAAGGCTCAAGAATTTGCCCGAATGGTCGACCAGCGAGAGGATGCGTATAGCGATCAGCTTATCCAAATATTTGGTTACCCTTACCCAGAGGACATTGGTGGCCAAAACAAGTACCCGGATGACTACACCGGCCCAGATCTCTTTTTCTCTTTCAAGCGTGATCCGCGGCCCGCCGACAATTTTGTCGACGGTGCTTCCAAGGTTATTGACAAGTCTGTTGTCATCGACAACACGAGTGGCCAATTCCAATTTCTAGTTAACGAAGAGGGGCAAGTCAGAAAGGAACGAATCACTCTCAATTTTTCTGTGGGCGCTGATCCATGGGACATGTCTTCGATCGCGACGGAAACAAAGACAAAAGGTCAAAGAAAAGCAAAGGGTCGAATCCAGTTATTGAGATCCGATCTTTACTCGGCAGGACTCGACTTTATCGACCTGCATGCCCAATATCGAAACCATCTGGGTATAATCCGCGACAAATTTGAAATATTGCGACTACAAAAGGACTGGGAAACAACGAAGATCGAGTACAAAACTACCAATGTAAACCGATACCGATCGCTAAACGACAAAATTTTGTCCTACCAACGAACTGAGGGAAACCTGCGAGCTCTCGAGCGTCAGGTTATAGGAATCGCAAACGGATCAGCAGAGCTACTTCCCACGTCACTTGGTTTCTCTAATGATGCGACATCCGGAGCACGGGGAGCAATCAAGTTAGTGGCGCAAGCAATCGCCGAAGGGCTTCGCACGGGAGCTCGTAACGCATCGTTAAAGCAAACTGCCCTAGTCCAGGAAAAGGAAAAAGTCGGCCTCGGCTTGGAGTTGCGATATATGGAGGGTGATCAAAACCTGCTTGAGGAAACTCTACATCGCGAGCTTTCACAAATAATTCGCGATGAAATCCGTTATCGAATTGCACTGTACAAGCAACAGGAACGGATTAAACGTCTGGCCGATCAACTTGATGCAACTATCCAGGAGGGTTTGCGAATTTGGGATCAACGGACTCGTTTCCGAGCTGCTGTCGCAGAAGAAACCCGCGAAAGACGCTACCTAGATATGGCGTTTCGCATCTTCAGGACCGAGGCAACCCAGTCTTACCGACGGCAATTTGACCTTGCAGCGCAACAAGTCTTCCTGGCAGCAAAAGCATACGATTACGACACAAACTTTGAAATCACCGATCGGTCGCGCCCTAGCAAGCTCGTTGACGCTGTTGTGAAGGCAAGGCTCGTGGGTCAAGAAAACGGAAATTCTAGTTTAACCAATGCTGGCCTATCAGACATTCTCGCTATTCTTGAGCAAAACTATAGGCAGCTCGAAATCCCACCAACTAACGATTATGTCCAACTATCACTTCGGCAACATCTATATCGAATTCCCAAAAGGATGCAGGACTCTGATGCTCAAAATAATGCGGATGATTCGCTTTGGGAACAGATTCTGGAGAGCCACTACCAGCCTGAGCTACTGCGAAATCGCCTTGTCCGGGAATACTGCGATACATCTGAGCTGAAGGGCGGGGGCTTCGTTATTCCATTTTCTACTCCGCTCGACTTAACAAATACAACAAATGCCTTCGGCCGCATTTATACGTCATTCGATGACGGCAAGACAAGGCTCGCTTCGAAATGGTACGGCACAAAGATCCTTGAAACGGCCGTGCTCCTTCAGAGTTCATCACCAAGTACGCCTGACGTGTTCTTGGCTCTCGTCGGCTTTGACGATTTTCGCTCAGTGGCCGACAACAGTAGAGCTCAGACTCGTCGCTGGAAAATTCGTAATTACAAACTAACACGACAAGCACTTGTACTTGAAGATATTTACCGCGAATCATATGATGACGAACTAGACACAGAGACCGGGAGATTAAGAGCGACAATTCAGACATCGCCAGAAATAGCCAGACTCCTTCCGTTCCGGGCGATTCGACTCGCGGACCAATCAGAGTTTGGAGCCTTGCAATATGACCGACAATTGGCGGGGCGCTCTGTTTTCAACACACATTGGCTTCTAGTCATTCCTGAACAGTATATGGCTGAAGAAGCGAACAAGACTAAATTTCAATCGTTCATCGAAGATGTTAGCGACATTAGGCTTCACATCAAATACACCCGTCATAAAGAGATCAACTAAAGGATGACTAATCGCCGTAGCACGATAGCAACTTTTTGCTCCAGTGTTGTTGCCATAGCTTGCGGCTTGGCGTCCGGAATGGACAAGAACGGCTTGGCGCCGAATGTCATTTCTTTACCCAAGGGCCCTGGATCACTGACGGGATTCGGCGGGGAATACTCCTGGATGACTGATACGTCCAAGGGTGTTGCCGGTTACTCAATTGCCCTCAAAGTGCCACCGGGGCCGGCGAGTTCGCAGCCTGCTATATCGTTGAGCTACAGCTCAGCGAACGGCAACGGACTTGCCGGATTCGGTTGGCAGTTGTCCTTTCCGCGAATCTATCGACGCTGGGATAAAGGAATGCCCGGCTACCACGATACGATGAATCCCATCCGGAACTCCGACTTGGTTTCAACATGCGACCAGTTTATGACTCACTTCGGAGAGGTTCTGGTGGAGACAAAAGGTGGCAGTTGGTTTTGTGAATCTGAAGAACATTTCCTTCGATACCACAAATTGAAAGACGGCTGGATGGCTACTGCCCCCGACGGTGGACGCATAGAATTCGGAACAGACGAGCAAAGTCGTATCGTTGAGACAGGAACAGAGCGGATTTTTCAATGGAACATTCGATCGGCTCGAGACCGACATGGTAATGAAATCATTTATGAATACGAACGGCAGGACGGTGAATATAACACAAACCAAGTCTACCTGCGTTCCATTTCGTATGGCGCCGGAAGTCGTGAGATGTGGGCTCAAAACCACCATTTCGTCTATTTCGAGTACGAGGAACGAGATGATTGGACGGAGTCAGCACAATCCGGCTTTATTGTCCGCGCGGGACTCAGGTTGAAGTCTGCGATTGTTGCGACACGTTGTGAAAGAAAAATCGAAGGTCATGCGAGAGGCGACTTTAATCAAGATGGTGATACTAACGATTACCTGGTTCGCAAGTATGAATTCCGATACGAAGCCGACTGCGTTCCATCGCTGCTGGCTTCAGTTATTGAAACTGGCAGCGATAACCAGACGCAACTGCCCCCTCATTCGTTTCGGTACACAGAGCTTACTCATCAAAAACAGATTGCCGCCGACAAATACATTATCAGGACACAAGGGCTGCCGAGGTTCGATTTCAAGCCGGGTTTAGATGAGATAGTTGACCTCAACGGCGATGGTCTTGGCGACATCCTCAGGACCAATGGTCCCAGGCACAGTGCTCTGTTGAACCTTGGGCAAGCCGAACGTGACGCACCGATTGTATTTACACAACCGCAGAAACTTGATGACCCTGACTTGGCCGCCGACCGAATTCAGCTAAACAAGGACTCAGCCTACCTATCTGATGTAGATGGTGACGGTCTATCTGACCTCACCTACATGGGAGTTATCGGCGACACTTTCTATTTCCCGAATACGGGCAGGGTGGGCTGGGGCAAGCTTCGAAAACTGACACTAAACCAGAACAGTCGACCTGCTGCGCCGTTCACACAACTCAAGCCCGAAGTTCGGGTTGTCGACTTAAATCTCGACAAACGACCGGATATACTAAGCACGCTTGACCGCAACACTTTCTACACGTGGTATTGCATCGCGAAGTCCAGCTTTTCAGATTTGGCGCTGTCAAAGCCGACGGAGGGGATCGTATCGTCGAAGAATGTCCAACTAGCCGACATGAACGGCGATTCCTTGCTGGATATGGTCTTTCTCGAGAAAGACAGAGCATTCGTTTCAACATCCTTAGGCTTTGGGCGGTTTTCCAAGCAACGACAGATTCGACCGACACAAATGAATGGGGTAATCGGTCACAGAAAGCTGGTGGACGTCACCGGAGATGGTCTTGCTGATTTGGTTTCTGGTCCAAACGGTAAACGGCTCGTTGTTTGGCAAAACCTCGGGAATTACTCGTTTAGTCAACCTATTGAAATAAGCAACATCCCAAGGATGGCAACCAGCCGTTGGGTCGATCTCAATGGTAATGGTTCAACTGATTTGTTTTTTGCCGATAGAGAACGCAATATCCAACCGTTCATTCTTGACATCGGTATGGCGCTCGGGGCCGTGCCGAAACCGAGCTTGCTCGTCTCTATTTCCAACGGCATTGGCGAGACTATTGACATAAAGTATGGCAACTCGACGGAATTCATGATTGCCGATAGGGTGTCCGCGAAGTCATGGACGTCGTTCCTGCCATTTCCCGTAACCGTCGTTAAAGAAGAGCGCGTCTCTAACTCTTTAGGCGTCACAACTACAACTCGGTACCGTTACCACAACGGTTTCTACGACGGAATCGACAAGGAGTTCCGTGGTTTCATTCAGGTTGACACGACTAAGCTCGGCGACGAGTCTGCACCTACGCTCGTTACTCGTTCAACATTTGATACCGGGCAATCGCACAGAGCATTGCGAGGCAAGTTACTAAGTTCCGTCGTTGAAGATGAAAAGGGTCGAATCTTTTCGGAGACAAAGACGACTTGGACTCAACAACCACGTGAGCTCTACAGATCACTCGACAACCAAATGAGTATTGTTTTCACTTATCCAGAAAAGCATACAATGGATATCCGGGAACGGGGGGTCGGTAGGCCTCAAGTTATAGAGAAGGAATTCGAATACGACAATTTCGGAAATATCGTAAGACAAGTCGAACACGGTGTGAAGAAGGCGAATGGCGATGAACGAGTTTTCGTCACCGAGTTCGCAATTGACACGGACCGCTGGATGCTGCGCTTTCCAAAGGAATCACGAGTCGAAACAGTTAACGGAGAGGTATTTGCCAAAACTCGGTATTACTATGACGATGAGCAGTTCACCGGGAGGAATTTCGGGCAACTAACCAAGGGCAATCTGACCCTGGAACGAAAGTGGTTTGATATTGCCGCAAACGAATATGTGAACAACGGAAGGGCCCGTTACGATTCCTACGGAAACGCCATTGAACTGCACGACCCGCTGTCGTCAGGAAGAGCGGATCTCGGTTGCGATCATTTTCGTAAGATTGATTTTGATCCCTTGTTCCACACCCAGGCAATCAGGGAATCTGTTGCACTAGGCGGCGGAAAGTTGCTTAAGACCTCTGCAGATTACGACTGGTGTTACGGAAAGCCAACCAAGTTCACCGCCTTCAACGGCGCCAAAACCGTGTTTACCTACGATCCATTCGGGCGACCTCACAAACTTGTTAGACCAGGTGATACGCTGGAGTATCCGACCACGGAGTATTTGTTTGTCCTGGCCGAACCCACCGGCGTTGACGGACTAGTTAACTATATCGAAACGCGCCTGTTAGACCGCAAGCCATCTGTTGCACAACCTCGTGGTCCACCAGAACCGAGAATGCAGTATATCGACCACTATTTCGTTTCGCGTCGATTTCTTGACGGTTCCGGTCGGGCGCTATACACCAAGCACGAGGCTGAACCAAATCCGAAAACTGGCCAACTACGAGCGGTCATTACTGGAGCGATCAAAACCAATCGACGTGGCAAACCCTACGTTTATTTCAATCCGTTCTTCTCCGAAAGGCACGATCAAGATGTCCTGGCAAGACTCACATACGAGCCGCTTGCAAAGAAAGTGGCAAGGATCCCTAGGGAGATCAGCCACTTTGACGCGATGCTGCGACCCCGCAAGAGAATCCACAACGACGGGAGCTTCAGCGAAACGCGCTATGAGCCACTCGTCGAAGTTCTCTTTGGAGAACTGGACCAGAAAACGAATACACCGATTCGTCGATTGAGCGACGGCCTAGGTCGGTTGATTGGGGTCGATGAAATTGTTGCAGCCAAGCCTAAGCTGGCCGTGTGGAAAACACGGTATCGCTACGATCTCGGCGACAAGCTGACGAAGCTGATCGATTCGCAAAAGAATACGAAGACCATTGCTTACGATGATCTTGGGCGGGTCACCAAGATTGCGGATCCAAATTCTGGTGTCCGAAAGTATCAATACGATTCGGCGTCGAACACCGTCGAGTCGAGCGATGGCCGCGGCTTCAGGATTGTTTATCGGTATGACGGTGCCAATCGTGTCTTATCCGAAGACTGGTTCGACGCTTCAACAGGCAAGGACGTTGACCTCAATGAACTAGTCAACGACTTTGCGTTCAACCCAGACCAGCCGCGTAGCAAGAAAAACCGAGGGGATGTTGAGTACTTCTACGACGGTAATGACATGAGCCGTGGACACATGACCGAAGTCTGGGATCGTTCGGGATGGACGAAGTTCCTGCACGATGTTCGAGGACGCACAGTTTGCGAGGAGAAGTACATCGACGTCGCGAGCAAAAGCTTCACCACCAAGACTACGTACGATTCGCTGGATCGCACCGTTGTTTTGACGTATCCGGACGGCGACGAGGCAATTAATCGCTTCAACGAGCGTAATCTGCTCGCATCTTCTCAACTCCAATCAATCGGTACTGCGGCTCGAAACATTGACTACAACGCGGCGGAAAAACGAATCGCGTGCGAATACGGCAATGGAGTTGTTCACCTATGGGAATACGACGATCGATTACGCCTTTCACGGTTGGAAAGCAAGAGGGGAGATTTGTTCCTCCAACATCTGCAATACACCTACGACACAGCAAACAACATCAAGGCTATTGCCGATCTCCGACTGGGGGTCGCACCTCAGCTCAGTTTGGGGCAAGCCTTCGAGTACGACGCTCTACATCGAGTAACCCAAGTCACGTACACTTCGACCACTGATACCATTCGATACGAGTATGACCAAATCGGAAATCTACTTGTTATGAATGGCGTGAACGTGCTAGCCGACATCCGGTACGGTGTCGATAATCTGCGCGAAAACAGGCAGTGGGAAGCGGGTAAACCGGGGCCATGTGCGGTGACCATGGTCAACGGCGTCCGGAATCACTACGACGCGTGCGGCAATTTAATCAGAGAAGGAAATTCTCGGTATTTCTGGGATGCCAACGACCGATTGATTGGCTACTCCGCTCAGGAAGAGGAATACAGGTACGAATACGACTACCAGGGAAATCGAGTTGTCAAACGTGAGCTTGGGAATGGAGGTCACATATCAATCTACGTGGGTCCCCATTACCGGGCGGAGATTGAAGATAATACTACGACAACGAAATCCGTATTTCTCGGCCTCCTGCGAATTGCAGAGGTTTCAACTGGCCAAGATGAACAACAAATTCGCTTCACACATCATGATCATCTGGGATCATCGAACGTCGTGACGGATGAGTCTGGCAGACAAGTCTCTGCGCTCGCATACCATCCGTTCGGCGAAGCTCGTTTTACAAATGGAAACCGACCTAAGTACCAGTTTGGCGGTAAAGAGCGCGACGACGAAAGCGGCTTACATTTCTTCGGCGCTAGGTACCTCTCAACACGGACAGGACGATTTACTTCTTGCGACGCAGCGCTGTTGTTACCGGGTCAACTCGACAATCCGCAAACCCTGAATCCGTACACCTATGCCGCAAACCGACCACTTACTCACAACGACCCCGACGGTAACGTAATTGGATTTGTCATCACGGGGGCATTTTCGGCAGTCGACGTTTACAACTACGCCACTGGCAACATGAGCAAGGCGGAGTTCTCGAAAGCCATGGCACTCAACGGAGCGGCCCTGCTTGCGGACGTCGCCACCGGTGGAGCAGGTGGCGGACTGGCCGTTCGCATCGCGAACGTAGGGATTCGCACTGCAAAAATTGTCGATCGGGCAAATACGACCGTTGAAACCGCGAAGGCAACCTACACTGCGGCGTCATCCATTGCAGACGGTGATTGGAAAACAGTCGCGGAGGTGGGTGGTGTGATGTTGCTGGGGGCAGGGCTCGCGAAGCGAATTGCTAAGCCCTCAAAGCGTGCCCCCAATAAAGGAGCTTTTCCAAAGACAGCCGACGAGATGACAGACATTCTTGGTGTACCACCTAAGAAAGTCGGAACGACACCACACGGTACGATAAAAACTGTCTGGGAGCCAAACGCCAATACCCGAATTAGGCATGAAAGTCATCCAGGTGATCCCGGGTACAATCCGCGACATCATGGCGAACATTTTCACGTTGAAACGAAACCGAGTGGCATAACTTGGGGGCAAGCCAAAAGGAGAAAACTGATTAATAAGGCCAAACCAGTAAGGTATAGCCGCGGTGGCGCAACTGGTTTTCTACCGGGCGAATTCTTTCCAGGTGAGTAGTCTATTGTGAGCTTCTCGGATTTGGAAAGAGTAAGTGTCGCAGATGGTAAGATTACAAGATTGTCTTATCAGTCGGGCGAGTTATGTGTTTGGATAGTTGACTGGCAAGGCAACGCAGTTACTGTTAGGTTCCAGAATGCCGAACTATTTGTCGCTCGGAGTCCCGAGAATGAAGATTTGAGTCATGTTATGATGACTGACACAATTCCGGCGCATATAGCTCACGACTTGGACAACAGTGAGAGTCACACTCTTGTTGATTTTATCTCTGCCTGGGACGATCGTGAGCTAATCCGAGTAGTTGCATCCAATGTTGTAGTGGACATAACTCACAAGCCTACCACATAGCGGCGTTGCTGAATTGTTTGTTGTATTGATGCGGATCATTTCTCCGCACCGATCCTAAACGACACACCAGCAACCCTAATAAGGACGTATAGAAATCTCCATATTTGGATTCGACTAGTGAATAGTATTACAATCCAACTTCGAAATGTTGTTAAGAAATTTGGCGATACAACGGCTCTAGATGATGTTTCGCTCAGAGTCATGCGTACGGAAACCGTCGGCATCATCGGTCGTTCGGGTTCCGGAAAATCGACTCTTCTCAACATCATGGCCGGCTTGACAGGGCATTCGGAAGGTGACTACGAATTCGATGGCGCCCCATTTACACTCAATGATGGTGAAGAGAACGGGCCCATAGCGGTCGATTTGCGACGGAAAACAGGGTATATCAATCAGGCTTCGGACCTGCTTTCCAATTTCTCCGTTTTGCGCAATCTTGAGATCGCCGCCAGTCTGAGTGGACAGCTCTACTTGGAAGACGTGGCCTGTAATCTTCTCAATAGCGTCGACCTGAAGAACTGCCGATTTCTCGATAGGAAGTGCCTTCCCCACACCCTTAGCGGAGGTGAGCGCCAACGTGTCAATATAGCCAGGTCAATTATCAAGAACCCGAAAATCATCTTTGCGGATGAACCGACGGGTGCGTTAGATGTGTACACTGGCGAGGTTATTATTGATCTCCTTATCGAACAAGCCAAGAAAGACCCACCTTGTGCCTTGATCTTGGTCACGCATGATCCCAAAGCTGCAGCCAAGTGTGATCGCCAACTAGGACTAGTCAAGGGGAGACTCGAACTTGATGGAAACTACACTGCTAAAGAGTTAGCCGAATTCATTAAGAATGACCCGAATCACGGAAACGACGGGGACAACAACAAGATCAGAAGGACAACCAAAACTGCTCGGATGCTTGACCAATGCTCTTGAGATACATAATCCAGGACACGATCAACCGCCGAGCTGGTTCCGAGGTTTTTGCGGGAATCTTGGCTATCGCTATTGCCAGCTTCATCACTATCCTTTGCCTCTCCTTCTCCACCGCAGCGGACCGCATAATCAATAAGGCTATCAACACAACTCGGCCCCGAGCAGGTGTGGTAATGGTGCAGGTTTCAAAGGATCAAGGCAGGTTCTTTACGCTGAAAGAGAAAGAAGCGCTAAAACGCATACTTGCAAAGAAAGCCATCGCAGAGCAGCACGATGATGTCTCGTTCGAACTTCACGGTCAAATCGAATCCGACACAGACGGCAAGTGGCCATCATTGCAGTCATTCGATCGAGACGAGTCTGTTGCCGAGCCAATCGTTGGGGAGCCTAGAATCTGGATGGTTCGCAACGATTCCTTTCTCTTTCGAGAAGAATCCGGATTCAATATGCTACATGAGACTACCAAGTGGATCGACACCGAACCGTTGAGCCTCGGCGTTCTTGTCAATCTGAAGTTTTTTGAGCGATACGAGGGAAAATTTGACGACAATAGGTTCAACGAGTTTCGGGAAGATAAAAGTACGCTACCAACCTACTTGCTCGTTGATGTCCCACCCATCACTCTTGAAAATAAGCAAAACGGACTCGGCCAACAATACATAAGAATTCCAATCAGTGGATACTTCGATGAACCGGACATTGCAGTGGACTTAATCGTGTCGCGAGACATTGCAGCCGTCTACTTCTACCAGGAGCAAGGTGCGGACGGTTTCAAAGCGGAGTTTTTGCCACATTACTATTTCCAAGTGCATGACAACTCCGATGCGCCACAACCGCTTATTGGATTGCCAGAGGGGTGGTCATATGAAGATGTGCAGCGAGAATACCCAATACTTGGCTCCCCAGAGCAAGTTCGTGAATGTGGCAATCTTAGGCGGCTCGGACTTTGGGAATACGACAATGTCCGTGTATTCGTAAGAGACTGGAAAGAACCGGGCGCAAGAGAGAGACTTCGTAAAGCCTTGCAAGACGTATGGTTTGACGTAGCACTAAAGAAACAACCCGAGAATGCAATAGCGTTCTGTAGGATTCTTCGTGAAAAACGCGACCGACTATACTTAGCAAAAGAAATCGATTTAGAAGGCGAACCGCTATCTGACGACATCAAAATCACTCCGCGCGACGTCTCCAAAGCGGACGAGTCATTCTTCATAGTTGAATATTCGGGCGAAAAGCGGCGGTTCATTCTGCATCGCAATGGTGACTCTTTGTCAATGAAGCAGCAAGTGGGTTGGGACACGGAGCTAGAGGACATCCAGTCAACGACGGCTCTGATTCGAGTGCGCCAAGCGGTACAAGTGTACAGCTGGGGCGTAATCGTGATCGTGTTCCTTCTCGGCCTCGCAGCCGTATTTCTGCTCGCCGTATGTCACGTACTTAGGAAGCAAAGAGATATTGGGCTACTCTACAGCAATGGAGCATCATCGCAGACCATTTTTGCTGTCTTCCTCGGCGAAATGATACTACTAGGCATAACCGGATTCATGCTCGGCACACTTCTGGCCTCTTTCATCGCACCTTGCTTGAGTGGGATCGCCCGAGCGGCCTTGACAGCTTTTTCGACTGCGCTTGAGGGTCGAGAGGGCGTAGACAGGCTTTTAAGTGTCGCTCCGTCGATGATAGCCTATTCATTAATTCTGATCCTATTCTTCGTGATCCTCGGTGCCTTGATCCCTGCATATCGCGCCACACGGACAGATCCATTGACAAGTATTGCTACAGGATGAATACAGTATGTTAAAATTGTTTGTTTGGTGCATTATTGTTCAGTTGATGTGCTTGTCATCGGCTTCAGCGCAATTAGAACTGTATGTAGTTGATGTTGATAATCAGTCGGATGTCGGTCGAATAGTTGCCTTAGATTATCGTCAAGCAAAGAACTACGCCCGAAACTACTACGTAACCATTACCTCTAGATTGGAAAAGACAACATATGCAATCTTGTCAGACAGGTTAGACGAGACGGGCAAGGATGACACTGGCATGTTTTACATCCTGCGCGATTCAAATGAGCGACACTTCATTCTTCCTGAACACGTTCGGAAGAACATTGCCAATGGCTGGATTGTTAATGAAACCGTAGACCTTCCCATAAGCACAAAATCCAACTTAACTCTTCACATTTTTCATTTTGGGAAGACTAGTAACTTGCATGCGGTCAACAATATAATTGGTGGCCGCAACACGGCACATGAGATAAAAAAAGAAGCTGCAATTCTTTGGCTGCCCCATAAAGACTGGATGTTGTTCTCAACACAGCGGCCAGACACAAAGCTTGTGCCAAATTATTCTACGGGGCCTAATCAGTTTTTTGTTGTTCCGAAAACAAACACGACATATATGGTGTTGGATTCTTTGAAACGACTCAGTTTTTTGAATCCAAGCGAGCTGAATGACTATGAATGCTGGAAAGTCGGGGCTAGGGACATCCAGCCGGATTCCAAAGTCAATCCAATTGTCACATCGGGCCTGGATGAGACAGATTTCTACGACGAGTTGGATCGCGGCGATATTTGGCTAACAGCATTCGATGTCGGTCGTCTGCGAGTCGACAAGTATGGATCGCTGTTTATTCCGAAACAGTTTATGTCTAAGTGTGAGTTTCATGTCAACGAAAACTCAAAATGTGCACTATTTGATGCTAAAATGCGAGTCGAGAACGAGATTGTTCAAATTCAATTTATTCGGCCAAAATCCATAGTTCGATTCCGCACTATTGCTGGGCCAGTCGAGTATGAATTGGGTCACGAGAGTGTGAGAAAACGCCTGCGGCGCGGCGAGTCACTATCAGAGTTGAACGGAGCAATCGCGAACTCTATTCTTGAAGGGCAAGAGGTCGACATTCCATTCCTGGACTTCGAAGGAAGAGCCATGGCTTCGATGGAAAAGACCCCTCATGGAAAACGGTGGATCTTGGACCTAAGTTCAGCCAATCAACATAAGCTCCAGTTCAACATTCAAGTGAACGACGATCAAGGAATTAGTGCCGAGGGCTGGACGTTGTCATCAAACACAGGCAAAATGGTAACCGTTGATCAGTTTTCGCAAATCAACTTCTCAGATGCGCGGGAGTTGATGGGGCATGTCTTGACGCTAACTCCACCAAGGACCATCCCTTGGTATTCGCCGATTGAAGGAATCGAGCTTTCTGAGAGTACATTAAACACCCAGATTACTAGCGAAGTCGACGTGGACGGCGCACCTGTAATGGTTTCAATCAAACCAGAATCGCTGAAGGGTATCACGCCCGCCGCAGCACTCGTAATGAAAGACGGAAGAAGATTCGAAGTCCTCGGTGAGGTTGATCGCCTTGGGCTTAGGCCAAATTCCGTTGCGGAGATCACGAATTCTGGACGAAAGCCCTTGTCTGTAAGGACGCTTGATCTTCAATTGAAAGAAATCGCCTCAATTGAGCCCATAGGATTGTTTGGAACTCGTAAGACTGAGGTTACTGAAGCAAATGCGCGTTTGATCAAGGAGGACTTGGCTAGCTTTTTCTTGAGGCGCAACGGCATTCTGGATGTGTACACAACAGCCATGTCCACTGCGAATCTCAGTGACTTGAACCCATCGCCATTATCCACGAAATATAAGTGGGGTGTGACTACCTTATCGCCAGCGAAGATGAAGAGCGAATACACGTCTGGCAACCCAAGAGAACAGGAGCACCACGAAGGTGAAAGAGCTCATGTGTTTATTGGAATCGTATTCTCAAACGTCAATGCAGCCACCTCCACGAAACTGCGGTCGAAATGGCGTAGACTCTCAAAGCCATTCTTCAATGTTCTGATAGAGTCGGGTTATGACTCCGTGAGCGTCTTTGCTATTGTGTCTTCTAACGAAAATGTAATTGCAAGAGAGATCTATCAGGAACCTGATTTTGTGAAGACTCGCGAGCAATATCAAGAATTTCAAACCTGTCTTTCGAAACAGTTTCTTGGATCACGGGAAATCAATATCACGGCTGCGACGAGCACGTTGCAGGACCGGGCCATAACGAATACAGAATTATTTTTGATTTATCCTGGCGGAGTTCCCAGTATTAGTGCTCTCGCTCCATTGGATGGATTCTCTAAATCAACTCGTGTTTCTGGTTTTAATGACATGTCCGAAGATGCGATTGCCAGTCTTAAGGGAAACCGAGAATGACTAACAAGTATAGGTATGCAATTCGATATGGGTTTCTCGTGTTGTTCTTAATCGGCGAGATCGCGTTTGCTCAGGAGAGAGTTATCACGTCAAGAATAATGACGGAAGAAGTTGATGGCCAATCTCGATACAGAGTGTTCTTGGTCAACAAGTCGAAAGTCGTTGTTTTTGAGTCCGCAACCGCAGAATCGGGAAATGTGATGACGTTGGCGTTAGGCGATTTGTACTTTGCGACCAAAGAGCAAAACGATCGTTATTCGCTTGCAAAGTACGACGACTTTGAAGACAAACTCGAAGAATTAGGTTGGGTCGATGTCTCTGACTTATTGAGTCGAAGAACGCCGTTGATTGTAGGGGAATCGCGAAGGCTTGGCCTGAATGTCGTGCGTCCAGGTCAGGTGAGCTCGCTCAACCTCGACAACACCCTGCCCGTCCGATGCGTGTCGAAACCTGATGTTGCCGCGATCCCTGTTGGCAAACCTGGCGGGGAACCGGACAACAATAGCGAAAATAAGCTGAATGGTTGGAGTTGGTATTACGTCTATGGTGTTTTCAAGAATACAGAATCCGGCAGCCAGCCTGAAGACTGGGTGTTGATTGCAAACAGTCCGCAGCTGATTGACCAAGATGTGCAATCCACTGAGGTTGACGAAGCGAAGGCGGCAACTTCTCGACTCTTAGGTTGGGTGAAGTTGAAGGACGTAGAACTTTGGTGTTCCAATTTTGTACTGGAATACAATACGAGCGCTAACGCGGTGGCCTTTAGGCAAGAACATGCGCCAGCGAAGGTCTACAGAGTTAAAGACACGGAGGGCGCTGTTCAGGGAACGGAACCATTGGACGCCTATATTGAACAAGAGGGCGTCAGGCTTTTGCGGCTTGACCCTTTTGGGATGGACAGAGAATACCCACGATTGCATGTTCTGGACAAGCAAGATGCAATCGCTGGCGGTGGATTTTGGCTGAGGGTTGCATCCGTAGGGAGTACCAACGCCCAAGTTGATCCTGTCAAAATAACGCGCATGATTATCGCACTCAATGACATCCAAAGGAAACTTCGGCAGGTTGACGTGTGTTTTGCAGTAGATGCTTCGGGAAGTATGGAAAAAGAAATAAACGCTGTGCGTGCATTTGCAAAGGAGCTAGCGGCCCGTCTAAAGAGGCTTGGGACGACCGGACAGAAACAGGTAATGTATCTCGGCACCGCGCTTAAGGGCGAAGGGGACGGCGATCGAGATGACCGGTTTGTCCTCGACACAACGCTGGATATCCACATTTCGTTGATTTCTTTCCAAGATCCCGGAGGCCAAGTCGACGGTCCGGCTCCGTGGTATACCAAGAAACACTTCGCAGGCTACGATCTCGTTGAGCGTGG
This sequence comes from Alphaproteobacteria bacterium, assembly GCA_028285105.1. Lineage (GTDB taxonomy): Bacteria > Planctomycetota > Phycisphaerae > UBA1845 > UBA1845 > UBA1845. Next base: position 662,788 of record JANQQE010000021.1, read on the forward strand.
CCTTGGACCGTTCCCGAAGAAAGAGGACTTGCGCGGGGGGAGGGCTGGTGAGCCTATACATGCTGCTCTTCTCCGGGCGTGCACCGAACCAGGGATATGGCGCAAGGACTCAACAGTTAGGGTTCTCATTTGCATTGCAGATGAACCTGGTAAAGCACACGGTGGAGTGAATGCTGAAACAGTACGACTGAAAATGCCGGACTTTCCAGAGTCATCGCTGAGCAACACACCCAAGCTGAAGGACATCCCGGTAGCAACAAGGAAGAAAATGCGCACGAAAATAATCGGAATGTATTGTGCGACAGATGAAGAGCGGGATGACGAAAACACATTCGCAAAATTCCACTCAAACCTAGCTTCGCTCGTTGAGACACCGGGCACTGCTAATAATCCTGGCTCTGATATCATCGATGTGAAGACAGACCAAAAGAACCAGCTTCTTGCGGTCCAAAAATATGTTCGCGCTATTGTCAACAAACAACAATCGGTTATCAAGAACTCGCTAAAGACTCTGGAGGATACGATTAACGGAGAGAAAATACAGCCTAGCGCATTGCTATTGTCAGATGTTGCTCTAAACGATCGAATCTCCGAGAATCCAGAGATTAAGAATCTAGAGGAACTTAGGCAAGCTTCCACGGTTGCTTTCTTCCGAGGATACGTACCTTTCGGAGGCGCTAAGCCGGATGAAGAACCATATCGTGTTAGACTCCTCTTTGAACGCACAGACCTTGAGTACCTCGCCAGCTTGTCGAAGGACGTTGGGAGAGCAATTAACCAAAGGTTTGACTCTAAGCTAAGTGATAAGAGAAGTCGCGATCGCCAAATTGCGGAGCTTTACATTGCTGCGCTAACCGACGGAATTGGTCAGAGACTAACACCGCAAGAAATTGCTGAAAAAGCTGACAAGCTCCTCAATGATGTCGGAACGACGGCAGTCGAATTATTGGGAATATCTCGATCGATTCCGCTGCGACCTGATGGATTCTTGCGTACAAGGTTTATAGACATTCTACGATTGCAGCCGAAAGAAATTAAGAGCCTGGGTTTTGATCTGCACCGCAAAGGACTCGGTCTGACGCGAATTTCGGAGGGATTCACAGTGCCAGAGAGCTTCGAAGATATCCTGAACTCTGAAAAAGCACCAAAGATCAGAAAGTATTGGTTTCATAAGCCCCAAGACTCCTACCTTGAATTCTGTTACGTTCCTGAAAGCTATTTACCTTAGCTCATAATTTCGGGGGGGCTTAAGACCTTATCCCAATAACCCTTCGTGAGCCGATAGTGTTTCGGGCGATGATGCCAGAGCATGGAGGCTCGCGATGGGAAACAATCGATTTCAGTTGTCAGATAAGTTGTTTGCGTTCTTTGAGAAGCTGCTGCCCAAACGGGTGAACACGCATCGCTTTGGCGGTGGGCGGCCTTGGCGGTCGGATCGTGACTGTTTGAACGGTATTCTTTTTGTGCTGCGAACCGGTTGCCAATGGAGGGCGCTCGATGCCACCGGTATCTGTCCGGGCTCGACAGCTCACCGCTTTCAACAGTGGGTGCAAGCCGGTGTCTTCGAAACGTTGTTCCACTGTGCGGCGAAGCGCTATGACGAACTGATCGGACTCGACTGGTCGTTTCTGAGTTTGGACGGCGCGACGACCAAGGCTCCACTCGGCGGGGAAAAAAGCGGGCCGCAACCCCACCGACCGCGGAAAGAGTGGGACGAAACGCAGTCTGCTGGTCGACGCGGCCGGAATACCGTTGTCGGTATTCGTGGACGCCGCCAACGTGCATGACATGTGTTTGGTCGGTGCGAACCTGTTGGAATTGGATGATTTGCCGGTGAAGCGCCCGAGCCCGCGGCGGACAACGCAAGGCATGTGCATGGACAAGGGATATGACTATCCGGTTATCGGTGAGTTGGTCAGCACGTTCGGATTCACGCCGCACATTCGCAGCCGCGGCGAAGAACGCAAAGCGATGCGACGGTGTCGCAGGTACCGACCACACCGGTGGGTCGTCGAGGGCACGCACAGTTGGTACAACCGCTTCCGCGATCTGCTCATCCGCTGGTGCAAGAAAGAAGAAAACTTTACTGCTCAACTGCATCTGGCATCCGCCATTATCATTGGGAGTTTCATAGGGTTGTCCGGATAGGCTCTAAGCCAGCCATTGTAAAGGAACTATATTCCTATCAGTCGAGTCGTAGTGTCCGTGAACTCAGATTGGTGGGAAGCGGCGCGTCGACACATTGATTGAATCGCTGTTAAGCATTCGTTCGAACAAACCTGACGACTTCCCAGGTTCTTACGAACGTCCTCTTAGCGTAGGCGCCATGAGCACCCTTGTCGTCAAGTCCAGCCTAACTGGCTTGTCGCCGCGCGGCCCAGTGGTAATATTTGCGGTCGGCGCGGCCGCGGGTGTCGGCGACGCGGTACTCGCAGATGCATTGCCTCTTGCTGATGTCCACAGTAGGGTAGACGGATTTGCCCGATCGGACCGAGCAGGAGCCAAACCGGCATTGTGAAAGTCGGTGATTCGCAGCCTGGTCGGCTGATCGTAGATCCTATCCGAGATCGGGTAACTTGTTGTAGACCAAAGAGTTGGCTCGCTAGGGTGCTGGAGAGACAATGGTAGATACTGCGTTATTCAACGACCTCAATGTAGGTTTGGTTGCCTTGTATATTCAACAGATCGTGGGCAACCGGGTTTTCCTGTGCGAGAACAGCCACTTGATTTGAAAGATGCTGCGAGTAATGCCAGTGGCGTCATGCTCGCAATGGCTTCAAGTCAGTGGTCTCCAGACTGCAGAAAATCGCAAAGGCTTCTACGGGGGCATCGCGCCCGTTATGTGTTTCGGTCGACCGAATTTCCCCCTTGAAGTTTGCATTGCACCTCTCTTGCGGCCCGCTCAATTTCATGCTGCCGCCGTCTCGGTGTCGTGTGCCTGGGAATCGTTGGACCTGAAGCCCTTGTCGTGAGACGCTCTCCGAAGCGTTGGAGTGCCTCGATCGACGTATATGTTGTACCCCCGATCTTTAATGATTCGAGCTTGACCCCGTGCACACCCCGACTAACCCATCGATATACCGCGCTGATGTGGACGCGTTTGCCATTGGGCCGAGGCGGGAGATGCCGCGGCGCGTCACGCAGCGATATCAGATTCTCTTCGTTAAATTCAATCACGTTTCGAACCCATCTGCGCGAAGGCCATGCGGCTAACTCACTGGACGAACGGCATCTCCCAACATTCCACCCCAGAAGATGACAATGGCAGACGGAAACGGCGCGGCGTGTTTGGCACCTCCGAATCTCAGTCTTCCCCTCAAGAAGATCACCTGTCCGCACTTGGCGTATCGATGCCACTGGCCTTTCCCCCTCAAGCTGATCCAGCAGTTGGGTTAGGATTTTGGTTTCGATTGAGGAGGAATTGCCATGAGCAGACGGCGTCATTCGACGGAAC
>JANQQE010000006.1 GCA_028285105.1 Alphaproteobacteria bacterium
CAAGAATACCCGACGCTCAGCGACATTTGTTCAGTAAGTCAACATAGTCGTCCGTCGAATATGTCCGTGCAGCAACTTGGGACGAAAGCTCTTAACGTACATAAAGCTGCGTGCTAGCCGTGCATAATGTCCGAAAGCGGGAATCCAGGCGAGTGAATCAGTCCAACTCAACCAACGCCATCAGCCCTAGGAAGATTCGCTGCAGTCAAACCGAGAAATCAGTCGCTGCCCGGACTTGTTCTGAATTGTTTCTGTTTGGTCTTACGGACCGGTCAGGATGGCTGCATAGGCGGCCCAGTCATCCAGATCGATCGAATCATCCGATTGGTCCACGTTGGCGCAGGCGCATCCCGCCTTCTCCCCGAGGTCAGATCCAAAGCAGCCCATGAATACTTGAAGATCCGCGAGATCGAGATCGCCGTCGGCATCCAGGTCACCCGGTGTGACGCAGGTACACGAGTCGAAAGCGAGTTCGACGCTATCGCTAAAGACCACGCAATTCGCTCCAAGGGTCAGGGCTCGCTGCGAGTATATTCCTTCGTTGCTGGCGGTGACGTTCTGAATCATGAGCGTGTCGGTGAAGGTGCCCGAGACATTGCCACCGTCAAACAATTGGACACCATCTTTATACCATTGACGAAATACCGAATAGGGGCCTCCGTCGGCAGTGGCCGTGTAAGAAACGGTATCGCCCTCGGTGACGCATTGGCCGACAGGCTGCACCACGAACGTCGCATCGCCAAACTGGATGAAGGCTGAGGTCGTCGTCTCTTCGCCGCCGCATTGATCGCGAACAATGCACGCGTACTCGGCAAGATCGTTCACATTGGCATTTACGATCTGCAGCGTGTTTGTGCCAACACCTTCATACTTGCCTGGTTGATTTGGAAGCGCCAACCCGTTCTGCAGCCATTCGTAGGTGAGGGCATCGCCCGCGGCATTAACCGCGATGACTACCGTGTTGCCGGAGCAAGTGTTGGTCAATGCAGCCGGCTGTTGCACGATACTTAGAAGTTCAAGGGCGGTAAGGTCTGCTGATCCAGTGATGGTCAAAATGCACCCCATTGATACTTCGCAGGAATAGGCTCCTTCGTCAGCCGATTCGGTGTTTGGAATGGTCAACGTTGGCGTGGCAGTGCCGACGGCATCGACGCCTTCGATCAACGGCGCGCCATTTTTAAGCCATTGGTAGTCCAATCCGGGGATGGAAGATGTGACCGATATTTGAGCATCGTCATTCGGGCACACAATCGTGCTGACCGGACCCGAAAGTGACTGATTTAGTGACGCGACTTGGCAGTCGTCTGGCGAGCCGTCATCGTCGCAGTCCATCTCGATGATGTCGCATTCGTCTGGTGCGCCGTTGAAGTTGCAATCGTCGCTTGTCGTGCCGGAGATATCACATTCGTCAATAATCTGGTTGCCGTTGCAATCCTGGTAAAAATTGGCGTACCAGGCGATCGTGTCGTCGAAATAGGAGGCATATAGAAGGTCTTCTTTTCCATCACCGTTAAAGTCCGCAGCAAATGCGGAGATAGCACCATCGGCAGCAAGCGTGACTATCTGTTCTTGGCTGAAGTCTCCCAGTCCATCGATGTTCTCATACCACGCTACCTTGTTGTCGGTGAATGATACGGAACCGACATCAAGATCGGCATCGTCGTCGAGGTCTTTGGCAAATACTCCTTCTGCGCCGAAAGCTGTGGTCGCAATGACTAGCTCGCTACCGAATGCGCCTGCTCCGTCCAGGTTTTCGTACCACGCAATCTTATTGTCGGCAAAGGAAGCGGAAAGCACATCTGCATCGCCGTCACCGTCCAGGTCTCCCGCAAAAACGGATTGAGGGAAATCGGCAATCGTCGAGATTATCTGGAGTGGTCCAAAGTTGCCTAATCCGTCCGTGTTCTCATACCACGCGATCCTGTCTGGAGCGAAGGACGCGGAAAGCACGTCAATGTCTGTGTCGCCGTCCAAGTCCACTGCGTAGACTGAGGTCGGATTGATTGCTTCCGTTGTAATGATCTGTTGCGGCCCGAATGTGCCCAATCCGTCCGTGTTTTCGTACCAGGCAACTTTGCTTTCCCAGTTCAATTGGGCGAGGCCCGATGTGGATAGTACGTCAGCGTCGCCGTCGCCATCCAAGTCTACTGCCATGATCGATCCCGGACTTTCGACATCGATTGAGATGATTTGCTCTGGTCCAAAGGTGCCCAATCCATCCGTGTTCTCGTGCCAGGAGATGCGTCCATTGGCGAATCCCGACGCACTAAGTACATCAACATGCCCGTCACCGTCCAAGTCCGCCGCATATACAGCGCGAGCATTGCCAGCTGTGGTGTTGATTACCTGTCCAACGTCAAAGTTGCCCAATCCATCGCTGTTTTCGTACCAGGAGATTTCCTGACCGAGGTCGGCAGCGGAGAGCACATCAATATCTCCGTCATCGTCAAGGTCCGCGGCGAATACGGATAGTGCGCCATCGGCTCCTGTCGAAATGGCCGGCCTTTGAGTGAATTCGGTGGTGAATTCGCAAGAATCGGGAATGCCGTTATTGTTACAGTCGAAGTTCGTGCCTCCGGCAATGTCAACTGCGTCGTCGACGCCATTCCCATTGCAATCAGCAGCGTGCGCAGGAACGGCGGCAACGAACTGGAAGCAGAACAGCGCCATGAGGGCTGCCAGCGTGGTGCAAGGTTTAGCTAAGATAGTTACCCGTCGACGCAAGCTTTGAAGATTCATATGTTGGCACTCCAAGATCGGGAACGGGCATCGTGTCAATGATCGACGTCTATATACCGGTATTTCCCAATTGGCCTCGTCAGAGTTCGCCGTCGAGCCGTATTGGATCATTCAGCGATCGTTCAGGGCCGTTACTATTTTCCATGTGACGATTCATCATCATTTCTGCCTTGTTTTCCGGGGGCGTTCAGCGGTTGTAGTTGCCTCTCGTCGCGCGACAGCTGAATCACATCTTACCGCTTAGACCGGCCTATTCCCATTTTTCGCTCATTGACGTATGGAAATCGGTTTTGCGCGATGCCTGCATGGGAGTTGATCCGGCAATCGCGCTTGACTTGATCTCTTACCCATGCTAATGTTCGGGTTCAGTTAGGGTTTTGGGCTTGCGGCTTTTGTTGATTTTGGTTGGGGATTTTTGGTGAGTGCTTCTGGGTGTCGAGTTCGGTTTGCCCCTTCTCCTACGGGGTATTTGCACATTGGCGGGGCGCGGACGGCTCTTTTCAATTGGCTGTTGGCCCGGCGGTTGGGCGGGCGGTTTGTGCTTCGGATCGAGGATACCGACCGGTCGCGGCATGTGTCCGACTCGCTGGAGAAAATCCTTGCCGACATGCGGTGGCTGGGGCTTGAGTGGGATGAGGGGCCCAAAGATGCCAGTGTTTTAGATTCAGCCGGTGCGGCCGGCGATGCCGGTACTTCTGGTGATGGCGGTGAGGGCGACTTCGGGCCTTACTGTCAGAGTCAGCGGTTGGCGATTTATCAGGAGCATGTGCAGCGGCTGATCGATGCGGGCCATGCGTACTATGCGCTGGAAACGCCCGAAGAGTTAGCCGCCATGCGCGAGCAAGCCCGCGCGAACAAGACCGATTACAAATACCGCCGGCCCGATCCGCTGCCCACGCCCGAGCAGGCACAAGCCGCCCGCGACGAAGGGCGTCCGGTGGTGGTGCGACTCAAGATGGGCGATGCGGATATCACCGTTACCGATGACATCCTCGGTGAGGTGACGTTGGCAGCCGACCAGCTTGAAGACTTCGTCATTCAAAAGGGCGACGGTTGGCCGACCTATCACCTGGCTTGCGTGGTCGATGACGCCCTCATGAAAATCACGCACGTGCTTCGCGGTCAGGAGCATCTGATGAACACGCCCAAGCACATCGCGATTCAACGAGCGCTGGGGTTCGACACGCCAAACTATGCGCACCTGCCCATCATCTTCAATATGAGCGGGTCAAAGATGAGCAAACGCGACAAAGAGAAGGCCATCAAGAAGGGCGAGGTTCCGCCGGAAATCGATGTGCATGACTTCCGCGCGTCCGGGTATCTGCCCGAGGCCTTGCTGAATTTCATTTCGCTGCTGGGTTGGTCCACCGGCGACGACACCGAGCAGATTACGCTGGATGAAACGGCAAGACGCTTTGCGGTCGAGGGAATCGGTAAGGGAAATGCCAAGTTCGATCGCGACAAGCTGCTTTCGTTCAACACGGATTGGGCGGCGAGGGTTAGCGAAGATCGATTGCTGGAATGTTTCGTTGATTACTTGCAGGTCAACGATTCGCCGCTCGCCGATCTGCCCGACGCGACGCTTCGGCGAATGCTTGAGTTGTGTAAGGGATTTCGCACGTTTCCCGATGTGATCGCGAAGATCGGGTTTGCTTTCGTGGACGATTCCGCGATTGAGTATCAAGAGAAGGCCGTTCGCAAGGTGCTCGAAAAGAACGACGGTGCCGGTTACGCGGTGCTTCGCAATGTGGTAGCTTGCCTTGAATCGTTGGACCCGTGGACGGCGTCGGCGATCGAAGCGGAACTCACGAATTTCTGCGAGGCGAACGATCTCAAGCTTGGCGGGGTGGCTCAGCCGCTTCGGGTTGCGCTGAGTGGTGGGATGGTCAGCCCGGCGATCTACGACACGTTGGAACTGGTTGGCCGTGATCGCACGATCAACCGAATCAAGCAAACCATGATGCAAGGAAGCGAGCAAGCATAGTCATGTCACTTTTGGTTACAGGAAGTTTGGGGATCGATACGGTTGAAACGCCGCATGGCACAGCTCCGGAAGTGTTGGGCGGGTCGGCGGTTTATTTCGCGGTGGCTGCAACGCACTTTACGAATGTGCGGCTTGTCGGTGTGGTGGGCGAGGATTTCCCCGAATCGTTCAGCAAACTCATGCAGGATGCAGGCATCGATTGTGCAGGGTTGGAGATTCGCGAAGGCAGCAAGACGTTTCGCTGGAGCGGTAAGTATTCAGACGACATGAACGATCGCGACACGCTCGACGTGCAGTTGAACGTTTTGGAAGAGAAGGGTCCGACGGTGCCGGCAGCCTTTGCGGACAGCGAGATATTGTTCCTGGCCAACACGCACCCAGCCCTTCAGCGCGAGATGCGAAGTCAGGTGAAGAACCCGCGTCTGACCGTGTGCGACACGATGGATCTTTGGATCGATTCGGCGCGGGACGATTTGCTGGAAACGTTGAAGGTAGTGGATGGACTCATCATCAACGATGGCGAGGCTCGGCAACTCACGGGTAAAAAGGATAACATCGCTGCGGCTGCGGCGCTTCTTCAAATGGGTCCGAAGTTTGCGGTGGTCAAGAAGGGCGAGCACGGCGCGATCCTTGTGACGGAGAAGGGCATCACGGTGATCCCGGCGTACCCGACGATGGATGTGGTCGATCCAACGGGTGCGGGCGACAGCTTTGCCGGCGGGATGCTCGGTTATCTTTGTACGCAAGCCGAGATCGACGATGTGGCGCTGAAGCGTTCGTTGATTCGCGGGACGGTGACGGCATCGATCACGATCGAGGACTTTTCGCTGACACGCATCAAAGATACGTCACGCGACGAAATTGAAAAACGAGTGCGGGCATTTTCCGAAATGTTGCGCATTGATTGATATATTGACGGTTGATATTGGCAAAAACCTAAATCAGCGGAGACAGTCATGGACGCAACACAACAAGCCAAGCGCGAGCAGTCCTTGGAAAGAACCCTTCAGCAGATTGAAAAGTCGTATGGTAAGGGTGCGATCATGCAGCTCGACAGCATGCCGCGGGTTGTCGATGGCGTCTCGACCGGGTCGCTGGCCCTCGACTTTGCGCTTGGTGGCACCGGTTTGCCGCGTGGCCGCATCATTGAAATGTACGGCCCGGAATCTTCCGGTAAGACAACGCTGGCGCTGCACGTGATCGCCAACGCTCAGAAGAGCGGTGGCGTGTGTGCCGTGATCGATGCCGAGCATGCTCTCGATTCGACGTGGGCGAAGAAATGCGGCATCAGCCTGGAGAACCTTCTGGTCAGTCAGCCGGACTCCGGTGAGGAAGCCCTTGAGATCGCCGAGATGCTGGTGCGCAGCAGTTCGGTGGATGTGATTGTGGTTGACTCGGTGGCGGCGCTGATTCCGAAGGCGGAAATCGAAGGGGCGATGGGCGACACGCACGTGGCGCTCCAGGCGCGTTTGATGAGTCAGGCGCTGCGAAAGTTGACTGCCGCCATCAGCAAGTCCAATACGATTCTAATCTTTATCAATCAGATCCGTATGAAGATCGGCGTGATGTTCGGCAGTCCGGAAACCACGCCGGGCGGTCGGGCGCTGAAGTTTTATAGTTCCGTCCGTCTCGATATCCGCCGCATCGGCAGCATTAAGGATGGCGATACAGTGTCGGGTAACCATGTTCGCGCCAAGGTCGTGAAGAACAAGGTGGCTGCTCCGTTCAGGGATGCGGAATTCGACATCATGTTCTCGGGCGGGATCAGCAAGGAAGGCGACCTGCTCGATTTGGCGCTAAAGGGAGACATCATCAACAAAAGTGGTGCGTGGTTTAGCTACAAAGATGTACGACTTGGCCAGGGGCGCGAGAACGTCAAGGTGTTCCTGCGCGATAACGCCGACCTGTTCGAAGAAATCAAGGCGGCAGTGATCGCAATGCATGTCAGCAAGGAGCAGACAGAAAATCCGCAGCCTGCATTGAAAGCTGCCGAAAACAATGTCGAGACAGCCAAGGAAGGAAATGCCAAGGCGACGACCAAGGCCAAAAAGGCAGGGGCAAAGCGCAAGGCCTCCTAACGGTAGTTTGGCATTAGACTCAATGGCCTGCGTTATCTTGTCTTTTGGGGTGTGGTATGGCAAGACCGAAGAAGGATTCGCGGTTGCTTCAAAGTACCTGTAACTTTGAAGTAGTCAAAGAGTGCAGTGCGCGAGCGATGGGCTGGCAAGTTACTTGTATTGTCAAGTAACCGTTTCGCCGCCGGTATGCTGCGATGATCTCTGCGGTCTAAGAGCAATTGGTTGGCGCATCCGGTACGGCTGCGCTTTGACAACTGCGTGCCATGACAACTGTGCTTCGTCGCCGGTTTGTCAACCTTGGCAGACAAAGCTGACGGTTGCACCCGTCTTGCGAACGGCATGTCACGCGCTGTATTTGGATTATGCGTTTAGACTGATGTGATTCTTGTCAGTCGCCCTAATCGGCAGAGATGGCTGAGGTGAACGAGATCACGCGGTATTCGCCGGGCGGATCGAAGAAGTCCACGGTTGTCACATCGCCTTCCTGGTGGCCGAGGATGGCTTGGGCGACGGGCGTCTTGTAATTGTAAATCTGCTTCGACGGTTCCGCTTCCCATTGGCTGAGGATGACCAGTTCCTGCTTGGCGCCTTCTTCGACGTGTTCAAGTGCCACCTTCGACCCGATACCGACGTGATTGGTCGGGACGTCTTCCGGGTTCAACACGGATGCGATGGCCATTTCGTTTTGCATTTGAGCCAATCGGGCACGGAGCAGATCGCGCTCTTCGAGGGCGAACTTGTACTCAGAATTTTCAGAAAGGTCGCCGTGGGCAGCAGCGGCACCGATTGCTTCTGCGTTTTGCTTCATTTTGACGTTGAGCAACTCGTCGATTTCGGCTTGCTTGTTCTTATAGCCGCTTGCGGTGACATACATGATGTCATCGCGTTCCCACTTGGGCAGTGACGGTGTGACCTTGGTCAATTGCGGGAACTGCTTGCGGATCATGCCGAGCATGTCGTCGCCGGCGCGTCCGAGATTGTCAAGTCGTTCGATTTGCGTACGAAGTGCGGATGCAACACCGGTTTCGATTTCTTCGACCATCTTCTTGAAGCGTTCGAACTTTTTGGCCCGCAGGACGTCACGCGTGTTCTGAACGATTTGTCGTGCATGTGCCTTCGAGATGTTTTCGCCGCGCTGAATCGATGCGAGCGCCTGGAACATTTTCGTCGCGATGCTGACGAGCGGGATATCGAGCTTCGCAGCATCAACGGATGATCCTTTCCAAAGCCAGAGCAAGCCTTCGTTCATACCGACCGGTTCACGAAGAATGGCGTCGGAGAGTTTTTCGAAATTCTCCTTCTTGTGCCCCAGTTCGACGAGATGCTTTGCAAGCGTTTCCGCGACATCGAGCGGAGCATGCGGTAAGAGGCGCTCCAGCGCAGACGTCAGGTTTTCGGGATGGCTTCCTTCAAGTGCGACGCAAGCGGCTGGCCAAAGCGAAGGCACTTCGACATCCAGGATCGACGCGACCGGATCGTCGATCTTCTTCATGATATCGACCAGGCGGCCGTCGGCTGACTCATCTCCGAGGATGCCGTCGATCTTGTGTGCGGCTAAGTACGGCAATAGCTCGAATTTTCCGGTTTGTCCGCTGTGTCGAACGGCTCTATCCAAGATGCGATCGCGAATCGAGGAAATGACTTCCGGATCGTGTGTTTCCTTGCGATTCACGCTTGATTTGATGTACGCTTCGACGATTTTTAGATCCTGCAACGGGTCGTGCGACGATGCGAGTTGCCCATGGACTTCATCTTTGAGCGACGTGCCGACCGGATCGTAGGTTAGAAAATAAGGTGAGCGCCCTTCGATGGTGACGTGCGGTGAATTGCGCAGCCCCTGTCGCGCTTTCGTCCACCACTTGGTCCAACCCGATGCCGTGATGTGCTTGGGCGTAAGGATCGCCTTCAACTCGTTGCTGTCCATCGATTGCGAATTGCAGGCGAGGATGCTCTGCACGATTTTAGCCGGGTCGTCCTTCAAAAGTTTCTGCAACTTCTCTTCATCGAACTGGGCCATGACATAGAAGTTCTCTTCGTCGGCAGGCATGAAATTGTCGGCTAACTCTACAGCGCCGAACGCTTCATCGCCCTGGTCGGTCGTCAGTTCAAACTCCCATTCGTCGCGGTCAATGCTTTCGACTCGAGCGGCGCCTTCTTCGTGACGACGGGCGAGGTGCGAACCTTCTTCAAGTTGCAAGCAGACATCGAGCGTACGAATTGCGCGACGCACGGGCCGACCCCCTTCGATGCCCGACTCGGTGATCAGGGCTTCAAGTCCTTCGGCATCGCCATGTACCTCTCGGTACAGATCGGCGACGGTCTTGCGAAGCGGGTCGCTCTTTTTGATTTTGAGAAGGAGTTGGCTTGCGGTGGCAAGAACGTCAGGGGGATCGACCGAACTGGTCAGTGCTTCGATGGTCATCGTCGCCATCGATTCGGCTTCTGCCGCGTGCCCGGTTTTGGTTAATCGCTCAAGCACTTCGGCGTGTTGCTGCCACTGGGCCGGATTGACTTCAGAATCAACGAGGGAGAGCCATGCTTCTTCAACGCCACGGATATTTCCGGTGGAAGCCAATTTCACCAAGGTTGCGGTATCCATTCGATCCTCTCTAAATCAGTCTATATCCATTTCCTTACGTCGCGCAGGTCCGTAATTCGGCGACAGGAATCTCCCATTGTGACAGATGGACCGCAATCTGTCGAGAACGAGTTTGTTCCGTCAATTCCGCTCTCTGTGGCATCTTGGGAACAGTTGCATCATGCTTGCAATCATTTAGGCATCGCCATGCTGCGATCGGAATGACAATGTGGATGGATCAAGCTGATACGGTGGCAGGATCGGAGATGTTGTCGGATGGCTGCGACCCGGACAGGATGTTTTCATACAGCTGACGGTGCTGATCGACGCATCGTCGAACGCTGAAAACCTCATAGGCCTGACCCCGGGCGACCTCGCGGATCTTGGCGGCGCTGCGGGCGTTGTCCAGACGAGAGCAGATTTGACGGCCTCGTCTGGTCCACGATTCGTCGCCCTTAAAGAGCATGCCGTTGAGATCGTTTGAGAGAAGTTCGGTGACGCTGTAGGTCGCTGGAGAGATGACCGTCACATTGGCGGCCATCGCCCATGCGATCGCGGTCGTGGAAACGTCTGCCAACCCGCCATAAATCAACACGTCGGCGATCGTAAGCAATTCCTCGAATCGATATTTCGAACCGGTCAACATGACCGTATTCGGATGCTCGCCCGAAGAGGCAAGCCGTCGAAGATCGGCAACAGCACTCGACTCGCCGGGAACGATGAGACGAACGTTGTAGTCGAGGTGTGCGTACATCGCCACCGCCCAAATCGCCGAACAATGACCACCGCGATCAGATGGCCGGTCGGGTGCGATTGCAACGAAGGCGTCCGAAGCAATGCCTAGCTTCTCCCGCAGGTTTCGGTCTTTGGCTTCGCGAATCGTTTTGAAATCGACCCCGGGTCGAATCACCGCGCACGACTCAAATTCGATGCCTTGCTCAACCATTCGCCGTCGCACGTGTTCAGCCGCACAAGCATAGTTGCATCTGCCTGACGCCTGAATCGTTAAAAGCATGCGCAATTCAGCCGACGACAATCCAGGATCAAAAACGGAAATGACTAGTGGTGCCGATTCTTCTAAAGCAGCGCGGGCCGCCACCGCCGCAGAAATTCCCCACGCATGAACCATGTCGAATGAATGCGACTCGTTAAGCGAACGGATGGCAGGTGCAGCCATCGCCGAAAGTCCGAGTTTTCTTGAAACGTCTGCGATCTCAAGATGAGGTAGAAGATTCTTCGTATGGTGCGGGTCGATGCTGGCCACGATGCATTCGATGATTTTCGCATCGAAGCGGTCGAGCATTTGGGTGACGGCTAAGCGTTGTTCCCAGCCGCACGTGGAATCGAGAAGATGCAGAATGCGCATCACTGCATCACACCCCGTCGTCTTCGATGTCGCCCAGCGTATGTTGATAGAAGACGCGACCCACGAGAATGGCCGAACGTCTGGCGAGTTCCTTGGCCACTGCGTTTTCGCCCTTCATTTTATTCACACCGATTGCATTGAGCGAGGATTCGACAATGTGCCCGGAACCGACGGTTGGCCACAATCGGACACCATGCGGGCTGACTTCTTCGGCGGTGGTGAGTACCTTGATACCCAGCGTCATCTTGGCAGCCGTCGAGATTTCTTCGACTTCTTCAGGGGCGACGAAATCGCGAACTTCGATCCACAGAACAGTCTTGGCCCCGAGCTTTCGACCGATTTCGTCGGCAGCGTAGGACTCGAATTTTGAGTCGCTCTGCCGGAATTTGGCGAGCGAACGGGGGCTGATGACTGTGCTGATGGCTTCATGGGCGAGGAGTTCTTCACCGACGTACCGTGCCAGCAACGTGCGTGCTCTGGGCCAGGTCACTTTTTCTTTGGGGTCGTCAACGAGAATGAGCAACTTGCCGGGGGGTAATTCGTACTCGGCGGGGATTTTCTGACCGCGACCGCCTCCGAGTGCGTAGAACAATCCACCCCAGCGGGCGCAACCCGTCGCGGATAACAGAAGCATCAGCGATAGGCCCAATGCGATATGCGTACGATGTGAGCCTTGTTTCATCGGTGTGCCTTTACAGGTCAGATTCATCGGGCGATTTCAGTGGATCTATAGCTCGACTTCGTGTTGGTAGAATTTTCGTGCTACCGTTTCGGCGAACTTTTCGTACGTCTCTTTACGAACGATGATCGCATTGGTCTCATTGAACAGCATCGACTGCATTTCGGGATAAACGGTTTCAACTTCGTCCAATTCGTAGCGACGAGCGGCTTCGATGTCGGCTTTAATGTCGTAGACGGAGACAGCCGCATCGATCTTGCCACGCACGAAATCGGGCGCTTCGCGATCGCGAATCTGAAAGTCCAGCAGTTCGACGTATACGACCATGTCGCAATCGAAAGCGTGACCGACCTTTTCCGGGTCGATCGACATCTCGATGTTTTTCTGCACATAGTCTTCGATTCGTCGGCTGTCGACGAGTTCGACGTTCTTCATCGACGACCACATCTTGTCGGTAATGTGCATCGACAATTCCATGCGGACGTGGGGGTAGTCGAACAACGTTTCCTGATCGGCCCAGACGACGACGGCCGTCTTCATGCCATGGAGCTTGTCGAATTCGGCTGGCACCTTTTCCTTGTGCTCGCCGATGAAAATCAAAGGTACCAGCCAACTGCATCCGCTTGTGGAAAAAGTGATGAGCAGCAGAGATGTAAGGAATTGGAATCGTTTATGGAAAGCGTTTCGGTTATTTCGTTTCATGGTTGTGTTTGACTCAATGTTCCTTCGTGTTCTTTTGCGCAGACTTGCGTGGGTTGAGGGTAACGTCGATACACTGGGTTGCCAAGCTGTTCGATTCAGATGAATCACAAGGACGCACCCGATTCGATTGCCGGTCATCCCATGCTCAAAATCTTATAGCCCCATGCGGCCAACACCGTTAAAACGCCACCGAAAATTATCCGCCCGGGCGTGCATCGGTAGAAGTTTACCCGCCAACGCCGCCCGGTGATCAGTGCCGCGATGCCCCAAATCAATGCCGCGATCGTCATCAGTGCCAGCATTGCACCCAGCGGCTGGGTCGCAAACGCATCGATGAAGCTTCCGCGAACGAGAAGGGCGAAGGAGGTCGTCATCCCGCAAGTGGGGCAGGGGATACCATACGAGGTTGGCCAACCGCACTTGGGCAAACCAAGCTGAGTATGCGTGTCCATCCCGCTGGGATCGGGTGTCAGCCACGCGGAAACGACAAGCAACGTCGCCGATGCAGCGATGACCAGCAGCGAAGTCAGTCGGGTGCTGCGATGATCGCTTTTGGCACTTCGATACATCATCGGGCCAAGCGGATGCTGCTTGCCAGATTGGCGCCTACTACGTTGCTGCTTGTAGGACTTTGTTGAATTTGGATCGGGCTGGTCCTGTGACATTCGGATATTCTCGATCCAACCAAAAGTTGGCATGATCTAAGATTTACGGAACTGGCGTGCCAGCGTCAGGAAATCTCAGCGAATGCATGTTCGTTACTTCCTCGACGGTATTAACTTCTTGCTCGATTGTATCTGGCATCTATAATTCGGTCCGGGTGTTGAACGCAATAACCGCTGGCTGTTGGCGGGCCAGGCGTCAATTCAACGGACCGACATCTCGGAGAATCAGGCATTGTCCTCCCAAAGCGCGACGTCCCCTCAAGCAGCGGCTGCCATCAGCCCACGTGAAAAGTATTACTTTCTCGCCCGAAGGTTGCACTCCATTACGGGTTTGATGTTTTCCGGATTCGTCTGTTTCCACCTCTTGGTGAATGCTACGATTCTAGCGAGCGGCGAAAGTTTTGAATTCTGCGTCGAGAAGATTCACATTCTTGAGCACATGGGGCTGCTCGTTCCGGTCGAGATGGCCACGATCTTTTTCCCGATCGCCTTTCACGCCTTGTTCGGCATCGTCATTTTGCTGACGTCTCAACCCAATATGACGGACTATGCCTATGGCGGCAATATTCGTTACACGTTGCAGCGGTGGTCAGCAGTCGTGATTCTTGTTTTTCTGGTGATGCACATCTGGCACATGCATTGGTTGGGAAAGCCGTTTGGCGGGGCCCAGTTCGATCCTGAGAATGCAACGAGTACAGCCGCATCTGCCATGCAGTCGTGGGCGCTTTGGGCTCCGATTTACGCACTGGGCGTGTTGGCAACGGCGTTTCATTTGGCGAACGGTGTTTGGACGGCATTGATCACGTGGGGTGTGACGATCGGCCCGCGGTCGCAGAAAGTATCGGGATATGTCTGTGCAGCACTTGGAGCGTTTTTGCTGGTCGCAGGTTTGGGCGCGGTGCGAGGGTTCATGACGTATCAAATTCCAGCCGACGGGGAAGAGGCAGCCGTTGTCGAGCAGGCGAATGGCGACGACCATTAAGGTGTCAAGTTGTAGTGCCGGTGGTGCAACGAATTAATCTTATTCGCAAAGCATGGTGAGCGGATTTTATGGCTGAGAAAGATGTCATTGTTGTAGGCGGGGGACTCGCCGGATTGGCGTGCGCAATGAACCTTGCGGCAGACGGGACGCACGTTCATCTGGTCAGCCTTGTTCCGGTCAAACGATCCCACAGCGTTTGCGCCCAAGGCGGTATCAACGCCGTCAACGACGTGACCCGGGCACAAGGGGACAGCGAGCATTTGCACCTTGACGACACGGTGTATGGCGGCGACTTTCTGCAGCACCAACCGCCAGTCAAAGAAATGTGCGACCGCGCTCCCGGCATCATCGATCTGATGGATCGCCTCGGCGTCACGTTTAACCGCACGCCGGAAGGTTTTCGCGATCAACGGCGTTTCGGTGGCACGTTGTTTAAGCGCACCGCATTCGCCGGCGCGACGACCGGTCAGCAGTTGATTTATGCCTTAGACGAACAGGCCCGACGCTGGGAGGCCGAGGGGAACATCACGAAGTACGAATACCACGATTTCCTCTCGCCGATTCTCAACGACAACGGCGTGTGCCGCGGTGCGGTGATTCAAGATCTGTTTACGATGGAGATCAAAGCCATTCCTGCCGGCGCGGTGGTGCTCGCCACCGGCGGTAACGGATTGGTTTTCGGTCGCAGCACGATGTCCACGATTTGTACGGGCAGTGCATCGGCGCGGGCGTTTCGACATGGCGTGCGCTACGCAAATGGCGAGTTCATGCAGGTCCATCCGACGGCGATTCCGGGGACCGACAAACTGCGTCTGATGAGCGAGTCAGCCCGCGGCGAGGGTGGAAGGGTCTGGGTTCCGAAAACGCCGCAAGATCCGCGAGACCCCAAAGAAATACCAGCTGGCGAGCGGTATTACTTCCTCGAAGAGCGCTATCCGAAATACGGCAACCTCGTTCCGCGCGACATTGCCACCCGCGAGATCTTCGACGTGTGCGTGAATCAGGGACTCAGTGTCGAGCAGGGGCGGCTGTGTGTGTACCTGGATGTCACGGAACTTCCGCCCACAACGCAGCAAAAGCTCGACGGCATTTTGGAAATCTACGAAAAGTTCCAGGGCGTTAATCCGCGCGTGGTCCCGATGAAGATTTTCCCGGCGATTCACTATTCGATGGGTGGTCTGTGGGCTGACTATGTGAAGGAAACGAAGACGGGCGGGCTTGTTGAGAACGCTCCGAAGAATCAGATGACGAACATCTCTGGTCTCTACGCCATCGGGGAAGCCGACTATCAATACCACGGTGCCAACCGTCTCGGTGCGAATTCACTCTTGAGTTGCATCTTTACGGGGCTGTTCGTGGCACCCTGCGTTGCAAGTCATGTGGCATCGTCGGCAGAGGACATTCCGTTATCGCTGATCGATGGAGCGAAAAAGAAAGAAACGGAACGCCACAATGCCGTGGCCAAGATGAATGGCGCAGAAAATCCCCGGGCTCTTCACGATGAGCTGGGCGATACGATGACACGCAATGTCACTGTGGTTCGCAACAACACTGCATTGGCGGAGACGGTGGCCAAGGTCGCGGAATTGCGCGAGCGGTTCAAGAACGTCGGCTCGCCCGATAGCGGTGGGTGGTCGAATCAATCGGTGACGTTTGTTCGAGCGCTGGATGACATGATCACGATGGCTGAAGTCATCGCGCAAGGAGCCCTTATGCGGGACGAATGTCGCGGTGCTCACTTCAAACCCGATTTCATGATCGAATCGCCCGATGCGGACGATCCGGCAGCGCTTCGGGAGCAAGCCGTCGAGTGGTGCAAGAAATTCAAAGCCAAGAATGACAAATGGCTGAAGTCCACCATCGCCGATTACAATGGGGGTGATGTGCAATACTCGTACGAAGAAGTCGACACCACGCTGGTCCCGCCGAGACCCCGAACCTATGGTTTGAAGGGTGCGGAAATCATCGAAGAAGTCTGGCGGGAACAGTTCAGCGAAAAGGCCACTGCCGGAGCAGCATGACCCGATTGATCGCGAACGTCGGAAAACTCAAGAAAAGGCATCACGACGCCCATGTCCAAAAAAGTCAAAGTCAACATCAAGCGGCAGGACAGTCCTGACAGCGGTTCTTACTGGCAATCGTTCGAGTTGCCGGTTGAAGACGGGATGAACGTTACCACGATTCTGCTGCGTATTGCAGCGACGCCTACCACCGTTGAAGGCGAGAAAGTAGCCCCGGTTGCGTACGATGCGTGTTGCCTTGAAGAAGTTTGCGGGGCTTGCTCGATGCGGATTAATGGCAAGGTTCGACAGGCCTGTTCGGCGTTGGTTCATAATTTGCTCGATGAACAACCCGAAATCACCTTGGAACCCATGACCAAGTTTCCGCGGGTGCGTGATTTGCTGGTTGATCGCCGGCGCTTGTTTGAAGGACTCAAGCGGGTCAAAGCCTGGGTGCCGGTGGATGGTTATGGCGAGCGCGGCAAGCCCGACCGCATGTCCCAACCGGATCAGGAAGAATCATACCCCCTGTCGCGCTGCATGAGTTGCGGGTGCTGTATGGAGGCGTGCCCGCAATACAACGACAAAGACGACTTCGTCGGCCCGCATGCCATCAGCCAGGCAATACTGTTCAACACGATCCCGGCAGGCAAACCGCTTGAAGATGAGCGACTGGATGCTTTGGCAGCCGCTGGTGGAATTGCAGCGTGCGGTAATGCCCAAAACTGCGTCAAGGTCTGCCCGAAAGACATTCCGCTGACCACGTCCATCGCAAAAGCCGGCAGGGCGACGACGTTCCACACGATCAAACGCTTTCTTACGCGCTAAATGCGCCCGATCATTTCTCTAGAAGTATCATCCTTGGTATCGTTTGAGTTGTGGTAAGTCCGGTCATTGCCTGCACCGTGGGTGCGTGTTAGCCGATGCCATACCTAAAATCCTCGTCCCCTTTTTTGCCGAATCGGGAGAATCAAAATGAATCGTGCGGGTCGCCTCATGGGGCAGAACTTGGTTGTTGTTATCGTCGCAATGGCTTGCACGGACGCATTCGCGTTCGACCCTGCCGATCCGCCGCAAGGCGTGTTCGTAGACGAGTGGCTGATCATGGAGATGGGCGGTCACCGCGTTGGGTATCTGCATTCCGAGTTGTCGCGAACGGGCGATACGATCTACACAAATAACCTGATGTCGATGTCGCTCAAGCGGATGAACAGTCCGGTGACGATCACGCAGTTGCAATCCGCGAAGGAAACGCTCGACGGTAAGCCGTTGGAGTTCTCGTCGCAGATGGATGCCTCGATGCAGAAACTAACGGTTTCCGGGTACATCGAAGAGGGCAAGGTCCATGTGACCTCGAAGCAATTCGGTAATCCTACGACCGCGACGTACGACTATCCGAACGGGGCGGTGATGACCTGGGGAACATATCTCAAGCAACATCGTGAGGGGTTCAAATCGGGAACAAGCTACGACGTCACCGTCTATGAACCCAGCATGGCTGCCGACGTTCCAGTCACCATGACGATCAAGATCGGCGACAAGGAGACGATTGACCTAGACGGCAAAACGGTCGAAGCGATCAAGACATCGCAAGTCATGAAACTGCCTGCGATGCCGACGGCGCTGGAAACGACCGCATGGATCGACGACGAAGGAACGGTTTTACGAACATTGCTTCCGATGATGGGTTTGGAAACAGTGATGACGCGGACGACCAAGGCGAAAGCGCTGGCTGAATTTTCGCCGCCCGAATTTTTCATGCCGACCACCATCGCGGCGAACAAAAAAATCGACCGCCGCAAGGCTCAGCAAATCGAATATGTGCTTCGGATCAAGAACGGCAAGGACGAGTTACCGCCGATACCGACGACTGGAATGCAGGAGCCAACGCGCCAGAATGACGGATCTGTGAAGCTGGTCGTCTCGCGAATCAATCACGATGCGCTGACGAAGATTCCGGCGAACTACGACACCAAAAAGTACGCGGACTATCTTGGCGCAAATCCCATGATCAATGCTGATGACGCTGAGGTAAAAAAGATGGCCATCAAAGCGAAGGGTACGGCGACGACACCATATGCGATCGCCGACAACCTGCGTCGCTACGTTAGCGAGGTGATTGACGATAAGAATCTCGACGTCGGGTTCGCATCAGCCAGCGAGGTCTGCCGCAACAAGCAGGGCGATTGCTCGGAACACGGGGTACTGTTGGCTGCCCTGGGCCGGGCCTGCGGGATTCCGTCGCGCGTGGTGGTTGGCGTGGTCTATGTGCCGGTATTCGGCGGTTCGGAAAACATCTTCGGGTTTCACATGTGGACCCAGTTTCTCATCGGGGATCAGTGGGTCGATTTCGACGCCGCACAGAACGAGACCGACTGCAACCCCACGCACATCGCCTTCAGCGTCGCATCTCTTCAAGATGCGGGACTTGGGCAGTTGGTCTTTGGTCTGATGAACGTGATCGGCAACCTCGATATCGAGATTGGACGAATTGAAGCGAAGCAGTAGATTCCGGTTCAGAAACGCGGTTAGATTGACCGGTCGCCGCAATTTGGGCTTTCGCTGAGGCGCAATGCGGCTAGAATTGGGCGCGGTTCCGTAGAATCAACAGCTGCGCATTAAAGCATCGATGGAACTGCAGCGCGTTTCGATGACCACAAACAAGATTGGAATCGACAAGTGAAACCAGTCGCACAAGTTGTTTTGACGGGCGCCTTGGTTGGCGGCGCGGGATTTGCGGCATGGACGTTTCTACCGAAGCTTCAGGCACCGTCGACGGTCGTAGCCACCGAAGCCGGCATGCACAGTGAAACTGCGCGCCGGCTCATCGATTTGTACGACCCGACAGCCGATGTCGCTCACGCAGCTGTTGGGCGTTCGGGAATCGCGACAGACTTGACGGGCGAACGCATCAGCACGCTGGTCGAAAACGACAGCCCGTTGGCTCAGGATGTTCTCGATCAGGAGGCAACACGCGTCAACGACTTGCTCAAGGCAACAGCGAATCGCATTCGCCAGCATGATCAGAGATTCGGTGAAATCACGGGAGAGACAACCTCGACCATCCAGGGGGCGGTCAATTTTGGAAATAACACCGGAACGATGTCGAGGCACATGACGGAGGGTCTTGCGGAAAGCCATCTGGTTGCACAATCGAATACATCGCTGCTCAAGTCTGCAAGTAGCGCATCGGCGAAGGGATTGCAGGCCACGTCTGGCGAAGCAAGCGGGCGAGACAGCTTGATCGGCAATCGAACGCACGGAATCGCGTTGTTCCACGAAGGCATGGCTATGGATCGTCAAGCCCGACTGGTGCGGTCCGATGCCGATGACCAGTTGATCGTATTGTCGGAACTTCTTGCACGGCAGATGCTACTCGCTGAAGAAGCCAACATTGTAGAGGACAGTGGCGTTCGCGATGCGATTAAGGATCAGGAAGATCGCGTTGCAGAAGCCAGGAATGAACTCGACGCGATTGCAACGTCGATCGACGGCGTCCAAGGCAGGATTGAATCGATCAAGTCCGACATCGAATCGCAAACGATGATTGCGACCACGCTCCGCAAGCAATTGGACGATCTGGAATCCCGCGGTGTTGATTTCTCTGCGCAAGGTGCAGGAGATGCGTTTGAGCGCGAATACCAGAATCTTTCCGGGCGTTATCGAGTCGCGTTGAGTCTCATTCATGCCTTGCAGAAAGGGACGATCACCGGGGCACGCTACGAATCGGGATCGGATCAAACACCGGGTCAGTACGTTCCCAACAAAGCTGGCGGTACCATCGAATACGAGCCGGGGCAGGTCGAACTGGAGCGACATCTTGTTCAATTGCGCCGAAAGGAATCCGGCGCAAAGCAGATTCATGAAGACGAAACCGCTGAATTGGATCGCTTAAATGGGCTTCAATCTGCCAATCTCGCCAAGGCGGAGGCTGCGCGGACTGCTATGGCGGCGGGTGCGGAAAAGGCAAAGACCCTTCTTGATTCTTACCAGGCATTGACGGCTGAGACGATTGCGATTGAAGACAATGCCATCTCGACGTTTAAGAAAGCCAGTCAGGCATTTGCAGCGGCCAAGCGAGCCGCACAATCGCGCTCGGCAGACCTACCGCAGATGTCGCCTGAAAAAGAAGAAAGGTCGCCTGCGAAGCTCATCAAGAATGAGCGTTGGCTGGAGGCACAGATGGCCAGTCAGTCAGCCGACTCAGGTACACGGGCGTCGATGGTTCTTTACGATCGTTTTATCCATCTCAAGCAAGCGACGACTGTGTTTGAGTCGTTGGCAGATGTATTTCCGAATCTCGATCTGAATACGGATGAGATGAAGTCGCAGATCGCTCAGGCAAAGACGGATGCCGAGGCCATTCTCGACGATGCCATAGGCGATTTTGAAAATGCCAGCCGAAACTTCAAACAGCATTGGTCGGTCGCGGCGTCGGTGGCTGCTGCGGATTATATGCTGGCCCTTTTTGACAATCCTAGATTGGTCAACGTCGCAATTGCCAACTACCAATCGGTGGTTAAGGATCGCGAGACGGACCCTGTTTTGCGGCCTTTCATCGAACGGTTGGAGCAACTCCGCAATCGCTGATTCTGGCGGCTCGCGTAGATGGGTTGCATAGAGAAAACCGGTTATCGATCCGACTGGATCGATAACCGGTTTTTTGTATTCGAAGGATCAAACGTTGTTACGGACCATTGATTGAGCTGGTCCAATCCTGAAAGTCTGTCATGTCGATGACGCCATCGACCGTATAGTCGAACGCCTGACCGCATTGATTACCGGCAGGACCTTCGAAGCACAATTGGAATGCCGCGTAATCTGCGAGATCGATGTGCCCGTTGTTGTCATAGTCACCGGTTGCGCCCTGGCAGTTGGGGCTGGTGACGACGACATCGTCAATGGCGGCTTCAGTGTACGAGGCTGCTCCTGTGTCCACGATCGAAAGGCGGAACCGCGTTTGACTGCTGGGCGTGATGTGGTCATCGAGAAGTACCGTGTACTGCTGCCAGAAACTGGCACTCGCGGTGAACACAGCCACCTGGGTCCAACTTGAACCGTTGTTGTCGGAGGCTTCAAGGGTCATGGCGTCGCCGGTCTCCGAATAGAACCAGAACCAGAATTCAAGGGTTGCCAAGCCACTGCTTACGTCAAACGCTGGTGACGTCAAGATGGTGGGGCCACCGTCAACGTCAAATGAACCAGCTTGCGCGCCGGCTTGTGCCTCCGTCACGAAGCAGAGTGTACCGGAGGGGGAGTGGTCGTCTCCGGGCTGACAAATGCCTGCCGGTCGGTTTGTTTGTTGCGGGTCGGCTCGTTCCCACGCCCCTGTCGTCAGCGATGCGTCGTTGGAAACAGTCCAACCCTGATCCGTTTCAAAATCATCGCTGAACGCGACAGTCGAATCGGTTTCGCAATCGTCCGGAATGCCATCGTGATCGCAGTCCGGTTCACAGATGTCGAGGATGCCGTTCAGATTACAATCGAGCGAAGGCGTGGCGGCAATGTCGCAAGTGTCGGGCTGACCGTTGCGGTCGCAATCGGCTTCACACTCATCTGGAACTGAATTGCCATTGCAGTCGGAACTCAAACCGCACCCGGGCACATCGCAGCCGGGTAGGCCACAGTTCACATCACACGGATCGTCAATCGAATTATCATTGCAATCAGGAGGTGTTCCAGGAACTTCCAACCCCGCGGTCAGCGTCGGGATAGAACTCGGTTTGAACATTGCGATGGTCATGTCGCCCGAGGTCGGTGGAACGTTGGCTTCAAAATAGAAGTTGTACATCGTTCCCCAGCGAAGGGCATTGGTATTCGGATCGGCAAGGTACGTTGCCGGACTGTTCCAGCTGACTTCTGTCGAAGTGACTGAACTGGTCCAATCGGTGTTGTCGTATGGTTCGCCGCTGTGGTAGTCAACATCATGGAAACCGACATTCGAGATTACTGTTCCAGGAGCAATCGGAATCGACACACCGCCAGCTGACCGATCGCTGTTGAGGTTGAAAACGGCGTATTCGTATCGCCACAATCCGTTACCAAGATCAATGACTTTAGAGCCAGCGATAAATCGGTCGCCCAACGCATAATCGACAGGGGCGATGGTGACGGAGTTGTCAGGCGAATCAACGCCGTTGCCATGATCGCGCCACGCATAGATCGCAGCCAACTCACGTTCTGTCGAACCCTGGGGTGACAACGAGAAACTTCCGCTGACCGTCACGCGACGGTAAGAAGCGTTGTTGTCTCCGTTGCCGGCGGACGCATCCTCAGGGTGAATGTATTGACCCTCAATGAAGTAAAGTGCGCCGGGCGTCGTCAAGTCGGTTTCCAGTACCTGAATGCGCTTGAAAATATTATTGCCACTCGTTCCTCCGGGATTTGAATATGGGAATGGAAAAACGCCCTTGGTGGCATCGACCTCAAACCGCGGCCCGAGGCGACTGTGCTGGCCGTTGAGATTTGATCCATACGGATCTGAGCAACCCACGCCGAGTGCATCGGTACACCCAGGTCCCGCCGGAGTACACGTTCCACAATCGCTTTCCTGCAAAGCGCAAAACCCGTGCTTCAGCCAGGACATACCGATTTGCTCGATACGTCCGTTGCTCAAGCGGTAAAGGTTTTGGCCGATGACGGGGTGTTTGTTGGTCGTTTCTACCCAGGAGAATTCCTCATCGCCGATGTTGCAGGATGTGGTGGCGACCGAATAGGCACGCATACCGTTGATCGCCCCGCCGGACGTCCAGTGCCAGACGCTCGGCAATTCGCCGACGATGACGTCAGGCCCGGCGAGACTGGTTTTTGAAATGCCTATCGCGCAAAACGACGCGACGACGATTGGGGTCCAAAGCTGTCGTTTCATCATTGCTTTTGTAGCTCCGTGAGACATAAATTGAATGCGGCATCGGCCATCAATACATGAACGTGCCAATGAATCGAATACGCATCATTGGTACCCACCATAAATGCCCAACACAGACCGGCGCATCTCGGTTCATCGAGTACCAAAGATTGAAGACAGGAGTCTTAAGCTTAAAGGTCTGCGTGCAACCGATCAAGCATGTGCTTTGGCTGGAAATAGAGCGTTAAACGTTCAATTTCTGGATGCATCGTCGATGTATCTAAGCTGAATCCTGAATATGTCTGCCATTCAGAATTGGATACATATCTTAAGCGTGTCAACCAATTGTAGAGAGTCGATTTGAATGGCCTCGAATCGAGGTCGTAGTCGATCACAAATTTGCACAGTTGATTCGGCGAACGTCGAAGCAGGCTTGGCGGCCAAGGCGATAAACCATCCTGAATTCTAAATTCGTTTCGCAGGTCATCTTCCGCGCAATCGACGTAAAATGCTGCTGATCTCAATCGAATGAAAGGGCTCAATGCAACGGTTCAGATGTGGCAAAAAAGAATGGCGCCAAGGCCTCCCTCAAAGCGTGACTTTAGGAATGTGTCCATTGCCATATCGAGGCACCACCACGGGCACAATTGTCATTCACTGCCGTGATTGGCAGTTGACTGGCCACCTGTTGGGTTCGATAATCTACTTGGGTATTTAGTATTTCCTTCGGGGGATTCCGGCCAAGAAAGTTATTTTGGTGCCCTCATCGGGATTTCAAATTCCGGAATTTGCAATCGGCCCAAACGAGGTTGAAAACATGACCAAATTCGCGAGCAAAGACTTGGCGGAATTGGCCCATCAGTTGCAACTCTCCCCCAAGGCAAAGCGCCTGTCGCAGCTTCAGGGCATCGAAACACTTTTGGGTCTCGTCCAACCTGACAAGACCTATCCCTATGACATGGTGTGTTTCAACATCACCGGTTATCGCAACCGTCGCGAGTCAGACAAGAAACCGCTCTGCGGATCGACGTTGATCGGCGACTTGGTGTTGATGGCCGAAGAACTCACTCGCAAGACGGCAATTCCTATCGAAGAATTGGTTGAGCCTTATCGCGCCTGCGAAGAGTTGGCCAGCGATCTGGGGGTCAGCACCAAGACGATCCGGCGTTGGCGTCATCGCGGACTGATGGGGCTTCGCGCGATGTGCGAAGACGGTGTCAGCCGCTTGCTCTATTTGAAATCGACGATCGATCGCTTCGTTAAACAGAATAAGGAACTTGTCGAACGCGGTTCGTCGTTCAAGCAACTCACGCAAAAAGAAAAAGACGCTATCGTCAATAGGGCAAAAGAGTTGCTCAAGCACAAGCGAATCAAGCTGCATGTCGTCGCGCGGCAGATTTCGGACGAAGTCGGCAGGGCGATCGAAACGATTCGCTACACGTTGCGTCGATACGACCAGGCCAATCCTGAAAAAGCACTATTCAGCGGCAATGGTTTACCGATGGTTTCAAAGACCCATCGCACTGTGTGGAAAGCACACGAAGCCGGTACAACCGTCGCAACCATCGCCAAACGAAACGATCTTTCCAAGTCAGAAGTCAATGACATCCTTTTGGAAATGCGGGCTCGGACGCTCAAGTCCACGCCGATCGAATGCATTTTCAACGATCTGTTCGCGTCTCCAGATGCCGATGCTTTGATCCTTGACGTGCCGCGTCCAAAGGGTGAGGGTAAGAAGTCAAAAGCCAAGCCGCCCAAAGACTTGCCGGCCTACTTACGTAGCCTTTATGAAGTCCCGCTGATGACCGCCGAGCAGGAAGTGGATGCGTTTCGCCGGTACAACTATGTCAAATACAAGGCGGCGACTCTGGTAGAAGCCCTCGACGTTTGCGACCTTCGCAAGTCCGATCTCAATCGAATCGACGATCTGGTCGAAGTCGCAAGCAAACTGCGACAGGAAATCGTTCGTGCGAATTTGCGATTGGTCGTGAGCATCGCCAAGAAGCACGTCGGTTGGTCACCGCGTTTCTTTGAGGTGATTTCCGATGGCAACATGTCGCTGATGCGAGCGGTTGAGAAGTTCGATTTCGGCCGCGGTTTCAAGTTCAGTACGTATGCAAGTT
The DNA here is from genome assembly GCA_028285105.1 of Alphaproteobacteria bacterium. Taxonomy (GTDB): domain Bacteria; phylum Planctomycetota; class Phycisphaerae; order UBA1845; family UBA1845; genus UBA1845. The sequence continues at coordinate 24,744 of JANQQE010000006.1, forward strand.
GGGCGATCATCAAGAATTTCGCCAGAACGATTCCGGAACAGCATTACCACCTCTCCCGCTACGTCACCGGTCAGGAAGAATTGATCGACGCCACGGCAGGCAGTGCGCCGCAAATGGGCCGCGAGTTGGATGCTCAGGGCCTCAAGAAAATGATTCGCGAGAGCATGACCGATCTGACCGATCGTGAGCGCACCATCGTGACGTCGCACTTTGGTCTGTTTGGTAGTGACGAAACGCAAACGCTCGAGGAATTGGGCAAGCAGTTTGGCGTCACCAAGGAACGCGTTCGTCAAATCGAACGAAAGGCGATCGACAAAATGCGCAGTTCGCTTCCCGAGCAGGTGATGGACCTGATCCCGAGCTAGCCCTTTGCCCCTATCTGAAAAAATGCAGCAGTGACCCTCGGTTCTTCGGGCGTGTTCATCCGTAGTCAGCGTCATTCATATCGTTTATTCGTAACCATCTGATTTCCGCAATTGAATCGATTGCAGGGTTGATCGCCACTTGGCCATCTGTATCATCCTCTGCACCTTGGATTTCGCCCGACGCGGGACGATCTTCAAATACGTTTTCGATCAATCACAAGTATGAATCGTCGCTCAATGACACAACTGAGGTAATTTCTCATGAATCGCTGTTCGCAGTCCTTTTCGGTATTTCACAAATCCGCTTTCCTCGTCTTGGTTGCTGCGTTGCTCGTTCCGGGATGCATGGAAGGGCAGTCAGGCGATCTGGACGGATTGCAATCCGACGCGAATAACAACGGCTTCCCCGAAATCCCACCGCCGGCAGGCATCACGTTTGAAGATGTGGGTAGCGTGAATGTGGCTGTCTCCAACGAATTCACACGCGAAGATGCCGCCGACTTTCTCGAATCGATCGGCGTGGATCGAAACCTGGTCAACATCGGCACCCTGACGTTGGAGATGGTGATCACGTTGGACTATGGCGGTGGAATCGAAGACGTCTTGGAAGACACGGAGACCTTGCGACCATTCGACAAGCGCTTCGAGGTTGCGTGCCCGCAAACCGCAACGATCGAATTGGATGCACTTGCCTCCGCACCGTTTTTCGGCGAGCAGTTGGTAGCGACATTTCGGTTTGATCTCGATCAGGGCGACAACTTCGATTGCGGCGACACGATTGAGGCCACGACCGTCGTGGATGCTGACGGCAATCCCGATTTTGAAGTTGTCGTGACGCCGTCATTATAGACTGCGATCTCTGTTGTACTGGAACAGTCGGACGGGCTAGTTTTAGACTCGATTTGAAAGTTCGCGATTCTCGACGAGGCTTCGATGAAGGTCCGGGCGAGCAGCGACGAAACCTGTCGCACCGGCTTGTTCATCGCCCATCGCGATTGGAAACAGCAGTTCGCCATTGTTGTGCGTCATGACCCTGCCCGATTCCTGAACGAGCAGATACCCGGCGGCATAGTCCCAAATTCGGCAATCCATGCACACCGCACCGTCAAGTGCCCCGGTCGCAACATACAACAGGTGCATCGCGCTCGATCCGAAATTCCGCATCCGTACACTTCCTGCCCACGATGGGATTTCTTCCAATTCAGTCAGTTGGTGCGAGGGTTGAAACGAGACGATAGGTTTTCCGGAAACGCAATCAGTTGTTTGGTCAATCGGTTGGCCATTGAGCATCACGCCGTGTCCCATCACCGCCGAGTAAGTGTCGGGCGAATTCATGTCACCGATCACACCGACAATGGGCTCGCCGTTCCTTAAGAGACCAATCGACGTGCAACAGCAGGGCAGACCGCGCACATAGTTGCGGGTTCCGTCGAGCGGGTCGATCACCCAGCAGAATTCGGAGTTGGTGGGGCTGGGCATTTCGCGAAGGTAATCGGCACTCTCTTCGCAAAGAACGGCATGGCCAGCATCCAGGTTTTTGACGGCATGGCAAATGCGCTGCTGAATGGCATGATCGGCATCGGTGACCACGCTTCGGTCGCGTTTGACCGAAATATTCATGTGAGCACGATTGTCGAGGCGATATTGTGCGGCGATTACGCGGGCTTGGTCGGCAAGACCGCACGCGAAGTCACGCCATGTCATAAGCTGATCGCTATCCATCGGGTTTAGTCTAACACAATTGTGAAACTTAACCACGAACAGGATGTCACGATAATAATCCTTAGTGCTTGACCGCGCGCGTGGCAAGTAAAGAATGTACACACCATGAGCGTTGGCCGATGCAAGATCGTCGTAGCAGAGCAGTATAGCGAGAGTGCGATGGCGCGGTTGCGCGCGTCCGGAGACGTGCTGGTTCTGGATTCGTGTGACGACGAAACCGTTCGCGCCGCAATGGTCGATGCCGATGCACTGCTCGTTCGCACCTATACGGGCGTAACACAAGCGCTCTTAAAGTCATGCAACCAGTTGAAGGTGATAGGTCGTGCGGGTGTGGGTGTCGATAACATCGACGTTGCGGCTGCGGTTAAACGAGGCATTATTGTTGTGCATACACCGGCGGCATCGACGCAGTCAGTTGCCGAATATGCGGTCGGTTTGATGATCGCATTGGAGCATCGCATTGTCGCTGGCGACAAAGCTGTTCGATCCGATCAATTCGTGACGCATCGTGGATCTGTGAATTGGCGCGAACTTTGCGATTGCACCATCGGTATCATCGGCATGGGGCGGATCGGAGCGCGCGTCGCTAAGATTTGTGCCGAAGGTATTGGCATGAACATTGTCTACCACGATATCAAACCCATCGAAGCGCTCGAATATAGCGCCAAGCCAGTTGGCTTGGATCAATTGATTCGAACGTCCGATGTGGTGACGCTGCATGTCCCGTTGACCGATATGACGCGCGGGCTTATCGATGCAAGTCGGTTGTCGAAGTTCAAAGACTCGGCGACCTTAATCAACACGTCTCGCGGATCCGTCGTCGATACGATCGCCCTTGCCGAAGCACTGCAAGCTTCCGCAATTGCCGGAGCGGCGATTGACGTATTTGAGGAAGAACCGCTTCCGTCAAATCACCCGCTCTTGGCCGCCCCCAATACTTTGCTCACACCGCACAGCGCCGGCAGATCGTGTGCGGCGCTGATGCGTATGAATGATGTTGTCGATGACGTTATCGCGGTGCTTGATGGGCGACAACCCAAGCACCCAGCCTCTCCCCAATAGCCGTCTTGTAACTTCATTTAAGCGTCAGAATATGCCTTGCCTATTGGCGCGGGGTTTCGATAATGACGTCGAATCAGCCGCCGCACCGAAAGGATAATCGTTGGTGCCGGTTGATGGCACGTCTTGGATGCAGCAAGCGGCGCGGTGCAGTTCGGCTGCTATCGACCGGGACATCATGTCCAACTGGAGTACCGAATCATCGGCGACATCATCGAACTACTTTTGCGCAACTGGGCACTGATCAGCATTGTTGCAACCCTGGCGATTCTCGTCGTGGTTCCGATTCTGATTCTGCGCAAATACGTTCACCTCATTGCCAACATATTCGAGAATACGCATGTCCCGTTGTCGTTCGCGGCGCGCGACTATTCGCGGGTCGAGGGTGACGTTGTCGAGTTTCATGCGTTCGACGGACACTTGCTCAAGGGTGTATTCCTGCGACCGAATCCTGACGCCACGTCCAAGGGGATCGTAATCTTTGCCCACGAACTCGATAGCGACAAGTACAGCGCCAATCGATATTGCAAGGCACTTCTCGGTGACGGGTTTGAAGTTTTCGCATTTGATTTTCGCGGGCAGGGTGAGTCGGCGGATGAAGACGGTTACAAAGTTCGACTCTGGCCAAGCGACCGCGAACAAGCCGACATGCTCGGTGCGATCGCGTTTGTCGAAGATTGGTTGGAGCAGCAAGGACGACCGCGCGAATTGGGGCTGGCTGGCATTTCTCGTGGGGCAGGGGCCGCCGTCATTGCGGCGGTTAATGTGCCCAGCGTCAAAGCCATCATGATCGACGGCGGATTCAGCACCGACGCCTATCTCGAATATCTCATGCAGCGGTGGGTGGGCATCTTTGCGAAAGTTCGACTGGTCTATGAAAATCACCACCCGGCATTTTGGAGATTCTTGCGCTGGCTGACGATTCGGGAAGTCAGCCAGCGGCAGAGCTGCCGCTTCCCTTCGGTACGCAAGTCACTGCATCGGTTGGGATCGATGCCGCTCATGGTGATTCATGGCGAAAAAGACGGGCATATTCCTGTGGCTCAAGCCCAGATGATTTTTGAACTTGCCCAAGGCCCGAAGTACCTCTGGATTTGCCCGCGAGCCAAGCACAACCAGTCCGTCGTGACCCAACCAGAATCGTATGGGAGTTACTCTGCTCGATTTTTCCGCCAGCACTTGAGCGGGATAGAAGTGGAAGAACCCCTTCGCGGAGACGGACTTCTCAGCCAGATCGCCCAGCCACTTGAAGAAACCCCTCGCATCTCATACACCAAATATACCAAGCCGGATCGAATGCGGTTGCGGGCACGCAAGTAGTGCCTTTATGCGGCGCGGTCCATCAACGACGGGAAGAATCGATCATGAGTGCGAGCGACTCGCCAACGCAGGAATCCTACGCAGCGACAGATTTGAAGTTGAATCGGTCGGCTGGGACGTTGACCATCACCTGGAAGGACGGACACGTCACGGTACTGGCTGCCGGAAAGCTGCGTAAGGCATGCCCATGTGCGACCTGCAACGAAACGCGACGAAAGGAATCGACGCAATTGTTCAACATTCTCTCCAGCGATCCGGGCACAGGCCCACCCCAGATGACCGGCGCAGCCCTCGTCGGCAACTACGCCATCCAATTGCAGTGGGCGGATGGTCACAACTCCGGAATTTTTGATTTCAAGTTTTTGCGATCGCTGGATAATGACGATTCTTAGGCTTGAGAATTCGATTCAAAATTGACGATCCCAATGATTCGGTGGACGAACCACTTTCCACGCGCGCTCCGTTGCGGTGGCGCGGTTGTCGGTTAGACGGTATGCGAACATGAGCGCTTCAATTCGCAAACGCGTGACATTCCTCTTGCGCCTGGTGTTGTGCGCGGGTTTCGTCACGTTGGCGATTCGGGGTGTCACGATTCATGATCACGTCTCATTTCATGCAGCCGACTCGCCAGATGCCAAGGTCATCGTTGCCCGCCTTATGGAAGAACGCACCAATGATGTTGTCGTTCGTCGCGACGATGGAACTGAAGAATCCGTCGCCCGACGCCGCATTGCTGAAGACGAGGGCGGGCAGGAAATGATCGAACGCGGTTTGCTGACGGCATTTCAACAAACCGACAAGTTTTATGTTCTGCTGGCGATCGTCATTTTCGCACCCGTTACGCTGATCCAGGGTTGGCGACTCCGGATCATGATGAAGGCCCAGGACATCCGTATTCCGCTTTGGGAGTGCATCAAGATTTCGTACGGCGGGAACTTTCTCAACTATGTATTCATGATTGGGACTACCAGCGGCGACGTGTTCAAGGCATACTGTGCTGCGTCGCACACCGACACGCACAAGACCGAAGCAGTCGCGACGATTTTCCTGGATCGCTTGGTGGGACTCGTCGGGTTGCTGATGGTGATGGCCACCGCCGGTCTGGCGTTTTCCGAGGACCCGATTGTTCGGCGGATTGGTGCGGTTGCCTTTCTGGTCTGCGTACTGTTGTTTGTGGGGCTGGCGGTGTTTACTGCGAACTGGTTGCGGGCGATCGCGCCGTCGTCGCTCATTGCACGGTTGCCCTGGGCCGATCACTTTAAGCGTGTGTTCGAGGCGACGTGCCGGTTGACGAAACATCGGGGGATGGTCTTCGGGGCGATTGCGTTGGCAGCGATATTGCAGACATTTGCAATAGGGGCATTCGTGGCGTGTGCCCGGGCGCTGCATATGGATTTCTCGGATGGGAAACTCTGGGATTACTTTTCGTACATCGCCACCGGTCACGTCGTCGCAGCAATTCCGATCAGCGCGCAAGGTCTGGGTACGATGGAGTTGACGTACAAAACGCTCTTTCTTGGTTCGCACGGAACTTTGTCGCAATTGTTGTGTTTGGCAATCTGGGTGCGGTTGTTGCAACTTGTCTGGGCGCTTCCAGGGGCGGCTGTCACGTTGGTCGGGGGTTGGCGCAAAGAAGGCGAGGCATTGATTGCCAATCCCGAGCAACCGATTTCCGATCCAGGGTAATCCGTTTACATCGAGCCGGTGTATGCGTTTGTGAGAATCCGATAATCCCTCAAATCCACATCGCCATCGTTGTCGAGGTCGGCATCATCGAATTGAACACTTGTGCAGCCAGGCATCAAAGTGCCCGAATTGGGACCGGCCAAGCAAGTCTCGAGCATTTCAAAATCGGTGATGTCCACGTCGCGATCCACATCCAGATCGCCGATGCGGCCATTGCCTTCAGCGTCCGGACCGACGATAAAGTTTTGCGAAACCTCCAGCGCTGAAAGCGCCTTTGAGTAGATGGCTAGCAAATGCACTTCGCCCAACCACGAGCGGTCCAACGTGAATTCGTTGAAGAGCGCAAAGCGGTAGCCATTGTCCCAGTTGTTGAGATTCCCGCCGACATTTGTTGAAGCCTGCTCGACTTCATCGACGTATATCTTCGCTTCGCCATTCGACCTTCGCGTGAACACGAGATGGGTTAAACCCGTGGACGTGACATTTGGGGCGGTTTCCGTTGATGGTTCCCCCTGTGTGTCCGTGTTGGTCGTTCGCAGTCGCGTGCTGTATGCCGTGTCGTCTTGCATGAACGAAAAATTGCGATCGTTGGTATCGACCGAGACAGTGGCGATGCGCGCCGGTCCGCTTTGTGACAGGCTTGCGATTTCGATCCACGCTTCGATCGTGATTTCCCTCGATGAGCGACATTCATCTATGATACGTTTTGCGGGACCGATCGATGTAGCGATCGTGTTTGAATCGATCAAAAGGGACTGGGGCTGCCAAGTTACATTCGGCTCATCTTCAATAATGACGTCGGTAGGAATGCCATGACTTGTCACATCGAGGATGCGTGTGCCATTACCGTCGCGGAAATCATAAAGCACGACCAAGTCGTCGTTCACCCGAGGGAAGATCTCGGCTTCGTATGCTCCGATGTCCACGATGGGCCCGTCACCGATGCCAGTGTTCGGCACCGACACGACATCGGCAAAGCGGTTGCGTTCGGCCAAATCCAAAGGCAGTTGTTCATTGGCGTTTCCATTGGTATTCAGATCGGTCGAATCTGGCGGAACGAGGCCATTGCTGCCGGCATCGATGCATGACGATCCGGTGGTAAGTCTTAGGTCACCATAATCATCATTGACACCGTCAAAGTAGCCATCCGGTCCAGGATCGGGATCATCGGCAAAACTTGGATTGTCGTCGATGTTGTGATTTGCCGACCCGCCAAAGGGGATCGACGCATCATCGGGATCGGTGTCCTGGATGCAGCAGAAACGCAGCGTTGTCCCACCGAATGAATCGTTGACCTGCGCCGATTCGTCGAACCCGCCAGCATCGCGGTTGCCCCAGATGACACTGTTGAGAACGGTCGGGCTGCCATCGTTGTAGTACAATCCGCCGCCACTGCCGAGATCGCCGGCATGGTTGGCGACGACGGAACAGTTGATCATGGTTGCGGTACCGCCGAAGAAATACACCGCACCGCCGACACCGAGAATCGACGTGACATTGTTGCCCGCGAAGGCTGAGTTGGCGATGAGCGGATCGCCGTTATCAACGCGAATTGCACCGCCACCGGTAAACGACGTATTGCCAACGAACAGACCGTTGATCAGCGTAGCCTGTCCCTCTCGAAAGTACACCGCTCCGCACGTTGACACACCGCGGTTTTCGACAAAGTCGCACGACGAAATCTTAATCGTTCCACCGTTCGTGCGGATGGCACCACCGGCGTCGGCAGAGTTTCGCACGAAGCGGCAACCTTGAATAACCGGGTTGCCATTTTCGTTATAAAATCCACCACCCACGTCATTGGGAATGCCGGGACCGTTGCTTCCGTTGGCATTGCCTCCGGTGATTTCAAGCCCGTCGAGAACTGCCGTCGGATCGGCGCCGAACTCAGCACGGGCGACGTGAAAACTATTCTCGCCATTGTTTGCGAAGTTCGATCCATCGTTGTCAGCAAGGTCGCCGCTGAGGACGGAGACGAATTCATTGGGCAAACGATCGTTTGGATTTCCGCCGCCACCCAATCCGCGATAGCCTCCGGCGATAACCACTTCGTCCTGCAACACGAATGACTCGGTGCGCGAACCGTTGATGGCGCCTGCCCCTTCGGAGTCGTCTGGATGATACGTTCCACCAGCCACACGAATCTGGGTGATGACTGGATTGATCGCCGCCTCAGCCAGCGCATCCTGAAGGAAGCGATAGGCCGTCGCCCAACTTTGTCCGTCGCCAGCAAGCGGCGCGTCGTCGTCAACGTAGCGCGTGACGGCGTGGGCATTTTGTGCGACAGCGAGTCCGGCGAGGGCGAAAACCGATACCGCAATGTTGCACTTCGTCGATCGACTGATGATGTAACGTGGGCTTCCCATGAGAATCGCTCCGAGATTTTCGATCCACGAAAAGACTCGCGCGTAAGTAGGGGGTGGGCGCGATCGGGACCGCTAAGACAGATGTGATGCTACCCCCTCTGGATGTGTCGGCGTACCAACACTTATCCTGTCTTTCGGCTGACTTGCGAACTTACCTACAGTCGCACACCGCAGAATTGCAAGCAAAGTATCACTTCAGCCGCTTGGGGGAGCGCCATGAGCGTCTAAATTCTCGGCGATTGGGCGGCTTAGCTGCCACCCAAGAAGGATCGATTGCCCGTTTCCGGATCGATGACGATGAGTAGTCCGGGATGGTTGGCATCGATCATGACCAGCAGACCATCGGCATCGACGATCAGATCGAGGGGACGGCCTATCTCCGGTCCATCGCCATTGTCCGGACCCGAAACGACGGTACGGTCGCCACTGTCGGGATTGATTGCGAAAATGACTGAGACGCCAAGCCCGAATGAACTGTTGGCTTCGTCGCCTTCGTAGATGGTTCCGTCATCGGCGACGGCGAGGGTGCGGGGCGATTGACCGAAGTCCGGACCCTCGCCGACTTCAGTGTCTGCTGGACCGGCTTGCGTGTCGACGTTTGAAACGATGGTGACGTCACCGCCAGGTAATGCGACTTCGACGATCGCGCGACGAAACACATCGACGACGAGTACTCTGTTTCCGCCGAGGGGTACAATATCGTTCACGCCACTGGTGAAATTGCCGCCGGAAACATCGGCGAGCGCGCCGGCTTGGGAATCGACCTGGCCGATATCGGGTGCGGACAGAAAGTTGGTCACATACACCGAACCGTCAACCGTCGCCGCAATACCGCTGAACGAGTCGGGAAACAGATCTTCCGGAACACTCGCATCGAGAAGAAGTGTGCGATCGCCAGTTGCGGCATCGATTCGGAAGATAAGCCGGGCCAACGTGGTAACGAGCAGGCTTCCATCGGCGTCGCGAAAGATTCCGTCGGGCGAATCAAGTTCGGGACCGCTACCTGCACCGTTACCGGAGATCAACGTAGCTGCGCCGGTTGCGCGGTTGATGCGCACGATTTGATTTCCAACCACATCGGCTCCGATGAGATTCCCGTCGGCATCGAGCGCGATGGCGGCTAACTGATCGACGGCGACAGCATTCCCGTCGTTGTTTCCGCCACCACCGTTATTGCCGCCACCACCATCGTTCCCGCCTCCGTTGTTGCCGCCTCCATTGTCGCCACCGCCGGGATCGATGGCAGGCGGTTGACATGCGACGCCGCATCCGAGCATCACCGACAGTACCAGAACGCCCAAGCTGCGGCGCGAGAAGCAAATACAATCAGAAAAAGTTCGTTTATTCATGGCATGATCCCATTAAGTCGTTCAAGACATTCGCAATGTCGACGCTTATTTAACCCGAGGACGCCAGGCACCGCAACGGTTTTCGCTTGACTTGGCGGTGTTTCGAAACATAGAAAGGTTAGACGGTGAAGTCGTTGCGTCATCATATGTCGCAAACGCCATTATACCCTTCATTCATCTCTGCGCAATTCACCGTTCGCAGTTGTAACGCCGATCGCTTAACGATTTCCTGACTCGCGTGGTACCGTACCGCGCACCGACTTCATTCCCCATAGTGGAGATGCGGCTATGACCCCCACGCTGCGCGCATGCTCTTCGCCCACCCTGCGATGGTGGGTCCAACGAAACCTCGCGTACGTCCTCAGTGCGGCATGTATTGCTTATGGCGCAAGGATGCTTCTCGTTCCAGAGCGGAGACCGCCGGCAGGCGACGTGGTCTTGATTCTCACGACACTTGCCGTTTTGCAGGCGTACGAGATGCTGGTGACGTCGATCTTGATCGCGCTGCGACACAACATTCGCGCGCCGGAAGATCAGCCGTCGATCCTCGTCATCGGGACGGTCTTCTGGACAGGTCCACTCATCGCCACGATGGAAATGACGGCTGCAAATCCGCGCATGGGTTTCGCCCTCGCGTTGGGGGCGGTCGCGGTTGCAATGGGTGAAGTGCTTTGTGTCGCCCGAACATTTGGCTGGAAGTTGAGACGGGCGACTGTCGCCTGCACCGCAATGTTCCTACTCATGGTCGCCGTTGCGCAACCGGTTTTGCGGGCATCGATGGATAAGGAAGGCGTTAACGAGTTATTGCTGTATGGCTTATGGTGGATCGTTGCAGGTGCGATTTGGGCGGTTGGAATATTTCTTCATCGTGCCCACGAACTAAGGGTCAGCGGAGGACTCGTTGCGGCGGCTGCCGGTGCGGCGATGTTGCACCTGTATGCCATGAATCACGCATTTGTCGGGCATGCTCGGGTATTCTACATTGCACCGGTGTTGGCCGCCATCGGGCTGGTCGCGATTCGATTCCGCACGCATTTTGTTCAACGCGAAATCCTGGCTGCAATCCTTTGCCTGCCAGTATTGGGTATCGTTCTATCCATCGATCAGTTTTCTCAATCCGTTTCATTTGATGATGCGCTGCTGGTTTACGTCGATCCGCTATTCGTCGCGCTACTGCTGGCGGGCATCGTCTGGTGGAGGGGGCATGTTTTGCTGGGTTGGGAATCATTGCGTCACGCTGCCGCCATTGCACTTCTTTGGACGGCGACCCGTGGGGCATTTCTGGATTTGGGGCGGCGCAATTTCTCGTTCGAACCATTAGACGGTTTGCTTCAAAACGGTCAGCAGGGGATCGCACTGCTCGTGGCTGCGTGGTATTTGTTTGCCACCGCGTGGTTTCGGCGATCGCGGGCGCTCTGTGCGGTCGGACTTGTTTTGCATCAGATCGTGATCGTAAAGCTGCTGCCCGAATTGACCAGGGAATCGGACTTCCTGTGTACGGCGACAACCGGCTGGACGGGGCTGCTGTTTCTGCACGTCGCTGTGAGACGCATCAGTTTGGCGTGGCGACTGGTACCCATAAGCTTCTTGGTGGTAGCCGGCTGGGCGTTTGCGGCTGAGTCGAATTCGCCCACCGAAGTGTACATGGCCAAGATCCATTGCGTAGCGATCATAGGCGTACTGATGTTCGCCGGATTCGCAATGCGCTGGACGCATTACCGTTCAGTCGCGACAGTCATCGGTGTCGTGAGTACGATTCCACACGTCGTCGACTGGATCAGGCACCATCCGCATGGGAACGCCATCATCGTGATCACGTTCGGGTTTCTATTGTTGGCGATCGGAGCCATAATCAGTTGGAACAAGAAAACCATACTGAGCCAAGACTCGCCACCAGATGAGGCAGACAACGTCGAATGCATCGGGAGTTTGTCTGACGGATGATCGAGTCAATGACATTTCATAAGGACGGGTTCGCGTTAGTTGGGCGTGTTCTTGACGCGGGCGAATGTGACGCGTTGGCGCGGAGAATCGAAACTCTTGGCTTGCCCAAGGCCGGAACACGCCGCCTTCTGGATCATGAATGGTGTCGCGAGCTAGGCGAACAGATTCAAAGGAAGTTAAGTATTCAGTTATCCGAGTTGAATCAGTTGTCCCTCATTCAATGCACTTACTTTAACAAATCGTCATCGAGCAACTGGTTGGTGCCTTGGCATCAGGATTGCAGCATTCCTGTTGCGAATCGCGTGGATTCGAAGAATCTTTCGGGCTGGTCTACGAAGGAGGGCGTGACATTCGTGTACGGTCCCGACGAAGTTCTTTCCTGCATGATCGCCGTGCGTCTGCACCTCGACGATTCGCTACATTCAAATGGGCCGTTGCGCGTCATCAAAGGATCGCACCGGTTTGGCACGTTGGAATCCGACGAAATTGATCGGATTCGCAAGGAGCAGGATGGTACGCCTTGCGTGGTTTCAAAGGGAGGCGTAGTGGTAATGCGGCCACTAATCCTTCATGCGTCGTCCAAATCTACCTCAGGCTGTCCGCGACGCGTGCTTCATTTTCTATTTGGCCCCAGACCACTTCCTTGCGGTTTGGGTTGGGCCGATCCCGCGTTGTCTAATCTGGGATTGTAACTATCGTCCCTGGAAATCTTGCGATCGATCAGTTTTCGGCAACCATTGCGGCCGCCACTCGGTACA
>JANQQE010000007.1 GCA_028285105.1 Alphaproteobacteria bacterium
CAAGAATACCCGACGCTCAGCGACATTTGTTCAGTAAGTCAACATAGTCGTCCGTCGAATATGTCCGTGCAGCAACTTGGGACGAAAGCTCTTAACGTAAATAAAGCTGCGTGCTAGCCGTGCATAATGTCCGTGCGCGGGAATGACGGCATGGGGTATCGCCACCCAGTCGGACTAATCCGCATCATCTTTCGGCATCACCCTTCTGTCGCGTCGATTCCAGCCAACCCTGCACGTCTTCCAGATCGTACTCTTCCAGTCGCTCGCGGGCCTTCGCCAAGAGATCGTCCAGCCGATACGAGGTTTTCGGTGCATCGAACACCGAGATTGGTCGCCCCAGAATAGGATCGCGAACCGTCAACACGCTCATGCCGTCGTCACCGTGCGACCCTTCGAATCGCAATCGCCCACGATCGACCAGCACCTTCGCTCCAAAATCCACATATTCAATCGTCTCAGGCAAAATATATGCCAACCGGCCAAGCTCGACGCCGAGTACATCTTTGGCAACGCCCAAAATCATCGTGCGGCTTATCGTTCCCGGTTTACCTTTCGTGCCAACAGCATCGACAGAAATATCCGCCCATTTGACTTCGTTGTTTTCAACGAGCAGACCGTTGATCACAACGCGAAGTTCGCCTGTGACCACACCGCGCCCGATCAGTTTCGTGATCGCCTCCAATGGAATGCGCGAACCATCGCCAACGATACTGGCGTGATCGATCTCTTTTCCGACGATGCGGGCTTGCTGCACCTTGAGATTGACGAGGCCAGTCAAACCCGGCACCTTGGCGAGTGAGGCGATGTCTTCCAATCGAACATCTGAGAGGCTGCCGCGAAAGGTCATCGACTCCAACTGCCGCTCAGAAACGATGGCTTCGTCGAGCATAATGTCAACGCGGCCCCGCACCGGTTCATCGAGCATCGAGGCAGCCAACTCTTCTAACCGCACTTCGCCAAGCGCTCCGCGAATGGTAATCCGCTGCGCCTCCGCATCGTCGCGCAAGGTGATTGCACCGTTAAACCAACCTGAATTGATTTCGCTTCGCAGGAAGCGCCCCAATCCCAATACGCTGATCGGGACCGGTGGCACATCGAGCGAGACATGATGAAACTCCAATCCCGCACCCGGTGTAAACAACGCATCCACCTTCAACGGGGCGGTTAACTCGCTGCCGTTGAATCGTTGAGCTGTCAGGATCGCGTGACCAGTGCCTGCGGGCGCAAAACGCACATCGCCTTCCGTACCTTGAATGACGAACGCGAGGTCGTTTCGTTTCCAGGCGATATCGAATCCGCGAAGCTGAACGGTCGCCAAACCCAACGCCTGAAAATCGTGCCCAAAACCGCTCGCGAGCATCGCACGGTATTCGTTCGGACCGATATCGTTTGAATCGAGAACCAGCGTTCCCGAATGTAATTGGAGGGCAATCTGTTTACCTTCGTCGCCAGCATTAAGTTGCCAGTATGCATCGTCGCAGCGAAACGTCGGCGATTCGATTTTGGGCAGGAATATTTGAATCCCGGAAAATTTTCGGCAGCTGCCGGAGACGGGCGTAACCCGTTCAATCATGGTGCGCAGCTTCAAGTAATCGCCCACCTGTCGCTCGACCGAATGCCGATACGAATCGCTGCGAATGTAAACCGCGTATCCGATCGCCGACGATATCGAACCGACAACGATCAAGATCGATAATGCAAGAATGATCTTACGATGACGCAGCAAGAAATGACTCCAACGGATAATGGCCCGCGTAACGAGTTCGCCCGCTGCTAGAGCTTGCGGGCTTCATCGAGGTAGTGTTGGTAGGCGGCGCGCATTTCGTTCATGGTGTCCCCACCAAACTTCTCACGCATCGCCCGGGCAACTTCAAACGCCACGACATTTTCTGCAACCACGCTGGCTGCCGGAACCGCACAAACATCGCTTCGCTCATAATCGCTGCGCTCGGCGGACTTGCTCTTGAGATCAACGCTGTCCATGCCCATCAAGAGCGTGGCGATCGGTTTCATGACGCCGCGCACGATCAGTGGTTGACCGTTGGACATCCCGCCTTCGAATCCACCCAACCGATTGGTCTTTCGCACGAAACCTAGATTCGACGTATCTCGCTTGCTGGCATCGTAATTAATCGCATCGTGGACTTGGCTGCCCGGTTTGCTGGCCACGTCGAACCCGTCGCCAATCTCCGCACCCTTGAACGCCTGGATGCTGACGATCGCACCGGCGATACGCGCGTCGAGTTTGTCCTGCCATCGAAAGCAACTACCCACACCCGGAGGGAGGCCATGCACCTGCACTTCGACGATGCCGCCAACGGTATCCTTGTCCACCTTCGTCTGGCGGATGGCTTCGATCATTTTTTCTGCTGCGGATTGATCCGGACAGTACGCCTCATTCGCGTCGCGCAAATCTCGCAACCCATCTGGACCGTTCATCGGATCGATGTCCGACTCAACGGGGCCAATGCTTCGCACAAACCCGACCACGTCAACGTCGAATTCCAAGAGCAGGCATTTGGCAATTGCGCCGGCAGCAACACGGGCAGCCGTTTCGCGAGCGCTGGCTCGTTCGAGGGTGCTGCGGCAATCCGTCGTCAACCACTTCAAACTACCGGCTAAATCTGCATGACCGGGACGCGGACGATTGACCACCGGGGCCTCATCGATCCGCCAATCCTTGTTCGCGACCTGCACCGCCATCGGCGAACCGATCGTGGAACCGCTGCGAATTCCCGAGAGGATATTGACCACATCCGTCTCGATCTTCATTCGCCCACCGCGACCATACCCACCCTGCCGCCGACGCATTTCGCCGTTGATCAAGTCGAGGTTCAGGCGCAGGTCGGCTGGCAATCCCTCAATCATCACGATCAAAGATTGCCCATGCGATTCGCCGGCAGTTCGATAGTCAAGCTGTGCCATGCTGTGTCACTTATTTGCGATTACGTCGCTCATCTGCGGTTAGCCGCGACCACCCATCAGCAGTTCGCACGCTTCGCGATACTTCGCAGCCGTATTCTTTACGATCTTTTCCGGAAGTTCGGGACCCGGTGGCGTTTTGTCCCACTTACCGGCATCGACGAGTTCCGTTAAATAGTTGCGAACGTACTGCTTGTCGAAACTCTCCTGATCGCGACCGGATTCGTATTTGTCTTTCGGCCAAAACCGCGACGAATCGGGCGTTAGTACCTCGTCGATCAAGAGCAACTTGCCATCGCATACCCCGAACTCGAACTTGGTATCGGCGATGATGATCCCGCGCGTCGCCGCGTACTCGCTTGCTCGCGTGTAGATGTCGATGCTCACGTCACGAAGCCTGGTCATCACGTCATCGCCAACGATCTCGCACGCCCGTTCGAATGAAATATTGATATCGTGGCCTTCCTCTTCTTTGGTGGCTGGCGTGAAAATCGGCGTTTCAAGTTTTTGACACTGCTGCAAACCGTCCGGCAGTTTGATGCCGCAGACCGTCTTGTCGCGCTGATATTCCTTCCAGCCCGAACCTGTGATGTACCCCCGCACAACGCATTCGATGGGAACCACTTCGCACTTGCGGCAGATCGTCGTGCGATTTTGAAGTTGATCGAGATACGCATCCAATCCGTCCGGTGCTTTGTCTTCGACCATTCCCAGAAAATGATTCGGCACTGTATCGCCAAGCCACTCGAACCAGAACCGCGACAACCGCGTCAGCATCTCGCCCTTACCGGGTATCGCCGTCGGCAATACCACGTCATAGGCGCTGATCCGGTCGGTGGCTACGAGCAGCAGCGAATCGGCGAGTTCGTAAATATCGCGAACCTTACCGCGACGCACTTTCGCGTTCGGAATCGTCGTTTCGGTCACCACATTGGTGCAGCTTTCGATCATGACGCCCTTTCCTGTGAGAAATCCGGAGATCAACCCATGTCAGTCGCAGTCCGGCAGATGGATTAACGTCGCATGTCGGTCGATCCATTTCCAACCGCCCCGTACAATCGTGTCAATCTTACAGCGCGGGCTATTCTGCAAACTTGGAGATGGGAAGCAACCGTGAGCGACAAAAACAATCCGATCAACCGAAGGATCGCTGTCACTCAGCCGATTCCCGAAGCCGGTTTGTCGATGCTTCGGTCTGTGGGCCAACTTGAAATCGGACCCGCCAACACAATTCACACACCCGATTCGCTTTGCAAACTGGTCAACGGTGCAGACGCGCTTGTGTGCTTCGTCGGTGACACGATTAGCGAAACAATACTTCAGGCAGCCGCCCCCACTTGCAAGATCGTCGCCAACTACGGCGTCGGAACCGACAACATCGACATTGCAGCCGCATCGCGCCTGGGCATCCGCGTCACCAACACACCCGAAGCACCGACGGCTGCGACAGCCGACCTGACGATGGCCATCATGCTGTCGCTGATCCGCGATCTGCGAAGTGCAGAACAACTCGCGCGAAGTGGTTCGTGGGAAGGCATAGCCCCAATGCAGATATTCGGTGCAGATATCGTTGGCAAGACGCTGGGCATCGTCGGTGCAGGAGCGATCGGACGAGCCGTCGCGAAACGGGCACGCGGTTTTGATATGAAACTGCTATACACCTCTCGACAAAGGAACGCCGAAATCGAATCGTTTGGCGGACGTCGCGTATCCATTGAAGCATTGTACGGAGAATCCGACATCGTTTCGTTGCATGTGGCTCTGACGCCCGAAACCAAACACCTCGTGGACGCGCCACTGCTATCGCGCATGAAACCGACCGCCTACATCGTCAATACCAGTCGCGGCGCCGTCGTGAAAGAATCCGCCTTGATCGATTGTCTCAAGAATCGCAAGATCGCCGGCGCAGCGCTCGACGTCTACGAATTCGAACCCGATATCCCAACCGAATTGCTAAGCATGCCCAATGTCCTCTGCGTTCCGCACATCGGAAGCGCCACAACGGAAACGCGCGAATGGATGGCCCGAATGGCCGCAGCCAACGTCGTCGCATGTTTGACCGGTCAACCCTTGCCCAATCCGGTCAACTGAACCGTTCAACAATTCCCATAAACTACTAAAGAAGTGTATTGAAGTCGTCCGCGATTCTGCCCGTTTTCACCGCAAAACAGTCCAACACTCAAGACAAAATAATACATCGCTGACACTCGACGCCCCACAACGCCTCGGGCATAATGGGGTTGCTCTGAATGGTAGCGGTTGGTCGGCGGGCGCAACGCAACCATTCACACGAAAATCCAGGCGGGTCAACACTCGCGCTTCGCTAAGATGTGGAAAAGTCTGTGGGTCCTTCGGGACCAGAGCCGATACCATTCTTAAACGCAACTCAAAGGGCAACCATGCTGCGATTCTCTGTCAATAACAACGGGGCAACCACCGAGAAGATCGACCTCGATGGTGCGTACCTGGTTGGCAGCGACAGCGTACCCCTCCGCGCAGACATTCAGTCGAAGGGCAACGAGTTCATCTGCAACACCAAAGCCGGTGGACCGGCAGCCCTCGCCATCGTTTGGCCGATCAAGGGCGGCGGACGCATGGTTCTCGAAACCACCCGCCTTCCCGAACGTGACCAGCCGTACAACCTGCAAGTCGAACTGCTGCGCGGTCGACTTATGCGAATCGCGCAGAAACGGGAAGACTGGGGTCTGTTCGATTTTGAAGGCATCGAGGAAGTCGCCAAGCTCATCGACCTCGCCCGCGATCAGTTGATCCTGGCGCTGCAAGCCAACACTCCAGATGAGGCGGCAGAGATCGCAGACAAGGGTATCGCCATGGCAATCATGGCTTCCGAGCAGCTCACCGCTTTTCACGCTGAGATTTTTCTCAATCGGCGAAAGCAAGTCAGCGGCTTCCCAAAACGCCTGCTTGGCACGCGGATCAATCCAAAATCGACCGAAGCCAAAGTGCGCGAGTTGATTCCGAAAGGTTGCGATTACGTTGCGATTCCCTTCTCTTGGCGCGACATCGAACCGCGCGAAAAGGAACTCAACTGGCAAGCCACCGACGATTGGATCGATTGGGCCAGTCGCCACCAGATTCCCGTGCGAGGTTGCGGATTGGTGTCGTTCACCAAAGCCAACGTTCCCGATTGGTTGTACATCTGGGAGCACGACTTCGAGGCCATCCGCGATTTGGTGTACGAACACGTCACCCGCATTATCAAACGATACGGGCAATACGTTTCCGTTTGGGACGTGATCTCCGGCATTCATGCATCGAACTGCTTCCAGTTCAACTTTGAACAACTCATGGAACTAACGCGGATGGCTGTCTCGGTCGCCAAGCAGACGGCTCCGCGCAGCCTGGCAGTTATCGACATCGTCATGCCCTGGGGCGAATATTACGCCAGCAACCAGCGAACCATCCCCCCGATGCTCTACGCCGAAATGATCATGCAGAACGGCCTGAATTTCGATGCATTCGGTGTGCAGTGCTGTCTGGGCGTGGGGTCCGAGGGACGGTACGTTCGCGATATATTCGCGATTTCGTCGATGCTGGATCGATTTGCCAACTTCGGTAAGCCCGTCCACATCACCGGAATTCAAGTGCCGTCGAGTCCTGACGTTGGATCGGGCGATTCGTGGGAGGGCAAGGTGGCGGCGTCGGCTGGCGGTGCGTGGCATCGCGACTGGTCGCCGGAAATTCAAAGGGCATGGATGCGTCGCGTGTATCACATCGCCCTGAGCAAACCGTTTGTCGAAGCCATCACCTGGCAGGATTTTTGCGAGGACAGCCCTCACTTCCTGCCCCATGCGGGATTGATCGCCGGCGACGGCCAACCCAAACCCGCCTACGAAGAACTGGTCGAAATCAAAAAAGACCTCGGTACCGATGCCGATGGCGCTCCGACCAAAGCAGCGAGTTGAGTTCGCGGTTCAATGCGATTATCCAAGTAGGTGTTCCACTGAATATTCGCCAGCATTTACGATCCGAAACAAATGGACCCATTGCAGGCAAACCAAGATTCAACAAGGCTACTGACAGCCCCTTTCGCAATCGTCATTCCATTGACCTGCGTCTGGCTAACAGTCGCAATCACAAGCACCCCGGTTGAACTGGCGTCCGCCGCAAGCGAGACCGAAGGCCTGCGAATCAACCCCAACACCGCAAGCTGGCCGGACCTGGCACTGCTCCCGCGCATCGGTGAAGTGACGGCCCAGCGCATCATCGAATATCGTCAGGAAAACAAACGTGAAGACGGCATGCCGGTATTCAACAGATCGGCAGACTTGGAAAATGTAAGAGGGATCGGGCCGGTAACGGTTTCGAGAATCGCGCCATATCTGGAATTTAAGGCAGAATAGCCTAACGGCAGAATCCATCATCCTCGCAGAAATTGACGTCGAAAGCGCCCTGACTGTCCACGCTAGCCGCCTGACAATCAAGGCTGCTTTCGCACGGAATCCTAACCGCACAGGTTGACGAGGGAACGGACGATGCCCTCAAGCAAACCTGGCATTGGTTGCAGTCGGCATCGAATTCGCAGAAATTGCCGATCCCTTCCTGCGCAAATGGTCCGTCGCAATCGATCGCGGAAGCGTCCACAAACTCGATAGCACACTCGAGCGGAGTTCCCTTTTGAATTCCGTCGCTGGCGATCTCGGTGACAACGACAACCGCCGAGGCTGGAATCTCGCTCTGGAAATCGATTCCGCCGTTGGAGTTGTCCGGATCCAATGGTAGTTGCTCAATGACGAAATCGGTATCTTCAGGCTCAGTATCTTCAATGGTGAACGTAAAATAGCTGTCGTCGGACGTCAGCGTGATTCCGATCCGAGCGCGATCGCCCACAATCGTCAGGCCGGGGCAATCGAGTTCGAACACCGAATCCACGTTGCATGCCGGAGTTAGCCACAACACCAGAATCCCCAGAGTAAACACAGCAGTGGATACCATGCGTCGCAGACGATCTGCAAGACTCATTGAAACATTCATTGCGATGTCCTTCCGAAGTGTAGACAGCGACCCAAACATGAATATTAGACTAACCGCTGGTATGATGACGATCAATTGATTCTTGTGCTTACGGACCCCGAAACCGGCGCAAACGAACCATCGACCGGCAAAAAGCCCGTGACCGACGACAAGTCCCAACCGAACATATGCAAGATCGACATCGTTGAGAGCTACAAGAACTACAAGCCACCGATTCGAGTTCGCGCTGCCGTCGAACGGCTTGTCGGATGCATTCCGGACAAGTACAAGTGGGGCCTCAAGACGATTGTGCTGACGGACACGGCCAGCCTTTCCCGTGGTGGACCGCATGGCAAACTCAAGAGCAGAAACAAGCGAGTGCAACAACGCGATTGCCGTGGCATGTACATGCAAAAATGGAAAGGCGAGCCAGCATGGATTCGACTAATTGTCGACAATACGCTTAGCGGTTGGAACAGATTTGCACTTCGGATTCCCTTACTTCAAGACATTGCGATCGGCGAAGTGCTTTACCACGAATTCGGGCATCACATCCACGAAACCAAAAAACCGGAATTCAAAGAAAAAGAAGATGTTGCCGACCGTTGGAGTGCAAGGTTGATGGTCATGTATCTTCGCAAGCAATACTGGTATCTAACGCCAATCTTCGTAACGGTGGCACACACCTTAAAGTTTCATCGGCGGATACGTGCAAGATTCAAACGGTAACAGGTGCGGCAAGCCGTACTCTATTTTGATATTGCCGGAAGCCAAAATAGCAGCTAAGGTTTGGGATATGTATGAAATTTTTGAGGAGCGAAATCTTAAGGTCGCCGAAGTGTTCGAATCGCTGAGGCAGCGGCATGAATTGCTGATCGGGCATGACGAGGTCGACCCGATCGAATTGACGCTCGACACCAAAGTCCGCGACTGGCAATGCTACAGTGAAGACATGGGGCGTACATGGTTGTACAACGCTCAGCTACTTAACCAGTGGTTTGATATGGACGCACCGCTGGCAGAGTGGAAGGCCGTGTTGCGTCCGGCAAAAACCAAGGCGTTGTCCGACGTCTGCTCTTTTGTCGCGCGCCACGCCAAAGTGTTGTGCATCCCAGAGCCGAACTTTCTCGGGCGCCTATGCCGAACCGCCGGCGCGTTTCTTATGATCCGCGAAATGATGAATGAAGCTGGCGTGAATACTGAAAACCTTCGGCCAAGTTCGCTTGTGTCGCACTATAGAGAAAAGGGCTTGCCAGAAATCATCTCAATGATCATGCAGATTAGCCCCGAACTCAGACACCGCGCCAGGATTTGGTACCGGAATGACTGGTTGCACCTTATAGCAGGATTTGTTTTGTTTGTTGCAACCTTCGTGTTGTTGCCCGTCGGCATTCATGCAAGTTTCCTGATCCTTGCAATGGGTCTACTCTGCTTCGCGAGTTTCATTTACATTTGGCATAAGTCTGAAAAGTATGCGAGCCAGATTTACTGGGTCGAAATCGAAAACGTTAACACGATCCGCGACCTCTGCCATCTCCTGGTTGGTACTGGCCAATTCGCCACAAGACAACTACTCTGAGCTTACTTTCTTTAGCAGTTCATCCGACTCGCTTCTTGGCAACGCGATGAACATCTTGCGGAATGTCTCGCGGGTGTGTTTGTCGGCACCGCTTCCCATTGATCTGATGAAGCGCTTGCGGGCTGGTCGCTTTAGTGCGGTTAGTCTTCGCCAGCAACTTTCCGCGGCTTCTTCGCGCAGCGACTTTTCCAGGTCCGGGTCGATTTCCTGGTTTGATCCGACTTCGCTGCGACGGGCGGTTTCTCGCAGTTGCCTGAATTCCAGGTCGCCAGTCAGCGCTCGGCGCATGGCCACCTGAATCCGTCGTTCGCATTGCAGCACGCGCGAGTACGATGAGTTTGTATCGCGGGCGATTTGACGAAGGGCTGTCTTTGAATCCTCTTCCGGAACGAGCAACCGCTGTTGAATAATTCGCTCGATCAATTCTGCGCGGTCGCTGCGGGTGGCTTTTCGTCTTGCCACGATCCGAGTTGCGATATCCAACGCCTGTTCGTACTTCTCGCGAAGCCGATCGCCAATCGTTCGCGACGGACCTGCCGCTACCGAGTCAACTCTCTCATCCAAGCGCGGATCGATGTCGAGCGAATAAACCTTCGGTATTTCGCGTTTTGGGGCTTCGACCTTGGAACCATCCACGCTTCGCTTGCACTTTGGTTTGCGACTGCGTTTGCGAGGCACACGAATCAGCGACTCATCACGCAAGAGCGCCGCACTGACTGCCGTGTGAATCCGCGGAAGTGCAAACGCTGCAAATGGAATACCACCATCCGGATCAAACTTCCGTGCCGACCGAATCAGCCCAATGCACCCCTCCTGAAACAAATCTTCATAGTCCCGATCCGATTTACCGACGGCAGTGTTCCGCACATACCGCCGAATGTGCAAACCCACCAATCCCATGTTCTCTTCAACCAGTTTCCGCTGCCCCACCGTCAATTGCTCAATTCCGCTGAAATCGTTCGACGCCATCGGCCCTTTCCCCCCTTGCCGTTCACCCATTGATTGAACCGCTCCGCACCAGCAGATCAGCCACCCCGACAAAACCCTAACATATACCAAACAACTACTGGGGGTCAAGGCTCGGAATCATGACAAAGAGACGAGGGGCGAGGGTATTGCAACAAGGGTTGGAAAAGCATGAAATTCGGCGTGACCAATCGAATCTTAGCGCCACAATCTGCTGATAAGAAATGAGTTATGACGTTCTTATTGATTTGTTAACAAAGGGAAAACCAAAACCATTTAGACTTGCATCCCGGCGACGATGGCTTGAAACATGATCTTGCCATCGACCACGCCCTGCACGTCGGCTTTGACGCGTCGGGTGCGGTCTTCGATCATCCTTGCCAGCACATAAAGGCGACATGGCGGTATGACCGCATCGCGGAACCGACACTGCTCGACCCCGCTGAAAACGATAAACTTATCGCAGCCGTCCACATAACGGGTCAGAAATGCAATGAGTTGGGCGCTGCATTCGAGCTGGAGGACACCCGGGAAGATTGGCCGACCCGGAACGTGACCACGAACCCACCACCCATCCGGTTTGCAATCGTGATAAGCCACCGCAAGCCCGGCTTCCTTGTCCACGTATGTCAGGCCATCGAGCAGTGCAAACTCGAATTTATGCGGCATTCTCTCATAAATGTCCTGGTGGGAATAAACTTCTTCGCGATCGGTGAAGAGATCGCTTTCAATGAGAAGTGGCGGTGGCATGTGTGTTCAAATAGTTAAGTAGCGTCCAAAGACCACGTCCGTGGCTTGGTGATGGAATCGTTCAATCATCGACCGACTTGAATCATCGACCGAATGCAACCATCGACGCACAAAGGTCGTTCAATCGTCGGACTTACAGTTGAAGCATGTCCGAATCTGTGAGCCCGTCGCCCTCAGAATTCAGAATTGGCAACCCATAAAATGCGTTGGGTTTAGATAACAGCCGAAAGTATGTCTAACAAGGTCAACCGCTGCCGGTATTGCTCCAGCGCATTCGGAACCAACCACCAATGAACACGCACCGCGCCAACAGCGTGTGTACCGAACTGCCTAGCTGCCCTCGGTCGAGCGAACTTCGAGGATTTGCTTGCGAACCTCTTGAGCAGCGGCTTTGACTTCTTGCATGATTTTGCGAACGCGGGTTCCAGCCGCCTTATTGCCACCAGTCGCCTTGCGTACGTCGTCAGCGGCTGACTCTACAAGATGCCTCAGTTGTTCGTATGCTTCCATTGGGAAACTCCTGCCTCAATATCCGTCCACACCACCGGCTTGAATTCGTTCATGCCCGTCCTTGGGCACCTTCCGGGGCGGAAGTCTAGCAGAGCATCTCGGGGCACGCAAAGGATTTCGACCTCTCCAACCGCGTTTTGGATGATGCAAACGCGGATTTCGGCAATCAAATGGATAATTCGGGACAAAAAGGCAGATTGGGAAAGATTATCCGTCTTGCGTATAACTTCTTTGAAATCATAACTTTACGAAAGCGGTGGACCTGGCACCGTCCTTGACCGGACTCCCGGATAATGACTCTAAAGCATTTATTAACAGTAAGTTACGGTCACGAAGTTGAAGATTTCGGCTGTCTGAGTCCGGTAACCCTGTATCTCTTTCCCTACAGACGGCTGAATTATCGGTCCGATTTATCTGGGAGGGACATTTGAATCACGAGAACCGGTGCGCTGAATCACCGCGGCTGCCTTGAATCTGACATGAACTTGAACGAACTCAAACCCATCTTTCTGCTTTGCTTCGTTGCATCGATCGTGCCAATGCACGCCTTCGGTCAGGATATCGCCAGCGCACCGCGGGTTCGTACGGCGCAGTTTGACGTTACCTATTCGGTCAGCGACGGTGCCGCCCCCTTGGAAAGGGTCGAGCTTTGGCATCGACTGAATGGGGAGGAACTTTGGAAGTTCTTTGGACTCGACAATGATTTGATCTCACCCGTTGAGTTCGTCGCCAAGCAAGAGGGATTACACGAACTTTTCTTCGTTATCACAAATAGTGCCGGGGCGTCCGGACCTGCCCCCGATTCTGACACGCTTCCGCATTTCAGCGTGTTCGTCGATTACACCGAACCGATCCTTCAACTTCAACTCGCACGTGTGTTCATGCATGCCAGCGGCGAACCTGTTGTTCGTCTGGAGTGGTCGGCAATCGATTCTCACTTGAATGCCCGGCCGATTCAGATTGCGTACCGCAACGTCGGCGAGTCCGATTGGCGAATTGCAAAAGCGCAACTTCCAAACATCGGCTTATACGAATGGACGGTCCCTGATGATGTATCGGGCAACCTTGAATTTCGAGTGGCTGTAACGGATCAGGGCGGTAACATGTCTGCCGTTATCTCCAACATTGTCCCGGTCAAGATGTCGCCGAGTCCGGCTGGACAATCGCTGCCCACGTCGGACAAGGCATTCGATCGAACCATTCACTCAATCGAAGTACCAGGGCAAAACCTATCCGCATCGCAGCAACACCGCCTTAACCAATTGATCAAGCGCGGCAAGTCGCTCCGCATGGAGCGCGACAACGAACGCGCCGTTGCGCTGTATCAACAAGCCCTCGACATCGCACCCCAACATGCCGACGCACTTGTGAATTTAGGCCAGTCGCTCTACGCGCTGGGACGCTATCGCGAGTCGGCGAAAGCATTTCAATCGGCGCTGGCGAATGCCCCGAAGCATCCGGATGCGCTACTCGGTTTGGCTGAAACGCTGATCAACGATCGGCAGTTCGATGAGGCTGAATCCAGGCTACTTGATTTGGTAGCGTCTGGTCGTCACGATGCAACGACTTGGTTGCGGTTGGGCGACATCGCTGCGTACAAGGGTCAGTCCTTTGCAGCCCATGATTTTTATACGAAAGTCTTGACGTCACCGTCGACGCAGCAGCTGTCTTTCGATCCGATTGCGCTTGCAAAGAATCGCTTGGCAGAATTGGCTCGCAAGGATGAACCCAAATCCGAAGTGGTGACCAGAACCGAATAGGTGAGCTGTGAAGTCAAACGCAATTGAAAACAAGCAAGTTTATGCCGTCGTGGGCCAGGATGCGTTTCGCAAACGGCAAACGCTGGAAGCGATCTGCGAGCATTGGGCCAAAGGCGGCGGGATAGACGAGCCACCGACGCGCTACGATGGCAGCAAAATTGAACTGGCGATCGTACTCGACGACGTGCGAACGTACTCATTGCTGGGCGGTGCGCGTCTGGTCATCGTTGAAGATGCCGATACCTTCATCACCCGCAACCGAGCCAATCTCGAGAAGTATTGCACCCAACCGGTCGATTCGGGCGTGCTGATTTTCAATTGCAACAGCATGCCAGCCAACACGCGACTTTACAAAACGATCGCCAAGATCGGGCAAGTGATCAAATGCGATCCGCTCAAGGGACAAGCGCTTCAGGCCTGGATGACGCAGCATTCGCGCGAGGCGTATGGCAAGCAACTCGATCGCCAAGCCGCCTGGCGACTGGCTGACCTCGTCGGTAAATCGCTTGCTGCACTCGACGCTGAATTAAGCAAGCTTTCGATTTTCGTTGGATCGCGACCTGCAATCACTCCGAAGGATGTGGAGGAGTTGGTTGGTCGGGTGCGCGAGGAAGACATCTTCGGAATCACCGATGCGATGGCTTCGGGAGATACTGCTGCGGCTCTTACGAAATGGGAAAAAGTTTTGGCGACGGACCGAGCCGGTCCTGCCCGAGCGGTTGGCGGATTGGCCTGGGGGTTTCGCAAGCTGTTGGACTTGAAGTTACAGAGCGAATCCGGTGTGCCTTACGGTTCGCTTGCACGACAAGCATTTACAACGCCGGATATCTTGCAGAAGCGACTGGCCCGACACAACGTCGCGGACCTACAAGACAAACTGACCGCGCTCTTAAAAGCCGACGTCGCATCGAAGAACGGATTGTCTACCGCGTCGTCGGCGATTCAGCAGTTCATCGTAGCTCAAAGCGCGTAACTTAGTTTCGAACGAAGAAGCAAAATGAATCGAAACCGTATGCAAATGTCATTGAGAAGATGGCGCCTGGGCAGGGCGATGGTCGTGGGCCTGACGATGCTCGGTTCCTCAAGTATGGGATGCGCGAATTCGCAAAGTGGCGGCTGGTCTTGGGGGCTTGGCAAGGCGAAAGCTGCCCGCGAACCGGATCCGTATCACTACGCATACGGCGAAAATCGCGGGAATTCAGCCTATTCGCCAAGCAACGAAGACCCGGCAGCATATCGCCCGGTTGATGCGAAAATCGACAAAGGCGATTCTTCCAATCCACCTTCAGACGGTTCCGACCCAGCCGTCAACGAGTTCGTTACACGCCTCGAAACCGCGTCAAACTCCAATGACCCGCAAGATGAAAGCGCATCCAAGACAGACAAGAAAGGCAACCCGCGCGAAGGCATCCCCTGGCAAAGCAATAACGTCGCAAAAGCGCGCTCTCTTGATCGTGAAACCGACGACGAGAAGGCCATCGCGTTTCAACCGAAACCCAACGAACAGGCGATTCCCTACGAAGCTTCGCCGCCCAGTCAGCCAGGAGTGAAGCGCGCTCCGGCAGTCAGATCGGTGGGGGTCAACGGGACGAGCGCGTATTCGCAATCGACTCAAACGAACCGGAATCGACAACCGATTGCGCGCACCGCATCGTCAAACGTTCGCGCACAACAGGGGATGGCGCTCGACGATCTTGCCAGTTCGCGCGACCTTCAGGAACTCATCGATGCCGCCAAGATTGCATTGGTCAACGATCCCGCGAATCCGCGAAAGCAGTTGCGCTTGAGTCTGTTGCAACTGGCCAACGATCAACCGAAGGCAGCCGCCCAGTTGTCTCCGGCGCTGGGCCATCGTCAGCGCGAATTGATTTCGCAATTCGTCACTTCGATCGGCAAAGTCGATCAGCGTTTTTCGGATCCGCTGCTTGATACCGATGCAGTGCTGGCGTCCATAGACGATTTGCGCGATTCGATTCGTGATACGGCTGAGCTTACCATTCCGTCTGTCGCACTTTGTTCGCGCGTGCAGACGTTTGGCATTTACGACGAGATTTCTTCCGGCCACCTTCGTGCACGCCAGGTCAATCGTGTGATCGTGTATTGCGAAGTGGATCACTTCAAATCGCGGCACGACGATTCGAGCAATCAGTTTCGCACCGAGCTAGGTTCGCATCTGGAATTGTTCACGGCAGATGGTCGATCGGTCTGGTCGCAAACGGAGGATCGAATCGTCGACCTGTCGCGCCAACAGCGCGAAGATTTTTTTCTCGCCCAACTGGTATCCTTTCCAGCCAGTCTTTCTGCCGGCGAATATGTGCTGAAGGTTTCCATCACCGATTTGCAGGCACAAAAAACCACCGAAGCCGTTCATCGATTCGAAATTCAATAGGCACTCTTCTCGAATCCTTCCCCTTCTGGTTTTTTCCTTCCGCTTCTTTTTGAAGTTCATTGCAAAACCCGTTGACGAACTGCGCACGGGTGAACACAATATTGTCGTCGGGATGGGAAGTCGTCGAACGCTCGGATGCATCGACGCGCCATCGCGACGGGCGGTTTGGCGCTGAATTCATTTGTATCATCGCAATCATCATTATTCGTCAGCGCAAATTGTTGGTCACCGCCCCGGAATATCGCCGCAAGAAATAACTGGGAGAACCAACCATGGACAGCAAGCAGATGACCCAACGGAGTGAGGCATCGCGATGCGAAACAAAACGATTCTTTACACCGGAACAAGCGAACAGTGCGCTTCCGCTGGTGCAGCGAATCGTTACAGACATCGTTGCGCAATACCAGCAACTTGAGCACTTGCAAAAACGTCGCCAGAAGCTTTCGAGTCAGGAACGTGCAGACGACATCAGCGCATTGGATTCGCTCGCAGCACAAGGCGCCAAACGACTCAACGATTTAATCGACGAAATCAAACTCATTGGTTGCGAATTGAAAGACTGGACGCTTGGGCTGGTGGACTTCCCCGCGATCCTCGACGGTCGCGAAGTTTACTTGTGCTGGAAACTCGGCGAGAAGCAAATCAGCCATTGGCACGAGACCCATGCCGGCATGATTGGACGTCAGCCGATTGGCGACGACTTTGGCAGTTGAAATTTGTTTCAATTTTGATTGAACGGTCAATTTGCCGAGATTGGCTGGACCGATGTGCATGAGTACTTCTTTGGGAGGCGATTCGATTGACCGCTGAACACGCACTCATTTCAGGATTGATCATCTCGTGCATTCTGCTGCCCGTACCGTTTGTCATCGCGCTTCTACTGAAAAAGGAACCAGGGGAGCGCGAGTCTTACATGCCGACGCTCGTGGGTATCGCGCTGGTGGCAGTCGGAATTTATTGCTGCATTGCATTGGGTTGGGGGCTTCGCGGAACTGGTGGCAAGAGCGCTAACCTCGAACTCGCCCCATTTATATTCAAACGATTCCTGTTCTTCGGTGGCGCGATCGTCTGCCTGTTAATCGCTGGTGTTGGCGGGCTGCTGGTTGCCGGCCGCCGCGATGTCATTGAATCGGCGACCGGGCTTCAGTGGAACGGGTTTCTTGCCGGATTGCTCGCAGCGCAGGCCGTCGTTTTCTTCCAGCAGTGCAACATGCAAGGCGTTTTTCAGCAATACATTTAGCCGCCAGTCAGATCGCGGCCAGCGCTTTATCGAGATCTTCCTTCAAATCGTCCACATCCTCGATCCCCACGCTCAACCGAACCAGATTGTCGGTGATCCCCTGAGCGTCGCGCACATTTTTCGGAATCGATGCATGGGTCATGCGGGCAGGATGGTTGATTAAAGACTCCACACCGCCCAGCGACTCCGCCAGGCTGAACAGCTTTGTCGATTTGCAAAACCGACTCGTCGCATCGAACCCGCCGTCCAGCAACAGCGAAACAATCCCACCGCCACCGCACATCTGCTTCTCGGCAAGGGCGCGGTCGGGATGGTCGGGCAGCGTCGGGTACAGCACGCTTGCGATCCCTTTGCGCCCCGACAAATATTCGGCAATTGCCCGAGCGTTGGCGCAGTGAGCGCGCATTCGAAGGGGTAATGTCTTGATGCCGCGCTGCGTCATGTAGCAGTCCATCGGGCCGGGACATCCGCCAGCCGATTTAAGATAGAACAAAATCGGTTCGATCAAAGACGCATCCTTAACAACAACCGCCCCGCCAATCACATCCGAATGACCTGCAATGTATTTTGTTGTGCTGTGAACGATGTAGTCTGCCCCAAGCGATAAGGGTTGCTGAAGCGCCGGCGTTGCAAACGTATTGTCCACCGCGACCGCGATACCGCGCGACTTTGCAAGCTGCGAGACGGCTTCGATGTCGATGAGTCGAAGGAGCGGGTTCGTCGGTGTTTCCAGCCAGATCAGTTTGGTTGTCGAATCGATTAGTTGTTCGAAATCAGCAACACCTGTCCCTTGTGCATACTTTGTATTGATGCCATTGGGGCGCGAAATGTTTTCAAAGATTCGGTACGTTCCACCGTAAAGGTCTGCATAGGCGACGATCGAATCGCCCGGCCGCAACGTCGAGAGGACGGCCATCGTTGCAGCGCAACCGGACGAAAACGATGACGCAGCGCTTGCGTTTTCAAGGGTTGTTAAACATGCCTCCAACGCAATGCGCGTCGGATTGGCCGACCGCGAATAGACGAAACCCTTTCCCTCGCCCGGTGCGTCGAGCGTGTAGGTCGTCGTGAAATGGACCGGTGGAATGGTGGCACCGGTGATCGGGTCTGGGTCCTGGCCCACATGAATGCAAGCGGTGGCAAACTTCATTTATATCTCCTGATTGATTCCCTGACTTCACGTGCAAAAGTCGGGCATGTTGCAGTTCGTACGACGTCAGTATGGGTCGAAACCGCAACCCACAAGCGCGACAGCATAACAATCAATTGGGTTCATGGTAACCCCGCATTGGCGTCTGGATCGTCGTTCGAATCTTCGCAAGACTTGGAGCAGCATGGCGTGCGAAGCTCTGCTACAATTCCGGCCATGCCTGAACCAAGTCAGCCGCCATTTGCTGATTACCGTCGGCCGAACGGGGACCGCCGGCTCGCGCTTGTCGACGCGATCTTGACGTTCGCACCGTTGGCTGCCATTGCGTTGGTCATCCGCGTTTTGATCGCCCCGATGGTTGGGCATCCGGTGGACATCAACACGTTTGTGACGTGGGGACGATCGCTGGCCGAAATTGGACTTGGCGGATTTTACAACGCGCATCCCAATTGCGATTACTTGCCGGGATACCTGTACATCCTCTGGGTATGCGGAAAAATCGCATCGGGTTTGCCACCGACGTTTACCCTGCTGATCTTCAAACTTCCCAACCTGATCGCCGACGTCGGCATCGCGTGGCTTATCTGGCGACAAGCGGGTCCGACGCATTCGCAATCGCGACTGTTCTGGCCGGCGCTCTATCTCTTCAACCCGGTCGTTATTTTCAACTCGGCATACTGGGGTCAAGCGGACAGTTTTCATGCGTTCGTTGTGCTGGCTGGGTTGGTCTTTTGCTGGCATCGACGATTTGTCATCGCTGCGGTCGTATTGGGTTTCGCTTGCACGGTAAAAC
Source organism: Alphaproteobacteria bacterium (assembly GCA_028285105.1). GTDB lineage: Bacteria > Planctomycetota > Phycisphaerae > UBA1845 > UBA1845 > UBA1845. The sequence goes on from JANQQE010000007.1 coordinate 19,034, forward strand.
CGCACAGCATCGTCATCGTTCCGTTGGTTATCACGTTTGCATTTATGAACCGCGTGAACATGCTCAAGTTACTCGCGTGCCTTGTGTTTGGCGTCGGTACGTTTCTGGCTGCGTTCGTGGCATTTGCCGGCGATACAGATGCGTGGACGCTTGCGCTCGAGCGGGTTCGCACCACGATGGAGTTGTATCCATTCGCGACAGTCAATGCGCTGAATCTCTGGTATGCGTCGGGCAAAAATTGGGTTGACGACTCGACGCTGCTTTTGGGCCTCGTCAGTATCCGGGCTGTTTCGATCACGTTGGTCGTTGGCGGATTCGTATTCCTGATCGGTCACCTGACTCGCGGCGGAGACGAACGAAAACATGACTATTGGCGCGTTGCCGCTGGCTTGTTTCTGCTGACGTATTTCTGCTCGTCGCGCGTGCATGAACGGCATGTCTTCCCGGCATTTGTGATGCTGCTTTGCGCAGTACCTAGTTGGCGAAGTGCGGCGTATTACCATGCAATTGGTTCGGTGCTTTGTTTTATGAACATGGTTATGGCGTGGGGATACATCTATTCCGTGCCCAGAAGCACTCAACTAGGTCCGGTTGCGCTTACGGTTGGCGTATGCGTTTCTTACGGCGCTTTGGTGTTGGCCGTACTGTTTCGATTGAACATTTGCCTGCCGTCCTGGGATCAATTCTTCAAGCGTGCTTACGATTCAACTTTGGTGTTGGCTCGCCGAGTTGGTGCATACAACGGTTATTGGTTGGTTCTCATTCTGGCGTTTGCCGGTGGGCTTCGCTTTGCACGTCTTGGCCAACCGGAGGAGCGAGTATTCGACGAAGTCTATCACGCCTACACCGCCGAGCAGTGGGCCAAAGGGAAGACCGACCCCTGGCGATGGGACACAACCGCGCCGGACAAGGACTGCTCTTACGAATGGACCCATCCGCCACTCGCCAAGCTGATCATGACGGCGAGCATCAAGATGTTTGGTGCCAATGCGTTTGCCTGGCGATTGCCTTCTGCAATCACGGGCGTTGTCTGCGTCCTGCTTGTTTTTGCCTTGGGTCGCAAGTTGTTCGACAGCGCGAAGATCGGTTTGCTGGCGGCGATGTTGATGTCGCTCGATGCGTTGCCATTGGTCATGTCGCGCATCGCCATGAACGATGTGTTCTGCGTTGCGTTTGTGCTGGGCGGCGCGCTGGCGGCGCTGTCTCGGCGACACTTTTCCGGTGCCATATTGGTGGGCTGCGCGATCGCGTGCAAATGGACGGGACTGTTCGCCATCCCGCTGCTCATCGTGATCCGATTGCACAACGACCGCGAAACCATTTTCAAAAGACCGAAGCGATGGGTCGTCGAACTCATGGGACAGGGCGTACTGGTCGTGTTGGTCTACCTCGCCAGCTACGTTCCGTTCTTCCGAGCCGGCAACACCACTTCCGATTTTGCCGAGTTGCAAAGGCAAATGTGGGGTTACCACGTTGGTGGCGATCTTCATCACGACGGTTCGTCGCGCGCATGGCAATGGCCAATGGGTGAAGGTACGCTGTGGTTCTACGCGGAATCCTACGACATCGACTCGAATCCTGGAATTGACGAACCGTTTCGGAAGAAGAAAGCCAACATCTACGCGATGGGCAATCTTCTGATCTGGTGGGCAGGATTGGGAGCAGCGGCTTTTTGCATTCTGCCTGTTGTCCGAAATGCATCCACGCCGCTGACCATCGCACTCATCGGATATTTGATTTTTTGGGTACCATGGATCGTGTCGCCCCGGATCATGTTCATCTACCACTACCTCCCAGCGCTGCCTTTTCTATACCTGCTGCTGGCGTGGTCGTTGGTGAAATCGGAAGTGGATGTGCGTTTCAACCGTGCGATACTGGGCATGTCAGCCGTCGTCCTTGCGATCGAACTGCCGTTCATTCTGGGCATTCCACTGCCAGTTCTGTGACAAAAAGCGAACCATCGGCCATGTTGTCTGCTTGATTGGCGTGAAGATGCGCCTCTGGAGGGCCTGGATTATCTTCGCATTGAAACGTGACGAGACGCTTGTCACCCGTATAATGCGGCAAAGATTGAAGGAATCCAGTGGCGGTGATTAAACCCACTGGTCTCATGGAAATCCACGTTATGGAGAATTCTGGTATGCAAAAATGTAAGCGAATCAACATGCTTCGCGTTTCCAAGATGGCCGCGCTGGTCAGCGGTGGTGCGATGGTCTTTCAGACGAACGGCTGCATGATTGACGATGCCCTGGGTGCCAACATCATCACGACGTTGCTGCAATTTGCCTTGTCGTTATTCCTCGGTGGCGGCATCTAAAAAGCTAACTTATTCACGACAATTATTTGCAAGACGATGGCCCTTGGATGTTGATCATTCGAGGGCTTTTCTATGGTGCAAAGTGGACTTGGCGAATTTGAGCGGTATTTAGCGATCGGTCAAATGAAGACTGGGGTCGGATTGCTCGAGTTGCTCGGCGTCTTCGCTCCGTTGCTGCCGTAGCGAATCAATCTTGTCAATTTGCCGTTGGAGCATTCGCGTGCGGGTGGTCTTGAGATCGCCGTAGGCTTTCATGGTACTCTCGAGCCTGTTGCCCAACGTTTCGACGACGACGCTGTATTTTTCCCACTGCCTTGCGAACGTTCCCATCAACGCAAGGATTTCGTCACTGGTTTCCTGAAGGCGAAAGTTGTCTGCCGCTTTTCGTATGACAGCCAATATTGCGAATAGGGTCAATGGCGAGCAAAGCACGATCTTTTTGGTCATTGCGTCGTCGAGAAGCGCAGGGTCGTTCTCGTGAATGAATCCATAAACTTGCTCGTTGGGAATAAAAACGAGCACGACATCGACGGTCCCTCCGGATGGGTCGATGTATTCACGCGTGGTCACCTCCGAAACGCGTTTGCGGACGTCCTGCAAGAACGCTTTCTTGAACTGTTCGGCGTCGTTGCCTTCCGATCCCAGGAATCGAACGTAGTTATTCAGCGGAAACTTCACGTCCATGTTCACGCTTTGACCGGCTGGCAGCATGAACATGAAGTCCGGTTTGGTTCCTGCATCGGTGCGAGTTTGCTTCTTGTAGTTTACACCTTCGACCATGCCAGCCAGCCTGAGAACATCTTCGGCCATCCTTTCGCCCCACTGCCCACGATGGCTTGGACTGGCAAGCGCTGCCGTTAGTTGCGCGGTGGTATCCTGCAATCGTAGATTGGCTTTGCCCGTGTTTTCGAGTTCTTTGATGATTCGCCCAAACGATTCTCGCCGCTCTTTTTCGGAACCGTGAAGTGCCTGGTTGAGTTCAGAGACTTTCCTAGTCACCGTTTCGAGGCGGGCATCGATGAGTTTTTTCTTCTCTTCCAGGTGCGATGCGCCGGCATCAGTTTGATTTTCCAGCCGCGTCTTCGCCAGCTTGAGAAACTCTTCGCTATTGACGGCAAGGGCGTCGCGACTCAATGCGCCAAACGCATCTTTGAGTTGCGACAGCGTTCGATCGAGTTCATCGGAGCGGCGTGATTCGGTCTCGGCGATCAGATCGCGGGTCAGCGATTCAACCGAACGGCGACGAAAGTACACGACCACTCCGACGATCACCGCACCGATCAACAACCCCAACCCAAATGACACGTACTCATTCATGCGAATCCCATTGCGCTTGCCCCAGAGTCTTCGGGCAAGTCCCAAGTTATCAGACGCTGCATCCGTTGCCAAAACACAACATCGACCGTGGCTTGGCGTTTGAAGTTTGAAACAGAACGCATCACCGCGCGGCGACAGGTTTTTGACCCACGACTGATAATAGCACGCCCCACCGAGTCACAGGCCGCCAGGAGACCCCATCTCGAACCCTTGATCGGCGACCTGCTGTCTTGGCACAATGGATGCATCGTTGAAATTCACAGGATTGATCGAATCGGAAACTGCACATGAGAATGCAACTGGCCAGTCTGGCGCTGTTATTTTTGGCGGGCATGGGCTGCGCCTCTACGGATACTTACTTGCCGCCGCTGGCGACAATTCATCCGAACGTCATGTTCGATCCGAATCCCAACCCCGCTTTCGCCGATTTGGGCAACGTCCGAAGCGACTGGCCCAGCACCGACGGATACTATGCTAATCCGGAAAAACTGCGATATCGCGAGCGAATCTACGACATTCAGGGCAACATGTTTCGGAACTACAACTTCCCGATCCGCCGATTTCAGCTGACCCGCGAGGGATCGGCCATTCGGTAGCGGATCGCCATGTGATTTTACGAAAATCAACCCACCGAAACCGGCGGTTTTTGACCCACAGGGGCATCATTTCAGGGTTCGAAATCCACCTCAAATTCGCCGGTTCCAGAGCCGATTCCGGGGTGGCTGTGAAATCTGCTTGATGCCGTAACCACTTTGTCGTAGTATGACTTGCGCGAATTCACATGGCGATTACTCATTGATTTTAGCGTTTGATTTTTCCGGTCGCGTCTGACCAAAATGGAGGATGCGTCGGCTTTGTTGTGGCGTCTGGATTTTGGGAGACGTCGGTTGATTCAAGCCACCGGAAGTTGGAGCAAACGATGGCCACGGTAACCAAGAAAGAACTAATTGATCGAATTGCTGAGGACACCGGTGCAAAACGGGTCCTGGTCAAGCGGATTGTGCAGGGATTCCTCGACAACATCATCGACGAGCTGGGTAACGGTAACCGCTTGGAATTCAGAGACTTCGGTGTCTTTGAGTGCAAGATTCGAGCTGCCCGTCGTGCCCAGAATCCAAAGACGCTCGAACCGGTGGATGTCGCCGCCAAGCGTACGGTGAAGTTCAAGATTGGCCGGCTGATGAAAGAGAGACTCGTCGGCGACGGTTCCGCACCACCGGATGTCCTCGATGCCGTTGCTCCCCAGGCGTCCGGATCCAACCCTTCACACGAAGTCTAACCGTACTTGAAAGACTGATGTTGCAGATCAGATGGTTGCCCATCGCTGTTGTGATTTCGCTTAAGGTTGGCGGACCATGACGCCCACCTTCGACCAACACCTCCACTCCTGGAACTCATTCGATTGTCAAACCGCACCGTTGGAAAACGTCCGGCGGGCGCTCGATGTCGGTTTGGCGGGCCTGAGTTTCACGGAACATTTCGATACGCATCCGGCGGAATGGGATGGATGCGTTTATGACGATTTGAAAATCGAGCGCGAAATCGGCGAACTTCGCGAACAATTCGGCGATCGAATATTTATCGGGAAAGGAATTGAGGTCTGCTATCAACCCGAACGGATGGATTTCATTCTTGAATTCCTGGAGGCTCACACCTTTGACGTCGTGCTTCTGAGTGTCCACTGGGCGGCTGGTCGTGCGGTCCATTTGAAAGATCAATTCAAAGGCATGTCTTGCGATGCGTATCTTCGCTTTTATCTGGAAGCGGTTCGCGATTGCACGGAACAACTTGTGCAGATGAAACGCAATGGGCATCAACCGTTTCGGATTCTCGGACATCTCGATTATGCGAAGCGGTCGGCTTCTCGATTCTTTGGATTTGACGGCCAACTCGACGAACCAAAGTTACTCGACGAAATCTTGCGCAACTGTCTTGAAGCAAACATCATTCCTGAGATCAATACGTCAACGCTTCGGCAAAACTTGTCGTCATCGATGCCGGGGATCGAAGTTGTTCAGCATTATGCCGAACTTGGCGGAACGATGATGTCGTTCGGTTCGGACGCTCATCGCGCGGAAGATATCGGCGCAGGTGCGGAGCATGCGATTGGATTGATGAAAGAAGCCGGTCTGACGCACTTGGCCAACTTTGAAGGCGGCGAGCTTTGTGCCACTGCATTGTGAGCAGTGGTTTTTGGAAGTCGTCGCCAACGATTCGGCACTACTCAAAGAGCAGTGGCACATGTATTGGTGATTTAAGCCTAGTTAATCGAATGCTGCGTGATTTCCTGGTGGAACCGGTGCGCGAGGGGCCTTTTCGATTTCGATGACCATTTTGCCTAAGCGCCATAGACGAACCGCGCCCGTCGATTCGGACACAGTGATCGCAATGCTTTTGGTTGATGCACTGATCGCAGCTGCCGATGCGTGGCGCGCTCCTAACCCCTGCGGTAATTCCACACCGCTTGTATCCGGTCGAAGGGTCGTACCAGCCGAAACGATGACGCCGTTCCCTTTGATTAAGAATGCACCGTCGATCGCCGCGAACTCTTTGACTGTGTTGCGAAGTTTGACGTCGAGGATGTTGCGGTCCTTCTCGGCGTATCCACGAAACGGATTGATGATGTTCTGCTCGCTGTATTTCTGAAGCTCGCGCATGTTGCCAATGACGAACAGCGCGCCGATCGGTTTGCCTTCGCGACCTTCGTTGGCCAATTCCAGCGCCATCGTCAGCACACGCTGAAACACAACCCTGCGAACGTTTTCGGTCAGCTTGGGTTGTCCGACCGAATCGAACAGCTCGTATTCCTTACCCACCTCCATCACGACCAGCGTGTCGATCAATTTGCCAGCCACGCCGGTCATTGCGACGAACGTGTCGCCCGCATCGAGGACACGCTGACTGAGCGCCAGCACGGTGGCCATCTTAATCTGATCCATCCGCGTGAGTTGAAAGCTTGGCACTTCGAGTCGCACGATGCGCTTGTCTTCAATTGCTTCGGAATCCTCCGAACTGCCAAAAATGATGATACTGATCTGAGCGGGAACGACTTTCAGCAACTGGGCGATGTCAGGTATGGCATTGATGTGCGCGATGACGGCCTTCGCATTGACTTGCTTGGCCACAGCGCCGACGGATTCGACGATGGCCTTCGCATGATTCTGTTCCGATTCGCACATGAATGTCGGTCTCGCCGCCAGGTTTGTGACGCGTCGCTACGCGGATTATACTTGTGGTTATGAAACTGATAACGCTCATCGCGACTTTCTGCCTCGTCGCGCATCCGGTGATGTTATCGGCGGATACGCCCTCGATGTCGAGCATGGAAGCCGAATATGATCCGCTCGACGTCGGCCCCAGCGAGCAGCGCTTTCTTACCCAACTTATCCGCCGGACCATCGAAGCCCGAGTCGCCAACGATCCGCCTTATCGCCCCGAGTACGTTCCACCCGCACTGATCGACACGAAATGCCAGATGGTCGTCATCCTTCGCATCGACGGATTCGCACGCGGCATCGGTGTTTCCCTCTTGAAACCGATCGCCGATGCGGCGCAGGAAGCCGCCCTGGTCGCTCTCAGCAGCGCTCGCAGCAGCATTGGCGACGGGAGAACCTTTTTGCTCGACGAGGTACGCATCGACGCGCAAGTGCTTGGCCGCACCAAGTCATTTCATTCCACGAAGGGTGGCTGGATGTCACTCGGAGCGCTGGAAAGTTTCATCGAACCGGGCCTCGATGGAATCGGTCTCTTTCTCGACGGCGAGCGTCGCTGGTGTACGCCATCGGAAATCATCGCGCGCGGTGTCAGCATTCGGAAGGCAATCCAAACCCTGGGCAAGGAAATCACGTTGGACTCACGGTCGCTGAAACTGGCCAAGCTCTCCAAGTTTCGGACGTTGCACTGGTGGGAAAGCGAAGTGGGCGGTGATATCCAAACGCTGCGGCGCGGAATGGTTCATGTTCCTACTGAGCAGGTTTCGCGCGATGGACTCGATTCGGCCATTCAGCGCGTTGGCGATTATCTCGTTTATCGTCAGCGACCTGATGGGAGATTCGCGTTTCGCTACGATCCAGCCGCAGACTCTTATGCGGCGATCGAAGATGAAGTCGCACAATCGGGAGCGATCTGGGCGCTGGCGTTTTACGCGAAGGATTCGGGCGCGTCGGCTGTCGAAGTTTCGTTACAGCGGGGCATTCGTGTGCGTCGCGAATTGATGTTTGACTTACCCGGTTTCAAGAATGCAGCGTTTCTGCAAACGCCCGACATGAAGAATCAACTCGGCGCGACGGCACAGTTTTGCCTTGCCCTTGCCGATTCGCCGAATCCACAGTTAACAGCAGGCGATCGCGTGAAGCTTGCCAATGCGATCATGTGGCTTCAAAAGCCGTCGGGCGGATTCGTGACGACTTTTCCGCCTAATCAAAAACAAGAAAGTGAGGACGTTGCACCCGGCCAAGCCGTTCTGGCGCTGGTGCGATGTTACGAATTAAACCCAACACAGGAATTGCTCGACGCAATCGACAAGGCGTTTCCGTATTACCGTAGTCGATATGAGCAGGTTGGCGCGCCGGCGATGATTCCGTGGCACATGCAGGCATACGCTACGATGGCACAACTCACCAAGCAAAGCAAGTACAGCGACTTCGTATTCAGGATGGCCGACCAAGTCTGCGATCATCAAATTGTCTCGAACGACCGCGATGCGAAAATGCTGGTGGGAGCCATCGCAGCGCCTGGCATACTACCAGCCAACGCCGCGACGGCTGCCTTTTTGAGCGGACTTGCCGATGCCGCCCAACTTGCAAAAGAAACCGGCGACTCGCAGCGTTTCGAGCGTTATAGCAAGGCGTGTCGGTTGGCTGTACGATTCGTCATCCAATTGCAAATTCGCAAAGAGGAGTGTTTCTTCGTTCGCAGCCTGATCGATTCAGTCGATGGCATACGCACGTCGCCGATGGATTGGCGCATTCGCATCGACAACTGCCAGCACGCCCTGATCGGTCTGATCAAGACCCGCCAACTACTGTTCGCTGATCCATCGTGACCGAATCCGCGAAATCACCGACGGTTCGACTGCTCAAGTCGCCTACCGTACCCATCGCGATCGCGTATGTGCTTTTGGTGTGCGGAATGATCGCGTCGAAAGCGTCGTTTGCTTTGCTGATCTGGATGTTCGATGGCGTTTTCTCGGCGCTCATGCTTGCAACCGCGACGTGCGCCGGTCTGGGTTTGCTGCGCCTGTTTCGGCTTGGTGCCATACAATGGCACTTTCAGATTGCAATGGCCGCTGGTCTGGGTATCGGGTGGCTTGCGCTATTGACTATGACTCTTGGCGTCTGCGGTTGGATCGGCCCGCAACATCGCTACGTGCTGCCCGGTGTTATTCTATTGAGCGGTGCAGTTGGTTTTCTCTGTCGATCGCCCATCGCTCGGGAGTACGCTGCTGATGCAACGAAGAGTTGGGTGCGATGGCTCGTCCTTGCGACGACCCCCATCGCTGCACTCATCGTTCTTGGCGCGACACTTCCCCCGGGGATCGCCTGGCAGGAAGAAGGTCACGGGTACGATGTTCTTGAGTATCATCTGCAAACCCCCAAAGAATACTTCAACAACGGCGTCATCGAATACCTGCCACACAATGTTTACGCATCGTTTCCTGCCAACGCGGAAATGCTGTTTCTCTTTGGCAATCAACTCCTGGGCGAAACGATCGACGCCTGGCCGATCGCCAAATGTCTCAATGCCTTAATCGTGTTGCTGATTCCGTTGGCTGCTTACGCCATCGGTCGGCGAACATCGGTTGGATGCGGAACGTCTGCCGCCGTCGTTGCAGGGACTTCCGGCTGGCTCGCGTACCTCGGCGGGATTGCGTATGTCGAAGGTGGCATGTTGCTGATGGGGTTGCTTTCTGCGGGTTGTTTTATTGCCGCAATGGAAAGCGATGATCGAAACATTGCGTTGCGTTGGATCGCACTGTCCGGCGTGTTTGCCGGTGTCGCGTGCGGATTCAAGTATACGGCTGTTGTTTTTATCGCGATTCCCATCTTTGCAATGACGTGCTTTGTCTCCAAGCAATCCGCCCCGAAGCGGATTCGATCGGGACTCGCATTTGCGTTGGGATGTGGGCTGACGTTCGCGCCCTGGCTGATCAAGAACGCGGTGATGACAGGCAATCCGGTATTCCCACTGCTGGGCTCGTGGTTCGATAGCGAGATTCCCGGTTGGGGTGAGGCGGAGAGCGCTCACTTCGATGCGTCGCACGAACCGCTTTCCGATGAGCAATCGTTTTCGCAACGTGCGAGTCTAATTTGGACTCGGATCGTCGCCGACCCCGACCATCGATTTGGGACGGTGATGTTGGCGCTTGCGATATTGGCTTGGCTGAAACACCGCACGCGCGTCGATGCCGCGCTGACGCTGATGTTGCTGTTTCAACTTCTGGCATGGTTATTTGTCACGCACCTTTACGCCCGCTTTGCCGTACCGATGCTAATTCCATTGATCCTGCTCGCGGCGCGCGGGGCGATCAGCCGCTGCCGGTCTTTGACGAGTCCGTTCGCGGTTGTGCTGGTGATGGGGGCTGTGTTGAATTCGTTTTTTGCGTACCAAATGTACGCAAGGCACACGCAGAATGATGCGGGCGTGCGGTATAACCTGGAAGGCGCGACGCATGCATTTACCGAGGGGTTGCTTGACGGACAAGCGCATGTTGGATTCATCAATGCCGAGCTACCTGAAGATGTGAACGTCCTCATGGTTGGCGATGCCCGACCGTTCTATCTGAAACGGCGCAACGACTACTGCGTTGTGTTTAATCGCAATCCGTTTGCCGAAATCGCTGAGGAGGCGGAGAGCCCGGCGACAATCCTCGATTGGCTCCGCGAACACGGGTACACGCACGTGCTGGTTCATTACGGCGAGATGCGGCGGTTGCGGGATACGTATGGGTTCTGGGAATCGGTCACGCCGAGTTTGTTCTTGCAACTCGTTGATGCCGGGTTGAAAGAGGTAACTCAGTCTACCTATGACAACGGCGGTAACGCATATGCAGTATTGTTTGAAGTGCCCACGTCAAGAAAAACGGATACTTGATCCGCCGAACAAACTCTAGAACAAACGCTTAGCATAAGGCAGACCTGGGGCTCCCAGACAGACACCAAGCTGACACCCAGCCGCTCCAATGGCCTTTTCATTTATGAAACACATTGCTCACATCCAAAGGTTCTCGTTAGGCTGCGATCGTTCGGTCAGCGTTAACTACAAGTCGTTCGTCCAACCAGTTTTCGGATTTCCACAGATGAAGCATTGGATCAGTACCGGCTGTATTGTTATCGCATTGGTGAATTCCGGATGCGATCCGCAAACCGGCGGGCCGAATAACGGCGGTGGAGATGGCGGTATTGGAAATGGCGTTTCGGGTGGCTGCCAACGGTAGTTTCGATCGCCTGACCCAATCGGTCAGGCCGTCGTCGGTGCCAGTCCTTTATGTCAACGCCGAGAAATTCCGCATCGGGTTTTTGATGATCTCCGAACCGACGCGCTCATACGACATCCCGCTGAATAATCTCGAACTTTTCACCGATCAGCCGAAATACATCGAGTACCTAAAGAACGACGCCATCCAACTCCACCAGGCGACGGCTGGCTTCTATCTCGCATCAAGAAGGATGGACAAAGTAGTAGCCAAAATCACCAAAGCCCCACCCGTACCGCTCCAAATGCTCCTAGCCGGCGAGGAACGCATCATCGACAACGAGCGCTCAAGAGAATTGGTCAGGTCACTAAACTGGCCCCACACCAGCATGAGCACCTACGAAAGATCCCGCCACACTCTAGAGTTCGGCCCGCAGCAGGAGGAGTTCTTGAAGGATTTGATTGCTTGGGTGGGCGATCCTAAGACAGGTAAAATCTAGCAAGTTGACCTAGCCCAAGATTCCAATCCCAGTCGCAAGATCACTCCTTGCATTCCCGTATTAGAGCGCAGCGAACTAGGCGGTATGACCTTCAGGCGAAGATGGCTTCAACTGAAAAGGAATTCAACGTACGATTGACTTATGATTGGGCGACTTCTACTGTCCTCTCCGATTGAGGCTTTATATTCTACTATTCGGATTGATTGCGGCTGCCTCAATATGCTGCAGCCAGATATGGGTGACTGCGATCACTCGAAAAACTGACATGGAGAAGAATTTATGGCAACGCAAGTTGATGGGTCGATTGCCCTTGTGACGGGCGCTAACCGCGGTATCGGAAAAGAAATCGTTCGTAGTCTGATCGTTGCCGGCACAAAAAAAGTATACGCCGCTGTTCGTAAACCTGAATCAGCAAATGCATTGATTGACGAATATGGCGATCGCGTCATGGCTCTCCGTTTTGACCTTACGGACGCGAAAACCATTCATGCCGCGGCGGAGCAGGCGGCTGATACCCAGATTCTGGTCTGCAACGCCGGTGTCCTTCAAACCGCAACCGTGTTCTCAGAACAGACATTTGACGCACTGGAGTTCGAGTTCGATTGCAACGTCAAGGGGCTCATTCGAACCGCTCGGGCGTTTGCACCCGTCTTAAAGCGAAACGGCGGCGGGGCATTAGTTCAATTGAACTCCGTCGTGTCGATGAAGTGCTTTCCTGAGTTTACGACTTATTGCGCGTCAAAGGCGGCGTCTTATGCTATCACGCAAGCGCTGAAGTTCCAGTTAGCCAAGCAGGGCACGGCAGTTCATAGTGTCCACCCCGGACCCATCGCAACCGACATGGGCGATGCTGCAGGCCTAACGCCGATTGCGGAGCCGGCTTCGCTGGTCGCAGAAGCGATCGTCGGGGCTCTTCAATCCGGCGAGTTCCACGTCTGGCCGGATTCTATGGCAAAGCAAATTGGCCAAGCGTTCTCAAGCTTTGCGACAAACGTCGTTGAAGTAGAAATGAGCGAAGGATAAGTCGGTCGGCGACTTTGGATACTTCTGGTCTGGGCCTGCTCTTAATCGTAAACTCGGCGCTTTCCCGCAAAGCTCCGTCTCTCGTCTATGGCAGCACCACAAACCAATTCAGGCTATGCACTTGGAGATTCAAAGATATTCAGCGGTGTAGTAGGTCACGGCTCGCCGCACCGGAATGTGCGCGTGCCCCATTGACCTGGTTACGAAAATCCGCGGCCAACACAACCTGACTCTCAATGTGCGCGAAATGTCATCAGGCTATACAGTACTGTCAAGTCTCGCACGGGCCTCAAGCAGGCTTCTTCGGAAAAGACTTCCATCATATTCGTCCTCAGTCATAGTCAGATAGAACTCTAGCAGGTGCGGTGAACCGCACCTTACCGATGTTCCGTCTTTCGACCTAACACGGCGACCAGTATCGCCAGAATAACCGTACCGAATACCAACCCCAACCACGGCGACAGTTGCAGTCTTGCGCACAGGATGTCGCCGGTGGCCATGGACACTGCTGCCGTTACCAGGGCGTAGGGAAATTGCGTCCAGACGTGGGTTTGGTGGTCGCAGCCGCTTGCTGCTGATGACAGGACTGTGGTGTCGCTGATCGGTGAGCAGTGGTCGCCGAAGATCGCACCGGCTAGTACGCTTCCTACGCTGGCGTAGAATAGCGGGAGGGCTGCTTCGGGTTGCAGGTCGGCACCCATGTCAGCCGCCACGCGCACGACCACCGGGCATAGGATTCCCATTGTGCCCCATGACGTTCCCGTTGCGAACGACACGCCGGCAGCACATGCGAAGACGACCACCGGCAGATTCTGCATCGCGAAGTTTTTCTGCACCAGCCAATCGCTGACCACCTCGCCAACCTTCAAGTCCTGCGACGATTGCGACAGCGACCACGCCAGCACCAACACCACGATCGCCGGGAACATTCGCGACATCCCGGCCAGCATGCCATCGACCGCATCCTGCAACGTCGAACGCCGCGACGCGACAGCCAACCCCATCGCCGCGATCAAACACGCCATCGCCCCGAACAGAATCGCGTTGTACGAATCGGCGTCCTCGAAAAGTATCGTCCAACTCAGCGGCGTGCCCTCGGCACGGGACTTGCTGAAACCGGGGTAGAGCAGCACAACACCCGTCACCGCGACCAGCGTCAACACCGGTAGCGCGGCGAGCAGCCAATCGAACCGCCCTACCGCACCTTGCGATTCTTCGACCTCCGAGTCATTCGCGTCGCCGGATTGCGCCATCGCCTCATACCGCCGCATCGGACCAAAGTCGCGCCCCGTCCAGCCAATGATGAACACCATCACCAGCGCGAGAATCGCATAGAACCGATACGGAATGCTGTTGAGAAACGCCCCCCATGCATCGACCGAAGACAGAAATGCCGGCGTGCCCGTTGTTGCGATGTCCTTGAGGGCTCCGTCGATGTAACCGATTTCCGCACCGACCCACGTCCCTACGAGGGCGATCGACGCGACTGGGGCAGCTGTCGAATCGACGATGTACGCCAGCTTCGCCCGGGATATTTTCAAACGATCGAACAGTGGCTGCATGGTTGGCCCGACGATCATGGTGTTGGCGTAGTCGTCGAAGAACACAACGAGACCGGCTAGCCAGACGGTGCATTGCCCCTGCCGCCGCGTGGTGGCCCGTCGCGCGATCATGTCCACCATCGCCCGCGTCCCGCCCGACGCATTCACCACGCCGACCATCCCGCCGATCATCAGCGTGAAGAGCATGACCTTGGCGTGATCGGTGTCGGCAACGGCACCGACGACATAGACGGACATCGCGTTGGCGGCTCCGTCGATGACGGTGGATAGTGCGCCGCCCGTATGATCCGGCGCGATACGACAAAGCATCATCGCCGCGACGAAAGTCCCAAAGAACAACGCCGGTATCACTTGCCGCGTAACAATCGCCAGCACAATCGCCGTAAGCGCCGGCAGCAAAACCCACCCGCCATACTGCATCGGCGACGAAACGGTTGTTGCCGTTCCCGCATCAGCCTGCGCGAAAACCGAAGGTGCAAACAGCAACACAACCAATGCACCCGTCATCCAACAGGCCCATGAAAACGAACGACACCGATGATGTGTACGAATCAGTTCTGGCAACGCAGATGCTCCCGAAGTGATGGGGTCAGCCGACGTTTTTAACCGCAGTGCGGAAAATCGCCAAACCGTCAGGTTCAGTGGGCTCGGGAATGGAGGTCCAAAAGGGGTGCTGCGTGTAGCGGACGTAACGTTCGGGGTGCGGCATCATACCAATGATTCGACCGGTGACGTCTGTGATCGCAGCGATATCATGAACGCTGCCGTTGGGATTGGCTGGCCCGATTCGTTGGATGCCATCCGCATAACTCAAAGCCACGCGGTTAGGCGAAATCTCGCCACCATCGGAGACAACGAAGCGACCTTCAGCGTGGGCGATGGGAAGGAAGTAATGTCGATTCGGTTCCAGAAATGCGCAATTCGATGACTTGGATTCCAACGTCACCCATCGACAGGTGAATTGTCCTGACGTGTTAATAGTCAAGCTGCAAGCGGTGTCGGGCGTACCAACGTCGAGCAATCCGGCTTTGACCAATATCTGGAAACCGTTGCAAATGCCCAACACCAACCCGCCGCGATCGACCAGCCGGCGAATGCGATCCGAAAGCGCTTGGCCGATGCAACTCGCGAAGATCGCTCCGGCAGAAATATCATCGCCAAAACTAAACCCGCCGGGAAACGTGAGGATGTCGTATTCGTCCACGCGGTTCGGTGTCGCAACAAAATCGTCGAGGTGAACCAGCGAAACATCCGCACCGGCGAGACCCCACGCAAACACCGCTTCCTCGTCGCAGTTGATGCCTGCCGACCGCAAGATGGCAACGCGCGGCTTACCCATTGGTGCGTTCTCCCAAATCACGAACCAGCCCACCCCGCCAAGCGCGATCCAATTCGGCGACATCGATTGAAAGTAACATTCGATCCGCCGCCGCAATTTGCAGTCGCGCCTCATCGGTAACGACGCCGAGTTTGATGACATTGGTGCATTTCTTTACGGAGGAGAAATCGACCGATCCGGTCACTTGAATCACATAACCGCCAAGTTGCTTGTCGAACAGTACTTTGACTGGCTCGTCGTCGGCCACATTCTTCAGATCGAAATGTGCGCCGCACTTACCGCCGATACACATTTCGGCAACGGCGAGTGCAACACCTTCATCTGATATATCATGACATGCCCTAACGTTTCCGCCGGCTATCAACGCCGCAATGCATCGATGAACAATCGCAGCGCTCTCGAAACTCGGCGATGACCAGTCGTACGTGACGGCAAACAACTCACCGCCGCCTGGCTTTAAGTCCGACGTAACGCACCGGCGTATATCTTCGACGTGCCCGATTCCACTGATCAGAAGCGTTGGCGGAATGGCGATCGTATTCGGAAGGTTCAATCGTTTGGCATCGTCAGGTGATAGCGAAAACTGGTTGTTCAGTGAATCCTTACCCGAGATAAACGGCGCCTTATAAGCCAGTGCCGCATCGTGGCACCCTTGGCATGCCCGCACCAGTGCGCCCATGGCCTCTTCATCTGCGCAACCGCCCCAGCAGAAGTTGTCGAGAATCGCGATGCGCGACGGGTCGGCACCGACGCACACGAGGTTGCGAATTGCCTCGTCGATGGAGCGGACGGCCATCCAGTATGGATCGGGTTCGATGCGGTCGCTGCACATCCCCATCCCGATCGCCACGCCACGGTTCGAGTCGAGCTTTGGCGTGATGACGGCTGCATCCGATGGACCTTCGCCGACGCCGACCAGCGGTTTGATCACACTGCCGCCCTGTACTTCGAAATCGTACTGACGAAAGATCGGCTCGCGGGAGCATGAATCAATTGACGCGAGTTTGGAAAGCATCATCTCTTGCGCGTTTTCGTTGGTGATCTTGACCGGTTTCGCCGCAACGCCTTCGGGCAGGCCGTCCCAACGTGCGACCCGCGTGATCTTAGGAAGACCGTTGTGCATGAAATCCAGATCGAGTCGCCCCACCTGCTCATCGTTGAAGCGAAGTTCGAGCGTGCCGCTGTCGTTAAATTCGCCGATGTCAGCCACCTCGACGCCTTCGCGTTCAAACACCGCTTGCAGCATTTCCATCTTCGACGGATGGACCGAAAAGACCATTCGCTCCTGCGCTTCGGACAGCCAGATTTCGTTGTATCGCAAGCCGGTATACTTGAGCGGAACATTTTCGAGTTGCACCGACGCGCCGAGGTGTTCGGCCATCTCGCCGACGGCGCTGCTGAGTCCACCCGCACCGCAATCCGTCACTGCCGAGTATAGGCAACCGCTTTCGTGATCGCGTGCCCGGAGTAACGCATCGAGCAATTTCTTTTCTTCGATGGCATTACCGATCTGCACCGCGTGAGAGAACTCATCGGCGTGGGTGTCGGTCAACTCGCCGGACGAGAATGTCGCGCCACCGATGCCATCGCGCCCAGTTCGTCCGCCGGCAACGACGATGCGATCGCCAGGCTTCGGCGCTTTGGCAATGTGCTTTCGTGGAATAATCCCGACCGACCCAACGAACACCAACGGATTCGCAAGGTACCTCTCGTCAAAACGCAGTCCACCCGCGACCGTCGGAATGCCCATGCGATTACCATAATCACGAACGCCGCCAATGATCCCTCGCAAGATGCGCCGCGGATGCAGCACGCCGGTCGGCAGTCTCGCATCGTCCCAACCCGGTTCGGCGACGCAGAACACATCGGTATTGGCAATCGGTTTCGCACCAAGGCCGCAACCTAAAATATCACGAACGCAACCGCCCACGCCCGTCGCCGCTCCACCGTACGGCTCGATCGCTGAGGGATGGTTGTGCGTCTCAACCTTAAACGCGATGCCATTGTCGTCATCGAACTCCACCACACCAGCATTGTCTTCAAAAACCGACAAGCACCAGTCGCAGTCCAATTCTTCAGTTGCCCGAACGATCGTGTCAACCAGCAGATTGTCATAACGTCTTTCAACCGTCTGGCATGAACTGCTCTCAACTCCGAAGGGTCGCCCCGCATACGCAACCGCGCTCTTGAGCGTTTTGTGAACGCAGTGTTCCGACCAGGTTTGGGCGATGGTTTCCAATTCGACATCGGTTGGGTCGCGTCCCAGCTTGGCGAAGTGCGCCTGAATTTCTTTCACCTCGGGCAGCGACAAAAACAGCCGCCCCCGCTTCGATAATTCCGTCAGAGCGTCGTCGTCTAGTCCAATCAACGCCACCGAGATGAGCTTGAATTCGGCAACCGGTGCGATCGCGATTTCCGACGGAAGCGCATCGGTTCGGTCGAACGCTTTGATGAAAACCCGTTCGACACAGTCATTAGCCAGCACACGCTGTGCCATTTCTTCGACGCGGTCAATTCGACCCACGCCATCAATCTCGTATCGCCATGCCGTCTGCACGCATTCGACGGGTGAAGCCATTGACGGGTCGCGATTTTGAAGGAGTTTGTTGCAGGCATCGATGGCGCTAAGGGCGACGGGGTCCATGATGCCAGGTTGCAAGTGAACTTCGACCAATGCACCGGCGAATGAATCGGGCCATGAAACCGTAGATTCGACCGCGCCGATTTCAATCGCCCGATCTACGAGAAGCTTGTCGCAAAGCAGTTGCACCTGATCGTAAGAAATGTCGCCGGCAAGTTCATAGATGCGGGTAGCACGCACGGCTGCGACTTCATCGAATCCCGCCCGCCGCAACTCCGAAAGCGTAATCCGCCCCTTCGCATCATTCTGCCCGTGGCGCGCTCGCACGCTAACTCGCCAGTTGATCTTTCTTTCGGCCATGAAAGGACTGATCCCCGCATCATGCTTGCGCAACCATATCGGCAGCAACTTTCGCGCGTAGGCTAACAGGTATCGGTTGAGGTTCAAATCGGTTGGCGAAGATCAGGCAGGTGTTGCGAAAATATCACTGTCAACTCGCAACGGTGGAATTGTTCACACGCTATTGCAACTCGTATGCAACACCGCCAGTAACGCGGTATGACGTATCGCCGACGCCGTCGGTGCCCGGGCAGGTGTCCTGGTCGAGCAGGAATGCTTGCGGTTTGAGCAGGTCTTCGGTGTTGGTGTGGGCTCGCATGATTTCCGTCGAGGGCGACAGCAGAAGGCGCTGCACCGCATCCGGATCGGGATGGAAAAATCCGAGCGTGTGGCCGGTCTCGTGGGCAATCGTGTTGGCGAAGGCGTTCACCCATTCATCCAGGGTGGCTCCTCCGATGCGACTGGCCAACGCACCGCCCCAGATCACTCCCGAATCGTCGAGGTGTTCATTGCACAGATCGAAATGCGATTGGCCAATGTGTTTGGCATTGTCGGCAGGTGCATCACCGGTGATGTGGATCACTGTCGAATCGAGATAGTCGCCACCGTCGCCGATGATGACCGCGACATCCATCGGATCGAGCACGCACAGAATCTCGGACACGCGGTTGAGTACGATCGTTTCAAACTCGCCCTGCGTGATCGACTTTCCGTCGGCAAGCTTCAGCGAAGTGACGTCGAAACCGGTGAGGACTTTGTCGCGAACGAGCGGACTCTGACCGCCATCCCAATCGAGAACGATCAGCGTCAGGGCATCATCGGGAAGTGGAGCATGACCGCAGGTGGGAACGCTGCCATCGGTACGCGGACTCGGAACCTTTTCCGCCGGCGCGACGTAACCGCAGCCAGTCGCCAACATCAAAACGCCGGCAAGCAGTCCGAGAAAACAACGCGTATGCACACTCTTTATGCGCATCAACATGCTCCTTGTCCCTCCTCGCGACGACGCTCCAGCGTCATCTGGGAACAAACCCCTCTTCTGCTCTTTTATTCCAGCGAGGGATGACGCAGTCAATAGCCATCAGAAAAATGGGAAATTGGCGTCCGATAGATCAGTTTAGTGAGGCGCGGCGATGGAAACAAATGAATTGGATGCGGCGACAAGGCGTTACCGAAGCGAAAGTTACGGCAACACCCCAGAATTCCCAGATTGAATGCGTAATGCGGTCGGATTTGAAGGCGGGTTAATTGTTGCGCGAGTTATCGGATGGTACTTGATCGTGCAGCACGTTGAAACGGCAGCTCGGATCGCTCAATCGTTTGTCTCGGGCCGTCTGATGGAAACGGTCTCGCCAGGTTCGGGCCAGCGTCCACCTCGTACTTCAGCGATACAAGATCTTTCCTCGACGGAAACCACTTCCATGTTGGTCGTATACTTGTACTGATCTTCAAACTCTGCCCAGAACTTCAACCCGACGCGAACGCCATCATCAAAACCTTTGTCGAGTTTCAAGACATACTCATCTTGCTTCACGACCGTTGCTTCAAACGACTCATCCAAAATGAATTCTGCGTACTTCTTGGGCAGTCTCGGTTTGCCAACGGCTGGTTTTTTCCAGTCGCCGTCTCTTACGAAATATGGCCACGAACTGATGCTCTGCGTGACTGGTTCTTCGCCAGCATTTACGCTATTGCAAAAATCGACAATTTTGTCTTCGTCAACCAAGTAAAGCCGCTCACCCGATTCGATCGGAACGACCCTAAGAGTCCGCCATTCTTTGGACTCAATTCGACGATCGGCCACAGCAGCGTCGATTGAAGGACACGATTCATCTGAATCTAACAGTATTATGCCCGACTCGATTTTGTACTGACCTGCGCACTTTTCAAAATAAGTGCATGACGCAGCCAAAAACTCGAAGCGACTGTCATCCTTTAGTTCTAGAGTAGCTCCACCATATCCCAGGCTCTTGATGAATCTGGTCTGAAGTGCAGAAGGAGCCACTGCCGGCCAGTTGATCTTGGCCGGCAGTGGTTTCTTTGTTGATTTGTTATCTTGCGCGCAACCTGTAGCGGCAAGAATGATTGACATTGTTGCGACGGTTGTGACTGCATGCGCTGCTCGCAGGTTGTTTGCGATTCGCATCATGCCATCACGTTACCTTCGCATTCCGGCCAAGTCACGTCGCAATTCGCTGTGCGGCTAGTCACACGGCGACACGATCTCGTCGGTAAACGCCGACTGGAAAGCTCTGAAATCGTCCAGATCGACGTCTCCGTCGGTGTCTATGTCGGCTGCACTGAAGTCGCCCGGATCGCATCCGCCCGGTGGCGTCAGTTCGCCCGGTCCGCCGAGGCAATCGTGAACCACAGCGAAATCGAGCAGATCGACATCGCCGTCGTTGTCGAAATCGAATGGGCCATTGCAGGCGGCTGGGTCCTGCCCGGGGTTCGGGACCGTCGGACAATTGTCGTCGAAATCGCAAACGCCGTCGCCATCGCAGTCTTCCAACGTTCCGATGCAAATACCGTTGGAGCACATGTCGTTCGTCGTGCAAGCGTCGCCGTCGTCGCATGGCAGATCGGGAATGCCGTTGACGACTTTCAGATCGTCCCAGTATTTGCTGCCATCGAGCATGCTCCACACACCGACCGTTCCGACCGTTCGGTTCAGCCCGCCGGTATCCGTCGCGTCGATCTGGAAGCCACCCGGTTCGGATTGGCCGTCCTGCCAGACGTTGGCCTGAATGCGCACTTGCGGTCCTTCGGCATCGACAACGATGCGGAAGCGATACCACGTATCGACAATCGGATCGACACCTGAATCGAGGTCGCCCGTCAAACCGTTCGCATTCGGCGGTTCCAATTGGAACGTGCGTGCCGACGGCGCAAAGTTTGCTCGACGCAATCGATGATAGTCGAATGCCGGCGTTGGCGAATCGGCAAAACCGGAAAGGAAGGTCACGCCGATTCCGCCATTGTCATTCGTCAGCCGCATGCGGCCAATATACGTCATGGACGTAAAGTTCTCCGCACCGGCCCCGACATAGTGCGAATGAATGTTGACGTCGGCTGCATCCGTTGCAAACACCAGATCGCCGCCGACCTGCTGAACGCCGAAGAGCGCATCATTCCCAACGGTCGCACTGTCCGCGATGGTATCAAACCAATCGGTTGGATCTTGCCCGACGCTATATGAATTAAAGTTCTCATCGAGTAAGTCCAGATCGCAGAGTACCGCACAAGTGTCGGTGTCTTCATTGCAAACTTCGGCTCCTGCACCGCAGGGTGGCGTCCCTGCTTCACAGATGCCTCCGACGCAATCTTCAACACCGTTGCAGAACAATCCGTCATCGCATTCGGCTGCGACGCCACACGTATTGGCGAATTCTTCAAGCTTCAGTGCGGTCATCGCGTAACCCTTGGTGTTGTCAGGTCCGCTGCCCAATGAATCGTCCCATTCG
This sequence comes from Alphaproteobacteria bacterium, assembly GCA_028285105.1. Taxonomy (GTDB): domain Bacteria; phylum Planctomycetota; class Phycisphaerae; order UBA1845; family UBA1845; genus UBA1845. The sequence goes on from JANQQE010000007.1 coordinate 40,889, forward strand.
GACTTAATCGAGAAGCTTCCGTCGCTGGCGACGACGTTCGTCCATCGAGCGACGTATCCGTTGTCGGTGTTGTTTCCAGAGCTGAATGAAACAGAATCGGCAGAATTAACCACGACGCCGGCTGAACTGTCGTTCGCGAAGGAATCCGCGCCTTCGATGGTGACACGCGAGAAACGGAGACCATCGTATGCCGGATTGTCGCGGTTCGCCGAAACCGTGACCGTATACCGCTTGGTCGAATCCAAATTGTCGAGCGTAATGATGTTGTCCCAACTGGGATCATCGAGTTCGATGGTGTTCTGCATATCAACAATGACAGCACCATCCGGACCAAACGTATCACCGGCATCGGTTCCGCCGATGGGTTGTCCACCGTTGGATTCGTGATTGTCATCAAGCCCGCCAACGAACGATCCGGTGATGGTTACCGCTGTTGGCGTACCTGTATTGTAATCGACGAGAATGCCGCCAACCGTATTGTAATCGTGTTCGGTGACATTGGTGTCGTTCAGATCGCCAGCCGCCGGGTTCATGTCGTTGTATGCGGTGAACAACGGACCGGCTTCGCAGAAACCGGTGCCGAGATTGCAGACATCCCCTGACGGACAGTTGTCTACGTTCATGCACCCATCGATTGGATCGCATGAATCGTCGGTACACGCCACGGCGTCATCGCAGTCTGGCGCCAAGCCAAGGATACAAGTGTTGGCGCCGCACGTTTCGAGACCGTCGCAAACATCGTTGTTATCGCAATCGGCATCTGCCAAACAATCGACACATGCTCCATCCGCCGGATTGCAAACCTGCGCGCCGCAATTGACCGGCGTACCCGCACATGTTCCGCCCGAACAGGTATCCGATTCCGTACACAAATCGCCATCGTCGCACGAGTCGGTATTGTTGGTGTACTCACAGAATCCCGATGTGTTGCACAGATCGTCGGTGCAATCGTTGCCGTCGTTACAGTCGGCTGATGTATCGCAGCCGGCAACGAACACGACTTCGAGTCTCGGTCGTTCGGAAGGCGTCGCGACGTATTCGCTGGATCGAATCTGCGCACCACCGCCTGCTCCGCCACCGGGCGGTGGAAGGAAGAACCATCCAAAGTTGCCGGCTGGGTTGTCAACCCATGCCTGCAAACTCGCAGTGACGTCTGCGGACTGCGTACCGACCGGGGCATTGGCCGATCCAACTTCCGCAACACTGTATTCAGTTGCTTCATCGCACGATTCACCGCAAATGGTTGTCAGGCTGTCGGCTTCGCTCCAATCGACAAGCATCTCGCGAATCGATGCCGTCACACCCGGGTCGAAGACGGTGTACTGAATCGTCGCCGAAACAATCTGCGAACTTGGTGGGATCAGATCCGGACCGGCTCCGATGATGTTGTCAAACCGCAGCAGACCGAAGTTGGGTTGAACGATACCGCCGCTCGGGTCGTCGTCATCCCATTCCCATTCCTCCAACGCGCCGTTGACATTCCCGGGTACCGCCACTTGAAGCAACGTATCTTGCGTTCCGGCATATGAATCGGTGCCTTCCTGGAATGCAATGGTCGACGTCAGAGTGCATGCTCCCGTGGTCTCGAGGCAAACTTCGCCCGCGCCGCATTCGACCGGCTCATTCGAGCAGGTGCCCGCCGTACACGAATCCGTTGTACACGGGTCGCCGTCATCGCAGTCCGAGTCGTCTCCGCAAACCACCTGATATACAATTCGCAGCTCTGGTGGGGTCGTACCTTCTGCCGAATCCATCTGCCAAGAGTTGTCCGCACCCGGCGGCAACCATGCCCACCCGTAATTGCTTGACGGGTCGGCTAGCCACGCTTCGACACTGGTGGTCACATCCAATTCGTATGGACCGACGCCACTTTCGCCGGAAGTATCGGCGACCGTTTCTGCTTCGACGCCATCGTTTTGTACTCCGCCGCCCCAGATGTTCCAAGTATCGGTGTCATTCCACGGCTGCAACATCCGGTACAAACCAGCCCCGACGCTGGGACTCGAGTTTGTGATCTCAACCGTCAGCGTCGCAGAAATGATTTCAGCATTGGAGGGGATCTGCCCGCCGTTGCTGCCGAACATATCATCGAAGCGCATCAGAATGTGCCGCTCCGGACTGAGATCGACGACCAGCGTCGAGTTGTTCGCATTGTTGGTGTCAGCATTGCCACTGTCGAGAAATGTATCGACATTCGAACTGTAACCATTCTGCCCTTGCTGGAAAGTCGCAACTTCCGGAACAATGTTCGACTCGAACAACTCGAAGCAGGCGTTGTCCGCGTTCGCACCTCCTGCCGTGTGGTTTTTGAACGCGGGCCAAATCGGATTTGCAAAGTACGCAACGTCGGGAGCATCTGCCCCCAGCGCGCTCGTATCGGCAATGGTTCCTGAAAGAACAGGTGAACCTGGAATTGGATCGCCCGAAGCGTCCAGTTCGGTGAGCGAAGCATCTACCCGCGCTGACGTATCAGTAAGTCGAGTGAACTCTGCCCGCAATCGATAGAACGTATTCGGATTGAGATTACCGACAACACTATCGATGAATGGTCGTTTGTTTTCGTCAACGTTGATGACGCCATCCCAATAACCTTCCAACCGCGTGCTGCCTGGCGGATCGCCATCGTCGCCACCACCCGACGGGTCGACCTGAACGCCGAAAATAAGATCGGAGTTGACGCTCGAATCGGATATCATCCATCCGGCGCGATCGTCGTCGAGCAAGCCAGTGGCGTCGGTTTGCAGGTCGAGTTGAACGACAACGCCTGCCAAACTCTTTGACGTCCAATCGAACGGGTTTGCTGTCCATACGAAAATGTTGGGCGATGGGGCAAGTCCCACGGAACCAGCCACACCGGCACCGGCCGTCACCACCGGTCCGCCACCGTCATCGAACCAGTCGGCGTTATCACCGATTGGCTGGCCAAGGGTGAAGCCCGCTTCAAAGTCTTCGCATACGCCTTTGACGATTGAAAATGTGTCGGTTTCCGTCTGATCGTCGCGGATGTTTCGCAACGTGAGCGTGTTGCCGTGTACAGTCAGAAGGCACGAACCGAAATCAACATCGTTCGACACCATGATCGGGTGCGTGCCCGATGACCCGACTGATCGTCCACCATGCCCGGCAACGACGTACACCGCACCGTCATTGGCATTAAGTCCCGACTGTTTCGAATACGCACCGTCGTTGCTCGGATCGCCATCGCCGGAATCGAGAATGTTCCCATTCGCATCCAGCGTTGCAAAACCCGGTGTGGCGAAGTTGGGGTTGCTTCCGTATCCGTAGACTCCATTGACCAGGTACGATCGTTCGTACTTGTGGGAGTGACCACCCATCACAAGATCGACCCCGCCGGCTTCCAGAATGGGAATGAACACTTCACGCATGTCCACCAGTCTTCCGCCGGAATCGCCGGAGTTGTCCGAGTCGTGTGTCCCTTTGCTGTACGGAGGATGATGCCAATAGGCGATGACCCATTCCTGAGTGGTACCGGCTAAGTCTGCAATGAGCCACTGCGCCATCGGTCCGGTCGGTGAGCGATCGCCCTGATGCGAGTTTAGAACCACAAAGTGAACATTCGCGTAATCGAATGAATAGTATGACTCCGTTCCGGAAGGCTCGCCGCCTGCTTCACCGGCAGCCGGGAGAATGTGGGCTTCGTAATATGGACCCGTTGTCGCGCCGGGTGCACATGGCAATGGCCAGCAACCGCCCGAAACCGTATTGACCCCTTCGTGGTTTCCAAGCGTTGGGTAACAAACCGTGTGACGCAAGATGTCTTCATACGGTCCGAAATGATTGTTCGTAAATTCCGAATCGGTTCCGTTGTTGTAGGCAATGTCGCCCATATGAAGGAAAATGTCTGGAGGCGTCGAACCGGTTACGGCCAGCATTGCATCGCGCACCGCCAACTGATCGGCGCTGTTTTCACCGCTGTCGCCGACAATCCATGCGGTGAAGTTGGCCCCGACTCCGGTGGTCGGTGCAGTCACGAAATAATGCTCCGAAGTACCGCCGCCTTCCACACCGCCGCTGGTCGTACCGACGTTGTAGAAGTACTGCGTGCCAGCCGTTAAACCAGTGATGGTCACGATATGATCGCGGACGTTTGCATTGGAAGATGGAATGATCGACGACGCCGTGGCTTCCTGATCGAGAACGCCTTCCGACACACCATACTGAACGCGGCTGTCGGTCGGAGATGCCAGATCCGTTCGCCAGACAACCGTAATGCTATCGGGTGTAACCAATTGCAGATACGGTTCGCGTACGATCGCGGCTTGTGCCGAGTCGACTTGGAACACCGCGATCATTGCAGCAGCAAGCAACGAATGCGTCAGTACAAATTGCAAAACATCTCTTCCGGGACGAATGTCCATGACGATTCCCTTCCTTCTGATTTTCGACTTGCCGAACGTTATCTGTTCGATTGATTCAGCTTTTTCAATAATTCGTTGGCCATCGGATAGCGCGGTGACTTCTTACTTGCCAGTTCCAAATCCCGACGGGCTTTGGATTGCTCATTCAACGCCAAAAAAACTTCTGCTCGTTGCACGAGTTGAATCGCGGTAACACGTCGTTCCAGCACGCGGTTGGTCTCATCCAATGCCGTCAAGCGTTCTCGACGTGCGTCGGTATCTTGCCCTGCCGATTCAAGAACGACGGCACGTTGCAATCTCCAGGGAACTTTGGAATGGGTACCGGCCATCGCTTGATCTATGATTTCCAACGCGCTGCTGTGATTGCCGCGCGACATCTCGACCCGCACCATTGCCCGTTGCAAGGAACGGATCGGACCAAACAGATTTAGCGCTTCCCGATAACCTTCAGCCGCGTCGTCCCATCGACTAAGGGATTCCTGCCATTCGCCACGTTGCAGATAGACCTCGATGTCTTGAGACAGTGCGTCTTGAGACAGTGCAAGCGACGACGACAAATCGGCGATCGCAAGCTCTACGCGACCGGCTGCATGGCGAATCCGTGCGCGTTCTACATATGCGGTTGCAGTTCCGGATGTGTTCTCGAGGAAGCGAGTTAATTCCGATTCCGCCTCTATGTTCTTGCCCATCCGTGCAAGCGTCAAACCGCGATGTGCGACAATGTCCCAAGTGTCCGGCGACAGTCGCTCCGCCTCATTCAGATCTTTCAACGCTTCTTCAAATTCGCCAGCCAACCGCCGATGATGCGCTCTTTCGATCCAAAGGCCGGCGCGCTGCGGCTCGGCTTCGATGAGTTTGCTGACGCGCTCGATGTCATGGTGCGCGCCAGGATGAGCGCAAACCGGATGCGGCAGCCAACAAGCCAGCAAACCTAAAATACCAATCCGCAAGCGCAGACCCATTCACAAACTCCGGAAACTACTCACATGGCGAAACGATCATTCCGGTGAATTCCAATTGCAGCAACGCGAAATCGTCCAGATCGACATCGCCGTCCGAATCCTGATCCGCATCGGCGAAGTCGCCCGGGCTACATCCACCCGGTGGCGTCAATTCATCAGGTCCGTCAAGACACGCCGCGACGATTGCAAAGTCATCCAGATCGACATCGCCGTCGTTGTCGAAGTCGAACGGCCCATTGCAGGCTGCCGGGTCCTGCCCCGCATTCACAACCGTCGGGCAATTGTCGTCTGCATCGCAAACGCCATCGCCGTCGCAGTCTTCAAACGTACCCGCGCATACGCCATTTGTACATGCGTCGCTGACGGTGCAGGCGTCGAGATCGTCGCACGCACCGCCCTCGTTGACCGGGGCGACCTCGCACATGCCGTCGCCCGGATTGCAGACCCCGACATTACACGTATCGTCTAGATGTGAGCAATCGACCGGTTCATTTTCGCAAACGGCGTTGCTGCAAATGTCGATCGTACACAGATTTGCATCGTCGCAATCTGCGGCTTCGTCGCAGCAACCCGGGATCGGATCGTTCACGCAATCGTTGAATCCGATAAGGAGTCCGTTGCTGGTGACATAGGTCGCACCGTCAATGGTTCCGTCGTTGGCGTTGCCGGCTGAGTCGGTTGCAGTAACGCCCGACGTTTCGTTCAAGCCCCAACGACCGATAAGGCCCGGAGCGCTGTCGATTTCGATACTCATCGTCGATTGAATCGCCGCTTCCGTTCGGGCGTAGTTCCAAACGCGAACTTCGTCCATCAGTCCCTCGAACCTTCCGGATGACGCACCGGTCGAGGTCTGCGCGGTTCCCAGCGAGAAGTGCTGAATGCTGTCGAAGCGCGGTGTTCGATTGACCGTGTTCGATCCGTCGAGGACGCCATTAAGGTACAGCCGCCACGTTGCACCATCATACGTCGCCGCGACGTGATACCAGACATCAAGCGTGGAGATCGGCGTGGTTCCGCTCACCGGGAAGTTGTTCGGTGACGGATCAACCGATTCAAAATCGGCAACCAGCACATCGCTCGAACCGTCGATGCCCATGAAGTAGTTCGCATCGCGGTTGTTACCGTCGGCTTCCCCGCGCCCCTTGGCGACCAACGGAACCGCCACCACACCTCCGCCACCGGTGCTGGCCGTGGCACCGGCACCGGTCGGTTTGATCCAGGCTTCGAGCGTGAACTGAGATGCACCCAGTTGCGGCGCTTGTCCCATCGTCACTTCGTCGTCACTGCCGTCGAACGACAGCGCTGAGATGCTTGCCGGTACACATTCGTCGGTCGTACACGAATTGCCATCGTCGCATTCCAATCCGCTTGTGCAACAGTCGGCGATCGGCGAGTTCTCGCAAACGCCGCCGCCGAAGTCCACGATGTTCGCAGTTTCCCAGCTTGCGCCGCTGATCGTGCCAGCCGTTCCGGTCAACGTCGAATCGAATGCGTAGTCACCGGCTCCTTCGTTCAATCCCCAGCGACCGATCAAACCATTGCTAGATACGATCTGACGACCCATGCCGTCGGCAATCTCTGCCGGCGTGCGTGCATGATCCCAGACGCGCACTTCATCCAGCGTACCTTCCAATCGACCGTCTGCCGACCCGGAAGAATTCTGCGCGGTGCCCAGCGCAAAGTGTTGAATGCTAATAAAGTTCGGCGGTTCGTTCGGACAGTTGACCGCCGCATTGTCATCGACACCGTCGAGATAAATCTGCCAGCAGCTACCGTCGTAAGTGACTGCAGCATGGTGCCAGTCTGTGTCACCGATCGCCGTGTCGGCGATGACCGGATGGTTCTGCCCCGGCGTGGTTCCGGACGAGTGTTCTTCAAAGTCGGCTGCCAGCGTTCCATTGGCTGCATGGATTCCCAGGAAGTAGTTCATATCGCGGTTGTCGCCCTCGGCTTCGCCGCGCCCCTTGGTCACCAGCGGAATCGCCACATCACCACCCGTCAGCCCGCCGTTTCCGGTGCTGACCGTATCGCCCGCACCCGTCTGACGGAACCAGCACTCGACCGTAAACGTCGCCGTCGAAAGATCGGTGGCCGGCCCCATCGTGACTTGATCGTTCACGCCGTCGAACGTCAATGCAGCCGCATTGCCCGGGTTGCATCGATCGATCGTACACGCGGTACCGTCGTCGCAATCGTCATCGCTGGCGCAGCAATCCGGAATCGGTGTGAACACGCACTGCTCAAGCTCGCATGTATCCGTCGTACACGGTTCAGCGTCGTCGCAATCGCCGGCATCGATGCAGCAATTCGGTATCGGATCATTTGTACACACACCGTTGTTGCAAACGTCATCCGTGCAATCGTCCAGATCATCGCATTCGCTGCTGTCGCCGCAAGTGATCGGCAGGTACTCGACCGTCAGCTTGGGGCGCTCGGATTGCGTTGTCCATTCACTTGAACGGATGCCAACACCGCCAGATGCCGTTGCGAGGAATACCCAGCCTCTGTTCGAACCCGGGTCTGCCGACCAACCCTGGAGACTGCTGGTAACGTCAAGGTCGTGCGTCGCAATGGACCCCGGAACCGTACCCAAACTCGTGTTGTTGTACTCGTCGGCTTGAACATCCGGCTCGCCGCCGAACGTGTTGAACGTCACAGATTCGACCCAATCGACGAGAACTTCATGCAAATTGCCCGGGTCGCCTGCATCATGAATCGTAATGGTGACCGTGGCAGACGTAATCGTTGCACCATCAGGAATCAGCCCCCCGTTCGACACGAAGATTTCTTCAAATCGCAACAGACCGATGTTCGGACCGCCGCCACTGCTGGTATCGAAACGGAACTGGGTGGATTCGCTGGCGTCAGTATTCGGTGTTGCGCCGCGAATCTCCGTATCCACCGTTCCTTCGTAGACGCCGGTCTCTTCCTGGAACATGACCATCACCGGAGTCACGCATTGACCGATGTTCGGATCGCAAACATCATCGCCCGTGCAACTGATTGGCGTACCGCCGCAGGTACCCGCTGCACACGCATCGCCCGTCGTGCATGCGTCACCATCATCGCATGGGTCTGTGTTGGGCGTATTGTCGCATTGCCCCGCGTTGCATGAATCATCTGTACATGGGTTACTGTCATCGCAATCCAAGCCACTTGTGCATGCCATCGGAAGGTACGTCACTTCGAGCAACGGTCGATTGGACACCGTCGCTGCTTCAGCCGAATCGAATTGCCACGAGTTGTCCTGCGCTGGTGGCAGCCATGCCCACCCAAGATTTGTCGATGGATTTGCAAGCCAGGTCTCGATGCTGGTACTGACATCCAACACATGCACACCCACACCACTGCTTCCACTGGCGTCAACGGCTGACGCTGCTTCAATGTCATCGCTTTGAATACCACCGCCCCAAAATTCCCAGGTATCGGTGTCATTCCACGGCTGCAACATGCGATGCAAGGTTGCCCCAACGCCTGGACTGCTGTTGGTCACGTTGATCGTGAGGTCGGCCGACTGAATGGTCGCGCCCGGTGGTATCTGCCCCGGTCCGATGCCGTAAATTTCCTCAAAGCGCATCAGGATATGGTTTTCCGAAACGAGATCGACAATCAGTGTCGTCGAACCGGAAAAGTCAGTTGTCGTGGCGTCGTCAGCCAGGTACGTATCGATATTGCCGCTATAACTGGATGTACCTTGCTGGAATGATACCGTCACCGGTGTTGCACAAAGTCCATCGGAAGGATTGCACACATCACCGGGGTCGCAGCTCACCGGCGTACCCGCGCAAGCGCCGCCTGAACATGCGTCGAATTCGGTGCAGAGATCACCGTCGTCGCAGGGATCGGTATTGGGCGTTGACTCGCAGACACCGTTGCTGCACGCATCATTGGTGCAGGCGTTGCCGTCATCGCAGAATCCGTTCGTATTGGTGTATTCGCAAATGCCGTTCGTATTGCACGCGTCATTTGTACACGTGTTGGCATCGTTGCAGTCAACATCATCGGTACACGCCGTCGTGAAACTCCACGTCGTACTCGTCGTCGTGCCCGTTGCGTCGCTGACTTCCACGAACCACTCAAACGTCTCGCTGACGGGCAGAGCCGGCCACACCACGCTGGCATTGTTACCGCTGGCCACTCCCAACTGCGTGCTGCCGATTTGCTGGAATTCCGTCGCAAACCCACCTCCGCTAAACGTCAATGTAAACTCGCTGTCGAAATCGGTTTCGTGTTGATCCAACGTTGGCGAATACGTCTTAACGTCGATGGTGTTGTTCTGCACATCAAACTGCAGATAGCGAAGCCAACCGTTGCCGCCGTTGGCTCGATTCTGATAATCCGAAAGCAACGTGTGGACTTCATTGCCATTGAAGACATCCGAGCGCTGCGCCTCGCTGGTGACATGCCCGCACATCATCAGGAACAGATTGCTGTTTGCTTTCAGCGCGTCGTAGACCGCCTGCCCCTGCGCGCTGAACGAACCGTTGGCGTTGAGGAGCCAATGGGCTGTGACCATCGCTTTTCGATTGCTGTGGGTTTGAAGCAGATTGTCTGCCCACGTCAGCACGACTGCATCGGGCGTCGTGTCGTATTCGAGATGCAGAATAATGAAATCGATACCGCCTGCCGTGAACAACTGGTAGCTGTTGTCGTTGTTGCTACCGAAGTGCCCACCATAGTAAGCACGTCCGGCGAAGTGGGCTTCTCCGAAGTATTGATTGTAGAACGTGGTCGTTCCATCCGGGTCGGCGATGGGTGATTGATCGTGGTTGCCAACCGCAATGCCAAACGGGATACCATCCGTCAACATCGTCGTGACGGGGTCTTCAATAATGGCAAACGCATTGCTCGCCACCAACCATTCCGAATCGTCGCCACCGTTGTCGCCGTTCTGAACGCAGTCGCCAAGTTGCGTCACGAATGCAACGTTCAGCGTACTGAGTTGATCAAGCGCCCACTGCGTCTGAGCACTGAAGGTTGCAGGATCACCATTCTGCGCACAACTGGCACCGCATGAATAGAATTGCGTGTCCGGAAGGGCAACGACCGTAAAGTTCTGGCTGGCGACGCCGTCAACTTGACGCCCGAAAAATGCAACATCCATCGTATCGGCTTCGGGGTCGGTCACCGTCACCTCCAACGTCGGATTCACGCCGATGCCTTCCGCGCCGTTGGCAGGCATTACCACAGTCGCCGCGTCCGGAGGAAGGTTGATGTCAAACGGCGCGCCCGATACCCAAGCCGCACCGGAGATTGTCCCATCATTGGCATTGCCCGAAGAATCGCCTGCCGTTGTGCCAACGCCTTCATTCAGGCCCCACCGACCTACCAGACCATTGGTCGAAGCAATCTCCGCTTTGATGCCGGAGAGGATTTCCGATTGCGTCAAAGCTCGATCCCAAACACGAACTTCGTCAATGTTGCCTTGGAAACGTCCTGCCGCTGTCCCACTTGAGTTGTATGCCGTTCCAACGCCGAAATGCTGAATGCTGTCCGAACGCGGTTCGCGCCCCACGTTTGAGCTACCGTCAACCTGGCCATCCAAATAGAGCGTCCAATCCGTCCCGTCATACGTCGCGGCAACGTGATACCACACGCCATTGCTGATCGTCGTCGATCCGAACACCGGATGATTCAGACCGGGTTCGGGGCCCGTACCCGCTTCTTCAAAGTCAGCCGCAATGACGTCGTCCGAATCGCGAATTCCGACGAAGTAATTCATGTCGAGGTTGGAGTCCTCAGCTTCACCGCGCCCTTTGGTCACCAGCGGAATGCCAACGAATCCGCCGTTACCGGTGTTGGCCGTTTGCCCCGTGCCGGTACGCTGAAACCAGAACTCGACAGTGAACTCAGCCAACCCCAGTTCGGGTGTCTGCGATGCGTCACCAAAGCTGATCTCGTCATTGCTGCCGTCAAACGACAGAGCGTTCTGAGCAAAAACTGGTCCGTACCAAACCAACAGCGCAATGATTCCCACTGCAATCGATTTGCCTGATCCCATGATCTTTTTCCCCTTCATACAGACGTCGGCGCAATCGAATCTTGAAACGCACCGTCAAACGAATCGGATCGTTATAGATGTGACACTCGTCAAATTGATCGACACGCGCATCGCTGTCGGTGTTGCTCCAAGAACGTGCATTGCAAATCACCGACGATATGGACAGCGTCGTTTGATCCAGCCCACGTTTGCCCGGAAGATTTGAAACGCTGCAGGTTTTTGCAACTTTCCCCTCTGCAACTGGACATTCCCCAGGGCGAATCACAGCGAACCACACCGATGGAGGAAGTGAGGGAATCAGTGCGATTGGCGCTTAGCTCGATCATAGAGAAATCGACTGGCCCAAACAACCCATTACGGTACGGCTGTACAGCGAACAACGGGCGTTCGATTGAACCAGGATTCGTGCCAGCCGAGAAGCGAACATTGTGTCGTTGTTTGGCACTTCAATGAACTGAATACGTCCAAATAAGATGTGTCCGTGAACCGTTTCTGCATGTATGCACGTCACATCGTTCACCATTTCGCCTTGGACTACATGATCGACATCGCATTCACCAAAGCACCAAACCAATTCGAGATTCTTCTTGTGCGCTGGCCTCAAAGCGCATACGACCAAGGACCGTTACATCATGCCACTGGTCAGGATGATCGGACACTTTGGCAAAGTATAATCCCTCCGTCACATTGGCGCGAATGTGACGGTCGTACAGGGCATTAGACACATCTCAATATGACGGCGGCGGGTCAGGGGTGCCTGCGTTCGTTGTGGAGACATATTATGGTTATTTACGGGAATCGATCTGAATCAGGTTTTGTGGTTGCGTATCAATTCAAAGGTACGATCGCAACGTTCGCATTGCTATTGACCTTTTCGGGGTGTGCCCCAGCCGATCTCGGCGACCCGGTGGTCAATGACGACGATCCCGGCGATGTCACCACTGCTCGTGAAATCGAGGAAGCCGACATTGTCAAACTGGTTGACGGTTACTTCTACCTGTCAAACCCGTACACCGGTATGCGCGTCATCGACGCGACCGACATGTCCGCACCGCAATTCGCCGGAACGTATGCGGTGCGCGGGCGTGGGGTTGAGTTAATCGTTCGCGACGAGCACGCATTCGTTTTCACTGCGGCTGACTTCGGATACTGCGCCGGGGAACCCGTCGCGTTTGACGACCCCGATTTTGGCGACATCACCGAACCCGACTACGAGGGCACGCGACTTTGGGTGGTGGATGTGTCCAACAAGGATGAACTGACACTGGCCGGCACCGTGGACTTCGATGGCATCGTCGTCGGTACGCGGCGCGTTGGCGAAATTCTTTACGCAACCGGCACCATCGGAGATACAACCTTCGTCGTATCGATCGACATTTCCAACCCATCCCAGGTCCGGGTGGTCGAGAGCATCCGCTTTGGTGCGGACGCCGAGGACATCCACGTTTCGCAGGAGGCGATCTTCCTATACGGCGACGATCTCACCGAAGCCGACACCACCCGCGTCACCTACGTCGATATCTCCAGTACCAACGGTTTCATTGAGCGTCGCGATAGCTTCCGCGTGCCCGGCGTCGTTCGCGACCGTTTCAGCATGTCTGCCGACGAAGACACCTACTACGTCGTGACCCAGGATTTCAACCCGAACAACTTCACGCAGACGTTGGGGCTGTTCTGCTACGACATCAGCGACCCGGACAACATCGATCGCCTCTCCTTCCTGCCGATTACCACGCAGGAAACGCTGCGCACGGTGCGATTCGACGGGCAGCGGGCGTACATGGTGTCATCCGGTGGGGACGATCCGCTTTACGTCATCGACCTGACCGACCCAGCCAACCCAGCCGTCACGGGCGAGTTAGCCGGTCCGGGTTTCAGCACGCATCTGGTTCCGCTGGGCGATCGGCTGCTGAGCGTCGGTTTCTCAACTGGCGCCGCATTCGAGCCAGCCGTCACGCTCTACGACGTCAGCGATCCAACCAACCCGACGCAACTGTCGCGCATCCTGGTCGAAAGCTTGAATCGATTCAGCGTAGGGTCGGAAGCAACGGTAGATGAGAAAGCCCTCGGCGTACTCAACGATTTGGGCATCGTGCTATTGCCATACGCCGTCTTCGATCGCGAGACGGGCGAGTTCATAGACGGCTTGCAGATCATTCAGATGACCGATAGCAACCTGCGCGAACGCGGTCAGATCGAACACAAAGGCATTGTAAGAAGAAGCGGAATAGAAGACAGCCGCATGTGGCTACTCTCCGAAGTAGCCTTCGCAACGGTCAACACAATTGATCTAGACGCTCCACAGCAAATCGCCGAGCTAACCATCATAAGCGACCAGGAATTACTAGACGCCGGCTTGACCAACTGCGTAGACTCAGCCAGACTGTCTGGCCGCACCATCTTCTACTTCGAAGGCAACGCCTTCTGCGGTGCGTTTGTGCCATTCTCGACGTTTCTGACTGCTGCTGGACTAATCACTGTTCGATTGATCCGAAGGCGTCGAATGCCATCGAGTCAGGAGTTGTAGCGCGAATACGCAAGACTTCACACCTAATGAATTGCGAACACCGAGAGTCACATTTTCTGACCAAATGTGTGCCGACTGTGCTGCCCTGTCAGGCGCCATTCCCAGTAAGTTGGTTTCCCAGAAATTGCAATCCACGTGACAACTGCGACGCTGACAGGAACATAAAGCTCGCTCGCCATACCCATCGCACTGCCTCCCCAAAGCATCAAGACGGCAACAAGGCAGCCGATCATCGGATTGATGAACACGCGATCATATCCTGGGACGATCCAGTTGCCTGTTGCCAGTCGCCCGAACAAGCCAATTGGAGGCCGCCCAACGCCGACGTAGGTCATAAGTCTAAGGAATGGTCCAACGAACGGGATAAGATGAAACCACATCGTCGCCAAAGAGTCGCTACTTGCTGCATGTCCAATCAACATCACTACAAACGTCCACCAACCAAGCAATATGCTCACGCCAACAGAATCCACAAAGCCAATTGTGTCAACGTTTTGCGGCCCGGCAAACGAAAAGTCCGTTCGCATGAATGAAACGTCTTGGTTCTTTCTCGTGGATTCAGACCGCTTCTCGAAGTTCGTTCCGAACGTCCTCAACATTTTGGCGGATGTATCCCACGGATAGAATTGAAACATTCTATTTTGCGCGAAGACGGCAAAACCGTACATCAAAACCAAGACGACAAGTCCAGCAAAAGCGCCGATCTTAATACAAGCAACGATTACAAGACCAAACGCCATCACCATTGCATAGCATGATTCTTTCTGCCTTGTCACGCCAAGGACAATTGTCAAGAGTCCGAGGTAGCCGATCAGCAGCGCGCCGATCAACCACACGACTCGAATTTCGGGGTTCCGCCATTGTGTCACAATGAGAATTGTGGGCACGATCACATCTGTCCAATAGAACCGCATATAAAGCGGACCAACCGGAAAGGCCGTTCCATGCTGCCACGGTGTCGCAACAAGCCAATTGAAATAGGATGGCTGGCTTGGCGGAAACGCGGCAATGACTCTGTATCCGCCGTAAAGGAGGCAACAAAAGATCGCAAAGTAACCAGAAAACCGAAGCCCCATGCGCATGTTGTCTGGCAATCGCACACCGGCTACCTGATCGGCCAGCACGTCATAGACCAGAAACGTCGCGTAAGTCACGGCGATAGCCCACGGCAACAACCGATTCGGCAACGTGCGTTTGATCGTATTCATCATTGGCACTGTTCCTTCAAGTAGGTATCCACTCGCGCGTACGACTCGGGATTCACGAGTATCTCCATCGCGTCCCCCAATGACCCGTCAGTACCTGCTTTTTTGCACAATCCCTCCGGCGTGTCGCACGTTAGGATCTTTCCTTGGTGGATGATCGCTACGCGGTCGGCGACTTGTTCTACGATCTCGGGGACTGGGGTGGCCATCAGGACTGTTACGTCCTCGCGGTCTGCTTTTTGTTTTAGGATTCTTCGTAGCGCGGCGATACCGGCTGGGTCCAGTCCACCAGCGAACGGCTCGTCCAGAATCATCACTGGGGTTTCGGTGATGAGCGTCGCGCACAGAGCGGCTTTCTTCTTTTGACCGCTTGAATACGTCGAGATCGCCGAGTCGGCGACTTCGCCCAAGTGAAACAGTTGGATCAACTCCTCGGCATGGTCGATCAGGCGATCGGGATCGATGCCATAGAGCGTCCCTACCGCGATCATGAATTCGCGGCCGGTCGTACTGCCCGGCAGCCAAGGGTCAGCCGCCAGATACACCGTCCTTTGACGAACGGCTAACTCGTTATCCACGGTCGATCGCCTGCGGATGCCGTCGATTTCGACGTGCCCCTTCAGCGGACTCAACACGCCAGCCGCAACTTGCAGCAGCGTACTCTTGCCCGTTCCGTTCGCGCCCATCACGCCGACCAACTCGCCCGATTCGACCCGCAACGACAGGTTACGCAGCACCGGTTTGACGCTATAGTGAAGTGTGATGTCAACGAGGTCGATCATGTGCCGTTCTCCTTTCACGAGACTGCGAAAGACAACGACGTCATTGTCGGGGTAACCGACCAACCGCACCATTACAACCCGAATCGTGCTTTGGAATCATGTGAGAATATGCAGAAAACGCAGTCGCAACGCCATGACTAGCGGCAGCCGTTAGAGGGAATCGCAAAGACTGTAATGACGACAAGAGTAACGCCGGCTCAAGCGATTGTCGGCACAATTTCGTCACTCCCGCGCACGCGGGAGTCCAGGACGGGTGCGGAGCAACTTACATATCTGGATTCCCGCGTGCGCGGGAATGACGGTTATGTGGGTGCCCCAACCCTTAAGCGCAGCGGAAGGGTGGGGGACGGATACGAACGCGACTACACAACGCACCAACTCAAACACCCAAACCACACCCAAAAGCAAAAAGGCCCGGCGCTCCCCCCACGAGCGCGCCGGACCCTTGCATGGTACTGCCTGGATGAACTGCGACTTCCTTCGTTGCGACCGCCTCTTTTTGCGGCTGACGGTTTCGCAGCTTGTATCCATTTGGCGGAGCGCCAACCCCACCGATGTTTCTTGGTGTTACTCTCTTCTAGCGACGTGCTCTCGAGCGACCCGTCGCGAACATCAAGCCGAACATGCTGCCCAAGCTGATCATGCCCAGCGAACCACAACCGATCGATCCATTGCTACCCGAATCGTCCAGCGTCGAACCGGCTGCGAACGTGGCTTGGACGTCAAGGTCGGCATCCAGCGTGACTACAATCGAATCGCTCGAAGCATCCTGATCGTCGGGCACATCGCCCGTCCACCCCGTGAACACGAAGCCTTCGTTGGCGAAGACCGTCAACGTCACTTCGGTGCCCGGGTCATACTCGAAGGCGACCGGATCGCGGATGATCGTGCCCGCGCCCGACGGATCGATGAAAGCGTTGAGCGTGTACAGTTCCGGGTCTTCAATAAAGACAGCCGTCAATTCAGTGTCGTCAGTCATCTCGATGGTGATCGAGCTTTCCTCAGCCGTTACGCTGCCTTCCCAACCGAAGAAGGTGAAGCCTTCAGCCGGCGTCGCAGTCAAGGTTACGAACTCGCCAGCGACAAACTCTGCGTCGTTTGGAAAGACGGCGACACTTCCGCCATTTTCCGGTTCGATGACGGTATCGAGCGAAAGCTGTGCTGACGCGGGAGCGGTCAGCGCGAACACGCCGGCGACGGCCAGCAACATTGCAAATGTCCCATTCTTCGTGCGTTTCATCGTTGGTCCCCTGTCATTTTGTGGGCGGTCAAAGTTCATCCTGCGTCGCGGTGCAGCGAATCCTCATGCATCGGCTTGAAGCAACTGACCGGACAGGGCAAAGCTAAGATACGAATCGGGGGACGCCGAACTGAAATCTCGAAGATCGCGTGGGCATGAAGGCGTGCGGCGAAGGTGAACGAACGGCGATTTATGACCCGTTCAAATGGTAACCGGTCGGGCGTTTGAGCATCGGTATGGCCTTGTCGGGCCTTCAATCAGGTGCGCATAAAGAAAGGAGGGCCACCCGTGTTGGGCAGCCCTCCTGTTCAATCATACTGAATCAAGCTGAACGAAACTTAGTTCAGGTTGATATTGGCAGCCGTGCAGGCCGCATCGCTGTCGAAGTAACCCATCAACTGCAATTCATTCTCGGTCACGTCGTCATCCGCCGTCGCCGAGGTGAAGAGGTAGACGGCCATTCCGTCGTCAGCATTCGAGTTCAGAACAGCAAAGACAGCCACGTCGCCAACGGTTTCGTTCGACAGGGCACCGATGGCCGCATCAACAGTCGCGAACACATCTGAGTTCACACCGTTACCGCCCATGTCCGCACCGACGTTGAAGAAGAACAGACCCGAGACATCAAGGTCGGCCGCACCAACGGCGGTGTTGTTGCCATCGTTGTCCGTCGAAAGTGCATTACGCAGATCGCCTGAGATCTGGCAGATGTCTTCACTGACGTCGAATTCGTTGCCAGCACCGACTTGGTCGGCATCAGTCAAATTCGAGGTGACCGATTCAGCCGTATCGTTGACGCTGGTGTATGCGATGATCTGGATCGAGTTGGCAGTTGTACCGCCAAGATCCATATTATCCGCACCAGCACCACCGATGATCGTGGCGTCGGTCGTGGCATTGTCATTGACTGCAAAGGTATCGTCGTTGGCGGTACCGATCAGGGTCGTGTCCTGAGTGACAGCCGAGACATCGACATTTGCATCGGCGTCACCGGTCATGCCCGAGGCGTCAACCGTTGCGAGTGCAGCCGAACCGGCCAACACATCGATCTGGCAATCTTCGTCACCCAGAATGTTGAGCGTGGCACAGGTATTCGCCGTCAGATCACCGGCATTGTTGGCTGCTTCGGTCGAAGTGAGGTTGATGGTTTCGACTTCCGGAACCACCAACTGCTCGGCCGCACCGAAGGTGCATGCGGTGTCATCTTCACCCAACTGAATGTTGACCACGTCGCTGTTTGAGCCAACGCTGCCAGCACCGTCGATGTTGAGCGTACAGAAGTCAACTGCACCGAAGATCGTGATCGGCGTGTTCTTGGCGACGTTGTCGGCTTGGGTGTCGTTGTTGCCCGTGAAGATCACGCGCCCCGGAGTCAGGTTGTCGAAATCGACGGTCACTGCACCAGCAATTTCGTATTCTTCCATGCTGGTGAGATCCATGTCCTCAAGGGTGACCGCACTCATTGTTGCCAAGCGGTCGGTACCCGTTCCGCCATCGATTTCATCGTTGGCATCAAGCTGGGCACCAGTGCGGATCGTATCGTTACCCGAACCGGTGGTGCAGGTCACGTCTTCGTTGTGATCGATGGTGAGGTCAAGGTCACCTGTGGCGGCTGAACCATCAACCGTCATGGCGTTGTCCATGTCATTGATCGTGATGTCATCCGGACCACTGATGTTGATCGTGGCACCTTCGTCATCCGACTCGTCACCCGAGACGATGTCATCGATGATGTTCGTTCCGCCGCATCCGACGATGTTGATGGTCTCTGGACCTTCGTTACCCGTGGTCTCGTCCGAAATATTCAGCGTATCCAGGTCGGCATCGTTCACCATGACGGTCATCGACTCGCCTGCACCGGTATCGAGCAGATCATCGGCAAAGGTCAGGTCAAACGTATCGTTACCATCACCACCGAGAATGTGGATTTCGACCAAGTTCTGCAACTCATCGAGATCGAGGTCGTCATCACCATTGTTGTACGCAACCGCCATCAAGCCGATGTAGTTGGCCGTGTCGATGTCAATGCCGTTGTTGAGGGCGCGAACGTAGAGTTCCTCGACGTTGTTCATGTCGATCGTCGGAACGCTGTTGTCCGTCACGATAAAGTTCGCACGATCCATTCCACCCTGACCGTTGATGTCGTCACCGATCGAGATGGTGTTACCGTCGGCCGTACCGTCGCGGGTACCGGTGATGGTGTCATCGCCAGGACCACTCTCGACCAAGTCGATCAGGTTCGTTAACACGACGTTGTTTGCGGGGTTGTTGTTTTCACATGCGTCGGTGTCTTCGTTGCAGGTTTCACCTTCAGCACACGGGTTGCCTGAGGATGCACACTCAAACGAGTTGGTGTTGCATGACTCAGTACCGTTGCAGAACAGACCGTCATCGGGGCAGTCGCCGTTGCTGTTACAATCGGGAACCACGATGTCAACGCAGACGTTGTCGATGCATTCCTGATTTTCCATGCAGTCGCCGTTGCTGTTGCAATCGACAACCGGTCCGTCGCACATGTCGGTCTCTTCGTTGCAAGTTTCACCTTCGTTGCAGGGATCGCCGCTCGAGCTGCAGAGGCCATTGCTGTCACAGGTTTCAACGCCCGTGCAGAACTCGCCGTCGTCGCAGCTTGCGTCGTCGGTGCAGCTTTCGACACACTCGTCGGCTTCTTCGTCACAGCTTTGACCTTCGGTACACGGATCGGTACCGGCTTCGCAGGTGTTTTCAGCGCTGCAGGTTTCGTCACCGTTGCAGAATGCAGAGTCATCGCAATCGGCAGCCGAGACACAGTCAACACACTCGCCGTCGTCTGGATTACAGACCTGGTCGGCACAATCGATTGAGGTGTTGGCACACTCAGCCACGCCGTCAACGTTCGTGCATGTATCAGTCGTGCACGCATCGCCGTCGTCGCATGGGCTTGGGTTACATGGGTCAACACAACCCGTCGCGAGCAGCATAGCGAACGCTGGCACGCAGTAGATAAGGGCGGATGCGATCCGCCTCTTGGTCCAATTTCTTGAAGTAGCTTGCATCAGTCAGAAACCTCCAGCAAAAGAGTTATTTGTTTTTGATCCTTGTGTACCCTGGTACGCGGATTCTGTTCTCAATTAAACGTTTCAGTCATTTACGCACCAGCCACAAGGCAGGCGCGACTTGTCTCGCCTTTTTGTCTCCCCATCAATCAGATTCAGCCGGAACCGCTGGAACAATTGCCTGCGAGGATTAGCATCTCGCAAACCCATGTCCGTACGACATCCTGTGTTCGATTGATTTCAGCAAATCTGTTTTGACCCATCTGATTGTTTAGATCCAGCACGCTTATCTAAAACTCGCCGAAAACCGCGACCACGCGCCAACGGAACCAACGGCTTGTGCGAGTCCGATGCAACTAGCGTTTGCTGCACATTTGGGGGATGCTTAAACGCTTACGACAAACTTCTAATACATCTGCCATCGACATTTAACGGAATACCAGCTTAACAATTCATACCGAATTCAGCTAAATCTTGATGACAAAAGCCGTAAACGCCCATGCCTCCTTGCAATTCAAAGCGACAATGCACGGGAGTGATCGGCCCGTACAATACCGCTATTTGCGTCCAACGCGGGCGAATTGTAGGTATTGGCGAATTCAAGTCAACACCCAAATTCCAAATTACCTCAGTAACAGTGCGATGCCCTGGCATCTACCGGTACCGGGAAAAAAGCACAAAATATTATGCCCGTATCGACCCGTTCCATCAGCCATCTTGAATAATTCACCCGTTGCAGCCACCCTGAAATCAAACCATTGGGCGACATTAGCTGCATTGCGCCCAGCTATTCAAGCGTTTCTGACCCCTGTCGTTCTGGTTTTCACAGCCACCGGCGATGGCGACGATATCACCGCCATGCGACCCAAATCTCCAATCCCAATACTGGCAGGCACTTTACCCAAACAACCAAGCTTTCCTGTTTGTAACCCGTTCGCATCAAGCGGCTATTACCCAAGGGTCGTTCTTCTTCGAGCCCGACAACGAGAATTGAACATCATTCGCAGCGTAAGCATCGCCGATGCCGGGACCTGTTCATAACGTCCGCATTGGTCGCCACGCAGCGTCGTCATTCAGACGTGGCTGTTGCCTTGGTCCGGCGTTGGACTGAGCGGGCCATTTCCATGCGCCTGGCGACATCGTCGAGGATATTCATAAATACGATATAGGCGTGATACGGTCCATCGAGGTGCGGAATCAAATGCTTCGATCGTTCGGCTGCCCGGTCCAGCATGCTCATCGCCAGCAGGTACTCAGCCCCCTGCAAGCATTGCCAATCGTTCAGCAGGCGATCATCGTCCGACGCAGCGGCTTGCGACTCCATTGCGTACAACTGATGGGCGGCGTGCGATTGCATCGACCCACCTAACCATGGGGAAAGCGTACCACCCCATTCGGAGGGCGAAACGTGCCGCCCCAGATGCAACTCGCCAGCCACCGGATTTTCCTTAAGCGCCTGCGATGCCGTCCTAAATTCCCCACCCTGTTCGATGACCTGATCGGGCAAATGACGCAGAAATTCAAAAATGCCACTGTCTGTCACAAACCGTCGCCCAAACACTTCGTAGTCGAGAAACAATCCAACCAATCCGTTTCCGCTTTGTTTGACTAGACGCTTAGCAAACTGTGGCGCGACCAATGGCGACTTCCCTTCGACGCCACCGGAGAAGTAATCCGATACGTCGGTACTCAACTCAGGGTCGCGCATCAACACCGGTATTTCCGAATGACCGCACGCATAAGGACGATGCCAACTCCTGCCAGCCAATGCCTCATGTGGCGCGTCGCAAAGCAATCCGTCGCAGCCAAGATGCGCAACAGTGTTGGCGACCTGCTCGCTGCAAATCAATTCTGTATTGCGAAACACGCGCGGTTCCTGATCGAACAACTCAACCACCCGATCGCGATGGCGCGTCGCTTCTGTGGTAAAAGCCTGCAACGAATACGCGAATGCGAGGCCTTGATGGTATGGCGTGCCGAGCAATTCCACATTGCCGGTTCGGACCAATTGTTGAAACGAGTCGATGGCCTCGGGTGCGTGCTTTTCGAACAGGTCCAGCGCGATCCCGGAAATGCTGATCGACACCTTAAAACGCCCTTCGTGTCGCTGAATTGCCAGATGAAGGATTCGGTTGGTTGGCAACACGCATTCCTGCACATATCGCGTACAGAGATCGCGTGTCCGGTAGGCGTCGAAGTAGTCGGCCTGCTGATCGAGACAGCGATATCGGCCTGGAATTCTAGGGATATGGACGTGAAGGGCGAGTACGATTTCGCCCTGTTGGCCCGCTGAATCCGATTTGGACCTATCGGAACTGGTGTCTTCGGAATCAGACACGTTTCGCCGTTCGCTTTCTATTGCTGCCGTCCCAATTGGTCAGGCCTTCGTACACATCGATGACGCTTTGGGCAGCGTTCGACCAACTTAGGCTGCGCACCTCGAATCCACCGTGTTTTCGTAGGGCGGCTTGTAGCGGTGGATGGCGCAGGACCGCCAATATCTTGTCGGCCATATCGTCGATGTCCCAGAAGTCGGTCTTGAGCACGTGTCGCATGACTTCTGACACGCCCGATTGACGCGACACCAGTACGGGCACGTCGAAACTTGCGGCTTCCAACGCTGCAATACCGAACGGATCGGACACGCTGGGCATCACGTAAAGGTCTGCCGACCGAAACGCCCGTTCGACTTCATCGCCTCGCAGGAAGCCTGGGAAGATCACGCGATCGGCGATACCGAGTTGTTCGGCCAGCGCCATCGTTGGTTCGAGCAGTTCACCGCTACCGGCCATCATGAAGCGCACATTGCCCATGACTTCGAGAACTTTTCGGGCTGCGGCTAAAAAGTATTCCGGTCCCTTTTGCAGCGTCATGCGTCCCATGAACAGGACGATCTTTTCGTCTTTAACGATGTTGGCTGGTTTAGTCTGTTGGGATTCGGCGCAATCGACGCCGTTGTAGACGACGGTGATCTTCGACGCATCGATTTCATAGCGACGAATCAAAACGTCCTTGGCCATGTGGCTGACCGCGATGATCGCGTCGGCCCGTTGGAGTGCGTTTTTTTCGATGTCGAAAATGCCATGATCGATCTGGTGGGCAGTGCGTTCGTATTCAGTCGAATGGACGTGAGCGATAAATGGTTTGCCCGATGCTTCCGCGATCGCTGCCCCGGCTTGGAATGTCATCCAATCGTGGGCGTGAACGCATGCAAACTCCCGACCAGCCGCCGCTTGAATCGCCTGATGCGTGTAGCAATCGACTTCGGTGAATAGACTTTCGCGATGTTCCTCAGCCGTCGGTTCCGGCGCGACATGCGACCCCGCCACACCCTTGCCCGCAGCGACATGACTCTCCGCCACTCCGCCATCACCCGATTCGCCGGGTCGCTGATACGGCTGCAATCCGACGTTGATGCGAATGAACTCAAGATGCGGTTGATCGGCAAACGCGCTAAAGGGCGACGGCTCAACACGATGCGCCGCCTGACCGCGCACGGATGCCGCTTCCCAACTGTCAGCCAACCGATGCCGCTCAGCACCGTACTTCTTACTCACCATCGATTCGGGCTTGCCAGCCAATGCAACGGCATGAACACCCTCTGGCACGGAGTCATCGGTCTCACCCGGTGCCGACATGATAAAGTCGATTCCGACACCCATCTGCGAAAGCGCCCGACAAAGTCCCTGACATGCCGTCCCCACCCCGCCCGAAAGATATGCCGGAAACGCCCACCCGAGCATTAATACACGCCCAACGTCTGGCGAACCACCACCGGACGCATCGCGCGATTCGCCCACGCCAGGTTTTGATTTCGTCGAACCGGATGATTTGCGCACGGACTTCATGGGCGACATGCCAGAAGCGCGAAACCGCGCAGTGAGAGGTTATAAAATTACCTGTGACCAGACCGGAATTGAGTATAGCGCGGGGCCCATGCGTGTCAATTGGCACAGTTTCGGACGGGCATCAGGTTAACATCGCTTGCTCGCGAGTTCTTCAGCCAACTCGACGACGATCTTGCCGCTTTGCGTTTTGTCGAGTGTGACAGGTTCGCGCCATGGTTGGCCTTCGACTTTGATTTCGGTGGTGGATGCGGCGCTCTGCATGGCCTCGATGCGGTTCATTACGATGGCGTTGCAACGCTTTGCCTGCATCTTTTCTTCAGCTTTCGCGTGAGCGTCCACGTCCTGCAATGCGAACCCAATGACGACACGATCGCCCTTCTCTTTGCCGAGTGCGGCACATATGTCAGGCGTGGGTTCGAGTTCGATGTTTAGTTCGCTTTCGCTCTTGGGCGGTTTGCTGGCGTGGCGGACTTTCGGTCGCCAGTCGGTGACAGCCGCTGCCATGATCGCGGCATCGCAATCGGAAAAGCGGGTGGTGGCTTCGCGATAC
The DNA here is from genome assembly GCA_028285105.1 of Alphaproteobacteria bacterium. Classification (GTDB taxonomy): domain Bacteria; phylum Planctomycetota; class Phycisphaerae; order UBA1845; family UBA1845; genus UBA1845. The sequence continues at coordinate 65,418 of JANQQE010000007.1, forward strand.
ATCTGCTGAGCCGACGTCACGCGAACAAGGTCAACTTGCGGTGGCGTGATCTGCGTAGGACCGGTGATGAGAATTACTTCATGGCCGCGTTGCGCAGCTGCGGCTGCGATGGCGTAACCCATTTGGCCAGTGGACCCGTTGCTGATAAACCGCACGGGGTCGAAGTGTTCGCGGGTGGGACCAGCCGTAATGAGGATTCGCAATCGTTCGCTCCGACTGCAATGTCAAAGATGCAGTTGCACAACCAAATGACTTTACCCGGCGTTTGACTTGGACTTCTTGGGCAAGAGTTCGACGATTGAATCGACAATGGTCGTCGGCTCTTCCAAGCGACCTTTACCAACCGTACGACAGGCAAGCCAACCTTCGCCCGGACCAATCATGTGGTATCCAAACTCCTTCACGCGGGCGACGTTCGCCGCGACGGCTGGGTTTTTCCACATGCGATCGTTCATCGCAGGCGCCATGAGCACCGGACAATCCACCGACGTCAGTAGCGTCGAGAGCAAATCGTCGGCCAACCCGTTCGCAGCTTTGGCGATGATGTTTGCAGTCGCCGGCGCGATGACGAAAAGGTCGGCTGCCTCGGTCAGTTTGATGTGCTGGGAGTCGAATGCGTACTGCGGTTTCCAGAGGCTGGTAAGAACCTTGCGGCCGGTAAGCGCTTCGAACGTCAGCGGGCGGACGAACTTCGTCGCCGACTTGGTCATTACGCAGGTGACACCCGCGCCGCGCTGCACCAGATCGGACACGACCGAACAAACTTTGTAAACGGCAATGCCGCCGCAAATGCCGACGACGATTTCAAAACCGTTCAGGTCTTGCGGTTTGATCGGTGCAGCCTCATCAGGGGGTAAGGCCGGCGACGGGTTTTGGCTATGCGCCGCCATCCTCGTCCTCGACATCATCGGTGTATTCTTTAACGTCGATCTTGTCTTCGTTGATTTCCTTCACGACGACTTCGATGTCGGTCAGCCCCTTGGTCTCGACCATCGGACGAGCGCCCTGTAACAACTCGACGAGGCGACGCTGAATCAGCGCGGTCAGACGAAACCGCCCGCCGACCTTGGCAATCAACTCATCACTCTTTAATCCATCAATCATCTCTGTACCTCGAACAATTTCTGCAACCGTGTACCTGCGTTACGTTTTATTTCGATTCACTGCCCAGTGATTCATTGCCCCGTAATGATGCCAATGATCTCATTGACTGTATCATCGAGCACGTCATTCGTCACAAAATGCTGATAGCTACCCGAGTCCCGCGCGATCGCGATCTCTCCGTCGGCTTTTTCCAACCGGCGGGCCATGATGTCTGCCGACTCGGTCTTTCGCCCCTCCAGCCTGGCTTTGAGCGATTCAAAATCGGGCGGCAACACGAAAATCCGGCACGACTCGGGCATATGTTTGGCGATCTGCATCCCGCCTTGTACGTCGATCTCGGTGATAACGATCTTGCCTTCTTCGATCCACCGTTTCACCGGACCTGCCGGTGTGCCGTACCAATGCCCGCAATACTCTGCGGACTCAAGAAACTCGCCGTTCGCACGGCGACGCTCGAAATCGTCCGGTTCAATATATTCGTAGCTCGACCCCTCAGCCTCCCCACCGCGAAGCGGACGCGTGGTGGCGGACACACTCCAAACCGCCTGCGGCAACCGCTCCAGCAAGAGGTTGCAAATCGAAGTCTTTCCCGTTCCGGACGGTCCGCTGATGACCACAAGGTTACCTTTACCAGTCGCGATTTCGGGGTTCGACTGGGCACTACTCAACATTCTGAATCTGCTCCTTCAATCGATCAATCCCGCTCTTAATGTTCACCACGTCTTTTGCGATCGTCGCGTCGTTGCTCTTGCTGCCGATGGTGTTGGTTTCGCGAAGCATTTCCTGCGCCAGAAAATCCAACTTTCGGCCAACCGATCCACCTTCGTCGCACAGTTTGATAAACTGAGTCAAATGCGATTCCAAACGTGAAGTCTCTTCGCTGATGTCGCACCGATCGGCATACACCGCCACCTCGCGAAGCAATGTCTCTTTGTCCACGTCCAGCTTCGCCGTCCGCAGCAGATGCGAAACGCGATCCTGCAACTTCGCATGGTACTCCTCAATCACCTTGGGGGCCTGCGTTGCAATGTCGCCCGCCAACCGACGGATTTCATGGCAATTGTTCATCAGGTCTTCGCCCAGCGCCTTCCCCTCAGCCGCTCGCATCTCGACGAGCATCTTCAAAGCCTGCTTCGCCAGCGATTCGACAAGTTCCCATTCCTGCTCGCGATACGATTCGTCCAACTCGGGCACTTCGCAAACGCCCGGTAGCGTCAAGAGCGACGCGAGATCAACGGTGCCATTCACGCCATCGGGCAACTTCGTCTCGCGAATCTGTTCAAGGTAACTGTCCAGTGCGTCGCGATTGATTTCAAATGCTGCGGCTGCGTTCTTTCCGCGAACCCGAAGGATGAACGACACGCTTCCCCTGGAAAGATGCTTGCGCAGCAACTTCTCGACGTCGGCTTCCATGAATTGAAAACGCTCGGGAAGCTTGATGGCGGCTTTGAAATAGCGGTTGTTGAGACTGCGAATCTCGACCGAGAAGCCCACACCATCCCGAACGACAGTCGCCTCACCAAAACCTGTCATCGACTGGATCATTTGTCGGTCCGAGAAGTGAACGAAAGTGCTGCCTCCGATGACATCGGGGCATCGGTGCGAAAGTTTTTTGAATCGACTTAATGGTTACGGCGTCTCGGGCGTTTCCTCGTCGCCTTCAGATCCGTCTGCTTCGGAACCCGTTTCATCGACACCAGTACCATCGTCGCCAGCGTCATCAGATTCATTGCCTGCGGCTTCGTCGCCATCAGCGTTTTCGTCGGCTCCATCATCAGCACCTTCATCGGTGCCTGCCGCCTCATCTTCATCCGCGGCTGCGTCGTCTGCTGGTGCAACATCATCCGTTGGGTCCGCGCCATCAGCCGGCGCATCTGTACCACCCGCAGCCCCATCATTCGTCGGAATCGTGATCGGGGTTGGCGGATTCGCTCCCGCACCTGCTCCCGTACCGCTGACCGGAACGCCCTGCGTCGCACCCGAGTTTGTTCCACGGACTGCTGCCGTGCCTGACCCAATGCCTTCTGGACGCATCACGTAATTACCGAATACCGTCAGCAGCAAGAATACGAACGCAAGCACAACCGTGATGCCCGTGAATACATCGCCCGTCTTGGCACCAAAGGCACCACCGCCTCCGCCACCACCGCCGAAAGCGCTGGCCAACCCACCGCCTCGGCCCTTCTGAATCAGAATGATCATCATCAAAAGGATGCAAACGAACCCGAGGGCCATGCCCATCACAATTTGCGAAAATGATGCTGCCAACAACGCTGTCATTTGAGCCATTCCTTCACTTCAATAGCAAGCGACCCACCCCATCCGTCCAGGGCGGGTAGCGATTGGTCCCATTTATGCCGATTCCTGCGCAGCCGATATAATAGCGACAAAATCCTCGGCGACCAGACATGCCCCACCGACCAGCCCACCATCGACATCCGGACACGCGAACAGCGACTTGGCATTGCCCGGTTTGACGCTGCCGCCATACTGAATCCGAAGCTGCTGGGCCGTTTCCTGGCCGAAAAACCCGCTTAATTTGGCCCTTACGAAAGCATGAACGCTCTGGGCCTGGTCCGGGGTGGCTGTCTTGCCCGTGCCGATCGCCCAGACAGGCTCATAGGCAAGAGTCAAGAGATCGGTCCGCAGGTCGGCAGAGAGGGCCTCCTGAAGCTGGGCTTCCACCACCCGCTCGGTGCTGTTGGCTTCCCGCTCCTCCAACTGCTCGCCGATGCAATAGATGACGTGGAGACCGGCTTCCTGGGCGGCAACGACCTTCCGCCGCAGCATATCCCCCGTTTCGCCAAAGACGTGCCGCCGCTCGCTATGGCCAATGATGACATAAGTGCAGCCCGCCGCCGAAAGCATCGGAGGCGAAATCTCACCCGTAAACGCCCCCTTCGATTCAAAGTAGCAATTCTGCGCCCCAAGCTTGATGTCGGTCCCGTCAAGTTCCTTGCCCATCGGATAAAGCAAAGTAAACGGCGTACAGACCGCCACATCGACGTTCAACGGTTTCGGCAGATTCCCCCGAAGCCCACCCATCAACTCCCGGGCCGCACCAAGATCATTGTGCATCTTCCAATTACCAGCAACAAAAGGCTTTCGCTTCACGAGCGCGTCTCCAATTTCGAGATGAACCTGTCAGTCGTCGAATGCTAACGAATTTGATCCGCGTTTGCACCCTCTGCGAAGTTCTGAATTGCAGCGTCGTAGGGTCCGCTGTGCGGACCATTCAAAGCCGGCGTACCGATTGCCGCCCGAGTGATTTATGGCGTCTTGTTATGTTCGTTCCAGAAGCGGATCGTGTCCTTAATGCAACTCGCACATTCAGCAAAGTACTGGGCAGCTTCCCCCTCTAGTTTTGGAACAGCCTCACGCAGTTGATTGCTAATCTTGGCCAATCCACCTAAGGCATTGGCGGAGAGCCAACGCCGTTCAATGAACGAGTCAATGGCTGAGATCAAGTCACTCGCGAGCAACGGTAAACAGCACTCTTTCGGAGCAGACTTTGACCAGCCTTCCGGAAACGGTCGCATCTGCAATTGCTGCCAACGTTCCACGAGATGATCGTATTCGATTTGCTGTTCAGTATGCTGTAACCAACTTCGCTTCATCTTACGTATTTCGCAGGGTCCGATCTTCTAACCGTTCATGTTGACTACCTCTAGGCGAGATTAACGGGGTAGCAGTTTATGAAAAGCCCAGGTCACTTATGAACCATGTGCTGGGTTTAATTGAATTGTGACGTGCACCACAAACGTCTCCAATATCTTCACAGATCATTTCCCAGAGGTTCTCAGGTACTGGCAGACCAAGTTCACTGAGCCGTGCGCCAATAACAAATTGGATCGCCCCCACGGTGAAGTCCGGCGGATGTTTATTCTCAACGAGATCGTCCCAATCCTCAGGGGATATCGTGAAACCGAACCGGCGTTCGATACGAAACTGCAAATCAAAAAAATCAAGACCCATGAGAATTGGTCCGACGAGACAACATGGTCCGCTGTGCGGACCATTCTTGGTTGGTGCAAAAATCTCAAGAAGAAGGTCCGCACAGCGGACCCTACATTTCACCTCAACGAAATAGCGATTCTCGTATTTCCATCATTATATCGCAATACCGCCACGCGGGTGACGCGTTTTCCGATTGCTTGTGATCCGGGCGGAGGATCAGGTCGCCAGTCGATAGCAGCACTTTTTGGACATCTGGATTCTGATTTACTTTCGCGCGGGTGGCTTCGACGATGAGGTTGTAGTGTTCGCCTTTTTTCGGTGTGCGATAGGGCATCTTTTGGCCCTCGAATGTCACCCAGTTGATGCCCATTTTATTCATGTTTTCGGAGGCGAGGTTGCCCGCGGCTTTGGCCTGATGACCGACCATTTGTGCGACTTGTTCGCGGGTGTGCGGCCAAACGATGCAGGTGTGCTTTGCCCGTTCGTCGCCGGGGCCTTCGGGGTACTTCATCATCTGCCAGAAACCTTCGAGGCTTTCGTAGCGTTTGCCGCGGAACTCAAAAGGCGTGTGCGTGAAGTTCGACAGCAAACCGAGTTCGTTGCGCTTCGAGACAATCACCTCGCCGGCACCCGCCGCCTGAGGCAGAATCTCCCACCATTCGGCGTCTTCTTCAGGAACCGGTGTCCACCAATGGGCTGGATATCGCTCAGCGCAACCGAGCAAACATATCGTTACAAGTATCAATGAAGTCGCGTGCTTCATGACAAATCCGTAGGGTCCGCTGTGCGGACCTTTTTTTGTAATGATTCTGCTGCACGAATTGGTCCGCACAGCGGACCCTACTTGAAACGAAGACCTTCTTCTGGAACGATTACTCTTCCGCCGCTGGCTTTTGCCGAGGTCAACAGGGCGTCCATCACGACGGCATTGCGCAGGCCTTCTTTGGAATCGATCATGCACGTATCGCCGCGAACGGCATTTGCGAAATCTTCCACCATCGCCTGGTACATGGGGAACGGTTCGTACGCGATCTCGCGGGTTTCGTCTTTCGTCTTGAGGATCAGCTTCACCGGTACGTTGTCGATGCCCACGCCCTGCGGCAATTCGATGGTTCCGCCGGTTCCGCATGCTAGAATGCGATTGCGATACCCGGCATCGAACCCGCTTGAGATCACGCCGAATCGACCCGATCCGAAGTCAAGAATTCCGTGGAGGGCCATGTCCACTTTGTATTCGGGATGGAAGTCGCCCATCCCGGTGACAGCATGTGGCATCGCATCGAAAAAGTACCTGCACGCATTCACACAATACGCACCGATATCAAGTAAGCCGCCACCGCCCCACTCTGGATTCAATCGCACGTCCGTCGTACTCTCCATGTAATAGCTAAACGCCCCTTCGACCGTGCGCAGTTCGCCGATGGCGCCGTCATCGATCAACCGGTTCGCCTCCTTGATCGACGGGTGGTAGCGATACATGAACGCCTCGATCAGCAGCCGATCGGCCTTTGAAGCCACTTCGATCATTTCCGCGCACTGCGCCGCATCATTGGCAAGCGGTTTCTCGCAAAGCACGTGCTTGCCGCGCCGAAGCGCCGCAAGGGTGAGCGGTAGATGGAGCCCGTTGTGTGTGGCGATGTAGACGGCTTCCACTTCTGGATCGTCAAGCAACGCCTCGTAACTGCCGTACGCACGCTTCGGGCTGATCGATTGCGCTCGCTCGATGTCACGACTGGCAGCAGCCGCCAACTCCGCATTGGGGGCATCGTTGATCGCAGTAACGTACGCCTTCACCGCAATCCTGCCCACGCCCAGTATTCCAAATTGCACCGGCTTGCCTGCGTTCATTTCAGTCCGCTTTCTTGAAGTGTTGATGCTGCCGACCGCGGCATTTCAATTGAAGACATGGAACAAAAAATAGCAGTCAAGCGTTGGATTACAATTTAACGATTCCCGAATTGGCACACACGGTTTCCCAATCGCCCCATCAAGCATAGCATCTCGTCACTGGGGAAACGAACACCCTGCATTTAATCGCTATCCATGGAATTCACGTGCAGCTCAATGAAGCCGCAAATCGACACGTCCAATGCGCTTTTCGTTATTCTTGGGAACCAGCTCTTCCCGTTCGCAGAGTTAAAACCTTACCGCGACTGCCGCTTTTTCATGGCCGAAGATGTCGGACTGTGTACCTACGTTCGCCACCACAAACAAAAGATTGCCCTGTTTCTTGCGGCGATGCGATCTTACCGCGATGAGTTGGTCGGGCTCGATTGCGACGTTCACTATGAAGCCCTTTCAATCGGAGAATCTCCATCAATAAAACTAAATTACGAAGCCAAACTCAAGAAATATGTAAAGGCCAAAAATATCTCCAGCCTCGTCTTATGGGAAGTGGAAGACAGGTTTTTTGAGCGCCGGTTGCAGGCATTTGCAAACGAATGCAACCTTGAGTTGCACTTTCTTCCAAGCCCGATGTTCTTAACCTCGCGCGAAGAATTCAGCGGCTGGCTTGACGGTAACCGCCCGCACATGGCCAGCTTTTACAAATGGCAGCGCGAGCGACTTGGTTTGCTCATCGACAAAAACGGTGGACCCGTTGGTGGTCAATGGTCGTTCGATCACGACAACCGCCGTTCGCTCCCAAAATCGCACGACATACCCGAGGCGCCCACGTCACACCCGACCGATCATGTCGCAGATATCATCAAGTTGGTTCAACGCCACTTTTCAAATCATCCCGGTGAGTTATCCGTGGAATCATGGTGGCTTCCAACCACACGGCGACAGGCACTTGGATGGTTGCGCGATTTCCTGAACGAACGCTTTGAGTGCTTCGGACCCTTTGAGGACGCATTGTCTACTCGCGGGCCGGCGCTGTTTCATTCCGTACTCACGCCAGCGCTCAATCTTGGTTTGATTACACCGCGCGAAGTTCTGGAACGAGCGATCGATTATGCTAAAAACAACGACGTACCGATCAACTCGCTCGAAGGGTTTGTCCGTCAGGTTTGCGGCTGGCGTGAATTCGTACGCGGTATGTATCAGAATTTTGGCGAAGAGCAGGAACGTTCGAATTTTTTCGGTCACACCCGAAAACTCACGTCAGCGTGGTATGACGCCACGACCGGCCTGCTGCCTCTGGATGATGTCATTCGCAAAGCACAGCGTTTTGGCTGGACCCATCACATCGAACGACTGATGGTGGCTGGCAACCTGATGACCCTTTGCGAAATTGAACCGGATGAAGCGTACCGCTGGTTCATGGAAATGTTCGTGGACAGTTCCGACTGGGTGATGGTGCCCAACGTGTACGGGATGGGCATCTTTGCCGATGGCGGGATATTCGCAACCAAGCCGTACATCTGCGGAAGCAATTATATTTTCAAGATGAGCGATTATTCAAAACAAACCGCAGACTTGTTTGAGGGTTCAGATGATCCGTGGTGGAACATTATTGATGGGTTGTATTGGCGTTTCATTGATCGCAATCGGTCGTTCTTCCGCGGTCAGGCGCGGATGGCCACGGCGGTCAGCACGCTTGATCGAATGAAAATCGATCGTCGCAAAGCGATCTTTGAGGCTGCGGACTCCTTCCTCGAAAGAGTCACCGAGTAAAATAAGACCCGTCGCACCGAATCGGTAGAATGGAGGAATCCATCCCAATCCGATCCGGTGCGACGGATGGTTATGAAGTCACAGGAGGAATTGTGGCTTCAGGGGAATCTTAACTGTGTCAAAGTTACCGCTGGGCCAAGGCTGAGAAACGCATGTACGCATTATCCAACGCATGCCGCATCACCCAGGCATTGTTCGTTGAATCGTGCGATTGTGCGACCGACGCCAATGCTGACTTCAATTGCCTCTTTTCATGTGTTGAAATCGATTCATCGGAGGCATTCAGCAGGCCCATTGCTGCGACTTCATAGACAGCCGCACAAGCTGCATGATGACCGTCGTTGTAAAGACGCGCCCCATGTTCGATCGCACGTTCGATGAGTTCGCGGTTGGCGTTGATGGCGCTGGCTTGACCCGATGCTGATGGCAACAAGACCGAGTCCACCACATGAATAACACCGTTGGTGGCTTTGACATCTGTCTTGACGACGTTGGATTCGTTGACTTTGACGCCATTGGTTGCGTCGATCTTGACCGCCTGCCCCTGAAGCGTCTTGGCTTCGTTGAGTTTGACGACATCGCTGGCCAGCACTTCGCCGGAAACCACGTGATATGTGAGAATCGCTTTTAGTTTTTCCTTGTCTTTGAGCAGACCTTCGACGGTTCCGTCAGGCAACTTGGCAAACGCTTCATCTGTCGGTGCAAAAACTGTGAACGGTCCTGCGCTGCGCAACGCTCCGGTTAGGTCAGCCGCATCGAGCGCCGTCAGCAACGTCTTGAACGAACCGGCTGATCGTGCGACTTCGATGATGTCATTGTTGGGAATCAGCACCGAATCGATAACATGAATGACCCCGTTGGAAGCCTTCACGTCGGTGGCTACGACGTTGGCAGTTCCGACCTTCACACCGTTTGACGTGTCGATATCGAGCGATTGTCCAAGCACAGTTTTCACTTGTTTCAATTTCACCACGTCCGCCGCGAGGACGTTTCCGGCGACGACGTGATATTTCAAAATTGCACCCAATCGATCCGGGTCAGCCAGCAATTTTTCAACCGTTCCACTGGGTAACTTCGAGAAGGCATCGTCTGTTGGAGCGAAGACCGTCAGCGGTCCATCGGACTTTAATGTTTCAACTAATCCTGCCGCTTTTGCGGCTGCCAACAGTGTATTGAAATTCCCTGCGGAGGCTGCTGTACCCACAATGTCGGCGGTCTTTGCCGAGTTGGACTTGTCGCCATGCCCGCAAGCACCGCAGTGAGCAGAAGCAGCCGACACATTCCACGCAGCTATTGCCACCATCGCGAACAACACGTTCGATCGTAATCTATTCATCCCAAAAACCTTTCCTGTCATTTCGAAGCCATTTTGAAAAGCTGAACACTTCAACTTTTCCTGCGATACGGCAAACGACGCCGATCGGTTGGAGCATGCATGCCAGTCATCGCTTCGCTTGCTATGCAGAATCAGATTCGCAAGAAACGCCGACCGTTCGTCGAAAGATGTCGAGGCCCGAATTTGAAGTCCGAGGTTAAAGCGGCTGGAAGGTCACAATCGATTCGATCGAACGGATGCATCCCTTGCATCCATTTGGCCTGACCGCACGAAGGACATGGAGGACAATGCAGGCGTATACCGAAATTGAAGGATCCAGTGGCGAGATGAGGTTGCGAAACAAGGCATGATCCGGCATCCTCTATGGACAGGTCAGCCATCATCTATACGGTCGATATTGCGGGTCCGGACCCATTGAACCCGTCCGGGCATCGTTTGTTGTTGGGTCAGGAGAAGAGTTTGGGCAAAACACTACTCCAACGCGTGGCAGCAGGTGAGACGGCCGCAGTTGCCGCATGTGTCGATACATACGGTGGATTGATCTGGTCACTCGCCCGTCGATTTCTGGGGCGTGCCTCCGAAGCTGAGGACGCAGTCCAGGAAGTATTTATCGAACTCTGGAAAAACGCGCAGCGGTTCGATCCTTCAGTCGGTTCCGAAACCACTTTCGTCGCAATGATCGCACGACGTCGATTGATCGATCGTCGCCGCAGAGATTCCCGTCGCCCGGTCAATGAAAACATCGAGATTGAAAACCTACCGCTGACCGCGCCCGACGAACTTCGCAATGTCGAAATCAAAGACGAAGCCGCGCAAGCCGCTACTGCACTGAATCGATTGAAACCCGATCAACAACGGGTCCTCAAACTCGCAGTCTGTCAGGGTTGGCCGCACCAGGTGATTGCCGACCAATTGGGCCTGCCTTTGGGCACCGTTAAAACGCACGTCCGCCGCGGCTTGATCAAACTCCGCGAAGAACTGAAGGTACTTAAGAATGAGTCTGGAAAGGAGGTTGTGTGATGAACGATCCACTCGCACACGCCCCCGAAAGACTCATCGACCTGCTTGCCGACCGAGCCACTGAAGGACTCGATGCGCGCGAGTCTCAGGAGTTGAATGGACTCCTTGCCGATCATCCAAGTGTCGATCCAAATGAATTGGATTGGGTGGCTGCGATGGTTGATTTGTCATTGACGTCGCAAGATTTTGAGCCGATGCCCACCGGTCTTCGCGACCAGGTTATCCTTCGCGCCGAACATTACTTCAATGAAACCGGCGCAGCAGCAAAGACGGTACGTAATGTAGATATCCAAACGGACTCGCCGAACAGAAATCGATTCGCGTGGTATCTCGCTGCTGCATCCATTTTTGTCGCGCTTGCCGGGTGGTGGCAGGTTTTAATTCCATCATCCGGCCCGGAATCACAGGCGGCTGCCTTTGCAAAATTTCTGGGTGAAACGGATGACGTCATTTCGGGAAATTGGAACAGCGAGGTCGAAGGTTATGAAAAAGTCGTGGGCGAATTTGCCTGGAGCGGTAAGAAACAGGCGGGTTTTATGCGGTTTGTAAACCTTCCACCAAACGATCCGAACGTCGCCCAGTATCAGTTGTGGATCGTGGATCCGAATCGAGACAAACATCCGATCGATGGAGGTGTCTTTGACGTCGGTTCATTTGCCGAAGCGATCGTTCCGATTGACGCAAAGTTGCAGGTCGATCAACCCAACGCATTTGCGATCACGCTGGAAAAACCAGGTGGGGTTGTGGTTTCCGGGGGACCGCTGTTGATCGTTGGAGCCTGTCCAAAGTAATTAATTGCTTCACAATGAATCCGAATCGTAACAAGCACGAATACGTACAGTAGTTAGTAGTTAACAGAGACGCCCATGGATCAGACAGCAAAGCAAGCCAGTTTCATCATCGATTCAGTCACCAAAGCTGTGGCGAATTGGACCGTCGATGAACACGCCGGCCTTAATCCCGACATGCCGGATCGATATGGCAGCAACTGGCGCGTGGATTGGATTGGCCACACGATGGGCTTGCTGCACATGCTCGCACAATCGGTTGCGATGCGCAGTCCCGAACTGTTCTCACATTCATTGCGCTGGACGCACGATTCCTTCGAAGCCCGAGGTATTAGGGAGAGCGATCTGCTTCAAAACGCAAACGCAATGCGCGAGGTCCTCTCCAAGGAGTTGCCTCCACCCGTTGATAAGACAGCGCTTGCCATCGTTGATGCCGCATTGGAAAGCCTGCGGGTCAAGCAGGACGACTCAGCATACGATTCCATCGAGAATTCAAAAGAAAAGGAAACGGTTCTGACTTATTTGGCAGCGATTCTTGAATCGAACGGAGCCGCGGCTGAGTCGATTATCATGTCGGCTGTTGAACGAGGCGTGCCTGTCGCTGCGATTTACGAAAACATTCTGTCCCCCGCTCAGGCGCGGCTTGGGCAAATGTGGCATCGTGGCGAGATCAGTGTTGCCGACGAACATTTTGGCAGTGCCACGACGCAAGCGGTGATGTCACGACTTCGCCCTCACTTCAAACCGGCTTCGGCGAGGCACAAGCTCATGGTCGGAACGTCAACACCGGGCGACCTGCACGAAATTGGCCTGCGAATGGTCGTTGATCTGTTTGAATTGGATGGATGGAATGTTGTCTATCTTGGCGCCAACACACCTGTTGCGGATTTGATCGAATTTCTTGAGCGTCGCAGTCCAGATCTGCTGGCATTGTCGATCAGCACCGCGCTGATGCTCCGAGACGCTGGTGAATTGATCGAGCGCATCCGTGAAAACGAGAAGATCGGTTCGACAAAAGTCCTCATCGGCGGACCTCCATTTCGATTTGTCGATGGTCTGTGGCGTCAGCTGGGCGCCGACGGCTGCGCATCGTCAGCCACCCAGGCCATTGAACTCGGGAACCAAATCGTAGCTTCTTAAACCGCTGTAATAAATGAGTTTGCGCAGCGACGCGAACGCTACATTCGCAGCTGAGGTCAATCGCCAATAGGCCGCCAAATCAAACCCGATTCGATTGAATCCAATAACACAATGCAATCGAAGTCGTTTACAGGATGCGGTCTATCAATGGATCGCGAGTGGAAGACACATAGTTAGAAACCCATCAACGCAAAGGAGCGCGGTATGAGAAATGCTATCAAAGGTTCACTTGTTGCCCTTTCATTTGTCTTGGTTACCGGTTGTGAAATGATGCCACCGCCGGTCCAGTCCAATGCCCGAATTCGAGTGGTACACGCCAGCCCAGACGCACCGGCAGTTGACGTTTGCGGTAATGGAGCGGTCGCGTTTGCGGGTGCGACGTTTCCCGGTGCAACTGATTACGCAGAAGTGCCAGCTGGTACCTTGGCGGTAAACGTCGTTGCTGCTGGCTCTGACTGCGCGACCGATGGGGTCATCGTCGCCGACCTGCCCTTGGCGGCAGACACCGATACAACTGTTGTCGCTGCGAATCTATTGGCCGACATCGAACCGATCGTTCTGAACGACGACAACTCCGATCCCGCAGCCGGAAGCGCCAAGGTACGCTTTGTCCATGCTTCACCGGATGCACCGACGGTCGACATTACACTCGTCGATGGCACGACCTTGTTTGACAACGTCGCGTTCAAGGGTGTCGGCGACTATATCGAAGTGGATGCGCAAACCGTCGATCTTGAAGTTCGTGACGAAACGGGCGAAAACGTTGTGCTGACGTTGCCAGGCGTGACGCTGGAGGATGGAACCGTTTATACGATCTATGCCATCGGCTTGCTTGCCGGTGATCCTGATTTGGATGCGCTGATCACGGTGGATAACGGATAGGGGTGTACCGGTGTGTGGTATTGCAGCAGTTTTTCCTCAACGCCAGTGTTTTTCGCATACTGCTGCAAGGCGTGACCCTTGAGGGGGTCAGTCTCGTTGGCGCATCTGTCGATTGCCCGGGCAGGTGCGTCAACCTTTTCACTTTCGAAACAGGATCGACCCAATGCTCCTTTCGTTACGATTGCAACGCGCGTGCAGATTTCTGATTGTGCTTGCGTCGATTCTTGGCACAGTCTTGCTGATTCCTGGCGCAGCAAACGCTGATGAACGTCATCGTCAAAACTGGCCGCAATGGCGGGGCCCAAACCGCGACTCGATTCTGGGTGACGGCCCTCCATGGCCCTCCTCGTTTGAATCCTTACAAAAAAAATGGCACGTGCCTTTGGGACCGGGCTATTCCGGACCCATCGTCTGGGGCGAGCGTGTATTCGTAACCGAAACCGTGAACAAAGAACTCGAGGTCGTTCGGGCATTGGACCTTCGCAGTGGTAAAGAGATTTGGCGAGCGCAGTGGCCGGGATCGATGAGCGTCCCGTTTTTTGCAAAGTCGAACGGTGACTGGATACGCTCGACGCCGGCCTGCGACGGCGAATCGCTTTATGTCGCCGGAATGCGCGATGTACTCGTGTGTCTGAATTGCGAGACCGGCAAAGTTCGGTGGCGTCTGGCGTTTCCAAAAAAATACGATACGCCGAATCCTTCGTTCGGGTTTGTCGCTTCGCCTCTGCTTCACGACAATCACGTTTATGTACAAGCCGGTGGCGGTCTTGCCAAGATCGAAAAATTGACTGGTGCCGTCGTTTGGAGAATTCTCGACGACGGAGGCGGGATGAACAGCGCTTTCTCGTCACCGGTCGTGGCCCGGATTGGAAATGTTGAACAAATCCTTGTGCAGACCAGGCAGGAATTACTCGGTGTTCTTCCGGATTCCGGGAAAGTCCTCTGGCGACAAACGGTACCGTCATTTAGAGGAATGAACATCCTTACGCCAACGGTCTACAACGACGGAGTATTCACGAGTACGTACAAGAACCGCACGTTCTTCTATCAGGTCGAAAACACCGGCGACCAATTTAAGTGCCAAGAGGCGTGGACCGCGAAAGCACAAGGCTACATGTCCTCGCCCGTGATCATCGGGGACCATGCGTACCTGCATCTCGGCAACGGCCGTCTCTCTTGCTTCGATCTCCGAACGGGTGAAGAGAAATGGAGATCGAAACCATTTGGAAAATACTGGAGCATGGTCGCTCATAAAGGCCGAATCGTAGCACTCGATGAGCGCGGAGAGCTTATGCTCATCGACGCCAACCCGCAGAACTTTACGCTTCTGGATCGTAGGACCGTATCTGAAGGCGAATCTTGGGCGCACATTGCGGTCTGCGGATCGTCACTGTTGGTACGCGACCTCTCGGGTATTTCGTTGTTCGACTGGTCTCAAAACACCTCAAAACAAAATTAGCAAATGGAGTCAGAAGAATGAATACAATCGGAATTGCCCGTAGCCCTGCATCAGGCTCACAAATCATAAAGCGAATGTCGTATAGAGCCGGTGCTGTACTGATGGCCATGAGTCTCTCCGTACTTTGTGGATGCGAAGCGTTTTTCCCGCCGCTTGAGACGGTCGCACAAGTCGATGTGCAGCGGTACACAGGGCGCTGGTACGAGATTGCCCGATACCCAAATTCATTTGAAACCGGCTGCGTGGGCGTGACAGCCGACTATGAACTGATGGATGACGGTCGAGTCAGCGTTTTGAATACGTGCATTGAAGGCGATCTCGATGGCGAAATGCGTACCGTGGAAGGCGTTGCCCGCGTGACCGACCCTGCCACCAACGCCAAACTTGCCGTTTCGTTTTTCTTTCCTTTCGAGGGCGCATACTGGATTCTCGAACTTGGCGAGGACTACGAATACGCCGTCGTAGGCGAACCAAGTCGCACCTTTCTGTGGATACTGAGTCGCGAACCCACATTGGACGAATCGATTGTCGAAGGCATCAGGCAGCGACTACCCGATCGCGGGTACGATCCGAATCGCCTCGAAACTGTCTTGCAGGACACGGACCAATAATGCCCAACAAAATGCAGCCGCGTTGATCGGTTGGGGTGAGAGTCATGCGAATATTCGTCACGGGAGCCACAGGATACATCGGCGGACGTCTCGTTCCCCGGTTGCTTGAAAGCGGACACGAAGTGGTGTGCGGTGTGCGCGACCCGCGAAAACTCGAGGCCCGCCCATGGGCGTCGCATTCAAATCTGAGCGCCGTAGAAGCCGACGCAAATAATGAAGGTCGACTCGTCGAGTGCATGCGTGACTGCGAGGTTGCTTATTATCTGATCCACTCCATGCTGGCAGTTGGTTCAGCGTATCGCGATCACGACCGCCAACTTGCCCGAAAGTTTGCCAACGCCGCCAGAAGCGCTAAGGTAAATCGGTTGATTTATCTTGGCGGGCTCGGAGAAACCGGCGCTGGACTGAGCGAACACCTAAAATCACGCCGCGAAGTGGAAGAGTCGCTGAAATCATCCGGGGTTCCGGTCACCGTTTTTCGCGCTGCGATGATTATTGGATCGGGCTCGGCATCATTTGAAATTCTACGCTATCTTGTCGCACGATTGCCGGTGATGATTACACCACGATGGGTTTCGACTGAGAGTCAACCGATTGCCG
Organism: Alphaproteobacteria bacterium; assembly: GCA_028285105.1. Taxonomy (GTDB): domain Bacteria; phylum Planctomycetota; class Phycisphaerae; order UBA1845; family UBA1845; genus UBA1845. The sequence goes on from JANQQE010000007.1 coordinate 81,933, forward strand.
TCAGAGATGTCATTCACTACCTCACCGAATGTTTGAACGTACCCGAAACGAGCGGCAGAACTTTGGACATCGGCGGGCCGGATGTGCTGACCTATCGTGAACTCATGCAACTGATGGCCACGTCGCTCGGTCTGCGAAGGCGCATTGTCATTCCGGTTCCGGTATTGACCCCGCGACTGAGTTCTCTCTGGATTCATCTTGTAACGCCGATTGATCGACACATCGCCCGACCCCTTGCGGAAGGACTGCGCAACCGCGTCGTGTGTCGCAATAATGAATCGACACGCCTCATGCCGCAGAACTTGTTGACCGTTGAGGAAGCAATCGATGCCGCCCTCGGTAAGACAAGGACCGGGCGTATGGAATCTTCGTGGTCCGATGCGGGGGCGATGCCTGGAGATCCCGAGCGGGCTGGCGGTAAATGCTATGTCGATCAGCGATCGATCGAAATTGAGTCGGGCGCCGAAGACGTATTTCGAGTACTGTGTCAGTTGGGTGGTGAAAACGGGTACTTCGGGTCGCGATTGCTATGGCGACTTCGTGGTTTGATGGACCGGCTGGTCGGTGGTCCCGGTCTGCGTCGCGGCCGCCGGTCGCCCGATCAGATTTCCTACGGTGACGCACTCGATTTCTGGCGAGTCACGGGAATCGAACAGGATCGAATGCTTCAACTCAGTGCTGAAATGCGCTTGCCCGGTGTTGCTAAGCTCGAGTTTGAAATCAAGAAAGTGCCTTCCGATTCTCAAAGGGTCACGCTCGTCCAAACTGCCAGGTTTCTACCACGCGGCATCCTCGGCAGGCTTTACTGGCTGAGCGTCCTACCCTTTCATAACATCGTTTTCGACGGCATGCTTAATGGTATTCGTGAGGCGACATTGACAGATTCAGTCTCGGAATCCTCCGAATCTCCACGGGCAATATTGGCTGATATGATGGAGGCGAGCGCTTGATGACCCAAGTTTCAACCGCAGCAGACGTCACCGTGAAACAACCACGGTTCAATCTGTATCGAGAATTGATCGTCCCGGCCAAGTTGGCCGACGTGTTCAAGTTTTTCTCCGACGCCCACAACCTCGATCGGATCACACCGAAGTTTCTTCGCTTTCAGGTGCTGACCCCTGCTCCGATCGCTATGAAAGAGGGCGCGCGGATCGAATACGCCCTGCGCCTGCGCGGCATTCCCATTCGATGGACCAGTGAAATCACGGTGTGGGAACCACCCTATCGATTTGTCGATACCCAAATCAAGGGACCGTATCGATCGTGGATTCATGAACATCGCTTTGAAGAGCTTGGAAGCGATACCAAGGTGATCGACGAAGTCGCCTACGATTTTTTTGGCGGACATCTTGTTCACGCTCTGTTCATCAGAAGAGATATCGCCCACATCTTTGACCATCGATCGGAATCGCTGAAGCAAATATTCGGCAAACTTGATTGTGATTCCCGCAATTCCGTCTAAAGCGATTCGTATTCGTCTCAAAATGGTTAAGGAACCAGTTCGCATATTTCATTTTCCAAAAACTCTCTTCAAAAACCGCTTCCTGTGTCAGCCTGACAGACAGTGAGCGTCATTCAGCACGCATTCGCCTGTGCCTTCAGACAATTTCCTACAACTCCTAATTTTCTTTGGGCCTCACTGAATCCAATCGAGAACTTGCAACGAAACGCAGTTTGAGGGTTCAGCGTATTGCTGTGTCGTAAATAGTCATCGGTACATTCTGCCTTGTTTTGGATTCGGTCTGTATAGCCAAAATGTTGCCGCAATAACTGTGGTCGAGCGACTGAACTGAATTCAGCCCATGCAGAATGTTAATGGAATCTTCGTTTGAATCTCACTTTAGGAGTATTCACAATGGCCAAAAAACGTTTCAAAGTCTTTGCGATGGTGACGCTACTTGGATCTGTAACTCAAATCGGCTGTATTGGGCGCGTGCTTCCCGACATATTGTTGAATGCCGCAACTGAACTCCTTTGGGACAGTGATGCCGTTTTCGATTTCTTCGGTGATGACGGTCCCGGATTGATTCTGTAGAACTTTGCTCGACCAAGAGTGCCCACCATCCAGATGGCCAAGCGCTCGTTTCCTTGCCAAAGTCCTCCTATTCAGGTGGCGGAGCGTTGCATTCGCAACGTTCCGCCATTTTCATTCCTCTGCGTTTTAGTTTACTCCGCTGCGTCGGGTTGAGTCATTTCTCAAACTCCCCCGGGACGGCCTTTAACCAACCAGCATCAAGAACTCCCCAAAGTCCAATCAAGATCGCCTCGGACGCATCGTGTCGTAGCGATGTGGGCCGCGGCGCGTCAGACCATCCGATTACCTTGCGTGCGATTTCGTCGGCTTTGCGCTTGGCCTGCTTGCCGCTGCGCCGATCGCGAGGAAAGAGCAGATCGTTGCGCCAGGTTTCGGCGCCAATCCTCTGAAAGGCGATGTTTAGTTTGCTCGCTTCTCGTTCCCAAATGACACCGAGATTACCGCCGCCCTCGATGCAGACAATCTCCAGATTTTCAATCTCGCGCAAGATTCGATGCACACTTCGACGCAGGGCTGAGTTGTTGGCAAAATGATGTGACCGATACCAGCGCAATCGCCCGGCACCATCGAACAGCGCCATTCCCATCTTCAACCCAAGGTCAACGGCAAGAAGAAACCGGTCGCTACTCATATGCATTTCAAGAGAACCAATGCTTTCAAATCCAGAATGATTTTCGCCAAACGCTCAGTCTATTCTCCATCACTGCGTTTCGGCTGACATCGTTCGCAAGCGAAGATTTTCCGCGATCCTTGCGTCCATTGGCGAACGCTGCCCTTGCAAACAACGCAATGTTTTCGCCCGTAGACCCGTAGTCGTTCCTCCCGTCCCAAGCGCCCCAGCGAGGCCTTGCCCGGGCTTGGATCGAATGTGATAATTCGATTGTACTTAACGCCGATTCGCAAGACATGCACAATCGTTCGCCACAATCGATCGAACTCCTCGTCGTTGATTGCCCTAGCCTCCCTGTTCGGATGAATATTTTGCATATGCAGAACCTCGGCACGATAGACATTCCCGATGCCTGCGATGACCGACTGATCCAACAGCAATCGCCCAATCGCAGCGCGGCTTGTGCGCAATCGCTCGCGTACAATGGACGGATCGGCATCTTGTCGAAGTGGGTCTTGCCCCAGTCGGGCAATGATACCCTCGCATCGGCCGCGACTGAGGATTTCGCAGCGCGATGGGCCGTTAAGATCAAATCCGCGCGACACACCCTCTGCCCGCAACCGCACCTCACCTTGCGGGGATGGGAGTGGCAATCGTTTGCGGCGAAACCTTCCATACAGCCCGAGATGCACGTGGAGAATTCGTCCTCTTTCAAATCGAAAAAACAAGTGCTTACCGAATGCATCGACTTTCTGCAATTCAAGTCCGTTGAGTTGCTTGGCACCACTCGCAAAACGCCCTTGTGGAGACGAAGTTGAAAGAACATCGCCAACGAGATCGCGCGTCAAATCTCGCTTGAGTCGATGAATGGTATGCCCCTCCGGCACTGTTGCATCTCCTCTGCAAATCAGGAATCGCTACTGGTTTGAATGCACTATACAGCACCGACGAACACTTCAAATGGGTATTGTGCCACGATCCACAGACCGTCCACGCACGTGACGCGCGATTGCGATCTGACTACAGCCCCTTCGTCGCGCCTGCGCGTGACAGCGACCTGCTCAGAAGTGTGTATGAGCAGGTCGCTACTGGGTTTTCCTGATCGATTGGCCCGCCACTGCTCAGATCAGCCAGCAAGATCGAACCGATCGAGGTTCATCACTTTGTTCCATGCGGCGACAAAGTCGTTGATGAACTTGTTCTGAGCGTTTGCGCTGGCGTAGACTTCTGCGATGGCTCGCAATTGAGAGTTTGCGCCAAAGACCAGATCGACGGACGTGGCTTTCCATTTCGCTTTGCCGGTTTTGCGGTCGCGACCTTCAAAATAGAATTCGCATTGGGGCGACTTGCTCCAGTCCGTACCCATATCAAGCAGGTTCACGAAGAAATCGTTGCTCAACGTTCCGGGCTGCTCGGTGAAAACGCCCAGTTCGGGATGCCCTGCATTGGCACCGAGGACCCGCATTCCGCCGACAAGGACGGTCATTTCCGGCGCGCTCAGTGTCAGCAATTGTGCTCGGTCGAGTAACAACTCTTCGGCTGGTCTGTCCAACTCGTGCCCAATAAAGTTGCGGAATCCGTCCGATTTGGGTTCGAGGACGGCAAAGCTTTCCACGTCGGTCATTTCCTGCGACGCATCGGTGCGACCGGGCGTAAACGGGACATTGATTTCATACCCGCCGCGTTTCGCTGCTTCCTCAATGCCTGCACACCCACCCAGCACGATCAGGTCGGCCAACGACACTCTCTTTCCGCCGGACTGCCCATCGTTGAAGTCCTTCTGGATTTTCTCGAGCGCCTGCAAGACCTTGGCCAGCTCAGCCGGCTGATTGACTTCCCAGTCTTTTTGCGGTGCCAAACGAATTCGTGCGCCGTTTGCACCACCGCGCTTGTCGCCTCCACGAAACGTCGCCGCCGAAGCCCATGCGGTTTGAACCAATTGCGAAACCGACAGGCCCGAGTCGAGAATTCGTTTCTTCAAATTGGCAATGTCGCTCGCTGAAATCAGTTTGTAATCAACGGCAGGAACCGGATCCTGCCAGACGAATATCTCATTCGGAACCTCCGGACCGAGGTAACGCGCGCGAGGTCCCATGTCGCGGTGTGTCAGCTTGAACCATGCCTTGGCGAAGGCGTCAGCGAATTCGTCGGGATTTTCATAATAGCGCTGCGCGATGCGCTTGTACTGCGGATCGAACTTCAGCGCAAGATCTGCCGTGGTCATCATCGGACGATGCTTCTTTGAAGGATCGTGGGCATCGGCCACCATGTTGACGTCCTCAACATCCTTGGCCAGCCACTGATTCGCACCAGCAGGGCTCTTGACCAACTCCCATTCGTAAGTCAGCAGCATCCGCAGATAGCCCATGTCGAACCGGGTCGGATTCGGTTTCCATGCACCTTCGATTCCGCTGGTAATCGTGTCGCCCGCTCTCCCACTTCCAAAACTGCTCGACCATCCCAGCCCCTGGGCCACAAGCGGAGCGGCTTCCGGTTCAGGTCCCACTTTTGATGCATCACCTGCGCCGTGACACTTCCCAAACGTATGACCGCCCGCAACAAGCGCGACGGTTTCTTCATCATTCATGGCCATACGCCCAAAAGTTTCTCGGACATCCTGGGCGGAAGCAATGGGATCGGGATTACCGTTTGGCCCTTCAGGATTCACGTAGATCAAACCCATCTGCACCGCGGCAAGAGAATCTTCAAGATCCCGATCACCGGAGTAACGCTTGTCGCCAAGCCATTTGGTTTCCGGACCCCAATAGACATCTTCTTGAGGTTCCCAGACATCTTCACGCCCACCGGCGAACCCGATCGTCTTGCATCCCATCGATTCGAGCGCCACGTTTCCGGTCAGGACCATCAGGTCTGCCCATGAAATCTTGCGCCCGTATTTCTGTTTGATGGGCCAGAGCAACCGACGAGCCTTGTCGAGGTTCGCGTTGTCGGGCCAACTGTTCAGCGGTGCGAATCGTTGCGTTCCGTATCCTGCACCTCCGCGCCCGTCACTCACGCGATACGTGCCTGCGCTGTGCCAGGCCATTCGAATAAACAGCGGGCCATAGTGACCATAGTCAGCTGGCCACCAGTCCTGCGAATCGGTCATCAGTGCTTCTAGGTCTTTCTTAACAGCGTTCAGATCGAGTTTCTTGAATTCCTCGGCGTAGTTGAAATCCTCGCCCATCGGATTGACCTTGGCAGAATTCTGATGGAGGATTTTCAGGTTCAACCGGTTGGGCCACCAGTCCTGAATCGACATGCCACCTGCCGTCGTATGACGATTCGGGCTTGCCTTTGCTCCCATGACCGGGCACTTGCCACTTGCCCCTTGACCGCCCGCATGCGAGTCGGCAAGCGCGATGGGGCATACGCTGAAGAATCCAAATCCTAATGCGATCGCAATCAAACCGGATTGAATTCTGCCGATGATTCGTGTGCTGAATTTGTTTTGCATTTCGTTCACTCCTTGAGGACTGGATTGAAAATTTAGCGATTATTTCTGAAGCAAGAGCTTCAATTTTGAGTTCGTCTAATGCTGATGCTCGGGTTGCTTCTCAAGACACTCGGGACAGGTACCCCAGAAGATCACTTCCGCCTCATCAATGTGAAAGCTTGCATCGGTGGCAGCGGTTAAGCATGGCGTCTTTCCAACGGCGCAAGCGACATCAACCGTTTTTCCACAAACGCGACAAATAAGATGATGGTGGTTATCGCCAACCCGGTCTTCGTAGCGCGCCGGCGAGCCAGCCGGCTGAATCCGCCGTATGATGCCTTTCTCTACCAACATCCCAAGCGTGTCATACACCGCCTGCCGTGATATGGCTCCAATGTCATCACGAACACCTTCGGCGATGACGTCGGCGGTGGCATGTGGCTGCGCCGACACCGCCCGCAAAATCGCCAGTCGCTGGGCGGTGACCTGCAAGCCGTGTTCGCGAAGGAGGTTGGTTGGATCGAACGCCATGGATATGTTATAGATCAAATCTTGGACATTGTCCAGAATTCGCATGAAGCCAAACTTGAACCGAGAGGCCCAAATTTGCCATTATTATAAGACGCAGGGCATTTCAAGGAGAACTTTGACTGGTTAAATGGCGCAAAAAATCGAGATTCAACGGCACGTGCAACGGTCCCGGACGAGCTTGGAGCCGTCGAAAACGCATCGTCGATTTCATTGCAAAATCAAATGCCAAGTGCATAAGCACTCGATCGAAATTCTGCATGGCACTTCAACCGGCGATCAACGCTTTTTGAAAACTTCGTTGCGGGCAGACTCGGCCAACGTCAGTACACTTGGATGGCGAATCTTCCGCTCCATCGAGATCGCATAGAACTGTTCGCGAATTTCATTGATGCGTCCCACCACACGAACGCCGTATTGTTTGCACACCTCTTTTTCGATCACGCTGGGGCCCGCGAACAGTCCCATTCCATTTTGTCCAAAAACCTTCTTGAGGGCACTGTCTTCAAACTCTCCTGCGACGCGCGGGACCATGCCCTGACGATCGAACCAGTGATCCAACGCGCGACGCAGAACTGTTCCGGAAGTGGGCAGTAACCACGGCGCATCGGCGGTCGATTGTGGAAACGGGCGTCGATATTTCTGTGCCAATGGTGGCGTGCCAAACACAGTTACATCGCATTCGCCAAGCAGATGATTGAAACCGCGAATGCTGACATTCGCCCCAATCGGCGCATCCGAGAGGACCACATCGAGTTCGTGAATTGAAAGTTGGGCGAGGAGTTGGTCGGGCTTACCCTCGGTGCAAATGATCTGAATGTCGTTATCGGTTTCAAGTGCCGGAGTCAGCAGCCGAAATGCGACGAGCTTGGGGACGACATCTGCAATTCCAATGTGAAGGCGAGTCGGGCGTCCGGTGGGTTGCCCTTGAACAGTGTCGAGCAACTCGCGCCCCAAGGCGAAGATGTCATCGGCGTAGCGGTACACCGTCCGTCCAACCTGAGTCAGTTCCATCCTGCGCCGCGACCGGTCGAATAATTCGACTCCGAGCGATTTCTCGAGCGTGCGGATTTGCGCAGAGACCGTCGGCTGAGCGAGACTGAGTCGTTCGCAAGCAGCCGCCACGCTGCCTTCGCGTGCAACCGTCCAGAAATACAACAGGTGATGATAGTTGATCCAGTCGAGATTCATGCCAAAGTCCTGTATGATGCGCCGCTCTTGGAAATGGGTTTGAATTCAAGGTCGTTGGATGACCGATTGTCGCCATTTGTCCGCATCGAATGTCCCCGCTCCCAACCGGAGGAACGATGTTCGCGGGACCGATTCATTCATAGAATAAATCTATGCTATATTATATTATATCTATTTTTACAATATTCGATTGGGGTATAAGCTGTTCCTGTAGCACGGTCGGTCGTCGGGTGACGAGACCAGATTCGATCACGGGCAATCGAGGAGAACAGCCATGAAAATAGAGATTAGTTCTCAGGGCGATGTTGCGACTGAAAAACTAAAGACAATGCTTCAACGACAGATCGACTTTGCCCTGGGTCGGTTTGAACAGCGCGTTCGCGACATCAGGGTCCGCTTGAGTGATTTGAATGGTCCAAAGGGAGGAATCGACAAACATTGCAAAATCACGGTAACCTTACGAGACGGTGAAACGGTCATCTCAGAAGTCAAGGACACGGAATTCGAGCCAGTCATTCATCGTGCGGTTGACCGAGCGGCGCGACGCATGAAGCGACACCTGAGTCTGACGCAGTCGCGTGCCAGGGCTGCGGCGGCTGACCGCAAGAACGAGACCGGTGTTGGCGAATAAATTCGAACGTAACGACTCCAAGTGACGAAGATGGTTGATCACAAAAACACACTCCACCCGATGCGTCGCTTGTTGCGATTACTCAAACCGGAGCGCCGGGACATCGCTATTGTCATTGCGTTCGCAATTGGTGTCGGCGTATTGACGCTAGCTACGCCGGTGGCAGTTCAATCGCTGGTCAATATCGTTTCCTTCGGGGGACTGACGCAACCGCTTTTGGTGCTGGCGATCCTGCTCCTGGCGTTTCTGTCGCTCGCCGGCACGATTCGCGGTTTCAAGGTTTACATCGTCGAGTTGATGCAGCGCCGCCTGTTCGTGCGCGTGGTGACCGACCTCGGATTTCGACTACCACGTGTTCACGTGGAATCATTTGATCGAAACCACGGGCCGGAACTCGTCAATCGATTCTTTGATGTACTCACCGTGCAAAAAGTCGGCGCAACGCTGTTGCTTGACGGTGTTGCGGTTGTCCTGCAAACCATCATCGGATTGTTGATTCTGGCATTCTATCACCCATTCCTGTTGGCCTTCGATGTGGTTCTGGTTTCCGGCATCATCTTCATTCTCTTCGTTCTGGGACGGGGGGCCATTCGTACGGCGATCGAAGAATCGAAAGCCAAATACGCCGTGGCTGCATCCCTGGAGGAAATCGCGCGAAACCCATTGTCGTTCAAACAAGTCGGCGGTGCCGATTTGGCCCGAAGTCGGGCGGATGCACTGGCAGTAGGCTACGTCGAAGCTCGGCAGCGCCATTACCGTGTCGTCCTCAGACAAATTATCGGTTCGCTCGCACTTCAAGCCCTGGCAGCAACGGCGCTCCTGACCCTTGGCGGTTGGCTGGTCATCAATGGCCAACTCACACTGGGGCAACTCGTCGCCTCCGAATTGATCGTATCGATCGTTTTGGCATCGTTTGCAAAGTTGGGACAGAAGATCGAGAGTTTTTATGACTTGCTGGCAGCCGTCGACAAACTGGGGCAACTTTTGGATCTGCCTCTTGAACGGCAGAATGGAGAGGATGCGCCGACTTCAGCACACGGCGCTGACATCAAATTGGTGGACCTGCGTTTTGATTATCCGAACGCTTCGAACGCTTTGAAGGACGTTAACCTGTCGATTCGATCAGGAGAGAATATCCAGATTGTTGGAGGACATGGCAGTGGCAAAAGCACGCTTGCCGATCTGTTCTATGGCTTGAGGTATCCGACGTCAGGTCGAATCGAACTCGACGGCATTGACGTTCGAGAGATCAATCTGGATTCGCTGCGACGTCAGGTGGCGGTCGTCAAAGGCGTAGAGATGATCGATGGAACGATCCTGGAAAACGTCAGCATGGGACGACCGGACATCGGGCCAGCTGAAGTTCGCGAGGCCCTGGACGCGATCGGAATGCTGGACGAATTGAAGGATTTGCCCGGCGGTATTGCCACGGAGTTGAATCACCTTGGGGCTCCGCTTTCCGCCGGACAGACGCGCAGACTCATGCTTGCTCGAGCGATTGCCGGCAAGCCGCGTCTGCTCGTGATCGACGAAGTCATCGAGTCCCTGGACGGTGATGCACAACAGAAAGCCATCGCTTCGCTTACTCAGCCCAACTCGGGCTGGACACTGGTAATTCTGGGCAATAGCGACTTTATGCATGGCCGTTTCGATAGGAGAATTCCTTTTTCAGACGGAACGGTTGACCCGGGCGGGGGCAGCTCGGTCGCTACACCGAACAAGGAGACTGTGTCATCATGAGCGTAACATCGACACATGTTCCGCCTCAAGACGGCGGCCTGTTTCTTGACCCCAAGTCTACGGCGATGGCAATGGTCCGATCGTCGCGTTGGGTGGTTCGCATCGCCATTGTGCTGGCCATCGCATTTGTGCTGGGACCGATCATTATGGTCTTGGTACCGTGGCAGCAGAACATTCGTGGTCAGGGACGGGTTGTCGCTTATGCCCCGCTCGAAAGACAACAACAGATCGAGGCGCCAATCGACGGCCGGATCGTTCGTTGGTGGGTACAGGAAGGAAGTCGCGTTGAAGCCGGTGATCCACTGCTGGAAATCAGCGATATTGATCCGAATCTGCTCACGCGACTTGAACAGGAAAAATCCGCGCTGGTCGGCAAACTGGAAGCCTACGAACAAAAAACGCAATCCTATGAAGCCCAAGTGGCCAATTTGGAAGCCACCTTGGAGTTGGCAGTAGCAGCTGCAACATTCCGACTGGAAACCAACAAACAAAAAGTTCGTGGAGCGCGCGAGTCGTTGTCTGCTGCTCAAGCAGCAATGGTCGCGGCAGAAGCGCAATACGAGCGCAAGCAGAACCTGATCGCCGATGGGATCGTTTCGAAACGGCAGTTCGAGGTGGCGAAGCGCGACTATGAGCAGGCCCAAGCCGCATTGAATCAAGCAGAGGCTTCCCTCGACAGCAGCATCGCCGACCTCCGTGCGTCGGAACAGGACCTGGCAAAAGTGACGACTGAACAAAGCGCCAAAATCGATTCGGCGCGAGCATCGCTGGGTGGTGCCAAAGGACAAGCCCAGGACGCTCGAGCCAGCCTCGCGAAAATCGAAGTGCAGTTGTCAAGGCAACGCTCTCAGCAGGTTAACGCACCAAGAGGTGGAACCGTGTTCCGCTTGATTGCCAATCAGGGTGGAGAAATCGTCAAAGCCGGCGACGCGCTGCTTACGTTGGTGCCAGATGCTCTGGATCGGGCGGTTGAAATATGGGTGGATGGCAATGATGCGCCGCTGATGAGCGAGGGAGTACCGGTCCGTCTACAGTTTGAAGGTTGGCCAGCGGTGCAGTTTGTCGGATGGCCCTCGGTGGCGGTCGGTACGTTTGGTGGAATAGTCTCCCTGATCGACTCCACCGACGATGGAAATGGCAAATTTCGGCTGCTCGTCGTACCGGATGAATCGGAACAAGAATGGCCGGACACAAGATACCTTCGCCAGGGTGTGCGCGCGAAGGGATGGGTTCTGTTGAATCAAGTATCCATCGGCTACGAAATTTGGCGCCAACTCAACGGATTTCCTCCGGTGGTCACACCGCCCGATCAAAAATCGGATATTGCCAGAAAGCGATTGAAATAATCTCGCACAACAGGCAACCTACCCCTACAACATGAGGATTCACAAAATAAAGAACACGAAACGAACAATCCGCGTTTATCGATCACTTGTAATGTGGACGCTTGTCGTTCAATGCGCTTGCGTTCCCTGGCCCAATACCGCGGATTCGCCGCAAAGCAAGCGCGTGACCCAGCACGTTCGACAAATACAGCAAGCCGATCTGGCGTCGCTCTCGTCGACAAGTGGCGTGGCGATCGAAGATGAATTGGGCTCGGTCAAAGAGCGGCGCCAACCAAGTCCACCTGTGCCTCAAAAAGAGCATCTGGACTTGTCTGTGGCGACGCTTCGTGCCGACACACTGCGAAACAACCTCGATCTTGACGTCGTGCTGGTGGGACCCGAATTGGCTGGCACGGTCGTCAGCGAGGAGGAGGCGAAATTCGACGCAACAATCTTCGGTGGTGTGCAATACAAAAAGGAAAACACACCACCACTCGATAGCGACTTCGTCGAGTTCACGTCCGACACAGATGAACTAGACAAGAAACGCGTCAAACTCACTCAGATTGAGCAAACCAAAGAACAACTCAACTTTGACGCCGGAATCGAAGTACCCTTGCCGACGGGCGGAAAAATAAAACTGCGCAACGCATTCGACGAACAGAACAAATTGGAACCTCAGCGGTTTGAACAGTACGTATCCAGTATGAAGTTCTCTGTCAGCCAACCGCTGCTTCGCGGAGCAGGGATCGAAGCCAATACGGCTTCGATTCGAATGGCACGCCTAAATGCGCAGGCGGTTGACGCAAAAACCAAGCTCAATGTCATCCGAATTCTGGCGGCGGCTGAGAAGGTTTTCTGGAGAGTCTATGGCGCTCAGAAGACCCTGGAAATTCGATTGCAACAGTACAACCTCGCATTCGATAACCTCGAACTGGTCAGAAAGCGCGCCGGCGCTGGGCTTTCGGCCGAGATCGAGATTGTCCGTGCCGAAGTCGGCGTCGCTCAGCGGTTGGAATCGCTTATCATCGCAGAGACCGACCTGCGCATCAAGCAGCGCGATCTGAAACGTATTCTGAATCTTGAAGACGTTCAGCTCGATTCACCCACAACTGTCAATATTTCTTCCGAGCCCCAACTCCTGCGCTACAGTTTTGAGCGAGAGCAACTCGCCGAAAGTGCGCTCGAAAATCGCATGGAGATGCTGGAACTCGAACTCAAGTTAGCCGCCGACGCCATCAAGATCGACCTTGCGCGCAACAAAGCCCTGCCGCTTTTCGTGGTCGATTTTGAGTATGGTTTGCTCGATCGCCAGGGATCGTTTGGATCGGCATGGGAAGGCATGTGGGACTTCGACAACTCCGGACTCGCCGTCGGACTGCGCGGTGAAATTCCTGTTACCAACAACGCCCGTGAAGCGCAATTGCGTCGCGCCATGCTGACTCGCGTACAACGGATGGCCTCCCGAAACCAACGCGAACTGGCGATCCGACAGGAAGTCTACGATGCTTTAGACGTCCTGGAACAAAACTGGCAGCGGATACTAGCTGCCCGCCAGAACGTCATTGTATCAGGCGTAAACTACGAAGCCGAATTGAAACAATTTGAAGAAGGCCTGCGCACCATGCGCGAGGTACTCGAAGTACTCACCCAACTTGGCGATGCCCAGCTGCGCGAGATCAACGCAATCGTGGCATATCAGGTCGCACAAATCGATCTGGCCTTCGCAACGGGCACGCTCCTCGGATATGCGCGGATGGGGTTCACGCCGATACCAGTAACGCTTGGCTCAAGTATGCCGTAAATCCGACGCCAATTCGTTTGATAGAACACGCAACCCTAAGTACTTCCGCTATGCAGGGCGACCGACGGGAATCGAACCCGTATCCTCGCGTTCACAGCGCGATGCTCTCGCCGTTGAGCTACAGCCACCGTAAATGCCGGCCGATGCGACTTACAACCGGGTTGCATCGACCGGCACGTTCACTTAGCAGGCCACTACTACTCCGCGTCAGCCGTCGTCGTTGGCCTTGCTACCGACGAGGCTGCGCACTTGGCTGGACAGGTCATCGTTTCCAAACACGAAGGTTGAACGCGTACCGGCCAATACTTCAGCCAGTTGCTCCAGTTCCTTCATGCGGGCGAGCGTTGGGTTCTCGGCCAGCAGCTTAGCCGTGTTGGCCTGACTGCGCGCTGCTGCCGTTTCCTCACGCCGACGAATCAAGTTCGCTTGCGCCGACTTCTCGGCTTCGATAACCTGGTTCAAGATCGTCTTCATCTCGCCGGGCAAGATGATGTCCTTCAAACCGACGCTCTTGATCGCCACACCGAAATCCTTCGCCCGTGCGGCGAGCGCGTTTCGTACTTCACCGCTGACAGACTCCTTGTCGGCCAGCAACGCATCGAGCGTCCTCGTACCGACCGCGGCTCGTAGAAACAACTGCGCCTCACGATACAGTGCCTGCGCGTGATCGCTCACGACGGTCACCGCAAGGATCGAATCAACCACCTGATACGCGACCAGCAGGTTGACCCGCAGCGTAACCTTATCCTTGGTCATGATTTCCTGACCGGCGACATCGGCCACCTGCTCTCGACGGTCGATGGTCTTCCACGTTACCTGACCGACATTGTTCCAGAAGACGTGACGCCCCTTGCTGAGCGTCTCGACGATCTTTCCGTCCTTGATCAAGAGCGCGTCTTCGTACTCGTCCACGTTGACGCCGCGCAGCCACTTCGAGCTACCGGCGAACGATACGATCGCTTCGAGCTTTGGGTGGTTGAAGCGCAGATTGGTTGTGTCAAACACTTCAACTTCGATCTTGTATGGCTCGTTCCAGAATGCGTGGCGCCCCGGACCTACGATGTGGGCCAGTCGCCCGTCGCTCCAGATTAGCGCTCGCTCATGGTCAGCGAGTTCGACAATCTGAAGAGCGCTTCGCAGGTCGCTGTTCTTAACGAGCAGGTCGAGTAACTTATGCTCGAACTTCGTTACGAGCGTACTGATGGTTTCGATTCGCTCTCGACGCGCGCTCCACAATCGACTCCACAACCGATACTTACCTGGTCCGAGGAGCCGCACGAAGTCACCGTGTCGATACAGCAAACCCTTTTCATACGACTTGATTCGCGTTACTCCGAACATACTACACCTCTACTTTCTACTGCCGGTTATCTCCTGCCGGCTTCCTTCACAATCGCCTACCATCAGGCGTCAATCTTCAAAGGCAAGTTGCAGGGCAATCATGTCAACCGATCCCGCATCTGCGACGGAGTCAAGCTTGAGATGCGCCCGTCTCGTTTCGGCCATACCCCGTTGGCGTACGACGTTGCCCGAGGTACTGGCGTAAACGAGTAAGGCCCATCGGTATCCACCCAACTGCGAAGCCGCTTCTTCGGTGCCGACGGTTCCGCGTGCAATCGAAACCACACACATTCGATTGAGGCGATACGCTGCCATCAATCGATAAGCCGCCAGCCGACCGGCTGATATGTCACTCCCACAACTTGCTCCAAGGTGCGGTGGTTAAGCCGCTGGTAACTGGGGCGGGACTCGAACCCGCGACGTCACGGTTTTCAGCCATGCGCTCTAACCAACTGAGCTACCCGGTCGTGGTCTGGGCAGGAATCGAACCTGCTCATCAGATTTTCAATCTGCGCTCGTCCATTGAGCTTCCAGAAACCGATATCGCTTCCGATGCCGTTCACGGAACACGCCCCAACAAATCCAACGGATGCCAAGCGCGCCGCCGGCACAACACCGGTCAAACCCAATAATGTAGGGTCCGCTGTGCGGACCATTGGTACGTCTATACGTTTTGTATGAACGGTCCGCACAGCGGACCCTACGTTGGTTTCGACGTACCATTTACTTAATTAACTGCCAGCGTCGTACCACCGCCGCCGTGCTTCTCCGTTTCAATCCGTACGTCCAAAAACTTCTGGATCAATTCTGCGTGCGTTTGTGCATGCAGCGACAACCCCGTTGATCGAAACGCCCCGCCACTTGCGACGGCCATCGGCAGCATTAGCTGATCCGTGAGATACTCACCCACCGGCGCATCGCTTTTGAGATACCTTTGACATTGCTGGACTGCATGTTTCGCAACCGACTCGGCGCTTCGTTCCACCGCGCCGAACTCGGTAAACATCTCTGTGACGTTCTCATACGCCAACTCAAGCGTAGTTACGTTACCCGGTCCAACAGATCGCTTTTCTTCGACGACTTCCAATTCGAACGCTTTCCAACGCATCTGCGCCTTCACGACATCGATCTCGCGCTGGCCAATCGACCGCGACAAGTTCGAGACAATCGCTCGGGCCCGACGACTGACCAACGGACCTCGCTCCAATATTTCAAGCGATCGCAGACCATCCGTCGGTTTAACGTCAACGACCATTCGCCCGCCGCCAGCCGGAAAAAAACCCGGCACGTCAAGCGACACCTTCACATTCGCACCCATCCGATTCAGCAGCGGCACATAAGCACGCTCCAGAAAATCGAAGGGCGGGGCCATCGGGTTGTGCGTTCCACCTTCCAGCACGATGCGGCTTGGTTCCTTTGCCAAGACCAACGGCAACAACACCGTTTGCAGAACCAGCGTCGTACTGCCCGCCGTTCCAATGCTGAACCGATAGTCGCCACCCACCGCCGTTTGCGGCACGAATTCCAACTCCGTGGAACCGATTTCGTCACCGACGACCAATCCATTCGAAACCTGCGCTGCCGCCCGGACTGCCGTCAGGTGCTGCCGCATCAAACCCGGCTTGCGCCGCTTCGCACGAATGTTCTCGATGCGAACAGGCGAACCCGTCACAATCGAAAGCGCCAACGAAGATCGCAGAATCTGCCCGCCACCTTCTCCAAATGATCCGTCAATTCTTATCATTACCATTCGCCATGTAGGGTGCGTCCCGGACGCACCGTTTAATAATCTTTCGTGATTCGATGCACTCCAATAGCGCGCCGGCATCCCGCGCGCAGCACATCCGTCCAAGCCAATTCGTATTCATCATGGCTTGCTGCAACTACAAAAAAAGCCTCGAAGACGCCGGTGTTCGGGGTCTTCGAGGCTTGGAAACCGTGCTTATGCGTTACGGTTACGGACCTGAATCCCAGAACTGTGGCGTGCGGCTAAACAATTGCGCGTGTTCGATCGGCTGCGAGCATTCATGCATTGCATAGCCGAGGCCATACACATTCATGCCGCCGCAATCTGCATCGAACAATTGCGAATTGTCTATTGATTTCCTGAGCATATACACTGCCTCAACAAAATAAGGCTTACCGCAAAATGGCTAACCGCATAGAGGCGGAAACGCCTTGAAATACTGCATCTGCTGCTACTACGATGCGGAAGTGTACAACCTGAAATCGCAATTGCAAGCTAGTTTTTTGAAAAGTACCACTCATCTTAAAGGTACGTCGCTTCGTATCGTTGACTCCCGTTTCTAATTCACTCATACCAAACGGCTCATCCGTCACCGCTTACTTTGATCATCTTCACGTGCGTCAAAGGCAATCGCACGAAGTGTGGCATATAGCAGTCGGCCATTTCGATTCCGATGCGATGCTTCTTCGGGCAGAACAAATTCCACTTCCGATCGCCAGGCCCGCAACAACCAACCCGCGGGCCACCCTCGATCACGCCAGTCAACGAATCGCGATAGACCAGAATCTCGTTGTCCTGCGCACCGTAGAAGAGTTCCTCCGCAACGATAAGCTCGCTGCGACAATAAGCACCAACAGCCATCAACGGCTCATCGTATTCCATGTGCAGCGCATCGTAGTCGGTCAATTCCTGCAACGGCCCCGACAACTCGCGCCCGCAACGTTTGCATTGGATTTGAATAGCAGCATTCATCAAGAGATTCACAAAACAATTGTTCGGTCATCGACTCGACACTGCCTGGCATTCCATCTTGTCGGGGCGATGTCGTGACCTTCACACCAATCTTGCATTACAATAATCTTCTGCAAACGTATCCATCCATCTCCGCAATTTGTCGCAGACACATAGGTTTAGCGAATCCAACACAACGATAACACATTGATAGACGACTGATGTGGAAGCAAGAAAGAGATCGGCACCATTCGGCATTAGTGCGCCTTGCGAAGTCGCGAATGGACTAGCGTGAACCGCACCGCTCGAGAACCGAACGTACCACGTGTACTCTTCCTCGCGTCCGACGATTCGAGCCAGATCAAACAGGGTTCCCTTGTACCAGCGATCGCGCCCCCATTTATTCCAAAACTCACTGTTTTTGCATTGATTATATTGACTCACCATAAGTTGCTTGGTCTCATCTCGTTTTGGAATGGACGAAATTCGCTTTGCCAGTGCACATTCGCTCTCTTCAATCAATTCAAGGAACTTGTAATTTTCAATTGCACCATACTTCAAGTATTGAACTGCCCTTTTCTCAGACATTTCAGACGACTCGAGAATATACATCAGTTGGATTTGAGCGTCATAGATGCACCTTAGTAAGACCGTTGTTGGATTCCCGACGCAGGGTTCGTATTCCTCCATACGTTTATCGCGATACAGAATCGAGATTGCTTGCAAGTTACAAGCAATGTGCGTCATCAAATCGCATACAGCGAGGCTGAGATCCTTGCTCTCAAGTTTCCTCACTTGTGACAAGACCTCTTTGCAAATCGCATCGGTTTGCAAACTCATTGCACTCAGAACGCCCTCAGGCAGGAATTCACTGTTCTGATCTGTAGTCATCATATCAACCTCATGAACCTCTAATCGTCCGCCTTATCCGCATCCTTAATCACAAACCGCGCATGGAGTCGCGCGACTTCCGACGCCAGTCCGGCTTGCTTGACCGAGCGTAGGACCTCATCGAAATCCTTATACGCTGCCGGCGATTCGTCCTTTGGATAGTTCCGGCAGTTTGTCAGAATGTCCTTCTTTTCAAACGACTCGTTGATCGACTGCTGATCCAACGTGCGGATCGCGTTCTTTCGACCCAGCACACGTCCGGCACCGTGGTTGACGCTGTAGCAACTTAGCTCTGCACCAGCATCGGCGACCATCACTGCCGACCCACGTTGCGGATCGCCCGGCAGCAGAATCGGGTGTCCCGAATTCTCAAAAGGCGTATCACGCAGTGCGTGGTGACCGGCTGGGAAGGCGCGGGTCGCACCCTTTCGCATCACCCATGACGGCTTGTTCTTGACGATCTCCTTGCGGGCGATGTTGTGGCTGATGAAGTACACCAACTCACCCTTCACGCCCGGGAAGACTTCCTGAAACGCTTCGAGCACGAGCGCGTTGATCAACATGTGGTTGACCGTCGCGAAGTTTGCACCGAGCGACATGTCGTCGATGTACGCATTGGCTTCCGGCGTACCGAGCGGTGCATAACACAGGTGTCGATCGTTGCCCGGGAAGTTAATCCCCCAGGTATCGAACAAACCCTGAAGCGCGCGGAACTGCCCCATCGCCAGGTTATGACCGAACCCTCGCGAACCGCAGTGCGACAGAAACGCCACGTGGTTATCACGTAGCCCGAACACATCCGCACACGCCTTGGCCCGTTCGTTGTCGGCGATGCTTACCACCTCGCACTCGCCGAAGTGGTTTCCGCCGCCATACGAACCGAGTTGCGTCACCTTGTCTTCCAGGCGGCCGCACTGACCGGTCTTCTTCAACACTTCAAGCCGCCCCGCCAGCGCATCGCGCGTGTCGTCGTGGCCAACGTGGAAGGCATCTTCGCATCGGTCAGCCCAGTGCGCCGGGATGCCCATCGCGTCGCAGACTTCCTTCGACGCACCTTCGATCGCGGCTTGCAACCCGAGCGACTTGAACACGTGACGCGACTTAGGCACGTGTCGTTGACCGCGTCCCGTACCCGTTGGCGTTCGTTGACAGATCGCACTGATGACTTCGCGCCGTACCTTTCGATCGACGATCTGGTCGGCTGGCAGGTCCAGTTGCAACAGGCTCATCGAACACTTGATGTCCACGCCCACCGGTCCCGGATAAATGTGCGAGCCGGAGGCCATCACGCATCCGATCGGCGCACCGTATCCGATGTGAGCGTCCGGATTGAGAACGACTTCGTCCACGCCCGGCGCGATCCGAGTGTTGATCACCTGGTTAATCGTCGCGTTGTCGAACGTCTCGCGGATTTTCTCAGTGCCAATGACTGTCACTGGCGAAAGCTTTCCGTCTTGAACAGGCAGGATCGCCGTCGCTTCACCGGTTGAAATCAGTTGATTTTTGTTTTCTGCCATGATTCTGTCTCACTTCATTAGACTACTTCTACATTTCGCAGTGACGATTATAACCGCGTACACCGCGTTCGTATGAAAACCAACTGCGGTTGGTGGGATTCGAACCCACATGATGTAAACCATCTCCAGGCTCTCAACCTGGTGCGTATGCCAGTTCCGCCACAACCGCAAAGCAAAATCGAATGCGGCTGGTGGGAGTCGAACCCACACGGGCGTTTCGCCCACACGCTTCTAAGGCGCGTTCGTCTGCCAATTCCGACACAGCCGCCAGCCACATCTTCCTCGCTCGGGTATCTCGAATCGCACTATCCAAGCTGTCGATCAACCGAATCCTGCAACCCGTCAATCAGTCGCTCGCGGGCAGCGAACACGCGCTCTGCGGTGAGAACAAACTTCAACCCAGCCTCACTCTTTTTAGCGGCTGATACTTGTCGCCATAGAATCAATGCCGCACCTTCCAAGTGCTGGTGGGCGATCCAATTCGCCTCGAAATCGCAGCGTCGCACCAATTCCCATGCGTAGGTCCACACCGCAAGTTCCTTTTGAAAGTCGCCCTGCTGATTTAGCAACGCATCGAGATCGCCCTCGACGAGCGGCAATTGCGATTCGTTGATCAACTCCCGCAGTGCGCTTCGCTTGAGCAGTTGCGCACCGCGCCGACTCTCGGTGGTTAAGTGGCAAGCAAAGTTTCCGAGTCGCCACACAAGACCGTCACAAAACTTACATTCGCAATACTCGACGGTACGCAGTTCGCCTTCGTCCGATGCCGACCACATGGCATACTTTCGTGCGTAATAGGCACTGTCGTATTCTCCGGAAGTCATCTCAAACGAAACCAGCATGCTGACGAATGCATCGCGAGTGTCATCACCTGGCATCAACGATTCGGGAACCATTTCCTGGTTGTAAGCGAGCCACGACGAAGCCAGATCGAAGATGTTGCGATCGCCCTCGCCAACATGGCCGCCATCAAGTCGAATCCCCTCGCCCTGCCGTACACCACGCAACCAGTCGACGAACCGATACGCTCGCTGCTGAATGTCGAGCGCCCGCTGGATTGCATCGGCTGTGGGCATCGCATGTTCCTTCACGTCGCTGTATGACATTTTCCCGATCTCCAATCAGCGGAACCGGGATTCGAACCCGAACCTTCGGTGTCAAAGACCGAGATGCTACCGTTACACTATCCCGCTCTAGATACTGCAATCGCTTCAACCCGGGGGTGCCCCGCCCTTCAGGGTGGGGGACTGAAAAATCGTTTTCCCGTTCACACGCTGACAATCCTTCAACAAAATAAATCATCCGAACATCTGGGTGGCAGGACTCGAACCTGCAACATCCTGGTTCCAAACCAGGTAGGCTCCCAATTGCCCCACACCCAGTCGTTTCAAACTGGCAGTCGTTTCAATCTGGCAGTCGTTTAAGTCTCGCACGCATGACCCCACCAGGACTCGAACCTGGAACTGAAGCTTCGCAAGCTCCGATGATTCCGTTTCACCATGAGGTCGAAAAACCAAAGCACCATCCGAATGCAGCGTTTCGCCCCTTCCCCAAGGCGGGCGGCACCAAGTCGGCCGCCCACCCTTTCAGAGTTGTGCGACCCGCCGATCGGCCGGTTGAATCGGCGGGCAATGAACCAAAAGCATCCTGTGTGCCAATGGCCCAACTCCAAAACAGACTTTTTGTAAACCTATGTAAAACAATAGCTTAAAGACTACGAAGCTCAAATGCGCGACCATTAGCTTCATTATGCATCCCGATTGTTGTATCCAATAGGATCGTTTCTTATAATTTTGGCTATGACAAATGTGGCAATCGGATTGCTGGGGACGTTGCTGGATCGGGGCGAGGGGGCTGACCGTTGGTCGAAGTGGCGGCCTACGGTTTCGCTTTGTCAGCATGAGGATCTTCTGATCCATCGGTTTGAGTTGCTAATCGAGAAGCGCTATCGGAAGCTTGCCGAGTTGGTGGCTGACGACATTCGGTCGGTGTCGCCTGAGACGAAGGTGCGATTGCACGAGGTTTACTTTCGTGACCCTTGGGCGTTTGAAGACGTGTATGGCCAACTGCATGAGTTTGCGCGGGGGTATCCCTTCGATACGGAGCGGGAGCAGTACCTGCTCCATGTCACCACCGGTACGCACGTCGCGCAGATCTGCACGTTCCTGCTGACCGAGTCGCGACACTTTCCCGGGCGGTTGATTCAAACGTCGCCGCCAAAGCGACGCAGTTCCGGCGAGCCGAGTCGCTATAGCATCATCGACCTCGACCTGTCGAAGTACGATCGCATCGCCCAGCGTTTCGCCAGCGAGAAGCGCGAGGCGTCTGAGTTTCTAAAAGCCGGAATCAATACGCGCAACAAATCGTTCAACCAAATGATCGACGAGATCGAACACGTGGCAATTCATTCCGATGCGCCGATCCTGCTGACCGGACCGACCGGCGCGGGCAAGTCAAGCTTGGCGCGACGCATCTTTGAATTGCGCAAACATCGCGCCGGGGTCGCAGGTCGATTCGTCGAAGTCAATTGCGCGACCGTTCGAAGCGATGCGGCGATGTCCACATTGTTTGGTCATAAGAAAGGCGCATTCACCGGCGCGACACAGGATCGAAACGGCTTGATTCGTGAAGCACACGAAGGCATTCTGTTCCTCGACGAGGTCGGCGAACTGGGACTCGATGAACAGGCCATGCTGCTGCGAGCGATCGAAGAGAAACGCTTCCTGCAACTGGGTAGCGACCAGGAGATCGCCAGCGACTTTCAACTAATTTGCGGGACGAATCGCGATCTGGGGACGGCTGTTCGGTCTGGTCAATTTCGAGACGACCTGCTGGCCCGCATTAACCTATGGACCTTCGAACTCCCGGGGCTCGCCCAGCGCACTGAAGACATCGAACCCAACATTGAGTACGAATTGGAGCAAATCGCTTCGGCAACCGGAAGACTCTATCGGTTCAGCAAAGAAGCGATGCGCGTGTTCCTGCGATTCGCGAAGGAACCGGACGCCAAATGGACGGGTAACTTTCGCGACCTGAGCGGCGCGATCGCAAGGATGGCCACCCTCGCACCATCGGGCCGAATCACCGAAAGCACCGTCAAGCGCGAAATCGAACGCTTGCGCCATTCGTGGTATGCGCTTGAAACAAACCGCGACTCGGACGACGACCGTAACCTCGAAATGTTGCTTTGGGGCAAGCATGCCGACATCGACGAATTCGACCGCGTGCAACTCACGCATGTCGTCAGTGTGTGTCGCGAATCAACGTCGCTCTCTGCCGCAGGGCGACGATTGTTTGCATCATCGCGCAAGAAACGCAAAGTCACCAACGATGCGGATCGCTTGCGCAAATACTTAGGGCGCTTTGGCCTCGACTGGAACCGCATCATAACGCAGGTTTCATAGAGTGAACTTGGGTGCCCGCGTGTGACCAACGAAGTTCAGGATTCCGCGGTATGGGTCTCGAAGCATTCGCGTCAGGCTTATGCCTCAAACACTTCGCGTGTGCGGGCTGTCGAATTGACGGCTTTGGTGAATTCACGCATTGTGTCGACGATATCCAGTCCCTCGTTCCGCCGTTCTCTCGGAGCATCGAACAGGATTTCGCGAAGCTCGATTTCCTGATCGAGACCGTAGGTCTCAAGATTCAAAAGCCCCATGCTCCATTCTCCCATGATTCTCTTCTTCGCGGGCCGCAAAACAACGAGATCAAGACTCTTGTGGCGCGAGTCCTTGGCAATTTTGTTATAAAGTTTGACGATCAATTGCTCGTCGCCTTCAAGCAGTTGCATGAAACGTCCGTTGCCGTACAAGAGCAGGCCCGTGATCAGCTGCTGTGAATTATTGCATTGAGCCTTCCTGACAATTTCATCTATCTCTTCACGTGTCATTGGCTGACTTGCGAAGCTGGTGTATAGCAGCTGTGACAATTGCATTGACTTGACTCCGGCCATGAAAATCGAATGGACAAGTACACTAACAATCGATATTCAGTAGGATTCAAATCAGTAAATAACCACCAAATTCCAACTTCCGATAAGAACATTGGGCATGGCGCCGGCAAACAAGTACATGGACCGGTTGTCTTTTCTTTTCAATACAAATGAAAATCCTATTCACTCGGATCGATACAAAACTATAGGACCAATTACGGCGCGTTTCGCATGACGAGGGCGCTTCGGTATTCTTCCAGACGTTCAAGCGCCTCCTTGTTCTTGCTGCCACCGCGTTCGATGGCTTTCTCTTGCAATTCGAGTGCTCGCTTTGGTTTTCCGGTTTTGAAGTTGGCCAGGGCGGCGGTGTCGAGGATGGCCCAATTGCGATGATTGGATGCTTCGCATGCTTTCTCGGCCAACTTCAATGCTTCGTCGTTGTACTTGCCTTCATACTTCTTGTCGGTCAATAGGTTCCACGCCAATTCATTCAGCACGTTTGCGTGGCGGGCGTGTTTGTCGGCGAATGCCTTGGTGGCGGCGACCACTTTTTCGCGATCGCCCTTGCCCATTGCGAGGATTTCGATTCGTTTTCGATCCAGTCGCGAACTCGACTCGCCCGCTTCTTCCAGTTTGTCGAGCGCTGCGAGCGCCTGGTCCCACTGGTTTCGGCGCGTTGCCCGGTTCAACTCCGCGTGCATGCGCTCGGATTTGAATTCACGTTGCAGCTCAGCCGCCACCATCGGGCCGATGTTGGGCAGGCTGCTTGCCGACACCGACAACCGGAACAACTCATCGGACTCGTCAGTCATTACCGCCGCAACAAGATCGCCGATGACTTCGTAGACCGGCTGCACTTCTGCGCGCTCGCGATCGCTCATGAATCGTCTGCCCACCGCCAGGCAGCGTTTGGGATGCACGAGAATTGCCTTGCTCGTACTCGGTGTCATGCGTGCGATGCCGGGAGCGAAGGCATTGTCATCCAATACCGATGCCCCTCCGCGAATCGTATCGATCGCTTGCTGTGCGGCGTGGCGGCTTGTGGTCAAGAGGACCTTGTCGTCTACCGTCGCGAAAAATACGTTGACGTTTTCGGGGAATCGATACGCACGCACCGCTACATCCGAAATCGAATCGGCGATGCCATCGGTCGTTGGAGCGCCTGCGGCCATCGTGATCAAACCGAGCATTTGTTGCCAAAGTTTCTCCGATTTTGTCGGATCGTTCACGCGAATGACGACTGCGACATCGGGGGCTGGGCTTCTGCTTTTGGAACCTTCCTTGGGCGGCATGACGCACACGACGAAGTCGACGATGTTGGCGAAGATTTCGCGGCCAAAGTCGAGACCGATGACGGCTCGGGTGGCGCGATCGTCACCGACGTCGATCGTTTTTTCGGACGATTCGCCCAGTGCCGATGCGATGAAAGCCGCTGCCCCACTCGGAATCGACGCGAGGATGTCGCGTGAAATCGGTGGCGTGCGGAGCAGGTTGTACGCGAGATTCTGCTGGCCTTCGTCGAAGTTGACAGCCAATTCCAGTTGCGGTCCGTCTTCTTCGACGCCGAGCTTTCCGCTGATCCAATTGAGGCTGTCGAGATCGAGAACCGCGCTACCGATCGCGGCCTCTTTCGACGCAGCGCCGAGCATTTTGATCATGGGTACAACCGGCTTGGCATTGACGCAGAAGAACAGCAGCGACTTGCCGCGGTTGGCGAGGACGTCGGCCATCGATTCGCTGGTGGCCAGCGAATCCTTGACCTTGCCGTCGAGGCGTTTGATCACGCTTTCGATCTGGGCGCGCTGCGGGCTGACGATGATGAGCCGCGACGTCAGGCAGACGTACACTTCGTTTTCGACCATGAATGTCTGTCTGCCAGCGATCGGTGCGACGGAAACGGTGGCGGCTGGCAGCGCGGTTTCGATCGCACCGCGAATGGCATCGACGTTGCCCGGATGGAACACGGCGACGCCTGCCGGTTTGCCGGCCATCGGATCGACGCCGGTGATCGCCACAGCCACGCCTCGGATACCTGCCAACTCGTTGATGAGAACGGGGCTGATCGACAGATACCGTTCGCCGGGTTTGGCCCAACTGTTGTCGCCGTCGGAGAGCAGGCCTAGCATGTCGAGCAAGTCGCGGATTTGTTTGCCCGGGCGACTGAGTTCGATGTAAGCGAGGGCGTCTTCGGGCATGAGGCTGGCGAAGTCGGCACATGCCAGTTCTTCGCGACATTCGGCCAGGCCCTTTTGTGCGGCGTCTTTGATGTTGGCCTCGACGCGACGGGCGTCCACCACTTCGGCATAGAGTTTCGCCGCACCAGCAATGTCGCCCTGCTGCTGGAGGTAATAGGCTTTGTAGAATGCGGCTGTGGTCGGGTCGGCTTCAGCACCGAAGGTCACCGCCCCACTAGCAAAAATCGCCATCGCTGCGACAAACCCAACAACCGTCCGCTTGAATCTCGAAAGATGCAACATCACAAAACCTCCAAACATGCCAAAGCCGCCAAGGGCCAACCCCAGTCCAGCCAACCAGAATAACAAAACCGCCCGCGTCGATTGAAAATGAAGACGCCAGACGACCGTTCAATGCAATAGAATAAAAGGACAGACCCGGAAAACGGGTGCGTCAGTTGGGTATTCGGCGGGCAGGCCCGGATATTCTCAAGGTGCAAGAATTCGGCGGATTCGTTGGATGCGTCCCGGCCGCACGAGCTTTGAACCGAATCGATTCTGGGTACGACCCGCCGATGTGGCTTAGAATGAAAGAATGAAGTGGTCCAAGCTCAAATCGCTCGTCGAGGCTCGATTTGCACCCAGTGTTGCCAAGCGAATCTCGATTCACAGCACGCGGTACGGCAACTGCACATGCGAAAGGGCATGGCTCACGTTGAACGGCGAAGAGATTGCGAACTTCTGCACGAGAGCCCATTTCAATCGCGAACTTCTCGAAACCCGCGGACGTAGGAACGAGCGGTCAGAGGAATCAGCGAAATACGATTCTCAAGTTGTGCCATTCGGATTCGGAGAATTGACTCGGCAGGATGCCTATGAATCCTGTTGGGCATTCGTTCACGAATTGTCCATCGAACAAGCTATCACCGATCCAGACCCGCTGGTGCAAAGTCTCGCCGTCATCGACTCGAGAATGGGAAAGCGGCGGCTGGCGATGCTGAATGAATCGGAATTGCATCCGCTCGCCAAAAGACTGCTGCACGCCCGAATAAAAGCCGAGGCGAGCCTGGCCGGACCAAGAGATTAGCACGTGCGTCTGGGAGGCACTCTACGGTTCAGTGAACGGCCCGATTGTGTATTCGTATGCTTCGGAAATGATTGGATCGCTGGGGTCTCGGTCCAGAATCATCATCGCACCTTTTTCTACAATGCAGCGAAAACTGAAAATCGTGAGTCGGGGCAGTCGGTCTAAACCCATGCGGGCCATGTCGGCGCGGAATTCCGGCCAGAATACGTTTTCGACGCCGAAGTGACATCCCGGTTCAAAGCAACAATATCGCTGACCCGTCTTGAAAGTTGCGACCAGGTCGAACGAATTCAGCATATCTGACAAGTTCTCTACCTTGAATACATAGTCGCAGGTTGGCCCACTCCCGTTGCGACTTCGACTAAAGCGCTCCTCGAATAATCGTTCAAGCTGCTTTATTATTGAACGTTCATCGTCCATATCAACCTGGTGCGTCCGGGACGCACCCTACTTTTCTCTCGGCTTCCATCCTTGTTCTGCTATAAATTTGCGGCGTTCGCCGGTCCAGTCGAATGGGTGAAAACGGTATCCGAACATCGCTTTGACTTGATCGTTTTCGTATTCCACCGCGATTTCCACACCCTTTGTCCGATCCCCATAAACGCAGCCGCGAAGAGCGCCTTCCTTCTGCTTGAATCTTGCATCGCCGAAAATCTTCTCGACCTCGTCTCGCTTCATGCCGAACTCGATGCGTTCATAACTCCAAGTTTTGCGGGCCTTCGCTCGTACTTCCGGGCGGTGGGGACGGCCGAGTTCTTCACCTAGGCCATAGACCGCGAGAGCGGGATTGATGGTTCCCGCGATTAATAATGGAATGAGGTTGTTCGGAATTCTTCTCTTGGGCTTCCACTCTCGTTGCTCCGCGTATTGGACAAGCTTGTCTCCAAAATAGCATTCGCCATCAAGGGTTTCTTTGAGCCGCTCGTTCGGGTCCGTCGGGATCAAGATCGTGTACCGGGTTCCTTCCATCACGGCTTTTTGAGCGTATCGATACGGCACGATTGAATGAAGCGACCCGTTCTCGAAAACAAAGTACATCGGCGAGCGCGTCGATCCTACATAATACTCGATTCCAAGGAGCTTGCCTCGTTCGTTTTGGATGTGAAACGCAAACGCGCCCTCAGTTCCGAGCGTCGCTCGCACGTCTCTGACTGACGTCCCCATTGGAATACGGCCTGCCGTGTGGCTATCAACGAGGTTAAAGGCCCATTCGTGCTGCAAGCAGCCGCAGACACTAATCAGCAGCATGACGCCGGGCGCGGAAATCAGATTGCGATGGCTATTCATGATTCGCAGCCACTCTCGACTTTGTTAACAGGTGCGACAAGCCGCACCTTACATTTTGGGTTCACTTCTTCGTTTGTTCAAATCTGACAATTTGGACCTTTTGTCGCTGCCATTGCCCTTCAAACGCCCTTTTTTCATTTTTCTGAAAGGTCGGGCTGGGGTTGTGCCCAATGGTGAATGTTGGGGGTAACGCCGCAGGCAAATGAGATTTGCGGCTTTTTGATGTGGGGAGCCGGGTGCAGTTACCAACACTCTGCACGCTGGCGATAAATGCGGCTTTGGGAAGCCGTGGGAGATTCAACAATGGGTATGAAGAAAATGAAAAACCACGTTTGGTTTAAGACACTTGGCACGCTGTCGTTGAGCGTGTTTTTTAGCATGGGCGTCGTCGGTTGTGG
>JANQQE010000013.1 GCA_028285105.1 Alphaproteobacteria bacterium
TGGCCTTTCCCCCTCAAGCTGATCCAGCAGTTGGGTTAGGATTTTGGTTTCGATTGAGGAGGAATTGCCATGAGCAGACGGCGTCATTCGACGGAACAAATCATTCACAAGTTGCGTGAGGCTGAGGTTCTAATTTCCCAAGACCAGACGGTTGAACATGCCTGCAAGCAAATCGGTGTGACGGTGCAGACGTACTATCGCTGGCGCAAGGAGTACGGTGGACTGAGGGCCGACCAGGCGAAGCGGCTCAAGGAACTGGAACGCGAGAACACACGCTTGAAGCGGTTGTTGGCTGATGCCGAGTTGGACAAGGCGATTCTTCGAGAGGCGGCCAACCCAAACTTCTGAGCCCGCAGCGGAAGCGGATGGCGGTCGATCAGGTCATTGATCGACTGAAGGTTTCCGAGCGGCGGGCTTGCCGAGTGCTTCGACAATCGCGTGCGACACAACGTTACTTGCCACAGGTTCGCGACGATGAAGAACCTCTGACGCGACGCATCATCGAGCTGGCGGCGATGTATGGGCGCTACGGAACGCCCAGGATTAGGCGGCTATTGAAGGACGAAGGCTGGCGGGTGAATCACAAACGGTTGGAACGGATCTGGCGTCAGCAGGGTTTGAAAGTGCCGCAGAAGCAGCCCAAACGAGGGAGGCTCTGGTTAAACGACGGCTCATGTGTTCGATTGAGACCACAGCATCGTGATCATGTTTGGGCATACGACTTTGTGCATGGTCGAACGCACGACGGCCAGGGCTTCCGGATGCTGACGATGGTGGATGAATTTACGCGGGAGTGCCTGGCGATCGATGTAAGCAGGCGCTTGAATTCGGAAGATGTGCTGGAGCGACTGGCGTGGTTGTTTGCAACCAGAGGTGTTCCGGATCATGTGCGAAGTGATAACGGGCCGGAGTTTACGGCGCTGGCCGTTAGGAAATGGTTGAAACGAGTTGGGGTGAAGACACTGTTCATCGAACCGGGCTCACCGTGGGAGAACGGATACGTGGAGAGCTTCAACGGAAAGCTTCGTGATGAACTACTCAACGGAGAGATCTTCTACACGATGACGGAGGCAAGAGTGCTGATCGAACAATGGAGACGACACTACAACCAAGTCAGGCCACACAGCGCGCTGGGCTATCGGCCACCCGCACCGGAGACGATCGAACCAGCTGAGACGTGCTCCGCTACGCTCCGCACGCCTCAGCTGGCCATACGGAGTGCCCTTGGACTAACATGAGCACTGGTATTAACACCGGGGGAAGGTCAGCTTAGTGAGCGCACAGCCAATGGCATGAAGCTATTCAAGGCGGGATTGAATCGCCAACATGCTTCGAAAACTTCAGTCGCGACTCAGCATTATCTGAAGACTTCCAGACTGCGGTTTTCCGAACCAGCGATTACGGTCGCAAGTGCCCGATTCCGGCAACAAAGATTCAACTGGTGTCCCCTCGCCCCGAGTGCCTCAGAAGTCATTGCCTATCAAGGTTTTATGAATGTGATAGCGACCGGATTTAAGCTTTCAAGTCGCCGGATCGATCAGGTACATCTTCATCTTGGATGTGACGGCTGCTACGTTCTACACGCAAAGCTCCATGTTTGTGAATGAATCCAGCGAAACGGCGCGTCAGTTTTCAAGTTCGGGCGGTTGGATCGTCCTTGGGAGCCTGCTGGTCTTCATCGCTTCGGTGGTCATTCTTCGGCATCGTCCCGCTTGAACAAAGAGAGCGATCATTCAACAATGATGGATACACTTGGTCTCAAGCAGTTGGCAACCAAGCTGCACATCGCATTTCTCAAGCGCATAAGCCGAACAGATTCGTTACGATCCGTTGTATGTGCGGGCGCTTCACCATCAAGACACCGAATCCACAGTTGATCGATCTCTTCGGGCTTTCCGAAGAGCCATCGCTAACGCCGCGATACAACGTCTCGCCCACGCAAATGGTACCGGTTATACGAACGTCTGAAGCTTCGGGCTCGCGGCAAATCGACATGTTGCGATGGGGCTTGATCCCAAAGTGGGCGAAGGACAAGAGTATCGGCAATCGATTGATCAACGCGCGATCGGAGACGGTACACGAGAAGCCGTCGTTCCGCAGCGCATTTCACCATCGACGGTGCCTTGTCGTTGCCGACGGATTTTACGAATGGAAGCGCTTGCCCGACAAAAAGCGTAAAGAGCCGTATTACTTCACGATGACCGACGGTGGACCGTTCGCGTTCGCCGGCTTGTGGGAACGATGGACCGATTCGGACGGCGCGATCATCGAGTCTTGCGCCGTACTCACTACGGTCGCGAACGATCTACTGGCCGACGTACACGACCGCATGCCGGTGATTCTTCCGCCAGAAAACCACGACACCTGGCTGGACACCACAATCGACGAACCGGCATCGATACGTCATCTGTTCGATCCGTTGCCGGGATCGTCGATGCAAAAACGCCTAGTCGGCACGCTGGTCAATAACCCCCGAAACGACAAGCCGGCATGCATCGATCCGGTGGAAGAAACGGGTGGCTCTTCTTCTGAAACAGGCACCCTGTTTTCGGATCTCGACGACTGACCTGTAAGCCACCCGACGCAGACGATTTCGCACGGCTTGTTGGTCTTCATTACCTTTTGAAGTCAACGCCCTATCGCTGGCGACGGCTTATCGTTGCCGGTCATTTTCAATCGCTTGACCTCGCCTTATGTTTGGTATATGTTAGGGTATGAATTAATTAGCGAAGTGGCTTGTTTGTGCCGATTTTGAGGAGTGAAGCGGTGAAGACGATACGGGGTGCATTAGCGCCCGAGGCGAAGCGTGCGCGGATCGAACAACTCCGCGAATTACTCGATCAACGTAAAGACCAACGCGGTAACCGTCCCCGCAAATACGTTTCGACGGGGTTCGAGCAACTGGATCGGCACCTTCCGCATCGCGGCTTGCCGTGTGGTGCCATTACCGAATTGATCGCGCCATCGGAGGGTTGCGGAGCGGCGACGCTCGCATTCAACACGGCCCGCGAAGCGAGCCATCGGCAAGGTTTCGTTGTCGTCGTCGACATGCACGCATCGTGGTACATGCCGGCATTGTGGACACTGGGTTTTTCATCCGACCAACTGCTGTTGATATACCCCCGCACAATAAGCGATGCGCTGTTGGCGATGGAACAATCGCTCGCGTGCTCTGCGGTGTCAGCCGTCGTCACTTCGGTTCGTCAGCTTCGCAGCCAGCATTCGCGCCGGTTGCAATTGGCGGCAGAGCGAGGCAACACCCTGGGCCTTGTCGTGCGTTCGCGTGACGATGGGAGCAACCGCTCGTTTGCGTCCGTCAGAATGCTAATCGAACCCGAACCGGGGCAAGCACCGTTATCCGAATTCGATCGTGTTGTTCGACGATTCTGTCGCGTCACCTTGTGCAAGGTCTGGGAATGGAGGCCCACAGAGACCCTTGTGATCGGTCTCGACCATGAAACGAATACTTGCGATTCACTTTCCATACTTAGCCGCCGAGTACGAATGCACGTCGCCGAGCAAAGTGTCGCCAAACGAAGTAGCGCGTAGCGCCAGTTCTGCAAATGCGCCATGCGTTGTCGTTTCCCAGCACACCACCGGGGAATGTGTCGTCGGGGGCAACCGAAGCGCCGAAGCGGTTGGCATCCGGATCGGAATGCCCCTGGCAGAAGCGAGAGCGCTCGTAAGAACATCGGAATCGCTCGTTGTTCGCCGTCACAATCCCGAAGCCGTTCAAAAAGCGCTGGAGACGCTTGCAATCTGGTGCGATCAATTCTCGCCGGTTGTTCATGTTGAAGGCATGGATACGCTTCTGATCGACATGACCGGGACGCAGCGTTTGTTCACCGACGAAAACGCGCTGCTGAAAACCATCGGCAAGCAACTTCATCGTCTGGGCTATACGTCGCGACTCGCATGTGCCGACACTTGTGGGGCTGCGTGGGCGCTTGCCCATGTCCACGACGACGACCGTGCGATCGCGCAGCCCGGAGCGACGGCTGCCTCCCTTGCCCGATTACCGGTCTGGGCGTTGCGTCTTGATGAAGCATGCGTTCAGTCGTTGCGTTCGCTTGGCGTTGCAACCATTGAAGCGCTGTTGCACATGCCGCGTTCGTCGCTCGCGCTCCGCTTTGGCGACGCGCTCGTTTTGCGCATCGATCAAGCCCTGGGCGATGTGCCTGAGTTGCTTGTACCGTTTCGCCCACCCTCGGTTGTCGGCAGTTCGATTTCGATCGCCGCATCAACGGACCGGCTCGACATTTTGAAGGAAGCCATCGCCCGCGTCACTGACACCTTCTGCAAGAAGCTTGAGAATCGTGTCGCCGGTGTGCAGCAGATCTTTTTGAGATTCGGGCGCCCGACTTTACGGCCTTTCACGATCGAACAAACCATGTCGCGACCAACGCGATCGGTCGGCCACTTGCAATCGTTGCTGCTTAGTACGCTCGATCGGTTGACCACGATCGGTATTCATGGCCGCATCGACAAAGTCGGACTCTGGGCGCGCCACCTCATACCGCTCGACGCTCTTCAAGCTGAGTTGTTTGAACCGGATGTTTCCAGATACGAGAGCATTGGCCAACTAATCGATCGTCTTTCAAATCAACTCGGTACGGACAACGTTGTTCGGACGCGACCGCAAAGCGACCATCTTCCCGAACGGGTTTATTCACACGTTCCCGCATTGAGTTTTCAGCCCAACGTGAAACATAAGGTCGCTCATGACGCATCGATGGAGCATCGCCCGATCTGTCTGCTGGCGCGCCCCGTTCGCGTTTCCATGATTTCGGTGATTCCGGACGGTCCACCGGCGCAGTTCTCGTGGAGCGGTACTCAGTTTGAGATTGTACGCTGCATCGGTCCGGAACGAATCGAAACCGGATGGTGGCGTGGCCGCCATGTTCAGCGCGACTATTACCGCGCTGCGTGTCATACCGGGCAGCATGCCTGGTTGTTTCGCGAACGCATGACTGGTGAATGGTTTTTGCATGGGTGGTTCGATTAGCGATCTTGCGAAATGCCTGAATACACGAATGAACTCAAACGCAAGCACCCGGCGAAAGTTCTCCGAACGATCCGTGAACCAAAACGCCGGCAATCATCCGCAAGCGGTTACGTCGAACTGCGCTGCAAGAGCAACTTTTCATTTCTTCGTGGAGCGTCACATCCGGAGGAACTCGTCGAGCAGGCGGAAGAACTCGGGTACTCGGCGCTGGCCATCACCGATCGCAACACCCTTTCAGGCATCGTACGCGCTCATATTGCGGCTAAAACCCGCGACATAAAACTCATCATCGGTGCCGAAATCACGCCGCAAGACGCCCCGCCCATCGCACTTTATCCGACAAACCGAGCAGCCTACGGCCGATTGTGTCGCCTGCTCACCAAGGGCAATCTGCGCGCTAAAAAAGGGGAGTGCGAACTCTACTTTTCGGATATTGCGGCGCTATCCGATGGCCTGATCGGACTGGTTCTCTCGACGTCGGTCCGAATCGACGACGATCAACTGTACCCATATCGCGACGTTTTCGGCGACCGTCTTTATCTGTCGGCCTCGCACTTACATGGTTCCGGCGATACCCAATACGTCGCGATGATGCGGGAACAATCGTCCCGTGTTGGCATTCCGTTGGTCGCAACCAACGATGTGCATTACCACGTTGCGGAACGTCGGTTCCTTCAGGATGTTCTCACCTGCATCCGCGAAAAATGCACACTCGCGCAGGCGGGGACGCGCCTGTTTTCCAATGCCGAACGGTACTTGAAATCGCCGGAATCGATCGCCCGGCTTTTTCCCGACGATCCGAATGCGATTGCCCGAACGGTTGAGATCGCACACCGGTGCCGATTCAGTCTTGATGAATTGCAATACCATTATCCCGAGGAGATCTGCCCGGACGACCGAACGCCATACGCGCATTTGCTGCATCTTGTCGAACAAGGGGCAAAGAAACGCTACCCCGACGGAACCCCGGAAAAAGTCGAAAGACTCATTGCCCATGAGATGCAGCTGATCGAGGAATTGCATTTCGAACCGTATTTTCTGACCGTTTACGACCTTGTCCGATATGCCCGTTCGCGGGGAATTCTCTGCCAAGGTCGCGGCAGCGCAGCAAACTCGGCTGTGTGCTATTGCCTCGGCATCACATCGGTCGATCCCGACCGGGTCGAACTGCTGTTCGAGCGCTTCATTTCGAAAGAACGCAACGAACCACCGGATATCGATGTCGATTTTGAGCATGAGCGGCGCGAAGAAGTACTCCAGTATGTATTCGACAAATACGGGCGGGATCGGGCAGGGATCGTTGCGGAAGTCATCACCTATCGCCCCCGGTCAGCCGTGCGCGATGTGGGTAAGGCGCTCGGGTTGTCCCTTGATCGCATCAATTTGATTTCCAAATCGCTCGAATGGTGGGCGGCAGAATCGGTACCCGACACGCACCTCAAAGACGCAGGCATTGACCCAAAAGAACGAACGATTCGCGCGCTGTCGAAATTGGTGCGGCAACTGCTCGGTTTTCCGCGTCACCTGTCGCAGCATGTCGGCGGGTTTGTCATCACGCAAACACCACTCTGCGAAATGGTTCCGATCGGCAACGCGGCGATGCCCGACCGAACGTTCATTGAATGGGACAAGGATGACATCGATGCCCTTGGTATGTTGAAGGTGGATTGCCTTGCGTTGGGCATGTTGACGGCCATCCGAAAGTGCTTCGACCTTGTGCATGCGTACCAAAACGACGAACCGAAATGGACGCTCGCCTCCGTTCCGGCTGAAGATCCCGCGGTGTATGACATGCTCTGCGATGCGGATTCGATCGGCGTGTTCCAGGTGGAGTCCCGCGCTCAAATGACCATGTTGCCGCGGTTGAAGCCAAGGTGCTACTACGAACTTGTGATCGAAGTTGCAATCGTCCGGCCCGGACCCATTCAAGGGAAAATGGTCCATCCGTATTTGCGACGCCGAAACAATGAAGAGTCGCCCGAGTATGCAACGCCGGAAGTCAAAGCCGTTCTCGAACGGACGCTCGGTATCCCGATTTTTCAGGAACAGGTGATGGCGTTGGCCGTCGCGGCAGCCGGTTTTACTCCGGGCGAAGCCGACCAACTTCGACGATCGATGGGCGTTTGGCGCAAAGTCGGCGTGATTGAACGATTCCGCGAAAAGCTGTTCACCGGAATGCAGGCGCATGGTTTGAGCCAGGACTTTGCCGAGCGACTGTGCGATCAGATTCGCGGATTCGGTGAATACGGGTTTCCGGAAAGTCACGCCGCATCGTTCGCCTTACTTGTGTATGTGTCTGCGTGGCTGAAACGATACCACCCGGCTGCGTTCTGTGCTGCAGTCATTAACAGTTTGCCAATGGGATTCTATGCACCGGCTCAGTTGGTGCGCGATGCCATTCAACATGGCGTTACTGTTGTGCCGATCGACGTCAACCACAGCCGATACGATTGCACACTGGAAGGCATTGACGCTTTGGCGTTCAGTCAATCGTCCGCGGAAGTTCCGCCGGCAGAATGGGGTAAGGGCGGGCCGTTGTTGCGTTTGGGTATGCGTTTGATTAAAGGCGTTTCACTGACAGAGGCCACACAGATCGAACAGGCAAGACAGGAGGCACCATTCGGTTCCATCATCGACCTTCACTGTCGGGCCCGGGCATCGCGGGCAACTTTGGCAAAGCTGGCGGCAGCCGATGCCTTTGGATCGCTCGGCCTCAATCGCAGAGAAGCGCTTTGGCAGGTGCTGGCCCTTGAAACGCGAACGGAAGCGCCGACGCTGTTTGACGATTTGATGGACTGCGAACCAAATCCTCAGTTACCGAAACAATCGTTGACCGATCGCGTCGCCCAGGATTACTCGACTGTTGGCTTAACGTTGGCGGCACATCCGCTTTCGTTGCTCCGCAGCCGATTGCGAAAACGCGGCATGATTGACGCCAAACAATTAAAGACAACGCCAGCGAAACGAAAGGTACGCATTGCCGGACTCGTCATTACGCGCCAACGCCCGGCAACCGCCAAGGGCACGCTTTTCTTTACTTTGGAGGACGAGTACGGCCAGATCAATCTTATCGTGCGGCAACGCGTGTATGAACGATTCCGAAGAGCGGCCCGCGATGCGGTCGTGTTGGTTGCCGAAGGAATGGTCGAACGACAGGGCAAAGTGATTCACGTCATGGTGCAACGATTGGGAAACGTATCGGACAGCATTCGCTCATTGACCGTGCGATCGCGAGATTTCAGATAAGCGATCATTGTTTGTAGGTATTGCAATTGTTTCCTTAAAGTCAAATCTGGCCTCACGAAGACGAATGTTGACCATTCCCGCTCAAACTGATTCACGTGTTAGGTAGAGGGATTGAAATCGCCCTGTGCGATTACCGGAGCCCGGGCGAGTAGATCGCGTTAAGACACAACAAGGGGCTCCACGTCGCTCACGAACCCGAACCACGCCCCCTTGGTCAGATATTCCGA
The DNA here is from genome assembly GCA_028285105.1 of Alphaproteobacteria bacterium. Taxonomy (GTDB): domain Bacteria; phylum Planctomycetota; class Phycisphaerae; order UBA1845; family UBA1845; genus UBA1845. The sequence continues at coordinate 8,479 of JANQQE010000013.1, forward strand.
CAACCTTGGGGAATAAAGGAATCGCGTATCTAATGACCCGCTCCCATTGTTAGTGCCTATCCGAATAACCATTGAATAGCCGATAGTTTTTTTGGCGATGGTGCCGGAGCATGGAGGCTCGTGATGGCTGATCGACGGTCTTCGGTATCGGATGAGTTTTGGTTGTTTTTTGAAAGGTTGCTTCCTGAACTGGTGAACACGCATCGATTCGGCGGTGGGCGGCCCCGTCGTTCTGACCGTGATTGTCTGAATGGCATTCTGTTTGTCCTGCGGACTGGGTGTCAATGGAAGGCGCTGGATGCGACAGGTACCCGCCATTGCAGTCACCTGAGTGGCCGGAGGCTGATACGTAGTGCAGCGAGGGAGGTTGTCACCGCGAAACCAAAACCCACGTTTTCAAAGCAGGAACGCAAAAAAAGTTCAACTGGTGTCCCCTCGCCCCGAGTGCCTCAGAAGTCATTGCCTATCAAGGTTTTATGAATGCCGTAACGACCGGATTTAAACTTTTGAACATCCGAGACGCCCTTTCGTGGTTAAATCGCCGTCGATTTCTACCCAATCTGCTATCCTCTGACCTTGACTCCTGCGTCAGTTTCAAGACTGCTAATTTGAGCAAGTGTGGATTGATTTTCCCTGAACGTTCACGCAGGTGCGTCCGGTGCATCCCGCCCGTGCCTTGACCTCATAGTTAATCCGTAAGACTAGGCGATGCTAGTTCGCGCTGAAATGGCGAAGACATCATGCTCTTCGCTGCGGTAAGAATCGTCCGGCCGTGTAGTCTCCACGCGGCGATCATTGGTATCATAACCCACCCGAGATATGAAAATTAGACAAACAATACAAGACTGATTGAGCGAAGAAAAGCTATTATGAATGGCGGGAAGCAGATCGGACCGCTACCAGCACACCGTACGCATGCGTCAGATTCCGGACCGCAAGATAGCCTACTCTTCGTCCAGCCATCTCGCGCAGTCCCCATTAGTAACTGATACGCGCGCCAAGCCATTCGTATCCGCGTCGATCGGCTGAGAAGCGCTCGCCTCCGCAATGCGTTCGGCAAGGCGCTGCCGATCCGCGTGCTGCGTTTCCTCGAGCATGTCGCGGGCCCGGACAAGTATGATTTCGCCGCAGGCTGGCTGCCCGGTGTGAACCAAAGCCCAACCAAGGTTCTCCAGATATCTCGCCGTCCGCGGATGCGCCTGATCAGCCATGGCGGATGCTTCATCTAGAAGCGTGCGGATGGCGTGATTATTCGGCGCAACTACACCATGGTCCCCCAACTCGATCGACCATTCAGTAATCGAACGCACCACGCTCTCCGTCTCGCCCGGGCCGGCGATTCGTAGTCGGGCCTGCACGGCGTCTTGATGGTAAACGAGTGCTTCGGCCGATCGATTGCTGTCGTACAAAGCTTGATAGAGCTCGGAAAGCACGCGCTCGGTTGTATGGTGTTCACCACCAGCCGTGGCAGTCAGAATCTCGACGGCTTCCATTAGAGGATCGACCGCTTCGTCATGTCGATCCTGCATCGCCAGACAGATTCCCAGGCTGCCGAGTGTCATCCCGAGATTGAAGCTGCCGGGTGGCAATGCGCGGCGAACGGCTTTGAGCAGATCGCGGTACACCGCCTCTGCTTCTGATAGCTTGTCCAAACGGATCAGCAACGCCGCGTAGTTGTTCATCATGCCTAACGTTGCCTGGTGCGTTTCGCCATGGCTAGCGCGGGCAGCAGACAGCGTTTCTTCGAGTACCGGCCCAGCTTCAGCAATTTTGCCCTGCGCCATGAGGCACGCGACGAGGCTGTTGGCGGCATGAAGCGACTGCTCGTCCCCCGGCCCATGGACTCGGCGAGAAGTCTCGGTCGCGCGTCGAAGGATTGGCTCCGCTTCGTGGTATCTGCGCGTCTTCTGAAGTAGTTCGCCGAGGCTGGAAAGCAGTGCCAGCGTGAGCTTGCTTGTTTCGCCTGTGCCGGTCTCGGCCTGTGCAAGCGCGTCGCGAATCAGAGATTCGGGCTCATCCACCTGATCCAGTCGAATCAGCGCACTTGCCAACTGCATCTTTGCGGCTAGCAACTCAGGATCGTCTTGACTGAATGCCGCTTTCGATATTTCCACGGCACGACGAAAATCTTTGAGACCTTCACGGGGAATGCCGAGGCGATCGTAGATACTGCCGATCGCGCGATAGATCTCAACGGCCAGGCGAGGTTGATCAGCGAACCGCTCTTCGACGCTGGCGGAAGCACGGTCAAGGACCTCCATCACGCGAACGTCGTAACCATCGCGTTCGGGTGAAGGGGAACGGACGGGAGGCATGCCTGCATGACTCGTTGTCCCAATTGGACCCGCTAGGGGAGAAGGGCCTGCGCTCATCCACTGCAGTCAAGAGCGAGCAATCAGGACTTTCACATGCCCGCTCGACAACATCGGCAAGTCAGTTGACGATTGAATACGTGTGCAACAATGAGAAGCAAGCCGCCGAATGGCGTTACCCACGGCCAGAGAGTGCTCATCCCAGTTGCCCGTTTACTTGTCACTGATGCGGAAGTCTTGAGATTTGTGCTACATGCTGCGCACCCTTTTGTCTGACAATTGGCTGCCTGCTTCGTTCTGTTCAGAAGTGGCGCTGAGCCATTAGCTGGAGCATTTGCTGCGCTGACCTCGCTTTCCAATTCAACGGAAGGGCAGCAATTGTCAGGACCCGCAAATGCTGCGACTGCTATGAATGACAGACCAACAACTGCGATGCATGCTGGGGCCCATCGACGATGCCTGCGCCAACCGGACAAAAATGCGAGTACCGCCAATGCCAGGCAAATGACCACCATCCATTGATGGAATGCCGGATCCGCAAAGAATTCCAACCCAAGAAGCGGGAGAAATCCGACAACAAACGGCATCGCTGCGCAATGGACGGCACAGGCTATTGATGCCGTCACGCCCAACCAATCGCGCCAAGCCAGCGAGTCCCCGGAATCCAACGGTCCTCCAACCCAGGCAGATGGCGAAGGCAACGTAGCTGATACGCTTGTTCCGTGCGACGGGCTAGACTGCTCAATATTCGACATGCGGTTACTCCAATCCACCAATTCTGAATTCCATTGAGATGTCATGAACAGGGTATTTAATGCGAATGCATTTGCAATTGCAATATGGTGGGTAATTATACCCAGTCACAGCGGTTGGACGCCTCCTGGCTTCGTTTTCAAAGGGGCGATTCATGGAACAATTGGAATCGAAATGGCCGAACGAAACGCCGCAATTGTATCAGCGAAGCCTTTATCGCATTTGCGGAAAATCAAGTGGGTTGAATCGCCCTGCAAGCCAGCAAAACTTGCCATTTCGTTCTCACACGATTACCCTTGGGGGAACGGGGAGAATTGTTTTGAGGAAACCAGTTGCAAATCCATTTGCATCTACTAAAATGCGATGGCAACGATATGGTTGCTCTTGCACGTCGGGGAAGGTCCCGACGACTTCGCAGTGTCTGGATTGCTTTGCAGGGCAATGCTTACACGTGAGTTGCCGGAAAGTTTGCAGTTGCCGGAGAGTTTGCTCATCGGGCATGTTGTTTGGTTGAAATGCTTCGAAATGTTGCGACCGTTGGTTCGAATTATTGCGTTTCTTAGTTTTCTTCCCTCGGCAACTGGGTTGACGCTTGCGGTCCATCAACACAGCGAGCACCCTTCTCGATGTGGCCCCAATCATTACTCGGGCGACCATTCAGACAATCCGAATGCATCCGCCCATGGGGAACATCCCGGGCACTCGCGCGAAGGCGATGGTCCATCCGCGCCTCAACCGCAATCATCATGCCCAATCTGCTTTGCCTTGACGGCTGGGTTCGTTGCAACAGTAGTCGCTCCCGATTCGTCAATGGCGTTTATGCCGCAATGCGCACATGCGGCATGGCCTTCATCCCAATTATGCTTCGTCCAAGATGTCCCCAATCAAACGTTGGGACGCGCCCCTCCCATTGCCTGACTTCCCCTATTCTGTCGACTTGAAATCTTAGCGCAAACGGTGCGCCGGAGATGTTCGCCTTTCGTGCTTCTCCCGCGCGGGAATGCTGGTCACGTTGATCGCATATAGCGCGGTGTCGTCGCTCCAACATCGTCAACTGCGTCAAAAATGGTCAGCGCAACCTGATTCAAGTTTACAAGAATCCGTCATTGGTTGACGCATGGCGAGGCAGTTTGTTTCGTCGCTGCTCCCGCCGCCCCAAAGTTCACTGAATTTTGCACGGTGTAAACAGGATGTACCCAGATGCATAAACGGATTGACAAATCGGGCTTCACGTTGGTTGAACTGCTTGTCGTGGTGGCCATCATCGCGCTGTTGCTTTCGATCCTCCTCCCTTCTTTGGGCAAGGCTCGAACGCAGGCGAAGCGCGCGGTCTCGTCCAGCAACATGCGGCAAATTGGAATTGCCATGGAAATGTACGCCGGCGATTGGAATGGCGCCTCGCCACTCATCACGCATAGCCTTCAAGAGAACAAAAAGTACCTTTCCTGGATTTATCAGTTGCGACCATACCTCGGGGCAGACCGTGTGGCCAACAGTCAACAGGACGCCGACAACGCTCGCGCGGATAAGTTGGATCAGGTCAGAATTTGCCCCGCCGATCCCTTCGGACGCCAACGGTTGGCCGCGAATTCCACGAGCTACACGCTGAACGATTACGTGGCATTGGACGAAATCGATCCTTTTGGGCAGCTCATCAAGCCCGCGACTGGGCTTCACCGACTCCGCCAACCGAGCGGGACGCCAACTGTCTTCATTCGTGCCAATCCTTCAAATGGCTCGCATGACTTCAGCATAGACGACGACCATGTACATGCGCGCGACACCTGGTTTCGATTTGCGGAGCAGCCAGACCTCATCTGGCTTGCCATTAGGGCGGATATACAAACCGATCGATTCAGCTTCGGAAAGAAGCGTAACGACGGTACAAGCGGAAGCACGTTGTTTCTCTATGCGGACACGCACGTCGAAGCGGTTCAGGCAAGACGTGTGCGCAACTGGGCGGATGTCGGTTTCAACTTTGCGGCACCGCCTGAAGTACGCAGCGCTTCTCAGCCATGACTTCGAGATCAATCATGACAACGAACCAACTTGTGAGGTACACCATGCAACGCAGACTTATCCAGCTATGTGTCGTCCTAGTCGCCGCGCACTTCGGCACTGTCCGCGCGATGGGCGACACTGTCATTCGCAGTGTTACCTACAGTCTGTATTTTGGCGTCGAGGCGCCTGCGCCCGTCCTGGCGGGACCGTCTTGTGTTGGAGAAGGCTGTGTCGGTTGGCCGGTTGCTGCACACCCGCAATACCCGGATACCGTCAACATTTTTCATACCGACGTGGAAATAGAGTTTGATGGATGCCTACCCGGAGGAATCGGATGGGATCTATTCGTTTCACACGACTTTCCATTCGACGATCGTCGCGTTGATTTCGACGAAGCGCTGATCTATTTGAATCAATTCACGCGGCTCACGCTGCCTGTTGCGGGGTTCGAGTTCACGGGCGTAGACATCGGAGAAGATCTTTGGATTCTTCCGCAAGCCAATCCTGCCGATGCCCTCTGGCTCGGGATGAATTCGCCCATCAGTCCACAGGTCATCAATGATGTCATGGCGGAGTGGACACCACCTGGATTGGGACCGTCCAAATGGACCGCCATGCGCCTGCGCGGCGTGGCGCACGATGCCGACGACGACGGGGCGTTCGACGACGACGGCGTGTTTTCGGTGTGGCAAAACTCGGGCCCGGGCCAAATCACCATCCAAATGTCATCGTTCGATGATGGCGTGCCCGGTAATGGCGCGTCCAGTGACGGAATCACCGATTCAGACGTTTTCTTCGACGCAGCACCGGGGCACTCGCACATGAATTGGGGGTTCTCGGCACCGGGCATCTACAGGATCGATATTCAGATGGAAACCATTGTCAGCGCCGATCTCCCGATTCCGCGATTTGATATTGACTCAGACGACGACGTTGACTTGGCTGACTTTGCCGAGTTTCAGCGATGTTTCGGGCATGAGAACGAACCGTATCCCTGCGGATGCGACTGGGCAGACGGCGATGTCGACGGCGACGTCGACATCGATGACTACGGGCGATTCCAAACGTGTACGTCAGGTGCGGAGAGCATTGCAGATCCCGCATGCAACGACGTGTGATACATGACCGGCCGAAGGCCAAAGGAGGTGGAGACCATTGACGAATTGGTAAGAAGCAAGGGGAGACAGAGAGAGCATGTGCCCGATTTGGGCAAACAGGGTTCGGAATGGAGAAGCCGAACGATTCGTTTTGATTTAGAAGGAATACTCTCTCACAAGAAGGAATAAGGACTAGCTATTATGAAAAGGAATACTATTACGACTTTCTCGATGACTTTCGCCGTTGCGCTCGCTTTCACCGGCGTTGCCAACGCCGGATTGTGGACCGCTGAACACGGTGATGTCGGTCTCGCCTACGAAGGTGGTGACTGGGATTTGCACTATCACCTCGAAGAAGAAGCAGTGGTTGACGGATCGCCGGTCGGTGGCGGGTCTGAAGGTATGGAATTCGAACCGGATGACATCACCGTGTTTGTTCCCGATCCGAGTGGAGCCCGTCCGGCAGGTGCGCAATGGGATCCCATCGGTGTCGGAGCCGGCGGAGCCTACTGGTTTATCCCTGAGGTCGAGGATATCGCCAAGCCGTACGTTGGTATCGGTGCCGAAGAGATTGAAGCCGGCGACTTCGTGGGCGACACGTTTTCACTGACGCTGACCGGATTCTCGGGACCCGGCGACTTCTCGCTTTGGGATACCGATACGTTCGGTGACCCCACGTTTTACATGTCGACCGCTGATGGGGTCTCCGCAGGAGACGTATTGAACTTGAATGCCGGCGACCACGCCCACTACGGTTGGGGTTTCACCGCGACCGGTCTCTATGAATTGGAGTTCACCGCAGCCGGTAACCACAGTATCGATGGGCAGGTCAGCGGTACAGCGACGTACAAGTTCCTGGTCGCGCCGGAGCCCGCTTCGCTGGCATTGCTGGGCATCGGAGGCATCAGCGTACTCCGACGCCGGAAGCGTGCATAAATGTGCATGTACATGTCGGATTGACTGTTGATTCGACAGGAGGGGAATGATGTGGGCCCCCGAGGCTTCGTTCTGTGAATGCGCCACGACGAAGTCCTCGGGAAGCCCGCTCAACATGACCGGCGCAATTTGCACGAGGCTCCCCGAAACGCAAGTATACCCGAGGAAACAGCCGTGTCAGAGTCTCAAGATGTCGTCATCTCATTTCGACTCGATGAGCATGTCGTTCAGACACTACGGAAGATGCCGAACCGCTCTGCATTCATCCGGCAGTCGGTTGCGCGGGCTTTGAGGGAAGTTTGCCCGACGTGCAACGGGTCGGGTCGCGCAAATAACGAAGATGCCGACTCTCGCCGCTTCGCTCATCCCTCAGAATCGGAGCAATAAAAAAAGAACAAATGACAACCCAGGGTGGCGATGTGCCACCGATGGCGCGATCGGATGTGGTCGTGGGAAACATTCAGCATGGCGATGTCAACGATTGGCACCAAATCGCGTAATCGGCCCCAGCATTCCTTGATAGTAATTTCCGGTTGCTTGCGGACGCTTTCTGAGGGGGCAATTCAGAAAGCAGCCAGCCCTGCTCGCGTTGACCTTCCGGTGTCCATCCAGATACCACTGAGCTAAACATCTCCTGCGAATGCGTTTGCAAGTGCATTCTTTTGGCCCTAAAATAAGCCTCTGGATGAAAATGGCCGCGTATAGACGTGGGCCCGGAGGAACCATTCATGCAACGTCAGACACCGCAAAGAAAAGCGATCGAAGCGGCCTTTCATTCCGCAGCCCGCCCACTTAGTCCTCAAGAGATTCTCGACGCGGCCCGCAAAGACGTGCCAGCCCTGAACCTTGCCACAGTCTATCGCACATTGAAGCGCATGGTCGACGATCGGGAAATCCATCCGGTCGAACTCCCGGGCGAGGCGGCTCGGTATGAATTGCAATCCGCTGCCGAGTACCACCACCACCACTTCCGTTGTGGCAAATGTCGCGCGGTCTTTGATCTGAAGGGCTGTGTTAATGGCTTGAAGAAACTGCTGCCCAGCGGTTTTCGCATGACCGGGCACGACATCATACTTTACGGTCTCTGCAAAACATGCAGGACATAGGCATTACTGGTGTTCGAAAATTGCTCGTCAAGATTCGGAATGGTTTGGCAAAGATTCTTAAGAGACACCAAGCGCTCTTGAGCATCGTTGCCTGTGCGACGCTCGTATGCTTCCTTGGAGTTTCACTTCATCCCCGCCTGCTATTGCTGCTGCCGGCGCTTGCTATGGTACTCATCGTCGGCGTTGGGTGGCCTTGGTTGGCCATGCTCTTCGTCCGTGGGAGTCTGCATTTCAAGACGGAGCGCGTTTATGAGTGTGAACACATCGAGGCAACACTGGATACCCGTAATCATGCGCCCTGGCCAGCCTGGGGGGTGTTGTTTGACGCTGGAGATTCATGCCGGCGCATGCTTCAAACGATACGGCCATTTACGACGAAGCGATATACGCTGAATTTGCAACCGCAACAACGGGGTGTCTTCCCTCAACGTCTGCCGAGAATGCAAACCGGTTTTCCATTCGATCTTATCACTGCGGGACGCAAGGCAGAGATCACGCGCCGATTATTGGTTTGGCCACGGGTCTTGCCGGTGGCTCCACCCCCCGATTGGGCGAGCGCCGACATGGCAGTCGGACATGTGGATTCGCGACGCATCGGCAGCGAAGGCGATACGATCGGTGTTCGGGAGTACCGGCGCGGCGACCCCATGCGCTGGATTCACTGGTCGCAGACAGCCCGCCACAACCGCTTCATGGTTCGGGAATTTCAAGCGAGCGGCATTCCCCGCGTGCGTATCCTTCTTGACTGCGATGCAGATGCCCATGTCGGAACAGGGCCCGACAGTTCATTCGAATGGTCCGTGCGTATCGCTGCCAGCTTGGCATCGGGCTGGCTGGAGGAAGGGGCCGAAGTTGAATTAGTAGCCGGTGCGGTCTACTTACCGGCTGCCGGTGGTGAACATCACAGAAGAAAAATCCTCGACGCATTGGCCAAGGTTCAGTTGCAGCAAGAGGATCAAGTGAGGCAACTGCCGACAACCGAACTGGCAACCATCTTAATCGGTACGGACTTGGCCTGGCATAAGCAACCGGAAACCGCGAATAGCACTCTTCGAGGTTTCCAGCTATTGAGCCACGGATTCGGTGGCGACAGTACGAATCCAACTGCATCGCAACGCGACCTTGTTGTGATTGAAGAACCAAAGGATGTTGCGGATGCACTGCTGCGAGTGAAGCGGGGGCTTGCGGATGTGGCTTAAGCAAATCCGTTGGACAGAATCGCAAGTGCTTGCGTTGCTATTGGTGAGCGTGAGTTCGCTTGCCGGTCGACTTGCGATTACGGAACCAGGAACGCCGTGGTACTGGCCCGTCCTCGCAATTGGCGGATACATGTGCGGTGCCCTGGTGGTTGCAGTGTTGGATGCGCGCACGCATTGGTTCAGCCACTCACGGGATGGGAGCCCACGACTGACATGGGCTGGAACGATTGCGGGACTGCTGCTTCTCATTGTCCCCTTTGCAGAAGGTGCCGCCCGAATCGTTTCTGAAACCTACTTCAGGCCGCTCGAACAAGTCACCCTGGTTGCGCTGACGAACTTCGCTTTTTTTGCCATCGCAATTCCACGCGTTCATCGAGCTTGTGGCATCGGCGTGTTGGTTTCGTTTGTTCTCTTAATTGCAGCCTTGATGCTGGGCGAACATACTTCGATCGTCCCCCTTACTGCTGCATACGGAGGGCTCGCGGTCGCTTGGCTGGCCGTCTGCTATTGGCGCAGCGTAACCGGGCCAATCGTCGAAAAAGAATCGGCACGTATTCCAAAGGTTCCAATTGCTTGCCTGACTCTTTTGCTGGCATGTGTGACTGCCGCCTCAACCCGCATGGGGCGAGGAATGCCGGATGTTTGGGGCGAATGGATGCCATCCTCCGGAGGTAGTCTGTGGGCCAATCCTGCCGCTCTATTAGGGATTGGCGATGGCGATTGGGTCGTGAGTGGTCCCAACGCCAAGACCACCGGGTCTATTGACTCGGAGTATTTCCTTGAATCGGACTTGCCATCATTCTACGACGCAATGACTGAAGCCTTCGGAGAGCCTCGTGAAATGGAGGAAATGCTCCAAGCGATTTTTGTCAGTCAAGAGAAAATTCTGAACCAACGCGCAAGCAAGGCACCGGACATGGGTTCGGCTGGACGCCAGTTCTCGCTGTACCGCAAAGGTCGGTCACTACAAAGCACACCGAGCTCAGAAAAGGCAACCGCGTTGCTCTACGCAGAGGGAACCGCGCCGCTGCATTTGTCGATGACCGTTTATGAGCGGTTCGATGGTGTCAACTGGCATGAACCGAATGCGAGGCAAGAGGAGTGCATTTTTGAAACGCGAGAGTCCGACACATCCTGGATGTGGCTACCTTTGGCTCGGACCCATGCGATTCCCGGCGAAACACGCCAGCACCAACTGCGTTTTGGTCGGCTATCATCAAAACGCCTGCCGCTACCCAATCATCTCGAACGACTCCGTTTCGGACAGCAAGAAGGCTTTGGCGTCAAGCGTTGGGCAGAAGATGTACTGACCTGGGCGCACGACGGCGTTCTTCGTGCGCGTCAATCCATGCCAGCCGGCACCTATCTGGAAGTGATGTCCCACGCGCTGGATCGATCAAGGTTGTTCATGTCAACCGAACTGCTTGAGACAAACGCATACAATGGTCCATGTCTTGAAGTGCCGAAACATCTGCGCTCCAGCGCCAACGCCCTTGCTGAACGTTTCATGAAAGTTCCACGCGGATGGGAACAGATTGACGCCTTGCTGAAGCACTTGCGGGTACACTACGTGCATGACCGCAACAGGATTGTTCCCTCCGATTGCAAGGATCCAATTCACCATTTTCTGCATCAAGCGCGGCGCGGTCCTGCATATCAATTTGCGACGACCGCGACACTTGCATTGCGAAGCCTGGGATATGCAACAAGAGTCGTCTCTGGTTTTTACGTTGATCCGAAGGACTACGAAGCGAGAGCGGGACACACGCCTGTGCGGGCGGATGACGCACATTTTTGGATTGAGGTCCGCACCGTTCACGGTGACTGGATCACGTTTGATCCGACCCCCGGCTATCTGACCGAGTGGTATCAGCCCACACTACTGGGATCTGCAACTCGTCTGACGGCGAATTTGCGGGACGGATTGCTCGCCAGGCCTCTGACGTCAATCGCGGGGTTATTCTTTGGCATGGTGTTGTTTCGACAACGTGAGTGGCTGCAAGAGCGGTTGCTTACCTTTTGGTGCCTTTGGTGTCCGCTTCGAAGTCCGGAGCGAAGGCTTTCTGACACGCTCCAACTGCTGGACCTGCGAAGCAAATTGAATGGGCATCAACGACCTGATGCCAGTACGCCATACGCTTGGTACCGCCATGTGGACGAACCGGCATGTCGCGCGTACCTAATAATCTTGTACTCGATTCTTTACGGTCCTTCCAAACTTACAACGACCATCAAGAAACTGGAGGTAGACCGAACTTGTCGCACCGCGGTACAAGCGATGGGGCGCGACGTATTACGAACACGACGGGACACGGCATGACCAAGACCCATCAACATTCAAACGAGAACGCTCTGCTATCCGATGCCAAACATGCAGCCCCCCACCAATTCGAACAAATGTCGGCGTTGCGGGTGCGGCTGAACGAAACGTTGAAGGGCAAAGAGTCAGTGGTTGAACATATTTTAATCGGCCTGCTCGCCAGAGGGCACATCCTGCTGGAGGATTTGCCGGGCCTTGGCAAGACAACGCTTGCCCGAGCGCTCGCCGATGCGATCGGAGGACGGTTCGCCCGACTTCAATGTACACCCGACTTGTTGCCTAATGACATCACCGGTTTCAACTTATTCAACCAAAAGACTAGTGAGTTCGAGTTCGTGCCCGGTCCCGTGTTTTCGGAGGTGTTGCTCGCTGACGAGATAAACCGGGCCACCCCTCGTGCGCAAAGCGCCTTGCTTGAAGCGATGGCCGAGCGACAAGTGACGGTTGACAACGTGCGACATGCCTTGAGTTCCGAGTTCTTCGTCATTGCGACGCAGAATCCGATTGAACATCACGGTACCTATCCGCTCCCGGAAGCCCAACTCGATCGCTTCGCCCTGAAACTGAGCATAGGCTATCCGGCGCCGGACGATGAATTGCGGATCTTGTCCTCTGCCGTGGACGAATGCGGCAACGGTTCTCCAGAAGACCAAACCGAACCGATCCTTCAACATGGAGAGCTGCGGTTGCTTCAGGCACAAGTCGCACGGCTGCCCATTGCGCCGATTCTGCAGCGCTATCTTGTCGATCTGGGAAACGAGACGCGATCAGATTCTCAGTTCGAACACGGTCTCAGCCCCCGTGCGTTGCTGATTTGGCAGCGATTGTCGCAGGCTCGCGCATTCCTGGAAGGTAAGTCGTTCGTCACGCCTGACGACATTCAAACGGTAGCTTCACCTTTGCTGAGTTTGCACATGACCGGTGCGCACGTTGCGTCTGAAGAGTTAGCCGCTCACGTCCTGGCCAAGGTTGCCGTCCCGGTTGAGGCGAGCAGACGGAACAACTGACACGGGCAAGCTTTGTTCCGGACCGAAGAGATCATGGCAGGATTTCATTGAAATGGAATTGACGCTCTGGAGAATTTCGAAACGCCTGACTTGCCTGTTGGTCGTTGGTCCGCTGATCGTTGGCGGTTGTAATGACGACGCGCAGAATGATCAGGAAATCAATGCCAAAGCTGATGTCGTTCCATCGGAGGCCCATTCCCATGACCACGCTCACGGGCATGATCACGAACATGGGCATTCTCATGCGGACGGTCATGCGCACCATAGCCACCATGATTCTGTCGCGGTGCCTTCCCGATTCGGCGGTGTTACTGCACGCGCGGGCGATATCGGTGCTGAAGTCGTTGTGAACGCATCTGGCATGGCTTCCATATATCTCTGGTCAACACCAATTAATCCACCAGTGATATCAAATCGCAAGGAAATGGACACTTTGGAAGTCGTGAGTTCGTGGGTCGAAGACGCCCAGGTGTTTCGATCGACGCTATGGAGTCTTCAACTCATCGAAGAAGATCACGATGATGAATTCGATACGCGTCACTATGTTGGCGAATTCCCGAAGAAGTATCGCCAGGGTGGCGAAATCATCCTGATCGCACCGATCGTCCGAATCAACGACAAGCGCGAATCGTTTGATGTGGTCGTCAATGTACCACCGCAAGTCGGCCAACAGCCTCCAGTCGATCAAACCGAAGCACCCATCCCTCGTAACGCCGAAACCACCGACTAGCCGCACAGGCTGATCCCTTCACCTCGACGAGACACCACCATGATCGAATGGATGCTTGCGACAACTGATGGATACACCGGATTCTGGAGCGATCCTCAGCTGATGTTCTGGAGCGGTGTTTTTCGGATGACGCAAGCTGTTATCGCGGCATCGCCATTTCTCCTAACGGGCATGCTTGTGACGGGCATACTCCGCGGCATGATCGGGGCAACAACCGTTAGGCGCCTGTTCGGAGTCGGGCATTGGAGCGGGCCGATTCGCGGGTGGTTTCTCGGCATCCTTCTCCCTCTGTGTTCTCTCGGCGCACTTCCTGTCGCTCGTGAACTGCGCCGAGCCGGCGTACCGAGCGCCACAGTACTCAGCTTCGTACTCGTTGCGCCGGTACTCAATCCGATTTCGATCTTGTATGGCATAGGCCACATCACCGTGCTTACGCTCCTTTATTTTTTCGTTGGAACCATGATCGTCTCTTTGGGCATCGGTTTTATCTGGAGCAGTTTGGTTTCGAACCATCGCGACGGCATTTCGGAAATTCCGGAGCGGTTGCCGGCTGGTGCATACAAACGCCTTTCCATCAGCGGCATTGCAGCCACACGAGGAATGCTTGCTTCGTTGGGGGATGTGGGATTGGCTGTACTCGCGGTTGGGTTGCTGGGTGCGTTTCTGCCGTACGGATCTTTGCAGTTTTCGATGACGCGAGACAACGCATTTGCCACGATCATCATGGGTGGAGTCGCGATTCCGGCGTATGTCACGCCATTTGAAGTCATGGTGCAGTATGGCCTGATCGTCCGCGACGGCTATTCGATCGGCGCAGGCTTTGCACTGATTGTCCTGGGAGCCGGAGCCAACGTTGGCGTAGCTAACTGGATTCGCCGGGAACACCGCTACAAGGCACTCGCCGTTTTCTTAGTGCTTTTGCTCGGCACCACATTGGTTCTGGGCCTCAGTGCTGACCGCCTCGTATACCAGGGGAAAGCCGCAGTGGATCACACCCATGCGTTCGACAGCTACACGCGCTTGCCAGCCGTCGAGACCAATGGTTCTTATTTGTCGTGGTACGCACAGGCAGTCAAAGCAAGCCTCACGGAGTCGAAGATCATCGGAACTGGTCTGCTTGCCTTGATGCTGTGCTTCGCGTTAGCGCTGCGATTAATCGGTGAACGCGCATCGATTCCGTTCCTGATTCGCGAGAACGTCAGTGATCAGACAACAGCAACTCAAGGTGTACTTGAGCGCCCCGTTTCAATGAGCATCATAGTCGTGGGCAGTTTAGTCGGGCTGGTGGCAACTGTGGGTGCTACGATGTACGTTGTCCATCCTCCACCGGAACAACTCATCGGCGAAGCGGATGTAATCAGCGATTACCTCTATGATGCAGTGCGCGAAAGGGATCACGATGAGATCAACCGTCGAATCGAACAATGGGACACGCGATTGCGAAAGATTCCGACTGCAGCATTTATTCGCCGGGAACCACTGACTTCCGAAGCATCCGAGTCCGTAGCCGATATGGTCCATTTGTTGGAACTCCTGCGGAACTACAACGAACACGGCGAGCATCCACAGGCAGCGACATTGGTCCGATTTCTGAAGCAACGATACAAAGCATGTCGGACGCTGTTCGGAGACTAGTACTCGACTGGAAGAATCGTAATTGCGAAAGCGCGCTTGTCCTTTAAGCGAGAGTCCGGAAAATTGAAGTCGCTTTGACCTGATCTTAAGATCGATTCAGGATTCGGCGGTTGAGTATTTTGCATTTTCAGGAATCATCTGCTCGTGAATGCCTGATTCGGATAGAAGCCTCCGCCGACTGAATCCTGTTCCTCGGAGCCAAACAGCGCGCCGCCATCGGTGACGGAGTGTGCCGTCACCAGATCCTGCTCATCTGCTGCCTCGCTTTCGGTTTGAATAGATCCCGGGCGTTTTCACCGTTGAGCAACCTTACCCAACGACTGGTTCGCCCCCTAAGCCTCGGTTCGCTATCGTGGCTTGGCCGGCATGGATGCCTTCATGGAACACGGCCAATCGAAAAACAGACTCGACCGTTGGCAAAAAATCGGGAGAGCCTTCCGGTGTGGGTTTGTCCAGATCCTCTTCAGACATGCCGTCGAGGATCGCCATGAGTTTCTGATGGGAATCGTTCAAATGCTTGCGGAGTTCTGCCGGTTTTGGATAGACCGATGCGTCTCCCACCGGTTCGGAACCCATGCCGAAGAGTTCTTGTGCTTTCGACATGTCGGTGGCCTTGCTTGGATCGAGCATGCCCACGAAGAAATCGTCGGTCAGGGCGAGGTGGCCCGCACACCACAAAGCGTGGTTGGCCTTCGGGTGGGCTTGATACGTCCAGTCGCCGTCCGACTCGAATTTATCCAGCAGTTGATTGGTGAACCCACGCGAAAAACGAAGTGCCTCTTTGATGAACTCTTTACGTGACATATTGATTGCTCCATTTTAATTTCGAACTCGATTGAAGGTTGAAGCACGTTCCAACCCGCTGTGTTTATTCCCATTTTTGACTGGTTATTCCAAAATAATTCAAAAAACACGTCTAATAGAGCGAAGCGATCGCACCCTGTGCAACGCGGCTCAGCGTTTCGCGCGATGCCCCGGTTTTCGACATCAACAACATGCCCTGAAATATGCCCACGAGAAACGTCGCCAGTTGCAGCGGATCGGTATTCCTGTCGAGTTCACCCACTTCGATCCCCTTTTTGATGGTTGCACGCATCGACCGCTCCAGAGATTGAAACCCACCGCGAATGGCTTTGAGAATCGGCGAATCGCGATCGCTACCCGAAAACTCGACGGCCGTATTTACCATCAGGCAGCCCTTGTGCTCTCCGGAAGCGCAGTGATTCGTCACTTCGCGAAAAAACGTCTCAATGTTGCTCACCGGTGAACCCGGCGCTTGAAGCATCGCCACCATGGGTTTTGAAGCAGCGTGGTAGTACGCCTCAATCGCCTCGCGCATCAGCGACTCCTTATCACCGAAAGTGTTGTAAAGGCTTTGCCGGCCAATTCCCATGCGATCGGTCAAATCGTCAATCGATGTCGCTTGATAACCCTTCTCCCAAAACACCTCGACGGCTCTCTGCAATGCGTCACAGCGATCAAATTCGAGCGGTCTTCCAGGTACCATGACTGAATTATCGCATATTTGGACTAAACAGTCAAGAATCAATTCAGGCGGTAAACAGGTTCTGACATTTGCGGCATTCATGGTTATTTCTGGTCTAAGTTAATCGGTGCCAACACCTGCGCTGATCGCGCCGGTAGATACGCCTGCACACTTTGCAGTCGGCTATGATAGGTTTGAATCTGCTTGGGATAAATCTGCCCATCCGGCACGCCACCGAATCCGCCGAACGCCTGCGCATCGGTGTTCAGCACCACGCGATAGTCCGTTGGATCGGGAATCCCGAAACGGTAATGTTCCAGCGAATGGTTGGGATGAAAATTGAATACGAATACCAATGGTCCCCGTCTGAAGATCAACACTTTCTGAACGTCATCAACGTTGAGTTGTTCGATCAGATCGCTTTGCAACAAACCAAACGGTTCATCAATCCCCTGCATCGCCTTATCGAATGCGGCTAGAAATGAATACCGCAGATCCGCATGATCGACGAGCGACCACTGCCTTCGACAGTGCTTGAAAGAATTCCCATTCCCCTCGCGCGGAAAATCCACCCACTCTGGATGACCGAACTCATTGCCCATGAAGTTCAAATACGCCTCGCCGCCCAGCGCAAACGTAATCAACCGAATCATCTTGTGCAGTGCCATCCCCCGATCGATCACCGGGTTCTTGCTGGCTCGATCCATGTGCCAATACATCGCCGCGTCCATCAACCAAAACGCCAGGGTTTTGTCGCCCACCAGCGCCTGATCGTGACTTTCCGCGTAGGCAACATGCTTCTCCGATCGTCTCCGATTGGTCAAAGTGTGATACAACTCACCCATCTGCCAATCTTCGTCGCGCGAATGCTTGAGCAATTTGATCCAGTAATCCGGAATCCCCATTGCTAGACGGTAGTCAAACCCGAGTCCGCCTTCAGCAACCGGACGGGCCAATCCCACCATGCCCGAAACATCTTCGGCAACCGAAATTACATTTGGATTGAGTTCATGGGCGAGTTGATTCGCCAGTTGCAAATAAACGATGGCGTCTTCATCGAGATCATGAATCAAATAATCGTCGTAACTACCAAACGCCTTGTTGCCATGGTGCTGGTACATCATGCTGGTCACACCGTCAAAACGGAATCCGTCGAAACGATATTCGTCCAGCCAAAAACGCACGTTACTCAAAAGGAACCGCAGCACCTCCCACTTGCCATAATCGAATAGCAGCGAGTCCCAATCCGGATGCTCGCCCTTCGCGCCGGCATGAAAGTACTGGTGATCGGTCCCGTCGAATCCATTCAAACCGTCGAGCAGATTCTTAACCGAATGGCTGTGGACAACATCGAGCAGCACGGTCAGGCCCATTCCGTGCGCGGTGTCGATGAGTCGCTTGAGCGCATCGGGCTTACCGAAGCGCGACGACACCGCGAAGAAGTTGCTGACGTGATACCCGAACGATCCGTAGTAGGGATGCTCCTGAACGGCCATCAGCTGCACGGCGTTGTAGCCAGCCCCAGCGATTCGAGGCAACACGTTTTCGGTAAATTCGTCAAACGTCGCAACGCGCTCCTCTTGCGACGACATACCCACATGGGCTTCGTAGATTCGCAATCCACCGGCAGGCTTCGGCGCATCGTGCTTCCATTTATAAGCCGTTGGTGGTTGCCAATACTGCCCCGTAAACGCACCGGTTTCCGGGTCCTGCACACTGCGGCGGATATATGCCGGAATGCGATCCAACCCGCCCTTCGTGCTCTCGACATATACCTTGACGAGGCTCTCATGCACCAATCGGTCGGCGTATTCTCGGTCGGGCAGAAACGTACTCCAGATCCCGAACTCCGACCGCGTCATCGGGTTGGCTGACCGATCCCACCCGTTGAAGTCGCCAACCAGAAACAAACGATCCGCCCCCGGTGCCCACTCGCGGTAGAACACGCCCGATTCGCCATTCTGTTCGCCACGATTAAACCCAAAGAATTCATGACCGCGGCTAAACTCTGCGAGCGAGCCTTCTGCAGATTCAATCTCGGAAAGCTTGGTCCGATACATCTTGAATCGATGGCGAAGCGCGTCGGCATACGGTTCGAGCCACGGATCGACGTCGATCAATCCCGTTCCGTCATCGCGAACCGGCTTCTTCGCAGCCGCTGTCTTGGATTGTGGGGTCTTGGACATGAAATACGATCCAAGTTGGACCATCGTTCGAATCAAACGCAAGAGATGACGATTCTACGGCAACGGTCGAACCTTGGCCAACGCATCGATCATTGCTTCGTTGCCGACCATTCCATTCGGTTCAATGTCTGTGAAGATGTTTGCCAAAAGCAGAGTTGCCGTATCGCCATGTCGGTTCGGCAAAGTTTGCGCACGATTTGCCAATTGACTCAGTCCCGTCGGTTTTATCTGACATTGAACGGTGAAACGTCAATTCATCTTGCAGTTTCCAGTTCACTGCCCACCGCAG
Organism: Alphaproteobacteria bacterium; assembly: GCA_028285105.1. Taxonomy (GTDB): domain Bacteria; phylum Planctomycetota; class Phycisphaerae; order UBA1845; family UBA1845; genus UBA1845. Next base: position 27,536 of record JANQQE010000013.1, read on the forward strand.
ATTGTACGCTCATCACTGTCCAGGCAGGAATCCCGAAACCACAACGACATGCAGCAGCTTTCAGGAGTTGAATGCGATGAAACCCAACTACAGCAACTCGGTACACCAAAAGCAAGCCGCGCCCAAGAGCAACCGGCGAAAAAAGTACATCATCAACCCCGCATTTCAGTGGAAGTACATGAGCATTGTCGGAGGTGGCGTCTTCGTGGCATCGTGTCTGATGAGTACGATACTGTACGGCATGGTCTATTATCAGGCCCGCGAACGACTCCTGCACCTTTCGCAGGCAGAACCCCTTCAAAATACCTATGGCATCCTCATCTTTGCGGGTGCGTTCGCCTTATTGATGGCGGCTGGCTTTGCTGCATGGACAATGATCCTGACCCATCGCATTGGCGGCCCGATCCACGTCATGATGAACTACTTTGCCGACCTTTCAAACAGCAAAATTCCGAAAGTACGCCCGCTGCGCGAGAAAGACGAACTCAAATCGTTCCACGATTCGTTCCGCCGGGCAGCCGACTCGCTGCGTTGCGACCGCGAAGCTGAAATCAAGATGCTCGACGAGGTGCTTCAAATCGCCAATCAAGCCGGCCAATCATCGGATGCACCGAAGCAATCGATGACCGATCTCGTTTCCAAGTTGCAAAGCCTGCATATGCACCTGTCCAACTCGATCGGTGCCGACGCAAACTTCAATTCCAGCGCCAACAGTAAAACCCAGACGAGTGACGAAGCCGTCAGCGCCTAAAAACTAAGCAGCATCGACCAAAAAACAAAGACTCTCGGCATGTCGCAAGACGACGGGCCGAGAGTCTTTTCGATTGAAAGCGTCGCAGTTGTCAGAACGCACGGTCCACCCAATCGCTCACGTTGCTTACTTGATCAACGCAACCTGCTGAGAACCTCCGATGGTTTCAAACACGGCGTCGAGTTGATCGCTGTATACGTCAATGCTGCCTTCTGCATGGAAATGCGTTCCGCCTGTTGCAGAAGCAACATCGTACATCAGAACCTCGTCGGAACCGGTTCCCACGCTTACAGTGAATATCTGAATTCCTTTCGCAGCCGCAACCGCAGCCATCTCACGGGCGTAGCGCGCCCCACCGGCTGGATCGTAACTGGTGCAATTCTCGCATCCGATGTTGGCCATACCATCGGTCAGCAAGACCATCACCTTCCGTGCTGCCGGGTTGGCATTTCCGCCTGTAAGCGTTTCGATGCCACGGAGGATACCTCCGCCAACGTTCGTGGATTGCGTGTAATGGGCGGCTTGCATTGCGTTGAGTCTGTTGCTGACCTTTTCATAGTCTCTGGTCAAGTCGATTTCGTGGACAGCTTTCGTTGCATAGATTTCCAAAGACAACCGATCGTTGCTGTGCAGACTCTCAACAGTTGCCGTCAGGTGGCTTACCGCATCCTTAACGGCTTGCATCGGATAATGTGGCGTGTCAGCCAACTCGGGCGTCTTGTTGTGCGAAGCCCGTTTGTTCAGCAAATAATCGACAAACGTCTTCAGACCGAACTGGTACCGCATATCGCTATTGGCTTTCGCCATGCTCGAATTCGAGGGGCGAACGTAGTTCTTGATGTAGTCTTGCCAGATGCTCGCCGAGTCGCCAATGGATCGATCGCCGAATTTCTCGACCCAAACGATTTCACCGCCGCCAATCGTTGTATTACCGTTGCCCGCCGAACCAATGCCAGCCGATTCCCATTTCCCACCCCGGATGCCGCTGTTCCATTCAGCCAACCCCAGTGCTACGGCGACGCGATTGGTGTAATCGGTCGTATTGTCGTCCTGGTCGCCCGACATGATCGCATCGACCTCCGCATCGATGTACCCTTGATCGTAGAGGTAACCCTCAAGTTCATTGTTCGACCAGTCAGATCGATAACCCAGCTTGACCAAGCCCGGGTCGCTGTTCGGTTTGTAGTCCGACGGCGTATTCACGTCGCCATATCCGATTCGCTTGAAGAACCCCCATGCAGGCCCGGCACGCTGGGCAAGCTGCTCATCGCTCATCGAAGATGGATCGGCGCCCCAATTGATGCCGATTTCGTCAATTCCACCGGGCAGATTGTCCCACACTTCATGAAGGTTGATGTCGATTTGCTTGTAGTTCCTGAATCGACTGTCGTAGTTGTGCGATCCGGATAGGTCAGCCACCACCGCAATGTCGCGCGGAATCAGCATCGCAATCGCCTCAGCCGTCACGTCCTGCGTGTCTTTGCCAAAGATGCGTGCGAAAAACAGACTCACGCCACCGTTCGCCGAGCCTTCGGCTTTTCGTACGGTCACTTTCGCCGCATCGGGAAACACGTTGGTTGGGACGAAATCGAATTGACCGTTGTTCGGATTGAGGACCGCGCGCCCGAAAACGATGTCGCTGTTCTCAATCGTCACCGTCTTGTTCAGCACCGCATTGGACGCCGTCACGTTCATCGCAGCCTCGCGCCCGAGTACGATCGGATTGCCCGTCTCATAATCGCCCAGACGACCTGCCGCTGCCAGGGCGGCTGCATCTGCCGCGCGCTGAAGATCGGTCTTGGTGTTGTAGATCAGACCGACGTCGATCGTCAGCGCCGCGAATCCGATGAGTACCGGGATGGCGACGGCGACCATGACCGCAGTCGCACCGCGACGTCGATACGCGAAATCATTGGCTCCGAAGTGAGTGCGTGTACTCGTTTTTTTCATGTCTCTCTCCTCTGCTCCCGCGAGCGGAATCCTCCGTTCCACTCCTGGGCGCGCCATCCTCGCACGCCCACAACCTCATTCGTTGGTAGGCACAGCGCACGGCGCAGTCAAAGACTCGCAGTGAATTGGCTTAAAAATCCATTCTGATGTCTTTGTATATTGTCGGCAGATAAGTTGGCGTCTGATAAACAAGTGCGGCGCGGGCGCAATTAGCGCGTTGTACAATCGCAAGGTGCGATAACTACTGCCGGCGAGAATCGCGCGAAATGCCCAACGAAGACGCATCCCCCGCCATTATCGCGCATCAAGAATCGTTGGAACGAACCAGATTGTCGTAAAGGGAGGCGATCTCTTGAACCATCAAGTCAACGTCGAACCGTTTGGCACAGTGTTCTCGGGCAGCGGTTCCCATCGCTTCACGCATCGCGGGATCGCGGCAAAGTTGCACGATTCGCTCGCCAAGGATCGCATGGTCGCCCAACGGTGCAAGCCACCCCGTTCGGCCATCGCCAATAGCCTCCGGTGCGCCGTCATTATCGAAACTCACGCAAGGAACTTCCATCAAGGATGCCTGCACCAACACCCGCGGCAACCCTTCCCACTGCGACGCATGAATCAACACATCCATCCCGTTCATCAATCGCGCCACTTCATCCGGCTCGACCAAACCGGTAAAGATCACCCGATCGGTCAATCCCATCCGTGCAAGCTCGTTTTCATATTGCTTGCGATTTGCACCATCGCCGATCCAGACAAACCGCACATTCGGACAGGCGCGTACAATCGCGGGCATGGCTTTTAGAATGTACTCGTATCCCTTGTTGGTGAACAATCGGGCAACGGTTCCGACGACAACGTGATCCTCAAAGGCGTTCCAAACCTGGCGGACTTGCGATCGGGATTGCTCGTCGCGCTGAAATAGCTCCGTTTCGATTCCTGAACGAATCGTCGTGAATCGGTCACGTGGGGCAATGTTGGCCGCGACGGCTTGCTCGGTCATTGCGTCGGCCACGCTGACGAACGCATCGGTCCAGCGAGCCGCGCGGCGTTCTGACATTGCGTACACGCGCTGCACAAGCTTCGACTGCGTTCGATTGAAACTCATTCCGTGAATGGTGTGAACGACCTTGGCATGACCGACTCGGTGCGCAGCGTATCGCGCCACGATGCCGGCTTTGCTGCTGTGGGTATGGATAATGTCATACTTTTCACGCCGAAAGATGGCTTCAAATGCCTTCGCGCATTTGTAATCGAGCAGCGGTTTGACGCTTCGGCGCATGGGATCGAGTTTGATGGTATGCGTCGATGACGCTTCCGCCTGCGGCCAGAGCGATCCTTCGGGGCCTGTTTCCGGACCGGCAATCAGCGTTACGTCGTGCCCGCGATCGCGAAGCCCCGCGCATGTCAGCACCGTATTCTCTTGCGCGCCGCCGATGATCAGTCGCGTGATGACGTGGGCGATTTTCATCCGTTCATCCGATGGGTCGGTGACGCGAGACTATGTTGACGGAAAGTCGCGTCTGCGAAACACAATGAGGCCTGCCATCCAAAAAACAGCACCGGCAATCGAAAGCACCGCCACCGAATCCCACTGTACCGAGTGCGATTCCACGATCTTCAATGGCGCGTAATATCGAAAGAAGCTGCTGTACGAAATGTATTTTAATGCTGGCCAGAATGCGGACAGGACATTGACCGTAAACGCATACAACACCACGCCAAAACAAATCGTAATCGCAACAACCCGGCGACTGCACATCGCCGAAACGCCCAACGCCATCCCGCACAAAAATGCAAAGACAAAAAAGAACTGCACCGCCACCAATACAAGCTGCCCCAGATCGATTTCGCTTTGACCGGTCAACTTGCGCCCGATCGCCGCACCGCACCAAAGCGACACGCACATCAATGGTCCGCAACATAGCAGCGCCAACGATACCGACGTATAAATCCTCGATCTCGAAATCGGCAGGCTCGCAAGCAGATCGATCGTACCGCGATCGATCTCGCCAACGAGCGAACCACTCGCGATCGAAAACACCAAGGCAATCATGATCGCCAGCATCACCGGATGCGTAAACGAAAACGTCGCCATTCCACTGGGCGTCATCACACTAGAAATATCCGACCCCATCAAGGAAGTGATCAGCGACTTGATCCACGGAACATCCAACCAGACTTTGGTCTGTTCCATCGGCAGCGAGTTCGTCGCAAACATGAACACCACCACGAACAAGCCCATCAGGAAACTGCCGCCGAGTATGAATATCCAATGATCGCGCAGCGTTTTGTTAAACAGAGCCAGATTCATCCGCCTCCATTCCCCTCCTCGCGATAATATGTCGCAAAAAGATCTTCCAGACTGGGTGGGCTGATGGATACATCATCGAGTTTCAAATCGGATAGCCAACGTACCAACGGATCGACCGAACCGGACCACGTCCCCGTCATCGTTCCGTCTTGTCGCGATCGAATGGTCATGCCATCGGGCACGGCAAGGGTCTCAGGAAATCCGCCACTGCGCTTGAGTACCACTCGACGCAGCGCCCGTTCGCGAAGTGAATCCGTTGTGCCCGACTCGACAATCCGTCCGCTGCGGACGATCGCCACCCGATCGCACAATTGTTCAACTTCGCTGAGCGTGTGGCTGGAAAAAAGCACGGTCCGTCCCTCATCAGTGACAGCCCGCAACTCGTCGTACAGCGCCTGCTGCATCAGCGGGTCGAGCCCACTGGTGGGTTCATCCAAGATCAAAAGGTCGGGCTTGTGCATCAGCGTCTGAATGATCGCCAGTTTCTGCCGCATCCCCTTCGAATACCCGCGAATCTTGCGATGTGCAGCGAGTTCAAATCGATCGCACAGACGGGTCGCCTCACGCCAACCGCCACCGCCCCGTGCCCGATCGACAAATCGCAGCAACGCAATTCCGGTCATACCGTCGTAGAGTCGAGCGTCACCACTAAGGTACGCAAGTCGGCGACGAATTTCCGTCGATTCGCTCCAGGCATCCAAACCAAAAACATTCGCTGACCCGCCGCTTGCTCGCAGCAACCCCAAAAGAATCCGCAACGTCGTCGACTTGCCCGCACCATTGGGACCAAGAAACCCAAAGCGCGAACCGCACGGTACCGTGAGCGAAACATCGCGCAGCGCCACGACATCACCATAGGTTTTCGCAAGGTTGGATATTTCGACAACATTCATGAACGCGAAATCGATTCCCTAAATCCACCACGGTGGAAACCCAAAGCATGACCAATACGACAATATGATCAGGTAGACAGCCGAGAAAACCAACGCAAACCGCAGGCCTTCATCGATCCCAATTCCGGGATGACGCGGATAGCCACCTCGTGTCAGAGAGCCAACGGCGAACACCAGAAGTTCGCAGGGTATGACCAATCGGAACGCCCAGCAAACAGAATTGACGGTTCTAAGATCAATGTTCGCCAACATGATGACAGGCGTCAACGCAATCCCGATTGCAAGAAAAATGACCAGTGGCCCATGTCTGGGCGATTGCGGAAGTCCGTCGAGTGTCGAACTCAGCTTCAATCCGCACTCGGGACATATCCCTCCACGATTCAGACCACGAAGCAGGTAGCCGCACCCATTGCACGTGATATCGCTTTGCAGGAATTCAGGCGGGGGTCTCTTGGCGAACGATTCACGCTTCGTCGGACTTGTCTCACTAACATCAGTCTGTTCGTCCGAAGCGCGGTCGCGCTTATCTGGATTGCCTTCTGGTAACCGATCATTCATACAAACTGGATTGTACTCTAACCCGTCGAACGCGGCGATGCGATTGTCGGTGGTTGCAACAGGCGCGCGGGGTACTGCACCCATTGGAGGCTGAGTCCTTCGCACGGTGCGGTGGGTCCGGCGTTTTGACGGTCCTTGCTTTCGAGGATTTCGGGGAGTTTATCGACGGGCCAATATCCGCGACCGATTTCGATGAGCGTTCCGGCCATGTTGCGGACCTGGTGATAAAGAAATCCTTTGCCCACCACGTCGATGCGTATCTCGTCGAGGTGTCGGTGTACGTCGCATCTCAGCACCGTCCGCACCATCGTTTCACGTTCACGGCCGGTTCCAGCCATCGCGCTGAAATCCATAGTACCGATGAAATGAAATGCGGCTCGATGCATGCGCTCGACGTCGAGATCGTGCCAGCAGTGATAGGTATAGCGCTGGGTCAACCGATCGACCGATCGCCGCGATCGATTGTGAATCCGAAATCGATAGCACTTGCATTCAGCCGACAAGATCGAATCAAACTTGGGATGCACTTCGCTCACATCGAGCAAACCAATGTCGTTGGGAAGTCGCCCACCAATGGCATGCCGCAGATTTTTGGTCGGAATCGGACAAGTCGTACGAACATTGGCGACTTGCCCGCGCGCGTGGACGCCAGAATCCGTGCGCCCGCTGCCGCGAATCGCCAGCGGGTGTCGCAGGACGCGCTGCATCGCCGTCTCAAGTTCGCCCTGTACCGTTCGGAAACTCGGCTGACGCTGCCAACCGTGAAAATCCGTCCCGTCATAAGCAACCACAAATTTCAGATTACGCTCCATGCAGGCATGATAAGCACAACCGCACAAAGTGGCGACAGGTACAATGCGCGCAAAAAAATGGCCACGAAATCGTGGCCATTCGCAGAGCAAATTAAACGTCTATCACGGTGCGACTGCTCTGAAAGCAGTGCAGGAGGAACCAAAATCAACCTACGCAGCCAACTCCTCTGCCAGCGAAGAACCAAACCGCTGACGCAAGCGCTGAAGGATGTCCTTGTGAATCTGGCTGACGCGCGATTCGGAAAGATTCAGCACGGTACCGATCTCTGCCATCGTCAATTCTTCGTAGTAGTACAGCACGAGAATCAAACGCTCTTCGCGGGCGAGACCTTTGCTGATGTGTTCGGTAAGAAGCTGGCGTGAAGTACTCAGTGCCGGATCGACGCTGTGCGTGTCGCGAACATCCCACGAGCGCGATGGTCCACGGGTACGAGCGCCATCGTCTGACTCCATAGCGCTGAAGTGAACTTCCTTACCCAATTGCGAGAGACGAGACAAATCTTCGTAGCGCTGCACATCGACACCCATGCGATTCGCAACTTCGGTAGCCGTTGGCGGACGGCTGTTCTCGGTGTCGAGCATTTCCTTGGCCTTGAGGCGGCGCTTTTCAAACGTTCGCACCGTACGACTCTGCGGGTCGAGGCTTCGCAACCAGTCCATCACCGCACCGGAAATGCGCTGCTGGCAGAATGTTTCGAACTTGGCTTTGTGACGGGGATCGTACGCTTCGACAGCTTCGATCAATCCGTCAAATGCTGCGCTGCATATTTCGTCGTAAGTAATCTGTGCGGGAAGGCGACGCGAAAGTCGTGCCGCGTGGGCATGAACGAGATGGGCATAGTTAACGACCAGATGATTTCGATCGGCGACCTTGCGGGTCTTGAGGAAACGCTTCCAAACCTTGTCGACCGGTGAGGCTGTCTGTTGCTTACGCGCCATCTTCGATGCTCCTTGTCCTACAAAAAATTGCGGGTCTAGTTTTTTTCGCGTTGGTGCTTCCGAATTCACTCTGCCGAAGAGACTTGTCTGGCGAATGCTGTCCACGCCGCCTGTTTCCACGCCTTCTGGCAGAACCTTCCTCTAGTCGGTTTGGGCTGTTTGATTAGACTAGTTAAAATGGGAAGAATCCTGTGGGTTTTCATCGGTTAATCTGCGCAATAAAATCAATCTCACAGCGCTGAAAAACAGCCCAGACCCCCAATTTCAACACTGCGGCGCACACCTATTCTTGGTTCAAGATTTTTTTTTCGAGCTGTGAGAACGGACTGCCAGGGGCGGGTTTGCGCAATATTTGCACGGCAGGTTTGAGGGGCTGGGGCGGTCTTGCTGGGAAATTCATGGATGCATTTCGACCGTGGGTCGGTCGATGGGACGCGATTTGTTCAAAATCAAATGACGCGGTCGCTTAGGTTCCCAGATTGGGTCTTACTGCGGGCCGGACAATCGATCGTGCAACTTCACGTAGTCGGCATCGCTTAGAACGGTGTCGCGGTTCGCGTCGGCGTATTGGCAGAATTCCTCGAAACCCGGCTGACCGAAATCCGCCAGGCAAATCTGGAATCGACCGAAGTCGTCCAAGTCGATATCGCCATCCGCATCGAGGTCGCCCGGTAGCGGGAACGCACCCGTAATCTGCTCGACCAGCATATTGGCGTCGGCTCCGTCGATGAAGCTGTCGTCGTTGAGGTCAAGCGCTTCGCATCCGTTGGTGGATACCATTTGACCGTCCAACGGAACGCACAACTGCATTTCAGAATAGTCGTGAAGATCGATGTCGCAATCGCCATCGGCGTCGGCAGATTTGAATACGGGAACATCGACCACCTCGATGATGCCGACCTCCGGAGCAATCGATCCCGTCACTTGGGGACCTTGCAATATCTCGTTCGTGATTCCAACAGACCAAAGCCGCTGCGGAACCTGTACGTCAAAGGTGTACTCAACAAATCCCACATTGTCCGCCGTCACAGAGAACGACCCCAGTCGCGTTGGCGCACCAATTCCAGAACTTGTCGGATCAAGAAACGTAAAGTAGGCTCGGTCAAAATCGCCAGCGTCAGGCAAATTGTCCAAACCGGAATTCAGTGGGTTCCACGCCACAAAATCCGGCGCCGGCACAAAGTCGCCATTGAATGAAATCACGTTTGAAACATCCGCATTCAAGAAGAATGCGAAGCTTGTCATCAGCGTGTCGACACCAGGCGGGTCGATGACTTCAACCCAAACCTCAAGCTCAAGCGAATCGCCGAGGCTGATGACCGAATCAGTTTCAGCCGCACCAAGGCGAAGTTCGAAATGTGCGGCAGGGTCGGCGGAGGCAACCGATGAAACGCCAAACATGATCGCGCAGCATAGCGCGCAAGTTCGCCAAACACCCGATCCGAACCCTTGCAATGCAACGGACCAGAACGTTGTGAAAGTCGAGGAATTCGTCTTGAGCCAATGTAATGGCAGACTTTCGGCGCGATAATTTCGAGACACCATGCTTCTATACCCACTCCTTCCGCAGCGAAGGACAGCGAAAATGTGTCGGCGTGTAGACCGCCCGGCCACCTCGGTCACCGACAGATTGCGGTACTTGCTCGGAATTGATTGACTTCGCCTCCTCCTCAGACGCGAATCTCTTATTATGAAGATTCAAACGCCTCGATTCAAGGCCCTCCAACCGCGCCGCGCTGCCGGTACCTTTCAAATATCGGTGAAAATGCAGTATGGTTAACTCCCGACGAACCCAGTGCTTATGAACGGGACCGTTGGCCACCGACCTCAGAAAACTCCAACTCCCGTCGTATTGACAGCCTGAACCCGCTTATTAGAGTATCGCTTCTCGCCAGCCGATGGTGATTCTACGCGACTGTCGGCGAGTGCGGGCCGCCATTGACCTTATTTCACCCGTGGCATAGGTCCAATCGCAGGAAACAGGGCTCATAGCTCAGTCGGCAGAGCGCGTCGCTGATAACGACGAGGTCCCAGGTTCAAGTCCTGGTGGGCCCATTTTTTTGAGGGATTTTCAGATGCATTGGGATTGGGTGGCGATTGTTGCGTTTGGTGCCTTGGCACTGTACGTCGCCACTAAAGGCGGTGGCTGAGGGCCTAAGAAATCCGATTGAGCGTGCCTCAATCCGAACTTCGTCCTGCAAGCTAGACAAATGGCCAAACCCGAATATGCATCTTGAATTCTTACCGGGGTCGTAGCTCAATGGGAGAGCACCGCGTTTGCAACGCGGGGGTTGTCGGTTCGAGTCCGATCGACTCCATTCAAACCTGACGTTTGTCCAAAGTCGAATGGGCGGCCAGAATCTCACCAAAGCCTACAACCCAACCGCGCTGGCAACTTCCGGCAACGTATCTGCATTACCAAGTATCGCCGACGCCACCAGAAAATAGGCAAGCACGCTGACGATGTCATTCGTCGTCGTCACGATCGGTCCCGATGCGATCGCAGGATCGACGCCCAGTTTCCTGAACATGTAGGGCAACGACATACCCAGAAAGGACGCGGTAAAGATCGCAACAGCCATCCCGATTCCGACTGCCGCCGTCATTAACATCCGCGAGACGTCTTCGCCGACCATCCCGTAACTCTGCAACAGCGGCATGCCCAGAAACGTAATCAGCGCAGCCGCGACGCCACACACGGGCGACATGATCAGCGTGATCGGCATCTCGCGCGAAAACGCCAGGCGCGCTTTGGTCGATGCCAAATCACCGGTCGCCAGCGCACGAATGATGATCGTCGAAATCTGAATACCGCTGTTTCCTCCCATCGCCCCCATCATCGGAACGAACATCACCAGCGCCAAGTACACTTCCGTCGGAAACGAATGATTGAACCCGCCAACGATACACCCGCTGATTCCCGTTCCGACCATGCACGCCAGCAACCATCGGAGTCGAATGATCGCAGCCCGCAGCGACGATGGTTCATCGAGTTCCTCCGGCGCGGTACCGGCCATGATGTAAATGTCTTCCGCCGCTTCTTCTTCCGCGATGTCGAATACATCGTCGTGGGTAATCTGACCCCGCAAACGCCCTTCGGCGTCGATGACCGGAACCGTCGTAAGGTCATACTTCCGCATCTTGTTCGCGACGTCTTCCTGATCGTCGTTCACCTGCACAACCACAGGGTCATGAACGCTGATCGACTCCAGCGGTGTGTTGTCCGTATTGACTACCAGCCGACGAAGTTGCACCAATCCGACCAATCGCTCGTGATCGTCGATCGTGTAAACGTAGTGGACGTCGGCTTCTTCTGCCGCACGTCGAACGGCATCGACCGCCTCCTTCACCGTCGCGTCCGCGCGAAGGGCTACGAGCCGAGGGGTCATGATTCCGCCCGCCGACTCCTCGTCGAACTCGAGCAATTCTTCCAACCGATCGGACTGCTCATCCGGAAGTTGCTCGAGGACGTATTCGCGCTGTTCGTCCGTCATCTCCGAAAGGACGTCGGCAGCGTCGTCGGGTTCCAACTCGGTGACGACCTCGGAAAGGTCAGCCGTATCGATGTCTTCAACCGCTTCACTTCGCTCGGCTTCATCGAGTTCCGCAATCAGGGCCGCTGTTGCGGGTGGTGGTAAGAGGAATACAAGCTGTGATCGCTGATCGTCGTTCAGAACCGAATAGATGTCAGCCAGATCGGCGGGATGCACCTCGGCCAACTGCGACGCCAATCGCCCGCTGTCGCTTCGATCCAGCGCGGCTCGCACATCTTCCAGGATTTGTTCGATGTCTTGGCGCATGAGTCAGTCATCGCTTAGGGGGAATTTCGCGGATCAAGTTTGGGGTATTATGAGTAGTGCTGAACTAAACGCAAACGACTGAAAGAGTTGAAGATCGGTGCAATTGTATAACCGGCAACCTGAATTCAGAAGGCAAGTGTTGAGTGTTTCGATCAAACCGATGCCAGTTCAAACATCAGCCCATCGATACACAAAGGTGCGTGCGCGTTTTGCGAGAGTCTGAACTCGGCGTCCGAAATGGCGTCGATCGATCGGGCTGCCATCTCTTGATTGACGCCTTGCTTCAGCGCCGCCAACGGATTCGAGCGACCGGAAGCTGCATGCAGATGATTTCCATACCATGTCGCCATCGCACCGAGAATATCGCCAAGTGCAACGCGCCGAGCCGCCGAGTCAGACAAATTCTTGTCGCGCTTCTTGTATCGGTCTGCCGATTCCTTCGCGATATCGACAATGCGTTTTGAGTGAGTTGATGCCGAATTCTGGTCAAGACCCACCAGCATCTGGGCGACTTCGCCAAAAACGTCCGCGAATCCATCTTGGGCATAAAGCACCGCACGCCCCAGGCTCCCCTGCGAAAGGACGGCCAGCAACTGCGCCGTCGTGTCATCCAAACCCTCGACCAATTCGATCAGCTTTCTCGCAACGAATTCGACCGGCAAAGATGCAAACCCCACCATCTGGCAGCGCGATCGCGTCGTTGCCAGCAACCGCTCAGCCGCCGACGCGAGCAGTATCAGGAACGTCGTTTCCGGCGGTTCTTCGAGTGTCTTGAGTAATGCGTTCTGGGCTTGCGGCGTGATCTTGTCGGCTTCGCGAATGACAAAAACCTTCACCGGTCCCACCGTTGGACGCAACCCCACCGCATCGATGACGAAATGCCGGATGACATCGACGCCCAAGTCGAGCGCTTTTCGACTGCGAACAGCCGAGTCCGGATGATTGGCCGCCAACTGTCGATACACAAGGTGCAAATCAGGGTGATTGCCCGCGTTGATCAGCACGCAGCTCTGACACGTTCCGCACGAATCCTTGTTCGCTTCGTCGCTTAGGTTCGGCGATTCACAGAGTAGCAACTTTGCCACAGCGTGCGCGAACATCTCCTTGCCTACGCCATCGGGACCGTGAAAAATATATGCGTGCGGAAGTCGGTCGGAGGATACGGCGTGTTGGATAAGACGCTGAGCCCGCGCCTGGTGCTGCACGTCGCGCAGACAAACGCATTTGACCGTGACATCGCTTAGAGCGCTATTGCTGGAAGGCACGGGCCACCACCTGCCAAACGTCTTCGTGGACAGCGTCCGATTCCCGGCTTCCGTCAACGATCACAACCTTGCGCGGATAGTTGTCCGGCAATGTCAGCATCGTGTCGCGCACCTTGCGATGGAAATCCAGCGGACGGGCTTCCATCGCGTCGGTCTGCACGTCGTCGAGCAGCATCCCCTGTCCCGCGTGGCGCGAGCGGTTCTTGCCCGCGTGTTTGGGCTGACGACCGGTGCGTTCGAAACCCAATTCAATAGGGACGTCAAGGACCAACGTCAGATCCGGCCATGTTTCTTTAACAGCAAAATGACCAAGTTCGAGGATCTCCATTATCTGAAGAACATCTTTTGCGTTGTTCGTACCCTTACCACGTTCTTTATCGTCTTCAGCGAGGTGCCCAGCAGCAACTTGATACGCGCACGTTGACGAGATAAACCGATCGCACAATACGGTCTTGCCGGCATCTAACGCCGGTTTCACCACTTCGCCCACCAATTGTGCGCGGGAAGCCATAAAGAGAAGCGTTTCACATCGCACGTTCATTTTCGTCAGATCGTGATCCAACAGAATACTGCGGATCATGTTGCCAAAGTCGGTCCCACCGGGGTCTTTGCAATGCACCACGTCAGCCCCCAGCGACTCCAACCGTTCGCCAAACCGCTCCCGTTGCGTGCTCTTGCCCGAACCATCGGGTCCATCGAACACGATAAACTTGGAACGCAGGTTTTCGACGTAGTCCTTGTCCGACCAATTGGCATCAGGCTGGGGCATGAATGGGTTACTCAACTATTCTCGGCGCGAGCCGTTCGTGTTTGTTCAAATACCTCGGTCGCGTTGTAGCTCGACCGGACAAATGGGCCCGACGCCACGCTCAAGAATCCCATGCTCTCAGCCACCTGCTTAAGCTGATCGAATTCGACCGGCGAATAGTACTTTTCGACGGGCACGTGCATCGGAGTGTTGGTCGGTTGAAGATACTGCCCGATCGTCAGCACATCGCAATCGACCGCACGCAGGTCTTCAAACGTCTGGTGCAATTCGTCAACCGTCTCGCCCAGACCCACCATGATCCCAGACTTGGTCAGCGTCGCCCGGTCGATATCTTTGACGATTTGCAGCACTTCGAGCGAACGATGGTACTTACCCTGCGGGCGAATTTTCGGCGTCAGGCGTTCGACCATTTCGAGATTGTGGTTGTACAAATCCGGCTTGGCCGCACACAGCGTTTCGATGCAGTCAGGTCGTGCGTGAAAGTCGGCAGGCAAGACTTCGATGGTCGTGGTTGGTGTCGCCTCACGGATCGCCTCGACGCAGCGGGCAAAATGCCCCGCACCCTCATCCTTCAGATCGTCGCGAGCGACCGCCGTAATGACCACGTGCGAAAGATTCAACTTCGCAACCGCAACCGCCAACCGATCCGGCTCGTCCATCTCAACCGCGTCGGGCCGCGACGTATCCACCGCACAGTAATGGCATCGGCGCGTACACTTGTCACCGAGAATCATGAATGTCGCGTGACGCTTCGCCCAGCACTCGGTGAGATTCGGACAGCGGGCTTCCTGGCACACTGTCGCGACACCGCTCTCTTCAACGATCCGCCGCGTACTCATGAAGTCATCGCGCCCGGGAAGCGGTCGTTTCAGCCAACTCGGCAAACGCCGGCGACGTTCTTCGGGACGACTTGAGATGACGGGAAGCTCGATCATGAAACCACGCGCGATTCGGCGGAAGGTAAAGCAAACAGACGACCTTGGAAGGGTCGCGACGCCCCTGACATTGACAGCGTTTGCGACCAGAATGGATGATAGGTTTGCAGGGCCTTTTTGCAAGACGAACGAGACTTCACAATCGAAAAGCGTTTGACGATATAGAAAACACGGACTAGGCTTTACTTGACGGCGAATCGTTTCAAAAGGCTGCAAGAAACAACATGGCCATCAAACTCAACAAGATCCTTTTCCCCACCGATTTTTCGGAACTTTCCGTCCTTGCCCTGCGCTATGCCCGCGAATTCTCAGAGCAGTTTTCCGCGCAGCTTTATTGCCTGCATGTGGTCGATGAAGGACAGCAGTACTGGTCGGCGGTCGGACCGGAAGCAGCTCCGATCTGTCCACCTGTCGGTGAAATCCTCGAATCGGCAAACAAGCAGATGCAGTCCTTCTTTGACGAGCATCTGGTTGGGCTGGAATATCCGGCGATCACCCATGTTTCGACAGGCCGCCCCTTCGTCGAAATCATCGGTTACGCGCGAGAAATCACTGCCGACATCATCATCATTGCAACGCACGGGCGTGGCGGGCTGATGCATGCCTTGATGGGCAGCACCGCCGAAAAAATCGTCCGCAAAGCACCTTGCCCCGTGCTAACCGTTCGCAGCGGCGAGCATGAATTCGTCTTGCCATAACCCGCACGTTTGCTTCCAATCCATCGCGTTCGCTTGACGTGTGAAAACATCGCTCGATGATTAACCGGTCATGACCACTCCGACGCCATCATCGCAGGACCGCTACTCTCGACAGGTATTGTTTGAACGGATCGGTAAGGACGGACAAGCACAGCTTTCCAGGGGTCGCGTGTTGTTGGTCGGCTGCGGAGCGCTAGGAACGGTCTTGGCCAGCACTTTGGCGCGGGCGGGCGTGGGGCATCTTCGTATCTGCGACCGCGACTACATCGAACTCAACAACCTTCAGCGACAGGTGCTTTTCGACGAAGACGACATCGCAGCCAACATCCCCAAAGCCATCGCTGCCGCCAACAAACTGTCCCGCGTCAATTCTTCGATTACGGTGGAGCCTGTGGTCACCGACGTGAATTTCAAAAACATTGCCCACCTTGCGGATGGCTGCGATGTGATTCTCGATGGCACGGATAATTTTGAAACGCGCTACCTGATCAATGACCACTGCGTCGATCGCGGATTGCCCTGGGTGTATGGCGCGGTCATTGGCGCAACAGGATTGGTCATGCCGATTATTCCGGGTGAAACGCCGTGTCTGCGATGCGTGTTTGAAAACGCCCCACCACCCGAGATGAGTCCGACGTGCGATACGGCTGGCGTCATTGGTCCGTCGGTGAACATCGTCGCGTCGATGCAATGCGTCGAAACGTTCAAACTGTTGATGAACAAGCGCGACGAAGTGGTTCGTAAATTGCTCAGCATCGACGTATGGTCCGGGCGCGTCGTGCAGCTATCGGTCGCACGCCCGGACGGTGATGACAGTTGCATTTGCTGCAGCGAACGGCGCTTTGAGTATTTGCAGGGCGAAGTCGTTTCGCTGACGACGACACTTTGCGGAAGAAATGCCGTTCAGATTCAGTCGAATCGCGAGGGTGGCGCAGACCTTTCCGCCATCGCCCAAAAACTCGCATCGGTTTCGCGCGAACCGGTCAAACAAAGTGAGTACCTGATTCGAGCGATGGTTGAAGAATACGAGCTGACCGTCTTCAAGGATGGGCGGACGATCATCAAAGGCACCAAAAGCGCCGACGTCGCCCGCAGCGTTCACGCCAAGTACATTGGTTCGTAGGGCTGCCAAGGTTCGTAGGCTTGCGACCAATCAGCAACCGAACAGTCGAAACGGCAGCAGGAACACGTTGTTGAGGAATCCGGTCGCGAAGCTGAATTCCAGCGGACCGGCAAGGGCCATCGCGAAATCGGCGGTGAGGCAGACGGCCATCACGAACACAAACGTTTGAAGGAATCTTTTTCGTTTTATCACGCGGTTGTCGCTTTCCATGAATGTGTCTTCAAAACAAGAATCAGCACTCACCGTCCATATCGGCAATGACCTGCTCATAAGAATAGTCGGGCAGGCGAATCGCGACCTGCCCATAGAAACGTGCGGAATGCTGCTGGGGTATCGCGATCGAACCATCGCAACCGTCACCGCATTTGCACCGTGCAGGAATGTCGCACCCGATCGGCTGGTGGCCTATGAAATCGACCCGGACGCCATCCTGAAGCAAATCCGCGCCGATTCGGCTGAGCCGGAAAGCAACAAGCGGTTGATCGGTTTCTACCATTCCCACCCGACCGGGTCAGCCAATTTATCGCCGCATGACATCAGTGCAGCATGGCCAGACATGCTGCAACTCATCGTGAGCCCCAGTACGAATCGAACGGGCCTGACACAAAATCGTTTCAAATTTTTTTGGCACAACGGTGACTCCGTTTACGCCATGGATGTAGTCCCGACAGCCAACCCCTGCCTGCATTGACACGATTTTCGCAGGGGCCTACGATCAGCGTCCGTTGGGGCGCAAAGGCATTCATTTTGGGCGGGTGACCTTCAAAACACGCAAGCAGACAAGCACAAGCAAGCAATTGTGCACAAACGAGGAGTTACGTATCATGGCCAACCGATTTGAATCAGCGGTCGAGAGCATTGGCAACACGCCGATGATCCGGATTCAGCGCATCATCGACGCACCCGCAAAGGTGTATGCAAAACTCGAGTACCGCAACCCGTTGGCCAGCGTGAAGGATCGCATCGGCTGGTCGATGATCGAAGCCGGCGAAAAGGCGGGCAAGATCGACAAAGACACCGTCGTTGTCGAACCCACCAGCGGAAACACCGGCATCGGTCTGGCGTTCGTCTGCGCCGCGAAGGGTATTCGCTTGCGTTTGACGATGCCCGAAAGCATGTCGCTGGAACGTCGCCGCGTGCTGCGTCAGCTCGGAGCGGAGTTGGTTTTAACCCCAGCGGCTGACGGTATGCCCGGAGCGATTCGGGCGGCAGAACAACTATTGAGCGAGTCGCCGAATTCATTCCTACCTCAGCAATTCAGCAACCCATCGAACCCAGACGTACATCGCAGGACAACCGCTGAGGAGATTTGGAAAGACACTGAAGGCGAAGCCGACATTCTCATCGCAGGCGTGGGCACCGGTGGCACGATCACCGGCGTAGGCGAAACCATCAAGGGCCGCAAAGATTCATTCCGCTGCATCGCCGTCGAGCCAGAAGCATCTCCCGTCATCACGCAGGCGAAGAACAAGGAATCGCTGCAACCCGGCAAGCACAAGATTCAAGGCATCGGGGCTGGCTTTATTCCAGAAAATCTGAATCTCGACATCGTCGATAGCGTAGAGCGGGTGTCCGACGACGACGCCTTCGCCTGGGCCCGTCGCGCCGCCCGCGAAGAGGGTATTCTCTGCGGCATCTCGTCGGGTGCGGCACTCTGTGCAGCCAACCGTGTCGCCAACGCCGCGGAAAACAACGGCAAAACCATCG
Source organism: Alphaproteobacteria bacterium (assembly GCA_028285105.1). GTDB lineage: Bacteria > Planctomycetota > Phycisphaerae > UBA1845 > UBA1845 > UBA1845. The sequence continues at coordinate 46,047 of JANQQE010000013.1, forward strand.
TCGTCATCCTAGCCAGCGCCGGTGAACGCTACGTTTCGTCGCCACTGTTCGAAGGCACAGAGTAAGCGGTTGGATCGCGATGAGTTCGCTCGGCAAGGACCGCATGCCGCTGCCTGCGAAACGACTTTTCGGCACCATATCCGTAGATCAACGCCAGGACTGCAACACCAAACTGCACTCCAATGCCAATCTTAACCTCCGCGTCGACCCCTGCCCACAGTGAAATGAGTGCACCAACCGGTGAAAACGAAAACAGCGCATTCATCGGTTCAGAGTCATTGATCACACCGCGCGTGATTTGAATTCCGTGCCAAACTGAAGCGAGAATAATCGGCAACACCCAATACGCGACCATTTGCGTCCAACCGGTTGCCGTTTGCCCCTTTCGAAAGCAAGATGCCTGCAACAACCCGTGGAAGGCCATTGCTGTGGCGACGAGTATCAAAACAGTCATCACGAGTTGTTCGTTGTTGAAGGACCGATCGTAAATGGCCAAACCCAAGGCAACGAGTTGAATGACCAGCGACAAAATTGCAACAAGAACGCAATTCGATCTGGGATGTTTGAGTGGATTTTGAGATTCAAATATTCCGATTCTCAGCCGTTGGATTGCAGACGAAATCGGAAACGCAACGAAAATCAGCATCGAACCGCACAACGCCAGAATCATCGGATCCTTGATATCTTGTTTTAGAAATTGGCTTCCCGCAAACAGGTTGCGAACGAGATGGATTCCAACGACAGAACAAGTATACCAAAGTAGACAAAGCAGCAGCGCCCCGCGAGTAGTTAGCGCCGGCAGGTCTGGACGCCGCAATCGCCTGGCAGCTGCCCACCACCAAAACACGATCATTCCAAAGTTTGCAGCCAGCGCCACAGAAAAATAACTGTCGGTGGCAAGGTTGACCCGCATCATTCTCAGACTCATCCATCCCGATTGAAATCCGAGGAATATCGGCAACCCGGGAAGAAGCAGGATGGCGCTCTCGGCTTGGACCAGGATGTAGCACGCGACGTAGGCGATCATCAGACGATTGGTCGGTTTCTTAAGCCCGACACTGAGAAAAACCTGCATCGTCCAAGCTGAGATCGCTGAGAACAGCATCAAAATGTTGCCGACAACCCAGCTTTGAATGCTGCCCAAGTCATATCCGATGATAAGCCACAAACCGACAAGCATCCCTGCTAACCACGTGGCGATCGTTGCAATTGCTGGACCGATCACGTAACCAAGCACAATCAATCCAGCCGGTGTTGGCGACGTGCGAATGGACTCCATCATTTGCGTTTGATGATCGCGCACCAATGCCTTTGTCCGAATGGACGAACCGCTCCCATACAGCACCGCAAGCTGAATCAACGCGAGAAATGAAAGAATCCGATTGGCGGCGGCTGCCGGCGGTCCAAAATCATCGACACTTATGAATAAGGCGCAAACCACGCCAGCAATCAACGCATACAGCCCAGCCGACCAAAACACCTTGCGCCAACCGCCCAGCAACACCAGCTGGCCTGACCATATCGGATTGCCCAACGCTGGGTATTGCATCAGTCCACCTGTCGCACGCCGGTTTTGAGGTACACTTCTTCGAGGCTTTCTTTGATCATCGCGAATGAAATGACTGCCAACCGTCGCTCGACAATCTGACGCAAAAGTTGCGCCGCCTCCAGTTCGCCCATATCATATTGAACGATGTATTCGCTTCCGCGCATATGAATGTGCGACGCACCGTCGATGGTCGCGAGTTCCTGCGTATGATCGCCATCGCCGATGATCTTCATTTTGTAATTGCAGCGGCCGGTGCCTTCGTGCGACAAATCGTCGACGTGCGAGTACCGCAAGATGCCGCCGCGTTCGATGATCGCAATGTGCGTGCAGAATTCTTCGAGGTCGGCGAGGATGTGCGAGGAAACGATGACGGCTTTGCCTTGGGCTGCCAAGCTGGCGATAACTTGCCTGAGTTGAATGCGACCAGCCGGGTCGAGTCCGCTGGACGGTTCATCGAGTAAGACGACGGCTGGACTGGGCACAAGCGTCTGGGCGATGGTGACGCGCTGCCGCATCCCGCGAGAAAGGCTCGAAACCTTTTCCTTGCGTTTGTCGTCAAGCCAAACCTGATCCAGCCAATGGTCGATGCGTTCATGGGCTTCGCTGCCCCGAATGCCATTTAGGTCGGCGATGAAATACAAGAACTGCTCGACCGTCATCTCTTCATAGGCGGGCGGCGAATCCGGTGCGAAACCAACTTGACCGCGCACGCGATGCGACTCTTCAAGAACGTCGTTTCCCATGATTTTCGCGGAACCCGATGTAGGCGACTGCAAACCAGCCAGCACGCGAAGCAGCGTCGTCTTGCCGGCACCGTTGGGACCGATCAATCCGAGCAGATCGCCCGACGACATGCTGAAACTCACATCGTCCACGGCGATGAGTTTGTCGAATTCAACCCGAATGTCGTTGGCTTCCAACAGGACTGACATGCGTTTTCCCTGTGACCTTGACCGAACCGACCCAAAGATGCGGTGTCGTTATATACTGCCCGAGATGTTTTCGCACGCCGTCATTCGACAAATTATCGAAATCGACGACCGCCGAAAAGTTCATACATTTCAAACAGTTCGACAGGTTGGAGCCTTCATGAGTTACAGGTTACAATCCGCCCTGCCAGATTAGACGCAGTACACCTCGATCCATTCAACCGTCCGCGGAGACTACGATTGATGTACGTTCATTTCATGCAGACCAAAGTGCTGTGCATCGCAGCGATTATCCTGGGGATCACCATGAGTTCGACGCCCACTTCGGCAGAACCGCATCCGTTTTCGATTCACGACATGCTGGCAATGGAGCGTCTCGGAGGGCCCGCTGTTTCGCCTGACGGAAAACGCATCGCCTTCACCCGTCGCGTCACCGATGTGGAAGCCAACAAATCGCACACCGACATCTGGCTCATTCACACCGAGGGCTCCAATATGCGCCGGTTAACCTCGCACGAGTCGAGCAGCAGCAATCCCAAGTGGTCATCCGATGGCACTACGATTTTCTTTCTTTCTTCCCGCAACGGTTCGTTGCAAGTCTGGCGGATCGCGGTTGATGGCGGAGAGGCTGTGCAGGTCACCGACCTTCCGCTTGATATCTCCGGGTACGCGGTTTCGCCCGATGCAAGCAGACTTGCCGTAAGCATGGACGTGTTCCCCGACAGCAATTCGCCAGCCGACACCAAAAAACGCCTCGACGAAAAAGCCGAGCGCAAAGCCACCGGCATGATTTATGACAAGCTGTTCATCCGCCATTGGGATCATTGGAAGGATGGCCGTCGTTCACACGTGTTCGTCGTACCGGTCGCGGGTGGCGATCCCGTCGATGTAATGAAAGGCATGGACGCCGACTGCCCGTCGAAACCCTTCGGCGGCGACGAGGAATTCACGTTTGCCCCCGACGGCAAATCGATCGTGTTTTCCGCACGCGATGCGGGTCGTGAAGAAGCATGGTCCACCAACTTCGATTTGTACGTCTCACCAATAGACGGTTCGAGCAAACCAAAATCGCTCACCGCTGACAACAAAGCCTGGGACACGCTTCCGGTCTTTTCCCCCGATGGCAAGACTTTCGCCTACCTTGCCATGGAAAAACCGGGATATGAATCCGATCGTTTCCGAATCGTGCTGAAGGATTGGGCATCGGGAAGCAAGTCAGTATTGACGAAGGATTGGGATCGCTCTCCCGGCGGAATCGTCTGGTCGCCAGACGGCAAAACCATCTACACAACCGCCGCCAACCTCGGCCAACGTTCGCTATTCGGCATTAACACGCAGACCGGCCAAGTCGCAACGCTCCTTCACGAAGGCAATGTTCGCAGCCCCGCAGTGGCCGGCGACAAGATCGCCTTCGGCATGGATCATTTGCGGTCACCGGTGGAATTGTACACAGTGTCACCTGATGGCACTGACCTCAAGCAAATCACCAACGTCAATGGCGAACGACTTGCTGAAGCACAAATGGGCGAACCCGAACAATTCACGTTCAAGGGTGCCAACGACGACACGGTATACGCCTACGTCGTCAAACCTGCCAACTTTGTCGAGGGCAAAAAATACCCCGTCGCGTTTCTGATTCACGGCGGTCCGCAGGGCTCATTCGGAAACGACTTTCATTACCGTTGGAATCCGCAGGCCTATGCCGGTGCCGGGTACGCAGCCGTCATGGTGGACTTCCACGGTTCGACCGGTTACGGCCAGGCATTCTGCGATTCGATCAATCAGGACTGGGGTGGCAAACCGCTAGAAGATTTGCAAAAAGGGTTGGCGGCTACGCTTGAACGCTACCCGTGGATGGATGGCGAGCGCGTCGCAGCGCTGGGTGCATCTTACGGCGGATTCATGATTAACTGGATCGCTGGAAACTGGCCCGACCGATTCAAATGCCTCGTCAACCACGACGGCAACCTCGACGAGCGCATGGCCTACTACGACACCGAAGAGTTGTGGTTCCCCGAATGGGACCACGGCGGAACGCCCTGGGACAATCCCGAAAATTTTAGCAAGCACAACCCGATCGATCACGTCAAGAATTGGAAGACACCCATGCTGGTGATCCATGGCGCGCTCGACTATAGGGTCGTCGATACGCAAGGCATGTCAACGTTTACCGCGCTTCAGCGTCGCAACATTCCGTCGCGGTTCCTGTATTTCCCGGACGAAAACCACTGGGTCCTCAAGCCAGCCAACAGCGTGCTATGGCATGACACCGTGATCGAGTGGTTGGACAAATGGACCAAGTAAAACGAACAAACTATCTTGAACGTTGACACACAAACCATCGAGGTCAAGACGAATGGCAACAGCGAAGTTATCAATCTTTCGCCCGCAATCGATGCATGCGTTCAAAAGTCGTCGGTGGACGATGGCACATTAACGGTGTTCGTGGTCGGTTCGACGGCCGGCATTACCACAACCGAATTTGAACCCGGTTTGGCAAACCACGATCTTGCCGCCCTTTTCGAGCGCATCGCGCCCGAGTACGACACGTATCAGCACGAAGAAACCTGGAAAGACGACAACGGTCACTCCCATGTTCGTGCGACTTTGTTGGGTCCGGGGATTACCGTCCCGCTTGTAGACGGTCGTCTCACCCTTGGCACCTGGCAGCAGATCATCCTCATCGACTTTGACACTCGGCCACGCGATCGCAAGATTGTCCTGCAATTCATGGGAGAATAAGCGGTTCAAACCTTCTCGCGATATGCCTTGCCCTCGGTATGTTTCGTGTCCTAAAATGGATAGTACCTACTCATCCTGCGGGCGATCCGAATTTCGGGGACCGCCCTAGAAAGGTGCGAGATGCCTGCCCCCGAATCATCCGAAGCCTTGATGGAAGTCGTCTACGACGAGTTGCGCGACGTCGCCGAACGCTACTTCCGACGTCAGCCAGCCGGTTTCACCATGCGCCCCACGGAAATCGTCCACGAAGCGTGCATGCACTTGATCCAGCATGGCAATGTCGAGTGGACCAGCGCCAATCACTTCCGCGCAATCGCCATCCGCAAAATCTGGCAGATCATCGTTGACCACCTCAAGAAGCGCCAAGCCAAGAAACGCGGCGGCGCGGGGGTTATATCGCCTGAAATTGTTTCGCGCGATCCGGAAGACAACCTGCCCCAAGCCCGTCGCGGGTGGAAGCGCATTCCGCTTGAGCACGTCACCATCGAATGGCGCGATCGGGCGGTGGAGTTGATCGATCTTGCGGATCTGCTCGAAGCGTTGCGTACCGAGTCAAGCCGCCTGCATGACGTGGTGATGTTGCATTGGTTTGGGGGTATGACGCACGCCGAAGTTGCCGAAGAATTGAAAGTCAGCACGAGTACCGCTGAGAAGGATTTTCGATACGCATTGGCTTGGATGAATCAGCGACTGGAGCAATCGACCACGTAACGCAATCGCAGGAACGTCCAAAGTGGCCACCGATTTTCACGACAAAGTCAGTTCCATCCTCGATGCTGCCGCCCGTCGTCGCACGAGCGAGCGCGAGGCATTTCTGACCCAGGCTGCCGGCAAGAACTCCGCGATCCTCCGCAGCGTCCGCAGCATGCTGCCCCACTATCTGAAGCTCAAAGACTTCGAACCGTCGCGCCCGCAAGGTACGCAATGGCTGTTGCCGAACACCACGATGTTCAAGCGCATCGTCGGCGCAAATACCGAAGACGTCGAGTGGAAACCGCCGTTTTCCATCGCCCCCTATAGCGTTACCGGTGTCATAGGCCGCGGTGGCATGGGCGTGGTTTACCTTGGCATTCAGGCCATCCACCGCAGACGCGTGGCCATTAAGATTCTGCCCAGTCGTATGCTTTCCAGGCAACATCGCCGCCGCTTCCAACAGGAAAAGGAACTCCTTCAACGATTGCATCACCAAGGCATCGTGCGCGTCATCGATAGCGGCATCGTCAACATCAAGGAATCCAATCCGCATGTAGAATCGCAGGAACGCCCGTACTTTGTGATGGAGTACGTGGACGGCAAGACGCTGACCGAATACGTGCGCGATCGTGAACCCCCGACGCTCGAGCGCGTTGAACTTCTGCGATCCATTTGCGATGCCGTCGAATACGCACACAGACGCGGCGTGATCCACTGCGACCTCAAACCCGACAACATTCTCGTCGATGAATCGGGCCAAACCAAGATACTCGACTTCGGCATCGCCCGTTTGCAGGACTCGGTCAATGTCGGTCAATCGGAGTCTAAGCAGTTCGTCGGAACGTACGCATACGCCAGTCCGGAGCAATTGCGCGGCGCGACCCAGACCCTTCGCCCGACAACCGATGTGTACTCGCTCGGATTGGTTGCCCACGAATTGCTCACCAGCCGCCATCCGCGTCGCAAGTCCGGCAAGTTATCCGTAGACCTTCGTTGCCTTCGACTTGGCGAGACCGATTCGCCCGTTACCCACGACGATTACGAATTTCAACGGGCATTGGTCGCCGTACTCGCCACCGCCCTACGCAAAACCCGCGGCCAACCTTACCGCTCTGCCGGTGAAATGGGCAGCGACCTTCAGCAGATCCACGAAATCTTTTCCGAAAGACTCGGTGCGGCAAAGCGACCTTGGTACGAACAATTCATCGCGTCGTTCACGAATCACGTGCGCCCAAAGGCGAAACCCGCCGCGGACCACACCCGATTGCTATCCACCATCTTCCGCAAGCGAATCGGTCTGTCCGGTAATGAGACCGATTTCGACGCCCCCAGGTCACAAAATCGATAATCAGCTTGACGAACTCCCCGGATTTCGTATATTCATTTATCCGGATGAAGGAATTATCCGATAAGGAAATCGGGAGACGATTCAAGCGATGGTGACCGACGGCATCTTCAAATCCATGACCGACCCGACCCGGCGTAGAATTCTGCAAGTTCTTTTGCAGAATGAACTTGGGGTTTCGGAATTGGTGAATGTGCTGGATGCACCCCAGTCCACCGTTTCGCGTCATCTCAAGACGCTTCGGGAAGCGGGACTTGTCGACGCCCGACAGAACGGCACCTCAGCCACCTATTTTCCGATACTTAGCCAGAATGGAAATGGCAAGGATCGGGGCGACCACGACCTTCGCGACCGGGTGCTCGATTGGAGCGCTTCTCAGGAATTGCCCTTCTCGCTGAAGTCCCGGTTGGAAGAAGTACTGCGGAGTCGGCAGACCGACAGCGATGCGTTCTTCTCGCAGGTGGCTCATCGTTGGGACGCCATGCGTACCGATTGCTTCGGAGGTTCGTTTCATCTCGACGCATTGACAGCGCTGCTTCCGTCAAGTTGGACCGTTGTCGATGTCGGTTGTGGAACGGGTTATCTGCTGCCACTCTTGTCGCGACGATTCGCAAACGTTGTCGCCGTTGATCCGGTTGACGAAATGCTTGACGTTTCGCGGGCACGTTTGAAAAAAGAGTCGGCTGACCATGTGACGTTTCGCAAAGGGTCTGCCTCCAAGCTACCCATCGACGACGACGGATGCGACTTGTGCATCGCATCGTTGGTGCTGCACCACGAAGCCGTTCCGCCGGATGCTTTGGAAGAATTCCACCGAATCCTAAAGCCTGGCGGCCAAGTGTTGATCATCGAACAGGAAGCGCACAAGCTCGAAGATTTTCACGAGATGATGCAAGATCGTTGGTGGGGTTTTGATCGAGATGAACTTGCCGGTCACTTGGCGACTGCAGGATTCGATGACTGCAAAACGCACGAACTTCATTCGGTCGTCCCAGCCAAGGCATCGACAATTGACGCGCCGGGTTTGTTCGCACTGACCGGATGCAAGAGTTAGAACCGGGAAACTATAAATTCCCGATTGGTATAGATAACGAAAAAGAACGCTTAGACCTTTTTTTGAATCACCGGAGATCAAACATGACCGTTGCCGTAGAAGACTTCAAAGTCGCAGATTTGTCGCTCGCTGACTTTGGTCGCAAAGAAATCGAATTGGCTGAAAAGGAAATGCCCGGGTTGATGTCGATCCGCCGCGAATACGCCGCCAAGAAACCGCTCAAAGGCGCTCGCATCATCGGTTCGCTGCACATGACCATTCAGACCGCCGTCCTGATCGAGACGCTCGTCGAACTCGGTGCCGACGTTCGCTGGTGCAGCTGCAACATCTTCAGCACGCAGGACCACGCAGCCGCCGCCATCGCAAAAGCTGGCGTACCCGTCTTCGCATGGAAGGGCGAAACCCTCGCCGAATACTGGTGGTGTACCAGCCAGGCACTCAATTGGCCAGATGGTCAGACGCCCAACATGATCCTCGACGACGGTGGCGACGCTACCATGATGATCCTCAAGGGTGCCGAATTCGAAAAAGCCGGCGCCGTCCCGCAAGCCGATGGCAACGATCCGGAAGATTGGGTCGAACTGCTCAACTCGCTTCGTGCGACATTCAGCGAAACGCCCGATCGTTGGACCAAGACGGCTGCGACCATCAAAGGTGTCACCGAAGAAACCACCACCGGCGTCCACCGCTTGTACCAAATGCAAGAAAAGGGACAACTCCCCTTCCCGGCGATCAACGTCAACGACAGCGTCACCAAAAGCAAGTTCGACAACGTCTACGGCTGCCGTCACTCGCTCGTCGATGCGATCATGCGTGCAACCGACGTGATGCTTTCCGGCAAGCAAGCCGTCGTCTGCGGTTATGGCGACGTTGGTAAGGGTTCGACGCAATCGCTGGCTGGTCAAGGCGTTCGCGTAAGCGTCACCGAGATCGATCCGATCTGTGCCCTCCAAGCATGCATGGCCGGGCTCGAAGTCGTCACCCTTGATGATGCCATTGCAAAAGCCGACATCTTCGTCACCACCACCGGTAACAAAGACATCATCACGGCTGAACACATGTCGAAGATGAAGGACTGTGCCATCGTCTGCAACATCGGTCACTTCGACAACGAAATCGACATGGCCGGTCTCGCCAAGTTCCCTGGCATCAAAAGGGTCAACATCAAACCGCAGGTGGATCAGTGGATCTTCCCCGACGGTCACTGCGTCATCGTGCTGGCAGAAGGCCGTCTCGTGAACCTCGGTTGCGCCACGGGCCACCCGAGTTTCGTGATGAGCAATAGCTTCGCCAACCAGGTCATCGCCCAGATCGAACTCTTCCAGAAGACCGACGAGTACAAGAACGAAGTGTACGTACTGCCAAAACATCTGGACGAAAAGGTAGCCCGCCTGCACCTCGACAAACTCGGCGCCAAGCTGACCAAACTAAGCCAGGACCAAGCCGAATACCTCGGCATCCCGGTAGACGGCCCATACAAGCCGGAACACTACCGCTACTAGGCTAATAGTCGCCGGGTGCCTCATCCTTGAGCGAAGCGGAAGGGTGGGGGACGGAAGTATCGCGTCAATAACCAGACGTACCAAATTCAAATTCAAGCGGGCGGGATGGCCAACACCATCTCGCCCGCTTTCTGTTGTGCCAAGATTCCAGCTTTCCTCCCCATCCGCTCTCCCAATTGCGTTGTAACTGAGCATTCCCTTAAGATAACCCGTGGGCTCGCTTTAATTCTGTATGAAAGGAGATTGCGATGGCAAAATTCAACATGGAGAAGACCGTTCACGCGCCGGTCGAAAAAGTTTTCTCGACGTTTACCAACTTTCGAGAAGCGGAAAACCATGTGAGTGGCATCGCCAAACTGGAAGTGCTGACCGATGGTCCCATTGGCGTCGGTACGAAATTTCGCGAGACCCGCATCATGTTCAAAAAAGAAGCTGTCGAAGAAATGGAGATCAGATCCTTCGAACCGAACAAGTCATACTCGGTCGGCTGCCATTCGTGCGGTGCGGACTTCCATACGACGTTCCATTTTGTCCCAAGAGGCGAGGCAACAGAAGTCAAGATGGACATGAACTGCAAACCCGTCAGCCTGTTCGCCAAAATTATGTCGCCGCTAACGTCACTGATGATGGGCCCGACAATGAAAAAGTGTATCCAAAGTGACCTGAACGACCTCGCCGCTGTCGCGGAAGCGTAAGCAGCAACAACGAAATGCAATTTGACTCGCCGCATGTTGAACGAGGGACCAACTGACTGACATGCAATCTGACCGAATCGTTCGTGCATTTGAACTGATTGAGGAAGCTCGTCACTTTGAGTCTGCCGACGCCAAGCGCGTGCAGTTGGGCGAAGTGATCGAAACGTCAAATGCTTCAGGACATCTGCAACTCGGTTGTGAAGCCCGGACGGCGTTGATTGAAGTCGAAGTGTTCGACGGCCAGGTCGAGCGGGCGATCGAACATTTCTCGTGGTGTCTTCAGCAGATGAACGACCATCCGCAAGAAGTGGACTCGGAAACGATTCTTTGGGAATACAAATGGATCGGTAACAAACTCTGCCGGTTCCCGGATGTCAGTCTGGAACGCATCGACGAAATCCTCTGCGACATCACCGATCGGTTTGCCGCCCAAGGCTGGAGCGAGCGAGCCCCCCACCAAATCAGAATGGAACACGCCATCGCGACGGGCGATCGAATCGAAGCCGACCGTTCGTTTCAGCTTTGGCGTAAGGCGAAATACGGATTCGGGGCTGACTGCCCGGCATGCGAGCAGGATCGGTTGGTCGATTATTGGCTCTTCGTCGATCAGGAACGAAAGGCGCTGCAAGCTGCCGACCCGATTTTGCAGAGAAGTTTCGAATGCGCGGAAGTGCCGCACATCACCATACCGCGATTGCTTCAAACGCTACTCAAGCGGAAAGAGACGGACCTCGCCTACAAACTTCACCGAACTGGCTATCGAATGGTTGCGCTTTCGGGCGATTTCATGGACGCCGTTGCACGCCATTTGGCATATTGTGCATTAACGCAGTTGTATCAGCGTGGCCGACAAATCGTCAGCTGCCACTGCCTTCGGGCTGTACAATCGGCCGACTTGATGAACAGCTTTCACTTCTTTAACGCGGGGCTGCTGCTTGCGAAAACGGCCATCCGGAACGTAGCCGGCATTCGTCTCGAGCTTCCCATGCTGCCCGGAATTCCATCTGGCGAGTACCTTGAAGAAACCGCGATCTGGTTTGAAACATGCGCGAAAGAACGCGCGACCGCGCTCGATCGCCGAAACAAGAACCAATATTACACCAGCCTGCTGAATCAATCGAAATCGCTCCTAAACGAAGACTGGCCCAAAGCCGACCCGTCATGGGATCGACCACTACTCGCCAACAAGCAATCGCAATTTTCACCAGACCGTTCTTAACCGAATGCGGCAAGGTCAAACCAATGCGCGAATCAGCTCACGAATCCGTGCGATATGATAGTCATCGTGTTCGGAAGTAAAGTAGGTAATATCGACGATGCGCATCGGTTGTTTGAGTCGTGGGTGGATTGCTGACTTTCCCCAGTCGCGCTTGTCAACTTGTTCAAGACGCTCGACGAGTCGGTTTCGCTCATCTTCAAACTCAACCATGATATCCTGGATCGCCCTGGAATTATGGTTGGATTCGTGTGTGGCTGCATTCGACATGTCGGCTGCGACAAGCATTTCTTCACCGGCCAATATCTGATTGATCCTCGACAGCGGAAGATACTCTGTGTCCGTAAGGTGGCCGATGTTTTGCTGGATGGTCCAGCCTTTTCCGTCACTGCCCGTAAGGACCGAGGCAGGTAAGTTTTCGGTCATGGCCGAAATACGAAACGGTGCCCCGCGAAGCCTTTCAAGCAGGTCGGGCATTTTTTCCGGCGGAAAATCGAAGCTGAAAACTCTGTCGGTCCATTTCCAAAGTGGCATGGTATCCAATCCTCGCATCTAACTGTCGGTGCATCGACATTACATCTTAACCTTGACCTGAACTAACGAATCATTCCTTAATTCTCGGCAGACTGTCGCCAATCCGGGCGGGTCTTCCTTCGAGCAACAAGAAAATGTAACTACGAAGATAATCCTCAGCTTCGTTTTCGATAGAGTCAATGTATTGCGAAAGCACCTGTCGATCCGTCATTCCCCCCTTGTCGGTCCAAAATGTTCGAGCGTCTTCACTCGTACATCGGTAACGATCCTTTGCCCAATCAATCAATTCACCGCGTCGATCCCACCATTCTGCAACCAGCTGAGGCGACCAATGATCATTGCCGTCGACACCATATGAGTCTATCTCATCACACCACATTGCAGTTATACAATCAGCGTATTCCTCTTCGGTGCAAGGAGGCTTCCAATAGAATTCGCATTTGGCATCATGAATCAGATGCCCAGGCGCATCACTCGAAGCCATGAGTGACATCATGTTGACGTTCGTGCCAAAAAAAGGGCCCGGAATATTCTTCCAGTACTTCTCGCTCCATGTTCCGGAGAAATCGTCGCGATTCAATTCAATGGTGATTCCTTTGAAACAAAGAATTCCTTCACAGAATATTTCTTCCGGGGGCGGAATCGCCCATCGTTTCGAATCGTTCATGGTGGGCCTCACACTTGATCCGTCGGGTCGATGGCCCGACCTACCATTACCTTAGTTCAGCCGATCGAGATAGGCCATCATGACGTACGCTTCGGCGGTGTGTTTGGGGCCGGGGATGTTGGCGAGGCGGCGGGACATGGCTTGCAGGTGTCTCGATCTGAAGAATTCGTAGAAAACCGTTGCGCTCTCGGGGTCGGTTGAGGCGATGGGATCTATTAGTTCGGTTGATTGGATGCCGGCTTCTTCCATCTCTTTTTCTTTGGCCTTCAGTTCTTCAGTGGTGGCTCCAAAAAGAAACTCTCTGAACGCGCCGACCTCGTCGTCGGATGGGTCGGAACTGGCGAAGAAGTCCACAAAATCCGGATCGCAGCCGGCTTTGAACAGTTCGAACATCTCGTGCGTGCCAATCAGTGTCCCTCCGATAGCGGTGATGCGGCGGCGGGCATTCCACGCGGCATCTAGAATCGGGAAAAAATCGCTCACGCGAAACGTCACGCGGCGCTCCCACACTTGAGCAAGGGCGGCCACCGCCCTTGAGCGCGTCTGCGCTTCGATGCCGTCGCCAGTCGCAATGTCCGACAGCACTTCTTCGATCAGCTTGATATACAAACAGCGACGAAGGCTTGTAGCGGCCAACTCCTTCAGGTCATTGCCATCGTCGTTTTCAAAAATGTCGAGGCATACGTAGCGAAGCAGTCGATAGAAGTTCGCCTCAGCCATCACCAGCGCCCGGCCCAGATGCGTTCGGGTTGGCAGCAGGAATTCAAAGTTTGCCGGTGTCGCCCGACTGAGACTCTTGACGAGACTTGAAAGACCGCGACGACGCTGACCCAATCGCTGATCGTCCAAAGGCGATGGATACTGCGCAGTGATTTCGCCGAACCATTCGAGGCTGACAATTTGCTGGCGGATTGCGGAGAGTAGGTTCGTCGCTTCTTCGCGATCGCTGGCGGCGAGGCGCGCACAAATCGCTTCGATCGTCGCCCGCTCCTCATCGTCGAAGGGGCTATTGGGTCCGTAGCGGACCTGTTGATTCGTCGGCAATGTCACATCCGATGCGCTCATCGCTTGCTATCGTGTCTCAATTTGGCGGCTTATACAACCGCAAATCGAACGGTCATCGTAAATAGTTGCAAACGGACATGTTCAATTCGGCTTGGCAAATGTGCGGTTGAATGCTTCGAGGCTTTCGGCGGTCGAATCGATCCGCCAGTCTTGTTCGCCTTCGCTGCGCTTATCGAAGTTGAACCAAATGACGGCTGACACACGGGATTGGGTGGTCAGCCATTCGTACGCATCGACGATCCACTCGGCTTTTCGACCGGCAATGTCGGTGGTGGTTCCAAACTCAGCCAGCATGACCGGACGATTCGCATAATGCTTGTCAAACTCGTCGAGTACTTTCTCGAAAACCTGCTGACACGATTGCCAAGTATGCCATTCGTCGTGATTGTCGCCCCAGTTGTATCCGTCAATTCCGACCCAATCGACGTATTCGTCACCGGGATAGTATCGGTGCATGTTGTTACTCGGCGTATCGGGAACGCTGGTGACGTTCGGTGCCCAAACCCATTTGACGTTATCGGCACCGACACGTTCAAAGATCGCATGAATGCGCCGCCACGCACCGATGTAACCTTTCGGATCGCCCGACCAGCTGAACCAATCGCCATTGAATTCGAACCCGAAACGAAGGAAAACCGGATCGCCTTCCGCCTTTGCATCGCGCGCCCACGTTTCAAAGTAATCGTCAAACTCACCGGCATTGATTTCCGGAAGAAATTTCGTTCGATTGTCTCCCCAATGCCCAAGCTCAAGCGAAATGGAGGGCGTCGCTCCTCGATGACGGATAATCTCGATTGCCTTTGCAGGAAAGCGGCAGCGAAGATCGCGATAGAACATGACAAAGTCCGGGGGAGACGCCAACTTCGCAATCGTTATATCGAGAAAGTGCTCAAAGCGTTCTGCTCCCCAATTGATTTGATAAATGCCCCAACGAATCTCTGAAGGAGTCTTGGTTTGAACGCCCGGCGGTTCTTCTGTTTTGCCGGTACTTGCTGAAGGTGTACCGCCCCACAATCCGACGACGCAGACGACCAGGGCCATGAGCGCAACCGACCAGAAGGTACGGGCTTTGATCTTCCCGTTGGCCCGTATCGCTTCCAATCCATTAGTCCCATTGGGGTTGGTTATGCCAAACGCATCGGGCTATCGAGAAACCCTTCGAGCTTTCGCGAACGCACCGGATGCTGAAGCTTGCGGATGGCTTTGGCTTCAACCTGTCGAACACGCTCGCGGGTGACCTTAAAGATTCTGCCGACCTCTTCGAGGGTGTAGGTGTATCCGTCGCCAATGCCGTAACGCAATTTGATGATCTCGCGCTCGCGATAGGTCAGGGTTTTAAGCACTTCCTCGATGCGGTCCTTGAGCATTTCCGAACCGGCCGACATCACCGGCGACTCTGCGGCTGCGTCTTCGATGAAGTCGCCGAAGTACGAGTCTTCGCTTTCGCCAACCGGTCGATCGAGCGAAATCGGATGGCGCGAAATCTTCATCACGCGGCGGGCTTCGCTGACGGGCATCTGAGCGCGCTTGGCGATTTCTTCGATGGTCCCTTCGCGACCGAGGTCTTGCAGCAATTGTTTGGCAATGTTGCGAAGGCGTGACATCGTTTCGATCATGTGGACGGGAATGCGAATTGTGCGGGCGTGGTCGGCGATGGCGCGGGTGATGGCCTGGCGAATCCACCATGTCGCGTAGGTGCTGAACTTGTAACCGCGCTTGTACTCGTACTTATCGACCGCACGCATCAGACCGGTGTTGCCTTCCTGAATAATATCGAGGAAGCTCAAACCGCGGTTGCGATATTTCTTGGCGATGCTGACGACGAGGCGCAGGTTTCCGCCGGATAGCTTACGCTTGGCGTCTTCGTACTCCGAAAAAACCCGCAAGATAATGCTGAGTCGATCGTTGAGCGCATCGGTGTCTTCCATCACCAGTGACTTCAAGCCCTCGATTTCGTCGCACATCGCTTCGTAGTCTTCCATCGGAATGTTCTTCCGCTTGGACATCTGCACGATGCGCTTTTCGAGATCGACCATTTTCTTCTTCATCGAAAGCAGCTTCTTCATCAGCGGGGTGATGCGGCTGGTACGAAGCGAAAGCTCTTCGAGTAATTTCGAGATTTTGCGTCGCCGACTGGTCATTTGCGCATCGACTTGGGTGCGGGTCGATGCCGCGACGCGCTTGCGATTAAGCGATTCCCAATCTTCTTCGTTTCGGCAAAGCAATGCCCGCGCCGTTTCGATGTTACCGGGCATCCGCGACATGATGGTGGTCTTGGCCATCTGCTCGGATGTCAGGATTTTCATGGTGCGGTCAAACGGAAGCGTACCGTTGTGGACGCGCTGAAGAATATCGACGGCCTGTGCCGCACAATAGTCGCTCTCCAAGACCTTTTGGCGAAAAGCCATTCGAGTCAGTTCGATTTTCTTGGCCAGGCGAATTTCTTCTTCGCGGGTCAACAGCGGGATCTCGCCCATCTGCGTCAAGTACATCCGAACCGGATCGTCGATGCGTCGTGCGTTGGTTTCGTCGGGGGTTACCTTCGATTTGTCTTTGGAATCGTCGTCAGCAGTGCCGGCTTTTTTGCGGGGGCCACGACGGGCCTCGATCTTTTCGGCTTCGATCTCGTCGAGCAAATCGATCTTTTGCTCTTCAAAGTGCAGCAGCATCATCTCAAGTTTGTCAGGCGAGACGGCTTCATCGGGGATGGCCTCGTTGACCTCTTCCCACGTGATGTATCCGCGCTTCTTGCCCAACTCGGTCAGTTCGAGCGTACACTTTTCAATCTCTGCGTTGACGTCTTCAAATGTCTTGGTCGCCAATGTCGTCATTCAAAAATCTCCGCCATATTGCCAAGTCAACCGCCACCACAATCGCAGCCAACCCATGCACATGACAAGTTGTAATAGAACTTCGTAGTTCGTCCCTTTGGTTAATCCCTATTGCCACTCAAACTTCATGCCCAACAGGCTACGCCGATCCGCCGACAGGTCCGGATGCGGGCACGCTTGGGGCAAACCCATGTCTTTCCGCGAGCAATTTCTGAAGCTGCTCCAAATGTTGCGTCGTCTGTTCGTGAGTTCCATTTTCGTCGGCATCATCTGAAACGAATTCGCCCGAATCCTCTGAATGTTGCCCTTTGGGTATTGGGCCATGACTTTTTGCCGATTCGGTCCGCTCATCCGCATCCTCGGGCCTGTCCGACACAACGATTGGCTCAGCCTCATTTTGCGCAGCGACCTGTCCCCGCAGGGTTTCTCGGTCAATAACGCTACGAGCCAAACGCTGCCCTTCGCGCACTCCATTCAATCGAAGCAGGCGATGACGCGTGTCCTCGATGACAGCTTGAAATTGCCCCTGACGCTCACCCTCATAAACGAAATCCGTCACCAACCGGCCCATCGCCGGTTCATCACGGAATCGGTCCATCAGTTCCGAAATCTGAAACTCGCCCAAAGCCTCGCAAAGTCCTGCGACTTCTTCAGCCAACCGGCGAAGCAGGTCATCTTTCAATCGAAATGCCGCGAACACATCGGCGACCTGCCCGTAGTATCCCGGCTCGTTCACCAACACTTGAAGCATGCCACGAAGGGCGGCTTGCTCGGCATCGGTTTCGTTGGCACCATCCCTGGCACCATCCTTAGCACCCTCCGACGACTCGGCAGGCAAACGAACTCCCTCACGCGATGCCGATCGCGCGTGCTGAACCCTGACCTTGCGCTGAGCCGCTTCGAGCAACTTAACGATGTCTTCCGGCGGAACGGTCAACAAACCTGAAAGCTGGTTGATCACCAACCCCCGCTGGATTGCGTCGAGCGTTCCGTACGATGCCATTTGGGAAACCAGAGAAATGAATGTCTCGATGGCCTGTCTCTGTCCCCCACCCCTCATCTCGGCGAACATCTCACATGTTCGACCCCACTTGAATCGTAGCGCGTCAACCGCATCATTCAACAATGAATCAACGCCATCTGCCCCGTGGGCTGTCAGATAGTCGCTGGGGTCCTTTCCATCGGGCACTTTGGCGATACGGACCGATAAGTTATAGCGCAGCGCCACGCCCAGGGCACGGTCTGCCGCTTCCTCGCCAGCCGCATCCGCATCGAACAGCAGCACCACCTCGTCCGCCCAACGTCTCAATAACGAAATCTGCTGGTCGGTCAGTGCCGTTCCCAACGTCGCCACTGCCCGGGTCAGTCCATACTGATGGCATGCAATGCAATCGGTGTAGCCCTCGACCACGATCGCTTGCCGCTTTTCGCTCATGGGCAGACGGGCTTGGTCGATGCCGTAGAGCATCGTGCCTTTGTCATAAAGCGGCGTGTGCGACGTGTTGAGATACTTCGCCCGATCGCCGACGAGCGTCCTGCCGCCGAAACCGATGACGCGGTTCATCGTGTCGCGGATCGGAAACATCAGCCGGCCCCGAAAGGTACCGTACAGATTGCTTTGGCTGTTTCCGGACTGAGGGTAACGATCGGACGCTCGAATAAGGTCGCCGGCTTGCAGCGCTTTGATATTGATGCCAGCCTTCTTGGCTTGTTCGGGAAGCCAGCCACCGGCTTCCGGTGCCCAGCCGATCGCGAACTTCTCGACGATTTCATTGGGTATACCGCGTTCGACGAGATAGTCCCGCGCGACCTTGCCCAGTTGCCTGTCAGCCAGCGCCTTTTGAAACGCCCCCATCGCCCACGCGTTGGCCCGGCCTATATCGCTGCGATCAACGCCGCCCGCCGCTTGCCCAACGCCACCGCGCAAACTTGCCCGCCGCACTGGCTCCAGATCCACGCCGGCACGGTCGCCCAGAATACGCATCGCCTCGACGAAGTTCACGGCTTCTCGTTGCTGCACAAAACTGAACAGGTCGCCACCAACCCCGCACCCGAAACATTTGAAAATCTGTTTGCCTGGACTCACGCTGAACGATGGAGTCTTCTCCTCGTGGAACGGACACAATCCGACAAAGTCTCTGCCGGCGCGCCTGAGGGAGACGTGTTCAGACACAATCTCCACCAGATCAATCCGCTGGCGGATTTCTTCTTTGAGCGCGTCCCAGTCTTTCAATGAATTCCTCAGAGGATAAAAGCTTGCAGTTGACCGATTCGTTTCGGGTCGGATCGCTTTGATTTCTGAACCCGCTGGCGACCCTAAGCCTGACCCACAATACCTACACCGCCCGGCAAAATGACGAATCTACCGAAACCTCCGCCAAGCCACCGAATCTCCCGAATCAGTACCCAAGCGTTCAACGTCTCGTGATATTTCAAGGGTTCAAAACAAACGGATCGATGCCGAGTCAAGCACCGCCAAAACAAGGGTCTGCGACCGATTCGAAAGCATGTCGCCAATGATCACGTCGCTAAAGCGAATGACGCCCAAACGCAGATTGCCCAAATGCGTATTGCACGGGAGCCACAGAGAAGCATTAATCTGCCAGCAGTCGCCTAAACAACTGAACACCGACACCCCAACCCAAGCCGGTTCACCACTGGTTATTCAATGCTTCTATCTCAACGCTCCAAGAAATCGGGCAAAGCAATGTAGTGTAACACGTTATCGCCATTTGGTCAAAAAATAGACCGGAAAAAACTGGCCTTACCATGCTGAAAACAGCCTATTCGACCCGAGCCACCTGCCTACGCCAGCCTGTCGAATGCCCCAAATCGCTCATTCGCAGACCCAATGCGCGGAGCATTGGCTGTTCTGTTGAATTCTGTTTGGGTGCGGAGGCGCGATTCCGACCTGAAGATTTTGCCTATTGACCGGTCATGGCCTGAATCGACGCTGCCGTTTCGGTGTCTGAGACGGTGTACCCAAGGAAGTTCAGGAATTCCTTCTGGCTTAGGCGCGGGACGGCTAACACGTCTACCTTGGCAAGTTGGGCCTCGTATGCTGCGTAGGCCTTCGCTGCGGCTTGGTACTTGGGGTCGTCCTCAGGATCGACATCTGGCGAGCGACGCGGGCGCTCAGGCGGTCCGCCCAACACCACAAAATCGACCTTCGCCGACAACTCTGACAAAGTCGAACCGCCCCACTGCTCGATCAGCGAGATGATGTCGCGCTGTCCCTGAGGGTCGTCGCGGCCATCCCCGTTGATGTCGAATTCGCCCATCACGAAGAACTTGATCGATTGGTGACGGTCGTAAATCGGGTTGGCGATGATGTCTTCGGTGAGAATCATCTGGTCGCGCATCAATGAGACGATCTTGCATTCGGCACTGTGCTGATGAATCGCCACGACCTCGATGCGGGCTTTGGGCCGACCGTCTTCCGGAATGCCCGAGAGCGCGTCGTACACTGCAAACTCCAGGCCCAATGTCAAGTGATCGTCGCGCCCCAGATCGATATAGACGATGGGGTCGCCGGGCGAGGCTTTGAGGATGCGACCGTCGCCCATGCGAGCAGTGGCTTTGGGAATTGGCGAAATCTGCGATTGGCCCAACTTGGCTTGAAGTTCCTGATGCCTCGCCAGCAAGTCGTCGTAGGCCGCCTGGCATTCACGCGTTTCGCCGCGCTGCTTTTGAATGTCGTCAGAACACTGGTCTTTGATCTTTTCGATCTGTGCGTCGAATGCATCGATCTCTTCATCGCGCTCCGTGCGGTATTCATCGCGTTCTTCGCCAATCTTGACGACGTCGCCCGAAAGCTTGTCCGCAGCATCTGCAAAATCGGTCTTGCGTCTTTCTTCTGCCTCACGCAAGACTTTCAAATCAGATTGCAATTGAGCAATGCCCTTTTCGGCTTTGTCGCGCGCTTCGGATTCCGCGCGGAACATGCTGTGCATCGAGTCGAGAGCGGCGAGCATCGTCACGCCTTCAAAATCCGACTTCGATTCGACCTGGGGGTCGGCTTTGTATTTGTCCAATCGGGAATTCAATTCAGTACGCAAACTGACAACGTTGTCGTCGCGATTACCGCTGATCAGTTCAGCCGTATTGCCGCGTGCAGCTTCGATCAAATCAACCATGGTCATGCCCGCATTGGAACTCGCTTCTGAATACTGCGGTAGCGACTGACCTTGGGAAGAAATGACTTTCGCGAGTTGGGCTTTCGCCTTGTCGAGATCGTTGACCTTCTGCTCCTGATCCAAATAGATGATGACGAGGAAGACAGTAGACGTCAGCCACAAAGCAACGAAGACGATGAGCCATACGTGGATTGCGGTCACTCCACCTTGCTGCGGTGCACGGGCAACAGCCATCAAATTAAACTCCGTCTATTTGGGTCTTGAGTTGCTTTTTGAATCAAGGCGACGATCGCGAAGGCACATCGATCGGTTCAGGGCGCGTCCGGACCCGTCGTGAATACCGATGCCACCACAACCAAACAAAGCCAGTGGCGGCATACTTCGCAGCGGCCAAAGCTTTATTTTGAAAGGCGTTGCGCACTCTGTCAACACGCAATCACAAGACAGAATGTTTCAAATACCCTCAAAGCGAGCAGACACACCGTAACCTTCCAACGATGTTTGACGATGTGGTCGATCAGGAATTGCGAAAGTCAGGCCACCGCGTTCGTGCTTTATTTCAAGCGTTTGCGCCGTCATCGGCTGTAATTTCGCTTGGACCCGGGGCTCGAGGGCCATCGTGACGGATGCCCAAACGGGAGATTGCGTCGCACTCAACAATGCCACGAAGTGCCTCACGCGGGATGCGCGGAAAATTGGTGCCCGCGCAGAGGTGGTTTAATCCGTAAAGTGTCTCGATACTTTCCGTGGCTGAGTTGAACGGGAAACCGCTACCGAAAAGCAACTTGTCCATCACGCCATACTGGTACGCCGATAGCAACGCCTGATACGCTTCCCACGGCTGATGCAGCAACCAACTGATGTCGGAATAGACATTCGAGTGTTTACCCAAGAGTACGAGCGCTTCGCTGGTCCACGGATAACCAAGGTGGGCGATGATGATTTTAAGCTTTGGATACTCGCGGGCGACCGCGTCGAGAAGCAATGGCTGCGCGTATTCGAGTTTGCATTCGCTTGAAATCTGGATGCCTTGGTGAAACATCACCGGCAGGCTCAACGAGTCGGCATGATCGTAAACCGCCTCCATGTTGCTGCTGCTGGGATGCAGGTCCTGGGCTGCCGGCGATACGGCGATTCCCTTCATACCGAGATCGCTGGTTGCACGATCGATTTCCTCGATGGCTTCGTTTCGATTGGTCGGGTCGATGCCCGCGAAACCGATCAAACGATCGGGGTGCGTCTTGACATAATCAGCGACGGAGTCATTTGAAATATCTGCGCCGAGATAATCGCTCTTGAAACCGACGACGATCGTCGCGTCGGCAGCGCGGGCAGCCGCATAGTGTCGCGTCACATTCGCACGCGGTTCCTGATCGCCAACACTTCTACCAGACGGAACACGCGAACGACGCCGAAGCGCCTCGACAGCTCGACCCAACTGACGCGGCGAATCCCAAATGTGCGTATAACAATCAACGATCATCGACTCGTTTACCTCGAGCTGCCCGATTTTATTTGCGCCTAAATTGTTTTGAAGTAACGACCTATGGCACCGCGCCGGCAGGCCGCATGGTCCAAATGCTAGCAGAAACTCACAGGCCATGCACGCAATCTTTCGATTGCGGTTGGCCGATCGAATCCCCTATCTTCTACGCGATGCTGCCAGTCCGCACAACAGCACCACAGGCATGACCATGCCCAGAACTCCGCAGCCGCGTGGCGTCGGCGTTTCGATTACGCCGGTTTCGTTCGCTTCCGCGATGATTCGGTTCATCGCCGACTGGGTAATGTCCGCCGATTTGTCTGAAATTTTTGGGGCAATCACCGAAGAAAGTGCCCGAAATGGACGCCCGAAAACCGCAGCCACGCCCGTACCGCCCGGCTGATTATTGACGCGACAAAGGACACGGGCCTCAAGTGTGAAGGGATCGTCCGGCTGAGCTGCATATTGGTACGGAATCACCTGACCCGGCAAGATCACGAGGCGGACGTTTCCGGTCGATTGCAATTGCTCGATCGCGCCGTCGATTCCGATGATGTTCGAAGAAAGCAACATGCCGGGTCCGTCGGTAATGGCGATCAAACCGCCTTGGGTCGAAACCGAGACTTCCCCGTTGGGCGCACCGGTCACGTCAACCGCGGCGCGGAACACTTCCTCGCCCGCCGTCGATGACGAACCGCCGACCTGCGTGATAATGACGATCATTTGAATGTCCAGCCCGCTCAGATCGCCGGATGGATCATCGGCCCATACCAGGACTCCGCCATTTGCAAAAACGTTGCTCCGGACCATGACGTCGCCTGGCAACGGTTCTTCGGAATCCGATCCTGTCTCACCGGTGCCACCTTGTGGCACAAAGCCGGAAAGGTCTGATTCGGTAAACACAATGTCGCGCTCTTCTACAATCTCAGAACTGACTTCATATGACCGAGATGGATCGAGCGAGAAGCAGTCGGCTTCCACACCCCATTCGCCTGGGTTCGCGACCGGCGACAATGCCGGATCTCGGAATGTCGCTATACCACGTGCGCCAAATACGCTTTCGCTACCGCCATCGAAGTTACCCAACCCAGACAAACTCTCGATGGGTAGTTGACTTGACGTGTTTGGGAAATCTTCGATCGATTGATCCGTCGAACCCGGTTCCCCATCAACGAACTCTGTTGACATTGAATTGATTTGCGAACGAATCGCAGTGACTTCAGCGTGAACATTCGCCGCCGCCAAAAACATCGAACAAGTCAACACCAACATCACCAATCCGAAGGTGTGTCGAAAAAGAGCTTTCATCCGTGCAGCCTTCAAAAGTGAACTGAATTGGACCCAATCGATTACCCGTCGCTGCGCATTCCAATTCGCCCGTCGGGTGTCGACATTCGTTTTAAGTCTAGACCGCCGCAAGTGTAAAGTCGAGAACTTCAATTGCAGCCAGCCAGCCTCGCGTACCGTCAAAACTCGCTGTAGAGATAAACGCCGGAAAAACACACCAGAAACAGCAAGCCAGCAATGCTCAATCCGTGAAGCCACGCAGGCGGGCGGGCTTCTACCGGAAGATGCCGCAGGCAAATGGTACGAAGGTTGATATAGGCAAGAACGGGCGCGGAAATAAATGCCAATATGGTGACGAAATCGACCAGTTGCCTCATGTGCGAAGTGAAATACGCGATGATCGCGATCGCTCCGGCGCACAGCAAAATGTTGAACATCCAATACCACTTCCGCACGTTTGTCGTCTCGCTGCGACTCATGATGCGAATCGACTCAGCCAGTACCCGCGGGTAACCATCAATCACCGTCAGGGTTGTGCTGAACATGCACGTCAAAGCAGCCGTCAGAATGAACGGCCGACTCCAGTCGCCAAGCGCCTCGGTGTACATCGAAATCAGTTGCGCCGCGAACGGTCCCGCCTTTTCCTCGACTTCGATACCGCTCGTATACATGACCAATGCGCCGAGGCTGACGAACATGATGGCCATGAACGTCGTGGCGATGTAACCGAGATTGAAATCGAACAACGCTTCGCGCATCGTTGGACGGTGACCGGTTTGCATCGTGCGCTCCTGCATCCAAAGCGACGGCCAAGCCGCGATGTCCAGAGGCGTTGGCATCCAACCCATCAGCGCGACCAGAAATGCGAGCTTCCATTCACCGATCGGCACAAGTTTGAATGCGGCTGGTGAGGCCTTGGTCAGTGCCGCACCAACAGCGACGGCTGTGCTTAGCGCCAAAAACACCATCATGACTTTCATCAACCTGTCCAGCCACGGGTACCCACCCAGCGCCAACAGCGAAAGACATATCGCAACAACAACGATCGCCCACATCGTGACAGACATCGTGCCCGCAAACGCATTCGCCGATAGACCAGCTGTTACCACTGTCACCGCCGCAACGGTCGGCATTCCTGATCCAAGCGTCACCAGTGCGAAAACTACTAGCGCCCATGTGCCGACGCGCTTGTACCCAACCAGCAAACACTCGCCTGTCGATGACGCATAGCGCTGCCCAAACTCAAAAAACGGATACTTGAAAAGGTTGGCGATCAGCACCACGATGAGCAGCGTGAAACCGTAGCCCGCTCCTGCCCGCGTCGATTGCACGAGGTGCGACACACCGATCGCAGCGCCGGCAAAAATAATGCCCGGACCGATGGCTTTGAGGATTCCCGACCTGGATTTGGAACTGTCTTGAGTCACGCAATTCTTCCGATGCAACGGACCGGCGGTGCAGACTGTAGCGAGTTACGGGGTCGGCTGCACGGGCAAAATCTCGGATGTTTCAAGTGTGGGTTGGCGGTTTCCGCGAAGTACCAGCAGCGCCGCCGGTACAAGTATAGGCCGCACCACAAACGTATCGACCAGCACACCGAGGGCGAACGCCATGCCCAGTTCCTGAAAGAACGGTAATCCGGTCGCCGCCAATGATCCAAGCGTGGCGGCCATGATCGCTCCGCAACTGCTGATCACTCCGCCCGTCGCAGCGATCGCCCGCTCGATGGCCAATGGCAACTCGTGCGATCGGTTCTCCTGGAGAATGCGCGTGGTCAGAAAAATGTTGTAGTCCTGACCGACCGCGACGAGGATCACAAACGCAAAGAGCTTGACCTTCCAGTCGATTCCGCTTTGGCCCATGACAGACACGAAGAACCATTCAGTGACACCCAGTGTCACAAAAAACACAAGGAGGGTCGCCGCGATCATGACGATGGCGAGGAGAATATCGCGTACCAGAAACGCGACGATCAGAAAAATGATGGCGATCACCAATCCGGTGACGCGCTTCTCGTCCTGATCGGCCACCGATTTGATGTCGAGGATGTACGGCGTCAGGCCGGTCGCGAAAACTTGCGCGTTGTCGGATAGCTTCAGATCAACCCACTTTTCAATGTCTTCGAGGACGAACGCGCACGACATCATCGCACCATCGGATAGCGGCGGCGAATCGAGCATCACCTCAACCCGCAAGGCGTCGGTGTTGCTTGAAAGATAGTAGGCCTGCGCCTGTTTTCGGCCGACCTCCGTCGCAGCCAGAGTCGCAGCCACCGAACGCGCGGGGTCGCCCAGCGGATTCGCCAGACTCCAGACATCCACAACGTGGTCGTTCTTTCGACAAATCTGCGACAGTTGTTCCGAAAGATCGACGGCGTGGTCCACTTTTTCGCCGACGCCTGCTCCTTCGATGATGCACGTCCAGGAGAAAAGCTGTTCCGACGAAAAGTGCTTTTCTGCTAATTCCTGACCACGTGCGGCGCTGCTGTCTTTGGGGATGACGCCGAGTGCGTCGTAGGTGTAATGCACGTTCCACCCGCGATATGCCGGCCAGGCGAATAACAACAAACACAGCACGACCGAACGAACCGGATGGGCGACGACTGCACGGGCAATCGAATTCCAGATACCGTCGGTCCGATCGGTGTGCGAGGCGCGAGTTCGACGCGGCCAATACAATCCCCGTCCCAGCACAACAGCCATCGGCGGAACGAGCGTGAGGGCAGCGAGCAGCGAGACCGTCAGCGCGATCGCCAGAGCACGCCCTGCATTAAACGAAGGCAACAGGTCGGCAGCCATCAACATGACGAGCCCGCATACGGTCGTTGCGGCGCTGGCGACGATTGCGGGTCCGGTCACCTTGGTGCTGTAAAGAGCAGCGTCCTTTCGCGCGTCCAACTCGCCCAAACCGGTGCGGTATTCGGCCAACCAAAAGAGCGCGTAATCGGTACCCGAACCAAAGAGAAGAACGACAACAATCGTTTTCTCGATGCTGCCCAACTCCCAGCCCGCCCGCGTGAGATGATTCAGCAGCATGATCGCAACGATCACGCTTAAACCGATCGCACAAAGCGGAACGCTAGCAGCCAGCGGTGCCCGGTAGACGATGACCAAAATCACCAGCAACGCCAACAGCGTCACATGCGTCGTGCGCTCAAACGCTTCCTCAGACGAATGCACCAAGTCGCGCCCAAGCCCACCCTCGCCAGTGATCTCATATCGAAGCCCGTCAGGAAGCTGTTCCGCAATCATCGCGTCAATGGTTTCAACGTCGTAGACGGATCGACGGGTGAGATAGTTAGTGTCGGAGCAGACCACCAGCATCACCGATTGACCGTCCTCGGAGCGCAGGCGACTTTGCATCAGGGGTTGGGTGGTCGGCGAGATCACGGTCCAACCGTGGGCTTTGCCGGTTTCGCCTTGGAGTTTGTCCGAGAGGTTTGCAACGAACGATTCGTGTTCGGCGGTAAGCGGTTGGTCGCTTTCGAATATGACAACCGTTCGAGTGCGCGATGCGATTTCCGGAAACGCTTTGCGCTCGACGGTTAGAGATTGGTTGTACGGTTCGTCGGCTGCCAGAAGAGAACGGGGCTCAATTCTTGCCAATTCTTCCGGACTCGGCGTGGTCAGCGCCAGAACCCCGGCAACAAAAAACCACCCAGCGATCCAAAGGACCGGAAGGGTGGCTGCGGATTTTGCCAAACGCGCAAACATCGGCGCGTTCTATCTGTTCAAATCGGTAGTGTCAAAGAATAAACGGTCAGCCGGCCAAAGTCGCACGCGACCACGATCCAACGGTCTCAAGCTACTTTCTGCCCCGACGAAGCAGGGACATACCACCGATCAACATGATCAGCGCCGTCGCTGGCTCTGGAATAACAATCGTGAAACTCATCGACCCTTCGATTGGTTCCTGAATACCCTGGCCTTCGCCGATCGAAACCAATTCGCTGGCATCGTCGGTGGCATTGCTGATGCCAATGTTGTATACGCCCGGGAGCATGCCAGTCGTGTCGATCTGAACATTTCCGAGATTGATATTGCTGACCGTGACCGCGATGTTGTTATTGTCCGACATGATGAGAACGTCGTGCGTATAACCACCATGCTCGCCGGAGTCGATCACAGGGGGATCGACATTGGCGAATTCATCCGTCCACTCTGAATCGTAAGTGAACGACAAACCTGCAACCGGGTCAGCCGTCCCGATCAAAATGAACGCAAAGTCGTACGACGACAGACTGCTGGGCGAAAGCGAGATGTCGGCACTGACGGGCGTGCCAGCGAGTACGTTCGTGGAACTGGTTGGACTGAATCCAGCCGTCACCGTTGCCAGCGCGCTCGAGGCACACAAACAAAGTGACAGCGCTACCGTGCCAAAAATCTTCAAATCCTTCATCTAAATCCTCCTCCTGAGAGAGCTATCCCTGGGCTTCTGTCCCTCGTTGTCTTCTTTCCCGATGCAGTGCGTCCGACCACCCGGCCAACTTGCCCTGCAAACAAATGTCCAACGTAAAAACAAAAAAGAGAGCAAGAACCGGCGCGCGGTTCTTCTCTCTCGTCCGACGAATCTTAAGTTGTACGAACGACTCCCCTACCCTGTTGATCGAAACCCCTTCCGATCAACCGTTGTCATTGTGCTATCGCACACTCCCTATCGCAAGGACAAACTCAACGACAAAACGAATAATGCACCTGTGAATTTGGGGCAAATGCCCTACGCAATTCGCATCTGAGTCTTGCTATTTCAACATTTCTGGTGCGCGAAGAAATCGACATGAAGAAAAATGGTGCGACGCTTTAGCAATGCGAGATTGGGAAAATTAGGAAAGCATTTGAACAAGAACCAGACTGACTGCGCCGAGAATCACACTTGCACCAAGCCCGCATAGAACGGCTTTGCCGCTGACGCCAGCGAGAACGCGCACGTTGACTTCGAGTCCGATTGCAGCCATCGCCCAGATTAACAGCACCTTTCCGCACAGTGCCGATGCATCTTTCAGCGATACCAACTCCGGGATGCCCCAGTTGCTCACAGCGTCTGCCGGCGAGAATGACAACGTTGGAATCAACCCCAACGTACCGAGGATGGCCATCAGTGCGAACCCCCACACGAACCACGGCACCAATCGGGCATAGTGGATGACGACGGGTGTATTCGTATCGGTGGGATTGTTGTGGCGGCGGGCATACAAAATCGCCAGAACGCACACCAACGGTGCGAGAAGGGCCACGCGAACGAGTTTCGCAAGGGTGGCCATCGTTCCGGCATCGACGCTGAACGCATACCCAGCCGCCACCGCCTGCGGAACCGCATGAACGCTGGTGCCCGCCCAAATGCCAAACGCACTGTTCGAAATGTCGATCATCGCACCGATGATCGGAAGCACAAGCATCGCAATCAATCCGAAGAGATTCACCGTACCGATCGAAAGCACGAGATCTTCGTCATCGGCATCGATCAGCGGCGCGACGGCCACGATCGCACTGTTTCCGCAAATACCCGTACCCACACCAATCAACAACGCGACGCGTTTACCGATTCCCAAGAGTTTCCCGAGATAGACCGCAGACAGAATCGCCACGACGATGCAGACCGTTATGGTCAAGAGGGCTCCAACGCCTACGTCGGCCAGCGTGATCAGATTCAACTTCGCACCGGTCAGCACAATCGCGATCGGGATAACCTTCTTGATGATCTTCTTACAACCAGCCGTCACCGATGTCATCATCGGTCCGAGGTTTCGCAGGAGCAGGCCCAGCAGAATTGCAATCATCGCCGCACTGATGGGTCGCGACGGGCCAGATGAACTTTCGACCAGAAACGGCGCGTATGGAAGATAGTGAACGCCAATCGCAGCCGCTGCAACGACGGCAGAAAGCACCATCCCCGGTAGAACCGAATCGACTTTCTTGTCCGTCGCGGTCGGTCGCGGAGACGTTTCGACAATCGTCTCGTAGATACCCTCCATGGATCCGAGGGAACCCAACGCTTCGAGGCTGACCGAACCGAGATAGCGTGAAACGGCTGCCTGCGTATCGGGGTCGCGCGTCGAGTTGGCAGTTGCGATTGAACTTGAGGACGTTCCGGTCAAATACCATCCCCCTCGATGCAACCGACGACCATGGGCCGATACTCGCCGACAAAACTATCGGTGAGCGAATAGGTGTCCATGCGCAAAAGCGGGGGCGAATAGATGTGCAGCGTGACTAGGTTGTTGCCATCTTCCTGCAAATTTGAAATCTGATGGGTGTCGCTGTCCTGCGAGACCGACACGCTTTCGATCGGGTGGTCGAACGACTTAACGGGTTTGAAAAGATTCGACGGCGTCGATGCAAAACGGGTTTCCGTCGCGACGCCCGACAATATCCGCACGCCACAAGTCGATTCGGCATGGTTGTGAATCGGACTGCGCTGCCCGCTTAACCAGCACATGACCAGCAATTGATAGAGCGGTCCTTCATGAACAAGGTTTCGCTGATAACCGTCTTGCTTAAATCTCACGAACTCGGCGACATCGTCAATGCAGACATCCAGCAACTCAAGATGACCGCGAAGTTCCTTCACACCGGCGCGTTCGGTCAAACCGTCGAGATAATTCTTAAGCGATTCCAGTTTTGCGATGCCCGTCGTAGCGCCCATGATGCGCCTCCTTCTACTGCTCACCCTTCTATTGCAGACTCAACCTGGATACCTTCGCCCATCATGTGGATTCTAGCAACGTTTTGGCTTTGCGGCGGAGATTCTCGACCAATTGTTTCGAACGCTCGCCCGTCGCCGCAAATCGCAGGGTCCGGGAATCCTCTGCAAGCACTTCAAACGCAACGCGAATGTGATCTTCTGGAATGCACTCCGCAACCCGGTCGGCCCACTCGATCATCACCGCCCCCCCCGATTCACACATTTCATCGAACCCCAGAGCATCCAACTCCAACCCACCCGACAACCGATACGCATCTAGATGAAACAGCTTAAGCGTACCTGGGTACTCATTAACCAACGCAAACGTCGGACTGCTGACCGTGCAGTCGGCGGGAATCCGATTCCCAGCCGCCACCCCCCGAGAGAACATCGTCTTGCCCGCACCAAGCGTACCCACCAGCGCAAGCACGCAACCGGCTGACAGACGCTCACCCACCGCTCGACCGATGGATTCGGTATGCTCCGGCCCGATGGATTTCAGGATCAGTTCCGCGTGCGTACTCATCAAAAATGCTGCCAGCCTCCTGGTTCAATCTGCGTTTCAGTGCCTTCCGATTTCAGCATCAGATTCTTGCGTTCCGTGACAACGCCCAACGGAGTCAGACCCAACTCGCCCGCCACCGCATCATTGACATCAGCAGCAATCAACAGTTCGTAGTCTTCACCATCTGACAGAACGTGTTCGATCAACCCGTCGTCACTCGATTCGACGTCGCGCAAATCGGGAGACGCCACCTGCAAGACTGCCGATCGTTCAAGCACCGCGCCGGTGTTCGACGCATTCATCATCCTGTCAAGATCAATACCAAGTCCGTCGCTGATGTCCATCATCGCGTGCAAACGACCACCAAGTTCGGACGCGATTTTCCTGGCTTCGTTCACGCGCGGTGTAAATGTCATGTGCCGGCTACGAATGCTACCGCCCAATGGCCCGGTAACGAAGATACGATCGCCAGCTTCTGCCTCACTTCGCCGAATCGGATCGATGCCCGGATACGGTTCTGCGACAATCGCCACATCAATGACAAGCGCATGATTCCATCGGGTTGTGTCACCACCGATCAGGACGCAATCGAATTGTTCGCAAACCCGTATGACGCCTTCCATGATTGCCTTGGCGTCATCTAATCCCGAAGTCTTGGGGAGGGCGAGCGAAACGACAACTCCCAGGGGGCGAACAGCCATCGCGGCACAATCGCTGAGGTTGCAGGCGGCGGCCTTCCGCCCGACCATCGCGAAACTGTGCTGCTTGGAATCGAAATGAACGCCATCCAGCAGCATGTCTGAGGAAACCAAAATCTGGCCCGATCCTGCAGGGATGCCCCCCATGTCATCCCCGATGGGTATCGTCATTCCCGAAGGTAGTCGACCGCATCGAGACACCAACCATTCTGCAAAATCGCGTTCATTTTGCCCCATTCGCACCAGTATAATCCGAGTTGAACAATGCGAAATTGGGTGGAATCGACGAAATCCACTCTTTTCGTCGATGGCGACCCCTTGCAGGCCGGTTTGAGTCGGTTATTCTACGCGGCTCGCCGAAAGACGGAAATATCCCTCGGCAGCTCGCAATACCCGATTTTGAGGATGTAGCCATGCATTACCCACGTCGTAATAGCAAGATCAAAAAGTCCCGCAAGCAAGGCTTCCGCGCTCGCATGAAGACCGCCAGCGGACGCAGAATCATCAACGCCAAGCGTCGTCGCGGTACTCATAAGATCAACGTCGCGGCATAATTTCGTGCCGACATCCGTTTCGCAGCGAGACCGACGTGAATTCGTGGAGTTCCTCGCGAGTCCCTTCCCTTCGGCAATTGACTTTTCAATTCCAGCCCCGCGCTAACATTCTGTTTTCACCTCTGCCGATAGGTTTATCAGACGTCCTGCGCCTGAAAGGATCGGTCGAAATGAACCCCTTGAAAAATACGGCATCGCGCTGCGGCAAGTGCGGACGGAACATCGATCACAGCAAATCAGACCTGGTGGGCAGCGGGTGGGAAACGGCTGTCTGTGGTCATTGCTGTCGTCAACAATTGCTCGACGACGGGGGTCTGCTGATTCGATTTGTCGAACCGATTCAAGATGCGGTCATTGATATCACCGAAGTCCACGTCAGACCCGGCGCCCTGCATTACCTGATCGAATCGCACGAACATTGCTGGCCCTTCATCGAAGTCCATGCCCGCACAGGAGCGGTCATCGGTGAAGATGACCATCGAGAGATCGACCGACTTGCGTTTCTCGAATCAAGCGGCAATTACGTCAGTCAACACCGAACCGCAAAGAACAAGAAGCTCTGGATCATGACCGACTCAAACGGCGTCACCGTCGTGATGGCCCCCGGGGAGTTTTGATGCCGGTGTGTCTGGCTGCTACGGACAATCCGGCGGCGAGTTGGACGGGGCTTGATCGAACGCCCTCGTCAATGACGCGAAGTCGCGCAGGTTAATCTCACCATCGGCATTGCTGTCTGCACATACGCACGATTGCGAAGTGGCTGGCGATAAGCCCAGACAGTCGGCGAGTGCGTGAAAGTCGGTCAGGTCAACCACCGCACCGGCGGCGTCAAGATCACCGCACTGACATGCCGTCAGCGGGTCGAGTACCCAAACCGCCCCATCGGTTCCGTCGCCACCTTTCAGATTCCATTCGCCGAAGTCCGCAACATACACTCGGCCTGACATGGGATGAATGGCGATATCGAGTGGATGGATGAACGAAATCGGCGAGCCGTTAAAATCGCGAATTGAGTCGCTGTCGGTCACCAATCCATTGCCATCAAGCGTATACGTCTGAATAGTTCTGGAGAAAATAAAATTCGCGATCAGCAATCGGTCTTGAAACGGTCCCGGCGCAATGTACTCGGCAATACCATTGGGACTGCGACCGCCATCGGGCAGGACATTTCTGATAATCCGTGCCGGATCGAAGTTTGCATCCGGTGCAATCCCGACTGGATACTCGCCGATTTCCCACGGGTCGACGCCAGCCGTCGGGTTCCCCCCGTTTAGCACGCATTCGTTTCGCGTTGGATTGGGATGACCGTAGTAAACGCCCTCTTCGACCATCACAAGAACTTCTGCCGGTTGCGAATGAACTTCCGGCGCACCGCCGCAATTTGGCGTAACAGCAGTCGCGAAATTACCCTGATTGATACAACCGTACAATTCGCCGTTGGAGTGCCATGCAATGTCATACATATTGCGAATACCGGTCGAAAAAATCGTCACGAATGCTCCGACCGCATCGGGGTCGTAGTTGACTGGCGCAGTCGTTTGCACATCAACCGGTAGCGAACCGCCGCCGAATCCCGGCGCGTTGACATCGGCAACGAGAACTGTCGCGCTGATCGGCGTTTCGTCGCGACCCCATTGCGTCCCACCGAATGGCGTCATGCTTCCGCAGGTGATGTAAAGTCGACCATCCGGACCAAAAGAAATACCGTTGGGCGAGTGCGCCCCAACAGGCAAACCGTCGATGTAGGTCTCTTCGACGAAACTTCCCCCTTCGCCGACGCCCGGCACCGTGACCCTTGAGATCGTTCCGCTGAAACCCACCTGGTTTGGTTCCTGCCCGCCGTTGTGACTGACCCACAGAACAAGATTTGACGGTGATGCCGACGGATCGAAAGCGATCCCCTGAATCAGGGCAGCGTTCAAACTCGCGACCACTTCGGACTGACCAAGGTATCGCCCGGACGCATCCAACTCATGGCGCGTGATCGTGCCGGTTGTTGTCATAAAGCTCAAGTTGGAAACATACAAATGCCCGTCCGGCCCCAATGTTACAGACGTGGGTTGAAGCTGGTCCGCAATCTTGAATTTGTAAAATGGAAACCCGGGATCACCGGCTTGAGCGACGCCTGCGAGGGATGCTGCCGTCAACACCGCAATGAACAGCGTGTTTATATTAAGTTTCGTTTCGGATCTTACCATCTGATCCCATCCCCAGATGCGGACGAACGGCGCTGGCCATTTCAGCACTGCGACCTCCACCAAGTTTAACTCAAATCATCGCCTCAACACCATTCGAAATAACTTCAGAATCGCCCTACTTCCCCATGACCGATGATTTGCTAAGCGGCTGACGTCTGATGCAAATGCACATCTGTCTGCGGGAACGGGATGCTGATGCCCTTTTCGTCGAACGCGAGCTTTACCTTCTCGGTCATGTCGAACTTCAACGCCCAGTAGTCTTCTGAATTAACCCACGGACGCACGACGAAATTCACGCTGCTGTCAGCCAACTCGGATACCGCGATCGTCGGTGCGGGATCTTTGAGAATACGCTCGTCGGCATCGATCAAACCTTGCAGCACTTCCTTTGCAGCTTTGATGTCGTCGTCGTAACCAATGCCAAAAACCATATCGACGCGCCGAGTCGGGTTGGCGGAGTAGTTGGTGATGTTGCTGTCCGTGATACTCGAGTTGGGAACAATAATGCGCTTGTTGTCGCCGGTTCGCATGGTGGTGGCGAAGACGGCAATCTCCTCAACGATGCCGCTGGTTCCACCGGCTTCTACAAAATCGCCAGCCTTGAATGGCCGGAAGATT
This sequence comes from Alphaproteobacteria bacterium, assembly GCA_028285105.1. GTDB lineage: Bacteria > Planctomycetota > Phycisphaerae > UBA1845 > UBA1845 > UBA1845. The sequence goes on from JANQQE010000013.1 coordinate 81,029, forward strand.
ATCAGCATGACGCCCGCTGCGAAGTTGGCGAGCGATCCTTGAAGTGCAAATCCAACCGCCAGACCAGCCGCACCAATAACCGCAACAAACGATGTGGTAGGAACGCCAAGTTTTTGAATTGCGGTGATCACCACCAATGCCAACATTCCCATCTTGACGATGTTGGAAGCGAATCCAACCAACGTTTCTTCCATTTTGGCGCGTCGCATGATGCGGCGAACCATGCCAGTCAGAATTCCAGTCAATATCCATCCTAAGACAAGCGTCACGATTGCAGCGATGACACTCGGCCCCCACTGCATTGCCAGTTCTTTGCCCCGTTCGATCAAGTCCTGCATGTTCATTGAATCGACCTCCTTGATTGAATCTAAGAACAAACGTCGGGGCTGAGTTCAACCCCGACGTTCGTGTTAATGCAATTCCTCTTGATGCTCCAACAAAACGTCATTGCTACAACGACTTAGTAAATGCGCGTACTCTCTGATTCATCGACAGTCGAATCCATCTGATCGCTGATCATCGACATGCGGAAGCGCACGTCGCCGACTCCCGTACCCTTCACGATCACGCGATAGGTGGCTTTGGCTTTCGGTGCCAAGGACGGCAACGGCTCAAAAGCGATCTGCTGTCCGCTTGCAGTTCCGGATGTTGGGCCATCCGCCGAAACGAATGACTCCTCGGGCGGTAAGGTGGCTTTGAGAGAAATATTGGTTCCAACAGCCGAACCCTGATTCGTCACGGTGATGAGGTACGTTACGGTTCCACCGACCTCGATCGGATCTTCCACGTCGATGACCTCGAGCAGAATTGCAGGAATACCCTTGATTTCCATCATGGCTTCGGCATTGGCTTCTGCGCAGACCGAGCGAACTTCAGCTTTGTTTGTCACGGTGGAGATGCCCGATGCTTTCACATCAACGGTTACTGTGCGCGACGCACCTGGTTCGAGCGAACCCAGGTTCCATGATACACGTCCGCCACCAAATTGTCCGTTGTCGCTTGCTTTCAAAAACGTCAAACCTGAGGGAATCATGTCAGTCAACACGGCATTGCGAGCGACAGCATCACCAACGTTCGTCGCGGTGATTTCAAATTGCGCTCCACGACCCAGATAGCGAATGTTTGGACCGGTCTTGGTCAGCGTCAGTTCCGGTTTTGTAATTCGTGTTGTTGCACATGCGTTGGCTGTCAGCCCACCATCTTCGGAAGCTTCGACGCAGTTCTCGAATGTGCCCGTTTGCGATGCCTTCAAATCAACAGAGAACTCGCGCGATACACCAGCGGCGAGATTGCCGGCTTGGAATACGATTTCGGATTGACCGCTCATCGTAGACCAGCCGCTGGGCAGCGTGTCTTTGACCACGACATTTCGCGCAATGCCCGTACCTGAGTTGGTGACACGCACCGTCATCGGAATCGGATCGCAGAGCATGACTTCCGGCGGCAGCGTCTTGGTCACTTCGAGGGCCGGCTGAATGATCTTGATCTTTGAACAGACCTGCGTCGTAAACGTCACCGTCGCACAGGACGCAAGTTCGCCAACGGTTGCCGCCGAACCAGAGACCGTCAACGTTTTCGATTCGCGTGCCTTCAACGTTCCCAAGTGCCAGGTAGACGTCCCGGCACCGCTGCTCTTGGGTTCGGGACTCATTGACGACATGGCGAATCCGTCGGCCAATCGCTCGGTCAGAATCAAGTCAGCCACTTCGCCCGAAGTCAGGTTGGTGACTTTGATGGTGTAGTCGAACTGACTTCCGGCACGGATTTCGGAAGGGGCGAAGCGTTCAAGAAGGATCACGCTCGTCTGTTGACTGCCGGTCGGGTACGCTTCGCTCGCCAACCGCACCTGACCCGGCGCCTGAGCAAGCGCATTTGTGGAAGCGAACGCCGCAACCAATGCCAGCCCCAAAATTGTACTTGGAATTTTTTGAACAAATTTCTTCATGGGTCTTCTCCTTGCAGGTGATCCGGTTCCCCTGACCGGTATCGTGCCTCGGTGATCGAGGACGATCATTGCCGTCAAATGTGAACTTAAGAATGAATAATGAATTAACACGCGCGTTAGCACGTTCCCCTAGTGGCCGTGTAGAGTACGCGAAACGCCATCGATGTCGATACCACCTGAATGCACAAGCGTTTGCAAAACGTCGGAACAGTTTCCATCGCGTCAGCTGTGAGTTTTTTCTCGGGGTCATAAACAGCAAGATGGAAAAAACACCCAAGATGGGTTGTCAACGGACTTTGCGCCGGGCGAGTGCAGGCATGGGTGGCCTGCCGAATGATCAAATCCAGTGACAAATAAAAAATAAAGAAGAAAAACGCCGGTCACCGCGTGGAAGAAGTCATGACGCGGGACCGGCGTTCGGGCAAAGTAGCAAGGCTTGCGGCCTTGGTTGGAGGTTAACGGCGACTCGAACGACGCTGCATGGTGCGCCGGTATCCAGTTCGATCCGAGACATGCCGACGATTGGCGAAACGGCGTGAACCGACTCTCCGTGAATCGTAGCGCTCGTTCGAATGCGAGAACGTACGGGCATTGACCACACCGCGTCCGCTGGCGTGTCCGGATGCGGCTGCGGTTGCGATTGGGCTGCGACCATTGGAGCCAGCTTGACCCGACACATTGACTTCGCGTGACCGACCTTGCGAAGCGGTACTTTGTCCACCGCTGAGTGCGACACCATCGTGACCGACGTGCACGTTGAGCGTTCCACCGACTGCCGGTCCGCGCTGGCCTGCCACTGCGTAGCTGTGCGATACGCTCAAGCCCGTTTGGTCGAGACCCACACTGAGCCCTCTGGCAAAGTTGACGCGACCGCTGTTGGCTTGGGTTTTGCTGAATCCGATACCGTTGCCATCGTAGTTTGCGGTTGCGGCGGCGGTTCCCGGTCCCCATCCGCTTGAACCAGCCGTCGCCGAAGTGTTCGCCGATCCTGCCAACGCTGCGAGCGGAAATGCCATCATCATGGCCGCAACACCCGTCGAGAATTTGCTGTATCTATTGTTGTTTCGCATGACTGTCCTCCAACGTTCGTGCTTCAAATGTCTGCGTCACCGATTCCTCGAAAATCCGAATCCAACCGGTTGGCGAGGTTGCTGCCAAACCTCTTTGTTGCCAACCGGCGGACTCGGCCCCACGCTTGGCGGTGGCATACTCATCTCTCCCATTGCCACCTGTATCTCAATGCCACGTTATGTCACTTTATCGACGGATTTCGACTGCCGAGACCCGCGATCGACTGCGACCCATCCGATAAGCACGTCCTTCCGCCCGAACAATTGCCCTGCTCGTGCGACGAGGACCGCTGACGCTCACGCCAATTCCATCCGAATAAGCGCTGCCGTACTGCGTTGCACCGCTGATGGCTCGAACTTGCGAGTGCGACACGCCTCCGTAGGTGTCAGCCAACGAATCGCTGACGCTTACCGCGCGACCGCCATAGAGTCCGTCGCTGACCGCGCTGCCGTCGCTGACCGCGATTCCACCGATGCTCGTAGCCGTCGAGGTCGAATCGCTTTCCGCGAATCCGCCGAAACGTCCGAGGGCGTAAGCGTCACTGCGGCTTATCGCGACACCACCGACTGTCGCAGCCAAGCTGTCGCTGCGAGCCACACCGGACCCACCCCAGCGGCCGACACCTTCTGCCACCGAATCGCTGCGGGCGTATCCACGATCTGCGATGGCGACCGAATTACTGATCGCCGCCCCACGCCTTCTACCGACGGCGTGTGAATTTGCGACGGCTTGACCGCCGTTCACGGCGCCTGAATATGCGTTCGAAACTGCGTTTCCTCTGGCGGTTGCGGTCGATGTCGCCGATCCGCCGTTGCTGGCGACCGAGACAGCTGACGCACTTGCCGCCAGCGACGGAACCGAGCCCATCAGAGACGCCAACGCGAATGCCTGAAATGCCTTCTTCATCGTAAGTCTCCTTTCAACAATGGCTTACGCCATCAATTGCCCTGCGATTGCCGGCTTGAATCAGCCGATCAACATTCGCTTCACCAGTATAGACAGTTGACGGTCCAATTTAGTTAGCATGTGTTAAATATTTTTCGAAAATGACGCCCCAGAGGCCACCAGTGCGGTTTTGCGAGTCGATTCATACAATTGACGACAAATCGTAAGGGCCTATGAATCAACGGTTGGTCATTTAGCTGAGACCTTCATCGTCTCAATGGAGGCGAGGGAGAGGGAGAGGGCTTGGTGCGAGAAATGACTGCGGGTTCCGAAACGCTAAAGGCATGGCCACTGGGCAAGCCTTGATCCACGAAACTGATTATTCATTTTCGGATCAGCACCATGGACTTCCGTCGTTTCTCGGCACTACACGTCCGGCTGGATTGATGCGTTTGAGCACACTGGTCGTCGGTTCAACCGGGGCATCGATGCCACAGTTTGCGCACATCATTCTCGTTTTCATTTGTTTCACAAATGTCGAATTTTGAAACACACGTGAGGCGATTCAATCATCTTGACACTCTTTTGAGCACTTCCTAACATCCCTTTCCGAAGAGGACTTATGTATGTTTGCATCGGCGCGATTCTGTGTGCGTCCGCTCCGGTCCCCAGTCACCCGGAAATTCCAGTCATCCGAGAACTGGGGCATCTGCAAATTGACGTCATCTGCGAATTGGTGGTTTTTCAACCTGAAGCCCGCATCCGTCCCGCTCTGAAATGCGGAAAACTGCTGCACGGGTAAAGGTTCGCCTCTATGCGGCAAGTAAATCCGCAAGGGAGATAAACAAAGCAAATGTCATCTGCCTCTGTTGACACACCCAGTCAACCCGACTCAACGACATCAAAGAGTAGTCCAACGATTCCGCCGCAACCTTTGGTTCCGTTGCGCGACCGATTGCTCTATTCCAACAAAGCCCGTACCCAAGGTGCAGGAACCGGTGAAGACCGCGACCTCACCAAAGACGTCAAGAGTCGTCGGAAGATCGTCTGGGGAATGGTCTTTGGATTCATCGGTGCGATGACGCTGGCCTCCGTCAAATTCTTTTTCCCACGAGTCCTGTTTGAACCGAAGACGCGATTTGGAATTGGATTCCCCGGCGACTTTGCGATGGGTGTCGATACGCGCTACCAAGCCGCCTTCCGAATCTGGGTCGTGCGCGATGCGCAGGGCATTTTTGTTTTGTTCGCAAAATGCACCCACCTTGGCTGCACGCCCGACTGGAAAGAAACGGACAACAAATTCAAATGCCCATGCCACGGTAGTGGCTTTGATATGGAAGGCGTGAACTTTGAAGGCCCGGCACCGCGACCGCTCGATCGCACGATGGTCGAGTTGGATGCATCGGGCGAAATCATCGTCGATAAAGCCGTGCTCTTTCCGTACGAGCAATGGGGCGATCCTCGGGCACGCGTAAACGTCTAAGCAACATTACGGTGCAGGTGAATCAACCGATTGTCGCGCCCTGTAAACGAAACTATCAGCTAAACGAAACAATCAGCCACATCGGTCGCACCACTTAGGAGATGTCAATGTCTGGCGACCCGAAGCAGACGAAAGAAGAATCAAAGCCAGCCGCACCCAAGAGCAACGGTGCCAGAAATGGCGATGCCGATGGCGATTCGCTCGTTGACAAGACGCGCGAAGGCGTCGAAATGTTGAAGCGCGACCCGCGCGAGGGCCAATTGTGGACGTCGGTGTTTCGACATAAGCTGGATGACTCGCCGCGCAACCGCTCATTAGCCGTTCTTTCAAACGTTTTCCTTCACCTGCACCCAGCCAAAATCAACCGCGATGCCGTTCGGTATTCATTCACCTGGGGCATGGGCGGGATCACTTTCTTTCTGTTCGTCATCCTCACGCTGACCGGCGTGTTTTTGATGTTTTACTACCACCCGACCAAAGGTCAGGCATTCCGCGACATCTTGTACCTCAAACATGACGTCCCGTTCGGAAACCTGCTGCGTAACATGCACCGCTGGTCGGCCCACGCGATGGTCATCACCGTGTGGCTGCACATGCTGCGGGTGTTCATGACCGGGTCTTACAAGCCACCGCGCGAGTTCAACTGGGGCGTGGGTGTGTTGCTGCTGGTTCTTACGATGTTGCTTTCGTTTACCGGGTATCTATTGCCTGACGATCAACTCGGGTTCTGGGCGGTCACCGTTGGAACGAACATGGCCCGAGCCACACCGATCCTCGGACACGAAGGACCGTTCGGCACGGAATTCGGAATGACCGCATTTAACGATATTCGGTTCGCGCTGTTGGGTGGATCGATCGTCGATTCGAACGCGCTGTTGCGTGCGTACATCTGGCATTGCATCGGCATACCGATCGTGGCGTCGGTCTTTATGATCGTTCACTTCTGGCGAATTCGAAAAGACGGAAGTATCTCAGGACCCGCTCCGGTGATGTTGCCGCACGAGTTTAAGGGTTGGGAAAAATAAGAATGTCTTCTCTCGCTTGCCGATGAGCGTTGCTCGTCGGGCAGGTCGTCTCAAGAGGTTCACATGGACTGGATTCAGCTTTGGAAAATCGCTTCGGCGCCCGACAACGTTCCCATCATCATCATGTTGGGGTTGGTCGGATTCTATACCTGGTACGCCATGAAGCAGGCGCTCGCGAACGATCGCCTGGCAGCCGAGTTGGAAGCCGACCCGGCGATGCAGAAGACCCATCACCGAAAAACGCATCCATTCCAAAAGGGCTGGGCGGAGCGCGTACACGTTTGGCCGTACCTTCTGAAAATTGAATTTCTCGCGGCGATCATCGTCACGTTTATTCTGATGGTCTGGTCCATTTTGCTCGATGCTCCCTTGGAAGAACCAGCCAACCCGTCGCTCACCATGAACCCGTCAAAAGCACCGTGGTATTTCCTCGGACTTCAGGAAATGCTCGTCTACTTCGACCCATGGATCGCGGGTGTGGTGCTACCGGGGATCATCGTCGTCGGTTTGATGGCAATCCCGTATATCGATGTCAATCCGCTGGGTAACGGATACTACACGTTCAAGCAACGAGCCTTTGCGATCTTAACGTTCCAGTTTGGTTGGTTGGTGCTTTGGGTGCTGCTGGTGTTTATTGGCACGTTTATTCGTGGTCCTGGTTGGTTGTGGTTCTGGCCCGGGCAGTTCTGGGATCACCATCGCGTGGTGCATGAGACCAACGTCGATCTCCACGAATGGTTCGGGATTACCTCGCAACCCATGATGGGAATTTTTGGGGCGGTGGTCGTCGGCGGATTCCTCGCGGTCAGTGGTGGCTTGTTCCATGTGCTGTTCAAGAAGTACGCAGCCAACGCTTATCGCAAGATGAACATCTGGCAATATGGCACACTGGTCGGGCTGTTCGTGATCCAGTTGGGCCTACCTGCGAAGATCATTGCCCGATTGGCTTTTCGCATTAAATACGTCATGGTGACACCTTGGTTTAATATTTAAGGTCGCCATTCTGAGTCGGCTGAACCGTGTCGCTCAAGAAACCATGTTGCCGCAAATTCGGATGGTGAAATCCGACCTTGCGCAATAGAGTCATGCATGTCTGGTACTCCTCCACCCGCCAAGCGTAAGTCTGCCCCCCTCTTGATGGTTGCGATTCTGGTGTTCGCATCGTTGGCACTTCCCGTGTTCTTCTGGAAAGGGACGTGGTTTGGCACTCGGCTGACCGACGATCAGATTCGCGAATACCTCACCGAGGCAGACAATCCGCGCAAAACGCAACACGCCCTCGAACGAATCACCGAGCGCATTCGGTCCAAAGACGCCAACGTCGCCTCGTTTTACCCACTGATCCCTCCGCTCGCTTCCAACGATCGCCACGAAATCAGAATGATGGCCGCCTGGGTCATGGGGTGGGACACATCCGCCGAAGGGTTTCAACATGCTCTGGCCGAACTCGTCAATGATCCGGTAGAGTTGGTGCAAAGAAACGCGGCGCTGTCACTGTCAAAATACAACGACGATCGCAGCAAACCCGTTCTTCTGTCGATGCTGAAACCGTACGAAGTCAAAAGCCCACAAGCCGGGTCGATCTCTGGCTTGCTGCAAAAAGGGCAACCCGTCCGAGCCGGGATGGAAATCGCGTACCTCAAATCGTCGGGTGGCCAATCGAGCAAGATCGTTTCGCCGGTCGATGGTTCGGTCAAACGAGTAGCCGCCGCCAACAAATCGGACGTCGCCAAAGGCGACCTCGTCTATGAAGTCAGCCCCGCCCAACAAGACATGTGGGAAGCACTCCGGGCCCTGCTCATCGTCGGCGACCTGGAAGACATCGAAGCCATCCAGAAGAATTCCGACCGTTACGCCACCAAACCGCAAATCACCACACAAGCCAAAGAAACGGTGAAGGCGATAGAGAAGCGTGCGCAAGAAAAGCAACCCGACTAAGCCATTTCAAGATTGCGATCTGCGCTTATTGATCCTCATCAAGAGCATCGTCGCGATGAAACCTGTGATCGAAAACGCGACTACCATTATAAATACATCGCGATGACCAGCAGCCCCTGGCGAACGGTCGAGCAGGTATCCCATCGCAGGGCCCATGAAGACATCGGGGGTGTATCCAAGCACCGAAACCAGTCCGACGGTGCTGCCTGTGTATGCGAGCGGTACGCTGACTTCTTCCATGATCGCGAAGTAGAGGCCGCGAAGGGCGCAGATGCCGAGGCTTGCACACACGACGGTTAAAACGAATGGAACGTACATCGATGCTGTCATTGCTGGCGTGGCTAGGACGGCGCTGCCTGCGATCATCAACAGAAAGCTGACGAGCATCATTCTCGACGTTCCGAATCGGTCGGCGAGCAGTCCTGCGCCGATCGCGCCGATTGGTCGCATCCAAAGCGAGTATGTGCCGACGCGGGCGGCTTCCACTTCGTCGACGTGCAGGACTTCTTTGGCGTAGAGCGAGAAGTCGTCCGTCACCTTGTAGCCGACATACGCGCAGACGATGATTGCCGCTTGCAACCACACGGCTGGCATGGTTGCGATGTGCGCGATGCCGCGAAGGGTGATTCGAGATTGGTCGGACTGACATTGTGATTCGTGCTTTGGAAGAAAGAGTACCGTGAGAATTGCAGCGCCTGCGGTCATCGACGCGATCAAGAGAATGACTTGCTTCAATGCATCCGTGCGGACTTCTATCGATGCCGAAGCCACGTCTTCCGGCAATAGCGACGCATAGAGCGCAACCATACAGGATCCGACGGCGGCAGCGAACAACCCGCGCCCGCCATCGAGTAAACCGAACGCCGCCCCTTGAGCGAGTCGCCCTCCCCACTCGCGTGTCGCCCGAATGAGTGCGGCCCAAAACAGCGCGATGGTCGTAAATCCCCAATATCCGTAGATCCATTTGAGCGTTTGAAGGGACGGAATCCGCCATAGCAACACGCCCCCGAATGCCGTAGCGATGAGTGCAATCGCCAAAAGTTTTCGCGGGCTGAACAGATCGGCAAGCGGCCCACCGAAACCGTACGACACCATCGCCACAATCCCATAAATGGCGAAGGCCGCTCCCAACTCGGTGTTGGTGAGTCCGAAGACTTCAAGAATGGTTGGCCGGAATACACGCGGGAAGACAAACGGCAAAAAGAAAACAGCTTCGCCAGCGACGATGAGCGCGAACATCATGCAGGCGCGACGACGCGAAGTCGATTCAATCGTTTCGGGCTGGAACGTTGGCGCAGTCAAGCCGTCTCGATCTGAAGCGACTTGAGAAAATCAGCGGGCACTTGCGAATTGATGCGACCGACCATTGCATAGTATTTCAGCGGCACGCCTTCCATCGAAAGTCGGTGCGTGTAGCGCTCCAACTGATACACATCCAGGAATTCCGAAAAAATCAACTCGCGGATAAAGCGTGAGAAACCCGACGTATCGGAATGATCGAGAAAGGTTTCTTTGATATTAAACGCCACCCAACCGTTCGTTCGAATCAATTGCAACGCCGTCATGAATGCCTTGGGCGGAATGTCGCCAAAGCCCAGCGCCGCCACCGACGCCAGGCAATCGAATCGCCATTCGGCCAACAGTTGACGCTTCTCTTCAGCAAGATTGATGAAGTCGGCAACCAGATAGTCGTCGTAAGCTGTCGGTCGATCGCGGTATGCCGCTTCACGCGCTTCGGGAATGATGTCAACGCCCACAATCCGCGCGACACCAAGGTTACGCAATCGTTCGGCCATCATCCCGTTACCGGCACCAAGGTCGAGTACCCGAAGTTCCGTACATCCGAGCCACTCCGATGAAAGGCTGTCTTGAAGCAACTCAGCCACCTTCTGCGGCGACGTACACTTCAACCGATCATAAAAAAGCTGCTCATACAAGCCGGGTTTGGAATAGATTCGATCATAATCGTGAAAGAGAATCTTCTCGCGCCCACCATTTTCGATAATGTGAAAATACGCCTCAGCTTGGCTGAGCTGATGCTCTTGCTCTAAGGGAAACTGCAATCGGTATCTTGGTAGCATGGGTTCCAGTCAATCTTTTTAGGGTCGATCGTTTCAGACCGATCGTTTCAGATCGATCGATTTGGGGGTTGCGGCTCAAGCAATGGGCGCACTACAACGCGCCGGATGCAGTCACCCATCAACTGGCTTAAGCCAGTGTCAACAAAGCTAATCGAAGATTTTAATCATCCGGCAAAATCGAGGATATTTGATTTATAGAAACAGCAGTATAACAAATGGGCCGAGCTTTCGCAAAGAACGCAACGACCCATGCGTGCGCAATTGGCACGAATCGCTCGTTCGCCCTACGCACAAAGGCGCGTTGTTCGATACCACATTCTTGATTTTGCGAAGACGATAGGGAAATCTAGAAAGGCAGTTCGCCGAAGGACTCTTCGAATTCTGGCGTTGGGACCATGTCGATGGCGTCCCAAGGGCAGCCGTCCAGCACCATGTCCATCGGGCCTTTGGTGATGCAGCGCTTGCAACCAATGCACGCCAGCGGATCGACAATGACGCGACCGAAGTCTGGGGCGAAGGCGGTGTCTTTGACCAGAATCATGCAGTCATCGACCGGACAGAGTTCGATGCACACCGGTGAACCCGCACAGCCCGTACACGCATCGTTTACGACGGCGATCTCTTTGGGCTTCTTCTTACGCGGCTTGGCGGTTTTGGCACTGCGTTTTGGATCAACAATCGGCATCTGTCGATTCTCACTTTTGAGCCATTCGTTGGCGGTATGCGACTTACGGAATCCTCGTCAATTTCGACGTTTCAACTGGTGGGGATTATAGCATTTCCGGCGAAAATATCCCCCCATTTCATCTGACTATTCGCCTTGCGACTCGGATTCTCTCGAAGTGTCGCTCGGTTTGCGAAACAGCGCCAGACTGCTGGTAAACCCGTGTACGAAGGTCTTTCCGCCGACCGGACCAATCTCACCCTGAGCGAAAAAACCGGCTACCGAGCAGTTGCTGGCGAAGTCGTTGACCAGCGTAATATCATGGTTGGCTTCCTTGAAGAACCGGCGCCCCCGCCCGTTGCAGTTGAACAGCAATGCCCCGCTGACCGGCGTTTTGTCGGAACTCTTCTCCGCTTCCAGCAACCGCTGCATTTCCTCGGTCGCACTTTGTGAATCGCGAACATGAAACTGCACGGTTTGGCCAGGCCGTAGAAAATCGCCAACAGCGAGCGCCTTCTTTTCGGTCACGCCCATCATGTTGCGAATCAAGAAATCTCCGATGCCTGCATTGGTCACGTGTTCATCGACCAATCGACCGACGTGGAGCCCGGTTCGCATCAGCTTTTGATCTTCGTCGGGAGCACTGTTAAAGACGTTGCGTAATACATCGAGCGCCGGCTTACCGCCCAATTCTTGAATCAAATTCTCGTGCGATTTGGTAATCACGAACGGATCGCCGACCGTTCGACAGCCCTGCGACACCACCGAACTGACGTCGATGTTGCCAGTCAACGCGACGCCCACGAGCCCCTGGCGCAACGCCTGGTCGCCGATGAACAGTCGATTCTGACCGACCTCCGTCGCTCCGCTGGCCATCCCACCTACAATGATCGAACCGGGATAGAGCATGTCCATTCTCTCGATGAACAATTGCGCGTTGATCGAAAACGGATCGGGCAGCAACACGAAGCTCGGCGAGTCTTCAGGCCGCACACCGATTCGCTCGTACCACGTTTCAGGTGGCGCTTCTTCGAGAATTTGAAGATCCTGCTGATCGAACACGAACGAATTCACCCGCACATCCGGCAAGCGCGCCGCCCATAGCGTAATCGCGGGTTGGGCTTCGATCTCAGCCGTCGGTCCGATGATGCTCTCGCCGGTACATCCGATCAGATTTCGACAGTCGATGCTGTTGTAGACTTCGCGGATCAGTTCATGGAATTCCGGACCGTGGTGGTGCGAGGCGAACATGAATGCCAGGTCAGCTTTGAATGCCTTCAGATCGACGCAAAGATCGTGGACGGCTGCTTCCACTTCTCGACGCAAGGTTAGCTTGGAGATAAATTCCATCGCAGTCTCAATCACCGTCAGATTCTAACCAACTGGCGGGGTCTTAATCGATTGTGGGGGCTGGAATCGACAAACTCCAGAACCGCCGAAATGGCACGTAACAGCGACGCCATGGCAGCATCACATTATACTCCTCAAGTCGGCAAAAGTCTCGACACTCAAAGAATGTATCGGGAGACCCAAAGCATGTCCAAAGTTGTTGTGATCGTCAGCGATTTAATTTTCCGCACAAAAATCTCATCGTGCGCCCAAACCGTCGGCCTGCCTTTGGAATTCGCCAGTTCGCTCGACGAATTTACGCGAATCGCAACTGACGGTACACCGACGGCTGTCATCGTCGATCTTGAACAGGACGACATGCTGATCAAGGGCTTGATCGATTCCGCCGCATCGCATGAACCCCAGCCCAGGCTCATCGGGTTCTGCCCGCACGTTCGCAAAGAGGTCATGGAACAAGCCAGAACATCCGGTTTCGATCAAGTGATGACTCGCTCGTCTTTCGCTTCAAACCTGCCGTCGATTCTTAGCGAATTTGTCGCATGACCGAACGCCAGCTTCGATACCGATGACATGAAACTGCTCATTGCACCCGACAGCTTTAAGGGAACGTTAACCGCGGCGCAGGCCAGTTCGTCCATCGCCGATGGTATCCGTGACGCGATTCCCAACGTCGAAATCTTGCTGCGACCGATCGCCGACGGTGGCGAGGGCACAGTCGACGCCATCCTGCAATCCAAACCCGGTACCAAGTACACCATCAATGTCACCAGCCCGTTGGGCAATTCGATAGATGCTGAGTACGCGATTCTCGAAGACAAGCGGACAGCGATTATCGAGATGGCCGCTGCTTCGGGACTCACGCTTGTACCCGAATCGTTGAGAAACGTGATGCGCGCGACGACTTTCGGAACGGGCGAATTGATCGCCGATGCGCTGGATCGCGGTGTGGACCACATCTACGTTGGACTGGGCGGAAGCGCAACTTGCGATGGCGGATTGGGTTGTGCGCAGGCACTTGGGTATCGGTTTCTTGACGATGCTTGCGAAGTGATCGCCAAACCCGCCGCCGCGATTGATCTGCCACGCATTCAAAAAATTGATCGCACCGAAGTCAATCCACGATTATCCGGTTGCAAGTTCACCGCGCTTTGCGACGTACGCAACCGACTTTGCGGCGAAACGGGTGCCGCAAGGGTCTTCGCGCCGCAGAAGGGCGCGACGCCCGAGGATGTAAGCACGCTGGACATCGGGCTCACGCACTTTGCGAAATTGATCGAACAAGACCTTTCGATTGACGTGCAAGCATTGGATCGAGGCGGAGCGGCTGGAGGGTTGGCGGCTGGGCTGACCGCATTCTGCAATGCTGAACTCTCCACAGGTGCGTTGACCGTTTTCGACATGATCGATCTCGAAACTGCCATCGACCAAGCCGACGCGGTCTTCACCGGTGAAGGTCGTCTCGATGCCACCACGCTCAACGGCAAAGCCCCGCTGAGTCTCGCACTGCTTTGCCACGCCGCGAACAAGCCCGTGTTCGCTCTCGTTGGACAAATCGCCGAGCCAACAAATCTCTGGGAAGAGCATTTCACGGCTGTCGATGCATTGGGCGGCGATCCCTCGAGTTATTCAGATCACGCCTCACGCCTTCGCAATCTCTCCAAGGCCAGCGCACTGCAATGGCTTAGGTTCCAATAACCCCCTCATCCAAGTTGCAACCCCTCAAGGTCGATAATACGGGATGACGTCTGAGGACCAGCTCAACACGCTTGAATTGCGAGCAGAGATTCACATCAAGGAGCGGCCAATGGGTACATATCAGCAGGGCGAATCGGAATCGGCAGAATCAAAACGTTTCGGAGATTACGCCATCGCGTTGGGCTTTTGCACGTCGGCTGACGTCGATCGCGCGGTAAAGATTCAAAAGGATCTGGTCAATCGCGGATACCCGCACATGCTGATCGGGTTGGTAATGGTGCGCTACGGCATCATCGATGCGGGCCAACTCATCGATGTCCTCAAGACGTTCGAGCGCGAAGAAGTCATGTCGCTCGCTGCCGACTGATCCGTTGCACTCGTTTTAACCTGCCGATGCAAGTCGCGGTTCGACTTCGGAATCGCGCGGATCGAGCTGCGCCACCCACATCGCCATACGGGTATGGACTTCCTGCCACTCGCTCGACAGTCTCAAACGCATGAAAGACTGGAACAATTGATCGAGCGTGCTGCTCAGGTCGGCCACTGATTCGCAGCGCGACTCCAAGATTTGCGTCTTATCGGCATCGGTATCGTCGCCGGCTGGGATCTGCAATCCGAACACGCCCAACATCGGGCCATCCAGCGTCAGCCCCCATTCACCTGCCCGACTGGCCAGCAACAATCCCAAGCGTGTCGGCTGCTTTCCGGTGGCCAGCGCCGACTTGCTTTCCCTCATCCGAGCCGGCGCATCGCCTCGAACAGTCACTGCTCCCGTCAGATTGAAATCGCATTTCAAGTTGGCTTGGTTGACGACGGACATCATCGCATCCGAACCATCCGGCAGGGAGATCACGCCCTCATTCGATTCGACAGTGAACCAGATCCAGCTTAGAAACTCCCGCCCAAGATAGCCGCAATCGGATGGATCGCCGTGGTAGTCGGAGTCGGCCCCTTCTGGAACGGAAACCCAGTGCGCCGGTTTGGCGTCTTCGAGCGAACGCATATTGCCGAATTCTTCTGCAATTGAAATCGCGAGCGTGTGCGTGTTGAGTGGTGCGAGTTGCACATCGAACGTATCGACGAACAACCGCTGCATGTGTTCGTTGACGCCGTTCGATGCGTTCCCGAAGTAGAGCATCGCCTTCTCCAAATCGACGACAATCGGATACGCATTGATGCGACGAAACGCGCCGGAGCGGGCTTCCTTTTCAGCGCGACGGTTGGCCGATTCTCTGGCTTCCTTAAGCTCACGCTTGTTCAGAAAATCTCGACCGCTGACTTCGAGGGCGGCGATGCGTTCGATCTCGAAGTAACTTCTCTTGATGGTCGCCGGTACGCTGTTGCGATCGAGGCGCATCGTGAAGTGCGCGAAGCGGCCGGCTGCAATCTTCTCACCGGCGAACTCGGCATCGAGTACGTGCTGCGGCGTCACCCAACCGATCTGCGTGCTTTCGTCGTGGACCAGTTGATAGCGTCCAAACGCGCAATTCGTCAGCGCTTCGACGAATGAATCGTCGATGTTCGCGTGCTTCCAATGCTCGATTCTGTACCGACGAAACGTGACCGATCCGGACGCAAAGCCCATCCTGTTCTCCCCTACTGATGCCTGCGAGTTCGTGCCATTGAGATGACGAAACGGCGAAGATACGGGCTTGGATCAAAACCACAAGATCAGCGAATTCGTGGCAAGAGTGTCGACTGGCAAAGAGCGATCCCAACCATATGTTCCGATGGATGTTGGAGCGATTAGCTACAGAAATTCACAGCATCGCAATCCCCGGTACAAGTCGCAACGACTTGATTACATCAATCGACGAATTTCGACAGACGATCCACGTTGCACTCCGTTAACATGCACGGTCAATTGAAAACGAACGCCTGCATCACAGGAACTTAAACATGGTTCACTTTGTTCTCTCCATGACCGCGCTGCTTCTGACTTCGACGCCACCCGCCGGAAAAACGCCCGTGATACCGAAAGATGTCGAACAATCCATTCGCGCCCGCGTCGAGAACGGTTACGCGCCAAGCATCGTCATCGGTGTGATCGATGAGAGTGGTTCGACGGTGTTTGCCCACGGCTGGTCGAAACGCGAAGGCGGTCAACCTGTTGATGCCGACACCGTTTACGAAATCGGTTCCATCACCAAAGCCTTCACCGGCATTCTGCTCGCCGACATGGCCAGCAAAGGCGAGGTCGGTCTCGACGATCCGATTTCAAAACACCTGCCCGACGACATCGACACGCCAACCAAAGACGACAAGGAAATCACGTTAAAACATTTGTCGAACCACACGTCGGGTCTGCCGCGATTGCCCGACAACATGACACCGGACGATTCGGACAATCCCTATGCCAGCTACAAGCCGGAAGACCTTTACGAGTTCCTCGACGGATACGCGATGCAAAACGCCATCGGCGTCAAGTACGATTACTCGAATCTGGGTGCGGGTTTGTTGGGGCAGATTCTCTCGCGCGTTGCGGGCGAAACGTATGAGCAACTTGTCTGGAACCGCATCGCCAAACCGCTGGGTATGACTTCGACGATGGGTTCAACCCGCGTCGATGCGAAACCGCGCGAAGCGCAGGGCTACACCGGAGCGGTCGAAGCCGGTCATTGGGATATCCCCACGCTGGCGGGTGCGGGCGATCTGGTCTCCAGCGCCAGCGACATGCTCAAATTCGTCGCCGCGAATCTCTGCATGGACAACTGCGTTCTAAAGGAGGCGATGACCAAGTCGCACGAACCGACGGTACACACCAGCATTCCAAACACACAGGTCGGACTTGGCTGGCACATCCGCGACCACGAAGGCCGCAAGCTGATCTGGCACAACGGGGGTACGGGCGGGTTTCGCAGTTTTGTCGGGTTCAACCCGGATAAGAAGTTTGGAGTGGTGGTG
This sequence comes from Alphaproteobacteria bacterium, assembly GCA_028285105.1. Taxonomy (GTDB): domain Bacteria; phylum Planctomycetota; class Phycisphaerae; order UBA1845; family UBA1845; genus UBA1845. Next base: position 98,070 of record JANQQE010000013.1, read on the forward strand.
CTGACCAACACCGGCAGCCTGGGCGTCGATGACATCGGCTTTCATACGCTGGAACCGGAGATCGCACTGGAATCGCGCTGGGATGAGCCGCTTCCCAAAGTGGACCAGAAAACGCTCGATTCGTACGTCGGGTACTACGAACTTCAACCCGGGCTCGTCATGAACGTGCAGACGGTCAATGGGATGCTCACCGTCGAACCGACCGGCCAACAGGTGTTCACGCTTTATCCCAAGAGCAAGACCGAGTTCTTCCTCACCGAAGTGGAAGCAGCCGGCGGATTCGTCGTCGATGACAACGGCAAGGTCACCCACCTGATCTGGAAACAGGGTGGCGCGGAACAGAAAGGCGCCCGCAAAGACAACTACACCCCACCGCCACCCAAGAAAGAAATCGAAGTCAAACCCGAGGTACTCAAGCAATACGTCGGCAAGTACGAACTCGTCCCGTCAGTCATCTTCGACGTCACCGTTAAAGATGATCAGCTATTCGTGCAACTAACCGGCCAACCCTCGTTCCCGGTCTTCGCCGAATCGCAGGACAAATTCTTCTACAAGGTCGTGCAAGCCGCCATCACGTTTCACATCGAAGACGGCAAGACCACAGCGTTAACGCTGCACCAAGGCGGGATGGATCAACGGGCGAAACGGATGACGGAAACGGGTTCGTAATCGCGGCGTGAAATCAAGAACGGTGGCCCAAGTTTTCAAACTTAGGGTTGCGATTTCAGTGCTTCGTTAATCCCGAACTTGTGAATGTATTGCCAAGACTAGCATGCATAGCCCCGCGGAAACCAGATTCCTCGAATCGTAGCAACTTCCATGTTCGGCAATACGTGCCCTGCATCCAACGTCGAGATATCGACGTTTTCTATGGCTCGATTTATCTTGGGCACGGGCATTTCTTTGAATAACGTTTCTTGCAACAGGCGTAGTGCGTCGTCATAACCAAGTGCTGTAACCCCGCATCCTCGACCAATTCCGTGCGGAATATCATCGTAAGATTGAAAATCAAACTCGAACCAATATCGAACTAAGTCCACTCTTTCAATCCCATCGACGGTAAGAACCTAACAGGTGCGGTAAACCGCACCCTACACGGACCCAATCGACTCCCCCAGGATTGAAATCCTGGGCCACCCATCAGCAGCGCTTACTACTTCCCGCCGGTCATTGTTTTCCACACCGGGTCGTGGTGCGAATCCTGGCCGGACTCGAACCATCTTGTCATCGTCATCTTTTGCTTGGTGTAGAACTGGATGCTTTCGGTGCCCTGGATGTGCAGATCGCCGAAGAACGAATTGTTCCAGCCGGTGAACGGGAACCAGGCCATCGGGGCTGGCACGCCTACGTTGATGCCGATCATGCCTGCATTGAAATGGCGTTTGAATTCGCGGGCGGCCCAGCCGCTTCTTGTGAAGATCGATGCGCCGTTGCCGTACTCGCAGTCCTTGCCGATGTTCAGCGCTTCGTCGATATCCTTCGCCCGCACGACCGACAGCACCGGCCCGAAGATCTCTTCCTTGTGGACGCGCATGCCCGGTTTGACTTGATCGATCACGCTGGGGCCAACGAGAAATCCGTCGCCGCTCATTTTGGCTTCGCGGCCATCAAGGGGAACGGTGGCCCCTTCCTGCTTGGCGATATCGAGGTAACCGACGACGCGTTCTAGATGTTCGCGGGTGACGAGCGGACCCATGTCAACGTCGCTGTTGCCTTCGGTTGCACCGACGCGCATCTTGCCCGCACGGTCGCACAGTCGATCGACAAGTTGGTCGCCCACGTCACCGACTGCCAGCGCGACGCTCCCGGCCATGCAGCGTTCACCCGCGCATCCGTACGCCGAAGCAGCCAGCGCCGCGACGGATTGATCGAGGTCGGCATCGGGCATGATGATGAGGTGGTTCTTCGCACCACCGGCAGATTGCACGCGCTTGCCGTTCCTCGTGCCTTCCTGATAAATGTATCGCGCGATGTTGGTTGAACCGACAAACGAAACGGCTTTCACCAGTTCGTGTTGAAGCAGCGCATCGACCGCTTCCTTATCGCCATGCACCACGTTAAACACGCCTTCGGGCAAACCGGCTTCGGTTAACAGCTCGGCCAATCGGGTGGCAGCGAGCGGAACTTTCTCCGAAGGTTTAAGCACAAACGTATTGCCACAGGTGATTGCCACCGGATACATCCAAAGCGGCACCATCGCCGGGAAGTTGAACGGTGTGATGCCTGCGCAAACACCGACCGGATGGCGAATGGTCTCGCAATCGACACGGCGGGCGATGTTGTCGATGCACTGGCCCATGATGAGGCTGGGGATGCCGCAGGCGAACTCGATCATCTCGACACCGCGCTGCACCGAAGCGCGGGCTTCGCCGATGGTCTTGCCATGTTCGCGGGTGACGATTTGAGCGATGTCTTCAAAATTCGATTGCACCAGTTCGCGGTAACGAAACATGATCTGGGCGCGTTCGACGACGGGCGTTTCCGACCACGCGGGCAGCGCGGCTGCGGCTGACTTGACGACGCGGTCCACTTCAGAAACGCTGCACAACGGAACCTTTGCGATCACTTTTCCGGTGGACGGATTGAAAACTTCGCTCCATCGCTGGGTGGGGCTGTCTTCCCACTTGCCGCCACAAAGAATCTTGACCGTCTCCACCGATTGCCCCGTCGTTTGCGATACCATCGTGTCACCTTTGCTTTGATTGTTGCCTGATTGTTCGTTCTGTTTTGGACCGACCATTGTACGTTCGATCAACCCGTGAAGCCATACCGACACCATTGGCGACGGGCATTTGATGACTGAGGGCCTGCCACGCCGCCGTTGGCCGTCATTCCCACGAAAGTGGGAATCCAGACGCTGTAAGACGCTGGACTCCCGCGTGCGCGGGAGTGACGAAAGACTCAACGAAACCGGTTCCCGCGCGGACGCAAGGTTTGCAACGCCCGTGCGTTGGATTTACACTGATCCGCGAAGTTGTCGCCATCGGTGCCGCGATTTCCCATGCTTGGGCGATCAGTGCAACAGCGTGGCACTTCCCTTTCCAATGCCGCACCGCTTTTGAGCAAGGAGCATTCATATGCCACGAATCGTCCGAAGTGGACTCATCCAAGCCGCCCTATCCGAACCCGTGACAGCCGGCGTCGATAAAATCAAAAAGTCGATGATCGACAAGCACGTCGACATGATCGCGAAGGCGGCTGACCAGGGCGCCCAGGTCATCTGCCTGCAAGAATTATTCTATGGCCCATACTTTTGTGCCGAGCAGGACGCCAAGTGGTATGAACTGACCGAACCGGTTCCCGACGGACCGACAGTGAAGCTTATGTGCGAGCTTTCCAAGAAGCACGGTATCGTTCTCGTTGTACCGATGTACGAAGAAGATTTACCGGGCATCTATTACAACACTGCGGCTGTCATCGATGCGGACGGGACGTACCTCGGCAAATTTCGCAAGATACATATTCCGCACTGCGCGCCGGGCTTTTGGGAAAAATTCTACTTCCGCCCGGGCAACCTGGGGTACCCCGTATTCAACACGAAGTTCGGACGCGTCGCCGTTTATATTTGTTATGACCGCCACTTCCCGGACGGCGCACGTTGCCTCGGACTTGCCGGGGCAGAAATTGTTTTCAATCCGTCGGCAACGGTGGCGGGCCTATCGGAGTATTTGTGGAAATTGGAACAACCAGCTCACGCGGTGGCCAACCAGTACTTTGTCGGCGCGATCAACCGACCCGGTTTTGAAGAACCCTGGCGCATTGGCGAGTTTTATGGCCAGAGTTACTTCTGCGACCCGCGCGGGCAACTCATCGCCGAAGGTTCGCGCGACGGCGACGACATCGTCATCGCCGACATCGACCTCGACCTGATCCGCGAAGTGCGCAATACGTGGCAATTCTTCCGCGATCGTAGACCCGAAACGTATCAATCCATCGTGCAGTTGTAATGATTCGGTGTAACGCAACCGACGTCGTTGTAGGGTCCGCTGTGCGGACCGATTGAACGCGATAATGGTCCGCACAGCGGACCCTACGTGGAGATATTCTAAGCGCGTGCAACCCATCGGCGTAACATACGGTCTGGATGACAAGCCCCCCACCGGTCGAGCAATCGTTCTCGCGGCGCAGCATGTGCTGACGATGTTTGGTTCGACCGTCGCGATCCCTCTTCTGTTTGGTCCGGCGCTTTGGCCGATCGACACCGCTGCCGATGCGGCAACTCAGGCGCAGCAGGCACTGGTTCAATCCACGAACATCGCCGTCTTGATTTCATCCGTAATGCTATGCAGCGGGCTGGCGACGCTTGTGCAGGCGACGTTCGGTTCGCGGCTGCCGATCATTCAAGGCGTTTCGTTTTCGTTCATCACCGCGTTCTTCGGCATCATCTTTGCGTGTCAGGGCAAGGGACTCGATGGCGCAATGGCCATGCGTTATATCGCAGGTGCGGTCATTACCGGTGCGGTCATTGAAATGTTCATTGGATTCTCCGGCTTGATGGGCTGGGTTCGTCGATTGCTTTCGCCCGTCGTCGTCGGGCCGGTCATCATGCTGATCGGTCTCGCTCTCTATCAGCACGGCGCACCCAAAGCCGGCACGCATTGGGGCGTGTCCGGTTTGACAATTTTCCTGGTGATTCTGTTCTCACTCGTGCTTTCGCGACTTCACCAGATTTTTCAAATGTTTCCGATGTTACTCGCCGTCGGGATCGCTTGCGCTACTTGCTGGCTCCTAACTGCTACGGGTACGTTTTCAAAAGGACATCCGGGCTTCGTTAGTTTTGACGCCGTCGAACATGCTCAATGGGTGCGACTTGACCCGCGGAATGTTGTGTTCCCCTGGGGAACGCCCAAGTTCGACATCGCGTTTTTCGTCGCGGTGCTTGCCGGATACCTGGCTTCGATGGTCGAATCGTTCGGCGATTACCACGCCTGTTCGCAGATGGCCGGGGCGGGCGACCCGACGCCCAAGCAAATATCACGCGGGATTGGCTGCGAAGGCATCGGTTGCGCAATCACCGGTGTGTTCGGCGGGTTTGCTTCGACATCGTATTCCGAAAACATCGGGCTCGTCGGACTGACAAAAGTTGCGAGTCGCTACGTCGTACAGATCGGTGCAGTGATTTTGATTCTGCTCGGTTTGTTTGGAAAGTTCGGCGCGTTTGCGGCCACCATTCCCGGGCCGGTAGTCGGCGGGTTGTATTGTGCACTGTTCGGACTCATCAGTGCCGTAGGTATTCAGCAACTTGCCAAGTGCGATTTGAAAGCCGACCGAAATCTGTTCATCGCCGGATTCAGTTTGTTCATGGGCCTGAGCGTGCCGGCATACTTCACATCCATCGCCGACCAATCGAAACTCGTCGCAGGTCAAACGCTGGCCATGTACACACCAACGGCTGAGGGGTGGCTCGCAGTTTTGAGCGATGGCGTTCGCGGCGTGGTGACAGCCATTGGCACAACCGGGATGGCCGTCGCCGCCATCATCGGCTTGCTGCTCGACAACATCATCCCCGGCACCGACCAAGAGCGCGGTCTCGACATCCCCAGCCTGCTCGTTCCCGAGGGCGGCGACATTGGCGAAGGCAGCGACTAGGCAATCGACGCTGCGATCGTGCGGTACACATCACCCCGTCAATTGCTTCGACTTGACGTGCGTCGGACGTTATACTCGTTAATTGCAAATTCGGTGGGGCCCAACTTGAAAGGAACGCACGATGTCGGCTGACGGAACCTGCTCGGAAACGAAAATCTCGCTGCCTGTCTGCAACCATAAGCCGGCTGTCTACGACGGTCCTTCGCGTGACGAAGTCTTGGCACTTCGCAAAGAGTACCTCACGCCCGGATTGCTGACGTTCTACAAAGAACCGCTTCTCGTCGTCGAAGGCAACATGCAGTACCTCTGGGACGAAACCGGCAAGCGGTATCTCGATGCGTTCGCGGGTATCGTGACCGTTTCGGTCGGTCACTGCCATCCGAAAGTGGCGGAAAAAGTCACCGCGCAGCTCAACAAATTGCAGCATACGACCACGATCTATCTGCATCCAACCATTGCAGAATACGGTAAAAAGATGGCCGAACACATGCCTTCAGATTCGGGCCTATCGTCGAACTACTTCACGAACTCCGGCAGCGAAGCCAACGAAATCGCGATCCTCATGTCTCGCGAGCATACCGGTAATACCGACGTCATCAGCCTGAGGAACGGCTACCACGGCGGAACCCAAGCCGCGATGGCGCTGACCGCACATGGCACCTGGAAGTTCAAAACGTCACCATCGATCGGCGTCAAGAACGCCACGCCCGCATACTGCTATCGCTGCCCGTATGGCCTTGAATACCCGAGTTGCGACGTGAAGTGCGCCACCGATGTCGAAGAACTCATCCGACACGAAACATCTGGCGAAGTGGCGTGCTTTATTGGCGAACCGATTCAGGGCGTGGGCGGCGCTGTAACGCCTCCACCGGAATACTTCAAAATCGTTTATGACATCGTTCGCAAGTACGGCGGACTCTGTATCGCCGACGAAGTGCAGACCGGATTCGGACGAACGGGCACGAAGTTCTGGGGTTTTGAAAACTACGGCGTGACACCCGACATCGTCACAATGGCCAAAGGCATTGGCAACGGTGTTCCTCTGGGCAACTGCATTACCCGCCCGGAAATCGCCAAGACGATGGCCAACCGCATTCACTTTAATACGTATGGTGGTAATCCCGTGTCGATGGCGCAGGGCCTTGCAACATTGGAAGTCATCGACGCCGATGGCATTCAACAAAACGCACTCGAAGTCGGCACGCATCTGAAGAATCGACTCGCTTCGATGCAAGATAAACATGCGCTAATCGGCGATGTGCGCGGGATGGGATTGATGCTCGGTGTCGAGTTGGTGCGCGACAGGCAAACCAAAGAGCCCGCCAACACCGAAGCGGCAGAGATCATGGAAGAATGCAAAAAGCGCGGACTGCTCATTGGCAAGGGTGGTTTGTACGGCAACACGCTACGCATCAAACCGCCAATGTGCATCACCAAAGACGATGCCGATTTCCTAGCCGATTGCATCGATGGCGTAATGGCTGAGCTTAAATGATAGATCGCGCGTAGGGTGGGTTGTGCCCACAAACTTATGATTCGCGCGAACGGCCCACGTTACGCGATTGTCAATGGCCATTGCATTCGTGATTGCTTGCGGTTGAACCGAATTGCTGCGGCGGGAGCGGTCGCTCCTGCAAGTCTGGTTCCGGTCCTACGATCAAAGGTACATTTGGTTTTGTTGCGGCTGGCAGATCATCGCAACCGATTCCCGTACCGGCAGACACCATCGGCGCGCCGACATCGGCAAGGATTGCCAGATCAATCTCCGAAATATCGCGACGTTTTCCGCGACGGGTCACCACCCCATTCATGAGCTCTTCGAGCAGATCGCTTCCTGGTCTGGGGGCACTGTTGGCGACGTGTGCAATGTTACCGTACGTGAGCGGAACCGGCCCGCCGTACGCCTCGACAGCATTGGGTCCGGTGAAGAAGAAGTTCACGCCGTCAAAATCGATGTACTCGTCATACGTTGACAAATAGTTTCCCGGCAAGTCGCCGTCCCTAAAATCGCGCCAACCGTTGTAAGCAAAAACGTGTCCCATTTCGTGCAGGAATGCTGAATACGCATCGATCTTGTCGTCGGGCAATGCGGCTTGACGCAAGGTTGGATTGGGATCGAACCACCACAAGCCGTCCGTCAGATTGCGTTGGCCAATGGTGACCACGGCGTCAGCAATTTCATCGTTGGGATCTTCACCAGTTCGGATTTCGGCGAGGGCACCTTGCTCATACGTGTCCAGACCGTTGATACTGCGGATGCGAGCCACAGTCTTGCTCGACGCAACCGCCGTCGTGATGTCGGCAAAACGGACTTCAACTTCAATGGAAGCGTCGCGCGACGCCACCAGATGATCGGTCCACGCATCGCACGCTGCGCCGAGATTCAACTCAATCGCCGGATAATATGCAGCATACGTCTGGGCAGGGTCGTCAAACAAAATGACGCAGGCGATGTTTGCACCGGCTTGTATCTTGCGGGCGTTGTTCGGGCATTCATCGATGCAATCGTCGAAGCCGTCGTCATCGGTGTCACGCTGCGAACAAGAGCAACCGAATTCGTCTGGGTCTTCGTTCGTGGGCGTGTCGTCGCAATCGTCAAAGTCGTTTTCGACACCGTCGGCATCGGCATCGTCGAGCGTCGAAAACAACACGTCTCGACCATCTTCTGTGCTGCTCGAATCGACCGACGTCTGGTCAGATTGCGACTGACCGTCAGCGTCTGCATCCGGAATCTCAATGTCCGCACCAGGAATCGCAGTCAGCTTGGCGACTTCGCAGCCGCCAGCGCAGAATCCGAGCGCACACAGATACAGACCGATTTTGTACCAATCCCCTCTCATATCCCCTCGCGATCGGGGGCGCGCACGGCCAAACGATTGTGCTCGTTCAGCTCGCTTTCCCCTCGAGACGAACCTACGATTCGCCGCTCGCAAAAAGGATGACCTTTAAGTTAAGGTCGAATTGTTCAGCCATTTTGGACTCGAAGAGTCCGAGAACAACAACACTGGATGGATCAAGGGGGTAGAAGCGGGGTCTGCAATGAATTTCAGCGGATTATCGCCACAAGAAAGGCCCCGATGACGTTGGAACGCCACCGGGGCCGGGACTTCAAATTGCAATTTTGGATCGAGCGTTATTGAATAGGCTCGATCTGGCCATCACCGTTATCTTCGAAGTCTTCACCGCACACCTCGATGTACTCGAGCAGTACGCCTTCTTCTACTTGACTGGTTTCGGTACGCAGCCGGATGTCGATGCATGACTCACCGTCGGCAGCTGATATGTCGATCGTTTCCTCGACAAACACGTTCGGCGGGTTGTCGGGAATATTCAACGTAGCACCGATGTTCCAATCGCCTTCACCCTCACCACACAGACGCCACTCGACGATGAATTCATCATTATCCGATTCGAACAACGAAGCCCACTCGAAGCGAATGAACAGTCCGATGAAACCTTCGACGATGATGTCTTCCTGAACAACCTTGGTTTCCTGCTCGAACACCGGGATGATGTTGAACTGGTCGTCCTGGAGACGCAGACGTTCGTTTACGATTGAAGCGTTGTCGTCCGGATCGCCACCCTGCTGTGCAGATTCAAACTCGGTCCAACCGTTGCCGACGGTGTTGCTGTCGGGACGATCGAAGTCATCGCGGAACGGGCAGAGGTTTTCGACGCCACAGTCCGGTGGATCTTGGAGAAGTGCTTCGGCCGATTCAAAGACATTCGCACCCACGGTCGCAACCGATGCATCATCAGCGGCCGACTCGAAGAAGTCCACGCCTAGGAACGTATAGCATCCGCCATCGTCGAAATCTTCAAGTTCGTCATCCTCATTAAGACGGTTGACTTCGAAGGCCAACAGGTCTCGGGCTTCAATGCTGTTGAAGAAGTCGAGGTTCAGGCCGGCAGCATTGAGTGGAAGATCGACGATCAGAAGCGATCCACCGACACCTGGTGCCGGACCAACGCTGATGTAACGGGTGTTCTGCGTACCTTGAATGGTTCCGCGGTCATTTCCGGCTTTTCCGAGGAAACTGTCCAAACGCAATACCGAGCAGATTCCGTCGCCACCTTCACGCCAGATGAACATACGCATGGTGATCGGGTTGTTGGCACCATCAAGGTCATAACGATTCGGGACGGCAGCCCGGTACGCAACCGTACCAACACCTGCGCCACCACACGGACCCAACGACGGTTCGAACGTGTTTATCGCATCAAACGCCTCACCCTGCATCTGGTTGAATGCGGCGTACGTACCACCGGGAACCGTGAAGAACTGGTCGATGAATACGCTGTTGAACAGTGACGGACCTGGTGCACCGTCTTCGCCGTCCTCACCGTCTTCGCCGTCTTCGCCGTCTTCGCCGTCCTCACCATCTTCACCGTCCTCGCCGTCTTCGCCGTCAAGACCGTTGGTGCCTGCCGGACCAGCGGGCCCCTGTGGACCTTCCGGACCCTGCGGACCAGCCGGACCTTGTGGACCCTCGGGACCACGACCATCGAGTACGTCAATCACTCCATCGGTGTTGACGTCTTCGCTGTAACCGCAAATGTCTTCCGGATCGATCGAAGGCTCGACATCCGGCGGACAGAAACAAATTCCTTCGCCTTCGTCAACTCCGCGAACGCGAGCGGTTTGCTCAACCGGTTCGCCTTCTCCCTCTTCTTCTTCATCGCAGGGATAGGAATCGAGGCAGTTGCCAAATTCGTCCTGAAGCAACGGATGACAGAAGTCTCTCATACCGTTGGTGTTGATGTCCCAAACGTTGTCGCCGTCCTCGCCATCTTGACCATCAGCACCATTTGAACCCGACGAACCGCTCGAACCACGCGGACCTGCGGGGCCAGCTGGACCTGCCGGACCTTCGGGACCTGCCGGGCCAGCGGGACCTTGCGGACCTTCTGGGCCTTCGGTACCAGGCAACGACTGACCATCTTGACCGGGAGCACCCGGTTCACCGGGCTCGCCTTGGGGACCTGGTTCACCTTGCGGACCTGCGGGGCCAGCCGCACCACCGTTACCTAAACCAAACAATTGCAAAGCCAATGAACCGATCCCGAAGAGATCGCGAACATAGTCTTGCACGCCAAACAGACCGTTGCTACCTCCGACACAACCGGTCATCATCAGACCGCCTGCCGGTGCGACGAACAGTGCGGCTGCTACAACTGCACCCGTCAGCTTTTGTCGCGTTTTACTCCAACCCTTAGCTTTCATAAGCTCTCGCTCCTTTTCTTCCTCAAGAGAAAAGTGACCGTATTAAAATTCGCGTGATGGTGACCCAGCCAATCCGAGACCCACACATTTTTGGTTAAAGACTTTTTGGGAACCTGCAATTGCCCTAATCGAGACAGTCGCAATCAGTTTCAATTCACGTCGAAGGTTACAACTCTTGAACCATTCAAACGAAACGCGACTGCAAAACTCTGATAGGTCGGCAATCAAGCCCAAAGCGGATATGCACCCCAGCACTACGCTTTACCCCACCAGCGGGATTTCGGCATCCGTGCTACCCCGATTCCCATCATCCGCCTCTTCCCCAAGAGACGAACAAAAACGTCATCTGCCACCATCCAACATGCCTGCCAGACGGAGGCTCCCCATGACATCAGATCGTAAGCATTGGAAAAAACCATGTCAACTTACAGTACACATTCCAAGGGTTGGACTGATAATCCCAACGAACAACGGCTCAAACCGCTAAATTCTAGGGTAAATCAAGCAATTCCTACCCCTCTGTTATTCGGACGTCGCCCTCGATATTCATGAGACCAACCTTTCCGAGACGCAATGAAAGACTTGGGATGTGAGGATAGGGGATGTTTTGTCGGCGAGTTGGTTACACGTGTTGTGGTGGTTCGATCTTGTCGATCGTTCCTGCGGCGAGTCCTTCTTGATACTCAGTCCAACTCATGGGTGAGCGGCCTGTATCGATTTCTTTCATTGTGATACAGCGATCGACCGGGCAGACCAGCGAACACATGTTGCATCCGACGCACGTGTCTTGATTGATCGATAGGATGTTGACGTAATCTTCACCCGCCCCCGGAACGACCGTGATACCGCCGCTCTTGAGCAACTCGGCGCGATGACCGTTATCGGACAAATAATCAGCGACCGATTGCTTCTCCATCTTGATCGACTGATGGCATCCGTCTTCGCAGGCGATGTAACACAGCCCGCAATGCACGCACTTCTCCTGATCGATCTCGGCGACGACCTTGTAGTTCAAATCCAGATCGCCCCAATGCTTGATGCGCGGAACCGACTTACCGACAAAGTCCGAAACATTCGTGAAGTTATTTTCCAGCATCCAACCCTGCATGCCGCTGATGAGATGCTCGACAATTCTAAATCCGTAATGCATGACAGCCGTACACACCTGCACGCTCGACGAACCGAGCAACATAAATTCAACCGCGTCCTGCCACGACTGAATTCCACCGATTCCGCTAATCGGAATATTGATGTTCTCGTCGCGGGCGCACTCCGCCACCATGTTTAGCGCGATGGGTTTGACAGCTGGTCCGCAATAACCACCGTGACTTCCGTTACCGCGCACCGAGGGTTTTGGCGCAAGCGTGTTCAAATCGATTCCGATAATCGAATTGATCGTGTTGATCAAAGAGATCGCATCCGCGCCACCTTCCGACGCAGCCCGACCGACCGTTGCAACGTTTGTGATGTTTGGCGTGAGTTTGACGATCACCGGAATCGTCGCGACTTCTTTGACCCACTCGGTGATCATTTTCGTGTATTCGGGAACCTGACCGACAGCCGCTCCCATCCCGCGCTCGCTCATTCCGTGCGGGCAACCGAAATTCAATTCCAGACCATCCGCCCCTGCGTCCTGCGTCTGCTTGACGATGTCATGCCATGTTTCCCGCTTGGTTTCGACCATCAACGAAACGAACAGGGCATGATCCGGAAAATCACGTTTGACCTCGGAAATCTCGCGGAGATTGACCTCCAGCGTGCGGTCGGTGATTAGCTCGATGTTGTTTAATCCCAGTACTTTACGGCCGTCGTAGTCCACCGCACCATAACGGGACGAAACGTTGACAATGGGCTCGTGGTTGAGGGTTTTCCAGACGACACCGCCCCACCCGGCTTCGTACGCCCGGCGGACCTGATACCCCGAATTCGTCGGAGGGGCCGACGCCAGCCAAAAAGGATTGGGGGCTTTGACGCCGCAGAATTCCGTACTCAGATCTGGTAATGGCATGGCTGAAACCTCAATTCAAACATTGGCAGATGCGGTGTGGTGCCACAAATTGGCACTCAATTGGCCAGCATCGCGTTGATGCCCCACGCGGCGACCTTGCCTTCCTGCACCGCGTCGACAATTTCTGCCCCCTTACTCGTACAATCGCCTCCGGCGAAGAGTTTCGGGATGCTCGTCGCGCCGGATTTGTGATCGATGACGACTTTGCCGTTATCGACTTTCAAATTCGGCATGGCTTTGAGCAAATCAAGCAGCGGCACTTGCCCGAGCGCTTTTACGATCATATCGGCATGAATGACAAACTCGCTGCCGGCGATCGTTGAAAGTTTGCCTTTGCGCGACGAGGCATTATCCAACGTCGTACGGATAAACTCGACACCGGTTGCAACACCGTTCTCAACCATCACCCGCGTCGGCAGGGCGAACCACTCGAATTGCACGCCCTCGGCTTTCATGTATTCGTATTCGTAAGCGAACGCGGGCATGGCTTCTTCACCACGCCGGTATGCGACCGTCACCTTCTTCGCACCCAGTCGCGTCGCTTCCGTCGCAACGTCGGCGGCGGTGTTGCCCGCACCGATGACCAGAACATGCTCGCCAACCTCACAATCTTCAAACGGTTTGGTGTGTGTTTGGAAAATAAAGTCAAGCGCTTCCCACGCACCAGTCGCGTCTTCGTTTTCAATGCCGAGCGGAGATGTCCGCCCCAAGCCAATGCCGAGGAAAACCGCGTCATATTCGTCGATCATCTTCAAAAGCGACGGGGCATCGACATGTTGATTCAAACGAATGTCCACACCGACCTGCTTGACCAATTCGACTTCGGTCAGTGCAAACTCGGTCGAAATCTTGTACGCCGAAATACCCAGCGTGTTGAGTCCACCGGGAATATCGCGAGCTTCAAACACCGTCACATCGTGCCCGGTTTTTCGAAGTTCGTGGGCGCATGACAGCCCGGATGGTCCGGAACCAATCACCGCCACGCGCTTTCCTGTCGCCGGACCCGCTTCAAAGAACTCCACGCCCTTTGCGCTGGCAGCATCGCACGCAAATCGCTGCAACCGTCCAATCTGCACCGGCGATTTCAGCAACGTGTTGTCCACGCACGCCCCTTCGCACAGCACTTCGGTCGGGCACGCCCGAGCACAGCTGCCGCCAAGGATATTGTCTTCGAGAATCGTATGGGCTGCGCCAATGGGATTGCGGTGCATGATCTGGCGAATGAATTTTGGGATGTCGATGTGCGTCGGGCAGGCGCGGGTACATGGTGCATCATAACAAAACAAACACTTCGCCGACTCCATCAGCGCCTCGTCATGCGCAAGGGGCGGCGGCATGTCCGCAAAGTTCTGCTTGAGCGTTTCGGCACTTAAATTGTCACCCGCACGGGCCATGTTTAATCCTCGATGGATATTGAATTCGATTTGGACTTAGAGTTTTCCGGCGCTTTTTCGCGACATCCACTTGCCCCAGCCGTTCTTTCCGCAGAATTTGTAGTCGTCCACGATTAAGCGGCCCCGACTGAACGTGTTGCGTGCGAAACCGGCCAGCGACCAACCCTGGAACGGACTCCAGTCGGTATTGGTTTCCATCTTTTTGTGATCGACCTTGATGCGTTTCTTCGGATCGAAGATGGCGATATCTGCATCGCTGCCCGGCGCGATCACCCCCTTTTTGGGATACAAACCCATCACCTTCGCCGGATTGGTGCAGCATTTTTCGACGAACTGCTTCATCGTCAATCGCTTCTTCAACACACCGTGCGTGTAAACAATCGGCAGCAACGTTTCCAAACCGGGCATGCCCATTGGAATCTTGGTCCAATCGCCGTTCCACATGGCCTTCTGCTCGCGCGTGAACGAACACGTGTCGGTCGATACGACGCACACGTCGTCCTGCTTCAAACCCTGCCACAAGCGTTTCTGGTCGGCTTTCTTTTTGATCTGCGGGCAGCACGCGAAGAGATGCCCATCCTTCTTGGCGAACTCCGAATCGTCAAGCACCAGGTACTGCGCGCACGTTTCGGCGTGAACCGGAATTTTTTTCTTGCGGGCTTCGCGGATGATGTCGGTGCCCTCACCCGTTGACATGTGTACGATGTACAACGTGCCACCGGTCACCTCGCACCACTTGACCGCACGCTGAATGGCTTCGGCTTCGATGTAATTCGGGCGGGTGATCCCGTGCAGTTGCGCGCCGTATTTTTTCATCATCGCTTTGGTGTGATGGCGATCGATCAACTCGTCCAGCACACGACTCGACTCGGCGTGAATCAAGAGCATCGCGCCGAGTTTCTTGCAATTCTCCAACGCCCCAAAAATCGCACGATCGTCGGACTGCCAACCTTCCGACTCGTAAATCATGAACTCCTTGAACGTCGGGCAACCCTTCTTGACCATCTTGGCCATTTCGGGTCCATGTCGATCCCAATTGGTGATTGCCATGTGAAAGCAATAATCGATGCATGTCTTCGGGTCGGCTTTCTTACGCCAGTTGTTGTAAGCCGTCGTCATCGTCTCTTTGCCATACGGAATCGCAAAGTCGATCACGCTCGTCACACAGCCGCGGGCTGCCGCCTTCGTACCCGAGTCGAAATCGTCGCTGGACACCGTCCCACAAAACGGCAGCTCCAGGTGCACATGCACATCCAGACCACCCGGAATCACGTACTGCCCCTTGGCATCAACGATCTTGGCAGTACTACGTCCGCCCTTGGTCGAACTGCCGTTACTGACCAATCCTTTTCGGACGGCTGCGATCTTCTGACCCTTAATGCCAACGTCAACTTTCTTCGGGCCGGTCGCGGTGTAAACGGTGCCGCCCGTGATGATCGTGTCGTATCCCATGTTGCAAAACTCACTTGAAAGAGATGCTCAAAAAATGCGTCGCAATCCGTATGTTGCGCGCAAAGGGCTAGCCCGGTCAAGGAAAGAATGATTTCGAGATGAATTAGAGGGAGTCAGACAGTATGGTGCCGCACGGGTGCCCCACCCTTCCAGGGCGGGGGACTGAATAAGCACACGTCAAAACCGTTATCGACCGACATTTCTGAGTAGCCACAAAAAAACACTGACAGACCAAGCTGCCAGTGTCATGTTTTGGGCAAACCAACGCAATCCAAATCGCGTCAATGAAACGTTAGCGGGTGTAGTATTCGATGATCGAACCGAATTCGACCTCGAACGGAAGTCGCACATCTTCGGGCACGGGCAGGCGCACGACGCGACCTTCCAACTTGCCCTCTTCGACCGACAGCCATTCGGGAGGCAATGGACCTTCACATGTTTCCGCACAATCTTTGACGAATTTTTGACTGCGATCACGGACAGTGATGACATCGCCAGGTTTGACATGCAGGGAAGGACGATCAGCCCGACGGCCGTTGATCAAGAAATGACCGTGGGCGACGGCTTGGCGGGCTTGCCAAATCGTTCGTGCCCAACCAAGACGACGAACGGTGTTGTCCAGACGGGTCTCGAGCAACTGTTGAATCGCAGTCAGCGTGCCACGTTTTGACGACGACGCTTTGGCCATGTACTTGCGGAACTGGCCGTCACGAATGTTGTAATAGAAGGCGATCTTCTGCTTCTCGATCAGCTGCGTACCGTACAAGCTCGGGCGACCACGACGGAAGCCATGCATACCCGGGCGGCTTGGCTTGTTGGGGTTAAGGTGCTTTGCCGTCTCGCAGATCGGCACGCCAACACGGCGCGTCAACCGCACCTTTGGTCCTGTGTAATTACCCATGTCGAGAAACGTCCTTCCAAAATAGGTCAGTCAGGCCATACGGGGGCGAACCCCTCATCTCACGCGCACACCCCTCGGCCTTGAGAGGTGGACCAAGCATCATACAGACCTCGAAAAAAGGTTCAACAGGCTGGGCGATGGGTTGAAATCAGCGTTATTCACGCTCTATCCGTCATTCCCGCGCAAGCGGGAATCCAGGCGAGTGCGTCAACCCGGCCAAACTGCGACGGACCATCGGATGCTCATCGCGCCCGGTGTGCTGCATCAAGTATTGCGATCTATCCTTCGATTCTGGATTCCCGCGTGCGCGGGAATGACGAGTGCGTGCCGCTATGGCGATCATGCCGGACAATCACGCTCGCCAATCGCACTACTTCTCGGCGAACAGGCTTTCGGGTGCTTCGGCCGTCGCGGCTTCTATTAGCCAACCTTCCAGCTTTTTGACGTCCTGACATCCGCGGATCTTGTCGGTGGTCGCCGAATCGACGTTGAAACCTCGCCCTTGCAATAGCGTAATAACGCCGTCGGCGAGGCTGGTTCTTTTCATCTCGTCGGCTTGTTCCTTGGCTGCCTTTGCTTCCTCCTCAGCTTTGAGCTTCTTCATCACCAGATGACCACCCGTCGCCTTGGCCACCTTCTCGTACCACGAATCGGGATAACCGGGATGGGTCACGTTACCGTGTTCGTCCTTTACATTCCCGTCGAGATACTTAAAGAGCAATTCCTCGCCCAACTTGCGCCAGCGCTTCACCGTGGCGTCGCCCGCATTGCATGAATAATCCGTCAGGTAATCAACGGCCAACCGTGGCGATTTCTCGTAAAGCGCCTTGGCAGCCGAATCGATCGCCGGTTGGTCCGCAAGGAAACGCCCCTCCAACTCACGCTGCACGAGTTGCACGTCCTTGATCATGTCGCTGTAGCGCAAGTACGAATAATTCGAGACATGGTTGAACACCCAAAACGCCGAATCCCAGGTGAACTCCTGAAACGATCCTGTCCCGACTGCGAACGAATGAGGCACGCGGCTGATCCCGCAGTACATCGGAACATACACCGTGCTATACGTGTCATCGACGCCGAACCAGAGTATCCCTCCAACCGGATCGGGCAGCCATGACCGCGACTGCGACACGAACGAAAAACCGGTCTGCTGGGTGGACGTTGCCCGCTCGTTAAAAAACTCTTCGCCCTCATGCTTCCAGGTCAGTGGTCGCCAGCGATACGGCAACTCATAAGGCCCCGCACCAATGTCCTGCGTCATGTCCAGTTCGGTGCCCTCGAAATGGTCGCGCATGAATTCCATGACATCATGCACACTCAGTTTGCGATCGGGCTTGATCCAAAGCGGAATCGGTTCCGCCCCTTCAACTCCGGTGACCCAGTCGGCCGAAATCTTGTTTGAAGGAGCAGCCCGCCGATACATGCACCAGACGCGGGCATCGCAAAACCGCACCGCACCGTAATCCGGCGGCGCGTAGGCATCGGCGAAACTGAATTCAGCATCGGAGCCGCTGTAGAATCCCTGATCGCGGGCGAACGAAATCACGTCCGGGGCATACAAGGTGTTCGGATCGTTGAGCGGAAACTGTCTGATTCGCGAGGCATTCGCATGGCCAGAAATATACCCATCTGGAATCTTCCGCGCCACCCACACCGCTCCCCGTTTGCTGCTGTCTTCACCGCTCGGACCCTTACCGATGATTTCGAAAAGCCAAACCTCGTTCGGGTCGGAAATCGACATCGACTCGCCGCTGCTGTAATACCCGTATTCCGTGACGAGTTCGGTCATCACCTTGATGGCTTCGCGAGCGGTCTTGGCGCGCTGCAAGGTGATGTAAATCAAACTGCCGTAATCGATGATGCCGTTGGGATCGGAAAGCTCTTTTCGACCGCCCCACGTCGTTTCGCCGATTGCAAGCTGATGCTCGTTCATGTTACCGACGACGGTGTACGTATCGAGAGCCTGTTTGATCTCGCCAAGATACTTGCCAGTATCCCACTCATAAACCTTGAGCATTTCGCCGGGCATGTGACGGGCAGCTGGCGTGTGATAAAGCTCGCCATAAAGCACGTGGGCGTCGGCTGCGTAGGTGACCATGGTCGAACCGTCCACCGACGCGCCCTTGGTGATCAGGAAATTCGTGCATGCTGCAACAGGAACAGTTGCGCAAGTCACCATCACCATCGCGATCAACGCCAACACCACGCTCTTCATTCCAACTCTCATTATTCCTTCTCCAATTTTGCAACAAACAGCCCGGTGGTCCTTGGGGACAGTGACAAGTCAACCTTATAATGATAATGCTCGATGGGAATACTGTAGCGGAATACGGAATGGCGGTGCAAATTTACACGCCGATATCTTCATTCCATAGCGTGGGGTGGGCTTCGATGAAATCGCGCATCAGCTGAATGCATCGCTCATCGTTGGCAATCACCAGTTCGACCCCGCGAGACCGAACGTAGTCTTCCGGCCCTTGAAATGTCATGTTTTCGCCGATGACTACCTTGGGAATTTTATAAAGCAATGCCGTCCCGCTGCACATGTCGCACGGCGAAAGCGTCGAATACAAGACCGACCGGGAATACTCCGAAGCCGTAAGCCGACCTGCATTTTCGAGACAGTCCATCTCGGCGTGGAGGATCGCACTGCCCTTCTGAACACGTCGATTGTGACCTCGACCGACAATCTTACCATCGATCGCCAGTACCGAACCGATCGGAATACCCCCTTCAGAAAGACCAGCCCGAGCCTCTTCCAACGCTGCATCCAAAAATGCGTCCATCGCATGCCCCCACACTCAAGCGTCAATGAAAAGCGACCGGGAATGGTGTCAATTGACCACAGATTCTCGAGTCAATGGACTGCGGCATCTAGTCCTGGTAACGGTCGTAACTGCTGCGCGTCGATCCGGATTCGCGACTCCGAGCCACACCATCACCGCTCTGCTCGGTGCGCCATCCGCCGTTGCGCTCGCTGCTCCATTGCGTGCTGCGTTCCGTCCGTGATGTCGGCTGACCGTTGGCAGAGCGATCGTAGCCGGTCGAACGACGTTCATAACTTGGTTGGTCGTATCCGTCCTGATCGTACGAATCCCGCTCATACGTGTTGGAATCGTAGCTCTTCTGGTCGTACGAATCGCGATCGTAACTCTGTCGATCGCCGGCATTACGCGCTTCGCGCTTTTCGCTGCCCGGTTCGCGCGTGTACAGGTATGGATCTTCACCCATGTTGCTGCCTTCGGTCAATTCGTAGATGCGCTTGCTGGCGAATGCCGTGTTCGACTTGTTGGTCGTCTCTTCCTTCAAGACCTGTTGGTACAATTCCAATGCCCGGGCGCGATCGTGTAATCTGAAATCGCTGACGACGGCTGACTGAAACAACACCGGGTGCGGCGTGCTTGGATCCCATTCGCGGGCTCGGCTGTACCATTGAAGTGCCAACCGATCCTGATTCTGATAATACTCTTTCAGAATTTCGCCACACTGAAACGCCGCATCGTCGATCTTGTCGCTGTCGGGATACCGGGTGATCATCTGCGTAAACGTTTCGAGCGCTTCGTGCATGTAGTCCTTGCGATACACCACCGGAAGTTTGTGCCCACCGCGACGCATCAACATCACGCCGTCGTCATACATGCGGTCGGCTTCTGCAATGGAGCGCGACGGTCGCAAGTCCTCTGCAGGCACCTCTGCCGACAAAATGTAGCGGAACGGTTTGACATGCGCGAGTTCGTCCAACTCCGTCTCTGCCCACTGCATCTTGTTGAAATATCCGCGCCGCTCGTAGAAATCGCGCAGCGCATCGAGCGACCGCTTGTAGACCGCGCGGTTGGCCAAGACCTGCTCCACCATGTCCACTTCGTTGCCGTCGATGATGACGATGTCGGGTATTTCGACTCCTTCAGGGCGGTCGAAACTCGTCAGCGGCGCGTCGCGATGCTGGCGGTCGGCAAAAAGTCCGTCGATGTTGCAGCCGCTGGCGGAAATCAGAAGAACGGGTAGGAGCAAAACGCCCAGTAATACTCGGTGCAATACGCAATGGGTGAATCGTGACATGTGCCACTCCTTGGCGATGTAGACCATGATGGTCGCGGGCGCAACCCGACGACATGGTTCAAAGATTGAATTCCTTTCCAATCTTTCCCCATTTAACATCGAACCGACGATTCGGTCAAGAAAATCCGCTTCGTATATCGGCTACCACTGCGCATCTTCAAAAGCGCCGAATTTGGGAACCGATTTGGCCGGTCGTGATTTGATGATAGCGTTGGCCAATGCGATATCGGATTTGGTTGTGATTTTAAGGTTGGTGCGGTCGCATTCGACGATGGTCACCGGGATGCCCAAGTGTTCTGCCAGAGCAGCATCATCGGTGATGGTGCTGACGTCATCGGGTTTTTGGCCGAATGCTTTTTCCAGAATGTCGCGACGAAAGACCTGCGGGGTTTGGGCTTCATAGAGATTGTCGCGCGGAACCGTTTCTTCGATGACCTTCTCTGATGTCGCCCGTTTGATCGTTCCAACCAGAGGCGCCGCCAGAATCGCTGCGCCGCTTTTTTTGGCTTCGGCTAGGACGGCATCGATCATTTCATCGCTGACGCACGGTCTTGCCGCATCGTGAACCGCAACCATCTCTGCATCTTCAGGAACCGCCTTGAAACCGGCTTCGACCGATTCGACGCGCTCCGCCCCACCCTCGACCAGCGTCACACCCATGAACCCGAGGTTCGGACCGAACTTCTGTTTGAATTCCTCAACATCGTCAGCCACCACCACCAGAATCGTCTTGCACACGTCGTCGCGATTGATGAATTTTTCGAGCGTTCGCAGGAACACCGGTCGGCCATCAAGCTTCGCAAGCGTCTTTCGCTCGTCGTTTCCAAAACGCTCACCTTTGCCAGCCGCCGCAACGATCACCGCCACCTTCGACATCGGTTCTGTCTCCCTTTGCTCATTCATCCCCATTCGCAGCATTCGTCATCACTGCAAATTCTACGTACGAGATTCGCGTTTGGGTTGATTTTTTTTGTCCTGTGCGGGCGATTGCGGTCGCCCCGCTTCGACCCGCCCGAATATCATGCGTCCCGCTGACGTTTGCAGCGCACTGGTCACGGCAATATCCACCATCTTCCCAATGGCATCCCGACCGCCCTCGACGACGACCATCGTGCCATCTTCGAGGTAACCGACGCCCTGACCGGCTTCTTCGCCCGGGCGGATGATTTTGATCTTCATCTGCTCTCCCGGGAGGAACACCGGTTTGAGAGCGTTGGCGAGGTCGTTGATGTTGATAACCGTGATGCCGCGAAGTTGAGCAACCTTGTTCAGATTATAATCGTTTGTCGCGACCCGCCCGCCGATATCGACTGCCAGTTCGACGAGCATTTCATCCACGGTGCGCTTGATGTCCTTGCGGGCCATCTCGACATCCATGATGCGGATGTCGATATCTTCTGCCGTCTGCATCTTGTTGAGGACGTCCAAGCCGCGCCGGCCCCGATTGCGCTTCAACCTGTCAGCGCTGTCAGAGATGAGCTGCAATTCCTGAAGGATGAATCGCGGGACGATCAATTCGGATTCGATCACATGGGTCGCGCAAATATCCGCGATCCGCCCATCGATAATCACCGAAGAATCCAGCAGCAGCGGACGATTGCCCTTGACGTCTTTCGCAAACTCCACGTATGGAATCACGAAGCGTACGTCATCTTTGGTCTGATAGATGAAGCTGACCGCCAGGTAGCAACAAACAACACCCATGATGATTTTCAGCGTGCTGATGAACGGATGGTCGCGGTAACCGACGAACTGCTTGTCGGGCACTTTCTCGGTGACCAGAACGGACGTGCCCGTATCTTCGTCGACTCTTAAGAGGTCGCGATCGACCAGTACATCCGCGTAAACCTCTTGTCGCAATTCCGGCCACAACGCCTGAACGCCGAGGTCGATGATCATCGACAAGCCGTACGAAATGACCATCCCCACGATGACACCGAAAAACAATCCAGATATCGCAAGGAGCGATTTCTGCGAAATAAACGTGTCGACCGCAATGACCAAAAGGCCAATCAGCACGATGCCAATGAGAACCAGTTCCTTGTTGAGTTGCAGGACTCGTAGGGGACTGGCTTGATCGTCATCAGCGGCGATAAAACTCCATGCTACAGCCACCACGATGAAAATAAACAACGCTCGTAAGACATGAAGGAACAAATCAACCACTCCACCGGTGGGACCGTTGCGATTTATCGAAACAGACGTGCTGCCCAACGAATTTCCGCGCCCAATGCAATTTACGCTCAGCATACTATATGGCCTAAGCCCCGTCATGGGCAATGGTTACGCAAAGATTGATGTCGAATTTCGTCAACCGGTCAATCGATTTGCCCTGCCCATGCAGTACGCTAAGATCGTCGCCCACCCTGTGACGATTTACATTTTGAAATCGGTCACAGCTGAATGTCTCGCACGATTGGGTTTACACAAATTGGGTTTGCACAGATGAAGAAGATTCTGGTCCTCGGTGCCGGTCAAAGCTCACCGTTTCTAATTTCGTATCTGCTTGAACACGCAGAAGCCAACGGGTGGTTCGTGACGGTTGCAGACCGCGATGTTGACGTTGCAGCCCAGCGCGTCGCCGGTCACCCGCGTGGTGACGCCATCGCGCTCAACGCCACCGACATGGCCATGCTGACCGCGCAAATCAAAAGATCCGACGTTGTCATCAACATGCTCGCCCCATCGTTTCAGCATCTCGTCGCGTGGGAATGCGTACAATATAAAACGCACATGATCTCCGCGTCATATCGCGATCAACGCGTCCGCGAATTGCACACCGATGCCCAGCGAGCCAACGTCTTGATCCTTTGCGAGTGCGGGCTCGATCCGGGCATCGACCACATGTCGTCGATGTCGCTGATCGCCGACGTGCGAGAACGCGGCGGCGTGGTCGAAGGTTTTGTCTCGTACGGCAGCGGTATTCCCGCCCCCGACTCACTTTCCAACCCGTTGAAGTACGCCATCACCTGGAACCCCCGAAACGTCGTGATGGCCGCCGAGCATGGAGCCCAATACCTCAAGCACGGACAGATCAAAATCGTCCCGCACTGGCAGGTCTTCCGCCGCAGTTGGGTGGTCGAAGTTGAAGGCTTGGGCACGATGGAAGCTTACCCCAACCGCGACTCGCTTTCCTACAAGAAGATTTACGGCCTCGACGATGCCAACACGATGATTCGCGGCACGCTGCGCTATCCAGGATGGAGCGAAACATGGCTGCAAATCGTAAGACTCGGCTTACCGAATGAAGAATTGCGCATCCCAAACCTGGCCAGCCGCACGTTCGCCGAAATCGTCGAGATGTTTCTCCCGCGAAACACATCGGGCGACAACCTGCCGCAGCGCGTCGCCAATCACCTGCAGATCAGCCCGACAGGCAGCATCATGGAAAAGTTCAAGTGGCTGGGATTGTTCTCGGAGGAACCAACAGGCATCGACGGCGAAACGTCGGCTGAAGTCTTGAGCCATCTGTTGCAAAAGAAGCTGACGCTGAGCGAAACCGAGCGCGACATGGTCGTACTCGTCCACGAACTGGAAGTCCGCTACCCCGAAGACAACAACCGTCGCGAAAAAGTCATCTCCACCCTCATCGAATACGGCGAACCCAACCGCTTCACCGCAATGTCCAAAACAGTAGGCTTACCAGCCGCCATCGCCGCCAAGCTACTACTAACGGACGACCTGCCCATAACAGGCTCACACATCCCAACGCACGCAGCAATCTACTCAGCAATACTAAGAGAACTAGCCGCCGCAGGCCTCGAATTCAAGAAAACGATAACCACAACGTAGTGTGCGTCCCGGACGTACCTGCTACCTGTCTCTCGTTAGACTCAGTTAAATCGCTCGCTTAACTGTGTCCAGTCTTCACAAAGACCACGTTTGAAACATCATCGATAATAACCACGCCGTAGTTTTGGTTTTTGTCCCAGGGAATTTCGAAAAGTCGGCCCCGCTCGCGAACGACCGGAGCCCACCATCGGATGCGCGTTCCATGTGTTGTTCCCGGTAAATAGGCCTCTGAATCCTCGAAGCCCAATGCGTCTCTCTGTTTTGTCGGTTTCGGATATTGGTTCTGAGAATCCAGATATTCGGGCGTGATTCCCTTAAGTCCGGGTGATCCAGCGATAAAAGTTTCGATGTCGTTGGAGTCCGCGTCAAACCGCAGGAAGAATTGCCTGGAGAACATGTTCCCAACCGTAGTGACTTCAACGTTCGTCGCCGATTCGGGCAAATCGGCCAGCCGTCCCGTCGCCAGTGTGCCCCGGATTTTGACGGCATCGCGATTGGACCAAGAGTACAGAGAAAACGCTCCAATAAACAGAATCGCAATCGTCCACGTGATTGCCTTCAAGGCCTTGCGAAACAATGTGATTCTGCGATTCTCGGTCGATTGAGCATCCACAGGTCATTGGTCCTTAAATCAGCAGGCTTTGCGCATTGAAAACGCAACTGAATTAACAGGTGCGTCCAAGACGCACCCTACATCGCATGCTATTAACCTTCGACTTTTTGATATCGCGGGTGCTTTCGCCGATGCGGAATCGCCACCACTTGCCACCGGTCTTCGTAGATGACGACGCCCGGATCGTTGGTCTTTTTCATTCTTACAAGAACACCGTGCTGCTCCAGGAGCGCGGCGATGCTGCGGACTTTTTCAATCGCTCGCGCAGCGTTGGGCTTGAACCAACTGATCGCCCGCTGCGTGCCTTCATCGCGCAGGATGTCGGGCGAGATCAGGTGCATTTTCAGCCACGCCAACTCCTCGGCCAACCATTCCTCCTCATGCAATGCGAGCCCGCCCGATTTGCGAAGATCAAAAGCAGCTTGAAACACGCCGAGACAGGAGTCGGCTTCTTCGTTCTTTCTGAATGATTCGAAGCGAATGAACATACCTAAGTATCAAAGGTCGAAACGACATATACATTTAAAGCGCTCGTTCGGCACAGCATGAATTGTTTTACTATACCGCTAACGCTATCGAATCTGATACACTTGACCACTATTTTAGATGGCCATTGCCGGAAAGACTATAGACATGGAATCAGAACGCGGATTAATTTGCAATCATTGCGGCCAAACGCACACCGGTGTGAGTGATTTTGGATTCAGCATGCCGCATTATTATGCCGAACTCAACGAATCCGAGCGTGCTGGTGCCGGGCTTTCATCCGACTAATGCACCATCGAGGATGACCATTTTGTTCGTGGCGTTTTGCCGATTCCGATTCTTGAACCCGAATCCGAATGCTTCATGTTCGGAGTTTGGATATCGCTCAGTGTGAAGAACTTTGAACGTTGCAAGGAACTGTTTGACGCTGAAGCACCTGACGAACCGCCCTACTTCGGGTGGTTGAGCAATCGCCTTGCCGGACTTCCTGATACTTTGTCATTGAAAACGAATGTAGTCTTACAGCCATCTCCGAGTCGGCCATACGTTTATCTGCACGAATCCGAGCATCCCTTGTACATTGCTCAGCGAGACGGCATGTCTGTCGATGAATGGTTTAGGATTCTCCACGCACACGGGGCATTCGAGCAACGTGATGAATAAAACTCCGCATCTCACCACGACCAAGGGTCGCGCAATCGTCGCTATTGCAATTGTAATTTCTGTGTGGCTGGCAGTCTTCAAAGCAATCCGCTCAGACTGGAGCGAAACATTCCACTTTGTTCAGTATGTCCCGCCCGCGATCATCTTCGCGGCGCTGTTGGTGTCTGATCGCCTCACATATAGCCGCGCGCACCTACCCGTCAAGTGCGCATTTGATATTACAGCCATCGCAATTGCCGCGTCGCGAATGTTTATAACGACAACCCCGTTCTCGGGGCATATGGTGCTAATTGTTTACGGGTTGATAACGGCACGCAGTACGTGGTTGCGACTCATGGCGTTGGCGCTGCTAGTCCATACGACGGTCTTAAAATTGCTCGTGTGGTCGGACTCTTCGACTTGGGTTTATGGCTTGGGAATTGGCGCGATCATCGGAATCGCTTATGTGGCTTTTTCGCGCAAAACCACCTATGACTTCGACGACAGATAGCGCACCATATCGATCTTGCTGATGATGCCTACGATTTGATCTTCTTCGATGACGACGGCTACATTGTCGGTGTCCAATATGCCTTGCACTTTGGACAGCGAGTCGAGCATGCTGACGCGCCCTTGCATCGGGGCAGCCGACTTGGAGATGGGGTCTTTGGGTCTGCATCGGCCTGACACCAGTCCGTGCAGCAAATCCTTTTCGTGGATCATCTGGTACTCGCCGTTGCCTGTTTGTCGCAACGGCATCTGCGAGTAGCCCTTCTCGATCATCCTGGCGACGACCGTTTCGATCGGTTCATCCGGACTAGCGCAATCGACCACCTCGCCTTTGAACTCCAGCAGTTCATGGACATGGCCCATCCGTTCCTCATGGTCGAGGTAACCATTGTCCTTCATCCAGTCGTCATTGAAGCACTTACTCAGGTATCGATTGCCCGAATCCGGCAGGATGCATACGACCAACTTTCCCTCGCCGAGTTCCTTCGCGACTTGAAGCGCTCCCCAAAGCGCTGTCCCTGCCGACCCGCCAGCAAAAATCCCTTCCTTCCGGGCCAAATGACGTGCGGTGATGAACGAGTCCTTATCCGTCACGTTCATCACCTCATCAATTACCGTTAGATCGAGCGTCCCCACCATGAAATCATGACCGATGCCTTCGACGGCATACACGTGGTCCTGCTGCGGTTCACGATCCGCATGAGCATCTTTGTAAATGCTGCCATGAGGGTCAGGGCAAACGATGCGAAATTCTTTTCCGGTTTCGGCGGCTTTTTCCTTGAGGTATTTGCCTGCCCCGGAGATTGTTCCACCCGTTCCGATGCCGCCGACAAGACAATCGATTTTGCCGTCGGTTTCGTCCCAAATCTCCGGACCGGTCGTCAGGTAGTGCGCTTCGGGGTTGGCCATGTTGTAATACTGATCGGTGTAAAATGAGTTGGATGTTTCGCGGGCGATGCGCTTGGCCACCTCGACGTAGCTTTCGGGTGCGTCGTGCGGGACGTCAGTCGGTGTGATGACGACCTCGGCACCGACGGCTTTTAACATGTCGATCTTTTCTTGCGACATCTTGTCGGGCATGGTGCAGATGCAGCGGTAGCCCTTAGCTGCCGCAGCCATCGCGAGACCCAGCCCCGTGTTGCCCGAAGTACTCTCGACGATGGTGGAACCCTTTTTGAGCAGACCGGCTTCTTCGGCGCGGTTGATCATGTGGATGGCCATACGATCCTTGACTGAACCGCCGGGGTTCAGAAATTCAACCTTGACGAGGATGGTGGCCATCCCCGGTTCGACCATGCGGTTGAGCTTGACCATCGGCGTGTTGCCGACCACATCAAGAATGCTTTCGTGGAATTTCATCAAGGGGCATCCTGTCAGATATCGGACCTCAGCCAACCCGCCAGATTCGAGACCCGCACAGACTATTCGGAGGGGTCATGTCGTGGCGCTCATGGAGGCGGACCGATTGGTTTATCGAAATTTGAATCCGATGCGAATGGGCCAATCTCAAACCGACCGACTCCGCATCTATGGGATGAATACTCTTCCCATACCGCAGTCATGTCGTCATTGCCTATCCAAGTATATCGGTTGGACTCGGGCATTCCAGCCGCTCGCCCCGCCATCGATCGGACGGCACGACCGCTTCGGCCACCGATGGCCAACATCGGATGGTCGTTCCCGAGCTTTGTGAAGGTTTGCACAGGTCATTTACACAGACATTTGACGGGCATCGGATCGGCGCGCTTTTGGCAGAATTTTCCAAGAAAAGTCGATACTTCGCAGCCAGTTAGTCGATGCCCCTTGGTTGTGCGGACAGATCCAAGAAGTCCGCAGCCCATATGGATGAGACGCACCAACGGCCGCTGACGTGCGACCCAATAAATTCGCCTCAACGATTGGCAACAGGTCATTCGGATCAAAGCGGAGGTGGATGACTTTTTTTGGGTCGATTCGTTGCACAAGTGGCCTTGAATTTGATATCCGGACCTCCTATCCTTCCAGTAATCCGCTGGGTTATGGGGGTCCAATCGGCGGAGGATGCACAAATACAACATGAGCCTTGCTGAAAACCTACATCAAGACACCATCCGCGACCTGGGCATCGAGGCCCCGATCACCGTTGCTGGCGAAGACCGAATCGCGACCGCAATCGATATCCTTCGGCGAAAGTCGAAGGGGTGCGCATTGGTATGCGACCCTGTCGGAAAGCTGCTGGGCATCTTCACCGAGCGCGACATACTCACCCGCGTTTTGGCGAAGGGTCGCTCGCAGGACGATTCCATCTCCGAAGTCATGACAACCAATGCCGATGTCGTGCGTCCGACCGACGGTGTTCGCGACGTGATTCGTCGCATGAATTCGGGCGGTTACCGACACATGCCTGTCGTTGATGAAAACGAGCTGGTCATCGGAATCGTTTCAGTCAGACGAATCGTGAACTACCTGATTGAACACTTTCCAATGGCCATATATAACCTGCCACAATCTCCTCAAACAGGAACCGCAACCCGGGAAGGCGCTTGATCGAAAACACAAAGATACCGTCCGCACCGTGGGGCATAATCCCGTACTAACCCGATCCCTTGTTAACACGGTGTGGTCACGTGCTGGAACATGCCCAGCCGGTGTCATTAAAATTCAGGAGTGATGAGTCGGATGGCGACGTCAACAGCCACAGAAAACAGTTCAACACCAGTGAAGCGGCAAGAAAACGATACCGTAACGGTTCGCTTCTGCGGCGACTCCGGTGACGGTATGCAACTTGCCGGTACGCAGTTCACCAACAGTTCGTCGATCTTCGGAAACGACGTGGCGACACTGCCGGATTTCCCCGCGGAAATTCGCGCGCCGGCTGGCTCACTTCCGGGCGTCAGCGGGTTTCAAATCAACTTCAGCAAGTACGACATTCATACGCCTGGCGATGAAGTCGATACGCTTGTCGCGATGAACCCGGCCGCCTTGAAAATGAACTTCCAGGACGTCATCGAGGGCGGGATTATTCTCGTCAACGAAGACGCCTTCACGAAGTCGAACCTGCAAAAGGCCGGGCTGGATGTCAGTCCTCTTGAAGACGGTACGCTTCGCGATTATCGCGTCCACAAGCTGCCGATGGGCAAGCTCACGACTGAGGCTGCCGGCGATTTCGGACTGAATACCAAGGGCGTAAACCGCTGCAAGAACTTCTTCGCTCTGGGCGTGGTCTGCTGGTTGTACGAGCGACCCCTCAAACCGATCGAGGACTGGATCGAAAAGAAGATGGGTAAGACCCCAGCCGTCGCCGACGCCAATACGGCGGCCCTTCGCGCTGGGTGGAACTACTGCGACACCATTGAATTGTTCCCGCAAGCATACCGCGTCGCCAAAGCCAAGATAGCACCGGGCAAGTATCGCAAGATCACCGGTAACGAAGCAACGGCGATGGGGCTGGCAACTGCCGCTCGGCGGGCTGGCAAGAAATTGTTCCTTGGCAGCTATCCGATTACACCCGCAAGTACGATTCTCGAAACGCTCGCATCGATGCCACAAATGGGCGTCAAAACATTCCAAGCCGAGGATGAAATCGCCGCTATCTGTTCGGCGATCGGGGCTGCATTTGGTGGCGATTGCGCCGTGACCAGCACCAGCGGTCCGGGAGTCGCGCTCAAGGGCGAGGCGATGGGTCTGGCGGTGATGACCGAATTGCCCTTGGTCATCGTAAACGTTCAGCGCGGCGGACCGAGTACCGGCCTTCCGACCAAGACAGAACAGTCCGACTACTTGCAGGCCATGTGGGGACGCAACGGCGAATGCCCAATGCCGGTGGTGGCGGCTTGTACACCGGCAGATTGCTTCGATATGGCCGTCGAGTCGATGCGTATCGCAGTGCAATACATGACGCCGGTGATGTTGCTGACAGACGGATACCTCGCCAATGGAAGTGAACCATGGCGCATCCCGAAGTCGAAAGACTTACCGCAGTTTCCGGTCAAGCATGCTGAAAACAACAACGGCGACACATTCTTGCCCTACAAGCGCGATGATCGCGGCTCGCGACCCTGGGCGATCCCGGGTGTGAAGGGCTTGGAGCATCGTATCGGTGGCCTCGAAAAGCAGGCTGTGACCGGTAACGTCAACTACGATCCCGACAACCACCAGGCGATGGTGAATGAGCGTGCCCAAAAGGTCGCCAATGTCGCAAAATCCATTCCAGATCTGAAGGTCGAAGGCAATGTCGATGCCGATCTGCTTGTGGTTGGCTGGGGCAGTACGTATGGAGCGATCACGACTGCGGTCGAGCGGGCGAATAACTCGGGTAAGAAGGTCGCCCATGCCCATCTGCGATACCTCAACCCCATGCCCAGCAACACGGGTGAGGTGCTCAAGCGATATAAGAAAGTGATCGTCCCGGAAATGAACATGGGGCAGTTGATTATCAAACTGCGCAGCGATTTCCTCGTTGACGCAAAGGGCATCAATAAGGTGCAGGGGAAACCCTTCCTCGTTTCCGAAATCGAAGAAGCGATCGAAACAGCCTTAAAATAGAGTTGAAAGAACAGAAGCCATGAAAGTAGAAATGCCGGTCGAACCGCTCAAGCCGTCCGATTTCGCTTCCGATCAGGAAGTGCGATGGTGTCCGGGTTGCGGTGACTATGCGATTTTGGCCCAGGTCAAAAAGACCTTGCCCGCCTTGAACATTCCCAAGGAGAACATCGTGTTCGTCTCGGGCATCGGCTGTTCCAGTCGCTTCCCATACTACATGAACACGTACGGGTTCCACTCCATTCACGGACGAGCGATGGCCGTCGCAAGCGGTTTGAAGATCGCACGCCCGGAATTGCAGGTGTGGGTCGTCACCGGTGATGGCGACGGATTGAGTATCGGCGGTAACCACCTGCTGCACGCCATCCGCCGCAACATCGACATGACGGTGCTGCTGTTCAACAACCGCATCTATGGTTTGACCAAGGGTCAGTACTCGCCAACGTCGGAGGTCGGTAAGCGGACCAAGACATCGCCCAAAGGTGCAATCGATTTCCCGCTGCATCCGCTTTCAGTGGCGATCGGCGCGGAGGCCAGCTTTGTCGCGCGCACGCTCGATGTGGACTTAAAGCACATGGGTTATGTTCTGGAAAGAGCGGCTGCTCACAAAGGCACGTCATTCGTCGAAATCTATCAGAACTGCAATATCTTC
Source organism: Alphaproteobacteria bacterium (assembly GCA_028285105.1). Classification (GTDB taxonomy): domain Bacteria; phylum Planctomycetota; class Phycisphaerae; order UBA1845; family UBA1845; genus UBA1845. The sequence goes on from JANQQE010000013.1 coordinate 129,913, forward strand.
AACGACGGGGCATTCAGCTACGCAACCGACAAGGGTACGAAGCAAGACACACGTCTCATCCTCGAACATGGCAAGCCCATGATTTTTGGAAAGGATCGTGACAAGGGCGTTCGCCTCAATTGCACCGATCCTGAGGTCGTTACCTTAGGCGAGGGCGTCAGCGAAGACGACCTCCTGTTCCACGATGAGAAAGCGGCAGAGCCTTCCCTCGCGTATCTGCTGAGTCGCATGTATCACCCGAATTTCCCGGAACCGTTTGGCGTTTTCCGTGCGGTTGAACGGCCGTGCTACGAATACGTGCTGGACGATCAGTGCGAGGCATCCGATCCACCGGAAACGGCGGAAGATGCGGAAATCGACAAACTGCTCAATGCCGGGGATACATGGAACGTCGAGTAGAAGCGGAATGTCGAGTAAAGACCGGTCGTTGACCAAGAATCCGGGGCGCTTGATGTATTGAAGTCGCCGGAGATTCGACGATCAAGTGGTTAGGGGAAAGACCAGGCTTCAGACTGAAAGGAAGTGACCATGCTTTGCCCTGATTGTGGAACTGAAAACTTCGCTGGCGCCGACAACTGTTCGGAATGCAACAGCGACCTTTTTGCTGTCGAAAACCGTTCGCTCGACCCCCTTGAAGAACGCCTCCACAATGATCACGTTATCGGCGCTGTCAAGCCCGATCCGCTCGTCGTTGAACCACTCGATTCCGTTGAATCCGTCATCCTTAAGATGGCCGAACGCGGTTTCAATTGTGCCATGGTCGCCTTTGGCGGCGTGCTGGTCGGCATCTTCACTGAGCGTGACGTGTTGCGGAAACTGACTGCAGATTTCGAAAACCTCAAAGGTGCACCCGTTCGAGACTTCATGACACCAGCCCCCGAAGCTCTGGAATCCGACACACCGCTGACCTTCGCCCTCAACAAGATGTCGGTCGGCGGGTTTCGCCATGTGCCAATTGTCAACGAAGAACAGCAACCGCTCGGTGTCGTCAATGTCAAAGACCTTTTAGCCCACATCACAGCCAACGTTCCCGACTTGTTCGAAGCTTAGCATTTCACTTTCGAGTCTCAGTGGTTTTCAACATCGGACCGTATTCTGCGCGCACGCTGACCGCAAGCATCGGTGAGTGCGCGTCGTTACATCGTTGGGACGAATTCGGCTTTTTGGCGAACAGTTTCTTCGGTATCGGCTTTGGTTTCTCGAATCCGATCGAATTCATCAGCCACGTCGAGGAACGCCTCGACGATTCGTGGATCGAAGTGTGTTCCCGCGTCTTTTTTGATAATCTCGACAGCTTCGCTGTGAGGCAATGGCTTTTTGTAACACCGCTGACTGGTGATGGCGTCGTAAGCATCGACCAGTGCGATGATGCGTGCCGACAGCGGAATGTCGTCACCGGCAATTCCGCGCGGATAACCCTTTCCGTCGTAGCGCTCATGATGGCAGTAGGCGATATTTGCACACAACTCCAGCAAAGGAATGGGGCCAGCTTCCTCTATGGCGAGTTGCAACGTGCGATGCCCGATGGTTGTGTGGGTTTTCATGATCTGAAATTCTTCGTCAGTGAGCGCCCCGGGTTTGTTGAGGATGTCGTCGGAAATACCCACCTTGCCAATGTCGTGTAGCGGAGCGGCTTGGTAGATGTCTTCGATAAACCGCTGCGTCACAACATCGGAAAATCCCGGGCAGTTGCCCAATCGCATGGCCAGTATGTGCGTGTATTCCTTGACCCGCTCGAGGTGCAGCCCGGTTTCCTCGTCTCGATATTCGCTGAGGCGGCCCACTGTCGAAAGCAGTGCATTTAGCGAGTGACTCAGATTCGACCGCTGTTCCGCATTGTGTAGTGCGATGGCGGCAGAGTCGGCGATGGAACAAATGCAGTCGATTTCATCGGCGGAGAAAGGCTCGCCGTCGGGTTTGTCGGTGACGTTTAGGACACCGAGACGCTTTGACCCGCTGACCATGTACGTCGAAACAAGTGGTGTACTCAAGAAAGTGTCCGACTGATACGCCCCTGGAGCGTTGTCACCTGCACCGTGCGCTCGGGCTACCATTGTCGTGCCTGTAGAGAATACTTTACCGGCGATTCCCGAATCCGATTGGACACACATCTGTTTTGCAACTTCCGGCGCGATTCCAAGGGCTCGTTTGCAACTGAGTTTGTTTGAGTTTCGATCGAGCACCATGATCGAAACACGTTTGCACCCACTAATACTTTTCACGGCGTCGATCATCAGATCGTAAATACGTTCGGCATCCTGCGCTTTGTTGAGATCGCGGACGAAGGAATAGAGCAGTTCCAAACGCTTGGACGCCTGCTGAATCCGCGCTTCGAGGTTGTCATTGAGCGCTTCGATCTCAAGCTGAGCGTTGCGCAGTTTGAGCATCGAACGGACGCGCGCAGTCAATTCAACGACATCAAACGGTTTGATGACGTAGTCCTGCGCCCCGGCATCAAGCCCGAGGACGATATCGTCTCGTCCGCTGCGGGCGGTTATCAATATGATTGGAATGTCTTTGGTTTCAGCGTTTTCGCGAAGGGCCCGCGTCACGCTTAATCCATCCATGCCCGGCAGCTGAATGTCAAGAACAATGACATCGGGTAATTCCTGTTCAGCAAGTTCAAGACCTGCTTCCCCATTGTGCGAGATGGTTGTCCGAAACCCTGAATTGACCATGTGTGCGCGCAGAATCATCGCAAGACTTCGATCGTCTTCGACGATCAGAACGTGTCCCTGCCGATCAAGAATTGGCATGCTGCGATCTTCCAAGCCAAAATTGCATACGCTGGATTTCGACACGCGACTGGCCGGTTTCAACCGTGCCCTACCAGAGGGGGGACGACCTACTCAAAGGCCCCCATAACATCATCGGTGTACGGATCACGTGTCATAAAATCTGCTGGATTCTCATTGCTCATCTGAAATGACGTGATTTGGTTTCGCGGGAAGTATCTCGTCGGACCAAACGAGCATCAGACACTCGAAATCGCCGCACAGTTCGAGTCAGGGTGTGTGCTGTCATTCGTTTTGGACAAAAAAAAGCCAACCGGACTTGAACCGGTTGGCTGGGTAGATGTTGGGGTATTTGCCCCTGCTCGTGACCATCGATTGCAAAGAAGCCGCCAAATCTGCATTGACGGACTATCATCTGCTTGCGTTGACGGACTCAGACGCTTCCAGGATGGTCGACGACAAGGAACTGACCGTCTGCGCCATCACGGTTAGGCGTATGGCCGTCAATATCCTGGGAACGAATCTTGTTCGTCTGCAAGAGTGCTCCAGGCAAGGTGTCGATTTGCCAATCCGGCCCGCGAAGCAAGATGCACCGGTTTACGGCTTCAATCGTTCCCGGTCCGTATTCGACCAGCGTATGACCTTTCAGCTTTATCTTGCGGGCTGATCCGTCGCAGAATCCAACGTTAAACCGCCAGTTCTTCTTGTGCCATCCCTTGGCAGTGAAGTTACCGTATGTGTATGGCCACCAGCAATTATTCGTCGGTTGATTGAGTTCGGAGTTATTGGCATATGCGGCATAGCGCGCAGCGTTTTCCATGTAGATGATGGTGTTTCCCGCGTTGGGAACCCTCGAAAGCGACCGCTGATACGGCGAATTCGAACGAACCGGTTGGCCTGCACCTGCGGAACTGACCAAGTAAACATTGGCGCTATAGGCGGTTCCGAAATAATCGTACGACGTATCCTGGGGTCGACCAGCCCACCCTTTCATGTGCATTCCGGGAAAGCCCTTGTCGCCCGGGCACTCGTATACGGGCAAATCCTCTTTTGTGTCAGGCAACCAACTGCCAAACGGACCCACTGCGGTGTAGAAATTTGCTTTCGGATAGAGAACACGGTTGAGTGGTCGGTGAATCGATCCATGGAATCGAGGCGACGCACCCGAAAAATAACTGCTGCTCACAACTCCGGTCGCACCGGTACCACTCTTCCCACCAAAACTGTAATTCGATCGCCAAGACTCAGGAAATTCGGCGTCCGCCTCATTCACGGGAATGCCCCATTCCTGTCGATCTTCAGACGCATAAGTCAGTCCAGCCTGAACAATGCTCCGCATGTTGACGGCGCACTTGACCGACTTCGCGTTGTCCCGCGCCCCTTGTAAAGACGGCAACAGAATCGATATCAACAGCGCAATAATCGAAACGACCACCAACAACTCCACCAGCGTGAATCCACGGCAATGAGGACTCTTCATGCCGCTCAGCCGATAGGCTCTTGAAAGAAATGCGTTCATGATCGATCCGTCGCCTTGTTCGACCTCTAGTTGTTGACGACCAGGAACTGTCCTTCCGTGCCATCCAACTGCACGTGCCCGCTGATGTCTTGTGAACGGGTCTTATTCGTTTCAAGTGGTTTGGATGGCATCGTATCAACCTGCCAGTCCAGACCACGCACGAGAATGCACTGATTCTGTGACTCAACAGTTCCGGGTCCGTAGTCGACGCGACCGTGTCCCTTGATCTTGATATACCGTGCCGAACCATCACAAAATGCGACGTTGAAGCGCCAATCCTGCTTATGAAATCCCTTAGCGGTAAAATCGCCATACTGATAAGGCCAGTGACATCCACCCGAGGAATCCTGATTCAACTCAGGGTTGTTCGCGTACTGGGCATAGCGTGCCGCATTTTCCATATAGAGAATCGTATTGCCTGAATTGGGCACCTGTGAAAGCGATCTGCGATAAGGTGAATTTGACGCAACAGTCACGCCAAGACCCGACTGCCCAACCAAGTATACATTAGCGTTGTAGGCCGTCCCAAAATAGTCATAAGACGACTTGTTCTTATTGTCGCGCCAGCCCTGCATGTGCATTCCAGGAAAGCCCTTGTCGCCGGGGCATGTGTAAATCGGCAAGTCTTCCTTGGTATCTGGAACCCAGTTTCCAAACGGACCGGTTGCCTGATAGAAGGTGGCACGCGGATACATGATTCGGTTGAGCGGACGATGGGTGGAACCCTGACCCTTCACACCCGAGAAAAAGCTTTGGGAAACATTACCTGTATGACCGGTGCCGCTCTTTCCGCCGAACGAATACGACGAGCGATACGATTCGGGAAACTCGGCATCGGCTACGTTAATCGGAATTGCGAACTCCTGTCGATCGTCTGCCGCATATGTCAAGCCCGCTTGCGCGATTCCTCGGACATTTGCACCGCACTTGATTTTCTTGGCACTATCGCGGGCTTTTTGTAGAGACGGCAAGAGAATAGAAATCAACAGAGCGATGATGGAAACGACGACGAGAAGTTCCACCAAAGTAAAACCACCACTACGTTGTGTTTTGATTCTGAACATAAAGATTGTCTCCAAGACGAATAGGCCACTACTGGCCTGCGGCGAGATTCATTTCAATGATTGACGCTATGCGTGTTCCGTTTAAGTCAACGCCAATCAAGATCTGAGCATCGGGCATAAAGACCGATTACCTGCTGATCAGCGTAGCTCACCAGAATTATTCGCTAGTCAGTTTTGAATCCAATAACTGCACACACTATGGACCACACACCTACTATATTTGCAGAAAAAGGGGCTTCAAGTCAAGGCGAAAGGCCCGAAACAACCCGGACACACCATTTGGCTGGCCTGAGATTTTTCAAAAAATGCCAACCCCCTTGCAAACTTTGTCGACGATTCCTCCCGACCATTTGATTCACTCTGCCGAATAAATTGCCCAGTGTCACGGCCCCAAAAGCAGGCCTTCAAAAATTGCAAAGTCTTCCAAATCGATGATTCCCGACCCAGAAAGGTTGCCCTTTTCGCACAGCCCAGCCGCCATACTGCCAAAACACGTTTGGAACACAGCAAAATCCTTCAGGTCCACGTCGCCATCAATATCAAAATCCCCGTCGCCGAACGGCACGCACTGATCGTTTGACTCACGACACCACTGCCCTACATCGCATGGCGCGATCGCATCCACACACGCCCCAAATTCATCGCATGTCTCAGAACCGTCGCAAAACAATCCGTCATCGCATGCATCATCCGATGTACACTCGCAGGGATCGCAAGGCCCCCCACAGTCGATTCGAATCTCACCTTGATTCAGGAGGCCGTCCGCACACGATACCGAAATGCCGCATGAATAGGCCTCGGCGCGCACGTCGTCGATGGCGGCTTCGACGATGGTTCCGATGGAAAGATCAGTGGCGCTGAATCGAATGCGTATCGTTGCGCTTGCCGGAACTTCGGTGCCGACCAGAATCGCATCATTTTTCCAAATCGGTTGCGCGATGGTATGGGCGCGAACCGGAAACCAGATCGAACCTGCCGGATCGATCGAGATGCTGGTGAGCAAATAGTCTTCGTCGAAACTGCCGGGACCGGCATCGATCCAATAGGCGTAACTGATGACCCCGCCGGTGTTCAGATCGAATGGCGGTGACGTGAGAATCGTTGTACCTCCGTCGACGTCAGAGTTGGGATCGGACGGATCGTTTTCCGTGAGGTAACACTGACCCGACCCATCGAAGTCGCTATCGGGATCGCCGCGGTTGTTGTTCACCGGAATACCGCGTTCCCAATCGCCTTCAAAAACGCTGCCCGAAACAGTCCAACCTTTGTCTGTTTCAAAATCGTCCTCAAAGATCGGTTTTGTTGCCCCGACAAACGTTGTGTACACGTCGGCTGGCGCGGTTGGCGGCGCTTTAACAAGCGTCCCTCCGTCGCCCTCTGCACTGAAGTAGTACTCCGGCGAGTCGGTACACATTGAAGGTGGAAGGACGGCTTCAAACAGGTCGCCCCCCAGCCAGGTCATCGGAATTGACTGATACGTGCCACCATCGTTGCGATGGTGCAGCATTGCCGTTGTTGTATTCACGTGCTCGGTTCCCGCCTTGACTTCCACCGGAATACTTCTTGGAACATTCGCCGCGACTTGGGCAGGCCGCCCCTCAGGAAATCGAAAACGCAGCGCTTCGGGCGATTCGGCCACGCACGGTGGGCCGAAGATTTGTAGCTCAAAGTCGCCAACCGAACCGAGAAAGCCCATGACGCGAATAAAGTACGTCTCCCCAGCCGCAGCGATGAAAGAAACCTCGGAGGGACCGAATGTGGGTCCGCAACCGTCGTCGTCGCAGGCGATTTCGTCAAAAACCTGCCCCGGACATCCGGTGTGTACCGAAATCGCCGAATCATAATTGGTGCCTGCTCCGCACAGAGATACAGTCACAGATCCGGATTGCATCGGTGAATACCTGTACCAAACATCGGGTGACGGATTGCTTTGCGCACACGTTGACGAACCAGATGGTAGCGCGCCGAATGTCGTCCCGGGCATCACTCCGGGGCAGGCGGCGATCGCATCGATACACTGGTTATTGGATGGCGGTTCCAGGGGAGCCATGTTGTGCGCACCGAACCCGGAAAGAATCTCCGACGAGTGTGGCGTTCCGTTTCCGATATCTGCATCGTCATCGTCGAGCGTCAGGAAGTCGATGGTGATTGCCGGCGTGATTGACGAACCTGCATGAAGCAGCACGCTATTGACCAGCAAGTCACCGATGATCTGCAGTCCGTCCAACGGCTCGGTTATCGCCAATGCCTCGCGCGTGTCCCAAACGCAACCTGAAAGCACGTTTCCGCAGACATGCGGATCGACATCGGCGCAAGGGTACATAAAGGTGTTGTCTGCCGAGCGCGTCACCGTTTGGCAGTTGGTCATCAAACCGAGCCCAATTCGCGGGTCGTCGAGCAACAACACACTAAGCGCGTCGGCGACGCCTTCGCCGTATTGACCCTGACCGCTTCCGCTCGTTTCAACAACATGGTGGCCATATTCATGATAAATGATGCTTGACCATGACGTATTTGGAAGCCCCCCGCCCCCCGCACAAAACCGCATTCCGACTCCGGTGTATTGGGCATTGCCAGGGCAGAATCCGCCGCCGGTTTCATTGACGCTGATGGGAAAACCTTTGTCCGCCCCGATGACGGGGTAGGCAGGGTTGGCGTCGAGGACGTAATCGCGAATCTTGTTGGCGTAGAAATATGCGTTGACTTCCGCCCGATGGACCGGACTGGGAACCAGATTGTGAACAAAATCGACGACGGCTGGCGGGGACACGTTTTGACTCAACACCGTGGATCCGCCCAACTTGGTCACGTTGAAATACAATCCGCGAGTCGGCGATTCCACCTGTACCGTTGGCGCTCCGCCGGTGTCGAGTGAATAGTCCCCGAAAATATCGGTGTACGTGGTGGAACCCGGAATCGACACCTCAGCATATGGCATTGGAAAGTCCAACTCCGGTTCGCAGAATTCTGAACCGACGCCAATCAGCGCCCATCCGCTGACGTTTCCGCTCACATCACCGCTATGGAGTTGGTTTTCTTCGTAGAGAACTTCCCCTGTCTCAAAATCGGTCAGGAATAACTTCTTCGTCGAAACGAGCTGGTTTTCGAACGAGTTGGCAGCTTCAAATGAAATCGCCGTGCGAGGTGCTGCGGCGGTGAGTTTGTCAGTGCCAGCCCAAACGGTGACCGTTGCAGGTCCAAACTCGGTCAATTGCGCCGCGGTTTCTTGTACAGACCGCCGTCCTTTATCGAATGCGTCCGCAAACGTAGCCGGATCGGCGATAGCTGCAAAGACATGCGGTTCGAGTTCGAAGTCGCCCAAGTCCTTCAGCGACGACGACGCCAGCACCAATGGAAACGAAGCCTCGTTCCTCACGACCAAACGCAACTCCGAACGAAACACCGGTATCCCGTCGCGATATTGCCCGTAGGTGATCAGCGTCATCCGATAGGCGCCGGTTTGGCGATCAAACATGAGCGGCTGTTGCGCGCTGCGCCCAGCCCCATCGATGAGTCGAAGTTCCGCTGACGATACGTCAAAGACTGCCGCGTGTCGCATCCGAAAACGCTCGGCGCTTTCGAGTGCGGACAACCCGTTTGAAAACGGTCCTGAATACAATCGCTCAATGCCCGATAGCCGTCGACTCACCCGAACCGACGGAAACTCAGCCCGAAGCGATTTGATTGCGTCCATCTCTTGCGCGCTCGCCGGGCGAAGGCACAACAGGACGAGCAGCGCAGATATCGCGCGCGTCAGTTTTTTGGAATACGTCGAAGGCATGCAACTCTGTTCCACTACCCCGAGCGCCTGATAAACCGCTTAGCACGGAGGGTTAGACACGGGGGATGAACCGGCCACCCTTGCAAACCTCTATGATAACGAATTCGCAGTCGAATCCCCAGTTCAGACACGGTCCGTTTGAATGAATTTATATCGTTGCTTGTTAGGAAGAAATGATCGTATCTGAATATTTGTTTCCGAATCGCATCGCCCGAAAAATTGTGGATGCACAATGTCACATGCCATTCTAAGACTAAAGATGCAATTTCTGAAGGGCGAGATGAGTTGTCAATGCACGCCGTCGACATGTTTGAACAAGTCCGGCCGCTCATCGCGCAGCCAGCGAAAATACTTCGCAATCGCCGCATGCCGGGATGAACGAATCTCGTTGTCGGCGATCGGGCGGCGCGGGCCTTTGAGTTCAACGCCACCAGAGACGAATGCCCCTTCGCTGTAATCGTAATCGAAGTCGTTCAGGTTTTTACCCGAGAGGGCCTTGATACCCAGGTTGGACATGTATCGCTCCATGTAATGGTTGCTGCCCAACCCGTCGTAAAGAAACAACATGACATCCGGCTCACCAAGTTGGGCCAGCGATTTTGCCGCGGCGTATCGATTGAGTTCTTCTTCATTTTCGTCATCCAGCACGAAGCGTAGTCGACGATGCGACTCGAACACTTCGAGTTCGCCAAGATTAAATGCACAAAGGTAGCGAATGCGCGAGGAATCGTCGGACAAACCGTGCTGAGAAATTGTTTCTCGGGCACGCTCGTCGTTGGGAAACTGTTGGATCAGCAGCACAAAACAATGCTCGCGAACCTTGGCATCGGAATGACGTTTGGCACCGCGCCGAATAGTGGAGAGTGCCTCGTGGCCTAAGTTACCCAGCCGATCCGCCGCCTCCTGCTGCTGCCGCCAGTCGGTTGCGCTTTCGAGATCGGCAAAAGCATCTTCAACGCTGATCGATTCCGCTACTATCGTTGGCTGATCCGAGTCTGAATCGCCGTCAGCTCGCACCTGATTACCCGTTGCACTTGCAAGACCGCAAACAACCAAGACGACCTTCAAATAGCAGTTTTCAGTCATGATCGCTGACTCCATGATTCAAGGGTCGAGGAATACGAACGGATGGGCTGAACGGCTTAGACGTAGCCCTTACGAACACTCTGACGCATCAATTCACGAAAAGTTCCAAACCCGGGTTTTCTCGATTCGAAGCCCAGATTCGGATGCGACGGGATAAGCCGCCAGAAAGGTCCGTCAACCGGCAATGCGTCGGACCGTCGCCGGCGCTTCAGGAATCTCCGTGAATCCGTTGCCGTCGGATTCCATCTGTTCCCAATTGGCGAATAGCCGGCCCCACTCGCTGACGAGCGCTTCGTCAACGCGTTGGCGTCCTACGAATGGCAGCCAATAGTAGTCGTGATAGGCGATGCTCGCCCCGTACGCCCAAGGGGCCATCCACGTTTTTAGGGACCACTCGATCCACTTTTTCATGCTGCCCCAGTAGATCTTATGCTGCATACGCGAGGCGAAAGTCATTTTCTTGTACGGTCCGTCGAAGTTCCAATTTTCCGCCGCCGTGTCGAGGTCGCCGACGATTTCGATGTCGTCAGGATTGCCGCATCCGAGGCCCATCTCGTGGGCGATACGGATGAACTTGATGTCCATCGGATCGAAGCCCATCAGCTTCGCGCTGATCGCATCGATCGCCACTTGGTCACTCGACGCGAGCATGACATTCTTGACGTACGGAACCATGCAGCGTGGACCGGGACCGTCACCGGCAAACGTTCCATCCATCACCGCGAAGACGCCCTTGTGAATGCGTTTCTGGATCATCAGCAAATCGACGAGCGTTTCATGAATGACTTCGTGCGTCCAGTGACGTTTCTCATTGAGCAAACCACCAAATGCATTCTTCATCGCCCCGGTCATCGTCGTGAACACGTGTGTCTTGACCGTCGGAAGGTGAATGATGTTTTCGCCGGGAAAGCGCTCGGGGATTTGAAAGCCCTTCGGATACACCTTGTTGAGAACAAGCAGGTCTTTGGCCAGATCGCCGATGGCGTCGCGCACGTTGATCCACGGCTGATTTTCGTACAGGTGAATGTTGCGCAAACCGTGCTTGTCGATGACGTGCTTGTGCTTGTTGTTTTTTTCGCCGGTTTTGGCACTGACGACGACGGTGCGATTGTGACAACCGTGCATTAACTCAGGCTTGTATCCGTCTGCAAGCATCGCCCGAATGACGCCCTCCAACTGCCAGGGTGTGGTCGAACATGCAGGGTAAAAATGTTGCCAAGATATGTTGATCTTCAGGGCTGTATCGACGGTCTTGTCGATCACGTCCTGATAACCCGCAAGGTTCATCAGGCGGTGGTAATCGGTAAATACCGTACCCGGTTTGGTTTTTAAGACGGCGACTTTGCTCTTGCTCATGGTTTCTGCCTGCTTGGATCAGCGTCCCAGATGGTTCCTTAGCACGACGCGATTGCTCTTTCCCCACGACACTTACATCATCGGCCTGCGGCTGCGAAATCCGAAGTTCCGCCACGATGCAGTGTCATTTCATTGAACCAGCAGTATAGCGAAGGACCTTGGATTTTTCCCGTCACCGGGCCGGGAGATTGGTACGAATGCCAGAGGAATGCGGTTCAGCCCCGCTGTCAGCCACCTGCACCCGCGACAACGCTGGCAACCTTGTCGGGCCGGGTCTTTGCAACGATGACCGCGACCACCAGAATCCAGATCAGACCAGTCACCAGCAGCGGCAAGTCCTTTTGCACAATCTGCATCGGACCGGAATACCGCCCGGTTTCGGTGAGCATGGCGTAGCGGAACAATGCGTAAGCCACCAACGGCAAGGTATAGAGCAAAAGTTCCTTTGCAAATGGCGGATGAGGGATGCGCGGGTTGAAGTCCATCACATACAAAAGAAACGTCATGATCGCGATGCCAGCCGACACGCTGATTAGGTGGCTTAACAATTCCGGCGTGTATCGAAGTAACGTTGCGCGATGGGCTTTGGCGTCTTCCCTGTTTGCCAGCGTTACCAGTTCGCAACGTCGCTTGCCAAACCCGAGAAACATACAAAGCGTAAATGTGCAGGCGATCAGCCAGGGCGACACGAGGACAGCCACTGCCTGCGCCCCTGCCACCGCTCGAAGAACGAACCCGGTCGCAATGATGATCACGTCGAGGATCGGCTGCTTCTTCAGAAGAAACGAATACCCCTGAATCAATACGAAGTAGGAAAGGAGAATGTACGTCACCAACTGCGGCAACCATAAATGACTGATGGTGATCCCAGCCACCAACAGCACCAGACTCAGAACAGCCGCACCACCCGGCGATACCGCACCGCTCGCAATCGGACGGTTCTTTTTGACGGGATGAACCTTGTCGGCTTCTCGATCCGCGAGGTCATTAAGAACATACGAGGCGCTGGCGATCAAGCAAAAAGCCGCGAACACGATCGGCACGCGAACGTCGAGAAGGTGCAGACTGAATGCCGGACCAAACAGAACCACAACGTTCTTGATCCATTGCGTTGGACGCATCAACCGGATGTAGTCAAGCATCTGTTGCGCTTCTCCGTCGCGATTCCGGGTTTCGCCACTCAATCTGCCGAATTTTGTCCGTTGGTATCCACATCCGATGCGGTTCCCGCTTCCACCTCAGCTGGCTCATCGCTGACGGCGTCACGAATCTTCTCTTTGGCCTGATCGACAACTTCGCCGGCTTTCTCCTTCACCTGCTTGGCCGTCTCTTTGGCCTTTTTCTTCGCAGCATCGATGTGGGGCTTAGCATCTTCTTTGAGCTGGACGGCTTTGTCTTTGACCTTGCCGGCGACTTCCTTCAAGTCTTCCTTTACATCATCGGCAGTTTCACGGACAGCCTCCTTGGCCTCTTCAACGTCCTCTTTTTTGCATCCGCCCGCAAGGCAAACGGTGAGCCCGATGTAGATGGCAATCAAACGTTTCATCATTGCTGACCTCCAATTTCACTGAACGGATGATTGAGACGCTACCGCGCCCTTAAACCCGCGACAAGTCGGAACTATTGACGTGTCGTACTTCGACGATGAGGGTATGTGCATCCCTGGAAACTCCTACGACAACGATGTCGAGGCAGTTCCCGGTTCTCATTCGGCGGTGATGTCATGAATCGAATCTTTGCGGCGCTCAGAATGCTGTGGGAGGCTGTCAAGCGATTGCGCAGGGGCAAGGCTCCGTTCACCAATCGCGAGATGGTCGCGGGATTCTCGCAGATGGAACGTGACCGCTTCCCGGAGCTTGATCGTTTCCCTGACGCAATAGCGGCTGACAAAGCGTGGCAGCAAGCCGCCGACGACACGAAGGGTCTGTTTTGGACGTTTGGACTGGTCGTCATCGCGTTGATCGTCGTCTGGCGGTTCTTGCGCGTTCCCCTGCTTGCCTGGATCAGTCATCAGATCGTCCTGGGTTGGTTCGCGCAATTGTGCCTCGATGTTTTGATGGGTGCTGTCGTTGGCATTCTTGCCATTCTGATCGCAATGCGGCTGCATCATCGAAGCGTGCGCCGGTCGCTTCGTCGCCAACTCAACAACGACGTGTCCGAACCGACCTGCATGGCCTGCGGCTATAACCTCACCGGGAATCGGTCGGGAACGTGTCCGGAATGCGGGTATTCGACCTCTCGCGGCTGAGGACCAAGCTGCGGAGAAACCCCGTCTTGGCAAAAGAATGCCGAAAAAGTGGGTTTCGGAGAGGTGGAGGCTCGTTGTGAATCTGCTATGATACGCGGCTCGGGATAGTGGCTCAAACCGGCTCGCAAGGTGAAATGACTGCGAGGCGTGCCACAGCAGGAAGATGAACGTTTCAGGAGAATGCAGTTATGCCCCGTGGCGCCAAAACCATCAAACGGCAACTCGTAAATGCCGGCATCGAGTACAAGAAAGGCAACCGAGAGGAAGCCTACAAGTTGTGGAGCGAAGCGGCTAAGAATCGTAAAGAAAAATACGAAGCCAAGCACTTCAAGAAGCAACGCGCCGAAGAAGCTGCTGCGGCTGAAAAAGCAGAAGCCGAACGGGCAGCCGCCGAGAAGGCCGCAGCCGAAAAAGCAGCCGCTGAAGAGAAAGCTGCTGCCGAAGCCGAAGCTTCCGAATAAGTCAGCCGGCCGTCTTGCGACAGGTGCAAGATGCTGCATTCGCGTTGCCGCATAGCCCTGACCGATTCTGCTTTGCAGTCTTGGATTTGGGATCATGGGCATTATTTCCATCACCATAATTTCACCCGAGGACGCCTGGCCGCTAAGGCATCTGGTTCTTCGGCCCGATCAAGACGTTTCTGCCTGCCGTTGGCCGGGCGACACGGACGAATCCACTCAACACTACGGCGCACGCAGCAATGACGATATCGTCGCCATCGGCTCGCTGTATCTGGCGTCGCACGATTGTGCTCCGGGACCGAATGTCTGGCAGCTACGCGGGATGGCCGTCCACCCCGAGCATCGTGGTGCCCAACTTGGTCGCAAGCTTCTGGACCACATGCTCGCCGATGCCCGCGATCGCCTGAAGGCAAAAACCATCTGGTGCAATGCCCGAATTCGGGCTACCTCCCTTTATGTGCGGGCTGGTTTTGAATTCGTCAGCGACGAATTTGAAATCGAAGGCATCGGGCCTCACCGCGTCATGCGATTAAACCTCGTATAATCCTGCCATCGGTCATCGAATTCCTGCCGACGGATAATAGAATGCAACCGATTTAGTCGATATCGTAGTAGCCTCGCCAGGGCCCGAGAGTTTGCACAGGACGCAGGAGGATCAGCCATGAAGACACTCATCGCCGACAAATATGAAGCAGCCGGAATCCAGCAATTGGAATCGCTCGGTTGCGAGATCACGCAGGATGCCGACTTGCAGGACGAATCATTGGCATTGGCGCTCTCATCAAACGGAGTTGAATTGCTGATCGTGCGCTCGACGGTTGTCACCGGCGCGATGATCGAAGCTGCATCTTCTCTTAAACTCATCATCCGTGCTGGATCGGGCTACAATAACATCGACACCGAAACGGCAAAAAGTCGCGGCGTCGGTGTGGCCAATTGCCCGGGCATGAACGCGATCGCCGTCGCCGAGTTGGCGATGGGACTGATCCTCGCGCTCGATCGCCGCATCGTCGATAACGTCGTCGATATTCGCAAGGGCATCTGGGACAAGAAAAAATACAGCAAGGCCCGAGGACTTTATGGTCGAACGTTGGGCGTCGTCGGACTCGGCAAGATCGGACACCTGCTCGCCGAACGGGCACACGCATTTGGAATGAACATTGTCTACAGCGACGTTGTCGCGAACACCAAAGCCGAAACGGAACTGGGCGCCAAGCGCATCGAATTCGAAGAGGTCCTGTCCCAGGGCGATTACGTTTCGCTTCACGTACCGCTGCTCGAAGAAACGCGCGGGATGATGAACGCTGCCCGTTTCAAAATGATGAAACCCACCGCCCATCTAATCAACTGTAGTCGGGGCGAAGTCGTAGCCAGCGAAGACTTGGTGGCAGCGATCGAAAACGGCGACATCGCCGGCGCAGGTTTGGACGTCTACGAAAACGAGCCGGGGCCATCGGACAAATCGTTCGACGACGCTGCGGGCCAATCACCTCGTGTATACGGAACGCATCACATTGGAGCATCAACCGATCAAGCGCAGCAAGCCGTCTCCGAAGAGTCAGCCCGAATCGTCGAAATGTTCAAAAAAACCGGCGAAGTCCTCAACTGCGTGAACCCATAAGACGCGATTGCGATCGAGTAATTCGCAAGATTCCTACTCATATTCAGACGGAATGACTTCCGGGTCGTAGAGATGTTTGCCTGCTGCATATTGGCGTTTCGATTTGCTGAACGGCAGAATGTTGTTCGGGTCGCTACCCTTTGAAGCGCGCTGCACACCGACTTCCATGATCCTGGCTGCCTCTTCGAAGTTGCCCGCCTCAGCATGGGCGGCTGCCAATGTGTGTAATCCGGAAAACGGCATCGTTTCCTCGTCGTCGCCATAGAGTTCGAGAGCGATTCGCATGGCTTTTTCCCAATCGCGTACGCTCGGTTCAGGACACATCGAATACGTGCGCGAAAGCATCTCGCCCAAATCGCGATCCTTAGGGTACGCGGCATAGGCCTGACTTAAAATCGCTGCCCCGCGTTCATAGTCACCTCTATCGAGCGCGTCGCGCCCAGCCCACGAGAGCGTCCGTGGAGCAGTACCGCCATTTTCAAACGCCTTCAAATACCAAGTGCGGGCAGCATCGTTTTCCCCCCGCGACGTATAAATCGCACCGAGGCCCTGCATCGCTCCGGCATGACGCGGTTCCAACTCAAGCGTCTTTTGATACTCTTTCAATGCATCATCGTAGCGATCCGAAAACACGTACGCATTGGCGAGATCGAAGTGTTTGCCTGGCGACGTTGGGTCTTTTTGTAGAATCTGCTCCAGCAATTCCACAATACGTGGAAGGTCTTTTTGCGCTTCTGCAAGCCCAAATTCAAGTTTGAGGACATGGTCCGGGTCGGCTCCTAGATTCCCGGCTTGTTCGATGATTTTTGGAACTTCTTCGTAGCGCCCCTGAGCCAGTCGCAACTTTCCCAGCAACAAGAAACCTGCCGCCGTTTCGCTGTTCTTCGCAATGAGCGGTTCAAGAAACTCTTCGACTTTTTCAAACTCGCCAAGTCGCAAATGAGACTCGGCCGAACCTATCCGGGCCGACAAGTTTTGGGGCGAGTACGCCAAAGCATTGGCAAAATGGCTCCTGGCCGCGGCTGCATCACCTCGCATCAGCGCGAATGCCGCTCGCTCGTTTTCGATGTTGGTCCCGATCGCCAACTTCAACACGGCTTCGTGGTGCGGGTCTTCGATCGTGGGGATATGATTGTTGTTGACTTCGACCGCTCGAAGTTGCTCGGCTTTTTCCTTTTGACCGAGCATCTCGATCGTGGCGATCATTTCACGGCGGACACCGCCCATGTTGGGGAATTGTTCAAATACCGGCTTGAGGTATTCCATCGCAAAGATCGGAGCTTTGAGTTTGCGATTGATCGAGCCAAGAAGATAACTCGCCAATGGGTGCTTTGGATTTTTCTCCAAGAGGTCGGCAGCCAGTCTGCCAGCATCCTGCAAACGTTCGACTTTGACCAATGCGTTGATGAGCGCCACCTGAGATGGGATGTCGTCCGGTTTGAGCTTACTCGCCCGCGTCAGAAACTCGACGGCTTGCTCGGACTTTCCCCCAAAAAACAACAGTCGACCGCCAAGGTATGCCCAACGAAAATCGTTTGGATCAAGAGCCGACGCGGATTGATAAAGCTGCGATGCCTGCTCGTTTAGACGATATGAATCAAGCAGCATCGCCAAAGCACCGACAGCCTCCGCCGATTCGGGATTCGCCTCCGCCTTTCCGATTGCCGCGGTAAGCTGCTCGCGAATGACCGGCTCGAAGGCATTGACATCGACCTCGGGCACGTCCGCCGGACCGACAACCGCTGAAGTCACATCCTCGACGACAGACTCATTCGCTTCCGAACTGGATGTCATCTCGCCGGCAGCGGATTGCGACGTCGGGGCTGCCTTATCATCGTTTGATGCTGCGTCGCTTTCATTGGCCCTTTTGCAACCGGCACAGGCAAACGAAATCAGCAACGAACCGAGCATTGCAATCGCGGGAGTTGGTTTACAGCCCCACGCTTTGGCGGACGACATTCCTAAACACTTCATCGAAAAACCCCTTGACCCATGTTCTCATTCAACTATTCGTGTATGAGGCCAACACACTTTACGGATACAGCGTTATCGTAACCCTTGTGGCCAGCAACCCAAATCTCAGAAGTGTAACGCACACCGGACCCTGGTTTTTGACGTCGATCCCTGCCTGGCCTGAAACTGCACCCGTGCAGGTCAGGGAACACATCAAACACCAAAGTACGCGCAAAAAAATAGCGGCCTACCGCCCCAATGGGAAAGTAAGCCGCTATGAAATAGCTCTTTGGCAATTGAATAAGCGGATGTGTTTGTGCAATTCCAACTTTGTCATTCCAATGCACTGATACAGCGATCAGGATGACGTTATCGAAGCAAGCAACTTGGAACTCAAGAATTCAAGTTCAAAGTGTCATCATTTCTGATGATTTGTGCCAGCGTCTCATTAATGTGGTCAAGCGATCGGCCATTAGTACGGGTCAGCTAAACACATCTCTGTGCTTGCACCTCCCGCCTATCGACCTGGTAGTCTTCCAGGGGCCTACAATTGTCCGAAGACAACATCGAAACCTAATCTTGAAGAAGGCTTCCCGCTTAGATGCATTCAGCGGTTATCCTTTCCGTGCTTAGCTACCCAGCGGTGCCCCGAGCGGGACAACTGGTACACCAGAGGCACGTACTTCCTAATCCTCTCGTACTAAGGAAATATCTTCTCAAGTTTCGTACGCCCACGGCAGATAGGGACCGACCTGGCTCACGCCGGTCTGAACCCAGCTCGCGTACCACTTTAATCGGCGAACAGCCGAACCCTTGGGACCGCCTT
>JANQQE010000008.1 GCA_028285105.1 Alphaproteobacteria bacterium
TGAGACGTGCTCCGCTACGCTCCGCACGCCTCAGCTGGCCATACGGAGTGCCCTTGGACTAACATGAGCACTGGTATTAACACCGGGGGAAGGTCAGCGCGACTGGCCACGGCCGGTGATCATCGTAGCTTAGACTTCCTTGCAGAATTGTCTTCACAGTCGGTAATTCAAGCATCTGCGCCATCGCAAGGTTATGCTCCATCCTTTGCAACGATTTCTCATCCGTGCAATCAACAACGACCTCATCAAATCCTTCAAGCAACCCGTTCCGCACATTCGCCACAACATCAGATTTGCCCGTCTCAATCTCGATGCCGATTCGCTTCCCGTCCTTCACGGCAAGGACATCTACTTTGCCGCCGTGTCGCGGGGCTTCCGTTGTCACGTCATAACCGCGATCACGCATGATCGCCGCGTAATATCTCTGCCAGTAATCGTGGACTGCGGACGCAACCGGCTTTCCGCTTCTTGAAAACTCCATCTTCGATTCAGTTTCTGCCGAGAGCCGCAAATTCAATTGCCGTGATCGTCCAAGTTTCTGCTCAGTCTCGATCAGCCAGCCTCGTTGAACCAACCGATCCTTGACTCGTTGTCCCCTTTGGCCACTCCAACCCAAGCGTTCGTAACGGGCTTTCACACCATCATTATTGTGTATTGAGACATCGTGCAGCAAGAGATACTCGTCCTCAGTCAGATACCGATCACCCGTTCCCAGTTGCAGATTTTGTCCGACCGCACGGATTCGTTTCCGAATGGCTCGCGGCGACACCTTCCCCAAAACGTACGACTTCAACATTGCATCATTTACCGAGCCCTTCGCCACATCAACCAAAGGGAATTGCACAAGTGTTGGTTTCCGCCACCGGTCTTGCAGTTTCACGATGCCCTGACCGACGGGCAGTTGATTGAAGAGCCGCTTTTCATTGTCGGCGAGGCCCGACAGGCCGGCAGCACGATTGATGTCGCTCGGGTCCTTCAGATTCAGACAGATGCTTGTATATGTATTCCCAAGAGCAGCACTTGAAATCAAATGCGGATGCTGATCGACGACGATTATCGAGATTCCCAGTTCGCGGCATTGCCTCAAGAGGCGGTTCATCATGGTTTCTTTGGTTCGCTGTTCATTCCGATACAAGACATGGTGCGCCTCTTCCACGACGATGACCATGCTCAACTTCTCGCGTTCCGGAGCAGTGAGTTTGACAGAGTACAGCCAGAGACACAGCATCGGCACGAG
Organism: Alphaproteobacteria bacterium; assembly: GCA_028285105.1. GTDB lineage: Bacteria > Planctomycetota > Phycisphaerae > UBA1845 > UBA1845 > UBA1845. The sequence continues at coordinate 1,238 of JANQQE010000008.1, forward strand.
GAATCGCTTTGTGCTGTCGGCCATGCCGTCGAGTTCGACGATTGTCTGGCCTTGCAAGAGTGATCGGGCGTGTTCTTCCTGCGACATGCGCGTTGACGCCAATTCTCCGAATGCAATGCTGTTTAATGCACGCATCGCGGAATTCTTCCAGCCACCCACACGGCCGGCGCTCGGCATGCTTTCGACCCTGATAATGACTTCCTGAATTGATGTGACATTTTCTCGGTCGCCATAACAAGAGGAAAGCGCTTCTTGCAAGACACTTCGCGATCCCTCACCCAAAGTAAATGCCTCACTCATCACGTCTACGAGGTGGTTGACATACACGTTCGATTCAAGACCGGGAGGCACGATAAACGGATTGAATGCCATCGGCGACAGTGACCGACCGGGCGTGTAGATCTGCGTTTTGTTGCGAAGCTGCGGGAGCAGATGCCGTGCAGTGCGTTTCCAATCAAGAAACAGCCACGGAATCTTTCGCGTGCTAAGTTGTTCCAGTAAATGAAACACGACGTTGGTTTTACCCGCCCCCGAGCGACCGAACACGGCGAGGTTTTGCAGCAATTCGGACTCAGACAAGCTGAGCGGCCACTTTGGTGCGCCGTATTGAATCGTCCCGAGATTGAGTGTTCCGCGTGAGTTTTTCTGTGGCGGAAGCGACAGAAGAATTGAATTTCGTATATCGCCGAAAACGCGCTCGCCTTGCCGGACGACTTCTTGATCGAGCAAACGTTTGAATTCAGCGTCAGCACTGTTGCGGACGGTACGCCATTGCCGCACCTGCTTTGGCATGAGCGGTTCTAGTTTCTCCAATAGGAATTCGACATTCATAACGAGCGAGCAACTAAAGCGTTAATAAGGAATCCACCGAATCGTCCGTACCTCCGTTTGCACTCAAGAGGGCTCGAATCCGTGTCATAATCAATCAAGAAGCGGATTCGTACTTTTTGATTGAGTGTACCGCGTGGCCGAATCCGTCAATTCCGCAAGAAGAGGGTGTGTATCCTTCGTTATTGGTGCTTATCGAACGGATTCGAAGGAAGATTACACGAGGTTGCTAAGCGCCGCATTCGCTTACCGTAGTCGTGCTGGCGCACAACTAGCCTTGAGTGACTTGAGCAGTTTGATTCCCCCGCGAATGCGCCCCAGTAACGCGGTCGCCATTCAATCATTCGACAGGAGAATTGCAAATGCGCATCGTGATTTAATCATTGCTGCATTTGTATACGGCGCGATTGCCGTGAGCGTAGAACAGGTGAGCATATTGAGTCTTCGGGTCCGAGTTGATGTCGTTCCGTTCTGACATATCTCTTTCAGTGCCATGCCGTGGCACTTTCGGACTATCGGAAAAGCAATGGAGAACCACCGAAAAACAATGGGAAAAACAACAAAAGCCAGTTGACCCACACCGTGTGTGTTGTAGGCTTCAGCACACAATTTCCATGACTTCAACACGAAGCTTTTTCGATTGAAGCAGACAATGCTGACAACCGCGAGCCACCCATGAAGAGTCCAAGAGACGCAAGACACGGAATACGTTGCGATACGTTCTACATTCTCTGTCCGAACTGTAGAGCGCACATCAGACTGCTGGAAGATGAAATGGATGATCTGTTCAAAGTTACTGAGTGTTTAGCGTGCGAGCAGATGTTTGATTATGACATCGACGAAATCAAGGTGAACAAGGATGTATCAAATGCTGAGTGAACGCTATCGGCCCAAGACATGGAATGCCCTTGTCGGCCATCCGAGCGTGCATCGACCAACTGCCCGATACATGGGCAGAACCAAGGCAGAAGCCGCGTAGACAGCCGCCCCAATCGATAGATTTAAGATGCCTGCTTGCTTCGCATGGTAGATGTGGAATGAACCAGCTGAAGTAGACCTTGCCCATATCCCCGCACTCTACGCAACTGAGCACGTACCCCTAGCAGAGAAATTGATTCCAATGCACTTCTTCCTGGGAGCGTGCGATTGGTACGCTGCGGAATACTCGCCACAAGACCGAATCTTCTTCGGCTACGCGATACTCAATGACGACTTTCAGAATGCGGAATGGGGATACGTCAGTTTCGACGAACTCCGTGAACTGAAGACGCCCAACGGACTTGAAATTGAACGGGATTTGCATTGGAAAACCCGCAAGGCCTCTGAAATCGAACGAATCGTGCAGTCGAGCGGTGTGTAGGCGTGCTCCTTTGAAGCTTGCCATATTCTGATTTTGGTCTGGGACTTAATTCATTGGTGACGTAGTCCTGGCAGGCCGGTATTCTCCTCCCGGATAACTTGTTCACTTGTCAAGGAGGTCGGGAACCATGACAAAACAGCTTGTGAAGGAATTGGAACGTGTGGCGTCACAATTGCAGTCTGAGCGACTGGCACATGAAGCGGCGATTGCCGAGATTGACGCAGGTCTCGCGTCATTAGGAATCGAGGCTGCCGGACCAAGAAAACGGACGCGAGTCAACGCCGGCGGGAAGCAATCCAAGAAGTCAACAAAGAGAAAGAAGTTAAAGCGATCAACGAAGCGCAAGAAGTACAGAATGACCGCCAGCGAATTTGTTATTGCAACAATCAAAAAGACAGGAGCAAAGGGCGCCACCGGTTCGCAGCTATCAAAGGCGTGGAAATCTTCCGGTCGTCCTGGTGATGCATACAACACGCTCGGTGCATTGACTCGTGCCAAGCAAATCAAACGCTCAAGAGCAGCGAAAGGGCGGGGGAGTGTGTACCGCGTCATGTAGGTCCCTCGGTGATTCAGTGGACCAATCAGCGAGTTGGCAGATCATTGCGGCTTGCGTAAGGAAAACAACCGCGTGTATGTGAGCGCTTTTCTTCCTCTGCGTTCGACGACAATGCCGCGACGCTTGAGGAACAAGAGTGCCCGTTTCGTGGTTGACCAGCGCGTCTGGGTTCTGGCTGCAATCTGCATGATGGACAATTCTTTCTCGATCTCGAGAAGATCGAGGATTGCATCCAAGATCTGCAGCGTGTCTCTGCGTGACATGGAGACTGCAGTGCAATTATCTTTATATAGTCAATATTCATTACAATGACTAATTGGCAAGAACGATGGCAGATCACACAGACACACAGATTGAAGCAATCATCACGACAATCCATCCACCGATTCGCACCATTGAATTGAAGCTGGTTGGCATCTCCGATGAGGATTACATGCGGCTGCTTTCGTCGGCGCAAGTGAAATTGATTCCTGATCCTGATGTTGATCTATTTAGAACAGACATGCAGGGGGATCGCTCTTGACAAGCTCTCTAAGTTGAGTCACATGCGATTTAGACAGGTTGCTCAATTGGACGCTGAAATAGACTGCGGGGGGCATTGCCCTAGGTAATCTTCCCTAAGCAATTTAGATTTTTCGCTGATTGTCTTTGATTCTCGATTCGCGTTTGGTGTTAACTCTGCGCTAAGTTCGCCATTTCGCTTTGTTCGGCCTTGCATTCTCTCGCTCCTTGAATAGAGTCCCACTGCGTCGTACAATCGACCACACGGGTCGAAAGCAACAGAATCATAAAAACAGTAGGTGATCACAAGCACGTTACGGCCCCGCATTTTCTGCCGGTGGGAAACCGTGGCGTTGCCGGTTGTGGGTAGTCTTCGCCAGCGCAATTGGATACTAGCAATGCATGAGTATCAAATCGCGTCACCCTGCCCTCCCTTTAATTGGCTTGTGACAAGAAAAAATCGACTAGTCAATGACAGAACTATTCGTGTGGTGGCATGATTCAGGAAAAGGACAGATTCTCCATGTCTAGATACACATCACTCTATGCGCTAATTTGTATTTGTGTCAGTCCTGCCTACGGCATTGCCTCAGAATTCGATACAGCTGATGCAGGCATTTCCACAGTTGGTGGACAGACTACCGCTCCGGTTGTCATGGTGGAAACCACTTACGCTTCTCAACCGGATGCGATATCAACTTTGCAAGCGGACTATACTGTTGAGAGCAAAATCACTGTCGCGGGCCATCAACGCACGTTCGCCAAGACAGGGCGAATTCTCATAGACGGAACGTCTCTGTGCATAGTAAGAGAAGTACTCCCTGGAGTACCCGAAGCACAAGTGATCTACCGTGACGGGATCTGCAAGCGGTACTTTCCATTCAGTCAGTACGGTCATCAAATCCCCGCATCTAGCTGGGACAAACATCGCAGTGAGTTTGCCAAGTACTGGCGGCCACTCATGATGCATCTCTATCCTGCAACACAGTTGGACACGGTCCAACCGAAGCTAGTCAAGCTGATCAGCCCAATTGGGCAAGTTGGTCTAGGCGAAGTAGCTGACGATGTGAGTACCCTTGGTGGAGCTTCCGGACAAGGGGTTGCACTACAAGGGGGCACTGAGGCTACGGCAGTCTCGATTGGTTCTACGGCGAGCGTTGCCTTCCACAATACTCCGGATGTTTTAGCGGAACTAGCCAGTCGGCCTGATGGATCATGGTTAGAGTACTGGGGACCTCGCCCAAAAGTGACCATGGAGTTTTCCCCTGCCACAAATCGCTTGATGCAAATGAACACCACTCAATACTCCACAAAGACAAGCTCGGGGAATGAGCCGGAACCCAAAGCCTTTACTACATGCCGCCTTGGTACATTCAAGCAGGTTTCTGGAATTTCAGTACCAACCAAATTGGATTTCACAGTGCGAAGTCCAAGTCACTTGAGTCCATACAGCGTCTCGACTGTCCAATTGGATAACATCAAAGTCGATGTGCCACTTCCGCCTGATGCTTTCGAACCCATTTGGCCAAGCGACGCCATTCTGCTCGATGTCGAAACGCCAGCGGTCTCGTCTCATGCTGTGGGAGACGAGAGTGTTCGGACATTAATCATGAAAGCTGATTGGTTCTTGGGCACGGGTGACTTGGCACAGGGACTAGAGGCGATAGCAGCGCTTCGCAAACAAGTAGCAGGACGGCGGGCCTCGGCCTTTGAAATAAGCAACATTGCAAGGCTCACATCTTTGGCGGGCGATCCAATTGCAGGAAGAGCTGTTCACACCAAGGCTCTTCGAGAACTGGAAGAAGCGCAACGGCTTGGGCAACTATCGTGGTCCCGTGAGGAGTACGAGCGTCAGCGTATTCTATACGACACAGAGTATGCGTACTTCATCGCTCGTAACTACGGGGGCAAATCGCACAAGCAAGCCGCCGAATACCTACGCGAGCGGGTTGAGAAAATGGTCGACCCTGTTGCAATCGCCAAGCTTGCGACGCGAGCAGCCGATCATGTCGCCCGGATCCGTGACTACAATCAAGCGTACAGAATTCTTGATGATGCCAACGAAAGAGTAAAGCACGATGTTGCATCTACGAGGTGGGTCAATGCGATGCGTGAGATCCTGCGCACCATGGAAGAGCGAACTGAGCATTACAAACGCCTAGCGGCCAAACGAGCCAAGATCGATCAATTGACTGCAATCATCGGTGAGATTGGTGATCAGGATCCGAGAACTGCAGGTGTTCGCGCGGAGTTGGATCGTTTGAGAACGCAGCCGTAAAGCAGACAGTGACTAGAGAGTGGCCAGACAAAGTGTTAGATAGTCACGAGCATCCCGAAACAGGATCTTCACCAATAAACCGTTACAAGAACGGAGTCACAAGATGACACATAGGCGTTCATGCGTTTCTCGACTTGTACATGGCTATTTTGCATTCGTGGTGGGACATCTCGTTATTGCTGCCGGAACTCAGGCTGGGCCACCATGGAATCCCTGCGACGACAATCCGGATCCCTGTTGCGGAAGCAGCGATCCATGTTGTGGGAATAGTGACCCCTGCTGTGGAGATTCCGATCCGTGTTGCGGAAGTGATGACCCCTGCTGTGGAGATTCCGATCCTTGCTGCGGAAGCGATGATCCCTGCTGCGGGGACGAGGATCCCTGCTGCGGTGTCGACTGCGACGATGGTGATCAATGTACCTCAGACTCGTGCGAAGACGGTGATTGCGTATACGAATACGATGCAGCTTGCTGCGATGTCGATTGCGACGACGGTAACCCATGCACGACGGATATCTGTGAGGATGGTAATTGTCGATACGAGTGGAAATGCGAGGATGACGAGGACCCCTGCACAATCGACTATTGCCAGGAAGGCGTTTGCAAGAGCGACCCTAAGTGCGACGACAAGAATGAATGTACAACCGATACATGTGATCCAATCACTGGTGCTTGCACCAACGAATGGCCCTGCGATGAGCCCACAGATCCTTGCCTGGAGCGCGTGTGCGAAGGAGGGAATTGCGTCATCCGCCCCAAGGATTGCGATGACGGGAACGAGTGCACGACAGATTCTTGCGATGGCGTGACTGGAGCTTGTATTAACGAATGGCCTTGTGAAGAACCCACCGATCCTTGCCTGGAACGAAAGTGTGTTGACGGGAACTGCATAATCGAAACTCGTGACTGTGACGACGGTTCCGAGTGCACTCAAGACTACTGTGACCCGGAATCGGGATGCGTTAACGAGTCGCTATGCGACGATGAAAACCCCTGTACAGAAGACCTTTGCATCGACGGGGCTTGTGCCTACCAATGGTTCTGTGACGACGAGAATCCCTGTACTAACGATTCCTGTTCCGACGGAGTGTGCAACTACGATCCGGTTGACTGTAATGATAATGACTATTGCACGGACGATTCATGCGATCCCGCGACAGGCGAATGCGTTTATGTCCCCAGAGATTGCGACGATGAAGATGCCTGTACCGAAGACTACTGCGATCACGAAACCGGTGAATGCATCTATACACCTATCAAGTGCGACGATGAGGATTCCTGTACAGACGATTCCTGCAATTCGCAAACTGGAGAGTGCGAGTACACGCCCGTCATGTGTCCCGAATGCACAGAGGCGTGCACGAGCGGTTCGTGTCCGCCAATCAGCGTCGATATTCTTGCTTGCCTCCCCAGTGCTTGCCAAGCCGTTGACGCGTTCATTTGCAAGGGCGAGAGCATTTTCCTCATCGCCGTCGTTGATCCACCCAATGGCACATTCTCCTGGCAGCGCACGGCCGGAGTCGCCGCCGACATTGTTGGGCCAACCGATCGTGCCTACATCGAAGTTACAGGGCTGCAGCCCAGTTTCAGCCTTGATGATACCGAGTTCGAGGTGACGTACACGACCCCATCAGGAGGCACTTGCAAGAAGAATATTCCCTTGACCGTTGGAAAGACGGACGGAGGTGTGATTGTCAGCGTCATTCGACCTGTCAACGAAGGGCCAAGGCCAGCTGGCATGGTTGCCCGCTTGGGATATCCGGCTGGCAGTAACCCATCCAATCAACAAATTGCGGTGGACGTCGGACTGAATACGCCAGGCGGTTTTGGTGCGACGATAGCCGGCGTCATCTCGACAATTCTTGTAGTGAACGGACTAATTGCTCCGGGTACCACGTTTACCGGTACTCCCACTTTCACGATGGCTGCAGCCACACCAGCCGACAGAGAGTGGATAACGCTCTTGTTGTTGCGTTATTCGCCAAATCCAAGGCCGCCGACATCTTTGGACCCTGGATTTGTCATACCAACAGATGAGCACCGCATGGTAAATGAACTCCGTTTCTGTTATTTCGCACAGAACGGACAGTTCGTGCGATACCGGACATTGGTCAACCGTCAAATCGTAGGCGATACGCCGTTCACCATCCCCATGGGCGCAAGCCTTGTTCGAGTATATGTGAACCCACCTGGGGGGGGAGCGCCCGCGGCCATCACAGTACCAACGCTCGTTCCGATCAGTTATACGCTGAGAGGTAACTTGATTACGAACACATGCACGGGCCTGACCGGCGGTCTCAACCAAAACTTCGTTCGAAACGCGATGACTGTCCGTGCTAGTCCGGCGCTGGCAACCTACGAAGCATTTGTCCTGGGATTCGGCGCGTTCGATTTCTTTAGTCGTGTCAAGTTTAATGTCGAGCCCGGCTCTGATTTCATCACACCGCAATGGATCATGGGTCACTCACCCACATTTCGGTGGCCATGGCATTACGTCTATCGCTGGCAAGATAACCAAGGCAAGTACACGCCTGGTTTCGAGTTCCCCGCGACAGGGACGCGCGGACCATTCCCGGGATTCATCAGTCTCGGTGGACCGGGTGATCCGCCTGCAGGACCACAGCCATCGCCCTGGTATCCATGTACAGATCCGTAGAAAACTGGGTCTAAACTCTTGATAGATCGTGACTCTTCGCAGTTCCGTCCTATCACCTAATCTGTCGGGGCGCGGGATTGTGACTGAATGACTATGGAAGGCGCGTCAACGTTTTGGAAGACGCTTGCGCGTTTCGTGTCGATTGCATTGCCCACTTAACTGTGCGATCCGACATCCCAATTGCATCGGCCAACGCCACGATCTGCTTCGGGCGATTCATCCCCGGATACTTACGATCCATTCCGCTACGTATGAGCTTTACGGCTTGGTCTGAAATCTTCATTTGCCTCGTCTCCAACATGATGGTGGTGTCACGTCCCAGCGATTCGATGCGTTTCACGAAGCGGCGGACGCGTGTGTCGAACACTTCCACGCGCTCACCGATCCAATCCGCAGGACAATTGAAACGACCAAAGCTGTCAGCATATACGGGGGCGGCCTTGCCACAAATCAATACAACATCCGCATACGGTTGACTGCTTTCATCGACGACGGTAACAACCGCCGGTTGATCGGGCCAAAGCCCGACCGTCGCGATTGCCGTCCCTGCAATTGTAGCAATTGAGGCCAGCACCTGGATTTTCTTGCTCCACATTGATCATCTCCTTGTCTAGAGGCCTTGGTCCGTCCATAGCATTGTTGGCCAGTTCCTTGGGATCGGCGAGTACCAAAACCAGGTACCACCTATGAGATTCTCAAGGGGACTCGAATCTGCTGCTGCCTCTACTCGGTGATCATGAATCCAATGACCATACCCATCGAGTTGGGGTGGCCATGTCAATGCGATAACAGTCCTTACGGAAACGTGTTCGGATTTGACCGAGGATTACGAACGGCACTCGCATTTGCGGCTCGAATTCAATCGAATTGGGGTCTCTCGGATCATCGGTCTCCCGTCAAGGCAAAATCGGGCGTTCACAAATTGTCTTCAAATTCGATGAAAGAAATCGGTCTACCAATGACCAACTTCCGGTGAGTAAATGGTATCGCTCCACCCAGCGCTGAATCAGTGATTCAGTCGTCGAATACAACGAATGAATACACGGTCCGTGGGTCTGTAGAGAGCAAGCGCAGTTTTGGTGGATACTCTGAAGAACGCACGGCTGTCCGTTCGGTGAGTGACTGACGGAACCTGCATCAATTTTCTAGGGTTCGATTCCTTCGTGTGTTAAAGGTGATGGTTATGAATTGGATTTCGCGGTCTGCACTCGTCATAACGCTGATTGCCTCACCAGCGCTGGCAGGTGAAGGCCCATTCATATCGATCTCGATTGCCGACGCCTGCGCAAAGGCGAAATCGGAAGACAAACTCGTGTTCGTGGATTTCTACACAAGCTGGTGCGCTCCGTGCAAGGTCATGGACAAGACCACACTCGCAGACGAGGAAGTGATTAAATGGTTGAATGAAAATACTGTTGCTTTGAAGATTGATGCGGAAAAAGAGATCAAACTTGCCAAGAAATATCGCATCGACTCGTATCCTACGTTTCTGTTTGCCAAGCCGGACGGTGAAGTTGCCGGACTGTTGTTTGGTGCGCATGCGATTAAGGAATTTCTCGATGAAGCCAAAGCCATCAAAGCAGGTAAGTCACCGATGGTACGAGCGAAGGAAAAGCTCATCTCAGATGACGAAAACAATCCTCACGCAAGAATTGACTATGCCCGCAGTCTCATGCGAATGGGAAAGTACAAAGAGGCACTCAGTGCGTTTCTATGGTGCTATGATCACGGCAACAAACACAGTGTCGGCTTTGTGGGCGTCCGGAATTCGTACCTGATTACCGACATTGTTCGACTTGGCAGAAAATATCCGTCGGCGTTGGAAGAATTACGTAAACGCCGTGACGCGGCGCGAGAGCGTGTGATTACTGAGGCGCCAGAGAAGCCATCACTGTGGCGGATGTTTGACGCGGCCAACGCAGATTACCCGGCGATGGATGTTGCTGCACTAAACAGAGAGCTAGGCGAAGAAGGCAAGACACTTGAACTCTATGACAAGATGCGCAAGGAGCATTCAGATTGGCCGGCAGTCGAGCAGTTGCGCCGGTCGGCCTTTGAACCTCTCTTGAGGAAGCGGCGCTATGCGGAAATCGCCGAATCCACTGACATTGAGGCAGCTGTCAAGGCTAGAATCGATCGGCAGAAATCAATGCGAAAACACTTGCCAAAGGACCGCTTGGCAAAATTCGAGGAAATGGACCGCCGTTTCTTGATCGATGAGATCGTGAAATACTACGAAGTTCTGCTTGGCGTGCAGGATGCGGAAGCTGCCGCCCGGTTGGCGAGCAAGACATTGGAAATCGATGATAGCCAACGAACTTACAATTTGCTTGCATGGCACGGATACCTTAGCGGTCACTCGGTTCCGGCCAACGTTGAACAAGCCCGCAGGGCATTTGAACTAAGCAATGAATCAAGTGCCGCGATTCTCGATACACTGGTACGCGTACTGCATGCTCAGGACAAGTCCAGAGAAGCATGCGAACTTCTCAATGCAAAAAAGAACGCTTTCGAGAAGAAACAGCATCGTGCGATCATTAAAGATTGTATCGAAGAGCTTGGTTGTTCATGATTGGACAAATTCTTGTTGCGAAGTCGTAAACTCATTACGCCTGGGATTATCAAAGTCAAAGGGATTTACTCTTTGATCGCGATCGTACACGTCCCTTGACAAGTCATTTGCCAATTCCATTTAACGATCCGGTCCGGCCCAGTGTTTGTAGGGTTCGTTGGTTTTGCTGGGGGCAGGGCAGATGTTGTAGATCACGAATACGCCGCCCGGTTTGAGGGCTTTGTGGGTGGTCTTGGCGAATTCATCGAGCGACATGCCGTGGTCTACGAGACGCTCCTTTGGGGAATTCGCGCTAGGGGTTGAAAAAACTGGTCTTGAGCATGTTCTTGGATGTGATCTGATCGTAACTGCCGCGGACGTCATCGCCGATTTCCGGGAAGTGGCCGTCAATAACTTTGACGCTTCCGGATTTGCCTGCGTCGCTGGGTACTTCGCACTGATCTTCGCGTTGGCTATAGAGATTCGCGAAACAGCGAATCGACATCCACGCCGGCGGCGAGCGTCAAATTGGTTCTTGATGATGATTGATGGCCGGGCGTCGCAATCCCTTATTTTGCTTCCTCGTGGATTCTCAAAGCCATGCATCTCGGAAGGGCCAATCGGTGTCCATAGAAGTCCATCTTATTGATATACTGGAGCCCGGCGCGCGATACGCTTCCGAATTGATTGTCGGCCGATGGTGTTCACGGAAAGGGCGCAAGAGTGACTTCTGAAAAATTCCGCACGGTTTCATTGGCCGCGATATCGGTGGTCCTGACTTGCAATAGTACGATAGCGGCTCCGCCGATTGTTGATGGTGTCTTTGGCGAGTGGACCAAGGACACTCTGGTTGGCACGGACGTTGCCGGCGATGCTTCATCCGTATTTGATGTCACTGAGATTTCTGCCGCCAGTTCCGGGACCGTGCTGTATGTCAGTTTCAAAATCGAATCCGTCCGAAATATACAAGCCGGACCGATTGGCGAGGACACGCTACGACTAGAGGTAGGCTTCCGGGGCAGTGTCGCATTGACCATCGATTTTCGCAACCGCCAGGCGTACACTGGAGGCAATCCATCAAATTATGTTCCATGGTCGACTATTGGCTTCAGGTCGATGACAACTTATGCGTCTGACCGTTTCGAAATCCGCGCGGATCTTGGTGCATTCGGGATTGGCGTTGGAGACACGGTGACGCTCGACCTCAGCGGCTCTGACACACTGGATGCGCCGGCGCCCTTTACCCTTCAACAGCCTGCGGAAGACCTCATTCGCCGTGATCCAGGTCGCCATTCCGACACGACCTTTCGCATTGCCAGCTTAAACACGCTGGGTGGCGGTTTGCTTAATGGGGTTAGACGGGAACCCATAGGTCGGTTGGTGCAGGGTATTGCGGCAGACGTTTATTGTTTTCAGGAGCAAAATTCCCCTGAAGCCTTCATCGCCGGCAGAATGGCCGAGTTGGATCCGTTAGGCAACGGATTGCCCTGGGAGGTTCATCGTATCAACGATACCGTCATCACTTCACAGCAGACGATGATACCGCTGATTCATGGCGGTGACGCTGCGGCGATCATAAATTGGGGAAGCAACGGCGCAGTGCTGGTTTTCAGCATTCATCCACCGTGTTGCGGGTACATCGGTAGCGTGCAGGATCAAGCGCGTATTACCGAAATGGAGGGCATCGCTGAGACCATTCAAGAATTGCGCGCTGGTCAACTCGGCCAAGCATTTGAACCCTACCAAGATGTTCCGGTGATCATCATTGGAGATTGGAATTTGGTTGGTTCGAGAGATCCGCTGGACATTGTTAATGATCCGCAGGGACCGGCGATGATGCAATGGTTGCTGCCACACCTAAGCGGAAATGATGTTCATACTTGGCGCGATCTAAACGAGTCGCCAGGGAGTTTTGCCCCCGGGCTGCTTGACCTCCTTGCGTTTAGTGACGCCCTGCTGATTCCTCGTAACGGTTTCGTTCTGGATAGCAGGGAGCTAAGTGCCGCAGAATTACAGATGATGGGCCTCAACTCAGAAGATAGCGACGCGAGCGATCACCTCATGTTGGTTGGCGATTTTGTTCTAAGCCAAGATTGCAACGACAATGGCATTCCCGACCTGAATGAAGCCATCAACAGCGGCGACTTTAATGGAAACGGAATTGTCGAGCTGGACGATTTCAAAGCACTTGCAAACTGCCTGGCTGGGCACAACTTGCCGCCGATTTCCGCGGTGCCCGCATGTGTTACCATGTGCGAGGATGCCTTCGACAAAGACGATGATGGCGACGTGGATTTGGCGGACTTCGGTGTGTTCCAAGTAGCATTTACTGGCTTGTTGCCATGAGCAGGCGATGGAACAAATGCTCGCTGCCACTTCATCTGATGACTACAGACGGTTGCTGACCCTGGCAGCTCTTTACTCTCCTTTTTCTTCAACATCAACGTCTCGACACGGTGGTTGTCGGTGAGAATGTCCTTAAGGCATGTAAGCAGAATCTTCCTTGGGTATGACACGGAATCCACACGTGCTTCCGGAAGGGGTGAGCCTTAGCCGGGACACCAACAATCGAAAAATACTCCGCATTGTTGACCGAATGGACTATAGTCGGCGTGGAATTCGAAGGGCGAGCCTTCATGCCCGCTTTCCGGTGCGATAGCGGAGTTGGCTGATGTTAACACTCTCAAATCTCAAGAAGTCGTTCGGGACAATTGCCGCCGTCGATCATCTTTCTCTGGAAATACCAAAGGGAGAGGTCTTCGGTCTGCTTGGTCCTAATGGTGCCGGAAAGTCGACCACCGTCAACCTTGCTGTCGGGCTCATCGTTCCCGATTCCGGGAACGTCTCGATCGATGGGAGCGGGTCGCCGGTTGACGTTTCCGTGCGCCGGAAGATCGGCGTGGCCCCGCAGTCACTTGCGATCTATGAAGAAATGTCGGGTCGCGAAAATGTTACATTCTTTGCTCGCCTCCAGGGTCTTCGAGGTCGTGAGCTGAAGAAGAGTGTTGATTGGGCGATGGAATTCGTTGGGCTGGCAGACCGTCAGCACGATCGATCGAATAAATACTCCGGCGGAATGAAGCGGCGACTGAACCTTGCAGTTGCAATTGCGCACAAGCCTTTGCTGCTCTTGCTTGACGAACCGACTGTTGGAGTCGATCCGCAATCACGCAACGCCATATTCGATCGAATTCTCATGTTGCGTGAGGAAGGGTGCACGATTGTCTACACCACGCACTACATGGAGGAGGCACAGCGGTTGTGCGATCGCGTCGGTATTATCGATGGCGGGCGTCTACTCGCGCTGGACGCAGTTGAAAGTCTGATTGCCAAACACGGTGGCAAACGCATGGTCATTGCCCAAACAAATGGGAAGCGCGTCGAAGTAGCCTGCGATGATCCGTTGGCTGAACTTCAGCGAATGCAGAGCGAAGGGGAATTGGAGACATTCCACGTTGAACGACCGAGCCTTGAGTCGGTTTTTTTGGGCCTGACGGGAAGGAGCCTGCGCGACGAATGAATGCAATATTGGCATTGGCCTTCAAAGACCTGCGGCTCCTTATGCGCGACAAAGTTGGGTTCTTCTTTACGTTCGTATTCCCGATTGGATACGCCAGTCTCTTTGGCGTGATCATGTCAGGGATGAGCGGTGGGAGCGAATCGACGGGCGGGATTCCTGTCGTCGTGGTGGATGATGATCAAACGGACGGGTCAGCCGCATTCATCGAAGAATTGGTCGCGTCCAAGGAATTCGAAATCCAGAAGAGTACGCTCGACGATGCCGGAAACCTTGTGCGAAAGGGAAACGTATTGGCGTATATTATCTTTCCAAAGGGATTTGGTCAGGCCCGCGAGCGTATTTTTGGGCGTATCGCTCCGCGAATCGAAATAGGGGTTGATCCGTCGCGACAAGCCGAAGTGGCAATGCTTGAAGGTCTGCTGACAGCGAAACTGTACGAGCGTGTGCAGGAGGCATTCACCAACCCGGAAGTAATCGCGAAACAGGTGGACGAATCGCTGGCAAACCTAGCCGGTGAAGAGGACGTGGCACCCGTAACCCGTGCGGCTCTTATGACGTTTCTTCCGGCGCTTAAGATATTCAGCAAAGCCATGGCCGATGACGACAGTTCCGGTGGCATGTCAAACGCAATCCAAGCCGCGAACATCGACGTGGTCAGTGTTGCCCGAAATGAAACCGAGAAACTCAACGTCTATGCAATTACGTTTCCACAGGGCATCATTTGGGGGGTCATGGGTTGCACCGCTGCATTCGGCATTTCCCTGGTGGTCGAACGGACCAAGGGCACATTGCTGCGTTTGCAGATGGCCCCGTTGAATCGGACGCACGTGCTTGGTGGCAAGGCACTGGCTTGCTTCCTGACGACCGTAACCGTCGCGACGGTTCTCATCCTGTTTGGTATTGTTGTCTTCAAGATTCAACCAAACTCATACGCGAAGCTGGCGATGGGAATCCTCGCTGTGTCCTTGGCGTTCGTTGGGATCATGATGCTGCTCTCGGTCGCCGGAAAGACTGAGCAGTCAGCGGGTGGGATCGGCTGGGCCGTCATGATGGTCATGGCCATGATTGGCGGCGGGATGATGCCGCTGCAATTCCTACCCCAATTCATGCAGGACATTGGGAGCATCAGCCCGGTAAAGTGGTCGATCCTTGCTATCGAGGGTGCGACTTGGCGCAATTTTAGCTACGTGGAGATGGCGCTACCGTGCTGTGTCCTGCTGGGCATAGGGATCGTCTGCTTCACACTTGGTGCCCGGGCGTTCAAATGGTCATCATGAAAAAGCCGTCGGTTCAGTCTTAGCGGCGCAATATCTGCATTTCCACAAGTTGCAAGATTCATTGGCCAAAGGAAGTCGGGAGCATTTTTCCGGTATAAACTCTGACGGTGACTCTTGCTCAATTGGAAACGGGAGTTTTTCATCATGCCGCAAGGAAAGACGTCAGTCGAAGTCGAAATTCTCCTCGCTGGAATCGATGACGCATACAACAAAACCGGATGGCACGGCCCGACCCTTCGCGGCGCGATTCGGCGTGTTGGCGCGAGGGAAGCGGGGTGGCGCCCGTCTGCAACGAGCCATTGCATCGCGGAAATTGTTCTTCACTGTGCCTATTGGAAGTACGCGGGGTATCGCCGACTAACCGGCGGCAAACGCGGTGGTTTTGCGCTCAAGGGAAGCAATTGGTTCCCCGTCCCCGACAAGCTGGATGATGATGAATGGAATGAGACTGTTCGGCTCATCGATGTTATTCATAATCAGATGCGGGCGGCTATCGCTTTGTTGGCGCCCAAGCGACTCGTGGAAATTCCGAAAGGAGACAAAGTCACGAATCTGAAGATGATACTTGGACTCGCCGCGCATGATGCGTACCACGCAGGACAAATTCGCATGATTCGTGGCTTATTCAAACGAAGAGAGGCCCGAAGATAGCTCGCCATTGACTATCGTCAGCCAAGAATTCTGCTCCGAGTATTCTGTACACAAATTGTCAGCTGTTTTGACTTCAACTAAAGGGCAACGATGAGAAACGCCAATTCGCGGTTGCGTTTCGGTCGCGTCATGGTCGTCCGCAGCATTGGAATCGGAAAAGAGCCCAAGGCAAGCAGGCGCGAACGCGAAAATACGTCCACGCCTGATTTGCAGCACCGTAGAATTCGAATCCATCAACGCGAGAGTGTTCGCAATCACTCAGCGGAATTGCTCCTAGCCTAGTCCTTCGACAAGATCACGACCGTGTAGGGTCCAACGCCGACGCTGGCGTTGTAATTCAATCCGTCTTTCGAGCCCCAGTTCGCAGTGACATCATTTGAATTCCAGTTTCCAAACGAAGAGTCATATACGTTTGCGTCGCTGTTGAACCGGACCCGCCATGTTCCACCGCTTGGGAATCCAATGTTGTAAGCGGTGTATCCCGTATTTGAAAAATTCGCGACGATGACAACATCATCGCCGTTTCCGCCTTGGTCCCAGCGATGGTATGCGATCACTTTGTTCGTGTTGTTGATATGATGAACGTTGACATTGTTGGCCGAAAGGCCCGCAGAGTTGCCGGAAAGATCGCGGCGAAGCGAGATTAAATCTGTGTAGAGATCGACTAGGCCACTGTAAGTTGTTGCTCTCGTCCAATCCAACGGGTCTGTGTCTTGGAAGTATCCGTCCTCCAGGAATTCCTGGCCTTGAAAAAGCATCGGAATACCGGGGCTTGTAAATGTGATGGCAGCGCCGAGTGTGGATCGTTTCTTTGACGCCCAACTGGTTGCATTGCCTGGCCAGATCTCTTCTGGGACTCGTGATTTTCCGTTTGCAACTTCGTCGTGGCTCTCGGTGTAAATCACGCGCTGGACGTGATCATTGTTGTACTTGTTGGTAATTGCGTCACGGACTGCGAACATGTCGCGAGAGCCGTCGCTCGCAGGAATGATCGCGTCGCGAATCGGATGTACAAAATCCGCATCCCATTGTGAATCAAATCCCGCGCCGCCCGCACCGGTCGTCTTGCTCATCCATTCATTGTTTTGAAGGTCTTCCGCGATTGAAATCTTGCCCGGTGAACTCGCGTCGATCTCGTCGTTGATCCATTGCATCAAGGACCAACCGTCTGCAATGTCTCCACCGCCACCATTGTGCTGTGTTCGGATATTCACCGTGGAGTCCCAACGCAGTCCGTCAGCGTTGTAGTCGGTTAGCCAACTGATTGCGTTGTCTCGCAGGTAAGTTCGAACCTCGCCGCGTCCGTAGTCCGGTCGTGTATCGCCCCAAGGTGTCGGAGCTCTCCAATCCTGAAAGAAGTAGATTCCGCCCTTACCGTTTTGCGACCAGCCATCGAATTGCCATAAGTCCAGATCGCTCGGTCCAAGGTGATTGTAAACAACGTCAATAAGCACTGCGATCCCACGGGAGTGGCACTCCTCGACAAAATCTCGCATGTCTGTTGGAGAACCATAGATACTCTCTGGGGCAAATGGATGAGCAGGGTTGTACCCCCATGAAAAATCACCGGCGAACTCGGCAATGGGAAGGACTTCTACCGCATTGATGCCCATGTCTTCAAGGTGGTCCAGTCGCGTAATCGCGGACTGCCAGTTACCGGGTGTTCCGCCCGGTGCGTCGTTGAAAGTACCCACGTGCATCTCATAGATAATCATTTTATTCCAAGACGGGCCTGCGAACGAAGAGAAATTGTAGTAATCGTCGACAATGATTCCGTTGCCCACCGAGTTCGTCACCCGGCGCGCCCAAGGATCGATTCGCCAGAGGGTTCCGTCGATCACGAATTGATATTCGTCACCAACCGAGGCTGACCCTACATCGACAGACCAATTGCCGCCAGCTTCCGCGGCAAGTGGATTGGCCGATGTGTTCCAACTGTTGAATGAACCAGCAACTGAAACGCTCGTCGCATTTGGTGCCCAAACTCTAAACGCCACGCCGCCGCTGTAAGGAATAGAGCCCATACCGGCCCTCGAAGATGGGACCAACGCTGCTGTAAAGGAATAGTCGGATCCACCATTGTTGTCATAGATGTGCCCGCCCCAATCGTCGTAGCCGTGGAAATAGTATTCGACCGTGCTTCCGGGTGGATAGCTTTGCACAGGATTATGCACCCACTTTGAATCGCTTCCAACGTCTCCGTCATATGCCATTTGCGCTACTTGCCAACTTCCTCCATCGACTCTAACTCCAATCTCAGCGTGTAGACCTACATAACTTTGATTCATGAGTATCGTGAATGCCCCCGGATTCTGGCTATCGGTGTGTCTTTCGAAAGAGCCATACACACCGATCCAGGATGGAAACGCCCAGCTTGCTGCCGCCGGCAATGACAAGAAGATGAACGCGGTTGCAATGACCGCGCTTGGTCGAATTGGCTTAAGAAACATGGTGTGATCTCCAAGTGACGTTTTGATCAGGTGACCCTCGCAGATTGTTGATTGTTATTGAGCAGCAGCATTTAACGAAACGAAGATAACTGTGCGTAATTTCGAAATGAGGCTGCTGGACTCGCCGTCGTTTGCCATCTGCAACGACTCGCTCGTCACTCCACTCGAAAAGATAGTTGTGCCTGTCTTGGAGTGCCAGCAAAAAATGCACTTGCAAACTGCCTTACGACCTTGCACCTACATGATTCATTTCAGCGAATCATATGAGTATGTAAAACCAGAGTTACGTAAACTAGGACTTGCAACCGATAGCGGTTCTTCTTCTTGACGATGAAACAGTTGCCTTGTGTCAGAATCAAAGTCAGAGCTTCTCGGTTAGAAAGTTGGGCGTAGCGCAAATGATTTCCGTTCGTATCTAAGACGACCTCAAACGGAAGGTTATCGTGAGGCGAAACTGTTGCACTCAAAATAGTGGAATTCCGAATCAATTCGAATTACGAGATTTCATAAAAGATCCGTTGAACCGAATGCCTCTTGACTTAGATATCCGCGGTGTGCTCTTATATTTGCAGATCAATTAAGGATGATTCCCCAATTATCCAACAAACTGCTTCGTCGGTTTTCCCAATAACTTCGGCACAACACCGCGCTTTGTTTGGCAAAAAGTTGATTGGCATAGAGCGTGTGCTACTTGGATGATCTCTATAACCCCCGTCCATCGGTTGGATCAAAGTCTGGTGTTTTTCGTTTGACATTAATTGTTCAAGTTGAAAGCGGCAATCGACGAAGCGAAGCGCCCGCAAGTTGCGCATGCTTGAAGCGCTTGCAATTTGGTTGCATGAAGTGTTCAACTGACGTATTGCGCTTATGAAGCAACGGCTGATAATTGGACCTGGGAGTCAGTTTAGACAGCCATGGCACGAATTGCTGAGGGTGAACTCCCAAACGTGGCGCGTAGCGAAGTGGAAAGATGCGAATGACTGCTGAATCCCAGCTCTAATGCCAATCTCATCAAGTTGGGTTCGCCTTCGAGTATGCGTTCAACTGCGTCTCTGGTTCGCAGTTGGATGATGCGCTGATGAATTGTCGTCCCGGATGATTTGCGGTAGACCCGGCATAAGTATTCAACCGTGACGCCGGTTGCGCTTGCAAGGTGGTCTAGGGCTGTTTTCTTCATGTAGTTTTCGGCTAGTATTTCGTCAATTTGAGCAGCAAGTGCGTGCTCGGAGCACATTGGGTGTGAACGAACAAGCGTCTCGCAGATGCGCAGCATCCGTATTTCAAGACACTGAACTTTCATGCCACGGATAAGCTCATGCAGGATCGTCCGCTGTTCAAGAAACATTCTATTTGAGATTGGTATTCGAAATGGTTCCGTTTCACGACGTGCGAGCCGTCGACATGCCTCGCCTAATTCTGTGTCGGACGATAGAAGCGATACAGTCGGAGCAACCCAGAAACAGTGATCGCCTTTACTTGAAAGGGCGAAACGCCTGTAGTGAAGGTTCGCGGGGTACACCACGGCGAATATGCGGTCAGCCACGAATCGATGACCCACGTCGGATTCGATGACCACCGGAGACGACGGAAAAACAAAGTGAGGCCGGTCAAAAGGACTAGCCAAGGTCCTGAAGTTACGGCTTCCCGCGCTGGCGTGAAATTCCCCGATTTCAAAGAGTGCAGTTCTGGCGATCGGCGATTCAGGCTTGTACGGACGATTGAAGAATGCATTCATCTTACCGTTCCTTGCCGTACTGTCTGTCATGTCCTAAATGCGCCGCCTCGCTTTGCGAATTGCAGGAATCCGCTTGAACGCTTCAGAGTAGATCAATTTTTTGAAAGCGGCTGCATTGGGACTTCTTTAGGATGCCACAATGGCAAAGTGTTCTGATCGAACCCGAAACGTTATTTGCCTGGAATAGGGTTCGGTATTCGTCACACTTCGCCGCTCAATCGGACATTCGAATCTCGGAGACCGGACAACCGCATCCATAACAATACAAGGTGGAATAACGTGGTTCCACCGTTTTCCCTATCCGTGGAGGTAATTCAATGCAAAAGGCTTGTATGGTATTGGCGTTGTCGTTGTTTGTTTTCTTGGGTGTGATCGAAGCCGAAAAAAGTCATCAACCCGGTCCAGCCACTGAATCTAACGAAGTACCAGGCGCAATGACAGAGACTGAAACAACGAATGACATGTTCTTCCCGCTCCCCATTGTCCCGCCGGGTGCGTGCGAGTTGCCAAACGGAGATTGCGTGATCGCGCCGGATACAATCTGTCGACTTCTGGACGGCGAATTTCAAGGCGCCAATACAGAGTGCGAGTAGCGATGAAACGCCGAACCTTCTCGGCCGCGTATCAGGTCCGATCGCGCTTGGGGCTTCTTCGGATTCTCCAATTCTCAAAATGACAAATGGCGATCGCCTGCTTGTTGCCAACCCTATGGATACGTCGCGTTCTAACATCGGGTAGTGGTCAGGGTTTATGATATTGAGGAATCTCTGTTACAGGGAGGAATGATATGATGGTTTTGCATCGACGATTCAACTATTCGGCGTGGACTCTCGCCGTGGGATGCTTCACTATTCTTGCGGCTACCCGCCAATGCGAAGCGCAGATCCTGGTTGGCGTAGAAGGCTGCCCCGACTTCACGGTGATGTGCCCGATGGTGTACGCCCCCGTCGTCTGCGACAACGGAGTCACCTACTTCAATCAATGCGCCGCGACATATTGGGGATGTGCAACAGGTTGTGAACCCACAGGCGGAGGCATCCTTTTTTCGACCGCAGAAACGATAGACGCTGATGAGGATTCTGATACCGATGAGAATTCGTCCGCGTCGTCGATTCAGCAAGGCGGCATTGATGCGCGGTCATCGGATGTTAAGTCAAACAGTGATTCCGTGCTCCTCGACCAACTCGAAGTAGATGAGTCATTGGGGGGGCTTGTGCCCATCGGTGGTGGCTGTCCGGATTTCACGATCTTGTGCCCGATGATTTATGACCCGGTTGTATGCGACGACGGTCAGACTTATTTCAACCAATGTGCGGCGACATATTGGGGCTGCGCTACAGGGTGCGAGTCCACGGGCGGGGGCATCCTTTTTCAGTCGACGAACACCGGCGATGCTGGTTCCGGACTCGACAATCACACACTTGTTCCACAACCAATAGACCGACGTGGAGAGGCGCAATTGTTGGCCGCGGCGATTTCAAATGACGCATTGGATGTCATGATCGCTGGTCATGTAGATTCTGGCAAGCAAATGGTTGCCCGGGATGATGAGTCGATCGAACCATCCGATTTGCAAGCCGATCGTGGAGATGCTGACGCGGTGTTCATCGATCAGCCGGTCGATTCCGTTGAGGGTCTCTTGCCGATCGGCGGCGGGTGTCCCGACTTTACGGTGCTCTGCCCGATGATATTCGATCCAGTCGTTTGCGATGACGGTGAGATGTATTTCAACCTCTGCGCGGCCACTTATTGGAGTTGCGCCACTAGTTGTGAATCAACCGGTGGGGGCGTAATTGAATAGACGTTCTAGCTGCATAGTCTATTGGAGGCACTGCATCTCAGTAATGCAGTGCTTTTTTTTGCGAAACATGAGTCGAAGTAACAAGGCTCAGGTCGACCAATGTTTGCGACGCAAGCGATTCGCTTACGAAAGCCGCGTTGAGGCTCCGCACGCATTAGAATCTGCAACCAGAGCGCTTAGCTTTGGAATCTCTGACCCTGGAAAGTTATCAATTCTCGTGCCGCGGACTCGTTGACGAGTTTCCTGGGCCATTTGAGAGCACCTTTCAACCTGAGCTTCTTCCTCTTAATCTTTATGGTCGGTCGAGTAACTGCCTTCTCAAATCATAATAGGCTGATTAACATTCTCCAAAAGCTTCGCCGGTGTCCACTGATTGTCCACTGTTTTGCTTCAAACATCGAGAATCAACGGGGAACAACGAGAATCAATGGGTGGTAATGAGAACGCGTATCTCGTGGATTTGTAACAGTTTAGCGCTAAGTTCGCGTGACAGCCGGATTTACAAAATCATGCCCGAAAACCGCTAGATAGAATATCAGGTTCTCATCCTGAAGACAGGGGTTCGAGTCCCCTTGGGGGTATAAGCGTTGGGATCGTAACAGTTTATGAGTTCTGTTTCGGTTTTCATTTCGCGCAATCCGGCGAGTCTGTCCACTGATTGTCCACTGTTTTGATTTCAATTATTGAGCAACAATGAGAATTCACGACCGTCGGCATATATTTTGGCCCATTCTAGCCGTTCGTCGTCAGGCCATTACACGTCAGTGGTTGGAGGTATAGAATCGAATCACCTCAACCTCAAAATTTTGTGATGTCTCTCGAACGGTGTTTCGATGATCTCTACCCGGTGTATTAGTACCCAGTACCTTGGACGAAGCACTTGTTGACAAACGTGGTTTCCTTCAGTTAAGACGATTGGTTGTTTAGCGTTCACGCGCGTTGGTCCGCTCACCCGATGAACTTGGTCGTTATGCCGCAAGAAGACATGATACCATGACGCTAGAAGAACAACTTGACTCGCTCGCCGAACTTGGCCTCAGTTTGAACGATGGCGTCACGATTGACGACTTGCTCTGCTCATTTGACCGCGAACAATTTGAAGGCGAACCGTTCGGCCTAATCCTGTTCGCCCTCGGTACCGAAGTCGAGCGACCGCCTTGGGGCTGGTCCGTATGTTCCCGTGCGTGGAACCTTGACATGGAGTGCATTTCTGAAACCGGCGACTACGTACAAATAGCGAAGCGGCTTTGTGAGGTCGCAAACCAACCCGACTTGATTACCGACATCGAAGATTACGTGAACCTGGAAACCGGTGAAGCGTGGCTCAAGTATTCCGTCAATGGAAAACGTCGCGACTACACCGTCGCTGTCGAAGACGACTGGGCCGACCCTGACACAATCGCCCGCATCATGTCCGACATCGAACGCGACGGTTTTCGATTTTATGGTAAGAACAATGGTCAGGGTACGATCTGGTACTACCTTGACTCGGACACAGCAGCGAAACTGAACGCGCTGTCAAACGGCGCTCTTGCCGTCGGCCCCTAAATGGGGCATAACAATCCCTCGCCGCCCCACACTTGTCCGCTGTTTTGATTTCAACTATTGAGCAACAATGAGAATCGTCTATTGGCGACGGTGTTTCTGTCCCGTCAACGCCGTCCGTGGCAGGGCACTATGGTCAGTGGTCTGCGGCTTGGAATCAAAGTTCCTCAGCCAGTGCATTTCTCAATCATCGCCTGCGGACCTTTGGAGTACGTTGAACTGTGACAACACGCCATAGTTGATTTCCTCGAAGAGAGGCTGCATGGTCTGTACCGGGCATATTGTCCAAGTTCTACGCAAAGCTTCCGGCGGCAAGCCTCGGGCTATAGGCACCGATCAATAATTCTGAAGCAGAACGGATCTCGATGAATCTCCCACGATTAAGTCTTGATTTGCCTGAAATTCTTACACACTAATTGTCTTTCTTGGGAACTGGGTCTAGGACGTCCCGTCTCATGCGCTTCACGGTGATTCTTGGCATAGAACATCATCCAGCGAATCGCTGGATTCTGTCACACCATCACCATATCCTAGGGATGCTACCGACAACTGCAGCATCAGCTTGGATTCAGATTTCGAGCCAGAAGAACGTCCTGGGAAGGAATGAGCCAACGCGTCAATCGAATGTCGAAAACCCGAATAAGCCTGATTCGTCGAATCCAGAACCCCGGTGACCAACCATCGTGGGAAGAGTTCGACAAACTCTATCGACCACTCCTGATTCAGTACGCGTCATCACGAAGCCTGACGCGGGACGAGGCCGAAGAGATAGCGCAGCAATCCATGGCGGCTATTGCGGGAGGCATTCAAAAGTTTGAACGGCGGTCCAGCCTGCGAGGTTGGATGCGTGGGATTGTCGACAACAAAGTTAAAGATCATTTGCGAGCCAACCGCAAGAGCAGGCCGGCTCGAACGGGTGATTTCCTACGTGAACAAGACACAGAAGCTGATCCCGCGACCCTGTGGGAACGGCAATGGAATAAGACGCACCTCCTCTATTGCCTGAGCCTCATCAAAAATGACGTTTCGCCGCTGACCTATGAAGCCTTTGAAATGTATGTGATCCAGGAACGACCCACCGCCGAGATCGCTGAGAAGTTATCGATGTCTGCAAATCAGATTTATGTCGCAAAGCACAGGGTCATGGAGCGCCTGAAGAAACGCTGGGCGGAACTAGCCGATGGCATCCTCTAACCGAATTCTGTGTCCGGATCGATCATTACTACGTCGCTACGAAGGTGGCGAACTTGCAGAATCTGAAACTGACATCCTTGACGGACACGTCACAGCATGTCCAACGTGCAAGAAAACGCTTGAAGAGTTTCGATCCACAGACCTGACCAGCCGTTTGATTCGATCCGCTGTCAATGATCAAACCTCTGACGAGGCAAACGAAAACGGTAGTTTCTCGTCGGACGACGAGGCCCCTGCCGAGTGGCAGATTGCCGACTACGTGCGTGTGCGGCTCAGTGGTGAGGGTGCTTTTGGAACGGTTTGGGCGGTACGCGACCGTGTGGGGTTGTACCGAGCCTTGAAGGTGCTGAACCTATCGCGATTGCGCGCAGCAAACGTCCGCTGCCGAGAGTCGACCGCTTTGGAGGCGTACTGCCGGAATGTTTCAAAGCATCCGAATTTGGTCGAAATATTTCACGTCGGGATACAAGGCCAATCAATGTATTACACGATGGATCTCGCAGACGATGATCGCACTGGTCGCTCCACGCGAATGAAACTGCCCAAGCAGTATCGACCCATGACTTTGCAATCTGTCATGCATCGCGAGATAATCAGCGCCGACACCGCGATCGAAATTGTCATTCGACTGCTGCGGGGACTTGAAAAACTGCACGCTGTCGATCTGGTGCATCGCGACATCAAACCTGCCAATGTAATCTTCGTGGAACGCAACCCTAAGTTGGCCGACATCGGCATGATCACGACCGAGACGGCATCGGCAAGTGTAGTGGGTACACCTGAATACATGCCGCCGGATGCATGCATGGACCCGACGGCTGACGTTTATGCGATGGGGCGCATACTCTTTGAACTGCTTGTAGGCAAAGATGCAAGCACGTTCCCAGAGCTTTCCCCATATGTTCAAATTGCTGCGGACAACTGGACAATGACCGAGGTCGCCAAAGTGATTGCGAAGGCCGGCGCTGCGAAAGCGGAGGACCGATACGCGACTGCAAGCGGAATGCTTAAGGCGCTCGAGTCTTGTCGAGAATTGCCGCTACTGGTACAGCTTTCGAATTCAACGCCGGACCCGGCACCCAAGAAAACAGATCATCCCATAATGCCCATCGCAATTGCGTTGGTGAAGGCCATTCCCTGGACTGCGGGAGTTGTTCTGGCGTACAAATTGATTTGCCGGCTGCTGTGACTGTTGTTACTGCTGGGAATGTCCGAATAACCCAAATCACTGTCGCGATCAAGTATGCCTTCCACAGACTGAACCACAACTGAGTCTTCAAAAGCCTGTCCCCCCACCCTGGAATTCATGCTGCAAGGTCAGGCTGTCGGAGTTTGCCTCTCAACTCGGATGTCGGAAACAATCATGAACCCGCGTTTCAAATTCAAAAATTTCGCGTTGCTCGTGTAAGCTTTTCTCGTTTTGGGCTACTTGTAAGGGAGAGCCCGCCGCAAGGTGAGGAAGTCTGCGACCAATCGGCACCACACCGCCGATCTCGTGAGGCGCTCACGCTCTAGCGGCTTGAGTCCAATAAATTGCTGCGGGAATCATACTGTACGGAGAGCAATCAACGGTGTTCCAGAAAGACCTAGGACAAAGTGGATTAACAATAACCCAAAAGGACAGATCCCCAATGGCAATCTCACGCTTAGCGCTTGCTACCCTGACATCGTTAGTTGGATCCCCACTTCTAACCCGTGCGGGGTCTGATGTGACCCCGACGCCTTTCATTCCGGGGTCACCAGCTTCGGCTTCTCTTCTCGATCCGACCGGGGACACTTTCGGCACCGTTGTCGGAGGTTTCAAAGAAGACGCCTTCTGGGATCTTGCAGAAGGTGTGGCGATAAGCGAAGCAGCAAGCGAACAGGTATTCCCGACAATGAACGCAACGATCGGTAATAATGCCTTTTATCCAGATCCCGAGCCTATACTATTTACTGCAACGTCAGCCCCTGGACCAGGTCCCAATCAGCTCACAATCACTTTCGAATGGCGCATGCAGAATGGCTTGGAACTGGTTCCGAGTGGAGCAAATATCGATGGCGAGCCTGTCTATGGAATTGGCTTCGAAGTTGGAACTCAGAACGCTTTGGGAGACGGATTGAGACTGGGGCATCCTTTCACCTTTGACCATCCTGCGCTCTTTCCTGAAACCCATCCAGAGCTGTTTTATGCACCATTAGAATTTTTTGATACGAAAGGGGAGACCTTTGCCAGCGGACCCTGGTTCGTAGTCTCCGTACGTTCCGAGAATGAATTTTCAGGTCGCAGTGGGTTGACGGTTGCTACTGGAAATCTGGCGGGTTTAAACCTCGGGGGAGCGCGTGCCCAAGTGACGATAACGGCAGTTCCTGAACCTGCTACATTTACTTTGGTCGTCGTTGGAGGGGCGCTGATACTTCGATATAATCGCCGCCATTGTTCCACGAGCACCTTTGCTTCTGTCAACGTGTAGAAGATCTCACCATTGAGCAGTTCATCACGAAGCTTACCGTTGAAACTCTCAATGTAACCGTTCTCTCACGGATTACCGGGTTCGATGAACAACGTCTTCACTCCCACTTTTTTCAACCACTTCCGAACAACCTTGGCGGTAAACTCCGAACCGTTGTCGCTGCGAATGTGTTCCGGTACGCCACGCGTCACGAACAACCAAGCCAGTCGCTCCAAAACATCCTCCGAGTTCAAGCGCCTGCCCACATCGATCGTTAGACACTCCCGCATGTATTCATCCACCAGCGTCAACATGCGAAACGCTTGGCCATCGTCGGTCCGTGCATGAACAAAGTCGTAGGCCCAAACGTGATTCCTGTGCGTTGGTCGGTGTCGTATTCACGAACCATCATTAAGCCAGATTCGTCCTCGTTTGGGCTGTTTACTCGGCACCTTTAATCCTGCCTGTCGCCAGAGACGCTGCACACGTTTGTGGTTCACCTTCCAACCTTCC
>JANQQE010000017.1 GCA_028285105.1 Alphaproteobacteria bacterium
ATCATCTCGGCGATGGCCCACTTCCATGACCACGACTTCAACGGCATCATCGATGAGGACGACGAGGATCATCTCGAATACTGCTCGACCAACGGCCACACGACGGACTTCGAGTGCGTGTGGCTGCACGACCGCGATGACGACGGTGATGTGGATGCCGACGACAAAATCGAATTCGACGCGCTGGATTATTCGTCCGGCGACTGTCAGCAGAAGTACGCCCCGTCGGACTGGCGGCGTGACCCGCACGATTTCTTCTCGATGGGCATCGGCCACACGGGCCAGGTCGATCCGGACGACATCGACGATTGCATGAACGAAGTCTGCACGAACGGGTTCACGATCAACGGCGTCGGGGTGTACGGTGTCGGGACGAACGGTGTGCTGTGCAACTCGGTCAAGACAGCCGTCTGCGTCCACGTGTTCGACGGTGATGGCGACGGCGATGTAGACAGCGACGACGAGGATTTGATCGACTCAGCATCCTCAGGCATGTATCGCCGCCACCCGCTGCTGGTGTCGGAGTCGCAGTTCGGCAACCCGTTCATGTGGACCAGCCAGCGCTACGACGCCGAAGCGAAGTTGTACCACTTCCGGTTCCGAAGCTATGATCCAGCGCTGGGAAGATGGCTGCAACGCGATCCGCTGGGATACGTCGACGGCGCGAGTCTGGCACAATATGTGTTTAGCAGTCCGGCTTCGCGAATCGATCCGCTTGGGCTTCTCGACGGGAATGGTGGTGGCGATCCGGTTCCGCCCGGACTTGAAGGAGTGCCAAAGGAAGATTGGTTGCCGGGATACGGGGCCGGCAAAGCGGTAGGCGAAATCCTTGGCGAAATTGCGGACGAAGCAGAAGAAATTGAGAATGCCGCTCTCGCTGCTCTTGACGATGCGGCGGCTGCAGGTTTGCGAGAGCTTCCGGATTTTGTAACTGCCGGTATAGCATACGGCGACATTCCGGTTCTTGATCCGGGACGAGCGCAAGACGAAGTTCTGTTCTATTCTACATGGGCAAGTTTAGGTGCGCCAGACCCAACGAAGCTTGCGAAACTGCTCAAGCTCAACAAGTTAGGGAAGGGATCAAAAAGTTGGTCCGCGGCGAGACGCGCATATTGGAAAAAGAACGGTAAGTGTGGCAAGGCTCCGAAGCGGGAAGTAAAGGTGAAGAAGAACAAAACAGGAGAGGTTACAACGATAACGGAGACAAAAGAGCTTCATCACAAGGAGGCTCGCCGAAACGGGGGTAGCAATGAGCCTGACAATCTGCAAGAGGTTTGGCCGACGGAGCATGAAGAAATAGACCCATTTCGGCGTACAGGTTACGAGGTCTTAGATCGCAGCTAAATGAAATAGGCGACCATGCATCGGAAATCAATCGCAATACGAGAGGATCATTTTGTCAAGCACTTCGGCCCCCTTGTCGAGCCGAACATGCAATCAACGGATGATACGACTCCGCATATTGATATTTATCGTTTCGGCCCTAATAATGATCGATCCTACTGGACACTGATTACCGGAGGGATGAGCGACCAAGAACAATTCATTCCGCGAGGACATCCAGATCATATTACAAAGCGAACGGAAGTTCTCATGTATGTACATGAACCTCGTCCATGGATGTTTCAAGTTGTGAAAGAACTGGCGCTAATCCCTTTTGAGCAGCGAACATATCTGCATTGGTGGCATTCAGCGCCAATTAACATAGAGGATTCTCAGTTGGCGCATGCATTCTTTTTGCCACCATATTTTGAATCGGAAGAATTCGATTCGCTAGTTATTGAAGATGACGATGTTTCTTTTCTGTGGATGGTCCCGATTACAGAATCCGAACTCCAATATAAGCTTAGGTATGGTGGTCAAGCATTAGAGGAGTTATTTTCGAATTGTGAAATCGACCCAGTATTGAATGAAAACCGCGCTTCGGTGATTTAAAGAATCGTCAGTAGAGTGATCCCAACAGCTCGGCAGTTCGCTTCAAGGAACCAACGGCCACTCGACGGACTTCGAGTGCGTTTGGCTGCACGATCGCGACGACGACGGCAACGTTGACGACGATGACATAGACGAGTTCGATGCGCCGGATTATGCGTCGGGCGACTGTCAGCAGAAGTACGCTCCGTCGGACTGGCGGCGTGACCCGCACGATTACTTCTCGATGGGCATCGGCCACACGGGCCAGGTGACCTTTCCCCCCTCAATCTGATCCAGCAGTTGGGTCAGGACTTTGGTTTTGGTTGAGGAAGATCGGTCAAGCGATAGCCCTAATGGTTGTGCCCGGAATGCATGGCAATAGGCTCCAATAGAGTTGCGTATCGAGGCTTACTGCTACGTGTCTGGTGGTGGCTGATTTGTGCATCCACGAGTATCTGTATAGTTGGAAAAACGTACTTGCGGCGATCGCCGCCGGGGCACGCCGCGTTAAAGGCATCGGGCTCCCCCGCGTGTGGACGCCAACGTACTGGCCGGTCAGGCAAATCGGTCACCCTTGTGTAAGCATCGTCCCTCGCCGCACTTCGCAAGTTGATGCCTCCGAGCGGTCAGATTGTTCCGGGAACGCTCAGCAACATTCTTCGGCGAACGGCATACAATATCGATGTCCGTATCGGTCGCCACCTGGGTGCACGATGGGGCCCGAATCTCCGAGCAGTCGACTGTGAAGGGCCTTCGACTGTGATGGTCGGGTGTATCCGTTAAATGTGTTGCGGGCAAAGTTGGCATTGTAAGTTCAACCTCTCACGGAAGGTCTATTCCTATGGCATCCGATCAGCCCGGTCTTGAAGGAAGCGTTCATCTTGTCATTGGTGCCAGTGGAGGTATTGGTTCTTGTGTTGCGAAGAAACTCGCAGATGCGGGCGGGCGGGTAGTGCTTGCGGGCAGGGATCTGTCGCGACTTGAATCGCTCGGCGGGGAATTGCAAGGTCAACTGGTCGAATTGGATGCCGCACAAGAATCGAGTTGGGGAGCATGCCTGCACGCCGCACAAGAATGGGGTGGTCGACTTGACGGAGTCATCAACTGCGCCGGATCGATTCTCCTCAAGCCCGCCCATCTGACGACGGCTGACGAATTCAGCGAGGTTCTTAAGACGAATCTGCTCACCGCTTTTTACACCGTCAAATCCGCTGCAAAGACCATGCGAAAGTCGGGCGGGTCCGTTGTGTTGATGAGTTCGGCTGCAGCGCAGATCGGGCTTGCCAACCACGAAGCCATCGCCGCAGCCAAAGCCGGAGTAGTCGGACTGATGCGTTCTGCTGCGGCAACCTACGCCAACAACGGCATCCGCTTCAACGCGATATCTCCAGGGCTTGTCGATACGCCGTTAAGCGAAAAGATAACCTCCAACGAAACAGCCTTAGCGGCATCCACTGCGTTGCACCCATTGGGGCGGATCGGTCAACCCGACGATATAGCCGAAGTCATCTGCTGGTTGTTGAGCCCGGCAAGCAGTTGGGTGACCGGACAAAACATCGGCATCGATGGCGGATTGGCAACACTCAAGACCCGCGCCAGGTGAGTCGGCAAAAAGTTCAATGCGTTGAAGACGCCGATTGTCAGAATCAGATGGCACCAACGCTCCCGAGGTCATCGTCGGTGCAGAACTGGCGGGACTGCCTTACATTCGCATTTTGCGACAAGCCGACTCTGCTCGACTGCGACTGGCCGACAGTAGGTCGACTCAACTTGTTGCCATGATCCACGATCCCGCCGGGAGCAGCCAAGGTCGATGATCGACGCAACCGAGAATCGGGTTCGACATTATTCGCGACCCGCAATCGCGTCTGCTGTTTCGCCTTGGGCATTGATCTTGGCGAGCACCTCTGAGCTGTTTCCGCGCGGGCGACGGATGCGGTTCATGATCGCATTCTGAAGGGTGGATCCTTCGGGACCTGGCACAAATTCCACCACCGCGAAGGTGACGTCATCGTGGTTTAGATTTTGGTGACCATGGTGCGCTTGCACCGCATGTAGCAAACCTTTGGCGATAATGTTGGTCGATTCGTGGCGCAACCTGTCGAGCAGGGCATCGACCCCTGCCGTTCCGAATAGCCGGTCGTCTTTATCTGGGGCTTCCAGTACGCCGTCAGTAATCAGAAGCAATCGATCGCCAATATTGACCCGCATGGACTGCCTTGAGTAAACCGCTTCAGGCTCAGCCGCAAGGGGCAGGTCTTCCAGTGGGTCTTCCGGCTGCTGGCGTTCAATCTCCATCCGTTGCCAAGTGTCTTCCTTGCTGCGGAATAACCAAGCCGGGTGGTGTCCCGCATAGCTTAAGGACAACCAGCGGCGTGGCGGGTAGTAGCTGGCCACCGCGGCGGTGGTCAGAGCGCTGAATCCCATGCTGGCAAGTTCTCGATTGAGTCGCCGCAACACACTGCGTTGGTCGGGCCAGTTCATGTAGCGCTTCATCGTTCGCGCAACTGTGGTGCTGATTGTTGCAACAGCCTCACCATGACCCACCACGTCAGCAATCATCAACCGCGAGAGCAGGCCCGACCCGCAGGTGGTCAGCGAATGTACGTCGCCACCGCGTCCTCCGTCGCATGCCCGGGAGTATATGTGCCCACGTAGTCCCGGCATCTCGACTGGTGAATCGATTGACAGGTTTCCACCCCACATTTCTCGGCACACCAGTCGGAGCGACATCGCGGGTTCGTCCTTTTTGGAATCGGCTAAGTTGTATTATTGACCGTCTCGCCAAGCCCCACCCGAACGAACGATTCGAAGTCGGGCTTGTCGGCAATGGTCTTGGCGCGAAACGTGTTTAGCAGCCTGCCACCGTGAAGCAAAAAAACACCGGGCATTTGCCAAACGCTGCCCACAGGTTTACGCGGACGGTGACCCGACAGGCATGCTTTCAACCCGCGTCCCCACACCGTTGGACCGAACAGGGATAATGTTTTTCCTCGCTCCAGACCAAACGCGGCATAGAGTTTGCGCGGCGGGTCGCTGATTCGGTGTAGGTCTTCAAGGCCATACTCTTTGAGCATCGGTGCGAACAGGGCGTCGTCGCCCATGTGAACCAAAGCAATGCACACACCCCTTCCCCTGATCGAACCTTGCTTGGCTGAGACCTCAGCCAGTGCCTCATGGCAAAAGATTCAACCGGTATGCCGCAGGAAGATCAACAGCACAGGCGAACCATCCGACAAGGTACTCAAGCTCGTACCGTGCTGGTCCATGTGTGTGTTCAACGCTTGTAAATCGATTTTGGAGGTGTCGCTCATTTGCGTTCCCTGCAACAATATAGTGCGTCCCAGACGCACCGAATGAATTATGTTCTACTTGAAGTCAATGCGTCTTGCGAGCGATTCGTGACCGTCACCGGCTTGTCAACCCAACATTCCCCTCGCCAAGCTCGATAGAGGATAAGCCCAAATGGGATCCACCAGATCAGGTCATTGGTGATGATTGTCCATCCCATTTTCCAGGGCAACGCCCCACGCATCGCGGCATCAACAAAACCGATCGGTCCAAGAACCTTGCCAAGTAAGCCAACCAGTACAATGGGCCAGTGACGGATCGGATCGTACGCAGCCACCGCATAACCCACACCGTAGACCCCAACGATCATCCCCACACACTGCCAGATTTCCGGATAGCGCGGTTTGGGCATGTTCGCGAGGTGGAAGGCAGAGAGCGGAGAGAGCACCACCCACGCCCCCGAAACGAGATTATAGGCCGCGGCGAAGATAAGCACCCACTTCGCCCAGTTCCGTCTCGATTGTGATGATGATCGCCCATTGCTGATACCGCCTTCCATCTCTTGAGTCTCCCACTTTGGTCATCGCGATGGCAAATGTGCCTCGGCTGGAATGGCGGCGGTTGAGGTTCAGCTAATCTGCGCATTCATAGATTTCTTATGCACAGCGAAACATCATAATCCGATCAAGTCGTCAGCCAACCATGTACAGCCTACCAAGTGTATTCGCCAAGGCGTGCGTCTTGGATGCGGCGTGCCTGAGCAGACCGAATTACTTGTTGGGCTAATCAGAGCAAATTCGAGGGGGGCCGAGAATACAGACGAAGGCGGTGGCTTTCGCGGTCATTCCGGATTGCGATGTTCCGACCGGCAGTGGTTATGAATAAAGCTCCATCCGCGCCTCTCGGATCGGTGGCGATTCGGTTAAAGCTTACGGTTTTGCAGGCAACTTTCCAATTGGCGGCGTCAATTCCAGACGCGAGCGCCGCCGACGGAGAATGTAAGTTGCGACTATCCGCGAATGGCCCAGCGCATCAGGTCGGTGATCTTGGGCGGTTTGCCTTGCATCAACAGTCCGACGCGGAAGATCCGACCGGCTGCCCACACGCAGAAGATCGTAAAGACGACCACACCCGCCAAGCCAACCCACGGTTGCCATATTGGAATGGATGCGGGTGTCGCCTGTCGAAGCAACATCAGCAATGGCGTACACGTTGGCACGAGCGACATCCAGGTGGAAAATGCACTGAGCGGTTCTTTGACCACATTGATCCAGACGAAAAGAGGAACCATCACCATGACCATCACCGGCATGGTCATGGACTGCGCCTCCTTCAAATCGCTGCATGCCGCGCCGACGGCGATAAACATCGCCCCGAACATGAAGATGGCCATGACCTGAAACACGATGAACCAGGGCAACAGGTCATAGGGAATGTATTGGGAGGCATCGATTTTTTCGGCGAGCAGTATTCCACCGCCGACATAAAGGATGACCATGGTCAATGAAACACCCACAGTCCCAAGCAATTTGCCAAACATGATTTGAAATGGCGTCACCGATCCGAGCAATACTTCGGCGATGCGCTGCATTTTTTCTTCCAACACCGAGTTGATCAGCGGTGGCGCCCCAATCATGATCATCATGAACATCAGAAACATCACGATAATGGGGGTGGCCATCAACTGACCCTCGCTTTTGCGACCTTCGGATTTGACTTTTCCCGCTTCCATGCTCAAGAGACCGTGCGGTTCGACCTGGGCAAAGCGAATCACTTGCGCAACCACTTTTGGGTCGATATCCCTGGTCGCCAAGCGAAGCTGCTTGATGGAAGGATTTAACTCGTCGCGCAGCCAGCGGCGCATTCTGTCGATCGCGGCGCTTTCCCCGTGATAAATAATGCGCTCCGTCGATGGAAGAATATCGCTTTTTGAATCCGGCTTCGATTGGGGCTCGATGACATCCTTACCGATTTCCACGAAAGCGTGCAGCTTCTTCTCTCGAATCAAGTTTGACAATTCAAGACGCTGGTCATCGGGGTCTTCGGTGTTTGGCTCGATGGGTTCAATGACGTACTTCGGATTGATCTTCTTACCGGTTTCCTTATCGATGACTTCCTTGTCGTTGCGAGCATTGGCCGCCATTTGAATCGATTCAAGCAATTGTCCGGTATGGTCGATGACTGCCAACTTTTTGTCCGTCGTATCGACCTGCCCTTTGAGTAATTTCTGCGCGACGATACCTCCGACCATGAACACGGGCATCAGCACAACGCTGACGATGAACGCTTTGGTGCGGACGGCTGCGTTGTACTCGCGAACGGCGATGATCCAGATCTTACGCATGGGTGGCTTCCTCCGCTTCGGGTCCGGCGATGCGGACGAAGATGTCGTGCAGCGATGGTTTGGAGATTTCGAAATGTTTGACGCGGGCTTTGGACATGATCGCCCTCAATAGTTCTTGGGAGTCCGTCCCGTTGCTCATGCGAAGTTCCTGGACCTGTCCGTAATCGTTGACCTTATCGACACCTTGAATGGTCCTCAGGATGTCGGCATCTTCATCGATTCGTACGCGGATTGTATCGACGCCGTATTTGTCCTGAATGTCTGCGAGCGAACCGTCCAGCACTTTGTTGCCTTTGAAAATCATAAAAATGAAGTTGCACATTTTCTCGGCGACGGCCATATCGTGCGTGCTGAAGATGACGGTGGTCCCGTCCTTTTGAAGCTGTAATACAGCATCCTTGAGCACTTCGGCATTGACCGGATCGAGTCCGCTGAATGGTTCGTCCAGGATCACCATCTCCGGTTTGCTGATTATTGTGGCGATGAATTGAACTTTTTGACTCATCCCCTTGCTGAGCGTTTCGACCTTCTTATTTGCCCAAGGCGTTAGTTCGAAACGTTCCAACCAATCCGCAATTTTCTGGTTCAGATCGGTGCCATTCTTGAGTTGGCCGTAAAACTTGAGGATGTCGCGAACGGACATCTTCTTATACAACCCGCGCTCTTCCGGCAGATACCCGATGCGGTCGGTCCACGAACCATGAAGCGACTCGCCGAACACGCGAATCGATCCGCTTTCCGGATAGTAAATGTTCATGATCATCCGAAGCGTGGTTGTCTTGCCCGACCCGTTGGGTCCGATGAAACCGTAGACCGTTCCCGATGGGACGTTGAGCGAAAGTTCATTGACAGCCGTGTGGGATCCAAACGTTTTGGTGACTTGATTCAACTCGACAGCATTTTCCAAGACCGAACCTCCAGAGATATGATTGACGCAGGGTCAGTCTAACACACGCTTTGCGGTGCGGCTATCAATCGGAGTCGAAAGTTGTGGTGTTTGGATTTCTGGCGGGCGACGAACACCGACACAATGTGACATTCATCTCCAAAAATACTCGGTCGGGAAGTCATCAATCGATCAGGGTTCGGGCGGCCGACTTCGGGTCGAGCGCCACCGCCCTTATTGCAAATTGCTTCGCTTCATCGTGGTGACCGGATTTCAAAAGCGCGAGCGCGCATGCGGTATGAAACTTCGCGTCATCCGGTTTCACTCGACACAGCAGGCGGTACTGTTCGATCGCGTCATTGGTCTTGCCCATTCGCATAAGCATTTCCGCGTAATCGTTTCCAATCGCTGTCGAGAAAGGGGCAATGCGCAGGGCCTGTTCGAACCATTCCTTCGCTTCCGTTGTCCGCCCAGCCCGAATATGGATCGTGGCCATGGCGGCGGGAATCTGCGGATCGTGCTCGAAGTCGATCAGGCAAGCCTTCCAATGCGGCAGGGCTTTGGCATCGTCGCCCAAGGCGTCGAATATCTTCGCCAACTCCAGATGAACGTGCGGATCGACTGGTGGCAAGTCGGCGAGATCGAGCAGGTGCGGCAGGGCGGCTTCGACGTCCTTGCGACCGAGATGATGGTATGCCAACACGGTTCGCGCCCGTCGATTCTGTGGGTCGAGCGTCAGCACGGTTCGGGCGTGTTCGAGGATTTTGTCTTCGTGTTGCTTTGCTTTTGCGGCGTCGCGAATGGTTTGCAGTTCACCGGAAAGCGTTCGCATGATGACTTCGTGAGCCAGCGCATTGGAGTTTGCGTCGAGTTTCAAACTCGATTCTGCCGCAGCGCTCGCTTCGTCGATTCGGTCGTCTTCCAACAATGCCAGTGCATGACGCGCGATAACACCCGCGTCTTTCGGTCGAGCTTCGACGAGTTTCTTTGTCTCCATTGGATCGTCGGGCTTATCCAGATCGAATCCCCAAGTCGCCGCGTCTTTGCGGGCCCAAACCAGAAACGCTGCATCGAATTCTGCCTTACTCATCTTCGTGTGTTTGCGAAAAATTTCGGCTTGCGTCTTACCGTCGCGAAAATCGCGAAGCATGACGTTGATGATTCCATCGCCAAAACGTTCGTACAGAAACTCGCACATCCATTCGCCCTGCGCATAGGCCATTGCCCGATCGTCCTGACGCCTGGGTCGAGCGAATCCCCAATCGATCGTTTCCAGCGTGAAGAGTTCATCGTGTCGCAGGCGTCGCGCAAGCCCTCGCGACCATTCGTAGCTGCGTGGGAGGTCCTCGTGGTAGACGGCCAACCCCTCCGTCATCCAATGCGGAATGCGGTTGTTCGTCGCAGCCAACGTGACGGTGTGAACGAATTCGTGTCGCAACACGCCAGGCAAGTCGAAGGGCCCATGGGCGTCGCTTCCGGTTCTGGGAATGTCAACCGCAATGACCCAACCGGTGCAAGCCCCGACCGTGTGAATCCATGGTTTGGCAGTGACGCGTACACCGAACGCACTGTGCGTCGGAAAGATTTCAACGATGGTGCGGCGCTCGAGTTGAATCTCAAACCGTTCGCAAATTTCGTCGTATATGCTCTCAAGATAGTCGGCTGCCTGTTGCGCGATGACTTCATCAAGCCCGCTGTCGCACCGCACATCGAAGTGATCTGTCAAGATGCGCGGGAACGCATCGAGATCGTCGAGCAGATCTAGCGTGTACTTCGTCCGTGCGTCGAACGGGTCGAGCTTCCAGGCTTTCTCCAATGGTCCGCGCGCTTTGGCTTCGTCACCCCATTGCATGTACATCAGGCCAAGATCAGCGCGGACGACGGCATTGCTTGGTTCGAGTTCGACGGCTTTTAGGAAATGCTTTTCGCTCAGCGGATACTGTCGCCGGGTGCTGAGACTGCGGGCGATGATTTGATGGGGGGCTGCCGATTTGTCGTTGATTCGCTTGGCCTTCGCGATCAGTTTCCCTGCACCGGCATCATCGTATTGGGCGAAACGTGCCGACGCCTGAAGCGCCAAACCCTCGACGCAATTGGGGTTGATCGTCAGTATTTGTTTTGCCAACCGCTCTGCATCTTGGTAGCGCCGCTCCATCAAGCGTGACGTGGCCAGCAACCCGAGTGCTTCAACGCTGTTGGTGTTAACGTCCAGCGCCTCACTGGCATGGAGGTCTACATACTCAAAGCGCCATTGATCGAGGGCGATCCACCCAAGTCCGACATGAGCGCGAACCGCGTTGGTATTCATATCCAAAACGATGCGATAGTCGGACGCAGCTTCTTCGTAGCTGAACTTCTCGCGTAGCAAATCCGCCACCGCCAAACGCGCGGGCCAATAGTTAGGATCGAGAATTTGATAGGCCTTCTGATAAATCTTCTGCAAAACATGCCTGGTCCGGCCCACCAGGTTTTCATGCTGCGTCAAAACGCTATAGCGATAGAACCCAGTGCCAGCTGCCGTCAGATTCGCAGCATCAATGGGAAGTCGATGGCGGACGAGTCGGTCGAACCATTCATACTCGCGAAGCGCCTTGTCCGGTTGGCCTATGGTCTCCAGATATTGGGCGATCAGCAATCTGGCAACACATGAGTTTCGGTCGATGTCCTTCGCGCGGCGGGCGTATTCGATCGCGTTTTCATAATCGCCCCGCGCGCCAGCCACCTTCGCGGCTAATAGATTCCATGTCGCGCTGCTGGCCTCCGCGTGCCTTACGGAATCGAGAATGGCGGTCGCTTCATCGTATCGACCCGTTTCAAACAGACATTCGCCCAAGCCGATTGCATCCTCGACGTTTGATTTGTCGGAAAGCGATTTTCTAAATTCCGCTGCTGCGACTTCGTATTCGCCGGCGTGGAGTAACTGATTGGCAGACCGGGGTTTCCCCGTTTCGTCGGCTGCCACCATCGAAGGGGTGGCAACAAGAAAAACCGAAGCAATGAATGTTCCCAACAGTCGCGCCGTCATATGATTCCTAAATCAATCGTTCGGTCCGCAGCGTCGGATGTGCCCACCACGTTATTGGTGTGCAAACAGCGTAGGATACGGCCCACTCTACGGTGCGACGGTTTCAAATTGCGGCTCATCGTTTGGCGCATTTGAACGCCTTGCCAATTCGAATGCCACCTTCTCATCCTTGACCAGTCCGCGGATCGAATCGCCCAGTTCAAAATCGCCTGCAAGGATGTGTCGCGCCAGCGGATTCTCGATCTGCTTCTGGAGCACGCGCTTCAGCGGTCGGGCGCCATACGTCGGGTCGAAGCCTTCGTTGGCAAGTTTCTGCACCACTTCGTCGTCTAGAACGAGCGTGATGCTTCGGTCAGCCAACCGCTTGTTGAGCAGTTCCAACTGAATCGTCGCGATGTACACCATGTCTTCTCGACCGAGGCGACGGAAGATTTGAGTCTCGTCGATTCGATTCAAAAACTCGGGGCGGAAGTGCTGCTTAAGCGTCGATTGAATCATCGTGTCGATTTCGTCCTGCGACGCACCGGAATCGTACGCCTGTTGCAATTGTTCGCTGCCGATGTTGCTGGTCAATACGACGATGGTGTTCTTAAAATTTACCACGCGACCGTGCCCGTCGGTGAGGCGGCCATCATCGAGAACTTGCAACAATACGTTGAACACGTCGCGATGGGCTTTTTCGATTTCGTCGAGCAGGATCACCGAGTAAGGCCGGCGATGGATCGCTTCGGTCAGCACACCGCCTTGCTCGTAACCCACGTATCCCGGAGGCGCACCGATCAACCGGGCGACCGAATGCTGCTCCATGAACTCGCTCATGTCAATGCGGACCATTGCGTCGGGTGATTCAAAGAGAAACTCAGCCAGAGTCTTGCACAGTTCGGTCTTTCCGACACCGGTCGGACCGAGAAACAGAAACGATCCCAACGGTCGCTGCGGATCGCCCAATCCACTTCGCGAACGGCGGACCGCCTCGCAAACCGCTTCCACGGCCCCGGACTGACCGACGACGCGCTCGGACAGCACTTCTTCCATCCGAAGCAGTTTAGACTTTTCGCTTTCGAGCATGCGAGATACAGGAATCCCGGTCCAGCTTGATAGTACTTCTGCAATGTGCTCAGCCGTCACTTCCTCGTGGACGAGCGTCTTGGAACCGGTTTGCAACTGGTTGATCTTTTCCTCAGCCGCTACCAGCGATTCCTCAAGGTCTTTGATTTCGCCGTAACGAATGCGGGCAGCCGCTTCGAGATCGCCACGCCTCTGGGCGTCTTCGAGTTCCAATTGCTTGGCTTCGATTTGCTCGCGGATGTCCTTGGTTTTCTTTAGCGCCGACGTTTCGTTTTCCCATTGCGCGGTCAGAGCGCTGTTCTTTTCGCGCAGGTCGGCGATTTGCTTTTCGATTTCTTTGAGGCGACCTTTTGACCCGTCGTCCTTTTCAAACTTGAGGGCTTCGCTTTCGATTTCAAGTTGCATGAGTTGCCGGCGAATCTCGTCAAGTTCGGTGGGCATGGAGTCATTTTCAATGCGCACGCGGGCAGCGGCTTCATCGACGAGGTCGATGGCTTTGTCGGGCATGAAGCGATCGGAGATGTATCGATCGGAAAGTGTTGCGGCGGCTACGAGCGCCGAATCTTGAATGCGCAAACCGTGGTGAGCGTCGTAGCGCGGTTTCAATCCGCGCAGAATCGCCACGGTATCTTCCACACTCGGCTCGCCGATGCGCAGCGGTTGGAATCGCCGCTCAAGGGCTGGGTCTTTTTCGATGTGCTGGCGATACTCGTCCAACGTGGTCGCGCCGATGCAGCGCAATTCGCCACGAGCAAGGGCTGGCTTCAACAGGTTGCCGGCATCCATCGCGCCTTCAGCTTTGCCTGCGCCGACAACGGTGTGCAATTCGTCGATAAACAGAATCACTTCGCCATCGCTTTCCGTGACTTCACGGACGACGGCTTTCAAACGATCTTCAAATTCACCGCGATACTTCGCACCTGCGATCAATGCGCCCAAGTCCAGTCCGACGAGGCGCTTGTTCTTGAGTACATTGGGTACGTCACCGGAAAGGATGCGAAGGGCCATACCTTCGACGATGGCGGTTTTGCCAACGCCGGGTTCACCGATGAGGACCGGGTTGTTCTTGGTGCGGCGCGAGAGTATCTGCATACAGCGGCGGATTTCTTCATCGCGGCCGATGACCGGGTCGATTCTGCCCTTGCGGGCGAGAGCGACGAGGTCGCGGCCGTACCGTTCCAACGCCTGGTAGGTGGCTTCGGGATTTTCGGTATTGATCGTTTGCCCACCGCGCACCGTTTGCAGCGCCGACATCAGTGCCTGGCGCTCAACCCCGACGAGCGAAAGAACTTCCTTGGCCGGCGAGTTGGTATTGACGAGGGCAAGAAGCAGATGTTCGGTGCTGATGTATTGGTCTTTGAGGCGGTCGGCTTCTTTGCGGGCGTGCTCGAGAACCTGCTGCAATTCCGGCGCAGACTGAAGCGATCCACCCGAAACGCGCGGTAGACGTTTGAGTTCGGACTCGACGACACCGCGCAAATGATCGACGCGCACGCCGGTTTTTTGAAGCAGAGGTACGACGATCCCACCGTCGCCTTCCGAGAGAAGCGCCGAAAGTAGATGCAGCGCGGTGTACGACCCATGCTCTGAAGCGGTCGCGAGTTGCTGGCCCGTCGCCAATGCTTCCTGCGCTTTGATGGTAAAGTTGTGTTGCGTCACGGTATTCTCCTACTCCCCATGCATCGGGATGAGTGCAAACTTGTCCACTCAGTTATGGGCAATCGCTGTGCCAAAATTGACATAAGGTTTATTGCGTCTCAAAGGTCCATTTGCAGGCGAAGCGGGTGCTATGGGCTGTGTCAGAATGGCAGTCAATTCGCTCTTTGGCGGCAGGAATAAAGGTTTCTGTGGGTTGAAGGGGTGGTTGGTCATTCAGATTGTCTGCTTGCCCGCATCGAATCTGGCGTTAAGCTGCGCGGTTGGTATTGAAGAATCGACCGTGGCTGACAAAACGTTTGCCGCGACTCAATGTACTGCGGAGAATCGAGTCATGAAGACCCACGCCCGAATCGGCCTAGCCTTTGCGTTGGCGAGTGCCATTTGTATGTTTGCCGGCTGCTCTGAGGAGAAAAAAAAGTCGCACATCGAAGAAGTTACCGGAACGATCGAAAACATCGGTACACGGTCGGTGGTGGTCCGAACGTTCAGCCAGAAGCACAACAAGGAATTGAAATTTGATGTTATCGTGGATCCCGAAACCGAAATCCTCATCAATGGAAGCATTGCGTCGATCAAGGATTTGAAGGTCGGCGAGACCGCCTTCGGAAGCGTCCGCGTCGAAGAAAAGGGCGACGACAAGAAGGTCATCACCGCTGTCAAAGTTCGCGTCGAGCGGGCGGAAGTTTTGCGGGTACCGACGGCAGCCGGTGATGAAGCCTCGAAGAAAAAGGACGACGGCCAATCCGAAGACGATGGCGAGACGGGAACCGATGAAGGCGACGGCGGCGAATAGCAAGTCGGAGGCGACGTCGCGTCAGATTGAACCCGCCCCAAGACAGAGGATCAACCGGCAATTCGCCTCCGAAGGCCTAATTCGGGGGCTTTTTTGTGCCCGCAGATTGCGGGATGTGCCCCCGACAACGGGGCTGTTGCGGCCGACAAATCGTGTGAAAAGATAAGTTGTTGCTGAAAGGTTTCTCCGTCTGCGGGCCAATGTTCTCTCATGGCTAGGCGATGGGCCAGCCACCTGAAAACGAGTTCCCCCAACTGTCGGAGAGACGAAAAATGAATACGCTCCCCCTGTCGTTTCGCTCCCTGTCCCCGTTGCATCTGCACAATCGAATCGTCGCCAACCGTCACGCATTGGCACTGGTCCTGGTGATATTCGTTGTTGGCGTTCGCACAGCCCACGCCGACGACCACGCACAATGTCAGACGCTCGGTGGTCGTAGCACCATGTTCGAGCCAGGCTACACACCGCCTGAAATTCAAGACAATGGACTGATTCAGCCAAACTTCGTGCTGCTGAGCGGACCCTGGATGGAAACAGCTTACAACGGTCCGGTCGAGCCGGGCGAATCGTTTACCATCACCTACAGTTTTGTTCCGGATGGCACGACCATCCCCGGAACCGCACAAGGCGAAAACGATGCGCCTTCAAACCTATTCGCAACAATGGACGCGAACTTTCCCGGCGGTCGCTTCGCCTGGCAGAGCGTGTTTCATCAGGTGTTCGCACGGTACGGCGAGATGACCAATATCAATTTCGTGTTCGTGCCCGATGACGGTGCGTCGTTTGGAATCTCGTACCCATACGGTATCCCCGGTCCGGGTTCGCCCGGTGAGACCGGTAAACGCGGCGACATGCGTATCAGCATGAGGCCGATCGGCGATGGTCCGTTGGCTCGCAATTACGCACCGACCTTCGGTGGCGACATGACCATGGATAGTTTGGATGTCGCTCAGTTTGCGAATCCGACGGATAACTTCCGCCTGCTTCGGAATGTCCTGGCCCACGAAATCGGCCACGGTCTCGGCCTCGATCACGTATTGCCGCAAAACGCCACGAAGCTTATGGAACCAGTACTCAACACCGCGTTTGACGGTCCTCAGGAAGACGACCTTCGCGGCATCCACTTCCTCTACGGCGATCGTTACGAACGCAACGAAGACGAAACAGAGTACACCGATCTGGGCATTGAGTTTCAGCACCCGAACGACAACGGCGTGTCCGCCTACGAATTCTGGAACCTTTCGCTGGAACGTGGTGAGAGCGAAGACTGGTACGCCGTCGAGATCAAGGAGTCGGCAACGGGTCTGCCCGGTCTGGCGATTCGCGTTGACCCTGTCGGTACCACCTACGATTATGGCGCTCAGCCGGAAGAAGGCGATCCGGTCGATGTGGTGACGGTCGATGCCAAGTCGGTACGCGACTTGGCGCTTCAGATGTACCGCGTGACGTCGCCAGCCAACAATCAGATTCAGTTGATCACGACACTCGACTTCGGTGGTCCGGGTGAAGGTGAATACCGACCTTCCGTCCTTTACCCGGCAGCGGGGACCTACCTGGTCCGCGTGTATTCAAACGATGACATCGACG
Source organism: Alphaproteobacteria bacterium (assembly GCA_028285105.1). Classification (GTDB taxonomy): domain Bacteria; phylum Planctomycetota; class Phycisphaerae; order UBA1845; family UBA1845; genus UBA1845. Next base: position 16,568 of record JANQQE010000017.1, read on the forward strand.
ATGTCCAGCGCTATCAATTGACGCTCAGCAATGGTGAGATCGAAGCACCGCAAGCCGAGCCATCGATGTTGCTTTCGCAAGGCGTTAATGCTTATCCGTCTGGCAGTATTGTCGATTTGCCGCCTTCGGAAGTTGGAAAGCACAGTGGGCTTTCGATGACGATCAGTAACAATGGCGAAGGTCCGCTGGAGATTCTCGGCCACTTGCTGGTCGGACCGGCGGCTGGCGATTACACGGTGCAGTATCCGGCACAGCCCATTCAGCCGGGCGGATTCGGCGTCCTTTCGATTGGATTCTCGCCGACGGCGGCTGGTTTCCGTGCCGCACAAGTGAGCATCGCGAGCAACGATCCGGCTGGTAATTATGAACTGACGATGCGTGCAACTGCGGCCGAACCGCCGATCGGTGCGCTCGCAGTGAGCGTCGAGGGGACCAACGTTGCCAATGGCGGAACGGTAGAACTCGGCGAACTCGAATTGGGCGGCGAGTACGAAATCGTCGTGGACCTCGAAAACGTCGGTAATGGCAGCATGAACGTGATCAACACCTCGATTCTCGGCGACAACACGCCCGACTTCGAGCGATTGTCCGATCTGCCGCTAACGCTGAACGTCAATGCTACGGGCGAGATCGCGCTGTTGGTGACGCCGACTTCGGAAGGCGAGAAGAACACCACACTGCGGATGTTTAACAACGGTACCCAGTCGCCCTATGACGTGATCTTCAGCTACAGCGTAGTCGCAGTGGAATTGTTCGACGATTGCAACAGCAACGGAATCGACGATGAAACCGAACTCGACAGCGACGGTAACGGCATCATTGACGAGTGCGAGGTCGTGACTCCTCCGGTCGATGATGAAGACGATCCGATCGTCGGTGGCGATCCGAACGATGGCGGCAACGAGGGTAATGTTGACGACAATGACAATGACGGAAATATCGGAAACGATAACGACGATAACGACGACAACGATCAGGATGTCATCGACGGCGGGAACGTTGATGACAACAACAACGGCAACGTCGATGAGGACAATGACAACGATGACCTTGGCGGTAACAACGATCAAGACGACGACCGCGAAGATGAGGACCGCGAAGAGAAGCGTACCGGATTCTGCGGTGCCGGCAGCATCGGCATGTTAACGCTGACGATGCTCGGCCTGAGCGGAACCCGAGTCCGACGTCGTCGCCTGGTGTCGTAAATCGTCGACATCATCGGTCGCCAATGCAGCGATCGAAATAAAAGTCAGCTCCCCGGGGGTCGTCTCAACTGAGGCGGCCCCTATGTTTGTTTGGAAATATAGACTGGGCGTAGGGCAAGCCATGCCCAGCGCTGGTCGCACACCAATAACATGGTGGGCACGGCCGACCCGTACGAGCCGGTCGCGATCAATACGGCGCGCAACTTGCGGCCAACGTTTGCGGTGATGGATGGACGGCCGAATTCGAAAGGTTCGGTGATGTACCATTCGATCCGGAACTGTGGGCACTGGATTCGCTCGCACTGCTGAGTTTCTTTAACGCGGTGCGGTAATGTTCCTCCACCGTCTTGCGATCTTTGTTGAGCGTTCGGGCAGCGGCAGCGAAGTTGCCATGATGTTGGCCGACGACCTGAAGCGCTTCAAGCTGCTTGTCCGTCAGCGACGCCCTTGACTTCATGCTTTCGGCGTCGCTGAATTCGTGCGAGCTGTAGTCTGCAATCAACTCGGAAATGCCTTCTGCGACGGCTGCATCGATGCGGTCATGATGCTCACCGCGTGCTGGCCAACGCAAGTGCGCAATGGTCCGAACTTCGATGTCGTACATTTCTTTCGTCCAGGATTGATGCTGTTTTTGCCATTGGGCGAACTTTTGAACCATCGCGAATTTGTCTTCTGATGTCAGCGGTTGCTTTCGTCGCCCCAGCACTTCTCCGAGAGCCAAGCTGGTAGACAAAATTTGCTGCCGGGCGAACTGGCACATGAAAGCACACATGTTCTCCGCAAGCGTCTCGTGGCTGGTTCCGTTTTCATGCTGGCGCACCATCCGCTCGGTCTCTCGGCGATACTCATCCGACATCTTCGATTGCTGGGCCATCTGCAGCCAGTAAAGCGATTTGTTCTCAGCCCGTGTAAAGATTGGCAACGAAGTCATGTCTGGTGCCCCGATTGAGGTGAATCTGCCCTCTGCCGATCGCTTCGCCATCGACGCATGAACCGAATAGCCTACCCGCGCCACAAAGTTGCACGCCGGGCCGAAATCTCAATAGAAAGATACGATTCGGGAGGGGGCGCCATCGACGGAAACGATGTCCGAAAACGATGCACGTCCGGACATCGCAAACGCAAAGAACCCATCCAAAGTCCATGGGCGGGTCTATGGTCTGGCTAAGAATTTCGGCGAAGAAACCTCAGTTCCGGGGGCTGCCGATCTGCGACTGAAGAATCTACAGAATGAAGGGGGCTACGAAAAAGAGAATGTCATCAAGACATCCTGCAATCTGAAACGTGCAACCGCCAGCCGTCGTCAATGCCAGCCACCGGTAAGCTCGATTTACATCAAATGGTTTGTTCTTACGCATGGTTGTTATCGTCCGTTGTTCGACCCACCGAATCCGGGCCAAATCGTCGTGGTTATTTCATCCGTCCGATTGTGCCTGCCCTATGACAGCAGGTATGGCGTTACGAGTTGCAGAATTCTCGTTTCCAAACATCCGGGAAGAATTCCAAAGACAGTTCCTGCAAGCAGTGTCGCCGTTAACAGGGCTGTCTTGATGCGGATTGGTCGTTTTGTTCTCATTGTGCCGATGCTCCGATGAACCGTTGGTTGCCTCGATTACAATCCGATGACCAGATTGAAGTTTGCCCGCGACGATTGAAGGTTTGAACTGCTCGATTCCAGGGGAAATTCCCACGACATACCGAGTTGGGCGTTGTCGCACAGATTCCAACGGAAACCGATACCGGCAGAAAAGAAGTCGCGGCCTGAAACGCGCGACGAGCCAATGTTACCGACGTCAAGATACTCCACTGAAAGGGGCAGACGCCCGGCATCGGTCAACCAGTGAATTCCGTGAACTTCGATCAGCGGATAGAAATCCGGGAACAGTTCGTAATCGAGGTGCATGTTCCAGACAACCGACTGCGTGCCCAGGTTGCCATTCGTGGGAATGCGATAACTCACCGCCCCAATCAGATTGAATTTTTCCCAACTCTTGGCGAAACTGACGAATGGGCTGATCTCATGCTCGTTGCCCTGCAAAGCATACGCGGTTCCGTTGTCCCACTCCCAGCGGAAACCGGTCGAGAGAATAAAGTCATTGGCGTGGTCAACGATGAGGGCATATTTCAAACCGATCGCGAAGTCATTCCAGCCGTCTGCGTCCGGCGTTATTCCGGATCGTACCTTGCTGTATCCGTCCTTTGTTGCAATGAACTGTAAACGCTCCGTCAAGGCCAGACGGATCTGCGCCGCAAACACCTGAATCTCGCCGCCTCGCAATTCGGAGCGATTTGGTATCCCGTGCCAGATGTAAATCAAACGAAGATCCGAATTGATGAACGGGTCTTCAAAGTAAAGAGGCATGCCCACGGGGCGGGGCGTCTTACGGAAGTGCCGGTCGCCCCACAGAAAGCCATCCCAGAGAAAGGTCTCATGTTGGTCAGCCGCCTCATCGGCATAGCTGCCATCTTCCGCGACGGCTTCTTCATCGCCTGCCTGATAGGCCAGCTTGAAGTCGTACTGTTCAAAGTCGTATTGATTGTCGGCTGCGACGTATTCGCCGGAATCACGACCGTCGCCACGCTGGGTTTGGGCTGTGGCTGTTGATACACACAACGGTATGACCAGCACCGCACATGCAATGAACCCCTTGTTTCTGTTCATGACGCATCTCCGATTAGGATGTCACTTTTGCTTGATTTGAATTCAGGGCCAATCGGACTTGAACGATCCGCGCACTGCCGCCCAGCCGACGCAAGAACCCTGATATCAATCGCAATACATCCGACGTGCCTGAAGTTCGGACGAAAGGAACCATTTTTGAAGATTCGGTTTCCAGCGGTTCTATCGTCGCGCCACCGCGGATTTCTCAACTAAAAAGTTCAATGGTCGTTACCACGGACGACAAACGGGCCGGCTGCACGTTGAATTCAGCATGCCTCAGTCGAACAAAAGATGGGGTGATTCGCGGAGTCCTTGCGCGATCTCCACCACTGCGCGAAATGCCACAATTTGACGATGTCGCTCTTCAATGAACGATCCGCGGGGCGCGCACAAAAAAACCGCCCAGGCATCATTGCCGCAGGCGGTATGATATAGCCACAGACGATTCGATCAGATCGTCTCAATTCGAATGGGTGGTTTGCAACCGACCGGTTGCCGCGTTCACCCTCACGTCGAGGTAAAGCTTTTGATTTTTTGAATCAATGGATCGTGTTCTGGAAACTCGCCGGTCTGATGTTTGCTGTAAACCAGATCGCCGTTGACCTTCACATCGAAGACACCGCCCTTGCCGGCGATCATTTCGCAATCGACGCCGAAGTTCTTCTTGATGTCTGCCGCCAAACTGGTGGCTGTCGGTTCGTAGTTTCACTGCATGCAATATTCGATTGATATGTGCATTGGCTGGTCTCCTTTTAGAACATCCCGATTCAAGTGCATGTCAAAAATACAGTGTAACAATCGCGATCCTGCATGTCACCCGGGAAGTTCGCTGAGGCTACTCAACTTCCTGGTGCCGATCTGGATGGGCCTGACGTAGATTAACTGCCAATCTTCGCCGTCGCGCTCGAACTTTAACTCCCAGATGCTGGGGATTGGTCCCTGATAATAATCGGAGTTGCTCGTAAATTGCACACCAATCCGAACGGTGGCTGTCTCGCCATTGATTTCCACATTTTTGATCGTCAGCTTCAGGTCTTCGACGTCGTGCCGTCCGAGACTTCTTTCTACGTAGGCCATAAACGATTTCTTGTCGTACGCCTCGGCTGAAAAACGCGCCGACACGTGCGTTTCAATACCGGCAAGATCACCCGTATCGACGGCGTGTACAATCGCCTCGCAGACGATTGCGATTCGCTCGCGATCGGTGGTCACGAATTTCTGAAGCAGCGGGATCGCCACGCAGACAACCAGCCCGATCAAGACCGCCCACTTCAACCGCGACGTCCGCCGTCGAAGCCACGCCACGAGCAGAAAGTACTCGATCAGCACGAGCAAGCCGACCAACCAATACGATTGTTCAAACAGCAGCGACTGAACGATGGGTATGCCTCCTTCAATAGAACGCGAAAAGATGTGCCACTGCTCTGCGAGCAGTACGGACTGCTGGCGACGATTCAAAGATCATTACTCGCAGAGCAGTGGCGCACATGCACTGCCATTCGCCAGCCGATCATAGATGCGTCGACCGGCGATTTCCGGCTTGTTTCGGGTGAGATTCGAGCAAATCTGCCGATACGCCGATGTAACCTTGGCGGAATTTCGATTCGATTGATACAATGACGGTAAGTAGAGGCCCACTGCCAAGAAGGTCAACTTCGCCGATGCAAGTTTAAGGAACCGGACGAGAAAATGTCAGACGACTCAAACAAGAAGCAAGCTTCCGAGAACGCCCCCGCAAAGAACGACGATTCTTCGACGGCAGTCCTTGACAAGCCAGCTCAGAAGAAGGCTCCGAGCAAGCTCAAGCCCGGGATGCTTCCTCCTTACAAGGTGCTGCTCCACAACGACGACGTCAATGAGGTCGATCATGTCATCGTGTCGCTCCTCAAGGTGACGCCGCTGAACATGGACGATGCCGTCGAGAAGATGCTCGAAGCCCACAACACCGGCTTGTCGCTGTTGTTGGTCACCCATCAGGAATTGGCCGAGATGTATCAGGAGCAGCTTACGTCGCTGAGCCTCACCGTTACCATCGAACCTGACGCCTAGGTCGCTATCCCGCGCAACGCATACCGCCGGAATTGGTCGATTGCCCCGCGATCGCTTAGCATGCGCGCATGAACGATTCCGCCGAAATGGACGCTCCCCAGACGTGGCTCGACCGGCAGGTCCACGCCCGGCCCGAGTTGCCGTATATCGCGCCATTTATGACCTTCCTCGCATTGATGGCCGTCGGTCAATTCTTCGAAGGCCCGCAGCATGTGCCGTGGCTTTACACGCTTCGCACAGTCGGCGCACTTGTCGTCTCATTGATGTTCTGGAAGTACTTCCCGCCGCTGGGCAAACCGCACATTCTGCTGTCCGTCGTGTTGGCCGTTGTGTCGACAGCGATGTGGATTTACGTCCACAAATGGTTCGCCGCGCAAAGCTGGTATCCCAAGACGCAAATCATGGGTCGCGACGCCGAACCGAAGGACTATTACAACTGCTACGAACAGTTGGGACGCGGCTGGGCGCTTTGGTTGTTCTTGATTGTGCGGATCGGCGGTGCGTCGATTGTCGTACCCATCGTCGAGGAAATCTTCTGGCGCGGTTTCGTCCTCCGCGTACTCATCGATTCGCGCCGTTTCGAAACCGTTCCGCTGGGCATGTACACATTCCGCTCGTTTATCATCTGCTCGATCGCGTCAGCCCTCGAACACCCGATGTGGGAGGTCGGCATTCTATGCTGGCTCTTCTGGAACCTGCTGTTCTACTGGAAGAAGAGCCTGCTCTTCATGATGGTCATGCACGGCCTGACGAACTTCATGCTCTACACCTACGTAGTCTGGAAAGAGGACTGGGTGTTCTGGTCGTAGTTGAATCTTCGAGACGGCTCTTCGATGATCGAAAGCAATCGAGATTGCGATTCACCGTCCAATCACATTCCCGCTGACGCCAAGTGCATCGAATGCGGCTATCGACTGCTCGGTTTGTTTAATACGGTTTGTCCCGAATGCGGGTTACCGTTCGAACCTGATGATCCTGAAACATACCACACACCTTCACTTCCAAACTGGATTCGGAAGAACAGCCACCCTCCACGTAAGCGGTACGTTTGGTGTTTCTTTATCGTCTTGCTGCTGACAATCTTGGATGTCAGTAGTCCAGGGCATGCCCATCTGGCAATATGCCTCTGGACCCCGGCTTGCGTGCTGGCAATATTTTTCCTCAGTCTTGATTGGGTGCTGAAGGTCATTGCACGTCGGGTCGCCCAAGAACTACCAGGGGTCAAAGATTCGGAACCTCTGCGTCGCTGGTTGTGGACACCGATAATGATTGCAGTTGTTATCTCTCTGCTCATGTACCCTTGGCCCGCATACCTGCGATTTCAATTAAGCAAGGTGGCAATGGAAAAAGCCATCAACAATCCGCCTGCCATCGCGCATCCTGAATCAGTTCAAATCGGATTTTTCTGGGTGCAACGTGTCACCAAGAACTTGGACGGTAGCGTGTTCTTTGAAACTGGCGTGAAATTCTTAGACATGTCCGGTTTCTTGTATGTTCCGGCGAGTTCACTCCCACTCATGGGCGATTACTATTTGGATCACAAGTTAACTGAAAACTGGTACATTGGTGGCGAGCGATTTTAGCTCTTGGCGATGAATCAAAACTCAAACCATTTTGCAAAACACCTCATCCTCGGTACTGCCGGGCACATCGATCATGGCAAGATTCTAGACGTTCGGGCGGCGATTCGATGACGGACAGAAATCAATCAAGCATTCCGCCAACGTCCCTGCTGCCTGAAGATGCCAAGTGTTTTCGATGTGGCTATCGACTTTGCGGCCTGCCGAATCGGATCTGTCCGGAATGTGGATTGACTTTTGATCCACAAGATCTCAGTTCCTATCACACGCCAGTGTGGCCCGACCGATTGAGACGCTATGGCCGCCCACCGCTGAAGAAGCATACATGGATTCTCGTTGCCGTTGTGCTTCTTGTATTCATCGATGTAAGCAGGCCAGGACCTTCAAAATTCATCCCACCGATAATCTCCCCTGTCGGCATCGCCTTGCTCGCTTGGCTCTCAATCGACTGGATCTTAAGACTGATCGTCAGACGCATCGCCAAGCAAATGCCCGATACTCCACCGCCCAACCCGACGCGATCCTGGTTGTGCCTGCCCGTCCTGCTGGTCATCTTGCTGTCATTCAAAATCTACCCCTGGCCGGCTTATCTGCGTTTTCAGCTAAGCCGAAGCGCCTTTGAGCATGCAGTACAAGACATGCCATTGATCGCTGACCCTGCCGGAGAATACATTGGGTGGCATAGAGTCTTCGACATTCGCGAGAATCCCGATGGGTGCATATTCTTTGACTTGGGGGGCGGGTACCTTCGCAAGTCAGGGTTCTGGTTCATCCCAACAGATGCGCCCATGGTCTCGGGCAAATCGTACACTCGGCATGAACTCATCGAAAATTGGTACATCGGCGGCCAGCGCCTTTAATTCCTGACTCATGGCAATCAATACAATTCATTCAACCAAGCACCTCATCCTCGGAACTGCCGGGCACATCGATCATGGCAAGACTTCTTTGATCGAGGCCCTGACCGGGACGAATGCTGACCGTTTGCCTGAAGAGAAGCGGCGGGGGATGACGATTGAGTTGGGGTTTGCTCAGCTTCGGCTGGGTGAATTTGATTTTGGTGTTGTGGATGTTCCGGGGCATGAGCGGTTTGTTCGCACGATGGTGGCTGGCGCGACTGGCGTCGACGTTGCGCTGATCGTCGTGGCAGCCGACGATTCGGTGATGCCGCAGACCGTCGAGCACATCGAAATCCTGCAATTGCTCGGCGTCACGCGGGCGGTGGTTGCGATTAACAAGTGCGACCTTGTCGATGACAGTCTCGCCGAATTCGTTGAAGCCGAACTGGCTGAATTGCTTGAGGGTACGCCGCTGGCTGGTGCGCCCATGGTTCGCGTGTCTGCCGTCAAACAGACCGGACTTGACGAACTACGAGCTGCGATCATCGCCCAAGCCGAGCAGGTCAAACGCATACATGCCGACCTGCCCTTCCGCATGCCCATCGACCGCGTGTTTTCCGTCGCGGGGCGCGGCACTGTCGTCACCGGTTCGGTCCTCAGCGGCAGCGTACATGCCAGCGACACGCTCGACCATTGGCCGCACGGCGAAACCGTCCGCGTCCGCGAAGTGCAATCGCACGGCAAAGTGAGCGACCAATCGCATGCCGGTCAACGGACCGCGATCAACTTACAAAGCACCGGCAAAACCGCCCCCCAGCGCGGCGACGAGTTAGCCGCCCCCGACACCGTCCGCCCCACGAGCCTTCTCGACGTCCGCCTTGAATGCCTTTCAAGCCATCGCGAACCCATCAAGAACCACTCGCGCCTCCGCGTGTGCATCGCCGCGACGGAAGTCATGGGCCGCTGCGTCTGTTTGACCGGCGACCGAATCGATGCGGGCGGCAGCGAATACGTGCAACTTCGACTTTCCGAACCGATCGTCGCGAGTTACGGGCAACGTTTTATCGTGCGAGACGAAAATGCGGCAAGAACGGCTGGCGGTGGTACGGTCTTGCGGGCCAATCCACGTCGCAGTAGCCGCAACATGACCGCGAGCATCGAGGGTCTTAAAGCGCTCGATAAAGGTGACGCCCAACAGCGCATCGAAGAATGCATCGGCTACGCACGCTTCGAGATGCCAGCGCCCGAGCGCCTTTCGCTCGATGCGTCAGTGCCACTAAGTGACATTTCCGAGCACACCGAAGCCCTGCGCAGGGCCAAACGATTGATCGCGCTTTCGGGCGATCGCCTTATCAGCAAAACATTCCTCGATGCATTCGTCGCCCGCGCCACCGCATGGGTCAAACGTTACCACCAGATGCATCCGCAGGAACCGGGCATCCTCGTAGAAACGTTGACGGGCTGGCTCGCGCGCAAGGGTGGCGTCGCGGCGTTGGGCAGACCTCTGCTCGAAAAACTCATCGCCGCACGCAACGTACGCCGTATAGGCCGCTACATCTGCCACGTCGACTTCGCCCCGCAACTTTCTAAGCAGGACGAACGGTTGCTCGATCAATTGCTGTCGATACTGGAAGCCAGCGGGTTCGCCCCGCCGCTGCTCGATGCCCTCATCAAACAAACGGAATCGAACAAATCCCGCGTCGATAAACTTCTTAAAATTGCCGGCTCTGTCGGACAAGTTGTTAGAATCGATGCATCGCTTTATCTTCATGCGTCGGCTGAGCAGCAACTTCGCGAGCGCGTGCGGGAACTGTTTGAGCAGGTTGGCCCGTTTACGGTGTCGAGCCTGCGCGAGGCGATCGATTCGAGTCGCAAATACGTCGTCCCGTTCGTCGAACATCTGGATCGAATCGGATTCACCAAACGCGACGGCGATGTCCGAACCGTTTTGTCGTAGTAACAGTAGAAACTGATATGGAACCCACGCAACAACAACGCGAACAGCTTCGACAGTTGCCGTCGATGACCAACCTACTCGACGATGCGATTGTCAAATCGTGGCTGGACGAACATCCGCGATCCTTGGTTGTTGGCGCGTTGGATCGTGCCATCGGAACCGCTCGACGAAGCGTCATCGACAGCGGTAAGTCGGCAGACCTTGCGGCAATCATCGATGACGCGCGGACGATTTTGCAATTGCGGGCGGCGACGTCCATGCGCAAGGTCATCAACGCCACCGGAGTCGTTTTGCATACCGGTCTGGGCCGAGCGCCGCTATCCGATGCCGCCATTCGTGCGGTAACCGAATGCGCAAGCGGATACTGCAATCTCGAATTCGACCTCGACTCCGGAGCGAGGGGCCGGCGCGTCGATCATGTCGCCGACTTGCTCGCCGAACTAACGGGGGCAGAAGCCGCGACCGTCGTCAACAATAACGCAGCCGCCACGCTGATGATCCTTAACACTGCCGCAGCGGGCAGAGGCGTGATCGTCTCGCGCGGCGAACTCGTGGAGATTGGCGGATCGTATCGCCTGCCCGACATGATGCGGGCCAGCGGTGCGCAGCTCTGCGAAGTGGGCACGACCAACCGCACCCGCATCGCCGACTACGAAAAAGCCATCGACGAAAACACAGCCGCCCTGATGCGGGTCCACACGAGCAACTACCGTGTCGTTGGATTCACGCAAGCCGTCGGTATCGAGGAACTTGTCGAACTGGGCCGCAAGCACAACCTGCCGGTGATCGACGATCTGGGCAGTGGTGCACTGTTCGATTTATCAAGCATCGGCATGGGCGAAGAGCCCAGCGTCCGCGCATCGATCGATGCAGGTGCCGACCTGGTCTGTTTTTCCGGCGATAAAATCCTCGGCGGCCCGCAAGCCGGCATCATCGTCGGGCGCAAGGAATGGATCGACCGCATCGAATGCAACCCGCTCATGCGAACATACCGCGTAGGCAAGATGACCCTCGCCGCCCTCGAAGCCACCCTGCAAAGTTACCGCGACGCATCGCACGCAACGGCAACAATTCCATCGCTCGCGATGATGTCCGCATCGCTGGATTCGCTGAAAACAAAAGCCGAAACGCTACACCAGTTGCTCGTCGAAAAACTACCGAGCGAGGATTTCCAAGTCGCCAAAGCCACCTCAGCCGTTGGTGGCGGATCGTACCCCGGCCGCGAACTGGAAACGTACTGCGTCACCTGGCAACCCAAAAACATAACCATCGACGAAACCCTAAAACAACTGCGAACCGGCACGCCAGCCATCGTCGCCCGCGCCCAGCGCGAACGAATCCTGTTCGATGTTCGTACGATCATCGATGCTGACCAGATTCCGCTCATCGATCGCATTGCCGAACTGCGCACAGATCTTTGATAGCCGATTCCCCGCTTCCACCTACGCAAGCTGCGCACTAACGGAGTGCCAGATAATGACACAATCAAATGTCCGAATCGTATTGGCAATATTGCTTTTTCCCGTTGCCGAGTTCTTGCCTGGACTGATTGAGATGTACAACGTGTACAATGGCAGCGGATGGCCGCCGTCGATCCAGCGCGCTTTGGTTGGCCCAGTTCTGACAAATATAATCATGGTCTCGTATTGGATTCTCCTTTGGCGCCGCCAAGTTCATTGGACTCAATCGCGCGTTGGATGGACCTCCCTTATCGGAGTTGCCTCGCTCGCATTTGGCGCAGCTTTAGTCGCCCTATTTGTAACTTTCGCTAAAGACGATATTGCCATAGGAATCATGACTTTGGGGGATGTGCCTTCGTATACATGGATTCTTGGGACAGCATTCGTCTGGAGAGAAACCCGGCAGGAACGACTCGAACGTTTGAAAGGATTCGGAACGGAAAGGGTTTCTTGCCCCGTGTGCAAATACAGCATGACCGGGCTGCGAGAATCACGATGCCCAGAGTGCGGAGCACAATTCACGATCGATGAACTTTTTTCCGCACAGCACGATCGGCAGGAGGAGTTTGAACAAGCATGACCAAACTCGTTGCCCGACTCATCTTGGCGATGTTAATTCTACCCGTCAGTGGCGCGGTGTTTGTGTTCCTGGTATTTGTCATTTTTCCAATGGGTGGACCTCCCGCGCTTTCGCAGATTCTAGCTCTTTGGCTGATTGAGTATTCCATCATTGCTGCATATTGGATATTGCTTTGGCGAAGCACGGTGAGGTGGAATCGGGGGCGCATCGTCGGAACATTGCTTGTGACGCTTGCGGCATTGCTTGTCGGAATGGTCGGTGCCACAACGGTCTTTGAGATGGCTCTCGCGCCCATCCCGATCGTGGCTCTGATTGGCGGAGCATTGGTACCCATCATATGGGTATTGGGTACCGTCCTTGTCTGGAAAGAAAGCGCACAAGAGCGCTTTGAACGACTGAACTCTTACGGAACCGATGCGGTATGTTGCCCCATCTGCGGCTATAATATGACTGGCCTTAAGGAAGCGCGCTGCCCGGAATGCGGGAATACGTTTACCGTTGACGAACTTTTTACAGCTCAGAGCGAACGCCAGCAGGAACTCGAACAATCGTGACCACGCAGTCTGCCAATTCGACGCTCGATGCTGTCAAGTGTTTTGCCGAGCGGTTTTCGCTCATGCTCGATGAGCGTGCAACGTTCGATGCAAAAACGCCACCGATGCTGGCTGACGCGATTCGATATTCGCTGCTTGCGCCGGGTAAGCGGCTGCGGCCGTTTTTGGTTTATGAGTGCGGCGCGCTTTGCGGGGCCGACGAAGACGCTTGCTTTGCTCCGGCGGCTGCCCTTGAGATGATCCATACGTTTTCGCTGATTCACGACGACCTGCCGGCGATGGACGACGACGACTTGCGCAGGGGCAGGCCGACCAACCACAAGGTCTATGGCGAAGCGGTGGCGATCCTTGCAGGCGATGCACTGGTGACGCTGGCATTCGAAACGCTGGCGACGAAAACGGTCAACCGCGAACACGTTGCTTCGTTGGTGGTAGCGCTTGCTCATGCGTCGGGCGACAAGGGCATGATCGGCGGGCAGACGCTCGACATCGAAGGCCAGAAAACCCCAGCCGACAATCCACCAGCGCAATCGCTCGAAGCCGTTCGCCAGATTCATTCGACCAAGACCGGAGCTCTTTTTGAGTGCGCCTGCCGGATGGGCGGGATCGTCGCCAACGCGGACGACGACACGCTCGAACGGCTCGCCACGTTCGGGCTCAACCTCGGTCTGGCATTTCAGATCGCCGACGATTTATTGGACGTAACCGCCAGCGCCACCGACCTGGGTAAGAAGTCAGGCAAAGATGCGAAAAAGGGCAAACAAACCTTCCCCGCCGTCGTAGGAATAGAACAGAGTCGCGAGCATGCCGAGTCGGCAGTTGCCGCAGCGATCGAAGCGATTCGAGGCATTTCGGGCGATACGAGCAGGTTGGAATCGTTGGCGGAGTTCGCATATCGGCGGGATCGGTGAATGGTGAATGTAGGGTCCGCTGTGCGGACCGGCCGTTGGTGCTTGAGCGTATTCGGTCCGCACAGCGGACCCTACATGTTGTTCAGTGCTTTCAGAAGTTTTGGCATGAATAGTTTTGAGTCCCTGCTACAATCCCACGCTTCATATTTGTGAGCGATGTAGCCAGACGCTTCAATCAAAATCGATGTCCGCAGAGGACCATTGCATGAATCTGCTTTCCAATATCCATTCGCCGGCTGACGTTCGGGCACTTTCGGCGAAGGACCTTCCGAAACTCGCTGAGGAAATCCGCCAGCGCATCATCAGCGTCGTCAGCGATGGCGGGGGGCACTTGGCCAGCAATCTTGGCGTCACCGAATTAACCATCGCACTGCACCGTGTGTTCGATTTTTCGAATGACCGCCTGCTCTGGGACGTCGGTCATCAGTGCTATCCGCACAAGTTGCTGACCGGTCGGCAGGATCGCTTTGAATCGATTCGCAAAGACGGTGGACTCAGCGGTTTTCCGAACATCACCGAAAGCGAATACGATCTGTTCAATGTCGGACACGCCGGAACCGCCATCGCAACAGCCGTCGGGATGGCTCGCGGGGACAGCTTGTTGAAAAAAGACACCCGGGTCGTCGCATTGGTCGGCGATGCGAGTATTGTCAACGGTGTCGCCTTCGAAGGACTCAACCAAGCCGGCACGCTCAAGCGTCAGTTCCTGACGATCCTCAACGACAACAGTTGGGGCATCGCGCCGACGCAGGGCGGATTCGCAGAACACCTTGCCCGCTTCCGAAGCAGTCAGCGTTACGACGATCTCAAGCAACGTGCGAAAACGTTGCTGCCGAATATTCCGCTTGTCGGAAAAACGCTTTACGAAGCCATCGATCATTTGAAAGAAGGCATCAAAGCCACGATGGCCCCCGATCAAATCTTCGAGCAACTCGGGTTCCAATACATCGGACCCGTGGACGGCCACGACATTGCGCATCTCGAAGAATTGCTCGCGATTCTGAAAGACGTGACGCATCCAGTGCTGCTGCACGTCCACACGGACAAGGGCAAGGGTTGCCAATGGGCAGCCGACGACCCGGGAACGTTCCACAGTCCGTCGGCATTTGACGTTCGGGCTGGCAAAGTGGTGATCAAAAAGAACGGACGAAAGAGCTGGACCAAGGCATTCGCTGAATCGCTGATCGAACTCGCGAACGAAAACGAAAAGGTCGTCGGACTCACCGCAGCGATGCCGGCTGGCACCGGTATGAACGAGTTTGAAAAAGCCCATCCGGATCGCTACTTCGATTGCGGGATCGCTGAAAGCTGCACGGTGGACATCGCAGCTGGTATGGCCAAGTCGGGCATGCGTCCGTTTGTGGCGATATATTCAACGTTTTTGCAACGGGCGTTCGATCAGGTTTTCCAGGAGGTTGCGCTTCAGGATTTACCGGTGGTGTTCTGTCTTGATCGGGCTGGCTTGGTTGGCGGCGACGGTGCGGTGCATCATGGCTTCCTCGACATTGCATACCTTCGTGGCTTCCCGGGCATGACGCTGATGGCTCCGATTGATGAATCCGAACTCAAAGCTGCGATGAATTTTGCACTGACGCACGACGGTGCCTGCGCCCTTCGCTATCCGCGCGACAGCGTACCGGCAACGAGTATCGCCAACTGTCCACCGTTTGAATTGGGTTTGTCGCGAACGCTCCGCAACGGAACCGACGCAACGATTCTGTCGTACGGAACGGTGACCAACGAAGCACTTGCGGCGGCCGACTTGCTTGAAGAAAACGATGTGAATGTAGCGGTCGTCAACGCTCGCTTCGCCAAACCGATCGACCGGCGGATGATCCGCGAGGCGTTGGAGGGTGGCCGACCTGTGGTAACGGTCGAAGATCACGCGCTGCAAGGCGGGTTCGGTTCGATCGTTTTGGAAACCGCGCAGGACATGGGCATCGACACGTCGAACGTGACGCGATTGGGCCTGCCCGATCGATTCATCGAACACGGTTCGCGTTCCAGCCAACTCAGTGAAGCCGGTATCGACGCGACGAGCATCGCGTCGAACGTCTTGGCAATGATCGAAGGAAAGTCTGCACCGGGCACCGATCGTCACCCCGACGCAATGCCCGGTGTACAAAAGCTTGAAATCGACGGTTAGCAACTTGGCGAAATGATTCGCAGTGCCATCACCGATTCAAAATCGAAGAGTCTTCATCCTCGGCAATCCCAACAAGGACGAAGTGCCCTCCGCGATGAAGCAGTTGGAAGCGCTTGTGTCACAGCATGCCCAACTTGCGGGAACCGGTTTTGAGTTTTCAAGCGCTGCCGAAAAAGCCGATGTGGTCATTGTATTGGGAGGCGACGGCACGTTGATTTCCGTCGCCCGCGCGATGGGCGACAGTCAAATTCCGCTGGTTGGGGTTAACTTTGGGAAGCTTGGTTTCCTCACGCCTTTCTCGCTCGAGGAATTGATCGAAGATTTTGACGAAGTCATAGCCGCCAACGCTCCGACGACGCGCCGGATGATGCTCGTTGCCACCGTGACGAAGGCGTCGGGCCAATCGATCTTTGAGAGCGTTTGCTTGAACGATTGCGTGATCCATGCCGGCCCGCCATTTCGAATGATTTCGCTGGCAGTTCAATTGGATGGACGCCAACTGACGCAGCTCGACGGCGATGGGTTAATCGTTTGCACACCCACCGGTTCGACGGCTCACAACATGTCGGCTGGCGGACCGATCCTGATGGCCGAAGTCGATGGCATGGTGCTGACGCCGATCAATCCCCATTCGCTGACCCATCGCCCGATCGTTATCAATGCGGAAGGGAAGCTCGCGGTCGAAATCACTGAGTGCAATCCGGGTACGACAGCCATCATCGACGGTCAGGTTCCGTGTTCGCTGGAGGAGGGCGATCGTGTTGATTTGAGAGCGGCTGATTTACGCGCGTCAATCGTATTAAATCCCCGAAGCGCCAAATGGCAGCACCTGGTCAGCAAACTGCACTGGGGCGTCAAGGACTAATCGAGCACGGCTACACGCGGATGCCGGCTGCATATTCCACCGCAAGCCGATGCATTCAAATCGGTAACTTCATGCTCGCCATAACCTTATCTAGTGACGTTTAACCGTTGTAAGGACCTGTCATTGCGACCGGGTGCGGTGGACCTTGAGTCGCGTTTCTGTACAATGCAAATCGCGATTTTGTTTCGACGCCACTTCGTGTGGTAGCGATTCGGATTGAGGCCGTCCGGACCCAGATCCGCTTTTTGGCGACTTGGTCGAGAACCGGTTTAGATGGTCCGGATGGGTCAAACCGCCGGTGGGCCGATCCCCAACTGGTCCAATATACTTGTCAGTGACGCGTGATCGCTCGACTTTCTTCGCCATCGTTTGCGAAGACTTTGCGATCGTCGCATCCATAATTTCGAGTGTTGCAAGTGCCCAAGAAATCAATCGACATCGAACCCAGCCTGACGCACATGTCCATCCTCAACGAGCATGGTGAAGTGGATGAAAGTCTGGCTCCGAAACTCGACGGCGACAAACTCGTCACCATGTTTCGTCACATGCTCGCCACCCGTCGCCTCGACGAACGCATGATTAACATGCAGCGTCAAGGACGCATCGGGACATATGGACCATCGCGCGGACAGGAAGCCACGCAAGTTGGAACAGCGATGGCCCTTCGACCCGACGACTGGACCGCGCAGGCGTTTCGCGAAATGGGCATGACGTTGACGCGCGGTTGGCTGATGGATTTGACGCTCTTTTTCTGGGGCGGATACGAAGAAGGCAATGCGGTCGCCGAAAATCATAATGACCTGCCGATCGCGGTTCCCGTTGCGAGTCAAAATCTTCACGGTGTGGGTATCGCCTGGGGTATGAAGATCAAGAAGAAAGACAGCGTCTGCGTCACCTACGTGGGCGATGGCGGAACCAGCGAAGGCGATTTCCACGAAGCGATGAATTTCGCCGGGGTGTATGAACTGCCGTTGATCTTCATCGTGCAAAACAACCAGTTCGCCATCAGCCATCCCCGTCGCAAGCAGACCAGGTCGCGGACACTTGCTCAAAAAGCGCTGGCATACGGTTTTGAAGGTGTGCAGGTCGATGGCAACGATGTGCTTGCGGTCTATTCAGCCACACGCGACGCGGTCGAGAAAGCCCGCAAGGGTGGCGGACCGACATTGATCGAATGCGTCACGTATCGTCTGAGCATGCACACGACGGCTGACGACCCCACGCGCTACCGCGAAGACGAAGAAGTCAAAGAGTGGGAGAAGCGCGATCCACTGATTCGTTTCGCAAAGTACCTGCGCAACAATGGCGTACTCGATGACGAGTCGATCGAAGGCATCGAAAACGATATCAAGGACGAGATCGCAGCCGCCGTCAAACGTTACGAAGAATATGAAGGCCTGGACCCGCTCGACTCGTTCAAGCACATCCTTGCCGACTTGCCGGCTGACCTCCGTGCGCAACAGGAGGAATTCATCACAGCCCTGCGAAATGAAGGAAAAATAAACCACTAAGTAATTCGTTGATGGTTTCAGCGCGAACACTTAAGTGATATTTGGAGAATGGCGTCTTATGGCATCCGTGAACATGGTGAAAGCATTGAATCTTGCGCTCGCGGAAATGATGCGCGAAGATGAAAATGTAACCCTGCTTGGGGAAGACATCGGACAGGACGGCGGTGTATTTCGCGTCACCGAGGGCTTGCTCGACGAATTCGGCGATGACCGCGTAATCGACACGCCCGTCGCAGAAGCCGGCATCGTTGGTGCGGCAATCGGCATGTCGATTTACGGGCTGCGTCCGGTTTGCGAGATGCAGTTTTCCGGGTTTGCCTATCAGGCGTTTCATCAAGTCGAAGGCCATCTGAGTCGTTATCGTACTCGCTCGCGAAGTCGGTTCAGCGTACCGATGGTCATTCGCATGCCGTATGGCGGAGGGATCCGCGCCATCGAACACCACAGCGAATCGCGTGAAGCGCTTTATGCCCACACGCCGGGTTTGCAGGTGGTGGTTCCATCGACACCGCGCAATGCCCGGTCGCTGCTGCGGGCGTCGATGCTCAGTTCCGATCCGGTCATCTTCTACGAACCCAAAGCCCTCTACCGTGCGTTCCGCGAAGAAGTCCCCGACGAACCGGAAGTTCATCCTCTGGGCAAGGCCCAAGTGGTCCGCGAAGGCAGCGACATCACCCTGATCGGATATGGAGCGATGGTTCGCATTTTGCAGGAAGCGGCTGAGGATTTGAACGATCAAGACGGTGTCAATGCCGAAGTCATCGACCTTATCAGCTTGGCGCCGATGGACACCGAAACGCTGGTCAATTCGGTGGCGAAATCGGGCAGGGCGATCGTCGTTCACGAAGGTCCGCGTCGCTGCGGTATCGGCGCAGAAGTGGCAGCCCGCCTTGCTGAAAGCGCCCTCGACCACCTCGAAGCACCGGTTAGACGAATAACCGGATTTGACGTACAATTCCCCTACTTCGCACGGGAGCGGGCATTCATGCCCAACAGCGACCGGGTGGTTCATGCCGCACGAGAACTCCTCGAGTATTAGTCGCTCCGTTCGAAATTTATTTCACTTGGTTCAATCACGCGGGACTGGATGACGCATCCGATCCCGAGATCAACGTCTGCTATCGGTGTGGAGACGATTCGACATGGCGCAGGAATTTCGACTACCGGATTTGGGCGAAGGAATCACCGAAGGGCAGATTGTTCGCATCATGTGCCAAAAAGGTGACACCATCGCCGAAGATCAGACCATCATGGAGGTCGAGACGGACAAGGCTGCCGTCGAAATCCCCTCGCCATTCGCCGGGGTCGCCTCCGAGATTCTCGTATCCGAAGGACAAACCGTTGCTGTCGGCGAGGTGCTTCTGAAGATCGAAAGTACCAATGGCAGCAGTTCCGCAGGGGGCAGTTCTGGAGGAAAGACCTCTGCCTCCAGCAACGATGCTCCAAAAAAAGAAACTGCATCCGCTAAGAAAGAGCCAGCCAAGACTGAACCCAAAGCATCGAGTCCGCCTGCCGCCGCACAAACATCGGGAATGCCAGCCACCCGCACGCGGGCCTCGGCTGCCCCTGCCATTCGCAAGTTGGCCCGTGAAATGGGCATCGATATTGATTCGCTGACCGGATCGGGTCCGGGCGGTAGGGTGCTTCGCGAAGATGTCGAGTCGGCAGCATCGGGCAGGTCGCAACCCGCATCTGCCGCTTCCGCTCCATCGTCCCAGGCGATGCCGGCATCTCCGCCGCCAGCCGCCCTAGCAATCGCCGAACCGCCAAAGATCGAAGGCACGCCAGGTCAGGACAACTGGGGCGCGGTGATCAAGTCGCCGTTGACGCAAATCCGCAAGACCATCGCGCGACAAATGTCCAAGAGCGTTTCGACGATTCCGCACGTCACGCAGACCGACGAGATCGATATCACTTTGCTCGATGCGATGCGCCACGATCTGCGCAGTGAAGATGGATCAGGCCCGCGCGTGACCATGATGGCGTTCATCCTGCGTACGCTTTCGCACTGTCTGCGAACGCATCCGATTTTCAATGCCAGCTTCGACGACGAGCGCGAAGAAATTATCTACAAGCAGTACATCAATATCGGCATAGCAGTGGATAGCCCGCGCGGCTTGGTCGTTCCGGTGATTCGCGATGCTGACAGACTCAGCGCCCTGGGGCTATCGCACGAACTCCGAAAGATCGCCCAGAAGGTGCGCGACACGCAGTTCGGCATCGAAGACCTGCGCGGTGGAACGTTTACCGTGACGAACTATGGTGCGATTGGCGGCATCTACGGTACGCCGATTATCAATCATCCGGAAGTTGCGATCTTGGGTGTGGGCCGCACGCAGGAACGCCTGCACATGGAAGACGACGAAATTCAAACGCGACTGATGATGCCGATCAGCCTGTCGTTCGATCATCGGGCTGCCGACGGCGCACAAGCCGCTCGCTTCATGAACGACATCGTCGCCCATCTGTCCAACCCGGCACTGTTAATGATTAAGTAAGTACGTCGCTCCGCCGGGCACGGCGATTCGTAAGCAATCCATTCTCTTACCTTGGGAATAACAATAAATGGTTGTCGGTGAATTCACGCACGAAACGGATTTGTTGGTCATCGGTGGCGGGCCCGGCGGATATTCTGCCGCATTCAAAGCCGCCGCCCACGGTATCTCGACCACCATCGTCGAATCGGACAAAGCGCTGGGTGGCGTTTGCCTGCATCGCGGCTGCATTCCTTCGAAAACGCTATTGGCCATCGGTGAACTCATATCTGCCGCCGACCATGCCAGTCAAATGGGGATCAATTTTTCAAGACCCAAAGTCGATCTCAACGGCGTCAACGATTGGAAGTCCAAAGTCATCACCAAACTTTCACGCGGACTCGGGTCGGTCGCAAAGAAACTCAAGGTCGAAGTCATCAAAGGCACAGCAAAGTTTGAAGACCAAAGGCACGTGGTCCTTTCAGACAGCGACGTCGCCCGCATCAAATTCAAACGAGCGGTCGTCGCAGTTGGTTCGCGGCCCGTACGTCTCGGAAAGATCGAAGCCGACGACCCTCGCGTGGTCGATTCGACCGGTGCGCTGAAGTTGGAATCAATCCCCAATCACACGCTGGTGGTGGGCGGTGGTTACATCGGTCTTGAAATGGGCAGCGTCCTCGCCTCGTTGGGCAGCGAAGTGACCGTCGTCGAAATGCTACCGACGCTACTGACCGGTTGCGATCCGGACTTGGTCAAACCGTTGGCCAAGCGACTTGGTAAAGACTTCGCTGAAATCTGCATGGACACGCGCGTCACCGGAATGAAAGCCGCAAAGAACGGCATCGTGGTTTCGTTCGACGGCAAGCAGCCACCCAAGCGCAAGACGTTCGACCAGGTGCTGATCGCTGTCGGTCGCCGCCCGAATTCCGACATGATCGCAACAGAGGTAGCCGGCATCGAAGTCACTGATCGCGGATTCATCAAAGTCGATGACCAGTTCAAGACCTCGAACTCGCGCATCTTCGCCATTGGCGACATCATTGGCGATCCAATGCTCGCCCATAAAGCCATCGCCGAAGGCAAGGTCGTTGCCGATGTACTCGCCGGTCAAGACGTGGTGTTCGACCCGCGATGTATTCCGGCAGTCGTGTTCACCGACCCGGAAATCGCGTGGGCCGGCTTGACCGAATCCGAAGCCAAACGCGACGGAATCAACATCGAAGTCAAGAAATCGCAATGGGTCGCTTCCGGACGGGCGACGGCGATCGGACGCACCGACGGTTTGACCAAAATTCTGTTCGATCCAGAAACGCAGCGCGTGCTGGGTGTTGGGATCGTCGGACCGCATGCTGGCGAAATGATTTCCGAAGCGGTGCTGGCCATCGAAATGGGCGCAGTCGCCGCCGACCTGGCATTGTCCATCCATCCGCACCCAACGATTTCCGAATTGATGGGCGAAGTCGCCGATCAGATGACGCCTGCCGGCGTATCCGCACACTGACGCGCTGTCACATTGACGTACTGGCCCTCTGATGCATTGGCCAACCCGGTAGCCAACCGTGATCACCACCGACTTTCTCGAACGCCTGCGATCCCAAATCAAACGCGGCGATCTTCTTACGCGCGGCGCGAAAATCGTGGTGGGCGTTTCGGGTGGGGCGGACTCTACGGTGTTGCTGCATGCCCTTTATCAAATTGGTTCCGATGACGACGCGCAGTACGAATTGCACGTCGCCCATTTGAATCATCAACTTCGAGGCGATGAATCGGAAGCCGATGCAGAATTTGTCGCAACACTAGCCGATCAATTGAACCTACCCAAAACGATTCAGCGCTGCGATTTGAATATCGATGCAGCCACCGAACGAACATCGCCGGAAGACCTCGCCCGCCGCGCACGGTTCGATTTCTTTGAAGAAGTCTGCCAATCCATCGGCGCTACGCACGTCGCGCTGGCCCATCATGCCGACGATCAAGTCGAAACCGTGCTGCACCGATTCATGCGCGGCACGGGTATCCGCGGCTTGTCGGGGATGGCCGCCAAGCGTCGTCTGACGAAAACGTCGAACGTCTATCTGGTCAAACCGTTGCTCAGATTTTCAAGATCGGAAATCATCGAATACACGGCCAGTAAAGGCTTAGAATACCGACACGATTCCAGCAACGCTTCGCCCAGCCACACCCGCAACCGCATCCGCCAAGAGTTGCTTCCAATGCTTGAGGAAACGTTTAACCCTCAAGTGCGCGAAGCAGTTTTGCGACTCGCCCAACAATGCGAATGGACGCACGAGTTCCTGCGCGAAACTACTGCATCCACATTTGAGCAAGCCACACTTGAACGCAAACCGCTATCCATTTCGCTGGATCGATCGCAAGTGAAAGCATTGCCCATCGTCATTCAAACCGGCATCTTGCGAATGGCAATCGAATCGCTCGGCATGCGCGAACGACGTTTGACCTTTCGTCACGTCACCGACATTGCGGAGGCGATTTCCGAAGACAACGCACGCGGCGGATTCTCGCTTCCCGATGGCGTTGACGTGAAGTTTGATCGAACGCGAATCACTTTGTCGAAATGCAAAACCAAGCAACCCTCCGCGCGAGGCGAAGCGATCTCGTGACTTCACCCTGCGCCAAGACAAGGCTATCGAATCGCGCCAAGATGACCCAACTCGTGATTGTGTTTCTGATTGCATTCGCATTGCGCGCAGGGTTTGGCATTTTCAGCACGAAAGCAAATGCCCATTCGTCAGGCAATGAAGTTGCCTCGCTGCAATTCGACGACGAGCAGTGGTATTGGGCGATCGGTCAATCCTATCGAAATGGCGACGGAATGGTCGGTGAGTTTGGTCATCGTGCCGAACGAATGCCCTTGTATCCCTGGATTCTCTCGTGGTTCAGCTCCGGCGAAGAAGGCGTGTCTGCAGCCCGCTGGTTTCAATACGTCTTCGGATCGCTGGCAGCTTGCGCGGTCTTGGCGCTCGCTTGGCGTATCTCGACATACGCAATGATCGCAGGCCTCATCGTCGCGGTCGATCCGACGCTGGTCGGAAGCGCGTCGCTGCTTTTGGGCGAAACGATATCGGTAACGCTTCTTGCAGCGCTTTGGTGGGTGGCACTTCCCTTTCGCGATCGTCAATTGCGTTCGTCAATGCGATGGGCGGCTGCCATTGCGCTTTCGATTCTGGTCATCTACGCGAAGGAATCGACAATCCTGTTGGTCGCCGCATTGTTTGGTTACCTGATTTTCGCGCGACGCGACCGTGCAGGCGTCGTTGCGGCGATCGCGGCGGGAATTTGCATCGCTGCGTCGCTTTTACCGTGGGCTTATCGCAACAAACAGCTGACTGGCGAATGGATTTGGCTGACCTCGCGCGGTGGCATCTCGCTTTACGACGGCGTGCATTCGAGAGCCACCGGAGCCAGCGATTTGGGAGACATCAAGTCCGCCCCTGAAGTCGTTACCCTCAGTGAAGCTAAATGGAATCGCCATTTCAAGGCCAAGGCTTGGCAACATATTCTAGACGACCCAGCCCGAATCTTCGCGCTCTCATGGACCAAACTGGCTAGAACGTGGAGTCCCGTTCTCAATGCTGCCGATTACCAGTCATGGAAAGTTCGCGCGATTTTTGCCGGCTGGTATGTGCCGCTCTATGGTCTTGTATTGATCGGCATCTACGCCTGCCGCTTGAAGTGGCGCACACTCGTCGGCTTGCTGCTTCCGGCGATCTGCATTTCAGCGATGCACGTATTTTTTGTCGGAAGCGTGCGATACCGCCTCGTCGCGATGCCGACTTTGGCGATATTAGCCGCCATCGGTTTACAGTCTCTTCTGAGTTGGCGAAAATCGAGCGCGATGCAGATAGCCTCTGACGAACTGGATTCCTGAGACGTCCTGTGACCGAAAACGCACCGAGCATTCACGAACGCCGACTCGCGAAGAGTCGCCTGAAACCCAAGCGCAAGTGGCTGAGATGGCTGGCGCTGGTGGTCGTCGTCTGCGCTTCCTGCGGAATCTGGTACTACCGTTCCATGACAGAACCAGCCAAGCTGCGTCGCACTGCCCAGGCGTATCTCCAGACATTCTTCACAGCCAACCTGTCTATCGATCGCGTGGACTTTTCGCTGTTTGGCGGGATCAGAATGTCGGGCGTGTCACTTTCAGACCCATGCGGCGGTCCCGGCGACGAACCGCTCGCAACCTGCCGCGAAATGACGCTACACCATAAACCGCTGCATTTGCTTCTTGGTAAGTTGCGTTTTGACTCGGTTGATATCGCAGGCGCCCGCTGCCGGGCCGTCTTCGATGACGCCACCGGTCACTTCAACGTGCAGGATCTTTTGGCCCAGAATCGATTCGGCGGAATGGAAATGGTAGACTTGCCACGGGTCAGCACCGGCGACATCGACGTTGACGTCATCCGCCGCGGGCCAAAGTCAGACATACTCGTCGAACGGCTGACATTGAACATATTGGCCCTTCCCGATCCCGGTGGCCGAGCGTCGTACGATGTAGTCTGGGACGCAACGACGGACCGAGTTTCGAGCGGTACGCTGCGAATCGATTTCGACAAGAAGACCATTCGCGATGTCGAAGGTGGAACGCCTTGGTTGTCCATGCGAGCTGCCGCCCTCGCAACAGAAGCAGCCACTCCCGGTGCCCGCTACTGGATGGACCTGCTCGGTTTGCAAGGTCAGTTTCATGCGATCGATTTTAACTTACCGATGCTGCCGGTCGTCGATCAGCGTCATCGCATCGCTATACAAATCGAGCAAGCCGCGATTTCAATACCCATCGACGAAATTGAAAACAAACTGCCACCGAGCGAACGCTACCTCACGTTGACTGGCGTTGCAGGAACGCTTCAGGTCGGCAACAACCATGCCTACCTCGACTTTCTTGGGTATTGGAATGATTGTCTCTGCCGCGCGAAGTTGCAACTCAGCGGCAGCATCGACAACGACACCCGCCCGTCAGACATCGGTTTCGTACTTGAACTCGACGCTAAGAAATTTACGTTGCCAAGAACCGATTCTTCGGTCGCGCCAGCCGAGTCGCGCTTGATTGCAAGCCTGCCGAGTCTTGCCAAGTTTTATCGCCATTACGATCCACACGGTCAAATCGACCTTGCCGTGACCATTTCAAAATCAGAAGGGCGCGATTCGCCAATCATGCTCGAACGCGCACGCATCGAAGCGCTCGGTGCAGACTTGTCGCACCATAAGTTTCCTTATCGCGTGAACGACGTTCGCGGGACCGTCGAAATAGGGCCTGACGGCCTGCACGTGATCGGCATCAACGGTTATCACAATGACGGCTGGGTGATCGCTAACGGCTGGACGGGGGGGCCTGCCGGCCCGGTTCCTGCCGACATCGACATCTACGGATACGACATAGCCCTCGACGACGACTTATGCGGTGGCATGGGACCGCACCATCGAAAGATGTGGGATTCGTTCTCACCGGAAGGTATCGCCGACCTGCAAGTCAGCATGAAACGTGGGCCAGCCATCGACGGTGCGCCGGCTCGCTGGTCGATCAACACCGTCGCCCAGGTGCTGTCCGCCGATGCCGTATTCTCTCAGTTTCCGTATCCAATTTACGACTTCGACGGCATCGTCCGAATCGAGGACAACAAAATCGATATCGATGGCATTCAAGGTTTTGGAGAAAGCGGCGAAATTTCTGTCAGCGGAACGGCAACAACCACGCCGGAAGGTCTGGAGCAGTTGGACCTGAGCATTGTCGCCGCTGATGTCCCACTCGAAGACAGCCTCTTTGCCTGTTTCGAACCCGAAACGCAGCAGCAACTTCGGCAATTGAACCCCCAGGGGACGGTCGAAGTTTCCGTCGATCTATCGAAAGATGACGTCAACGCCCCGCTTGATTACATGGTCGAAGTCGATCTCGAACAGACGCCGATCCGCCACGCCAATCTGCTGGTTCCGATTCAGGAGAGCAGCGGTCACCTTCGCATCGACCGCCATCGCATCGACATCGAGCGCCTGACCGGGCGCGTTGCCGGTGGAGAAATCCAGCTCGACGGATTTATCGAGCGCAGTGCGGCTGCCCCGTGCCTCGATATCCGTGCGACGTGCCAGAATATGAAACTCGAGCGCGACGTCATCGAATCGTTTCCCATACATCTGCGGAAACCGCTTCTCGATCTGGGCATCACTGGAACGCTTAATGCCGATGCCGTCTGGAAACGCGATGCATCGGACCCGACGCGGGAGTTGCATTCGACGATTCACGTCGATTTGAGGGGAATCGGGCTGCGCCATCCGCGATTTCCCGTTCCATTGACGATATCTTCGGGGAGCGCGCTGATTAAGGAGTCGAACCTGACCCTTACGAATGTTGCCGCATCGGGAGATGGGATCGACCTTACCATCGACGGTTCGATGCGAACCAGCAAGAACCCAACCACCGGTCTTGCCGATACCCACACCGACGTTCGCATGAACCTGTCGATTGAAGAATTCAATGAAACGATTCGCGACGCAGCCCCATGGCGCATCCGAAAGCTATTTGGCAACATTCAACCGCAAGGCGGTGTTCAACTCAGCAATGGCCGGCTTGTCATCGACCAATTCGGCAACGATTCTGCTCCCGACTGGACCATGAGCGGTACCCTGCGAACCGACGACCTCAGCCTGGAATCGGGACTCTCATTTGAAAACCTTCGGGCGAACATGCCGTTTACCGCGTCGACCCAACAAGGCGTATTTGACTTTGACGGTAAGATCTCCGCGCCAACGGTGACGATTGCCAAACTACTGCTTACGGATGTGCAGGGTGCAGTCGATTACGACGCCCAACGCAGCCAGTGGTCGATCGATCAACTCAGCGCCAAGGTGGCTGACGCTACCATCGGAGGGGAACTGCAAACGTGGCTCGATTCGGGCGAGACCCATTATGGCGGCGCGTTCACGTTCGATCACGTCCCGCTATCTGAACTGACCGCTGCGTTATCAGAAAAGAGCGAGGATGGCCAACCCAGGGCCATTGCGGGAACCGTCGTCGGTCAAGTCTCGATTAGCGGCGTGCTGTCCGATTCGAGAGAGCGGCGGGCTGGCGGTACGTTTGAAGTCAAAGAAGCCGAACTCTACAAATTGCCGGCGCTGCTCGCGATCCTAAACGTCATCAATTTGACACTGCCGAAAGAATCGGCATTTCAGGAAGTCGAGACGGAGTTCTATCTTTCGAACGACAAGTTGCAATTCCGCGACCTGCACCTGAAAGGGAACGCATTGGCGATGGTGGGTGAGGGCGAGATGCAGTGGTCCACCAAAGACCTCGACCTGCGATTGACAGCCGTCAGCCCCAAGCAGGATTCGCGGATACCCGTCGTCACCGAACTGCTCGAAGGGGCTTCGCGCGAATTCATTGAAGTGCGCGTCACCGGAACCATGAACGATCCGGTAGCAACGGGCCGGCCATTCCGTACGGTCAGCAACGCTCTGGAAACCCTGTTACAGCCCAAGAAAAAAGACCGCCGGCGCAATAAATAGTGACTCGATTTTGAATTTCAGGCTGATTGTGCGATTTAGGCTGATGCGTTTTCGTGGGCTTGAAAGAGGATGCGGCCGCAAGTGTTGCAGAGGACGAGTTCGTCGACGCTGCGTAGTTTGTTGACGACTTCGAGGGTGACGGACATGTTGCAGCCTTCGCAGATGTGCTCGTCTCCGCGACTGCCGACGCGAAGGATTTCGGCCATCGCCTCGCCCTCGTGTTTTGCCGCCACACGTTCGAACGCAGCCAATGCCGATGGTGCGATCCCGCTGGCGGCTTCTTCCCGGGCCTTTTCGAGTCGGTCCATGTCCTCCCGCGTTTTTTCAAGATAATCGTTAAGATCTTTTTCGCGCTTGGCCAGTCGCCTCTGAAGTTTTTCGTTTTCTTCTTCAAAAGCCTTCGATTTTTCGAGCAGGTCGTCTTTTTCGGCCATTAACTCCAAGACCCTGCTTTCGAATTTCGAGGTGTCGGCTTTCTCGGTATTGAGGGCGGTGAGGATCGCAGCGTAGTCTTTGTTGGTCTTGGCTGCGTTGAGGGCGACGCGGTGTTTGGCCATCGACTCTTCGCGTGTCTTGATGTCGAGGTCGGCTGCGTCGATACCGATCTGGCATTGCTGGACGGATTTCAGGTGTGCGTCATGGGCGGCTTGGTTGGCTGCAACTTGTTGCTGCCCTTGGGCGATTTTTCGGCGGTAGCCATCTGTTTTTGAGCGCAGGCGGCTCAGATCCCGCTCAATTTCCTGCAACCGATGCAAAGCATCAAGGATGACTCCCATCAATCACCTGCCCAAAAATAAGTTGTGTCGCACTGCAAGAACCCGTAAACACCTACGAATAAAGATTATGCTCCGAATCGCTGTCATTTGCAAGCGGTTCAACGCCGCTTGAATGGGGCCTTCGGTCATTTCAGAGGACTCCCGGCATGTATCGCAAGGTTGGATTCATCTTCAAATGCGACAAACAAAAACCCAGTCAACTCCGCCTTCGACAGCCGACATCATGCTCCTCGCCGTCGGCAACGTCCGATTCATGGCGTTTCAAATTTGCGATGGAATCAGGGAAGCATGCAAACTGAAGGTGCTGCTGCACTTCGTTTGGGCTGTATTGATATGCCACGCACTGGCCTGCGAAGATCCTCGCAAATTTCCATCACGGCGAAAGGATGAAGGATTCATCGCTTTTGTCGGAAACGAAAAGAATGATCCCGTATGGCGCATCCTCGCTGCCACGGCGCAGCGATACCGCGAGGGCCTTGGCGATTTTGAACTGCGCGTTGTCGCGGCTGACGCAAATGCCCCCAGCGCTCAGACGCGCCTGCTCCGCGAGATTCACAATCCGCGTATGCGGGGCTTGTGCATTTGGCCGACAGATACGATCGTCATGCGTGACATCCTTCTTGACCTCCGCACCAAGGGTGTGCCTGTCGTCACGATGATCACGCCAATCCCTCATCATGAACCGTTTGTCCACTCCGGCTTGGATGAAATCGCAATCGGGCGAGCGCTGGCAGACGCAGCGTTCGACTCCATCGACGGGGAAGGAACCATCGCGCTCCTGAAACACGGGGGCGACTCCGTCCATCATGCGGATCGCTACCTTGGGTTTTCGGAGCGGGCATCGGAACTGTCGCGAATGAAAATCCTCAGCGAACTCGAGTGCATGGGCAACAGCTTTGTTGGGCAGCGCTTGGTACGCGATTACGTCGCGCGCTTTCCGCGACTTAACACCATGGTGACCCTGGACGATTGGCCGCTGCGCGGATTGAAGTCGGGCACGTCGCTGGTGCCAGATGGATGCAAGATCGTGACGTATAACCCTTCGCCCGACTATTGGCCATTTGTCAATGGGGGGACGTGTTTTGCGCTTGTCGGGGCGCAATACGATCAAATCGCCGAACGCGCCCTGCAAAAGTGCGTAACGCTTGCGCGAGGTGAAGTACTCGACATCGACGAGTTCTTCGCAGACCCGATCACAATCAAGCAAACGAATCTCAAGCAATTTCGCATCGAATGGTTCAAGTGGCTGGATTCCAGGTAACATCGGCTTGCGATCTGCCCCTTGATACAAAGCCCTTGCGCAAGGGCCTGCTTGGCGGGCTTTAATCGATGACAATCCTCGGCTATCTTGCGTGCATACAATCGCTTTTTTGCCAGATACTTACGCTGCGGTAGCACATTGAAATCAACCGACATCCGCAGCCGGGAGGAACCCATGATCCGCTCCGCCATCTTCGTCATCCTGCTCTTGTTTCTTTCGTTCAGCGGGTGCTACATCAATCAAGAACTGGCGGAGATGCATCTGGCCGAAAGTTCCAAGTCAGAAGTGTCCGGGTGGTTGTCGAGCGTTTGCAAATCGGACGGCGACGAAACGTTCGACTGCGGCGCGGTGATTCAATCGAAGTGGGGTTCATTTCCTTTTAAAGACCCCGACCCAGCCACCGGCAGGCGAAGTGGCGTTATCCCGGTCGCCGTCATCGGGTGGGCTTATTTTGCAACCATTTTTTTCTGGATGCTGGTGATCGGACAGGTCGACTACCAGAAGCGCTTCTGGCATTTGATTCCAACGCTCTTGATCCTGGCCGGGTGCGCCGGGTCCGTCTTTTTTCTCTACATTATGTTCACCGATCTCGAGCACAAATGCCGGTTGTGCCTCATCTCGCACGCCATCAATTTTGCGATGCTAATTCTGGTGTTCATGATCCGACCCAAGAAACCGACGACGGCAGAACCAATCGTAGAGTCGAATGCCGATCAACTCAATCCCACCGAAGTCGTCCACGACCCGCACCCCAATTCCCGCGTGATCCTCGCGATGCTGGTTGGCTGCGTTTTGCTTTGGAGTTCAGTCGTGATGAGCTATGCGCATAAGAAAGCGCTCGCCCATACCGACCTCGTCAAGAAAGCATACGAAGACGAAATCAAGCGAATGGGTTCCGATACGCAAACGCAACTTGCCCAATTTGAGGGCATGGAACCTGTGAAGATTCCAGTCCGCAAGGACGATCCGCAGCTTGTTCAAACCGATGGTCCCACCACCAAACTCGTCATTTTCAGCGACCTGCAATGCCCAGGATGCCGCAGGTTTTCAAAGGAATTGAAGGAAAACATTCTGCCGACGTTCGACGGTAAAATGCGTGTCGTCTGGAAGCACTATCCACTTTGCACTGATTGCAATGAGAATGCCGTACGAAACATCCACCCGCATGCGTGCAAACTTGCCCACGCCGCAGAAGCCGCCCGGATCCAGAAAGGCAACGAGGGATTCTGGACGTATCACGATCTGTTGTTCAACAATCAGAGGTTCCTTGCACGGCTTAAACCGGAACCGCTTGACGACGCCATTCGCGGCTATGCGGAAAAATTGAAACTCGATCTCGATCAGTTCGACAGCGATCGCAATTCCGAAGAAGTCGCCGCGCGCGTCAAGCAGGACATCATGCTCGGTAAGTCCATCGGCGTGAAGGGGACACCGGCAGCATTCTTTGGCAACAAAATGATTCGCAGGTACATGCTCAACAACTCCGACTTCATGGCCACCATGAAGAAACGCTTTGATCAAATGGTCCGAAGACGAACGCGCAGGCAACAAGCACGGTCGGTCAAACCAAGCGAAGTTCAAAATGAACAGGGTGAAGAGGAAGAAGAGTCAGACGTCGAAGATGAATAGCACACGGAATCTCGTCTCGTCTCGACGTCATTCCCGCTTGCGCGGGAATGACGCCCAAGCGGTGGGCAAGGCGTACCCTACGAACGAATCGCGTTATTCGAGATACCCCAAGTCAGCCAACCGCGCGGTCAGCTTTTGCAGATCTTCCTGCGAATACGCACTCGCACCAGCCGACATCGATTCGGACGCCTCCACCGATGACGAATCGTCAATTCGTTTTTGAAGCGCCGGACTGAACGCATCGGTGATCACCTTTCCGCCCATGTCACCCGGATACGCCAAACCCAGCATCGACAAGATCGTTGGCGTTGCGTCGATCAGATTCACGTCGAGCTTCTTACCCGTGACGACGCCCGGACCATACACCGCGAACACGCCTTCGGGTCGATGCGTTCCTTCCATTTTGTGCAGCGGCACCCACGACACGAATCGATTGCCTCGAATCTTTCGCACGACCGCCAAACTCGGTTTCGGTGAGAGCATCAGGTCGGGCAACCAATCGCGCTTCTCGCGCGAGCAGCCATAAAGCTCCTCCGGTTTGTGAACCGCATCGAAAATCTTAATCTCATTACCGCTGGTATCTTTGCACGTCGCCTGCTCAAGGCGATGCTTCAATTCATCGCGGAGGCTTTCATATTCATCGGGCTCGACGATGCCGGTTTCCTGCCGTCCTTTGAGATTGATATACAAAAACCCGGCCATCCCGGCATGCACAACAGCCGCCCGTGTCTTTGAAAAATCGACCGCAAGATCGTCTTCGAGACTGAAACTGCCGGCAGCGAACTTGCCTTTTTTGCGGAAGATTTTCGCCAATCGCTGTCGAACGCGGTTGCGCGACTGTGCCCCTCCGCCGCGAATGTTTAGGTATCCCCATTCCTTGAGCATCAGGTTCGGTTGAACTTTGCCTTCGAGGCTGCCGTGTCCGTGATCGGACATCATGAAGATGTGGGCATTGTACTTCTCGGCGTAGGCCATCACCTGCCCGATCGCAACGTCCAGTTCGGCGAAACAGTCGAGGGCCATCTGACTGCGCTTGCCAAAACGATCGCGCGTGCGCGGGTCTAAGTAGCGCCACACCTTGTGCTGAAGATTGTCCACCATCTTGTAGACGATCATCATCACATCCCAGCCGAACTTCTCGCCGCAATGCTCCAGCACTTCGGCACCTTGATGAAACGTCCGCGTGATGTCTTTGAGATTTTCGGCGAACAGTGCATCACCGCCAAACGTCTTGCGCTTCCATTTGTTCTTGAACGAATAGTCCGGCCAACGATCGAGGATTTCAGATTTCAACTCGGGTGGATGGGTGAACTCCGTCTTGGTGCTGACGGCTTCGAATCCGCTGATGAGAAACCCGTTGACCGGTACCGGTGGGAACGTCATCGGCACGTTGATGCTGCCGACGCGATAACCCTTGTCGGAAAGAATTTGCCAGATGCTGCGAACGTGCGACAGCGCGTTGGTCGAATTGAATCCGAGGGCGTTCGTCCGCACGTCGTAACGCTCGAAATCGATGATGCCGTGAATGCCCGGATTGATTCCGGTCATAAACGTCGTCCATGCGGCTGGCGTAATCGGCGGAACGGTCGAATGCATGACCCCCGACGTCCCGCCATCGACAAGCCGTTTAAGATTTGGCATCCGCCCGGCATCCATCAGCGGACCCATCACGTCAAACGTCGCCCCATCAAGACCAAGGATCAAAACTTTGTTCGCGAAGGCAGGGAAATCAGAATGCTTTGAGTCAGTCAGTTCGGCCAAAATAAACTCCTGCGCAAAGCGCGCTGTGAGTTTTAGGAACGAATGGTTAGTACATATTGCGCTATCGCAACTTAGATCATTGGCGCATCCGCACGATCTTCAAAGGCGATAATATTGACCCGTCCGAGGTTTGCAATCGAATGCTGAAACGCCATACTCCGTGTATCTTTTGCCGCACTAGCATTCAATTTTTGATCACCTAGCAGGGATGCGATCCATGAACATTATCCGCGAACCGTCCGTCTATCTCGTTGGCAAACAAGTCGCAGATGACACCGAAATAGAGCGTTTTCTGACCGATCACGAGATCAGTTCGTGGAGTACCGACGCCTCCGTCGCAGGCGAAAAGATGGTCGAGGTGGCTGGCCGCGTCTGCTACATGAGCTTCGCCAAACCGCGTCCCGGCGGCAACAAAGCCTACATCGAGCGGCTGCTGTCGGTCGGGCATGGCAGCGTCCTCGAACATAGCGTCTGGAACTTCATCATCACCGGCGTGTCGCGATCGTTCACCCACGAACTTGTCCGCCATCGTGCCGGGTTCGGATACTCGCAACTCTCACAACGGTATGTCGATGAATCGACGGCTGACTTTGTGGAACCGGACTGCATCGGCGACGATGGCGAGCTTCACGAAATCTGGCGGGCGGCGGCAGAACATTGCCAGGAAGCGTACGTCAAACTCGTGCAAGGCTTGGAACACAAATTCGAGAACGTCTCCGACAAAACCCTACGCCGCAAGATGGCCCGCCAAGCCGCTCGGTCGATTTTGCCCAACGCGACCGAAACCAAAATCTTCATCACCGGGAATGGCCGCGCCCTTCGCCACTTCATCGAGATGCGCGCCAACGAACACGCCGAAACCGAGATCCGAATCGTTGCATCCAAGGTCTGCGAAATTCTACAAAAAGACGCACCGAATCTGTTCGGCGATTACGAACTGAAACAACTCGACGACGGAACAAAAGCCGCCGACACGCCCTGGCGCAAAGTGTAGCTCCCTGCACGAAGCGATCATCCCCATCTACGGATCTTGTTCTCGCGCGTTTGGGGGAATGCAAAGCGGCTCTTCTTGTTTGAAGAGCCGCTTGGGACAGATTGGTTGCGCGTCTGCTCTTAGTCGATCCGGTTGAAGTTTGGTTACCCTAACCCGATTGCTCGCTTGTTCGGTCGATTGCTCAGTTCACGCGGGTCGACTTATTCCACGCAGAATGGTTCAGACGGGATCGAGCGGAGTTTTTCGAGATAGGCGGCTAGCTCTTCTGTTGAGAAGTCTTGGAGGAATTCGTTCTGTGCGGACTGGTTAAGAATGCTGATCGTGCGGATGATGTCGGTTCTGCTCATGGTTCTTGAATCCTCGTTTGCTGGGGGATTTTGTTACTTGAAAACTGGTTTCGTTTTGCAAGGTGCAGCTTTTTCGTCCGGTTTTCTGCCTTCATTTTGCAGGACGTGAGTGGCACAGCATTGATCGGCCCTGGGGCTTGTCGAACTTGAGTGTCGGTTGCGAATTGTCGGTGCGTTACGGTTGCGCATTTGACGCAACTTCACGCGCGGTTGTGGCAGATACCAGATAAAGGTCGCCGTTTGGTCGAGCGCACCATTGGCTGGTCAATCCGGGGAACTTTCGTACGAGTGCGGTCGCATTTTTTTGGCGGCAGTTTGGCGAATCCGTCGCGATTGCACAGATTGGGTTGCAGCGATAGGCTTATTGCATGGCGATTCAGTTCAATTGCATCTCGTGCTTAAAGGCGATCGAGGTTGCCGACGAATGGCGCAATCGATTGGTGGAGTGTCCGTACTGCGGCGACACGGTCACTGCGCCCGGCATGTCGCAACTCAAGCCGCCCAAAGCCAAGCCAATCGAAGAAGGAGCGGAAACGCGCCACGATGCAGGGGTTCGACATGGGGCGGAGGCTCAATTTGGTGCGGAGCGGGCCATAACCGAACCGGGGGCTGGCGAATGTGCGCCTTCCGATTTCAGTTTGATTCAGTCGAAACGATCTTCGTTCGACGGTCTGGCTGCGATTGGTTTGGCCCTTGGTGTCGGGGCGATATTGTTGTTTGGCTGGGTTGTCATTCGGTTCGTGACGGAGCTATTGAACCGGCTCGGTCCCAATCCGACGCCCGAAGCGGTCACGAAGTTTTTAAGCGATGCCGTTGAAGTTCAAGCCCCGTGGCTGCTGGACATGGCATTGCCCGTGTGGGGGGTGATGGGAGTGTGGTTTGCAGGAGTATTGATTTCCGGGATCGCCATCATTCGGACACGTCGCGAAGGTCGCGGCACCCTCGCGTATTGGGCTTTGGGAGTGAATTTAATCCTGCCCATCCTCACGATATTCAGCATGTTGCTGAGCGGTTGAGAAGCAATTTTCGGTTGGAATTAATTTCGCATCCGGTTGGCTTGACAATGGATCGCGATCTGCTATTTTCCCTCTCCCGCACGTCGGAAACCATGAATCGATGCTGAATCGAGACGGGTTGACAACGTCGCTGGCTCGGTTAAATTACTGGGCTCGCGAATCGCGGGATTTTTGTCGCGCATTCGCGTGATAAACTGCTCTATGCGGCAGTGAAAATCTGCCGCAATTGCTCTTTGACAAGTGAACAGGTTGATTTAGGTTCGTCGTGAGAATGTGGAACCTTCCTACTGGAAACACTTTTTTGGCTTCGTGCTGAATGGGTGGGCACCATCGATTTCTCGTGCTTTCGGGCATGTGATTTTGATGCGGTGGGGTCGGGTTCGTAATCATGAAACATCTTGTCGTTAGCTCGCCAGCGAGTGGCGGCAAGGATGATAGCAATGGTTTTAATCAGGAGCCATTGCGACTTACATTTTCACGAGTGCCAGAGAAAGTGTAAGCCTTCAATTTGTCATTGATGTCACCTTCGGGTGGCGTTTATGAATTAAGTGAAGAGTTTGATCCTGGCTCAGAACGAACGCTGGCGGCGTGGCTAAAGCATGCAAGTCGAACGGACCCCTTGAAGAGTAATCCGATTGGGAGTTAGTGGCGAACGGGTGAGGAATACATGGATAACGTGCCCCAAACTCTGGGATAGCGGCGGAACTTCGGTTCCTTTGCGAAAGTGCCGGTAATACCAGATGACCCCGTGCGGTCTCATGATCGTGCGGGCAAAGTTCAGGCGGTTTGGGAGCGGTCCATGTCCTATCAGCTTGTTGGTGGGGTAAAGGCCTACCAAGGCAACGACGGGTATCGGGTGTGAGAGCACGACCCGACACATCGGGACTGAGACACTGCCCGGACACCTACGGGTGGCTGCAGCAACGAATATTCCGCAATGGGCGCAAGCCTGACGGAGCGACGCCGCGTGCAGG
>JANQQE010000018.1 GCA_028285105.1 Alphaproteobacteria bacterium
AAACTAGCAATCAGTCGTCCCTAGATATTTCTGTAATTCAATAATTCGTTGCCAGACTTCCAGCCGGCCGCAAAGCGGAGGCGGACGTGGGTATCGCCCTGACGGTGATTCTGCGCGCCTTCGCTTTGTGGTCTTTTTTGTGAATGCCGTTCGTGCGATGCCACTTCGCTTTCTCCTGCGGTCCAGGAGAACCAAATGGTCTATTCGAACCGACCTGATCTCGAAGACGACATTCGAAACATCATTCGCCGCAAAGCCCGCCAACTCGTCGGGCAATATGGGTTCACGGGTAGCGACGCAGAAGATTTGGAGCAGGAATTGCTCGTGGATCTGACGAATCGCATCCACAAGTACAACAGCAACAAGGCCACTCTAAAGACTTTCGTATCGCGAATCGTGGACCACAAAATCGCCAACATCGTTCGGCACCGCAAGCAGCAAAAGCGCGACTATCGCCGCAATGAATGCTCGATCGATGATAGGGTGTCGGACGAAGAAGGTGAAGCCGTCTTGCGTGGCCAAACACTCAGTCACGATGGCAGGCGGCCACACATTCAAGGCAATGCAAACCAGCAAGACCTTTCTATTGACCTGTCCGATGCAATCGAGTCGCTGTCCGCAGAATCAAGAGAGCTGTTCGACTTGCTGCTGACCTGTTCCATCTCGGAAGCCGCGCGCGAGTTGGGCATACGGCGCAGCACATTGTACAACAAGCGTCTTCCCAAACTGCGGACAGCCTTGGCTGAAAAAAATCTCGACGAATACATCTAATTTCTCCGACATTCTGCGGGGGCGCGGGGTATGTATGTAGTAGGGGGAGTCATGTTTTTCAAGTGGGAGAGGGGTAGTGCAAAGCAGCACCTATCGATTCAGATTCAAACCTGACGTTGACCTCGAAGAAATCGATTCAATTCTCTTGTTCGCCTCGATGCTTACAGAGTCGATCCACGGCGAAGCGCATGTGAGGCTGGACACATCGTGGAGCCTCGATGTTTCAGATCGGGTGTGCGAATTGAACGCCACGACGCGGGTGGGACGGGACTTGGCGCGGATGTTTACTGAATTGGTGGCGCTGGAGTTTGGTGATCGCTCGTTCGAAGTTGAGCGGGTGGCTGCTGCGGGTTCGGTGGACGCCTGCGGGTCTTAGCGAAGAATGAATAGCAAGTCAGCGTTGCACAATCCTCAGAATGTTTCAGAAATCCCTCAGATCCAAAAGAAGGTGGTCAAGTCCTTGAATAAGCTCATCAACAAACCTGCGTGTATCGTGAACAAGATAGATTTGGCCGAATCGTACTCCCGCATGGGGTTTGATGTTTTCGCATGCGCTGTGAACAGCAAGAAGCCATTCGCTGGAAGCAACGGGCTAAGCGACGCCACTACAGACCTTGATCAGATCCGAGCTTGGTGGACAACGAATCCCGAGGCGAATCCTGCAATTCGGACGGGCGGTGACGCGAATCTGTTTGTCTTTGATGTCGAGCCCGAAGCACTGGAATGGTCACGGAGTGGGCCGATTGCCGACGAGCTTGAAGACCTGTGGCAGGTCAAGACGCGACGCGGCGGGATTCACTTCTATACGAGACTTCCAAAGGACGTTCGATTCAGAAATTCAGTCACCAAGATTGCCGCAAGCGTAGATACCCGTGGCGACGGTGGCTACGTGATGAGTCCGGGCGCTGTGGTCGATGGAAACGAATACGAGATCATCCAAGGTTTCGAGGAGGGATCAGGGATTTGCGACATCCCGATGGCCTGTACGAAACTGATTGATTTTGTTCGATGCGAGTTCGCAAAAGCCAATAGCGACCGAAGCCAGAACATTGGCGAATCCAATCCAATTCCGGAGGGGCAGCGCAACCATGCAATGACGAGCCTTGCGGGAACCATGCGCCGCGCCGGCATGGGCTACAAGGCCATTCTTGCAGCGTTTCGTGAGGAGAACAATCGATGCATACCGCCATTGGATGAAAGCGAACTAGTGAAGATTGCAGGTAGTGTTTGCAGGTACGAGCCTGACACCATTACCGTTGCGATGGTCGAAAATCATTGGGCGCAGATGGTCGAATCGGGCGAGATCAAAAACAACGGCCCCGATGATCCTGGTCCCTTGCCAGTCAAGTTGTTACGAGTTCCGGGATTCATCTCGCAGGTGATAGATTTCTGTCTCGAAACGGCCCCGTATCCCAATCACGTCATGGCATTCTGTGGCGCCCTCGCCATGCAGGCGATGCTCGCAGGTCGGAAGGTGCGTGATTCAGTCGATTGCAGAACCAATCTCTATCTCTTGGGTCTAGGTCATTCTGCAAGCGGAAAAGACTGGCCACGCAAGGTCAATGACCGAATCGCTCTTGAAGCCGGATTGATCGATGCGATTGGTGATGGTTTTGCATCGGGCGAGGGGATTGAGGATTTGATGCACCACAACAACACCATGTTGTTTCAAACTGACGAGATCGACGGCATGTTGCTGTCCGTCAATCGGGCCAAGGAATCCCGATACGAAAACATCATGACGGCTCTGCTGAAGTTCTATTCATCTGCGAATGGCATTTACAAAATGCGCGTCAAGGCAGGTCATACATGCATTCAACCGATACATCAGCCTTGTCTGGTCCTATTTGGAACAGCCATTCCCAATCATTACTACGAAGCACTCTCCAGCCGAATGCTCTCGAACGGATTCTTTGCCAGGATGCTTGTACTGGAGTCCCGAAAACGTTCAGAAGGACAATCAGTATCTCATCGCGAATTACCCGATGGCATCGTGGAAACTGCCAAGTACTGGGCCCAATTGGACTCTGATGACGGCAATCTGTCTTCGTTCTATCCCAAACCAGCCGTTGTTGAGGCAACGGCTGGGGCTGAGAAAGCCATCGAGGAAGCCCGCCTGATGGTTGATGAAGAATACGGCAGGTCGGAGGACAAAGCAGATGTGGTGGCCACAGCGGTGTGGGGTCGTGCGGTAGAGAACATCCGGAAGCTTTCGTTGATCTTTGCGGTCAGCGAAAAACCGATGGAACCGCAAATCTCCGTTCAGGGAGTGCGATGGGCGACAGAACTCGTCACCCATCAGGTGAGAAGGATGCTCTTTATGGCTGAGAGCCACGTTGCTGAGAATCCGTTTCACGCAGAATGCCTGAAGGTTGTCAATCTGCTGAGGCAATCTCCAAACGGTGAACTCCCCCACAGCAAGATGCTTCGCAGAATGCGATGTGGTGCTGAATCGCTCCAGAAGTACGTAGAGACGCTCAGTCAGCAGGGTGACATTGACATCGTTGACAGGCCAACGGCGACGCGGATGGGGCGACACTACAGGTTATTGTGTGCGTGAAAGATTCGTGAAAGATTCAAACGTTTGGGCAGTTCGACCGGAATTCTTCCCCGAAGGCGTGAAAGATTGTGAAAGATTCGATGGGTGTAAATCCAGTAAATACAAGTGTTTTGTTAATCATTCATATCTTTCCAATGTTTCTCCACCCTCGGCGGATTTTTGGGTTTTTGAGGTCTGTGACCGCGCGCAAGGGGTCGTGAATGATTTATTCGCGATGGGGCACAAAGTGTGGCCATCAAACACCGGAGCGCACCTATCGGCACCTTGCCGTCAGGTGCAGTAGTTTCAAACAGGGGTAATGATTTATGCAGTTGGTGAAGTTAACCAGACAGGATGGGGAGTTGGTGTGGGTGAATCCCAAGAGCATCATGCGCGTCTGCGGGTTGCGGGATCCGCATGTGGCGCGGACTCACCTTCAATTCGAGGCGCCGGAAGGGGAGTTTGAGGTTGTGTTCGGTAGCCCCGATGCGGTCGTGGCGGCACTCAACGGCGGTAAATGCAAAGGGTATGAAGCGGAACTCTTCCCATTGGCCAATGAGGATTCGGAAGGCGGCAAACTGTGACAGCAACAGCAACCCACCCCGAAATCGAATCCATCCCCATAACTGACATCCGCGCCTACGAAGGCAACCCACGCCACATCCCACAAGTGGCCATTGATTCCGTGGCCAGATCGATCCAGCAGTTCGGCTTCAAGGTGCCGGTGATCGTGGATGGCGAAGGTGTGCTGGTGGCTGGCCACACGCGTGTGCAGGCGGCAAAGCAACTGGGATTGGAAAACGTCCCGGCGATCCGAGCCTCCGACCTGACGCCGGAACAGGTAAGGGCGTTTCGAATTGCGGATAACAAGGTCCACGAACTGACCGACTGGAACCTCGAGCAACTGGTGAGCGAACTGGCAGAACTCAAGGCGATGGATTTGGACCTCGAGGCGCTGGGGTTCGGGACCGAAGAACTGGCCGAACTGTTCGGCGATGAAGTCACCGACGGGCATACCGATCCCGATGACGTACCGGCGCCACCGGATGAGGCCATCACGCAACCAGGCGACCTGTGGATACTTGGCAACCACCGCCTGCTGTGTGGCGACTCCGCCAGTGTAACCGACGTGGACCGATTGCTGGATAGCGCACCAATCCATCTGGTCAACACCGATCCGCCTTACAACGTAAAAGTTGAACCACGCAGCAACAACGCGATCAGTGCGGGCCTATCGAGCTTCAGTAAGAACACAGGCAAGAAGAAGGGCGGTAAGGGATCATCCACAGGGTCATCCACGCACCACCAGCAGATGGACGTGACCCGCCACCCGACGAAGTCCAAG
>JANQQE010000019.1 GCA_028285105.1 Alphaproteobacteria bacterium
AAACTAGCAATCAGTCGTCCCTAGATATTTCTGTAATTCAATAATTCGTTGCCAGACTTCCAGCCGGCCGCAAAGCGGAGGCGGACGTGGGTATCGCCCAGTCGGTGATTCTGCGCGCCTTCGTTTTGTAGTTTTTTGTGCATGCCGATTGTGCGATGCCTCTTCGCTTCTCCTGCGGCTCAGGAGATCTCAATGGTTTTTTCCAACCACCCCGATTTCGAAGATGACATTAAAGACATCGTCCGTCGCAAAGCCCGTCAACTCAAAGGGAAATACGGATTCACGTCCAGCGACGTAGAAGATTTGGAGCAGGATTTTTTTCGTGAGGTGTTGGATCGTATCCAGAATCACGACAGTAACAAAGCCAAGCTTCGAA
Source organism: Alphaproteobacteria bacterium (assembly GCA_028285105.1). GTDB lineage: Bacteria > Planctomycetota > Phycisphaerae > UBA1845 > UBA1845 > UBA1845. The sequence continues at coordinate 377 of JANQQE010000019.1, forward strand.
CATTTGTATCGCGAATCGTGGACCACAAAATTGCCAACGTCATTCGGTACCGCAAGCAACAGAAACGCGACTATCGGCGCGAAGCATGTTCTATCAACGATACGGTGTCAGATGATTGCGGCGCAACGATTGCACGCCACGAGACATTGAGCAAAGACCGCAGGCGACCGCACCTTGACGGCAATACAAACCAGCAAGACCTTTCAATCGATTTGTCCGATGCCATCGAATCGTTGCAAGACGAATTGAGAGAATTGCTCGAACTGCTGAGGATCGGTACCACTTCAAACGCCGCACGTGAATTAGGCGTGCCGCGCAGCACGTTGTATGACAAGCGCCTTGCCAAGCTGCGCGATGTCTTGGCCGAAAAAAATCTCGATGAATACCTATAAAACTTTCGACAGTCTGCGCCGGCGCGAGGTATGTATGTAGTAGGGGGAGTGATGTTTTTTGAGTGGGAGAGGGGCAGTGCAGAACAGCATCTATCGGTTCAAATTCAATTCTGGCGTCGACCTCGAAGAAATCGATTCAATTCTTCTGTTCGCCACGATGCTTTCAGAGTCCATCCACAGTGAAGCGCAGGTGAGGCTGGACACGTCGTGGAGTCTCGACGTTTCAAATCGGATGTGCGAAGTGAACGCGACGGCGCGGGTCGGGCGGGACTTGGCGCGGATGTTCTCCGAACTGGTTACGCTGGAGTTTGGCGATCGTTCGTTCGAGGTTGAACGGGTCGCTGCACCAGGTCCGGTGGACGCCTGCGGGTCTTAGCGAAGAATGAATAGCAAGTCAGCGTTGCGCAATCCTCAGAACGTCTCAGAAGTCCCTCAGTTCAAGTGAAAGGTAGTCGAATCCTTGGGTAAACTCCTCAACAAACCTGCGCGTATCGTGAACAAGAGAGATTTGGCCGAATCATTCGCGCTGATGGGATTTGATGTATTCGCGTGCGCCCCGAACTGCAAAGAACCCCACAGAGGCAGCCACGGGTTGAAGGACGCCACGCAGGATCTTGGCATCATTCGGGCATGGTGGAAGGCGCAACCCAAGTCAAACCCCGCAATTCGGACGGGCGGTTCAAATCGCGTGAATGTGCTAGATGTTGAGAAGAGGTCGCTTGATTGGATCAAGTACTGCCCTGTAGCGGAACATCTGATCGAATTGTGGCAAGTCAGAAGTGGAGGCGGTGGCGTTCATTTTTATTTTCGACTGCCTGATGGAATTAGCATTCGGAATTCGGCCAGCGACATAACGGACGGCGTGGACACAAGGGGAACTGGTGGCTACGCGATTGCGCCGGGCTCGGTGGTGGATGGTAACGAATACCAAATCATTCAGGGGTTCGAAGAGGGTTCGACTGTTGACGACATTCCGTTGGCCGATCCTGAGTTGATTGCGTTCTTGCAAAAAGAACTCGGCAAATCCAATGCCGACAGCACGCGTAGCGATGCAATTCGGCCATCCAATTCGATCCCGGAAGGACAGCGCAACCATGCGATGACGAGCCTCGCGGGAACGATGCGCCGTGCGGGCATGGGCTACGAGGCCATTCTTGCGGCGCTTCGCGAGGAAAACAATCGATGCGTCCCGCCGTTGGATGACAGCGAATTAGTCAAGATCGCAAACAGCGTTTGCAGGTACGAGCCTGACACCATCACCGTTGCGGTCGTTGAGAACCACTGGGCGCAGATGGTCGAAGCGGGCGAAATTGAAAACACCAGTCCCAAGGATCCGGGTCCCATACCGAGCAAGCTTCTGTGCGTGCCAGGTTTCATCTCGGATGTGATGAATTACAACATGGCAAATGCGCCAACGCCCAACGAGGTTCTTGCATTTTGCGGTGCGCTAGTGATGCAGTCTTTATTGATGGGTCGCAAAGTCTGCGGTCCAAACAATGCCCGGGCAAACATTTACTTGCTGGCCTTGGGCGAATCAGGGTCAGGCAAAGACTTCCCCAGATCCACCAATGTACAAATCGCTCGTCAGTGCGGATTCATAAAACAAATGCGGGATAAGTTCGCGAGTAGCGAGGGCATCGAGGATGCCCTTGCTGATGAGCCATGTCTGTTGTTTCAGAATGACGAACTCGATGCTTTGCTGCAATCCATAAACAAGGCCAAGGACACTCGATTCGAGAACATCATGGGCACGTTGTTGCAGATGTATAGCTGTTCAGGCAGCGTGTACGCGATGCGCGTGAAAGCGGGTACATCAACGGATAGACACATTGACCAGCCGTTTCTATCGCTGTTCGGTACGGCCATCGCCAAGTACACCTATTCGGCGCTTTCGGAGCGCATGTTGACCAACGGGTTCTTCAATCGATTGCTCGTGTTCGAGTCTGGCGAACGTCAGCGGTACGTCGAGCGCGAAACCAATCTGGAAATTCCCTCAAGCATTCTCGACGTGGCGCGAATCTGGAAAGACAAGCCGTGCGGGAACGGCAATCTATCAGAGCACATGCCCAATCCGCAGGTGGTTGGATTCGCGCCGGACGCGATAGAAGCGAGGAAAGCGTCGGTGGAGGAATTCGAGGACAAAATCGAAGCTGCAAGAGAGGCGGGCGATGACGTTCGATGTTCGCTCTACAAGCGTGCTACAGAGAATGCAACCAAGTTGACCATGATCTACGCGGCCAGTGCGAACTACGTGAATCCGGTAATAACCACGGATGCTATCGAATGGGCCCATGCTTTGATTGACCATATGGTTCGGCGGATGAGCTTCATGTCGGCCAACTATGGTGCCGACTCGTGGATCGGCCGGAAGATTCAAAGTTTGAAAGACAAATTGAGGAAATCTAAAGGCAAGAAACTCGGTCGATCGGCGGCACTCAAGCATCTGGATGTGCCAAAGAGGGAATTCGACGAGATCATTCATACCATGGGGGAGCGTGGCGAAATCATGATAACTGAAGAAACCACGAAAGGGCGACCAAGAACAATGTACGAGTTGATCGGTGACTAATACTTCTTTCCGACTTCTTTCCTTCTTTACGGTGTTCTGGCCGCCTGAATGGGCCATTTGGGTTGCGATGGACCGAAAGAACCGAAAGAAGTCCGAAATAAGTTTTAAGAGAAAACTACTATTTTTTATGTGTTTATTTACTTCTTTCCCTTCTTTCCGTTGGTTTAGGTCTCTCGCCTTGTTTTGGGCATTTTACCCGCGCGACATAGGACGGCAGAAAGAAGCCTCAAGCAGGGTCAACAGCACCGCCTAACAATGGCCAAGTTAACACCCATCGGCACCGTGCCGACAGGTGCAGTCGTTTCAAACAGAGGTAATGGTTTATGCAGTTGGTGAAGTTAACCCGTCAGGACGGGGAATTGGTTTGGGTAAATCCCAAGAGCATCATGCGAGTTTGCGGATTGAGGGATCCGCATGTGGCGCGAACACACATTCAATTCGAAGCGCCGGAGGGGGAGTTTGAGATTGTGTTAGGCAAAGCTGAATCGGTCGTATCGGCACTCCATGGTAATGATTGCAACGAACTCGAGGAGGAATTGTTCCCACTGGGCAGCGAGGGATTGAAGGGCGGTATTTTGTGCCAGCAACCGTAACTGAATTTCAGATCGAATTAATCCCCCTAACCGACATACGAACGTACGAAGTCAACCCACGCCACATCCCACCAATGGCCATCGACGCCGTGGCCAAGTCGATCCAGCAGTTCGGATTCAAGGTACCGGTGATCGTGGATGGCGAAGGTGTACTGGTGGCCGGCCACACCCGTGTGCAGGCGGCGAAGCAACTGGGGCTTGAGAATGTCCCGGCTATACGAGCCACTGACCTGACCCCGGAACAGATCAAGGCGTTCCGTATTGCCGACAACAAGGTCCATGAACTGACCGACTGGAATCTCGAACAACTGGTGAGCGAACTGGCCGAACTGAAGGCGATGGATGTGGACCTTGAGGCGCTGGGGTTCGGGGCCGAGGAACTGACAGAACTGTTCGGCAATGAGGTCACCGACGGGCAAACCGATCCCGATGACGTACCAGCGCCACCGGATGAGGCCATCACCCATCGGGCTGACCTGTGGGTACTCGGCGAACACCGCCTGCTGTGCGGCGACTCGGCCAGTGCCGAGGATGTGGACCGATTGCTGGATAGCGCACCAATCCATCTGGTCAACACCGACCCGCCTTACAACGTGAAAGTCGAACCGCGTAGCAACAACGCGATCAGTGCGGGTCTGTCGAGCTTCAGCAAGAACACAGGCAAGAAGAAGGGCGGTAAGGGATCATCCACAGGGTCATCCACGCACCACCAGCAGATGGACGTGACCCGCCACCCGACGAAGTCCAAG
>JANQQE010000035.1 GCA_028285105.1 Alphaproteobacteria bacterium
GTTCCGTCGAATGACGCCGTCTGCTCATGGCAATTCCTCCTCAATCGAAACCAAAATCCTAACCCAACTGCTGGATCAGCTTGAGGGGGAAAGGCCACAGTTAGAGCAGATTTCCTTTTTTTCATCTTTTCCATCGAATTTTTTGGGTGACCTCGTTGTCATATTGAGATGAGGCGAGTGACAATGCGTTGCAAGTGGGCTTCGTTCGACGTACCGGACCGACGAGTGCATCCAGATTCGCCAATCCACTTCAAGTAGCCGCGACCCACCGGCATTGAACGTCAGCCGCACCATCTAGGTCGGCTGTGAGTTAACGTCGGAATAGAGTGGAAAAGTAGAGCGATCTGCGGTTACACTCTTTCACGAAAGGGCCTCCTTACCCGAGCATGTCATGTCATCGCATAAACTACTATATACGGCTTGAATGCCATCTTTATACGCAATTCAGTTCAAAATCATGTATTCATGCGGGCCAATGACATTATTTTAGGCGCAATGTAAGAAAAAAAGCGAATCAAGGGTTCCAGCTTCTGTCATGTCGCTTGTGTACAAAGTGCGACCAATCCAATTCTTGCGACGCAAATTGAGTACCAATGAATGCGAGGCAATCTGGATTTGTATTCCGCAAGGAAGCATTGACTATCGAGAGAACCTACGAAAAGTTTCCATCGGACCACGTGAACTTATGAAAAACTATGTAGAACACGAAGCTGCGCTGAGAGAAACGATCAGCGAGCGCCTCGCCGTAATAGTGACGGGCACAGGCGTCTCAATTGCCGCAAGCATCGATCCAAAAACGAAGCGACCTCATCCGCAGGCTTCTTGGACGGGTCTTCTGGAAAATGGCTTGCGGTGGCTGGGCAAGCATAACTTGATCGAAAAGGAAGTAGCAGATGCCCACCTGAAGCTGCTACAGAAAAACCCGTCAACCCACCGGTTTATTTCTGCGGCCGAGGATATCACCGAACAAATGGGTGGAGCGACATCGCCACATTTCGCCGATTGGTTAAAGCGCACAGTCGGTTCGATCAAAGCTCATGATCGCAGCATTCTCGACGCCCTTGAGTCCATCCGGTTGCACGGTAATTTGCTTGCCACAACCAACTACGATGGACTTCTGCTCGACGGGAATTCAAAGCTCACGCCTGTCACGTGGAAGGAATCGGGTTTACTGATTGGGGCGTTGCGGTCCCCGGATGCTGAAAGCGTCATTTTCCTTCACGGATATTGGAGGGCCCCAGAGTCTGTCGTCCTGGACTGGAAGTCGTACGACCAGATAGTTCGAGATGAAGAATATAGAGAGGATCTTCTTGCGTTTTGGAGAACGAAGACATGGGTTTACGTTGGTTGCGGAATAAACGGCCTCGGCGACCCGGATTTCAATCTATTGCTGGAACGGTATGGAGCACGTGCGCGGCAGGCGGGCCATTGGGACTATTGCCTCGTCCGCGAAAACCAAAGGCACGAATTCCAAGCCCATTTCGACAACAACAATCTAAACATCTACGCGATCTCATATGGGGCGGACCACGCCGATCTTCCGAAGTATCTCCGTTCGTTGGTGCCGCAAACTAAATCAGTTGCCTCGCGTAAAGGAATTGTCACGGACCCTAAGCATTTTGATGAACTTTACAGAGGCGCGGTTGCGTGGGATCACGATTCGTCGTTCCAGCCATGGAGCGCCTTAGATTTGCCTACAATTGACACCTTCCTCAACAAGTATTGGGTGCTTCGACAGGAAGATTTCCTGCTTGGACTAAAGCCAATAGAGCAATTTAGACGCTTTGGATTCATTGGTGACGATGGAAATCTGTGTCGGGGTGCCTTCCTGAGCTTTGCCGAAATCCCATCATCGGTATTCACCGGAGCTACAACAAAGTGCTTTCGCTGGCATGGAGTGACTCAAGAGAATGGGTTTGAGCGTGATCACATAACTCGCGGCGGACTAGTAAAGCAGTTTGAAGAGACTTTAGTCTTTCTCAAACAATCCTTAAGACTAGAGCGGCGGATCACCAACAAGGGACGAGAAGAGACTCTAGAGATTCCCGCTAGCGCTCTTGAAGAAGTGGTGGCAAATGCGCTTATACACAGAATATATGATGTTTACGCCAGTGTAAAAGTGTCCGTATTTGATGATCGAATCGAAGTCGTGAGTCCCGGGGATTTGCCACAGCCACTTCATATATCTGATATTTGCAGCGTCTCAAACAGTCACCCACGCAATCCGCAAATCGCAAGGATCTTCTATCTCTGGGGATTGGTTGAGACGGCCGGTAGCGGAATTCAACGAATCAAGGCCGCAATGGCATCTGAAGATCTGCCACCACCTGAATTTGAAGAAACGAGCGATCATTGTTTCAAGGTTACCCTTAGGCGTCCTTCAAAGAGCGATGAAGGAACGGACCAAAAACAAAAGTTCCCTTCGCATCGGATCGGTATTCCACGCCCCCCCGAACTCTTTGCTAAGGCCGACTACATCGGTGGACATACGTTTGTTGGTCGTCGAGCGGAATTGGATGTCTTGAATGATTGGGCAAGGCCTGAAGACCCTTCCAACCTTCTTCTTCTTGAATCTATCGGTGGCAATGGCAAGAGCATGCTCACTTGGGAATGGACCACCAATCCAGAGTGCGCTCTCGCTGCTCGCCCTGTCGATTCTCTATGGGCTGGACGTTTCTGGTACTCGTTCTATGAAAAGGGCACGGTCATGGCCGATTTTTGCCGGCACGCACTTGCCTATATGACAGAGCAACCTTTGGAGGAATTCGCGAAAAAGAAAACAACCGAACTGGCACCTGAACTCCTCGTCCAGCTTCATGCCCACCCCTGGCTGCTGATTCTCGACGGCCTTGAGCGCGTGCTTGTGGCTTACCATCGCTTTTACGCCGCTGAAGTCCCAGACGAAGAGACGAACGGCCCGACCGACAGAATCGCCCGGCGCAATCCTCTCGACGCCATCCGAGAGGAGGACAACGACCTGCTCCGTAGCCTAGCCGCGGCAGCACCATCAAAGATCCTCATCAGTTCGCGCCTCACACCGCGCGTGCTACAGAATCGATCAGGCGTCAGCGTCAGCGGGGTGCGCCGCATGATGCTGTCAGGTTTGCGTCCACCGGATGCAGAGTCGCTTCTGCGCTCCTGCGGGAAGGAAGTAGATCCTGCGTCGGGCATCCGTGGCGATTCCGCTGCGATCCAGCGCTATCTCCAGGCGAACTGCGACAACCATCCGTTGGTTATTGGCGTTCTAGGTGGTTTGATCAACAACTATCTTCCAGACCGTGGAAATTTTGACGCCTGGGTAGTCGATCCGGATAGAGGTGCCAGCCTCGACCTTGCAAGATTGGACCTCATCCAACGCCGAAATCATGTTCTCCGCGCCGCGCTCGAAGACCTCCAGCCAGCAAGTCATCAATTGCTTTCAGCCCTCGCCCTGCTTTCCGATGCCGTGGACTACGAGACGCTCAAAGCATTCAATCCCCACCTCCCCCCCGAACCTGAAGAAGTAAGAAGGCCGGATCCTCCAGAGGACCTCTATCGTTGGAAGCACCTGCCAGATCAAGAAAAAGCCAAGCTTCGCGATCAATACGAAACTAGAACGAAACAATGGCAGAAATATGAAGATGCGGTTCAATCCCGGCGTATGTCGGACGTATACCGCGTGGTGCCCGGAAGACTTGAAGCAACTGTGACAGACCTGGAGCAGCGCGGGCTACTTCATTACGATACTCGAACCAAGCGTTACGATCTCCATCCCGTCGTTCGCAGCGTCGTCGCAGGACTGATGCAGACAGAAGACCTGAATCGCTACGGCCAACGTGTGGTGGATCATTTCAGTTCGCTTCCACACAGTCCCTATGAATCTGCCGAGACGCTCGAAGAACTTCGGCCCGGACTGGAAGTCGTTCGTACCCTGCTGAAGCTCGGTCGCTTCCAGGAAGCGGCTGATGCATTTCGAGGCGACTTGGCAAACTCATTCCTATTCAATATCGAAGACCTCTCAGAAGTATTGTCACTGCTAAGGCCATTCTTTACGGAGGGCTGGAGTGAATTGCCGAACAACGTAAGTAATTACGACGCTGAATATCTGGCGCAGTCAGCCGGAACCGCCCTAAATATGCTCAGTGAGTTTAAAGAAGGCTTCTCAGCCCAAGTTGCCGCGCTGCGGTCTAAGGTAAAGAGACAAAGCTGGGATGACATAGGAGCAATTGTTCAAAACATCAGCCTAAGTCTGCGCGGCCAAAATCTGTTAGCCAAGTCGTCAAGCGTTATTTCTTTGTCGCTCAAGTTTTCCACCGCGTGCGATGATCAGGAAAAAGTGTTCTTGAGCCAACTCGATTATTTTACAGATCTGACCTTAACTGGCCGATATGCCGAGGCGGAATCCACTTGGCAAGCACTTGACCCAATGGGCCGCAATTGGTCGCGGGCGCGTTATCGCCCCGGAGACGCAGAGTGGGCGTATTCGCTATTTCAATTCCATCGGGGATTCTTGCGGGAATCGCACCTTACTGATGCTGAGCGACTTGCTTCGTTAGGTAAGAACCGCATTAGACTCCGAGGCATTCACCGGCTCCGTGGCGCATGGCGATTGGAGTTGAAAGAATGGGCCTTGGCGGCGGAGAGCTTTGCTGAAGCATTGCGCATGGCACGTGAGCGAGGACTGATCGACGCAGAAGCCGAGACGGGGCTTGCGCTGGCCAAGCACCAACTGGGTGAGCTGAGAGACGAACGGGCTGTCGCTGAGCGATTAGCCCAATTTCGCAAACCGGCGCATCGCTATTTGTCCCAGCTCTGGCAAGCTATCGGTGACGCCAAGTCAGCGAAACGCCACGCGCTCGCTGCGTACAAATGGGCTTGGGCTGACGGCGAACCGTACGTCCGCCGCTACGAACTCACCAAGACCACCGAACTGCTGAATGAGCTGAAGATCCCCGTCACCAACCTTCCGGACTACGACCCCGCCAAGGACGAACCCTTCCCATGGGAAGCCGACGTCATCGCGGCCATTGAGACAATCCGCGCTGAAAAAGAAGCCGAGGGCAAGCCCGATTCACAAAAGGAAGATTGATCAGCGTGGAAGACGCTACAATCGGGGCACCCATCGTGAGCATCACACGAGTAAATCGAAGGGCAGCACAATCTAGAATCAAGCGAATGTCGCACCTTTTCCAGATGAATCACAATGCAAAGGCACGAACTTCAAAGTACACCAAAGGTTGCACGTCCGGACCATCCGCGTCGTGTAGCAATCGGGGCGACTGGACACCAGTTGAACTTTTTGTGCGTTCCTGCGTTGGAATCGATGTTTTCAGCAAGGCTGCGGGCTCTCTCGGCTAAACCCTACACCAAAATACAATCCAACGGGTGTGCTTTGTTCCCTCGCTTCGCTATGCCCCCGGCTGGTGTTACGGATGCAAGAACTCCAGCATGACAGGCGGACTAAGGATGGGTAGTGGGCCAGTTGAAGGGTCAACTTTGAGGGATTCCTGCCGTTGAGCGAGGACACCACTCTTCGGCACAGCCGCCACGTAGGAGTGGCTTCGATGTGCATGGGGTTTGAATACGCCGACACCGGAAACAACGTACGGATTCATTTGCACATTGGGAGATGCCCACCTGCACACGCTGTGCGGTTACGGGCCGGTCAAGCGGTCGACGAACGCCTCGATGTCCGCGTTATTAAGTGTACCGTCGTTGACGATGTCGTAGACGTAGCAGGGGCTGTTGTCCGCCGGCGCAGCGGGTAGCGTGAAGCACTCTTGAAGCGCGGCGTAGTCAGCAAGATCGTGACGGCCGTCCCCGTTCGCGTCACCGTCAAGCAGCGAGAACACATACACCGTTCCGGCATTATTCGGAAACGCGCCGTTGTTGAACGGTGCGCCAATGAGAATTTCGGCGACACCGTTGCTGTCAACATCCGTCGCGCTGAGCGCGAAGCTGATGCGATCGGATGGGTTGCTACCGGTAATCCGCACGTCGGTGTCGACATTCGCGATGAAGACGGGACTACCGAAGAAATCGCGCCCGAAGAGTACCTCGACCACGCCGTTGGTAAACGGCCCGCCGAACCACTCAGCTGCGGCGATGTCGTCGATTCCGTCGCCGTTGAAATCGCCACTCGCAGTTCGCTTACCGAGGTTCTCCTCGAAATCTCCGACGAGCAGAAAGTCAGGCGTTGCGGATGCGTAGTCAATCAAGTGCGTGCCGGTCTGCAAACCGCTGGTGCCCAGCAAACCATAGACAAACCCATCGCCGCGCTGATCGTTGAACGCACAAAAGTCCGCGCCTGGTGCCCCAGTGGCAAGGTCCATCACCCCATCGCCGTTGAAATCACCCACTGCAGCTGATTCGCCAAGATTGTCGGAATCGCGATCTCCGAGCAACGTGATATCCGCCGACGAGGTTCGTAGATTGAACGTACTTGGCCAAGTAGTTCGGCCGCGATAAATGTGCACGGCACCCTCGGAGTCGAACAATACTTGGCTGAAAAAGTGGTTGGGGATGATGAGGTCGTCGATGCCATCACCGGTCAGGTCCGCTACCAGAACGAAATCGCCGGTCTCGTCAAACCGTCCGTCACCGAAAATGCGCATATCGTAGTCGGTGTTCAGCGCGAGATCCAGAGTATCACCGGGGGTAAATGCTTTCCCCAGAACGACGTAGACGCGACCTGTATCCTCGACTCCAGTGTCGCCGTTGGCGAGATGCGCGCCGAGTACGATATCGCCGAGCGAATCACCGTTGAGATTTCCAATCGCCGCAGCCTGTGTGTCCTGGCCACCGAACGAGCCGGCACCACCCATATCGGAACTGGCTTGGGGGCCGGCGATGCGTAGATCCCAGCTACCGGCGACACTCAAGTCGCGCGTGGCGGAGGCAAAAAACGTCGGACTGCCGTAAATCAGGTAGGCAATTCCAGCAAATGATCGTCCGCCAAAATTCGCGAGCGAAGCGCAAAGCAGCAAATCGTCGATGCCATCCCCGTTGACATCCCCCGTGGCGATCGATGACCCGAGATTGTCGTCGATGGCTGCGCCCGAGATCACTTGATCGACCCCGTTCGACATCAAGTCGACCGTACCGCGAAACCGTGCGTTGGGCCCGCCGCGCATGATGTAGACCGTGCTGATCACACCGCCGAACGTCTCCGATGCGGACACGATGACCTCGTCGAAACCGTCGCCGTCGAGATCCCCATAGCCGATGGGACGCGACCAATCCTGGTCCGCAACCGGGCCAAGATATATCGTACCTGCATCATCCGACCCGCGCTGCACTGGCGCTGACTCGGCGATCGCTACTGGAAACACCACGGCAATTAGCAAGAAAGCTCTCACGATTACTCCATCCCCGTCTCGACTTGCGTCGTACTCATGATTTCCTGTTCATCAAACGACTAGGTGCCATAGTATCAATACGACCTACCCGATTCAATCGTGGTAAGCCAAGCTATGCGCGTCATCATGCGTCTCGCCGACGAGCTAGACTGGGCCACGCCGATTCTTCCTATGGCTTACAAAACTCCGATTACCGTGCAATCCTGTCCGAAACCCAGAAGAGTTCAAATCCAGCCGTTACTGCATCCGTAACGCCTTGAACAGAAATGATCTTCAAAGCACTCGGGGCGACTGGACACCAGATGTGCTATTCAGGGTTCATATTGTCCTCATGTGTCTGGAAACGCAAGGTTTTTTGACGCCTTGAACCAGACGTCGACAGGCGCATGTAAATCTGGTTGCAGATGTGTCACGAGTCACGACCAAGGATCGAATTCGAGATTGCTGAATGCTTCAAACCAGTCAGGATCAACCTGCCTTAATCGAGCCGGGTCGAAATTGGAACAAATCTGAGCGTCGCAGAATGCGAATGCGGAAGCGACGCGGTAGGAGGCATTGGCTTTCGGGTCGAAGCAGATGATCCAAGTCCGGCCGTCCGGGTCATCAAACATCGAGACCGGATAGTACACTTCGCCATTTTTGGTCGTGATCTTGGCAAGAAGCATCGGGTTGTCCTCGTGGTTGGGGAACACCGAC
>JANQQE010000036.1 GCA_028285105.1 Alphaproteobacteria bacterium
GTCGGTGTTCCCCAACCACGAGGACAACCCGATGCTTCTTGCCAAGATCACGACCAAAAATGGCGAAGTGTACTATCCGGTCTCGATGTTTGATGACCCAGACGGTCGGACTTGGATCATCTGCTTCGATCCGAAAGCCAGTGCCTCCTACCGTGTCGTTTCCGCATTCGCATTCTGTGACGCTAAGATTTGTTCCGATTTCGAGCCAGCCCGATTGAGGCAGGTAGATCCGGACTGGTTTGAAGCATTCAGCAATCTTGAACTCGATCCTTGGTCGTGATTCGTGACACGTTCGCAACTCGAATCATTCGCGCCTGCTGACATCTAGTTCAAGCTGTCAATTACGCTTACATTTCCAGACCCAAGAGGGCAATATGAACCCTGATGGTGTTTTGTCGCCCCAAATCGTACAGACCTCCTTGTTGTCGAAGACGTTGTAAAAAGCAGAGCGACGAAATCTGAATCTGGTTACTTGGCTGCGACTTTCCAGCCATTGAAGTGCTCTAGGCCATTTTATTTATTGCGAATACTGTGAGTTGTGCTGCTCAGTTATCGCAACGGGTTCTTGCATTTTGATCTGATTCGTTTTCCGCAATGATTTGCTTACAACCGCGTTCTGAAAACTCTGCCCGCTGGCGAGAACCCGGAGGATGTTTCCAGCACCTTAGATTCAAGATCGCCAATATCCAATGTCCCGCTTTGCTATTGCGTGGATTCTCACTTTCTACGGACTCCCAGTCCCCGGTCCGGTGAATTCGGATTGCAGAATACCGAAGTCAATCAAGTCGACGTCGCAATCGCCGTCCAAATCCGCTCGGAGACCACCGTTTTGCTGAACAAGTGCGCCTAGAGGAGTGAAATCACATACATCGACTGCATTCGGTACGCCATCGTTATCGATATCATCGTCGCAGGCATCGCCGGCACCGTCCCCGTCAAAATCAGCTTGAGTCGGCTGGGAATCATTCGGGCAATTATCGCATGCGTCAATGAATCCGTCCGTATCAACGTCGCTCTCACAGTCATCATGGAGACCGTTGGTGTTGCAGTCGTCAGCCGTGCCCGTCACCACGTCGCAGCCTTCGCATCCATCTAGTACGAGCGTCACTGTTAGCGTCGCGGCCACGTCTACATAGTCGCTATGTTGACTTTCCGTGTGCAAGTATTGGTTGTATATAGACCCATCAGCAAGAATACCGGTTAACGTCGTTTCGCGTTCTTGCACTTCAAAGGCCTCACCCGGTATCAATCCTTCGATCGGCTGCCCACCTAGCGAAAACGACTTGCCATAAATATTGAAAGTACTTCCCGGAAATGCTTGAACTGGGCTGTCCTCCCAATCGTTTCCAAAGAGATTAACGACACCACCATCAAGAATTCGAGTTTGTCTGAATTCCCCACCGCAAATACTCACGATGCTACCGCTGTACACCCTGAAATTGCTTTCGATTCTTCCGTGAGTCATTGTTAGGTGCGAACGCGATAACGCCAAGTGTTCATAGACCCTTCCTCCGTTTATTCGGAGACTCGCGTCTACAATCGATACATTCCATTCGATTTCCCCACCGACCTCGAGGACTAGCGATTGGCCCTTCCTCAGACCTTGATCGAATATACCGGACGAACCATCGATCACTATCGTCTCCATGGGCACAGGAGGCAAGCCGATTGAGGTCAACATGACTCCTTCTACAACGTTACGATCACGTTGCGGACTGAAGATGAATGGTGAACCGTCACCGAGAGTGCCGGTAAGAACATCAGTGTCGGTGAGTGTTACCGTCGAAGAACCGATGGGTACATCGTTGAGTATGAAATCACCGCCGGATATTTCGACATTGCTTCCCGCCTTTGCCCTAAATCGATCGAATCGCCCACCTGAAAGTGTGGCGCTGCCGCCAGGCTCGACCAAAAAGTAATTCTGGGACACTCCTCCCGTCACATTGGCGCTACCACCAGCCTCGATACGGGTTCCAATCATGCGTCCATCGTCTAGGTTTAACAGTGCGCCATCGAATATGCTTGGACGTTCTTGGAACAATCCGCCCAAAACATTGAGTTGTGTACCTCTGTATGCAGCAAGTCGCCTCTCCACGATCCCGCCTGTTACGTTGACGGTGGATCCGGCTAGTTCTAGAAACTCTTGCACGCGCCCGCCTTCAACGTTAAGCGTTGCGTTCACGGCTGCGAAGTCCTGGGGTAACTCCCCTCCATCTCGGAGTGTAAGTGATTGCCCCGCGCGCAGGCCCGGTGGTATTGGATCGGTCGCCTCGTCAATAAGAATCGGCGTTGTGTCAATCGGCGGCAACGAAGTAATCGAAATCATCGAGCCGTGCAGTTCATCGGGTCGGGAGGGGGAAATTATAAAGACAGATCCATTAGCCAGGGTTCCCGTCAGCACGGAGTTCGGTGTCGATGCTACGGTAAGCGTTAGAATGCCTCCAGCGAAAGGAACCCCGTCCAGAATGAACTCGCCACCAACAAGTTGTACACCTTCTCGACCAACAAATGGCCACGAAAAGATGCCCCCTGAAATTACCGCGGTCGCATACTCCCCTGTTATTGAGCCAAGGCGGCTATCGAAGCGACCGAGCCGACCGCCTGTGATATGTGCCGAGGTACCGGGATACAAGCGTATTTGAGATATGTCACCATCGAAAATGTTGATTGAGCTGCCCCGATTGGCATCTATGTTCCCCGCACTTCCACCAGTGATGTTCACCTCTACGTTTGTACTGGTTCCGTCCTCCTTGCCGAATTGTATTCCGCTTCCAACGATGCCACCGGCCGAGACGTTTACTTGGGTGTCGGAGTCAATCACTGCGGAATCCGGAATCGTGTCTGGTGGGACATCGATGACCTGCTGAAACGGCTGGCCACAGCTCCTTAGTGGAGAGACGGATAAAACCACCATGGCCACAGTAATTGAATTGAGTGCGCAAAACCCTCTATACATGTGAACTTCCTTCATCGTGTGCAAAACTGACTTCAAGACGTGCCCATGAACAGCGCACGACCGCTGGAATCTGATTCAGAATCCAAGCGAACCGGCCGCGGCAGCGTCAAGCTATTCATCGTGCAAATACGGTACTCATGAACGATTCTTAATTCGCTGCATTGAGTTCATCGACTCTTGGAAACCTCTGAGTGCCGCTCCACTGTTCTAATTCTATGGAGCAACTACTAACTATCCAAATTCAGAATAACAGGGCGTTCGAAGTAACACTCTTCGGTTCCGGTGGCTGGCAGCAATAGCGAAGCCAGTAGCAACGCTGCGGCAGTGCTGTGGGCCTTTACTATTCATGGCGTGGAAATGAAATTGATTGGACAGGATGTCAAGATGCGTCGTATGGTATCTACCCGCGTCTCGACCATCGACGACAGTGATTACAGTAAAACTTCACTTGGGCAACTCGCCCTATCCGAAATCGCAGTTAAGAGGGTCGAGAACGCCGATACCCTTGGCGAAAAGTTCAACTGGTGTCCTGTCGCCCCGAATACGATTCGCTGGGAACCTTTCAGCGAGTATTCTAAGAGCTTTCGGAGCAATGAGTTACGACGATGAGCCTGAAGTTCAAATCACATTTCTTGAAATCACAGCTCTTGCTCTACCAGTGGTCAGCTCACAGCGTGTGCATTCGTCTGCATATTGTATTGCACGCCTGTCGCGACATCCTCAATCAGTCCTCCATTCAGGATCGAATGAAATACCCTTCGAACGTTAGGATTGGCCAACGGCTTCGGTTCGGCGAAATACGCATGAGATGTTCCGATATTCTTCGCGCGTGTGAAATCAATGTACTCCGCTTTACGGGAGGCGAGACCGCGTGTGCTATGTCCTAGCCTTGTTCGTTGCAGAGAACCAAATTTAGCTCGCGACAGACCGAGAGCGTAATCATTCTCATTGATCGTGACGTATAAGCGTCTTCGAAACTTTACTCGCTCGATCCATTCCAAGTGATCATGATGGTTCACATCTGCCGCAGCCATTACTATGTTGTCAAACAGAAGCGTCTCGCCCTGGTACACGCTCGATTTGAGCAAATGCTTGAAGAGATAATTGCCCATGCTGTGCAAGAGCAGCGTGAATGACTGTCCGCAGGCCAGATCATGGTACTTGGTCATGTATCGACTCAATTTCTCAAGACATCGATCCAAGGCATGCACAGATCTAATCGCGTCACGTTTGTCATTGCGGTACCGCAGAGCTCTTCCATCCGACGGCCAAGTAAACGCGACGACTTCAACCTTGTACTTTCTCTCAATGAATGCAGCTCGAGCTAAGAGATCCTTGAACGAGACCATGAATCCGTGGACATAAAAAACGCAGTTGCGTTTCTTTGTGCGCATTGTCTTCTGCAGTTCAAGAAATGTATCTTCGCTTGGCCAGCGTGCATCGCTTCTTCCCTTTGATGCTGAACTCTCGTCGAGTATTTCGATCTTCCAGCCCTGCCCCTGCCTCTTGACCTGAGCCAGCCGCAGTTCATCGTAGGCCTCACCATTGAAGTCTTTGCCGAATCGCCGTATAGCTGGGTGACTGTTTTGAATGTTTCTATTGGTGACTATGTACATAGCGGTTGCATACATCCGTGGAGAAATTTCTTGGTGGCCCTGATGCAATTACGAGTGCTGATCTAGCGGAAATTGTATTTCATCTTGCAGTTGCTCTCAAGAAACCAAATCAGGCGTCCGGAGCGTAACCGCGCAGTGCACGCATCGATTTGCCCGTTCTGAGAACAAGAATGCAGACTCGGCTCACGTGGCGATAACGGGAATGGCCACACGGGTTGCGGCCACACCCGAAATCTACGTGGAACCAGCAGCGAACCTCGTTGCCTCAATGAGTATAGACCGCTCTGCTGTTTCTTGGCTTCGTGGTTCAGCGGTTCAATCCCGTCCGTCCCCACCCCGCTCAGCATTGCCCTCAAGATGAATGCAAGGATTGCGCTTTTGGGCTCACAAGGCGGATTCCGACCGTGAGGACTTCAACTGGGGCCCAATCGCCCCGAATATTTCACAAGTCATTGCCCTTTCAGATTTTACGAAAACGACAGCGACCGGATTTGAACTTGTTCTGCGGCGAATTCATCTTTATGCTGAAATGAAGCCCCTTTCTTGCTCAATTTGACAATTCATCGCCTCCGATAATTCGCCAGTTTCACTCGCAAAAAGGCTGCGGATACGGATTGATTTTCCGCAACCGCTTATTGTACTCATGCGGTATACTACTGAAGGCCTGTGCGATAGTAGCTAATAACACGAGTGTTGAGTACATAAATATACCTGTCAATTGGCGACCATTATTCCGCTTGCACTCATCCGGAATCAAAAAGCTCGGTGTGTTGATTGTCAGTGGATCACGTAACTTGTTAAGTAGCGTACATGAGTTGGATTGCGCGTTTTCTTAACTTTGTAGCACCGCATGGTGCTGACGGTAGACTGTGGTTTATGTTTGACATGCTGTGAAAAACCGCGCGATTTGATCGAACTACAATGTGGCCTACACCATAATGCTTTTCCGTAAGCCGTATAGAGATGACTGCAATAGTAACGGCCCACTATACGACTTCGAGACTGCTTCTGACGCGTATCTTAGAACCATCACAGAGTTCAGATTTCAACATGACAGCGTCTTGAATGAGTCCGTGGCCTGCACCCTGAAAACTGATCCGGTTATAATGAGAGCCTCAATCGCCCTTTCTTGGGCATGGAGGCTGATCAATGAAGCGGAAACGGCATTCACCGGACGAGATCATTCGGAAGGGCATCTTTCTTCGGGATGACGATCGCTCAGGTTTGCCAGAAGCTGGAAGTCAGCGAGCAGACGTTTCACCGCTGGCGGAATGAATATGGCGGGATGAAGGCGAACGACGCGAAGCGTCTGAAGGAACTTAAACTTGAGAACCGCCGTCTGAAGAAGGCGGTTGCGAACCTAACTCTGGACAAGCAGATTTTAGAAGAAGCAGCGAAGGGAAACTGGTAAGCCCTGCATGCAAGCGAGCGGCGGTACGACGTGCTTGCGAGAACTTGAATGCATCACAGTGTCATGCGTACAGGGCGCTAAGTCAGCCGCGATCAACGCAACGTTACGCGGCCCGTGAGGGTGACGCAGAGCGATTTTTGGTGCGTCGGATGCACGAGTTGGTTCGTCGCCATCCGCGTTACGGGTACCGGTGGATCTGGGCGTTGTTGCGAAGTGAAAAACAACGTGTGAACCGCAAACGGGTGTATCGTCTGTGACGAATGCAGGCATTGAAGTCTGAACGTTCGTCCCAACTGGACAGGAGTCATCAAAACTATCATTGCAAGGAGTTATTGGTTATGTCAATTAGGCCCATTGGCCTTTCCCCCTCAAGCTGATCCAGCAGTTGGGTTAGGATTTTGGTTTCGATTGAGGAGGAATTGCCATGAGCAGACGGCGTCATTCGACGGAAC
>JANQQE010000001.1 GCA_028285105.1 Alphaproteobacteria bacterium
GCCGATCCCGCGTTGTCTAATCTGGGATTGTAACTATCGTCCCTGGAAATCTTGCGATCGATCAGTTTTCGGCAACCATTGCGGCCGCCACTCGGTACAATTCGCCTGCTTTCAAGGTACTTCGCGTGAGTCGGAATAAGGTAATTGTTGGAATCGATTCGCGTCAATCCGTAGTCGTCGGGGGCGGGCAATAGTGTTTCGACCGCGATCATCGGATCGCTGCGCTGGCTGCATGTGCCAAGATACAACCGATCGAAAGCATGCAGATGTCCGCAAGTGCCTAATTGCGCGGTCGATAGTTTGATGCGGATGTGTTATTGGTCGAATGACTCGGCACGACCGACCCGCTAAAGTTTTGCGTTCAAGCATTGCTCCTATCAACGCAAGATCAACCGCGAGATGAATCAATTCCAAATCGCCGAACGGTGTCCCTAGACTTCGCGTTCGCAAGCCATCATGTCGTCGAAAGTTTCGCGGCGACGGATAAGGCGCGGGCCGTTTTCATCGACGAGAACTTCCGCTGCCCGGTTCCGCGAATTGTATTGACTGCTCATCACCGCGCCGTACGCGCCGGCAGAAAACACCGCGATCAAATCGCCCTGCTTGACGGGGGGGATGAATCGGTTGCGACCAAGGTAATCGCTGCTCTCGCAAACGGGTCCGACGATGTCCACCGGTGTTGCGCCTTCGATGCGAAATGCGGGCGATCGATCGGTCGGTGTCATGCCATCTTTTGGGACGACCGGCCAGGCGAAATGGTAGGCGTCGTACAATGCCGGGCGGATCAAATCGGTCATCGCCCCATCGATGATGACGAACTGCTTCGTTCGCGATTGTTTGAGGTAAACCACCCGCGATACCAGAATACCGGCATTGGCTGAGATCGATCTTCCCGGTTCCAGCGACACCTTAAAGCCACTGTCTTGCAGCAGAGGAACGATGGCTTTGGCATAGTCGGCAGCACTAGCCGAAGCCTGGTGGCCGTACTCAATGCCAAATCCGCCGCCGATGTTAATCGAATCGATGGTTAAGCCGTCGGTCTTGAGTTGATCGACGAGTTCCAACGCCTTGGTCACCATCTCGACGTACGGCTCGACCGTATTGACCGGTGAGCCGATGTGCAGATGAATTCCGACGAGTGACAGAAACGCATCGTCTTTGTGTTTTTGAAAGAGCGCCCGCGAACTGCCGATCTCAATACCGAACTTGTTTTCGTCTTTGCCGGTTGTCGTGTGCGGGTGGGTTTTGGCATCGACGTCCGGATTGATGCGGAGGGCGGCACGAACATTCTTTCGCGCTTTGTTGGCGACGGAAGCGATCACGTCCAGTTCCATCGCCGATTCTGCGTTGAAGGTTCCGACGCCCAACTCGACCGCGGCTTTGATTTCGTCAGGGGTCTTGCCCACGCCCGCAAACACGATGTCGGCTGCGTTGGCACCGGCTTCCAGCGCTCGGCGCACTTCGCCAATGCTCACTGCGTCGAATGACGAACCGCATTCCAGAAGTGTCTGCAGAATGTGAACGTTGTGGCAGCTTTTGATCGAATAGCAAATTCTCGGATTGAGAGCAGCGAATGCA
The DNA here is from genome assembly GCA_028285105.1 of Alphaproteobacteria bacterium. Lineage (GTDB taxonomy): Bacteria > Planctomycetota > Phycisphaerae > UBA1845 > UBA1845 > UBA1845. The sequence continues at coordinate 1,579 of JANQQE010000001.1, forward strand.
TCGCGTAGCGCCCCATAGAATTCGCGAAACGCCCGCGCAGAATAAACGTACGTCGGCGTACCGAACTGGTTGGCGATATCGGTAATGCTGTGTCCATCGCAGCACAGCAATCCGTTGGTGTATTTGAATGCATCCATCGTCTGACAATCCAAGCAGTTTTCAAGCGTTTGCGACCGCCTCGGGGCACAGGGTTCGAGCGTCGCATGATCCAAGGATAGGGCGATGAATGCAAGGGCTCCGTAAAGCATTTGATTGCACAATCGTCGCGTTCAATAGTGAGGGATTGAGCGCTACCCAGGATGTGTTACGCTGCAACGTCGAGCGTGGCCGCGATCGAGCGCCATGGCACAGATTACTTTGCAATGATCTCAAGGAGGTTGATCCTTTGAAACGCGCAACTTTGATGGTGATGGGTTTGTTGTTTGCTGGAGCCGTCGGCTGCGCGCCGTCGAAGGATTTCGATGTCGTGATTCGGGGCGCGACCATCATGGATGGTTCCGGCGACGATGGATATGTCGGTGACGTCGCGATTCGTGGCGAAAGGATTGTATCCGTCGGGGCAGAGGTACCGGGCGAGGGTAAAATAGACATCGACGCGACGGGGATGGTCGTCGCGCCGGGTTTCATCAACATGCTCAGTTGGGCTGGCGAATCTTTATTCGAGGATGGTCGGGCGATGAGCGATGTGCTGCAAGGCGTGACGCTCGAAGTGATGGGCGAAGGACGCTCGATGGGGCCGCTCAACGACGCCATGAAAAAGGAGATGGTCGAAGAGCAGGGCGATATCAAATTCGACGTCGAATGGACGACGCTTGGCGAGTACCTGTCGCATCTGGAAGATCGTGGCGTATCGGTCAACGTCGCTTCGTTCGTGGGTGCGACGACGGTTCGGATTCACGAAATCGGATACGACGATCGCGAACCGACGCCCGAAGAACTTGAACGCATGAAGGCTCTCGTTGACCGGGCCATGAAGGAGGGGGCGGTCGGGTTGTCCACATCTTTGATTTATGCGCCGGCGTTTTATGCCAAGACGGACGAGATCGTTGCGCTTGCACAGGTGGCTGCGAAACATGGCGGCATCTACACATCGCACATGCGAAACGAAGCCGACAGCCTGCTCGAAGCTTTCGACGAGTTTCTGCACATCGCCCAAAGCGCCAACATTCCCGCCGAGGTGTATCATATTAAGGCGTCCGGTCGAGCGAACTGGAACAAACTCGAAGCCTTGCTGAATCGAATCGAAAAAGCCCGGGCCGATGGGTTAAAGATCACGGCTGACATGTATACGTACCGGGCAAGTTCGACGGGCCTTGATGCAGTGATGCCGCCATGGGTACAGGAGGGTGGCCGCGAGGCGTGGGAGAATCGCCTGAAAGACCCGGTGATCCGCGCGAAGGTCAAGAAGGAGATGAACACGCCCACCACCGAATGGGACAACGGATATCTATCAGCCGGTTCGCCAGAAAATATTCTGCTCGTCGGTTTCCGCAACGATGACCTCAAAGAGTATACCGGCAAAACGCTCGCCGAAGTCGCCGCCCTTCGTGGCACGCCCCCTGAAGACACCGCGATGGATTTGGTCATCGAAGATCACAGTGACGTCGGGGCGATTTTCTTCACGATGTCCGAAGACAACATCCGCACGAAAATTCAGCAACCGTACATCAGCATTTGCTCCGATGCCGGTTCGTACGCAACCGAAGGCGTCTTCCTGAAACGCAACCCGCACCCCCGCGCGTACGGATCATTTGCCCGATTCATCGGCAAATACGCCCGCGACGAAGGCCTCGTCCGCGTCGAAGATGCCGTACGCCGGATGACTTCGCTTCCGGCAGAAAACCTGAGTCTCAAGAACCGCGGTCGCTTAGCCAAGGATTACTACGCCGATGTCGTCGTCTTCGATCCAAAAACCTTCGGCGACAAAGCCACCTTCAGCAAGCCGCATCAATACGCCACCGGTATGCAGCACGTATTTGTCAATGGCGGCCATGTGATTAAAGAAGGAAAGCACACCGGAAACACGCCCGGACAATTTGTTCGCGGACCCGGGTGGAAATACTAAGCAACTGTACTTTAATCCGGTAGGGTTATAGTCCGACTGGGTCTTAATCCCAGTGATCCGACGATGCGATTGATCAGCCGCATGGCGCGGGTGTCGTGAATGTTCCTTTCATGGATGTCCTAACTCTATCCCGTTTGCAGTTTGCTGGGACGATCATGTTCCACTATCTGTTTCCGCCTTTGACCATTGGTCTTGGGTTGGTGATGGTGGTGCTTGAGGGGATCTGGCTTAAGACTGGCGATCAGACTTGGAAGGATGCGGCTCGATTCTGGACGCGCATCTTTGCCGTCAACTTCGGGCTTGGCGTTGCCACCGGACTGGTGATGGAGTTCGAGTTCGGGACGAATTGGGCGGCGTACAGCCGTTTCGTGGGCGACGTGTTTGGATCGGCGTTGGCGGCGGAGGGCATTTTTGCTTTCTTTCTTGAGTCGGGTTTCCTTGCGGTTTTGGTGTTCGGTTGGGATCGCGTTGGACCGAAAATGCATTTCTTCTCCAGCCTGATGGTGTGGCTGGGCAGCATGTTCAGTGCGGTTTGGATTGTCGTTGCGAATTCGTGGCAGCAGACGCCTGCCGGTTACCGCATTGTCGAGATGGTCGTCGGCGATCACACCCGACACCGAGCCGAGATCACTGACTTCTGGGCGATGGTGTTCAACCCTTCGAGTGTGGATCGGCTGACACATACGCTGATCGGCGCGCTGATACTTGGCGGATTCCTTGTTACATCGGTGAGTTCGTATTACTTGCTCAAGAAACGCCACGAGCTATTTGCGCGGCGCTGCTTTACGATTGGGTTGATTATCGCTGCGACGTTTAGCCTGTTGGCCGCCATCACCGGGCACGACCAGGCCAAGCAAGTCGCCCGCACACAGCCAGCAAAACTCGCCGCATTTGAAGGACACTTCAAGACCGGGCCAGCCAACCTGTACCTGTTAGGTTTGCCGGATTTGACAACGGGTGAAGTGCGTTTCGGTTTGGCAATTCCGGGTATGCTCAGTTATCTCATCACAGGCGACTCGAACAGTTCAATCATCGGGTTGAATGATATCCCCGCCGAAGATCGCCCGCCCGTTTGGTTGCCGTTTCAGATGTACCACCTGATGGTCGGGCTGGGTGTGAGTTTCATCGTGCTGACGATGGGGACGTTGCCACTGCTCCGACGGGGGCGCATCTTCACCATGCGTTGGTTGCTGTGGGTGTATGTGTTTGCCGTGTTTGGTCCGATGATCGCCAACCAAGCCGGTTGGATCGCGGCTGAGGTGGGGCGTCAGCCGTGGCTGGTTTATCCGGGTGAAGTCGACGGCGTGCCCATGCGCGGACTGCGCACATCCGACGGGCTCAGCGAAGCCGTGTCGGCAGAACAGGTACTCTGGTCGATTATCATGTTTGGTTTGATCTACCTGCTACTGTTTTTTGTCTGGATTTTTGTCCTCAACAACAAAATCCAGCACGGTCCCGACGAACCCGAACCGAGTTCCGAACCCGGCGAGCGGACGTTTTTCAAGACGGCTGCTGCCATGTCCAGCCACCAACGATCGCTGACCGAAACCAGTCCGAAAGAGAAACTGTAATGTTCTCGCACGATACGCTGTCATTGATCTGGTTCGGGCTGCTCGGGTTTCTGCTGGTGGGTTACGCGATCCTCGACGGGTTCGACTTCGGCGTGGGCATCTTGCATCCGATTGCCAAGAGCGATCGCGATCGCCGGATTATCCTCAATTCGATCGGTCCGCTTTGGGACGGCAACGAGGTATGGCTGGTGACGTTCGGCGGGGCGCTGTTTGCCGCGTTTCCCGAGGCGTATGCAACGGTGTTCAGTGGGTTCTATGTGGCGTTCATGATGCTGCTGTTTGCGTTGATTTTTCGGGCGGTAAGCATTGAGTTTCGCTCCAAGACTGAACATCCGGCGTGGCGAACGGCATGGGACTATGGTTTTTTTGGTTCGAGTCTGCTGGCTGCGTTTCTATTCGGGGTGGCAGCCGGCAACGTGATGCGGGGGATGCCGGTTGATGAGGACATGATCATTCGCCAAAGCGTGTTCGAACAATTGACACTCTATCCACTGATGGTGGGTGTGCTGACCGTCGCATTGTTCAGCATGCACGGGGCGATCTTTTTATACCTAAAAACCGAGGGCGATCTGCAACAGTTGGTGGAGCGCTGGATCTGGCGGACGTTTGGGTTCTTTCTGGTCGCATATATTTTTACGACAATGTATACGTTGGTCGAGTACCCCCGCGCGATCAAAAATTTTCACGATAACAAGTGGCTGTGGTCGGTCCCGATGCTCAACGTCCTTGCCGTCGCCAACATTCCGCGGGCCATGTATTTGAAGAAGCCAGCCTACGCCTTCGTCAGTTCGTGCGCAACCATCGCCGCGTTCGCAACATTGTTCGCCACGGCAATCTTTCCGAATCTCGTTCCGTCGTCGCTCAACGACGCATGGCACATGACTGTCTACAACGCCCGTTCGAGTGAGAGTACCCTGCGACTCATGCTGCTGATCGCCTGCATTGGTATCCCATTTGTGTTGACGTATTCCGGGGTGGTTTACTGGACGTTTCGTGGCAAGGTTTACCTCGCCCGCGAAAGCTATTGACGAACCTCTGGCTGTCTAACCGATGTAGCAATTCTTCAAGCGGATGTCTCGATTGGCGAACGGGCCTGTTGCGTGGTCGTGCAGGTCAACAACAAACTGCTCTTTCGAAAACATCTTTGACACTTCGCGAAAATCCTGGTTGTGCTTCTGCAATGATTCAAAAATCACGTCGCGAAGTTCAATAACGTCCGGAACGGGTACATCCTGTTGGGTTCGCTCTAGACTGATTCGAAGTTGCTTTTCAAACTCCGGCGTTTCTTTGACCTGCATGTGGAACGAATGAATCAGCCGAACCATGTCCGCGTCTTGATGAATAATGTGATCGAGGTCGGACGTATAAATGTTGGCCCCATAGAATGAGACGGTCAGGTCGCTTCTTCCGAACAGATAAAGCAACGGAAAGCATCGTTGTTGTTGAAGGGCGGTGACGTCGTGGCCAAGCTTGGTCACCGCATCGAGCGCGTCGGCATAGCCGACCGTTCCGCCGAAGTCCCGCAAATTGTATCGAATTTTGGGGGCAATGTTCGAGAGCCTTGCGATGGTGAAAATCAATTCACCGTCTTCGTTGGTGTCAATGACGTAGTCCAAGGGATTGTATTGAAAGATCATGGGTGCATCGCTGCGCCCAAACAAGGCTTGGCATAGTTTACTGTCCTTGAAACATAGCCGCCGCAACGCAACCGTGAAGTCGGTCTCAGCCGCAATGTTGATCTCCAGATCCGATGCGCCAAACGACGAGTAAACGCTCTTGAACGATTCCAGAAAATAGTCGCGCAGACCCTCCGTCATTCCTTCGCCGCCCACAATCAGATGAACTTCCATCTCAGCGAGGTTCAATTCGGTCGAGTTCAAAAAGTCCTTGACGAATGGCGGGTACCCGGAAATCAGATAGCGGTATCGGTCGCCAAACAGTTTGAGCGTGTTTTCCAGTTTTAATTTGTCCGGTCCGATGGATTTGAGGATTAAGGAATCGGCCATCGACATGGAGACGTTCATGCCTGTTGCCCAGGGACCCAGCGCGAAACAATTCAAAAGCATGAAGTCTTCTGAGCCGTACTTGAGTTGAAACGCGATTTCCATCAGCGCTTTGACGCAGCGGCGTTCGTCCAGACCGCGAACCCAGTTATTGGGTGTACCGCTGGAACCGGACGATTCGTCGATGACAACCCCTTTTCGTGGAATGGCACCGCCGTAGCAACGGTCTTCAATGGAGCAAGCGCGGACGTAATTGTCCTTGGTGGTTTCCGGTAGGTTGGAAACGTCGGCCCAGCTAGGGGCGGGCCAATCGTTTTTGCTTAAGAACTCTCGGTACGCGGGGCATGACTTCTTTGCTTTGATAAACACTGCGTGCGCTTTGATCCGGCAAATTGACTGGAGCAGTGGCTGAAATCGCAGCCCACCCAGCATGCCCGAGCGCGTTCGTATGGATGGGAAGAGTCGCGCGAAAAACCTGAACGTGCTGCTGCCAGTTTCGCAGGAGAACAGGAGCAAATGATCAGTCAATGATAATTTCTGAGACATCGAGTCGGTAGCTCCCCGGAGGTTCTTTTGTGTATCCCATTCTGAATACAAGCCAGATATTCTCGATCCCAAGCTTTTTCTCAAGGGCGTTTCTGGCTTCGCGGTTGGTGACGAGGTTGCCGAATGGATGAATGTGGACGTCTTCGCGAGCCATCTCCATCCAGAGTTTCAACAGATATTTGCCCGCCGCCATTGCAGATTGGCTGTCCCAGAATGACCCTGATATGACGCCAAAGTGTTGAATGTGTCCCATGCGAAACCGATACCAATGTTTGATGAACGTTGAGATGACCGGTATTCGGTACATCCAGTAGAAATTCGCATTCATCCAAAATTCAATCGGCCTGAGGTTCATGCATCGGGCGTCGAGTCCGTCGCGCCGTTCGGCAGACTCACGCGGATTCGTTCGAACCCAGTTGTGAAACTCTTTGCGGTATGGCCCGTTGTTCATGTCGATGAACGTTGTTTCGAGGTTCAAGTTCATCATCCAGTGAATCGTTTCCGCATCGGAGACGACCGAAAGCTGTTGACCCGTGGCGCACTTAATGGTCTTGAATCTATTGAGTAAATTGTCCGCCACGGATTTCTTGACGTTGGGCAGTCGCGAAGTCTTTCGTTTTGAATACAGCTCTCTTGGGAATGGAGCATTTGCTTCATTCGCTTTCGACAAGTTAAGTTTTGCGAAGAGATTCAGTTCGTTGTCGAAGCTCGGTTCAAAGTACTCCGCGGAAAGTTCGAGACCATACGTGGCGGCAATTCCGGCCAGCGCTTCGCAAAAAATGCCCATTGCACAGATCATGAAGCATCCTGTTGTATCTTCGTCGGGCAAAGCGCGTTTGCGATCGATGAATAGTTCCGACTGCGTTTCGTCAATGATGCGCACCTTCCAAGGTTGTGCGTTGTGAGGCGACGGCGAGGTGGCGGCTGCTTCGATGAGGGTTCGCCAGGGGTTTTTGAGATGATTCATACGTCAGTTCCTTGAACGCAACCGTGTGGACCAAATCGATGGGAGTGCCCGATACGCACATCTTGGGCTTAATTGGCCGTCGAATCCAGCCATTTCCCTGACAAATAGTGTCACTCATCGCTCAGATATTTGTTGCGACTTAGATGCTGGACCGTAAACTACGCCGCAACCCGACCGGGTCAGGGTTGTTGCAGCGGGTTTGGTTCTGAAAGCCCGTGCGATACAAATCGAAATGACAAGTCAGAAAGGATTGCGCGAATGAAGTCCAGGTGTTCATTGATGTACATGTTTGGTTGTGCTTTGGCGGTTTTTGCAATGACTGTTTCAACCGGTTGTACGCCGGCTGCCCCTGGTGGCGGTGGCGGAGATAGCGGTGGCGACAACGGTGGAGATAACGGCGGAAACGACGGAGGCGACAACGGCGGTAACAATGGTGGCGGCGATAACGGTGGTGGAGATAACGGCGGCGGTGGTGACAATGGCGGTGGTGACAATGGTGCCGACCCCAGCGAATTCAACTTCGTATTCACTAGCCTTTTTCCCGATTCGCTGGGTGACATCGTCGTCGGCGAAGAGATCATTGCCGTCGGAACCGGTGCGGAGAACGGCGTGCAGTACGTCAACGCTTCGGCAGGCGAAACGAATCCAAGTAATGTATCGAACGCAAATTTCGATACGTTCGAGGAAGCTGGTTTTGCGGTGACAGGCAAGTGGATCGTCGTCCGCAACTTCAACGGAAACATAACCGTGTTCGATACCGAGACAGAAACCGGTACGATCATCGACGAAGCCGAACTCAAAAAGCCCAGCGGAATTTCAGTTCCCGGATTGCAGGAATTCTGGGCTGAAGACGGTTTTGTCGTTACCGTTGCCGAAACGCAGCAGACATTCAAGATGATCAACCTCAATGAGACCCCAGCGGTAGTATCGACTTTTGCAGATCCCGGTGTCGAGCCGGTGCAATTCCGGGAAAATGAAATCACGCTGTTGGCCCTCGACGCTGCGAACGGTCAAATGGTCGCTCAGATTACGAACTTCTTCGTCGTGTACGACATTGACAATCCCGGTGCCCAACCGCAGGTGTTCGACATGTCGGACGACGGTGGCATTTCGAATGCGTTCGCGTTTCGTCTCGATGGCGGCCACGCACTCTATCAGACCTTTGAAAAAGCCGGCAACGGAGCAGAGATATATCGATTGGCTGACTTGAGCGATGGCTCGTCGGTTCAATTGGAGCGCAACCCCGGAAACAATGAAGAGTTCGACTTTGACGGTGGTACGTTTGGCTACTTCGTCCTCGAGCAGGATTCCGATCTGGGTGTCAATGGGACTGCTCGCGCCGTGATCGGTGAAGTTGGACAGAATGGTCCGGAGTTCACTGTGGTTCCGCCTTCGCCAAACCCATTGGGTGATGACCCTGCCGAAGGAAACCGGGGCTATGGATGCAGCGTTGCGGTCACCCCGAATGGAGAATGGGCTTTCATCGCCGGTTGTGGCGTCACCCTGGCCAACGGCGAGTACTTCCAGTTCAGTCGCAACGGCAGCGACTTTGAGTTGGTTCCCGATGAGCTCGACGAAGACTTTTTTGAGTTTGGTCTGAAAGCGACGGAAGTGGACGCCAGCAACGAATTTGTAGGATTCCTGTCGGCATCTGGCTTGGCCTACTCAGCCGTCCCGCAGTAGAAATTTGCATCCAAAACAACAGGCTTACCCAACCGCCGGATCGGCACATTGCGCTGGTCCGGCGGTTTTTTCATTCAATACCCCATCCGCAACCCTTTTGCTTCAGAATCGAGCTGGCGGGCCTCCAACGTCGTTTTTTTCACAAAATCAGCAATAGACTTGACAAGTGTGGGTTTGTGCGGTAATTTCTGTATAGACAGAAACAAAGGAAATCTGCAGTAACGCGGGCATGCAGGAGACGGCTGTGTTTGAGATGACACCAACGAGCGAAGGCTTCATCCTCCACTGGGGCGAAATGGGAACCAAGTGGGGCGTGAATCGAACTGTGGCTCAGATCCACGCGCTGCTGTTCTTGTCGCCCAAACCGCTCCATGCCGAGGAAATCGCCGAGACGCTGTCCGTTGCCCGTTCGAATGTCAGCAACAGTCTCCGCGAATTGCAGGGGTGGGGTATCGTTAAGATCGTGCATGTGATGGGTGATCGACGCGATCACTTTGAATCGTTGAAGGACGTTTGGGAGATGTTCCAGATCATTCTTGACGAACGCAAGAAACGCGAAACCGATCCAACGTTAATCGTCTTGCGAGAGTTGACCAGCGCATCCAACAAAAAGTCGAAGAACGATTATGCCTTGCAACGCCTCGTTGACATGCTTGAGTTCTTTGAATCGATGACGACCTGGTACGGGCAGATGCGTCGATTACCGAAGGGCGCCTTGGTCAAGTTTATGAAGATGGGGGACAAGGTCCTGAAACTGATTCCTGGCGGAGCTGCGAAATGATCGGACGCCTTGCGTCAATGCGGGTAATCTTTGGACAGTGCACGAACAGCGAGCCAAGAGTAAACCAACAGCGCATCGAGTTTCTTGCCTCGCGTTTTTTTGGGAACGAATTTCTGTTATGACAGAACTAACGAAACAAACAGGCCTGAATGACGGCATTGCGGAAATAAGCAACGCTACTGGCTGGGTGTTCATCGACGGCGAATGTCCCATGTGTGTCGGGTTGGCGCGTCGGCTGGAGCGGGTGTTCGCAAGGATCGGATACAAGATCGCCCCGCAGCAGGCTACTTTGGTACAAAAGCGAATCGGATTGAAGGAAGGTGAACCTCTGACCGAAGTTCGAATCCTCACGCCCAAAGGTCAAGTCATCGGCGGCGCTGATGCGGTCGTGTATGTCGCACGAAGTATCTGGTGGGCATGGCCACTCTTCGCGATCTCAAGAGTTCCAGGCGCGATCCACGTCTTACGCGCCGCATACAAAAAAATCGCTGCGAAGCGATTCTGCATCTCAGGCGTTTGTTGCGGTAGGCGCTCCGGAGCAACAGCCTGGATACCAATCTTGGTGCTGCCCCTCATCGTCTGTTTGTTGGGAAAAATCTTCGCCCCTTGGATGTTCATGTGGGGACTTGCGTTATCAATCTACTGCGGATGCAAATGGTTGACTTGGAGACACGCATCGTCATGTGGCAGATCGAACTGGACTCGGCACCTGCAATACATGTTCTGCTGGCCCGGAATGGATGCCAGCCGCTTCATCAACTCGAAAGAATCGCCCGAGACTCCAAAGCTTCGCGAATGGATGTGGGCTGCATTCAAGACTTCCGTTGGATTCGGATTGATTTGGACCTCCGCGAATGAATCAATTCTCGATCCCGTCATGGCAGGAGGCATCGTCATCGTCGGCTTGGCTCTGATGCTGCACTTCGGCATCTTTGAGTTGTTGGGTCTGCACTTCAGAAGCCGCGGAATTCAGGTGACACAAATCATGTGCCGGCCCCTTTACTCCACGTCACTTGCAGAGTTTTGGGGGCGACGTTGGAACACAGCCTTTAGTCATCTGACTCGTGTCTACGTGTTTCGCCCACTGCGTGAACTCGCGAATGCACGCTTTGCCATGTTAGCAGGATTCGTTGTTTCCGGTTTGGTTCACGATTTCGTGATTTCAGTACCCGCCGGCGCGGGATACGGAATGCCAACGGTGTATTTCCTTATTCAAGCAGCAGGTGTGCTTGTTCAACGGTCACGTCTCGCAAAGAGCGTGGGGATCAACTGTGGCCCACGCGGATGGGCGTTCACATTGGCTGTGGTACTCGCGCCGGTCACCCTTCTGTTCCCTCCGGCATTTGTTGTTCAGGTCATTATTCCATTCGCTGAGTCGATTGACTGGAGGTGATTATCATGATCGATGGCAAAGACCTTATTTGGTTGGGCGGATTGATTCATTTCTCGATTCTCTCCGCAAGTTGCCTTGTTCCGTTCGTTCTCGATTGGAAGAAGGAATTGAATCCGCTATCGCCATTTCTGCGCAAGTTGTTCTGGGTCTATGGCGTGTTCATCATTCTGATCATCGTGGGTTTCGGAACGCTATCGGTTCGCAACGCCGAATACCTGGCGAACAATGATGGTTTCGCAACGGCGTTCTGTACTTTCGTTGCTGCCTTCTGGACATTGCGATTGTTTGTCCAATGTTTCGTATTCGACACTCGCCAACTGCAACTCGCGCTTTGGGTTCGACTCGGATATCACTCATTGACGGTAGCGTTCGTCGCGATGGTCGCAATTTACGGCGGTACCGCGCTTGGTCTGTATCGCTGACTTCAAAATGGATTCTTTTCGGGGAGGTGCATCATGTATCCATCGGTAACGTACGGTGTCTATCTAGTCATCAGCGTGGCCATTACGGTTTGGGTTGCGCGCACCCTCTTTCGCAACGGGCGTGTTTTTCTTGTCGATGCGTTCGGGGGTAAATTAGAATTGGCCGATTCGGTCAACCATTTGTTGGTCGTCGGATTTTATCTGCTCAACATCGGCTATGTAACCACAGTCTTGCGGTACGGCACCAAGCCGAACAATCTCGTTGAAGCGATCGAGTACGCCAGCACAAAAATCGGATTGGTATTGCTTGTGCTGGGCGCGATGCATTTCTTGAATTTGTTCGTTTTTTCAAAGGCTCGCGAGCGCGGATTGAGCGGCGAGAAGCGCAAGAAGAAGCGAGACGAGGTCTGGGAATATGCGATTCCCCCGCACCTCAGTCGAATAGAGACCAAGGTAAACGTTGATGAATCGAACAGCGACAACGATGGCAATGAAGAATCGAAAGCATAGCTGGAATGAAAATCGTGATTCCTGGAGGCACCGGGCAAGTAGGATCAGTATTGGCGAAGTCGTTTGTGGCGGATGGTCACGACGTTGTAATTCTCTCTCGCGATCCAAATCGCTCGCACTATACCAAAGGTAGGCTTGTTGGTTGGGATGCGAATACGCTCGGACCGTGGGTTGACGAAATCGAAGGTGCAGATGTCGTTATCAATCTTGCCGGCTACACGGTCAACTGTCGCTACAATCGTAAGAATCGAGAACGCATCATGGACTCGCGCGTGAATTCGACGAGAGTCATCGGCGAAGCGATTGGAAATGTAGCACGTCCACCCGCCGTTTGGTTGCAGGCGAGTACGGCTACAATCTATACGCATACGTATGGCACTCCAAACGACGAATACTCAGGTGTGATCGGCGGAAACGAAGCCGCCGCAACCGATACCTGGAGATTCAGCATTGACGTCGCAACAGCTTGGGAACGGGCAGCCGACGATGCCGTTGTCCCCCATACTCGGAAAGTCAAACTGCGGTCGGCGATGGTGATGAGTCCCGACCGCGGGGGCATCTTTGACACGCTGCTGGGTCTCGTTCGGCGCGGACTTGGTGGGCGATCTGGAAACGGTCGCCAGTTTGTCTCGTGGATACATCACCAGGATTTTGTCCGCGCGATTTATTGGCTTATCGATCAACACGAAATTGATGGCGTTGTGAATATTGCGTCGCCCAATCCCCTGCCGAACGCGGAATTCATGCGAGCCATTCGCAAGTCATGGGGCACTCGAATTGGGCTACCTGCAACCGAGTGGATGTTGGAAATCGGTGCGATCTTTATGCGCACCGAAACTGAGTTGATTCTTAAGAGTCGGCGAGTTGTTCCAAGGGTGCTGGTCGACCACGGATTCGAGTTCGTGTATCCTCAGTGGTCCGAGGCAGTATTCGATCTCGTTCGCGAGTTTCGCAGGATTCACCAATGAATGCTTTTTGTGTACATCGAAAGCATCGCAACGATTACATTCAATGGCCACAAGCGACATGTACTGCCGATTCAACCGACGCATCGGAAACATCGTTTGTGATGGTGTACTTTCCAATCCCGTCGAGCAGAACCCATTGACGTTTGCCGGATTTGACCTTCTTGTCGCCGAGCGTCGTTTCGATGACTTCGGTCGGGTTGAGGTTGGTTGCGACTATTGGCAAGTCGAATAATTCGAGAGCGTTTTTGATGCGTTCGAATTCGGTGCTGTCCAGCAGCCCTTTTTGCATTGACAAATGAGCGGCAGCGATCATGCCGATTGCGACGGCTTCACCGTGGCGCAGTCGATAGTCGGAAAGTTTCTCCACCGCATGGCCGATCGTGTGACCGAAATTGAGGCATGCCCGAATGCCGGACTCCCGTTCGTCCTGCTCGACCACCTTGGCTTTGATGCGGAGGTTTCGCGTGACCAATTCGGCCATGATTTTTGGATCGATCGCAAGAATAGCCGCGCGGTTCGCAACGTGCCAATCGAGGAAGGGTGCTTCGGCGATAAGGGCGTGCTTGATCGACTCGGCTAACCCGGCAGATATATCTCGAGCAGGCAGCGTTTTGAGGCAGGCTGGGTCGACCGCGACGAACATAGGGTGGTGAAAAGCACCTACCATGTTCTTGCCAGCCGCATGGTTGATGCCGGTCTTTCCGCCCAGTGCGGCATCGACGTCGGCTTCCAACGTGGTGGGGCAGTTGATGTATTCGATGCCCCGCATCCATGTCGCCGCGGCAAATCCGGTCAAGTCGGTGACCACACCGCCTCCCAGTGCAATCAGCAAACCATCACGCTTAATTCCCAGAGTGCCCATTTTTGCGTAGATGTCATCAAGTGCTTCGAGGCACTTGGACCGGTCGCCCGGTGGTACCGCAATCAACCCAGGTTCTAATCCGCTATCAGCCAGCGACGACTGCACCCGATCGGCATACAACCCTGCGACGGTCGTGTCAGAGACAATGACTACAACCGGTGGTATGCGTCGTTCAATGATCCACTTTCCAATGTGGTCCAGGGCGTTTTCAGCCACAAAAACAGGTGTATTTGCAGATTCTGACTGAAGTGTGAATTGGGATTCGATGTCGGTCATAAATTGTTTGTCATCAAAAGTTTATGGAGATTTTGATTCGCTGTGGTTGCTTGTGAAATCTCTGAGTGAAAGCTCTGCAACGTCCGGTAAGCTTGAAAACTGCGTAATTTCATGTATCATAACCATTTGAGTTTTATTTTCACCTGTTCACGGATGGATCCGTGCGAACGCATTCTGGACCCGTGCGTATAAGTCATCGGGGCGTTGATGTTCTGCCGTTGGCGCGGCGGTACTAAAGACGTTCGGTTATCGCTCGACACTTTGCGGGGAACCGGATTCCCGGGCAATGTCGATCGGACAGGTTACCCATCTGAGCGAGAGCCATTGTCACGCACTGCTCAGAGCATCATAAACTTGGGGCATTTCAATACGATGGCACGCGCAACCGCGACTCGATCCAAACCAAAAACCAAGGCATCTTCGGCGACAAAATCCTCTTCGGCATCCTCTTCGGCGACCAAGGCAGCGGCAGCGTCTGCCACCAAAACCAAGCGGAAGTCCTCTCGGGCGGCAGCATCAAGGTCAACAGGTTCTTCAAAATCAACAGAAGCCAGGTCATCATCCAGCCGAACCGCAACCAAATCAAAGCGGACGTCAACTGGCAAGGGAGCCGGCAAGAATGGTGCTGGCAGCAGTGGATCAACCAGCAATGGAACGACGCGCAGCAGCCGGGCAAAAACCAACGGAAAGGTCAAGACCAATGGCCGAGTAAAGTCAGTTGGCCCAGTGACGTCAAATGGCCGTGCCAAGACAAGTCGCAAATCTACGTCGCTAAGAACCTATCGGTCGGTCCTGAACTATCTCAAGACAGTAAGCAATTATGAAAGTGCTCCGCCGGTCGCCTACAACAGGCGGACATTCAAGCTCGACCGAATCAAGCGACTTCTCGCTGCTCTGGGGCACCCCGAAAAAGAATTCAAATCGATTCACATCGCGGGTACCAAGGGTAAAGGCTGCACGTCCACGATGGTGGCGTGCATGTTGCAGGGGTGCGGGTACAAAGTCGGGCTTTACACGTCACCCCACCTGACAACCGTCCGCGAACGGATGACAGTCGATGGTGAGATGCCGACCGAACAGGAATTCACGAAGCTGATCGCCCGAGTTGCCCAAGAGGCGAACAAGGCGTTGGCGAAGGATGAAGAAGCAACGTATTTTGAATTACTGACGGCAGCTGCTTTTGTTTGGTTTGCCGAATCCGAGGTCGAGTTTGCGGTCGTGGAGACGGGGCTGGGGGGACGTTTGGATTCGACCAACATCCTCAAACCCGAAGTCTGCGGTGTAACCAACATTAGTTACGACCACACCGCACTCCTGGGTAGCAAGCTTACGGAGATCGCAGAAGAGAAAGCCGGCATCTTCAAAAAGGGCGTACCCGTCGTCAGTTCTCCGCAAGAGCCCGAGGTCATGGGCGTCCTCAAGAAGGCGGCAGAAGAAATGGGATCGACCTTTTGTGTCCCGGGTGACGACAACGAATTCAGCTACAGGTTTGAAGCCACTCGGCTTCTCGGGCCGCACACACGGTTGTCACTTACGACATCGCGAAGTCGCTTTGAGCATCTGCCTGTACCGCTTCCCGGCGAACATCAGGCGATCAACTGTAGCGTCGCACTTTCCATGATGGACGCCCTCAAAACGCGTGGCGTTAAGATCGACGATCAAAAAGCAATCGACGGGCTAGGGAATGTCAAGATTCGCGGGCGAATGGAAATGGTTCGCGATGAACCGCGTACTTTGATCGACGGCGCGCACAATGCCGCGAGCGTCGAAGCGCTGATGCGGGCGATTGGACAGACCGTTCCTTACGATTCGATGATTGTTATCTTCGCTTGCCAGCGCGACAAAGACATCGCTGGGATGCTCGAACACGTTCAACTCGGTGCCGACAAAATCATTTTCACGTCGGCTCGCACAAAGCGATCAGCCGATCCGCACGACTTGCTGCACACGTTTCAGGAATCTTGCACCAAGATGGCTCAAGTTGCTGAGAACCTCGACGATGCGTTAAGCATTGCCGAACGGGCTGCCTCGCGCGACGATCTGATTTGTATCACCGGTTCATTTTACATTGTCGGCGATGCCCGCAAGAAATTTGCGGAACAAGTCAAAGCCTAGATTCTGAACTCTAACATTCTTGAATCCTAAACTTCCTTTGTTCGTTGGGTTGGCAACGTCCCTTCAGAATGCCTTATTGCGAATCGTTCTGCGGTGTTGGCGCGGTCTTTTGTCGTTCGACGACGAGCGTGCCGGCAACGAGGTCGCCTAAACGCTGGTGGTTTCTCGTCAAAATGACGAGCATCGCCAGCGGCAGGAATGAACCTTTGTAGTACAACTCGAAGCGCAACAGATTTCGTACGATCACCGACAGTGACGAGCAGGGCTTGCCGGAAGTCGAACAGACCTGTAAGCCAAGTGCCAACTTCCCGATCGTTGCTCGAAAGGCGAGTTCCATCGCCATCGAATACGCCACGAACAGCAGCAGCACCTTGGCCCACGGCGCAAATGCCGCATTCGGATCGGTCTCCAGCAAGTAGGACAATTCGCGTTGAAAATCGTCTCCAGGTGTGAAGTTGGCGGTGATCCATGGCGTGACGAAAAGCGGTACCGCAACGAGCGCGACGACGAACAGATCAATTGAAAATGCCGACGCCCTTTTGCCGAATCCGGCGAGGGTGTAACCCGGTGGCGTTTCCATTTCGACGAAGAGGCTGGGCGTGCGTCGAACGAAGACGACAAAAAGTAAGGCGCTAAGCATTATCGCGATCGCAATCGATACGTTTTGCGAGGCGGCAGACCCCGCCGACTTCTGACGAAGTGGTGTCACCTCAGCCGATTCAATCGAAGGGGCACCACCGGAGGGTGGCCAGACACCGGACCATACGGACGTTGAACCTTCGGACGTTGCTTCAAACGCAAGGGCGATGTCTTCGCCGTAACGGGTTGCTGCGATTTCGGTTCCGACAGTCTGCGATTCTTGAAGATCGAATTGAAACGGCTCGCCGGCTTTCCATACACCGTCGAGCCATTGATGGGCTTTGACGATCGGTGGTATGGTGTCGTCCGTGCGCTCGATGCTGACGACGGTGTATACCTTTCGGTTGTTAAGAAATCCGATCACGTTGGAAGGCGAAATGTTTGGGCCACGCGCGGGCGGTTGCCACCCGTTGAGTGTTCCGAACGAAAGTTTCAGGTTGCTGTCGTCTTCGCTCGACGCAAAGAGGATCGCGAAGCTGTCGCGTCCAGCCGCCAACCGATGAAATGACGCTGACTCAAGTTCGACAGGGCAAAGCGTTACGAATTGCCAGGCGCCGCGGTGGTATCGCACGAGCGAATGGAGGGGGGGTGGCTGATCCATGTCGATGACTGACGCTGCTGTCGCAATGGGCTTTTGAACCTGCTGACCATTGGTCGTAACATCCGTCGATGCTTCGTTTGCAGGTTGAATGTGCAGGGGGAGGTCCAATACCGAGCGGGTCGCGACAATGGCGTAAACTGCGTCCGATTCCGTGTCGCCATAGACAGCCAGTGGGACGACATCCCCGGGCGCGGTCAACTCTGGAAAATCGTCGTCGCGCGGCAGTTCGGATGCCACTCGTTGAACGAACCGCAGTCGGTAATGCGATCCGTCGCGATAAAAGACGTGCAGATTGTCCCCTCGAATCGCAGATGCCGCGATATATCCGCCAAACTCGCCACCACGAAAGCCGCGAAACCGCAGGCCGCTATCGAGAGACTGCCCATAAGCGAAAGTCACACCGGGATGCTTGGAATTGGCATCTGGTACGGTTCGATAAATCCAGAGGTGGTCAGCGTTTCCGACCGACTTGATCGGAGTGATGCGGTCGTCACCGTAAGTGATTGCGGAAGGCGACCACAACCCGATAGATGCCCACGCAATCAATGCAAAATGAAATCCTCTGCAAACGAGGTGTGAACTATTCATCATCAGAATCGATTGGGGAATCGATCGGTATTTCGGATTCGGAGTTCTCATCGGGTGCGTCGATCGTATCGGAATCGTCGGTGAATGGCGCTTCATCTTCAAAGTATGCGCCGTCTTCGCGGAGTCGTTGTTCTTCTTCCAATTGAGCCCGAATCAGATCGCTGGCCTTGAGAGGATTGTACAGGTGATCAAGCTCGACATCGAGGTCAACGATGTGATCGAATTGGGCACCGCGATCGAGCGGGAACTGAAATGCCGGGTGATCCCCGGAAACGTTCGGCAACATTTTCCAGCCACCAACGGTCAAGAGCATGTACCCTTCGGTAGCGGGCCATTGGACCTCAAAGCGATGCGGAATCATCGGACCGCCCGTTACGATGTTTTTGTATTTATCGAGCTTTGCGTCCATGACAATCTGTCCCATCGGGTCGCGAAATATAACACGGTCGATGAGTTGCGGTTCGAATCTTGACAGCCAGAATTCTTTGGCGATTCGCCCGCTTTCATCGAAGAAGATGATCTGCTGATGCGTGTCGGTTAACCGCTGCGTAGGAGTCGCGTCGGCGCTGGAGATGAGCGAGATTCCCAGCGCTTCGACGATCAATTCGGGGCGGATGATGAGGTCGCGGGCGTTGGGTTCGATGTCGCGATTGTGTCGGCCCCAGGTTAGGGCGTGGGCGTCAGGCTGTTCAACCCAATAGCGCGATTCGTTGGATCCAAATACAAAGTAAGATTTTCCCAGAACGCTCATGTTTAACCGCATGTTGCGCGGGCACAGTACGATCAGATTCGCGTCCACATCGAAGCGCCGTTCGGATCCGTCCTGATCGGTGAATCGACAACGTGCAAATCCTCCCTTGGATTTGATGGTCTTTTGGAGGCCGCGGTTGTTTTGATTCACGATCTCAATGGCATCGCGCATCGGGATAGGCTCGAACGGTTCGATTTCGATCGTATCCGGTCCGCGTGGCGGGCAGCCCGTCGTCAATCCCAGCAGTCCAAGGCAAAGCGGCGCCAGAATCAACCGGTTGGCGACTGCATACTTCCGGAATATCGATGGTTGGGAAATGGTCATTTTGAATCCTGTAGCTCTTCGGTCGGTGTTGATTCTAGTTCCGATACTGGATCGGTCTCGGATTGCACTTCATTCTGAGCGACAGCGGAGTCTTGAACTTCGGTGGAGTCCGATTCCTCCGTCGCATCGAGTTCGTCGAAGTCGCCCATGTCGCCGTGGAGGATCGCACCGAGTTGGCGGCTTACACTGTCGATCTGGCTGTCGTCGAGGTGTGGGTTGACAACTTTGTGAATCGACTGTTCGCGAACAAGGCGCATGTGCCAGACTTCGTTGCACTCCTCTTCGGTGGTTTGTTCGTATTTGAGGATGCGTTTTCGCATGAGGATCAGCGCCAGAACGAATCTGAACCGGATGCGTTCGTCGAGCGTTTCGTCGGCAAGACGTGTAAAAAAACTTATGAGTACCTCGTCGTCGAGCAACAGACGTTTTTTCTTTTCGCGAGCCGGTACGGACGTTTTGAAAAAGCAGTAACAGTCGGCAGGCGGACCGGGCCAATCTTCAATGGAGTAATCTTCGCGGCGAAAGGTGTCGCCTTCGTCGTACAGCACCGCGTAAATGGGTTCGTTTTCTACAAGTTCGCGCCCCGACGCACTGCAAACGCTGGTGCAGCGGGCGACTTCCCATTGTTCCATATCTGCCAACCAATCCTGTATGAATCCGTTTCGACCGGCGACTGCTTGCGAAACGTAAGTGTTCAATGTCCAAGCCCATCTGTTGATCCTAACGGGCCGGTTCAGTAAACATCCTTGAACGGGTGTGTTGTGTCAACCATCTGTGTTAACCGTTTGTATCAACCGTCTGCGTCGAGCAGATTCGCCAGGACCGTTTTGACAGCGGACGTTGAGCCGTCAGACAGGGCGATCTTGCCTTTCGCATCGATGACAAACATCGAGGGAATCGCCACCACGCCATATGCGTCGGCTGCCTTGTTGGCATTACCGGTCTCGCCGAATACGTGATGCCAGTTCATCTTTCGCTCCTTGACGAAGGATCGCAGCTTGGATTTATCGGCATCGAGACTGATGCTTATGATGATGACGTCGTCGCGGTCGCCATAGGATTTGAAGATTTCGATCATGGCGGGGATTTCGGCGATGCACGGTCCGCACCATGTTGCCCAGAAATCCAGCACCACGACTTTCCCACTCAACTCGCTTAAATTTAGCTCGTTTCCGTCGAGTGTTGTCACTGACAATGCCGGGGCGTCTTCGCCAATTTTGATCGAGGAGGCCATCTCCGGTCCGGTGGTTCGTGGATCGATGTTCAACGTGAACTCGTATGCGGTTTTGTCGGATGAGATCACTTGATCGACAAGCGGTTTGAATCCGTCGGCATAGACCGAAACCTTAAATTCATCGTGCGGGGCGTCGAGCATTTGGAACGCACCATTCACATCGGTTATTGCCGCCAGCCCGAGCGACGAGTGACCGCGCCAATCGGTGGCCATGATGTACGCACCTGGACGGGCGTTGCCTTCGGTGTCTCGTACAATGCCGGTAATCGAGCGACTTGGTTTGAGTTCGAAATCGAGCTTGGACGTCTTGTTGGGCTGGACTTCTACGACTTTCAATTCCGGAGCATGTCCCGCAAGGTGGACCGTGACCACAACCTGCCCACTCGGGACGCCTGGAATTTCGTACATGCCTTCAAAATCGGACCACGCTTTGGGGGAGGCCTCTTGAGCGGTCGTTCCGATCGAAATGCGCGCGCCGTTTCTGGGGACCACATTCGATGACAAATGGTCGCCGGATTTCGAAATGATTTTGCCCGCTAGGATGCCAGCCGATGCCATGACCAGCTCGTGATCGGATTCGGTTGCACCCATGGGCAATTCGACCGTGCGCTCGAAATCGATATCGGAGACTTTCGATTGGTGCGTTAACCGCACTTTGAGCGATTCGCAATCGAAGGCGAGTCCTTCAAGCCTTGCCCGACCCTCAGAGTTGGTTATGGACTGTCGATATTTTTGATGCGGCATATCGACGGTTTCAATCACGACGTTCAAGATCGGTTGATTCTTGTCGTCAACGACAGTCAGGTTAACAATTCGTTCGTGCGAGAGTCGAACCGATTGCAGACCGGCATTTTCGGCTTCGCGAATGCGCACGTCATGGTCGGCATACCCTTTCGACTTGACACTAATCGAAAGGCCACCGGGTAAAATGCCTTCCAACTTGAATGCACCTTTGGCATCGGTTTTCGTTTCGTAATCTTTATAACCGGACTTGGCCAGTACCTCGGCGCCTTCAATGGGATTTTGTGTGGCTCTGTCGGTGACCGTTCCTTCGAGGACGATCGAGCCCTCCATTTGATGATCGACAAAAGGAAGATCGCCATCGACGGTCAACATGACATCGATGGTTGCAGCGACATGGTGCGCTTTGACGATGGTCACGGCCGCTTCACCGGCGATGCGTTTCTCGGCCTCCAATTTTATGTCGCCATATTCAGAAGTTTTGGACTCGGCGATGACCGACTGGTCTTTCTTCAAAGTAAGCGTGACCGTCGCGCCTTCGATACCGCCTCCGCTGTGGTTGAATACCTGCCCTTCAACCAGAAGGACCCTTGGGGCTGGTGTGGGTGATGGTGAGGGCGAACTCGTTGGTTTGGGTTCTGGAGTCGGGTCAGCCAATGAAGGACCGACGAAAATGGTCAGCACCGAACCGAACATGCATCGAAGAAACGTTGAATCTGTTGGTCTAAACATGATACCACGGATTGTAGCCGGAATCCCGTTCTTGCGAAGGCGCAAAATGCGCTTCATCAGAGTGGGTTTCCGGTGGTCGGATCGCGATACGGTATTGCGTGAACCAATCGCGTGAGCGTCTCGCCGTCAATCAGTGTGATGACCGTTCCGCAGGCAAAGCGCCGGGCTCCTGGAGCAAACGTTGCCGTCGTCACGAAGAATCCTGCGTCGGCTTTCATTTTCGTGAGGACGCCGAGGAATTCTCTGACTGGTCGCTGAACGACCGGATTGCGGTATCGCTTGCATTGAATCAGTGCAATCCAACCCTTGCGTTTGACAATACCGTCTATTCCGTCATCGTGATTTTGTGGTGTGCATTGGGTTGAAAAACCTTGTAACTCGAAGTACCGCAGGACGAATTGCTCGAATGCTCTAGGCGTCATGGCCAGCATCGCGATCCTGCATGCCTGTCGCTTGAATTGAGCGAGGTTGCGGTTGTAGAGCGAATTCATCGCCCAATTTTGGCGGAAAAGCGAACTTTGACGGGTGGGCCGATAACGCCCCAATCGCGGCACCACGAGTTGACCACACAGAAATACACAAAATGCTGCTGCGATGGACAGCGTGATTCGGCGTAGTCTGATGTAAATGCCAAGAAATAGAATGGCGGATGCGACAAGCAGAATGATTGTCTGGAAAACCCAATGTTCGGGGTTCCTGGTATTGACTCGATGTGAGGAAGTTGCGCGGTGGGTCGAACTGAGATGGGTATCCAAGGGGCGCAACACGGATACAACTCCCAAGATCTGGCGACAGTGCATCCGTGCAGTTTGAATGTATGTCGAACGAGAGTATCCCCGACCAAAGGGATGACTGGTGGTGCTGCGAGCGAGACGTGCAAGTTGATCGACCGAATGGGTTCGATAGCGCAATGACGAAAAGTTCGCGCGTTAACGTTGCCTTGAAGCTTCAACACCAGTTTTCACGATGCTGGCAGTATATCGGTTGCCCGGTGTGATTCGGGAGCGTAGAATTCAATTTGGGTAATTGTACCTAAGTAGCGAAAGTTTTCGCGCCGGTGCCTGGTTTGACTTGAAATGCATCGTTCACGTTAGAGATCGCAATCATCAGATGATTGAGTCCGAATGGAGAATCGAACATGAGTAACATTCAGAAGCAAGTTGCCCGTGCACGAACCCGTTTGTGGACAAATCTTTGGTTGAAAACGAGTACTCAGGTGCTGACTTGGGTGTCAGCCAGTTTCGCTTTGTTTGTGTTGATCGCGCGATTGTCGGGCTGGGACATGCCATGGTTGGTGATTGCGGGATGTGCTTTGGGTTTGGCGGTTGTGGCCGGAACTGTTTGGAGCTTTGTTTCGGCGCCGTCAGAAGCGCAGGCCGCTGCCGCCCTGGATGACGCCGCTGGTTTTTCGGAACGCGTCAGCAGTAGCTTATACCTTACTGAATCCGACGATCCTTTTGCGCAGGCCGTTTGCACCGATGCGTCTAGTGTTGCCTCGTCTGTCACTGTTCGCAAGCATCTCAGACTTCGTTGGCCGAGTTCGGGAACTTCGGCGATTGCTGCTTCGGTGGTGGCGCTGGCGATGTTTTTGGTTCCCGATGGTTTGTTTCAGTCGGACGATGCCAAGTCACGATTAAAGGATTCGGTCCAGGTCGAAGCCACCAAGGTTGAAGTTAAAAAACGTCTCGACAAAATCAAGAAGATGGCCAAAGGCAATCCGGCGATGTCGGACATGAAGGACGAGATCGAGAAGCTCGAGGCGATGTCAGAAACGAAGTTGGCCAAACCGCAGGATCTTCGTCACCAGGGCATCAAAAAAATCGACCATCTGGCAGACGCCCTCCGCAAGAAGCAAGGCGACGAGAAATACGACAAGGTCAAAGAAACCAAGCGTATGCTTCGTGCGCTAAAGGAACCGACGGGCGAGAGAACACCGGTGCAGAAGCTGACGCGCGAGTTGGCGGCGGGCGATTTCAAGACGGCCAAGCAGACGCTCGAAAAAATGCGTGAACAACTCGCGACCCTCAAACAGGAGAGCGACAAGGAATTCACCAAGAAAATGCAGAAGCAGTTGGCCGACCTGGCCAAGCAGTTGGATGACATCGGAAAACAGGAGCAACTTCAAAAGAAACTCGAACAAGCCGGAATCAAGAAAGAAGACGTCGAGCGGATGCTTCAAAAGCTTACCAAGGAAGACCTCGAGCAGATGAAGAAGAAGCTTCAAGAAAACGGCTTGTCGCAAAATCAAATCGATAAACTCGCCCAGCAAGTCAAAAAGCAGCAGGGTGCAAAGCAGGCCATCAATCAGATGAGCCAGCAAATGCAGAAAGCGGCGCAGGCGGCGGCCTCCGGTCAAATGGATTCTGCCAGCAGCGAGATGCAAGCCGCAGGAGAGCAACTCAGCGAGATGGAATCGCTCGAGCAGGAAATGAGCCAACTCGAATCGACGCTGTCCGATTTGGAGTCGGCAAAGAACGACATGAACGATTCGTGCAAGCAGTGTTCGGGCACGGGTCAGAAGAATGGCCAGAGTTGTTCAAGTTGCAACGGCAGCGGGATGGGGCAGGGCTCGGGCAGCGGAGGCGGTTCAGGCAAAGGGAAAGGCGGAAACGGTGGTGGACAAGGCTCGCAGGGGCGCGGGCGCGGCGGTCTGGCGCAAAAACAGCAAACCGATATCGCATTCAAAATCGAACGTGGCAAAGTTGAAACGACCAAGGGGCGCATCATCGGGCAGTTTCTCGTCGATGGCGAGCAGGTCAAGGGTGAAGCCAGCGAGAAATTCGTCGAGTTGATTGCAGCCGCTGAGCGCGACGCGATCGATACCGTGGACAACGATCGGATTCCCCGCCAATATCAAAAAGCCGTCCGCGAATACTTCAAACGTTTACCAAAAGGATTTGGTTCGCAGATGCCCGCTAGCAATGAAGGCGATTCGGAAGGTGGAGAGGCTGACGGCGATGCAGATGCGGACTCCGAATCCGAGACGTCGGATTCAGACGACTAACATCTGAATATTACGAATCGTTAGTTCTACGTCCCGTTTGATCCAGTAGTTGCGTTCAAATTCTTCCTCGGCATCAATCAAAGCACATGAAGAACTTAACCGGACCGGTACGCCGAACGCTCGCTTGCACAATCATTGCGACGATTGGATGGGCGATAACCGTTTCAAGCATCGCCTGCAAACCATCAAGCGGGTCCGCCGACGCCCAAGCGCATGCGTCTGTGATACTTTACTCCAGCGTCGATGAGCGGTTTTTGCGTGAAGTCATCGCGCAATACGAAAAGGAATCTGGCGAAAGCGTCGAACTCGTTACGGATTCGGAGGCAGGCAAGACGACCGGTCTGGTCAATCGGATTCGCGCTGAAAGGGATCGTCCGCGGGCAAACGTTTTCTGGTCGAGCGAACAGTCGCAGACCGTGCTGCTTGCCCGCGAGGGATTGCTCGCCCCATACGATTCACACAGCGCTGCCGACATCGATCCGGCATATCGCGACAAGAATAGACTTTGGACCGGGTTTGCGTTGCGGGCCCGCGTGTTGGCATACGATCCGAAAATCACCAAGCCTGACGACTTACCCAAGACTTGGGGTGGGTTGGCCAATCCCCGGTTTGCATCAAAGCTGGCTGTCGCCAATCCGCTCTTTGGAACGACGCGAGGCCATGTCGCGGCGCTGGCGGCCAATTGGGGCCGCGAAAAACTCGAAGCGTATCTTAAATCGTTGGTCGAGCATGGTGTTTTGATCGCAGACGGCAACAGTACGGCAGTCCGGCGATTGATCGATGGTACGGTACAGTACGCGATGACCGATTCGGACGATGTCATGGTTGCGCAGCGCAAGGGGCACAGTGTTGCGATGGTGTTTCCGGAGTTGGAGGGGGCTGGTATCCTTACCATCCCGAATACCGTCGCGTTGCTGAAGGGTTCGGAAAACAACCATGCAGCCCATCGGTTGATCGACTACGTCCTTGCGCCGGAAGTGGAACGAATGCTGGCTAAGAGCGACTCGGGAAATTATCCGGTTCGTCCGGCACTTTGCGATGAATTGAAAATGCAGACATTCAAAGCCAACCTCGTTTCACCCGACGCGATCGCCGACGCCATGCCAACAGCCATCCAGATTTGCCGCGAGACGCTGTTGAAGTGACCCAGAAAGCATTCGCCATCTTCATGCTGGTTGGCGTCATGTTGCTCTTGGCGACCGTTGCGTATCCGGTTGTCATGTTGGTCGTCAAGTGCTTTGGGGCGGTACCGTCTGGCACGGTTGCGGCAATGGGACCGACCGACGCTTCCTCAGGTGGATTCGCTTGGGGATTGTTCATTCAGTCGGCGGGGTTAGCCGCACTTGGCGCGACCGCGACATTCATTCTGGCGCTTCCCGGTATTGTGCTGATTGGCAAGTCGATGAACGCGAGTCAATTCGGGCTCGTAGCGAGTCTGGTCATCGCACCCCTGATCCTCCCGCCGATGGTGATCGCCTTGGGTGTGCGATCGTGGATCGGTGCGATCGGTGAAGTACGATGCGTCCTCGTCTGGTCGCTTTGGTGTTGGCCGATCGCTGCGTTACTGGTTGGCGGGGCGTGGGCCCGGCGAGGTCATGCGTACTATGAAGTCGCGTTGATGCATGGCGGTCGGTTTGCCGCGCTTCGTCATGTGCTGATGTCGGTACTGGTTCGCCCGATCATTGGCGGTTGGATGTTGCTGTTTGCATTGTTTCTTGGCGACTATGCAGTACCGCATGCGTGCGACATGATCGTATATGCGACGGCATTGTTGAGCGAGGCGACATCGTCACCGTATCCCGGTCCGACGGTTGTTGCCAGTTTGCCGCTTCTTGCCCCGATGGTGCTCGCCGTCACAATTGCATTCGCACTGGGAACCCGCGGTGCGGCAAGCGACAACGAAGAATCTGCGAAAGTGCATTCCGGGATTTCCAGGGGTGCGTTGGCATTCGTCGTGGCGATCGTTGCAATGTCCACGTTGGTTCCGATCTATGGCCTCGCAAAAGACATCGAACTTGGTAAGGCCATCGCCACGACATGGAATATCTATCGGGCGGATATCGGATATTCGATTGCGACGTCATTGATCGCGGGCGCGATGACGATCTGGATGGGAACCTGCATCGCGGCGTCGTCAACGCTTCGTCGCATCGCGCCGCTACTTGTTCTAATCTGGGCAGTCACTCCCGGCGCATTGATCGGCGAAGCCGTTGTGGCAGCCTATCTCCCGATTGAGGCTGTGTACAGTCATTGGTTGCTGACGGTCGTCGGATATGTCGCCCGGTTCGGTTGGATGGGTGTGCTGTTCGCGTACGTGGCTGTCCGCCAATCCGACGATTCGACGATGGGTGCGGCGATGGCAGACGGTGCTTCGCCGGCGCTTGCGACCTGGCGCGTGACAATTGCGAACCATTGGCCGACGATGTGCGCGGGTGTGTTGATCGCGACGGCGATGAATCTTGCAGAGGTGGCGACGACATCGCTGACCCGCGTGCCGATGTTCTCGCCGGTGTCACTGGTCATGATCGAAAAATTCCACCGATTTGAGGACGACATATTGGCCGCCCTTTGCGTACTACTATTGATCGCGGCATGTCCGGGAATCGCGGTATTTGCCTGGGCAGGGCGATGGAGACGATAGCAGATACGATGACGAGGAAACCAGGCAATCCAGTCGCGAGCATTGTTCGCCGCCGATGGAACCGCGCTGCAACCCTGGTACGGTTCTTAATGGTGGTTGTTTGTGCGATGACCGGTTGCAAGCAGAATACCGAACCACACGACGAGGTGGCAGTGATGTTCGGTGGACTTGGACTCGGGCAGGGAGAGTTCAGCTATCCGAGAGCGCTCACCGTCGATCGTCAGAATCGAATCTATGTTGTTGACAAGAGCGCACGCATTCAACGTTTCGGATCCGATGGTGCTTTCCAACTGGGTTGGTCGATGCCGGAGCGATTGGCAGGCAAGCCGGTCGGAATATACGCACACTCCGACGACCGGGTGTACGTTCCCGACACGCATTACCATCGCGTCATGGTTTTCGATGCCGACGGAAACGAACTTGCCCGCTTCGGTCGCGAAGGCAACGGCGACGGAGAATTCCAGTTGCCTACCGATGTCGCGGTTGACGACGACGGGTTCATCTATGTCAGCGAATACAACGGCAACGATCGCGTTACCAAGTGGTCGCCAGAGTTTGAATTCGTCAGCGCGGTTTGCGCTGGCGAAGTCGACGGGAAGATCATGCGCAGACCGGCAGCTCTGGACATTGACCGTGAGGGCACGCTGTGGGTGGCAGACGCTTGCAACCACCGCATCTTGCGATTCGATCTCAACGGTCAATTCTTGTCGTCGTGGGGAGAAATGGGAGGCGAACCGGGCCAGTTGCGGTATCCTTATGACATCGATTGCCTCGACGATGGCACGATCCTCGTGTGCGAATTCGGGAACCATCGATTACAGTGGTTTGATAACGAAGGAAAACTCCTGCGCAGTTGGGGAAAGCAAGGGCGCCGCAAAGGCGAACTCTGGGCGCCGTGGGGTGCGGCGGTTGGCAATGATGGGCGCGTGTGTATTGTCGATTCGCTGAATGCACGGGTGCAGATTCTGGAGAAGTAATCAAAGTGATCGGTGCGATGATTAGCAACTTTGAGCCTTACCCGTTCGGTCTGGGTTTGCTCCTGCCATTGTCGGTGGATAAGCCGATGTGGTTGTGGTTGCTTCTCGTGATACCGGTGTTGGCGGTGGTTTCGTGGCGGGTGCTGGTTGCGGTTCGACCCTTTCGGCGCGTGATGGCGATCCTCGTGCGCAGTCTGGTGATCGTTGTACTCGCACTTTGTCTTGCAGATGTGACCTATGTTCGCACGACCGACAAGCTCACCGTTTTCTTTTTGATGGACCGATCCGACAGCGTCAAAGACTTGCAGCAGGTTCAGGAAGAGTACCTCACGACGGTCAGCGCCCAGATCAAAAACAAACCGCGCGACCGTGTCGGCATGATCGACTTTGCGTCCAATGCGTACTTGCAGCAATTACCGATGCAGGGCGGATACCATGTACCGGTGGGGCGACTTCCGGAGATGGATCATCGCGATCGCACGGATGTGGCGGCTGCGATTCGATTGGCCCTTGCGATGTTTCCGCATGACAGCGCCAAGCGCATCGTATTGATGTCGGATGGCAACGACAACATGGGCAACATTCTGACCGAGGCTGAAAACGCCCAAGCAGCTGGCGTTCAGATAGACGTGGTTCCGCTGTGGTACGAACACCGCAATGAAGTGTACTTCGACAAGCTGGTCGCGCCGACGCGGGTGGCTGAGGGGGATGTGGTTCCGCTTCGGATGTTGCTGCATGCCGAACGAGCGACAACCGGACACGTCGAGATTTACCACAACGGGCGTTTGGTTGAGATTCCAAAAGACGCATCACGCATTTCTCTTCGACCGGGCAACAATCCGTTTAATGTGAAGTTGCCGATTGAAGGCGGTGGGCCGCAGCGCTTCGAGGCGCGGTTTGTACCCGACGATCCGGAACGCGGCGACAGCATTGAAGAGAACAACACCGCCACCTCGTTTTCGTTCGTTGCCGGCAAGAGCAAGGCCCTGCTGTTGACCATGAATGACGAAGACGATCTGGCGTTGGTTGAGGCGCTCGGCAAGGAAAACATCACCGTCGAAGTACGCGACGTTTCGGCTGGCAATCTGGACTTGCTCGATTTGATGAGTTACTCGGTGGTGATTCTCGCCAACGTGCCAGCCAACACGTTTACGTCCGAACAGCAGATGGACATCGTCAATTACGTTTCCAACCTCGGCGGTGGGTTGATCATGACCGGTGGCGACGATTCCTTCGGCGCGGGTGGTTGGATCGGAACGCCTTTGGCTGAAGTCATGCCGGTGCATTTCGAGATCAAGCACAAGCGGGTGATTCCACGCGGGGCGCTGGCGGTGATTTGCCACAGTTGTGAGATCGCACGCGGTAATTACTGGGGGACGGAGGTGGCGAAGACATCGCTCGATACGATCAGTTCGCGCGATTACTTCGGTGTGCTGACGTATTCGTGGTCTCCGGGCGGGGTGAACTGGGATGTACCGTTGCAACTCGCCACGGACAAAGCGTCGATCAAGAAACGCATCGACCAGATGACGATCGGTGACATGCCCGACTTCGACCCCACAATGAAGATGGCCACCAAGGGGTTGGCGGCCACCGATGCGGCGCAGAAGCACATCATCATCATCAGCGACGGCGATCCGTCACCGCCAGCCGCCAGCGTAATTGCAGATATGAAGAAAAATAAAATCACGTGCAGCACCATCGGCATCGGTTTCGGATCGCATGTGATGGAAGCACCGCTCAAGGATATCGCCAAGAAAACCGGCGGGCGATACTACCCGTGTCGCAATCCCAAGAAGCTGCCGAAGATTTTCGTCAAGGAATCGAAGGTCGTTAGGCGCTCGCTCATCAGTGAAGAACGTTTTTCGCCGCAGGTTCAATACGCAGCAAGCGAAATGCTGGCTGGCATCAGTTCGGGCGAGCCGTTGCCCCCGCTTGGCGGAATGGTCCTGACATCGCCAAAGGATGAAGCGCAGATCGCGCTTGTGCGACTCGGTAAGGATGGCGTTGCCGATCCCGTGTTGGCCCACTGGCAAGCCGGTCTGGGGCGAACCGTTGCATTCACCAGCGGGTTCTGGCCGCGATGGGGCGGGGCATGGGTGAGTTGGCCAAAGTACTCCAAACTCTGGTCGCAGATCGTTCGCTGGTCGATGCGGCAGGAAGCGCCAGCCAACCTCGATGTGTTCACCCGCATCACCGGAAACGAAGGCACGGTCGTGGTCGATGCGGTGGACAAAGATGCCAGCGCACTCAACATGCTTTCGCTGCCTGGGGTCATCATCAAACCCGATCAAAAAACCGAGCAGCTTGTCTTCACGCAAACCGGTCCGGGACATTACGAAGCCAAATTCAAAGTCGATCAAACCGGTCAGTACATCGCCAACGTCGCCGTCAATGAAGATGGCGTCGCGCAAGGCTCGATTCAAACGGGCGTCTCGGTCCCGTTTTCGCCGGAGTTTCGCGAGTTGACGACCAACGTTGCTTTGCTGGAAAAGGTCAAGGACGTGACCGGTGGGCGATGGCACGAAGACATGAGCCAAGCCGCCAGCCATCCGATTTTCGATCACGACCTGCCGCCGAACCGCGCGAAGGAACCGATCTGGGAATGGATGCTTGCGTGGATTTTGCTGCCGTTATTTCTGCTGGACGTCGCGATTCGGCGGTTGGCGAGTTGGCTGGCGTTTTCGGTGGTGTTTGAATTGGTGTTGATGGTTGTGTTGCTGTTTGGGGTGGGCGTTATTTACGGTCCGTGGTGGGGTATCCTTGGCGTGATTCTGTTGGTCGAGTTGATTGGATGGTCGATGCGCTTCAAGTCGATTGGCCCGTTGATCGAATCGCTGACGTCCAATGTAGCTGTACTCGGGCAAGCTGGCGAACGCAGCACGGCATCGATCGGTCAACTCAAAGATGTGCGCGATCGCGTTCAGGATGAAGCTTCAGGAAAAACCAAAGCCAAGCCGACGCACCAGCCCGATGTCGATCGCGGGGCGCGTTTTGACGTCGGGGACGATGCGGCTAAGATCGACGCTGGTGATTTGCGAGAATCCATCGAAACCGGTCCGTCAACCAGGAAGGATAAATCGCAAGCACCCAAGCAGTCTCCGGGCGCTGCTGCCGACGGTGACGATGAAGATGCCACATCTCGATTGCTGCGTGCCAAGCGACGGGCCCGGCGCGACATGGATGAAGACAAAGATAACTAGCGGCTGTTGTTATCCTCTGAACAAGGAAGAAGCATGAAGCGTTTTTGGATACCGGTCTTGGCGTGGATCATGTGCATCGTGCCTTCTGCGATGGCACAGGAATCGGCGACCGCATTTGTCGGTGCGAGGATCATCCCCATCGTTGGCGAAGAAATCGAAAGCGGTGTGCTGATCGTCAAGGATGGCAAGATCGCGGAAGTGCGGGCGACGGATGACCGCAATTTTGCCGACGGGACGGTGGTCGTTGATGTTGCCGGCAAGGTTCTGATGCCCGGTCTGATTTGCACGCACAGTCACATCGGCGGAGTGGGGGGTGGTGACGGTTCCGGTCCATTGCATCCCGAAGTGCGCGTCTACGATGCCATCAACATTCGCTCCAGTGGATTTCGGCGGGCGGTGGCTGGCGGATTGACGACGCTGAACATCATGCCCGGTTCGGGTCACTTGTTGAGCGGTCAGACCGTGTACGTGAAACTTCGCGAAGCCAACACCATTGAGGATCGGTTCATTCATTTCAAGGACGGTCGCATCGCCGGTGGCATGAAGATGGCCAACGGTACCAACTCGCAGCGGAACAAACCGTTTCCCGGCACGCGTGGTAAGTCGGCATCGCTGGTGCGCGAGATGTTCGTCGATGCGATGGAATACCGCGACAAGATGGCCAAGTTCAAAGACGACGACAAGAAGCGACCCGCCCGCGATCTCGGCAAGGAATTCTTGATCGAAGTCTTGGAAGGACGGCGGGTGGTTCATCATCACACGCATCGCAACGACGATATCATGACGGTGCTGCGACTGTCGAAGGAGTTCGGGTTTCGCGTGGTGTTGCATCATGTCAGCGAGGGTTGGATGGTCGCGGACGAGATCGCAGAGTCGGGCGCGCCGTGTTCGATTCTAATCATCGACAGTCCGGGCGGGAAGATTGAAGCACGTAACCTTATCTTTGAAACCGGAGCGTTCCTGGAAGAAGCGGGAGTTCTTACGGCATTTCACACCGACGATTGGATTACGGATTCGCGCGTGTTCCTCCGAATGGCTGCGTTGGGCGTTCGGGCTGGCATGTCGCGTCAAAAAGCGTTGGAAGCGCTGACCATTGCGGGGGCAAAGATTCTGGAGTTGGATGACCGCATCGGTTCGCTTGAACCCAACAAAGATGCCGACTTCGTTGTCCTCGATGGCGATCCCTTCAGCGTATACACCAAGGTTCTTGAAACCTACGTCGAAGGCAAAAAAGTCTTTGATCGCAGCGACCCCGAAGACTTTCTGCACGCGGTCGGTGGGTTTGGCGCGGGTCACGATCAAGAACCGTATCTTTGTTGTAGAAGTCATGAGTCTGACGGATAAGTCCAAATTCAAGAATGCATCCCATCGTTCGATGGAAGGTCGAATAATATGAAGCCAGCGTCTGTTCGAATTCTTGTTGGTGTTTTTGCTGTCCACGCATTTGCTTGTACAGCCGTCGCGCAAGTGGTTATCCGCGCGAAGACCATCCATACGATGGAAAGCGATTCAATCACTGACGGCATCGTCGTGATTCGCGATGGCAAGATCGCAGCCGTCGGAACGGCAGGTTCGGTTTCGATTCCGGATGGCGCAAAGGTTTACGAAGCCGAGGTCGTCACGCCCGGTTTGATTGATACGCATGCGACGGTCGGGCTGACGGGTATCCTCAATCAAAAGCAGGATCAGGATCAACTCGAACATTCGTCACCCATTCAGCCGGAACTTCGTGCGATCGACGCATACAACGCCCACGATCCGTTGGTGGCATGGGTGCGACAGTTCGGTGTGACGACGGTGCATACAGGACACGCTCCGGGCGAGTTGATCTCCGGACAAACGATGATCGTCAAGACGCGGGGGAATACGGTTGAAGACGCCCTTGTTCGAGAGAAGGCGGCGATCGTTGCGACATTGTCGAGTTCCGCACGCAAGAAAGGCGACAAATCGCCCGGCACGCGCGGCAAAATGATGTCGATGTTGCGCGAAGCTTTCGTCGATGCGCAGAATTATCTAAAAAAACGAAACCTCGACGACGACGAAAAGAAAGCCAGCATCGACCTCAAGAAGGAAGCGTTGGCGAGCATTCTCAACAAGGAAGTACCGCTCATCATCACAGCCCACCGTGCCAACGACATCGCTAATGCCATGCGTCTGGCGAAGGAATTCGACTTTCGATTGATTCTTGATGGGGCGGCAGAGTGCCATTTATTAATCGATGAAATCAAATCCGCGGGCATCCCGGTCATCATCCACCCCACGACGGCACGATTCAGCCGCGATCTGGAAAACGCCAGTTTTGAAACCGCAGCCAAACTTCGCGAAGTCGGAATCTTGGTCGGTATGCAAAGCAGTTACGAAAGTTATGTCCCGAAGACGCGGGTTGTTCTGTTTGAAGCCGCATGGGCCGCAGCAAATGGACTTGGTTTCGATGGCGCATTGCGCACGGTTACGATTGATGCTGCAAAGATTCTTGGCATCGAAGATCGCGTCGGTTCAATCGCAGTTGGTAAAGATGCCGATCTTGCGATGTACGATGGCGATCCGTTTGAATACACGACGCACTGCGTTGGCGTTTTCATTGATGGCGAATTCGAGTCAGGCGAAACTTACAAGTCGCCCAAAGAAAAAAAATAACGCCGACCAACTCGGTGACCAATCGTCATCGGTGACAATCTGGAAACATCTCGATTCCGATTGTCGTTAGAATAGTCAAGTGGCGTCGTAGTCTAAAGTATTTTTTAGCCCTTCGATGCGATTCACAGTCAATTCACGCGGTTATTTGAATAGCCGTCTGGTCGATCCTATACTTATGGCGTCATCTCGAACAAGGGGGCACCAATTTCGGGGGCAACCTGTTTCAGGGGCCAGCGGGGTAAACGGGGTTTCAATTCAAAACGTGTTACCAAAGACAGTAGGCCATGCCGACCCTTGGCGATGACATTGGGAGGCAATCAGATGTCTGAACACTTTCAGGGAAAGACCATACTCGTCGTCGATGACGATCCGGATATTCTTTCGGCGATTCAAACGGCGCTTCAGGATACCGGTGCAAATGTCTGCACGGCTTCCGATGGCGATGCGGCCGTCGCGATTGCAGAAACCGATGCGCCCGATCTCGTCGTGCTGGATGCGATGCTTCCAAAGCGCAGCGGTTTTCTCGTGATGGATAAACTCAAACGCGGCGACGGAACCAAACCGTCGGTCATCATGATCACCGGAAATGCTGGTAACCGTCACAAAGCCTGGGCTGAAAGTCGCGGCGTCGATGGCTACCTCAGCAAACCATTTCGCATGGAGCGGCTTCTCGAATACGCGGAAAAACTGCTCACCGCCAAGTAACTGCGCTAGGATGGCAGCCGCCAGGAAGTGCGATTTGCGCCTCAACAGTTGGATTCTGCTTGGATGTACACCGAACGGTCCGATATATTCGATATACCGAATTTTTGATGTACCGGGCGAGTGATCGGGGTTGATCGAATCGGCAGGCAAATCAAACAATTACGGATTCTGCGCGACAAGTGCGTAGCGGGTTTTACACTCGTCGAGTTGCTGATTGTAATTTCAATCATTGCGACGTTGGTGTCGATTCTCTTGCCATCCGTAAAGAAAGCGCGCGAACAGACCCGTCGTGTGGTGTGTCTTGCCCACCTGCGCGGATTATCCACTACGTGGGAACTGTACGGAATCACGTTCGATTCGCCACCGCAACTAGCGCGACGCGGAGTCGACATAAACGGAAGCTGCGAATTTCCGGGACCCGAATGTGATTGGAAACCTGTTCATTTCGGAGGATTTGGACCGGAATATTTCGACGCGCTGCTAGGTATGAATAAGGACAATCAGGTCTGGTTGTCGGCGATGCATCATCGTCATCAAATCTTTCAAGTCTCCAATCCGCCGCCACCGGGGCCGGAACCGGGGCATTGGTGGAACTTCGGTTTGATGTGGAAGTCGGGCGAAGTGAAGAACCCGCGCGTGTTCTTCTGTCCGTCGGTAAAGAATCCCGACTTTGCTTGGGACACGCCGATCAACCCCTGGCCGCCCAGCGTCGAAACGATGTGGCGACCCGACAATCCCAATTGGGTCAATCACACGCAGGCGAGTTTTGAACGACGTATCGGGCTGACCGGTGTGCAATGGGATCGCATTAAACCGCAGACCGCGATTGCCCACGACATTGCAGCGCCCAACATCGACAAGATCGCTCACGGAAATGGCAGCAATGTTTCTTACCGGGACGGCCATGCTGAATTCGTCAGGGGCGATGCGTTTACCGACTGGTGGGAACCAGGCGATGCATGGTTCAAAGAGCAAACACGTCGGAAACTACTGGCTTTCAGCCATTGGATGGATCGTGGCGGAGGCGATTGGCCGATTGACCTTAATGAATAGCGGGAAACCAAAAAAATGCGC
This sequence comes from Alphaproteobacteria bacterium, assembly GCA_028285105.1. Lineage (GTDB taxonomy): Bacteria > Planctomycetota > Phycisphaerae > UBA1845 > UBA1845 > UBA1845. Next base: position 37,592 of record JANQQE010000001.1, read on the forward strand.
TACGGGGTTTCGGTATCGCTTGATGCCACAACAGGCTTGCTCGCGACGGTGACGCTCTTTTGGGCAAGGTCCTTTGCAACAACGGTCAAAGCCGCCAACTTCGCATCGCGACTCAAGAGGGCTGGTTTGATGAACAAGACCAGCATCAATCCGCTGCAAGCGATGATCGCCAACCGAAGGGCCGGACCACCGACGATGGTGGTTTCGCTCTTGGATTCACGGTTGTAGCAAGCTGCAATGATGCGAAGGTAATACGCCGCACCGATCGCGGAGTTGATCACGCCGATAACGGCCAGCACCACCAAAGGCCCACCGAACGGGTGATCGGCACCAACTGAAAATGCGCTTGAGAAAATATAAACCTTACCAAGCAGGCCAGCCGTTGGTGGGAAACCCATCAGGCTAAACACGCAAAGCGCCATCGCCAGCGCAAGACCGGGATGTCGCTGGTGCAGCCCTTCGATGTCGGCGATGTCTTCAACGCTCTCGCCCGATTTTTCAAGCGCCCCCAACACGGCAAACGCACCCAGATTCATCGCGCCGTACAGCACCATGTAAAAGAGCATCGCAGAGACGCCGTCGCGCATCGGTCCCGCGCCGGCGATCAGGGTTGGTCCGACGATTAATCCGATCAGCATGTAACCGCTGTGGGCAACACTCGAGTATGCGAGAATACGTTTCACGTTTCGTTGCAGCAGGGCGATGGTGTTACCCACGGTCATCGTGGCGGCTGCTACGATCCAAAGTGTCCACAGCACTTGCGGTGGCACGTCCCACGCGAACACGCTGAGTAACTTTACACCGGCGACGAGTCCGGCGAACTTTGGCAGAAAACCCAGCAGCCCGCTAACCGTTGACGACGCACCTTCGTAGACGTCTGCAACGTACGAATGGAATGGGACGGCGGCCAACTTGAAGAACACGCCCGCGAACGAAAGCAGCAAACCTGCGATCACGATCGCATGGTTCGTATCCGTTGCGCCTGCGACGCTGGCCATCGAATCGCCGGCACCGGAAAGTACAGTCGTTCCGCCCAGCGCGCCGTAAAGAAAGCTGAAGCCATAAACCATGATGGCAGCCGCCATTGCGCCAAGGAAGAAATACTTCACGCTTGCTTCGGACGCGCGCTTGTCTTCACGCGTAAGGGCGACAAGGATGTACGTCGGAACGCTGACCAGTTCGATTGCAAAAAACAGCACCAGCAAATCGTTGGCCGCGGCAGTGAGCAGCAACCCGGTTAGCGAAAACAGAATCATCGAAAAGAATTCGGCCCGCTCGGTGGCGACGGGAAGGTGCAAATTCGCAAGCAGAATGAATACGCCCACAGCAAGCCCACCGATTCGAACGTAGTACAACAGGTCTGACGCGATCAATCCCGGCGGGTTTGCGTTTTCGGTGGCTGGGTGCCCGAGCCAGAGCGAGATGATCAGTGCGGTAAACGCGACAACAATCGCAAGGATGCCCGGGGCTTGATTGGACATGTCGCCAGGAAAAGTCGCCCTTGAAGGTGCGCCCATGAGCAGCACCGCGCACGCGCCGATCACCATGACCAGTTCTGGGAGGAACCCGGGGAAATATGCGCTAATATCCATGTCGCTCCCCCGAGTCGGCAAGTTTGTCGTTTTCGGATTCGATCACGGCTGCTTTCAAATTCTTGTTACCAACGGCGTGTTGCGATTCTCTGATGATGTTGTCCGCCTCGGCAGCGTTGTTGTCACCTTCGATAATGCGCGATGCCAGTACGTGCTGCTCAATTGCCGGTTGTATGGAGTCGATCATTGGTTTCGGCCAAACGCCGATGATTAGGCACAATATTGCAATCGGCGTAAGGATTCCGATTTCGCGGCCATTCAGATCGGGCGACAGGCCAGCCGACGTATCTGGCGTACCCGGCGGTTCGTTGACCGGGCCGAACAAGACGCGGCGACACATCCACAGCATGTAGATCGCGCCGAGGACGATGCCCGTGGCGGCGGGTACTGCGTAGGCCATGCCGAGCGGGCCGGCGATCATGCCGTCATGCGTTTCGGTTGAAGATGCGGTGCCGATGAGTACGAGCATTTCGCCGATGAACCCATTGAGACCCGGAAGCCCGATGCTGCTGAGGGTAAAGATGATGAGAAAGACGGCCATCACGGGCATTTGTTTTGCAAGTCCGCCGAGTTGGTTCATGTCTCGGGTGTGGTAACGTTCGTAGATCATTCCGACCACAAGGAAAAGGGCAGCCGTCGAGAGTCCGTGATTGACCATATACATAACGGACCCGGTCATGCCGGCCATCTTCAGACTGAACATGCCTAGCACGCAGAAACCCATGTGTGACACGGACGAATAGGCAACGAGTTTCTTAACGTCTTCCTGAACCCACGCAGCCAGCGCTCCGTAAATCACCCCGGCAATGGCCATCACGGCCATGAAATGCGCGAAGGCTTCTGCGCCTTCCGGAAGGATCGGCAGGGCGAGTCGAATGAAACCGTATGTACCCAGTTTGAGCAGCACGCCCGCCAGCAGCACACTGCCAGCCGTCGGTGCTTCGGTGTGGGCGAGGGGCAGCCAAGTGTGTACTGGAAACAGTGGAACCTTGACTGCAAACCCGGCGACCAATCCGAGGAAGATCCACCATTGCACTCCGGCAGGGATCAACCCGCTTTGGCCATATCGAACCAACGTCGGAATGTCCAATGTGAATACGCCGGAGTCGCCGTAGTTATACTGGTGATATGCAAGGTACAGAACGCCCGCGAACGTTAGCACGCTGCCCGCAACGGTGAACAAAAAGAACTTTGTCGCAGCCCGGGCGCGTTCCTGTCCGCCCCATGTTCCGATCAAGAAGAACAGCGGGATCAGCGTGAATTCAAAGAACACGTAAAACAAGAGCAGATCGAGCGAGCAAAACACGCCAAGCATGCCCGACTCCAGCAAGAGCAGCAGGCAGTAGTATTCCTTGGCGCGGTTGGTGATTGAAGAAAAACTCGCCCAGATCGCGAGCGGACAAAGCAAGCCCGTCAGCAGCAGCAACCAGACACTGACACCATCGATGCCCAATGTATAGTTGATGTCGATGCGGTTGTCGCCGTCGGCCATCCATCCGGAGGTGTGGTACAAGCCGTACCCGTCAACGGTTTGCCCCTGTCCCTGGCTGAGCAGGCCTGCGGCACAGATGACGAGCAGCAACGTTAGCATCGATCCGATCATCGCATTGCTGCGAATTTGGGAGACGCGACTGCTGCTGCCAAACCACACATATGCCGCACCGACGATGGGCATGAAGATGACTGCGGTTAGAATCCAGTTTGAAACGAAGTCCACGTTTATGGTTGCCTCTAGCTATACAGTCGAATGCTTACGTTGTCATCATGACCAAAACAATAATCAGCGCGAGCCCTGCGGCCATCCCCAGTCCATATCCCTGAAGCGTGCCGGTTTGCAGCGTCCGCCACGATTGTCCGAACATTCTTGGAATAACGGTGATCGTCCAGACGATCCCGTCGATCAGGAATACGTCGGCTTGGTAGCAGAAGCGCCCCAGTTTGCGAAGCGGTGAGACGATCGCCGCGTGATAAAACTCATCGACAAAGTATTTGTTGAGCAGCACATGGTGCGCTTGCGGGAACGTTGCCCGAAGCACCTGCGGTAGCCACGGCCGGCGCACGTAACAAACGTACGCGACCGCTATCCCGAGTATCGACAAAAGCGCCGAAAGGTACATCAACCAGTGGTGCGCAATCGCCGCGAAGAAACCGTGCCCGACTTCGGCCGCGTGAGCGTCGTGCGCATGTGCAGCGAAGGGAGCGGTGACCGGTTCGAGGAAATGGTGCAATGAACCGTGCGGTTCGAGAAACCCAAGGAACCCGCCGCCTTGAACGTGAACGCCGACGTAGCCGGAGAAGATCGCACCGATCGACAGGGTCCCCAATGGAATCAAAATCCACTTGCCCGACTCGTGGGCGGAGACACCTTCCGGTACGCGCTCTTCTCCCCAAAATGCGAGGAACATCATCCTGAAAGTGTAGAACGCGGTGAGTAAAGCCGTGACCAACCCGACGACGCCCAACAGGACATGGCGATTGAACGCGGCGTGTACGATTTCGTCCTTGCTCCAGAATCCGGCGAGCAGTGGGAATCCGGCAAGGGCGGCGGAACCGATCAGCATGGTCAGGTACGTGACAGGCAAGATACGTTTCAAACCGCCGAACCGACGTACGTCGATAACTCCACCCATTGCGTGCATGACGCTTCCCGCACCGAGGAATAGCAACGCTTTGAAAAACGCATGCGTCATCAGGTGAAAGACAGCCGACCCAGCGGCCAGGCAACCCACGCCGAGAAACATGTAACCCAATTGACTGATTGTCGAATACGCGAGGATGCGCTTCATGTCGGTTTGCACAAGGGCGATCGTTGCCGCGAAGATGGCAGTGGCTGCACCGAGGATTGCGATGAACATCATCACGGAATCCGACGCAGTGAAAATGACGCCACACCGCACCATCATGTATATGCCGGCCGTCACCATCGTCGCCGCGTGGATCAGGGCTGAGACGGGCGACGGGCCTTCCATTGCATCCGGCAGCCAAACGTATAGCGGCAGTTGGGCACTCTTACCGACCGCTCCACAAAGCAGCAGCAGGGCGATGATCGGTAAGCGCGATGAGATCGTCAACGCGAGTTCCGATGCTTGAATGACGTCAATGCTTATCAGACTCGCCAGCGCTTCGACATCATGATCAAGCCCCAACTTCGCGGCTTCGAAAACGGTGGCATAGTCCAGATGCCCGAATGTGTTGTAGATCAGCAGGATGCCAAGCCCGAATCCGAAGTCGCCGATCCGGTTCACAAGAAAGGCTTTCTTTGCGGCGGCTGCGGCAGACGGTTTCTGATAATAGAAACCGATGAGAAGATAGCTGCACAGTCCAACCGCTTCCCATCCGAGGTACAGCAGCAGGAAGTTACCGCCCAAAACGAGAATGCACATCGAAAACACGAACAAACCGAGAAACGCGAAGAATCGTTCGTACCCGCGTTCGGGATGATCGTGGTGTCGCATGTATTCTTTGGAATAGATGACGACAAGCGTGGCGATACCGGTAACCACCGGGAGCATGACGGCTGTCAGTGGATCGATCAGCAGTTCGACGTTGAACCAAGAATTGCCACCAGCGCCAAACCATTGGTAGAGCACGATGAGCAACGAGGAATCTTCGCCAGCACCCACCACCTGAAACAATAGCGTGATCGCCGCGAGCGCAGCTCCACCGACTCCGAAAATCACCGGCCAATGACTGTTGCCCTTGAGGTGACGCGGACCCAATGCACCCGCGCAAATCGCCCCAGCTGCCGGCAGCAGCAGGATCAATACACTTAAGTTGGTGATCAGCGATTCGTTCATTGATTCCTTAGACCGAGTGCAACCTTTGGTCACTCGATCGTCTTATCCGCTCATCGCCGACCAGCTTTCGGCGTCGAGCGTGTTTTTTCTGCGATACAGGAGTACGACCAGCCCCAACGCCAAACCGGCTTCGACGGCTGCGATGACGAGCATGAATAAGCCATAAACATTTCCCGACAGCTGGCCGTGCATGCGGCCAAATGCGACAACGTTCAGCACCACGCCTTGAAACATGATCTCGGTGGACAGGAACATCACGATCAGGTTGCGGCGGGCAAGAAACCCGACCATACCGATCGCGAAAAGAACCGCACCCAGCAAAATGTACGAACTCGGTTCAGGCATTGGTTTTGGCTTTCAACGTCAAGTTGGTCATACACACTAGAACGGCGGCGCTTCACGTCCGATTTGGCCGACTGGCAGCCTTGGTTCGCCCGTATCTTCAATGGGAACCTGCTTTCGCGAGATCGCAATCGCGCCAACCATTGCGATGAGCAGCAGGATTCCCGACAGTTCAACCACAATTAAATAGGGCCCGAACATCAGCGAACCGATCGCCCGCGTGTGTCCGGAACGTGAATCATTTTCATCGAGCGTCGCGACAGTATCGGCTACGTCGGTCGCCTGTGTAACGGCTTGGCCTTGTAATCGCACCGGGACAGCGTCGAGTTGTTCGATCTTTCCAGCGATGGCCCCCGCGATGACGAACGACACGAGAATGGCCATCATCGGTTCGCGAGCCTGAGTATTCGTCGCGACGGCACCCGATTGCTGTGCGAGCATGATGACAAATGCGTAAGTCACCAGAATCGCACCGGCATAAATAATGATGAGCGCGACGGCGAGGAACTCCGCGCGTTGAATCACGAGAAGAACGGCGACGCTGAGAATGACCAGTGCAAAATACACGGCACTATAAGTCGGTTCCGGATGGGTCACGACGCGGCCTGCAGCCAGCACCGCGACCCCTGCGAACAGGTAGAAAAAAAGGTTGTTCGAGTTGGGGGCGACGAAATGCATGCTCATCAAGCCCATTAACCCGGCAATGACCGAAACGCCCAGGATTAACGCAGCCTGGCGCTGCGAACCGGATGGCTTGGGCATGGCGAGGTAGATCGCAGCCCCGCCCGATGCGAATAAGACATACAGAATGTAGGGGACCATCGAACTCACAATTTGTTGCCCTCGGAGGTGCCGCCATTTGCTTCGTCAGGGCTGCTCTTTTCGACGATCTCCTCCAAACGCTGGCGAAGTTGATCGTACTTCGCTCGATCGCCGGTGCCTTCGTAACCGCTGATTTTCGGATTCTTACGCGGCTTCACGTCTTTGGTCTGGTCGTAGACGCTGAGCAGTTTTTCCTTATCGAAGATCATCTCGTCGCGCGAGTGGCCGACCATGTCATACTCGGTCGTGAGTTCGATCGCATCGACCGGGCAGGCTTCCTCGCACATGCCGCAATAAATGCAGCGAAGTTCGTCGATGTCGAACTGCTCCGGATATTTTTCACGGTCGTCCCAAGGCGATTCGTCGGCGACGATGTGGATGCAATGGGCTGGGCATGCCGTTTCGCACATGAAGCACGCCACGCACGCGACACGATCGTCGGGGTCGCGGTTGAGTCGATGCACGCCACGGTAGTTATCGACGCGAAGTTGACGCTTTTCTTCCGGATACTCAACCGTGATCTTCGGTTTGAAAAACAAGTGGTTGAGCGTCACCTTCACGCCTTCCGCAATCTGCGTGAGGTAAAGCTTGTCGGCAGCCGACAGCTTGGGTTCTTTGATGAGGATGATGTCCGCGTCACTAATCATAAAAAGTACCGAGAAAGTGTCTTATCGCTAACCGCCCAATCTCTCTAGCCGCTCGAACTCTCTAACCGCCTAGCGGTTGACCCAATGCAGGCATGTTTTCCTGCCGACCGCTTACCGGCTTGTTGGCCAAAACGACCACGCCGAGCGTCGCCGCAACAATGGCAATCTCGCCACCAAGGTTGTAAATCACGCTTCGCTGCCATCCCATGTACACGCCAAGGACGGTTAGGATCAAGAGCCCCAAGCTGATCGGGATCAAACCTTTCCACGCCAATCGCATCAACTGATCGAAACGAAAGCGGGGCAGGGTCCAACGCACCAGCATGAACAGGAAGATAAAGAACGCCACCTTCACACTCAACACGCCGATCTTGATCAGCACTGAAATCAATCCCGTGTCTTCGATTCCGGTACCCGGAAATGCGGGGCCAATCCCGAAAAACGAAAGCTCCCAGCCACCCAGGAACAGCACGCAGATAAACGCACTGCCCGTAATCATGTGAACGTATTCGCCAAGGAAGAACATCGCGAACTTCATGGCGCTGTACTCAGTGTGGAATCCGCCGACAAGTTCCTGCTCGGCTTCTGCAAGGTCGAATGGGGCGCGGTTGGTTTCGGCGAACAACGTGATGAGCAGGATCAGAAACGCAACCGGATGCAGTACAATGTTCCAGAGACCGTTGCCGCCAACTTGACCGGCGACGATTTCTTCCAGACGCAACTCGCCGCACGCAAGGACAACAATGAGAATCGCGATGCCCATAGGGATTTCGTAACTCAGCATCTGCGCCGTGGCTCGAACCGCTCCGTACATCGAATACTTATTATTGCTCGCCCAGCCACCCAGCACCACGCCATACACGCCCATCGAACCAACGCCGAGGACATAGAGCAACCCGACGTCCGGGTTGGCGACTTGGACGCTGAGCAACGTGTCGCCCAGCATGTAAAACCCTCCCCACGGAATCACCACGAAACCAATCAAGGCAATAACCATGCTGATCGCCGGAGCGAGGATGAACAGCGGCTTGTCGACACGCGATGGGATGATGTCTTCCTTGAGCAGGAACTTCGCGCCGTCGGCTAACGGTTGACCGAGTCCCCAGAAATGGAAGTTGCCGAAGAGGCCCAGAAAACCCACGCGGTTGGGGCCTTGGCGATCCTGAATCCAAGCAGATATCTTGCGCTCGAAGTAAATGCAATAGGCCACGCTGGTCATGATCCCGCCGATGAGAAGGAGGGATAGGACCGCGCTGAATACTGCCTGATTTTCAAGCCAACTGAGCATGTTACCTGCTGCTTGGGTGATTCACTTCAGACGTAGGGTCCGCACAGCGGCCCCTACCTGACTGTTCAAGTTCGATCTTAATGCTGATGTTCCGGTAGCTGCGGCGGAACGTATACGTTTTCAAATTCTTTGATCTCGGCGGCCATCATCTCCCGGACGTTGGCGGCTTGGAATAGTCCTTCTAGTTCAGCAAGTTCAAACAGGAACTGTCCGTCGCGCTTACAACCTTGCGGTGGTTTGATGGCACGGGCGAACGGCTGAACGATATCGGTTGCGTTGATGAAACTGCCGTCGCGTTCGGCGAAGGAACATGCTGGAGCGATCAGCGTGGCATCTTCGGTCAGTGCGCTCGGGAACAAATCGTGGACGACCTTCAGCGGAATCTTGCCGGATGCCTTGGCGAAATCTTTACTGACCCATTCGGTTGGGTATCCGCCGCTGATCCAAGCCGCTACGAATTCGCCTTTGCCGGCTTGCTCGACAAAGGCTTCAAACGATTCTGAGTTTCCACCGAAGTGTTTGATGATGAGTTCGATGCCTTTGCGATTCGGGCATTTCTCTTTGCGGATGATGAACTTGGTGTCGCCATTGGTTGCACCAGCCGGAAAACGTTGATCCTGTTCGACGGTTGGCACCGGACCGAGTATGAGCGTTGCCTCTGGAGCAACCTCGCGAATCGACTTCACGAGCAGCCACGCTTCTTCGCAGGCCATAAACGGTGACATCACCACCGCAATCTTTTTATCTGTTTGTTTCTTGGCGACGTTCTCGAATCGATATTGCACCGTCTCAGCCAGCGATTCCCAGCGAAGCGATTCGAGCGACTCGCCACGACGCAGCTTCAACTGCGTCAGGCGGGTCTTGTCGTGTATGTACTTAAAGCCGAAACGTCCCTCGTCGCAGATCCACCATTGATTCACTCGCGGGTTAAATCGCGGTTTGAGTCTATGGACGTGGTCTTCATTCTGATCGATGCGAATCGAACAGCCCGTGCTGCAACCGGTGCAGATTGAATCGGCGCTTTTTAAGAACCAAACGCGCTGTTCAAATAAGAAGTCCTTATCTAGCAAGCAACCGACTGGGCAGATGTCCACGACGTTGCCTTGCATCGGGTTGTCGAGCGGTTTGCCGGGGAACACATCGATCTCGGCGCGACTTCCACGATTGGTGATGCACAATTCGCTTGTACCTGCCACCTCGTCGCAAAACCGCACGCAGCGCGAACACATCACGCAGCGATCGGAATAAAGCAGCGTCTTTGGGCCGATGTCTTTCTTCGGTGTAACGTGCTTCTGATCGACCATCCGCGATTCGCTCTTACCGAAGTTGTAAGAGTAATCCTGCAAGTGGCATTCGCCGGCTTGATCGCAGATGGGGCAGTCGAGCGGGTGGTTGAGCAAGAAAAACTCCATGCACCGCTCTTGGTTTTCATTGACCTTGTCGGAGTCGAAGCGAACTTCCATCCCGTCGCGCACCGGCGTCTGACAAGACGGCATCAATTTGGGTGCCCAACCGAGTTCACCCGTTTTGGGATGGGGCATTTTCATTTCCATCAGGCACAATCGACACGACGCCACCACCGACAGCCCCGGATGGTAGCAGTAGTGGGGCACATTCAAGCCGGATTCCAACGCAGCTTGCAGCACCGGAATGCCCTCACGCGTTTCGACTTCCTGATTGTTGAGAATGATCTTGGCCATCAACCGCTTCTATTTACGGGCAAATGATTAACTTCAACGTCTTGCAAGTGACCCGCCATCGCCGACCGCGCCAACAGCCCGGGCGAGAAACTGACGGATCAGTTTGCAATTTCCAAAGCGATACGAACCGCATCGTCATTTTCACTCCGAACGTAGCCTTCCAACTCGCTGCGGAATTTCTCGACGATGGTTCGAATCGCAAACGCTGCGCCATCCGACAAACCACATATACTTAAACCGGGCATCATTCCCATTTTTGCAGGGATCTCGCCCAAGAGTTCAATGTCTTCCATGCGACCCAAACCGCGCTCGACGCGGTTGGACATTTTGTACATCCACGACGTGCCCTCACGACACTGCGTGCATTGCCCGCACGATTCATGCGAGAAAAACCTTGCGACGTTACGCAGAACTTTGCGGATGTCGGTTTGGTCGTCCACCACGATCGCCGATGCCGTTCCCAAACCCAGCAAGCCGTACTTCGCCGGGTCCGCGAAGTCCATTTTCATGTCGAGTTCGTCGGCGGTGAGGATTCCCATGGAGATTCCACCGGGCATGACGGCCTTTACTTTCAGACCGTCGCGCATTCCGCCGCCAAAACGATCGGACTCGATCAACTCGCGGACTGAAAAATCCATCGCCCCTTCGTAGCATCCCGGTTTGTTGACGGCGCCGCTGATGCAGAACAATTTCGGACCGCTGCTGCCTTCCGGACCAATGCCCAAAAACCAGTCTGCCCCGCGATTGACAATGTGCGGCAGGTTGGCGAGCGTCTCGACATTGTTGACGACGGTCGGTTTACCGAACGCGCCCTGTATCGCCGGGAAGGGCGGTTTGATGCGTGGCCAACCGCGCTTGCCTTCCAGCGATTCGATCAAACCCGTTTCTTCACCGCAAACATACGCGCCGGCGCCGCGGTGAATGTAGCACTCGAGGTTGTATCCACTGCCCAGAATATTCTTGCCGAAGTAACCGGCTTCGTAGGCTTCGTCGAGGGCGACCTGCATGATGTGATACTGCTCGGCGAATTCCGCACGCATGTATAAATACGCCACCGTCGCCTGCGTCGCATAACCCGCAATCAAGATGCCTTCCAACAGTTGATGCGGGTCTTCTTCCATCAACACGCGATTGCTGAATGTCGGCGGTTCGGACTCGTCGGCATTGACGCACAGGTACGTGACTTCGCGATCCTTCGGCAGGAAACTCCACTTCACCCCAGCCGGAAAGCCAGCACCGCCGCGTCCGCGCAAATTGGCGCGCTTGACCACGTCGATCACATCGTCGGGTGTGTGTTCGAGCGCGCGTTTCGCGCCCGAATATCCGCCGCCTTCGACGTACGTCGCAAGCCGTTGCGAGTTTGGCTTGCCGACGTTTTTTAGCAGTACTGTTTCGTAATCGCTCATGAATTCAACTGTATCGATCCGTCTATGCAGACGTGCGGTTCGCTCCGTCGTATAAACTGCTGCGCGGCATATCCAGCTTGTCGTTCGCATCATCTTTAATAATCTTGCGAACGTCTGCCGGGTTCACGCACTTGTGCATCTTTTCGTTTACCATCAAACAGGGGCCATGATCGCAGGCGGCCAGGCATTCTTCCGTCATGAGACTGTACTTGCCGTCGGGCGTCGTCTCGTGATCGCCAATGCCCAAGACCTTCTTACATTCGTCAAGGACGCGATCCGCTCCCAGCAAATCGCACGACACACTGCGACAGGCCATCACAACCTTTTCGCCTTTGGGGTGCGTCCAAAAATGACTGTAAAACGATACTGTGTCGAACACGTCCGACGCAGTGATTTCCAATAGCTCAGCCACTTCCTCCATCGCCTTCCAGCCAACGTAGCCATGATCGTCTTGAATCATGTGCAGTGCCGGAATCAGCACGGCTCGCTTTGTCGGATATCGATCGAAGAACCCGCGGATTTTTTCCTTCAGCGGTTCGCTCAGGCTCGGACTTTCCTCAGCCGGGGCGTTGACTCGATCGATTGCTTTCCATGCCATGACTGCAAAAGCTCCCTAACGATCCAGTTCTGCCGCGATGATGTTCATTGACCCCAGCGCCGCAATCACGTCGCTAATCTGATGCCCGACGACCAGTTGCGGAAAGCATTGATAGTTGATGAAACTTGGCGGCCTGCATCGCGCGCGATACGCACAGTTGTCGCCATCACTGACCAGATAAAACCCAAGTTCACCATTGGCGGCTTCGTTTGCGCCGTATGATTCGCCGACGGGCGGTTCGTGCCCGCGGTTGGTCATCACCTGTTCAAAGTGGTGAATCAAACCTTCGATGCTGAAATAAATCTCGCGTTTGTCAGGCAGCGTTTTCTTATCGTCGGCTAAGACGTTGATCGGCCCTTCGGGAATGTTGTCGATGAGCTGATCGACGATCGCCAGCGACTGACGCATTTCTTCAAGACGCACGAGGTAGCGGGCGTAGCAATCGCCCATCTCGCTGACCGGAACCTTGAACTGCACGCCGGAACTGTTCTTGCCATCCCAGTTATCGGCATAGCAGAGGTACGGTTCGTCCTTGCGCAAGTCGCGCCGCACACCGGACGATCGCGCCAATGGACCGGTCAGTCCCCAGTCGATCGCGTTCTCTTTGCTGATATATCCGACACCTCGCGATCGCTCGATGAAGATGCGATTTTTCGTCAGGAGTCTTTCAACGTCATCAAGGGCGCTGGGCAGTTTCTTGCAGAAGTCGCGAACCATCGTCGGCCAACGATCGGAAATGTCGGACATCAATCCGCCGACACGCGTGTAGCTCGTCGTAAATCGAGCGCCGCACAGTTCCTCGAAAATGTCGTAGAGGTATTCGCGCTCATTAAATCCATAGAGAAACGCGGTGAATCCGCCAAGGTCGAGGGCGGCTGCCCCCACGCACAGCAAGTGATCCTGCATGCGGGCGAGTTCCGAGATAATCGTGCGGATGACTTTGCAGCGAGGCGTGATTTCGATGCCGAACAGTTTCTCGCATGCATGATGCCAGACGACATTGTTCGCGATCGGCGAGACGTAGTTCATGCGATCGGTCACGACGACGTATTGATTGTAATTCAGATGCTCGCCGAGTTTTTCGAAACCGCTGTGCAGATAGCCAATGTGAATCGTACAGCCAACCACCCGCTCGCCGTCGAGTTCCAGCACATGACGCAACGTCCCATGACACGCGGGGTGTTGTGGACCCAGATTGAGTGTCCACAGATCGCCGCCGGGTTCCACCGGTGCGTAAGTCGTCGGAGCGAATTCGGTTGTCGATGCTGTCTGAGTCATCAAAAGATCATTGATTCGGTCTACGCGCTGTCGCGTGTCAGTTTCGTGTAATCTTCTCGCTCGCCAATGCCGCGAAGAGGATAGTCCTTGCGCAGCGGGTGAGCCCCAAATCCTTCCCATGTCACGATCCGTCGCAAGTCGGGATGCCCGGTGAACTTCACGCCAAACAAGTCCCACACTTCACGTTCCAGCCAATTCGCCCCACGCCACACCGACGTGACCGAAGGCACTTCCGGATTCGGATCGTTCACAAAACATTTCGCCCAGATGCGGTGCCCCAGATCAATCGAAAGCAATGAATACGTGATGCCATATCGATCGGTCGCATCGGGAAAATCGAGGTAATCGACGCAGGTCAAATCGCAAAGCTGATTAAACTTGCAGCGTTCGTCGGTCTTAAGGAATGTCATCACATCGATCAACTTGTCAGGCGCGATCCTGATGCACGTCTGCTCGTCTTCTGCATTCGCCTTTTTGATGAGCGGGCGCGGGGCAAAATCGATTGACGCGAACGCATCCATTAATGCCGCCAATACATTGCCTACATCGTGAGGTTTCATCGCTAGTTCCTCTCCGATGGAAGCGTCACCTGAACAAGGTCGGCTGGCGCCGATGCCATCATCTGCATGCCTTTGCCCCCGCCACGTTCGGCGCTGGGTTTCACACCGTCTTTCTCGACGATTTTCTGGATGGCCATCACGCCTTCGAGCAGGGTCTCCGGTCGCGGAGGACAGCCAGGTACGTAGACATCCACGGGCATAAACTGATCGATCCCTTGAATCACCGCATAGGTATCGAACACACCGCCGGTGCTTGCACAAGCGCCCATACTAATGACCCATTTCGGCTCGGTCATTTGCATGTAGATGCGTTGCAAAACAGGCATCATTTTGATCGCGACTCGTCCGGCACAAATCATCAGATCGCATTGCCTGGGGGTGAATCGCATGGCTTCTGCGCCGAATCTGGCGATGTCGTATCGACTCGCGCCGGTGGCCATCAATTCGATTCCACAACACGCGGTTGCGAACGGCATCGGCCACAGCGAGTTCTTGCGCGACCAGTTGACCGTACGCTCGCGAAGCAGATCGACCAGATGGTCAAGGCGCGTGGTGAGGACATCTTCCTTGGAGGCCATATGGGGAGCGGTTTCGGCTTTTATTGATCCCACTGAAACACCCCTTTCCGCCATTCGTAAACGTATCCCACCAGCAATAGTGCGAAGAAGAATCCCGCACCCAACAACAGATAACCGGCGCCGAGTCCGCCGCTTGTCGCCGTCCCCGCATTCGCAGCCATCGACGCGTCGTAAAATACCAGCGCCCACGGCCAGAGGATAATGACCTCGACATCAAAAAGCAGAAACAGCAGGGCTACGATGTAGAAGCGCACGTTAAGACGTCGCCGCGCGTCGGCGATCGGTGGCATGCCCGATTCGTATGTTTCGTCTTTGCGCTCGCCCTTGCGTTTGGGGCCGATGACGTGAGTTAGAATGAGGATGACTGTGGCCATCGCAACAGCAACACCAACGACAAACAGGATAGATGCGTACGGCTGCATCTCGTTTGTGTTGGCTAAGATTGGCATCATTCTTCCCATGTGTGTCCGTGCTTAAGGAATAATCCTTGCAAACAGCCCGCTGCCTGGACGGTTGCGGTCATCCAGCAAATCCGCACCGCGTAGAGTCATTAATTCATTCGCAATTCCGTCGACCTGCGATTCCAATTGCACCCTGATTGCACTTTAATTTCGGCATGACGCATTGCAAGGGACTACGAGAATTTTTTCACAAAGTCATGTGTTGGGCAAGATGGAAAGCATGGTTTTTGTTGAATGACTCAGCATTAACTGTAGTTTAGACAGTCACTTAGGTTGATTTGGGGGGGATGGCTTCAATTTGGTTGTATTCAGCGGAAACTGTTCATTTTCACCTTGATTGGCGCGAAACAAGGATCTTTGCGCTTGTTCGGCGTATTCTGCAGCCTTTTCTTTTTCGCCCAGGCGAGAATACAGATTCGCCAGTTCCTGGCAAACCACGCTGAGACGCCGGTCGAGGATACGTTCTCGGGCTCGGACCACGCGTTGCGTGACTTGAGTCGCGCGCCCATAAGCCTCTTCGGCGAACTGCTGTGTCGCTCGACTGACAAACACCGCAAAGAGCAGAATCAACGCGACCGAGATCGCACCGCCGATGTATGCGAGATTCCGTGAACTGAATTTTCGAAATCGATAGAACCATGAGTCGGACATAGCTGCAATAGGTTTGCCGCGCTTGAGGGCTTGGATGTCCTGAAGCATCGCTTCGACAGATTGATACCGTTCATGATGATTCAGTGCCGTTGCCTTCGTCACGATCGCGGCCAATTCAACGCCGATTTTTCGCGCGACTTGTCGTATTGGCGTAGGGGCGGTGAGGGCAATGTCGAGGTCGCTCCGATCGGACCGCGTTTCTTGCGCCGGTCGGGCGCGTTGGTGCGAGAGAACTTCGTACATCAAAATGCCAAGCATGAACACGTCTGTTCGCGTATCGACCGAACCGCGATCGGTGACTTGCTCGGGGGCCATGTAGGCAGGTGTGCCTGCAACGCCCACCATCGAAGCGGTCGTATCCGACGGACTCCCTTCAATCAAACGCGCCAGCCCGAAATCGAGAACGACCGGTTCGCCTGTCGAGTCCATGAGCACGTTACTCGGCTTGAGGTCAAGGTGCATGACCCCACGCTTGTGCGCATGACCGACGGCGCTGCACACGCTTTCCAGAATTTTTAGTCTCGCGCTGACCGTAAGTTTGCGTTGCTTGACGTGCTCGTGAAGCGGTAGCCCGTCGATCCAGGGCGTGACAAAGTAGGCATGCCCGAACACCTCACCTTCAGAACGGATCGGAATCACGTGCGGGTGGCGTAACCGGGCGAGGGACCGAATTTCTCGTGAAAATCGAACGCTTCCCCCTTCATTTAGAGGTGAATTGTAAAATACTTTGATGGCGACTTCTTCACCGCTGGCTTCGTGAACAGCGCGGTAGACGCGCGATTGTCCGCTCTCGATAAAGTCGCCGCGCAGTTTGAATCCAGGAATGAAGAGATTTTCGGGAAGCTTGATCGCTTCGCTGAGTCCGGGCGATTCATTGGCGCCCTCGATGTCTCCCGCGACGGCGAACCGAATGCTTGATGCCACTTTTTCATCGACGGAATAACGCCGCCATTGGTCGTAGCACAATTCGCAGGAGAGTACATGACGTAACGCTTTCCGAGCTCTGGCATCGTCTTGCTCGTCACGATAAATCTGAAAGATTTCAAGTTCGGTCAGGCAGCCGTCCATCTAATGTTGACCTTCAGTCACAATACAATGCCCGCATTATGGATACGATCGGATGTCATCCTTAATTACTTTTCCCATTGCGAGATGAATCGCGGTCCCATCGCCAGCAACCAGTTGGCAACGCGCCGTCTCTTTTGAAACACGGACGTCTCGCTGATACCAATTCGGTCGGCGACCGACTTGATCGGCAGACCGCGCACTTCGACCAGGAAGTAACACCGTAGATCCTTCGTGCTGAAATTACTCGCCGCAACGCGCAAAAGCGATGACAAACGATGGCGTACCCAAAGTGCATCGAACTGTTCGTCGGCGCGGTCAACTTCGTGTTCAGCTTCCGGGTCTTCCTGATCCGACCAGAACCCTGTCTGCGTTTGAGCATTGTTTCGGTGAGCCGCTCGACGGTAGTGGTTGCGGATGACATTGCGTGCGATGCCACCGATCCAATCGCGAAGGCGCCCCGACGATTTTTCGAAACGGCCTTCCTTCAATCCTGTAGCTGCTCGCTGAATCGTGTCCTGAGCCAAGTCACGGGCTGTGTCTGAATTGCAGCCGGATTTAATGAAGTACTGCTGCAACATCGGACTATATCGGACTTCAAATGCTTCCCACGCCCGGCGGTTGTTGAGCTCGGGAAGGCGGGTGACCAGGAATGAAACCGTTGTAAACATTTTAGTATAAAGGAATTGTGAAAAATATGCGGAAATTGGTTTAGTTATGGGCTACTGGGCACAATTTAAGGGTGTCGGCAACGGCGTTTGCAGGTTGCCGGCAAGCGTCAATCGGCTGGGCCAGTTGGAATTATAGCCGGACGACTGATCGCGATCCAAACAACTTTGCGAATCTGAAGGGCGTAGTGGCTCGAAGGCTTAATTAGGCGAGCAGGGTTGGATCCGCCAAAAAGTTTGGGTCCGCAAGAATTTATTTGAATTGGAAGTAGCAAGAATCTGTGGTTTGGGTTGATAGTCTGTGCTGGATGGGTGTCTCACATTCCAGTGTACCAGTCCGGTTGCGGGCGACAAACCGATCCACTCTTGAATTGAAGCATGTTTCAATTTGCGTCAACTGAACTTTGAGTTATCGAATTCAAAGGAGGTGTGCCTCACAGAAAAACAGATTGAATCGAATGGACTACACAGACTGGGAACGCGATCCGTTGTAGAGTGGATGGCGTTCCCAGTTCTTTTTACAATTCTTCTTTTGGCAAACGCCTCACCCACGAAATCGAATAATCGGCATCAGGAAATCGCAATGTGAACATCGGTGATCAAGTCTTCAGGCGCGGTGTCTTGTGGGCTGTTCACGTACACCTCAAACGGTGGGGCATCGCGCGGTTCGTGGCCACTTGACGGTAACCACTGGCCGCAAAGGGACGTGTACGTATCCGCGAGTTTCTCATACGGTCCCTTGTGTCGAGCGATGGCGTAGTTGCCGCCGGCGATTTCCTGCACGCCAATCTCGCCTTCGCCTTGGAAATTGTCGCCGACAGAAATACACGCATCGTAGCGAATCTTTTCCGCCGGCGTGACGTCAGGATCATCGTGACATAGCCCGAGACAACTTACACCAGGGTAGAACAAGCCGCGCGGTCCCGCCCAGGCCATCAGTTTCTCCCAGGTTTTTCCGGCTTCCTGGTAGGGGCCAATGTTTCTGACAAACGCGACGCGCCTGGGTTCGAGCTTTTCGATGCGGACATCCATGGAATCAACTCCTTTCGTTTGAGGTGTAAATTTTTCGATGGGCGTATCCGGGGAAAAGTGAATCCCTGAATCGCAGAGCGGCAGAATCGTCTGCCGTTTTTCGACGCGATACTCAGAAGGCGACACGCCAAACATGGTTCGAAACGCTCGGCTGAATGCTTCCAATGCTTCGTAACCTGCGTCGAATGCGACATGGGTGATCGCTTGATTGGTGTGTACCAGCCGCAGCGCTGCCCGTTCCATGCGCAATCGCCGGATGTGCTGCATGACCGATTCGCCGACCATACCGGTAAATACGCGATGAAAGTGATACGGCGAGAAACAAGAAATCGACGCCAGATCCTCCAGCGATAATGCCTCATCCAACGAATTCTGGATGTGTACGAGAACGCGGAGGATTCGGGCTTGGTAGTCCTGTTTGGTGGTGCGTTTCATCCAGGCGATATCCGTACCGACAATTCGACGCAGGCAAAACTTCTAACAACCAAAATCAGCTTACTAGCCGATCCGGAAGCATGCCTGATGTTTCTTGCGGTTTATGGAATTGAGCGAATTTCGCCAATAAAAAAAGGGCAGCCAAGGATGGCGACCCATGTATGCGTTTCGAATGGCTGGTGTAGCTCGCTTATGATCGCAGGAATGTCTTTCGCATCACGACAAATCCGCCAACTGCGAACATAACCAACGTGGTCGGTTCCGGAATGGTTTGAATTTCCAGTCGTGAGAAGTCGGCAGCGATACCATTTCCGTCGTTGCTCGGGCCCGGCTGTTGCGCCGCAAAATGGACGATCAGTTCGCCATCCATGATGAGCTCAGTCGCAACCGGAACAGTCACAACACTGGCAGATGATGGCCACCCGGAAATGCCTTTGAATAGCGAGTCCGGTTGCTTCACGCCGTCAAAGAAAAAGTTGATCGTGTCATACGGAAACTGGGTGGGGAACGAATCGTGATCGATCAGCCCGATCGTCAGTTCGGCATCGGTCGGTGTTTCACCACCGAGGTCAAACGTGTGGGTGTAGGTAAACGAACCTAGACTGTCGTCGAGGTTGTCACTGCCGAAGAGCGTACCGTCGAAAGGAAACGGCTCGTCAGCACCTGCCACGTTCATTTCCGATGCGAAGACCGGTGTGTGCCCATCGCTGAAGTCCTGCAATCCGAGCAGACTGATGGTTGTGCCGAGCGCCGCTTGCGGGCTTGTCGCGATGACGATGGCGTTGACGATGGTGGCGCCTACCAGGGCGCGCAGTTTCTTGTTCATCTGTAGTCTCTCCCTCGTTCAAGACTCTTGAATGGTGGACAAGTGGCATGGAACCGCCAATGGTCTTATCGGAAAGCCAACCGGTTTGATTGGGCGAAGTGCGAGCGTGTTCAATTGCATGGAAACGCACTGCGAGCGGAATTCGTGAGATGTTCTTGCTGGCGTCGGCTCGGGCCAGCGTGAGGGGTTTGGAGGATTTGCATGTGGCGTTGACATCTCTTATAGCTGGGCGCTCTATGGTTTGTTGTCGTATTAGAATTGACTGCGGTTTGGAGTGATTGCCATGATCGATTTGACCGGTAAGCGGGCGTTGGTTTGCGGAAGCACACAAGGGATGGGCAAGGCCAGCGCACTTGAATTGGCCAGTCTTGGTGCAAACGTCACGCTCGTCGCCAGAAACGCAGACGCCCTCAAAACCGCTTGCAAGGAATTGGACAACGCGCGCGGTCAGAAGCACGCAACGATCTGCCAGGATTTTTCAGAACCGCAGGCGCTGGGCGAAAAGGTGTGCGCTGACGTTAAAGACAATGGCCCGGTTCACATCTTGCTGAACAACACGGGCGGACCGGCTGGCGGACCGATTCTGGGGGCGAGTCCCGAAGAATTTGCGAAGGCGTTTTCTAAGCATTTGATTTGCAACCAGCTGCTAACCCAAGCCGTCGTACCCGGCATGAAGTCGGAATCGTATGGCCGCATCATCAATATCATCTCGACATCGGTGAAAGTTCCGATTCCCGGGTTGGGCGTCTCGAATACGACAAGAGGGGCGGTCGCGAGTTGGGCAAAAACGATGGCCGGTGAGCTTGGTCCGTTTGGCATTACGGTCAACAATCTGCTTCCGGGCTTCATCGACACAGCGAGAATCTACGACGTGATCAACGCCCGAGCCAAGCAAATCGGCAAGGACCCCAAGGACATTCAGACGATGTTCATCGGCCAAATACCAGCCGGTCGGTTCGGAAGCCCACAGGAAGTCGCCAACGTCGTGTGTTTCCTGGCGTCACCAGCGGCATCCTACGTCAACGGAATCAACTTCCCGGTAGACGGCGGCAGGACACCGACACTGTAGGGCGGACCTGACCTTAGATCGTGAAAAAAAGCGGACGGGTTGACCGTCATCCATCAAATCAGATAATGCATCCTTGCAGATTTCGGCGTAATCAATGCGTCAAGAGGGCGATTAGCTCAGCTGGCTAGAGCGCACGGATCACACCCGTGAGGTCGGGGGTTCAAGTCCCTCATCGCCCAGTCGATCCAAGTCTCGCTGAATTCGTCCATTACGGACACCCACCAAAACATGCGATGCAGTCTTTGGATGTGAAAGTGCGCGGTCGTTGACCGCGCTTCCGCGAACAAGGAGCATCGCCTTGCAAACAGCACCGCACGGATATCGCAAACGCAGAGACCTTGCGCTCGTCATGCTGACCGATCGTGTCACCGAACGCGGTTCATCGCTGCCAATCTTCGGGCGGTGAAGCTTCGTCGATCTTGCCTGATTCAAAACCCGACACGCTCGACGTTGCGAGATGTATGGAAACACCTGTTGAACATGCTCGATCGTCTTGCATTTGCGCGCCGGGCTCAGAAGTTTGGGTTCGCCTTCATGCCCCTTCCTCAGTCGCGTTCAGCCTTCAAAATCGCATTGTCCAGCGAGAGGTCAGCCACCAACTTCTTGAGTCGAGCGTTCTCACGTACGAGTTACTTGAATTGCCTGGCTTGATCCAGTTTGAGTCCGCCGTACTACTTCCGCCAAGGATGGAACACCTGCTCGACAACAGCAATCTGCTTGCACGCCTCAGGAACCAACTTGCCCTTGGAAATCTCAACCTCCACCTGTCGAAGCTTGTGCTTCAACGCTTCCGCGTTTCAGTCTGCTCCGTCGTAAACCGCTTTCATGCGCATCAAATGACCTCCTCTAAATCCATGACCCGACCAGAATACTCACTCCTGGCTTGGATCGATATCAGGGGGGCAGGTCAACTTGAGGCCCTGCGGAAGCAAATGGAAGCCGCCGTGGATTCGCCGATCCTTTTCGCTGGCAGACACAAAGTGTCAATTCCTGGTGTATCGCTGGGAAGGGCTAGGCACATAGAACGCGGATTGGCCATTCCGAATGTAGGAGTATGCCCATGAAAACAGCCATCGCACTGCCACCGTTTCACATCAACGAGATAACGAGCTTCACCGTCGAAACCGACCACGCGTTGACCGAAGCGTTACGCCGGTACCAAACATATTACCGCGAAACTATGGTGAAGGCGTCACCGAAGGGGAGCCTTCCGCGGGAGATGGGCGGGAGTTTCATGGCACAGGACAAAGGGTTTCAGGGTTTTGGAAAGAAGAAGCGGCGCACCGTGAAGAAAAAATCAGCCGTAACGATTTCTAAGTCTAGTATGGATGGGAAACTTGGCTTCGATTCACCGGCCACTTAAGCGATCGCAATGAAGAATTCAAAGACAACGAGACACACATCGCTTGGTGTGCATTTTTCGATTGCGAACTGCGAGTGGTCCACATCGGACGACTTGTTCGCAGAACTCGATGAGATTTTTCATTATGCCGTGGATGCGTGTGCGCTCCCATCCAATGCCAAGTGCAAACGGTACTTCACCCCTCAGCAAAACGCGCTTCGGCAAAGGTGGTGTGGGACTGTCTGCATGAATCCCCTCGTTTGGCACGACTTCCAGGCCGCACTGCCCGACACGGGCAGGTATCCGTAATCCACGGATTCGGCGAGACTTAGCGTGATCTCCCCGGGTAGGACTCGAACCTACAACCTGGCGGTTAGCAGGCGAGATTCCGAGTCAGCCGAAAAGCCCGGAAGTCCTATGCTTTCAGCATCTTGGCAAATCGACTCGAATTCGCAATCTTGCACATCGTGCAGCAATTCATCGCATCCATCCGCGGTATTCGCAGCTCAAAACGGAAGACAGGACGGTAGTGTGTCATGGGGTTTTTAGTGAGCTTTGCCATTTGGTGTTGTCAGTACGTTTTGACTGTCGATTTTCGGGTTCAATGATGCCGTAGGCGCGCGTATTTACCTGGCGCTCAATTAGACAGTCTGATCATTCGCAACTAGCCTTGCGCCAATCGCGAGCGGCCGAATGCGAAGTCCATGAGCGCAGTGAATTGCGCGAAACGTTCGCAACCATATAGCAGTCCGGACTCGCTATCGCAGTGAATGAGATACGTGCATTCTTCGGTAAGATTCAGATTGGATTCATAGCATTGGATAGAACCGCTTAACACAAAGTCGAGTACGCGTGCGACACGCGTTTGGCAGTGATTTCAATTGCAAGACCTCCTATCAGGAATCAAGCAAGATCGCCGCGGAACTGTGCTAGTCCTTCGACAGAACAATGACGGTGTATGGTCCCACGCCCACACTCGCGTTGTAATTCATGCCATCCTTTGATCCCCAGTTGGCAGTGACATCATTTGAGTTCCAATTGCTAAATGAGGAATCGTAAATGCTCGCGTCGCTGTTGAATCGGACCCGCCATGTTCCACTGCTCGGGAAGCCGACATTGTAGGCGGTGTATCCCGTCCCAGAGAAGTTTGCGACGACAATCACATCGTCTCCGCTGCCACCTTGATCCCAGCGATGGTATGCGATCACTTTATTGGTATTGTTGATGTGATGTACGTTGACATTGTTGGCCGAGAGGCCGGCAGCGTTGCCAGACAGATCGCGGCGGAGCGAAATTAAGTCTGTGTATAGATCCACAAGGCCGCTATACGTTGTCGCCCGAGTCCAATCGAGTGGATCGGTATCTTGAAAATAGCCATCCTCCAAGAATTCCTGGCCTTGAAAAATCATCGGAATACCAGGGCTTGTGAATGTGATTGCGGCCCCGAGTGTGGATCGTTTCTTTGACGCCCAACTGGTTGCGTTGCCTGGCCAAATTTCTTCCGGGACTCTTGATTTCCCGTTTGCAACCTCGTCGTGACTCTCAGTGTAGATGACACGCTGGACGTGGTCATTGTTGTACTTGTTGGTGATCGCGTCACGGACTGCGAACATGTCGCGGGTACTGTCGCTCGCAGGAATGATCGCGTCCCGAATCGGATGTACAAAATCTGCATCCCATTGTGAATCAAACCCCGCGCCACCTGCACCAGTCGTTTTGCTCATCCACTCGTTGTTTTGAAGATCCTCGGCAATTGAGATTTTACCCGGTGAGGCTGAATCGATCTCGTTGTTGATCCACTGCATCAGCGACCACCCGTCCGAGATGTCTCCGCCACCACCGTTGTTCTGTGTGCGGATATTGACGGTGGAGTCCCAACGCAGGCCGTCCGCGTTGTAGTCGGTCAACCAACTGATCGCGTTGTCACGCAAGTAGGTGCGAACTTCGCCACGTCCATAATCTGGTCGCGTATCACCCCACGGGGTTGAAGCTCTCCAATCCTGGAAGAAGTAGATTCCACCCATACCGTTTTGTGACCAACCGTCGAATTGCCACAAGTCAAGATCGCTCGGGCCAAAGTGGTTGTAGACGACATCGATCAAGACCGCGATATCCCGCGAGTGGCATTCCTCAATAAAATCACGCATGTCCGTCGGCGAACCGTAAATACTCTCCGGCGCGAAAGGATGTGCGGGGTTGTATCCCCACGAGAAGTCGCCCGCGAATTCGGCAATGGGTAGTACTTCAACCACATTCACGCCCATGTCTTCTAGATGATCCAAACGTGTGATCGCAGACTGCCAGTTTCCAGGCGTTCCACCCGGCGCGTCGTCAAATGTGCCCACATGCATTTCGTAGATGACCATCTCATTCCAAGCCGGTCCCGTGAATGAAGAAAAGCTATATGCATCGTCCGTAATGATCCCGTTCCCCACTGAGTTCGTCACTTGACGTGCCCATGGATCAATTCGCCAAAGCGTTCCATCGATCACGAATTGATACTCATCACCGACTGCCGCCGAGCCTACATCAACCGACCAATTTCCACCCGATTCCGAGGCGAGGGGATTGGCAGATGCGCTCCAACTGTTGAATGAACCTGCAACCGAAACGCTCGTGGCATTGGGCGCCCACACTCGAAACGCCACCCCGCCGCTGTACGGGAGTGCGCCCAGACCGGATCGCGATGATGGAACCAGCGTTGCCGTAAATGAATAATCGGATCCGCCGTTATTGTCATAAATGTGCCCGCTCCAATCGTCGTAACCATGAAAATAGTACTCAACGGTGCTGCCTGGAGCGTAGTTCTGCGAAGGTGAGTAGACCCACTTGGAGTCGCTTCCAACGTTTCCATCATACGACATCTGGTGAACTTGCCAGCCGCCACCATCAACGTTGACTCCTACCTCAGCGTGAAGGCCTACATAGCTCTGATTCATTAAAACAGTGAACGTTCCCGGGTTCTGGCTATCGGTGTGCCTTTCAATGGAACCATATACACCAATCCAAGATGGAAACGCCCAACACGCTGCCGCGGGTAGTGACAAGAAGATAATCGCCGTCGTGATGCCGGCACTTGGTCGAGAGTACTTGAGAAACATGGTGAGATCTCCAAGTGAAAATGTGGTTATTGGTGTTGCCCACTCATTTCCAGGTGGTCTGGATGTCGACACAAAAACACGCGTGGGCTGCTGTTGAAATGCTTAGGCTCGCCTCTTCGTAGTTCATTGTTTGAACAGCGTGTCGGCACTTCACGAATAAATAAGTTCTGCTCCTTCTGAATGCCAGCAAAAAATGACAAAGTGCTTCGATGTTCTCACGCAACGATAAAACCAAGCGAAGCGCAAATTCCCCATTTGCATTTCTGAAACTGTTTGTCCTTCCTTTGTCGACTTCAGAGTTGCTTTTCCTGGGACATGAAACAGTTGCGTCTATTTCGTGCGACTCTGAATTAAATCGCCCCGCGCTTATTCAAATAAAACAACTGAATCGAAGAAACGACTCCTGCCATGTCGGTAGTCATTTATTTGTGGCACCAGTTGCTGGATTAAACGAAATGAGTGAATTGAGAGAGGCATGGCCAAAAGTCCACCGCCATTCGTGAAAGCACAATAGGCAGTTCGCTGCCTGTGGACAACTAGATTTGCGCATCCACAAGTGAGGGGTTGGTAGGGTAACCGGGTTGTGGCGTGCAAGAATAACACTTGGCGGGTAGCATTCGCGCATCCGTTGCATCGGCGATTGCGCAATCGTTGATGGTGGTGAACACTGACGCGAAAGGTAGGACGTGTCCGAGGCAATCGTATGCAACCAACTTCACAAGCGCTACGAAAGCGGTACGAAGGCCGTGCATGCGGTGCGTGGATTGAATCTATCGGTGAGTGCTGGCGAATGTTTCGGACTGCTCGGTCCGAATGGAGCCGGGAAGACCACAACAGTGGAGATCCTGGAGGGATTGCTAGAACCCACTTCGGGCAGTGTTACCGTATTGGGAACGCAATGGGGCGACGGGCGCGATCATCAGTTGCGGCAACGCATTGGCATCACGCTTCAAGAAACACGCCTTGAGGATAAGCTTAAGGTGATCGAGACGCTGCAGATGTTCCGTAGTTTTTACGACGATGGCATCGAACCGGAGGAGGCGATGCGGCTTGTGTCGTTGGAGGAAAAACGCGACAGTTGGGTGGGTAAGCTCTCGGGCGGGCAGAAGCAGCGCTTGACCGTGGCATGCGCTTTGGTCGGAAAGCCGGAGTTGCTGTTCTTGGACGAACCAACTACCGGTTTGGATCCGCAGGCTCGCCGCCAGTTGTGGGATGTCGTCAACGGATTAAAAGCAGGCGGGACCACGATTCTTCTGACCACCCACTACATGGACGAAGCCGAAAAGCTCTGTCAACGGGTGGCGATCGTCGATCATGGTCAAGTGATTGCATTGGGATCGCCCAACGAGTTGATTTCCACGATGGGTGGCGAGCACATTGTCGAATTCAGTCTGGAACAAAACGGTGTGAATGCGCCCGATGCGAGCCAGTTTGCCGCGATCGAATCGGTCCTGAAATCCGTCACGGAATCGGGTGGGTATCTCCTGACGGTGGGAGAGCCGCACATTGCGATTCCGGCACTGATGCAGTACTTGGAATCGCGAGAATACGCATTGGCTTCACTAACCACTCGGCACGTAAATCTTGAGGACGTGTTTGTCAGTCACACCGGTAGGCACCTGTGCGATGATGAGTAAAGGCTTGATCCAACTGGTACTGTCGCGGGTTCGCCATTTTCTTCGCGAACCGGAAGCCGTGTTTTGGACGTATGGTTTCCCGCTGTTGGCCGCAATCGTCTTGGGCTTGGCGTTTCGCAGCAAACCAAATGAAGTGATTCAGTTCGACGTGGTCGAAAGTGTGGCGTCGGATACGACATTATCCGCGATATCCGATTTGAAGCGTTTTGAAATCACTGTCCATCCTGAAGAAATTGCGATGGATCGACTTCGTACCAATAAGACCATCGTCGTCGTGACCGGGGACGAGGACGGCGGAATTCTTTTTAATTTTGACGCGGCAAACCCTGAAGCACGCCAGGCGCGCATGGCAATCGATGACGCGATCCAACGGGCAGCCGGCAGAACAGATCCGGTTTCCAGCGTTGACGTCACGGTCACTGCACCGGGTTCTCGATACATCGACTTTCTAGTTCCGGGTTTGATCGGAATGAACCTGATGGGTGGTGGACTGTGGGGTGTGGGGTTCACGTTGGTGGACATGCGTGTGCGCAATCTGTTGAAGCGCTTGCTGGCGACACCGATGCGCCGTAGCGATTTCCTCCTCTCGCTGGTTGGCGTGCGGGCGCTGTTTTTCATTCCGGAGATGGCATTCCTGTTGGGGGCTGCGTATCTGCTCTTTGGCGTGCCCATTCGCGGTAATCCGATGACAGTGGTGGTGATCGCGTTTGTGGGTTCGGTGGCATTCGCCGGGTTGGGTTTGCTAACCGCGTGCCGGGCGAAGCGGATCGAGACCGTGTCCGGCTTGATGAACCTGATCATGCTTCCCATGTGGTTGATGTCGGGCATCTTTTTTTCCAGTGAACGTTTTCCCGACGCCCTTCAACCCTTCATTCAAGCACTTCCCTTGACCCAATTGATAAATGCCCTCCGCGCGGTAATTCTGGAGGGGGCGGGGCTTATGTCGCAGACTGTACCCATGTTGGTTCTGCTGGCATGGGGTGGCATGTCTTTCGTTCTAGCTCTTCGGTGGTTCCGCTGGACGCAGTAACCACGCGGGCGTTCGTCGTTCAAGAACAACCCTTGTTGCGCAGTTCCCGCCTATCGTCTTATTCACCCTAGTCGAATACTCGCGCGAAGATGTTGTAATCTTCGAGGTCGACATCGCCATCGGTGTCAAAATCGAATCGCGCTTCGCATTCTTGCTGTGAGAGCGGAGGGGTGGGAGCAGGGTCTTGGTCTGGACCAGCCATGCAATCTTGAAACGCCAAGTAGTCGTCACTATCAACGTCGCAATCGAAATCCACGTCGGCGAGTGGCTCACATTCGTCAGGAATAGAATTTAGATTGCAGTCGATCGGTAGCATCAATACGCGAAAGGCGTCTAGACCTGCTTCGACGATGCTTTGTGGGTCACCATCGTTGGTGGTGAATCGCAGCACCATCGTCGATGTGAGCGTGACGGAGGCTCCTTCCAAATCAGTGTCTGCAATGAGATGGCTGCGCCAAGCCAATCCACCGTTAATGTCGTGACGTGCAATTTCCGTCCATGCTCCTGTCCCGCTGTTGTTGTTGATTTCAACCAGCAGGGCATCAGTTCCATCCTCGTTGGTTAGATTCAGGAAATAGTCGTAGGTGATATCGACGGAACCTGATGACATGTCAATTACAGGAGAGAGCAGTCGCACCGCGCCGTTATCTACATCGGTGTTTCCATTGGTGTTTTGTGTCAACCAGCATTGCCCGGTGCCGTCTGAATCTGATGCCGGATCATAATCCCAATTGTCATCATCCACTGGTGTGCCGCGCTGCCAGTTCCCAGATGAGGCTCCGAGATTTACGGGAGTCCAAAGCAGATCATCTTCAAAATTGTCCTCGAACAGCACAATCCGTTCGCAAGCATCCGGTATTCCATCGCCATCGCAATCGGGGTCGCAACCATCGATGACCCCGTTTCCATCGCAATCATTCACAATTAAGTCGCACTCGTCTGGGATACTGTTCGAATTACAATCTTCGCTTGTTGCACCGACAATATCTATCGCGTCGGGAACTTCATTATCGTTGCAATCCGCTTCGCATTCGTCCGGTATGCTGTTGCTATTAGCATCGCTGGAAAGCCCGCTGGCTGTATCGCACTCATCCGGCGTAAGGTTGTGGTTGCAGTCCACACTATTTCCAAAAGGGATGATGTCCAACCGATCGAGCACATCGTTTTCGTTGCAATCAATTTGGCACTCATCGGGTATTCCGTCGCTGTTGACGTCGATGCTTGGGCCTGATGCAATGTCGCAGTTGTCTGGTATCTGGTTGTAGTTGCAGTCCAGATCCCAGCCGGGAACGAAATCGAAACCGGTTGGAAAAAGCAGCCCGTGGTCATTCCCACCGATGTACGCGCGAATGAAATTTCCGTTGCGTTGGTCGAACTCGTAGATCTGCGCGTTGGTCAGATGCAGGTTGTCGCCCGAATCGACGTAAATGTCATCTTCATCATGATCGTGGTCATGGTTTCCCCCGGATGCCCCGGAATTGAAGTCTTCACCCGTTCGAACGACGTATACATGACCGTTTGGCCCGACGCGAACGCCCCATGGGCTGTCCTGGGTCAATCGATTTGAAGAACCCACCTGGGCCCATTTGCCCAGGGGATTGCCTGTTTGCCCGTCGAATTCCAACACTTCGTCGGTTCCAAAACTTGCGACCAGCAGATTCCCATCGCCCTTGAATGTAAGCCCACGTGGTTGATCCAGGCCTCCGTTGTTGGCTTGATCGATAAATACGGAGATGAAGGAACCGGTTTGTCCGTCGTATTCGATCACTTCGTTAGTCGCGCTGGAAACGTACAGATCGCCATTGGGACCAAGTGTCAATCCAAACGGGCCGTCCAGGCCGCCCGCGCCCGCTTGTACAAATGCACCAAAGCTGGCGCCGGTGATTTCATCATATGCCAACACACTGTCTGTATCGCGGCTGCTCACGAGCAACACGCCATTCGTCGTCATCAAAAGACCAGTGGGGTAGGACAGCCCGCCCACGCCTGCGGCAACGAGGTCGCCCACATAGTTGCCTGTCAGGTCAAATTCCATGACACGGTTATCTGTTGCGCTGCTTACCAGTACGCGGTGATCGTCTGTCACGATCAAATCCTGGCCCTCGGCAACTTGAGCAGTTCCGAGTCCGATTGATTCCTGCGTGAGTACGCCAGTTGTTGGATAGAATTCACGAACCGGTGAATCGGTTAGCCCGCTTGTTACCCATACCGAATGAGCGCTTCCCAGGGCGTCAAGATCGATCGTGCCATCGTTGTCACAATCCTGACAAGCATCGAGCAAAGTGTCTCGATTGACATCCAGCGGCATGTTCAATTGAAGTTCAGTGAAGTCTGAGACGCCGTTTGTATTGCAATCTTCTTCACAGTCATCGGGAACCCCGTTCCCGTAGGCGTCGGTACTGAATCCGTCAACGATATCCTTGTCATCTGGGACTCCGTTCCCATTGCAATCGAGCTCACATTCGTCGGGGATGCCATTGCCATTCAAATCGAGACTTGCGCCTGCGATATCGACCGGATCAAGCACACCGTTGGTATTGCAATCTTCGCACTCGTCAGGGATCTGGTTGCTGTTCGTATCGAGGCTTGGACCGTTTGCTATATCGTCTTCGTCGGCGACGCCATTCATGTTGCAGTCGAAATCGACACACGAGCCGCCACTGATGATTGGAAGCATGTTCTGCACCATCACCGTATGGAAGTACAAATCTTTGTTGGCGTTCTGTCCGCTCCAAGTCTGGCTGCAATAGCTCATGATCGAGCCGCGTTGCGGCGTACCAGCGGGATCATCGCAGGAATCCAGCCCGTCATCGTGCGTATGTCCGGTTCCAAGATTGTGCCCGATCTCGTGCGCGGTTACCGAAACATCGTAATGATAAGGGCTGGGTTGCGAAGGATCCGGAAACGAGCCGCTGATATATCCCGTCACGGAGTAACCATTCGCAGTGCAAACACCGGAAAGGGAAGCTTGCCCACCGAAAGGATAATCACGTCGCCCGGATACCAATTGAGCGATATCGCGGTTGATCCCTTGCATGTTGTTTTCCCAGTGCGAACGGAATCCGGGAAGTGGCGACGGTTCGACGACATTGAAGAGATCATTCGGATCTTCCCAAATACGCACAAACACCAATTCGATGCGCGTTCCGGTGTCTCGGATGAAAAAGTCACTGACGGCTGCATACATCTCAACCAAGTACGTTGCTGCTGCTTCGGCGTCATCGAACAATCGGTAGAATTCGTGATCGGTGTCTACAGCGAGTTGGACGCGCCGCAATTGAGGATTGGCGACTGCACGCCGAAACGGAGAAGATGACGAAACCCTCGAACCATCGGCTGTGTTCAATCCACAGAGTGGGACATCGGGAACGCGATTGCTTGCACCTTGCGACACAAAAACGGCCACCTTGTTTGCACCCAGGGATGCTTGATTCTCAACGTGCGATGTAATTCCGTAGCGCTCTCTTCCAAGGCCAAGATCGATGTAACCGGTACTGGCGGATTGGTGAAGGGCCAAGAATACCTGTGAATGCGGTTTCCCGCGGATGTGGCCGCGTAACAGTGTGATCTCTGATGGATCGAAATTGAGCGGGCGTTCGCTGCCATCGGCCTTGCGCACGATCAAATCTGAGTTTGGGGAGGTCACGTAGAACTGTTTCAGCTCGAGATCAAGCTGGCGGTTGCGCTCGACCGGAAACCGAACGGAAATGCTATTCTTTTCGGGACTACTCAAAGCCCGAACGGCGCCTGGATCCCAGTGGACAATAGTCCTTGCGCTTGTTTCAATCTCAGTTTTTGCGAGTTCAAAAACGGGAGCGGGTTCGGATTCTGCCGCACCCCTTTTTTCGCTGGGTATCTCCGCAGTCGTCGGGACGCTGATAATGAGAATTGAGAAGCATACAGGGCTTAGATGCGCGCGCATATTCCAGACTCCGATACATAGAACTTTCAGGTATTCGCGCAAGCCCAGTTGATGCTTGGGGATCGTTGGCTCCTTTCTGGAGTGTGCCAGGGCCCCACGCTGAATTCCATTAGAGTGACACGCACTTGGAAAATCCAGAGTGGATTCAGTTGTCGCTTGATCGAGTGTGGCTGAGAAACCCAATGTCGAGCGTGATGGTTCAATTTTCGACCTTTTCAAGGTCTACGGATCGCCACAGCGTTTCTTTGCCCTGAATTCCCAAAACAGGGGGGCAAGCGCCCATCCGGTTAGGTCTGGCATTCGAACAGCGCTCACCAATTCACAGTGCCTTGGCCCAAGAATTGACGTCGATTACCAGCAGTTGATTTTATTCCCCATTAACACAATTTGAACACTACCTCTCTTTCGCTGAGCCGCGATCTGACAATAATGCGCGCACTTCGACACGGGCTTCGTCGGCGATAAAAGTCAGCACCATATCTAAGCTCATTCAAATTGGAGGCGCGTCATGATGCGGCGTAGGAATTGGTCACCTTGGGTGGTTGTGGCGGTTTCGTTGGTCTTCCGTCTAGCGTATGTCGCGCAAACAGTTGCGGCCCCACCGTTGAGCGATGAGCAGACTCGCGAAGTCTTGCAGGCAGAGTACGACAAGCTTCACATCAAGCATGCAGAGCAGAGACACGCGGGCGAATTGAAGTGCCTGATACAGGGATGCGGGATTCATGTTAACGAAATGAACCCGCTGGAGCGTTTGATGTTCGGTCTTGATTCGCGGCTGGTTGGCCGGTCCACGTTCAATTCAGTAACGCTGCACGACAATGGACCGGTGGAGAACCGCGTGGACATCGTATTCGTGGGGGACGGGTACACCACATCCGATCTGGTCAACTATGAAACCCATGTGAACAACATTCTCGCTGGTTTTTTTGGCGAAGAACCGATGGACGCCTACGAGCCTTACTTCAACGTCCATCGCGTCGATGTCATTTCGAATGAATCTGGTGTCGATGAGGGCGGTGTGCTGCGCGACACGGCATTGGACATGTACTACAGTGGTCGACGCCTGCTTATCAATATCGGAAAAGCCCGAGATGCCGCAAGCAGCGCCCCGGATGAGGATCAGATTCTTGCGCTTTCGAATTCGACGACGTACGGCGGTGTCGCCTGGTACTCGCTCGAACTCGGCACAGTCGTTGGAAACAGCGGTCTTTCTAAAGAGGTGGCCTTACACGAATTCGGGCACAGCTTTGGAAATGTTGCCGACGAATACGTCGAGGGCACGACACCTTACACCGGTGGCGATCCACCTCGAGCAAATGTCAGCATCTACACAGCGGCAGAACAGACCGCACTTCAACGCAAGTGGTACCGTTGGCTCGACCTTCCACATGTTGACACGTTCGAGGGTGCGTATTATCGACCAAGCGGAATCTATCGTCCGACCGTGTCCTCAAAAATGCGATCTCTGAATCGTCCCTTCGAAGAGATAAACGCCGAGCAACTCGTTATCGTTCTTTATCAAACGGTTTCACCGATTGACGACGCCACACCCCAGATCTCAGAACCCTACTTCGCGGGCACAACGTTCAACGTGACGCCCATGCAGCCAGTTGGGCACAACCTCGATGTTCAATGGTTCATTGATGGGTTGCCGGTTGCAGGTGCAACTGGTACCAGCTTCACGCCAGATTATGAAAATCTCAGCGACACGGTCCATGATGTCTCCGTAACCGTCGTTGATAATACAACGCGCGTTCGCGACGAAGGAGCCCGTGCCCAATGGATGACAGATTCACGCGCATGGACCGTGCAGGGCGGGTACCCAGGGGCACCGGCTGGACTGGTGGCAACCGCAGACGCCGACAGCGTCAACGTCACTTGGAATGCCAACCCGGAACCGGATATTGTCGAGTATCGTGTGTACCGCGCTACGGCATCGGGCGGACCGTTTACGTTCATTGGTGCCAGCCCAACCAATGCGTACGACGACACGACGGTGAGCCTCGGGACGACGTATTTCTACGTCGTCAGCGCGTTTGCCCAAGGAAACGAGAGCACCGTCAGCAATGAAGACCTCGCAACGGCGGGTGTGGCCTTTCCTTCCATCCCGAGAGATGTCGCCATCGCGATCGACGAGGAAGCACTCGACATCGACTGGAGCGACAATCCCGAACCCAACATTATTGGCTACAGACTCCACCGCTCCGAAACAGCAGGCGGGCCATACGCTTTAGTCAATGCATCGCTGCAAGTTTCAAGCGATTATCGAGATACAGGCCTCACCAACGATGTCACTTACTACTATGTAGTTATCGCAAGGGACAGTAACGGAAACGAAAGCCCGGTCAGCGCAGAAGTGCCGGGAACACCCACGAACTTCGCACCATCGGCTCCGACCGGTCTAACGGCCGTGCCGCATGATCGACGCGTTGATCTCACCTGGAATGCGAACCCCGAATCGGACGTCGAAGGCTACTATATTTACTATTCGGAGACGAGCGGTGGCCCGTACGACGAAATCGACAACGATGATGTGACCAGTTGGGTTGTGGGGGGGCTAACAAATGGCGTGTCGTATTACTTCGTGGTGGCAGCCGAGGACTCCTCTGGGGCCATTGGACCGTTTAGCGCGGAAGCGGGCGCGACACCGTTCGACGACCAGCCACCGTCGGAACCAGACAATCTTGTGGGCATCGTCGGAGATCAAAGCGCGTCGCTCTCTTGGGACCCGGTCACCGATCCCGATGTACTCGAGTACAACGTCTATCGCAGTTTAACGACCACGCCTCCGTTCACCCTCGTAGACACAATTGAAGATCCAGACTATCTCGATTCCGGACTCACCAATGGGGTGCAATACTATTATCAGGTGACAGCGCTCGATTTTGTGGGCAACGAGAGTGACTTCAGTTCAGGCGTGTTTGTGACGCCATCCGCGAACCCGCCACCACCTGCTCCGACAGGTTTGACGGCAACTCCGGGTGAGTTTCAGGTGTCACTCGATTGGAACGACTCGACTGACCCCGACGTGATTGGATATCTGGTGTACCGTGCGACTGCATCGGGCGGTCCGTATGATGAAGTCGACGATGTGCAAGGCGTGAGTGCATTTGTGGATACGACCGTATCAAATGGCACGCTTTACTACTATGTCGTCACCGCTTACGACAATCTGAGTCAAGAAAGTCAATATAGTTCTGAAGTACAGGTTCGTCCAGAAGACATGACCCCGCCAGCCGCCCCAACCGGTTTGGAGGCAACCGCCCTCGATTCGTCGGTATACCTGACGTGGGACGCCAACACCGAGCCGGATTTCAACAGTTACTTTATCTATGTTGCGGAATCGCAGGGCGGTCCATACGGCGAGGTCGATAGCGACGATGTCACGGAATGGCTCGTCGGTGGCCTCACAAATGGCGTGACGTACTACTTCGTTATTCGAGCGGAAGACAATGCGACGAACCTGAGTGAGTACAGTGCAGAAGTTTCAGCCACACCGACGATTTCGCCCGAACCACTCCCACCCACGAATCTCTACGTGACCTTTGAAGGCGATGAGTATGTGTTCCTCGATTGGAACGACTCGACACAGCCCAGTGTGGAGAGCTACAACGTCTATCGAAGCACTTCAAGTGGTGGACCATACGCTTATCTCGGCGGTGACGTTCTCAGTGAATACGAAGACGATACCGGTGTTAATGGGGTGCGATACTACTACGTGGTCACGGCAGTCGACAACCTTGCCCGCGAGAGCGGATACAGCAACGAAACAACGGGCAAGCCATTTCAACCTATGCCCCAACCGCAAGGTGTCTTCGCTATCGGTGGCCAAAACCAGATTACGCTCAATTGGAATGCAGTGTCCCATCCAGAGCTGATTGGTTACGGCGTTTATCGCGCGACCTCGTCGGGTGGGCCGTACACGGGTATTGTGCAGGTCTACGACCCTCCATACATAGATACCAACGTTGTTCTTGGAACGGTTTACTACTATGTCATTGTTTCAATCAATGGCAGTTCGCAAGAAGAGAGCGTTTACAGTTCCGAGGTGTCAGCCGTGGCGACGGACTCAATCGCCCCAGCCGCACCATCCAACCTGGTAGGTACCGCGACTAATGGCGGAGCGAACCTGCAATGGGAGGCCAACACCGAACCAGATCTCTCGGAGTACGGTATTTATCGCAGCACGACCAGTGGTGGGCCCTATGGTGAGGTTGCCACTGATGATGCTACCTCTTATGGCGATGGAGGATTGGTCAATGGGACGACATACTATTATGTCGTCACTGCGTTCGATAACTCCGGAAACGAAAGCACATACAGCAACGAGATTACCGTCACGCCATTCGATCCGAATGCGGCGGCTGGTTATCATGTGCAGTTTGGACGCGCTGAGGTTGTTGGTTCAACACTTGATATTCCTATCAATACCGTCGATTTGAACCACGCTTTTGCGCTGATCAGTTATGGAACGGGATATGCAAACAGCAACATCAATGCGAACCGCACGATGGTTCGTGGGTATCTGCTGGATAGCGACACCGTCCGCATTCAACGTCAAAGTTCCAGCAATTCCACGTGGGTTAGTTGGCAGGTGGTCGAATGCGTGGGTTCGGAGTTTAGGACTTATCACGGCAGCGGGACTTTCACGAATGGTCAAGGTAGTGTCGCGAGCAGCATTGGCGGAACGGTTAACCGCAATAGTTCGGTTGTGTTTGTCTCCGCGGATTCCAATTCGAATTCCCGTAGCTCCTACAACGAAGCGTTGCTGACCGCGGCGGTGGAATCATCAACAACCGTACGCATCCAGCGGGCTGACTCCAGTAGTTCATCGGTCGATTACAACTGGACGGTGGTGGATTTTGATTCAAGCAAGATCGATAGTGTGCAACACGGAACCATCAGTTTCAGCGCACCGCGCCAAGACAATCCAGCAGCCGCGACAATCAATGCAGTGAATCCCGCGTCATCGATTCTACTCTTCCAATCGCGATCGACACGAAACGGCTTGGCTTACTCAGCCGTCGCAGGTCGCCTGGTGGGCACCAGCATAGTTGAGTTCTACCAGCATACCGGAAGTAGCGGGACTAGAACGGTTGAGTACTACGTGATTGACTTTGGGACAGGCTCATCCGCCCAGCGAGGCCAGATCAACAATGCCAGTAACAGCAGTTGGGCGATAGCAAGCGCATCATTGACGCCTGTCGATCCGTCCCGCACGTTGGTGTTCCACAGCATGACCTGCAATGGCACCGGTTCAGCCTATCCACGAGCATTTTCCACTGGCGTATTGACTTCTTCAAACAACATGGAGATCCAGAGGATGCGATGGGGGCAGGCCAGTTACATCGAGTGGCAGGCGATTCAACTCCCGGCTGCTACTCCGTAGTAACTCGCACCAATCAATGAAGCTACGGGCGTGGGCGTCAATTGACGTTCACGTCCGTTCTTAATTCGGAGGTGACTGAGCGCCGGTAGTTTTCTTGTTCGAGGCAGGCCTGAATTCCCAGCGGCTCTGCAGTGACCCTGTTGTATCTATACCACCCACGAACCATCCTTCTCAGGCAAAATAGAAATCCTATCCCAACTGCTGGATGCGGTTGAGGGGGATAGGTTAACACCGCGCGGTTATTAGGAAGGCAGCATCTATGACTTTTATCAAACGCAGAGCGCTATTATGGTAGCCGAAACATGACTTGCAACATTTGGGAATGGTGCCATGATACGGCATAGTATGGCTCTCGTCCTTGCGCAAATCCGGCAAAGGCCGTCCCCGGCAGCAAGAACTGCCGATCAGTCATTACGAACCTCCATATTCAAGTACTATTCCAAGGCAACTGTTGGGTATTCATGCGTTCTTCGGATAGGCTCTTGAATCTTTGTCAAGAGACTGGCGTTGGCAAACGGAAGGCTACTCACAATCGTCTGGGATTCCGTTCTTGTTGTTGTCCTTTGAAATACCCGTGTCAATGTCACAACCATCCTCGACATTGTTATGATTGCAATCTTCAAAACCCTGATCGCAGCTCTTCTGTCCGCAGATCACTCTAATCTTAAGCAGATCCTGATCTTCAGAGTTGATCGTTCCATCTTCATTCATATCCGCACAGATGCAGTCGTAGGATGTGCTGTCAGGATCATCAATACAAACATTGATCACAGCCAAGTCGTCGGCGTCGACGGAATTGCTGGTTTTGATGTCGCCAGGGCAAACGCACGTATCGCATTCGTCGGGGATGTCGTTCTTGTTTTTGTCGGCAGATTTGCCCGACGATATGTCGCATGAGTCTGGAACGCCATTGTCGTTGCAGTCCATGGCATTTCCAGATTGAACGTCGCAAGAATCCAGAATCTGGTTTGAATCGCAGTCCTCATCTACGCCAAGCGTAAAGTCGAGGTAGTCTGGAGAGGTATTGCCATTGCAGTCTTGTGTTAGTAATGCAATGCAGGCACCCGCCATCTGCAATACACGATCCACGAACAACTGAATATCGAGTCCGTTCACGACACTGTCGCCGTTCAAATCTCCACATGCACAATCACATCCTGGTGCGTTGCTGCTATCTAGCAGGCATGCCGTGAAGCAAGGCGTGTCGTCCGTATCAATAAACCCATCCGCATTTACATCACCCGGGCATGTGCATATGTCGCACTCGTCTGGGACATCGTTATTGTTAGCATCCTCGGCAATGCTGGCTGCGATATCGCACGCATCGGAGACTCCGTTTGTGTTGCAATCATCAAATGGGGTGCTGCAATCATCGATACCACATAGAAGTTTGTGTATCAACAATGTCCCATCTGAAGCATCAATTACGCCATTGGCATCCATATCGGCGCAGTTGCACTGAATGCCAGACATTTGCCCTACAAGCATACAAGTATTGAAGCCACCAAGATCGAGGCCGTTGACAAATCCATCCTGGTTGATGTCGCCCAGACACAAACACGGACTGGTGCATTCGTCAGGGACGTTGTCGTCGTCCAAGTCCCTGCTTCCCCCTGGACTGGATATGATTTGGAAAGCGAATTCGGTTGCACTGCTAAACCAATCGACGCCGGGGACTTCAAATGCTTGGGCTGAACCGAAGACACCGTTGAGCAAATCCAAGTTGCCGGCTTCCCAGTGAAATAGATCCACCGTTCCCTGCGGTTCGTTGAAGATTTCCAAGAAATACATTCCCGCTGCCAGCTCAACTGGTGTATCCAGTTGCAGTTCGAAACGCCATTCAGCAAAGAATCCAGCAATCGGAGGATTAGTGGTCAAGGACCGAGTAGAAGTCACACTGCTTTGAACAGGAAGAGCAGCGCCGGGCATGCCGCCATCGTCTGCGCGAAAGATGACAGTAAAGTCGTCAGCCGTGCCTTCGTCATTGTTGCCATAGTATCCCCAAAAATGAATCTCACTGATCGAGATGTCTTTGGCAATCACAAAGTTTTCCGCCACGCTGCCAAATCCGGGCTGAGTGGGAACGCCAAACTGCTGGTTCGGTTGCTGATTCACCACGGTTTCGATGGTCAAATCACATTCGTCCGGAATGCCATTGAAATTGCAATCGTCACTCGTTCCAACCGCTATGTCGTCGCCGTCGTCCACGTTGTTGCAATTGCAATCATTTTCGCATTCGTCGGGAATTGCATTGCTATTGCAGTCAAGACTTATGCCTTCTTCAATGTCGCACGCATCTACGACGCCATTGCTGTTACAATCTAGTTCGCATTCGTCAGGCACGCCATTTTTGTCACAGTCAACGCTCGCACCGAGCTGAGCGACGATTTCAATCGCCAAATCTGAAGTGATGGTAAACCATGAAACACCAGGCGCTTCGAACGCCTGCACAGTATTGGAGTTCGCTCCAGTGTTGGTTTCCCAATTAAAGAAACTCACGGTTCCCCGGGGCTCATTGAACACTTCCACAAAGTAGCTCCCCGGCGCAAGCGTTAATGGCGTATCCAGGCGCAGTTCGAAAAGCCATTCAATGAGAAACCCACCGATGGGAGTAGCGTTAGTCAATGTCCGAGTGGACGTGACGCTGCTTTGAATCGGGAGCGCTGAACCGGGCAGCCCGCCATTGTCGGAATGAAAGATGACGGTGAAATCATCACCGACACCCTCATCATTGTTGTTGAAATAGCCCCATATACGAATCTCGGTAATCAAGGTATCATTGGTAAGGTTGAAATTGACCGCGCCACTGCCAACGTTGGGTCCGACGGGTATGCCGGAGATTTGATCCGGTGGCTGATCGAGGACGGCATCAGTAGCCACATCACAATCATCTGGTATGCCATTTAGGTTACAATCCGGTTCGCACTCATCCGGAACACCATTGCCACCACAATCTGAACTTGATTCGTTCTCAAGATCGCACTCATCAGCAATACCATTGCTGTTGCAGTCATCGCAGCGATCAAGTGCTTGCTGCAAGGCTTGACCAACACCTTCAGCGTTTGACGGCCGCAAGGCGTACAAGCCCCTTGTCTTGTTTGCATAGTTTTGCATGATTTCAACGATTCGCGTGTCAGGAAAATCTGCTATGTAAACTGTCGAAATCACCACCGACATGGCGGCTGCTTCCTGTGCGCGAAGATCAGCGTTTACATCATCAATCCCTGGTGTAAAAGTGTCATCGCACCCACCCGGTAGAGCGTCGGTAATGAGGAGCGCATGTTTGAGGCAATCTGGTCTGAAGGAGCTTGCTTCGTTGAAGTCAGGACCGGCACGGAAGCAGCCTGCGCTGATATCACTAAGAACTTCATGCAGCGCTTCATCTGATGCTTCCGGAAACAGATTTCCATTTTCCGTCACCAGCGTCGCGATCGTGTCCTTTACTGCCTCTGTATCTGTCGTCCAAGTATGTCGCACGAACACACTATCAGTAAACGTCACCAAGCCGACACGAAGATCATTGCCAGAAAGGGCGAGTGCTTCGTCGATGACGAAAGGTAGTCCAGCGTCAGGGTCCAGCAAGTTTGCCTGCCCGTCATTCACACTACCCGTTACGTCCACCACAAGTACCACGTCCATACATCCACAATTCTCGGATTCTTCACTAAGGATGACTGGACCGTTGGTGACAGTGCCAATGGCAAATGCTTCATTTTGCATTTGCAAGTCATTGTGCTGGTTTGCTTGCGACGACGCGTTAGACACAATAGGCTGACCGGGGATCGTGGCATTCGGTGGTTGTTCATTGAGCCGTGACGATGAATCGGATTGGCCATATGCACTGCTGGGGACACACAAAGCAAGTTTGGCCGCGATCATGAATGGGGCAATTCTAAGCAAGAACATAGGAAGATTCCTTTTGGACACAACGCAATGTTTTCAAACGCACAGATGGCCTTGCACGGACGCACTTATCACCAAGTCAATGGTCCTGACGTACTATTTTCAATTGAGTTTCTGCCTCAAATTCCCTTGAAAACGATATTTAACCAATAGCCCTTTTCGGAAGAGCAGTTGAAGAACATAGATACAATCGATGAATTTAGCCGAGTTAGGACTCACACCCGTGAACATTTCGCGAAGAGCCTCTTGCTGGCAGAAATTCTGCGAACATTCTGGAAATCTGATCAACCTGTCTACTACAATCTCCAATGCGAAATCGCCTCTACCAACCAAAGCGAAAAACGCAAACCGATAGGATCAAGCCGAATGAGTTTTTCTGAAGAAAATTTGAATCTGGCTTCCGAACCAGGCAAAAAACAGGAACGATTCGATCCCCCAAGCTTCAGCGGGGCGGCTAGGGATTTGATGCCGTCTGCCTACGCTGAATTGAATGCCTTGGCGGCTCGATTGCTTCGTGGCCGTAAAGGCAATCGAATTCGTACCACTTCTTTGATTCATGAGGCTTACTTGCGGCTTTCGCAATCGGGTTCGATCGCCTGTAACAACCGAGCCCATTTTTTTGCCTTGGCTGCCAATGCGATGCGGCGCGTCCTCGTAGACCAGGCACGGCGAAGTCATGCTCTGCGAAATGGACGTGGCTGGCGGAGAATTCAGATTGAAGAGATCGTGATACGTTCAACTCGGGCTGATTCTGAATTGCTGGCTGTTGATGCTGCACTCAAGGATTTGGCAAGTTTCGATGCGGCAAAAGCCCGTATCGTTGAAATGCGATTCTTTGGAGGATTGACGACTGAAGAGACGGCAGAGGCAATTGGGATTTCGACAGCAACGGTAAAGCGCGAGTGGTCATTGGCGAAGGCGTGGCTGGCGAACGAGTTTAAGAACTAACAGGAACCGGCGTCAATGGGATTTTGAACATGATCCGTGAAATGACGTCCAATCAAGCTCACGTCCGGTGGAATAAGATTGAAGCCATATTTCACCGAGCGATACGGCGACCGATACGCGAGCGCAAGCAATGTGTTGAACTGGCTACTGGCGGTGACTTGAGTCTCCGTGACGAAATCCTTGCGCTCATTGCAGCCCACGAGAGTGACCCCTCAATTTTTGATGGCCCGGCCTTTCAGGAATTGCAGACTCCGCACGACGAAGATGCTGAATGCAATATTCTTCAAATCGCGCAATATCGAATTGTCGGCGTTCTCGGAACGGGGGGGATGGGGATCGTCTTCAAGGTCGAGCAAGTAAGCCCGCCACGCACAGTCGCACTCAAGCTACTGCGATTTCAAGGCCCATTCAGCCAGAAACGCCTCAATTATTTTCAGCGTGAAATCCGTATCCTTGCGCAACTCACCCATCCAGGTATCGCCAAAGTTTACGACGCTGGCGAAACACCCGAGAAGCAACATTTCTTTACCATGGAACTTGTGGAAGGGTTACCCCTGGATCAATACTTCCGGGATCACACTCGCCATTCTCGCGAAATTCTCAGGTTGTTCTGCAAGATTTGTGAAGCCATACAACATGCCCACGATTCCGGTGTCGTCCACAGAGATCTTAAGCCAAGCAATATCATGGTTCGACAAGAGACCATCCAGTGCAATGTGAACCCACGCCCAAGCGTTCCAGAAATAAGCGTTCTCGATTTTGGGCTTGCGCGATTCTTGCATGACGATTCACATGTCACTCGGTCAACCATTGCGGGCGGAGTCATCGGGACTCCAGCGTACATGAGTCCCGAACAGATCGATTCGAAGGCAGGTTCAAAGATCGATGCGCGTTCCGATCAATATTCGCTCGCGGTGATTCTTTACGAATTGCTA
Organism: Alphaproteobacteria bacterium; assembly: GCA_028285105.1. Classification (GTDB taxonomy): domain Bacteria; phylum Planctomycetota; class Phycisphaerae; order UBA1845; family UBA1845; genus UBA1845. The sequence continues at coordinate 80,614 of JANQQE010000001.1, forward strand.
GCCGGACATCATCCTTATGTGACGGCGGGGATGACATCCGTTGAAATTGCGAGACGAATTTGTGGCAGATCCGCCCCTAGGCTTGGTAGCGTGCGGGCGGATTGTCGTGGCGATGTTGAAGCGGTTATCTCTAAGGCACTTGAACTAGATCCGAAGGACAGATACGAGAGCGTCGCGCTATTTGCTGAAGATATCCGGCGCATTACTGAACGAAAGCCGATTTCTTTCAGGCGATCATGGCCAATTTACGTCACAAGACGCTGGATCACGCGCAACAGGACGATTGCGGCATCGATGGGGTTGGTCGCAGTATTGGCCGGAACTACTGCCGCGTTGTGGATAGGACAAGAATCGGCATCGACTGAATTGGCTTCCTGGATTCTTCCCTTTGATCAGAGAACGCAACGTCTTCGCCTGTTCAATGAATCCGAACCCGATCGCGCACTCGAGGCGAATTCGCAAGACCTCGATTCACTTCCAACGGAGTATGCGGTACTCAAAGTACTCGGTACTCGAGCCATTCATTCCGGACGATTCGATGACGCGCAAAAACACTTGCAAAATGCCTTGGTTGTTCTCGGATTTGATGTCCTGGATCGCCAAGATGAACGTCATTCATGCATGCGAAACTTGGCATACGTTTATACGCTTACCAATCAAGTTGCCAGGGCATCGGATCTGCAGCTCGAGATAGCCGATATGCAAGAGGCGCGTTTTGGAAACACCTCTGTCCAAGCCGCAACAGCCAATCGCGACGCCGCAAGATCGCTCATTCCGCTTGGTCGTTTCAGCGAAGCAGAGGAATTGCTCAAACGGGCAAGAAGCTCACTCACTGAAACTCTCGGGCACGATCATGTTGAAGTTCTTCTCTGCGACATTGATGAGGGGATCCTCCATGGTGCGAAGGGTGAAGCTGAACAAGCCATCGAAAGACTGACCCGCGCTCTCAAAAAATTGAGTGGCGAGAATACGCTTTCAAGAATACCGGTACTGCACGCACTTTCTGGTACTTACGCTCTCCAAGGCGACTATGTGCAGGCCCAGACTGTGCTTGATCAAGCTAGGGAGTTATTGGAAATCTTGCCAAGAAACGACCACACAAAAACGCGCAATGCGTTCCTACAGGCGATGCTTGACACCAAACTTGGGCAACATGACCGTAGTATTGATTTGCTAATGGAAGCACGAAGTAAACTTGAGAATACATCCACGGAACAGTCAACTCGGCAAACTGACATTCTCTTACGACTTGGTGGAGCTTATTGGGCGAAGGGGGACTACGGTCGCGCTGAACCATTGATGCGTGAAGTTTTGGAGACGGAGATTTCCCGCGATCCAGGAGGAGAATCAGTCCGCGTGGCCACGGCTCGAAATAACCTGGGGGTTTTGCTTCGAGACTACGGTAAGTATGCCGAGGCGAAACAATTGCTCTTATTGGCAATTAATGCGCGAGTGAGGTTGCTTGGCGCAGAACATCCTTCGGTTGGAAGTTCGCTCATCAATTTGTCAGTCACCCAATTTCATGTCGGTGACCTCGATGACGCTTGGGATAGTCTGAAGCGAGCTTCTGATATTCGACATCAAAGCTTGCCACCTGAGCATCCCGATCATGCGGAGTCCGCTGCGATCGGTGGGATGATCCTAGCCGCGAAGGGTGAATTCGAACAATCTGAGAAGTACTTGGTCGATGCGCTAAAGCGCCGACTCGACTGTTTCGGAGAAGCCCACGAAACTGTCGCTTCGGTTCGGCTCGAGCTCTGTCGCTGTCTGCTCCGACAAAAACGCATAGCGGAAGCCGGTGTTCAACTGACGATCGCAAGTGATATTCTTGCCAAGTCGGAACTATTGCCGACACACCGGGTTTTCAGCGTCTTAGCAAGTATGATTCGGAAGTATGAATCTGCACACCCCGCCGCAATTCGGAACGTCAACCGATCGGATTAATCCCTCAATCGCGACGCAGGCATCGACAATCTTTCCTTCACTCATCGCACGTTTGGGATGCTGCAGCTGACGTGGCGGGTTTCAATGGATGCGTAACTCCACGCGACGCCAAAGCTGAAATCAGACACACGCCAACAAAATGGGGAACATACCCCTGAACAATGTCCTGCGAATACAGTTACTCTAAAATAATAAAGGTCTCCTCTCGGGCCGAAGAATAAACCAGAAAAGATCGATGGGCAGAGTAGCATAGATTTCGTTTTCTTGGCAGTCGGCGGGGATTGGGTCTCGTTTAATGAAGCCAGTAAGATGAAGAGGATCATCTCGTAAATGTTCTGCATTCATCGAATGAAGCGCGATGGTCGTACGTACATCGCATATCATCCAGCGAAGCACAGCAAAACTAATTGGCTATTTTCAGCCATCTCGAAGTAAGATCGGCTTACCGCAGCCAATCGCTGATTAGATTGACCTGCGTTCTTCGCATCATTGCTTCCTGTGTAAACAACTGCGAGGAAAAAGCTTGCGGCCCACGTCGCAGTAGTATTGATGCATCTAGGAACAACGGCACGACAGATGCCATGGGAGAGTACGGGACGGACTCGTTGTCGGACCACGACTGGAAGTCGTTGCAGCTCCAGGGTTCGGAGTGGCGGGGTCATGAGTCAGCAAACTCTTCGCAGAAATAACTTGCTGCGACACAGGATTCTACTTAGTCTGCGGAGGGTACAGCATTCACCAAGAGCATGCTTGAAGGTAAATCGCCGACATGTGCGTCGCTGACACACCATTCGATCAAACGTGGCAACAACGCAGCTTCCTCAGTTCGCCGGTCCCAATTTGTATCGTCTCAGATGCAAGAGACGACCCATAGCTGGCGGCGATTATGCGCTCTGGCACAATGCATGATTCGAGCCGTTGGATTTGGTATTGCTTGGAGCTAACGTTGGCTCCATGCTTTTGCTCAAGGAATCATAGTATGGTGCGTTTAGAAAAATCTGCACTCTTGACTGGTTCACCAGTGCTGCCGCAAAGGAAGGTTTAGTTTAGAATTCAGTCTCCAAGCCACTTCACCAATGGAAAGGTGCAACAATGAAACTGATTCGGATTGACCGTTTTCGCCTGTTCTTGCTCGCCATTCTCGCTGGCGGTCTTTGGTTGCACCCAACAATGGAACAGCGTGCTGTTGCTCAGACCGTGCCCGAAGATGTGACCGGCGCTCAGCAAATCGTACGGCCACAGCGTGTACTCACAGAGTGGCGTCATGTTGATCACCTATCATTCGGTTTCTTCTCTTGGTTGGACAGTGTTCGCTCAGTGGAACAGCCATTTGCTCAAGAGTTCCAGAACGCGGAGAGTAAGACGACGCCTGATTCATTTGTAACAGCCGACTCACTTGATAAGAAGCAGTTGTCAGGGCCGATTTTCTATTCGACCAAGCTGGAGTATTTTCTTATCTACAGTATTGACAATCCTGGCGCTGCTTTGCTCTCGCTGCGTAACTTGACAGCTTTGAGCGATGCAAAATTCAACGAAGAGATGCGAGGCATCAGCGACCCAGTCATCAAACGGAGCCTCTTGGAGGCGCAGGCGCTCTTGAACGCTAACAAACCGCTTCCGGGAGGATGGGTTGTTGCAAAAAACAGCACGTTCCAGATGGACAGCGTGCTTGGAGCCAACCCTGACCAGTTGTTTGGCGATCTCAACGATGATGGAGTTTTGAGCATCTGGGATCTGCTGAATCTGTCGTCCAGGTTGGAGGAAATAGGCCCAGCTGACGCACAAGCGTCAGCTGTAGTTGAGGGTGGTATCGGGAAGATTGTTCTCGATTTGTTGTGTCGGTTTCTTTGTTGGTTGAGAGAGATTTTCTTTGCACAGGTATTGGCAGCTGCAGATTTGAATGAAGGCTTGGCAGCGACTCCTGTAAGCAATGTAGCCGGCATGACCGAAGGTGCTTCAGAGGCTATCATGGCGATATGGGATTGCGGTGGTGGCGACGACGACGACGACGACAACGACGACGATGACAACGACGACGATGACAACGACGACGATGACAACGACGACGATGACAATGACGATAACGATGACAACGATGACAACGATGACAACGATGACGACGATGATAACGACGACGATGACGACGATTTCACTTACTGTTGCATTGGATGTTCCTGTATACAGACGACACTTTCGGGCTGTTACGGAGCCGGGGGCTTCCCTGTTGCTTCATGCACGCCCAACCCATGCCTAACCTATACAACCGTCCAGATGCGATACAGGACATTCATTCATCCCCAAGCTATTTCGACTGGCACGAACCCCTTCGTCATCGACTTCTTTGAGGGCGATGGTCGCGGGTGGAGCTTTGGCTTTGGAACTCACCGATCGCAGCAAACGATTTCGGTTACGGTCGATCCAGCAAACGCGAACGGCATCGTCGCAGGTCCGGCACAGGGATATGGAGCGACAGTCGGGTACGACGATAGCCCCACCGGTAGCGACGTGACTCCTTGTGCGAATTGCGCACCGCCCTATGGAGATTATTGCCTCGCCCCAGGCAGAACGTCGGTTTGTACAGCAACGGCAACCGGTGGCCTAACACTCACTACAACGCGAATCAGCAATTCGGAAGTTAGAATAAATCTCGACCTTGTGGGATCAAATCCGTGCGCGAGTGGCCCCGCGATTGATGCACATGCGAAGATTCATATCAGACAGCTATGTGTTGGCGGTGTGATGCAATCTCCGGAGTTTCGAGTGACAGGTGTCCATGACGGGTTTCCATGGCACGAGATGTACCTGAATGGTACGAACGTATTCAGACACGATGTGTGTCTGACAGCAGAAACGCCGAACTCACTATTCGGAGGCGGGGAGCACAGCTATGCGACGAAACCAAGTCAGAATGCAGGTATACCGCTGGGTACCTGGCAGAATGTTCCGTAGATCGCTGGAAGCAGTTGGCTTTGAAAGGAAGGTATGATATGCGAATAAAATTCAGAATTACCGCAATCTGCTTGATCAGTTTTCTCGGATTGATTCACTCATACGTTGCGGCCCAAGATGTGAGCGCACCGACTGAAGTTGACACAGCATTGGAAGACTTGGTTTCCGGATCCGCTACTCGAAGCGACACAATCGCGAGACTGAGCGATCTCCCTCGAGAGACTGTCGTTTCCGGTCTGGTGGAAGCGTTGGAGACAAACAGAGAATTAACTCAAAATGACCGCTTGAAGACGTTTGTCTACAATGTGCTTCGTCAGCACAAGGCCGGAAGCACGGATGACGGCTATCAGCAGTTGCTCGCAGGTTTGGATGATCCCGTTGTCAGAACTCTATGTGTAATCGCATTGGTTGAGGCACCACCTGAAAGACGTGGGAAGACTGTGCTGAAACTTCTGGAATTTCTGGACAATACAGACTTCGAACTCGGTACTCATGTGGTTCGCACACTTGGACGTTTCGGCGATGCGTCATTGGCAGCCCTGCCCGCCATTGAGTCGATATTTGCGAATGAGGACGTCAACCAACGATACCGATTGGCCTCCGCAAAATCTATGCTGCAAATTGGCGGTGCAGGGAGAGCGTTGGCGCTGTTTGAAAGTAGCAACGCAAGCGGTCGCCAAGCAGCATTGTATGCGTTGGTTAGGTTTGTTGGTGAAACGGAACATCGTTACGGCATTGTTTCAGCAAGAGATCGTAAAGAATTTGAGCAGGAGTTGGTGGACTTCGTTCTCGCATCCTTGGCTTCGCCGGAGCGGAATGTTCGCGCAACCGCGTTGGAAGTACTCCCCGAATTGCTGAGTACGGTCTTGATCGTCGGTGAGTCGAAAGAAACGTATGCGCTGAACCCAGAAATCAGCAGGGCACTTGCCGACATGTCAGCAAACGATCCAGACGAAGGCTTACGCAGCCAAGCGGCCGACATGCTCGACAATTTCCAAACGCAACTTTCGGATGACTCTGCCATTGACCGATGGGAGCGAATCCAATCGCGGCTAAACGTTGGCGAGTAGAATCCGGCATCAAATAAAGGGGGGTATTTGAGTTTCCCGCCATTCCTCTGCTGCGACATATGGGCGGCTGCCGCTTGGGTTAGTGAGTGTCGGGCTCGATCATTCGGTGTGCTGCGCATGAGATCCACTTGAGTACAGGTCAAAAGTAGTCATCGGTCCTGCGAATCATGCAGATGTCAGTTGACCGGAACCAAAATGCCTGCCGAATCTATGCAGGCATAAATTCAACTAAAAGTGCGGTTGAGCCCTCGGAAATTTTTGGGACGAAGCCGACATTCATTGGTCGGCTTGAAGTCCGTGCCATGCTTGGAATGGTTGTAACCTCGGAGAAATCGCCACTGATCACGCATCGCTCCGACAGCCTGGATGTATCGCTTTCGAATAGACAGAAAGCGAAAGCGTGAGGTTAAAGAACCACGATCAGTCGCCTTAGATCTTTCAGGTAAGAGAATTCATAAATAGTGACTTGATCCTAACCGTGATCCGGCTTTAATGGCAGCCGGGTTGCGGTCTTTTTGATTTGCGAATTGTTCCAACCATGAATTTTCAGGCTTCCTTACGCTCGTGCATTACTCATGTTCTTGGTGCCTTACTTGCTGGCTTGCTGCTTCTGACCGTCGAATTGCAAGGGAGTCTCCGAGTCGATCAGGATCTGATCAAGGCTCAGATTCTCTTGGTCACACTTGGGGCAATGTTAGCCAGTTCATATTCGGGAAATGAACGACGACGAACGCAATTCTTGTGCGTTTGGGCGCTGATCGGGCTTACTGTATCGGCATTTTGGCTGGAGAATCGTCGCGACCTGAATCGTTTCTATGGTCAGCACAAAATCACCCGTATCTGGAATGTATTCCACTACTACTTGGGAGCAAAGTATTTTGACGAGCTAGGTTACGAGGATCTTTATAATTGTATTTACTTCGCCGAAGCCGAGTTGGGAAGTCGATTTCATAATCATGTCACCGTACGAGATCTAACGACCCTTGGGATGATTAGTCGTGGAGAGGCAGTCGTTCGAGGGCGAAGGTGCGTAGAAGAGCGGTTTACGGAAGAACGTTGGAAAGACTTTCACCGGGATTGGCGTGTCCTTAGAAAACACGCATCGACGAACAAATGGTCGCGAATGTTGCAGGACCGCGGATACAATCCAACACCCTTCTGGACGGTCATTGGGACTCAACTCGCCAATGCTGTTGATCTTTCGGACTTCCCACAAATTCTTTGGATGGGAAGCCTCGATTGGATTCTGATTGCTCTCACCTTTGTCGTACTTGCCTGGGCATTTGGAATTACCATGGCGCTGGCCTGCTCGATCCTGTTCACGATTCACTTCGTCAATGATGATCGCCTCATTGGTGGAATTCTCCAATACGATTGGTGGTGCGCCATCATGGCGTCGATGGCATTCTTTCATCGCCGTAAGATGATGCTGTCCGGTGGATTGATGGCCTATGCAACCTGCGCTCGCGTATTTCCGGGATTCTTGTTCCTCGGGCCACTACTGCTCTATGTTGTTCAATTCTATCATTCTCGCTTCTACTTTACTCATTGTAGACCCGGGGCATTCTCAGGGCAGTTTCTACGGCGATTCATCTTGAGTTTCGTGGTTTCTTGCGCGGTCTTATTCATGGTAGGGTGCGGGACCGCGCGAGGTGTTGGTGCGTGGAACGATTTTCGCGCCAAGATATCAACGCACTCAGGGAATCAAATATACAGTGCACGAAGAATTGGGCTCAAAATGGCATTCGCCCATAACTATAGCGTGTATGAGCGTCCGCATGGCGAAGAGAAAGTTGATGTATTCAAGGCACAACGGCTTCAATTCTTTCTTGTCGCCTTGTCGATTTCAACTGTTGCGGCGCTTGCCTGCACCCGTACCCAAGGCGTACACATATTCATCCCTGCGCTATCGTTTATTTTTGCCCCATTGATCTTGTCTCGTTACTATTGGAGCATTTTGGTCATCATGGTCCTGGCCATCCGCCGGGACGCCAAGCCGATACTACGGATTGCCGTAGCATTGGCATTGGCGATCGTGTTTATTGGACATTACCTTTATGAAGCATTTGCAGAATCTCCCTATCATTCGTTCCTCTGCGTAAATCTGGCGTTGTGCGTTCTCCTTCCGATGCTAAGTGTGATATGCATTCGAAGCAATGATTCGATTACCTCGCAAGAATCGCCGACGACAAGTTTGAATCTGAGCGGTGTTTGAGTGTCCGAGCGGTGAAGCTTGCATCAGTCTTTGTATGCGAACGTCTTGAGAAGTATGATCGCGTGCATCTGATGCTGGGCGACATCAATGCGTAGCCAAGGATCTTTCTTGCTGTTCATCACGCCACCAACTGACAACGGATCGATTGTGGTGTTACTGGATAGGAACCGGTTCTTATGCTGGAGTGGCCCGCCAACTTGCCAACTGGTTAGTTTATACATCGCTTTGTCAAGCACAGCGCCAATTCGGTTCATGGCCTCTTTGTTATTACTCTTGCGAGCGAGTTCCCATGCAACCGCCAAGCCTTCTTGAGCGTATGCGGTGTTCTTTGTGCGCTTAAGCGTCTTGTGTACGTCGATCATCCATTCTGCCAATTCAATAGTACGCTTGGAAAATCGATCACCCTTGCCCCAGCCAGCCTCATGGATCTCATAGAATGCCATCGAACCCCACTGATAAAACCCTTTGGTCGTATTGCTGTCTCGATCCTTCTTTCTTGGTTGAGTCACACGTTCGACGTACATGCGGTCAGCCGACTCAAGAATCATGGGTTTGTATTGCGTCCGCCCCAAATACTTTGCAGCTTTGGCCAAGGCAAGCAGCGCTTCGCCGTCCGAATAAGGCGAGGGTTTACCCTTGCCTTTTCCAGATTGAAGGTCGTACTTCCCATGAAATAATCCGTCGTCACGGCGGAGTGAAATCAAGAACGACAAATAGGCATCCAGGTCTCGTTCATATTTGGGACGGTCGGCCATCGTGGTCTCAGTGCGTAGAAACTCGATTAGTGCCAGAGACGTCAGCGCAATCGTCCCCGTTTTTCCTACAGTTTTCTTAGGATAGATGATAAAGCGAGAGTTTGGGTCGATCAATTTGGAGTGTCGCTCAAAGAACGCGAATCCTCGAATCAAAGCCTGCCGCGATTCTTCAGTCGGATTATCGCGGTGGACCAGCGAAAGCCCCCAAAGAGCGCCAGCCTGACGAACCGCATTGTCCGCCGTAGCAAACTCTTGGTCCACGAAGTTGTAGCTGTAGTTGAAGTTGCCTTCAGGCTTCTGATGATTTAGCAAAAACTGCCTGCCGATCGATAGGGAATCGTCAAGAATGGCTCGTGTGAGCTTGCGATCATATTTCTTGCGAGCGTCTTGTTGTACTTCTGCCTTGGGAGGCCCCGCCTCTTGATTTTCCTTATTGGGGGCTCTTGACATTGGAATCTGCGGTTTCGGGATTTCTGGCGCTGTGGTCTGCCGATGGGTCGGACTCCGGCCAAGTGAGGCCGTCGCGAACATGGCCATCAAAACAGCGTGCCCAATCAAATGTCGATTATCTATTCTTCGACTCATTAGCAATGTTGTTCTCCCCAATAATTTGGCAGGCTCTTGTATCACTTGGCTAAGCGCTCCCAGTTCTCCAATGCACTGATCCAACAGGTAATCGCGTGTTGATCGAAATCGTTTCGCATCTGAAACGAAGTGAGACTCTGGGTCAACCCGCCAACAACTCGACTTGGATTGGCTAACCAAAACGCTTCACAATCTTTCACTTGTAATCGCTGCAGGAATTCCAGTCCCAGCACCGCGGACCGCTTATACAGACTTGCGCGATGTTCGTCCTTTAGTTCTGTGGCTAGGTTGTATCCGCAGATTACCGCTTCCGTGTAAGTGGCAGTGGAAATAGTCGGAGACGCACCGATTGGATACCCCCCCATGCAATCACGCGGTTGTAAATTCGAATCCGAGTTCTGAAAGCGGACAAGCCAGTCGACCATTGAGAATACAAAGTCTGAGTATTCGGAGCGGGGCTTGAGTGAATGGAATCGTCGCCACGCATCTACCTGCCAGAGTACAAATCCCCTGTCGGGTTTTCTTTGGAATTGAGAACGATAGTACGGAAATGCCCGCTCAATGGATTGGATGACTCTCGCATCTTGGGTTCTGGCTGCGTTGAGACTCAATGCCAATAGGGCCTCGCCGGGATAGTAATTTTCACCACCCGCGAGATCTCGGTCAAGTGCAAAGCCCGCGAAATGGCCGTCCTCGCATTGCATTGAGAGAATACCATCAATAAGACCTCTTCGCTCAGTTTCGTACTTATTGTGATGGATCGGTTGTTCAAGGGCCAAAAGCAAGAGAGCGCTCGCGCCGAGCTTGCCTTTTCCGCCTTGAGTGTCAAGAACATACAATCCGGAATGGGGTGATGGCATGGGTCGAGTTGCGGTAAGTAGATACTCGATCGCCAATCTGCTACTTCGAACCAGACATGCTTGCTCGCTTAATTCCGGACAACAAGACACTCGTGAAATCGCATAAGCAGCGCCAGCCATTCTAACCATATTAAACTTGCTTTGCGAAAACTGATCAGCGATGGGATCATACGAATAACAGTAGCTTCCGTCTGTCCGTTGCCAACCAATGAGATGGTTGGCCGCGCTGCTTATTGAATCGATGAGAGATTCAGAGTCCAACGGGATTTGTTTGCGCACTCTGTAACGCGACAACTCGATGATTTCATCCGTGATCTCATGTGGCGATTGTATATAGTGACAATACGGAGTACGGTATACCTCAGCCGCCGGTGCCCGCCACGCACCTTGCTTTAAGTTCATCCGCTTACAGAGTGAATCCAGCAAGCTGGCACGATTGGTAATTTTTTGTGTCAAGGGTTGCCAGGGCATGTTCTCAATCTCAGTGGAGCCGACGCGAAGGCGAATCGAATCCACCCCGAGTGTAAACCCCAATCGATCATCGACCACAGCTTCGCCCATGCGCTGTGTTTTGCCTGGCAAGAACAACTCGATCGTCGCCTCCGATAACTCACCGTACGTCAATGGTCCGCCGAACCGCACGTCACGGGCTGCATTTGCAGTGGCGATTCGGACCGCGTCCGAGAAATTGTCACTGGATTGAATATCCCAACCACGGCGTTTTCCGCCTACGATCAGGCTTACGCAAGCGCCTTTGAATTGCTCCTCACAATCGGATCGGGAACTCCCGGGTTCGAACGGTAATTCGCCGAGTGTAGATATTTCACCAAATGCGCGCCGCAATTCTGTGCGGGCCGCGCAAAACAATGCAGTTATCTTAACTGGGGCCTGTGCAGATGGGGTCCCAGGGGTGTTTGCGCTACATTCGGCCACCGAGTATTGACAGTGCAAAAGATGGATTGAGATACCCAAGAGAAGAGCGCGGAGCGATGTGCGTTTTGGCAGACGCGATTTCCACAACCGGAATATTGGGTAATCACACATAGGCAGCATCATGTTCGCTCGCAGCATCCGAAAGTACTTAGTGGATTTCCGCGCAGCTTGACATCGAGCACAACCGACAGGAAAATCGCTGATGCGCGCATAAGTATTGTAGCTCAGTTGTGGTATCGTGCAACTTTGCACATGTATTTGGGGAGGTGATCGTGAAAGGAATCCGTGACCCATCTCATGAACATCCCCTTAGGCGCCCTAAGCCGGCTTCCTTGGAAATGTCTTTATCTGTTGCCATCGGAATTGGATTAGGTCTTGCCGGGGTCTTATCTCCTGTCGGACAAAGCGGTGACGAATCTCGACACTCCAAGCGAGAGCGAGTTTCTCACCGCGAAACCGGGCCCGGAGATCCTCCGAAGAGTCATCCGAATGTTGTTAACGCAAATCAGCTTGTTGACAGACAGAGAACCACCGGCGTTGTCAAGTTCATTGGTGTGCGGCCCAACACAATTCGAGTTGATACGAAATTCTGGCAAGACCTGGATAAGAATGCACGGACGGCCATGCTTTCAGCGTGGGGGGCATGGATGAAAGAGCGCACCGGCAATTCTGTATTCACGGTCGAATCAAGTACAAGTGGAAAAGTCCTCGCCATCGGCGATTGAGGCGCGCCATGATGATGATTCTAAGGGCGTGCAGCGACAGTTTAACCGATATCGACAAACAAGTGATCTCAAGCATTTCAAGAATTGGGACTACGCCTTTGTGTAAGGTTCCGCAATCGGGGATCGCGACTGAATCCACGCTTGACGCGTATCCTCTATCGCATGATTCAGATCGCCGTAGTTCGCCCAGGCGAGAGAAGAACCGATCTGCGCGCGAGTTCTGCGACGTGATCGAATAAGCAAGTAACACGAAGTCCATATTGCCACGGATAGGACAGTTTGTCTTGAGGTGATCGGTTGAGTACTTGATTCCAGCTAGTAGCCTTTTGAGCTGCTTATCCGACAAGGGCGCATTTGAAGAGACCGATGAACAACAGCCATGAGGATCCGGAAGCAGATCTCCTTAGAACCAGTTTCATAGCTTCCTCAGTGTAATCATGAGGCAAGCGACTTGTACGAATGCGAGATACATACTGGGATAACGCTCGTATCGTACGACCAGACGGCGGAAGTTCTGCAGCCAGCCGATGGTCCGTTCGACAGTCCAGCGGCGTTTGTAACTTCGCAGCGAGCGGCCATTCTGCATCGGCTTTTTCTTGCGGTTCGATCGATGCGGACAGATCAACTCGATTCCGCGATGCTTCAATCGCCAACGCAACCAGTCGGCATCGTACGCCTTGTCCGCGATCAGGCGTCTGGGCTTGCGCCGCGGCGCACCGCCACGCTTTCTCGGAACGCTTCCGGCTTCGAGCGTGTCTTTACAGAACGTGACTTGAGTCGGCGACGCAGAAGTGATTCGTACCCCGAGAGGTACACCCGCCGAATATACCCTTTGGCCGTCTGCCACCACCATAAGCTTCGTACCTTTTCCGCGTTTGGTTTTGCCGACGGCTGCGCCCCTTTTACTGCAGGGGTAAACGTGCCGTCTGTAAAGCACTCTTCCCAAACAAGCTGCTGGCGATCGTCCAGTTCAGCCAGCGACGCACGCCATGCATCTTCTCAGACGCCGGTATCCATCCAATCGCGAAGCCGCCGCCAACAAGTCGAAGGCGACAGGTATTTTCTGGGCAAATCTTTCCAGCGTGCGCCGCTGCGAAGCACCCATAGAATTCATTCAAAGCAATCACGTTACCGCTGGCGGTCATGTTCGCATTCACCTGCATGCAGGCATTCAAGTTTCCAAGCAACATCATGAGGTTGGCCGGTATTGCCGTGGCAATTGGATCGATGGTCGATATGGGCATTGTCATGCTGGAGAACATCTATCAGTACCTCACCGATCATCGCGACGAATACACGCGAGTAGTGACCGACGCCGATGGCCGATCGCGCGAGGTCATCGACTTCACCAAATGCAGTCAGTACGTCGCCGAAGGGGCGACCGACGTGGGGTCCGCGATATTGTCGGCCGTAAGCACGACGGTGATCTCGTTCCTGCCCGTGTTCTTTCTTGAGGGGCGGGCAGCGAAGCTGTTTACGCCGCCCGCATGGACGAAGACTTTCTGCATGGTTGGGGCGGTCATTCTCGCGCTGACCGACGTGCTTCTCTTGGCGTCCGAGCTTCTGCGCAGCCGCCAAACCCAATGGCCGACCACTTTGAAAACTGGCATTCAGCTTGGTGGTGCATTCACTTCCGTATGGTTTATCGCAGAGCGGATTCATGCGTCATTTGCATCCTTCACCGTCGCGATTGAGCAGTATTTCGGATTGACTACTACCAGCTTCGTCTGCATGGTCGGGATGATCGTAGCGGTGATCTCGGTTTTCGTACCCGCGTCGAAATGCTCAGCACGGGCCTGAATGCAAGGATCGGCAGGCAGACTGAGGCCCTGCGCGCCCAATTGAACATCAACCAACAAAACAGCCCGTTCAAATGCAAGGCATCAGAAAACCCGGTCATACTAAAACTCGTGAAACATACGGATCAGATTAGCGTTCAATCAGCTAGAGTCATGTCACAGCCATTAATTGGATCAGCATCGAGCCACATTTCGCAAAGTGCAGCCAAGTGTTCCTTGCATTCAATGGTTCGCTTGTGATTTGAGCCCCATTGAGCAACCAGCAAGTCATAGGCTTCGGCTATTTCGCATTCGGCTTCGGCGAATCGGTTCATTGCCGCAAGTGTTCGTCCGTGGCCTAATAGATAACGCGCCAAATGCCGATGCCCTGTGGGTGGTACGTTTCGCCCCCGTCGCACGGCTTCCGCCCCATAAGATTCCGCTTCTTCAAATCGGCCTTGCTCACGGAGAACTTCACCGAGTTGGCTCATTATCGGTGCCATGCGCGGATGATTTTCGTCGAACATCCGGCGACACTGTTCCAGCCCCTCCCTGAAGTATCGCTCAGCATCGTCTAGTCGCCCCATAGAGCGTAATGTCTGGCCCATGCTGACCATCGAGAGAATTGTGTTCAAATGCTCCTTTCCCAGAAGCCGAATCTTGTTGTCGAGCGCTTCGCGAATGTAGACAAGCGCTTCCTCGTGTTTGCCCGCCCGATTCAGCACTCCGCCAAGGCTGTTCATTGATGTGAGTGTATCTGCGTGGTTCTTGCCCAATGCGTTTCGTCTGCGTTCCAATGCTTCGCGGTGGCAAACCTCCGCGTCCTCTAGTCGATCCATGCTCTCGTATACATAGCCCATCGCGAAGATCGAAATCAACGTGCTTGGGTGATCACTACCGAGAACACGGCGCCTCGCGTTCAACGTCATGCGAAACAATTGTTCGGCATCTTGATACTTTCCCAACGTTACACACATGAACCCCAAGTTGCTCATTGAGATCAATGTTTCTGGATGCTCACCTCCAAGCACACGCCGTCTGTGTTCAATCGCCTTGCGGTAGTACAATACGGCCTCGTCATAGTTTCCCAACATCTTGAGGGATTCCGCCAAATTATTGATCGAAGTCAGCGTGGCAGGGTGATCGTCGCCAAGAATGCGCTGTCGGCCTTCAAGCAACTCACGGAACAGCAATGCAGCGCGATCATATTTGCCCATCTCATCGGCCAGTATGCCCATTTGGTTGATAGCGCTCAATGTTTCCGGGTGTTTATTGCCGATTAGCCGGCGACTTTTCTCCAGTGCGTCGCGACAAATTTGTTCGGCTTCTTCATATTTTCCCAATACTCTAAGCACGACACCCGTTCGTCTCATTGAATACAGAGTGTCCAAATGGTCATCGCCGAGCGTATCGCGCCTGGTCTCAAAGGCTGATTTCTGCAATGGCAGTGCCAACGCCAGGAGACCTAAGCGTGCGTAAGAATCAGCAACGGCTTGAAGGATTGCGGCGCGAACGGTTGGCTGGTCCGCAAACTCGCGGTATACAGATACGGCTGCTCGTCGGAGCAACTCACTATCGATGAGATTGATTGCGACATCTGTGGCGTTGACGCGAAGCAGCATTTGATCAAACTCGCCTAGTGTACGTTCCAATTCAGGCGATGAAAGATTGTCTGCTTTGAGTGATATTCGAACTCGACGGCGCAGGTCATCTATCAGGGTTATTCCCATTTGTTTACTATTGATTAAGTCCACGGTCGACGCATGAAACTCGGTAACCAGCTCTAACTCTTTCGTTCTCGCTTCGGCTTCTGCCTTTGCTTCTGACATGCGTTCCAAAGCGTCAACGGCCTCGACGCGACGCTGTTTGGCTTGGTAAAGACCGAAGCTTGTACCAACAAGTCCTAATAGCAAAGTTGCAACAAGCAAAGATGCAGCAATCACGCCGGTCTTGTTTCGCCGGACGAATTTGCGTAGCCGATATGCATTGCTCGGTGGTCCGGCCATCACGGGTTCGTTGTTTGCGTATCTTAAAATATCCGAGACCAAATCGCTGGCAGTTTGGTAACGCCGCGTCCGGTCTTTCTCCAGGCATTTCATGACGATCCAGTCCAGATCGCCTTGAAGCTGCCGTCGCAGCCTCCGCTCATCCGTTCTTGTGCTGTTGTTGGTTCGGTTACCCGCGGTACTTAATGACTGTTCGAGTCGTTTGCTCGGTTTGGGCGGATCAACGGTGCAAATAAGGCGACGAACTTCGTCGGCGGAAGCCTTTCGAATCAAATCCGCGTCGAATGGAAGCGTTCCTGTAAGTAGCTCATACAAAAGCACACCGAGCGAGTAGATATCACTGCGCGTATCGATGTCTCGAGCAGAATTGGCTTGCTCGGGGCTCATGTACGCAGGCGTTCCAAACATTTGTCCCCGTTCGGTAACAATTGTGTGTTCGCTAAGACGATGACCGAGCGCTTTTGCGACACCGAAGTCGATCACTTTCGGGACGAACGTCCCATTCCTATGTATCACTAGAATATTTGACCGTTTCAGGTCACGATGAATGATGCTTTTTTGATGTGCGTGCTGTACGGCTTGGCAAACCAACGTGAACAAGTCAAGGCGCGCCGTGAGTCCAAGCCGATTCTGGTCGCAGTACTCATCGATCGGTAGTCCCGCCACAAATTCCATCACAAAATAGGGTCGGCCATCCTCACTAGTGCCGGCGTCAAACACTTTTGCGATATTGGGATGCTCCATCATCGCCAGTGCTTGCCGCTCTGCTTCAAAGCGCGCAATGATGCTCTTGGTCTCCATGCCCAACTTAATCAGCTTTATGGCAACCAGTCGGCGCAATGGCTTTGTTTGTTCGGCAAGATAAACGACGCCAAATCCGCCCTCACCCAACCGTTTCAAGATTCGATAGTGGCCGATGGCATTGATGTCACATTCTTTTTGTGGGCCTAATTCTACTGAGGCTGCGCCTTGCTCGAACCATTGAAGACCGTTGACGGCCTCCCAATACTCCTTCGCTGCTGTTGGTGTGTTCGGAACAAAAGCGTCAGGAGATGCGTTGTGGTCCTTCTTTTTTGCTTCGACGAGAGCCGCAATTGCCTTTGCGGCTTCGAGTTCGGATGCTGCGGCTTGTATATCATCATGCGTGGTCATTGAACCTTATGTAAGCAGACGAAAATTCGTGGATGCAATTCCCCGCTTCCGAATCGCCTTATGCAGCGAGCGCAACGCACGATGAAGGGTTACATCAACGTTGTTTTGTGTTTTGCCGATCATTGCAGCCACATCTTTGCATGAATGTTCGTTAAGAATGCGGTGTACAACAACTTCGCGCTGAGCGTGACTTAGATCATCCAATAATTCTTCTATCTTTGCCAATCGTTCACGTCGCATAACTGGCTTGCTCGGCGTCTCACAGTCAGCAAAGGCAATCGAATTCGGCGATCTTTGATGCTGATCCTCTCGGCCCGCTTTTCGTTTCTTGCGGTCAAAACGCCGTACCGCGTCTGTCATCTGATTGCGCGATATGGTTAGGATCCAGCGATCGAACCTTTCAGTATCGACGACTGTCAACATCGGTATTTTCCGCCAGGCAATCGCAAGAACATCTTGTAGGAGATCTTCGGGATCGAGTTTCGTACGGAGATGAACCGGAAACATTCGCACAATCGCGTTCAACCAATTCCGGCGCGAGTGTTGACACATCAAACCAAATGCAACTTTGTCACCAGTTTTCGCTCTTTCAAGAAGCTCGTCGCGTTTCGAATTTCCTTGTACATTGCAGTGCTTCATTGGTTCAGACTCAATGTCAGTGGGATCAGTTGGTTTAAATTGCGAATTTGCCTCAATAGACGCGCCCCGAACATCCCGGTCGCCGAAATTGCAGTGCATGGAGGAGTAAGAAATCTCCCCAACTTGACGTTCTTCTATTCTGAACACAGTCTACTATAGCGCCAACTCTATTTCGAGTAAACGGCGAGCATCCAATATTGCGCCACTGGCTGAGGCCTAATTGTTATACGTTAGCAAGGGTAAGAGTGGCAGGAAACAGTTCCGTCAGAATCTCAATTGTCGCTGCACTCAAATCGATGACACAACGACACCTAAAATCCGCAAAAGTGGCCCCAATGTGTCTTTGCGCTTTAATCCGTAAAGTCCGACTCTGCAAACTCGGGCGACTGTCGATTTGCCAACACGATCGGCATCAATCAGGCTGAAGGTTCAAGGACATGCGAATACAAATTCAGATAATGTGAACAACCTCATAACACTGACACATCCCTGCTCACTATTGCGCATTTTGTGTATTTACTTGCGTAAGGAAATCGATCCACTCGGCGTTCTGCTTTATTGGATGCCCATTAGCAATGCTGACCATTAGCAATGCTGATTTGTGAGATTCGTACCGGGTAGCGTTCCACGAATATCAAAGTGCGGATCACGTCTCATTTAGTGTGGCGGCCACATTGGGCTACTCCATCAGATTGATGTCGTCAAGCAAGTGTACGTCGCGTCCCAGCGACATTTGCGTTTCACTTGCGCTCAATCGTTCCGTCGCAAAACAGTTGACCTTTATCGGTGTCGCTACCGATGCAAGATCTAACCCGAATGCGTAAGTTGGATTCGCTCTTCGAACGTTTCGTACAAGTTCAAGTTCCTGCCTGATTATAGAACACCTTTTGAATAGGAGTCTTATGGATGACATCCAAAGCATTTCTCGCGATTCAGTCCCTGTCGTTCCTTTTGGTGTTCCTGACAACAGAACAATCAGCTCACGTGCTTGCGCAATGCTCAGCAAACAACGAGTGTCCCCCATCCACGCCATTTTGTAGCGACGAAGTCTCAAATGGGCAGTGCGTGGAATGCTTAAGCGATGGAGATTGCGATGATGGCAGCGCCTGCAACGGGATTGAAACGTGTAGCGATGGAACTTGTGTGCCCGCGGTGCAACCGCTTCCAGATGGAACGCCTTGCAATGATGACCGCTATTGCACAAGCAACGATGAGTGCTTCGCCGGAATTTGTTTGGGCAGTGACTCATCCTGCCTGGAAGGAGAATATTGCGACGAATTGAATTCGCAGTGTCGTGCAGACATCGATGATCGAAAGATTCGCGGCTTATGGCTTAATTCCAAGTGGCTTGATGGAGTTTTGGGGTCAGATTGCGTCTCCGGAAACAACGAGTGTGACGGTGTAGACATAAACTGTGCCGGTTATCCGATGACGATGTTCGGAGTCACCGACTTTATCGCCACCGACAATTTGTTCAGAGTTGCGGAAGATTACGCCATAATCGAAACGCCTGGTGATACCAGCAATCAGGGAATAGATCGCTTTATCGCCGCGCTCCGTCATCGCAGAGAAGAAATGAATGAAGTTGCATGGATGTGGTCGGGGCCAAAATGGTCACGGACGGATGGAATCGGTGACTTTGAGACAGACATGGACCTCATCCCCGGGACAGCCCAGCAGCACTTGTTCGTGAGCAATCAAGGTTGCGAATACAACGCCGTGATTTGCCCCAACTGGACGCCCTATTGGGATTACATGTTCGATCGTCGCGCACGCGCGATCGCACTCAAATCTATCGGAAATCCCGAGTTGATTGGCATGGCGATCGATTTGGAGCATAGCGGAGAGGGTTCCTCTACAAACAACCCTTCTGCGTGCCCAGACGGTATAGAAACATATGGGTCTGCCTGTTACTGCGACGATTGCTTCCAGGAGTTCATGGATAGTTGGTGCTGTTTAAGCGGTCTCACTATGCCCAGCAAGGAACAGCGATATTGCATGCTCCAGCAATGGTCAATCTGCACCGAAGGGTGCTTTGACGGCTGTCCCGATGACTGCGTTGAAGACTGTACGGAAGGGTGCTCTGGAGGCTGTACCGAGGAAACGGAAAAATGCGAAGAACTGTGTACCATTGGGTGCTTCGAAACGTGTGGTGGAAACTGTGTTCAAGGACCTCCACCAGTTTGTGAGGATGTGGATCTGCTAGAGGAATATAGAGCGGTCCAGGCTCGCAAAATCGAAGAGCTAGCCAGGACCACGCGGCTCGCCACTCATGCGATTAACGCTAACTTTCGGTTTGGACTTGCGTTGAAATACCAAACGATGGTTCGTCCAGGGTCATGTACCGATGATCTATTTTCGCCGGGCGACAGGGCCGCCCCATTTTACCTCGGACTGCATCGAGGCCTGGGAACTGCTAAAGACCCGGTCTATTTGTTTACTGAGGAATATTACTCGCGCGGATGGCATACGTGGGACACCAACCGAATGGCCTTCGGTCGCCATCGACAACTATGGGCGGAGTGCGATGAAAATGGCCTCAATTGTTCAATGAAAGATCGAATAAAGCACGTTGTCGGAATGGCACCACACTTCTTGCGCCTTGAAGATCCCGACAAGAAGAGGCCGGATGCGGACCAGATAACTGGGGAGACACTTACACTGCGCAATCACATTACAGCGGGACAAGTCTACGCTGACGGAACGTGGTTGTATTGGGACCCCTACGTATATTTGAATTTTGAAGAACTTTGTGATAACGGTCGAGACGATGACCTCGATGGCCTTATTGATGAAGCTGGATGCCGATGGATTTGCAAGAGGGCTGACAATCCTCCGGAATGCTCAACCAATTCCTTACCGGACGGCTTATGTTGCCGTGGATCCAACGGTGAATGCTGTCCTCAAAACGAAGGTTCACCGGGATGTTGTTGCGCTAATGGTAACGGTGAGTGTAACGTTGTGGCATCGGGGGGCGAGGCGATCACACTATGCCATTATCTCAAGGAAATACGCGAAGGATTTGAAGCAGTTACGGCATATCCAGACGCTCAATACCCTGAAGACATCCTCAGTGACTGTGTCGACTTGGACGGCGATGGCATTGCCGACAACATGCCGTGTTATTGTGTGGACAACCTGATGAAGGACGGCAATGGGAACCAGGTCTCCGGATCCGACGGCAAGTCCGATTCAGAGCCCTGCATCTGTACTCCGAATGTGGATAGCGAACCCTGTTGGTGTGACTATCAACACAGCGACGGGGTTTACGCACTTCAGGATTGTGATCCAAGCACTTGTTCAGGTACGTTATCTACGGAGTACATGGTGACCGTCAACAACGGGCCATGTTATCCGGCAGGAACGACAGGGGCCAGTTGTACTGAGTGTAAGCGGAACGTATGCTCATCGAATAGCGACTGCGCGGATTCGACATGTATAGACGCTTACTGTGAAACTTTGTCTGACGGAAACGAATGCCAGAGCACGGCAATGGCATGCACCTGCTCCGTCGATTCTGACTGCCATCCTTCCAAGCCCTATTGTGTCGATAGCGCCTGTGAATCATGTGGAGACGATAGCCATTGCGACGATGGTGATCCTCTCACCTTGGACCAATGCGTTGACAACAATTGCATAAACTCGTTTGTTGGTGACTGTGATAATGGCGTTTACTGCGATGGCAGCGAAGTTCTCCAGGACGGCGTGTGTGTCCGGAGTGGGCCATTGCCTTGCGAAGAGAATGAGGTCTGTGTTGAAGACGCTGTTGAACATTGCCGACAACGCGTTCTCTATGTTCGAAGTGGATCAAGCGGTACTTCGGGAAGAACCTGGGATGATGCATTCAATCATCTATCCGAGGCGCTCGACGTGATCAAGAGTGGCGACGAGCCCTATGTGACGGAAATCCGAATCGCTGAAGGAGTTTATCAATCCATCGGAGGAGCAAACGCCCTCGAATCAACCATCTTGATAAATGAGATCAATGGTGAGTTGACTCTTCGGGGCGGATACGTTTGTGACCCAGTTTCTTTTCCTCTTGCTTGTAACGAACGCGACAGTTGGAACAATCGAACAGTATTCACCGGTAACCTCGGCAGTGAATTCAGTGAACATGTGCTGAAGATATCCAATGCCACAGGTCCAGTCATTCTGGACGGATTGTTTATTCAATCTGGGAAAGTTGTGATAGATGGAACTGAGGATCCGATTGAAGATAGAGGGGCGGGTATTCAGATTAAAGCGAGCGATGTGCGAATCAATCGCTGCGTTATCCGAGACAATATAGCCGTCTCCGGTGGGGGTATCTTTGTCGACAACGGATCGCTTCTTGTCAAAAATACGATGATTGTCGAAAATCAGGCCAGCGGTCTGGGGGGCGGTGTTGCCGTATCCGACTCAGACGTCTGGTTTATCAACGTCACAATTGCGGATAACATCAACAGTTTGCAGTTGCCCGAATTGAGATACCACGGGCTTATCGCGCACAATTCGAAAATCAAGATTGACAATTCGATTGTCTGGAATCCAGCAACCGCCACGGACGAGATTCGACTTTCATCCCAAAGCTCACTCACCGTCAGATTCAGCAATATTCCTGGTGGGCAATCGTCAATTGTTGCCGACAGTTCATCATCGTTTCTGTGGGACCAAGGCGTTCCCGATTGCAATCTCAGCCTCGATCCACAGTTTGTGGATGAAGACGCTTCATGTGACCTGGGGTATTGTATTGGCGAAACGTCACCGTGTCGTGACGCAGGGAACGACCTATTGGTCGACGATAGCAAATTGGACCTTCTGGGCGATCCACGAATCAAAAATACACACGTCGATATGGGTGCCACCGAGCAAGGGTGTACCGTCGACTCAGACTGCGATGACAGTTTTGCATGCACATCTGAAACTTGTAACCTCACCAACAACACCTGTGATTACATCACTGACGATTCAGCATGTGACGATGGCGAGTTCTGTAACGGTATAGAGCTTTGCGTTGTTGGACAGGGTTGCGTGAACAGCCCTGACCTTGGCGCGGGTACACCATGTGGAGATCCGGCAGACACGCCCTGCGACAATCCGGACACATGTGACGGCTTGGGAATGTGCCGGAGCAACTTGGAATTACCTGGCATTGCTTGTGGTGACCCATCCGACACGGAGTGCGATAATGCCGACACTTGCGATGGCTTGGGATTTTGCCGCGATAACTTTGAACCAATCGGTTTCAATTGTGGTAATGCAAACGATACGGAGTGCGATGCCCCTGACACATGTGACGGTATGGGAGTGTGTAACGAAAACCTTGTGCCGGCAGGTCTTGCCTGCGGTGATTCAAACGATACGGAGTGCGATAATGCCGACACTTGCGATGGCTTAGGATTTTGCCTCGATAATTTTGAACCAATCGGTTCTAGCTGTGGTGACTCATCTGACACGGAGTGCGATAACGCCGATGCCTGTGACGGGAACGGAGTTTGCAAGAATAATTTTGAGTCAATTGGTGTTGCATGCGATGATGGCCTTTTCTGCAATGGGCTCGACGAATGCGATGGCTCTGGTACCTGTGTTAGTGCCGGAGATCCATGTCTACTGTCCTTAATCTGCAATGAGGAATTGGATAAGTGCGTGGAATGCGAGGAAAATAGTGACTGTGGTAATAATGTCGGACCAAAGATCTTCGATTATTGCGACTGCGCCACGAACACTTGTCATACAATTGACCTGGACGTTGATCAAAGATCTTGTCAGCCAGTGGTTTCACCGTTGCCAACGCCGTTTGCGTGTAACGATGGCGATGACGATGTTGTCTGCTCTTTTGAGTACTGTTCTGCACTTGGCTCGATATGCGAAAGCTTCTCGACCAGATATGGCGATGTGTCACCGCCGTTCGGCATTGTTCAGAACAGTGACATCACGTGCGCAATAGCAGGATTCGGTAACTACTGGGCGTGTCCGAATGCCGATATCGCTGGTTGCGCACCGAGCGGAATGCCAATAGGAATTGCAGACATTGGGGCTGTTATCAATGCTTTCGGCGGGACTGATCCATGCAATTGCGATCCTGTACCATCGTGTATTCCAGCGTCGGCGCCTTTGCGGACACAACAAGCACAAGAAACTATCGTGCAGTTCGGAGAGCCAACCGCCAAGATTGTAATGGTCGATTTTGGAAGCTCGTTCATAGAATTTGACGTATACATCGCCGACGTAAACCGCTTGTCTGGATATGAAATCTGCCTTGAAGCTAAAGATGCGAGCGGTCGCCCTCTCAAACTTGCTTCAGTGGAGGTGGATGACAAGCGCCATGACTATGTATTCTTCGAACATGATGCCTACCCATTGATCGATCATGAATTCGGTCGGATTGGCGCTGTCGCAATTCTCGATGACGTCAACATTGGCAAACGAAATGATTCACGTTACGGCGGAACTTTCCGATTCGAGTTACCGCCTGATGTCAAGGTTGACGAGGTGTCTGTCCGAGCAAACGACCGATTTACGGATATGCGAAACCGTAACAACCATACAATCAAACACGCCGTGTCCCGTTCGGATTCCGCCAAACATTCCGAGCGACTGGACAATGTTAGCCAAAGGAGGTCGGCAGAATAGAATGATCGTAGATCTGATCATGAACGCTGTGCGGGCTGTCTCGTTAAGAATGCCCGCACAGCAGAGCCGGCACCAATGATGGATCAGGTTGAGTGAGAAATGCCATTCGAATTCCCAAACTGGACGTCGCGGGCAGTTCCGTGCGATTGGTGTAGAGCATGGCTGCGGCTGGAGGCCCTCATCTCTCCTCCTTTCGTCGTGTACCAGTCTCAGCACGCCCCTCCGTCTCCTTGAAATTGACTGTGCGGACTCGGCGGCGAGAGGTCGTGCTCAAATGCGAAGTTGCATGGAATTGTCGGGCACCGCGTGCGACTTCGACCTCGAATTCAACAATATCTGTATCGGTCAGCCTCTCGATGTTTTCTGCGACTCCTTTAAGAACAACCGCTCGGAAATCGTCGTCTTTTTCCACGAATTCGGCGACATCGCGAAGTGTCCTGATGGCTCGACGAAGTCGTACTCACATATTTGGGGGGATATCCATTGCCCCACCTTGCCACGCTCCGAATCAAACAGCTGAAAACCATGACGTGTGAAACCAAGAGTACCGGCACCCAGAATGTCGGGATAAACCATGCGGCACCAAGATGTTGTATCGCTTCGGCGTGCCGCAGTGCGTTGGCAAGGTCGACGAACCCCACGATATGGAACAACGCCGTGAGCCCGATCGCGCCCGGCCACTGATTGCGCAGGGCAACCAACGCAATCATTGCCAGCACGCCAGCCGCAAAGTCGCCGTATCCAGCCATCGCAGCAAAGCCTTCTGGAAGCGACGTCGAAACGATTCCGGGCACCAGAAACACGAGCCCAATGTGTCGCGTCGCGTGCGGCAGGGTTAGCCAAAACAATCTCTCTGATTGCGGTTTTCCTGCCAGCCAGGGTGCAACAATCCACCTGGTCACCATTGCAACTAGAACCACGCTCAACAGAATCTGCAATCCAAATATCAATTTGAAGTCCATCTTTTCTTCTCCTCTTTATGCCGCCGCTGCGGCCGACTGCACTTTGCCCGTAAACGACTCACGGTTCTTGCGAACAAAACTCGCTAACGATGCCGGCGCCTGACCGCCAATTCGCTCAACAACATCTGTCTGTGCCGAAAACACTCCGTTATTGTGGTCGTTGGCTACCGCCGTTAGATGAGCGACAAGAAAATCCGGCATGCCTACCCGCTCACTCAACACTCGACCCCATGCTTCATTGGGCAGATCTACGTACTCAACCTCCTGTCCGAGTTGGCCACCGATGACTTCCGCCATCTCTGTAACGGTCATGTTCTTGGGGCCTGTCACGACGTAGCGCTTCCCGACATGCATCGCCGGGTCGGCAAGTAGCCCGACAACGACGCTTGCAAAGTCAGCGGCGGCCACCTGGGCATGACGCTCGTTGCCGTACGGAAGATACAGTTTGCCTTCGGCCGCGATGCCGTGACCGCCAAGGATGTAGAGCAACTCGGCGAAGAACGTCGGGCGAATGTGTACGGCGCCAACGTCTGCCCAGTCGAAGATCTGCTCGGACAGCCAGTGTTGGCGTGCCAACGGGCTATCGGAATCTTCCCTCGCTGTGATCTGCGACATGTTCACCAGCGCGTCGAAACCTTCGTCCCTACCAACTGTGGCGACGTTCGTCGCGGCTTCCACGAGCCGGTCGCCGTCGGGCGGGTAGCAGAAGTAAACACGACGAACGTCTTTCATCGCGCAACGAATCGACTGCAAATCCAGAAGTCCCCGATAGCGATCTCGGCACCAAGTGTTTCCAGTCGCTTGGAACGGTCGTCGCGCCTGCGAGTGAGTGCGCGAACTGGGAACCCCAACTCGATGAGCTGTTCAACGACGTTGGCGCCTGTCTTACCGGTAGACCCAGTCACCAGAATCAGTGGTTTTGACATTCTTGATCTCCTCTATTTGGTTGTATATACAACTCTTGTCTCAAAAAAACTCAATCTCGTCCGAGCTGCGCCCAGACCGTGTTCGCCGCACGGAGGATCGAACGAGCACCCTGTTGGCCCAAGAGGGCTTCAGTCTCCGCCTGGGCCTTTTTCCAATGCGGCCACGACTTTTCAATCAAGCGTAGCCCTTTGGCAGTGAGTTCAAGCACTTGCTTACGACCCGATTCACCATCCGACACACGCAACCATTCCCTGGTGCGCAGGCGCTCAACGTTTCGACTCAAGGTCGATTTTTCCATGTTCAGACGTCGCGCCACATCGCCTGGCGACACCAGGCCTCTCTTGGCCACAACCATAAGAACATTGAGCTGGCTAATTTTGACCCCCAACGGCCGTAAGGCCTCATCGAAAATGCCGGTTATAGTACGGTTCAACAACCGAATTCTCACCGCGAGACACTCGCTTGCGATGGAATCCACGGTGGTTGTCATTGATTCTTCCTTCATCATTCTCGCTCCTGTGTTGTATATACAACATACCCGCCCGAGGTCAAATTAATTTTAGATTTTAGTTGCGAGTCGTGGGCCCAATTTACTCCCGTAAAGCAATGCGGGCGCTGAAAACCTTCCGGTTCATGGCCGCTAGGTTGTAGGTTCGAATGCGCGGTTCGAAGCGTGCATGACGACAGTGCGGACCATGATCTTGTCGGGAAAAGCGTGATTCAGAATGTGGTCAGGTGACCGACCAAAGGTGGTCAAATTGGTCAAATGAAATAATGATTGTAATGAAGCGCACTCAGTAAGTTCTTGTGCTGAAAAGAGTTAAACCTCCCCGAAACGAACCCTTGTCGAAACGATCGCAGATGACGTAATTGAAGGATTGACTCGCAATGGGACTCATCAGCAAAACGCAGCATTTCATGTCACGCTGCTGGTGTGCGGCAGTGCTGAATCGATTGAGGAAAGATCACGCGGCGCTAAAATCGTATAGCGCCGCATGACCAATCTAATTTCGTCAACTTCATTCAGGATTAATGTCGGGATCGGGCAGTGTTGGCGACACAGTTATTGATTGCGACAACGCATCGTTATTGCAAGAATCAAAACCACGGGCCTGCACCGTTTGCGGACCGAGATTCACGACCAACCAGTCATAAATAAAGGGTGCTTCATTGTCGGTGTGCATCAGATTCCCGGCGATGTAGAATTCGGCTTTGCTGGCACCTGCTGGATCGGTTACGTTCGCGGTTAATCGTACTGTGTCGTCGAGACGAACGACAGCCGGAATACCGCTCAAGCTAACAGTTGGCTCATCGGAGTCGTTCAGGCATGGATCGGGCTGTACAGTGACCGTGATCTGAGTCGTCCGGCTTCGCTCGCACACGTCGTAGGCCTTCGCCGACAACGTATACGCTCCAGACGCGGCACTGGCATCCCATTCGTATTTGTATGGAGCAGCGTAATCAGTACCTTTGTATACTCCATCCACAAAGAACTCGACCCGACCGACGACGTTTGTGGCGTCACTCGCGTTTGCTGTGATCGCAATTGTTCCAGGTTCCAGCACAGCTGAATTTGCCGGAGCCGAAATCGAGACAGATGGATCGTCAAAGTCGTCGTCGCATAAATCGACTGCAGGCTCGGTTACTGTAGTATCGATATACGGTGTCCACTTTACGTTGTTACACGTATCCACGGCCTTCGCCCTCAGAGCGAAGTCGCCCGGCGAAGCAGACCAGGTAAACTCGTATGGCGACGTAGGGTCTGTATCTTGTAGAACTCCGTCAATGTAGAGTTCAACTCTGTTGATACCGTTCGCATCCGAAGCGGTCACAGTGATGTCGATCGTATCCGGATTGTTGAACACATCGCCATCTTCTGGACTTGTCAGACTTACAGAAGGTTTTTGTGTGTCCGTGCCGCATGGATCCTGGGTTGAGTTTTGAACCTCCACATCGATCGTGGCTGTTGACGAGTTATCGCAACCGTTGACCGCCGCGATTTGCAACGTATGCGACCCTGGATCCGCATTCCAATCGTACGAATACGGTGACGAGTAATCGGTAGCTTTGTAAACGTTGTCGACAAAAAATTGAACGAAATTCACGCCGTTCGCGTCAGTTGCCGATGCTTCAATCGTCACATTACCCGGTGACAAGTTTGCCCCGTCCGATGGCGACGTGAAACTCAGGACTGGACCGGACGTACTCGAGCCGCATGGACTGGCTTCCTCTACTGTCACATCGATCTGAGTGAGTCGCGAATTGTCGCAACCATCCGTTGCCAGAATTCCAAGCCGATGAATGCCCGGTGTAGCGCTCCAATCGAACTCGTAAGGCGCTACGTTGTCGGTATGCTTGACCGCAAAATCGACAAGGAATTTGACGCTTTCGATTCCGTTCGCGTCGCCCGCACCCGCCTCAATGGTCACAGCGCCGGCAGAAAGCACCGCCCCCGATACCGGAGAAATGAAGTAAACACTTGGCAACGTCGCATCTTCGTCGCAAGGATCGCCCGTCCCAATCGTCACCGTTCGCTCCACTGAGCTGTCATTCCCGCAATTGTCCATTGCTCTAGCTTCCAACGTGAAGTCGCCTGCTGTCGCAACCCAATTCATGGAATATGGCGCGGAGTCATCGATGCCTAATGCTACCTCGTCGACAAGAAACTCAACAAAGGCAATTCCACTTGGGTCGGAGGCGCTTGCTTCGATCGAAAAAGTGCCTGCAGCTGCACCATTTGCGGCAGGTAAATCGACCCTTACGCTTGGTCCGTCAATATCTCCTGCACAAGGCCCTCCTGACGCGACCGTAACATTCGACCTCTTCAGTTTGTTATTTCCGCAAGTATCGAATGCGCGAATACTAATGCGGTGGCCCCCTGGGTCTGCGATCCAGTCGTATGCATAGGGTGGCTCATATTCGGTCGCAACGGTGGTGCCGTCGATGATGAATCGAACACGGTCAATGCCATTGGCATCGGTAGCGTCTACTTCGATGTTGACCAAACCTTGCTGCAGGACGCTTCCGTTTGCAGGCGACAAAATGTCAACGTTAGGCTTCGTGATGTCAGTATCGCAACTATTCGATGATCCGGAATGTTCAACACCAAATCGATAGATGCCATAGGCAATGGCTATTTCCATGCCCGGATCGGGTATCGCCGCGACCACAAAGTCATGTTCGCCCTCTGACAACGCAGATGTATCCAAGATACCGCTAAAACGCGAGTATGGATTGCAATTTGCGCCCGGCAATTCGTCGCACGTCCATTCGTCATATTGATCGAGCAGCAATCCGTCGAGTGTGACTTCGACTCCGTCAAGATAGAATCGCAGATTCGAGATAGGACTCGCGTCGCATCGCGCGACGCCCACGACGGCCAGTTCATTGTCGACATATTCGATGACCGGTTCTTGGCCGCCAACCAATGTATCAACGCGTGAATAAACTACGGCATTTTGACTAGCAACGCCCGATGTTGGCGTCCCAGTTCCTGCAGAACTGGCGGCAGCTGCAACAGAGCCCGTGCAACTGAACGACCCCTCAAAGGTTAGCCTACACCCTTGCAATTGACAGCAGACATCATCGGGGTCTACCGGCGGACCGCCCCCAGGGCAGAAGCCAGTTGCGCACGTTACACCAGATTCCGGGCAGCTAAAGTGTTGGAAGAAAACTCCGTCCCATAAAGAATTCGGCCTCAGGCATACGGGGTCATGGTTGATACATGTCTCAGGAACAATGGCGCATCGATCTTCGTTATTAAACCTACGAAATACAGTTCCGGTCGCTTCAACCGTCCCGATCGAACCTGTCGCCTGCTGTATGCCACCTAAGCTTACTCTCGCAACGCGTGTGTCGTCGTTAGATGGGGAGGCAGTCAATTGAAAATATTGGCCGTCTTGAATCAAGGTTCCGAATGTTTTCTCGCCAGCGTCAGCATCTCGACTGACGAATTGGACTGATCCAACCTCATCCAGACACTCTCGAGTCCACCCCCTTTTTAGTTTGACATCAATGCATCCCTCGTATCTGCCGCCATTCATACTTTCCTGCTCAAAGAAACCGTGCACTGTAACTGGATAGTACGAATCGCTTTTTGCGTCTTGATTGTTGGAATCCTCGCAGACGCAATTGATGCACGCCACGGTTTGTTCGTTTATGCTGTAATCGTACGAAAAAGTCTCTGTAATTTGGTACTCTCCCATACAGGAGTTTGACTTTACCTCGCAATTCTTCCCATCGGGTTTCTCGAGAATTTCAATGACGGGATACTGCGTGCCCCTTTCTGCCCGCAAGCCGGTCCGAAACGGATTCGCCTGATTATGGCTACCCAGAAACTCAACCTCCTCGGTTCCAAAAGTTGAATTGCCGCCACCATCAGCGGAGGTATAGGCAACTTCCAATCGAATATATTCATCGGCGTCGAGTCCGTTTGCGAGCATCAGCATTTCGACGCCCGGTTGGGGACAACCGCCGGGCGGGATGACATCCAGGACCAATGTCACTTCCTGCAATCCGTCGCTTCCGAATGGTTCGTTGAACGCGGGTGGAGGGACACTTGCGATTATTGCGCCATGTTGCACGTCGGGAATGGGCCGGATGTGCGCGTTCGTCAGCACTTCCAGAATGCTGGCAGGAGTGGGCGCAGAGACAATGAGGGTCTCGCCATTCTCGCAGAACGCGTCGGCAGAATTATTCTGAAAATTAACGAACACTGCGCTGTTCGATCCGATCCCATTGCCAGTGCAGTTGGTTAGCAATTGAAGGCTTTCGCCCTCGCACAATCCGTTTACTTCAATGTTCACGCGATAGGGCGGATCGCCAAAAGCTGGACAATTGTCTAGATTGCAGCGCAGAACGTCCAACATCATATTTCCAGTTTGCTCCGATCGGCAAGTCTCATATTCCAGAGCCTTCAGAACACAAAAGGTGCAAAACCCACCTACGATAATCGGATGGCCTGAGTGCAACGCTTCGAGGCAGTGAAAGCATTCCCCTGCAGAGAGAACGGCTTTATCGAAACACTTTTCGTCTTTCTCAAGACATAATGATCGGGCATCCGCCACACAGTCTGCCGCTGCAATGCAAGCAGCCTCCATATCAGGTCCGTCACAGAAAAAGGTTTGAGATTGGCCTTTGCATACTTGACCCATCAAGATCATCGCAACTAGACAAGAATGTTCTTTACCCATACCACTTGTTCTCCTGTTTGGGGTGGTCTTCCGCAAGCTAGTGGTAGGCAAAGGCATTACATATCGCGTCTTACTGCGACCACCTTTGGGCAACGAGTTGCGAGCTTTTCATTTGAATGCGAAGGTCAGAGCAACCAACTAGTCCCAAGATATCGATGGGCACTCCACCGATGGATCGAACGGCATCGGGTCAAGCTCGAATCCATGCTGCACAGCATTGTTCGGAATGACTGTCGGGATTTCGCGTTCGTCAGTCATGATTCGCATCATACAATTGACAATCGGAAATAGTGTTGGGTCCGACGCACGATCAATTAGTTCTTGCGGATCGTCTTGCAAATTGTAAAGTTCGATAAAACTTGCGCCGTTTAGCCCATCGTTGCTTTTGGGGCGAAGCCCTTTCCACGGTCCGATGCGTACTGCTTGGCGATATCCGTCAGCCGGGTGCGCCCAGTTTTCCCAGTACAAGAATTCGCGCCCAGTAACTTGGCGGCCTTGAAAAGCTGGAACCAGGGAGATTCCGTCAAGGTCGTGGGGGGCTTGGATGCCGGCTTGGTCCAGGATGCTTGGGAAAATGTCATACAACGCACCGGGTGTGCTGGTTCGACCTGGAACGACACCTGCCCCCCAAACAATGAACGGGACTCGAATTCCACCTTCAGGTAACCGAAACTTGTATCCTCGAAACGGGCCGGCACCGTGGAGCAACGATCTATCCAAAACGCCTCCGGTTTGATCCGGGCCGTTGTCACTTGTAACTAATACAACCGTGTCCCGATCCATGTCTCTCAAGCGCAATTCATCCAACAGGCGACCGATGTCGCGGCTCATGCGCGATATCATTCCTGCAAGCGTGGCATACGGAAATTGATTGTGTCGTCTGTAGTGATCGGAACCGCAGAGTTCGGGCGTGTAAGGTACATCAAATGGGAAAACGCTCTCTAGTTCTCCATCTCCTGAATTGACTACCAAGTATGGAGACAGAGAGTCTTCGGGAACAACCAACTCGGCGTGCGGAATTGTGAAAGGCAGGTACATAAAGAATGGATCATTCGCATTGCGATTGAGAAATTCTAAAGACAGGTCGACGAATTCGTCGTGTGTATATCTATCTTCAGCAAGCGGGTAGGTGGAACCACCAAGTTCATCGTATGCAAAGAGTGTTTTGGGGCGGCCGGGGAACCACGGTATATCCGGCGTCGATAGCGGTTGGGGCGGGTTGGTTCCCGGAATCGTGGGACAAGCTGAGTCGTTAAAATGATTCAACAAGTAAACATGAGCGGCCGCATGCTTCATGAATCCGACGAACTCATCGAATCCTGCAACAAATGGATTGCCCGGAGGGTCGTTCGCGGAGTTCTGGCTGGCGACCGCCCACTTGCCGAACAACGCCGTACGGTACCCTTCGTTGCGCAGCACTTTGGGAAGCAGCACCAAATTGTCAACCAAAGAGCCACCTGCACGTATCCACGTATGCCCGGTATGCTTGCCTTCCATCAACGCGCTTCGGGCAGGGGGGCAATGGGTGGCCGCCGAATAGAAATCCGTAAAAACACGGCCTTCATTGGCCATCTGCGTCAATTCGGGAGTATGAATCAGGTCTTGTGGTTCGTACATGGCGGTCAAATGGCCATATCCAAGGTCATCAGCCATGATGACAATGAAGTTGGGACGGTTCTCAAATTCGACTGTGACAGCGCCGGTCGATACACCATTGACGATCCGAATCGCACTCTTTGAATCATCGCGCGTCTTTATATTTACGACCAGATCATCCCCGTCTACGGATTGCTCTACGGTCTCAGGGTTAATCAGTTTAAGTACAAGTACGTTTGTCCCTTCCGAGTCGTCAATGGTGTCGACACCGTCTCCAGCGCGGTACACATACCGGTCATCTCCGGCGCCACCGATAAGCAAATCGTCGCCGAATCCGCCGTATAGCTGGTCGTCTTCGCGATCGCCATAAATCGCGTCGTTACCCATGCTTCCATAGAGCGTGTCTGAGTCCTTTCCTCCGCGCAACGTATCGTCACCAGCGCCTCCGTGCAGAAAATCGTTACCGAATCCCCCGTTGAGGTTGTCGTCGCCATCTTCGCCCAAGATTCGGTCTGAACCGTCGTCGCCGTAAAGAATATCTCGATCTGAACCACCGAAAATGACATCGTCGCCATCATCGCCATGCACGTTGTCGCGATTGGGGCCTGCTTGAATGAAGTCATCGCCGCCGCGGCCCGAAACTAAGTCACGACCCTTGCCAGAGCAGATTCGTTCGGCAAGGTCCGTCCCGATGAGCGGGCGATCATGCCCATCCGTACCGAGAACAGTGGGTAGTTCGGGATAGATCGGAAAGCAAGTTGTTGAATCGGAGAAACCTTGATTTGCTTTCACGAAAAGCAAGAGAACAGTAATCGAACAAAACTTGGATGCTTGCTTGATGCGCACTTTTTGTAACTCCTGCTAGTTCAGTATTTCAGATCTAAAGTTCATGCTGTATTCCTGTGCCATTGCATGAGGCGTCAGGTTGGCCCGATAACTTACAAATCCCGTAAACGATTACTTCATTTCTTGGCATGCCGCCAAAGTTCACACTGCCCTGTGCGATTCAAGAACTTCGTGTGCGCTCTGCGACATTGCTTTAGGAATTTCATAGTTCTTCACTGTTGAGTAGCGCAGACTGGTCGAAAACAGTGCCAGACGAGGGCATGAGCCGACAAATTATTACAGTCCTGACACTTGCCCGCAGTTAATATGAATTTGAATTGATCGTCGCTGAATGGACGCCTGCAAGAAAATAGACCGAGACAAGAATATAGATTGCGACGACTCTCTCGATCGGTTACAGGAAATCTGGAGCATCGCTATCCGTGAACACAATGATGTATCATGAATCGTCAGACCGAAACATCGATCAAATCTACAAGGAAATGAGGCAAATCGCGCGAACGTTTTTAAGTCAGGAGCGCGTGGGGCACACGCTAACAGCGACATCGCTTGTACACGAAGCGATGATCAGAATGCACAAAGATGCCATCATGCCGGAGCACTCGCGATTGGAATTGTTGACTCATGCGGCGCGAGCAATGCGCCTAGTGTTGGTCGATTACGCGCGTAGAAGAAATGCGAAGAAAAGGACCGCTGGAGGAAACCGACTTCCTCTGGATGATACTCTGCGCATTTTTTCGCAGACCGCCATCGACTTGTGTCATCTCGATGAGGCGCTCAAAAAGTTGCACGCATTCGATGCACAACTTTCTGGTATTGTCGAGCGCCGTTTTTTTGGTTGCATGACTGTTGATGAAACGGCAGCATCGCTCGGAATATCGCGCAGATCCGTATTGAGAGGTTGGCAATTTGCAAAAGCTTGGCTGTATGACGAGCTAAGGGAGACTTGATCCCATGCCAGTTCATCCCAGCCGGCAACTATATGACATCGTTGAAGCTGCTCTGATGCAACCGTCTGAACACCGCACGCGCTTCATAGAATCGGCTTGCAGAGGCGATCAAACATTAAAGAGATGCGCCGAACGAATAGTCGAATCAGCCAATCTGGCTGGTGATTTTCTCGAATTGCCGGAATCGCAGATAATCAAGAAGGTGCGAGCTGATATGATGTCCGGCGCACGATTGGGGAGTCTGCTCGGATCGTACCGCCTCATGCACGTAATCGAATCGGGAGGTATGGGTACCGTTGTTTACGCAGCTCGGGCAGACGGCGTTTTTGAACAGAACGTAGCCATTAAGATCGCCCACCACCGACATAACTCCGAGGCTGGAATAAGTCAGTTCGAACGAGAACGCCAAGTTTTGGCGCAACTCTCGCATCCGAGTATTGTGAAATTATTGGATGGAGGTACCACCGCAGACGGTCAGCCATATTGCGTGATGGAATATGTGCAAGGAGAACCCATCACAACTTTCTGCGATGGTTGTCGGTATTCGATTCATCGACGAATTGAACTGTTTAGGATTGTTTGTGGTGCGGTTCAGCACATTCATGAGAATGAAATCGTTCATGGTGATCTAAAGCCTGACAATATTCTTGTGACACCTTCTGGAAGGCCAGTGATCGTCGACTTCGGTTTGTCGCTGAAAACTAATGAATCTGCTCAAGGGGGAACAAGTATTGACTATTCCAAGGAAATCGCTCCGGCGTGGACCCCTGACTACGCAAGCCCTGAGCAGGTTTTGAACAGGCAGGTAAACTCAAATTCAGACATCTACTCGCTGGGCGTAATCCTTTACGAATTAGTTGCAGGTACTTTGCCATACGGCAATCCGTCTATTTCTCCAAATGAATATATCCGTAGAGTCCGATACGCAGCGCCCAATCAACTGTGCAGCGCAGATCGACGCTCTGCGGCTCTCCGTGCAGAAGAAAAAAAAGTTTCGGATCGACAATCCGATGTGATTTGCCGTGCACGCAGTACAACACTGCGCCAGCTTCAGAAAACAATCGGCAGCGACTTGGCTGAAATTGTGCGCAATGCGATCGCGGTTGACCCCCTGCACAGGTACAAGTCGGCGGATGATTTTAGCAATGATCTTGACAGTTTTCTTTGCAAACGTCCAATTCAGGCCAAGCAATCTGAGCCGGTTTATCGTGCAAAGAAGTTCGCTCAGCGAAACGTTGCATTGGCTACCGTATCGTTAATCGGCGCCTTGATTTTTCTTACTCAGCTAACTGACGCATGGGCCGTTCGCCAGCGGCTTGACCGTAGTTTGAACTCGGCGCAACAACTGGCAACTTCCGTGGACATTTCACGCATGCAGGCGAGGGCAACCGCCGAAATACTTCCGGAGTTGATTCAAGTTGCAAGCCCTTACCGACTGGGTCGAGTTTCGACAATTGAAGAACAGCTACAAGCAATGGAGTCACGAATCGCATTGGAATTAGCAGACAAGCCGATTCTAGAAGCTGATTTGCGCTACGCCATTGCAAAGACGTACTACGGACTCTGGGATTTCGCCTCAGCACGAAGGCATCTTGAGATTGCGAATAAGTTGAATTGCGTTCATCGCGATGGCAACGATCCTGCGACAGCCGATACACTTGCATTGCTTGGGCGGGCTCTGGCACACTGTGCAGATCCAAGAGCGATCGAAGTCGAAAGAGAAGCGCTAGAACGATATTTGAAGCTGTATGGCCAAAACCATCGCAAGGTGGCGCTTGCACATGGCTGGTTGGGTTTTGTCTATTGGTACTCTGGCGATGACACGCTGCTTGCTGAAGCGGAATCGAAATACCGCCTATCTTTGGCCATGCTTGAATGCCCTATCGAAGGTGCCAAGTTTGAAGAAGCCACGCTTCGGTTTAGTTTCGGCGCATTCCTGGCGACCCAGGGGCGTTTCGTGGAGGCTGAGCCATACCATCGCGTTGCCTTGGCAATGTTTCGACAGCTACCCGAGCAAAGGAATCGTTTCACCGCAGCGTGTCTTCATTCACTTGCTTCACTTTTGCATGCCACGGAACGATTTGAAGCTGCGATTGCGATACTGGAAGAATACTTTGAATTCGTTCCCGAGGGCGTTGGTGGACACCTATCGCTTGAGGCCGCGCATCGACTTGCAAGGCTCCATCATGAACGCGATGACTTAGGACTTGCCGCAGAAGCTTACGATCGTTGGATAGTACATTCACTGGTGCATCATCTTGGAATCTCTGAAGTGACTCAGCGAGTCGTTCGATCGATCAAGGATCGCAAAGAAGCCTCGAATCCAAGCGAATATGACTATGAAAATTACTTGGATGCATTCCATTTACTTGCCAAAAAGACTGGATGTACAGACTCCTTAGTCGGCGTTTTTCTTTGTGTTGGTCAAGTTCAGTATCAACTCTACGGTTCAGAATGTGCAACTCGATACATTCGCATGGTAGGCAACGCGATAAGAGAGTTTGAGGAACACACTTTGCTTCAGCAAGTTACGGCTCAATGGCTTCTTGGAGATTGCATAGCGAAGTCTGGAAGAACCCTAGAGGCTATGCAAGTCTTGACTTCCGCGCAGCAGGCATCTTTGGACTTGCCACGGATACATCAAGAATTGAACGCACTTATTCACGAATCAGTGGAAATGATCAAAGATTCTCGAAATTGATGTTGCCGGTCGTGTTTATTCGGAAGTTGTGCTGAGCCGCGACGTTGAGCGAACACAGCGCAATTAGGTTATTCGCGGGGATTTGAATTAACTGGGCTTTTTTGTAATTCGACACTTCTGATTTAGACTCTGTCCAAAACACAATGCCCAGTACACTCAAGGAGAATCGGGCGATTGTGGTTTAGGCTTAGCCGCTCGGCTACGGCCCTCTTTGTATTCGTTGAGTGATGCCAGCGAATCGCGATATTGGACAGTCAAACCGTGCGTGGGAGGCAGGTGTTGCGTGGCGTGACCGAGTCCGTCGATCAGTAGTTTTTCAGCTTCATCCACCGCACCATGTTCGCGAAGGCAATCGCCCAATACCCAGGTTGCGGCCAGTTTGCACCATGTTTGGCCACCGTGCTGGCGGTTGATTTCGTTTCGAAGGAGCCGTAGGAATTGGATGGCTTGGTCTCTGCGATTCAGTTCAAATTGTATCTGTGCAATTGTGAGAAATTGGCTCACCAAATGAGCCGAGCTTTTTTCATCTCCACCTAGAATATGGAAGGCGCGGAGGCATGTACCGAAGTCAAGGTCCTGTTTCAAAGAAGCGGTGACGGCGTCGTACAGGCGGGAGGCCTGTGTTCTGGTCTCAAGCGATGCTTCTGTATTGACATCGCGTTCTGTGCCTGCGATGGCTTGAAGGCTGTGCATCAACCACTGACGATACGCTTGATCAGCGGCGGTTAGGTTGTCCAGCGAAAATTGTATCCGCCCCAGCCGCAGTGTTGCATCGTACGTGCGCGATCCCCAATGCTCTTGGGGAACCATGTCAAGATATTCTTCGAGGAGTTGAACGGCCTGGGCGGGGCGGTCTGTCCTCTCGAGTGCCCGGGCGTAAGCGTTGAGACACTCGGCGACGTAGCGGTCTCTCTTGTGCGGACATTTTCGGAAAATGTCGAGTGCATCAACGTAGAATGGTTCAGCTTCTTCGAGGCGACCTTGTGTTTCGAGAAATGCACCAAAGCTGTATCGCAGGACAGCTTCGTCGTAGTCCGGCCCTGTCCGCATTTGTTCCAACATTCCAAGCGACTTTCGATAAGTCAATTCGACTTTGGCGAAATTTGCAGGGTCGCCGGAAAACCAATATGCAAACGCAAGCCAACCGTTTGCACAGGCGACCAGCCGATGTTCGGAGCCGTAGATTTCTTCATAGAGGGCGAGGGCTTTCTTTTCGGCGTTGACGCATTTCGGATTTCGGTCATGGGCCCAAGCCCGTCCCAACAGAGCCAAAGAGTCAGCTAGTGCAGGATGGTCCGAGGTTCGATATCTGCGATTGAGATCCACGGCGATGGCGAGGTGTTCTCTGGCCTTCGAATGGTACCACAGTCCATAATAAGTTGTTGCCAACGCGAATCGGACATCTGCTTCGATGACGGGTTGCCCAGCCAGTTCCGCTTCGATGCGGGCCTCTGCATCTGCCAGTAGTTCGAGCAAGCTTACTTCGCGTCCTTTGCGATACGGATTCGCGGCTTGGAGCACCTCTTGCAGGAAGTAAGCGACTTCTTGCGCATGCTGTTGGGAAACTAGGGCGGCTTTTTTTTCCTGATGAGCGAGTTCTTTGGCTTGTCTCATGCGCAGGAACATCGCGGTACTTACGGCGGTTGCGGTCACCATAATCAGAAAGACCGCCGCAACGGCAGTCATCATCGTTCGATTTCGCCTGATGAATTTTTGCGCACGGTAGGAAAAAGTATCCGGTCGCGCTCGTACGGGCATACCGGCAAGGTAACGATGCAGATCTTCGTCGAACAGCTCGACCGAAGGGTAGCGTCGGTTAGGATCCTTCGCCATCGCACGGAGTATGATCGTGTCCAAGTCGCCACTCAATGAAGTTCGTAACTGTTCGGGACGGACGCCTCGAAGCGTATCGAGTTTTGCTAGAGTGCCCTGATTGGGATCTATTGCTCCGTTTCGACCAACATACGCACGGAGGATCACACTACTTGGTTTGTGAGGAGCCGATTCGCAGATGATTCGTTCCATCTCGTAGCCAGCGACGTCTTCGAGTTGATAGGGGCGACAACCAGTCAGTATTTCATATAAGACCACACCGAGCGAATAGACATCGGTCATCGTCGTGACACGTTCGCCCCGAATTTGCTCGGGGCTGGCGTATTGTGGTGTAAGCGCGGCTGCGACCGTTGTCGAGCTGTGCGATCTTTCCGGATTGTCCTCCACCAACTTCGATATTCCAAAGTCCACGAGCTTCGGCATCCCAGAAGTCGTCACCAGAATATTGCCGG
Organism: Alphaproteobacteria bacterium; assembly: GCA_028285105.1. Taxonomy (GTDB): domain Bacteria; phylum Planctomycetota; class Phycisphaerae; order UBA1845; family UBA1845; genus UBA1845. The sequence continues at coordinate 120,296 of JANQQE010000001.1, forward strand.
GCTTCAGATCGCGGTGGATGATCAGGTTCTGGTGGGCGTATTGGACTGCGGAGCAGATCTGACCAAACAATTCGATCCTGTCGCGAATCGACAATTGATGCCTATCACAGTATGCGTCAATCGGTTGACCATCGATGTACTCCATCACGAGATAGGGTCGGCCGTCATCCGTCGTGCCACCGTCCAGTAACCGCGCTATGTTCGGATGCGCGAGACTGGCGAGCAATTGACGTTCCTGGTGAAATCGACGCAGGACATCATCAGATTCCATGCCGCGATTGATGAGCTTGATCGCGACCTGCTGCTCAAATATGTCATCCGCACGGATCGCGTAGAACACCGTGCCCATTCCGCCACATGCAAGTACGTGCATCAGGCGATAGGGGCCGACGCGTCGCCCGACAGGTTCTCCGGCGACTACATCCGACTGGGTCTTGTCTACGCTTGGCGAGTCAGGAACTTCGAGAAACTCTCCGAGATGTCCGACGGATTGCAGGAGTTGCTCGACCTGGTCACGCAACGACGGGTTGTCAACGCAGGCCGCATCGACATAGCCGGCACGCTTTTCGTCCGGTTGGGCGATCGCGTTTTCCACGATACTGCGCACTTGTTGGAGCGTTTCAGGTGTCATCGTCCGGTTTATCCGCCAATTCTTTGAATAACCACAAACGCGCAAACCGCCAACCGCGCACGACCGTGCTTTTCGATACGCCCAGGCACATGGCGGTCTCCTCCGTAGTCATCCCGCCGAAAAATCGAAGTTCCACGATATTCGAAAGCTGCGCGTCGAGATCGCCCAACCGCTCCAGAGCCTCGTCCAGATCCGGAAGGTCGATTGCTCGTTTCGTGTATACGCGAAGCGCCTCGTCCAAGGGAAGACGCTCGCCCTCAGCTTGGCGTTTCTGGGCGGTTCGCTGTCGAGCGTAGTCCACCAGCGTCAAGCGCATCGCGCGTGCCGCCTGAGCCATCAATTGTGGCCGATCCATTTTGACTTCGGCCGCGCTGCCACAGGTGCGAAGGAAGGCCTCGTGAACCAAAGCCGTTGGATTGAGCGTATGCCCGACGCGTTCCTGAGCAAGGTAACCGCAGGCGACGCGTCGCAGTTCGGTGTAGATCCGCGCGACACCGTTCCGGTCGGGTTTGTTGCGTATTTGAGAATGCACAGGAAGGACTCCTTGTCTCGCCAGATTGCTGCGTCGCGACGATTGCCCTCAATCATTTTATCAACTTAGGCCTTGGTTAGGTGATTATTCTGACCACATTCGCGGCAATTTTGCGCTTAGATTATTGGGCGAGTCCCCAACACTTTATGAGACTTGCGATTGAAGATCGCGATGCGCGGTGTCTGCGCGCTATCAATATCAATGAACGCAATTTTGGCGTCTGAATTCGGGGCGCTCGGCAAACGATGAAGCAAACAGGAGAACGAACGTAATGGCGATTCAAACGGATGGCGTCAGAAGCATTGGCGTTTCAATAACGGTTATCGTCAGCTTGCTACAGGCGTTTTTTTGTCACAGCGCCGTCGCTGACAAAGGCGCACCCGCGCGCGAGTTCGACAAGTCGACGATTCTCGTTCGTTTTCAGGCTTCTGCTGCAAAGTCCGCGCGTGATGCATTGTGCGATTCGGTCGGTGGCGTAGTGGAGCACGAGTACTCGCTCGTGCCTAATCTGATCTGCCTTCGTATCAATGTTTCCGTTGCAGAGGCGTTGAGTGCATTCCAGGCACGTCCCGATTTGGTTCAGTATGCTGAACCCAACCGCTACCTCCAGGCTGTTGCGACGCCCAACGATCATCTCTATTCGAGCTTGCAATGGGGCGCGATCAACACTGGGCAGATCATCGATATCAGTTGGACGCCCGTACCCGTACCCGGCTTCGATCAGACGGGCACACCCGGCGCGGACGCCAATCTCGAAGCCGCCTGGGACATCACCACAGGAGACGCCGATTTCGTGATTGCCGTAATAGATACGGGCATCGACCACAACCATCTCGACCTCGATCCGAACATCTGGGAAAATCCGGGCGAGACCGGTGTGGATGGAATGGGAAACCTGATGAGCACAAACGGTATCGACGATGACAGCAACGGATACATCGACGATGTGCGTGGTTGGGATTTTGTCAATGACGACAATGACACGACCGGTGACAACCCCTTTCACGGATCTCACGTGGCTGGGATTCTGGGTGCAGCCGGCAATAACGGTATTGGGATTGCTGGGGTCAACTGGCGATGCAAGATCATGCCTTTGCAATTCTTGGACGCCACCGGATTTGGTCTTTGCTCGGATGCAGCCCGCGCGATCGAATACGCTTGTGACAAGGGCGTCAAGGTCTCCAACAACAGCTACGGAGATCCCAATGTCGATCAATCGCTCCTGGACGCTGTAACCGCAGCACGCGACATGGGACATCTTTTTGTTGCCGCATCCGGTAACAACGGAAACAGTCTTCCATTTTACCCAGCCAGCTTTGATTTGGACAACATCATATCCGTGGCGGCGGTGGACAACCTCGATCAGTTGGCCGGTTTCTCAAACTTTGGCGCAACCAGTGTCGATCTTGGTGCACCCGGAGTCGGTGTACCAAGTACGGTCAACCAAAACGGACAAATGACGTTCGAGTCGCTGCAAGGCACCTCGATGGCGTCGCCACAAGTGGCTGGCGCCGCAGCCCTGCTATGGTCGGCAATGCCGGGTTGGACATTTACGCAGGTTCGTTCCCAGATTCTGAGCACGGTACGACCCATACCGGCGCTCGTCGACGTAACGGTCACTGAGGGGACGCTCGATGTGGGAGCGGCGCTGGCGATCGTTCCGAAGCCCCCTCGGATCGAGGTCATTGGCGAGATACCGTCGGCGCTGGAACCCGGGTTTCCAACGATCCTGACGGTATTGATCGACCCGCGCGATGACACGCTCGTGGCGGGAACGCAGCAGCTACACTTGCGGACGAATGGAGGAACTTTCGCAAGCAGTACGCTGACGCCAATCGGTGGCGACCTGTACGAAACCCAGATCACCGTCAACAGCTGTACGGAAGAGCCCGAGTTCTACCTAAGCGTCGAGGGCGCCAATTCAGGGACCGTGACACTACCGCCCGAAGGGGCCACACACCCATCCGCGGTCCCTGCTGGCGTTCAGAAGGTTGCATTTGCCGACAGCTTTGAGACCGATCTCGGATGGGTCTCGGGAGCACCGGGAGACAATGCGACGACGGGCATCTGGGATCGCATGGACCCACAGGGCACGGCGCACCCAAACGGCGACATACTCCAGCCGGAAAACGCATTCGATGGTGCTGTGTGCTGGGCGACGGGCGGACTGTCCCTGGGCGCCTGGTTTGCAAACGATGTAGACAATGGAACCACTACACTGACCTCGCCCGTTATCGATCTCTCGGGCGCACATTCGGCGACGATGAGTTACGCTCGCTGGTACTCCACTGATACGGGACCAAATCCTTCGATCGACAACCTCGTGATCGACATCTCCGACGACGGCGGCGGAAGCTGGACGAACGCAGAGACCGTCGGCCCGACCGGCGTAGAAACGAGCGGCGGCTGGTTCAAGCATTCTCTGCGTGTGGAGGATTTCGCTAGTCTCACGAATTCGATTCGGATTCGAGTCATCGCGTCCGACCCCAATCCCACCGGGTCCGTCTTGGAAGCCGCGTTCGACGATTTCCGCATCACTGCCGTGACGTGCTGCGACGGTGATGGCGACAGCGACAATGACGGCGACCTCGATCTGACGGACTTCGACGCATTCGCGGCGTGTCTCGACGGTCCTGCGGCTGGATTGACGAGCGGTTGTGCCTGCTTCGACCTGAATGGCGACGGAAATATAGAACTAAACGACTACTCGACGCTGCAAGAAATGTTCACAAGGTCGTGAACATTGGTGAAAAACACGAATGCTGCCGTTGTTATAATGTTGGAGCCGTGAGGCTTAACTTCGCCGCAGCTTTACAAATGCCGTATGATGACGCTTGGATGAACGAATTCGTGTGGGTTGCATATTAGTTCAGATTCGTTTGGTGTTCCATCGCGTAAAGTTTAGTATGGCCTGAGGAGGGCCCATTCATGCTGCTGGATGGAATTCTTCACACGACTAGCCCGGGTCGGCTGACATATCCATATCGGCACGCGCGGGTGCTGGCGATTCTTTTGTCCGCGATCTTTTCGCTATCGGCGCACGGAGGTGATTTGCTGGTGGCGAGTTTCTCGAACGGGAAAATTGTGCGTTTCGCGGAGTCGAATGGTGCTTACTTGGGTGATTTTGTATCGACTGGGAGTGGAGGACTCACCTCGCCGCACGCTCTGGGGTTCGGCCCAAATGGGCACCTCTATGTTGCAACTTTCAGCGGGAGGAATGTACTGCGGTATAACGGAACAACCGGTGCGCCGCTGCCGAGTTCAACGGGGGCAATTGGAACTGCGGAGTTCGTGGCGTCTGGCGCTGGTGGCTTGAGCCTGGCCGCGGGCATGGACTTCGGGCCGGATGGAAATCTTTACGTCAGCGATCATGCCACCAGCCGAGTGTTACGCTACGACCGGCGCATTCATCGGCATATTTGTTGCGTCCGGCGCCGGCGGTCTCGACGATGCGGAGTTGGTCAAATTCGGCCCGGATGAAAACCTGTACGTATGCAGCGCATCCAACGGTTGCGTGATGCGTTATGATGGTACTTCAGGTGCGCCGCTTCGAAGCGCTATAGGTGCGGTGGGAACTGCACAATTTACAACCCCGGGAAGCGGCGGATTGAGCGACCCCCATGATCTGGCTTTCGGTCCAGATGGGAATCTCTACGTTGCGTCACTGGGCAGCAGCGCCGTGATCCAGTACGACGGAACCACCGGCGCATTATTGAGTCAGTTTGTTACTACCGGAGTGCCCACGGCGCATGGCGTCGAATTCGGAAGGGATGAAAATCTGTATGTTGCCTCATTCGGCTCGACGGGCATTGCTCATTTTGAGGGTTCCACCGGTGCTGCGCTGGGCAATTTTGTTGTCCCAGGCGTCGGCGGAATGAGCGGACCGGCGGACTTAGTTTTTTGTCCTCGCGTCGTCGGTGACCTTGACGGTGACGGCGACGTTGACCTGTCCGACTTGAGTGAGTTTGCGGCTTGTGTCAACGGTCCTCAAAATAGCGCACTTCCACCAGGGTGTATACAGAGCGTCTTCGATCAGTCAGACCTTGACAATGACACGGATGTAGATCTTCAAGACTTTGCAAAATTCATTTTTGGCTTCGACGGATAAACAGTTCTCTGCGTGCAACGCTTCTTACTCTTCATCAACTGAAAATCAAAAATGACACGCGCGGTCCATCATTCAGAGAAGGATTGAGGAGATTATTCTCGAACAAATCAAAAGCAACGATCTTGGTCAAACTACTTGACGCGATCGCTCGTTAGTGCGGAACTCATCAGGTATCCGAATTCATTTTCACTCAAAATCTGTCCAAATCGACCATGAGCAGTTGTTCTTGACAAAGAATGGCTTCAAACGCGCCTTGGTTTTCCAATCGCCCGCTAATCCCGGTTGAGAAGCCAGCTAATGCCCAATATGCGGCTCAGTTATGAATATCTTATTGGTGCGGGGAAGCTGTGAAATCTCTCAAAATACAATCATCACCAATACGTGTGGTACAACGATTTATAGGTGGTTAGTAGATCCAATCCGGACCAAGCGGAGTTTGATTGAACATTCCCATTTGCAACGCCGCCACAAACGGGTTGTCCACGTGTTGGTGAGGCTGTAAATATCGCTTAAGATTGTCGGTGGTTGGTCGCATTGAGGGATCGCCATCCCGTATTATACTCGCTCGTCAGCAGTGGCATTGAGCGGTCAGCGGTCGACACAGATAACGGCACTAATATTGACCCGTCCGGCGTTTGCAATTCACTCAATGAATGTATAGGCTCGAAGAAACACACCACAAATACCAGTTGAAGGATCGGAAGGACTCGCAAGGAAGGCCAGAACTCGATCACAGATGTTTGCAACGCACTGAGCAGTTTTCAGGCGCTTCTCATTTGATTTGAGGGGCTAGCGGTGCGTGAACGGGGAAGGCATACCGCAGCACGTTAAGGAAAGGAGGGCAGGCATCTAGGCGAATGAAACTTTTCGATCGCGCAGGAGTCGCGGTATTCGTTTCTTAAATGGATTTTTAGATGAACAATAAGCCAAGCCATGTTAAGTCGTACAAAAGTTGTGTCTCAATTCCCAAGCAGAAACTCATCGAATCGATGCAGCGAATCAATTTTGGCCGCATCGAAGAATTCATTATCCGAGATGGCGAACCAGTGTTGGACCCTCCACCCCGAATCATTCTTAGCCGAAAGGTCGGGGGCGAAAATGGCGCCAGGCCAGAATCGAACGCCACAGATTTTGAATTAAAGAAAGATGTTCGAGAGCTCTTCGAGCAGTTCGAGGCGATCGGCAACGGCAAAGTCCGAATGGTCACGATCAAGCATGGATTGCCGTTTACATACGAGATCGAAGAATCGGCAAACTAGCAATCAGTCGTCCCTAGATATTTCTGTAATTCAATAATTCGTTGCCAGACTTCCAGCCGGCCGCAAAGCGGAGGCGGACGTGGGTATCGC
>JANQQE010000002.1 GCA_028285105.1 Alphaproteobacteria bacterium
GCTGAGACGTGCTCCGCTACGCTCCGCACGCCTCAGCTGGCCATACGGAGTGCCCTTGGACTAACATGAGCACTGGTATTAACACCGGGGGAAGGTCATGGGCTCCAGCACTGAAGGTGCTTGCGGCGGAGCACGCATAAAGTAGTCATTAAGGGACGCGTAGCCTAGTCCGTCGAGCGAGATCGCCTCGCAGTGCGTTTGTGCCGCGAATGCTGGGATTAATCGCACGCTGCCGGGCTGGCTCCAGGCAATCTCCATGGCCGTTGCAAGTGTGCGCATCGGTTTTCCGAAGAGCCACTGTTTTCCGTTAGCATACAAGTGCTTATACACTAGGCGCATTACGGCGTCGGAGGGAAACGTGATTGCCTCTTCCAGTAGCGGAACTACTATTGAGAGAGGAGAAGAATCCTCAAGCAATTGCGTTAACCGGCGGGCCAACTCGTGCGCCCGCGCAGAGAGCTGTGAAGTGGAGGTGCCCGTGGAATACGGATGATAGATGACTCGGGCGCGGTGTTCTCGGATTAATCTGGATCCTGGGAAATGAGGCATGTCGTCGCCTCTCACATAGACCAGATCACCGCGACTCTGATATTTTCGGACAACTTCAGCCAATTCGGCTGTTGGGTCCGGTCCGTCAATCGAGAACACCTCTCCAACCTTTGGGCATGCGCGAAGCTTAGCACGCCGCTCTTCGAGAGAATCAAAGCAGCGGGCTGACTTCAGTTCCTGAACAGACGAGTCTGAATGGACGCCAACTACGAGAGAGTCACCGATATCTGCCATGTGCTGAAGCAGGGCCCGGTGTCCAGAATGAAAAAGGTCGAAGCAACCCACGGTTAATACGTATGTTTTGGAAGAATATTGGTTCATTTGTGAATGGCTCTAGAGTTTCGAAAGTGGTGGTTGTCCGGATATGGCGACGGAGTCTTGCCGAACACCGTGGGGGTATTCCGATAGTATGTAGAAGTGCCACAAGGCGCATTCTTGCCTCGCGCCGCATCTATCATTGGCGCCGTTGGGATCTGCAGTAGCGCACTGGGCCACTTAGGGCGGTTGAACAACAACGTATCGCACCAAGTAACCGCAATCCTAGTTACCGTGTGCCGTTCGGCAGCCTTCGTACGTCGCGGAGCGGGGATGCATTGCGAGTCCAACAGGTAGTTCTGCTCACGCAAACGATACAAGGCCTCGGAGAACTGGTCAACCGCCCCAAAGAGATCGATTTCATCGTCAACGCTATGATTGTGCAGCCATAACTCCCGCGGTAGACCCGATGCGAGCGCCGTTTTGGGGCTATTCTTGCTGCCAGGATTGATTCTTTTGTGACCTAACCCCAACGTCAGTCCACCTGTTATGTTAGAGTTCTTTCATCTGTAGCACCAGTCGGCAGGCGTAGCGTAGCAAGGGAACCGAGCGGAGCCTGCCGGCCTTGCGCATGCTGTGCGGACGAGAGTCGAATCGGCTGGCTCAGAACGCAGCTGCCGGAAGCTTCCGTTCAACGGGATGAAACGTGACCGCGCAAAGCGCGGGTTTGGGTCGCTTTCACGTCGGAGTTGGCAATACGTCTCGCGTCTATCGTAGCAGTGTACAAAGGATACTGTCAGTACGACTTTGCAGGTCGCTTTGGCTATCTCCGGTTGAGCACCTTTTGCGGAATTGGTGATGGTGGCCGGCGGTTCTTACCCGAAAACGGCGTTGGTGCTATTGTAGAAGCTGATTCCATCGGCAAAAAGTTCAACTGGTGTCCAGTTGCCCCGAGTGCTTTACAAATCATTGCCTATCAAGGTTTTATGAACTCGGCGGTGACTGGATTTGAACTCTCTGCGGTCTCGATCGTCGGTGGTTATTGCATTGACCATAGGGGAGGATTGCGAAGAAGATATTCATTGCCGAGCCAGATTATCCTGCGAGGACGGCCCAAAGGAGAATTCTGACTGAATGAAGTGGATGGACTACCTCAAAGCAAGTTCTTCCAGATATTCACGGAGATCATGGTTCTGGCGAGGATCGGTATCGTCACTACAATGCTGTCAAAATTAACTGCTCCGCTGCCAACACCAATTTTGACAGCACCCTGAGCACCGCTGCATGTTCCTCAAGGTTCTTGATCGCTTTCTTCGACTCTTTGGTTACGTTTTCCAGGTTCTCTGCAGCTTGCTTGTAAACGATAGTATTCCTCTTGAACACCGCCCCGGTGATTTTCTGACTTAACTGCTTGAGTTTCGTGCGTTTCTTGCGAAGCTCTCTCGCCTCGGAGGATGTTGGCACCAGATCGCCTAACTCTGCCTCAATTCGCTCAATGACATCCCCAAGCTTCTGAACGAGAGCAACCGGGGAGCTTACAACCGCCTTCTTCTTTTTCTTCTTGGCCATGACTGCTCCTATAGCTAGGTAGGTCAGTTCCGCGAATGTTTCTCGGACACTTCGCCTCTAAGGGTATTCAAGGTCGCCAACTCCTGATGCCTCCTTAAGTCTCCCAATCAGGAGATTAGTGAGAGCTTGCGAAAGTTTTTCTCGCTCCGTCGGCGTTGCTTCGGGCCTGTTGGCAATGGCCTCCCGATAGCTCTTCAACGCTTCGTTCATACCGCGAGCCCTGGCGAGAAAGTCATCCAATTCCTTCTCGAAGTCTTCCAGCGTGGCCTTTTTGGAAGTGCTGCGAGCGAGTTCGTGTAAGGTATTGTGCGCATCGATCAATTTGTTGATCGCCGCAGTTGGCTTCGCCACCTTCAATGCATCTCGTTCCTCAATAGCTGAAACAATGTTATCCGCGATCCGGGCAAGTGCCTCAACATCGCGAATAGGTCCATTCGTGCTTTTCAAGCGTCTGGCTTCGCTTTCAAACTCGGCCAACCAGAGTTGCAACCTAGTCCCTGCCAACTGCCTAGCGATCTGATGACTTAGAGCAACGTCGTCTCTCAACGCCGTCAGAATAGCATCGAATGACGGTGCAGCCTTTGTTATTGCCTTGTCTAATTGCTTCTCAATGGCTAGCCCAATAACTTTTTCCGTCAGGAGGGCTATGGACGATGAGATTAGGGCTCCATGCCTAGCAAAACTGTCAAGTTTGGGACTTTGTGAAGAAGCAGCCATGATGCGAAGCCTAATCACCGCACCGCCGATATCCTGAACCGAATCGGCTGCGACCTTCCCTGCATCAGAACCAGCAACCGCTCCAAGTGTTACGACATAGTCACGAGCTACCTTTATGGCCTCCATTAGGCCCGCAAACTCCTCGGCACTGTGTATTTCCGCACTCTTCGGTTCCAACTCAGACTGGAGCAAAATCTTCTCGTCAGCTAGCGGTCTGGCCTTGACGTCGTACAGTCCATAAATCCTCTCGTACAGAATGTCCTTCCGCTTGTTTGTGGAGATCGATCGCGCATATTCCTCAGCGCTGTCCAACGCCGCTGTCGAAGCCTCCGTGAACGACGTAATCGACCTGCGGTAAACGGTGACGCCGCAACCGATTGACGCTACACTGACCATTGTGCCAACTAGAAGTAAGACTAAAGCGGAAAATGTGCGATGGTTCGACATGAATTTACTCCCAAGCATGCGAAGCTCTGCTTTGTCCATTCGGAGAATCACGCAGTATCTTTCGCATATCCGCGCATCTGTCAAGGTGCTGTGCTCAGATGTAGCGGAAGGAGGTATAGGCTGCGTTTCTCTCTCTGTGCAATTTATCCGACTATTGTTGATCAGAACCCGGCTGTCAAGCACGAAAAACGATGATCACACATTAAAACAATAGATCATATCCAAACGACAAATATGACTTTGGAGGATGAACAAGTGAATTCAGAGCTTCCTACACCTCATCCGCGCAAAGGCCCGGGGTGGACGATCCGATATCCAACCGACGTTCGATTGGATGCCGCCATTAGGCGCAAAGAGAGAACGGCCGAACTCCTCAAGGAAAGTAATTCCATACAGTCACCTTCACCTTACAGTGTGGAACGGCATAACTACTTGTCCACCCTTGAGCGCGACATTCTAGAAATGCGAATGCCCGCTTCTTTACGTGGCGTCGGTGGTTATCTATGCAACGCATTGGGCGGCACACTCGTTCCGTCGGCGCATGGTCGGATTGAAGAACTGCTCTTGACCGTCCCATCTTATGACGAACCAGAGGTGACAGTCAGCTGGCTCGATGCACGGCACTTTCATGCACTGCTCTCCAAGCTTGGTCCTGATCGCCAATACACGGTCGTCTGTCACTCCAATCAGATTGACGATGTTCGGGGTTGGATTTCGAAGGTTGGCATCCCAGAAGAAAACCTAACGTTGGTGATATCGACATTCGACACGTCGATCTGGGCACAGGATGCATATATTGCAATGAGTCCACAAGATGGCAACACAATCCTTTGTGAAGGCGTCATCTTCACCCGTCAAGAGGACATGTCCATCGCCGATGACATCGCCGCACAGACACAGAACTCTGTCCTGCAATCTCGCTTATTCTTCGAAGGCGGAAACATCCTCGGCACACCGGACGTCGCACTTATCGGCAAAGACTACATCTGGTGGAACACCGGTCGCGTAGGGCTTGAGACGTGTCAACTCGTTGAACAAGCGTTTGAGGAGCTCATTGGCACCCCCGTATTATCAGTTGGACGAGAAAAGAGGCTTGACGATACGGCTAGGCAGGTCTTGTCTGGTATCTTTCAGCCGATATTTCATATTGATATGTATGTAACGCCGACTGGTGTGACAAGTGGTAGCGGCAAGGAAGTTGTTCTCGTAGGAAGGCCCAGCCTTGCTAGGAAGGAGCTGAACGAAGAGCCCCAGCCCTACGATTACGATGAGTACTTTGAAGAAGTATCGAAGCAGTTGTCCGAGCATTTCAGCATCATCGAGCTACCGCTCCTCCCAGTATACGGAAACCTGGGCTTGGAGGGATGGGAGATGAAGCACTATCACCTAACGTGGAACAACGTTGTGATAGAAAACTACGTAGATGATACTGGAGTACGTCGTCGGTTCGTTTTCATGCCGACATACGCCGATCCGGATCGGGGTTATGACGTTGATACCGGAGCGCGTGCTCGGCTCGATGATTTGGCAGCTAAGATCTGGAAAGAAATGGTCGGCTTCGAGGTCTTACGGTTGGACGGCATGGAGGATTTGGCTTGGGCACAGGGCGCAGTCCATTGTATGACGAAGACACTTAGACGGCGTGGCTTTTAGAAGTCTCTTGCTAAGCGAGGAGCATTAGTTGCATCCATATCCCGAGATGCCACGTATTTGGTCACTCGTCCTCACGGTGAGAACGCGTTTGGCGGTGCCAAGAACGCGGATTCCAGCAACAAAAACCTTAACTGGTGTCCAATCGCTCCGATTCAGCTCGGAGATCGCCGCCACGGCGGCCGATCCGCTCATTTCCTCTTGCCGACGCACCACTTACCGCCGCGCACAGGTTCGAAACGATCGTCAAGAATCCAGAATTTCAAGGGGATGCGATTGGGCTATTGAATTTTTCACGGTGAAATAGCAGGATCGAATGAGCGGGAGCCCCGTGGTCCATATGAATTGCTGAGTTGATCTCTGTAGGCTAATTACTTATGGCGATATCGTACAAAGACATCCTTGCAATGGATTGCGGTGCGCAGTTCCTGAACGTTGATCTGCATATTCATTCATACGGCGCTTCCAAAGACGTCAAGGATCCGACCATGACTCCCCAAGCGATCGTGGATTCCGCAGTCGACCAAGGCTTGAGCGTCATCGCGATCACCGACCACAACAGCGACAGGAATGTTGCGGCAGCGCTATTACACGCACAGAAGTATGCCGAGAAACTTCTCGTGCTGCCCGGTGTCGAAGTCACCTCAGCCAACGGGCATCTTCTTGCCTACTTCGCGCCGGAGAATACGAATGAGCTCAATCGTTTCCTCGCCAAGCTCGATCTCGTGGGCCTGGAGGGGGACGATGGAACTCATACTGCAAAATCCATGGCCGACGTCAAAACCGAGACTGAAAAGGTCGGGGGCGTCTGCATCGCTGCGCATATTGACCGGGAGAAGACTGGCTTCGAGATGTTGACGTCCGGCTATCCAAACTGGAAGCGTGATATCATTACAAATGCCGGTCTGTATGGAGTGGAGTGCGACGACCCAGCGCGTTTGGTCTGGTACTCCGACAGCGATGAACCTGGATCAGCCGGCGCCGAGCGTGCCAAACTACTCGAGGCCCCTGCGAGTGTTTCGAGATTACGAGGCCGACGACTGTTTGCGCATGTTCAGGGTTCTGGTGCGCACTCTTTGGCTGTATTCCAAGCGCAAGACCCGGATAAGCCGTGGACTCGGATGAAGATGACCGAGCTGAGTTTCGAAGCTTTTCGGACTGCGTTGATCGACCCCACAGCGCGCGTTGTGGCAAAGGCTAGGGTTCCCAGGGCGATCCCGAGGGTAAGAGGAATGTCTGCGACAGGCGGGTTTATTGGCGGCGAAGTCGTCCGCTTCAGTGACAATTTGAACTGCTTTGTCGGCGGCCGTGGGACCGGCAAATCGACCTCGCTGCGATCACTCGCCTATTGCCTCGGCGTTGACGATGCTTTCGGAGATTTCGAGAGTTGCCCCGACGCCATGGTGGTCTACTGTGAGGATGCCGATGGGATCGTGTATCGCTACGAGCGTGCCCGTGGCGGGGAAATAGCGGTCAAGGTGAAGGAGCACAATTCAATCACAGACGTACCAATTGATTCATTTCAGATCGAGTACTTCGGACAAGGCGAACTGGCACGGGTGGCAGAAGACCCGCTAAACAACCCAACAGTCTTTCAGGAATTTCTTGATCGGCACATTCTTCTTGCGGACCTTCAAGTGCAGAACGGTTCTTTGGTAGATCAATTGCGAACAAATGCTGCAGGTTTGGAGCCGTTGGAGGGCAGTTACGGCCAACTTCACGAGAAGAAGAGAGCTCTTTCCGACATCAAGACCAAGCTAAAGGTGGCGGAGGAAGGGAAGCTGCGAGACATCGTTGGTGCGCAGAATCGGATCGCCTCTGAGAAGTCCGTGAGGACGACGATTGAAAGCATAGGAGCCCGATATAGCACCGGGATAACGCTTTCAAACCTTGAAAACGACTTCGCGAAGATCGTCGCCACCGCAGGCGAAGTAACCGATGACGCCGAATCGAAGACGACCCTAGCAGGAATGAAGAAGTGCATCGAGTCTACAAACACGTCCCTTCGGGCCAAAGCCGAAGAAATAAACGTACTACTCAAGGCATGTGCGAAGGAACTTCAGACGAAATGCAGTGAACTCAGGACACATCATGCTCGCATGGAAGCTACATTGGCGGCAAAAATCGTTGGCTTGAAGGCGAAGGGCCTCGCTGGAAATCTAGCCGAGTTGGAAAAGCTCCTCAAGGAGAAGATCACTCTCGCCCAGGACGTGGCGGCCATCGAGCAGAAGGAAGAAGAACTTTCAGAGTTCCGATGTGATCGGCAAAGACTTCTCAAGCAGTTGCGGGCCGTTAGAGCGGAAATGACGAAGCGTCGAAAAGCCCAGCTGCACAGCGTGAACGCCAATTTGGCGCGGACTATCACGGACTACAAGGTATTCGTAAAGTACGTTGACTCTGGCATCACCGGTGACTTCTTCCGCTTTGTGTCCGAGAAGATGCGCGGGACATACTTTCAGGATGACAGCGCTCGCGAGCTCTGCGACCGTATGCTTCCTGACCAGTTAGCGGAACTCGTCCTGGCGCGGAAGCATTCGGAGCTCGCTACGGCTTCGGGGTTGGGCGATCCCTGGCCCGCAAAAATCGTGGACAAACTATGCTATTGGAGAATCATCTTCGAACTGGAGATTCTCGCGAAGGAGCCGAAGCCTGTGATTACAGTCCGCACTAAGTCAACGCCGGCAAGGGAGATCCCGGTCGCTCAGCTTTCCGACGGTCAACGGCATACAATCTTGTTGACTATCGCCATGCTTGCAGAGTCTAACGTACCGCTGGTGATCGATCAGCCTGAGGATGACCTGGACAACGCGTTCGTCTTCTCGAGTATCGTTGCAACATTAAGGACCATCAAGGAACGCCGCCAGATTATTCTCATCACCCACAACGCGAACATCGCCGTTTTGGGCGATTCGGAGTTACTGTTGCCCATGCGTCGCGAAAACGGCTGCGGGAAAGCGTTTGATCGCGGGTCGATCGACCGCGAGGCGACAAAGCGGCGGGCGCAGGAAATACTCGAGGGCGGGCCCGAAGCGTTTCTTAGGCGCAGTGAGATGTATGGCCATTGATGTCGTAATGTGGATCAACTCTGCGGTTTCACAACCTCCAGACCCTGAGTTCCAGGCTCCCAGCAAAATTCCTCGATTCCAGCACAGAAACGCACAAAAAGTTCAACTGGTGTCCAGTCGCCCCGAGTACGAAAGAAGCCTGTCAATGCTACAAGCAACCTAAAGGATTTCGTGATAAGGTGTTAGGTTGATAACCTCGAAGTTCAAATCTTCCTTTAGGCACATATCCTTTACTTGACTATTTTGCCAAAACCTCTGCGAGGGACACGACTTACAGAAGTCCAGTGTCCGGCGTTAATCCAAGCGCTGGGGCAACTCGAGTGAGAATGGTCTGTTGGGTCGACAACTCGGACTCAGAGCATCTTTGAAGACCCGCTAGCGCGTTTAACCACTTCCAAGTGACAATCACAGAGGCGGTGGGCAACTTCATGCCAACCTCGTACACTGGAGACACCTTGGACGATACCGATCCCATCAAGACCTTTCGAGATTTGCATGCATCAGGGTGCTTCGTGATCCCTAACCCTTGGGACCGTGGGAGTTCGATCGCACTCGCTTCAATGGGGTTTCGTGCTCTGGCTACAAGTAGTGCAGCGTTGTCGTATGTCCTTGGCCGTCCCGAATCGCCGGATGCGCTCGACCTTGATGCGACGCTTGCCAATGTCCGCGAGATCGTCCTTGCGACGAGCCTTCCGGTCAACGCAGACTTTCAGTCTGGATAAGGCAAGACACCGAGGGACGTCGCGTCTAGTGTTGAACGTTGCATCAAGACGGGCGTCGCTGGGCTATCGATAGAAGATGCAGCATCCGATCCAGATCAACCACTCTTTGAAGCGAGCGAAGCTCTCGATCGAGTGAAGGCGGCACGAACCGCCATCGATGAAAGTGGGATAGATGTATTATTGACCGCACGGTGCGAGGCGTTTCTTGTCGATCACCCCAACCCCATGGAAACGGTTATTTCGCGGCTCGTCGCCTTTGCCGATGCAGGCGCAGATTGTCTCTTTGCTCCGGGCCTGCGCACTTCAAGTCAGATCAAGCGGGTTGTATCTGCAGTGGCGCCGAAGCCCGTGAACGTACTTGCAGTTGATCCGACCTGGATGACATTCGACGCACTTGCCGGCCTGGGCGTGAGAAGAATTTCGGTCGGCTCGGCGCTCGCGCGCACGGCGTGGGGTGCCTTTCTGGCCTCAGCGAGGAACATTGCAGCCGATGGGTCTTTTCATAGCCTTGCCCGAGCAGAGCCATTTACTAAGCTCGACGAGATGTTTTCTGGATTGGCGGGCGATCATTCGGATTGATTTGCCTTCACTCGCGGTGAAATCAAGATCAGTGTTCCAGGCACCAATCGCCGATGCGGTAGACGAATAGTTCAATTGGCGTCCTATCGCCCCGATTGCTTCTGGAATCGTTTATTTTCCGTTGTTTATAAGGGGCATGGGGATTGGATTTCAGGCGGCCGCGTTACACGAGTGGTCTGAGGGCGAGCGTGGGCTTTCTTGAGCCGCCGGTAGTTCCAGCGTCCATCGCAGCGAAGGCTCTGTACACAACTTTGGACCGCAAAAATGCCCGCAGAGGACGGTGTTCATTCCACACGCGGCAAACCTTGCATGAAAGCGTTGCCGATGCCATGAAACACTCCGACGATCAATAGGTTCTGGCTCCGTTGAAACACGATTGCAAAGAATAAGCCGACAAGAAAGATGGCAAAAAACATGTTGATTTGTTGGCTCAACGTACTCTTCAAGGTGAACCAATGGTACGCGTGAAGTGGTCCGAACGTGAACGTCAGGTTGGACGCCATGATCCCAGCGTACTTACCCCAGTGTTGCACGAGTACCCGTTGAAGCCACCCGCGGTATACCCATTCCTGATACACCCCCCACAGCAAGTTGGGAAGAAACGCAAAGCTGAGAATGCGAAGCAAGTCTTCAGACCGCAGCGCATCGCGCAGCGCTGAAATGTGTACCCACCCGAAAACGAACGATGCGACCAGTGCTGTCTCTAAAAGATAGGCGCGCTGTGACACATGCCAAGCGCCCCAAGGGCGTACGTTGGCGAACTCGAGCGGTATTCGAATCAGTTCATGCATTAGGAGCAATGCTCCAATCAGTAGCAGAACCAGCACGAGTTGATTTGGATGCACGGTAGGAGTGCCATGCAAAAGAGCGCGGGTAAGCATGAAGCGAACGCCCAGTTCCAGCACCAAGGCGCACAACACAACTCGAATGATCTGCTGCTTCGTCCAGACCGGAAGGGAATGGGCATCAAAGAGTAGTAAATGGCCGCGAAACAAATCCCATAAACCTGGTCGGTTCATCGAGGGGACGGACGGTGTATGGTTAGTCATTGGCGTTATTCTTCCAACTCGATTTCAATTGTTGCGCGTCGATGTGTTGTGGATCGAGCTTCAGTGCATGTTCAATGCAGCGCAGGGCATTGCTGTGCTGTCCGCTTGCGTAAAGGACGCGTGCGGTGAGTACCCAGTTGTCCGGCCACCTTGAGTGAACGCCAATTGTGTAAGCGGCCCATCGCTTTGCGCGGCCGTAGTCTTCGCGTTGCAAGGCGGCGCGGATCGCGTCGTGCAACGTGGTGGTTTTATAAAACCCACTCGCGATGGCGCGGTCCATATCGTCAAAAGCGTCGTCAATCTCATCGCGGAGCAAATACAGGTGAGTACGCACCAAAAAGAACGCTGGGTCGAAATTGATTGCCTCGGTCGCCAAATTCAAGGCTCTTTTCGGGTTGCCACCAAAACCTTGCGGAGTCTGTTGATACGCAAACACAAGGTAATAGCGATATGCCCGTATCTTTGGTTCAAGCGCGAATGCCCGTTCGTAAGCCGATAGTACAGCATTTGAATATCCCCATTTTGCGATCGGATTTCGAGTATCGGTGAGTTTGTCGAAACTGAGCAGAGCAGATTGAAAATGATGCAGGTGTTGGTCGGGTTCGGCATCGATACACTCTTGAATTAGGCGCTCCGCCGTATCGCGGTCGACTGACTGACGGCTGCGTTGAGCCTGTAAATTTAACACGCCGTAGCGATCTGCTGTATCAATCAACTTATTCAATGTCTGCTCGATCTGCTTGGTTGAAGATTCATCCTGTTGAAGCGCGAAAACTTGCTTAAGCGCCGGCCATGAATCGATGTATAGCTTAGGTGAGATATTTTGGGGTTGCCGCAGAATATCAAAACGTGACACGTCGGTGATCTCGTGCATGGCTGGCAAACCAACCTGTTCGGGGCGCAATTCGGGCACCGCGGAATTGATGTCGCGCGGTACGGGACGCGTCAGGTAAGCCTGAACACAACCGCCAACAATTAGTATGATCAGGTTTACCAACAGCATACCGTGGACGCGTCGTGAATTAGGGAGAGGAAGTGCGGTCGACATCTCAAGCCTCCAAACGTGGATTGGTCGGGTATCGTTTTGACATCAGCATCACTGTCGCTCCGCTGGCCTGAAATAGCGAAAAGCCAATCGGTGCAAGCGTGCCAAATACGCTTGATACCGGCATTGGACGAACGGCCAGATAGATGCACATGCCCAGCCAAAACACGATCCATGCGTACCAAACCAAGTCGGTCTGAACATATTGTCGGTTGCGTAGCAGTACAGAGGCTCCGATTACAACGAATTGCCAACTCGTCGCAAAGTTCAACATAAGCAATCCCCAAGCCAACATAGGCTCGTGCGTAAGCACCACCTCCCACCCAAAAAGGGACGGCAGCCCAACATGCAGCAATCCCAGCATCAAGATAGTGCCGCCCAAAATGCTTGAGAGGAACCTCTCGTGCATCGCAAATCCTCAACCTTTGCCCTCAAGTTTTGCAGCTGATTATATGGTGGCTGGTCGATCCGGGGCGTGAATAATCGTGCGCAATTCAGACCAATTCTGCTGTTCAAGCAATTGACGCATACGTTGCCATGAACAGCCGAAAAGGCGAGAAAAATGGCGCGAGAAGTGTGCGCGATCTGAGAAACCAAATCGAGCCGCAAGGTCATAACTGGTTGTATCTGCGTCCAGCGCGTCCAAAGCACGAAAGAGTCGCGAGCGCAGTACATATTGGCTGATCGTCTGGCCGGTTTGATTACGGAAGATGCGACAAAAGTGATGCGGCGCGTAGCCGACCTGCGCTGACAGGCTTGTGAGTGTTATTGAGTGATCCAATTGCGCATCGATCCGCTCGCGCGCCTGTTCAACTGCTCTTGCATGAGCACTCTTTGTCGATGCGCGTAGTGCCTTTTCCTCCGTACGGTGTTTTGCCGCTGCGAGGTGCAAGTTGAGCAATTCCCACGCGCGTTCTTCTACTTCGATCGAATCCGGAGTTTTACAGTGCTTCAAGTATTGAAAAAGAATCCGCGCCTGAGCACACGCCATCGCGGTGAGAGGCACAAGGCGACCTTCGATTTCTACCAACGCGTTTTCCGGCAAGATTTCCGATAGGGCGCTGGGTTCGAACGCCACCCAATCGATGACTTCTACAGGCAGGGTTGACTGACGGACGCCTGTACGCTTTGGCCCCACCAAAACTGCATGCGTCGGGTCGATATAGCGTTCACGGGAGGAATGCTCGGACGCACGAAATGGAGTACGCGGCAGTACAAGAGCTGCCCACGGTCCCGTTTGACCAGATTTCGCGTGCCGCACGCCGGAACTGCGAATGCAGCCCACGATGATTGTATCACTGCGAAACAGTACCTCCCAGATGGAAGTGTCGATTGCGTCGAGGGGCGGATTGTCCATAGACATGAGTATAGTCGAAGTGATTGGAGTCTCGACCAGGAAATTTCGTGTTGACACGGGCCTGCAGGTACAGAATCTCGGCAGATTCAGATCGGCACGCAAGCAAGCTACAAGCCTGTAGATTCTCGGTCGTCGTGGACATGCGTGAGGAATCCAGAACGCTACAGCCATCAACCCAACGCCACGTGTTCGATTCCAGTTTAGTTTTGCCGCGGGCAATCATGTTGCTTGGCGAATGACGAAGAATATCGCTGGTGCTATCAAGAACACTGATCTCAGCGAAGAAGAGTGCAACTGGTGTCCAGTCGCCCCGATTCTGACACACAATTGAGTTCATGATGAGCTTGTTTAGTTTCAAGGGTTTACGTCTCTTGGTGTTGGGTTCAAATACTTCTCAGATTGGGGAATTCGTGTTGCCCTTTGTAGTGCAAGCAATCTGAATAACGCTTCCGAATTGATTCCAGTTTTTCTGCGCTCAAACTGGTCGACCCAACGCATATGGCAAGAATTACAGCGGTGTCCTCAGGACAGAAGACATCCCGCATTCGAAATCGAACACCCCGATCACGTATTTTGTATTCTTGGGAAACGCAGTCTTTCCCTCGACAAGTGTCGGGCGTGGCCGGGTCCACGAAACATATTACACGGATCGGCTGCGATTATGGCTAAGGCGTTAGACGATCGGCGAGGGCAATAATTTCCTTTTTCGGCTTGGGTCGCTTCCGACTCCGAAATGGGTTTGGCAAGTTGGGCCCAGCACCCTTCGACTGCTAGCGGATCGCTGTGGTCAAATCGATGCCAACCTTGTTCCGTCTGGGAATACGCTCTCAACCATCTTTTTAACGAGGAGCAATCAGATTCATCAAGATCAAAGAGCGACTGTGCGAATGTGGCTTGCTGTTCGATAGTGTGCTGCACCCACCAATACTCAAATAGTTTTCGAAATTAATTACGAACGGCGAAAGCGCGTTCCAGAAAGTCGCTTCTCGCAGAAAGCACATCAAGTGCCATGTCAATCTGACCATCCTCTTCGAGGTAGTTTGCCAATTGAAGAACGGCAATTGGATTGACGTTGGGTAGCCTTTCATGCGTTTTGACCAAACCGATGCCGCCTAACACCGGCGGGACTGCCGCAAGGACAATAGCGGTTTCCGCTGGCGTGCTGCGCACTCGCGGACCCTCCGCGATTCTTCTTGCGTCTCGTTGGCATCTGCCGCCGTCCCGTATTCCCGGT
>JANQQE010000003.1 GCA_028285105.1 Alphaproteobacteria bacterium
GCTGAGACGTGCTCCGCTACGCTCCGCACGCCTCAGCTGGCCATACGGAGTGCCCTTGGACTAACATGAGCACTGGTATTAACACCGGGGGAAGGTCACGAATCGAGCATTTCGGCCCAGTACGCATCCAGTTCCTCTTCAAATCGGTATTCTTGGGTCTCGTAGGTGTCACCGTCTTCATTCCAACCGCCCAGGTGATGCCAAAGATTTTCTGAGCGCATCCGGGTTTCGGCCTCCGGAATCACCACGACGCTGTGGTCGGACCAAGCGCTGACATTTTCGCTGGGCGGGACCTCTGCCATGCAGACCGGTGAAGTAAACACCTTTCCGTCGCTGGTCCAAACGGTTGTGACGATCGATTCGACACAAACCAGTTCGCCCGACCAGACCAGGTCGCGATGAAGTTCTTTGCCGCATCGGACCTCGACTTTTTCGATGGTGGGCAGTTCGGCCCAGGAATAGCCGTGATATGAGGGACTGATCGAAACCGGAACAAACGACTCTTGCAGATCGCCCAAAGCGGCCAGTAGATGGGCGCTGACCTCGTCGTTCAGGGTGTTTTGCCCCGCTCGACTGATAAACAAATAAGCATTGGCCAGATGAAAATCATCCGGTTTGGTGACTTCGACCGGGTGAGGCACATCGCCCGTCGGCAGCAGGCCGATCGTATACGTCGGCGTCGCTTCGGGCAGTTCGATTCCCCGTCGACGGGCATGAAGGAATTGTTCATATGAAAGCCGGTGATGACCTCTGCGAAGGATGTAGCGATAGATCTCCAGCTGAATGGCATCGCATAGCTGCGTCGTGGCATCGTTCTTCATCAACTGCGTTCGGGCAGGCAGCATGTGACGAATCAGCGTCGGCTCACCGGTGAGATCGACAAGAACGACGAGGTTGTTTTCGATGACCGGCCCATAATCAAAGGCGACGACCTGTCCGTGGAAATTCACCAAGGCTTTCTTAGATCGAACGCAGAAATACCCCGGTGGCTTATGCCATGAAAACAGTTCTTCAAGGTTGCGGACCTCGATGCGGCATCCCAACGACGGATGGTGTGACGCTGCTTTGGTGACGAATTTCTCCGTAGCGCAGCGGACACCATCCACGTAGACCTCTACGCCGCTGAATACCGCCATCGGCTCGACGGCGTGCAGTGACCAGGGTTCATCCTCAAACTCGATCACCGTTCCGCTGCACGGATCTGGATCGAGGGACACCTCAACCGGTGAACCCGTCCAGCAGTCCCTATCGATGTGTGCGACCTGACTCGACGATCGAATGGTGACGCGTCGCGGCGACAAACAGTAGATCCCCACACCGGCTGGGTCTTCGCTGGCTTCCAGATCATTCCAGCCGGAACCGCCCATATCTAGCAGCGTTGCGAAGTCTTCAATGCCGCTGCCGTTGTCGTGCACCGTGACGATCCCGTCGCGATTGAGTATCTCGACGCGGGTCGCACCCGCCCGGCGAGCGTTTTGAACGATTTCGATGATTCTGCCATTGACCGATCCCGTGAAGAGTCGGTTCGCTTTGAAAAGAAGTCTTGGATTGACTTTGGCATGAATCGTTTGCATTCGGCAATAAGCCTCCCCAAAAGTGAATTCGGTGATGTTGGATACCTGACTAATGCGTTGGCGAATCAACCTAAGTCTTCGTCATCGATGCGGTAGGCCGCCCTGCATTGAGTTCAAGAATACGTGCGGTGAGTACGACTGCATTTGCCAGGAAACGCAATCGTCATAAGCCAGACTCTTTATGACTTGTCACAGAAATGCAACCGCCAATGAGGAAGAGGGAATCAATCGCGTTATAAAGGACCCACCTTCAACTCGTGGACGGCGGGCCGGATGAATGTAATCATCTGCCGCGCTGGTCGGGTGCGCACACAGCACACTAGCCCAACCCACCTAAGTCCACTATCAATGCTTTGGACGGATTCAGGCTGTATGTTACGCGCAAATAAACTGAAAATCCTTTGTAAATCTCTGGCGAATTCTCTGACGCATGCGCCCGAGATTGGCGTTGCGATCATGGCCCGTCTGCTGATGAGCTTCTGGTAACCCTTGGCTCAATGGCAAGTAGCGAAACGAAAACGGTGAACTCAGGGGTCATCGACGATTACGCAATGGCAAAGGCAAGCTTTGGCAGTCGCATACCAGCAGGATCGAATCGTTGTTTATCTCGGTCGCTAATGCAACGTTCCCACCAAACATTGAAGCTTTTACGGAATGAAACGTTCCGTCTCGCAGCCGCAGCAAGCCGCGACCAACTTGCCTTTCCTTCCATCACGCCCACGCGAGTCAGACGCAAATCCTAAATCGTCGGCGCGCTGAATTTCAAGAAATCTTTCGTTTCCACTGCACGCAATTCATTCTCTTTTTCTGCGCGCTTCAACTCAACAATTCTCGTTCTTCAATCTCGTTGGCAGATTGCATCGTCAACAAGATTCTCGGAGTTTCCTCCCTTCAACCGGGACTTCATTCAACCGCCGGGCGTTGAATCGAGTCTGGAACACCAAAACTAAGCCCCTAGCGCTTGAATTCTGGCCGCCGTGGCCAATCGCGGGGGGATTGTGCGCGCAGGTTTTTAGGAGAAATGCGATGAAGAAACTGTTGTTTGCCTTCGCAGTAGCGGCAGCCGTCGGAACGCAAATTGCGGAAGCGAATTTGCCGGACGATCAATCTGTAAAGTACTCAATTCGAGTAGACCCGTCCGACGAGCAAAGCGACGTATTGTTCACAATCAGTCTTGAATTAACTGCGATCGAGAACCAGGATGAACTCGTCAAATGGGAGGTCACGGAAGCGAGTTTCGTTGAGATCGGTTCAAACGGGCTCCCTGCCGGGTCTTGGACTAAGACTTCGCCTACCGTTTATTCGAGCGACGGGTACTGGTGGGTTGAGCATCTGGACTTCGACAATCCATTGGAGGAGGAATTTGCAGCGCCTCCCTCTTTGGACGGTACCGCGGCTCCCGATGGCACCGATGATGATCTCGAATTCTTCTTGGAGGCAGGAACGCTCACAAGAACCGAAGCAGAAATGTACGATGGGAAAGTCGCTGGTCTAACGCATGATTTCACGCGCGCAAACGAAGTCGATCCCATTGTAGATGGTGAAGATGAACCCTCCGAAGTTGATCCATTCGATCCTCCACCCGTTTAATGATTGGGCTGTTGGGTTTGTTCGAGGCGTTCGAGGTTGGCATTGATGACGCTAATGCATTTAGTGAAGTCACTGTTTTCACGGATTTCGGAGGTTTCGCGTTCGAGATTCTCTAATTCACTGCGCGTGGCTCTTAAAATCTCGATGGCCTTTGAATTGCTCTCATCGGAGCTAGATCGCATGTGCCATGATGCCAGATTAACGTTGGATTGGGCCAGACTAAGGTGACGGATTGGAACATCTGGCTGTTCATCGACGAGTCCGCGATGAATTGCACAAGAATCGATCAAGTGTTCGTGTGCCTCAGCGTGTCGGTCCACGCGCTGCAGGCACACTCCCAATAAATCGTGAGCGGCGGCAACCTCATGTGAGTAGTCGAGATTCGTGGGTAGCTGTTTTGCAAGGGTCTTTCTAATCGAGAGCGCTTTGCGGGCGTCCGCAACGGCGGCCTCATTTGCGCCAAGATCGCGATTGATTCGACTCCTCTCAATCAAGGCAAAACCCAACTGTCGCAGAATCTCATAGCTCTGATTTGAGGAATCTGTATGCGCTTGGGCTCGCTGGACCGACTTCGTGACGGCGTCGAGCGCCGCTTGATGGTCGCCATGTTGCCTGAGGATCATTGCGAAACGGGTAGCGGTACTCAAGTGCGTGCGAAGGTACTCCAAGTTACTGGAGTCGGCTTCAAGAAGATAAACGCTATCGTCAAGTGCTGAGCGTGAATGGCCAATGGCTTCGTCAAGTTGATTTGACATGGCCAATGCAGAACCCAGTTTTGTCGATAGCATCATTCGTTTTTGTCGTATCCGAACGTCGAACGGTCGTTTGGCCAGTAGATTCTCACATAACTTGATCGATTCACGAAATGATTTACACGATTGCCCAAGTCTGCCCAACTCGATACTCACGTCGCCTTGGCGCTCCAATGCTTCAGCCAAAATCCACATGCTATCGCCCCGAGAGCGAAGCAGACCCAGGGCTTCTTCGATTCTCTCCGCCGACTCAATGTGGCGGCCGTTGAGGTAGTCGTTGTTTGCCGCCGCCAATAGCGAATTGGCCAATTCCGCATTTGAGTCGCCGCTTGGTTTCCTTATGGCGCTACGCGCAAATTCAATGGACTCGTCAAAATGTTCCTTCCCATCGTCCGAACACATGCCAGCCTTGCGATGGAGTCTGGCCAAGTGTGTCGAAAGGTCATCAATCTGCAATTGGGTTAGTATTTCTGCAGCCCGCAAGTAGAGATGCCTGGCTTCTTGCTTTCGCCCTTCACTTCTGGCGATGTCGGCCTCCTTCTCGCTCAAAGAAGCGGCGACGTTGTCCAGTCCTTGGTCTTCTTTAACAAGAACATAGAGATCACTGAGCCTCTGCGAAACGCCATCGAGGAGATGCCGCCGAAGTTCTTTTCCGCCCGCCAATGCTTCAAGTTGTTGGTCTATTCCCGTCACGACATGGTCAAGCGTATCTTCGGCCAACGTTGCGACCTTTCGGGCTGAATCACGTTCGCGCTTGGCCTCAAACCAGAGGAAAGTACTTACGGTCGTTGCGACAATGAGTGCCAGCATGACCACCGCCACGCTTGCAAATTCAATCCAGTATTTCCGGCAAATGCGCCGTAGGAGATATAAGCGCTGATCGCTTCGAGCTTTGACAATATTACCGGAAAGATAGCGCTGAAGATCATCAGCAAATGACTCACAAGTTTGGTATCGCTCAGAGGTCGATTTGGCCAATGCCAATGAGACTATTGCCTGTATATCATCATCGAATTCTTGCGGTCCTGGAAAGCCAGTCCAATCTCCGTCCGAAACTGATTCTTTGAGCCGTTTGGGAGCCTCATTGATGATCTGTGCTCGAGCTTCTGCCTTATCGCCGTAGACGTCATACGGAAAGAATCCAGTGAGCAATTCAAACAAAATGATGCCGAGCGCATAGATATCACTGCGCACATCTACTTCATCAAATCCTGTGGCCTGTTCGGGACTCAAATAAGGTAAAGTACCGATGACGTGACCTTCGAGCGAAACGTCTTCTGAACTGTTCGGTTCGGATGCGCGCCTCAGCGCCTTGGCCAAACCGAAATCTAAAATGTGCGGTTCTCCTTCGACATCGATCAGGATATTCGAAGGCTTTAGATCCCGATGAATCACGCCGCGCTGATGGGCTCGGCTGACAGCACAGATGATTTTGTGCATCAATTCCATTCGGGCTTTGGCGCTCAACTGATTGGCCAACGCATAATCATCAACCGAAACACCCTCTACGTACTCCATTATGAAATAGGGATGACCTGCAGCGACTCCACTCTCAAAAACGCGCACGATGTTCGGTAATTGTAGTTGAGAAATAAGCTGAATCTCTCGGGCGAACCGTCTCGACCGGCGGGCATTGGGCACTGGACTGTCGTGCATGACTTTGATCGCGACGTGTCGCTGCACCGATTCTTGAAACGCTTTGAGGACGGTGCCTTGTCCACCCCGGTAAATTACGTCGTCAATACGGTAACCGGGAAGTGAATCATCCAACACCGTTCGAATTGATGCGAGTTCGGGATCGGCTTGCTTCAAGCGGTGATCGGATTCAATCTCAAGTTCAGCCCGAATGATTGACCTGAGCTCCTGAACCACGTTTTCAAGTTCGGGCACCAAGTGGGCAAACTTGTTTTTCAAGTCGGCGTTGGAAATAGCGTTTCCGCTGCGTAGTGACTCTGCGATCTCATCAATGGCGGCTTCTAGCGTTACGCTCATAGGACTGTGTGGCCCGAGTTCGTTCCGAATTCAACCCGCTACTCCGCGTCGGAAGCGGCGTCGCTCAGGAAGCTCGTTGCCGATCCAAGTTTCGTTCGCAGATTCCTCATCCCGCGATTGAGCAATCCATGAACCGACGCTATCGTGCGGTTCATTTCGATTCCGACTTCTTCGTATGTAAGGCCAAGGATGTGGTGAAGCTGAACTGCTTCCCTTTGCGTTGCGGGGAGCTCCTGCAGCGCATCGTGAATTGCAGCGGATGCTTCACGCACCGCGACTTCGCTGCTCGGCGTTTTTCTGGGTCCGGCAATCCGCTCAAAAAGATTCACATACGACGTATCCAGGTTTTGCTGTTTGATGACCTGACCACCGTTCAAATTGCCTCCTCGCTTCGCCGTTTGGTGGGCTCTAAAATGGTCCACAAGAACTGTCATGGCCACACGTTTCAAGTAAGGCTGAAGTGAACTGGTTTCATCGATGGATGCCGCATAGCCCGCGCGCAAAACCCGTGCCCATACATCGTGAAGGACATCGTCTGGGTCAAGGTCCTTTCTTAGAATCCAGGGGATCTTCTTCGCGATGTATCGCCGAATCGTTGGCGCATGCACCAAAAGGGATTTATAGGCATCTCCGATAGGCATTTTTCGAAACCTGTTCGTCCATCAAGTACGATTGGGATTGGCGGGAACGCCAAAACCAACGAATTGGACCGGTGATTCTAACGGGTGCAACCAAATTTCAGAATGGGGAATTTCAGCTAGATCAATTCCTAGCAGATTTTTCTTCAAAGGGGTTCTGATATGCATCGCACATTGAAGCAGAGCGAATACGGCCTAGGCGTGAACATCACAAATTCTATGGTTCAACCCTTTTAGCAAGAAATCGCTGAATTTTGGAAGAATAGCAAAACTGGGGCTACCGGTAATCTGCCCTTGGATTGAATTGGTGTCGAATGAGAAAGAAAAAACGG
This sequence comes from Alphaproteobacteria bacterium, assembly GCA_028285105.1. GTDB lineage: Bacteria > Planctomycetota > Phycisphaerae > UBA1845 > UBA1845 > UBA1845. The sequence goes on from JANQQE010000003.1 coordinate 6,879, forward strand.
GCTGAACAGCCGTGAGGTCGGGGTCACAGCGTGTCCAACCCGCATCTAACCACGTGAGGGGTGTTTGACGGCGGAATGTAAGCGTGCCATATCCTTAGCCACGAGAACAGTGGCCGCATCGCGCGCTGAATTATTAAAGATTTGCAACTTTTTGTGACCAACTCTTGGCTTCAGATGGTGATCGGGTATTCAAACTCAGACGAGGGGAATTCATCGGTGCGCGGAACGAAAAAATGACGCGCCCCCCCGACCTATGGAAGAGGCGCGTTGATCGTGAAAATAGCGTACTGCGGTCACGACCATTGATTTGGCTGTTTCAGCTACCCAATGCATCATCGACCAAGATTCTTATTACGCCTTATAGAGGTAAATTCCCCAAGTGTTCTTAGGGCGTAATCCTAGCCGAATCGGATGGCTACCGGTTCATTATATATGAGCCACAACGCGGTATATTTGCGCCATTATGCGGCGAAAACAAAATTCGATTGCATATTGGTAATGCTGAATGCGTTGGTAGTCAATCGGAATATGACGCAATTACAACTGACCCATTTATACGACGTCTTTGGATTTTGGTTCGTAGATCAAATACGCGATCGTGATTTCAATGCCCCAAGTCGCTTGGGCAGCTTCCGAGTTTCCTCGATTCATTCGATTGCGAATACGCAACGATTCAATTGAAAGCGTCGGATCATTCTGCAGTAGTGTCTGCGTAAACATCACCATTTGCCGAATCGTTACACTCTCGAACTCCAACCGCGTCGCCACCCGTAGATAATCCGATCCCTTTGATCGTTTGGGCGGCTGCGGAAAACTATCCTGCCATACCTCACCCGGCACATTGGCTTCGGACAGCGCCGCCTCCACCTGGCCAAGCAGTTCCGCATTGGGCTTTTTGCGATCGACGGCTTGCTGTGGTCTCGACTGCAACTCGGCGATTTGGGCAGCATCGATTCTCATGCGAGACAACCGGTTGGTGTTTGTTTCAAGGGACTTCCGCGAACTCGTAATCGATCGCTGCTGAGACCACACCGCAGCCGCAGCCACCGTGCAAATGACGACGACCAGGAGTGTTTGATGTTTCGGGTCACGCAAGTGACGCAGCGCAGTGTCAAGGACTTGCATGTTTGCGCCTCCCTTTCAGGCTGAACTTGACGCCGCCATTTTTGAGACGTGACGTTCGCAGTGAACCCACTTCCATGCCTTTGATCAATGCGATGGCATCTGCGATTCGTTCGGCGTCGCGATGACTCGCTGTATGGCCCCGTAGACTGAATTGCTTCGCATTGATAAGGACTTCGGTGGCCAGGATACGTACATTTGCCGGGAGTGCTTTGACAAACGCGTTCAGATCATCCATGGGTCGGTTGGCGGCAGTGAGTATGGGGCCAACGGCGTCGGTCGTCGCAAGGGCCTCGATGTCTTTGCGTTCCGAAGCGAGTCGCGTTGCCGCATTGCGGGGGACGGTGCCCTCTGGAAACACTTCTTTGTAAACCTCTGCCTGCTCTTGCCGTAACGCGACAACCTGACGCTGGAGCGATTGTTGCTGTCTGTATCCTTTGCCCCAGAGAACACAGCACAACACAATCCCTAAGATTGCCACGCCCGACACGCGACGATACATGTCAGCAAAACGATCCTTGTGGGCCAGTGGCCCGGTGCGTAGGTCCGGGATGTCGAATACGTCTACGTTCGCTGTAACAAGCTCGCGTGCGCCGATGCCGATGCTGTCGGAATCTGCTTTCGCGTCGCCATTTGGCAATGGTGGCGTCCGCAGATCAAACAGCACCGCGTGTTCTGCCGCCGGGTCGCCGTCCACATTCGGTGTCAATCCGCGTTGGTCGTCGGGAACACCGCCGATACGGTTGCGAACATAGGTGCGAGATTCGTTTTCGGTGACAAAGTTGATCGTGGCCGACCGATCCACGTCAATCAAAGTCGCATTTGAGGAACCGCGCGATCTTGCCATTGCAGATGCGACCAAAACGTCTACCCAAACGTTTGCGACACCCAACCGGCACTCCCCTAACGCCATGATCAGGGCCTTAAGGGCTTTTGTTTCAACCGCAACGCCGATCACATTTCGTTTGTGTATTGCGAAGTTTGTCGTTAGCGATTCGAGCGGTACCGGCAATGCCTCTTCCATTTCAAACGACATGGCCTCCGGATCGAAGCGTTTTGACGGTTTGTCCAGGCTGGCCAAGTAGCACCAGCTGGATGGAATGATGAGGGATACGGCGTGCTGCGCGCATTCTAGTTGTTCAACCGCATCGACGATGGCTTGAACCAGGTTTGTCCATTTCGAATCGGGTCCAATCGAAACCACCCCCTCGACCTCCTGAACAATCAGTTGCGCAGGTAATGACGACTTTTTTCGCGGGACATTCGTTCGCGAGACTGTTGCTGCAACGACGTACCGTTGCGTGATTAGTATTTGGGCGGTTGCGTTCATGGTCATTGTGCGATGACACTTTTGGGTCGTTCGATTTCGAGCCAGCGGGTCTGTTCTCGCCAAGTCAGCTGCACACGACCCGGTTCGATGGCGCTGATTTTGAAATCGTCGATCAGTTGATGAAGCTGCAGCACGCGGACGCCGACTTCCGCCGACAAGAGATGTGCCCAGGCGGTGTCGCCTTCGACAAACGTCCCCATGAGTCTCGGGAGCCGTGGCATGGGGATGGGCTTTGGCGTGGCTGCGGGTTTGGGCGTCGTGACGGGCGGGATTGGTGGTTGCCTCAAATCGCGATTCCAGAGCGGCTCATACCATTTGAGGGGTTTGAGTGTTGATTGTTCAACGTCATTGGGGATAACTTCGTCGGCCTCCGCAATCATCTCTGCAGCCGTATCATGTACTTCGACGGGATTGGGGCGAACAGTCGAGACTACCGTCCACGCGATCCCGACCAATAAGGCGACCTGCGCCAGACGCAGCATCTTCAGGATGAATTTGATGGTGGACGGTTTCACCATGTGATCCGCCCCCAATGATGGACTCTCGTGATCGCACTGTCGGAGGTGCTCGCGACGACGTACCAGAAGCGACGATCGTTGTCGATGGCCGTCTCGATGGTGAAGGCGTAGCGACCAATGTTCAAACCGACCCGTTTGCGAATCGCTTCCCGTTTGTCGTTGGGGCATTTCGCGAGGGCTTTACCAAGATTGATGTTTTCTCCATGTTGCTCCCGGTAATTGATTAACTGTCGGTGCGCACCAGGGGCAACGTCATCAAGTAGCACCCGCAACACTTCGGCGTTGACGTGTCTGAGGTCCACTCGCCCATCGCCGTACAGCGTGACGACATCGGACCAGGCGAGCTCGCTGGCTTGATCGCCCCATCGGGTTGCATCGTCAAGTCGGAATAGGCCATTGATACTGCGGCGTCCAAACAGCTTGGCCTTTCCCCCTCAAGCTGATCCAGCAGTTGGGTTAGGATTTTGGTTTCGATTGAGGAGGAATTGCCATGAGCAGACGGCGTCATTCGACGGAAC
>JANQQE010000005.1 GCA_028285105.1 Alphaproteobacteria bacterium
GCTGAGACGTGCTCCGCTACGCTCCGCACGCCTCAGCTGGCCATACGGAGTGCCCTTGGACTAACATGAGCACTGGTATTAACACCGGGGGAAGGTCACCTACCCTGCGTCCGGTAGCACGAAGTTCTGCGATGGCGGTGAAGTGGACGGACGAAAGTGCAGCAGCAATGCCGATTGCACCTGGTCGGACGGCAGCGGCACGCACGTCGAAGATTGCGAAACGGTCGTTCCTGCCGCCGCGACGCATCGACATCGTTACCCGACATTGCGCGAACTTCAGCGCGCGGGTAAACGTGTGATGGTGTCAGCCACCGGGATGAAAGGATGCTGTGGTGGCGACTGCGGTGTCTATTCCAACGGCAGCGGTGCGTGTTCCGACCATTCGCTGAACGCGGGTGCGAGTTGCTCGGACGAAGACGATTGCGAGGGGATGGCGAAAGCCGTTTCGTGGATTTGGAATGACGGCGGATCGGGTGGAAACATCAGCGGCATTTTACATGACGATGACGGAGGTGACGAATGGGTGTCCACGTGGTCGGACTTCGACACCGGAAGTTGCGAGATCGACGGTGAGGACCAGAACCTTTGGAATCCATCGAGCACGACCGATGGAGGATACCCGGTCATCTCGACCGTTTCTGAAGATCGCTCGGTGTTTCCGCTTTCGCAAAACACCGGCATCATCGAAAACGAAGACATGGTCGACCTAGCCGAGTGCAACGTCGGGCGTATCAATCTCGACTTTTTTGACCGGGCGATGGACATGGATTCGTTGGTGTGCTGTTGGTACGACGACGATTGCATTCCCGGCCTTTCAGTCGAAGTCGAGTGTCCTGCCGATGATCAGCGCGTGGCTCGAACGATCTGGAGTTGGGCGCAGTCGTACACGCCCGATTCCGATGACAACTACGTATTCATGCGCGGCGTCGATGGGCGATGGGTCGCAGTGGGCGTTCCGCAAAACCAATTCCACTGTGCGTGTGGCGTGCCGCGCACCGGCGATCCGGTCGATTGGCTGGATAAAAAAGGCGACGTTTGGGAAGTGACCGATGCGACAGGTTCGTGGGATGAGTGCCCCGACCTTTGCGAAGCAGAATTCGGTTCGATGGCCATCCCGCTCGACTTTAGCGTGCCGGTCAATGGTTATCAGAATCCGAGGCTTTTCGACAAACTGAAGACAAAACCGGAATATGCGGACTGTTCCGAATCAACGCCTGAGAACTGCCCCAACGTATGGCTTCGATTCAGGCGCGAAACTGGAAACGGTGCAGGTTCGTTGGGTGGCTGGTCGAAAGTGGTTTTGCCCAAGTTTGAATCGGTTGAGATGCTGCCGACACCGGGCGATCCGTTGAGCGTGGATTTTACCATTCGCATTCACAACCCAGATGAACTCGATACGCAATTGTTAATGATGTTCGACGACGGCGTCAGCCCGATCTTCGATTCGCCAATCAGTTCCGACGGGACGACGATCTACGAATACTCGCGGGCGTTTCTTGCATCCGGGACGCAGGTTCTCGACATGCAATTGTTTTCCGAGAACGATACCGGCTTGCCCAACGCGGCGATTTATTTGCAGGATGCGTATCATCTGGAATTCGAGTATGCCCCGAACTTCCTGCCGGAATTCGACCAGGTGTTCAGCACCTTGACGCGCAAAAACTTGATCGCTCAACCGCAAGGGTGCTGCGACAGCAGTTGTATCGGACACCAGTTGCATTTCACCATGCAGTTCAATGACGGCGACAACGACTTCACCGCACCGCCGGATTGCAGCACGATTCGATTGTGCAAGCGGGGCGTGCGCGTGCTTTACGGCGACGGCGACGACAACCTTTGTGTCGATGGGACGTGCAGCAGCGGGGGGACGTCGTGTTCGGTCGATACCGATTGTGGTGTGCGGCCCTTGGTGCGCTCGGTCGATTTGGGCGGTGGACCGATTCCCAATCACTACGAATTCGACATGACGAATCTGTATCAGGAACCGGGTGTCTATGAGGGCAAGATCATCATCGACGACGGTAAGGTTGAAGTGATTCATCCGTTTACCGTGTTCAACACCGAGGATTCGACCGAACCGGATATTCTGACGTTTGCCAGCGGCTGCACGAAGGTGGAGATGTTCACCGGCGAGATGATTGAGTGTCAAGTATCCTTCATCGACGAGAATCACGAAACCGATACCTATGCGATGGACATCGACTGGGGCGACGGGACCGCCGTCGAGCGATCCACCGATGTGATTCTGGGCGTGAACGGGTTCGAAAATCGCCACCTCGCACGAGCAACTCACGTTTTCAACACGCACAGTGCTCCCGATGAATTTCCAATACGCGTGATGATGACCGACGATGTCGGTTTGCCGCCAGGACCAGACGGCGTGTGTGCAGCCGACAACGTTTCGCCATGCAGCAACGACCTTGATTGCGGTGGCGCGTGTCGCATTCCGGATTCGCCGAACGGTTCGGGCGCATTCTGCAATGATGATTCCGAATGTACGAAGGTTTGTTCCACCGATCCGCAGCAGTCGTGCATCGCAGATGGCGAATGCCCCTCGGGCGGAACGTGCGAAACGCAGGAATGTCGGCCTGCGGACACCTGCCGAATCTCGAACGTTCAGAAAGTGCGGTTCTGTGTGGAAGACGAAAACACTCGTTGCGACGAGGACAGCGATTGCCCATCGAGTCCGTGCGGCGGACAGTTTGCAGTTGAAGTTTTTCAGGGCAACACGCCAGCCGTCGTTTGTCCGACTACCGAACCGTCATGCGGTGCGGAGAGCGACACCGGCGACGACGTGACGATCAGCGCAGGTGGCGTGTTCGCGCGTGCATTCCGACTTTCCGATCCAGATGTGGCCGACGTGCATACGCTATTTGTGCGATACGGGCAGGGCCTGCCCGTCGAGTCGCCGCCCATCGTCAACGATCAATTCGTGTTGCAGCATACCTACAACGAACCTGGCTTGTATGAGGTGGTGTTCAGCGTGATCAGTGATTTTGAAGGACCGCTGACGCAGAACTCAACAGGACCGCAGAGCATTCTCGTTTGGGTACTCGGTGCGAATCAACCGCCCGAAATCGATCCGATTCCGGTGACGTCTATCTTTATCACGGAAACATTCAATCGATCGGTCACGTTCGCCGACGCGTCGCAACCGAATCCGTGGGTAGGGTACGTCGATTATGGAGACGGATCGATGGTTGAAACCTTGGTCGTCTGTTCGGATGGTCCGCCGCTTTGCGACTTCCCGCCGTTCGGTTTTGACATGCAGCACACGTACGCCGAACCGGGCATCTACAACGGTTCGATTTTCTTCACCGACCAGATCGAAGTGACGGTGACGCCGTTTGTGGTTGAGGTACTGTCGCTCGACGACCCATACGAGCCCAACGAAAACTGCAACCAAGCCGTTCCGATTCTACCCGAAACGATCAAAGGCGTGTTGGCCATCGAACCGGACGTCGATTGGTTCAGCATTTTCGTCGAGTCGGGTCAGACCATTGCGATGACGGCAGAGACGGTGTTCCCGAACGACTTTACCTCGTTCGATATTCTCGACGGCTGTACGGAGAACGATTACCTGACTGGCAACAACACGCTGAATAATCCGATTCAGGCGATCTATCACTACACCGGCCCAAGTCGAACGATCTACATCCGAGCCCGTGCCGACGGCCCCGACGTGCGCCCCGGTGAGTTCAACATCACAGTGTCGTTGTCAACACCCGGCGGATGCAGCGGTGGAGGGGCTGACACCGACGGCGACGGCTTGCCAAACTCACGCGACCCCTGCGCAGGTGGTGTGCGAAGCGCAGATGCCAACGGCGACAGTGACATAGACGCAGCCGACTACAGCAGCCTTGCGGGATGTTTCGCGGGACCAGCAGGAAGTTTTGCCAATGGCTGCGAATGCCTCGATTTTGATGAAGATGGCGACAACGATTTGCTGGACTACGCCGTGTTCCAAATGATGTTCACTGGACCATAGCGCACTTACCGGGTTCTTGGATATTCAATTCAGCGCTGGCAATCGAGCTGTCCTACACGTCGGGGCAGCTCGATACTTGCGCGCGAATCCTCATTCATGGCGATTGGAACTTGAAGGACGCTTTCTTGTGGCAATAGGCTGGCTAGATCGACAACAAACTGGTACGGCTGAAAGTCGTAGGTGTGTCCAGCAACCCATGCAAGCCGTATTTCCTGTTTCCGTTTGGAGAAGAAGTGCAAGCCGTCCCGATCTCGTGTGCATGTTCGCACTAGTGCCACATAATGGCACTGGCCAAGTACTCATTTCCGATCACGCCGACACCTACCTGCTATTTGTGAATCTCGATTGCAAGAGGAGGAGGTTGTTGACCCCTACTGAACATCGCTAAGCACTACAATGTCCAAGTTGAATAATGGAAATGGGTTACAGGCAAACTGCGATCCTGTTGGCACCTAACAAAGCCGGAGAGTTCAAGGTGTGATAATGATGTAAAGCATTTAATAATAAAGACTTAAGGGAGGAGGAGGGATTCGAAACGGAGTGAATCTCTCCTCAAAACGGTGATTCTGACTTCAAATCGCGGATTCGTCGAGCTTGCTGCGAAATCGGTCAGACCACTTCTGACCCGCCGAGACCATCTAAGACCAGTTCCGTCGAGTACTCATCGAGTACTCGTTCTGCACTTAGGTTGTCCATCCCTCCTCCTCCTGTCCAAATGCGTATAGTCAATTTCAAAGTGTGCAACAGAACTTGAATACTTGCTTCTTTGCGACTACTTAATATTCGAGAACTCCTAATCGCTTGATCGTTCATCCGTTGCAGAAGTGTCTGATACCCTTAATCGGCCAACATCGGCTCCAAGCTCAAGGACTTCATTCACATTCCCAAGCGCATCTTGGGTTCGCGGGTGATCCTCACCAAGTGATTCACGACAGGTTTCATAAACTTTTCGGTATAGATCTTTCGCGTTGCTGAGTCGGTTCTGCGCCACCAACACCTCGGCCATCAAATCCATGGCATCAAGCGTTTCCGAGTGTTCCTCGCCGTGGTTCTTCCGATTTGTCGCAAGAACGGACCCGACGAACGGTTCAGCCTCCTCGGGCTTTTCCCACCTTAAGTACATCTTCGCGAGCAAGTAATTGGATGCCAAGGTATCGACATGCTCTTCACCGAGGACACGGCGACGGCGTTCAAGAAGATCAAGCAAAAGCGCTTCGGCCTCCGTGAACATATCTTGGCGCACGAGGTTGGCGCCGATATTGGCCAACGTTCGTAACGCTTCGTAGTTATCTTCCCCAAGCGTTCGAACATCGGATTCGTAGACCCGACGGTAGTATTGATTGGCGGCGTTGTAGTCGCCCATGCGGCCGTGGTAATAACCGAGGTTGTGCAAGGCAGTAATCGTTTTGGGATGGTCGGGTCCGTTGATTCGCAAATGCGTGTCCAGCGCTTCGCGGTATAATGGTTCGGCTTCGGCAAATCGCCCGGCCGCCATCATGAATGCGGCTACATTCCCTACTGAGATCAGTGTGTAGGAGTGATCATTGCCGTGCGTATGGCGCCTCCCCTCCAACGCCTGAAGTCCCACTTCGACCGCTTCGTCCGCGCGCCCTATGCGGAAGAGCGCGACGGCCAAATAGCTTTGAGTGGTCAGTGTGTCCTGGTGCAGGGCACCAAGCAGACGAACCTGCGCTGCGTGAATCTGGCGAAACTCGGCTTCGGCATCGTCGAAGCGCTGCAGACGTAGAAAATTTGCCGCCTTTTGGCTCCGGGCGGACAGCGTTGTCTGGTGGTCAGCCCCAACCGTACGTTCGCGTGCGGCAACGACTGTGTGCAGCAATGCCGCTACCTCTTGAGACTTCCCCTGCAATTCCAACAAGTTTGAATATTTCACCATGGCGCTAAGGGCAAGTTCGTCGTCCTTTCCCAGTACCTTCTCCGTCGATTCGATAACTGATTCGTAAGTGGTTTGCGCTTCGTCATAGGCGCCCATTTCATGATGAAGCATGGCGATGCTGAGTTGAGCATCGATGGTATCGCGGTGCTCGTCACCAAATACGTCTTGGCGTATTTTCAGAGCGCGATGTAAAGGATCCCGCGCCAATTCATGGAGACCCAAGTCACGTAGTGCATTTCCGATGCTTTGCAATAACTTTGCGCGCACTTGCGGCCGATCCGCGAACTGTTCGTCGACGGTTTGCAGAGCGCCGTCAAAGATATTCTTGCTCAGGATCAGTCGAGAGAAGTCAGTGAAGTTGACCTTGCCCAGAACGGCTTCAAGGTCGGCGCGATCCATGTCTGGCGCCGCGGCCAAAAGATCCTCACTAAGCCGCTGGCCCATCAGCGGGACATCGATGGTGCCGAGCTGCTCTGCTTGAAACGCACTGACGGCTGTGAGGTCCCTGTTGGCTTGCTCAAGATTCGCATTCGATATGGTGAGCGCCTCATTGGTCTGCTCGAGTTTCTCATTGGCCCTAAGTGATGACGCCAGCCCGATTGCCGTACCCACCACGCCAAGGACAAGCACAACAAACGTCGCAGTGATGCCCCCGACCAGCGCTCGATTGCGGCTGGCGAACTTTCGCATCTGATAAAGCGAGCTTGCGGGACGTGCGGTGATTGGCTCTCGGTCGAGGTATCGCCGAATGTCCTCACCGAGCGCCGCGGCGGATGCATAGCGCCTTGCGGGATCCTTTTCAATCGCCTTGGCGACGATCGTTTCGACATCACCCTTAAGAGTACTATCCATCAAACCCAGTCGCCTGGGTTCTGTATCGCGCACGAGTCTTGCCGCTTCTGCGACTGGTTTGCCCGCAATGTCCACCGGCAGTTTTCCGGAAAGCGTCCGATACAGCATAACACCGAGTGCGTAGACATCGCAGCGCGTGTCAAGTGCCGCCGGGTCGCCCTCAAGCTGTTCGGGGCTCATGTATGCCAACGTGCCAACGAGTTGCCCGGCTTGCGTCTGAATGGTTGTGTGCGCGTCTTGATCAGCCAATCTCGCTACGCCAAAATCGAGAATCTTGGGTTGACCGACAGCGTCGATCACCGTTCCCGGTCCGACTGCCCCTCTTGCAGTCGCTGAAATCGTACTGGCTTCGAGCTTCACCAACACATTGCTGGGTTTGAGATCGCGATGAATGATGCCTTTTTGATGCGCGTGCTGTACGGCGTCGCAGATACGCACGAAGAGTTGAAGAATATCGTGGCGGCTCGGTTCGTTCTCGCGAATGTGTACGTCAACCGATTCGCCCTCGATGAATTCCATCGCGAAATAGGGGATCGTACGTCCGCTGACATTTTCGGTTCCGGCCTCGTAGATGTGTGCGATTCCGGGATGTAGGAGTTGACCGAGCAACTGCGATTCGCGACGAAAGCGCTGCTGGATTTCCTCGGACGCGAATCCATCGCGCATCACCTTTAGCGCTACCCTGCGTTTGGGAGAGGCTTGTTCGGCTTCGTATACGACACCCATGCCTCCTCGACCAATCTCGCGTATCACGCTGTACGGTCCAATGTGGGAAGGAATCGCACTTTCATCATCATGCCTGATTCGTTCAGCGATCAATCCCGCGCCGGCGCCGGGCGTCAGGCCTGCGTCGTCGGTCTGATCCTGTCGCAGCATCTTCTCCACCGCTGCTCGCAGTTTCGGATCGCCCGCGCACCGCTCATCGAGCAGTACCGCACGCGAATCCGCGTCGAGGTCGCAAACGTCATCGAACAATTCGTAGGCGCGTCGCATGGAATCTTCATTCACCTTGAGCCCTCCGACAGTTCTTCCTCATCTGCAAGCTTGGCTTTGATCCACGCCCGGCTTCTCCGCCAACTGCGTTCCACGCTCCGGAGCGGGACCTCAAGCACCTCGGCTACTTCCTTATTGGTGAGACCACCGAAGTAGCGCAATTCAACAACGCGCGCACCGCGCTCGTCCATTTGCCCCAGCGCGGTCATTGCTTCTTCGAGTGCGAGCAGATCAATGGGCGTGGCGCTGGTAGGCGTCGCGATTTGCGTTAGCGGCGAGCGCTGGCGTTCTCCACCGCGTTTCGCTGCCCGCTTGGCCCGAGCATGGTCGCGCAGGATGTGCCGCATTGCGGTGGACGCCACGGCGCAGAAATGCGCCCGACTTTCCCAGTTTTTTTCCGGATGACCGATCAGCTTGATGTAAGCCTCATGCACAAGCGCCGTCGGCTGAAGCGTGTGATCAACTGCCTGATTGCGAAAGTAGCTGCCTGCCGTCGCACGCAATTGTTCATAGACGAGTTCCAATAGTCGGTCACCAGCGCCGGAGACACTTTGCTGAGCCTCTTGCAAAAGGGCAGTGACATCATTTTGACTTGGACGGGGGCCTGAATCGCCTTCTGAGTTTGACAGTGGCCCTGATGACATCATGGGTCCAATTCTAAGGGGTCGGTGGTTCTTCCGCACTACATAGCGATCTCTAAGTCCCCAAATGCCGCCGTTTTGGGCCCCTTGTGACCTCTCAAGACGGATTCTCAAAAAAATCGGCTGCGAATGGCGGGTCTCGCCCCCCAATCGCGTGAACGGGGTGAGCGGCGGCTCTCGCATGCGACCTTGCGGTGTCGCAATCGGGCAAGACGTTCGTGGGGAAAACGGAAAACTCATTGATTGGCAAGTACAAGAGTACGAAAGGAAAGCGGAGATGATTCACACTGAACAGCACCGGACGAACAATTCACTATTCATCAAGCTGGCCCTTGGCATCACCATTTCCGTCATGGCGACCAGTGCCGTGCTGGGCCAGACGTTCACCAACTCGTCGTACATCAACATCCCTCCGGTGGAACTGAGTCCATACCCTCAATTGCCTAGCGGTTTCAAGTTGAACGTTGCCGATCCTTACCCGAGTGAGATCGATGTATCCGGCATCACCGGTGATTTCGAAGTCGAGGTGACCCTACACGGCTACTCGCATTCGAATCCGGCGGCCATCGATATCATCCTGCAACCTCCAACCGGATCGGATTGCCTCTCCGTTATCCTCATAAACGGCCTGTCGAGTTCCGTTGACGCCACAAATACGACCATCAGATTCCGGGACGGCGCTCCAGTGTTGCCCCAACACCTGGTCAGCGGCACGTATAGCCCGGGCTCGTTCGGAATCCACGGCCCCGTCATTCTTCCTCCCGGCCCGTACAATTGCGCTCAGCACCGTACAAAATTCGCACCGTTCAAAAACTCCAACGTCAACGGAGTTTGGCGCCTGTGGGTTACCGCCGCGGCAATTCCACACCAATCCTTTATCCCGTTTTTCTGGGACCGGGGAAATATCTCCGGCGGCTGGAGTATTCACTTTGTGCGCGATGGCGATGACGACGGCGTCTTCGATACTACGGACAATTGTCCGACAGTGTGGAATTCCAACCAGGAAGACACTGATGTTGGAGGGCAAGATGGGATCGGTAACGTTTGCGACAACTGTCCATTTCATTCGAACGCCGATCAGGCCGACGAAGATAACGACGGGGTCGGCGACGTGTGCGACAATTGCCCGCATACCGTCAACGCCGACCAAACGGATTCGGACGGCGACGGTGTCGGCGACGCGTGTGACAATTGCGACTTCCAGTGGAATCCCGACCAAGCCGACGGGGATGGCGACGGCGTCGGCGACGTGTGCGACGGATGCGTCGACGCGGATAATATCTTCAACGCAACACAAGGGATTGCCCATCCAACCATCCAAGCCGCGTTGAACAGTGCCAACAGCGGTGATGTGATCGAACTGGGGGCCTGCCGCATTTACGAAGATAACATAACCTTCCCGGATAATATGGACGTCGTCATTCGCGGTGCCGGTAAGGGCGTGACCGTCATTGATGGGGGCAGTGACGACGATGATCTGGTGTTCCACATCGCCGGTAACCAGGCCGCAGCCACTGAAATCTCCGACCTGACCATTACGAACAACGGCGGGGGCGGTATGCTCACCGACGCCGCTTCACCGACGATTCGCAATGTCGAGTTCCAGAGCATCTGGGGCGGAAGCGCATTGGAACTGCGCGGCGCTTCGCTTGTCGACCGGTGCGAATTCGCAGGTGGGTTTAACAACTTCCAAAGTGTCCTCGTCCAAGCCGATTACGGTAAATCGACGCTGGTTCAGTGTCTGTTCCGAGACAACATAACGTTCTATTCTCTAGTGGTTGACGGTATTGGCACCTGTGAAGTAACGAACTGCACTCTAACGAAAGCAAACAACGGCACGATCATTAACCGCAATGGTGCGCAGTTGGATTTGTACAATTCGGTCGCATCCGGAATCGTGTTAAACTTCAGCACCCTGAACGCCCAAAAGAGCGTGTTCCCCGGCGCTACGGGTGACAATCTCGACGGCGAGCCGACCTTTTCCGATCCCGTCGCGGGCGACTACCGCCTCGCCGGTGGATCGCTCGGCATCGATTCCGCATCCCTAAGCAACCTATTCAACGCAGTTGGAGTCAGCGATCTCAACATGACCGACATGGGCGGCGCCCCGCGTTTTTTTGACGACCAGGGTACGGCCAACACGGGCTCCGGCCTCGCCTTCTGGCTCGACGCGGGGGCATTTGAATTCCAAGGCCTCAGCGACACCGACAATGACGGCGTCGGAGATATTGACGATGTATGCAACGGTTTTGACGATGCGATCGATGTTGACGCTGACGGCTGGGCGAACGGGTGCGACAACTGCCCGGCCGCGCCGAATGCTGACCAAGCGGATGAGGACGGTGACCTGGTCGGCGATGCATGCGATACGTGTCCTGCGATTTTCAATCCCGCCCAAGTCACTAGCGACGGTGACGGCGATGGCATCTTCGATGACTGCGATCTCTGCGAGGGCTTCGATGATGGGCTCGATAACGACGACGACGGCATTCCAAACAACTGCGACGACTGCCCAAATACTACAAGTCCGGGTCCCGTCGATATGGATGGCGACACGGTTTTTGACGACTGTGACAACTGCGCCGACACGCCAAATGCCGACCAAGCGGATGCGGACGGCGATCTAGTCGGTGACGCGTGTGACACGTGTCCTGAGATTTTTAATCCCGGTCAAGTCTCGAGCGACAGTGACGGCGATGGCGTTTTCGATGACTGCGATCTCTGCGAGGGCTTCGATGATGCGCTTGATGTCGACACGGATGGATTGCCCGATCAGTGCGACAATTGCCCATCGATTGTGAATCTGGATCAAACGGATGCGGACGGCGATGGCGTCGGCGACGTGTGTGACAATTGCCCTGGGGAAAACGACACGCTTGACATCGACAATGATGGAGTGCCTGATCAGTGTGACAATTGCCCGGAAGTTGTGAATAAGGATCAGACCGATAGGGACGGTGATGGCGTCGGCGACTCGTGCGACACATGCCCGGGGCAAGACGATACAATTGACGACGATGGCGATGGTGTGGCCGATGGATGCGACGCCTGTCCCGATTTTGATGACGCATTCGATTCCGATAATGATGGCTTGCCTGATCAGTGCGATAATTGCCCAGCAATCGTGAACGTCGACCAAACCGATGCGGACGGCGATGGCGTTGGTGACTTGTGCGACGCCTGCCTCGGGACCGACGATGCGCTCGATGGCGATGGCGACGGCATCCCAGACGACTGTGACGAATGTCCGGACACTCCAAATCCCAATCAGTTGGACACGGACAGTGATACCTTCTTCGACGCATGCGACAATTGCCCCGCGATCGCCAATGTCGATCAAGCCGACAGTGACGGGGACGGGGTCGGAGATGCTTGTGACGATTGCCCCGACGGCATCGTGGCCCGCAACGTGACCCAGGGTACGGAACACGCGACGATTCAGGCGGCGATCGACGCCGCCGCAAGCGGCGACGTCATCGAACTCTGTGCGGGCGTGATCTACGAATCGGGCATGCGCGTCGAGAATCTCGACCTCACGATTCGCGGAAGAGGCCGAACAAAGACCATCATTGACGGGCAATACAGTGGAAGATTGTTTAGGATGCTCATCACCACGACGACCGTCGAGGATCTGACGATGCGGCATGGGCGTACCGTAAATGCCGTGAGTAGCGCGTTAGATATTGGGGCCAATACGCACCTCACTTTCCTACGCACGGATTTCCGAATGAACGACGGTAACGGTGAGGCCGTGGTGCGAAATGGCGGAAGCGGTTCGTCCGCCGTATTTGAGGCCTGCCGTTTTCTTGACAACTTCGGCTCCAGCCGCGCCAGCGTTTACCAAGGCGGTAATGCCTTCGTCAGCATGCGGAATTGCCTCTTCGCCCGTAACCGCGACGGGGATGCCACTTTCAAGAACTTCGCCGCTTCCGAACTCGTGAACTGCACCTTTGTCGATAATCTCGACGAGGTCGCAGTGGCATCGCAATTGGCTGTGGTCGAAGCCGTCAATTGCGTCTTCGACGGCTCCCACTCAAGCGGCATCGTGGCCGACGATGCCGTTGTACGAAACTCGCTTTTCCCTGGTGCCTGGGCCAGCAACATCTCCGGACTACCGACATTCGTGGATGCCGCCAACGGTGACTACCGCCTCGCGGCGGGCTCGCTGGGAATTGACGTGGCTAATTACGGCGCCTACATCGCAGCCGGAGGTGGCAGCTTGGATCTGGATGGTTTCGCGCGAACGTTCGATGATCCGAATACCATCAACTCGGGCAGTGGCGCGATTGCCTACCTCGACATGGGAGCGTTCGAGTTCATTAACGATGCCGACGAAGACGGTGTGTACGATGAATTTGATCAGTGCCCGGGCTTTGACGACAACCTCGATTCGGACGCCGATGGAACGCCTGACGGTTGCGATGTTTGTCCTGATTTTGATGACAACGGTCCCGATACAGATCAGGATGGATTGCCCGACGACTGCGACGGCTGCATTGGCGATGATGCAACCGGCGACGACGACAATGATGGCATCTGTAACGATATCGATATCTGCGACGGTGGATACGACTACAATGATCTCGACGGAGATGGTGTGCCCGACTTCTGCGATCTCTGTGATGGCGACGACAGTTCCGGCGACTCTGACGGTGACTCCGTTTGCGACGATCGCGATCGTTGCGCAGGATTCGACGACTCGGTTGACAGCGACTCTGATTTTGTGCCGGACGGATGTGATGTTTGCCCTGGATTCTTCGACGCTCAGGATCGCGATAATGACGGGACTCCGGACGGCTGCGATGCCTGTGCCGGTGGTGCCGGATCGGCAGACGCAGATGGTGACATCGATATCGATTACGCCGACCACGAACGATTCGTTGCCTGCCTGGCGGGACCGCATGCCGGACTTACGGCTGACTGCGAGTGTTTCGATTTCGACGACGACAACGACGTTGATATGCTTGACGCCGCCGAGTTCCAAGCGATGTTCACTGGATCGCTTTAACCGACGGGAGTTTAATGCGCTTCGTCATCCAGTTACGAACCTGGCCCGCGGACCAACAGATCCGCGGGCCTTTTTCCGTGCGCTGATATAATGGTACGAGTAAGGCGAACTCAAACACCACTTCGGGCAAACGACCAAGAGTACGCTCACAAGCGACCGCCTTCAGGGAAGCCTGTTAGCCATCGACATTTCGAGCCCACTTGCGTGCTGATCAGGTTGAGAATTCTCGCCGGTTTGAAGACAGTGATTGATCAACCTCTACCAGTCCTTCAGTCCCTCTGTAAATGTCTTGTATGCGGCCTTATCGGCTCGCTTGATTTCAGCCTCACTCAATCCAACATAGTTGTGGGCGATGGTTGCATCCGCGGACGATTCACCGCGCTTTGCGCATCGAATGTCAATCAGAAACACTCTTTCAGGAGGTTTGCCGAAAATCTGGTGCGATGTTGGTCGGAGTGTTGGCCGCGCATTTACGTTTGGATTGCAGCAGTGCAATTTTGTCGTACAGGGGCACCGCTACGCGACCGTCGCCCGGAGTTACAGCCGAGATTCGATGGCCTTGCGCGCGGCTTCGGCCTTCTCGAGTTGGCCAGTCGATTCGTAGAACTGATACAATCGCATGCGAATCGTCTCAATTCGCTCCTTGATCACGCGGTCCGCGTTTGGCGGTGGCTTACATTGTCGGGCCGCCTCGAGCAGATGCTGTTCCGCTTGTATCCGCCGGTCGGGATCGTTTGCGATGGCTAACCCGAAAATGCTCAGGGCCTCATGGCGACGCCAGTTGTTGCCATCTGTCGATTCTTCGAAACTCGACAGGCTTTTGGCGAGTTCGCTTTCCGCCTCTTCCCATCTTCCCTGTTTCAGGAGATTTCGGCCTAGTAATGCGAACTTCCCGGCGACGCCTCCGTCATCAGTCGGCGGCGACCGCAGGGCCGACTCACACAGAAAGCGTCGCCAAGTCTCAGCGTCAGACCAGCGATCCTGGGCTTCCTGCGCGGCGGCCAAGCCAACGACCGCGTGCAACGTTTCGGGATGATCGTCGCCGTTGATGCGCCTCCGACGTGCTACAGCTTCTTGAAAAAAAAGTTCGGCGTCAGCCGGGCGGTCTTGATCCATTCGCAGATTGCCAAGTTGCGTTAGTGAGTAAAGGGTACCGATATGGTCCTCGCCGCCGACCCGGCGGTATCCTTCAAGCGCCTGCACACAGAATGGCTCGGCTTTGTCCAGCATTCCTTTTAGCCGAAACATGTCACCCATATTGTAGATCGCGATGAGTGTGGAGGGATGGTCGTTTCCGAAACGCTTGCGCCGTCCTTCGAGCGATTCGTAGTAGAGTGGCTCCGCCTCGTTGTCTTTCCCCAAGTCGGTCAACAGCGTTGCAAGATTGTTCACCAGTGACAGCGTAGTTGGATGATCGTCGCCATAGATTCTTCGAAGACCTGCCAGCGTTTCTCGATATAGTGGCTCAGCTTCCCGAGGTCTGTCCAGTTGATTCAGAATGAATCCCAAGTTGTTTGCGGCCATCAGCGTACGTTGATGGTCTTCTCCCAGCACGCGACGATGGCCCGCCAAACTCTCTCGGTATAGTCTTTCTGCGGCTTCGAATTTCCCTTGTTGGTCCAGAATTGCGGCGACGCTATTGATTGAATCAAGCGTCTGCGGGTGATGGTTTCCAAGTAAACGCCGCCGTCTTGAAAGTGCGTCTTGCTGAAGTTGTTCGGCGTCTTCCAACTTGCCCAAGTTGCTCAATACGGTGCCGAGCAGTTGCATCGACTCAATGGTGTCGGGATGGTCGTCTCCCAACGTACGACGGCGAATAGTCAGAGCATCTTTGTACAGCGATTTCGCTTCTTCGTATTCGCCGCGTTGTTCGAGGAGTACCGCGAGATCAGAAATGGCAGCGAGTATTTGTGGATGATCTGCTCCGAGTGTTAGGCGGCGCCTCGTCAATACATCGCGACAGAGTTCCTCCGCTTCTTCGGGTTCGCCTTTCCCTTCTAGTGCGGCTGCTAACGTCGATATCGCGCCCAGTGTCTCAGGATCATCCGGACCGGCGATTCTCAGCAGCCGATCTCGAACGGCGCGGGCCATGGACTCGGCCGCATCGAATTTGCTTTGGGCGATCAGAATGCTGCTCACATTGGCCATGCTCTTCAGCGTGACACGGTGATCGTCTCCGAAGACGCGCTGACTCGTCTGCGATGCCTCGCGAAAAACTTCCTCTGCGACGGCATAGTTGCCAAGTGCGTGCTGGAGTAGTCCTTGTTCAATGAGTGTTCGAATCGTGTCGATATGTTCATTGCCTAGTTCTCTCCGCTTGATGTCCAATGCGCGCTGCTGGGGGTCGGTCGCCATCGTCAGGCTGCCCAGTTGGCGCATGGTCGACGCCAACTCCTGCAACAGGCGCGCCCTGAGCAGAGGCTGCTCTGCAAACTGGGTATCAACGGTCTCAATAGACCTTCCAAAGATATTCCGCTCGAGCGTGGTCCGGGCCAGATCTGTGAAGTTCACCGAACCGAGTTCCGCTTCCAAGCTCGACTTGCGATCCTCCTCAATAGACTCGAGTAGATCGGATCGCAGGCGAAGTCCTAACCTGGGGACATCGATGCCTGTGAGCTGTGATGATTGAAACTCGGCGACGGCGGCTGTCCGTAATCGTTCCTGATCGGCTTCTTCGCGCGCAGCGATGGCGTCGTCTCGCTTCCGCGTCGCCTCCGCACGTTGCTGGTTTGCTTCGATTAGGAAGTAAGCTGTTCCGATTAGTCCGATCACGAGTGCGGCGAACGTTGTCAGCAGTCCGCCGACCAGTCCTTTGTTGCGTCGGGCGAACTTGCGCAATTGATAACCGGCGCTTGCCGGGCGGGCGGCGATGGGTTCGTCTTGCAAGTATCGGCGAATGTCTGAAGCGAGCTGAGCCGCCGATTCGTAGCGCCGACTAGGATCCTTCTCCAGCGCTTTGGCCAGAATCGTTTCGATGTCACCGCGCAACGCTTTGTTGATCGTACCGGCTAAAGCAGGTTCGTCGTCATGGATCACGCGGGCGATCTCGGCAATCGAACGGTCGCTGACGTCCAACGGAAGTCGATCCGTCAGTAACTGATAGAGCACAACGCCCAGGGCGTACACATCGCATCGCGTGTCGAGCTTGCTCGAATCGCCGGCCACCTGTTCCGGACTCATGTAGGAAAGCGTGCCCACAATCTGGCCGACTTCCGTCTGGATGGTGGCGGCTTGTATGTCGCCATCCGTCATTCGGGCGATCCCGAAGTCCAGAATTTTGGGTTGGCCGGAAACGTCGATCTTCGTACCCGTCGCGTCACCGCCGAGAGTTGTGCCGTGTTCAACCACCAGGATGTTGGCCGGTTTCAAATCGCGATGGATGATGCCTTTTTGATGCGCATGTTGAACGGCATCGCAAACACGGGCCATGAGCGAAAGACGCTGCCGAATTGAGAATGCCTGGGCGTCCGCATACTGCGTAATCCGGACACCGTCAATAAACTCCATGGCGAAGAACGGCTGCGATGCGCCGTCCACATCCACGACGCCCGATTCGTAAATGTGGGCAATACCGGGATGCTGAAGCTGCCCGAGCACGAAGGCCTCATGCTCGAATCGACGGACAAGCTGCCGGGACAAACGTCCGGAGCGGATGATCTTCAATGCCACGCGCCGTTTGGGCGATTCCTGCTCGGCTTCAAACACTTCGCCCATTCCGCCTTCGCCGATCTTGCGTATGATCTTATATGCGCCGATTTGCTGCGGTAGCTCACCCGACGATGTTTGGACCGTCGCCATCAGCGCGTCAACGCCTTCGCCTGCTTCGGCGGCATCGATGGCCTTTCCCGAATCGCGATCATAGCGCAGCAGGGATTCGACCTCGGCGCGCAATTCCAAGTCGTCACCGCAGGCATCTTCGATCGCGGCTTTCCGGTCTGCATCCGGAAGATCGCAGACGTGGTCGAAGATCTCCATCGCCCTCTCCGTTCGGTTGGATGAAGAATTCACTTCGAACCTCCTGTTCCAGATTCGTCGAGCTCCCTTGCCAACCAGGCCCGCACGCGCCGCCATTCCCTCCGAATCATCTGCGCGGAGATTCCGAGGATCGGTGCCATGTCCTCTGCGGTGAGTCCCCCGAAGATTCTCAACTCAACCAGTCGCGCGTAACGCTCATTAAGATCCTTCAGCTTGGCCAGTGCATCATCCAAAGCCACCAGGTCGAGCGCGGAAGCGCCCGATGGTGTTGCTACATAGTCAAGGGTCACAGTGACGTGCTTTGCGCTGCGTTTAGCCGCGCGCTGAGCACGGGCATGATTCATGAGTATTTGTCGCATCGCCGTCGCGGCAACCGCACAGAAGTGTGCGCGGTCATTCCAACTCCCGCGACCTTGAACAATCTTCAGATAGGCTTCGTGAACAAGTGCTGTCGGCTGAAGTGTGTGCCCGGCGTGTTGGCCACGAAACTGCGCCCCCGCCATCGCCCGCAGTTGGTCGTAAACCAGCGGCAGCAACTCAGCCGCCGCGGCCGAATCACCATCGCTCACACGCGACAGTAGAAGCGTCGCCGCACCACGATCGACGTGCGGTATCGGGTGTTCCTCACGGGCCGAATCCATACGACGATTATACATGCGGCGGGTAACTTCGCCCTAACTCACTTTTCAGCAGCCAATTTGAGGCTTGCTAGAAATCGCGTTTTTCTTGGTTTCGCGGTCAGCCGGTTTCGGTGTGTACGGGGGTGAGAGCGGTAAATGCTCGGCGATGGGCCTGAGCAACAATGCCGCAACGGCTGACACAGCAAAGGAATACAGACATGCCTCGAACTCGGAAAATAAACACGCGGATTTATATGGATTCAAAGCCGGCGCTCTGGGGACCTTGGTGCACCACCGCGGTGCTGGGTCTGATCATGCTTGGGACGGTCCAACCCCTGCTCGCTGCGGATCTTGTCTGCGGCTCGCCTCAGGCAATCGGCGTTTCCGAGTTTGGCGCACAGCAGTTCACGATTCCCACGGTTGATCCGCCTTCATTCCTCCGCCTGACGACCTATGGCGCTGACGGCGGCGGCGCCGTGCTCCGCGGCAACAATGTTTGCTCCCAGGCCGGAGGTCAGGGCGCAACCTCGACCGCAACCTTTAGAGTCGGGTTTGGCCATCAAGAGCTCAATCCCGGCGGAACGATTAGTTTCATCATTGGCGATGCAGGCGGTGATGGGGATGC
The DNA here is from genome assembly GCA_028285105.1 of Alphaproteobacteria bacterium. GTDB lineage: Bacteria > Planctomycetota > Phycisphaerae > UBA1845 > UBA1845 > UBA1845. The sequence continues at coordinate 18,600 of JANQQE010000005.1, forward strand.
CGACATCGCCACCGGCGGACGGGCCGGAGGGGGTGGCGGTGGAACCGGCATTATGTACCGGGCGCCAGGGACGACCACGGATGTGTGCGGCACCGATTGGATTGTCTTGGTGGCGGCGGGCGGTGGTGGCGGCGGTTACCAGGGCAAGTTTGCCGGCGCTTGTGTGGACGGTCACACGGGGCGAAGCGGAACCACGGAAAACTGCGGTTCCGCCGGCGGGGGCGGCAACGGCGGTGCTCGCGGCTGCAACGGTCTGGGCGGTGGAACGCGCGCGGGTAGAGGTGGCGGAGGGGCATTCGCCGACGTTAATCTGCCGAACAAGCATGGTTGCCCTGAAGGTGGGGCAGCAGAGAATGGCAATCATGGAGGTGGCGGTGGATGGGGTTTCGGTGGCGGTGGCGGCGCCGGATTCATCCCCCCCAGCAGCGTGCCCGGTGGTGGAGGTGGTGGCGGATACTCCGGCGGCGGAGGTGGCGCCGCAGCGCGTGAAGGCGGTGGCGGTGGCAGCTTCGTTTCCTCCTGGGCGATACACGGATCCGGTTCCATCACAGAGGGCAATGGCGCCCACGTGCAGGGCGAGGCCGTTTACGAGTGCATCCCGAACGACACGTGCGCGTTCGCGAAGCCCGTCGAAGCCGGCACGACGACGTTCAGTGGCGGCGTCAGCGAACGCTGGTTCCGCGTCAGCTCGTCTTGCGCCGGCGATGTAACCATCGACACGTTCGGGTCGAACTTCGACACCCTGCTGTGTGCGTACGCGGAGTGTGACGGCGCTTTTCTGGGCTGCAATGATGACGCGGACGGCACACTGCAGTCGCGGCTCACCGTCAACTTGGCGCCGCTGCAGCAGGTTTTGGTGCGGATCACTTCGTTCGAAGGTGCGAATGTCTTCCCCGGACAATTGACTGTCACCCCGGTGGAAGATCCAGACTGGGACGGTGTGTGCGGAGTTGCCGACAATTGTCCCGACACGGCCAACGCGGATCAGGCGGATGACGACCTGGACGGCATTGGCGACGTGTGCGATCCGTGCGTGGGGTTTAACGACACCACGGATTCCGATGGGGACGGCGTACCGAATGGATGTGATCTATGCTACGGAAACGATGATTCGATCGACTGCGATAGCAACGGGATTCCTGATCTTTGCGACCTCACCCGCATCGGGCGATTCGAATCCTTCGGCGGTGGAATTTCCGACTACATGCTGAATGGCAATGCGACAATGAGCAATGGCTCGGTTCGATTAACCGAGGCGCAGCCAGCGCAGATTGGCTCCGTCATTTTCGAACCCGTATCAGACTTGCCAGTGGAGAATTTTTTTGTCCAGTTTGACATTCGGATGGGTGGTGGGACTGGCGCGGACGGCATGGCCTTCGCCCTGATCGACGCGGATGCCGCGGGCAACGATCTGGTATTCGGTGAAACAGGTGGCAATCAGCCTCTGGCGATCAGCTTCGACACGTATGGTAGCCACCCTGGCGACGCGAATGATGTCGCACTTTTTGCCTACGGGGTGGAGAAGGCGCGCGTGCAATTGCCCTACCAATTGGATAACAACACCTGGTACCGCGTGATCTTCTTCTACGACGGAGATATTGCGTCGCTATCGATCCGGGATTCGGCCGGCAACTTTGACTACGTGTTTCTCCACGTGTTCATTCCCGAGGTGCCGCCTTTGCGGGCCCGCTACGGTTTCGGCGGCCGAACCGGAGGGGTCACCAACGAGCATCGCGTCGACAATGTTAGATTCCAAGTTTTGGATGTGGTCAACGATTGCGACATGAATGGAACCCCGGACACCTGCGAAATCGATAGCGACAGTGACGGCGCCATCGATGCCTGCGACAACTGCCCGGGCGTGGCCAACTTTGAACAGTTAGACGGTGATAGCGATGGGTTGGGCGATGCGTGCGATCCGTGCGCCGGAGGGCTGGCCTCCGGTGATGCCGATGGTGATGGTGACGTCGATGCGGACGACTACATCAGCTTCAACACGTGTCACGCGGGACCGGGTGTCGACATGGGCAACGGCTGCGAGTGTTTCGATTTCGATGCCGACAACGATAACGATCTGCTGGACTTTGCTGAGTTTGGGATGTTGCTCGTTCCATAAGTCCGAGTAATAAGCAAGGGGGAAGTTGCCGCGGGCAACGAATGCGCGGCGGGAGGCAACACGCTTCCCGCCGCGTTTTTTCTTCGCGATAGTGGCCTCGCCAATCCTCTCGACTGGGAAACCCGCTCTAACCCATTTCTTCACAAGTAGTTAAAGGCTCGCTGGAAATCACAGGATTTTTTGGTTTCGCGGTCAGCCGGTTTCGGTGTGTACGGGGGTGAGGGCGCAGCGCGTCGCTCGACTGTGGCACAACATGATCAGTATTGCGAACAAGGAGAACACCGTGAATTACGCAACCAGCAACTCGATTGACAGCACCCGACGGATCTGTCTGGCGCTTGGCTTCGCGCTAGCTCTTGTCACCACCTCTCAAACGCTGGGGCAGACGTTCTCCAATACGACCCCGATCACGATCAACCCAATTGAGAACAGTCCCTATCCGGCGAATCCGAACCGCTGGACGCGCAATACGTCCGCGCCTTACCCCAGCGTCATCAATGTGTCGGGTGTCTCTGGTGACTTTGCCATCGAAGTGACGCTGCATGATTATTCTCACACCTATCCGTTCATGACCAATGTCCTGCTGGTCCCGCCCGCGGGCCCGGAGAGCGTCATACTCATGTTTCAGAGTGGCGGTCACCCGGATGTCGCGAACGTGGAGTTGACCTTTGCGGATGGCGCGCCGGTTCTGCCCTTTCCGATTGCAAGTGGCCGCTATCGTCCCACAACGGAACTGCCTCAGCCGTTGTTTCTCGACCCGGCGCCGAACTCCGGATTCGGCGTCAACTATTCAACCGATTTCTCACAATTCAATAGTGGCAACGTGAACGGTACGTGGAGCCTTTATGTCATGTCCGCAGGCATGCCGACGGTCACCAACTGGGCCTCGGGGCAGTTCGCTGGCGGTTGGAGCATACGATTCGTTCCCGATACGGATGGCGACGGTGTTTTTGATACAACCGACAACTGCTTGAACACGCCAAATGCAGATCAGGTCAATTGGGACGGAGATGAATTCGGAGATGCTTGCGACAATTGCATCGGCGTAGTCAACGATCAGTTCGACTCCGATGAAGATGGACTGGGAGATGAATGCGATACATGTGTGTTTGTCGTAAACCCCGAGCAAATCGACAACGACTTCGATTCTGTCGGTGACGCGTGCGACAACTGCCCTTATGATTCCAACGCGAATCAAGCCGATGCGGACGGAGACTTCCACGGCGACGCTTGCGATAACTGTCCGGCAGTAAGCAATGAATATCAGTCAGACAGCGACGGCGACCGCGTCGGCGACGATTGCGACAACTGCCCGTCGACGCCGAACCCAAATCAGGCTGACAGCGACAACGACAACGTGGGCGACGCCTGCGACACCTGTTCGGGTGCGGGTATCACAAATGTGACGCGGAACACGACGCACCCAACGATTCAAGCCGCCATCAGCGCCGCCCAGCCAAACGACGAAATTCACCTCGGTCCATGTACGTTTAATGAGTACAACATTAAGTTCGTCGAGGCTCGCAACGTCAAGATTCGTGGTGCCGGTCGCGAACGGACGTTCATTGACGGAAGCTCCAACGACAACCATTCGGTTTTCTCGATCAATGCTGCGGGCATCGACGACACCACTGTGATTTCCGATCTGACGATCTTGAATGCTGGTGGACCGGGCATCGTGACGAACGGGAATTCACCGACGATCGACGATGTGCGCTTCCTGAACATCACAGGCGCAAGCGCATTGATCGTAACTGGGCCCTCGTACGTCAACAGCTGCGTTTTCGCCGGTAATTCCGGTGCCGATGCGACGCTGACGATTGACACTTCAAACGGCAAACCCACGGTACTTCAGGGATTGTTCTATGACAACACATCAGACTACGCGATTAGTGTTGACGGCACCGGTGACTGCAGTCTTGCCAACTGCACGATCACTCCCGCGTCCGTAGCACCACTGCGCCTCGGCGCGTCGGCGACTTTGGAACTCTGGAACACCATCGTGACCGGTACACCGATCTTTGATGGCACACTCGACGCGCGGCTCAGCCTTTTTGCCGGCGCCGTTGGATCGAATCTCGACGGTGCTCCGACCTTCGTGGATTCTTCGATTGGAGACTATCGCCTGGCGGCTGGTTCGCTCGGTATTGACCAAGCCGCCGGATTACTGTTAGCGGCCGCCGGTGCCGGTCTATTCGATATCGCTGATGTTCTTGGACAGCCTCGAGGCCACGACGACCTGGGCGTCCAGAATGGACCGGGCGGTCTGCTCGACATCGGCGCGATCGAGTTTCAGGGGCTCACCGACACCGATGGCGATGGTGTCGGTGATGTGCTGGACGCCTGTCCCGGATCTGATGATGCCGTGGACACTGACGGCGATGGCATCGCCGATGGATGCGACAACTGCGCAGATATCGCCAACGCCGACCAAGCCGACACCGACTCCATCGATCCGCAGTTGCAACCAGCCGCCGCGTTTCGCTTCGAAGGTCAGGTGGGAACGACAGTGTTCGACGAGGTAAACGGCGTCGACGGAATACTTGCCCCAGCTGCGTGGACCGTGAACGGACGGCGTGGGGGCGGTATCGTGCTGAATGGCGTTGACGAAGCGGTCACCATTCCGGACAGTGAAGCCATCGACTTCGATACCGATGCGGCCTTCACTGTCATGGCGTGGATCAAGGCACCGCTGGTGCAAAACGATACGCTCAACACCGACAATGACATCATCGAAAAGTGGGACGGAATCGGCGGTTACCCTTTTGTCATCCGGATTAGCAATCAGGACGCCACGACCCCCGGGCAAATCACCGCCGCCCGGTACGACGGTTCCTCCGGCGTAAGTGTCTTTTCACGGACTCGAATCAATGACGCCCGCTGGCATCACGTCGCCTTCGTGCGAGAAAACACAGGCGTGCTTCGCCTCTACATTGACGGCGAGGAGGAGGCCTCCGCCCAAGACACGCTGACGGGTTCCACGCGGAACAACTCACCTCTTTTCCTGGGCAAGCGCAACGCCATCAATTTCTTCACCGGCGAGCTTGACGAGGTCGCTATCTACTCCACTGCACTCACGAACGTTCAGATCGATTACGTCATTTCCTGGGGGTTAAGCGACGGTGTCGGTGATGTTTGCGACAACTGCCCGGCCATCCCCAATACTGACCAAGCCGACATGGACGGCGACTCGTTCGGGGATGCGTGCGACGGCTGTCCGGGCAACATCAACGCATTCAATCAAACGAAGGGCACGTTTCACCAAACCGTTCAGGACGCAATCGACAGCGCGACGTCCGGAGATGAAATCAATCTGGGCGCTTGCACTTTCTACGAGGACAACCTGGTCATGCCTTCCGGCGTTGATCTTAGGATCGTCGGTGCCGGCATCGGGTCCACCATCATCGATGGCGAAGATGACGATGATGATTCAGTCTTTCTCTTCCAGGACACCTTACAGACCGAAAACACATTGATACAAGGGATGACGATCACCAACGGCGGCGGTCCTGCAGTTAGCGCCGTGGCGGCGAAGCCGACAATCTCCAATGTACACTTCAAGAATTGCACCGGCACCGCGATGACTCTTCGCGACGATCTATTGGTCGATCGGTGTGTATTCTCGGGCAATAACACGAGCTATGAGACCGTGTCTATCGCAGAGGGTGGTCCGACTTTTCTCGATTGCCTGTTCTACAACAACAGCAATATTGATATCGTAGTCAACAACGAAGAGGGAACGGCGAAGTTCGTCAACTGCACAATGATCGGTGACGGAGAGGTGATGCAACTGCGGCCGCTGTCCAGCACACAGATGACGAACTCAATCGTGGAAGGGTGGATCAATCAGCTAGGGACACTCGCCGCTTGGAATAACATCTACTGGGGCGCCTCCGGCGACAATATTGACGGTAACGCAACCTTTGTCGATCGGGATAACGCTGACTTTCGGCTCGCTGCCGGATCGCTCGGCATTGACGGGGGCGATTACGATGAGTTCATCGCCGCTGGCGGAGAGGCGACTCTTGATCGACCTCTGGACGATCTGGGGATCGCAAATACCGGGTCCGGTGTCAGCCCGTATCTCGACCTGGGGCCCTTCGAGTTTCAGGGCCTGACCGACAGCGATGGGGATGGCGTCGGAGATTCCATCGACCTTTGCCCTGGATTCGATGACAGCCAGGACGTCGACGGTGACGGCATTCCAGACGGGTGTGACAATCCGCCGGTGGTCACTGTCCCCGCGGACCTTACAATTGGCGATCAATACCGACTGTTCTTTGTAACCTCCAATCGATACGCGGCCGAGTCGAGCGACGCGAATCATTACAATCAAATCGTCACGACTGAAGCCGGTTGGGTTCCGCGTCTCGCCAGCCTGAACGCGACCTGGACCGCGATTGTCGCGACTCCCTCAGTGACAGCGCCGGTGAACAGCGGCACGGAGTGGCAGGCGGATGGACCGACCGGCGTTCCCATTTATCTCGTAGACGGAAATCGAATGGCTGACGACTACGACCACTTCTGGACGCTGCCGACGGGTCTTCGTGTGGCGCCCAATCTCACGGGCGACCTCCGGATACCGACCCCACGCGTTTGGACCGGAACGCAGCAGGGCGGATCGACGAGCTCGCCGCTTGGTGGCACAGACAGTGAAGGAATGGCTATGGCGGGCTGGCCGGAGACTACCGGCAATTTCTTCCTTAAATATCGGGAGTATCCGCAAACCAGAAGGTTCACACTCTACGCGATCAGCGAGGTGCTTACCGTCGAGTGCCCGGACACCAACGACACCGACGGCGATGGGCTGGGCGATTCCTGCGATAATTGCCCGCTGACCGACAATGCCGATCAAGCCGACGCGGATGCTGACGGTGTCGGTGACGCTTGCGATGTGTGCAGTTCGGGCGATGATACGGTGGACACAGACGGCGATCTGATTCCCGATGCGTGCGATCCATGCGCCGGTGGATGGGCCACCGGCGATGCCGACGGCGATGGCGATGTCGATACCGATGATTACACCAAGTTCTCCGCCTGCATATCTGGTCCCGGAGGCGGAACGGGCGCAGGTTGCGATTGCTTCGACTTCGATGATGACGGTGATAATGACCTCCTAGACTACGCCGAGTTGGCGGTGATGTTGGCGCGACCGTAGTTTGGGTCTCGAATTCCGGAGCGTTCAAATCAACTTGTACGATCAAGCTGTCCCGCGCGCCGGGACAGTTTGATTACTTTGTGTGGAATCTCGTTCAGTGCAGACCCTCCTCATCAAGTGATTCGATGTTCGAAGAAAACTGCGACGATGTCGAGTCGGCAGGGCTTGCGGTCGTTTCAACAGCGCGGAATTGATCGAGCGAGTGTAAGCTTCGCCAAGGCCCTACTCGTGAGTCGGCGATCGCGCGGGCCAGGGGATCGATACCCCCCGCCCCAATGTGCATGTCAGTTGCCTCACCACGTTCAGAAGGAACCCTTCTTGTTGCGGAGGGTGGGTGCAAGCCCTCCTCCTTGCGTGTACTTGTTCGCAGTTGTGACACATAGTGACACTTCTCAAGTACTCATTTCCGAACACGCCTACACCTGCTTGGTCCTCGTGAATTTCGATGGCAAGAGGAGGAGGTTTTTGACCCCTACCGAACATCGTTAAGCGCCAAAATGTCCAAGTCGAATAATGGAAATGGGTTACGAGCAAATTGCGATAGTGGTGGTACCTAACAAAGCTGGCGGATTCTGGGGGCGATATTGATGTAAAGCATTTGATAATAGAGACTTAACGGAGGAGGAGGGATTCGAAACGGGGATTAATCCCTCCTCAAAACAGTGATAGTAGCTTCAAATCGCGGATTCGTCGAGTTTGCTGCGAGACCGGTCAGACCACTCTTGACCCGCTGAGACCACGATAGACCACTTTTACCGAGTACTCGTCGAGTACTCGGTTGGAGAGCGACTAATTCACAGCTCAGACGCGCATCTGGGATTGGGGTTGATCATCCAATTGCGGCAGGACCAGCGAGGCAAGATGTTGATCACGTCTATTCGTTGTATCTATGGGCCAATGGGACGAAGTCATCAGGGCATCGTGCCCCTGAATATCGATTGGGGTTGATCACCATCGAGGAGGAGTTGAGGTATGCCTGTTTGTCGCCCACCCGATTCTCCATGATATTTCGACGATTAGTCAGTGGGAGCAAGTAAGGAGGTTGGCGAGTTATCGCTCATGAGATATGCATCGAGTTGAGAAACGATCATCTGTCTTTCATTGACTGATATCTGCTCTTTCAGTTTTTGAACGGCTTTGGCGTGCTCTGCCAAGAAACGCTTTTGCCCCGCATCTCCACTGCCGTATCGCGTAGCAGCAATCAGTGCTTTAGTATATTGAATTTGCCAATGGTCAGGGGGAAAGCGTTTCTCAAGTTCCGGCAATGCTTCGTCAAGCAAACTTTCAGCCGAGGCATATTTGTGCTGAGGGATCAAGCTCGTGACATGAAGTCGCTGGGCGAGAGCAAAGGCGGCGGGATTGTTTGGCATATTCTCACGACAATAGTCTAAGAGTTCTCGACATAGCGGTTCGGCTTTGTCTGCGTGTCCGGAGGCAATTTGAGCTTGAGCCAATCTTGAAAGAACCGAGCTATACGAGCGCGTGCCTGTCATACCGGTTCTGCGAACTTGCTCCATGAGACCTGAGTACAATAAGCGGGCCTCTTCAAATCGACCGGCTGCCAACAAGATCGCTCCTTGCACATCCTTAGCCACGATCGTGCGAGGGTGATCAGGACCAAAACTGGCTTTCCGCCCTTCGATTGAAGCGATTGCAAACTGTTCGGCCTCCTTGAATGCTCCAAGATCCTTATATGATGACGCAAGATTGAGCGCGGCAACGCTTGTGGTGTTGTGTGATATTCCGAGCGTGCGCACGGCAATTCGGTAGGATTCAAGTAGCACGTCCACAGCTTCTCTTCGCCTGTGGGTCCGCACGAGCAAGTGCGATAGTGTATTTAAGGATCGCAACACAGCCGGGTGTTCTTCGCCAAGAACTGTTTTTCTTTTCGCCAACGCCTCGCGAAGCAGGGGTTCCGCCGATTCGTATTTGCGCATGTAGATGTAGTTTTCGGCAAGGTTGTGACCGGATGACAACGTGCTCGGATGGTTTGCGCCGTAGATATTTTGAAATCGTTCATGTACCTCGGATATGAGAGGCTCGGCCTCTTCATACTTTCGGACCGACGTCAAAAGCAATGCCAAATCCTTCATCCGAGCGATCGTACTGGGGTGCCCATAGCCTTTTGCATCTCGAGAGATCTGGAGCACTTCTCGCAATAGCGATTCCGACTCTTCCGGTTGATTGGTGTGACGCAGGTGATTACCGAGCATCGCCATTGCATCGATCAGCAATTGGTCATGAGGGTTCAGTTCGCGGCGCGCGACAACGAGGGCCTCGCGAAAGTTCTCCTCGGCTTCGGAGAACTTTGACCTGTCCTCTTGTATCGAAGCCAACTGGAGTAAGGCCCTTAGAGTTTCAGGGTCTTGGCTGCCAAGTTCTAGTCGCATGCCTTCAACAACTTCCAGCAACTCTTGCTCCGCTTCTTCGTAGCGTCCCAGCATTGCCAGTGTCATGCTGGCCTTTCGTGCTGCTACAAGTGCGCTGGGATCATCCGTGCCAACGAGGGCCGACCGATGAGAATGCGCTGACTCGAATTGCAATCGGGCTTTTTCATATAGCCCAAGCGAATCGTAAACGCTGCCCAATGACATTCGAAGCTCGGCTTCGATGAGAGGCTGATCTTCGAATTCACGATCGACCGTATCGACGGCGTTGGAGATCACTTGCTCGTCGAGCAATCGGCTTGCAATGCCTGTGGCGTCGATGCGTGATAGGAGTTGCTCGACGAGTACTCTTGAGATTTCGTCGTCTTCATTGGCTACCCGAACCGCGTCGGTCCGCAGGTCGGCTCGCAACTGCCCACCCATTTCTTCCAAGTCGATGTTGGTGAGCATTCTGCCTTGAAAGTCAGCCACTGCCTGAAGCTGCTTCTGTCGTTGCGTTGCTTGTTGCAACCCGTATAAACTGCCAACCAAACCAAGAATAAGCGCTAACATCGTCGCTGTTGCGCCGCCCACCAACGCCTTGTTGCGTCGGGCAAATCTGCTCAATTGATAGAATGTGGTTGCTGGCCGGGCTTGGATTGGCTCGGAGTTTAGATAGCGCCGAATGTCCGCTGCCAACTCAGCCGCCGTTGCGTATCGGCGACCACGCTGCTTCTCCATTGCCTTGCACACTATCGTTTCGATATCACCGCGAAGGGCCTGATCAACCGATCCTAGCCGCGGCGGATCTTGCTCGCGTACGATGCTCACCGCTTTCGTGATGGCCATGCCGCTGAAGGAGAAGGGTACGTGACCCGCGAGTACTTCATAGAGAACCACACCAAGCGAATACACGTCGCACTGCGTATCGATGTCCGAAGTGTCCGCAGAGACCTGCTCAGGGCTCATATAACACAACGTGCCCAATAGCTCACCGACATTCGTTTCGAGCGTCACGACCCGCTGATCGCTATCGAGCATTCGGGCGATACCGAAATCGACTATTTTGGGTTGGCCCATTGGCTTCGTGGTAGCCCGGTGCGCCGATCGTTCGATACATGAGGCATTTTCTTCGTCATCGATGACCAGGATATTGACCGGCTTGAGATCTCGGTGGATCACCCCTTTTTGGTGAGCGTGCTGCACTGCATCGCACACCCGCGCAACCAACTCCAGGCACTGGTCGACTCTCAATTCACGCGCCTTGCAGAAGTTGGTGAGCGATTGGCCTTCAATAAACTCCATGGCGAAGAACGGGGCGCTGTCATTCGAACGCTCGTCAATGGAGGCTTCGTAAATCTGCGCGATACCTGGGTGCTGCAACTGGCCCAGAACCTCTGCTTCAAGTTTGAATCTCCGAATCAATTGTCGAGAAATCATCGATGAACGAATTACCTTCAGGGCAACCCGACGCTGAGGTGACTGCTGTTGGGCCTCATAAACGGTGCCCATCCCACCCTGGCCAACGATCTTCACAATTTTGTACTGCCCGATTCGTTTGGGTAGCAGCGCACGTTTTGCGCATGTCTCGACCGAATCCACGTTATCCGAGATCAGTTCGGCAATACCCTGATCCATTGGACCATCAACGAATGCATGCGGCGCGTCGTGCTCCGAGAGAAGCGACCTAACCGCTTCGCGCAGGTTTGCGTCGGGACATCGATCATCAAGCCAGCTTCCGCGTTCCTCAACGGGGACCGACAGTCCTTCTTCGAACAGAACCTTGGCTTCTTGGTATTGTTCAGGCGTCACCTAAGCCCCGCTTTTCTGAGTTCACCGCTCAACCACGCCTTGGCCATGCGCCATTCACTTTGCACTGTTGTGCGTGAGACCTTAAGAATGTCGGCCACCTCTGCCTCAGTGAGACCGCCCAGAAAACGAAGCTCAACGACACGGTACTGGCGCTCGTCCAGCTGGGAGAGTTTCTCCAGGGCGTCATCCAGCATCACTAGATCAATCGCCTCTTCGTGCGATGGCGTCAGCAGGCCGGTCAATGTGATTTGTTTAAAATCGCCACCGCGTTTCTGAGCGCGCCTGGCTCGAGCGTGATCGATCAGCACCCGCCGCATCGCAGTGGCACCGACCGCCTTGAAGTGTGTTTGCCCCTGCCACTGCACACGGGTTTGGTCGATCAGGTGAAGGAACGCTTCATGCACCAGTGCCGTCGGTTGCAGCGTGTGATTGGGAGACTCACCGCGTAAGAATCGTCCGGCAATCGAGCGCAGGTCGTTGTAGACCAGGGGCGTCAACTTCTCCGCCGCAGACTGGTATCCGGCGTTCAGGTCCTCCAGCAATCGCGTGGCATAGTTCGATTCATCTGACATTCTCAGAGCGTACCACGCCCAAGGTGGCCATTCCAGATACCGCCAGAAGGCACCAAATGGCGGAAAACGAAGAAAAACCGCCTACATCGGACTTTTTTCTGAGCCTTCGGCGTCTCGAATTCGCGTTCCTATCGTCACCGGTCAATGAGGTCGGCTGAATTCATGTCAGCGTTTGGAAACTGGAGTTGGAATCATGCTTGAAGGAAATGGTCGCACACGGGCAGCAAGACGAAACATGGAAACCTGGTATGCTGCTCGACTGGTGCCTGCGGCACGCAGTGCATCTTGTGGAATCGCTATGCGTCATGTTGTCGGTTTGTGCTCGGTCGTATGCTTGAGCATGTCCACATCTTCGGCCCGCGCGTCGCTCATTGGTGACTCGATAGAGTGGGACTTCGCGTTAGAGAACGTCGGTTCCATCGAGTCTGGTTTGGCCGTTGTCGTGGAACCCGGTGCTGAGGCAAGTACGACGATCGGATTTGCCCTCGCCTCCCTGTATGAAGCCGACCTCATGACGGTTGATTCAATCTTCATGACGGATGATTCGCTGTCCTTGAGTCATTTCAACAACAGCCCGCTCGGAAACAAGACGATTTGGACGTTCCACGATCTGGACTGGCCAGGCGCACCATCCCGAATTTCCGACGTGACTCAGACCGGTGGGACGGCAGTGGATGACATTAGCTTCACCAAAGACGCCATCACGATTACTATCCCGGATGGTTCAGGCACCCGCGGGTTCGACTTCGACATTGAACACCGGCTGCTCGCTGGTCTCGAAGATGATACGTTCAACTGGAGTTTCGCGGCAGCCGTTGCGGGCAATCTCGCAAGCGGTACTGCGACGGTGAAAGATCCAGGCGTCGATGCAAGTTGGACTCACCCCCTGTTCTTTGATGTTTATGAGGCCGATTTCGCCTCAGATACGCTAACCCTGCGGTACCCCTCCGGTCACTTCAACAGCGAGTCAACCTGGACGTTTACTGGACTCGACTTCGTATATCCTCTGGCTGCGGGAATCCATGAGGTGACTCAGATAGGCGGCGGCGCGGTGAATGACGTTTCCTTCACCGAAAGCTCTATCACCATCAACCTTCCCGAAGTGCATGGGCCAGCCGAGTTTACGTTCCGTGTTACACCAATTGCTGCTGTAGCGGAAGTGTCCGTTGAGACGATCACCATCACTCACCCGGGCAACGCCGGTGATGCTCCGCATGGAGGCTACGGTTCCGTAGACCACTTGTACGATATCGGCCAGTTCGAGATCACCGCTGGGCAGTACACGGAGTTTCTCAATGCCATCGCCACTGATGACACCCACGGCTTGTATAACCCGGACATGTGGGATGAGGATACTGGCTGCAAGATCTGGCAGGCAGGCTCACCGGGCGGCCATGTGTACAGCGTTGCGCCGGACTGGGAAGATCGGCCGGTAAACTTCGTCTCGTGGGGTGACGCGGCCCGCTTCTGTAACTGGCTGCACAACGGACAGCCCACCACCGGCACCCAAGACCTGACCACCACCGAGGATGGATCCTACTTTCTCAACGGCGCGACAACCGATGAGGAACTGATTGCGATTACTCGCGAACCAGACGCCACCTGGGTGCTGCCCTCGGAAGACGAGTGGTACAAATCGGCGTATCACAACAACGACGGTGCGACGGCAAATTACTGGGATTACCCGACCGGTTCGGACACGGCACCGTCGTCCGAAGCGCCTCCGGGTTTCGACATGGACGACGGTTCGGCGAACTTCAATGGCAGCGACTATGCAATCGGTGCGCCATACTACCGCACTGATGTTGGTGCATACGACGCCAGACCGTCGGTCAGTCCCTATGGGACTTTCGATCAGGGCGGTAACGTCTTTGAATGGTCCGAAGGGATCGCGTTCGTCACGTCTCGCGTTTCACGGGGTGGGGCGTACTATAGCTCGTCGGACGATCTGCGTTCCTGGAACCAGAGCAGCTACGTCCCAACCTTCGAGTGGACTGGCATTGGTTTCCGCGTTGCCCGCCTGCGAAACGATTCATCACCTTGTATTATTCCGGAACGGCTCGGCGGGCTTTACACATCGGGTTTCGCCACCAACCTGGCGATCGAGGACAATATCGCATACCTGGCAAATGGCACTCACGGACTCCTGGTTGCCGATGTGAGCGATCTGTCGGCGCCCTTTGTTCTCAGCGCGCCTGATATGTCAACCGACGCGTCCGACGTGTGGGCGGACGGAGCAAGAGTGTACGTGACCGATGTGGACCTAGGACTTCTCATCATTGACGCAAGCACGCCGACTTCCCCAACGCTGCTCGGCTCCTACTCCGAGGCCGGGTCGATGTATGGCCTGACGGTCCGGGGCACGACGGCGTACGTCGCGGCCTTTGCCAACGGGCTTCAGATCATCGATGTGAGCAGCCCAAGTACTCCGATCTTATTGGGCAGTTCTATTGGAAGTGGTCTCGCCTTCGACGTGGCAGTCGCAGGCAACACAGCTTATGTCGCGTCTGTCGAGGCGGGCTTGCAGATCGTCGATGTAAGTGATCCTTCCAATGTCACGCTGCTCGGTTCGTACGACACGCCGGGTTTCGCGGTGGGTGTGACCGTTGTCGATGGTGTCGCCTATGTCGCCGATGGAGAAGAAGGACTACAAATCATTGACGTTAGCGATCCAACCATGCCCGAGCTGCTCGGCACATACGACACACAGGGTGCGGCCATTAATGTGGTCGTAGAGGGTGGCACGGCGTATGTCGCAGACGGCGACGCCGGGTTGCAGATCATCGATGTGGGCGACCCTGCGTCCCCAGCGTTGAGCAGTTGGTACAGCACGCCCGGAACGGTTGTCGGACTGCTGCTCCATGAAAACAAGGTATATGTGGCAGACGGCGATTTCGGAGTACAGATTATCGAAATGCGAACACCGCCATTGACGGTGGACTCGCTGGGCGCGTTTGATACGCCGTCCTATGCCACGGACGTCACAGTGCTGGGCACGACCGCGTACGTTCTCGATGGCAGCGGCGGCCTTCAGGTTGTCGATGTGAGCGAGCCGGCATCGCCCTTGCCACTCGGTTCGTACGACACGATGGGCTACGCCAGCTCTGCCGCCGTCGTGGGCACGACCGTCTACGTGGCGGACCCGATTACCGGTCTGCAGATTGTGGATGTGAGCGATCCGGCTTCGCCCGCGCAGCTCGGTTCGTACCCCATGCCAAGCGATGAAGCTTATCATGTGGAAATAGCAGGTGATCTCGCGTTTGTAGCCTCCAAGCTTGGTCTCCGAATCATTGATGTGAGCACACCGGCTTCACCCACGTTAGTTGGCTCGTACGACACAACTGGCGAAGCCCGCAGCGTGGCAGTGACAGACGGCACGGCGTATTTGGCGGTACGAAGTGATGGCTTACTCGTTATTGATGTGAGCAATCCGAGCGCCCCCGTGCTGCTCGGTGAGTACCACACGGTGGGGGCCGCGGCCGCGGCCTCGGATGTGGCCGTGGTGGGCGACATCGCATACGTGGGCTATGGACCGCTTGGTCTGGAGATCCTTGACGTGGGCGATCCGGCCAACATCACGCTGCTGGGAACTCATGAAACCCCAGGTGAGGTGTATGGCATGACGGCAGTCGGCACCTCCTTGTATCTGGCAGATAGCGGCAGCGGTTTGCTGCAGGTCGTCGACGCCAGTGATCCGATGTCGCCGCAACTGCTCGGCTCGCACCTCTCCTCATACGGTGTCGTGAACGTAAACGTGGTGGATTCAACCGCGTACATCGCCAACGGTAGTGCCGGCCTGCTGATCTTAGATGTCAGTGACCCATGTGATACGTCATGCGCATCCGACTTTAATGGCGACGGTCAGGGCGATCCGAGCGATCACGCCATTTTCACCAACTGCATGTTCGGTCCGAACAACTCAATGTCGAACGGATGCGGAGCAGCGGACCTGGATGCTGATGGCGACGCCGATCTAGCAGACTTTGCCTTGCTCCAACGGACCTTCGACTGCCCATAACCCGATCCGCAGTGACAAACTCATGACGACATAGAGTCGTGGTGCGAGATGGCCCACAGCCAGTTCTCACCGCGATTCTATCTTTCTCTTGGTTCACCAAGTCACGCCAAGGCGCCACCGCTGAGATTTGCCAGCTGATTGCTGCCGGAATCGGGACCATTTGTGAAAACCAAAGAAAAAGTTTCACGAAATTATCTGAGCTTCCGGCGTCTCGATTTCGCGTTACTTGCGTCACTGGATTGGAACGCCCAACCAAATGCACATGTTTGAACAGAGGAGTCGCATCGATGACGGATGGAGTTAGTTGCAAACAATCAACTACAAGAGTTTGGATAGGCCGCCAGAACCAAGCACTTTCTGTAGCCGTGATGCTCATTGGGTTCCTTAACGCGTCGCCGTCAATCGCTCAATCGACCAACACGCATTACAACGATGGCCCTATCGATATGAATGTTTGGGTCGATTCAGTCTACGTGGGTGATCCTGGTACAGACGGGAGTGTAACCGGAGGGGGTGACAACGCCGAACATCAATTCAGGGTCGATGCGGACTTTCAAGCCCCAGGATTGGTTCCCAACGGCCGCTATTGCGATACTTGGGTAACCGACGACTGGGACGGTGGCTGGCATGGAGTCGGTGCGCGCCTCGTCACTTTGACGGATGCCGTTGCTTCACCCAAGGCCGCGTCATTTACGTTTACCTATATCGAGAACGACGAATTCTACTGGCCTTGGGAGGATGAGGATGACTGTGATCCCTGGGTTGACAGGGAAAATTTCGGACGAATATTCTGGAATAATCTCCAACTTCGTCAACATGAACCATATACCAATTATACATACACCTACAATCCAGATCCGAATTGGCCGCACCTGGGTCTCCGCATCGGTTACTGGTACACGACGCCCGCACCAGCTGCAGCCGTCCCAAACGCCTTGGGGGCGGGGCCTGGGGACACAATCACTGTACGCGTGACCCCGCCGCGCGGGTCAACCGGGAACGGTGGATACGACTGGGCAGATGATGTCGGAGTGAACCTCTACATGGAGACTCAGCCTGGAAGTGGTCAGTTCAATACCGTCTACAACACGACGGTCAATTGGGCGAATATGAACTCCGACCTATCCGTTCAGATTCCGCTCGGAACGTTAGCCGGCGACCTGACATTCAGGGCACATGCTCAGTCTCCTCCTGACGTCAATGATGAGTGGCCACCACAGAGCAAAGGATTCGTAGAATTCACCATCGAGATTTGCGATCAACTGACCGAATTCCCGATCGTTTCCTGCAAGAACCATACTGCATACCTAAACGCTGACGGAGTGGCAACCATTCAACCTCAGGACGTCAATAATGGCGTGCTTTCCAATTGCGGAAATTACTCCATGTCTGTTTCGCCGACGTCATTCACGTGCGCAGACATCGGAGTCAACGACGCCATACTGTCCGTCAGGAATGACGAGCTCGGTTCCCAATGCCTCGCCCAAGTGACTGTTGTTGACATATCCCTCCCGCAAGCCGTGTGTTCAAATCAGACCGTGACGCTCGACGCCGCAGGGACCGGTACTCTAACCGCCAGCGATTTTGATGGCGGATCCTCCGATGTATGCGGGAACATTGACGCACATCAGGTATACGCCAGTGGCTGGGCACACGTCGTGGCGACATGGGATCGAGCCGGCGACGCCGTGCTTTATGTCGATGGTGTTGAGCAAGCCCGGGTGAACATCAGTAGCTATTGGTTCAACAACAATTCTGCAACCGTTCGACAAATTGGGAATGCCTTGGAAGGAACGACGCCGAGCAGACATTGGTTAGGAGGTATCGACGATGTTCAGGTGTTTGACAGGTCGTTGACACCGCTGGAGGTGAAGCAGTTGTTTGACCCATCAAGCGTGGACACTCCGCCGACAGCCACTCCCTCCGCCCGTTGGAGGTTCGACGAATCTTCCGGACTGGTTGCAGTCGATGATGCAGGTGCGAATCCCGGGACGCTGGTTGGCTTTGCCAACAACGACGCTCAATGGGTGCCCGGTGAGGTGGGGAATGCTCTGCAATTCGACGGTGGCAACGATTCGATGACCCACGGGTACACCCTCGGTCACGCTGGCACGATCGCCCATTGGCTCAAGCCACAAGATCCACACAGGACGAGCATCGCTTACTATGAATCGAATTCCGGACCGGGTCATGACGGTTTCGGTGACGGACAGGATCTCCTTGAAATTCACACATTTCAGTCAGGCGGTAAGTACGGGTTTTACTATCAGGATGGATCGCAGGGGGGCTCGAGCTTCAGGCTTGAAGCCGATCGCTCAGTTCCAGGCAGTTCACTCAATTTCTCCTGCGACGACGTTGGATTCCACGAAGTGACCATGATCGCGTACGACGAATTTGGCAACGGCGGGAATTGCGAGACGTTCGTCGAAGTCCGCGAGGATGTTGCCCCCAGCGCTCAATGTGTGGCTGAATTGAGCTTCGAAATCTGCACCAATGGTACGGTGGAGATCACTGTCGACGACATCGATAACGGCTCAAGCGATGCATGCTCCGGAGTCTTTACGCGTAGTCTAGATCGTACTCAATTCGGCGAAGCTGACGTTGGTGGCAACATGGTGACGTTGACCGTGACCGACCGCTCCGGCAATCAGAACACATGCATGTCAACTGTGACAATCAGCATACCCGATACCGATGGAGACGATACGCCAGATTGTCTCGACGGGTGTCCAGACGACGCAAACAAAACTGCGCCAGGGGCTTGCGGGTGCGGCATTCCCGATACGGATTCGGACAGCGACGGTTCAGCAGATTGCAACGATGGTTGTCCGAATGATGGCAACAAGACCAGTCCCGGTCAGTGCGGCTGTGGAATCGAGGACCTCGATTCCGACTTGGATGGAACTTGCGACAACGTCGATCTGTGTCCCGGTTTCGACGATGCGCTGGATGCGGATACTGACGGCGTTCCTGACGGCTGCGATGTCTGTGGTGGCTTCGATGACGCGTTGGATGCTGATAGCGACGGAGTTCCGGATGGTTGCGACATTTGTAACGGATTCGATGATACGATTGATTCCGACGGCGACGGCGTCCCGAACGGTTGCGATCTCTGTCCGGGTTACGACAACACAGCCGATGCCGACGGCGATCAAGTTCCCGATGGTTGCGACAAGTGCCCCGGGTTTGATGACACATTTGATCTTGATTTGGACGGTGTACCGGACGACTGCGATGCGTGCTTAGGATTCCCGGACGAGTTTGATGCAGACGCAGACGGCGTCCCGGACCTGTGTGATGCATGTCCAGGCCATGACGACAACTTCGACACCGATGCTGACGGAATTGCGGATGGCTGCGATACGTGCCCAGGATTTGACGACGGAATCGATAGCGACAGTGACGGCATACCAGACGGTTGCGACTTGTGCTCGGGCGACAATGAGGCCGATTTCGATCAGGACGGTGTCATTGACGGCTGCGACAATTGTCCGGACTTCGCTAATCCTGAACAAACCGACTGTGATTCGAATGGAGTCGGTGACGTCTGCGACATCTACTGCTCGGTGACGACAGGGGGTAACAACCTCGGCTTTGAGTCTGGTGACTTCACGGATTGGCATGTTGAAAACCTTCAAATACCGGACCAACCATGGCAGGTTCTTCCACTTCCCATTTCGGAGGGTAATTTCGCCGCGTTCGTTGCCAATTCAGGTTCTACACCGGGTGTTATCCGAATCGAACAGGACATGGCGATCGCCAGTGACGCTGCATGGCTGGTCTTTGACTACGTCCTCAAATGGGATCTTGCACTTGCGACGCTGGACCGCACATTCGAAGTGCACATCGAACCTGCGGGCGGAGGCACGACCTTGCAGGCCGACGTGATCGCCACGATGTCTGCAGGTACAACGTTCAACCCACCGCCAACGGGTACGCTTGCGCCCGTAGGTCGAACAGGCATGGTTGACGTCAGCGACTTTGCAGAATCGACGGTTCGGGTGGCATTCGTTTGGACCGTGCCTGAGGCCGACGTTGGTGTTGCAGCATCTGTCTTAGATCATGTTCGAAGTCGGGCCTCCGGAGCGGCTTGTAGAGTGCTCGACAGCGACAATGACATGGTGCCGGACACGTGTGACTCCTGCCCCAATACACTGTCAGATGTTGACGTAGATAGCGAAGGATGCGCGGTCATTTACGGACCCGGGGACTGCAATTTCGACCACGCGGTCGACCTGAGCGATTATGCAATGCTTGAGGCATGTCTATCGGGACCGCAAGCCGGTCTTGACATGCAATGCGATTGCTTCGACTTCGATGTCGATGGTGATAACGATCTTAGTGATTTCTCTGAATTTCAATTGCTCATGATGCGCTAGGTGGCATTCAGGCAGTTCAATGAGCTCGAACGGTGAAAGCTGCGGGGAGTCCCTGGGGACTCCCCGCAGCACCCTTTTGCCAATGAGCGAATCATTACCCATCATCTTTGGCTGATTCGGGGAAGTGGAGACGCTCTTACTCGGCTAGATCAATCGCCCCTGTAAGGCTGTGCGCACCCAACCCGCCCAGCGGGAATTCGCCAGGACCTTCGCCTGGGTCCCATGGCCCCGGACTATTTTCCGTGAGCTCAATATCCCATTCGGTAGTCTGCGAAATCATCGGACCGTACGACCGTTCGATGTAGCAGCCGGATGGAGGACAAATTCCCTGGTACCAGGCTTCGAGGTCGAACCCAGCGGCTTCTGACACTGAACGAAGGGTACCGTAGAATGTACTGTCGTTGGTGAAGGTCGATGGCAAATCGAACACGATTTCATAGTCGACTCGGCCATCATTGTTCACGTCGGCACCTGCCGGAAGCGTCACATCGATCGATTGGTCAAGGGGTAAGGGCATCGTGCTTCCATCTTCAAATTCGATAGAGGCAGAGGGCTGACTCCAATCAAGGAAGAAGTTCTGCTCAACTCTTAGGTCGCCGTTGAAACTGAAGTTCCATAGCAAGTATTCCCCGGTAATTACCATGCCGAAGA
Organism: Alphaproteobacteria bacterium; assembly: GCA_028285105.1. Taxonomy (GTDB): domain Bacteria; phylum Planctomycetota; class Phycisphaerae; order UBA1845; family UBA1845; genus UBA1845. The sequence continues at coordinate 39,672 of JANQQE010000005.1, forward strand.
CTTCGACTGGTGGGATCGTTCCGGTGTTGCTCGGTAACCCTGCTGCGCTCAGGGCTTGTTCGATGTAGGAATTCCAATTGATCGTGTCTGCCCTCAACAACTGTTTAGTGATGGTCTGCGTCGTGCCCATTTCGGTTGCGGCGCCGGCGACAGCCTGCCACGATTTCGGAATTGTAGAAGAGATGATTCCCTCCGATGAGTCCGCAAACGATCTTGGTCCGTAGTCGAAGAAGTCCGTTTCCAATTCAAAGTCTGTCACTGCGAAATCAACCCTGAAGTCCATGCCCGGCGTCGTACCGTACATCTCGGGCTCCGTGTCGGGCGTCAAGGTTGTGACTGCAATTGTGAACGTCTCGCCAATGTTGACTTCGTCCGGTAGAGCAATTCCCGCCTTGAAGGGAATGGACGCGCTGACGCTACCCGGATCCCAGTCTAGAATTGCAATCAATTCCGTCTCACCATTGATGGACACACCCAAGTCTTGTCCAAATAACTCGATGCCCTCATCCGGCGAATCAAGGGTCGTCTCGAATCCCAGTTGAAAGTCCTCCAAAGTCAGGGAACCGTCCGTCGACCAGATGCTCGCGTCGGTCGTTTCAAAACTGAAGTCTATCGGAGCAATCCAGGCATCCACATCTTGAAGAGTGATGCTGACCACCACCGGAGGCGAACTCAGCCCGTTGCTGTCGACCGCATATACTGTGAATTCCTGCGTTGGTGAAGACTCAAAATCCAGGAGCGATCCGTCACCAACCGTCAACGCACCCCCGATCGGGTCGATCGCAAACGCACCGGGTAATGCCGGTGAGGTGAGCGTCGGATCCTCAACGTCGATTTCGTATCGAATCGTATCGCCACCGTCTTGATCCGTAGCTTCAAACGTACCGACAGACTCGCCAGCCGGTGCGTGTTCTTCCAACACCGATACGAATTGCTGGGTGATCCAGACTGGGGCTTCGTTCACGCAAATGACATTCACGATGAGCGTTGCATCACCGATTGAACCACTGCTATCGGTCACCTCAACATTTAGCGTGTAGGTGTTCACTTGTTCAAAGTCGATTAGACCATCGACGAAGATTTCCCCGGTTGCAATGTCGAGGCGGAAGACACTTGCACCCGTTCCCCCGACAATCGTGTAGTCCACAATGGTGTCGCCGTCCGCATCCGACGCATTGACAAAACCGACCGAAGTATCCACAGGCGTATTTTCGATGACTGTCAAAGTATCGGGGGCGACATACGGAGAGAACTTCAGTGTGACACCGACCTCAACAAACAGCTCCGCACGTCCGGCGCTGAAGCTATTGAAATCGATACCGTTGTCGGCAACGGCGCCATTGAACTGCCAATTGTCGCCCAGTGATTCAACCTTGTCTTCGGACGTACCGACGACATACAGGCGGTTACTCGTCGGGCTGAGATTCAGAAGATCGAGGCGACGCACCGACACTGAGTCAGGACCGGGTTCGCCCAAATCGATTCGTTCAATTTCGTCAATGCGATCGCGTTGGTCTTCAAGGCTGAGCACAATCTCGCCCGAAAAGCGGAGTGTGTCTTCACCAGCGCCACCGCGAACGCGGTAGAATTCGGAGCTACCGATCACGATGGTGTCGTCACCGGCACCACCGTAGAAGGTATCCGCGCCACCAGCTCCAATCATTAGGTCATTTCCCTGACCGCCAACCATCGAATCGTCTCCGCCCGTACCAGTCAGCGTATCGTCTGTTTCATCTCCGCGATGGGTGATTGAACCGTTGAAGTCATCTCCATAGACGAAGTATGCAACTCCCGCATCGGTGGCAATGGAATCGTTCCAGGGTGCGCCCATCAGAATGTCGTTGATACCGTCGCCATTGACGTCGCCGGATGAACTGACTGACCAACCGTGTTCGTCACCTGACTCGCTTCCAAGAATGACGATTCCATTTTGGTCTTCGCTCAACGTATCGAGATTAATGGCACCCGATTCGGACTGGCCGAATACAACAAACGTGCGATTGGAGCTTCCAAAAAGCAGATCGTCCATTCCATCGCCATTCACATCGCCTATTGCGTTGATGCTCCTCGGAAATGAATCGTCCTCAAGTGTGAACATACGTACGCCTCGGTCTGGCGTGGGGAATGGGGAGTCGTAGGTGCCGAATCGATCATCAAGAACAACGTCATCGTCGTCAGAACCGAATACTACCAATACTTCGTGCGCCTGATAAACGCCGGCATACCCCTGATAGTTGATCATCGTAACGAACCAGTCTGATCGTCCGTCACCATTGAAGTCACCAGCAAGTTGCATTGGCGCGCCGGATAACACGCGGCCAGAGTATGGCAAATCATTGAAGATATCCCAGTCAAAGAACCCCATTGCCAGATTCACAACCCCAGGAGTCGTCGGAATCAAATCGATCGAATCCGTCGCAGTACGACCATGCACGAGGTACGTTGATAGGCGTGCGAGCGGGTTGACGACATGCATGGTGATGTCAGAAAGGCCATCGCCGGTGAAGTCTCCATGTGCAGAGATGCTGAAACCGGCGCCATCGCAACAGCTGATATCCACATCGTTATCGAGCATGGCGAAGCCTCGCGGCGAGTTGCCATCGAGCAAAGTCGCCAGAGACAAGGTCTCCGTATCAGCCGAACCAAATACGGCGTATCCGCGTCCCAGATCGTTGTTCCGACGCCGCGGCGCGCCAACAACCGTGTCGGCCAGACCGTCGCCATTAATGTCGCGGGCACCACTGATTGACCATCCGGCTAAATCACCATTGTCGCTGGATTCGCCACCGTGGTCATTGCGGCATCCATTCAGATTATCTTGGCAGATTCCGCGTTCGCCTTCGATGATGTAACCGCCGCCGGCACCGGGCGCGGTTAAGTCACCAAGGTTGGTTGGCATAGAATCGCCAAGAGCGGGACTTCCAAAGACCACATAAGTGCGACCTGCCCAAAACTCGCCATCGACAGGCGCGTATGGCGCCGAGATGAGCATGTCCGAGATGCCGTCGCCATTGACGTCACCGGCTGAATCCACGCGAAAACCTGCGCCCTCGCCGTCGGGACCGTCCTTGTCCTCGTGGGAAAAGTCCAGACCGACTTCGATCGTATTGTAAGGATGGTCGATCCCGCCATATTCGCCTTCCAATGCAAAGCCACCGATTCCTGCGGCAACTTGCGACAGATACACCGCGCTCAGATCGGTTTTGCCGAAAACCACGTACGCTCGCCCGGCCCGACTACGTTCATCGGCTCCCCAAGACGGCGCTCCAATCAGCATCTCACCCAATCCGTCGCCGTTGATGTCGCCAATGATTGCGACCGAGTAGCCCGCAAAGTCGTCCCCGTTTTCACCAAAGATCGCGAACCCGCTCGAACTCACGTTGTTGACCATGTTGCGGACATCAATCGTTCCGGCAGACTCTGATGTCACAGTACCGCCCGTGAACATCGCTTGAACCTGAGCATAATCTGCGAGCGAAACCGACCCGTCCGAATCAAAATCGTAGCACTCGCATCCGGGCTCTATGGGTAGCCCCGGACCGGTCAGGCACAGGTCCATATCCTTTAAGTCCCAGTTGTCGATGTCCCCATCAGCGTCGAGGTCGCCACTGGCCGATCCGGGGCAGTAGTCGCATACGTCCGGTTGACCGTCGCTGTCGGCGTCGGGACCATTGTCGTCAAAGCCTGGGCAGAGATCATCCGAGTCGCAGGAGCCATCACCATCCGAATCGTCGGCGTTGTCTTGCGGACATAAGTCACAACCGTTGGCAACACCGTCGAAGTCGTCGTCTTGGGAGTCGGGAAATCCGGGGCAGGTATCACAGCCATCCGCAACACCATCGCCATCGCTGTCCAAGTTGTCGTCACCTGGGCAGAAGTCATCCGAATCGCAGATGCCATCGCCGTCCGAATCGTTGTTGGCGTCAATTGGGCATGCGTCGCAGTCATCGGGAATGCCATCCTCATCTGCATCATCTGTATCATCGAAGCCAGGACAAGCGTCACAGACATCGGGCACGCCATCACCGTCTGCGTCCGGTCCGTTGTCATCAAATCCATCACATACGTCGAACGGGTTGCATACACCATCCGAGTCTGAGTCCGGACATAGCTGCACTTCCACCCTTCTTGCAGTGTAGGTTGTCTTCCATACGTTGTTATTGTTGTTGGGATATATAATGTCGTCGAACTCACCGACCATCTGCTGGCAGCGAAGGACGACGAACGTGTCCCCCACAGTCGCCGCAAACCCTCCGTAGTAGCTGAGATCCAGCGTACCGCCCAGCGTCGCCGTATCGCCGATAATGAGTTCGTCGTGAGAGAGGACGGGCTCGGTCCCGCCGATCTGAATCTTGAGTCTCGATCCGGATTCGAATGTAACATCACCGAGTTCCAAGCTGCCCGGCAAACTTGTCTCCAAAAGGACACCTCCTGGCGCGATAGAACCGCCGCTCAGGGCAAATGTCTCACCGGAACTTGCGCCATTACCGCCAAGGGTCGCGCCGTCTTGCAATTCAACGTAACCCGTTCCGGTGGCGGAGTCACTGGTGTTATGAAGCAATAGTGCACCTTCGTGTACTTCAGTGCCTCCGGTATATGTGCTCGCACCGGTCAAAATAAGTTCACCGGTGCCCTTCTTTTGAAAACCGCCATCGCCGCCTATGTCGCCTTGGAAAATCGAAGATTGATCACCCTCGCCAACGCCGATGTTTCCTATCAGTTCAATCGAACCGGAACCGCTTAAAGCACCGAAGCCCTCATCGTTTGCGACCACCAGCCTTCCATTGCCGCGAACCTCCACATCGGATCCGGATCCGAGACTATCACCAACACCGACTTCCAGTACGCCGTTGCGCACGCTGATGTCTCCTGCGTAGCTACCGCTGACGCCGCTTAGAATCAAGGTACCGGTGTCGCGCTTATTGAGTATATCGTTTCCATTGAGCGAACCTCTTACCTCTAGCGTGGCATTGGAATTGATGTACCAGTCAGCAGAATCGTCCAGCTCGACGTTGGCAAGGATCGTGTGTGCCGGTGCGTTGCCTTGGTCTTCAACGATAACGTCCCCGACAGTCAAGGTGTCTGCTGGGCCCTGCAAAAGGTAATTCCTACTGCTGTCGAAAACGATCGAGTCGACCTCGGGGCTTCCGAGTAGAAGAATTGAGTATATCGATGCGCTGTCCTCAAAATAAACTGTGTCGCCTACGGCTGGTGCGCCAGCCGGCGTCCAGTTCAATGGAATACTCCAGAACTGATTGAATGAACCATCCCAGAACTTGTCTTCTGCTTGGAGTGTCGGCGTCAGGCTGCAGAATGCGATTAAGGCGATGAGCAGTCTCGGCGATTGGGTTCTTGCTGACATGCGTGGTTCCTTATTGCTTGGGTCGTCCGATTGCGACGGCGTTCCTCGTCTCCTTGCCGTCTTCTCACCCCGAACACAGTTGAAACGGGCGTTTCCCTTCAAGAATATGGCGAAAACCCAGCAATTGCCTTAAAGCTATTATTGACAATAAGTTACAGATTCGGAAAGTGGCCAGATTGATCGCTTGAGATGAACGAATCGACTCCGGGATTGGCTGCGAGGGCGCATGGATGGGCCCCAAATCAAATCAGGCGATGGAGAGCCAAGGTCGACTCCCCACCGCCATTGCATTCCCCACCCAACGCAAACCCGAGACAGAATTACTGGTCTTCAGTTCCCATCCATCGCGAGTTGGAATTGGGCAAAGTCAGACAGGTCGTTGTCACCGTCATCGTCAAAGTCGAAGCATTCGCAACCGATGCCCACAGTTCCGCTGGGGCCATCCAGGCAGGTTTTGAATTCAGCGTAGTCTTCGAGATCGACCACGCCGTTGCCATCCGCATCGGCAGAAGAAGCCCCACCGGCGCATGTGTCGCACCCGTTCGGGATCCCATCGGAGTCGGTGTCAACTGTGTCGTCGAAACCGGGGCAGGCATCGCAGTCGTCGGGCACGCCGTCGGTATCGCCATCCAATTCGCAATCGTCAGGGATTTCATTTGAGTTGCAGTCCGCGCTGGTGCCCAAACTGATGTCTTCCAAATCGTCCACGCCATTTGTGTTACAGTCGCTGATGATGTTTTGGATGATTGCGGTTACATCGCTTCCCGAGTACTCCTGCAGAATTGGACAACCGCTGACAACATCGACAACTGAGCTCGTGGTTGCGACATGCGTGATGTGAAACATCTTGGGTGATGAAGAGCTGACCTGCGACCGCAAGGTCGCGGTAACGAAGTAGGCGTTCGGCACATCGAACGCCACCTGAGCGAGAGGATCGCCTGGGGTGAAACCGATGGATTGCACGCCCTCGACGAGGTTCAGTGATTCCAATGAAGTCACCAGTGCGTCAGTACCCGCATCAAAGCTACCCGAACCGTCGTCCAAGTAGATCGACACGCCGTCAATTACGCCTTCAGCGGCCTGTGTGGTTAAAGGAACGCCGGCGCTCTCCTCGAAGAGTAGCGCAACACTTTCCAGTTCGATGCTGTTGTCACCGGAGCGGCCATTGTGGATCACAACGATCTCAAATAAATCATCACTCTGTCCGGCTGTCCAATTCTCGGGCGCGGTGGCGGTGGTAGTCAGTTTGTACTGTCCTCCGCGGTTTTCCCACCACGCAATGTCATCCGCGTCCTTGGCCGCGCCGAGGATGTCGGTGTCTCCGTCGCCATCCACATCTGCTGCAAAGACGAATTCGGCGCCATCGAAGTCTCCTTCAAGCGTATGCTCGAACCATTCGCTCCCATCCCCAATCGTGTTCTCCCACCAGGTGATGTCATCCGCGTTCGCGGCCGCGCCGAGAACGTCTATATCACCATCACCGTCCACGTCAGTTGCAAACACAGAGACTGCACCAGCAAAGGTGGCGTCAATTGTGTGTTTCGTCCAGTTAGCCCCGTTCCCCGTCGTATTCTCCCACCACGCGATGTCGTTGGCACCCCACGCCGCGCCGAGGATGTCATTATCCCCGTCTCCGTCCACGTCCGCAGCAAATACGAACTCAGCGCCGGTAAAGTTTCCAGCCACTGTGTTCTCCGTCCAAGTGCTCCCGTCTCCGGCAACGTTGTCAAACCAAGTTATGTCATTCGCGTCTCGTGCCGCGCCAAGAACGTCAACGTCCCCATCACCGTCCATGTCCGCTGTGACAACAACTTGGGCGTTACGAAAAGTGCCGTCTATCCTGTGCTCAGTCCACGCGCTCCCATCAACACTCGTGTTTTCCCACCAGGTGATGTCGTTGTCTGAACCAGCGGTTCCAAGGATGTCAGTGTCTCCATCGCCGTCCACATCGTCGGCATAGACGGAAGTGGCGCCATTAAAATCGTTAATCACTGTGTGTCGGGTCCATGCACTCCCATCACCTGCAACATTCTCCCACCAGGCGATGTCACCGGCCAATAGCGCGGCCCCCAATATGTCGTGGTCTCCGTCATTGTCGATGTCCGCCGCGTAGACAAATTTGGCCCAATTGAAATTGTCTGCCACAATGTTCTTAGTCCATGCACTCCCATCACCAGCTACATTCTCCCACCAGGCAATGTCGTCTGCGTCCTGCGCTGCTCCAAGGATGTCTAAATCCCCGTCGCCATCCAAGTCCGCTGCATAAACGGCCTCGGCACCGTCGAAGTCGCCATCTAGCGTATGCTTGAATGGAAATGTGGCATTGCGTCGCGGCAGGGTGTCCTCGTAGCAGCCGTCCGGGATTCCGTTGCCATTGCAGTCCATGCACAGCGGATTCTCGTTGCAGTTGGCGATGTCTTCCGTGTTGGCGATTCCATTCTGATCGCAGTCCCGCTCGACAATCACGTGGTGGTTCGTCGTATCATAACGTGCAGCCCAGGACCGCCCGTCTGTTGAAGTGACGTTGGTGAACGCACCACTGATCGAATTCGCAGTAAGAACGACAAACGAATCAGCGGGGTCGGCCGTAAATCCCTCATCAAATTCGAGCTTGAGCGTTCCACCGAGGTTCGCTGTGTTGTTGATCGACAGCACGTCATGCTCACTTTCAGAAGTCAACCCGGCAATTTGAATCGCAAGCGTTGCTCCCGGCTCAAACATCACATCACCAAGAGTCAACGAACCGATGTCATCGCCAGGGGCGACCGTGCCCCCCGAAAGAACATTTGTTGTCCCCGAACTACTCCCGTTTCCTCCCAGTTTTGCCCCGTGTTGAACTTCGACATAGGCCGTTCCGGTGCTCGAACCACTGGTATTGTTCAAGAGAAGTGTTCCGGACTGCACTTCAGTGCGCTGGGTGTATGTGTTGGCGCCACTGAGCGTCTGCACGCCTGTGCCTTTCTTGTCGAACCCACCGTTTCCGCTAATGGTTCCGAAGAACGCCGAGGTTTGATCCCCCGTGCCGACACCGATGTCACCAAGCAGTTCGATTGATCCGGAGCCATTTAAACCACCGAATCCTTCGTTGTCAGCAATCCGCAGGACACCTCCACTTGCAATTGCGACATCGGTGTTGTTCCCCAGACTGTTGCCAACGCCAACCTCAAGCACACCGGCGTCGACGGTGATATCTCCGTCGTAGTTGCTGTTATCACCGGTTAGGACCAACGTGCCGTCGCCCAACTTGGTCACGTCGACATCACCAGCAAGCGATTGCTGAATCTCGACGGCTGCAAATTGACCGATCGCCCAACCATCGTCGGCTAAGGGAGTGACTGGAACATTGAGAGTGTGCCTAACAGGCGCTCCGGTTGACGGCACGAGCAGATCGGCGAAGTTCAATGACGACAGCAATCCGGACGAGAACGTGTATGGAGCGGAGCTATCCAGAGTCAATTTGTTGACGATGACGGAAGCGATGAGGATCACATCCTTGCGCGCCGCGGTCTGATCAAAAGTCGCGTCGTCGCCTGGCGCCGGCATCAAGCTGTCTTCCCAGTTTAGGGGTAATTGCCAATTCTCGTTGAATTCACCAGTCCAGATGGCCTCGGCCGCCCAGATTGGACTTGCTGTTTGTGCCAGCATGGCTAGGGCTATTGCGAAATGCATTCGGTAGAAGTTCAAAATAGTCACGTGTGCTCCTTTCGCATCGTGCGTCGGTCGTTGCAATCAGTGAGAGCGCCAATCCGCTTTCGCCTCACCCCAAACACAATCGAGATGCGTCGAGTCCTTCAAGAAATCTCCAATTATTGATCTCTTCTCCTAAGTCTTTGATTCGCAAACGTTTGTGGCGACGGGCCGAAGGTCGTAGAATGAGGTCATGGCCGATGGATGTTCCCCATCCAGTCCAGTAGGCGGAGATGCCACACTGCTACTCCAACGTGTGAGCTGTGGTGATCGGTCGGCGGCTGACGCGCTGCTTCCGCTGGTTTACGAAGAGTTGCGTGCGCGGGCGGGGGCTTATTTTCGGGGATTGCCACCGGATCATACACTTCAACCAACCGCACTTGTACATGACGCCTACGTACGCATGATAAAGGCACCCGAGAATCAATGGAGGGGCCGGGATCACTTTTGCGCAGTCGCGGCGACCGCAATGCGCCAGATCCTCACCAACCATGCGCGGCGAAGAGTGTTGGCCCAAAAAGCCAAAGACGAGCAGTGTCAAGCAACCTTGATGCATACGCCATCGAGTAATGGTTCGGTCGATTTGATTGCACTGGATGACGCCCTCAAGAAGTTGGCCGACCGCAATCAAGAACGAGCGCGATTGGTGGAACTACGATTTTTCGGGGGTTTGACCGTCGAACAGACGGCGAGCGTGCTGGAAGTCTCAGTATCGTCAGTTGAGCGCGAGTGGCGTCGCGTTCGGGCATGGCTTCGCGTGGAACTGGGCGGTGAGGAAGCACCATGAGTTCAAACGATCTTCATGAACGAGTCATGGATCTCTTTGATCGCCTGTGCGATACCCCAACTGGGGATCGTGAATCGCTATTGAATGAAGCATGCGCGACCGACGCGGAACTTCGCCGTCATGTGGAGGCGCTGCTCCGGGCGGATCTCTCCAAGGATCAGTTGTTTGACGATGGCATTTCCAATGAACGCCTTCAGAGTCTAGTCGCCGATCTCGCGAACGAACCCATTGACAGTCCAGCATTACCAAACCAGATCGCTGGATACCGCATCGTTCGCCAGGTCGGTGAAGGAGGCATGGGCATCATCTACGAAGCTCAGCAGGAATCGCCTCAACGTCGCGTGGCGCTAAAGGTTCTCCGTCCCGGGTTTATCAACCGGGACATGCTCAAACGCTTTCAGCACGAAGCCCATGTGTTAGGGCAATTGCAGCATCAAGGGATCGCCCAAATCTACGAAGCCGGGGTCGCCGACCTACCACTGGGGCGTCAACCGTTTTTTGTCATGGAGTTCATCGAAGGCGAACCGCTAAACCGCCATGCAGACCAGCACGAACTCGATACGCACCATCGATTGGAACTGATGGCTCGGATCTGTGACGCCGTTCAGCACGCACACCAGCGCGGCGTGATCCATCGCGACCTTAAGCCGAGCAACATTCTAATCGTTAACCAGGAATTGGGGACGTCGAGTGGAACCGGATTCGCTGGTTCTTCGGCAACCAAAGTTGATTCAATCGGCCAACCCAAGGTGCTCGATTTCGGAATCGCGCGAGTAACGGAAGCGGATCTTCAAACGGTAACCGTGCAAACCGAAGTAGGACAACTCGTAGGAACGCTCGCCTACATGAGTCCGGAGCAACTAGAGGGTAACTCAAGCGATCTCGACACGCGTTGCGATGTGTATGCATTAGGCGTGATTCTCTATCAACTGATAGCCGGAAAACGCCCACACGACCTGACGGGTAAATCTGTCACCGAAGCTGCTCGCATGATCCGGGAAGATGAACCGACAGCGCTGGGCACCATTGATAAGTCCTGCCGCGGTGACATCGAAACAATGGTGTCAAAGGCGATTGAGAAGGATCGCGGTCGCCGATATGCATCAGCGGCGGAGTTTGCAGCTGATATAAGGCGACACATCGCCCACCAGCCAATCGAGGCCAGACCGCCCAGCACATTTTACCAATTGAGCAAGTTCGCGAGACGCAATAGAGGATTGGTCGCGGGGTTGGTCCTTACGTTTGTTGCGCTCGTGGTGGGATTGATCGGAACGGCTTATGGCCTGCATCAGGCGAACCAACAGCGCGATCACGCAGTCGCCGCGAAGCGCAAAACGGATCAGGCAAACCTGCAACTCGAGAGCGTGGTCGATTACCAATCCGCTATGTTGAGAAACGTCGACATTGCCGAAATGGGCCAGCGAATCATGTCTGACATCAAGACCGAAGCAAAGGCAAGTCTGTCGGAATCTGGTGATCAAGCTAATGCTCAACTGGCTACGTTCGAGCAGGTGTTATCGCGAGTTAATGCAACGACTATCGCAAACCGAGCGATCGATGCCTCAATCTTGTCAGAGGCAGTTGACGCGCTCGATTCAGTGTTTGCTGATCAACCTTTGTTGCGCGCAGATCTCCGATCTTCGATGGCTGAAGTCTACGAAAACATCGGACTCGCTCAAAAGTCCCTCACCCAGGTGCGCATCGAATGGGAAACCCGACGCGAAGCTCTGGGTGCTGAACATCCGGACACTCTATTGGCCAAACAGAATATTGCCGCGATGCTTCACAAGACAGGAGAATTCGAAGAAGCAGAACGGACAGCGCGAGAATTGTTGCAGGACCAACGTAGAGTGCAGGGTGAGCGCCATATTGATGCTCTCAATACTCAAGAAATCTTGGGTATGTCACTGATCGAATTGACCCGTTTCGAAGAAGGTGCCGAATATTTGATAAAAGCGCTTAGCGATCTCGAACAGACCGTCGGCTCAGCTCACCATGTCACGCTAAGCACGCGACGTCAATTGGGTGAGTTTTACGTTAAGCAGAGATACTTTGAAAAAGCGCGTGAGGCGTTTGAAACTGTACTGCAAGAGTACGAAACTCAGCTGGGACCGGACCATGCCCATACGCTTTCGGCGCTCGGAAGCCTATCGCGGGTTTATTTCCTACAGAACGACTATAACAATGCACTGACCTATTCTAAACGGATTTGCGCGACGTTAGCCGAATCGAAAGGAACCGACCACCCAGACACGCTAACCGCAAGACAAAACCTGGCAAACACGCTGACTGAACTCAGGCGGTTCGAGGAGGCGGAACCGGTTGTGACCGATACGTTGGATCAAATGCGCCGTGTGATGGGAACTGATCATCCATCAACGGTCAACGCCTTGGGGGGCGCTCTTCGCTTGGCTGTTCGAATGGAGCGATGGACTGAAGCCGAAGCTTATGGCAAGGAAGCGCATGCCATCGCGCTCCGTACCTTGGGGCCAGACAATATTCGAACCCTCAACGCCAGCAATAACCTCGCCGCCGTCTACCTTAAGAGTGAAAGCCATGACGCGGGTCGGCGGCAGGCCGAGAATACACTACGCGACTATCAGCGCGTACTTGGCACTGACCACTATCGTACGCTGGGTATGCAACAGACGCTTGCCAAGATTTTAATGTCGGCTGGAAGGCTGGAAGAAGCCGAATCGGTTTTACAAGACGCATTGTCGAGATTCCGGACTCATCATCCCAAGTCATCGGGGCTGGCGGGTACATTGGGCCACGGAGTATCGACGTTAATAGGTCTGGATCGCGGAGCCGAAGCAGAAGTCATGGCCCGGGAACTGCTCGAGTGGTGCAAGAAGCGGTCTGTCGGAGTAGCGACTCTCGGGCGATGTCATTTGTGGATCGCACGAACGGTGATTGCCCAACAGAATTACGCTGAAGCCGAAGCATCTTTGACTGTTGCAGTTGGACAGTTATCTGAAAACACGCCAGATACAGACTGGACTGTGGCCCTTGCGCGGTTACTACAACAAATAGTCGCTTTCCATACAGGCAAAACGGATCATACTGACGAAGTCATCAAGGCTTACGAACGACTCATCGCATCTAAGAACGGAATGAGGCCCGAAGAACGCAATACCATCCTTCCGGAAGTGCAACAAATCATTCAATCATTACAATCAAGTATGAGCGAATCAGCTGAATGAATGCGTTTAAAGAATCAGCCGGTGAACTCCTTCCGGTGTGATGCGCGATGAGTGCATTGCAGCCGTATCCGCTTCGAATCGTGCCGACGAACTGCGTGCAGCCCGCCGTTTGCTACTCTTGCACGGCTCGGAACACTGGCACCCACCGGCGCAGCATGACGGGCCGGATGGAAACAATGTCGTTGTCGCATATGACGTCGCCGCACGTTTGGCACAGGGGCAATCCATGGACCCATCAGCCAACGGCGACTGGATTGATTTACCTGGTTTGGTTGACGCCCCGGTTGAAGTTGGGCGAGCGGGACCACCTGTCGCCTGGTTCCAGCGCGGCCTGCAAGCAATGTATGCATGTACACAAAGCGATCCTCTTGCCGAGGCGCTCGATCGAAGGGATTGGCAATTAACGGTACGGATGCAGAGATTCACCCCTCGGCGAGGCGGACTAACGATTATGTACTTGTTGGACGGTGAATACTGGCAGTGTACGCTGATCGGCGGAACCACTACGGCCAGCTTGAACTTCTCCGACCACATGGGGATGAGACCGCGATGGTGGTCAACGGTGCTACACACGAGTTAGTCATCCATCTCAAACGGGACACAGAGGCAGAAGTGGCCGCTAATGGAAGCCCAGTCACGACTTTGCAGGAAAGTTCTGTCACAAATAGCCCTGCAGCGCGGGGTAGGACTTTTCTTTTCGGAGACGCAACTCCTGCGCTTGCGTGGGGACTTGATGACGCGCCGGACGAGAGCCAGGTTACCATAGAGTTCCTGGAACTCCGCTTGCTCCCGAAAGTACCGGTGGCTTCGAGATGAACGTTTATGCAGATCGAAGGGAGTTGAAATGCCAAATCGATTCGCATTGCCGGTAGCAATCATTGCAATTGCGCCCGTCTTCGCATCGGAATCGGATGCCGAAACCACAGAATTGAGTCATTGGCTCGTAATCGGTGGCGTTGGAAAGTACGGCCGTACCCCGGTTCACACAGATGCCATAGAGGCGCAATTGGTCACCGGCGATTGGAAACCTCCCCAAGCGATGGAAGTTGTAAAGTCTCCGGACGGAGTGGATCGAATCTGGACGAAGGCGACAACAGGCGAAGATGGATGGCTCACGCATCAGGCGCTCGGGCCTGGATACGCCTGTAGCATTATTCGATCCGAAAAGCCACGAACAGTTCTGCTTGAGGCCTCCGGTCACAGCATCGTATACGTCAACGGTCAACCGCGCGGGGGTGATGTCTACGGAACTGGTTGGGTTCGGCACCCGATTGAGTTGAAGACCGGAGAGAACAGCTTTCTGTTTCTTTGTCGTCGGGGACGCGTGCGCGCCAGGCTAATCTCAACTGATAGGCCATTTATATTCAACAAGGACGACACGACGCTTCCAGACCTGTTGCGCGGCGAACCATCAACGTATTGGGCTGCGATTCCGATCATCAATGCAACTGACACCACCGTTCGTGACCAAACGGTTGTAGCAATTCTTCTGAACGGGGGCATAACGCGAACCCGCGTGCCGAACATTCCCCCTATGACCACACGCAAAGTCGGATTCCGTATCGAAGGTACCTCTCTGACCCAAGAAGAGAATGTATCGCTTGACGTGCGATTGCTTAGCAAGGACGAAGATTTGATGGACACGGTTCAGCTCAAACTCCGCGTTCGCGATTCCAACCAGAAGCACAAGCGCACATTCGTAAGTGATATCGATGGTAGTATTCAGTACTTCGCAGTCACGCCAATGCACGATTCCGACAAAGTGTCGTCGGTTAAGCCAGCACTTGTGCTCACGCTCCACGGTGCGGGAGTAGAGGCTGCCGGACAGGCCAACGCTTACATGAGTAAAGATTGGGCACACATAGTAGCGCCCACCAACAGGCGCCCATTCGGATTCGATTGGGAGGATTGGGGGCGTTGGGACGCACTTGAAGTACTCGGAATTGCTGAGGCGCAGTTCGGTACTGATCCTCGTCGGACATACCTTACCGGCCACTCAATGGGCGGACATGGTACCTGGCAACTCGGATCGCTTTTTCCGGATCGTTTTGCTGCCATCGCGCCCAGCGCGGGATGGATCAGTTTTCGATCATACAGTTCCAAATCAACATCCGCAGGAGAGGGCAGTGCAATCGAAGAGATCCTTCGTCGTGCAGCGTCAACAAGCGACACGCTATCGCGATCTAACAATCTTTCCGCGAATGGGATTTACATTCTGCACGGCGATCAGGATGACAACGTGCCAATAACCGAAGCCCGTACCATGCGCGCTCACTTGGCGAACTTTCACGCTGACTTTGCGTATTACGAACGGCCCGGTGCTGGCCATTGGTGGGGTAATGACTGTGTCGACTGGCCGCCACTGTTCGAATTTTTCCAGCGGCGCGATACGCCCCGCCAACGTGATATAGGTCAATTGAAATTCGCGACTTCCAATCCTTCCGCGTCGGCAACCTGCCACTGGGCGACCATCGCAGCTCAAATTGAACCACTTGCGTTGAGCACAATCGATCTGACATTTGATAGACAAGCCGGTCGACTAGAGGGAACGACACAAAACGTGCGTCGGTTGGTCCTTGATCAATCGAAGCTTTCGACGCACCGAGAAAACGACTCCAGCGAAGGGACAGGAAGGTCATCATCGGAATTGCTAACGGTATCCATAGATAAAACAGAGGTGACAGACATTCCGCGACCAGATGTCAGCTCGATGATTCATCTTCAAAAGGAAGGTGTTGATTGGCGCGTTTCCGAAAAACCACCTGCTGCGACGAAAGGGCCTCATCGCAGTGGACCGTTCAAGGAGGCATTCAAACAACGGTTCGTGCTTGTGTATGGTACAGCCGGAACATCCGAGGAGAACGCATGGTCGTACGGCAAGGCACGCTTTGATGCGGAAACTTTCTGGTATCGCGGTAACGGCTCGGTTGATGTCTGGTCCGATAAAGAATTTCTGGCGACCGGTGAGCCTGACCGAAGCGTTATCCTATATGGCCACGCCGAGTCAAATTCAGCGTGGGGTGCGCTGTTGTCAGAGAGTCCGGTGCAGGTCGCCCGTGGGAGCATTATGATCGGTACCCGAGCGATCAAAGAGGACGGATTGGGTTGCCTGTTCATCCAACCACGCCCAGGAAGCGATGTCGCATTGGTCGCGGCAGTTTCCGGTAGCGATGCGAAGGGGATGCGATTGACCACTGCACTGCCGTATTTCACTTCAGGCGTGGCCTACCCGGACTGCGTCGTACTAAGCAACAATGTTCTAATGCAAGGTCTATCCGAAGTGAAAGTGGCTGGCTTCTTTGGTGAAGACTGGGACGTCCAGAGCGGCGATTTCTCGTGGACGAGCAACTCGAAATAGAAACGCGATGCCCACCAGGTTCGACCGGCAGTGGAGCCGTCAAATTGCTGGTCGCACATATCCTCGCATGCAAGAGCTTGGTTTTACTTGAAGAACATCCGATTGATCCTCTCAGAGGATACTACGACTACGACAGTGACGCAGATTGCAGTGGGAATAGATTCCGCCACGCCTCGAAACGCAGCTCTGTTCTTGACAATGAATTGACTCATAAACAACGGCAAATGCAGCGGTTAGCGCGTTGACTGACCGTGACTATTCTTGCCTCTTCGAGTTCGTTGCTGACCAGCTTTGTTCCTTACTGGTTGTGTACAATTCCAGATGGGTGGGACGGACAGACAGACAGGTAAGTCCCCCCGCCCCAGTCAGCATGCAGGCCGCATCAGCAGGTCCGAGGATCATAGGGTTCGAATACGGAAGAGGGGGGCAAGCCCCCTGGCCTGTATCTGATTGCATTTGTGACACATGGTGGCACTTCTCAATTACTCATTTCCGAACACGCCTACATCTACCTGATCATTGTGAATTGTGATAGCAAGAGGAGGAGGTTTTTGACCCCTACTGAACATCGCTAAGCACTACAATGTCCAAGTTGAATAATGGAAATGGGCTACAGGCAAACTGCGATCCTGTTGGCACCTAACAAAGCCGGAGAGTTCAAGGTGTGATAATGATGTAAAGCATTTAATAATATAGACTTAACGGAGGAGGAGGGATTCGAACCCCCGGTACGGTCACCCGTACACTGGTTTTCAAAACCAGCGCCTTCAGCCGCTCGGCCACTCCTCCAGCTTGCCGCTATCTCGACTCACAAACCACCAAGTCTGCCACCGAACGGGCGTCGAAGCGAGACAGTCGGCTGGATTGGTGGGCACCTTACCACAGACGAATCGCAATTTCTAGATCGTGTTCCTCTTTCGATTCATGGGTTGAATCGATTGTCCGCACGTGGAACAATCTTACTGATGAAGCTCGATGACAAGATCTGTTACTGTTACCACGTACCGCTCCGCAAGTTACTTAATTTTTCACGGCGGACTCGACCGGTCAAGGCCAGTCAGATGACTGAGTGCCTGGGGGCGGGCACAGGGTGCGGGTGGTGCATACCTTTTCTTAAGAAAATCGCCGACGCTCCCGATCGGTTTGAAGCCGAGGAGATCGTCGGCGATGAGTATGCCGAGCAGCGTTCCGAATATATCAAGACCAAGCAGCCTAAGAACGAATTCTAGAATCTGAATGGGTTTGGGGCCGTTTTGAAAAGCGTTTGGTGCCTAACAGGCTGACATTCACTTCGAACAATGGCTACCTAAAAATCGTTGCGCACGATCAACTTGAATTCGCCGGACCCTGTTCCTTCGATCGTTTCCTCGAATCCAAACGATTCGTCTGTGACGGTTTGCTCTGTTGACGAACCGTAATTCAGCGTTTCTGGATCCGTGAGTTCGCCCTCCAGAATATAGTGGCCAGAGAAAGTTACGCTTGAATCGGCATCATCGTCGTTTTGCGGATCGTCGTCGATTTCATTGAAGAAGAACTGTCCGCCGACGAAGTCGAACTCGATGCGAAAACGTGTTTTTTCAAACAGCGCATTGTTGACTTCAAAGGTTGCGTCAGTGCGGACGTCGCGGAAGCTGTCGCCGATGGTTTCGCGGGTGACCCAACTGAAGTTTTTCATGCCCGACTCTTCAAAGAAGTCGATCTCCGGCATGTCGGTCAGGTCATCGGGCTGTGCTGTGCTGAGCAGACCAAGCATCAGCGGAGCGGAAACAGGCTTGAAATCTTCGCCGAACGTGACGGTGTGGCGCGAAGTAGATTCGACGACAAAGGGATCGCTATCGCCTGAACGTGAAGCGATTGTATAGTCGGCATCGCCTTCAAAGTCGCCGAGCAGGCAAGATTCTACGATGATGTCGGTTGTGCCGTCGTCATTTTCGACGATGGTCACTTCGCATGCAGCCATCGCCGTTAACAGAAACCCTGTGATTCCCAACAGTTGAAATTGCTTGAATTGCCATAAACGTCTCACAATAAACGTCCTCCTTGAGTTTCAAAGTTTGGCCCGGCATCGAATGTTTTCTTAAGCGCTGGTGAGTGTAAGGGAAGAGCGATGGTTCTATCAAGTATGAGTTTGATGCGGTCGACCTATTCCAACTCAGCGACCATTTCCAATTCGACCGATGCATTGAGCGGTAGAGACGCGACTCCGACGGCGCTCCGCACGTGCTTGCCCGCATCTCCGAATAGCTTTCCGCAAAGTTCGCTTGCACCGTTGGCGACCTTGGGCTGGTCGGTAAATTCCGGCGTGGATGCGACGAACACGCACAGCCGAACGATGCGAATGATCTTGTCGATCCCGCCGGCGATCGATGCGATGGCGGCCAGTGCATTGAGCGCGCAAAGCTCAGCCGCTTGTTGCGCATCGGGCAGGCTCACTTCGTTTCCAACCTTGCCTTGATACATGACTTCGCCAGCTTTGAGTGGGATTTGTCCGCTGGTGTATGCGAGATTTCCGACGATTGTTGCTGGCACGTAAATTCCCACGGGCTGGGCGACGGCAGGGAGTTTCAGATTCAATTCAATCAATCGCTGCGACGGTTTCATTCGACCGGTTCCTTTTCCACAATCGAATTATCTGCATCATCGGTATGCACATCTTCGTCATTATGATCGTCGTCGGTCTCGTGGAATGCGTTTAAGACATCGTTGGGATTCGAACGATAGTCAGTATCTTCATCGACAGTGATTGGCTGATCGTCGAGCAGTTGTAGTTGTATCTCGTCGAACTCGCCTTGCTGAACAGCACGAATGCGATTCTTGCGAATCAACTCCAGCACTGCAAGAAACAGTCCGATCAGTTGCGATTTGGTGCGACCCTCGAACAGCGACTGAAATATCTGGCCGTCCTTGTTGCGACCGAGGATGTCGAGGATGTCGGCCGCGTGCAGCGCAATCGGTGTGTCGTCGTAGAGAACTTCATGCTCCTTGTTGCGAACGCCGGTTGCGTCGAGTACTTTTTGAAATGCGGCGATCAAGTCCCAAATCTGAACGTCGTCGAGATCGACCTCGTCTTCATCGATGCGTGGAACTACCGGGACGCGCTCATGTCGCATCGACCGCTCCTCACGGACCTCGTCCAGCGTAGCAGCCGCATCCTTGAACCGTTTGTAGTCCAGCAGTTGCTTGACCAGTTCCATCCGCGGGTCGATGAATTCGTCCTCTTCTTCGACGACAGGCGGTTTGGGGAGCAACGTTCGCGATTTGATTTCCATCAGGGTGGCGGCCATCACGATGAAGTCTGCGGCGAGGTTGGGGTCAAGATCTTCCAAGACGCGAATGTAGGCGACGTATTGCTCGGTGATTTGGGTGATGGGGATATCGTAAATATCCACCTCGCTGCGTCGGATCAGAAATAGCAGCAGGTCGAGCGGGCCGTTGTATGCGTCAAGATCAACTTTGTAGTCGGGCACTGCAGAATTCCGTTGTTTGGGGTCGTGATGGCTGGATTGAACCAAGTTCCGCTAGATACAACCGTTATTGTCGTCTCAATCCAAACTGGATGCAATTCGACGAAACCGGTTTTCCATACCAAAATCCATTGAAATCTCAGATGGCTGTTGGGTACTGTCAAAACCAACGGGAAACCGTGCTACTCCTTTACGGATGGCAGAGCCTGCGCCACAGGCATATAGCCCAAATCTTGGTAAATAACGAAATTGCAGAGAAGGAATCAACATGGCCCCACGCATGCGTTCAATTGGAATTTTCGTTTTGACATTGTGTACACCGCTGATGGTATGGGCCGGTGCGGTTTGTGATGAAGACGGTGACGGCGTGCCCGACGAACAGGACGTTTGTTGCGGAACGCCGCTTGGCGTCATTGTCGATGAGACGGGCCGACCGATCGGCGATCTCGATGGCGACTGCGATGTCGATCTTGCTGACTACGCATTGATGCAGGGCAACTTCACCGGTCCACTACCGCCATGTCCGCCCGAATGCATCGATAACAGCGAGTGTGAAGCTGATGAAATGTGCTTGACGGATGGCGATTGCGGCACGCCCGGCGAGTGTGTTCTCAAGCCGGACATCTGCCCAGCGATCTTCGATCCGGTGTGCGGTTGCGACGGTCAAACCTATTCCAATGCCTGCGAAGCGCGGAAGGCCGGCGTGAACATCGACCACGAAGGACCTTGCGTTGTTGTCTGTCAGGACAACATCGAGTGTTTGGCAACGGAATACTGCGCATCGGACATTGGAAACTGCGGTGGTGGAGGTGTTTGCACGGATAAGCCTACCGTTTGTCCTCTTTATTACAGTCCGGTTTGCGGATGCGACGGTGTGACCTACGCAAATCCTTGTTTTGCTGCGGCGGCAGGTGCAAGCATTGCACACGAAGGTCCCTGCCCACCACCTGCTTGCACTGACAACAGTCAATGCGACCCAGGATTATTCTGTTCGAAGGCGACAGGCGATTGTGGAGGCGCGGGCGAGTGCATACCTGAACCTGAAGTCTGTCCTGCAATCTTCGACCCGGTGTGCGGTTGCGATGGGCAGACATATTCGAATGCCTGCGTCGCCAATGCGGCAGGCGTGAGCATCGCTTCGGAGGGTGCATGTTCGGAATTCTGTCGAGTTGACACCGAGTGCGATGCGGACCAGTTGTGCCTCAAGGAAAACTGCCAGAGCATTGAAGGCGAATGCGTCGACAAACCGCAAATCTGCACGATCATCTTTGATCCGGTATGCGGGTGCGACGGTCAGACTTATGGCAATGCCTGCGCCGCATTGCAAGCCGGCGTCAATGTGGACCATGCCGGACCTTGCGTTCCCGAATGTCAAACCGATGCCGAGTGCAGCGCGGCTGGCCAGGGTTATTGCAAGAAGCCGCTCGGCGATTGCAATGGCCCGGGATTCTGCCAGTCGCCTCCGCAAGCATGCCCGGACATCTTCGACCCGGTGTGCGGTTGCGACGGTCAGACGTATGGCAACGCCTGTGAGGCTTCAGCCGCGGGCGTCAATATACAGCATGACGGTCCTTGTGCGACGCCATGCATTAGCAATGCGGATTGTTTCGGTGGTGAATACTGCAAACGTCCTCCGAATGACTGCAATTCGATCGGTGAATGTGCCGCGCCGCCCGGACTTTGCCCGAGGATTTACGATCCGGTTTGCGGTTGTGATGGCGAGACGTATGGCAACGCATGCTTGGCGGCGGTCGCTGGTGTGAACGTCGAGCACGATGGCGAGTGCTGCGATTAGAATTGCAACTTAGAAACCAGGGCGCTTAGCGGATGTCGCGGACGAGCTGAAACGCTTCAGCCGCCGCGCGTCCGCAAGCAGCGCCCCAGCGTTTGGCTTGGGCGCGAAGGGCTTGCGTCGAGCGTGGGTGCGGGAAGTCGCGGGCTTCAGTTTCGTAAGCAGACATGGCCTCGCACTTGGCGTCGAGGAACCTTTCGATATCGATGAATACGCTTGGCGCAAATGTCGGGCCCGTCGAGTCGAATGCCCACTCGCTGGATGACGCGACCTCGAAAGTGCAAATTGTTTTGACGGCAGACTTCGACATTGGCCGGGTGGCGGTTAAGACGGCTCGATGCGTGATGACGTGATCGAGATTCAAATCGCCGGGATGGTGCGTGTAGATTTCGTCCGGTTGATGTTTCCCGACAAGTTGCTCAATGCGCTTGCTGATGTCGAGTTGCGAAACGGTGTCGAAGCGGTTGTCGGGAAGGTCGAAAACTTCGACTGACGTTGCGCCAAGAATCTGCCCCGCACGTTTGGCGTGGGAGTGCAACGAGTCGAGTACACACGCGTCGGCATCGCTGCGGTCGTTGTGGCGGCTTGTGATGCCTTCGCCGAGGATGGCGATGTGAACCTGATCTCCGTCGGCGGCATGCCGCGCGATCGTGCCTCCACAGCCAAGTACCTCGTCGTCCGGATGAGCGGCAACCACCAGCACGTTCACAGTTCGGCCTCCTGATTCGATAGCAGAAATTCGGCCCAGAGTAAGTCACGGGGCTCGTCGATGTCCACCGTTTCATTCGGCGGCGACGCAAATGCCAGCGTATCGGGACCGAGAAACGAGCGATGCGTTTCGAGGAATCCGCGGCGGGCGATCATGACAAGGCCGTCACCGCGAACGGATTGCGGAAGTTCTTTTCGCGGTGTGTCGTATACTTTGGGTTCGCGCGGTTGAAGGTTTCCGTCGACAACGTTCATTGCCCATTCGGGCGGATGTTCGAGCGGTGCGATACTTTGCAGCGATTGGCCGTTTCGGTTGATGAATTGTTCGTATGCATTTCGGATGGTCGCCGCGCTGCGGAATGGACTGGTCGGGAGTAGGGCGACGACGGGTTGATTCGCATCGTGCCCATTGGTGAGTTCATCGCAAATCGTTGCGCACACTTCGGCGACGCCGGTGCGGTCGTCGGCCAACGTTGCGGAGCGTTTGTGCGGGGTGGCTCTATGGCGCTCGGCGATATCCAGAATCTCAGCATCGTCGGACGAAACGTAGACCTTATCGAACAATTCAGAAACCTTGGCCGCATCGATCGTCCACGCCAACAGCGGTTTACCGCCGAGCGGGGCGATGTTCTTTCGCGGGAAACGTTTCGATCCGCCGCGCGCGGGGATGATGCAAATGGGTTGGTTTGATGCGGTCATGTGCAGTCCTGCGAAATGCGGGATCGATTCAGAAGTACGTCGCGACTTTCGGGCCCGTGGTTGAAGAGCAGGTCAACGGCAGACAAGTTCGATTCAAATGCTCGCCCACGAATCTGCGAGTAATGCGGATGTTCGTAATCCTGAAACGAAACTGAGATTTCCGCCTCCTCGAATGGTTTCAAGTCGATGTAATTCCGCCCGAGCGGACCGGAAATGTATTCGGTCGCTTTCTGCGATTTGCATATGTTGACGAGCATTTCGTTGCGTCGCCCAGAGACATTCAGCATCGAGCTTTGAACACATGGCGTTTCGATTGCAAATGCGTTAAGCAAATACTCGCTGATGGTTTTGCACAGCAGGTAGAGATTCGTCCAATCCTTCTCATAGACATGCGCAAAGAAATCTTCGTGGGTTCCAAAGTATGGAGTTTGCCCGTAGGCTTGCTTCAACGTTTCCCAATGCTTGCGTGCCCAGCGCAGTTGGTTGTCGATCTCGACGCCGCAAATCGGCAAATCGCCGAATCGTCCCTTGGTTTTCACCGGTACGGTCAGCCAAGTTGGTCCGTTAGCGGCGAGCACACGGTTGCGATTGACAAAACTATTTTTCTCAATTTGCACATGGTCGAGAATCACGTGTACGTCGCTGCGGGCGATCCGTTCGAAGTACCCGAGCCAGGGCAGATATGCCGGTTGGTTGATCGACACGATCATTTCGCAGCGGCTGCCTTCCTGATCGACACGCAGAAATCATGCGGCAGGTAATCGAGTCGCAGACAAACGAAAGGCGAAAGCGATCGGCAGAAATCCAGCGTACGCAGTGGGTCGGCGCGGAACTCATCGTCGTCATCCGTTTGAGCCCAGTTACTCAGTGACGTAAAGATTAACCTATCGCAGGCGAGTTCGAACATGCGCGAAATCAGTGCGAACATCTTCTGCTCACAGTCGCCTTCTAACAGATAAAAGATTCCGTTGGCAATCACGAAATTAGCCACCGGCGCATTGTTGTCGGTGAGGATATCAAACTGTCGTGCATCCAGTCCGCGCGATTGGGCGTACTGGACCATGCCGGGACAAACATCAACACCGACGTAAGTCGCATCTGCCACTCGATCTTTAAGCAACACACCAAAATCACCCAACCCGCAACCAACATCCAGCACACTCTTGCCTCGATAATCGCACGCATCAATCAGCACGTTGAAACGCGCCATCTGACTCTCGCGAGAACCGTAATCCAGCGCCGAGATGCCCGGACCGAAGTGGGCCAAACGCTCGCCAAAGTAAGACGACGCTTTTGCAATGTCGGCACTCAAGTTCGGCTGCATCGTCTTCATGTTGTCGCCACCGTCGCTTGCTTTTTCGGCATAAATCTATCGCCGATCGTCAATTCGTCGTCAGCGACGTCAATAGAAAAATCGGTCGCAACGATTACACCGCCACCGCAGGCAATTTCAAACGATGCTTTGCCCGAAACCTTGACAATCGTTCCCGGCTCAGCTTCGACTTGCGAATGTTTGACATGACCCTTCCAGATGGTGACGCATTTGTCACCGACGTAACTGAATGCACCCGGATAGGGTCGCGCTACTCCGCGAATCAGGTTGCGAATCTCGGAAGCACTCTTGCCCCAATCGATGATCCCATCGTCCGGACGCCTTGCCGGATACACCGGATGCTTGCCTTCGGGTTGCGGAATTCGATTCGCCGTGCCTTTTGCAAGAGACGCTACGACTTCCTCCGTAATTTCCTCGTAAAGCGGGTACAGTTTCGACAACGCATCACCGACGTCTTCATCCGGCCCGAGGTCGAATGCGCGTTGCTCGATAATGTCGCCGGCATCGACGTCTTCGGTCACGCAGTGCGCCGTCAATCCCAATGGTGTTTCACCGTGGATGATCGCCCAGTTCAAAGGCGCTCGACCCCGATATTTCGGCAGCAGACTCGGATGAAGGTTGATCGCACCCATCGGCGCGAGATTCAAAATGTCGGTTGGCACGATGTATCGATAATCCGTCAGCCAGATCAGATCGGGTTTTGCATGGCGAATGAATTGATGGAACCCTTCATCGGTGGGGCGTCGTCGCTCAACTTCAAGCCCTTGGTAGCAGGCGTATTCAAAAACCGATTCATATCGAATTCCGTCCTCAACGTCGGCTGGGTGCGCAACAACGCCGACCACTTCGCACGTTCGGCAAAGCGTCGCGAGTGTCCTTACGCCAACGGTATGATTTCCCATGAACACCACGCGCATCGGTGGACGTATCCTTTGTTTGCGAAATCTATGACGAAATCAAATCGATGGTCGCGGTTCGGAGCGGTCTCTGGCAATTCCGCGACCCGAGCCGTTCCGCCCAACTCGCCAGCCCATTCCGTCAATTCGGCGGCGGTATACCAATGGGCATTCGCCTGACGGTCCAAAATCGCCTTTTTTTCCCCGTCAGTTAAGTGATCGGCAGCATCGATCTGAGAAGTGTAGGCCGACTCGAAGGCGGCTTGCTTCGTTCGATCGGGAACCGATAGCAGCACGATCCGCCCCGGTTTTCGCAGGACGCGGGCAGCTTCTTGCAGCATTCGGCGTACGGCATTCGACGGGTTGAGTTGGATGACACCGGCCATGAGAATTCGATCCACTGAATTGTCAGCGAATTGCAAATGATCACCGCCCGCAACTTTCACGTTTGCATTTTTGAGTCCGGCGAGGTTTTGGCTTGCCAACTTGGCCAATTCTTCGACAGGTTCAACACCAACGTATTGCCCACAACAGGCGCTCAACACAATACCAAACAACCCGTTTGCACAACCGACATCCAACAGAGTGTGCTTACGTTCTAGTTGGAGCAAAGCGACGGCTCGGTGGATTTCCTTAAGCAGATTGGCGGTATTGTATTTTTGGCCGCGACCGGTTTGAACGATCGGATTGTCGCTGGCGGCTTTTCGCTCATACTCGTGGCGCCAGAATGCAGTTTCTGAATTGGATTCAGTTGTGCTAGGCGACATCGTTCATTCCAATGTTTTCGCCGGCGCGCAAGTCGCGAACGATCTTTCGTCCGATCAGGCGATCCTTGTTCTCGGGGGCAAGCCCAGTGGCAGGCCGCAGGAAAACGATGTCGGATTCCGCTAACGTTTGTCCCTTCTTCATCGGTTTCGCAGCCGCACACGAAATTCGAAATTGAACCCGCGCATCATTCTCTGCTGCCGAAGGTGCGATGACCGCAGACCCCATGCACGCTTCGATCTCGCGGAGGCGCTTGACCATGTGCTCGAATTCCATCGGACTCATCGAGAAGCGGTGATCAGGACCGGGCAGGCTCTTGTCGATCGTGAAGTGCTTTTCGATCCAGCATGCACCCAGCGCCACCGCGCCGATGGCAGCCGTCGAACCAACTGAATGATCGCTGAACCCGATGGGGCAGTTAAACGCCTTTCGCAGGGTGACCATCCGATTGAGATGCACCTCTTCAAACGGTGTCGGGTACGACGACGTGCAATGAAGCAGGATAATCTTGTCGTTGCCGGTTTTGCGAAACGTGTTGACGGCTGACTCGACTTCGGCAAGCGTGGCCATCCCCGTTGACAGCACCGTTGGCAATCTGCTCCGGCCCATCGCGGTGATTACGTCTGGGTGCGTCAGAAAATCGGAACCATTCTTGAGTACGCCAACGCCCATTTCGACAAGTCGCTTCACGCCGTTGGTGCTGGTGGGTGTCGCGTGGAAATCGATGTTTGCTTTATCGCAATGTGACTTCAGCGAACTGATGTCAACCGGTTCCAACTCGCACCGCTGGAACATCGCCCGCTGCGATTCGGTGACGCGCCGACCTTCGGACTCGTATGAATATGTCAGTGATCCGTCGCGGATAAAGTCGTCCGTTTCGTAACTTTGAAACTTAACGGCATTCGCCCCCGTCGCTGCGGCAGCGTCGATACTCTTCCTGGCGAGTTTGATGTCGCCGTTGTGGTTGATGCCGATTTCGGCGACGACGTATGCGGGATGGCAATCACCAATTCTGTTGCGACCGATTTCCATCGATTTCATGTCGTTACTCCTAGACAACTACGCAGCCGCTTCGCGATGGATTTTGCCGCTCGCTCTGCACCCAGCCCATCAACGAGTTCTCGACCAACGTGGGCCATTTGATTGCGTTTTGCTTCGTTATCGATCAATTCAGCGACGGTATTTACAAACGCATGTTTGTCGACCAACTCCCACGCTCCAAGATTTACGGCTGCTCCCGATTGATGAAGTTCGTCTGCAATTCGAATCTGATCGGCCGACAGGATACCGATCACCATCGGTACGCCGAGGCAGCAAAGCTCCCAACATGAACTTCCGCCAGCACCGATGGCGATGTCCGCCCATTGCATGTGCTCAGCGACATTTGCAACGTCGTGGAGCATTGAAATGTCGTGGCGACTTAAATTGTTTGGCATTGCATCGTCGAAAGTTTGCCCAGCAATTATGCATCGGATGGTGCAGTGTTTGGGAATTCCTTCCAACCAACTCAAGACTCGGGAACACAGTGCATGCGTATCGCTGCCGCCGAACTGCACAAGTACTCGCGGCTGAGCCATCTCGCCGGTCGATTGCAAACTGCGAATCGTCGAAAACTCACGTCGAAGCAAAGCGTATTGAGGGCCGATCAGAATCTCGCTTCCTTCGCCGGCGTTGTATTCCTGTGGAGAAATACCGGGATTCGGATTGAGTATCCAATCGACGGCTCGAAAGTTTCGTACAGATTCGTCATCGATTATGAAAACCTGTTTCTCGTTGCTTGCCAGCGTCTCAAAATACTCGTGATCAGCAGCGTAATGGTCTACGAGGATTGCGTCGCTATTCTTGCCATTCGCCAGTGCTGCGATTGCTTCTGCACTGGATCGATCAAAGCCTGCGGCACATTTGTGGAGTTGATGTATGGGAATTGCTCGCGAGTCCAACGT
Source organism: Alphaproteobacteria bacterium (assembly GCA_028285105.1). GTDB lineage: Bacteria > Planctomycetota > Phycisphaerae > UBA1845 > UBA1845 > UBA1845. The sequence continues at coordinate 67,669 of JANQQE010000005.1, forward strand.
TTGAATTGCGAATGCCGACGGTTGATTCATCGCGAACGCGACGCGTACACCTTGATCGCGCAGTTCATCCGCCAGCGCCACGCAGCGCACCAGATGCCCCAACCCTACGGCGGCTGAGGCGTCGCATCGTATGAGTACGCCATCGTTCATATGCAGATTCAACCAACGCTATCTAAATGTCTGGCCAGGCAATCAGTTCATTCTCTGCGATGTCGCGCTTGGCCGTTCTTCCGACGATCTGCGGAAGCATCTCCGGTGCGATGCCCGTACCGGGTCGCTTGCAAGCAAGCATGCGTTCGTTGATCGTAGTGCCAGCATTGATGTCGGTATTTGCGACGACGCTGACGAAGTACATTTTCTTCTGTCGCAAGTCTTCTTCGGAAGGGCGGATCGCGTTCTCACCCAGCATCGCCTCGCAGCGCCGCACCATCTGCACCCACTCTGCAAACTCATCGGGTTCGAGGGCTTTGATGTGATGATGCCCTTCGTGCGTGCGATCCAGCGTCAGGCGTTTTTCGATTAAGTTGGCACCGAGGCTGATCGCAGCCAACTCCGGCACATGGTCGCGGTCGTCCGCCGAGTAACCCACCGGGCACGCGAAGACGTTTTTCATATATGGCACGCTTTTGACGTTGATGCCCGACGGTTCCTTCGCGTGGCTGCAATGAACGAGAATGACGTCTTGCAACTCTTCGCATCGAACCCAACCGATCATCTTGTCAATGTCGCCCGCCGTCGTCGGGCCGGTATCGATTTGAAGCGGCAATCCGGTTTGTGCCATCTTGCGGATGAGCGAAACGTTGGCTGTGTCCCACGAACTGAGTTTCAAGAATTGCGTTTCGAGTTCGACGGCAAGGTTCACGCCGGGGAGGTAGTCAACCGTTGCACCAAAGATGATGCCGCGTTTCCTGCATCGGGCTGCGATCGTCTGCCATTCCTTCGTCGTGAACGTTAACCCGCTGAACATTTCAAACATGTTCTCGCGACGTTGGCCCGAAGCGCATTCGTATTCGTACACGACGTTGCGATCGCTCATGAAATATTCCGGCCCGATGATCATGAATTTGATCGCGTCAGCCCCAGCGTCAGCCGCCGCATCGATCATCGCCAGCGACGCATCAAGATCGCCGTTACACGTTGTGCCCACTTCGACCGAAATGAATACGGGGTGTCCGTCGCCGATGATCTTGTCTGCGATTTGCACATTTGCATTCATGGGTCACCGTCGATTCATTGTTTGCCAAATGCCTTGCGACCCGCCGCGATCACTTCCGCGACATCGTCATCGGTCATCTTTGGAAATATCGGCAAGGTCAGTATCTCAGCGTAAGCCGCCGCGGCACGCGGGCAGTTCGCCGTTTGGCCTGATTCGTCATTTGCGTAGAGCGATAGCTGATGAATCGGCTGATAGTGGACGTTTACACCGATGCCCTCTGCCCGGAGTCTTTCAAATGCCGTCGCCCGATCGATGCCGCATTCGTTGGCGATTACGCGAATAATGTATAGGTGAAAGGCATTCTCGCGGTTCGGTTTTTGTCGAAGCGGCGCAATGCCGGGTATTTTTTTGAACGCCTCGTCATAGGCGGCTGCGATCTCGCGTCGTCGCGTCAGCCAACCATCCAGCTTCGACAGTTGGTTTGTTGCGAGTGCGCATTGCACGTCCGTCAGCCGATAGTTGAATCCGAGTTTCGCGATGTCGTATTCCCAGGTGGCTTGCGATTGGCGGCTGTGATGGTCGCGGTTCATGCAGTGGTTTCGGAACTGCCGCATGCAATCGGCCAACGCTTCGTCATTCGTGGTGATCGCACCGCCTTCGCCAGCCGTGATGTGCTTGACGGGATGAAAGCTAAATGCCGTCATCTTCGCGATCGATCCGACCGGTTGGCCGTCGTATGTCGCACCCAGCGCATGACACCCGTCCGTAAGCAGTGCCACGTCGTGACGCTCGGCAATCGACCGCAGCGCGTTGTAGTCGCATGGCTGACCTGCAAAATCGACCGCGACAATCGCTTTGACCGATTTCGTCAGTTTGCGTTCGAAGTCTTCCGGATCGACCAACAGCGTATCGGATTCGACGTCGGCGAAAATTGGCGTGCCACGACAATACCGAACCGCACTCGCCGTCGCAGCAAATGTCATCGTGGGAACAACCACATGATCGCCCGGCCCAACGTCGATCGCGTGCATCATCGCATGAAGGGCAGCCGTCCCGTTGCTCACTGCCACCGCGTATTTCGCGCCGACTCTCTTCGCCAGCGCCGCTTCAAACCGCTCGACGGCAGGCCCGGTGGTGAGCCAATTGCCGCGCAGCACTTCGACAACCGCCGCGATATCGTCCTCGTCAATCCACTGCTGACCGTAGGGCAACATGGACGTTCGCACGGGCTCGCCGCCAACGACGGCCAGCGTTTTACTTTTGCAATCGGTGGATGATTTCATTGACGGGTAAGTAGTTTTCAATGCGGTCGCTGCTGTAGCTGAACCCCACTTCGGCGCGGCGACCTTTTTCAATCCATTGTTGGGAAGCGGCTGTCGGTTGCGCGGGCAGCAAGATAAACCGGTCGCCCATGTCGATCGTCATCGGCGCTTCGTCCACCGAGATCAGCGACTCGTGCAGCTTTTCGCCCGGGCGGATGCCGATGATCTTCATTTCGCACTTGGGTGCCATTGCTCTTGCGAGGTCGGCGATCTTGACGGCTGGCAGTTTGGGTACGAAGACTTCGCCACCTTGCATGCGTTCGATCACCGATGCCACAAAGCGCACACCTTGATCGACGGTGATCCAAAAGCGAGTCATGCGATCGTCGGTAACGGTGACAACGCCTTCCTCGCGCTGTTTCTCGAAAAGCGAAATCACGCTACCGCGGCTGCCAAAGACGTTGCCATATCGGACCGCCGAGAACCGCGTACGATTTTCACCGCTGCTGTAGGCGTTGGCTTGTACGATCAGTTTTTCGGCGACGAGTTTGGTAGCGCCGTAAATGTTGACCGGTGCAGTGGCTTTGTCCGTGCTGAGGAACAATACTTTCTTAACGCCGCAATCGAGTGCTGCGTCGATGACGTTCTTCGTTCCGTTGATGTTGGTGTTGACGGCTTCGATGGGGTTGTATTCGCAGGCCGGTACCTGTTTGAGGGCGGCTGCATGTACGACGATGTCTACATGTTGCATCGCCCGTTGAAGTCTCGGCATGTCGCGCACGTCGCCGATGAAGTAGCGGATGTTATCGTGCGAAAAGCGCGAACGCATTTCGTGTTGCTTCCATTCGTCGCGACTGTAAACGATGAGCTTTGTAGGATTCTGCTCGCGCAGGATGACTTCGGCGAAGCGCTGTCCGAATGAACCGGTTCCTCCGGTGACGAGGACTGTTGAGGTTGACCAATCGATGACGAATCCCTCCTTGGATTGCGAATCGTCGGCGAAGTTGAATTGCCAAGTGCATCATCCTGATGCGCCGAACATGATACGCCCTAATGATTACGGATGCATCATCCGATTTTCTTCAGGAAATTCCGATCGGTCCCAAGTGACGCAGATAATTCACAGGGAGCAATTCGCTTGAGCTGTGTTGGATAGTCGTGGGCCAATCAATCGTGGGCCAGGCGATCGATGATCTTCGCTCCCACCGCGTCGCCCCAGACATTCGCCACCGTGCGAAACATATCGACGATGCGGTCGAACCCCAGTATCAACCCGATGCCCGCCACCGGAATTGCCGTCGAACCCAGGCTGCCATTGACCGAATCGATCACAATGACCAACGTGACCAAACCCGCGCTGGGAATGCCTGCCGCACCGACAGCCGCCAGCGTCGCCGTGACTGCGACGATGATGAGTTGCGTCATCGACAAATCCACGCCAAACGCCTGCGCCAGAAAGACGGCTGCCACTGCTTCATAAAGCGCTGTCCCGTCCATGTTGATCGTCGAACCCAGCGGCAGCACGAAGCCAGCCGTCTCCTTCCCGACGCCACCGTACTCCGTTGCGCATTCGATCGTGACCGGAAGCGTCGCCGAAGACGAGTCCGTCGCGAGTGCGGTTAAGAGCGCCTGGCGAATCTGAAACATATAGCGGAACGGATTGGTCTTTCCGAAGATCCAGAGGATCAGCGGCAAGACGATGAGCGCATGAATACCGATTCCCAGCAGCGACCCGGTGATGAACTTACCAGCCGGTCCGACAAACACCGCCAACCCGATCCGCCCAATGGTCCACGCGAGTAGCGCAAACACACCGACAGGTGCCAGCCACATGACCGCGACGACCATCCGCATGAGTACCTCGAAGACGGCAGAGAAGAACTCGACGATGATCTTTCCCTTGTCGCCGAGGGTGGTGACGATGACGGCGAAGAAGATCGAAAAGCAGATGACGCCGAGCGGCTGACCTTTGGCCATCGCCTCGACGATGTTCGTGGGAATCATCTGCCCGACGAGGTTGCGGACAGCCGCCATGATGCCGGCTTCGGCCATCACTTCACCGCGATCGGTGATTTCGCGAAGGCCTTCGGTCTGACTTTCTTCAACGATTTGCGTGATGTTTGGCGACTTGGCCAGATCGTCTCCAGGGCGGATGGTCGTCACGATGACGAGTCCGATGATGACGGCGACCAGCATGGTGGCGAAGTAGTAGAAAAGCGTCGCCACACCGATGCGGCCCAGGCGGGAAAAGTCGCCCACGCTCGTCACACCGACAATCACGCTCGACGCCACCAACGGAATGATGAGCATCTTGAGAAGGCCCATGAATACCGACACGCCGATGAATTCGAATATGCCAAGTGCCCCGGCATGGGCATGCACCGAAGTCGGATCGTTGGCATCGTAGCCGGCATCATAAATCATTTCGCCAACCACAATGCCAGCCACCAACCCCAGCATGATCAAGATGGTCAACCACCAGTCGCGACTCAAAATGCACTCCGTAAGTCCATGACAACAATGTAGGGAGCGGCTCGTGGCACCGCACTATTCAAAACGAAGACAACCAGATGCGGAGGCATCGTAAGTCAGCCGGCTGATGGGGTCCAGTCGAATTTGAGACGCACCAACTGTACTGTGACCGCTGGTCACTATCCCATTAGGGCAACAGCCGATATGGCCATGATTGCAAAAACCAGAAAGCCCATGAAGCAACTGAACGCAACGCAGAACGGAATCATCAAGACGGACAACACAAGGCATGTCATCTTCTTTCGCATTTCAAATGAAATGCATGTCATGCACAACCACCAATAGCCAATGATGATGACAAGACCGTAGAACAGAATATTGTTGCCGGGAAAGATCAGTCTATCTGCACTTTGGCCGTAGATTCTCGAAACACAGACGAACAGTGCGGTAACAATCAAGTATGCTCTCGTCATTCGTACGATTGCGTGATTTTGTGCATAAGCGTCATCTGCTGCGGAATGCTCACAGTATGGGAGGACAACAAATACAGCCCCCGCAATAGATAATTCGCAGAAAACTACGCCAAGCACAACGCTGGCGACAACAATGATCGAGACCAACGCTTCTTCAGGGTCGGTGATCATGTGCGGTGCCAGCGCAACGATGACAGCGATGACCAAACACCATCGCGAAAACAAAACCGCTTCGCGTGGGTCAGGATTTCGCGGAAACGTTCTCGCGAATCGAACCGGCATCAACCAGATCGTCAGAACCGTCAGCACAAACGCAGGCAAATAACCAATTTCGCCGCGCTGACTCCAAACCGGAATCGGAGCCACCGCCCCAGCCAACTCCGCAAGCATCTGCTCACGATCAAACGCCTTTCCGCATTCGGGACACACTTCGCCAGCCAAGCCTGTGAGGTTGTAATCACACGCCAGGCAGCGAAGGCCGACATCTTCAATCGTTTGCGGCTTATCGTTCATTCAACATGTGGGGTGCGGTTTGCCGCACCGGATTCTTCTCAGAATAATCGCAAAATGCTTGCAGCAACAAAGCAACCAACGGTACCGAACATTACTCCCATAGCCATAGAGATCGGCACCATACAGATTGCCAAATACAGATTGCGTATGTCGCCGTGAAACGACTTTGCGATATACGCGATACTGATCCACCAATAAATGACTATGGTGACAAGTCCACCCAATAGTACGGGTTCGAGCAGCCAGCGGAAGTTGAACATAAGAGCCGCTATTCTCATAACGAAAATCCACACGGCGCTCAGGATCAGGAATGCTCGCGTCATTCGCACAACGGCGAGGTTTTGGGTGTATTCGTTTGGCACGTTTCGCCGCGACGCAAAGACGATTGCGGCCATTGAGTTCTCACACGCCAATACCCCAATGACAATGCCAATAAGTACAATCGCCTGATCGGTGCGGGTAGGAATGTTGATTGCCGCATGAATGGCAAAAGGAATCTGGGTTAAGACCGCAATGATCAAGCATACGGTAGAATACACAATTGCGTCGCTTGGTTTGGGTCTTGATGGGAGTTGTCGACCAAACCGCTCAGGATGTAACCAGATTTCAAGGGTTGTCCGAATAAACGCACGTGTAAACCCAATCTCTGTTCGTCGTCCCCAGATCGGGAATCGCCCATTCTCGCCCGCCAACAATGCCGCGCGGTTGTATGCTTTGCCGCACTCTGGGCAGATTACAATCGTAAGGCCCGTCAGGTTGTACCCGCACTCCGGGCATCGAAGGCCGACATCTTCGATTGTCTGAGGTGAATCGTTCATACAAACCGCACCCTACGCCACAATCTTAATAGAAAAACATTGCCAGAAGTCCTAAACACACGAATGCCAGAGCGGCGCATGCAATGACGCAGATCGGAACCATAATGACACCGAGGACGAAGTTCGTGCTGTCGTTCCGATACGTTCGTGCGATCAGTGCGACACTGATCCACCAGAAGAGGCAAATGGCCGAAAGGACGTACGCACTGATTGCCGCTATGTCGGCTGAATCGCTCAGTAATATAAGCCCTGCGACGGATGTGCATAATCCTAGGGCGCTCAGAATCATGAACGACCTTGTCATTCGTACCAACGCAAGACTTTGGCGATACCAGGGTTTGGGCGTGCCGACTTTCGTAATCCGAAAGAAGGGTACAAACACGGCGGCTGCGATGGTCCACTCTGTCAGGTAGACGCCCACCGCCACCGCAAACAAAGTGATGATGCCACCGACAAAATCCTCCAGGTTTCCGATGCTCAGAATCGTGATCGGAATCAAGAGTACGCCCAGCCCCGCCCCCAGGCTCCATTGCGCGAACCTATTCGCTTCTTGAGTGTCCGGGTTTACCGGAAATCGGTTTGCGAATCGGATCGGATGGGACCAGATTTCAATCGCCGTTGAAACGAACGCCTGAACGCTGCCCACTTCCTTGCGCCGACACCAGATTGGAATCGGCATGACCGCACCAGCCAACTCCGCAAGTAACTGCTCACGATCAAACGATTCGCCGCATTCGGGACAGATGTCATCCGCCAAGCCGGTAAGGTTGTACTCGCATTCCGGGCATCGAAGGCCGACATCGTCGATTGTCTGAGGTGAATCGCTCATTCAAATCGTAGGGTGCGGCTTGCCGCACCTGATAGTTATTTGTTCAACGACGGATAACAGGTGCGGTAAACCGCACCCTACGGAAACATCGCATGCAGCGCTATTAGCGTTACCACAACTGAATCATTGTGCCTGTCGCCGCACCGAGCAGTGACATCATCGCCAGCGCCAGCCCGATACTGAGCGCCGCAACAACCGGTATGAGCATGATGGACAATACGAGATTCCAGACATCGCGACGATATGTCGCGGCTATGCACGTCATGCTGACCCACCAATACCCCAAGATGAACGGAATGCCCCAGTCTGCAACGGGAGTCGTATGCCACTTGCCCGAAAAGATCGTGTTGCCCGACCATGCGACAGCCAGGATCAAAGCGCTCAAAACCAAATAACCCCGCGTCATCCGAACCAATGCCAAACTGCGATCGTGGAGTCCATCGACCGGGCCGTCCTTCTCGACCGACGTCAGCAGAATGACGGTGGCTAACCTCTCGCAGATATTGACACAAACTGTCGCACAAACGCCCAAGCCGGTCACCATCAGAAAGTAAGTCGAATCCGGCGAGTTGGCGAAAATGTTCGGTATCAACAAAATCAACAGCGCCGCGCCAAGACACATTCGCGCGAAAAGCAGCGGCTCATCTTTAACTGGATTCACGGGGAAGCGCTTCGTGTATCGAATCGGATGCAGCCAGATCCAAAACAACGTCCGAATGAATGCCGGAATCGTGCCAACCCTGGTTCGCTGATCCCACACTGGAATGGGGGCTGGCGCTCCGGCGAAGTACGCGAGCAGTTGCTCGCGTTCAAAAAGGTCACCGCATTCCGGACAAGCCCCGTCATCCAACCCGGTCAGATTGTACTCGCAACAGAGGCAATGCAGGCCTTCGTCGACGGGCGATTGCGAGTCTTCATGAATTCGGGGATCATCGGCCATCGGCTGGTTGGGTTTCCATTTGATTAGTTGAAAGCGTTCCGTTCGATCGATAGTGTCTTGACGCGAACCGCTGATGGCACCGGGCGAATCTTCTTCGGTGATGATACGCTCGAATTTAGCAGGTTGTCGAATGGCATTCTATTTATGACGGAAGGCTTTATGGTGAAGGCGACGGAGACATGAACAAGTTCTTGACGCTGCCGAGAACGGTTCAACTTCTGTGCGTCGGTTCGCTCATCAACCGTGCGGGCCAGATGCTTGTCATTTTCCTGACGATTTATTTGACCGATCACTTGGGTTTTTCCGAAGGGTTTGCTGGATATTGTTTCGGCGTGTTTGGGCTGGGGGCGATCGCAGCTGCTCTTGTCGGCGGACATTTTGCAGATGCGGTGGGTCGCAAGATCGTCATGCTAATCGCGCTGATTGGTGGTGGGGCGATCCTGATGTTGTTCGCGTTCCTGACCCATCCAGCGCTGATACTGCTTTCGATTGGGCTATTTGCATTTGTATCTGAGACATATCGTCCGGCATCGCAGGCCATGATCGCCGACGTCGTTTCTACAGAACAGCGTCCTCATGCGTTCACGCTGATGTATCTGGCGATCAATCTGGGGTTCGCGTTTGCCCCGCCGATTGGCGGAGTACTCATCGAGATATTATCGTTTAAGTGGGTCTTCTGGTTTGATGCGCTAACTTCGATCCTGTTCAGTTTGATTATCCTGGTGGCCATCAAAGAAACGCGCCCGGACAGCGATACGATTTCGAGTCAAAAGACTTCGGGCAAAACTACCGACACCAGTTCAACAAAGACTTCCGACTCGCATGACGTTCCCTGGCCGGAAGCATTCGGGCAAATTCTAAACGACCGGGTATTTATCGTATTTTGTGTGGCCACGTTCTTCGTAGCCGTCACTTATGTGCAAGGCCTTGCAACGCTGCCTTTGTATCTTCGCCGGCTTGGGTTTGGTGCCAAAGAATACGGCGGTATCATTATGACGAACGGGGTCATGATTGTGCTGCTTCAGATTCCGATCACCGGAATCGTCGTGAAGTACAATCGCGGGGTAGTGGTTGCGCTTGCGGCGATGATGTCCGGTTTGGGATTCATGCTGACGAATTTCGGATATACCCCATGGGGATTTCGGTTGACCGTGATGGTCTGGACCATCGGAGAGATGATGGCCATGCCTTTGGTGGCTGCAATCGTCGCGGACATGGCACCGTCGCGACTTCGCGGGCGGTACATGGGTGTGTATACGATGAGTTATTCGGGTGCGAACATGATCGCCGCGCCCCTGGGTGCATTTGTTCTTGTTCGTTTTGGAGGAAGCGTGCTTTGGGGCTTTTGTTTTGCGTTGGGTATCGCATCGGCGCTTTTGTTTTTGAGCATCCGGAAGTCCATTGAAACGCCATGCACTGATGAGACAACCAACGACGCGGAAGAAACAATACTTAGAGAGGAAGTGCAACATGCCGGCTGATGTGATCGATTATGAACTGATTGGCGACGATTTACAGATGGTGGTTATTACCCTCGACCCCGGAGAAGCCGTCCTCGCCGAAGCGGGGGCGATGTGCTACAAGACCTCGGGCGTCGAAATTGATACGCGCATGGATCCGCACGGGCAGGGCGGTTTCTTCAACTCGATTTTTCGCGCAGGCAAACGTGTGCTGACGGGCGAAAGTTTTTTCATCACCGTCTTCACCTGCACGTCGAACAACCGCGAAGAGGTCGCGTTCGCGTCGCCATACCCTGGAAAGATCATCCCGTTCGATTTGAATGAGTTCGGCGGGCAGATCACATGTCAGAAAGACTCTTACCTTTGCAGCGCGAAGGGCATCGACGTTGACATCACGTTCACCAAGAGACTCGGCAGCGGATTTTTCGGTGGTGAAGGGTTCATCTTGCAGAAACTCACCGGCGACGGACTCGCGTTCATCCATGCCGGCGGAACCATCGTCCCCATCGACCTCCAAGCCGGTCAGACGCTGCAGGTCGATACTGGCTGCCTTGTGGCGTTTACGTCGGGCGTCGAATACGACATCAAGTATGTCGGCGGCATCAAGACAGCCGTCTTCGGCGGTGAGGGTCTGTTCTTCGCAAACATGACGGGCCCCGGGCGCGTGTGGCTGCAATCGCTGCCGTTTAGCCGGTTGGCTGACCGCGTTATCGCCCACGCACCACGGGCGGGTGGTAAGCGTACGGGCGAAGGGAGCATTCTAGGCGGAATTGGCGGCTTGCTCGATGGGGACAACAACTGATGGCCGGCGAAGCGTGGGTGATTCCGCATACCATGCGTGAATCGGCACATCGGTGCGCTTAGACCATTGCGCGAGAGTGCGCGTCGCATGGGCGGGCGACATGTTCGAAACGACGATCGCATCGATTCCGTCCAGCGAAACCGCATCAGATTGTACAACGCCAATACCGCGATAGTCTCTGCTGATTCGCGCGAAGTTGTCGTCAACGATCGACGCCAATTCGATTCCGCACTGCCTTGCACCGATTACAAACGGATAGATGTTCTTTCCAAGATCGGCAAGCACGATTCGCCGAACTCCCGTTGCATGCAGGTTTCGCATCCGCGCGGTGACCTCATCATAGCGAAAGAGTTTTTCGAACGTTGCCGCAGATAAGCGATACTTCGCAAATCGACTTCGCTCGGAATCGTATCGGCGCAGCGCTTCAGATTCAGCGTGCTGGTTGGCTGCGATGTAGCCCTGCGATTGAACGATCCAGCGGTAACGTTGTAATACATCTTCGCGAACGATCGCTTCGTACGCATCAGGGATGTATCGAGCGGTGACCAGCAAATTGTTGCGCGTGTCATAGAAACACGTCCGTTCAGAAATGCGTGAGCGAGCCGTCTTCAAATGGTCGACGTGCAAATCATCGAACCGCTCAACATCCCAGCCACCCGCCATCAATCGAAAGCACAGGTCGTATTCCTCGGCTTGCATGAAATATGTGCGATCTAACCCGCCAACATCCTCATAGGCGCCGCGCCGAAGCCCTACTCCACAGCCGACAAAGACATGCGGCAGGGCGGCACTTTCGCGACGACCATCGGGCAGATGCACGGTGAATCCAGCCGCTCCCAACTTGGGATTCGATGAGAAACGGCTGACCATTTGATCGATACTGTTAGGAAGCGGGTAGGAATCGTCATCGAGAAAGAGCAGGTATTCGCCGCTTGCCACATCCGCGCCGTATGCCTTCGCGCAGCTGCCGTGGTTATCGTCGAGGAGAATAAGCTTAATGGCTGGCAGGCACGTCGCGATGGCGTCGGCTGTTTCGTCCGCAGATGCGTTGTCCACGACGATAATTTCAATTTGAAATTCTGTGCGAAGTGCCACGAGACGATGTAACGTCGAGAGGGTCACGTCGCGGCGATTGTGGGTGGCGAGTATGATTGAGATGTCAGGCGACGTTGGCATTGGCATCCATCCGATCTGCCCATGGTATCGGCATGAACAAGTCGGCGGCTTGACGTTCAATGAAATGCCGCTTTGAATGCGTCGGGTAGGTATTGAGCGAGCTGTTCTGCAATCGGGTTCAATCACGGGAATTCAACACATTGGCATCGCACGTTGCACTTTATGGCGGGAGTTTCAACCCGGTACATCACGGGCATTTAATCATCGCGCGAAGCATTGCTGAAGCGCTGGATGTCGAAGAAGTGATCCTGCTGCCAAGTCATGCGCCGCCCCACAAGCTGGCGCAAGGGTTGGCGAAAACCGAACATCGCATGGAGATGGTGCGGTTGGCTGTCGCAGAGGATCCGTTGTTTTCGGTCAGCGACCATGACGCCACTTGCGACGGACCGAGCTACACCGTCAAGACGATTGAACATTTTCGCAAGTCGTTGCCGGCTCAAACCGAAATCATCTGGATCATCGGTGCCGACTCATTGTTAGAATTGCACACGTGGTACGAAGTAGCAAAATTGGTAGACAGTTGCAGCATTGTCACCGCCCATCGGCCCGGTTCGCCATTGGCATCGCTTGATGCGCTGAAGCAAATGATCGGTGAAGAAAAAACGCGCCGGCTGGTGGACGATGTCATCGATACACCGCACATCGATATTTCCTCGACGCAGATCAGAAACCGCGTTATGGAGAATCGATCGATCCGTTACCTCGTACCGGCGAATGTGGAGGAGTACATTCGCAAGCACGGGTTGTACCGAACAACTGACCAGCCAACCGGCACGTCGTAAACCGTTACCTTTGCGAGGAACCGCCGCTTCCAACCGGGCCAACTTGGTTGCCGAGCAAACGCGCGGCGCCCACTTCTTCAAAGCGCTTCAAGTCCGTCCAGAACGTTCCCTCACCTGCGAAGAACAAGCGAATCGATTCCGGTTTGAAATCGTTTGCGAAGGTGTACAAATTGAACGCCCGTCCGCCACCGAAGGCATCAACCAGCATTCGGTAACCGTCGGCTTCGGCTTGGTTCTTGAACTTTTCGACGTCGGCACGGGCTTGTCCTAGAATCTCCGTCCGTTGGGCGTCGAGCAGCGCGATCTCCTGCTGGATGGTGGCGATTTCCAATTCGGCTTGGGCGTCGATCTGCGCGGCTTCTTTCTCTGCGTCAGCCAGGATATTCGCGACCATCACGCGGGAGTCGGCTTGGATGGTTTCCCGGGCGATGTCGACTTTCTTTTGAGCCTCTTCCAACTCGGCCCGTACGATCGCCGCATCGCGCTGTTTCTCTTTTGTCAATCGTTTTTCGATGGCGATGTAACTTTGCTGAATGGTTCGCTTCAAGTCTTCAGTCACTTGTTCGCCTTCGCTCCCGACGTTGGGCGCGTGAACTTCGATTTCGCGTACGAGTGCCAGAAGCACTTCGACATTCTTCGCATGACAGACTTCCTGAAGTTTCTCGGTCAAGTCCTTCTGAAACATCTCGCGTTTTTCACCGTGAATGAAGTCGCGGGCGTCATAGGTCGAACCGATGTTTCGGCAGATCGACGGAAGCTGCGAACCGATCACCGTCTCCAGCACGCTATCGACGTTTCCGAATTCATTGATAATCGTTGCCGCATTCTTCGGATCGATGCCCCAGATGATCGTCACACCCACGCGAATGTCATAACCCGTGTCGGACGGGAACGAAATGCGGTTGTTGACCATGTCGTTGACTCGGATCTGCGAGTATTCGTTGAATCCGATCTCGATGAGCGTGACTTTCTTAAGCTTCGGGTTGATGAGGTACACACCCGGCTGTAAGACTTCTTTGACCGTTCCACGCTGACCGCGAGCGGAAAGCTGCCGCAGGTTCGTTCTGAAACCATCGCTGGTGACGTTAACTTGTGCGGTATCAACGCCGCCGTCCATTTCGTCTACGTTTGCGAAAAGGTTGGTTACGACTCCGACAAAACCCGCCGGTATCACCGCAGCCGGATGGCGCTCGACTTCATATACATATGGATTGAGTTTATACGTTCCTGGCGTTAAAACTTCCTTGATGATTCCGCTGTAATTGCTGGCCCGCGAAACCACGGGGCTGCCATCGGGCGAGGGATCGCCCGTTCGACGCACAAGCACGCCGACTTCCGGGAACTCGCCCTTAAACTTAAACTTGCCCGTTCGAACTTCTTCACGCTGACGCGCGTCGAGTGAATGGACCCATTCCCAGGTCTTGGGATTGCCTGATGAAATCTTAACCAATGGGTGGCGCTCAATGCTCCAGGTGTACGGATTCTTAAAGTATCGACCTGGGCCCAGCACTTCGCGTTGAATACCTTTTTGACTCGAGTCGGTCGCGACCTTCTGGTTTGCGGAAAGCACTGTACCTGTCTTTCGAATCAACACCGCGCATTGATCTGCAGGAATGTAAATCCGAAACGAAAACCAAAACAATGCGATGATGCCAACGGTGGCGAGTAAGGCCATTCCAACGACCGTTCCGAGTAGTTTGCGAATCATTGGTCACCCCCTTTCGCCAACGGTTGAACCGGTGGCGTGAAATCCTGAAACGATTTGAAGATGTCGGCGAATGGGCCTTCCGTGTTCGACAGCACCGACTGAATCGACGGGGCGATCTTTTGCAGGAAAAAGTGTTGTGCGTACACCATTCCACCGCCGAATGCTTCGACGGCGCTCTTGAGCGGTTCAGCCCGCGCTTGATAGTCATACATGATGACGTTGGCGTCGGCTTGCCCGCGAGCGATGATGGCCTTGGCCTGCTTGGTCGCCGACTCCAGATCGAGCCGGGCGACTTCCAATTGCCGATCCGCATCGGTGACGGAGATGATTTTCCGTTGTTCGGCTTCCTTGGTCAGGCTGACGGTTTGCCGTCGAGCATCACCCAACGCTGCGTTCCGCGTTTGCATCTCGCGCTGTTCGACGAGAAGCGCTTCGGCTTTCGCTTCTTCGATCTGGTTGCGACTGCGTTCGATTTCCTGGTCGGCTTGCTCGCGCTGGCTGATCAAACTTGCCACCTCTGGCGGCGGAATGATCTCGCGGACCAGCGCGGAGTGAATGTTGATACCGCGTTCCTCGCCCGCCAACTGCAACTGCTTCCACAGTTTGTCCTGGAATTCCGTTCTTGTTTTTCCGCTGATGAAGTCCCGAGCCTGAAGTTTCGATCCTTCGATTCGTGAGATACTTCGGGCATAGGGGAGGATGATCTTGTCGATGATGTCCTGCTCATCGCCGAATGCGACGGTGACGTCGGCGACATGTTCGGGCATGATCGACCACTCGATCGTTCCCTCGATCGAAATCGTGAAACTGTCGTTCGACGGGAAGTGAATCGCGTCTTCACCGAGCATGTGATACGTGCGGTTGCGCAGGTCCACGATGTCGATCTTCTTGAGATACGGGTTGTAGTATTCGAGGCCCGGTTCCAGCGTTTGCCTTTGCACGCCTTGTTCGCCCTGCCCGACGGTGTAAGTGTTCGTGATTTTCGGTTCGTCACCGCTCAGCAATGTGACCACTCCGACGTGACCGGCTGGTATCTGAATCGCCGGAAACTTCTGCACTTCGTAGGCGAGTTTGTTGACGTAGTGACGTCCAGGGCCAAGCGTTTGTGCGACCGGTCCGCGTTCGTCCGGCTCCGTCGCCACGGTCTTCGGGAATTTCAGGGGTCGACCAAACTTGCGAATAAGCACGCCGACTTCGCCCTGACCGATGACCGTTACCTTCTGACGGATGCGTTTATACGTGTACGGATTCGGATAATAGCGCCCTTCCTTCAGCGGTTCGAGGACGACGCCTTTGTAGCGGTTGGTCATCTTGGTCCGCAGGGCATGGAGTTCATCCTTGTCGCCTGGCAACTCGCGTTCTTCGTAGGCGGCTAGCTTGTCGAGCAATTCCGGATACAGCACGATCTGGTCTTCGAACTCTTCGCCAAGCTCAGCCGGTATGGTTCTGCCAGTCTTGCGCACGAGGACAAGCACCTCATCGGCATTGACTTCCTGGCGGATCACAAACCACATCGTAATCATGTAGGCGAGGAACAGAGCAATTGCCAACCCAACCACCAGCGCAATGCGCTTTAAGGTTGCGGCAGGCATCGATCCGCCGGATTCGGTTTCGGTTGAATAAGACATGCTTCAATCTTCCTTTCAAGACATCCTGCGTATTGGTGATGCGGCTGACATACCGGCCTGTTCTATTCCGCGAGCCTACTTCAGTTTTTCACCGCAATGGGCGCAAAACTTCGCTCGTTTCTTGTTGCGGCGGTAACATTTGTGGCATTCGCGACGATCGTTCGACAATTGTTTTCGATGCCCCGCATCCGACTGACCGAAGGCGCGAATCAAGATCGCGACCGCTGCAAAGACGGAAACGATCATTCCAATGGTGACGATAAAAGTCATCGGAGCAAACATTGTTGCCTCATCATGTTGCCGCTTTACGATGAACTTTCACCTTCGGCGGCGTCCACAAAACCTGTCGTGCAGTGCTGTATTATCGTCTGCCTGCAAGAGAAATATACCTCAGAAACGCCCCTTATGCCGCTATAAACGAATCGGCGTTTTGGAACCGGGCGTCCATCGAGATCGTCAAAACATGCCTCCCAGCATGATTGTACTTTCCAGATTCAAACAGACCCGTCCAATTGCGAGGGTGGCCATTGTTTGTTGTAATGGACCGAATCGCTCGCGCTGAGATTTTCGGAGCGTCCAGATTCGCATCGGGTTTGTAGGAGTTTGTCATGATGGATTTGAAATCACGCGTCGATGTCGCTACCGGTCGCGTCCCTGCCGACCTCGTCTTGCGCGGTGGGAATATCGTTAATGTGCTGTCCAACGAAATTCACGAAGGCGATGTCGCGATCTGCGGCGATCGCATCGTGGGCATCGGCCAATACGATGGCAAAGAAATCGTCGAACTCGATGGGCAGTTTGTCTGCCCCGGATTCATCGACGGACACGTTCACATCGAATCGTCGATGCTAGCCGTACCCGAATTCGCCAAGGTCGTCTCGGTGCATGGCACGGTGGCTGTCGTGACCGATCCCCACGAAATCGCCAACGTCATGGGTACCGAAGGCATCCGCTACATGTTGTCATCCAGCAAGCACTGCCCGATATTCATTTACGTGATGCTGAGTTCGTGCGTTCCGGCATCGTGTTTTGAAAGCGCCGGCGCCGAACTTTCTGCCGTCGATCTGGAACCGCTGCTTGCCAACCGCTGGGTGCTGGGATTGGCTGAGATGATGAATTATCCCGGCGTGGTCGGCGGAGACCCGGTCTGCCTCGATAAAATTGCGATGATGAAAGACAAGCCTGTCGATGGACACGCCCCCGGACTTTCCGGTCGCGATCTCTGTGCATACGCATCCTGCGGAATCGGCAGCGATCACGAATGCACCACGGCTGATGAAGCTCGCGAGAAGCTTCGCATGGGGCTGCACATCATGATTCGCGAAGGTAGCCAAGCCCGCAACCTCGAAGCGCTGCTGCCAGTTGTAACATCCGAAACGCTGGATCGTTTCATGTTCGTCACCGACGACAAGGATGTGGACGACTTGCTCGAGCAAGGTCAGATCGACCACATGATTCGCAAAGCCATCGGACTCGGGATGGACCCGATTCACGCCATCAAGTTAGCCACGCACAACACGGCGCGGTATTTCGGGCTAAGCGATCTCGGTGCCGTTGCACCCGGACGTCTCGCTTCGATTGCAGTCCTCGAAGACTTGAAGAATTGCAAAGTGACGCGCGTTTACCATGCCGGCGAACTTATTGCCCTCGACGGCAAGTCGATGGGTAAGAGCGTCGAGCAGCAACCGTCGCAAACACTGCGAAGCAGCATAAACATCGATTGGGTCGAACCCGAGCATCTGCTCATCAAGGCTCCGTCGGATGGGCCATGCGATATTCACGTCATCGAAGTCATCGAAGACCGCATCGATACTGAACGAACCGTCGAGACGATCAAGCCCATCGACGGCTGCCTGCACGCCGATCCAAAGCGCGACCTTGCCAAGATCGCCGTCTTCGAGCGTCACCAAGCCAGCGGTAAAATCGGGCTGTCATTTGTTCGTGGGTTCGGATTTTCGAGTGGGGCGATCGCGTCGTCGGTAGGCCACGACTCCCACAACATCGTGGTGGCTGGCACAAACGATGCCGACATGTTAGCCGCCGTCATCCATCTGGTTCGGATTCGCGGCGGGTTCTGCGTGGTCAAAGATGAGAAGGTTCTCGCCGATG
This sequence comes from Alphaproteobacteria bacterium, assembly GCA_028285105.1. GTDB lineage: Bacteria > Planctomycetota > Phycisphaerae > UBA1845 > UBA1845 > UBA1845. Next base: position 85,797 of record JANQQE010000005.1, read on the forward strand.
TGGCTCTACCAGTGGCTGGCCTGATGAGCGAAACCGATGCCCATACATTGAGCGAACAATTGCAAAGACTCCACGAAGCGGCTGAACAACTCGACGGCAAATTGCGGCGACCGTTCATGGCCCTCTCGTTCCTAACACTGTCGGTGATCGGACAACTGAAACTGACCGATCAGGGCCTCATCGACGTGGATCGATTCGAACTCATCGAACCCATCGTGGGGTAGACAGGGTTGATCGATTGGCAGCGGCTTGACAGAATCGAAGCCTTGCCGCGAGAATTTAGCAAGCCCTCAAGATCGGAGGGGGCTTGGCTCGCTGGAATGTACACTCAAGAGGGAAGCACCGTATTGGCTGGCGACCCGGGCGGCGATCTGCCGATTCTAAAAGAGATTATTTCGATGCGAGTAAGACATGCGAAACAGGTCCTAATTTAATCCATGATGAGAATGGCAATGCGTTATACAAAATCCCCAACGATGCTGATGGTCGCAGGACTGTTGGCCGCCACTTTGAATTCCGGTTGCAGCGAGCAGACCTTCTCGTCGTCGATTTTGAACCCGTTCGATTTCAAGATGCCATTTGTCCCACAGAAGAAGCCTATCCGCATTGGCATCGTGTCGCAGAAGGTTGGACTGTTCGACCCATCCACCTGGAAGATTGGCGAAGTTGGGTCGCCCTGGACGCCGCTGCGATTGCGGTTGGAGCGGCAACTCGATGCACCGGTTCAGATTTCTCCGCTCAAACCGTTTCAGGTTGCAGCCCATCTACAGTCGGGTCGCGTGGACTTTGCGTTTCTGTCTGCCCGCGAATTCGTTGATCTGTCCAAAGAGTTCGGCGACCTTGGCAGTGTGATTGCCGTTTCGGATGTGTTGGAGCGGCAGGGATTGATCGTTGCCGATGCGAAGTCGAAGATCAAAACGCTGGCAGACATACCCGGTCATCGATTTTCATTCGGCCCAGCCGGCGATCCGGTCCTCGATACGAAGACGCGCGAAACGCTCAAATCCAACGGTGTCGCCATCAAGTCGATCAAAAAGGAACTGCTGCCGATCCCAAACACGTTTCAGCATCATGTTTCGTCGGCAGAGTCGGCTTATGAAATTGCCTATGGCATCGGGACCCATGTGGGCGTGATCGAGAAGTCAGATTACCTCGACTATCCAGAATCGGGCGGGAGTTTTCTGCTGCGGACATTCGGTAAGGACAGCTTTCGCGTGCTGGCAGAAACCGATCCGGTGCGCGTCGAGACGATTCCCGAAGGCCCGTTCATCGCAGCTGCAGACACCGATGAGATGTTGATCCAGAAGGTTCAGGCATTCCTGCTTGAAGCGTCCGAAAAAAATCAATCGGCCCTGAAACCGATGGGACTCGCAGGCTTCGTTGCACCGGTCGGTGATGTCAACAGCCAACTTGCTCGACTTGCGTTGGCGCAACCGGCAAGCAAGTCCGGTCAGCCTTCAGGCGATTCCTCAATCATGAAGCCGCAAAAGTAACACTTGGCCCACCCTAAGATTCTTGCACTCGACCGCTTGTATCACCATGAACGATTCGAACATGAAACGATTTCTTATCATCGGCGCCGGCAGACAAGGCTGTGCGGTTGCAGCATTCTTGCTGGAACAATTCGACAGCACCGCGATCGATTTTGTCGATTGCAGCGCCGAACAATTGTCGCAAGCCGTCAAATTGCAAAAGGACGCGTCGCGCGTCGCAATTCACGAATTATGCGTTTCACCGGTCGATGATGCGCTTCGAGAATTGATGTCGCAATCGGCGTGCGTCATCTCCTGTGTACCATACCGATTCAACGTTGAACTGACGCAAGCCTCCGTCGCAGCCCAAGCGCCGTTCTGCGATCTCGGTGGAAACGTGGGCACGGTCGCTGCCCAACTCGAACTGGATGCCGAATGCAAAGCGGCGGGTATTGCGATCGCTCCGGACTGCGGACTTGCACCCGGATTGCTCAACATCCTTGCCGAGTATTGGTCGAAGGACTGGGATTACAAATCGGTCAGACTCTACTGCGGTGGCCTTCCGCAAAACCCCACGGGCGTGATGAACTATGCGCTGACGTTCAACGTCTGCGGTTTGCTCAATGAATACCTTGACGACTGCGAAGTGTCGCGCGGAGGCATGCTTGAAATCGTTCCCGGAATGAGCGAACCGGAACGACTCAACGACCTGGCGCTGCCCGGCGAGTTTGAAGCCTTCGCCACCAGCGGAGGAACGTCGCGCGGCGCAAAGGATTACGCAACCAAAGGCGTCGATTACATTTACAAAACCATTCGCCACCCGGGGCATCGCGATGTCATTGTGGCCATGTGGGAGATGGGTTTCTTTGACACGAAACCGTCAACGCACGTCTCTGCCAACGAGTCGTATGAACTGATTCCGTGGGACGTTTCGGGCAGCATCATGGAAAAAAACATGCCGTCCGACGGTCACGATCTGGTCGTCGCGCGGGCGGCAGTCGAAGGCACGAAGGACGGGCAAGCCGTCAGCGGTCAGATCAATCTCATCGATTACGCCGTGGATCGGTTCACCGCGATGGAGCGGACGACGGGCTTCCCAACTGCAATCGTGGCGGCCTCTCTTGCTGGATTGTACGAGGAACATCCGGTCGAACCTGGAGCCCGCGTACCATTCCAATTCATGAATCCGAAGCTGGTCATCGATGAATTGCAACGAGCCGGCATCAACGGAATCAGTATTCGCTGAACGGCGACTAAGCACTCAGTTCAAATGCGTCGCCTTGTTTTGGCAGAAACACTTCGGCGAAACCGGCGTCGCGCATGTTGTCGGCCATCACTTCGGCTTGATCCGTTTCACCGTGAACGAGGAACGCCTGCTTGGTCTTGGATGCCAGCGGGGATGTCCATTGCAAGAGTTCCTCGGCATTGGCATGGGCGCTGAAACCGTTGAGCGTTTTGACGCGGGCATTGAGTTCATATTTCTTCCCGAAGATCCGCACGTCTTTGACTTTCTCGACGATGCGTCGCCCCAGTGTGTGCATTGCCTGGTATCCGACGATAAGGACCGTATTGCGCGGGTTGGAAACATTGTTCTTGAGATGATGCAGGATACGTCCGGCTTCGCACATGCCACTGGCCGACACAATAATCATCGGTTCGTGACGATGTTGCAGTGCTTTGCTGTCTTCGACGCTGGCGGTGTATTCGCAGATGTCGCTGCGGAAGATTGCACCGGCTTCCTTCTTGAAACCCGCCGCTTCTTCGTCAAACACTTCGGGGTGCAGGCGGAAAATCTCGGTGGCTTTGCGGGCGAGGGGGCTGTCCACAATGATCGGGATGCGTTTCTTGATGAGCCCTTCGTGCAACAATTGGTGGTAAAAGTACACGATGATCTGCGTTCGTCCGACCGCAAATGCCGGGATGATCACCTTGCCTCCGCGATCGATCGCATCGTTAATCACTTTGGCAAGTTGCCCGTGCATGTCGTCCGGCTTGGATGACATGCGGTTGCCGTAGGTGCTTTCGCTGATGAGATAATCGCACTCCGGTAAGAGGGCTGGATCGCGCAGAATTGCCAGGTCGGGTCGGCCCAGATCACCCGTAAAGGTGATGCGAATCGGTTTGCCAGTCGGTTGTTCAAGCGTAAGCGCCACGCCCGCCGACCCTAGCATGTGACCGGCTTCGTGGAGGCGGGCGGTGATTCCGGGCACAACTTCAAAGGTCTCGCGAAGCTTGCGCGGTTCAAAAAGTTTGAGCGTATCCTCGACATCGGTCTTGGAATAGAGCGGTTCGATCGGCGCATCGCCACGTTTGACCCGTTTGCGATTCCAGTATTCGGCGTCTTCATGCTGAATGTGAGCGGAGTCTGCCAAGAGGATCTTCACTAGATCGCAGGTGGCTGCCGTTGCATAAATCGGTCCAGAAAATCCTTCGCGAACAAGTCGGGGCAATTTGCCGCAGTGGTCGATGTGTGCGTGCGAAAGAACAACTGCATCGATCTGCGACGGTTTGCACGGAAACGAACGATTTCTTTCGTTGGCGAGTTTTCGGCGGCCTTGAAAAAGTCCGCAGTCAAGCGAGATGGTCTTACCGTTGTGTTCGACCAGGTGCATGGAACCGGTGACTTCACCAGCCGCTCCATGAAAGATTAAGCGCGATGCCATTGCGATAAATTCCTCAAGTTAAAACAACTTCCGCACGAGTCGGCGTGAATTCGTTCAGGGTAGTGATCGCCGGTGCAGTACGCAACCGCAGGGCGTGCATCATTCGCCGTGAATGCTCTTATGGACGTTGTGGTTGTTGGCGAGCCAGGGTGTGATCGTTGCGAGGCGTTTACGGAAACTCGACCAGTCGCGATCCTTGGCGTTGGTCCAGAGCACTTCGGAAAGGGCGCACATCCTCGGAAGCGCCATCATTTCAACCGTTTTGAAGTCGGGCATCCGTTCTGTCCAGACGTTGGCTTGACCGCCCAGCACATTCTTGCCGCTCTCGTCGTTGAGTTCGGCTGGGATCGGTTCAAACGCATACACTTCTTTCAGCGAGATCGGATCAGCCCAGGTCGCGCCGTGATCGTTCGGGTCGTCGATGTGTTTGAAATCGAAGTAGCAGTGCGTGTGCGGCGACATCACCACCCGGTGTCCCTGCTTCGCGGCATTGATGCCATGCTCCATGCCACGCCATGACATCAACACGTTGCCAGCCGGCAAACCCATCTCAAGCACTTCATCCCAGAACACACCGACGCGGTTGAGTTTCTTAAGATGAGCAACCACGCGAGCAGTGAAGTAACCTTGCAAACCCGATTCGTCTTTAAGCCTCTCATCGGTGAAGCGTTTTTGACACTTGGCGCATTCCTTCCAGCGGTCGGTCGGGCACTCGTCGCCACCGAGATGGATGTACGTGCTATCGAATACTTCGGCGACTTCGTCGAGCATCGTCGTGACCAACTTGAACGCGTCTTCGTTGCCGACACACAGGACGTCCTTATGAATCCCCGTCGTCTTCGAAACCTCAAGAGGCCCGCCCGTACACGAAAGTTCCGGATAAGCAGCCAGCATCGCTTGCGTGTGGCCGGGCAAATCAATCTCTGGAATGACTTCGATGTGTCGCAGCTTCGCATAATCGATGACTTCGCGAATGTCCTTCTTCGTATAGAACCCGCTGCCGCTCGTCTTGCCGTCCGACCGCTTCGCACCGATCGAAGTGAGTCTTGGATAGGCGTCGATCTCGAAGCGCCAACCTTGATCGTCCGTCAGATGCCAGTGGAACACGTTAAATTTGAAAAGGGCGAGCAAGTCGAGATATCGCTTGATGTCGGCGACTGAAAAAAAATGCCGACTCACATCCAGATGCATTCCGCGCCAGGCAAAACGCGGCTGGTCCGCAATCGTCATCGCTGGAATCTTGATGATGTCGGTCGATGCAGAATCACTGGCATCCTTTTGCTGCAACGCCAATTGATAAAGCGATTGAACACCACGCGTCAGTCCCGCATCGCTCTGTGCGGTAATCGTGACATCATTGGGCGCAATCGTCAGTTCGTATGATTCGTCAATGCTGGCATCCTTGCGGGATTTTTTGAGCAATCGAATCGCACCGCTCGTTGGATCGCCGTCAAATTGCGAGTGTTTCAACTGAATCTCAAACGGTCTTGTCATAAACAAGCTGTGAAGGTACTCGCCAACGCGCGAATGGGCATCGCCATCATCCATCACGGCGATCTTGCAGCTTCGATCCACCGTAAACGAACCGGACGAAGTGGTAACGGTTGACGGCTTGGGAACGAACATGGTGAGGTTACTCGGTTTCGGATCGGGAATGGTCGGCTGCCTGCGAAACAGCTGACATCGATCCATCGAGCAACTCGTAACCGCGTTGACAACGACTCGCCAGCGTTGGGCTGTGGGTCACCAGCAAAAGCGTACAAGAGTCGGCATGCTGCAACTCGAACAACAACGCCGACACAGCATCTGCCGATTTGCGATCGAGGTTGCCCGTCGGTTCATCCGCGAGCAGCAACTTCGGTCGATGGATCAATGCTCTGGCAATCGCCACCCGTTGGCGTTCTCCGCCGGAAAGCTCGGCAGGCAAATGGTCCTTGCGTTCGGATAGTCCCACGCGGTCCAGAAGTTCATTCGCCCGTTCGACCGCCCCCGTTGACTCGGAAGTCGCCAGCGACGGCAGTAATACGTTTTCAATCGCCGACAATTGAGTCAGCAGATGATGATCCTGAAACACGAAACCGATCTGTCGATTTCGAAACCGAGCCAACTCAACGTTCGACATATTAAGCGGTGCATGACCGTCAATTGCAAATTCACCGCTCGTCGGCGAATCAAGCGTGCCGACGATATTCAGCAGCGTACTCTTGCCGGAACCGGAGGCTCCCATGATCGAAACGGACTCGCCGCGTTCGACGCGCATCGAAATGCCCGAAAGAACCACCAAGGGTTCACCGCGTGTTTCGTGCTGTTTGCAGATGGCATTCAGTTCAAGCATATCGTCGATAGGCTATCGCGTCAGCTGCCTAACGTCGAGGCGGTGCGATCGGCAACGAGTGTTTCAAACAGGCTCCATGTTAGACGGCGCATGCGCTCGGCAGTGTAATGTTGGCCGACGGCGATCCGACCCGCGTTGCCAAGCTTGCTCCGAAGCGTTTCATCCTCCATGAGTGTTCCAATTTGTGCCATAAGGTCAGCGCGATCGTTCGGTTCAAACAGCAAACCCCCGCCCGTATTCTCGACCATTTCCCGAAACGAACCATGTCGTGGCAACACAACCGGTACACCGCATGCCAGGGTTTCAAGGACATAAAAGCCCTTCGCCTCACGATACAACGACGGTACACACAGCGCATGGAGGCTGCTCAGGAGTCGAACCTTGTCTTCGAACGTCGGTGAATAGACATATTCAACGTGCTGGGCGACTCCTTTGCCTTTGAGATACCGCATGACATCATTGAAGTATTTCTTGTCGGAGCGGCCCAAGTATCCGCTGATCTTCAGGTTGGCGCCAATCCCTTCGTTTCTTAATTCAACGAAGGCTTCAGCCAACTGTCTGAGTCCCTTTTCCTCGCAAATCCGCGCGAAGTAACCAACCGTAAACGTGTCATCCGGTGAATTCGTCGAGACGGAGAACTTCTCGACATCGATCCCCATCGGGATCACGTGCATTCGATCGGCAGGAAGGGCGAAGTGTTGCTGCGCATGGCCTGCAAAGTACTCCGTCACCGACACATATGCATCCACATCGTTTGCAGCACGAGCAATCAATTCAAACGCCCGCACACGATGCGCGTCAGGCAGGCGGTCGAGGAATATGTCTTCACCGCTAAGCGTACAGACAACCTTGCAGCCGAGTTCTTTTTTTAGTGTGCGAGCCAGTCCGGCGAACATCAGGTTCGGAAGGTTGATGATGTCGGGCGCGAGCGTTTTGAGATCGCGCACCAAATCTTCGAGTTCTTTGCGCTGGTTCCCGTCGGGGCCTTCAAGAATCGATACCGTAAGCGGCCCGAGGGATTCCGGAGTGGTGCTGCTGGAGAACATTCCGACGAAACGCAGCAGCGCATTTGAACGAAGGATTCGATCGATTGGTCCGAGATGCCTTCGAAAAAACGGTACGACCTGTTCGAGGTAAACGCCAAGCCCACCGAAATGAACTTCGCTTGAACCGACCACTGTTTCGTCCGTCATGATTGGCGTGTACATCGGCCAGAGCGAGACGTCTTTGCCCTCAGCAATCAAACCGGCAGCCAGTCGGTTATCGCGCAGACAACTTCCGCAAAACATGCCACCTGCACCAGCCGCCAGAAACAAAACGCGCAACGTTGTCCCTCACACAATCGAACTGCAAATGCAGATACAGACTCACCATGCGTCAAACTCATGTCCAGCAACGACTAATACCAGTCGTAGTCGCGACTGGGCATTAGTCAAATGGAGCAAAAAATGGGTGAAAAACACCATGCCATGTGAATTCGATGAAATCGACGCTGTAGTCGCAACATTTGTATCGATTCTGACGGTTTTGACGACAATGAAACACATTGGACACAGTTTGGCATACTTTTAAGTTCTTTGGGCTGGTATTGGATGCAACCAGATCATAAACTATTTGCGTGTGGATAAAGGGAAGCGGCAGGGCGCTTGCGGTGCATTCAAATTTTGCGTTGCATTCCGATTGCAACGACCGTTAGCGCCGATTTTCGGAGGACTGGGAAATGTACCCCCAGCCCAACAAGACCAAGCCAGCCTCGGTGCGGTCCAATAAGGTCGACGGTTTCACGTTGGTCGAACTGCTGATCGTGGTTTCGATCATCGCGCTGTTGATCGGTATGCTCCTTCCCAGTCTGCGCAACGCCCGCGAACAAGCCAAGCAACTCGCCTGCAAAAAGAATCTCACCAACATGTGGAACGGCGTGCTTTCGTATTCATACGAATACAATGATCGCGTCCCATTCATGATGCACATCAGCGACGATCACGATCCGTTCGATCCGAAGAATCAAACGGCAGTCGGTGTGGTGCTTGGGCCATACGTCGAGTACAGATCGTTTCAATGTCCGTCGGCTGTTACGGGTTATCCTGAAACCGATCCGAATCGCCGCAACAAATGGAAGCTGACTTACGATTTTAATACTGCCGATCAGCGCACCCCGGGCATGGGTAAGCCGTACGATGATTCTCCATACGCTTACTCAGGCAAAGAAAATGACCCTGCCGTCGCGAACGAGGTTTACTTCGATGGTCGGCCTTTGAATCGGATTTCGGTCAACAGGCCGCCCAAGGACGAGCCGACCGATGGCGAAGGTGGTAGTGAAGGTTCGCCGCCGAACAAGGTCGAAATCATCTGGTCGTATGGCATGCCGATGATCGCCGATGCATTGGGCGAGCGCGTTCCCGGCGATCGAGAAGCGGGTCGGCCGATATATCCGCATCGTGGCACTGTGCGACGTCAGTCAGACGTATTTCGATCGTTTGTATCAACGTCCGACCCGCGTGTGATTTCAGCGCGTCGGCCCGGCTATTTCCACATGCAGGCCACGGGCGAACACAAGCAGATTTACCTCACCCGATACTCGCCCGACAGCGAGCCATTGGACTAGGTTCCCCTTCATTAACTTGTATTTGTCACTAATTTGTATTTGTTTCGGTGCGCGAGTGTTTTGCGCTTAGCGAGCCAGGACTGCCGTCGCCCATGTTGATGGATCGATGTGCCAATACAGATCATCCCCAACCGTGAGGAATTGTTGACCACGGGCCATGTCTTCGAGCATGTAATAAAAACCGATTCGCGAATGCTCTGACGGTTCAAAACCGCTCAGCGCCGAAGAGGGTAGCATCGCCTCGAGGCCGTAACCCTTTTTCGTGACGTTTGCTGACACCTTGATTCGACCGGTGGAAATGGGCGGGGCGTTTTCCTTCGCGCGATTGATCGGTGCAGAGCCAGCCACCGGTTGGTCTCGCTTCTTGCCACCACCCGTAGGAAGAACGAAAAACTGCTGGCAGTAGCGCGTCGCCCGGTGGATGTCGCGGGTGTCGCGCATGTCGGTGCAGATGCGCAGGTTGTCGCCCTTCCAGAAGGTGGCAGGGTCACATCGAAATTTCTTGTCGGGGCAATCGACCTTACACGCCACTGCGATGCCATCATCGTTCCAGCAGGCGTATACCTTGGCGAACGGTTCCTGCCCGTCGAGTTCGCCAAGATTCGGTAGCAGAAATTCATCCGACCAGTCGGTGAGTTTGCCCGTAAGTCGTGGCAACTTGGATCGGTGATTCAATCGAATCTCGAAATCCATCAGCAATCGGTTGGGAATCAACTGGGGCATCGTGATTAACCTTTCCGCGATTCGCCGTAGGCTTCGACGTGTTTGAGAATGGCTGCAAGTTGCTTCGGATCGGTGTCGGCTGGCTCGGCGATCCAGAATTGCACTTCGTCAAAGTCGCCGTGCTTCTTGATTTCGACGCTGAACCCGAGGCGTTCGATTTGCGTCGGCGTGACGGTGTGCAGCGGCATGCGTAGATGAACGCGAATGCCTTTGGGCATGTTGGTGACGATCAGCCCCACCCGATTGCGTTCGTGGTTCACGCGGATGCCGACGTTCTGCGCCCAATCGAACGCAAGCTCGGGGCAGAACTTGCTGATCTTGCCGATGATGTCGAGCAGGCAGACTTTCGACCAGCGGGCTTTCTTATCGCGGCGCTTCATCGCTTCATGGTTGAGGTGCCATTTCTTCGGATCGACCTTCCACGGTTCACCTTTTTTGGGGTTCTCTTTCACATCACCCACCTTTTTCAGATATGCGTCGGCAGCTTTCTTGAAGAAGCGTTTTAACACCGTCTTGTTGACGTCCTTCTGGTCGTGGAGTTGGATACGGATGCTGTCCCAGTCGGTGTTGATGTTCCGCAGGCGAACGCGGTTTTCGTTTGAATAGTGCGGCAGGTCGTCGCGTTCGTCGAGCTTTTTGATCTTCAGCGTTTTTTGCAATGTCGATTCGGTGAATGTTCCCTTTGGCGTTCTAATAGACAGGTACAGATGCACGGAAGACCGTGTTAGTGCATGCAGGAACCAGGGCGTCTTGCTGCCGGGCGCCTTGATTTCGACGTGGCCTTGATCGTTCCAGTCTGTCGGCGAGAAGTCGGCCAGCGATTCGATGGTTTCGATTGCCCAGGCCAAAACGCCAGGATCCCATTTCGGACGTTTGCCATGATAATCGAGTTGGTTTTCAAGATGCCATTTGCGCCCGTCCACCTGCCACGGCATCTCGACATCTTGCGCTTCCTCCAACAGCATGTCATCGATGTTCGTATCGTCACCCGACGAACTAGCCGTTTCGATCTCTCGCGTTTCCACCGGACCGGATCGCAAGATGGGTTTGAGTGCAGTTCCGGTTGGTGACGATTTTAACTTGGCCAACGCTTCCGGTGTGCATGCTGCCACCAACTCGCCGCCTTCGTCGCCCGCTTCCGGACCGAGTTCCATCACCCAGTCGCAACTCTTGATCACGTCGAGGTTGTGCTCGATACAGATGACTGTGTTGCCCATGTCCACCAGTCGATGCAGCACGCGGAGCAGTTTCTTGAGATCGTCGAAATGCAATCCGGTGGTCGGTTCATCGAGGATGTAAACTGTTCTGCCGGTGGACGGGCGACTCAACTCTGCGGCCAACTTCACACGCTGGGCTTCACCTCCGGAAAGCGTCGGAGCGCCCTGTCCAAGTTTAAGATAATCCAGCCCGACGTCGGCCAACGTTTGCAACACACGCTTTAAGCGAGGGACATTCTTGAAGTGTTCCAGCGCTTCAGCCACCGACATTTCCAGCACGTCGGCGATGCTCTTGCCCTTGTATTTAACCTCGAGCGTGTCAGCCGTGTAGCGCGTTCCACCGCAGGCTTCGCACGGAATCCACACGTCGGGCAAAAAGTGCATCTCGATGCAGCGCTTGCCGTACCCCACGCAAGCTTCGCAACGCCCACCCGCCCGATTAAAACTGAAGCGGTTGGCGGTGTAGCCTCGAATGCGGCTGTCAGCCAGCTTCGCAAAAAGTTCGCGAACCAAATCGAACCCCCCGGTGTAGGTGACTGCGTTGCTTGCGGGGCTGTTGCCGATGGGTGCTTGATCGACGTTGATGACCTTATCGACATGATCCAACCCAACGATGCGATGATGACCGCCCGCCACCAATCGTGCCCGATGAATTCGCGATGCCAAGGCTTTGTAAAGCACTTCACTGACCAACGAGCTTTTGCCGCTTCCCGAAACGCCAACGACGCACACGAATCGCCCAAGTGGAAAATCGGCATCAATCTCGCGCAGGTTGTTGTGATACGCACCCTTCACCGACAACCAACGATCCGGTATTGGCGACTTGGCCGACGGATCTACGGGCAGCCGGTTGGATGGAACGGGAATCGCCTTCTTGCCCGAGAGGTACTGACCCGTCAACGACTTTCGCTTTTTTGCAAGTCCGTTGGGTGATGCGGCGGCTGTAATCTCTCCGCCGAACTCGCCAGCCGCCGGCCCGAAGTCAAGCACATGATCGGCGCTTTGGATGACGTCGCGGTCGTGCTCGACGATCATCAGCGTATTGCCCAACGCCCGCAGCTTTTGCAGCGCCCCGATCAGGCGGCAATTATCGCGCGGATGGAGTCCGATCGTCGGTTCATCCAGCACATACAGCACACCGGTGAGTCCGCTACCGATCTGCGATGCCAGCCGAATGCGTTGCGATTCGCCACCGGAGAGCGTCGGTGCGGAACGCCCCAGGCTGAGATAATCCAATCCGACATCGACGAGAAACGTCAGTCGGGCTTGGACTTCGTGCAGCAGTTCGCCCGCCACGGTGCGCTGCGACTTGGTGAGTTTAAGCGTCTTGAAAAACGTCAGCGCCTCGCCGAGACGCATGCTGCACACTTCATGAATCGTGCGTTTGGCCAGTCGCGCCTCGCGTGCCTGAGCGATGAGGCGTGTTCCTCGGCAGGCTTCGCACGGTACTTCGGTGACGAGTTGGGCCAACTGCTTGCGATACTTCCAACTGATCCGAGTGGCTCGATCGATCGCGGGGAAGAACCCTCGCCAACGGATGCGAAGTCCCTCGTCAAGTTCGATCCACTCGTCCCCCGCACCTTGTAAGAATTCGATTTGCTGATTGTCCGTCAGCGAGTTCCAGGGCTTGGAAATGTCGAATCCGATTCGGTCAGCCACCGCCCGCGCCGCACGGGTCAAAAGTCCTTCGCCCCTCAACTCGCCCCATGCGCCGATGGCACCATCGAGGATCGACTTGAGCGGATGGGTGATGATCGCCGCAGGGCTGGCACCGCGCTGCGTTCCCAAACCTTCACATGCCGGACACCAACCCAACCGGGTATTGAACGAGTAGTGATGCGGCGTTAACTCGTCGTAACTCTGACCGCATTGTTGGCACGAAAGGAATTGGCTGAACCGAAGGTCTTCAAATTTTTTCGATTTCGGGTTCTCGATTTGAACAAGCATCACCCCGCCACCCACCGATAGGGCTTGTTCGATGCTGTCGGCGATGCGCGACTTGGCTTTGCTGTCGATGACGACGCGGTCGATGACGAGTTCCACGTCATGGCGTTTTCGGCGATCGATGTCGATGGATTGGTCGAGGTCATAAATGACGCCATCGACGCGGGCGCGGCGAAATCCGTTCTTGCGCTCGCGTTCGAACAGTGCGGTGTACGATTCATTGCCGCTGCGACGAATCGGCGCGAGAAGAATCGCCCTGGTTTTCGTCGGCAGGTCCATCACCTTCGAAAGAATCTCGTCGGTGGTTTGCGTCCCGATTTTGATCAGGCACTTCGGGCAATGGGGCACGCCGATCCGTGACCACAGTACGCGCATGTAGTCGTGAATTTCCGTGACCGTCCCAACCGTCGAACGCGGCGAGCGACTCGGCGCTTTCTGTTCGATGCTGATCGCAGGCGACAAACCGGTGACATGATCGACGCGCGGTTTCTCCATTTGCCCGAGAAACTGCCGTGCGTATGAACTGAGCGATTCGACGTAGCGGCGCTGACCTTCGGCGTAAACGGTGTCGATCGCCAACGTGCTTTTGCCGCTTCCCGACGGGCCGCAGAATACGGTGGTTTTTTCGCGCGGGATGCGAACGTTGATGTCCTTGAGATTGTTCTGTCGCGCACCGGTGACTTCGATATCGGAGAGCCTGCTGCGGGAGCCGTTTCGGCGCGCCGTTTTTTTTGTAGATGATCTGCGCGAGGCGCTGGTTTTTGAGCGCGGTCTTAAAGCGTCGCGCAGAATCCTGCCTGTATCGCTCTTCGCCGACTTGGCCAATGCTTCCGGCGTGCCGGCTGCTACTATCTTGCCACCGCCAGCCCCACCCTCCGGACCCAGATCGATGATCCAGTCAGCCGTCTTGATGACATCGACATTGTGCTCCACCACGACTACGGTGTTGCCCGCATCGACGAACCCGTGCAGCACTTCCAGCAGGCGCCGAATGTCGGCAAAGTGAAGTCCGGTCGTCGGTTCATCCAGAAGGTAAAGCGTTCTACCGGTCGAGCGCTTGACCAGTTCGCGGGCGAGTTTGATCCGTTGGGCTTCTCCACCCGAAAGTGTCGTGGAAGATTGGCCGAGCTTGACGTAATCGAGTCCGACATCGTGCAGGGTTCGCAGCATGTTGGCGATCTTTGGGACGTTTTCAAAATGGTTGAGCGCCTCCTGCACGTCCATTTCCAAGACGTCGGCGATGTTCTTGCCCTTAAAACGAATTTGCAGCGTCTCGCGGTTGAAGCGATGCCCGTCGCAGATCGGGCACGTCACCCACACGTCGGCGAGAAAATCCATTTCCATCTTGTTCGCGCCGTTGCCATCGCATCCGTCGCAGCGTCCGCCTCCTTTCTCGCCGGTGTGGACGTTGAAGCTGAAACGGCCGGGTTTGTAACCGCGCACTTTGGCGTCGGGCGTCTGCGCGAACAGCCGGCGGATCTCGTCGAAGACCTTGATGTACGTCGAAGGGTTCGAGCGCGGCGTGCGACCGATGGGGGCTTGGTCGATGTCAATCACTTTGTCGAGTTGATCGATGCCGAGGATATTGTCATGCGCGCCCGGGACGAGTTTCTCGGCTCCGTTGAGTTCCAGCGCCAACCGTCGATACAAAATGTCGTTGACCAGCGAACTCTTTCCGCTTCCTGACACGCCGGTGACGCAAACGAATCGACCGAGCGGTAAGTGAACGTTGATATTCTTTAGGTTATGCCTGCGCGCCCCAAGCACCGACAACCACTCGTGTGTCGAATCATTCACCATCGACGAGGAGCGGTCAGCCAGCTTGCTCTTGCGGGACGTTTTTTTTCTGGTACTTGTCGCCACTGTCACAGTATTGTTTCAAGGGATTGGGCTTGGGGTCAAAGTCGCAGGGAGATTCTTATCCAGTTGCGCGGTTTTTGTCGAACGGGCGAATCTTCGGAAATCGGGCGCGACACCTTCCTACAGGTCGCATCAGGGCAAATATGCTATAATCGAGCCACTCGCATTTGAATCAATGAGGCGAACATGCGGGTAGTGCCGAGCGGAGAGGTGCGGGCTGCAAACGAAAGGTTGGCAAGTTGGAACTGGACGTCATTCAAAAGAACGCCAACACCGAGGTTGGCAGCTACTTCGTCGCCAACTATCCGCCGTTTTCGGTGTGGGGTCCCGGATATCGCGATGCCGTTCTCGATGGACTTGAGCAGGCTCCGGGCGACAACCCGCCTCCTTTGGGGTTGTACATTCACATCCCGTTTTGCCGCAAGCGCTGCCATTTCTGTTACTTCCGCGTCTACACCGATCGCAACTCCGGCGAGATTGAGCAATACCTCGATGCCCTGACCCATGAAATCGAGTTGTACTCCCGCAAGCCGTATCTCCAGGGACGCGATTTCGAGTTCGTCTACTTCGGCGGAGGTACGCCCTCATATCTCAGTGCCGATCAGTTGCGTGGTCTGGTCGATCGAATCAACAAGCACTGGCGTTGGGAGAGAGCCCGCGAAGTCACGTTTGAATGCGAACCCGGTACGCTTAAAAAAAGCAAACTCGAAGCGATTAAGGAAATCGGCGTCACCCGGTTGAGCCTTGGCATCGAGCACTTCGACGACGACATCCTGGAAATCAACGGTCGGGCTCATCGCTCGCCAGAAGTCGTTCGGGCATACAACTGGGCGCGCGAAATCGGGTTCGATCAGATCAATGTCGATCTCATCGCGGGCATGGCTGGTGACACCGACGCGAAGTGGGAAGACACGGTGGCGAAAACTCTGGCACTCAAACCCGACAACCTCACCGTTTATCAGATGGAAGTTCCGCAGAATTCGACGCTCGCCCGTGAAGCCCGCGAGTCGGACGGCGAAGTGCCCATCGCAGATTGGCCGACCAAGCGCAAGTGGGTGCAGTACGCCTTCGACGAATTCTGCAAGGAGGGCTACGAGGTCTCCAGCGCGTACACCGTGGTCAAGCGCGACAACAACAACGGATTCTATTACCGCGACAGTCTATGGCGCGGTGCCGACATGATCGGTACGGGTGTGGCGTCGTTTTCGTTTGGCAATGGAAATCATTTTCAAAACGAAGGTGGATGGGCGGATTATCTCGATGCCATTTCCAACGAGATTTTGCCCATCGCCCGAGGGTTGGTTCCCAGCGACAGACAATTGATGATCCGCGAGTTGGCATTGCAGCATAAGCTGGGCAAAGTGGACGCCGGATATTTTCGCGATAAATTCAACGTCGAAGTGGCGGCTGAGTATTCCGACGTTTACGCAGCGCTTGTGAGGTCGAAGTTTGCCGAGATCGACGGCGATCGAATTCGACTGACGCCGCAGGGCCTGATGCGCGTCGACGCGCTCTTGCCATACTTTTTTGAACCCGAGTTTCGGAGCGACCTGCCGGATGGAAACTGAAAAACTCAGACTGGTTGAGTGCAAAAGCGCCGAAGAAGCGCTCGAATCGCTGTGCCATTGGTTTTACGAAGATCGCATTTCCGTCGAAGGGTGCGATCACGTCGAACCCGGCGATATGCCTTCCAGCTATCAGCAGTTGCTCGTTCACAACGAACACATGACCGAGCGACTCACCGCGTATCACGGCGAAGACGTTGAGTTGCAGTTGCTGCACAACCGTTCCGACGGCGATTTGTATAGCCGCAACATCTTGCTCACGCTGCCTTCCGATCCGGATTTTGTGGTCGAATTCGGCATCATGCGGATGAATCTGGCAATGGTTGGCGACGAAGTCCGCAAGGAGATCGAAGCCGGCGAAACGCCGTTGGGCAGCATTCTTGTCGGGCATCAAGTCTTGCGCCGCATCGAACCGCGTTGGTATCTCAAGTTTGACGCCGATTCGCCGATGGCTTCGCACTTTGGGCGGGAGCAGGAGCAACCCATTTACGGACGTGTTGGAATCATTTACTGCAATGACGAACCTGCGATCGAACTTCTCGAAGTGGTTCGCGATAACCGAAACGGCAAGTAGCCCTTACGGTGTGGTGTAAAACTGCACGATGTGAAACTGCTCTATGAACGGTCAAATGAACCAATCCTACGACTGCATCATCATGGGAGGCGGGCCCGCCGGCGCGACGTGTGCGACGATTCTTGCGCAGCACAAACGTCGCGTACTCGTGCTTGAGAAATCGAGTTTCCCGCGCCATCACATTGGCGAGTCGCTGATGCCGCACACGTATTGGACTTTCGAGCGACTTGGCATGCTTGATAAACTTAAAGCGTCGGATTTTCCGCGCAAGCAAAGTGTTCAGTTTGTCAACGCCACCGGTGCAGATTCACAGCCGTTTTATTTTCCGCGCTGGCGCAATCATCCAAGTTCGACGACGTGGCAGGTCCCGCGCGGCGAGTTCGACAAGATGATGCTGGACAATGCCCGCGAACACGGTGCGAAGGCGATCGAAGGCGTGAAGGTCAACCGCGTTTTGTTCGATTGCGACCAGATCGAGGGCCAAAGGGCGATTGGTGTCTCCGCCACCGTCGATGGAGAATCGAATGAGTTTTTCGCACCGGTTATTGTCGATGCCACGGGCGAGTCGGCGATCCTGTCGCGGCAACTTCGCATCCGACATGGCGACGCCAAACTCAAGAACGGGGCGATCTACGGCTACTTCAAAGGCGCCGCCCGCGACGAAGGAGAAAACGCGGGAGCGACAATCATCATCCACATGCCCGATCGCGAGGGCTGGTTCTGGTACATTCCCCTTTCCAACGACATCACCAGCGTGGGTGTCGTCGCCCCTCCGGCATTTTTATTCGCCGGTCGCGGTGACGATCCTCAGGCCACCATGCTCGAAGAAATCGCCCGCACCCCGGGCATCGCCCGTCGTCTCGAGTCGGCAACGCAGGTTGGCAAGACCTACGTCACCAGCGATTTTTCACAGACATCATCCAGCATCGCAGGTGACGGTTGGGTTCTGATTGGCGATGCTTTCGGTTTTCTCGATCCGGTGTATTCTTCAGGGGTGATGCTCGCGCTGAAAAGCGGCGAATATGCAGCCGACACGATTCACGCAGCCTTGACCGACGACGATCTGTCAGGCACCCGTCTCGGTTCGTTTGGCAACGAGTTCATTGCCGGCATGCAGTCGCTTAGGAATCTGGTATACACATTCTATGATCGCGATTTCAGCTTCGGCGATTTTGCCCAAGCCCACCCGCAATACAAAGATCACTTGATCCGCCTGTTGATCGGTGATGTCTTCAATGACGAGGTCAATGAAATCTTCGACGCGCTGGGCAAGTTCGTTGATTTGCCTTGTAAGCACACTTCCAAAGAGAAAACCGCACTGATATGAAAATACTCGTTTATGCATTGATCCTGCTGTTGATGATTGCGCATCAGGATTTCTGGTGGTGGGATACCGAAAAACCGCTCATCGGCGGGGTGGTGCCCATTGGGCTCGCCTACCATGCTGTTGTGTCCGTCGCTGCGGCGATTCTGTGGGGACTGGCGGCCAAGCATTGTTGGCCGAGCGGTCTTGACGACGACGATGAGTCAACCGCTGCCAACGACAGGGCCACCCAATGACACAATTTATCATCATATGCGTCTACCTGTCGCTGCTCTTGATGCTCGGCGTCGTCAGCAGTCGCCTGTTTAAGGGTACAGCGGCTGACTATTTTCTGGCGTCGCGCGGCATTGGCTCGTTCCTGCTGTTGATGTCACTGTTTGGCACGACGATGACGGCGTTTGCGCTCGTGGGTTCCACCGGCGAATCGTTCCGTGAAGGCATCGGCGTCTACGGAATGATGGCCTCTTGGTCTGGCATCATCCATTCGGCGTGTTTTTTCCTGGTCGGAATCAAGCTCTGGTCGTTCGGCAAGCGGTTTGGTTACACGACGCAGATTCAATTCTTCCGTGATCGATTCGAATCGGACAAACTCGGCGTGGTGCTGTTTCCGATTCTCGTCGGGCTGATCATTCCATACCTGCTCATCGGTGTGATGGCCGCTGGCGTGACCATCGAACGCACGACAGGCGGGGCGTTTCCCAGCTTATTTGCAGCACACGGTGTGGGGCCGGCAGCGATACCGGAGGGGGCAATTCCATTCTGGCTTGGGTCGGCGGGCATTTGCCTGGTGGTCTTGATCTACGTCTTCTTCGGTGGCGTTCGCGGCACCGCATGGGCCAACGCATTCCAAACCATCGTGTTCATCATCTTGGGGATGGTGACATTTTCAGTGATCTCCAGCAAACTCGGAGGCGCACAAGCCGCGACCGAGATGGTCCTCAAAGACAACCCGCACGTCATGCGCCGCACCGTACGCGAGGACGATCCACTGACGCGCTATCACGGCGATCAAAAAGTATTCGAGAATCGGATGACTGCATGGGAGGCCAAGCCGGAAGCCGAGAAAGGCCCGCAGCCAAAACCTCCGCGCAAACCGCACGGTATCAGCTTCCTGCACTTTTTGTCATACATGTTCATCCCGCTTAGTGTCGGAATGTTTCCGCACCTATTTCAGCATTGGCTCACGGCGAAGAGCGCCAAGTCGTTCAAGCTTTCGGTCATCGCCCACCCGCTGCTGATCATGATCGTGTGGGTTCCATGCGTGCTGCTCGGCGCGTGGGCGACATCAGCAGTCATCAATGGCAAACCTGTGATTCCGTACGGATTCAGCAATCCCAATGCGGTCCTGGTCAAGATGGTGGCGACGATGACGAGCGATGGGCTTGGCGGATTGCTGACAGCCGGCATTCTCGCTGCGATCATGTCGTCGCTCGACTCGCAGTTTCTGTGCATCGGCAGCATGTTTACCAATGACATCGTCGCGCACTATGCGGGCAAGGATCGACTGACCGATCGGCAGAAGGTCTTGTGCGGTCGCGTTTTCGTGGTCTTGATCGTGGCGGCGACCTATGGACTGGCTCAACTTCGTCCGGGTAGCGTGTTTACGCTGGGCGTTTGGTGCTTTAGCGGTTTCGCGAGTTTGTTCCCGCTGGTGTTTGCGGCGGTGTATTGGAGGCGGGCGACGCGTGCGGGTGCGTACGCATGTGTGCTGACGGCTGCGGGCGTCTGGTGGTGGTTGTTTGCGAAATCCGGGTATGGGAGCCAGGGGCAATTCCTCTTTGGCGGAATGATGCCGGTGGCGACCATTGTTGGCGCTTCGACGACGGCCTTGGTGCTGGTTTCCTTGATGACGAAGATGCCCAGCGCCGAAACAGTCGAGCGATTCTTCCCGCGCCGTAAATAACCGGTATTCGAGCAGGTTTTGAGCGAATCGATGGCATTTGAATACAAACGAACAGTGCAGTTCGCCGAGACCGACATGGCCGGCGTCATGCACTTTTCCAATTACTTCCGAATCATGGAAGAAACGGAGCATGCGTTTTGGCGCTCGATGGGACAAAGCGTACATGCTGCCGAAGGGAATAAGACCATCAGTTGGCCGCGTGTTGCGGTGAATTGTTCCTATGTCGCGCCAGTCAAGTTCGAAGAAGAACTGACCGTCAGAATCGGCGTCTCAAAAATCGGCAAACGTTCGCTGACCATGAAATACGATTTTGCGTGTGGCGATCGCGACGTCGCTCACGGTGAAATGAAAACGGTGTGCTGCGAGGTCGGCGACGGAACGTTCGCTTCGATCGACATCCCAGCCAACATACGCGCACTGCTCAAAGCGCATCCGTGCGACCCATAGGAAAATCAAGAACGAGCCGGATAATTCTGGATATCTCTACAATACCCTTTAGCTACGAATGAAACGGAGCTACGAATGAAGCCTTGGATGTGGTTTGTATTGCTAACGGTTTTGACCTGGGGGGCGTACGTGCCCACGATTCATCACGGCCAAGTTAGCATCGGCAAAGATGCGGCAGACAAAGGCCCGCTACGTGCGTTTCTGTTTGTCGGCATCGCGTACTTCGTGGTGGCGGGCGCGGTGTTGATCGGACTGTTAGCCGCCAAGATGGAACCGTGGTCGTTCCGCGCGGAGGGCGTCAAGTTCTCGTTCATCGCGGGCATTCTCGGTGCAGTCGGCGCGTTGGGGATCGTGTTCGCATTCAAGTACGGCGGCAAGCCAGCCGTCGTACCGCCATTGGTCTTCGCCGGCGCTCCGATCATGAGTACGATCGTGGCGATGTTATGGCACAAGCCCACGAAAGCGGTGAATCCAATGTTTTTCATCGGCATCGTCGTCGCCGCGATAGGGACGGCGATGGTGCTTCGCTATAAACCGTCCTAAAGGTTCGATAATCGATCATATGACCAGACTTGTTCAAACATGCTCATTGATCATGCTGTCCTGCGCGGCCACGGCCGTACACGCAAGGGATGAGAAGGATCCCGCATGGCCGATGTTTCGGGGCGACCCGATGCAAACTGGAATCGCCGCTGGCGAGTTTCCCAACAGACCATCTGTTCGGTGGAGTCACTCGGTCAAGGACGCGGCATTTACAACGGCGGCAGCCATCGCAAAAAATACGGTGTTCGTCGGTGATGATGTTGGCGTGATGCGGGCATTCGATCTTTCAACCGGCGAGCAGCGTTGGAGGTTTGAAGTCGGCGATGAAGTGCCGATTGTTTCAGCGCCAACGGTGTACGACGGCATCGTCTATTTCGGTGACGAATCCGGAGTGCTTCACGCGCTGAATGCAAAAGATGGCAGCGAACGCTGGACCTTTAAGACTGACGGTTCGATCGTCTCGGGAATCAATATCGGAGACGGTCACTTGGTCTTCGGTTCGTACGATGGAAACTTGTATTGTATCAATCCCTACGATGGCAAGGCGAAGTGGAAGTTTCAAACCGACGACAAGATTCATGGCACGCCTGCGATCGTGAAGAATCGGGTGTTGGTTGCCGGCTGCGATTCGAAAATGCATGTTGTCGTGTTAGCCGATGGCAGGGAAGCTTCAAGCGTGCCGCTCGGTTCGGTGTCGGGGTCGTCTGCTGCAGTCGCTGGTCAGCACGCATTCATCGGAACGTACGGTAATGAAGTGCTGGGAATCGACTGGCAGAAACCCGAAGTCGTCTGGCGTTTCGAAAATGAAGACCGCCAGTTTCCGTTTGTCGCTTCGGTGGCATTGACAGACAAGCTGGCGATCATTGGCGGCAGAGATAAAACCGTTCATGGCCTCGACATAAAAACCGGCGATCCGGTCTGGACGTTCAACGCGAAGGGGCGCGTGGAAGGGTCGGCCGTCGTTGCGGGAAACATTGCCATCGTCGGTACGCAGCGCGGCATGTTATTCGGTATCGATACAAAGACCGGCAAAGAGGCATGGCACTTCGAAGCCGGCGAAAGCATTACCGCATCGCCGGCCGTCGCGAATAACTGCATCGTCATCGGAACCGACGACGGTGTGCTGTACTGCCTCGAAGCCAAGAAATAGTTTGTAGGGTGCGCTGTGCGCACCGATCAGATTAACAATTGCGCCAGGAGTATCGAATGCAAAACGCTTCGAATACTATCTTTTTCTCTACGCAACGAACGTTAATCGCATCGATCATCCTTTCGATCTTCCTCAGCACATCGCACGCGAGCCAACCGTGGACGCAGTGGGGCGGTTCGCAGCGCAACTTCATGATCGACGACTCTGCAAAACTCGCCGACCAATGGCCCAAAGATGGCCCGTCGAAACTCTGGTCGCGCAAACTCGGCGACGGATATGCCACCATCCTCGCTGAAGGTGACAAACTCTACACCATGTACCGCGTCGAGAATGACGAGTTCACGGTTTGCCTCAACGCCAAGACCGGTGAAACCATTTGGGAGTACAAGACCGAATCGCCATTCACCGAACTCATGGCCCAGTTCGGACCCGGACCGAGTTCGACACCTGTCATCGCGGGCGATCGCATCTTCAGCGTCGGTACGAACATGGTCCTGACCTGCCTCGACAAGAAAGACGGAAAGGTTCAGTGGGCGCACAACCTCCCCGAAAAGTTCGGCGCCGAAGTTCCCGGACGCGGTTACTCGTCCAGCCCCATCGCGTACGATAACTTCATCGTGCTGCCGGTCGGTGGCAGTGAAGGTCAAAGCCTGGTCGCCTTCAACCAAGCCGATGGAAAAGTCGTGTGGAAAAAACACGATTTCGGCATCACCCACTCGTCGCCAATCCTCATCCAAAACGACGGCAAGCCCGAACTCGTTGCATTCATGGCCGCTGAGGTGATCGGCCTCAATCCGAATACCGGCGACCTTTTGTGGCGTCATCCGCACGAAACGCAGTACGGGGCGAATCTTGCGACTCCGTTGTGGACCGGCGACGATTTAATCTACGTGTCTGCCGCCTATGATTCGGGCAGCCGCGTCATTCAACTCGTCAGGGAAGGCGACGAAACCAAACCGAAAGAACTCTGGTACAGTCGCAAAGTTCGCATCCACCACGCCAATGCCGTCCGGATCGGCGATTACCTTTATGCGTCGAGCGGCGATTTCGGTCCGGCATTTGTCGCATGCATCAATGCGACGACGGGTGAACTGGCATGGCGCGAACGCGGGTTCGCAAAAGCCACCTGCCTCCTCGCTGACGGTAAGATCATTTTGCTCGACGAAAACGGCAGGCTGGCACTTGTTCATGCCGACCCGAAAGGAATGAAAGTCATCTCAGAATGCCAACCGCTCGAGCGCCTTGCATGGTCGGCACCGACGCTTTCGGGAACCACGCTGTATTTGCGCGACCGGCAGACTATCACAGCCCTAGATCTCAAATAGTAAACCCGATGGCCACTCCCGATATCTATTGCGAAAGCGAATTGAATGGACGAATCGCATTCGCGAAAGCCCTGGCCAACCAACTGCAATTACAAATTGTAGACAACATTGCAGGACGCGAAGATGTTGTGCTGGCGGTGACCGATGAGCGATTGGAACTACGCTCTTGCGGTAAGGATGCGCCCGGTCCGGTGTACGTCGACTTGGTCGGTGGATCGTTGGGATTCAGCCGCACGGTCAACCGCTACGGTCAACTCTTCAAAGCCGTCGGATTCAAGAATCAACCCGAACCGCCAACGATCTTCGATGCGACGGCAGGTCTTTGTCACGATGCGTTTCTACTTGCGTTTCAAGGTTGCGACGTGAGTGCAGTCGAACGTTCGCCCGTCTTGTTCGCGATGATTGAAGACGGTTTGCGACGGGCATCGGACGCCGATCCCGATCTTGAAGCGATCATCCGCGACAAATTGCACATTCGATGCGACGATGCTTTTGAAGTGCTTACAGGGCTTTCGGAATCCGATCGTCCTGATGTCGTGTACCTCGATCCGATGTTCCCGCATCGAACCAAATCGGCACTGGTCAAGAAGGAAATGCGGGTCTTGCGGTCAATCGTGGGTGACGATCAAGACGCAGCCGACCTGCTGCTGATCGCCCGGACGGCTGCTCGAAAGCGCGTGGTGGTCAAGCGAATGAAGCACGCTCCGGAACTCGCTCCCGATCCGATGGTTTGTTTTCGGGGCAAAACAACCCGGTTCGACGTGTACGCGCCAGCCCCTTTGCCAAGCAGTAGATAAGCCGTATAGTCAAAGTCTCCAGTGATCTGAAGAATCGAACACCAGTTAGAAGGGAATTGTGTAGCAATGGCTTTGAATGCAACCATCAAGACGAACAAGGGCGACATCAACGTGGAGTTCTTCGACGACGATGCCCCCATGACCGTCAGCAATTTTATCAACCTTGCCCAGCGCGGTTACTACGATGGCATCAAGTTTCACCGCGTCATCGATAACTTCATGATTCAAACCGGTGACCCCAAGGGCAACGGAACCGGCGGACCGGGATATGAATTCGGCGACGAATGCTCGCCCACGCGCCGCCATGACTCACCCGGCGTGCTTTCGATGGCCAACCGTGGTCCAGCGACCAATGGCAGCCAGTTCTTCATCACGCATCTGCCGACCCCGCACCTCGATGGTAAGCACACGGTCTTTGGCAAAGTGACTTCCGGTCAAGATATTGTCGATTCAATTGCGCAAGGCGACAGCATGACCGCAGTCGAAGTCGAAGGCGATGTCGACGCCCTGTTGGAAGCGCAGAGTAAGAACGTGTCGACGTGGAACAAAGTACTCGATCGGAATTATCCGACCAAGTAACGCGATGGCGATAACGAGAATACGAAAAGGGCGCGACCGATCGAACGAACCGTCGCGCCCTTCTTCAATTCTAAAATGAATTGGCGTGGATCGATTACTTGCCTTTATTGCCGCCACGACCACCGCGTCCCCAGCCCATTTCGACGCCACGTTCTTTCGCGCGGGCCATCATCTTGGGCCAGTACCGCATCATCTTGGCCATGGTCTCAGGATTGCGACTCTCCATGCGTTCTTTGCGTTGCTGGGTTGTTGGACGTTGCCGATTCTTGCGGCGTTCCTCGCGTTCTTTTTCCATCTCGGGGTCGTCTTTGTGTTTCTCGCGATACTCCCGCATCTTGTCGCGGAATTCCATGAATTCGTCGATGTGCTTATCCATGATTGCTTCTTTTTCGGATTCGGGCGCGGACGTGTACTCATCGACCTTCCGCTCCATGTCCTCCTGCATGAGTCTGCCCATGTTTTCACGCAATTTTTGACGCTGATCATCGGTCAGGTCGTCAGAACGCATCCGTTCAAAGATGGTATCCAGCGATGCGTTCTTGAGCGTGTTCATCGCCTTGGCTCGGGCTTCGCTGTTGTCTGCGGAAGCGAGCTTTTCATTGTCCAATGATGACAATGCGTCGATCACCTTGTCGGGGCTGTCGCTCGTCAACCCCTCACTGGAATTGCCGAACAAACCTGCGGACGATGCATAAAGACCTCCCGCCGCAATAAGCGCTACGCAAACAACGCCAATGATCAATCCGCGACTGCTGGATTCAGAACTGCTGTTACTCATCGCACCAAACCTCCGTTATCTATCTTTCAAGATCGCCGACGTGACCGTCAACGTATAAATAGTTCTTCGATCCGGGTTTGCCGGCTTTCCCATGAAATGTCTCGTAGTCGGTCATCAGCCAGATTTCTTCTTCTGCCGGTTTGCCGCCAAAATACTGTTTGGCCCGTTCGCTGCGGACGATGTCCTGAAGTTTGACGCGAATATTGAAGTCGAGCGGTTCTCCCGGATTCATCAGGAAGAACGGCAGGAGGGTGTTGAACTCGTAGCTGGAGTTTTCCGTTTCAAAAAAACTCTTGCCGGCTTTGTCGCCGTCGCGCTTAAACTTGCCCGGAATATCAGCAGGGCATTTGAAAACCTTCTCGCCGTCGATCTCCAATTCTTTTTCCAAGTCTTTGACGATCTTGCTGTCCTTGCGGATGTAAGGACGCAGGACCGTGGCGATCCCAGGTTTGGGAGGATCATCCACCTCGATGCTGAGCGACGGAACGTCGGCAACGGTGGGCAGGAAATCGTTGGAATCGTTGAGGTACATGCGCAAGCCATGACCGATGGCCCGCAGGTGACCGCCACAAGCCACGCGCTTCGACACCCGCCGAGCGCCCCGGAGGGATGGCAGCAGGATCGCGATCAAGAGTGCCAGAATCGAGATCACCACCAGCAATTCAACCAAGGTGAATCCGCGTCCGCGTGTATTCTTGAATAGATGAAGTTGCCTGAGCATCATGAATTTAGTTCGGCTTTCTCGCGCACTTGGCATAAGCCGATCAACACTTCCCACCCATACTCTAACGCACTTTGACGCCGGGTATTGCTGCCAATGGTCAAAAACGACAGAATTCCACAATTCCGACCATTGGATACAACTAAAGCTTCTAGAAGTTGTGCGCGGGATTGAATCGACAGTATCAAGATATTGGGATAGCGCCTCCGAAGAAGGACGGAATGAAGCATGTCTGCGAAACCGCTCGACGAACCATACAGCGTGTCACCTGAGTCGATCGAAAGCTACAAGGCCAACGGCCACGTTTTGCTTCGCGATGTGGCTGGCGAATCGGTGCTGAACGCATACCGCACGGCGATTGCCAACTACGTGATGCAAAAAAGCAAGGATGCGGCTCCGCTGTCCGATCGCGACGCATACCACAAATCGTTCCTGCAATTCGCCAATCTTTGGGAAGACGATGCGACCGTGCGCGAGTTTGTGTTGGCCAAGCGTTTCGCAAAGATTGCAGCCGACCTGATGGGCGTACCTGCCGTCCGACTGTATCACGACCAGGCGCTCTTCAAGGAACCTGGCGGGAGTGCCACATCATGGCATCAGGATCAATACTATTGGCCACTCGATACCAACAACTGCATCACGATGTGGATGCCGTTGGTTGACGTGCCGGTTGAAATGGGCGTGCTGACATTTGCATCCGGCTCTCATGCCGAAGGTTCGCTCTTAAATGCATCCATATCCGATGAGTCGGACGCAGGCTTCGAGGATATCGTCAAGGAACGAGAATATCCGGTTGAGCATGCGGCGATGAATGCCGGCGATGCAACGTTTCATTCCGGCTGGACCGTTCACCGCGCACCCGCCAATGAAACATCGAACATGCGCGAAGTGATGACGGTGATCTACTTTGCCGACGGCACGCACTTGCTGGAACCCGACAACCCACACCGACCCGCCGACCTCGCGCGTTGGTTCCCCGATCAGAAACCGGGCGAACTGGCCGGTGGTGCGCTGACGCCAGTTGTTTATTCCGCGTCGAGTTAGTCGTTAGCACACTGAAGCTTGAAGACAACCGTGGCTGCCAATGCGCCCACGACGGGTCCGACCCAGTACATCCACAAGTTCGCAAGCGAGCCCTCGCCAACGATCGCGCCCATGAGCAAGGGACCGGTTCCGACGGCAGGGTTGAACGCACCGCCGGAAATCCCGCCAACGGTCGCAGCCCCGACAGTCACCGTGAAACCGATGGCCAGACCGTAATACGAATTGCCTTCGGTTTTCTTTGCGGTGGCTACGTTGAAGATCACGAGCATGAGCGCGAAGGTCAGCAGCATCTCGGCCCCCAGCGCCTGCCATGTTCCGACGTCCGCTCCTGGTTCGGGGCCAAACGGCTTGCCAAGCAACCAATAGACGATTGCCGATGCGCCAAGCGCCCCAGCGATTTGAGCGACGATGTATGGCACGACATCCTTCGCATCGGCTTTCCCACCAACGAGCAAGCCAATCGTGACGGCTGGGTTGTAGTGTGCCCCGCTGACATGCCCGCCCATGTAAACCATGACCATCAGCATCGACCCAATGATCACGGGTGCCATCGTCGATCCGCTCAACACGGCCATTCCAATGGCGAATACAAGAAAAAACGTTCCAACGAATTCGGTGATGTATTTGTTCATGATTGCAAAATCCCGATCAAGAAAGTGTCAGTCCAATGCTTTCGTCACGCCGATGCCTTCGTCACGTCGCGATAGTTGAATGGCGCAACAATTCGAGAGGATAACCAACCGACCCGCGTGCTGAAAGTTGAATCAGGAATAATTGTCCGAAAATCACTTCATCGCCGGAGCAAGCGTACTTTGGGAATTTGGGTGTACTCAGGAAATTGAAGCAAAGCGACTTGAACTCCGTTTCCATCTCTGTATACTTCCGCGCCAACTGGGTCATACGTTTATTGTTTTGTACTTTGAAAGGGCGGGATTTGCTCCGTCAACTTCACATTTCAATATTGGGCTCTTTCGCGCCGGACATGTTCGCCGTTGGTGGCATGTGCAAGTATGGCGATGAGGGGACGTCCACAAACATGAGACCTCCGGATTAGGTTCATTCCATAGGCTTATCACAAGCCCGAGGATGTCCTAAGCGGCGTCCTTGGGCTTTTTTTGTGGACACGTTTAATCGATACCTGCCCGATGGTGGGATGAGAATAGTTGTGGTGCGCGCACTTCACGAAAGCGGAAGGTCGTCACCGCATCAAAAATGAATTGAGACATACCATGAGCAACAACAAGAACATTGATCCGTGGATTGAGCGCGATCTGGCGGCTGATTTCAAACGCGGGCGACTTCAGCCGGCATTTGAAGTTGACGATGATGTGAGCCGATTGGCATCGGTCGTGGCGTGCGGCAGGGCGGCGGTCATCACGGGTCCGTCCGGGATCGGAAAGACCGCAATCGTTCACGAGTTTATTCGACGCTCGCAAATGGACCGGGATTTTTCGGGTCTCCACAAGCGGCGCGTGATTCAGATTTCGCTTGAGCGCCGGCGCAACGCGCTGAAGTTCAACGAACGCATCGGACCGCAATTTGATGCCTTCGTCGAAGCCATCAAGCAGATGTGGCGGGCCCCCGTCGTCTTCATTCGCGACCTCGACTTGGCGTATACCTACGATCTGGAAGGCGGGCTGAATGTACTCGCCGCCTGCGAGAAAGTTACGCTGATCGGTGAAGGTTCGGTCGAAGGCATCGGTGAAATGCTCGAAGACACAGAATCGTTGCACCGACAGTTTGTGACGGTCGAGGTTGAAGAACCCGATCACAATCGAACGAAGCGCATCCTCAACGCATGGACGAAGCATCAGCATGCGAGCGAGAACCGGACATATGGCGAATGTGCCGCTCAGGAGGCGATCGCACTGACGCACCGTTTTCTGGGACGTGATCTGATGCCGCGGAAGGCGATCGATCTGCTGACAAGTACGGCAGCGAATACGTCGAAGGGCGTGACGATCGAATCGTCACACGTGATTGATCGATTCTGCGCAACGCATCGAACGCCGAGAATGTTGGTCGATCCGAAAATTCCGCTCGATCTGGACGAACTTCGCGACGAGTACAAGCGCGAAGTCGTCGGTCAGCCGGAAGCGATTGACGCCATCGTCGAGATGATCGGAATCATCAAAGCAGGCCTGTCCGATCATCGCCGACCGATGGGCGTCTTTCTGCTCGTCGGTGGAAGCGGGGTGGGTAAGACGCATCTCGCCCACCTTGTCGCGAAGCATTTGTTTGCATCGCCCGACCGGTTGGTTCGCATCAACATGGCCGACCTCGGTGAAGGCGGAGACGCGGATCGCTTGTTCGGTAACGGATACGCCGAAACGCTTTCAGCCCGTCGCGGATTGCTGACCACCCGCATCATGGGTCATCCGTTCGGTGTCGTTCTGCTTGACGAGTTCGAGAAGGCGAATTCGGCAGTTCACGATCGGTTTCTGCAACTCATCGATGAGGGTGCATTCATCAACGGTGAAAATGAATTTGTACCGTGTCGGTCGTTGATCTTCATCGCGACGTCGAATGCCGGCGCCATCGGAAACGCAACGCCGTTCGGTTTCAAAACGGGTGAAGCGTTCGGTTCGGCAGCGAAGTGTGCGCTTGAGCGATCGTTTCGATTTGAACTGCTGAATCGGTTTGACCGGATCATCCAGTTCAAACCGCTCGATCGAAAGGCCAATCGCGAGATCGTTCGCGGTGAAGTCGATAAGCTTGGGCGGCGATTCGGATTGATTCAGCGGCAGTTGACTTTGCGGGCGGATGATGCGGTGATCGACTGGATCGTCGAGAAGTCGTTCGATCCCGCGCAGGGAGCCCGTGCCATTCGGCGGGCGATCGAACGGTGGCTGACGACAGAATTGGCCCGAGTGATGGTGCAGGAGTTTCCGCCCGTCGCTTCGCAAATTCGGCTGAAACTGGAAAACGACAGACCGGCGGCAGCCGTCTTACCGGGCGGCGAAATCGACGCCAGTTCCAAACAGTCGGTGGCCGTCTGCAAAGTGTCGCACACGAGCCAACGGGACGCGCCGGGTTTTTCCATGCTTCGACCGACGGTCAAGAGATCGTAAGTGGTGCATCCACTGACGAATGGACAGATGCAATAAGTGCCGGGTGATCGCGACGAGCGGTTACCCGGTACTTTTCATTGCTGGCAAATTGGGCGAACGCATCGACCTCAATCCACTATTGCATTACGATCCACCTCATATGAATCCAATCGAATCGACAGCAAAGACGACAATGACCGATAACGCAACATCCCTGCAAACGCTGCGCTGGTGCGGTGGACTTGACGGTTACGTTGAGATGATCGATCAGACGCTCTTGCCCGAAACATTCGAGATGCTTGAATGTCGCGATGTCGAAACGGTTTGGCATGCGATCAAACGTTTAAGCGTTCGCGGTGCGCCGGCGATTGGGATAGCGGCTGCGATGGGGCTGGTGCTGGCGATTCGCGATACACAGGGCGATCGTGCGGCGGTTATGGATAAATTGGCGCAGGCGTCTGAGTACCTGGCATCGTCTCGCCCGACCGCGGTCAACTTGTTCTGGGCGATCGAGCGAATGAATCGAGTCGCCAATGCTGCAAACGATCTCGATGCCGATGGATTGAAAGAACGCATGCTCGCGGAAGCCCAGACGATTCGCGACGAAGATGCAGCGATGTGTCGCGCGATCGGTGAATTTGGCGCGCCTTTGATCAAGGACGGTGCGGGCATCCTGACGCACTGCAACGCGGGAGGATTGGCGACCGCGGAGTTCGGCACCGCACTCGCACCCATTTACGTCGCTCACGCCGCTGGTCGCAAACTCCAAGTCTATGCCGACGAGACACGACCGCTTCTGCAAGGTTCGCGACTTACCGCATGGGAACTCGATCGCACTGGGATTGACGTCACCGTCCTCTGCGACAACATGGCCGCCAGCGCCATGCAGCAGGGGTTGATCGATATGGTCATCACCGGCGCAGATCGCATCGCGGCCAACGGCGACGTGGCCAACAAGATCGGAACGTATGGCATTGCGGTTCTTGCAGACGCCCACAACATCCCGTTTTATGTTGCGGCACCGAGTTCGACGTTTGACCAAAATACCGCGACGGGTGCGGACATTCCAATCGAGACGCGAGCCGACGAAGAGGTCCGCCATGGGTTCGGAAGGCAAACCGCACCGGATAATGTTAAGTGTCACTGCCCAGCGTTTGATGTGACCCCGGCTCGGCTGGTGACGGCGCTGGTTACCGAACGCGGGATCATTCAGCCGGTCGGGGCTGATACCGTTGCAAGTATCTTCAAATAGGCGAAAAATTGCCTGTTTTCGCATTTCGAAAAACCGTTGCCAGACACCGATCCCAACCGATAATGGGAATGTGACTTACGAACGTGAATAGTTGCGAGCGGTTGGCAGACGATCTATACTTGAGACACAGTCATCGCGGATAGCCGCGAAAATCGGTCGTCGCGGAAATCGGATTAATTGTTCGGGTAACTCTGAATGCTCGAATTGAATAGACATCCGTAGCCGAAATCATCGCTTCACAGGAATCATATACGGAGCATACCATGCGTAAGAATGGCAACTCGAAATCGTCGCGTCTGAAACGAGGTTGGGTGCTTTGTATTGCGGCTGCTGCAACGCTGGGTGCGTTGAAGCAAACGGCATGCATTGCTTTTGGTTCGGAAGAAATCTTGCGCACGATCAATTTCTGTTTCGTGTTCGATTGTCAGAACGGATTGTTTGGCGGAGTCGTCGATCCGTGTCCCGATCCGCTGACCGATCCGCTGGACGGAACGTCAACGAATCTCTTTGTCGATTGTCCCAATCCCAATGCCCAGTAGGCAGCGGTTTGATTACTTGTTAAGACTTGTTAAGACTTGTTAAGACATTTCGATTCCCGGTTGCGTGCTGCGGTATCGTTTGAATCATGGAGGCCTGTCAGATGAGCAACGTACAATCACGAACTCGTAGGGCGACAACCTGGACCGCGTTGTCAATGATTCTGACAGGGACTGCATTTCAGATTCCATCGTGCAGCAGCTTCCTGACGGTTTTCAACCCGTGCGGAACGGTATTCGCATTCTGCAACGCTCGTGAAATTGACGCGCTGTTTGGTGACGTACCGGACTTCAACCTTGATCCATCATGCACCATTCCGTTCTTCGGCGTAGATAACGACGATGCCGGCGGCGGAAACGTTGGCGGTCAAGGTGGCGGTCAGGGTGGCGGTGGTGGCTTCGGTGGAGGGGGCGGCGGCTTCGGTGGCGGATTTGTCGGCGGACAAGCCGGAGTGTGTTCGAATCAAGAAATCTTTCCCACGACACCCGGACCGCGTCCGTAGACGGGTCGCGTTTCAACTGACCAGCGCTCTGAGTTGAATATGATCTCGATTCGTCACAAGAAATGGGTGATTCTCGCCTTGGGCGGCGGAACGTTGCTACAGGTGGGTGGGTGCGCTGCGACTTTTGCACCAGTATTCAGCAGCCTCGTACAATCGGTCGGGCTGACGTACTTGTTCGGTCGAGGGTTTTAGGCGTTTTTGAATTCGCTTGATTGCATCGCATTCTTGTCAATCGTTGAACTCAAAATCGTCCATTGGCATCGATCCATCTGCGGGCGAATCGATGCTACCTGTGTCGTGCTTCGCGTGAATCGGCAGGCGTCGAATCCTACCGCCGATTTCAATCGCCACGCCATTTCCCGTAATTGCCCGCACGACTGCTCCGTCGATCTCTTCATCGACGCCAACGATTGAACCATTGATTACAGCCAGCTTTCGCTCACCGCCCAACATCACGCCATCGACGCTGAACCGACTTGAGATATCGTTTGATCGCACGGGAACCCTGGTGATCGATCGTGTTTTTGGTCTCTGAATCGATCGATTCGAAACGCGGCGCCCTTTGCGTAAGTTGCGTTTTCTGGCTATGGGTTTGGGCTTGTTTCTGACCGTCGGTTTCTCAATAGATCGTTCTGCCATCCTATTTTCGTGAATGGATATTGATTCGTTCGGTACGACAGTTGCATGATTAATTGCGGTTGCCGAGTTGATCTCGGATATCTTGTGCGGGTCGATTTCAGGAATCACGGAAAGCAATGGGCATGATGTTTCAATATCGGCGGTGGGTTCCGCAGCAGGCAGAGCAGCCGGCGTCGGACCCAACGGTGTTGTGACTTCGTTTGCGTTGGCAGTCGCAACGGCTGATTTAGCGGCGACGACTTGCTGATTCGGTGAGTTTTCTTGTTCAGCCAGGCTCGCGTTCGACGGGGCTGCCAATCCGTGCGGAGCAAGGTCCGGGAACTTCCAGAGCGAATCGATCCAATCCGGAAACACGGTCAAATACCCGGCGAAACCGATGACGGTGACAAAGAGCGTCATCAACGCATTCGACAGAAAAGCTCCGCCTGCACCGCTGACCTGTCGCGGGCGGGCGATCCCTTTGACGGCTGTCTCGCTTGCCTCGTCCGTGTATTGCGGCTTGGGGTCGGCCGCGCGCGACGGCGCTACTGCATTGTGCAATTCACCTGTCCGGTAATCGCGCTCAGCCCGACCGAGGGCATCACCAATAACGCTCATTGACAAACGCCCTCCAACTCTTCGATTGCCACCTTCGTGGTTTCGATGGATACGTTTGACTTTTCGCGACTGTAAGCCGCAAGCAGTGCCATGTCGCAGGCTGTATTGACCTGCCGTGGAATACCATCCGAGAATTTCTGAATTAGCTGGATCGATTGCCCATCGAAGGATGGCGTCCCGTTGGCACCTGCGACTTTCAACCGATGGCGAATGTATGCACTGGTGTCATTGAGTGACATTTTTTTGAGGTGATACGAAACGCTGATCCGCTGCCGCAACTGGCGAAGACTATGGTCGTTGAGCATGGTGCGAAATTCCGGCTGACCGATGAGTACGATCTGCACGAGCTTGCGACTTTCCGTTTCGAGGTTGGAGAGCAACCGGATGTTTTCGAGCATGTCACGCGAGAGGCACTGCGATTCGTCGATGATCAGAACGACATCGTTTCCGCAGGCGGCTTGTTCGAGCAGGTAAGAATTCAATTGTTCGCGAAGCGACAGTTTGTCGCCCTTCGGTTCTGCGTGTCCGAGTTCCATCAGAATCAAGCGCAGCAGTTGAATTTCGGTGAGTCGTGGGTTCAGGATCAGCGCTGTCTTGCAATTGGAACCCAGCTCCCGCAGCAGCGCCCGGCACAATGTCGTCTTGCCCGCGCCCACTTCGCCCGTCAGCACGATGAAGCCCTTCCGCTGGCGAATACCAAAGAGCAAATGCTCCAGCGCCTGGCGATGATCGTTGGTAAAATGCAGAAAGCGCGTACCCGGGGTCAGGTTAAACGGCATCTCGCGAAGTTTGAAATGTTCAAGATACATCGTGTCAGGCCCTCGTTTATCGGTCCAATCGTCTCCCATTGATTTCGGCAGACTGATCAATACGACTTGACGCCTGCTTTGCGTGTTCAATCAAATCGAACGCTCGGCAGTGCATCCGCCCCCAAGCGAATCATTGGCCCCCACGCCCATCAGTGGATAAACTGCCACTGTTATGACGCCATCGAGAAAAATCAGACTGACCAGCTACGCCAATTGCGCCGGTTGAGCCGGAAAGCTCCCCGTGGAGCTCACCGCACAGGTTGTGCGCAGTTTGCCCAGGCAATCTCACCCCAGCGTGCTGGCTGGCATGGATCACTTTGAAGATGCCGGTGTGTATCAGCTCGACGAGGAAACTGCGCTCGTGCAGACGGTCGATTTTTTCCCGCCGCTGGTGGACGATCCGTTCACCTTCGGCCAGATCGCAGCCGCCAACAGCCTCTCCGACATCTACGCGATGGGCGGCAAACCGATCTCGGCGTTGAACATAGTCGGTTTTCCCGACAACGATCTACCCGGCGACATCCTTTGTGAAATCCTTCTAGGTGGAGCCGACAAAGTCACAGAAGCAGGCGCAGCGATTCTTGGCGGGCACAGCGTTCGCGACGCGGAGATCAAATACGGGTTGGCTGTCACCGGAACGATTCACCCCGACCGCATCATCTGCAACAACACCGCCAAACCGGGCGACGTGCTGGTTCTCACCAAACCGATCGGCAGCGGTGTGCTGACCAGTGCGGCGAAGAAGAACATGATCGCGCAAGACGACTTGACCGAAGCCATTGAAGTAATGACAGCACTGAATCGCGGGGCGTGCGAGGCGATGGTCGAGGTAGGCGTGAGCGCCGCGACGGACATCACCGGATTCGGTCTGCTCGGCCACGCCTTCGAGATGGCCGACGGTTCCGGCGTATCGATCAAGCTGAACGCGAACGACATCCCGCTGTTGCAGGACACACTCAAGTTTGCTGCACAAGGTATCGTTACCCGCGCCCACAAGGCGTCGCTGCAATACCTGTCCAACCGTTTGAAAGTTGAAGGCATCGATGAAACGCTCGTCAACGTGTTGGCCGACGCCCAGACGTCTGGCGGGCTGCTGATAGCAGTTGCATCCGATCGCGCCGATGCGCTGATCCACGCGCTTGAACAACGTAGCGCACCGACCGCCGCAGTCGTCGGCGAAGTCAGATCACCTGCCGATCAGGCCATTGAGCTAATCTAGTTTTTCGGCGGGACGAGATCCTCGGCGTTGGGTAAATCGTCCAGCGATCCCAATCCGAAGACTTCGAGGAAGGTCTTGGTGGTTCCGTAGAGCATGGGGCGACCCAATTCTTCTGCCCGGCCGACGATTTTCACGAGGTTCATTTCGCGCAGGCGGTTGACCATTTCTCCGCACGCCACCCCGCGAATCGATTCGATGTCCACCCGCAGGACCGGCTGCTTGTAGGCGACAATCGCCAGCGTTTCCATCGCCGCCGGTGTCAGCTTGGTTTCCGCACGCAGCTTCAGTACCTTCGAAAGCCATGCGTTGTAGACCGACATGGTGAGCATCTGATAGCCCTTGGCGATGTGCTCGATGCGAAACGCCCGGCCCGTTTTCTCGTAATGCTCGTTGAGCTTTTCGATGTGGTTTTTGACGTCGGTTGCGTTACCCGATCCGACGATTTGCGCGATCTTGGCCGCAGGGACGGGTGAGTCGGTGGCGAATAGGACGGCCTCAACGATCGATTCCGGCGACACGTCCTGCTCAGTCATTACCGTTGGCTCCTGAGCAGCAGGCGCCTCAGCCGTTTCGTCCACGGCGACCGCCTCTTCAAAAGTCACATCGTAAACAGGCGGTTCGTCAGCAGGGTTGGACGCGCCGTTGGATTGGGCGCTCTGCTCAGCCGGTGCCTTCCTGGACTTTTTTGATTTGCCTTGCTTTGTCGTGTTCTCTTGCTTTGTCTTGGCCATAACGGCCCATGATAATCGCCGGGTCAAAAAAATCGAATCCCAATCGACATCAATTCTGCGAAACCCTTTTTGCTGATCCACAAGGTAGTTACAATCCAAGAAGGCGCCGAGAAACGTGCGGCTGTGACTTGAAGGAACCACGATGAATCCAGATTTTGCAGCATCCATTCAATCCCGGTTGTCCGAGTTGATCGCCTTTCGCCACGACCTCCATGCCCATCCGGAAATGTCATTTGAAGAAAAGCGGACGTCGTCGAAAGTGCTGGAGCGACTTCGACAAATATCGGGGCTAACGATTCGCGACGGTTTGGCTGGCGGGACGGGCATCTGCGCGACGATCAATGCCGACAAGAAGGGCCCATGCGTGCTGCTGCGGGCCGACATGGATGCTCTGCCCATCGAGGAACTTTCGGATCTGCCGTACAAGTCGGAGTGCCCAGGCATGATGCACGCCTGCGGGCACGATGGTCATACGACGGCGCTGCTCGGTGCGGCGTATGCGTTGACTGATCACGCAGATTCGCTGACAGGACCGGTCAAGCTATGCTTTCAGCCGGCAGAGGAGCAGGGCTGCGGCGGGCAGCGGATGATCGATGACGGTGTGCTGGAAGACCCGCATGTCGAAGCGGCGTTTGCCCTGCACGGTTGGCCCGATTTAGAGGTCGGCCACATCCTGAGCGTGCCGGGTCCGATCCTTGCAGCGACTTCGCCATTCGAAATCGAATTCACCGGTTGCGGAACGCACGCAGCCTACCCGCACAAAGGGACCGACTTGCTCGTCGCCGTCGCGCAGCTCGTCACCAATGCCCAGGCCATCCGCACGCGACTCATCGATCCGATCAACCCGATCGTCGTTTCGTTCACGCAGATCAATGGCGGGTTCACACACAACGTGTTGCCCGAAACGTGCCATGTGAAAGGGACGATTCGCGCCCTCGATGCGAAAGCTCACGCCACGGCCAAGCAGCAACTTCAGCATTTCGTGCAATCGACTGCGGCTACCTTTTCCATCCAAGCCGACCTGCGCTTCATCGAAGATTACCCGGTGTTGATCAACGACCCGGACTGTGCAGCCCTTGTCGCCGAAGTGGCGGTCGATACGTTTGGGGCGGAGATGGTCACGACGAAATCGAACCCGAGCATGGGCGGCGAGGACTTCGCATTCTTCGCCCAGCACGTACCGTCGGCGATGTTCAGATTGGGCCTGCGTCCGAAGGGCGCATTAGAATACCCCAACCTCCACAATCCGCACTTCAACTTCAACGACGACGCCATCGCCACCGGCGCAATTATGCACAGCAACATTGCGCATCGCTTTCAGCAGAAGCGTTTGGCTTAGGTATTCAATTAATCATTGAGTCCCAACGCGCTGGCGGTTGCAGCGGTTTCGGTGTGGCTGATCGAGAGCATGATCCGCTCAATACCCAAATCCTTGGCCACCTGGGCGCACATCCCGCTCAACGTGACCTGCGGTGCCCCCATCTCATCGTTGGTGATTTCAATGTCGGTCCAGGCGATGCCGCCGCGCCAACCGGTGCCCAGCACTTTCAGGATGGCTTCCTTGGCTGCGAATCGCCCGGAGATATGCGGGATGGGGCTGTGAAGTTTGTCAGCCCGCTCGCGTTCGGTCGGGGTCAACACGCGGTCGAGGAACCGGTCTGGGTGCTTGCTAAGCAGATCGGCGATGCGGTGACACTCTACAATATCAATGCCGTGGCTGACGACGTTCATGCTCCCAGCGTACGCATCGGATTGACGTGCAGCAAGTCGGGCATGATTGCCTGGGCCGCATCGCTTTTCAGCCAACCCTCCGCGCTGTATACACGGTGTATATGGTTCATGCGCCGAACACATTCGAATTGGAAGCACTCTTAGCCGACCTGACCGATCCGCAGCGGGAGGCAGTTTGCCACACGGACGGTCCTCTGCTGGTGTTGGCCGGTGCGGGTTGCGGCAAGACCCGGGTCATCACCCGGCGGGCGGCGTATCTGGCTCGCACCGTGACCCAACCGCGAAACGTCCTGGCGATCACCTTTACGAACAAAGCCGCTTCAGAGATGTACGAACGCATTTCGGCGCTGGGCGTCGGCGCGGAAATGACCATCAGCACGTTTCACTCGTTGTGCTATCGATTGCTGCGGATTCATCACGAGCGGGCTGGCCTGCCCGATGACTTCACCGTGTTCGACTCTGCCGACCAGCGGAAGGTCATCCAACTGGCGATCGCCCGGGCGCAACTGTCGGCAGACAACTGGTCGCCAGCCCGATTGCAAGGCGTGATCAGCAACGCCAAGAACGCGATGGTCACCGCATCGATGTACGCCAACGAAGCGACGGATTGGTCGGAGCGAACCATTGCCAAAGTTTATGAAGCCTACGAGATGGTGCTGGCTGAGCAGCATGGCGTGGACTTCGACGATCTGCTCTTGAAGCTGGCGTTTCTGCTCAGGGATGACGAGGAGTTTCGGCGGCAATTGGAGCGGCGATACACGCACGTGCTGATCGATGAGTATCAGGATACGAACAGTGCGCAGTACATGATTGCACATTTGATCACCGAGCAGAATAAGAACATCTGCGCGACGGGCGATCCGGATCAATCGATCTACGGCTGGCGCGGGGCTGACATCGGTAACATTCTGCGGTTCGAGGAAGACCATGAGCAAGCGCAAGTGGTGCGGTTGGAGCGCAACTATCGGTCGACCAAACGGATTCTCGCAGCCGCTAGTTCGGTCATCGAACACAATGTGCAGCGAAAAGACAAGACGCTTTGGACGAAGAACGTCGAAGGCTCGAAGGTTCGCGTGCTGATCACGGGCGATGCGGACGAAGAGTCGGAATTCATCGCCAAGGAGTTGATCGATCGAAGGGAAGATGGCGAAGACCTTTCGGATGTCGCGGTATTCTATCGGCTAAATTCCTTGAGTCGATCAATCGAAGAAGCGTTGCTGCAAAATGGCGTGGCGTATCAGGTCGCCCGCGGCGTGGAATTCTACAACCGCAAGGAAATCAAGGATGTCCTCGCCTACGTGCGTTTGCTGATCAACGTGCATGACGAGGTTTCGCTCACCCGCATCATCAACACGCCGACGCGCGGTATTGGCAAAACGACCATCGACCGCATCATCGACCACGCCCGGGCGACGGGTAAGGAGATGTTCGAATTCGTGTTCCAACCGCAACTCGTGCCAACGTTAAAGAATGCGGCTGTCGGAAAGGTCACTGCCTTCTCCGAGATCCTGGGCAATTTGCGAAAAGTCACCGAGGAGTCGCCATCGATCGCGCTGGAGCGAATCATTCGTGAAACCGGACTGCAAGCCAGCCTGAGTAGCGAGTCGAATCCCGATGCCGATCCGTTGGAGAACATCAACGAACTCATCAATGCGGCTGCCGTTTTTGAAAAGGATCGTCCCGAAGCAACGCTCGTCGATTGGATGGCCCACACGAGCCTTCTCAGCGACGTGGACGCAATGGACGACGACACGGGTCGGGCGACGCTGATGACCCTCCATGCCGCGAAGGGACTTGAGTTTCCGGTCGTCTACATCATCGGGTTGGAGGACGGCTTGCTGCCATTTGAACGCGAACCGGGCGATCCGACTTACAATGAGGAGGAGGAGCGCCGTCTCTGTTTCGTGGGCATGACCCGAGCCAAGCAGGAACTCACGCTGTCGCACACAAAGTATCGCATGGTGCGTGGTGTATCGGAACGAAAGTCGAAATCGCCCTTTATCGATGAATTGCCGGACTCCGATATCGAGATTGTTGACCGAACGGGCAATGGCGCAGATAGTTCACGTCGCGGTTGGTTGAGCGATCTTCCCCACGACATCGCCCAGTGGGGCCCTGGTACGCTGGTCAAGAACGACGACTGGGGCCTGGGTCGAATCGATTGGATTCGCCGAAACGGGGCACAGGTTCACCTGGAAGTGACATTTGCCAAGGGTACGACCAAAACCTTGATCCTCCCATTTGCCGATCTGGAGAGGGTGGACTTTGATGAGGTGGGAGAAGGGGCGTTTGATTTTTGATGGATGATGGTTGGTCGGATTGGAAGTTGAGTCGAACATGCGGCATGCAGTCATCATGGCAGGGGGCGCGGGGACGAGGCTCTGGCCGCTCAGTCGGCGGCATCGACCCAAGCAGCTTCTGAAGATCATCAGCGGGACGAGCCTGCTGCGCTCATCGTACGAACGCCTGCGCGAGACGTTCGATGCTGATCGTATTTACGTCATCACCGGTGAAAAGTATCTGCCACTGGTCGCCGACGAACTGCCTGAGATCCCCAGCCAAAATCTTTTCGGCGAACCCCAGGGCCGCGACACGGCCAACGCAGTGGGACTGGCATGTGCCATCATCGATCAGCGCGACCCAGAAGCCGTCGTGGGCATTTTCACGGCTGACCATCTGATAGCACCCATCGAGCGATTCACCAAGTGCGTAAATCTTGCATTTGAAACGGTCGAAAAGCACGCCGATGCATTGGTCACGTTTGGCGTCACCGTGCGTTCGCCGGATACGGCGTTCGGTTACATTCGTAAAGGCGACGAGGTTTCGCCGGGCGTATTTCGCGTTGATAAATTCGCCGAAAAACCCGACCCGATTCGCGCCCAACGTTATGCCGAATCTGGCGATTACTTTTGGAACAGCGGCATGTTTGCGTGGCGGGCGAGTACGATCCTCGCCGAGTTGGAAACGAATTTGCCCATTTCTTATCAAGGCGTAACCGAAATTGCCAAAGACTGGGATACGCCCAAGCGACCCGAAAAACTCTCCGAGATTTATCCCAAGCTTCAAAAGATTTCCATTGACTTTGCGGTGATGGAGCGAGCCCGCGAAGTGTTTGTGGTGGAGATGAATTGCGAGTGGGCTGACGTCGGTTCCTGGTCGCAGCTTAGTGTGGTACTCGATTCGGATTCGCGGGACAACGTTACCGTCGCCAAGTCAGCCGTCCACCTGGGGTCGGAAGGCGTGACGGTCGTTTCCGAAGACGATGATCATCTCATCGCGACGCTGGGGTTGAAGGATTTGGTGATCGTGCATTCGCGCGACGCGACGATGGTCTGCAAGAAACGCGATGCCCAAGCACTTCGTGAACTGTTGGCCAATATCGAAGCCAAGTTCGGCGACAAATACCTGTAGCCCGCTTATGGGTCGGTTGACGCTCACTCCTGGAATTCCTCGATTGAAAAAACTCCTCGGTATCGATTACGGATTGAAACGGATCGGGTTGGCGGTGGGCGACACCGACGGCCGAATCGCCGTGCCGGTCACGGTTCTGGAGAATCTGACCAATCCCCGGCAGCAGGTCGATGCAATCGTCCGGGTCGCGGACGAATATGCGGTCGATGAGTTTGTTTTGGGCATGCCGCTGCACATGGACGATTCTGTCGGTAAGCAGG
Source organism: Alphaproteobacteria bacterium (assembly GCA_028285105.1). Lineage (GTDB taxonomy): Bacteria > Planctomycetota > Phycisphaerae > UBA1845 > UBA1845 > UBA1845. The sequence continues at coordinate 128,104 of JANQQE010000005.1, forward strand.
CCAAAATCACCCAATCGTTCGGGAAACTGCTGGGAGAAGTGTCCGGATGCGTGGTTCACGAATGCGATGAAAGACTTTCGTCAGCGGCAGCCGATGACTACATGCAGCAGAGCGAACTGACCCACAAGCAGAAAAAAGCGCGGCGCGATGCATTGGCGGCTCAGGTGATTCTGCAAACGTTCTTCGATTTGCAAGCGGACGAGACGCAACCCCCGCCGTCTTGAATCCAGCAGTCCAGCAACCAATGGAGTGGTTCGTTGCCCTCATCTTCAGACACGTCAGACCGTTCCAACGACTCCGCACCCAAGTCGGATACCGCGCCAACAGATTCATTGGCCGAGCAACCGGACGAAAATTCTCATCGCGGCTACATGTCGTTTGGCGACCATCTGGAAGAGCTTCGCAGTTGCTCGATCCTGGCGCTGATCGGCATCTTCATCTCGACGTCATTGTCGCTGTACTTTGCGAAGAACATTTTAAGCTTCATCCTTCAACCGCTCAGCGCGATTCTGCATGCCCGTGGACTTGACCCGCAAGCCCAGGCGATCAACCCGCCCGATACGTTTCTGCTGTATTTGAAAATGGCAATCTTAGCAGGGTTGGTGATGTCGATGCCCTGGACGTTGATTCAGATCTGGCGGTTCGTCGCGCTCGGTTTGTTTCCGCACGAACGCAAATTCCTAAAGCTGATCGCGCCCGCATCCATCGGGCTGTTCGCTACGGGTGCGGTGTTCATGTTCTACATCGTCCTGCCGATCGTGATTAACTTTTTTGTCGAGTTTGGCGAGGGCATCACCATTGACGATCTTGAACCGTCGTGGGTCACCGGGTTGCTGGTTGGCGACGAAGCCACGGATGAATCGCAAATGTCAGCCGACGTGAAGCTGGATCAAATCACAATGCTGGCCAAAGATCCGGTAGACCCGCCAGTTGGAAGCGAATGGTTCAATACCACCCGCAATCAACGCTGCATCATGACGGAAAACGGAATCTACACGTCACCGATGCACCCGTCGCAAAACGTCTCGGTCGTTAAGAGTCAGTTCGGTTTGAGTCAGTACGTCAGCTTTGTGATGATGCTGACGCTGGCGTTTGGCTTGGCGTTTGAACTGCCGCTCGTGATTCTTTTCATCACGTCGATGGGGATAGTCAGTATAGCCGATCTCAAGAAGTACCGACGCTACATCTTCTTCGCGACGTTCGTCATCGCAGCCGTCCTGACCCCACCGGATGTCATCAGTCAGTTGCTGTTGGCGATTCCGATGATGATTCTGTTTGAAGGCGCACTGATCGTCTCGAAGCTGATAAACAAATCGAAACCCGCAACTCCGTAGTTCGGCGTCGGCTGATTCTTCGTGGCAATCGCGCTTTACCGTCATTCCCGCGTGCGCGGGAATGACGGGGGCGTGGTCACTTGGCGGTGTACACGGCCCACCCTACGATGCGCACTCTGGCAAATGCACCTTGCCGATGACATCCTGAATGCTTTTTAGGCCATGCCGCTTGAGGTAATTACGCATGCCGTCAATCAACGCAATCGGACTGCGCGGATCAACAAACAGGGTGGTACCAACCGCAATCGCGGTAGCACCCGCAAGATGAAACTCAATTGCATCACGCCAAGTCCGGATGCCTCCCATCGCAATGATCGGAATGCCGTTGCGTTTGGTGCAACCTTGATAAACCTGATGCACCATGCAAAGCGCCACCGGTTTAATCGCTGGTCCGCTCAATCCACCCGTTACATTTGCGAGCATCGGTTGGCGCGTGTCCACATGGATGGCCATCCCGCGAAGCGTGTTGATGAGCGAAAGGATTTCAGCCCCACCGTCGATCGCGCCTTTTGCCAGAGCAACAATGTCGCCCGTATTTGGCGTGAGTTTCACAATTAATTTGCACCGCAAAACCACCTTCCGCACTTCACCAACGAGGGCGGCCAACCGTTTTGCGTCCGTGCCCCATTCCAACCCGTCGGATACGTTCGGGCATGAGACGTTCAACTCTACGGCAGCGATGCAGTCGATTTCGTCGAGGCGTTCGCAGACTTTCACGTAATCATCCACCTGATGGCCGGCAACGTTTACAATCGTCGGAATCGAAAGCTGCGACAGAAATGGCACCTTCTCAACGCAAAACCGTTCCAACCCCACGTTGGCCAGTCCGATCGCATTGAGCATGCCGGATGCGGTTTCGAAGGTTCGCGGCTGGGGGTTACCGGGCCGTTCGTGCAGCGTGACGGACTTGGTCACAAACCCGCCAAGCGCGTTGATGTCGAAGAGGGGGGCATATTCCGGTCCATATCCGCTGGTTCCGGACGCGGTGATGACCGGGTTAGACAAGGTCATACCGCTAAGATTGACGCGAAGATCGGGCGTGGAGGAGTCGGTCGCATCGCTCATCCGAGAACAAGTACGACCCACCCCGGAGATTGTCAAGTCGGTAGATTGGGACACAATCCTTGCGTGACGCGAGAAGATACCGTAAAGCAATTGGGCAATCGCGAATTCTCAACTCTGGAGGTACACTTGTGAGTACCAGTACGGCTATCTTTCCCGGTTCGTTCGATCCCATCACCAACGGGCATCTTGATATCATCAAACGTGCGGGCGATGTCTTTTCCAAGGTGGTGGTCGCCGTCGGGCAGAATCCGGAGAAGGTCGATGTCTTCACGCCCGAGGAACGAGTGGAGATGATTTCCGAACTGGTCAGCGAGATGAGTCACGTCAGCGTTGCGTCGTACAGCGGGCTGACGATCGACTTCGCCAGACAAGCCGGCGCAACGGTCATCGTCCGAGGCATTCGCGATTCGTCCGATCTGCGCGACGAGTTGCAAGCCGCGAATACCAACCTGATCGTCGGGGGAATCGAGACCGTTTTCCTGATGGCCTCGGAGCAGTTCGCCCTGACTTCCAGCACGTTCATCAAGCAGATTGTGTCAATGGGAGGCAAGGAATCCGCTCGCCTCTCGACACTTGTGCCCGATTCGATACTGAAAAAACTGCAATCGAAATTTGCCGGCCCATAGCGATCCGAAGGAGGCAACAATCGCCTTGGGCATGCAGATTCTGCGGGTTGCGGATTGGGATTGGACGAATTTCGCCCAGATGACGACAATGAGATAGACGGTTCGCAAACGCGGTTTTCGCCAAACAAAGCGGTTAGAGTGGTTCGCCGCTCGTTTGGAATCTACAATATTTGTGCGAACCGTACGTTTAATAGAGTTGAATAGAGAAGTGCGTTGACGTTCAAAGCAAATCAGCCGACATGCGAGAATTGTAATGGGTGACATAACGCAATTCAGTCAGTTTGCGATTATCAGTGGCTTACCCGGATGGGCTGAAATTCTCGTGGTGGCCTTTGTCGGATTGCTCTTGTTTGGCAAGCGCCTTCCAGATGTGGCTCGATCGCTCGGTAAAAGCGTGGTCGAGTTTAAGAAGGGCATCCGCGACGTGCGGGACGAAGTCGATTCTGCATCTTCGGATGACGGCTCCAAGCAGTTGGAAGCCAAGAAGCAGCCGAAACTCGACGCATCAAGAACCGAGGCAGAACAACACACTTCTTGAGCCGTGTCGCGGATCGCGAGCGTACTTAATCGCGGTCGGAAAGAATTCGGTACGATTCGTCAAACCCTTGCTCGAAATCGAACACATCGACGAAATCTTCAAGTGCATCGCCCGGTTGTTTCTGTAGCAAATCCACTTCGATCATCGCGAACACAATGCGACCGAAATCGGCGGTTGAATTGATATTCCATTTCTTAAGGACCGTTCGCGCCATCTTACCCCAGCGCTGCTGAGCGTAGTTGCGAAGTCCCCAGCATAGATCGCCACCGCTGACATGGCGGTTGATTTTTTCAAACCCACCAGCCTCCTCGATGGCTTCGACGACTGAATCGTCCAGCGCCCCTTGCTCGTGAAGTTCTGACAGATCTAGAAGATCGATCTTGTTCTTGTAGAGATAATGCATGACGGCTTTTTGTGCTGGCGATTCGGGGCCATGCACGCAATCCACCGCGACACCGAGACCTTCGCGAATGAAGTGATAGGCTTCTTCAGGAAACTCGCCAACGCTCCTAACCAGGGCGCTTAAGTTTTGTTGGTATGCATCTGCCATAGGTGTTGCAATATCTGCTGTCTCTTCCCGATCCAATGCCCGCGTTCGCCACAATAGCAGAAGTACGCCCGCAGCGACTCAACCGTTGAATCATCTACAGATGGCAAAAAACGTCGATCGCTTCAATTATAATTATTTGTCGGCGGATGGGCCATTTCCAGTTGGGGGATTTCCGCCCGATTGGCCGCCATCAGATGAACCGCCCTTGCTGCGATCGGAACGGGGGCCACGCTTGCGTGATCGATTGCGACGTCCTCGACGTGAACGGCCTCTTTTTGAAGGCTTGTCGCCGCGCTGCTCAGATTTGGATTCATCGCCAGCGGCATTGGGACGGTTGGAATCCGAGCCTGCCGATGTGTCAGGAGGCGATTGCGGATTCACGTCGCTTGCCGCCGTCTTCTCCGCATCGATTTTGATTTCCGGACCGACCTTGCCAAGTGCCGAATCTTCGGGCATTGCCTGACCCTTCGATTGGTTGGGTCGCTTGCGGGAGTCTGCCGATTGAGAAGAAGAACCCGTTTGGGACGATGAATCTGGCTTGCGTCCCTTTCCCCGTCCGCTCGATTGACGTCCACCCGGTCGCCGTCCGCCCGCTTTGCGTTCGCCACCCCGATCGTCCGAAGACCTACCGCCAGAAGTCTCGCGTTTGGGCGGCGCCGCTTCTGCCAACTTGACCTGGACGCTTTCCGGTGCGGGCTTGCCAACTTCCCAAATCTCTTCGACCGGAACGGTTTGTCGGCCACCGTCGTCCGTAACGATCAAAACGAGTTGTGTGAGAATCTGGCGACCAATGACTTTGCCAGTCCCGTGCGGCGTTTGAACACGCTTGCCCATGTTGGGAAGCTTCTTGTCGAGTTCTTCGTACGTCGTGTGTTCATAACGCAGGCAGCATTTCAAGCGACCGCATCGCCCGGAAACCTTCGCCGGGTCGAGCGTGGCTTTCTGCATTTTGGCCATTTTCATGCTGACGGGCTTGAGCGATTTGAGGAAAGTCTTGCAGCAGCATTCGCGCCCGCAGGTTTCATAGTCGGCTAACAGTCGCGCTTCATCACGCGCACCAACCTGCCGCATTTCGATCCGCGTCCGAAACTCCGACGCCAACCCGCGAACCAGATCGCGAAAATCAACGCGACTCTCCGACATGAAGTAGAAAATCGTGCGCTCACCGCCAAACAGATGCTCGCATTCGAGAACCTTCATCGGAAGGTTGTGCTGATCAGCCCGCTCCTGGCAGAATCTCTTTTTCGTCAGCGTCTCGGCGCGGATGTGTTCCCACTCGGCTTCGTCGTCCGGTGTGGCGAGTCGCAGAATCTTACCGTTGCTGAAGTGGTAGTAGTCCGAACCGCTCGCCGCGACGTAACTCTTGATTTGATCGCGAGATACCGATTTGTCGCAGCCGTCGCAAGTCAGCGAAACCATCTCGCCGAATTCGATTCCGCGTCGCGTCTGGATAATGACATTCGCACCGCAACCGAACTTCATCTCGGGCGAGGCATATTTGAATTCGCCGACGGACTTCATGTACCCGTAGCGGACAGCCGCCGTCGGATAGACTTTCTCCAGCCCGCTGCCGCACGGTTCGCCCGCCGAGCAACCCCCGCCAGTCCCGCAAGAGGATGAGGATTCGGACGGTTTCTTCTCGTCGTCAGGTTGTGGAAGATTAATGACCAAGTCAGTCCGATCCAATCACAAAACCTTATCAAACCTTATCATTCAAATGCTTCTGAGATTGTATCACCGACGGCTGATGCTCGCCACAAGTCGCTTTCGATCACCCGTACGTCCCCATTATCGTCATGACGAACCCTCGTACGTCGATCACTGTTGTCGAACGACGTCAATTCGGATCACCAGCAACACAGCCGTCGCGAGTATGATGAGCCCAATTCTGATTTCGATCGCACCAGGGTTGATTCTCGATCCGGTCGTACTCTGTGTCGCCGCTGCAGTGGCGTTATCGATAGCGTTCATGTTGCCGATCGCGACAACGCCCAATGCGATCGTCTATACGTCGGGATGCTTTAGAATCGGACAGATGATCCGGGCCGGGGTCGTGATGAACTTGATCGGGTGCATGATTGTGGTTGCGATTATTCGTCTCTTGGCTGGTGTGGTTCTTGGATCGGTGTGAGTGCTTGAAGTTCCGCCACCCGGTCGTCATTCCCGAGTTCTTCGTTGGTCGACATAAGTATGCGGATGACTTTTTGTGTGAGCGGGTGAGCAGGACCGGGCGAGTCGAGAAGACCGACGAGGAGTTCGCTGAGGATGGCGTTGGCTTGGTCGAATTTTTGCTGGGTCTTTAGGCATCCGCCGAGCGCGGCGGTCGCAACTTGAATTTCGTGGTGGCCTGCCGGAAGCAAGTTGCGAAACCCTTCAAGCGTCGCGCGGTAATGTGCTTCGGCGTCCTCGTATTGTTTCTGATCGTAGAGCGCTTTCGCAAAGGCCCGTCGAGCACGAAGCGTGTCGAAATGATCGGGACCGAGTTTGGCCGTGCTTCCTTCAAATACATTTTCGACCAACGCGAGCGCCTCTTCGTTGCGATCGATTTTGTGCAGAATCGCCGCAAGATTGCCCATGCATCGGAACGTGTCGGGGTGATCCATGCCAAGCACACGCATGCGACCTTCCAGGGCTTGCTCCATCAATGCGGCTGCGTCTTCGGATTGCCCCAGCGCATCGGTGATGCGAGCGAGGTTGTGCATCGCCGTCAGCGTTCCCGGGCTATCGATGCCCTGCGTCCGCAGTGCGCTCTCGTAGTAGCTTCGAAAGAGCGGTTCGGCGGCGACGAAGTTTCGATTTTTGGCATGAAAGACGGCCAGCGTATTCATCGCCGAAAGTGTCTCTGGTGCGTCTTCGCCCAACGCGCTGCGGGCGCGCTCCAGCAGATTGTCGAGAATCGAAAACGCTTCGTCCGAGCGATCCAATCGCTCCAGCAAGAAGCAATAATTCAGCGCCGTCTTGATCGTATCCTTGTGATCCTCGCCGAGCGTTTGGGCCTGAGTGTCCATCATTTCTCGATATAGATCTTCGGCATCGTCGAAGCGAGATTGATCGATGTACAGAATGGCCAGATTGCTGGCGGTGTTTAGTGTTTGCGGATGGTTGGGTCCAAGATGCTCTTCGCGAAGTGCATACGCCAAATCGTACTGCGCCTCTGCATCGCCGTATTCGCCCAGTGCATAATAGGCTTGCCCCAGCGTATCGCGAATCGCAGCTTCAGCCACGGGTTCGTCGCCAAGCTGCTCGTTCGCAGACGATGCAGCATGGGCGAGCATCTCTTTGACTGTGGGTTCGCGTCCCTTGGCGTTTTCCGGAGCAGCCGCCATCAACATGTCGCGCTGAAATTGAATGATGCGTTTAGACGTTTGGGCTTCAAGTTCTGCGCGGTCACGTTGTTCTGCCACCATCTGGGCTTGCAGAAATGCGATGATCGAAAATGCTATCAGGCACACGAGAAGAGCGCCAGTCAACACGGTGGTGGCGGTGTACCGTGCGACGAATTTTTTGATCTGATAGATTGCGCTGGGCGGATGGGCGTCGATCGGCTGCGAGTCCAGGTGCCTGCGGATATCGCTCGCCAATTCGTCGGCAGAGGCATAGCGCATGTCGCGATCTTTTTGCAGGGCTTTGTGAACAATGATTTCGATGTCGCCGCGTAAGGTGCGATTCGCACTTGAAATCTTTGCGGGCGACTGCTCCTGAATCACGCGGGCAGCTTCCAGTAGCGGCATCGCATTGACATCGTAAGGCCGCCTGTTGGAAAGCAGCTCGTACAGCACAGCACCCAATGAATAAACGTCAGTGCGAATGTCGATGGCTTCCTGCGATCCGCCACACTGCTCCGGACTCATGTATTGCAGCGTACCGACCAATTCTCCCGCCCGCGTCAACAGTGTTGAATTTCCATCGGCATCGATGGCGCGGGCAACGCCAAAGTCGATGATCTTCGGTTGACCCGATTGCGTGACTAGAATGTTGCCCGGTTTGAGATCGCGATGGATGATGCCTTTTTGGTGGCCGTGATGAACGGCATCGCAGACTTCGGCGAATAATGCCAGCCCTTGTCGAATGCTGAGTTCATGCTCGCGGGCGTACTGCAAAATATCGCTGGCATTTTGAATGTATTCGAGGGCGAGATACGGTATGCCCCGCGAACGTTCCTGATTGGAATCGCCTTGGTGTACGCCGGCTTCGAAGACTTGGGCGATTCCGGGGTGATGAAGACGAGCGAGGATTTCGCTTTCGTATTGAAACCGCCGAACTGCATCGGGCGTGGCAACTGCATCGTTTAGAAGTTTCAGAGCGACGGTCCGACGGGGGCGCTCCTGTTCCGATCGAAACACACGACCCATTCCGCCCGCACCGATGAGCGGTCCGACCCGATATGAACCGATCATGCTGCCGATAATGGCGCTGTCGTCGGTGTCAGTAGGGGGAGACTGTAGTTCGGCAATCGGTGGCGATTCCAGAAAGAGTGCAGCACTGTCGTGGGCTTTGAGCAATGAGTTGATTTCAGCCCGCAGCTTGGGATCTTCCTTGCACGCTTCGGAGAGATATGCCTCGCGTTCGCTTTCCGTCATTGCAAGGACGGCATCGAATATTTTCGCGGCATCGCTGATTTGTGAGCGCATGTTGCTTTTTGCCTCTGGTCATCTCGCCGCGCGCCGACGAAGCAAAAGGTTTCCGCAGCGATCGGCGACTAAGCATCTCGAATTTCGCGAAACAACCACGCCTTGGCAAAACTCCAATGACGGTTGGCTGTGCTGACAGAAATCTCCAATACGTCGGCGGTCGCTTCAATCGATAATCCTGCGAAAAACCGAAGCTTGACGACTTCGGCTTTCAATTCGTCCACCTCGGCCAGACGGCCGAGTGCATCGTCCACCATCACGACATCCGACAAGTCGCCGGCGACCAGTTCGCCTGCGTCAAGCGACACGCGCTGGGCATCGGCACCGCGTTTCTGAGCCAATCGCTTGCGTGCATAGTCGACAAGAATACGACGCATCGCTTCGGCGGCAGCACCAAAAAAGTGCCTGCGATTTTCCCAATCGCCACAGCCCTCACCGAGCAAGCGCATGAACGCCTCATTGACCAGGGCGGTTGGCTGAAGCGTGTGGTCAGCCCGTTCACTCCGCATCTTGGCTTCGGCCAACCGCTTTAGTTCGCCATAAACGACTGCGAGGAGTTTTTCGGTGGCTTCCGTAGAACCATGGCGCAAATCAACGAGGATTCGTGTCACTTCTTTTTGATCGATCTGCGACATGACGGATGAATCTCCCATTCGGGCGCTTCCGTGAGGACGGGTGAATAGCCCGTGCGGCTTATTTTACCTTCACTCGTCGCAGCAAACCAGCCAATCCGGTCGAGGCGTCGCGACGTTTCGCACATTCTACCCGCGTTCATCCCAGAACCCCGAAATTTTGCTGACACGAAACGTCTCCGCCTTGCGCACGAGCATGATGGAACCAAGTGTATCGCGGCGTCCAAGCGATCAGAACGGTTCCGGCTGGCATGAGATGGGGTTCATTCGATCGTGCAAAAGGGGGCAACGTTGCAAACGAAATCCAAGGAGATTCGCAACATGATGGGGCATCGACAGAACAAATGGTACGGGGTGGTTGCAATCGTTTTCGGCGCGGGGATTCCGTGCCTGGCCCAGCCGTACATCGACGGGCAGAATTGGACATCGGTGGCAGTTGGCGGAGGGTCGCTTCAATTCAACACCGACGGCGATCCGGCGCTGGAATCGTATCCGATCATACCGATGGTTCTTGCAGACAACGCGGTGGACGTGCAATTCATGCGCAGTTCCGATGCCAGTGTCATATACGCTCGGGCATTCGGCAGCGCACTGACGGGTGTTTGCAGCGCGGGCGAGGGGCAAATCTACATGTTCGACGTCGTGCAGGACAACGACAACGGCGGGCATCTTGAAACGATCTACAATGGCGGATTGTGTTTGAACGGTGGCCTTCCGGATCATGAGGGGCTGTATGAAGTTTCCGGCCAGTCGCAACATGTCGCTTACTTCGTCGAAGCCAAAAACATGCCGTCCTCGACACGGCAATTCGTGCATTGGATTGACTTGAACGATACCGATGCGCTAGGCTCGACCGAGCTCAACGTCGATGTGGATGGCATCTTTTTCAAGTTTGAACCCGACGGCGAAAGCGCGTTCGTCAAACATGGGTTGCTTGTTCAACCCATGGCCTCGGATTACACACTGATCGATCTTTGTCCGTTGCCCCGGTTGGGACAGTCCATTACAAGCAACGTCGGTGGTAGCCTGTTCGGTCTCAGTGGCAGCAATCCCACGATTGATTTGGTCGAAGACCCGCCAGCCAGCGGTTCGTTTCTCGCCAGAATTCTTCACCCGGACATCGGAGCGACTGGCCAATTGGATGTTGCCCTAACGCCTTGCGGCGGGGCGGTGATGGGGTCGTGTTGCAATGGTGCATCATGCAGCGTGACGGATGCGGCGAGTTGCACGGGGTCGTTTACGCCGGGTGGAACATGCAATCCCGATCCATGCACAGTTCCAACCGAGGCTTGCTGCCAGACCTTCACCTGCACGGACGAAATACCAGCAGACTGTGGCGCATTGGGCGGAATTGCGTTGGGACCGGGCACCGATTGTGCCACCGCTCCGTGTTTGGAATCGTGCTGCCTTGCAGGAAACCCTTCGTGCTTCTTTGTGCGTCCGGACATTTGTACGAGTGCCAGCGGTACGCCGGGCGGACCTGGTAGTGATTGCGCTTCGACTGTATGCCCCGCGCCCGTACTGGACCTTGTCAAATCCTGTCCAGCGCAGGTGAGCGAAGGGGAAACCTATACTTGCACAATCACTTACGAAAACAGCGGTACGGAGGATGCTCAGAGCGTGATCGTTGACGAGGTCATCCCAGCGGGGGCTACCTTCGTCAGCGCGAGTACAACTCCCGGTGGGCAAGCGGCAACACTGGTCAATGGAACAACCATTCGATGGGACGTCGGAACGCTGCCTCAGCAAACCTTTAATCAACAGGTCACGTTTGAATTGACGGCCAACTGCGGTCAATCGCAGATCAGCAACACCAACTACAGTATTCAAAGCACACCGGGCATTCCGGTTTTCGGCCCAACGCAGAACACAGCCGTCAACGCCGCGTCCAGCGCTCCCATCGACATCAGCGTTTCCTCGATTGATGTCAACGGCGGATCGCTTCGAGAAGATGAAGTGATCGAACACACGTTCACGCTGACCAATACGATCGCCCAGACACGAAACAACGTTCGACTGCGCGGCGAATTCGGGGGAACCATCGGTACCGGTTTCCTCTCGCAATTCGAGGCTGTGGTCGACGCAGCCGGTGGAACGGTAACCGTCTCGGGCAACAATCGAACGTTTTCGTGGGACGGCGACATTGGTCCCAATGCAACGATCAACGTAATCGTGTCAACGCGCGTCGATGCGTGTGTGAATCCCAGTTTCAACGTTGAAGTCATCAACTCCGATCGACCGGTGACGGTTCGCAACGGTTGCGGTGTCCTCGTTGGAACGACGTCAACGTTCGATCAATTCACGCTGTTTCGACCGCTTTCGATTTCGATGGATTCGCCAGATCTCAGCCCTCCGGTCATTCGACCGATCGTCGCACCGGGTTCTGTGATTCAGTTGGCCCGCGCAGGCGATTCGATTCAGTACGACATTCGCATCACCAACGCCGACAACGTCAATTTTCCGAATGTTATGGTGGATACGGTTATCCCGACGGAGCTGATTGTGAACGACCCGCCATTCGTCGGTTCACCACCTGCAGGAACGAGTTACGACAGTGGAACGAGAACCATTACATTTTTGGGTACGGTTCCTGCAAACACGACGCTGCTGATTTCCTGGGAGGGGACGATCGACGCGGCGGACTGTTCTGCAGGCCTGACGGCGCTCGGTGCAACCGCCGGGTGTGCGCCAGGGCAAAACAACATTCGGGGAAATCTCACGGTCTTTTCTGTGCCAGAATTGCCAGCAACCGAACACCTGGTCGGCGTTGGCAACTTCCAGGGATCGTGGACATTCCGCCCGGGGATTGACACGCAGTCGCAAGATTTGCTGTGCATGCACGCCGAGATACACACCGGGATCGCTCAGCGCAGCAACAACGACATCTGGCTTGCCGGATTGCCGACGATCTGGTTCAACCCCGACACGCTTGAATTCGATATTCTTGCCGATCCTTTCTTCGTTGGGACATTGGGATTTGCGCAATCTCAAATACCGGCGGGCGTCGCCAACGATCACAACGACGATACGCTGATCTTCAGCGGGCAGGGGGCAACCGGTGGACGCGTCGTGCGATACGATCCGGATACCGATGTGACCAGTTTGATTCTTGAGGACCCGGGTCTTCAGGTCGGGCAGTGCTTTGTCGACACCGATGGGCACATCGCGGTTCGAGGCAACGGCGCGCTGTATCGAATCGATCCAACTGACCCGTTAAATTTTCTTCAGGTCGATTACTCGACACTTCCTGCGATTGTTCCACCTGGCACAACCTTACCATTCACCTGGGTACGTCGCGCAACGCTCGATGTCGATGGCGACTATCTGGCGATGATGCAGACGTTCTGGCTGGACGGTGGCGGCGTACAGTTCGATTCCCGAAACTGGGTGGGTCGGTTTGAACGCACGACCGGTGCATTCACAACGTTGTTCGAGGACATCACCACGCTGGGCGTCGTCGCTCAGCCCACGGCTCAACCGCTAAGTGCAGCCGTCAGTCCCGATGGCGACTACTTCTTCTCGCTCCAAACCAGTCCGGATTCGTTGTATCGAATGACACGTGGCTGCGGATTCGGCGGTAATCTCGAGGGGATTGCCCACCTGACCAGTACGCTGGATTTCATGGGCATGATGGACATGGTCTACAGCGAACCCATTACCACCAACGGTGTTCTGCCAACGAGCATCATGGGCGACTTCGATGGGAATTGCCTGGTCGAACTGCCGGACCACGCATCGTTCGTCGATTGCAAAGCCGGTCCCGATCAACCGCCGACTCCAACACCACCGATCGATCCGCAGGAATGTCTGGACGTGTTCGACTTCGACCAGAGCGGGACGATCGACCTGCGCGATTGGTACAGCCTAAGTGAACGGATTGCATCGCCGTGATGTCGGCAGAAGGAATTGAGCATTTGGAATTCTGAATTGAACTTTGGTGCGTATTGAATCGGGGGGTTCAGCACCGGGCGATTGTAAATGGCAACCAACTTAAGGGGTGAACAGATGAACATGACGATTAGAAGAACAATTAGTTATTGTCTGGCATTCACAGCATTGGCCCACGCCGTTGAATTCAACCTCGTCGATCCGGCGCTTGAGAACCAGGACGACGGCTCGTCGATGTCGCTCAATGTCGGCGGAGTCGATGCGATCCTTTCGACCAACATCGGCACGTTGAACGTCAACGCGGAAGAGTTCGGTATCGCATCGTCGGAAGATGCTGAAGGACAAGGCTGGATCATCAATGGATCGGAAGAATTGAGCATCACCTTCTACCAGGACATGCGCTGGGATGCGTTCTACGTATGGGACCAGCACGAGAACGGTTGCAGCGTGATCGCGACAGACAGTGTCGGCGGTGACCTGTTCTGCGGGGCCGGATTGAAAATGAGTCACAGCGGCATCGTCATACCAGCCGGCGACCCGATTCGATTGTTCGCATCCGATTCGGAAGGCTTCAGCCTCGCAACGTTCGCCGTCACGCAAGTAGACGAAAATGGCGAAAGCGAAGGACCAGTCGGCAACGACAGTGGCGAATCGAGTGACGGCGAAGAAACGGAGACTGAATCAGAATCCGAAAGCGGTGACCCTGTCGTTCGAATCGAGCATTCCGGCAGTGGCGGGGGAAGCGTGTGGTTCGAGTACTACGACAACGCACGAGAAACATCCGTTTTCTTGGGCGAGTATGATACGGAACAAGGGACATCCTCCGTCGAGGCTGAAGTACCTTTGGGTGAGGGCATCTACGTGTATGATTCTTCAGACGATTGCAGCATGTCCAATGGCTTGTACTATGCAGATGGCACCCCCGTTCCCCTGAACGAAGACGGCCGCTACGGACCCTTGGAGATTACCGAGGACACCACGTTTACCGGGCGATTCGTGGCTGACATCTTTTTGTGCGGATCATGTGGTCCCGGGATGTTGGTTTTTGCGATGATGGGCCTTGGGTTGACCAGAATGCACCGGCCTTTCTTTCGCAGACGCAACGCTTTCAAACTGTGAGTATCAATCTCCCACAGAACATTCATAGATCAGGCCCAACTCTTGCCCCAACGTTCGGTTGCTGATGCAATTCGACCGGAGGGGCTTACTTTTTCTACGCGCGATCGACATCACAAGATCCAGGTAATCCGCATGCACGTTGTGCTGAGCGTGGCTTGCTTGGTCGATTCGATACGGCTGACTACATTGACTTGATGGTACCGTTCCATATTCGGACCGGTGCGATGTTACCCGTACTCCCCCAGTCACAAGGAATTATCCGGCTGGTATTTGTGCCGAATCGGATGGGTCAATTGAAAGGAGTGCAAGTTATGATGCGAAGGTTTTTGCTCTTGGGATTGTGCGTTTCGTGTTTGGCTTTTGTATCGAAGGCGGTGGCTGACGAAAACGAAGATGCCGGCGATGACATGTGCGACAAGTGCATGCTCATCGGTGCTGGCGAACAGGATTACTGCGACAAGCATGAGAAGGGCAGTGCGTTCGGCGTCGAGATGAAGTCGAAGAAGCTCTTCGACGCCCTCGCGAGTACGCGACTGAAGCGCGAAGAAGTGATGAAGTGTTCGGGTTGCAAAGCCGCTTCCAAAGGCGGCGGTCATTGCGACAAATGTAAGATCTACATCGTCGTACCGCGCGGTTACAAATCGGTTGTCGCGTATCGTCTGGCCAAGGGGCGTGCCGTTCAAAGTGAAGCTGCCTTTCCTTGCGACGGTTGCAAGAAAGCATGGAATGAAAACGGTAGCTGCGGTGACTGCAAGCTTCACTTCGCCGGCAAACGCATGTTCAAAGAATCGGACGATCAGAAAGTTGCCCAGTCTGCCTACGAAACGCTCACGAAAGCGGCGGAGGCCAAATGCGATGCATGCGCCGTCGCCATGGTGACCGACGGAACTTGCGATCCCTGCAAGGTCAGCTTCAAGGACGGAAAGAAGTCCGAAGCGTAAACGCCCATACCAGAGGTTCGATAAAACGAAGCGGCTGACAGTGCGATATGCGGCGCTGTCAGCCGTTTTTTGCATGCAGCGATGTTGTCTCCGCACTTGTTGAAACTTAGGGTTTGATTGTCATCGAAGTGGCCGCAAAGCAGGCCGAGACTGGAGTCGGGAGAGAAAGAATGTGTATGCCACGTGAATGGATTCAGTGGGTGATGGCGTTTTCGTAGATCCCCTCGATTGTGGGGTGCGAAATCAATCCTGTCAGCGATGCGGGCAATGTCAGCGAAGATTCAGTCCAAGGCGATGCAGATGATATCGCAAATGGTTTGGCCACGGCGCCCGATCAAGCCGTGCGGTTTTCTCGAACGGCTGTCTGGTACGAAGATATCACCAGCGCGCAAACCGATGCCGAGTCGGAAGCTGTGATCGGTTGGCTTGCTGCGAACGGGGGATGGGGCACCGGTGAAATGCGGATCGATTTTTCGATTGAAGTCCTTCGCGCGACAAGTGATACGACATATCGATCGTTCACGCCGACGGACGATCACTTTTCGCCCGATTGCGATCTCGACGACGTCCCCGTTCCGATTGGCGGCGCCCTTGAAGGAGAAAGTGGTTACGAATGCAAAAGTGACGGCGACTGTCACTTGATTGTCGTCGATGAATCCACAGACATGCTCTACGAAATGTGGCGGGCCAACATGACGGGCGGTCAGTTTTCGGGTGGTTGCCTGACGGTGTGGGATTTGGATCGCGACTACGATACCAATCCGCGTGGCAGCGATTGCACCAGCGCTGATGCGGCTGGCTTCCCGATCGCGGCGCTGCTCTTCACACCGGCGGAAGTGCAGTCCGGAAGCATCGATCATGCCATTCGATTCATTTTGCCCAACGCTCGAATTCGCAACCGCACGTATGTCACGCCGGCTACTCACTCAACCGGAGCCACCACCGGCGGACTGTCAGCCCCGCCGTACGGAGCAAGATTTCGTTTGCGCGCCGACTACCCGTTGGAAGAACTGCCCAGCGAAGGCGCAAGGGTCGTCGCGCGGGCCATGCAGCGCTACGGCATGTTCCTTTCCGACGCGGGCAACATCGCTCTGACTGCCCAAAGCGATCGCTTCAGCGATGTGAAATGGGCGGGTATCCTGAATACCCGCGATCTCGATGCGATAGACGTCACCGATTTCGAGATGATCCAAGCCGGCGATCGATTCACCTTCACCGGCGATTGCATCCACTGAATCACTCTTCGTCGCCGATCACGCGCAGACAAACCGCACATTTCTAGTTCTTTGTGAATGAATCGCGGTCTGTTGCCAGCGATCAAGTTGTGCTGAATGAAATTGAAGCGAAAATTGAAAAACGTCGGTGCCGTGAGGGCAGATGATGCCTGCCAAAGCGAGACAACCAAAAAAAAAAACAATAAATCGTCGAAATCTAGCGCGCCGAGCCGACCTGTTTTGCGGCTTATAAAGTGTGATCCGGGCGCGTTGTAGTGACACATGTAGCCGAGTTCTCCGACCAGGGCGAAGCTACCTTCCCCACCGAGCGCTGCCCGGGTTACTTTTCTCTCCTCCTTTGAGTCGTGATTGGCCTTGGAGGCTTCGTTCGGGCAATCTCGCGGGCATGACAAAACCCGTCGCCTGTACGAAGCCTCGAAGGTTTCTACGATGCGGGCTTAACCCGTCCATCTCTCTTGCGGCGTCATTTGGTGTGTCTCCGTCCGTTTGGCGAAATCGCTCGAGGACTATTGAGAAGGAAGCGACACCAAGATAATCATCAAGAAGGATATCTGACCAACGACGCCCATTACGGTGATTCCGGCTGCTGCGATGATGGAGCTTTTGGCGATTTTTGGGTGCGCAATGTCGGTCTTGCCGCGGCGCGCGACGATCATCGCTGCGACGCATGAGGCGATTGCCAGAATGACGCCGTAAAGTTCCGACAGCAAGCAAAGCGCCATGCCCGCACCAATGCTACTGGGATCATCCATCTGGGACAGCATGCGAACGATTCCGATGACCGTCCCAAGGAATCCGGTGGCCATCGCTGCGCCGGCAGCAAAGCGGAAGAACGCAACGGCATCGTTTTGCTGAGCAGTAGAAGCGTTCGCGACGAAGAGCGTTTGAAATGAGCGAATAGTACCTTCCCATCCGAACACACAAAGCAAGAAACCGAACGTGCAACCGAGAACCTAGCCGGCGGACGGGTAGTCCACAAACATATTGAATTTGCTGGCGCCGTATGCCATCGGCCAATATAGAAGTAGCGCGGAAAGCGCAACGCCAGCGATTCGAGTCAGCGGGTTCGGAAAGTTGATCGTCTCGTCGTTCGCATTGAAGACCGGGCGATCCACAAGATCGTCGGGTGCAACGGGCTCGATGGGCTGTGTCGATTGCGTTTCGGTTTGATGGGTCACATTAGCGTTCATTGCTTGATCGCAAGACCTATACCCCAGCCAGTTCGCGACGTTGGTTCGCTTCAACGCCAGCGCTTGGCGTATTGCGGACGGCTTGGAACACACCGATGCCACCGCCGTCCGGTTCGGCAGAGCGATCGTGCGTTTGCTGCCAGTTGACGTCAAAGCGATCTTCCAGGAACGCCTTGATGTCGTCGTTTCGCGTTCCGTGAAATTCGCCCACGATGACTTTTACCGTTTCGAGCGTGTCGGTAGGGATCGATTCGAGAATGTCGAACTCTGCCCCTTCGCAATCGATCTTGATGATGTCAGCCCGAGTGATGCCGTAGCGCTCAAACGCTGCATCCACCGCGAGAACCGGCAATTTCATCACTTCGGCGTGGGGGCCCTGCGTCGCCCATGAGAGGCTGCCGTCGTTGTAGAATCCGCCCGTATTGCTCGACGGAAGGCACGAGAAGTAATAATCCAATTCTTCAGTTCGCCGGCCCACACCATAGGGCACGACGGTGATGTTCTCGTACGCGGCAACGTTTCGTTCGAGAAACTGTACGTTGTCGGGCCGCGGTTCAAACGCGAAAATTTGCGCCTGCGGATAGCGTCTTGCAAAGAGTATGGCCGACGCGCCGATGTTCGCCCCGAAATCAAGAATGACCTTCGGCTTCACCGGAACCGGAATGCGGTATTCCGGGAAGTCGTAACCGTTGGCCAGCATCCGCACGAATTCTGCGTCAGACGTCCCGGTGCGCAGGCCAAACATTCCCGGAAAACCGGGCAGCTTCACCGTGGTATCGAAGCGGCGCTCGGTGTGGAGAACCCGGGCTGTACGAAGACTGCGAGAATGATATGCAGTGCGAAAGAAAAGCCGCCAATGGTTCGGACAGAACTTTCCAATCGCCTTGAGCGTCGAATAAATCATGTACGTAAGCTCCGAAAATCAGGGCGGTTTTCGCCCATTGCACGCAGTAAATATCGGAAGCATAGAGGCTGTTAACACCTTTGATTCGTTTTGACTGAAAACGTCCTCTTCGACTTAACGACCCGATGAGATGCAGATTCTAAACCTCATTGGAATCAGACAGGATTGATTGGGCGAAGAACGACTAGACCGACAGTTGCCCAATGATCGATACGTCTATAGGCGCAGATTTGTGTCGCCCACGACTGATAACTCCGGAGCATTGGATGGCCAATAATCCCTTATCATGCAGTAACTCTTCAACATGCGGCTGCCCCTCAACGTATGTCGGGCAGGAACTTGGACTCTTCGCCCAAGCCACCCATTGGAAGAGATATATCCGTCAGCAGGTCGTTCCTTTCCTCGGCGATAGGATCCTGGAAGTAGGTGCCGGTCTCGGCGGAACAACCCGAATTCTGTGCGACGGATCGCCAAGTCGCTGGATTTGCCTGGAACCGGATGCATCGCTTTCCGCAACCCTTCAGCGCTCGATCGATGCGGGCGAGATTCCGGCTTGTTGCGAGACGGCCGTCGGAACTCTGGAGTCGGAATACGTCATTGATGCCGTCGATACAGTGCTGTACATCGACGTGTTGGAACACATCGAATACGACGCCTCGGAACTGCGAAACGCGATGCGCGTCTTGCGACCCGGGGGACACGTCGTTGTGCTGTCGCCAGCCCACCAATGGTTGTTCACACCATTCGACGAAGCCATCGGACATTTTCGACGCTATACGAAACGCACGCTCGCCGCGCTGACGCCAAATGATGCTACGTTGGTCAAATTGACCTACCTGGATTCGGTGGGCTTGCTGGCATCGCTGGCCAATCGATTGCTGCTGCGCAGTGCTGAACCGACACACCGTCAGATTCAACTTTGGGATAAGGGAATGGTGCGAACGTCGCGCTTTCTCGATCCGATGTTGGGTCGGCGGATTGGTAAATCGGTGCTGGGTGTGTGGCGCAAAGACGGTTGATCGCCGCTGTCGATCAGTTCAATCGATTCAATTCATACACTGAATACTTACCCTGTCGAAAGACCGCTGGTCCAAATCGGGCAGCTAGTATTGCGTCTTCCGGGGACTCGCGCGTTAAGGCATACAACGGACGATCAAGTTTCCTGATGAGTTGCAGTTGCTCGTTCGTTAAGCCTGTACCATCGAACAGCGCCGCGACCACTTCCTGACGCGCGGCGACTTTAGGATGGTTGGCTGGTATGAACCATTCGACCACGTCGATGAAAAGAAACCGCTTCGTCATTGCCGGCACTTCGCTCTCGACGCCGTAGAATCCGATCTGCTCGCCGTCGCGGGTGTCGAACATCAGGACGGCATCGCTCGGTGTGTTTGCGACGATCCAGTCGTAGACAGCCATCGTGTCGGCGCGCTTGGGGTAGCGCAACAGATCGCCCTCATTGGCCAATGCGATCGGATGGCGATAACCGAATGAGAACACCATCACCAACGTAACCGGTGCGATGCACGCCAATGCTTGGAAGCAACGTTTCATCACAAGTCTGCCGTGCAATTGCAAGCCGAATCCACATGCTGCTGCGGCCGGCAGTGCGAGAAGGTATGTGCCCATGTTGAAAAAACTGTGTTCGCGATGACCGGGTACATTGGTAATCCAACTGGTCGCGATCAGCACAACGCCACCGACGGCGAGCATCTGCATCTGCGGACTCTTCAGGTATCCGCGTCGGAAAGCCAAGTATGTCAGCACCAAAGGTACTACGGCGAGCATTGCGAAAACGTGGAAGCCCTTGGTCGCAATCGCAGTTGCCGTCTTCTCGAGCGGCAGACCGACGAGGTTTCCGTTGAGCAACTGCTGATAAGTCGGAAATGCCAACGCGACACCGATGCCCATGCTGACCACCAACTTTACCGTTGACGCGTTGGAAACAGACCAATCGCCGCGACGCATGAATTTTACGAACAGGATGCCAGCCCCCAAACCAAATGCCGTACCCACGCCAACGATCGGCTGCATGGCGCACGCGACCGCGATCGAAAACGCCAGCGCTGCACCACGCCATATTGAAATTCTTGCAAACGATCCGCATGCCAGGACTGCTGCCAAAGATCCAGCCAACATTGCCAGCGGCCGCGATGACGGCTGCATGTGGAAGAAGTAAGTGCCCGCCCAGCGAATGTCGAGACCGGGGTACATGCCGCGCAGCATCGGATGCGTCGGACTCCGCGTGAACTCGCCAATGGAAAGTCCAAGCGTTCCTTCAATTACCCGCCAGGCCATCAAGAGCGGACCGAACGGATTCATGGCAAATAGAATAATGACAACCGCAACCCATCCAGCCCGCGCACTATTCAAGAGTCTGCGTCCGAGATACGCAAACAGAAGCGTCAGCGCAAAGATGGTTAGCACGTTAAGTATTTCTGCGATCGCGACCGGCGTCCATCCCGTCAAGTTCACGCCTTGGGCCAGCAGTACGTGGTAACCCCAGTAGTAGGGCAGCGGCAGGTCGGCAGCGAATGGATTTGTTGGCGGGATGTTGCCGGCCATCACCGAGAACGTGATTGCTGAGTGGGTCAAACCATGGTATCCGACATACGCGCGTTGATTGACGCGATGAATGACGACAATGCTTAACGCGAGGAGCAGCGCGAATGCAAAAGTCAGTTGCCAATCGGTCAGAAAGAATACGCGCGACGCATTCGAAGTACGCCCGCGATCAATCGCAAGTGCTGGTGTGACATCAGTTGCAATTCCACCGGACGTAATACTCGCGTTTTCCATGAAGTCGGCTTCCGTGTAGAGCGGGCCATAATGCGTGATTTCGATGGTTCTAACATCGGTATTATCGGCAGCAACACCGGGGCAATGCAGAATCGCAGGAATGTGACTGCGAGTCGGCAGCTTTTGCCGTCAACTGCAATCAAGCAGCCGCCGATTTGCTCCGATAAAACCTGCGATAGCAGGCCGCGCCGATCGGTTCGGTGACGGTTGGTCGTGTATGCGCAGGTGACCGCACGTGAAGCCCGATTGCAAACCACTGATTTCACTCGTCGTACCGGTCTTCAACGAAGCCGCCCTGATCGAGCGCCTTCATTGCGTAGTCGCCCAGGCGATTGAACGCGTCGATGCGGACTGGGAAGTCATCTACGTTGACGATGGAAGTTGCGATGAATCATTGGCGATGCTTCGAGAAGTTCAGGCCAGCGACCCGCGCGTTGTTGTCGTTGAACTCTCGCGCAACTGGGGGCATCAACCCGCCATCTCTGCCGGACTTTCCGTTGCGAAGGGCGATGCGGTCGTTCTCATGGATGGCGACTTACAGGATCCGCCGTCGGTCATTCCCGACCTTGTCGAAGCTTGGCAAGCAGGCGCTCGCGTCGTCGTCGCCCGTCGCCGCAGTCGCAAGGATCACGGGATTCGCGGGGTGTTGTTTCCGCTTTTCTACAAAGTGCTCGGGTTTCTTTCCGATTTTCCGATTCCACTAAATGCCGGAATCTTCGGGCTGCTCGATCGACAAGCGGCTGACGCGATCAATCATTTGAGCGAAACCAATCGCTACCTACCGGGCATGCGGGCGTGGGTCGGGTACAAAACCAAGGTGGTGTTCTACGATCGCGCCGAGCGCGCCGGTGGTGAAACGAAGCAAAGCATGTGGCGTTTGGTCAAATACGCTCTCGACGCGATCTTTAGCTTCAGCTACAAACCGCTGCGGTTTTGCCTGGGAGCGGGACTTGCGGTTTCAAGCTTCGCAATGATATACGGATTCGCCCTGTTTGTGCTGCGTTTGATGGGTTTGGGCATGTTCGGTATTTCAATTGTGGACGGGTATACCAGCACCATCGTCGCGATTCTGTTTCTGGGCGGCATTCAACTCATCAGCGTGGGGATTCTGGGCGAATACATCGGTCGCATTTATGATGAAGTCAAACGTCGCCCCCTGTTCCTCATAGAAGACGTTCATCGGGCGGGATCGCGGTCATCAAACAGGTCCGAACCCGTCAGCGCCCTGGCCGACCTTATCAAATCGCATAAGCCAGAATCGTCGAACGAGCCTGTCCACGCCCATTCATAACTCCAACCAACAGCGTTTAACGGATGGGTATTTTCCCCAGCCGTTGCAAGACGGTGCAATCGCGACGATTGCCAATAATTCGTCAAACTAAATCAAATCGCCAACAAATGTGATTATGGCCCGCGATGGTGTGTTGCCGAAGGTTTTGAAATTCAACGATGCATTAATTCGTGCGAACAAATGCAGCTCAAAACAAGCGATCCACTCCATGACACCAGTCTGCGCGTTTTGGTGAAACGAGCGGTGACGGTCCCGGTAATTCTCCCCATTTGGCTAATCGTTTCGCTTTTAGAATTGTGAAACACATGGGGCAGCGGTATAGGCGAGTTTCATGTCTTCAACTTTGGAACTCCAAAATTCGGGAGGCTTTGAAATGGCAAATGCGAATCGAAAAACTTCAACGTTGTGTGAATTCCGCGTCAGTATGATTTTCGTTGCCGTATGGGCGGTCTTGTGGGCGGGTATCACGGCATCGATGGCAGGACCGCTGGCTGGTTACTATGACGGAGTGGATGCGAGAAATGCGACTGCCTTGCGCAGCACGCTTCACGACATCATCGACGATCATACGCGTTACCCGTATACCTCGACAGCCACCGATACGTGGGACATCCTCGATGAAGCCGACGAAGATCCGGATAACAGCAGCAACGTACTCGACGTCTATAAGAACGCCAGCTATACGAAAGAGGGCGGCGGAAACAGCAACTACAACCGCGAACACTCCTGGCCGAAGTCGTACGGATTTCCCGACGATGGCAGCACGAATTACCCGTACACCGATTGTCACCATTTGTTCATCGCCAATTCCGGATACAACTCGTCGCGCAGCAATAAACCTTATCGCGATTGCGACTCCGGATGTACTGAAAAAGTTACGGACATCAATGATGGGCGTGGCGGCGGCAGCGGTACGTATTCCGGCAACTCCAGTTGGACGGAAGGCTCCGGAGAAACGGGCACATGGCAGACGTGGGTCGGCCGCAAGGGCGATGTCGCACGCGCGCTGTTCTACATGGACGTTCGCTACGAAGGCGACACGCACGGCGTCACCGCGGTTGACGAACCCGATTTGATTTTGACCGACAACATGACGCTTCTGGATGCCGACACGACGGAAAACAAAGACACGGCCTACATGGGCAAACTGTCTGACTTGATCGATTGGCACAACGACGATCCTGTCGATTACCTTGAAGAGGACCGAACCGATGTCATCGAGGACTATCAGGGTAATCGCAATCCGTTTATCGATCATCCGGAGTGGGCCAACTGTATTTTTGACGGCGTGTGCGCTCAGCCATGGATCAATGAAATCCACTATGACAACACCGGTGGCGATACAGGCGAGTTTGTAGAAGTCGCGGGTTATAGCGGAACGAGCCTGTCTGGCTGGTCGTTGGTCGGGTACAACGGTGCGGACGGTGAAGAGTACGATTCGGTCAACCTATCCGGAACGTTTACCGACGACGAAGGATGTATGTCGGCGATTGCGTTTTCGTTTTCCGGTTTACAAAATGGCCCTGATGCCATCGCGCTCGTGGATCCTAGCGACAACGTCGTTCAGTTCCTCAGCTACGAAGGCACATTTACTGCGACAGACGGGCCCGCAGATGGGATGGAATCGGTGGACATCGGCGTAAGCGAATCGGGATCAACGCCCGTTGGCCATTCGTTGCAACTGTCGGGTACGGGCGATATACCCAATAACTTCACCTGGAACAGTGCGGCGGCAGAGACCGACGGCGAATCGAATACATCGCAAACGCTGAAAGGGTACTGCGGAGTAGCGATAGAATACGACGATCCGTGGATTAACGAGATTCACTACGACAACAGCGGCGCGGATACGGGCGAGTTTGTCGAAATCGCCGGACCTGCCGGTCTGAGTCTGAGCGATTGGGATATTGTCGCATACAACGGAAGCGGCGGGGCAAGCTACAAAACGACGGGTCTAAGTGGAACCATACCCGATCAGGATGAAGGTTTTGGAACGTTGGCGTTTTCGATCAGTGGACTTCAAAACGGGGGTCCGGACGGTTTGGCATTGGTAGACGACGAAGGCACGGTGATCCAATTCCTCAGCTACGAAGGATCTTTTACGGCGACTGACGGTCCGGCTGACACCATGACTTCGACGAACATCGGCGTCAGCGAAACGGGTTCAACGCCTGCCGGTCATTCGTTGCGTTTGTCGGGAACGAATGGTTGCGATTACACCGACTTCACTTGGCAATCGCCAGCCGCCGATTCGGATGGATCAGTCAACACGGGGCAATCGTTCTCTTCCAGTTGCCCATAGTCTGCCATAGCGATGCGGTGTGATCGTCCACATCGTGGACAGTTACACCGCATCGGCATGCAATTGCCTGATGCGTTGTTGGTTATTCAGAATTCTCTACTTCCATTTGCTTCTGCCAGAGATGGGCTTGTTCGGGATCGCCCCATGCTTCATAGAGTTTGACCAGATATCGAACGACATGACGCGAAATCGGATGCTGCGGATCAAGCGCTTCGATTGCCCGTGCGTGCGCTGATTTCAGCATCCGCTCTGCTTCGTTGAATTTTTTCTGTCCGACATACGCCCGGGCCAGGACGACTTCGAGTCGAACGGCGCGCTTGACCGCGGTTGGGTAGATCTTGAGCGAATCGGCTAAACATCGACTGGCCAGACGTTCGGCTTCGGTAAATTCTCCGAGATCGACGTGCAATGCGCTAAGTTCGACAATGCTCTCAAGCGTATGAGCGTGTGTGTCACCGTACAGCGACTTGCGGATCTCGTAACATTTTTCGATCAAATCGTAGGCTTCTTCAAGGCGGTCTGTTCGCCACAGGTTGCTTCCGAGGTTGGCCATCACCGTGGCGACGGTCGGGTGTTGGGTTCCGTGATTCTTGATGAGTATGTCGAGGGCAAGCTGGATGACTGGCGCGGCTTCTTCGTATCGACCCTGGGCTCGAAGGTTTTGACCGAGGTTATTGAGGGCGCCAGCCAGGTCCGCATGATCGGGCGGCAGGAACGCTTGGTAGATATCGAGAAGTTCTCGATAGATGATGTCAGCCTGTTCTCGATCGCCCCGGCGGGAATGGAACAATGCCAGCAAGTTGAGCGACTCAGCCAGCCCCAGGCGGTTGTCTCCGAATTGTTCGCGTTGAATCGCCACCGCCTCGCTAAGCAACTCTCGTGCTTCGCTCACTTTGTTTGTTTCTGCCAACGAATATCCGAGCAGGCTCATTGTGCCACCAGTCAATGCATGACGTTCACCCAGCAGTCTTAACCGCAGTTCATAGGCTTTGCGCAATGGATCAATCGATTTCGCGTAGTCGGCTTTTTCAAGAAGTGTCCTTCCCAACAAATGCAGGGTACGCGCAATGTCGATCTCGGCAGAATGAACTTCGCGAATACCCAGTGCATCTTGAAATGTCGCTTCGGCATCGTCGTACAGACCGCGGGCGCTTTCGAGTCGTCCGATCGATTCCAACGTGGCTGCTCGCTCAATGGGATTGTTCTCCGAATCCTCGTCCAATAGCTCAAGTGCGCTGGTCAACATTTCATCGGCTTCTTCCAGGCGACTTGCTTCAAGCAACAACTCTCCTAGCTCGCGCCGCGCGACGGCAATTCGCACACGCTCTGGAGACGGTCGGTTCTCTTCAGTCGTCAACACTTCATGAAGCAACGCTTCTGCTTCGTGGTGCATGCCGAGGCTGCGGTAGGTTTGCCCAAGTGTACTCATCACCCTTGCTTGAACGACGGGAAAATCTGCCAACGTCGAGGGCAGTCGTTTGGATGCATCGTCGATCAATTCGCGCACGGTGTAGTTCGCGCCTTTGAATTCTCGATTGGCCGGGTCCACAGACACAAGGACATCGGTCAAGAATGAAGCCGTCGCCGTTGCTTCATCACGCGCCAAAGTCGCGGCTCGCGCATTTTCATTGGCCCGCAACAGTGCAATCGTCATTCCAATCGATCCGACGATGACCGACAATGCCAACGCGACGGTCATCACGGATGCAACTTTGTGCCGGACCACAAACTTCCGGAAGCGGTAACGCAGCGTTTGTGGGTGAGCAGAGACTGCGTTGAAAGTGAGAAACCGCTTGACGTCATCGCAAAAATGTTCAACGAGCGCGTAGCGTTTTCGTGGATCTCGATGTGTCGCTCGATCCACAATGCACCGCAAGTCATTGGGCCAACGGGATTGTTCTTGCGGACTCGAGCGGTCGCTGTTCGTCAATAGCTCCGACAGGATAACGCCAAGCGAAAAGACATCGGTTGCGGTGGTCAGTGACTCCCCGCGAATCTGCTCCGGGCTGGCATACACCGGCGTAAAGGCTCGGCTGGGCGGTGCTTTATCTGAATTCGATTCATCTGCCACATCGGCCAACAGGCGTGACAATCCAAAATCAACGAGCTTGGGTTTCCCTCCGTCGGTGACGAGAATGTTGTTGGGCGTGAGGTCGCAATGCACGACAAGATGATGATGTGCATACCTGACGGCATCGCAAACTTCACAAAATAACGCGAGCCTTTCTTTCAGGCCCAAAGTGTTCTTGTCGCAGTAATCGTTGATGGGCATGCCCTCGACATGTTCCATCACCAAATACGAGATGCCTCCCGACGTTGTACCGCCGTCGATGAGTCGAGCCACATACGGGTGTTCAAGTTGAGCAAGGGTGCGACGTTCGGCATCAAATCGTTGCCGGACTTTGGCGCTGACAAGCCCCCAGCTAAGCAACTTGACTGCCACTCTTTGATCGAAGAGTCCGTCTGCCCGTTCACCAACCCAGACCGTTCCCGTGCCTCCAGATTCGATTTTGTGCGTCAGGCGATATGTTCCCACGAGACTACCCACTTCAATTGTGGGGGTGGGCCGATGGGATTCAAAATGCTGACACAGAGGTGCAAAGCTTGTGTCATGGGGATCATGGTGGCGCAACAGTTTGATGACTTCATCAATGGCGCCGGGGTTGTATCTTGCTGCTTCTTTTAGATAGTTGGACCGCTCGTGTCCATCGAGACTCAATGCCCGATGGAATACATCTTGAACACGCTTCAGCGATGCGGGATCTGTTTCAGAGAATCTGCTCATGGATCACTGCCTGGGTAGAGTGGGTCATGATCATGTCGGTGAAACGTTGCATGTTTATTCTGTCAATCGTCAAAAAGTTGACTGCGTAGCCACGATCTGGCAAAGGTCCAATCACGCTCGACCGTGCAACGGTGAACGCACAATACTTTGGCGACTTCATCGACAGTCAGTCCCGCGAAGAATCGCAATTCGATGACCCGACTCTTTCTTGGGTCAAGTTCAGCCAATCTTTCGAGCGCTTCATCCAGCGCTGGTAAAGTAAAACCGCGCTTCGCCACTTTGATAACCAGTTCATCCAATGGAAGAACAGCCGCTCCCCCGCCACGGCGCTGACTGTTGCGAGACCTGGCATAGTCGACAAGGATTCGACGCATCGTGTTTGCAGTGGCCGCGCGAAAATGAACGGGATCCATTTCGCATATGTTGCCCTGATCGGCGAGCCGCAGGTATGCCTCGTGTACCAACTCTGTTGTTTGCAGCGTGTGCCCTTGTCGCTCTTGTCGCATCGAACGCGATGCCAGGTTTCGTAGTTCCTGATACAGCTGAGACATCAGCCGGGAAACACTGGTGGATTTCTGAGTTTCGCTTGCGGAGTTGATTGACCGTGTATTCCCGCACAATTGACCCGTGTTGGTCGTTCGTGTCGATTCCACTTCAGATTCCTCAAAAAGTCCGAATGAAATTGCGGGGATCTGATAATCATTTTCGCCATTTAGGTTGGTAGGTGCAATAGCGAATCGTGTAATAAGAAAGAGATCGGACGCCAAGATTCGGATTTGTCGATGCTGTGTCATTCTCTGCGGAGTCGTTGCGCGCGTTCAATCAAGACGGCGGCCCGATTGGCGAGCATCTGTTGTGTTTCAATGTGCTGGAATAGTCGTGCATCTCAATTCGGCGCGTTGCTGAGTCTGTCGGCTGCACGGCGTTACGTGGAGATCATCAGTGAAACATTTGACCCGTCCCAGAAATATTATGTTCGCTACAACCGCGCTCGTTGCAGGCGTTATCGGAATTATTTCTCTAGCCCAGCCGGCTAATGCGCGCGGTCCAATCGGTGGTCCATTGTGCGGACCGACCTATCGCTGGGAATGCAGCAAGTCGCCTGGCGGACCATCAGTTCTCTTTTTCGGTACGGTCTGCGACAAAACCGCATACGAAAACAAAACGGGATTGACTTGCACGGCGTTCTGAGTTGCTTGGCGATTGAGTAGTTAGCCAATCAGTTTTTACGAATCGCGATCCCAAAGAATGATTAGTGAAGTCCCGGCTGCCGGGTACAACTTGCGTACCCGGCCGCTTTTTGCGCATCGCGAATTTGAGATACGAATTCCGAGCCAAAAGAAAATGCATCAGTATTTGCGCGGCATGTTAATCTGTCGTTGAATATTCAAGAACGGCAGTTCGCAGCTGAGAGCAATCCCAAGCTGACGCTGCTATCCTGCGCCCTGACCTTCGCCGTTTTCCGTGGGTTCGACGACCAGCACATTCGAAGCGAGGTCATCGGAGAGACGTTCGCCCAGACCGGCTTCCTTGGTGCGCTTTTTCAGTAGGTCGTTTGGCTTGACTCCGCGCGGAAGTCGGGCAAGGTGGCAAATGGGTTCGCCGGGGCTGATGGCTGGGAGTGTGGTCATGCCTATGACGATTGCATTGAACGGCGCATGAAGGGTATTGCGTTCGCTTCCCAATAGCGTGGTGTTGGTGGCCAACGGTTGGTCTTTGCTGATGATGTCGCCGGGTTTGATGTGGAACTGAAGGAATCCTCCGTTTTCCGCACGTGTCCATTTCGACGTATTGACAATGACTTGAAACGAAGCGTTGTCCGGTTTGCCGTCGAGCATTTCGAGTTTTCGCAGGACGTTCTTGACGCCTACCGTGGCGGCTTCGACGATACCCGGTTCGACTTTCCAGACTTCGCCGCCTTCCATGATAATCGTCGGGCAACCTGCGCGGCAGGCTTCGCGGCGCAATGCGCCTTTGGGCCCTTTACCGTTGATGATGACTTCAAACCCGAATGCCTCTGCCAGCATTTTGACTTTCGGGTCGGTCATATCGCCGCGCACGTTTGGATAGTTCGTGCGGCGAACAGCGGCAGTGTGCAGGTCTATGCCATAGTCGCTTCGACAGATGATTTCTTCAAAGATCGTCGCTGCCATCCTTCCGGCGAGGCTGCCGGACTTCGTACCGGGAAAGCTGCGATTGAGATCGCGCCGATCGGGCAGATAGCGCGAGTGTCGCTCGAACGACAACATGTTTAAGACGGGTACCAAAATGACGCTACCCCGCTTCAACAGGAACGATTCATCTTGAACGAGTGTGCGAATCGCTCCCGTTCCGTTGATCTCATCGCCATGAAGGGCAGCCGTCACGAACACGGTTGGCCCCGGCTCGACGGCGCGCCTGATGTGAATTGGGATATTGACGGTAACGCCGGAATAGGCCTCCCCGACAGCGAGTTTGACATTGCGCGACTCACCAGGCTGGATGGTCGTGCCATTCCATTCGTCGATTGATTTTCGGATTCGTTCCATGTGATTGGTCACGCCCGCAACGGACGAAGAGTCAGTCCTGTGGAGGCAATTCCTTCATTTGCGCGCGACGCTTCCGGCGTGTTTTTTCGGGAATCATTGCCCGCATGCTTTCAAGTTTCCCGAAACACAGCAAGCGGTCGCCAGCTTCGAGCGCTCGAGAAGATCGGGGGTTCGGAATGACCGTCGTACCCCGATAAAGTGTCAGAATGTTAATGTCGCGATCGAGCAAGCCCGATTCGACGATGGTCTGGCCGGTATATTCTGACCCTTCGGGAACGTGGATTTCAGTCACGCCATAACCGCGACTGACGGTTAAACGCTGGCGGATGTCGATTTCGGGGAAGTTCACTTGCGCCGAAATGTAGTCGATGATCGCTCCTGCAATGTCGAGTTGTGTGCAGGTTTCGATCCCTTCGAGACCAGGCGATGAATTGACTTCCATCACCTGCGGACCGTCCTTGCCTTCAAGCATATCCACGCCCGCAACTCGCAGACCCATGATCTGCGCCGCGCGGACGGCTGTCTCGCGATAGACATCGTCAAGTTCAACAACTTCCGTTACACCGCCGCGATGTACGTTGCTTCTGAATTCCTGGCCCTGTGCAACGCGCCGCATTGCAGCGACGACGCGATCGCCGATGACAAACGCGCGAACGTCACGCCCCTTGCTTTCTGCAACGAATTTTTGAATAAGGACGTTTTGGTTGGCGCTTTGCAACGTTTCGATAATTGCCTCAGCCACCTTGGCGGTTTCGGCAAGTACGACACCAACACCCTGCGTACCTTCCAGAAGTTTGATGATGACCGGCGCACCCCCGACGCGCTCGATGGCTGGCAGCAGGTCTTTGCGATCTCGGGCGAATGTTGTCTCCGGAATACCGATCCGATGGCGGCTCAGTATCTGTAAGCTGCGAAGTTTGTCGCGGGAGTTGGAGATACCGGCTGACGAGTTCGCGCAGAACACGTCCATTTGCTCGAATTGTCTGACCACCGCCGTTCCGAAATAAGTGATGGACGCGCCGACGCGCGGCAAAACGGCGTCGTACTGGCTTAGCTGTTTGGAGCGATAATTCAGGTCCGGCTCTTCCTGTCGAAGATCGATACCGAATTTAAGGGTATTTAGAATCTTGACGTCGTGCCCACGATCTTCGGCCGCCTCGCGCAGACGTCTGGAGCTGTAGCATTTTGGGCTGCAAGACAAAATCGCCAGTTTCATTTTTGCACTCATCAGCCTTGCCCCTTCCCAATCTTGGATTTGACTCTTTCCGTTTCGATCGACTGTTTATGATTCTTTGCCCTCGGTGGCTGACCGCCATAAAACGACTTTCCGCAATCGACCATAAATCGCTTGCGAATCGCTTCGCGGCCGAGCAGCATGCGGAATCCCATCTCGTCGCGGTTTGCGAGCGTCAGTTCGATGGGCCAGGACTCGCCCAACACCTCAATTGTGGTGACGATCACCGGACGCTTCTGAGCGTGCCCGGTCGAACTTCGAATCATCCGATACTCCAGAACCTCAGCCTGGCATTCGACCGTCTCGCGGGAGTTGCGTTGCATCGGATGGACGTGAAAACTCGCGAATGTTTTTCCGTCTCGGTCGCACGTTTTGATATCAAATGCATGAAGCGACGACGATCGCGCACCCGTGTCGATCTTTGCTTTGACCCGTTTGATTCCCAAGTCAGGCAATGCAATCCACTCTCGCCAGCCGATGACTGCCAACGCCTTCTTCTTCGACTTCTTCATGCTGAGTTGTTCCGATCGCACAAAGTCGTATCAGTTCGATGGCGACACAGTCCGATGGCGATACTGAGATTCCATCTCCACGCATTGCCGAACGTTTTTGACCGGGGCAATATTTTCTCTCAAGCCTACGATTAGACAAAAGCGAAGCCGACTTGGCAACTTTGTACTGTTCGCCATTGCACCAGCAACGATTCGGTAAATCGCAATTCATCACAAAAGCCACGCAATGGTTAAACCTTGCGTAAGGCAAACAACAACCAGACAATGGTGCGAACTATGCGGCAAGTTTATCCGTTCGTTGCGCAAACGGACAATCTAGCCGCCGCTCAACGGAGACGTCATCGAATGCTTCGCAAACGACATCCGCCGGCTGGTTCCAAACCGGGCACACTCGTTATTCACGAAAGCTCTCAAGCACCTGTCATTCGAATCATGAAGTACAATCCAAATCATCTCGAGGAGCGCGAGGACGTCAAAGTTTCCGAATTGACCGGGCTACTCGAATCGAACATGACATGCTGGATCGATGTGCAGGGACTCGGCGACGAAGGGATGTTGCGAGACATCGCAGCGCAATTCGAATTGCACCCTCTGGCGCTGGAAGCCGTCGTCAACGTACCGCAGCGCCCCAAGGTTGAGACGTACGACAAACACACGCTCTGCATCACCCGCATGGTCATGCCCAACGACATCGGAATGCGTCCGGAGCAGGTCAGCATCTTCGTCGGCGAGAATTATGTCCTGACATTCCAGGAGCGAAGCGGCGATGTTTTTGATCCGATTAGAAAACGGATTCGCAACAAGGGGCCAATCATCATGAAGGAGGGGCCCAGTTATCTTTCATACGCCCTGCTTGATGCCATCATCGACGGTTACTATCCGCTGCTGGAAAAGTTCGGCGAAAACCTCGAGGCGTTGGAGAATCGGATCGTCGAGGAACCGACGCCCGATGTTCTGCATGAAATTCACGGTATCCGACGCGACCTCTTGACGATCCGGCGATCCATATGGCCACAGCGCGAAGCGGTCAACACGCTGATCCGCGACGAAAACCCAATGATCAGCGAAACGGTACGCATGTACCTGCGCGACTGCTACGATCACTGTGTACAGTTGATGGACGGAGTTGAAACATACCGCGAATTGTCCGGCGGACTGATGGATGTGTATCTTTCGAGCGTGGGTCACCGTCAGAATGAAGTTATGAAAGTGCTGACGGTCATGGCCTCCATCTTTATTCCACTGACTTTTTTAGCTGGGATTTACGGCATGAATTTTGAAAACATGCCGGAACTGCGGGCTCGCTGGGCGTATCCGTTCCTGCTGGCAGTCATGGTGGTCATCGCTGTCGGTATGATCGTATTCTTTCGTCGCAAGGGGTGGCTGGGCGGAACAGTGGGTGACTCGATGTCCGAACAACAAAGACGCCGCGATCCGTAGCGATTCAATAATCGGGGTGATGTTTTGAACGGAATGTTCCGCGCGATATGAAACATCCGAAACTATCAATTCGAATCGAACTACTGCTGTTGGTGGCTGTCCTGCTGGTTGCACCGATGGGCGCGGCGGGTCAGACGGGTCGAACGGATCAGACGGGTCTGGCCGGGCAGGATGTGCAGATGGGTCCGGATGTCGAGTCGAATGGCCCGCCACCTTCTTCTGCACCGCAACTCCTGTTGACCAAGCCAGAACTACAGCTACAGCTTGAACAAATCAAAGAGTCGCCAAATCTCTCCGATGAAGCAAAAGCAAAAGTCGTTGGCGTTTATACGCAAACCATTTCGCAACTTGAGGTCGCCGAGCAATGGGCGGCGAAAGCATCCGACTACGAATCGGATCGCCAGCAGGCTCCCGAACGACTTGCAGCGATACAGGCGGAACTGCTCAAGCCGCTCCCCGATCCCGGCGTTTCGCAGGACGCCAGCCGTACCGACCTCGAACTCCGCTTGCGACAGGTTCAAATCGATCTTGAGAACGAAAAGAAAGCGCTCACCGACTGGGAACGCGAACGCGACCAGCGCACCGATCGTCGCAAAGAAATCCCCGAATTGGTGGCTTCTGCAAAAGCGCGATTGTTGGCATTGACAGAACCAACGCCATCAGCCGATAGCGATCAGTCGCCAATGCTTCGATTGGGGCAACGGGCACTTGCACAAGCGAGGCGGTTGGCAATCGAACGCGAGATCGAGGCTTACAACAGCGAATTGCTCAGCTATGATGCCCGACGCGAACTGTTGCAAGCGCGACTCGATCGATCCACGCTACTCGTCAACTATGCCGAAAAATTGGCGGCGGCGATTCAACAGCGCGTGCAGGAAAAAGCCCACGTCGAATCCATTCAGGCGCTGGATGATGCGCGGGAGCAACTTAAGCAAGCCCACCCTTCCGTCAAACCGCTGATTGAAGAGCGTGAACAGTTGGCGCTTCGCGCCAAGGAATTGCAATCTGAGATCAAAGAGATCGACAGACGCGTTGTGGAGACCGATGCCCAACTTGCCCACCTCAGTCAGGAATTTGAGAAGATCAAACGCCGTGTTAGCGTCACCGGTTTGACGAATGCCATCGGGCAACTGCTTCGCAAGCATCGGGGCAACCTTCCTGGCATCCGCCCGATTCAACGTGACTTGCGGCAAGGCAAGGATCGAATCAGCGAAGCCCAACTGACCATTCTTGAACTTGAAGACAGGCGTTCCGAACTCGTTGCGGACGATTCGATCGTAGCCGACATTCTAACCAAAGTTGGCGATGTCGAATCGACCGAACGTCGAGACGTGATCGAACAAGCCGCGAAAGAGGCAATCGCAAATCTGCGAGCCGATACCGGCAGCCTGCTGAAAGAGAACGATCGACTATTCGACAAGCTTGTCGATCTCGACAGCAAAGAGCGCGAGTTGGTCGTGACCATTGAACGCTTCAAACAATACGTTGACGAGAAAGTTCTATGGATTCGAAGCGGTTCGACGCCGAACGTTTCCGACTTGCGTCAAGCCCGCGACGCCTTCGTTTGGCTGATCAGGCCAGCCAGTTGGGGCAATGTGATTCGGTCGATTGGCGGAACCCTTCGTGCCAGTGCGGCTTGGATGGGCGGTGGGGCGCTGTTGCTGCTGGCCATCTGGATCACGTCGGGGCGATTGCGCCGGAGCATCCGCTCAGCCGGCGATCGCGTCAACAAACCAGCGAAGGACTCCATGCTGCTTAGTGTCGGCGTGTTGTTTGCGACCGCTTTTCTAGCGATCCGTTGGCCGGCAACGCTTTGGTTTATCGGCTGGATCATCGCCGCCCCGAATGAGGCGACGGATTTTTCCAAAGCCATCTCCAGTGGACTGAGCGCAGCTGCTGTCATCTTGCTGACGTTGCAGTCGCTTCGACAGATCGCCCGCATCAACGGGCTAGGCGAGAAGCACTTCCGGTGGAACGCGCAGTCGCTCAAACTATTGAAACTGCATATTGCATGGCTGATCCCTATCCTCGTACCGACGTTCTTTGTTTTCTCGACAATGGAATCACAGGGCAACGAGGCGTTCAAAGGGTCGCTGGGGCGCGCCGCGTTTGTCATCGCGTTTCTGTCGATCGCACTTTTTGTTCAGCGCGTTTTACGACCCACCGGTCCGGTCCTTGGGCCGGTCTTGCAGCGACAGCCAGCGAGTTGGCTGAATCGGCTGAGACACGTGTGGTACGCCGTGACGTTGGCGCTTCCGCTGCTGCTCGTTCTTGCGGCGATCATGGGCTTCTACTACACGTCGCTCTATTTGGGGACGCGCTTTATCGAATCGGTTTGGCTGCTCGTCGGTTTGATTGTCGGGTTTTCAATGATCAAACGCTGGCTCGTCTTGCAGATTCGTCGTCGAGCCATCGCAGAAGCCCAGGAACGAGCCGCACAAAAGAAGCAACAGGAACAAGAATCGGAAACGCCTGCCGATCCAGATGTGGTCAGCGTTCCGGAAGAGCGTCTTGACGTTGTTTCGATCAACAAACAAACGTTGCAACTCGTCCGTGTGACAATGATGGTGGTTGGCGTGGTTGGCCTCTGGGCGATCTGGGCAGATGCGCTTCCGGCGCTGGGCGTGCTGCGCGGTGTGACGCTCTGGTCGATCACGCATCAGGTTTCAGAAACCGTCACGACAGCCGACGGAAAAACAGTCGTCAACGAGTTCGCTAAGACCATTCCGATTACGCTGGCAAACCTCGGTCTGGTCAGCTTAACGGTCCTGATCACGATCGTCGCTGTCAAGAATGTTCCCGGTCTTTTGGAAATCACGATTCTCCAGCGCTTGCCCATCGATGCCGGTGGGCGATTCACTGCGACGGCGATCACGCGCTATCTGATTACGGTGACGGGCGTCATTCTTGCGTTCGGTCAGGTCGGTGTGGGGTGGGCGCAGGTTCAATGGCTTGTCGCGGCGATGACCGTTGGTTTGGGTTTTGGGTTGCAGGAGATTTTCGCAAATCTTGCCTCGGGACTGATGTTGCTGATCGAAAGGCCCATCCGCATCGGCGATACGGTAACGGTCGCAGACACCATCGGAACAGTAACGCGAATCCGCACACGGGCGACGACCGTGGTTGGTTGGGACCGCAAGGAGTTGATCATCCCCAACAAGGAGTTCATCACCGGGCGCGTCGTGAACTGGACCCTGTCGGATTCCGTGATTCGTGTCATCGTTCCTGTCGGAATCGCGTACGGTTCGGATACGAAACTCGCCCGCAAAGTGATGACCAGCGTCGTTACCAATAACTCGAATGTCGTCTCGGAACCCGCACCGCGCATCGTGTTTGTCGGATTCGGCGACAGTTCATTGAATTTTGAAGTACGCGCCTTTGTCGGAACGATCGACCATTACATTCCAACCATCGACGAGTTGCACTTCACCATCGATCAGGAATTCAGAAAAGCTGGAATCGAAATCGCATTCCCGCAGCGCGATATTCATGTCCGATCGATCAGAGCGGCTTTGTCAGTCAACCAAGATGAATCGGATTAGCCGAATGAGTTTGATCGCGATACTCAGTGGCGGTCAACCAGCGGAATCGATCTGCGGTCATGATTGAGTGTTTCTATCTTGCATTTGTCGCCTGATTTTTGTCAAATGAACAGGGCCGTATATTGCTCTCACCCTTCCGGAATGCGAGCAATCCGTTTCGCCAGCCGGGCGAGACAAGATCATGTCTGAGGACCATACAACATGCGAATGAATGCGAGATTCAATGGGGTATCCCGATTCGGTCTTGGCGGCTTGGTACTGTTGGTAGCGGTCTGTGTGCCGGGGTGTCCTCCTGCGCCCAATGACACCGGATCGGGCGATTCCGGTAGCGACAATTCCTCCAATGGAAATGGCAGCGACGCATCGTCGAAGTTTTTGTTGGGGCGCGGTGTGGATACTTCTTTGGACCCGGCATCTGTCGGTGTGACCATCGAAGACGAGATCCAGCAATTGATCGGCGAGCAGACGTTGGTTCCGGTCGCAGCCATCTCGCCAGATGGTGGGCCGGCAGGTGCGTTTGCGGGGTTTGCCCTCGCTGATGGAAATTCCTTTTACTACTGCGGAGATGTCGACGAGGTCAATCGCACGGTAGACCTGCAAGCTGTGGTTCTAGAAGACGCCCGCGGCAACTTGATCATGATGCAGGAGAACCGGGGCGACGAAGCAACGAAGATCACCTTGGCAACCGGGGATGCGCTGGACATTGACGTGAGCGGCGACGACCCGCGCATCGTCTTTTATTTGAACGCAACAGCACCACCCACGGAATTGGTCATGCATGTGATCGACGCGGAGTTGGTCGTCGATACCGAAGCCAGCTCGTTTGGCGAGTTGAATCCCGACTATAACAAGCCCATTCGATTGCCCCGCCAAACCAGTGCGAAATTATCGAAGGTCAGGCAGGAGGAGATACTATGTTTCCTGGCTAGGGGAATGAATATTTCGTTTGGCGGCGCTTGCCAATTGTGGCAGTTTGTTTCGGACGCGGCCCCAAACGCAGCCGTCAACACCTTGTGTATCGTGAGCAATCAAGCCATCGACGATTTTCGTGGGTCGGCTCCACTCGTCTCGATATTTCCGGAACTGACGGAAGACCCCAACTACATTAAAGCCTTGGCCACACTCAAGATTGGTATCAACGGATTGTGTACGCTGGGCAAATCAGGGCTGAGGCTTGCCAGACTACTTAAGAAAGTAGCGCCGCCGGACTTGTTCTGCCTGGGGCTGACAGTGGTTGACGAAGGAACGCGTCTTCTTGACGCGGATGGCGATTCGATTGCGGACAATATCTGCGATGCCGTGTTACCCGAAAAGGAAGATGTATTCATCATTCCTGAGCAGGAAGGTTGCGACAACAGTTGCGTGACGTCATTTGACAGAACCTGCGACGACGGAGGGCCGCTGTCTGAATTCTCTGGATGTGAACTTGGCACGGATTGTCAGGACTGCGGGGTGCGCTCCTTCGAACCTCCGCCTGGACCGGAGCAATGTGGCGAGGGTGACGGATGCAACATTGATTGTCCCAGGTTTGCACCAGATCCCGATTGCTCCAGCGCTGTGCTGTGCGCGGAGAAGGGTACCTGCTGTTTCGACGACGGTATTTGCGACATCACCAGTTGCACGGATCAGCCCGACATCGAGTGCGACAACGGTCATTACTGCGAGCGCCGCGGTATTTGTTGCGAAGGCGATTTTGTCTGTGAGGGCGGCGAATCGGACTTGGAGTGCCCGACGATCGATGACGACTGCACCAAGTGCGGGCTCGACGGAAACTGCGTCACCGGTTGCCTTGGCGGCGAATCGGACCCCGATTGCGATCTCTGCGATGGAGGCAACGAGTGCATTCGGGGCTGCGAAACTGAAGATCCCGACTGCACGAGAGAAGAGCCGGACTTCGACGATTGTGGCGGTTGTGGCTTGGGTGAATTGTGCTTCGGTGAATCGCTTGATAGTTGCTTCCCTGGTGGGCTGCTTTGCGATGACGACGATTGGTGCGAACCCGAGCAGTATTGCGTCGACGGATTCTGCGAACCGATTGCCAAGTGCGAGTTCTTCGATTGTGAGTGCACCGAGGATGACGACCGCTGTGACAATGGAGTTGGCGCTTGTGTAGATGACGGTGATTGCGATTTGTGCGATGCGGGCAATTCTTGCATTGCTAACTGTCCCGTTCGCGACCCCGATTGTCGATTCACACCGTTTTGCTTAAACCCACCCTGTCCATGTGAAGTCGACGAAGACTGTCAGGATGGGTATCTCTGCATCCTCGACGTTTGCGAGGAGGGCGTCGATGTGGGCGAAGGATGCGAGATCACGCCGTGCGAGGACGGGCAGGTCTGTTGTCAAAGCGAATGCATCCCCTGGGGCGAACCGACCCAAGGCATCTGTCCCGCTACATTCGATATGGACTTTGGCGTATTTTCCCCTGCCATCAGGGAAGTTTCGCTGGTTGATTTCGAATTGAGTGACACGGGCTTCAGCGCGAGTTGCAGCTATTCTCGTACCGATGGTACCCCGGGGACCTTCGGGCTGACACTGTTCTTTGAGCCGATCGGGTTCAATCCACCGGCGGCTGGTATGTGTGGGGTCGAAGACGACGACGGAGACGGGATCATTCGCGACAACGGTTGGCATAGCAACACGCGCACGTTGACAGCCGTCTCCGTGATTTCGGGCAGCGTCAGAATTATCGATCCGGAAATCGTGTTTGGTCAGATGCTCAATAATGCCATCTCGGCGGGCGTGGGGTCGGAATGCTGCCCGCAGTAGCAATGGGACGACGATAACTTCACTGCGATCATGAAAAATTCACCGGAGTACTGCATTTCCGGAGCGAGGGTCATCGACCCATCCGCCAGCACAGACGGAATCGGTTGGTTGCGGGTCCACAACGGAACGATAGCCGAGGTCGGATTGGGGGCGATGCCTGCATTTGACGGGCCAGTCGTTACTGGCACAGGGTTGATTCTCTGCCCCGGATTGATCGACATTCATGTGCATTTGCGCGAACCGGGCGGGGAACACAAGGAGACGCTGGAGACCGGATGCCAGGCAGCCGTTGCCGGCGGATTCACCACCGTTTGTTGCATGCCTAACACCACACCAGCGCTCGACAATATTGAGATCGTCAAGGATGTCTTGCAACGGGGAGCCGCCATCGATCTGTGTCGCGTCAATGTTATCGCAGCCGCAACGGTGGGGCGGCAAGGTCGGGAATTGGTCGACATGTCCGCATTGAAGGATGCAGGCGTTGTGGCATTCAGCGATGACGGCGATGGCATCGAAGACGACGATGTCTGTCGCGAGGTAATGAAAAAACTTCGTGAGATCGATCGGCCTCTCTTTCCGCATTGCGAATTCAAGATGATTTCAAAGAGGGGTGTCATGCATGCCGGCCCGACTTGTTCGCGGATGGGGCTGCTCGGATATGACCCGCGCGGAGAGGAATTGATGATTCAGCGTGACTTGCGAATGGTGCTTGAAACCGCGACACGCTTTCACGTCGCCCACATTTCAACCGCAGTTGGCGTGGGAATGATTTTTCGGGCCAAACAAAACGGACTGCCGGTTTCCACCGAAGTCTGCCCGCATCATCTGCTTTTGTGCGATGAAGATGTTGTCGGCGCAGATGGCAAGCCCGATCCGAATTTCAAAATGAGCCCACCGCTGCGTTCGCGCGACGATGTGAAGGCCTGCATCGAAGGCGTGCTCGATGGAACCATCGAATGTATTGTCACTGACCACGCCCCGCACACGGCTGACGAAAAGCAAGCCGGATTCATGGACGCACCGATGGGGATTGTCGGATTGGAAACCTCGCTGGCTTGCGCCGCCAAAGCGCTCATTTGGCCGGGCGGTTTCGGCTGGCCCGATTTGATTCGCTGCATGTCAACGAACCCTGCACGCATTCTCGGTCTGGAGGGGGGTACGCTTCAAGTGGGCGAACCGGCAGACATTACGTTGATCGACCCCGGTCGAGAGTGGACGATTCGTGCCGACGCATTTCGATCCAAGGCGCGCAACACGCCGTTCGACAGTTGGCAGGTGACCGGGAAAGCCGTCGCAACCATCGTCGGCGGTCGCCCGGTTTACCTCGACGATTCATTCAAATGGTTCGCTGGACAAACCCGCTAACCTCCCCGACTTAATGGACCCGTCCGGCCAAACCCGCCAATCTGCCAACTTCGCTTCAATCCTCGTACTTCCCCTTACAATATTCCGTTGATTCGAGAACACTTCACACCGGGGGTGGATGACCGTATTTCATTTCGGGTAAAGGGGTTGCATAACCCCCGTCGGTAGGCTAGAAATGTCGATGCGGTGTCTGATTGCGCTTGTATTTGACCGGTGCATTCGGTTTGGATATCGCACCCTTGAATGCCAGTTTAGCTGCTCGGATCGTGAATCAATTTCGATTTCGATCCCGGGCAGAAGTCTCGATCGCAGAATTTGTGCAGCGCGTGCGTTTCGTTCGGTGGCATTGCAGCCGAAGGTCATGGCCCCGTAAGGTCATAGCACCCGGCCAATCGCGATTCGGCATCGACTGCAATCAGCACCGACAGCAATCAGCATCGACAGCAAGGAGACTCCCTTGAGTACGCTTACCAAGATCTTTGTCGTCTTGATGGTTATCTTCAGCATCGCCTTCACGATGACGACCGTCAGCTTCGTCGCCAACACCACCGGGTGGAAGGGCCTCGCCGAAGACTATCAACAAGAGTTAAAGGTTGTCGAAACGCACATGCGCAGTCTGTCGGCAGCCCATGCGGCTGAGAAGACCGCGTGGCTCGATTCCCGTAACTCCAGGGACGCACGCATCACCGATCTCGAAAGCACGCAAGCCGCTCAGTTGGCCGAGATCGCCGAACTGCAAGACACCGTCGCCGGACTTAAAGCCGAGAAGGGCGATGCCGAAGGTTTGGCCCGCCGGTTGAGCAATCAATTGCAAGTTGCCCAGACCGGTTGGAAGGAAGCCGGTGACGAACTTGACGAAATCGAAAAGCGCAACATGCAGCTCGAACGACGCAACCTCGACCTCAACGAACGCGTGAACGAGCAGACGGCACAGATCGTTGTTCTCGTTCAGAAGCAGCACCTTCTAGAACAGCAGATCAACATTCTCCGCGACGAGTCGAGCAAAGTCGCTCGCGGTGGTGGGAGTCGCACAGCCCGGCCCGAAGCCATCTCGTCAACGAGCATGGTTGGCGTTAACCCGGCGACCAAAACGGGTTCCGTCACGCCGATTCGCGGACGTATCCTCGAAGTCCAGGGCAGTTTGGCGACGATCAGCGTCGGTAGCGCCGATGGCGTTCGGGAAGGCATGGTGTTCGTGATTTATCGTGGCCGCGACTATATCGCCGATCTCGAAGTTTCCGATGTCGAACCGGGTTTGGCGGCTGGCCGTATCATGCGGGCCAAGACCATGCCGCGTTCGTCGGACATGGTGATGGACGAGCCAGCATTGGGTTACGCCAACTAGCGGTTTTCGCTTGTATACTGTGATTTATTTCGCAGAAGTGTTCAGGGTGGCAAGAATTCACACGTTGGGTTTAGTAGTTGCAGTTTCGCAACTGCATGATTGATAGGGAGTTTCAATTCATGGCCGACACAGGACCATCCGACTTTCGACCCAGTAGCAACGTGTACACGGTCCTTGTGATTGTTGCGACGATCTTCCTGCTCGCTGCGACGGTGTTCACAAGCGTCCGCGCTCAAGAGTTGTATGGTAACTGGATGCCCTTCTAATTGCCGAGTTGTCTTGACGGTTCTGTCGTATTTCCTTAATCACGCATTTCGCCTGATTTGACGAATTTGGCTACGCATGCGCGCGGATTTCCTGTATTATCCGGCATGCGCGGCGACACGGAATCGCGTTGCAACAAGTTCTCAAAGGCTCGAAAGGATGCTGGCCTGTGATCTTCGATTCACTCCTTGGCATGTTTAGCGTTGACATGGGGATCGACCTCGGCACGTGCAACACACTGGTGTGCGTGAAGGGCGAGGGTGTGGTCCTGAACGAACCTTCCGTCGTCGCCGTCAAACGCGGAACCAATCGCGTGCTGGATAACGGCAATGCCGTTGGTCTCGTTGCAAAAGAGATGCTTGGCAAGACGCCGGGCAGCATCAACGCCATCCGCCCGCTGAAAAACGGCGTCATCGCCGACTTCGATATTACCGAGGCCATGCTCGGTTACTTCATACGCAAAGTTCATGGCCGCCACAACTTCTTCCGCCCGCGCGTGGTTATTGCAGTGCCGTCGGGCATTACCGCCGTCGAAAAACGAGCCGTCTATAACTCGGCAGAACGCGCCGGTGCAAGGCGCGTGTTCCTCGTCGATGAACCGATGGCCGCAGGAATCGGTGCAGGACTGCCCATCGCAGAACCCACCGCGTCGATGATCGTTGACATTGGCGGCGGAACGACCGAAGTAGCGATCATGTCGCTCGCAGATATTGCCGTATGCGAATCCATTCGCGTGGCTGGCGACGACATGGACGAGGCCATCATCAACCACATGCGGCGCACGTATAACCTGATGATCGGTTTGCAAACGGCTGAAGCGCTGAAAATTGAGATCGGTTCGGTCGGGATCGACGATGTCGACGAACAACGTGAAGTGCGAGGTCGCGATCTGGTCAGCGGATTGCCGCGAAAAAGCATCGTTTCAAGCCAGGAAATCTGCGAAGCGTTGAAAGAACCGATCGGTCAGATCATCGACTGCGTGATCCGTACGCTCGAAAAAGCCGAACCGGAATTGGCAGCAGACATCGTGGAAAATGGCATTCACCTTGCGGGCGGTGGCGCGTTGCTTCGTGGGCTGGACGATGTGATGGAGCGTTC
The DNA here is from genome assembly GCA_028285105.1 of Alphaproteobacteria bacterium. Lineage (GTDB taxonomy): Bacteria > Planctomycetota > Phycisphaerae > UBA1845 > UBA1845 > UBA1845. Next base: position 172,028 of record JANQQE010000005.1, read on the forward strand.
AACCGGGTTGGGCGTGACGGTTGTTGATGATGCGTTGAGTTGCGTCGCGCGCGGTACGGCGATCTATCTCGAAAACCTCGCGATGTGGAAAGACACGCTCGATTCCGACATCGATGATATGTAGCCGCGTGATTTCGGCGATGCCTTGTAAGCAGGTGCTGTCGCGGTTAGATTCTCTACGAATCGGCTGAGCCGATTGCGACGAAGGTGAGTCACGGACGATTCACGTATATGTACCGATGAACTTCGGTCGCAGAACATGCCACACGCTGCACGCCATGTGCAAACCAATCCATGAGTAGAAGCCACCGCAAACACGTTTCCAATCGCCGGACGATCATGACGGTTTTGATCTTGATCTCGGTTGTTGGATTCATGTTGCCTACGCGGATCACGGGCAAGTTCCTAAATTTCGTGCAGGTGATTTTGCCATTCCAGGATTGGACGACCCGAACAGCAGATGTCGTCACTGACGTGGTTACGCCCGATGGCAAAGGACTTTCCGCCGAAGAAGCCGAAAAAATTCGTCGCGAGAATGCGGCGCTCAAGCACCGCCTTGCCTCGCTCAGTGGCGATTTTGAAGACCTTTCCAATGCCTATGCCCACGCGACGCAGATTCGCAATCGCGGGTTGGACCAGGGGCGATTGATACCAGCCAGGGTCGTCGCGGGCGATGCAATGGCATGGCGCAAATCCCAACTCATCAATGCCGGCACGTTAAGCGGCGTGCGTGAGGATGCGGCAGTGACGACCCATCACTTTTCGCTTCAACTGGGTGAAGCCGACGAAGTGCGTGAGGGGTATTCCGTGTTGTGTGCAGAAACGCTGGTCGGTTTCGTCGAGCAGGTGGGCACGCATTCCGCTCGGGTGCGAATGCTCACTGATAAATCCACTGCCCTCCGCGTGCTGATTGCGAGAGCGGCGACGGGGCAGTTCTATCCGCTTTCCAGCGAATTCTGGCTCGTCGGTACGGGCGGGAACAGCATGGAAATTCGCGACGTCAGCCACACCTATGTGAAGTCGGCAGACGACGAGACGAACGTCCGCGTGGGCGATTACGTGTTTACCTCCAGAGACGATCCCAGCCTCCCCGCATCGATGACGATCGGCACGATCAGCGAGATCAAACAGGACCCTGAAAATTCGCTGCTGTACATCCTCGACGTTGAACCGGCGATGACGCCCAGCGACGTCCGTCAGGTATTCGTCGTTGACCTCCAGGACCCACAATCCCGTTAAGTCGCATTCAAGTTAGTCAACGGTTCCAATTCAACTACAGTATTGAAGTCTTGAATCGTTGAAACATCATGAATGCGACCGACCATAAATGCAGAGTCTGCGATGCACTCGTGCCCAACGCGGGACTGGGGACAACGTGCGGTACATGCGGGGTGCGGGTGACGGCTGAGTTTGAAACGATTCGACAGTCGAGGCCATCGTCGTTGGTCTTGTTGGCAGCCGGGGCTGGGTTGTTTGCCATCGCAGCGCGAGAGGTGCAGTTTGGTCAGTGGGAAGCGCATCAGATCTTGACATTGGGTTTGTGCGTTCTGGTGACATGGTACTTCGTATCGAATCGTCCGAACGAAGTTGTCTTATGGGAGAAGGGCGTTGTGCTGATCGAGTGCGGCAATTCCCCACGGCTCATCGGTTGGGAAGGCGTTGCGGCGGTGCAATCGAATCCGCAAGCCAATCGCGTCGAATTCATAGATGCGGCAGACTCGGTCGTCGATTCGATTCCGGTTGAGTTTCTGGGAACGTGGCGGCGGGCAGAGCGATTCGTCGAAGCTACCAACCCATACATCGATTCGGTCGGTACTACTGAGACGAGTACAAGAGCTTAGTTGTTGCTGGGTCCAAGCCGCTGGCGGAGGTATGTCGCCCGGGCGATGCTGCGTTGTTCGCCGCTGAGCTTGCCGCCATTTCGCTTTTGAAGGTGGGCTGGCTGAATCTGGAGGAACAACTCGTTGATCGTGCCGATATCGAGTTGGTTGAAGCGCCCCATGCTCACGCCCATCCGCAAGTGCGACAGGAAGAACATGGTTTCTTCGCTGGCCATCGCTCGGGCGTTTTCGAGGATGCCATACGCCCGCCAGACTTTGTCGTCGAGTTGCACGCTACGTTGATCGGACAACGCTTCGCGGGCGGCACGTTCGTAATCGACGATCTGCGGAATGATTTGTCCGGAAAACGTTTCGATGATTTCGTCTTCGGAAACGCCCAGCGTCACCTGATTCGACACCTGATAGAAGTCGCCGATCGCGTCGGTGCCTTCGCCGAATAAGCCGCGAACCGCAAGTTTTAAGTCCTTTGCTGCCCGCATCACTTTTTCGATCTCACCGGTAATCTTAAGCGCCGGCAAGTGCAACATGACTGAAACACGCAAGCCCGTACCTACATTCGTCGGACATGCCGTCAGGTAACCCAGTCGTTCGTCAAACGCAAACTCGATCTCAGCAGCCAATCGATCGTCAATGATGCTGATGTCATTCCATAGCGACTCCAGTTGCAGACCGCTCTTTAGAACCTGCATGCGAAGATGATCTTCTTCGTTAATCATCAGTGCATGTGTTTCATTCATCGATACCGACACGCCGCGACTGCCTTCTGCTTCAGCGTGCTGGCGGCTTATAAGATGACGCTCGACCAAAACCTGCCGATCGACGTCGCTGAGGTTTTCAATGTCAACAAAGAAGCCATTGGCGCTGAATCCGGCGCTGGTCAGTGCGTCGCCAAGGGCGCGATAGATTTCGCGTTTTTCGTCGCCGGACGCGCGAGACAGAAAAGGGTATCCGACGATGTTGCGGGCGAGGCGGATGCGCGAAGAAATGACGATGTCCGACAGCGGACCCGTCCCGCGCAGCCACTCTCCGACGTGACCGGTAAGATCATCGACACTCATGCCCGATCCTCCGGGGGTGCGGCAGACTTGAGCGTATTCAACTGATCGCGAAGCCGGGCGGCGAGTTCAAACGCCTCGTCGGCGACGGCTTCTTCGAGTTGGCGTTCGAGACTTCGGACTTGTACCCGCAGTTTGCCGACATCGTTGGTCTGCCCAGGTCGCTTGCCGCGATGTTCGTCGCAGTCGTCATGGGCTCGACGGATCAATGGCAGGAGCAACTCGCCGAATTCGGAGTAGTCTTCCGGGCACCCCAGCAGCCCCTGGGCTCGAAACTCGCCAAAACTGATTCCGCAATTCGGGCAGGTCAGTTGAGCCGCATCGCGCATCGCCGGAACCATCTTGACGAACTTTTCGATCATGGTGTTGATCGGTTCGTGGGGTTTCATGGTGATGCCTTCCTGCGCCGCACAGGCTTCGCAGTAATGGCGTTCGACCGGTTCGCCATCCGATTGAATGTCGGTCAGGTGGACGGTCGCGTTGGCTTGATTACAGCATTGGCAGAGAATACCCATAGGTCAGCATGTCCGGTTGCCCGTCGCGTACGATTTGCGGCCCAGGAAATGGGCCCAAACTCCCAAAAATTCTATTTCACTGGTTTAACATCGTCAATCAGAATCGTCGGCTGGACACTTCAATCAACCTTCTACGGCGGTGGCGGCTGACTTTCGACTCAGCTATCAAAAATATCAGCGTTCAAGAACATACGTCGCCGAGCATCCGGGCGCTTCGGTGATGCAGACCCGTTGAAGCGTTGGACTCAATGCCTCGTCTTGGGACAGTTGATCGAATATGACTTGAGCGACGATTTCTGCTGTTGGGTTCTTACTGCCCATCATGGGACATTCGTTGAGGCTGGTGTGATGAAGCTTATTGGCCACCTCCTTCAACCGGCGTTCAGCCGCGATGAAATCGACGACGAAACCACTCTCGTCGAGGTACTCGCTCGTAAAGGTCGCAGTCACATGCCAGTCGTGGCCATGAATCGGTTCGAGCGATCCGTCTGGCAGCCGAACCTGATGGGCAGCACTGAACGTAGCTTCAACTGATGCTTCAAACAAAGGGCAGCCTTTCTGTAAGTTCCTCGCCTCAGTATTCTGGGGGAAGATACCCGAGTCGCCGCCGAAGCGACAGACAAATTAGCCGGCACGTGTGGGTTGGATCGAAACGATTATTCGAGCGGACATCTGGGTGGTGGTACAATCGGTGGTAACGATTTACCGCAAGCGGAGGCACGTTATGAGAATTCGCAGGTTTCAAGATGCGTCGTGGATGACCAAATTCGGCGTGGGCATGCTGGCCGGCGGTACGGTGTTCGGCGGGTGCCAGGCGTCGCTCAAGGTTCCGCTGATTCGTGGCGAGTTTTCCTCAGCCGGTGCGTTTGTGGATTTCGTCGGTGGGGCGCTGGCTGTCACCGATGATGGCGTGTTTCTAGATTTCCCAAATGGGTTTGTCGAGGTTAGCGGCGATGGCGTGTTCGTCGATGCGCCGGGTGTTGATATTGACATTAAAGATCGTCGATGATTGCACAGAGTGTCAATAGGTGGCACTCATATAAGAGAATCGCAAGCCCGATAACCCGACGCTGAACCGTCGGCCCGAAGCTTGACCATCCCAAGCCCGACGGCTAGCATTCGGTTCATGGTTGAACTCAGTCCATCATTCGGTGAATTCGAGGCGCTGGCCCGGTCTGCGGACATGGTTCCGGTGTACTGTCGGATTCTCAGCGACCAGTTGACGCCAGTCTCCGCCTTCGCACGATTGGCAGAGAATGAGGAACACGCTTTTCTGTTCGAGAGTGTTGTCGGTGGAGAAAAGATCGCCCGATATTCGTTTCTGGCTACCAAGCCTGCTGCCCAATTCCGGGCAACACGCAACGACGTGACTTACGTTTCGTCGGAGGGGACCGAGACTTGCACGATCGGCGATCCGCTCGCCAAGTTACAGGAAATCGTCGCGGGTTATTCGGTGGCGCGACTACCCGAACTACCACGATTCATCGGTGGGGCGGTGGGGTATGCCGGGTACGACGTCATTCGTTATTACGAAAACCTGCCGAATCCTCCGCAGGACGATCGAAACCTGCCCGACGTTCACTTCTGCATCTACGACACATTGGTCATTTTCGATCACGTACAGAAACTCATCAAAATTGTCGCCCTCGCCGACGCCAAGCGCGAAGGAGTGGAAGCCGCCTATCGCAATGCCGAATCGCGAATCGGTGAAGTGATCAAGACGCTCGGCGAAGAGAAGCCATTGACGTTAACGCCCATGGTTCAGCCATCCGCAAAGTTGAATTATGAGAGTACATTCGAGCAGAGAGAGTTTGAATCGATCGTCGATCGCTGCAAGGAGTACATCCGGGCTGGTGATATTTTTCAGACCGTCATCTCGCAGCGTCTTTCAGTCGAAACGACGGCATCGCCGTTTGACATCTACCGGGCGCTGCGAGCAGTGAATCCGTCGCCATTTATGTTCTATCTGAAAACGCCGCAGACGATACTTGTTGGCGCATCGCCGGAAATCCTCTGCCGCGTCGAAGATGGCGTGGTGACGAATCGACCGCTGGCGGGCACCCGTCCCCGAGGACGCAACGATGTCGAAGACCTGGGTTACGAGCGCGAACTTCTTGCCGATCCGAAAGAGCGGGCCGAACACGTCATGCTGGTTGATCTCGGGCGAAACGATCTGGGCCGGGTGAGCAGCCCCACGACGGTTAAGGTCGAGGAACTCATGAGCGTCGAGCGCTATGCTCACGTCATGCACATTTGTACAAATCTTGCCGGACGTCTGGAGGATGGCAAGACGGCATTCGATGCACTACGCTCGGTGTTGCCGGTGGGGACGGTCAGCGGTGCGCCGAAAATTCGGGCGATGGAAATCATCGACGAGTTGGAGAAAACGCGCCGCGGTCCGTACGGGGGGGCTGTCGGTTACATCGACTTCGCAGGCAACATGGATACGTGTATCGCCCTCCGAACTCTCGTCATCACCGAATCGCCGGACGGTAAATTAAAGGTTTTCGCGCAGGTGGGGGCTGGCATCGTGGACGAGTCCGAACCGGCATCGGAATACCGCGAAACACTTCACAAAGCCGAAAGTCTTTTAACCGCAATCAATATTGCGCAGACCTGGACTTAGCGCGAATCGTTGTGTTTTTTCAAGAATTCATCAATCTTGGATCGCTGCGCCTTTCTCGAATTGTCGAAGTCGAGTTGATTCATCCGAATTGAAAGCAGCGACAAGTCGTCGGGACTCGCAGAATCGTTTTCCAGGATTCTGTCAATCGCCGCATCAAGATGTTCATCCCAATGGGGCTGACGGCCGTCAACGTCTCTGATGTTGTATTGCCGCGAAAGTTCCCAACTGCTGAGTACTTGTCCGGCATAGCGGTGCGCATTCGGGTCCGATGCAAGGGCCGCGATCGCCCGCCCAACCAGCAAAGGCGTTTCGGAGTGGGCGAAGTGGGGATCTTTCGCGATGGCGTCGCGCCAATTCTTCTCTGTAACTTCGAAGTGATCGAGAACAGCCTCAGAGCGAAGAAAACCCGGCGTGATTGCAACGGCGGTAACAGGATGGCTGGCAAGTTCCACTGACATTGCATACGCCAATCGTATTACCGACATTTTACAGAAGTCGTAAAAGAGTTGCCCACGGTAACCATAAAATGCGCCATCAGTCAGTTCGACAATCAGTCCACCGTCACCTTCAAGCATAAGCGGGACACCATGGCGACTGGTTATGATGTGCGTATGAATAGCATTTTCGATCATCCGGAAGCCTTGTTGGACATCGATTTCCCAGAATGGCTTCCCCCACTCGGTCAGCGGATCGCCACCCCAAATGTCGTTGACGAGTATGTCGAGTTTCCCATGGTCGGTGCGAATCCGATCAATCAGTTGTGCAACTGCCCGTTCGTCGGTGTGATCGACGCGTGCAGCAATGCCCAACCCGCCAGCCGAACAAACCAGTTCAGCCGTTTCTTCGATTGTTTCCGGTCGTTTCGAATCGACGGGTCCGATGCGGCTACTCCGGCCCGTGCAATAGACCGTGGCGCCGGCTTCACCCAGCGCTCGGGCGATGCCACGGCCAGCCCCCCGCGTGGCTCCAGCGACAAGTGCGATCTGTCCATTCAGCGTCATGGCTGAATGGTAGGAACCTGCAAACCATTCAACAATACGCCTTCCCGCCATCGACTTGCCAAATCATCCAGGATTACGCAAACGCGATCGGTCAGCAAACATGCCTGTGCGTCCGATGAACGGTCTATCTCCGCCATGTTGTCGAGATGAAGTGTTCATCACAATTGATTTCACTTGGGAAACACCGATCACCAAACTCGGCTGTGAAACACTTCACGAATCAACAATTTCGTTGACAAACGGCCATTCCGTGTTAGTGTTTGAATTGGACAGGATGGATCATTGAGAACCGGCAGTTATTGGGGCGAGCCAATATCCATAAAGATGCTAGTCAGCCATTCATCCAAATATCCTTGTCGCATCCGATACAATAATACTTAATCTTCATCTGCCCGCCCTCGATTTTGGTCTCACCGATTCTTCCACCCACAACTTGTAAGTAGATTGCGCCCTTGTGGTGAGGGTTTGTGACTTCGCGCGCAGTTTGTGTACGTGAATCGCTGACCTTTGTTGCAGTTCATGGTTGCGATTGCGCGGTTCTTGCGAGCGTGCGAGACGCAATGTGCCGCTCAGCGCGCGAATTGTGTGTGCGCGCTTGCCGTGTGGCGCGTGGGCATTCGGACAATTTGAAGTAAAGAGAGTCTGGAATCAAACAGGCGTGTCCTGGTTTGGATTCGTCGATCGGTTTGCTCAGTCGTGGGGATGATCTTGAGCGTCGTGGGTGTGTAGTGCCCGTCCTGATCGCACAGGACCCCAAGCCGGTGATTGCGTCTTTAGATTCCATTCGGTTGGTGGAGGGTCTCGACGGCCTCCGTCGTTGACCACCACACCCCTCCACCACCGATCGGGTCTCGTTCGCCACCCTTCCCTGGTGATCGAGGCCCGTTTTTTGTGCGCCAATTGGGGCACAGGAAAGTTATTTCCAAACTCGAAGGGTGGCCCATGTTCTCTGAACATGGCGGCGTCGATGATGATTATTCGAACGACGTCAATCATCGCCTCCCCCACCTCCTGAGGAGATGGGCCACCCTGTCTTCGGCACGAGCCTCAAAACGACCCCGTTTTCTCGGACGGGTGGCCCATGTTCTTTGAACATGGGGGAATCGATGATGAGCTTTCGAACAACGCGAATCATCGTCTCCCCCATCTCCAGAGGAGATGGGCCACCCTAGTGCAACCAGCGATGAAGCGTTAGGCTGACAGCCATAATGGTGAAAACCCAATACATCGGAAACACGACGATCGTCACCTGCGTGGGCGATGAGCCCGTGGTGCTTTTGAATCATGGCATCGTTTTGGAAGGCAACGTGATTGCCAAGGTTGGGCCCAGCGATGAGCTTGAGCGGCAGCTTCCTGATCGCGACAGTCTTTCGCACTTCGACGGTTCGAACCATGTGGTGATTCCGGGCCTCATCAATACGCACCACCACCTTTATCAGAGCCTGACCCGCGGGTTGGCTTGCGTGCAGAACGCCGAACTTTTTGATTGGCTTACCGAACTTTACACCCGCTGGCGACACCTCTCCCACGACACGGTCAAACTTGCGGCGCAGGTCAGCATCGGCGAACTGCTGCTGTCGGGCTGTACGACGACGAGCGATCATTTTTATATTTTTCCGCAGAACACCAACGTCCGCGTCGAAAGCGTATTAGAAGCAGCCGACAGTCTCGGCATGCGTATTCACGTTTGTCGCGGCAGCATGAGCGTCGGGCAGTCCAAGGGCGGCTTACCACCCGACGATTGCGTGCAGGATGAACGGGCGATCATGAAAGACTGCGCCCGCGTTGTCGAAGCGTTTCACGATCCCGATCCGATGGGAATGGTTCGCGTCGACCTTGCCCCCTGTTCACCTTTTTCAATCAGCCTGGAATTGCTGCGCGAGACGGCGGTCTTCGCGCGCGAGCGCGGTGTACTTCTGCATACCCATGCGGCAGAGACGTTGGACGAGGAGCGTTATTGCACCGAACGATTCGGCAAGCGTCCCATCGATTACCTCGCCGAGTGCGATTGGCTGGGGGAAGACGTCTACCTCGCCCACTGCGTTCACTTATCGACGGACGACATCAAACTGCTCGCCAAGACCAAAACTGGTGTCGCCCACTGCCCGTGTTCCAACATGCGGTTGGGAAGCGGCGTGCCAGCCGTTCCGGAACTGCTTCGCGAAGGTGTGCGGGTTGGATTGGGCGTCGACGGTTCGAGCAGCAATGACGGTGGGCATCTGCTTGCCGAAGCGCGTCAGGCGTTACTGCTTCAACGGGTCAATGGTGGGGCGACGGCGATGACGACAGCCGAAGCGTTTAAGATCGCAACCATCGGTGGAGCTGAACTGCTGGGCCGCAAGACGTTGGGCCGCATTGCACTCGGATACGCTGCCGACATTGCCATGTTTCGCACCGACGACATCGCGCTCGCGGGGGCGGTCGCACAGGATCCGCTAGCCGCATTGATGCTTTGTCATGTGGGGCGGGCTGATCGGGTGTACGTTAACGGCCAAGTCGTCGTCGATGAAGGCCGCCTAACGCAACAGGACGAACGTCGCCTGGCGCTCGCCCTCAATGATGTCGTTGCGAAGCAGTTTCGATAGCGTCAAATCTCGGCAATGACTTCTCTTGAGAGCATCAACTGGGCGTGCAAATCTTCGTTGGATAGTCCGGTGATCCAGTCATCGCCCGAACCGACGATCCGGTCGGCGAGTGAAATCTTTTCGGTGAGCATCTTGTCGATGCGGTCTTCAATCGTTCCAATGCAAACGAATTTGTGAACCTGCACGCGGCGGGTTTGACCGATGCGGTGGGCGCGGTCGGTGGCTTGATCTTCGACAGCAGGGTTCCACCAACGATCGAAATGAAACACATGGTTGGCGGCTGTGAGGTTCATACCGAGGCCACCAGCTTTTAGCGATAGCAGGAACACGCGCACATCGCTGTTGGGATCTTGAAAACGGTCAACCATCTGCTCGCGCTTTTTCGATGTGGTTCCACCATGCAGGAACATTGCCTCCGTGCGCAAACGCTTCTTGATCAACGTCGCGAGCAGGTCGCCCATCTTACGGAACTGTGTGAACACCAGCGCCCGATCGTTTTCGGAAATCACTTCCTCAAGCATGTCGACGAGTCGTTCGCACTTACCGCTGCGGGCGTCGAGATCGGTGCCATCGTCGAGGTAGTGGACGGGGTGGTTGCAGATTTGTTTGAGGCGAGTCAGCGACGCAAGGATGAGCCCGCGCCGGCGAATACCCGTCGTCGATTCGACGGCTGACATCGTTTCTGCAACGACGCGCTCGTACAGACCAGCTTGCTCTGTCGTCAGGTTGCAGAAAACCCGCATCTCCATTTTTTCGGGCAGGTCGCATTCGACGGCAGGGTCGGATTTTACGCGCCGCAAAATGAACGGGCGGATCATCGTCTTGAGTTGCTTGGCTCGGTTGGCATCGCCGAGTCGCTCGATCGGAACCGCGAATCGTCGCCGGAAAGCAGCAGCGTTACCGAGAATACCCGGGTTGAGCATTTCCATGATAGACCACAATTCCGAAAGGTGATTCTCCAGGGGCGTACCCGTCAGCCCGATGCGATGGGTGCTGGGCAGCGATCGAATCGCGATGGTCTGCGCGGCGCTGGGGTTTTTGATTTTCTGGGCTTCGTCGAGTGCAATGCGATGCCACATCACCTTGCGCAGCGTCTCCAAATCGCGATGACCAAGCGCGTATGTCGTGATGATCGCGTCCGATTCCATCGCAGCATTGACAAATGCATCCCCGGTCAATCGTTCCGGACCGTGGTGGATCGAAACCTTGAGTCCGCTGGCAAAACGCTCAAACTCGCGCTTCCAGTTTCCGACGACCGACATCGGGCAGAAGATCAATGTCGGACCGTAGCCTTCGTCGGATTCTCGTTCCCGAAGCAGGAGTGCAATCAATTGGATCGTTTTACCAAGGCCCATGTCGTCGGCGAGGCACGCACCGATGCCCGCCCGTTGCATGAACGATAACCATGCCAGTCCGCGAAGTTGGTAAGGTCGAAGCGTTCCATTGAATACTTTGGGTTGCTGCTGACTTTCGATTTCGGTATCGGGGGCGGCATTGAGCAATCTTTCGATCCATGACTCGGCATCAAGCCCAAAAATCGGCAAATCGATTTCGTCGTCGTTCGCACCGCCGGCCAACCGGATCGCCTGCCCCAGCGTCATCTGCCCGCTGGACTGCGTATCGAGAAATTGCGCCGCCTGAGTTGAGGCGTTGGTGTCGAAATAAACCCATTCGCCCTGGAAACGCACGAGCGGCGATTGCTGATTGCGAAGTTCTTCAAACTCTTCGCGGCTTATGGATGAGTCGCCAATCGCAAGTTGCCACTGAAAATCGACAATGCTCGAGAGTCCGACGCCGCTTCGCCCGACGTTGTCTGCACTGGCGCTGCGCGATTGTTGTTCGGAGATGGGCGCCACCTGCAAGCGCAATCCAATCTGGCGTTCGAATCGTCGCGCCCATTCCGGAAGGCGCACGCCAAACCCGCGCGTTTCCAGGAGGGTAGCCGCGTCGCGAATGAATACATGCGCTTGCGTTGCGTTCAGAGACACCCCGGTTGGGTGCGGTTCCTGCAACGACGCTTCAATCGGTGCGAACACCTCTGCCGCCCGTGTAAGGTCTTTGACGATTTCCTCTCGGCGGGTCTGGAGTGTGTTGCGCAGCAGTGAGGGGGCGTTGGTGTCGTCTGCCCAAACCTCCGCAATATCCTGAAGATTGGCTGGCGATTCCCGCGATTGCAGCCAATATCGAATTTTCCAGGGCTTGTCGTCATCGTCAGAAACCTCGTCGGATGGCGCATCATCATCGTATGCAGGGTCGAGCAGTTCAAAGCACATGCGAACAGGTACCTGGTTTCGACCTTTGTCGAGTCTTCCGATCCAGGACTGGGCGTGGCTGATAAACTCCGTGCGCCCTTGCGGTCCACGCTGAAGATCGCCGACGTTTCCGAGAAGCGAACTCAACCAGCGCACGTCCCACGTACCCTCGCGCTCAGCCCTTTCATGGATCTGATCAAAAAACGGATCTTGAACCAAACTGCGTCGAATCAGTCCATCCGCACAAACATGCAGGAAGCTTTCGATCAACCGAGCCGCATCGCGATCACGATCATTTGAAGTGTCCAGCGATCGGCAGATATGCGGCATGACGTCTGCGATTTCTTGCAGCCACTCCAACGATTCCTTGCTTTGAACAGCCAATCGCCAATACGCAGTGCAGTTGTCGCCCGTCCCCTCATCGATGTGCGGCGAGAATTGACGCCGGCGAATCATTTCGACGAGATAATGCGCAAGATGCCACCAATAGTGTACCGAAGTTCCGCACGTTTCCGGCAGCGGTCTCGGTAGCGAAGTCAAAAGGTCGATGGCGTCGGCAGGCATGAAGCGAAGCGACGGAATTTCAAATCTTTGAAGTGCTTCAGAAGTCTGCGCGTCAGCCGTCGGCACATCGGGTAATTCTTCCATTGCGATGGCTTTGGTCGATGAAACGGGCAAATCCGATTCCTGTGGCAGCCATATCCGCAGCGCGTCTTCGTGGGCGATCGAGGCGAGTAGTCCGTCTGGCGAGAGATCGCCGATGACGGCGTGAAGCTCGTTGGCTTGTATCGCGAAGGGATGCGGGCGCGACCGCCCATTACTGGACGCTGCTGCAAGGTTTGCTTCGGTGGACGTATCTTCCCCCCAGATATGAAAGCCCGATCGAGCCCAGATGCCGTGTAGCTTGGTCATGCCCTGCATTCTCGATTCGATCGTGGTGCTGCGATTCCCCCTCGTTCACCCATGTGCGGACCACCCTCCGCGCTGAGTGCCACCCGAATCGAGCGATTATGACAGATGCCCGATGCTCTGGCAACGGTGTGAATTCGCGGTCAAATGCGATTCGCAGTGCAGTTGGCTGATGAATCTTACTTAGGTGGCGCTTCGATTGTTGCAGTCGATCACGCCGGAATGGGTGGGCTAACTGTAGGAATGGGCAGGCACCGGAGAATGTTGTTCGGCTGCATCCGGTTCCTCGTGCGTTTCAGGTTTCCACCGTCGGCCTCGAAAAATCATCAGTACGATGGTCAAAGCGATCGAGACGATAAGTACCGTTCGGTCCAGTACGAGCGTGTGTGGGTTATTGCTGGAAATCAAACGGGAGATGCCCAAACCGATTCCCATGAACGCGACGGTCAAGAAGATCGGGCGAAGCGTGTCCCCATAGAATCCAGTCATGCGATGTCGGCGAACTTTGCGAAAAGCAAACATCATCAGTCCAAGACACGCGGAACCAATCACGATGGTTGGGACGAGTTCTCCCGAATCCAGTGCGCGGCGCGGATACTCGTGATAGATCACGCCACCGCGGTTGTTTTGAATGTGAATCCTGGATTCCTGCCCGACAATCACATACACCGTCGTGGCCACAAGTCCGACGAGGCACGCGAATCCGAGCAAAGCGGCAAGCACTCGCGTCATCGCCCAGCGCTGCGGTGGCTGAGGGGCTGCGAATGTTGATGCCGGTTCCAGAAAATGGCTGTCGCCCGCAGCATCGGCGGATTTCCTGGCATCGTCTGAAAGCGCGATCGTTTCCTGACTTGCGCGATCTTGAATTCGATTTTGAGGTTCCCACTCCACGCTGTCTTTCGGATTTGGAGCCTCCCGCTTCCAACTCTGGAACGGTCCGGTGGGCCCTCCGGTGTTTCCTGATATCCAGTCTTGAAGCGGGAACAGCCAAGCCAATGCTTCAAACACGAGCGATGCCGAGGCGGCGATCCCTGCAGAGAAGAACATGAAGTCGTCCCGGCCTTCAGTGAATATCGCCGTGACGATCAGCGCAAACAATCCCGCCGTGAACGCATATCCGATAGAGAGTTTACCGCGCGCTCCCGATTCGATTCGCTTCCGCCATTTGCCAAACAATGCAAGGCACACCTGCGCGCCGAAGACCGCTATGACGTACTCATCCCTTGCGCAGTCAGTTAATGGTGCAGAACCGATACCGGCCAACGCGCACACCGGGATCGTTAGAAAGATTCGCTCAATCCATGGCGGTTGGAGCCGATTTCGCGAAGCATAAGCGAATGCCCGAACGCCGATCGCCAATCCGCCAGCCACCCCAGCGATCATCAGAATTGCAGCGATGTACCCGCCTTCCCGCATGTCGTTGACCATCGCAACACCAAATCCAAAGCAGACGGCCATCAACAGCGCGAGGATGGCCCTCTGTACGAATTCGCGCTTCGTCGTCGGAGGGTCGGACATATACATTTGTCGCTGTTTGGGCGGCGTTTCATCCGCAGGCGGTCGGTGCTTGTTGCCGTGTTTGGAGTCCAGCTTACGCAGACGCTTATCGACCTTGCTGCTGGTGCGATGGAGTTTCTTCGCCATCTCGGGCGGAAGGCTGCCCGCGTCGAGATTGAATTGGCCGGCTTGTGGACGACGCACCGGTTGCTGAACGTGTCTCGGTGCCGGGTTGGGCGATGGTACCGGTGAATCTTCGCCCACCGGAAGACTTCGCGCTGCACCGCTGAGGCTGACAGGATTAAAGCCCGCGAGCGACGTGCGCACATCGTCCACTTCCATCAAATCGTCGATCATTTCATAGACGCTTTGATAGCGATCTTTCGGGTCTTTCTGCAGCGCCTTGTGGATGATTTTTCCAAAGGGTTGCGGCAGGTTTTCGACTTCGGGTTGCTCGGTCAGGTGCTTCATGAGCACTTCGCCCATGCTGCTGCCTTCAAACGGAACCTTGCCCAGCAGCATTTCGTAAAGCATCACGCCCAGTGCGTAAATATCGATGCCGCGTGTGTAGCTGCCCGATCCAACTTCGGGGGCCATGTAGTGTACGGTTCCCACGCTGGCGGTCTGGGCGCTGTGTCTTGAAACAGAAATGAATTTACTGAGGCCATAGTCGCCGATCTTGACGTAGCCCTCATCGTAAAAAATGTTCCCCGGTTTCAAATCGCGATGCACAATCCCGCGATCGTGAAGGTAACCAAGACCCTTGGCGATTTCGCGGACGAAATAAGCCGCTTTCTGTGGGCCGACCCCGTCGGGTTCGGCAATCAAAATGTCTCGAAGCGATGGGCCCGAAACGTATTCCATGATGACGAAATAGTCGCCATCGTGATTTTTCTTGACGTCGAAAATTGAAACAAGATGCGGACTCTTGAGGTTGATGCAGTGGGCGACACCGCGAAGTTCCACCTGCGGATTTTCGCGAAGGTATTTTAAGGCGACTTCACGTCCGCCGTCGCTGACCGCGTAATAAACCTCGCCGAATCCGCCCCGCCCGACAGCGCGCTGAATCGCGAAACCTTCCAGCGGTCGATCTCCATGTTTGAAGGTATATGCCACGTGCTTTGTCCCGCCTATCTGGTTAACTCGTTCCAGCCCGATCCATCAAGTTTACAATGCTGCCGATTCCAGTTCGCTTCCGTCAAATCGTTCGCGTCGTCCACGGTTGAACGACGAAACTGATTCCGGCGGTCTCTTGCGGCACGCCCAATTCGATGGGCGTCGCCGGTTCGTTCCGACTGATGCCGCGTACCCAAAGTGTTCCACCGCGTTCGAAAAGAATCAATCTCGCCCCTGGACTCTGACAGATCGCGTGATTCGAGCGCCCCGGTCCCATCATGACCGTGTCTTTCATAAGAATCACGTTCCGCACATCGTTGGGCATTTTCGTGGTATCGCTGATGTCGAGCAGGGCGCTACCGCTACGACGATTGGGCAATCGAAAAGTGAACTTCGCCCGACGTGCGAGTACAACTTTGTCGCCGTCGCGCAGCAACTGCTGACGACCATGCCTGCCGCCAATTTCGACTTCGTGCGAACTCATCAAGAAGTAGTCGTCTTCGACGCGGGCGAGTTCGGCATGACGCTCGCCCAAATCGGCGAAGATGGCAATGTGCGCAGGGTCGTTCGACACTGCCCGCCCGATGGTTGCATGCGAATTTCGCAAAATCAGATAACTGCCACCGCCATCGACAAGAAGATGCAAACGATCGATCATCGTCGAATTCGCGACCGGACTGACGTCCATCGTCTGAGTCATGTCCATTCGGCGAGCGTCATCCGTTTTCCGTGCGGGTGACACGACAATTTCCGGTGACTTCAGCAAAAAATCACCAAGCGGTCCGCTGCCCAACTGAAGCAGGTTGTCATCAACTCTTGCGAGTAGATCGATCGCGCGTTTGACCCACTTGGCCTGTGGCGCGAGCGTGACGAGACGCTTTGCGAGACGGCGGGCTTCGTCGAAGTCGCCCGCTCCGATCGCCTTGGATGCGTGTTGCGCGAGCTTCAGGCATTCATTTAGATCACGTTTCGCGGTAGCTGCTGACATCAACGGTTCAAGCAATTCGAGATCGTGCTGCATCTGCGACAAGCGTCCATCGATAAATGCACTGCGGGCATTCTTGATGACCGACGCTACGATGTCGCGTTCAAGTTGGATCGCCGATTCGTCGTGAGCGTTGATTTTGCGCGAGCGGGCCAATCGATCGATTGCCGATCCGATTTGTCCGTCTGCGAAACGCTTCCTGGCTTGTACGAGAAGTTCGGCTCCACGTTTTTCGCGGGATTCGAGTTCGCGTTTCAAGTGATCGAATTCTTCCTCGCCCTCAGGCGCGTCTTCAAGAATGCGACGACCGGCTGCCAACGATCCGGCATGGATGCGGTGCTTGGCCAACTCCACTTGATGGCGTCGTTCGGTTTTTTGACGCGCCACCTCATCGGCGACAGCCGCCACCTGCTTGCGCAATTCGTCGATTTTTTTGGGTGATCCATCGCACCGGTCGGCTTTTCCCAATGCGAGAAATGCTTCGGTGAATCGGTCGGCACGGTAATGTTCGCGGGCCCGTTCGATGTAGGCGTCAGCCAACTTCGCGCGCAACTTTGCACCTTTGGCGTGGGCAGCGATTTCGGGTTCACTGGTAATGCGCAGGGCATCATCGAATCGCCCGGAAGCGATGGCTTGGTCGGCAGCTTTGAGCCTGGCATGAATTAAGCCGCGAAACATGAAAGTGATCCCGATTCCTAGAATTCCTGATTGCCTACACTTTGGGATTCGTTTGATAGGCCGCAATTATTCGTCACCGCTATCGGCGAAATTCTGAGCGACAACCAAGACTCGCTTTTGAGGCGGTATGTTGTCTGTAAGCTTATGAATTGTATAGGTTTATGTTGATGCTTGCTAGGCGGCTGCCATCGCGCTGACGACATCGCTGCGGGCTGCACGCAATGCAGGCCGGATTCCTGCGAAAATGCAGACGAACCAGGTCAGACCCACTGCAAACATCACCCGTGGGACCGGTATCACCCAGGGAATCTCAACGCCGATCAGCGACGTGATCAGAATGTTGCCCGCATAGGCTGCATGCAATCCCAAACCAACCCCGATCATCGAACCCAACAGTCCGAGCACTAGCGCTTCGACCAGTACAAGTCGGGCGATCAACGATTGTGTCGCACCCACCGATCGAAGGACCGCAATTTGGCGCGAGCGGCTGGTGACGTTGACCATCATCAGATTCGCAACGCCCAGGGTCGCCACCAGCAGCGAGATCATCGGTACGGCTGATATGCCCATTGTTGCAATGCGAATGTCGCGGTCGATTTCCTGTTTGATGCGCCGGAGCGTTCCCGTTTGAGCGTAAGGCCGCTTGATCAAGCCCTTGACCTGTTCGAGTACGATGCGTTCCCGGTAGATTTCCCACCGCGCTTCGTGCGTCAATTCGACCCATTGGTCCTTGAGGAAGTAGACGGCTGCGAGGTGCTGGCGAAACAGGCGGCGAAGCATCGGACCCCAAAACATGCGCTCTTCGTCGCCCGTTTCGTCGATTTCGTTTGCGAGGATTTCGCGATCGGTTTCCGCCAACGGCAAGAGCGGCAGCCATGCGTCGATGCGTTCCCACCACCATGTTCGCGATTCCGGTGGGGCGGACGCTTCGGCGAATGCCTGTGGCGGTGTTGAAGGGTCCAACTCGATATTCATCATAAACATCGTCAGCGTATCGATGCCGAAATGCTTGCGAAGATCGTCGAGTGTGCCCAGCACCGAACTGCTGGAAGCGAGCATCATGTAGCTGTCGGCTTGGAAGTACTGCACGGCAATGTCCATTGCCGGGGATCGAACCACGCCGGCCACTTCCAACTCGACGGTGTTGTTGGCGATCGTGATCGGTACTTTGTCGCCAACGTTGTAACCGAAGGAATGCGATGCTTCGGGTGGCAATAGAATATAGCCACCACGCATGAGTTTTTCGCGGGCGTCTTCGGCGTTGCCTTGGAGGAATTCGAGTTTGGCCATCGATAGAAACGTTTCCGGATCGCCAGCCGCAAAGACGCTCTCGGTCTTAAGCAGACTCAACAGCGACGTGCGGCGAGACTGTACGCGACAGGGTACGTCGTTGAGCGGCGTGGTTTCAACGACGCCGTTGATTTTGTCGACTTCGTCAAGCAATTCCGCGTCGAACGGATTGGTTGTCCAGACGAATGTTCCTGCAAGCTTCGTGGGAAAATTCCACGCATGCACGATGCTCTCGCCTCGGACGAACACATAGACGATCAGAGACAACCCGACCATCAGCGTCCAGCAAACGCCGGCTGCCCGCCATGGGGCACGCTCGATCTGATCGTTGGCCAGGCGCCGATCGACACCGAGAACGGGGGCGGCGACGAGAAGGGCTAGCTTGCCGGTCAACAAAACCAATGCGGGTGCAAGCAGCATGTATCCGCCATAGAGCGTTGCCGTTCCGACGAACAAGGTAACCGGTCGAAGCCAATGGGCAGGTTCGATGACCTCCAGTAACAGGTGATGCAGTCCGATGAGCAACCCACCGAATAAAGCGGCAAAGACGATCGTTCGAGTTCGCTGCGGTTTGGCTTGCGAGTTGACGGCTTCGAGCGGTGAAACCATTGCGCCTTGCGAAAGTAGCGCGGTGGCACCAAGGATCGTCGTCAACAATCCGCCAATGACGGCAACGCCAATACCCCACGCGCCGAAACGGACTGAATGAACGATGTCTTCAACGTGTGGAACCCACGCGACCGTCACCTTTGTCATCAACATGCCGCAAGGTACACCGAGCATCACGCCAATGACACCCAGTGGCACTACCTCAGCATAAACCAAGCCGGCTAGCTGGCGCCGCGTCATCCCGATGCAGCGAATCGCACCGAGGATGCGTATCCGTTGCATCATGCCCATGCTCATCGTGGTAATGATGATGAAAAACGAAGTCAGCAGCGTGACAAATGTGAAGAGCAGCAAGACGAGATGGGACACGCTTCGGGCTTCCTGAAGCTGATTGATCTTCGCGCCGGATGTCGTCACCAGGTAGCCTTGTCGTTGCTCTTGAAGCAATTGACGGATTTCGTCAGCTTTTTCGGCGATGTATTCGGGCGTGTCTTCCGTGACGATACAATCGACAACGGACACACGATTTTTTTCGCGGCGCATTTCCTGGACGTCGCGCAGATGCATGTATACGGATGGTTTTTGAAAAAATGCCACCCGTCTTCCCGATGCAATTCCGCAGACTTTTAGCGGACGGACTGGGGCATTGATCAAACCTTCAACGTAAACAGTGTCGCCGACAGAGACTTTCAGTTCCGAGGCGAGTCGGGCCTCGAGGACGATGACATCGCGGTCGCCCGGGGAAATCCCATCACCGACCATGTCTTTTTGTTTGCGAAACGCCGATTCCTGCGCGGGGTCGATACCAATGACATCGATTTCGTCTTGGCGCGCATGGGTCATGTCGATGTCTTCACCCGGTTCGGGCGCATCGACAGGGGTGATGAGTTGCATGCGCGTTTTGTATCGGGCGGTGACGCGGATGACACCGTCGATCTTGGCGACTTTGCCGGCAATGTTTTCGTCGATGCTGCCCCAGTGACCGCTGGGCGATTGAATGCTGATGTGGCTGTGGCCAAGCCAGTTGTCTACGATCTGTTCGGAGATCGTGGCTTCGACGGAGGCGTAGAGGCTGGAGACGGCGACGACGGTCCCGACGCCCAACATGACGGCTAGGACAATTGCAACCGTGCGTCCGGGTTTAGCGCGCCAGTTCCGTGTAGCGAGTTGCAACCAATGTCGCATCCAGGTTCCTCGAATCGTTGATGGTTCCGACGATTTTTCCGTCCTTGAGGACGACGATGCGGTCTGCGAAGCGGGCTCCGACAGGTTCGTGGGTGACGGCGATCACGGTGCGCTGCTGCTCGTCAACGAGATTGCGTAGTAGTGACCAGATCGATTCGGCATGGTGCGAATCAAGGTTACCAGTAGGCTCGTCCGCAAGGAGCAGGGCTGGGTCGTTTAGAAGGGCACGGGCAATGGCCACACGCTGCTGTTCACCCCCGGACAGAGCCTGCGGGCGATGTGATTCGCGGTGGGTCATGTTCACCGATTCGAGCAGTTCACGCGCCCGTGTCTGCGACGACCCATTGCGTGAACCGCCAATCAGCGAAGGAAGGGCGACATTCTCAATCGCCGTCAGTGTCGGGAGCAAATTGAAATTCTGAAAAACAACACCCAAGCGCGATCGACGAAGCAACGTGCGCTTGCGATCGGACATGGACGCGATGTCTTGTCCTTCGATCAGAATTTCGCCAGAAGTAGGGAGGTCAAGCCCGCCAATCAGGTGCAAGAGCGTACTCTTCCCAGAGCCGCTGGCCCCCATGATGACAAGAAATTCACCAGCGGTCGCCTCAAGCGATATGCCATCCAGCGCATGGACCGTCTCGTCCCCCAGACGGTACGATTTGCGCAGATCCCCAACCTCTAGAACACTTGCCATGCACCGATTCTAGCGGCAGCAGCCAACTTGGCTACTACTGATTGGCGTGATTCGATTCCCAATCGATTGACAACACCGATTAAGCGATGTTGCCTAAGAAAAAACCACCTCGTATTTGCGCGAGGTGGTTCAGGATTCTTCGCAATAAAGTCCGCTTACCAGAGCGTTCATCCGCCAACAGAGAACGGACCGGAATTTAGAAGTTTACTCTTTCGAACTCGTTTCCGACGCCTCCAGAAGTCGAGATCCCCGACCGTTCATTTCCGGCCCACTCTTTGGTCGTATCCAGCGTTTCGGCAGGCAGCGTATCAAGTTGCCATCCTAAACCGCGAACAAAAATGCAGTCACAAGACACGATGCCGGTGCAACCTGGCGGCATGCTGGTCAAGGTGAAGTTAACGAGACCGTATCCTTTGATCTTAATGAATGAGGCGTGGCCATCGCCAAAAGCGACATTGAATTTGAAATCTTTCTTGTGAAACCCTTTGGCAATAAAGTCGCCATGGCTGAAGGGCCAACCGCATTGCGAATTGGATTGGTTGTATTCTTCAGTATTGTTTGCAAAGAACGCGAAACGAGCAGCTGCTTCGTTGAGCATGACGGTGTTGGTTGGATTCGGAGTGCGCGACAACGGACGCTGATACATCGAATTCGAACTGGCAAACGCCGCATTTTGAGTTCCGACGAACAATGGGTTCGTAAAATACGACGTGCCAAAATAGTCGTACCCGGAGAGCTTTGAGTCCCGCCAGCCTTTGAAATGGTAACCACTGAACCCCTTGTCCGAAGGGCACTTGAAGTTGGGAAGATCCAATTTGGCGTCAATCTGCCAGTTGCGCTGCGTTCCGAAAAGAACAGGCGGAAGTCCAATACCGGATTTGTAAAGAATGTGATTCAATGGACGATGATACGCAGCAATCAGTTTGTTGCCGCTCCAATTCGAATTCTGTGCATTCTTGTTCACACCCAGTCCGCTTTTTCCGCCAAAACCTGCGAACGCCAGATGACGCTGAGGGTGAACAGTATCGCCTTCTGCAATCGGTATGATTTTTTCGTTCCGGTCGTCCGCAGCGTACGTATTCGCCGCCTGCGCCAAACCGCGAACATTCGCCAAGCAAGCCACCTGTTTCGCCTGTTGTCGAGCCCGGCTGAGCGATGGCAATAGGATTGAGATAAGCAGGGCAATAATAGAGACAACCACCAAGAGTTCTACAAGCGTAAACGCTCCTTGATGAATGGTGCTACGACGAATTGATTTCTTCATACTTCTTTCCTCTAAAATCCAGTACTCAGGATGGTGTGCCAGAGACTGCTGGGCCATAAAACTTGCGAGAGATTTAAGACATTCTGCAATGCCGAAAAACGTTCTAAACGAGTATCATTATCTGCGACTTAAATGTCAATCGGACTCAGTCAATCGGACTAAATAAACTCAGTTTGTTTTCAAGCCAATATGGCAATGAGACCAATATGGCAATGAGAAAGGTCTGGCCCACCGACAGGAAAGCCAGACCCAATCAAAAATAATGACATGAATCGCTTTTGAAAACCGAAACGACATCCGCAACACCATAAGGTGTCGAATTTAAGCATTCGATTTTCAAACCGTGCTAGAAATTGGTAATTTCAAACTCGTTTCCCACACCGCCGGAGTCTGATATGCCAGACGAAGCGTTTCCAGCCCACTCTTTCGTCGTATCAATGGTTTCGGCTGGTAGCGTGTCAAGTTGCCATCCTAATCCGCGGACAAAAATGCAGTCACATGAAACTATTCCGGTGCACCCGGGGGGCATGGAGGTCAAATTGAAATTAACCAGTCCATATCCCTTGATTTTGATAAACGAGGCATGTCCATCGCCAAAAGCAACGTTAAACTTGAAATCTTTTTTGTGAAACCCTTTGGCAATAAAATCGCCATGGCTACGCGGCCACAAACAGGCAGTATCTGATTGATCGTACTCTTCCGTATTATTCGCAAAAAATGCAAATCGAGCTGCGGCTTCATTGAACATGACCGTGTTCGTCGGATTTGGTGTTCGCGACAGGGGGCGCTGATACATTGAATTCGAACTGGCAAATGAGGCGTTTTGAGTTCCGACAAATAGAGGATTCACAAAGTATGACGTGCCGAAGTAATCGTAAGCAGACAGCTTTGAGTCACGCCACCCGCGAAAATGGTAACCGCTAAAGCCTTTGTCCGACGGGCACTTGAAGTTGGGAAGATCCAATTGGGCGTCGATTTGCCAGTTTAGGTTTGGCCCAAAAAGAGCCGGTGGAAGTCTAATACCGGATTTGTAGAGAACATGATTCAACGGACGATGAAACGCGCCAATCAGCTTGTTTCCGCTCCAATTTGAGTTTTGTGCATTGTTATTCACACCCAGTCCACTTTTTCCGCCAAAACCTGCGAACGCCAGATGACGCTGAGGGTGGACAATGTCGCCTTCTGCAATCGGTATGATTTTTTCGTTCGGGTCATCCGCAGCGTAAGTATTCGCCGCCTGCGCCAATCCACGAACATTCGCCAAGCACGCCACCTGTTTTGCCTGTTGCCTCGCCCGGCTGAGCGATGGCAGCAAGATGGAGATTAGCAATGCAATGATCGAGACGACAACCAGCAATTCAACGAGAGTGAATGCGTTTTGTCTTGCTGCACGTTTATCAATTCGATGATTCATGATTCGTATCTCCTGACATCTAACACGACTGAATGAATCGACAAACCGGTTACCGATTCATTTGGATTCGTCAAATATTCTTGGTGATCGAAACTAACAGGAAAGATTGAAACAAGGGACAAGCCGGCGCAAACCGATTCCGGCTCACCATCGGATGAACTACACACGTTATTAGTATCGGAACCCATCTGGCAATAGTCAAGTGATTCCACTTGCTTTGAGCCCGATTTGGCGCTCCCAAGCCTATATCGCATTTTGTGTCAAGAATGTGTCCAAGCAACATGGAATCCTTTATGCAAGCCAATTCGACCCTGCGCAAGCACATCGCGATGATGCATGGGCCTGAATGCAGGTGGGTCGAACAATCTTGTGCCAGCGAATAGCATAACAACAAGTCAGCGATTCGACGCTTGCGCTACGGCGAAATTGAATGAATCGCGTTCTTGAAAACCATGAATCAAAATGAATGGATTCTGACCCATGATTCACCCAACTGCCATTGTTGACAAATCCGCCACTTTGGAAGAGGGCGTCGAACTCGGGCCATACGTTGTCATCGACGGGCCTGTACGCATCGGGGCCGGTACGCGAATCTGCGCCCATGCCCATATCGAGGGTCATACCGATATTGGCAGCGAATGTGTGATCTCCCCTTTCGCCAGCGTGGGCGGCCCACCGCAGGATCACAGCTATGACGGCGCGACAAGCCTCTGCCGGGTCGGTGACCGAACACTGATTCGTGAGGGCGTGACCATCAACCGCGGGACATCCGAGGGGTCGGTCACGCAGGTTGGAAATGACTGCATGCTCATGTCGAATTCGCACGTCGCGCACGACTGCATGATCGAGGATCATGTCACGATGTCGAGCGGTGTCTTGTTGGCTGGTCATGTCACGTTGTGTCACCACGCAGTGCTGGGGGGGGCTGCGATGGTTCAACAGTTCGGTCGCGTAGGCGAATACACGATGATCAGCGGTGCGACGTTGATGACCCGCGATGCAGCTCCGTTCATGACGTATTCAGAGCGGTGCGTTTGCCACGGCGTCAATCGCGTGGGCATGCGCCGTGGCGGTTTTGATCGCGAGTCGATCGACGAAGTGCGCCACCTGCATCGCAAGATTTTCCGCGAGACCGCCAACCTCAAGGGGGCTGCAAAATCGCTGCTCGGAACGACCAAAACCAAAGCCGGCGAGCGTCTTCTGGAGTTCGTCCTGGTCGACAGCAAAAGGGGAATCGGCTCCAAGCGCCAAGGGCGAATCGATACAGAAATCGACGCAACCTGATAATGATCACGCCAGCGTGACTCTTAGGTTTCATTTTCACAATCGCGCAATTGTTACAGCGCAACCAACCCATCAAAAGTGAATTTGGCTAGTCTGCGTGGTCGTGAGAAGGTATTTGCAACCGCAAATGTTACCAGTTGCAAACACGCATGGGGGGAAATTATCCATAGGTAATTGTCAACATCGATCATGCCCGCGAAAGAATTACAGGTTATCGCTATTTATGGTCAATTAAATGTTGCCAACGGTTCTTGTATTAGTAGGATAACCCCGGTCAACTGACATGGCGGTCACACTTCTGTCGGTTCAGCATTTGAAAAGAAACACGTCGCTCCACGATTTGCAGCATGCTTGTAATTGGACCGCTGTATTCGGATTGCGAATGCCAGACCAGCCGCCAATCGCGTTGAGGAGATTGTGGGCCAAGTTGTTTTTCGGGCGAATTTTTGGTGACTCGCTTTCCTGGAGAACTCGTCATTAGCGCTGGCAGACGTTCTTGATCAAAAAAGCTACGAAGCTACCGATGCTTCTTTCCCCTCCGGAAGGCACCCGGCATCTCCAATCGATGTCGGGTGCTTTCTTCTTGATTGCAGTTCGATCGGAATTTTTGGGTTCGACATTATTCTTGTGTGACACATGCCACAATCAACCAGCCCCAGTCCTTCCCCATGAAGTTAACGTTTTACGCGACAAGCACTTGTACCCTTGACTGCTTGCGCCGATTCGTTGGAGACAAAACCAATTTTGGGGCGACATGCTTCGACACTTGCCCATCTTCAGAGAATGAAATAAAAGCAATCGAGGCGCGAATCTATCATTTGTATGCGCACGATCCATTCAAGGGTACTCGGTCAGTCCGAAATTCAATCCCATGCGAAACGAGGTTTCGATGTACAACACGGTCGTTTTCGGTCCTTTTGCGGTAACGATTCTTCTGGGTTTGGCATTCCCATCATGCGCCAATGCCCAGGGCAAGGCGAACGAAGTTGTGATTACGCTTAACGAGCAGGCAGCGCCCGAAGTCGTCGCAATCCTCGACCGTCTCGAACAGGCTGGCAAAGACATCAAGTCGATCAAGTGCGGCGTCAAGTTCAAGACCGTGGACAATCTAAACATCTCGGAAACAACGCGGTATGGCGGAATCCAGTTCAAGCGGGCTGAACCGCACCCGATGTTTTTTGTCTTTTTCGACAAGATGGACGCGGATGGAACGGTGCTGCGGCACAAGGTCTGGTATCTGTTCCGCGACCGCTGGCTGATCGAAGCCAACAGCAAAAGCAAAAACCGCATCGATCGCGAAATCCTGGAACCGGGCGAGACGGCTGACTTTTTCGATCTGGACAAAGCCCCCTTCCCAATGCCGTTCGGTCAAAAGAAAGAGCAGATTCTCAAGAACTTCTCGGTGAAGTTAATCCCGCCGCAACCCGGTGATCCGGACGACTGCGATCATTTGTTGTGCAAGCCGCGTCCCGAATCTGGGCTCGCTCGTGACTATGGTCGGCTTGATTATTACGTCTCGCGAAAACTGAACCTGCCCCTGCGAATCTTGGTCGAAGACGCCCCGGGGACCAATCTCAAAGTTGCCGATTTCGAAGGCCTCACCGAAAAAAGCATCAATCAGAATCTACCCGACAGCGCGTTTGTTTTACCAAAGGAAACTGACGGTTATCATAAGACCACTGAGCCCAAGCGCCCTGCTCCTCCCGGCGAGTAAGGTGCGCCATTCAAATTCTCAGGGGGAAGGCAAGAAATGCCGACAACGATGCGGGCCGTTCAAAAAACCAAAAACGAATGCGGCCTATCGGTTGAAGAAGTACCCATACCCCAAATCAAACCCGACGAGGTGCTGGTCGAAGTCGAAGCGGCAGGCATTTGTGGTACCGATCTGCACATTTGGAAGTGGGATGCGTGGAGTCGTCAGCGCATCAAGCCGCCACTAACTTTGGGCCATGAATTCTCCGGGACGATTGTCGAAGTCGGTTCGCAAGTAGAGCATGGCCGAGTCGGCGATTTTGTCTCGGCGGAGTCTCACATCACCTGCGGCATGTGCTACCAGTGTCGAACCGGTCAGGCGCATCTGTGTCCGCGAACGCGAATCCTTGGTGTCGATATCGACGGAGCGTTCGCCGAGTATGTGGCGATTCCTGAAAAAGTAATCTGGCACAACGATCGCGAAAAGATCAGCGCTGAAATCGCAGCCATTCAGGAACCGTTTGGCAACGCAGTGTTCGCAACGCTCGATCAGGACATTACCGGTAAGAGCGTCGCGATTCTAGGTTGCGGTCCGATCGGGTTGTTCAGCGTCGGAATCGCCAAAGCCAGCGGGGCATCCTACGTTTACGCCACCGACATCAACGACAATCGACTTAGACTGGCGAAAACGATGGGTGCAACGGAAGTCTTCAACCCAAGCGCCGGCGGTGACGTTGTGGATCGCTTGATGGAAGCAAATCAAGGCCTAGGCATCGATGTTGTTTTGGAGATGAGCGGGGCGCCGATCGCGATCAACACCGCGTTTCGCGCGGCGAGGCATGGCGGGAAGGTCGTGCTGTTTGGCATACCGGCTGACCCGGTTGAAATCGACATCGCCGAGAACATGATTTTCAAAAACCTGAACGTCACCGCACTGAATGGCCGCCGCATCTTCGAGACATGGTTCAAGACCCGCTGGCTTCTCGCCAACAAGGTCGTGGACCTCGAACCGCTGATCACCAAGACCGTATCGTTCGACGAAATCAACGACGCGATGGAATTGCTGGCCCGCGGCGATGCGTGCAAACTTGTGCTTCTTCCGGAAATCCAATTGCCACGTGCTCCAAAAGTCGCTTCGACATGGCGCGTTCCAAAAGACGCTGCCGATCACGGAACGGTGCAGCACCGATAGCGATCGGTTTCGTTCAATCAGAAAACGCAAAGGACATACGCCATGTACGGGGCGATGCAAAAAGCACTACAGCAGGAATTGTCGGGCATTCGCGATGCTGGACTGTTCAAGCAAGAACGGGAAATACAATCCCCGCAAGCTGCAAGCATTCGTGTAGCCTTTCCCAATGCCGACGCACCCAAAGACGTTCTCAACTTCTGCGCGAACAACTATCTCGGTTTATCCAGCCATCCGAAAGTCATCGAAGCGGCTGCGGCTGCCTTGCAATCGCACGGCTTCGGCATGAGCAGCGTGCGATTTATTTGCGGAACACAGGATATTCATCGCGAGTTGGAGAAACGCATTGCGAAGTTTCTCGGAACCGATGACACGATTCTTTACGCGGCATGCTTCGACGCGAACGGCGGCGTGTTTGAACCGTTGCTCAATGACAAAGACGCGATCCTCACCGATCAGCTCAACCATGCCAGCATCATCGACGGCGTGCGACTCTGCAAAGCCAAACGCTACATCTTCAAGCATGCCGACATGACCGATCTCGAAAGTAAATTGTCCGATGCGCAGTCAGCTCGCTATCGATTGATAGTCACCGATGGTTCGTTCAGCATGGATGGCGACATTGCCAAACTCGACCAGATATGCGACCTCGCGGATAAGTACAACGCGCTTGTCATGACTGACGAATGTCATTGCACAGGTTTTCTCGGCAAGACGGGGCGCGGTGCGATTGAGCATTGTGGTGTGCAGGGCCGCGTCGACATCATCACGGGAACGCTGGGTAAAGCGCTTGGCGGTGCGTCGGGCGGATTCACCAGCGGGCGACAGGAAATCATCGACATGCTGCGTCAGCGCTCGCGGCCATACTTGTTCAGCAATACGTTGGCACCGCCGATTGTCGCAGCTTCGCTTAAAGTACTCGACATTCTCGAAGAATCGACGGAACTTCGCGACAAGTTGGAAGCAAATACCAAGCGGTTCAGAGAGAAGATGGCGGCGGCTGGATTCGATATCAAAGCAGGCGAGCATCCGATCGTACCCATCATGCTTTACAACGCACCGCTTGCGCAAAAATTTGCGAGCGATCTGTATGATAAGGGGATTTATGTGATCGGGTTTTTCTTCCCGGTCGTGCCCAAAGGCGAGGCCCGCATCCGTGTGCAACTTTCTGCCGACCATAAATCTGAGAACATCGATCGAGCCGTCGAAGCGTTTACCGAAGTCGGTGAGAAGCACGGAATCCTGCATCAAACGCGCGATCAGATCATCGCCAAATTCGGCGAATAAAATTCAAGGATTCGTGCTTTGATCCCCGAACTCTCGGTCCTCGAATCCGTATAACAACAATGAATCAAAACAGCAAAGGAACGTGGTTATGAATGATATTACGCTGGCGCAAGCGCAAAACGCAGTTGCGGCTGCCATTGAAAAATCGAAACAAATCGGTGTGAAGATGGACATCGCCATCGTCGATGCCGGCGCAAACCTGAAGGCGTTCGCGCGGATGGATAGTGCATGGCTGGGTTCGATCGACATCGCCTTGAAGAAAGCCAGGACAGCGCGTTACTTCGACATGAACACGGGCGATATTGGTGGTTTGTCGCAACCGGGTGGCGCGCTCTACAATATCGAACATTCCAACGGCGGATTGATTACGTTCCCCGGTGGTGTACCAATCAAGAACAGCAGCGGTACGATCATCGGCGCAATTGGCGTGTCAGGCGATTCGGTCGAAAACGATCATGCCGTGGCAGAAGCCGGAGCGGCTGCCGTTAACTGATGGGCGAACACAAACGCAGTTCGGAGAAGTAACAGCCATGACGATCGAAAGCATTCGCACCCTGTTGCGCTACAACGACGCTGCCAATGCGATGGTGTTGGCGGCTGCCTTGCCATTGTCTGATGAATCGCTCGACACGACATTTCCAATGGGTCGCGGTTCATTGCGAAAAACGCTGCTGCACATTTGGGCAGGCGAGTCGGCATGGTTGTCGCGGTGGAAGGGCGTTGTCGAAACGCCGTGGCCAAACGAGAACGATCCGACACCAGTTACCAAGGTCCAGAGTCGGATCGAGAAAACGCGAATCGAACGAAATGAATTCATAGACGGGCTTACAGAAAACGATTTGCAAGTCCCGCAAAAATATCGCGATTCAAAAGGCGAACTCTTTGAGGCGACGCTTGGCGACATGCTCATCCAAGGGTTCATCCATTCAACGCATCATCGAGCACAAGCCGTCAACATGCTGCGCAACGTCGAAGCGGGATTGGTCGAACTCGATTACATGAACTGGGTCCGTCAGCCCGTTACGGCCACCTAAACAGACGGCTTTTTTATTGATCGCCAAGATGAGGCTTCACGTCAACGCTCTGCGCAATAAGGATGAGCGTGATACGGGCCGCATTTATTTCTCAAGAACATCGCAAGTGAAGCAAGCATGCAAAGTGATTGGGCTGGCCAAGTTCGATCACTTAGCGTTTAACGTCAGGACGATCAAGGCGGATTGTTTTCGACTTTCCATTCTTCGGCTTCGTGGTCTTTTCCCCATGCTTGATACAACTTCAAGATACGTTGGCGTGCGTCTCTTAGACAGGTCGCTCCAGCGACCGGCGAAATGTCGCCTTGCTGGGCATTCAATGCATCGTAGCTTTCTACGAGGAGCGATTCTGCTTCTTCGAATTGTCTCAATGCCACAAGCGCAGAACCAAGTTGGCTTCGCGCCCGGTTTGTTAGCCAATGATTGTCCGATATCTCCGCTCGTAGCTGGACGCACTCGTGCCAGGTGTCCCGCGCGTCGGCGTTGAGCCCTTGCTGAAAGTACGCTTGCCCCAGTTGCTCCAACGTTTGAGCTACCAATCCGGGTTGTGCAGGTTCAAGTACTCTGCGCACATCAATAAGTTCGCGGCAATATGATTCCGCTTCTGTCGATCGATCAAGAGCAAGCAAGGCATCGATCAGGTTGCTTGTTGACTTCATACGAACTTCATGTTCGGGATTCAGAATGTCGCGACTGCTTTGATAGGCCATTCGGAACAAGGATTCTGCCTCATTCAACTGTTTCAGATTCAGCAGGACCACGCCCAGGTTATTTCGTGCCCTGATTGTATTGGGATGTTCGTCTCCCAAGACCCGTATATTCGACGCGAGTACATCTCGGGCTACTGGCTCTGCCTCCTCAAATCTACCTGACTTGAACAAAGCACCCATCAAATTGTTTCGAATAACGAGTGTTGTATTGTGATCGGTACCGGATATGCGTTCGCGTGTCTCGAGGGTGTCCTGAAAACATGCTAGAGCTTCATCGATCTTTCCCAATTCCAGTAGCAGAGCGCCGTAAGCATTTTTGCGGTTTAAGGTACGAGGGTGTTCAGTTCCAAACCGCCGTTCGGAGTTGGAGAGCGCTGATTTTATTAGTCTTTCGGCTTCGTCCAATTCGCCTTTGTACTGGAGCAGTTCCGCAAGGCGACTTATTGTCGCCAAGGTCATCTTGTGATCGTCGCCCAATACTCGACGTCTTCGCCTCAGCGATTCGCGGTAGAGTTCTTCGGCTTCGATCACTCGTCCCATCTGCTTGTAACGCAAAGCCAGGGCGTCTATGGATGCCAGCGTCGACTTGTGGTCGCTGCCCAGGTGTTTACGTTCGAGTTCTAGTGCCAAACGAAACTGACTCAAAGCTTCTTCAAGCATGCCCAAGTTGGAATACATCTTCCCAACACTGTATCGAAGCCGCGCTTCGGTAACCGGATCTTTGGTATAACCTTTGTCGATCTTCTTGAGAGCGCGATCGGCTAGCATGCCACTGAGAACTGCACGAGCGACGTTTGTGCTGTTGACCTCCGAGAGCGCCTCAATCACGAGATGATTCTCTTCGGATTGCTTCGGTCCGATGTTGTTCAATTTTGACTTCGAATCTTGTATCTCATTTAGCAATTCTGACATCAAATTCTTGCCAAATTCGTTGGCACGAAGATCTCGAAGCAAATTGGCTTGAAACGCTGCAACTTTCGAAGTTCGCTTTCGTTGTTGTTCCGCTTCCTTACGCGCTG
Source organism: Alphaproteobacteria bacterium (assembly GCA_028285105.1). Classification (GTDB taxonomy): domain Bacteria; phylum Planctomycetota; class Phycisphaerae; order UBA1845; family UBA1845; genus UBA1845. Next base: position 203,759 of record JANQQE010000005.1, read on the forward strand.
CGATTGCTTCGTCCCTCTCGTTTTCGGCCCGCGCAAATTGCTCTCGTGCTTCAACGAGGTAGTAGGCCGTGCCAAGTAGTCCTACAAATAACGCCAAGAAGGTCGCGGTCACGCCACCAACCAGCACGCGGTTGCGACTGGCGAACTTGCGCATCTGGTAGAGCGCGGTGGCGGGTCGGGCGATGATCGGTTCGTCCCGCAGGTGGCGCCGCAGGTCGGCCGCGAGTTCCGCAGGCGATGCGTAACGACGGTCTGAATCTTTCTCCAGCGATTTGGCAATTATGGTCTTGATGTCTCCGCGCAACGTTCGATCAGTTGTGCCAACCACAGCCGGGTCTACATCGCGAATGATTCGCGCTGCTTCGGCGACAGGCTTCCCGGAAACGTCTAGCGGTAACCGCTCAGTCAGCAACTGGAACAGCACCACGCCAAGGGCATACACATCAGAACGCGTATCGATTCCAGCCGGATCGCCCGCAACCTGCTCGGGACTCATATAAGCAAGCGTACCCACGATCTGGCCAATGGTGGTCTGTAGCGTGAGGGCTTGCGTGTCGCCGTCGGTCAATCGGGCGACGCCGAAATCGAGGACCTTCGGTTGACCAATGTCGTCAACCAAGTGGTTCCCGCTCGTCGCACTCGTACTGGTTCCACCGTTGGTGCTTTGCTCAATGACAAGAATATTCGCTGGTTTCAGGTCACGATGGATCACGCCCTTCTGGTGCGCATGTTGCACTGCGTCGCAAACGCGGGCCATCAACTCCAATCGCTCTCGCACGCTGAGCGCCCGGTTCTTCGCATACGCGGTAATGCGCGCGCCGTTGACCAACTCCATCGCCAGGAATGGTTGGGGATAACCGTCGACCCTTGCCACGCCTGATTCATAGATGTGTGCGATTCCAGGATGCTGAAGCTGACCCAATACGAACGCTTCGCGCTCGAAACGCTTGATCAGGTTCGGTGCCATGCCCGTCGATTGAATCAGCTTTAACGCAACGCGCCGCTTGGGAGCATCCTGTTCGGCTTCATAGACTACGCCCATTCCGCCGCGGCCAAGTTCGCGGATGATCTTGTAGCGCTCGATCCGATCCGGCATTCGGGAGACGGCTGAACTGTCGTTCAGATGTTCCGAAACGATCCGCGCGCCAACGCCATGCTTCGACTCCACGAGGAAGGCGCCTTCATCATCTTCTGTCGCCAGCATTTGCTCGACCCGGCTGCGCAGCTTTTTGTCACCGTCGCAGCGTCTGTTCAAGACCTCCAACCGCTCTTGGGGCGACAGATCGCAAACCTCGTCGAAAATGGCCATCGCATTGCGAATGTCGTTTGAATTGTTCATCGGATTATGCGTTGGTCAATTCGGAATTGAGCCACGCTCGGGCCTGTCGCCATAACCGTTTCACTGTGCGTGAAGAGACACCTTGCAGTTCAGCAATCTCCTCGGTAGTCAATCCGCCAAAGAACCACAAGTCAACGATTCGCGACATGCGTGGGTCGGCTTCCTCCAACCGAGTCAGCGTTTCATTCAGTTCGATCGCATCGATGGCCTGTTGTCCGGAAGGCGATGTCATTTGGGTGAGGTCCACACGGGCACCTCCCGAATCGCGTTTGGCCGCGGACTTCGCCCGTGCATGATCTCTAAGAATCTGTCGCATCGCCGTCGCCGCGACGGCCATAAAATGCGATCGGTTCTTGAAACCCTCACCTGGTGCGCGGACCAGGCGGATAAACGCCTCGTGTACTAACGCGGTCGGCTGCAACGTATGATCGCTGCGTTGTCCCCGAAACTGCCCGCCTGCGACGGCGCGCAGGTCTTCGTAGACGATGGGCAACAACTCATCGGCAATGGCCGAATCACCAGCCGCCACACGCTCCAAGAGTAAGGTCACATCTGGCGGAGAACCGGCCCGGTCCCGATTGTCAGGCATCTCTGACATCAAACTCAGTATACCAGAAACCCGGTTTTCCAAGCGAATAATTGGATTTTGCAGATTCCTTGAGAATTCTTGTCCCCGAACAAGGCGTTTTCTCGTGTCTGGGGTGAGGACTGATCTTGGACCGTCCGGTGATGTGCCGGATTGGGCGTTCAAATATCAAGGAGAATCGGCTGATGAACACCACAATGATGCTCAAGACAATGCTAGCGTGCCTCTTGCTTACGGTTGTTCTCGCACCTGCGAACGCGGCCAATTTGGTTGTCGGCTCACAGAAACGCGTGCAGTTCACAGGTAATGCAAAAAGCTTCACGATTCCCACGAATGACCCACCGTCGCTCATTCGTTTGACCGCGTATGGCGCAGATGGCGGCGATGCCTATGCCGGCCAAAACTGTTTTTCCCGAGGCGGACAAGGCGGCAAGGCGCAGGGTGTATTCCGCGTGGGCTACGGTCCCAACGAACTTGAACCGGGAGGCACCATTCGGTTCATCGTCGGTGAAGAAGGCGAAACCACAGACGGCGGGACCGGAAGCGCTATGCCTGGCGGCGGTGGAGGGACAGGCATCCTGTACAAAGCCCCGGGCGCGACGTCCAATGAGTGTGGGTCAGACTGGATCGTGTTGGTCGCAGCAGGCGGTGGCGGCGGAGCGTTCCAGTATGTTTTTATCGCCTGCACAAGTGGTCAGGACGGAGGTAGCGCCAAGACAGGAGAATGCGGTGGAGACGGGGGCGGAGGCAACAACGGTGGCGACGGCGGTTGCAACGGAAATCAAGGCGACAACGGTGGGTCAAGCGGTCAACATGGATACGGAGGTGCCGGCGCGTTTGGCGAATCGAGCAAAACCGATGCACCGGGAAAGGGTTGCCCGTCAGGCGGTGCAGGCGGTAAAGCCGACTCTAACGATCCCAGAGTAGGTGATGGAGGTTGGGGCTTTGGCGGAGGCGGACAAGGCGATAGAGACGGCAATGGCGGTGGCGGCAGTGGCGGCGGCGGCGGTTACTCCGGCGGCGGTGGTGGAAAGCTAGGCCAGGAAGGGGGTGGCGGTGGGAGCTACGTTTCCAACTGGGCGATAAACCGCATTCTGGAAAGCAACAACGGCGATCGATCCAACGGCGATGCATACTACCTGGCCACCCGGGATCGAGAAATCTGCACCGATACCGAAGACTGCAATGCCAACGGCGTACCGGATGATTGCGACCTCGACAGCATCGGTCGCCTGAACGACTTTGAGTCCGGCATCGGCCATTATCAACTCAATGGTGACGCGGTCATCCAAGATGGTTACGTGAGACTTACTCCGGCGAACCAGAATAAGACTGGGTCGGTCATTTTTGAGCCAATCACTTCGGATCTTATCGACGAATTCATCGTTTCGTTCGATTTCTACATGGGCGGGGGTAGCGGCGCCGATGGCATCAGCTTTGTCTTGATTAATGCGGATGAGACCGGAAATGATATCTTGCCCGGTGACGGTGGAGCCGGTCAACCGCTGGTCGTTTCCTTTGACACCTATGGCAGCAGTCCCGGTGACGCGAATCACGTCGAGATCCGTAGCAATGGTCAAATCATTGCTCGCGAGGAGGCCCCGTTTCTTTTAGACGGTGGCATATGGCGACATGCCGAAATCGAGTTTAAGAACGGGCAACTGTGGCTCAAATTGGATGACGGGACGTTGAATGTAACGACCGTTTGGGACGGTTATCCGGTGCCTGGTGTTCCGCCAATGCATGCTCGATACGGTTTCGGCGGTCGGACTGGTGGAGCCACCAACAACCATCGCGTGGACAACGTGCGCTTCAAGCTACCGTTGCCTACCAACGATTGCGATTTCAGCAGTACACCCGACGAATGCGATACGGATACGGATGGTGACGGCACACCGGACACATGCGAAGACGATGACGGTGATGGGTCCATGAACTTCGAAGACCTGTGTACGGGAGACGACAACACCGGCGACCCGGACGGCGATGGCGTTTGCAGTGACTTGGATGCGTGCCCATTCGACGAACTGGACGACAGCGATGGCGACGGCGTATGCGACTCGGATGATCTCTGCGAAGGCTCAGACGATACGATTGACTGCAATGCGAATGGTGTTCCCGACGCATGCGAACCAGTACACCCCGATCGTTTGGAAGACTTTGAGACAACCGGCAACGAGCAGTACACGCTCAATCAGAATTCGAACACCACGGTGGTCGTGGAAAATGGTTCGGTCCGTCTGACCGAAGCGGCTGCGAATCAACGGGGGACGATTGTATTTGAACCGGTGACGCCGATACCGGCTGAGGATTTCACGGTTGAGTTTGACTTCTACATGGGCGGTGGTAATGGCGCCGACGGCATGAGTTTCGCCCTGATCAACGCGGACACCACCGGAAATGACATTCTGTTCGGCGACGGTGGAGGCAATCAGCCGCTGGTCGTCCGTTTTGATACCTATCGCAGCAATGCGGCTGATGGCAATCACGCGATGCTTCAAAGCTTCGGCGCGACGCTTGCGGATGAACTAGTTGCACATCCTTTGGATAACGGGAAGTGGCAGCATGCGTCGTTCACGTTTGAATCGGGCGCAGGCACGCTGGTGCTCACCAAAGCGAATGGTGATTCGACAACGATCTTCAGCAACGTATCTGTTCCAAGCTATACACCCATTCATGCTCGCTATGGATTCGGTGCTCGTACGGGGGGTGCAACGAATGAGCACCGCGTTGACAACGTTCACTTTGCGGTGACATCGGTGTCGCTTGACTGCAATGGCAATGGCGTACCGGACGAATGCGATGCCGACGACGACGGAGATGGTTTTCCCAACGAGTGCGACATCTGCGCCGGGTCCGACGACAACGTCGATGACGATTCGGACGGCGTGCCCAACGGATGCGATCCATGTCCATTCGACGAATTCGATGACAGCGACGATGACGGCGTGTGTGACTCGGACGATACCTGTCCGGGATCAGACGATTCAAACGATGCGGACGGCGACGCTTTGCCCGACGCTTGCGACCTCTGTCCCAATGACTTTAATCCGGATCAACTCGACGCCGATGGCGACGGCATCCCGGACGCATGCGATACATGCCCCAATTCGCCGAATGTCTGGAACCAGACGCTTGATACTTACTATCCGTCGATCGCCGATGCGATCGATGATGCAGCGAATGGCAACGTCATCGAACTGGGTGAATGCGTTTTCTTCGAGCGTGAACTCGTGCTGGACGACAAGGATATTACCCTTCGAGGTACGAGTGCGGAGGCGACGATCATTGATGGCGACGGAGTAGCCGGTCGAATCCTCGACATCAAGAACAACGATAGCAGTACCGTCAGCGACATCACATTTCGAAACGGCATTGCGACCGGAAGCAGCGGTGGTGCAGCGCTCGCAGTTCGACTCGGTTCCACGCCAACGATTCGCCGTTGCAGATTCGAGAACAACGACCATGGCACCGCCAACTATGGTGCTGTTTATCTGACGGGTGGTTCGACGACCGCGTTTAGCGAGTGTATTTTTGCGGGGAATACATCTGATGAGTTCGCATCCGCAGTGGGCATGAATGAATCGGGCACCTCGGCCAGCTTTGTCAACACTTTGTTTCATGGCAATGGAGGTTCAAGCCAAAATCTCACCGAATGCGTGGGTGGCGACATGGCGTTCGTCAATTGCACTTTTGCGAACAGCTTGAACCAACGTATGTATTCAGAGTCAGCCGGCGGTAACGTTTCGATCGCGAACTGCGTCCTTGATGCATCCTCGGTTCCCGAGAGCGGTATCACTACGTCGCGCTGTCTGTTCCCTGGAGCGACCGGTAATAACATCGACGCCGTTCCGATGTTCGTTGACGCAGCGAATGGCGACTTCCGCCTTGCGGCTGGTTCGTTGGGTATCGACGCCGCCGATCACGACGCTTACGTGGCTGTTGGTGGTGATACTTCTGATCTGAACGGTGATCCACGTACGCATGACGACACAGGCATCACCGACATCGGTCTTGGAACGCCGAGTTACCTGGACCTGGGTGCGTTTGAATTCCAGAACACAACCCAGTGCGGTAGCGGCGGCGACTTTGGAAACAATGGAACCGTGGACTTGGACGACTATCGTCGCTTCGCGCCATGCATGAGCGGTCCGGCAGAATTGTTTGAATCAGATTGTGGCTGCTTCGACCTCGACAGCGATGGCGACGTAGACGCCCGCGACTTCGCCGAATTCCAAGTCAGCTTCATCGGTGGCAACTAGTTTCGATCGGGTGACCGTTCTGGGAGCAATTCTACTGAAGAGCCGCCGCGCAATTGCGCGGCGGCTCGCTTTGCGCATACCGTTACGGATGTGGGGTCCATCGTTCATCCCCACGCTGAAATGGTCGGTCGGACGCCGTTCGGCACAGAGTCCTCGTGGGTTCATTTTTGGCATATGAACGCTTTTATTGTGCCTCCGAAAAAAAATGTCCCCCAATGGAGCGGTTTTACGTGTCTGGGGTGTGGACTGATCTTGGCCTTGCCGGTGACGTGCCGGAGTGGGCGTTTGAATATTAAGGAGAATCGACCAATGAACACGAGACCCATACTCAGCACCGTTGTGACGAGCTTGCTGCTTGTTGTGATTGTTCCGGATGTGAACGCAGACCTCACTGGTGATACCGTTTCCTCTGTCCTGTTGGCTCCCCAAACCGCTACTACTGGAAATTTGTGGGAAATTGATCCCGGTACCGGTCAGGGTATTCAGGTGCCGAGTTCGGCAACGGTTGGCGCTGGGCCGGAATTCAGCCAAATCCTGACCTTTGGTCCCGGGACTACAACCGTTGAGTTGGATTTGACCGCCCCTGATCGCATCGTCCTCACGGTGTCCGCCGACAACGTTATCGCAGCTGCGCTGACTACGGGTGCCAGCATTTCCATCGCTGATATCGATACCAACATCGAAGAAGTCAGTATTTTGAGCAATCCATTCGGCATCATCGTAACTCTCAATCCCGACAACTCGATCGCCATACAGTTGCCAGTCGATAGCGCCATTCCGGTCGGTAGCCATACAGTTCTTGAACTCGATCTTCGCTTTGAAGGCGAACCCCCGCCCGTGACGTCAACGCTGATCGGCGACTCTATTGGCAGTTTCCTTGATTTCGCAAGCGGCGGAGGATTCAACGGTTGGAGCATTTGGGATGGCGTATTTACAACGGACCCGCTGGCAGCAATCGTGAGTAGTGGGCGCGAGTACGAAACTTCAAACGGTGACACCACTTTCTGGGCAAATCTCACTGCCGACAGAATCACCTTCACTATCGACCCCACCCAAGCACTTCCCGGTGGCGCGTTCACGCCACTGACCCTGAGTTTCACCGATATAGACGCCTACGTTCTCGGTGCGACAATTACTGAGAGCGACTATGTCAACGCTTCCGTTGACCTGACAGATTCGAGCGTCGAAATCAACATTCCCCAACAAGCCATTGGGACGGGGCAAAACCGAATCAGGGTCACGCTCGACCTGCTTGATGGTGTCGCGATCATTACGCAACCGGCGTCCAGCATTGTCGTCAACGGTGGGAGCGACTTTGAAATTAGTGTCGAGGCGATCGCCGGCGTTGGCGATCCCAGTTACACCTGGATGCACGACGGTCAGGTGCTGATGAACGATGGTCGCATCTCGGGCGCTGACAGCCCCGTGCTTGCAGTCGCAAACACCTCAACGGCAGATACAGGAATCTACACGTGCATCGTTTCAGGCGGAGCGGTTAGCGATACGACCACACCAACGATCGTCGCTGTTCGGCCTGGACTGGGAGGCGCAACCGGTGCCTGTTGTCTCCCCCTCGGCGATTGCGCCGTGACGACCGAAACCGACTGTCTCGCCGAAAGCGGTATCTATCAGGGCGACAGCGCAGTTTGCGGCGACGCTTCTTGCCCAGTGCCTAACCTGGGCGATCTCGACGGCGACAACGACGTGGATCTTGCCGATTATCAATTGTTGCAAGGGGTGTTCACCGGACCGATGTAGGCATGGGGACCGAGGGGAAGCAGAAGCCCTGAATCTGGACGATCAAACCCACCGAGCCGTCGCGCCAAGACGCGACGGCTCGGTGCATAGACTTCGAAAGCCATAGCCTGGATCACCTTTTCATCCCGGTTGGGATGCGCGGGTGCGATTTGAAGATTTGCCCAAAAACGCGCTCTCAGGGCCGCAAAGCACGTTTTGTTTATTTTCTCCAACCAAATTGTCCCCCATCGGCTTTTTTTCTCGTGTCTGGGGTGAAGGTCATAACAACGGCTGCAGGTTACCGGCCTGATTGGGAACACCGCGATACGAGGAGAACGAATCGATGGCGACTAAACTCAGATTTCAGATCGTTTTGGCAAGCCTCTTGCTCACCACTTGTCTGACACCAGCAAATGGGCAGGTGTTTTCGAACAATTTTCCCATCATCATTCCACCAGTGGAGGACAGCCCCTTTCCTCCGCACCCGGGCAATGGATACACGCAGCACATTGCCGCGCCCTACCCTAGTCCGATCGTCGTCTCGGGGATCACCGAACCGTTCGCGTTGGAAGTGACGATTCACGGTTATTCGCACACGAATCCCGTAAAGACAGACATCTTGCTGGTTCCGCCCAACGAGCAGCCGACGCGTAGTGTTGTGTTGATGCACGACATCCCGGGGAGCAATGACGCGGTGAATGCCACGCTGACATTCGCAGATAACGCGCCAACGCTTTCTGCGCCTGTCGTCACCGGCACCTACCGACCAACCATGGTGGGTACGCGCCCCGAGTTCAGATCCCCCGCACCATTTCCCAATCCGGGATACGCGACCAGCTTCAACGCGATCTACAACATGAACATCAACAACGTAAACGGTGTCTGGCGGCTTTATGTCATGAACTGGGGCGTGCAGGGTTTTCTCTTTGGAGATGCCGGTCTGATCTCGGGCGGTTGGAGCATCAATTTCATTTACGATTCGGATGGTGACGGCCACTTCGATAATCAGGACAACTGCGTTGACGTCTTTAATGACGGGCAGGAAGACGATGACGGTGACGGGCTTGGAGACGCCTGCGACATATGCCCGTTCGACGCCGATGTCGACCAAACTGACACGGATGGAGACGGCGTAGGTGACGCGTGCGACAACTGCTTGCTGGTTACCAACAGCGACCAATCCGATCTCGACAGCGATACCTTCGGCGACGTCTGCGACAACTGTCCCGATGTTGCAAACGGCGGCCAGTCTGATAGCGACGGGGACAGCATTGGCGACTTCTGCGACAACTGCGCAGGAATCAACATTGAAAACGTGACCCGCAGCACAGTGCATCCCACCATTCAGAGCGCAATTGATGCCGCGTCGGACGGTGATGAAATCATACTCGCCCCCTGCGTGTTTCTGGAGGATGACATTACCTTTCCCAACGGGCGCGACTTAACCCTCCGCGGCGCCGGTGTGGACCAGACATTTTTGGATGGAGGTGACGACGATTCCGATTTCGTAATCTCGATCAGAGGTAGCGGTCAGACGGAAGCGACCGTGATCTCCGATATGACGATCACCAACGCAGGAGCGTCTGCGATTCGCATCGACGACACAGCCCCAACGCTACGATGGCTTCGCTTCCAAGATTGCACCAATGGGAACGCGCTTGACCTGCGCGGTGGTTCGTTGGTCGAAAGATGCATATTCAGCGGAACAACAGCCGGACCTCAGGCGGTCTATGTTGTCCCCGATGCGAACTATGAGCCGATCGTTTCGCAGTGCCTTTTCTACGCCAACACAACCAACCACGACATCATAATTGACGGTGATGGGACAAGTCAGTTGGTCAACTGCAACGTCACCGGAGCAGCCGATGGAGCCATTCGGGTGCGGTCCGGCGCTGAATTGGACCTGCACAGTTCGATTGTCTTGGGGAATATTTCAGGCGCGGGAGTCGTCAATGCCGGGTGGAGCATCTTTTCCGGTGCGACCGGTGACAACATTGATGGAACGCCAACGTTCGTGGACGAAGCCAATGGCGACTATCGACTGGCTCCCGGGTCTCTCGGAATTGACGCGGCGAATTCCGTTCCGATCGCCTTGATCGGTGGTGCGGGCGTTGACTTGGCCAATCAGCCGCGCGGTGCTGACGATTTGGGTACGGTCAATAATGGCGTAGGATTCATACAACATCTGGACATGGGACCCTACGAATTTCAGGGATTGACCGACAGCGACAACGATGGCGTGGGCGATGCGATTGACGCCTGCCCCGGATTCGACGACACCATCGACGCAGACGGTGACGGTGCACCGGACCCGTGCGATGCCTGCGCCGGTTTCGACGATTTTTTGGATACGGATAACGACGGTACTGCGGACGGCTGCGACCCGTGTCCCGAGTTTGCGAATGAAAGCAACACAGATTCGGACGGTGACGGCACGTTGGATGACTGCGATTCGTGTCCGATCTTCGACAACAACATCGACCATGACGAAGATGGTGTTCCCGATGGTTGCGACATCTGCCCCGGTTTTGACGATGCGACGGAAGCGCACGTCTGTGCCGACCCGCCGGTGGTCGCCGTACCGACGGACCTGAACGAGGGCGATCATTACCGACTGCTGTTCATAACGGAGGCACGCACGCAAGCAACCTCGGATGACGCGGCATATTACAATGCGTTTGCCGCCGCAGAGGCATCTTTTGTACCCCGACTCGACGCGCTGAATGCCTCTTGGACCGCGGTGGTCAGTACGCCAGCAATTGATGCCCGCGACAATACGGGAACCAATTTCCAAGTCTCGATTGGTGTTCCGGTCTATTTGGTCGATGGATCACGGCTGGTTGATGAGTACCGTGATCTTTGGATCGGCGGTGACCGATTCGACGTCGAACCAACGGTGACATCGCGACTTAACACCACAGAGAATCGGGTGTGGACGGGAAGCGTAAGCAATGGCACTACGCGGATGCCCATGGGCGGTTCCAACGGACTCGCCACCGCAGGTTTCCCATTCCGAACTGACGGACTTGTGTGGGAAGCCGATGATTGGGATCAACTGCTACTCCGCCCGGTTTACGCCATCAGCGAAGAGTTGCAGATACCGTGTACCTCCGGACCGGATACCGACGGTGACGGTGTGCCGGACAATTGCGACATCTGCCCGGGAAGCGATGACACGGTCGATACCGATGCCGACGGAAACCCAGACGGTTGTGATCTGTGTCCCAACTTTGACGACAATCTGGACGCGGACGACGATGGTGTGCTCGATGGATGCGATACGTGTCCCGATGCTGACGACAATGTCGACACCGATGCGGATGGCGTGGCAGACGGTTGCGACCAGTGCTCCGGGTTCGACGACACGCTCGACGTAGATACTGATGGTATCCCCGACGACTGCGACAATTGCCCGAATGTTCCAAACAGCGACCAGTCCGATTTGGACTCGGATGGTATCGGTGACACATGCGAAGATCCGGCAGTGGTGACGGTACCGCTTGATCTGGTCGAAGGTGACGCATATCGATTGTTTTTCATCACGGAAAGGCGAACGACTGCCGAGTCTGGCGACATTGAATACTACAACGCCCTCGCCGAGGAAGACGCAGCCGGTACTCCTCGATTGATCGCGCTGGGCGTAGGTTGGAAGGCAATGGTTTCGACTTCAGCGATCGATGCCCGCGACAACAGCGGAACGAATTACCTGACGACGAATGGCGTACCGATATACCTCGTCGATGGCACGCGCCTCGTAGACGACTACGGGCACCTATGGCGACAGAGCGGTGCTTACCATGTCACGCCATCCGTTAGTTCCGGACTCAATTCGTCGGCAGGGAGAGTCTGGACGGGGACGGATCGCTACGGTGTTCAATTGGTCGCGTTGGGGGCATCCGGCGGTGAATCGTCGCAGGGGTGGCCGGGTTCAAAGGGGCCAAACGCTTGGGAATACGATGAAGCATCGCAATCTGGAATGCGCCCTATCTATGTCATCAGCGATGTATTGTTTGTTCCCTGTGAGGGAGAGTTCGACGCCGATGGCGACGGGGTCGCCGACAACTGCGATGCCTGTCCGGGCGGTGACGACGCGTTCGACGCCGACGCAGACGGTACGCCCGACGACTGCGATGTGTGCGACGGGTTCGACGATTCGATTGACTGCGACACCAATGGCATTCCCGACGGTTGCGATATGGACCACCCCGGTCGATTCGACAACTTTACGGCAACGGACGCGCATCACTACACGACCAACGGCGATGCGGATCTCGATCACGGCTCTGTTCGACTGACAGAAGCCCTCAACGGGCAGCGCGGCACGGTCATCTTCGAGCCTGTTACACCGGTTCGGGTCTCGGACTTCACCGTCGACTTCGACTTCTATATGGGCGGAGGTAACGGTGCCGACGGAATGGCGTTCGCCCTGATCGATGCCGACGTCACCGGCCCGGACGACCTTTTCGGCGAAGGCGGTGGAAACCACCCACTGGTCGTGAGTTTGGACACCTATCGCGGCGGTGCTGCCAACGGAAACCACGCGCTCCTTAAGAGTTACGGGGCGACACTGGCGGATGTCCTCGTCGATCATCAGTTGGACGACGGTCGATGGCAGGGTGCTTCGTTTACGTTCGAAAATGGCGCAGGCACGCTTGTCCTGTACGACAGCGATGGTAATGCAACCACGATCTTTGAAGATGTCGATGTACCCGGATTTGCGCCGATCCATGCCCGCTACGGATTCAGCGGGCGCTCCGGCGGTGTGACCAACGAGCATCGTGTGGACAACGTCTACTTCGTGGCGACCAGCGTTTCCAACGACTGCAACACCAACGGAATTCAAGACACCTGCGAGCCCGGTGGAAATCTGGACAGCGACGGCGATGGTGTAACCGACTTGTGCGACACCTGCCCGGATTCGCCGAATGTCTGGAACGCCACGCAGGACACGTATCACGCCACGATACAGGATGCGATCGGCGCTTCTGTGGCTGGTGACATGATCGAGTTGGGTGCCTGTGTGTTTGATGAAACAGGCATCACTCTGAACGATAAGGACATCCATCTCCGCGGGCAGGGCGCCGACGTGACCGTGATCGATGGTGGAGGTACCGTGGGTCGAATCCTGGACGTCATCAATGGTGACGACAGCACGATCGAGGGTATCACGTTCCGCAACGGCATCGCGGGCATAAGCAACGGTGGCGCGGCGCTGGCGGTTCGCTCGAATTCATCTCCATTGATAAGGAGTTGCCGATTCGAAGGCAACGACAGTGGCAACACGAACATTGGCGCGGTGTACCTGGTGGGTGGCTCGGCCTGCGAGTTCCACGCGTGCATCTTTGCTGGAAATACCAGTAGCGACGGTATTGCCTCCGTGGTGGGCCAAATCGGCTCGACAACAACGTCGCGATTCGTGAATTCGCTATTCAACAATAACTCCGGTAACGCCAATGCCATCAGGTGCCAGGACAATGAAATGGAGTTCATAAATTGCACGTTTGCCAATGATCAGAACGATAGACTGCTGCGCGAGACATCTGGCGGCTCGATCAGGACGATCGGGTGTAGCTTCGACGCGGATTCAATCCCCCATGCTCAAATCGAAACCACCCGATGCCTTTATCCGGGTGCAACAGGTGACAATATCGACGGCGTACCGACATTTGTTGATTCGGCGAATGGTGACTATCGACTCGCGGCTGGCTCGCTGGGCATCGATGCCGCAGACTCCGACGCATATGTGGCGGCTGGCGGTGATGCAGCCGATCTGAACGGCGACCCGCGAATGCACGACGACGCCGGCATCACCGACACGGGACTTGGAGTGCCGGCACACCTCGACATGGGGGCGTTTGAATTCCAGGGCATGACCCAGTGTGGTGGCGGTGGTGATTTTGGAAACGACGGAACTGTTGACCTGGATGACTACCGGCGTTTCACTCCCTGCATGAACGGTCCGGCAGAACTGCTCGGACCGGATTGCGAATGCTTCGATCTGGACAGCGATGGAGACGTAGACACCCGCGACTTCGCTGAATTTCAACGCGGGTTTTCGGGCAATTGACCCAATGCCTGGAACAAGAAACAATTCAACGGATCGGACCGCGCCCGTTCTTGGGTGCGGTTCGATCGTTGCTTAAACTTGGTCATGTAAATCGCTAGTTGGACTACGATGAACAGGGATGTGGCCCATGATCTTCACCTCCCGATAAACGTGCGAGTGAAAAAGTTTAATAACGTTTCTGTTGGTACTGCATCTTTTGAAACTTTGCGTTTCAGGTGGCGGACAACGGCGACCGGAATCCCAATGCGTTGAATTGAACAGCTATTACAAAGCGGCTATTTGTTCCTTGGGCCGACCAGCACAATGAGATGTTCGTGGACACCGTGAGCGATTGCATTGCGGCCAAGATCGTTGAACGGGCTTCCGAGAAATCGGGCATTAGATGCTCACCACGCAGAGAAACAGTCCGCACTTAAGAATCTTGGAAGCTCAATCGCCTTTGATTTGTTTAGCAAGGGTGTTCGACGGATGAAGCAAATCGCCGGCTAGGTCATCGACCAGGGTCGTGAGAAATTCACAACTATGCAAACTGGCTCACAATGGATTCACGGAAAACCAAGAGGCGGTTTCATTATCAGCAGACCGCCGCGATGGCCCACGAATTGGAGACTCTGTGTGCCCAACTCATGTTCGCCAATCAACGGTAGCGCGATCTACAGCAAGCCATTTTAGCGATTCAATCGATTATCGGTATTCACCAAAGAGCCGAAATGGACTCGGCTTACGAACAAGATTGATCAAGACGGGGTCGGAGGAATTGACAGGCATCCGGGCAATACCAACAAGCGCGGAGTCGCATTGACTCCCTAAAAAATATTCGGGGCAGTTAGAACATTGAATTCTGGTCATTCGCCAAAGCCGCTTGACCAACGCATTCAATCGAAATCTTCCGAATTCCACGATAATGCAGCTCAAATATGCCGTTGCGTATGGGGGCCAACTCCACTGCGTAACTCTGATTCATTCGCCTGCAACCGACTTTGTGTGTCGATTTGGGTAATTTGGCTTGATTCTTCTCCGCCGAGGAATCTGCCATCAATGGTCAAGTACCGTTTATGAGATTGCTCGTTTGCAGCCGTCCTGCGTTGCAGGCGGACTGAACGACGAACAGCGCGCAAACTCATTGACCGATTGATATTACGAATAGGCGAGCCCCTTATGATTCGAATACGGCATTTCTTCGAAGGGTTATCCAAGTACCAAATGTTTCTGATTGGCGTGCGCACCATACTTCTGATTCTCAAATTACGTATTGGATAGTGTGTGTTTTGGCCCAATTTGGATCATTGGTACCCAGGCGGAATGAGCGAGTTGTTGGCAGTGAGTGATTGCGTTCGCCGTTTTCGAGTCGAATCGTTTTCTCTTCACCGTGCCAAGTCTTCATTTGACTGTTTCACGCGAACACAGCCAAGTCATTTGGCAGTATCTAGTTAGGCGGTGACCTGACCCCAACGTTAGTCCACCTGTTATGTTAGAGTTCTTCCATCTATTACACCAGCCGGCGGGCGTGGCGTAGCGAGGGAACCGAGCGGAGCG
>JANQQE010000031.1 GCA_028285105.1 Alphaproteobacteria bacterium
CGACGGACGACTATGTTGACTTACTGAACAAATGTCGCTGAGCGTCGGGTATTCTTGAGTATTCACAATCGTCAGCACCCATTTCCATGCATAAAGTCCGCACGCGGGAATCCAGAGTCGCACGAAAAAGGCTACAAGAATCAATACAGAAAAATGTACACGTCGAATTCTCAGCTGCCGGTGAATTGTTCCGCGCGTCGCGGCGTTGACGCCTCATTCTGGATACCCGCGTGCGCGGGTATGACATGATAGCCGCTTGGGAATTGGCTATCCGTGACGCATATTCATATCTGAAAGTCAAATCTGGAAGTCACCCATCGGCACATCGTCATCGCTTGACGGTTCGGTGAAACAGCGCTTTTGCATTCTCAGAGCTGGGGGCGTGATAGTAACTGTGGCGTTTTCTGGAACGGATGCGGTTACGAAAACAGAACCGCCGATGACGCATCCCTTCTTCAACACCGTTTCGCCGCCGAGAATAATCGCATTGGCGTAAATAGTGACGTCGTCTTCGACTGTCGGGTGGCGTTTGGTTCCGCGAATTACGCGGCCGCGTTCGTCCTTCGGAAACGAGAGGGCACCCAGCGTAACACCCTGATACACCTTCACGTTGTTGCCGATTTCGGTTGTCTCACCGATAACCACACCTGTCCCGTGATCGATGAAGAAGCTCTGGCCGATCTTCGCGCCCGGGTGAATATCGACGCCGGTTTTGCGGTGGGCCCATTCGGAAATCATTCGCGGCAGCACCGGTACATCGGCGCGATACAACTCGTGGGCCATGCGATGGACCGCGATGGCGAGCAAGCCCGGGTACGCAAGAATCACCTCGTCGTAGTTAATTGCTGCCGGGTCGCCGTCGTATGCAGCTTGCACGTCGGCAGCGAGCATTTCGCGCAGGTCAACGATGCGTTCAAGAAATGAATACGTGACTTGCTCGGCTCTTAGGTGACAACCCTTGTCATCGGGCTCGCGACCTTCGACTTGAATTTGCTGATAGCAAAGGCACTTTTTCACCTGGCGATGCAGGAGCCTTGCAATCATCGGGAGCAATTCGCCAACATGGAACGAAACGTTAAATGTTGTCAGATCCTGGCGACCGAGAAACCCCGGAAAAAACAGTTCGAGCGACAGCCGGATGAGATGGCTGACTTCCTTCGGTGCCGGCAAAAACTCACAATCGATGTGTCGCGTGCGGTTGTCATTCTCGTAGCTTTCCACGACGGCTTTGACGAGGTCGGGCAGCTTGTCACCAAGGGTAAATTTGTCGGCCACTTCGCAGGCTTTCGATTGGGTGCTGAGAATCAAGTATCGGACTGGTTAATTATAGGTGGGGGTGGGTTGCATACAAGAAAGAAGCGTGCGCGTTCAACGTCAAGTGCGTTTCGAGCAGAGCAGGATCAAGAATACCGGCGTACCGACGATCGCGGTCATTACGCCAATGGGAAGTCGTGCGGTGGTCGTGGCTGTGTTGGTGAGTTGGCCGTACCAATGTGGGGCGAGGGCGGTGAGGAAATCGCAGCCGATCAGGAATGCTCCACCGATCAAGATCGATGCGGGTAGCACGATGCGATGGTCGAACCCGAAAGCGAGCCTGATCAGATGCGGGATGATTAAGCCGACGAATCCGATCGGTCCGCACATGGATACGATTGCTGAAACCGCAAGCGAACCGGCGATGATCGAAATGATTTCCAATCGTTCGACGCTGACGCCTCGGGCAGCGGCCAGTTCCGAGCCGACAGAGTATTGGTTGTAGTCGCGCGCGAACCAAAGCAGAAGCAGGCACGGCGGAATGGTCAGCGGCAGCAGCATGGTCAGCTCAACGTGCCCATACGTATCAAGCGTGCCCATCAGCCAGCGAACGGTTTTGTGGGTTTCGGAGACGTCGGCGAGAGACGTGATGAACATCATCATGCCGGAGCAGAAGAAGCCGATGGTCACGCCGGCAAGGAGCAGCGTGTTGCCGGTGATGCGTGCAGCAGATCGAGCGAGGATCAACACGACGATCAGTACGCCAGTCGCGCCGGCAAGCGCTCCGATTGATACGGATGAAACGCCGAGAATCGTCGTGACCCAGTGCAGCTTGTAACAGATCAACGCGCCGAGCGAAGCGCCACTGGCGATGCCGACGGTGTATGGCGTGGCCAATGCGTTGCGAAAAAGCGTTTGAAACACTGCACCACATAACGCAAGGACCGAGCCGGCGACGAGGGCTTTGAGCGTGCGCGGAAATCTCAGTTGCCAGGCAATGGCGTGATGAATGGTGTTGGGCTCGTCTGAAAACCGAGCGCGCCACGCATCGATGATGCCAATGTCCTGCGTGCCGATACCGGGACTGATCAGGATCATCCCCGCAAGAATAAACCCGCAGATGAGCATCGCCCGGATAAGCGATTTTTTGGAGAGCGTACCCATCAGCCGAACGTCCCGCCGTCGTCAATGATCGTCGACGACCCGGCAACGTTCGGTGTTTGAGCGAGCAGCCACGTTTGGTTTTCGCACTCGGTCGTCTTGAAGCCCACACCGTAAACAAGTTCCAGCGTATCGGGAACCAGAACCGAATCGACCGAACCGTTGGCTGCGACGTGTCCGGCGGATAGGAGCAGGGCGTCGTCAGCAAAACGGCGGGCAAGATTCAGATCGTGCGTGACGACGACGGTGGCTAGGTTCTTGCTGGTGGTTAAATCGCGAAGCAAGTCGAAGATTTGCAATTGATAGCGAAGGTCGAGTTCTGCCGTCGGTTCGTCGAGAATCAGCATTTCGGGCTCCTGGGCGAGGGCGGCAGCGATGTGGACGCGCTGGGCCTCTCCGCCAGAAAGCGTGTCCATCCGCCTCGATGCGAAGGGGTTTGTGAATGTTTGATTCATCGAACGTTCAATCGTGATTTTGTCTGATGGCGATTCAAAGAGCCCAAACCGCCGATGGGGATGGCGACCCAGCGATACAATTTCGGATGCTGATGTCGATGGCGGTGCGATCGGTTTTTGCGGAAGGAACGTGATGTGTCGAGCGCGATCGCGCGGACTCATCGATTCGAGCGGTGTATTTTGAAATCGAATGCTGCCGGAGTTCGGTTGCGTCAATCCGGCAAGGAGTCGAAGCAGCGTACTCTTGCCGGCACCGTTGGGACCAACGACCGCGAGCATGCGACCCTTGCGAATCGCCAGACTGATCGGTCCGAGGAACAAACGGTCGGGTCGATATCCAAACCGCACACCTTTTAGTTCCATGTTCGTCGGGTCAGTCGCCACGTTTGTCATCCAACGATTGGAAAATATTCTGAAGTCGTTCGGCGAGCAACACGACGCGTGGTGACGGAATCAAGACGTAGTCTTCGGTCAACACAACGATGTGCCCACGCTTGGCCGCCTTGATATTTCCGACATCCCTCCATTGTGCAAGTAATTGCTTTTGCAACTTGTCGGCATTTTCTTCACCGGGCATGGCCTCGATGATGACGTCGGGCTGCTTGCTGACGATGTTTTCGAGGCTGATCTGCGGATACGGCGTGTCGAGGTTGGCGAACACGTTTTCGCCACCGGCAAATTCGATGACCTGACCAAGATAGGATTTTCGCGACACCGTTGTGATGCCGCCGAGTTTGTCGGGGCTGCGAAGCGTGAGCAGAACCTTCGGGCGCGTCTTAGTTGCGGTAGACTTGATCTCTTTCAGGCGACTTTTCGTGCGTTTGATCAATTCGGTTGCATCTTCGGGGCGACCCAGGATGTCGCCGAGTTCGCGAATCGTGGTGTACAACGTGTCGAGCGTGTCAGTCTTGTCTTCGTAGAATCGGATGTTGTGATCGCTGCAAAGTTTCTCGACATTGGCGTTACGGCCTCGCATGACGAGCAGGTCCGGGTCGAGGACCAAGATCGATTCCATGTCCGGATCGAAGAGCCCGCCGATCTTCGGCAGTTTGAGAATCTCGGGTGGATGGGTGGCATAGGAACTGACGGCGACGAGGCGGTCGGCTGCCCCGAGGGCACAGATGATTTCGGTGTTGCTTGGGGATGTTGCGATGATTCGGCGCGGGAGGGCGTCGGCTTTGGATGACTCGCCGGCAGCCGCGCAGAATGCTAGCGAGAAGAAAAAGGCGATGACGGTGACGACTGAGTTGGTGCTTCTTTGAATCCGCATAATCTGCGTAATCAATCCATAGGTTACAGGTGCCGGGTCAGTTGAGGCCATTGTCAGCCACGGCGGCGAGCGGTCAAGCGATGGGGAGGATTAGGGCTTTGGCCAATCGATCTCGTTCGCATCCTTGAATGATACTCGGCGGTAAGACTTGTAACGGCCTAATCGGAAATGACTTGGGTCGGTACGAATTGGAGTAGACATCAGGGGTCAATCGGTGAGAATGTGGAGCGACAGGTCTAAACAAATGAGTGTGCGCCAGGAATTGAGTGGAAAAGCCAACTCCGTTCGGTGGGAGATTGGGGTTGTGCAGCCGGCAGGTCACTGTGTTTCATGTCTTTGAGGTTCAAGTCTTTGAAATCGGTTGTTAAATCCAGACTGGCATCTTTGGGTTCGATGCGCTCAGGGTCGGTGCTGTTGTTGGCGGTTTGCCTCGCATGCGTTGTATCCGGGTCGGCGCTGGGTCAATCGTATTCGGGGGTTCAAGCTCAGTTGGTTGCGCGCAAGACGGTAGTGGTTCCGGGGGATCCGATTGTCCTGGACTTCGTCTTGAGAAACACGACCGACGATCTGGTTGTGCTGACTCCACTAGGAATGCAAACGGAGGGATTTTCGCCGGTCTCCACGTTGACGTTACCTCATATATTCAGCGGTTCGGGGTTTACCGGTTTAACGATCAAAGGCGACTTTGGACGAACGTGGTCGGACGTATTCGCTTATCAGCCACCGGCAGGTGCGGCTGAACTTCATATCCCGGCACACGGTATCGTCGGTGTATCGCTTGCGATTGACGAATTCTATCCGCCAGTTCAACGCGCGGGTCGCTACGAGATGGTGTGGACGCCGTACGGTGGAGCGATTCGCTCGAACAGCGTCACGGTCAACGTCGAACCGCGCAAGCAAGCCGAGGTCTTCACCGATCGCGGAACGATGAAGATTCAGTTCGATTACGATCACGCTCCAAAACATGTCGCAAATTTCATCGAACTCGCCCGCGAAGGGTTTTACAACCAGCGACAGATTCACCGCATCGATCCGGGATATCTCATCCAGACCGGTTGTCCCAAAGGCGACGGAACAGGAATGCGCCGCGATGGCAAGACGCTTGACGCGGAATTCAGCGATACACCCATCGATCGCGGGACAGTCTGCATGGCCCGCCTGGAGTCGGACCCGAATTCTGCGAGTTGTCAGTTTTTCATAACGGCGTCGCGGATTCCTGAGTGGGACGCGCGTTACACGGTTTTCGGTCGGCTTGTCGATAAAGAATCGCTTGCGACGCTCGATAAAATCATGGAAATGCCCATCGACGAGGATGGCCGGCCCAAGCATCGGGTGATTGTGAGTTTCGTCCGAGTCGTCGATGTACCGCCAGACATTCGCCCGGTAGGCAGCCGCCCGAGTGAATCTCCACCCCCTTCAACGCAGTTGCCAACCGTCCCGGCCAAGTAGCCATCGTTTTGGCCCGCAGCACTTCATCATTTCTGCAAAATGCGATATAGTGCGGCGCCTGCCCGCGTTTGAGGCGCATTGGCCATAACGCTCGGGCAAGATTCGCGATTTTCATCAATCGGGGGCGAACATTGACGGCCGGGTCCCATGCAGTGGGCCCAGCAGGCAACGGGTCAGGCTGGAAACAGAGCAGCCCATCTTCTTGGTCCAGGTGCCGTGGATCAACCTGGCCGTCAATGTTTCGCCGCCGTTCTCATGTTGAATCACCGCGTCGGGACTTTCACCAACCGGAATCATTCGCCATGGCCTACGAAGTTCTCGCCAGAAAATATCGAAGTCGCGATTTCGGTGAGATCGTCGGTCAGGGTGCAATTGCAACCACGCTGAAGAATGCGATCGAGATGGGCCGCATTCATCACGGGTATTTGTTCACCGGTACGCGCGGGGTGGGCAAGACGTCGATGGCGAGGATTCTCGCCAAGGCGCTGAACTGCCACAAGAGCGACGGGCCCACAGCTTCGCCATGCAGCGAGTGCGAATCGTGTTCGCGCATCGCCGAGGGCAGCGACCTTGACGTGGTCGAGATCGACGCAGCGAGCAACACCGGTGTCGATAATATTCGCGAGCTTCGCAGCAACGCGGCGTTTCGGCCCGCACGTTCACGGTTCAAGGTCTACATCATTGACGAAGTCCACATGCTCAGTAGCGGCGCGTTTAACGCGCTGCTCAAGACGCTCGAGGAACCGCCCGAGCATGTGAAGTTCATCCTTGCCACGACCGAGACGCACAAGGTTCCCGCGACGATTCAAAGTCGTTGCCAGCGTTTCGATTTCAGAAGTATCAGCCCCGCAGATATTGGCGAGCAGTTGCAATCGATTCTGGATCGCGAAGAGATTACGGCTGACCCGATCGTGGTGCGAAGGGTTTCGCGTGCGGCGAATGGTTCGATGCGCGATGCACTGTCGCTGCTGGATCAATTGCTCGCATACGGTGCGAGCAACCTGACGGCAGAGACGATCGAAGATGTTTTGCCTGGCGGTCATGACGAAACGTTGTCGTCATTGGTCGATGCGATCGCTCAGCATGATGCGGCGACCGCATTGGAGTGCGTGGATCGCTCGCTGGTTTCAGGATATACGCCCGAGCGCTTCTGCGAATCGTTTATCGAGTACGCCCGGACGCTGATGATTTTGGCGATCTGCGGTGGCGAGTCGGAACTCATCGACCTAGCCGGCAGTCAGCGCGAGCAGTTGGTGGCACAGGCGAGTTCATTCGATGCGGCGTCTTATGTCTACATGATCGGTTTGCTTGAAGAAACGCGTCGTCGGGTGAAGGCGAGTAGCGCTCCGCGGCCATTGATCGATGCGGTGGCCGTGCGGTTGGCGCTGGCCGAGTCGTTCATCGATGTGAGCGACGCAATCGAGAAACTTGATCCGGGTGAAACGGCAACACAGACAAAGCAAGCCACACCTTCAAAAAAAAAAGTAGCCAAGCCGGAAACCAAATCGCCAATACAAGAGGCGAACGTATCATCTCCCCGTAGGTCGAAACCGGTGACTTCAACTGTGGTGGAAACGCCCGTTGCGGAAAGACCGGTGATTGACGAAGAAGTTGCGGAACTGCCACCGACAAAACCGCGCAAGGTTGACCGGCGGGTCGGAAGCGTATCGGCAGAAGCGAAACGGAAGATGTCGCAGCGGCCTTTGGTCAGGCGTGTGTTGGAGCAATCCGGAGGCACACTCATCGATGTTCACAAGGTGGACGCGACGGTAGAAGAATAGTAACAGGTAAAAAAGAAACAAACGAACAGAAACGGAGTGCCGTGCCAATGTTGGGTGGACTTGGGAACATGATGGACATGATGAAGAGTGCCAAGGATATTCAGGCACGGATGGCCGCCTTTCAGGAAGAAGTGGAGAAAATGCGCTTCGACGCCGAGACGGGTGGCGGTGCGGTGCGGGTGACGCTCGACGGCAAGTTCAGAATGGTGGATATCAAAATCGAACCTTCTGCGATGGAAGATCGCGAGTTGCTTGAAGACTTGATCAAGTCGGCGGTGAATTCAGCATCGACGCGGGCGAAGGAAGCCATGAAACAAGAACTGGCGAAGGTGACCGGGGGGATTAATATCCCCGGGCTCAGCGATATGTTGCCATGATCTATTAAGGCACAAAGGCACAAAAATGCTGGGTCACTAAGTTCGAGTTGAGGGTGCTGTGGGTAAGGTTGAGATTGAATCGCTGGAGTTGTTGAAGGCGGCATTTCAGAAGCTTCCGGGTATTGGACCGCGAAGTGCTGAGCGGTTGGCGTTTCATATCTTACGCAGCGACCGTGGCGAAGCAGCCCGTCTGGCTGACGCTATTGTCGCAGTCAAAGATCGCGTCATCCATTGCAGCACTTGTTTTAATCTGACCGAATCCGATCCATGCAAGTTATGCTCGACAGCCAACCGCGATCACACGCAGGTCTGGGTGGTCGAACAACCGAAGGACGTCATCGCACTTGAACAAACCGGTTTGGTTCGCGGCGTGTATCATGTGCTGATGGGGCACATCGCACCGTTGGATGGAATTGAACCAGGCGACCTGACGATCGATGCGCTGATGAAGCGCGTCAAGGAACAAAGCGTTTCCGAAGTCATCCTCGCAACCAACCCGACCATCGAAGGCGACGGGACGGCGCTTTATCTGGAAAGTTTGCTGGCTGACGCCAATGTGAAAGTGACGCGTTTGGCGCGCGGTCTGGCGGTCGGTTCGCAGTTGGAGTATGCCAGCCTCGGTATGCTCGAAGCTGCAATTCGCGGGCGCACCTGACACCAAACTTGAATTTAATCCTCGATCACCATGCTCTCATTCGTTTTACGCGCGCCCCAATGCTGCTTCAAGAACCGTTGATCTACGGTAGCCCTGTAGCGTTTTTTCAAGTTTGTCGGTTTGTCTCCCCGAACAATGTATAATGAAGTAGTGGTTTTCACCGCGCGTTGGAAATTGCAGGTGCGGGCGTTAAGCTTGATGTGACGTTCTTGTGGTTCGTTTGAATGGTTCGACATGGCACCGGGTTTATCACAATCTTTGGGTCAGTACATGCGGATGGAGCAGAAGCTCACGCCGCAGTTGATCCAGTCGATGAGCATTCTGCAATTGAATGCCATGGCCCTCGAAAACCGGGTGGCTGAGGAGTTGGAAAAAAACTTCTCGCTTGAAGAAGGCGCGCCGGCCAAATCGGAATCCGACGGTGCGGCAAATGAATCAAACGGAGAGCGGCGGCGCAACGAAGCAAATCAGAGCAACGGGGAAGCCGGTCCGGACGACATCAACGGCGAAAGCTTTCAGCGACTCGATCGGTTGACGCGCGAGTACGGTAGCGACGATTCACGCGGGTTCGCCAACAAGGTTTCGCGGGCGGCAGTTGTGGGCGAACGCGATGCCAAGATGGACGCGATGGCCAATGCGGCAAGCCGTCCCGATAGTCTTGCCGAACACCTGCTCGTTCAGTGGGCGGTCCTCGAACTCGATGAAGAAACCCGCCGCGCAGGCGAAGCGATCATTTACAGTTTGGAAGACGACGGGTATTTGCGCGTACATCTCGATGAGATTGCCGCAGACAATCGTCCACCGCTCGAGATGGAAGCGCTCGAAAAGGCGCTGCTGGCGGTTCAGCAGATGGACCCGGTCGGGGTCGCAGCCCGCGACTATCAAGAATGTCTGATGCTGCAACTCGATGCACTGCCGGGCGACAACCGCATCGAAAAGGAACTCGTGCAGAATCATTTGCGCGATGTGGTTCGCAACCGATATCCCGCGATTGCCAAAGTCACCGGATTCTCCGTCGGCGAAATCACCGAAGCGGTCAAAGCCATGCAATCGACGCTGCACCTTCATCCCGGTTATACCGTTGTCGAAAGGGAAATTCCGCGTATCACCCCTGACGTGATGATCGAAGACAGCGAAAGCGGTGGAGGGTTGGACGTGCGGTTGACCCGCGCGAGCAGCCCGCAGTTGCGATTGAGTCAGTCTGCGATCGACATGCTCCAGGACAAATCGTCGTCCAAGGAAGTCAAAGAATTCGTCCGCAAGCACGTGGAAGCCGCCAGCGCTTTGATCGATGCGATTAAATTTCGCCGGGATCGTTTGCGACTGGTGGCGGAGAGGATCGTCGAAAGGCAAGCCGACTTTTTCGAAGTCGGTCCCGAAGGCCTCAAAGTGCTGCGGATGAGCGAGTTGGCTGAGGAACTCGAGTGCGATCCGTCAACCATCAGCCGTACGGTGGCGGGCAAGTATGTGCAAACGCCTCGCGGTATCTTCCCCATGCGGTATTTTTTCACAGGCGGAACGGAGAGTTCGACTGGCGAAAGCACGAGTTGGGACAGCGTCAAGACAAGCGTGCAGAAACTCATCGAAGAGGAAGACAAGAAAAGTCCGTACAATGACGATCAGGTTGCGTCACTTCTCAACAAGCAGGGCATCGACATTTCCCGCCGCACGGTGGCGAAGTATCGACAGCAATTGGGTATCCCTTCTTCGCGGCAACGCAAAGAGTATTGACCGGCATGGTGTACCGATCGCATCGTGTACTGATCGGGATGGCGTACTGATCCCGATGGTGGCTTCGATTTGAAATGAGATTGACAGGCGCACCGTTGACTTAGCCGTCCAACTGACATTAATGTACGCAAATGCGATTGGCCTGCACGTATACCAACCTCGCTCTGGTCGCATTGTTCCCCTTGACAATTGCCGGTTGCGATTTGTTCCCCAAGCGCAGCGGGATGGCCACCGAACCAGCCGACACGGTTGGCAATTCGCCACAAACTTTCAGTTCTAAAACCGATTCGCAAGCTGCATCGCATGCGCCGACGGGAATTGGGTCGGTGCATATGCAGTTTGAAGTTCACCGCGTCGAGATTCCTGTCGAATCGGAACGTCAATCGCTGTCACTTTGGAAGCATCTCAACGAATCGCTGGGCGATCCGCAGTTGACGGCGCTTCTTGCTCGCAATGGACTGCGCGCGGGCAAGGGCGATCGCGACGCCTGGCCGGCGATGAAAACCATCATTGAAAATGCCGGCGGGCGAATGGGTTCGTATCGCCACGTTGTGGACAACGGACTCTCGCTGATCGTAAGCCTTGATCGCGCTGAGGGCGGCGAGTCGTACTTTCTGCATGAGCGCGGCGGTTCTCTGAAAGGTGGTAGTCTCCCGGAAGGAACGAAGCGCCTGCACATCGACTACTTCGCGCAAGACGGTGACCAACAAAGTGTGCTATTGAAGATCAGGCCGGCATTGCAGGAGGCCAAAGCCCGCGAACGATGGGTCGAGCAGGATGGCAATATCTCCAGTGTCGAAGATCACGACGGTATCATTTTTGAAGAAGTGGCTGTCTCTATTGCGCTGAAGCCTGATGAGTTTGCGGTACTCGGCAGCAGCAGACACGCCGACGAAGGATACCTGCTCGGCAGCTTGTGGTTGTCCTCCACTCTCGGCATGCAAAAGCACGAGACGGTTTTGTTCATTCGTCCGCAGATGGTGCGCGTGCGTTGAGCAGCCGAAATACACTACAATGAACTCTGACGAAACCGGGATTCCCCCTGACCGGATTCAATCGGTGAATGAAGTAAACCATCCAGAACACAACGACGATCTGCATCGCCTTTTGTTCAATCAAGCGGGCATGGCGATGGTGGCGGTGAACCATGACGGGTTCATCACCGCGTGGAACCGAGCGGCGCAGCGGATCTTTGGAGCGTCGGCGGCTGAGATGATCGGCAGCGATTGGGAATCGCTGATCCCCCTTGACGAACGCGATCACGCGATGGAACTGATGGACGACTGCCTCGACAATGGAGCAGTCGCCGAGTTTGAATTCGCCATGCGTGACGAGTTGGGCAATCGGCGAAGGCTGGCTGCCATCATCACACCGGTGGCCAAGTCCGACGGGCAGCCGCTGGGCGGTCTGGCTTGCGTTCGCGACATCACCAATCGGTTGGTCTTACAGGAGCAACTTGCCTATCGGACAAAGATGGCCGCCCTGGGCGAGATGGCTGGAGCCATGTCGCATCACTTCAACAACATGCTTGGAGGCATTGTCACCAGTGTCGATTTTGCGTTGGAGTCGCGTAACCCGGATGTGCTGGCCAAGGTTCTCAGTTCGACAGCAGAGACGCTGAATCGTTCCACGGAACTGGTCAGCAACTTGCTGGCATTTGCGGAAGGCGATTTTCGAGATGCGACGTTCTGCGAACTGGGTGAAGTGGTGATCGACATCGTCAAGGAAACGGAGTCACGCGTTCGGGGGAAGGGCATCACGCTGGAGAGTCGGATCGATCTGATCCCGGTGTTGGCCGTTCCGCGCTCGGCGTTGATGACGACATTACGCAACCTCGTCGATAACGCGATCGAGGCGATGCCTAATGGTGGAGAGCTTTCCATCACGCTTTCGGACGCAGCCAACACCGCCAAGGAGAATGGAGCCCAGGTGGTCGTCACCGACACCGGTACCGGACTGACCGACGAAGAAATTTCAAGAATTTTCGAACCCTTCTACACAACCAAGCGAACCGACAGCGACCCGGCATTCAGCCGCGGATTGGGGTTGGCGGTCGCACATGGAATCCTCAAAGTTCTGAAGGGGGCGTTTGAGGTCAAGTCGAAGCCTGGCGACGGTGCGACGTTCATCGTCTCACTTCCCTATGCTGAAGAAGCGGGCTTATGCTGAAATCACAGGCAGAAACGGATTCGAATCTGCCCAAAAACTCAAGTGAGAGTTACCTTCAGTTTAGCTGGCACATCTATCTCATACTGCCTATACTCACGACGATGAAGTGGTAATTGACGCAGGTCTGCTTCATCATGCGTCGCCAAAAGTCCTAAAGGTATGCTGCATCTGACTTTGATCGCGCTGCTTGTGTAGCCGCATTGGCGCTGCGCGACTGGTGGCTATAGGAAATGTTGGAAACCTGCCGATACCAAGTGGGGCGTGTGCCAGGAATCAATCTGTGCCAAGAGTCTCATTGGAGGCGCGCCCAAACGAGGGGGGCTGGTTTACTGCAACGTTGCAAACGTTCATCACCGATTCCGGGCGTCCGGAGGGGTTTGCAACGAAACACAACGATGTCGGTATCACTCCGGTGAGGGGGGATTCAAAATCGCTGCCATGACGAGCGTTGCGTTTGTCGGCGGCTGATATCGTAGGCTCCCGTGTTAAGACCCGATCAAGTTTGAAGGGATGGCAGCTTGCAGGGATGGCCGCGGTGATTCGATCGTTGAGGCCTGGTGGCTTTGAACGTCTGTTTTCTTCCGAATGAGTAACCCATTGAATATCAATCCACAAAACAGAAACCGGCGCGATGCGGTCATGGTTGGACTTTGCATTGTTGTGGCTTTCAGCATGCACTGTCAGCGCGATTCGCAGGTGACCATGTTTGCCGGTCCGGGTGAAGGCCCGAAGACTGCCGAAGCGAAAGCGCATAGTCAACCTGACAGTAAGCCTGCGGTTGCAAGCAAGACACATTCGCGCCAGATCAAGACGGTCGATGCCGAATTCACCCCTGCGACCGAATCGCAGGTTGCTGATGCCTCTAGCAACAAAGCAGCCCAGCGTGATACGACCCAAAGCGAGTCGTCTAACGGAGCATTGGCGCCCGGTGGAGGTGTTGCATCGACGGCATCCATCCAAGCCAAGCCGATCGCTTTGCCCGAAATTGACAAGAATGAATCATTCGCACGGCGCGATCCGCTTGGCTTTCTTCGATTCTGCTGGGACAACTACAAGCAGGAGATACAGGACTATCGATGCACGTTCACGAAGCACGAGCGTATCAAAGGCGAATTCAAACCTGAGCAGGTGGCAGACGTTCGGTTTCGCGAAAATCCGTTCAGCGTGGACATGACATTCACGAAAAACGTCGGCGAGTGTGCTCGCGCGTTATACGTTGCCAACAAGTGGGTCGATGACGAAGGCAATCAGCAGGCATGGGCCAAACCCGGGGGCGCTATCGTTCGTTTGCTGATCTCCAAAATCCTCCAGCCGATTCACGGCACCCGAGCGCAAAAGGCTTCGCGTCGCACCATCGATCAGTTCGGGTTCGGAAAGTCGTTTGAACTCATCATCAAGTATTCGGTCAAGGCCAAAGAGGTAGACGCCCTTTCGCTGAAGTACATTGGCGAAGGCTCAATCGATGGCAGACCGACCTATAAGTTCGAGCGCATCCTGCCATACGATGGCGACGAATCGAACTATCCCGATCACCTTCTGGAATTCCACATCGATAAGCAATGGCTGCTTCCCGTCGCCTGCATCGCCTACAGCGACCAAGCCGGTGAAGACCTGCTGGGAAGCTATATCTACACGGACGTCGTCTTGAATCCCGGCTACACGCCTGAAGATTTCGACCCGGATGTCATCAACTTTTAGGTCGACTGCTCGCCGAAAATCACAAACCGGGTCGTCTATCCGGCGATCAATCTCCTGCGGTCGTGTGACGCGGTTTCCGAGTTGGCCGCCACTTTGAGTTGACCATCACGAACATCGTTTCTATGTTTGGCGCTGAGTGAACGTAGTCAGCGAGGATATAGCTGTGGATCGAAGCGATACCCAATCAGGTTTGAATCTTGTCACCGGTGGCACGGGACTCCTTGGCAGCCACTTTGTCGAACAGTTGGTCAAGCGAGGCCGACGTGTGCGGGCACTGGTGCGACCAGGAAGCGACACGCGGTTCCTGGAATCGCTCGGTGTCGAGTTGTCTGAGGGCGACATGACCGATAAGGCGTCGCTTCTGCGGGCGTGCGAAGGCGTGTCGATTGTCTACCATGCGGCTGCCCGAGTTGGCGACTGGGGTCCGTGGCATGAGTTTGTAGAGATCACCATTGCGGGTACGCGAAAACTTCTGGAGTCTGCGATTGCGGCTGGCGTCAAACGGTTTTTGCACATCAGTTCGATCAGCGCGTATGGCCACCCCAATCGAGCGGGTCTGGTCGTCGATGAATCGCATGAACTTGGCGTGAATCTTCATCATTGGAGCTATTACTCGCGCGCCAAAGTCGAAGCCGAGAAATTGGTTTGGGCGGCGCATGAACGGGGCGACATTGAAGTGACGGTGATTCGTCCGAGTTGGTTATACGGTCCGCGCGACCGGGCGACGATCGGTCGTCTCTGCGATTCGATCCGCAAGGGTAAGATCAAACTCATCGGTGACGGTAACAATCGTCTTAATGTCGTTCATGCGGGCAATGTCGCCGAGGGTGGTATTGCAGCCGCCGAACGGAATGACTGCGCCGGTGAGGCGTTTAATTGCAGCAATGATGGCGTTCTGACGCAAAAGCAGTATTTCAACCTAGTCGCTAAAGCATTGGGCGAACCGGAGGTGACCCGGAAGGTGCCATATGGCGTTGCGTACAACGCGGCGTTCGTGTTCGAAATCATGGGCCATCTTTTTCGCCGCACGACACCGCCATTGGTCACGCGTTATTCGGTGTGGTTGATGGGACGCAAGACGTTCTTCGAATGCCGCAAGGCCCGCGAGAAACTCGCGTGGACACCGACCGTCAAGTACGAGGACGGTATCCCCGAAGCCGTCGCCGATTACCTGTCGCAGCAGGGCGAGAGACCAGCAACCCCGATGTCGGCAAAGGAAATGGTCGCAACCTGATTGGGTTGCTGTCGTTTCGCACCATTGTCATGCGTTTCAAATTCGCGGTTGTATGCTCGTGTGTGTCGCCTACAATCGCTTTTGTCATGCAAAACAACTTTTCAAATCCAATTCGTCCAGTCGCGTTTTTCGTGCGAATGGCTGCATTCGTTTGCGCGATTTTCTTGAATTTCGGGGTCGTCGCCCTCGGCCAACAAGCATCTCCAAATGATGGCGATCCGGCTACTCCAAGCGATACAAGTACTACGGGTGAATCGAGTACTTCAGACGCAACAGCCCCGTCTGAAAAGCCCGCACTTCCCGAAAAAGCAGCAGAGGCCATCACACCGCTGCCGGTCCCAAAAACGAAGGAAGATTTCGAGCGTGTCAGTCAGGCAATCAACAGGCAATTGGACCAGTTACCAACAGATGCAGTCGGTCCTGAACCGACCACGGGCAGCCAGCAAAAGTCCGAGGCTGTCGCAGCTGCCCGAGAGGTCTTGACGAAGTGCCTAGAGCAACTTGCCGTTTACGAAGAAATGCTGAAGAAGGCGGCGACGCTCGGTTCGGAAGAGCAAATCAACCAGCGCACCACCGACATTGACGGCTACCGAAGTCGCACAGCCCAACTTCAAGCCTGGATGAAAGAAAAGCCGACATCGGTCGATCAATCCGAAATCGAAAAGCGCCGCGCGGACATAGCGGCTGAGTACAAACACATCAATGCCTTAACCGACACGACGAACAAGCAGCAGACCAATCGCACCAACACAATCGGTGAGTTTACGCAGCGCGAGTCCGACGCCACGAAGACGGCAGCCGATGCAAGGTTTGAACTAGACACGCTGATTAAAAAGCTTCCGGACGAGTCAGTGGAAGGCATCGACGCAGCCACTGCAAGGGATATCCACCAACTTCGTTTGATTTCAAAAGTCTGGAAGGTATTTCTTGCCGATTTGCGGATTGAGCAACTGGCTGCCCAGAAGATCAACTTGAATCTTGAGATGTCGGCGACCGATCTGGTGCTGCCTGAGTTGAAGGCATACGTCAAAGCGTTGGGCGACTATCGAACGCGTCTGGAAACCCGTGCGTCGGTCGGAGAATCGGAGACGATTGAGCAGGAACTCAAGAAGGCCAAGACACCGACAGAGATCGCCTACTGGGATTACCGCAATCTGATCGCGACGACGCAGAAAGAGTTTCTCAGTCACCGCGATGGTATCCGCAATCGCTATCGTGAGAGCGACAAGAACGACTTATCGCGAGACATGAAGCAGGTCCGGGCCAAATACAATCGATTGCAGGATCGGTTGTCGCGAATTGGCGGAACGGAGAAAACCGCAGCATATCGAAGGCTCGTCGATTTGTCCGAAGACTATACCGCGCGTCTGGCTCAATTGAATGCAGAACTCGATCTCGCCCGCATCGAACTGGATGAACTGCTCATCGCCCAGGACGACGCCGCAGAAGAAATCGCAGTTGCCCGAAATGAACTCAAAGAGGCAACGTCGAAACTTACGGAACTGCCCGAGCAGGAGTTGTTCGCCGCGCGGTCGGCAGAGTTAGCCGCCAAGTATCGGCCCGCACTCGATGAAACGATCAGCGAAGTCATCGCGGCCGCCCGTGGTTCGGTCAATCGTCTTGAAGAGTCGGCCAAGGAATTGACGGTGTTTCTCGACGACCTCGCCCGATACCGACAGGGTTTGTACTGGTCGTACACGCTTGCCCGCAGTCAGCATATCGGCGGTAAAATCAAATCTGCCTACGACGAAGTCGCATCGGGGCAATCTTCAGCGCAGATCAAGGATGGGTTCGCCCAATTGAAGACCACGTCGGCGGTGCTTCAGCCGTCGGTGTTTCGCGTTGGGGCGATTGTGATTGTCATTGGCGTCATTTTGGGATTCGTCATACGGGCTCGGGCCAATCGCATTGCGGCCAAAACCGAAGAAGACGTCACCGCAGCACTGCAAGCCGGTAACATCAGCGAAGTCGGGATGACCAGTCGGTTTCGCATTCAAATCGCCAACATCACCGCCTATTGCGTGGTGATCGGATTGCCATTGGCGATGATCGCGGGTTGGATTTTCCTTTCGCGCTTTCGCGACAATCCATTGGCTATCCTTGTGATGCGGGTTGCGCTGGTGGGCTTAACCGCCGTCATCACGCGGGCTGCTCTGGTTCATTTGTTCGGTTCGGGCAAACCGCGTTTCAAAATCATTCCCTGTTCGAACAATGTTGCGCAATACTACCGCCGTTGGACCGGTGTATTCTGGTGGGTAACGGTTGTCCTGTGCGTTCCGGTTGTCGTTCTCAATACGATAGAAGCCGCCTCAGCCCTGCATGACGGTCTTTGGGGCGTGTACTGCACGGTGGCGTTGATATTGGCTGTGCTGTTTCTGCGCGACCGCAACTCGGTCGTTCGCGTCTTGGGGCGAAAGTTCGCCCAACGTCGGCCCATCATTTTCGGAGCGATTGTGCAGGCGTATCCGGTTCTTGTGCTTGCGCTGTTGGGGTTGTTGGTGGCTGAGGTAGTTGGGTATGGGGCGCTCGTGGATTACCTGGCGCGAAACGTGGTCCATACGGTGACCGCATTTGCGTTGGCGGTGTTGCTCGGCGATGTATTGGGCGACCTTCGGAGGAAAGCCGTCCCGCAGAAAGTCACTGAAGAATCCGACGATGGCGAAACCGATGCCGATCACGAGTTCGATGAATTGCTCGGTGGGGTCGAGTCGCGCGAGTTGGGTCTGGTCATTGGCGGGATCACTGGCGTTTTTCAGTGGGTGGTTTGGGTTGGTGCCATCGTCTGGATCTGTGCAGCCTGGGGGATGACGCGCCTGTCGGCACAGTCGGTGCTGACGTACAAGTTGGCTGGCAGTGAAGAGCATGCGGTGACGATTTGGCGGGTGATCGCCGCGATTGTTGCGTTGTTTGCAATCCTGAAAGTCTCAAAAGCCATCCGCGCGACGCTAAACGCAAAAATCTATCCGACGTATGCGGGTATCAACCGCGGCGCGCAGGCGACGATCAATGCGTTGCTGCACTACATGTTGATCGTGGTGGGATTGTACATTTCGCTTCGATTGGTTCATGTGAACCTTGGGGCGCTGGCCGTCCTGTTTGGCGGTCTGGGACTTGGGTTAGGACTTGGATTGCAGCCGCTGCTCGTGAACTTCATGAGCGGGTTGCTGCTGTTTGCCGAGCGTCACGTCAAAGTCGGCGATATCGTTGAGGTCAACGGCGAACTTGGCGAAGTCGTACGGATCAGCATGCGCTCGACGCAGATCAAATCATTCGACAACATCGACCGCATTGTACCCAACTCCGACTTTATCACCAGCAGCGTGACCAACTGGACGCTGAACAACGATACGAAAATCCGCGGCAAGATTTCCGTCGGGGTTGCGTATGGCACCGATGTTGCGCGGGTGCGTGACCTGCTTCTGGAAATCGCACGAGCTGAACCATCGGTGGTCGCCGATCCGGAACCGCAGGTGTGGTTCGTAAACTTCGGTGAAAGTAGTCTCGACTTCATCGCGGCGATGTGGTTTTTGACTCCGGGCGAACGTTGGTCGGGTATGATTAACATGCGTTACGAAATCGACCGCCGCTTTAAGGAAGAAGACATCGAGATTCCGTTCCCACAACGCACACTGTCGTTCTTGCCCGATTCCAAGGTAGCGGTTCAACAGTCCGGCAAAATGGTGCAACCGGAATTCCCAAATCACCCACCGCAACCAGATCACTCGCGCAAACCAGATCAGCCTCGCCAAGAAACGGAGAATGAACTGGAGAAGATTCGGCAGCCATGAAGCATTCAATCGGTCGGGCAATTGTTTTCATGTTGGCAGTGGCAACGACAGTGTATGCCAATGAGCCAAAGATCCAACTCGGTGTCGATGTTCTTCGCACGCAGGACTTCAAGCCACTCGATGGTAAGCGCGTCGGTCTGATTACCAACCCGACCGGTGTGAGCGGCGACTTACAATCGACGGTCGATCTGCTTCATGCTGCGAAGAATGTCAGGCTCGTCTCGCTCTACGGTCCCGAGCATGGCGTGCGCGGAGATGCGTATGCGGGCGACAACGTGGAAAGCGGAATCGACCCAGATACCAAGCTACCGGTCTATTCGCTCTACGGTGCCACCCGCAAACCGACCGACGACATGCTCGAAGGCATCGATACGCTGGTCTTTGATATTCAGGACATCGGGTCGCGCTCTTACACATTCATCAGCACCATGACCGTAGCCATGCAAGCCGCCGCCGAGCACGAGTTGCAATTTGTCGTACTCGACCGCCCCAACCCGCTCGGCGGGAATCGCATCGAAGGCAAGCCGCTCGACATGGCGTTCCGATCGTTTATCGGGTTTCTGCCGATTCCGTATCTGCACGGGATGACCGTTGGTGAACTGGCTCAGATGATCAACGACGAGGGTTGGCTCGAAGACGGGGCAAAGTGCGATCTGACTGTCATACCGATGAAGGGCTGGCATCGCACGATGAGTTTTGACGATTGCGGTCTGGTCTGGGTTCCAACGTCCACCCATGTTCCGAGAGCGGAGTCGTCGTTCTTCTATGCGGCCACAGGAATCATGGGCGAGTTGCACGTTGTCAGCGAAGGGGTGGGCTATCCGTTACCGTTCGAATTGGTTGGTTTGCCCGATGTCAGTGCCGCAACGTTTGCATCGCAACTCGATGAGCGCAAGCTTCCGGGTGTGCGGTTTCGACCGATCTATTTCAAACCCTACTATGGCCCCAACAAGGGAAAGATGTGCGGTGGGGCACAGGTCCACTTGACCGATCCCGACATTGTGCATCTGACGGGAATTCAATTTCACGTGATGGACGTCGTCCGCAAGTCCTTCCCCGATCACAAGCTGTTCGACAGCAAGCGAAAGCGCTCGTTCGACAAAGCATGCGGCACCGATGAAATCCGCGAACTCTTCGAAGCCGACAAACCGATCGATGCAATAATGGCCAAGTGGAATGAAGGCGTCGAAGATTTTCGCAGCGCCCGCGCGAAGTATCTGCTGTACAGATAAGTCAACCCGTTACCGATAAGCCAACCCGTTATTGGTGCTGCTCAAGCATCCAGGCAATGACTTCGAGGTCCCCATAGGTTGGATCCCATGAGTTGTGCTTGACGCCGGGATACTCGGTGTACTTGATGTCACCACCTGCTGCTTGCACGGCTTGCACCATTTCGCGCGAGCGGTCGGGCGAGACCACGTTGTCTTCGTCGCCGTGAAAACACCAAATGGGAATCCGCGTTAGCGCATCGACATCGAACGGTTCACCGCCACCGCAAACCGGTGCCAACGCCGCGAATCGGTCGGTGTAGGTTCGGCCAACCGTCCAGGTACCAAATCCACCCATCGACAAACCTGTCAATACGATGCGCTTGGTGTCAACGTTGTACTTATCCATCGCCTCATCTAGGATGCCCATCACGACCGTTTCCATCATGCCGGTCCAGCGGCGATCGTCGGGACACTGTGGCATGATAACGATACAAGGGAATCGCTCGGGGTTGGCTTTGATTGCCTTGCCAAGGCCGACCGTCGTGTGCTTAACGCCGTCGCTACCACGCTCGCCCAATCCGTGCAGGAACAGGATTGCCGGATATGCGGTCGCGCTTGAATAATTTTTCGGAACATGTACGGCGTATGGAAACGTCTCGCTGCTGTTTTCCGGTGAGTATGTATGCGATTGGAAAGTCACTTCGTTGCTATCGGGCATGGATGAATCGCTCCAGAAATCCTTCGGGGCAGAGCAGCCGGTCACCGCAAGACAGATCATGATTACCGCCAAAAAACGTTTGATGCGTCGTTTATGCATGGCATGCGTCTCTTTTCGAATGGTCTGCAAAGGGGCGAAATCGTCGGGGCGTATTTATTGGGCTTCTACCAATCCGCAAACCCGCCTTGGCCAAACGATTGCTCGATTCCGCAATTGTTTCATTGCTGTCAGCCGGTAGAGTATCGTCAGGATAAGCAGCTGTCGAAGATGGGATGGAACGGAAAATGATTCAGATACTTTTTGTGATGATGGCCCTGACCTTGACAATCGGACATGACACCAAGTCGCCGACAACGTTGGATGCAACGGTGGCCAAGACGATCGAATCGTTCGAGCCGTTCTGGAAACCGCCGGTGCATTCGCTCAATGGCATTACCGTAGTGATCGATCCGATCGGTGGCAGTGCAGCGACCGCACCCGAACGCACTTGCGAAGACAACAACGTCTTGACCGCGTCGTATCTGTGGCACTTTGTCAGGAATGCCGGCGGGAAGGCGATCGTCGGGCGATTGGGCGACGGGCCTGCCAACATCGATCAAAGCGGATCGATCACGCCCTTGGAATTTGCCCGCGACCCGAAGCGCACCGCGTACATCGCGGTTCAGTTCGATCGCAATACCGAGCAAGCCGCCTTTTACTTTGCGTCGGGCGATACCGGTGATAATCAAAATGCCCTTAGTCAACATTTGATCGCGGCATCAGCGAAAATGCATGCCAAGGTAGAACTCTCAAAATCGATTCGCGCCGAATTGACCAAAGGAGAAGGCGTCATCTGTCAATTCGCCGCGATGACGCCATCGGTGTGCAAAGTTGTTTTGCTATGTCCGGAGCGCGGTAATCGCCGGGAGCAGCGCGACCGGGCTGTCTGTCGAAAAACAGCGCAGCAGTTGTGCGAAGGCTTGATCCGATCGTTTGGCGATGTGGTTGAACCCGTTGAGGAAAAACCGAATTCGCTTCCAGGCAATTACGACCGCGTCGGTGCATCACGTGCCCGCAGTGCAGCGCGCCGAATCTGGCCGGATAAGAACCTGCCGGGAGATAAAGTCCAGTGGTTCATCGACATGTACAAGCGGGTCGCGATCAAGAACTCGAATCTGTGCTATTTCAATGTGTCGGCGAAGCAAAACGAATACGGATTCAGTCTCGAAGGAGCGAGCAACGTTTCAAGAGTCGTGAATGGATTGATGTTCGCCCTCAACGAAGTGGGAATCGAGCGGGTGACGAATAACGTTCGGACGTTGCCGGATGTTAAGAAACTCGCCGGAAAGACCTATGGTGCTTGCACGGCTGGCATGGTGCGAACTTACAATCGACCGGGAAACCCTGACGGGATGACGTCCCGGGCATTGCAAACGCAACTGCTGTATGGAGAGCCGCTCTACGTGCTCGATCGGGATGGTGGCTTCCTATTGGTGCAGGCGACGGATGGGTACTGGGGTTGGGCTCCCGAGTCGTCGGTGCGGTTGATGGATGCAGATGAATTTCACCACTATCGATTGCATCCGCGTGGGGCGGTCATCACCGACATCGAGTTCGAGTCGATGCGAATTCCGCGTGGGGCCATGTTGCCTTTGGCTGGCAAGAGCGAAGGGCGCACGCAGGTGCTGTTACCGACGGGCAAACTTTTTCCGGTGGCATCTTCATCGGTACGCAGCGACGATCCGAAAACGAATCGCGGAACGCAACGTGTGCGTGCTGCGCTCGATTTGCTGCAAACGCCATACCTGTTTGGCGGTCGGTCGCCATTGGGAATCGATTGCAGCGGGTTGATGACCAACGTATGCAAGCGCGTCAACTTGCCAGCGGCGCGCGATGCCTGGCAGCAAGCCATCGGTGGAGATTTGACAGCTACATCCTGGGATCGCGAAGGCATCGAACCGGGCGATCAGATTTTCTTTATGGACAGCAGCGGTAAGATTTACCACACGGGCATCGCGATTTCGGATCACCACGTGCTTCATGCTGCGCCGCCGGGTGTGCAGATCGGGAGTTTGAAGGAAGGCGATCGGTTGTTTGATGCTCGCCTTCACCGCGATTTTTTTGTGGCCAAGCGACCTTAACCGCCCCAGACAATTCTCCCGTACACATCGATTGCATCGATCAAGTAAGGACTACAACGTTGAGTCTCAGACGCATTTGCATATTGACCGACGGTCATCTCGATACGTTTACAGCCAAGACGGCGCTTGGGTTGCTTCGGTATTGTCCGGAGGAAGTGGTTGCGGTTCTCGATCGCAAGCACGTGGGCGAGTCGCTTGTCGATATTGTCGGAACCGGTGCAGACGTTCCGATCGTTGGGTCGGTTGAAGATGCCTGCAAGCTCAACGCGAATCAACTGTTGATGGGGGTTGCGCTACCGGGAGGACAACTGCCAGATACATGGCGCGAGTTTCTGGAACACGGTTTGCAATTCGGGATGGATATCGTAAGCGGTATGCACGCCCGACTCAATGACGACGTGCGGTTTGCGCAACTGGCCAAGGAAAACGACTGCACGCTAATCGACGTACGCAATCCCGGTCCACCGCCACCCGTCGGCAGTGGCAGGGCGGTTTCTACCCGTGCGAAACGAATCCTCACGGTTGGAAGCGACTGCAACGTGGGCAAGCGCGTGACGGCATTGGAAGTTGCCTATGAGCTAAAGAAACGCAACGTCAATGTCGAATTCTTCGCCACGGGGCAAACGGGCATCATGATTTCAGGCGGTGGTGTACCGGCTGACGCGGTCATCTCGGATTTTCTGACGGGTTACATTGAACAAGGCGTGGTTGAATTGGGCGACGCGGATTACGTGTTGGTCGAAGGGCAGGGTTCGCTGCTGAATCCGGCATTTTCGCCAGTGACGTTGGGGTTGATTCACGGGGCGATGCCCGACGCAATGATTCTTTGCCACCATCCACCTCGCAAGAATATGCGGGCGACGGAATTTTCGGTTGCGGATTTGGGTGAGTCGATCGTGCTGCACGAAGCGATCATGCGCCCGCTGCATCCAAGCAAAGTGATCGCCGTGTCCGTGAATTGTTTTGGCATGGAATCGGCGGCTGCTGACGATGCGGTCAAGGCGATTTCAGAACAAACCGGTTTACCTGCCGTCGATCCGATTCGATCGGGACCGACACTTCTCGCCGAAACAATTCTCGCGCTCTGACTTGCGCTTTAATCGGGCGACTCGTTTAGCGTTGGCTGAATCTCCGGGATATGGGCTTCTTCCGGAGCGGGGGCTTCGGGACGCCGGCGGAACCCTTGAATTTGCGGGCTGTCTTCGGGCTTTTCGGACGGATGAACCGCAAAGACCTCGACGCGCACAATCTCTTCGAATGGAACGCTGACGACAAACGCACCGACGCGGTATTGGTCGTCCACCGGTTCGCACTCGAAGGTCAGGTGGGCTTTGGTCGGAACCTGGGCGAGTTGCTTGATTTCGTAGCTGAATCCGTCTCGCAGGTAGATGAGTTCGCGCGTTTCGACTGTTTCGAAGAATTCCTTGAATTCCTCATTTTCCAGGCACGTTTCGTGATCAACGTCCGGGTAATGCGATGCCGTGCAGCGATAGCGGGCTTCTTCTCGTTGCTGCTGAAACGCGATACCATGGAACCAGTCGTAATCAAACATGGAATTTATCATCTTCGTTAGACGTTGAGGAAGGTAGCCAGATTCGAGCCTACAGAATTGGCGAGAACCAACTGACCATAGGGCCGCATCGAATGCGTGTCAATGTCGCCTTACGTCTGGATATCGACCGAATCTTCGGGGTGCGTGCGTTGTGAATTCGATCGACCTCAAGGAGCGGATTATCGGCTTCTCAGCCGAGTTCGGGTTCGAACGCTGCGGAATAGCGTCGGCTGATGGCATCGAACGAGCCGAATATTATCGGCGCTGGTTGAAGCAGGGTCGGGCAGGCTCGATGGATTACCTGCATCGCCATCAAGAGCAGCGGGTCGATGCGTCCGAATTGCTGCCCGGTGCCAAGAGCGTCATCGTCTGTGCCCTCAATTATCACCAACCTGATCCATCGCGAGTAGACGAACAGGGGGCTGACACATCGGAGGCAGCGGCGAGAGGCAGGGTCGCGATGTATGCCTGGGGCGACGACTACCACAAGGTCATCAAGCGAAAGCTGTTCGCAATGGTCGATCGGCTTCGCTGTGAAATCACTGAACCTTTCGAGGCGAAGGCCTGCGTCGATACAGCCCCCATTCTCGAACGCGAATATGCCGCGCGGTCAGGCGTGGGTTGGATCGGTAAGAACACGTTGGTTCTCAATCCGGTGTTGGGCAGCTATTTTTTTCTCGGGTTGATCGTCACGACGTTGGAGTTACCGCCCGACACGCCATCGCCCGATCATTGCGGGACATGTACGCGGTGTCTGGAGGCATGTCCGACGGATGCTTTCCCCACGGCTTATGAAATGGATGCGTCGCGATGCATCAGCTATCTGACGATCGAACATCGGGCGGAGGCGGTTTCTGACGAACTGCAATCGAAAATGGGCGACTGGGTCTTTGGGTGCGACATTTGCCAGCAGGTATGCCCGCACAATTCGGATGTGCCGGTGACGAACGAGCCGAAGTTCACCATTCGTCCGCCGGGACCGCGACCTGGTCTCGAAGCCATGCAATCGATGACGGATGAAGAATATCGCGAGCAACTTAAGGGAAGTGCCATCAAAAGAGCGAAACCGGATATGCTTCGTCGCAACGCGAAGATCGCACAGCATAACCTTCGGGCGAATTCTGAAATGAAGTGAACTTTACTTGCGTAGAAGTATGTTCAACTCGTCGCATTTCAGGATCTTTGCGACGACGGCGAATACGGTCGCACCTCCGCCGACCGCAATCATCAATCGAACAACATCGTTGATTGGAAGGGCGGTGCCGATTGTGGAGTTTTCGTCGAGCAGCCACAGCGCTGCGGCCATGACCGCGGATGCGATGAAGGCTTTCAATCCGGACCATGCCATCGATCCCCAGCGCATTTCGCAGATGTCTTTCTTCAGGAATACGCCGAGTAGCCCGACTTGAATCGCGGCGGTGATAGCGGTTGCCAGGGCGACGCCGGCTTCTCGCAGACTGGTTTTGACAAGCAGAATATTGAGCGCGAAGTTTAGCCCAACCATCGCAACCGAAATGCGCACCGGCGTTTTCATGTTTTCTTTTGCGTAGTAGCCCCGCACCATAATCTGTTGCAACGAGTACGCCCACAGTCCGAGGCTGTAGCAGACCAATGCGGTCACAACCCTGTCGGTGTCGGCTGACGTGAATTCGCCGCGCTGGTACAGCAATCGCACGAGCAGCGGGGCGATCATGATGAGCCCGACAGCTGACGGAATGGCGATAAACAGCGACGTGCGTAATCCCGAGTCGAAAGACTTGGCAAAACCGTCGTCGTCACTTTCAGCCGCCCGTTGGCTAAGCAGCGGAAAAATAGCCGTCGCAATGGCCGTCGCGAAGACACCGAGAGGCAAGTGGCCCAGGTATTGCGCATATCCGAGAGTCGCTGGCCCCTTTCCGTCTTCAACCAACAAATATGCGATCATCGAATCGACAAACGTGTTGAGTTGAATTGCAGAAACGCCGACGATCATCGGTACAATCAGCATGACCACCCGCTGAACAGAAGGCGATCGCCAATCGA
Organism: Alphaproteobacteria bacterium; assembly: GCA_028285105.1. GTDB lineage: Bacteria > Planctomycetota > Phycisphaerae > UBA1845 > UBA1845 > UBA1845. The sequence goes on from JANQQE010000031.1 coordinate 26,646, forward strand.
AATTTGCAACGATTCTGAATTTAATGGCCCGCAACCAGACGACCTGAATGACCACCTGCAATATGCCCGCAACAAGAACACTGTATGCGATGAGTTTCAAGTGAGCGTGCGGGTCCAGTTCCATGTACTCACCGCAGATCCACGTCGTCGCAATGATGATAACGTTCAGCAGGATGGGGGCGATCGCCGGTGCGGCGAAACGGTGGAGGCTGTTGAGGACGCCGGCGAGGAGGGCTGTCGCGCAGATCAGCACCATGTAAGGCAGCAGGATGATCGTCAGTTGAAGCACCGGATGTGGCGATTTCGCTTGGGCGATCAGCAATCCGACTTCGGCGACGATCAACATCGCGGTCAAAATCGCAACGACCAGCGTCAGCACGCCACCGGCAAGGCGCTTGGCCGCTTCGTCACCGTCAGCACTTCGACACTTCGCGAAAACAGGAATGAATGAGGACGTCAGCGCTCCTTCGCCAAACAATCGGCGCGTGAGATTCGGGATTTGAAAGGCGATGCGAAAGTCGCTCAGCGGGGCGCTGATCCCGAAGAAATAACCGTAGGCCATCTCGCGCGCGAGCCCAAGCACGCGCGATGCCAAAGTCATCAGCGAAATAAGTTTGGCCGATCCAACAAATCGATGTTCACGTGACACGGGCGTATATATAGGACGAGCGGGAGGTTCAGACAAGCGCGAAGAATTGCAATTCGGTCGTGATGAAAAAGGGGTGGAAAAATAAAGTTGAATTCGCTACTGTCGAGCAACCGATCGCACTAGAATCCCATCACGATTTTTGTCAGGATTGGATGAGTGCATGATTGGGTGTTGTTTTTCGGTTGATGACGTTGCAGTTCAGGAATGCATCACTTACTCAAGACGAAGCGGCTGACCGACCGCTTCAAAATTGGAGGCATGGATCATGACCCACATTGTTGCGGAACCTTGCGTAGCTTGTAAATTCACCGACTGTGTTGCTGTTTGTCCGGTGGATTGCTTTCACGAGGGCGTTAACTTTCTCGTGATCGATCCCGACGTATGCATCGATTGTGGTTTGTGCGTGCCGGAATGTCCGACGGAGGCCATCTTCGCTGAAGACGACCTGCCCGAGAAATGGTCCGACTACGTCGAGATCAATGCCAAGTACACACCCGATTGGCCGGTCATCGACACCCAGAAGGAACCGCTCGCCGAAGCGGAAGAAATGAAGGAAGTCGAAGACAAGAAGGAAATGCTGGACCCGAACGCATTCCAGGAATAGGAATCCGACGTTTGCCGTTTTGCTGGATCTTTTGAGTTTGCATTGGAGAATTAAGTCGTGGCACATATTGTGGCCGAGCCATGTGTGGCTTGTAAGTACACCGACTGTGTAGCCGTTTGCCCGGTCGATTGTTTTCATGAGGGCATCAACTTTTTGGTGATCGATCCCGTTGAATGTATCGATTGCACGCAGTGTGTGCCCGAGTGTCCAACTGAGGCGATTTTTGCCGAGGACGACTTGCCGGAGAAGTGGTCGGAATATATTGAGATCAACGCGAAGCTGACGCCTGAGTGGCCGGTCATCGACGCCCAGAAAGACCCGCTGCCCGAAGCTGAAGACTTGAAGGACTATGAAGGCAAACGCGAATTTCTCGACCCCGGTGCCTGGCAGGAATAGCAGAACCACGGGAACAGCAAAGCCAATTGTTAACTAAACCAAATAGGGCACGCACTTGACGATTCGGGTGCGTGCTCTTTTCTTTTGCGAATGATCGATTCGTTGAATCAGAAGCTAACGGTTGAGGCTATTCTGCCGTCGGTCGTACGGGTTGTCGATCGCTTGCAGCACGTGACCATCAACGAAGCGGCAGTGGGGCGGTTTGCCAAAGCGTTGGCCGACGGGCCGCGAATCGCCGGTCCCGAAGATAACGCGCTTTTGTTTCGAGGGACGCGCGCGGAGTGTGCGAATTTCTGTCTGCTCTGTGATGCGCTCAATTTTTGTTTCTGGTCGGATCAGGGATGGGAACTCGAGTATCACGGTACTCTTTGGACGCGCACCCATGCCATGATTGCTGGCGTGCTGCGAGCCATCGAATGCGATCGCACGTGGCTCGATGCCGACCGATGGCGGAACGCGTCAGCCGACGACATTGCTACGATCTTCGCCGGATCGGGAAGCATTCCGTTGCCCGATGATCGACTTCGCATTATGAACGAAACCGGGGCGGTGCTTGCCGATCGATTTGGCGGCCAGTTCATCAAGGTTGTCGAAGAGGCGGACGAAGATGCTTCAAGAATTGTCGCGACGCTCGCCGAAGCCTTCCTGTCGTTTCGCGATGTGGCGGTTCACATGGGTGATTCTGTCGTGTTTCTCAAGCGGGCCCAGATTTGCGTCGCCGATCTTCACCGGACTTGGGTCGCCAATGGGCTTACCGGCATTGATGGCCTCTCGAAGTTAACGGTTTTCGCCGACTATCGCCTTCCGCAGTTGTTCCGCCATGTCGGGGCGATGGTGCTGGACGATCAACTCGCAGCCAACGTGGATGCCGAAAGGGAAGTTGTGGCTGGTTCGATTGAAGAGATTGAACTTCGGGCTGTCACGATCTGGATTGCGGATCGATTGGTTCAACAAATCCGTCGGATGGGCCATCGGATCGATGCCTGGGAATTGGATTACACGTTGTGGCTCAAAGCCCGCTCGCCCGAGGTATGCGTACCGCACCATCGAACGATTTCGATTTATTATTAATCGAGTTATACGGCGAATGCTGGGCGATCAGATACTGGTCGAAATCACCGGATCGATCGCGACGCAGATATCGCGAAGCACGACCAGCGGCGACTGATCAGCATTGATGTGCGCGATCAAGTCTTGGTCGTAACATTCCAAAACGGGAAGCGTCGATTCTTCGTACACCTTGATTCGATTGCGAATGACTTCTTCTTTCGCGTCGTCGGGTCGGCCCGATTTCGATGCGCGGAGCTTCAATCGCTCGACGAGTTTGTCTCGATCCTTCATGTTGAGGTGAACGACTTTAATCACTTCAACATACTCGCCAATGAGTTTCACCTGAGACGGCGTTCGCGGGATACCGTCGAGCAGCAGCGTGTGATACTTTGGATTGATCTGTCCGGTTGCGACCATTCCGACGACCACCTGATTCCAAAGTCGAACGGTCAGTTCGTCGGGCACCAACATCCCTTTGGTCGCATACGAGAGGAATTCTTTCCCAAGATCGCTTTCCTTATCCAGCGCGCGAAAGATGTCGCCCATTGCGAGGTGAACCATGTGCGGCATACCCGCGAGGGCCGCTCCTTGCGTACCTTTTCCGCATCCCGGATATCCAAAGAACAAGATGGCACGATAAGCTGCACTTCCCAAGACCGTTCCTCCACCTGGAAATGGTACTAGATTCAATCGATTCGTTGGGCCTGCCGTTTGGCATATTGCTGGGCCAAAACTGGATCGTTTATTTTTACATCGGCGCCTTCATGCAACGACCTGTAGAGACCTTGCATTTGGGCATCTATACGTTGCTCACAAAGACGCTTCTCCAATTCAGGTCGAACATCAGCCCAGTTAGTTTCTCCGTTTGCGACTTTTTTCTCAAGTTTCACCAGATGCCACCATGGCCCAGCTTGGATGGGTGCAGATACCTCGCCGACTTCCAGCCCAAAAGCAGTCGACCTAATCGATTGGGGGATTTCACGCGAGCCTTTACCGAACGGGCTCAGCAGTCCGCCAGTCGGCCCGGTTCGCAGGTTCGCACTGTGGCGGGTTGCGGCTTCTGAAAAGTCCAGCCCATCGGCAAGCATCGTTCGCAGTTTTTCGGTATCGGGGCGATTGGGCAGTTGGATATGTCGGGCGATTACCTGATCCCCAAAATGTTCTGCAAATTCTCGCTTCAGATCGGCATTGGAAAACCGCATCTGAGCGTTGGCGATCGCGCGCAGATAGGCGTTGCATTTAATGGTCGATAGGAATTGGAGCCGGGAGATATCGCGCCGTTCGAGGATTCCGCGAAGGATTCGCTCGGCTTCGTCGCGATTAAACTTGGAATCGTCGCTGCCGGATGCGAGCGGAGACAAAAGCATCTTCAACCGTCGGTCGTACTCATCCTGGACATCGATATCGGTGACGGATAAACCGAGTTCTTCGCAGCGCTGGATGGCTTGTTCCAGGACGATGAGTTGATCGAACGCATCGATACCATGATTCTTGAGCATTTGGCGGGAAATATGATTGCGAGCGATGTCGCGGCCATTGATCGTGGCGATTGCGAATCGCGGTGTTGAGTTGCGTTCGTCGGCGCTTGGGGCGGTGTCGTTCTCGATGAACGAACGTTTTCTCGCTTTGGTTTTCTTGTCGCTGCCTTCTGCATCCGACGCATTGATAATTTGGCGTGGCGGTTCGTTGTAACGTTGAGCCACCGCATCGCGGACGGTTGGGCTTTCAATGTCTTTCGAGGCAGTGCAACCGCCAATCGCCAGCGCGGTGGCGAGTCCGGCCAATACAGTGGTGGCGTCGCGATTTAAGAATGTTAAGGTGTCCCAGGCGAATGCTCGAAACATGGATGGGACGGTAGCAAGGGCAATTTGCCCCGTCAACCGATACGCAACGGTCGCTCAGGGATCGCAATATGCCCGAAACGCAAGCAGTGAAGGTGACATTTCTGGGTACGGGTACGTCGCACGGCGTGCCGATGATTGGCTGCGATTGTGCGGTGTGTAAGTCGACGGACCCGCGCGACAAGCGTACGCGAACGAGCGTTCTGGTTGAGACTTGCGGAAAGGCATTTCTGATTGATACGTCGCCAGAGCTTCGTCTTCAGTGTATCGCCAACGGTGTGAACCACATCGACGCGGTATTGTTCACGCATGCTCATGCCGACCACGTTACCGGGATGGATGACTTGCGACGGTTCAACTGGTTGAGTCGTTCAACGCTCGATTGTTACGGGACGTCTGCCACGTTGGATGCGATTCGGTCGATGTTTGCGTACATCTTTCAGGATGACCCGGATTATCCTTCACACAAACCATCGCTTCAGCTGATCGAAATCGACGATCAACCACTGGTCGAAGATCAGCTGCTGACCATTGGCGGTGTCAACGTACTTCCGGTTCCGCTGATGCACGGCCCGCTTCCGGTGCTTGGATTTCGTTTCGGCAATATCGCCTATTGTACCGATTGCAACGAAATTCCGGCCCATTCCATGAAGCGGTTGGAAGGACTCGACGTGCTGATCCTCGACGCCCTTCGAGACTCGCCGCATCCGACGCATTTCAATCTCGAAGAAGCCATCGCCATGGCCAGCCGCATCGGCGCGAAGCGCACATGGTTCACCCACATTGCTCACGCACTCGGGCACGAATCGACCAACGCAATCCTTCCGGAATCGATGGCGCTGGCGCACGACGGGCTGGTCGTCGATTCCCATTGACACGCTCGTCGATCCTGTCCGAGCCTTGAACTGTCACAAGCTTGGCAGCGTAGAACAATCTGCCGGTGCTAGGTTGGTTGGACGATTCATGTTGGCTGGACAGGCGTGCTGTACTCCATCATAGTATGGCCATAAATCGAATCGCGCCATGTCGATGCGGGGCCGAGGGCTCAAAGCGCGTCGAAGGCCGAAATCTTTGCTGCGACGTTTCTGTGCTGTGGAGTTTCTGAATTGACGATGTTGGCCGATCAAACTGTTTGGTCTCAGAAACCGGTGCTGTCGCTTGCGGAGATTGTCGGGGCGTACTGGCCCATTCTCGCGTTTTCATTCGGTATCTCACTTCTGGCGACGCCGATTTGCAGGTTGTTTGCCAAACGCCTCAATATCGTGGACCGCCCCGACGACTGGCTCAAACCGCACAAGCAACCGATTCCGTATCTTGGCGGTGTTGCGATTTTTCTGGCATGGGCGGGCGGAATCATTTTCGGTTCGTGGTGGATTGGTCGGCTCGACCCGTGGGCGGAAATCAAATGGGCGGACCTCGCACCGCTGACCCTGCAAAGTCCGATGCTGCTGGGCATACTCATCGGCGGAACCGCGATCATGGCGCTGGGTCTTTTTGACGATCTGCGGATGGCGTCTCCGATCGTCAAGTTGGCGGGCAACATCACCGTCGCACTCATTCTTGTTTTTGTCGGACTGGGCGATGACTTCGTCGGGAAGGCATTGCAAAACTTCGGCGTCAGCATGTCGGACCAGGACCGGTGGATCGGCTGGGTTTACACCGTTCCGCTGACTGTATTCATCGTTGTCGGTGCGTGCAATGCGACCAATCTGCTCGACGGCATGGATGGATTGTGCAGCGGAGTATTGGGCATTATTTCGTTCGGATTTCTGGTACTCGCGGTGCATCTGCACATGTATGGTGCGTGGCAACATGACAACGTGATTCGCATGCTCGTGACGCTGTCGATGATGGGTGGGGCGCTGGGTTTCTTGCCCTACAACCGAAACCCCGCGAGCATCTTCATGGGCGATGCGGGTTCGATGCTTCTGGGTTTCACCGCAGCCGTGATGATTCTAATGTTTGCCGAAGACCAGATTCTCAAATGGATGCTGGGTGCGATCGTCGTTGTCGGGCTGCCCATTTCCGACATGACCCTGGCATTGTTGCGTCGGTGGAGGGCCCAGCGACCGCTGATGATGGGTGACCGGAGTCATTTTTACGATCAACTGCGTGATCGGGGGATGAGCGTCAAGAAAGTGGTGGTCATCAGTTACGTGCTGGCAGCATTCTTCGCTGCGGCTGGCTGTATCGTCCCGATTTTTTTCAGATCTCGTTATGTGGTACCCATCTACGCCATGCTCGGCGTCTTGACGCTCGTTGCGATTAAGAAGTTTCGAATGCTGCGTGTCGATTCGCCTGCGACGGAACCGGGCCCCAAGGACACATAAGAACAGTTGGTGGTTCTGCCGAACCGAATTCGCTCAAGCCCATGCCGGAAGTTTGCGCTTTTTGGGTTCGACCTCTGCATTCATGCGCATCGATATTCGCTTGGGATCGGTGGCGTAGTCGAGTGCGGTGGCAAGGTCGAGTTTGCCGGCTTGCAGATGTTCTATGAGGACTTCGTCGATGGTGATCATACCGTCACTTTTGCCGGTAAGGATAGCATCGCCGATCGCCACCAGATTGTTCGAGCGAATCGCGCTGGTCACCGGCAAGTTGCTGAACATCACTTCATAGGCCAGGACGCGACGTTGGTTGGGTTGCGCATGCGGTAGCAGGTGTTGGCTTAGCACCATCCGCAGGTTGACAGCAAGTTGCGCACAAATCTCATCGCTGCGTTCGCGGGGGAAGAGGTCGGTGAATCGGCTGACGGCGCCTTTCGCATCGCGTGTGTGGACGGTGGACAGCACCAGATGCCCCGTCTCTGCCGCGGTCAGTGCCATTTGCGCAGTTTCGCGATCGCGAATTTCACCGACGAGAATGACATCGGGGTCTTGTCGCAGCCCGTACTTCAAACCAGCCGCAAAACTGTAAACGTCGACACCGACTTCGCGCTGCGTGATGAGTGCGTTGTCGCCATATCCGTGAACGTATTCGATTGGTTCCTCAATCGTGATGACGCGGCTTGTCGAATTCTTGATGATTTCCTGAAGGATAACCGCAAGTGTTGTACTCTTACCCGAACCGGTGACGCCGGTGACCAATACCAGACCGTTGCGAAATCCGACGACACGTTTGATGACGTCTTGCGGGAGGCCCGCCCATTCTGCGGTGGGGACCGTACCCGGAACGACGCGGACGCATGCGCCAATGCGTCCATGCGCATAAAACACGTTGACGCGGTATCGCTGAAGCGCGCCATCCACTTCGGATTCAAACGAAAAGTCCAGATCGTGCGAGAATGATTCACCGAGTTTGTCAGCCGCTTTTCGAGCGTCGGAATCGATGTTGTCGCGAATGGACGGTGGGCACACCGACGCCAGCATGTCGGCTAGTGCATCATTGGCAATCGCACTGCCGAACGACTGCAACTGACCGTGTACGCGAATGCGGGGGCGTTCGTCTCCCAGAACGTGAAGGTCAGACGCTTCGGCTCGTACTGTGTCAGCCAGCAGTGTCTGGAGCGATGATGTGTCAGCCGCGAGCGGACTCGTGTTTTCTGCTGCTTCAAAGTCTGCGAATGGTTGCGAGTTAGAACCTGGTTCGATCACGACAATTGCTCCGCCGGGCGCTGACTAACTGATTGACCGGTTTGAAAGACCGGCTAACGGTGTTCAAATGTACATCGGCCAACGGAGTTACGTGCCAGCGTTGCGCTATGAGTTGGTGCCTGCCGAAAAACGATTCAACAAGCTATCAGACGTTACATCCAAGTTTGTGGAAGCGTCAGAGGTCTGCGTTTATCGGACAGGCTCGGCGGGGGTTTGAAGTTGCACGAATCGTACATTCATCATGCCGATACAGCCACTGGCTGGCACATTTAGAACCTTACGAGTGTCGTTGCAACGTTGCGTTTGCAATCGCGCGCCACATCATCGCGAAGTCGTCGCGTAACAAAGGGAGTCGCTGCCGTGTCAAGTGCCTCAACGAACCAGTCTGCAAGTCTATTATCGATTGCCCAGGAGAACGGGCAACCTGACAGCGATTCGGGGCTGCGCAAACACACGCGCTACACCTTGGGCATGCGCGTCGAGATCTCAACCGATCCGAGTGCTGGAACGGACGTGCAGTCCGTGTTGGTACACAACGTCTCTGCCGGTGGCATCGGTGTGTGGACGGAGCGCCAGTTCGCTGTGGGCAGCAATCTTTCCGTACTCGATGTTGAGGGCAGTTGTTGGATCGACGGAACGGTTCAGCATGCGTCACCCGGAGTCCATGGCTATCTCGTGGGCATTCAGTTTGCGGAAAATCTGTCAACCCTCGACGGTATTGACGGGCAAAGTGATTCGGCGGAAAAACAAAGTCCATTCAATGAACTGGCGGCATCACAAACCGCAAAGAGTTCACGATCCGCTCTTTGCCTGCCGCTGACGTTGGCCCGCATCTTGAAGGGCGGAATCATCGGAACGGTTATAGCAGCTGGTGTCTACCTTGGGCTGTTCATCCTGGATTTTGAGATATTCCCCAGCGAAATCGCGATCGGTTTCGGAGGGGCGATCCTCATCGGTGCAAGTTTGAGCATGATCGGTGTGCGACGTGAACGTCGCTTTTTGGAAGGCATCAGCGCAGCCATCAATGCGCTGGCTGAAGACGAATCGATTGAAGACCTGCCCGCCGCGCCGACGACCTGCCACAACGCCATCAACCGCAGCATTCAGAAACTGGGCAACCACCACCGACAGAAAAATGTTGAAAGTCGCATTCAACGCCAGGCGAATCTTGAACTCGAGGAAGTCAAGTCGGGCATTCTTTCAATCGTTTCATATGACATTTGTCAGCCGCTCAACGCGATTCAGCAACATGCTGAGGTTTTGCGCGAAGAAGTCGATTCGCTCTCGCGCGAGAGTCGCCTCGATTTGATCGAAACGATCGCGCAGCAGAGCACCAGTATCGCCCAACAAATCGGTGACCTGGAAGAATTGCAACGTCTTGATAAAGAGACCCACGAATCAGCAGAAACGTTCGGTACTGCGTGTTGTCTCGAAGATGCCATTGCAGAATCCGTAGCGAGTTTCGAGGCGTTGGCGGAGTCACGATCGATTGGCCTGCGTCTCGATTGCCCGACGTCGCTTCCGCCAGCTCTTGCCGATGCAGACAAGATTTCGCGCGCGCTTCGGCGATTGATGTCCAACGCCATCGCAGGCACGCCCACCGGCGGATCGGTCCAGGTCAATGTCGAAGAACGTCCGTGCGAGTTGGTGGTTTCCGTCGCCGACAACGGCGCAGGCATTCCTCGCGAACGTTGGGGTGCTGCTTTTGACCGGGCTGCAATCGCCGATGCCTCCGATGAAGCAAAGTTTGAACCGCGCGTGGGATTGGGTTTGTACATCGCCCGCCGCATCGTGGAGTCATACCAGGGACGCATCTGGCTGGACAGTGAGTTGGAAAATGGGGCTGTGGTCTACTTCGCGATTCCGACCATCGACACGACGGCTGACGAACCCGTTTCGATCGAACCGTTTGCGGGCAACTGTCGCGTGGTGGTTTGCGACTCCGATCCGGAATTGGCTTCGATGATGGCCCAGGCGCTGCGTCAGCAGAACTACCATGTGTCCATCGCCCATTGCGGTTCGCGACTCGTCGATCTGCTTGATCGCGAACCGTTCGATGTTGTCCTGACCGATGTGCAACTTCCCGACATGAGTACGAGCGAACTTTTGACCGCACTCCATGGCCGCCGAGACATGGGATTCGCAACGATTCTGCACAGCTTTGAAGACGGTTTGGAAAGTGCCCATCGCATGCCCATCGTAGCCTACCTGCATCGGCCAGCCGACCGCCGTCGGTTGTATGAAGCCGTCGCGCTGGCTGCCAAACGACGACTTGCGACCGGTCAAACGATTTTCCTTCTCGAACACGGTTCTGTGGAAACGCGGAGACTGCGTGGTGCGATGGAAGAAGCTGGTCACGTCGTAGTGTCCTGCGGAACCATGAAGGATCTGTCGCGACTGCTCCGCTGCTACCGCTGCGACAGCTACATCGTTCCGCAAGCGGCGGTCCGAGGCGATTGGGGCGAAGTGTTGAAGATTCAGGGACACGACGGTGACGCTGGGGCGATGATGGGAGGCATTCAGCCGATCGTTCTCGTAGATGAAGTTCGCAAGAGTGAACGGGGCGTCAGCGATCAATTCGGGATCAAAGTTGTGGCATATCGGCCGGGCTTTGAATCTGACGTTGTCGCTTCTCTGGAACCCGAGCGGGCTGATCAGGCTGAACTTGTGGGGGCACCATAAGGCGCAAATCGCGAGCAGGAGCAAAAGCGGCTGCGTCCCAACCGCCACTTCCACAATCCCACCCATTTCCCTGCCGCACACCGCCAATCCGCCCCCCAGAGCCCGGAATGGGCAATACTGCACTCGCAACTCAGGATTCTGCACACCCAATTCAGAATTCAAATTGTGTCGGAAGTTATGTGCCTTTGAATCTGCGTCTTGCGGCGGTGATACTTTGGTGATATATTAAGTATATCATATCAATACTTCAAGGAGACACCTCGATGACCAAAGAACGATCCATCAAAACTGCAAACGGATGGCCTACACTTTTCATCCTCTTAGCGGTCTTCCTTGTGGACGCCTACGCGATCTATCTGCCGATTCGAAGGCTCGCGGATGGCGGATTCGATGCGGGATGGCTCGCGTTGCTTATTGCCGCAGGGCTTGGGTTCATCGTTTGGACGATCCTGATGTGCGGTTTTTTTACGCTTCAGCCCAACATGTCAGCCGTCTTGCTTCTTTTTGGGAAGTACAAGGGGACGACGCGGGAGGAGGGATTCCGCTGGGCGAATCCGTTCTTGACGAAGCAAAAGGTTTCGCTGCGGGCTCACAACCTCAACGGCGAAAAGCTCAAGGTGAACGACCGCAACGGTAATCCCATTGAGATTGCGTTGGTCGTGGTCTGGCGGGTGGCAGACACGGCTGAGGCGGTGTTCGATGTTGAAGACTTTGAACACTACGTTGCGATCCAAAGCGAATCGGCGCTGCGGCATCTGGCGACGAAGTATCCGTACGACACCGGTGAGAGCGACGAAGAACTTTCGTTACGCGGTTCAATCGACGAAGTGTCCAACGATTTGCAGGAAGAGCTGGCAGAACGATTGTCGAAAGCCGGGGTCATCATCGACGAAGCCCGTCTCAGTCACCTTGCCTATGCCCAGGAGATTGCAGGCGCGATGCTCCAACGTCAACAAGCCGAAGCCATCGTGGCTGCGCGGCGACGAATTGTCGATGGGGCAGTGGGGATGGTTGAGATGGCCCTCGAAAAACTGGAAGAACACGACACTGTCAAACTCGACGACGAACGAAAAGCGACAATGGTCAGTAACCTGTTGGTCGTGTTGTGCGGTGAGAAAGCCGCACACCCGGTCGTCAATGCCGGTTCGCTGTACTAGCCGGCTCACCATACCAACTGAGCGAGTCGATCCAGCGTTTGAACCCAGCCGATTCTTTGGAGCTGCCAGGAAGGCGCAATGGCCGAAAAGAAATCGATCCTGTTGAGACTCCCGCCTGAGCTTTGGGCGGAGGTCAAACGTTTTGCAGACGCGGAACTGCGAAGCGTCAACGGTCAGATTGAGTACATTCTGCGCGAAGCGATAAAGGACCGCACGGGGAAAGACGCAGGCGCAGATGCATCGGATTCAAACAGGAATGACGATGCGTGAAGTTGTTTGCCAAATATCAACAATTATCAAATATCAAGTGGGATGGCCAAAGCAGGTTGGATGTTCTGAGCCCACAAGGAATGTGTGAGTAAAAATAAGTTGGGCGAGCCCGTCGCTCCTCCTCCATTCGACGAGCCCGCCGCTTTATCTGGCGACGGACGATAACGCTGCATACCGACCAGTTGATTTGTAGACGAGCATCCTAACGGAATTGATTTGGGATTTCACGTCCGAATTACATCGAAAAATTGATTGCATGTTATCGGTCTATTTCTGCGCAATCGATACAATCGTTACAATGTGAATCTTCACTACGCTTGATGCCGCAGTGACTTGTGCAAGCGGTCCGGTCACAACGCAAATTCGATTCCCGAATCAAGCAGTCTTCGAAACGATATTAATTTACTGTTTCTCAACCGTGCTTATCAACGCTGCGTTTCGCCGGGCCGTCGTACTCGCTCCTATAAGGATCAATATTGCGCATTTTCTTTTCGCGGATCATTTCTTCCCTTGCTTGTGCGATCAGTCCCGGGATGCGAGCGATCATAAAGAGACCGTTCATCACATCTGGCTCAAATCCCATTTCGAGTAACACAGCACTGGTCGCGCCGTTGATGTTTATGGGCAAGGTCTTGCCCAATTGCCTGGCCAGGCCGGCTTCGATGAGACGGCAGGTTTCAACAAATCTGCCACAAACGCCCGCTTGTCCTGCCAGTTCGAACAAACGCGGGGTACGCGGGTCGGCACGGTGCATTGGATGTCCAAACCCTGCGACGCGGTAGTTGCGGGTGCGGTATTCGCTCAGCACTTTCGCAGTCGCGTCTTCGAGTGAAATGGAATCAGTCTCGGCGCGTTCGGTTATTTCGAGAATCGCTCTGGCGCAATCTTCAATCGCGCCGCCGTGGTAACGATTGATGTTGAGTACACCGGCAGCGACACAGGCATTCAGCGGCGCCCCCGTCGACGCAGCCAAACGCGCACTGTTGACTGATGGGGCGGTGGGCCCATGATCGATCGATGAAACGATCATCGCGGTGATCAGTTTTCCAACGGCGGGACTGGGCAAATCGCCTCGAAAGAGCAAATAGATGGCTTGGCCGAAATCGACGCTGCCCATCAATTCCTCAATGGGGTAACCGCGCAACAGGATTTCGTTCGGTTTGGTGGAAGTGATTGCCGTTTTGAACGGAGGCGTTTTCATGATCTTGCCAGTATGACCGAAACGTCGAGTGCATTCCAGAGTTGCTCAATTGGGCTTCCCAATCTTTCGAATCGTTTGGCTTCCGGCTCGACGCCACAATCACAAGCCGTAGAATCATGATGTGTATAGCGATCTGATCATGGAATTGACGCGCGAAGTGCGGTTTTCGCTGACCGAAGTTGCCGCCAACACCAAACCGCGAAACTCGTGGGCAGGTTGGCCAGCATCCGATCGGTTGGCGCCGTATCTGCTGTTACGCGTGACCGTGCGCGGTGTGGTCGATCGACGGACCGGTTATTTGTGCAACATCGTTACACTCGATCGAGCCGTTCGCGACGTGGCGATCCCGTTGATGCGTGAAACCAATCAACGCGATCTGGCGAACGGTGCGACCCACGAAGAAGTGTTGCGACACATCATTCGCCCGCTCGAAGACGTCATGCCCGAAGGCGCGGAATTGATTCGACTCGAATTGCGAGCGACGCCATTCCTGGCGTACACTTGGAACAAAGGGAATTCAGAGATGGTTCAAATCACCCAATCATTTGAGTTTGCTGCCGCCCATCGCTTGCACTGCGCAGACTTAAGCGATGAGGAAAACCGACGCATATTTGGCAAGTGTACCAACCCGAATGGGCATGGGCATAACTATGTTGTTGAAGTGACGGTCGGAGGCGAACCGGATGCGAAATCCGGTATGTTGCTTGGAGTTGATCGGCTGGAACGAATCGTGAATGAACGCGTGATCGATGTGTTCGATCACAAACATTTGAATCTCGACTGTGCTGACTTTGCAGAGACGAATCCCAGCGTGGAAAACATCACCCGAGCGATTTGGAATCGTCTAAACGGCGCGTTTGATCCCGTGACTTTGAAAAAAGTCCGCGTGTACGAAACGCCAAAGACGTACGCCGAGTACTGCGGTTAATTGGAGTATTGCGGCTAGCCGCTAGGTGCTGACGACAATGCCGCGACCGCCAGTCGCACTGCCTCATCGGGCGTACTCGCCTTGATGACGTCCTCATGAACGTCCCACGACCCCAGACCGATGACCGTTTTTCCCAGTCGAAGCGCGTAGGCGATCTCTGAAAGCGTTCCGAATCCGCCGCCAACGGCAATATACGCCATCGCGCTGTTGACGATGACGCTGTTGCGGGATTCACCCAATCCGGTGGCGATGGACAGGTCGAGGTAATCGTTGCCATCGTGGGTGTCGTTGGATGGGAGAATGCCCACGACGATCTGCCTGCAACCTGTATCGGCGTCGCCTAGCGCATCGCGAAATCCACGAGCGGTTTCGCGCATCACGCCCTCGAGCCCCCCGCAAATGATCGAACAGCCGGCGCGGGCGAGCAATCGACCGACTTCGTGGGCCTGCTGGTTGGTGCGGTCTGATTCTGTCCCTGCACCAATGACGCCAACGAGGTTTCGATTCAGCCGATGCTTCATGGCGCTAATCGTCAATGACGAAAGTGACTTTCATGTTGACGCGGTAAGAGCAAATCTTTCCGTCCTTGACGTCAACTTTCATTTCATTCACCCAGGCGCCGCTGATATTCTTGAGTGTTTTACTGGCGCGGGTGATTCCGACGTCCATCGCGTCCGCAAAGCTCTTGTCGGAACTGGCTGAGATTTCGGTTATCTTGGCAACTGACGACATTGTGTATCTCCTTGTTGTGGACTTCATGACCTATAAACCTTTGCTATGTTGAGCATGATAGCACGTTTCAGATGAAGATGCGTTTGGTTTATGTCGAATGTGTGTCGTCATGAAACCTTGAACCTTGCAACGCCTTGGCGATACAATCGTGCAGGTTTAATTTCGTGGCGTGGCGCGATCTCGCGCACCGTCATTTTGTTGCGAATCACTGTCATGGCTGCCAACGCCGGGCAACGCTGGCGGCAAACCTAAGCGATTCGAAATCAAGCTTTTGGAGTTTATTCGGAATCGTCGCGCCGCGTTGGCGGAACGACATGGATTCCGCTCAGGAGGAGAACAGCAAGTGCGAGACCGCATCAATTCGTGCAGCGTCGTGGCTTATGGTTTTTGTGTTGCGACAGCTGTTGTAGCGCTGACCAACGTTGAAGCGTTTGCTGCGCTGCCAACCGGTACAACGCTCGAAGATTTTTTCATGCCCGGAACGCAACCGGGTATCGGAAAAGGTGCCGACCTGCAAGAACCCCTGGCTGGGGCTTTCGAGCAGTGCATTTTATGCCACCAAGCCGGATCTCCAACGGTTACGTTTGATGAAACGACAGCCCCTTTCGATCGATGGGCTGCAAGCATGATGGGCCAAGCCGCCCGCGATCCGATCTTCTATGCGGCGCTCGCCATTGCTGAGCAAGATGCGGACTTTGCGGGCGCGTATTGCCTTCGTTGTCACACGCCAACGGGATGGGCCGAAGGGCGCGTGGCTGGCCCGGGAATGACCGACGGTTCGGCAATGACCGGCAAAGACTTTGACGGTGTTTCATGTTCGATTTGCCACCGAATGGTCGATCCTGTTTACAAACCCGGTGTCAGTCCAGCCGTGGATTCGGGGATTCTTGCGAGCGTAACCGGTGGCGTACCAGTAAATCCCGGCTCGGGACAGTATATTTTTGATCCGATCGATCGCCGCCGTGGGCCTTACGATCTGGTGGCGGATCATGGCGGGTTCTTCCCGTACCACGATTTTGAGATTTCGCCGTTTCATCAAACGTCTGCGCTTTGTGCGACGTGTCACGATGTCAGCAACCCGCTGTTCACCAAGCAGCCCGACGGTTCGTACGCACTAAATGATCTCGATGCTGAACATCCAACACAGGACAAGTTCGATCAATTCCCGGTCGAGCGAACGTACAGCGAATGGGCACAGAGTTCGTTCGCGCTTTCTTCGATCAATATGGGCGGACGATTCGGCGGGAATCTGCCGGCAGTCAGTTCATGCCAGGATTGCCACATGGAGGACACGACGGGTGACGGGTGCCGCTTCCCGCCGACCTTCACGCGTACCGATCTTGCACAGCACAACTTCAACGGTGCGAACAGTTGGGTGCTAAGCGCGGTGCGCCATCTGTATCCGGACAATGAGACCGGTCTTTCTGCGCAAAGCGTTACCGATTCGATTGCAAGAAACGAGTCGATGCTCGTCCGTGCTTCGGATTTGGAAACGTATGTCGATGGCGACACGTTGACGGTTCGGATCATCAACTTCAGTGGGCACAAACTGCCGACCGGTTATGGCGAAGGTCGGCGCATGTGGATTAACGTTCGATTCTTTGACGAAACCGATGCGCTTGTTGCCGAGCGTGGGGCGTACGATGTAACGTCGGCAGGTTTGACGACGGCTGACACGAAGGTCTATGAAGTGAAGCACGGCCTCGACGCGGAAATGGCTAATTCGACCGGGCTGCCGATTGGCGAATCGTTCCACTTTGCGCTCAACAACGAGGTACTGCTGGACAATCGCATCCCACCGTTGGGATTTATCAACACAAATTTCGAATCGATTCAAGCCGAACCGGTTGGGTACGCCTATGCCGATGGGCAGAACTGGGATGACACCGATTACACGATTCCACCGACTGCCGTCAGTGTCGAGGTGGCGGTGTATCACCAGACAACGTCAAAGGAATACATCGAGTTCCTGCGAGACACCAACACGACGAATACGGCTGGCGATCTTGCGTACGATATGTGGGAGATGTTCGGAAAGAGTGCGCCGGTGGAAATGGATTTCGTGTCGCGCGATTTGTTTATCGCGGGCGATGGTGACGGTGATGGCGACATCGATGTGGACGATCTGCCGGCATTCGTAGATTGCATGGCCGGTCCGGATGCTCCTCCTGCACCGCTGGATGCCAATTGGGATTCGCAGGATTGCCTCGACGTGTACAACTTTGACGTCGATACCGACGTGGACCTAGAGGACTTCACCGCGATGATGGATTCGGTCGAACCCTAGATCCGAAGGGTCCGCTGTGCGGACCGGTTGTTCAATCCGAAATGGTCCGCACAGCGGACCCTACAGATGAATTAAATTCCACGACCCATGCCGTTTGCGGCTGGGTCGTTTTTCATTTGTGGCAATACTGCGTTACACTTCGGAAAGTCTCGTATCTTCAAACTTATTCGACGAGGGATTGAATATGCCATCCGTCCGCGCAGCCGTCATGTCCGCGCCGCACAAGCCCGTAGAGGTACGCGAACTCTCCGAACCGGAATTGGAAATGAACTCGGCGCTGATGAAGGTTACATCAAGCGAGGTCTGCGGAACCGATGTGCATCTCTTGCACGGGCAACTTGCTGGTGTCCCGTACCCAATTATTCCCGGCCACGTGTCGGTTGGCGTGCTCGAAAAGATTCGCGGTAACGTTTGCGACGTGAGCGGACGAGCTTTTGCGGAAGGCGACAGCGTGACATTTCTCGATGTGCATCGAACGTGTCACGCATGTTGGCATTGCCTGGTGGCGAAGGCTTCGACGCGCTGTCCGTCGCGAAAAGTTTATGGCATTACCTATGGCGTCGAAGACGGGCTGACCGGCGGGTGGGCTGAGAAGCTTTACTTGATGAACGGTACGCACGTTATTTCCCTCGACGGTGTCGACCCCATCGGATTCATGGCTGGCGGATGCGGACTGCCGACGGCACTGCACGCGGTGGATCGCAGCAATATTCAAATCGGCGAATCGGTGCTGGTATTGGGGGCAGGACCGGTAGGGTTGGCCGCTGTCGCACTGGCTCATTTGCGTGGGGCGGCGAAGGTTTTGTGCATCGGCGCACCGGCTCACCGATTGAAAATCGCCGAGATGATGGGTGCATCCAGATCGCTCTGCATCGACGACGCGACGGTTGAAGATCGCACTGCCTGGGTCATGCAGCAAACCGACGGTCGAGGGGTGGACGTCAGCATCGAAGCGACGGGCGCGCCGGTGGCTGTCAAACAGGCGATGAACTGGACGCGCGATGCGGGAAGGGTGACGGTGGTGGGGCAGTACACCGACGCGGGCAAGGTTGACATCAATCCGCACACGGAGTTAAACCGAAAGCACCTCGACATTCGCGGTGTGTGGGGTTCGGACTATTCGCATTTCTATCGCAGCGTGCAATTGCTGAAGGATGAACGGATGCGAACAGCATTGTCGGCAATCGCCTTCGAGCGCTATAACCTGGAACAGGCCAACGAAGCCTTAGCCGACGTCGAATCCGGCAAGAGCGTCAAAGCCTTGATCGTTGCATAGATATTGCACACCGTCGGGTGCGACCCGGTCGCACCGGCTAAACCCAAGGAGCATGCGATGAATCGAAAAACATTTGGAATCGCTTGTGCGTTCGCCGCATTGGCAGTGGGCATTTTTCAAACCGCAATCGCCGACGAACAGTCAAAGGAAAAACAACCGGCTACCAAAGAATCTGCCGCCAGCAAATTGAACGAAAAGGAAAAGGCGTTCGCTAAGTTGCTCACTGGTGCGGTTCTCGAAGGCACCTGGCGGATGACGTATTTCGATAAGCCGGGCGAAGAAATGAAACTCGGCGATCCCAAAACCGATCGTTACGAAATTGTTTCTGCGGTTAAAAGCGGCGATGAGAATTGGGTCATCACCGCAAGAATCGTCTATGCCGACCGCGACGTGAACCTGCCCGTCCCCGTTCGCGTCGTGTGGGCTGACGATACACCGATGATCACGCTAACCGAATTGACCATGCCCATTCTCGGAACCTACTCGGCAAGGGTCATCTTCCATCACGGTTTTTACAGTGGGGTATGGTATGGTGCGGGCTACGGTGGGGTGATGTCTGGGCAGGTCAGCAAGTCGAAAGAGTCCGATACATCAGGACATTGAGATGTCGATCCACGAATCCTTAATGGTTGGATATGCATGGATTGGCATAGAGTTTCTGATTGCGAGGTCAATTGTTAGAATCACGGAATGGACCCGATTGACGGCAATGGCATAGGATCAGTGCCGGTGCCGACATCCAGATACGATCAATATATAAATCCGCAAGCATTGGTCACGAGGAATTCATGATTACACGAACGCTACAAAGCATGCGCCATTCCCTTCGCGGTTCATTTGTCGGGAAGATGCTGCGCTCAGTCGGAATAACCGGTATGGGCCGACGTCTCTATGACAACCTCGTGGTCAAGCAGGGGACACACGAATGCAACGTCATGGGCGTGCCGATGAAATTCGTTGTGCGCTCCGCAATCGAGGTGTCTCGAATCGACTCGTTACAGGGCGAAGAGCCTTTCGTCGAGAGAATGTTAAACTCGTTGAAACCGGGCGATGTTTTCTATGACATAGGTGCCAACATTGGCATGATTTCCATCCTGATCGCCAAAAAGATGGATGGAAAGCAACTGAGTATTTGCTGTTTTGAACCCGAGCCAGCCAACGCGCAGGAGTTGCGTAGCAATCTTCAACTAAACGGACTCAACGATCTGGTCGTCAATCAGTTCGCTCTTGGAGATAAAGAAGGTGCCTGCGAGCTATTTGTGGTGGATGAAGTCGGGGCTGGCTCACACTCGTTGGCATCCGGGTATCAGCAAGGTTCAAGAGCCGTCGAGATCGAGATCAAAAGCGGCGACCAATTCGCGGAGAGCAGCGGTTCGTATCCCAATGTGATCAAGCTAGATGTCGAGGGGGCTGAATTGTCGGTCCTGCGAGGTTTTGAGCAAACGCTAAAGGCGGGTCGGCTTCGCGAACTGTTTGTCGAAGTACATCCAGAAGCGATGGGTCACTTCGGGGACACGCCCGACGAACTCAAGCGTTGGATGGAAAACCACAACTACGAGTGCAAGTGGGGCGACAAGCGCGGCGGCCAATTCCATCAGCACTATGTTTTTGCCGGTTGATTCTCCTGAACCAGACTTGTCATAAATTAAGCCCATCGGTCACAACGGTTCCAATGCGTGTTGTACAACGCCTTCTCGACAAGTGGCATCTTCCACCCTGTTGCTTAATGCAGCGTTCGGTATGGTGAGGGATACGGTGGGGTGATGTCTGGGCAGGTTTCCAAGAAAAACTCAAAAACCATCGTGAGAGAAACAACTTGCACTCCGTAGTTATTACTGGCGAGGTCGAGTCCTTGACATTGCGCTGGAACTACGGGAAAGCTCGATGAATCTGACCCATTTCGTTTTCTGCAAGATTCACTATGCAACCGATTGGCATGCGATGACTGCGGTCGATTACTGCCTGGTCGGATTCAATCTCGTTGAGGCCTCGTTTTGGTTTGGGTGTGCTGCATATGCGCTTCGACGAAACGCAGTACATCATCGCTCCAAACAGGAATTGGTTTATGGCGCGTTGTTTGTACTATTTGGCGTGACCGACGTCGTCGAGACGATTCAGGTTTCGAACCCTCTAATTTGGATCAAGCTGTTCATTTTGATTCCGCTTTTTGTCAGTCGCAATCGAGTTCTCCAGACCTACGATCCACGTCCAAAACTCGTCTAGCGTTGTGAACATTTTGGTCGCAGCGATTCAGGCGGCAAACCTGAAACTCATTGCTCTTGCCAGTTCACCCTGTCATGCATCTGCATCAACAACGGTTGCTTATTCGATGGAACCGGTTGGAATACATCCATCGGCGTCAGTTTTAGCTCGCCAGCCGGAACTTTCTTGCCTTCCAGTACTCTGACGCCGCAGTCGCTGCAATCGGTTCCGAAGTCGCAAAATTGTTCAAATCCGTCTCCGCCGTCGTCGCATTCGCCGTCCTGTGCGAAGAAGCATGAATCGTCGCAGAACTGTTGACCGCCTCCGTCGGGTGGAGTGACATCTACGCTGGAGCAATCCGGTGCGTCGGTCTTGATGGCTTCCCATGTGCCTACGAATCCGCCGGCAGTTTCTACATTTCCTGTGATGGTATCGCCGAAGATGACCCCTTCAAATCCGAAGAAGAAGTCAGGCGAAATCATCAGCATGTTGCCTTCGGCGTCGGCGGCACCGAACAACTCGACGATCGATTCAAAACCAAATTGCAGCACCGCAATCTCGCCCAGCACGCAACCCTCTGTGTCGATGCCAACAGCCACCGGCGTGCCGTCATTGGCTACCCCGCAGTACAGACCGGCAATATCGCCGACATTGCCGCCGCCAAAGTTTGGCGTGAATGGATCGGTGTCCTGATCGACTTCGTCACCGTCGCTGATTCCGTCGCCATCGGTGTCGGCATTGAGCGGATTCAATCCGAATACGACCTCGAAATCGATGAGGCCGTCGTTGTCGGTGTCAAAATCGTTCGGATCGGTACCGGTGATGAAGAGTTCCGTGTCGGTGTCGAGTCCGTCACCATCTGGGTCGTCGGTTGCGACTTCAGACGGATCGGTTGGAACGTCGGTGGGTGTCTCAGGGCGGTCGGGCCGGCGTGGCATGACGCCACCATCGCGCGCTCCGTACAGTTCCTGGACACCGGCAATATCGTCCTGATCCAAGCCGAGTTTGCGCTGACCCGGTCGATAACTGGGAAACATGATCGCCGCTTCCACTTCGCTGTGACCGAGGCCAAGTCCGTGGCCCAATTCGTGAATCGCAGTCTCGAGCAAGCGTATTTCCGAACCGCTGGCATTGTTATCCGCCCAGGTTTCGGCATCGTCGAAATGACAGTCGCCTGCATTGGGCCCACCACTGCCCGGCGGGAAATAGCAATGTGCAAGCACACCGCTGGCCCCATCGAACGCACCACCCTGATCGGCTTGTGCGGGGCAGGTCTGGTTTGTTGCATCGTAAAGTTCGCAGTGATCGCCCGTACCAAAACCAATGACCATATCTGCGTCGCCAGCCGCATCGACGCGCTGAAAATTGAGGGGGACCACGTCGGACCAGACTTGCAAGGCGTCGGCGATGATCTCGGCTTGCGTGCCTTCGGGAAGGTCGGCCGAAAAACTTTGGATGAAGTAGGTGAGGTTCTGTTTCTGCCAGCGCGTTTTGAGCGAGAAGTCGGCGAGAAATTCCGATTCCTGCGAATCGGGCAGCCCGTCATAACGCGTTTCCTGTGCACTCGGGCTGTCGTCACTGGGCGGCATCGTTTGGCAGCCCGAGAAAGCGATCGCGCTAACTGCCGTCACTGTTGCGAACATCGAAGTCCTACGCTGCATTTTCGAGCCTCCCGACAGATTTTTGAGCCAATTCGAATCGGAATGTCGCATGTTGTTTCAGATCGACGTTCACCGATTGTAACCCAAGGATAGACTCGACACGTCGATTCGTCGATATTGATATTGACGGCTACAAGTTATAATCGCTGTGTCGTCGTTGGCAAAACCATAAACTGAATGTTCGCAAGAACCAAAGCGCAACAGGCCCATGATTTCTTCTCGCATCGTCTGCATTTTGCTCATGGTCGGCATCACTGCGATAAGCGGTTGCCAGAACCCTCCACCCGACGACGGGGGCGGTAATGGCGATGGCAGCGGAGGTGGGGGTGGAAATGGAAATGGCGGCAATGGAAGTGGTGGTGAGGGAGGCAGCAGTGGCGATGTACCCTTCGTTGCTGGCGAGACCAAACGGGTCGCATTGCAAAGTGGCTGTGCGCAGACAGTGTTGGAGTGTTCGACGGTTCACCCGATCGTCGTGCTGGATGTGCTGCCAGAGGAAGGCCAGTTTGTGACAGAAAGTGACACAGGATTCGTCGTTGTTGGAAGCAACGAAGACGGTTCGGAAGTACTCCGATTTCGCGGAAGTCGCAGTGTGCCCGGTCAAGGCGCAACCGGGTTGACTTATCGCTGGAGTACGGGGGCCACCGATGACGATCCGACAACGCTCGCACCGGGTGAAACATTTTCGACCGAACCCGACCCGACCGTACGGATGGGCGTCGGGTTTCATTACGTTCGTCTCACCGTTCGCAATGACAACGCCATCGCAGGCGATCCTTCAACGGATGACATCACCACGAGCTTCGTCGAGGTGGAGGTCGAAGTGCGTTTTTCGCAAGGTTCGGATTTCTTCGCGAAGTGAGCCGACCCTACACCGCTGACAGAATCTTTTGAAATGCCTTGGGAAGCGGCAGGGCTTCATCGCGTTTTGCCCATTGATACGCTTTGGGTAAGCGTGTTTTATTGCAACTTGCACGGTAGACATTGAAGCGGACCGTTCGATGCGTGAGTTGATGCTGCACACCGCGCGACCGGCCGATTTCACCGAGCGATTTGCAGATAGAAGCTGGTAGAATTTTTGCGCAGACCGAATCGATCGACTCGCCGTTCGCTTCGACATTCGGCAGTTCCCACATGCCTGCCCATAATCCTGAATTGTCTCTTTGGTGCAACAACACATGTCCTTTGGCTTCAATAACCAATGCGGTGAGATCAAGGTGTTTGGGCTTGATACGTTTTCGAACGGTGGGAATGACATCGACCAGATTTCGTTGCTTGGCCAAACATTCTCCTGCTAATGGGCAAGTATTGCAGATTGGCGATTTCGGATTGCATACAGTTGCGCCAAGATCCATGAGGGCTTGATTGAAGTCTCCGCATCGTTTTTTGGGTATCACACTTTCGGAAAGACTCCAAAGCGTCCCGACTGTTTGAGACTCACTGGGCGACGCTTGAATCGCGAATATGCGGGCGAGTACACGTTTCACGTTGCCATCAAGTATCGGTGCGGAAACGCCAAACGCGATCGAAGCAATCGCGCCAGCCGAATACCTGCCAACCCCGGGCAATTTCATCAAGCCATCGACAGTATCCGGGAATGCACCATCAAATAATTCAGCCACCATTTTTGCGGCGTCATGTAAATTGTGCGCACGTCGGTAGTAGCCTAGTCCCGCCCACATCGCCAAAACGTCTTCGCGAGAGGCAGCCGCGAGTGCAAACACATCCGGAAACGCTTCGAGAAACTTCGCATAGTAGGGGGCGACGGTCGCAGTCTGCGTCTGTTGAAGCATCATCTCAGACAACCACACCGCGTATGGATCGGGACGATCGCTGCGCCACGGCAGGTCGCGGCGGTTGCGGTCGTACCACTTCAACAGGCGTCGCCTCAAACGCGGGATGTCAACGTTGCAGGAGGTTCGGGTTCGATGGCGGGCGGTAGGCATGTACACATTGTGGGCCGTCGACGTGTTCGCGCCAACCTGCCCATTGAGAAGCGCCCTTGCCTGAAACCGCGATTCGACATAGCCTTGCATCGGCGCGTTGCGAACGCCAAATCCAAATTTCAGGATCGATCACTAACGCTAAGTCAGATAGTCAAGGAGGACCACGGTCATGTCGGCATCCCAGTCGCTTCGTCGCTTTCAAATCATCGCAGTGCTGGCCCTCGGAATGTGTTTCTTTACCGGATGCACATCGATGACGACGACTGTTGTCGGCATGTCAGTGGAAGATCGGCCCATCGAATGCCAGAGAATCGGCTTCGGACGTGACACGGTTTTGATTCTTGCCACGATTCACGGGAATGAGGCGGCAGGCACGCCATTGGTCAGTCGGTTGGCCGAGCATTTGGAAGAGAACCCAAAGCTCCTCAAAGGGCGCAAGGTCGTCATCATACCCGTGGCCAACCCGGACGGTTACGTTCATAACTCGCGCTTCAATGTCAATGGCGTCGATCTGAATCGCAACTTCCCAGCCGACAACTTTGACGCATCGCAACGTCACGGGGCGTATGCCCTTTGCGAACCGGAGAGTCGTGCGATCAAAGCCGTCCTCGATAAGTTTAAGCCATCGCGCATCGTCAGTATTCATCAACCGGTTGCGTGCATTGATTACGACGGGCCAGCCGCTGAACTTGCGGCGGCGATGGGGCAGCGCACGAATCTTCCTGTCAAACGAATCGGAAGCCGGCCCGGATCGCTGGGTTCGTACGCAGGGCTGACATTGAACACGCCGATCATCACATTCGAACTGCCCGCAACAGCAAGTTCGATGGACCGAGAATCGCTTTGGAATGCGTACGGCGAATCGCTGATCGCGGCAATTCGATATCCGGACGGTGCGTAACTTTCAAGCCCAACGTCGTATATTTACCGAACCCAACTTTAGACAGCGCTTGGCGTTTCCAATGCGTGTCTCGTCTGTGTCCGGGCGGTGTTCCGTGTTTCGATGTTGTCATCATGCAAGCAATGCCAGCCGCCGGCGCGCATTGACCCATCGTTCGCCATCCTTCTATAATCGCAAACTGGACGGTTGAGAATGTCGGTAGAATTTCTGTCGGCAGATATTCCAAATCAGGGGAAGGAATCACTCCAAATGATCAGGTGCATTGCGCCGTGGAAGATTTCATGCGCGGTAGTCGGGTTGGTCTTTGCCTTCGGTGTGGCGGTATCGGCGCAAGACGGAGCACAACAGGTCGAGGTACGATTGCGTCGAGATGAGCCATTGCGCGCGATGGACGCATTGCAAACCGTCGCAACCAAACAGCAACTCATCGATTTGGGATTCGATCTTGCCCGCTGCGGTCACTATCCAGCCAACGGCGTATTTCGACTTGAAATCGACTCCGAAGAAGACGTCCGCTTGCTCAACGAAAATGGATTTGATGTTGTCGAAACCGAAGACCCGGGATTGCGGGGCGGGTTGATCGAGACGTCGTACTTCGACCCTGGCGAGATTCTGACGATGCTGAATCAGACGGCATCAGACCATCCAGGTATTACCGAGTTAATCACCATCGGGACCACGTTGGAAGGACGCCCGATCCGCGGGATTGTCATTTCGAATAACCCAGGCGTCGATGAGGATGAACCCGCAATTCAATTCAACGCCCAGCATCACGCGCGTGAAGTGGCTACGTCGCATGTGGTGATCGATCTCATCAATCGCCTTACCGACCAATACGGAATCGATTCTGAAATCACCGACTGGGTGAACAACTACGAAACGGTTTGCATTCCGATGGTTAATCCAGACGGCGTGCAATACGTGTTCAACTCGGACAACAATTGGCGCAAGAATCGTCGCCCCAATTCCGGTTGCGGAAGCGGGAGCGGGGTTGGCGTCGATCTCAATCGCAATTATCCATACCTCTGGGGACCGGGTTGCGGTTCTTCCAGCTCATGTTTCAGCCTGGTTTATCGGGGACCTTCCTCCGCATCCGAACTCGAAACGCAGGCGATGATGAACTTGCAGGACGAGTATCGTTTTACCATCGCAACCTCGTACCACTCGTCGGGACGCTTCATCGATTACCCCTACGCATGCAGCGATGGATCAGCCGCCGGACGCATGCCTGAGCATGGGATCATTCACGAAATGATGGTTGCGATGGCGGGTGCCATATCAGCCGTCGACGGCGTCACATACACGCCGTTTACCCCGGTACCGTTTGGTGGCGTCAATGGCGACGACACCAGTTGGTACTACGCCCATGAAGGCGTGTATCCGTTTATCGTTGAGATCGGCACGTCATTCGCGCCCTCGTTTTCGCTGGTGCCCGGAATCGTCAATCGAAATCGTGCGGGCTGGGAGTATCTTTATGATCGGCTCGGACAAGCCCGCATTGACGTGCGTGTGGTCGATCATTTGACCGGTTTGCCTTTGGAGGCAAAGGTCGAAATGCTCCAGCAGGATGCAGCAAATATCCTATTCGACACAGGTGAATTCGACCGTTTCAGCGAACCGATCCACGGGCGTTCACGCTGGGTCACCGAAGCGAACCACACGTATACCATGCGCATTTCAAAGAGCGGTTATCAAACGCGGACCGTCGACGTGCCCGTCGTCAACTCACCCGTGGATGTGCCAGTACTACTGCTTGCCAACGGCGTTTCGCTGGGCGACGAAAAGCAGGACGGTGATGTTGACCTGGCGGATTACTCGGAATTTCAGAAGTGTTTCGACGTTGCGCCAATTCAAACCGAATGCCGCATTTTCGACATGAACGCCGACGAAGCTGTCAACTTCGACGACCTTGGCGAATGGACCGCAGCGCTGACAGGTCCGTAAGCGCAAGATTCACAGTTTTTAAGGGCACACTGGTTTTTAGGGCACACTGGCAGTCGCAACGCCTACGATTTCTTATAATTGCGGTGATAAGCCCAATGCTGAACCACGGCAGCGACCGCGCAACCGATTGTAGCCAAGTAAGCGATGCTCTTGCTTTGTGGCATGCCGCTCCACAACGAACCGCAAACAGCCAACCAAAGCAGTAGGTTGATTTCGATCGAATAGAACATCAGCTTCATCATTCAATCTCCGTTTCCCAATTCTGTCGAGATGCATATAATGATGGGTTGACCGCACAAGCGTCAAACATCGGGGGCGATTGGATTCGACCGGGTGAGACGAGGTGTAAGTCGCGTGCCCAGGTTGCCGGGAGGCCTGGTAAAACACCTGGCAAAACCATTATATGCCAACACTCAGTTGCGCATGGCAGCCTAAATAGGCTACCCGTCCTCCAGCCGACGCCTACTAGGCTGGTTGGACGTCGCTAGTGGGCTGGTCCAGTGACGACGCCTGACCGTCACCGGACGAGAAAACAGTCGGGCTGGACAAAGGCGAAGCCTGTCGATGGGCGTCGCCGGCGTCGAGAAATAAACCACCGACTATGCACGTAGAAGCTTACATTAAGCCACCGCGGGACGGGGGTTCGATTCCCCCCGCCTCCAATATTTTCAACTCTGGACGCTGAGTGACATCTCGTGTCATTTCGTACCCAAGTAGAGCGTCCGCAATAGGTTGCAGTTCATTTCTTGGACCGAATTCGTTGTCACAAGAGGACATCCGGAAATCTCAGCGCCATTCGGGGTCATGCCTTGCTGGTGAGCGAGCGTGTTGTCAAGGAAGCTCGTCCCGCACCAACTCGACCCAGCCGACCACCACACGTGGCAGTACCGGGGCCTGATTCCTCTGTATATCGCGTGAGATGTAGAACGCTGTGCCATCGGCCACCATGTCAAGCCAGTAAACATCATTGATCCCGTCCAACTCGAATAGCACCTCGGGTGGCTCGGGAAGGAAGTCGCCGTCTTCTGTCACGGTGAAGTCAACTGCACGCATCACCATCGGCTCTTCATCTTCGTTCAAGTAGTACAGCCTCTTCGCATCGGGAGCCCAAGTCGCCAGGCTCCCACCACCCACCGATGCCTGAATAACCTTCGATGGGTTGGCGATCGAAGTGACGAGTATCTCGGATCGGTTGCTCGAGCTGTCGGCATATGCCAGCCAGAGATCGTCGGGGGATAACTGTACGCTGCCCGGGCGACGCTTGGTCATCAGGATCTTCTTGCTCAACTCGTCCGCGAGAATCTGCTGGTCGTTGATTCGAATCGGGTACAAACCCAGAAATTGATTCTCTACCCACACCTCGGCGACGAGCGTTTGTCCGTCGCGAGAGATCTGCCGTGGGCTGATTCGTTCAAGCTGTGTCCGGTCCTGTTTCAGCACATCGGTGGCGGCTGTGCCGACCCGGTGACGGCCGACCCGCCATTCCCCACCGATATCGCGAAATCCGAAAAGCATCGTCGTGTTGTCCGGATGCCATACGGGTGTGCCCACGATGTCCCGTTCACTCTCCCCGGGGACCGGCCGTGCGATGCCACGGGCGAGTTCCATCACCTCCATCATCCGGCGTCCGCCTTCCCGATTCAAAATGGCAAGGCGCGTACCGTTGTCGTTGATCGACAAGCCTGAGTTTCCGGGAAGCTCCAGATCCATTGATTGCCACTCGCCCGTTAGCGACAGTGTCCCTACCTCGACGGGTGTCTTCCCACTGGATCCTGAAACATAGATCAGATCACCACTCTCGGTCAGATCGAAATCCGGAGGGCCCCATTGCCGATTGTCTTCAAGACCGCGCAGCAGACTGACTTCCGACGAAGTCACCTGGCCTTGGGCAGCGTCGAAGGCGACGGCCATGAGCGCGTCCTCACGCTGGAACACCAGGTGCCCGCTGGCAAGGAACCGCGCGTGAGCGCCGCTGCGGATCAACTCGCGCGGCTCGCCTCCGTCGACCGGCACGATCATGATGAACGCGTTGTCCCATCCGGGGCTCGCCAGGCGATGGAATACCGCCCAGCGCCCGCCGGGGGCAACCCTCGGAAATGCGTCCATGTATTCCTGTGGGGGTAAGCCCTGGAACTCTGTTTTCTGGTAGAGCGGTTCGGGCGTGCCGCCGCTTGCTGCGACGCGATGCACCGGCTCCGTCCAGTCGGGAACAAACAGGATCTCATCGGTGTCGGTCCATGTCCCGCCGTGCATGTACCGGATATCGCAGATGGTGACCGACGGGCCACCATCGAGCGGCACCTTGCGGAGCCGACCGTCCGCATCGTCGAAGAACATCCAGTCCCCGCCGTGTGAGAACCCATACCCCAGGAATGTTCCACCGGTATCCACCTCGGTGAAGCCACCAGATGCGAGGTCTCGCAAGACGATGCATTGCTCTTGATTCCTCTCCACACCGAGCAGAACATACCGCCCATCGCGGCTGAAAACGGGGCGAGCGTATCGGTGCAACTCATACTTGCCTGCGAGGTCGATCGCGAGGGAGATGGGACGAGGCGCGGGCGGCGTGGGGGCCAGCAACTCGCGCCCGAAGATCAGTCCGCCGACCAGCGCCAACAGAACCGCGACGACCACGAACGCCCCCGCAGCGAGTCCGGGTCGTGCGACCGGTGTTGCGCCCGGTTCGTCCATGCTCCCGCTCAACAATTCCAGGCGTGCGTCGCCAATGTCGCGGTAGCGCTGCTTCTTATCCCGCTGTAGACAACGCCGCAGGACGCGTCGAATCCTCGCCGGTGTGCCAACTGGAAGCGCGCCCAGATCAAAGCCCTTGTGTAGCACTGCGCCGATCGAGTCGCTTACCGTCTCACCAGCAAACGGGCTCGCACCAGTCAGCATCTCATAGAGCACTACACCGAACGTCCAGATGTCCGTGCGCTTATCGACGCGCTTGCCGCGCGCTTGCTCGGGACTCATGTATGCGGCTGTCCCCAGAATTATTCCCGGCATCGTCGGACTGGCGCCAATCGGCGAAGTTATTGTGGGTGAATCCGCCAGGCTCGAATCAGCTGCAAGCTCGTCACTGCGAGCCAGGCCAAAGTCGAGCACCTTGCCCCGGCCGTCTTCATTGACAATTACGTTGCCCGGCTTCAAATCACGGTGGATGACGCCGGCATCATGCGCGGCTTCCAAACCTGCGGCGATCTGCACCGCGATGCCAACCGCCTCGTCGATGTCGAGCGACCCACGCTTCAGCCGCGAAGCCAATGTTTCGCCCTGCACATACTCCAGCACGAGGTACTTTGCACCTTCGTACTCCTCCAGCCCGTATATGCTGGCGATGTTGTGGTGATTGAGCTGCGCGAGTACCTTCGCCTCGCGCTCGAATCGCGCCAAAAGATCGGCGCTGGCGCTCAAATGCTCGGGCAGCGACTTGATCGCTACGTCGCGCTCAAGTCGTGCATCGCGGGCGAGATACACCACGCCCATCCCGCCGCGGCCGAGTTCGCGTATAATCGAATAGGGTCCTAACTGGCTCATTTCCATGTTTCAGAGCGTATTTGATGTTGCCGTTCTTTGCTAGCGACGAGTATCTGACCTTCTGGCTTACCTGAGCAGCTCAGGCCGAACCTCCGGCCAACAACGATCGTGTTCCTGGAGTACGAATCGTCACCACGGTTGGATCCGGGGGGCGCGTGCTGAATTTCGAATCGGTATCTCTATGAGACCAGGCAACGCCTCGTCAGACCCGAGCCGGTCTGGCGTCATGACATTTCGGATTGGCAATCCAGATCCCGGATTTCATCAAAGTGAGTTTCTGCTTGGTCCGGCAAGATCCGCTGGTAAGATGAATTGCCCTCAAAAGCCTAAAGCGAGCCAGGAGTGTCGAGTGCCCAGATCAAATCATTGGTTGTATGCCGTATTACTCTGCTGGCTTCTGACCGGGCACGTGCGCGCGCAAGCTACCGCGAAGTCCGCACCCGTATTTGTGCGCGGTTTCGCCCCGGACGCCGCGGTCCTTAGAACGGGGCGGCAAGAGATGCTGGTTGCCGTCGTCAAGTGCATTCGTAGACCCTCCGGTCAGCTCAGCGTAAGAATGAGTGTTCCATCAAACGTCAAGCTCCTGAGCAGCGCTGACGTTCCGCTGGTCAAACTCGAAGCGGGCGAAATTACCCGAGTGGAATGGCATGTGGTGGCGAGCGAACCGTTGCGGGCCACTGCCGAGATTCACATCCTCGATGCGGACTCGAAGCAGATCGATTCAAAACGAATCTCCATCCGATTTGAATCACCCATCGACGCCAAAACGGAAAGCTATGTTCCAATTCCGAAAACTCAAGACAGCGAGCATTTGATTCTCGCGCACTATTGCCCGCTTTGGAAATACGGTGCCCATAGCATGGGATGGGATACAATTGAGCCGTGGCCCGAACGCAAGCCGGCGATAGGCTTTTACGATGAGGGAACACCGCTGGTCGCGGATTGGCAGATCAATTACGCCCTTGAACATGGCATCGATGGTTTCATCTTCACATGGGATAAGGCCTGGTTAAATCCGGCGATTACAAATTCGCCGGGTGAAGGTTTGACCAACGGTTTTCTCCGATCACGTTTTCTCAACAAATCCAAGTTCTGCATTAACTGGGCAGATCAATATTACACATCAACGCGTCAGGAATTACTCGATCAGATTTTTCCGTTTTGGTTGGAACATTTCTTCAAACATCCTTCATACGTTTGTATCGACAATCGTCCCGTACTCTTTGTGACACATCCGGAACAAGTTGCATCCTGGATGGGTGGCATCGAGGAATCGAAAAATTTATTCGAAGAGCTTCGGAACCGCTGTCGAAAGCATGGATTCGATGGACTGACCATCGTGGGATGTGTTCCCACAGCAGAACCGGATCGTCTCAAGACAATTGCCCGGGCCGGTTTCGATGCAACGTCGGCCTATATTTTCTGGGCTGATTTGTGGAATGAAGCAAAAAAAGATGTGGAAGGCATCCCGACGTTTTCTCACGCAGCAGCACTAGAGGTTCATGGGGAGTTGTTGACGCAGCGGCAGCAACACGGCGTGCTTCCGGATATCGTAACGGTGCAGATGGGTTGGGATTCTCGTCCATGGCATGGCGTCGACACGCCTTATTATCTGGAAGGCACGACCGTCGAGGCATTCGAGAAGGCATGCAAGAAGGCGAAACAAATCGTCCAATCGAACGATCAGGACCAAATCGACGGGCAAGTTGTCGTCATTGATAACTGGAACGAGTTTGGCGAAGGCCATTTCATCGAACCGACTGCTGGCTACGGATTCGAGTTTCTGGATGCTGTCAAGAATGTATTCGTCGATGATCCCAAGCCTTGCACACATATCGTGCCGACTGACCTTGTGATCGATCGGCCCGATCACGTATTTGAGCAATGTCGTGGAATCATGCACAAGCCCTATCGCCGTGCGAAAGTTGAATCCAAAGGGCTTGTCGCAGCGTGGCTGTTCGACAGAGAACACGAATACATTGCAGAGGATTCTTCTGGAGCCGGTTTTCACGCATTGAAGAGCGCGGCTGATCCTGTCTCTGGAGTCAAGGGCCTCGCATTTCAAAGCAAGCCGTTTGGCTACGCCTGTCTGGGGGCCGACGACGCATTTTATCCGCAAGACGGTGTGACAGTGCAATTCTGGTACAAGGCTTATAAGCCTCAGGAAAATGCGTTTATCGTCAACACAGCCGCGGAGGAGAATACCGGTTACGGAGTAGCGATGAGAAACGGCAAGCTAGCATTCTTTGTGAATTGGACGCAGTTGGTCGAGACGCCACAAGTCATTCCCTTAGGAGTCTGGACCCATGTCGCGGCCACCTGCGACAACCGCAAAATGACCCTATATGTCGATGGCGAATCAAAAGTCAGTGCCGACAACGGTCAACAAATCCGCCCGGCCCACAAAGGGACAATTGCAATCGGTGCATACAGTCCAGGGGCGACCAACTTCCAAGGCGCAATTGACGAACTCAAGATCCACCGTCGCGCCCTTAGCGCGAATGAAATCCGTATTGCTGCATCAATTGGGGCAGGTTCTCAGTAGAAGTGACTGATAAAAAAGCTGCGATCTACATGAGCCGAAGCGGCGAACGAAAGCTGCAAAATCAGCGAGGTCCACTTCACCATCCAGATCAGTCTTTGCATGTTCTTCGGTGAGTGTGTTGCGCGCGGGGCACCGACCTAGGTGCCATCCAGTGTAGAACCTGTATCATAACTTCCCAAAGATGTTTCGATTATAAGTTTGCGCCAAGGCAGAGATTCTGGTTGTTGTTCGGCGACACATCCGACGAGGGCCCAACCGTCGAACTCGATCCCCGCCCGTAAGACGATTTTGATATGTGCCCTAGACGCGCAAGTGGATGGCGCTAATTCCACACAAGCGTTCGGAAATTCGACACCGTTGAATCAGAAATCCCCCGAAAGTCGTTGTTCACCGTTCCCGGGAATCCGTAGAAGACCACGAAGTTTGAGATACTGAGCGCCTTCGACTTTACGGCAGCCGCATGGCCATCAAAATAGGTGGCTTGCGTGTAGCCATCAATCTGCTCTTTGGCAAATTTGATTGCCGCAGTCTGTCGCAAATTGGAATCCGTCTCGAACACCTTCAAAGGGGCTTTGCGGCGATGCGGCGGCGCGTAGGGCAGCACATTTCCGCTCCAATCGCTTTGATACGTTCCGTCCTGTTGCAGAAATGTGAAAAAAGCGCTGACTCGCGAGCGATACCAAGCATCTCCGATCGCCCATTCCTCACCTGGGCGGGCAATTCGCGACAGGGTGGTTGGTCCGACCAAATCGCCGTCCTGAACCAACTGATCAAAAGTGGCTTCGGATGGCGGGCTGGCACCAAAATAATTCGGTGGATTGGTCTTGCGTGGATTGTCCGCGAAACCGCTGACATCTGGATCGGCTGATGCGTCACCATAGTTGTTCAAAACGTAGTGGAACGGAAAAAGGCCTGATTTTCCCGTGTTGGCACGATATCGCTCAAAATGCTCCTCGGACAGAATGCGTTCAAGGCTTGGGCATTTGGCCACGCCGTCAGAGACGTTCGTACGCAGCCCGCCGCCTTTCTGATTCATCACCGAACTGAGCATGAAGCTGACTTGCCGCCTCATGGCGTACTTGGCCTGCGATTCGCTGAAGCCTTCGTCCAAATAGTTCTGAATTGTTTGATTGCGATAAAGGGCTGGGTGTGCGGGCCCGGGAAGACGCCCATCGTATTCTGTGGCGTATAGCATGAGACCCTGTCCGAGGGCACGCAGGTTGCTGAGACAAACCGTCGCTTTTGTTTGCTCACGCGCTTTCTTAAGAGACGGTAAAAGAATCGAGATCAATAGCGCGATGATCGAAACTACGACCAGTAACTCCACCAAAGTGAAGGCACGCTCCCGGAGACTCGTCGCTGATCGACCGACACTTTTGCGCAAATGACTCATAACAATGCACCTTGATTCAATTCGACTCTTCTGCTGTAACCGCGCTATGACGCACGATCCATATTCCGGAGGTCTTCTCTTGGCTTCGCGGTCCGCCCGCTTGATCAAACTTCAAGCCCGCTAAGCTATTTTTTGCGCCCCAACGTTGGGATTCAAGACACTTCTCAATCTATTCTATCGATTTAATTCGCTTTTGTGAATAATTTTATTTGCCCCAAACTCGGGTCAATTCATCCGTCGCAGGGATCGGCCAGACGGCATAGTGATTAGAGGTTCTATTTGCCGTTATCTATTTTGAAATAAGAAGTTATGTTTGTTCTTGATGTCGTTAATGGTGACATTGACGATCCGCTTCACTCTCACTTGCGGTGAAGCTTTCAAGATTTACACAGGCGAGATGGCGCTTCAGGGGCGTTGAAGCGGACAAAAGGTAGCGCGTAGACTTGGTGTGGTGGGGCGTCGGGCAAGATTCCGGGCGTCTGTAATGAAGGAAGCAGATTCGATGTGCGATTGGCACGCTCGAATCGAGGGCATTGGAAAGGATCGAAGGAAATCATGGCCCCAAACGAGTCAAAGATCTTCGCGCTCAACAAGGTTACGCTGGCCATACTGATTTCGTGTGCGACGACGGTTGCCGAATCGACGACGAACGATGTGTCTTCGATCGAACAAACGTTACATCAACTTTCGACAACGCCCGGTGAATTCAATTCCGGATTGCTCCCCGAAGGCGTCACGCTGGCGCATCACGAATGGCGTAATGGCCTGCTTCGTGTCGAATTGAATCTTCCATTGCACACACCTGATTGGCAGACCAGCTTATTTGACATGCAGCGAATCTCTCACGCACTAGGACATCGATTCGAGCA
This sequence comes from Alphaproteobacteria bacterium, assembly GCA_028285105.1. Classification (GTDB taxonomy): domain Bacteria; phylum Planctomycetota; class Phycisphaerae; order UBA1845; family UBA1845; genus UBA1845. The sequence goes on from JANQQE010000031.1 coordinate 62,310, forward strand.
CCGTGAAGATTTTCGCGGTGTAGAAACGTGGATTCGATCATCCAGGAAACAGAAACTCCAGAGCCTTGAATCGTTCGCAATTCGACATGACGCATCAAAAGAGGTCCGCGACACAAGCGCAGCTCAATACGCGATTGACACTTCCGAAGACCGGGCTGTGCAAGAGTCTACCGCTATGTTTAGCGAAAGCACACGATCAGGAATCGGTGGTCCCACGGCGAGCGCGCCGACGCAACCGACCGGCGCGCTTACTGGCGTGGTCGTGTACTGCGCCGCTGGACACGGGTGGACGGCCGGTACAACACAGTGGGCGCTGCAACGCGACGCCGAATTGTTCGGTATGAACGAAGACTACGGCAACATCGACCAACTGAATTATTTCGTTCACTATGCGTTCAATGCCGGAGCGACCGTTGTTCCGTTTCGCCCCGTCGGATATCAAACCGAAGAGATCGTTGTCGACAATGCCGTCCCTGAGGTGACTTACAGTGGCGCATGGACATCGAATACAAGCAATCCGACGTACTATGGACAAAATGCCGGGGATCGCTATCGCTTTTCTTCCGCCAGTCCAACGGAAACCGCAACTGCCCGCTACACCCCGAATATCAGCGTGACCGATTTCTACCCGGTTTACTGTTTTGCCATCCCGGGCACGAATCGCGTTCCGCAGACTTATCGAATCAAGCACAGCGGAGGGATCGGAGAGGTCGTTGTCGACCATCGCGAAGTTGGAAACGGTTGGGTGTGGTTGGGCGAGTATCACTTCGTCGCTGGTGAGGACAACTACGTCGAAATCTCCAACGCATCACCGACCATCGGCGTGGTGATCGCCGACGCAATCCGCTGGGGCAACGGCATCGGCGATATCCCCGCTACCAGCCAAAACATAGTGAGCGGTTACCCGCGCGACGAGGAGGCTCAACGCTATTGGGCGCAAAGCGAGTTGGGCAACAATGCAAACGGTTACAATGCCGCCAGCATTTGGGATTCCGCGGGGTCGCATGTTTCCGACAACATCAGCACCGGAAGCCGTTGGGCGCGGGAGATGAATCAGGTGCCGGCAGGTGGCGTACTTGCGGATCGTTGGAAGCGCATCTACTTGGAATTCCACACCAACGCCTCCACCGGAGCTGCGCGGGGCACGATTGCGCTAACCAGTTCATCAAACCCGACCACGAACCAAACCACTTATGCGACGACCATCGCCGAGGAAGTCGAAGGGGACATGCTTGCCTTGAGTGGACCAACGGGAATCTTTGAACACGATTGGGCCGACCGTCCGTTCCCGACCCTGGCTGGTTCGTTCGGGGCGATCAGCACAACCGGAAACAGCAACGAATTCGACGCCACGATTATCGAAGTCGCTTTTCACGACAATGAGCAGGATGCCGAGTTGTTGCGTGATGCCCGCGTTCGGGCGGCGGTGGCTCGCTCCAGTGTTCAGGGGATTATCCGATTCCTCAATGGCCTGCCCGGCAGTCAGGTTCCTTTGGTGTTTCCGCCCGCCCGACCTAGGGCTGTTCATGTATCTGATTTAGGAGACGGTGACATTACCCTCGCCTGGTCCGAGCCAACGGTCGACGGTGCCCATGGCGATGCCCCCGATGGGTACGTCGTTTATTCCTCGACGAACGGGTTCGGGTTTACGATCGAAACCATGGTCGAAGATGCCCAGTCCGGGACTCCGCCCACAACAGTGACACTTAGTGGCATACCCAGGAACAAGACCATGTACTATCGCGTGTCCGCTGCCAACGACGGTGGCGTATCCGCACCATCTGGAACCATCGCGATTCGTCGGCCGCCGAGTGGGGCGGCAGCCATCTTGGTGGTGAATGGTTACGACCGCCTGCGAAGACAGCAAAATCCGGTGACGTTGTTTACCCAGCCGCCATCGGTGGCTGGGCTTGCCCCGGAGCGACCCGTGTGGCGTCGGATCAACTCATTCGATTACATCGTAGAATACGCTCAGGCGATTGCGGGGACAGGACGCGGTTTCGTTTCCTGCGAAAACGAAGCGGTGGAGCAGGGGCATGTGTTGCTTTCCGATTATGAAAACGTGGTGTGGGGTTGCGGGGCGGAGAGTGTTGAGGACACAACCTTGTCTGCGACGGAGCAGACCCTGCTGGCGGATTACCTCGATGCGGGGCGCGGGTTGTTCATCACTGGGTCCGATCTGGCGTTCGATCTTGTGGATCAAGGGACGGGAGCGATCTTCGCCAGTACCGAACTGGCGATTACGTTTTCCGCCAACGATTCGGGCACGTTTGACGTCGATGTTCTTGGGGGCGGGATATTCTCAGCCCTTACGGGTTTTGACTTCGACCCGGGATCCGGTGCCCGCTACGAAGTCGGCGAACCGGATGTGCTTGGTGTCAACGTGGGCGGTGAAGCGGCGCTTGAGTATGCGGGCGGGAGTATCGCGGGTGTGCAGTTCGACGCACCGGGCTATCGAACCGTATCGTTTGGTTTTCCGTTCGAGACCATCTCATCGGAGTCTGCCCGTATTGACGTGATGGCCGCAGCGTTGACTTTTCTGGATGGGGCGTCGGTTCCATTGTTGTTGGACGCTGATGGCGATGGTGATCTCGACCTGACTGACTATCAGATCATGAATCTCTGCCTCGCTGGACCAGACGTCGATTATCCCGACGGCAACTTCTGTCTCGTTTCAGATGGCAACGAGGATTTGACCATCGATCTCGCCGACTTCCACCTGCTTCAGCAACTTTTCACTGGACCGTTGCCCTAGGGGCGTCGGGCCAATCCGTCGAATTCCATTTTCGCCGATCGACGGTCAGCGCTCACTCGTCTTGGTCAGGGAGCCATTAAGCCTTGAAACAGACTGAAGTCCTCAAGGTCCAGATTCCCGTCTCCATCGAGGTCGCACTGGAGGCAAATATTTCCATCGGGATAGGTTGTCACCGGGCCTAGCAAGCACGCGCCCAGAAGCGTGTAGTCATCGCTGTCGACGTCGCCGTCGGAGTCTGCGTCGCATGGCACGGGGATGCTACCTAACTGCACATCGACCCGGGTCACCTCACCCGCGATCACCTGTACATTTTCGACCAGCGCAGTTCCGACGCTCGGCTTGTCGAATGTTAATTCGTATGTACCCGGAGGAATTTTCAACATTGAGTAGAGGCCGTCGCCCGACGAGAGTGCTGTGTATCCCGATCCGTTGCGGGTCACATGGGCGTCGACAATCGGTTCGCCTGAGTTTAGATCCGTGACCGTACCGATGAGGATGCCCAACGTTGGCGTGTCTTTCCACGGCATCATTGGCGTGGCCGCGAGGTTTTCATATGGCCCACCAATGTTCGAGTAGCTTGGCCAATAGTTGTTGCTGTCGAAACTGCTGTAACTGAAAACGACGTTTCCGTCTCCTCCGATCACCTTGGTGCTGTCGACTTGACTAAGGAGTTCACTCACGCCCAGCGACGTGACTTGCCCACCATAAATATGGCGCCCGGCATTGTTGGCCACCCAGTCCGGTAAGACTTCGCTGTAGTCTGGATTGGCTCCGCCGTCTGCCCAGTAAATCTGCGGAACAATAAAGTCTTGCGCGCCAGCCGCCAGCCACGCCTGGGCATCCTGGTAGACGCATGTCTTACCGTACTGAAAACCACATGCACTCTGCGGATATCCTGGGTAACGACTTCCTTCATACAGGCCCAGCGGAGCCGAACTGACTTTTATCTCGGGCTTGACTTCGGCGATCTGCGCGTAGATGTCGCAGAGAAAACGCGTGAACTGATCGCGGGTCCAGTCGCCAAAATTCAAACCGTCCGGGTTTCCTTCCCCTGCGCGGCGCGCTGTAGAAATCGGATCGTAGGAAAACTCAATACCGGGCGAGCGAATGCGATCAAAGTGAATGCCGTCTACGTCGTAATTCTCCACGACATACATAACCTGCTGGCGGGTGTAAGCCGACGCGTCCGGGACGCCTGGGGCGATCCAGATGTAGTTGGATTCTTCGCACTGCACGGGGTTGCCAAGATCATTGTGAATCAGCCAATCGCGAGCGCCGGGGTTGTCCGCATCGAAGTGTTCCCAGAATACATGGCTCAAATCGTAAGTCGGTTTCTGCGGTGCGGCCGGGCAACCGCCGGTTTGCCAGGCGGTGTGCGTGTTGATGTACGCATGAAACTCCAGTCCGTGGGCATGGGCCTGATCGATGGCATACTGCACTGGATCGAATGTCCCCCATCCGGGTGGTTTGCTGCCGTTTCCGGAAAGAATCGGCGACCACGGTTCGAACGGCGAGTCATAGAGCGTGTCGGCTTGTCCTCGTATTTGGAAGAGCACGGCATTGAAGTTGTGGGTGTCGAGGTCGGACATGATGTTGCTGATGTTGTTCTGCACGACGGCGAGGTTGGTGCTTGGCCATTCGAATCGTGAAGCCCACATACCCCGAAACTCATCCGGAGTAGTACTGCTGTCTTGGGTGAATCGGACGGCATCAGCGATGACAACGCTCGGTGATGCGTCGCTGCTTAGCGAAACATAACCGCTCGTACCGGGGTCGAACCAATAACTCCCAATCGAATTCCAAGTCCCACCGCCGCTTTGCTGATTCACGTTTACATTGGTGGTCCCAGCGGCGTGGTGGATCGTGTACGGCGCATCCGAAGCTCGGTTTGAGCCCTCGGGGTAGTAGACTTCCACCAAGTATTGCCAACCGGTGGTGATGTTCGGCCGCCATTCCGCCTCGGCTGTTCCACCGCTTGAGGTTGTGACGAACCGGTAGTTGTTGAGATACTTATCGCTTGACGAACTGGCCGTGGTCCAGGTTCCCGCATTGATGGCGAAGGTTCCATCAACATTGTTGGCGTTGTCGTTGTCGACGACGACTTGCTGCGCAACCGCGTACATCGGTAGCATCGCGACGATGGCTAGAGAACGAAAATTTTTGGTCAGATAAACGGCGGGGTTGCATCGTAACATCGAATTAACAGTCTCCTCTCTGGATCTGCAACTTCTTAAGGCGGTCGGATTGGTGCGTGCCCACCCTAAACTTCCACCAGATCTTCATTTTTGTATCGTCGACCGGCACATGCGTTATTGGTCGGGTTCGCGATCCTGGCAATTTGGTTCGCACAATGAATCAAACCGTCTGTCAGCTGACAGGTTAGCAGAACCGGCATACTCCATGATAGACCTGACGTTCGTGCATCGTCCAATTTTCAGCCCTGAGTACGCCAAACTGCATTTTGGGCCGTCTCAGGGTTTTAAACGCATGTGAATTAATGACTTAGAGATGTATTTCCTAGTTCGCTGCGACGTCCGAGAATAAAATCCGTAACTGAATTTTATGTGGCTTTCACGTTGCATTCGGCACTCAACTTTGGATAAGATGGAAAGAGGAAGTGGATTTAAGAGAGAGAGCGTACTGCGCACGGCGTAATTTGTGCGGTGTGGCGCTCACGTAGAGAACCCATATCGCAGTTCATTTCGCCACCGAGGAGAAGCGCCATACGGCGTTATGCCCCTCGGGGTCACTCGCGTCGCGATCCTCGCGACGAGAATAACCGCGCATAGATTCTAGAGCCGAAACCGCATGAAAAACATGCACTATTTTGTACGCAGGCATCTTTAGCGCTCTCAACTGCGCGTCCTTAAGGAGGAGTCAGATATGAAGAAGTTACTAGCTATGGGAATTGCGATCGCTTTCTCTCAGCCCGCGATGGCGACCTTTATCGTAGAGGCCACCGGCGGATTGGCCAGCGGAACCAACGTGACCGCGACGGGGGGAAGTCCCTCGACCCCGAGTTCCGCAGTGGGGTTGACCAGTTCCAACAGTTTGTTCGGAGGAAATGCTGTAGCCCCTGACAGGGACACCTATACATTCTCATACACACCGGGAACGGACGCCGACAACGACACTGGCGCGATCACCGCAGGTACTTTGCTGGGCGATTCTACGGTTACCGCCCCGGATACCTTCACTTCGGGCGATTTGTTTGCAACTGGGCTGACCGGTGGCGTCTCCGGTTTCTATGATGTGTATATCACTTGGCCCGAGACCACCAATGCCAATGGGGCTGGTTCGACAATCACCATCGAGAGCGATGGCAGTGACATTGTTCTCGATCCGATCATCCAGAATTCGACAGCTCATGGCCCGGGTGCCAAGGGCAACAACGCCTGGCTTAAGATTGCCTCGGGGATAAGCTTGACGGCTGGCAACACCTACAACGTATCGGTGGAAGCAAATGTTAATTCGTTCGTGTCGCAGCGCGTGCATGGCGTAATGTGGGAACGCAACCTGGTTCCTGAACCGGCTTCGCTTTCACTGTTGGCGCTTGGCGGCATCGCGATGCTGCGTCGCCGTCGGTAGACCTGACTGGTCAGGCACAACCTGACTGGTCAGGCACAACCTGACTGTTCAGGCACAAGGTTAAGCATTCGATCAAGGGCCGCCTCACCGGAATCGGTGGGGCGGTTTTCATTTAAGGTGGTTTCGCGCCGGGGTTTTCATTCGGTTGCCATCGTTTTTGGGAAGGCGGTCCGGTAACGGGAGACGAAACGGCTAAAAAAAATCAAAAACTGAATTAAATAGCCCTTTCATTTGGGTGCGCCCGCAAGCTATCATAGCGCAGGGGTGCTGTGCGTGGAAACAAGGCCACCCAAGGTCGAGTTTTTAAGCCCGGAGGGGCATTTCTTGGAAAATCCCACAGTCAAACGAAGTTGTCGTATTGAGCCTTCATTGACAGCCCCAGGCGAATCAATCATTGGCCTCACCATGAAGTTCGTGAGCGACATAACTATCGAAGGGAATAAGGAGCACGGGAATCATGCGGAACTCGTTTAACCAGCGCGCAGGAGCAGCCGTTCTGGTATGCCTCTTTGCGACGACCACGTTTGGACAGTTTCTATCGGAGACAGTCGACTTCAATAGCTCACCCATTGGGTCGGCTGAGAACTCGCAGGAGATGTTTCAAATTCCAGAGTTCTCAAACTCCACCGACCGATACGTTGTGCCGAACTTACCGGCAAGCTTCAACAACAATTCGACATTTCGAAACGACTTGCTCACGGCACCTCCGGCTCCGAACCCCGCCGCGCTCGAGACTATATTTACATGGGTCGATCCGAGCGATGCAGATGCGTGGGTCCGACTCACGACGAACAATGGTCCAATTACTCCAAATCCTGCATTAAGCACGGCTGGAAAAGTTCGTTTGATCGTTGTGGGTAATCCGTTTGGTGCGTCGATGGGTTTGGCCATTGGTGTACGGGAGACAGGTCGCGACGTTCCTCAGTTGGCAGACGGTGGAACAGATCAGGCCGGTGGCGAACCAGCTGCTATCGAATGGGTTGGTGTGACCACTGACAATACGACGATTCTCGCCAACTCAAACGGTATCGAGTCCACACTTGGCGGTGACGATGTCTTCGTGACAACCAGCGGTCTGCAAGCGATTAACTGGGGTCCTAATCAGATTCTTGAATCTACACTTGGTGGCGACGACGAGTTTGCATCTGGATTCATTTTCGCTCGAGATGGAGGGCGCACGCCCATTCCCGCGCTGGTGATCCCTTCATTTCCTGTCGGACGACTCATCGAGTGGGATCTGGCCGCAGGTACGGTTCGCATTTCATCCGATACCACTCCGGGCAACTTCGGTGCCCCAATGGGCGGGTTCGGCGACTTTACGGGTAACGGTACATTGGCCGATTCGCCCAACGGGCGAGGCACGTTGGAGCACCTCGCGATCACCAACATCGCCACAGACCTCACCACCCAAACCAACATGTCTATTGACAACCTCGTGTTCGAGTCTCCGGTGGCTGAGCCGGCCGTCGCGCCAACTATTGTTGAGCCGATCATCGACGGTGACCCGAGTATTACAGTGACGGATCTGGTTCTCGGCGTGAATGAAGTGCGCGTCTTCCGCAACACGCAAGCAGCCCCGGAAACTTCGCTGTTTATCGCCACCAACGACGACCTAGACGTGACCCTGTTGTCACCGGCAGCCACCGGTGATGTTTTCTGGGCGAAGCAGGTTACGGCCGACAGTGGTTCCAGTGGATTCTCCGAACCTGTCACGGTTGTTCCACCGGGCCTGCTGCTCGTCGAGACATTCGACACCTACGCCGATGATGCGGAAATGAAGACGGTCTGGAACAATTCGATTGCGGGCCCGACGGATGAATTGCGCCTCGAATCGGGCAACGCCGTAAGTTGCAACAACTTCATCGAAGAGTTTAACGAAAACAGCACGACTTTTTTCGAGGCCCGCGCGTATCGCGGTTTCGGAAGCGTCAACGGAAGTGACGCCACCCCGCTGAATGCGACGTGGCGATTCCGGCATACTGGAACGAGTGGGAACATGCGAACACGGTTCGAGTTGGCGCGATTCCCTGGCGAAGGTTGGACAGCTGGCCCGCGCGCCAACGGAACCACGGGTTTTGGGTTCACCAACAACCTTGGCGGCGTGTTTTCTTCGCAGTATGTGATCATGCTTCGTTCCGCGACGGACCCTGACGGTGGAGGCAGTGTCTTCCAGTTGGATACGTCGACCAATTACTATTGTGCGGCGACTGGCGTCTCTAGGTCTGCCGACGTGTGGCACAAGTTTGACATCATAATCGATTCGGACTTCATCAATTACTTTGTCGACGACGAACTCATTATTCTACCCGGTTTCCCCGACGGTGTTCCGCGTCCAGACGCCGGTCCGTATCAATTCAACGTCTTGGGCGTTGGGCTTAGCACGAACGACGGACAAATGCAGTGGGACGACATCGCGGTAACGACGGGTTCCCCGGTTTTGCCGTTCGGAGATCCGCCCCCGCTTTCACCACAATTTGCCGGGGCACTTCTACCCGGTCAAACGAGCGTGTCCGTCATCGACGTCAACACGAATGCGACGCGTGTGTTCGTCCTTGATGATGCAACGACCATCGGATTCGCCAACTCAAACGGTGAGTTTGAGACCACGACGCTTACGATTCCTGTTTCTCCCCTGCTTGAAGGGTCGTTGTTGACGGTGCGGCAGGTCGTCGACGGTGTGGAAAGTTGTGATTCCCAACCGGTTCCATCGGGCGGCGTCCCGGACGCACCGAACATCGTTACGCCAGTCGAAGCCGACGATCCCACCGTGACGGTGGAGAATATCGATCCGTCGGCCAGCCTCGTCACCGTCTTTGCCAACAGCAACGCCATCGGTTCCATCGATCCGGGAGGGGCGACTACCGTTGCTGTTCCGGTTATCCCGCTCGTGGCGCTGGATATTCTGGAGGCAGCCGCCTCGAATCCAATTGGCCAGGGCGCGTTTTCGGATAGCGTTGAAGTGGGTCGAGGAAACGGAACGTTCCTCTTGTCTGTTGGTGTGCGTGAAACTGGCCAGACGGAAGGACCGGTTGGTGCCGACGGCGGATTCTCCGGCGGCATCGAATGGGTCGGACCGTCGGCCACATCAAATGGTGCCCCACAGGGCATTCAGATCACGCCTGGTCCGACCTGGCAGCCCATTACGTTCGACCCGACATCGGACCCAATTCTTGGATTTGCGGGTGGCTCAGCAAATGGGACTATCGCAGGGACCTGGGGGACATTGGAACACTTTGCCATCGCGGTGGACTCGAGTTCGCCAAACCGCTCGGTCGGTGCGTATAGCATTTATATTGACAACATCCAGAGCGGTTCCGACTTGCTGACAGATTTTGAATCGTTTGGTACGGGCAGCACCGATGTGCTGCTGAGGTCTCCGAGTTTCTCCGGATCGACTTCAAGCAATCTGAATCCACCCCCGAACGTCTCGCAAGTGGCGGGTATCGGTAACCCAGGGAAGTCGCTCAATTGCCAGTTCTACTTCGAAGATACATCGTCGAATCGATGGGTGCGTTTGACCTCGTTCAACGTAGCCACGTTGGGCAACCCCCTGATTCGCCTGGATCAACCGCTTACATTCGACTTGTTGGTTCTGGAAAGTCAGCCGCCACCAGCACCGTCGCTGGAAAGTCCGTTGGAGGCGGGCGACACCACGGTCACGGTGAACGACATTCTCGTCGATGCGTTGTCGGTGGATGTGCTTGCAGATGGCGCGGTCATCGCCACGGAGGATCCGGCTGGTTCGACCAATGGTTTTGAAATCGATGTTCCCCCGCTGGTGCATCTCGAAGAGATCACCGTCCGGCAGGCCACGATCGACGGGGCTAGCCCCCAATCTTCCAGCATCGAGGTTGGTAAGGGCAACGGCGTGATTACGCTTTCATTGGGTGTCCGCGAAACCGGTGACGCCGGACCGATCGGGTCGGAAGGATCGACATCTGGCGAGATCACCTGGATCGGCGCATCGGGTACAGCGAGCGGTGCACCGATCGGTATCCAATTGTCACCTTCCAACAACTGGCAGACCGTAACCTTCGATCCCTCGGTGAACACGCTGGGTTTTGTCGCTGCGAATGATACTTTGGATACTGCAACCGGAACGATCGAGCACTTGGCTGTTTCTGTCGCGCCTCTTTCGCCCAATCGAAGCAGCGGGGTGTACCGCATGTTTATTGACAATGTGGTCAATGCCGATGTTGGCGGTCCCGGCGTGGATACCCTCATTACCGATTTTGAGGGTTTCCCGTTCGACGAAGAAGTCATTTTCCAGGAACCAACATTGTCCGGTAGCACGGACTTCAACCTGCTTTTCCCGCCATCGGCGAGCGCCAACAGCGACGACTACAACAACGGTGGGGAACGTTCGCAGTTGTTGACTTGGTTCTTCAGGGACACGTCAGAAGGACGTTGGACGCGGATTACGACGTTTAACACCGAATCGCTCGCTTCCCCGATTGTCGATCTCACCAAACCGATTGAGATGGACATCTTGCTCTTGGCCGGTTGCTCCACTGCCTTCGGTGACATGGATGGTGATTGTGACATCGATGCCGACGACACGACACTGTTTAACGGGTGTCTCGCCTCCGGTCCTGACAGTTCTTCGGGCACTGGTTGCACATGTGCCGACTTCAACGGAAACGGACGCGTTGACCTCTTCGACTATCAGGCCTTTCAAGAGGCCGCCGGTGTTGAAGATGCCAACGGAGGTACGATTCCCGATTGTACCCCATAGGCGCACGTCGCCGTCGCAAGGTCTGAAACCCAAACCGCCCCTTTCGGTAAGATGCTTACCGGAAGGGGCTTTTCTTTGACGATCGTGCAGTTCGCACCTGTCGAACAAATTGACTTTGCCCGATCAAGCTGGTCCAAACGTTGTGTCAGGACTTTAAGTTTTGACGCTTATCCCATTTATGTGAGGAAATGGTGGCATATTAGAGGGTCACTGAATCGACTGCGCAATGCTCGATTGGTGCTAAACCTCGAATGGCGTGCGAAAAAACAGCCCAACCAGCAGTCGCCAAGATTTCATGCTTGGTAGGCTGAACCTGCAATCAAGCTAGACTTGGTCCGTATTCGGTTCGCCAATCCATCTAACCAAGTCTTCAAAAAATTCCTCCCGCTGTGGGCCAAATTCCAGCGTGTGGCGGGATTTTTCGTAGGTGCTGATTCTGGTGTTTGGCCAGTTCAGCGATCTTACCAGTTCTCTTGAGCGTTCGTTGTCGATGATTCGTTCGTCGCCGGCGAGGAACATGTGGAGGGGGACTGGCGGGGCTTTGGTGATTTTGGCTACTAACTTGTCCATCCTTCTTGATGCGAGATAAAAGCCGGCTGTCGCCTGGTGGAGTTGGATGGGGTCGTTTTTCAGGTACTCGATGTATTCGGGTTGGTCGGTAAAGAGTTCCGGATCGTTCAGCGGTATGTCGTACGAGCGCGTCGGTTCGGAGATCATCGAAAAGCCAATGCGAAATTTCTCGGCGCTCGATACCGAGATGATCGGATAGATGCCCGGTGCGATCAGCGACAGGCTGGCGAATCGCTTCGGGTCGGTCACGTGCATCGCCGCGGCTAACTTGCCTCCCCAACTCACGCCGACGAGGTGAATGCGATCGGTCCGGGAAACTTCGGCAAGATGCTGGGCGTAGTACAGGCCGTCGGCGATCAGTTGCTGCGACGAATCGGCATGACCACGGGCCTGTGAGTTCTTGCCCGACCCACGACGATCCGGCTGCAACACGGCGTAACCGGCTTCGTTGAGGGCGGCTGCTGTCATTTCGTACCACCCGGCATGTGATTGAATTCCGTGCAGGTGAAGCACGGCTTCGCTGCAACCGGGCCGCGGTGAATACCTTGCGTAGGCTTCGTAACCGTCGTCGAGTTTGATGTGTGTTTCCTCAAATGAAGGCATCGCGGTATATTAAGGTAATTCCGCCATCGTGTTAAATGAACTTGCGCGCCAGCACCCATGCAAAGCAAACCGCAAACCCAACGTGTCAAACGATTGTTGCAAGCCGACCGCTTGTTCGGAATAACGAGCGTGCCGGTTCCTTCGGTGCTGCGCGAAGTTGTTGATGATGGTGCGAAAGGTGCAGGCGTTTTATCAACTGGCACAGTGTCGGTTGATTCGAAGCGCACGCAACTTGACGTTCTCGATCGCGAGCAGGTAAGGGGTTGTGAGAAGTGTCGCCTTTGCGAGAAGCGGACGAACACGGTGTTCGGCGATGGCGATGCCAATGCGCGGTTGATGTTCATTGGCGAGGGGCCGGGGTTTGATGAAGATCGACAAGGCGTTCCGTTCGTCGGTCGCGCAGGGCAGCTACTTAATAAGATGATCGCGGCGATGGGTTTGAAGCGCGAGGACACGTACATCTGCAACATCGTCAAGTGTCGCCCGCCGAACAACCGCGACCCTGCTGCTGACGAAGTGATCGCGTGTACGCCGTATCTGCATGACCAAATCCGGATCATCGAACCCGACGTGATTGTGGCGCTCGGTGCACCGGCATCGAAGATGCTGCTCGATACGCAGACCGGCATCGGTAGGCTCCGAGGAAGGTTTCACGATTACCACTACACGAATCTGTCGGACGAGGCGGTCAGCATTTCATTAATGCCAACGTATCATCCGGCGTATCTGTTGCGAAGCCCAAGCGAAAAAAAGAAGGCATGGGACGATTTGCAAATGGTGATGAAGCTGTTGGGACTTCCCATGCCGAAGCGTTGAATGGCAAGCAATGCCCGCCCTTCGATGTTCGCTCCATCGATGCCGATCTCAATTCGCAATTGATTCGGCGGTCATCCTGCCTACAATCGGCGATCAATCCTCCACTTTGCACAAAACAAAAGCGGGCGCTAATCGGAGATGCACATGCACTTTCTAGCCAACATCGATGGCTTGTCGGAAATCGCAGTCAAGATTGGAGACGCCATTTGGGGCATGCCTCTCTTTTTGCTCTTGCTTGGTTGCGGAATCATCTTTTCGGTGATGACGAAGTTCGTGCAGTTTCGCGTGTTGACCCATGGCGTCGCGGTGATTCGAGGAAAGTACGACAAGCCCGACGATGCGGGACAGATCAATCACTTTCAGGCGTTGTGTGCGGCGCTGAGTGCAACGATCGGGCTGGGCAATATCGCCGGGGTCGCGACGGCGGTGTCGATCGGTGGGCCGGGCGCGATCTTCTGGATGTGGATCGTCGGTTTCTTCGGCATGGCGATTAAATTCTTCGAGTGCGGATTGGCGACGATGTACCGCGACGAAAAAGACGTGCCAGATCCTGGCGCGCCGGCGTATGTCGATGACGATATTGAATCGCATCAATTGGATTACCCGGATCAACCTCACCCGAAAGCAAAAACGAAGTCTGCATCGCGCGGTGAAGTGTCGGGCGGTCCGATGTGGTACGTACAGAAGGGACTGGCTGAACCAGCGAAAGCAGCCGGCAAAGAGGGTTTGTACGTCCTGTTTCGCGGGCTGGCGATTCTGTTTGCAGCCGTTACTTTCGTGGCGTCGTTTGGGGGTGGTAACAGTTATCAATCATTCAACGTTGCCGAATTGATGGAATCGCAATGGCAAATCAATCGCTATTGGACGGGGGCGGTGACGGCAATTCTGGTTTCTCTGGTCATCATCGGCGGCATCAAACGCATAGGTGCAGTCGCAGGAAAACTCGTTCCCATGATGTGCGTGATTTACGTGCTTGGCGCGTTGTACATCATCGGCGCAAACCTGTCCGACGTTCCGAAAATGCTTGGGGAGATTGTCGGGAGCGCATTCGGCACCGCTCAAGCCGGCGGAGCGTTTGTGGGTTCGACAATCATGATCGCCTTTCAGCAAGGGTTGCGTCGCGCCTTGTTCAGTAACGAAGCTGGTCAAGGAAGCGCCGCAATTGCGCACGCTGCGGCTAAGACCGACGAACCAATTCGCGAAGGTGTGGTCGCAGGAATCGGCCCATTTATCGATACGATTCTGATCTGCACGATGACGGCATTGGTGATCATGTTCAGCGGTGTTTACAACCGTCCCGAGGTCGGCGTGGTGCGCGTGGTCGAGGGTTACAACATCTACGTGACGGTCAATGAAGATGTTCCGCAGAAACTTCAGCAGGTATATCGATCCGAAATTCGAGACGATGACAAGACGCGGAAGGGAAAAGAACTTGATCTCTGGTTGACGAAGGATCAGGTGCAGGGACGCGAACCTGAACGAGTCAGCTCGGACATCGGCGGAGTCGGAACCGTCGAAAGCGAAAACTGGTTGGGCGCTACCGAATTCATTCTGTCTGCCGATCCAGAAAAATTGGAGCTTCCGTCCGACAAGGATGTGTCAGTAATCACACCTGGATTGCCCGTTCATCTCAAGCTCGACGGTGCGAGCATGACGCGCGTGGCGTTTGACACGGGTATCTTCGGTTTCGGAAAATACATGGTGACAATGGGTGTACTGCTCTTTGCGTTCAGCACAATGATCAGCTGGAGTTATTACGGCGAGAAGGGGGCGGAGTTCTTATTTGGGCGCGGGTTTGTACTTCCTTACAAATTCATGTTCGTAATAGTGGTCTTTCTTGGGTGCGTGGTGGAAGAATTCGAGATCGTCTACAACATGGGCGATGCGTTGGCCGGTGCGATGGTGTTTGTGAACCTGCCGGCGGTCCTGCTGCTGATGCCTCGCTATCGTCGAGCGGCGGCGGGGTACTTCAGGCGACTTGACAATGGTGAAATGCACCGGAATCCCTAGGCGATGTTTCAAGCTGATGCGGACGGTATCGATTCTCGGTAGCAATTGCGGCGAATTGGCGTCGGTTGGCCGTGCTTAAAGTTGACGGCGCAGTTGTGTGCATCTATTCTCGTACGGGTCAGGTGTGCGGGTTCGGAGAATAAATCGATGTTGACTCGAATGATCGGAATCTCGACTGTTGGTTTCTGTGCGATGGGGATTTGCGCAATTTCCACTGTCGGTGGTTGTAGCGAACCGGAACCATCCCAGCCGTACAACCGCAACATGTCGGTGTCGGAAAGTGGGCGGCAGTTGTTACCGGTAGCGCGCACGGTGGCAGGCTCGCGCGACCCGAGCATTCTCGACAATGCCCAGGCGGATATTATCCGGCGCGACGAGATCGACACGCCTGAAGCGATGGAAATGATCAACACGCCGTCGCCATCGGCGGCAGGTTCGGGTGCAAATACGATTGTCCTGACCGAGGCGACGAATCCCGCCGAAGCGCTGAGCAACGTAGGCAAGGCGTTTTTTGGAAACCTGGCTGGCATGAAGGTGAAGGGTGCGGGCATTGACAACGAAACTTCCGATTCGTCGGAAGGATCGGCATCGGCAGGTGGTGCAGGTGAGGCAGACGCGCGGAAGGTTCTTAAGGAATATAGTCAGGAGTTGGCGGCAGGTCGGTATCTGCAACTGTCCGCGCTCTGTGCCAGCAATCAGCGTTCCAACGCGGGCGCTTATTTTGTAACGCTCGATGAGATGAACACGAGTCTTGCGTCGCTTCTTGCCGCGTACGAGAAAAGCTCGCCGGGCGTTAAGGTGAAATTCCAGCAGATGCTTTCCAACAAACGGTCGGCGCCGTCGATCGATCGTGTCGACATCAACGGTGCCAGCGCGACGATCAGCGTTTCGGGTGGTGATGGAACGACGTCTTCCATTTCAATGATGGCTGAGGACGGCAGTTGGCGTGTGATCCAGCCGGTTGTGGCAGCTGCCAGCGATTGGTCATCGTTGGAAGATGAACTTGATTCGCAGATCGAAACGCTTGATGACGAAGTGAGCGAACTGACCGGTGGCGGAACGGCAGATGCGTCGAAACTCGATAAATTGATTGAAGAAACCATCGATTATCTCAGTGCGATGCCCAAGTAGTGCGACGGCGCCGGTATTCGGTGCAATGGTTATTTTGCAGAAGGTGGTTCTAGTCTAAAATGACGGATAGTAATGGCTGCTGATTGTCTTCCCGCCAAGAGTTTCGTCGAAGCTTCTCTGTATTTTCTGGTTACACCATGTCCCGTATGTCAATCGGATCGACTCGATCCGCAAGACCCGACTTCTACGGATGATTCAAACACGGTCGCGATGGTCGGTGTCTGTCGAAACTGCGGCAGTTCAGAGTCATTTCGATTTGCGGTTGAGAACCTTCCGCACGCTAAAGATCGCCACGATCCGATTTCCGGAACCCATGCGATCAATCTGGGATTTTCTCACTCGCGACTCATCGACCTGGTGCAATGGGTGACGCTGCACGAGATTCTTCTCGAAAAAGCCAAGTCGCAACCGAACGTCGCCGAAGCGCGCTGGCTTAAGGTACGTGCGGGTCAGTGCCTCGACGAAGCCGCGAAGTTCTTCGACGCGGGCATCGATGCGCCGCCGAAGGATGCAACGTTTATCGAATCGAGTCTTAAGAAGATCAACGAGCACCCCGATCGGTACAAACGTTCAAGACTGTCGGAATTGCGGAGCCAACTGCCTTCTGAGAATGCATTTGACGAAGTGCAATCGAAAGGCGAACCTGAACGCCCGTGGTGGAAAATTTGGTAGAGGGCAATGATGATCGTGACAAATCTCTGCAACAAGCCGGTTCAAGCGAGTATGACAGCGATTCTGTTCATGTTCGCACTTACGTCTTTCGGCTGCACTGTGAATGGTAAGCAGCATTCGATGCTTGCCAGTTCAAGCAGATCGAAAGTCAGCGGGCTTGCAGGGGTTCAGACGAGACTTCGCCGTATGGTTCCTGGCGACGTGCGTGACGATTTGTATTTTGCGATGTTGGACCGACCCTACGATCGGGCGACTTTGGCGATTGCACTGAGATCGAGCGAAGCACTTGCCAACGATTTGAAGTTGCGTCAGCACGATGCTGGAAGCATTTCAAAGCAAAATCGGAAACGGGCAACCGCTTGGTTGGAACGTGCGGTGAATCGCATCGGGCGGGATGCGCGGTCTGCTCCTCATTCAATGGGCGACACCAATTGGAGCGATTGGGTCCGCAATGGCAGCAGTTCCGGGGATGGGCCGGCATCGGTGTTTGCATTCGTCGATCGAACCAAGAGTCGTGAAGGGTCAAGGCGGTTTGGTGATTTTGAACTGGTCATGTCAACCGGCCAACCGTTCTACCCGGTCGTATCGGGGGGCGGCGCGATGGTTTCCGGCGGCGCGTCCCTGCAACAGTATGCAAGTTCGCTTGACATACCACTGGTTCCAATCGGAAGCGGCGCTGCTCAAGTGGCGTCGTCGGGCGGATCGACATTGCGGTCAGCCAACCTTCGCGAGATCATGACGCGTTCATCGGGAAACTTCGCAGTCACCGACGCGGCTGAGGGCGAATCGTGGGGAGCGATGATGGCCCGCCGCGCGTTGGTTCGCGGGTCAAACAATTCGCATACTTATAGTGCATTCGGAATCTCGCCCCCAAAGGGCGAACGACAAAACCTGGCCGAACGAACCCGCGCTGCAATGTGGGTGCAGGCCATCGACGGGCAGCGCCTCGGGGTGGTCGAAGGTTGGCGCGACGCGACACTTGCCGGTGGCTCAACATTTCCATCGCGACTAGCCGACCCCGAATGGTTGGAAGCCGTCGCGCATACCTCGATGGAAATCCGCAAGCAATCCGAGTTGCTGGAACCATTTCGCTATGAACGAAAGATGGCCGTCCTGATCGACGCCAGCGCTCTCGATTCGCGCAACCCCAACGCATGGTCCGCAAAGTTTACCGAACTTGTCGACGCACTGGTCGACTGGCAGGTTCCGTTTGACATCGTTGCCAACAATGCCGCGGCGAACATGCGTTACGAGTACAAGCTTCCTTTCAAACCACAAGCCGGGTTTTCGGCTGACGCGGCTGGTAAGGAGGCATCGAGATTGCTCAGCGATCGCGCACCTGAGCTTCGCCAAGTCATCTTGTTCGAATCGGATCGCGAACCAGCAGACGATGTCTACGTCAGGCAGTCAGCCGATGCAGGCTGGTTGGCTGTTGTGAACTTGAGCGGGCAGAGTCGAAGCCTCAAAATGCTAACGCCAGATGGGAAAACCGCGTCGAAGGCCTATGTCGATCGGTTGACCAGTGAGACCGTGCGGCGGCGTATTCCCTTGGAACCCTATGGTGTTCGGATTCTTGCTCGCAAGTAAGAACGCCATGCTGATTTTCCGTCGACACTTTCGCATCTTTTTGATGTATTCGTCCCCTATGCAGATTGACATTCTTGCCCTCTGCCGCATGATTAGAGCATATTGAGAAACTTCGACTGAATTGGGACGAGACCGTGCAGACGCTGACACTGGGTGATCTTTCTAAGTATTTGTCCGAACAGGGATTGGCCAACGAAATTCGGGGAGACAGCGACCGTGTCATCACCGGATGCAACACGCTAGACGATGCCAACGACGGTGATATTACCTTCTTGAACAATCCCAAGTATCGTGAAAAGATCGCAACGACCCAGGCGTCGGCGATCATCATGCAGGACGACGATTCCCTGCAGCCGGTCATCCCCCAGATCATCTGCCCCGACCCTTACCAAGCTCTGACCATTTCGATTCAGAAAATCTATGGAGAGCGATGCCATCCCAAATGGGGATTGCACGAAAAGGCCTGGATCGCGCCGTCGGCATCGATTGGCGAGAATTCAAACATCGCACCGCTGGCCTACATCGGTGAGAACGCTAGAGTCGGAAAGAATGCCAATATCTATCCCGGAACGTTTGTCGGGCCCGGTGCAATCGTCGGCGACGACGTGACACTCTATGCGAATGTGACGGTATACGACGATTGCAAGTTGGGCGATCGGGTGACGCTGCATTCAGGCACGGTGATCGGTCAGGACGGACTCGGTTACGCGCCGGCTGGCGAAACCTGGATGAAGATTCCGCAGGTTGGCAACGTCGAAGTTGGCGACGATGTCGAGATGGGCGCGAACTGCGCGATTGATCGTGCGACGATGGGCACGACGCTTGTCGGCCGCGGTTCGAAGTTGAGCGATCTGATCGCCATCGGACACGGCTGCAAGATCGGCGACAACTGCATGATCGTCGCGCAAGCAGGTTTGGCTGGCACGGTGACAGTCGGTAAGAACGTCATCATCGCGGGGCAGGCTGGCATCGTCGGGCACATTTCCATAGGCGATAAAGCCAAGGTCTATGCCCAATCCGGTGTGGGCAGTTCCGTCAAAGATGGCGAGAGCGTATTGGGCACACCCGCAACAGAAGTTCGCAATGCGCGTCGTCAGATGGTCGCGATGCAGAAATTGCCCGCGATGCGGACGCGGCTTCGCGAGATGGAATCCGAAATGGCGGAGCTTCGGGAAATGGTGAACAAGTTAACCGGGACAAAATCCGACGCGGCTGACGAGAGTGGTCCGTGAGTCGCTCGCAGCGCGCCGTGTCGTCAAACGAAGTATATCAAGCATGACAGTCCCGTTACGAGAAAACAATGTGCTGGGTTTGATCGCGGGCGGTGGGGCGATGCCCCGCATGGTCGTCGAAAACGCCAAGCAAGCCGGTCAGCAGGTGGTGGTGCTTGGGCTTCGCGGGTTTGCCGATCCGAAACTCGCCGAGATTGCCGATAAATTCTACTGGTGCGGTGTCGCCAGGATGGGTCGGGCGATACGACTCTTCTTAAAGGAAGGCGCGTATCGGATGATCCTGGCGGGTTCGGTGAAGAAGTCGGACATGTACGGTCGCTTTCGATTGTTTCGATTGCTGCCGGATTGGACGACGCTGCGGTTTTGGTTTTTTCATCTGCCCGATCGGCGCACCGATACGATCCTAGGCACATTGGCTGACATCATGAAAGCACGCGGTATCCTCATGGAAAACTGCGTGAAGTATCTTATGGAATCAATGGCAAAAGAAGGTGTCCTGACGCGTACCATGCCCAGCGCCGCTCAGATGCGCGACATCGAATTCGGTTGGCCCGTTGCCAAAGAGATGGGGCGACTGGATATCGGTCAGGCGATTGCGGTCAAAGAGCAGGACGTGATTGCGGTCGAAGCGATCGAAGGGACGGACCGCATGATTGTTCGTGCGGGCGATTTGTGTCCTTCCGGCGCCTGGGTCTTGATCAAAGTGTCCAAGCCGAATCAGGACATGCGTTTCGACGTTCCCACCGTTGGCCCCGACACCATCGAAAACCTCAAGACACATGGCGCTGGGGCACTCGTGATCGAAGCCGAAAAAACATTCGTCGTCGATCACGATGACATGGTTGAACGGGCTGAGAAGTATGGCATTGTGATCGTCGCACATCGTGGTTCTTCAGAAGAATAACCAATCGCCCAACTGCCTCGCCCAAATCAAACCGAACTCAGGTCATATCCGTAAGACGAAAGAATGTGCTGATTCTCGAACGGATGTCTGCCGCCAGGGTGCGCTGGCGCGCGCTTGGGTCTTTTAAGGTTGCGGTGTGACTTTCGATTTCGGCTTTTCGGCGGGCGAGGGCGACGCTGAGTTGTTTGGCAATTTCGGGACGCGACGAAAGAATCGGCGCGAGCATTTCGCTGCTGATCTCGTGGACGACGGTCCTGGTGACGGCAGATACCGTTGCGGAACGGGTTTCGCCGGTCAGAAGCGACATTTCGCCAAAGAATTGTCGCGGTAGCAATTGGGCGACTTTTTTGGATTGCCCCTTTTCTTCCACGGAGACGCGAAGCAGCCCCTGATCGATGACGAACAGAGACGAACCCTCGTCGCCTTGACGGACGATGGCCTCGCCCGGCGAATAGTCGTGCCGGGTTGCGTGGGGGGCGAGTTGGGATAACTCATCGCGATTCAGCGTTCTAAACAAATCGACTTCCTGCAACAGGCCGCAAAGATCGGTTGTCGATTTCGGCGCGGCTTCAGACGATTCGGACGCGATCATTTTCACTTCAATCGGATCGTCGGCGTGCCAATGCAGATCGCGCTGCGGGAAGGCGATGACGATTCCAGCGGACTTAAGCAACTTGTCGAGCATCTGGCGAATGTCGGAACGAACCAATCGTAGCGTCATTTCCTGATTGGTACGCACCCAGAAATAGACGTCGAAAATCAGCGCGTTGTCGCCGAAGTCATCGAACACGACGATGGGCTCCGGACGAGGCAGAACTTTCTCATGTTCGACGACGGAAGTTTTCATCAATTCGATGACTGTATCCACCGGCGAGCCATACTGTACGCCCACGCGAACGGTGGTTCGGATATCGGTGTCGGACAGTGTCCAGTTAATGACCGTGCGTTCGAGCATCAGGCTGTTGGGAATCAGCATCTCGATACCGTCGGGCCGACGAACGTGAGTCGATCGCGCACCGATCGACAGGATGTGCCCGACCTTGCTTTCGACTTCGATCAGATCGCCAATCGTCACCTTGCGCTCAGCCAGCAGAATCCAACCGCTGATGAAGTTGTTGACGATATTCTGCGCCCCGAAACCGAGTCCAATCGCCAGCGCCCCGCCGAGGACCGTAAATACCGTGAGCGGCACACTGACCAGCCGCAGGGCGATCAGCGTGAATATGCCGGCCATCAAGTAGAAAATGACGCGCTGAAAAGCCAGCGAAGAAGAACTCTGGACGCCAACCTGCGGAAGGATTCGCCTCCCGATGACCACGCTGAGTACGCGCGACACCCAAATGCCGACCAGCAAAAACAGAATGCCAAGCACAACCTTGTTGATCGTGATCGGCTCGCCATCGACCTCGAAAATTTGATAGTCCCAAACTTGAAGAAATGCATCCCATATGCTCAAAGGAGCGGGAGGGTTCGCCGGAGTCGGATTGGTTTGGGCAACCAGTGCGTCGATCATATTGGGTTTGGTATCCACCTTTGTCGCGAATTGGAATTCAACGGAAGAGTGCCAGTTACTATACCGTATCGGCACCGGCGACCATCATTAGCAGTCGCATACACATCAACCCGGCATAAGTGCCCAAGACATAACCCGCAATCGCGAGCAACGCGCCGACCGGTGCCAGAGCGGGATGAAACGCAGCCGCAACGACCGGGGCGCTGGCTGCCCCTCCAATGTTCGCTTGTGAACCGACGGCAACAAAGAATATCGGTGCCTTGATGAGTCGAGCCACCCCAAGAAGCACAATGATGTGGATGCAGATCCAGATCGCCGCAACCAGAATCAACGGAAGGTTCTCTCTGATGTTGTCAAAGCTAGCGTGCGCGCCGATGCAAGCGACCAGCAGGTAGATCATCACTGAACCAATTTTAGACGCGCCCACTCCTTCGAGGTTGCGTGCCTTTGTAAAGGACAGGACCAACCCGATCGTGGTCGCGAACACATATTTCCATGTGCCGGCTGTGAAGTAATTCGTGATAAACGACAAGCTTTCCCTTTGTTCGAGCCATTTGTTGAGCTTGATTCCCGATTCATAACTAAAATACGATCCGCCGAAACCGAGTGCGAGGATCACCATGTAGTGCGCCATGGTCGGGATGCGGCTGATTCGGGCTTGAAATTCTTCCATGCGACGTTTGAGATCGTCGATGGCTGAGGTGTCTGCGCCGACGAAACGATCGATGGCCTCCTGCTTGCCCGCAGCGAATAAGAGAACAGCCATCCAGATATTTGCGACCAGCACATCGGGAATGACCATCAGCGCCAACATTTCGTCGGTGACGTTTGCCGCTTTTCCGATGGCGACAAAGTTCGCACCGCCACCGATCCAACTACCGGAAAGCGCCGCGAGTCCGCGCCACGATTCCGGGTCGAGTGTTCCTGATGCGAACAGCTTGTTGCAAATCAGCAAGGCGATGGGACCGCCAATAACGATGCCGGCTGTGCCGGCCAACAGCATCACGACCGCTTTCCAGCCCAATCTCATAATTGCGGGTAAATCAAGCGCGACGATGAGCAGCAGCAGACTCGCGGGCAGAACATGTCCCTTTACGAAATCGTACAACGCCGATTCGTGCGGAATGATCTTAAATGTGCTAAGCAACGTCGGGACAAAATAACAGAACACGAGAACCGGAACGACCTTGAATACCTTGCCGTATTTTGGGTGGGCATTGATTGCAAACAGAAGCGCAAGGACGGCCAGCAGTACCGACAGAATGCCTGCCGGTTCATCAATGGCAATGACGTCAGTTTGTTCGGCAAGCAGGGACATTGCCCATGGGCTGTTCATCCGGTTTCCCTTGTGAATCGTGCAGACGTTACCCGAGCGAATCGGCAGTTAGGGATTATGCCCGACGATCGCGCATTCGTCGAGTGTGACAGGTCTGCCCTGATTCACACGCCGCTCTTGTCGAGCGTTGCTTCTAGCTCCTGTGCGTATTGGGGCAGGGCGTTGGAGGTGCGACTGGGTTTGAGCCTCGTCAATGCATCGGGCGATTTTTTGAGGCATGCGGCGATGCGTTTGCTGAGTTTCGTTTGGCCCGGCGAGAGGTACTCGACGGGTGACTTGCCGTCGGCGATGGCCGCATTGACCTTGGTGGCTTGAAGCTGCGTCAGCGGCAGGTAGTGGTATACAGGCTTTTTCGACAGGTGATATTGCTGCTGCGTCGAAGTATCGACAGGAGTGTCGCTTCTTGTCAACGCTTCGCCGACGATGGATTTTGCGACGGCGACCTGCGCGTCGGCTCGTGCGAAAACGCGATGGGCACAGTCCTGTTTCCTGGCTTGTTCGACGAGCGTTTTGAAGGCAAGCACGCTGGAATCGAAATCGACCTCGACGACTTCAAGATTGTCAAGCATGCCGATTCTGGTTGCGATGACGCCATCGAGTTTGCCGAGTTTCTGTTCACCTTCCCAATAGCAGTGCATGGCGAAGGTGGCTGTCTCTTTTTGTTTCGGGTTGTATTCGGCATCAACCATCGCGAGAAAGTTGGGTATAGGCTGGTTCGACGCGCGAAGGGCTGCAACCATCGCTCGAATCAAACCGCCCGTTGAATAATCGTCCGCGTGACGTGCCATCAAATCTTTGCCGGTGCTGTCAACAAAACGCACCACCGGATTGTTCCACGTCGGTTCCTTGTACTTTTTGAGAATCTGCTCTTCATCGCCCGGAACATTGTTGTACACGACAGCCGTCTCGAAGAGGGCGCTTGCATCGACGACGATGGGATGACTCAGCGGTCCGGTTCCAAACTGCTTGCAAGTTCCGCAACCGGGTACCTCGTCGAAGAGGAGCATCACCGGCTTGCCGGATTTCTTCGCGTTGGCCAGGACTTTCGGCAGGTCACGCACCCAAGGCACGCGCCCCAATTCAACCGGGTTCACAGAGGCGTTTTCTGCAATCGCAAACAGCGGAAACAAGGCGAGTGCAATGGCTGGCAACATCGTTAGACACCGAACCGTGGTCTCGTTCATCTTCAAACTCCTGCATTGTTTTGAGGTGATCGGCGTCTTGAGGTGTTCCGCATCTTGCAATTTTTCGCCAGCCACCCATTCCGCCCGGAATCGTTGTTGCGCCCGAATCATAGCCATCGTGCGACGTCACATGATATTTCGAGATCAAGACGCGTACAAACTTACCGGCAATTCGCATCAACTTGCCGATTGAATCCAGGCCAGCGTCCAATTAGACTGATGCACAATCTATTCCGTAATCAACCGCCCATCATCCAGCAAGGACGCGAACATCGATGGCGTACATTCCAAGAGGTTCCATGTCATCCAGAGGTGCAAAATCTCCCAAGCAGTGGGTCGTTCAGCCACCCTGGGACAACCTTACCCGAGCATCGCACGATTGGCACGTTCCGGAGATCGTCGCTCAGGTACTGTTCAATCGACAGGTGTCGTCCGACGTTGATGCGCGGTCGTTCATGGACCCGCACTTGAAGGACCTGCATCCTCCCGAATTGCTGCACGATGCGGTAAAGGCAGCCGGTATGTTGGCGGCTGCCGTTCGCGATGGCAAACGCATCGTGCTGTATGGCGATTACGATGTAGACGGCGTCACCGGTGTGGCGATCCTCTGGCACGCGCTCAAGATCGCCGATGCCAACGTTTCGTTTTATGTCCCGCACCGCATCGAAGAGGGGTACGGGCTCAACATGTCAGCGATTCAAAGTCTGTCCGACGAAGGGGCCGACCTGATCGTTTCGGTGGACTGCGGGATCGGTTCGATCGAAGAGTGCGCCCTGGCCAAGTCACTGGGTACGACGCTCATCGTCACCGACCACCATGAAACAAAATCGGAACTCCCGCCGGCAGCCGCTCTTGTGCATCCCGGCCTTGTTCATCGAGAACTGGGCGATACCTATCCGAACCGTCATCTCTGCGGTGCCGGCGTGGCGTTCAAACTGGCCTGGGCGTTTGCCCGCGAGATGAGCGGTTCGCCAAAGGTGACGCCGGAGTTTCGCGAATATCTCAAGCATGCGTTGGCTCTTGCTGCAATGGGGACGATTGCGGATGTGGTTCCGCTTGTCGGCGAGAATCGGATTATAAGCCGCTGCGGATTGGCACGTTTGGGCGAATCACCCTGGCCGGGCGTTCGAGCACTATTGGATGTTTCCGGAGTCAAAGATGGCGACATGATCGACGGGACCACCGTTGGATTCCAAATCGGTCCGCGCCTCAATGCTGCCGGTCGAATGGGACATGCCCGACTTGCGATTGAATTGTTAACCCGTGCCGACGAAAACCGCGCCCGCGAAATTGCGATGTACCTCGACGATCACAATCGCGCAAGGCAGACGAAGCAGCGACGTCACGTGAAAGAAGCGTGCGAACAGGTGGAACGCCTCGGCATGGATGGCGACACCCATCGTGGCATCGTGCTTTCGAGCGATCAGTGGCATCCCGGCATCGTCGGCGTGGTCGCGTCGCGTATCGTCGATCAATACCGCAAACCGGCAGTGCTGATCGCTTTGGAAAATGGCGAAGGGCAAGGCTCGGCTCGCAGCGTGCCGTACTTTGCAATGCACGAAGCGCTTGAAGCGTGCAGCGATCATCTGGTCAGCCACGGTGGGCACCAGATGGCCGCCGGCTTGCGCATCGAATCCGACAAAGTGCCCGCATTCACAGAAGCATTCATGCAGCACGCCAACAACACATTGTCCGGCGCATCGCACCTGCCGAAACTTCGCATCGATGCAGAAGTGCAGCTGAACAGCCTCGACGATCGCACGGTAACCGCGATCCGCAATCTCGGCCCGTTCGGCGAAGGCCACCCCAAACCGCTGTTCGCAACGGATTGGCTGGAACTCGCCCAGGAACCGCGCTGCGTCGGCAAAAACCAGGACCACCTGCAAGTCGTGCTGTCGGGCGACAACAGCACGATCAAAGGCATCGCCTTCGGCGCCGGCGAATTGGCCGAAGAATTGAAAGAACACCGACAATGCCGAGTAGCCTTCGAACCCATCATCAACGAATTCCGAGGCCGCCGCTCAGTCGAAATGCAAATCGTCGATTTCAAGTTTCCGGGTGAAGAATAGAGTCGTTTTTACGTATTCCTATTTCGGCTTGTAACGTTCCCGATCCGCGAAGTAGTCGATGACTCTTACTTTTGTCAGAAACGTCGCGCCGTGGATGACACCGGCGGGGATGTGGTATGAATCGCCTGGGCCGTATTCTTTTTCTACTCCGCCGATGGTCAGCTTCATTCGGCCTTCGAGGACGACGCCCCATTGTTCGCCGTGGCTGTGCGGGGTGACTTCGCCGATGGGTTCGATGTCGAAGAAGCAGACTTGGTGATCTTCGGCTTGCGAAATCCATGCCCGCACGCCGGGGAAGGGAATGTCGGCTTCGGGTAGGTCTAAAATCGTGTCGCAGTAGAATTGATCTGACATTTCTTGTTGTCTCCGTTTCGGTTGATTTTGCATTCTGTTGAAATTCGATCTGAAGATTTACTGGGTGGCGAATACCGAGTGGCATACTTGCTTACATGAAGAAAACTAAAAGTAACCGATACTTGTAGCGATGACGCCCAGCGCCACAATGATAATCGAAATCAAAAGCACCACCTGCGCCCAGCGTTCGGTGCGTTCGTAATTGGCCAGCGCGTACCATGAGAAGAACGCTGCGGCAAAACCGATCTTCATGGTCACAACGCCGTAAACCCGCCACGCATCGGTGTAGCTTTGACTCAAGCCATCGAATGAATCCCCGGGGTAGCGATCATACGGCAGAAACACTCTGCCGATACTGAGATTGATTACGGCGATGGACAGGAAGAACAGCGGCGCGCAATAGCCCAGCAGAATGACGATGTGTCCCGGGTCCTTCAGATGGTCGCTGGCTGTCGTTTCTGTGTCGTCGCCATGAAACATGCCCGAGTATCGCGACATCGATTCGCACTCCGAAAACCAGTGAATCGCCAGCCCGAACCGGATTATATGCGAACCCGGCTGATTGGGGCGTAAGGGGCGGTTTTGCAAGCCGTATCGCCGTTTGGGCCGATATGAGTCGTAATGTCTGCGCTCGATCTGACAACCCTGCCACCGGTCTATGCGGAGCTTGCTCGCTCGAAGAATACTGCGGCTGACGCTGCTTTGGTCGAGGGGCTTGCCCATATGGAACCGGAGTATCAAGCGCATGCGCTGGCGGTGCTTTTGCATCGTGGGCATGACTCGGCGCTGTCGCAGGTAGTCGCACTTTATTCGCATGCCGAGCCGGCCCTTCGGATGCTCCTGATTCAGAACGCCGAGATGCTGGCTGGCGGTATACGACTTTGCATCAAGCAGGCACTGTTCGAATCTCGCAAGTCGGCGATCGAGTTCATCGCGCATAGCCGCCACGGCAAGTCGGCATATTTACTCAGCGAGGCGCTGACGGAGGCATGCCGGCATACATCCGGTTTGGCTGCCAGCGTGCTGTTGAAGTTGGCTGAGTTGGCGATAACTGAATCGAAGCAGTTCGCCAAGTCATCAAAGCATTTGCAACAGGGGCAGATCGATTACATTTCGTCTGCAGTCGCGCGGGCGCTATCGAGTTGGCCGCTGCATTTCAGAAACGAAGTCATCCTGGCTGCGATCCAGTTAGTCGGTCCGCTCGAAGACACGATCGTGCGTTTGGCGCAGGACCCGCGGACGCACATCGCCCGAGCATTGAACAACGCGGTGGCTGGTTCGCAGGATCATCGGTTGGTCGGTTACTGCCTGCGTGCAATTCGGTGCGAACCGTTGCGCGAGTCGGCGCTTAAATGCCTGGCGAAACTTTCCGGTCCCAAAGCCGAAGCAGAATTGGCCCGTCACGGTTGGCTCATCGCCGATCCGGAAATCGCCCGGGCATGTTCGCGACTGGCGAAAGCTCCCGGCTTTGACCGAGAACACTTTGACTATGTGGCTCGAAGTCCGAGGCAGGCTCGGTCCATGACACGCATCTTTCGGGCGACGGGTGGCAAGTCGGCACAAAAATGCGCGACGCTGGGCGATCTGGCGCTTAACGCCGATCCGGCGATGCGCCGTGCAGCGTTCTGGGCGCTGGTCGAAAACGAACATCCCAAAAGTACCGACATGCTTCAAGCGATCGCGGTGCGAGGGCGCGGTTCGCACGCATCGCTAGCCGCGTTGGAATTGCGCCGGCGAAACGGCATGCGATTGGCACACGAATCGGTCGAAGCAGAGTACGCCAGCAACGACGGTGTGCATTCTACCCGCGAGATCGACAATGTGTTCGAACCATTTTGGGCAGAGAGCGACGCATTGGAACCGTCGAAGCGCAAGGCTTTGGCGCGAACGGTTGCAGATGGTTTGCCGGAATTCGATCATTACCTGCGAAGCAAATGGGCAACCCATGATGTCGGCGTGCAGATACGGGCGCTGAAGATTGTCGAGGATGTCGATCACGTTGCGGCGTTCTACGATGAGATTCACCATGCGGCAGAGTCGGAAAACCCCGTGCTGCGAAGCCTGGCCGTTCGCCTGCTCGGAACCATCGGCGATGCCAAAAGCGTACGCCTGATCCGCAAAGCCCTCGACGACGAGGACAACCGCGTGCAGGCCAATGCCGTGGAATCTTTCGCTAAGTGCGGACAGGAGGATGCGGCTGCCCATTTGCGAAAGAAGGTCAACGCCAATCACAACCGAGTGCGGGCAAATGCGATCATGGCGCTGATGAAGATGCGCGTTCGCGATGGGGCTGAGGCGCTGATCAAGATGCTTCAAAGTCCGACCAGCGGTCATCGCACGAGCGCCTTATGGGTGGTCGAGCATTTGAACCTTGCCTTGATGATCGAGCGCATCGCCAACCTTGCAGAAACCGATCCAGACGAGCGCGTCCAAAAACGTGCCCAACGCATCGCCGAGAGATTCAAGCTGCAATCGTTGCAAGCAGCGCCACAAACAGGCGGGCAGCGTGCAACACCAAATCCAAACGCGCAAAACCAATTGCCCGCGAAGAAGGAGGCGGTGCGCTGATGCCAAGCGGATATTTGTTAGCCCAGTTCAATGCCTCATCGGATACGACAGTCGCCCCGATCGATCGCCTGCACGGAATCCGCGACCGCTTCGCCACCGGCGGTTCGATCGCCGATTTCATCCTGGCCATCACGCTGATTCTGGTCGCGCTAGCCGCACTCTACGGCATCATGCGGTGGGGCATGCGCCGACGCCAAGGTGCGTTCTACAACCCCCGAAAGATGTTCGAGAAGACAATCCGCGCACTGAGCCTCCGAGTAGACCAACGCGACCTCGTCAGAAAAATCGCCAAAGACCTCCGCCTCAAGCACCCAACAGTGCTGCTACTAAGCCCGCAACTGCTGAACCTGTACGGCAATCAATGGATGAGTGCAACCAACAACGCCACCGAATCCCAACGCGAACAAATTGACACACTGTCCGCTCACATCTTTAGCAAACGCTAGCCCGAAGCCACTTGAACAGACAAATTCCTTCAGTTGTGCCATCGCTTCCAACAGCAGTGTGGGCCAATCTTCATTCGCAAATAATCGTTTTCTTGATCGACCATCGCGATGGCCATAAACTTGCGGTCAGTTTGCTCGAAGAAACGGCCTGCGCCACAAACGGAGGTACAGCCGATGTTTGACGACTTTCAGCCGAATTACGTGACACCAACCCCAGAGCAAGTCCTCATGTTATTGCGAGATTGGCATCGGCAGTCATGCCTAATCGAATGCGGTGAAGAGCCGCTCGAAGAGCTTTCGATGGATACTACGGTTAGACAATGGCGAGCTGAAGCCGATATGGTTGGCTGGAGGGAACTTGGCTGAAATTACAACGAACGATGGGGAATTGACGTTTCAAAAAAAGACTGGTGCCGGGTATTTAATCCCCAAAGAAAGCGCACCATGCGCGACGTTTGTGAGTTTCTGGCGTCAAGAGTGCATTTCCCTCGCGTCAAGGCGGCTAGGTTACTGGGTCGCGATTGTGTACCCGCCGGAGCATTCTTGACCATCCGCGCGCTGCTGGATAAAGAGGGTGTGGATGTGAAGGGCATATCACCTTCAACCCC
This sequence comes from Alphaproteobacteria bacterium, assembly GCA_028285105.1. Classification (GTDB taxonomy): domain Bacteria; phylum Planctomycetota; class Phycisphaerae; order UBA1845; family UBA1845; genus UBA1845. The sequence continues at coordinate 92,991 of JANQQE010000031.1, forward strand.
ATTGGCGGATTACACTCGGAGTCACTTCACGAACTTCTTTGGCGCAATTTCCCAACATGCGCCGAGGGCGATTCCGGACGTGAACGAGGGTAAGCACCCGTATTATTCCTGCAGCTTTGGAGCGGTGGCAATCGGCATGCTAACTGTGGCATTTAGCGGAGGGCTGGGTAGTTTATTTGAAAACGCTATGCCACTTATTGCACTAAGCTGCATTGGCTTATTCGGATTCTTGATGACATCAATGGGGCTGTGCGCTCTAGCGTTCGGCAGATTCTTCGTTCCCGTTCCCGAGTTAAAGTTTGGGGAACTTCGGACCTTCCGCGATCTGTCCGAATACATTGCATCGCGAATAGCAAGGGAACCTATTGAGCCCACTGCCGCAACCTAAAAATTCCGCCGACTATTCATCTTCAGTTTCAGCCAGCAGAGTTGACCATCGGCGTTTTCCCCGCAAAATGACTTGCGTAGAATGTTTAAGACATTTGTTCTAACCAATTCGCTACTGGGAGGTGGCTGATGTTTTTGAATCGAAACGGTTTTCGTCGGTCGGTTGCGTGGACGTTTGTTTGCGGTGCGGTGGTGCTTGCCGGCTGTTCGCAGTTTCAGACGGCATCGAAGCCGAAGATCGATCCGTCGAAGTTTGCGTTGTATGAGCAACCCATCGACATGCGGTTTCACTTTGCCACCGACAAACCGACCAACGGTTATATGAAAGTCACCGATCCCGATGGCGGGACTGCTTACGTCGAACCGATTCCGCTTCTGACTGAGCAGGATGTCGTCTCAGCCAGTGCCCAGCATGACAGTGCGGATCGTCCCAGCGTGATGGTCACCTTCAACGACGCTGCCGGCGCGCGGTTAAACGCCATTACGGCTGACAGCATCGGCGAGAAGATGGCGATATTCGTGGACGACGAACTGGTTTCGTGCCCGAAGATCATGTCGGCAATTGGCAGCAGGGCCCAGATTTCAGGCGACTTCACCGAGGAGCGCGCTCAGCAGATTGCATCGGCGCTTAGCAAGCGATCGAATCGCCAGTAAGGTATTCATCAAGCGCTGGCGAATGCGGCATAGCAAAACTGCATGTACAAATAACCGGTGATGGCAAGGGCCAGAGCGTAAAGGTAGACGTTTACGCCTCGCGTTTTCGGGCCAACAAAGATCATTGTGATGGCACACAACGCCAAGACTGAAGGCGTAACAATTCCCAAGTAAATATAGATTGGAATGTTGGCCAATTCTCCACCTAACTCACGTGACCATATCGACCATATCAGTGCCCCGAAGTAGACCGAATAGGATGTGACCAACAAGTGCTCGCCTCGAATTTGAAATGCATTTTTCGCGGCAAGCGTTGATTTGATCGTGCGGCCACACTCAGGACAATTGGCGCCAGCCGTCAACCCTCGAAGGTTGTAGCCGCATGCGACGCACTCGGTGTCTTCAGTAAGCTCGACCGACGAGACCTGCGGGTTAGTAATTCGATTGAATGCGGTCGTCCCATCGTCCAAGTTTTCAGTTGCAACCCGTCCCAGTTTGTGACGCACAAAAAGTACCGACATCGCCAATATGCAAACCGCCTTCCATCCAAGCAGCCACCAAGGGCGCCACCAAGCACCCGTCTGCGCTTCGACGATGTCAGTAACACCAAACAGTACAAACGCCAATGCGGCGCAGAATGTGCGAATCCGACTTTGTGGCTTTGCCAGCCCGTAACCGGCAAACGCCAAACCGACGATGATCCATAATCCGGCTTCGATGTGGTTGGCGGTTTCAAACATAAAAATCTTTTGCCCTGGCCAGTCACTCAGATGGTTCAGCGCATTGCAGAAGATACCCTAACCTAAGTCAGCCCCTTCGAGGTGCAATCACACCGCATCCTTATACGCTACTTCATGCCGAAATACCTATCTTCACATGGGGCAATTACCTCTGGCGGATTTCACTTTGGTTGGCCCATCGTTGGGTTATACTATGCCGCTTAGTGGACTACGTCATTTCTATAGGCCGGGCGAAGGAGAAAAGTTATGAAGTCGAACCATTGTTGTACGTTGGCGTTGGTGTTTGGGCTTGCGTTTGGGGCGGTGCAGGTGAATGCACAGTGCGGTGACCCGGACCCGAGCAATGTTATTCTCGATGATGCCGACATCTGGCACATCACCGGCGGCGACTTGTTAACGGTGCTTGCGAATCCTTTTCCGAACAACAGTCAGGTCGGAAACTACATTGCGGCGCGCACCGTCATCGATCAGCCGATCGAGTACTTCCGCATCATTTCCAACCAGCATTTCGCGCAGAACAACACCAGCGTGTTCACGGTGGCAGAAGACCTTGAAAACGAAGGGGGTAGCAACTGGTGGTTGTTCTTCGAGTCATCGACATTCGACATTGTCGGATCGATCGAATGCGAAGATTGCGAGTTCGACGATGATTGTGACGATGGCGACGAATGCACGACCGACGAGTGTAACGAAGACGATGAGGTTTGCGTTTACACACCCATCGATTGCGATGACGGCAATGCTTGTACGGCTGACAGTTGCGACGATGGCGACTGTTTCAACGACGTGATCAGTTGCGACGACGGCAACGCTTGTACGATCGATTCGTGCGACGCATCTACCGGATGCGACAACGAACCGATGGACTGCGACGATGGCGATGCTTGCACGGCTGACAGTTGCTCGGCTGGCGTGTGCGAAAGCGATCCAATCTGCGGCGCAGATGATGGTTGCTGCGACGAAAGCTGCGATCCGGGAAGCGACCCGGACTGTTTTGTTTGCGGCGAGCGCTGGGATCGTTGCTCGAGCAACTCGGACTGCTGTTCCAACAAATGCCGACGGAGACGGTGTAGGTAAATCGGCGACTTCAAGCATCATTCATGTGCCGGGCAACAAGAAATTGTCAGGGCCGTTCATTCCAAACGGTCTGTGGGTTCTTTTTCTAAACTGGAGGAAGGTACCATGATCAAGTCGCGCAGCAGTCGAATCAGACTTTTAACATGCGTCGTTGCACTGGGTGGAGTCGCGTCTGTTCCGACGGTCGTAAAGGCTGGACCGGTTGGCATTCCGTTCCCGTTCTTCACGCCCATCGCTGAATGCGGCAAAGTGGGCGTCGTGGGTTCGTGGCTTCCAGATGTGGACGAATGCAAGGTTTGGTTCTCTTCAAGCGGTAGCCCATTTCTGGTTGCAGGAATCGATGCGTTTGAAGTGGGCGACGAAGTGTTCGTAGAAGGATTGATTTGCAATACGTGCCTGACGACGTGCTTTGCGGGTGCCATCCTTAACGCGACCGTGACGGAAGGATGCAGCAGTGCCGCGTCGAAGGAAGGTGTACCGACCATCAGACGCCTGGACAATGAACTGGAGTTGTTTAACCAGACGGAAGGACAAGACTTTTTGCTCACCGATGTCCAGTTTGGCATTGAGGGCGATTCGATTGTCATCACCCAAGCCGGTGTGGATTACGAGCAACCGGTCACCTACGAAACCAATGCCCGTGAAGTCGCAGCTGAATCCGTCATCATCGACGGCACACAGATGAACGATGCCGCAGCCGACAACAAGTTATTGCGCTCAGACGCCGACGAAGAAAATGCAAACCAATCGCAAGATGATTTTTCCAAAGACAGCACCGAATTGGAAACTGTTTCGCAATTGGAGGCATCGGTACCCACCGGTGAATTGCCTGCAAGCAAGGGCGGTTTCGGCTTTGATTGCTCCACCTGCGTCGAATCATTTTGCGGTGGAACGATGCACTGCACACTCGTCGATTGCGACGTGTTTTGCAACTACGCCTGCACGTGGGTCATCTGCGATCCGGGAATCATCGAACCGCCGGTTGGCCCGTAGTCAGACCCGGCTTAGCGGGCAAGCAAGCAATACCAATCGATCTTTGAGGCCCCAGTCGTACGTCGGCTGGGGCTTTTTAGTTCATGCAGATTGTGAATTGTTGATACCTGTTGTTTCTGAGTTGGCCAGAATCCGTGTTGAAGTATCGCGAACGCGACCTTCAATCTTGCATGATTGACGATGCCTCGTTTTATGCCTTGAAGCCTTCCGATGAAATGGATATACCGTTCGCTGGCGCGGGCGGGTTCACAATTTTTTTGAGCCACCTGCGATTCGTGTCGTCTTGATAATGACTATGGTCGGCGATTGCTGGCCACATTCACGGAGGAAAATGCAATGATGAAAAGGTTTCTTTGTGCGGCGCTTGTTGGTTCGATGCTGATGGCGTCGTCGGGTTGCAGCGTGACGGGTGCGGCGTGGCAGGCGGCGAGCATCGGCAAGAACCTGTCGAAGAAGGATAGTTATTTGGGATTATCGCTCGACGGACTCGAGGCCAAGCAGAACAAATTGAAGAAGGGCTTTGCGGGATACGCCAAACATAAGATCAAGGGCACGGTCAGCACGGCTCCGACGTTCAAGTTCACCTTCAAGGATCCGACGAAGTTTGGCCGCATCACCGGTACGAACATGCAGATTCACCAGGCATTCGAAGCCGACTATTCCCACAAAGCCGAGTTCGTGATTACACCGCGCGGCAGTGGTGAATCATCGCTGATGAAGCCCGATCGCGCCTACAACCTCGGCAGCATCGGTAGCGAATTCAACGTTACAGATTTCGATGGCAACAGCGTTGGCGGTGTCACATTGAAACCGGGTATGGACTATATGCTGGTGTTCAGCGTCAGTGGCGATCGAAGTGAAACGATGCAAGTACACTTCAGCACGAAGTAGATCGTCGTTTGAGAATCAAGACAAAAAGAAAACCGCGGATCAGTTTTGGTCCGCGGTTTCTTTTTTGTAGGTAATTGCCCGAGGCAGATCTTAGTGCGCATTCGATTCGTCATTAAGTCGAGTGTACGCATCCTTGAGGTCACGTTGGCCTTGATGTTTTAGTCGGCACCAGCGGAAATCAACCATCTTTGCAACAGCGATCCTCCAATGCATTGCCTCTTTGAGCCTAACGTACCTACGAAATCGCCTGTTGTCGCGCGTTCCATGGATGATGCCTCGACGTCTCGCAAAATCGACATTGCACCACTCGTTGGCCTCAATTCCAAATCGAAGAAACGCCTCCATCATGACCGAACCCAGCGCAATCTTGCAATTGGGCACCACGCAATCGTCGTTGGCACGAACCCAGGACACACCTTTCCACTTTGCAGTGCAAATGTGAAAAAGGAATTCCACATTGCGGCGACCAAGGTAACAGGTAATCAAGATTCGGAACATGGCATCTCGCCCGATGCCTTTGTTCGAGTAGGCGAGCGATAATTCCCATGTTGAGAATCGGGTTGGAGGAATGAGGGCAGAGCTAACCATTGAATGAGCGCACTTTAAGTTGCGAATGTAGCGATGTAGGGTGTGGTTTGCCGCACCTGTTACTTGTCTAGATCAATATCTTTGTTATCCGACTCGTCTTTATTCGCCATCGAGTAATCGGTGTCCTGGCGTTTGTGGTTGACGCCGAGTTTCTTCATGTAGAGTTCTTTGATGTCGTCGGCATTTAGCCCGACGCACTGGGCCATGCTGATCCAAAAGAACAGTAGATCGATGACCTCGACGCGGGCATTTTGCAGATCGTGGATTTCGTAGCGGCGACCTTCCTTGGCTTCCTTGCACCAATGTTTCCAATAGGTGCTGTCGCGAAGTTCTTCGAGTTCGTTGCTGGCGGCTGCGATGTAGTCGTTCAGCCATTCGCCGGCTAACTTCGGATCGAAGGATTCCCTAAGTGCCGCACAATCAAATCCGATGCGCTTGTTCAATTGTGCCTGGGCTTCAAAAAGTTCATGCAACACGGGGCGTCCTCCATTGGGTTTCACCGAAGCGCCGAATCGTCGGGCTGTCGGGTGACTGGCATTTCTGCTCATGCGACGGTTGTGAACAACGAATCATTGCGATTGCAGCGAGGATAGCAAGATGGCGACCTCCACCGCGTGCCATTGGCATTCGTACGGCCAACCCGTGCGTGATGTGGCGGTGGTTGACACTCTTTTCCGCCCTCCGTACCTTCTGTTTTTACGGCAGAATTTTGCGTCGAATCCAATCTCAAAGGGGTGCCATTGGCCAGAAAACACGGACAGCGTACAAACGAGTTAAGGCCGATGAAGATCACCCGCGGATTCACGCAGCATGCGGCTGGCTCGGTGCTGATCGAATGCGGCGACACGCGAGTCATATGTACGGCTTGTCTGGAGGAGGGCGTGCCCCCGTGGCGCACCGGGACCGGTTCGGGCTGGTGTACGGCAGAGTACGACATGCTACCGGGTGCCACGAACAAGCGCAAAGGTCGCAACCGCAGCAAGATTGACGGCCGCACGCAAGAGATTCAACGACTCATCGGGCGATCGCTTCGGGCAGTGATCGATCTTGACGCATTGGGTGAGCATTCCATTTTGATCGATTGCGATGTATTGCAAGCCGACGGTGGGACGCGGACGGCAAGTATCACCGGTGCGTACGTCGCCATGTGCGATGCGGTAAACGTTGCGCGAAAGCGCAAATGGATCAAGACGAATCCGGTGACCGACAGTGTCGCTGCCATAAGCGTTGGGCTTGTCGATGGGACGGCCGTTCTCGATTTGGCGTATGAAGAAGACGTTCGCGCTGACGTAGATATGAACGTGGTGATGACCGGTTCGGGCGATTTTGTCGAAGTGCAGGGGACGGCAGAGGGTTCAACGTTTTCGCGCAAAGACCTGGATCGTTTGACGACGTTGGCGGCGAAAGGGATACGCCAGTTGCATGTCGAACAAACCAAAGCGTTGCGCAGGCGAATGAAAGTGAACGCATGATGAATTCTGTGAAGATACTTTGCATCGGAGCGGTGACGGCGCTCGGTTTGTTCATCCCCGGGTGCAGTGAAGGTTGGGCTGACCAATGGAATATGGACTGGGGCGGTGGCTGGGGCAAGGGCAACCCGCAGGGCGATCTGGCAAATGTCTACCACGCCCCGTCGAAACGCGGCTGCGACGAGTGGACAATCCTCGCGCGCGAATGTTTCGGTTCGGGCAGGCGCAGCGAAGCCAACAAGATTGCGACTGCTCTTAAGAAAACGCCGGGAGTTAAACCGGAGCGCGTATACGTCGTTCACAACAAGAAGGATTCCCGCGTGTATTACGGTAGTTACTGGCGCACACCGAATGAGCAGACAGGGCGGTTTAATATCACCGACGACATGCGGCAGGACTTGGCGCTGATCAAAGACTTTACGACTTCGGGTGAGCGGTTCTTTTTCGACGCACGGATTTCACCGACGCCGACCCCTGATGTCGGCAACGAAGCATGGGAACTCAGCCGAAACCGCGGTTACTATTCTTTGAGGGTTGCGCTATTTTACAATGAACCGGGTTTCCTGAATCGAAAGGAAGCCGCAGCAAAGTACTGCGAGGAATTGCGCGAAAAGGGACACGAGGCGTATTACCGCCATACCGAAATTGTCAGCGAAGTATTCGTCGGAAGTTTTGGCAAAGACGCCCTGGTGAAGGGTCGGCGACTTGGTGTTGTGGCACACCTGCCAAGTAAGGAAGTCCAGGAACTCATGAAGAAAGAGCATTTCAAGGTCGAGCTACGCAACATGCAGGTGTACTCCACGCCAATGGGGCAGCGCCGCACGGTTCAATTGGCGAGACTTTTTAAGGTCGATGAAGACCCCTCCGACTTCGGCGACGATTTCGAATGAAGCGCGAAATTCTGGTTGCGACGACCAATGAGGGCAAGATCTGCGAAATCCGCGCGGTGATGAGCGACCTGCCGATCGCGTGGTCATACCTTGCCGATCATCCACCCGTATCCGCACCGATCGAAGACGCCGCAACGTTTGAAGCCAACGCCATACTTAAAGCGCGATACTACGCCAACAAATTCGATAAGTGTGTGCTGGCTGATGACTCCGGGCTGGAAGTCGATGTACTCGACGGCGCTCCGGGCGTGCATTCGGCGCGTTACAGCGATGAAGGGACCGATGCAGCCAACAATCGCAAACTCATCGCAGCGTTAACAGGGATACCGCAAGCCAGTCGAACAGCCCGCTTCGTGTGCTGTTTGGCGTTGGTTCAAGATCACGACGTGCTGTTGACATCGATGGGTACGATCGAAGGACGGATTGTCGATGAAGCGCGCGGAACCAATGGATTCGGTTATGACCCGCATTTCTACGTTACAAATGAAGGCATGACCACGGCTGAGATGCCTCCGGAACAAAAGAACAAATTGAGTCATCGCGGGAGAGCTTTGGCGTCCATCAAAAGCGGGATGGCCAATCTCTAGAGTCCCGAGGGTACGGCAATCAACGTCTCGCAGGCCAACAGGGATCGCCTCATGGATCATGGTCAGGCGTCTTGTACACTGTTGTCCCACCCCTATAATCATGCCACTTTCAAGCGTAACCATTCGCCCTTCAGGAGCATGATGCATGAGCGAAACGATGGTCCCCCGGCAGATGTTTTTCACCAAAGGCGTTGGAAAACACCGCAACAGTCTTCAGTCATTCGAAGCGGCGCTTCGCCATGCCGGCATTGCCCAATTCAACCTTGTTCGGGTGTCGAGTATTTTTCCCCCCAACTGTAAAATCGTTTCGCGCGCCCGCGGACTGAAAGAATTGCAACCGGGCGCGATCGTCCATTGCGTTATCGCTGAGATCAGAACCAATGAGCCGAATCGGTTGGTGGCGGCAGGTATTGGGTTGGCTCTTCCGGCCAAAAAAATCGACTACGGATATATCTCCGAGCATCACGCATATGGGCTGAACAATCGAAAGTGTTCCGACTACGTCGAGGATATGGCCGCTTCAATGCTTGCGACGACGCATGATATCGAACTCGATCCCGAAAAAGCGTACGACGAGCGGTTGGAAATCTACAAGAGTAAGCGGCTTGTGATCAAAACCAGAGCCTTCTGCCAAACGGCAGAGGGTGACAAGAACGGTCTTTGGACCACAGTGGTGGCTGCGGCAGTCTTTGTCCACTAAATTGCTCGTCTCGAAACAAGTTCCAGGAGAGCGCTTGGTGACGGCCTGCCGTTGAGGTCCGGTTGTAGGTTCGCTTGGCGTCGGAGAATACCATTGAGTGAAGACCGATACCCATGCGGAACGAAGCGACCGGATTCAAGTTCGACCGGCGAGTCGAATAAGAATAACACATCCGGAAAATCGCTCGACTTGGATAAGTTGCCGGCGATCAACCCGCTGCAATTGAGTGGCAACACTGACGTCGCCGATATGATCGACGGCGTGTTTGCCAAAAGCGGTTTCAATGCGCGGCGACTGGCGGAAGGTGCGCAGCTTTATGCAAGGATGATCGACAACAACACCACGATCGGCATGACGTTGGCTGGCGCGATGACGCCAATTGGTATGAGCGGTGTCATCATCGATTTGATGAAAGCCGGTTTCATCGACTTCATTATTTCGACGGGTGCCAATCTTTATCACGATCTGCATCGCGCATACGACATGCCCATGGTGCAAGGCGATTTTCTGGCCGACGACAACATGCTGGCCGACGAGAGCGTCGCGCGAATCTATGACGTATTCATCCACGACGACGACACGCTCGAGGGTACCGATGAGGTCATTCTTGAGGCGATGCGCGACCTCGACCCGGCGAAGCCATTCTCCAGCGCGAAATTGCACGATCAGATTGGACGACACGTCAACAAATCGGCATCGCATCCCGAGCGGTCATTGGTGGCATGGGCGGCGAAATTGGGTGTGCCGATCTACACATCGTCACCGGGCGATTCGTCCATCGGAATGAATCTGGTCGTGCCTTATCTCTTTGACAAACCCATGAATCTGAATCCGGTCTTGGATGTGATCGAGACAGCGGCGATCGTGCGAGACGCCGAGACGAATGGCGTGGTAGAGGTGGGTGGCGGGTCGCCGAAGAATTTCTATCTGCAAACGCAACCGACCCTGCATCAGATTCTGCATGACGACACCAAGGGCGGTCACGATTACTTTTTGCAATTGACGACCGACTCGCCGCATTGGGGCGGGTTGAGTGGAGCGACACCTTCCGAAGCGCGGAGTTGGGGGAAGGTCAAGGATGCGGTGTTAAATAATGTCGTGGTGTATTCGTGTGCATCGCTGACGCTTCCGTTGATCGCACAGTATGTATTGACGAGGTGCAAAGCGCGCGAGCAGCGACGCCTTCTCGATCGATTGGATGCGATGGTGAAAGATTTGCGAAAGTCCGCCGAGTCCAATGAACTGCTTCGCAAAACGTACGCCGATCATTACGAATTTCCATCAATCAAAAAATGACGCACGATTTCCTGGGACTGGAAGCGAAGCACAGCGACTATCGCAAATCACGGTTTGCGGTTTTGCCTGTGCCATACGATGCGACGGTCAGCTATCAGGTGGGTACGCGCAACGGACCGATGGCGATCCTCACCGCGTCGCAACAAGTTGAATTGTTCGACGAGGAACTGGGCACTGAACCATTCCGAGCCGGTATCAGCACGCTAGGTCCTGTTGAAGTTGCAAGTGAAGGTCCGGCAGCGATGCACGAAGCGATCTACCTTGCGGCTCGCAAGCCGGTTCGCGATGGGAAGTTCTTGTTCGGACTGGGTGGCGAACACGGTGTGACCAGCGGGCTCGTTCGGGCGGTGGCTGACAAACACAAGAAGCTTTCGATACTTCAAATCGACGCACATTTGGATTTGCGAGACAGTTACGACGGCACGCCATATTCCCACGCTTCGGTGATGCGACGGTGTCTCGATCATGTTGATACCGTAGTTCCAGTCGGCATCCGCAACGTCGCCAGGGAGGAATCGACTTTCCTCAAGAAGTCTGGCATCGATCCAATCTACGCACGCGATTGTTGCAGCGGTGGCGAATGGATCGAACGTGCGCTCGATGGGCTTGGCGATACGGTTTATGTCACCATCGACATCGATGGATTCGACCCTGCATATGCACCGGGAACCGGTACGCCGGAACCGGGCGGACTCGACTGGTATAAGGTGACAGCACTCCTCCACTGCGTCGCCCAGCAGCGCAAAATCGTCGCCGCCGACATCGTCGAAGTGCTGCCCATTCCCGGGCAAGCCGTCACAGAATTCCTTGCAGCACGACTCGCATATCGACTGATGGCATACGTAACTGCCGCCGCCGCCAAATAGCAGCCATTTTTCACCCGCGTTGTGACAATCCGGCCACCCTCCTATAATCGCCATCGAAAAGAAACCAGAGGAATTATCAGCGCGGACGCTAGGTGTTCAGGGTCATGCAAATCGTGGTCAATGGCAAGGAACGAGAGCTTGAAAACGACACAAACGTGTCGCAATTGCTGGCGATGTACGAACTTGAACCGATCCGAGCAGCCGTCGAGATCAACGAAGAACTCGTACCCCGCGCGACGTTTGCAGAAACAACAATCAAATCCGGCGATCGCATCGAGATCGTGACTTTTGTGGGTGGGGGATAGATGAATTCGGATACGTACAAAGTAGGATCGTTTAATTTCTCGTCGCGATTGTTTGTCGGTACGGGCAAGTACGAGTCGTTCGAGCAGATGGCGGCTGCGCTTGATGCATCGGAAGCCGAAGTGGTGACGGTGGCTGTCCGCCGCGATTGTTTAACCGAGGCTGGCGGAGCGCGTGAGGATTCAATCCTCGACCACATTGACATGAAGCGGTTCACGATCCTGCCCAATACGGCTGGCTGCTTCAATGCGAAGGATGCAATTCGCGCTGCGAGGCTTGGTCGCGAATTGCTCGAGGGTCAGGGAAACAAGGGGTACAACTGGGTCAAGCTTGAAGTGCTGGGCGATCGAAAGACGCTATTGCCCGATCCGATCGGAACGCTCGAAGCCACCGAGAAACTGATCGAACTTGGTTTCGAAGTGCTGGTCTACACGAACGACGATCCGATCCTGGCCAAGCGCTTAAAGGATGCAGGAGCTGCAAGCGTGATGCCCGCCGGCGCGCCGATCGGTACGGGACTTGGGATTGTCAATCGCAACAACATCCGCCTGTGTCTGGAAAGTTTGAAGGACGGCGATTCGGATTATCCGGTCATCGTCGATGCGGGCGTGGGTACAGCGTCGGATGTGGCGGTTGCGATGGAACTCGGCGCCGACGGCGTGCTGCTCAATACGGGCATCGCCGGCGCGAAAGACCCCGTCAAGATGGCCAAGGCGATGGCGCACGCGATTCGGGCAGGACGCCTGGCCTACCATGCCGGACGAATTCCGCGAAAGGCATACGCCACGGCATCGTCCCCGATGGAAGGATTGATCGAAGCGACGACGTAAAATACCTTCGTCAAGCAACCGGTTCAAGGGTTCATTCCACACGCGGTACCAAGCTTGCAGACAGGAGCTGTTTCAGTGCGACGCATTTTACGAAACCGCTTACTGATTTCAGTCATCGCGCTGGGGCTGCTTAATTTTGCCGTCTACACGTTTTTCTATTGGTACTTTCAGGGAGACGCCAGCAACGGTTTCATCCGCGACGGGCAGTATTTCCTGAAAGGTCACTTCCTGCGAATGCCCGACGGACAAGCCAGCGAAGCCGTTTCAAAAGGCGTGTGGATCTACAGCTACTTACATTCCATCACCATTTGGCCGACCGCGGGTGCAGTGGTGATTGCGATGCTGATCCTGTCGCGGCCACACATCATTGCAACGATCAACTCGGATTCGTTCTTCGACGGAAGGTTGCTGGTCAATGGCTGCCTGCTGTTCGTCGCTGCCGTCAGCGTCATCAGCATGGGCATCTTCATTCTGAACTTCGTCCAAGCCTTAGAAGCCATCCGCACCGGCAGCAATTTCGGATTGTAGGGTCCGCTGTGCGGACCGGTTGTTGCAGGAATTACCGAATGGTCCGCACAGCAGACCCTACCCGTTCGGGTCGTCCGAGTCGTCGAAGGCCAGTTCCACGTTGTTGTAGCGGAGCAGGGTGCCTTTGGCCCGCTCGAGTTCGATGATGCCGATGCCATAGTCGATCATCGCAGAGAGGAGATCGTTGCGGGCGGCAGCTAGGCTTTGCCTTGTGTTCAACTCATTGTTGAGCGTCAAAAAGTCTTGTTTTTCGGCACGTTCAATGATCGACTCGACTTGATCTTCGCGGGCGTCGGCTGAAATGAGGCTTGGTTCGATCTGATCGGCTTGGGCGACGAGATTGCGAACGGCGACATTCGTTTCGAGAATGACCTGCTCAAACGTTTGCTTCAGAGCGGCGATCGCTTGTGCCTGTTGGAGTTTTTCGCGCTTCAGCGCTGCCCGCCTCGCCCGGTTGCCAATCGGAATCTCAAAATCGATCCCGATGAAGTATTCGGTGAAATCGTTTTTGGTCAACTGGCTGAACGAATCGTGACTGCTCGGTCCGAGGCCATCGACCGTGTAGCGGAAAGTCACATCGAGTTGGGGCAGGGCTTGATTCTTGGCAACGCCCGTACGAATGTTCGCCGACGTGATCGCCAGCTTGGCTTCGATGAGTTCCGAGCGACTGTCGAGTGCGGTGTTGACTTCGTCGAGTCGATCGACGGCGATCGGTAAATAGTTGGGCACGCTCACCGGAACAATCTCGAGATCGTTGGCGAGGTTCAGTTCGGGGTCATTGATCAGCGCGATCAGCCGATCTTCGGCGTTTTGTACGTTGGCGGTGAGTTGAATGAAATCCGCTTTTGAAGCTTCCAATCGTGCGCGGGTGTCGGCCAACTGAATCGTGTACACGTCAAATTCGCGGCGGGCGTCGAGCTTGTTGTATATCTGCTCAAAGCTTTCCAGCAGGCGGGCTGACACAACCAGCGCCCGACGGGCCTGCACCAAACGCCAATAGGCTTCTTCAACGTTGCGGATCGTATCGCGAATCTGGCGTCGATACTGCTGGGTTGCCACCCGCCGTCCCAATTTACTTAAGCGAATCTGCGAGCGGTTGGCGTCCAGTCCGAATCCGCGAAGCAGCGGCTGTCGCATATCGACGATGAATCTCGAGAACCATTGCGGATTTAGCCCTTGGAACTGAAAGTTGTTGCTCGAACGGCTGAGCGAGTAGAACGTTTGGAGTTGCATGCCGCTGGGCAGAAGCTTTCGGATTCCGGTCTGTAGATCGAACTGTTCAATTCTGGAACCCTGAAGGGCGTTTGCCGTCGGCTGATCAACCTTGTTATTGGTTAGATTCATGAAGTACGCCGCATCGAACGCGCCTTCCGCTTCGATGACGCGGGTTTGTTCAATCGCCGGGTTGTAGCTGGAGACGCGAATTGTGTAGCTGTTCGTGAGGGTGCGTTCAATCGTATCCTCAAGCGTGAGGTAAACTTTCTCGGGGCGACTGATCGAGTCGATGCGGTTGATTAATCGTTCAATCGGTCCGATGCGGATCGGAAGATCTTCACCTGCCAAGCGCTTGGCTGCGTCGTTACGGGCGTCGATGGGATCGGGCAGATGGTGGAGTACGTGATCGATGAACTCGCTTTCATTCATCGGTGTATCGAATCCAACGGCATCGCGCCCGTATTGTTTTTCAATCGATCGTGGGTCTTCGACGATGCTGTCGCTGGTCTCGGTTCGCTGATTCGAGTCCATGCGCGCAACCGTGCCTTGACTGCTGCCGATTGCGGGCGACGATACCGATGTCGGTTGACGCTTCTCATCAACCATCACTGGCTTCATCGGAAGCGGTTCGGACGGGCCTGCCGCGAATGGAATCAAGACGGCGGCTGCTTTGAGCAGAACGGGGACATCCATGATGAATACACACTTTGTCTAACGCGATGTTAAGATTGAGATCGCAATCGCGGAGGCGCCTGCGATTCGCTGAGGGCGACGGAAACGCCAGATGCCGCGCCGCATCTTGATCGACCCCATCGTCTCAGGTTTTCAAGCCAGCCGCGATGTTAGCACCGGTTCGCGGGGTGCGTCAACACATTCCGATGTAACGATCCGTCGATTTTCGTCGATGCAAAACGAGTGCGACAGATCGCGATGGTAACGCCAATTCGCCAGACAACTAGTGAGCTGGCGATAGATTTGCTACCATATTTGATTCCGGCGGAGACAATCGGTTCCTGTGGTTTTTTGTCGGACGAAGGATTTCTGTCGATAGGACGATTCAATCGTGCAGCCCGTTGAAGACTATTACCGATATTGCCCGAATCAGCCGGAACTTCTGATCTCCGACGCGGTGTGCTTCGGACGGCGGCGGGCGAGCTATCCCTATTGTCACGGCTGCCAATTCAACGATGACGAGAAAGGCGGTCCGCAGAAGTCGGTCGTACCCAGAGGCTCACGGATTGCAGAGGAAAGATCGGAAATGATCGAAAACGTATTTAAGGCCTACGACGTTCGCGCCACCTATCCCGACATGCTCAACGAAGATGTCGCCTGGCGGATCGGTTTTGCGACGGCATCGTTTCTCAATACGGCGATTCGCGGGATGGATCGAGCCGTCGGTGGGGCCACGACCATCGTCGTAGGGCGTGACATGCGAAAATCGAGTCCGAAACTCAGCAGCGCGTTGATCGATGGCATCCGGTCGGCTGGCTCGCCAGTGGTCGATATTGGCATGATCGACACGTCGCAGATTTATTTTGCGATCAACCATCTCAAGGCCTGCGGCGGGATCCAGACGACGGCCAGCCACAACCCAGCCCACTACAACGGTTTCAAAATTTCAGGTTTGAAAGGCGTTCCCGTTGGCGCCGATACGGGATTGATGGATATTTGCCGCATTGCCCAGAACACGGTGAAGCATCTCGGATCGCAGATCGGCGATTTGTTCGAGCGCGATCTGTCTGAAGACTACAAACGTTTCGTTCGCGGATTTCTGGACACCCCGCGCAAAATGCGAATCTGCGTCGATGCGTCAAACGGAATGGCCGGTAAATGGGTTCCGATTATTTTTGGTGACGTGCCCGGTATCGATTTGTATTGCATCAACATGGAACACGACGGTGAATTCGCTCACGAACCAAACCCGCTGGTCGATGCCAACCTCGAACAACTGCAGAAGCTGGTGCAAAACAAGCGGGCGGACTTCGGTGTCTGCTTCGATGGCGACGCCGATCGATTGATCGTTGTCGATGAGAATTCAGACATTATTCGTTGCGATTTACTAACCGCGCTTCTCGCGCGTACGTTTCTTGAAAACGAACCGGGAGCGACGGTCGTCTACGACTTACGCAGCAGCCGCGTCGTCGCTGAAGAAATCAAAGACGCCGGTGGCGTTCCCCGTCGCGAGCGCGTTGGCCATGCTTACATGAAGAAATCGCTGAGCGATACCAAGGGCGTTTTCGGCGGCGAACTGTCCGGGCACTTTTACTTTAAAGACAACTATTACTGCGATTCGGGCATGCTCGCGTTCGCCCATGTGATCAACGTGCTGACCAAAACCGGATCGAGCCTCAGCGAATTGATCGACCCGCTGCGACGGTTCTGCTCGAGCGGCGAACGCAATTTCCACAACGAGGACAAGGACGAAGCAATCAACGCATTGGCCGAGCGGTATTCCGATGGTCGCGTCGATTTTCTCGACGGCGTCACCGTGCAATATCCGAATTGGTGGTTCAACGTTCGCAAGTCGAACACCGAACCCTTGCTGCGATTGAATGTCGAAGCCCGCTACGCCGCGCACTTGGATGAGAAGCTCGAAGAGTTGGCCCCCATGCTGGGCGAACCGGAAGAACATTAGTCGCAGGATATGAATTGATCCATTGCCTTCCACTTTCGCCGAACGAATCGGCGCTGAAATAAGTCAAAAGCAAATGACCGTAACCACAGAACCATCCAACCGAATCGAGCGTGCCGATGGCTGATGCCGTTCAAATGCAACTGGACTGCGGCATCGGGTTAGCCGTATTGGAAATGCCGCATCGACGGGCAGTCGCGTCGGAGATGCGCGTGCTGACCGGTGTCGTCAACGAGCCGGCAGACAAGTTGGGACTCGCCCATCTCGTCGAGCAGACCGTCGACAAAGGCACGCAGGATCATACGGGGCGCGAGTTGCAGGATGAGTTCGACAAGATTGGAACCGGTGTCCATAGCTGGTGCGGTAAGCAGGCCAGCGGGTTCACGTCGCTTTGTCTGCCCGAATATTTCGCCCGCAACATCGAACTGCAAGCCGAACTGCTCCGCACGCCAACGTTTCCGAAAGATTCGTGCGACGTGGCGATCGAACTTGCCCGGCAGGAGTTGATGTCCCTCGAAGATGATGCCCAAGGGTTGGCTGACAAACACATCGGCAGGCAGGCGATGGGGCCGCTGCTGGGTCGGCATACATCCGGCGAATCCGAAACGCTCGCGAACATCTACCGCGACGATTTCGTTTCTTTCTGGCAGTCGAATTACGCAGCCGGCAAGATGCAGGTCTCGATTGTGGGGCCCATGTCACCGAGTCAGGTGGCTGACATCATCGAAGCACGGTTCAGCGGATTCGGTGACAAGACGCAAACCAATCGCGACATCGTCCCCGTCGAATTTGATGCGGTCGCCAAGCATCACGACAAACAAACCGAACAGGAACACATGGTCATCGCTCTTCAAGGCGTGCGCAAGTCTGGCGAGTCGTACAGTGCCGCGCGAATACTAATGGGTGTGTTGGCCGGGGGGATGAGTGCCCGGTTGTTTACGGAAGTGCGCGAGAAACTGGGGCTGGTCTATTGGGTCGGCGGTTGGCAGGAGCATCCGCGGGGGGCTGGGTTGATGTACTTTGGAGCGTCCACCACGCCGGAGCGCTGCTCGAAAACGTACGAAACGATGCTGGCAGAGTTGGCGCGGGTTGGCAAAGACGTGACGCAGGAAGAAGTGGATCGCGCCCGGACAGGAATTGAAGTGCGTTTCGATATTCGTGGCGACGTCACGCGGGCGCTTTGCAGCGAACTTGCCGACGATTTGATGCACTTCGGCAGACCGGTTCCTCGCGAAGACAAACTCAAGCGTTTGCGGGATGTGACTATCGATGACGTGAAGCGGTTTTGGGAGGGGTATGTGCAAGATGCTCCGCGCAGCGTGGTCACATTGGGACCGAAGGCGCTCGATTCCTAACGCATTCAAAAAAAGGCAAAACGCGAAAGCAAAGAGCATGGGCGATCAATTCACCATCAGCAAATTGTCGAACGGTTTAGACATCGCCATCGAGCGGATGGAAGGCGTTAAGTCTGTCGGCGCAGGGTTTCTCGTGAAAACCGGTGCCCGCGACGAAACGTCCGACCTTGCCGGTGTGTCGCACTTTTTGGAACACATGTGTTTCAAGGGGACGCCCAACCGCAGCGCCGCCCAACTCAACATCGACTTCGATCGCATCGGCGGAAACCCCAACGCATTCACGTCGCACGATCGCACGTTTTACCACGGATTGGCCCGATCAACGGATTTTTCGCGGCTGCTCGAGATCCTCGGCGACATGATGCACTCGACGTTACCGCCCGACGAATTCGACATGGAAAAAAACGTCGTCCTCGAAGAGATCGCAATGTCCAACGATCGCATCGAGCATGTGGCGTTCGATCAAATCATCGAATCGGTGTTCAAGGGCAACAGTCTCTCATGGCCCGTACTCGGTTACGATCGAACGGTGAAGGCAATGTCCCGCGATCAGATGAACGATTACTTTCAGACGCGATACACGCCTGCCAACATGGTGCTGGTGGTCGCGGGCGCAGTCGATCCGCAGGAAGTCATCGCAGAAGCCGAAAAAATGTGCGGGCATTGGCAAGCTGGCGAGCCCCGTCCTGATCGAACCAAGCCGGTGATGGGCAAGGGAATCGTTCAAAAGACGATCGACCGCTTCAATCAGCAGGTGGTCGCGATCACCTTTGAAGGACCGGGGGCGATCGATCCTTTGCACGACACAGCCGAGGCAGCCGCTTCGATCCTCGGCGGTGGTAACTCGCGGTTCTACTGGAACATCGAACAGACCGGCCTCGCTCCATACGCTGGTGCGTATCGGTTAGACTTCGGCGATTGCGGGTTGTTTATTTTGATGGCCCAATGCGATCCGCAGAATACCGAACGCGTGATTGAGGCATTACGCAAAGAAGCCAAGGAGTTCGCAACCGGTCCGGTGTCCGAAGAAGAAATCCAGCGGGTCAAAAACAAGCGGCGGACCGGGTTGGCTGTCGAGGGCGAGTCGCCGCACCATCGGTTGGTTCAGGTAATGGACGATGTCGATTATCGAGGCAAACCCCGCACGGTCGAGGACCGCATCGCTGCCGTCAATGCGGTCGATCGCGATTCACTGCATGATCTTTTCGATGCATTTCCGGTCGATGGCGAATGGCTGCTGGTGAGCGTGGGCCCGCTGGCATCGACGGCGGCTTGATCCACATCCGAAAGACCCTATCCTTCGCGTTCAATAATGACGCCCATCGCCCCGCAAGCCCAAATGCAGTGATGGTCCAACGCTGAAACCTACACGGTTATTGCCATGACATTCGCACAAATACGCCAACAGTTTCTCGACTTCTTCGCAGACAAAGAGCACGCCATCGTCGATTCGTCACCGGTCGTTCCGCACGACGATCCGACGCTGCTCTTTACCAATGCGGGGATGAACCAATTCAAGGATGTGTTTCTTGGCAGCGGTTCGCGTCCATATGTGCGGGCGGCTGACTCGCAGAAATGCATTCGGGCTGGCGGGAAGCACAACGATCTCGACGATGTTGGCAAGGACACCTACCACCACACGTTTTTCGAGATGCTCGGCAACTGGTCGTTCGGCGATTACTTCAAAGAAGATGCCATCAAGTGGGCTTGGGAACTGCTCACGGAAGTGTGGGGCATCGAGAAGGATCGGTTGTATGCGACGTATTTCGAGGGCGATCCGGATTTGAATCTCGAACCCGATCTCGAAGCCGCAGAGCTTTGGAAAAAACTGACCGATATCGATCCGACGCACGTGATACCCGGCGACAAGAAGGACAACTTCTGGGAGATGGGCGCGACGGGACCATGCGGGCCATGCAGCGAAATACACGTCGACTTAACGCCGGATAAGTCGGGCGGATCGCGTGTCAATCAGGATGATCCGAGCGTCATCGAGATTTGGAACCTCGTGTTCATTCAGTTCAACCGGGTGGCTGACGGAACGCTTCATCCGCTGCCCGCAAGGCACGTCGATACGGGGATGGGTTTTGAACGCATTTGCGCCGTACTCCAAGGCAAGAAGAGCAACTACGACACCGATGTCTTTACGCCCATATTCGATGCGATTCAGAAAAAAACCGGAGCGGCTGCGTACGGTGGGTTGCTTGAAAGCGACGTCAAGAGGCAACCCGACAAGCGTAACGATTTGATGCGCGATGTGTCATACCGTGTCATTGCGGATCACCTGCGATGTCTGACGTTTGCATTGACCGACGGTGCGGTGCCCAGCAACGAAGGGCGCGGGTACGTGCTTCGGCGAATCCTGCGTCGCGCGGTGCGCTATGGTCGCCAATACTTCGACATGACCGAACCTTTCCTTTGCGATCTCGTCAAGTCCTTAGCCGATCACATGGGCGATGCATTTGCCGAACTGCGCAGCGCCAACCAAGGCAAGAACGTCGAATACGTCGCCGAACTCATCCGCGATGAAGAGGTTTCTTTCGGACGCACGCTCGACCGTGGCATCAAACTGTTCGACGAAGCGGCTGAGCGGGCTGACGGTAACCGCGTTCGGGCTGACGATGCGTTCATGCTTCACGATACGTATGGTTTCCCTGTCGATCTAACCGAGTTGATGGCCGAAGAACGCGGTATGACGGTTGATACGGCTGGGTATGAGCGACTGATGGACGAAGCCCGCGCGAAGGCGCAAGCTTCTGGCGCTGGCGACGATGCGTTCAACATGAACATCATCGACGCCATGCCTTCCACCGACGATGCGGCGAAGTACACCGACACCACGTTGTGCGGACAACTGGTCGGATACATTCATGACGGGCAGTTCATAGACGACGGCGATGTGCCTTATGGCGAGACCGTTGCGCTGGTCCTCGACGAAACGTGCTTCTATGGCGAGCAGGGTGGTCAGGTTGGCGATCGCGGCGACATGGAAGCCACGGGTGAATCGCCCGGCGCATTCGACGTGCCGGGGTTTCGCGTGACCGACACCAAACGATTCGGCGACACCGTGCTGCACATCGGCGAGTTGATTTCGAGCGAGTTTCCGCTGGTGGTCGGCACGAATTTGAAGCTCAGTGTCGATCCCGATGAACGCATTCAGATCGTGCGCAACCACACAGCCACTCACCTATTGAACTGGGCGCTGCGTGAAGTGCTTGGCAGCGGTGTCGATCAGCGCGGTTCGCACGTCGATTCCGAAAAGACGCGCTTCGATTTCACTTGTCGCAAACCCGTAGAAACCGACGAACTCGATCGCATCGGGAAGCTTGTCGAAGATAAGATCGCAGCGAATCTCGCGGTGCATACCCAGGAGGTGGCTGAGACCGATGCCCGCAAGATCAATACGCTTCGTGCGGTCTTCGGCGAAAAGTACCCCGAGCGCGTACGCGTCGTTTCAATCGGCGCAGACATAGACGCCATGCTCGCATCGCCCGATGACGAGTCGTGGATGCAATTCTCCGTTGAGTATTGCGGTGGCATCCATGTCGACAAAACTGCGATCATCGATCGTTTTGTGTTGACGGCAGAGGAAGGCGTTGCGAAAGGCATCCGCCGAGTCGTGGGTATCACCGGAGAGTCAGCCGCCAATGCCATCCGCGAAGGCGAGAATCTTTCGACCGAACTTGAATCGATCGCGCAGAAAATCGAAGCCGGCGAATCGGTCGAGTTAGCCGACATGCAGCAGTGCCTATCCGACGCAGTCATTCCGATCTCCGTCCGGCATGCACTGCGCCAGCAACTCACCGACCTTCAAAAGAAACTCAAGAAGTCGCAAAAGGCATCGTCAGCCGCATCAGCCGACGCTGTCTTTGCAATCGTTGATGAACTTGTCGCGAGCGCATCATCCCTGAGCGACATCGCCATCGTCACCGGCGAAGTACCCTCGGCGAACGGTGACGCCCTGCGAACCGCAATCGATCGCGTGCGACAAAAAACCGAAGGGTCGGCTGTCCTGCTGGCAACGCACGACGGCGCGAAGGTCACGTTGATGGCCGGTATGAGCAAGTCGGCGATTGCGGCTGGCTTGAAAGCAGGCGACCTGATCCGCGAGGTAGCCCCGCATGTAGGGGGCAAGGGCGGCGGACGACCCGACATGGCCCAGGGCGGCGGCGGAAATCCCGAAGGAATCGCGCAAGCCGTGACTGCAGCAAGGGATTGGATTCGTGGCAAACTTGGTAGCTGACCGAACTCTTTCAGGTCGGAGTGCCAACCGATGATCCCCCAGTTTTCACCTGAAAACAGCCCAATTTCACGCAAATACGACGCGAGAATGTGAAGCGTACGTTGGCATTTGGACGATATCAGGCGTGCCGGAGTCACATACGCCGGTTTCTGATGTCGTTTCCCTAGAGATGCCGATGGCCTACGTTGCAGACAATCGATCCAAAACCAACGCGCAAGTGAAGCGTCCGCGCACGAAGGTTTTGGTGGTCGGACCGGTGACAGCCGTTGGCGGCATCGGCCAAGTCGCCCGCATGTCGGTCAACGCGATGGACGCGAAGCGCTTCGACATCGCCACCTGCGACACGACAAAAGACACGCCGGAAAATCGTAGCTTGTTCTCAGCCCTGTGGTCCCACGCCCGCAGATTCGTGAATCTGATCCGCAATATCCGAACGCATAAACCCGATGTAATTCACCTGCACACGTGCAGCTACCTGACGTTCTTCCGCACGCTGGTCGATGTCACGGTGTGTCGCTGCATGCGGCGCAACTATGTGCTGCACATTCATGGCGGACTCTTTGACGAGTTCCTTGGGTCGCTTTCCGGCTGGAAAAAAGAGTGGGTCTCAAATGCGCTTTGTCATGCAGGTCGGGTGATCGTACTCGGTGAACGCTGGCGAACGAATTTGATGCGGCGGGTGGCAGGCATGAAGATCGCGGTGCTTCCCAACGCCATCGAGCTTTCGCACGAAGCCCGCAAGCGTGCAGAAATCGAAGCGTCGATGGGCGTTGTGTTCATTGGCGATTTGTCGGAACCGAAGCGCCCGGAGGATTTGATCGTTGCCTACGCGGCGCTTCCCAGTCCGATGCGAAAATCGTTTCAGCTTCATTTTGTCGGCGGCGGAACACCACAGCGGCGCGGACACTTGCGTTCGTTGACCGAGCGGTTGAATCTAACCGACCGCGTGATCTTTCACGGTTCGCTACAACATGAAAAGGTGACCGAACTGCTTCAAGATGCGGATCTGTTTGTATTGCCAAGCCGCGCGGAAGGTCAGCCGATCGCACTGCTCGAAGCGATGGCGGCAGACCGTGCGTCGATCGTAACGAATGTTGGTGCGATTCCTGAGACGGTCGCCGATGGGGTAGAGGCCCGCATCGTCGAACCCTGCAATCCCCTGCAACTGGCCAACGCCATGCGAGAATTGCTAGCCAACCCAGCCAAGCGGCGATCTATGGGGCAAGCCGCTCGTCTCCGCGTCGAAAACGACTTCTCAACCCAGCGTTTCGTCCAGAGTCTCTCAGCAATCTGGGAATCCGAAGCCCAAAAGCAAATCAGCAAAGACGCAGTCCCGATCCCACGATTGGCTTCCACCTCGTTTCGCTCGATTCTCTAATTCCGAGTCGCCCGCTCTCAGGCCCTCCCCAGTCACAGACTCAGCCGAATTCCCCAATTCTTCACAAAAAGCGGGCTCCGTTGTCAGATTTGGGCGGCCTCAAGCTATTATTCTATGGAGAGAGCGATCCTTTGGGATCAACGGATTCCTGGCCTGCGTGGGGGTGGGCAGGGAGCGGTTCGATAGGAGGGCGATTGCGCCCTCCTGTCTTCGTTTGAGCACCGGCGCTCTTTCAAATTCGTACTCCTCCAAGAGAGAGCGCCGGTCTTTGACGACTTTGCGATCATTCGTGCATCCTGCTACCTAACTCACATTCATTTATCCGTTTTTAGAATTCCAGTTTAGTTCGTCTCGGCATGAGTCAACGGGGCGCCCGCACTCTGGGCAACGCGGTTCCACAAGTCCGCGCAATTGATACCCACAGCGAATGCAAATTGAAATTCCGAGCTTGTTGATTTCCTTTCGGAGACGGTAGGCAATACTACTTCTATATACGAAGTGTGGGAAGTAAATCACCCCAACGCCGAGGGTGAACCAGACGTATGCGACTTGTGACAGTTCCTCCCATCCATCACCCAGAGATCGAAACCAGTCTCGAAGTACAAACCACACGGCACCAAGAAGCACGATCATGGTTACGGTTAACCAGAGTTTGTGTTCTGACGCCGCTATGAGCGTTTTGCGCCGTAGCTTCTTGTCTTTTATAAGCTTCAATTCCGGAAACAGGGACTCAAGCATTAGCATTCCTAATTCACAATCGTGCGTGCCGGTATCGCACGCCGAAACAACGAGTGCTACTCCGATGATCTTAACGCAATGCATTGGTTCTAACCCCGTATTTGCCTCCATTCTCAGTGTTTCCCGCCCGTATTGACAGCATTTGCTTACAATTCTAGGATGCGTCGCTCGCTGGTGGGTTGTTGCGTTCTTGACACCTCTCGGCCGAGGACAGCCCGGGTGGCGGAATAGGCAGACGCGCATGGTTGAGGGCCATGTGCCCGCAAGGGCGTGCTGGTTCGACTCCAGTCCCGGGCAGTTCTTTGTTCAAAACCTTTCCGGCTTGGCCCATCGCCGAGCCTTTTCAGCAGTCCTCGTTGCGCGGGAGAACGGATTCGTGGTCCGCATCAAAGGTTTCTTCCCGCTCAGTCCATCATGCATGCATCGGATGCCCGGTTTCGGATCGCTGCTCGCGATGGTGGCAGTTTTTTGCGCGGGTGGCTGTGTTGCGCAGAAGGTCGAACGCTACCTGGGAGCATCGCCTGCGAAACTCGTTGGCGAATATTCCGACGTTTTTGAGAATCAGTACACTGTCATCGCCGATTTCGAGTCAGCCCATCAACTCAAACTGTTTTCGATCGACGGCCCTGACGGCGCTACGAAACTGAAACGTGATCGAAAGAGCAGCGTTCCGGTCACCGGGGCGGGCGGGATGCGGTTTGTGCTGCGGTCCTCGGCTGACACGCTCGTTGCAGACAATCGTAATGAACCGGCGCTTTCACTGGTCAGTGATTGGCGCGAATTCCGTTTGCTACAAACGAGTTTATATTGCCCGCTGCAAGGGTTGGAGTTGGAGACGGCGATTCGTTCGGGTAGTGGCGAGGGAAAGTCCGAAGCGCTCTCGGTGGTTCCGCTCAAGCAGGGGTGGAACTTGCTTCGACTCGATCTGTCCGACGCCGAAGACGTTGTCGATTTGTCGAACGTCTCGAGTCTGAGCTTTCGGATTTCCGAATTGGCGGCCCCGGTCGAACTGTACATCGATGACATCATCCTTGCCGACAACCGAACAACGTTCGCCGGTTCGCCAGGAGAAGGCGAGGGTGGATTGTACGTGCAACAGGAGGGCCGGCTGATCAACGTCGGGTCGCCTGGGCGATTTGAACTCGGTTTCGGCAATGGCCAGATCGTACGCTGGTTTGCACTCCATCGCGACGCAAGAAAAAAGACCAATCTCGTAGGCTCAGCCGGCGCTTTGGGGCCGATCCCCGTGGTGATGACCGATCCCGATCATGTGTTCGACGATGAGATTCCCCTTGTACCTGAGGGGTTTTCGTCGCTCGGCGGTTTGGTTTCCGCACGCCAGCGCATCCTCGAAGCCAACGATGTCGTCGTGCTGGTCGAATGCACCTGGGCGTTTCCGGAATCGGTGCAAGACGAAATCGATTACCGCACGCCGTTTCAGCGATGGACGTACGCGATTTATAAAACCGGGCAGGTGTTCGTCACCGTCGAATGCACGTCCGAGCGCGGTAGCTTCAAACCCGATTCGATCGGTATGGTGGTCAGCCGCAAGTTGGTCGATGACATGGTGGCTGGCAAGCACGAACCGGCAGGCCTGCACGACGATCCGCTGCTCCAACATCTTTCGTTCGCCTGGATGGAAGAACCAAAATCGAAAACGGGCTTGCTCTGGGTGATACAAAACAGCCGGCAATATCCGCAGCTTCGCGGACTCGTCGATAAGCAAGCCGACATCACGAGCGTTGCTGCGTTTGGCGGACGAGTCGATTACCCGACGCATCGACCGGCATCGATGATGACGGTTTGGCCGGCAGGCAATTGCGCCCAGCTCACCCGCGAAGCTCAGGCGATATACTATTGTCAGAAGATGGACGTCGAGATTGTCGTTGGCGAAGCGCTGACGGAGACAACGGGCGACCTCGATGGCAATGGATTCAATGAACGTCTCGGGGCTTATATGGTCAAGCCCGACGCCAATCAGGTCCATATCAAACTCGATGGCCGAAGGCAGCGGCTTATCGATCCTGTGTTCTGCGTCGAAGGCGTTGGAGATCGCGATGCGTCGGTGTATTTTGATTACGCGATTCACGAGAACGTTGCGCGTCTCAGTGACGGCAAACTGCTGATTCAAATCCCCGAAGCCATCGATGGCGAATCGGTTCTCGAGGTGTACTTGAAGAACGCATCGTCGGGCACGCCGTAACACATTCCTGCGACGCCACATGTCTTGACACCCCAGTGGGTCGCATCTATACTCCGGCGTTCTGAATTCGTTTGAGTTCTTTATTGACAATAGTTTACGTTAATTTCGGCTTGATTGGAACGGGCTGTGGCCAAGAAGAAAAAGACCGCAAGCGTCAAGAAAAAGGCGACCAAAGCCTCTCGAGCGTCTGGCACCAAGAAGAAGGCCAAGGCGACCAAGAAGGCTGCGTCCGCCAAGAAGCGCGCCCCGAAGAAGTCTGAATTGAAAAAGAAGGCGGATTCCAAAAAGAGTAAAGCCAAGAAAAGCGCAGTCAAAAAGGCCAAGAAATCGACGACCAAGAAAAAGTCGGTCACCAAGAAGTTGGTAAAGAAGAAACCGGCGAAGAAAAAATCAAAGGCGTCGCTTTCGGGCGGGCATGACAGTAAAGCACACGTCGAGGAATCATACGTCGAGCCGGAGATTCCCAAAACCAAACTATCTGATAAACAGCTCACCGAATTTCGGCAATTGCTTCTCGACAAGCGCCGCGAATTGTTGGGCGACGTGCGGATGTTGACACGCGATGCGCTGGGAAAACCGCGGCAGGAATCGTCGGGCGATCTCTCCAATGTTCCCATCCACATGGCCGACGTTGGCTCGGACAATTGGGAGCAGGACTTCACGATCGGTTTGATCGCCAACGAAAGGCAACTCGTTCGCGAAATTGACGATGCACTGGAGCGCATCCAGGATCGAACCTATGGCATCTGCCTCGGTACATTCAAGCGAATTGCCGTCGCGCGACTTCGGGCAAAACCATGGGCCAAGTACAGCATTGAATACGCCCGCGAGTTGGAACAGCGGCGCAGGTAAAGTCAACGACGGTCCTATTTCCAGGAGCGAAAACCATGTCTGAAGCGCCTGGAACATCCACGCCAGCAGACTCTCAATTCGATCAGCAAGACACCAACGGCGATGGTCAGATGCCGCTGGAGTTTCAAGGCGGGGCGATGCGCAGTTTTGCCTCGCACATGCGTTTGTGGATTGTCGTGGTCTTCGGATTGGTCGCCGACCTGTGGTCAAAGAGTTGGGCGTTTTCTGCACTTGAACCCAACGACGAACCGCGACACTTCATCCCGGGACTGCTCGATTTTCAACTGTCGCTCAATTCCGGGGCGTTGTTCGGGATGGGTTCCGGATTGGTTTGGTTGTTCATATGCGCGTCGATTATCGCATTGGTCTTTGTGCTGTATTTGTTCGCGAGCAGTCATCCATCTCAGCGGATTGTTCATTTGGCCTTGGGGCTGATCCTGGCCGGCGCCCTGGGAAACCTTTACGATCGAATTGCACATCAGTACGACATGGTCACCGTGAAGGCGACAGACACGACGCCGCGATATGCGGTCCTTGGGGCACACATTCCAGGCGGAAGGAACGACGAGGATCTGGTGCGCATCCGTCCGTGGTGGGAAACCGGCGGGGACCGGGCATTTGCCAAGAGTCAACTCGCAGGCGAAGTCAAACGTGTCGGTGTGGTCCGCGATTTCGTGAAAATCACGCCAAAGGTCTGGGGGAAAGATATCTGGCGCTGGGTGTTTAACGTTGCGGATGTGTTCCTTGTCGTTGGCGTTTCGATGCTGTTGATTTCTTTTTGGTTCCAACGTCCGATCCCCGCATCGAATTTGAAAAGTCCGTCTGCGAACTGATTGCCGCAAACTTCACTCGACAGGGCTTGATCCTCAATGCCCAAAAACAAATCAAGCGAATTCACTGAAGACGACCGCAGGTTCATGGCCGCTGCGCTGACGGCGGGCCGAAAGGGTCTCGGCTGCGTCGAACCCAATCCAATGGTCGGGTGTGTGATCGTCAAGAATCGCCGGATTGTTGCTACTGGCTGGCATCGAAAGTTTGGCGGTCCTCATGCCGAGATCGATGCATTAAGACAAGTCAGATCGAAAGCGGCAGGGGCGACCGTCTACGTCACGCTGGAACCCTGCTGCCACGTGGGTAAGACCGGTCCATGCTCCGGGGCGTTGATCGAGGCCAAAGTCGGCAGGGTCGTCATCGCCTGTCGCGATCCATTCCCGAAAGTTTCCGGTGGAGGAATCAAGGCGCTTGGGCGGGCTGGCATTGCGGTGGAAACGGGCTTGATGCAATCCGAAGCCGAAGCGCTGATCGCACCGTTTCGCATGCTCGTCAAAGAGCGCCGGCCTTACGTGATCGCCAAATGGGCGCAGAGTCTCGACGGAAAAATCGCAACAAGGTCCGGCGACTCCAAGTGGATTTCGAACGCCAAGTCACGCCGCATCGTGCATGAACTCCGAGGTCGCGTTGATGGCATCATTGTAGGATTGCGCACCGTGCGGCTCGACGATCCGATGTTAACCGCCCGCGACGTTCGCCCTAAACGCATCGCAAAGCGCATCGTTTTCGACAGTCGGTTGCAGCTTTCGCTCAAATCGAAATTGGTGCAAACGGCTAACGCATATCCGACTATGTTGATGACCACGCATGCAGCCAAACGCGCCAACCGCACCCGCTGTGAATCGCTAAAAAAGAAGGGCATCACAGTGTTGGCGTGTGCTTCAAAAGCTGAGCGCGTCAGTCCGACGAGCGCGCTTCGGCACTTTTCCAAAATGAACATGACCAATGTTCTCGTCGAAGGCGGGGGCTCGCTGATTGGGTCATTTAACGATGCCGGTTTTATCGACGAAGCCCATGTTTTCACAGCCCCGATTCTGGTGGGTGGCGACGGACCGACCGGTTGTGACGGTGAGGGCAAAAACAAAGTTCGCGATGCGGTCAGGGGTGATATTGTGAAGCGCAAACTGATCGACGGCGACCAGTACGCAGTTATTCGATTTGCAAATCGCAAAAGCCGGATGCGCCAATAACCGATCTATGTCGTATACTGAAGCTAGAGGGGATTCATTTGCTCGCCCGAGCGAAATTGGTGGTCGAGAATTGAAGGTAGCGACCTTTTCTTGTTGCCGAAGCGACGCGGCCACCGGAAAGGAGAGCGTCCCAATGGCATCCGCAAAATCTCCAACGCCCAAATCCCATACATCACCGGTTCAAGCCGGGACTTCCAGAGCGGATGATCGGCAGATGCAAGGCGAAGTTGAGCGCTTTGAATCTGTACTGAAACTGCGCGACACCCATCCATTCGGCCCCAAGAGTACATTCGCCCGCTGGCTTGGCGAGTTCGCCGAAACGGGTGAGGACGGCGTCAGTCCGCCACCGATGGCCTAGCCGTCAAAAGTTGCCGACCTTGACACCGATTCCGCATCCCGGATAATCAGTTTTTCGGGACGGAGATCATGCCCACTGAAGTTCTAAAGTATTCTGATAAAGAAACTTACGACGTAATCGTCGCCAAGGCGACGGACTTGCTCATCGCGGGTGAGTTGATTGCGTTTCCGACAGAGACGGTGTATGGCGTCGGGGCACGTGCCGACTCTGCTGCAGCGATCAAGACGCTTAAACAGGTCAAAGGGCGTGAGGCCAACAAGCCGTTTTCGCTGCACATCGGTTCGCCTGAGGCGGTCCATCGCTATGTTCCGAAGCTTTCGCGAATGGCGACACGTTTGATCCGCCGCGCTTGGCCGGGCCCGCTTTCGGTGGTGTTTCCGGTGGAATCGCCAGGCGAATCAAAGATCGTCAAGGATCTGGGGCCCGACATCGTCAAACTGCTGTACCATGAGCAGACGATCGGGGTTCGTTGTCCGGATCATCGTTTCGCGGTTGATCTCTTATCTCGTGTACCGCATCCGGTCGTAGCCGCCAGTGCGAATCGTGCCGGGCATGCTCCACCGCGCGACGTCGCGGGTGTGCTGGCTGAATTGGATGGCGACGTGGCGTTGGCGATCGACGGCGGCGAGACGCAGTACGACGGGCCGTCTACCGTGGTCCGCATTGGGAAGAATGGTTTTGAAGTCCTGCGCGAAGGCGTGGTCGCATCGCGCACGCTGAAGAGATACATGAGCGTCAACATACTATTCGTGTGCAGTGGCAATACGTGTCGCAGTCCGATGGCGGAAGCGCTCTGCAAGCAGGCGATTGCCAGGGAACTGGATTGCAGCGCGGATGTGTTGGCCGACCAGGGCATCTTTGTTCGTTCGGCAGGAGCGAGTTCGTTTGGAAGTGGGCCGGCATCTTCCGGAGCGGTAGAAGCCGTGAAGAAATTCGGCGCCAACCTCGACGGTCACTGCGCTCAGTCGCTCGATCAGGAGTTGCTCAATTCGGCTGACCATGTCTTCTGCATGACCCACAACCATCGCGAAGTTGTCGTGTCGATGGTTCCTGAAATCGGCGACAAAGCGAAACTTCTAATCGAAGGACGCGACGTCGGCGATCCGTTCGGTGGATCGGCAGAAGAATATCGACGATGTGCCGAAGAGATAGAGTCTGCGATCAAGAACCGGTTGAAGGAAATCGAATTATGAAAATAGCCATTTCCAGCGATCACCGCGGATACCAAGCCAAGAAGCGCATCATCGAAATGCTCAAAAATGCGCAACATGAGGTAAATGATTGCGGATGCGACAATGCCGAAAGTTGCGACTATCCGGACATGGCCAGGATTGCGGCGGGTCGCGTGTCCAAGAGCGAGTCGGATCGGGCGATTCTCATTTGCGGAACTGGCCTTGGCATGTCGATCGCGGCGAACAAGTTGCGCGGTGTGCGTGCGGCGCTATGTCACGACGAGTTGACCGCACAGTTTTCACGAAAGCACAACAATGCAAACGTACTTTGTTTGCCGGCTGACCTGATTGGCGATCAACTGATGAGCCTGGTCGTGAATTCGTGGCTGAATACCGATTTCGAGGGTGGGCGGCACGCGCGCAGGATTGAGAAGATCGACGCCATCGAAAAGGATTTCTGCGAAGGGGCATAGTCCTTTGGCTGATTGAAAACAGTCATTTCCATTTGCCACAGCACGAACCGTTCTGTCGAGTTTGGCCCTTTGACCACTGCGCATCTATGATAAGCGGTTCGCCCGAATGGGGTGATCGTTGGATGCCGGCGCTGTTGATTCTATATGAGTCGTGTGCCGATTGAGGTTATGAATTCTTGGATACCAAGCGTTTAATTGAAACCAACCCTGCCGCCGAACCGGAGCGGTCGATTCTGGTGAAGCTGATTACGCCGGATAACGCTTCAACGGTCGATGCACGCAATCCGCTTGGCGAACTTAAGATGTTGACCGAAGCTGCCGGCGCGGAAGTCGTCGATGGTCTGCTGCAAAAGCGGATGAAGGCATCGACCCGATCGCACATCGGTAAGGGAAAAGTCGAAGAGTTGGCAGAGCGGGTCAATGCCTCTGAGGCCAACCTGATCATTTTTGACGACGAGTTGACCCCTGCGCAGATTCGTGCGATCGAAAAAGCCACCGACTGCCGTGTCATCGATCGCAGCGAGTTGATTCTTGACATTTTCGCGTCGCGCGCCCGAACGCGCGAGGCGCGGTTGCAGGTGGAAATCGCCCAACTGGAATACACGTCGCCGCGGCTTCGCGGTATGTGGACGCACCTCGAGCGCATTGCGGGTGCTGGCGGTGGTGGGCAAGCCGGTTCCGTCGGTGGAATCGGAACGCGCGGTCCCGGTGAGCGGCAGATCGAAGTGGACCGCCGCATTGTTCGCGATCGGTTGACGTTCCTTCGCAAACAGATTCAACAGATCGACGATCGCAAGACGCGCACCGTGCAGTCGCGTAGCGATCAGTTCACGATTTCGCTGGTTGGTTATACGAACGCGGGCAAAAGCACGTTGATGAACGCACTGACCGACGCTGGCCAAGATGCGCGGGATATGCTTTTTGCAACACTCGATACCAAGACGGTCCGCTGGGAGTTGGAACCCGGCAAGCACGCTCTCATCAGCGATACGGTCGGGTTCGTTCGCAACCTGCCGCACAAGTTGGTCGCTTCGTTCAAAGCCACGCTCGAAGAAGCCATCCATGCCGATCTGCTTTTTCACGTTGTCGATGCGTCGTCCAAAGATGCGATGCGACAGGTAATGGTGGTCAAGGGAGTCTTGGAAGAGTTGGGTTGTGGCGATCGCGATGCGCTGGTGATGCTCAACAAAATCGATCAGGCGACTGACCTCGGTATGGTCGATGTGCTGGAGGAGAAGCACGCCCCGGCGTTTCGGATTTCGGCGAAGACCGGTGAAGGTCTGGATGCGGTTAAGGAATATATTCTGGGAGAGTTATCGACCCAGCAGGTTGATGTGACCGTCCGACTGGCGGCATCGGATGGCAAGCTTTTGAATCTTTTGACCCAACACGCCGAGATTCACGATCAATCCTACGACAACAACACCGTTACGTTGGAGTTGACGGCTGACCGTACGTGGCTGGCGCAAATGCAGTCGCGTTACCCATCGCTTGAAACGGTTTAGCCAACCTCATTCATTACTACTTCGCGATTTGGGGTTCGGTTTTGTTCAAGTCTTGATTTTTAACGTCTGGTTGCGAATCGCCAGCGTCGGACTCGTATGGAAACGGGACGCGCGGGGGCTGTGGCGATGGCCTCGACGGTTCCATCACGCGCGGGGCGATGACGTGTTTGACGAACTTGCGATTGGTCGACGTCACGTGCCCGCCGCGCCAACCATACTGCCGATATTGCTTTCGCCAAGGAAGATTGACCACCTTCGTATAGAGTCGCCGTTGCTTGGCGGTCAGACCCGATGCAATGCGAAATCCCGACCGGCCGGCAGGTGCGCCGGATTGACCGTCTGCATTCACACCCAGGGTTGCAAGGATCGCGTCGCGCCGTGAACACGTTGCGTAGAGCTTTCCCTTGATGTGGGCGAGTGCCGGCGTCAGGTTGTGGCTAGCCGAAACAGACGGTTGGAACAGTACAACGTTTTCGACAAGAACATCTTCAGGAAGGCGCACCAACGCATTGAGGATAACCGCCGACCCAGCCGACAACCCCATCACGGTCAGCTTGCCCTCCGGGTGTTCGCGGTAGTACCGTTGGATGTAACCGGCGAGGTTTTTTGCATTCAGCGTGCTTCGCGCGGCGATGAGGTGGTCTGCACCCCAAAGCAGAAACGACGTCCAAACGAATCCGCGGAACTCGCCATCGTAGCCAGCCATTCGCAGGCCACGTTTGACCGACGGTCCCGCACCGAAGTAACCGGCACCATCAAGAAAGACAACACGTTTATTCGGATCGATCTCTGCGCATCCGCTTCCCGCCCAAATCATCAAAGCCAAGGCGAGCAACGATAGCGTTCTTGAATATCTCTGGTTCATAAAGTAATACGACTCGGCTGACACATTGGCCAAAACGGAAATGTCGTTCGCGAGACGACGTCATTGAATCCTGTTACAATCGCGCTGCTGGGCAGCCCGTAGCTCTGTATCGAACGACCAGTATACCAATTTTGTGAGAGCATGCATGACCGACACGCCCGAAGCAATTCTGTTTACCGATGGAGCCTGTAGCGGAAATCCCGGACCGGGCGGGTGGGCGTTTATTCTCCGGCATGTTCCGACGGGAAAGGAACTTCGCGGGTCGGGCGGATTGGCTGAGACGACCAACAATCAGATGGAACTCACAGGGGTGATCGAGGGACTGCGGGCACTCAAGAAACCGACGCACATCAAAGTCGTCAGCGACAGCCAGTACGTCATCAAGGGCATCACCGAATGGGTAACGGGTTGGATCAAGAACGGGTGGAAGCGCGGACCGAAAAAACGCGACCCCGTCAAGAATGTCGAGCTTTGGAAAGCGCTGGTCGAACTCGACGCACAGCATACCGTTGAATACGAGTATGTGCGCGGTCATACTGGCCACGCGGAAAACGAAGAATGCGACCAGATGGCCGTCGAAGCTGCACGCGAGGCGGCGATGGGGGCGCATTAGCGTAACCTGCCTGGATCGAAACGATGCACGTGTATGACGGAACAGCCAAACCGCAGATTCGACCGGTAGAGGCGTATCCGGTTGAGCAGGATGGGCAGACGGGGTTTGTACTGGTTGATCCGAGTGGATGGGCAGAGGCTTCGATTACGGTCAATCGCGAGGCGTTGTTTCTGCTTGGAATGTTAGACGGCACGCATTCACTCGACGACGTTCGGGCGGGTTACCTGAATCGATTCAAACAGGAAATGCCCACCGAAACGCTCGCGAGCATCGTCGAGGGATTGAGACAGGCGCGGTTACTTGGTGGGGCTGACTTTCAAGAGTACTACAACGAGTTGCTTCAAGCATATCGCGCTTCGCCAACGCGAATCGTGCAATACGCGCAATCGTTCGAGTCGCCGGAAGAATTGAAAGCCAGCATCGCTGACATGCTTGCACAGACGGACGAATTGATTGAACGCAAAGGCAATGTTCGAGGGATCGTCGCACCGCATCTGGACTACCCGCGCGGTGGCCCATGTTATGCTGCCGCCTATCGGCACTTGGCCAATTTGGACGCTCCCAAGCGGGTCGTCATTTTAGGCACGAATCATTTCGGCATGTCAGCTGCTGTGTCGGCAACCGGCAAAGCCTTTGAAAGTCCGTACGGTATCACAACGATCGATCTTGAATTTCTGGGGCGTCTTGAAGCGCGCTGTGGCGATTTGCGTTCGCACGAGTTGGACCATGCCCGCGAGCATTCGATCGAACTTCAGGTCTTGATCTGTCAGCATCTTTGGGGCAGCGACGCTTTCGAGATTTTTCCCGTCTTATGTCCCGATCCATGCGGTCCGACGGGGACGGCTCCCTGGTCTGGTGATGGCGTAGACCTTGCGGATTTTGCGTCGGCGCTGCGTGATGAATTGCGAGGCAATTCCGGCGAGTCGTTGGTGATTGCCGGAGCGGACCTGTCTCATTTCGGGCGGGAATTCGGCGACGAACGCGTACTTGATGATGCATTCTGTGAAGAGGTGGCGACGCGCGATCGTGAAGCGCTCGATCAACTTGCGGGTAATGGTTCGGATGATTTTGTTCAGATGGTCGCGCGCGACAACAACCCGACGCGGGTTTGCAGCGCCGGGTGTATTTACACCGCGATGACAGCGCTCGACGACGCGAAAGTCGATGTCCTGCGGTATCACCAAACCGTCGATTCGGAAACGCAGACCGCAGTCAGTTGTGCTGCCGCTGTTTTCTACAACTAGCCGATTTTGATCCAAACCTTTCGGGCAGTCGTCAAATCGGCGACAATCACTCCATGAGTCGTTGGCAAAAATGGCACGAGGAGATTGCGTCGGGCTGCGGTGGTGCGCTATCGTCGGTCGTGCGTAGCGGATTGGGACTGGCATCGCACGCATACGGTGCAGCCGTTCGTTGGCGAAACCGTTCATTCGACAACGGGCGTCGCGAAGTGCGGCGCGTGTCGGTTCCGGTGATCAGTATCGGGAACTTGACGACTGGAGGCACGGGTAAGTCGCCGATGGTGATCGAACTCGTGTACCGGCTCATGAAGATGGGACGCAAGCCGGCTGTTGTGTCGCGCGGTTATAAACCCGATGCAACTGGCGAGTCGGACGAAATCATGATGATGCAGCGGGCGATTCCGGACTTGCTGTGCGTCGTCAATACCGACCGGGTCGCCGGTGCCAACGCTGCGATTGCGAATGATGCGGATGTGATTTTGCTGGACGACGGATTTCAACATCGGCGACTGGCCCGCGACCTTGATTTGGTACTGATCGATGCGACAAGACCCTTCGGTTTTGGACATCTCTTACCCCGCGGGTTGCTGCGCGAACCGATCGAAAACGCAAACCGTGCCGACGCAATTGTGTTGACTCGGGCAAACGAAGTCACCGACCATCGTCGGGCGGAACTGTTGCGTTTGATACACAAACTTGTGGGTGAAACCCCGGTCTTGAGTTGTATGCATCGTGCGGGTGCGATCGAACTGATGGACGAATCGGGATCGATACCATTTGACATTGGGGAATGTCAACCGGTGTATCTGGTTTCCGGAATCGGTAATCCCGATTCGTTCGAACGCACCGTTCGCGGGCGAGAAATCGAGATCGCCGGACACCAAAAATTCGCCGATCATCACGCTTACATCAACGCGCATGTGGAAATGATTTGCGAGTCAGCCAGGACAGTGGGGGCGAAATCTATTATCACGACTGCGAAGGACGCAGTGAAACTGAATCTTTTGAACGCGACTTGGACAGTACCGATCTTTGTATCTACCGTAAACATCGACTTCTCAGATAATGACAGCGAACGCATGCGTGAATTACTTGCCCAAACAGTTGCCATCCGGAAGGAATGATTTCAACTTAAAGAATCGATTGCTTGCCTATTGTTTCAACCGTTAGCGTTTAGGAAATACTTCGTAAGAATGTCCAAATCCGAAACACTCTTCAATGAAGCATTGTCGTTGATGCCGGGTGGCGTGAACTCGCCGGTGCGTGCATTTCGCGGTGTTGGCGGTAGTCCCGTTTTTATTGATCGAGCGGAGGGCTGCTATCTGTTCGACGTCGATGGCAATCGCTACATCGATTACATCGGGTCATGGGGCCCGATGATTCTTGGGCACGGTCATGCGGCTGTTCGTTCGGCGATTGTGGATGCAGTGTCAAACGGTGTCAGTTTTGGTGCGCCGTCAGCGCTAGAAGTCGACCTCGCGCGCGAAGTAGTACGTCGAGTGCCTTCGATTGAAAGAGTACGTTTTGTCAACTCCGGAACGGAAGCCGTCATGAGTGCCGTTCGACTTGCGCGGGCGGCAACCGGTCGCGACAAGATCATCAAATTTTCCGGGTGTTATCACGGTCACGCCGATTCGCTGCTGGTCAGTGCCGGTTCGGGTGTGGCGACGATGGGCCTGCCCGATTCGCCGGGCGTTACCAAGGGCGCGGTGGCAGACA
The DNA here is from genome assembly GCA_028285105.1 of Alphaproteobacteria bacterium. Classification (GTDB taxonomy): domain Bacteria; phylum Planctomycetota; class Phycisphaerae; order UBA1845; family UBA1845; genus UBA1845. The sequence goes on from JANQQE010000031.1 coordinate 130,373, forward strand.
CGTTGATCGCTCCATACAACGATCTCGCCACTGTCGGACAAATCGTTGAAGCAAATGCCAACAAGTTAGCCGCCATCCTCGTCGAACCGGTGGCTGGCAACATGGGCGTGGTGCCACCAGCAGAAGGATTCCTTCTAGGCTTGAGTATTTTGGCAAACGGGAGTGGGGCGCTCCTGATCTTCGACGAGGTAATGACGGGGTTTAGGTTGTCGCCTGCGGGCTTACAAGGGCTTTGCGACATCAGGCCCGACTTGACAACCCTGGGCAAGATCGTCGGTGGGGGACTGCCGGTGGGCGCGTATGGTGGCCGGTCGGATCTAATGTCGATGGTCGCTCCCGAAGGAAACATGTATCAAGCCGGAACGCTTTCGGGCAATCCGCTTGCGATGGCAGCTGGCCTTGCGACGCTCGAGACGCTCACACATGAGATGTACGAGCAAATCGCGCGATCGGCGAATCGGTTGAACGATGGCATCACGGCAATCTTAGCAAAAAGAGGCGTGCGTGGCGTTGTCCAACAGGCGAGATCGATGCTGACGCTGTTCTTTGGGCGCGATAAGGTCACCAATTTTGAAGAAGCGAAGGCTTGCGATGCAGCCCGATTCGCGAAGTTCTTTCACGCGATGTTGAAGCGTGGCGTTCATTTGCCACCAAGCTCGATGGAAGCGTGGTTTGTTTCGGCCGCACATGACGATGAAGCAATCGATCAAACCATCGCCGCAGTCGATGATTCGCTGCAAGAGTGTATTGCGTCTACTGCTTAACCGTGCTACTGATGGCCGCAGACAACATCCCGATCTGTTCGCTTCCGGACGACAGCACCGCATCGACCATCACGTCGAGCGTGTTGATGAAGTCGAGCATGTCCTGCAACTTCTTGTCGCAATCGACGGCTTTCTGCTGCCGATCCTTTTCGAGTTTTGGCGTATCGCCAGCCAGGTCCGAACGACACTGCTTCAGCGTATCGATGATTGGGCCAACCTCGCGGCGGCGACGTTCGCGGGTGATGGTTTCAAACATTTCCCAAGTGTCGAGGTCGCTGACGAAGTACTCCTTGCGATCACCGCGCAGGTGCGTGCGGCGGATGAGCCCCCAGTTGACGAGCTGCCGCAGGTTCATGCTGGCATTACCGCGCGAGATTTGCAGCATCTGCATGATGTCGTCGGTGCAAAGCGGATCGCCGGTGATAAAGAGCAGGGCGTGGACCTCAGCCATCGTGCGACTGATGCCCCAGGTAGCCCCCATCTCACCCCAACGTCGAACAAAAGTATGCTCAGCCCGTTCCAATGCATCGGCACCCATAGTTATTCCTTTCAAAAATAACTGAAAGAACTATAGTGCGGCGAATGGTTGAAGGCAAGGGGAGTTGGATCAGGCGCATCGCCCCGCATTCCGTCCCTCCAAACGATAAGTCGATTTCGCGATATTGGAATTCATCTTCAAGGTCGGCTCGGTGGCGAGCCAGGTTTGCAAAGAAAAGCCGCCGGTTTGTGAGTCGAGCCCTAGCTTGAGATGCAATTTGTACCATTCAGTGGTAGCTTGAAATTGAAACGCCGTTAATGAATGCGCTGGATACTGCTTGTTTCGAATTGTGGGAAATGATGATGACACTTGAAGAAAGATACGATGCTCTAGAAGCAAAGGTGCGCGCGCTTGAGGCGCGTGAGTCAATCACTGTTGAACTTGCACTGCACCTAATTGACGGGCGTATCGCGACCAGGTTGGAAACCCGCAATTATGTCTCGGGGAAAGATGCGACTCAGTTGATTGAGGATCGTTTGAATTCCGAGTTCAAGTACCGTGACTTTGTAACAAGACAGAACGCACATGAATTCATTGACGAACGGTTGGCGTTGGGGATTAAGAATCAAGGAAACGAAACAGCAATTGACGTCAGGGACCAAGTCGATAATCACGTGAAAGCATGGGCCAAGAAGATGTCAGCTTGGGTTGGGATCTCGAGCTTGATTGTACTCGCAACGTGCATTTTCTATGTCTTCGGATACCTTCCAAAACAAGCTGCTTCGTTGGCATTGGAGAGTTCTGATGAACTCAGGCAAGAGATGAGGCAATTGACCAAGGACATTGCTGTGCAAGAGAGCATTCTGTCTCAAGCTTCGAACTCGGTTAAGAAGGTGCAGTTGGAAACGGACAATGAAAGCCAGAAAATATCTCGACTCAGTGAGATGTTGGTCGATCGTGAGGAAGGACTTCGCGTCGATCTCCAAAAACTAGAGGAACGGCTGAGTAGCTCGGCACAGGCAATAGATGTCCAATTAGGCACTCAAAAAGACAAGTTGGCTGAGATCAACAGCAACATCGCTACTCTAGGTGCCGCCGTGGAGCAATTTCGTGGAAATGAAGGTGAGATATTGCTCGACAGGATTAATCAGTTTGCCAAGACGCTCGTCAAAAGCGATGCGATCAGTCGACTTATATCAGCTGAAGGTAGACTTGGGTCATTAGAAAGCGGTTTTTTCACCGAGATTAAGTGCCATTCGTTATCCGTTGTGAGCAAGGCAGACAAACGTTCAGAATTACTCACGCTACAAGAGGACTCGTCCGGCGCAGGGCACATTATGACGTATGATTCCAACGGCAAGACAATGGTTGCCGCCGGATCTTCGCCTGCTGGGAACGGGTACTTTGCCGCCTTCGGTCCGAGTTCGCCGAGCAATTCAAAGGTGACTCCGCCTGTCATAATTTCGGTAGATTCATCCGGTGCCGGAGGAATTGCTCTCAACACGCTTGACCAAAAGAAACTCTGTTACTTAGGGCAGTCTGTTAGTGGTGGAGGTCGCGTTGTATTGCACGCTAAGGACGAGGAGCAGGAGGCCGGAAGAGGTGCTGCTGAGTTCTTTGTCGACGAATTCGGCATCGGAACCATCATGCTTAACAACTCCGACGATGAAGCATTATGTGTGATCGGTGCAACACCAAATGCAACTGGCGGTATCATCTTGAGAAACCCAAAGAGTGAAGAATTCCATGCAAACGAGCCCGTGTCCATTTTTGTGGGCAAGCAAGGTCAAGGCGTTGTGTTGTTAAGCAACGGAGCTGGAGACAACACGTGTTTCATGGGGTCAAACGAGTCTGGCGAGGGTGGGGTATGGGTCCTGGGGAAGGATGGTGCAAGGAAATCCCTAACTCCATGAATCTCGCGTATCGGACATCGAGCCAAGCATTCTGGTTCCCAAGTGATCAAAAAAGTGCGTCACGTTGCACACTCCTTTTTCATTCGCGCATTGCCGTCCAATGTTGTGCAAAAAAGTTCCCAGGCAGGGAATGCTCGTGAGAACACCCCACGCCTGGGAGGGAGAGAGAGAGCGCTATGAGTCTCTGACTTGCCGGTCTGCTTTTGGTGTGGCAAGCCAGCTACTGTGTTTTGGTTGGGCGGCGATGCACTTTGCTTCCGCCTGATGTTCTAATGCCAATACCTTCTGCCGGATCTATGCCGGCTGCCGGATCTACGCTGACTGTTTGTTCGCCAACTTCGGCGTGGCCATCGACGACGATTGTTCGCCGATCGATTCGCTTACCGTTTCCATTTGCAGGCGATCCACCGGAACGATCAGCGGCGAATGAATGCCTTGCACCTGAACGACGGCAAACGCGCTTTTGTCGCTGCCGTGGTCGCTGAGCATCGTGATCTGTCCGCGAATCGTCAGATCCGGGCCAACCTGTTCGAGCGTTCGCGTCGCGTCCGGGCATACGACATCGCCGATTGCAAATGATGCAGTCGCGCCTTGTCGAATGTTCTTTGTCACCGGTCGTCTCCGAAGTTTCGTTTGCACCAATGCAGACTCATTCCACTGCACTTGCCACTTGGAAAGCGAAGTTGCGGGTAGAACTGGCCTGACGGTTAACCACGTAGCATGCGGCATGCCATTCGTCGCAGATTCTCGAAATCTTCAAATAACGCTTGTTTTGAGGCATTTAACTCCATCGGTACGATACGGGAATTTGCCGGCAAGACTTATCGTTGGGAAACAATTTGCACACTTGCTGTGCAACGATGGAAATCACATTGTGTTTTGTAGCGAGTGTCAGACGCTATCGCCAATAATTTGTCGATTATTCGCGGCTATCCGTATTTCCATGGGGGCTTGCATTGCGTTGTTGCTTGTGTGCTGTTGGAGTGCAGGAATCTGCACATGGTTTCTTGATTCGGGCTTTCGCGGAAATATCCGGGATACGCGATCTCTTGCCGTATGAGCATGGCCAGATTGGAATCGTCACTCCCGTGTACACGGGAGTTCAGAAAACGGAATTTGTGCATTGTTTCGGTGCTTCGTGTCGGGGGCGTCTTGTGATTTGAAAACCAGACGTCAGGCGGGGGGCTGATTCAATCCGTACTTGCGGATTTTGTTGTAGAGCGTTCGGCGGCTTACACCAAGTTTGTCTGCCAGTTCGGTGCTGCTTTCGGTGGCGTTGGCCAGTGACTTTCGCAGTGCGGTTTCTTCGCAGGCGCTTACGAATTCGGGAAGGGTCAGCGATCCGGCATCGACCATCTTGCAGGCGGCATCGACGAGTTCAGTCAGGACGGGAACACCGTTCGCGCCATCGTCTGAGCTTCTCTTCGGGCCAAACGAACCCAAACCGGCTTGTAGCCGCTGCGGAATGTCGTCCATGGACAGCACGCGCCCTTTGCACTTGAGGGCGAGCGTCTGGCGAATGGCATTTTCCAACTGACGAACATTGCCTTCAAGTGTGCAACTCTCGAAGAATGCGTACACGGCTGGCTCGACGCCGTTGATGGGGTGCTGATAGTAATCGGTGTATTTGTTCAGGAAGAAATTGATGAGCAGCGGAATGTCTTCGCGACGTTGGCGCAGCGGTGGAATCTCCAGCGCGATGACGTTGAGCCGTTGATAAAGATCGAGTCGAAAGCGACCTTCCTGCACGAGCGCGGGAAGCTGACGGTTGGTGGCTGCGATCACGCGGACATCGCACTCGACGTGTTGATCCGAACCGAGCGGCGTTAAGATTCGCTCTTGCAAAACGTGCAGGAGTTTCGGCTGAAGCAATAGTTCGAGTTCGCCGATCTCGTCGAGCAAAACCGTTCCGCCTTCTGCCGATCGGAAAATGCCCTTGCGTGCTTCAGTCGCACCGGTAAACGCGCCTCGTTTGTGCCCGAACAGCATGCTTTCTGCCAACGTGCCTGCGATGGTCGAACAGTTGACCGATTGCAACTTCTTGTGGCTGCGTTTCGGATCGAGGCTGTGGATGTATTGGGCGAGCAGTTGTTTGCCCGTGCCCGACTCGCCCAGAATCAACACCGGTACATCGGAAATCTGCGCAGCCCGCGTAGCTTGTTCGATCAAGCGATGCATCGCCGCGCTTTGCCAGACCATTCCGCCGGGGCTGACATCACTGACGTTCGGCCTTGTTTTTAAGGAGTCTCGTTGCTTTTGATCGAACCGGTTAAGCGCTGCATTGAGGTGCTTTAAGAGCAATTCATCTGCGGACTCTGGATGTCGATCTTGGACTTCTATCAACGCAGAAGCCCCGCTTGCGATGAGTTTCTGACAATCATCGACCGACGGTTTTCGATGAAGGAGCAAAATAACTTCCGGTGAAGCGCTGCTCGAAGCATTGCCGGCAGATATGATCTTACGAATGCCGGAAGTGATTGAATCGATGCTGCAAGCAGATGTATTCGCCAACTCATCAATCGAAACAACGACCGATGCAATCTTCGATTCGCATGCGGCTAAACGACATGCGTCGCGAAAGTCACTCGATTCGATGAACGATGTTTTGGCGTCACCCAAATGCGTGGGGGCGACTTGAGGGATTGCGCGCTCAATCTTCAAACGCAATACGCTGCGCGCAATGGGATCGGAATGGACCAGCAGCACCCGACCGGTGGCTGCTTGCGACAGATTCAAAACTCTTCTCTCTCCTTCGCTCATCGACGGCTTGCAGGGTATGGCAGCTTCGCCAGCACCTAAAGCCCGACCATTCGATCGATGTGCGTTTCTTTGCCGGAGGCACCTGAAACGTAATCACGCGCTTCCAGCTTGTCCGCCTGAGTCCAAGCCTCTGCGCGCAAAAACATTTGAGCGCCGGCGGGTGTAACTTATTCGGTTAAGAATTGCTGTCCAAATGATAGACGGGGTCCGTCCTGAAGTGTGTCGTCTCTCTCCCCGTGTCCTTCGTGACAGCTGTTGCCAAGGGGCTCAAATCCGCCAAATACGGCCAGAAACCGGCGGTTTTTGAAATCTCAGCACATCGGATGCGCGGATGTCTCCCAAACATCCTTCAGCATCTAAGTTGCCAAGTTAATCAATCCGACCACCAAAGTCAATGGTAACTTTGGAAAGTACAGTAACATACGTGTCGAGAGGGCCTGCGTGGGCCGTTTGTTAACGTTATGTTAATGCACAACATATGGCCTCAGCAGAACGCAGGATGCCCAACTTTCGTCCTCTTGATTTTGACCCCCGCGCATCTATAAGGACGGCACGCACCCGGTTGGTTGCGGTCGCAGCGCCCGTATACGAATGGCGACACCACAGTACCGGATCATCCGGAATGAGAAACCGCCGGAAAGGAAAATCGATGGTGGGGAAACTAGCCGCAATCGTATTGTCATTGGCATCGGTACCTGCGTGGGGTCAATCGACGCCAACCACCGACACGCGACTTGTGGTGATGATCGTCATCGACCAGTTCCGTGGCGACTATCCCGGCGCCTATCAGCGTCACTTTGTCGAGGGCGGGTTCAAGCGATTCATGCGTGACGGGGCGTGGTTGACCCATGCCCACTTGCAATACGGCTGCACCGCAACCGGACCGGGCCACGCAACCTTGGCGACCGGGGCGTTTCCATCCGAGCACGGCATCGTCGGCAACAACTGGATTCGACCGAAGGCTGGCGGAAACGTGGAGTATTGCAGCGGCGGGGGCGAGTACAAACTGGTTGGTCTTAAACCGCACATGTCCGATTCGTCGCGAACGCCGGAAACGCTCATGGTTCCCACCCTCGGCGATCGGATGAAAGAACACTTCGGCGACAAATGCCAAGTGTGGGGAACTGGACTGAAAGATCGAGCGGCAATCTTGACGGCTGGTCGGAAAGCCGATGGTGCCATATGGTGGCACCCCGCGACGGGAAACTTTGTTTCCAGCACATACTATGACGAAAAACTCCCGGTTTGGGTTGAAGCGTTTAATAAAGAACGTTTCGTCGATCGATTCTTTCAAAAAGACTGGGAGCGATTGCTTGATGACAAGAGTTATCCGACGCGCTTCTTAAACGGTTGCGGAGATGACGTTTGGCGAAAGCACCACGAGTTGTCATTTCCCAAAAAAATCGGAGCCGGCCAATCAAGTCCAAATCTTGCCTATTATGCAGCACTCTACTCTTCCCCATTTGGCAATGAACTCGTCTTCGAGATGGCGAAACGAGCGATCAACACGCAGTCGCTGGGTTCGGATCAATATCCGGATTTTCTTTCGGTTTGTCTTTCGAGCAACGATGTTGTGGGGCACAGGTATGGTCCGGACAGCGACGAAGTCATGGATTGCTCAATTCGCACGGACCGGCAGTTGGCCGATTTTCTGGGGTGGCTGGATCAGAAAGTCGGGCTGAAGAATTGCATCGTCGCACTGTCGTCCGATCATGGCGTTGGTCCGGTCGCCGAATTCTCCAGCGATTGCGGTCACGGTGGGGGGCGACTCAGTTCGGGGAAAATTGAGGAATCGGTCGAGAAAGTGCTGATTGCGAAATTTGGTAAGCCGGCTGGCAACCGCAAATATGTGAACGAGTTGATGTTTCCGTGGTTGTATCTCGATGAGGAAACGGTCAAAGCTCAAAAGCAGTCATTGACCGATGTCGCGCGGGTGGCTTGCGATGCACTCGCCAAGGAAGAAGGCATCGAACAATCGTTCGATATTGGCGAGATCGAATCATCTGGATTTTCTGCCAAGGGAGACTTGCAGCGACAGATCGCCAACAGTTTATTTAACGAGCGCTGCGGGCACGTTTATGTCCATTGGAATCGATATTGGGCCAAGGGACGCAAAGTGGCAGTGCATGGTGCGGCGATGGATTACGATCAGCACGTTCCTGTCATGTTGCTGGGGCGTGGGGTCATGCCCGGTTCATATGATGAAGCCGTTTGTCCAACCGGGCTGGTACCGACGATTGCTCATCTGCTGGGCATCCCGGCGAAGAAGTTTCAACAGAACCGGAGATACAATATGATCCTGACTCAGCCTTGATTCATTCAAATTATTATCACGAGGAATTCCATGATCGATCCGCGCGTCACCAAACTCGCCGACGTACTCATCAATTACTCCACTGAAATGAAGCCGGGCGAAAAAGTCCTCATCGAGGCGATCGACGTTCCCGAAAACATCGTCTGCGAACTCATCCGCCTCGCGCGGCAAGCCGGTGCCGATCCGCTGGTCACGATCAAAAACAATCAGATCAAACGATCGCTCCTCATCCACAGCAGCGACGAACAACTTCAAACGATTGCCGACGTCGAGTCGGCACGGATGAAGCAGGTGCAGGCGTATATCGGTGTGCGGGGATCATCGAACATCACGGAACTATCCGACGTGCCCGACGATCGGATGAAGGCGTTTCAAAAGCTCTGGTGGCGGCCCGTACATGGTGCGATCCGTGTGCGCGAGACGCGGTGGGTGGTGCTGCGTTACCCGTCGCCGTCCATGGCACAGTCAGCCGGCATGAGCACCGAGGCGTTTGAAGATTTTTACTTTAACGTCTGCACGATGGACTACGGAAAGATGGCAGCTGCGATGAGGCCGTTGCAGCAGCGAATGGAGCAGGCGGACACGGTGAAAATCGTCGGGCCGGGCACCGAGTTGAACTTTTCAATCAAGGACATACCAGCCGTCTCGTGCGACGGCAAGCTCAACATTCCCGATGGCGAAGTCTTTACCGCACCCGTTCGCGATTCGGTCAACGGGACGGTTCAATTCAACACGCCGACGGTATACCAGGGAAGTCGCCACGACAACATCCGGCTGACGTTCAAGGATGGCAAGATTATCGAAGCCACCGGCAGAGACACCGAGACGCTCAACAAAGTCCTCGATGCCGACGAAGGCGCCCGGTACATCGGCGAATTCGCGATCGGGTTCAATCCATATGTAATCGAACCGATGCTCGACATTCTGTTCGACGAAAAGATCGCCGGCTCATTTCACTTCACCCCCGGTGCAGCTTACGAAGATGAAGCCGACAACGGCAACCGCTCCCAAATCCACTGGGACATGGTCTGCCGCCAGGACGAAAAAAACGGCGGTGGCGAAATCTGGTTCGACGAAGAACTGATCCGCAAGGACGGAATCTTCGTGACGGACGATCTAAAGCCGCTGAATCCGGATCAGCTTAAAGCATGACTAGTCGATTTCGTCTTTCGAGATGTTGGGTGGCAAGCTGGTTTCATGTGCAGAATGTCTGAAATGCAGGACGCTCACGGTATTGTGTGCATCATCAACACTGTAGAAGATGAGATAGTCCCCGAAGACAAACTGCCGCATCTCTGTTCCAACTCTCGCTGAAACGTCCTTATTAATTGCGTGTCGATGAGGGAAGTATTCTAGACTTTCGGTCAGTTCATAAAGCTCAGTTAGCCACACCTGGACGCGCTCTTTGCTTGCGTGCTGATCCAAGAAGTATTCGACTTGATTGTTGATCGTCTCAAACACAGACGGCGCAAATTGAACGCGATATTTCATCGCTTGAGATCAAGTCCGTGTTTCTTGGCAATTGCTCGTAGCGCGGACTTTGCTTCCTTGCCCTTGTTCGCATTCACCTCGTTAATGCTCTTCTTGATCGCCTGAATGTCATTTGAGAACTCGGCCTTTTGCATAAGTTCGTCATACTTGGCCGGGCTAAGTACGACGGCTGCTGCTTTTCCGTTTTGGGTGATGATTTTGGGACGGCCCGTCTCTTGAATCTGTCGCAAATGATCGGTCAGGTTCGCCCGGTGCTCGCTCATTGAATGAATGTCGTCTGTACGCATAGATTGCCTCACAAAGATTACAATAATCTGTACAAAGTATTGTAACATCAAATTGAGGCGTTGTCCAACTCTAATCCATCTCAAATGCCGCTTCCGCAATGCCGTCCTGGCGGACGACGTATGGCGTCCATGCGAGTGCGATCGTTTCTACTGCTATGTCGCTTTTTCTTGGGCGGATGGTTAGTTCTTCGAATTCGAGGTTGTCGATGTCGGCATCGGTGCGGATTTCTTCGATTTCGGTTTCGAAGGTTGCTTCCATTTCGGCCAGTCGCTTTTGCAGGGCTTCTACGTTGTCGGTTGCTCGGGCGATGTCGCCGCGTTCTTTGGCTGTTCGACTTGCACTTCGGATCGTTGAAGCTGCTCTGCCAACATTTCCGACGCTGGCCTTCTTTCGTCCGAAGAGTGCGCCAAGGATCGTCGCGCCGAGCGAGACGGCCGTCTGAACACCTTTCTGTTTCATCTGCGATTTTTCACGATCGACGCGCTCTTCGGCTTTGCGGATGCGTTCCTCAAGCGATGCAAGTTTAGGCGTGTACTTCTTGCGCAGTTTTTCGATATCCTTGTCGCGCTCCTCGTGAAGCAAGTGACGCAAGCGGACGCGAAACTCCGATTCTGTTTCATCGAGTTCGGAGTATTGCTTCAGTGCTTTGCATTTGAGAATCGATTTCTCGTGATTGCGATACAGGAAATTGGTGAACGATTTCGACCACTTCGGATAGCTCGTTTTGCGCTGCGCGATCGCGGGCAGCGGGGCAAAGCGGGCATCGGATTCGCCGGACATCTCAATATCGACGCTTGTCGCAGCGTCTGCCGCCTCCCAGATGTTGCTGCCGGATTGCCCATCGATTATTGCCAGTAGCGACACGTCGCGCCAATCGTCCACCTTCGCCGAAACCCGAACATAATGCAGTTTGCCCTTGCCAACGATGAGTGGTTCATACCGTAGGTAACCGCCATCCGGAACGCTTTTCGTCAGCGGCAGGAATACCTGATTGACACCGGGAGGTAGTGGTGGGGGAAATGACATCAACCCCGGATCGCTGGCAGCCGCTGCCACCGGCTGAACGTTTCGCGGCTGCTGGGCATTGGGTGTTGCCGCGACCGGAGCATTCGCACTTGCTTCCGCTTTCCGCGCATCCATCAGTTTTTGAATTTGGCTACGAGTCAGCGGTCCTCGCAAATACGACAGTGCCCATCGCGTGTGGAACAATGTCGGCGCATCTTCATGCACGTTGTTCATCAAAAAGACGCGACTTCCCAGACTCGACAAGACTTTTTCGGTTTGCGACCGATTCATATTTGACGATGCATTCGCACTTTCAAGTCCGTCCAGCAGACGCATCTTGTCGCGTTCGGTTTGCAATCGGCCAATGAACCATGTCCCAGTGTTGGCCAGCCCCTTGTAATCCAGATCGACTGGGTTCTGCGTCGCGAGCATCACACCGAGACCATACGCGCGGGCTTGTTTCAACAGCGTCAGCATCGGCATCTTCGACGGCGGGTTCGCGGTCGGGGGGAAGTAACCGAAGATTTCATCCATGTAGAGAATCGCCCGCAAACTACCGGTACCTGGCTGACTGCGCACCCACGCGACGACTTCGTTGAGCAGGATCGTGACGAAGAACATACGCTCGGCATCGGAAAGATGTGCGATCGAAAGAATCGATACGCGCGGTTTGCCCTCGGTCGTGTATAGCAAGCGGTTGATGTCGAGCGGTTCGCCCATCATCCATGCGGCGAACCCCGGCGATGCCAGCAGATTGTTCAGTGCCATCGCCAGTTTGAAACGGTCTTTCGACGGGAAAAACGATTCGACATCCATCACGCCGAGTCGTTCGAACGGTGGCGTCTGGATCGATTGAATCAAGCTTGCAACATCAAGATCGCGGCCCGCCCGCCAGCTTCGATCGACGATGTTTGAAATCAAAATGTGTTCGCGACTTTGGATCGGGTCGGCATCGATACCAAGCAGTGCCAGTAAACCGGAGACGACGGCCATCAACCGTTCGCGCATCGCGTCGTTGTCATTGAGCAGATTCTCGGGCGGGGCCTTTAACGAGCGCAGGATCATCAGCGGCATGCCTGTGCTGCTGCCGGGCGTGTAAATGTTAATGTCGGCTGCGTCTTTGAAGCGACCGATGCGGGCGCCGTCCTGGTTCCAGTCTTTGAGGCCCTTCTTCCAAAGACCAGCCCGGTCGGCAGCGTATTCGTCCGACGTCATGCCTTTGCGAGCGGCTTCTGCGTCATCGATCCACGGTCGAAAGTCTGCCGGTTGCAATTTCGGAAATGCAAGCATCAAATTGCCGAGGTCGCCCTTGGGGTCGATGGCGATGGTGGGGATGCCGTCGATCGCGGCTTCTTCGATGAGCGAGAGGCAAAGTCCAGTTTTGCCGCTGCCTGTCATGCCGACGCAAACCGCATGGGTGGTCAGGTCTTTGGCGTCATATAGCAGGATGTCATCGGTGATGTCGGCTTCGTCGAGGTTGTACTGCTTGCCGAGATAGAATGCCGCCAGCTTTTCGTAATTCGGGGTGGCCATTGGGTTGAGGTTCTCCTCACGTGTTGCGTTACCTGACTTATTCGTACTTGCGCCCGTTGTGAACGATCCATCCGCCCGGGTGCCTGCCGGCTGGGTCGTGATGGGTCCAGTGAATCACTCCGTCGCGTTCGTTGGTTTCGTATTGCCCGCGGAATTGAACTTCGTCGCCTTCGTCGAGCGGGACGCGCTTCGCCAGGTCGATATTGTGTGCGATGAGCAGTGTGCGGCCGGACGCCAACCGGACGATGAAGCGCTGGTGTCGCGAGCCGTCGTTGTCGTCGGGCAAAGTCTTCGTCACGGTTGCCGACGCCTGCATCATTTCGCCCGATCGGCCGTCGCGAATGATCGCTTCGATGCGATCAGGCGGCGTATCGGTTCTGTTGGAAGACGTCGAAGTAGTGACGGTTGACGTCGTGTTCGAGTGGCCTGGCGGGGCGGACGAATCACCGATCCATCCGCGCTCTTTGCCGACATATACGACAATCGCGACGACAAGAATCACCGCCACTTGCAATGGAGAACGTTTTCGGAGTCGTGCCATGCGGCGTATGTTAGCCGTGCGGCCAATTCGGGCAAATGAAATGAAGTGTGCAAGATGGCAATGTAGGGTCCGCTGTGCGGACCGAACAAGATGCGATAGATGAACGGTCCGCACAGCGGACCCTACGGTTACAAGGTCAAGTTCTCCGCCAACAGTAGCCCGGGGTGCGCCGAAGGCATTCGCCCCCGATCGCGACCCCGAGCAGGCTGGCGGATCGACCGCACGATCGATCCATCAACCCATAGGCATTAGCCGGGCAGGTTTGACACAGGACAATCGAAAGCGATCAATTCACACGTCAATGGGCAGCAACCGCGATATCCTGCTCCAGAAGGGTTGTCATCGACCGATTTGGGCGTTATAAGTGCCGCGTTCGAATTCGCGAATTGCTAGGAATTTCACCCCAACCGCTTCGAGCGACTTGGGTAAAAACAACGGCAAAATCGCGATAGCCCGAAGCATCTGCGGTGACCGGATCGGCCAAGATATCACAGGCCGGAGTTGGTCTCGGCAGATCGAACCATCGGGCGGGTAGCTCAGTTGGTAGAGCAACGGACTGAAAATCCGTGTGTCGGCGGTTCAAGTCCGCCCCCGCCCAATTCAGATAATCCAATTCGTCATTAGCCTTAGGGTCTTCTCTTGCGGAGCGCAAAAGAAAATGGTCATCAGAATTCCATTCGCCGACCATTTTCTTTTCTGGGCGGTTGTTTCATACGCCAATTTTGTGATAGTTCATCAGAATTAGGTTCATTGTAACTGGCTCGATGGTTGTTTTTACAATCGTTTTCGCTATCGACCAAGAAGCGATTTCGCAAGCTTCTTGAGATTAATCTTTAATATGCCATAGCCGGCCTTCACTTCTAAGGATTCTTTAAGAGATTCACAAAAGTTTTTTCGCTTCGTTTCGATGGATACGCTTAGACCTTCAAATCCGTTCGGAATTTTAGCGTTGAATTTCCGATATAGGGCGGGGTCTGCAATCTTCCTTCCAGCGTCGGTGCTTCCGACATTCATTTCATCAAGAGATATCCATCTGTCGATATCCGCTTGCTTGATTATTGGAATCTTGAGCGTAACACTGAACAGCCAAAACTCATAAGCCGTAAGCGCACCATATGTTCGCGAAACGTCCTTCAACTTTATTGGGGAATCGTTTAGCGGCGTCAGTTCGTAATCCCTCTCGTGAACAAGGTCATGTTCAGATATCTCCTCGCGAAGTTCCCGTCTTGCAGCTTCGACAGGGGATTCAGTTGGGCGCACTTTTCCTCCAATGAGTTGATATTGTTCGGCTTTCGTGTCCCACTGATGTAGGAAACATTGCTTGCTGGCTTGAATAGTTTTGATCAACAACGTAGCAACGGGCTGCGATCGAGAATGACCAGATTCAATGTTCTCTTCTCGTGCAACTCGAAGTCGGCGCTCCTCCATGACTTTCAGGAAATAAGGTGAGGCATCAAGCAAATTCGTAAGTGCGATTTCCCTTGCAGTTCCAGTTCGAGCCCAATCAGTGAAAATTGTCACACGATTATCGAAATACCATGACAAGGATTGCAGAAAATAGGTCGGCATTTGTGATTTCGCCCTGATCTTGTTTTCATGCCACTCAAGCACTCCAAAACACTTCAACACTGAGACCATTGCAATTGCGATGCCGTGCGCTTGATTTGCTTCAAGCTGATCATAACGCAGGCCCTCTGCGATTTCATCAATGGTTTTTGGCGGCTCCAGATCTGACGGAATCTTTCTGAGAAATGCAGCAATGAACGAGCCAACTAACAAGTCATAATTCGTTGATTCCATAGTTCACCTTGAAATCTCAAGTTGTGTGAGTCGGGCCATGGATCCGACGCGGTCAAATAGAAGAATAGTTTTATCGATGATCCATCTACTTTTTGTTCCGTGGAAGATCTGTGTCGATTCAATCATTGGTATACAGAGACGCTTTTTGTAATTTCCATTAGATTTATTCCAGATCATTTGGATCAACATTTTTGCTGCACCTGTGATAAATGCCATCAATACCCTCTCGAATCCTTTACTGCAATTGAAGGCGTTCAGTGTTGCAACCATAGAATTCTCTTCAGATGTCCAAGAACCAAGGCGTGGTTTTGAATCATTTCACTGCAAAGTCACTTCCGATCTTAGCGATCCAGTATCATATCTCGCTGCTGCTTTGATTGCTACGAAGTGAATTTCAGCTGCCTTCAGAGCGTTTGCTTTAAATTGGTCGCGCTCCCGCCTTCTTGCTTTTTTGTGTGATTTGTCGTTTAGTTCAATGACCCTCTTGATGCCCGAGTCGTTGGGATCGATGAGGACGAAATCTACGTGTTTGTGCGTGATCTTGGAACCGTAGCCTTTGTTCCATTGGCTGCGTTGGCAGGTGATGAGGTCGGCCAGCCTTACTTTCATGGCGATTGTGTACTGATCGCCGACGGCTTGTTTCAGGACTTGATAGAATGCCAGTTCGCGCTGACTCAAGAGTTGCTCTCTTGAGTAGTACGGGTACTCGTCAGCCGCATCCTGGCGAGTTGATGTTCGCTGCTTGTCAGATCCAATCACTTCAAACAGCGCGGCGAGGAATTCTCCGAATGTTTTCGGCTTGCACTTAAGTATGATTATCGCAACGAGCAGAATGAATAGAAGCACGAGAATGCCGATGAGTTCTTTCATGATGCCTCGGAAAGCAAGAAACGTATCGCGCGAGTTCCCTTGCGTAGTTTTGCCGTGGCAGTCAACTTTAACAAATAGATGCCGCTGCTCCACTGTGCAGTTCAAGAAAACGATGGCGAACGCAGGCATATTGCCCACATTCGCCATCGTCAAAGATACACGTTGATTATGGTAAAACCTATCCGGTAAACGCCATCTGAAATTCGTTAAAGTCGGCGAGGTCGATATCGTTGTCGGCATTGGCGTCGAAGTGATCGAGGCACTCCGCCGCATCCACATCATCGATGGTCGGTGTGGGTGCAGAGCCCGGGCCGGCCATGCAGTCGGCGAAGACTGCGTAGTCGGCGGTATCGACATCGCCATCCTGATCGAAATCCTGATCGTCGAAGGGCAGCTTTGTGATCAGCGCCGGTCCTGTAATGGTGGTCGTGAACGGTTGTCCCGTGTTGAAGGACGCCCACTGCGAAGTCACGAAATAATACGTCGTGTTCTCACGGAGCAGCACTTCGATCAACGATGTGCCCGCCGGTGTGCCATTCGGTGCGTTGCCATTGCCCAGACCGTAATCGAGCAGGTTGTCCAATGGAAGGGCGGGATCGAACGTACCCTGATAGATAAAAGTGAAGTTGTTCCCGCTTGGCACGACACTGTGAAGCGTATACCCGCCGCCTTCCGGCACCTCGAACCGAAGCACGTCATAAATCACCGGCCCAAGACCGCTGATGCCATCGATAAAGAAGGGCCGATCCCAGTTGGGCCCTGTAGCAACCGTTCCGTTGATCACTTCAACGACATCGGGCACCGCTGTGAGCAGATGGTAGCTGACGTTGCGCAGCCCCGAAATGAACGGTGCGGGAACGCCGTCGTTGGTGAATTCCCACGAAAAATTGCCTATACCCGAAACCGATGGAAATCCATCTGTAAAATCCTGAAGCGGGTAGTCGGCGATGGTGACGTCGCCGCCCAGCGGATCCCATCCGACCGTCGTACCGCCGCCCGGATCGGTCACATTGACGCCCAGGTCGAGCGACCACGGGAATACGCCGTCTCCAGTGTCGGCAACGACAGCCGTCCATTGGGCAGTGAAACCAACACCACTGATCAATTCACTGGTTGTACCCGTGACGGTTTGCACGACCGGTGTCTGTGCGATGTCGAAGTCGGCACCGGGAATCGTCTCGACGAGTTGCTGCGCGCCGAATGCGGAGCCGGCTGCGCAAAGGATGGCGCTGCAAGCAATTGGGGCAGACGCAAAGCGCACACATTTTCCTGGCCCATCAATACTGTCTCTTCGCATCCCTGAATCCTTTCATGCCTTTCGGCGGCGAAGCACCATTCCCATCGAAACGAGCATCAGGCCAAACGTACCCGGTTCCGGAACAACCGTGAATGCGTCGATATCGTTGGACAGTCCCGTGCTGGTGAACACGCTTTCGCTCAGGTAAAGCGAAGCCGTGTCGTTGATCGGATCGTATTCGAACACATCGCCATCGGCGAATGAGACGCCGCTGATGGTTTCGGTCGTGTCGAGGATGCTGACGAGGAAGTTGCCGTTGTCCAAGAGATGGATGGCGTCCACATCGCCTTCGCCATCGTCGAAGAGAGCGGCTTCGGAAACCAGCAGCGTGGATGTATCGGTATTGGGATTGTATTCGAAGATGTCGCCATCGGTGACATTGAGTCCACCGATGCCGGCATCGGCCAGCGTCGACATGATGATGTTGCCGTTCTCGCGAATGTAGACTGCATCGATGTCTTCACCCGTTGCATCGAAGACCGTCGAGCCGTCGAAGATCAGCGTCGCCGTGTTGGTGTTCGGGTTGTATTCAAGCAGATCGTCATCCTCAAACGACACACCGGCAAGCTGGGCATTGAACAGGTTTGAAATAACGATGTTGCCGTTCGGCATGTAATGTAGCGCATTGGTGTCGCCTGAGCCTTGATCGAAGTCGGCTTGTTCGAGAATGATTGAAGCGCTGTCGCCGACAGTGTCGTACTGAACGACGTCGATGTCCGTCATGTTCGTGACGCCGCCGATTCCGGCACCGACGTTGTCTGCGACCGAAAGCATGACAAGATCTGCCGACGCCGAAGTCGTTGCGATCAACCCTACGCAAATTGAGAGAGCGATTGAATTCCTAGTCATTGTTGAGACCTCCTCCAGATTGCTGCGATTCAAGTACGTCAACCGCCGCGCGTACGCGCACGACGGCACTGAACTGGTTCGATCTCTCATTCTCCCGATTGTGTTGTTCGCTTGCCTTGATCATCCGTGATCGATCAAGCAGAAAGGCAGGTGTCGGGCTTGAACCCCAATATTGAAGATACCGGGATGGCATTGCCTGTGTCAATAGAACAGAGGCTTGCGAATCGTAAGGTTTCGTCGTTTGAAATCGCATATATGACTGAATATGTGCGATGACGCTTCAATCAAAAACTGCGCATGAAACGATCGAATTACATGTTTGCCAAATGACAGAAAATTCAAACAAACAGAATCCCAAACGTGCATCCTTGCCCGTTCGCCGGATTTTTATCGAATCCAGTCTGACGCGGTGATACACTGGATACAATTGACATCGATCATTTCTTGATCATTTGCAGGCTGCGCAATGGAGTCTCCAATGAAAACTAATACCGCCCGTATGACCAAATGCGTTGCATTAATGTTTGGACTCGGGCTCGCCGCGTCGGCATCGGCCGATACGCTTGAATTGCGCGTTGTGGGCGAGGGTGGAACTACACAAGTTGGTTGTGGCCCAGCAGTGGAAGTGAACATTCAGGGCCGTATCCAGAACGCAACTGATTTTGGCTTGGCGTTGTGGAGCGCGGACGTTGCGGACTGGCCATTCGGTAATCAGAACATTTCGACGCTGATGCTTGATTCTCCAGGAGGCGATATCGATCAATTCAAGCGAAACCTCGGCTTGACCAATCCGTCTGGATACGGAGGTACGCCGATCGATGGTGACCTGATTCAAATTGGGGGTGGACAGAATACGATCGGAAACGCTGGACCAACGTTATTTCCAATCGGTACCGTGGTGACGAACGTAACGAACGGATCGGAATGGATCACACTTGCAACTGGAACGATCGACACGAATTTTCAGTTGGCGGATTTGCAGATCAACATTGAGTCTGCGTTTGCAAGTACACTTGCAACCGACGTTGGACCTGTGTACGCGGTGAATCCAGCTGATGTGGTCATTGTTGGCCCGGGACTCACCGTTTGGTTGCCGGGGGCACCCGATTTTGGATTCACTGATGTACATTCAGTGGCAAATCATGAAGCAAACGGGAGTTTCGCAGGCGGAGAACTGGCAATTCCAATCGACGCATCAGACAGCGCCGCGATAAGTGACATCATTGAGCCGCGTCAATATGCGGCGGTCGGTTCTGGTAACTTGGCCATTCGTGTAAATTTTTGGCTGGCTGTGGGGAGCGGCGCTGTGACTTCCGATCCGCCGCTGACAAGCCTCACGGCATTTCCAGTGGGCAACAGCCTCATGATTACATTCGATGAACCGGACAATGGCGTTTGTTACGACTTTGACATTACAGGGACTGAACTTCTTGGCGGCGGCATCATTGACGAATCCGACTGTCTGGTTGGAGATGCGGACTTCTGTGTTTGCTATTTCGAAGGCGATATCAACTTCGACAGCCTCATCGATATTGGCGATCGGCAGGTCATTGCCCAAACGGGAAACCTATTCGAAACAATGGATGCGCAAACCGTCACTGGTCCGCAAATCGATCTCAATCGCGACGGCGTTGTGGATATCGGTGATCGGCAAATCGTTGCGCAACCCAGCAATCTGTTCAACGACTTTACCGGTGCTTCTTGTCCTTGACCTGCATCACAGCAATTCTCAACCCGCAGGCCCAATCGTTAAGAAGACTGGCCTGGCGGAGGCTGCGGTGGCGGCATTTCGATTGGTCTTGGCTTGCCGTAGGTGCTGCCCGGCTCGAATGACGGCAAGCGGTGTTTGTAGGAGACGTCCGGTTCTGGATACGGTTCGGGCGGTGGTGGGGGGGGATCGGGGATAGCCCGTCGCAGCGCTACGAAGAACAGCCACATCACGATCAGTGCATACGGGGCCAATGGTAGCAATCGGTACCAGAAGTTCGATAGTTCGTAGTGAACGTCGAGATTCACGTACTGCAGGACGGCTGGCGCGAAGTCGTGCGGCGTCATTTCGCGGTGCGGCCACATCCATGCGCAAAATGCGGTGACACCGCCAAACGCCACGCCTAGCAGACCTTCGCCCGCAACAAAACCGGAGGCGGCTAACACACCGGCATCGTGGCTGTCGGGATCGGGGTCTCGATGGACGGCATCTACGATCAAGCGAATCAATCCGCCGATCATGATTGGCGTCGAAAGGGCGAGCGGCAGGTAGAGTCCGACCGCAAACGGCAGGCATCCGACCCCAAGAAACTCCACAACAAGGCCAGCCGCCACACCCATACCGATGAACAACCAGGGCAGATTCTGATCGAATACGCCGTCGAGGAGGATGGCCATCAGGTTGGCTTGCGGAGCGTTGAGCGCGTTGGGGCGGTCGTCGGTAAATCCGTAACCTTTGTTAAGGAGAAAAATGACGCCCGCCACACAAAGGGCCGCCGTCAACACGCCGATGACTTCGCCGATCTGCTGTTTCCAAGGCGTCGCCTTGACGAGATACCCGGTCTTTAGATCTTGCGAACAATCGCCAGCCACTGAAATCGCAACGCAAACCATCGCTCCAACCGACAGGGCCGTAAACTTCACGTCCGCCAAACCGGGCACGAAGTAGAAAAACAGTAGTGAAGTACCAAGCAGTGTCGCAATCGTCATGCCTGATGTTGGATTTGAACTGCTACCGATTAATCCGACCAGCCGCGACGACACAGTCACGAAAAAGAAGCCAAATACGCAGACAAGAACCGTTCCCAGCCAACCGGCTTTTAGTTCCTCGAAATTCCACATGAATGCAGCCAACCCAACCACACCGCCAGCCACCAAAATGAACGGCAAGTCGCGCGTTGTTCGATCCTTCGATCCGCTCGGCGAAAACATTGCGAGAAACAAATTCCAGATGGAACCCAGGATGGTAGGTAGACTTTTCACCAACGATAGCAAACCACCGACAGCCACCGCGCCCGCACCGATGTACTTGATGAATTGTTTGTGGATTTCATCCGGTCCCATTTCTGCGATGGGTTTGTTCGCCGGGAAGATCGTTCCTGGAGACGAAACCGTATAAACCTCAAAGTAATCATTCGCCGGGCGCTGGGTCGAATTGACGAGTCCATGCAAGACCACTGTGACAATGCCAGCATTGAGCGGTTCTTCGATAGTAGGCTTGGGTGAATAGTTTGACGTCATCAACAGCGGTTGTTTGAGATCCGGCGCAATGGTCTCGGTGTCATTGAAGACACTCGCGTTGGCCGAGTACACAGTCGTCCCATCGTAAACGCTGACCACGCTTGCATTATGGCTTTCATAGGAATTGGGGTCGGTATATCCGAACGCAAATCGATCGGAGAGGTCAAAGGAAATCCGTTCGCGTTTATTAACGATATCCTGAGTCAATTCATAGGTCACGATTGCGGTTACGTGCTTTGCCCCCGGTTCCTGATTCGATACTGTCAACGTTTCACCATCGGGCATCAGCAGGATGTTCGATATATTGATGGATTCGATATCTACAGTGGGAGATGCGAACGTTCGAATTTGAACAGGTGCCAACGATTCTGCCCGGTAGTCGATTCCGTGAATCGCCACCGTAATTCTGCCGGGCTGAAGGGTGCTGGCCGTTTTCTCCAACGACGGTCTGAAAAGGTCGAGCGTTAGCGTTTGGTTACTTATTGCTTGTCGAACTTGATAGACTTGATCGCTGGCAGTGACGCCAGCCACTTTCGCACCGGTTAAATCCATTTCATCGGGGATGGTGATTCGGATACCGTTGCTGGTCCCGTTTAGTGGCTGGGTGGTTTCAAAGCAAACCAGCGCCGTCACGTTGTCGGTGTTGCGACCCTCGGGGACGAGATAAATCTGATTTGTCGAGTCCACATCGCCAGCCGGCGGAACCGTCACCGTCGATTGTTCGAGGATCGGACCGAAGGGCGCCGACCCGAAAAACGAAACTCCCGGAATCAACACATACCAACCCAGCACCGCACCAGCCAACATGTACGCTGAGATGCGGGGCCCGATGATGTATCCCACGCCCAGCAGCGCCGGTGATGCATCCAATGTTGCTTTCGTGCGGAGTTGCGGAATGCCCACCGATGCAATCGATCGCCAAAAGCCCAGGTCGCGAAGGGAGGAATAGACGAAGCTGATCCCCAAACCCCAGAACACCGTCTTCGCAAGTCCGCCACCTTTTTGTCCGGCTTCCAAAACCTCGGCGCATGCCAGACCTTCGGGGTAGCGCAACCGCTCGTGTTCCTTGACGATCAGGTAGTGGCGAAGCGGAATCATGAACAACACGCCCAACGTACCACCGATCGCAGCCCAGGCGGCGATGGTCCAATAGTCTGGCGAGAGGCCCATGATGAAGAGGGCTGGGACGGTAAAGACGATGCCGCTGGCGACGGATGTTCCGGCTGACCCGATCGTCTGGACGATGTTGTTTTCGAGAATGCTGTTGCGGCGGAAGAGAGCCCGAAGCACGCCCATTGAGATGACGGCGGCAGGGATCGAAGCGCTGACGGTCATGCCGACTTTGAGCCCCAGAAACGCATTGGCTGCTCCGAACAAGACGCCAATGATGACGCCCAGAATGACCGACAACAGAGTGAACTCGCGTCCCTGTCCCATGAATCACCTCGTCAAACGAGAGCAAACGGTAAGTATTCGCCCAAGGCGACCGAACGGTCATCATAAGGTGCGCTGGCGGCTTTGTGAATTCGGCCGCCTAATGACGTGCCGCCCGCGCAAACGCCGTCGAAGATCAAGAATTCCGATCCGATTCAAAGTTACACGCCCGTTACTGCAACAAGTCGATGAATGAAGGGTGAGCATCTTGGCGAGCGTCGATCGAAATCGCCTTGAAACAGCTGCTTTTGCGCGGAATCATGATGCGTCGTATGCGTATCGTTACATGTTCGTGCATTGCCATTTTTTGGGAGAGGTGCGATCATCGTCCGTAGGGTTGATCGCTTCACAACCGATCCAATATAAGAGAATCGAGCGGATCTCGGTTTTGCCGGGAAATGGTATTCTTGGAAACAACGAGTCTCAAGATTACAGTCGAAAAAATTGGAACATGCCGGATTTGCGAATGGGCAAAGTATTATCGCTGATTGTGTTTGCGTCGATTCCGGAATCCAAAGAACGAACACGGTCTTACAAGCAAGAAATTTCAATAGGGCATTGGAGAACACCATGAAACGTGTTGCATTTGAAGAAGGAGTGCAGGCTCTTTCGGTTCGAATTTCAAGGACGGTTGCGTTGACGTTAGCCATCGCATTTTCGATTTCGACGGTGGCAGTTGCGCAAACACCGGCTGGTGCAAAGGCAGTCGACATTCAGGCCGGGGAGAAAAAGGTCGAACCGACAGGAGATGGGCCTCGAATCCGTCCGCTGGAAGGCACCCATGACTTTGGGAAGGTCTGGACCGGTGCCGATCTGAAGCACACCTTCAAGATCCGAAACACTGGAAATGCACCCCTGAAAATTACGAAGGTCAAGCCCGCTTGCGGTTGCACTAAAAAAGGCAAGCACCCTAGCGAGATTGCTCCGGGTCAAACGGGCGAATTTTCGTTCGGTCTCAATACCAAGAAGCTTCGTGGTCGTTTCACCAAGAACATCACGATCACCACGAACGACCCCGATAACGCATCGACCACGCTGAAGTTGACGGGAGAGGTGCAGCATTTCGTCGAAGTGACGCCGAATTCCGCTAATTTCGGTCGCCTCAAGCCCGATTCCGTGGTCACCAAGACGCTGAAAGTACGCAACAATTCCGGTGAAAAGTTGGACATCAAACTCGCCGACGATGCCAGCCAGGGATGTTTTAGTTGCGAATTGGCAGAAGTTGTTCCCGGAATGGAATACGAACTGACCATAAAGGCTCAGCCACCATTCAAGAGCGGAAACAACCGTCACTCCATCAAGTTGCTGACAGGTCATGCGAAGCAAAAGAACGTCAGCGTGACGTGTCTGGCTTTGGTTCCCAAGCGTCTCGAACTTCGCCCCGACAGTTTGCGTGTTGCAGAAGGTGCCAAGACGCAATCGAAGCGACGCCTTCGCTTTACCAACAACGGTGACGAACCGGTTAATCTGCTGGACGTGACCGCCTCCACCGACACAGACAAACTGCTCACGGAAGTCAAGACCTATCAGGAAGGCAAGAGTTACGAAGTGACCGTGACCATTCCAGCCAATTACTCGCCACCCGCAGAGGGTGTATTCATTGTCCTCAAAACCGACGACAAGGAATCGCCTGAGTTGAAAATTCCGATTCAGGTCACCAAGAAGCGAAATCCCAAGCGACAAAAACCACAAATGGCAATGCTGGGTAAAACGGCTCCGGTTCATGATTTCAAGACGGTCGCCGGGGATGAGGTCCAAATAGGGGGCTCATCTGAAGAGGTGGAAGTGTTGTTCTTCTATGCGTCATGGTGCGGGTTCTGTAAGAAGGCTCTTCCCAAAGTCGAAGAATTGCACAAGCAACTCCAGTCCTCAAACAAGCAGGCAAAGATTTACGCGATTAATCTCGACGAGCGCACTGGGCGTCGGGGCCGTACCGAGGATCAGACGATTCAGCACTTCAAAGACATGAATCTGACAATTCCATTGATCCTCGACTCCGAAAAGAAAGCCGGCAAACCCTTCAAGGTATCGAGTTACCCCAGCATGTATGTCGTAGGGAAGTCGGGTACCGTTGAGGCTGTCCACGTCGGTGCGAAAGCTGGATTTGAGAAAACCCTTGCAAAAGAAATCGATGATTTGCTGGCCGGTAAAAAACTCGCAGCCGCTGCACCGACTGCAACTGCTGCTCCGAAAAGAATCAACGCAAAGGACATCGTCGTAAACAAGAAAGTTTCCGACATGGAGATTAAGCAGGCAAAAGTTGTTGGCAGCAAAGGTCGGGGTCAGATTCGCAAAGCCGCCGACGTCACGAAGGAAGCAAAAGGCAAATCAAAAAAGTCGAAAACCGAAGACGATTAAGAATCATTGCGGTTTGAATTGTCTTGTGCTGATATACGATTTGTTCTGGCATAGCACTTGTTACGAGATAGCAAGCGTCAAAAGATTTGCGGTGTCGCCGGCCTTGTAAGGTTGGCGGCACCTTTTTTGTGAGGGGTGCTTGCATAAAGATTGCCATTCCTGCACGGTTGTTCCGTTGCGGATCGCTTGTTCCGATAACGCTATCGATGGAATATTATCGCGACGATGGAACGTTGTCGTTCATACAACGCCGCACCGAAATTCGAAATACCTTGTCGATTCGATGCACATCGAGCTAACCTCAAGCATGACAAGGAATTGAAAATGTTGCGCAAGCAAAATGTATAAAATGGTGTTGATTGAAATCAACGCCCACGCACATTCTGCACTTGCCAGTGGCCAGAGATTGATGTGGCTATCTTTTGTAAACTGTTGTTAGCAATAGGCTTGTGGTGTGGTGAAAGAATTTGTCTCCCGATGGCCATTCACTTATGCAGTGACGTATTCCACGAGAAGAGCAGCCGCTTTTGTCTGCTGCCAGTGGAACGTCGGGGTGGACCCGACGTACAATCAAACGATTCGTCGCAAGAAGTGACGGCCCTAGGAGGCGCAAAGAACATGAACGACAATACTTTCCAAAAGAAACTGGCAGAGTTGGTGGCAGAAATCGGAACGTTACCGGTCGACGACCGCGAGAAG
The DNA here is from genome assembly GCA_028285105.1 of Alphaproteobacteria bacterium. GTDB lineage: Bacteria > Planctomycetota > Phycisphaerae > UBA1845 > UBA1845 > UBA1845. The sequence continues at coordinate 155,995 of JANQQE010000031.1, forward strand.
CTTGAAGTCCTGGCCGAAGAAACGCGCGAGCGTCATCAGAAACTTAAGCAGACGGTATCCAATCTGCACGAAAGCATCGACTTCCTTCGTCTATCCATCAAGTATTTGTTGTTCGATCTGGAAGCGACCCGACGCGAAAACGTGCAGATGCGCAAGATTCTTGAAGAAGGCAACAAGAGCGATCCCGATATGGAATAGGCTCGCATAAGAAACTCAGTCTCGAAACCAGTGGACAGCAAAACACCCGCCAGCATCTCCAAACGATGTGGGCGGGTGTTTGCGTTTTGGTTTGAAGCGCATATGGCACGGGTGGTTCGGACACCAAAACCTGCGATGGTCAGGCTTCACCTTCAGAAATGATGTCGAGTTCCTTGAGGGCGAGCAGGGCGGCTTGCTGTTCTGCTTCTTTCTTATTTGGGGCCCATGCACTGGTGAACCGCTTGCTTTGTATCACAACCGCCACCTCGAAGCATTTGCTGTGATCGGGGCCTTTCTCATCCAGGGCTTCGTATTTTGGTGTGGCGTTAAGGTGTTTTTGTGCGTACTGCTGAAGCGTCGATTTGTAATTCTCCATGTTTTTGGACCTGACCGTCCGCTCGATATGGTGGGTCAGGTGCGGCATCAGAAACTCGCGGGTGACTTCCATGCCCGCATCCAGATACAGGGCTGCGATGAACGCCTCAAACACACCCGCCCGTACGGACGAGGGGATGGTGTCACTTTCTGTCATACCCTTGCCCAAGCGCAGCAAGTCGCTCAAGCCGATGGCGTCTGCAATCTTCGCGCACACTTTTCGCGAAACGACGACCGACTTCACCTTGGTCATTTCGCCTTCCAGTTTTTCCGGATAGCGCTGGAAGAGTTCCTCGCAAACGATGATCCCAAGAATCGCATCGCCAAGAAACTCCAGGCGTTCGTTGCTGGAAAGGCGAGTTGTTGCAAGGGAAGCGTGCGTGACGGCTGACACGAGCAGGTCGATGTCGGTGAAACGATGGCCCGCAAGTTCCTGGGCACGGTTCAGCAATTCGGATTGAGGCACAACTGGGCTCCTGACAGGCCCGTGGCGAACTCCCCGAAGATCGACAAATCCCGAGAACCTCGCCATGAACCGGTCTGACCGGATACATTCAAACGGAAAAACACAACCAACGATTAAATCCGTCATCACAATCGATGTGACGGAGATAAAGGCGTTCAATAAATACTATCGGTGCGCGAATGGGCAGCATGAATACCGCCTGCCCACCGTTCAATCCGAACGAACGGTTCGTCGCGGAACTGTTGAATTCAACGAGTGACCGAAGCTCCAACGCTAACTGATCTTAGCCTGCCGCTTTGGCCAAAGCATCTGTTTTTGGCGTTGCTTCCCAAGTAAAATTGGGCTCTTCGCGGCCAAAATGTCCGTGACGGGCGGTTTCAAAGTAGATCGGCCGCAGCAGATCGAGTCCGTTGATGATTCCCGAAGGCGTCAAGTCAAATGTGTCTCGAACGGCTGACGCCAGCTTATCGTCACTGACTTTGCCGGTTCCAAACGATTCGACCAGCACGCTGACGGGTTCAGCCACGCCAATCGCATAAGCCAATTGCACTTCAGCTTGGTCGGCCAAACCCGCGGCTACGATTGTCTTGGCGATGTTACGACACATGTAGGCGGCAGACCGATCCACCTTCGACGGATCCTTACCGCTGAATGCGCCACCACCGTGGCGACCGCGACCGCCATACGTATCGACGATGATCTTGCGTCCGGTCAATCCGGCATCACCGTGCGGTCCCCCGACGACAAATCGACCGGTGGGATTGATGTGGAACTGAATGCTGTCCGACCAAAGCCCCGGGGCGTCGCGTTCGACAACAGGTTTGATGACGTGGTTGACGATTGTCTTGCGGGCATCGTCGGTCATGTTGCCATCTTTACCAACAACTTCCTCCGTGTGCTGGGTCGAGATGACGACGGTTTCGATGCGCGACACGTTGCAGTCGCCGTCGTATTCGCATGTCACCTGCGATTTCGAGTCTGGTCGCAGCCACTTGATATCGCCCGACTGGCGGACCTGCGCCAATTGCTCGACGAGTCGATGCGACAAGTGAATCGGCAGCGGCATGAGCGGTTTGGTTTCGCGACATGCGTACCCAAACATGATGCCCTGATCGCCAGCACCCTGTTCGGTATGCAGGCCAGCCCCTTCGTCAACGCCCTGGGCGATGTCGGCTGACTGACTGTGGATGGCGCGAAGCACCGCACAACTGCGATGATCGAATCCGCCGGCTGAGTCGTCATATCCGATTTTTTCGATCGTTGAACGAATGGTGTCTTCGGCGTTGGCGAGTGCCTTCTCCGCGGCATTGTTGTTCGTGCGAACTTCACCGGCACAGACGACGAGCCCGGTGGTCACCAAGGTTTCGACGGCACAACGGGCATTGGGGTCGTGCTGAAGGAGGCTGTCGAGGATCGCGTCTGACACCTGGTCACAGACCTTGTCGGGGTGCCCCATCGAAACGGACTCAGACGTAAACAGATGCTTACCAGCTTTTGAATCAGATGCCACTGACAGACTCCTTCATTTGACCATTAACAAGCTCGTCCGTCGCAACCCACTCCGGCCTGCGACATGGGGCCGGTGCGTGAGTCGCAGCCGACCGAACCGGCGATCTTAGGTTTATCGGTGGTTCTTGACAACCGGTTCGACTTGTTTTGAAGGGTTCCGAGGTGTCAATCCATCTTCAAGAGTCGTCCGTATGGCATACTGGCGTCCCAATCCGGTATGGACACAATGATCGGACGTTAGCGCGGTTCGACGAAGATGGCTTTGGGTTTGGTTGGGCAGTGTTCCTCGCAGACGCCGCAACCGACGCAGCCAACCGCGTCGACGATCGGGGGGCCGCCATCAGCGATGCGAAGTGCCGTTTCGCCGATCGGACAAAGATCAACGCAGATCGTGCAATCGTCCGATCGCGAGTCTTCGCTTTCAATTTGGTTGTCCAACTCGCCGGTCGCCGGGTTTCTTACGCAGACGGCAGTGTTCACTCTCGCCAAACCCATGTCGATGTCAGAAGGCGATTGTAATGGCCGAAGCGCTCCAGAGGGGCAAGCATGCGTACAAAGCAAACCGTCGCATACAACACAGGCGGTGGTGCTGGCGTCGATCACCGGTGTCGGATCGTTTGTGGGTGAGAACTCGGTTGAAAATGAGATGGCGTTTGCCGGACAGACTTTCACGCATTCTCCGGAATGATCGCATGTGCGGGCAAAGATCAACTCTGCGATAGCTCCCGGCGGTCGAAGCGGCTTTTTGGGGGGAAGGTGTCGCTTAAATCGTGGACCGACTTCATCGCTCGTCGCAGAGTCGGCTGAAGATGAGTCGGCAGAATCGTCCGATAGGAGATCGGCGATCGGCGACGCCAGGCGCGCAAGACTCTCGCGAAAGAAGTGCCGCCGATGGTATTTGTCCTTTTCAGACATTACGTTCTCGACACGAAGTCAATGCCCCCGCTCGTAAGAACAAGAAAGGGTTTTCGGCTTCGGGTTTAGAATTCATAAATCTCCTCGCAATTCTAGCTTCGACTCTTCGAGGATTGCAGTCAATTTTGATTGGCGTTGGCGCTCCATATTTCTGGCACCATGTCGCATCGACACCTGACAGTCCGGAAACTTGCAGTATGACGATGCCGAGATGAATCGAATGGGTTCGACAATTCATGGTGAAAAAGCCAGTTTGGGTTTCAATGATCGCCAATCGTTGCGTCGGTGTCCGGCTGGCGGGAAAGGGACTATGATTGAGCGGAATCGAGTAGGTTGCCGGAACCCAAGAGGTATATTTCGATGTGGAATTCAATCGCAAAAACAATGATTCTCGCCACAGTCATTGCGGGTGGTCTGGCGTGCAGCGGCTGCACCGGCCCGTTGCCCTGGCCGGAAAGCCCGTTGTACGAATTGCCGGTCAACGATCCCGATTGGCAACCGCCCGCCAACAAGGAAGAAGCCATCGAAGTCATGGCTGGGCATTACGCCCATTACGATATCGTGGCCTATCAGGGCGCGACACCCAATGGGCCGCTATCGACATTCATCATTTCGTATGGCTTCACGGACCTGAGAATCGAAGATGGCGAACTCGTCCAATACGACCGATTCTGCCACGCCGAGCAGAAAGCCAATCAGGACTTTGTCTCAACATTCCCGGACGAAGCGACGCAAGCCATCCAGCCAAGAAGTACGGTTGTCGACGTTCGCGAAGTGGATGGCGACTGGACCTTATTTCGTCCAGCAACGCCCACGCTGATCGGTGTTGATGGAAACCCCGACGATCCTTTGACCATGGACCCGAACGATCCACTCATCAACGACGACGACAACGACGGGCGACCCGGGGTGACCGTTTTTGTGATGCTGTTTGGATTCATCGAAGGAGAGATTTACATCGCTCGTCGCGAGATTTTCCAAAACGACGTGACGCTTTTTTCAGACGGCAGTTTGCGGGGAACGGTGATCGACGACTCGGAGCAATTCGTGATCGGGGCGTCACTTGCAATCCTGAACGCGCCGAACAACCCGGATCAATTTCGCGACCCCGGATTGAATCCGCTCATCCTCATTCCCATCCCGGACGAAATCGACACGTGCGAGGAACTCATTGCCAATCGCGATTCCCTTTTTCCTGAAGAGCCCGAGTTTTGAAGGATTGCAAATTCATTCATGGAATGCATAAACTCCATCGTCGCGTCAATAGCGCGTGCGTCAGACTTGTTGCCCGGGTGAGTCGCAAGGATGTCCATATGCGGAGTCGAATCACATAAAGGCTGCATTAATCGATTTTTCCCGCGCAGCCAAATTCGTCCGCAATGTGTCAAAACTAATGTTCTTTCACTGCGCCCAACCCATCGCTTAAAATCAATCCGCTTAGGAATCGGTCGGTGTGTAAAAAGCGTAAAAGAGGGCGAGTCACGTATTCCGAAAGCCCATCCTCCTTCCGGCGCACCGGCCGATTTCTTCTTCAATCGTCATCGATCAAGCCTGTGCCTGCCATTGAAAAACTTCGATCGCTGTTTCTCAAAGCATTTCTGAGTGACTTAGGACTTTTTGCAACTAGAGAATTGATGAGCTTGGGCTTCGAGTCTCGCAATTCGCTGAGACACGAAACAACAACCTGCTTTGATACTATGTCGCCGCCTTCGGAACCTTGATGGTCATCACCGGGCACGTTGACCTTCGCAGCACATACTCCGCGACGCTACCCATCAGTGTTCGCATCAATCCGGTATGACCATGGGTGGCCATCACGATGAGTTTGACGTGTTCTTCTTCTGCAACGCCCAAGACTTCCTTACCGGCATCTCCGGTGAGAAGACGATGCTCAATCTTCAGGTCGTCGTGCGTTTTGGGTTTGACAGATTCCAGCCGCCGCAAGACCGAATCGCGGTCTTCGAATGCAACCCCGCTGTGCAGCATACCTTCGCCCGCTTCGGCGCGCGGTACTCGGTGAACGTGTACGATCAGCAGTTGTGCATTCATCAAGCGAGCATAGTCAGCCGCATACTCCAACGCCCGCTGACTTGCATCGGAGAAATCGGTCGGTACGAGAATCGTCTTGCTGTCAGGCACTTCAGATGCTCCGTTAAAATCGCGAGTCATGACCGGTTCATAAACCACCGGCTCATCCACCACGCCATATGGACGATTCTAGCCGACCGTGACGACCACGCCAACCTGCAAGTCTTCAAACAGGGCTGCGCGAACTCCCGCACCGACTCGGTCGGCTCTTCCGGTGACAAAGATCGTGTACGTCGTCCCTTCTTCGATCACCGCGTCTTCGATGACCCACCGCGTATCCTCGTCCGCCGGCGTCGTGATGGTGAATTCAAACGTGCCGGCCTGTATGCCGCGGTACTCGAAGTCAGCCGGCGTGTTGAAGGCGACATCGGTGAAGCGTTCGTTGTCGTTCTGATCGGTCACGCTGACGGTTCCGCAGTCCTCGCACATGTTGATCACGCGGATTTCCGCTCGGCCAGCCGACAGCAAATTGTTATCGTCGACGAGTTGGATCGCCGAAACGCCGTCGGGCAGAATCACGACCGTGCTGACAACCAGCGGGTTAAGGTTGATGTTCTCCAGCCCGCTGACGGGGGTCGCGTCTTCGCAGGATATACCGGTCGGTCCGGTGGCCATCTCGAAGGAATTGCGGTCCGCTTCCGAATGCCCGGTCCGACTGCCCGTATCGAAGTCTTCAATCGAGCGAAACCCGTTGACGCAAACGTCAAGCGGCGAATTGTCGATCGCAGCACTAAGCGTCCGAATCATAGGACCATCGCCGGAATCAACAGGCTCCGTCTGACAACCGGCAAGTGTGGCAATCGAAAGAGTGACGACAAGGGAAAGGGCGCGATTCATAAGAAATTTCTCCAGAAAGGACAAAAAACCAACGGTAGGGTACGGCTCGCCGCACCTGTTAGCTACAAGAAGGTTGCACGCCGCGCCCCAATTTCTGAAAGAATCCGCACGAAGAAAAGAAATTCGACGGTTCACTGCCGTCATTCTCGCGCACTGCCGTCATTCCCGCGTGCGCGGGAATGACGAATGACGTGCAAAGGAGCAGAATACAGGCGACAGCCACTCTCTATCGCCTTCCCCGCCAATTCCCTTGCACCGTACATCCCTTGCACAGTACAGCCCTCGGCATAACATTGTCCGCAAGGCCGCGTCTCACGCGCGGTAAAACACGCGGGCGGAGCAGAACCCATGCCGACAACCACACCCGAGCACGATGAACGAATCGCCAAAATGACTTTCGCTTCGATCTATCCGCACTACGTCGCCAAGGTCGAAAAGAAGGGCCGGACCACCAAAGAACTGCACCAGGTGATCGCCTGGCTGACCGGTTTCAACGACAAGCAATTGCAGAAGCAAATCGATAACGAGGTGACCTTCAAGCAATTCTTCCAGAAGGCCAAACTGAATCCGAATGCGCGGTTGATCAAGGGCGTTATTTTCGGTTACCGGATTGAGGACATTGAGACCCCGCTCACGCAAAAAGTTCGGTACCTCGACAAGATAGTGGATGAACTCGCCAATGGCAGGAAAATGGAAAAGATCCTCCGCGAAGCGTAACGCAGGAAATTGATCCGCATCGCCAGTCAGGCCTTGCCGGCGGGGCCCACCGTCATTCCCGCGAAAGGACTTTATGCATGGAAATGGGTGCTGACGATTGTGAATACTCAAGAATACCCGACGCTCAGCGACATTTGTTCAGTAAGTCAACATAGTCGTCCGTCG
>JANQQE010000032.1 GCA_028285105.1 Alphaproteobacteria bacterium
GAACAGTCGCGATGATCGCCTTGAATCTCAATCGGGCATGGTGACTCTGGTCAGGCGTCGGTCAATCAAGGCATCTCAGGAAGCAGGTGCCTGCCGAGATTCTGAACCACGCCCCCCGATCGAATGGCGCGGGTACTCTTGTAAACTCGCCCGGATGGAATCGAGACAAAGTAATGTTGTGTTTGCCACTGAGCGCTATCGCCCGAAACCCCGCCACTTCGAGCGCGAAACGGTGCAATTCACAGCACACGGATGCAACGCCGACATTGAAACTCGCGCAAGTGGCGACGTTCAGAATTCGCTTAGAAACAAGGGGAAACGTGCAAAAAACGGGCGTGAAAAACGACTACGCCACGCAGGATTCGAACCTGCAACCTTCGGTTCCGTAGACCGATGCTCTATCCAATTGAGCTAGTGGCGCTAAGTGCTGCTTCATTTCGGCCCTTTCCAAGGGCCTTTATTGCGTCTGGGCCATGCCGGTTTCGGCTTTAATCTTGCCAAATTCTGTGCGGCATGGCGAACGGATAGATTTACCTCAGTCTTGCGGATCGGTCAACGGGGTTGGATTCCGGTTCTTTTCCGCATTTGCGTTCCAATTCGCCGCTCGCGAGCTTCCAATCGCCGAACGTCAGCCGGGTTGGCGGAAATCGCTTGGGTTTTCCGATAAGTGAATTCGATATGCCAAGAGTTGCCCCGCGGATTTCGGTCAAGCGGAAGCGTGCGCGGACCGGGAATGGGCTGGTCTATTGCGATTTGCGGGGCATGTCTTTGGATGGGTTCCTGCCGCGTTAGTTGGGGCGACGGTGATGGTTTCGATCGCATTGTTAATTTGGGGGTTGGCCGGACTCTCGGTTCGTTGAATGATACGAACCCCAAAAGCTCCTCATGGCCGACTTCGGGCGGGCCGGATGTTGTGGAGTGCCGGTTTCGGTGATTGGAAGTTTCCCCCGACATGTTGCGATTCAGTTCATGCCTCGAATCTGAGGTTTGTGTCAATACACGCGCCCTTCGGCGCTCTTACGATTTCGTTCACAAGGAGAATTGCGATGCGTATTTTCGACCGCGATCAGACTTGGAGAAGCCGCTTGCGATTCGGTTCGTCGCTTGTCGTCTCATGTCTGACGCTGGTGTTTGTTTGCGGATGTCCCGGTCCAATGGATCCGCCTCCCGACGATGACACGATTGACGGTGATACCACCGTTGAAGAATTCAACGTGCCAGCCGGCGAAACCATGACGGTCGAGAACGATGCCGTCGTCACCGTCGATGGCGATGCCATTATCGATGGCACGATCGAAGGCATGGACAGCCGCGTAACCCTTCGGGTCAACGGCAGTCTCACAATTAACGGAACGATCATGTCGCAGCACGCCGACACGAACGGTGTCGAAGGTGACAAGGCATTCGACGAACACGATGTCGGCATTCATATCATCGTTGGCGACGACGAAGTGACAATCGGTGACACTGCCAAGTTTCACACGACTGGAAGCCTTGTGATTACGGACGATGAAACAGTGCTGGACGGAACGCCCGACGATTTCTTTGACGAAGTTGAAGAAGTTGCAGATGACGATCCGCCGACGTTCGCGCCGCTGCCTCCAGACAACGCCATCTTCGGCGACATGGACACCAACGGAAACATGAATACCAACGGTCAGCCGAAGGTGGTTGGCCCTGCGATGATGCCGGTGACCATTTCAGGTGAATGGCCCGACCCGGACGAACCTCCGCCGGCAGGTGATAACCCGGTTTGGATTTTCCGCTTCAATGGCAACCGGGACCTGAACTTCGACGGTTGGACGGTCAACGGTCCACCCGCCCCGGGCGGTGCCAATGCCGATCCCGACAACAATCAACGCCCGAAACGCGGCAAGAACGGTATGCGGTTGAACATCTGGAACAACGGCGGACCGATCAACGTTGCGAACGTCGTGTTGAATCTGACCGATGGCGGCGACGGCGGCGACGATGAGGACGCATGCGGAACCGCGACGGGTAAACCAGGCGGTAAGAGCGGAAATTTCCGCATGACCGCATCTGGTGGAATCAATATGACCGGGCCGCTGACGATTAATCCCGGTATCTCGGGAAGTGGTGGCAGCGCGACCGTGACCAAAGGGGCGGCTGGCGCACCGGGTTGCGATGGCGAAATGGGCATGGCGTCAACCGCGACGGGCGCGAAGGGGGCTGATAACAGAAAACGCTTGCTCGCCCGCGGTAATGTGAATGGACTCGCGAATGTGACGATTGGCCCGTTGATCGCTGGCGACGGTGGTGGGGCATCGGCAGAAGCCTGTGATGGCGGCGATGGATTCGCCTGTTGCAGCGGTGGCGGCGGTGGAACCGCAACGTCTACCGGCGGTGACGGCGGCGAGGCATCGCTGAATGTCAGTGGTCTGCCAGTGACGACGGGCGAAGTCATCGGAGGCGACGGCGGAACAGCTGACGCGACTGGCGGCAACGGCGGTAATGGTGGCGATTGTAAATTCGGTGATGCCGGTGACGGCGGTCCCGGTGGCGAAGGAACCGCGACAGGTGGCAAAGGTGGAAACGCCAGTGGTGGGATGTCAACCGGTGGCGATGCTGGCGATGGAACAGGCAACGGTGGCAACGGCGGAGCCGGTGGCGACAGCGGACTCGGTAACCCGGGTGCCGGTGGTGCGATGGGAACCGGAACGGGCAACGTCATGCCTGCCGGAACCGGCGACACGAATGGTGCCGACGGTACCGACGAATCCAACGATGGCATGATGGGTGCGAATGGTGGCGATCTTGCGATCTTCATCTTCTGCATTCCGCCTGGGAACTATGTGATGCTGCCCGAACCCGGACCCATTGAGCCGGGTGTTCAAATGGGACCGCTCTTTAACGAAGATGAATCTGAAGAAGTGGGGTCGGCTGAATACGAACTCATTGCTGAAGAAGGTCGTCAACCAAACTTCCAATTCGGCGTGAATCCGGAACACATCGGAATCGGCGATGGCATTTTGCGAATCGATCTGGCACAGGTCATGTTCGACGGCGAAATGCCGGGCATTGTTGGTGGGTTGCGCATTGTTCCGCTTCAAGGATTCGGTATCGATCAGACGAATCCGTTGATGGTTCGGGCGTTCGATGCCAAGGGCGGTTTGATCGGCGAGCAATCGTTTGCTGAAATACCGACCAACTTTGGAGACCTTGAAAACGCGCAGTCACTGGAAGCCACGTTTGAAACCGTGCAGGACGACCCAACGCAGGAAGCCGTACCAGCCAGCTTTGAAATCGAAGCACCTGCGGCGACGTTTGTGACGATCTATCGAATTTACTTGATCGATCCGTAGGCCGCTGGCTGAATTTGATTTTAACCCCTGGGTGTCGCATCGTGAGTGTCACGGTGTGGCACCCTTTTTCATTTGCGGTTTTGCAGCGTTATCGGATGTTTGTGTGGTCGCAATTGATGGGTTGGGGGGGGAGATGCGAAATGGGTCGTGTTTGACCCATGTAACCGAACAACGCAATAATGTGTCCATGACCGACCGGACGACCAGCGACAAATCGGACAGCGATGAAAGGCGACGCCAGGATGTCGTCTTGATACGCAAGGTCCTGTCCGGTGATGAAGAGGCCATGCGGGAGTTGGTGTCCCGCTACGATCGGTTGATCCGCTACACCATTTTCCAGACCAGCCGCCGCCACTGCGAACGCGACCCCGGTTGGCTTGATGCTCGAGCCAACGAGACCTGGACCGGGATCGTCCAATCGCTGAGACGGGCAGGACCGAGCAAGATTCCCCCCCAGATTTCGGGGTACTTCGTCCGCATCGCCAAGAACAAATGCCTCGATGCCGCCAAACGAGCCGATGCCCGAGCCATCATTCCTATTGAGGAGGGGCGGGCTGACCTCGAGCCAGCCGACGCAGACGGTAGCCCGGAGCTACTCTTACAAGGTGCGGAGGAGTTGGAGCGATTGCAAGCCTGTCTTTCGCGCCTAAGTACTGAAGAACAAATGATTTGCGCCGAGATTGGGCTGATCATGGAGCGGAAATGGAAGGAAGCTGCCGCCCGTCTGGACATCGCCGAATCGACCTTGAGGTCGCGGTGGGGGGCGATTCTCGACAAGCTGAAGGGGTGGCTTGAAAAAGAAATCTGAAAAAAACCAAAAATGTCTCGCGCCTGGGGGCGGTTCCTCAGACTGATGACATGTAAAGCCAAATACGAGGAAGGCACAGCATATGTCCACGATGTCCAATAACTCAATCGAAATGCTCATCGCCAAGGCCGCTTCGGCCCAGAAAGCGGGCGTTTTTGAGTCGACATCGGTGGACGTTTCCGCTCTAGTCGCCCAGACTCTTGATTCAGGGGCTGTCAATTCGCGGCTGGTACGGTTCTATGAAAAGGCGTTGGTGGGTCTTCCGCTGGCCGCGTGTTTGGGAATCGTAATCGGCCTCGGCATTATGACCGGCGGACCAAACGGTTCGCCCGATTCGATGCTTTCGAGCGGTAACCTGTCGATCTCTTCGCAAGGTTTGAATGACACAGCGTCGATGGTTGCCAGCGAATCGCTGAGCCTCGAAAACGTCACCCGCTGCTTCGCAGGACCGGGTGAAAGCGTAGGCGCCGATTGCGGCTTCGCCGATCTCGATTCGGATGGCGACGTAGATCTAGCCGACCTGGGTACGTACCAGCAGCAATTCGCCCTAGTAAACTAGGTGCTGTGAACTAGTACCACCAACAACTTATGTATAATCGCGTTGGTTGCGCGTTTAAGCTCTCGGGTTAACGGGTCCGAGAGCTTTTTTTGCGCCATATGCGAAGTGTTTCGTTCTTGAGTCTGAACCCCACAGAACTAGCGTTTCTGGCAGTTAGCAGCTTGGCCAAAAGAATTGCGTGTAGACGTCCCGCAATATCCAAACGTATCGGGTGGTTACTGTCGAACTAAGTCATGACAGCAGCGTTCTTATTTCCTTGGCGACATGATCACTGTCACCAGTCCAACGTTTGTAGAGCTTGTCATTCAGTAACGGCAGTTTCTCAAGAATTCTTTCAGCAATCGCTTGTGTTCCAACAATCAAAGGCAAGACTTTTGTTCGCCCTTCGACTTCCCGCGCCAGCGATGCGTTCAATTCTTTTTTGGGCCACTCTTTGTCAACCGAATTCTCCGACAGGACAACAACGACCAACTTAGCTCTCGACAGAGCGTGGTTGATTTTCTCGACGAATGAATCTCCCCACTTAATGTACTCTATATCGACAAACGTTTTGACTTCGATCGCATTTAAAGAATTGTAAAGGGGGGTCGCAATACCGGCTTTGTCTTCACTTGCATGGCAAATGAACACGTCGAATTCTTCGTACATTTTCTTTATCTCCGCTATCTGGTTGGGCGGTGAGTCGTCAATATCAGCCATTTGCAGACAGAGGTTTACATAACATTTGTCTGTTGCGCCGCGGATCATTCGAACAAATGCAAGTTTTCCATATACGACTCGTTTGAAGTGTGCCGCTGCGTCAATGCTAGCGTTTCTCGATTTTCGCCCCGCTGCATATTTAGACAGATATTCGTTTCCAGCGGCACAAAAACCAAATTTTCTCGCAGCATGGATCATGGCTCGAATCTGGCGAAGGAATTTTCGGCGGACATTTACCATCTCATTGACAGTCAACCCGGTCACCTCCTGCCTGACGGCTTTTGATTGCAACCTGGTCTTTCCGTCGTTGACCCTGAACCCGGCTGAGTTGATAACGTGCAATAGGGCATTCATTAGCTGGACGTTGTTGGAATCCAATGGCGTACCGCTGAAAGTGGCCACTTCGCGCGGAAACGAATTCTTGGTTGTCGATAGCGTAATGTCGTCGGCGTATCGCGTATAAGTAACGTGGTGACGTCTAGCTAGGTCCATCATCTTGCCATCAAGCTGCTTGCAAATCATGTTTGATATAACAGGGGAGGTGGGGGCACCTTGAGGGAGCTTTCCGTCCTGAGTGACTAGGTGGGCCCAGATGGATGCCGCTTTCCTGCCGATGCCCATTGCAATAAAGAGTCCACGGATTCTCCCGAAATTAATAGTGGGATAATAGTCCTCCAAGTCAATGTTCAAGACCCATTTCGCCCGTTTTTTGTGCAGCGATGCTCCGTCTGCAATGGAGCGTCCAGTGATGAATCCGAAGACGCACTTCTTTGGTTCGTAAGTAACGTCCAAGATCTCCTTGAACTTGTTTTGTAGAATCTTGATCGAGTTAGGCGGAGCAGAAATCACTCTTACGCCTTGCCTACGCTTAGGTATCTCAAAGGTTGTATATCCCTTATGCCCGGGCCTTACATATAGCCAATGACGGAGGTGCCCTGGATGTACCTCGAGCGTACGTGCCACATCCTGCAGACCATTGCTCGCCAAAAATAACTCAACTGCGTCATTAAGTGGGCGCGCTAGGTTTGGATTCGGCTTAGGTATACTCGGATATCTCACAATAGGCCCCTCGGACCTTCACTCCATACGCGCACGCACCGAAGCACATGGTTCACGCCCACCGTGGTCATCGAGGCACGGCAAGCATAAAAGGACACATCACCATTGTCTGCCGCAGGATCGACGGCAAATTTAGAAGGTCCGAGGGGGTATAGCTGACTTGAGCGATAGTCGGTCGAAGTTGCAAACATTCTTGTTCCCATTGCATGCGAACTGGCGTGAAAGTCAAGACGATTTTCATGGTTCAGGGGAATTGGGCCGGCGGTCTATTTCTTTGGACATCGGGGAATTGTTGATGGGTCTTGCTTCGCCGACTGGTGATTCAAACATCCATGTTGTTGGCTACGAGATATTGATAAGAGCCTTGCCGTGGCGCGGGTCAACCAGATGGGTTTATGGTAGTGTTGCTAACTGAGCATTGCTCTTGCTTTTGATTATCGGCCTACGCACTTTTTTGCGGTATTGACGTTTTGCTTGCGCATGAAAAAGACCCCAAACGAATTGTTGCAGCATTCGTTCGGGGGCTATGGTCGTATTGGTTTTTTGGCTTTTCCTAGAAGCCAGTGTTGAGGAACAGCACCAGGGCGTCGTTGGATAGGCCGCTTAGGGCGTTGCGGTCCAGAGTTCCTACTATGTCGTTGCGGCTGTCACCGTCTCCGTCGAAGATTTGCATGGTGTTGACCAGCGTGCCCCCGACCGGATAGCGCATCATGAGTATTACAGTTGAGTATTTCTTCAATCACGACCTTGAACTCAATCAACTTACCGACGTTCTTAACAGCACGATCGGTTTCAGTTTCGCTCCTTATGACGGCGATCAGAATGACATGTATTGTCGATTTATGGGAATGGAGTTGACCGTCTGTATGGATCATGGACTCGAGAATGACCGTGACTGCAATTTTGAGGACTATGCATATCAACTCAGTACACGTACTCCAATTCCTGATGGAGACCTCCGAAGACTTCAAGTTGAGTCCATGGCAATGTTGGCGTTTGTTTTGTTCTGCCGTCTCGACGTTGGATCTGGACTTCTGACGTTCGATGCACAACAGGTACTGGCGAGATACTACACCTTGAGCGGTCGGTGGCATGACGAACTATCCGGCAAGGACGTGTCTTTTCCCGGCCACTTCGTCGAAGTCAGGTCGAGAATCGAACGCGATGGCTGGGTTGCATAGTTGGACGGGTGGTCAAGGTCATTTTCAGATGGTGGTGTCGATGATCTATCTTCCGGTTCTTGCCCCAAGCCTCTTCGCAGAAGTGACGAATCGAGTGACTCGCAACACTAGCTTGTCTCTTGTTGGCGACGGCTGACGTTCTTTCACG
The DNA here is from genome assembly GCA_028285105.1 of Alphaproteobacteria bacterium. GTDB lineage: Bacteria > Planctomycetota > Phycisphaerae > UBA1845 > UBA1845 > UBA1845. Next base: position 7,778 of record JANQQE010000032.1, read on the forward strand.
ATGGCATAGTGAGACGCATCGGAGCCGACGGTTTCCGCATTCTCTGGTAGCGATTCGACATCTCATCGTTGGGCACGTAAACCATGCAGAAACCCGTTCTCGTGATTCTCTATCTGCACACCCGACGGCAGTGATACGGCTCAAAAACGTGGCGATGGAATGCGGGTTTGGCGCGCGATTTTCGTATTCTTGATTGGACGGGCTGATCTTGGGTGGGTGAGACTGTCGCGGTACCGAAAGGACGAAACGTCGAACCATGCTTGCGTCGCGGCTTCACATGTTTGGGGCGAATATTTTTCTGATCATCGGGGCGATCATTCTTGCCGGGGTGACGCTCGTCTTGATCATTGGGCTTTGGACGGGGTTTAACTTCTGGACCTGGCGACGTAGCCAGAAGCGTGCCGAAACCGAGCGTCGTCGTCGGCGGTTCGACGCTACCGGCAAGGCTTATCCGCCCGCATCGCGCGGTCTGTGCTTGGTTTGTGAATCCGTGCATCCGAAGGTATACCACCTTGCTGACGGCATGCGTTTGTGCCCAAAGCATTACGCCGAGTTGGTTCGGTCCCAGCCGCCAGGGCATGCGCCTTCGTCAAATGGCGCGGCGATTGAAACGTAAACGTATCTTGACCGATGCAACTCAGCCCGCATCGCAACGAATCGAGAATCGAATGACCACGGTTGAATCCATCAAAGAACCGATCTACGCCGCCACCGAAAAGAAAACGCTGAGTATGTTCGATTTGCTTGAGTACTTCTCGAAGCGGGGAACCATGCGGGTGTCGGACCTTCATCTCAAGGTCGGCTGCACGCCGATCTATCGGGTTGATGGCGATTTGCAACGGATGAAAGGCACGCCCCTCGACGCGGCAACCATCGAAAAACTCGCCAAGACCATCATCAGCGAGAAGGAATGGCCAACGCTGAAACAAAAAGGTTCGGTCGATAGTTCGTTCATTACCGAACTGATGCAATTTCGGATCAACGGTTTTCGCGACAACGATGGATTGGCCCTCGCGATTCGGGCGCTGGAAAATACCATCCCCGACGTTTCGACGATTGGTTTCCCGAACAACGTGTGGCAAGACATCGTCAATCGTCAGCACGGCCTTGTCTTGTTGACAGGAATTACCGGTGCCGGCAAGAGCACGACCATCGCCTCCATGATCGACCGCATCGCCGAGAATCGCCCGTGTCGCATCATCACGCTTGAAGATCCGATCGAGTACCGGTTGAAATCCAAAACCGCGATCATCTCGCAGCGCGAAGTGGGGCGCGACGTTCCCAGTTATGAACTCGGATTACGTGACTGTTTGCGCGAAGACCCGGATGTCATCTTCGTGGGTGAGATGCGCGACCGCGATTCGACGAGTTGGACGCTGACCGCCGCTGAGACCGGGCACCTCGTTTTCTCGACGCTGCACACCCGCGACGTTCGCGGAACGATCACCCGCATCCTCGACATGTTCCCCACCGGCCAACAGGACGAAATTGCGAGCCAACTTTCGCTCGGACTCAGCCACATCATTTCGCAAAAACTGATCCCCCGCGCCGATGGCAACGGTCGCGTCGTGGCGATGGAACTTCTGAACAATACCTACGCGATGGCCAACCTGATTCGCCTTGCCAAAACCGAGCAGGTCTATTCGCTGTTGCAAACGCGCACGAAAGACACTCCCGACGAACGCATGACCACCCTCGAACGATCGCTCGCCAACTTGGTGCGGGCTGGCGAGATCACGCCGATGGAAGCTGAAAAATGGGCGAATCACCCGATGGCGTTGCTCGATGAATTGCAACGTGGCGAACGTGACAGATAGTGTCACATCGGCGTTACCAAACCTGAAAACGACGATTTGCCAATCGTGCGTTCAATGGCATTGAACCTTCGGCAAAATACCTAAATTGCCAATAATGGTTCATCCGATAAGAAGGCTGTGACACTTCGCCTGGAATGGGCGAGCAGTCACACGTCTGGAACCCGGATCCATGTGACGCAGGGAATGCGAAACACATTGGCTTACAGGTCAGGGACGACTGGACGACATCGCAAGGATGCGAAACGGGAAGCCGCGCGACGTTTCAAGGTCTTGGTGAATCTTCGAGACCTCAGAACGAAGCGTGGCTTCTCTGCTTTTTACGGAATCGAACCAACCCCGGGAATGAGTTGATTCACGCCTGATAAACTCACTTCATGCCCGCTGCTGCACCCTTGGCTTTGCTTTCCAGTTCTTTGCGTTTGGCTTTGAGGTAGCGACGGGCCGACGCGATGCCGTCGCGGTTGGAACTGAAACGATGCTGGGTAATGTCGCTGAATGCGCGGACCGCCAATCGCACATGCTTGCCGTTGCCTTCAACCGCTTTCGCGACAAAGTTAAATCCGCTCCAGTCGTTCATTTGCCCCAGTGCGCCAGCCGCATTGATCGCGATTTTTTCCTCCGGATCGTTGAGCAATCCGCGCAGCGCCGATGCGGCTTCGTAAATCTTACCGATACCGACAGCCAATATCGCCCGCTCGCGAACGTCAACATCGGCATCGTGCAAAAGGTCAACAAGGGCGCTGCGTGTCGCCCGCCCGCCCATGGTTGCTAAGATGTCGATCGCTTTGATGCGTACCGGTTTGTCGCTCGACATAGAGAGTGCGATGACAACCTGCTGGGCGGAGACCGACTGATCGCGTTTCTGTGCAATCGCTTCAAGCTGGCTGATCGCTGACGTTATGTCGCTCCGACTTCCGGATTCAGCGCTTGTTGGTTCATCGGTGTCAGTAGATTCGGGCGCAGTCCCATCTTGATCTGAGACGGGTACGTAACCGCCCATTGCAATGACATCGGTTCGTTCATTGATCGCCGACTCGCTAATCCGCCCGAGAAATCTCAGACCGACCTTGTACACGTTTTCCTCATGGCGACGCGACCATGAAACCATGGTCTTTAGCCAATCGAAGTTATTCCCAACCTTGACGCGCACGTTCAAGACTTCGCCACGATAGAGTGGATGGGCGCTCAGGATGCACATGCCCCCACGTGAAACATCGTATACGCAGGCCCCGAATTCACCGATGCTTGATTCGGCACTGTTCAGCGATCCTGCGTGAAGGCACCGAACCACCGACGTTCCGCGACAACGGTGGCGTGGGCGACGTTGATTGACCGACAGACGCGCCGCTCGCTTCAACGCATTTTCATGTCGTCCGGAATTGTCCTCTTCGCCGTCATCCGAAGCGTCTGGTGTACGTTCGCTGGAACTGACCGCCGCTTCCTTCTTTTCGCAAAGGATCGTCCAGCACTTGAGCATGTCGGCGTCGAATTGGCGGTTGGCTTGATACCCCATCACGCGATTTGCTTCGGCGATACCCAGCTGCGACCGATATGCCCGCGGACCGATCATCGCGTGAAACGAATCGACGATGCTCAGTGCCCGCGAACCGGGAAGAATTTCATCGCCGGAAATACCCAACGGATAACCGCGGCCGTCAATGCGTTCGTGATGCTGCAATATGAACTGCCGAGAGATCGCCGGCACACTTTCGTCGTCGCCAATCAAGCGCACGCTTTCGATCGGATGCTGCTGCAAGAGCAACACTTCTTCTTGGGAGAGCGGTCCTGGGCGGTTCAATATTTCTACGGGGATTGAGAGTTTGCCGATGTCATGAAGCATGCCAGCCAGTCCCAACGCCCGCAGTAGTTTTTCATCGCTGCCGAACAGTTCGTAACCGAACAAGATCGCCAGCGTCGAAACCATTTGCATGTGGGCTGCCGTCGATCGTTCGTGACCGGCCATCTGAAAAAGATGCCCGGCAATTTTGGCATCACCGGTGACACTCGCCAAAATGCTCCCGACCAGATTGTTGGCCCGCGAAAGACTTTCCTCGGAAACCGACGAATCGATGAGGCCTTTTGCGGCGGACGTGCCAGCCGTATGGACGATTTCGGCTTTGTCTACAGCGGGCAGGTTTGGGTTACTAAGGATGTTGTCGATGCGACTCTCGATGGACTTTTCGAATTCGAGCAGTTCATCGCTGCGGACCAGGATTGTCGAAACACCGCTTTCGAGCAGACGGCTGAGATCGGGCCCCTTCCCACCGTGCGCAGAATCGGAGTAGAACACCGGCCCCTTACCATCGGATGACGGCAGGTAGACTTCGATGTTGTCTCCGTCTTCGTTCGCCAGCGCGCGGACCGCCGACGTCGGAATCTTCGCAAAGTTGGGATGGTTCGACATGTACCGTGCCCCAGAGTATCGCCATACAAGATCACCGCTTTCCCGATGAACCTGGTAATTCAATATGTACGATTCACCAGCATCCCCGCAAAATGGACGAATACCGCGCATGTCCGATACCAAGTCAGACCATCAAGAACCGTTCGAAATCGACAACGTCGTTCGAGACGATTTACCAACGTTCAATGTGATATGACAAAGGTAGGGTCCGCTGTGCGGACCGAATTGCGCTGAGATGTATCGATGCGTTTTAATGAATCGTGGTCCGCACAGCGGACCCTACATTGAATCAACCGACGGTAACAAACGAATTGCTTGGCAGTGGTGTTTCTTGATCGATGCTTTGCTGCGTGGAATTTTCGCCGTCGCAACTGAATAGGATTGGGTCGTCGTCGATGATCGATTCGATGTGGACAGGGCGACGCCACAATCGATAGAGGGCTTTAAGCGTTTCTTTGGCGTACTTGATGTCAAGATCGATTTCGCCGTGACGATGACCGAGGTACAACTCGCCGCGGTTGCGATAGTTGCCGTCGAGTACGTAGATGTACGGCTGGGCGTGGTTGGTCAGCATGAACAGCATCTGCTGCTTGATGCGGTTGAAATCGCGATTGACCACGACCATGCGCCCGGTGGCTGGATCGTAGCGATAGTGAAACAGTTTTTGCTCTTCGACGAATTCGGGCGTGAGAAATTCATCGAGGAAGGTGACGTCGTTGTAGATCGAGCGTACCTGATAGATTTTCTCGCGACCGGGCGAACCGCGCCCCACAACTCTGCCGGTCGGAGCTTTGCTCTTGCCCCAGTTGCGACGGGTGTGCATGTCGTCGCAGGCGTCGTACTCCGGTCCATAGCGCCCGGTGTTCCAACGCTTTTCGACGTCGCGCAGCAACTCAATACCGAGTTTGTACGGGTTCAATCGACCGGGGCTCGTTGCCAGCGTGCCGGAATGGTGATCGCAATACGTCACCAGTTCTTCGGCTTGTAGACAGTACCGCGTCATGATGGTGGAGTGCCAATAGCTCGCCCAACCTTCGTTGAGGATTTTGGTTTGTCCCTGCGGCGCGAAGTAGTACGCCTCCTCACGAATGATTGAAAGGATGTCGGCTTCCCAATCCTTCAGCGGTGCGTTTTCAAGGACAAACAAGAGCACGTCGCGCATCGGTTGGCTTGGATACATCGCGGTTGGAATCTCTTGTTCGCCGACTTCTCCTTCTAGTATCGCGTCAGCCGCAGCGCGCGGATTGATGTACCGATCCATGTACGACTTTGCCGGATACTTCTCGCTGTCAACTGAATCCTTTTCGCCCCGCTCGTGCTTTGCGGCTCGCTGCTTGGTCGCCGACCGGCTCTCACGCCGCTGCATAAACACCGAGTGCGGGTCGATCAGGTTTTCCACCGACAGGCACGTGTCGATAAACTGTTCGACCGGATCGAGACCGTGTCTCGAAATATAGCGACGGACACGGGTGGCGTGGTTGGCCATGTCGTCCATCATCCGGCGATTGGTCTTGGAAAACCAGCGGTTGTTCTTGAAGAAATCGCAGTGACCGTAGACGTGTGCGATGACGGTCTTTTGATCGACGAGGGCGTTGTCGCGCAGCAGGTACGCATAGCATGGGTCGTTGTTGATGACCATCTCGTAAATCTTGCCTAGCCCATAGGTGTGCTGCTTGCGAAGGCGATCGTATTCCATCCCGAATCGCCAATGCGGATAGCGCTGCGGAAACCCACCATATGCCGCTACCTGACTCATTTCGTCACTTTCGAGCATCTCAAAAATCGTCGGGTAGAAATCCAGACCTTCCAGGCGCGCATACTCTGCGATGGATTCGGCATACTCAGCCAGGATTTTTGGAAGAATCCGTCTCATTTTGTCCGCTCGATCGAAGGATCGTCTTAACGCTATTGCCCGCTCATAAAAAACGTCTTGATGCTGTCATAGATATCGTCTTTGGTATTGACCCGCGACGTGATCAGATTGTCGATGTCGGGCAGGTTCTCGTGCAGCACGTTGATGAAATTACCGCTGCCATAGGCGCTGGCCACCTGGCAGTACCCGAAGAGATTGATCTGCGGAAGCAAATCCTCCGAGAGCATTCGGCAACATTCGCGACTGTCGGACTCGCTGCTGTTGTCGCCATCGGAAAAATGAAACAGATAGACGTTCCACTCGTTGGCGTCATAGGTGTTTTCGAGCAAGTCTTTCGCCAAGCGAAACGCACTGGATATTCGCGTCCCACCGTCTTCGCGTAATCGGAAGAACGTTTCGCGGTCCACCTCGCCAGCCCGAACGTCGTGAACGATGTAGCGACTCTCGATGCCCTGGTAATTCCTGCGTAGCCACGCATCGATCCAAAACGCTTCTAATCGCACCAGTTCCTTCTGCTCGCTGCCCATCGAACCGGAGACGTCCATCATATAGATGATCACCGCATTGGATTGCGGGCTCAGTACCGTTTTCCAGCTTCGGTATACTTTGTCGCCCCGTTCGAAAATGATGCGCGGACGGGCTGGGTCGTATACTCCACTCATGATCTGACGACGCAGCGCCTTGCGAAAGGTGCGTTTGAAGTGACGCAGCGACTCGGGACCGGACTGCCTGATGCCGGTGTAACGATCGCGTTCGGAAGTGATGTTCTTGCGTCCGCGTGGTTGGATGCGCGGTAGTTGCAGTTCTTCGCCGAGGATGTCGGCTAACTCGTCGAGGCCGACTTCGACTTCAAGGATGTGGCGGCCTTCCTGCGTTCCGCCCGGGCCCATGTCCTCACCGCTGCCGATTTCGTCGCCCGGTTGCCCGTCGCCACTGCCAACGCCGGCATCGCTGTTGTCGCCATAGCGGAATCGAGGGGTGTCGATGTTGCCCACGGGGATGCTGATGGAGCGCTTCCCTTCGCGGCCCAGAAGTTCACCTTGCGAGAGAAACTTCCGCAAGTCTTTGCGGATTTTTCCTTTGACGATCTGACGAAATCGTTGGTGGTCTTTGGCGATCTTCATGGCGCTTATTCATATCCTTGAAGCCTCGAACATTCGGCGAAAGGCACTCCATTACCAACGCTTCGCCCCCATCGTTTGGACGCATGGGTCTTAACGCATGTTCTACTCGTTTGCTTCCGCGTCACCTCGTGCAAAAATGCTGGCGACGTAGTTGAGCACGTCCGTGGCGCTTGTTTCGTTGTACCCGAAATACTTGATGAGACGCTGTTTGACGACGTCGATCTTGGCTTGCGTTTCGTCATCGACGACGCCTGATACAACGTTCTTGAGTTTTATCGTGTCGCGCTGATCTTCAAAGAGTTTCAATTCCAATGCCTTATGTAATCGCGCATTGGTCTGATACTCGAATCGCTTGCCATCGAGTGACAATGCCCCAATGTAGTTCATGATTTCCTGACGGAAATCGTCTTTGCGAGACTCGGGGATGTCGATTTTTTCTTCGATCGAACGCATCAGCCGCTCATCCGGTTCCTCATCTTTACCGGTGTATTTGTTGCGCACTTTTTCGTGCTGCGTATAGGCTCGAACGTTTTCGATGTAGTTCGAGCAGAGTCGCTTGATGGCGTCCTCGTCGGCACTGATCGCCCGCTGCACTTCGCTTTTGAGGATGTCCTCATACTCTTCCTTGACCATGCCCAACAGCTCGCGGTAGCGCTTCTTAAGTTCCTCGTCATTGATCAAGCTATGATGCGATAAGCCGCTTTCCAGTTCGTTCATCACCATGAACGGATTGACGCAGCGCTCTTCCTGGGCCTGATCGGAAACCAAAGCGTTTGAAATTTTGTCTTGAATGTAACGCGGCGAAATGCCCTGCATGCCTTCGCGCGGGGCTTCGTCGCGCAGTTCGCGAACCGAATCTTCGGTGAAGTTCGGAATGGTGCGGCCGTTATAGAGCTTGAGCTTCTGCATCAAGGACAAACCGGCTTTCTTCGGTTCCTCCAGCCGCGTCAGCACCGCCCACATTGCGGCTGTCTCTAGAGTATGCGGAGCGATATGTACCCCGCGAATCTTGTCCTTGTTAAAATCCTTATCGTAAATCTTGATTTCGTCGGCGAGCTTGATGTTGTAAGGCACGTCAATGCGAATGGTTCGGTCGCGAAACGCCTCCATCAATTCGTTGGCTTGCAGCTTCTTGTATTCAGGTTCGTTGGTGTGCCCGATGATGACTTCGTCGATGTCGGTCTGGGCGAATTTTTTGGGCTTGATCGAATGCTCCTGCGACGCACCGAGTAAGTCGTAGAGAAACGCCACGTCCAGTTTTAGCACTTCGATAAATTCGACAACGCCACGATTGGCCACGTTGAGTTCACCGTCAAAGTTAAACGCGCGCGGATCGCTGTCGCTGCCGTACTCGGCGATCTTGCGGTAGTTGATGTCACCGGTCAGTTCGGTCGAGTCCTGGTTCTTTTCGTCTTTCGGTTGGAAGGTGCCGATTCCGCGTCGGTCTTTTTCCGACAGAATCAACCGCTGCACGACGATGTGATCCATCACCTTGGTCCAGTCGCCGTCGTACTTCACCTGGAGGTCATCGAACATTTTTCGACAGAACGGATCGAGATGACCTTCAATGCGGATTCGACGATTCTCCGGCAAGTCGCCATTGATGCGATCGAGCACATCGGCTCGGGCTTCGAGCGGAATCAACTTCAGCGGTTCTTCGTGCATTGGACACGGGTAGAGTTGTTCGGTTCCGTCGGCATTGGGCACTTTCCACGAAAACGTGTATGCCGCACCCTCTTCCAATTTCGAGTATTGCTCGATGCCGCGCTTCAGCAATCGCACGATGGTACTTTTAGATGAACCCACCGGTCCGTGCAGAAGCAAGATCCTGCGCTCCGTGCCATACCCATAAGCCGCAGACCGAAACACATCGACCAGATTCATCAGCGTTTTGTCGAGGCCGAAGATACCGTCAGCCCCGTTGTTGATCGTGTCGGAAAAGAAGTTGTAGCGGATCATGTCCTCGCGGTTGACCTTGTAGCGCTCGGTGCCATAGTGGAGGATCATGTCGTAAAGACGTTGGAATGCGTTGCGGGCGACGGAAGGATTCTTCGCCACCAGATCCAGGTAGTCCCAGATGGTGCCCTTCCAGTGCTGATCGTGAAACCGTTTGACGTCGATCTTGTTGTTGATAAGGTCGATCAGTTCACTTTTATTCGCCATTGTTCGATACCTCCGAATTCAGCATTGCCCCCAAGTCAAGCGAGCGTCTGATGCAAGGCTCCATATCCTCGCATCGGCATGCCACCCCCGATGCATAAAGCTAAGCCGCCACCAATTTTGGCGATGCACGATAATCAGCCCCAACGTGGCATTCGTCTACAGAATTCCTTCGCGGCGAAGGAGGCAAAGTTTCTATCCAGCGCCAAAGAAATGGTCTGAACCCATACCCCGCTGAGCTATTGCCCGCTCCATTTCGATCCTAGCGCCGCTTCATGAGGCAGTCAATCGCCCAATGGATGTAAGTTTCTGTCATGTAATGAGATAGCGCTAAATTGAGACGGTAAATTTAAGCGGTTTTGATTTGACTTTTGTGCTGGACAAGAAAAGTGCAGCCATCGGTAGGGTCAGGCGAACCGCACCACATGGCTAGAGTTCACTCGTCCCGAAACTGACGCCGATGGCTTTGCACGCCCGGATGAGCAGATCGTCGGTGGGTACGGTGCGCTGTTGGTCAGCCACTTCTGTGATCGGTACGCTTGTCAGTTTTGAGTTTTGCATCACGACCAATCGATCGAATTCTTCAGCTGCCATGAGTTCCGTAACATGGAAACCAAACTGCGTTGCCAAAACTCGATCGAAGGCACACGGCGTCCCGCCACGCTGAACATGTCCCAGCACCGTCGCGCGACATTCCAGACGTGTCTTTTGTTCAATCTGGCGGGCGAGTTGTGTGCTGACTCCGCCAAGTCGAACCGGATCGGGCGAATCGACGACGATCTGATCGATCACGACTTCGCCCCCGATGGGTTTCGCACCCTCTGCAACTGCAATGATCGTAAACGCTTTTCCGCGCTTGCTCCGCGTCTTGCAATAGTCGCAGACAACATCCAGATCGAAAGGAATCTCCGGTAGAAGAATGACATCCGCACCGCTCGCCGCGCCAGCATGCAACGTCAACCAGCCGGCATTGCGCCCCATCATTTCGACGAGCATCACCCGGTGATGACTTGATGCCGTGGTGTGAATTCGATCCAGCGCTTCAGTGGCGATCTCGACAGCCGTCTGAAAACCGAACGTCACATCGGTATGCATCAAATCGTTGTCGATCGTTTTCGGCACGCCGACGCAACGAATGCCCGTCCCGACAAGGTGCGATGCGCCGCTCATCGTTCCGTCACCGCCAATGCAGACGATCACGTCCAATTCGCGTGCCGCGACATGTTCCACACATCTCGCCGTGACATCTTCAAAGACGGGTTCGCCGTTCTCGTCGATACCTACCATAAAATTCGCCGGGTCGGCTTTGTTGCTGGTGCCCAGAATGGTTCCACCCTGCGTCAGGATGTTGGACGTGTCCTGCATGGTCAGTGGATGCATCCGATTGCGAATGATCCCGAGGAATCCATCCTCAATTCCAATGACTTCCCAGCCGTGATCGTTGATCGCCGTTTTGGTGACAGCACGGATCACCGCGTTCAACCCCGGACAATCTCCACCACCGGTTAAAACCCCAATCCGTTTGACGGCCATCGACTAGTCTCCATGGAACGATCTTGTTGAGTCTGCCGTTGTATCGTCCGTCGGACCCCGCGTCCATCACTGCGAATCGGGATTCGCAAGATAGCCAGCCAGTTTTTCGTGTCCCGCAAACGCTGCCCAATCGGCGGCAGTTCCATCGTGCGTTTGGTCTCGCAATATCGGATCGGCACCCAGTTCGATCAATCGCTTCGCCATGGCAAGTTGACCATTCCAACTGACTTGGTGGAGAGCCGTACTACCGTTGGCATTGGCGTTTGGATCCCAACCCATTTCAACGAGACATTGGACGGCATCGAATCGGTTCAATGTTGAGGCATTGACGAACAAATCAGGCAGTGCCGCCATCGATGATTGCAAGAGTCACGGATCGCTGTTGAGTAGGTGCTTTGCGAGACTACAATTCTCAGACATCGCTGCGGCAGCGAATTCTTCGACAGCATCGAGGGGTTCTGCACTTGCACCGTTTTCGAGTAGGTCATCGATCATGCCCGTGTGACCGGCCAACATCGCAGCCTTCCATGGCGAACATTGATCATCCAGCAGGGACGCATCAGCCCCGTGCTTGATAAGCAATTTCGCGCGTGACGAATGACCCTTGCGGATCGCCCACATCAATTGGTAATGCAGCGTACCTTGTGTGTTCGGTCGGAGACCCGAAGCACTGCATCCCAGCAACCAATTGCACTTCGCGTCCGCGTCCAAACCGTATTCGAGTAGCAATTCCAAGCAACGATCGCCAGGCGTAAACATTGTGTTATACAAGGCCTGACTGTCATTGGGGTTCGCGCCCGCTTCCAAGAGCAGCCGGGCAAGCGCCTCGCAGTCTTGATGTGGGGGCTGACATCGCATGCCACGCTCCCCTTCACCGAAAGCGCCCGTCAATGCCGTAAAGCGGTACTGCCCGGCCCACATAAAATGCGCATTCGGATTAGCTCCCCTTTGTAGCAATCGTTTCGCCACGTCCAGCGTCGAATAATCGGGCGCGTTGAGTCGCGAATAGGCAGCGTAAAGCAGCGGCTCCCAATTGAACGGACCGCCTTTGGATTCAACGCACTGGGCGTCGGCATTAAGAAACCGCATCAAAACATCGACCGCGCCAACGCAAGCCGTGGTCCAGATATTTCTCTCGGCAAGGTCGGGCGATGCCAACAACATATTGCGAGCCTGCTGCACGCGCGTTGGATCATCGGTCACGTTGTAGCTCAGGCATGCGTGTTCGAGAAAATCGGCGCTTTCTTGATCGCAATCCGAAGTATCGATCATGGTGACATCCATCATTGAACTCGCAACCGATGAGTTGCAACGAACGTCTTAAATCCTTGACAGTAGTTTGTCGAGTGAATCGTAAGATGCGCCGTATCCTTCTTGGAACCCTGGTTGCATTGCCTGGTCGCGTGCATCCTGACTCTTGTATTCGATGTCGACAGTGATAGTCGTTTGGCCATTAGATTCTTCAAAAGTTGAAGTCACCGTACTCGCCCCTTCAGGCCAACCATCGAAGTCTTCGGTGTGAACGATTCGCTCATGAATCTTGATCTCTTTGAATTCAGCCGTCATGCCCATTTCAAATTGCGGGTTTTTCCAGACATATCGCGCCTTGCCGCCAACACGAAAATCGATTTCGCAAACGGGCAACGAATGATCGGGCGGTCCCGTCATCCACTGTTTGACCAGTTCGGCTTCGGTGTGCGCTCGCCAAACGAGCTTGACCGGAGCGTCGAACGCCCTAACTATGCGAATCGAAGTGGGTGACGGTGACATGAAATTCATCGAAGTCATGGGTTCTTCCTCTCATCTTGCATTTGAATATTCTCAAGCAAAGTGTCTAGTCGTTCGTAGTTGCCTTGATAGACTGATCGTAATTCGCCCAGCCACGAATCCAACGCATCAAGTCCAGCCGGTTCCAATTTGCATGGCCGAGTCTGAGCAACGCGCGAACGCGAAATAAGCCCAGAGAGCTCAAGCATTTTGAGGTGCGAGGAAATCGTAGGTTGAGTCAGATCAAAAATTCGAACGAGTTCGGTAACCGTCGCAGAGCCCGTGGCGAGACGAGCGACGATCCGGCGCCGCGTTGGGTCTGCAAGTGCTGTTAGTGTCTTACCGATGAGGTCCATCTATATAGATTATCATCTATATAGATAATTTACAATACAATATATATGACTAATCGCGTCCAAACAGGTTGTCTTGGACGTAACTCTTTATTTAAGAGCCAGTTAACCGTTTAACCACGACATCTAGCACACGCGAGATAACCGGACAAGCCAATTCGGTAGCTGTTACGTCCTAGCGGTTTCGCCACAGGGCGGCTTGTTCGTCGTACCCGGCATCCGGTCTTGCAGAATGCCATGACCAATAAAACTCTGCGAGCGCAGCGGTTACGTTTTCAGTTCGAGCGTTGTCGTTTCCAATGGCCGCAACGATAGTTTCATGGGACTTCAGCAAGATAGCCTCAGCCTCTTCAAACCGTTCCAACGCTGTCAGTGCTCGCGCTACCCCCAACTGCAACGTTACAATGACAATGCTCGCGTCGGGAGTCAGCGCCGTCGAGCGCTCAACACTCTCCAAAGCCAATTCATAAGATTCCTCCGGCTCGTCCAATTCCAACAATACGTTGGAGAGCAGGTGAATGCTCTCAATGGCATCGGCGTGGTTAGAACCCAGCACGTCGCGCTGATGGGCAAGAACGTCACGCAGTTCGGTGGCGGCTTGCTCGAGATCGCCACCTGCACCGATGACCGCCGCCAACTTCGCCCGCGTTCGAAGCGTATCCGGATGCAACGGTCCGAGTACTTCTGCACGTGCGTCACGACATCGGCGGAGCAAGGAAGCCGCCCCGGGGTCCTTCATCTCAGCCAGCAGATTCGCGAGCATCGACATCGTGCCCAGCGTGCTGGGGTGTTTTTCGCCCAGGGAATTGAGACGACTTTCCAACGATTCCTCCAGAAGCGCTCGCGCTTCGGTGAGCTTCCCGCGCTCGGCTAGAAGCAGTCCAAGATTGGTGATCGAACTTCGATACGTTGGGTGCTCAACGCCATACAGTTGTTTTCGCCTCTCCAACAGTTCGCGCCAAGCGTCTTCCGCACCTTCAAGGTTGCCCCGAATGGCATGGATGACGCCGACATTGTTCAACGAAATCAACGTTCTCGGATGGTCACTGCCCAATACTTTTCGACGCTTTTCCAGCGTTTGTTGCCAGACGGTCGCCGCTTCATCAAGTCGTCCCAGGTATCTCAAGATGCCGCCCATGCTGTTGGCTGTGATGAGCGTATCCGGATGGTTCGCACCAAGCGTTCGGACCCGTCGCTCATACGTATCCTGCAAACGCTCGTACGCCGCATCGTATTTTCCCAGCCCGCCAAGCAGCGACCCCATCGCGTGAGCCGACGTCAGCGTATCGGGATGATCGGAGCCTAGTATCTCGCGGCGAATGTTGAGTGCATCGGTCAAAACAGGTTCAGCGCGGTCCGCGAGTCCCAACGTATTCATCGTTGCCGCGAGCGCCTGAAGCAGGTCCGCCCGCAACAGCGGCTGATCGGAAAACTGCTCGTCAATCGAATTGCGCGATCGATCAAGCACACTTTCTTCAATGACGGAAAGCGCAACGGAAGGAAAATTGACCTCTGCGAAGTATTGCTCGATTTGTTCGGGGGCGACGTCGTTGGACTGAAGCTTATCGAGAAGCGTCTCTCGGATGCGTTCGCCCATCGCCGCCACATCCAAATCGCTCAATTGAGATCGGTGAAATTCGGTCACTCTTTCCAGCTCTTGTTCGCGAAGTTCCGCAGCGTGTTTGGCCCGATTGGCGACGTAAGCCATGCGCGACGTTACCAGGACGGCTGCGACCAATGTGACCACCATCAACGCGCTGCCTGCCACCAATGCGCGATGCCGCTGGGCAAATTTCTTCGCCTGATAAAGCATCGTCGGCGGGCGGGCTTGAATGGGTTCATTCGCCAGGAATCGTCTGATGTCTGCTGCAAATTCTGACGCACTCGGATACCGACGTTCGCAATCTTTCGCGATCGCCGTCATCACGATGAGTTCCAGATCGCCCGGCAGATCGCGGGTAACGTTTCCGGGTCTCGTTGGCGCGACGTCCCGGATGATTCGAACGGCTTCGGGTATGGACGTCTTCGAGAGATCGAGCGGAAGCCTGCCGGTGACAAGCTCATACAACATAACGCCCAGCGAATAAACATCGCTGCGCGTGTCGATGTCGCCTTCTTCACACTGTTCCGGGCTCATGTAGTTGAGCGTACCGATCAGCCGGTCGCGTTCGGTATCGATGGTGATGGGCGTTTCAACCGGGCCAAGCGAACGGGCGATCCCGAAGTCGATGACTTTGACTTGTTCCTGGGTATCCACCAGTACATTCGATGGCTTGAGGTCGCGATGGATGACACCCGCATTGTGACCGCATCGCACTGCATCGCAAACGGCCGCGAACAACTCCAGGCGGCTGCGAAAGTCCAGCTTTGTGTGCTGGGCATACTGGGTAATTGGCAATGCATCGTCAACGAGTTCCATCGTAAAGTATGGAACCTGTCGACCGGCATCGTCTTTGATCGTTCCGGCTTCGTAGATTTGCGCGATTCCGGGATGTTTGAGACGCGCCAGTATTTCCGTTTCGAATCGAAACCGCTGCAACGCAGACGTTTCCGTGAGCGAGCGATGCATGACCTTCAGCGCGACGAGTCGCTTGGGGTGCTCTTGCTCTGCTTCAAAAACGCTGGCCATCCCGCCCACGCCGAGCGTGCGGACGATACGATAGCCTTGAACATCGAGTGCCGGCATCGAAGAACGTTTTGCAGCCTCGTGCCGATCACCGCCAATCGCAGGCGTTTCGAGAAAATCCGTCGATGATTCAATGGCATCAAGCAGACGATCAACTTCTAGTCGAAGCGCCGCGTCCGAAGCACAAGCGTCAGCCACGTATGATTCGCGCTCGCGACCGCGATGCCCCAGCGCTTTGACGAAGATGGCGTGCGCTTTTCTGACCCGTTCGTCAATCATCGGACGGATCCGCTTGATCTTCAGAGAGTCGGCAGTAAAGCCATGCCTTCGCCGCCATCCAATCCCGATCGATGGTTCGACGTCCGGCATCAAGCAGCGTTGCCACCTCTTCGATCGTGCATCCCCCGAAGAAACGCAGTTCGACGATCCGCGCCTGGCGTTCGTCGAGTTGCTCCAATTCACCAAGCGCTTCGTCGAGTTCGATTAAATCGATGGTTCGGCCTTCAATGGGAGGATCGACCGTGTCGATGGGAACGCGATCCATCTCACCACCGCGTTTTTGCGCCCGACGTTCGCGGGCATGGTCGATCAGGATTCGACGAATGATGCGCGACGCGACTGAAAAGAAATGCAAGCGGTCCGCCCAGTCGGTCGTGTGTTGGGCAACGAGTTTGAGATAGGCCTCATGGACGAGGGCCGTCGGCTGAAGCGTGTGATCATCGCGCTCGGACGACATGTGCGAAATCGCCAACCGCCGCAAATCGTCGTAGATCGCCGCAAGCAATGCGTCAAGATCCTGCCGGTCGCCGGAGGCAGCCGATCGCAACAATTGTGTGATGTCGTTGGATGGATCGTTCACCGGCACCTGTCCTGACGGTCGTTGCGCATCGCCGAATCGCGCAAGCAAGTCGCCAGTATAAGTCGAACCAGTAACAGTTCCAGCGTCAACGGGCCAGTCGGCTGATTCGCCAGCCCGTTCCAGTCGCCTTCCATCACACCGCGACCGAACGCCAGACTTACCATTGCGGTGAGGAAGGATCTTTTGTACAGGTCCTGCAATCATCGAATCGTTTCTCGCGTTTTGTTACCGGGAAGTCCAAAAAATCGCCCCGCAACAATAACGCGAAAAACAATCGCAAAGTGCGCCAGACCGGTGCCAATCAGCTCATCCAGCCGCCGCTTTCGACGCGTTTTTGAGTTGAATTTTTGTCACCCCATGCTGTCACCCGATGTCCGGCGAGTTCGGCGACCTGGCGAAGTTCGTCCATGAGCTTTTTGAATCGCGTGGGAAGCACCGCTTGCGGTCCGTCGCACAGTGCTTTTTCGGGGCAACTGTGTACCTCGACGATGACGCCTGCTGCTCCTACAACGACGCCGGCCAGTGCGAGCGCCGGAACCAGATCGCGCTTGCCAGCCGCATGGGATGGATCGACGAAAACCGGTAGGTGCGAACGCTGCTGTATCACCGGAACGGCAGACACGTCGAGCGTGAATCGCACTTCATCGGCAAACGTGCGAATACCACGCTCGCAAAGAATGACGCGATGATTGCCCTGGCTGAGAACGTACTCTGCCGACATCAGCAATTCAGTGATCGTCGCCGACATACCGCGCTTGATGAATACGGGCTTGTCGGTCTTTCCGACTTCCAACAGCAGATTGAAATTCTGCATGTTGCGGGCGCCGATTTGAAAGATGTCCGCATATTGTGCAACGACCTCAACATCGCGCGGGTCGGTAACCTCGGTGATGGTTGGCATGTTCAAGTCGTTACCGGCTTCTGCCAGCAGCTTCAAACCGTCGAGCCCAAGCCCCTGAAACGAATACGGTGAGCTGCGCGGTTTGAACGCACCGCCGCGCAAGATCGACGCGCCCGCATCTTTGACGGCCCGTCCAACTTCAAACAGCAAGTCGCGACTTTCGATGGCACACGGACCGGCAATGACGTTAACGTGCGGGCCGCCGACGCGAATGCCTTTGATGTCGATGATGGTGTCGGCTTCGTGAAGTTCGCGCGAAGCGAGGCGGTATGGCTGGGTGACGGCGATGACCCGATCGACACCGCCCAGTTGTTCGAGTTGCTGCGTCCCATCCACAGCAATCGTACCGACGGCTGAAATCATCGTGCGAAATTCGCCGTCGGCGCGATGGGCGGTCAAACCCATGTCGGACATGCGCAATTCGACTGCCGCCTTATCGTCAGACGTTGCCGTCGATCGCATGACCACCACAAGTTCCATTGCATCTATCCTATTTAAGCAACACGTGTCGCTAGACGACTTCCGTCGCCGGTGGAAACGAACCCAGTATCTTCATCGAACTGCAATGCGCCCCGGCATGTTCAACCGCAGCCGCAATCTCGGGCGACTCGATGTGCCCTTCAATATCGACAAAGAAGCGATACTCGAACTGCTTCTGGCGGCTTGGACGCGATTCGATGTATGTCATGTTGATTCTGGACTGACGGAAGACGTCCAGCACCTCGACCAACGATCCGGGTTTGTCCGACGCTACGAAAAGCAATGCCGTCTTATCCTTCCCGGTTGGTTTCGCATGTTCTCTGCCGATCACCAGAAACCGTGTGACGTTGCCGGGATCGTCCTCGATGCGATCGCAAATTTTGAGCAGGCCATAGACTTCCGCAGCCAGTTCGCTACCGATGGCTGCCGCCCATTCTTCCTGCGATGCCTGCTCAGCCGCTTTGCTGGTGCTGGCTGCGCTGATCGTCTTGGACATCAACCCCGTTTCGGTCAGCCACTTCTGACATTGCATGAATCCTTCTGGTTTGGAATACACACGCTCGATTTTTTCCAACGGGCAGTTGGCCAGCAAATGATGCTGCACTGATAAATTGACCTCGGCGCATATTTTAACGTCGCGTTCGTGGAATGCGTCAAGCGTATCGATGACGCCGCCACCGACCGTGTTTTCAACCGGGACGATGCCGAGATCGACATGCTCACGTTCAATCTCGTCGAAGACCGCCGAAATCTGCCCGAGCGGTTCGTACTCTACCGATGCGCCGAACTTGCGCTTTGCGGCGAGGTGCGAATAACTTCCGGGCGGACCAAGGTATGCAATGCGCGGTGGGCGTTCGAGCGTGAACGATCCGCTCATCAATTCACGATAGATCGCGGTAACCGTTCGGTCAGACAACGGCCCGTTGTTTGCCGCGACAACTTTGTCCAGCACCTGTCGTTCGCGAGCGGGTGCGTAGGTGGCATCGCCCGAAGCGCGTTTGAGCTTTCCGATCTTGACAGCCATCTCGGCGCGTTCGTTGATGAGGCGCACAATGTCCGCATCGATTTCGTCAATTCGCTGACGGCACGGTTCGAGTTGGGATTCGGATTCGCTCAACCTAGATTTTTCCGTCACAGTACCTAAACAATAATCATTGGCTGGCAAGCTGCGCGGTAGCGCATTACCTCTCATTGTACACGCCAACGACGATCGAATGCGAGCATAGCGGGCGCTCAAAGGCTGTCAACGCGACCGCTTCGCCGATAACCGCACGTTTACTTGTCCGTCATAAGCGAAACGACGTGCCCGAGTTCAGGAACGATCAACTTGTCCATCGCAAGCTCAACCGCTTTCGGCGATCCGGGCATCAAGAAGACTGCCGTCTTATTCACCACACCTGCCACCGCACGCGACAACATCGCAGCCGCTCCCACCTGATCGTAGCTGAGCATGCGGAACAATTCTCCAAAACCGTCGAGGCGTTTTTCCAGGAGATGCTCGACGGCTTCGACGGTGGTGTCGCGACTGGCAATACCCGTACCGCCCGATAACAAAACCGCGTGACACTCCGCATCGTTTGCGTTCGTTCGAACCAATTCGGCGATGTTGCGGGGTTCGTCTTTGAGAATGGCGTAACTGAGTATGCGATGACCGGCTGCTTCCAACCTTGACGCGATCAACTGCCCACCGGTGTCCGTTTCTTTCGTGCGCGTATCGCTGACGGTGACGATCGCACAGTTGGCGGTAGATTGTTCCTTGTGATGTTGCGGAGCAGGCATCGCAACTCCCTTCACATGTTCTTTGAATCTGCTTACTTCAGGCTACTCAGGCCTTTATCTTTGCGCAATTCGTTGACCCTTCGCCAGACGGCTGGGTCGTTGCGCAACACCGCGCTGAAATTCGCGGTACTCAGCCCAAGTTTCTGTGCGGTTGTGGACAACTGCATATTGCAAGCGAATAACAAATCCAGCACTTCCCAGATGACTTCAAAGTATCGTTGGTCGCGCTTACCAATGGCAAACTTGCCCGACTTACCGATGCACGACCGCAGCATGTCACTCGGTGCGTACGTCTCAACTTCAACATGGCGGCGCACTTTCAGAGCAATCGCCAAGCGCAAACGCTTGAGCGCCTTCGCCTTGTTCTCATGCTGCGAACGACTCTCCACCGCATTCGCAGACATGCCCGTCGGTTCATGCCGCAATCGAATCGCCGACGCCGTTTTGTTTCGCTTCTGACCGCCAGGACCGCTCGCCCGATAGGTATCCACCTGGCATTGCGCAAGAAGTTCCTGATCGTCAAGCGAAACAAAACATACAGTGTCGATGGGCAAGTTCGCTGACGCTGCATTGTTCGGTTCGTTCAACAAGTAAATGACTCTGCCAAAAAGAGAATTCTGCCAACAAAAGGTCCATGCTCGTGTTTGGTTAAATCAAAAACGTCGAATCAATATCGGTAGTGCAGCGGTGCGGACAAGCGTTCGCACACCCACCGCCCATCGATTATTGGACACCCATTCTTATTTGCACATGTATCGTACTGTCACAAGTGACTTTCCAACCAAACCGATAAATCCTTGAGAATGGTTCGCAAACACTCCGGCGCTTTATGCCGGGTTGGAGACGACTGCGATGATATTTCATCCACGTTGGATCGTAGTAACAGCACTGACCGTGTCCACCATTATAGCGGGTTGCACGAACCCGGGCGCTGGTACGGGTAATGGTAATGGCGGAAACACCACAGGCGGTAACGACGGAACCCCCACACCGTCGAACGACTCGTCCGGATTCTTCGTTGACGGCAGCAACAATGTCGATGGCGAAGGCCCGCGCCAACCGAGCGAAGCCGACGAGAACGGTGAAGAGACGCAAAGCCACTTCCGCGGAATTCAGGTTGACCCGCGCTTTGAAGATACGGCTGGCGCGAAGTTCGTCACCCATGCCGACCTCAATGGCGACGGTATGGTGGACATCATCACCGGTCACAACCAGTCGCAGCCGGTTCAGCTTCATTTGCAAGGGCGCAACGAAGATGGCAACGTTGTGTTCGATACGGTGACCATCGGCGGTACGCTTCCGATCGGTACGATGGCTGGCGTGGAAGTTGCAGATATCGATCAGGACGGCGCGCTTGATGTCGTCGTGTTGGTCAAGAGCAACGGCACGATCGCGTTTTGTCTCGATGGTGAACCCAACGACGACAACTTCACCGGACTCATCGCGATTCTGTTTTCGCCGGGTCCGGCTGGCGACATCACCGATGGCGATCAGTGGGAACAGGTCATCATTCAGGACTCGCACAGTTCATTCAACAATCGTTGGGGCAAGCCGCAAGATCAACTCCGTGCCATCGATTTCCCTGAAGAAGGTGGTTACACCAGCCTCGCAGTCGGCGAGATCGACGGCGTTAACGGTCCCGACATCGTCGTGACTTCGAACGTTCCGATCATTCCGTGCGGAACGGGATTGAACACGGTTGAGTTGTGGCTGAATCCCGGAGCCAATGCACGCAACGGCGACTCGCAGAACATCACGTCGAACGCGATCCCGACGTTGAACGCTCCCGCAACGTTTTGGTATCCGATCTGGCTGGACGTCAACGCCCCTCAAATTCGCGACTGCGGTATCTATGACGTGGACGGTGACGGTGACCTCGACGTGATCGCCGCGCATTCGAACACCGCAACGCAGAACGTCCGTTGGTACCGCAACCCGCTCAATGAGCAGGGACTTAACGCCTTCCTTGCTGGTTCATTCCAAAATGACAACAAGGCACTGTTCACGTCAACGTGGGAGCAGCGGCCCATCGGGACGGTCGATGGCGATGTCGGCAACATGGTCATCGGCGACATGGACAACGACGGGTTTGAAGACGTCCTCGTCCGAACTTTTGGGCAAGGCGTATCGATGTGGTTCCGCCGGCCGACGCTCGATACTGATGTCGATCCGACGTTCCCGCCCGACAATCCGGACAACAACCCGGGCGACAACACGCCCGTACCCGACCGCTTCAACTTCCCGTGGCAGGTGTACGTACTCGACGACTTCTCGCCGTTTCGACCGGTCGGATTGGCCATCGGCGATCTGACCAACGACGGTGCGAACGATGCGGTCGTCAGCGTCGGCGGGGCGTTGTACTGGTTCGATTCGACCGTCGGCACGAGCGTGTTCGACGAATGGGGTCGCGATTTCGTCCTCGACGATACCAAAGAAAACGGCTCCACCGACGATCCGACCGACATCGACTTTGTCGACAACGGTACGCTCATCAACAACATGATCGTTGTGGATGTCGATGGCGACGGTGTCAACGATGTGGTGGCGACGTTCGATCGCCGCGTCGATAGCGGCCTTGCCGACGACTCTGTCGTTTGGTTTAGAAATACGCTGTTTGAAGAAAACGAATAGTCAATCGCCCTACTGGGTCTCAGAAGGATCTTGGTCACATAGGATCTTACGCAGCATCGCTTGATACACAGAGCGTGGAGGCTACCTCGGATGAAGTGCAAGATAGAACAAATGTTCGCAATCTCGATCTTGGCGGTCATGGCTACCGTTGGTTGCCAGACCGGAACCGGTACCGGTAACGGCGGATCGACGGGTTCGAGTGGCGACTTTTTGGATTCGGGTCAGACGCAGAGTTTCTTCCGCGCCATTCAGGTTGACCCGCAGGCCGAAGACACGGCTGGTCCGCAGTTTGTGGCCCACGGTGACTTCAACAATGATGGTCGGATCGATCTGGTCAGCGCCTGGAACGAGTCACAACCGATTCAGGTTCACATCCAGCAGGAACCGGATATCTTCGGCAGCATCTTCTTCGCCACAGTGCCACTCGGTGGCACGACGCCGATCGCGTACACGTCAGACTTGAAGGTGGCTGACATGGACCAGGACGGTTTCGACGATGTGGTCGTACTGGTCAAAGACACCGGGCTCGTTCCGCAATGCGATCTGTCGCGTGAAGATTGCGACGTTACCGAAAACGGCGGATTCCTCGAAGACGCCTTGCAAGGTGCAATCGTGATCTTCTTCAATCCGCAAGACCCGACGGGCACGCCATGGTTGGGTGTGACCTTACCGCAGTCGGTACTCGCAGGTACGTCGGAAGGCGAACTGCCCGAAACCGGCGGATACACGTCGCTCGACATCGGCGACATCGACAACATCAACGGTCCTGACATCGTCGTCGCGCTGAACAGCCCGGAAGGCGATCCAGCCGAAGAACCCGAAACCAACCGCGTTGACGTTTATCCGAACACCGGCGGCGCAACCGCACGCAACCCGGAAAACTGGGCACGCTACACCATTCATCAGGATCGCCCGCAGGTCAGCGACTGTCGCATTACCGATGTCGATGACGACGGCGACAACGATGTGGTCGTCACATTTCCCGACGCAAGGAATTCAAACATCCGCTGGCTGCCCAATCCGTTGAGTTTCGGGGCTGATGGCAACGTTCTCGAACTTTGGCCGCCACACGCTCCGATCGGGCAGATTGCAACCAATGCAAACGTGATCGAACTTGGCGATATTGATGGCGATGGCCGCGAAGATGTGATGGTGCGATCGTCGGCTGGCAAAGTCATTCAGTGGTTCCGCCGACCGGAATCGCCATCGGCAACGTTCATCCGAAGTCCGTGGCAGGTGTTCACCGTCGCCGAATTCGCCGAGCGCGCCCCCGGTGCAATTGCCCTGGGCGACTTGACCGGAAACGGACAACTCGATGCAGCCATAGCGGCTGAAGGGGCCGTGGCATGGTTCACGCCATTTAGCAGTACCGATCCAAACAGCACGTTCGAACTCTGGCGTGAAAACCTGATCATCGATGACGGTCCCCCGCCAGACCAACAGACCAGCGACCCGCAAGCCGATCCAACCACCACGGTCGATCCCGCCACGGGTCAAACCGTAGTCACCGATCCCAACGCCAATCCGCAAGCCACAGGCGGCACGCTGGTCAACACCATGCTAATCGTCGACGTAGACGGTGACGGCCGCAACGACATCGTAGGAACCCTTGACCGCAACGCCCTGAGCGGCTTATCCAACGACGCCCTGGTCCTGTTCCTGAACACCGGTTTCTAACAAAGCAAAAAATCAATAAAACAACCAAAGCCCTCGAACAGTAAGATTCAAATATTCGTTCGGGGGCTTTTTATCAGTTGATCGGGCGGGACCAGCAAATCCTTCTATTGTGATTCAGATCCCGATTTGGTTTGCATGTTGCACTTTGAGTCTGTTGCCGCGTTGGGTCGCTCATACCATTCAGATTCTGTCGTGGTTGCATGCTTCGCAGTAAACTTCTGCGATCCCATCGTTCAATTCCGCAGAAGATCGCGTTGGACTCGCGTCATTTACGTAGACTTGGCAAAGGTGGTTTGCGGCTATAGCATTCGCAGTTCAGTTCGGGGTAATCGTACTCTAAACTGCTTTGTGCGGAGGCTTTGGCTTGGATCTGCTTCAACAAAACATCGCTCAGGATTCGTTTGTGTTGGGGCTTTCGGCTGCCAATTTCGACGATGTCCTTGAGCGGGCGGTCGATGTTGCGATTCGCAATGGCCGCATACCCGAATCCAAACGAACGGAAGTCGAAGACGCGCTGAAGAAGCGCGAGTCGTCGGCATCGACGGCGATCGGTCGGGCTGTCGCCGTTCCGCATTCCTATATCGACACGCTTGAAGAACCCGTCATCGTTTTCCTTCGACTGGCCAAGCCACTGAACCTGGGTGCCCCCGACCGCATGCCGACGCGATTCGTGTTCGTGCTGCTCGGTCCGAAGGGTGCGGCAGAGGTTCACCTCGATACGCTGGCGACCATCGCCCGGTTGATGTCCGACGATGAATTCCGCTACGACATCGACAAAGCCGATGGCAAGGACGATTTGCTGCGGGCGTTTGAGGAGTTTCTGCATCGCACGACCGCGCCGGTCGAGCCAGAAGTCGAGGTCGATGAAGCATTGGCTTCGACCGGGCGACTGTTCGGTGGAATCGTCAACGATCTCAAGCGACGCCTGCCGAACTATGCGACTGATTTTCGCGATGGGCTGAACGCGCGGACGGTTTCGGCGATTGTGTTTTTGTTCTTCGCGTGCCTCGCGCCGGCGATCACGTTTGGTGGCATCATGGGCAAGGAGACGGGCGGGGCGATCGGCGTCGTCGAGATGCTGGTGGCGACGGCAGTCTGCGGGCTGCTCTATGCGTTTATCGCAGGGCACCCCTTAATTATTCTCGGCGGGATCGGACCGCTTTTGATTTTCACGGCGATTCTGGCGCGCCTGTGCGCCGATCAAGAATTACCTTTTCTCCCGACGTATGCGTGGGTCGGCTTCTGGACGAGTTTGCTTCTTATCATATTGGCTGTCACCGATGCCAGCGCGCTGATGCGTTTCTTCACGCGTTTTACGGACGAGATTTTTGCGGCGCTGATGGCGATGTTGTTTATTTACGAATCGCTTCGGGCGATCTTCGGAACGTTCAACGAGAGTTTTTCGGGCGACAATTCCGACCATGACGTGGCGTTCTTCTCGCTGATCCTCGCGCTGGGGACATTCTACATCGCGACAAACCTTTCGCGATTTCGAAGAAGCCGATACCTCCAACCCAAGATGCGCGAGTTTCTTGCTGACTTCGGACCGGCGATTGCCTTGGCAACGATGGCCGCCGTCGCACTGTTCCTCCGCGATCAAATCCAACTACCGTCGCTGAACGCACCGGAAAAGTTCGGAACGACCACAGGGCGATCCTGGATTGTCAATCCGTTTGAAGGACCGATGTGGAGTTGGTTCGCGGCGATCGGTCCGGCGATTCTGGCGACGGTGCTGATCTTCCTGTCGCACAACATCACTGGCAGGTTGCTGAACAACCCCGACAATAAGTTGCAGCGTGGAGCCGCGTATCACTGGGACCTTGCGGTGGTCGGCATCCTTGTCGCGGTGTGTTCGATTTTCGGTTGGCCCTGGTTGGTGGCTGCGACCGTTCGCTCGCTGGCCCATCTTCGATCGTTGGCAACAACGGAGGAGGTGGTTTCGTCGGGTGGCGATCGTCAGGAGCGGGTGCTGCATGTGAATGAGAATCGCATCACCGGATTGGTGGTGCATTTCTTGATCGGGATGTCGCTGCTGCTATTGCCCGTGTTGAAGATGATCCCGATGGCAGTGCTGTATGGCGTGTTTCTGTTCATGGGCGTGGTGTCGCTGGCCGGCAATCAGTTTTTTGAGCGGTTGACGCTGTTGTTCATGGACTCATCGCTTTACCCGAAGATGCACTACGTTCGCCGAGTGCCCGTCAAGATCATGCATACCTACACCGGATTCCAAGCCGCCTGCCTCACCGTGCTTAGCGTCGTCAGCTTGATACCGATTCAAGGGTTGCGTTTGCTGTTCCCGCTCTTCATCGCGCTACTGGTCCCGCTGCGAAGCCTGGCCGGCAGATACTTCAAAGCCGAACACCTAGCCGCATTAGATGCCGACGAAACGCCGGCAGAAGAAGAAACGCACTGGGCGGGGTAGTCTATTTGGTCGGGGTATTTTTCGCGCGTCAATTCGATTGGCCCTCGCCATCCGGCATCGGTACGATCGATTAGCGGAAGGGTTATCTCCGTTCGGAATGGCCGCCATTGAGATTTCAAACAGCACAACTGAATCGGCGAGTAACGCTTACGTTCATTGTGTCGGTTTGGATCTTCGTGCTGTTGATGTTCTTCGTCGATTCGAACATGGGCCTCGTCGCTTCGTTTCCTGTATTCCTTTTGGTTGCCTTGGGCGTTCGCTCTGGTTTGTTTGTCATCCAAAAGGTAAGCCGAACCAAACCCGGGCACTGTCAAAATTGCGACTACAACCTTCACGGAAATGTCACCGGTGTGTGCCCCGAATGCGGCACGCCGATGGTTGTGGATCCAGACGCCGAACGTTGCGAAGCCAAGCCGCGGACGCGGTTGAATCTTGCACTGTTCATGTCGTTCGGTGTCGGTATCCTGACGTGGCTCACCTATGCCGGATTGATTGACCTGGGCCTACCCTTTGGCTACTACGAGCAGTTGAATCGAGTGCAGTCGCGGTTGAAAGCGATTCCGGGTGTTCGGATCATCGGGACACGCTGCAACACGGACATGACGCTCGAGGATTTCACGTTCGATCTCATTGTGGCCAATGAGCTTTTCGTTTCACTCTACTTCCACGAGCCGCCGTCGCTTAGTTGGCAGATGTTCGACAGTGTTGAGGGAATGGTCGTCTATGTGGAAAACAATCAACGATTTTCTGAGTCGTCGACTATGCCCATTCTTTGGTTCGCGTTTGGAGACAACGCACCGTTGGGCAATGAAATCGGAATCACAATCAAGAATGCAAATGATGCCTTAACGCATCTTGATGAGATCGTGCTGTTCATTCATGAAACTCCCGCTGAAGTCCTTATGAATACGTGGAGTCATCATGGTCAACCGAGATTTGGCCAAGTGCTGGAACTAAAAGTCGGAGGCGGAGTATTGGAATCCAAAATTGGATACTGAATTGCAGTTGCTGGGGGAATTTATTAAGAGCCTAATCTACCAAAATCGGCGAGTGCGTCATGGGACTAGGTGGACTTATCGTGGTCCGTTAAGCTAATGTATAGCCGATTCGGAGACGAATTCGACGTTTGTTCTTGGTCTAGTGTCTCTATGGGTGTCGAAAGGTTTCTGTCATGAAGTTGGCTCTGCGTTCACTAGTGGTTGTTTTGGTTTCCGCCACGACGTTGTTGGCCGGCGAAGGGCCATTCGTTTCAAAATCGTTTGAGGATGCGTGCGCGACGGCGAAAAAAGAGGGCAAGTTGGTCTTCATTGATTTCTATACGACGTGGTGCGGCCCGTGCAAGATCATGGACAAGACCACGTTTGCGGACAAGGAAGTGATCGATTGGCTCCGCAGCAACACGGTTGCGCTCAAGGTTGATGCGGAACGGGATGTGAAGCTGGCTGCGACGTATCGGATCGACTCTTATCCCACGCTGTTGTTCGCCAAGCCGGACGGTGAGGCGGCTGGGCAAATACCGGGGGCTGTTCAGCCGGATGTATTCCTTGCCGAAGCGAAAGCCATCCGATCGGGCAAGTCGCCGATGGAGCGCGCCAAAGAGAAGCTCGAAGCGGCGGGCGAAAACGATCCGATGGTCAGAATGGAGTATGCTCGCGACTTGGTGCGAGCGGGGAAGTACGAGGAGGCATTGACGGAGTTTCTCTGGTGCTTCGATCATGGAAACGAACACTCAATTGGATTCGGCGGAGTCAGGACTTCCTTTCTCCTTTCAGACATTGGTCGCCTTGGGCGCAAGCACCCGCCGGCTCTTGATGCGTTGCGCAAACGCCGCGATGCGGCCCAAGAACGCGTACTCAAAGAGGCGCCCAAGCAGGCGTTGCTCAGGAGCGTGCAGGGCTGCAGCAAAATGGATTTTCCGGCATTGGATGTTTCGTCGCTGAATAGAGAGCTTGGTGAAGATGACAAAACGCTTGAGCTCTACGACAAATTGCGCATTGAGCATCCTGACTGGCCGGCAGTCAAGCACTTGCGCCGGGCGGCATTTGACCTTCTCTTGAAAAAGAAACGCTATGCAGAAATTGCTGAATCCACCGATATTGAAGCGAAGATCAAGGAAAGGATCAAACGCGAAGAAGAAATGAGCAAGTACCTGCCAAAAGAACGGCTCGAAGAATTCAAAAAGATGGACCGCAGGTTCATGATTCAGGAGATCGCCAAGTATTACGAGGTTCTCATGGGCGTCGAAGACAAGGAAGCAGCCGCCCGGTTGGCCGACATGGCGCTGGCAATCGACGACAGCCAAGAGACGTACAGCTTGCTTGCTTGGCACGGCTATCTAAGCGGGAATGCCGTTCCTGCCAACGTGACGCAGGCCCAAAAGGCGTTTGAAATGAGCGATGAATCAAGCGCCGCGAATCTGAACACTCTAGTCCGAGTACTTGATGCGTTGGGTAAAAAGAATGAAGCCTGCGCATTGCTTCGGGCTAAGAAGCGTTTCTTCGTTAGCATGCAAGAGAGAGCTATACTCAAAAAGTGTCGCGACGATCTTGGTTGCTAGCGGTTTGTTGAATCGATCAATTGTAACACCGGCCTCCTATGATTCGTGGGGTCGAAGTCACTTCTTGATTGCGATCGTATAAGTCCCAAACAGATCATTCTCCAAATCCATCCCCCGATCCGGTTCGGCCCAGCCGAGGGCTTTGGCCATCATTCTTGTTTCTTTGTCGTCGTTGGCGTTGTAGCTGACGACTCTGAAGCCGGTTGACTCCAGCATTTCTTTGCTGAACGGGCTTCTGCCGTCGGCCCAGTGCTTGTAGGGTTCGTCGGGTTTGCTGGGGGCAGGGCAGATGTTGTAGATCAAAAACACGCCACCAGGTTTAAGTGCTTTGTGAATGGTCTTGGCGAATTCTTCGAGCGACACGCCGAGGTCTACCAGTCGCTCTTTCGGGACTTCTCGCTCGGGGTGGAAGAAACCGTTTTTGAGCGTGTTCTTGGACGTGATCAAATCGTAACCGTCACCGACTTCGTCGCCGATTTCCGGGAAGCGGCCGTCGATTACTTTGACGTTGCCGGGTTTGCCAGAATCGCTGGGTACTTCGCCTTGATCTTCGGGTTGGCTATAGAGTTCGCGAAACAACGGATCGACATCCACACCGACGGCATCGACTCCGCAGGCGGCTAACATGCGCAGTTGTCCGATGTTACCGTAACCGAAATCGAGGATGCGCTTGCCCGCAAGATAGTCTTCGCTGTGCGGGGCGTAGAGTTCAAGTGCGCGGACATACGCGATGGGCGTGCCGAATTTTGTGTTATAGAAGAAATTCTCGGAAACGTCTTTTTCGACGAGGGTGATACCCTGCTGCTCTTCGATTTCCTTTTGATGCTGGGGGCTGTAATAGGTGCGCGTGTCTTCATCGAGATAGAGTTTCCGGTCGGTGATGCGCGGAAGCTTCGGAGCCGCATCCAGAAAGGCTCTGGCGATTCCCGATTTGACCAGCGGATGAACTGCTTCCGCTTCGATGCAGATCTTGTCGACGCCTTCAGGCTTCGCAGGTT
Organism: Alphaproteobacteria bacterium; assembly: GCA_028285105.1. Taxonomy (GTDB): domain Bacteria; phylum Planctomycetota; class Phycisphaerae; order UBA1845; family UBA1845; genus UBA1845. The sequence goes on from JANQQE010000032.1 coordinate 37,739, forward strand.
TGTCTTCGGCGAGAGCTACTGTTGCGAGAGTAGAAACGATTGCGAGGCAAAGCAGAATTCTGCGCATGTCTGATTTTCCTGTAAGCAGATAGGTTGGCCCACAAAACTAAGGCGATCGCTCTAAAGTGGATGTGGGTATGGCAATTCGCCTCTTCCAATATCCTAACCCCGTCAGCGGATTCTTGAGAAAGCATCTGCTTGTCGAAACTTGTGTAGGCTCGCGCGCAAAAATGCCCCGGGACACCGCGGTTGGAGGCAGTCCCGGGGCGGGCGCGAATGAACGCCAACATTGGCGGTCATTGTTTTTGATAGAATTGCGTGGACACTTAGTTTTCCAGTCGATCAATCGCGATTATCGAGATCACCCAGTCCTGTTGCGGAATGCAACCAGTTCCAACGCCGGTGTCGCGCAATCCGCGAAAGGCTACGAAATCCGAGGTGCAGACGACGTCGGCTCCCATTAGCGAACCGGGAATCGTCGAACCTTCGGGATCGGCAATATCAGTGAATGCGCCACCTGTACTCATCAAAACAAAGTCCTGGGCCTGCGGCTGACCTCCACCAGCGATAAACCAGTGGCTGCCGTCGGGCGTGATGCAGACGCTTTCGCCGTAACCGACGCGTTTCTGCTCGGCACATTCGTCCTGCGAAAACGTTGCGCCGGCTTCCGATGACAGATCGACGCTGCTGTTTCTGAAATCATATAGGTCGAGTTGGCTCGCGCGGGTAGCCGCAGGTGCGGTGGCGACTTCACCGATGCCGCTGCGCAGCATCAACGTGCTGGGTGAGTTGTCTTCTTTGTCGGCTTCCTCGTTGAAGAGGAAGTAACCGAAGCTACCGTTAACCAGTGCAACCGGCGATTCTTCGAGGCTCGGGTCGAGTTGCATCACCGTGCGGTCGGCGAGATTCACCAACGTGACTTCGGGATCGAAGTCGGACACGTCGTGGTACATCAGGTATCCGCCGTCGAGTCGCATCTGGGTCATTTCACCGACCATGCCGAATTCCGTGCCCGGTCCGGCATCGAAGCGCTCGGCTGGAGCGGCAGGGTCGTCGAGACTCCAAAGATAGAAATCGTTTTGAAAACTTGTGCCTGCTGCCACAATCTGGCGCATTTCGGCATCGACGATGACCTGGCTGAACTCGATGACTTCCTCGTCGAGTTCGCCGAATGGGTTGGGGAAATTCATCACGACCGGTTGATCGCCGCTGGTGTCGATGACTTTGATCGCGTTGCCGTCGGCGACTTCTTCGGTGTCGTTGATGGTGGCGACGTATGGGCCGTCGGACGTGGTGTTGCCCGGAACGTCCTGGTTCGTTGGAATGCGATGCAGCGTGATGACTGACGGGTCGATGTCGACGAGGTTGTCGGTCTGCGTGTCGTAGATCGACATGGAATTGTTTGAGCGAACGAGGGCGACTTTCTTGCCAGCCACCTCAAAGTCGCGATGACCAAATAGTTGATCGCTGCCGGGAATCATCGTTCCACCCTCGGTGTTGGAATCGATTTCGGATGGTATTAAGAAGTGGACGCCGGGCGGTTGATTGAATCGACGGAACACCACGTTTTCGTCTTCGTCATCACCGACGCCGTAGACGAGAAGGTCGTCGCCAAGATCGATCTTACCGCCAAGGCCGACGATGATTTGCGTCTTGACGATGGCTTCCTCGGTGCCAGCGCTTCCGCCGTTGTTGCCTCCGTTGTTACTGTTGCCTCCGTTGTTACTACTGCCCCCGTTGTCGTCGTTATCTCCGCCGTTGGCTCCATCGTTGCCACCATTATCGCCTCCCCCGTTGCCACCTCCGCCTGAGGGGGCCATCGGCGTGCATCCACCCGCATGAATTGTCAGCCCGGCGATCAGTGCGGCGGACAAAAGTTGAACGGACCATTTCTTCATTCCATTGACCTGCATATCGTTTCATCCTGTTTCGACTGACTGAATTACCCATCCCCAATGCCAGCCAGCAATTGCAAGCGAATCGTTGGCGGCTATCTGGTAAACGAGATTCGTTCGAAAACCCCGCAATGAAAAAACAAAATGGCACTTTTGGGTGTGTAACGCCTTGCCCAATAGTGCGTTAGCGGTGAAGTGGCTAGAATGGTTCTTGATGTCTGCAAATGGCAAAAACGACGATTCGCCGGGAGATGCGACGCTGATTCTCGCCCGCATGCGTAAGGGCGATGCGCGGGCGGCGGGGGAGCTGTTCGACCTGGTGTATGAGAATCTTCGGGCGTTGGCGCGAAGCTGCTTTCAGGGTCAAAGCCCCGAGCATACTTTGCAACCGACCGCGCTCGTGCATGAGGCGTTCGCGAAGTTGGCGAAGTCGTCGCCCCCGAGTTGGGAGGATCGGGCGCATTTTTTTGCGGTGGCTGCGACGGCGATGCGGCAGATTCTAAAAGACTATGCCCGCGGGAAGCGAACGTTGAAACGGGCAGCCGGCGGCGAGCGGGTAACGCTCTCGGGCATAAAGAGTACGTCGCCGAGTATCGTGGATATCGTTGCGTTCGACGATGTACTGAGCGAGCTGGCTGAGTTGGATGGACGGCAGGCGCGGATCGTTGAGCTTCGATTCTTTGGCGGATTGACCGTGCCCGAAGTGGCGAAGGTGCTTGAGCTTTCGACGCGGACGATTGAAGGCGAATGGCGTCGCGTGCGGGCGTGGCTGAGCATGAAACTCCGCGAAGAAGATGAATAGAATTTGCCGATGATGGACTCCGACCGACACCAAAAACTTATGTCGCTTTTCGATCATGCTGTCGGGCTGGCGGAGGGCGAACGCGCGGCGTATCTCGATAGAGCGTGCGCGGGGGACGAATCGCTGCGGCACGAGATTGAATCGCTCATTGCCAACGATGCCGATCCGATCAGTTTTGTGGATGCGGTCCCATCGCAAGCCGCCCGGGCGATCGCGGGCGAGGATGCCTGTCTCGATACAACCATCGGCAGTTACACGATTATTCGCAAACTCGGCGAAGGCGGGATGGGCGTCGTCTATCTTGCGCAGCAGGAGCGGCCCAGACGGAAGGTGGCGCTGAAGGTCATTCGACCCGGTGTCGAGTCGCGCGAACTGCTTCGCCGCTTCGAGCAGGAATCGCAGGTGCTGGGTTGGTTGCAGCATCCGGGGATCGCTCAGGTCTTTGAAGCCGGTACTGCGGAAACCAACGGATCGCGCCAGCCGTTTTTTGCAATGGAATACTTCGAAGGGCAGTCGTTGACCGACTACGCCAATGCCCGTCATTTGTCCGCTCGTGATCGCTTGGCGCTCGTGGCAAAGCTCTGCGATGCGGTTCATCATGCGCATCAAAAGGGATTGATTCATCGCGATTTGAAACCAAGCAACATCCTGGTGGACGCAACGGGTCAGCCGAAGATCCTCGACTTCGGCATTGCCCGAATCGTTGCGTCAGAAGTTCAAATGACGGTGACGGAAACAATGACCGGTCGGCTTGTCGGGACGATTGCATACATGAGCCCGGAACAACTCGGCGGAAAATCGCGCGACCTCGATATTCGCAGCGATGTGTACTCGCTTGGCGTGATCTGTTTTGAACTGCTGACCGGGCAATTGCCGCAGGACATCACCGACATGACGATTCCGCAGGCGGCGCGGACGATCACTGAGAAGGAACCGACGCGATTGAGTTCGATCAATCGATCGCTGCGGGGCGATGTCGAGACGATTGTGGGTAAGGCGCTGGAGAAGGAGAAGGAACGACGGTATCAGTCGGCATCGGATTTCGCAGCCGACATTCGGCGGTATCTTTCAGATCAGGCGATCAGTGCCCGTCCGCCAAGTACGTTTTATCAACTCCGTAAATTCGCAAGACGCAACAAGGCGCTGGTTGGCGTGGTCATTATCGCGTTCGTGGCATTGGTTGGGGCGCTGATTCAAGTGACGATCGATCGCAATCGCGCGGTTCTTGCCGAACGCGACGCCCGCGACAGTGCCGAATTAGCGACGAAGGAACGAAATCGAGCAATGGCGGCGGAGCAGGACGCCCGGCGAGAAACCGAACAAGCCGAAGCCGTCAACGAATTCCTCGTGGACATATTCAAAGCGCCGAACCCGGAAATGTCCGGGCATGACGTGCGGGTGGCTGACGTGCTGGACTTGGCGAAGGATCGAATTGCGTCGAGCTTTGCGGAGAAGCCCGAGGTGCAGGTCGCGCTGCACATTGCGCTCGGCAATACTTATTTCGGGCTGGGCCTTTTCGACGAGTCCGATGCGGAATTCGTTGCTGCGATGGAGACAGCCCGCGAGCATTTGGGGAAGAATCACGAAGACACGCTGGTCGCGATGGGCAGCCTTGGGCATGTGCGTTCGGTTCGCAATGAGTTCGACGATGCCGAGCGATTTTTGAAGCAGGCATACGAGGGGTTTGAAGCGGCGCTGGGTGAGGACTCGCGTCGGGCGATGGTGGCGGCCAACAACTATGCGGGCCTGCTGCGGCGAATGGGGCGCGACGCCGAAGCGCTGCCGATTTACGAGAAGAACCTTGCAGTTCGCGAGCGGAAGTTTGGTGCCGACGATCCCGATACGCTGGCGTCGATGAACAACCTCGTGGCCATCTATGAGGCGATGAAGCGGTACGACGATGCGGAGCAACTACTCAACCGGCTGCTACCCGGATGTCGGAAAGTCTTTGGTGAATCGGACCCGCGTACGTTGATCGTAACGCACAACTACGCGGTGTTTTTGGAAGGGCGCGACAAGCCCGAGGATGCCACTTCTCTCTATCGCGATATTCTAAAAAACTCGCGAGCTGTATTTCCCGACGGGCATCCGCAGACACTCGCTGCCATCGCATCGCTGGCTGGCAACCTTTGGGATGTGAAGCGATTTGACGAATCGACACCGTTGATGCAGGAACTCGTCGACAACCTGGCACCGGACCAAATCGATTTCGATCCGCCGTCGTTCAATCCGAAGTACAAAGACCTGATGTACCACTACGCTCTGTTCGGGTTAGCCGATGCGTGCGTGGAAGCCGGCAACGTTGAGTGCGCGATCAAGCATCTGGAGCAAGCCGTGGAATCGATGGACCGCCTGCCAGCCGATGAGCAATGGCGGCTGGGACGCATCGAACAGTTCTACGGCGAAAGCCTCCGCCGCGTCGGGCAAATGGACGAAGCGCTGGACCGCCTGCAAAACAGTTACGAATTACTTCGCGATACGCGAGGCGATGACGACCAATTGACGCAGTTGGCAATTTCGTCATTGGTCAAGTTGTTTGAAGAGCGAGGCGATGGGACGATGGCAAAGACGTATCGAGCAAAGCTGAACAGGGCAGACGCAAATACGGATTCGTAAATCTCGATGCAGATAAGCTTCGCATACCCGTAGAATATTCTCAAATGGAGATACCTTTGGCAGTTTTCAACTTGGCCGAGGCGCGTTTGTGCTTGTAGAATAAACAATTGAGCAAGCGTTGTTTTCATCTTTGTCGCGGGAGAACTTGACATGTCTCCGAATCTCAGGCCTATGCACCGTGGTCGAATCTGCGGACAGTGCGTGGCGTTTACGCTGGTCGAATTGCTCGTCGTCGTTTCGATCATCGCGCTTTTGATCGCGATTCTCGTTCCGTCGATGACCAAAGCGCGCGAGCAGGCCCGGACCGTTAAGTGTCTGGCGAACCTGCACAGCCAGGGACTTGCGATTCTGACGTATGCAGCCGAGTATCAGGATGTTTTGCCCGGACCGATTCATCCCGCGATCAAGCGTAAGGTTTTCAGCATTACCAACGATCCGCTCGATCGGCAAAAGTCGCTGACGTGGCTGCTTCGCCCGTATTACGGAAAGTCCCTGGGCGATGCCGACCGCGAAGACAAACGCAGCGACGAAATCAGTTCGTGTCCGACGGCTGACCGCATCGTGCCCGATCAGGACTTTTTCGATTATCAACCCAGTGGCAGTTGGCAGGAACGCCCGTACAGCTACGTCGCCAACACATGGGGGATTACCCATAACGGCTCGACGGTGCCCAGAGCCATCGCGAGTGATACCGATCCGCCGCATTACTTCGGCGCGTGGTTTTATACCAGCCCAAGTCCCGATGTTCCCGGTGTCGCATGGTGGCCCAAGAAGATCAGCCGCATCAAGCGGCCTGGCGAGGAGTGGGCGGTGGGCGACGCATGGTATCGCCAGACTTCGCAGGCAGGTGGCCGACCCAGTGCTGGCCCGGCGGTCAAGCGTTGGTATGGTACGTTTGTTCCGGAACTCAACTCTTACAGGGCGATCATTCCGGACCGTCCGTATCACCGCATCAGCAGCAGCCGCGTCAGTTCACACGCCAAAGCCGAGTTGGACATTCTGCCGCAGATCAAGTTTAAGGGATCGACAAGCATGGTGTACTTCGACGGCCATGCGGGGCTGTTTTTCGGTCAATGGCGCACATACGGCGAGGGCGGAACGGTGAATCCTTTCTGGTCAGACTTTGGCGGCAAACACGACCGGGCGACGTATCGTTGGGATCCGAATCAGTTTGAGTAGGGCTGTCGCTCAAAACGCTTATTTGTCTGTTCGATACTCTTGCCAATCTTCAATGCTTCTATGCAGCTTTGTGGCGGGCGCGAGGTGCGTGAGTGCAGCCCATGCCGAGGCCTTTACCGCCAGTTCCTTATCATAGAGGAACTTCGCAAGTGCCGATAACATCTCGGCGGTGTCGATGCCGAAACGTTGAGCGCACTGAGCCGCCCAAGCCCGCAACTCCGGGTTTTCATGCGAACATGCTTCAACGATGTCAGCAGTAGATTTTTTCTCAGCCAGATACTCAATGGCTGCATAGCAGGCTGGTTGATCATTTTTCTCAATCCATTCTCTGGCTTCATCGATTGATTGCGGCAATGGCGTCGGTTGAGCGGAGAACTTGCCGATTGAACCTGGCGGACGTTCGAGGAATTTCTCGACTATTGCGGTGGACAATCCGTATCCCGGTCGAAGTTCGATCCTTCGCCTGCGCTCCCTGGCGCTTCTTCGGTGTTTGTTCGTTCCCAATACCATTTGCCCGCGAGCATCCATCAGGGTCATGTGGCCGACATCGGCAAACGGTTCGAATTGCAAGATCAGTGGTCGGCCCACGGACGGGGCAACCACGACGACGTCTTCCGATTCGGACCAGTAGACGGCGGCATTTCGTCCGTCAAACTCTGGCGTCGCGAGGTGCCTGAAAGGCATGTCAATCTTGCAGAGGATATGGGAGTAGGAAGGCCTCAGGGTAGGCCAAATCTGCAATGACCAGTTGGGTGGGTCGTGGACAGAATTTGCATATGTCCAAACTGCTTCGTATCGACGCGAAGGGGAAAGGAATGAGGCGCTCGGGTAGGAGGCGCCTTGAGAATACCAGCCCAGCGACCATTTCGCGACGAGTGTACAAACGGCCAACGCGATTGTGCCGACGAAGAGCGTGACGTAGCGCTTGCGGTAATTCGTTTTGATCATGGCGATGGCCGCCGGTACCCACGCAAAGAGCAGAACGTAGTACAAGACGATCAAGACAACATACAGTATGAGTAGTTTTGACATGCAATCCGATTCTAGAGATCGTCAGCAGGCGAATCCATTGCCAAACGATTCCTTACACGGATGTCCCAAGACTTGGCTAGTGGACATGGCACTATTCGATTCTCGGAAGCTCAGAGTTCCAGTTCCGTATCTGCCGGATTGACACGCCAAAACGTTTTTTCCGAATGGTCGCGGTCCATGAAGAAGTGATGATTCTTGTGCTTGATTGCGTCGATCGCTGCACGCGCGTCTTCTGCAGTTTTTTCGTCGGCGTGGCACAGCAGCTTCTTCAGATGGGGGATGGCGGATTTGCGTAGCGAATAAGCCAGAAGTCCGCATGCCCGGTATCTGACCAGTGTCGCCCGATCCTGAAGAGCCGCGACGCCCAATTTATAAGCGGCTTCACTTGTTTTTGCATACCGATTCGAATGAAAGACACATGAAACGCGACCCTGCCATTTCTTCATCTTTGGATATGCCTCGGCCAGAAATGGAACGACGGCGATTCCCAAGGGACGCAATTGATCCCATGCGTTTTCTTCATCCTTGGAGATTCTTGTATCCATCTGCATGACCAATGCACGGATCTGGTCAGCGCTCATCCTAAGGTCTCCATTGACCAATTCACTTTCGCGTTCGCGCGTTCCAGGTTGTGAATGCCAATCCGAAGCAGAAGCGCGGCTTGAGCGAAATCGTCCTGGAAGCAATCGCTGTGCCAGCCAGTTTAGTAAACGCATTTGATGGACTCGTGGCGGCGCGTTAGTGATGCCGCACTTTCCCAAAACCCAGTCGGCCCTCGACAGTCGGAGTTTAGGTACACTGGACACTGAAGGTTTCGTCGGCCGTCTACATCATACTTGTTCCCAGACCCCATTCCCAAGCCTTCGCCAGATGGCGGCCTTCCCGCTATACTTGCGGGCCATCGGTGCCGGATGGCCTGTTGGCGGTTTTATCGCTTCGCGGGCGTCGGTTGTTTTGTCGAACTTGGGCCTTGAGATTACAGGAATCATTCATGCGACCTCGATCATCTTTCTTGCTGTCGGTTTGGGTTTCGGTTTTTTCGTTGACGACGTTTGGGATGCTCGGCTGTCAGGTTTCGACTGCGCCGGTGCAATCGCAAGCCGGAACAACTACGACCATCATTATCGCTCGCCATGCCGAGCGCGATCCTGACGAATTCGATCCGCCGCTCACTGTCGAGGGCGAGGAACGGGCGGAGGCGCTGGCTGACGCATTGGATGAAAATGGCGTGACCGCGATCTTCACCTCTGCGTTCATCCGCAATCGCCAGACTTGCGATGTGCTGGCAGACCGACTTGGCCTTGAAGTACAGGAATTCTCACAAGCCGAGGTGGCGATTACCAAAACGTGGGCAGACGGCTTTGTTAATTCCGTGTTACAGAATCACGCGGGCGGAACGGTACTCTGGGTTGGAAACACGGGCCCGATCATCGACGGTGTGCAGAGTGGAAACATGCAGGAATTGTATTTGCGACTCGGTGGGACGGGGCGTTCGCCGACGCGGTATCAGGACATGTACATCGCCACCATTCCCGAAGAGGGTCCGGTCCGATTTGTCAAGACGGAATATGGTGGCGAGAGCAGTCTCGATGCGAATTAATGGGTGGCGCAACTTGATGGCTTACCGGTTTAACAGGTGCGTCCGGGACGCACCCCTCGCGCGGGGTTCATGTGTTTAAGAAAGTCTTAATTGCCAATCGGGGCGAGATTGCGGTTCGGATCACGAACACGCTTCAGCAGATGGGCATTGCTGCGGTGGCGGTTCATTCCGAACCGGATCGTTGGGGGCTTCATGTGCGCCGTGCCGACGAGGCCTACGCGCTTGATGGCGAGACAGCCGCAGACACTTACCTGCGCATCGATCGGATCATCGATATCGCCAAGTCTTGCGGGGCTGACGCGATCCATCCCGGTTATGGTTTCCTTTCCGAAAACGCCGAGTTCGCGCAGGCGTGCAGCGACGCGGGAATCGTGTTCATCGGCCCGAGTCCTGACGTGATTCGCAAGATGGGCGACAAGATGATCGCCAAGACGACGTTGGCCGAAGCAGGCGTGCCGGTCGTTCCCGGGTATTGGGATGAAGGGCATGCCGATGTGGCAACGCTCGAGAAGGAAGCCGAACGAATCGGATATCCGGTACTCGTGAAAGCTGCGGCTGGCGGTGGCGGTAAGGGCATGCGCATCGCCAAAGACGTGAAGGAATTGCGCAGCGGTATCGATATTGCCCGTCGCGAATCGGCGAGTGCGTTTGGCGACGATCGCGTGTTTCTTGAAAAATACGTTACATCGCCGAGGCATGTGGAGTTTCAGGTTTTCGGCGATTCGGTTGGGAACGCGGTACACATGTTCGAGCGCGAATGCTCGATCCAGCGTCGCTATCAGAAAATCATCGAGGAGTCGCCCTCGCCGGCGCTGTCGCCCAAATTGCGTGAAGAAATGGGAGCAGCCGCAGTCCAGGCGGCGCAGGCCCTTGGCTATTCGGGTGCGGGAACGGTCGAGTTCATTCTAGATGCGTCGGGCGCGTTTTATTTTCTGGAAGTCAACACGCGTTTGCAGGTCGAACATCCCATCACGGAGATGCGTCTGCAACTCGATTTGGTGAGACTTCAACTAGAGGTGGCGGCTGGTATGCCCCTGCCGTTCGAGCAAGCCGACCTGAATCCCTGCGGTCATGCTTTCGAGTGTCGCATTTATGCCGAAGACGCAACCCGCGGGTTCCTGCCGTCGGTTGGCGCGATACGCCATTTCGACGCGCCGGTCGGTGCAAATATTCGATTGGATTCGGGCGTGCAAGCTGGTGACGAAGTGTCGGTGTACTACGATCCGATGCTTGCGAAACTGGCTGTATGGGGGCAAACGAGAGAAGAGGCGCTCGCCCGGATGGCATGGGCGCTTCGGCGATTCGTGGTGACGGGTGTGACGACGAACATCGCATTCATGGCCGCCGTGTTGGCCGATCCCGCTTTCGTGAGGGGCGTGTACGACACGCACTTTTTGGATTCGTTTCGCGCTGACGGTCCGGCAGAGTTACCCGACGAAGTGCTGGTGGCAGCAGCGATGCTGGGGCGAGAAAAAAAGTCAACCGTACGCGGTGCGCAGTCCGAGGCGCAAACCAGCACCCCATCGCCCTGGCGCGATGCCGGACATTGGCGCAGTGCTTGATGAAATGCTCTCTATTCTTGGAACGCTTTAGCAAAGTACGAATATGTCACGCAAGATAATGCTTCAACATTCGAGTCAACCGGAACCATTGAGCGTTTCCATTGAAAAGGTTGCTGACGGTTCCCCGCACGATTTTCGCGTCGCGTTGGACGGTCGCACGCTCGATGCCGAGATTGAGTTGGCGGCGGACGGTTCGGGCTGGATTCGCATGGGCGGAAAAGTCGTGCGGTTTTTTGGCAACCGGCGCAGCGATGACGTGCAGGTCTGGTACGGCGGACAGGTTTACGATTTCAAGAAGATTGACGCGAACGGTCCGAATGCTGCAAAAGCGGGTGGGGCGATGATGCCCGAACTGATCGCGCCGATGCCTGGAACAATTCTTCGCATTTTGGTGGCCGATGGCGATAGCCTCTCCGCCCATCAACCGCTGATCATCATGGAATCGATGAAGATGGAGATGACGATTTCCGCACCGGCGGTTGGCCGGGTGAAGGAAATTACGTGCTCGGAGGGCGAACTCGTCGAGATGGGGGCGCTGCTCGTTCGACTCGATCACACGGTTGAAGACGAGGAAGCGGATGAGTGATTCGCAGTCCAAAAAGGTTCACATCGTTGAAGTCGGTCCCCGAGATGGTTTGCAGAACGAACCTGAACAAATCAGCACCGAACACAAGCTCAAATTCATTCAGAAGCTTGTCGACGCGGGCCATTCGCAAATCGAAGTCACATCTTTCGTTCATCCGAAATTCGTCCCGCAACTTGCCGATGCCGGCGAAGTCATTGAAAACCTGCCACAATTGGAAGGCGTTTTCAGCGCGCTCGTGCCCAATGAACGCGGGTTGGATCGTGCCGTCGAAAGTGGGATCAAGCGCATTGCCGTCTTCACCGCCGCATCGGAAACGTTTTGCAAGAAAAACATTGGCATGAGTCGAGCCGACTCGCTTTCGGTTTTTGAGAGAATTTGCAAGCGCGCCATCGATGGCGGTATCTCGGTTCGCGGATACGTTTCGACATGTTTCGTTTGTCCGTACGAAGGCGAGATTTCCGAATCGGTTGTCGCAGAAACGACGCGGGCGCTTTTGCAAATGGGCGTCGATGAAGTTTCCATCAGCGACACCATTGGTGCAGCGTGTCCAAACGATGTGGCTCGGGTGCTTTCGGGCGTATTGGCGTCGTCGCCGGTTGATGCGATTGCCCTACATTTTCATGATACTTATGGCACGGCGTTGGCGAACGTTTGCGAAGGGTTGCGGTTGGGCGTGGCGACGTTTGATGCGTCGTCGGGCGGGCTTGGCGGATGTCCGTTTGCACCCGGTGCAACGGGCAATCTTGCGACCGAAGATTTGTTGTATCTGCTGGATCGGATGGGCGCTGAAACCGGCGTCGATTTGCAGCAGCAAGCCGAGGCGTCTCGATACATTGCAGGCGTATTGAGCAGGAAACTGCCGAGTCGTCAACTTCAGCGGTTGGATGCGGCTTGTGGGAATTGAGTTGCGTCGATGTGCCTTTTTCGTCGACTTTGATACAGTCTTGATATTGATCGTCTTCGTGATGCAGGGTCTCCCGCCCATTCAGGGTGGGGGCCTGATCGCGCATCGAGGGATCGTCGAACTTCGTCCGTCCCCCAGCCTAAAAGGCTGGGGCACCCGCTATTTCACTTATTGTCAACCGGCTTCGAATTGGACCGTTCTATGAGCAACACGTGCAGCAACATTGAGCAGGCGTTTGAAGACTTGCGTGCGGGCAAGATGATTATCCTCGTCGATGACGAAGATCGAGAAAACGAAGGCGATCTGGTGATGGCCGCCGAGAAGGTCACGCCCGACGCGGTGAATTTCATGCTCAAGGAAGCCCGCGGTGTGCTTTGTATTTCCATGCCCCGCGAGCGCTGCGAAGCGCTCCACCTGCACAAACAAACCGCCGAAAACACGACCCGCTTCGGAACGGCATTTACGGTGACGGTCGATGCCCACTCGCGCTTCGGAGTGACGACGGGCGTGTCGGCAGCCGATCGCTGCAAAACGATCGAAGTGGCCTGCGCCGAAGACACCAAACCGACCGATCTCGCCCGACCCGGTCACCTCAATCCGCTGATGGCGGCTGACGGTGGTGTGCTGGTACGTTCCGGGCAAACGGAAGGCACCGTCGATCTGTGCAGGTTAGCCGGCTTGAAGTCGATGGGCGTGCTGATCGAAATCATGAACGACGATGGCACGATGGCCCGCCGTCCGGCGCTGGAACTCTTCGCGAAAAAGCACGGTCTTAACATCTATTCCGTCGCCCAAATCATCGAATACCGTCAGCAGCGCGAACAGTTTGTACAGCGCGGCGAGGTCATCAAACTGCCGACCAGGCACGGCGAATTTACGCTGATCGAGTATTCATCACCGGTCGATCACGAGCCGCACTTGGCGCTGTGCTGCGGAGGTATTGGCCCGGTGGGTGAGGACGGTGTGACCGTGCCGCACACGGATCCGGTTCTGGTGAGGGTCGAGTCGGAGTGCATGACGGGGCACGTGTTTGGGAGTCAGCGCTGCGATTGTGGTAGTCAGTTGAATCAGGCGATGGAGTTGATTCAAAAGGAAGGCAAGGGTGTGCTGATTTATCTGCGCCAGGAAGGGCGCAGCATTGGGTTGCACAATAAGCTGAAGGCGTACAGCTTGCAGGATGGGGGGCTTGATACGGTCGAAGCCAACGAAAAACTCGGTCTGCCAGCCGACCGGCGGGACTATGGCGTTGGCGCCCAGATTTGTCGCGACCTTGGTTTGCAACGTTTGCGCATTTTAACCAACAACCCGAAGAAGGTGAATCGTTTGGAGGTCTACGGCATTGAGATCGTCGAGCAACTTCCGATCGAAATCTCGCCGAATGCGCATAACAAAGCGTATCTCGCGACGAAGAAGCAGAAAATGGGTCACACACTCGATCAAGTTTAGGCGAGTGTCTCTGCGCCCGGTCTTATCCGAATTGTGTCGGATGGATTCACTAGTTTCATGACCTTGACACGTTTGCAGTTTTCAAATATCCAAGTCGGTTCACGGGAGGGTGCGTTCGGGCTACTTTAAGCGCCGGATGTACTTATAATTACAGCTTTCATAATTTCATTGAGGTGCATTCATGTTTCGGAAACGTCGCACACGCATCTGTGCATTCTTTTTTTTGACAATGACAGTCTTCGGACTTCCCCGAATTCTGCTTGCCCATCCGGGTCATAGTATTTTGACGGGTTTGGTTTCCGACGCATTCTTGATGTCATCTGGCGGTTGCGATGACTCGTCTGGCACCGAAAATCTGGACGTCGAATAGTTCTTTCAGTCTGATTGTTTTCTGTTTACCAATCATACCTCAAGCGGTGCGAAGCGCACGGAGGCTTGCTGTGCATCAAAAAAATCTGCAATGCTGTTGGGCAATTGTTTTGACTTCTCTGGTGGTATTTGGCGCACGGGTCGATGCGTCGGAGATTGACTTTGAGGTTGGACTCAGCAATACCGAACCAAGCGACACCGAACAACCCGTATTGGCGTTGATCCGTCCATCAGAAGTCGATGAACCCTACGTTCTTGCGCGGATCGCATCGGGTGACTTTGAAGGTTACTACATGAGCATCGAACCGGGCTGGGATGGGCTGGCAGTCGATCGTCCAGAATCAAACGTCAACGCCCTCGATGAAAGCGCTGAAGTCGCCCTGGAGCGGATCAGCTTCGACACTGAATTTGCATTATACGACATCGACGGAAACGAAATCCTCACATCGGATGGCGATTCGCGAGTGTTTGTCGGCGACCCTGAGACCGACGAATTCATCTGGCACGAACATCTGTTGTTCGGTGTTGAACCCGGCGTCGATACGTCGCAAACCTATTCAGCGACATTTCGCTTCGTCGATTCAAATGGTGTGTACGGCGCTTCCGATGAGTTCACGTTGGTCTTTCAGCCGCTCGAGCCTCAGTCGTGTGGCGGTGGGGGTTGTGGTGCGATCGGAATGACCGGAATGATCATGTCTCTGGTCGGATTGACCCGTTTCCGTCGCCGATAAATCAACACAACAATCGATACTCAGAAGTTGCGGTGCGTCCTATATTCGTAGCCCGCAAGGCAACTCTTGACGCATCAATCGAATTCGGTAAGGCCCGCCTTACCGGACGCGATTCTTGTCTATTGCACACCTGCGCACTTCCCAAGCTGCGCTGCTCCATCGTCGATGCACTATGAACGCGAGCGCAATCGATCTCGTCGCCAGACGGATTCGCGCGCACATTTGCATTTAGACGTACGGAGCATAGTTTCAAGTGATTCGCATCAGTAGACGGATGACGTTCGCTGCGATCGGGATGCTGATCGTCGCTGCGGTTTGCGCCCTGACCAGCGCCAAACGCGATCATTCATTTGTGGGGCATTTGTTCGCACAGTGGATGCCGGTGTTTCTGTATTCGATCGCAGGTTCATTGGCGGTCATCGCCGCCGGAGTTTTTGCGACGGGCAGGCGCTGGTTGAAGGAATCGGCGAAGTTGAAAGAGGCGATCCGCGAGGCCAAGTCGGAAGACACCCAAATCGAACCCGCGCAGTTTCGCGTCAAAGAGATCAGACTGTGCGCAGACGTGATCGCCAGTACGCTCGCGACCATGCGCCATGAGCACAAGCAAATCAGCGATGTGGCGTCACGCGATCCATTGACTGGACTGCCCAACCGGCGGGCCTTTATGCAGACACTCACGCGCGAGGCGGCTGTCGCTGCTCGAACGGGTTGGCCGCTCTCCTTGATGATGGTGGACCTGGATCACTTCAAGAAACTCAACGACACCTACGGTCACCAAGCCGGCGACTTCGTGCTAAAGCGAGCGTCGCGCAGGATGGCCAGCCAACTGCGACGGACAGACGAAGTGGCGCGGTATGGGGGAGAAGAGTTCGTCGTGATTCTGCCGAACACCCGCATCGAACAAGCCCGTGAGGTGGCTGAGCAATTGTGCAACGCCCTTCGTTGCGACCCGATGAATTTTGAAGGGCAATCGATCAGCGTGACAGCCAGCATCGGTGTTTCGGAAGTGCAGGAAAGTCAGGTCGATGACGCCAATGAACTGATCAAGTTGGCCGACGGAGCGCTCTATGAGGCCAAGTCCCAGGGGCGAGATCGCGTCGTGGTCGCCGAACCGGCCAAAGACACCAAGGGAGATGTGCCGGACATGAGCGATTTGCTCACGTCGCTTCAAGCTCCAACCAAACCGGTCAAAACTGATGTCGTGGATCGCGATGCCATGGCCTTGATGGGTTCGACGTTTTCGATCCTGCAACTGATTCCCGATCGTCATCGGGTGGCGCAAGACATCGTGGAGCAAGTCGTTGCTGTGTTGGGAGGGGCTAGGGCGGCGCTGCATGTCATTGACGAATCGACGTACGGACTCAAGTGTCTTGCCGATGTTCGCATCGGAGATGAGGATATTATGTTGCCCGAAAGTACGCTGGTCCGTTGGGTGGAGGATCAGCAGCAACCCATTGATACCTCCAACTCGTCGATTGTTGACGTGTCAATGGAGCCAATCGGTCCAGGTGGAGTGTCCAGACCGGTCATCCGTCTTCCGCTTCAGGCATCGGGCGTGTTTATCGGCGTGGTGGAGGCTGTCCCGCAGAGTGGCGAGCCTTCGCTGACGCCAAGGCAGCAGTCTGTGCTTGTGGCCCTCAGTGCGATTGGTTGCACGGCGCTGCGCAATTGCGACAGGCACATGGCCCAGCAGCTTCGTTGGGTGCGTTTGATCGAAGCCCTTTGTCAGACGATCCATTCGATTCACCCGTACATGCGCGACCATGCCGAACGGGTCAGCACATTGGCGGTCAAGATCGCCCGCGAATTGGGGCAAAGCAACGAGGACGAGTTACAGAGGATTCAACTTGCCGGGCTGCTGCACGACATCGGTAAGATCGGTTTGCCGCGAGCCTTGTTTGAAAAACGTGGACGACTGCGCACCGGAGAGCGTCGCCGGATTCAGGAGCATTGCGAGATTGGCGAGAGCATCCTGAGGCGCGTGCCCGGCATGGAGTATCTCGCACGAATCGTAAGACACCATCACGAGCATTTCGATGGCGGCGGATATCCCGACGGGTTGGCTGGCGATGAGATACCGCTTGAATCGAGAATCATCGCCCTCGCAGAAGCCCGGGATGCGATGCGATCGAAGCGGCCCTTCCGCGATGTCCTGACAGAAGAAGAAACGTGCAAGCGATTACGCGAAGCGTCGGGAACGCAGTTCGACCCAGCCGTCGTGTCGGCATACCTGACGCTGTCGGGCAAGATGGACGCACCGTCATCGACGTCGGAGCTTTTGCTCGAAGCATAACGGTAGTTTTGACGATGGCTTTGACACCCTGTGAAAAATCAGATATGACTGCTTCGTGCCACACCAACACGTAAGCATCTTTGTGTGGAGGGTCGAGCGATGAACGCCCTTGCGGTCATCCCAGCCCGTTTTGCCTCCACGCGTTTTCCTGGCAAACCCCTCGCCAACAAAACCGGAAAGTATCTGATCCAGCATGTGTACGAGCGCGCGGCGCAATGTACCCGCGTGGATCGCGTGGTGGTTGCGACGGATGATGAGCGGATACGTGAAGCGGTCGAGTCGTTCGGTGGCGATGTGGTGATGACGCGCGACGATCATCCGACCGGTACGGACCGGGTGGCTGAGGTGGCTGCTAAAATCAAGTCTGGTCTAGTCGTTAATGTGCAGGGCGACGAACCGGAAATCGATCCAGCCCACATCGACACGCTGGTCGAATCTTTACAAGCGGACACCGATGCGACGATCGCGACGTTGGCGTGTCCGTTTGCGGTGTTGGAGGCGGCTGACCCGCGCGATCCGAATGCGGTGAAGGTGGTGATGGATGGGTACGGGCGGGCGATTTATTTTAGCCGGGCGCTGATTCCCCATCCTCGCGGATTTGAAACGAAGGGCACATCCCACCAACCCGCACCATATTTGCTGCACTTAGGTGTGTATGCATATCGATCTGCGTTTCTCGAAGAAGTTCAAACGCTTCAACCGACTCCATTGGAGCGGACCGAAAAGTTGGAGCAACTTCGCTGGATTGAACATGGATACAGCATCGCGGTGCGGTTGGTGAATCGGGCTGCGATCGGTATTGATACGCCCCAAGACTACGACGCTTTTGTAGAGCGCGTGGCTGCGTTGACGAATCCATAGTGGGCGACTTGCGTGGGATCGAGATGATTCTGCAATGAGCGAACAAACCCTGTGATGCATTGGCGAAACCCATGAATCAGGAAGACATCTTTGCATCCATCGGCGAATCGACGGAAGACACGGAGTTTTTCACGTCGCTTCCGCCCGGTTACAAACCGGGTCAATGCAAGTTCGTCATCGTTGTCGGTACGGTGATGAGCGGTCTGGGTAAGGGGATATTCTCCAGCTCGCTTGCACGCATCTTGAAGGATAAGGGATTGTCGGTCGCGCCGATCAAGTTGGAAGGTTATCTCAACCGCGACAGTGGCACGCTCAATCCATACCGCCATGGCGAAGTTTTTGTACTCGATGACGGGATGGAATGCGACATGGACCTGGGGACGTACGAGCGGATGCTCAACCAGGATCTGACGCACCTGAACTTTTCGACGTCGGGGCAGATTTTTTCGCGGGTACTTGAGAAGGAACGCAAGGGTGAATATCTCGGTCGCGACGTGCAGATGATTCCGCACGTGACCGGTGAAGTGAAGTATCACCTGCGACAATTGGCTGTCGAAACGAATGCGGACGTCGTGTTTGTCGAAATCGGCGGAACGGCCGGCGATGTTGAGAATGCGTACTACTTAGAAGCTGTTCGCGAACTAGCGTTCGAAGAAGGGCCCAGCAGTTGCTGTTTCGTCGCGCTGACGTACGTGGTCGAACCACCGTCCCTTGGCGAGCAAAAGTCGAAACCGGCACAGCTGAATATGAAGCAACTGATGGCCGTCGGTATCATGCCCCACATCATCGCCTGCCGTGCAACCAAACCGGTGACGCGCAAAGTACTCGAAAAGCTGGCGATGTACAGCAACGTACCGATCGATCGCGTGTTCAGCATGCATGACGTTGAAACCGTTTACATGATTCCTGAAGCGCTTCGGGAAGACGGCATCGACGAAACGGTCCTCGAAACGCTCGACCTCAAAGCCAAGACCGATCCGAAAGTTGAAGCGGAGTCACGGGCGCGGTGGTCGGAATATCTGACCAAATACCGAGCTGCATCTTCGCTTGTTACAATAGGTATCACCGGTAAGTACACGTCCCTTCGCGACAGTTACGCAAGCATCATTCAGGCGTTGGAACATGCGGGCACGAACCATGGCATCAAGGTTAATATCGTCTGGATCGACAGCACTGAACTGTCCGACCAAAACGTCGGCGAGCAGTTAAAAGGTGTCGATGGTGTAATCATTCCCGGTGGGTTCGGCGTTCGCGGTGTGGACGGCAAAATCGCCTGCGTCAAGTACGCCCGCGAAAACGGCTTGCCATATCTTGGGCTTTGCTACGGTTTTCAGATCGCGGTGATTGAATTCGCCCGCAACGTTTGCGGCTTGCAGGGGGCGGGAAGCACAGAGATTGATCCGAATGCGCCGCACCCCGTGATCGACATTCTGCCAGAGCAGCGCGAACTCGAATCGCTCGGCGGCAACATGCGATTGGGCGGGCAGGATATTAGCGTTGCAAAGAACTCGATGGTGTCGCGCATGTACGATGGGGCCGATTCGGTTCGACTGCGATTCCGCCATCGCTACGAAGTCGCGCCGCAATACATCGAACAATTCGAAGCCGCCGGCATGATGTTCTGCGGCCGCTCGCCCGATCAACGCATCATGCAGATTCTGGAACTGAATACGAACGACCATCCATACTTCATCGCCACCCAAGCCCACGCCGAACTGACCAGCCGCCCACTGCGCCCCGACCCTATGTTTCTCGGGCTTGTCGCGGCAGCAAGGACGTTCGCAAACGCGGGCGATCCCCAAGAAGCAAACAGCACGAGAGTCACTGCAGAATAGTCTGATTCAATCGGTGGAATCAGCTATCGCTCTCTCAACCATTGCTTACGTTTTCGAGCGATCTGTCCTCGCCGAAAAACAACGCGATATCGAGAGAATAGAATCTGTAAGCCTCTTCGAGCATGGCGCCATCATCGTATGTAGTTTTTTCGTATTCTGGCTCGTCGCCAAGGTCTTGGAGTTCTTGGAGAATCTGTGTCCGATCCATCATGAAGATGTTGTCAGATTTCCAAAACAACGAAGCGCCGCGGTCAAACTCCACCCAACTGAGCCGTCCAGAGTCCAAGCTAAAAAACGATAAATCCAAAGGGATGTTAGGATATGAGAAATGCTCATCATTCTCGCCATTATCCTCGGTGGACTCATATCGTTCGGTTGGCGGTCCAAGAACCTGAATGACCTCGTCCTTGGACATTCCTATCCAAAGAGGCCAAGCCACTTGTCCTGGCAGAATTTCGAATCTTCCGACCAAGGCTGTCTGCTCCACGTGAATCGAACCAATCAGCCCGCCCACAAAACGGTCAACTCGCCAACAAAACCATCAGCGCCTTCTGTGCGTGCAGACGATTTTCGGCTTGGTCGAAGATCACGCAGTTGGGCGTACGCGACGATTCGAAGTCGATTTCTTCTCCGTAGTGCGCGGGCAGACAATGCATGATGATCGCCGATGGCTTGGCCGATGCCATGAACTTGGCGTTCACCTGATAATCGGCGAAACGTTCGCGACGTTCGGCTGCCTCCGATTCCTGCCCCATGCTGGCCCACGCATCGGTGTAGACCACGTCTGCATCGGCGACACCTGATAAATCGGTGACGGCTTCGATGGTGCAGTTGTTTTCCTTGCCCATCGCAGCCGCCTCCGCACAAATCTTGGCGTCGGGTTCGTAGTTCGGTGGGGTGACGGCTGTCATGTGCATACCGACTTGGGCGCAACCGAACATCAGCGAGTGGGTCATGTTGTTGCCATCGCCGACGTAAGCGAGTTTCAATCCTTCGAGGCGTCCCTTTTTTTCGCCAATGGTTTGGAGGTCTGCGAGCACCTGGCACGGGTGTTCTTCGTCGGACAGTCCGTTGATGACCGGAACCGTGGCGTGTGTCGCGAGATCGACGACGATGTCGTGGCCGAACGTTCGGGCCATGATGATGTCGCAGTAGCGTGAAAGAACCCTGGCGATGTCTTCGGTCGGTTCGCGTTGACCGATCGAGATGTCGGTCGGTGAAAGATAGATCGCGTGCCCGCCGAGTTGGGTCATGCCCGCTTCAAACGAAACGCGGGTACGCAGCGACGGTTTCTGAAAAATCATCGCGAGCGTCTTTCCCGCTAGCAGCGGGTGCGTTTGGCCGCGAAAGCGTTCGAGTTTGAGCGTGTCGGCGGTGTGCAAGATTTCGAGGATTTCTTCGCGCGAGAAATCCTTGAGCGATACGAGACTGCGTCCCTTCAGGCTGACGGCCATTGGCTAAGCTCCGTATATTCAAGCGCATTATGTTGCGCAGGATGTTTTGTCCGCAGGGTTGGCAGGACCCACCCCAAATGGTTCGACGACGGTTCGACTACTGAAGCACGTTGATAACGCGCTCAAGCGCCCAATCAAGATCGGCGTCGCTGATGTTCAGCGGTGGGGCGATGCGCATCACGTTTTCGACCGTGTCTTTGCAGAGTACACCCTCGGCCATCAGCTTCTTGCACCACGGTTTCGCCGCGCCGGCATCTGGTGTCATTTCGATGCCGATGAGCAGCCCCTTACCGCGAACCTCTTTGATTTTCGAGCAGTTGGCTGCCCGCAGTTTGTCGCGAAAATTCTGTCCTTTCCTGTCCGCCTGCCCGGCAAGGTCTTCGCTCGCCAGCGTCTGGAGCGCCTTGCGCGCCACGGCACAGGCGAGGGGGTTCCCACCGAACGTACTGCCATGATCGCCAGGATTAAACACGCCCAAAACTTCTTTGGAGCCAACGATCGCCGACACCGGCATGACGCCGCCACCGAGCGCTTTTCCGAGAATAATGATGTCGGGCTTGACGTCTTCGTGATCGATCGCGAAGCGCTTGCCGGTACGCGCCAAACCGGTTTGTACTTCGTCGTCGATCATCAGGATGTTGTGCTTCGTGCAAATTTCGCGGACTTGTTTGAGGAATCCATCCGGCGGAACGACGACACCGCCCTCGCCCTGGATCGGTTCGAACAGGAAGCCAACGGTGTTCGGTGTGATGGCGGCTTGTAGCGCGTCAATGGAACCGTATTCGATGATCGGAAAGCCCGGGGTGAACGGTCCGAATCCGTCTTTGGTTTGCGGATCGTCGCTGAAGCTGATGACGGTGGTGGTGCGTCCATGAAAATTTCCGGTGCAGCAGATGATCTGCGCTTTGTCCGGTTCGACCCCTTTGACTTTGTAGCCCCATTTGCGGGCGGTTTTAATTGCGGTCTCGACGGCTTCCGCGCCGGTGTTCATGGGAAGCACCATGTCCATGCCGGAGAATTTCGTGATCTCTTCGCAGAACGGTCCGAATTGATCGTTTTGAAACGCGCGTGACGTCAATGTCAGCTTGCGGGCTTGTTCGATGAACGCATCGAGTATCCGTTCGTGCGAATGGCCGAAGTTGAGTGCAGAATATGCACTTAGACAGTCGAGATATTTGTTCCCTTCAACGTCCCAAACCCACGAGCCTTCGCCGCGCGAAATAACCACCGGAAGCGGTTCATAGTTGTTGGCGCTGAACTGCGATACCAACGTCATATGATCGTTGCTGCCAAGGTTTGAGCCGCCGGAAACTACGCCTGAATTTTGTACTTGTGTCATGGTCTTTATCCTCGTATGTCGTGAAGGATCGGACTGAACCCATCCGAGTTTGCAATTTCTACACCAACGTGTCGGCTGATTTGGATCACCGACTTTGTTTGAACGACTGTGGTTCTGGACCGAGGTTTGGTTACGAAAGCTGGGCGCCGCGGTTGACATCGTCGTCCGCGTGGCCGGTGATGACCTCCCGGTTGGGGTGCGTGCGTTTCGCCATATTTGGATTATTACGGTTTTCGGAGGTTCATTGCAACCGTGTGGAATAACGGTTTTGACGGCGACATAGAATATGCAATCCGGCGAACATAATCAGCAGGCTGGTGGGCTCGGGAACGCCGGTCGCGCGGATCATCCAGGTGCCGTTAAACGGGGTGCTGGCCATGTTGTAGAAAAGGGGAGATGACCCCAGATTGTCGAGGTTGATTTCGCCATCGAAGAAAAGCCACGACCTGCCCGAATTCGAGCTATCGTCCATGTGGGCGGCGATTTCGCCCTGATCGAGTTTCATCATCACACCGACAAAAAACCCGCCGGAAACGGTTGTGTCGGTGATATCGAAGGTCAGGAATTCATTGAATTCTGAAGCGACGGTGACGCTGTCGGTCCGGGCCAGCAGGTTCGCGTCGGAAGGGTCCAAGTCGTCGGTCGGATCATCGAATAGGAGAATTGAAATGGGTTTGCCAAGCGGAACACTCTGTGAAAGCGAAACCGAAATTTCGGTAATGGTTTCCGCGCCCGGCAATGCGTCGAAATAATTGCCCCACAGAAGTTGCGCGTCGAATTGGCTGGGACCGATGTTAAAACTACCGCTACCGTCATCCAACACATAGTTCGGAGAAGCCGATGTTGCCACTGTTGTCGAAAGCAGCATGCCGCCCATGACCAACATACGCGCAGCAAAACCTTCTTGAGTCATCATTCCCTCCTCCTTCATAGAAATTTTTAATCGAAAGTCCGAATACGCGGGATGATCGGAAATGACGAAGTGTTGTCAACCCGGGATGTGAAGCGAAATCGCAGTGACGTCATCGGCATGCCAGGCGCTGCGATCAGTTTCGCGAAGTCGCTTGCGTAGTCGGCTCAACAATGCTGCCACTGGAGTTTGACCGTGGTTCTCAAACCAAGACGCGAGAGCGCGCTCCGGCGAATCCGAGTCCTCGCTATCCATAGCCAACAGTGCTTCAAGCCCATCGGTCGCAAACACCACGGTATCGCCCGGATTGAGCTTGACCGTTGTCGTTTCAAACGAGGCGTCATCAATCGCACCCATGATCGGGCCGTCCGACACAAGTGCCGTGACGCTTCCGTCAGCCGCAATTCGGATCGGGTATGGGACCCCCGCCCGGGCGAAACGCAACACTTGCGTGTTGGAGTCATAAACAGCGTGCAGTCCGGCTGCGAATTCGCATTCCGACAGATCCATCGTAGCCAACTGTGCCTGAACCGCGTCTAGAACATCGCCGGAGCTTTTCGTTTCGTCCGTTGCCAAGGCGTCTTGGGCAATGCGAAGTGCGGTCAGCAGGCTCGAAGTCAAGATGGCAGCCGGCACACCGTGATCGGAAGCGTCGATGATGCCAATTCCGACTTGGCCCTCGCCAAGATCCTTCACGTCGAATGCATCACCACTGACGCCGTCGAGCGGTTGATACAGCAGGTCGAGTTTTGCGCCGTCAACCGTTGGCAGCAGCGACATCGAATCCTGTTGGAGGCGCGCAGCTTCTTTGACGCCGTGCTCCAACGTTTCAACGGTTCCGAGAAGTGCGTCGCGTTCGCTCAGTAGCGCCGTCATCTTATTCTGCAATTCGTCGATGAGCGCGAGATAGGCAATCGTGTTCGCCGATGATTCGTTTGTGTGAAACGGTGCAAGCGAAGGTTGTGGCGCCGGGCCGGCAATGCGTGCGGTATTTTGTCGCTCGAGCAGCGGAAGTGCCGTCATCGAAAAAGACTGTGTTTGCGACTTGACCACGGTGCTTCAATCCTCCGCCGAATGGGTTGCTTGTATGATTTATATTCGCAGAACCAAAACCAACTGTATGTCGGAGCATTGTCAATTGAACTTGAACAAAAGTGATGCATCGTGCGCAGGGTTGAACGAGTTGTAGAAAAGATCGCGCAGCTACTTGGTCGTCATGGTGATGGCCATGTTCCACGCATCGCCGTCTGCCG
Source organism: Alphaproteobacteria bacterium (assembly GCA_028285105.1). Classification (GTDB taxonomy): domain Bacteria; phylum Planctomycetota; class Phycisphaerae; order UBA1845; family UBA1845; genus UBA1845. Next base: position 62,406 of record JANQQE010000032.1, read on the forward strand.
GCGGGTTCAATTCCAGTTGCTCGATCTCGCTGTAGTAGAGTTCGATGGCTGGATCGTTCGGGCGAAGCTGTTGGCAGTGCTGAAAATGCCGTTTTGACCCTGCCCAGTTTTGTCGTTGAAATGCGCTGACGGCTTCGTCGAATGCGTCGGCATATTCAAGCGCTTTGTCATCCACTGACCCTTTTCGCCCCAGCAACTCGTAAACTTGAACGGCTTGGGCTTTGCCTTTGACCTGAAGGGCTGCGAGGTGGCGGTAATGATAGCGATCGCCCGCGTGGTTTCGGCAGATGTCGGAGATCATGATTTGCGTGCCGAAGGCTTTGTTGGCGCTTTCGAGTCGGGCTGCGAGGTTCACCGTGTCGCCGATGCAGGTGTAGTCGGTTTGGTTTTCGCTGCCGAAGTAACCAACGTAGACAGGACCGGAATGCACGCCGACGCGCATCCAGAGGTCGCGGAATTCGTCGGCGTACTCTTCGTCGGCTGACTCTTTTAGCTCGTTGAGTTTGTCAGCCGTCGCAAGTGCCGATTCGCATCCGACGAGGATGTGGTCTTCAACCGGCCAAAGTGGCGAATTGAAAAATGCGAAAATCCCGTCGCCCATGAATTTGTTAAACGCCCGGTTCTCGACGAGGACTTCGCCCATCGCTCCGAGGTAGTGGTTGAGGATGGTTTTGGTCTGGTTGGCGTCGAGACGTTCGCTAATCGATGTGAAACCCTGCAAATCGCTGAAGTAGCAGGTCACGTCTGCCGGCTTGGGCGAGAGGTCGAGCTTGTCCATGTGTCGGGTGATCGATGCCGCGATCGCCGGCGACGTGTTGCGGGCGAGTGCGCGAGAGAACGAACGGCGCTGTCGTTCTTCGGTGGACTGGCGATACAACGTGATCATCGCCCACGCCACGAACGTGGTCGCTGCCGGCACAATCGTCGCGACAAAGATTCCATGCTTCCACGTCAGATAACACGACAAAGCCAACATCGGTGCGATCAAAAGCAGCAATGACGCAAACGCAAGCCAAGGACCCTTGCTCGCTGTCAGGAACGTTATGATGGCACCGACAATGATAATTAGCAGTATGGGCATGTATGCCGGAGCGACGGTTGGTATGCGATTTTGCAATAGCGTGTTGACGAGGTTGGCGTGGGCCATCACGCCCGGCATGTTTTCAAACACCGGGGCGTTCACCATGTCCGCTTGCGCCGATGCGGTGTGACCGACGAAGCAAAATTTACCGTCGAGTTTTTCACGAAGTTCATGTAGCAATTCGTCGGCGCGGGCTTGCAGGCGGGCGTTGTTTGCTTTGAGTTCTTTCGTAAACGGACCGACAACGAGTTGGGCGTTGAGGTTCTCGATACGCTCAAAAAGGATACGTTCTTCTTCGTCTTCTGGTTCCAGCCCGCCGATTTCCTGATGCATGCGTTCGATATTCGAGAGCGCAAGGTCTTCAGTTCGTTCGATTTTTTTGAGCAGTTCATCGCGCTGCACTTCGAGATTCGGTCGCGATTCGGCGTTGGCGAGTTCGATGCCAGATTCCAGCAGCGACAATTGTCGCACGCGGGCTTCATGGTCGAGCAGACCTGACGGTGCGCCTTCATACATCAATTCTACGGCTTGGAATCGTCGGGTGCGAAGTAGGGCATTATTGCTTCTGATGGTTCGGCGACACGTCGCGATCTCCATCGCCCGTGACACCGGGATGTGCGTGAAGCTTTTCTCCCACGAGGGATGGCCGCGATCGATGTGCCAGTTGACCAGCATCTCGCCGTTTTTGTTGAGCGGTAAACGCCATTCGTGCGACTTGGATTTGTCGGTAAGGACGAGTCGATTCTTGTTGTCGGCAGTAATCGAATCGAGGTCGATGTCGAGAATGTCTGCCGCCAGCGCAAAGGCGATCTGCCTTACGATACGCCCATCGACCTTCGCGAGGACTGGGACATGGCGAAGAATTCCATCGTCGTCCTTGTTGAAATTCACGAAACCGATTCGCTTCGCAGCGCCGGCAATCTCTGCAACCGGTACCGTCGGGTCGATACCGTTGGGCAAGAGATCGACATACGCAGGATCGGGTTCCAGGCAATGCCGGCGGATGAACCGACGGGACAACGCCCGGGTATACTCGCGAAAGACATCGTGGCGGTCGCGCGAAGCGATGTTGGGCGGGTGGTTCGGCAAGATCGCCGTGTAGACTTCTGCCAGGGTTGCGTCGGCATTCTTGTGGAAAAACTTCTCGACGAGAAACTCTGCCGCCAGCGGTTTCATGCGACTGAGGTGAATTTCGACGTCGCGTACCGGAATGTCCAGGCGCTCGGCGATTTCCGATTGATCCAGTGCGAAATCTTTGCGCAGCACATGGTCGATCCGAGCCTGGGTGAATCGCGATTTTGAGTCGATGCCTGCGGGGATATTCAATCGCGAGGCAAACGCATCGTGCGTGATATCAGGGTTCTTGTCGAGAATCTTACGGGCATCGTTGCGAAGTTGCTGCGGATCGAACGACGGCGGCGACGATTCGAAGAACAATGCGACGTAAACGTTGCCGGCATTTCGGATCGCGGTTGCCAACTCCCGGTCATCGAAGATCGCGTTTTCGATTGAGGTTTCGCCCAGGACTTCGCCGCCGAGCGAATCGGCATCGTAGTCGGGCTCGAGTCGGGGGTCGGAGATGCGCCCGGGCGACGGTTCGGCATAGACGATATCAAGCAGGATGGATTCAGCGCCGCATTCCTCGAGGATGCCGACAAGGTCGGCTTGCATGCGGCGGGGCCACGGCCAACGGTGAATGCTGCGCAGGGCGTAGTCGTTGATGTCGATGAGGACGATGCGCGGGTCGGCATCGATCTGATTGAGGTGGCGAAAGCCTTCGTCGAGTTGAAATCGCGACAGCGGTACGAACATGCCAGCCAGGTACGCCAGCACCGCCAACGTCGTGACAAACGTACCGACCGTAAACGCCCAAAGACGTCGCTTGATCCATTCGCTCAGATTCATGCGGGCATCGTAAACGGACGGGCGAGGTACCGCCACGATTGTTCTGAAGCACGTGTTGGTTGGGGATGCACTCTACGCATTGCTTACCTTTGCGACTTGGAAGAGCTTTTCCTTTGCCGCTCCTGAATCGATCATCTCGATTGCACGTTCGACGCCTTCGCGTAGTGAATCGGTGACGCCGTACACCGTCATCGCTGCGGCTGCGTTTAGGACGGCGTGGTCGCGTTTCGGGCTTCGCTTTTTATTCAGGATTGTTCGGACGGCGGCTGCGCTTTCGGAAGGGGACTCGACGATCAATTCTGTAAGTGGCAAAGGCGATAAACCGACATCGTCTGGCTCGACCGTGTGCAATTTGATCGCACCGTCGCGCAGCTCGCAGATGTGCGTCTTGCCGGTAATCGTCAGGTCGCATAGCCCGTCGCTGCCATGTACAACCCAGACGCGTTTCGCACCGAGCTTGGCCAGGGCGTTGGCCATCAATTCGAGGTGCTCGTATCGACTGACACCGAGGATCTGATATTCCGCGCCGGCAGGGTTGGCCAGCGGCCCCAAAAGGTTGAACATCGTCCGCACACCGATCGCCTTGCGAACCGGGACGGCATGCACCATCGCCGGGTGCAGATGCGGTGCGTGCATGAACGCCAGGTTGCACGTTTCGAGGCAGCGTTCCAGCACGGGCACGTCGGCTTCCAGGTTGATGCCGAGTTCCATCAACACTTCGCTGCTGCCACTGACCCGCGTGTTCGTGCGATTGCCGTGCTTGGCCACCACCGCACCGCCAGCCGCGGCAATGATCGCTGCCGTCGTCGAAACATTGAATGTGCTGATTCCGTCGCCACCGGTTCCGCAGGTGTCGATGCAGGGGCGTTGGCTGTTGATGCGTTTCGCCGCCTGCCGCATTGCCTCTGCTGCTCCAACCAGTTCATCCACGTGTTCGCCTTTGGTTTTCAGCGCGCAGACGAGAGCGGCTGTCCAATGCGGTTCGAGCGCGCCAGCCATCATCGCCGTGAAGGTTTCGCGGGTTTCTTCGCGCGACAAGTGTTCGCCTTTTTGGGCGCGACGAATCTGATCGATGATGACCGAATGCATGTCAGCAAAATCCGGCAGGGTTGATGTCTCGTTGGTCATTGTTGAACCGAGTCGGTACAGTGTAGCAGAATTGCGGAATCGTTCATCGCTACTTGAATATCGGACGGACTATTCGTGGATGGGGCTGCAACTTCTTACGCTGATGTGGACGACACAATCGTTGCGGTATGCACGGCAGCCGGTGTCGGTCCGCGCGGAATCGTGCGCCTTTCCGGACCCGATGCATTCAAGATTGCCCAATGCGTTTTTGTGACTGGGTCGGACGACGCATTGTCGAAGCGACGCGGATTCCGATGCGTTGAAGGCCACGTGGAGTTCGATGCATGCCATCGTGTTCCTGCTCAGGCGTATGTGTTTACAGAACCCCATAGCTATACGCGACAGGACTCGGTCGAACTGCACACGGTGGGGTCGGCACCGGTGTTGGATATGCTTGTCGAGCAGTGCATTCGAGCGGGGGCCAGATCGGCTCATCCCGGTGAGTTTACTGCGCGGGCGTATCTTTCGGGGGCATTGTCGCTTTCCGAAGCCGAGGCTGTGGCGACAACCATCCATGCCCGGACCGACGCACAGTTGCGATCGGCGCGACGAGTAATGCGGGGCGACCTTCGCGACACGATCGTTGCGTGGCAGGATTCGCTCGCCGATTTGCTTTCGCTGGTGGTGGCTGACATCGACTTTGCGGAAGAACCGATCGATTTCATTTCGACGGAGCAACTTGCGTCGCAGGTGAAAGACTTGAATACGCGGTTGCATGCGTTGATCGAATCGGCAGAGTCGCAGTCGCGCTTCGATGTGGTTCCGCATGTGTTGCTGCTGGGCTTGTCCAATGCCGGCAAAAGTACGCTGCTCAATGCGCTGACCGGAATCGATCGGGCGATCGCGTCGGCAGTCTCGGGGACGACCCGCGATATTCTTGCTGCACCGGCAACACTCGACGGCATCGAAGCGATGCTGCTCGACTCTGCCGGTGTGGATGACAGTCCCGACCAGGTGTTGGTTCATGCCCGTCAGCGAGCGAAAGAGGAGGCTGGCAGAGTCGATCTGGTTTGTATCGTTGTTGATGTGTCCGAGTTGGTTGACAAGGCAGCGCTCGAAAAACTCCATCAACTCGCCGACGCACCGACCATGCTCATCGGAACTAAAATAGACTTGGTCGAATCCGATCGGGACGAAATTCTGCAATCGCTCTCGGAATCGGGTAACCGAGAGGCATGTCTGGTGAGCGCGGCGACGGGCGAACGCGTTCAAGACCTGCGTACGATGCTCGCACGGCAACTCGTCACGCGATCGGGCGATGCGGAACACAGCGCCATCACGTTGTCCACGAATCAACATGTCGCATTGACGACTGCTAACGAATCGTTGCTGCGATGCATCGAACTCACCACAACATCCGACAATTTGCTGGACATTGCAGAACTCGTCGCCCTTGAACTGCGAGAAGCGCTCGATTCGCTTGCGCTCACCACGGGCACGGTTTCGACGGACGATTTGCTGGGGCGGATATTCTCGTCGTTTTGCATCGGCAAATAATGCCTTTGAAACCGGGGCGCCCCTCCTGCATAAAACGAAAAGAAGCCGCATCCTCTTATTGACATAACTTTGGTTTCAATTGACACACATTTTTGCGCCAGTTACAAACTGATCGGCGTTTGCTCAGGCAAAGGCGCATCTCGCCAGGTGGGAGCGGTTCGGTGAAGGGCTGAGTTGGCCAATGATCATCACGACGATCGGCAGAAAAACGAGTAGGTCGCTCGAAGCGTTCGGTCGCTTCTGGATGTTTTGTCTGCTGACCACGCGCTGGATGGCCACCAGCATCTTCCGACTTCGCAACTGGCGATTGGTCATGCCGCAGCTTTACGAAGTGGGCAACCGCTCGCTCCCGGTCATTGCGATCACGGGCACATTCGTCGGGATGGTGCTGGCGATTCAGGCGTACGATCAGCTTCATGCAGCCGGTTTCGCGGAGCGGATGGGGGTGCTGCTCAACGTCACACTCGTCCAGGAGTTGGGGCCGGTGTTGGCAGCCGTCATGCTCGCGGGCAGGGTTGGCGGAGCATTGACGGCAGAACTGGGCACGATGAACGTGACGGAGCAGATCGACGCCTTGCGGGCGATGGGTTCCGACCCGATTCGATATCTTGTCGTGCCGCGTTTTCTCGCGTGTCTGATCCTCTGCCCGATCCTGACGCTGTTTGCCGATATTTGCGGTTCGCTCGCCGGTTCATGGATCGCTGTCGGGTTGAAGGATATTCCCTACGAACCGTACAGCTACTACACGATGGATGCGATGACCAAATGGGACTTGGGCGTCGGGTTTGTGAAGAGCTTGATCTTCGGCTGGATCATCGGAATGGTCGCCTGTTACAAGGGTTTTCATTGTCGTGCGGGTGCAGAAGGCGTGGGACGGGCGTGCACAGAGTCGTTCGTCGCGACGTTTATGGCGATCCTGATCGTGGACTTCTTCATCGCGACGTTCAGCACGGGGTTGTACAAGGTGCTGTACGGTTTTAAGTCATTGGTATAATCATCGAGATGATTCGTTGAGTGGTGAACCTGCACAATTGGATACGACTGCTCAGGGAGACGGCGCGCCGATCGTAGAACTGCGCGACGTCAGCAAGCAGTTCGGTAAGCTTGTCGTGCTTCGCGATGTCAACATGAAGTTTCGAAAAGGTGAGACGACCGTCATCATCGGAGCGTCGGGGGCGGGCAAGAGTGTGATTCTCAAGCACATCGTCTCGCTGCTCAAACCGGATTCCGGCGAAGTCTATTGTGCGGGCGAACGCATCGACACCATGACCGATCGAGAACTGGTGCATCTGCGAAAGCGGTTCGGTTTTCTGTTTCAGATGGGGGCGCTCTTCGATTCGTTTACAGTTGCGGAGAATGTGGCGTTTCCAATAGTCGAACACACCCGACGAAGCAAGTCCAACATCGCCAAGACCGTGGCTGAGAAGCTTGCCATGGTCGGGCTTGACGGGTTGCAGGAAAAGAAACCGGCACAACTGTCGGGCGGACAACGAAAGCGCGTGGGGTTGGCTCGAGCGATCGCGCTCGATCCTGAGATCATTCTCTACGACGAACCCACCACTGGGTTGGATCCGATTCGGTCGGACGTCATCAATGAACTGATCATCAAGTTGCAGCGCGAACTCAACGTTACCAGCGTCGTCGTCACGCACGATATGGCCAGCGTCCGAAAGATCGGCGACCGGGTCGTCATGTTGCACGAAGGCGAGTTTATATTCGACGGAACGCCGAAGGACATGGAAACCAGCGACAACAAAACGGTCCGGCAATTCGTCGAGGGGCGGGCAGCGGATGAGCAGCTTGCGGGTATTCGGTTGAAAGGCAAACCATGAACGAAACAAAGAGGAATTTTGCAGTTGGGTTGTTCATGATTGGAGGTATCGCGGTTCTCGGATACTTGATGGTGCTTTTCGGTGAAGCTCCAGGATGGCTCGGCGGTGCGGAATACGAGTTGCGCATCGAAGTCAAAGAGATTTCCGGTATCGACGACGGTTCGCCGATTTACTTAAACGGTATCAAAGTGGGCAGGGTCACGACGCTCGATTTCATTGACATGGCCCGCCCGGAAATGGGCGTCGTACTCTTCGGAAAGATCAAGAAAGAGTTCAGCATTCCGTTGGGAGCGCGGGCTGAGTGCATCAGTCCTACGCTGGGCATTGGACGAGGTCGCGTCGATATCTTTGCGAGTGGGGGTACTGGGCACGTTGAGCCTGGCGGCGTGATTCCTGGCGTGATGATCAACTCGCTCGAACGGATTTTTCCACAGCAGATGGCCACCTCAATCGAAAGCACTGTTGTCGGGATCGGTGATTTCGCCGAAGCGTATGCGCCGGTTGCGCACGACATTCACGAACTGCTGAAGATTCGCACCATGCAGGAAGTCGACACGGACCCGCAAAAGATCGCCGCAAACCTGTACACCGCCGTTCAGCGCCTGGATCACGTACTCAAAACGTTCGACGGCGTGATTGGCGACACAGAGATGCGTGCCAAGTTGGATCAGGTGATGGACAACCTGCTCGCGATGACGAATGACGCAAAAAGCGCAATGTCCGATCTGCGGGAGACGACGGCGACGTTGAAAACCGAGATGGCCAAGATCACGAATCGCGCAGAGCAGGCTCTAACCAGCGTCGATACCCGCGTCAACGAGTTGGCCGACGCAGCGCTGCCGACGCTCGATCATGCGGCGAAGACGGCATCGAATTTGCATCGCGTGTCGCAGAAGATTGCCGAAGGCGATGGGACGCTTGGTCGGTTGCTTAACGACGAGCGGTTGTATGAAGCGACGCTGCTGGCGATTCAGCGCATTCAGGATATGGTCGATTCGTTTCGGCGGTTGGCTGACCGGTTCGAGCGGAGGGGCCGGATCGGGTTGGAGGTCGGTGGATTCCCAGTGGATCAGGACTTGTCGAAACCCAAGTAGCGTTCGACGATCCAGGCGAGGGCGAAGGGGCTGAACCACGCGGCGAACACCCAGGCTGGCATGACCCATTCGCCGGTTTGCGCGCGGTTTCCGTCGGCTTCGAAGTACACGACAGCCGCCCAACAAAGAACGATCCAAGCCCATCGAACGCGCGACCACGCAAAGAACAGAAACCACGTCAGATACCATGCGTGAACCACCGGGAGGGCAAGCACGAGTGCGGCAAATATGCGCGTTGCGTATTTGGGGAGTTCAAGTCGCTTGATCGCAAGAACGATTGCGTATGTTGCGACAATGGTGGCAGCGATGATTCGTGCGGTTCGGTCGCCCACCCACGAATCAAGCAGCGTCACAATCGCTCCGAGGCTTGTGGTCGAGTCTCCGAATCGCAAAAGGCTATCGAAAACATGCCAGCCCGCATCTGCAAAGGGTAAGTAGCACGCAACAACAACTGCGAAGGTTACTGGTACGGCAAGGGGTTTGCGAAATGCAATCCACGGCATCAAAACGACAGCCACCGTCTTCGCAGAAATCGCCGCGCCCAAGAGAACTGCGCAGAACCAGAGACGATCGCGGCTAGACGCAAGGCCAGCAGCCGCCAACGCGCACAGCATCAACGTGTCCTGATGCCCTTCGATCGCAAACGACGTGATCGTCAGTGGGCAAAGAGCAAAGATGGAAGCCCAATGCGGTGCGCGCCCGATTCGTACAAGCAATTGCCCCAGAAGATGGATTGCCATCAATTCAAACAGAACGATGAATGCCTTGACGACCAGGACCGAGTCGCTGATCGCACTCGTCAATCGAAACATGAGTTGCGATAGCGGCGGATAGATCGCCGGATAGTCGGGGTGGTTTATTCGCGGCCAATTGGGATCTTCGCGAATGAGGATGGGGTCGTTGGTGTTGGCAGGAATCGTGACGTACGGGTTCAGGCCATGGCGTTGAATCTTGCCTTCCCAAACGTATCGATGCAGATCGTCGCTGGGCACGGTGTGCAGAAGCGCGACTCGAATCAGGACGATCCCCAAGAACCACATCGGCCACGATCCAAGTCGTGATGTTTCAATCTCATGCAGGGCATAGACAATGAGTCCGAACCCAACAAACCCGACCATCCACGCCAATTGAAAGATGCGAAGGTGATGACGGTAATCAACAAGGTTCGCACAAACGCCAACGAATACAATCACGAGCAACCAGCCGACAACAATCGGCTTGGCCAGCCCGCGACCCTTTGATTCGATTGCTTCGCCCATGCGTTTGGAAAGGCGGTCCGAAAGCGCTTGTTAGTTGGATGTAGCCTGCATCGCTGGTGAAGCGTTGGGTTCGACCACTTCGTCCGAATTGCCTTTTTTGCGTCGCTCGGGCCGCGACAACACACCCATCCACAGAAAACCCAGACCGTAAAGCAGCAGGAACACACTGAAAAAATACCGGTGGCTGTCGAGGTATTGCTTGAACGTCCAAAGCGAATAGATACCCAGCAAGATTTCAACAAGCCAAAGCTGCTGCTGAGCGACCTGATAGTTGCTCGTCGCGCGGCGACCTTCGACGCTGCCCGATTTCGGCGTGCGCACGAACTCTCCACCTTTTAGATACAGTCCACGAATAACCGCGATCGTGTTGTTCACGCAAATGCCCATGCCCAAGAGCAACATGCTGGGGATCACGCGGATTCCACCCCAGCCATCGCCAAGTGCAAACCGGGCATACGTATAAACTGCTGACGGAATGATCGCTGTCACGCAGACGATCGCCCAGACGCCATAGAACCAATCCTGAAAGTGCGCACCCTTGAGCCAGATTAACAGCATGGGTCGGGCAACCACCGCAAGGATGAGCATGAAAAACGCAACGGTGTAGTGCGTCAGGTGCAACGATGCTTCGATTTTTTGTGCCATCGAAAGATGCGAACGCCAGATGCGCGGCAGCAATTTGCGGGCGACTTGAATCGAACCGGTGGCCCAGCGGCGCTGTTGACTCTTGAATGCACTGGCGGTTCCGGGCAGTTCGGCAGGGCAGGAGACATCGACGCAGTATTCAATCTCCCAACCCGCCAGTTGGGCGCGGTACGAAAGGTCAAGGTCTTCGGTGAGTGTGTCGGCTGACCATCCGCCGACCTTTTCGTCGAGGATCGCCGCCTTCCGCCAGATGCCTGCCGTCCCGTTGAAGTTCATCAACAGGCCGTTCCATGCGCGGGCACCTTGTTCGATGGCAAAGTGTCCGTCGATGCCCAATGCCTGCGCGCGGGTCAGCCACGATTCGTCTCGGTTGAGATGCGCCCATCGTCCCTGCATGCATGCGGCTTTGGGATTGGCGTGCAGTAGCGCGATGCATTTCTTGAGGAACACAGGCGGCGGCGCAAAGTCGGCATCAAAGATCGCGAGGTACTCGCCTTTGGCTTGAGGCGTTGCGTGGGCGAGGGCGCCGGCTTTGTAACCGTGACGGTTCTCGCGACGGACGGCTTTGATGTCGTAGCCCTGATTGGCGTATTGGTGAACGATCTTGTCGATCAGGTTGCTGCATTCGTCGGTGCTGTCGTCGAGTACTTGAATTTGGTGTTTGTCCTTTGGGTAGTCGAGGGCTACGACCGCATCGATCAAGCGGGTGACAACATCGGATTCGTTGTAGACGGGCAGTTGCGTGGTGACGATGGGCCAGGATGCGCGATCGTCGGCATCGACGAATCCATCGATTGTCGCTTTCTGTTCAGCGCGTTTGGCTTTTTGTTTGCGCGAGAACAACGCGAGCAGAACGGCAAGGTGAAAGCCATACCCTGCGGCTGCCAAACTTGCGACGAAAAACAATACGAATGACATGTCAACGAGTATGGGTTGCAAACTATTATTAATCTCCAAGTCGTTTCGCTGAAACAGCAAGGTGGTATCAAGGTGAAATTCGGATCGATGTGCTTACTTGTGCCAAATGTTCAGTTTCCAGTCATACTTGGTGTACGACATCTGCCACTGATCGGATCGCAGCGAATCGGCCAGCGAGTCATCACGTACATAGTTTGCTGCGAACTCAAAGACGCTGTTTTCGGATTTTGTATAACGAGAGTCAACAAAATCGGACTCGTACCACTGCATCAGCTCGGAAACGTACCATGTATGATCGCGCAAATTGAATTTGCTTCGTGATGAACCGGTCAGGAAAGATTTAGTTGCGAATTCCAATTGAGCGTCGATGCGCTTCGCATCATAGGCCTCACGTTGAAGTCTTGGGCAGCCTCGTGCACAGCACACCAAAGCGAAGTGGATTCTTGGATCTGCGTCCTTGGGAGCGTCAAACAAATACACGCTGCTTTTCCTGGGATGAATGCCCTTCCATTGCCGAAGTAGAATTCTTTTCTCGATTTCGTCCAAGCTATACCGCTGCCCTGCTACGGCAAATTCCAATCCTTCGAAGAACCCCTTATTCGGTGGAAGGCCGTCGATCGGCTGATCGATAACGGAAAATGTATCTTGCTTTGAACGGTCGTCAGGCAATTTCCAACACACAGCATAAATCGCAAGCGCGTTGTACGCATTGATCCAATAGGCTTTGGAAGCATTGGAGTCATTCATGCTCGTTGGGTCGGTCTGAGACAAGAGAGTGACAAATCCCAGAAGATTGGGGTCGTTCTTCGCGCCCGCATAGTTGACCAGTCCGTCTTCGTTGACATGCTCGGCCAAGAATGCCGTCCAAAGGGCGGTGTCGTATTGCGCAGATTGCCCGATGGAATTTGCAGAAGCGGCGGCTGGAACTGGCACATCCAAACCGAAAGCGTCCGAGCCAGACCCGCCAATCGCCATAAATGCGAGGATCGTCAAGGCTGATCTTAGGTTGTCGTGCGGATTTAGCATGATTCCTCATGGACGCGAAGTTTGACCGCTCGCTCACCATATCGCCATTCGCCGCTCCCTCGAATGCTGGATGAGTGTACTGGGGCTATTGATTGCATCGGTCAACCAATCGCGCCCAGAAGCGCATCCTTTTAGTCGAATTACCCTTTTTGGTCCAGCCACGGGGGTTTTGTGGCGGTTGTTGCGGTGGTCGGACCATGCAGGCATTACATTGACACTTTCGGGGGCGATCGTTACGATCCGCCACTCGCCTGTCAGCCGACAAAATGTGTCTTATTTCACCGAAATTTTGCAAGGATTCGATGCGATGAATACCGCTTCAGCACAGCTTAAACCACCCACATCGGGCGCTACGATTTCTATGGGCAAGGACGGCTTGAATGTCCCCAGCAACCCAGTCATCCCATTCATCGAAGGCGACGGTATCGGGCGCGACATCTGGCGGGCGGCAGTTCGCGTATTCGATGCAGCCGTCGAGAAGGCCTACGGTGGTGAGCGCAAGATCGAGTGGTACGAAGTGTTGGCTGGCGAGAAGGCGCACGACGCCACCGGTTCATGGCTGCCCGACGAAACGCTCAAGGCATTTGAAACGTATCTCGTCGGAATCAAGGGACCGCTGACAACGCCGGTCGGTGGCGGGATCCGTTCGCTCAACGTGGCCCTTCGCCAGCAGCTTGATCTCTATACGTGCCTGCGTCCGGTGCAATACTTTACGGGCGTGCCCTCACCGGTGAAGCACCCGGAAAAGACCGACATGGTCATCTTCCGCGAGAACTCCGAAGACATCTATGCCGGCATCGAATTTGAAAACGGTTCTGAAGACAACAAGAAGTTCAAGAAATTGTTCCAAGCCGAATTCCCTGAGCTTTACAAAAAGATTCGCTTCCCCGATTCGGCGGGCATCGGTATCAAGCCGGTCAGTCAGGAAGGCACCGAGCGGATCGTCAAAGCCGCCATCAAATACGCGATCGACAACGACAAGCCTTCGGTCACCTTGATCCACAAAGGCAACATCATGAAATTCACCGAAGGTGGGTTCCGCGATTGGGGCTACGAGATTTCGAAGAATATGTTCGGTGCGACCGAACTCGACGGTGGGCCTTGGACGCACTTCAACAACCCGAAGACGGGCAAGCAGATCATCATCAAGGACGTCATCGCCGATGCGTTCCTCCAACAGTTGTTGCTTCGACCGGCAGAGTACAGCGTCATCGCGACGATGAACCTCAACGGCGATTACATTTCCGATGCGTTGGCCGCCTGCGTCGGCGGGATCGGTATCGCACCGGGTGGTAACATCAACTACGACACCGGAACCGCGATCTTTGAAGCGACGCATGGAACGGCTCCGAAGTACGCCGATCAGGACAAGGTGAACCCTGGCTCGGTGATTCTTTCGGGTGAGATGATGTTCCGTTACCTCGGTTGGACCGAAGCCGCAGACGCGGTGCTGAAGGGTATCGACGGTGCGATTGGTGCGAAGACGGTGACGTACGATTTCCATCGTTTGATGGAAGGCGCGACGCTGCTCAAGTGCAGCGAGTTCGGCGACGCCGTCATCAAGCACATGTAACGAATATCTTTGGTCGTTCGTTGGCGAAGGGCGGGGGCGATGCAGAAGCGGCGATTGGGTCATTGCGGCATCGAAGTGTCCGAGGTCAGTCTCGGTTGCTGGACGATGGGCGGTCCCAACTGGTCGCAGGGCAATCCGGTTGGCTGGGCCGATGTTGACGAAGGTGAATGCATCGAAGCCATTCACCACGCCCTCGATAGCGGTGTCAATCATTTCGACAATGCCGACGTGTATGGCAACGGTCGTGCCGAACGGATGCTGGCCGAGGCGTTGGGCGATCGGCGTAAAGATGTTATCGTCGCGACGAAGGTGGGGCACTTCAAAGGCACTGCCGTCCACGCTTATGACCCGCTGCACATTCGCCACCAATGCGAGCAGTCGCTGCGCAATCTCAATTCCGACTACATCGACGTGTATTACTTCCATCATGGCGACTTCGGTGAATCCGACATGTTTGTCGATGGCGCGGTCGAGGTGGCGAACCGTTTGAAGGACGAGGGTAAGATTCGGGCGATTGGGCTGAGTGCCTACAACGACGACGACTTCACGCGACTTGTCCCGAAGATTAAGCCGACGGTGCTGCAAAGCTGGGCCCATTGCATGGACGATGGATTCATTCGCAGCGGCGGGGCGGTGAACCAATTGCTTGAAGCGCACGACATGGCATTCGTTGCGTTCAGTCCGCTTAACCAAGGGATTCTGCTCGGTAAGTACAGCAGCGAGAAAGCGCCGTCATTTCCGGAAGGCGACATCCGCAGCAACCGCGACAAGTTCAAAGCCGATGGTTTGCGAGCGGCGAACGTTTGCGTCGATCAAATCAAAGAAATGTTCGGTTCTTCGATAGATGAGATGGCCCGAGTTGCCCTGCAATACGTACTCGCCCATGATCGCGTCGCGTGCGTGATTCCCGGTTTTCGCAACAAACGCCAGGTCGAATGCAACCTGTCAGCCGCCGGCAAACCGCTGAGCGACGCCGAGGTTCGCACCATCCGCGACATCTACGAGGCGTGTCCAGTCGGCCAATAAGCCCGTCAGTCAACAAGTTAATTCGCGATTCGTGCCAACAGCGTCGCCTGCCCGGCATTGGGCCCTTGCCGGCGATAAGAAAAGAAACGTTCATCACAAATGGTGCATTGAGACGGCAGGGCGATTTGCTCTGGTGCGACGCCGCATTGTTCCAATTGCATGCCGATCATTGTGGGTAGGTTTAGGTACAACTTCGATTCGTCCGTTTCTTGTCGCAACACACTCGACGCGTCAACCGCGCTGGCTTCGACTTGCTCGGCGACGTCTTCTTTGATTTCGTAGCAGCAACCGCCAGCGCATGGTCCGATGGTCGCCCATGCTTCCGTCATGTTCGCGCCAAGCTTTTCGGTCATTGTTGCGATCAACGCTGCGACGACATTCAAGCACGAACCTTTCCATCCACTGTGTGCAAGGCCCAGCACTTTCTGCGCAGGATCGAATACCATCACTGTCGGGCAGTCGGCTGTGAATACCATTAGGGTGATGCCGGGATCGTTGGTTGCGAATCCATCGACTCCGTCGAGGACGCGGCGCCCGTCTTTGGCACCGACGACAGCAATATTTTGATCGTGGGCTTGTTTCGCGCATACGAGGCATTCGATTGAGGAACCGATTGCTGCGCAAGCTTTGATCCGGCGCAGGATGGTGCGGTCGGTATCGCTACCGCTTGTCGTGGACATGTTGCATCCGAGCGGCGCAAAAGCGTGCCTGACGCTGCCCATGTCGTTGATGAATGATGACCGCCAAAACACGTCATCGGGCACATGCGGCGGTGACCAGCCGGCATCGGCATATTGTGTTGGCGTATGCATCACGGGTTGATTTTGAGCAGCACCTTGACGGAGTTGGGTTTGGCGTTGATCTCGAATGCTTCAAGTCCGCGTTCGATGCCGATAGTGCGGGTGATCATGGAGCGCACGTCGATCTGCCGACGGGCGAGCGAGGCGATGGCGTCGGCGAAGGGGCCACAACGACTGCCGACGATGTTGAATTCGTTGATCACCGTCGGGGCTAGGTCGATCTTGCCACCGTCAGCGTAGGTGCTTTTGAGGACGATCGTCCCGCGCGGGCGGACCATTTGCTGCGCGATCGCCAACCCTTCCGGCGACCCGGTGCATTCGATGACCACATCGCGATCGTTACGTGGTGCCAGTCGCTGCACATCGATCGATTGAATGTGTTTTTTTTCGGCTAACTCCAGCGTGTGCGGGTTGCGCCCGACCACGTCGAGGCGGCAGTCGAGCGTTGATATCACCTGCGCGATAAGCAGCCCGAGTTTACCGCTGCCGACCACGCTGACATGCATGCGGTCGTCGAGCGGAACCTGCTTGATGACCTGCCAGGCGGCTGCTAACGGTTCGACGAATACGGCTTCCTCGTCGGAGACATTGTCGGGAATCTCGTGCAAATTGCGAACCGGCATGGTGACAAAGTCCGCAAAGCACCCATCCTTGTTGAGAATGCCCAGCACGGTGCGATTCGGACAATGGTTGGATAGACCGGCTTGGCATATGGGGCAGGACTGACAGACGCAGTTAATCTCGCAGGCGACGCGCTTGGAGACCCACTCGTCGGGACCGGTCACGACTTCGCCGACCATTTCGTGACCCAGCACACCGCTAAAACCCATGTATCCTTGCATGAGCGCAACATCGGTGCTGCAAATACCCGCATAACGCACCTTCACGAGGCACTCCCTGTCGCCCGGCGTGGGGTTGGGGTAGTCGTCGCGAAAGGTCAGTTGTTTATCGAATACGAGGGCTCTCAATGTCTGCTTTCTTAATCTTTAGGAATCCCACTTCCACCATGAACGTTTCGTTTGCTCCTCTTGCGGAGAGCCGTTCGGTGCATTGGCGAAGGGGTTGGCTGACTTTGAAACGAAGTTGCGCCAATTTTCGGCATCGCAATCGTACGATTCGCCGGTAAGTCGGTGTAGCGATTTTTCGGCTTCGTAGCAAATGCCAAAATCGCGTTGACTTAGCGCCGAGATCAGAACGTCGAGCGCCTCGCGTTTCGGAAAGCAACCGAGCAGGCGAACGGCTTCCAGGCGCACATGGCGTGAGCGATCTTTCGCAACCACATCGCCAGCCAGCGCAACCGATGGCGCAAGTTCTTCAACTGAGACGCGGTTTTCATCAACGCAATGTCGGATCGTATTCAGTGCCGTCGATCGAACGGAGGCATTGTCGGCAGGCAATTTCAATTGGGCATCTTGGCGAAGGATAGCGATCGCCGCATTGCATGCCTCAGGCGACTGCGTCGTATCCAGCACCAGCATCGCCGAAGAACGAACCGGCTCGCTTTCGTCGTTGGTCGCCACTTCGATCAGTGTTTCGATCACCATCGGATCGCTGACTTGTTTGCTTTCGCCGAGTCGTTGAACGGCACCACGGCGCTCGTCGGCAAACGGGTCGTTCTTGGCCACCGCGATATAGTGACTGACATCGGAACCAGACAGCATCATTGCTGGTTTGGAATCGCGGAATTTATCAGCACAGCCCCCCGAGATCACGGCCGCCGCGATCAGAATCACGAGCAAACTTGAGTGCCTGATTCCAGATCGTCTCAAAGTGAGTTGTGGTGATAAGTGAAGGATGGGGCAACTCCAGTCTTGCGTTGGATTAACTTGTCTGTCACCGCAAATTACCACCTTTGTCAAACCCGCTCAATGGACATCGTCAACGTTCATAGCGGCTGGGTTGTGAA
Source organism: Alphaproteobacteria bacterium (assembly GCA_028285105.1). Classification (GTDB taxonomy): domain Bacteria; phylum Planctomycetota; class Phycisphaerae; order UBA1845; family UBA1845; genus UBA1845. Next base: position 80,096 of record JANQQE010000032.1, read on the forward strand.
ACGGTTCGCTAAAGGCGCACCCAGGCCATAGACGACGCCTCATTGCGCTCTTACAATGCCAACCGCACCGTCAAAACGCAACTTGTAACAGGGCATCGACGGGGCGACAGGCAAGTCTTGGCGACCCGCTAGGGTTCTCGACTCGGCACGATCCGTCGCTGCGTGCATTCAACGTAAAGGGAGTTCGCTCATTGTTCCATCCTAGGTCGTTCCATCCAACACCCGATCGGCACGTCATGGGCCACCGCGCCGCTCGGTTGGGCATGATTCTGCTGTGTGGCGCGGTCTTGTTGTGGAGTGGTTCGGATGCGTTTGCCCAGGATGCAGTTACCCAGAATGCGATTTCCCAGGACGTCGATCCGCAGCGGGCTGAGACGATGGAGTTCGACCCTGCCACCGGTCAATGGAAAGACGTGCTGCCCCCCGTTCCGGGAACACCCGAAGGTGACCTGCGTTTGGCGCGGGCTGACCATGCCCGGGGCGAACACAAAAAGACCGTCAAAGCCATCAAGCAGTGGTTCAAGGATTATGGCGACATGGACCCGTTGCGGCCCGACGCGGTGCTGCTGCGAAGTCACGCCCGGATCGCCCTGAAGGATTATTACAAAACGTACAAAGAGTTGCAGGAATTCCTCAGCGAGTTTTCCGGAACGAACTACGAGGGCGAAGCGCTGAACATGCAGTTCGTCATCGCCGAAGTTTTTCTTTCGGGTACGAAACGCAAGTTTCTCGGCATGCGCATGCTGAAAGCCGACGACATTGCGCTGCGCATCCTGGATGATATTGTTACCAACGATCCCGATTCGCAGTTGGCGGAGCTGGCCACCGTGACCAAAGCCCGCTACTACTACGCCGAAGGCGATTACGCCTTTGCCGAGCAGGAGTATGGTTTCTTGATTCAGCAGTATCCGCGTAGTCGCTACGTGCGTCAGTCGCTCTTGCAAGGGGCGTATGCGGCGCAGGCGAGCTTCACCGGAATTGATTTTGACGATGCCCCGCTCATCGAAGCCGAAGAGCGTTTCCGAAGATATGTGTCGTTGTATCCGGGTTCGGCAGAGCAGGAAGGCATTGGGCTGCTGCTTGACGGAATTGGTGAAACGCGAGCGGAGAAAGAACTGAGTATCGGTAAGTATTATGAAAAAGTCGGGCGCATTCGTGCCGCAAGGTTTTACTATAGATCGACAATGACGAACTGGCCCGATACGGTCGCTGCGATCGGAGCCGCCGAGCGACTCGATGCGCTTCAAGGTATTGAATCTGAGGTGGACATTGAAACCGGTCCGTCGCCCGTTGACGATATCGCACCGACCAACGACCCGGCATCCGATGAAACGAGTCGCGATGCCATCGAACAGCAACCCAGCGCCCGCCGATCCGAAGAATCGGATGAAGGTCGTGTGGCGATGTTGCGAATGGCTGCACAGTGATACTACTGCGCTGTGATACTACTCCTCTGTGATAATTCTCCTCTGTGTTGGAGATTCCTTGAACCTTGTTTGGCTCGCAAAATAGTTGGAAGATCAATGCGAGAAATGGAGTCAGGATGAACAAGGCCCGAAAATATCGAACCCTGTCACTTCTGATGTTGATGATGGGCGGATTGACCACCGGATGTGGATATTCTGCGAAGCGGCCCTTTTCTGCCGATATCAATAGCGTATACGTCGAGATGATCCATTCTCGCGAGTTCCGCCGCGAGTTGGAGTTTCACCTGACCGAGGCACTCGTGAAGCGTATTGAGATGGATACGCCGTATCGAATCGCCGATCGTGAGTTAGCCGACACCGTTTTCAGCGGCGAAATTCTCGAAGTCCGTCAGAATGTCAGCGGCAACCTGTTCCAGACCGATGATCCGCGAGCGATTGGTACGTCGGTCGTGATGCGATTGCGGTGGCAGGACCAGCGGACGGGCGAAATGCTCGTGGAGCGACCTCAGTTCGTGCATATGGACAGCTATATCCCGGCGGTTGGGGAGTCGTTCACCACCGGGGTGGCCATCCGCTCGATAGACCGTATGGCTGAACGCATCGTCGAAGCGATGGAAACGGATTGGTAACACCGCAAACAGGGGTGGCGGTTGAAATTGGAATACCAGCTGCCCGCTTCCTAGGATAGCAGTATCAGGATCGTATCGGCACGGTTTGATCTTATTGGATGAATTTGCCGGACGACCGAACGTTCAAAGTATTTCGCTGAGGAGAGACATCGACATGCCGGAATCCAACGGCGATGGCAACGGAAGCGGTAAGGGGAAAGGCAACGATCCCAAGAAGCCGGATCCGAACAAAAAAACACCACCGCCCAACATGAAGATGCCCTCGCGCGGGGTGGCGACGTGGATGGTCTTTCTGGCGCTCTCTCTGCTGCTCGTCGTCGTGTTCGCCAAAGGCTTCGACAGCCCCAAGCAGATCACCATCAACGAATTCGAAACGTACGTCGAAGACGGCGCGATCGAAAAGCTTGTTGTCAAACAGGATCATATCCTCGGTGTTCTCAAGCCGTCCGAACGCCATCCCATCACTGAACCGCGACGCTTTGAAGTCCTCTATATCAAACAGGCGATGGACCGCGAATGGCTTCAGAACATTCGTGCGAAACTGCCCGATGCAGAAGTCAAGGTGGAAGCCCCCAGCTACTGGGTCGAGTTTCTCATCGCGATGCTACCGTGGCTGTTTATCTTTCTGTTCATCTATCTTTTCGTGTTCAGGCAGATTCGATCGGCTGGCGGTGGCGGCGGCATCCTCGGCAATTTCGGGCGTTCGCGCCATCGGGTGACGTCGAAAGAACATGTTAACGTTTCCTTCGCCGATGTGGCTGGCATTCAGGAAGCCAAGGAAGAAGTTCAGGAACTCATCGAGTTTCTGAAAAATCCAAAGCGTTTCCAGCGTTTGGGTGGACGCATTCCGCGCGGTGTGCTTCTCGTGGGCCCGCCAGGTTGCGGTAAGACGTTGATGGCCAAAGCCATCGCCGGTGAAGCCGACGTACCTTTCTTTTCGATCAGCGGTTCCGACTTCGTCGAGATGTTTGTCGGTGTCGGTGCGTCGCGCGTTCGTGACTTGTTCAAGCAGGCCAAAGATAATTCACCATGCATTATTTTTCTCGACGAAATCGATGCCGTCGGTCGCCGTCGCGGTGGAAACTTTGGCGGTGGCGGACATGATGAACGCGAGCAGACGCTCAACGCCATCCTCGTTGAGATGGATGGTTTCGATACTTCCGATCAGGTCATCGTCATCGCGGCGACCAACCGGGTCGATGTGCTGGACCCAGCCCTGATTCGCCCCGGTCGATTCGATCGTGAAGTCAGCGTCTCGCTGCCCGATGTGCAGGGTCGATACGAGATTCTAAAAGTTCATGCCCGTAAAGTGCGATTGGGACCGAATGTCGATATGCGTCGTCTCGCCCGAGCCACCCCGATGTTCAGCGGGGCGGAACTGGCTGCCATCATCAACGAATCGGCGATCATCGCGACAATGGGCAACAAAGATTACATCGAGATGGTCGATCTCGAAGAAGCCCGCGACAAAGTGCGATGGGGTCGTGCGCATCGCAGCCGGCAGGTCGACGAACACGATAAAAAGGTCACCGCCTACCACGAAGCCGGTCACGCCATCGTGCAGGTCATGCTTAAAGATGCCGACCCGCTGCACAAGGTCAGCATCCTCTCCCGCGGTCCGTACGGTGGAGCGACGTTCTCATTGCCCGAACGCGATCGGATGGTCTATACGAAAGAATACCTTACTGCGATGATTCAAGTCGCGTTTGGTGGACGCATCGCAGAGGACATGTTCTTCGGTGAGATCAGCAGTGGTGCGGCGATGGATATCAAGCAGGTCACCGCGATCGCCCGCCAGATGGTCAAAGAGTACGGGATGAATGAATCATTGGGCTTCGTCTACTACGGTGACGAAGAAGGCGACATGGGCTTGGGTCGCCAAACCTATTCGAGTCAGACAGCCAACCAGATCGATCAGGAAATCAAGAAACTGATCGACAAACTATACGAGCAAACCGTCAAACTGATGGAAGATAACCGGAAGATTCTCGAAGCGATCGCCGAAGCGCTGCTGAAGTACGAGACGCTGACCGGTGACGATGTCCACGCACTCGTCCGCGGCGAAACGCTCGAACGCCCGACGATCTCCGACATCCTCGATTCGGAACAGTCCAAGCCAGGTTCGGCCATCGGAAAGGCCAAGCCAGCCGACTCGGAATCCGATGCCGGATTGGACCTTGGTGGCGGAAGTCTTCCTGCACCGGGTTAATCGAATCAGTGAAACCGCTCAGCACCAACCGGCGAAGTGCAGTGGTATCGTTTCGCTGTTGCATATCCCATCAATGAGTTGGTATGCAATGTGATTCGGTGTCGCGTCGTTCCCGTTCGACACGACATCGCTTCGAAAGTGAACGCCACAACATTCTTCGCGCATGTTGGCTGACGCTGCCACCATCCGCCCGAGTTGCAGCATGTTCTGCACTTCCCACCCTTCCGGCGAATCGAAGGTCTTATCCAGAATAAACTTGCTCCAGAAGTCGATGATCTCGACGGTTTCGCTGAGGCGGTCTCCGTTGCGGACGATGCCGGCATTGCGCCACATCAATGCCCGCAAACTTTGTTTGATGTCCGGCAGATCGAGCATCGTCTTGGATGATTTGGGCTTTGCGTTGCTGACGCGAATCGGACGAACGCCGTGGCCATTCTGCAAATCCTCCAGCGCGGAATCGCCGGCGATTTTTCCCATCACCAAACCTTCCAGCAGCGAGTTGCTGGCCAATCGGTTGGCACCGTGCAAGCCGCTGCACGACGCCTCGCCGCACGCCAACAGTCCCGGCAGCGTCGTACGGGCATTCTTGTCGGCGACCACCCCACCAATCGAATAGTGGGCGGCGGGTCGAATCGGGATCAAGTCGCTGCTGACATCGATGCCGAATTCCTTGCACGTTTGGGTGATCGTCGGGAAACGTTTGGCGAAGGTTTTGCGTTCGATGTGCCGCACGTCGAGAAAGACATTGGTGCGACGCGTCTTGTGAAGCCGATCGACGATGGCGCGGCTGACGACATCGCGGGGGGCGAGTTCGGCGTCTTCATGGTATTCAGGCATGAATCGATTGCCGTCGGATTCGACGATGTGTGCGCCTTCGCCGCGAACGGCTTCGGAAATCAACGCTCGGGTCGCACCGGCAACGTACAAAGTCGTCGGATGGAATTGAATGAATTCCATGTCAGCCACTTTCGCGCCCGCCCGCAGTGCTACGGCGATACCGTCTCCGGTGATCTCGGACGGGTTGGTCGTCTCGCGGTAGATGCGGCCATACCCGCCGCTGGCGAGGATCGTTCTCGCAGCCCAGATCAGTTGATGCCCGTACTTCGGGTGGTAGGTGACAGCTCCGACGCATTCACCCTCGAACGTGATCAGGTCGATCAGAAAACAGTTTTCAAAAATGCGAATCGAACTCTTGTCGCGAGCCTCGTCGGTCAGATGTTCGCTGAGCGCTTTGCCCGTGGCGTCCCCGCCGGTGTGCAGGATACGCGGTGCGCGGTGGCCTGCCTCCAGCCCGAGCGCGATTTTTCCTGCCTTGCGGTCGAATGCCATCTGCTGTTCGATCAACTCGGCGACGCGGCTTACCCCTTCACGGCAGACGAGTTCGACGATGTCGCGATGGTTCATGCCTCCGCCGACGGTCAGCGTGTCCTGGATGTGTTGTTCGATGGAGTCCGTCGGATCGAGAACGGCTGCGATTCCGCCTTGGGCCCAGTAGGTCGCCGAATCGGGCATGCTGCCTTTGGTCAAAAGCAATACGTTCGCACCGTCGCTGGCTGCGAGTGCTGCCGACAAGCCAGCCACCCCCCCGCCCACGACCAGCACATCGGTCAAAACGTGTCCGATGCGCGTCGAGTCGAAGTTCGTCAAATACCGCGAGATTGAAAATGAATCGGTCATGCTCGCCATCGTAGGAATACTTGCGACAGACGGCAACGCTCGAAACATCACCGGTTTGACGGGTGGCCTGTACGCTTGGGGCGCTGCTATAATCCCGTCGAAATCAAATTTGGTTCACCGACGTTTCAACGAAAGCAATCCATTGATGACTTTGCGAATCACGATCCTGTTGGCGATGGCGCTTGGAGTTGGCTGTGTGCCAGAAGTTGTCGTACCAGAACCGGACGACGATCCCACTCCGCCTGTCGGCATCTTGAAGATGGACCTCCGAACCACCGAGACCGACAACGGCGTGCTGACGCGCGTGTTCGGTTCGTCGGGCGACGGGCGACGAGGGCTGCCGGTGGCTGGCGGGTTTGACTGCGATGGCGATGGGTTTCCGGATACTGCGTACGCATCGATCCAAGCCAGTCCGCTCGGTCGGCAAGGCGCGGGCGAAGTCTTGCTGATATTTGGCGACGGTTCCATCGGAGGATCGCTCGATACCACCGGGTTCAGCGATCGAATCCTCAAGATCGCGGGGGCTGACGTACGCGAAGTGACGGGTTGCGAAGTGTGGATGGACGACGTCAACAACGATGGTGTCGGTGACCTGCTGATTTGCCGGCAGAATTTTTCGCCGACTGAGGATCGACGCGGGGCTGGTGCGCTGACGATTGTCTTCGGATCGGCGGCGCTTCGTGAACACGCCGAAATGCAGACGTATCTTGATCTCGCCGATCCACCAGCCAACATTCAAATGCTGACGCTCGTTGGAGTGGCTGCTTTTGATCGTTTTGGCATCTGGACGCGAACCGGCGATGTGACAGGTGATGGCATCGTGGACATCGTCGTCGGTGCAGACGAAGCCAACCGGGGCGAAGAAGCCAATTCAGGCGAAGCTTATTTGATTCGCGGCGGCGAACATCTCAACGACATGTCGCTCATCGACCTTGCCGACTTCGGCGCGACGGCGCTGGCAGGGCATATCGTTAAATTTCTCCCGCCGCCCGATGCTCGCAGTTTTCATCTCGGTGCAACATGCGCGATTGCCGACCTCGACGGAAACGGTCGCGGTGAAGTGTTGTTAGCCGCCGCATTGACCCGCGCGGGTGCGGGCATTCGACTGCTTGATGCAGCTCCGGGAACGGGGGCTGCCATCGGTGGCGCTCCTGACGGGCGCATGTACATTGTTTGGGACGACAACATTGCAGATGGCGATTGGGCACCAGGCGAAACGATTCAAATCGCAGAAGGCGGCGAGGTATTTACGACCATCCGCGGTGCAGAAGAAAACGGTGCGTTCGGTGAAGAGATCGTCGGTGGACTGGATTACAACGGAGACGATTTCGCCGATCTTTTTCTGGGCGATCTGGTGGCTGACGGCATCAATGGAAACAGCAGCGGTCGTGGCTACATCGTCGATCGCGCAGAATCCTTGCGTGGAAAGGATTTTGTCATCGACTCGCCGCCCGAAGGAGTCAAAGTCAGCGTGATCGAGGGCCCGTCGCGCGACGCACTCGGTGGCGACACGATGGCCCACGGCGATTTCAACAAGGATGGTATTACCGACCTCGCGGTGGGCAGCCCGCACGACAGTCCCCGGGGGCGATTGTCTGCCGGTGCCATTCATATTCTGTACGGACAAACAAGAGGTTGGCCCGACGTTATCGACCTCGCTCAGATTGAATCGGAGGATTCAGGAATCGATGGGGTGTCCATCGTCGAAGGAGCGTTCGGGTCGGCAACCAGCGATGCGGGCGACACGCTTTGCTACAGTGCAGCCGCTGCCGACCTTGATGGCGACGGTTTCACCGATTTGATCGTCAACGAGATGGCCGGCAACGGCATTGCAGAAGACACGGTGGATGTCGGTAACATGCTGCTGATCAGCGGAGCGATACTATCGGACTTTCCAACCGTAGAGTGATGTATCTTTACCGGTGGGTAATGTGACATTCCGCATTCCGATAACCACCTTGAACATCAACGATGATGCTCTCAATGCCGATAGATTGGGATGAAACGGCAGGCATCCAAACGTTGTCGTAGCAGCATCGGTTTGCGCGCGATTTTATTTGCGTGCGTTTGCGCTTGTCTTGCGCATACCAACACCGCCTTTGGTGACGATCGCGATTCTGCGAAAGGCGACGGCGTAATCACCAGTCGCATCATCCACACCTTCGATTTCAACGAACCGAATAACTTCGACACCGTTCCGCGCTATTGGGTTCGGTTCCCCGATGCATCGATGGGCGATCCGAGTTTTCCGCGTTACACCGAAGGCGGCTTCGACAAGGAAGTCGGGCATCTCGACAGTCCCTCATTCTATTTGGAATCAAAAGGGCAAAGCGTTGGGTATCGATACATCGGTCCGGAGACGCGCATCCGTCCCGGGACGTTTCGCGTGCGCGGATGGATCAAGACCGATCGGTTGCGATACGGCAAAGCCGCGATCAGTGCGTATTTTATCGATTGGAACGGTCGCTACATCGGCGATTCCCAACAGTATAGCCGGCTCGTTGGCGGACCTTCTGACGCAGGCGATTGGCAAAAGGTGGAAATTGAACTGAACGATGTACCGGTCGGGGCGCAATTCATCGGTGTGACATGCTGGCTTGTGCAGCAAGACGTTTGGCGAGACGGCGAAGAACCGCATCGCCACATCGATCACATGGACATTTTTGGCGGGGCATGGTTCGACGACATCGAGATCATCGAAGAACCCTTCGCCGAATTGCGATTGAGTCATTCGGGAAACGTTGTCCCTGCGGCTGAGTTGGTCGAAGTGTTTGCCACCGTCGCCGACGATGTTGTCGATGGGCTTAGCGCCAACCTGTTGGTCACCGACGATTCCGGAAACGTGTACGCCGAGCAATCGATTCCGGTGCGCGGTTTCGAAGAGCGGCAGGCGACGACGGTGAAGCTTCCCGATCTGCACCCGGGTATTTACCACGCGAAACTCAGCGTGCAAAGTGGCGCTGAATACGTACTCGAACGGTCACTCCGTTTCGCACAACTCGGAAAACCCCATCATCCACCTAGACAGGTCGCGCGTCGCATGGGCATTACCATGACGAGCCTGCCAACCAACAATGTCGAAGATGCATTTGCGTTGTTTGATGCGCTCGACGTAGGCATCGTCAAGATTCCATTGTGGGGTGGCAATGATGCTGCGGCGGCTGACGAATCCAACTTGGATGCATTGCCGCAAGCGATGAGTTTGCTGTTCCGATTGCAGGTTGAAGTTGTAGGGTTGTTTGGAGGGCTTCCGGGCGAACTCGCGCAATCGCGTTTTGAACACAACCTGACGCTGCTCGATGTTTTGTCTGACGATCCACGCGGGTGGCGAAAGTACTTGGATGACATCGTTGCCCCCCATGCCAATGTGTTTCGCTCGTGGCAGTTGGGAATGGATGGCGATCTTTCGATGGTGGATGATCCCCGCTACGGAACTGCAATCAGTGCGTTACGGGACGGTATCAGCCAAATGATTACCGCACCGGACTTGACGGCAGTTCAGTCGGCATCGGTGCTGCCTGGTGAAACACAACTCGATGCTGAAAACGTTTCTGTTTATTTACCGTCAGACGTTGCGCCCGAACACGTTGTCGAACATCTTCGCGCTCATATCGACATGGGCAGGCCGACAAACAATTACGACCTCGTCTGGGCATCGGTTGATTCGGGAGCACATCTTCGCGAAGAAGCGGTCGGTATGTGGGCACTCCGCATTTTGGAGGCGCGGTGGGCTGGCGTCGATGCCGTATTCGCAGATCAGCCGTGGACGACACGTCTCACCCCCAATGGCATCGTCTCCGAACCGACCCTGGCGTACCTGGCATTTCGAACGATTGCGGATGTCGTAGGCGATAAAATTCCGTCGAAGCGATTGGCGCTGGATTTTTCTGCAAAGGCACTGACGTTCGTTCGCGGCGGCGAGAGTGTGTGGGTGATTTGGGATCCAAAGGCGCCATCGGAAGGACGGCGTTTAACAATCCAGTTGGGTTCCGCGACCGAAATCGTTGACCTGCTCGGGCGTCAGATTCCGTTGCAGATTGGCAAGGACGGACGCCACGAATTGGTGGTGACCAAGTCGCCAATCTTCGTGGTTGGTTCGCATCGATGGCTACCGGCATTTTGGGCCGGCGTGAAATTATCGCCGTCGCAAGCCGATTTCGCGCTCGATGCCCGCGAGCACACACTGACGATTCGCAATCCGCACAACGTCGCGATGTCAGGCAACGTGGAACTGAAAGTGCCGACAGGTTGGACCATCTCTCCGTCGCGATTTTCGTTTACGGCTTATCCGAACGAGCAGAAGGACTTTCTCGTTTCGATCAGACACCCAAGCAACGAGCCCTCCGGTATCAAGCAATTGTTCGCCGAGATTTCGATGGGGTCGCCGCAGCAATACTTCTTGAAGATTCCGTTGGCGATCGATTTGGATCTCCACGATGTTGACGTCTGGGGTTACGCCGTCATCGATGGCGATCGGCTTGTGGTTCGACATGGCATGACCAGCCGGGCGAGCGAAACGCTCAGCTTCAGATCGTTTGCGACATACCCCGGTCGAAGTCGTCAGTATCGCGTGATCTACGAGTTGCTACCCGGTCAATCGCTTGCCACGGAATACACCTTCAGCGACATCGAGCGCTTTGCTGGCAAGTCTATTCGACTCGGTCTTCGCGAAGTCAACGGGCCACGCATCCACAACCTGGAAATTGTCGCTCCTTAGGCCAGACAGCGAACAAATGACGCTCCCCTTCGTAGACTAGACTGTGTATGAGGCGTTGGTTATGCTCTCATCGAGCGGTTCGATTAAGTGGCAATCGCCGCGGAATAACCGCGTCTGCGTTCTCGAAATCAAAGGATACGTCGTTATGAAAATCGTTGCTTCAAACGGAATCGCAAAGGTTTTCCATCGGTTGAAATTCGAGGCGAAAGAGCGGGCGGCCATGCTTCGCGGCGGTTTCATTGTATTGATGCTCGCCATTGGCCTACTTTGCAACGTGGGTTGTAAACAATCCGACGCGGAATCGACTGAATCAGGCAAATCATCGCCCCAAACACGTCATATCGATTCGCCAGAGGTGAGCAGTACGCCTTCCCCGCTTTCATCCGATTCAAAAGATGGAAAATCGAACACGGCGATTCGCTCAAAATCCAAGACATCAGATTCCAAGACATCAGATTCCGAGGCATCAGCTTCCAAAAAGTCAGGTCTCCAAGAAAAGGAAGGTGTCGCACGTTCCGAAACACCGTCGAGCGAAGAAACTGCCAATACCGCAATGACGTCAACAAAGAAATCATCCTTGGTGCGCAAGCCGTTTGAATATGATCGCGAATCGTTGGCCAAGAAATGCAGAGATGCCGGGCTCCCTGTCCCTCCCGATTTGACGACGTTAACGCCCGATCTGGCGAAACTGCTACACGATCAAGCGTTGAGAGCGTGTCAGTCGAACGGCGCAGAAGACGTTGGAAAACTCGGCTCGCTCTACTTGGCTATCGCCCGAGACAGAAACGAGACGAACCGCGCTTTGGAGTGTTACACCAAAGCCAAGGAACTCGCTCCGAATAACCACAAATGGTCTTACTTTCTTGGTCGCCTTTTTCTCGATCGTGAATCAGCAGTGCGGGCCCGGATAGAACTTGAACGATCGATCGAACTCGAGCCTAATTATTCCATGGCTTATGGTCTGCTTGCCAACCTTTGTCTGAAGCAGGAAAACAGTAAGGAAGCTGCGGCATTTTTCCAAAAATACATCGATAACGAGCCCGACGATGCATTCGGTTATTGCGGCTTGGCCGCCGCCCAGTTGAATTTGGGCGAAACGGATGCGGCCAAAACGAACCTCGACAAGGCGATTAAACTTGATCCCGAAATGGGATGGGCGCATGCCTTAAGTGCTCGCTATCACGAGGTGAAGGGCGATGCTGCCATGGCAAGTTCGGCCAAACGCAAAGCGTCGTTTTTGCCCATGCGTCCGGGAATGCTGGATCGGGATCCTCTGCTGGTCGAGCGTTGGAAGGCATTGGGCGCAACCGAGGCTGCGCAGCGCGAGATGGTGCGCATCGCCCAAATGGGAGACGTCGCCAGCGCCGATAAACTCAGCGAAATTTTAATGGCGGCGCATTCCAGCGATCCGACCATCGCCGTCGGGCTCGCACGATATCAATTGTTTCGGGGCCGACTGGAAGAAGCGACGAGACTAGCCCAAGATGCCAGCAAAATCGCTCCTGATTCGGTTGACGTTCACCAGACGCTAGCTCGCTGTCATTTGGCCAAAGGCTATTTGGATTCGGCTTTGGCTTCTGCAGAACGGGCCGTGGCGGTCAATGAGTTTGTCGATTCTTCGCATCGCATAAAGGGCGAGACATTGCTGGCGTTGAATCGCCTGGAAGATGCGAAAGCGAGTTTCATGCGCGCGCGAGAAATCAATCCCGAACGTCCTGAGACCGCTCAAGCGATTGCCAATATCTGGTTTCGTCTGGAAGAATATGACAAAGCGCGGGAGTATTACGAGAAGGCCATTCTCGCCGCGAGAGTCGGCAACTATTCGACGAAGATGCTTGGGCCATTGTTCGCAGGATTGGGTGAAGTCGATGTGCGAGAAGACAAGATTGAAGATGCCGTCGGTCACTTCGCGCAAGCGGTTTCCGCCAACCCGGATTACACCGAATCATTCATGTCGCTCGCAACCATGTTTATTCAAAAAGGTCGCGGTAACGATGCCCTGAGGTTTTGCGACAGCATTATCAGGGAACATCCTGAGTTGACCATATATCGATTGATGCGCGTTGAAATCCTTGAGCGCATGGGAATGGCGGATCGGGCGATCGAAGAAGCAAAGAAACTCATCGGTTGGTTTCCAGAATGGGCAGAGGCGCATCTGGTCGCAGGCCGCGTCTACAACGGACAACAAAAGCGCCAAGAGGCATTGGCCAGTTTCAGGAAAGCTGCCGCACTGGACCCGCGATCGGAAAAACCGGTGGTGGCGATCGTCGAGGTGTTCTTAAGCCAGGACGATCAGGCGGCGGCACTGGAAGCAGCGGAGAACGGGCTTCAGGATTTTTCAGAATCTGTCCGGTTGGCTAACACAGCATCTTGGTTGCGAGCGACATCAGGCGATGCCGCACTTCGCAATCCGCAGCTTGCCATTAAATGGGGTGAGTTTGCGTGTAAAGCGACCGACCGAAAGTTGGCGAGTTGTCTTGATACACTGGCTTGTGCCTATGCTTCGGCTGGTCGATTCGAGGACGCGATCAAAGCTGCGAACGAAGCCATCGCGATTGCCAATTCTGATCCACGACTTAGTGAGGAAGTCGTTTCATATGAATCGAGGTTGGCGTTGTTCGAAGCTGGCACGCCGTACATCGACTCACCCGAATAACTTCAACGGCCCGGTAGCTTCAACGATTTCGTCGCGTGCAATCTCAAATGGGATACGCGATGTGTGTTCATCCGATGTGTGCATATTCAAACGCGTTCGAACGGTTCAAACATCCGCAGGTAGTCATCCTGGCAGAAGCGATCGGTCATGCCCGCAATGTAATCGCACACCACTCGGTGGACGCCTTGTTCGTCGATGCGATTGGTAAATCTTGGCGGTAGCATTGCCGGATTTTCTACATATGCGTGAAACAATCGTTCAATGAAGCGCCGTGCTTTCGCGTCCATTCGGACCAGGCGATGGTGGTGATAGACGCGTTCGGCAAGAAACGATTCCAATTCATTAAGCTGCTTGTTGCGTACCGCTGAGAGTGCGACAACGCCTTCATTCAACAACCGCACGTCATCGACAAGTTTGGGCGCGTGCGTCTCGATGCGCCGTCCCGTTTCTTCAACCACATCCGCGACGAGCAGTGTTTGCAATCGATCCAATACGGGCCGGCGAATCGCGGCAAGGACCGGGTCAGGGAATTCTTTGCGCACCGGTTCCATTGCCTCAGACCATATTGAAATCTCCGCCAATGCATCCTCATCGATCAGATTGGCGGCGATGGCGTCCTCCAGATCGTGGCCGTCATAGGCCAGACGGTCGGCGACGCAGGCAATCTGGCCTTCCACCGACGGAAGATTTCCCCCTTCAAACAAGTCCCAAAGACTCGGATCGTTGCTGGCTCCTTCGGGTCGATCGTACTTGGTGCTGTGTTTGATAAGCCCTTCGCGGGTTTCAAACGTGAGATTCAGACCGCGATACTGGGGATAAGGATGCTCGAGATAATCCACGACGCGCAGAGCGTGGGTGTTGTGTTCGAATCCGCCGTTCTCAGACATCAATTCGCGAAGGGCTACCTCGCCCGCATGACCAAATGGCGGGTGCCCCAAGTCGTGTGCAAGTGAGATCGTCTCAGCCAGGGTTTCGTTAACACCCAGCGCTTTCGCCAAAACCCGGGCGATACCGGCGACTTCCAACGTGTGCGTTAACCGTGTGCGAAAATGGTCATCCTCCAATGTAACGAATGCCTGTGTCTTGTACTCCAATCGTCGAAAAGCAGCACAGCCAGCCACGCGACGACGATCAAGTTCAAAAGCATCGCTGAAAGAATCGGGTGATTCGTCGAACTGGCGGCCGATACTTTGGTTGGCGTGGCAGGCGTATGATTTCATATGGCTTTGAGACACGTTCACCTTTCAAAGTCAGTGTCGCGATCAGCAATTTCTGATTGCTACCGCACAAACCCGAGTCTGGTTGCCACGTCCAAGAGTCGCTCGTATGCCGCGTCGAGTCCGTCGGGAATGACACGGGTCGTTCCGAGGACGGCCATGAAATTGGTGTCTCCGTTCCAACGCGGGACGATATGGTAATGCAGGTGATCGGGCACCCCCGCACCTGCGCATCGTCCGAGATTGCAACCGATATTAAAGCCGTCGGCATTGAAGGCCGTTCGCACGACCTTGGCTGCGTCGTAGGTCAGCTTGGTGATCTCGTGGTGTTCTTCAGATTCGAAATCAGCCGGATCGCCACTGTGCCGCTTCGGAGCGATGAGTAGGTGTCCGTTGGTATACGGGAATCGATTGAGCATAACGAACGCACTCTCGGTTCGCCACAAGACATGATGATCGCGATCCTTGGCTGGATCTTGAAAGTATGCGCAAAAAAAACATCCTGACGTCTGGCTGATCTCGTCATCCAGCGAGCGAATGTATTCCAAACGCCAGGGGGCCCAGATGTTCTCATTGAATTCGGCCATCTTACTCCCAGTCGTACTTGGTTAGAGTGTATCTGGATCGGACATACGCGACAACGCGATTCGCATATCCGGGAAATGGCGTAATTCGCAGGCTGCAGTATCAATCTGGCGTTGCCGCAGCAACACCCATCGTTGCAATCGCGACCGTTGCGGATACACTTCATTTTCACTTACGAGATGAATTTAATGAGAACAACTCCATTCGAATATTTTGTCGTCGCGGTCGCGCTCGTGGCCATTATGGCGACAGCCAGCGGTTGCAAAGAGAACGCTCGGTTGGCCGACCATGAGGTTCGCGCCCGTGAGGTGCAGACGATCACCGCGTTCGGTCACGAACTCGACCAGGCCGCCAGTCCCAGCGACGTCGTTTATGTCTTTCTAAAAGCAGTCCTCGACGATTACGATGCAGGCGACGATCAAGCCAAGCGCGAAGAATCCTTTGACATCCAACTTGGAACCCTTGCCACCGAGAAAATCAAAGAAGAAGTTTCTCGCAGCAATCAAAACGAGCAGCAAATCCTCGACAGCTTTTTCATGGCCGTCCGTCGTTTTGCGCCGGTCCTCGGTCACTATCGCGAAACCTTTCGTGAGGACTACGAAACGCTGACGTCCCGCATGCTGGCCACCGGTTCAGGCACACACGACGGGGCGACTGCTGTTGTGCTTATGAATCTGGATCATCCCGACCCCAAAGAGCGACCCCAGGGAAACGTTGTTGCCCAATTTGATCTCGTACGGGAGAGCGGCTACTGGCGCATCTGGTGGGTGAGTTACAACGCCAAGTCGCGCGATTGGAAGCAAGTCAAACTCAACGGGCGATCGCTGTCAGATATCTCCAGGCAAAAGTCCAGCGAAACCAAACCATAAGACCCGTCGCTGCGGTCATACCATGCATGAGAAAACCATCACGGTCAAAGGTGCCCGGGAGCATAACCTTCGTGGCGTTTCGCTAACGTTACCGCAGAATAAATTGATCTGCTTTACCGGTGTTTCTGGCAGCGGCAAGAGCAGTCTGGCATTCGATACGCTGTTCGCAGAAGGGCAGCGTCGCTACATCGAATCGCTTAGCGCGTACGCCCGGCAGTTTCTCGGGCAACTTCCCAAACCCGACGTCGACCTCATCAGCGGACTAAGTCCCACGATTTCGATTCAGCAGCAAACCAGCGGCTGGAATCCGCGAAGTACGGTGGGAACCGTGACACAGATTCACGATTTTCTCCGCGTGCTGTTTGCACGACTCGGAAAGCAGCATTGCCCGACTTGCGGAAAAGCGATCACCGCTCAGACTCGCGAGCAGATTGTTGCCCGCATTCAAAGTCTGGGAAACGGTCAGAGCACTACCATTCTCGCGCCGGTAGTACGCGGACAAAAGGGCGAGTTTCGCGACCTGTTCTCCGACATGCTCAAACGCGGATACGCCCGAGCGCGGGTGGACGGTAAGATCGTACGCCTTGCCGACGACCCATCGCTGAATCGCAACATTCGCCATCACATCGAAATCGTCATCGATCGGTTGACGTTGTCAGCATCGAGTCGAACGCGCTTGCACGAAGCTGTCGAGCAGGGATTAGTACTTGGCGAAGGGGCAATTTTGGTTCAAACTGCCGAAAAGAACGGCGAGCAAGCGGACGATTTGAACCTTTCTTCCAAGTATGCCTGCACCAAATGCGATCGCAGCTTTGAACCGCCCACCCCGCAGATGTTCAGCTTCAATTCGCCGGCAGGCATGTGTCAGGCGTGCGATGGCTTGGGAGAGCGCTTCGACTTCGATCCGGAACTGCTGGTACCGAATCCGAAGAAGTCATTTCTGAAACTGGCTGTCGAGCCCATGCGAACGCGCATCGGGCGCTGGCGGAGGCACATCTATCGCGGCGTGGCTGAGACGGTGGGTTTTGATTTGAACACGCCGTGGAAGGATTTGCCAAAGAAAGCGCGCGATGCACTTTTGTTTGGGACGGGCGACCTCCACGTCACCTACACGTGGCGCACGCGTGGTGGCGTTTGGAAACATGGCGGTGAATTTGAAGGCGTGATTGCCGACCTCCGCAGCAAATACCGAAAAGCCAAGTCGTCGATGGTGCGGGCATACTACGAAAAATACATGCGCCGCAAACCGTGCGATCGATGCAATGGAGCCCGGCTGAATCGACAAGCGCAGTCGGTGTTCATTGGTAAGAAGACTTTGCCTGAAGTATCTGGCATGACCATCGGAGAGGCAGCCGACTTTTTCGCCCAGCTCAAACTCAGCGAGTTGGAGCAGTTCATCGCCGAGGACGTGCTTAAGGAGATCAACCATCGCCTCGGTTTTCTTGTCGATGTCGGTTTGCATTACCTGACGCTCGAACGGACAGCCCCCACCCTCTCGGGCGGCGAGTCGCAGCGCATTCGGTTGGCGTCACAAATTGGTGCAGGGTTGGTTGGCGTGCTCTATATTCTCGATGAGCCGAGTATTGGACTGCATGCGAAGGATAACACGCGCTTGTTGAAATCGTTGGAACGACTCCGCGATGCGGGCAATACGGTGATCGTCGTTGAGCATGACGAGGAGACCATGCGTGCTGCAGATGTTCTCGTCGATTTTGGTCCGGGCCCAGGCGTACGCGGCGGCGAAGTGGTGGCCAGCGGTTCGGTCAGCGACGTGATCAAGAACAAGAAATCCGTCACCGGGCAATTCCTGAGTGGTCAGGAAGAAATCGCCGTGCCGAAGAGCCGCCGTCCGGTCGGGAGTGAACCCAAGGTCGCTGCACCGAAGAAACGAGCCAAGACGGCGACGGCCACGAAGCGCCGTAAGAAAGTCGCTCGCCGCGGTTAGTCTGCCGCAATGATGGCATGTGCCGGCGGGATATCGATCTTACTGCCGGTCGACTCTGGCAAGGCGAGATCGACCTGCGGTTCGTTGATCCTGCGCATGATGGCACGGTCGCGAAGATGCCCGAGCGGTGTCGGCCAATCGAAGGGCATCGGCGTCGAATCGCGATTAACGACGAGCATCCCCATCATCAAACCGAATACCTGTTCCATCAGAAGCGCCGACCAATCGGTCTTCCAAATCGAATCGCCGAGCGGCGCCGAGTGGCTCGCCGGAATCTCGATTCGAATCAATGCAGCATCTGCGGCAGCAGCCGACCGGTGAATGGGATCGTCGAAATCTGTATCGGCTGTCGCAACGCACGTTTTCAAGGAGTCCAATCGCCATCCGATGTTTTCGATACGACTTCGATCGGCACCTTCCTGAGGCGATTGGTAAAAGTGTCGATTGCCGATCAGTTGATCCATCAGTTCGGGCAGCGGAGCCAGGCGCTTGGCCACTTCTTCGCTGTTGTGAATCGTGACCTTAACTTCGTGGACGGGTGAAGTGGTCACATCGATCCATGCCGCCAATGTGCCTTGTTCAAATTCGGCGTCGATGTCATGACGTTCTGCGTCATCATTTACATCCCATCCACCCCAACGCCCGACATGCGCTCCATGTGGCAACCACGCGATGCGGAAATTTCGATTGAGCGTGTGGGCATAGGGCGATACAAAGGGCGCGGGTCGAAGCATTGACTTGACCCATAACATCATACCGTACGCCGCATCAAGGTCGCCGCCATTCAAGACGGACCGAACGATGATCGCGGGACGCTCGACGATGGGCAGACCCACGGTTTCGCGATCACGACCGACGGTGATGATCGCCGGTTGTTCGTGATCTGCCGGTCGGCGTTCTTCGGGCCAAGCCAATGCCGGGAAACGATCGACCATGTCGCAAAGGTGGCTGTGATACTCTTCCTGCGAGCGACTCACCGCAACGAACTGCCCGAGCGTCTGCTGCGAAACACCCAGCGCCGACAGGATCAAATTCATCACGGGCACCGATTCATGCAGCGAACTTTCAACGACTTCTACCGGGTCAATGTCCATCACCACGATCGCGCCGCCGTCCGTCCGCTTGTACAACGCGATCGGTTTTTCAGAACTGGTTTCCGAATCGGTCACCGAATCGAGCAAAACCTCAAAATCATGTTTCTTGCAGAAGTCCTTGAAGACTTTGTTTTGGCGAAACTGTCTTTGATACATTTGCGACGAATGATCGCTGCGACCGGCAAAGGGCAGTTGATCGTATAGTGCAAACCCCGCCGTGACGTAGTTCGAATGAAGAACGCGGGCATGGAACGGATCGTCAATCTGCTTGACGAGTTTGGTCAGAATATGTCCGTTGGATATCTTCTCGAAGCACTGCGTCGACATGATGACGATGCGGTCTTTCGCGAGGGCATCCAGCATCTTGACGCTGGTGACAGCCGGTGGCAAATTCGCGTCAAGGATCAAAACCGCGTCGGCTTGCAGTGCCTTGGTTGGCAGACCCTTTGGAGCATGTGTTGCAATGTGTGTCTCGCCAAAATGCTTGGCAAGCAGTTCAACGATCGGGCGATTCGAGTTGTCCGTAATAATGCTGATGGACTGAGCGCGACTCGGCGGATTGTGGGCATAGGGCGGCGGGGGGATGGCAGCCGGGTGCGAACGACATTCCGGTTCGATGATCGGAATCACCCGCACGTCGTGGATGCGGGCCATCCCTTCGGCGTTTCGCAAACCGATTTGCATTTCAACCGAAGCGATGCCTTCTTCTGCTTTAAAGTAACCGCGCAACGTGTACTCATGGGCTTGCTGAAGCGGTTCAAACGCGAAAGGTTTCAGCGGATTTTTCTCGCGATCAAATGGAAGCAACTGCACGACGAGCCCGCCATCGTCGCCTTTGCATTCGCACGACACCACAACTTCAACGCGGTAATACTGATCCTTCTTGCAGCGAAACTTCTGCGACCAGAATCCGCCCGAGCGCGCGTCGGTGCATTCCACTTCCATCCCGCTGAGGTGGCCATTGGTCGACTTGGGCATGGAGCGCCAATCGACGTTTTCGTCGGCGGCTGTCCACTTCCAACTTCGCGGTTTGCGCTGACCTTCGGAAAAGTCGGCATTTTTGATTCGGTTGAGTTCTGCAAGCATATGGGTTCGCTTTCAAAATCGGTTTCGGCATGTATAGCCGCCAACCGCGACGCTTGCAAATGACGTGGCCTTGAACTTTGCGCAGTTGTACCCCATCCGACTGGTTGCGGATGTGAAATGTTCGAGGCGATGGGTTTGAGTAAGCGGTGCTAGTCTTCCGGTGTCTCGGATTTTTCTTCGGTAACCGGTTTGGATGGATCGAACGGCTCTTCTTCTTTTGGCAATGGGCCGAGTTCTTCGCTTCGTGCCAGGGTCAACTCGACGTCGATGTGCTCAGCCCCGCGAAGCAATCGCACGCTGACCCGCTCGCCGGCGGGCACCATGTAGAGGGCTTTGACCAACTGCCCGAAGTGCTTGATCGGCTGCTCGTTGATCCGGACAATCCAGTCGCCTGGTTGCGCGCCAGCCTCCCGAATCGGCGACGGGTCGGCGGACGACAGAATTGCAACGCCTTTTTCAACTTTTGGATCAACCGTCATTCCCAACCAGCCGCGATGAAATGTTTTGCCTTGCTTGAGATCTTCAGCAATCTCGCTCACACGCTCGCCCGGGACCGCGAAACCAACGCCAGCATCGTAGAATTCTATCCCTGCAAGTTCGCCCGGACGCTGGGCCATCGGTACGCAAATGCCAAGGACGTACCCGGATGAATCCAATAGGGGACCGCCATAGTTGGCAGGCGAAAGTTTCGCGTCGGTTTGAATGGCATTGCCCATCATTCGGTTGACCGCACTGACGATGCCAACGCTGGTCATCGGTCTGGACCCGCCGAATCCCATGCCCATCGCGATTGCGGTCTGACCCGGTCGAATTTGTTCATCAGGAACCCAGTTGGGCGTGGGCAGGTCGGTTGCGTCAATCTTCAAAAGCGTGAGCTTACGGACGCGATCGCGTGCGACGATGTCAGCCGTCATCTGCCTGCCGTCGGCGAGTGCGACCGTCACAATCGAAGGGTCGCGCACAAAGTTGAAGCTGCTGGTCAAAACAAGTCCGTCGGACGAATAGACGATGCCCGTCGTCGGACCGTCAGCCACCATGAACGTCGAACCGGGGTTGTCGCGAAATTGGTTCGGGTTTTCGTCGTCTTCGGAGGCGAGCAACTGGTCGAGCGGTTGAACGCCGCCGACGGTTTCGACGCGCACGACGAATGGCGTGGCTTTTTCGATTGCTCGCTTGACCAACTCGGTTGCACCGTCTGTCGCCTTCACGGTTGGTTCTGATGCGAGCAGCGTTGAAGGCGCGAAAACCACGATCAAGGCAAACAAATATTGGCATTGAAATTGCACTAACAAGAATCTCTTCATTTGGGCTCCTCCAATTCAATGCGGATTTTCTTGACTTTTTCGCCGCGCAAGACCGTCAGTTCGAGCGTGTCGCCCGGTTCGCAGGCGTCGATGATGCGTTCGAGCGCTTTAAGCTTAGCGATGGGCCGGCCATTGGCGCCGATGATCAGGTCGTCTTTGCGTATGCCCGCTTTCGCAGCTGGCGAACGACGCCGAACACGCTCGACGAACACCGGATTCGATCGGTAGCCAAGCTCAAAGAATCGAATGCCGTGGTAAACGTCACGATTCACCGCGGGCGTCTCGTTGTCTGTCCCGCTTGCGTTTGAAAGAAACTCAACGAGAACCCGATTCGGAATCGCATAGTTCAACTGCGTATGTGTGAAGCGCGATTCCACACCACGACCCACGAGTCCGACGAGGTTGCCCGCACTTTCCACCACTGCCCCACCAGCAAATCCCGGTGCACTTGTGATCGCATCGATGACCAGTACATCGCCACGATATGGAAAGTCCTGCGTGCCTCTCGTGGCATCCAGTTTCGTCGTGCCGCAATAAACCCCGCTCGAAAGCGAAATATGTTCACCTTTGTCAGCCACTTTGAACGGATTCCCACCTGCAAAAACGGATTGTCCGATCGAAAGCTCGGGAGTCGCATTCAGATCGAAACAATCATAAGCAGCCTCGTCAATCGTGCTGTCATCATTTAAGTTCGTCGGAGTCAGTTGTACGAGGGCCAATTGCAAGTCGCGATCGGCATGAACGATTTCAACGTGGCGGGCAGTTCCGTCGTAGAGATACGCACGAACATTCGGCGAATTCAACAGTCCCGAATCGACCGTAAGCACCAAGCCGTTCGTCGAAATCAGCACACCGCAACCGTATCCTTCACTTCGCCCCACACGGGCGCCGATCAGTTTGACGACGCGGCGGGCGACATGGTCAAAGACGTGAGTGGCCAACGTCGTCGGAATATTCTTCACGCACTTGTTGGGTTGCGCGGGTGATTCGTGTGAAGCGTTATTCTTCTGACCATCGATGACGATCGATTGTTTTCCAAGTTCAGACTCAACGGACAAGCCAAGCGGCCAACCTATTTTGTCGGCAAGGGTCAAACTGACGAACTCTCGCGTGGGTGTGTCGGTGGCAACGATGCGTCGCAGCGCCCCACTCTTTGCGTCAAAACCCAGTTTGATCGTGGCGTGTTCGTCAAGCGATGCGGTGATGCATTCCAATAGTGTCGATTGCGAAATCCCGTTCGAGTCGATGTCGAGCAGGGCGTCGGCACCGCAGTGTTCAAACACGCCAGCCACTCTGTTGGGATTCGACACAATCAGTCGATCCTGCAAGAAGGCCCGCGCCCGAAACGCGAGGTCCATTGTAGTTGGCAACGGCACGCCGTCGGAATCCGCAGACAGTATGCCATCGATTTGCTGCACCTTGATGGTTCCGGATTTGTTCTCGATTGGCGTCCAGGTCATTCTGGCATCGCTTGATGCAGCCACTTCGTACTTGACGATTTCGTCGCCTTCTGTGACATGACTCTCGGGCCACGACATCGATTCCGGCGAGTCGAGCGTATCGCCAGCCGACTTTCGGAATCGTTCGATCACGCGTTCAACCGCGCGCCCGACGACACCGAGATCGGGTTCAAATGGTTTCTTGGTCTTGATTTGGACGCCTTCGGTGCGGGTCATGCGATGATGGATTTCACCGTTGGCATCGCGAAAACTCAGTGCAACCGGCCAATCTCCAGGCAAGGTTCCCAGTACACTTGCAAAATGGTTTGCTGACTCGATCGGTTGGTTGGCGAAACGCAGCAGTTCATCGCCCGGACGCACACCGACGTTCCATGCAGGACCGTCCTCGTAGAGTTCGATGAAGATCACCCCGGCATCGCGATCGCGCACGGTGGCTTGGATGGTGCCATGTTCGACGAGCAAGCCCGCTCGCATGCCGGGAATGAACGGTTTGATCTGGTTGGCGGTGATGGCGTAACCGAGACCGACGTTGACCCGGCCTCTCATCGACACGGAGATTCGCCCGTTGATGCCGATGACGTCGCCCGCCAGGTTGAACAGCGGTCCACCCGAATTGCCGGGATTGATGGCGGTATCAACCTGAATGCAATCGGAATAAAGCAATACATCGCCCGAACCGTATTGGTAGCGGTGAATTCCGCTGACGATGCCCGATGTCACTGTCGGGGCGTAATCATCAGACAGTAGAAACGGATTTCCCATCGCGATCGCGGTGTCGCCCACGCGCACATTGTCGGAATCGCCGAGCTTTGAATAAGGGAACGCCTCACGCCCGGAGAGTTTGAACATCGCAACATCACCGCCCGGATCGATTCCCAACACTTGAAGCGGGTAAAGCTCGCCATCCGACAATCCACCGAAACCCGATCGCGATTCGATCATCGCCTCAACGACGTGGAAATTCGTCAGGCCATATCCTTCGGGGCTGATGATGACACCGCTGCCGCCACCGCGTTCGTCCTCGTCGAAGATGCAGACGACCGACGGTGCGACTTTCTCGACGACTGCAATGCGGGCATACTCGGCGCGCTCTGCCAGTTCGATCGGCGTGGGTTGCGATGCCTTGACATCGGGCGCCGATGCGAACTGAAACGTGGCGAAAACGATGGAAAGTGCAGCTATTCGGTAGGCGTTTGCGATTGCAAATCTCCTGCGTGGTGCGATTTCTTAGGTGTCAGCTTTGCGACTTGGGTTTGATTAGGCGGGCAGCAGCCCAGTTCGCCCAGTCGCCGATGTCGGCGTGGTCTGCCGTCTCGACGATCAACGTCATCCATTCCGCGCCGGATACCGGCACGCTGATGGGCGTCGCCCGGTCCGCGCCGGTCATCGGTTCGCCATCGTACGCGACGCTTCCGTCGACGATCACCTTGAATCGCACGTGCCCGCCCGGCCGGACCCCATCGTCAATGCCGATGGTCGCGGCGAACGTTTCATACCTGCCCCCAAGCCGAAATTGAATCTCGCTGTGGGCGTGTACGCCGATGCCATGTTCGTATTCGACGGCATCCATCCGCATCGGTTGGTTGAAGACGTTCCGATTTTTGCGAAACATCCAACCGTTTTGAACCATACCCGATGACGTGTGACTGTGCGGTTCGAGCGAATCAAGATACACGATGCGGTCGCTGTTGAGAGTCAGCGATTCCACTTCGTCGAGCGAGCAACTGATGACTTCGTCGAAATGGGTAGCAAACGAGATTAGGTCATCTTCGATCGATGAGAGCGAACCGGTGAAGACCTCGCCAGATGAGAGTTCCATCGATGCCGAACTGCCAGGCGGTTCTTCGAGCGATGCGGCGAATACCAGGGCGAAGATTTTCTCTAGGCGAACGCGACGCGATCGATCATTGAATCGAAACTCACCGCTGGTTGGCCCCAATTCGAGGAGTATGCCGGGTATCTCGCGAACGCCGTCAGCCGCTTTCTCGCTGCGGGCGAGAAGAAGGTCTTCGCCAGGTCGAGCGCCGGTGAGTGCGCTTTCATATCGGGCAAGCACCTCGGGCGGCCAGCCTTCTTTTTCAAACGTAATCGCCCGCAAACTTGCGAACGGGAGTTTCAAGCGCTTTGCGAATCGGGTCCGCATGATGAAACCATCGGGCATCGTTTCCAGAATGGCTCCGGAAACCCTGCCGCCACTTTTGGGAAACGCCAGGCAAGGGTCGGGGACGCGCGACGTGTCGAGACGGCGATGAAATCTGATTCTCGCTAGGTCCGCAAGCGAAGTGGTTCGTTCATCTCCGTCGGCTTTCCAGATGATCTCGCCAGGCGAAAGCGCTACAAACTCGCCAACCAACGAAGTGCCATCAACATCGGTTAATGTGACCTGTGCAGCAATGATGGTCAACGGAGCAAGGCCAACCATAGCGCACAAGACAACAGTTCGTTGCATTGATTGATGCATGTTCAAGCTTCTCACGGTTGCTGCGCCAAAGATTCGTAGTATTGTTCAACCAACGCACGATATCGACCTGGAAACCGATCTCGCAGCACTTGCAGGACCTTGTCGCGATCGGCTTGCGGCATCGATCCCCAGGCGTCTCCGGGAGTGACTCGCCGGCCTGCTTTCTTGTTGGTCAATTGCGATCCCCCTTTGGGAGCCTGCGAATCCTCAGGTGGCGTTTCGGACGGATTCTGTTGCTGGGGATTGTTTTGCGGGTCCGATTGTTGTGAACTCGAACTCGATTGCTGCTGTTCCTGTTTTTCGGTTTCTTCGATCAGTGTCTCGAGCAGTTCAATCACCCGGTTTTGTGCGTTCCGCGTCTGTTCGCCAGTGTCAGCCGCCGCCAGTCGCTTGTGGGAAAACGACATCAGGTCGGCGACTTCGCCGATGCTCTCGGGAACGCGGCGGGCGAGTTCGGCAAGCATCTGCTTTGCGGTCACGACGAATCGCGGCGATGCATCGGGAAACCGAACTAGAAAATCTTCAAGCGTTCGCTTGGCGTCATCGTGGTTGAGATTGTGCAGTTGGCAGTACCCGAGCATGTAGTACAGGTCAGGCTCGCCGAATGCGTGGGCGTTGTACGAATCGATATCCTTGACGACTTCGACGATGCGATCTTCGGCCTCGATCAGTTGTTCAGACTCCACCAGTTGACGGATGAGAAATAGTTCTGCGTTAAGGCGAATGTACGGGTCCTTGGATGATGTCAGCTTCTTCATTGACGCGATGTTCTCATCGGTTGCGCCGTCTTCGTCATATGCGTCGAGGGCGTCGCGAAATTCTGGCGATGCGAGAACGAGCACTGCGATCAGAAGCGATTCTGGGTCGGCTGCGTCAGCTTCGGGGTCTTGAGATTCTTCGCGATACTCCGCCACGGCATCTGAGATGATGGCCCGTGCCTTTTCGTCAACCGATTCAATCGACTCCGTATGGGTCACGAGTCGATCGAAGAAGTCGTTCGCACCGTCATTGCTAGATTCGTTTTCGACGGCGAATGCAACCCCAACCGGCCAGCACATGGCAAGCAGCAGAGCGGCGGTGCGCGTTTGTTTGGAATGCATCGTTGTTACCGTCCTTTCTCTGCCCGCGTTTGAATCTTTCGCGACATTTCTTCAAGCTTGGCCTGACGGTCAGCCGCCGTATTCAAAAGCCCCAGGATATCTTCCTTCGACTCCGAACGATCCTTGCGGGCTTCATCGGCAGTGGTGGTCTGGCGATTGATGCGCAGCTGCGAACTCTTGAGCATCTTCAACTCTGCCGACGTTGGGACCAGGGGGGCTGCTCCCGGCGCTCCACCACCCCCCCCGCCACCTTGCTTGTCCTTTTTCTTCTGCTCTTCGATCAGTTTCTTGAGCGATTCGAGCAGTTGGCTTAACTCGCGCTCGATGTCGGATTGCGTACCGGTGGTGATTGGTCCCAACTCATTGTTGGCAAGTCGATCAGCCACCATGTGCATGTCGGCTGTCAACTGCTCCATGATTTGGGGAAAAACGACGGTCGTACCATCTTCTTCCAGGAGGCGCACGCATGTTTGCGCCGACTTGGCCAGCTCGCTTTGACGCTTGGCCAGTTCATCGCACTTGAGGGTTTCCGCCCGCCGGAACAATTCCTTATCCATTTCGGAAAGCTTGAGCGTTTCGCTGTTGATTCCCTTTTGAATCTCCAGCATTTCCGAGAGGCGGGCTTGCAGCCCGCGGAGGATATCTTCCTTTTCTTCCTGGCGAAGTTGTTTTAGGGCTTCCTCAAGTTCACGCTGAGCCCGTTCCAATTCATCGAGGGCTTTGTCTTCTTCGAGGACGGCTTGCTCGACATCTTCCTCATCGAGTTCCTTGCCCGCATCCTCCATATGCTTGCCAGCCCGCTCGACGTTTTCATCGCCCGGGAGCGGTTTGTCTTCGGGCGATTGTTTCGATTCATTCTCGCCTTGTTGCTGCTTACCCTGATCTTGTTCCTGTCCCCGCTGTTGCTTACCGTCTTGTTGCTTGCCCTTGTTATCCTTGGGTTTGCCCTTACCGCCTTGCTTCGATTGCATTTTTTGGGCGAGTTTCTTGGTGCGGTCAGAGAGATTCCGTTGCGCATCGCCTGACTTGCTGGCGTCGCGTTTTTCTTCGAGTTCCTTCTTGGCTTCTTCGAGGCGGTGGAGAGCGCGCTTCAACTCTTCCTTTGCTTCGTCCTGAGTTTTCTTCGCATCGCTCTTTTCGTTAGGCTCTGACTCATCCGACTCTTCGCCGCTCGGACTGTCGCCTGGTTTGTTGTCTGATTTTTTGCCATCGGAGGGCTTCATTTTCTCCGAAGCTTCCTTCAAATCCTTCGACGCTTCGTCGAGTTGGTCGGCGGCTTCTTTGTTGTCGGAATCCTTGTCGCTCTCATCGGAATTGGGTGTCAGCGATTTGCTGATATCTTCAACTTCCTTGCTGAGTTTTTCGGTCTGATCGCTCAGTTCTGATTGCGACTTGGCGTTCTTTTTATTCTGCGCCTGATCGGAGGAATCTGATTTTTCCATTTGCTTCTGCAAATCCTGCTGCTTGTCGAGAAGCTGCCTGGCTTTCTTGATCGCCGCATCGACCTGTTTCGCCGCCCGGGCGGCGCGGAGTGCGTCGGTGGCTTTTTGCCGCTGCTCCTTCTGTTCTTCGATGAGCGTTTTCAATTCGCGCTTGGCCTCGCGCAATCGCTCCATCCGCTCCTTGCGTTCCAAGTCGTTGGGGTCCTGATCGAGCAGCACCATCAGGATTCTCTCGAAATCCTTTACCAATAGATCCTGATCGTCTGCCGCCCGGTTGAGTTCCTTCGACGCCTCAAGCGCCGAAACCAACCGCTCCACTCGATCCTTAACTTCCAACTCGCCCGTACGCGAAAGCGCTTCGCCAAGCTTAGCCGCGTTCTCGGGTTCGACCTCTGCAAGCTTCTCGCGCAGGCGGAACATGTGTTCTTCCAGCCGCGACAAACGATCGAGAATCATCTGCTGCTTCGTTGCAAGCGCATTGACCGGCTTATCGCCACCCGCCTGCTGCCCAAAAACATCGCCAGCCAGCGACATCAGGATCAGCGTCACAATCACGCAACCGATGCAACTAATCTTTGTTTTGTTTGAAAGCATGACGTTCATCTTTCCCAACGCTTGAATTCTAGACCGCATGTGTGCGATTAACGAATTCAATCATCGAATACGTCGTCGGTACCGGCTTCGATCTCCGCCCGTGTCTCGACGTTCAACTCTTCCTGCAACAGCATGATTTCGCGCAGCAGCGACACCGTCTGCTGAAAGCCCTCCCACTTGAGCATATGATCCAAAATATCCTGCATCTCGTAGAGGATGCGTTCCTGCTGCGGATCAACCTGTTTGGCGAGTTCCATTGACGGTTCCCGACCAAGTTGTCGCATCAGGTCTGCCGCCTGGCTCAGCTCTCTTGCTCCAAGATTCGTCAGCGGAGTAACAATGCCATCCTGCAACCGTTCGCGAACTTCGGGGTCGGCAAGCTGATTGATTTCCAACTCGCTAAGCACCTGGGCAAACTGTTGACGGATCACATTCACCTGGGCCAGTATCTGTCTTTGACGTCGCTCCAGCGGTGCAAGTTGCAGTTCGAGTTCTTCGTTCTGTTTCGGATCGTTCATGTTCGACAACACCGTCAACATGCGTCGTCGCAACCGCTCCTGATTATCGACAGCCCGCTCAAACTGGCGGCGGAATTCCTGCTCGCGTCGGTTTAACTCCGCGATCAACTCTTCTGCCGTCACGATTCGAAACGTGATCGTTGTCGATTCGCCAACGCCCGGACCCGACACGGTGTTAAGATCCTGCGCTTTGGCAAATACCGCGACTTGCTCGCCGACGGCTGCGTCCGTTGATTCGACCAGCCAATCGAATTGTGTTGCATACTGCTGGGTCTGCGGGTTGAAATCATCAAGCGCCACAGAATGCTGCGAAGCATCCGGATTGTCGATTCGGTAGAGCATGTTCGCCGACGCAATACCGAGATCGTCGCTCATTTCGATCTCAACCGGAATCTTCGCAGCCAGCGTCACCATGTTGCCAACCTGCGCGAATGAAAGCTTCACCTGGGGCGGGTTGTCTTTGAGCATGCGAATCGAAAAACGCACGGGTCTGACGTTGGCGAGTCCGTCAAGATCGGTCATTTCAAAGTGAAGCGTCTGCGATTCGTTCGGCGACACCGACGCCGTCACCGTCATGTTCTCGGGCACGAGTTCGTTCAGCACTTTGGTCCCGTTCATCAATCGCGCGCTGGCGAGCGGCTTTGACGACAATGCCCGAATCGAGACGACGCTACCCGGATAGATTTCGCAAGCCCGCTGACCCGATGGCAGCGTATACATGGCGATTCCCGTGTACGGCGGCGGTTCGATGCTAAGCGTTGCCTCTTCGATCGTCGGTCGTTCAGTCAGCCGCGTTTCAAACCAATCGGTCGTGTCGTCGCCACCGGTCAGATAGAAACGGACTTCCTCCTTGGCACGAGAAAACGTGTACCGAAATTCGCGCTGGCCCACACCGGTCATGTTCTCGCGGCCACTCTTGCCGGAGTTGGTCTCGAAGACAATCTCAACATTGCGCGGAACAACCGAGCCAGCCGGGATCGACGCCCGAATTTCCAGATCGTCGCCAATCGCACCGGTGATGATTCGATCGTCCGGTGCATCGACTACGATGGTGGTGCGTTTCGGCCAATGGACGTCGCGAAGCAGAATGTTGCGGTCCAGCCAGATGCCCATCTCTTGCGGCGATATGGCAAATGACGCCACCATCACCGACGCCACCGCGAACACCGCGAACGTCCCGCGACGGGCAGGTCTGGGCTGAATGATTTCATCGAAAGATAAGTCACGCGTGGCTTCAACGGCTTGGGCGACGACGGATTCCGCAAGTTGCGGCGAGTTCGAAGCAGCCGGCCCAACATTGCCACTTTCGAAATCGACGGCTGAGATCAACAGCGAATCGAGTTGCGGAAATCGCCCTTCGATCACCCGAGCCACATCGCGCTCGTCGAATTGAAGTCGCTGCGGCTGGATCAGCTTTCGCCAGACAATCCAGCCAACCACAACCACCACAACACCCAATAAAGCGCAGCGCATATCCAACTGAAGGCGGAACGTGTAATCAATGAAAAACTGAATCGACAAAATCGCCAGCAAGGCGCCGGCAACCACACCCGCACCGACCATCGCCCGGTTCATGCGCAAGCGCTTGACCACGTGCGTGAGGCGCCGAAACACCTGCTGTCGAAATGTCGATTGGTTCGTCGTCATCAAATTCGATTCAAATTATGCCTACAACAACCTGAAAATCTTTCGCATCGCCCACTCGGTACTCAATAACCCCACCAGCAACAACAGCACCCACTTGTCATCCCACAAAGGCGTCGGGCGCGAGCGAATCGTCGTCGATTCGTGGCGATCCGGAATCTGATCGGGAAGGGCGGCTGCATCCTTCACATCATAATATCGCCCGCCTGATGTCAGTTCAGCCAGCGCCACCAATTGATCGCGGGCTAGCTGCGGTTGGAGGATTTCAAGATTCGGTCGCGTCACCTGCACTTCGCGGCGAACAATGTCGTCGGTCAGGTCGCCATCCGGAATCGCCAGCGTCAGTTCGCAGCTGCCCGTGGTCGGCGGAACGAAACGGGCTTCGTACCATCCGGGTCGATCGCTGATGCGAACCAGAGTGATCTTGCCGCGCTCGTCGCCAATGTGGTACTCAGCTTCGACGCTGGGGATTTGCAAGGGCTGATACGCCCGGTCGAACAGGCGGGCTGACACGTTGATGACGTCTCCGAGTTGATAGGAATCGCGCTCCGTCAATATCGAACCGCGCTGATTGCCGCCAACGAGTTTGCCCTCGACGACGTAGCGCACCAATTGCACCCAGAACTTGTTGAACACGCTGTCGCCATACGCTCGCCAGCGCCACGTGCTGTCGATCCCGAGATATGCCGACCGTCCCGAACCGGCGTACTGTGTCGCGAGTAGGATGTGGGCACCGAATCGATTCTCCATCCGTGGATCGCCATGACGCATCAACACCGTCGCGACCGGTTTCTCTCGCAGCACCGGGAAGTGCCAATACACCGAACCTACGTTCGCCCAACTCAACTCTGCCGACGTGTCGCCCGGCAACTTCAACACCGGGTGCCCTTGCGAAGATGACGGAACGATCAACGGATGGGAGACTTTTTGATAGTGACCGATCTGATTCAAGACCAAATCAGCATCGGGATCGAATGTGACCGGCAGAATGCGCAGCAATTCCTTGGTCGCTTCGTCGCGGGCAAAGGCGGGTGCGTGCAATCGTGATGCCGCATAAACCAAACCGCCGCCGTGTCGCGTGACCAAACGATCCGCAAGTTCGACCCACTCTGACGTAAACTCCATCGGATCCGGGTCGAGCAAGATCATCGCGTCATATTCAAAAAGTTCCTCAGCCGTCGCCGGCAAGTGATCGATGATGACGTTGCCATCCCGCGCTGCATCGTCGTCAGCCGACTGAAGCCAGCAACTCACTTCAAACGTATCGTCGCGCTCCAGCAGCCGCGACACATAGCGGTATTCCCAACTCGGTGCCCCTGAAATCAGCAACACGCGAATCTTGTTGTCCACCACATTGACCGTGATCCTACGCTGGTTGTCGTCGCTGACGGATTCGTATTCGCTCACCGGAACTTGCACTTGATAAACGAATCGTCCGACCGATTGCTGGCGATGTTTGAATGTCAGCGGTTCGGCGGTGTTGTTTTCTGCCAGGGTGATTTCCTGCGAGGCGACGACGGTTCCGCTGTCGTTGACACCGTCTTGCTTTTCGACAAGTTCGACGGTGACGCGCTGACCGACCATGCCCTGGGCGCTGATCTGTGTAACGATTGCGAACGGGTCCTGCGTGAAGACATTGTCGGGTGCAATGACCTCAGCCACCCGAACGTTTTGCGGGGGGGCTGCATTGCCTACGCCGACGATGTGCAGCGGTACGTCGCGATCCTGAGCGAAACGGGCGATGTCTTCATATGAATCGCCGCGATTGATACCCCCATCGGTCAAGAGAACAACACCAGCGATGGGCGAGCGATCCACCTTCTCGATGGCCTGTCGAACCGCTCTGCCGATGTTCGTCGTTGCACCGGTCGCGTGGAATTTCGTAGTCAGCCCCTCATCGCCAGCCGCATCGACAACGGGCGATTTCTTACCGGGTGAAGTTTCGTCGCTGGTTGCTGTTGCGTCGTTTTTTTCTGCCGATTCGCGCGCGGCGCGGATGGTGTATCGCGTCTCGACGTTTTCGGCGAACGTATGCACCTTGACGCGATTGTTCTTGGCCAGGTTCCGCAGGAATCGATGGTCGTCGCGCTGCAAGACTTCGTTGATGACTTCGCTGCGGCGCACCGGTTTTTCCGATGCGCCGGTTACCACTTCGGCGATTCGATCGAGGTCTTCGGTGCGTCGATAGCGGTCCTGCAAATCCATGCTTGCCGATGAATCAACCAATACAAGCGTGTACGAACTGACCCAACGGTGCAGGTAGGTCGCGAGGATCGGTTCAAATAGAATCGTCAAGAGGCAGAGCATGACGCAGATGCGCAGGGTGGCCATCACCATTCGCACGCGCATGCTCGCACCGATCCGGCCTTCCTTGCGATAGAACCAGACGATGGCGTAGACGAGCAGTGCGGCAACGATCATCGTCACCACCGTCCACCATCCGCTGGGCAGCGCCGCAAATTCAAGGCGACGTTCGACCTGAATGTGATCGACCTGACCGACTAGATTGTTAATCAAACTCTTACTCATGCGTATTTCAAAGAGCTAGCCGCGCCCAAAGCGCCATGCCAACATTTGCTCAACCATCAAAAGACCCATCGCCGCTACGAGCAGCATGGGCCAGAGTTCCTTCCGACCGCTGTCGGTTTCATCCGATGCCATCGCCACGCCGTCGATGTATTCGACCTGCAATCCATCGAGCGACTGTCGTAGGTCCTGTTCGGTGGCTGGCGTGAGGTCGCTCTCGCGGGCATCGACGTTGACCGCGAACCGACGGATCACGCTGCGTCCGTCGCGGCGATTCAACTGAAAACTGTAAATGCCGGATTGGTCGGTGTGTGGCCAATTGATCGCCATGCCGCTTCTGCCATCGGTCGAAGCGACGACTTCTTCATCTTCCTGCTGCGGATAACCGGGCAGGCGAAGGGTCGCGTGCGGTTCGTAGTCGGATGGATTCAATGCAAACGTCAGCGGTTTACCGACGGTGGTCGAGCGGTTGGCATCGCCCGCCCGTGCCAGGTGCTGCGTGACTTCGAGCATGCCGATGACGTAGCTGGCATCCCGCGCCCAATCGTTCCACTCCAGATCGCACGACGACGTGAAGAGCAGCACCCGCCCGCGGCCGAACGTACGCTCCATGATCGCCGGTGTCGCTTCGTCATCGTCGTAGCGGGCGATGATCGTTGTCGATGCGCGGGCATCCGCCTCGTCATTTTCTTCATCGGGATCGAAGACAGCCGGTTCGGTCGAATAGTACTGTTGGAATTTCACGCGATCGAGGAACGGATTGACCTGTCCCGAAAACACGCGAACGACCGGATGCATAAAGTCGCTCTGAGCCAAATGCACGCCCGACTCCTTTGCCCGAACGATCGACTGCAGCGATGCCGGCAGAAGCCCCTTGCCGTCGCGATACAGACTCGCGTTGTAAGCCAGCGGGTCGGATACTTGATCTCCGAGGAAAATCGCAAGTCCACCGCCTGCGAAAACAAAACGATGTAGATCGTCGGCGAACGGTTCACTAACGCGGTAAAGGTTGCAAAGGATCACGAGGTGATAGTCGTCGAGCGATGCGCTATCGAGCGCCGATTCGTCGATCACATCAATCTGATTGCCACTGAACACGTCGCCTTCCGGACGAAGAGCCGTCGTCAGCAAATGCACTTCGTCAAGGTACGAATCGGTGGACGGTTCGCCGTTGACCACCAGCACGCGAACGCCGTCGGTGGCTTCGAGGGCGAGATACCGCGCGTCGTCGATCGGTAATCGGTCCGGGTCAGCCGACACCGTAATCGATGCATCGCCCGCCCGTTGAATCACCGTCGAAATCGGAGCGGCAACTTTCCCGCCGGCAGCAATCGAATCGGTCGGAACCGAATTCGCACCCGATGTATCGCTCGCGATTTGCAGTTCAAGCGCATCCGCATCAAGCGTGCCAAAGTTGCGCACCGTCGCTTCAAGGTCTGCCGCCACGCCGGTCACGACCTGCCGCTGCATGGATTGCAACTCGGTGATCGCCACGTTCTGAGGCGATTCGTCGCCCACATCGACCAGCACCACCCGCACATCGCGATCATCGTTGGCCCAGTCGGTCAATTCGCCAGCCAGCGATGCCGACGCATTCGATCCTTCGCTGGCTGGTCCGTGGGCTGTTAACCAGTCCACTTCCTGAAAATCGCTGATGACATACAGCACGCAGCTGAGGATGCCATCGTCACCATCGAGCAACTTGCGCACGCTCGACATGCAGCGCTCCACCGAATGCGACCGCTGCGTGGGTTGCAACGCTTCGATGCGCGCGAGCAATAGCTCATATTGCCGATCGTCGAGGATCGCGCCGGCGACGATCGGTTTATCGGGTTCAGTGGTGTGAATGAGGGCTACCGTATCGTGCGGCGCATGATCGCGCAATCGCTGCAACAGATTGCGGATGCTCGTTTTCATGTCGTCGAACAGCGTCCGGTCGTTCGCTTGGTAACCCATGCTGAACGAATCGTCGAGCAGGAAAATGCGCTCGGTTCGCTGTGATCCCCCAAGCAGGGCTGCAACCCCCGAAGGTTGAAAGAAAGGCCGCGAAATCATAAGACCAATCAAGAAGATCGCGAGGCACCGTAGGGCTAGCAGAATGAGTTCTTCCATCCGCACCCGCTTGCGATTCTGTTTGTCGGCATCCATCAAGAACTGCATCGCCGCCCAACGAATGCGCTGAAACCGCCGGCGGGCAAGCAGGTGAATAATGATTGGCGCACCCATCGCTGCCGCCCCGCCCCAAAAGAGAGCGGGATTGACCAGGGCGGCTAACATGTGCGACGATATATTCATAAGCGCTTCGTCCAAAAGGTTACGCAAGCGATCGCGTCTGGTGCATTCGATTCGAAAGAAACCGCGTTAACGCCACATCGAGCGGGTCAGCCGTACTGATCTGGCAGTAGTCGATGCGGCTATTCAGGCAGATGCTCTGCACGTCGTGAATAAATGCCCGCACCCGCTCCAGATACGCCGAACGCAGCGACTGCGGATCGGTCAGAATTTCGTCGGTCGTATGTTCGAGTCCTTCAAAAAGCGTTCGATCGCTGAACGGAAACTCGAGTTCGTCCTTGTCGAGTACGTGGAATACCATCACGTCGTGATGCCCGAATCGAAAGCGCTCCAACCCGTCCTTGAGTTCGTCGATGTCGGTGAGCAGATCGGAAATCAACACAACCATGCTGCGTTTCGGGAGTTGGTCAGCCAGGTATCGAAAGAGTACCTTGGTTTGCGTTTCTTCGGTCGGTGCAGTTTGTTCGATCATCTCGACCATGTTGCGAAGTTGTGCCAGATTCGTGCTGACGGGCAGGTTGTTGCGGATCTCGTGGTCGAATAGCACAAGTCCGGCACCGTCCTGCTGCTTGACGATCAGGTACGCAAGACTGGCAGCGATGGTCGAGGCGTACTGCCATTTGTTCATGCGGTCTTCGACGTGATGTACCGGATACTGCATTGACCCGCTCGCATCGAGCAGCAGGTATGCCCGCAAATTCGTTTCGACTTCGTACTGCTTGATGTAGAAACGGTCGGCTTTTGCGTAGACCCGCCAGTCGAGATGGCGCAGATCGTCTCCGGGCACGTACTCGCGATGGTCTGCGAATTCGATGGAAAACCCGCGGTAGGGGCTGCGATGCAAACCGCTTAGAAAACCTTCGACGACATGTCTCGCCCGAAGTTCCAACCGCGTAATCTTGTTGAGCGTCTCAGGTTGAAAGTAGTTTGTTGTAACCATCTTCGCCCTTCAATACGGTTTCATTGGGATCGAGCATGTTCAGCAGATCTTCGATGACGCGGTCGGTTGAGTATCCGTCGGCGCTGGCAGAGAAGCTGGTAATGATGCGGTGTCGCAGCACCGGAAGCGCGCAGCGACGGATGTCTTCAAATGAAACGTGATGGCGACCGTGAAGCGCCGCGCGGGCTTTTCCGCCAAGCACCATCGCCTGCACCGCACGCGGGCCGGCGCCCCAGGTCAGCATTTTGCGGACGACTTCGGGCGCGTCGGGTTCGTTGGGCCGGGTCATGCGGGCGAGGTCGAGTGCGTGTCGCATCACTTCCGGCGCGATGGGGATGCGTCGCACCGCATGCTGGAAGCGGATGATCTGCTCGCCGGTAAAGACCTGCTCGACGTTGATCTCGTTGTCGATGGTTGTCGTTTCGGCGATGCGCAATTCTTCTTCGTAGGTCGGGTACTTGACGAACACCTTGAACATGAAGCGGTCCTGCTGTGCTTCGGGAAGCGGATACGTTCCTTCCTGTTCGATGGGGTTCTGCGTTGCGAGAACGAAGAAGGGCGACGGGAGCGGATGCACGTTCGATCCGACGGTGACCTGCCGTTCCTGCATCGCTTCAAGCAGTGCAGCTTGTGTTTTGGGCGGCGTTCGGTTGATCTCGTCGGCAAGGATCACGTTTGCAAACACCGGACCGGGCAGGAATCGAAACGCACGTTCTCCGGTACTCTTGTCTTCCTGCATCACTTCGGTGCCGGTGATGTCCGAAGGCATCAGGTCAGGAGTGAACTGCACGCGATGAAACGAAAGCGCCAGACACCGCGCCAACGTCGAAATCATTAGCGTCTTCGCCAGACCCGGCACACCTTCGAGAATCACGTGCCCATTGGCGAACATCGCGACCATGAGCTGATCGACGACGGCATCCTGCCCAACGATGATCTTGCCCAACTCGGAACGGATGCGATTGTATCCATCGGTCAATTCGCGGATCAGTTCGGCATCACCGGGCTGCGCGGGTACATTTTGCGGCGCTTCACTCATCGTAATTCCTTTTTAACGTGTTGCCTTCCATTTCAGCGTACAGCATGTAAGGCAACAACTAACGTTGCATGATCGGTATTCGGTTGTACGGCAGTTGCAAAATGATGAGCGCCAGCGCCGTGCCGTACGGCTTACCCACGCCGTCGCCCATCCACGATCCATCTTCGTTCTGCTTGCTCAGTAACTTTTCGCGAATCTTTGGAAAGTATTCGTCCCACGCCTTCGCATCGCCCGCGAGATACAATGCCTGGGCGTAATACAGGTGCGCGTAGAAATAATGACCGATGCTTTTTTCGCCCGGACCGATCGTGCTTCGACAGTACCGCAGCGCCTTTTTCGCCATCGGGTTGTCGTAGTCGCCCGCGTTAAACCAGCAGCATATGGCAGCCGCTGTGATGGGCGGACGCGACGGTCCCGGGTTGCGGGCGCGGTAGGCGATCCCGCCGTCGGAGCGGAATGAAATCTTCAAGTAGTCCAATGCCTGATCGATCACGGTCTTGGGAACGCTGATCCCACCGTTTCGACAGGCTCGCAATCCTTGCAATTGCGTGATCGTGACCGAACCTTCATCGGTCCCGCCGTCGGGTTGGTAAATCCAACCGCCCAGATTGCTCTGTGCTTGTGCGGTCAAATCGACGGCGCGCTTCAATATATTGTGCAATCTTTGTTGTCGATCGACGTCCTCGGTCATGCCATACACTTCACCGAGAAATAACATGCTGAAACCGTGACCGTACATGGGCCGGCTTCCATCTTCGGCCCGAAGAGCGATCAATCCGGTATTGGTCGCGCACGACATGATGAAGTCCGTGACGCGATCAACGTTGGTGGCGTAACGTCCTTGAGTCGGCGTGCTGCCATTCATCAAAAGCGCCAACCCGCAAAGCGCCGACATGGCAACCGGATAGGTGCCATACCCCGTGCGATTACGCCACGCCCCTTCGCGTCCCTGCGTTTTGACGAGGTATTCCAGACCGCGTTCGATCGCCGCTTCCGTCTCAGCCGTAATGTGTTTCGGGCGCGGAGCGGCTGGCGGTGTCGCAGGTTCGCCAGGGTCAGCCCCCAGACCAACGGGCCAAACGACGAGCAGCGCAACCATGATTCGAGTCGTTCGATCCATCATGGCCACACCTCAGTTTCGTTGGTCGAACCCACTTCATCCGTCAGCGGAATGCTTAGCAGGCCGTGGTTCGCGCCAAGGATAAATTGCCCCGGCCAGAGTCCGAACTCGCCAGTCAATTCATTGCGCTTGGTCAATGGCATACGTGCTCGTATCATTTCGCCAATTGTTTCACCGCTGCGTTTGTCGATCAATTCGATCGCCAACTCGCCGCGTTCCTGCAAGAACCTGTTTTCGGTATCGACTTCAACGCGCTGCAAGACAGGCATCACGTTTCTGGCAAGCGTCAGTTGTTGCCACAATGCGTGGCGGTTCAATCCGATCGCTCCCAGGTCTTCGCGTTTCCAAATCACTTGCCCCGATTCGGCATCGATGCCATACAGGTGAGATGCATCGCCTTTCGACTGCTCCGTGATTGCCATGAGAACCAACCGGTCGTCAGCCAGCACGCCTTCGGCATATCCCTTTGTATCTTTCGGAATTTCCATGTCGGTCCGGACATCCGCCGACAAGGCATCGATCAGAATGACACGGCTTCCAAAGCAGCTGATGCCAATATAACCATCGCCAGGCTTGAAGAGCCATCGAACCTCTTCCGGTGTTTCGTACCGCCAGTTCAATTCGCCCGATCGAGCGCTGTAGCAGGCGACGGTTTTGGCACCTTCTGCTCCGATCAGATGACCGTTTTCGTAGATGACCGGGATAAACGACTTTTCGTTTTCAGACTTGCGAAACTCGACAGAACTGAGCAATCGGCCTGTCTTTAAGTTGTAGGTTGTCACGTTTCGACGCTTGTTGTCGAGCGTCATGCACAATCCGTCTCGCACAAAGACACTGTCGATCTTCGCCCGGTTGAGTACGCGCTCCCATCGAATGTCGTCAATATCCATCAGCGAGGAACAGGTCAATGCACCACGCCGTCGTGCGGTCACCAGCATTCCGTCGGCGACATCGACCAGGCGGTCGCGGATGGCGAGCCCCTGCGTCCGACCGCTGTCTTCATAGGCGATGCCCCAGAGACGCCGACCCGTGCGGATTCCGATTCCGAAAAGACCCTCCTCCCCGTTGATCACCGCAATTTGTTTCTGGCAGGCAAGTCGCGGATGACTCGGTTCGGTGTCGTTCGTTTCTTCATCTGTTCGCACCGACCCGGGAAGGCGTAACTCGCAGCGCCAATCCAATTGACCATCGTCGCGATTGATGGCGTCAAGCCAACGTCCATTGTTTAGAAACAATAGATGGTCGACAAAAGAAGCGGACGCATCGGTTGAGTAGCTGAACATCCCGTGGCCAAGCCGGCCCTGGTTGACGCTAACCAGAGGTGTTTTCCAGCGGAATGATTCGGCATTGCTGACGAACGCGCCATCAGTCACCAATGCTTTGTCAATCGCACCCTTCAGTCGCATCGCCTCTTCGGACACCGACACGGTTGAACCATCCGTACCAGGAATCGTGTGGCGGATGAATTCCGATTCCAAGCGAGAAACCAGTTGCAATGCGTCAAAGTGCAGTTGTTGATCGGGCTGCAGATACTGTTCCGCCAAATCCCGAATGGCGACGGCGGTCTGATGGGCCACCCGATCGACTTTGATTGCACGAAGCGCGAATTGCTCAGCGAACTCAAGCTTACCGCGCTCGCGTTCGAATCTGGCCAATGCAACGAGGGCGGATTGCCCTGCGCCACCCACGTCGTTCATCTGAGCCAATTGTTCCAAATTCATTCGAGCCGCCGCTCGCGTCGCCGGAATTTCTAGCTCTGCGATTGATGCCTGAGCGTGTTGCTGGGTGAATTCTGCGATGTTGCGAAGTTGATTGGTGGAAAGGTCACGTTCGAAGCGCGAGAGAATATCGCCGATGATCAGACGGACTTTGT
Organism: Alphaproteobacteria bacterium; assembly: GCA_028285105.1. Taxonomy (GTDB): domain Bacteria; phylum Planctomycetota; class Phycisphaerae; order UBA1845; family UBA1845; genus UBA1845. The sequence goes on from JANQQE010000032.1 coordinate 120,520, forward strand.
TTCGCAGCCTGGGTTCGATCGTGACGTAACCGTCGCCCGAAGGCGTCAAGCCCAATCGCCACAGCGAGAGATACGCTTCATCAGTATGACCAGCATCTCGCAGTCGAAAGGCAAGTGCGATCGTCGCACGCAGACTGGCTTGTCCACCTTCTGCTAGCCCGACCGCTTCCCGCAGCTTTTCAATGGCATCTTCAGTGTCCGTCTCCGGTAAAGTTGCAATGGCCAGAAGCGCTTCAAATCGGAGGTTAGTCACGTCGCTGACACGATTGGATCGCCCGCGCGATGGCGGTTTGACCTTTTCCAGGACGTTGTATGCTTTCCTGGGGAAACCGCGACGCAGTTCCATCCATGCCAGCCGGATCGCCGCATGTCGATCGGTTGGGTCTTGCTCATAAAACGCCAGCGCGCTTGGGTACGAAAGCGTCAGATCCGGGAACTTGCGCACTTCGTTTGGGTCGAAGCTGATGGTCGAATTGGCGATACACAGAATATTGCCCAGCGGCGGTTGATCGCCGAACGGTAGTGTCTCAAGTTTTTTTCCGGATTGTGCGGCGAATTGCGCAAGCCCGTCGACCGTTGGAATAAAGACGCGGTCACCGCTTAGAACGCCCCGGCCTGTATAACGAAAATTCGAAGCATCCGATTCCCATTCGACCAATCCGTCCTGAAGATTGACACAATACAACTGCTCACCGCCCAACCACATCCGTTTTCCATCGACGCCCAGGATGTACTTTGCGGATTCGGGTTGGCCAAGTGTCCATTCGAGTTTGCCCGTGGCGCGATCCAGCGCCATCAGCATCTCCGAGTCCGGTGGGGCAACCAACAGGAGACCACCAATCAGCACCGGCGGCTCGCACTGCCAGTGTCCACCATTTCGCGGGACGTCAAAGGCAGAGTCTTGTTGGTACTGAGCCGCCCATCGCAGTGCCAGAGGTTCGATGCCGACAGAGATGACGATGCCGAAACCGGTGGCGACAAAAACATTGGAACCGTCCGACGTTGGATAGATCGCCATGTGTTGGCGTTTTTGAAGCTGCGCAGGGTCAACCGTACACAGCAGCAGGTTTTGCAACAGCTTCCCGGTGTCGGGCGACAGTATGCCGAGGTACAGATCAGTACGCTTGGCGTAAATTACCCATAGCGCATCGCGAATGGTGATGGGCGCTGAGAGGAATTGAACATCGCCAAGCGGATCGTCAGGATCGTTGCTTCGTCCCCGTTGCCATACGATTTCGCCATGCTCGACGTCGTAAGCGATCAGGCGGGTACCGCGATATACTGGAAAAGAAGTGAACGAAAACATCTTTTGCTTGAGCGGTCTATTCGGTGATTCACCGACACCGTCGCGCTCGATGGCGTATACCTTGTTAAACGATGTAGACAACAGACCGTTGACATGATCCCGCAGGATTTGTTCTTCCAACGGGTAACTCGAATCGACCAACTCCAATCGGTTGGACCAGCGCTGTCGTCGAAATTGGGTCTTGCGACGTTGCTCGCCATCGATTGTGATCGGTCGATCGCTCACCCAGAGCGGATCGAGACTCTCGAGGTCGAGTGCAACGACCTGTTGAAGGTTTTTGACGAAGAGGCGACCGTCACTCACCGCGTACCCACCAACCGGAATCGCACTTTGAAGCGTTTCGCTGCTCTCCCAGAAGGCTTCCCACCAAGATGGATGCTCGTGGTCGGCGGGCATTACGAATCGCCATGGTAAGTTCCCTTCCAGTTCCGGTGTGACTGCCGGCATTTCAAAACGGCGGGCAAGGTCGCCTCCGTGCATGGTCCAGGATTCGTGGCCAGCCGACGCTGAAGTGGCTGAATATTGCGGCCAAGGTGATTGCACAAAGGCTTCAAGGGCCTCTTGGTCGAAACTGTCGCCGTTGTCGTCCGATTCTTCGGCGACGGCAAGCGCTTCGGATGCGCGTTGCTCGTCATGCAACATCGTCCAGGCGACGGCATGTTTGACCGCGAGTTGCGCGGGTGGCACGTCTGTGGCAACGGTCAACTGGTCGATGCGGTCGAGTAATTCAAGAGCCTCAGCCGCTCGATTTCGATCGAGCAGCCATCCTGCGACGACGTTTGCTGCATCGTCACCATAACTGCTGACCATGTACCGCGCCAGGATTGTGCGTAGCGCTGTTTCGTTGCAGTCCTTAACGCCACGTTCATAGAGCGCTTTCGCCCGGCCGTCGTAAAGCAAACGATATGCGTCGATTCCTTTGGGCGGCATCGACGCGAGCAGGGAAGTCGCTCGATCCTGCGCGGATTCAAAAAGGGTCAAACCGATATCAAGATCGCTCGCGTTTTCGTCGGTGCTGAGAAGGGCCCCGCCCGAATCGTCCAAGATGCGCTGGAGGGAGTCGATCGCCAGCTTCCAGTCTTCGCGTTCGATCGCCCCCGACGCCTTTCGCAGAAGGCTTTCGATCGGAGCATTGCGTTCGAGGATTGCTGGGCGCGGTACAATATTACCACGCAGATTCCTTCGGTTTGCGCGCTGCCCGAATGTGACTGCCGGAATGAGAATCAGCATGATCGCGCACAAAGTCGCGAAACGGCTCGAAGTCGCGAATCGGCACAGCATTTGGGATTTCAGCACGAGATAGCGCATGCAACAGAGATTGTTGTTGATGCTCGAAATATCAGGCGTCGATGGGTTAGCGGTTGAATTCATCCTGACGCCCTGAGGTTCATTTTCCACTGGCCACCAAGGGGGTTCATTCCTCGTGCGGCCTACCCGAAGTATTGGTCGCACAGCGCCGTCCGTGGTTTCCGGGAATACAGTCAAGACGGGTATTCTGCGAAAACCCACAGCCAACGGGCAATCCCCATCGCTCCGAGCGCGTCACCGTGCCTCTTTTATACGGACTGAATCGCTTGCTCGCCGCTCGGAAACGCCTTAGTGACAAGATTATACACTGGTAGAATCGGCTAACTGCGGCAGTTGGTGCCACCTTGCGAAGCCGTTACATTGGGAAATCGCGACAGGATGATCCAGGCACGCATCCATTCCGGCTGGTCAATCAACCGTTTCTAGTTTCTAAGGCATTGTAAATAAACAGTTTAGGGTTTCTTCGGCGGGGTCAGTCGTCGTAGCTGAGGAGTGAGTGTACCGAATACTGCTTGATTTTATCGCGGCCTTTGAGGAATCCCAACTCGATCACGAACGTCACGCCAGCGATTTCACCGCCCAGTGCTTCAACCAGTCGACAGCAAGCCGAGATCGTCCCGCCCGTGGCTAGCAGGTCATCGACCATCAGCACCTTTTCACCCGGGTTGATCGCGTTCTTGTGGATGTGAAGCGAATCCACGCCGTATTCCAACTCGTAGTCTTCCGAAATCGTCTCACATGGGAGTTTGCCGGGCTTGCGGATTGGGACGAATCCAATCGAAAGTGACTGCGCCAGTGCTGTTCCGAATATGAAGCCGCGCGACTCGGCACCGACGACCTTGTCGATCCGGACCTTGCGAAACGGCTGGGCGAGGTACTCGACTGCCAGAGACAGACCAGCCGGGTCGGCAAGCAAAGGCGTGATGTCCTTGAATACGATTCCTTCCTTGGGGAAATCGGGCACATCTCTGATGAGGCAGCGAAGATCGGCAATTCGGGATGTCATGGTCTGAGTCATCGCAGATATTTTCCTGTTTTGGAGTCCCAACCGGATAAGTGAATGGACCTTCGCGATCTACCTCAGGCCGCAAGCGCCGCGACAGTAGCGGGCCATCCAAGAGACCGCAAGCGAAACCTGATATGGGCATTCAAGTTGCACGCTCAATTGCGACGTACCCAATCCCCAAAAACGCATCAATTCCTCACGTTTTCAACGCAAGAGGTGGCTGGACTTCAATCTCAGATTCGCTATAGTCCGCAGTCCGCTGAGGGTGTGTAAACGCGGATCATCCCGGCGTAACTCATTTACCTTTCTAAGCTTAAGCACATGCAAGGTCACCGTTCGCAGGGCGCGGATAACGGTTGACCAGAACATGAACAAGAGGAGACCAGACTTGATCGTGTCTAAGGTTTTGAAATCGACTGTTTGGGTGATGCTGATTGCATTCGTCGCATGTTGCGCTACGTCGGCGATTGCCCAGGATAATACTGGCGGTGCTGCAACTGTTGCGTCAGATGCAGCTGCTCGCTCGCCGATTCCCGGCATTTGGTATTGCGCTCCGGCATTTGCGATCGTGGCACTTCTGTTTGCCCGCAAGTTCTATTCGGAGGTGATGGCCTCTGACGAGGGCGACGAGAGCATGATCAAAATCGCTTCGTATGTGCGCGAGGGTGCGATGGCCTACCTCAACCGCCAGTACAAGGTGGTGTTTTGGGTGTTCGTCGTGCTGGCAGCCATTCTTGCATTCATGGCCTACGGGTTGCACGTCCAGCATAAGATCGTCTGGTTCGCATTCCTGACCGGTGGATTCTTCAGCGGTTTGTGCGGTTACCTCGGTATGCGTACCGCAACGATCGCAGCCCACCGTACGACGGCCGGCGCTCGCGCCAGTTTGAATCGCGGGTTGGTTGTCGCGTTTCGAGCCGGTGCGGTCATGGGTCTGGTCGTGGTTGGTTTCGCTCTGATCGACATCACTGCTTGGTTCTACATTCTCAATAACTATGTCCCAAGCATGACGCTCAACGAAATCACAGTGGTCATGCTGACCTTCGGTATGGGGGCAAGTACGCAGGCACTCTTCGCTCGCGTGGGTGGTGGTATTTATACGAAAGCGGCTGACGTCGGTGCTGACCTCGTCGGTAAAGTCGAAGCCGGTATCCCCGAAGACGATCCCCGTAACCCAGCCGCCATCGCCGACAACGTGGGCGACAACGTCGGTGACGTCGCAGGTATGGGTGCTGACCTTTACGAATCATACGCCGGTTCGATCCTCGCGACGGCTGCCCTTGGTGTGGCGGCTGCCTCTGCTCTGGCACCGACCGATGTCGAAGTTGCAACGAAGAACGCCATGATGCTGCTGTCGGTTCCGATGGTGCTGGCTGGCATCGGTATCGTGCTGTCGATTCTCGGTATCTACATGGTGCGTACGCAGGAAGGCGCATCGATGGGGCAATTGATGTCGGCACTCGGTAAGGGCGTTAACGGCAGTAGTGTGATGATCGCAGTTGCGGCATATGGCATCTGTTACGTTCTCTTGAAAGACATTCAAGATGTGACGTGGTACGGAGTGGCGTCGAGTGTGGTCGTCGGCCTGTTCGCCGGAATCATCATCGGTAAAGCCACCGAGTACTACACCAGTTACGAATACAAACCAACGCAGGAAATCGCTGGCCAAGCCGAAACCGGTTCAGCCACCGTCATCATCGCCGGTGTCGCCGAAGGCATGAAAAGTACCTGGGCATCGTTGGCAACGATCGTTGTCGCGATCATGCTCGCGTTCGTTTGTGCGGGCGGTGGACGCGAATTCATGCTCGGTCTTTATGGTGTGGGTATCGCAGCCGTCGGTATGTTGGCCACACTGGGAATCACTCTCGCAACCGACGCATACGGCCCCATCGCAGACAACGCCGGTGGTAACGCCGAAATGACCCACCAGGATCCGCAGGTTCGTGAACGCACCGACGCGTTGGATTCGCTCGGTAACACCACAGCCGCAACCGGTAAGGGGTTCGCCATTGGATCGGCAGCTTTGACGGCACTGGCATTGCTTGCTGCATACGTCGAAGAGGTCCGTGTTGGCCAGCAGCGTGAGGCGATGGGTTATGTGCAGGTTCAAGAGCCTGACGCCAAGTCGACCGACGACGCAGGCATGGAATATATCTACTACATGGGCCACGGTAAATTCGCCCAGAAGTGGAAAGCTGGAACGGGCGAAGGTGCATACCTCGCCTACATGATGCTGAATCACAAAGCTCAGGGCGAATTGTCCAAGGGTGATAAGTTCCCGGCAAGCGACCTGGGCGAAACCGACGCAGTCAACGAATTCGTCTACAACGTGAATGTCGGTGACACCGAGTGTCACTTGGTCAACACGCAGCGGGCGTCGATGCAGCAGTACATGACGTTCTATGACGTGACGCTGATGAATCCGAAGGTGTTGTGCGGAATGTTCAGCGGTGTGCTGCTGGCGTTTCTGTTCTGTGCGTTAACGATGAAAGCGGTGGGGCGTGCAGCATACGAGATGATGCAGGAATGTCGTCGTCAGTTCGAAACGATCAAAGCCTATCTCAAGAGCCAAGGCAAGGACGACGCCTTCGCGAACGATCCCGAAAACTGGCCACGTGAGCAAATCACGCACGAAGGTCGCGACATCCCCGACTACGCCAACTGCGTCGCCATTTCGACAGCAGGGGCTCAAAAGGAAATGATCGTACCGTCGCTGCTGGCGATTGTGGTTCCGATTTTGGTCGGTCTCATCTTCGGTGTACCGGGCGTGATGGGTATGTTGGCGGGCGGTCTGACGAGCGGATTCGCCGTCGCAATCTTCATGGCCAACGCCGGTGGTGCCTGGGACAACGCCAAGAAGTGGATCGAAACTGGCAAGCACGGCGGTAAGGGCAGCGAAGCCCACAAAGCCGGTGTCGTCGGTGATACGGTTGGCGACCCGTTTAAAGATACGTCGGGTCCGAGCCTCAACATTCTGATCAAGCTGATGAGCATGGTCAGCGTTGTGTTTGCGGGATTGATCGTCAAATACGCTCCGCAGATCAGCTCAATGCTGGGTCTGTAAATACGCTTTCTCGATTGCACAGTTTGCCGTCGCGAAGGCCGTTGGAAGTTAGAATCGCGCGGGTCTGTGTCGGTCGATGATTTAACGATTTGAACACGACACCCCGCCAGCCGCCAAAGTGCAGCTCGCGGGGTGTGTTTTGCGCAGCCGCCTGTGGTACGATGGATTGGCAGTGATCTCTAGTTGAAGGTAAGAGTAGTAGTGATGTCCGAGACAAAAGACAATTCAACCGAACAAGCCGCATCGAGTACGGCTGTGCCGGCATCGCAGGAGTTGGATGCCCGCGAACTTGCGATCAAACTCGCAAACATGGCCCATGATCGCCGCTGCGAACAGGTCGTCGTACTCGATCTTCGCGGGTTAAGCCCGATCACCGATTTCTTCGTGGTCTGTACTGGTACGTCCGATCGACAGATGCGCACCACCGGTGAAGAAATGATGGTCGAGTGCAAGCACGATGGCGACCCGCCGTACGGTCATTCCGGTCTCGATTCGGCATCGTGGGTGTTAATCGACTTCGTGAATGTGGTTGTGCATATCTTCACGCCCGAACACCGTGCGTACTACGATCTCGAACTGCTCTGGGGCGACGCTCCGCGCATCGAGTGGCAGGAAGGTCAGCCGCAAACCTAATCACTTGAACCAACAGGCGCCGCGTTTCCTCAATCACCATGTTTTCAAACACTATGCAACTCCTGGGCGATCGATTTCGCCATGCCGTGCGGTCGTCATTCGGTGAGGAATGTCCGTTCGACGAGCAGTGGATCAAGCCGTGCAATGATCCAAAATTCGGCGATTACCAATTCAACGGTGCGCTTCCACTCGCCAAGTCTCTCAAGAAGAAACCGCGCGACATCGCCGAAACACTCGCAGCCGCCGTCGATCTTGCCGACATTTCCGAACCTCTCGAAATCGCCGGACCGGGTTTCTTGAATCTGCGCCTCACCAACGCGTTTCTGTCAACAGCGTTGACTTCGATTCCGGCAGAGCAGAACGACGCCGAATACGATCGCCTTGGTTTGCAATTCGATGGCGAAACCGAAACCGTCGTCGTCGATATGTCGAGCCCGAACCTCGCAAAGGAAATGCACGTCGGCCATTTGCGCAGCACCGTCATCGGTGAAAGTGTCGCTCGCATTCTTGAATTCGCCGGTCACACCGTCGAACGGGTCAACCACGTCGGCGACTGGGGAACGCAGTTCGGCATGTTGATCACGCACCTTCGCGACGTGAACCCGCAAGTGATCAACGATCCGGATTCGCTGGCCATCAGCGACCTTGAAGCGTTTTACGTGGAAGCGAAGAAGGCGTTCGACAGCAGCAAGGAATTCGCCGATCGCGCCAGGCAAGCCGTCGTGCAGTTGCAGGGCGGCGACGAAGAAACGCTGGCTGTCTGGCGGGCGTTTTGCAACGAATCGCTGCGGCATTGTCACGCGATCTACGACCGATTGGACATTACCAAACTCATCGACCGTGGCGAAAGTTTCTACAACGAGCAATTGGCTGCGACGGTGCAGGAGCTAACCGATGCGGGCATGGTTGAAACCAGCGACGGTGCGGAATGCATTTTTCTGGATGATTTCAAGAATCGAGACGGCGATCCACTGCCAATGATTGTCCGCAAGTCCGATGGCGGTTTCAATTATTCCGCAACGGACTTAGCCGCCGTTCGACATCGACTGCGCGAAGTTGGTGCAACGCGATTGATCTATGTGGTGGGCATTCCGCAGCAGCAGCACTTCGCCATGCTCATTGCAGCGATTCACAAATCGGGTTGGGCAACGTCAAGTGTGCGTCTCGAGCATCTTGCATTCGGAAGCATGTTGGGGCCAGACGGCCGGCCTTTCAAGACGCGTGAAGGTGGCACGGTCAAACTCAAAAACCTTCTCGAAGAAGCCGTACAAGCCGCCCGGGCAGCGATCGACAAACGTCAAGGCGGTGATGAAGAAGGCGGCCGTGCGCTAAGCGAATCGCAAAAGCGATCCATCAGCGAAGCCGTCGGGCTCGGGGCAGTCAAGTACGCCGACCTGTCGCACTCGCTGACCACGGACTACCGCTTCGACATGAATAAGATGCTGTCGTTCGAAGGCAACACCGCTCCGTACATGCTCTACGCCTACGCCCGAATCCGAAGCATCGGCAGAAAAGCAGGCATCGACTTCGACAAGTTGCCTTCCGACGCACCGATAGAAATCGAACACGATGCCGAGATCGCCTTGGCAAAGATGATCACGCGCTTCCCCGAAGTCATCAACCAGATCGTACGCGACTTGCGACCGAACGTATTGACCGAATACCTGTACGAGTTATCGAAGGCATTCAGCCGCTTCTACGACCGACGCCACGGCGTAAGGGTCACCGACGCCGAACCAGAATCAACAAGAACCTCGCGCCTCCGCCTATGCCAGATCACCGCCCGAACCATCAAATCGGGGCTGTATCTATTGGGCATCGACACGATCGAACAGATGTAGGACTTGGATGTGCGGTTACCGCACTTTCCCAATCTGCATCGTTCAATGGCTTAGCGAAATCGCCGTCAACGTTTGGCGACTGGTAGACGTACGCTTTCTGCACATTCGACAAATCTAAAGGTTTATTTAACGAACGCCAACTGATCCCATCAGGGTTTGTTCGCTCTACTGCATGCAACCTTGATTTTGTCTAACTCTGTGTCCCAGTTACATGCAGGTTATATGGTTGAAGTTCCGGCCTCTACCCGGCAGTGCTATCATTCGGTTGTTTGCGGCAAAACTTCTTTGTTTGATTGAAAAAAAATCGCAAGGGCGGAAATGAAACGTCGATCCAGAATTCGGTTTGTCTTGAGGTGGACGGGCGTGGCGGCGATTGTTGCTTTTGCTTATCTATGGTGGTGGTCCACTGAGCATGTACTCAAATACCGCGGCGACAATTATCAATTTCAGATCATGTCAGGGGCATTCTCTGTCAGACCACAACTATTGCCCCGTGACTGCATCGGCAAAAGGCTACGCATTGCCGATCACAATTGGCCCGGCACAACTTGGCGCCCGGGATTTCGATATCGCAAGAAATTGACCGTCGGCGGTCTTATTTGGGCAATATATATTCCGATGTGGCTAGTGATCTCGGCAATTGCACCTCCCGTAGCGTTTTCATTCTGGCGAGACAGAAAACCGCGCGTTGGGCATTGCATTGAATGCAGCTACAACTTAACGGGCACTATGTCGGGCTCATGCCCTGAATGTGGCAAGCCAATTGATTCGACGACAACTCACTAGATTAGCGAACCACCAGTCTTACCGTAGCATATCCAATGATGACCTAGTGTTGCTTTGTCGTCTCGGCCAGATGTTTGTATAGGCTCTGGTGTGGGTGGGGTTGCTGGGCGATTTCTATGGAGCGTTTGAGGCACTGGACCGCGTTGTCTTTCTCGCCGGCTAGTTCGTGGGCGCGGGCTTTTTGTTCCCAGGCGTCGGCTTCCATGCGTCGGTTGTTGTGCTTTTGGGCTAGCTTCAGACGTTGATCGATCGCTTCGATCGCCGGGTCGGTCTTGCCCTCTTGCAGGTACATTTCTGCCAGGTGTTCGTAGACCATTGTTAGCCCGTTCCAGAACTCCGTGCCGTTGAGCGCTGTCAAAGCTTCGTCGAAGCACGCTTCGGCTTCGGCGTAATCGTTTAACAGACACGCGCAGCGGCCAAGGTTCATGTGCGACACGCCGATGTTGACGCGATCGCCAACTTCATTCGCCAGCCCCAGCGCTCGACGATAGTACTCTGCCGCTTCAGCATAACGTTGTTGTTTGAGAAGCACGCCACCCATGCCGTTGTACGGCCAAGCCAGCGATACGACGTCGCGGTATTTCTTGTGAATGTCGATTGCCCTGGCGAAAGCCTTCTCAGCCTCCTCAAAATGTTTTAACCGCATGAGCACGAAACCGAGATTGCCCTCGTACTTGGCGGTGTCGGAATGCTGCTCCAAGTTAACGGTCAGGTCGCGGGCCTTTTCGAGAAACTCGTACGCCGACGTGTATTCGCCCTGGTAGTAATACATCACGCCTAGGTTGCCAAGCGCTTCTGCCACCCGTCGCTGGTCGCCGTCTTGTCGGGCTGCGATTTCTTCGCGGCGGTGGAATTCGAGAGCCCGGTCATAATCGCCAATTCGAGCGTAGGCGGCACCGATCAGGCTGACCGCGTCGATGTAATGTTCATCGACTGACAATGCCTCGTTGCAAAGACCGATCGCAATCGCATACCGGGCGTCGGCGTAGGCCAATCGCGCTTTGATGAATCTCTCATGGGCTTCAAGGTTATCTGTGCCAGCTGTATGCACCTTCCCGCCAGTTCGGACGCTGCGATGGTCGCCGATGGCGTCGATGACCTTTGCGGCCAGTTGATCTTCCAACGCGAATAATTCACCGACATCGCCCACGATGTCCGCCGACATCGATGGTCCTTCGCCTTTCTTGCGGCTGATCGACCGGGCGATGATTCGCAGTTTGTCGCCAGTCCGTTGATACGTCCCAATGATGACGGTGGCTGCCCCCAGCATTTCTGCCGACGACAGCAACCGATTCTCGTCGTGCTTATCGACAGCCGTCCCATGCTCCTGACCGAGAAGCTTGGCGAGGTTGTGCCGATCGACGACGTGCAATCCGTCTAGGTCCAATAGTCGGGCGCTGAGGAATTCTGCGACAGCTTCCCCGATCCAATCGTCGGACGGTTGGCGCGACATGTTCTCAAACGTTGCCACCACCACACCGCCCGGTGCGCCATTGTCAGCCGCTTGCGGTACCAGCGCCGTCACGTCCACGCCGCTTCTTAGCGCTTCTGAAACTTTCTCGGCGTTTTCGAATCGATGCTCCGGACGTTTGGCCAGACACACTTCGATGACATTGCGAAGCCACCCGGGCGACGACTGGGTGATGTTCTGCGGCCAAATGACCGGGTCGTGCTTGTGGCGGTTGGAAAGTTCAATGACACCAGCTCCTCTAAACGGCGGTTTGCCGCAGAGCAGGTGATACATCGAAGCGCCGAGGCTGTAGATGTCGGCGCGGTGCGTCAGGCAATTGTCGCCGTCGAACTGTTCGGGGGCCATGTAGTAGGGCGTGCCCAGAATCTGCCCGTCGCATGTCAGAGCCATGTCGCCTTCGATACCCCTGATCTTGACCAAACCCAGGTCGGTGATCTTCACGATCCCGTTGGCGGACAACATGATGTTGCTTGGCTTGATGTCGCGGTGGATCAACTCGGATGCGTGAATCGCCGTCAGTCCGTTGGCGATCTGAACGCCGATTTCGACCACTTGCTGCCAGCACATCGCCCCGACCGCATTGAGCATTTTTCGCAGGTTTTCGCCTTCGATGTACTCCATGGCGAAGTACCAGGTGTCTTCCACGCAGTCGCAATCGAGAACTTTGGCTACGTTTGGGTGGGCGATGAGGGCGCCGGCTCGGGCTTCGGCTTGAAGTCGGGCGGTGGCGAGTTCGCGCCATTCGTCCTGCGTCGCGATGATTTTGAGGATGCAGATCTGGTCGAGATGGCAATGGTGGGCTAGCAGGATGCGCCCCTGAGCCCCGGTGGCGATTGCCCGAATGATGCGGTAGCGGTCCGATCGAACCTTCGGCCAGGCCTCGCCAGCCGTATCGAAGAGGGCGGCTTGCTCGCGCCAGGTGCTGCCATCCTGAATATTCGCCGCCGCCGCGAAGGAGAACTTGCACGACTCACAGGTGAGCAGGTGTTGGTCCGTGGCACTGGGTAGTGCTTCGGAACCCTGGCAGTGAGGGCATATCCATGCTGCATCGATCATTGTGTTTCTTGCCATGATCAGCCCGTTCATTTACATTCGGCGCTCATTCAAGATCCTTTGGAAATCATAACACAGATGTCTGAAATTCGATCGCTCATTTTGCAGCGCAACGCGCTCGGTTTTGAAATTAACCTACATCTTGTGTGATGGTTGACGTCTGTTACATCTTGTTGGAAAAGCCTTCAGATTGAAGCGTCAGCGAGCAATTTGCGTTGGATGATATGGCATTCAAACCTGCAACTTGTCGAGAAATGTTGACCAATTCCTTTGTCCTATCCCGATGAATCCATTACAAAGGTGTTATGATTGACAAGCGCTCGGATGCGCAGTCATCAAGCCGAATCAAATCAAACCAATTTGAAGAGTACGATGGACGAACGAACACGGATGTTCCGAGTTTTAAGCAGCCTCGCCATCGCCATGGTGGGTGGTGGCGGCATCTTGTTCTGGCTCGAACCCGAGTCCGGAATCAACCTCTCCCTGACGCCAACACATTACGCCACGAAAGCGGTCGAGGCTTGCCCAACGCTGACCCAGCAGTGGGAAGGCGTTACCATAGTTCCAATCGATGCTCCGAATAAGAGCTTAACCCTGACAGCCGTCAGTCAACGACAGGACCTGCACTTTCTGGTCATGCCGGATGGGTCGGTTCTGGCTCAAAACCTATGGATTTCGCAGTCAAACTGGATTCCCGACGATTCGGCGATCATTCGCGTGGGCATGCACTTCGATTCCGATGGCTCGCGAATCAAGCCCGATCAGTTTGAAGGTCTAAAGGCGCTATGGATGAAGCTGAACGACCGAATAGGCCATTCGGGTGGCGCTATTCCGCTGAATCTTCGTTTCGCCGGGACCGATCGCTACCAAGGCCTGGGTGATTCCATCTCTGCCGATCTGCTTGCTTCTCCGGTTCAGGCAAAAGGCTAATCCTTTTTTCGTCGAAAGGTTGGGGCTTCGGTGTTTTGCGGAAGTCGTGTGGTGAAAATCTGCGCAAACGCCGCAGCGGTATCGACGCATCTGAAAATGCGCTATCTGGGAGGTGGTTTACAATGGCCTCTGTGGTGCGCGCCATTCCACTCGAATATGATCCGACTCGAATATGATGCGCGCACGCGCTTTGTGCGAAATGTCATGATTGTTACTGGGCGAACGATCGATCTGAGCAATTCGGGACTTTGATCCCGACTGGCTTTATGCGAACATGTCGATTCGGTCGCCCAGTCCGGGCTGCGAAGCGGCCTGTCGCTCGACTCGCTCGATTTCGTCGCCTGTTGGAACTTCGCGCTGGTTTTCAAAACGCTCGAAGTCGGCTGGCGTTACTGCTTGGGATGTCTCTGTTTCGTCCCTTGTCTTCTGCGGTCGCACCCACATGGGGGGCGATCCTGCGTCGTCGGGGGACGATGCCACCTGCCGGTCTGTTACCCGTGTCTGCTCTTGTGCTGCAGGAATTGCCCCTACTGCATTCACCAAACCTACCATCGCTCTCCTCCTCTCCCTTGTTGATGGGGTCGCCCAACTGATCTCGCCGGATCGACCCAAACATACGCTTCCATTACTGAAATAAGATATCCAATCTCCGTGGGCACCCAAAACTTCCGATCCGGGGGAAACAATCTCGGCCCGTATAAATGCCGAGAGTCCGCTTCAAGCCCCCGTAAAGGCCGATAACTCCAGTTAAATGAAGCAGGTTCCGATATTACACGCGAGTACCGCCATTTGGCCCGGATTATCCATTTTTGGGCTGTTTGACGTTTCTGTGCTGATTGTCGTTTCGGCGCGGGCGCCATGAATCGGTCGACGATGTTTTTGTGATCGAGTGATTGCCAGAGAGCGAGCGGTAACCAGGAGCCGTCCATGGATTCCACATATCTCGAAACGTTTGGATTGAGTCGTCCGCCCTTTGAAGAAACGACCAGCGCTGCATTCTTTTGCGCCAGCGGGGTCAGCGACCGCATCATGCGATCCGTCAAGGAGCAGCTTAACCGTGGCGGTGTATCCGTGATCATCGGAGCGGCAGGGTGCGGAAAGAGCATCTTGGCTCAAACGATGGTCGCGCGGTTCAAATCGAATGCTCGTGTCCTGTCGTTATCGGTCCCGCCACATGGCGACGATGCTGACGCGCAGGCCCAAGGCGACAAAGATATTGGCAGCACATCCAAACGAGGTATCGAACAGGTGGCTGGCGAGATTGTGGAGATCATCGCCGATGCGACGGATAAGAAGTGCGCGGTCATCGTAGATCAGGCGCAGCATTTGTCTGCTGACGATTTGATTTCCCTTCAGCAGCACATCGTCTCAGCGAACGATCGCGGTTTGAAACTGTCGATTGTCTTGATCGGCAGCGAAGCCATCGAATCGACGCTTTTGGCGCCGAATCTCAAGGCGTTCGCGAAATCCGTCAAGCGCCTTGGTAAACTCAATACGTTAAGCGTTTCTGAGACTGAAGGCTATATCAGCAATCGGTTGCGCGTTGCGGGCGCCAAACGCAGCAACAAGGTCATCGCAAGAAAAGCCGTCCGCCGGATTTCGGAATTGACTGGTGGCGTTCCCCGAAGAATCAACGATCTCGCCAAGAAAACCCTTCATCACGCTGCAAGCCAAAAGCAGTCCACCGTGACGGTTGCGATGGTCGCCAAGTGCGCAGCGGCTACCACTTCCAGTGAAAATATGAACAAAAACAAAGAGCAATCACAGGCGGCCGAAACCCCGACGCCACCAGTGCAGACAGCCGACATGCCGAGCATGAACCAGGGCAAGGTCGAGAGTGTCGTCAAGCAACTTCAGGATGCGTTGACCAAGACGCCCGAATCGGTGGGGGCACCGCGTCAAGGTTCGGATGACAACCTTCCGAACGTGAACGATACATTGGATGAACTGGCTGAGACCACGGGAGAAGCCGACGCCAGTGCATCGAAGCTCAAATCGGTCATCGAGCGCGCAGAAGAAACGCACAACCAGCTTGCCGACTTTGCAGATGCCCTGTCGCGTATCGGATCGTCGACGGACGAACGCATCGAACTGCTACTGACCAGTCTGGAGTCGGCGCAGCAGATTCACGAAGAGTTGCAGCACATTGGCGATCAGGCGCAGGGTTTGATCGACGAATCGCGAAACGTTGTCGCCGACGAGCACGACAAGATGCTCGCCCAGCTTGACGAGGTCACCTGTCGCCGCGAAGAACTTTCCAACGTCATCGATCAGTTCAAGCACGAACAGGATGACGCCCTGCGAGATGCCCGCCGCGAAGTGGACGAGAAGATCGTCGTCATTCGCGAAGAGATGGATGTTGCATGCGGCGAGTCGCGGCGCATCCTTAATGAAGCCGAACACACGCTCAAGCGTACCGATCGTTCGCTGAAGGAAACGTCGAACCTCGGCGAGCAGGTGGAAGCTGCCCTGAACGACGCCCGCCATCTCGAAGGTAAGCTGGCTAAGACGTTTGCCCAGGTCCGTCAGGATCTTTCCACCCATCGCGACAACGCTGCGGCTGCGACAGCCGCCCACGAGCAATGTCGCCAGTCCACTTTGGAAGCCCGCGAGATCGCCGAGGAAACGGCCAACAACTCCCAGAAACTCATCGACGCCGAAGCAAAAGCGAAGGTGCAACAATCAAAGCTTGAAGGTGCCATCGAAGAAGCCAGGACGATTTCTGATGAAATCACCGGTCATGCGGAGACCGTCCATGAAGGGATTCGCCAAGCTGGCGAGGGGATTCAGGAGCGGTTGGCGAGCGGTATCAAAGAGGTGGGCCGGCTTGCTGACGATGCCACCGACAAGATCAATCGCGCTGCATTTGCCATCGATGAACAGATGACCGATTCGGTGGCTGCGGTCAAGTCAACAGGCGAGAAAGCCAACACAACGATCCGATCGTCGCGCGATGACGCGATGAACGCGCTGCAGACGACGGGTCAACAAATCGAAGCCAGGATTGCCGACAGCATTCGACGTTACGAGCAATTGGTGGCGGCAGAGGAGTCTGCGGCGAAACGCGCTGAGGAAGCATCCGCGCATGCAACAACGATGATGAACCGCGTGAGTCAGAGTGAAGCCAAGCTGGCAGAGACGCAGCAATCGATTCTAAATGTCGAGGCGCTCGCGGCAGAAACTTTGGCATCGGTTCAGTCACGCCTCAAGACGATGCAGGATTCCGTTAATGTCATCGTCGACAACGGTGCCGCCCGAGCCAAGACGATGCTCGACGAAACGCTGGCCGCATTCCAGGACGAGGCGTTGGCGATTTCTGAATCGTTGCGCAACTCGGCGACAGACATTCAGGAAACCATGCAGTCGCAGGCCCAAAACATCGAATCGACTTTCGATACCAAGAAGCAAGCCGCTTCGGAAATCATCGAACAGTTCGGCATGTCGATCGACGAACTCGCGATGGGCAAGATGACCGACGCGCGCGATACCATCAGCGTGATGGCCACCGAAGCGACGGCGATGATTGAGCAGCAGAAGATCGACTTTGTCAAAGAAGTCGATACGCACACCGCAAACTGCGATGCGAAGATGTCTGAGATTGCCCGGTCGCAAGGCGAACAAGTCAAACGTCAGATTCAGGAACAAGGCGGGGATGCGGTCGGTGCCATCCAGAAGACGACTAGCGAGTCCACCGAGAGCCTTAAGAAGCTTTCGCTGGAGATCGACAAGAAGTCCCGTGCTGCCTTGGTCACGGTTGAAGACACCGCGATTACGACATCCGAGCAAGCTGAGAAACGCGTCAATGGTGCAGCATTGGCCGCTGCGAAAGCCATTCAGGACAAAATCGCCAGCGCCACAGAAACGGTCAGTATTCTCGATCAGGCCATCGTCAGCGGAAATGACATGATCGCCAATGCAGACGAGAAACAGCAGAAGATCAACCAGCTGATTCAAGATGTCTGGTCGTTGACGTCTACGACCGATCACCGCGCTCGTGCGCTGGAGAATCTTTCCAGCAAGGCCAAAGCTTGCGAAGACAACATTTCATCGCTGGTCGATCAAGCCGCATCGCGCATCACCATGCTTCAGGAACAAAACGATGCGGCTGACCAAAACGGAGCGACACTCTCATCGCAACACGAGCAGGTCGAATCGATTTCGGCTGAGCTGGTCAAGCAACTTTCGGTCGCCCAGTCGCTGCACAATGAATTGATCGAAGCCAATTCGGCTGGCAAGCAAATCGAAGCCAGCATGGCCGCGCACGCCGAAGAAATCCAGGACTTGGTTGCGACGGCAGAGTCCATCGTCAAAACCATTCGCGAAGACGATGAACGCGCAGCGCAAATCAGCGCGAGCGTTAAGCATTCGTCTGGTGTGGCTGAGAACGTGGAACACCGCCTCAATGAATTGCAGCAGTCGTTGGCTGATCCGATCAGCACGATTCAAAATGCCCGAGCGCAAGCCGACGAACTGAACGAATTGTGCCTGGCAGTGAAGCGAATCTTCCGCGGTGTTTCGCAGGCCAGCATCGATGCCAACGAGCGCATTAAAATGATGGGTAAGATGCTGACCGCATCGCACAAAACAGCAGAGACCATGAAGCAGTGGGTCACCGAAGCCGAGCATTCACGCGAGCGTCTCGAAGCCGCGATTCGATCCACGCCGACCATCAGCGACACGCACCCCGCAACGGCAATGCCCGATGCGATCGGACTTGTCGAGAGTCTACCGACACCCGTCGGGGCAAGCGATTTGGCAGCTGTCGCCAAGATGGCTCAAACAGCCGCAAATGGTTCGTCTGCAAAGTCTGCGACGAATGCTCAATCGTCTAAATCGGGAAAACCGGCTCAGTCAAAGCCGAAAACGATCAAATTCGAAGGGCCGGAGGCTTTGGATGCCGAAAAACGCATCGAACCGGCAAATTCCGTCAAGCGTGCCAATCAGAATTCGGTCGCTACGGCCCAGGGTGGGGCGAACAAATCGAAAGAATCAACGCCTGAACCTGCGAAGAAGCGTAACAGGCTTAGTGCAGAAGACGTTCGCAGCCTCATCGAAGCTGCCAAGGGCAAGTCGGCTGTCGGTTGAACAAAGGTCCGAGACGAACCTCGCTGAAAGCTGACTCAAGACTCAGATCGCGCTTAAAAAAAGGCACCGTCCATTGCGACGGTGCCTTTTCCATTTATGCAATTGAATTGTGTTGATCGGTGATGGTTAAGCGAGTTCCGATTCGCCGGCATCTGAGTTCCAGCAGAGCGTGGTCAGATCCTGATCGATGCGGCGGAGCATTTTGTCGATGCTGGTGGATTCGTCGTAACCGTTGGTATGGATGGCCCGACGCAGTCGCATGACTTTCGCCCAGCGCAGGTCAGGAATGGCGCTGAGACGCTCTTTCCAGAACGCCAATTCGTCTTCATCGATATTCTGACGCACACGCGCGTCGCCCGGCTCTTGCTGGTATGGCATTAACATCAACTCCCTCCTTCGGTCAGACTCACATTGGTGCGGTCTGGAGGTTTCATATGTTCATCTTCTCTGGTTTTATTATCGATCAAAGGAGGCATCGAACTGTACGCAAAACAAGACCGCCCAACCGCGATCAGAAGGGCTCAATTGGGGTCGAAAAATCGGATGGTCGCATTTTGCCTTTACTGCCGATATGCTTCTAAAGGCCGGTCATACGCTCATGCTGTGGTGTTCCAATAGGCAATGGTAAGCGGGCCAAGATAGGCGATTGTAAACTGAAGGGTTTGGGTATGAATTGTGTTCGAAGCGGTGCAAAATGGGTGGCTGGCATCATGTTGATTGGCATCATGACGACCGGTTGTGCGAATCAAAAAAAGATGGATCGTTTCTCCAAGCCGATCTTCACGACCAAGCCTCCACGGAAAACTCGGCTTGCACCCAAGCCAGCACCTCCGCCCGTACAGCACTATGCCCAGCGTCCCATACAGCGACCGGCTCCACGTCCGTTGCAGCAGCCGCGTCGAGTCGTGGCTGAGCCTGGTTGGATACCTCCTGGCGGTGTGCGAAACCGTTGGCGCGAAATCGTGATCCATCACAGTGCATCGAAGACAGGTGGGGCGGTCGCGTTCGACCACCATCATCGCAACGTTCGCAAGTGGGACGAACTGGGTTACCACTTCGTCATTGGCAATGGTTCCGATACTTCGGACGGCAATATCGAAGTCGGTTCGCGCTGGACCAAACAAAAAACCGGTGCCCACTGCAAGACCAGCGACAATTTCTACAACGAACATGGCGTCGGTATCTGTCTGGTGGGCAATTTTGAAACCTCGTGGCCATCGAAGGCTCAAATGGCCAGCCTCGATAAACTGGTGCTGTTTTTGTCGCAGCAGTGCGGACTGTCGGCAGCGAATATCAAAGGCCACGGCGCCGTCACGCACAAGACCGCTTGCCCGGGACGTCGGTTCCCGCTGTCAGCCGTAAAGCGAAACTTAAGCGTCGCCCAATCCAATCTTCCGACGGGCATGCTCGTGACAGCCAACACGGCTCGGTAAGGTCACTTTCCTGGTCAGGTTGCTTACACTCTGGTTGAACACATCGTCCGTTTCAGCCCCGCCCAAGGGTACATTTGCGCTTACATTATCGGACAATTGGTTTGCGCCTAAGATGTATCATCGATCATATCGGAAGTTCTAAACCGCACCCCGGAAGCGTCCGATGTGTAGAACGAATAGGAATCTGCGGAATGCGAGGAACTCGGTGATTGTCTTGCCTTCGTGGGCGGCATAACTTAGCCTCTTGACGGTGACCGCGCTTTCGCCGCGTTCAAAACGCCATCAACCGCAAAACAGCTAGGAGTGCATCAAATGGCAAAGCGAGGCAAGAGAATGAGGGCAAAAGCCCTGGCTGCTCTCTTCGTAGGTGGTAGCGTTCTTCAACTGGGTTCGTGCGATCCGACCGTTCGCAGCACATTGCTGACCGGTCTGGAAGCGACGGCCAGCACGCTGACGCAAACATTCATCACCGCGTACTTCACCGGATTGCAGCAGGATATCGACGGTACCGGTACCGGCGGATTGACCACAACTCCATAGCAATTTCGGGCCAGCCGGCCTTGGTTGCGTGCGGTTCCCAAGAGATTGGGAATTCTGCGATGGTACGCGGGCAGCGTCTGTTCGGTTCGAGTCGCAGCCGAGTCGGGCATGGCTGACAACCGACAAATTTTGAAGCAATTGAAGCGTAGCCGATGGCTACGCTTTTTTTGCGCTCGCCCGGCGACAACTGATACGATCAGTGTATTCCGAGAAACTTCTCGGCGATCTGCAATCCGATCAGCGTAACCATCGCCGAGAGAATGCCAGCCAACGCCACGATCAGCAAGAGTTCGGTCGCTTGCAGGCGAAAGGTGAACCACCGGCTTGCCCCGATGCGCCGCATGGTGTCCAACTCATTCTTACGAAGTTGCGACGACAGGGCGACGATCAAACCGACGAACAACAACGTTGCGATCAGGACGAACAGGTAATAGGCATCGAAGAATGATTTGATCCGAATGACCATGCCAAGGATTTTTTCCACGACTTTTGTGCAATTCTGCAATTGGAGGTTTTCATTGGTTTCGTATCGGGCTTCGAGGATGGTTGCACCTTTTTCACTCTTGGGAATCACGATCGCGGCGCTGATGGGGATTTCGGCTGGGTAGGCGTGCAGATGGAACGACGCTCGGTTTTCCGTCGTCACTTCGTGATAAGAGATGCCTTGGTTGTGCGGGTCCTCGCTACCCGTGTGCTGCGGGTCGGGATGGCCATGCATCAAACCGTCGAGCAGCCACGTCGTCTTTAAGTTGGAAAACAGCACGCGGTCGTCGGCGGTTCCGGTGGGTTCCAAGACAGCAACCACTTTGAGATTCACCGGGTTCTGACCAGTCACGTTGTAAAGTGTTTTTCGATCCGAAAGAATGCGATCGCCAACGCTCAGTTTCAATGCATCCGCCGCTTCCGCGCCAACGACGATGTCGCCAAGTTCAAGTTGAATGCCTTGATCCTTCGCGTGTAGATTGCGAAACGCGAAGTATTCTTCGGAGATGCCGATGATGGGCGTGTCACTGGCTGAATGCTCTAGATGCAGGGGAAGCGCCGTCGCCCATTCCGAGCGATTCACCTGATCGACATCTTCCTGCGCGATCGAATTAAGCTGTGCGTCGCCGAAATAAAGCGACTTGAGAACGAGGTCGAACCGGTTGCCGCTCGCTCCGAGAACGTATGGGGTGGTGTTGGCTCGCGAGCGCAACGATTCGCCGTACTTTGTGATGATCAGATGCGACGCAATCGGCAGAGCGAAGGTCAGCGTCAGTCCCAGCACGAGGATGGCGCTTCGGTACTTAAAGAAGCGCAGGTGCTGCCACGCCAGATAGAAAACGCCATTCATGCGTGAGCCGCCACAAACGCGCCCACATCGATCGTTCGATCAAAGCGGCTGGTCAGCTGAAGATTGTGAGTGACAACGATCAGCGTCGCTCCGGATCGTTTCACGTTTTCAACAAGAATCGAGATGACTTCGTTGGCTGTCTCGCCGTCAAGATTGCCCGTGGGTTCATCCGCAAGGACGATTGAGGGTGGCGTGACGATGGCGCGACAGATGGCAATTCGCTGACGTTCGCCAAACGAAAGCTCCCGCGGGTATCGGTCAAGATGGCGATCGATGCCGAGGCTTCCTGCGAGTTCTTCCGCTCGGTCGCAGTCCGCCTGAATCAATTCGCGGGCACCCAATCGGAATGGGAGCAAGATATTGTCGCGCACGGTGAGGTATTCCAACAAGGCGAATTCCTGAAAAACGAACCCGATTCGGTTCAATCGAAACTGTCGGCGAGCATCGTCGCGGAGATCTGTCAATTTGGTGTTGCAAGAGATGATGGTCCCACGCTGCTGTGTCAGTTCGCCAGAAATAAGATTCACCAGCGTTGTCTTGCCGCTTCCGCTGGGTCCGACGACAGCCACCCGTTCGCCCTCCTCGATCGTCAGATCGGGAACCGAAAGGCTGAATCTGTGATTCGGGTAGGTAAACTCGACGTTGGTGAATTGAATCATTGTTTGGCGACAGACCGAAGGATGCAGCGCGTATTTACATTGACGCAAGAATGTTCGACCGGTTTACATGGACCGATTACGTTTCCGGTTCGGATGACAGCAACTCCGTCTTGACGATTTTCCAGAATCCGTCGCATGGGGCAAGCGTGTAGACCGCTTCAAAAATGTTCGATGTGTCGTGAACGTGCCCCCAGTGGTAAACCATGCCGTCGACGCGCCACTGCCCGCGGACCTGGAACGGATGACCTTCGACATTGGTCGATTCTGTCAATTCCGATTTCAGGATTTCAACCGATTTGACCTTGGCGATTGCACCGTTTTGATCCGCCGACACCAGTCCGGCTTGCACTTCCTTGTACACTCTGTCGAGCAATGGCCCATCAACGCTCTGTTCCAGTACATCGTAGACATCGCTTTCGTTTCGAAACTCGAACGCCCGATAGATGTTCTTCAACAGCGATTCAAAAATGTCCGGTGCATTCGCCGCCATGGGGCCATCGGTGGGTGGTGAGGCAGGCTTACCGATTGCGATGGTTCCGACGCTTCGCATTTGAATGGAAGCCGCTAAAGCGACGGACAATATCACGATGCGCAGCGGCATTGGGCGCTTCAGTCGATTGCACAGGTAAGCTCCGACGATTCCCGATGCCAGAACCGCCAGCGAGGCCATCGGAATTCGAGCAGGTTCATTCGCCGGTGCGGGTGTACTCACAGCGATCCGCTGATCGGCGGGCGCATCGGGGCGATTCCATTCAAGCGTTGGAGTCTCTTGCGTAAAGGTCACGATGCGACTTTGCGATGGGGTGTCAAGCCGCGCCGCCAGGCTCGGATCGACAGGATCGCCAAATGCATCGACAGAATACTCGTTGGCAAAAATGTTCCATGTCAGTCGGACGTTTCTTGGAGTCGTCGGCGCTTGAAACACGACTTGCACCCGGGCATCGGGTGGAAGCGTTTCGCTGATTGCCAGGTCAGCCGACGCGCTGGATCGAACATACTTGAAACTTTCGAGTTGTGGATTGGCTGACAGGTCATTGATTTCAACCGGTGGCAATTGCTCGAAAAAAGTTGCAAAAGCCGCCTGTTCTGCGGCCTGCTGCCCTAGGTCGAGCATCTCAAACGTGTCCTCGACCAATTTCAGGTTGAGGTGCCCACGTTCGTGTGGAATCAATGTGTTGAGGAAACCGTTCGACAGCGAAATGTC
The DNA here is from genome assembly GCA_028285105.1 of Alphaproteobacteria bacterium. Classification (GTDB taxonomy): domain Bacteria; phylum Planctomycetota; class Phycisphaerae; order UBA1845; family UBA1845; genus UBA1845. The sequence goes on from JANQQE010000032.1 coordinate 144,172, forward strand.
GTAGACGACCCGCTCGTTTTCGATGCTGATGACGAGTCCCAGCGCCGGATGTTCGTGCAGGACGATCTCGAATGCGCTGTGCGGGTGGGCAAACAAGAAACCGGGACAGACGAACACGCCCAGCGCGATCATGCACACCATCGCGCGGGTCAGATTCGCCCACCCCGGTTCAGCGCAATCCGATGAACGCCTCCCGTTAATCCGTTTTCCCATCGGCAACCAGCAAGAATTCCTCGAAACGGGTGGCTTTGATGTCCGACACTTCGACAGACCCATACGCGACGAGAGCGATGGGCCAATCGATGTCCTCGTTGAGTTGGTCCGCTCGCAATGAGGGGAAACGTCCCGTGCATTTTCCGTCCACGTAAAGGGCGATTTCGTCGGTCACAACGCAGGTCAATGAATGTTGCTGTCGATCGGACAAGACGGCACCCACTTCAATGCCGGTGTCGTCACCGCGATGGTCGAGCATGCCCAAAGCGAAACGCAAGGGCGCATCGTAGGATGCATCTGGGGCACGCAATTTGAATTTGATCGCCATTGGTGGTTCTTCGTCCAGACGAATGCCCAGCAGCGTACCGATCTTGCTGGGTTTCATCGAGCAGACGAGCTTGTTGCCATCGACTTTCCAGAAACGTTTTGATCCGCCCACATCTTTGAATTGATCCATTGAATCCGTGCGAATGTCGGTCCAGTCCTCGGCGTTTTCGACGGTCGGCAGTTCGCTGAATTTCGCCTGGACGAGCGGTTCGTCGAGCGTTTTGGCAACCGAGGTTTCGCCTTCGTCGATCTTATCGCCATAGCGAACGTACAGATCGCGGGCCCATTCGACCCAGCGGCGTTCAAATTCATCGACTGCGATTTCTTCGGGTAAGCCCAATGCACCTGCCGTCGCTTCGTCATGGCTCTTGCCTTGCTTCAGCGCCGTGAAGAATGCTTTGGCGGCATCCGGACCGTATTGCTCAAGCAAGAAGAGAATCATCGTCGCGCTTTGTTCATAGAATCGCCAGACACGATCGCCACGATGCGGGTATTCCTTTTGTGCGAAGAGATCGCGGAAGCGGTAGTACTCGCCAGCGGCTGCGTCGCGCCCGGTCTTTGCCGCCTCCTTGTAGTGGTTTCGGGATTGTTCCATGCGGCGGGCCATCCCTTCGTTGATCCACCGTGGAACCCGCGTGCCGCCGAACCATTCGTTCACCACCATATGGACCAGTTCGTGAGGCAGTGTTCCTTCCAGTGACTCGCGGTCGAGCTTGCCTTCGTTATCGAGCATGTACATGGCGATGAAGATGGGTACGCCGGTGCGGGAGTCGGACATGGTTACGCCCCCACTTCCTTCGAATGAGGGGTTGTAGCTGACATAGTCCTTGCTGTCTTTGAAGACGTAAATCGGGATTCGAAGAGCCCATTCTTGACCGCCGTGGAAATACTTGTCGAGCAGGAATTCGGTGTACTTTTCAGCCAGCTGGTTGGCCACGTATGCCGCCCGCCCCGTAGGCGCGTACATCTTGAAGAAAGGACTCTCCAGGAGTACAGGAGGAAGTACCCCCTGACCGCCTGCCGGCTTGACTTCGTCGACTTCGTTTTCAAGCCGTTTCCAGTCGATGCGTCCGACATCGACCTTATAGGGATCGTTTTCCCAGGTGTTGTCTTCATCCAATTCTGGTTTCTGCGGACCGTTGATTCTCAAAAGCCCCAGGCGGGCCAGCTGCGTTCTTTCCGGATCGCGGGTGATTGTTTTCAGGTCCGTCCAGATCTTGGCGGCTTGTTCTTTTTTCTCGAGCTTTTCGTAGGCCTCAGCCAACAGGACGTACGCTTCTTCATGCCCCGGGTTGGATTTGATTTCTTTTGCCAGTTCGTTGACCACAGACTTGTAATCACCCGAAGCGAACTTGGTGTGCAATTCCGACATCGATAACGCCATTGCACCTTGCACGAACAGGAGGCTTAGTGCGGACGTGACTAGCAAGCGAAGGTAAGTATGGTTTTTCATGGTTCGTCGTCCTGAATGCGGTTTGTTTCGGGGACTGCGTTTTGTTCGAATACCTTTGACCGTACCGTTTTATGGCACGGGCTTTGCCAAATACAACTATCACACGCGGGTCCGGTCTCGATTGCGGTTCGTGTTTTGCTCCATTTGCTCGACGCGCTCCAGGGTGTCTTCCCATTGTTTGATAAAGGGCGTCAGTTTCTTGGGAAAACCTCGGGCTCGTTTGAGCAGATATTCAATCAGGCGCCTCATGGGCCGGCTTTGATCCAGAAATCGATCGCACGCTTCGCGCCATTGGGTGCGTTGGTCAGCCGTTAGTCGGCCGTCGTCACCGCCGAACGAAAAGTTCTGGTTGTCTGGATACACACCCGACAACTCGCCGAGAAGATGATTGTAGACCTGTTCAAGGTGAAGCAGTTCTGTCCGCACAAGATCGAGCTCAAATCCGGATGCGTAACCCGGTAAAATCGCCTCGGCACGATAAACAGATTGTTCGGTTTTGCGGAGCATGTCCATGTATGGAAGCGTGTCTTCAACGACGAGACGGCGGTCCGGCTCGTCCGGATCGCGGGTGACATCTTGAATGGCCTTCAAGGTCTCATTCGGGTCGAGGGACTCTTCGAACGATCCGACGCTGATCTTGTCGTTACGCACAATTTGATTGAGGTATTCAAGCAGACCGGCTTCCATGATCTCGCGATCTTGAAGGGCGTTTCGGCGCTTGGCTTTGTTTCGCATCTCGCGTTTCATGAAATCTTTGGTACGTACGCCACCGACCTTGCGAAGGTTTCGATCGGGGTTTTCCTTAAAGAGGTCTTTGTGGGCTTTTGCACGAATTTTGTCGGATTCCAAATCGGACTTGGACATTTCGTCGAGCATTTTGTCCACCTCGGCCCAATTGCCTTTGCGCTCGAGGTTTTCGATCAACAACCACTTGATGCGGCTGTCATCGAGATCCGTACCCTTGCCAAGAAGAGGCTCGACCAATGGTGGGATTTCGTCGAAGCGGCCCAGTTCATAAAGTGCGTCGGCATTCTTAAGCGTTTGGGCGAGATCCGTCAGTTTGCCATAGTCGCGGACCTGGCTGATCGAAAAGACGGCACTGCTTTTGTGATCTTCGCGAACGATCTTTTCGATTTTGTTGTGTCTAAACGACTTGTCGCCGAACTTCGTTTTCATTTTTACATAGCGTGATGTTTCCTTCACGATCTCGCCTTCGACGACGGTTCCGTCCTTGAGGATAATCGTGTCGGCTAGGGCGCATTGCGCGAAAACAAAAAGGCATGACATTGCCATGACCCAGACGAATAGCGCAGGGTCTCTGCTCTTGTTGATTCTTGCTTCCCATGAACGTCTAAAACACATCGGTTCAAATCCCTTTGATTTCATTGCGGATGTTGTCAAAATCCAATCGGAAACCATCCTGATCAGTAGCAGGTCGCCAGGTCACATGCTCGATTGCAGCGATCTTTGAAGCGAGTACAGCACAAGGTTGGCGCCAAGTTGTCGGCTGTACGTTGGCATAATGCCCCGACACTTCGGATACATGAAGTATCCCAAACCGCTGCCCACGTCGTGCGTACTCAAGATTCCGATTTCTTCGCCGTCGCGTTCAATGATGTAGGCGTCGATTCGCGGAAGTTTCTCATAATCGTCGCGAAGCGTTCGCCGCATCGCCATGGTGCGAACATCATAGCCAAACGTCTCGTAGAGTTTTCCATTCAGCACGGGATGATTGGCGACGAGTTTGCGAATGCGAATTTCTCCCTTCAGCTTTTGTAGATCGGCACGGAACGATTCAGCCCAGTTGGGGTCGCCGGTCAACACCTCGGCGAACAGGAACGCTCCCTTGTCGATCTGTCTGTTGATGAGTCCCAGTTGCGCTTCGGTGAGTTTTTCCGGGCCGCCGCAAGACACCCATACGAGGCGAACATCGTTGGCTGGCTTGTCGATCGGTGCGTTTTCGATGGACATGCGATAACCCGATTCGATGGACCGACTCAACGTTTCCGGGAGGTCGGGAAAGACGGGCTGACTCGCGCCGACTTCCAGATGGGCCATCTTCATCGACTTTCCGGTCGTCGTTCCGGTCTCCCAGGTGGAGTGCAAAAAGCTGCTGCGTGGCGGGTCGCCATCCATCGTGTAGTGAAGCAGGTTGTCGAAGAATTTGAACGGGGTTTGGTCGCCTTGGACGTCGTAGGTGTTGAGTTTGCACGACCAATCCTTCGGTGTGAGGAACACGAAATCCTTAATGCCGTTACCGATCGTTCGCATGCCTCCGAGGTCTTCGAACTTGATTTCATGCTTGGCGGTAAGAAGGTCGCTGTCTTCTGAAATCGTGCTGATCTTGTATTCGCCGAAGGCTTTGGCCAGCCCAGTTTCAACGTCGCTTCGGCGCTGTTCGTGGTCTTCAGCGATATTGAATACCACCACGCCCCCACCAAAGCAGTAGTCGCGAAGCCGTTTCCAATGTTCGTCCTCGAACTCGAGTTCGCCCGCGACATGGAAGTAGAGAATCGGTACGCGAATGAGGTCTTCGATGGGGTCGTCGATATCGAAAACGCGCCAGTTCAAGGGTTTCTTGCGATTCTTTCGAAGAAACCGCGTCAGATGTTCGGCGTCTCGCGAGAAATCGAGATCGTCGTTTTCGCTGACGATGTGTCTTTGAAAAACGATCGGAGCGCTACCCGCATCAAGCACGTTCAGGGCGGCTGCACTGAATATCAGACTACCTGCAAACAATCCGCTTCCCTGATCCAGATACTGAATGATGGTTTCGGATTCGGTGCGAAAGACATCCTTTTCGTGCAATCGATGAACACCCGATTGCTCCATGAAGTTCAGCATTGCGAGCGCGTTGTAGATCGGATTCGGCTGACTGTTGAGCGTGGGCAATTTTTTGTAATACTCGTCATAATAATCATCGAGCCAATCCATGCCGTTTCGCAGTCCCGACAGGTGTCGCGAGTTGGTCAGGTACTGCATGCATCGATCGGAACCCGCCGCAAAAGCCATGTCCAGCGTGAGAAATAGTCCCGTCATGCCCCAGGCTGTGTTCATGGTTGTGGTGGCTTCGCCCAAACCTCCGTACTTGTCGAGTCGCGCTCTGAATCCGCCGTCACGCGCTTGCGCTTCTCGGAAGTAGCGGGCTGCGTTGACCCAAGTCTTGGGTCTGATCGTGTATCCGGCATAGTAGGCCTCGCGAAGAGCCGACACGGCATTGAGGGTGCTGTTGTTGTCGGTCTTCAGCGAACGATTCTTGGTTTCGGCATCGGGGTCTGTCGAAGTCGACCAGCCACCATCTTCGTATTGGCAGTCAACCAATGTATTGATGTCGCTGGCGACTTGCTGGCGGTACTCCGGAAGTCCGTAATTTGCCAGAAAGAAGAGGCGGTTGGATACTGCGTTTCCATCGGTAGGCTCTTGCTCTGCCAACCATTTCATGGCCGCTTTCATGGGCTTGGCGTTCAGATCTTCCCCCTGTTTCGCCAGCGTATCGAGGATATATGCGGTTATTCCCACACTGTCGTCTATGCTGCCAGCATTCCAATAGCCTTGTTGGTTCTGCGCTCTCTTGATGGCGTTTGCTGTTCGCTCGTGGGCCAACACGATTTGTTCTTCCAAGACATCGTCGATGGTGATGTACCGCGTTGGTGTGGGGAGGGTTGGCTCCTTGCCTTCAAGCAATGCTTCGTTGATTTCGCGCAGGCTCACGCGCGTGAAGGTGGCGCTGCCCTTGAAGTTTTTAGGAAACTTAAAGACAAGCCACTGTCCCCCCGTGATGTACTGAAAGTCAGGCGTCTTGACCACGCCACGTTTCGTAAAGTCGTCGTACGACTTGCCCTCGTCAGGCCAATCCAGTTTGACGGATGCACCAACGAACTCGCCATCCGCCCAAAATGCCGGGGCGATCATCTCGAATTCAGGGAGTTTTCCTTTTCCACCGGGGATGCAAGTAACATTGTACGAATATTGGCGGTTGGGCCGTATGCTTCCCAGCAGGTCAAACCAAATTTCAATTTCGTATTCGCCTCTGGCATCTTTGATCCCAGACGCATCGAGATTCAGACCAGCGAGACTTCCGCCTTGCACGTAGCCAACCAACATGCCTTCAGCCAACTTACCCGCCGATGGTCCGCGGGCGATGACCCGACCGAAGCTTTGTCTTCCTGGAATCTCAAAGATGGCTTCATGTTCCGTCCCGCTCAGACGAACTGCCGCCCGGGTTTGCGGTTGTTCAAGATCGCCATTGGCCACCATGTTGGGATTGGCATTGGCGTACGGACTGAGACAGGTCGCAATAGTCCCCACAATCAAGAGTGCGCTGGACCATTTGGCGCCTGGCATTCGTCGACCCGAATTGTTCATCATGTTCGATTGCTCCGCTGTAGTCGATGACCGATTTGTTTTCGTGCGTTTACGCCGCCAATCAACTGCAACCGAATCGCCGACCTGATTCATTCTATCGCGGGTCAAGCCAATATGTGTATTATGCCGCGGGCGAATTCGAATTGAGTTGACTCCGAACCCACTCATCAAAACAGTGGGCCCATAAAAGAGATTTGCGGAACAACCGCCGCCTTGATCGAACTAATATAACTAACGCTTTTAGTTTATCGGTATTCTGGACGGATTGCCAGAACCGTTTAAGGTGGCGTCGCACAAAATTGAGTTGCGCTTCACGGGCACGTGGAATCTGCACAATGCCGGACCGCCACCACCAAGAACGGGCAGAACTTGCCTGCTGCGCTTAACTTGTTATTTTTCAATACCTTACATGTATGATGGTTCTCTGGGAACGGGCGAGAGTTGGGCGCCATTACCATAGTCTTACCGCTGACCGCACTGATTACATCCATCATTTCCGGCATCATCGGGATGGGTGGTGGGATCTTGTTGTTGGCTGTCATGCTTTCGTTCCTGGGGCATGGCGAGGCGATCCCGCTCCATGGGGTGGTTCAACTTTGCAGCAACACGACGCGTTCGATCGCGTTTCTCAAGAGCGCCGACATTTCTGCCGTACGGCGGTTTTCGATCGGATTGCTCCCCGGTGCGGTCCTCGGAACGTTGGCGCTTTTTTGGATCGGCAATCTCGAAACCGGCGAGCCGTATCTCAAAATCCTCGTCGGCATGTACGTCTTGATCGCACCGTTCGTACCTAAGCGCCAAGCCAACCATTGCGAAGAATCGAATTCGAATTGGCGCGGGTTTGTCGGTATCGGTTTTCTGGCTGGTGCGATGGCATTGACCGTTGGTGCGATTGGACCTTTGATCGCGCCGATCTTTGCGCGCCACGGTTATGTCAAAGAGCGCCTGATCGCAACCAAAGCACTGTGCCAAACGCTGACACACCTCATCAAGATTCCGGCATTTCTGTTCCTGGGCGGTTTCAATGTGTCAACGACAGGCTTGCTCACCATCTTAATGATCATCGCCGTGATTCCGGGAACGCTCATCGGCAAGCGACTCTTGCAATATGTATCGCCGAGTCTGTTCGTGTGGATGTTCAAGATCGCGCTGGTTGTTGCGGGTGCGAAAGTGTTGATTGTCGACGGACTCATGAAACTCAATCCGACTTAGCCGCCTCAATCGCTTGCCGAGTATGCCGCGTAGCCCATCAAAAACCACCCAATAAGCAGCAGCGTTCCGCCGATGGGCGTGATCGCGCCGAACTTCGTGATCTCCGTAAGAGCCAACGCGTAGAGGCTGAATGAGAAGATGCACGCGCCGATGGTCATGCAGTATCCAGATGCGTTGATTGTTCTTGATGGAAACTTGCATGCAAGAAACGCAACGCCGATCAGCGCGAGGGCGTGGTACATTTCGTAACGGGCGCCGGTTTCAAAGTCAGCGGTTCGACCGGCTTGCGCCAGGCGATCCTTCAAGCCGTGCGCCCCAAACGCACCCAGCGCCACCGACACAAATCCATGTACCGCCGCACAAATGAGCCATACTCTCCACATTGATTTTCACTCGCTAAATGATGATTGAAGCGACATCCGGTCGATAACGTTCGCGAACCGCTATTGCTCTTTTTCGATTGATCCATCTTCCGGTTCGTTGGTCACGTCGCGATACGGAACGTCGATGAATTCGTCAGACTCCGATTCGTTGGCGCTCGGCTGATTGAAGATTCCGGCACCGCCAAAGTGGATCGTCGTCGATCGCGTCGCGACGCGCTGGCTGAACTGGGCTTGGAGCATTTTGCGAATGACCCGGCGAATTGGGGCGATGAGCAGTCCAAACCCGACGACATCGGTCATGACTCCGGGCGTCACCAACAGCAAGGCTGCGATGAAGATCATCATCCCCTCGATCATATCGTCGGTGGGGACGGTTCCCGAGGCCATGCGTTCCTGAATCCGCGTCATCGCCCGCATGCCTTCGCGACGGGCGAGTGCCGCTCCAATGATCCCCGTCAGAATCACCAGCACGATCGTCGGGCCCACGTTGATGGCTCGGCCAATACGAATCAGAAGCCAGAGTTCAACAATCGGTACGCAGACAAAAAGTAGGAATAACCAAGGCATTTACAGCCCCCAACCCGCGACCCAATGGCTTCCGGTGCAATGCATTCGGCGACGTTGCAGTATCGAATCACCGTCCGACACGTCAAGCGATCGCGCCTCGCCCTACGCAATCGCTGCATTTTGGGACACTTCTGTGAATATAGGAGAAATGGCGTCGATTGGCCGGGAATACGCGAAAAATAAAAAAATTATCTGTCAAGAATCTGCCCTTAACGACGTATATATCAGTGGATAACGAACTCGGCGTCGCCGAAATGATTTGGCGGCTGAAAGGTCGGGACCGACCGACGCCAATAGCAAGTTGAATGATGTGACTGGTGGGCAGATGGATGATTGAAGCCGCCCAACAAATGAAGATGACTGACAAACGAAGATAGCGACAACTGCCGGAGCATCGGCAGGCTAAAAATACTCCTCCTTCTCCTTCTCGTAGGGACCCCACCGCCGCAAGGCTCTGGGGTCTCTTTACTTTTTACACAGTTGATCTTGTCGGTAGCGAAATGTCATCCGCCCGATCTTGGCGACCAACCATTCAGTGTCCGATCGAAGGGCAGTGGCGTGACCCGATACCCGGAACCGCGGGCGAGAAATTGCCGCCGCTGCGGACCGGCAAGGTGCATGAGGCAGTTGAGCATGGTGGCTGTCGTGTTGCGGGTTTCGTTGCGAAACAGCGAGTAAAACGCCTCGCGGTGCGACCAGATCGCGAGGCTCACCAGCAATTGCTGCCCTTCATGATTGACCATGACCATGCGCGGATCGTCGATAGAACGCAGCGCGAGTTCACGCAAGCGATCGTTCAAACCGTTCGTGCGGTACGGCTGGTCGCTAAGCGTTGGGGACCCTTTGGCGGCAGAGCACATCGCGAAATGTACACGAGCGTTACCGTTACTTTCCGTGACAGCCAACTCGCGCATTTCAGCGAGGTTGACGATCTTCCCATCGATGCGAAAACGATAGTCGTATTCCAGATCGCGCATCGCTACGTCGTGCATGGTCGAAGGAATGCCAGCCGCCAGTACTGACCGCAGCACGCATGCGTTGTAGCAATTGATGTAGTATGCCGTTCGCGCGGGGGGGGTTGCAAAAAATGATGGCGTCGAGACTGGACCAACGAACGCGACTTGCTCAAGGTACTGATCGAGTTGACTTGGGTCGCGCTTCAGCGTTTCGTAATCGACTAGCCCGTCGCGCACGCACGTGCGGAGTACACCAGCCCAAGTGCGATCGTCATAGGCAGCCGGGGCTTCGGCTGGCTTCGCCGAACTTGGATCGAACAGATCGGCTTTGGGGGGGCCGCAACCGACGGCGAACAATCCGATGCAAAGCAAGATAAAACGTCGCACAATGGCAAACGTGAAACTTTGGGCCAATGGTTTCGCCACGGGCTACTCCTCGAAGAGTTGATAAATCGTTAAACCGGTGGCCAGTTTCGGGAAAAAGAACGTACTTTTTTGCGGCATGAGTTCACCGGCTTCGCTGACGGCGCGAAGATGCTCCATCGGTGTTGCTTTCGGCAGGACAGCGACTCCGCCGTTTTCCTCGGCCATCTTGCAGGCAAGTTCCGTGGACTTGGCGTATTCGATTTTGAAATTGGCGTTGGCCGACAGCTCATCGATGAGATAGTGGTGTAGATACGCCACATCGAGTTCGCGCCAGGCAGGGGCTCGATCGGAGGCGATGTTGTCGAGAACAGAGCGATTCGTAAATCGGACAGCCGCTTTTTTCTTCGACGTACCATCGTACAGATGCATGTCGGCGGATGTGTCGTCGGTGGCTTCTATTCCGTCGGACCAGCCCTCCATCAGCCCGCTGAGGTTGACGCCATTTCCTGAAAGCACGCGGTTGTAGCCTTGAATCGCGCAGCCGGGGTCGTCCATGCTGGCGAGGACCATCATGACGTAATTGGCTGGGTGATGCTCGGGCAGTGCGGAACCGTGCATGTCAGTAAGATACTTGCGGTAGTTGAGCGCCGTGTTGTAGCGATGGTGACCGTCCGCGATGTAGAATTTTTTGCAAAGCAGCGCATCGACCACGCCCTTGATCGCGGCATCGTCTTTAACGACCCACATTTCGTGATGCACTTTGTCGCAGTTGGCGGTTGCATCGGGCTTACCGGATGTCGGTGTTGCCAGTGCCTTGCCGACGGCGTTCTCCGGATCGGTATAGACTGAGAAGATCGGCGAAAGGTTGCAGCGCGTTTCCTTGGTCAATGCGAACCGATCGGCTTTCGGTCCGCCGAAAGTTTCTTCATGCGGAAGGATCAGCCCTTCGTCGAATTCGTGCAGCCGCGCGGTGACGATGATCTGATGTCGTGTGTGCTTCTTTCCGTTTAGCTCAAACGTTTGGTTGTAGGCATAGACGGCTGGTACATCTTCGCGTATGAGAACGCCCTGTGCCGTCCAACTGTCGAGGTTGAATTGGGCATCGACGTAGGCCTGCTGCGGACCTTCGTCCTTCGGGGGAATGTGCGGCAGATCGACGGCGACGATGTTGTTCGGGTCCTTCGCGAGCAGGGCGTCCTTGTCGCTTTGATCGAGTACGTCGTACGGGGGGGCTAACACGTTCGACAAGTCGCCATTGAGACGGTCAAATTCATAGCGCAAGGCTCGAAATGGCGCGACTTCAGGCATCGTCATGTCCTCGCTTTAAGAAAGTTTGAAACCACGCAGCGTATGCCGGATTGTTTGCTACGGTTATCGATTTGAGCGGGCTGATCAAATCGGGCTCTCCCCTCGTATCGGCCGACAAGCCTATCGCTTGGCGGATGATGCTGCAACCATCGGTTGACCCTGCTATTCGACATCTTTTCGACGGGTCTTGACTGATGATCTACTTGCGAATTACCGAATGGAGTACCCGCGTCGTGGAGCAGTGTTTCAGCCTGCTGGCGTGGGATTTCTGGCGACAGTCGCCCCGCGAAGCCGATAACACTTGGTGAGCGTTTTGACGGCCAAGTTTTTGCCGACCGAGTTACCAATAGAAAGGGATCATTCGTAGTGGCTGATTGCATTGTCCTTTGCAGCGGTGGTATTAACAGCACGGTGGCTGCGACCCACGCAGCCCGCGAGCATGGCGTGCATCTATTGCACGTTGACTTCGGGCAGCGAGCTGCGACAGTTCAGCGGACGGCTGTGCGCGAAATCGCCCAGAAGTTGGAATGCAGCGTGACCGATGTAGACCTGCGCCATGTCGCTGATAATACCGGATTGAATCGAAGTGCGAATCAGCAATCGGATGGCAGCACAAACGCAACAGCCCCGACGCTGGCAACGGTGCCGCTGTTGATGTCCGAGATCATATCCGTCGGCATTCAGTTGGCCGCCCGACTCGGCGCGCAGTTCGTCATCGTCGGTTCCAGCGAAGCCGCCAACGAATCCGAAACCGAGTCAGCCCCCGGCTTCGGCACGCCGCATTTGAGGCAGGACTTTTACTATTTGCAAAACCGTCTGATCGAAATGTCAGTCAAAGCAAAGAACCCCATCCGACTCGAAACCCCGCTGATCGATTTTACTCGTGAAGAAATCATCAAAATCGGCAGCCGCTACAACACCCCGTTCGACCTCACCTACGCCTGCCAATCCGACCTCGGTACCCACTGCAACCAATGCCCCGACTGCCTCGCCCGAAACGCGGCGTTTGAAGGGGCCAACATGCACGATCCGGTCGCTGCCAACTCAATCACTCAGTCGATTCAATAGCGGACTCGCAACAGGTCAATGCTTCTTGAGGTAGTCGCCATTACACGCCGCATCATGTGCAAGATTCGTTGCACGTTCGTTGCTCTAACAGTAGTCTGCCCTAACAATTTGCATGAGTAGAGTCGACGGGGAGCGTACGTGTCAGACATTGGAAACATCTTAAACCTCGCTCGCAGCAAGATGGCTGGCGATGTTCATATTGTGGCTGGGTCGCCGGTTTTGTTTCGTGTTGGTGGCGAGTTGCAGCCGGTGACGCGCGAAGTGTTGGACTCTAAGATGGCCAAGGATTTGACGTTTGCGCTTTTGACGTCGGAGCAGATTCTCGATTTTGAGAAGAACCTCGACATCGACTTCATGTATGCCGACATGCAGAAGCGGCGGTATCGCGTCAACGTTGCTTACAACGATGGCGAAATTGGCGCGGTGCTGCGACTCTTAGCCAGCGAACCGATGACACTCGACCAAATCCGCATGCCCGACATCGTTCGAAAATTCGCCCATGCACGTAAGGGTTTGGTACTCATCACCGGGGCGACGAGCGAGGGCAAAACCACGACGATGGCGGCGATGATCAACGAGATCAACGAGACGGCAAAGCGGCACATCATCACCATCGAAGACCCGATCGAATACGTCCACACCAATAAGAACTCCGTCGTACGGCAGCGCGAAGTTGGCAAGGACACCAAAACGTTTGGGCGAGGCTTGCGGGCTGCACTTCGACAGGATCCGGACGTCATCGCCATCGGCGAGATGCGCGACTACGACACGATTAAAATCGCCCTGACTGCCGCAGAAACAGGCGTGTTGGTCATGTCAACCTTGCACGTGATTTCGATCGACAAAATCGTCGAGCGATTGCTCTCATACGCACCGGACAGCGGCGACGGGCACATTCGCAACCTGATGGCCGAATCGCTCCTCGGCGTGATCCATCAGGAATTGATGCCAACGGTTGACGGCGGCAAGCGCGTCGCGTGCGAGACGCTCGTCGCGACCGACGCGGTGCGCAACGTGCTGCGAAACAAGGGCACGTTCCACCTGCGAAATGCGATCACTACCGGTCAGCGTTACGGCATGCAAACGATGAAGAATTCGCTTGATAAAATTCTGGAAGAAGGCGTCATCAGCGATTCCACCTACCATCGCGTGCTGGAGAACTACGTTTGATTTCTTGATCGCCACCTCTCGATGAATGTTCTTCGTTGTCAACTGTAGAGATATCCGCGCCCAGGGCAGAATTGCGCATCTCCAGAAATGCCGTCGCCAAGCGGGCACTGGTCAGTTGGGGCAATGGACACCGCGACATTTGCGCAAGCGATCAGCAAACGACACGCGGCAAGAAATGGCTGAAAATGCGCTTGCGTAAGAGTCCGTCATGAGGGTCATTTGCTTCGGTTGAATCTTCACACGAGCAATGACTTGGTAACGTTTCTTCATTCACACACTCGGAATAGATGATTCGGCTGACACGTCCGCAGTCTCCGATTTGCGATCTTCAGGGCCGCCTGCGCGCTTCGTGAAAAATTGGAAAACGAATGGATCCATTATTCTTTTGAGGTGTCGGACACATCGGCGATGATTTCGAGGTTTGGCCAACACTGTTGATCACGGGAACCAAAGTGTCATCAATCGATTGCGCGAATTTCGGGTGCAAACTCACAGTGCGGTTGGCGATCGAGCTCAACCAGGCCCATATCGGGAATACCTATCTCATTTAACCAAAAGAAAACAAGTTGATTATCAACAGTAAATAATCTGCGGATAGGATTCCGCTTGCCGTTGGGGCGATGGTTGCTTCGACGGGATTTGTTTGAACTCGACTTGGTTGCTGGCTGGCCCTTTGAGTCGAACTGTCGGCGACCGGGACTTTAAGAGACCGTTTTTTGGAGGGGTCAGGTCGCGGGGAAGGAAGTCATCCTCTATGAGTCGGTGCTGAGTGTTGCGGTTTTCACACCCAATTGCTCACAACGCTTACCAGCATAGCGCTCGCCATACTACACGAATCGCATGCCGGCACCGACTCGACCTTTTTTCCCGCAGTTGATCTTCCTGAGTACCTGTCGGGTCGATGACCCGACCTACCGGTTGCCGTTTTTTTTTTATTGAATTGAGCGAGACTTCGTAGGGTCCGCTGTGCGGACCGTTGTTGCTGCGTACGGAGGATCGGTCCGCACAGCGGACCCTACTTTGCGAGTACCAGAAGCGAATATCGCCCCAATAATCTTACAGCTAAGTCTTTGTGCAATCCGTAGGCCAGCTTTCTTGGAATGTTCATCAGGTTGGCTTTCCAGCCACGATTAGGCAACTCCGTTGAACCGCAAGTGTAGAAGTGGTCCACGATTTCGTAGCCTGTGTCCTTGAGCGTTTCGAGTGCGGTTTCCTTGGTGAAGTAATGGATGTGTCCCACCGACGCCCGTGCTCGCGTGATTGGCGATGATCGCAGCACAGTTTGAACCGACAAGTCGAGAGGAATGTGGAAGATCTTGTATTCGCCTTTGCCCATGAGCTTGCGCAGAAATCCGAAGCAATCTTCCACGTGCTCAATCACGTCGATCGCAAGAACGAGGTCGAACCGGGCATCGTCGTCATCCAACAAATCGCGCAGGTGAAATGTAACATTGTCGGTTGACTTGTTCTGGCACATCTCAAAGGCCTGCGGCGAAATTTCGTAACCGATGTACTGCTTGTCTGCGTAGTGTTCGGACAATTGATGCAGAATCTCCCCAGCACCGCAGCCGACCTCGCAAATCGTTGCGGGTTTTAGTCGATTGCGCTCGATCATCTTGACGATCTGCTGCGCTTTCCAGGGCGAATCCTCTTCGTGCCACGATGGGTTGTTTTCAAGGTAAGCGCCGTCTTCGTAAATCTTGCTCATGCCGAATGCTCTGGTGCCTGCCGACGATTGCCTCAAATCGATCCCTTGTCCCGATCAGTCATTGTCGCTATTTGAACCTAATCGAACGCAATGTGCCTGTATACCCAGAAATGCGAAGCCAAACCGATGCTGCCTGCTAACATTGATATCGGCAAGTGCGTCACACCGGTTCGGCTGATTCCACTTTGGCTGATTCCCCTTCTCCCGAGAAGATGTTGATCTTCTGCCAAGCGCCGCTGCTCCATCGCCACCAAAGAGCCACACTTAAGAAGATCAGCAGGAATGTGGCGGCTGACCACGGTCCGATGCTGCCCCATTCGGGTTTGAGCGTGGCGATCGTCCAACCGCCGCCGATCACGATGACCCAATGGCTAATGACGAACAACATTGCCGGCCAAAAGGTGTCGCCCGCGCCACGAAGGGCTGCGTTGTAGGTGATGCCCAGCGCATCGGATACCTGAAAAATCACGGCGCAGATCATGATCGCCGACGCAATGCGCACGATCTCCGGGTCGGTGTTGAATAATTCAATAAGTTCTACCCGATAACGCAGGTAAACGAGGCTCAGCGCACTGAGGTAGACGATCAGGATCGCCACCGCGAATCGTGCGAAACGGATGGCCATCTGCGGATCGCGCTGCCCGACGGCTTTCCCCACCAGCGACGACAGCGCAATGCCAACACCAATCGCTGGCATGAATGCGATGCGCATGAACTGCCACGCCACGTTGCTCGCGATCAGATGTGCGTCGTCAAACGTTCGGCCGATCAGCACATTGACGAACAGCATCCAGACCAGAACATCGCTGACCCATTGCAAACCCTGGGGGAAGCCTACGCGGATGATCGAGCGCATCTTCTCGCCATCGATTCGCCACGTTGTTCGCGATGCATACCGTTCGTGGTTCCCGCGCATCAGAAACGCCAGCAACAATCGAATGAACCGGTAGGTCACACCTATCACCGTGCCCCATGCCGCGCCCGCAAAACCCAGTGCAGGTACGCCGGCGAAACCCAGCGCCGGTATCGGTCCCAGCCCGAACATCAGCATCCAACTGAGTGCGACGTTGAGAATGTTGGCCTCGATCGCCGACCACATCGTGACTCTGGGGCGATGAATACCATTGAAGTATCCTGCGAGCGCTTCACCGGCGATGGTGGGGGCGATCGACAGCACCATCACGTTGCAGTAGATCAATTCCAGCCGCGCGATGTGCTGGCTATGACCGATCCAATCGATGACCGTCGGCATTACCGAGTAAAGCCCGAGACATACCGCACCGTATGAAAGGGCCATGTATATGCCCTGCCAGGCGTATGCACTGGTTTCGTTGTATCGTTTGCGCCCCAGCGATTGTGACACGAACGTGTTGACGATGCTGATCGTGCCGAGACCGAGGACGATGAATGTCCACATCACGAGTTGTGCGGGCATGATCGCGCCCTGTGCGGCGCTGTTGAGTCCGTTGACCTTGTCCAACTGCGTGATCATCGCGAAGTCGGCAAGGTCCATGAACAGGCGCGAACAGGTCGTGATGACGATGGGGATGGACATCGCCAGCACGTTGCGAATCTCTTCGCGTCGTTGCTCGTCTTTGAGCGTTTTTTCCAGTTTGGGTTGCGACGTATTCACGGCTAATTCAATCCACAAGTGGCGCTGCGTTCAATGTCGCGCATCGCACCCAAGGGATTACCCTGCGAATTCGCCTTCTATGTCGATCTTCAAAAGAATGGCCCGTTGGTTGAGAAGCGCATCGAACGGATACGGACAGTCGGATGCGTGCAGTACCCTTGGGTGGGCCGACCGAGAACTAGTTGAAACAGGGTACTGTGATCATAGTGCGCGTATCGTACGCTTTGCCGAACGAACTTCAAGGGAAAAAACGCGTGTTTCCCAGCGACGAGTTTATACGGACTTCGGGGGACATGGGCGGTAATCGCCCCTGACAGCCTGATGACGCCTGGCTCGGGTTGACTATCCAACCGGTCAAGATATGCTCCGGTCAGACGTGACGACACGCCTCTTACACGCGCTATTTTAAGGGTTTTTGCAATGAACGACGTGCTGAAGCAACTGGGGATTTCCGACGTTTCGCCGGGCGGTTTCTGCGGTGAATGGCTGGGTTCGGGCGATTCGCTCGACTCGATGTCGCCGATCAATGGCGAGAAGATCGCTTCGGTGACGCAGGTGACCCCCGATGAGTATGAGCAAGTCGTATCGCGGGCCCATGAGGCGTTTCTTAATTGGCGTACCGTGCCAGCCCCCAAGCGCGGCGAAGTGGTGCGACTGCTGGGCAATGCGCTTCGCGACAAAAAAGAGGCACTCGGTGCGCTCGTCACCATGGAAATGGGAAAGATTCGCGCCGAGGGTGAAGGCGAAGTTCAGGAGATGATCGACATCTGCGACTTTGCTGTTGGATTGTCGCGGCAGCTCTACGGTTTAACGATGCACTCAGAGCGACCCGGTCACCGCATGTACGAGCAATGGCATCCGCTGGGTGTAGTTGGCGTGATCAGTGCATTTAACTTTCCCGTCGCGGTGTGGGCGTGGAATTCGGCGCTGGCGGCTGCCTGTGGCGATTCGACGTTGTGGAAACCGTCATCGAAAACGCCGCTGACCGCGATCGCTTGCACGAAGATCGCCGAACAGGTTTGTAAAGATGCAGGCGTCGATCCTGCGATCTTCAGCCTCGTCATTGGTCGCGGTTCGTCGATTGGCGAAAAGCTACTGCATGACAAACGCATTCCGTTGGTGTCAGCCACCGGTAGTTGCAAGATGGGTTACCACGTCGGCGAGGTTGTGCATAAGCGGCTGGGCCGGACGATTCTGGAGCTTGGCGGTAACAACGCGATCATTGCGTCGCAGCATGCCAACATGGATCTGCTCGTGCCTGCGATTCTGTTCGGTGCGGTCGGGACAGCCGGCCAGCGCTGCACCTCGACGCGCCGTATCATTGCCCACAAGTCGATCAAGGATTCGCTCGTTGAACGTCTGCTGAAGGGATACGCCCAGGTCAACATCGGCAACCCGCTAGAAGAGGGCACGCTGATGGGGCCGATGATCGATACCGGCGCGGTGGACGATTTGATGAACGCCATCGACAAGGTCAAAGCCGAGGGCGGCGAAATCCTTTGCGGTGGTGAGCGGCTTAGCGGTGATAAGTATCCGGGCGGGTGCTACGTGTCACCTGCGATTGCGACGGCAAAGAACGAGTGGCAGATCGTGCAGGACGAAACGTTCGCGCCGCTGCTGTACATCATGGAATACGAAACGCTCGATGAAGCCATCGCAATCCACAACAACGTTCCGCAAGGTTTGAGTTCGGCGATCTTCACCGAAAACCTGCTCGAAGCCGAGCAATTCCTAAGCAGCGCCGGCAGCGACTGCGGCATCGCCAACGCCAACATCGGAACCAGCGGTGCCGAAATTGGCGGAGCATTTGGCGGCGAAAAAGAAACGGGCGGTGGCCGCGAATCCGGAAGTGACGCATGGAAAGCCTACATGCGCCGCCAAACCAACACGATCAACTGGAGCAAGGACCTTCCGCTCGCGCAAGGCATCAAGTTCGGGTAGTTGCGATGAACTAGATAATTGACGAGTGCGTTACGGCTCGGTGAACTGTGTCGTGGCAACCCGAAGGATTGGCGAGGAATGAACTTTCGATTCAAAGTTCCGCGAATCTACCGAAAGCTCTTTCCTGAGATCGATCACATCAAGGATGACGAACAGCAGTTTCGCGCTTTTGCAGAGGCATGGCAAAGCGTCTGGCCAACTGCGGTCGTGTTCATGATATTGATCGCCTACGCATCAAGCACGATCAATCATTGGGGGCTCGAAATCGTCATGCCGGTTGGAGAGTACGTCGCACAGTTTTTATTCATGCTCATTTGCTTGCCGCTATTCATGGAAAACAGATTCGTCGCACAATTCGAATCAAAATTAATGAAGCAGGCACACCAATGTGCATCGGATGCGGGTATATGTTGGAGAGTTTAGAAGGTTCTGCCTGCCCCGAGTGTGGCAACATTGCTGAATAGTATCGCTGTTGGCCCCTGCGTTTGAATTGCCTCATGGGAGTTGCTTGTTCTCGATTTGGCAAAATCGCTCACCCAATGTATCGTTCGGCCCGATGTATAATTCACGCGGGACGTGTGCGCGTACGTGCCGAAACATTCAGGAGAACAACCAGCGGTGAAGCAGATTTTGCAACATCTTCGTACTGGCCAGATTGAGGTGGCTGACGTGCCTTGTCCGGCTGTTCGGCCTGGGCATCTTCTTATTCAAACGTCTTGCACATTGATTTCTTCGGGGACGGAGCGCGGGTTGGTCGAGTTCGGGAAAGCCGGCTTGATCGCCAAGGCCCGTTCGCAGCCCGACAAGGTCAAGCAGGTTCTCGAAAAAATCAAAACCGACGGCCTCATGCCGACGCTCGAAACGGTGTTTGGGCGTCTCGATGAACCGCTGCCTTTGGGTTACTGCAACGTCGGGCGCGTGGTTGAAGTTGGCGCGGGCGTCGAAGGTTTCGCCTTGGGCGATCGTGTGGCTAGCAATGGTGCGCATGCGGAGATGGTCTGCGTGCCGACCACGCTGGCGGCAAAGGTTCCCGAAAACGTCGATGACGAATCGGCATCGTTTACTGTACTGGGTTCGATTGCGCTTCATGGCGTGCGTTTGCTTGAACCGACTTTGGGCGAGCGCTTTGTGGTGGTCGGGCTTGGTCTCGTTGGACTGATGGCGGTACAGTTTTTGCGGGCGAACGGTTGCAGCGTACTCGGCGTCGATACGAATGCCGAAAGGTGCCGATTGGCTGAGACCTTCGGGTGCCAGACCGCGTCACCGGCAGAGGGGGCTGACCCGGTCAAAGCTGCGATGGCGTTCTCGCAAAGCGAGGGCGCGGACGGCGTGTTGATCACCGCGTCGGCAAAGACCAACGCCATCATCAAGCAAGCGGCAGACATGTGTCGCAAACGTGGGCGGATCGTGCTGGTTGGTGTCGTCGGGCTCGATATTCAACGCAGCGATTTCTACGAGAAGGAACTGAGCTTCCAGGTGTCGTGTTCGTACGGACCGGGGCGCTACGACCCGACGTATGAGCAGATGACCCGCGACTATCCACTGCCGTACGTGCGCTGGACCGTTGCGCGAAACTTTGAAGCTGTCCTCGCGACGGCATCTTCCGGGGCTCTGGATTTAAGGCCGCTGATCTCCAAATCCATCGCCCAAGCCGACGCCGAAACCGCTTATGACGCGGTGTTGAACGATGCCAGTGCGCTCGGTGTGGTGATGACGTATCCGGATCAACCTGCGCCCACGACGCGAGCGGTCAAGCTGTCGGCAGTTGCGATGACTTCTGCGCCATCTGCTCCGCGGGTCGGCGTGATTGGTGCGGGCAACTTTACGAAACTCGTATTGCTGCCTGCGATCAAGGCGGCCGGCGGGCATATTCAAACGGTCGTCAGTGCCGGAGGAGTGACCAGTCTGCACTCCGGTCGAAAGTTCGAAGCCGCAGAGGCCAGCACCGACTACAAGGAGATGCTCGCGTCCGATGCAGTCAATACCGTGTTCATCACCACACGCCACAACGCCCATGCCGGAATGGCAATCGAAGCTTTGAATGCTGGCAAGCACGTCTTCGTTGAGAAACCGTTGGCGCTAACCGCCGAACAACTCAGCGAAGTCAGCGCCGCATTTGCATCGACCGACGGATTGCAACTGATGGTCGGTTTCAATCGACGCTTTGCCCCGCATGCCGTCGAACTTAAGAAACGCCTGGGCGGAAGAAGCGAACCGATCGCCGTGCAGATTATGGCCAACGCCGGTGACATACCAGCCGACCATTGGATTCAAGATCCAAACGTCGGCGGGGGGCGCATCATCGGTGAGGGTTGTCACTATATCGACACTGCAATGTTCCTCGTCGGTAGCCCGATCACAACCGTGCAAGCCGTTTGCTTCGGCGACGGAACGGCCAGCATCACCGAAGACAAAATGAGCATCAACCTCGGGTTCGCCGATGGGTCAATCGCATCGATTCAATATTGGTCGAACGGCCCGAAGACGTATCCGAAAGAGCGGGTCGAAGTCTTCAGCCAAGGCCGGGTGGCAGTCATCGACAACTGGCGGAAGCTGCAATCGTATAACTGGAACATCCCCAAGATGAAAATCAGGATGGACAAAGGCCACAAAAACGAAATCGCCGGATTCCTAAAACGCATCGCCGACGGCGGGTCGGCAATGATCCCCTACGAGGAAATCAAAAACGTAACCAAAGCAAGCTTCGCAGCCGTCACCAGCGCCAAAGAACGCAGAACCATCGAGTTATGAGAATTCAGCGTGTCGGATCGATCTGACCAACGAAAGTTGACGCGAAGCACCAAGCGGTGCATGAAGTTCTTCCCTGAGTTATCTGCGATCGAAGACATCGGGCAAAGAAACGAAATCGCCGACGCAGCATGGCGATGTACTTCCGGGTCACTGTTCGTACTCATGCTCTTGGTTGCAGGACCTCTAATGGTGTTTATTCGATTCAGACTCGGTTTTTTGAAACAGGTTCATCCTTGGCTGCCGCAACTCGTTTTTACGATACTGATGTTCGGTTTTTTCATGTGCATTCCAATTATGGTTTGCCGAAAGCGAATGACCAAGACCATACGCAGCCGCATCAATGAACTCGGCATTCCCATGTGCATGGAGTGCGGTTATCAATTGAAGGGGGCTACTGGCCCACGTTGCCCGGAATGTGGAAACCTGTTTGGACCTCTGTGGATAGAAGGCGAACCTTGGGATGCGGAAGCCGACAAGTTTTTCTTCGGTCCTGGCAAGAGCACGTTGCGTGGAATTCGGGCCATGCGCTTTAAGCGAGTCATATTGATTTATTCCGCATTCTTTCCTGATTTGCGGCTGATAAAGGATCGAGGCAAAGAGCGTTTGGCCATTCTTAATGCAACAAGGAATATCGTTTGGCTTCAATGGGTGCTGGCCATTGTCATTCCGGTGGTAACGATACCGCTGTGGCAATTCGGTGTGAATTTCATCCGTCCGCCACTCAATGAATTTGTATTGCTGACTCTCGCTGTCGCAATGGGGGCCGTTTGGATATTCGCTCCATTACTCGTGTACCGTAAGAGTATTCAGAGAAGGGTCCGGGAGGAAATCTGTTCATTCGGTGTCCCGATTTGCATAACATGCGGATACCAGTTGCGAGGAATTCCGAAAGCCCGCTGTCCAGAATGCGGTAGTGAGTCTACAGCAACGCCAGATGAAAAACTCAAACGATGACAATCCGCCAGATGAGCGACTCAAGTGGAGTACCAAGGCCGCAATGAAGCGGTTTCCCGAACTTGCCCAGCTCAAGAATAACTGTCAGCGCAACGAAATTGTCAAAGCCGCGCAAGGAAGGGTGACGGGCAAATTTCTTTTCGGAATGTGTGGAATCCAAGTCATTGTGATGATTGTTGTAGGCGACTGGGAAAGACGGTTGGGCGTAGATGGCACTTATTGGCTCTTTCCCATCGAAGTTGCTCTTTTTGGTATAGGTTTTGGCCTTTGGAATGACGCAGTGAACGGAAAGCACGCCAGCCGCACCATTCGACAGAAGATCAACGAATTTGGTACGCCCGTTTGCATTGAGTGCGGATATTTGTTGACGGCGATTACGGAATCACGCTGCCCCGAATGTGGTCAGCCATATTGCGGTGAAGATTCAATTGATCCGGAATGATTTGCGAGCCAACCTCTCAGTAGGTGCGCAAAAAAAAGAACCCGCCGGAGCGGGTTCTTTTAAAAAAATGCGGCAATCACCTAATCTCGCCTTGCGACTACCCTCGGCCGTATGGGCTTAACTGCCGTGTTCGGAATGGGAACGGGTGTGGCCCCACACGTAACGTCACCGCGACGGAGATAATACCAATCCTCGATTGATCGTCAAGGCGACTCGATCGAATTATTCATTAGCCGTAACGTGTTGAAATTTCTTGGGTTAGGGCGTTTCCGGCTGGGCGACCGTCCTGTCGGCTTTTCGGGAAACCAGGCGGATTTCGATCAATTCGGGTTCGCCGACAAGCGAGACACCGGCAGGCAGGCTGAACCGGGGGGTGACGAATCGGAACTCGTCCGGGTTGGTTTTGTCGTCGGCACCGATGGAGATTACGCCGTGGACCTTGATTTCCTCGGCATGGATGCGTTCGATGATTTCGACGGGGGCTTTGATGGTGATGGTCTGCGTGAGGATTGCGCCGGCATCGCGGACCTCGACATCGAAGGCGTTGAAGATGTCCATACTGGCTTCGATGCGAATGGGAACGGCAGGCAAGGTTTCTTCGCGAAACTGCTCTTTGATTTGAGCGCGAAGCGTTACATATTCGGGATCGAGTTGGACGCTGAATCCTTCGACGACCGGAATCAGCGGGACGACTTTTTCGAG
The DNA here is from genome assembly GCA_028285105.1 of Alphaproteobacteria bacterium. Taxonomy (GTDB): domain Bacteria; phylum Planctomycetota; class Phycisphaerae; order UBA1845; family UBA1845; genus UBA1845. The sequence continues at coordinate 167,691 of JANQQE010000032.1, forward strand.
CAGCTTGCCGCGCTCAGCCGTGCGAAGATGTTCGTCGGCATTGAGATTGACAACGCGCGCTTCGGGAGCGATCGCTTCGAGATCGATCTCCGAAAGTTTGACCATAACGTGAGTGGGTTCAACAATCGGCTCGGTTTCATACTTCAGGTCATTGTGCGTCATTTCAATCATCATCGAAACGGTTTTGTCGCGAATGACTTGAATTTCCATGCTGGGTGGTGTCACTTCCTGAACAATCACATCGGGAAAGCGCGTTACGTCGGCAGAGAGTTCCGATTCGAGTTGCAACGTGTATTTGCCGGACGCACGCTCGGTGATTGGAATTTCAACGAGAAGCGGGGCGCTTTGGCTTAGGCTGGTGATTGCAGATTTGGATCCGGTGAATTTGACATCGTAGGATGATTTGATTGGCGAAAGTTTCTCGACATGCATGTCTTCGCTGCCGGCAGCTTTGACGGAAATCAAAACCTTGATCTTTTCCGTTTTCGACATGGATACGTCGGCGACGATCCAGATGAGGACGGAAATGAACGATGACATTCCGATGATGCGAAGTTGCTGCACGGTTTCGATCCTGTCGCTACGATCCTGTTTCGGTTTTGGCCAGCTTGTCGGCGATGATGTCGAGGTCTTCACTACCGGAAAGTTGTGTCGGTGCGTTCGATTTGCCTTTCGATTCAGTCTGGCCTGACGTAGTGGCCGTTTCGGCAGCCGCACCATCGGCTGTTGAATTTACGGACGACACCGCATCCGCTTCGGTATTCAATTCGTCCGAAGCTTCAGTTCCAAGCAGATTTGCAGCCAGCGATTCACGAAGCATTTCGGGCGATTCTTGCGGCGTTAGTCGGCCACGGTTGGCAATGGAGATCGTTCCCGTTTCTTCACTGACGACTACGACAAGCGCATCGGTTTCGAGGCTGACGCCGATTGCAGCGCGGTGGCGACTACCGATGATCTGATTACCGGGGTCTGCTTCCGAAGTCGGAAATTCGCAGCCAGCCGCCGCAATTCTTCCGTGGCTGACGATGACGCCAAGATCGTGAAGCGCCGACCCGGGCCAGAAGATGGTCTCGATCAATTCGGGCGTCGTGTCGGCATCCACAACGATACCGGATTCGATCAATGCACCCATTGGCACGCGACGTTCAATCGCAATGATCGCGCCGATTTTTCGACGCGACATATTGGAGCAGGATTTGATGATGGGTTCGATCACGCGACTGGACTCAGCCGTACGCGACAGGCGCGTCAGTGATTCGCCAATTCGCATCAGTCCGCGCCGAAGTTCCGGTTGGAACACAACCAGCGTCACGAGAAACGAACCACCCACAAAGAAAGGGTACAAGACCAGGATATGAGCGAGGTCGAGTACCCGGGCGATCAGGGCCAACCCAAGAAATGCAACGAGAATGACCAGAACGGCTTGCAGCAGTCGCGCCCCTCGCGTGCCTTCCAGGAACCGAAGGATAAAATAAACGACCAACCCAATGAGAAACAGTTCCGTAATTGCCCGCCATGAAAACCATTCGCCATTGCTGAGGCGTTGAGCATACATGTTGATCATGGGGAATTGCTTGGCTTGCGAGATGAGAAAGGACGCCAGCATCGATCAATTCCAAAAAGGGTGATGCGACAATCAAATCGCTTTCGACGATTCGCGAAGGAGGCATATGCGTTGCGCCTTCTCGCAAATTCGATCACGGCGGTCAACGTGGCGGATTTGACGCGCGGGTCAGTGGTCTAAGTCTATTTACAATATAGACCTGCGCCAAGTGAACGTCGAATCGGCAAGTCGAAAATAACAGGCCAGATTGCCCAGCGTAATGATTGCCAGTGTTGGGGCGCGGATGTTGGGTTATGGCCCGGAGTCGGCTGCGTCCTGCACGTCCATCAGAAATATCATCGCTGAGTTGTTCGCCCATTCGCAGCGCCCCGTGACTCGCCAGTCCCCGCTGACACCACGGTCGATCATCGCATCGATTTGCCTGCCGACGGTCTCGCTGATTTCGGTGATGAGAAGATACTGACCGGCGCCGGTGGAAGTGTCGGAACCTCGACCCACCAGATCAAAGCCGACCGGGTGGGCTGGCCCTGCGTCAAAGCGGTCGTACACACGGACGATTCCGCCGAAGGGATTCTCAGCACCGGAAAGGGGTCGATCGAGATACGGCCCATTCCAGTTGTTGTAAGTTTGCTTGAGCGTGAGTTGATGTTCGCCGGTGGCTGTTGAATTCGAGAACTCGCGCGACAACCGACCGGTATCGGCGTGGTGGGCTTGGACCGCGGTTCGGGTTGCATCGATCAAGCGTATAAGCCGGCCAACCTTGGCGTCGCCCGCGGCTTCGGAGACCTGCGGAATGATGAGCGCCGCCAGAATACCAATAATGATGACGACGATGAGGATTTCAAGCAGCGTGAATGCTGAATTTTGAATACGGTGACGACCCATGATCTGCTCCGGGTTTTTGGGCTTGCGAATCGACGTTCGCGCCTTTACCAAAGACTTAAATGGTACAGGTTGTTTATCGCCAAACTCGGACTCGAACTGGATATCATCGCGCAAACGAAAACAGGGCAAAGACGATTGCTCCAAACGTCCTTGCCCAACCATCATGTCTTCAATATCGGACGCCAACTGTGACGCATTCGCGGTTGGTCGGAACGTCGGGTTTACTCAAACAGGACACCGACGATATATCCGCCCAGCGCGGTTGAAGAGTGAACGACGACACCCGTGACACTTTCCGCGCTTGAGTCGAGATGGACTTCAAGCCGCGTGTGCAGCGGAATCGACTGTCTTGAAAGAAAGCTCATTCCGGCTTCGCTGACGTTGCGGGTACGAACAAAGAACGTTTCGTTCCTATTTCCGCGAGATACATCGGTCGCGACGAGCGGTTCGTTCCAGGTGATCCGAGCCGAATGACGCTTGGAGAGGTATGCGTCTCGTTCGCCGTACTTTTCGGCGGCGGCCACCCATTCTCTGACGATCGTTGCCTGGTTTCCTGGTGTGTTGTTTATTGGGGCCATGGTTCGGACTTTCACGAAGAGCTGCGAAATCCACTCGATTACAAGGAGCCAAATGCTCCATTCAATCAATGTTTGAAGGGCGAACAGACAACGTCAATTGACTGGAAGGATGCTTGAATTGCGGATTTGACGCGGTTCCACATTACCGGGGATAGCACGGGCTTGCGCGGCGCAATAATATGACATTATCGGAGTGGCGATTTTGAAGATGCCAAGGAATTCGGAGCAAATCGACACCTACCCCATGTTCTGATCGGACGTGTTCGACGATTCTTCGGTTGACTCAAATCCGGGAATCGGATCGAACCCACCCCTGGCAAAAGGATGGCAGCGAATGATTCGCTTGAAGGTCAGCCAACCGCCGAAAAGAACACCATGTGTTTCGACGCACGCCACACCGTACTCGCTGCACGTGGGCCAATAACGACATCGTCCGAAAACGTGAAGGCGCAGGTATGATTGATAGAAGCGGATCAAAAAAACGGCGAGCCACTGGAATCTGTTGCGCGGTGTGGCTTTGCGAAGATCGACATTGCCATCGCAGGTCGAACAACTTTCATCATGACCAGATGATTGCTCAAGGGCGGCGTCCACGACGGGTCTTCTCCAATACGTTGATCGATTTTTTCGCGCGGTATTCCGTTCCGTTTGCGGTGGTCATCAAGACTTCCAACTCGTGCTTGCCCGGAGCGAGCAAATATTTTTGTCCATTGATACCGTTGGAAATCGGTTCTCCGTTGTCGGTCCAAAGGAAGTAAGCTCCGCGACGCAGCGGACCTGGAGCGACCGCACTGAAACTGACCATCAACGGCGAAACGCCAATTGTCGAACTCACGCGAACTTGTAACGGATTAGTTGATTGTGGTTTTGGTGAAGGCGTCTGGCGTGATGGAGTCTGGCGCGATCGCGATGTACGGCGCGTATTCCGTTGGCGCGGTTGCGATGGTTGCTTTTGTGCGGACCGAGGATTGGATGGCGTCGAAGATGACCGGGCGACATTGTTGGGATCATATGCGTTGCCGAAATCGTTTCGCGGTCGAGGAACGCCTTGCTTGCCGGAGACAGCCACCGATCGGTCTGGTTCGCGTTGATTGTAGACGTTCGGTCCTTTTGGCGTTGCTGGCTGACTTGTTGCGACGGCTGGTTTGTTTTTTGGATTGGTGCTCGCCGGAGGGTTCGTTTTTGCTGGAGGCGGTAACGGTTGACTCGAAACGGTACGCGGTTTTGGGGTGGCCCGTTGTTGACTGGCTTGAATCGGCATGTTCTTGATTCTGAGTCGAGCCAATTCCGTCGGTGGAGTCTTCGCCGTCGCGTTGCAGGTTCTTGCAAAGAAATCTGCAGCGACGCTGGGCCGGCGGACGTGACCGAGGTTTTCAAACACCGCAAACGTCACGTCGAAACCGTGCTTGGCGTACCAGTTGGCCCCCGCTCGTGATTCTCGCTTGCAGACCTCGAAGTCGTTTTCGGTGTAGAAAATACCCACCTTCATGTCTCGGTACTTGGGGACCTGCTTGGGATCGAGGACCGACGAAGAAAAATTTGACTGCCTGGGTGCCACGCAACTGAAGAGATTTGGATGACGGTTCACCATGTAGTGGGCGATGTATCCGCCGGATGACCAACTCGTCGAAAGCACCGACGATAGATCGACATCCACGCGACGGGCAACATCGTCGAGGGCTGCGACGGTCAGTTTCTCGTCGAAGCGAACCCCGCTGTGAACGGTCTTTAGCGGGAACTCCGAAAGCAGGTCGGGTGAACGCAGTTGTGGCGAGATCACGACGAACCCGTATCGGTCGGCTTCCTGCTGCCACTCGCGGATTTGCTTGCCTGCATCGTCGAACGGTTTCATGCCATGAAAGGTGACCACGACGGGCCAGCGCTTGGGGCGGGCGTTTGGCGATTGGTTGGCGGGCGAGTCCTTGGAGACGTAATCCTCCGGCAAGTAAAGGTAATACCACCCTTTGGTGGATTGCTCCTGAAGGTGCATGACGCGACCCTTACCGGGCGCCTGCCCCACAGCGCAACCCCACGCGCCGGAGACAAGCGTTACAAGCCCCAACATCACGAACTTCGTGAGGCGGCACTTCGTCAGACGGTTGTTCATAATTCTCGCATTCAAATTGCCGCCCGAGGAAATCTGCCCGGCGACGCCTTTTAGTGTAAAGCCACCCACCATCAGGATGTGCCTCAAGTACGATTCACGTCCCAACGTGCCCAATTGTCGCATATTTGTACGCATTCGACCATCCATGGTTCCGGACGCTGCAAATCGGTCCATGCGTGTTGCCATGCGGGTTTGTCTCATTGGTTTCGGACCGATGCATGGAATCTCTGCAAGGTATTACAATTGGCCAATGTGCAAGTGGCTGAGACGGCTGGCAATGCGGTTCGACAATTCACAGCCTCATCGGATTCCGCAACTTTTGTCTCACATCGGTCGCATTGAGGGATCGCCAGGCAGTATTATGATAATGCGTTCCAGTCGCCTCGATGTACCTGCACCGAGCAAGGTGGCTGACCATTTCGACGACGAAAGGATTCGTAGCACCCATGCCATCAGCCGAATCGGGACCGGTCACTTTCCCCAAGTTTGCGCATCTGCATCTGCACACGCATTACAGCCTGCTCGATGGGGCCACGCGGATCGGTCCGCTGATGCAGCGCTGCAAAGAGTTGAACATGCCAGCTGTCGCGATGACGGATCACGGCAACATGTTTGCGGCGGTCGAGTTCTACCAAGCGGCTAAGAAAGCAGGCATCAAACCGATCATCGGCAGCGAGTTCTACATCGCACCCGACAGCCGCTTCAACAAAGACTACCCGGGCCGGAAGGCGTCGAGTTTTCACCTGCTGTTGTTGGCGATGAACCGCACCGGTTACGAAAACCTCTTGAAGCTCAGCAGTATCGGCTACCTCGAAGGGTTCTATTACAAACCGCGCATCGACAAGGAAGTACTCCGCGAATTCAGCGAGGGGTTGATCTGCACAAGCACGTGTTTGGGCGGCGAAATTCCGCAAGCGTTCATCGGGAAAGATCGGGCAGCCGCAGAGACGATGGCGAAGGACTATCTGGGTATCTTCGGACCCGAACGATTTTTCGTCGAGTTGCAGGATCACGGCATTCCCGAACAGCGCATCTTGAATCCCGAACTGACCGAGATGGCCACCCGTTTGGGCGTTGCGACGATTGCGTCAAACGATGTGCATTATCTCGACGAGGGCGACGTCGAAGCGCACGACATTCTCTGCTGCATCAACACGGGTAAGCTCGTTTCCGACGAGAATCGCTTCAAATTCGAAACGGGTGAGTTCTATCTCAAATCGCCCGAGCAGATGGCCCAGTTGTTCCCCAATCAACCGGAAGCGTTGAGCAATACGCTGATGGTGGCTGACATGTGCAACCTGGAGTTCGATTTCAATCAGCGGTTCGCACCGGTTTACAAAGTAGCCGAGACAACCACTCCTGAAAATGAGCTTCGCCGCATCGTCTACGAGGCAGCCGAGCGGAAATATGACGACCTCAATGACGAAGTCCGCGAACGCATCGATTACGAACTGGAAGTTATTTCGAGTAAAGGCTTTTCGAGTTACTTCCTGATCGTTTGGGATCTCGTCCAATACGCACGCGGCAATAACATTCCTTGCGGCGCGCGCGGTAGCGGTTGCAGTTCGGTGGTGGCGTATTGCCTCGATATTTCCACTCCCGATCCGCTGACCTACGGCTTGTACTTTGAGCGGTTCATGGACCCCGATCGCGACGAAATGCCTGATATTGACGTGGATATCTGCCAGAACGGGCGTGCGAAAGTGATCGAATACGTTCGCGAAAAGTACGGGCACGTCGCGCAGATCATCACCTTCGGGACGCTCAAGGCCAAAGCCGCAGTCAAAGACGTGTCGCGCGTCATGGGTTTGGGGTTTGAAGAAGCCAACAAGCTAACATCGCTTATTCCTTTCGAATTGAAGATGACGATTGACAAGGCGCTCGAGCAGGAACCGGAACTCAAGAGTCAATACGAAACCAATGAGCAGGTGAAAAAAGTCATCGACATCAGCCGCAAGTTGGAAGGGCTCGCGCGTCATGCGGGGGTCCATGCAGCTGGCGTGGTGATCGCGGATAAGTCGCTCGATCAATTCCTGCCATTGTATCGTGGCTCCGATGCTGATGCGGTGGTGACGCAGTTTGATGGTCCGACGGTCGAAGCGGTGGGCTTGTTGAAGATGGACTTTCTGGGTCTGCGGACGCTGAGCATTTTGCAGCGTTCGATCGATCTGGTGAAAGAACTGCGCGGAATCGAGGTCGATATCGAGAACGTCGATTTGACCGATCAGGGCGTCTATTCGCTTTTCGCAGCCGGTCATACCAAGGGCGTGTTTCAATTTGAATCGGGCGGGATGCGCGACGTCATCATGCGGATGCGCCCCAACCGCATTCAGGATTTGATCGCGGCCAACGCTTTGTATCGTCCCGGTCCGATGAAGTACATCGACGATTACGTTTCGCGTAAGCACGGTGCGAAGTGGACGACGCCCCATCCTGAGATGACGGCAGTTTTGGACGAGACGTACGGCATCATGGTTTATCAGGAGCAGGTGTCGCGGATGGTCAATCGTTTGGGCGGCGTCGAGTTGAAAGAGGCGTTTCGTCTTGCGAAGCTCATCAGCAAGAAAAAGACCGACAAGATCGAAGCCAACCGCGGCCCGTTCGTAAAGGGCTGCATTGCCAACGGTCTGGACGATTCTACCGCGCAAAAAATCTACGACGACATTCTCGAATTCGGTGGATACGCATTCAACAAAGCTCACTCGACCGGTTACGCCATCGTCGCGTTTCAAACCGGGTTCATGAAGCATTATTACCCTGTCGAATTCATGGCCGCCTTGCTCACGTTTGAAATGGGGACGGCAGCCAAGGTTCAGGAATACATCGACGAGTGCAAGCGACTTGGTATCGAGATCGCACCGCCGGACGTCAACGCGAGCGGCAACGATTTCACGCCCGACGTGCGCGACCCGGATCGCAAGGTGATTCGATTCGGATTGGGGGCAATCAAAGGTGTCGGCAGCAAAGCCGTCGAAGCCATTGTCCGCGCTCGACAGGAGGGTGGGGCGTTCACTTCGATTTTCGATTTCTGCGAACGCGTTGACATGTCGGCAGTCAATCGCGGTGTGGTCGAAGCACTAACTTGTTGCGGCGCGTTTGACGATACCGGTGCGATGCGCAAAGCTTTGATGAACGTTGTGGAGGATGCCATTCAAGGTGGCGTTCGCGCCCAGCAGGATAAGAAAGCCGGTCAATTTAGTTTGTTCGGCGGGGGCGATGAATCGACAAAATCGGAATATACACCGCACCAGTTACCGCAGGATGAATGGAGCGAAGCGGAGATGCTCGCCCGCGAGAAAGCGGTCCTGGGTTTTTTCGTGACGCGCCATCCGTTGACGAGTTGCAGCGATCTGGTGGAGTCGTGTTCGACGGCGGCCACGGTTGATCTGGTCGGTTATGAAGACAACTCGAGCGTGATACTCGGCGGGTTGATCACCGACATTCGCTACATCCTTTTGCGGAATGGTCGCAAGCAGGGACAGCGGATGGCCATCGTGACACTGGAAGACCTGAAGGGTAAGGTCGAAGTTACGATTTCGCCGAAGGAACTCGACACTTATCGTAGTCTCCTAAAACCCGACGCAATTATCTTTGTGAAGGGTTCGGTGAATCGTAAACGCGAAGAACCTTCGGTGCGCGTAAGCGAAGTCATCGCCGCCGAAAAAGCACCGTCGCAATTGTCCGACAGCGTGATCGTTCGGATCGATGAGATGCGCGACAGCGACGAAGTGATCGAGAAACTGTTCGAAATCACTGCAAGGCATCGCGGTGAATGTCCGCTGTATGTAGAAATTCGAACTAACGAGCAGGAAATTGCGACGATCAAATGCAGCCACGAAATGTCGGTGCAGGCGTCGCCGTATTGCCTGCACGAACTTGCCTCGTTGATCGGTGAAGCGCGCGTCATCTGCACCGGTCCAAAGCGTCAGCCCATCCCCTGGCCAACCATCATGCCCAAGCCGTCTCAATCACAAGAAGTAGCAAGTGAAAATCAAAACGCCCCGCCGCGCCCGGTCGATTCACCGCAGCGCAACGGGGCGAGTATGTTGCAGCAGGAATTTGCGTAACATTACGAACCGACGAATTCGATCGTACCCGTTGGGTTGTTCGCCGACTGGTTGGCCATGTCCTGACTGCCGCCCATTCCGACATCCTCGATGTCCATATCGACCAACGGTTTGAGGGCAAACGGTGCCGGGCTGTCGTCCGGTTCCGGTTCGACGCTGATGACGGCTGCGTATCCGATCAACACCATCGCCGGGTCGATCAAATCCTGTCCGGGAAACGGAGGAGCACCATCGGGGCCAGCTGTAGCGCCGGGTCCGTCGCTGTCGGCAGCATCGACGCTGGTAAATCGACCGGTACTCATCGGGCCATCGTCACCCACGACCCAACCCTCGTACGCCCAGCCAGCCGGCAACGTCGGAAGGATCAGCGATGCGGCTGGTCCGTTGTCGGTCATTTCCAACCACCAGAGGCCTTGATCAAAGTCTTCAGCGATGTCAGCCGTCGTGGGCGTTTCGATAATGAACGAACCTTCGGCGTCTGCAAAACTGTCGCCAAGGGCAGCTGCATGTTCGATGGTCAGGTTAGCGATGTTTGAATCGAAATCACCGGCAAGGACATGCGTGACTGCCGGTTCGGGCGGATCGTTCTGCTCGGGTTCGATTGTCAGGACGAAAGTCGTTGTCGCATCGGCGTCGGCAGAATCCACTTCAAATTCGCTCGGCACGGCCATGCCATCCCCGTCGATATTGAAACGACCGGAACTGACAGCCGCCCCATTGACGATGAGCCAGCCTTCATAAACGAAACCTTCGCCGAGCGATTCGAGTCCTTCGAACCTCATGCGCATCGTGGTTGTCGAGTCGCCGTCGGTCCCGGGCGGTAGCAGATCGCAGCCGACCGCACCAACAACGCTTAGCCCCAATACCAAACCAAATCTAGAAAACAAACTTCTACTCATCAATTCACTCCGATCATTGTGTTTGCAATCGCTGAAAGAACCTGAACACGTCCCCGGTATGCAGAAACACCCCAAGTAGTGTCACTCGTCTGTTGGTCGAATTGAGGCGAAGGGCCTTACAAGAAAAATGATGAAATTGCGGGGGTTTGCTTAATTGTGGGGTCCACTCCGCGGACCGATCAATCATTCGTCATTCCCGCGCACGCGGGAATCCAGGATGACACATGATGTCCCCGGTTTTATATCGCATGCGGACGCGGTGGGTTTATTGAAGGATATTGTTTTGCCGGTGGGGTGACGCATGCCCCTGGATTCCCGCTTGCGCGGGAATGACGGCATTGCGCCGATGCGTTGTAGGGTCCGCTGTGCGGACCGAATCGACACCATAAGCGGCAACGGCGGTCCGCACAGCGGACCCTACATGTCATCATGTTGCGATCGAAAGTTTCGTCGTGAAGGGCGCAAATCTGAAGCCCCGCACCCCAAGCTCCGTGTCTCTAGTTCTTTCAATAAGGCCCCATTTGATCACTTGGGTTTGTCCTTAGGGACTGCCTTACGAGAACGTCATCACAGACCTCGACCGCGAGGCTTCCATTACGGAGTTCCGACTCACTCGTCGAAACAAGGTTCAATGACCTGACGTGTTGCACGCCTATAGTCGTATTCTGTTGTCTACACCTGTGTTCAGTATGAAACACGTTTTGATGTCAGGCAAACGAAACGCGTATAAAACTGGGCGCGAATTAAAACGGATTAATTGATATCCGGAAGTGACATGAAGTTGCGCGAGGCGCACCGTATCAAAAAACTTTGCACGGGTTTGCTACTGACCTTGTGAGTTATTCGCCTGCGTAAAGTGCGAAACGAACGGCGCTAGTTTTCTTGCGTCGAGCAGATGCCCGCGTAAATCTCGCAGCGGTTGATGAGTTCTTCGTGCGTGCCCTGATCGACGACGCGGCCTTGATCCAAAACGATGATTCTTTGGGCGAAACGAATCGTACTCAAACGGTGGGCGATAAGGATGGTCGTGCGTCCGGTGGCGTATTCTCGGACGGCATCCTGGATCTGTTGTTCGGATTCGCTGTCGATCTGGCTGGTGGCTTCGTCGAAGATGAGGATCGGTGCGTCGCGAAGCATGGCCCGAGCGATGCAGAGGCGCTGGCGTTGTCCGCCGGAAAGGGTGCTTCCGCGTTCGCCGACGAGTTCGTCGTAGGCGTCGGGTTTGGCGCTGATGAATTCTTCGGCATGGGCGCGGCGCGCGGCATCTTTGATGGCGTCTTCGTCCGGTCGGCGCGTCCCATAAGCGATGTTTTCGGCGATGGTCATGGCGAAAACGACGGGGTCTTGCGTGACCATACTGATTTGTCGGCGGAGGCTTGCGAGTTTGGCGCTGCGGATGTCGATGCCGTCGATGAAAACCGCGCCATGTTCCGGGTCGTAAAAGCGCACGAGCATTTTCGTGAGCGTGGTCTTACCGCTTCCGTTGGCACCAACGAGTGCGACGGTTTCGCCTTTGTTGATGGTCAGGTTGATTTCTGAAAGGGCTGGCGTTTCCGTTTCGGGGTAGGTGAAAGTGACGTTCTTGAATTCGATGCGGTCCTTGATGGGTTGCAATTCGAGCGCACCTTCGAGCAACTCGGCTTCTTCGGGCATGTCGATGATTTCAAAGATGCGTTGGGCACCAGCCGCCGACCGCATAACACGCGGGTAGACGTCGGCTAACTTTCGCAGCGGGTCGATCAGCATTCCGAGGACGATGACGAGCGTTCCGAATTCTTCGAGCCTGATGTCTTCCCGCAAGACTTTCGCACCAAGCCAGCCAAAGACAATCGCAATACCGACGATGCCCATCATTTCGAGCGCGGGTCTGAGGAAGGCTTCGAGTTTGGCGATGCGCAGTTGTTGCTTGAACATCTTACGGTCGATGGTCCAAAGGTGTTTGCGTTCCTGGTTTTCGGCATTGTAAGTCTTGACAACACCGATGGCTGCGAGCGCTGTTCCCAAAGCGCCGATCATCATCCCGTAGGTTTGCAGCAAGCGGTTGTTGGCTTTGCGGATTTTTCGTCCGACGCTCCAGAAAAGTAGTATGGCAATCGGCGAAATCAACAGCATGGTCAGCGTCATGCGTGCGTCGATGACCAGCGCCCATCCGAACAGGAATATCGCTTTGATCGGTTCGCGGAGCATCTTGCCAAAGATGGACATCAAACCACGCTGCATCTCTTGGGCATCTTGCACAAATCGTGAGACTAGGTCCGACGTGTCGTGTGCGAAGAACGACATCGGAAGGCGAAGAATCTTTCGGTAGAGCGTTCGACGCATGTCCATGACGGAGCGAAGGATGCCAGCAGCGACGAAGTATTGGGCGATGAAACGCGCGAAGTTGCTGAGCAGGTTGACGACAACGACGAAACCCAAAACCCAGTACAGAGCGGCAACGCGCCCGCCCGGATGAGTCGCTCGGGGAACGAAACTTGTCGCCCACCTTCCGATTCTCCAGCCAACTGATCCGATGCTCCAGCCCGTCGATACCGGCTTGAGAACAATCGTCATCGAAGCTGCTCTCGATTCACCATCCGGGCCCGATGTGCTGATTTCAAGCTTGGCATTTTCGTCGGCGGCTGAAATCGCTTCTAAGAATTTTGACGGAACTACGATTTCAAACGCGTCGGTCGATTTCCCTTCGGTAGAATTGAGTCTGTAGGTGTCGATTGAGTCGAGCGATTGCACACCATTGGATGCGAAATCGGAATGCGTCGAAACATCGACGATCATCAGTTGCCGTTTGACGGTGTCGGTCCCGTCCGGTTGCGTGCGGATATCCAAGTCCACACCAAGGCGTTTCTCTGCGACAGATCGATCCACCCAGCCGTGTAATCCCTCATCGGAAAGCATGACTTTCAGCACGGGCAGTACGCTGACGATGCCAGCCGAATTCAGGAATCCGTAGATGATCGAGGCTATGAGTCCGATGGTGACCAGTCGTCGGTGCGGCCAAACCAGGCGCAACATTCGTCGAAAGTGGGGGGTGCGAATGCTTGCGCTTTGGGCCCGATTCTTTCTGTCAGCTTTGATGAGATTGGTTTGCATGTTGCGGCGACGATGGGGCGAATGCCCGACCCCGAGACGTGGCTATTAATTCGCTTCGTAGCGTAAATTCGTTTTTCGGCGTAAATTCGTTTTTCAGGGCTATTAATGGCGAGAAGCGACAACTAACGACAATCTCGCTACCAACCGATCTAGTTCCGAAAAACCGTTTCCGATAATATCGTAGACATCAGGCATCTTATCCGGCGGATTGTTGCAGGGCAACGGTGGCGATTTGAGGGGGTCAGGACGGCTTCGCGAGTCGGATGATCTCTATCGGTTGTAACATTCGCCAAAGGATGTCAAACCAAAACTGGAAGCCGATTGACTTACAGACCCATCGAATTTCTGACCTACGGGCAAATGTCTGCGGTCATCTGTTCAGCAATCAGCGGGATACTTTTTAACACTAGGAGATGGTCGAACATGATCGCGAAATCGAATGCAGCATGGATTCGTCGGGGCTGGGGCTCAATGCTTCTGGTCATTCTGGCAATCCTCGTAGCGACACCGACGGTATCGTTCGCAGAAGGCGATGCGAAGGATGCGAAAGAAGCCAAGAAGAAAAAGAAGAAAGAGAAACCCGATTTCAAACCCTTTGAAGAAGTCACCAAAGGGTACGAACTGATCGAAGGCTTCTTCCCGATGTATTACAACAAGAAGACTGACGACCTGCTGGCTGTGATCCCGAGCGGTATGGTCGGTAAGGACTTCTTAATGGCCCTGAGCATGACCTCGGGTGGTGGCATCACGGGATTCCCCCTCGGGCATCGTCTGGTTCGGTGGGAAGAATACAACAAGAAAATGATCCTGGTTCAGCCGGAACTGCGCCACCTTAAAGGCAAAGGAACCGACGTGCAGGACGTGATCGACCGCACTTACACCGATTCGGTTCTGCTCTCGACACCGATCGTCACCAAACGCGGTGGCGATGCGGTCATCAATCTCGATTCAGTTCTCAAGAAAGACTTTGTCGGCCTGGGCCCGTTCTTTGGCGGTAGTATGGATTCGTCGATCAGCAAATGGGTCAAGCGCAAAGGCTTCAAGGACAATCTCGAACTCTCCGTCGAGGCTGTATTCATGGCTGGCAATAACGGCGGAACCAAGTCGGTGATCCATTACAGTATCTCGCGCCTGCCCGAAACCGACTACAAGCCGCGCGAAGCCGACGATCGTATCGGTTACTTCATGACGGCGCGTAAGAACTGGGCAGCCGACCACGATGACCGCACCATCTTCAAGCGTAATATTCATCGCTGGCAACTGCGCAAGAGCGATCCGAAGCAAGCCGTCTCTGACGTTCACCCCGACGATCAGATCGTCTTCTACATCGAAAAGACCGTCCCGGTGAAGTATCGCCGTTACATCCGAGAGGGCATCGAAATGTGGAACGTCGCATTCGAGAATGCGGGTATTCGCAATGCAGTTCAAGTTCGCCAGCAGACCGATACGAATGAATTCGCCAACATCGATCCGGAAGACGTCAACTACAACTTCTTCCGTTGGATCGTCAGCGGTCGTTCATTTGCGATGGGACCGAGTCGGGCCAACCCGCTGACCGGTCAGATTCTTGATGCCGACATCATCATGGACGACTCGATGGCGCGCGTTTGGACCGCCCGTTACGATCGCATGTTGGGTGAAGGGCCTTCCGCAACTGAAGACCCGAAACTTCATTCATTCTTCGATGCCCATCCCGAGTGGCGTCCGACTTCTGCGATGACCAATCTCATTCCCGATTCCGGTGTCGATCACAATGTGGATGACTGGGAACCGCGGGCGATGAAGATCCTGGACGCCTTCCATCCCAATGGGGCGTGTTCGTACGCAAGTGGTGCGATGCACGAAATGGCGCTGGGGGCGGCATTCCTTTCGGCAACCTCGGATGCTCTGGCTTCACGCGATGAGTATGTCGGTCAGTGGATCAAGCTGGTTGCGTGTCATGAAGTTGGCCATACGCTTGGCCTGCGTCACAACTTCAAAGCCAGTTCATGGAAATCGCTTGATGACATCCTGGCCAACGAAGATCCAGACGTTCCGATGACCGCATCGGTCATGGACTACAACCCCGCCGTTTACAACCTCGATGGATCAAAGCGAAAGCTCTACATGAGCCAGGCCGTCGGTCCCTATGACGAAATCGCAATCGCGTACGGATACAGCGTGCCGACGCCAGATCAGAAAGAAGACGAAATGCTGGCGGCCATCGCCGGGCGAATTTCCGCAGAAGGACTCGACTTCGCGACCGACGAAGACAGCAGCTATCTCGCTCCCGACCCGCTGGTCAACACGTATGACAATACCAGCGACCCGCTCGAATGGGCAAAATACCGAATCGATCTTGTTAACGGTCTGAGCAAAAAAATGACCGAATGGGGCATGAAGGAAGGCGAAAGCTACAACCGCCTCCGCCAGTTGTTCGACATGTTCCTTTACGAGATCAGCCGCGTAAACCGTTTTGCTGCCCGCCAGATTGGTGGTCAGTACATGCATCGCGATCACAAGGGCGATCCGAAAGCACGTCAACCGGTTGAACTCGTCGATGCGCAAACACAACGCAAGACGTTGGAATTCCTCAACGAACGTGTCTTTGGACCGAATGCGTTTGCGTTCGATCCTGACTTGCTCTTGAAACTCGCTCCGGGTCGATGGAATCACTGGGATACCGATTCGTACGATTACTACCAGGAATATCCGATTCACGACAAAATTTCGAATGTGCAGTCTTGGGCGCTATTTCATGTGATGAGCCCGATGACGATTCGCCGCATCTACGATGCCGGTTTGAAAGCCGCACCCGGTGAAGATTTCCTCGGTGTTCCGGAATTGATGACCTCGGTGACGGAATCCATCTGGGCAGAGGTCGATCAAGATGGTGCGAGCCAGATGAACGGCAACAGCGCACCGTTGATTTCGAGCATCCGCCGCACATTGCAGCGCAATCAATTGATGATGCTGGAACGTACCGTGATGTCCAATCCGGGTTATTCGTTCCCCGCAGATGCCGTCGCTGTCGCCCGCATGACGCTTGGCAATCTGCGCGATCGCATTGAGAAGCGTTTGGAAGCCGGCGGACTCGATGACTACACGCAAGCGCACCTCCTCGATTCAAAAACGCGAATCGAGCGGGCATTGGAGGCTGGCTACGAGTTGTAGGAACAACTCCTCCAGCTGAATTACCGTTAACTCAGGCGGGTCCGATTGATTTCGGGCTCGCCTTTTTGTGTCAAGATCGAAGCGTCTTGGTAGTGTCTGCACGGCTGACCAGCCAATTTATTTGATTCGGTTACTCGCCATTTGAATTGGCGTTTGATTGGTTGGCTTTTTCGAACTCGCCTTTCATCATCTTGGCGAATTTTCTGGGGGCTTTTCGGAGGCGCCAATTGTCGCTTTCGTTGACAATGAGCAGGACGACATCGCGTTCGGGTTCGGGTACTTCGTTGGGATCAAGCGACACGTGGGCTCGGACGGCGTAAACGATTTCGCCGTCGGGCGTTTTCATTCGTTGCATGTCGGTCAGTTCAAATCGCGGGTTGGCTTGCCACGCGCGGATGAATTCCTTTTCGCTGATCGGGTCTTCACGAGCGCTCCACATCGACCGAAACGCATCGTAATCCTGATTGACGCAAGCGCTCACTGCGCTCTTGAGAAATTCAGGTACTTCAGGATCGTCGCAGGTGAAGTTCGGGGGAAACTTGACCAACTCCTCTTGAACGACATCCGGTGGCGGCGTGGGTTTCAGATCGGAATCGGTTTCTGATTCGCCTTTCTTGCAACCGGTCAACGTCAGGGCGATCAGGCACGTTGCTAGCAGTCGAAACGTCGCATTGAGCACGTTGTTGGTTTCGTAATTCTTCACAGCAAAACTCCGTCTCGATTTGCAGATTAATGTTGGCAACCACCGACCACGCCGAGTCTGGCATCCTAGCCGTCACAACAATTCCTGGCAACGTGATCGGCGGTTTCCGCAATATCGCACGCGCGACCAGCGCGATTGCCGAATGCGAGCGATTACCCAAATCGAGCGTGTGCCCGATGCGCAGAATCTTGAACGCCGGCGACTTGCGACTAAGCTACCAATTATGCAAACACGCCGCACCATTTCTCATCGTGATCGCGTCGAACTGTTCCGACGCTTGATCGCATTCGATACCACCAGTGCAAAATCCAATGTGCCTGCAGCTGACGATCTTGCGAACTTCCTGACGGACCGCGGTTGTCGTGTCGATCGGTTTGAATCCGAACATGGGCAGAAGGTTAACCTGGTCGCCCATAAAGGTCCGGAGTGTGACGGTGGGTTGTTGCTGTCTGGCCATCTGGATGTGGTCCCAGCCACCGAAGACGGATGGACCAGCGATCCGTTTGGTTTGACCGACGTCGATGATCGTTATGTTGCCCGCGGGTCAGCCGACATGAAGGGATTCGTTGCGCTCGCTGCGTGCTTGTTGGCTGACATCGACGCGGATCAAATGAACGTTCCGCTGGTCGGTTTGTTCACCCATGACGAAGAGGTTGGAACCATCGGCGCTCAGCGATTCTGCAATCAGTGGGACGATCGCTATCCATTGCCGAAAGCTGGCATCATCGGGGAACCGACCGAACTGCGTGTCGTCCGGATGCACAAAGGGCACACCAAGCTGCGCATCGATGTGCTCGGCACGCCAGCCCACAGCGGTTATCCGCATCTTGGTTCCAACGCCATCGAAAAATTGGGGCGCGTCATTCACGCATTGACCGAACTGCGCAGGCAACTCGAGTCGGAGCGATGCGACACCAGTCAGTTTTATCCGGAGACTCCGTTTGCAATACTCAACCAAGCCGTCGTCGAAGGTGGGGTGGCAGTCAACATCATTCCGGGTGGGTGCAGTTTGGTGGTGGGCATTCGTGTCCTGCCGGGACAGAAGTCAGCTGACACGATTGAAGCGGTCCGACATACCATTGGGTCGATTCCAGACATCGCTGACGACGTATCGGTATCATTGATTGGTGACAGCCCGCCGCTCCTTACGGCTGACGATTCCGAAATCAACTGGAGACTCTGTGAGCATGTTGGTCAAACGGAGACTGCCGCAGTCTCGTATGCGAGCGATGCCGGACCCTTGGCAGCGATGGGCATAGAGTGCGTTCTTTACGGGCCCGGCAGCATCGAAGTCGCCCACAGGCCCAACGAGTATCTGCCCAAGGATCAGTTCGAGCAAGCATGGGGATCGCTTTCCGACTTTGCCAGGAAATGGTGCATCGACGGTTGGCATTCGGAGGGATAATGAAACATGGTGCCATCCAATGTCATCGAAGCCGACCTGACCTGGTTCAATGGGTCGTTTGAACCGCGCATCCAGGTGGTCACCGACGCAAACGGTTTGATCGAACAGGTAGGGTATCTCGACTTGCAACCGACGATGAGGCTGGAAGGGAAGGCACTGCTGCCGGGCATGGTCAACGCGCACAGTCATGCCTTCCAGCGCGGTCTGCGTGGGTTTGGCGAAACGTTTCCAAAGGGAGCGGGCAGTTTCTGGACCTGGCGCGAGGCGATGTACGAACTCGTCGAGTGCCTGGAAGCCGAAGAGTTTCAAAACATCTGCCGCATGGCGTTCGAGGAAATGCTGCGACAGGGTATCACCACCGTCGGCGAGTTTCATTACTTTCATCACAGTCCAACCGCGCCCGATCTGTTGTTCGACGATCTCGTGTTGGCCGCGGCAGACGAAGCGGGAATTCGGATCGTTTTGTTGGAGACGTTCTATGCGCATGGCGGATTTGGCGAACCGTTAACTGGCGGACAGCGACGCTTCGCCACGCCCGATGTCGAGAGTTTCTTGAACCATGTCGATCAATTGCGCGAGAAGTACGAATCAAACCTGTGTCGCATCGGATTGGCCGCCCACAGCCTCCGAGCGGCCAACCCGGACGAGATTGCGGAACTGTTGGCGTACGCCCAAAGACACAAGATGGTGCTGCACATGCACGTCGAAGAACAACGGCAGGAAATCGAAGCGTGCAAAAAAGCCCACGGCAATACGCCGATCGAGTTGCTGCTCGATCGTCAATTGCTCGATGGGTCGGTTACATTGGTTCACTGCACCCACACTTCGGCAAAGGTGATCGACCAAGTGGCGGACACGGGGGCGTCGATCAGCATTTGCCCGACAACGGAAGGTAACTTAGCCGACGGTATCGCTGACGTTCCGGCGATGATGAAAGCCAATACATCAGTCTGCCTTGGCACCGATTCCAACGCCCGCATCAGCATGAACGAAGAAATGCGCTGGCTGGAATACGTGCAGCGCGTCCGCCAAGAAAAGCGCGGTGTGTGCGTAGGCGAATCGGGCCACAACGCAGAAAGACTGTTCGAGTGCGCCACCACCGCCGGCGCAAAATCGCTGGGCATAAAAGCCGGCAAGATTGCCACAGGCACAAGCGCCGACCTGATCGTATTAGACACGCAAGGCATCTCGCTACTCGGCGCAACAGCAGAAACCCTGCTGCCAGCATTCGTCTTAGGAGCCGACCGAGGAAGCATCACAAGAACCTGCATCGCCGGTCAATGGCACGAGTGGCGCTGATAAGACGACGCCATTCGTAGGGTGCGTCCCGGATGCACTTGTTAGGTTTCGCCAATGATCAATTGCCCCAAATGCGGCTATTCACTCGAAGGCCTGCCCGAGGTTCATGTCTGTCCAGAGTGCGGGCTGGACTATTACGGGGAGACACTTTGTTTAGAGTTTAAGGCGCACTCGGATTCGTGGAGGACCATCGCATTGACAGTGGTGGGAACTTCATGGATCGCGCTGGTCCCGGCGTATCGCGCCCAATCTTACTGGAAGCTCGTTTTTCTCCTCTGGTTGTTTGCTGTGGTTTTTAGAATAATTGCCCACATGTATCGATCGATGCCCGAGAACCAGGGAGAATTCATTGTCGATCGCAAAGGAATCCGGATGTCGCGCCCAAAGCGTGGCTCCAAGTTCATCGCGATTTCAATCATCAAACGAGCCAATTACAGTATTTGGACCGGACGGCTCGTATTGTTTGGACACGACGCTCAGAAACTGCTCTCCATTCAGTATTGGGAACTGGGGGGACAAGCGAATGCAAAAAAATGTGCCCAGAGGATCAACAGTCTTATTGTCGCGAAGCAGTCGTTAGATAGCCCCGGCGGAATCAATGACAGTAGCTAGACTTAAGATGAACCAATGTCCCAAATGCGACTATACGCTCGAAGGCCTGCCGGAGGATTATGTCTGTCCAGAGTGCGGGTTGGAGTATCATGGCGATACGACTTTTGTGCGGCTTAGCTCTCCGAGTTCCAGGTGGATTGTGTTGCTGCTTGGAGCGATTCTGTTTGCATGGGGAATGTGGCAACATCCTCCTGGAACTGGGATTTCAGGGAGAATGGTCATATTGCCTTTGTTGATGTTTCTCTTTCTGGCGACTCTGCTTCGATGGATTGCGAGGGTGCATCGACGGGGAAACGAAGTCTTCGTGATTGATCGGGATGGAATTCGATTAACTACGGACGATTCGGGTGCCAAGGTTTTCGCATTAAGGGAAATCAAGTGTGCAAAGTACAGTTGGTGGACCGGTCGGCTTATCGTATATGGTTTGAACGATCAACGATTGCTCTCAATTTCGTTGATTCGATTTGAAGACGAAATCGAGTGCAGGCATTGCGCTGAGCGGATCAATACCTTGATCTTTGCGGAACGGTTTAGCGCATCGATACCGAATGCAGGTGCCGAGTGAATTAACAAGCGCGATAAGAATGATTCGTCGGGACAACATGACCGTTTAGCAGGTGCGTCCGGGACGCACCCTACGGTCGATCGATTCTGTTTTCTACCTTGGCTGACTTAGGGTGGCCATTGATTCTGCTTCTCTTGCGGCAGCTGCTGCTCGGTCGCAGGCGGCTTGGGCGTCGAGGGCGGCGCTGTCGGCTCTTTGTCTTGCACGGTTGGCATCGTCGCGTTGGTTTTGAATTTGCGATTGGACGCTGCGGATGTCGTGTTTTGCAGAGACGACCGAGTCGCGCATGGTGGTGATTTCCTGGTGGAGGCGGCTGACCTCGGCGCGGATGGATTGGATTTCGTCGCGCACGGTGCAGATTTCTTCAAGGCCCTGTCGCGCATCCGCCCACATCCCGTTGACTTCGCCCAACATAAAATCGGCGAAGTTTCCGATCGACAGTTCGACGTTGCTCATGGGGGCACGATTCGCATGACCACGCGATGAGGGCTGTCTGCGCGACCTGTTTTCCGGCTGATAGCCATTCGGTTGCGGTGTCGCTCCGGATGGAATTGACTCTTCAACCGCTGCACTGTTCCTGCGCGAGGGCGATTCTCCGTGGGAAATTTCCGCAACGGCTTCATTAAAATCGGAAACCGATTCGGTCAGTGCGGCTTCGTCGGGATTGTCTGTTGCATCGCGCGCGGTTTCGGGATTCGCCGATGCGGTGTCATTGGTTTCAGTCTCGCGTGTATCTGTGGCTTTCGATTCCGGCGTATTGAGATCGGGAACCAGGCTAGCCGCAAAGCCAGCCACCGCAGATTCCCCTTCGGAACTTGACGAATTCTTGGCGATGAACTCCTCGACGAATTGGCTGTTGGCCTCCGCGTTGCTGGTTGCATCCGTGGGTTCTGCGGAAGTCTCGCTGATCGTTGCCTCGCTGGATATTTCTGCATCATTCGCGGCGACTTCCTCCGGTCGATCCTCGGCAATGACCTCGTCCGCGACGGCTTCCAATTCAGCGTCCGATGCCACTTCCTCTGAAGGCGTATCGGTGTTGGCTTGCGGTTGATTAGAGATTGCCGATTCAGCAACAGGTGCTTCAACGTTTTCGGTTGCATCGGGCGCGTCGAGATCGCTCTCTGCGAGGGCCTGCAACTCTTCCAGGTCCGACTCCATCGCCTTGAGCGCATCTTCCACGTCGTCGAACATTTCTTCGTCGCCAGTGTTCGCCAGGCCGTCAGTGTTTTCCAAGTCGCCTGCGTTTTCCAATTCGCTATAGTCATCCGAATTTGAAGTCTGATCGGCGGAATCGACTGGATTGCCGGCTGCCAATTCTTCTTCGTTGGCTGGGTTCGAGGCATTGTGTTGATCGGTCATGTTTGTCTCGCTTTCGTCGAGGGTAGCATGTTCCCCGTCTGAACTTGGCGGTGTCAGTCCTGCTGAAAGTGCGTATGTTTTCGAGAGTTCCTGGACTCTTGACGAATTGCTTGCGGCCAGACACGCGGCGACGTCCTGTTGAAACGTTACAGCTTCTTCGGCGATGACATCGCGGCAGATTTCCCCGACGATGTCTGGGAAATTTTGATCGATCCGTTCGATCGTACTGCTGACCTGCGGGTGAATGGCATCGACCAGAACGTTGTGCAGTTCATCGGGTGTCTTGGGGTTGTCGAATGCGGACGGGTTGGACAGCGCGATGCAGGCAAGCCGACTCTGCCCAGTTCTTACCTGGGCAAGAAATTCAAGTTCGCTGCGCAGAGCGATGAGCGCATCGCGGTCGGCAACTTCGCGCGAGACCACTTCACCGCCTTGCACCGTTTCAATTGTCAGCGGATACTCGTTCATCGTGTTACCTGGGTACGCGATTGGCTTCGTGCGTCGCAGATTTGCAATCGCACGACCGAGCCTCTGTACCCCTCGTCTGATCCATGACATCATCTCGTTTTCGACCCCAATAAGCCGGTGTATTTTCGGACAGACACCGACGTTGATAGATTTCTCGGTCGCAAGAGTCGGGTACTTTTCTTTTGAATGTGGGCGTTATTTTGGCGCTGGTGTGAATTCGCCGGTTTGGGGCGATAATATCGGTGAATCGAATCTGCCCGGAGCCGACCAATCGCCACAGCGCGGCGACCATACGCATGGTAGGCGTAAAGTGTGGTATTATCAGACCAGAAAAATCGCCGAGAACAGCGGACTTTCTGAGACGCAACGAAAACGTTATGGGGTTTAGCATGGATTCATCGGTCGCGCGCATCATCGACGCCAACTTCAACCGCGCCCGCGAAGCGCTTCGAGTGATGGAGGAGTACGCGCGGTTTGTGATCGATCATGAAGCGCTTGCGAAACGCCTCAAAGAATTGCGACATGGACTTGCTGCTGCGCTCGTCGAAACGAACCAACTGCTGGCTGCCAGAGATACGGCTGGCGATGTGGGGACGCTCAATGAAACCGAATGCGAGTATCGACGAACCGATACCGCGTCGGTTGTTCGGGCGGCAGGCAAGCGATTGGGCGAAGCCCTTCGGGTCATCGAAGAGTACGCCAAAACCTTCGACGAGCAGTTGGCCCGCCGCGTCGAGAAGCTCCGTTATGCCGCGTACGATGTCGAACGAGATCTAAATCTGTGCATGGAGCATTCAAATCGATTGGCTGATGTGGGTTTGTATGTACTCATCACCGAATCGATGTGCGCCAAGCCGTGGCGCGATGTGATTCGCAGCGTCACAGATGCGGTGGGTGGCTGCGTTTTCCAGATGCGCGAAAAAGGGCAGAGCGATGCAGAACTCGTGAATCGTGCCGGCGCCTTCGTGGACTGCTGCCGAAGCGCTGGGGCGGTTTCGATCATCAACGATCGATGCGACATTGCGGTTGCTACGACAGCCGACGGCGTGCATGTCGGCCAGGATGACTTGAACATTACCGCAGCTCGCAAAATCGTCGGACCGCGCCGCATCGTCGGAATCAGCACGCATTCGCTCGA
Source organism: Alphaproteobacteria bacterium (assembly GCA_028285105.1). Taxonomy (GTDB): domain Bacteria; phylum Planctomycetota; class Phycisphaerae; order UBA1845; family UBA1845; genus UBA1845. Next base: position 191,583 of record JANQQE010000032.1, read on the forward strand.
ACAAGCCCAAACCGCTCTTGCAATGAATCCGGATTACGTCGCTGTCGGTCCAATGTTTTCAACACCATTGAAGCCCGACAGCAAGGTAGCATCGCCCAGGTGCATGCGCGAGGTGGCTGACCTGACGTCGATTCCGAAAGTCGGGATTGGCGGGATCAATGCAGAGAACGCAGGCGAAGTTTTCGATGCCGGCGCCAATTGCGTTGCGGTGTGTTCAGCGATTATCGCGAGCGACGACCCCGGCGCGGTCAGCCGTTCAATCCTCGATGCGCGGCGACAATCGACTCAGCCCGCTGTTTGATCGATGCGTAATTTTTCGCTGCGATGTCTTCAGGCGTGAATAGCGAACTCACAAACCCGACGCCAAACGCACCGGCACTTAGGATGCCCTGGAAATTCGCAGGTGTCACTCCGGCAGTCGGCAGGATTTTCAAATGTGGCAGTGGCCCCACAAGCTGTCGAACGTACTGCGCGATGTCAGCGGCTGCTGGAAACAGCTTGATGATGTCGGCACCGGATTCGTGGGCGTGCATCATTTCGGTTGGCGAGTACGCCCCGGGAACGCTGACTGCCCCAAGGTCTCGGGTGGCTGCGATGACGCGGGCATCCGTATGCGGCGAAACGATAAAACGCGCACCGGCATCGACGGCTTGGCGTACATGATCGACGTTGAGTACCGTCCCGGCCCCCACGATGATTCGTGAATCTTCGGTAAATTTCGCAATGAGTTCCAATGCACCTGGCGTGTTCATTGTGAATTCGACCAACCGGAACCCGCCCTCGATAACGGCATTCGCGGCATCTTCGGCGCTTTGTTGATCGGTGGTCCGCAGAATTGCGAGCAGTTTAGATTCAGTGATGCTGGCTAGTGTTTCATCATGTTCCAAAACCATCGTTCCCCAATTCCTTTGTCGATCCAGAGCACGAGTTTTCACAGGCCGATACTTGTTTTGAAGCGGTGCAGCGTAGCGAATGTTGCATGCATTTGAAAGATGCTTGAAGATAACCGCCAATCAGATGCAATGGCACATCAGTCAATAGATTGAGAGCCAAAGACCATGCGGTGGGGCGTCCAACATTGGGATCGTTTTTGATACAGACCGGTTGGATCGGAATTGGCGGGGCGCTGGGCAGCATGCTTCGGTTTGCCCTGGCCGCCGGCGTGCAGCGACTGGTAGGGGCTGAAAAGTTTCCAGCCGGTACAATGCTGGTCAATGTGCTGGGTTGCATGGCCATCGGATTTTTGAGTGTTCGCTTAGAAGGGTCGTCGGTCTCGCAGGTTCATCGATTGGCGCTGACTGTCGGCGTCCTCGGCGGGTTCACGACGTTCAGTTCGTTCTCGCTCAATACGATGCAGTTGGTCTTCGAGCGGCAGTACATGCTGGCCGTCTGGAATGTCGTCGGCAGCGTCGTGTTGTGCCTGCTTGGATGCTGGTTGGGATTTCGATTGGCCCGAGGCTTTGCGGGCGATCCCATCTGACTTTGGAAACCACAAAGACACTTCTCATTGGTACAGAAGTCAGTGCAAAGGAAACAGGTTTGAATTCTTCCGATCAGGAAACCACATCGTTACCGCAAGGGAGCATCGTTGTCCCGACCATTGTCGGATTGGTGGTGGCTTCGATACTGGCGTACACGTTGCTGTCGTATGCACTTTCGCTGATTGCGATGTTGGGTTTGTTTTTCTTCATGCTGTTCGGGCTGATTATCGGTGCGGCGATGTATCGGTCGGCGAACAAATCTTCGCTTGTTCCGCGATCCCGGGCAATTCTTGCGACGGCGCTGGTGTCGTTCGTGTGTTGGTCGATCGCGGTGACCAAGGAAGCCGTCGAGTACCCGGATGATTTCGTCAATGCGGCGATCGAAAACGACAAGATTCGCAAGCCGCGGGGGAAAGTCGGCGAAATCCGCGACGAACTGCGCGAATTCATTCACGAATACATGAAGACCGAATACCCGCCGGGCGGGATTCTGGGTTACTTTCAAATGGTGGCGACCGGTGGAACAGTGCAGTTGGAACTGTCTACCGAGATAAGAACGATTCCGATCAAACCGCGCGTCAGCCCGCTTGTCTGGTGGATTCGGGTGTTGGTTGCGATTGTGTTGCTGTACGTGTCGATCTGGTCGCAGGTGTCGCTCTTGACCAAGCCGCCCAAGGTGCGCGGCGAACGCGATGATCGCGAAAGCAATGATGACGAAACATCAGAAGGCGATGCGTCGGAAGATTAGAACGCCTCTCGCGAATTACTCGGATGACAAATCGCAGATGGCTTTGAGGGCTTTGAGTTTGGACGACATGAAGTCGGCTGGGATGATTACGACGCCGGGTTCGCCATTGCTGGTAACCATGACCGGGCGCTGATTCGATTGAATGTCGCGAATCACACTTTCCGAATCGACCACGAATTCCTGCAACGTGCGAACATCATTTTGTATGTCCATCTTCCATCTCCGAACGGTCCGGGTTATCCCAAAACGCTTGCAATCGAAACTGATTATCTCTCGGTTGAAAGTAGGGTGTGCAGATTCATCGGCGAGCTTGGCATACTGTTAGAATCGGCGTCGAGGCTGAATTGATTGAGTCAAAATCGCAATCGATTTCAGTGAGATGCTACGGTCTTTACCGAGTCAGCCCACATTGACGAATGGTGGACATGCTGGGGGTGATAATCGATGCTTCGCAGGAAGATTATTCCCATTCAATTGTGGCGGGCGGTTTGCCCGAAACGTCGTAAACCACCCGATTTATCCCTGATACTTCATTCATGATCCGCGACGATATCCGCTCCAACACCGAGTAGTCCACCCGAACCCAGTCAGCTGTCATAAAGTCGGTCGTCTCGACAAATCGGATGGCGATCACCTGCTGACCGGCGAAGCTGCGGGCATCGCCCATCACACCGACCGTGCTGATCGGCAGCAACACCGCAAACGCCTGACCGATCTTGTCATACCAGCCAGCCGCCCGAATCTCTTCGAGGGTGATCGCGTCGGCTTGCTGTAAGAGGGCAACGCGCTCGGGCGTGATTTCACCAATGATGCGCACCGCCAAGCCCGGTCCCGGAAATGGGTGGCGCCAGATGATCTCCGGTGGAAGATCGAGATGCTCGCCCATGCGACGGACTTCGTCTTTGAACAAATCGCGAAGCGGTTCGATCAACTCGAAACCCAGTTCAGCCGGCAACCCACCGACGTTGTGATGCAGTTTGATGCTGGCTGACTTGCCGTGCGGACCCGCGCCCGATTCGATGACGTCGGGGTATAGCGTGCCCTGCGCGAGAAACTTCGCATTCTCGATTTCGGATGCAGCCACCTTGAATACATCGACGAACGTCTTGCCAATGATACGGCGTTTCTGATCGGGATCGGTAACGCCTTTCAATGCGCTAAGGAATCGTTCGCTTTCATGGGCGACGCGGAGGTCAATCGCAAAATGCTCGCGAAACGTCGATTCGACGAGATCCAACTCGCCTTTGCGCAAGACGCCATTGTCAACAAAAACGCACACCAGTTGATCGCCGATAGCCTCATGCAAGAGGGCAGCAGTCACGCTGCTATCGACACCACCCGAAAGACCGCAAATCACCCGATCGTTTTTGCCGACCTGCTCCTTGATCTTGGCGATCGAGTTGCGAACCACATGACCCATGACCCAATCCATCGGTGCCTGGCAAACTTCGCTGAGGAAATTGCGAATGATCTGCGTACCGTGTTGGGTATGCGATACTTCGGGATGAAATTGCAAACCGTAAATCGGAAGCGACACATGGCGGACGGCTGCGATGGGGCAATTGGCGGTCGCTGCGATGGTTTCGAATTGATCGGGCACACGCTCGACCATGTCGCCATGACTCATCCAAACGGTGAAGGGCGTGGGCAGATGTCCGAGGAGTCGGTCCTCCTTGACAACTTCGAGTTGCGTGCGGCCATACTCGCGGCGACTCGTTGCGGCGACGTCACCTTTAAGAGCGCGAACCAATGCCTGCATCCCGTAGCAAATACCAAGAATCGGGACGTTCAATTCGAGCAGACTTGGATCGCACTGCGGCGCGCCTTCGTCGTAACTGCTTGACGGTCCGCCGGAAAGGATGACCCCGACGATGTTATGCTTGGCGATATTGGCAGCCGTCGTGTCCGGCGCGAAGATGAGGCTGTGCGTCTGATGTTCGCGAACGCGGCGGGCGATCAACTGCGTGTACTGACTGCCATAGTCGAGAACGGCGATGGTGGCGGTGGACATGCGACGAATTCTACCAGCTTAGACTTAAACGTTCAGGAAGGTGGACCGAGAGAAAATACAGTCCATAACCGATCCCGCCCAACAGCACGGCCATATAGAACGGACCCCAGATAACAAAAAAACGACTTGCCGACCGCCTCGAACCTTTGGGAACAGTCCCTCCGAGTCGGATCAGCCAGAACCAACCGAGCATTATTCCGCCAATCGCCAGCAGAATCGCGCACGCATCGACGACGATCGTACTCGGAACGAACGTCCAACCACCGACCTTGCCAAGGACCGTCAACGGTCGCAGGCACAAGACGAGCAGCGATGCAGTCAAAAACAACAACCAGCATGTTCCGTAGTGAATCGCACAGCGAATGCGCGATTCGATGCGATGTTCCGGCAGGAGGCTGCGACGGGCGAGCGAACCGTAAAGCCACAGCAGCAAAAAACCGAACACTACCGCGATTGCCAAACCGATACCTGCAGCGAATGATGCCCATGTCGCATTCAACCACACGCTGGAAACGACGACCGATTCGGCGAATGTGGTCGGTGTGGGAAACGGTCGGGTGACGACCTCCGACCAACCCTTGCCTTCCGGAGTCTTGGGGACGCCTTCCATCCCCGGGCCAACCCGCACCTGATGCCATCCTGCGTTGGCGAATATGCAAAGTGCAGCGACCACGGAAAACAACAAAACGTGTTTGCGTGCGAAGCGTCGCGAATGGGGCGACGGTCGCGACAGACACAAATGCGTCAGGCGATACTTGCCTGCCGTCCAGACCCAGCGGCACATTTTGAGGTATCCGCGCTGACCGGATTCTCGTGCGTGGGCGTATGGTGTCCGGTCGTCGAAGCTGACATCTTCGATCAACTCTGTCGTGAGTTCTTCATCCGGAGGATAGGGCAACAAGTCATCGGGCTGGGGATCGTCTCGCGGCTGGTCGTGATTCTGAGGATGAGGATCCGTCATCATGCAGTTTGCCGCGACCTTGATTCGATCCGTTATTCGAGGGGTTCGACGTACTGAGCTTCGATGCTGTCGGCTTTACCGCTCTCCATTTCGACATCGCTCGTAGGAATCGTTCCGACTTCGATAACGTCGGGCGGAGTCGAGGAACTGCCTGCCGGCAGCCACTCGGCGTCGTGGTCGTAACCGAGAGCCTGGCGGCTGGTAATGCCATCGCTGCCCATCAACGGAACGGGCGGTTGAACGATGACGCTGATTGGCACGGCGATGGTGTTGAGAATAAAACGGCCGTAACCATAAGGCATGGCGAAGTAATCTTCACCAGTTAATGCAAATTGACCGTCGTCGCTGCCGCGATCTTCAAACGGGTCTTCCCAACCGAGCGGGAAATGACCGACCGTACCGTCCTGCGGGCTGACGAGCGTCGGATGAAATGTGCGGGACGCTGAGTCTAAAGGTTGACTTGCAGCGCGGACTCCCTCGACCGAAGCGGTCGTAACGTAATCGTACGACACCATTTCGTCGGTCCACGGATTAATGTATTCGTTGCAACCGCATGTCGCGGCAAGAATCGTCAAGGCGAACATGCGCCCGGCAAGTTTGCGCCACACGTTATAGATTGGAAGGTGGTTCGATTGCATAGTTGGGCGATTCTCTCGTGATGGTGACGTCGTGCGTGTGCGACTCTGCCACGCCAGCAGGAGACACGCTACAGAATCTGGCTCTGGTCCGCAAATCGTCAATTGTTCCCGTTCCGCAATAGCCCATTCCGGATTTTAGTCCGCCGACAAGTTGATACACAAAATCGGCGAGGGGGCCACGATAGGGTACGCGGCCTTCGACCCCTTCGGGTACGAGTTTCTGGGTGGCTGCGTTGGCGGCTTGTCCGTATCGGGCTGCGGACCCTTTGACCATCGCACCGAGGCTGCCCATCCCGCGATATTCCTTAAATCGCCGTCCACGCCAGGTGACCGATTCGCCGGGCGATTCTTCGAGTCCGGCAAAGAGCGAACCCAGCATCACGCTGTTAGCACCAGCCGCGATGGCTTTGGTGATTTCACCGCTGTGACGAATTCCACCGTCCGCAATCACCGGTATACCCTGCGGTTCAGCCGCCGAATTCACGTCCATGATGGCGGTCAATTGCGGTACACCGACACCGCTGACGATTCTCGTGGTGCAGATGCTGCCCGGTCCGACACCCACCTTGAGGCCATCGACGCCGGCATCAATCAGGTCGCGGGCGGCTTCCGCGGTGACGATGTTTCCCGCCACCAACTCGATGCTGTAGCGCTGGCGGATGGTCTTGATGGTTTCGATGACGTTCTTGCTGTGACCGTGGGCGGTATCGACGACGACGAGATCGACATCGTGGGCGATGAGCGCCTCGACCCGATCGTAATCATGCACACCAATCGCAGCCCCCACACGCAGGCGGCCACGATCGTCTTTGCAGCTGTGACCAAATTCGCGACTCCGCTCGATATCACGCATTGTCATCAAGCCGGTGAGGTGAAACGATTCGTCAACGAGCAGGAGCTTTTCGACCTTCGCCGATTTTAAGATGCGCTCCGATTCGTCGAGCGACATCCGATTGTGACCGACTACGAGATTGTCGCTCGTCATGACTTCAGAAACTTTCAGGTCGGGCGATTCGAGAAATTTCAAATCGCGCCGCGTCAGGATGCCGACGAGTTTGCCATCTGGTTGGGTGATTGGTATGCCCGAGACATTGTGCATTTGCATCAGATCCTGGGCTTCGCGGACGGATTGTTCGGGACGCATCGTGACCGGGTCAATGATGATGCCGCTTTCGTTGCGTTTGACCTTGCGCACTTCGCGACATTGATCTTCGATGCTCATGTTGCGGTGGATGATGCCCATCCCGCCTTCCTGAGCCAGAGCGATCGCCAGACGCGATTCGGTCACCGTGTCCATCGGCGCGGAAAGCAGCGGGATGTTCATGGTAATGTTGCGGGTGACGCGGGTTTGCACGTCGGCTTCTGCGGGGGCGACGTCGGACAACTGCGGAACAAGCAGCACATCGGCGAAAGTGATCGCGTGCCCAAGGATTCGGTCGTGCCCGGCATTACTCGCAAGGTTGAGTTGCGGCGATGAAGTGGTCATGGCATTTCCTTTACCGGCCTGCACCGCTCGAAGCGTTTTATTCGGGAGGTGCGGTGCGTTTTCGTCGGGCATTGATCTCGATGCGAAACCCGGAGACATTCATGCTGGCCTCGACGGGTTTGCCGTTCTCCTCAGCGTCAGCCGCCAGTTTGCCAGCCAGCACAAGATTGTAGGCGAGTCGGGGTTGCAAGGTCACATTGAACCATGGCGATTCGCGTCCGGAGTCTTTCCAGGCAGTCAACCCGTCGCCCTGTTCGAGAATGGTGCGACGATGCAGCACGATCTTGTCGGAGTCTTGAATGAAGAGCTTCAAGCCGATGGTATCAGGGGCGCGACTTTCCGGCATGTCGTCGAGAATCTCAAAGGCGTATTCAAAATCGAAGGAAACCGTTACGTCGAGCGGTTTGTCGGTGTCGTTGTAGATGACGTGTCCCAAATGAAATTCGCCCGATGCCGAACTGCTGCCTGTCGATTTGATTTCGCAACTCGCGTTTCCTTTTTCGGTCGCATCGGCTGTCGCAACGCCTTGATCGGTGGAGATTCGGGCGCTTTCGGCGATGACGAACGGTTTGTCGTCAGGGAAAGCGACCCGTTCACCCGGACTGAGTCCACCCGGAATGATCGCGCGTTTTTCCTGAGGCACTGCGATCGATTCGCCGAAACCGCCGCCACCACAGCCCGTCATCGATGATGTGACAAAGATGAGCAGTCCAAATGCGATTGGCGTTGCGGTCAGCTTGCTATGAATTCGAGTCATACGTTTCTCCGGCCAACACGCTTTTAGGCTTATGGATAAACCGAGCCCATCATCCTCGGGTACGGAATCGTTTCTCGAATATGACGCAGTCCGCACAACCACGAAACCGTGCGCTCCAGTCCCAACCCAAACCCACCGTGCGGTACGCTGCCATATCGCCTCAGGTCGAGGTACCACTCGTAGTCTTCTTGCGGAAGTTTTTCTTCATGGATGCGTTCGAGCAGTTGGTCGTAATCTTCTTCGCGCGCCGACCCGCCGATGACTTCGCCAAACCCTTCGGTCGCCAGCATGTCGAAGTTTTCGACGAGGTCGGGGTTCTCGCGATCGCGCCGCATGTAGAACGCTTTCACGCTGGCTGGGTAGTGCGTGACGAACACAGGCTTGTCGTGCAAACGGGAGATAATCGTTTCATCAGACCCGCCCAGATCGCTGCCGATTTTGAAATTCGCAGCCAGTTCCATGTGGTGAGGGATGTTACCGACCTGCTCTTTGACTTCGGATAATTCTTCGCGGGCGGCGATGATTTCCTGAGCGGCTTTGTCTTTTTGCCACTGCTTTTTGGCAGACTCGGCTTGGCCTTCCAACTCAACGATGTGTTTTTCCAACTCACCGATGCGTGCGTTCTTTTCTTCAAAGTCGCGTTCAAGCAGCGCTTTGGCTTTTGGGCCGCGAAGCAGTTCTGCAGCTTCGCGATACCGAATGCGATAGAACGGTTTTTTGATTCGTTCCAACTCGGTGACGTCGCGTCCGAGTTCGATTAGATCGTCGCGATGATCGTTGAGCATCCGTTCAACAATGCTGCACACGAAATCTTCAGCCACATCGATCACGTCGTCGAGCGAGGCGTAGGCGATCTCCGGTTCGACCATCCAGAATTCGGTGAGGTGGCGGCGCGTCTTGGATTTTTCCGCGCGGAAGGTCGGTCCAAAGCAATAAACCTTACCGTGTGACATGCAGGCGGCTTCAAGATAAAGCTGCCCGGTCTGAGCGAGGTACACAGGATCGCCAAAGTAATCGACTTCAAACAAGGTCTGGGCACCTTCGCCAGCCGACGGTGCGAAGATCGGCGTATCGAAACACGTGTATCCGTTCGAGTTGAAAAACGTTCGAATCGCATCGATCAACGTGTGACGCATCCGCATGATCAAATACTGACGCTGCGATCGAAACCAAAGGTGGCGATGCTTGAACAGAAATTCGACTCCGTGCGGTTTGGGCGTGATCGGATAATCGGTGGAGTCGTGGACGATGTCGAGGCCCGTCACCCGCAGTTCATAACCGCCCACCGAGCGTTCATCGGCATTGACGGTTCCACGCACGAAGACAGACGCTTCCTGCGATAGGCGCTTGGCATCGTCGAAATAGTCGGCTGACGCTTCGTTCTTTTCAATCACGCACTGGCACAGACCGGTACCGTCGCGCAGGACGAGGAACACCAGTTTTCCGCTGGGGCGATTTTTATAAACCCAGCCACCAAGCGAAACTTCCTCGCCTTCGTGGTGCCGGAGATCGGATATGGTTGTTGAGGCTTTCATAGGACAGTTATAAAGCTGTGTTCGCAGGTCCGCAACCCGTTACGGCTTCTTTGATGAGGGCATTTTCAATGTCGTCTTGCGTAGGGCCATCTTGCTGTAAATCTCCGCCGTCTGGTCGGCCATCGCGGACATGGTGTGCCGGTCCTTCATGTGGGCGATGGCGTTTCCGGCAATCTGGCTGGCAAAGTCCCGGTCGATGAGAAGTCGCTCGATGGCCCCCGCGAGGTCCGGGGCTGTCGAATCTTGAACGACGATTGCCGTCTTGTCGGCGATGTACGCATCCGAAGCACCGCCATCCACCGCCACAACAGCCATCCCCTGTGCCATGGCCTGGAGGCTTCGCGCCGAGATGGACTTTTCGGCTTGCGGTACGACGAATATGTCAGCCCCGACCATCGCTTGAAGTACATTGCCTTCCGGTTGAGCGAAGGTTAGCGTCGATCCAAGATTGAGTTTGGCAGCCACCCGTCGAAGCTGATTCTCTTCGGGCCCTTCGCCCAAGAGGAACGCGAGGATGTCATGCTTCTTGCTCTTGACGATGGCGATGGCGCGAATCAGTTGATCGACCCCGGTGTCCGGTTCGAACGACGCAGTGGCCAATACTGTTGGAACTCGACCTTCCACACGAAAGCAGGTCGGTTCCTTGGAGCAGACCACCCCGGGCCGGACCAACGTGACGTCCGCTTCTGCGAGGCGACACTGCGACAGGCACGCTTCGCGCAATGGTACGCTCGCGCAGATGACGTGCTTGATGCCGGTGAAACGCGACTCGGACAACGCAAAGACATCTTCGAGAGCAGTGATCTGGTAGATGATTTCGATATCAAATGCCTCAGCCAGTGCTTCGGAAACGGCGTACGAACCAGCCGACATGGCGTGGATGATCGTTGGCGGTTTTGATGAAAGTCGTGAAATCAGGTCGCTCGTTTTTTGTTTGCGGAAGGGCCACCGTATTTCATCGTGAATCACAGCCTTCACCGGCCCGAGGTTTAGCGCTTTGGCTTCTTTGGTTGGCGTGACGATTCGGATGCTGGCCGTCAAATCGCTCAACCCGACGCATAGGTGGCGCAGAATGGCTCGGTATCTGGAATAGACCGAGGGATCGACGCAGATGGCGACGTGGATCGGCTGTTGGTTGGATTCGGAATCCATATCCTCCAGTATCGTAGTGTCGGGCGGATGATTCCAGTCTGTTTGGAGCAATTAACGTGTGACCGATGATTGGCGTGCGTTGCCAAGTTTCGGGCTGATCCCTATTCTGCCAATTCTGGAAACCTTTTGATCAAATCGGTGCCGAGGGATATTGCCCAAATGAATGTCGTCCGAGGATTGGACAGTGTATGCCTGAGCGATTCTCGGTGCGTTTTGACCATCGGCAACTTCGACGGCGTGCATCGCGGGCATCAGCGAATTCTGGCGACCGGTAAGAAACGAGCCAGCGATCAGGACGTACCGCTCGCAGTGATGACATTCGATCCCCATCCGCTGGAAATCCTCCGCCCCAATGACCCTCCGCAAAAAATCTCGACGACGGCTGGCAAGCTTCGACACCTGGAATCGTGCGGTGTGGATGAAGTCGTCATTGCCAAGAGTACGCCGTCGCTCCTCCGGGTCGAGGCGACGGCATTTATAGAGACGGTGATTGTTGACCGTTTTCGACCGTTGGCCATCGTCGAGGGTTTCAACTTCGGGTTTGGCAAAGGGCGGCAGGGCAGCGGTGAAACCCTCAAGCAGTTCGCCGATCGGTGGGACTATCAAGTCGAGTTGGTCGAACCGTTCAAGCAGATGCTCGATGATGGCGACAAGGTGCGAACGTCGAGTTCGTTGATTCGCAGCTTGATTACCCAGGGCAACATGCGGGGGGCCGCCGACGGGCTTGGGCGACCGTTTGCGTTGGAAGGCGTCGTGGTCGAAGGGTCCAAGCGCGGACGAACGATTGGGTTTCCGACAGCCAACCTCAAAACGACTGACCAGATCATTCCGGCAGACGGTGTGTATGCGGGCCGGGTTGCGATCGACGGTGCGGTCAAAAAGACGGCGATCAGCATCGGCAGTACGCCAACTTTCGACGGACAATTGCGTCAGGTCGAAGCCCACGTGCTGGATTTCGAGGGCGATCTGTACGGGCAGGCACTTGAAGTTGAGTTCGTCGAACACGTACGCGGACAGAAAAAATTCGCTTCGATTGAAGCACTGGTGGCACAAATAACCCAAGACGTTGAGCAGGTCCGCAATCTTCAATACTAGTCGTATTCAAATCACCATGACTTCTGCGCGAAAGGGGCGCTTTCACACCCATGCAAGCCAGCGACAACAAAATCCAATGTGCAGAGGACTACTCAGCGGCTACGCAAATGCTCATGTCTTGGGAACTTCCGCTGCTGATCGCGCACACGAACCCTGACGGCGATGCGCTCGGTTGTATCGTCGGGCTTCAGACGATGCTGAAATCCGCAGGGCGCAAGAGTGTAGCCGCCGTCTACGCCAATCCGTCGCAGCATCAGCGAAGCCTGACCGGTGTCAGCGATATTCATGTCCTTAGTAGTAAAAGCGACCCGCTACTTGAAAAAGTCGATGGCGTCGTGGTGATGGATACTTGTGCGATCGCGCAACTGACACCTGTCGCCGATTGGCTCAAAGCCGAGCGTGTCCCGCGAATCGTCCTCGACCATCACAGTACGCGCGATTTGCCGGCTGATCTACATCTGGTCGATACGTCTGCATCATCGGCGACGTTGATGCTTTATCGCTGGGCCAGGAGCGCTGGATGGGAGATATCCAAAGCGGCTGCCCGATCAATTTTTGAGGGCCTGGCGACGGATACGGGTTGGTTTCGATTCAGCAACACGTCGGCAGAAGCCCTGCGGACAGCCGCCGACCTGATGGAACTGGGGGTGGACCTCGATGAAACCAACCAGCGGATATACAACCAGGACCCCGCATCGCTACTACGGTTCTCGGCGCAGGCCCTTTCTGGTTTGGAATTACACGACGATGATAGTATCGCACTACTGTGTGTGACCGAGCAGATGACTAGGGATGCCAAGGTAACTCCGGATGATACCGGGCATGTCGTGAATTATCCGCTTTCGGTAGCGACGGTCGGCGTGTCGGGGCTACTGGTCGATTGGGGCAATGGGGTGACCAAATGCAGTTTTCGTAGTAAAGGTGGCGTCGATGTAGCAAAGTTAGCTGCCAGCTTCGGCGGAGGCGGTCACGTACGTGCGGCAGGCGCGAGAATCGAAGCGCCGCTGGATGATGCGAAGTCGCAAGTACTCGCGTGCATTCGAAAACAAAGGGAAGGCAATGAAAACTAAATCGGGCATATTGAAACGTGTTTTTGTCGCAGCATTGTTTGGGTTGATAGTTGTAGCGCCAGTTCGCGCTCAGATGCGCGAAAAGCTACCAATGGATTCGATTCTGTACGTCGAGTTCGCCGGAACCGAGCAAACGCTCGAAGGTCGATTAACCACGCCGTTTGGCCGCCTGATGAATGACCCTGGGATGAAAGCGTTCAACGCTTCGGTCTGGGAGGCAATCACCAACGTCATCGCGAAGGAAGCAGGCAAGTCGGGCGATGCCGAAGTCGCTGCCGCTACGAAAAACGTCATCGCCCACCTTTGGACAAAAGGGTTTGCACTGAGTCTGGGTAACCTCGAAATGTCGCAGCAGGGGCCGGACTTCTCGTTCGCAATCGTGGCCCCCTCAGGTTCAAAAGCCGACGGTTTTGTCGATGGTGTCCATCGCATGTTGCAGCAACCCGACGTCCCGCCAAGCAGTCCGGTCGAAGTTGATGGCCATCAGTTGATGCGGTTCGCACTTCCCGCGCCGATGCCCATACCAGCCCACTATGGCGTCGTGGATGGAAAGTTCATCTTTACGATCGGTAACACCGCACCAGCGAAAATCATTGCGGCGATGTCGGGTAAGTCGCCAAATCTCGCAGCCAACGAGTCGATGAACGCAGCGTTCAAGACGATTGGTATTGAACAGGGCTATGTCAATGGAGTATTCCACTTGGACATCCAAGCCGCCCTCGCCCAATCGAAGGCAATCTTCGAGGCGATGGGTCAGCCGGACTTTCCACCGATGGCCAGAATGGTGATCGATGGTCTGGGCTTTGGCAGTTGTCAATCGGTGACGGCTGCTTCGCACTTCGACAACGGTGGCTACAAGAGTTCGATGTTTGTCAAGACGGACAATGAACGCCAAGGCATCTTCAAACTAGCCAATCAGAAACCGCTGACCGAAGACGATTTGAAATGGATTCCCAAGAACGTCAATTTTGCCTATGCATTTAACTACGATCATCTCAAAGCCTACGATGACATGATCACGGTGCTGAACTCGATTCCGATGGCTGGCATGTATGCTCAGCAAGGCATTCAAAAGATCGAGCAACACCTGGGGTTGAGCATTCGCAACGACATACTCACGGTTCTCGACGACAACGTCATCTATTTTGACAGCCCCAATGCCGGCGGTTCATGGTTCACTGGTATCACCGCATGCCTTGAGGTGAAGGACCCCGCCAAAATGCAGGCACTGATCGAACGGGCAACGAAGGCAGCCATAGCGTTCTTCGAAAAGGAAGCACGAAAGCCGATCACCTATCGCATCCGAACAAGCGACTTCGACGAGTACAAACTCAACTACCTGGAGGTTTCGGGCGTACCGTTACCGTTGGCTATCTCGTGGTGTTTTCATGAGAATCGAATGGTCGTCGGTCTGATGCCGCACACAGTTCGATACGCGATGGACCGCGCGACCGGCAAAAAGGCATTTGATACGAGCATTCTGGCGAATGAAGATTTTCGTCGTGGCCGCAAACAGTTTCCCAAGGATGTCGTAGCGATCAACTATATCGATACCAACCGAGGACTCTCGGATATGTATCGATTTGCTTCGCTGGGAGCGCTGGCGTTTGGCAACTTCGCACCTGCGGCTGACGTCGATCTCGATTTTGCAAGATTTCCAACGCATGACACCTTCGTCGCCGGTGCGTTTGGGAATATGAGTGCGACATGGATTGACGAAAGCGGGCTTCACTACTCGGGGCACGGGCCCTGGCCGATTCCGTTTGGTCCTACGTCGCACGTTAATGCCGCTGGTGCCCTAATGTCGGTCTCGATCCTGCTACCCAGTTTGTCGCGTGCCCGGGTGCTATCCAAACGATTGGTCAGTGCTACCCAGCTCAAAGACATTGGGGCGGGTTGTGCAATCTATGCACACGAAAACGGCGGGAAATTTCCGCCCGACATTCAAACGCTGGTCGCCAATGGTTATATTGCGGAAAGCATTCTGTATCATCCCGACAGCGACAGAACCACTTGCTCCTATACTTACATTCATGGTCATTCCAAAGACTCGCACCCGAGATGGGTGCTTGGGTATGAAAAGTTTGTGGGGCAAACCGACGAGGGCGCAAACGTCCTCTTTGCCGACATGCACGTCGAATTCGTCAAACCGTTGGCGCGGGTTCACGAGTTGGTTGATCAGACAAGACGCGATATGGCGGGCAGGACGACGCCATAGCGCAATTTACTTGAATTCAGACGATGTTGAATCGCAGATCGCATCAAAATCGCCCGGGGTAAATTACCTAAATCAGTACGTTTCGTGCTGCCTCAAGCACGGATAGGTAATTCCCTGCTTACTTGAACAAGTTTGATTGGCCTAGACCTGTTCGCCGTCGATTTTTCTTGAGGTAATTCATTGTTGATGACGTAGTAGATAAGGACTGCGCAGCAATGTTATGCTAAAACGCTGACAAACGTTGAGCCGACTGTAGCTAAGGAACTCGGAGAACCACGATGACAAGAAAATGGATTGGTACGGCTTTGCTAATGGTATGCGTGTCATGTCTTGCAGTGTCGAGAATTGTTGTGGCCGATCAGGATGACCAGCCTCCGGAGATGACGCTGGAGATGTACCGGGCCACCGTCGAAAACATCGCACCACCCCTTTGTTTCTTGATCAAAGACCTGGACGTCAATGGCGACGGAGTGATGACTGAAGCCGACTCCAAAGCTGCCCGTGAATTGAAGGAAAACGACCCATTCTTTGTGAAGTTCAGGGCAAGATTAAGAGAAACTTGGCCAATGTGTGATGGTGATCGATCCTGGAAGTCGTACAAAGGCCCCATGACCGACGCCGCAGTGAAACGAGTGATTGGAGTTGTTGTAAGAAAGGTTATTCCAAGGCCCATTCCAGAAACGATGGGCGGAGGTACTTTGGAGTTCGTTGGTGTTGTTCTCACGAGGTGGGATGGTTTAGAGGAAGGGCGTTCTTACTGTTGGCCTCTCTCTACGCAGGCCCTCAAAGATTTGCAGACGCAGCACATCGTATTCGTATTTGATTTCGAATCGAAGTCGTGGAAACCAAAAATATCAGAGCCCGTGCATTATTTTGGTAGCGCCGGGAAAGTCGGTACGACCTGAGGGTGTTTTGAATAGAGGCTATTTTGAGGCAGACACGATAGGAGACGCATCATGATCGCTCTTCGCAGCAATTGGACCACCATTTTCGTTCGTAGTTGTATGATTGGTTTTGCCGCTTGGTCGGCGTCCGAATCGGTTGCTGACACGGGTCCAACCACGCCTGAGGGTTTTCAGGTTGAGGCGGACCCGTTTGAGGAATTTCGGCGGAACCGCATTGAAAATCCCGAGGTCAACCTCTTGCTTCAGTTTCCCTCGATGGCCGTTGCGCAATTTCTTGACATCGACTTGGATGGAATGGTCGATGGCGAGGACCTGGATGCGTGGTATGCGATCGTCGAGATTGAGCTCTTGGATGAAGACGACAGAGTTTTGACCTTTGTGTACGATGCGCGACTCGACGTGAACGAGGACGGTTTCGTGGACCAACTTGATTCGGAACTTCTGACCCTGGGCATCGCCCAAACGAAGGCCGAACAAGGTGAAGAATGGATTGTTGATGGGACGGTGGTATCGCCCGATCGGGAAATCGCAGCGTTCGATGGAGTTGTCGTGACGTCGGTTTGGTCTCACAATGACCCGTCAGATGAAAACGGTACACAAAATGGTGAGGATGGCTCGGCTGACGAACCGAGTGGGCGGAATCCGCCTGAACCAGACCATGGCGAATCGGAGGGTGTGTTCACCGACCAGGAACAGGAGGAATGCCCCGGTGGGAAGGTGAGAGTGTACGAACCTTTTGGTACCGCTAAAGGTTATTCGCATTCATGGATGGGTTGGGGTGGTGAGTGCGGTGGTACCATGTGGCACCACAAGGCTCTTGCGACCGTGTTTTTTCACGGCCATGCCTCCTCGCACTTGGGATGCGGAATCGAGGGGCCTGAAACCATGATGTTGCAAATCTCAAGAACCACGTCGACAACGCTCTCCTTGAATGCCAAGGCAGGCTTCGATTCGTTCGGAACATCGCTCGGACTTACTTGGGGGGCGACTATATCCAACTTCGTGATGCAAAGCAGTGCGCTGGTTCATCATTCGGATCGTCGCTACGACGATACGATGTCAAGACGTTCCATAGGTTATAACCTCACATACACCAAGGAAAAGTCCAGCAATACGGGTTGTCATTATTGGCTCGCAGAAATAGATGAATCCGCGAAGGTCTACACCATGTCATCGCAGGCAAGCCGACTGAGTTTGACGTGCCCCGGCTGTTCCGACTAGGCGGCTTTGGTATCGCATAGATTGAGTCGGCGAACATTCAGCCAGAGAATGGCCGCCCTGTATTATAGATTACACAAGCACCACAATTACGAATACTTAAGTCGCGTCAGAGTTTAAGATACGTTTATCGACGCCTAGCCTTCTTACGCTTCGCGGATTTCTTCTTCGTCGATTTCTTGGCCGCCTTCTTTTTGGTTGCCTTCTTCTTAGCGACCTTTTTCTTGGCTGCTTTCTTCTTCACCGTCTTTTTCTTTGTTGCCTTTTTCTTTGCCGACTTCTTCTTACTTGTTTTCTTCTTGGCGGCTTTCGTGGTTTTCTTTTTGGCGGTTGCTTTCGCCGTTGATTTCTTGCGGGGCTTTTTGCCTGCCGACTCTTCTTCGATCACGACTTGGGCGGCGGCCAGTCTTGCAACCGGTACTCGGTAGGGGCTGCATGAAACGTAGTCCATTCCGGCGCGATGGCAGAAGTAGACCGACTCCGGATCGCCGCCGTGTTCGCCGCAGATTCCGATTTTCAGTTTTGGCTTGGTGTCTCGCCCCTTATCGATGCCCCAGCGGACCAGCATGCCGACGCCGTCCTGGTCGAGCGACTGGAATGGGTCGTCTTTGAAGATGCCAGTCTTTTCGACGTCGATGTAATCGGGAAGGAAACGCCCGGCATCGTCGCGGCTTAGACCCATTGTGGTCTGGGTCAGGTCGTTGGTTCCGAAACTGATAAAGTCAGCCACCTCGGCGATGCGATCACCCAGAAGCGCTGCCCTTGGCGTTTCGACCATCGTGCCAACCATGTAATTCAACGACACGCCTCTTGCTGCGAGAATGGCGTCAGCCGTGGCTTTGGTGCGTTCGGTCAAAATGCTCAGCTCGACCGGATCGATCGTGAGCGGAATCATGATCTCGGGCAGCACTTTGATCCCGCGTCGCTTGCAGTTGATGGCGGCTTCGATGATCGCCCGCACCTGCATTTCGAGAATTTCAGGATACGTGATTGCCAACCGACAACCGCGATGACCCAGCATCGGGTTCGATTCGTGAAGTTGCTCGGTGCGTTTTTCGATGAAGTCTTTCGAGACACCGGTGTGCGAAGCGAGTTTGTCGATGTCGGCTTGGGTGCTGGGCAAAAATTCATGCAGCGGCGGATCGACAAGACGGATCGTCACCGGCAAGCCGTTCATTTCTTTGAAGATGCCTTCGAAGTCGCCACGTTGGAACGGCAGCAATTTATCGAGAGCAGTGCGGCGCGATTCTTCTTCATCGGCGACAATCATTTCCTGAATCGCCAAACGACGTTCTTCCGTCTCAAAGAACATATGTTCGGTGCGACAAAGTCCGATGCCTTCCGCGCCGAGCGAAATGGCCTTGTGCGAATCTTCTGGTGTGTCGGCGTTGGTGCGCACACCGAGCTTACGGCGCTGGTCGCACCACTTCATCAATTCATCGTATTCGTTCGGTGCAGATGGTGGCACGAGTTTGAACTGATCGCGATAGATCGTCCCGGTCGAACCGTCGAGCGTGATGAAGTCGCCGGCAGATAGCGTCGTGCCATTCATTGACATTTTCTTGGCAGCGTAGTCGATCTGCAGTTTTTCGCAGCCGACAATGCAGCACTTGCCCCAACCGCGAGCGACCACGGCAGCGTGCGACGTTTTTCCGCCGGTTGCAGTCAAAATACCCTGCGAAGCGTGCATCCCGCCAACGTCTTCGGGCGACGTTTCTTTGCGAACGAGAATGACTTTGCTGCCGCCGGCCGCGAACTCCTCGGCTTCGGCTGCGGTAAAGCAGATGCGTCCACACGCTGCACCGGGAACCGCGTTGATCCCCGTGCCCATCTCCTTTGATTCCAGTTCTTGCGAACCGATGTCCGGATCGATCACCGGGTAGAACAAGCGTTCAATGTCCGCATCGGAAATTCGGGCGATGGCGTCATCCTTGCTGATGACCGGCTTGGCTGCGAGCTTGGCGTAACGCTTGGGCAGGTATTTCTTGCGAACGAGTCGGTTGACTTCACGGCGGTCGAGTGTGGGTTTGGTGGCCTGCTCGACAGCGATTCGAAATGCTGCACCGGGGCTACGCTTGCCCGTTCGACATTGCAGCATGTAGAGCTTGTTTTTCTCAATCGTAAACTCAAGGTCCTGCATGTCCTTGTAGTGAAGTTCGAGCATGACGCGGACGGCTTCGAGTTGCTCGTAGGCTTCGGGCATGACATTGCGAAGTTCGCTCAGGCGGACCGGCGTCCGCACGCCCGCCACAACATCCTCGCCCTGGGCGTTGATCAATAAATCGCCATAGAATGTGTTTTCACCGGTGCTGGGGTCGCGTGTAAAGCAAACACCCGTTCCGCAATCGTCGCCCATGTTGCCAAAGACCATCTGGCAGATGTTGACGGCAGTCCCTCCCAAGCCGGAGATGCGTTCTACGTTGCGATACTTAATCGCTTTCTCGGCCATCCAACTGTCGAAGACTGCATCGATCGCACCCTTGAGTTGTGCGAATGGGTTTTGCGGGAATTTTTCGCCGGCTCCCTCTTCGTAGATGCGTTTGAATTCGGCGATGACGTTCTCAAGCTCGGATTCGTTCATCTCGGTGTCGAGAACCGATTCGTGTCCGGGCTTGTCGATGCGTTGGCGGGTTTGATTGTCTTTGACGCTGTCAAAGGCTTCGTCAAAAATTTCCCGGTTGATTCCCTTGGCTGTGCTGCCAAACATCATAATGAAGCGGCGATATGCATCGAGAGCAAAACGCCGGTTCGACGATGCCTTGGCCAGTCCCTCGACCGACTCGTCGTTAAGTCCGAGGTTGAGGATCGTCTCCATCATGCCCGGCATGGAGACCGCCGCTCCGGATCGAACCGAAACGAGCAGCGGGTTTTTCTTGTCGCCAAGCTTCTTTTTGCAAGCACGTTCAAGCTTGCGGAGGTTGTCTTTGACTTGTTGTTCCAACCCGACGGGCCAACGGTTGCCGCGCTTGGTGAATTCGGCGCAGGCTTCGGTCGTGATCGTATAGCCGGCTGGCACGGGCAGGCCGATGCGCGTCATTTCAGCAAGTCCGGCACCCTTTCCGCCCAGGAGCTGCTTTTGCGATCCGTCACCTTCGGTCTTGTTCGCACCGAAGAAATATACCCACTTTGTCTTCTTGGCCATGGCCGTGTTCTCCAAAATAACAGCCTCACTTGCAATCGCGCGCCACTATAGATGGCGGGTATTCCGTGTCAACGAGGATTTCACGGTTCGACGTTTGCGCAACCGTGAGCGGCGCACCTTGGCGCTGTCATGTGAGCAGATTAGACTGACTGTCGCCTGTCGAACTTTCGACTTGTGAATTTGAAATGCAATGTAGACGACACGGCATGAAACTGTTTCCACCGAAAACCAAATGAAATCAGTTTCCGACTAAAACTAGAATCCAATTGAAACGAAGCGATTGAATGGCACGCAAGAAAAAGAAACTCGGTGAGATCCTGCAAGGCTGGGGCATCGTTGACGAAAACGCGATCGCCCAAGCCCTTGAGTACGGGATGCAGAACGGCAAGCGCATCGGTGAGGCGCTGATCGAACTCGAACTTTGCGAAGAAGAACCGGTCATCAAAGCGCTGGCGTCGCAGCTCGGTCTTGAGTACATCGACCTCGACAAGTTTGTCATCCCGAAAGAATCGTTCCAACTCATTCCGCCCAAGATCATTCGCAAGCACTTGGTGTTGCCCATCGGCGAAGAGGACGACAAGCTCAAAGTCATCATCACCGATCCGCTCGATCTCGATACGTTCGACTTGCTGAAATTTCATCTCGGAAAGGATCTCATTCCGCACCTTGCTCCCGAGGGTCGGGTCCGCAAGTTCATCGACGAAATGCTGAGCAAGATGACGGACGATCTCTCGCAGTCGATGGCCAGTATCGATGCGAGTATGAACCAAGCCAGTATCGATCTTGCGGATGCCGAAGTCGCCAAAGCCAAGAAGAAAAAAGGCGACGAGGATGAAGATGGCGACGCACCGATCATTCGGCTGCTCAACCACATCATCGGCGAAGCCGTTCGGGCCCGAGCGAGCGATATCCACATCGAACCGATGGGCGACCGCGTGCGGGTGCGCTATCGCATCGACGGTGTCTGCCACATTCGCGACGATGTTCCAAAAAACATTCAAAGTGCGGTGATGACCCGCATGAAAATTATTTCCGGGATGGACATCGCCGAGAAGCGGATCCCGCAGGACGGCCGTATCAAAATGAAGTTTGCGGGCAAGCGGATCGACTTTCGCGTCAGTTGCTGCCCGACGTATCACGGCGAAAGCACGGTGCTTCGAATCTTGCGCCCCGAATCTGCCAGTGTGGGTGTCTCTGCATTGGGGTTCGGCGAGGATGACTACGAGGCGTTTCTACGCATTATTCGCAGGCCCAACGGGATTTTCCTGGTCACCGGTCCAACGGGTTCCGGTAAGACCACAACCCTGTATTCGGCGCTTCAGGAACTCAACCGACCCGACAAAAAAATCATCACGGCTGAGGATCCGGTCGAATACAACTTCGCGGGCATGAACCAGTGTCAGGTACGCGAAGACATCGGTATGAGTTTCGGAATCATCCTTCGGGCCATGCTTCGACAGGCGCCGAATATTATTCTCGTTGGTGAGATTCGAGACCGCGAGGTGGGCGATGTTGCGATTCAAGCCGCACTCACCGGTCACCTTGTATTCAGCACGTTGCATACGAACGATGCCCCGTCGGCGATCACCCGATTGATTGACATGGGCATCAAACCATTCTTGGTGGCCAGTTCGATTCAGGCCATCCTCGCCCAACGTTTGATCCGTACGATCTGCAAAGAGTGCAAGGTCGAAGACACCAAGCCCGACAAGTTCAAGCTTAAGCTTCTTGGCTTTACGGATGAGGAATTGACCGGTGCGACGATCAGCAAGGGGGCGGGATGCAGTCGATGCGGTGGAACCGGATATCATGGCCGCCTGGGAATCTTCGAACTCTTGCAACTCAACAACGAAGTTCGTGAGCTGGCGTTCAATCGCGCGCCGGCAGGTCAATTGCGAAAAGCCGCGCTCGCGACTGGAATGCGTTCGCTTCGTGACGACGGAAAGATGAAGATTCTCAAGGGAATTACCACTCCCGAAGAAGTGTTGCGCGTGGCTGAGTCCGACACGATCGTTGCTTCTGATATAGAAGACGAGGAAGCCGCATAGCAGAAGAGTTTCATAAACGAATAATTTGTTCCAAACATCCGAACGCGCCTGTACGAAACAGTGCGTTGGCACGAACAATAGCTGACGACTAGGTCAACAAAGCCAATTAAGGTCAACAAAAATGTCGGAACGCAAGATACCTCCGATCGAACAACTGCGGGGCCGCCAACTCGGTCGAATCCTCATCAAAATGGGGAAAATCCGCCGCGCTGAAGTTCACGAAGCGCTCGAACTTCAAAAGGAACGTCGCCGTCCCATCGGATCGATTCTGGTCGAGTTGGCCCACATCACCGAAGAAGATCTGAACATCGCGCTTGCCGCACAAGTGGGTATGGAATTGACCAACGTTGCGGGGATGGATATTCCCGGCGAGATCATTGCGCTCGTTCCGCAACAGATGGCTGCGACATACCGTGTCATTCCGTTCGACTTCGATCCGAATACGAATCGACTCTCCGTGGCAATGGCATCACCCGACAACTTCCACGCCACCGACGACATGCAAACGCTCCTCGGTTTTAAGATCAAGGCATTCATTTGCACCGAAGGCGAAGTGCAAACCGCCCTCGATCGTTACTATCCCGAAGGTGGCGGCGAGTCGATGAGCGGTTTGATCGATGAGATTTCCGGCGATGAGGACCTGGCGAAGTTCGAAGGGCGCGGTGAGAGCATCGACCTTGAAGACCTTAAGGAGCTCGCCGACTCCAACCCGGTCAAGCGTTTGCTCAACCTCGTGCTGCTCCAGGCCATTCGCGACAAGGCGTCCGATATTCACTTCGAACCGTTCGAAGACGAATTTCAGATGCGCTACCGAATCGACGGTGTGTTGTACGACATGGTTCCACCGCCCAAGCACATTGCGGCGGCCATCGCTTCGCGCGTGAAGGTCTTGGCGAATCTCGACATCGCCGAACGCAGAATTCCGCAGGACGGCCGAATCGAGTTGCAGATGCATGGCAACCCGATCGACCTGCGTGTGTCGATTCTGCCGACGATGTTTGGCGAAAGCGTCGTCATGCGTGTTCTCGATCGCAGCAACGTGCAACTTGACCTTGATCGCATTGGGCTGCGTGATGACGATCTGATGGTCTTCAATCAGTTGATTCGCAAACCGAATGGGATCGTCGTCAATACGGGGCCGACCGGTTCGGGTAAGACGACAACGCTGTATGCGGCGCTGAATGCGCTCAACGATCCGGAGACAAAAATTCTGACGGCAGAGGATCCGGTCGAATACGACATCGACGGATTGTGTCAGGTGCAGGTCCGTCCTGAAGTGGGATTGACGTTTGGCAAGGCGTTGAGGAGCTTTCTTCGTCAGGACCCGGACGTGATCCTGGTGGGTGAGGTTCGCGACCTGGAAACGGCTCAAATCAGCGTTCAGGCATCATTGACGGGACACCTGGTCTTTACCACGCTTCACACGAACGACGCTCCATCCTCGATTGCGCGACTACTGGATCTGGGTTTAGACTCGTTCTTGATTACAGCCACACTTGAAGCAGTCGTGGCTCAGCGGCTTTGCCGTAAGATTTGTGCGAACTGCAAGACTGAGTTCACCCCGTCGGAAGAGATGCTGATGGAATTGGGGATTACGCCTGACGACATTGGCGATCAGCCGTTTTATTACGGTCGGGGTTGTGATTACTGCAACAATACCGGTTATCGCGGACGAATTGGAATCTTCGAGATCATGGTGATGGACGATCACCTCCGCGAATTAATCATGCGACATGCTTCGTCGAACCTTCTCCGACAGGAGGCGATCAAGCGAGGCATGCGGACCCTCCGAGAGAGCGGGTTGGCGGCGATTTTTGACGGCCATACGACGATCGAAGAAGTGGTGAAAGAGACCCTCTTCGACGAGAACTAACGGTTGGGCTTGTCGAATTGGGGAAGAGCCCGATGTTGGCGTGGTGGTCCGTTCTTTTCCGTAGTCGTTTATATGCGATATGCGTGCATGGACATTTGAATCGGGCCATCATGTGGGTGCGTACATCTGGAGTACGTATCATGTGGGTACGAGAGTTCAACCACTCGTTGGAGCCAAGTCAATTCTGAGGCCAAGATCATTCTGAGGTATGTGCGATGGCAGTATTTCAATACGAAGCGATGAACCAAGCCGGTCAGGAGGTCAAGGATAATATCGACGCCTCCAGCGCCGAAGACGCTCTCGAGAAGATTCGTAATCTGGGCCTCTTTCCCACGCGCATTCGCGAAAAGGGCGGAAAGAAGAAAGGCGCTGCAACCGGCAAGAAGAAAAAAGGTGGATCGATCAGTTTCGGTAAGGCCAAGGTCAAGCACGTCACCCAGTTCACCCGACAGTTGGCCACCCTTCAGGATGCAGGCCTTCCGATTCTGCGAAGCCTCGGCATTCTCGCCGAACAGCAAAAACCGGGACCGCTTAAGAACGCATTATCCGAAGTTGCAGAAGACGTTGAAGGTGGTGCGACGCTTTCCGAAGCAATGGCCAAGCACCCCAAGGCATTCAACCGTTTGTACGTCAACATGGTAGCCGCCGGCGAAACGGGTGGTGTACTCGACGTTATCCTCGTGCGACTGGCTGAGTTCATGGAAAAAGCCCAACGCCTCAAAGCCAAGATCAAAGGCGCGATGATTTACCCGTCGGTCGTGATCACCTTTGCGGTCGGTATCGTGACGATGATCATGATCGTTGTGGTCCCGAAGTTTGAGGAAATCTTCAAGGACTTTGACACGGCGCTGCCCAAGGTGACACTGCTTTTGATCGATACAAGCAAGTGGTTTGTCAATGGGATGCCGCCCGGCTGGCTCGTGGTTTTGGGTTCTCCCATTGCATTCATTATTTTCATGAAGCTGTTGAATCAATCGAAGGGCGGACGCTTTGCGAAAGATTCGGTGATCGTGAAGTTGCCGATTGCAGGCGGTATTTCGAGCAAGTCGTCGATCGCGCGATTCTGTCGTACGCTGGGTACGCTGGTGACGGCTGGTGTGCCGATTCTTGAGGCGATCAATATCACCAAAGAAACTTCGGGTAATGAGGTGTACGCCCGGGCATTGGGCAAAGTCCACGATTCGATTCGCGAGGGCGACACGTTTGCCGATCCGCTTCGGGCGTCGAAAGTATGCGACGGTATTGTCGTCAACATGATCTCGGTCGGTGAAGAGACCGGTGAACTCGACAAGATGCTATTGCGTATCGCGGATAACTACGACGACGAGGTCGAAGTCGCGGTCAGCGCGCTGCTGTCATTGCTGGAACCGATCATGGTGGCCGTCCTCGGTGTGATCGTCGGTTTCATCGTCATCGCGCTGTTCCTCCCGCTGGTTTCGCTGATTCAGTCGATGTCGGGTGGTTAGAAAATAAGAAGCGATATGACCGAGCGGCTCAGGGTCTTATCAAAAAAGCCAGTATGAGAGGTATGACATGAAGACAATGGCGCGTCGAAACGAAAAAGCCTTTACGTTGATCGAACTGCTGGTGGTGGTTTCGATCATCGCACTGCTGATCGGGATTGCCTTGCCGTCGTTTAACAGGGCCCGTTTGCAGGCCAAGGTCGTCGACAGCAGGCAGGTGATCAGTAATTTAGAAGCCGGCATCGAAACCTATCGCGGCGAACGTGCGCTGGGCGGTAGAATCCCACCGTCCTCAAGCGATGCCGACCCCAACATCGGCACCATGGCATTCGATACGTACATTGATCCGCTCGACAATTCGGGGGCTGCGATTCCTTCCACTGGTGCAGGGCTCTTGGTTCTCGCATTGGCCGGTCCCGACAACCGGGGAACGGCGGGTTTTCGACCCGAGTCTCCCAATCAAACTTGGGCAGATTCCATCAGTGGGACCGGGTCGGGCGGGTTGTACGATTCAAGTCTTGGAACGCGTCCTGTGGAGGCCACACGCTACGGACCGTTTGCAGGCGCAACGGCAATGAAACGTATCTCGTCAGTCGCAGATTGCCGAAAGAGCGGATTCCAAGAGCTGGCTTTCAGCGCCGAATTTGGAAGGCAAAAGGTCTTTTCAGATTTGTTCAACAGTCCGATTTTGTATTACCGAGCGCGAAAAGCCGCTCGTCGAATGGTAACCGACAACTCTCAAAACCCGCCGCTGATCGGGATTTACGATCACAGCGATAACGCTGCGCTGACATCCTTTACCGACTCGAAACATCGAATCGCCGCAGCGTTTTCAGGAAACAATACTTACGCAAACCCTGCGATTTCGTTCGATTCGTTTATTATCGATCGCGAGGCGTCGGGTTGCGACGATGCCAATCCTGCCAACTGCCTGCGAACGATCCCGTATCGACCGCAAGATTTCCTTCTGATTTCTGCGGGCCCAGACGGTATCTGGGGCAGCAAAGACGATGTAACCAACTGGAAGTGATGCCTACGATGCCAACGAATCCTGATGCAACGAGCAATAGCCGCAGTCTCTCGATTCGCAGCAGCGGTCGTGCATTTACGCTGATCGAAATCTTGGTTGTGGTGGCGGTGCTGGCGATCCTTATCGGCATGGCATTTCGTGGCGCAACGGCGATGACAGAATCGGCAAAAGTGCGCGAGACCGAAGGGCTGCTGCAAGCCCTGACGCAAGCGATTGATGCGTACAAGTTGGAAGTCGGGCAAAGTCGTGCAGGTGGAGGTGCGGTGGCGGTGCTGTACAACGGATCTCCTCCGGATGATTGGAGGGTGTTCACCTTTGCAGGCGCGAACTTGGCCGGAAACGTGGTCAAGATGGTCAGCGGAAATCCAGTCCTTCCCGATCTAACCGAAACAAGAGATGCGACTTCTGGCGCAATGACCAGCCCGAACGGTCGGAGTCATGGCGATGTTCGCGCGATGGTCTTGGCGATGCGTCTGCGGTCACCTAAGGCGAGCGAAATCCTCGACGGGATCAACGAGAAGTATCGGGTCAACGAAGGCAACCTTTTTTTCAATCCCGGCGACGGCACCGACCCCATTCCTCTGACACACTATGTCGATGGATGGGGCACGCCGATCGAATACTTTTCGGTTTGTACATCTGCGACTTCAACCGACCCGCGCGAACGTGCGGCGTTTGGAATTGTCCACAACAGTAATGTCGAAGCTGTTTTGGTGTCTTATGGGCCCAACGGCCCGGACCAGTTTACGGGCGATTTTTTCAATGATCCGGCGTATGGCGACACCAGTGTGATTTCAGATTTCAACGGAGGGTGTACCAACTGCACTGTTGGCAAGATCGATCATATCCTGAATCAGGACAACATCTATTCGTCTGAGACGCTCAAGGAACGGATGAAGTAACGATCGTACGAGGCAGATCGTGTCAATCAACGGTTGCAGATAGAGAGGGACTTTGGCATTCATGCAGCAAAGAATTCGACAATCCAACACGAAGAATCGTTCTTTCGGGGTGCGACTTCGTGCATTCACCCTCATCGAGTTGATTGTCGTCATCGCGATCATCGGTATCCTGTCGGCGCTGGTGGTTCCTGGTGCTTCGAGTCTTTGGTCGCAGCGCAACGAAGCCGCCTCAGCCAATCTGATTCGCGGGCTTTTGCAAAGTGTGCGGACCCAAGCGATTCGCTACGGCGAACGCGGTTTGTTTTTCTATGTCGATCGGGATGGTGCGCAGCGGATTGCGTTCATTGAAGCCGACCCTTCGTTCGGTGGAACCAGTACCCGCGACCAATTCGATTGCACGAACATCAGCGAGCCGACCAATTGCGTGTCCGAGCCCGGTGCGGCAAATCGCTTTCGCGTGATCGATCAGCAGGTGTATACCGTGCCGTCGCCGTTTCGCGTTGCACCCAGTTGGGCACTTTATCCCGACAATGCGCCATACAATCCTAACCTCGTCGGTGTTTGGCCGCAGCAACTCACCAACGAACGATTTCCGATTCAAACGCGCGGGGCTGACACGCCGCTCTACCATCGCAATTTCTTTACGATCGTCTTCGATTCCACCGGAAGCCTGGTGGTGAACCGTCCGGTGTTGATTCACGATATTGATACCGAGAACGACGGATTGGGCGATCGCACGCGTTTGGATGTCGCCGATGTCGATGAGTGGTGGAAATTTTCGCCAGGTGACGCTGCCGCAACGCAACCGGATGTCGATCCCATCAACGGAAACCCGTTGTTTGACATTGTGGCCCTTGATAATGGCACTGGAGCCAATTTCATCAGCGTTGACGGACTCGTGGTGTACGACGATTCTGACATTGAGGGACTCGATGGTGCCTCGATTCGAGCGGTGATGGAGCGCGACGGGCAATCGTTGTTCGTAAGTCGCTACACCGGCGAAGTGATTTTCGGACCCAAGGGCTGATCGCTGGGCGAAAGACTGGGCGGATGATGCGTTTGCAGATGAATCACATTCCGGCTCGACCGGCGTCGCGACACGGCGTTTCAAGACGTCGAGCGTTCTCGATGACCGAGATGGTCTTTGCCATTTTCATTCTCGGGCTGGGGTTGTTGTTTACCTCCAGCATGTTCCCAATCGCCTGGATCAAAGCCCGCGCTGTCCATGAGACGACCAACACGCGGTCGTGTACAGCGGCTGGCGCGAATATGTTCGAGCGCGTCTCCAGGGTTAACGGACCAAGGGACCTTCAGTTTTCCAACTCGACATTCTTTCCGGTTGACTGGTTTCCTGCCGATCCCGACGACATCACCAAACCGATCGTCTTTCCAAACACCCGCGTTCATGCAATGAACCTTGGAAACTATAAGGCCGCACCCTATTGCGGAACGTTTGAAACGGACGAACTCAACGGTGGCGGCGACGACGTTCCAGTCGGAAGTTCCAGTTGGCATCTTTCGGATCAGTTGACGTATTGGATGGGCGATTCGGTGTTTGTGAGCAACATCATTGCTCCGGCGCTGATTAAAAGTCGGTTCTACACAGCCAGCACCTATGCCCGCGATCGATTGTTCCCGCCGCTGGACGAACGGCCCGACCCGGCTGACGCAACGTTGGATACAGCCCGAGCCCTCTGGGACGAACAATTTGCCGGTCGGCGATATTGCTGGGCGGTATTGTATCGGTTCAGCCGCATGTACGGACCGGACGTATCTATCGATCCGCTCGACCCGTTTGAATTGGTCTACGGGATGAACTGCACCGGAGCGTCGCAATCGCCTGAGTGTGTGTTGGCCAATGAAGAAGTGCGTCAGACGTTGGCCAAACCTCGCGAAATGACGGTTTATTACGTCACGCTAAAGCGCCCCGATAACGCGCGATATGCCAAACAGGAAGCGTTGGTGGGTTCGGGCGGAACGGCAACGTGGAATCCGAGTAAGCGTCTGGATCATCCGCGCGCCTTGCCGAGTACTTCCGACGTATTGCTGCCATCACCTTGGCGGATTCAAGGGTCTTTGACGGCGATTCCTGCGATCGGGGCTGCTCCGACTGGCATACCTTCCGAAATCAGCGTCAACGATATTGTGCTGGCAGAGATGCTCGCACCAAAGACGGTGTTGATCGACGAGCGTAACGGTCAGATTTACCGCATCACGCAGCGCCGCAACTCGACAACCAATCCGGCTGCGGTTGTCCTGGTTCTGGATAAAGAGTACACCGCCGGCGATATTTACCGCCCCGACTATGATTTGTTTCCCGCCGACTACGACGGTGCCGACAGTCTGCACGAGAATTGGAAGAACGAATGGGAATGGATCGAACGAGACTGCGACAATCTTGATTTGACCGACAGTTCGATTCCAAACGTGAGCGATTGTTTGAATATCATCGAGGACGAGCCTGAGAAACGTTACTACTGGGTTTTTCCACCGCCCGTGGAAACGCAACGCGCGGTTGCCGACGTTCCAATCTATGCCGGTTCGCCTCCTGTCGTCGATATTGAAACGCGCCAAGTGGTGTTGCGGCCAAGGCGATAGTGCAAAGCAGATCGATCATTTGTTTACGCCCAGCATCTGGCGTGTTTCTTGTAACTCTTGAAGCATTCCTGAAGATGAAGACTTGAATTTGAAGATTGATTAATGGGTTTGGTATTTTCAACATCCAATAGTTCGCTGCCGACAAGTTTGCCGATTGCCATGGCGCGCCGCAGTGCTTTTACGCTGGTCGAACTCGTCGTCTCGGTTGGTATCCTCGGCATCATGCTGGTGATGGCAGGTGCGATCTTCACGCTGACGCTCCGGTCGTCTGGCGAGGCCAATGCGATCATCGAAGTCAGCCAAGCCCAGCGCGTATTTGAAGACACGATCACCAATGACCTGCGCAACACCGGACCGGGAAAGTCGATCCTGGTTATTCAGGGCAATCCGACTCCGGCATACATGACCATCGACGAGCTCGAAGTTGACAATGATGGCAACCCGGCCACGCCGCTGGTTCGCGATCCAACGCGCGAGTATGTGGATGGTGCCGGAAACATCCTGCACGAACTGCCGCGTGCCGACATTTTGATGTTCTTCACAACGAAGCCGGGCAAGAGCTATCGCGATCCTTCAATTGGCGGACACATTCAGCAAGTGGTTTACGGTCACGCGGAACTGGGCATCTGGAATGACAACGGGACTTGGCAACGCCCTCCCATTCCGTTTCCGACGATCGACTCGTTCGATGCATTCGACCCCAACGATCCGCCGGTTCCCAACGCTCCGTTCGACCCGACGCGGTTTCCGGCAGCGCACGATTGGCATTTGGCGCGGCGCAGCGTTTTGATTCTCGATCAGTCCGGTCCGTTCGCCAATGCGCTGCCGGCAGTCTCGCTGGACGATTCGGCGGTGGTGCTCGGTGGCAGCGACGATGAATTGAAGTATTCGGCTGAAGCGGCAGCGAATCGCATTCGCGATGGCCGTCGGGATTTTGTCACGAATTCGGTCGTTGACACGCTCAACAGCACGAACAATCCGACCGAGGATTTTCGCTATCGCGATTACATTCTCGAGATGACGCCGCGCGACGAGTTCAGCATCGGGTATGAGGTGGCGCTCGATCCGAACGATTGCTGCGGGGCAGCGAATACGTATCCGAGCTTTACGTCCAACCAATTTGAAGTGCCGGAGAACTTTCGTCATTGGATCGTGCCGTGGTTTGCCCGGTCGCAGATGGACCCCAACCCACCGCAGAGTCAGGCGGAACGATTGGGCCATCACTTCCTGCAGAATTGTGCCGGATTCAAGGTGGAGTGGGCGCTGACGTGGACGTCCGAAACCGATCCGGTCGTAAAGGAATGTCTGGCACTGTTCGACGACACCATCTGGGTCGATCCAGCCGACATCAGCGCGACGGCAGATTTGATCGACGACAAAATCACCGAGTTGAACGCCGATCCAGCGCAGGCCGGCGCACTGGCATTGTGTGGAGAGTCGGGTGATCCGCTCGATCAGTTGGTCCAGTTGTTCACCGATCCCCTCGGTCGTTTCAATTCGCAGATCATGGGTACCACGCACATGTTCTACGCGAAGAACCCCAACCCGGCATCGAGCAGCAGTCAGGCCGATCCATTCTTTCCCTCGGCGCTTCGCATCACGATCGATTTGTACGACACGTC
Organism: Alphaproteobacteria bacterium; assembly: GCA_028285105.1. GTDB lineage: Bacteria > Planctomycetota > Phycisphaerae > UBA1845 > UBA1845 > UBA1845. The sequence goes on from JANQQE010000032.1 coordinate 223,536, forward strand.
TTCGCGGCTTGAACGTCCGATCCGTCATGTGATGATCGTTCCGGTCGACGGTTGATCGAATCGTCACTTCGTAGAATTCGCACAACCAGCTACTCAGCCCGAGATCGATTCGCGTCCGAGGGCGGTTGCCTTTATGATGCTGGTGTGTGTGGATGTCCTGAATTGCCGACTGCCGTTAGCCCGTTTCGTCAAATCGAAGGAAAGCTTTTAGGACTTGGGCGTGTGTTTTGTTTTCGATTCGGGTCCATTCGTTGTAGGCGGGCAATTGTGTTGATTCTTGAGTCATTTCGGCGACATTATCGCCACAAGTTGGACCGATAACGTTGCCATTGGCGGCGTTTTCAGGGCCGTAAGTGCGGGACTAGACATTTACAAGATGCGATAATGGAGGTGGCTTACGCGACATTCTCGCCGATGCGACTTCGATGAACGAATTAACGATCGAATGCGAATTGCCTAGGGGGTGCGAGACAAGCGAAGCCAAAGTACGAATGGCAAAAAGGGGAATGGGAGATCGATCCGCGGAACTCCCAAGATAGCGAGATAGATTGCCGGGCGGTGAGTCGTCTCAATCGATGAGCGATTCAAACACGCTGCCCCAAAGCGGATCGAACTTGGCGCAAGTATCAATCCGGTGTGAGACGGATGAAACGCCACATGACTTTGGTGGCGTGAACGTAGCGTGGCTGGCGAATGCGAGTCATGGGACGATCGGATTGTAGGATTGATCGCATGAGGAAGTTTGTCGGAGAGCGATTTTGTTTTGTTTCTGGATTCCCGCGTTCGCGGGAATGACGACGGGGCACGTGCGAGTCGGTGGGGCATGAGGAGCTAGACAGAAAGAGTCTCGTATCTGAGGGAGTCTTTTGTCAGAGAGAGTTTACGTATCAGGGCAGCAATGATGAGAAATACTTTGGCCCATTTGAATAGTGCAGCGTCTGGGACGGTTGATGGCTGGAGTGCTTCTCCAGTGACATCTGCTAACCGTCGCACGCGCCAGCCGGCTGTTGTGCTTATCATGGTCGTGGCCCTGTTGGCGATTCTGTTCGTATCCGGTGCAGCACTTCTGACGACAGTGACGTTTGAAACCAAAACGCTGGAGGTCGTTCGCGAAACGAATCAGAATGAGGTGATGGTCGCAGCCATTGAGCAGGCCATCTTTGAAGTGTTGGCCAAGAGCTTTCTCGGTCCGGATGGACTGCCTTACAATCCTCAACTAAACGCAGTCGTGGACGCCAATGGCAATGCCGTACTGCCAACTTTCGGTGAAGCGCCCGGTATCCACCCCTGGTTCAATTTGACCGAACCGCAGGAGGATGGGACGACAGCCCGCATCGCATTCTATTCCGATTTTGAACGTGCGTTTGCGGGCCGGACCGGTTTGGCAATTGCTTCCGGGATGAACGTTTCCGACATAGACCGACGTCAAGTTCCGATCGTATTCGACCAGTCATTCGTCGACCTCGACATTAACGACTACAAAACGAACATCGGTTACGACCCGCTCGACCCCATCGTCGCCGAGCCCAATCTCGTGCGAATGCAGGATGCGGATGGCGATGGCATTCCCGATTCGATCGCGGTCAACCTCAGCGACGCGATGCTCCCACCGGACATCAAAGCGGCTGTGTCGGAACGTTTGCGCGATCCGAATCAACTGAATCCCAATGATCCCGATGCGTTGTGGCTAGCGCTTAAGATTGTTCCGCATGGATCGATGGTGAATCTCAATTCGCGCATTCCGTACTGCGATGTACTGAGCATTCCGGGCAACGAGTATTACCCGGATACGTTGGTCGAAAATGCGCTGGGTTATTCCGACTTCATTTGGCAGAACCGCCTGACCAATGGCGAAATCAGTGCGGCATATCTGCCTGAGTCGCACGAGTGGGCGCTGCGTAACCGCGGGATGATGGTTCCGCGCAATATTCCCCAAGCGCGTATGTTTGCGGAACTCGCCGACCGGTTGCTGTATCCGCATTCGACGTTAACGCAGACACACACACCGACCACGGACTTCTTTAGCAGTACCAATCGTCGCTGGTGGCAGTTCGATTCGGCATCGCTGCCCGATTACAACACAAGCACCTGGCGACAGATGCTCGATCCGGTTGGAACCGGTTCGTCGGCACCGTACGATCGCTCGCATTTGGTCACCACGATCAATCATGACGACAACTTAATCCGATCGGCGACGGTTGGCGGTGTGGACATGATTGTCGACATCGGTAGCAACGGCAATTATGCATGGAGCAACTATCCCGACTTCCTGCCAACGGGCGATCCGCGCAAGGGGCGTTTGAAGTTTTCGTTCCCGTATTTCAGCAAGACGCAGTCCGAGGGCGGCTGGCTGCCCGATGGTACGACGCTCGACACGTTGACACCGGCCAAGAAAACGGAACTCGCGACCCTGATTCAGGATGCGTTCTTTTTGCAATTGCGTGGTTATGCGGGCGTCGTGGATTTTGACACGAACGGTACGGTAGAGCAGCCGGGCGACGTATTCGCGGGCGACAACAGAATGATTTCGATCATGGCTGCGATGTTGGCCGCCAACCTGATCGACTTCGCCGACAACGATACCGCAGGCGATATTCCCGACGAACCGACAATGGTGGAAGTGCGCGATTGGCGAACGGGTTTGGTCGATCCGGCAGAACCGGATCTGAAAGTGTATGGACTTGAACGCCAGCCGTTTATTACGGAAGTATTGATTGATATGCCGGCACCGATCCCGGGGCCACCACCTTCGCAGTTTGACCCAGGTGGCACTGTCTTTGCCGTTGAAATTTACAATCCGTACGACGTTGCAATCGATCTTTCGGCGTTCTCGCTGAGTGATGTCGGAACAAGGCCAGGACCGATGGTTGTGGCACAGTCGGTCGCAGGCGGTGGTGCAAACTTGGTGCCATTCACTGACGAGCCGCTCGGCGGAATTCTTGCACCGCGGAGTTTCGCAGTTTTTCATGGTTACGGCAGTGCTGCGGGCGCACCTGGTGCCGTTCAACTCGGCGCGGATCGAGCATTTGATCTCAATAGCATCATTGCATTGCAACGAGATGTAAATGGTGACAACGTTATTGTTGATCAAGTCGATCTGGGCGCTGTTGCCGCCGAGTTTATCCGTGAAGAGATACTTGGTACACCTATCGATACTTTGACGGAACTTCCTAATTTATCCGACCCATCTGAAACAGGGAATTTAGAGGCATCGATCCAACGCGACACAACTGAAAACGCCTGGCGTTTTCCTGTACCAAGGTATCGATACAGTGCGCAGGTCAATTACCAAACGCTGGGCATCGACAACTCCACTCAGGCAACGACGGTCGATGCGAGCATACGTTCGGTGCATATCGATTTCGCCGACACGGGCGTCATGCGCACTGCATACCCCACGACGGGGTCGATGTTGCTTTTGATGCGGCATGCTCATCTCGATGATGGTACGACCAGCGTTCCGTTCAACCATGTGCATGATTCGTTGATGGCCCAGCAATTCCGACTCATTGACAATGGCCGCATGCCGGTGTTCGATGAGACCTTCAAATACCATGTGGCCCCCTCGCCAGATAATGAAGTTGCGCAGGGAGTCGCCGCATTGCCCTGGGGTCAGTTGGTATTCGATTACTTTACGGCCCTTCCGCTTCGCAGCGAGAACGTGCCCTGCAACGATCCAAACCTTCAGGCGCTACAGGGTTATCCGCCAGTAGACATGGATGGATTGCGGGTATCGGGCCGCATCAATCTGAACTCCGCGCCGTGGTCGGTACTCTCCGGCTTACCGCTGATGGACATGGACAAGTTCAACATGCCCGATGCGGCTGGCAGCATGAAGGATAAGATTCGCGCGGCGTTGTATCCGGGGGCACTGCCCAAAGCCAAACGTGCTTCAGATGAATCCGACATCAACCTTCCGATTTCGGATCAGCCGGGAGAGATCGGTCGCGAGTTTGCCCAGGCGATTGTTGCCTACCGCGATGCACGGTTCATTCCAAGTGTCGATCCGCTTATTGCAGCCAGTGTCAGCTACGGTCCACAGCGCGGACCGACGACGGGCGGTTTGCGAACGAAGCGAGCCGGTTACGGTTTCCTGTCTGTCGGCGAATTGCTGAACGTTCGTCATCCGGATGCAGCCAGCGCAGGCGATTGGTTCTACAACGCTGATGTCGGTGCTGTGGCCAACGGTGGCGATTACGTGTCAGCCGTCGCGCGGATGGTCGCACTGGGCGATTGGGTCACGACGAAGTCGCACGTGTTTACGATTTACGGGACGGTTCGCGGGCAATTCATGGAAGATTATGCCAATGCGGGAACGCGACAGGCTTCGCGAGCCAGCCTGCATACCGTCGATCAAAAAGCGATTCGTTTCCAAACCACAGTCGATCGACTGCCGATGCTCTTCGGGCAAACCAAACCGACACGCATCGGGTCGCGGATGATCAGCCAGTATTCGGACGTTCGCTCAGAATAGTGTGCCCCAATCGAAGCGCGTGCAAAATCGCCTGCTTCGGTACTTCGTCCGATCATCGATCTTGATTCGCCACTGTATCTGTTACGATCTCGCTTGATCGGCGAGATGATTGGGCGGTCAATACATTCCTTCGTTTTGATTGTCGATCACAATTCAGACACGTCTCGTGTGCGGATCGTACCGGAAGTCCATGCATTGCTGCGTCCACCGGTAAGCGCCGCGCGCCAACGTCCGAAAAGCGAAGCAAAAACACGGTAATCTCGCACATTTTGTAGTCGCCGGTTGTCTCATGTGCGGTAGCTTCGCGATATCCGGGTTGCTATAATGAGAGACAATCTGCTGTCTGTATCAAAGGGGTTGGGGTGACCCGGGGAAGGAAGCTCCATCCAACAGCGAAGTCATCAAGCTTTAATCAATTTAGCGGTCAAAAGAGACCGGTCGAAGTCAAATCAACTTGGGAACGTGACAATGCGCACATGGTGTAACAGGATGTGGGGAGAGCAGGCAAAGCGAGGAATATGGATGCGTTCGGTGATTACCGTTTCGGTGCTGGCGCTGTCCGCGCTGGTGGTCAATGCAGCCGACCCGGATGCAGGCAAACCAGATGCGACCAATCCGGCTTTGGGGAACGAAAAGCAAACCTTGAATGCGGTCATCATTGGCGGGTCCGATGTCGCGGTAGCAGAATATGGCCCTGACCCGTTGATTGGCTTAACGGATTTACCTGATGCGTCGCCGCGACCTTATGACTATACGGGCGATCCGGAATTCTTGCGCGCGGCAGAAGAGTGTTGTCCAATCGGAATCACGAGTCAGCAACCCGCCCTGGCAACGTTTTTTCATGGAAACGTCATTGAAATCGAAGAAGAGGCTGTTCTGACCGAGATTCAAATCGAACTCGACTTCAATTTTCAAGCCGACCTGACCTACGTCGTGTATCGACGCGACATGGGCGCGACGGCATACACACCCATTTTTGTGCAGGTTGCTGCCAAGAATGGAACGGGGTTGGGACTGTACACGCTCGACATTCCGTCGGGCCTGACCCTTACACCCAATTTGAATGCCGGTGTGCCACAACCCACGCGCTTTTTGGTCGGTATCGGTTGGGATGAAGCGCAGTCCATTACGTTCTCGCGCGACAACGTCAACGGTGACGGACCATTTTGCCGTGGTGAAGCGCTGGGTTATTGGGGCATTAACACGGCTCCTCCTGCGCCGCCCGTCGGTTCCGTACCGGAACTTTCGGTGTCGATTTTTTCCGGCGCCGTGATGGTGATGGAACTCTGTTTTGAAGTGCCACCAGGAGCATGTTGCGACGGTAATGTTTGCAGCGTGGTCGATGAAGCGGCATGCACAGGGACGTTTTCCGAACCCGGTACGTCGTGTGACGACATAACCTGCCCATTGCCGCAGGGGGCATGCTGCGTTCCGCCGGATACCTGCATCTTTACAAATGAATTTGCGTGTGCAAACGATTTCGGAGGAACGTTCGATCCGACCGAAACGTGCGCGATTCCCAACCCCTGCGCCGAACCGTTCGGGGCGTGCTGCTTCTTCGATGGCACTTGCGGCGATGATCTGACGGTTGGCGAATGCACGGCGATGGGCGGAACGTACAACGGCGATTTCTCGGTTTGCTCAGCGACGACTTGTCCTGAAACGGGCGCGTGCTGTTTGCTCGAATCGGGTTGCTTGCAGCAGGAAAGCGCCGGCGATTGTACGTCGATTGGCGGCGTGAGTTTTCAGGGTTTGGGAACGCATTGTCAGGATCCGCCGCTCTTCCCGTTGAATCCCTGCAATGACACCGTTCTTGGTGCATGCTGTCGTTACGACGGCACATGCGAGGACGGTGTGGAAGAGTTCGATTGCGAAACGTCGCAGTTGGGCCAAACACCGGGAATCTGGAAGGGTGAAGGTACGTCTTGCGATGTGCAGACGTGTGATGTGCTGGGCGCGTGTTGTGAGGATTCGATGACGTGCAGCGACATTGCCGAAGACGATTGCAATTTAAATTTCTTTACATGGTCCAAAGGGCAGCCCTGTCTTTACGACCCATGTGGCGCGACAGTCGGCGCTTGCTGTGTATTTGGCGAATGCAAGATTCTGAATTCCTTCGACTGTTTGCAAGCCGGCGGAATCTTTGAGAACGTCGGAACGAACTCCTGGCGCGCTTGCGAATTGGCTTCACCTTGTACCAACGCGATGCAGGGGGCGTGCTGTCTGCCCGGTGGCGAATGCAAGATTCAATCGCCCGCGGAGTGTGCCAATTCAAACGGAATGTATGACGGTGACGGGACGTCTTGTGCCGCACTTTCATGTGTGACCGGTGTCTGCTGCGACGCTGGAGACGTTTGCACCGAAGAACGCCAGTTGGATTGTATCGGATTGGGCTCGACTCCAGGCGAACCCGGAACGGCCTGTGACGACAACCAAGCCAACCCCTGTATCCCCAGCGGGGCGTGTTGCTTCGACGACGGAAGTTGCGAAATCCTGAACGAAACCGGATTGGTACCGCAGTGTTCATCGATGGGTGGCACATATCAAGGCGACGATACGCTTTGTGACGCTGCCGCCTGCCCCGAAGTCGGGGCGTGTTGTTCTGAAATCGTGCCCGGCTTTTTTGCTTGTGAACAAGACGTTTCTGAACCAGATTGTTTGTTGCGGCCTTTCGGTACGTTCGGTGGTTTTGGCAGCGACTGCACTGGAAGTCCATGCGATCAAGGGGCGTGTTGTGCGATTGACGCCTCATGTACCGAAACATCGCGACTCGCATGCGAGACCGACGCATTAGCCGAATTCCAGGGCGATGGAACGCAGTGCGGACCGGACGTTTGCGAACCGCGCGGAGCTTGCTGCGACAACGGCTCATGCTCCGTCGTTACTGAAGATGTCTGCACCAATGGTGGCGGGAAATACCTCGGCGATACGACGGTTTGCGGACCCAACACCTGCGACACAGCCCCTTGCTGCGTCAATGGCCAATGCAAAGATCTGTTCCCGGATGAATGCACGACGTCAAACGGCGTGCAGGGGACGTTGGGTGAACTGTGTTCCAGCGGCGACTTCTGCACGGATGGTGCGTGCTGCCTAGGTACCAGTTGCTTTGTCAGCGCCGGGCTCCACGAGTTGCAGTGTAATGTGCTGGGCGGATCGTTTGTCGGTCCTGGAAGCGATTGCAGCGGTGACCCGTGCGCTCCGGAGACAGTGGGGTGTTGCGTGCCCGGCGGAACGTGTCAGGATCTGACGGAAGCCGGATGCTCGGGAGTGAACGGCGTTTCACTCGGAGCGGGTTCCGATTGTGCGACGAGCAATGCGTTTTGTACTGCCGAGTTCGGTGCCTGCTGCCGACCGGGTGACGTTTGCTTTGCTGACGACACGCCAGCGAATTGTGCAGCACAGGGTGGATCGTTCCTGGGTATCGGTGTCGATTGCTCGGGAAATCCGTGTGCCACAACCGGGGCCTGTTGCGAACTTGATGGCGGCTGCATCGATGGCGGGACGCAGGGTGATTGCGATTTGATCGCCGGTGGAGTCTTTACTGCCGGATTGCCTTGTTCGTCTGTGGCTTGCCCGGATGTTTGCGGCGGGATTCTGCCGGCAGATTTCGACGACGATGGCGATGCCGATCTTGAGGACTACGCTGCCCTTCAGATTTGCATGGGCGCACCGACGCCGGACAACAATTGTTACTGTGCGTTCGACATCGATACCAACGGATTGTTCGAACAAAGCGATCTCGATGTGCTTCTGCCGATCTTCAACGGTTGCCTGGCGTTTGCATTGCAGGACTCCGGTGACTTCAACGATGACGGCAAGGTCGATCTAATTGACTTCGCATCGATGCAATCGTGCGTCGCGCCGGGATTGACGCCTCCCGATCCGCTGGCTTGTCGCTGCATCTTCGATGCTGACTTCAGTGGCGTTGTTGACGATGGCGATGCTGGTGCCTTCATCACAGAAATGCTCGGCCCGTAACGGGGGCGAAAACGGAATGATTAAAGAGGCCATGCTCGGAAGAAATCGAGCATGGCCTCCTTTTTTCCGCCCGCGGGCGGTGTGTGCGTTTCGATTGGTGTATTTACTTTTTGCCGGCAGACTCTTTGGCTGGCTCTTCGTCAGGCTTGTCTGCATCGACGTTGAATCCGTTGTCCAACGCCTGTTGGCGAAGGGCTGCGAGCATGGCGTCGCCCAGTCCCTGCTTGCCGCCTTTCTTCAACTCCTCGCGTTTCTTGTCGATAAATCGCTGGCGATCGGTATTGATCGTCTGAATCTCGGCTTGCACCTGGGCGCGTTTGTCGGCTTGCTGTTTGATGTATGCGACCTGCTCGTCGCGGGTCATCGTTTGCATGACAGCGGGCAGGTTTTTTGATTCGAGTTTTTCGACATCGAACTCCTTGTCCTTGGATGCATCAACCAAGTCCCACATCGCATTTTCGTATAATCCGGTGGATTTCGCAGCGACGCGGCTTGCGACGGCCTCTTCTCCCATTTGTGCGGCATTGGCATCCTGACGGATTTGGCGCCGTTTACACGCTCGCCCGCGCTGGCCAAATGCGATGTACGTGTCGTTGAGCGTTGCGTTCAGCATGGAAAGCTTGTCGTCATAGGGCGTCGGGATTTGAATGGTTCCCTGGGCCATGTCGATCGCGGAAAACGATCCCTTGCCGCAGCGGGCGACCTCGTGCCACATTTCGCTGATGCCCTGGTTGCGGTTTCCGGCGTAAATCGAATTGACGATGATGCGTTTGGCTTGTGCGGTTTCGGCGACGTAGCGAAAATCGTAACTGCTGCGGGCTTGGTCAGCCGACTCGTTGCCGGCGACGAATACGATTTTTAACGCGCGCGGGTCGTGCGACCACGACATCTCTTCGACTGCATCGTTCAGCACCCAGCCCACAAACTCGTCACCGCCCGACGTCTTCATCGCCATCATCTTGGCGTAGACTTCATCGAGGTCGTTGGTCAGATCGAGTTGCCGAGCCACCCATCCATCCTTCGCCGACGAATTCCCGGGCGTACCGTAGGTCAGCAATCCAACGCGCAAGACGGGCGTCGGATTGATCGTCGCCAGTTCGTTGACGACATCCCAAAGGCGCGACCGGGCTGAGTCGATCAGCTGCGTCATGCTGCCCGACGTGTCGAGACAGATCACCAGATCGACGGGCCTGCGACACTGGCAGCACCGACAAACGTGATGATGACAGCGGCATGAACATGTTCCGCATTTGACAATGCCCGGATGCGACGTGCGAATACGATCAGCCGACGCGGGAACGGCCACCCCGCAAACGAGTGCGAACATGGAAACCAACATGCCCGACCAGGGCATGCGGCAGACTTGACGGTAAGCGGTGACGAGTGATTGTGCGTGCATGAGTGTTCTCCAAAAGCGTGACAGGTAGCGGGCCAACTTCAGCAATCGTTTGGTTGCACTACTTTGGACACGCGGGCGAGCGGACGGTTCCCGACAGGAAGTGAGATTTCTGCGGAGGATTTAGAAGTAGGTGTGGGTTCGCCTTTATCGCAGGGGAAAATGGCGATTGCAATTCTGTCACGCCAACGTCACATGAGATGGTTGAGGCTTATCGGCTGATGACGTTCAGCGGGATGCTGCCGTCCGCCCTGGGAAGTGGATCGGGCGGGACGATATTGACCTGACCGGACGACAACTGCGCTTCGCCGCGTTCGACCTTTTCGGCGAAGGCTTTGGATTCTTCGTAGAGTGCGTCGAGCATGTCGGCTTCGGTAACGGTACGGGTTTGTTCTCCCTGCACATAAATGATCCCGCGACCCTTTCCTGCAAAGACGGCGACATCTGCCCCTTCGGCTTCTCCCGGTCCGTTGACGACGCAACCCATGACTGCCACTTTCACTGGTGTCTTGATGTCAGCCAATCGGTGACGCACTTCGGAGACGAGTTTGATCAGGTCGATTTCGATCCGTCCGCACGTTGGGCAGGCAATGAGTTCCGGTTCTTCTCGGTTACGCATGCCGAGTACGCAGAGCAATTCCTTGGCGTCTTCCACCTCGTGAACGGGGTCGGCTGCGTATGAGATTCGGATGGTATCGCCGATGCCGTCAGCCAGCAGTGCCGAGAGCGCCGACACACTGCGAATGCGGCCGGTTTCAGGAGGGCCTGCATGGGTGACGCCGAGGTGCAACGGATAATCGAACCGTTCGCTTATCGCGCGATAGGCGTCGATGCAGATGCGCGGGTCGATGCTCTTGGCGCTAATCACCACATCGCCGAAATCGTTTTCATCGAAGATGCGGAGATACTCTTCGAGTTTTTCGACCATGATGCGGATCAGGTTGGCGTGGCGGTCGCTGGCGATCGCCCCCATTTCGTCGGCGCGTTTGGACTGATCTTTGCGTTCGACGATGCCGCCTTCGTTCACGCCGACGCGAATGGGGATGCAACGCTCTTTGCACGCGGCGATGACGCGATCGACTTGCTTGCGGTCGTTGATGTTGCCGGGGTTCAGGCGGATTTTGTGGACGCCGGCTTCGACGGCTTCCAGCGCTCTTTCAAAATGAAAATGCACGTCTGCGACGATTGGAACGGGCGATTGTTCGATGATGGATGGCAGGGCGGCAGTGTCGGCTTTGTTTGGTGTCGCCACCCGAACGATATCGCAGCCAGCCTCCGCGAGTTTTCGGATTTCGGCGACAGTCTTGTCGATATCGTATGTGTAGGTGCTGGTCATCGACTGAATGGCAACAGGGTTATCGCCGCCAATCGGGATCGAACTGACATGGACCGTTCTGGTTTTTCGTCGAGGCTTCATGCGAATTTCCGATTAGAATTCCGAGCGTGGCTGCGGACGTGAGAATCATATCGCAGCACGCAAAATGAGCCACCTTCGGCAGCAATGAAATTGAGCAAAGTTTCGATTCAACCCGGTTACTTGTCCCTTGCAATGCTCACCGTTATGGGAGTTGTTGCATACGGTAGCATTTGTCTTGCCAATCCGGCAGCGCTGACCGACGGCGTTCGTCAGGTGACCGAGCAGCTTTACGATTGCCCAGTCCAGCAAGGGGCAAGCATTCGGCAGCATGTCCGGTCGGCAAACGTCGATCTTCGTCTGCGGCAGCTTGTTCGCGAGAACGTGGTTACCCATTGGATCGACGCTCAACCCATCACATCAAACGGGACTGCAACTTCAACTTCGACGAAACGATATGCGCGGGCAGTCGTGCAGTTGGCGGTGGTCGATCTGATTGGCGCACTGAACAAGTCAGCCGTTGACGCAGACCTCAAGCAACTCCTCGAACAAATCGCGAACCGTCAATTCGTCGCGTTGGGCATCGCAGCGCCCGACACTTTCCTTGGTGCTGCGCATCCATCCGGTTGGGAAACGGTCACCTCTGACGGCATAGCGATGGCCGCCGACATTGCCCGCGACGATGCACTTCGCCAAATCGATGCTGCAATTACCCAACACGCATCAGAATCAGATGCAGTTTCGAGAGAGCGACGCGACGCACTCAAGTCAAGCGTTGCATCGATCGCTCCGACGATGCACGCCGGTCAGGTTTGTACGATCAACGTGCCCTTTGAGATCGGTGGCGTTCAATACAAGGCCGTCGGTTTCGGCCTGCCGCCTTGGCGAGAAGTTTGGACATGGTCCAATTCGGATGCTCCGGAACCACCTGCATGGGCGAATCAAACGCTGGTCGCAACCGGAAAGGGTGCGACCAATGCCAACGAAATCGACGAGCGAAAAATTGAAATCGCACGCAGCACGGCGACGGCTGACGCACTCATCAAGATCGCAACCAAGGTCGATGAACTAACGCTTTCAGACGAAACGGTTGGCCAGTGGTTGAAACGCTCGGGCAAATACGATGCACTCTGGTCGGCATACCTACATACCGCCCACCCATCGGTCATCGAAATCGATGTTGAAAATGGCATCTGCACCGTTTCAATGTCGCTCGAACTCGAAAGACTTTGGCAGTTAATCGTCGCGGTTTCCTACGCTGAAAACGATGTCCCGCAACTCGCCCGACCCAATGTCCGATAATTCTATCAGGGCTTAACGTACGCCTCGACAGAATCGGTCCCGATAGATGGCGATCCCGTTTTGAATACGGCTTCAACCAAATTGACAGGTGCAAGGTGCGAAGCGCATCTTGATAGCGCCAACGAAGCGCCGCGCTCCTTAGCCGGTCTGCATCGCCCACTCGTATGGACGGTGGCACTCGTTGCCGTCACCGCAGGACTGTGGGTAATGCCCGGCCGATCGAGCATTCCGCCACGGATCGAGCAGGACAATGCATACATATTTCTGGCAGTCGATCGATTGTGCGACGGACATGGACTAACGTCGATTCCGCCGAAAGCGCCGTTTCAACCATGGACGTGGCGAAGCGATTGGGCGGTACTCACACAGTGGCCGGCTGGCTATCCTCTTCTGATTGCGGCGACGCGGACGGTACTCGGTAGCACAACCGCCGAAGCGGCGACTGCGCTGAACATTCTGTTCTGTGCGGTGGCGATCGTGGCATGGTTTGCGCTCGCCCGGGCACTATTGCCACGAGGTGTCGCCGCATGGTTGGTTGCGTTGGTGGTGGCTGCTTCTTCGGTCACGATGGAGCATCTGATTCATCCGAGTTCCGATACGATTCTGGTTGCAATGGTTCCGGTCGTATTGCTGCTTGCGTTTCGGCTGCTTCGACTTACGGAATCGCAATCGGATGAACTGCATCGGGTGTCATTTCGCAGTAACGCAATTCTTGGAATGGTAGCCGGTTCGCTCGTTTGGATACGCTATGCAGCTGTTTTCGTGCCAGCAGCGCTGGGGTTGTTCCTGCTTATTGATTGGCTGATGATGCGCCGCCGAGCGTTGCGGGATGCGGTGCTGTTTGCGTTGGCGGCGAGCATTCCGATGATTGCGTTGGTTGTGTTCAACCGCGTACTTGGCGATGGCGTTTCGACTCAGGAGCAGTTCAATCTTGGCAATCGACTTGGCTTTGACTTTTCATTGTCGATGCTCGTCGACGCATGGACGCATTGGACGAGTCAAACGCTCTACGCGTATCGTCCCGAGTCGAAACTATTATTCGGTGCCGCTTTGCCCCTAATGGCGGTTGCCTTGCCACTCTTGTATTCCGGTTCGCGACGAAAGCTCGTTGAGTTGCTGAAGAGTCAGCGAACGCAGCTGGTCATTACGTGTGTGGTTGCGTTGGTGACAGTCCTTGTCACTACGAGTACCTTGTTCAAGGGTAAGTTCGATTACGTCGGGTTGGCACGGTATTACGATCCGATCCGTCCGATCTACTTCCTGCTCTTCGTCGGGACGCTGCTGGTCTGGAATCAGAAGATCGTTCGCGGTGCGGTTTCAATCGCCTGCGTTCTTTCCGTCTCGTGGTTTGTGCAACAGGACGCTATCCGGACGCGCGATCGGTGGTTGGCGGCTGACCGATCCTTCACCGAATATGGACGCTGGGACCACCGCTTCGGCAATGACAGCCGCGAACTTTATTTGTGGGTCGGCAAACAAGCCGGCATGGACACAATCGTCTTCAGCAACTTCCACGACGACATCGCCCTCGAGACCGGATCGCCCGTTAGTCCGGCCCCTGAAAATCGGGAGGAAATGCTGTCTTGGTTGGAAAACATTCGTAAGGTTCGATCAGCCAATGATTTACGCATCTTCTTAGTCTTTGAATTCGACGACGACTCCCGCGATTATTTCCAAAAGCGGCCCGAAACCCTGATTGCGGACCTTGGCCTCATCCAAGCTGAAAACGCCCCTGACGGCATCAAGAAGTACGTTTTCGTCCCCGATTCCAAAATGCTGGTCGGAATCGAAAACCCCTCCTGAAAGATCGCGGGCCAGGGCGGCCAATAGCCGGACAGAGACGCTTGCCACTGGGGCGAGCGAGACTTTGAACCGGAGCCGCCGCCATGTCAGCCCGACTCGCCCGAGCCATCCGACGCCGCTGCCAACGCAACAGCCAGGACCGCAACGGCATGGGCATCAGCGAGTTGTTTCTCGCTCCTGCGGAAGATGCGGCTGCGATCTTGGCCGTTGCCGATCTGCGTCTCAAGCGTTACTTGCTGGGTTATACTCCGGCACCGGTCGCAATCAAAAGCCAAAAGAAACGTCGTTAGACCTAAGCCGACCAGTCTTAACTACGTCTCAACAGCAACACACCAAACTTGGCACTAACGATTCCTTACCACGAGTAATGCACTTTGTACTTGATCGTTTTCTTTTCGTCGGGCGCCAGCGTGACGTCGAACTCGATCGTGTCGCTGTCTTTCTTTTTGAAATCGTGATTGTTCTCACTGATTTCCCAATTGCGCCATCGGTATAGGTTTTCGACGACGGTGATTGTTACCGCTTCTTCCTTGTGGTTGCGAAGTTCAATTTCAAACCATTCGTCGGTGTAGCGCTTGCCGCCATCGGTTTTGAAATCGGTGCGCGTTCGTTCGCCGACCAGGTCAAATGCGTTTCCGGTCGTGACGCGGACAAGTTCGTCTTTGGGCGTGTGGTCGATCATGTTCTCGCCGGTAAACTCGAGTTGGCTGTCATCGTCGCGACGATAGAATCGCAGCTTGCCCGATGGCAGCGGGATTCCGAGGTTGTTGGATTCGCAGTTCAAGAACTCGCGAACAACGTGGATCTTCTTGGTGCTTTTGGAACCGAACTCCGAATGGGTCCGAAGGGAGTCGTATCCCCAACCACGGTATTGCTGCCAGTTGATGTCAGCGCCATTGTAGATGTAGCGCCGGGTGGCTTTGATTTTGTCGGCTCGGATGAACTCGATTTGCTTGGTTTCACGGTCGCGGATGGTTGAGGGGCGTGCGACCGTGTACAGGTGGTAATCCTCGAAGGACTTTTCGGTTACGCCTGGCTTATTCTGAGCCATTTCTCGGCTGCGGGCGAGTCCGTCATACATCGTTTGATTCATCTGGCCTTCCGGCGAAATGCGGTGTACGTCGCCGGCCATCAGTTTGATTCGGGCGTTTTCAAACGTGGCACCGCATTGATTTTCGATCGTGACCCAACCCAGTATCGAAACGATATCGTCATCGGACTCCGCGATAACGTTGTAATCCGCTCGCCAGCGCATCCCACCGGTCAGGTACGCAAGTTCAGCCGTCACTTCGTTGTCATTGTCGGAATGGATGTGCCAGTTGAGCGTGGGTTTGAGAATACTGTCGTCGGACAGGCTTGGAAAAATCGGCGTACCGGGCAGGCCGAAGCGCAGTTTGCCGTTAAATTCGATGAGTGGCTGACTTTGTACATTGTAATGCATTTGCATCTGGCGTTGATAATACTGCGAGCCAAAACTATTGAGCGCGCTGTAGTGCGGGACATATCCGCTGCGAATGATTCTTCCGGAAACGATCTGCGGTTCGGTTGCAGTGCCACCCACGTGAAAGTCAATCGTTTCGCCTTCGAACTTGCTTAGCAGCAAGAGCTGCGAGACCGGGTCGGCGCGGTAGTTTTGTTCGAGGATACGAAGATTTGTTTTGCCAGACGGGTCGCGAAGAATCACCGAGTGCGGTTCAACGTGCGCGGCGATGTCAGTCACCGACACTTCGTTGACACCGGCTTGTAGTTTCAAAGGAATGTGACTGCGAACAACGCCAAAGTCCTGGTTGTAAATGGTCAAAGACGGGCTCTTCGCGCCAGAAAGTTCCGACGCCGCAAGCGCCATCGAAGCAGTGGTTAGGGTTATGAGCAGGAAGGCTCTCAAAGTGATGAGCATGGCAGTTCTCCGATCTATCAAGTTTCATACATGCGTTTCGGTTATCGGGCGTCTTCTCACTACAGGCCCAACCTTTAGACCCACGATAATCGTATGGGTTCCGGTGAATTTGGATTAAGCGAAGCAGAGCGCCAAATGTGATTGGCATGGTGTGCGATTGCGTCTTATGCAGATGGTTGAGGAGGGGTCGTTACGTTTTTAATACGTCGCCTGGGTCTGAACTGAGTCGCACGACTTGCTCTCATCGGGTGGGTCAATGAGCTTGCCACATTCCGAGCAGACCGAGCCGGGGCAGCCTGCGGTGTTATACCCGCACCAGACGCATTCAGTGGGGCGGGCACGACGCAATTCCCGCCACTGGTGGACCACCTCTATTCTGGGCATGCGTCTTCTGAACACCCAAACCATCATGGCAAGTTGAAATATAGTTAACATGCAAATGGGGATCATCCAAACGCCGGTTCGGCTGCTCGGAAATGTGCCTGTCAAGAAAAAGCCAAGCAGACCCAGCCGATGAAAAATCTGAATCAAAGCAACGAGAACACACGCCACGACGAGATATCGCAATCGCCGCCGGCGATAAAAGAAGTTCAGCCTGACGCCCTCGGGGATTGACTCCCCGGCCTGACTTGCTTCATCCATTGGTATGAGCCTTGAAGAAAGAGCGCGATAATCCACCAGCGGCAAAACGGTAGGCTGCGATGTGCAGGACGGCTCCGTTCATTTTTCTTCGTACGTTTGCACCGAGTCTTCACTGGGTGGTTCGATGAGCTTGCCGCATTCCGAACATGACGGTGTCGGGCACCCGCGCACATCGTACCCGCACCACGGGCATTCGTTCGAGCGCTTTTTTCGAAGCTTCTCCCACGTCTCCCGGAAATCATTGCGGGCAAGTTGCTTCAACCGCTCGAGATAACTCCACCAAAGTACGACTGCGCAAGCAAACGCGAAGCAGGCAAAAGAGATGGTCGCGAGCATTCCTAAGGGCCAAGGTTTTCCTGACGAATATACTTGTAACAACGGTGCGGTGAGGCCCAACGTCAATATTAGGGGAAAGATGACTTGCCAGTGAAAACGCCGATGCCGGTAAAAGTCGGTTATTCGCCTCTTGCTTTGGGAACGGATTTGTAACTCCCCTCGCATACCACCGATCATACACATGGACCTGTGTTCGCTCATCCGCTCGCAACGTCTACGTTTGCTACGGATCGACTGCTCTTGCCGAGTCGCTCGCATCGTCGTCCTCAGGAGGATCTATTAACTTCCCGCATTCCGAACACGACGTCGTTGGGCACCCGCGGATATCGTATCCGCACCACGGGCACTCGTTTGGATGAGCGCAGCGTAACTGGTGCCACATCTTCAAGACGGCGGTCGCCGTCAATCGGCGAACGGCCAAGTAGACGAATGATCCGATAGATATTAGCAGAGCAGTCGTTACGATGGCTCTCAGCACAATCGAAAGCGTTGAGCCTTCCCACCATTTTTCGATTGGCGTAATTATGATCGATCCCATCAACAATACGCAGAGTGCAATACAAAGGAGTGCGCATGAAACCCACCGCTGTCGTCGGAATTGATGAACTCGAATTCTTCCAAGCCCATTACGTTTCAACTTTGCAGTTTGATTCATGTTCGCACCCACAATCAAACGATTGTGCCATGTAGAACTCTCAATCGGAGATGGCCAAGTTCTTAGACATTCGATTCTATGATTCACATGCTTCGGCGCAGTCTTGGAGATTCTGAACTGCATCACCCTGATTGGCTTCAGCCACGCTTTCAAGTGCGTCGGCTGTTGCGAATTGTGCGTCGCGCACTTCTCTTGCGACTTTCACGCGTTGCTGGTGCTGATCTAGACAGGAATCGGATTCTTCTTCCGATTCCACGGCCAATAAGCATAAGGTACCAGATTGTCCGAGTTTCGCCCCTAGGAAAGTGACAGCGGCTGGAGTACTGATACCCCCAGACGCGGCGGAGGAACTTGCCGCAGCAACGACGAGCGCAGCGTCCACACCCAATCCGCAAGCAATCGTCCATCCCGCTCCTCGAATGAATCCAGCTCTCACATCGTCCATACATCCGTTCATTGCATTTACAGAATTCGTGCGTGCGGCAATATATGCCTCTGTTGCCGAATCGCGGATTTCACTCGCCTCAGCGTAAGCATTCGCTCGTTCGTCTATAGCTTGCTGAATAATCGGATCCCAGACATCATTGCAGTCATCCAGGCAGTCGGACACCGTTCCGTCACCCATTATGGATTGACCGCCAAAGCCCAATCGGTTCAGCCGCTCGTGCAAAGTCGTCATACGTGTATCTGCCTCAGCTTTCTGCGGAATGACAACATCGTTCATCGCGGCGAGAACCGCAAGCATGATCGCTTCGCCGCTGAGCATGTTGCTCTTGTGAACCATACCGTGGAGAAGTTGCGGCGCGACGAGTGCTTCGCGCTGGTCGCGTTGAGCAGCCGCAGCGTTTCGGTGAGCGAATGCGGTATGCATCTCGCTAACCATGATCGACGTATCGACCACTTGATCCGTAGTCGTCATTTGGAGAATCACTTCCCCCGGTTGAGTGCCGGCTGTCACCAGTGCATGCAGGAAACTGGAAGCGCTCACTTCAACCGGTGCGTAGAAATCGACAGTTACACTCTTCGCTTCCGAATCGCCGAACGCGACCAACTGACCTTCGATGACCGGTTCCCCCTGACTCATGACCTCGAACCAACCCGACTCCATCGCGACATTCAATATCAATCCGGTGGAAAGAAGCACTTGTGCGGTGTCGTCCCGGTAGTCGACAGAAACCACTTGATAGGCCAACGATTGCAACCGATCGTCGAGCGACCCATTTAAATCGCCCGCGCACACGGTCGCGTATCGGGACTTGGGTTCGCATCCGCTCCCTTGGGTTGAGGGTGCGAGCATCAATAAAATCGTTGTTGCTAAAATCAGACAGTTCAGTTCAATCGTCGCGTGCTTCATTTTGGTAACCTCCTCGAGGAGAGTGTGGTTCGTGTCAAAATCCGTTCGACATGACTTCCGGCACTGGAATTGTTCCGTCATTAGAACAGCGATCGACCCATCGAAGCCTTAAGGCATCTCACCCATTTCCGCCTTTGCGTTTAGATCCAGCCTTGCCTGTGAATTGTTGTAGTGTGGTTTGATACGTCATGAAGGGCGAGTCCCAATTGGACCAACATTCACCGTTAGGGATTTTTACCGATGGAAATTGCAACGTCCGATATGCATAATGGTGTTGAGCGCTCAACTCGGATTCGGTCCAGAAAAGTCCGCATAACCCATACAGAGTGAATCTGTCTGGTGGTTCTCGTCTGGCGGTCCATTTCTGGGCGGGTCGCGATGGAGTGTTGGCTGACATTGGACTTGTGTGGAGTCATGGTGTCAGCTGCGCATTGGAATGGATTCCAACGATCGGGTTTCACGTCTTGTCATGCCCCTGATTGAAGCGGCGCTCATAGCGATGGTCTGCTGCGGAAGGTCTACTGTGCAACAACTAGCTGCTTCAACCGGATGCCCGACCATCGATGCTGAACGGGCTACTTACACAGACATCGTGTTGCGTTCTGACGAAGACGAACTTTTGGTGCTTCGGTATTCGAGTTACTTTCGTTTGTGGTATGCGTGCGGGTGCATGTCGGTGGATGCTGCGTCGAACGGTGTGATTCGCGGTGCCGATCTGTATTGGCAGGGGACTGGTTATCTCGAGAACGCAACGTTCGGTTACGCCATCTTCGATCAGAAGCCCCTGATTCAATCGCATCGTTGGAATGCGTTTTACGACCGGGTCAGCGAAACGGAATCGATTCGAGCGCTGCGTGAAGATAGTGTCGAAACCAAGAAGCAACTGCCCTGACCGATTACAGTCGAACTGCGGTGGGCACCACCCACGCGACATCTTCTTCGCTTCATCTTGTCCTTCGATTTATTTTGAATTGCTTGCCTTTGCGGCTTGTCTTGCCTCCCATTTCTCTTCTGCGTCGGGTTTGCGGATGTAGATGGGG
The DNA here is from genome assembly GCA_028285105.1 of Alphaproteobacteria bacterium. Lineage (GTDB taxonomy): Bacteria > Planctomycetota > Phycisphaerae > UBA1845 > UBA1845 > UBA1845. Next base: position 243,767 of record JANQQE010000032.1, read on the forward strand.
ATCAGTTCGTTGAGCGAAATGTAATTGTTTTGTGCGGCCAATCGCGCGCCGAGTCGCAGCACCCATTCAGCCCGACCAAAATCGCAGTCGCTTCCGGCGATGGCGATACCGGTTGATTGTTCGATGACATCGAAGTGCCTAGGAACGCCCGCGCCAAGAATCGTTGCCGGCGATTGTTTTGCGAGGTACTCACTCGGAGCGCGCTCTTTCGGTTCGTCGATCGGTTCGTAAAGGTCACCGCGAAGCTCGAATGTGCGACCGAAAACGTTGCCGCGCTTGGCGTCGAAGATCGAGATCACGCGCTGGGGTTCGGGTTCCAGTTCGAGGGCGTTCTGGGCGAGTACGTCGAGGCTGGGTACGCGAACGACTTTGCAATCGAGCGCGAAGGCCATCGCTTTCGCGAATGTGATGCCGATGCGCAAACCGGTGAAGCTTCCAGGGCCGCCGGATACGTAAACTTCATCAAAATCGGTCGGTAACAGTTCCGCTTTTTTCGTCAGTGCATCGACGGTCGGGAGCAGTTGAACACCGTGCTGTTGTTCGACTTTGAATGAGTCGCTGGCGAGAATCTCCTCACCGCAAGCGACCAGCACGCTGCCACGTCCGCCGGATGTTTCGACAGCCAGTGCGACCTTTGATTGAGAGGTGTTGTTCATGGGGTGCGATTGTAGAGAACTTGAGAATTGAGGCACGACTTAGAGGTAGGTGGAAGCGTAAAAATGCAGCGGGGCGGCATGAAGTTAGCCGCCCCGACGTCGCATACAGTCATGAAGGAGGAGGAGGGGAAAGTTACTTTCCCTGCTTTATTTACGCCGAACAGGCCAATCGGTTCGCTCTCACCGAAAATAAATGGAATGAATCATAAATATTTTATTAACAATAGTTTATGGCTATCCCTGCTCATCCAGGGCCTGCTGGTAGACGTCCATGACAGCGTGTCGCGTGATCATCGAGCGGATCACATCGTCCGTACCGGTGACCGGCAGGGCGTTAACCCGCAATCGGGCGAATTTGTCGAGGACACTGTCCAGGGTGTCGGCTGGGCTGATGCAGGGGACCGGCGGACGGGCGAGCTCTGCGACGACGAGCAAGGGGACTGCCTCCGGTTGAAGCAGAGCGGTTTTGATATCGTCAGCCACCACGATGCCTTGATACTTCCCCTCGTCATCGACGACGACGAAATCGGGCGACTGATATTCCTCAGCCATCCGTAAGAGTTGTTGGAGAGGGGCATCGGGTTTCACGAGCGGTGCGGGTACTGTGGGGACAAGATCGGCGTGGAGGCGTCGAAGAATCGTCGAGTCAGCCACTCGGCCAATCCGTATTCCGCGACGCACGAGTTTCAGCGTGTAGATACTTTCGCGTAGCAGGTATTGGGCCATCGACGTTGTGACGATCGCAGCGAACATGATCGGCAGGATCACGCGCGGTTGGCGGGTGAGTTCGTAGAGCATCACGATTGCAGTCAGCGGGGCGTGCGTCGTGCCAGCCACCAGGGCGGCCATCCCCACGATGGCGTATGCCGAAGCGCTGGTTTCCTCGACCAAACCGAGTCTGTGCATGGCGATGCCAAACGCCCCACCGAGGCATGCGCCCATGAACAGCGACGGGGCGAAGATGCCTCCCGATCCGCCACTGCCAAGTGTGAAGGTGGTCGCCAGCGCCTTGAGCAATCCGAGTCCGATGAGCGACCACAATCCGACGCTGATCAAATCCGGTCCGATGGCTTGTCGAATCAATGGGTAACCGTTGCTGTAGAACTCGGGCACGAGTTCGGGGCGATGGATGCTGACGTATGCGATTCCCAAAATGCCCAGCAACACGCCTCCGACTGCCGGCTTGAGGGCATTGGGAATTTTGATTTTGTCTGCAATGTCTTCTGCGAAATAAAGGATTCGAATAAACGCCACGGATGCGATCGCACAAAACGCTCCCAAGACCAGATAGTAAGGCAATTCCGCACCCCGGAAGGTGTACTGCTCCGGGTTGACGACTTCGAAGATACCGCCCTCATCGGGTCGAAGGGCGTGCGTCAGCGATGTGCTGATGACGCTGGCAAAGACGATGGGCGAGAATGTGCGGAAGGAAAAATCGCGCAGGAAAATCTCGAGTGCAAACAAAACGCCTGCGATCGGAGCGTTAAAAATCGCAGCGATGCCACCTGCGACCCCGCACGCCACGAGCGTATTCATCTGATGGCGCTTGATGCCCAGCACCTGACCGACACTGCTACCGATCGCTGCGCCGATTTGAACGATCGGGCCTTCGGTGCCTGCCGACCCACCGGAACTGATCGTCAATGCGCTGGAGATGGCTTTGGCGAATGCGACGCGCGGGCGAATGACGCCCCCCTTGCGACACAGCGCGTCCATGACTTCGGGTACGCCATGGCCCTTGGCTTCACTTGCGAATTTCGAAGTAATCAGTCCGACCAGAATGGCGCCCACAACCGGAAGCAAAATAAGCGTATACGTGCCATACGAAAATAAACCGCCTCTTGCAGATGTGTGTTCGTAGGTGAATTCGAGTAGTTCATAAAAGAGGTGAGCGCCCAGTCCGGTGGCTCCCCCGACCATGATGCTCAGCAGAATCAGCAGCCGATCGTCGCCGACACCGAGTTTTTCGAGCGCACGGGTCGCCCGGACGCGCCAAATGCTGATGCGGCGGATGAGACGACCCATTCCGATCTCCGAAAACCCTTTGAACGTAGGAAACATTGAGGGGTAAATAAAAGAGCCATGACGATCGTGACGATTCGTTCGCCAAGCGTACAATCATAGCAATGTCATCGAAATTCAAAACACCCCGAATCGGCAAGGATGCGTATATCTCTCCGACTGCCTATGTTTGCGGTGATCTGGAAGTTGGGGACGGGTGCTCGATCATGCACCATGTCTGTATCCGCGCCGACATCGCTCCCATCCGGATCGGTGCGAATACAAATGTGCAGGATGGAGCGGTATTGCACACGCGATACGGAGTTCCGCTGGATATCGCCGAGCGCGTTGTGATCGGTCACCGAGCCGTCGTGCATTGTCGAAGCGTGGGTGCCAATACGCTGATCGGAATCGGTGCGATCGTACTGGATGAGGCGATCGTCGGTGAAAAGGCGATGGTGGCGGCCGGTGCGGTTGTTCGACCGGGTACGGAAGTGAAATCCGGGACGTTGGTCGGTGGTGTGCCTGCGAAGTATTTGCGCGATTTGAACGAAGACGATCATAAGGAGATCGCGCGAATTGTGGACAGCTACGTCCAGATGGGGCAGCGCTATGCGCGTGGAGAATTTCCAAATGTCAGCCTCACGCAAACGGTTCAACCGGGCCGAATTGAATAGAGGAATCCGAGGGTCGAGTTGACTGGATTCCGCAAAGAATATTGTGGGTCGTGAGGCTGCAATTCGGCTCAAACAAGCTGGAAATGTCGGCATTATAATCCCGGGCGATTTTTCACATTGACCCCTGCATCTGAAGGTTGCAGAGTACTATCGTAGGGGTTTGCAATCACGGGGCGAGCCAAGTTCTGCGGCTGCCGGGCACCCGAATAATCGACTGAGCGTAACGTTTAGGAACACATGTCCGCACAAGAACACAATCCGAATTCCGACAACCGTTCCACCATGAATGGCATGACCATCGGGGACTATGAAATCCTCGACGAGATTGGCCGCGGTGGCATGGGTGTGGTTTATCGTGCGCGGCAGCTTTCGCTCGATCGGATTGTGGCGTTGAAGATTCTGGCCTATGGACGGGGGCTCAGCGACCAAGCCGTGACACGCTTCCGGCGTGAAGCCCAGGCGACGGCGAAACTGCATCATCCGAATATTGTTCCTGTTTACGATCAGGGCCAGCAGGACAATACGTATTTCTATGCGATGGAGTTGGTGTCAGGCACCAGTCTCTACGATGAGATCTGCCAGCTTCGACGCGGTGAAGGGCCCGGTGTGGCGGGTTCGCGCGACAAGAGTCCTTCTTCGAGCGATCCGCGATTGGCTGGCGGTTCGTCGGATATTCTGGCTGAGACGGAGCTGCTGGAGCGGCCCAGCCTCGACCAAACGCTCGATGCGCCCGGGCATCTGGTCGTCGATGATGGCCAAAGTAGATCGAGTTCGGGCTCGTTGTCGAAGATGGGTCCGGACCCTTTTGTAAGTCACACCCCCGACTACTTCGATGACATCGCCAGGCAGACAAGGAGTGTGGCTGACGCTTTGGGATATGCACATCAGAACGGTGTGATTCACCGCGATATCAAGCCGCACAATCTCTTGTTTGGCAGTGGCAATCGACTGTGCCTCTCCGACTTCGGACTGGCGCGGATTGTGGAGCAACCAGGGGTCACGCAGACGGGCGACTTTGTCGGTTCGCCGCTGTACATGTCGCCGGAACAGATTACCGGGAAGGGTGGCGAAGTTGGTGTTCGCAGCGATATCTACTCGCTTGGGGCGACGCTTTACGAATGGCTCACATTGCAGCCGCCGTTTCCGGGTACGACGCGCGAGCAGGTAATCAGTCGCGTGATTACCGAAGACCCGCCGTCACCGCGCAGCATCAATCGACGCATTCCGATGGATTTGGAGACCATCTGCCTTAAAGCGCTGTCGCGCGATCCGGGGAAGCGATACACGTCGGCATGGGAATTGCGCGACGATCTCGAGCGCTTCTTGAATCGCGGCGTCATCAAAGCCCGTCGTGCTGGTAAATTCGAAACGATTGGAAAGTCGATTTCGCGCAATCGAGTGGCAAGTGTTGTGTTTGTCGCTGCGATGCTCATTATGGTTTTGACATTTGCGCTGGTGAAGCAGAAGTCGGAAAAGACAACAGCAGAGAAAACAATCGCTGAAAAGGAGCAACTCGTCGAATCGGTTACCAAGAAGAACGAGCAACTGGAAGAGCAGATTCGCAAAGTTGAGAGTACCGATCCGATTTCCGAATCGATGCAACGCGGCGAGCAATTCGCGTCGATGTTTCGTGGGCCACTGGCGAGTTTGATGTCTACCGGTGAAAAGGAGTCGGATGCTCCTGTGACCGACAGTCAACGTATCGGGGCGCTATTCGTCGCGCGATTGCGGGAGTCCGAATTGAAGCGGTTTGCAGTTGTCGAACCGGGTACGATCCCGCCGGAGTCGCCTGACGGTTTGTACATTGCAGCGTTGGCGGAGGACAACGCGAAAGCGGCAGTTGCGAAACTCGATGAATCCCTTGGTCTGGACGCCGATCATAAGCAAGCCCATCTGCTGCGGGCGTGGCATCTGTGTCGGTTGGGTAATGTCGGTGCAATGCGTACCGACGTCAATGCGGTACTCGACAAGGCCCCGGATTCAGCTGAGGCGCTCTTGGCGCGGGCGGCAGTTCGATTCTTGCGCAACCGTCACAAGCTGGCGATCGACGATGCCGAGCAGGCGGCAACGCACTTGGGCGAAGATGCTCGCGCAGATCTGCTGAAGGGCTTGGCATTCGCGGGTATGGGGCGTTGGCAGGCGGCGCTAAACGCGATGAATCTGGTACTCATCATCGAACCGGACAATGTTCTTGCCCTCATGGGGCGGGCAAAAGCGCTCTTCAACATTGGTCGTTACAGCCACGCAGTTGTTGATCTGAATCGTGTGATCGAACTGGAACCGAATCGTGCTGACGCCCTTGTGCTTCGAGGCGATTGTTACGAGAACATGGGCGAGTTTCGCTCGGCACAGATTGACTTTGCGGCGGCTATTCCGTTGTCCGATGTGATTACCACAGCCGACTTGACGAGAAAGTTGTTTGTCTTGTCCGGGAAAATGAAGGAACAAGGCAATCAGGATGAATCCGGTATTGCAAACTCAACTCAGGGCAAAGGCGATGCCGATTCCAGTCGTCCGAAGGTTCCCAGTCCAACCAACGAAGGGACGGTCAAGAGTCTTCTTGAAAAACTCCTTGGCGGGGCGAAAGAAAAAAAGAACGAACTTCGCGGGTTGCGGATCAATGCACCGTTCAAACGCTAACTCAGTGTTCGCACCGCAGCCATGACTCAATCCCCGAAAGGTGAAATCACCCAAGACGCCGAAGGGTTTCAAGTCGCAACGCGCACGTTTATTCCGGCGTATGAAATCTGGTTTACGTTCGATCGAAGTAGCGGACCGGGCGGACAAAACGTCAACAAGCGCAGCAGCCGCGTCACGCTTTGGTTCGATGTTGACGCAAGCCCATCACTAAGTCAGCCGCAAAAGCAACTGATCCACACCCAACTCAAAACGCGCATCAACAAGGAAGGCATTCTACGGATGGTCGCATCCAAGCACCGCACCCAAGCCGCCAACCGCCGCACGCTCGAAACGCGGTTCGAAGAAGTCGTCCGCGAAGCCCTGATTGAAAAGCCAAAGCGAAAGAAAACAAAGGTGCCCAAGTCAGTCAAAAGAAAGCGAATCAGCGACAAGAAGCACAGAAGTCAAGTCAAAGAGTCCCGCCGAAGGCCACCTGCAGACGATTGATTACACGCATTCGGCCAAGTTGTCGCAATCAAGCCGATTTGCTAAACTCCCCCCTCGCACGGGGCGTAGCTCAGACTGGCAGAGCGCTGCGTTTGGGACGCAGAGGCCGGAGGTTCAAATCCTCTCGCCCCGAGTGCTTCAGAAGTCGTTTCATATCAACGGTTTGTGAATGCGATAGCGACAAGATTTGAACTTTCACACATTTGCACTGCTCTTACACGGTGAGATTTCCGTGGTACTCGTTCCAATATACTCTCATTCCTCCTTGAGTTCTTCGCCAGTTTCAATACCACGAGTGCTTTCGAGTCCAGTTTTCGGCTTCTCTCCACTTGATAGAGTCTTGAACGCGTGCGAGCTCTGCGATGGCGTCGTTCGGCTAGGAAGATTCAATAGGCTGCGATCTATCCATTCTAAAATTGATTGAAATGATAGCCGTCAATAATTCGCCGGAAGTTGCAAAGTGAACTTTTTAACGCAGAGCACGGGATCACGGCATTCAAAATTGGCAGTGCAGGGAATCAGATTGGGCCAGTGAAAAACTCTTGAAAGATAGCAAAATCGTGGAGATCGACATCGCCATCGAAATCGGCTGGCAAACGGATTGGGCCAGGTGGGCAATTCGTGCTGTCGATTACGTTACCACCAAGGTCGATCAATTCACTGTTTCCCTCGACAACGAATTGTTCGACATGGCTATTGCGACAATTGATTGTGTCACGCAGGGACAACTGAGACACATTCGCAACGAGCACTGTCTTTGTCGAGCCGCCACTGTTCCCCTGATCATTCCAAGCAATCGACGAAGCCTCAATAGTCACCACGCTGTGTTGGTTAATGTGAACGCAGATAAAGCCCACGTTATTCGCAATTCGACATCGGGATAGAACGACGTTGCTGAAGTTCCTGATGTCAATTGGGCTGCTGCCACTTTCATTTGCGGTGAACTCACAATCGAAAATCTCCACATCACTCTGATCAATATAGCATGCCGCGCCAGTACCGGCGCTCGCGAGATCCGTGTTTTCCCAAAACGTGCAGTTCTCAATCCGGGCAGAGCTACGCATAGCAAAAAGCCCGCCGCCAGCGGTGCCCAGTGCATTATTATTGGTGATACTGCACTTTTGAATGGTAAGGCCACTATCGATGATCTGTATCCCATTCCTGCCTATGGACACTTGTTCTCCGCCGGTAATTGTGAAGCCGGAAATAGTCGTGCTTAAATTCTCACCACTCGTGCAAGAGACCACGGGACCATTCCCATCGCCATTGATGATCGTTGATAAGATTACGTTCGGATCTGCAGGGTTCGTCGACCGGAGTGTGATGGCGCGCCCATGGAAGTCGATCAACTCAACATACTCCCCCGGGGCAACGATAACCTCGTCTCCATTTGTGGATGCGTCTATAGCGGTTTGAATTGTTGGATATTCGGCTGGCACATGAAGAACGGCGGCCAGCGATGAATCTGCAAGAACCAGTAGGATGAATAATGACAGGTGCGCGGCGGAGAGAAACTGCAGCGTGTGGCAAGGCATGGTGCGAGCTCCCTCTTTGCCAACTGGGGTTCCATGGACTAGAGCCCTTATTCTATCATTACTCGAGGGCCAGAATCAAATCAAGCCGACAGTCTATAGAAAAGGCAGTTGAGTTGTTAGCTTAATGAATACTTGGCCTGCACGCGTGACCTGACCCTGGCCTTTCCCCCTCAAGCTGATCCAGCAGTTGGGTTAGGATTTTGGTTTCGATTGAGGAGGAATTGCCATGAGCAGACGGCGTCATTCGACGGAA
>JANQQE010000012.1 GCA_028285105.1 Alphaproteobacteria bacterium
CGGGGTTGTTAACCAGGAGAGGGTTGTTAAACGGAGAGTCTGAGAGTTCGCGGAGAGAATTTCGGACACCGGGCAAGAACGTGTACGGTCCGATCCGCATCCTGAGAATCGGAATGCGAAACAGAGAGCGCCGAGGCTCATGGCAAGAACTGCCAAAACCCATTGCATATAGGCACAAAAAAAGACCCCGACGGCGCTCGCCATCGGGGCCTTCTGTTAACCTGTACTTGCGACTTGGTTCACAAGATTATTTCTGGCTCCCCGAAATGAACCCTTGTCGAAACGATCGCATGTAAAATTCTCCTCGCCAAAGATCCAGTCGAGGAGGATGCGTTAACGGCCGAAAGTGAGACAGGCATGTTTCGCAGGATGCGACGTTGATCACTTCATTGCCCGGAATCGCCGGTACTTCTCTTCCTAGAACTTTCGCCTGGTACCGAGCGACCCGGTGTCCATGGCGCGGCGACGGCGTCAAGACGCCGTTCAAGTTCCGGCAGATCGCGCGTCAACAACTTATCGATGTCGGTAGAAAGCGATCGCATCTGGGATGTAGCAAGATCGAAAACTTTACGGTGCGTAGGCGTCGGCCCGGAGAGCGAGAAGCGCGTCCCCATTTGAATCACTTCCAATCGCGCTTGAATAGAAACGGGCCCCTGTTCGTTGGCCAATTCGCGGATTTCCTCAGTAGCGAGAGATTGCCTCATTTGCACGACACGTCTTTCCATTGCTCGCAGGTCCGCAAACATCGAAGCGTCGCTCACCAGTGAGCGATCAAGCGTTCCGCGGATCCGTTTGAGCCGCTGATGGGTTTCACCGAGCAAACTGTCTGCAGCAGTTGCTTGTCTGCGCAACTCCGCGTACGCCTGCCGAAAAGCAACGACGTCGGACGGCTTAGACGCTGGCAACGCACGCTCGGAATGCAAGGGCTTTACTTGAAATATTTGACTCAGTCCCAGGTCGGTAATCGTTCCGTCAATCCGCTTGGCAAGGTGAACGCTATACAATCCGGGAGCAACCATTACGCCGTCGTCGGGATTTCTCGCCGATTCATCGGGCCGCTTCTCCGGTTCCTTCAACCAAGGGTCGGTGGTTGGATAAGTAAGACTCCAGGATACGCGGTGAATGCCTTTCTTCGCCGGTCCAGTCAGGTGGCGCACCACGGCGCCGTCAACATCTCGTACAGTGAGCATGATTGATGGTTCTTGCTCATAAGATTCCGCGATGATCGATTCCCATCCGGGAGTTGGAGTGTCACCACCTTTCTTGGCAACTTCCTTCTCTTGCTTTGAACGACGATCCTTCATGGTCTGGATTTCGTCCTTCAGATAGTAGGTGAAGACCGCGCCGAACGGAGGATTGGGCGCCACGAAGAACGCGTCACCTTGTGACGCCTTCCGTCCGCCACCCAATGTGCGCCGCGGTACATACCACCATGCATCGCGAACAGGAAACAGTAGAGCCTGCTCTTCAAGCGATTCCCTTGAAGTCGCTCGCAACGTCGAATAGTCATCAAGAACATAGAACCCACGGCCGAACGTCGCACCGACAAGATCGTTTTCGCGTTTCTGTATTGCAAGGTCACGAAACGGAACATTAGGGGCGCCGCCAATCTTGATCCAGGCTTCTCCACCGTTCACACTGAAAAATACCCCGAACTCGGTGCCGGCAAAGAGCAGGCTCGGCTCCACGTGGTCTTGAACAAGACGCCAAACAATGTGCCGATCAGGAAGATCGCCCCTGATTGACTTCCAGTTCGCACCTCTATCCACGCTCTTGAGTATGTATGGGGCAAAGTCACCCGCCTTATGTTGATCCACGCAAACATACACCGTGTCAGCGTCGTGCAAATCCGCCTTGATGTCGTTGACAAAGAAATTATCTGCAACACCGGGAAGTCGCGATATTTTTTGCCACGATTGACCTCCATTTTCACTAACGTGGATCAAGCCATCGTCTGTGCCAACGTAAAGGAGGCCTTCGACGATCGGGGACTCTGAAATCGAGGTAATCGTGGAAAATTTCGACATAGCATAAAGGTCCCAGACTGCATCGATGCTCCACACCCGGCCCATCATCGGTTCGCGGAGTCGGTCGAGGTTGCGCGTAAGATCTTCGCTGATTGGGGTCCAACTGTCGCCACGGTTGTCGCTGCGCCAGATGCGCTGGCTCGCAAAGTAAAGACGCGCCGGGTCGTGAGGACTGATCAAAATTGGCGAGTCCCAGTTGTATCGCTCGGTTGGTTCTCCGGCGCTTGGTTGGGGCTGGATGTAGATTATCTCACCGGTCTTGCGATCGTGGCGAATGAGATTTCCCTGCTGCCATTCAGAGTAAATGATATCGGGGTTGGTGGGATCAATCGCCGGTTGGTGGCCGTCACCAAACACCGTAAGCATCCAGTCGGAATTGCGAATGCCATGGACATTATCCGTCCGCGATGGGCCGTGCTGAGTCGAGTTGTCCTGAGTACCACCGATGATGTTGTAGAACGGTTCGTCGTAGTCTACCGCGACCTTATAAAACTGTGTGATAGGCAGATTGGCAGCGAAGCGCCAGTGTTCGCCGAGATCCCAGCTTTCGTAGATTCCACCATCACATCCGACGAGCAAATAATCGGGATCGTGCGGGTTGAATGCCATTGCGTGGTTGTCGCTGTGCTTGGAGCCATGTCCAACAGTCTGGAAAGTCTTGCCCCCATCTTCGGTGACGTGCAAGCGGACATCCATCTGGTAGACGCGATCGAACTGGTGCGGGCTGGCAAAAATTTCCTGATAGTAATGTGGGCCAGTTCCTCCGGAGATGTAATCGTTGCGCTTTTCCCAAGAGGCACCCCCGTCTGCTGACCGATAGAATCCACCTTTGCGATGGGCGAGTTCGATCGTTGCGTAAATCACATCAGGGTTTTGCGGCGAGATAGCCAAGCCAATTTTGCCCATATCTTCTTTAGGCAATCCTTCGGAAAGCTTGCGCCATGATGCGCCGCCATCGGTGGACTTATGAATTGCGGATTCCGGCCCTCCGTTGATGAGTGCGGCAACGTTTCGGAGACGCTGGTGTGTCGTCGCATAGAGTACTTCGGGATTGTGGGGGGCCATGCGAACTTCGTTGACGCCCGTGTATTTTCCGCCACCAAGAATCTTTTTCCAGCTTGCGCCCCCGTCCGTCGACTTGAACAAGCCACGGTCGCCGCCAGACGACCAGAGGGGCCCCTGGCACGCGACGTAGACCACGTTGGGATTGTCCGGATGGACAATGATGTTGCCTATATGTTCGGATTCCTTGAGCCCGAGATTTTCCCAGCTTGCGCCGCCGTCGCGCGAACGGTACACACCGTCGCCGTAACCGACGTGCCTCCCGCTTACATTTTCGCCCGTACCAAGCCAGATTGTTGATGGATCGTGAGGATCGATTGTGACGCATCCAAGCGAGTAGGAACCCTGGTCTTCAAATAGCGGCGTCCATGTGGTTCCGGCGTTTGTAGTTTTCCAAAGGTTGCCGCTGCCCACCGCGACGTACCAAGTGCCTTGGGCGTTCGGGTGAACCGCAATGTCAGCAATTCGACCGGACATGAGAGCGGGGCCAATCCCGCGCATCTTGAGCCCCACGAATGTTTTCTTGCACATTGTTCCTTCGCACTTGTCTTTCTGGTCGAGTTCATCGTCGCTACGTTCATTTCCCGATGTATCACATGTCATCAAGCAGACTACGCAAACCATCAAGGGAATTCGACTTTGGAACAATGCAATGAATGGTCCTCTCATGGACAACCTCCCGGAAAGAGTTACGCTTGGTACTGAGGCCGATACACGCTCGGAAGATGTTCGCAGCCGCGACAAGTGATCGGCACAAATTGATCTACCACAATCGTTCTATAAAGAATCCAAAACCAAGAAATCTAAGTTTAGATGGTCAGAGACATGCAGGCCAGCCATCGGTGTGCGAGCGGAGGAATTGAGCGGCTTGATTGCGTTGCGGACGGTCAAAATTCCCGAAGGATATCCGTGCCCAAACCAGCGCAGAGTACGAGGCTTCATGCAGAAAGATTGGCACTAAGTGGCTCTTGGCAGCAAGAATGGATTTCTACGACACAAGATCCCTGTGGCACTTGAATCGTTACACCTCACGTTGTGCCGTTGAAAATGTCTATGTGAAGCTCGTGTCAATGTGTTTGAGTGTGCCATGGTCGTTGTGCTGAGATTACTGAGCAAGAATTCAAAACAATGTCCCTTGAAACTTGTTTGGGTCTAAGGCAGTCAAGCTTGGCTCTTTCGGGCTGCAATGAATGACCTCACGCAGAAAATGACAAAAACGATGCAGACAGCCGCCATGGCGAGTTGCATATACACCGCAACGCCAACTTCTGCAGCTTTGTCAAAGAGAATAGGTAACGCTCGCCAGGCCGAACCGATCAATCCGAGCAGCGCCAACGTCACTGCGGCATGCATGGCGTGCTTGCGCATTTCCTGCTTCGTTGCAAGCATTCCGGATAGTCCAATTGCTAAGCCGAAGAAAGCGGGAATCAATGCGGTGACGCTCGTTTGGCCCGTTCCAAAATATCCACCAAGCCCAAGAGCGATCAATACAAATGCGACTAGAATAGTAAACTGTGGCACGTCAGCCTCCCTTAATGCACGAGTGCAAAAGCCAAACCCTGACGATCGTTACATTATGGCAACCCTGCAAATGTGACCACATAAAATTCGCAATGAAATCGACAAGATTAGGGCGAGAATTGTCGCCAACAGTCATTTCAACGCTCGGTCTAAATTAGGACTGACGCCAAGTATATCCGCTTCGAGCGGCATTCTTGGGGAGAGTGTGCGGTATGCGAGGTGTTCGGCATTGAAGATTCGACTCGTTGTTGAGAAAGACTGGCTGATTTTCTCACGGCCAGAGTTCATCGACCAGAACCGAATAACAATTAATGCACGCACTGGGATCGCTCAGTGCATCAGTGCATGATTGAGAAGTGAATTGCAGCGCGTCAGACTTCGAAACTCCAAGAAAACGAGATACCTCCAATGCAATTCTGTCAGACTCCAGGTTTTGCGGCTGAACAACTCTACACGCCGCCTCAATCCTTGCTTCATCAATACCGTTGACGCCGCATCCGCACAAGAGCCCGCACAAAACAAATGCCGTGATTCTCATCATTCCTCTCGCAGTTCTTTGAAAACACATTCGGCAATGCTTCGGTGTCCCTCACCAATCGGGTGCGCCATGGAAGGCTACGACATAGTCCAAAATAAGAATTCAAAGGGAATTCTCGTTGCCATTGACTTACGTGCAAGCGCTGCAGAAGGCGTTGTAGATTCGGCCAATACACCCGCAATCGATTCCGATTTACAATCCATCATCGAAGCATGGCCAAACCTGTCCCAACCACGACTTCTGTGTCGAAGGGCGTTAGAATCTTGAGTTAGCTTGCCGATGTCAAGTCGTGTACTCAGCACCGCTATTGAGAACGAAGGGCCATCAATCAACGCACTTTGTCCACATACCGATTTGGATGCTCCTGCTGTTGATTGCCATCGCGATGCTCTGGTTTTGGCGTGTTGATCGTCGCTCCGACAACGAATGCGCGAACTGTGGCTACAACCTAACAGGCAACGTCAGCGGGGTTTTTCCGGAATGGGTGGCACTCATCAAGCCCGCGGACACAGTCCTTGATGAAAAGTGCGAGGCTACTCCTCGGGATTGACCAACTTGGCTTGCTTTTTCCTTTTGAGCGTGACTTTTTCGAGTTGCGCGAACAGCTTGTCGATTGCAGGGGGCGAACCGATCTCTTCGATCCCCGGAC
>JANQQE010000015.1 GCA_028285105.1 Alphaproteobacteria bacterium
CGTTTGCGCGCCGGGCTCAGAAGTTTGGGTTTGCCTTCACGCTCCTTCCTCAGTCGCGTTCAGCCTTCAAGATGGCATTGTCCAGCGAGAGGTCAGCCACCAGCTTCTTAAGCCGGGCATTCTCCCGCTCAAGATGCTTGAACTGCTTGGCCTGATCTAGCTTCAGTCCGCCGTATTCCTTCCGCCAACGGTAGAACGTCTGCTCAACCACACCGATCTGCTTGCAAGCCTCAGGAACCAACTTGCCCTTGGCAATCTCAACCTCCGCCTGACGAAGTTTGTGCTTCAACGCTTTCGCGTTTCAGTCTGCTCTGTCGTGAACCGCTTCCTGCTCATAGCCTGACCTCCTCGAAACAATGATCCAACCAGAATACTCACTCTTGGGTTGGATCGATATCAGGGGGTCAGGTCATGAGTCGATGCGCATGAAGAGAGCCGCCGCGTGGTTGCGCGACGGCTCTCTCGGCAGCTGTCATGCCAAGCTTGAGTGAAGTAGCGGTGTCTACATTGGGCCGTTGAACGCATCCTGAAATAGCTGAAAATCAACCAAGTCGACATCACCGTCACCGTCGAGATCGCCCGAATCCGGCAGTGGGCAAGTTACGCCTCCACAGGTTGCACCGTCGCCTTGGAATGCGCCTCCTCCGGCAAGGCAATCGGATTGCGCTACAACTGCACAGTCTCCAAGGGGAAGACAACAGGCACCGGTTGCCTCTGGGACGCCAGCCCGCACTCCGACAACCGCCGGAAGGCTCGTGACCGTTCCGTCACCGTTGGAAATCTCAAGCGCGTACACTCCGGCTGCTTCGAGAAACGGTTCAATGGTCAGGGTCTCGGTGGTCGCGCCGCTGTAAGCGGGGCCGTCGGAGATCGGCTGGCCGTCTTTTTCCCACTGCCAGGTCGTGCCAAGATCGGTCACGGTGGTGAGGACAACTGGTGAGCCGCCTTCGTCCGTCGCCTGACTGAACGGGTGTACCGTCACCGTGGGCAGCGTCGCGCAGGATGAAATGTCATAAAACTCGAAGAGGTCGGCATGGACCGTCAGCAGCATCGAGCCATTTAGATAGGCGGCTACGCCGGCTCCTGGGAAGTCAGAGTCGTTTTGATCCGCGATCGACGGATTTGAGGGATCACTAAAGTCTATGGCAACGGTTCCGGCCGGACTTTCCGTGGCGCTCGCGATTCCAAAGTAGATGAAGCCCGAAGCCCGCCCGGTGAGAGTCCAACCGCTGAAAGTGTTGTTCCAGTTGGGATCGGGAAACGAAGGAAGCTGGACAATGCTCGTCGGGTTGGTGATGTCATAAACAAGTATCTCATCGCCGTGTTCGGGGACAACTACGGCGTTGCCCACTATGGTCGGATTGACTCTTGAGAACGGGTTGACAGGCGCGCTGATCGAGTCCAGTACGCTAGGGTTCGCAGGGTCATTTATGTCGACGAGAATCAACTGGTCGTTCGCAGTCACCGGCAGGATGTCCCGCTTGGGGGCGCCAAGACCTTCGCCAGACGACAGTACGATCGAACCGATCGATGTTGGGTTGAATGGGTCGGAAACGTCGACCGCGTCGAGGCGCTCCCCGCTCAATGCAAAAAGCGTATTCCCGTCCAATTCGAGCCGAATCACATTACCGGGGAGGTCAAGAGTGCCGATAGCAACCGGGTTGTTTGGATCGGTCATCTCATAAATTTGGATGCTTCCGTTCAGTATACCTATGAACAACGTACCAAGTGCCACGGCAGGGCTGGCTTCAAAGCCTGAACTGAAACCATCGAAGAACGGCGTTGGAGACTCGGGTGAGACTCCGAGTAGGGTTGGATTGCTTGTATTACTGACGTCCCAAGATGATAGGGCGTACCGAACCACCTGCGCGTCGAAAATAAAAGTATGTGTATAAAACCGGTCTCCACTTATCGCCCCCTCCAGGAATCCATCTTGTGTAGGCGGCCTGGTGGTGGACTGGGAATTGAGATTGCACTGGGCGTCTGCCCGAGATGCCCACGCTCCCATTCCCAACGCCGAGGAAAGAGCGAAGATTAACGTCATGCTTTTCCTAAATGTTCCGTCACCAATGCACTTTCCATTGCCCCACGTTTGATTCTCATTCTCGTTCCGCATCGTAATCTCCACTTTTTGATTTGAGTAACTGGATGTCGCCGCTTAACGACGACTGCCCTGCCGTTCACTCTTCCAGGCGTAAACGGCTCAGCGCGCGCAAACTTTTTTTCAATTGGTGGGAAAATGCGGCGTTTCCGGGTCTTAAACGCGGATCTAATCAGGTTGAAGATTCATCGCGTCACATGAGTGTGGTACCATCGAGCCGGAAGGCAATCTGCGATTTTGATGAGAATCATGGTTATGAGCGCGAGTGAAATCACCCGGATTCTTGAGTCCGGTCAGGCCGATGCCGTCGAGCGGGTCATGCCGTTGGTTTACGATGAACTGCGGGCGATGGCGGCTGCCCAGCTTCGGCACGAGCGGGTCGATCACACGCTTCAACCCACAGCTTTGGTTCACGAGTTGTACGTCAAGATGGCCGGATCGAAGGCCATGGACCCACAGAATCGCAGGCACTTTTTCGGGATGGCTGCAAGCTGCATTCGACAGGTCCTGATCGACCATGCCCGGAAGGGAAAAGCCGAGAAGCGGGGTCGGGACTGGGCGCGGATTACCTTGGACACACCGGTGGCTACTGCCGATTCGTCAACCGTCGATGTGTTGAGTCTCAATGAAGCCTTGGAAGCGCTGCAAGCGGTCGACCCGCGACGTGCCCGAATCGTCGAATTGCGCATCTTTGGTGGAATGACTGGTGACGAAATTGCTGACCACCTTGATCTTTCCAGAACGACAATCAGTAAGGAATGGCGTTTCGCAAGAGCGTGGCTGACCCGCGCGCTAAAGGAGTAACACTCCAGCCATGCGGAATTCGCAACATTATCAAGCATTCGAAATCTTCGCCAAGGCATGCGATTTGCCGCCGGGTGAGCGCACCGATTTCGTGGATCAACAATGCGCCGGTGATACTGGTTTGCGCACGGAAGTCATGTCGCTGTTGAAGCACGACGAGTCACCCGCAAACCTCGATGCCGCGCTAATTGAACCAGCCCGTGAATTGATGTCGTCTGGGCGCTCGCAAACGATGGGAAGTGCGTCGAGTGCCCAGACGATTCCCAAACGCGTCGGTGCCTACGATATCGTTCGCAAAATCGGTGAAGGCGGCATGGGAGTAGTGTTTGAAGCCGAGCAGCAGTCACCGAAGCGGCGAGTCGCTCTCAAAATCGTTCGCGGTGGTCAGCTTACCGCGAAGCTGATTCGCCGTTTCGAACATGAGGCATATGTGCTAGGTCAGCTGCAACACCCCGGGATTGCCCACATTTACGAGTCCGGCATGGTCGAAGTGGACGGACGAAGCCAACCATTCTTCGCCATGGAGTTGATTCAAGGCGAACGCATTACCGCTTACGCACAGCAACAGCAACTGACCACCCGGCAGCGACTTGAATTGATCGCCCGCGTGTGCGACGCCGTTCAGCACGCCCACCAAAAAGGCATCATTCATCGCGATCTTAAACCGGCGAACATCCTCGTCGTCGAACAGGGAACGATCACACGTACCGTTGAAACGGGAACACGCACGAGTGTTGTGGTGGATGAACTCGGTCAACCGAAGATACTTGATTTTGGAATTGCTCGATTCACCGATACGGACGTGCAATCGGCGACCCTTCAGACCGATGTTGGTCAGCTGGTTGGTACGCTGGCTTACATGAGTCCCGAACAAGTGTTGGGCGATTCGAGCGCCCTTGATACGCGGTGCGATGTGTACGCGATCGGAGTGATTTTGTTTCAATTGCTGACAGATCGTTTGCCACTGGAATTCGGCGGCAAGCCCGTGGCTGAAGCAGCGCGGATCATTCGCGACGACGACCCGATTTCGGTAAGTGCCATTGACCGTGCATGCCGCGGCGACATCGACACGATCATCGCCAAAGCGCTTGAAAAAGATCCGAATCGGAGGTACGCGTCAGCTGCTCAGCTCGCTTCCGACCTGCGCCATTGTCTTCGCGAAGAACCCATTTCCGCTCGTCCCGCAAGTGCGTGGTACAATCTACAAAAATTCTCAAAACGAAACAAAGGATTGGTTGCCGGTTTGTGCATGACTTTTGCGGCGCTGTTTATTGGCCTGATTGGCACTGTTTTCAGTCTGGCTGAAGCAACGCGGCAACGAGACGAAGCGATCGAGGCCCGTAGCGAAGCCAACCTGGAACGAGATCGAACCGATACCGTCGCCAAATTCCAATCCAGACTCATTGCCAACATTCATGCAGACCAATTTGGCGCAGAATTGATGTCACAAGTGCGCCAGGAACTTCAACGCGTACAGTCGATGTCCGACACGAAATCCGTAGACGATTACGCGGCCTTCGAGAGAGTTTTGGACAAATTCAACGGAGCAAACGTTGCGCGAAGTGTGCTCAGTGAAGTACTCGCCGACAGAGCGATCCAAGAAATCAACGACGGTTTCACTGACGATCCGCTCACAAAAGCGAGACTGCTGCATAACGTCGCAAGGTCGTATATGAGTCTGGGTTTGGCGAAAGAAGCTGTAAGACAGTTCACAAAGTCTTTGGAGATTCGCCGAAAACAACTTGGTTCTGACAATCGACTCACTCTGAAAACGATGCATGATTTGGCATTGGCTCAACGAGAGTCCGGCCAACTTGCTGATGCCGAGGCGATGTTTCGTGAGGTTCTGGCCAGGAGGCAGCAATTGTTTGGCGATTCTCACTCTAGTGTTCTCAAGGCTCAAGGCGCGCTCGCCAGTTTGCTTCAATCCAAAGGAGAACTCGATGAGGCGGAAGCACTCTTGGAAAAATCACTGGCAAACTCTGGCGGAGTCGTTGGCACCGACGATCCCGATACGTTGCAGAGGCGCAACACTTATGGCGCTTTACTTCTCAAGCGTGGTAATGTTGACGAGGCAATTGTCTGTTATCAGGAATTGCTTCCGGCGTGCAATCGGGTGCTCGGTCCCGACACCGAGTTTACCGTAATTGTTCGCAACAACCTGATGAGTGCGATGTTTCGGAGAAATCGGTTGATTGAAGCAGAAGCCATCGCTCGCGAAGTGCTTGAATCGAACACGCGACTATTTGGAGATGCGCATGTCAATACAGTGCTGGCGCGGAACAACCTGGGCGTCGTCCTCCTGAATATCAACAAACCTGAGGAGGCCGAAGCGCTTTTTCGGGAGGCTTATCAAGAATGCCGGAGGCAACTCCAACCCGACCAAGAGTTGCACATGAAATCGGTAAGTAACCTTATCGACGCGCTGCTCGCTCTCGATCGTCCGGAAGAAGCGGAGGAGTTCTGCCACGAACTGCTCAAGGTTCGCCGTGAACTCGCACCTCCAGAACCGGGATTGGTCGCTCAAACGCTCGAGCAACTGGGACATGCTTACTACGACCAGAACCGATACGCCGATGCGCGCGACACTTGGGATGAGTGCTTAGCGTTGCGAAGCGGCATAGATTCGAATCACTGGCTGACGAATCGTGCGAGAAACCATCTCGGTGCAGCATTCTTGGCACTGGGTGAGTTTGAGGCAGCGGAGGAGTTATTGCAGGGAAGCTATGAGGCACTAAGCGCCCAATCAGAACGGATACCCGCGATCGCAGGATCTGGCTGCCTAGCAGCCGCACGATCACGTCTTGAGCAACTCTATCAGCATTGGGGAGAACCAGCGCAAGTCCACCGATGGCGCGACTCAAATCCTGAGTCAAGTGGCCCGTAGTGAATTCGAGGACGGGAAGCTACCATGAGGAGATGCAGAGTTTCGAGAAGCCGGTGAAACATGAGTCCGGTCATCCCAAATCAAAGAACAGGATTTGCGCGCAAAAAAAACGTGATCGACACTTTGAACCCCCGCTCTCACACCCGCAAATGAGTGATCAACCGCTCCGAGCCTCGCTTGCTCAAGCTCCAGATTGGGAGCGTATAGAGAGCGACGGTGCGCCCCATTTTTCCACGTTTTTCCTCATTCTTCCGCGCTGAGAAATCGACCAAAACACTTAAATAGCTGTGATTGCTAGATTTACGCCAAACACCGGATCCGGCTCATAACCCGGAGGGTCCGATTTGCCCCGCCAAGACTACTCGGTGAACGCGCAACAGGAACTTCAATCCTTCAATCCGTTTCTTTATCAATTGGTTGAATAGCCATTCGAGCGATCTTCTCAATTCATCCAAGACGGGCATTAGGTCGCTTCTAGTATTCATCGAGCCGCCTTCCATTGACTCTGTGGACTAAGGGCCGGAGTAAATCCGCTGCAGTTCCGCAAAGTCAAACAGGTCGTTATCACCGTCGGAATCGAAATCGACGCACTCACAATTGGCGGCGCCAGAAGTGTCAGGGCCCGCCATGCAGCCTATAAGTAATTCGAGTTCGCCGCTGTCGATTGCGCCGCTCTGGTCGCAGTCGTCCGGCTCGATAACATTAAGAACATATTGGGGCCCATTTGGTTCTCCTGTGCCATCGAACGACGCGCTGACGCGAATGTGATAAGTCTGTCCGGCTACGACGTTCAGGTTTACGGCTGAAAAAAGTGCCTCGCCAAACAACTCGCACTCGATGCGGCCGCCAGGATCACCATCCTGGCAAGCAAGTTCCACACCGCCATTCCCAGGGCAACCGTCAAAAATCGACAGAATCGTGTCGAATCCTGTGTTCGGATCGCACGTGTTGAATTCAACCGGGCCGGTAAATGAGGGTGTGTACGTGAACCACTCGTCGATGGTGTTGAACGCGCCGCACGAGTCATCGTCACCCGTTGAGCCCGTATTATCGCCCATGGTTCCGAGGTTGGCGCCAGGCAACGCGGCCCGAGAGTCGTCGCACTCGTCACCTTCGCCCTCAGCCAGAAAACTGATCGCATAGTCGGTCCCGCTGCCACCGTTGGCGAAGAAGTCATCGCCCGCGACAGAGAGTCGGACATACACGACCTGCCCAATGGTGACAGGTATTGTCAGCGTCGACAGACTTTGCGAACCACCATTGAGGCTGCAACCCGCCACACTGTCATCATTGTTGCAAGAGAGTTCCTGTCCGCCGGTTTCGGGGCAGCCGTCGAATGCCGATAGGACAGAGTCAAACTTCGTGCCAACATCGCAGGTCGTGACCACGAGGACACCGCCGATCGTACTTTGGTAACGGAACCAGGCGTCGATCGTGTCACCCGCATCGCATACTGAGTCATCCCCAGTCCCGCCGGAATGACCGGACAGGTTGCCCGTAACCGTTTCGTTGCCGACCTGCAGCGCATACGCACACTCGTCACCGACCGGCTCGGCGCAGTCGGGCGTTCCATCACCGTCAGTATCGATCGAGTCATCGAGACCGGGGCAGAGATCGTCCGAGTCGCAGACACCGTCGTTGTCGGAATCGTCGAGGACATCGTTCGGGCAGGGGTCGCATGCATCAGGCTGACCGTCGCCGTCGGCGTCGATTGCATCGTCGAAGCCGGGACATGTGTCGAGCCCGTCGTCTACGCCGTCGTTGTCACTGTCGACGAAAACCTCGTAGGCACCGATCTCCAGGAAGGTCAGCGATCCACTACCAGTGTCGGCGGTATTGGGATCGTCCAGTGCTCGCGAGATGCGAGCTAAGTCAAGGCCACCACCGCCGGACGCAGTGTATGCGTCGTAATCGGCGGCATCGATGCCCAACGACGACGGGGTCAGGCGGAAGTTATTGTTGGCTTCGTCGACAAAACTCGGCACGCCATCGATGTTGTTTCCGGTCGCACCGGGGAACAGTGATCGCGTGTAAGCGATTCCGCCGCCGATCGGTTGCATCATGAGGGCACTGTTGATCACGTTGACAGTCTGCGCCAGATTCTCGAATGTTCCGGCGATCGTGCAGTTGACAACGTTGGCTGAATCGCCGCTTAGCGCTAGCGATTTGATGTCGCCGCCATCGAAGGTGCGGTTGCTTTGGTCGAGCACACAGTTGAGCAGCGTGATCGAGCCACCGGCAAGTGTTTCGACACTCGCTGTACTTCCGCGGGCGTCGAGGAACCGGCAGCGTTCAAAGACAGGCTCGGCGTCCTCCCCAATCACAGTCAAGTTCGCAGCACCGTTTCCTTGGAATGACCCGAAGTTCTTCTCGAAACTAACATCTTCGAATCGCGGCGAAACATCGACCAGACGCACCGCGCCGAATTCACCGGATTGATCTGCGTCTTTCTGAAATGTCATCCCGCTGATCACCGTGGCGGACGTCTGTCCGGATCCGACCATCCGCATAATGGGCTGACTCGAATCGATACCCTCTGCGTCAATGATGGTATCGCCAGCTCCGGCACCCCGTAGGGTCAGGTCCTTACCGCTGGGCCATACGATGGTGTCTTCAAAGACATACCCGGCGCCGATCTCAATCAGATCGCCGCTGTTCGCAGAGTTGAGCGCCTGCTGAATCGTCGAATGGGTCGTATCTCGCGTCAAATTGCGAATGATCGCGCTGCGGGCGTAATCGAACTCGATCGTGTAGCGATTGTCGTCGCTTGCGGAGTTGCACGTCCCAGCGACCAGCACGGTGTACGTCCCCGTGAACGGCGCGACGAAGCCGAACACGGATGGATCGCTCCCGCCACCGAGGCCGCCACCAGGCGGTTCGTTACCGGTCTGCGTCAGGATCAACTGCACGCCGATCATCTGATCCCACGTCGGAATGTTGGCCAGCGGCAGGCCCTCGCGATTGCCTTGCCAGATCGAGAGCCGCGGCTCGGGGAATTCGTCAAGCCGGTCGACTTCGATGCTTATTGGATCGCCGATCGAAGCTTCGAAGGTCCAGAAGTCGAACGTCTCGGACTGCGTCAAACTGCACGCCAGGGTGGGCAACGCAGCTGGCGGCTTGAGATCGGCAAGGTAGGTCACGCCCGGCAGCAACGTGCCCTGGTTTACCACCTGACCACCGCACGTCCCGTTGCCGTCAACGTCGTCGGGGTTGTCATTCGGGCAGGGGTCGCAATCGTCGGCCACGCCGTCACCGTCAGTATCGAGCAGGTCATCAAAGCCCGGGCATTGATCGCAGCCGTCCGGCACCGTGTCGTTGTCGGCATCCAGCGCATCGTCGAAACCGGGGCACTGATCGCAGCCGTCCGGAACCATGTCATTGTCGGTGTCGAGGCTGTCGTCCGCGCCAGGGCAGATGTCGCACGCATCGCCGTTGCCGTCGCCGTCAGCGTCTTCCTGACCCGCGTTCGCATTCTCAAAGCAATTGTCGCAGGCATCCTGAACGCCGTCGCCATCGAAGTCACCCTCGCCGATACTGGTAATCGTGAGGGTATATTCATCGCCCGAGAGCTGACCCTGAACACCACTGACGCGCACAAGGTGCGTTTCGCCGGGGGGAACGTCCCAGGTGATTGTTGCGCATGGCTCGTCGTTCGGGTCGGTTGAGCCGCTATCGCAGACCAGTTCCGTTCCGCCGCAAGCGTCATACGCCGCCAAGGAGCGGAACTCGCCCGCGTTGTCAAACAGACATGTGGTAATCGTGACCTCGGCGGTGCAGAGACCCTGATTGGGGTACGCATACCAGACGTCGTTTAGCTGCTCACCGCCGTCAGCGCATGATGCGTTGACGTCGTGCGTCGCGTTGGCGAGCGTGCCCGGCAGGCTGCCGTCAATGACGAGTTGGAGGGCGTTCTCACACAGGTCATTCCGCGCGCTGCAGGCTTCACCCGGCAGACCGAAGCCGAGCGGGTCGATTGCCTCGCTGGAAACCTCGAACTGAAAGACGCCACCTGGGACCATGTCCGGGCTGCTGTAACGCAGCAGGTGGGTCTCACCGGGCTCGATCCGCCAGGTGAGACGGGCGCCGGTGGGACAGCCGGAGGGAGTGCTGTCGCAAGCAATTTCGCTGCCGCCGCAGCTGTCGTATACGGTAAGCAACCCCTTGTTCAAGGTGCCGTCGTTGCACGCGTCAACGGTGACCAGCCGCGGGCAGTCGGTCGGATTGGTATAAGTGTACCACACATCCGCGCCGGTGTTTGCGTTACAACTGCTTGCCCCGCCGTCAGTAGTTGCGCCAGCGTTGGAACTAATCTTGATCCCGTCGCTGAGCGGCTCAGCATTCGCACAGTCGTCATTGTCCGGCGGGTAAATTTCGTCGACGGCGATCGTGATGTTGTAGGGTACGTTGTTTCCGAAGGTATTCTTTGTGGCGATGATATCGACAAACTCACCCGGATTCATGTCGAAAAGCAGCTCGGACTGAAGCCCGTTGCCGCAGGCGGCGCCGTTGTCGTCGCAGGCGACTTCACCAACCGCACATACGCCCATGCGTGGTCCCGTCACCAGTTGAAGCACCGCGGCCAAGACCGTATCCGTCGGCTGCGGTCCGCAGGTGTCGGCCTTTACACGGATGCGACTGCCGAGTTTGTTGTAAAAGCTGAAGGTGTCGGTGCCCTTACCGGTTGTGTTACCGCAAGCGGCGGTATAGCCACCGATATTGTCGCTAAGCGTGCGACTGAGGGAGATTGGAAGTTCGCCCCAGGACGACAACGTCGGCGGCTCACCGGTCGAGCCGAACTTCGTACCGTCGTCGATGGTAAAGGCGTATTCAGTGAAGATGCTTGGCGTGCCCGTGAGCCGCAATAGGACTGATTCGCCAGGTTGAACAACGGTTTGGTTGGCGCCGCAGCCTCTGGGGGTTCCGCAATCCGAAAAGAACTCTGAACCGATTGGCCCGCTCTTCGACAAACTCAACGTTCGTGGGCATCCGTTCGGATCCGGATGGGTGTACGAGAACCACATGTCCGCCGTGCTGGGACCGCCGCAGCCGCCGCTCACGCCGCTAGGCGAAGCCGTGGCGAACGTGCCCGACCGTTGGTCGAAATTGGACAGTGGAATCGGATTAGCGCAGTCGTCGTTAATCGGATTGGCGACGATGTCCAGACGGAATTGACCGGTCGCGCCGCCCTCGCCCGCCACCCGAATCAGGTAGCGCACGCCAGGCTCGGCGATCCATTCGACTTCCGACTGCTGACCGCAGGTGTCGGATGTACAAACCAACTGCAGACCGCTGCACGCCTCGTGCACGGAAAGCACCGTATCGAGGCTGGTTTGCAGGCACGTAGTTGCGCGGACGACTTCCGGTACGCCGGACTGATTGACATACGGATAGGTCATGTCAGGGCTGGCCACCGAGTTGTAGCAGGAGGACAGTCCGCTCGCCGTTTGGCCGGTCGTGGTGTCCACCACGGCGGTGGGCGCAACCAAGCTGTCGCTGGCCACATCGTTGACGTCCACAATGAGGCGAACCGTACCACGGTCGTCGTTCTCCGTTTGCACGGCGATCAAGTGGGTCACGCCAGCCGGGACTATCCAGGTGATTTCGCTGTGAAGATTCGGATTGGTCGAGAAGTCGCTAAAGTGGAGATAATCAAAGGCCCCGCATTCATCGAGAACTATCAGGTCGGCCGGACGATAGACGCCGTCAGGGGGCGAAACATTTGGCGCGTCGTTAAACATGCCGATGGTGACTTCCTTGTCGCAAGCGCCCGAATTGGTGAAGGAATACCAGATCGGGCCCGTGGCCGTCGTCGTGCAACCGTCGTAGCGTCCCTCCGTGACCGGGATGGCGTTGACGCACTCATCGTTGACCAACAGGTCAGGAGCGTTCCAGAGTATGTAGCCGTCGCCCGAATATGCGAGGCCCGGGACAACGTCAAACGCGTCGGAATCAACGTAACTACCACCGCCACCGCCCGCCTCGCTGTCGCCACCACCACCACCGCCAGCGTATCCCCCACCACCACCGCCACCGCGCTTTGCGGTGAGAAGTTCGGTATTGCTGAGCCCGCCTCCGCCGAAACCAAAAACACCAGCGCCACTACCATTCGGGCAACCAGCGCCACCGGCGAAACTGCAGCTACCACCCCCAGCGGTCCGACCACCGCCACCGCCTGAGACCGGGTTGCTGTTCAAGGTTCCGCAACTCCCACCGCCACCGACCAGGCCCAGTCCGCCGTCGCCACCGTTGTTACCACCACCGTCGCTGCCGTCGGTGGTCAGCGAGGCGTCACCGCCCTGCTCGTCCTGGCTGCAGCCTTGTAGGCCCATGTTCTGGTGAGCACCACCGCCACCGCCGGCCACGACAAGGATACGCCAGTCCGAGCAGTTATTGCTTGCGACCCCTGGCGGACGATAGAGCACGGCCGATCCACCACCACCGTCCCCAGCCGCGGGTGGCACCCGAAGGAAGAGCGGCATGGTGACATCCGTTCCGCCGCCAGCACCTACGATAAATCGCAGCGTGCCACCGGGCTCGAGTTCGCCCTGTCCCGATCCGATGTCGAAGCTGGCCGTAATCAACGCCCCGCGCCCACCGGCCGACCCGCAGACTTCGTAGGGGCCACTTGGGGCATTTTGCTGAACGCTGGCCCGGCCGCCGTCCCCACCTTTGACGGTAAAGGTCATGCGCCCCGTCGCTCCGAGGGGAAGGGGGTAGTCCTGAGGAAACGGTCGATGGTTGATGACCGGCGGAGCAACACAACCCTCCTGTGCATGAGCCCGTTCGGCCTGGCCGATGCTCAACGCGAAGCAAAACACCATTGCGAGCATCAAGGATTGGATACGAGCTAGATGTGACATTCCGATCTCCCCAACAGACTGATTCCAACGGATCGGAGCCTGGCAACGCTACCGAAGCCCCCTTCACCCCGTAAACGCAAAGCGGAATCAAACTCCCAAGTTGGCCCGATCATTTTTTCTGATCCAAGATTTGGCTGGCTGGCCCGAATCGCTGGGATTAGGCGTTGGAAGGTCAAAAAAAGGCGGTACCAGGCACTCTCGCGCCCGCCACCGCCGCAATTGCACACACCGAACAGTTGAAGACTCTTAAGTTACAGCCCGATAAAGCTCGACTGGAAATTCATCATGTCGATCAGATCGACATCTTCGTCATCGTCGAAGTCGAAACACTCGCATCCAGACTGAAGACCCACTTCTGGGCCCGCAAAGCAAGTCGCGAAACGCGTGTAGTCGGCGACGTCAACATCCCCATCATTATCCCCGTCGCCATCATTGGTACCGACAACGCAAGCGTTATCGCCGGGCTGCCCGATACATGCGATGTTGAGATCGTAATCACCCGGTGCTTCGTACGAAGCAAGCCGCAACGAGTAAGACTGCCCGGCAGAACAGTCGAACGTAACCTGGGACATGAGACTTCCAAAGTCATCGTTACAAGCGATCTCTTCTCCGTCGCAAGTGTCGTAGACAGACAGCACTGTATCTTCCTGTCCGCTACCAAAAGAGTCGACCGTCGCCTGACCGGTGCATGTTGCAACGTATTCGAACCAGACATCGCCGCCCGAGTTTGGTTGGCAACTTGCCTCATTATCATCCGCGGTATCAGCTTGGGAATTGTTGCCCTCTACTGCAGGAACACCGTCGGTGATCATTGTCGCAGCAGCACATTCATCGTTAGTGGGAATACCGGTGCAAGCAATGTTGAGAACGTATGGGCACCCAGCACCGATGGATGCAAGCCGAACGAAGTACGATGCGCCTTGTGATGTCGAAAAAGTAACTTGCGATTCCAAACCGCCAAAATCATCGTTGCAGACGATTTCAGAACCGCCGCAGGTGTCGTAAATTGAAAGCACGGTATCGTGTCCGCCGCTCTCGAATGTGTCGATGGTTGCCTGGCCGGTGCAGGAGGCGACGTATTCAAACCACACATCATAGTTGGACGTGGGGGCGCAACTGGCTTCAACGCTATCGAGGATGCTCGCCGACAAGTTCTCTCCCGTGAACGCGGGCGCGCCGTCAAAAACTGACACCGCTGCGCTGCATTCATCGTTGGAAATCTGGCCGTGGGCTGTCAAGTTCATCATCGAAGCGACTAACACAACAATCGCTTTCTCAAGTGAGTTCTTATTCATCTTGATTCTCCAAAAATCTGGACGCGGATGATCAATGGACTCTGGTCTTCAACCGGGAATGCCGGGGCGATCGGGCCGCCCCGACATTCGTCTGTGATTGCTATTTGGAGAGTTAGTTGCCCTGATACTCGTAAGCACCAATGTCTACCCGGTCTTCACCGTCACCGTTGCCATCAATGGTGCGGTCAGCGCTGTTCAGATCCAGCGACGGCAACGGCTGGAATCCTGCTTCGACGATGTTGGCATCGATAATGATCTCACCTACATCGATCAGCGGCGAACTCGGCGTCAGGCGAAGGTTGCCGGTCTCGGCGTTGACGAATCCCGGGGACGCAGGCGTCAACACGCTCAGCCCGTAATTGGCCGCGGCGACGAAGTGGGGGTCGGTGGTATCCGTCGTGTTGGGCGAGGTCGTATTGATCGCCGAGTTATTGACCTCCATTGAACCGCTGCCCAGGTACTCTGTGGTGAAACGGATTTCCAGGCCAACGGCAAGTTGCACTTCCGAGTTCAGGACGTAGTTGTCGTCGGTGGGTATGCCGTCAATGACCCACGTTGAGATGCCCGTGTTATCCCAGAACACGCTGTTGAAGACCGTCGTATCGCCTGCCGAACCGATCGCGGCGCCGATGGCGATTGGCGTGCACTCGTCAGTGCGATTGGGACGCGTCACCTCACGATCGCGCTCGGCATTGTTGCCGCTCACGTAGACGCTGTTTTCGTAGAAACTGCAGTTGACGATCCCCGCAACGCCGCCGTCTTCGACGTGAACCGCGCCGCCGAAGTAGGGGGCTCGGTTGCGAAGAAAGGCGGAATTCTGAACGTTGGCGGTCGATTGCGAGTCGATGTGAATGGCGCCGCCCGCACGGGTGCTGATCCACGGTAAGACCCCGCCTTCATTGCCGGCCTCGTCGACTTCATTGTATTCGAACAGGCAGCGCGAGATGTCAGCGCGAGTATTCAGAATTGCGATGGCTCCACCCTGAAGCTGCTGATCGGTAAAGAAGTTCCCGGCAGAAGTGCTATTCCTTACACCGTTCGCCCGGAACACCGAGTCCTCGACTGTAAGTCGGCTGCCGACGCAAACAATTGCTCCACCAAGTGTCCGGTTAGCCTGTTCATCGGCTTCGGCGTTGAGAACTCGGTTGTTCACGAACGTGCAGCGACGCAGTGCGACTTGGTCGTTGCTGAAGGGGTCCTGGGCGTAGATGGCAGCGCCGCCGAAGCCTCCCGATGAGAACGAATTCAGCTGTTTCTGATTGTTGCTGAACACGCAGTCCTCAAAGGTCAATGAGCTCGCGGAAGCCGCACCGATGAACGACACTGCGCCGCCCGAAAAACCATCTCCGGAATGGTTGACGAAGAAACAGTTGGAGAAGGTTGCGTCGAGATTCTCCGCATTGGCGCGGATCGCAGGATCGTTTGATCCATCAAATGTGAAGCCGTCCACATACGCGATCGTGTCGGCTGCACTCAGGTTGAACACGGACAAACCGGCGGAGTTGCTGAGCCGCGTACCGCTTGCGAGGGCGGTAACGACCCGCTGGCCGAGCCGTGTTTCCACGCCTTCGAACCCACCATAAAGACGGACCCCGGTGGGCAATCCGGAGCCGTTGACCGTGTAGGAGCCCGCCGCGACCCAGATCTCGCTGACGTCGTCGTCGAGCATGTCGCCGCCGTTGTTGTTCAAGACGGCCGCGGCGTTGATCGCGTCCTGCAATGAGTCGAACGCCGTGGCCCAGCTTCGCCCATCATTGAACGGGTTGCCGTCTGGTCGGACGTGGAGAATGGCCGCGGCAATTGTCGGCGCAGGGTCGACGTCGTCCGTCAGCCCGTCGCCGTCCGTGTCGGCGTTGAAGGGGTCGGTCTCGTTTTGTCGCTCGACTTGGTCATTGACGCCGTCGCCGTCCGCGTCGGCCCGGGTGGGATCGGAGTAGGTATACTCTTCTTGGTCGAAGCCGGCGCGATCGGTGAACGAGACCAGCCAGCCGCCGTTCAACACGCCGCACGCTCCGTCCAGGTAGGCGGCGGCCGCCTCTTCGGGATCGGTGAGGCCGTCGCCGTCGGTGTCGACGGCGGCGTCAGACGTGCCGAACTGCTGCTCTTGCGAGGCAAGTAGGCCGTCGCCATCGGCGTCCTGCTGGTAGGAAAGCAGTACCGCGTCGCCGGCTTGGAGCGTCACGTCGGAGAAGCGATCGGCGAGTCCGTTCTGCTCGCCGAGGAAGACGGACCAGAAGCGCGGCTGGGACAAGTCGGTCGCCTTGTCACGAACCGAACGCAAGACGACCTCAGGTCCGGTCTCCCCAACGCCGTTGGGGTCCTGAACATCGACGGCGTCGATCGAGATCAGGCGATAATCTGGATCGCTCGGGAGCGCGATCATCAGGTAGATGGGCTGATTGCCAGCGTCAATCGGGATGTTCAGATCGAGAAGCGCCTCAGTTTGGGTAATCGCATTGTTAATCGCGGTCTGCATCGAACCGCCGTTGTCCGGATCACCTTGCCAGAACGAGATGGTATAAGGGGACCCGATTACGCCTCGTACGGTGGCTGACATCGTGAACTGGCGAGCCTGGGCCGCGGGCGGTGCGATCATCTGGTGAATCGCGGCGGTAGATCCGATGCCTTCCGCCTCGAGCCGGCACATTTGGTTTCCTTCCGGCGCCGGTCCACCGTCGTCGAGCCACACGTCGACCTGCGCCGTGCCAACTTCGGTGACCTGCCAACTCGTGGGATGGCCGCCAACGATCTCATCCACCGGAACCGTCGGCGACTCGAAACCTCCATTGACGACCAACTGAGGGTCGACCGGCGCGCTCTCACACAGCGGCGAAACAACGCCGGTGTCCCAGTTGTTTTCGCCGACGGTCAGGTCGAGGGCGCGGCTGAGGGGAATCCCCGCGTACGTGCCATCCGGGTTGCGATCTATATTCGTCGCGATCAGGTACTCTTCGAAATCGCCGTCGCCGTAGTCGATGCTGATTCGAGCGGTGCGTGCCTGCGTCACTTGGTCGATGAACGCAAAGTTGAACCCGTCTTCATTGACCAATTCATAGGCGGCGGACTCAAGCTGTAACGCGCTCGGGTTACGCAACAGACTCTTGATACGATCGGCGTTGATGTCCGTTGCTTCCGCAATCAGGACACCCGAATCCGCGCCCGGCGACAAGGTGAGTCCCGGTCCCAGGTCGGGCGCCAGAGCCGCAATGTTGACGAATTGCCCGGGATCGACGCTGCCGGCGTTCGGATCGCCATTCGCCGGGACCCACTGCCGCACGGTGTGCGCCAGGTCGATCACCTGCACGGTCGTATTGCCCAGGTTGGTGATCTTGACGCCGGTGGTGATTGATCCGGACGCGGCGGTTTCGGTAAATTCGCGCGAACGTTCCTGAATCTCCGTAAATGACTGGGTTGCTTCGACGGTGGATTCTCGGGAGGTCTCCCAGGTGTGCTCGTAGCCCGCAGTAATTTCCGCCGATACCGTCGCCGCAAGAGGATTGAGTCCCGCTTCGACTCCGGCCGTCACACTGGCAGACACGGTATTGGACTGAGAGGCGCTGACGGTGGTGGACTGCGTCGTCTCAAGTGACGTCTCAAACGCGGTCGCCGTTGCCTGCGCCTCAGCGTATTCCACGTCGAGGCGAACATCCAGATCGTCCACCACCTCAAACTGCAACTGCGGCATGTCCGCCAACCACGGTACCCGCACCGGCGTGTCGATTTCATCCGTGTCTCGAACGTTGTCGCCGTCCGTGTCATCCAGCGTCGGCGACGTCGCGTTCAGCTTGATTGCTCCCCGATCAGCGGGAGCTTTGAGCAATTCGTCGCCGGTGTAGAGTTCCGCACCGTCAAACAACGAAGGGTTGGGGGGTAATGGACTACGCTCGGAAGAGAGGTCCGGTGAACGCGCATCACCATCGGAATCGATACTCACGGGACTGGTCAGCCATCGGAACCACTCTTCGCCATCCCACAAGCCGTCGCCATCGGTGTCCACCTTACCAGGGTTGGATTTGACGAGGAACTCGTCACCGTCGGGAAGTCCGTCGCCGTCCGAATCGGGATTACTCGGGTCACTGCTTACATGGTGTTGCAAGAACGTGCCAAGGTGCCCCGGATCCAGTCCGAATCCGAACAGATCGACTTTGACGTCCCAGCCAGTCAATTCCTGGAAGTTGGTCAAACCGTCACCGTCTTTGTCAGCCCCGGAGTCGATGGCTGGAAGCAGGAAATAATTGAAGGCATTTTCAGATTCGACGATATACTCTTCGCCTTGGCTTTGGCTTTGAACAGCCACATTCACGGTTCCGACCGGGTGGACGGGAGTGATGGCGGTGAGGATTCCATCGGTAAGCACCTGAACTTCTTTTGCAGGTTCATCCCCAAAGAAAACTCTGGTGCCCGGGGCGAATCCTTCTCCTTCGATCATGACAATCGTATTTGCGTCAACGACTCCTTGCTTTGGTGTAATTGCCCTAACCGCCAACGGACCATTTTCTGTGCTTGAGGCTACATCAACGTTTTCAACTGCCTCCCCATTCTGATCCTCGGGGATCGTACCGCACCCAGCGACAAAAATTCCGCCGAGCAATAGAACCATTACTTTTCGGAACGCAGTTTCCATTTCTTTCTCCTTGCTAATCGTCGATGCAGAATTTACCTTCGAACCGTTTCTCAAAAAGTCCCTACACCCCGTAAACGCAGAGCGGTATCAAACTCCCAAGTTGGCCCGATTTTTTTTGTAGACGAATTGGCTGGCTGGTCGGATTCGCACGGGATAGGCAATAGAGTGTCGAAAAAAGCGGCGGCAGGCGCTCAAGCGCTTGCCACCGCCTCAAAATCGCTCATGAATTCAGCGCGGGGTTTTCAAATCTATGGACCGGTGAAACTCGCCTGGTAGTTCATTATGTCCATCAGATCGACGTCATCATCGGCGTCGAAATCGAAGCATTCGCAACCGGCGCCGAATCCTGCGTCAGGTCCTGCCAAGCAAGTCGCGAATTGGGCATAGTCGTCGCCATCAACGTCACCGTCACCATCGACGTCAGCCGATCCGGCACCACCCGCGCAAGTGTCGCAGTCATCCGGAACGCCATCGCCGTCGGCGTCGGGGCCAGGGAGAATCGCGCCAAACGTCAATGAAATTGCGGCGCCGGTACTCGTCGCACTGGTCGTCAGCGACAGCGACGCGATCGGACCTGGGAACTTGAGGATGCCGCTGTGCAAGCCTGAACCGTTGAATCCGATCAGCGTGTCTCCGGTTGGCGACACGCTGACATTCGAAAGGCCTGACACGATTCCAAACGGATGATCGAACGTGTAATGAATCGGATTGGGACCACCCGCGTCACTGGCATTTCGCCAATTGCCAACATATAGCAGCAGATCGGTAACAGGTGGATCGAAGGTGGCCGTCCATTCGGTTGCTGCAGCGTAGCCCAACCGAGTCTGCAAAGTCGGCGTGAACGGTACGCCCGCGTAGTTCGCACTCGAATAGTCTCTTGGAATGGGGCTGGACATTCCCGGGCCGATCGTAACCGAGGTCGTGCACATCGCGCCGGTGGTTACACCATTCACACTGGAGTCCCAGTCCACGGCAATGCTGCCGCTGCATGGTGCAGGACCGTCGCAAGCATCGCAGCCGTCGGGCGCGCCGTCGCCATCCGTATCGACCGCGTCGTCGAATCCAGGGCATACGTCGCAGTCATCCGGCACGCTGTCGCCATCGGCATCGAGTTGGTCGTCGAATCCCGGGCAGGCATCGATCAAATCGCACACGCCGTCGTTGTCGCTGTCGCTGTCCCCAAGGATTGAACACGGTGTCTCGATGACGCGAATCGTCAATTCACCAGGTACGGAGAGATCCTGTTCAAGTACAAAGCCCGGCGGAGAAACCAGCGAGCTGAATGAACCTGCGATGGCGGCTGTGCCGGTGAGCACCGTCCAACTGTCGTTGAGATCTGGGACGTACGACGACACATCGAGTTCCAATGTGCTACCCGTGAAGAACACGATCGATCCGTTAAATTGGCAGTCGATTGGTGAAAGGCCGGCGAGACCATTCGCCGTCGGTGCGATGACAACGGTCGCATCTGCACCAATATTGACAATGGCCGGATTGGAAGGACCGGACCCTACAGTGAGATTAGCGTTGGGTCCCGCAATGTTCAGGACGCTCGCCTCGTTGTCGATTCCCATCTCAAACAGAAATCCGACATCCAGCTGCCCGTCCGAAACATGCATCGTTCCCGGCGACGATCTACCAATGACCAGAACATCCGTGTCCAATGCTCCACCGGACAGTTCCAGGATTCCTTGTCCGCCAGCATTTCCGACGGCCATCCTAAAAACTTCGAGATCGCCCGACGGAATCGTCAAAGTTCCATCGCCGGCGGCGTAACCGACGAAAACCTCATGGCCCACCTGATTGGCATCGGGCGCTGTGACGTCGTGTCCGATTCTGGCGGAGGAGGAGTTGCCTGCAAATGGCAAACCGCTATCCCAAGTCGCCGGGTCATTCCAGTGGCCATCCTGCACGGATGAAGTAATCACAATTCCGGCAAACACCGATTGAGGAGCCGCCAAGACAACGACTGCAACCATTATGAGTACAGTGGCGGAAAGAGACCGATTTGACCGACGCCGGATGGACATGCCGGAAAATCGTCTATCGTTAAGTTTGAAAGACTCGATTGGATACACACGCAGTTTCATCTGACTTTCTCCTCGCCATTTAGATGAACGATACCCTTACACCCAGTAAACGCAGTGTGGGCCCATTCTCCCAAGCCGAAATTGGTTAACTTTTGTAAATCGCCTAGATATAATGAGTTATGAAAATCGCTCTCGGTTCGCTAAAATGATTCTGACATGGGCTTGGAAGACGCTAAAAACACAATGACTGATGACGTGCATGCTGTGACGCAACTGCTTGTTCGCGTCAATGATGGCGATTCGAGTGCGGCGAGTGAATTGTTGCCGATGGTTTACGAGCAGTTGCGGGCGCTGGCCGGTTCGTACTTTCGCGGTCAGCCGAGTGACCACACGCTGCAACCGACCGCCTTGGTACATGAAGCTTATCTCAAACTGGTCAATGCCCCGGACGCGAAATGGCAGGGTCGCGTGCATTTCTGCGCGGTGGCGGCTACCGCAATGCGGCAAGTCCTGCACGATCGGGCACGGCGTCGCAAAGCTGCAAAGCGCGGTGGTGATGCACAACGCGAATCGCTTGAGCATATGGAAACGCCGGTAAAGGGCTCCGTGATTGACCTCGTCTCGTTGGACGATGCACTGGAGCGACTGGCACAAGTTGCGCCGCGGCAGGCCCGTGTGGTTGAACTACGCTATTTCGGCGGGCTTACCATTGAAGAAACCGCGCAGGTGGTTGGCGTTTCGCATGGCACCATTGAAAACGATTGGCGCGTTGCTCGGGCCTGGCTCAAACGCGAACTGAACGAGTCACCGACAGCATGAGTACACCCGAACAATTCCAACGTGCCGCCGAGCTTTTCGCACAGGCACTAAAACTCGATTCAAACGAGCGAGCGGATTTTCTAAAAGAGACATGCGGCCAAGAAACCGAACTCCTCGACGAAGTCGAATCTCTGCTGGCACACGATGACGAGGAATCTGAAGCCGCCGATAACATATTGAGCGGCGGAAAAGGTATTGAACTCCTGGCATCCGACCTGCGCGATGAACATACCACATCTCCCGATGAACGTGTCGACACACCTGATTACATCGGCCGGTATCGAATCATTCGTGAGATTGGTCGCGGCGGTATGGGCGTCGTGTACGAAGCCGAACAGGCCGATCCAAAACGGCGAGTGGCGCTCAAGGTCATGCGCGAAGGCTTCGCCTCAAGGGAAGTTCAACAACGTTTTCGTCGAGAAGCACAGTTGCTCGGCCGGCTTCAGCATCCCGGTATCGCACACATCTACGAAGCCGGAACGGAGCATGTCGGAGGGCGCCCAATCCCGTACTTCGCAATGGAGTACATCGAAGGCGATTCGCTCGACAAACACGTTCGTGCAAGTCAGTTTAGCCACAGAGATATTCTTCAGCTTTTTGTCCGCATCTGCGACGCCGTTCAACATGCGCATCAAAAAGGCATCATTCATCGCGATCTAAAACCAAGCAACGTTTTGGTGAAGCGCGAGGCGACGGACCTGTCGATGTGTTCACGCGCGGTAACTGCAACGGGAACAGGAACTGTCATTGATGCGATCGGTCAACCGAAAATCCTCGATTTCGGCGTCGCGCGATTCTCCGATCAGAGCGAACAAGCCACGCTCCAGACCCATGCCGGTCAACTCGTCGGTACGCTGGCATATATGAGTCCCGAACAACTCGACGGCGATCCGGCTGCTCTCGACACGCGATGCGATGTCTATGCCATGGGAGTCATGCTGTATCGGATGCTTGCCGGGAAACTACCCGTGGACATCGCCGGCAAACCCGTTGCAGAATCGGTAAGACTGGTGCGCGATACGGAACCGAAACGGCTGGGACAGATTGTCAGCGCTTTTAGGGGTGACATCGAAACAATCGTTGCCAAGGCTATCGAGAAAGATCCTGCAAGACGATACGACTCTGCGGCAGCACTGGCTGACGACTTGCGTCGCCATCTTGCTCATGAACCGATTAGTGCCCACCCTCCAAATGCTATTTATCAGATTGGTAAATTCACGCGGCGCAACAAGGCACTCGTCGGAGGCATAATCACGACGATCCTGGCCTTGGCGATCGGTTTGGTTGGAACCAGTTACTACTTGGTCGATGCGGTTGAACAACGAAATACCGCACAGACTGCCATTGACGAATTGAATGTCGTCGTCGATTTTCAGTACGAGATTCTATCAAAGATGAGTGCAAGAAAGGTCGGCACAGCGATTGTCAACGACTTGCGCGGTGAGTTCATGAGGGGTATCGAGGAAGCGAATCTTGCCAAGAATGATCGGGAGAAGGCGATCGCTACATTTGATGGATTGTTCGAGCATGTAAATGCAACCAATGTTGCGCGCAATGTGCTAAGTAACACGATCGCCGATCGTGCGATCAGAGAAATTGACAGCGGATTCGCAGAAAATGCTCTTACCGAAGCCCGTTTGCGCTGCAGTGCCAGTGGAATCTACGAGAATCTAGGTATGAATCAGCAAGCGATTGAGCAGCTACGCATCGCTCGCGAATTGAGCCGTGAACACATCAATGCCGAACACGGTGGCGCCCGTACCATCCTCCTCGACCTTGCCGTCATGCAGCAGAGGATGGGTATGTACGTCGAGGCGGAGGCGAATTTTCGAGAATTGATTGAAGTTGCGCGTCAAAGGCTTGGGAATGACCATCACCGAACAATGAGAGCCATCATAGGATTGGGCCAGGCACTCTTTTCGCAGGATCGGCTGAATGAAGCGGCCGAGTGTTTTCAAGAGGTACTCGAGGCAGCAACGCGCACCAGAGGGCCAGCCAATAAACTTGCGGTGGGCGCACGAAACAACTTGGCTGCCCTGGAGGCAAAACGCGGCAGAATCGACGAAGCTCTAGAGCAGTTTCAGGCTTTACTCGTTTTTCAAAGAGAGAGGTATGGCAATGGGCACCCGCGAACAATCAAGACCCTAAACAACGTCATGGCAATGCTGTTTAAGGGCGGGCGTCTCGCAGAAGCGGAGACGTACGCGCGGCAAACCGTCGATGCATATGCAGAGTCACTTGGCGACGAGAATCCCAGCACGATCATGGCACGCAATAACTTAGGACGCGTCGTGCTTGACTTAGGGAAGGCGACTGAAGCAGCGGAAATCCTCCGGCCGACATACGCAGTCGCCCTCGCCAATTTGGCACCGACCAATGAAATCCGGGATAAATGTCATAGCAACCTCATCGACGCACTCTTGGCCCAAGGAAGCGCGGTGGATGCGGAAACACAGAGCCAGGAACTACTCGCGATTCGCCGCCAACTCAATCCACCCCGACCGGACAGTGTTGCCCAGACACTGGAACAACTCGGGTGGGCGTTCTTCAACCAACGGCGTTTCGACGACGCACGCATCGCCTGGCAGGAATGCCTGGACCTGCGCCTGACGATATCGGCAGACCACTGGCTCACCCAACGCGCTCAGAGTCAACTGGGTGCCGCATTGACAGCGCTGGATCGCTTTGACGAAGCGGAGACGATGCTTACGACGAGCTACGCCACTCTTTGCGCGCAACGCGACGCAATTCCCAAAGTGGCCGGCGCCGGCTGCGTTGCGGCTGCCAGCGAACGCATCATCACCCTTTACGAACGTTGGGGAAAACCCGAAAGGATTGCGAATTGGCGCAAAAAGCTTCAGGCAGGCGCCGACGCGCGCGGGTCCGCTCAGAGCCGGTCCAAAATGTAGACGCCACTCCGTCCAGTCTTGCGGGCGTTTGAGTCTTGGCGATAACATGCGGTCGCATGTGACAGGGAGGTCGATATTGCAGAGCGCAGATGACTGCGCGCTAAACCTTGAGCGGTCTTGCAATTGTGAGATTGATTCTCAAGCGACGAGCTTGTTCCGGTGCGGGTAATTCTGCCCAGGAGTTTCAAACGCGCTTCGGTGTCGGCCAGCGCTATGTGGGGGGTCGCGCATCTCGGCAAGCGGCCTGCGCTTTCATGTGGAGATGAAGAGTTACGAATAGCCGACAGGATGTGATCTACATTCTGACCCCCTGCTGATTGCACCGCAAATGGGTCGTCAATCGCTGGTAGTGGTTCACTTAGCTTTTAGCTGTTCGGCACGCCAGGTGATACAATAAACGCCTGAGCGACAAGCCGAAAACAGACGGGCCAGCGCAAGGCGAACAACCCCAAGATTAGCCCACCAAGCAAACCCCACCCGATGGGCGCGGCGAGCGCCCGACTGATCCGAATGGACTGACCAATTGGATTTTGGATCAATCGACTGGTGATGAAGTATCAGAAAATGATGACTACTCACGATAAGGGTGACCTTTCCCTCTCAACCTGATCCAGCAGGTGCGTTAGTACTTTGGTCGTAGTTGAGGAGGTCTCGTCATGAGCATGACCTGCCCTCCTGATTCCGGTTTAGGTTGAGAGTGGAAGACGCCCTGCTTCTGAACCACGGATGGAGTTCAGGTCAGTTCACCCAGGGGTCGCATGGTTCGACAAACAGCATCTTTCCGCCGATCCGATTTAGCCAATTCCTGACTGCGGTCGCTGTGAACACAAGTTTGTTGTTCCTGCAAACGTAATCAGAAACAACTCTCGTCGCAAGAATCTACTTCCAGCCCGTCCAACCCATTTCCTAGTTTTACCATCTGCTT
This sequence comes from Alphaproteobacteria bacterium, assembly GCA_028285105.1. Classification (GTDB taxonomy): domain Bacteria; phylum Planctomycetota; class Phycisphaerae; order UBA1845; family UBA1845; genus UBA1845. Next base: position 25,255 of record JANQQE010000015.1, read on the forward strand.
ATGTCAGTTCACGGCGATTCCTCCTTGAAGATAAGACCAAAGCCTTAACGCAACTGTGGGATCGGCTCGAAGAGAAAAGATCAAGCCGCGCCCGTTACGAGAGCGGCTTGGTCTCTTAGCAGTAGAGAATCAAGCTAGTCGGCTGAATAGCACTTTCTACGGATTGGCGAACTTCAATTGGAAATCAGCGTAATCGAACATGTCGACGTCATCATCAGAATCGAAGTCGAAACACTCACAACCGTCGCCCGAACCGTTGTCGGGACCTGTCAGGCAAGTTGCCATAGCTTCGAAGTCGATCAAATCTACGCTGCTACTAGCATCGCTGTCGCCACTTGCCGCGCCACCAGCGCAAGTATCGCAACCGTTGGGCAGGCCATCGACGTCCGTGTCCACATTGTCATCGAATCCCGGGCAGATATCGTCCGGATCACAGACGCCATCAGCATCGCTGTCGCTGCACGGAACCACGGTGATCGTCAGATTCGTGACCGAACCTGCAATGGTGGGCTCGCAGCGGTAAATGCCCGGTCCCGTTTCCCCCGCATTGATTGTTGTTGCGATCACATTGCCCAGCGTCAGGGTATAGGTGCCCGGCGCAATGGGAGCCACCAGCGATCCAGTTGCTAACACTTCCTGGCTGTGTCCAATCAGTGTGACGACGCTGCCGGTCGGACCGTTGCTGCCCGTGTAATCCAATGTGTTCTGCCCGCCGCCAACTTGCAGCAAGTCACCGTTAGAAACCGTGCCGCCGAAACCGCCCGGGTTGTTGTGCCCCAGCGGTGCAGCAAACTGGTTCAACGGACCGCCGGTCGGAGTATCCGCCGGACTCAGTGCCCCGCCGTCAAACGATAGATCGAACGCGAATCCAGCGAGGCCGAGGTTGATCGTATTGTCCAGTTGCCCATGCACCAGGTACGAGACATTGGCACCCGCCTCAACCTCCACGCTCGAACTGCCGTCCGACACGATTTGCAGGTCGAGAGCGGCAGGAACCAATTGGTCTTCGCTACCGGCCACGACGGGCGGCGCGTCACAAATCCACGATTGCACGTCGAAGCCGACGCCGCCACCACCTTCGCACTCGGCATTCAACCAGCGGTGTCCGTCTGCCGCGTACAGCGTGACGCACTTGTCTGTTTGGTTAAGCAGAAAGTCGTTAAAGTCAGGCGAGAGACCGAGGGCCCAGTTGGTAACACTCGTCCCTATCGGAGACGGCTCCAAGAGAGGACCGGTGACCCACTGAAAGAGGTCCGGACCTATGAAATTTACCTGCGGGTTCGTGAGCGGGCCTGATGAGTATCGTAGACCGATCCAGCTATCGCCCAGCCCGATCGACAGGGCGGTCATCTCGTCGATTCGGGCTTGCTCCTCAACCGCAGAAAGCTGCGGATCCACAGTGGCAAGGTTGGTCTCGAAGTGAGTTTCGCAGTGATCGTCAGCCGCGAACCAGTCGATGGCCGAACCAACCCCGTTCACATAATCGTCCACCAGCAGGTAGTTCGGAGCCACCCCACCGGCTGATTCGATTTCGGCTAGCATCCCGCTCGGGCTGGCCGCGTCTTGCAGAGCAAGGTAGTCGTGCAGGTCGACATCGGAGTCGAGTAGGAAATCCAGGCTACTGCACGGACCTGGATTGGTCGGGATCACGTCGGGACCGGCTTGGCAGGTGAAGAAGGCGTCGGTGTCGGTCGCGTCGACGTCGCCGTCGCGGTCGAAGTCGGCTGGCGAAGCGTAGTATGGGCAACCGAGTTCGTCGACGTATGGGTGTCCGGCGATCGTACTCGGGCATTGGTCGCACTCGTCCGAGACACCGTCGCTGTCCGTATCGGGACCGAACGGGTTGCAGTCCGGAATGCAAGTGTCGATCCAGCCGTTGTCATTCAGGTCGTTGTCAAACGTGTATGCAACGGTGCAAAAGGCCAATGGCGGACTGAAGGGACAGGTACTCGTACCACCGCATGAAGCGGCGTTGCGGAGGATTCTCAATTCGACGTTGCGGGCCGGGTCGGCGGCGAGGACCGCGTTCCAGGTCGCGGCCGGCACGATTATCGTGTCCGTGTTGTCACAGGTCAGCGGGCGTTCGAAGAAGCGACCGAGATACTGTCCATTGGCGGTCAGATCGATCCACTCGGTTGGGTCATCAATGTTGGCCCAGCCGACTTCCAGGTCGAGGGACACGTCCGAACCGGCCAGCGGCGGGCGTCCGCTAATCATCATGACGGTCTCGCCGTCGGGCACACAGGGGGGCGAAATCGGTCCGTCCACAGTTGTGTTGAAGCTACCCTCGAGTTGCGTGCAGTCCGGAGTTCCGTCGCCGTTGCAATCAATCGTATCGTCCGCACCTGGGCAAACGTCGCATGCGTCGCCGATTGTGTCGTTGTCAGAATCGGCGCAGCCGCACGGACAGGGGTCGCACGCATCGATGGTGCCGTCGGCGTCGGCGTCGGTTTCGCAGCCGTCGAACACGCCATTGCCATCGCAGTCTTCGGTTTCGCATTCGTTAAGGAGGCCATCGCCGTCACAGTCGTTGCTGGCCTGAAAGTCCGCATTGAATATGGCGTCCTCGGTTCCGCAGCCAATGCCCGCTAGGCTGAACCGCATTTCGAAGTGCAGGTCGCCTTCGCCAATAACGCGCAATGATTCCCAGGTACTCGCATCGATGGTGATGAAGGTGGACGTTGATATGCAGACTCCGCCGTTCGTTTCGTAATGGCGGCCGAAGTAGACGCCATTGATATACAGATCACCATAATGCTCCGGAAGGCTCGACAGTTGGGTGGTGGCAATCACCTCAACACTGACATCGCCGAGCGCGCCCGGGACGTTTTCGAACGTGTGGCTTACGACCTCGAAGCCACCAATGGGTCCGGAGCGTAAGTCCACATCAATAACCAACTGTTGATCGTCCTGGATTCCGTCGTTGTTGCAGTCCGCCGCGATAGCCGGCTGAAGGCATACTGCGATGGACACCAACAACACAAGCGTTGACTGAATCAATCTTGATGAATGACTCGGAACCATGTCCATCGCGCAGATGCACGTCGTTTTCTTCAGTTTGAGAATCATCGTTTCTCCTTGGTTGCGATTGGCTAGGGTTTAGCTGGTTGACTCACGTCATACAAGAGCAGGTTCAACCAATGCCGACTTCACCCCGTAAACAACTGAGTCATTGAATGTCCGCCAAGAAAACCCAGACAATTTGTAAAGTCTTATATTTCAGAGTTTTGCGGCAACGACGCAATCGGCTTAAAATGGATGAATGGACGAACGCAATGCTGATATCCAACGTCCCGGGGGCGATGCTACAGCACTCTTGGCCCGTGTCAGAAGTGGCGACCAATCCGCGGCAAGCGAGCTGTTCCCACTTGTCTATGAAGAGCTTCGGGCCCGTGCGGGCGCGTACTTTCGCGGTCAACCGGCAAACCACACGCTTCAACCTACGGCGTTGGTGCATGACGTTTACGTTCGTCTGGTTAATGCGCCTGAAGATGCCTGGAAGAGCAAGGCCCATTTTTGCGCTGTGGCATCAACTGCAATGCGTCAGATCATGATCAACCACGCGAAGCGCCGGGCGAGGGCTCATCGGGCCCAGAATGACTTGGGTCAATCAACATTGATTCAAACGCCGTCTCACAGCGCGGCCATCGACTTGCTTTCACTCGACGACGCGCTCGAGAAATTAACCAGCCGAAATGAGAGTCGAGCGCGACTGATCGAACTGAGGTTCTTTGGCGGTTTGACGGTTGACGAAGTCGCCAGCGTGTTGGACACGCCCAAGCGCACCGTTGAGCGAGAATGGCGTTCGGTGCGCGCGTGGCTGCAACTGGAATTGAGTGGAGGTCAGGCGCCGTGAGTGCTGACAACATACATGATCGTGCGATGGCGCTCTTCGATCACGTCTGCGACTTGTCTCCTGCGGATCGTGAAACAGAACTTAGCAAAGCATGCACTGGTAATCCCGAATTGCGTGAAAAGGTCGAGGCTCTACTGCTCCACGACGACGCGGTAATCCCTTTCGTAGCCGCAGCCGAATCCGGTCAGATCGTGGCAGAATTTGCTGCAGGTCAGAATTCATCATCCGAGCAAGGCGCGCAATTACCGGATCGCATTGGTCCTTACCAAATCATTCGTCAAATTGGCGAAGGTGGGATGGGGATTATCTACGAGGCGCAGCAAGCGTCTCCGAGGCGCCGGGTTGCCTTGAAAATACTGCGCCCGGGCTTGGTTGGTCGAGATATGCTCAAGCGATTTCAGCACGAGGCACATGTACTCGGCCAGTTGCAGCATCCCGGTATCGCTCAAATTCATGAAGCTGGAGTTGCCGAATTACCACAAGGACAGCAGCCGTTCTTCGTGATGGAATTCGTTGATGGCGAACCGCTCAATCGATTCGCCGACGCGCGAAAGCTGGAAACCCGCCAACGTTTGGAACTATTGGCGCGAATCTGCGATGCGGTGCAGCACGCCCATCAGAAAGGCATTATTCATCGCGACTTGAAGCCGAGCAATGTGCTTGTCGTTGACCATCACGACAAAACATCAATTAAGGCACAGCCTGCAACTCAAACCAACTCGGCGATTGATTTGATCGGTCAACCCAAGGTGCTGGATTTTGGCATCGCAAGAGTCACCGATGCCGATCTTCAAACCATCACTGTGCAAACCGAAATAGGCCAGCTCGTCGGCACGCTGGCCTACATGAGTCCGGAACAAATCGAGGGCGACTCGACCGACCTGGACTCCCGCTGCGATGTATATGCATTGGGCGTGATGCTCTATCAACTTCTCGTGGGCAAGCGGCCTCACGATTTGACTGGCAAAGCCGTGACCGAAGCGGCGCGAATCGTACGTGAAGAGGAACCGGCGACAGTCGGCGAAATTGACAAATCGCTACGGGGTGACATCGAAACCATCGTGGCCAAAGCGATGGATAAGGATCGCAATCGGCGTTACGGCTCGGCGGCCGAGTTCGCCACTGACATTCGCCGCTACCTCACGCACCAACCCATCGAAGCACGTCCGGCAAGCACCTTTTATCAATTGAGCAAATTTGCTCGGCGCAACACGGGGCTGGTCACCGGGATGGCTGCGACTTTCGCAATGCTTGTCGTTGCGTTGATTGGCACGAGTTACGGGCTCATGCAGGCAAAAAGCCAGCGGGATGCAGCCACCGCTGCGAATACCCAACTGCAAACCGTTGTCGATTATCAGTCCGCCATGTTGAAGGACCTGGATGTTGTGCAGATGGGGCGGCATATCGCCGACGATCTTCGTTCCGAGGCCACTGCGAGCCTAGCCGACGGCGGGGACTCCGTGGCGCCCCAACTTGATGCATTTGAACAAGTGCTGTCACGTATCAACACAACAACCATAGCCAGTCGTGCGCTCGATTCCTCAATCATGTCCCGAGCCGCAAGCGCTCTTGACACCGTTTTCGCTGGTGAACCTGCGCTTCGTGCTGATTTGCGAGCCAATTTGTCAGACATCTATGAAAGCATAGGGCTGGATGAGAAATCGATGAAGCAAGCGCGCATCGAATGGGAGACGCGCAAGCGCATTCTTGGACCGGAGGATCCGGACACGCTCGAAGTTATGCAAAGAATATGCGAACTTCAAATTGAACTGGGTCAGTTCGAGGACGCCAAGGTCACAGCACAGGAACTGATCGAAGTGCGGCGGCATGTGCTTGGTCCCGATCACCTCGCCACGCTCGTCGCTCACCGGCTACTCGGAGTGGTGCATCTCAAACTGACGGAGCTCGATGAGTCGCTTAATCAATTACAAATGTCACTCAGTGGTCTTGAGAAGACGGTGGGCTTCAAACATCCTGCGGCGCTCCACACGCGAGCCGAGTTGGGCACATTTTATCTCCATCAACGTGATTCCAAGCGTGCGCGAGAAATGTATGAGCGTGTTCTGAGCGAATATGAAGATCAATTCGGCCCCGATCATGACGACACACTGACCGTAATGGGTAATCTTGCTCGGACCCATTTTATGGAGCAGAACTACGCGCAGGCACAGATTCTGCTCGAGCAAATGAGTCATCTACTCGCGGTCAAGAAAGGAGAGGATCATCCGGATGTACTTGTCGCTAGACTAAAACTCGGAAACAACCTTACTGAAATGCGGGAATACGAAAAGGCCGAGCCGATCGTGCGGGATACGTTGGCAAGATCCCGCCGCGTCCATGGGTCCGACCACCCGAATACCGTGAGCGCTTTGAGTGCCGGTTTGCGCTTGATGTTGAAACTGGAGCGATGGACTGAAGCCGAAGATCTCGGACGCGAAGCATTGGCGATTGCTCAACGCACGCTGGGTTCCGACAATATGCGAACCCTTGATGCAGGGCACAATCTCGTAGCCGTCTATCTTAAAAGCGAAAATCACGAGCCTGCGATTGACCTGGGTACAAGAATGCTTACTGAATATCAGCGTGTACTTGGTTCGAACCACATTCGTACCTTGGGCATGCAACAATCTCTAGCCAAAGTATTTTTGTCAGCAGGACGATGGGACAAAGCAAACGATCATATTCAGGACGCTCTTCCGAAATTGCGGAAAAGCTACTCAAACAAGTCGGTGCTTGCAGGAACTTTGGGACATGGCGTAACCGCGCTTGTGCTTCTGGAGCGTGGCGACGAGGCAGAAGAGTTGGCTCGTGAGCTACTGACCTGGTGCGAGGATCGATCAGCTGGTGAAGGAACGATCGGACGCTGCTATCTGTGGATCGCCCGAACACAAGTCGAACAAGGGAGACACCAGGAAGCGAATGAATCGCTGACCGTGGCGCTTCAAAGAATGGCAGGGACCGTGCCCGACTCCTACTGGGCCATGACATTCGCACATCTTCTGACACATGCGATTGCGTTTCAAGCAGGTGAAATCGAACGTCTAAGTGCCGTAACCGATGCATATCATCAACTGATCGCTACTTCCCAAGGAATGATGCCCGAGGAACGCAATACGATTCTGGCAGAAACACGGCGCGTAATGCGAAGGGTCGGAATCGAATCAGGCGGCAACGAACAGTAACCAGATTTGACTGAATTCTGAATTGGGTCAGCGTTTGATACCAACCGGACAAGTTGCGTTCTCTACCATATAGGCCTGACCTTTACCCGGTGTTGATACCAGTACTCATTCATGGTCCTGAATCGCACGAATCCAGGGGCACCGAATGCGCCTTCCTTCACTGCGGTCAGCAAAAGCCGCCCTGCCGACTCAAACCGACTACCGCAGAAATCTGAAAACACTCAACATGATGCAAGAAGCTTGGGTGCGTCGATGGCGATCGGTCGACAGGAGGTGATCAATCTCAAACAGATAGACGAAAAGGTAGTCGTCTCGGCCTTCGACACTTCAGAACTTCCTATTAAGTCCCGGCAGTAACGTGATCCGTTTTGTGCTCAACGCGAGGACGATGAAGACCATTACGTCGAATCGATACTTGACTTCGCAAGCCTGATGCTCAACATGTCGCCTACCTCCTCCCGATACCAATTCCAACTGGATTGTCAGCATGGACGATCTACCAGCATCACTGAAAGCAGCATCACGGTAAATCCGCATCGTCCAACGTAAAGCTGAAATCCCAGCTAAACTGACCGTCATTTTGCTGCGCAGTCGTGCCGCTCGTTCCAAGTCCCATGCCTCCCGAAATACTTAAGGAGTAATTAAAGCCCGGCTCGAGAATGATCGTCTCGTCGATTTGGGTGGACGCCTGCAAGGGATTGGCGCCGAAAGTCGAGCTGGCTCCAAAGGTGCTATCTGAACTCACACCGATGCCGCTCACACCGACAGTGAGTGAATTGAAACTCACTGGTGAGTCAACCGATCCATCAAGCGAAGCAAGTAAGTGCAATTCTTGTGGCGGTGCATTTTCGCCAATCTCAAATGCGATCACAAAAGAGGCGGAACACCTCGTTGCAGAAGTTGTCAACCGTTCAATCGCCCCAAGCACATTGGCCTGACACGTTGCTGACCCCTGACCGCCCGTTAAGTTGCCCGCTATCGTTGTTACCGACGAACTCGAATTAACTTCAACACTCGCTTTGGCCGGCCCGAAGTCTTCCGAAGATACATCGCTATTGAGCGAGAGGCTTGCATCAAATTCCGATAACGATTCCGCAACAATCAAGTCCTCCTTGTTATCTTCTCCATTGAAGCGACTGTTTGCATCGGAAAAGGCCTGAATTCGTGATCGGTTTTCAAAGAGCCGGACACCAACCAGGGGAAATGCGACTCTTGATTCAATACCAATCGCGCCATTGGGAGCAGTCGCCGTAACGAAGACGGTCATCGAATCAAAATCTTCAATAGGTGTGACTTCTGTGTTGAAGAACCCGTCCGCATCAGTCAAGCCTGATGTTTCAGCCACTGTGCCACCAGCAATTTCGAACTCAAGCGAAATCCCTTCCAGATACTCAATGTCGTCGCCACCTTGTACCAACCCCGCGCGAATCAGTAACGGCGATGCCGTTCCAGCATCGATTTGCTCCGCCATTGTCATTTCAATCGCCACACCATTGCATTGTTGGGGCTCCCAGAAATAGTCGGCACCTAGTTCGACATCGAAGTCTGATTCTTCGGTGAAAAGCAATTCACCTGTTTCGTCGAGCGCATCGATTCGGACAGTGTAGCTGCTATGTTCGACGGGGACTGTAAAGACATGTTCGATATTCTCTTCGTCATGGGTGAATTCACCAACGACCAGGCCGACACCGCTGATCGAAACGCTTGATACGACCTTGTCAGCTTGCAGAAGGCAGAGGAATGGGCTTACGCGAATGTCTGCAGAGTCGATTAAGTCTGGAAGTTCCGACGCATCGACATCCGGGTCGTTGAATAACAGTTGCAAGACTTGAAGGTCCGTCAGATCGCTCCCAGCACCCTCACCAGGAACGCGACTTGTCGCATCGCGACTCAGTACTCCATCTCCGTTAAAATCGCCACGCGGATAGACGTTTTCTTCATCGGGCAGTTCAATGACTTGATTGCCGTTAATGTCTTTCTTGGGGTGTTGGCTGCCCCCGTCTAAATCCAGTCCGGCGGGATTTTCGATTTGCAATAACCAATCGCGAAACCGTCTGAAGTCCGACATGTCGATCGACGTATCGCCGATCCCGTCATCTTCGTCCGCATCCTCATTGGCGAATGCGGCGCCGCCGTTCTCAGGTTCGACGCGCAAATTGCCGTCAGTCGTCCCATCGTCAATGTCCAGCCACATGCGCATCACGTCATTTTTGCCAGTGATGCGATCGACATCCATTGCCGTTGCCCAAGCGTCCACCCGCGGCTGAACGTCTTGCCCGTCAAGTGCGACTGCGTTTTCTCTTAGTAATTGCTTCACTTGAGCGTGGGTCAGGGTTGGTTCAAGGGCGTAGAGATAATTAACAAGCCCCGCGACGAATGGGGCGGCCATCGAAGTTCCGCTCAATACACCGTAGCTATCGTCCGGAAACGTGCTGAGGATCGACGTACCCGGCGCCGACACATGTCCTCCGGTGCTGGACGTTGGAAAATAGATTGCACCACCCGGGCAGGTATCGCACTGCGCTATGTTCTCAACGACGATGATGTTTTCCGCACCGTGGTTGAATGCCGCGTTCGCGAATGGGCTACTCAACATCGTACTCACGGGCGCAAGTGGCTGGGAATCATTGCCGGCGGCCACGACAATCGTTGGCAGATTCTCTTCGCCATGGATCTCAATGTAGGTGGCGATGACTTGCCCCATCGCATCCATGATGCCAGAGACGACGGCGCTTTCCGGATCGAGTCCGAATTGGATCAGACCGACTCCGACGCTGATGTTGATCACTTTTGTATCGGGATGGGCGTCGACGATATCAATGAATGAAGTCGAACCGCTAAATTTCTTTTGGATCAGTTGGGCCATTGGACTGACCCCATCGATGCCGCGGCCGTCATCCCACACCCCGGCAGCAATCCCTGCGACGTGCATACCGTGTAGCGGTCCGTTGGCAGTGGCGAGGACCGTTGCGATGTCTTCGTCGACAAAATCATGAACGATGATATCTGGATGCGATTCAAAATCGCTGTCCAGGATTCCGATCTTGACGTATCGATTCGACTTGCTGAGCGCTTCTGTAAGATTCCACATTTGAGGCGTGCGACAAAGCTCATGCCCCCAATTTCCGCCGGAGGGTGTCGCATCCCAATCCCAATCGGTTGGGTTGCCATCATTGTCCTCTGTCGTGTATTGCGGCGTGAGCAGCAGGTCCGGAACAGCGACGCGAATCAATGGATTGGCATTGAGCGACTCGTGTATCGGCAGCAACTCTTCGTGATTCGTGATCGGTATGCGGATTTGCAGGACTCCGGGCGTATCCGTATCGCCAGACAAGCCGCCGACGATTTCAGCATCCAGTTCTTTGAGGACAGCATTGACATCGCCGACGGTCACTTCGGTTTCGAAGATGACGTGCAGCGTGTTGAAGCTCAAATGCATTCCCGTCGCCTCCGGGTAGTCATCTGCAAAGTCTTCCGCCCGGGCGATAAACTTGATTCTTGGGATTGCGGAGGCGGCTTGCGCGTTCGAATCGCCACTAAGAGCGGTGATTGGTGCATCAGGATTCTGCGTGCATCCTGCGGCGAGCAATACGACAATGGTTAGTGCAGTCTTGTGTTCGAATGCCATGGCTGTTCTTCGCTCTCGTGGTTGTTGTTGGATTTCAAGGCCGCATTCAGTCCGTTAAACTGGAGCGGCGGCTATTCACTCCGCGTCGGACGGCCCTGAGATCCGACAACCGATTAGCACATTTTTGGAACGACTCGCAAATGTCGTCGAGAGAAGAGGTTACAAAAATACTCAATGACGTCGTTACCGGCGATCGCAAAGTCGTCCATCGGTTGGCACCTGTCGTTTATGACGAATTACGCCGCCTCGCCCAAAGTCACTTGCAGCGCGAATTACCCGACCACACGCTCCAAGCCACGGCTCTTGTGCATGAGGCATTCTTGAAACTGATCGATCAAAATCAGACCACTTGGGAAAGTCGGGCGCATTTCTTGAGCATTGCGGCGACGGCAATTCGACGGATCTTGGTAGATCACTCACGGGCAAAAAAACGCATCAAGCGCGGAGGCGATAACAAAAAAATTCAACTCAGCGAAGTCGCGACGCTGTCTTTGCCGGATGAATCGGACGAATTCGCAGAACTTGACGACGCCCTGACAACCCTGACGCACGAAGCGCCGGACAAAGCGCGAGTGGTCGAGCTCAAGTTTTTTGGGGGCATGACCAACGAGGAGACGGCCGCGGTGTTGGGGGTGACAACGCGAACCGTCGAACGATACTGGCAATATTCACGGGCCAGATTGTTTCAGATCATGAAGGCAGACGACACGACGAAGTCACCGAGGGACGGGCCATGAAGAGATACGCCACTTCCAATGCCGACGAATTGTTTTGCGACGCGCTTGAATTGCCGGAGGCGGAGCGCAAGGCATTTATATTAAGAGCATGCGGTTCGGACCCTGGCCTGAAGGAAAGTGTTGAAGCGCTGTTACAAGCACATGCTGAAGCGCAGGACTTTCTCCAAAGCCCACCTGCTGTCCGGGAAGACTCCCACACATCGGTCATGATTGATAAAAGCGTTGGCCGCTTCAAAATTATTCGCCACATCGGAAGCGGCGGGATGGGCGATGTGTTTGAGGCCCATCGTGCAGACGATCAGTTCGAGCAGCAGGTTGCCATCAAACTCATCAAACCCGGACTATGCAATGAAGAATTGCTGAAACGATTCAAGAATGAGCGGCAAATGCTTGCCCAATTGCGGCACGCCAACATCGCTGGACTTCTTGACGGCGGCGTTACGGAAGATGGACGTCCGTACCTGGTCATGGAATATGTCGATGGTCAGCCGTTGACCGAATATTGCCAGTCAAACAAGATCGATATCGAGGGTCGATTGAGGCTCTTCGTACAGGTTATCGATGCAGTCATGGCAGCCCACCGTCAGTTGGTTGTTCATCGGGACCTCAAACCTGGCAATATTCTGGTGCAAACTTCTGATCGGGATTGCCAGATCAAGCTGCTCGACTTTGGAATTGCCAAAGTAGTCACCAACGATGCCGAGACAACAACGGACGCAACGTTGCGTCATCAATTGCAACTGATGTCCCCGGCATATGCCAGTCCTGAGCAGATTCGTGGCGAGATTGTTTCCACGGCCACCGACATCTATTCGCTTGGAGTGGTTTTGTACGAGTTGCTCTGCGATAAGCGGCCATACCGTATTGACAGCCGATCGCTCTCCAGAATCCAGCAAACTGATTTTAACCCAAGACCGGTTCCACCGAGTCATTCGACATCAAATCAAGCGAATCAACTTCGTGGAGACCTCGACTGCATCGTCATGAAAGCGCTGCAAGTCGATCCAGAGAAACGATACGGGACAGCCGACGAATTTCGCGCCGACATCGAGCGGCATCTCGCAATCGAACCGGTGTTGGCAGTGCCATCTACGTTCTCCTATAGAATTAGAAAACTCGTAATGCGTCATCGTGTGGCATCCATCGCAAGCGCGGTTTCGATTCTTGCACTCGTGATCGCGGTCATTGCGAGTAGCTGGGGTTGGAAAGTTGCGAGTCAATCCATGCAAGTCGCCCAAAGCGAAGCAGAAACTGCTCGAGCCATGAATGCGTTTCTCGTCAATGTTTTTGCGGCTCCTGATCCCTGGAGTGAACACGAATATGCGGGCAAGCGTGACGTGTCGATCATTGACGTATTGGATCAAGCGGTGCGGAAACTGGATGAAGAACAGGCAGAACGTCCGCTCGTCAAAGCTGAGTTGCAACTCGCGATTGGCGCTACGTTCCGAAACCTTGGCTATTTCGATCGGAGCGAACCGCTCTTGCGAGCTGCGCATGTCACGTATCAGAATATGCTTGGCGAAAGCAATGAGAAGACCGTGAATGTGTCCGGTGAGCTAGCTCGCTTGTGCTCAGCAATCGGAAAGGAACAAGAAGCCAAGGAACTATACGATCATCGATATTCATACTATTTTAATCTGCACGGTCCGAATCATAACAGTACCCTCCTTGCCTTTCGCGATGTCGTCGCAACATCGGCTGCCCTTGGAAATGTACGGGAAGCTGCCAACAAATATGAATGGTTGCTGAAACAACAGAGAACGCGGCTTGGTGACGTCCATCATGCGACGCTCAAGACAATACACAGTCTTGGCGTTCTGTATTCTGAAATGGACGAATTGGGCAAAGCCGAGCCATTGCTGCTCGAAGCGCTAGAAAAGCGCACAGAATTACTCGGCGAATCCCACCCGTCGACCGTCAGCAGCATGATCGTGCTTGCTCAGGTCTACCGTCAGATCGGGCGGATTGATGAAGCCGAACCATTGTTGCGCAAAGCGTTTCAAGTTCATCGACACGCACTGGGCGAATTACATCCCTCTACCCTCAGCTCAAAATCGTCTTTGGCGATGCTCTGTTACTCCAAGGGCGAATTGGTTCGAGCGATTGCCATGTTTGAAGAGTTGGTTGAACAGAATCGTAAAGTACATGGTGACAATCATGACGCGACCATCAGCACGACGGCCAATCTGGCGACGCTGCATATGCAAGTCGGTGATCATGAGCGGGCATTGAAAATGATGGAGCGTGCTGTCGAATCTTCGCAAGCCAGGGTTGGCGAGGATCACCCCGATACGCTGCATTGCTTGCACACGCTTGGCATGATTCTCATCAAGCTTGAGGACTTCAATCGCGCGGACGAAGTACTTGCCCGCACCGTCGAGTTGCGAAAGCGAACGCTTGGTCCAGACAATCCGTTAACGCTCTCGTCTGCGAATAACCATGCCCACGTCAAAGGCAAACTCGGGCGATGGCATGAGGCCAAAGCGATTCACAAATGGGTACTTGAATCTCGAAAAGAAAAACTAAGTCGCTCGCATCGAGACACACTCAACTCCGTCATCGGGTACGGCCGTGCGCTCATCGAAACTAAGCAGCTTCAAGAAGCAAAGGCATTGTACGAATCTTGGTTACCAGATGCGGAAATAAAGGAATCCGAAGGCGATTGGATCGCGGCGCACTTTCGAGCGAATTACGGAGAATGCCTTCTAGAACTAGGCGAACCAAAAAGAGCCGAGTCTCAAATCCGTCGCGCACACCAAGGATTCCAGGATTCATTGGGCAAAGAACACGATCGAACACAACATGTCATTGAACTTCTCAACAAGACGCAGGATCGTATGCGAAAGTCCGAATGAGATACCAATTTGCAGAGAGTTTCAGCAACATTCCCCAATGAATCTGGGGCGCGCAGGTCCATCCAAGAGGAGTCGAAAATGTAGAAGTCTCTCCAATTCAGTCTTGGGAGCGTCTAAAGATTGGAGGTAATTTGCGGTCGCGCGCGGCAGGCAAGTCAATTCCACGAATCACGGGTGACTCTGCGCATGTTATCACCAACGCCTATGGGCGGCGAGACCAACGGACATGGAGATGTGTTACGCTTGGACACCATACGCAGATCAGTGCATGCCTTACGGCTCAATGGGGCAACGCCAATGGCTTCGAGCAACCCGGTTGCTACCCTTGTGCCTCCCCTCTTGCTCGACGGCGCGGAGAGGTCATCCTCGATATCGCCGAACACGACAACGATTGGTGAGCAGCAGAAGCGATGCCTACACCAAGTAGCCGTAATGCGCTGCCCGTTGGCGGATACGGTTCTCGCAGGTGCAATCAAATCGGAACGTCTTGAAGCTCTCGATCGTTCGCTTCAACTCTTCGATTCGATTTCACTATATCTCGGGCTCAACGATTGTTGCGAAGTACTCCTACTTGATATTCCCCGCAACTGCTGGACAGATTGTTGCACAATCCATTGAAAACCGCGCGATGTTCGCAACGTTGAACTTGACTCCCGACTCGGTGTTGAATGCAGGGTGGCCGTTGGCGTTCACCGTTGTAATGAAGAACGTTTCGCGGTTGGATATGCATACCGCAAATTCCGACGTGACAAAATCGCCCCACCCACCGCGCTGTTCCATGATCGCATGGCCCTTGGGCGAACCGAAGCCCTCCTGGACGGCCTTGACGGACGGAGTAAACGCGATGTCGCTGACTCAGGGATTCGCGGTCAAGGCTGCAATCACCGTGAGTCATTCAAGAACTCGATAACGAGTTGCGCGACTTCATTCGGCGCATCTTCTGGGCTGTAGTACCCCGCGTTCCCTAATCGGTGAACGGGAGCCTTAGGAAACAAATGCGTGAAGAGCGGTAGAAAGTGGTTGGAATGCAGTGTGCGGTCCTGCTCACCTCAGATTGCGAGCGCCGGCATCCGCAAGATCGCGTCTTTTGCACTTTCATCCGGCATGGCGAATTGGTGTGTACCCGTGGCGAAGCCCTTGGCCCAGCCGATCGCACCTGCCGCATGCCGTGGGGTCGGGAACGGTGCGGCGTAAGCGTTGATCCATGTGTCGGTCACGATCTCATTACGCACGAATCCGTTCAGTTTCAACGTGGAGAGAATGTTGTAGTTTAGATGCCCCAAGACTTCTTCGAGAACACCATTCTCTTCGGCTTGGAGAATCCATTGAAACCAAGGTGACACGTTTGCGTTCGCAATCAAACGGTCAACGAGGTCTGGCTGACCAAATGGCGTTGGGCCGTTTATCGAGATGATGCTTTTGATCCGTTCGGGATGGCGGGCCGCCAGGCCCATTCCAACCGGTCCGCCGAAATCGTGCATGACGAGCGTGATATCTCGCAGTCCCAGTGCGAGGACGAATGCGTCCAAGTTGTCGATGTGGTCTTGCAACCAGTACGTTCGGTCTTGTGGCGAGACGGTCGAGACGAAAGACCACCACGCAATCTATGCGTCCCTTGGCGACCGCCCTGAGCATTCGTGCGAGTTGTGGCCTATCGGTGGTGGCCCCGGACATTTTGTCTTGAATATCACTTGAGTTCAGTTGCGGGTATGTGGTTGTTGCTGGCCCATTGGCGTATTGCATGTCGTTGTGATTTGGTCGTCTGTTTGTCTGTGGTTGAGACGCGGAGATAACAGCCGATTTTTGGTTTCTTGGTCTGTTTTGGCATGGATTTCACCCTTTCCGAAAAGTGGTTTTTGTCGGGTCGGGTGTAGCGCGAAATGGGATCTACGCCAAGGCTGAAATCGGATTGCTTTATTGAAGTTTAATTGGCGAGACCGCAAGAGCGCATGAAAGATCCGCCGCGAATTACGCCATTCAGTTCGGTGACGCTGGGGCAATCCTGAATGCTCCCTTTAGTATCTCACTTAAGTCTTCGCGACCGATGTAGCCGAAGCCGGAATCTCCCCAGTTTGATCCCCACGTATTCGCAAATCTGAACATATCCTTAGTGCCGTCGTATCCAACAATGCAAAGGCTGCTGCTACCCAGAGGCATTTGATTCTGCTCTAGTGAAACTATTCCGTTGGAACCCACGTCGGCAAAACCTCTTAAGATCATGCAAGTCACTACAATGGGCCTTCGATCTACAAGTGACGCAATGATTTGATTTACGTCATTGAGTTTCTCGTATGAAGAAATGCGCATAGCAGGCTTCCGATTCGGCAAAGCTTCGTTCTTGCTTTCGTAAGGCCAATCGGTTTCGAGATAGGCTCCCACATGTTCTAGAGCCGCGATACCCCCCTCGACACTGGTGCCTTCATAATCTTCACCCGGCCACATATCTCTCTTCTTTGCTTCAACGTAGATCGAACGGGCCGAAAAGACAAGACTGTTTCCGAAGACTCGCTTGACTTCAGCGGATAGAGCGTATGCCAATGAGAATCCAATTGTTGTTCCTTCCACCCCTTGATCACCCATTGGGCCTATCATATTACTTAAGTCTACTCTTGTATTGTAATAGGGATTCGGCTGAGTGCTGACCGCTCCCAGCTGGAATCCGATAAGCTCATGAAACTCGATTGACTTTGCTTCCGCTGATTCCTGTAGTCTTTTGATTTTCCCTTGAAACTCTTTCGACATGCTCTCCACTTTGTTAGCCGCTTCTTCTTGTTTCTTTTTGATCACTTTGACAAAGTTCGTTTCGATCACATTATTCAGAACGTCGTTTCCATAGAAAAAGAAGATGACGCTTGCTAAAGCTCCAACTATCGCAAAATAGCCATAGACATAAGCGCGTGCTTTCTTTGCAATCGTGTGGGCCAAGTAGTCCTCGACTTCTGGGATATTGAAATCAATAGCCTTATCCTCTAAAGCTTTCAGTTCTTCCGACTTTGTGTTTAATCCGTTTGATTCTCTGTCCGTTGCCATCGCAGCCCTTCCGTATTGTTCCTCTCAAACGAATTCACCGATCAACGTACCGAGTCAGTAATCGTACTTTCAAGCCAGCTACAGTCAATTAGAGTGCCCTAGTTCAACACTTCGAGGACATCAAGGATGGGATTGGAGACTACAACTAGTTGTTGCCCCGCCATTTTGAGAAGTATTCCCGCTCGATTGCTTCACATGCCATGCGGACGGCATTTGGCACCACGTAATGTTCCTTGATTCCCGTGGAATGACCGGCAAGCAAATCGACGTGACGATCCGGAACTGTGGGATCATTGCTTGCTGCCGTGATTGCAGTATGCCGGATGTTGCGGGCGGTGACGCCCCCCACTCCTGCCTTGTCTGCCAATTTCTGAAACAGCCGCGTGATGGTTTGTTTCGCACAGGGTTGTCCCTGCGATGAAATAAAGACGTGCGTATGCGTGATATTTCGACTGCGATTTTCTGCCTGCAATATCTTCAGTGCCTCGATTGTGGAGTTCCGCAACCAACAAATTCTTGGCGTTGACTTACCCTTGATGGCTCGCGATTTCTGTCGCGGAAACTTGATGCAGCGATTTTCGAAGTCGATGTGCGCCCAAGTCAATCGACGACAATCCACCGGGAGATACGCCCCATTCAATGCAACCAACAATAACGCGGTTGACCATTTGTCACCCTTGGCAGCCACCATCAATGCTGACCACTGCTTCCGCGTTATTTTGACCGGATTCGTATCGTCCTTGGCTGGCATATCCATCACGGTTTGATGAGACAATGCCTTGATGTCATCGCCGGACAACGGACGTTTGGCGATGGCGTGACGAATAACCGTTTGGATGCTGGCTATCCTGTTTCGCGTCCACTTGTTGGCTCGGTTGTTCGATTCCTGAATGTCGGTTACTGCCTCTTCATATCGTTTGAAAACTGGCATCGTCAATTCGCAAGCAAATGTCTTGCCGGTGAGTTCTATGAATTCATTCCACCGCGTTTTTGTGGAGACGATTTGGTCACGACTGACTTTATTTTGACGATCTTCAACAAACCAATTCAGCAAGCCTGAGAGCCTTGCTGATTCAATTTGCTCCATGTTGATTCGTTGGGTGAATCTGACGGGATCTCTTAGATATGCTTCACGGACAATATCCCAGAACGAAGCGGTCTCGACGCGATCTTCCCGGACCGCGTTACTCGTCAGAACAACCTTCACGCCCGGATGCTTGGCTGCGACGTTGTTCTGCAAGATCTTTCCCATTTGAGAGTCTCCGAGCGGCGTCTCAATGGACGCGGTTTGATTCCCCTGTTTGGCTTCCCAAACTCTGTACCGCGCGATGGCCGAAAGGATGTCTTTTGACGTGCCAAATTGCTTACGTTTGCCCCGAGCGAGCAACGTGAAATAGCGGGTATATGCTTTGACGGGATCTTTGAATTGACGCAACCCGACGACGGGTTCACCCGTCCGTGGGTCGATTACATGGTCGGTCTTGACGCCGGTTTTGGACGTGTTCAGGGTCTCAATGAAACCGCGTTCTTGCGGTCGTGAAGGAGGCCTAATGGTACCCCGAACGGTACCCCGGATTTGATTTGCCGCCAAGAGCGGAATGAAGGCGCTGGGGCTCGAACCCAGGACCTACGGCTTAAAAGGCCGTTGCTCTACCAACTGAGCTACGCCTCCGAATTTGCGATCATTTCTGCCGCAATCGGTGGCGTGTAACCTATCCGGCTTGGGTCGAATCGTCAATTGCGCACGCTTTGATTGCGATTCGGAATCCGGCAACGATATGCGGTGGGCCAAGCAATTCGCCGCATTAATCTGAAACTTTCAGGCAAGGCATGAGAACTGTACACGATCTCATTCAGATGGCTGTCTTGTATTGCGTCATTCCATTTTCGTCGTTTGAATTTGCCTCTTCGATATTCGTTGGAGGAACGCCCGTGCTTTCATGAACCTCGAAGAAGGTCGGCACTGAAATCTGGAATACTTCCTTTTCACGGTTGGTCAGCATCCGAGTGAGGCGTTGGGCGGCTTCAAAACCGAGCGCCCCTGCGTCCTGGCATACCGAAGTCAGCGTTGGATGCACGCCATATCGCAAATCAGTGTCGTCAAATCCTACGATCGAAATGTCCTCAGGAATCGCGATATTCAAGGCATGGGCCTGCTTGACGGCTCCGACTGCCAGAAGCGGATCGGCGAAGAATATCGCGGTTGCCCGGTTCTTCATGCTCATGACCATTTTGAGAATCGTTGCCCCGCCAGCCAGCGTATAGCGTTGCCTAAACACGAGCATGTCGTCGAATGGAATACCATTCTTGTCGAGGGCTTCCTTATATGCGGCGAATCGATCCATGTGGTCGCGGTCGGGAATGCTGTGGAATCCGAAGGCGATGCGGCGATGTCCAAGCGCGATGAGGTACTCGACGGCACGAATGCTGTCGGCTCGTGAATCGCCATCGATATAGCTGACGTTCGGAGCCGAAAAGCGCTCCGAGAGCACGATCATCGGGAAGCCCTCCTCGGCGATGGCCTCACAAATGGATCGCGACTCGCGCATGGTTCGGACGATGACTCCGCGAATCCCCTTGCGAAGAAAGAATTGCGTATACGATTCGTCCGGACGCTTATCGCGTTTGAGGTTCGTAAGCAAGACATCATAGCGCTGTTCGTCTGCGCCGCGCATGACACC
The DNA here is from genome assembly GCA_028285105.1 of Alphaproteobacteria bacterium. Lineage (GTDB taxonomy): Bacteria > Planctomycetota > Phycisphaerae > UBA1845 > UBA1845 > UBA1845. Next base: position 45,224 of record JANQQE010000015.1, read on the forward strand.
GTCCAGGACGGCTGAGTCAAAGGGATGCGAAACGGTTGATTCGTCCGTATAAACGAATCCAAGATTGCTGTTCACCCGCCGGCCGACCGAGGCCACGTATCCGCTGCGATTGGCAATCGCCAAGACACGCTCGCGCGTTTTCGGATTGACGGCTGGGTCGTTATTTAGCGCGCGTGAAACGGTCGTAATCGATACGCCAGCCAGCTTTGCAATACTTCGAACAGATGACATCGAGAATTGGTTTCAACCTCCGAGTCAGAGCGCGATGCGACCAGAATGATTTGTTTCTGCGATAGTTTCAATATAGCCTCGCCACAACAGCGCGGTCAACGATGTAATTCGAGGCATCAAACCGCTTCTGTGCAGATTTGTGGGACGCTTCTGAAACTTGCTGACGCCCTCCTAGAGATGTGCCAAACCAAGGCGTAAAGGACAAAATTAAACAGAAGATCATTATTAGTAAATATTGGCACAAATAAGCTATCATATCGCTCAATTAAAGTAATTATTTTGATAATTACGTTTTGTTGATCTAATCCAACCAATTCGTATCGGATAGATCGTTTTGCCGTCATTCATGCGATGGAGAAACATCATCAGTGCGAAACCAATTGAAAAAATAGCATCAAATAATTCCGGTACAACAATGGCTGGAGCGCCGACCAGCTTTCAGCTCGCCAGCAAAACTTTATTCTTGAAAACGTTTCACGATTGAGCCTCAAAATGCCAAGGCCTAAGCGAAGCTCGCGCCTTTAGAGAGTCCTCAAATTGGACAAGAACCCCTATATTGAACTCCTTCTCCACTGCCATTTCAAATGAAACAGTTCTGTTTAGTGTGCAATCGCTTGCGGGAGCTTGTTTCGCACGTAAAATCGCAAACCTCCTGTCGCAACGTCTTGTTCTGCGAAACTTAAACCCACGTTGGTGATCGGATCGGATCGGCTCGAGGAGGGCTGTTCCGAGTGCAACCTCCAACGAAACAGGAACGATCGCATGACTATGATTGGTGGTTTGGACATCGTCGTGTTTTTGGTATTGGCGATCTTCGTCATCGGTATGGGCTTTTATGCCAGCCGCAGTAAAAAAACGGATGGGGAACAAGGTGCACAAGACTATTTCCTTGCAGGCCGTGGATTAAGTTGGTGGTTGGTTGGATTCAGCCTTATTGCTGCCAACATCTCCACAGAACAATTTGTCGGCATGAGTGGTGAAGCCGCCGACTGGTTGGGTATGGCCATTGCAAGTTACGAATGGATGGCTGCAATTACGCTTGTAGTTGTTGGATTCGTTTTCCTTCCAAAGTTTCTCAAGAGCGGAATTTACACGATCCCCGAGTTTCTCGAGTACCGATACAACACTTTCGCACGAACAGTGATGGCGATTGCGACGCTAATCATTCTAGTTGGTGTTCCCACTGCATCCGTCATTTATTCTGGCGCTTTGGTCATTACAGGGACTTTTCAAGGCGCGATGCTTGGTCCGTTAGATTTTGGCAATCTAACACTTGCGTGCTGGATCATCGGTAGCGTTGCAGCGATGTATGTATTCGCAGGCGGATTGAAGGCATGCGCATGGACCGATTTATTATGGGGGTCCGGATTAATCTTGGGTGGCGTGATCATTGCATATATGGCCGCAAAGTTGTTGGGAAACGCAGATCCGGCTGAACTCATTTCCACAGCCGCAAACAGCAACGTTACGCCAGAAGATCTCAAGGGTTCTGGAGCATGGTCGCGATTTTGGCAACTCAACTCTGGAGACTTGCCAGACGGCAAATTACATATGGTCCGCGGGTCCGAAGACGAAAAAATCCCATGGACGGCACTGGTTGTGGGCTTATGGATTCCCAATTTCTTCTATTGGGGTTTGAATCAGTATATCACGCAGCGAACGTTAGGGTCCAAGAGTCTCGCCGAAGGGCAAAAAGGAATCGTCTTCGCGGCGTTTCTAAAACTTGTTATCCCTTTCGTCGTCGTTATTCCTGGAATCCTTGCATTCAACCTGTTTAGTTCAGACTTGAAAGCTGACGCAGTCAACGAGAATGCAAAGGTCATCTCATTACTTTCGCCAGAATTATATTCTCAGTTTTCTGACGGGATGAAGCCGGAGAATACTGAACAAAATGCTTCCGTGATCTCTGAGATCAACGACAATCTTGGCTCAAAAGAAAGCGGAAACCGAGACTCAGTTTACAAATTCAACGAACAATTTGCGGAAATGCATGTCGCTGATTCGCTAAAAATCATGACGCACAATGCGTTGCTGGCCGGTCATGACGATCGCCCGACAGATTCAAGTGCCGAGTCGATGGTCGCGCTCAATGATTCGTTGGTACAGCAAGCTCAACAAGAAGGGATCGCGTCAAACACACTGCTGGCTTACAAGCACGATAGTGCATTCCCAACCCTCATTCGGCGCCTGCTGCCGGTTGGTACTGGATTGAAGGGATTCGTGTTGGTTGCGATCTTTGGTGCGGTGGTCAGCTCGCTCGCATCAATGCTGAACTCGGCCTCAACCATCGCGACGATGGACATCTATAACAAGATTCGCAAGGGTGCGAGTCAGAAAGAACTTGTTGGAATCGGGCGACTGTTCGTTGTCCTTTTTGTATTAGTGGCGATGACGATTGCACCGATGCTCAAGAATCCTTCATTCAGAGGAATCTTCACATACATTCAGGAATTCCAGGGATTCATTTCTCCAGGAATTCTGGCGATTTTCTTGTTCGGGTTGCTGGTTCATAAGGCACCGAGGATAGCCGGAACTGTCGGGCTGTTGCTTAACCCAGTGCTTTACGGTCTCTTCAAATTCAGTCCTAGAATTTTTGGAGATGCCAATCCAGGCATTCTGGCCACGATAGCCAAATGGTCTTTCCTGGATCGGATGGCCCTCTGTTTTGGCATAGTGATTGCTACACTAACTGTGCTAAGATTGGTTGCTCCGCTACCAAAACCTGTCGATCTGCCCGTCAACAAGGACATGGATGTCACGCCATCGGCGGGTGCTAAGATGGCCGGTGGTATTGTCATCGTCTTGACGCTTGTTTTGTATGCCGTGTTCTGGTGATTTGCTCTAGCCTGGCGGTACGGCGTTGAGGAACCGTTGATAGTGCGATGCATATCGGCCTGCGTTTTTGATTCCTTCGTTGGCGATTGCTCGGGCGCGGTTGTTGTCTTTTGTACGAATGTATGCTTCGATCAGAGCTGCGTCGCAGGCGACCTTTTCGATTTCCCAAAGGTATTTGCGCGCACGTTCTAGAATGGGGATGGACTCCTTCCACTCTTCGCACAACTGGTGGATTCGCCCGCAGAATCGCAATAGCAATCCTGGGTTTTTGTCGGTGTGTTGCAACATGAAGCGAATGCGTTTGATTGTTTCGCGAGCGCATGCCACGCCGTCTTCACTGAGACGCCCCTCCAGTTTATGCTCGCATAACAACGTTGAATAAACGTATTCGATATTCCAGGTTGAATACTTCGGAACGTTTCGAGTGGCCGACTCCATCAACGGTTTCGCCCGGCTGAATTGCTTCTCGCGTATCATCGCGCGAGCCACAAATGCGCTGAGCGGGCGGCGCACCGATCGGTGCTGGGACGGGGCCTGCCACTCCTGCGCAACACGTTGAATTGAGATCGGCCAACGACGAAGCAACTCTTTGCAAAGTCCGTCCCAATGGGCGTACGCTTCCGAGTTGCTTGCTTTCATGAAAGGTACGCCAAAAATATTCCTCAGTCCGTGGGCAACGGCATACTGTTCGTATTCATTTGCACCCAAACGATCCGCATAGACCTGCCAGTCTGGCAGCGAGTTGAACTGCCCCTCATCGACTTGGCACTTGCCGGAAAATTGTGTCAACGACTTTACGATGGTTTGCGATAACAACGATTGCCCACGCAAAGAAAAGTGTACATGGTCGTCCATTAGCTCGCGCCCGATGATTCCGTCTGGCGACGCGTCGCGGAATGCCATTTGTACATCACAGACGATGGCACCGCGATCACGTGTGGCGGACTTAATCTGCTCGATTGTTTGCGACGGTGCCCGCCATGGCATGGTGTCGAAATCGATTGCCTTTTGAAAATGTGTCGCAGCCAGTTCGCTGTCACCGGCGGTTAAGTGCGCTTTGCCCATGAGAAAATGCACACGCGAATGTTTCGGGTGAATTTGCAACGCTGCATCCAAATCGATCAAGGCTTGCGATGGATCAGTTGAGATTTGGTTCATGCCCGATTCGATAAGCGAACCCAATCGGGTGAGATCTGAATCGGAGAGTCCGGAAACATCGACACTTCCGACAGGAACCAGGTCTTTTTCGTTTGACGCAAGCGTGCAAACCATCACGGGCACATTGGCCATCTGGCATTGCTCGATCATCTTACCAACGTGATGCCCGGCATTTCGCGCAGCCGCTTTGCGAAGCGGGCTATCCGGCGCGATGGACGTTTGACCAACCATCGCTTCCATCAAGGCTTTGCCCTTCGATTCACTATTCGCACGAAACACCCGCCCCATCGCCTTCACCAAGCCGAGGCCATTTCGCCAATGTGCAAATCGTATCGATGTGGGGGATGGCCCGCCCGATTGTGCAGACCCAACGCCGTAGGCACCGAAGAATTCGTTGTGTCCGGCATAGATAACGACAAGATCGGGTTCGTATTCGAGCATCTGCCCAAGCATGTCGAGTACAGGAAACGTCGCGACGGCGGTCGTTCCAAGGTTTAGTACTTCGACATTTCGATCGGGCCAAAGGTCGCTTAGCATTTCTGTGAGAAATGCCGAATTGGCGAGTCCCATCGGTTGCGGATATCCCTTGATTGCGGATGCGCCTGCGAGGAGTACGCGAAACGTGTTGTCGGGTTTGGGGATCGAAAACGTGTACACACCGATCGATCCTGGCGTGCTTTGCGTTCTGTCGAAATAGGAGGCGGCACCTTCGATGGACAGTGTGGCGAGTTCGGCGTCCTGGTATTTGCCAATCTTATTGACAATTGGGGCATGGCCGCCGACTCCACAAAGTCTCAAGATACCTTCTACGGCAAAGAGGAATGCAAACGGGAATAGGATGACGATGGCAATGAAGACTCTGCGTCTGCGTTTGCTTATCGTCGCTCCTTCGTCATTCCGGCCTGAAGATGGTGGTTCTTGTGATGTCAATCTTTGATTTTCCTATTGGCTTGTCTGTTCAATTGGGCTCGTCTGGGTATTCCGGCTCTCTCGGCAAAATCAAGCACAATGGAATGCAAAGTGTCCGCAATGCAGTTACCCACAAGTTCTTCGGTTTGGCAATGATAAGCGAAAAGTCCGAGTCTGCTCAGGGATATGCGTCGGAAATAAAACAGCAGCTTCTCAAACGAATCTGAGAAGCTGCTGTTTGAATGCTTAAAGGCTATATTTTTGCCCAATGCTCTCAGAGCAAGAGCGTATTAGCGGCGACGGCGAATCGCCAGAAGTCCACCTGCGGCCAACAAGCAAAGGGTGGCTGGTTCCGGAACGGTTACATACGTCTGAGGGTTTGCATCCGACGTGTCGCCCCAATCGGCGATTTGCTGATTCGGGTTACCGAGCGAATCAACAGCGCCGTCACCATTGCCGCCACCACTGCTGAACACGTCAAAGTCGAAGGAATCACCCACCGTCAAGCCGAGATTCGCCATGGTGGTGGTGATCGTTGCAGTGTTGGACGAAGTGCTGATCGAAATATCGTTGTCCGGAGGTCCGTTGTACGTTGCTTCGGTCAGATTCCATCCGCCCGAAAAATTGTACAGCTCTGCGCCGTTTCCAGAATCGACCCATGAACCAATCCAATATTCGGCACCGGAAGACATCGTGATAGGCCGCCCCCAACCGTTGCCGGCTGCGTCGCCACCCGCTTCGGTGTCGATGATGATCATGTACTTGCCCCAATCGGTCGCAAGAATGTCACCGTCCAAAGTGATTGCAAACGTGATGTCGGTTGCAGTGTTGGTCACTTCGACGGAAGCAATATCGAGGTGGCCGGGGCTTCCGAAAAATTCATCACCGGTTGCATCGTTGTAGACCGTCGCCGACGCGGGCACCGCCCAAGCCAGCAAGAGAGAGAACATCAATAGCTTTTTCATTTTCCTTCACTCCTCACGTACACCGTTTGTCGGTGCTTTTGATTAAGAAAAACCTTTGCTTTCTTGTTTGTCTCGTGCGTCTTGTCCGTGCTCTCTCTCACTGACAAATCTGCGGAAACTGCGATCAGATTTCTCCCTAACTTCTTATTGCTCCTCCATGTTATCCCGATTCAACGACCTTGTTCAAGTTTGAAACAGTTCCAACTTTGGCCCCGGCGAATCCTGCCATATTCAGTCGTTGATGCCACGCACCAATGTTTGCAATTCGCCTCACTAGGGCAAAAAAACGGAATATTATCAGTCCTGCGCGATACAACCCAGTCGCCCACCTATTCGGCAAGGCAAGAGTATCGGGCATGATCGGCCATTCGACCGATCATGCCCGCAAAATCGCACAAATCCTACTCGTTCAATGCACAACCCGGCGCTTCGAGGAAGAAGTCAGCAAGGTCGATCAGGTCAAGGTCACCGTCGGGTTCCGTATCCAGAATCGAACCGTCAATCAGGCAAGCGCCGATGGGCTGACCCGGGCCCGCGATGCAGTCCGCCGCCAGGTTGTAATCACCGTCGTCCACCGCACAGTTTTCATCAAAGTCGAAAGCTGCAAACGTCAGCCGCTCGACCGTTGAGATGGTAACTTGGAGGAATTCGCTGGCTTCGATGTTGCCGTTGCCGTCTCCTACCGGAACTTGCTCGGTGGGCAGCTGAACGCCTCCGTTGGGTGTCGTCCACGTTCCCACTGCAATCCAAAGATCGGTCGGGACCGAGGTGTAGGCGTCTTCGAGTTTGAAAGTTCCCTCCATGTAGTCGGTTGCGGGCTGACCTTCGCCGGGTGATACGAGCCCGGTGACGTCAAACCAGCCGAGGAAACTGTTGCCGGATTCGCTTCCCATGTAGAAATCGAATTCACCGACTGTTCCGGCTTTGCCCCACGGGTGTCCCGTTTGCGATGCGGGTAGTTCGTCGTTGAAGAATATGTGATGGTCGTGGTCGGGAGTTACATTCGGGTTGGAAACGCTTTCAGTCGCCACATAGAACCAACCATTCTTCATGCCCGCGTACAGATTCCGCGTTCCGCTCAGGTTTGATGCAACGTTGAACGCGCAGCAGTCGAGATTTCCGTCCATCTCCCACGGAGGCAGGTCGGCACCGGTGACCTCGAAGTTGTAATTGTTGGTATCGCTCGTTCCCGGATCGGGGTTGTCGAACACACCGTTTGTGTCCAGGAAGACGACGTTGAATCCAAGTGGACCATTGGCCACCGGTGAGACGTCGATGTCGAGCGTCCAGGTGCAATCGGACTGCTGCGTCATCGATTCCTGGAACGCACCAATGGCGAAATTGTTGAAGCCCCACAAGGCTTCGACACCGCCGGCGGCATTCTCCAGCGGCCGTCCAATCGGATCGTACGTCAGCGTAATCGTATCGCCGGCGACGGCTGGGTCGGGACTGATGGCCACGATTTCGCCGCGCTCGGCAAAGTCGATGTTAAACTCCCATAGCTGGCCAGAGTTGTCATCCGCTCCGGTGTCGCCCGTGAACCGCATCGACAGGAGCGGCGGTAACCCGTTGGACTCGATGAACAGTTCTGCCGTCCAGCGATCGTCTTCACAGGGGTCGGCCGTCATGGCGATACCGTTTGAAGTGGCAAACTCGTCGAAGCTGACCTGCATGTCGATGGTTGTTGCATCGACCAATGGGCCATTCGTCGAAGCATAAATGATCGTCACCGTTTCACCATGCTCAACCAGACCGTCAATTGAGACGGCAGGATCGGGAACCATTTCCGGGCGCTCGCATGTCTGAGTCGCATCTGCCGAACCGCTGTATTCCGAAGCTGAAATCACCCCATCCGTGGTCCCGGAGAACTCCGGTAGCGTCCCGGTGTTTCCTGCCCAAACGCTTCCGAATTGCGTAAGGTCCGACCGAAGCGGTAAAACCTGCGGAGGAATGCAGAGATCGCCCGTGTTCGGCGGAAGCATCTGATTGCTGAACTGCCCGAGCAGCCCGCCGGCATTGGGCAGCAACCCGACGAACACATTGAAGTTGTCGCCATTGGCCAGGTCATTCGGCGGTACGCCAATGTTGAAGTACGGAATCATGACTTCCAAACCGCTACCGGAAGAACCCGGAACGCCGTTTGTGTCCGAGTCGTCGAATCCGCCTTCATAAAACAGCGCCTGATCGTCTTCGAAGGCGTCATTGCCGTCGTTGACGTCAGTCGCACCTGCGTAAAGTTGTGTGGCAAATCGATCAATCGTTCCCCCGGTGCAACAAGTGATCTCTTCGCCAGCGATCGCCGAACCGGATAGGAAGTATTGATTGAAAAACACGGACTCGCCGCTGCGATTGATGACCAATGCGTAGTCGGCTTCTCCCGGAAGAATGGTCCCTTCGCTGAATGTCTCGCACTCAATTGCATCTTCTTGACGTGAGGCAAATGAAAGCGAACCGTTGCCGTCAGTGGCAATGGCCCGCAGTTCGGTCTGACCGACGGTGTCGGGCGAATCGATGAAGATGACAAATGCTGAACCATCATCGACGAGGTTTCCGGAGATACCAATATTCAAACCGTCGGTGAATCCGCCAAGGATGCCGGAAGTCTTCGCAACGTATAGGCCGTCAAGTTCGTTGGTGAGAGGTTTGGCACCGACGGTGTCGAATCGATAGTCCTGACCGCCGTTGTTCTCGACAATGGTTCCGGCATCGCCAATCGCGCCGGCAGAATCGTGAATGACGAATGCAAGAACTTCAGCACGAAGCGGCACTTCTGGAATTGTTCCTGTCCACACATCACCATTGGATGTCATTTCAATATCAGGACCAAACGGCGCCGGAAAAGAGTTGATGCCCCAGTGAATCTTGAGGAATCCTGTTGTACTGGCGTCAAAAATCGTGTCTTCAGCGTTGTATGTGATCGTGCAAGGTGCGGTCGCGACCGGCGGATTCGGGCTTAGGGCGACGCGCGGAATGGTTCCCGTCACCTCGAATTGCCAATTGTATCCGTCATTGTTGTCGGTCGTCGATCCGGGAAGCCCGCCGTCACCGGAGTCGTTGAACACCATTTCCATGGTTTCAGCGTAGCTCTTGACCGGGACGGTGACTTCAAATCCGCCGACACCGTTGGTCGTCATGAGTACGTCGGGGTTGATCGTCGGATTAAACCCGTTGAACCCATAATGCATGTAGATCGGATCGGCACCGACGAGCGGTCCGCCTGCCGGTGTATAGGTGATTGTCACATTGCTTTCGGCAACAATCGCGGTGGTGCTGACACGCGGCGAATTGGGCACGCCATTGATCGTGTCGAAGTTGTAGTCCTGGCCGTCGTTGTTGTCGAAGGTTTCGCCCTCATTCTTGAAGACGAAGTTGACCTCAGTGGCTTGAATCGGAATTGGAATGGTTACGACGTAAGGGGCGCCGTTGCTTGTCACCAATGTATCCGTCGAAAACTGAAAACCGTTAAAACCGTAGCGAATAAATACGGTGGTTTCGCCTTCCAACGGCGTGCAGGTCGGATCATAGGTGATCGTCAAATCTTCACCGGCTTCGGGTACAGCGGGACTGAGCATAACGGGGTCCGCCAGCGCAACGCTGCAAACCGCCGCAGTGGCCAAGATAATACATGCGGTTCTTTTCATGATAATGACTCGTCCTTAGTAAATAGACAACGTAATTTTTGAGCGTCTGGCTGATCCCCTCAACCAGCGCATACCATTCAGGAATCACCGTGGTGCGCACCTTCGCACGAGAATCACATTGCAAATGATTCTGCAAAAAGGACGATCGCCTGAACCACAATTTAGGCATCTATCTAAAAGGGTGGTGGGCGCTTCTTTGTGCCTCCAGAAGCCGGCTTATCCCCTACAACAAACCGGCGCCCAATCCCCTATTGCTTCACGAACGTCTTGCATCACGTACGTCTTGCTTCACGAACAACGTCGCGATGCATTTCGCTCGCACCTGTCGAACAATTTTGCTGAACAGGCTACTGCTGAACGTAAGGCCGGTAAGGTGAAACCCGAACCTGTTGTCCAAACTCTGTCGGAAATTTGACCGAGATTCCCTCGATCGTGTCTGTCTGAAACTTCGTCGGCTTCACCGATTCAGCATGATTGTCTGCAAATGTAACGTTGACCACGCCGCGTGGATGACGCTTGATCGGAATACGCTGCACCCATCGAGCGGTCATGTGACCAAGGTTCGGGCCAAACGCTTGTGCGCTTGTAACCAGGTTTGCATAACCGGTGCGGGCCGAGTTATTGAACTGACCACTTTCGGCTTCTTGAAGCGAATTGGCACCGGCATCTGCAATCAGCAAACTTGTGCCTGGGTCAAAAACTTTGTCGAGATTGCCTTGGAGGCGATTGCCGGCATCGGGCCAGTTGGGAAAGTTGCTCTCACCCCAAACGCCGTTTTTCCAAACCGCGGGCCACGGCACACCGCTTTTCGACTTGGCCTCGATGCCGACGATGTCTTCATTGATGGCGTAGCTCAGCAAACCCCAGTACTTGGTCTCACCGGTTGCCGTGATTGGGTCGGCGGGATTGCCGGTGCCCATCATGCTCGTGCCATTCGGATAAAACGGCGTCGCTATCTTTACGCGGTCGGAAGGACATTGAAACATCTCATATTCGTCCGAGATGAACTCCATCTTGTTGCGCGCATTGGCAAATGTGTCGGCACGGACTGCCCATTTCCAGTTTGCATTGATGTCAGACCCGGACGCTTTGGCGATCGCCACTGGCCAAGCCATCAACTCGCCATCTGTCGTAAAATCGTATCGTCCGGTGCTTCGCGAATTTGGATCATATCCGACTTTACCGTCGCCTTGATTGGCGCTGATCTGCATGTAACCGTTGTGGCTGGTTGCAAAAACATTGCATGCCTGCCCCATCCCGCGGCTGTGGGCGAGGCACTTGATTGACTTGGCTTGTTCCCTGGCTTGTTTGAGAGATGGCAGGAGGATGGAGATCAGCAGCGCGATGATTGAAACCACGACCAATAGTTCGACGAGTGTGAACCCTGTTTGGCGAGGGTGACTTGTGCGTAACCAAACGCCTTGCGATTTGGATGGCCGCATCGCAAGTGCCCACCGCTGCCTGACCGAGTTTTGATACCCTTGCGACATGTCGCCTATCCTCCGGTGAACCAATCGCCCCATCCGTGGGGACGAGTCACTGAACTAATCTTTGATGGCTGCTTTTGAGGCTCGTCGTATTTTGAAAGTGCCATATAATGACACTTTTTGAAGCAATCCGGACCTGGGCGTGTGGCAGTCAGTCATCCCCGTAAGCCACGCAAAAAGGCTTACCGACTTTCGCACCCATCACCCACAAATACAACGCTCAAAAGCACTTGAGTATCAATAATTCTAAGGACGCACATGTCCCAAGTCAATCGAATCCGCAGCGCAGTTGCGCGCATATCGGACTGAAACAGTGGCATTTCTAAGTGCTGAGTTTAATCCGCGCGCTGGCGCCGAGTTTCGACAACTTTGCGCAGCAACACGCCGGAAACCGCTTCGCATTTGACGCTGACGATACCGCGTTTATCGCTGCGCAAACGCTTCTTTACACCATTGCCTTGACCAAAGTCATCGGAGCCTGAAACATGAAACAGTTCCAGCCATTCGGACGAAATTCCGGTTGCAAAATTGATTGAGTGGGCAGTCTTGTCGGCGTTGATGACGATCGCGCATTCCTTCTCGCCGTCGCGACGTCGCAACACCGCGATCCTTCGTACGTCGTCCGCAAGAACGACATCCAACACTCCGTGTCGCAATTCCTGCAATTGTGATCGAAGCGCGATCATCGTTTGATATTTGTCAAGCAAGTCATGTTTGAAATATTGAGCATTCAGTTTGGGCCACCACATCGGCGCGCGACAGTACGGATCGTTGGCACCGAACATTCCTACTTCGTCCCCGTAATAAATCATGGGCGCGCCGGGTAAAGTCATTTGAAGAAAGACAGCTAATTTCAGACGTTTGATTGCATCGACGTCGGGTACAACTGAATCGGGAAAGGGTGTCGAATCCGTCAGCTCTCTGCCCATCAACTGCGACAATGCCCGCGTGGTGTCGTGACTGCCAAGCAGGTTTAACATCGAATGCGTCGTCGGTTGATCGAACCGAACCACGAGACTTTCAACCCGATTGCACCATTTTGTCACTGGCCATTGATTGGTAGCGGGCAATCGATGCGCCAGATCGCGACCGCTGACGTTCGCCAAGTCCATGATCGCCCCACCCATCGGATAGTTCGTAACAACATCGAATTGCGTACCGTCCATCCAGGCCGAAGGATCGGGCCAGATCTCTCCAGCGATCAATGCATTCGGATTGGTTTCCTTGACCACCTTGCGAAACCTTCTCCAGAATCCATGCGGCACGCGCTCAGCCGCATCGAGTCGCCACCCGTCCACACCATCTGACGGATCGCCATCGCCATTGGGATCCATCCACCGCCTGACGCAGGCGAACAGATACCGCTCGACCTCGGGTTCAAGCCCATCGTCAACCTGCCGAAAATTGACGAGATGGCCATTGGGGCCATCCCATGCGTCCCAAGTCAACTTCGGTTCCCAGGTTTGCACCGCAAACCAATCTGCGTAGCGAGATGTGCGACCGTTCTGCTTGACATCCTTCCACGCCCAAAACGATTGACCGACATGATTGAATACGCCATCGATCATGATCCGCATATTGCGTTGGTGCGCTTCGTCGAGTAATTGAACAAACACCCGGTCGCTGTCTGAAAATGTCCACGTTTTCGGATCTTCGTTTTCACCACCGGCCAGTTTCAATCGGCTCATTTCGATCCCAAATGAGTCGTCGATGTGTCGATGGTCGGACGTGTCGTACTTGTGTTGCGAGTCGGCTTGAAATATCGGATTGAGATAGATGGCGTTGATGCCCAACTCTGACAGATAATCGAGTCGCTCGAGTACGCCTTGCAGGTCACCGCCATAACGCCGGTCATACAGATTTTTCTTAAGCGGTTCCTCCTCGCCCGGCTGCAACTGTTTCCATTCGTTCGACCATGGATGCGTACGCGGTGGATCATTCTCCGACCGCCCGTTCGCAAAGCGCGACACAAATACCTGATACCAGATTGCGTCCTCCGCCCAACCGGGAACGCCGTTCGCCTTGTTCCCTGCAACGGCAATGCCAGACATCGCCAACGCAATCAAGCCACTTCCCATTACCACCCACGCGATTGATCTTGAGTGGAACAAGTTAGCTGCGAAGCGCGGGCGATGTGGGCAAGTCCGACGATTATGGGAAGATAAGCGATTGGCGCATCGAATTGTTGTGGTTCGCATCGAATTCGTCCCTTGGTTTGCGCGGTGTAATACCCTATATTGATGTGTTCATATGCAGCTTTCGCCACCGAGTTTCCCGCCACGTTGCATGATGGCGAACTTGGTGTCACATTGCGACAGGAGACTCGACATGGACTCAGACGCATTCTTGCTTCACCAGTTCGATACGATTCGCGATGAAATCAAAGCCGTTAAAGCGCGATCGTTCTGGATCGTTGCCATTGGCCTGTTCGGCATTCCGATCATTACGTTTCTTGCGGGCTTTACCGAAAAATTCGTTTCATTGCTCGTTCCCTATGTGGTCCTGGTGACGATTATCCTATTTGTCGCTGAGCAAAGCGCCTTGATGCGTTGCGGTCGATACATCCGTCAGGTCATCGAACCCAAGGTGAACTCGCTGGTCGGGTGGGAAGCCTGGCTGGAATCGCGTAGCGACCTTCGATTGATGGATCGACATTTCTTTGCTTGCTTCATCATTGTCTTCTTCGTGTATTATTTCATGACGATCGGTGTGGCGATGCAGACGCTCTGGGGCGATGTTGAACACAATCCATCCGGCCAATATTGGCTATATGGCGCAATGGTTTCATATGCCATTGGCGCGGTGTGGGCTGTGACCACGTTGCTGCATCACTGGCGATCGGCGACCGGTACGTCAGAAGAATCGAACAGTTAAGGCACGAATACCTCGACGAACATCGCAAAGTCCGCAAGATCGACATCCAGATCAGTGTCGAAGTCGAACGCATTGCACCCCGGTCCTAGGGCTGTTGGCCCGGGTCCCGTCATGCACTGCGCCAGCGCCGTGTAGTCGTCCTGATCGACATCGCCATCACCGTCCCAATCGCCTTGGATTCGCGACAGCGCGATGGTCACTCTTTGGTTGCCCGGCACGGACGCCAAGTCAAATGGAGCAAACCCGAGCAGCGGTTGTCCACCGCCTACGCCAGGAAGCAATTGATTGCTGACCTGCCCGTTGCTGCGAAGTATCATCGCAAACAAGTCCACGGTACCGGTGGCTTCCGTCAAACCGATGTCCGCGATCGGAATCGAATACTCAAGACCGCTTGACGCCGTAGCAGCGTCAGCCGCACTCGCATCAGTCACGCCATCCGTGTTGCCATTATTGATCGCAACCAACATGCCATTCGCATTGCTTCCGCCATTGAGAAACCCGTCAAGATCGCCAACCGTTCCGCTCCCCAGGTACCGTTTCGTCCCTCCGCCAGGCGAATCCAATTCATACTGATCGACGAAAATGGAACCGCCGAACGCATTGACAAAAATGACGTAGTCCGCCGCAAAACCGGGTTCCAAAGTCAATCCGGTCAACTGCGGTATTCCCGAAGGAGGCGTGGGAAACGTGGCAGTGCTTAGCGTGTTTTGTCCGCCCGGAACAGAATCGACAAACAGCGCCACTCCTGTTCCATCGGTCGCAAGGTTGCCCGTTAGTCCCAACTCGATGGCATCCGCCTCTACGTTTACGAACATCTGATTCAGTTCGCTGACGTTGTCGCCAAGTCCGGTTTCGTTGTTTTGCGTTGCAACCAGAGCGCCCGCGCCGAATCCTTGAGGGACGTTCAGCCCGTCAACTTCCTGAGTCGTTGGTGCGTTAGGCGTGGCTGAAATCGCCAGAATCCGGTAACCGTGCGCAGGAATCGATACGACGTAATCGCCCTTGTTTGCGTCCGTGAGGTCGGCTTCAAATAAACCGTCCAGCACGTCCTGCACGGTGGATGTGCCACCGGGGATGTTTACGTCGATATTCAGCGAAACGACGGCTGCACTCGAATCGAGATTGATCGCCACGACCAGCGTTTGTTCTCCATCTTCGTAGCGAATGAACGACCAGATGTCGGTCCGGGATGCTCCAATTTCAAAATACTCGCCGCGACGAAGAGCCACGTTTGCCTTTCGCGCCGCGATCAAAGCGCGATACGTTTCCAAGAGCGAACCCGATACGCCTTCCTGCTCTTCGACCGATCTGCCGTCGTTGTTAAAAGAGAATGGATTGTTGAACGCTTGGGCATTCAGCGCCCAATAGTTGGTCATCGGTGGACTAGCGACCGCGTTCCACTTGAATGGTTCGCGCATGGGTATATCGTTCGCATCGCTGCCGTACGACTGCTTCGTTCCCAACATCCCGATTTCATCGCCGTAGTAGATCACCGGTGGGAACGGTTGGGTCAGCAGAACAGCCGCAGCCGCCTTTGCCCGACCCATACCCCCGCCAAGAACGGAAGCTAAGCGGTCGACGTCGTGGTCGCCGATGATCGCAAGGTTCGTCTTGCCCGCCGGCAGTGCCCCCAACGTCGCCGCCATAGAACCATATAAACCTCCGGCTTGTTCGTTGGCGAGGGCGCTGCGGGCTGCAAATTCAAACGGTTTAGTAAATGCCGCATCGAATGCGGACAGCAAATCCGAACCGGTGCTGCCCCAGTCGGCTTGTTCTGCAAAGATGAATACGTCCGGATTGACCGACTCCAGCGCCGTGTTCCACGTTTCCCACCAGTCGATGTTGTATCCCCAGCCGTCCGGTCCCGTTGGGTATTGATTCCACACGTGGTCAAGGCGATAGCCGTCGATACCGTCGGATGGGTCGCCATCATCGTTCGGGTCGAGCCATTTTTGCGTCCACGTCGTCACCAAACCGGTTGGGCCCGGATCGCGCAGATCCCAATGAATGAAACCAACTGGTGCGCCATTCCACGAGTTGTAAGTTGAACCCAGATAGTCGGTGTTCGAGCCATTCCAAAATGCCAGGTAGGAATCGTATATGCTTGCTGGATTGCCAAATGCGTCCTGAAACCAGATGGAATCGTGGCTGATGCCGTAGACGACGAAGTCTACAAATACCTTGATTCCCCTTGCGTGGGCCTGATTAACGAAGTTGAGAAATTCCGGTTCGGTGCCGAGTTCGGCTTTGAGCAGATCGCCGCGGCCATGTTGATAACCGTGATATGCCGGCGATGGAAAAATCGGGTTCATCCAGATTGCAGTGATGCCGAGGTCTTCAAGATAGTCGAGCGATGCGGTCATGCCATCGAAATCACCGAAGCGAAACGTGTCGTTGTCCGAATCGCGCCACGCAATCGGCATGAAGTGGTAGAAGATGTCGTCCTCGACTTCGCGGCCGTTCAGTGGCTCAGCGCGGACGGGAGAAAAGAGAGTCGATACAGCCAGCGCGATGAAAATAGGGTGCCTCATAAATCGTCCAATGCTCAGTTTGAAAGATTCGGCTGCATCTGGGCGAAGTCGGCAAGGTCAGTGTCGCCGTCCTGATCGAAATCGCTGTCGACATCCACCGGACACGTGCCCAATGAACCGTTTTCCGGACCGGCGAGGCATTCGACGAATACCTCGTAGTCCGCGAGATTAAAGGCGCAGTTTCTGTCGAGATCAAACGGGCTGTGATCGATGCGGATATCGCACGTGTTGATGGCGATATATTCGGTCGCGTCGATGTTGCCGTCGGCATTGACGGAGGCTGGCACCTGCATTGCGGAGAGCAGGCTCGAACCGTCAGCCGTCGGGTACGCTGCGAATGCAACGTGTATCGTCTCGGGCAAAGCGCCGAATTCGTCGGTAAGGTTGATCGTGGCTTCAAGGAAACCTGAACCGCCCGCGGAAGTCACATCGGCACTTCCGCCGTGGTCAAACCATCCGGACCAACCGCTGTCGTTTTCGTTGCCGACAAACGCGGACCAACCCGCCACCTGGCCAGCTTTCCCCCAAGGTGTACTTCCCATCGCACCCGGTGTGTCTGCGACAAGTAGAAAATGATCGTTGCCACCGCGTGCATCGAGTGCTGCAAGATAAAGCTCGTCACCGCTGATCCCGGCATGCAGTACCATGCCCGCATTCGAGTCGATCAGTATTGCGTTGGCGTCGAGCTGGCCGTCGAGTTCCCATTGCTGCGGCGGTTCTTCGCCGCCTTCGACCGCAACGTGCCAATCAGCCCCACCATTGTTGTCCCAGATACTCGCCCCATCGTTGAACACAAAGTCGAGTACTCTTGCCGATGAAGAAACCGGCACGGTGATTTCCCAAACCGAATCAACCGCATTCCAAGTCATCGCGGCATCGGGCGAAATCGTTGGATCCCATCCATTGAATCCGTAGTGGAGGTAAACCTGACCGGCTGACTGCAACACGCGCCCGGATGGGTCGTACGTGATCGTGACGTTTTGACCGGCTTGCGGTGGATCGGGTGTGACCGTGACGACATCGCCCCCCGTTCCGCCGCCACCGACGCCATCCCCGATGTAAACGTGCTGGATGGGGCTGCGTTTAATGTTGCCCTTTCCGTCGACGGCTTCGACGTAGTAATCGATTAGAACTTCGCGCAAGTCGGTGACTTCAACGTAGTATTGATCTGCGATGTATTGCGGTAGTTCGAAGAAGTTGATCGTCGGATCGTTGTTGACGTTTCCCGAAGGGAAGTCGCGGTAAGTCATCGGTAGTGACTGCCATGACCCCACCTCAGCCCCGCCGGCGTACGTTTCGTTTTGCGAGGAAGTCAACGGATTCTCCCCATCGACATCAATGCGGTATCTCAGCGTCACGCTTGCAATGCCTGAGACGTCGTATGCAAATGTCCATATCCAGAAGTCGCCATTGGAAACAAACTGCTGATAACCGTATTGCGGTCCGAAGTTGATCGAACCCGGGTTCCAAGGATGCCGCTGCGGTATCCAGATCGTTGGGGGTGTGGTATCGAGCGATCCGTCGCCAATGACTGTGTCGGCATGCTCGACGGCTTCGTTGCAGGCAACGGTCGGTTTGACTTCCATATCCACGGCTGTCCCGTAATACATGTAGCCGGAATTCAAGGAACCGAGGAAGTAGTGCCAAGCACGTTCGACGGCATTGGTAGATGCGCTTGGGTTCAGGATTTCGTTGATGTCCGCGGCACCGCCGATCTGCTCAGCCGTTTCGACGCGGTTTTGTGCGGCGGTGATGACAGCCCAATTGCGCTCGTCTTCAGCCCATCCACCCGGAATGTCGATCGCTCCGCCACTGACCAGCGGCCAATTCCAGTTGAGAAACTGCGGTGCGCCGAAGTCGCCATCGGCATTAACCCACGCGCCGTCCTCGACATGGATGATGTCATTGGCCGGCACTGGATGATCGGCGAGATACTCCTCGACGACCGTCGCGGTATACCCAGCCGCCTGGGCTGCATTCACAAGATTCGGCGTGGCTTCCATGTAGTAGCTAAACCCACCGCCCCAGGCATTGTCGCCGTCGTGC
Source organism: Alphaproteobacteria bacterium (assembly GCA_028285105.1). Classification (GTDB taxonomy): domain Bacteria; phylum Planctomycetota; class Phycisphaerae; order UBA1845; family UBA1845; genus UBA1845. Next base: position 63,901 of record JANQQE010000015.1, read on the forward strand.
GCGAACAGTACGAGCATCGGACGCGACGGATTGTTAAATGCATTCAGCGTGTCGAACGAACCGGTCCCCTGCGGGGCGTAACCATCGTCCCAACCGAGAGCCTGAGCGGCAGGAACCGCAACAACTGTATATGCCTGGCCGGTATCTGGATCGATATGCTGCACGCGATGGGGCGTGTAACCAAACGGCATCGCAGTCGCCGGAGAGCAGCCGCGGTCGATGTGCTTTCGGAAGTAATTGATCTGCGCGGGATTCAACTGGTCGGCAGCGTTCGGTGGATCGCAATTGATTCCGCCAGTACCAAGGACAGTCGGGAAGTCCGCACAAGCCCGCGACACATGCTCGCCGCTGACGATGACCCATTCGATTCCTTCCTCGGCGAGAACTTGCACAAGTCGCGTGCTGAAAGCCATCTCGGGCGGGAATAGGCCCTTGGAAACTCCGGGCGACGCACCCCATGTATCGGTGTAGGTGGCTTTGTAAAGTTGGATTTCTTTGCGAACGGTCGCTTCGTCGCAGAGCGGCAGCAGCGAATGATGAAACGGGAACACCACGATGTCGCATCTCGGTTTGGAATGCCCCACCGTGTTCCACCGCCGCGCTGTGCTGAGGTGACTGTTCCAATTTGAACCGTATCCGAGTTGGTTTGCTGCACCAAGGCTGGCAACATTCTTGATCAGTCCACCGGAAAAGCTGATCTGCGCACCGGCTTCCGGATAGCCGCTGATCGCACCGATGGCGTCGGCGCAACGGTACTGATAAGCAGCCACTCGGTCGGCCCAACCGAATATGTCGCGCAAATTGTTTTCGGGATGGGCGGCACCTCCGTCAGTCCGCTGGATTGATGTCCATGCGTCTTCGTATTGGTCGATACCGCTCGGCTGCTGATCGGGCCAATAGATAGGTTGCTCGAGATGCCAGAGGTACGTGAAATGCAGGTTTTCGGCATCGGCTTGACGATGTGACGCCACGATGCAAGTCAACGCAACGGTGCGGGTAGCCAATCGCAACGAAAACAGTCGAAGTATCATTTGCAGATATCCAGTTGAAGCCCCGAGGAACAATACGCCCCAATGTTCGTGGAACGTTTCATGGAGTGTAACGCAGCGCGATCATTCCGCTCAAGGCCAATTCGCAATGTCGTTTCAGTTTCATTGAGTAAGTAACGCGCGTCGTTAGGCGAACACCGCGAACCGCCCTATAATCGACAATAGATCGGGTTAGTGAAACTGTTCCAACAGTATGCTTCCAAGTGCCGAAAGAAAGTCGTTGAAATGAAACATCTATTGAATCTCGCGCGTTTGTATCGAATCTCGCCGGCCTTGTTACTGATTTCATCCGTCGCAGTTGTAGCGGAAGAGGTGACGCTTCGATTTGAAATCGAACCACCGCCGAATTCCTCATCACGAACGATCCATTGGGGTTTGCAAGCCGGAATGATTCAGTTGGCCGCAGGCGAATTGAATCTCGAAGATTCCACTCAAGTTGAAAATCAAATCCAATTCGTTTCAGAACGCTCAATCAATACGAAAAACTTAGATGTATCGAATGCCAAAGTATTCTTGTGTATCAATAACGATCAACATATGTCGCACGTACCGAGTTTTGGCGATCTGTTCCAACAATTGAAATCGATACGATCCGGCAATTCCTGGCGCATCGTCGCAAAACAAGACGGCTGGTCCCGTCGAAAGTCAGGTACTGACGATTCAATTCTGACCATTCACTATCACCGCTTTGACAATGACTATGAGAATGCAAGCCTGTGGACTTGGGACACCGACCACAAGCGGCAACCTGATAAAAACGAGCTACTGCCCGTTGGCGATGATGATTTCGGTTTGGTGTTTCAACTTGACACCTCTCGATATGGCAGCCAATCAAGCGACATCGGCTTGCTTCCAAGGCGAAACGGTGATTGGCAATTTAAGGACGGCGGGGATCGTATCTGGACGCCTGGTATGGGGGGCGAAGTGTACGTTGTTCAGGGCGAGGACTCTGTACACGCGACGCCACCCGATTTGCGACCGAAGATTCAGCGCGTGACATTGGACGCCTCCAATCGAGTGAATGTTCGATTCACGCGGATGGTTCGATTAAACGACTGGCCGGCGAATCGATTCAGCATTTCCAATGCGGCTGGATCGTTCATTGAGGCGAATGACAGGGGGATGCCATGCCGAGGGCTCGATTGTAACGAAATAAGAATCGACCTAGCTGGTGAGCTGCGAGTTTCCGACGGTCCATTTCGATTGTATGTGGATGGCGATCAGGGTCATCCGATCGAGTTGGGTGGGATTCAGAAAGACCCAAAGCAGTTTTTCGATCCGCACTTTCCACTAGGGCATTCGTACCATGGAAGCGCGAGTATCTTCAATTTGTTTTCGCCAACCGCCACCGCGGCGTGGGTTGTAATTGCTGATGACGTTACCGGTAGTAACAGTGTTACAGAACACGTGATGCAACCTCGGGGCAACGGCATCTGGAGCGCGTCCGTCAAGGGTGATTTGAAAAGTAAGTATTACGCATTCAAACTTGATGGCTGGGGGCTCGACAAGAATCGCGAAATCACCGACCCGTACACGCAATGTTCCCAGAATCGGCACAAGCGCTCACTTATCTTTGACCAAGTCAACACCACTTCTGAATTCAATCCAAACGGTGAAGGCGTGCGTCAGCTTGAAGATGGGCCATTGGACGGTAATGCAATCATCTACGAGCTTCATGTTCGCGACTTTACGATCGATTCGCATTCGGACGTCTTGATGCGAGGCAAATATTGCGGGTTGAGCGAATCGGGTCGGCGGCTTAACTATGATCAATCGATCTCGACCGGCCTCGATCATCTCGTCGAACTTGGTGTGACTCATGTTCAGATCATGCCGATTCAGGATTTTGACAACGATGAGTTCGACGCCGATGCGTATAACTGGGGATACATGCCGGTTCACTTCAATTCGCCAGACGGTTCCTACGCGTCCGATCCGATGGGCGATGCGAAGATTCGTGAAGTGCGGCAGATGGTCGATGCGTTGCACGCTCGCGGCATTCGCGTGATTCTCGATGTGGTATACAACCACACTTCGTCACTGTCATCGTTCGATCAGATCGCGCCGGGATATTACTATCGCCTAAACGATGACGGCAGTTACTCCAATGGGTCGGGCTGTGGCAATGAATTCGATAGCGAAGCGCCGATGGGGCGTCGGTTTATTGTCGATTCTTGTAAACACTGGACGCAATACTATGGCTTCGATGGATTTCGATTTGACCTGATGGGGCTTATCGATCTGGAAACCATGCGGCAAGTCAAGACCGAGGTCGAAAGTATCAATCCGGCTGGCTTGGTGTACGGAGAACCCTGGACCGGTGGTGCGACGACATTGAATCCGGTCACCGACAAGCACCGGGTCGCGGGCACCGGCATCGGAGCCTTCAACGATCACTTCCGCGATGCAATCAAGGGCGATCGAGACGGCGGTGCGTCGGGATTCATCCAAACCGGCGATCGCGTTGATGGCGTCATCAGAGGCTTGGCTGGTTCAATCGACGACTGGGCGAAGAATCCGACCGACTCGATCAATTACTTTGCCGCTCACGACAACTTGACGGCGTGGGACAAACTGCTTCAAAGCGTTCCCGATGCATCCGACGCCGAACGTCGCCGAATGATGCGTTTTGCCACGTTGATTTTGATGACATCGCAGGGGCACGTGTTCATGCACAGCGGGCAGGAGATGTGTCGCACCAAGAAGGGCCACCATAACAGCTACAATCAACCCGACTCAATCAACATGATCGAATGGCGTCGAAAGAAAGAATACTTCGATGTATTCGAATACAACCGCGGAATGATCGCCGTCCGAAAAGCACATCCTGTGTTTCATCTCAAGACTGCCGCTGAAATCCGTAAACGAATTCGTATTTCAAAATCGCCGACCGATCGCTGCATCGTCTATCGAATCGACGGAAGAGGTCTTGAAGGCGAAACCGCTCAAGATGCGATGGTCTTGCTGAACGGCGAATCGAAACCGACCGAGTTCAAGCTTCCACCCGGCGAATGGTCGGTCTATGCCGATGTAAAGCGCGCATCGATTGAACCATTGCGAACGCTTAACGGCAAAGCGCAACTGCCTGCCCATTCCGGAATGTTGCTCATGCGTTAGTCGCTTATTGCCCCGGACCTTCGACGCGCGGGCCGATGTATGCCCAGTCATCGACATTGACGTTTGAGTCGCTGTTCAGGTCGGCATTGATCGTGCAATCAGGACCGCCACCCACGCAGCGTTGGAAGAGAGCCATGTCGAACAAGTCGCTCGTGCCATCAAAATTCACGTCTTCGGGCGTCCACTGGAATACGGTGACGCTCATCTTCGGAACGGTGATAAATGCAGAATTCGCATAACCGTCTTTGATCACGCTCGTCGTGGTGATCATGCCACCGTTCCCAAGTCCTGTCCCGCCGTAAACACTAGCTTGGCTGTTGAAGATTTCGCGCCATGCTCCCGGTTGCTGGAACCCGATGTGGTAGTTGAACTCATCGGAATTATTGAGACTGATGACGATCAGCAATACATCGCCCTCGCCATTCCAACGATGCATTCCGATGATGTCATCGCTGTCATTGAGGTGATTGATCTGATAGCCCGCCGTGCTGCGAAGCGCGGGGTGCGATGTTCGCAATGCAATCATGTCTTTGAACGCCTGCATGTAATTGCCATAGATACCCGGTTTGTTCCAATCGAGGCGGGCCTCGTACTCGCCCGGTGCGTCCGCCCCAAAATCGGTGTCTTCGAGAAACTCCGCACCCATCAAGAACACCGGTGTACCGGGAGAAAACATGTTGACGCCATGACCGATGAGCGTGCGACTACGCGCAAATTGGTCATCGTGCGGGAACGATGGATCGATTGTCTTGACGATGCGCTGCCCGCCACTGGTTGGCCAGGCTTCGTCGTGCAGTTCGAAATAGCGAATGAGTTTTCCGATGTCCTGCGACACACCGTCGACACTACTGGTGATGAAGTTGTTACCCGAATCGTTCAAACGCCCCAGCATCGTCGCGCGAAGTTCGGACATGTTCGCATTGGACGATGCCGCGCCGAAAATCGCATCGCGAACCGCATACTTATGGCGATCGTGGTATTGCGCATCAAAGCCGGCTCCACCATCTGCAATGGGGCGTGTGTGGTAGGTGTTATCCGGAAGTTGTTCGGCATATACAAATTTATCCGAGCGACGCTTACTCAATGCATCGTTTAGCTCTTGCATCTGCGCCCAACCCGATCCCTGACCGTTTGGCGGATGCATGAAGTCCGTACCATCCACACGAAATCCATCGAGGTGGTATTCCTCAAACCATGCCAGCGCCGCATCGACGAAGTAGGAACGAACTTCGGGTCGATCGAAATCCGGCTGAGAACCCCACGGCGTTTCGAAAGCAGGTGAATCGAAGTAAATCTGCGAGCCCGTGTAATCCCAGAGAAAATTATCCGAACCGGAAATATGGTTGGGCACGTAATCCATCGTCACCGCAATACCGGCTTGGTGAAGTTGATCGACCATGTATTTGAGGTCGTCCGGATCGCCGTAAACGGATTCAGGGGCGAATGCCGTGATGGGGTTGTATCCGCCCGACCAATCCCAGGGGAATTCCGTGATCGGATTGAGTTGGATCACATTGACGCCAAGATCAATCAGATGATTCAAATGCAAATCAACGACATCGCGATATGTTCCAGGGCGGTTCACACCCCCGTCGTTACGTCCTGAAAAAGTCCCGACATGCATCTGGTAGATCACCATCTGATCAATGGGCGGCGGAGTATAATCATCATCGCCCCAGACGTAAGTCCCAGGATCGCGAACGACCGAATTGTACGAAGCACCTGGGTTGAATTGTCGCGAGCGTGCGTCGGGCTTCCAATTCGAGCCGTCAAAAATGAACTTGTATTCGTCGCCCTCGTCGACGTTCGCGACCTTGCGGGTAAAGTATTCGCCCAGGCCAGGTATTTTGGCCATCGGGTCGGACGACGAACTCCATCCGTTGAATTCGCCAGCCACTTTGGCTGTATTTGTTCCAAGACCCCAAAGGCGAAAGACCGCGCCACCGTCCGATGTCAACGTTGCGCCAAGCGGGGCGTGGAACAGCAAGACAAAGTTGATACCCCATCCGTCGGCCGGTGGTGTATCGGACATGCCATCCGGGCCGAGGTAATCGACATCTGTCCCGTCGGTGATTTCAAAATAGTACTCAAAGCCTCCGGTCGGAGAAGTCGCCGGAATGGTCGCAGTCCAAAGGTCATGCGTTCCTCGATCGCCGGTGTAACTCGCATTGATCCAATTCGCGCCATCGTCAATGGTCACCCGTACACTCGTCGCGTCGAAATCAAACGTTTGCAGCTTGACGTCGAACGATTCGCCGTTGATCGGACAGATCGGATCGCGATCGTGAAATGCCAGGTGCGAAATACCGTCCCACTCAACGGTGTTGTCGTGACCGGCTGCCGGTGCCATCAAAGCGATTGCGAGAAACAATGAAGCATTCATGATTGATTGGTCTCTTTCAACTAAACGTGTCGACTCGGGCGAAATCACCCTCCGCAACGGATCGAGACTCTGACCGCATCTTTGTCAAAGTCGTTCACTTTCGAAATCAGTTTGCCCGGAGTTTGTCGTTTTCGTTTGCCGATCCTTGCGCCGATAATGAATCGCGACGCAGCCGGCACCCCTGTGGTATTATAGACATAGGATCATAAACGATGAAGTCGAAAACGGCACGTCAAAAGTTCGATTTGTAAGGCGCGTATTCAATGGATGGCACTTCAGTGGCGTGAAACTGTTTCAAGTTCACATGGGTTATGGGCGGCCCGATCTTGGTGCGCTAATTGTTGAGCAAATCAACTTAATTTAGAGGAATGCCAAATCATGAACGTACACCGCATCCAGATTGTGTCTGCAATGTTGCTGGTGGGATCGGCTGTCGGCCAAGGCGCGCTCGGCAGCGTGAAGGCCGTTGATCTGGGCGGCGATCAATTCTTGGTGACGTTTACGTTTGAACCGCCTGCCGACATGAATTCGGTCAACCTCGCAGGAACGTTCAATCATTGGAATCCCACTGCATTGCGAATGCAAGCGGCTGAGAATGGAAAGGCTTACACGACAGAACTAACACTCAGGCGTGGACGTTACGAATACAAGTTCGTCGTGAACGGAAGCGAATGGTTCACTGATCCAGACAATCCAATTCGTGTCGGCCCGAATGAAAACTCGTTGCTGGTGCTCGGCGAATTGTCGGCACAAACAGCAATTGAATCAGGCAGGACCGCAAACATGCCTGGACAGATGGAGCATCCACCGGAGATCAAAACAGCGATTGATGGCCCTCGCTTATGCGGAAACAAAAGCACACGCATCTTTGGCGTTCAATTCCATTTTCCCATGCCTTACATAACCGATTCGACCATCACATTCATTGCAAAGGCACCGCATGGGCACTCGGCTTGGCTGGACATCATGACACCATCCAGTCGGTTCGGTTACGAACTTGAGCCATTGGACAAAGCCGTAACAGGGTTAGACAGTTTGATTCGAGGAATCACGCTGGATCGAAAGGAATTTCCTTCTGACGCTACTTATCTCTTCAAGTATTCAAATGGCGAATCGACAAAGTCGTCTGTGGACCCGAATGCGTGGAGCATCACTTCTCGTGCAGGTCAGCCGGTCGGTGCAATTATCGAACCATCAGTCAAGGCAGGTCGCATACGTCTCATTGAGAACCTGCATTCGCCCGACCAGAGCCTTCGTAGTCGGGACATCTACATATATCTTCCACCCGGTTATGGCGATACCTACACCCCATCGCAACTTGCGATCGACAAGGAGAGTCGATACCCCGTCGTCTACTTACACGATGGACAGAATTGCTGGGACGATCCCTCGGAACCGTTTGGACATGGTGGCTGGGCGATCAATTTGATTGCTGACAAATTGATCAACAGCGGTGAAGTTGAACCATTTATTGCCGTCGGCATTGCCAACACACCAGTTCGATTGAAGGAGTATGGACCCGGCGAGGACATTCTCTCAGCCGATTCCCATGTCTACCTGCAATTCATAGCAAAGACACTCAAACCGCTGATTGATGAGAAGTATCGAACGCTGCCGGGTCCGGAGCATACTTCGATGATGGGTTCGAGCATGGGCGGTGCGATTTCGTTTCAAGGGGCAATGCTTATGCCCGACGTGTTCGGATCCGCGGCGTGCCTGTCCACCGCATTCATGTTCAAGGACGCGAACGATAAGGGATATACTGAATTGGTTGAGCATCGCGGCAAGCAGCCCGTAAGCCTTTATCTCGACAGCGGAACCGGCGGGCGTCATCAGGATGGCGCTCCGGCGACGCGGGCGATGGTTGAGTTGCTTAAAGCAATCGGTTGGCAACCCGGATTCGATTTGGAGCATTTTGAAGACGAAGGGGCCGACCACAACGAGCGCGCTTGGCGCGCCCGCGTTGATCGGCCCCTTCGATTCTTGTTTGGCAAGGACTAATTCTAGCTGGCGGGCTTGATTCGAATTGCCGCCCCACCACCCGGCCCCAGGTTCAGTGTCAACTTCGTGGACGCATCGACCTGTTTTTCCTCGATCACAATCGAATACGGATTCTTGTCCCAATCGGCATCGTCGCCGTCACGATAAATCTGGGCGATGTACTTGCGGTCCTTGTCGAGAAACGACAGGTCGGCTTCGAGCGTTCGGGCGTTTTCGTCCGTGATGCTGCCTATGAACCATTGATCGCTGTTGCGATCCTTCCGGGCTGTCGTGATGTAATCGCCTATCTGACCGTTGAGTACCTTCGTCGTTTCCCAATCGGTGACCACATCCTTGATGAACTGGAACGGTTTGGGTTTGGCTTCGTAATTCTTGGGAAGGTCCGCGGCCATGTTGAGCGGGCTGTACAGCACAACGTATAGCGCCAACTGCTTGGCGATCGTCGTGCGCACGCGGTTGTCGGGTTGCTCCTTCTCGAACAACAAGTCGAAGATACCCGGAGTAAAGTCCATCGGACCAGCCAACATGCGGGTGAATGGCAGGATGGTTGTGTGGTCGGGCAGGTTACTTTTCTCACCGCCCCACGCATTGTATTCCTGACCGTTTGCACCTTCGCGGGTCATCATGTTTGGATACGTGCGGCGAATACCAGTGGGTTTGATCGGTTCGTGAACGTCGAGCATGACGTGATACTTCGCCGCCGCTTCAACGACCCGGCGATAGTGTTCGACCATCCATTGACCGTGATGCCATTCCTTCTGCATTTTTCCGTCGGCGTGGGTGCGATTGAGGCCCTGTCCAAACCCGACGTACCCGCTTTTGACGGCTTTGATGCCGAGCTTCTTGCATAGTGCGTACGCTTCATCGAGTTGCTTGTCGTAGTTTTCCACCCCTCCGCCGGTTTCATGGTGACCGATCAGACTGACGCCCTTTTCCTTGGCATACTTTGCCAAACCGTCGAGATCGTAATCCGGGTAAGGCTTGGTGAAGCTGAACGCACCTTCGCCGTTCATCCAGTCGTCGTCCCATCCGATGTTCCAGCCCTCCACCAACACGCCATCGAAACCGTGCTTGGCGGCGAAATCGATGTAGCGTTTGGTGTTTTCCGTCGTTGCACCGTGCTTATCGCCGGAATGCCACGTTGCGACACCCAGGTGCATCTCCCACCAGATACCGACATACTTACCGGGTTTGATCCACGAAACATCTCCGAGTTTATTCGGTTCGTTGAGGTTGAGGATCAGGTAGTTTTCAATCAATCCGCCAGGCGTGTCGTTGATTTGAATCGTGCGCCATGGCGATTTCATGGGCAATGGACCGCGCGTCTTGATGCCATCCGACCAGGGGTACAGATCGGATTCAAAGGTGGTGCCATTGGTGCGACGCAGGGCCATGCTGGAGAAATCGGTCAAGGCAGCTTCGTGGATGCTGATATATAGCTTCGACTTGGTTTCAAAAGTGACCGGCGTGTGGACAACTGTTGCCTTGCTGAGTGGCGAGTCGGTGTAGCGGTACTCATACCGGTTTGATTCAAATGCCGGAATCCACCAACAACGATGATCGGCAGGGAATGCAAACTCGGTTCGTTCGTCGATGATTTCGATTGTCTTCGAGTCACCCTGCTCTGGAATCTCATAACGAAACCCGATGCCGCCATCAAACACGCGGAACGTGATGGTCATCTTCTTCTTGGAATCGCCGGTTCCCTCCAGATCGATCCGCAATTGGTTGTGATGATCGCGGATGGTCTTCTCTTCGCCCCAGGGCTGCGTCCATGTTTCATCCACCGAGTCTGTTTTCGACGTGGCGATTTGAAACCCACCATCCAGCGATTCGCCCGACTTGAGCTTGAATCCCATCTTCGACGAATCGATTACCGTTTCGCCCTTTCGCGATACGCTGTAAGTCGGTGCGCCGTCCTTGATTTCGAACGAGACTCTCAACACCTTGCCGGGCGACTCAACCGTAACCGGTTCGGCGATTGCGAAAGGGGCAGCCAGGCACATCGCAACGATGACGGGCAGCACTTTGAATTTTGAAACACGTAACGGATTCATCGATAAATAGCTCCCTTGAACGGTTCATGCGAATCGCAACGTGCGCCTTAAAAGTCAGCAGCGCGAGGATTCGTCGGACACCTTGGTCGTTCGTGGGAGTGTAATCGAAAGACAGCGCGCGGGGAATCGAACTTGTCGGCGGCGCGTTGAAACTGTTTCGACCTTACAACGCGACGTTGGCAATAATACCGTTGGCGACTTCCGCACCGGTAGCCGTGAACACGCCCGAATCGGTGACGACTTCGACGTTCACCTGGCGAACGGGCGTTGTCATCGTACCTTCAAGTGTTTCGACCGAAACCGTCACCGTGCTGCCCGACTGAACCGCCGTGTACTTCGCAAGTCGATAATCGCCTGAAAGATAGCTGTACCCTTCGCCGGCGTCTTCATAAAGAAGCCCCTCAGCCATTCCCGAACCGTCGAGCGAAACGTACAACGTCAGCGGATCGAGCGCGAACTCACCAGTGAATTCCATCACCGGGCCAGCCGTGATAATCGCCCCATCGCGCACCCGTAGGTCAGGTTGATTCACGTCAGTCGCGCTGTCCTCACCAACCAGAGAGATGGTGCGCCAGATGCCCGACGGCAGCGCGGGCGTTGGTGCGGCGGCTGGATTGGCAGTGAGATTGGGCACAACCATCAAATCGGAACCGAGTAGAAACGCAACGTCTTCCTCGCGCAATGTCGGATCGGTCAGGTCCGCGAAGAATACCGGCCGAAGGATGGGCAAGCCGTTTTGGGTTGACTCGCGGAACAATGTGTAGAGGTATGGCAGCAATCGATAGCGTCGTTGAATCGCCGTACGACTCGCCGCTTCGACCGCCGGCCCGAACGACCACGGTTCCTTATCGACCCCGGTGTTGTCCTGATGCGCCCTGCAAAACGGCATGAAAACGCCAACGCCCATCCAACGCGCGAACATGTCGCCCGTTCCATCGCCAACAAAACCGCCTATGTCCGGACCGGCGAACGGCTGACCCGATAGCCCCATGTTCATCACCATCGCATTGGTCCAGTCGAGATGCTCCCAACTTGCAATGTTGTCGCCTGTCCACATCGCCGCATAGCGATGCCCACCGATAAAACTTGCACGCGAAAGAACGAATGGCCGCTTTGAAGGGTTTGTCGCGGTGATGCCTTCATGCGATGCCCGCGACATCAACATGCCGTAAACGTTGTGATACTGCGAATGCGTACCGGGCGTCAGCCCCCCACCGCCGCGATGCAGATTTGACACGGGCATGGAGTGCCCCGGTCCATCGAACACACCCGGTTCGTTCAGATCGTTCCAAACGCCGTCGATACCGGTGGCCATAAAGTCGTCATACAAACCTGCCCACCACGTTCGCGTTTCGGGCCGCGTAAAATCGGGGAAGTGACATGGACCGGGCCAAACAACACCGGTGTACACATTGCTGTTGGCGTCGTAGACCCAATGATCGCCAGCCGTCCCCTGATCGTAGACGTGGTAACCGCCCTCAACCTTTGCACCCGGGTCGATCATCCAGACGGTGCGGTAACCCATCGCGTGCAGATCGCTGTTGAGCGTTACGGGATCGGGAAATCCGATGGGGTCAAATGTGAAGATCTTGAATCCGTCCATGTAGTCGATGTCGAACCAGATGACATCGCACGGGATATCGCGATTGCGGAACTCAGTTGCAAGATTGCGGGCCTGAATCTCTGGTGCGTATGAATACTTGCTTTGCTGATAACCCAGTGCCCACAACGGCGGCATCTGGATGCGGCCAATGAAATCAGTCAGCCGCGTAATCACTTCCTGGGGTGTGTTTCCTTCGAAAATGTAAATCGGAAACTCAGGACCTTCAGCCGCGAACAGAATCTCGATCGACAAATCCATCTGACAACGAAACGTGGTGTCCGCGAGTACGCCGAAGGCCGTGCCATCTTCGCGAACGGCCAGCACCCACGGGTGCGATTGGTAAAGGCTTGGATTACCCGCGCCGTATGCATACGCATCGGTATTCCACGCTTCTGTATTCTTGCCGTTGCGAAGCAGCGGGCCGGCGATTTCTCCGGTGCCATAGAGGCTGACGTTGTCATCAATGTCAATCAAGGCGACATGTCGATCTCCAGACTTGAAGAAGAATGGACGCACCGCAAAAGGTTCCGCCGCCGGGCCAAGTACGGAAGGCGCTGTTTCCATCGAGAGCGACATGGGAAGCGAACCGATGTCGGCATCGTCGTCATAAAACCGCGTTACATTCGGCCCAAGGTCTTGGGCAATGACGTCAAAGCTCGAAGGATTGTCGACCGCCAATTGCCATTCGGCGAAGTCTGCCAGATCGACATCGGTATCTTCATCAAAATCTGAAGTTGAACAGGAATCGGTTCCCGGACCATTGAGGCAACCGGCGAATATCGCGAAATCGTCACCGTCCAGATCGCAATCGGCATCGAGGTCCTGCGGGAAGCAGCCGACCAGAAGCGTCGACGTCGCCACTCCGACGTATTCGTTCGATTCAATGTTGCCATCGCCATCCAGCGACGCCGGAATCTGAAACGATGGACTTAGCGATTCAAAATTGTCTGTTGGATACGCAGCGTGAGCGACGTATATGAATGCAGGCAGGCCGCCGAACTCGGCTTGAAGATCAATGGTTCCTTCGAGCCACGTTCCGCTGGTCACTTCAGCCACGCCTGCCGCATTGAACCACCCGCTCCAATTGCTATCAACTTCGTTGCCAATGAACGCTGACCATGATGCGACGGTACCCAGTTTGTCCCAAGGCGCCGAAATCTGGCTGCCCGGCCCATCGGAAACGAAGATAAAATGATCCTGGTCCAGCGCGGCAGCCGGTGCAGCGACGTAAAGCGTTGTCCCACGTATGCCGGCGTAAAGTTGGCGACCATTGTTATCGGCGATCAACGTGGCATCCGCATCAAGCGCACCGTCCAGTTCCCATTGTGCTGCGGTTGATCCCAGCACAAATGCATGCCAGTCTCCTCCGTCGTTGTTGTCCCACGTGCCTGAGCCATTGGTGAATGCCAAATCGAGTTTCGTGGCGGTCTGAGGAACGGTGACGACCGCTTCCCAAACCGATTCGGAAACGTTCCATGTCATGACAGGGTCGGGCGAAACCACCTGACTCCAATCGTTGAATCCGTAATGAAGTCGCACGGTACCCGCCCCATCGAGCACTCTGCCTGCGGGGTTGTATTGAATCGCGATGGGTACATCGGGCAACACCGGGTACGGGTCGATGTTGACTGCGTTTGCACCCGATGCTTCAGTACAAGCGAAACAAATGATGAAAAGGGTAGAGACTGTGCGGAATAATTGCGGCATTTAAGAATTCATCCCAAAATGATAAGGCGAATGTTCCCCCGGCTGTGACCCTCGATTCTATCAGGCACCGGGATGGAATTCGACTGCTCCGTTCGTCCGAAAACGAAATGAGCATCATTCCGACATGAAATCGAATAAACATTACATCCAGAATTCAAGGATGAATCGAGCGCGGATGCGAATGACACTGTTTCAACAAAATGGTTCTGCTGGCGCGCGTTGGACAGGGTGATCCAGCTACTGCAACACCGACCTTTTTCTAAACAGTGATTCTTCTACACATTGACCGTTTCGGAATTCCCGCGTCGTGCAAGAGACTCCGTTGAAGGATTCAAGGTTTGTCGTTGGAAGCGCGGGTGGAGTTCGCTCCAGTTCATCTTGAGCGATCCGCCTGTGGCTTTGTGCTGATTTTCCCAATCGACCAGCAGCGTCAAGCAGGCGTGATCGATGTAATCAAGGTCTTCCAAGTAGACGTGTAGTTCGCGCGTCGGTTCAACGCGCTCAAGTGTACCAGCCAGTTTAGGCAGTCGGATGAAGGTGGCAGCTCCCCGCAAATGCAGTCTCGCCGTATTTTCATCGGGATTGTCCACCAGCTTTACGTGGAGATGCGAGAACGTGTAGACCAGTTTGAGCAGCGCCAGACCGAAACCGATGGCGATACCCACCAACAAATTGAAGTAGACAATAGAGAAAACCGTCGCAAAAAAGATCAGTATTTCGCTCGGGCTTTCCTTGTAGAGCTTCTTGATGGATTTGACGTTGATCAGCTTGTAACCCGTGAACACAAGGACTGCCGCCAGACTGGCGCGCGGTACGTGGGCCAGCAAATCCGTCAGAAACCACACGAACGCCAACAACCAAATCCCATGAAAGATCGCTGAAAACCGCGACTTGGCACCCGCCCCAACGTTGGCTGAACTACGCACGATCACGCCCGTCATTGGCAGCGCACCGAATAATCCGCAAATGGAGTTTCCGACGCCCTGCGCGAACAGTTCTTTGTCATACTTGGTTCGTGCGCCCGTATGCAATTGATCAACGGCGTTTGCGCACAACAGCGTTTCTGCACTTGCGACCACCGCAATGGTCAACACTGCAATCAACACGTTGATGTCGCCCAGTGCTTTTAGCGAATCGATCCCGGGCCAGGCGAATGATTCAAACAGGTTGGCGTTGAGCTCGATTTTGAAAATCGGCATCTTGACCGTGTAGGAGATGACCGTCGCGACAACGATCGCCACCAACGGAGCCGGAATCGATTTCAGCCTCTTGGGGACGAAGACCGGCCAAAGCGCAATGATGGCGATGGAAAGTAACCCGACGTAAGCGGCTTGATGGTGCTGCGACCAATCGATGGGGAACACGCCTTTTTCAAACGCTTCGGGCAAAGAAAGAATATTGTCGACAGGCGTCTTGCGGGGATCGTCGTCCACCATGACGTGAAATTGCTGCGAGAAAATGATCACGCCGATTCCCGCGAGCATGCCTTGGATCACGGCTGGCGAAACAGCCCGAAACCATTGTCCAAGCCGCAGCACACCCGCCACCATCTGAAGCACGCCTGCTGCCAATACGATGATGCCTAGAAACGCAGCCAGTTTCGGATCGTTGACGATACCATAAACAATGACCGTCAAACCAGCCGCCGGGCCGCTGACTTGAAGCGGCGATCCGGAGATCGCACCGACCACAATGCCCCCGACGATGCCCGTGATAATCCCGGACGCGACGGGCACGCCTGACGCGATGGCGATTCCCATGCACAGCGGAAGCGCGACGAAGACGACGACAACCGATGCCGGCAGATCGTCTTTGAAGACGCTGGTCAGGGTCGGTTTGCTGGCGGCGGCTGTGGTCATGGGTCAGTGGTTCCAGTTGCTAAAAGCCAATACAGTTTATTCAGAGGCGACGTTTCTTTGGCTGCGTGAGCATAAATGCAGCGATGCAAGATGACAAGGTTTCCAACGACTCCAATCGTGTGGTGCCAGAACCGATGAACCGTCGATTAGCCATGCGACAGTCATAAATGCGCCATCGACCTTGCATGATCGCCGTGGAGCCAATTCTACTTTTGGACGATTTTGGCCAACCGCGATTCTAATTCGGGGAACATTTTGCCTGCTTCGCGCGGAATTACGAGGTCTGCGGAAGCTGAGAATGCAGTTGCATTGGGATTGATTTCGGCAACAAACGCCCCATTCCGCTTGGCGAAATCGGCGAGTGAGGCGGCTGGATAGACCTGACTGCTTGTGCCCACGACCAGCACAACTTCCGCAAGCGATGCCAACTCAACAGCCCGCTCGAAAACGCCCGGAGGCAGCATTTCTCCAAACCACACAACACCAGGCCGAGAGGGTTCACCGCACTTTGGGCACATTGGCCTTGCCTCTGCGACGGATGTAGCTCGTTCCTCGTGACCACACTCGGTGCAACGATCAATCCAGATGTCGCCGTGGAGGCATTGAATTCGCTCACTGCCCGCTTGTTGATGCAAACCGTCGACGTTTTGGGTCACCACGTCGAACTCCGGGAAGATCTGCTCAAATCGGCCAATGACTTCATGGGCGGGATTTGGTCGGACAGCGACGAGATTCTGTCTCCTGGCTAGGTAGAATCGCCACACATGATCGGGGTCTCGTTCAAAAGCCTCCGGCGTGGCAACTTCTTCCGGGCGTGCCCCCTCCCACAAGCCCTCAGCATCGCGAAACGTGGGGACACCGCTTTCAGCAGAAACACCTGCACCGGTCAGGCAGAGAATGCGTGACGCTTTTCGTAGTTCGTTGGCGAGGCGCTCGCACATTTGTGGGAAGTTGTCATTCATGGCGGCATTGTAACAACATTCCTTGACGCTTTGCATGGGTACAAGCAACATGCATCCTGAAGGGCGCGCGATCTGACAGGGCGGTCCCTAATGTCGCAAATCGAGATGATCATTTGATGAGCAATTCAGTCAGGTCGTATCGTCGATTCCAGTTTCGGATTGGTTTGATTCCTGCATTGATGGCCATGCTTTTTGTCGTTGCGGGATGCGACCAATTCTGGATTAACTCTGCAGACGACATTGCCTCGAACATCATTCGCCATCGTCAGAAGCAAACGCTAGGTGCCAACTCCGATGCCAATATTGCTCCGGAAGACGGACAGATCGGCTCGCGCGGCGGGATGTACTCTTTCACACCAAGTCGGATCGATTCGGAAGTGCCGGATGCCTTTCGCAGGCCAGCCGTTGGAGAAGATGAAAACGACTTTGTCGGAACGAACGGTTATGGCGAAGGCGATCCGATCCCGTTTCGTTTGCCCGATGCATTGGCGTATGCGTTTCAATACGCCTGGGATTTTCAGACCCAGAAAGAAGATTTGTATCTGGCTGCTTTGGCATTGATGACCGAACGTCAACTCTGGACGCCGCAGTTCGTAGCCGGTATCCGCGGCGAATATGCAAACTTTGGGCAGGTCCGCAACTTCGACCATGCAATGACGGCCGTCTCTGAGTTGTCCGTCAGCCAGCGGCTTCCATTTGGCGGAGAGGTGGCTGCCCGAGTCATCAACGTGCTGATGCGAGACATCGGTCGCCACACCACCAGTGGCGAATCGGGCACCGCAATCCTCGAAGCGAATATTCCGCTGCTCAAGGGAGCCGGTCGGGTGGCGTTTGAGTCGCGTTATCAAGCTGAGCGCAATCTGGTCTATGCAGTGCGCGATTTTGAAGGGGCTCGCCGCGACTTGGTTGTCGATGTTGCGGGTGACTTTTTCGATTTGCTGGCGATTAAGACGCAGATCGAAAGCGCTCTTGCAGCCAAGGAGTCGGCAGAAGCTGAACTGCTTCGTACGCAGGCATTGGTGGATACGGGACGCCTCGTGCAGATCGAAGCCGACCGATTCGCCGTTCAGGTGCTGGACCGTAGTAATGACGTGAATAATGCCCAGGTCCGCTATGAAACGGCGCTGGATCGATTCAAAATCAGAATCGGGATGCCAACCCGCGAACTGATTGACGTAGTTGATGACGGAGTCGATCTGTTCGAACCAGGTGTGGCAGAAGATGAAGCTGTAGACACAGCGATGGAGTACCGACTCGACTTGATCAACACGAGGGATCGGATCGACGATGCCAAACGAGCTGTCGTGATTGCTAAGAACAACTTTTTGCCGCAATTCGACATCTCGGGCCAAATCACCATGAACACAGACTCAACCAGGAAGAATTCTCTGAGTTACAACTCGGAACGCACCCTTTGGCAGGGGTTTATGGAGTTGGAAATCCCTCTTGATCGCCGTGAAGAACGAAACTTCTTCCGGGCATCGCTGATCGATCTCAGGCGAGGAGAACGTGCTTACGAACTGGCCCGAAGCAACGTCATTCTTGATGTCCGTAGCGCGCTTCGAAATCTTGAACTTGCGAAACAATCGATGGCAATTCAGGAACGAAACATCACCGTCAACGAGAATCGCGATGAGATGGCCGGTGACTTGCTCAAACGTGGGAGGTTAAGTTCGAGTCGTGATGCATTGGAAGCACAAAACGCGATTCAAGCTTCCAGGAACCAGTTTGCGGCGGCGGTGGCTGACTATCGACTTGCAATACTAACGTTACAAAGGAACTGCGGTACGTTGCGGGTGGACGATCAGGGGCATTGGATCCGATAAAACAGTTGGTGGTTGCGTTGGAAATTTGATTTGCACCTACAAGTTCAGACATAAGATGCCTACAGTGCGGTTTGTAGCTTGAATCACCGCCAATTAGAATGTTGCCGTATAGAATGCTGTGGGAGCGTCGCAGAACCACGGAATCAAATCCTTGAAAGCTTTATTCATGCCCATCTCGGCTCGAAGCAACTCACAAATCGAAGAAAAACCCTGCCCTTCGACCAGTGACTTTCGACGAAAAGCCATGGTTAACAGTGCCATGTTTTGGGTGGCTGGGGTGGCTGCAATCGGCGGGCTTGTATACGTACTAAGACCAAGTCCGACAGACCAAGCCGCCGCGGAATCGCATCAGGTGGAGCGTCGGTCGTTCTCAGTCACCCTGAACGAAAAAGGTGAACTGGACGCCAAGAATTCAACGGATGTCAAAGTCGAGGTCGAAGGCCGATCGACGATCATTTGGCTGATCGACGAAGGTTCGCAAGTCGAAGAAGGCGACCTTATCGCTCGTATCGCCAGCAACGAGATCGAAGACAAGATCAGCGCCGAAGACATCAAGGTCAAGAACGCGAAGGCGGCGGCAGAGGCGGCCGATCAGCAGTTTGAAATCATGCTCGATCAGAATGCCAGCGATATTCGAAAAGCCCGACTTGCCCTTAAGAATGCTGAGATTGAAGAAAAGAAATACATCGAAGGCGATTCCGTCCAGACGCTTAAGGCAAAGGAAAACGCGCTCCGCACTGCGAAGATCAGACTCGAACAAGCACAAGATGTCCTCAAGGATTCCAAGGCGCTGAACGAAAAAGGGCACCTGAGCAAACTCGACTACGAACGCGATGTGCTTTCGGAAATTGAGGCCAACGACGCGGTCGAAGCTGCCCAACTCGACCTGCGCACTTACAAGCTGTACACGATGCCCAAGGAGTTGGCGCAAAAAACCTCTGATGTAGACGAAGCGCGCAAAGACCTCGAACGCACGATCAAAAAAGCCGAAGCCACGGAAATGAAAGATCGCGCCCAGACCGCTGCGAAACATGCTGAGTTCGCGCTCGTCCAGGAACGGTTGAACAAACTCCGCGAACAGCAGGTCAAGACGGAGCTACGAGCACCAGCAGCCGGCTTGGTTGTTTACGACACTGGCCCAAACCGATGGAACCGCCGGGAAGTCGCCGAAGGTGCAGAAGTTTTCGAGCGGCAGACCGTTGCCAAGCTTCCCGATCCGACACAGATGATCGTTAAGCTTCGCATTCATGAAGCCAAGACCAGTATGATCGCCATCGGTCAAAGCGCAAGGGTCGAAGTCGAAGGCATCCCGGATGTCGTGTTCAACGGTACAGTGACGAAAATCGCCCCGCTCGCCGATTCGCAAAATACTTGGCTAAGCCCGGACATGAAGGAATACGCGACTGAGATCGAGTTGGAAACCACCACCCATGAGCTTAAGCCTGGCGTCACAGCCCGCGCGGATATTCTCGTTCGCGAAGTGTCCGACGTGCTGACCGTTCCAGTACAAGCCGTCTACAGTGTTGGAGAATTGCGGTTTGTCTTTGTTGGTCGCAATCAAGCCGAAGCAACACCCCAGGAGATTTCCGTTGGTTTTGCGAACGACACGTTTGTCGAAGTGCGCGGCGGACTGGACGAAGACGACTGGGTGCTGCTTGCAGTTGACGATTCAGCGCTTGCCGAACTCCCGGAACCGCAGCAGGACAATGAAGCAGACGAAGCAAAACGATCCGGTTCTTCCAAGCAACCCCGCAAAAGCAAGAGCAACAGCCCGGGCAAGCGTAACCGCAAGAACCAAGGATCGGGCGATCTGAATGGCCGAACAGCAAAGCACTCGAACAACGCCAAGACGGTCGCGAAAAAGGACGAATCGTAACGGATGCCCTCGCGTGTTCCGCTTCTCCGCTGACATCGATGCCAATGCAAATCGCCCAATCAACCCAAACCGAAGTCATCGCCTCCATCCAGAATCTCGTCAAGGTTTACCGCAAGCCGGGCACTTCCGTTGAGGTTCGCGCCATCCGCTCGGTATCTCTCGATTTCGTTGAAGGCGAATCGGTGGCGATCTGCGGGGCGAGCGGTTCTGGTAAGAGTACGATGCTCAACATCCTCGGGTGCCTTGATCGGCCGACTGCCGGCGAGTACCGCCTCGACGACACCGACGTTTCCGAGTTCGACGACGACAAGCTTTCGGAAATTCGCGGCGAGCGCATCGGATTTGTATTTCAAAGTTTCAATCTGATTCAGCAACTGACCGTGTTGGAAAATCTGGAAGTGCCCTTGTTCTATCAGGGCGTGCCGCCTCACGTGCGACGTGAGCGGGCTGAAAAACTGATCGAACGTGTGGGCCTGGCCGAACGTGCAGATCACCGTCCCATGGAGCTTTCCGGCGGACAGCAACAACGTGCTGCGATCGCCCGCGCCCTGATCAACAATCCGGTCATCATCCTAGCCGACGAACCGACGGGCAACCTGGATACGGCGACGGGCGATATGATTCTCGAAATTTTTGACGAACTTCGTGCTGAGGGGCGAACGGTCATCATGGTCACGCACGAACCGGAAGTCGCTCAACGCTGCGATCGCATCGTGACAATGCGGGACGGAAAGATCATCGAAGACATTCGCACTGGCATTTAAGTTCAAGAGATGACATTGGTCAGACTTCGGTGGTCTCCAAAGCACGGTTCATTGCCTTCTTGACACCATCGCGATCGAACGGTTTCACGACATAGTCAATCGCCCCGAGCTTTACAGCTTGCATCAATGAACTGCGCTGATCGATGGCAGAAATAACAAGTACCCGCGCCTTCGGATCGAAATTGCGGATATGTTCTAGGGCCTCCAATCCGCCCATCTTGGGCATCACCAGATCAAGCGTCACGAGATCAGGTTTGTGTTCTTGATAAGCGCTGACAGCCTCTTCGCCGTCGGCTGCCTCTGCAACGATCTCGCAATCCATCTCAACGAGAATCTGCTTTAGCATGTGGCGCATGAATGCGGCATCGTCAACGACGAGTACTTTGGTTGCCACGACTAGACCTCCTATCAACGGTCTTTGGCTATCAACGGTCTTTGGCTATCAACGGTCTTTGGCTATCGACAGTCTTTGAATTTGGACTTCTTTTGACACTCGGGCTTAGAGAACGGTTGGCTCTTGACCAATGATCTGAACTTCCACGTCACCGGTTTCCGGGTTCAGAGACATTCGTCGACCTTTGTTGCCACCGACTTCGCTTGCCACCAATTTGATGCTGTGTTTTTTTAATCTTTCTTTGACGGCAACGACATTTCGAGAACCGATGCCCGAATCCGCTCCGTCCCCGAACATCGCCGCCCCACCAGCAATCTTTGCTTTCAATCGATCGCGCCTTGCACCAGCGTGAATCACACTGTCCAATAGAGCATCGACACCCGTATCTGCGAATTTTCCGGGTGAATCTGTCGGACCGGTCGCTGAAGGAAGCATGATGTGTGCCATGCCGCCAACACCAGCATCGACATCGACGACAGCGATACCGATGCAGGAACCCAGAACAGTTCGAATCTGATCAGGCCGCTTGATCGCATTGATTCCTGCGATACCCAATTTGTGCGTAATGCTCATTGCGCTTACCCGCACATCTTTCGAATTTGATCCATTGCTTGCGGCGACGGAACCAAAAGGAATATCCAATCCAACCAATGCCCATCCATTAGAAAGTCTGTTCGCGTAAACAACACCGTGTCGCTGACTTGAGCCTGCTCCAGAAGAATCGGCGCAACCACGGCCGCCGCCAGATCGAACTGATACTGCGGCGATTGAGGAACCGCTGACACGCCAAGCCATGAACACAAGCTGTTGACATAGGCGCTGCTGACGATGTTCGCCGTTTCCTGCAAACACGAACGTCCAGCGTCATCGAGTCTTTTTGTCGTTCCCAGTTCCTGCCCCATCAATAGGTCGATTAGCGACAAGGCAACGGGTTCTGGGAATCCCAATAGAGATTCGGCTTGAAAGTCACCGGTCACGTTCATGCGGAGTGCGGCGACTGGCTCCTCGGGATGACCCAACATCGATTCCAATTCGTCGAGGGGAACATCGACGAAACCATCGGTCCGCAGTCGAACGCTCGATCCAAACCACTTCGACAAGGCTTGCGAGGCGTTCATCGCGCCGCTGGCTGCGACGCTGTTGATAACGCTTTCGAACCGCTCAAATTGATCATCTTCGCAGCGTTTTTTGATGAGTTGGCTCGAATCGGGCGAAGGTAGGAGATACAAACCCCACTCCAACCAGAGCTTGTCCATCAGGAAGTCGGATCGGGCGAGGAGTATCTCGTCGCTGACCGATGCCTGTTTGACAAGAATCGGTTCGACCGTTGCACAAACCATGTCGTGCAAGACCATCGGTGGGCCGGGCGCGGCTGCAACGCCCAGCCAATCGACGAGACCGTTCATCATCGCACTACCGACAATGTTGCCCGTTTCCTGAATACACGAAAGCTCCATATCGCCTACAGACGTTGTTGTTCCGGACGGCTGCTGCATTAAGAGATCGCAAAGCGTCTTCGCAACTTCTTCAGGCATGGTCAACAGAATATCACCGGTAATTTCGCCTTCGATGGGCATACAAACCGCAACGACGATGCGCTCCGGATCGCCTATTGCTGCATTAAGCGAATCAAACGGAACCGATTCAAAGCCATCGCTTGTAACGCGTACACCCCGACCAAACCACTTGGTCAAAGCTGATGAGGCTTCTGCCGCACCATGAACGGCAACTTTGCCAAGTGCGTTGAGGACAGGTGCTTCAGCCGCGATTGACATCATACGCACGCTCCCGAAGTCAAAACCTGCTGTGTGTTGGACTCATTTTCGCGGACCATTTCAAGCATCGTTGCGACATCGAGAATCAGCGACACCGTGCCATCACCCATGATTGATGCGCCGGCAAAACCGCGCACGTTCTGGAAATTTTCAGAAAGACTCTTGATGACGATGTCTTCCTGCCCCAGGAGTTGATCGACGGACAATCCGATACGGCTGCCCTCGGTTCCGATGATACAGAGTGTCATTTCGTCGGTGCCGGATGAATCGGAGCGCAGGCACTTGCCTTCGGTCGCGAATACGTTTTCAAGTTCAACGATGGGTATGACCTGATCTCGTACTCGGACAACCCGCTGCTTCTGAACGAATTGTAATTCTTCGCTGCGAACGGTGATGATCTCGGCGACGGAGTCGATCGGTATGACGTATATTTCGTTTCTGATCCTGACCAATAGGCCATTGATAATTGCAAGTGTTAGCGGGAGACGAATGGTGACCTTGGTTCCTTCGCCCGGTTCCGATTCGACGTCGATGGTACCACTCAGTGCGTTGAGCTTGGTCATCACGATGTCCATGCCCATGCCACGACCGGAAAGATCTGAAACTTCCTTGGCCGTCGAAAAACCCGGCTGAAAAATCAACTGAATCAATTCCTTTGGCGTGGCTTGCTCTGCTTGCTGTGGTGTAAGCAATTCTTTTTCAATCGCCTTCGCGCGAACTGATTCATGATCGATGCCCTTACCGTCATCGCGAACTTCGAGGCAGATCGAGTTTCCGGCATGATAGGCTTCCAGCGTTAGAGTAGCCGTTTCTTCCTTGCCGGCTGCTATTCGGTCCTCGGGCAATTCGATACCGTGGTCCACCGAATTGCGAACCATATGGGTCAACGGATCGCCCAACTCATCGATCATCCGTTTGTCCAACTCGGTGTTTTCACCGATCAACACGAGGTCAATTTTTTTGTTCTTCGCCTTGCAAAGATCGCGTACGACCCTGCGAAAACGCGTAAACAGCGGACCGACCGCCACCATTCGCGTATCCATGATGCCTTTTTGAAGTCCATCGGAAACCAGACCGAGCGCGTGGACGGACTCTACGAATTCATGGAATTGACTGCGTGCGTCAATCACCCGCCGGGCGATGGCTCCGAATGGTTCGAAGCTCTCCTTCAGTTGCTGAACCATCCGCGATAGTTCAGAAAAACTTGAGCGGGCGCCCGATCCTGATTCGTGTTCGAGCGCATGTTGCAGGCGTTCCAAACCATCGCTCATTTCTTCGGATTGAAATGCTGTGCCCACGCCATCGAAGACATGTGACATTCCTGCTTGTATCTGATTCAGACGTGCGCGGCAGATGACCAACTCGCCACCCAGATTCATAAGCTGGTCAAGACGCTCGATATCGACGCGCACCGTCTCGCCCGATCGCACCGGAGCCGCTTGTTTGCTGGCGGCTGATTTTGTCGGCTGCGGTGCTGCTCGCTTGGGTGGCGCAGCGGGCGAGGCTGCAACAGCCGGAATCGGCATCTCTGTTTCACTTGCCGTTGAAGGTTCAGGCAAGGGCTTCGTTGATTCCACGACTTGCACAGCTGCCGGCTGCTCGGTTGCAACAGGGCTGCGAGGAAGTTCCACTGCATTGTCAATTGTTGATTCGATTGGTGGCGTTGCCGCAGATTCAGATACCGCATTCTCATTGTCAACCAAGTCCGTATCGCCTGGTTGGGCGGCTGTGGTCTCAAGGTTGGATGGTTCGTTGGGCGTAACGCTCGACGCACTGTTGTCTGCACCCACGACCTGCACGCTTTGAACTTCAAACTTGGCCGCCAGTTCGCGAAGTTCGCTGGCTGAAATGTCCGGTGTGACTTCGATCACAACGTGGTGAGCCGATTCATCGTCTGAGAGATTCTCGACATCGGGCGTGCAACGGTGAACCACGCCAACTTCCTTGATTCGATTGAGAATCAGAAACGCTTGTATTTCCGCATCCATCGCGTTGGCATCGAAATCCAGGATGACGCTAAGTCCATCAGACGAATCGAAATCGGAGTCATCGTTGAGAGCGCTGGATTCAACGATCGGTTCGCTCGCGCTGGATTCTTCCCCATTCCATTTTTTGTATAGATTTTCGCAAATGGCATCGTCAATGCCAACGTATTGATCACTGCGAACGCCATCGACAACTTCGCGCAGTATGTCTGCCCCTTTGAACAATGCCGACATGAGGCTGTCGTTCAGTTCGATGGCATCGCTGCGCACTTGATCGAGGACGGACTCCATTCCGTGCGTGAAGCGATAGGCGTCGTCAAGTCCGACGGCACCGCATGCCCCCTTGATATTGTGGGCCATGCGAAAGACTTCCTGAATCAGTTCGATCTCGCCACTGCCCTGCTCCATTTTCAATAGCGATTCGTTCAGGTGATCGATGGACTCCATCGTCGATTCGATAAAAAGCGATCGCAGTTCCTCATCCGGGATCACGTTCGATGCCTCTACCACTTCACTTTGGCTGGGCGAGTCATTCGCTTTTTCCGGCGCTTCTACTTTTGGTGCAGATGCCGGCAGCTCCTGTTGTGACTGATCGTTTTCTGGTGCCATTGGTGTCGCATCTTTCTTTGCCTGGTCTGAGCCTTGCAGTTCTTTGTCGAGCATTGCCAATGTTGGAGCGATTTCGACTTCACCGATCGTGTTGTTGTTAAGTTCGTCGATCAATCGCTGAAGGCAATCAAATACCGAAAACAGCGTCTCAAACTTACTGGGGTCAAGAAATGCCTGCCCCATCCGAATTCGATCAAACAGCGTTTCCATCCGATGGGTGACTTCTTTGATGTTGTCAAAACCCATCGTCGCAGCCAGCCCCTTGAGACTGTGGGCCGCTCGAAACATTTCGTTCATCCACTCGATGCGCTCCGGCGTATCGAGAGCAATGGGACCGTTGTCTGCGCTGTCTTCAAACAAGAGCAGATCGGAGTTCAAGTGCTCCATGTACTCCTCAGCTTCATCCAGGAAGCCAGCGAGGAATTCTGGTGTTACGTCTACGGTCCCACTCATTGAAGATAGTCCCTTATCCCTTCCCGCCTATGCCGCTGACGGTGCTTCCGTACGCCGATAGATGAACGGTTTGACGTATTCGATTTCCGGAAAATCGTTCAGATCCAATGTGGATCGAATCGGATCGACATCTCCCGCGTAGAGCAGCGCCCCCGTGTTCATCGATGCGGCAACGCTGCGAACGACTTTCGTCTTCATCGGAGTGTCAAAATACATCATCACGTTTCGCAACAGCACAAGATCAAATTTCTCCTTCATGCGATCGCGAAGATTGTGGAATCTGAATTTGGCCATCTTGCGAATGTCGTCGCGGAGTCGATAACGATCTTCATCCAGCTTCTTGAAGTTGGCTTTGAGTCGCTTGTCGGAACACTTCGAGACCGCGTACTCGTTGTAGATGCCCTCGCGCGCGATATCGAGTACGCGGGAGCTGATGTCGGTTCCAACAATGCTCAGTTTCCAATCGCGAATTTTGTGTCGCATCTCATTCAGGCAGATTGCGAGGCTGTAGGCCTCGGCCCCACTGCTGCACGCGGCGCTCCATACGGAGAGACTCTTCTGCCTTGCCTTCAATTCCATCAGTTCGTTAAGCAAATCGCCGGAGACGAGATCCCACAGGCGGGCGTTTCGAAAGAAATACGTTTCATTGGTTGTGACCGCCGAAAGAAAATGCGGAAACTCCTCTTCAAACTCCGACCCGCCACTGGTCATCAAGTCGTAATAATCCATGAACCCGTCGAGCTTGAGTACCCGAAGGCGTTTGCGCAATCGGTTGCTGACCAGCGCCAACTTTTCATCAGGTATAAAAATGCCGGTCCGCTCGTAGATGAACTTCGTGATGAGCTTGAATTCTCTTGGCGATAGTTGCTGAACGGTAGACATCGTGACCCTCGATTGAATCAATTTCCTGGCCATTAAGCAGTGAGATTTGCCGGTATTTCCTGTTCCAGCAACGATTCGATTTCCAAGAGGATGATGAGCTTCTGCTCGAGCTTCACGAGACCCTTGATGTACGCCTGGTCCAGGGTTCCGATCGTCGAGGGCGGGTCGATCTGGCTTGCCGAAATTCGCAAGACTTCGCTGACAGCATCCACGACGATACCGACCGTCCGCGATCCCAACTCCGTCACGATGATTCGCGAGTCGTCGCTCTGTTCGGTTACTTTCAAACCGAATCGCATGCGCAGATCGATCACCGGGATGATGCTGCCGCGAAGATTGATCAAACCCCGTATGAACTCAGGAACCTGCAGCAATTCGGTCATGCGACCGGGCAGGATGATCTCCTGCACGCACATGATGTCAATGCCATACTCCTCGCCAGCCAACCGAAATCCGACGATCTGCAATCCGTCTTCAACGGCAACATCAGATGAGTTTCGGGTTTCGGGCGGGGCCAATGTCGATTGGGTCATGTTCAAAGCTCCTTGGCTAGACGCAGTCCGTCTCGTACGAGCGACTCGACAGTTCATGCTTGACGCGAATACAAGACTGTCACCGTCTGTGTTTTAGTCGTCGCTATGGCATCGGGAAAAGTTGCGCCTTACTTCCGCCCAGTCCATCCGGGCGCATGGAGCATGATCGACTTCAACGGTGATGAACGAGAAGATCAGTATGAGCGAAGGGTACAGATTTGATACAACAGACGAACCTAGACTTGTTTCGGTACGGAGGGTGACGCGCCGGGTGGGAACTGCGTTTCGGATTGTAAATGGGAATCGACTTGTTCGGGTTTGGTTGCTGCAAAGGCCGGAGCGCTCAGTGTACCGGTTGGTTGATATTCTGGAACAATGTCGCCCAGCATCTGACGAACGGCATCGGGCGCAGATTCGTCAGCGACATCGATCAGATGGTCAATCTTCTGAATCAATTCTGCCCACTCTTCGCGGCGTGACTGCCAGATTCCGATCTTCGGGTGGCGCGTCGGATTGACGTTTTCCCCGTCGATCAGCAATTCCTCAAAAAGCTTCTCGCCCGGGCGTGTTCCGCTGAATACGACATCAATATCCTCGCCAGGCCGCAATCCGCTCAGCGTGATCATGTTGTGGGCCAGATCGACGATCTTGACAGGATCGCCCATATCGAGGACGAAAATTTCGCCGCCGTTGCCCATCGTTCCGGCTTGAAGGACAAGCTGTGCCGCCTCCGGTATCGTCATGAAATAT
The DNA here is from genome assembly GCA_028285105.1 of Alphaproteobacteria bacterium. Classification (GTDB taxonomy): domain Bacteria; phylum Planctomycetota; class Phycisphaerae; order UBA1845; family UBA1845; genus UBA1845. The sequence goes on from JANQQE010000015.1 coordinate 92,486, forward strand.
CGCGTCATGTCGGGATGGGTGACGGTCACCGGTCCGCCCTTGGCAATCTGCTGTTTGAAGATTGGAATAACGCTTCCGCTGGACCCCAATACATTGCCAAACCTAACTGTTATGTATTGTGTCGCGGCTTGGTAGCCGTATTGCTGGACGAACATCTCTGCCACCCGTTTGCTGCACCCCATGACACTCGTCGGATTGACAGCTTTATCGGTGGAGATCATCACCATTTTCGCGACGCCATGCTCAGCCGCCGCAAGCGCTACCGTCCGCGTGCCGACGATGTTGTTCTTCACGGCTTCACCGGGATTGCATTCCATCATCGGAACATGCTTGTGCGCCGCAGCGTGAAACACTTCGCTGGGTTGGTGCGACTTGAAGATTTGCCTGATGCGGGAGGCGTCGCAAATGTCGGCAACGATCGGTTCAATATCGATCTCGGGAAACCTGGCAACCAGTTCACGGTGCACTTCGAAGAGATTGTTCTCAGCCTGCTCGATCAGCAGCAGTCTCTCGGGATCAAACAAAGCAATCTGCCTGCACATTTCCGAACCAATGCTCCCGCCCGCCCCCGTGACGACGATCCGCTTACCGGTCAATTCAGCACCGATGGCGGCTGTATCCAGCTTGACAGGTTCGCGCCCGAGCAGGTCCTCGATGTCTACCGGGCGAAGCTGGCTGACTTGCACCTTGCCCGTGATCAGGTCCGTCATCGCAGGAATCGTGCGGAACTTGAGCGCGTTTCCTTCGCAGAACTGAATCATTTCGCGAAGATCTTTTGGCTTGGCGTTGGGCATCGCGATGAACAATTCATCCACGCGATGCTCGAGGCAGATTTCCTTGATTTGATTGGTACGCCCCAGGACTTCGACATTGTGGATGCGATGACCGAGATTGGCCACTTCGTCATCCACAAACCCGATGACGTTGTACCCTGCCGCACCGCTCCGCAGAAGTTCGCGCAGCAGATTCTGACCATGATCGCCAGCACCCGCAATGAGGATCCTAGACTCTACCGTTGCGTCCTTGCCGCGAGTGTATTCGTAATACGATCGAAACAGCACACGGGCAGCCGCCACAAAGTTAATCGTCGCGGCCCAGTCGATCAGGAAAACGGCTTGGCGAAACTTGGTGTCTCCGCGATCGATCAGCGCCGTGCCGGTCATCGAATGGGCTAGATTTTCAATGAGAAAATACGCACCAATGACAAAGAACGAACTGACCTGAGCAGCAACAGCAATTTGCACCAAATCGCGCAGGCCCACAAACCGCCATGAGCCATGAAATTGCTGAAACCGCCCGAAGACCGCAAGCTTGATCGGGAGAGAAATCGCCGCAAGGGGCAAGAAAAGATGGACGATCCAATACTTCCAGCCATGAAAATTGTAGGCCAACCCAAATGCAGCAAAGAGTGCCAGCAGGAATAGGATAGCGTGGGCCAAGACCGAAAGTGCATTTCGGTGTCTACGCCAAGAATACCTGAGGCGTGACGGATTCTCCATCGCGTTGACTTTGGATGAATCCAATGCACGTACCTCATTACCAATGAATGATCGCGAATTGACGGGGCTTGCCGTCACCTTGCCAATCGGCTGAAATCCTATCCTAAATCAACAGGAACCCAACCTCAACGGTATGAAGGGGATTTGGACGTTATAAGACGCAGAGCCTTCAACAGAATACACCGCAATTGGCACAGGAATCGGATGTGAAACGCTGAAACGCACGACGAACGAATGGTGAAACGCAATGCGACTAGCCCAAGTCGCTGATGGGATCGTCGGCATCGATTTCGCCAGCGTCGAGGCCTCTGGCTTGAATTTCTTCCTCCATTTTCTCAAGAAATCCGGCGTACTCGGTTGTGCGGAATTGGTCCCTGAGACGTGAGGCGGCTTTGATTGCTGAAGATTGCTTCGTTGGCGAATTGCTGTCCAACCAAAGCAGAAAGGCCTGCACCGCCGCATAGTCGGCGGAATCCGGATTGGCACTCACAATCGCTGCACATTCAGATAACATGCGTTCTCCATCCTTGGTGGATGGAAGAACGGTGTCCAGTGGAAATTGCGCAGAGAACATCCCCGAATCATGGCGTACCAATGCACGAAGGTGAAAAACCGCCGAACTGTACTGCCTGTCTGCGATGGCACTGATAAAAGCACCAATCATTGGTGTTGCTTCTTCTTCGATTCCGAAACCCGCCCGCTTGAACGATTTTTGACTCTGATGGAATCGCCCTTCGCTGAGCAACTCCCATGCATCAGTGAGAAGCTTTTCACGTGTTGCGGTGACTCGACGTTGCAACCTTTGCGCATGAGAGGGATTATCAGCTGCTTCCTGCGCATCTGCCTCCGAAATCTCCGGCATGTTAATCAGTGAGTCATTGGTTTCTTCGTCCCGTAATGCGCGTTCTTGGAGACCCAAGAAGACCGAATGATGAAACGAATTGGCCATTTTGGTTTGAGCCGTATATTGAATCATCAGATCGGCATTGCCAACTTCAAATTTCGGTTGTTCACTCGGGTAAACAACCTCTCTGCCCACAAATGCTGGGGGTGAAAAGAACCTGGCAGTGCTACTGCGACCGAAAAACTGGAGCAAGGAGCTATTTCTAATATCGTTGTTATAGCGAGTGCCTGCGAAACGAACGGCGTCCCCCAGGCCTCTTGAGCGACCTAGCGTCGCATATGGGTTTGGATTGGCAGCCGCTGAATTGTTGACAAGACCAAGTTGCGTCGCACGCCCTCTGCTGCCAAATGTCCTTTGCGCAAAAAGGCCTTGAGTTTGGATCGTTCCACGCAACGTTTGGCCCAATTGGCTTGTACCCCGACGGGATGTCAAAGCGTTTTGACTGCTTTGGGCCCAAGCCGCAGCAGCCGGTAGAAGGCACAGAACAATAAGCAAAACTGGAAGAATCGACACTGGCGACACCATCAGGCTTCGATTCGAATTGTTTGATGAAATCATTGCGAACCCGTTTCCTCAATCGTTATTGTTTGACCCTACCTCAATTTCTGATCTTGCTCCCTCTTGACGAATCTTAGGGCTCCGTTTTAGGTCGATCAAATGCACTGATGTATGCTACTCCGACGCGCATTGGCCGGTTCGTCGCGGCAGAGCTTGCCCTCAGAATATCGGTAATTCACCTTGATTTAGGGAACCCGTGCCCGGATTTTCTCGTAAATCTCTCGGTTTCAGCCAATAATTGCGATTTGTTTGATCGATTCATTGGTCTCAGAATTCAGCCTGAAGACGAGCGCAGGTAGTCCTGGAGGACGCTTAACACCGATATATGAAACGGCTTGGAAAACGGCCTTGAGACGGGTGATGGGCTTGAGACCGTTTGAGTTCATGGCGCAATCGATGTCCTGATCTAAACCTTCTGATCGAGTATGCATGGCTGAATCACAAATCATTGATAGCCGTCCAGACGCCCAAGGCCATCCTTGGCGTCTTGGCAAAATATGGCTGACTTCATTTTTTGCTTCTGCGCTGCTGTACGTTTCTCTCGTTGCTCCGGGAATCCTGTGGGGCGATTCGGGCCAGATGCAACTTCGGATTCTGACGGGACAGTTGCAAGACCTTCGCGAACTGGCTCGTTCGCACGTCACGTACATCGCAATGGCGTTCGGCTTATCGAAACTGATGGGTGGCTATCCAGTTCAAATCGCAAATTACTTGTCTGCCGTTGCTGGGGCATTGACGATTGCGAATTTCGCGGTGCTGTGCGGTCTGCTTTTGAAGACCCGAACCGCTGTCATTTGTGGAACATGCCTGCTGCTTTTTTCGCACACCCTTTGGCAGATGGCTTCCGGGGCTGAAGTCATAACGTTCTCGACCATGATGATGAGCGCAGAGTTGGTGTGCTTTGTTGTGTTCGCTCGGGGCGGGTCGGCTTGGTGGCTTGGGGCTGCGGCGTTGGCCAATGGCCTGGGCTGGTCAACCCACAATTTCGCCCTGTTGATGTGGCCGGCCTACGTGATCACGTTCCTGGCCTGCCCACTTCTTCGCTCCAGACTAAGCTTACCCCGAGTGCTTGTGCCATTGTGCGGTTGGCTAATCGGTGTAGTGCCATTGGCTGTTTCGCTCTTGATGAACAAGATCAAAGATGACGGCGATATTGATCATTTGCAGTCATTGTTCGTCGGAATTTATGCGGACAACGTCTTCAATTTAGGTGTATCGTTTGGAATGGTGTCACGCGTCCTCGCCTATGCCTGCCTGAACTTCCCAACGCCACTCCTGCTGTTGCTTCCAATGGGCATACGGGTGGCTTGGAAGACGCTCGAAAAACCTGTTAGCGTCTATCTGTTGGTTGCGGCGATCACTTACTTTGCGTTTGCTGCGCGGTACAACGTGCCCGATCAATACACTTTTCTGACTCACAGTTACCCGTTTGCAGCGTTATTCATTGCCCTTGCCGTTGATCGAGTCCTGTTGAATCGCCGTGGATCCTGGCTTCCGGCGACATTCATTGCTCTTTCATGCGTCGCCCCGCTCTTCTACGCAGTCCTGCCACCGATTGCGGAACAACATCTATCCAAGTACGTCAAGATGCCTTTTCGTGAACTTCCTTATCGCCCGGCCTACAAATGGTTCTTGCAGCCCTGGAGAGCCGGATACACCGGGGCCGAAAAATATGCGACGCAGGTTTTGGAGAGCCTTCCACAAAATGCCATCTTGCTGGATGACTCAACCACAGGCCGGCCGCTCGACCTGGTCCAAGCCACCAGAAATCTGCGGCCTGATATCAAAATTCCTGGAGACTTGTTCTTCCGCCCGTGGACGACGCCCTACGTCATAACAAAGGACGATATTGCGAGATTCGCGAAGGAACGCCGCCTGTTCAGCACCAACAAGAAGCCGCAACACTGGAAATCATGGAATCTGGACCGCAACTATCAATTCGTATCCTTTGGACTTGCATACCAGGTCCTGCCTCACGACAATTCCGATTCAGATCCGACTGTCAATTCCGAACCAGACAAACTCCCGTAACGTATCAATTCCCGTCAGTACCTGAACGAACATGCAGCAGACAAATGCTATAGCAGCAAGAAGTTATGACCGATATAATCGGTGCTTGAACGCTGTTTCTGGGGGTTTTTGAGACCAGCCCGAATTTCATACGGCGGGCCCCAAATCCATTATTTCGCCCCATGATTGGAGCCCTGGCACAGCATTGTGCTGCGGCTGACGGGGACGGAGTCTGCTCTGGCAACGTCAGGTAAAGTGTGACTAAACAAGCGGGCGTTGCTTGGACTTTTGTGCCTTGGGGCAAAGCAGCCTGTGTTTTTGGTTACGGAGTTTTTGGGTCGTTGGTTACGTAGTTGTTGGTCTCGGATTCGCTGCCAAATGAAAATCGCATTCATCTTTGGAACTCGGCCTGAAGCAATTAAGCTTGCGCCTGTGATCCACGCTGCACGCGCAGCCGAAGGAATCAGCCCGCACATTTGCCTGACCGGTCAACACGAGTCCATGGTGGCTCAGGTGCTTGAAGCGTTTGCGATCGATCCCGATTCGAATCTCGGCCTCATGCAGCCGAATCAGTCATTGGCTTCATTTTCGTCACGCGCTTTGGCAGCAATCGATGACTACCTTGACACCGAGGCGCCTGATGTTGTCGTCGTTCAAGGCGATACATCGACGGTTCTTTGTGCGTCGTTGGCAGCGTTCTACCGCAAAATTCCCGTCGGGCATGTCGAAGCAGGGTTGCGAACTGGAAAGAAATTCAGCCCCTTTCCTGAAGAACTGAATCGCGTACTGGCATCTCAAATCGCAGACTATCATTTTGCCCCAACGGAAAATGCGCGCAAAAATCTCATCGCAGAAGGAATCGCGCCCGAAACGATCACGGTGACCGGAAACACAATCGTCGACGCACTCATGCTTGCCTTGAATCGCGTTCGGAATTCTCCCCCCATCGTTAATGAACTTCCCAGAGATTTAATGGAAGAGGGGTCGACAAAGAAGGTGGTCCTGATCACTTGCCATCGACGCGAGAATTTCGGACCGGACTTGGAGGAAATCTGTCACGCGATTCTCGCGTTGGCTCGGCAATACGAAGACGTCGCTTTTGTTTACCCGGTACACCTCAATCCAAATGTGTGGAAACCGGTCCATCGCTTTCTTGCTGGGCAGGACAACGTCTATCTGACCGAACCGCTCGGATACCTGCCGTTTGTTGCATTGATGGACCGCTCAACAATTATTCTGACCGATTCGGGCGGAATCCAGGAAGAGGCTCCGTCTCTGGGAAAACCTGTTCTTGTGATGCGAGACACAACCGAGCGTCCTGAAGGCATTGCAGCCGGTACCGCAAAACTGGTGGGAACAAACCGAATGCAGATTCAGCAAGCCGTTGAAACATTGCTGAATGACGAATCTGAGTATCGAACAATGGCAAACGCTGTGTGCCCTTACGGGGATGGTAAGGCATCAACCCGTATCGTTCGGACGTTATCGCAACATGCAGAGAAAATGGGACGCAATCGCGCATCCCGTGACTCGGGTCCGGCGCTTGAATTCGCTATAAACGCTCTTGAGATGGAATCCTCCGTTTGAATTCGATGGCGCGAAATCGCAACTTAAGCTGCTTCGCCAACCAGGAAGCGAACGCGATTCCTTCCAAATCAAGACGCCGTCCGGCCTCAGTGGCAACATTGATGGTTCTGCTGTGTTTGTGCGGCCAAATGGAATCAAGAGGCGACGAATTAGGGCTCACCAACATTGCACAGGGCAAGCCTTACACGTTTTCGACGCCCCCCAATTATCGGTTGTGCACCGATGCGGGGGATGCGAAACAACTCACCGATGGTGTTGCGTCCGGCTGCAACTGGACAAAAAAAACGTCGGTTGGATGGCAGTCCATTCGAGAGTTTCCAGCGATCGAAATCGACCTGGGCTCAAGGCAACAGGTTGGGCGCATCAGAATACACTCCAGTTTTCGCAAGGATGTCGGGGTATCGCTGCCCGAACAGATTATCGCAATGCTCAGCGACGATGGCATCAATTTCAAAATTGCCTGCGCATTCGATGACTTGAGGCCAGAGAATCAGTCAGCCAACAAGAAGAAAATTATTCCGCATGTTTTTGAAACGGACCGCATCAACGTCGCCGGCCGCTTTCTGAATATCGTGATCGTTCCTAAAGGAAACTACACATTTGTTGACGAAATCGAAGTATTTCCTTCAAAAGAAAACGCCGAGGTCCGTCAAGAATCTCAGTATCGCGTAGCCCGAAGCCCAGATATCATCCCGATCATTGCCGAACACCGAAAACTCGTGTCGTTGAAAAAGTCAATATTCGAATTTTATGACCATGTTCAATCACAGATTTCGGATTCAAATCAACCTTGGATTGAGCGAACGAGGATTCTAAACGATCAAGTCAGATCGCTACGCGTATCGGACCAGGACAGTCGACATGCGGTACTCAATCGATTTCGACAATTGCGTAGCGAGTGGCTATCTACGAACTCGACGGAACAAATCGTCTGGCGGCAAGCAGACACGACCATTCAGTCAAGTCCAGATGACGTCTATTGGATTCGAGACGACGATTCCGACTCGATTCAGGTAGCACTTTGGCAAAACGAGCACGAGTCAGCCGTCGTTACCCTGGCAAACTGTAGTTCATCTTCAGCAGTTTTGTCTATTTCTCTCTCGCCGTTGCGATCGGGTTCGGGCGAGACGCTTCGTTCCGAAGACTTCATCACGCTGCGGCAAGTGGTGAATGTCGATGCGCTTGGAAAGGGCATTGTTGGTGATGCATTACCTAAGCTGTCTGATCGAAGAGTCGTCATTCCAGCAGGCAGTTCGATTCAAATTTGGCTCGATTTCTTTTCGCCCATTCTTGATGAAGGCGAATACCAATTTGCACTCAGCATCGATTCGCAATTCGAGGGCAGCAACTTCACGAACAAGACCGTGATCCAAGGATTCGCCAAGGTGCATCCCATTCGAATTCCCGATCGAGCGACACTGTTGACAATGACTTATGCCTACCTTGGAAGATACCCCTATCAACCGAGGCAAATGGCGAGAGTGGCTAGGGACTTGCATCAGAATTACGTCAACTTGTACGTCATACCGATCGAGGATCTACCGCGCGGCATGCCGTTGTCCTCAGGCAAAATGCAGATGGATTATCGACGTCACGACGCGGCAATTGCCCGCTATCCGCATGCCCGAGAGTACTTGTTTTTTTGGGGTTATGTACCATCAACAAAGAGTAAGCGAGGATACCGTCATCATTGGGGGCCTTGGATGAGTTCACAATGGAAGGCGGCGATGGGCTCATATATTACGAATTGGACTGAACACCTTAAGACCAACGGTATCGGCTATGATCGATTTGCCATGTACCCATACGATGAATCGCTTTGCCCTGAATTTGCCGAGTTGGCTAAATTCATCAAATCCGTCGATCCAAAGATCAGAATCTTCGCAAATAGCCCGGGGCGCAAGGGAAGTTCAGAATTGGATCAAATTGCGCCGTACATTGACTTTTGGTGTCTGCCGGAAAACAGAAGTCAGAGTCACCTTGCACGCATGCGGCTCTCCAAATCGAATGCGGTAAAACTCATGCGATATGACTGCCAAGGTGATTGCAAATCATTGTCGCCACTTCATTACTACAGACTGCAACCCTGGCGATCATGGCAGGCCGGCGATGTTGGCAGTGCATATTGGACCTATTTCGCACCACCGCGCGATCCGATGCGATCTGGTTGGGACGACATCGAAAACATGGGGGCACGCTGGGATGCCGTTTACGCATCAGACCTCGCCCCTGTCGATTGTGGCGACGAATTGCTTGTCCCGAGCAGAAGGTTGCGCGCTTGGCGCGACGGAATCGAAGACTACGAATACCTTCATACCCTTCAACAACGACTCCGTGCTTTGGAAGATAAGAGCGGAACACCGAATCGTAAGGTACGTCGCGAAGTGAACAAAACAGTTCGGCAAGTCTTGGGTACACACTCTGGAAGCGCGGCTGTCATGGATGCTCGCTCGCGAATCACGCAAGAGATTCTCAAGTTGGATTCAAGACTTTTGTCCGATGGCCGCAGAACGCCATAAGAAATCCGTCAAACCTGGCATTTTCCGATGAATCAAAAAAAGCGGATCGTCTGGAACGCCTCAACAAATCTGATTCGGCAGTTTCTGCTAATCATCATTGCATTGATTCTCAATCCATTTTTGTACCACGGATTGGGAGCTGATGGATACGGCATTATTGCGCTCATTGGAATGACAGGAGGAATTCTGATGCTGCTCGATGCCGGGCTTGCCCATGCGATCTCGCGATTCATCAGCAAACATCATGCAAATAAAAATGTCGAAGAACTTAATCGTGTCATCGTAACATCTGTATGCGTCTACACGCTGATTGGTGGTCTTGCGCTCGCAATCGTTGCCATTCTTGGGCTTTACTTTCTTGACACTCTCGGCGTGCCCTCGCATCTCGCGTCAGAAACACGGAGCGCATTTCTGCTCGTCGCAATCGCGCTAGGAGTTCGGTTCCCTGGAAATGCATTCGAGGGCGTACTCCGTGGAATGCAGCGATTCGATCTTTCGAATAGCGCGATCCTCATCGAAAAAATCATATATGCCGCCCTGTCATTTGCGGGAATCGGTCTCTTCCATTGTGGGGTCGTCGGAATCGCGTGGGCGCTGTTGGCAGGGGCGCTTGCCTCACAATGCCTTCGAGTCCTGTTTGTAATTAGAATCTACGACGGAATTCGGATCGGTCCAACGCTGCTATCCTGGAATGTTTTGCGAGAGATGTTTGCGTTCGGATCCATGGCGTTTCTGACTCAACTCTCGTCCTTTATGGAAAACACCTTAACCAAGGGCATCGTCAGCGCGATCTTCGGCACCACCCTGCTCGGATCGTTCAACTTCGTTATCATTCTTGCAGGATTGTTGCGGCAAACTCGCTTGTCAATCACCAACGTCGTCATGCCCGTTGCAAGCAAGTACGAAGCACTTGAAGATAACACGAGACTCAAGCGACTTCTCATCGACGGGTCTCGGTTGTTGATGTCCATCATATTTCCGGTTGGAGCGTGGATTGCGATCATGGCGGGCCCCCTCTTGACCACTTGGGTCGGACCCGAATTAAAAGATGTCGCAGCCTTGCTCTCTCTGTTTGCGTGCGTCGAAGTCCTTGATGCCTCTAATGGTGTTGGTCACATGGTACTTCTGGGAATGGGGCGCGCAAAATTTCTGGGAATTCTATACCTTCTATCCAGCTTCATCGCAATCACGTTACTCCTTGTGCTGGCAGTCAACACAAATCTAGGACTCTATTCCGCTGCCCTTGGGGCGGGCGTTGGCGTTTTGATCAAACGCTTCTCTATTTTCGTCCACATGTGTCGCACCCTTGGTGTTTCAACCAAGGACTTTTTGTTGTCCGCGATGGCGCCCGCCTTGTTCATGACAGCCGCCATTGGAGTATTTACGTGGAAGCTGCGAGATGCTTTGCCTCCGAGTGGGTGGTTTACAATTGGGGCATCAGCCGTATCGGCGGCGATCATTCACGTCGCCGTTGCCTGGATGCTGGTGCTGCGAAATCAAGAACGCTCGCAAATACTTGCCGTCGCTCGCCGTATCATTGGATAATCGCATCCTGCGGAAACGAGCAAGCGACGAACGTGTTGAAACGATCAATATAGAACAAGCCTCATACGACCGACGATTGAAAGTTTGTTGGAAGCAATAACGAAACGATGAGCAGTTCACTGACCATTCCACTCATGTTCGTAGGAGCCGCGGGTGCCCTCGCATTTTTGGCGTTGGCACTCATGCTATTTGCGCGATTTCGCTTGATTGACTGTCTGCCCTTGATCGTGATTTGCAGTGTTGTGTTTTTTCTCAGCCGATTCAACCATCAATTCGCAGTGTTTCTGGGGATGAGAAAATTTCCGGGAATGATGTTCTTGATGCTCTTGTGGCTACCGGTGCTGTACACCCTTCGGTCCATGCGCGGCATACCAAGTCTACCGTTTGCGAATCCAATTTTGTTCATGCTGACAATTTTCTCTGGCATCGGATTTCTCAGTGGAATCATGAGTAGTCCAAATCTCATCGGAATCATTTCGCCACTCCATGTCATTTGTACAACAGTACTTCCACTGTTACTGGCGTTTTCGATGGTCGCTACTGTCGGTCGAGACAGAAAGTCCCACGAACATCTGGTCACTTCCTTCATCCTGTTTTGTGGCGTTTTTCTGCCCGGGCTCATGCTTATCGGCGCCCTCGCCCCGGACTCCATTGGGCGATACCTGGGCTGGGGCGCAGCCGCCGAACGGCATGGTGCCGGTTTTTCTGCTGCGCGAACCCCCATTGGCTCTGGAATCGCCTCTGCAATGGTCGCCAACATTGCCTACGGATTTGCCTTGTGTCGATTCTTGACCAAGAAACAATGGTTAAATTTCATTCCGATCGCCCTTGTTGGTTTTGCCTTGCTTTTCTCTTTGCAGCGATCGGCGCTGGCTATGTTTTTGATATTCAATGCTTTGTTTTTTGTGCACGCCGCCCGCAAACATTTGTTTGCGCTGACGTTTGCCGGAATACTTGCGCTCGGTACCTTCGCAGCTGTCAGCAAGTTTCTGCCTGACCACTATCGATTCGACCGTTTTCTTTCGTTGGGTGGCGACAGCGCCGACATTCGATTCTCTGGAATCAAGGGGGCATGGTTGGCAAGCCTCCATGCTCCCGTTTTTGGTCATGGCCCGGGATTGCTTTACGATGAATTCCGAACGACCTTCGCGCTGGAAAAGGAACAGCAATCTTCGGTTCATGACACGATCACAATCTATGGATACGCATCACCCCAAGAACCGCACAACACTTATGCCTTTGTTGCTGCTGAGTTTGGTTTTTTCGGTTTCATTTCGTTTGTTGGCTTATTGATCTACCTCTGGCGCAAGACCCAAGCAAAATCGCTCAAGAGCCTTGCACCTCAAGATTTGTTGTATAGGAAAATGTACAACGCACAATGGGTGGCTTATTTGGCCGGCATGTACACGCACAGCACGCCGCTTGCGAATATGAAACCGGCTATGTTCTTTTGGCTCTTTGCGGCGATGGGCATTCACTGGTACGCATGCTGTCTTGTTGAACACAGTGCTGCAAGGGCAACTTTGAATCCAACATTGGGGCGATATCCGGTCCTTGGGGGGCCTGCTCTCAACACGTAAAAGCTGTTTACGTCCAGCAATGAAGAGGCCCATTCAAATCATGAGTCCAGTAGCCACAACAGGAACAGCAACCGCAAACGACAATTCGGCTCGAGTCTGCATGTTTTTGTCGAACGAAGTTTTGTCTGATGGCCGAGTGATGCGCGAGGCTGAGGCTATTGCAAGTGCATATCGACTTACAATAATTGGATGGCTTCGACCGGAACGAAAAAAGAGATTCGATGCAGAGTTTGCGAAGACACTTCCCTTTACTATCAAACTCAAGGAGTTTGTCTCAGCCAAACTACTGCCAAAAAATATTGTTGGATACCTGGCCAGATATATGGAAATGATCTTTCGCTTCACGTTCGCTGGCTTGCGGATGCGGCCAGATATCGTGCATGCTCAAGAACAGGACACACTTCTGATTGGATATATCGTAGCTAAGTGCGTCGGAGCCAAACTAATCTATGACGCCCACGAATTGTATCGAGAAGTTCCTCCCGCAGGAGGCGCCATCGGGCGATTTCTCGCGCCCCGACTGGAATCATTTTTGATGAAACGATGCGACCTGGTCATTGCGTGCAACTCCCAGCGGGCGCAAATCATGCACAAAGAATATGGTGTACCGGTTGTTCCCAGTGTGATTCGCAACCTACCTCCTTTTTCCGAGCCATCGGAAGGCGGGCGCAAATTGCGCGATTTTGTCAATAACCAAAACCCCGAAATTGAGAAGATTATCGTTCACCCTGGCGGACTGGCAGGACGAGGTGCCAATGTCGCTTTGCCTGCCTTGGCAAAGCTGCCAAAATCGATTGGCTTGGCGATCATCGGATATGCCAACCAAAAAACATTGCCTGAGATGGAAACACTGACACGGAAACACAGTTTGATTGACCGTGTGTTTTACTATCCGCGTGTCCCTTACGCAGAGTTGGCCGAGCTCGTTGCGGAAGGAGATATTGGACTTGTATCTTACCCGAATACGAATCGTAATAATTATTTCTGCGCGCCCAACAAACTCTATGAGTACGCAATGGCGGGAATTCCAACAGTCGCCGTCGACTATCCTCCATGTCGAGAATTCCTTGAAGAGTACAAATTCGGCCAATGCTTTGAATGGAATAATCCGGACGCCTTGGCTGATGCAGTGGTTAATTGCATTTCTGATCAAGCCCGATACGACCAGATGTGCGCAGAAGCAAGGCGTGCTGCTACGCAAACCAATTGGGACAAAGAGCGAAAAGTACTGATTTCGCTTTACGATCGGTTGATTGCATAATTATTCTTACTTAGCACAACTAATGCAGGTGTATGAAACCGGCACAATTGCTTTATGTCTGATCCTGCCACTACCAAGAATCTCATCATAAACGCAGACGATTTTGGTATCGGACATCGCGTCACAGATGGTATTGTCGAATCGTTCAGGAATGGAGTCGTCACCAGCACCACCGTGATGGCCAATATGCCGGCAACGGAATACGCATGCAAGCTCGCACAGGATCTTCCAGCCCTTGGAATCGGAGTCCATTTGAACCTGACCCGTGGATCGGCATTGTCAAATCCGGAAACCATTCCCGATCTTGCAACTTCTACCGGGCAGTTCGTTTCCAAGAGCGAAATGCTTCGAACACTTTGGGGCGGGGCAAAAATCGCTGCTCAAGTTGAACGCGAGTTCGCATTACAGATACAACGAATCGTTGATCTGGGTGTAATACCAACGCACTGCGACAGTCATCATGGCATGCACAAGAGGCCAGCGGCACGGGCGGCGTTGATTGCTGTACTTGCCAAATTCGGTATCAAGTCCGTCCGAAATCAAAATTCAATTTTTCGATGCCGAAAAAATGCTTCGCCGTCGGTTCGATTGAAGGCATTCGCATGCAACGCCAAGCGCTTCCCTGCTCGAATGTACGATAAGACGACAAAACGGCTTATGACAAAGGCAGGCATCAAAATGCCTGATCAAAAGATTTCACGAACGATGCTTGTTCCAATTTCAACTGCCCCCATCGAAAACATGGTACGCTGTATTGAACTGTTACCCTGTGGCACGTCAGAGATCGTGTTTCATCCGGGTTTTCCAGACTCCGTCGCCGACGACAATCGGTCTCAGGAGAAAATGCGGAGAACCGATCTTGAAGTCGCATTGTCGCCTGAAGTTCGCGATGCAATCGAAGAACAAGGTATTCGGCTCGTTTCTTTTCGTGATATTTAAGTGTTTGAATTCTCCATAGGATGATAACCTTTCTCATGGCTCGAATCGGCCTTCTGCTGACAACGACACCGTGGAACGACCGCCGCCAGTTCGACCGCCAGGCTCCGGCGTTGGTAAGCGGCGCGCATGACGTTCTGTATCTGGCAGTGAACCCGGATCCTTCATCGAATAACGGCTTGAGTTTCGTACCGCTTTCGCCTCGCGAGGGTAGGCTCGCACGATTTACGGGCGGGCTGAATCAGTTTGGAAAGATCAAGAATCTCTCTCCCGATGCCATTCAATTGTGTTCAATTGAGCAGCTTCCCTTGGGTCTGGCGTTGAGGCTGACATCGGATATTAAGGTGACCTACGACTGTCGTGAAGACATGTATCATTCCATGCGCGATCACAAGACGCGCTTCCCAAAGATGGTGCGGCAGGTTTTTGCATCGTGCGTCAAACTGATTGAAGGCATGGCTGATCGATGGTTTGATGGCATCGTCGCATCCGATCGGGCGATCCATGACTCTTTTGAATCAATGCCCAACGATCAAAAAACGATCTTCTATAACACGCCATTGCTGTCCATGTTCGAGAAAAATTATCAGCCACTCTCCGAAAGACCCTATGACGTTGTGGTGATGGGTTCGATGAGTCCGCGAACAGGTGTACTTGATCTGGTGCAAGCGATCGGTCTCCTGAAAAGACGCGAAACCATTGTCAAAGCAATGCTTCTGGGCGATCCCAGTAATGACATTTTGGAACCCATTACGCGCGTGATGCAACAAGATGGCATTGATGATCAGATTCACATCACCGGACGGATTCCGCACAGCGAAGTTCCCAAAACGCTGGCGACCTGCAAAATCGGTATCGTCCCCCTTCCCGATATGCCCAAGTTTCGCAACAACATCGCCTGCAAGGCGTTCGAGTACATGGCTTGCGGCATGCCGGTGATCTGCACGGACCTGCCTCCGCAACGCGAATTTGTCATCGAAGGTAAGAACGGTTTCTTCTACGAGCCAGGCAACGTTGGACAGTTGGCCAACGCCATCGAAGAATTGCTCGTAGACCTTCCACGGGCGAATGAACTGGGAAATGCCGGACGAACGATGGCTGAGGGAACGTGGAATTGCGAGCATGAACAGGAAAAGTATCGCAGATTTTATGATCGACTACTCGCAAGTAACCACCATTGATCGCCGCAATGACAGCCGAAACGACTTCAGACACAACAGGTCAAACAGCAATCGTTTCATTTTTGGGAGATGTATTTCCCGGTCTGAACGAAGCGGAGGTCACCGATGGAATCAAATCGACGCTCCGGCAAGCGGATGCCGTTGTCATCAATCTAGAATCCCCTGTCACATCACGCGGACGTGAACTGCAAAGCAAATCGCTTCATCTGCGGTCCAATCCGAATCACGTGACGTTACTCTCAGATTTGCAAACTTCTGTCGCTTGCCTCGCCAACAACCACATGTGCGACTGGACAGACGATGGTATCAAAGACACGCTTTCGCTTCTGCAAGACAATCGCATTCCGCATACCGGTGCCGGGCCAACTCCGACGGAAGCACGGAAACCGGCGTGCGTTTCGATAGGTGAATTGCAACTGGGATTTCTCGCGTTTGGTGCCGAATCGATTGGTACGGTTCCCGCGACCGATGGTTCATATGGGTGCAGTACGTTTGATGTTGAAACTTCGCTGGGTTGTATTCGTGAACTAAAGGAAAAAGTCGATCTGGTGATCGTGGCTGTTCACTGGGGGTTCACCAATTATCACATGCCGCTTCCCGAGCATGTCACGGCGGCGCGGCGCATGATCGATGAGGGCGCAACGGCGATCGTCGGACATCACCCCCATGTCATTCAAGGATACGAAAGACGCGGCAATGGCGTCATCGTCTACAGTCTTGGCAACTTCATCTTCGGGCGATTTTATCGCAATGGGCGTGTCGTCAATCAAAGCCGCGAAAATCGATACGGGATGGTTTGTGAACTTGGACTCACGAAAGATGGCGTGGATTCGATTCGGTTTCACCATTCAAAGCAACGCGGCGATCGGGTTTCCGTGGATTTGCTGACAGGTTCTGCGGCTGAAAAACGCGAACGGTTTTTGAACAAGCTTTCATCGAAACTCGAGGGTGAAGACTACGAATCACGTTTTCGGCGTTATGTCGTGCGCCGAATGGGATATCGCGCACTTCGCTGGTGCAACCCGAAAATGTGGCGCAACATCAACCGTGCGTATCTAGCCGGGGTCTTCAATGCAGCGAAGTTATTGAGCAGGAAGCGCGGTGGCTAGTTGCTTCTGTGTACATTGCATCGCTTCGCCATGATGCTCCATCTATTCGGCAACAGTGATTAAGCTCTACGAAAAACTACCGATATTCCTTCAGAATGTCGCTTGCGGAATTGCGGGACTCAGGATTCGTCGCAATCGATTTGGTCGACATTTTGTAAAATATTTTGCAGAACTTCAGGAATCGGATCGATGGCCTCGCGAGCGTCTGATCGCGTACCAAAATGGTAAACTTCGGAAACTCATCAATCACTGCTATGAATCGGTTCCATTCTATACGTGGCAATTTCGCGAGTTGGGACTTGTGCCAGAAGACATTCAGACGCAGGATGACCTTGCCCAATTACCAATCCTCACGAAAGAGACGGTTCGCGAACGGGCATCCGAATTCTTATCGACTCGTTTTGATCGGGATGATCTCGAGGTTCTGACAACGAGTGGAACCACTGGCGCGGGGATGACATTCTATCAGCAACCTGAAACGCGCGCTTTCGAGGCGGCTGTCATCTGGCGCTTTCGAAATCGGTTCGGAATTACACCGTTGCAGCGTCACGCCCACTTCGGCGGAAGGCGACTGATCCCATTCGATCAAAAGGGACCGCCGTTCTGGCGAAAGAACTTCGGCTTGAATCAGGTTTACTATTCGTCGTTTCATTTGACGCCGGAAAATCTCTCTCACTACGCGAAACATTTGATCGAACAGGATTACGGATACTACTCGGGGTATGCATCGACCATGGTAGTGATTGCAGAGTATCTGCTGCAAGAAGGATTGAGGATCAAGAACCCACCAACCGTCGTTAACACAGGAAGCGAAACGCTGCATTCGTCGCAACGCTCGATGATTGAAAAAGCGTTTGAATGCCCAGTCGCCGATCGCTACGGAGCGGCTGAGCCTGTCTGCACAATGTCGCAGTGCGAAAAAGGCTCCTACCACGAAGACATGGAACTTGGCATTCTTGAACGCATCCCCGTCGAGCATCACGGCGACGGACAATCGAGTCGAATCATTGGAACGTCGCTCGTTGAATACGCGATGCCGCTGGTTCGATACGATATTGGCGACATCGCCACATTCACGGACGACCCGTGCCCATGCGGTCGCCAATCGCCCATCGCCCGCTACATCGATGGACGCATGGAAAGTTACATCCTCACGCCGGACGGTCGTAAAATCGGAAGATTGGCCCGGGTCTTCGGCGACCTGCCGCGTGTCAAGGAAAGCCAAATCGTTCAGCGTACCAAGAGCGAACTGCTGGTTCGCGTGGTCCAGAAAAACGGGTATTCGGCAACGGATGAATCCGCATACCGCAATAAGCTGACGGAAATCGTCGGCAAAGACTTCCAGATTGAGTTTGAATACCTCGACTTAATACCGCGAAACAAAAGCGGCAAATTCAGCGCGGTGGTTTCGGAAATCTGAATGCAGACAATTTCCGGTTGGATTCGTTCAAGACATTCGGTTGGTAGTCATTCGCAAGAGACACCCCAATGCAAGCCATTCGATTGTTGACACACCTGGGCCCCTGGACAACGGCTCGGCGGTTCTACCACCTTGCCCGTATACGTTCAGGCTGGCTCGAAAAACTTGATCCAATCAATCACTTCGGATCGCAGCAACTTGTATCCCGTTTGACGAATGGACACACGATCGGTCAAATGCTGTGTGACCGAAGAGCCGACGCCATCCCCTTCTTTTTCGACTCGTCTTTCACCAGAGACTTCGCGCCGATTCTCGAAAACTTGATAACTCGTCAAGAGCGCGAGCAAATCATCGATCGGGCCAATGCGTTGGAGCGTGGGGAAGTACAGTTTTTCAGCCGCTGGAGTGTCGAGTTGGGAAGCCCAATCGACTGGCGTCTAAATCCCCGGAAGAACAAACGGTGGACGTCCGATTCCCACTGGAGTCGGGTACAAAACCTCAGCGCAGAGATGGGCGACACCAAGATGGTTTGGGAAGCAAATCGTTTCGCCCACGCTTATTGGCTTGTTCGCGCCTTTGCACTGACCCATGAAACCCTCTATCTCAAGACATGTTTGCGCAATATCCTGGACTGGATCAAAAAGAATCCGCCGGCATGCGGCGTCAATTGGAACTGCGGACAGGAGACATCGTTTCGACTGATGGCCTGGTGCTTCGCATTGCAGGCCCTTTACGCAACAGATCTCCTGGACGGTGACGATTACGGAACGATCCTGGCGTCGATTTACCGGCAAACGCAACGAATTGAAAGGCATATCGGGTACGCCCGTTCCATCGCAAACAACCATGCATTGAGTGAAGCGCTGGGCTTGTATACGGTTGGCCGGCTGTTTCCTGAATTTGATTGCTCAAAGCGATGGGCGCGCAAAGGCAAACGAATCTTGTGCACGGAGATACTCCGTCAGGTTTTCAAAGACGGTTCGTACATTCAGCATTCGATGAATTATCACCGGGTGATGCTTCACGATTGCCTATGGGCGGTGCGGCTGGGCGACATTCATGATGATCCGTTTCCTCGGGATGTTATCGATCGGCTGCGACGCGCGGTCAAGTTTTCCAAGGACATGCAGGACACGCGCTGCGGGCGCGTACCGAATTATGGTTCAAACGACGGCGCACAGGTGCTACCGTTAACGTCGTGCGACTACCTCGACCACCGCCCGGTGTTGCAGTCATGGTCCCATCAGCTGGATGGCGCGCGAGCGTACGATTCCGGTCCATGGGACGAAGAGACCCTTTGGTTGCTTGGACCGTCGGCACTGCGGGACACCGGCGCGAATCACAGACCGGTTAGCACCGCTTACGACGTTGGCGGATACTACACGCTGAGAGGCGTAAACAGTTGGGCGATGATTCGTTGTCATTCCTACCGTTGGCGGCCTGCGGAAGCTGATATGTTGCATCTCGATCTGTGGTTCAAAGGAGAGAACATTCTTCGCGACGGCGGTTCGTACAGTTACAACTGCCCGCCTCCTTTGGGAACCTATTTCAAATCGACTTCAGCTCACAATACGGTCGTCGTCGAGGGCGAAAGTCAGATGGTCAAGGGCCCGCGTTTCATGTGGTTTGAGTGGGTCAAATCTCGACTGATCGATTATCAACCACCCGGTGATGGTTGCAGTGGCCATTTCGAAGGCGAACACTACGGGTTCCGAAAACGATTCGGTATCGCACATCGTAGGCGAATCGATTATGCGGAACCCGATCATTGGATGGTCACCGATCGACTTCTTGGAAGTAGCTCCGTCAATGCTTCTGTCATGTGGCATGTTCCCGATGTGCCCTACGAGTGGGACGACAGCACGTCGACTTTTTCCTACGAAATCGATTCAGCCAGAATTCAAATGTCGTTCAGCGTCGAGAACGGTAAAATCGAATCGACCAACATTTATCGAGCGGTAGTAAACAACGAATCAGCAGCCGGCTGGGAATCGTTGTACTATGGTGAAAAGCAACCAAGACCGGTCATTCAAATTTCGCTGCGATTCGAGCCGGAGACCAAACTGATGACCAGCATCCACTGCAATTAGGATTCGATTACCGAACATGCATATAGCGTATATCCACCAACATTTTTCTACACGAACCGGCGCAACCGGAACGCGCTCTTACGAACTCAGCCAGCGACTCATCGAAGCCGGGCATCAGGTCACGCTTATTTCCGGCGTGAACGAACTCAGCGCGTTGAAGGAGGATCCGAACGCCCGCGTGACCGAATCCGATGTCGATGGCATTCGTGTGCTGTCGGTTTCCGAGCCTTATAAGAATGCCATGGGATTCATTCAGCGGGTTCGCGCTTTTGGCCGATTTGCGAAGACAGCTGGGCGACTGGTCAAGAAGATCGACGCCGATTTGGTCTTCGCCACATCGACGCCACTGACCGTGGGCGTTCCCGGAATGCGGGGGGCCAAACATCTCGGTGTGCCATTTGTGTTTGAAGTGCGCGATCTGTGGCCGGAAATCCCAATTGCGATGGGTATCGTGAAGAACCCACTGCTCAAGTGGTATCTCAAACGGTTGGAAGTCAAAATCTACCGGGCTGCCAATTGGATCAACGCGCTTTCGCCGGGTATCCGCAAAGGAATCTGCGCCACCGGGTATCCCGAATCGCAAACGTCGATGATACCGAACGCGAGCGACCTGGATGTTTTCAAACCCATTCCCAAAGGCATCGACGATTCAAAGTATGGGCGCCCCGACGATTTCAAACTGGTATTCACTGGTGCCCACGGTTTGGCCAACGGGCTCGACGCGGTTCTGGATGCAATCATCGAGTTAAAAAATCGCGGCGAAACAGGAATCCACTTCAACTTCATCGGGCATGGCGGAATGAAGCCCGGTCTGATGGAGCGATGCAAACTCGAGAATCTTCAAGATTGGGTGAGTTGGGTTGAACCCATGCCCAAACAGCAGTTGGCCGAAATTCTCCCACGAATGGATGTGGGCATGATGATTCTCAAGAATCTTCCGGCGTTTTATTACGGGACTTCACCGAATAAGTTTTTCGACTATATTGCCAGCGGGCTACCGGTTCTAAACAATTATCCCGGATGGCTTGCCGGGTTGATCGAAGAGAACAATTGCGGCAAGGTGGTTTCGCCCGACGATCCGAAGGCGTTCGCCGACGCAGTATTGTGGATGCGGGACCATCCCGACGAACTCAAGGCGATGGGTCCCCGTTCGCGAAAACTGGCGGAATCGCAATTTTCGCGACAGGTCCTCGGCGAAAAGTTTGTCGGAATTCTCGAACAGGTTTACGAGCAGAGCAAAACAACGTGAAAGATCAGATTACCGAACATCTGAAGACGGCTGAGAAACTCTGCGGTTCGATTCCACTGCTCGAACGCATCTGCGATCGAATCATATCGTGTTTCAGAAACGGTAATCGTCTGTACGTTTGCGGAAACGGTGGCAGCGCGGCAGACGCCCAGCACATCGCCGCCGAACTGATCGGGCGATTTAAGATCGATCGCGCCCCCCTGCCGGCGATTGCCCTGACGACCGATACGTCGGCCCTCACCGCCATCTCAAATGATCTTGGCGGCGAAGTCGTCTTTCAGCGACAGGTCGAGGGCCTCGTTAATCGAGGCGACATCGTCTGGGCGCTGAGCGTATCTGGCACGTCCCCAAACATCATTGCAGCCGTAAAGTCCGCAAAGCAGCGCGGCGCGTGTGTCGTCGGATTCACTAGCACCAAGGGCGATGCACTTGCAGAATTCTGCGATGAATGTCTTCGTGCAGAACACACCAGCAGCGACCGTGTGCAGGAAGTTCACGTACTTGCATACCACTTGATTTGCGAACGCATCGAGGCGACGTTTGCAAATCAGACAGATTAGGCTCTTCGCTCTATATCAAGGCAGTTGCCAGTCGATTTCCAATGTCTGAACTCGAACGTCCTGAACATCCGATTAAGTTCAACCCACTATGCACCAATCCAGATGAGATTGAACGGATGTGGTACATTCCATCGTACACGCCGGTCAAAAGTGGCTGGATGCTATACAGCGAAACACTGGTCCTCAGTCAGTTGCAGGGATGTTTTGAACAACCCGACAAGGTCAAGCGCACGACTGGTTGGCGAGTTGCTGGAGGGGGCGTTCGATCGATCATGGCAATCGGCCAGGCATTGCTCATGTTCTTTTGCATGATTCCGATCCTGAGTTGGCTGATGTACATGCTTGCCCGCAGCATGCCGCGCAACGTCGTCGGTTTTTTCCTGCGCGGGTGCTATTGGAAAACCAAGCTGCGTCATCTGGGAGTCGACACGTTTATCGACCAAGGAGTTGAATTCACGCGGCCGCACACCATCGAGATCGGCAACCGCTGTCATATTGATCGATACGTTCTGTTTTCGGTGGGTTGCGACGATGGATACATCCGTATCGGCGACTATTCGTTTATCGGACCGTACAGCCATGTCGCGGGTCGTGGTGGCGTCGAAATCGGCAGATTCGTTGGATTGGCCGCCCGCGTTCATCTCTATTCCGTCACCAACCTCCCGTTTCATTCCGAGCGCCTTGGCGAATTGAACTCTATGTCGCATAGTGTGCCGACAGACTTTCAAAACACGGTCGAAGGCAAAGTCGATATTGGAGACTATTCTGTGATCGGAATGGGCACATTGGTGCTGCCGGGGGTTCATTTGGGACGCGGGGCGATCGTGCATCCTTATTCCGAGGTACGCGATTCGTTCGCAAAGTTTGCGATCGTTTCCGGTCATGGCCGGGCAAAGCGGATCGGGTGGCGCCGCCCTGCGAGGCTCGATCCAAGGCTTCAGTCAACTCACGGGGTCCAAGACGAAGCATGAATTCAGCAAGGCAAGCGCTTGCTACAACAATATCTGGGTTATCCAGCCCACCCACAACCGTGGAGATTGCCCGCGCAATCAAGACACTGTCTAATCTTGACGCTGCGGATTCAGGCATAAAAACAATCAGACTCGCAATCGCGAGTTCGTTTACGTTTGAACCGCTTGTCAAGAATCTGACTGTTCGCGGTTATGCGGATGGTTTCAGGCTTGAAACATATGTGTCACCCTTTGGTCAATACGTTCAGGAGTTGATGTCTCCCGCCAGCGGAATAGCTGCGTTCAAACCTGATGCGGTGGTGCTTGCGGTCCGGCTTCAGGATGCGTGTACGCTGATCTATGAAAACTTCAATGCTTTGGACGAAGCTGCTGTTCAATCGATCTGTAACGAGTGGATCAACACTTTTCGTCAGGCAGTCAAGTCGTTTCGCAAACAAAGCCAAGCTTCGATTTTGTGCGTAAACTATGAGCTTCCCGCATATCCCGCCCTGGGGCTCGCCGATTGCAATACGGTTCCATCCCAAATCCGCACCATCGCATCGTTGAATCGCACGCTTAACGAGATCGCTGCTGAAACGGGGAACATGCACATCATCGATGTCGATAGATTCACAGCCTGCGTTGGTCGATCGCGCATCGTCGATCCGAAACTCTGGTTTTGGGGCCGCATTCCCATCGCCAGCGAACATCAATGGGCCTACGTTGGCGAAATCACCCGAATGCTTCGCGCGACAACCGGAAAGGCACGCAAGGTTTTGGCGCTCGATTGCGACAACACAATCTGGGGCGGTGTCCTCGGCGATGTTGGCAAAGACGGTATTGCCCTTGGCCATGACTATCCCGGCAACGCATTTGTCGCGCTTCAAAAACGGGCGTTGGATCTCTACCATCGCGGTGTTGTGCTGGTGGTGGCCAGCAAAAACGAACACACTGCGGTCAAAGATGTTTTTGAAAATCATCCGGAAATGGTTCTTCGCCCCGAGCATGTCAGTTGCTTCGCGGTCAACTGGGAACCGAAACCGCAGAATCTTCAAAGAGTCGCCAACACGTTGAATCTGAATCTCGACAGCTTCGTTTTTGTCGACGATCACCCCGTCGAATGTGCGATGATGCGGGAGATGCTGCCACAAGTATTGACCGTCAATCTGCCGGAAGATCCCGCGCGTTATGAGCAAACGCTGGCACAACTCGACTGCTTCGACCAACTCGCTGTCAGCGACGAAGATCGCCGGCGCGGTGAAATGTATCGCAAGGAAGCTGCACGCGCAGAATTCAGGTCCGAATCGGATGATCTGGAGTCATTTTTTGTCGGTCTAAACATGCGGGTTAGCATCGCCTGCAACGATGAGTCTACCCTTGCCCGTGCATCGCAACTGACCCAACGCACCAACCAATTCAACATGACGACCGTGCGCCGGAGCGAATCGGAGATTCTTGAGTTGATGCGGGCTGAAAATACCGATGTGTACACCATTCGCCTGAACGATCGATTCGGCGATAATGGCATTGTGGGGCTGGCGATTGTCCGAAAAGAACGCGATAATGCGGTCTTGGATACGTTCCTCATGAGTTGCCGGGTGCTTGGTCGCTCCGTCGAACATGCGTTTCTGGCGTGGATCGGCAAGCGAATGCTTGCACGAAAGGCAACCGTCATCGAGGGACGATACAATGAAACGCCCAAGAACAAACCGTTTTCGAGGTTTTTCGAATCTTGGGGGATGTCTCATTCCGACGAAACGGCTGACGGGACCCAGCGTTGGACTTATGCATTGAAACCGTCGGCTGAGGCGCTCAAGATTCCGCCATGGATTGAATTCGAATCACCGGCAAATTGAAATTCCATTGCTAGGATTTATGCATGAGTCAGGAAAACAGAACGAAACTAAACGAGATCATCGCCACGCTCCTGGAAGTGGATGCCGCGACGATCGATAACAACACGTCCCCAACAACGATCGAGCAATGGGACAGCTTGAACCATCTCAACATCTGCGTGGCAGTCGAGCAGGAATTCGGCATTCAACTCCAGACCGACGAGATGGCCACCATCCGCAACGTGGGCGATCTCGTCACAATGCTTAATAACAAGGACGTTGCCTGCGCGTAACCTCACCGATGAACACTCCCTCAATCGATCTAAAACAACTGCTTGCCGACGCCAAAGAGACGCATCCTGGTGCTGCCCGTGCGATCGATCGCTTGATCACGCTGGCGCCGATGTTTCAAAGCGCTGCCCGCGACATGGCCGGTGCTTACGGCGAGACGTTTCTGCGACGCGCCGATGACCGCGTGGCCGAAATCGATTTTCTGTGCAATGGCGACCCCGAGAAATTCGACGAAGCCATCCAAGCCTATGTGCGATTCTGTCTCGAGTTCGCGCGAAAGCAGGCAGAGTTTCTGAAAACGGGCAAATACTCGTTTCAGGATTTCGACGAGATGTGTTCCGAACTCTACGACGACGATGAAGCCGTTCAGAGTTTCTATCTGTTTGCGCTGCTGTTCAGCTTCATCTTCAGCCCGAATTACTACGAGTTCTACGATTTTTTCGAGACCGAATTTCTTTCGCACATAACGGATAATGGCACGATTTGCGAGGTCGGTTGCGGGCACGGCGTGTATTTGGGCCAAGCGCTTTCGACACATCCGAAGTCACAAGGCGTGGCGATCGATATATCGCCAGGCGCCTTGGAGGTTGCCAAGCGGATGCTCAATTTCCACAAGATTGCCAGTGATCGCGTGGATTTCGCGCAGGATGATTTGCGAAAACGACTCAACCGCGACAAAGGCATGGCGCATGCGATCATCTGCTGCGAGGTCTTGGAGCATTTGCCCGACCCGCAGCACGCGCTGCACGAACTGCATCGAATACTTCGTCCCGGAGGGACCGCGCTGCTGTCGGCAGCGATCCGCATGGAAAGCGTCGACCATCTTTACGTCTTTCGCACGCCCGAGGAAGTCATCGAAATGATCGAACGCGCCGGATTGAAGTTGCAGGCGTCGCGCGTGGTACCGCTGGCCAAAGGCAACATGCAGGATGAAGAAGAGCGGCGAAAACTTGCCGAAGACCCGCGCGTACCTGTCGGATACATATGCCGGGCCTCCAAATAGACATTGAAATGGTTACAACTCGCAACATCACCGAGGGCGTTATCAACGCCATCAGCGTTGACGTCGAAGATTGGCTGCAATCGGCATTCGATTCGAAGCTACCTCTTACCGATCGATTCAACGTCAACACTAGAAAAATACTCGAAGCGTTTGAAGCACGCGGCGTCAAGGGCACCTTTTTTGTCCTCGGTTTGGCGGCAAAGCAGGCCCCGGAAATGGTTCGCGAAATCTACGACGCTGGCCATGAAGTGCAATCTCATGGTTACGGCCATGAACTCGTCACAACCATTTCGCCCGAACATTTCAAGAACGATATTGAACGCTCCAAGAAGTTGCTGGAAGACATCATCGGTGTCGAGATTACCGGATACCGCGCACCGGCATTTACGATCACACAAAAAACACTCTGGGCACTCGACACCCTTCTGGACCTTGGATTCAAGTACGATTCCTCAATTTTTCCAGTCCTTATGAAGCGTTACGGCATCGATGGTGCACCGTGGTACCCATACCTGGCCAAGACGCCCAAGGGCCGCGAGATTCTGGAATTGCCGGTCGGGTCATTTCAAGCAGCAGGTCGCAGGTGGGCTACGGGAGGCGGTGGTTATTTTCGCCTGCTGCCCTATTCGATTCTGCGGCGCGCCGTGCGCCAGTTGAACGAGCAGAACCATTCCGCAACCATCTACATGCATCCCTACGAATACGACCCCATCGAGTTTGCTGAATTGGATTATCCGATTCCAATGAAGACGCGACTGCATCAAGGATTGGGGCGAAGGGGGTTTCCGGGAAAGGTCAACCGTTTGCTCACCGATTTTCGATTCGGGACCATGCAGGATGTCATCGACACACTCGGAGAATTAGAAACGCATGAACATCGTGGTCTTGACGACTAATGTTCAACAATACTTGCCGGACTTCTTCGCGCGATTTCTCGAATCACGGGCCTGTGACACCAAAGCCGTTTATGTCGTACCGCCTCGCTATGGTAAAGAATCCACATCGGATTTGGCCCGCAAGTACATCAAGGCATTCGGACTATGGAATTTCATACGAGTCGGAATGCGGACCGCGAAAGCCAAACTGCTCTACACCCTTCCCCAAATTGGACGAAACGGTTCATGCTACTCCATTCAAGCCGCATGCAAGCAGTATGGCGTTCCGTGCGAAGAAGCGGAAGACGTCAATTCCGAAGCGTTTCAAACCAAGTTGCGCGAGATGAAGACAGACCTGCTCGTCTCCGTCTCCTGTCCACAGTTGTTTCGCAAACCACTCATCGAACTTCCACCCAATGGCACGCTAAACGTCCACGGTGCCAAGCTTCCCAAGTACCGCGGAATCCTCCCCAGTTTCTGGATGATGGCCAACGGCGAAAAAGAAGCTGGCGTCACGGTCTTTCTCGTCAATGAAAATATTGATGCGGGTGACGTTGTCGAAAAGTCTGAGTTTCCGATCGAACCGAATGAGTCGTTGGATGGATTCATCAGGCGCAGTAAGTTGATTGCCTGCGACACACTTCTCCGCGCCATCAAGAAGATTGAAGATGGCCACTATCAAACTGATCCTCTAAGCATGAAAGACAGCAGTTACTTTTCATTTCCTACGAAAGACAGTTACCGACAATTCCGCAGGCGCGGACGACGGTTGTGGTAACGACACCACCGATCGGCTGGCATGGATTCGTGATTTTTGACGATCGGGGATACTTCGAAAATAGGTGATATTCGAATACAGGGGCTGCAATTCTTGCCCCATTTTCCAACTAAAATCGAGATACGACGTACATGATTCAAGTTAATCGAAATCCCGACCTGAATACTCTTCGATCGTTTGGTCTGGCGATGCTACTTGGATTTGGATTGCTCGGTGGCCTGCTTTGGTATGCCTGGCCTGACCCAAACAGTTTCGCTTGGCGAAGCGCTGGCGGTCAGAAACTGGCAATTGGTCTTTGGGCGGTGGGAACATTACTGGCGCTTGCGTCGATTGGACCTCGTGGTATCGCTGTGCCAGTGTATGTTGGCTGGATGACCATCGGTATGTTCTTAGGTGGCATTATGACGTTCATCATGATGAGTGCTTTATTTTTTGTCCTGCTCCCTGTCTTTTCATTAATTCGATTCAAGAACCCGTTACGACTGAAACTGAAGCCACCGGGCGAAAGCTACTGGGAAGACTGTCGTGAACATGAACCTACCCTCGAAAGAACGGCAAGACCCTTTTAGCCCTACTACGGCGCGAATGCGACGATCAAAATCGTCACATTGCCGCTGAATCTAATTCGTGATCATGCATGTTCTCGGCATATCTTGTTACTACCACGACTCGGGCGCGGCGCTAATTCGAGACGGACGGCTTATCGCCGCCGCCGAGGAAGAACGATTCAACCGCAGGAAGCACTACAGCGCGTTTCCGAATCTTGCAGTCGAGTACTGCCTGCGGGAGGCTGGCATCACCATCAAAGATGTCGACTACATCTGCTTCTATGAAAAGCCCCTTGTCAAATTCTCGCGCATTCTCGAAACGATTCTAACGCGTTGGCCGCGGACCTACTGGAATTGGGTCAAGAGCATGCCCATCTGGCTGATGACCAAGTTGCACATAGGACGCACCATTCAGCGCGAACTGGACACTGACAAAGACATCCATTTCTGTACGCACCACCTGTCTCACGCAGCGAGCGCATTTTTGGTGTCGCCCTACAAAGAGTCGGCTATCATCACTGCTGACGGTGTCGGAGAATGGGCGACAACAGCATGGGGCGTGGGCTGTGGTACCAACATCGATCTGCAAAAAGAAATCAGCTTTCCGCATTCGGTTGGTCTGCTGTTCAGCGCTATCACTTCTTACCTGGGGTTTCGCGTCAACGACGCCGAGTGGAAAGTCATGGGCCTTGCGCCGTATGGCCAACCCACCTACCTCGACAAATTTCGAGAAGTTGTCGATTTACGCACGGATGGAAGCTTTCGTCTGAACATGAAATATTTCACGCACACGCATTCCACCTCAAGAATGTTCAACCGGCGATGGGAAGAACTCTTTGGCCGGCGCATGCGAACGAAGGAAACCGAAATCGACCAATTCCACAAGGACATCGCCCATTCCGGTCAGAAAATGGTCGAAGAGATCATGGTCACAATGGCGACCCATGTTCGCAAGACGACGCAGATGGAGAATTTGTGCCTCGCTGGCGGTGTGGGACTCAATTGCGTGGCCAACTGGCGAATCTTACAGGAATCTGGATTCAAGAACATCTTCATCCAGCCGGCGGCTGGCGATTCCGGTGCAGCGTTGGGGGCTGCATTTTATTTGTACAACACCGTCTTGAAGAACCGGCGCAACTTCGAGATGCGGCACGCTTATTGGGGGCCGTCATTCGACGACGACTGCATTCGCAAGGCCCTGGAATTGTCGGGATTGTCGTTTACTTATCATGATCGTGAAGAAACCTTGCTTGAACAAACCGCTGAAGCCATCGACAGCGGCAAGGTGATCGCCTGGTATCAGGGTAGACTCGAATTCGGTCCACGCGCGCTGGGCAATCGCTCGCTTGTTGCCGACGCCCGCGACCCGAAGATGAAAGACATCATCAATGCAAAGGTAAAGTTTCGCGAAGCGTTCCGTCCGTTTGCTCCCAGCGTTCTTCGCGAACATGCCCACATCTACTTTGAAATGCCCGAGGGCATGGACGCACCGTTTATGTTGCTCGTTCCAAACGTCCGTCCCGAAAAGCGTGCGGAGGTTCCGGCGATCACCCACGAGGACGGTACCGGTCGCGTGCAGACCGTGACCGAAGAAGACAATGGACGCTATTATCGACTCATCAAAGCATTTTACGACTGTACGGGAACACCCCTGGTTATCAACACTTCATTCAACGTCCGCGGCGAACCCATTGTGCTGTCGCCCGAAGATGCGATCCACACATTCATGAATACAGGCATCGATTGGCTGGTCATGGGCAATTTTGTGGTTTCGGAGAAACCCGATGCCGTCGATTACGAAGCCGGTATGAAGCGAAGCATTGAACTTGAAGCCAGTTCACTGATGAAGTAGAAATCTCCGTTTGGGAATGTTGCCCACGGTTGAGCACACCGCAGTCCGAGTTAAGTCATGGCCAAGCAATCGCTGATCAAAGAATTCTTCGCGTTTATCAGGCACGAGAAGAAATGGTGGATGATTCCCCTGGTCACCGTTTTGTTGCTGGTCAGCGGGCTGATACTTTTTAGCAGTTCTTCACCCCTGGCCCCGTTTATTTATCCCCTGTTTTGACCTAAGATTTCAGCCGATAACATGCATGCTATCCAATCTTCGTACCTGCGTTGCAATTGCGTTCTCGACAAAGTGATTACTCAAAACCAATAGAGCGACCATCTATGAAAATCATCAACATTTGCGGTGCCCGTCCAAACTTCATGAAGATTGCACCGCTGATGCGGGCGTATAAGCATCACGAAAATATAGAGCCGATGCTGGTCCATACCGGTCAGCATTATGATGCGAACATGTCGGACCTTTTCTTCAAGCAACTGGGTATACCTGAACCAGACCTCAATCTCGAAATCGGGTCGGCCAGTCATGCTGTTCAAACAGCTGAAATCATGAAGCGGTTTGAAACTGTCGTGCTTGAAGAAAAACCCGATTGGGTCGTCGTTGTTGGAGATGTCAATAGTACCATCGCCTGCGCCATGGTGGCGACCAAACTTGGCATCAAAGTCGCCCATGTCGAAGCCGGTTTGCGCAGTTTCGATCGTGACATGCCCGAAGAAATCAACCGCGTTCTGACCGATTCGATCTCGGACTTGTTGTTCGTGACCGAACCGAGCGGGATGGAAAATCTAAAGAACGAAGGCGTCGCCGATGACAAAGTTCACTTCGTCGGCAATGTGATGATCGACACGCTCCGCGCCAACTTCGACAAAGCCCAAAAGTCGACGATCGTCGAATCATTGGGTTTGGAGGCAAAGGGATTCAACGTCGTCACGCTACATCGCCCCAGCAACGTTGACGATCTCACCACGATGGGACGCATTGTCGATGTCATCGATGAAATTCAAAAAGACCTGCCGACCGTCTTTCCGATGCACCCTCGAACGAAACACAATCTCGGCAAACTCGGGCTGGCCGACCGATTGGAATCGATGGCCAACTTGAAAATCATTGAGCCTGTCGGTTACCTCGACTTCCTCAAACTCACCGGAAGTGCGGCGGTCGTTCTAACAGACTCTGGCGGAATTCAGGAAGAGACAACCATTCTTGGCGTTTGGTGTTTGACCCTTCGCGAAAACACCGAGCGCCCCGTGACCATCGATCAGGGTACCAACACGCTGGTCGGAACCGACCCCAAGAAAATCCTCAATGCCTATCGCGATTGCCGCAGCAAGGAAGTAGGCGATGCCCAAACGCCCGAGAAGTGGGACGGGAAAGCGGCTGAACGCATCGCAGAAGTTCTCGCCAAGCAACCCACCTGACGCTCTCCTGCGAACTGAATTGGATTCTATTGAGCCTGACAGGGCAACCGGACTAACAGGGCAACCGGTTCGTTTAAGGCGAATCGAACGAAAGCCAAAACGCATTGGCGTCTTCCAAGTCAACATCGCCATCGACATCTGCATCGAACACATCCAGACAATCCGGCGACATGACAGGTGGTGACACTTGTGGACCTGCCAGGCAATCGTGCAAAAGCGCGTAGTCGGCTAGGTCGATATCGCCATCGCAGTCCGAATCGCCTGTAGTTCCCGACTCAATAACCGTCGAGAAATGAAAAAAGTTCAGCAGGTTAATCGATCCGCCGGAAAGAAACGGCCCGCTGACCGAGTTATCGCCTGTGTCAATCAGCGAAAGGTTGTTGGCGTCGGCCACGAAAATGCCACCATCAGGCCCTTGTTCGAGTCCGATCGGAAAACCGAAGTTAATCGTTGTCAGGACAGTATCGGTGTCGAGATCGTACCGATAAACTGAATTGCTTGAAACAAAATACAGGTCGCCATTGTCGCCGAACTGTAAACCAAACGTGTTGCCAACGGTCAATCCATCACCGCTATCGGCGAGAACTTCTTCAAATGCCCCAGTCGTCCCATTGTAGACGATGATGCTGGCGCTATACCTCCCGGCGACATAGAACCGACCATCCGGCCCGAAAGCCATTCCGCTGGGGCCATCCATTCCTCCTGCCCCCGCGCTGACAAACGCATCGATAAACGTTCCATTTTGATCGTAGCGCAGCACCTCGTCGCTCGCCTGACTGGAAACATAGAGATTGCCATCCGGACCGACAAGGATATAGACGGGATCGTTCAGACCGCTGGCAGAGTCGATGAACACATCGATCAAAGCGCCAGAGTCGCGGTCGTAACGAAGGATCTCGTCTGTACCGAAGCTGGCTACCAATACATCGGTTCCGCGATCGAGAATCCCATGCGGTTCAACCAGCCCGGTGGCAGCCGCCACAGAAACGAACTCATCGATGTACTGTCCGGTTGTTGAGTCGTAGCGCAGCACCTCATGCCCAAAATCGCTACTGACGTAGAGAATGTTGCTCGGGCACTGAGGTGCAGCTAACACTTCTGCACATAATGCGGATAGAACCGCTGCCCCCACTCTCACCGAACGAACACCGATTTTCATTTCGGCCTATCCTGTAAATGCGGCTTGGAATGCGGCAAAATCGGTGAGGTCGATCTCGCTGTTGCTGTCAGCATCGAAACAATCGCACGGCGAAACGGACGAGTCTGCCCCCGGACCCAGCAGGCAGTTTACGAATTCCGCAAGATCGGCGTCATCCACATCACCGTCGATATCGTGGTCGCCGCCACCGGGAACGCAACTGGCGACGATGCATTCGATGTCGAATATCTCGAAATCGTCGATACCGGCTTCCACCACGGACTGTGTTCCAATGTCTTCAGCTATAAATCGTATGCGGAACTGATTCGACGCCGAAATGGCATACGCCCTTTCAAACCAGCCGCCGCTGATTTGCGGATTTTCGTCTGCTGTTGTCGGGCCGACAATTTCAAGCGTGTTCCAACTGCTGCCACCGTTGTCCGAGAATTCGACAATCAATCGGTCGGTCCCTGGGCCACCGCCAGTATCGTTTGAAAACCACCTGGCGTAGCTCACCTGCGGCGAAGTCATTGCCGACGTATCGAAGATCGGAGACGTCAGTGTCACCGAACCACTGTCAACGTCACTGTTGCAACTGTTGGCACTGCTGTTATCCGTCAACCAACACTGTCCGGAACCGTCGAAGTCGGCAGGCGGATCGCCGCGATCGCAATTGACCGGCGTACCCCGCGTCCACGGTCCGTCGCCCGCCGCATCGGTGGTAGTCCACCCATTGTCACTCTCGAAATTTTCAGCGACTTGCGTGATCAATGATGTCGCAACAAATGCGGAATAGGTTTCGCCGGGAGCATTCACCGGATCTTGAACATCGCCACATGTGGCCGAGGTTGAAACAAAGTATTCAATGGTCTCGCCGCAATCGGCGGCTGGCAATTCCGCCTCGTATGCGATTCCACCAACCGATACCAACGGCGATGTGCTAAACGGACCTGTGCTTCCCACCCGGTAATGCAAGTCTGCCGAAACTGCGACGCTGGAATCAATCGTCACTTCCAAGGTTGTCGTTTGATTTGCATCAACGAGTGCAGGGCGACCCACCGGGTAATCGATGGTCACCGAATCGAACGCGGGACAATCCATATTGTGGACACCGAAGCCCGCGCAGATTTCCGCACAGTGCGGGGTGCCGTTGAATATGTCGGCATCGTCGTCGTCGAGCGTCAAGTAATCGATCGTGATTTGCGGCGTGACCGTCGAACCGCTGTGGAGCGGCATGGCGTTGATCGCCAGCGGCGCGAGGATATCCATATAGTTTCCGGGATTTG
Source organism: Alphaproteobacteria bacterium (assembly GCA_028285105.1). Taxonomy (GTDB): domain Bacteria; phylum Planctomycetota; class Phycisphaerae; order UBA1845; family UBA1845; genus UBA1845. The sequence continues at coordinate 126,465 of JANQQE010000015.1, forward strand.
TCGCAGCCAACTCATTTCGAGTACTCCAAACGCAGCCGGACAACAGCGTACCGCAGAAGTGAACACCGCCACTGCATGGATACTGCATGGTGTTGTCGCCGTCGCGAAGGGGCGCATTGCAGTCGCCAAAGAATCCGTAACCGGTTCCCGACACGTCCTGAATGATCATCGAAACCGTGTCGCCCATTCCCTCGCCGTATTGGCCCTGGCCACTGCCGGCAACCTGAACGAGGTGATGACCGTACTCGTGGTAAATGACGCTGCTCCATGATGTGTTCGGGTGGCCGTCACCTGCGGCGCAAAAACGCAGGTTATTACCCTGGTACTGGGCGTTGCCGGGGCAAAAGCTATTGGCACCTTCGTTGACGGTAATGCTGTACTGCGTTTGGCCACCAATGACCGGATAGGCCGGATTGATGTCCAACACAAAATCGCGGACGACATTGGAGAAATAGTAAGCGTTGACCTCACCCCTCCTGTACTCATCGTTCACGGTATTAAATTCGAAATTGACCGGTCCGGGTGGCGTAACGACAGACGAAAGTGTGGACTCGTCGCCGTCGAGCGAATTGTCCCCGTTGTACGTAAACACCTCAAAGAACTCGCCGCGAACGGCCGAATCGACCGTCACGTCTGAACTTCCGGCATTGGGAATCGTGAAATCGCCGTTGACATCCGCGAAGACTTCTGTACCGCCGATGCTCGCTGCCGCATAGGACATCGGTGTCAGAACTTCGGCTTCGCATTGTTCGGAGCCCACGCCTTCCGTAATGAAACCGCTGACATTTCCATCGACGTCAATCTCCAGGATTTGGTCTTCCTTAAAGAGGATCTTCCCGGTATTGATGTCGACGACGAACAACCATTTGGAATCGATTCCATCGGCTGCGGGAATGTTGTCTGCCGTGAACGTCAACGCCAACTGTGGCAAAGCCTTGACATCGTCGTACCCGGCCCAAATCACTGGCTGAGCCTTGGTGAAGTTCACCAATGATGCATCGAACGCAAGCACGGTTTCCTTCGCTGCATCTAACCGTGCGGCCACATAAGCTTGATCGCCAATGCGGTTACGCTCATTGTCTTGGATGGAGAAGGTGCCGAGATCCTTGACCGCAGACGTTGCGCTGACCATCGGAAAGTCACCCTCATTGCGGACGAGCAGGCGCAAGTCGCTTCGAAACACCGGAATCTGACCATCCATCTGCCGATAATGAACAAGCGTGAATTTGTAAGTTCCCGTCTGGCGATCATACATCAACGGTTGAATGCTCGGCGCATCTTCAATCCGATTCTGGGGAGCGAGTCGTCTTGATTCGGTCCCAAGCATGCGGGCATGGTCCAGACGAAAGCGCTCTGCGGAACTGATCGCAGATGTACCCCTTGAAAACGCCGCTCCATAAATCTTCTGAACGTCGCCATCATGTTTAACAATGACGGCCGCCGGGTTTTCTTGTACGAACCGGGTTTCGGCTTCCAATCGCATCTGGCGATGCAATTGCAAGTCCAACCGATCTTTCTTGGGGAGCCCGTCCGGTGTCGTTTGTGCCTCAGCACCGGTAAGACCGAAGCTCAAGAGCGAAATGGCTACGATGAATCGACGATTTGCTTTCCTCACGCTTTGCACTCCTCCAGAAGATTCTGGTCACTACCGATTCTAATTTGGACCAATTTTTTTTTGTGAATGCGCGGTGGCCACACCCATTGAAACCACCGTCGACTGGTTGATTGTGCTACCTGCTATACATCAAAGAGTAAGGGAACGCACAAGCCGATTCAACATATGTCCGTACTATGTCATTTGCGTGCCGCCGGTATGTCTAACGAAGAGGGAACACATTTCTCGCGAACCCGCATTCAAGTCGATCGTCCGAGAACAAAGTATTCAGCGCATGGTGGCATCGCAACAGAATGCACTCAGATTGGTTCTAATCAAATTCCGCGCTTTGTAATGAGGTACACCGCGAAACTCCCCAACCAATGTCCGCCTTCGTAATTTTCTCCGGTTGTTGCTGCGATCCCGACGTCGCGATGCAAACGCGCAGCAGACTGCAAGATGGGAATACGCGAATCGGTTTGGGGAAGTCCCAAGACGATTCCCTCCAGCATCCACGCACGGGATAGATTCAACCCATCAAGGTGCGCAAGTTTGCCGTCTGATTTGTCTGCAACGATTCCAGGCTTGAGCCAATCCGGTTTGGTCGTCGCATGCAGTTCCGGCAGAAACCCGCTGAGCCACTTTGCGAACTCGCTCGGCTTTATCACCCGCCGCATCAAATCGGCCTCCGCGATGATCGGGGATAGAAACGCTTGACCGTCCGGCTCGAATGCCAGGTTTGCGGCTCGATCTGCGAGATAGAAATCCTTTGCCCTTTGGACAATCAGCGCTTCCATCTCGGCGTCTGCGCTCGAACGCGCCCAGTCCAAAACCAGTCCCAAAGCAAAAGCTGTTTGACTGTGTTCGCCCGTCCGGACAGGATGCGTGAGTTTTGGAAGCCACGTCTTGAAACGGTTCGCAGTTTCTTTTTCAAGCGGTTGGAATGTCTTGGACCATGTTTTGGCTTGCGGATGATCCCATTCGCGAAGTTCGGCTGCCAATTGCAGGAACCACGCCAAACCGTAAGGGCGCTCAAATGTGCCACGCCCTTCCGCACAAATATACGACAACTCCGCAGCAACCTTCTCGGCTGTGAAACTTTCCGCCAGTGCATCCATCGCCCGCGGAACAAAAGCCGCATTCGGATAAGTTCTGCAAAGTCGAACCAAAAGCCAATGGCCGTGAACGGCTGAATGCCAATCAAAACAGCCGTAAAAGACCGGCGTCAATTCCCGGGGTGTCCCGGCGTCATTCGGCGACGACATGACATGCGAAATTTTGTTTGGATACTCACGATGAACGCAATCTAGGGCGAGATGTGCAAACCGTTCTACGGATTCGAGAGGAACACCGGGTGGCTGCTCTGCAAAAGCACCAAAGGGAATCGAGAGTATTGCAGCGATCAGCGCGCGCATTCGCATGGCGATCATCCTTGATCGGTGTCAATTGGATTTCGACCCACGACCTATGGACCGACCAACCCCATTTCCCAAGCCGTGAAATCTTCGGCATCGATGTCGCCGTCGAGATCGATGTCGGCTGCGACGCAGGCATTCGATTCCAACGGACCGTAAAGCGCCGGGAAGCAGGTACACGAACCATGTCCGGTATAGCACTGCTGCAACAGGGCGAAGTCTTCGAGGTCTACGAATCCGTCGTTGGTCAGATCCGGCGATTGCGGATCGCATTGTGCCTGCGTGACCAGCACGTCATCGATCGCCACCTCAACGATGTCGCCGCTTGCGGGTCCGTCAGTGGCTGATATACGCAAACGCATCTGGCTGGTCGGTGTGACAAAATCGCTGACCATGAACTGCACAAGTTCCCAGCCGCCCGCACCCGGTGACAGAGATTCAATGGTGGTCCAATTGCCGCCATCGTCGTTGGAAATTTCGGCTGCGTACCCATCGTCTCCACCGGGGTCGCGTTCGAAGAACCAGCGATAGAACGACACTTGCGCGTCGCCGCTGGACAGATCGAAGACCGGGGACGTGACGAACACCGTTCCGCTATCCACGTCGTCGAACCCCAACGATCCCCCACTATTCGTGGCTGTATACATACAGAATCCCACCCCGGTTGGTGTGTGATCGTTTTCAGGCTGAGCGCCGGTGCCTATCGGATCTCCCCGGACAAACGTTCCGGTCGAGGCAGTATCCGGTCCGGTCGTCCATCCCTCGTCGTTATCGAATTCGTCTGCAAAAACAATGTTTGACGAATCGGCAACGGATGCCGTGTACACATTTGAAGGTGCATCGGGCGGATCGGTTACGACCAGACCGGCTTCGGTTTCGGCACTGAAGTAATACGCAACTTCCTGCCCGCACAATGCCGGGGGAAGCGACGTCATGTATTCGTCGGGTCCATTTGAGGTCATTGCGACGGCGACGAATCCGCCACCCAAATCGTAATGCAGCATACCGGTGTCGGATTTGTGAACGCCGTTGCAACGACCTGACAAATTCACCGTAATATCTGACGAGGTTGCTGGCGCAAGCGATTGCGGAAGCGGTGATGCATATTCAAATTCAAGAACGCCAAGAAGATCGCTCGCAGCCAGTGCATCGCTGACATCCAGCACAAACAGACCGCGATCGATATCGCTGACGATGACAGACCCGCTCGGAAAATACGGGTAGTTGCTCCACGCTCCGTCGAAATTTACGAAATCGTTTTCCGGATGCGTGTCGTAGAAACCGACTTCAACCGGTGCGGTGGGATTCGCAATGTTAATGACCCTCAAGCCCGAACTGTAGTTGGCTTGGAACATGACGCATTCGTCGATGTAAAGATTGTGATCGCGCGATTGCAATCCGGTTGTGAAAGTTCCTTGAAACTGTGGATTCGACAAGTCCTCGATATTGAAAATCATTGTGCGCGTTGTGGGCACGCCCGGATCACCTTCATCCAATTCGTCGTTGACGTAGAGGTATTTTCGATCGGGTGTTGTCCAACCCTGATGGCAATAGTCAACGGCTGGGTAGGCTGTGCGCGACATCAAAAACATGTTGCTCTTGTCGGTCACGTCTAATATATCCACGCCGCGACCTTCGCTGAAACCGAACAGGATTTCTCTGCCAGCGTATTGCCCATCCGTGTACGTAATGATATGGGCATCATGATGATATGCCGATGACGCTTCGTTCCAGCGACCGGCTTCAGGTGGATTAACCGGATCGACATTCAAGTCATAAGCAACCGGTGCCCCACCGTTGATGGTTGCGCCGGCGAGGTACAGAAATCCGCTGTCGGTATTGATTGCAACGTTATGGCTGTCCGAAACGCCACTCGTTGTGAATCGGTTCACCAGAGTGACGTTGCCATTGTCAACGTCGATCAAATCGATCACATCGACCCCACCACCGGTTTCATTGACGACATACGCGTAATTGCCAAACGTCTTTACGTCGCACCAGTCGCTGGTCGAGTGACTGACCGAACCGACGATAACCGGATTAAACGGATCTGTAATTTCGACTACGATGAGCTTTGTGGTCACGCCCATCAATGCGTACTCTCGACCGGAAGGCGAAACATAACCCCAACTGTCGCATCCCGCGCCGGCTGTCAGGTCGGCAAGGTCAAGCCAGGACTGCTGCGAAACGTTGAGGCTTTGAAATTGAGCTTGGGCTCGACTTTGCGAGATCAGCCCAATGAGGACAAAAATAAATACGCTTGTTCTGCTCAGTGAAAAATAGTGGTGCATTCAATAAACCTTTTTTGGTTGAGTCACTCTTGGTCAAGTCACTGCGATTCGGCAGCGAAACCGAAATTTGGTAACGGTGGCGATAACCGATGGATCGGTTGCGCACAACCGATGGGCTTTTGCAAGATCGAACGCTGAGTATACCACCGATTGGGCCGGTCCTTCAAACATTCAAAACATGTTGGAGTTGCGTCTGAATTGTGTTCGCCTTGACCCGTCTGCCGAAGAACTCGTAACATCGATGGTTAGGCCAAAGCGTCGAATAGCAATGATTCAAGTGTTCAACATATCCAAAACTCGTTCGCGCCTCATTCCGATAAGCGGATTCGTCCTTGCGTTGGCGATGGCATCGAATGCCGTTTGGGCGCATTTCTTCGTCGAACAGCGCGATCGTGTAGGACCGTCGCCGCAAGTTCCCGGTCATGGTTGGTTTGCGGAAATGTTTCTCAACATTCCGGACGGTTCGGCGATCACCCTGCTCAACGCCGAAATCTACGTTGCAGACAAATCGCCGGATTTTACCTTTCGCACGACCTACATCGACTTTCCCGCCGGGCCAATCGACGGCAAACTCGATACGGAATTCGCGACCATTGGCGAGTTTCTGGACGACTACGTTACCGATGTTTCCGATCCCTCAATGCTCGACGAACCGTTCGGCAATTTCGTGATTCGATTCAACGGGCTGCTGAACGTCCAGTTGCGCGACAGTTCGTTTGAACAATACGGGTTGCCGTTGTTGGTCGATTTTGCAACGCAAGCCCACGGTGGATACCGGACAAAAATTGGCACGACATCCATCTACCGCGTTCAGAACTCTGCGTTCGTCGGCTCTCCGTTCATGACGGAAAACGCCGTCCTCTTGGGCCTTGGCCTTTTTCCAATTCAAATCACGTACGCGCAACAATTTGACCCGACCAACGCAGCCGGAAACGAGATGGCGGGTGTTGAACTCTACAGTTGGCATCCCAATGGATTGCCCTGGCCGGCAGGTGCTGCAATGAACCATCCCATGTTCGGCGACATGACTGTCACCAGCCCCAACGTGATTTACCAACCCGACCAGATTCCGGTCCCTGCCAAGGGTGATTTTAATGGCGACTCGCGCTGCGACATTCGGGACATGCAGGCCTTGCAGGAATGCTTCAGCGGTGATGGCGTTGACGTGATTTCAGATTCCGGCGATCCCGCATGTCTCAACTTCGATTTCGATGACGATGGCGACGTGGACCTGAGTGATTCGCAACTCTTCGGACTCACCCTCGCCGGACCGGATTCGTTTCCGTATCAAAAGGGTGACTACACGACCAATCTTGTGATCGATCTGGAAGACTTCCAATGGCTGCAATCGTGCTTTTCGATCGGTGGCGAGGATGAACGGGGTTCGCTTCCGACTGGTTGCGAATGGATGGATTTTGATGACAACGGCGTTGTCAATTTGTTCGATTTTGATTTTTTCCAAGCGTCGTTGCCGGTAATAAATTGATTCCAAACACCCGCCCGATATCGAATGCCGAAGCAAGTCGCGAGATGATCGGACGTTTTCGGACGTGGCGACTACGTCACTTGTGTCGGGCGATGTCAAAGCCGTAGAATGCGTACCGGAGATTGATTTCAAGTTGACTGGCGTCCATGCCATGTCGCGAACAGGGAGAGAGAATGTCCAATTCAAAATCACGCCACCGATGCATCACCATACTTACCGGGCTCTTGATTTCATATTCAAGTACGCCGCCCGCATTTGCAGGCCCAAGCCTAAATCCCCAGCCCCTGGACAGCAGCACCATGTCTGTCTCGTACAACACCACGGCTGGCGCAGTCACATACTCCGGTTTGCGTTCGCACGATGGTACCGGTCTGGGCGACATTTCCGTATTGGGTTCTGCGCCCAACATTGGAGCTTTTAGCGCGAACAACACGTTAGGCCGACGTCCTGTCTCTGCGCAGGGTGCGAACGAAACGCTGATGCGTCACGGTTATTACAAATACGACAGCAACGGTCTGAATATCGGCGACGAATTCTTCCCAGATCTGGTTCCTGGAGGCGATGTGACCATTGCCATTCAAAACATCCAATTCGATCGGCCGGTACAGGTTCAAGAAGACACTGCCCTTTTGCATGTGTTGTGGAACATCGATCAGGTAGACTCGCTTGGACTCAACAACCAGAATCTACCGCGCGCCTACATGAATCCGAACAACCATCACACGGTAGGCAACTTCCGGAACGTTGCTGAATTCCAAAGCAACAACATTTTCCTCGATAACCCGATCCCCAATTACAACATCGGCGACATCGTACCGGTTTTCACTCAAGAGGCACCAGACACGATCAGCGTCAATTTGACCTTTCCTTATGAACTGCTACGGCACTTTGAGGACGACGGACTGGGCGTACCGTCTGGACTTCCCGGTCCTGGCGGTTTTCTGGAACCGTTTCACTTTCATCTGGAATATCTGGTCGTGCCCGAGCCATCTGTCGGACTGCTGATGGCGCTTGGTGCGGTTGCGGTTCTTCGTCGGAAATAATATTTGGAACATCCCATCAAATGAAAATAACGCGCCCACGATCGCGATAATCGTGGGCGCGTTTCAATGAATTCCAGGCTACAGGGAATCAACCCTACGGATTCAAGATCGGATCGAGTATCCCACCAGCTTGGCCGGGCAAGGCAATCGCCTGGGGCGTTGAAACTTGCATAAGCACCGATGTATCGCGGTATCGCATTCGCCCGACGATCCAGATTTCAGTTCCAACCATTTCAACGCCATACCATTTGACTCGAGAATCGGGGAGTCGAAAAGTTGCGATGGTTTTTAGCTCATCCAGATCAATGAAGATCATATGGTTCCCATGAATCGCCAGAACGTATTCACCCAAGTAATAAGTGATCGACTTCAGATTCAGGTCAAGGTCGCCAGCTTCGGCAACTTCCTTCGTTGCGACATCAACCGCCAGAAATCGATGCGACTTCTGCAGGCCGTGATAGCCGTGAAGCAAAATCTCATCACCGCCATCATTGACCGTGGCAGCATTAATATTGAGCGTGAAGCCCAACGTGTTGACATCAAATGAATCTATCTTTGCAGGCGGGATTAAACGGTGTCGATCTAGCTTTGACTCACCTCCACACCCACATGTACTCCAAAGGTCACCTTCCTGCATGAATTTGAGACGCCTGGCTCCACCGAAGTCGACCGATGCGCCCAACTCACCCGTCGAAATGTTCACAGGATATTGCAGGAACTCATTCTCGTATTCGGTAACCCAGAGATTCTGGCCGTCGTAACCCAACTCTGAAGAAGCGTCGATCTTTAAGTCCAATTCAAATCGCTGTTCTTCACGCATGGCGAAACACCGAGAGTCAAATGGCACATCTGAGACGCGAGTTAGCACCGAAGTTTCAAGATCGCCGTTCGTTATATACAACGTGTCCTGCTCGTCGAACTCGAACTTGTATGCCTTGGGTGAACCAATTTCCTGGTCGATGATCAAGTCATCCGTACCTGAGTGAGCATAAACAGCCGTTCGGCATTCCTTGGTTTCAGTGACATCGTCAAGCAAATACATCGTGCTTGTACCGTTGCTGTCAAATTCGACGAACTGCAATTCAAAGGTGTCGTCGTATGAACTGAGTGCATACCCATCCACGTAGAGCCACGCACCAACCAAGAGCTCGGAGTTTTGCGGCACGGCGGGGTCTTCGTCGTTGATCGGATCCGGATCGGCTGGCGCCTCCCCATTGGTATCGATCGGGTCTGGATCAACCGGATCGGGCCCATTGGTATTTATAGGATCCGGAGTCGGGAATGGTTCCGGTTGTGGGCCAGGTTCGTCACCACCTTGGAATTGGCACCCGCTGCACATCGCTAGCAATAGTGCCAGCCCCGCCAACATCACGTCAGTATTTCGAAACGTCTCTTTCATCGTTACAGCTCCTCGTCAATTGCTTCGGCGTTACTCGACTGAACACATCGTCATAGACATTGACCTAATCGCCATCCGATCGGTCTGTCATTCCATGCGACGAAGCGCAACGACATTCACGAAATTGTTGAATAATTTTGCATCCGGTTTGAACGAGAAAAGAATTACAGAAAAGGCCGCGAACCCAAGAGCCATTTTCGACTCCGGGTTCGCGGTATGGGAACGACAGTTGCAAGTGTGATGCAGTGTTTCTGACTTGTCCGAGTTCGATCGAATCAAGATAGCTCTTTTGCTATCGCGATCTACAGCTGATCGGTTGGGTTTGGGTTATATCCCGTCGGAACTATCGGCCCACCTTCTTGCAACTCAACAATGGATGCGGTTTCAACTTCATTGGATGAAAAAAGGACAAACAGACGCCCTTTGTACGAAGCAATGCTCGACGCATAACCGTCAGCCAACTGAACACGATATGTTTCAATGGCTTCATACGTCCTTGGATTAATTTTGAAAACGTACCCGTAATAGAGCGCCCAGATGAATTCACCGTCGTGCGTCACCGAATCAAGAAAAACATCAAACTCAACGGCCTCGATCAGCACATCCGGTTCGTTGCTCGTATCAACGCGCAGGAACGTATGGTTCTTGGTTACGTCTGAACGACCAAATAGCAGCAAGTCATCCGTCACGAAATCGATGGCGGCATATTCCAGGTTGATTTCGAAGCCGAGATCCAAGTGCGTGTCAACGGTATCCACTGCAATGCCTGATCGCGTCGACCGCTGAACAATTTCGTCACTACCCGATGATTTGTGTGACCAAAAATCACCCTGCTGCATGGCAAGAATGTATGGGAATTGACTGGGCGCGGGAACGGGCTCACCGGTAACACCCAGTGTCGATACCATTGCAATCTCATCAGGCGTATCGACATTGAACCAGAAAGCTTCGCCATCCGTTTCCAATTCGCCTTTGCCTTTCCACGTTCGTTCAGTCTCAAATCGATGCACTTCGTGCATGGTTCTGCAATTGTATTCGGCTGGCACAAATTCTTCGCGCCGCAGTGTCAATTGGATACCTGAATGGTCCGTCAAGAGTAAGGTGTCGAATCCAGAAAATTGATAGACGAGCGCTTCCAAGCCATCTTCTTCGGATTCGATCGTAATCCCAGTTTCGCCGAGCAATCGATAGGCAACGTCTCGACACTCCTTGATTTTCGTCGAGTCATCCTTACCGAAAAACATTGCGATTCCACCATCTTCAAATCGAACATAAGTCGATTCGTAATCCAGATGATTTGAAAACCCATATTCTTCGACCACATGCCAGATTCCGATGAGGTCGGCTGGACCAGGTTCAGGCACGGGATCAACTCCGTTGGTATCGATCGGGTCTGGATTAATCGGATCCGGATCAACCGGATCTGGGTCCATGCCGTTTGTATTGACGGGATCGGGAACCGGGTCAGGAAATGGTTCAGGTTGTGGATCTGGTTCATTCACTCCACAAGCACCACAAAACATCAGCGACCCACAAAACATCAACAACCGGGTATTTCCGACCAGCAAACGGGATAGATTCTTCATTCTGGCGTACACGATCATGTCTCCTGCATATTGCAATCATTCATTCACTCTCGAGAGCTACGCAGCCCCTTGAATCACTGCTGCGACAGATGCCGCGATCGATTCACGCTTTTTTTTGAAAATGTCACCTGTATACTGGGATTCTCCAATAAAGGCCTTAGGAGCAGGATTCAAACCGCACATTGCATACATCGAGCGAATCACACGTGAATCAGGATCAACAACTCATCAAATCGGCGGTTCAAGGCGACACCGCATCAATCACCGCTCTGCTTGAGCGGCACGGGACAACCGTCGAACGTTCCCTGCAAATTGGGGCGACCTGGCAATCAATGATCGACTCGGCCGACGTGATGCAAGTGACTTATCTGGAAGCGTTTCTTCGGATTCAAAGCTTTGACCCGGATCGTGGTTCATCATTTGAAGCATGGTTGCGACGCATTGCCGAAAACAACCTCCGAGACGCCATCAAGGGACTCAGCCGCAAGAAGCAGCCACCGCCAAAAAATCGCATCAAACCGGGTGGTCTGGAAGATTCTCTGGTGGGTCTGTACGAAATGTTCAGCGCTTCCATCTCAACGCCAAGCCAACAGGTCGGACGCGGGGAAATTTGCCGGGCTGTCGAAGCTGCGATCACCGCCCTTCCGGAGCGATACCAGAAAGTTGTGCAACTTTATGACATTGAAGGTCGGTCGATTGAAGAGGTCGCCTCGGAATTGAAACGTTCGCCGGGAGCTGTCCACATGCTTCGCGCCCGAGCCCAGGACCGCCTTCGCGAGCTTCTGGGAACCCCTTCCATGTTTTTTGGCAGTGAGTCGTGAATCCACGCCCGGTTTTGTCGCAGACTGAGTTGAGGTGATTCACCCGTGACCAAACAGGCCCATGACAAATCATCCGAAGCTCCAGTCGACCAGCATTTGAGTTGGATCGATGCCGCCTGCCGCGAGTTTCTCGCCGCCCATCCGACCCAATCGTCCGGTTCGCAAATCGTTTCCCCATCAGCTACGGCCTCCGACGATTCAATCGTTGCGCGTGTGCTTGCGAAGGCTCTGCCTGGTTATCGAATTGAATCGGAATGCCAACGCGGTGGACAAGGCGTTGTGTTTCGCTCGACCCATCTGGCAACGAATCGGGATGTCGCGATCAAAGTTCTCAACGAAACGTCGGCTGGCAAAATCCGTGACCGCGCCCGATTTGAACGCGAAATCAGAATCCTCGGGCAACTTCGTCATCCGAACATTGTGCGGGTGGTCGATAGTGGGTCAGCCGACGGGCGTTTCTATTACATCATGGAATACGTCAAGGGACTCCCCCTTGACGACTATGTCCTCAAAAACGATTTATCGATTCGCGATGCGCTTATTCTTTTTGCGAAAGTCTGCGATGCCGTCAACGTCGCTCACCTGCGCGGTATCATCCATCGCGACATCAAACCAAGTAACATTCGGGTTGACCCTAGCGGCGAGCCGCATGTGATGGACTTCGGACTGGCGAAGGTGGACGAGTTCGACGCGATCGCTGACCCACGAACCGAAGTGCAGACCGTTGCCGGGCAGTTCGTCGGAACGCTGCCCTGGGCAAGTCCGGAACAGCTAGAGTCAACCATCGACGATCTCGATATTCGCACTGATGTCTATTCGCTTGGCGTGGTACTATATCAGATCGTGGCTCGACAGTTTCCGTATGAAGTCTCTGGAAGTGTCCGCCGCGTGTTCGAAAACATCTGTTCTATCGATCCGCCGAAACCCAGCACCGTCAACGCGGGAATCGATGACGATGTCGATTGCATCGTACTGAAGTCGCTTCGAAAAAATCGCGAGCAGCGTTATCAGAATGCAGGCAACCTCGCCCGCGAAATCCGCCGCTATCTCGACGGCGAACCGATCGACGCCAAGCGCGACAACAGTTGGTATGTCTTGCGAAAGACGATACGCCGTCATCGAGGCAAGGCATTCACGGTCGGCCTCATCGCCCTACTTGTCGTGCAAGCCCTCGTCGGGATGATTCTGATGTTTCAGCAAGAGGCCAAGCTACGTGCCGAAGCAGAAACCGCACGCGATGAAGCCACCGCCGCCCGCGATCTGGCCGAACAGAGTGCCCAGGAAGCCGTTCGGCAAGCACATGTCGCAGAGTCCGTAAATGCGTTTTTGAACGATGACCTGCTGGCGGCTGCCGATCCGGAAATTGCGATCGGTCGAGACATCTCAGTCCGATCCGTGCTGGATCAAGCGTCGCTACGCATTGAGGATCGATTTCAAAATCAACCGCTCGCCGAACTACGTATACGCAACACGCTCGCCGAGGCGTACCACAATCTAGGCGAGTACGAATCCGCCCTTACGCACTACCTCGCTCAACTTGCCCTCGCAAGTGATCGTTTGGGCAAGCTCGACGCGGAGACGTTGTCGATTAGGAACAACATCGCGTTGTGCCTTTCCGATTCAGGTCAACACGAGAAAGCACGGAATCAGATTGTCGACACATTGGCGGACTTGCATCGCGAGCATGGAGATGACCATCCGACCACCATCTCAACGACTGGCAACCTTGCAATGATTCTGGTGCATCTTGGAGAATACGACGAAGCATTGACCCTTTATAACGATGTGATCGAACGGAGTGAACGCATCAACGGTCGCAATAATGCAACGACGATCAGTACCCGAATGAATCTCGCTGACGTTCATTCGCGCCTGGGGGCGAACGACAAATCGCGCGAACATCTGGAGATCGCGATTACTTCGATTAATGAAGTCTACCCAGAAGGTCACCCTAAGCATTTGGTTTCCAGGAATAATCTCGCTGGTTTGCTGCGCGAATCCGGTGAATTGGATGCGGCGATTAAACTCTACAGTGAGCTTTACGAAACCGGCCAACGGGTACTTGGACCGGAACATCCTCATACTTTGGATTTTCTGAACAGCCTGGCCGGTACCCATCACCTTGCACGGAACTTGCAAGTTTCCATCGATATATGGAAACCCCTTCTTGAAACACAACGTCGTCTGATGGGTAACGACCACGAAGATACACTGACAACCATGAACAACCTTGCCAATGCGCTTGCAGACATCGGTCATGAAGATGAAGCAAGAGATCTATACGTTGCGGCACTCGAAGGGCGCAAGCGGGCTCACGGACCGGAGCATCCGTCAACGATTGTGACCATGAACAACCTCGCAGTCTGGTATCGAAAGACCGGTCGCTATGTCGAAGGCGAGTCATTGCAACGTGAAGTCGTTGATAAATTTGTGCAACTCGTCGGTGCAGACCACGTTCAAACGATGACCGCTCGAAGCAATCTGGGCGAACTGCTGAATCTGATGCGGAAGTTTGAGGAAGCCCGCAAGCAAAACAAAATCGTTGCGGATATAGCCGACCACATCCTGCCGAATGACCATTGGTTTGCGGGATTGTCGCTGAGACGGCTGGGCGAATCCCTGACTGGACTTGAGTCATTTGAAAACGCCGAAGAATTGCTCCTGCAAAGTGAGAAAATCGTTTCCAATGCACTGGGAGAAAGTAGCGATCGCCACGTGCGATGCATCGAGGCGCTGGTCAACCTGTACGATGCCTGGCTTAAACCAGATGAAGCTGCAAGATGGCAGGAAAAAATCGAGTCGGCAGCTACAGACCACTGATGACGCGATCATTATCAATGACGCCATGACTCAGTGCCGTGTTGTCTGACATCGAAATAGCAACGTCCATATATCTTACGCTAAGGTTGCGTTTGAGTTCGACTGAACTGGCTCCGTTTGCGCCCACCGTCGCGAATGCCAGCCGATCGACCAGCCATTTGGCGGTCCCTGCGAATTCATCGACACGTTTCAACCGCCCGTTGGAAGCCACAATCATCCATTCTGGACTCATGCCCCAGAAGTCCAAGTGATTTTGGCGTCGATTGCATTCCTGCAAAGCCACCTTGGTGGTGCATTTGAATGGTTGACTGTGCGTGGCGATCACATCGACCGCAAACGTACCATGCGCGCCAGAATAGCCAGCCACCACAGACGAATGAAACGGGGCGCCACTGTATTCGACATGCACGCTGAATGAACCGTTAGTGTCGAAGGGCTGTTCAAGGTCGATGTCGATATGATCATTGACATGCATGAACGTCGCAGGAACGGCATGGATTTCCGATTCTCTGTTACGGACCACCCCGCCATGCGGTTGAACAGAGTTCCGCATGGCGTGACCGCACAATCCGTCCTTGCCTTCGGATGCGATTTCGCATCGCTCCGCATGTTCAGGCAACTTGACCTCAGCCAATGATTCAACACAACGCACGACACCGAGCAAGGCGCGCATCAGAGCCAGCCAAGTTCATCCTTCGATCGTCGTCTTTTTCAAGACCCTCATCGACAGACCCTCAATCGCTCGGATACACAGGACAACGACATTGATTCTGGCGACAGCGTCCACAGCCCCTCAATATGATAGCACCAATCTGTCTGGCTTTTTAGCCATCAGAAATGGCCAAAAATCAGACTGTCGCTGCGAAGCGTTGATCACTACAATCCGCCCCAATGTCCAAGCCATGCGATGCCATCACCGCCACGCAATCGCAAGACCTGCCCGATGCAGGCAGGTTTTCTCCATTCCGACTTGTCAATTGGATTTCTGGATGGCTTACACATCATCGAATGCCTTTGTTCGTTGCGCTGGTAGCGATTTTGTTGACGCTGCCTGGCTTGTCGGTCGGTTGGCAAACCGACGACCACCTGCATCGCGCGACGATGACCGACGAGTTCCCGGTGATGGCCAGCGCACGCCACCCTTTTTGGGACATGTTTGCATTCGTCAAGGATGGCATGCTTGAAGAGGACGGAATTCTTGAACGTGGCGAATTGCCTTGGTGGACGCCACCGAATTACAGAATCGCATTCTTCCGACCCGTGGCGGGCATTACCCATTGGCTCGACTACAATCTCTGGCCACATTCGCCCTGGATCATGCATGCTCATTCGATTGCTTGGTATGGATTAACAGTATTTCTCGCAGCCCTCTTGTTTAGACGGATCTCGATTGCACCGATTGCAGCCGGGCTTGCTGCATTGATTTATGCAATCAGCGACGGACATGGACTGCCTGCCGTGTGGCTGGCCAATCGCAATGCGACGATCGCAGTGTTTTTCGGAATCTGCACGTTGATTGCCTACGACCGGTGGCGTCGTGATGGATTCAAACTCGGTGCGGTCATTGCACCGATCGCGTTATTGGCAGCAGTCCTTGCCAATGAAGGGGCTGTCTCCGCTGGTGCGTACTTGCTCGCGTATGCGATTTTCATGGACCCCGATCGAACATGGAAACGGTTCCCCGCACTGCTGCCATGCGTGGCGATTGGTGTGGGGTGGTGGCTGGCATACCGCGCATGTGGATACGGTGCGATCGGTTCAGGCGTTTACATCGATCCGGCAAACAGCCCATTGGAATACTTGATGGCCTGTCTCTGGCGCGGTCCGATCTTGATATTCGGATTATTCTGTGTTCCGCCATCGGATGCGCACATCATGCTTTCGAATGCTGCGTATCGAATATTTTGGGGCGTTAGCATCGCCGTGATTTTACTCGGAGCCATCGTTGTAGCAAAGCATGTCAAAGCCAATAAGCATTTGCAATTTGCTCTAATGGGTATGCTGCTTTCGATCCTTCCGCCGTGCGCAACATTCGCTTCAGACCGGCTGCTGATGTTTGCTGGGGTCGGGGCTGCAATGCTTATTGCACACTTAATCGTCACCGCATGGCAACCTTCCGCCACCATCAAGACAGCAAGAATTTTTGGCGGAGTACTGATCGTGGTACATCTGGTCTTCGCACCGATCGGATTGCTGACGGCCTCCCAAAACGTCCGCAACTTCGGCGAGACATCGAGCATAGCAGGCTTGAGTCTTCCACATGATGACAAAGTCGCCGATCAACGGATAATCGCGGTCAGTGCACCGTCTAGTTTTCTGTTTGCATTTGCAAAGATTTATGCAGCGACGCAGAAACGAACCGTACCGGACAAAACATTGGCACTGGGTTCCGGTGTGTTCGAGGTTCACGTGCATCGCCCCGACGATGAATCGCTGCTCGTCACGCAGGATGGTGGCTGGCTGGCGCTACCCGGGCAATCACCGGAGGATGATTTCTCCTGGGTGGGCAGCCATTATTTATTTCAAACGTTCGACGTGTTGTTTCGCGACGACCAGCCGTTCGAGGTCGGGCAGCGAATCGAATTTTCTGACTGCGCGATCGAAATAGTCGAAATCACGCCAGACGACCGTCCGGCCAAAGTCCGCTTCGAATTCGCCAAACCGCTTGAAGATGACTCCTATCGTTGGGTCTATTGGAAGGACAACGGGTTTACAGAATTCAAACTGCCGCCCATCAACGGATCGGTCACGTTACCCGCGCCTCGTCCACCGATCGGATCGATGGGCGGAAGCGACGAATAACGTGACCATTTGCCCGGTTACTAGCTTGGCGATTTCCGGCCTACTTAAGGATCGTCACATGACCGCGGTGTTCGTGCCTCTTATCGCCGTTTCCCGTTAAAGAACCCCCACTCGAATCTCCTCCCACGGTCAATCCGTATTTTAAGACCGTGACATGACCGTGCCCGTGACCGGTACCAGCGGTCAATCCATATTTTAGTACAGTGACATGACCGTGCCCGTGACCGGCACCACCTGTCAATCCATATTTTAATACCGTGACATGCCCATGGCCGTGACCACCACCAGCCGACAATCCGTATTTTAAGACCGTGACGTGTCCGCTGCCGCCTCCTGCGGCGATGCCGCCGTTGGTGTTGTTGGAACGAGAGGAGTTGTAGTCGCCGCCGGATGATGCTCCCCCGCCCGAACCACCTCCGACTCCTCCACCATTGGCAATACCACCGTTCGTATTGTTCGATCGAGACGAATTGTAGTCGCCGCCGGTCGTACTATCCGCGTTCTTCAGCACCGTGACGTGCCCACGCCAGTCAACACCCTTCGCGGCAGGGGGCAACTCGCTTGGACACGAGTCAACCGACGAAGCGCACCTTCCATCCGGGCATCGATACGGCGTTTCCATTGGGCACCCCGGTCCACCGCCCGCAGCATTGACTTTCTTTGACAAGTCTGCACCGGCTTTGAACTTGACGACATTTTTTGCGGCGATCTTGATTTCCTTACCCGTCTGCGGATTGCGACCAGTTCGTGCGGCGCGTTTGGAAATCGAGAACGATCCGAAACCGACCAAACTGATCTTGTCGCCCTTCTTGAGACTGCCGGCGTCCTTGGCAATGGCGTCAATGAGTTCACCCTTGTTCATCAGGCCGAATGGATCCGACTGAGTCCACGGGTTGTTGCCACCGTAGGTGTACGCATTTCCAATATTCAAATCGTCAGCCCATTCACCCAGTGGGTCGCGCGAGATGAAACGGCCGGCAATGGGTTCAAGGTATCGGTGGCGATTGTAGTACATTCCAGTCGCGTCATCGTAGCGCCGACCATTGAACAGATACGGATTTTCTACGAGCGAGAGTGGAATGGCAGCACCAGCCGCATCGAAGAATGACGGTTGTCCATAGTCCTGATACTCATAACGTTCAACGAGAAGCCCATTTGAATCGGTCAAGGCCATCACGTTACCCAAGTCGTCGCAGTGGTAGTAGAAATCGCTCGAACCGTGAACCATCTGCACAACTTCATCTACATTTTCGCCGTAAACGTATGTCTTGACGGTTCCGAAATTGCTCGATTCTTCAATGACATGGTCTTCGTCGTAGTAATATTCCGTCTGGGTTGAGAGGACCGGTGAACTCTCGTCCTTGCGGATTCTTCGATCGAGCGGGTCGTATGCGTATTTCGAGAAAATGCCCGTTGTCTGATCGTCGTGAATTACCAAGCGATCCTTGTAGTCATAGACCATTTGAATCGGCGGGCCGCCCGACGCGCGTTGTGTTAGATTGCCGTTTTCGTCATAGGCGCGACCGTCGCACCCTGTACTGGTGTATTGGTTCATCTGGAAGTCCGCTGGCGGGCTTGCCGGATCCATGGTGTACACGCCCGGGCAATTGTCGTTAACAACCTGATTGCGGTTACCGACACTGTCGAGTTGGTACTGGGTATCGCGAACCAGCGCTGGAACCGAAACGTCTGTCTCC
Organism: Alphaproteobacteria bacterium; assembly: GCA_028285105.1. Classification (GTDB taxonomy): domain Bacteria; phylum Planctomycetota; class Phycisphaerae; order UBA1845; family UBA1845; genus UBA1845. The sequence goes on from JANQQE010000015.1 coordinate 145,419, forward strand.
ACCGTGCGGGTCAACCGGTATATAGAGTCGTATTCGTATACGTGTTCAAGCTGGGTGGCTGGTGCGTTTCGAGTTTTCTTGTTGTACTGCGGGTCCCACAGCAAATCGCGAACATCGATAATGCTGCCCGAACCGGGATGTTCGTGAACGATGGTCGCAGGAAGTTTCACGCCAAAGTCACCCGGACGATTGGGCACACCGCTGATGCCGTTGTAGAAAATACTCGTCGTCGTGCCATTCGAAAGCGCGCGGAGTTGCATGCGATCCGGACCCACGTATGAGAAATCTGCAATGGGACCGGATGTGTCTGAGATTTCACTGATGCGGTCGAGTTCGTCGTACAAGTAGCTCACCGTACGGCCACTCGGATACACGCATGAGGTGTTGTTCCTCAATCCATCGTACGTCGAAGAGATCACCACACCGTTTTGCGTTTCGGAAACCACATTGGAAAGCGAATCGTATTCCACCGAAACCTGCGAATCGTCATCCTGAGCGAATACCATGCGATTCAAACCATCGTAGGAGTACTGTTCGAAGGTCGTGTCCGTCGAGATACCCGGACCGACGGTGATGACTTTATCGGTAAGCCGATCCTCAAGATCATAGACGTAGTCAATCTGCGTTCCGTTGGCATCGGTGTGGAGAATCTTGTTGTCGCGAACATCGTAGTGATAGGACTCGCTGGTTCCGTCGGCGTAACCGGTCAGGGTCAGACGGTCGAGCGCATCGTAAGCGTAGGTCGTTGTGTTTCCGTTGCCGTCCTGCCGAGAAATCAATCGCGAAGAATCGTCCCAATCCTGAATGCCGACGATCGCACCGATGACTACCCCACCCCCCGTTCCTGTATTCGTCAACAAACGGGTCGTCGAAGTCATACGATTCATGCCGTCGTAATCGTATAGGGTCGTATTGCCAAGCGCATCGACCTCTTCTCGCAACAAATCGCGACTGTCGAATTGATGAAACTTCGTGTTGCCGAAATTGTCCCCCTTGATGGTCAACCGATTCAAACCGTCGTAGTCGTAGGTCGTGGTAAACTGCTCATCGGGCAGTCCAAGATCCGATTTTTCGTTGGTCTCTTCAGAGACGATGTTGGAGTTTGAGTCGTACGTGAAGCGAATCGTATTACCCTTCGCATCGGTGCAGACGGAACGCCGATTTGCAGAGTCGTAGATGCAGGTCGCGTTGTGGCTGTTGTCGTCGACAACCTGAATAATTTGCGAGGTATCGGAGTAGAAATACTCGGTTGTCGATTCGCCGTCGGTGATTGGATTTTGCGCCGAGTCGAAGAACTTGTCGCCGCGAATGGTCAGACGGTTCATCGGATCGTAACCATACGTCGTTTCGAACAAGCGCACATTTCCAGCGCTGCCAGGGGCATCCAGCAACTCGCCCTCCTCAATCACTCGGACACAGTTGTTATTCTCGTCGTAATCGTAACTCGACGCATTTCCAAAACTGCTGCCCATGATCGTCAGGCGGTTGTATCCGTCATATTCAAACGTTTCCTCTTTCGGTGCGAGTCCTTGAAGGCCTTGGCCGTACAGCGTAATGATCCCGTTGGCGTCGTAATCGTACTGATCCGTTGATTCGTCAGGATCGCCAGACGCTTCCGTCACCCTAAAGAGCAGGTCACGCTCATCATAGAGCTTGGTTTCGGTATTGGTCGGCTGCGAACCGTTGGTCGCTTCTCCTTTGCGAACCAAGGTCCGATTGCGATTCGCGTCATACTCGAATTCAGTCACGATATCGTTCACCGGATCGACTTCTTCCGTCTTCTTCGTCACGTGATTCAGAAGGTCGTATTCATAAACGGTCGTAAAATGCGTGTTCGGATCGAGGAGCCCGCTTGCGTCGCGGTTTTCGATGTCGATGCGGACAACGTTATCGTTCTCGTCATAAAAGTGAATCTTCTCGTACCGGGGACCAGCGGCTGGGACCACCTCACGCGACAGCGACCGCACGATTTGATCGAGTTGATTGAATGTGTGAAGGGTATCGTTCCCTTTCGGATCGATGATGCGGGTGACATTTCCAACCGGATCGTATTCGTAGGATGTCGTCAGCGCGAATCCAGTGTTATCGACACTTTCGCTTTCGAGATAGCCACTTTGCGTCCCCGCGCCTTGCGGATAATAAGTATATAGATCGATTCGACGGGTGCCGGTGCCGTTATCTGGCAGCACGTGTCGCGTGAGTTGACCAAACGAATTGTATTCGAAATCTTCAACGATCGTCGGAATACGATGAATCGTTTGCGTGCGATTGCCCCTCGGATCATAGAGGTACTGAGTTTGATTTCCGCGTGCGTCGACGGATCGGGTTACTTGATTGGTGTCAAAACTGATTGCATCGTCGTATTCGAACGTTTCGATCAGTTGTGGTTGAGCGGCACCGCGCGGCCCTGGAAGGCACACTCGCTCGCGGACATTGGCCCGGGATCGCGGTGGCGAGAAAAAGTCGATGTCACCTTCGTAAACGAATCGCACCTCATCCAGTTCCGGTGAGACGATGCGCGTACACAATGAATCGTCATTGTACTCGTACCGCGTTTCAAAAAATGCCGGATCGGTTGGCCGCAGTTGATTGACCGGTCGATTGAGCAGGTCCGTCGTCGGATTCAACGGGTTTGCCCGGCCCGTGAAACGCCGGTTCATGACCAAACGATTGCGATAGTCGTAGTAGCATTCTTCGACATTTCCGACACGGTCGTTGACATAGCAAACACCCGTCGAAAAACTGTTGGCAGGCGTCGGCGCATGCGTGCCATATGAAAAAGTGAACAGTTCCGTCGGCGCGCCAAGTTGTTGGCTGACGAGGCGATCGTATTCAAGGTCGGCAGGGTTGAGTGTTGAAGCATAGGTGTTGACCAGAAACGTCTGCCCTTTTGGATCGGTGACGGTCAGCAGGTTATGGCTGAGTCGCGGATCACTGAAGCCTTCCGAATATGTAAATACGGTGGTTTTACCGAGTGGGAAATCATTGCCATTGGGTGTTCCAACGACCGGTGGCGTCGTCACCGACCTAAGGTCGCCAGCATCTCCACCGATGTCCGGGTCTTGGTAATAGTCGTACGTGATCTGGCGACCGGTGAAATCCGTGACCGATTGAATGAATCCGTCAGGATTGTATGCAATCGAAACCAGCCGAGAATTAACCGGTGAATCCAGCGTGTCGCGAATCCCGGTCAATCGCCCCGTTCCCGGGTCGTATTCAAAACTCACGCGGTTGCCTTTGCGATCAACCATCGACGAAATCTTTCCGTCGTCAGGCAAGCCGAAAAATCCATTGAATTGCATCGAACCACGGTCGTGGTGAATCATCGAAAAACCGTTGCCCTGCTGAACGATTTCCCGGAAGAATTCAGGACTGGACCAGGTTCCGTTTGGCGTCGGGCAAAACTCGTCGCTGCGCCCGTCACCATCGTGCACAACCAGATTGGGACCGTTTTGTGTCAGGTGAATGTTATACGAGTGATCCCAGCCGTTACCCATCGTGGTGTCAGGACCGACTCTTGAACGGTATCGCCGGGTCCATTCAAAATCGAAACCACGTCCCCGAATGACCATATCGGTGACGGTCAGATGAAATTCACCGGAAAACAGATAAACCGAATCAGACAAGGACGAGTCAGGTATCGCCGGCTGAGCCGCGGATGGCGATCCCGACTTACGAGGACGAAGGGTAGCCGGTTCGTCCTCGCGAACAGGCAGCACACATCCGGCGATCAAATTGTTTCCGGTGAACTCCTGATAAAACGCCTGAGCGTCGCTAAGGTCGATGACGCCATCGACGTTCATGTCGTAGCAAGCACACTCCGGAGCAGCCGGTACACCCGGTCCGGTCAGACAAGCCGCAAAATCTGCATGGTCATCAAGGGCAACGCGACAATCGCCATTGCCATCTCCGCTCGATCCACAAAGCGATGCCGCCAGTGCCGAATGAGAAAGTCCCAGCGCCACACTCAGGCTCATCAGGCGGCATGCGTGTCGAACGAAGCAAAGTTCCATGATCTACTCCTCAATAATTGGTATAGTCGTGCGTCAAGAAGGCGGAATTGCGCGAATCATGCGGCGCGCCCACCGCGAATCAGCCATGTCGATTGGGAAAACTGCCCGGGAAAGTCGCGAGGGCTAGAGAAAATTCCCCACCTACATCATTGCTAGGCGCGCGCGGCAAGAATTTTGACAAGGGCTGCGAAAATCAAGACTTGAACGTCATCCGTCGTTTAGCGATCTGTTGACGTCAATACGTGCCCGGGACAACCTGCCCACACCCATGACTGCAATTCTAAGCAATTGACGCAGCACATCTCAATGCGCTTGACGCAAACCGGACACAATGGAACCACTGGCTTTATCCAAAGCGCAGTGCTGCCGCTGATTATGGGACGTTAAGATCTTTGCCGACTAACCGGCTGCCGCGGGCATGAGCGACAGGCCCGGACCATCGGAGTTGATTTGCACGAATACGTCGTCGTATTGATTTTTGAGATAGCCTTCCGAGTTTCCGCCAGCCAGGTGAGACCATGGGAAGACTTCGCCATCAGGCCGCTCGCGATGGGCGTACCATGCCGGATCGATGCCTTCGGCTTCAAACGCTAGATCCCACATTCGATGATCGAAGCACTCGTCCCAACCGTCGAAGCGGGCTCCGTCGCGCCACGCCCTTTCGATGACCGGACCAAGTTTGCGGTCACCGCGTGAGAAAACAGCTTCTAGTACGGACCGTTCGACGTTATGCATCTTGATCCGAACTGCCGACTTGCGCGAGCGCTCCATCATGCGAAGTCGCTTGCGTACGTTGTGGAAGTATTCGGCTTCGGGTTGTGCCGCCCATTGAAACGGGGTGTGCGGTTTCGGTACCAACCAACCGACTGCCGAATTCACCGAAGCGGGGTGACCTGCGACAGGGATGCGTGCCCGCGAAACCTCGCGGCTGATGTCCATGATGCCGTCGATGTCGTCGGGACGTTCGCCCGGGAAACCGGCCATGAAATACAGTTTGACACTTTTCCACCCGGCTTCGTAAGCCTGGGTCACGCCGTCGATCAAGTTGCCATCGGTGACGACCTTGCGAATCGCAGCCCGCATGTCATCACGAGCAGCTTCAACTGCGATGGTCAGCCCTGATTTTCGCACCCCGTTGACCATCCACGGAATGTTGGACAACATCTTGTCCACCCGCATGGATGGCACAGAAATGCTGACCTGACGGTGCGTAAACTGTTCGTCAATCCGTTTGGCCAATTCCGGCAAGTACGGATAGTCAGCCGTCGAAAGCGAGAGCAATCCGATCTCGGTGTGACCCGTCGCTCGATATGCTTCTTCAGCGATGTTCACGATTTCATCAACTGTCCGCCGACCGATGGGCCGCTTGGTGTAGCCAGCATGGCAGAACCGACAACGCTGCGGACAACCGCGCATGATTTCGATCGAGATACGGTCCTGCACAACACGAACGTGTGGAACCAACGGTCGCACCGGAAACGGAGCATTCCCAAAATCCGGCGTTTGGCATCGAACGATATTGTGCGGCAGCCCTTCTTCATTAGGCAACACCGACCGAATTGTGTTGTCTTGGTTGTAAGACACGTCATACAACGACGACGCATATGCCCATGGGAATCGCCTGGCCATTAAGCGAATCATCTCGCGGCGGCGTACACCGTTGGCTTGGTATTCTTTGTATGCATCGAGGATCGCGGCCATCGATTCTTCACCGTCACCCAAAACGATCAGGTCGATGAAGTCAGCAACCGGTTCCGGATTGTCCGATTGGGGCCCCCCGCCGATCACCAACGGATGCGAATCGTCGCGGTCGGCTGACCGTAGCGGAATGCCTGCAAGATCAAGCAGCGTAAGAATATTGGTAAAACCCATCTCATACTGAAGCGAGATCGCCAAAATATCGACATCGCGAACGGGTCGGCGGGTGTCCCAGGTGAACAGCGGAATGTTCTTCCGCCGCATGACGGCTTCTGCATCGGTCCAGGGACAGTACACGCGCTCTGCTGTCACGCCGTCGGTGTGATTGCAAAGCCAATAAATGATCTGACAACCGAGATGGCTCATCCCAATGGTGTACGCATCCGGAAATGCGACTGCGACGCGCACGCGCGCAGATTCCCAGTCACCCGGTTTCGGAATTTGATTGATCTCGCCACCGACGTATTGCCCCGGCGTAGAGACATAGGGAAGCAATTGATCGCTGACCAACTCTTGCAAATTACCCATTTCAACCATCCGCCATCTGCGCAAATCTTTAGGAAACGACCTTACCGACACCCATTATAAGAGTTTGCAAGAATCGGGCCACAATCGTTCGCCTGAGGTGTATTCCCCGTTGTTGAACTGAATTTGAGGGGTTCATGGCTGTTTGACTTGAACGTATAGATGATCTTGCCACGGTCGTCAGGTTTTCGTTGCAGCGCGCCGATAGCGACGATATGCTTAACGTCAGGTGGGGTTCATCTCAATGAGCGTCGATCAAAATCAATCCGTGCGGCAGATCACGCAATTGCGCTCGCGGCATGCGCAGTCAAGGGCATTCACCCTCGTTGAATTACTGGTCGTCACTTCCATTGTGGTCATCTTGATCGGCGTCTTGCTTCCGACACTGGGTCGTTCCATCCGCGCGGCGAAGTCTACCGTATGCATGGCCAACCTAAAAGATCTGTACCGCAGCCTCGACATGTACCGCACCGACAACCGAGGGTGGTTGCCGACTGCTGTCGGTGACAACGCCCATCGATCCGCGACCGCATGGTCCGTGGCGCTGTTCAAGGACAACCCTGCCGGGCAAGGTGTCTTGATCTGCCCTGAGGACCCTTGGGGTGAAGTCCTGCGCAACAGTTACAAGCATGGCAACGGCAACGTAGAGTTTCCGTCCAGTTACGGGATGAATGATTTTATCGTTTCCAGTCCTAACTCGTTCCTGTCAAACCTGGGACTGGTGTCATCTAAAAAACCCGACAGCACGATCTTGCTTGCGGACATGGGGCCGGATGAAATTATTTTCGCATTTGGAAACAACAATGGTTCGCCTGCGCCATCCCGCAACTTCGGCCGCCTCAGTATCGACGATGGTTACGCCCTGGGGCAACCGCCCGGGTATCGGTTTTATTCCTGGCTTTCCGGTAGACACTCGGGGCGTATCAATATTCTTTCGCTGTTGGGAAATGTCAAACGCGTCAATGTAACTCCGGTTCTAGAGCGCGATATCGAACCGTACTATGCGGCGTGCGCTGACCAGGAATGCTCCGTGTGCATTTACCTTGAACTGCCCCACTATTCATTCCACGAATCGAATGCGTTCTGGTGGACAGGGCCACTGCCGCTTCAGTGACCTTTCTACAACCCAGCCATGGTTAAACCGGTCAATGAACACATTTCGCCATCGCGATGGGTACGCATTCTGATCCTCGCGACATGCACGATCATGGTGGTGTTCGTTATCATTCGGATAACTCGCCGCTCGACACCGAATACCGCAGAACCGTCGATTCATTCGCGACAAGTCATCTGGGCATGCGAATCTAACCCCGCCCACAACTTCAGGAATCACTTTCGATTTGAAGCCATGAAGTGTCAGATTTGCGGCAACAAGTGTGCGATTCGCCTTCACTACATTTGTCCGAAGCATGAGGGCCCATTTGAGACGCTCGTCAGATTTGCTCGAAATACCGGCTCCAACGTTGAATCTGCAAGCCCGACGGCTGTTGTCAGTCAGTATCGATATGCGAATACGTCGAAGTGGCATCTGTCCAATGGCACCGTCACCTGCCCGGAGCCAGAGTGCAACTTGATCGGTTATCGTGCCAAAACCGCTTGGTCAAACACCATGCCCAATGCGACCGACCCAGAATAATCAGTCATAAATCCCAAACCGGGTCAATTTCTTCGCACCGCTGTCGACTTTAATTAAACGCAGTGGAAAAACTCCACTGCAATCCGATCGATCTGATTGAGTTGGCCCGCAAATGACTAAGGCCCAGCCTCAATAATACCGATGCTCATCTCAGTACAACGTCGCACAAATAATCCGCTTTCAGGGCAGAATTCAGATACGAGAGGCCTAATCCATGGACGTCCGATTGATCAACCCTTTTGTCAAAAGCGTCAAGCGCGTTTTTGAAACGATGGTTCACGTGAACATGACGGTGGGTAAACCATTCGTAAAACCCGACGATTGCGAACCTTCCGAAGTATCGGGCATCATCGGATTCTCGGGCGACGCCGCCGGATGCGTCGTCATCAGTTTCTCGAAGGATGTCGCCGTAGCCGCCGCCTCGAAATTCGCTGGTATGGAAATCGCCGCAGATCATCCCGATTTTTCGGATGCGATCGGCGAACTGGCAAACATGGTGGCTGGCAATGCAAAAATGGAGTTTACAGATGTCAACATCCGAATCTCGTTGCCAAGCGTTGTGATCGGCGACAGCTTCGTCGTGAGTAATTCGAAAAGCTCGCCCCGAATCGTCATTCCATGCGAGTGCGAATTGGGCAAACTGTTCGTGGAAGTTGGAATGGAAATCGGGAAGAAGGAAAACAAAGGTGCGGCATCGTCAACTGAAGCTGCTGTTGGAGTCTAGAAAATGAAAGTGATGCTCGTAGACGACTCGCGCACGATTCGAAACATTCAAAAAAACGTTCTGGCCCAGTTGGGACACACCGAAATTCTCGAAGCTGGCGATGGTGTCGAAGCGCTGAAACTTCTGGAAAACGATACGCCGGACCTGATGCTGGTCGATTGGAACATGCCCAACATGGATGGGATCACGTTGGTGCGCAAAGTACGCGAAACCAACAAGAAAACACCGATCATCATGTGTACGACCGAAGCGCAAAAGGATCGCGTTATCGAGGCGATCAAAGCCGGCGTGAATAACTACGTGGTCAAACCGTTCAACGTCGAATCGCTCAGCGAAAAGATCGATCAAACGATGGCAAAGCTCCAGCCCGCTGGATGACAACAACATAACCCGACTAAACCAAAGGAACGAATCGACAGGCAATCAGCGGTTGCTCGATGCGAACGCCATCGCGCACGCGAATCCGCAGCATCATTTGCGTTTTACCCCGCCCCACCGGAATGATCATAAGTCCGCCACACCCGACCTGCCCGACCAATTCCTCCGGTAGCAACTGACTGCCCGCTGTGACGAGGATTCGATCGAAGGGGGCTACGTCGCGGTACGCCTTCGCTCCATCGCCACTTCGAAACGAAACATTCGCGGCCAAGTTCATCTCAGTCAGCCGATGCATTGCAGAACGCAACAGGTTGTCGTCCAACTCGACCGTGCAAATCCTTGCACCTATTTGCGCGAGTATCGCCGTTTGATATCCCGTGCCGGTTCCAACTTCCAAAACACGATGGCCCGGTTCGACCATGAGCATCTGCGTCATGTACGCGACGATGAACGGCTGCGAGATGGTTTGACCGGGGCCAACGGGCAAAGCCTTGTCTTCATATGCCTGGGTAAAACAATCCGGCGAAACGAACCGTTCGCGCGGGACGCGAAGCATTGCATCGATAACGTTCTTGTCGCAAATCCCGCGCGCGACAATTTGTTTCTCGACCATCGTCCTTCGAAGCGATTCTGAATTGCTCAAGGATGGCGACATCGATCAACTTCTACAGTCCATTGGGCAACCGTCAACACGAAACTTGCGAATCGCTGTCTCCCGATCATAATCGCTCTTGTTGAGCCATCGACGGATCGCTGGAGCATTGCATGCCTCGACAGCAACCACATTCAATGATTGCGGTAACGACCGATTTCGGCGATCGCGATCATTACGTCGCCTGCATGAAAGGCGTGATCGCCCAAGTCGCTCCGCAATCCACGGTCGTCGATGTCACGCATGAAATTGAACCGCAGAATATCATGGGCGCGGCATACATTCTCTATCATGCGTTCCCGTGGTTTCCACCGGGAACGATTCACCTTGTTGTCGTGGACCCGGGCGTGGGTACCGCCCGCGGAATCATCGCAGCCAGGTATGGCGAAAATACGATCATCGCCCCCGACAATGGCATCATCAGTTTTGTCCACCACGCATACAAAGTGGATGAAGTTCGAGTCATCAACAATCCGCAGATCGCACTCGGACAAGTTTCAAATACCTTTCACGGCAGAGACATCATGGCCCCCGCCGCAGCCCACCTGGCCAAAGGGGGCGCGATGCGGGACCTCGGACCAGCCACCAATCATGTCGAGGTTCTAAAAACGATCCACCCGAAACAGACCGCAGCCAATCGAATCGAAGGTCAGGTGATTCACGTCGATCGGTTCGGCAATCTGCTCAGCAATATCAGTCAGCGCGACTTGGCATTAATCGCTGAGGATCCAAAGCAACTTCAAGTTTCGATTTCAACCGACGGCGATTCTCATCAAGTACTCGGGCGCCTTCATCGAACCTATGGCGATGTTCCGGTGGGTGAAGCCCTCAGTCTGTTGAGCAGCGGCGGATTTGTCGAAGTTGCGGTTCATCTGGGAGACGCCAGCAATCGACTCAAGGCAAAAATTGGATCGACCGTCGTCGTCGAACGGTTGGCTGTATAACGTTATAGTACACCTCAATTCAACCGAGTGACATCGATTTTTTTGGGCAGCAAAAGGACATCGAACATGCAAACACGTAATTCCGGTACATTCCGGATGATTCTTGCCGCGATCTTCGTCTCACCGGTTGTATCGGTGCTGGCCAACGATGAAAAGATTGTTACCCAGGATGTGTCCAAACCCATCGTCGTCACCGAAGAGGCCCAGCGTATTCACGACGCTGGCATCTTGATCGATGGGCACAACGATTTACCGTGGCAACTGCGGAAGCGCGCTCGTCGAAACAACGAAAAGGTCGATCTGCGCAAGCATCAGAGTTCGCTACAGACGGACATCCCCAGGCTCAGGAAAGGCGGACTCGATGCTCAGTTCTGGGTGGTCTATATCCCTGCCAGCACGCCGCAGGATGGCACCGCCAAGAAGGAAGCGCTAGAACAATTCCAAGTCATCGACCTTATGATCGAGGATTACCCGGACACGTTTGCAAAAGCCCTTTCACCGGCTGACATCGTTCGCATTCGCAATGAAGGTAAGATTGCCTCCATGATCGGCGTCGAAGGCGGTCACATGATTGAGAATTCGCTGGAAACGTTGCGCATGTATTACGATCGCGGCGCAAGGTACATGGGCCTCACGCATTCTGACACGATCGACTGGGCTGACTCCGCAACCGACGAACCGCACAGCGACGGTCTTTCCGATTTTGGCAGGACGGTCGTGCTGGAAATGAACCGCCTGGGCATGCTTGTGGACTTGGCACACGTTTCGCACAAAACGATGCGCGATGCACTCAAGACGACCAAGTCGCCTTTGATCTTCTCGCACTCGTCGGCTTACGCCATCGCTCCGCACATGCGGAATGTTCCTGACGATGTGCTGAAGATGGTCAAAAAGAACAATGGCGTCGTGATGGTCAATTTTTACTCCGGTTACGTGCACCCGGAAGGGGCGCGGATCGTTTCGAAAATGTTTGAAGTCGAGCGGGACCTTCGAGCCAAGAATCCCAAAGACGAGGACTTCAAAGCGGCGTGGAATAAATGGAAGCAAGAACATCCCATTCCGGACGGCAGTGTTCGTACGCTGGTCGATCACATCGACCACATCGTCAAGGTTGCCGGCATCGAATCCGTGGGAATCGGTTCGGATTACGACGGTGTCGGTCAATTGCCCAAGCAACTCAAAGATGTCTCTTGCTTTCCATACATTACGCAGGAATTGCTGAATCGCGGATACAGCGAAACGAGTATTCACAAGATCATGGGTGGAAATCTTCTGCGTGTATTCAGGGATGTCGAGCGCGTTGCCGCTGAAATACAGGCTGCCCAAAACAACACCGAATAATTCAGACTATTCCGATCGCTCTTTCGTCTTGGTCAGTCCCTGGCGAAGTGTGTTTTCGCTGATCGTCCGCGGGCGGCAGTATTGCAGCAGATAGTCAAGACTGCCAAGGCGCGCACCATCGCCCGACAGTTGCCTGCCACCATACGGTTGCACATCAACCTGCGACCCGGTGATCTTGCGATTGATGTAAAGATTACCCACGCGGAAATTCTCTCTGGCATTCGCGATGTGCTGAGGACTGCGCGAATAAATTCCACCCGTCAGTGCGTACGGACTACCGTTGGCCAATTCGACTGCATGATCGAAATCGTTGGCTTTCATCACTGCAAATACAGGTCCAAACACCTCTTCCTGCGCGAGTTCCGATTCGGGATCCACGTCTTTGAAAATGATCGGTGCGACATAATGCCCATTGACTGGAATGCGCGCCGAGTCCGTTTCAAACAAGACCGGATACTTTTCCTTTTGCCTGGCGATGAGTAACCGAAGTCGTTGCTGCGTTGGCTCGTCGATGACCGGACCGATGGCGTTGCCGACATCCGCAGGATCGCCCACTTCAAGTTGTTCGGCTGCACCGGCCAACTTTCGACAGAATTCTTCGTAAACATCTGCGAGGACAATCACCCGCGAACACGCCGTACACTTTTGACCACCAAAGGCAAACGCGCTCTCGAGTACCCCCATCACAGCTTCGTCCACATCCACATCGTGATCGACGACGATCGCATTCTGGCCACCAGCATCGATGATCGTTCGCTTGAAATGACGCTGCCTCGGGCGCACGCGGGCTGCTGCTTCAGCGACCTTAACGGCATTTTGACTCGATCCACAAAATGCCACGAGATGAACATCGGGATGCTCAACAAGATACTGCCCAACATTCTCGCCGTTGGACGGCAGGTAATTGACGACACCGGCGGGTAAGTGCGATTCGGCCAGCAACTCCAACAACATTGCGGCCACCACCGGCGCTTTGGACGACGGTTTCACGACGGCTGCATTACCCATCGCAATCGACGCCGAAACCATGGCAGCCAGCATCGCGAGCGGAAAATCCCACGGACCGATCAAGAGGCACACACCGCACGGCTCGTAGACCAGCACATTTTCTTCACCGGGCACATCGCGGCGGCGGGGACGCTGCCCCAATCGCTCTAATAGTGCTGCGTGATAGTTGAAATAGTCGATCGCCTCCACGACTTCACCGTCGGCTTGGATCGGGTTTTTGCCGATCTCTCGAACGAGTTGGGCGATGAATTCGAAACGTCGCTCTTTCAACAACCGGGCAACCCGTCGCAGCACATCCGCACGAGTGTTCGCCGGTTTGGCGCGCCATGCCGGCATCGCTTTACTGGCGGCAGCCACCACGCGATCGGCGCATGCCACGTCAGCCGACGCCACTCGCGCCACCGTCTCATTCGGATAAGCCGGATCGCTCGACGTCAGCCACGAATCTGTTGCCAGATCTTCCTCGCCAATTTTGAGCAAACGGTCCTTATCGATTTGACCGCGCAAGTCTGCCACCGCCTTCGCGATCTTCTCGCGATTGGCAGCGTCAGAAAAACTGACTGCGGATTCATTCGTAAACGCCAAGCCAACTGAAGAAGCGATCATTGCACAATCCTCAAATGGATCTTCGTAATGCCTTGAAGGCAAAGTTTCGACTTGATTCGCATGGTCATTGCGCCCAACCATTTTGGGGGCGCCTAACAAAACGTCGTAGGCGCTGCGGTCGCCAAAACGATTCTTCAAGAACGAATCGTTGGACGTGTTTTCGAGCAGGCGGCGGATGAGATATGCCATCCCTTTGATGAGTTCGCCATAAGGACAGTACACACGCAGGCAACGGCCCATCCCCTCGATGGCGTCTTTCAAGGGTTCGCCCATACCGGCAAGCATTTGCAATTCGTATTGTTGCGGCGTGACATCGAGAGCCTCGGCGACGGCCATCGCGTGGGCGAGCGAGCGAACGTTGTGGCTGGCAAATGCGGGACGAATCAGATTTGCATGTTCAAGCATGATGGCGGTTAATTCTTCGTAACACGCATCCGACTGCCACTTCTGCGTCCACACAGGAATTTTCGTGCCGTTTCGAATGGCCGACGTCGTCTCGGAATCCCAGTATGCCCCCTTGACCAGGCGAATTCCGATACCGCACCCGCGCGCTTTCACCCAGTCCAACAACGACAACAAATCGTGTCGCGCATCGCAAAGGTATGCCTGTACGACAATCCCGACATCGGTCCAATCGCGAAACTCCGGCTCCAACAGAAGTTTCTTGAATATCCAGAACGTCATGTCGCGATACTGAAAGGCTTCCATGTCAACATTGACAAACACGCCCAATTCCCTCGCCCGTGTCAGAATTGGTCCGAGTCGCCCGCGAATGACATCGTACGCACGATCCGGATCGACCGGATCGAACAATGGATCGAGGGCCGTTAGTTTGATCGAGATATTCGCGCGGGGCATTGGACCGTCGGCTGCTTCATCTAGAATGGAAATGACCGGCCAGGATTTTGCCGACCGCCCCAGCGCTTCGATCAACTCCAGATAAGTAGCTGCCGCGGCCTCGGCTTGTTGATCGCCAATGGTTGCCTCGCCAAGGACGTCGAGCGTAAACGTCATACCACGCCGACGAAGCATCTGCGCGTGAGCGATGGCCTCAACCGTATTCGTACCGGTCATAAACGCCCGTGCCATTAGAAACGAACCGCGCCGGATGTTGGCCCCCACCATTCGTCCGACGATCGAGTTCGGGTCCGCAAACGCAGTCGCCAACTGAAACACCAGCGGCAGCGTTAACCCGTCTTGCTGAAGGTACTGTCGAAAGTGCGATGCGATATCCGCATCGTCTCGCATGTAAGGCAGGGCTTCGATGAATCGAAACAACTGGGTCTGCAAACGCGGCTGAGACGACAGGTACTCCAATAGCTTCCGATCCCACCATGCCCGATGCCACATCTTCGGCTCGTTCGCGTGGGCGCGTTCGAAGAGTTCTGTTCCCAGTTCCTTGCAGCGTTTTTGAATCGCGCGATCACCAAGTTGCCGCAACCGTTTTTTCGCGGGGTTTTCGGGCTGAACCGTGAGGGTTTCGATCATCGCTTGCTTACTCACTGCCGCTCAAAGCAGCTTTAATCTGTTCGCCCGTAAATGAAACCATTTTCCGTGGCGTCAGGAATGCAAGGTGGGCTTTTCGCACGGACAACCCAAAAACCGCTTCTGCCGCCGATGCATAAAGCCCAAGTTGACGCACGTACAATCTTGATCTCGTTTCCACTTGATCATCGGCAATGCGATCCGTCTTGTAGTCCACAATCTCAAGAGCATCGCCATCGTCGAGGATTCCGTCAACAACCCCACGCACCAGAATCCGATCACTCGCATCGGCATCGATGAGTCGATCGAAGTAGTGAAGGGACTCCAACGAGAGAAACATCCACTCTCGGTAGTAGTTGTCTGCGGCTTCTCGAATCCGCTCGCCCAACGACGTCTCAAATAACCATGCGATTTGCTCGGGTTCGATATGCTCAGCCTGCTCCGAGGTCAGCATGCCTTCCCGCTCCAATCGCTCGATTTCAATGCGAAGTTCCTGCGAGGATGACGTCTTGTTCAGATCAAGATTCTGCAAAAATGCGTGGACTGCCGTGCCCCGAACCAATGCCGAATCCGACCCATCCCCGTTCGCGCTTCGTATCGTTGAATCGCGGACAGGCATCCAACCGTCGGCAGACTCGCCAACGACCTCGGCAAATGACTGATCTTTTTCGCTCGCCGAACGCACAGCCCCAATCGAACATGCCGCCAAATTCGGATACTTGAACTCGAGTCGCCCCAATACCCGTTCCGATTGAGTCGGTTGCTGGCTGACGGGCTCCCAATCCGGAAGGGGTTCCAAACGCGCGATCCGATCACAAAGTTCCATCTCTTTCGAATCGTCAGCCGAATCGATCCGCAGGTTTGCGATCGCGTTGCTGTCATAGGTTGAGACTTCAAACAACTGAGCGCCGGACGGCTGATCGGAAGGCCATCGCACTCGGTAATTCGTGTCATGCGCCAGTGTCGTAAGAATCCAATCGAGTGGGCATTTCGCACTGAGGATTGTGATCGGATCGAGCGCACCGGCTGACGTCGATCGGCCCTTACTTTGCAACGCAAGTTTGTCCAGTTTTGCGGTTCCGACGAGGATGAGTTTTTGCTTTGCGCGGGTGGTCGCGACGTACCACACGCGAAGTTCCTCCGCCAGGGCAGCCTCCTCTGCCGCCGTGGCACACAGTTTTTGTAGAGCGGTTGGGTATTCAATCAGTCGTTCCCGCTCGACACGTCGCAGCCCAATCCCCAGATTACGCTCAAACAACACGCGCCCGGATGCGTCCGTCAGGTTGAACTCACGCGCCGCATCCATGACGATTACAACCGGATATTCGAGCCCCTTCGAATGATGGATCGAGCAAATGCTGACGGCATTGACGTCGGCTGCCCTGTCGTCGTTTCCCTCCAACGCCTCGCCGCGGGTTTGCAACTGCTCGATGTATTGCAGGAATCGTCGTAGGCCCTGCCTGCGGAAATCGCCAAAGCGGCGGGCGCGGTCATGCAAATGCAATAGATTCTTTCGCCGCAGCGCCTCGTCCGTCAATCCGCAGACAAACGACATGTAACCCGTCTCGCGATAAATCGACCAAAGGACGTCAGCCAAGGGTTGCTCATAAAGCTGCTGACGATACCGTTTGACCTTCGCCAACACGCCCGACACTTTCTCGCGCAGATTCAAATCCCTGCCAAGTTTTGCGTACCGCACGACCGCTTCGTGAAACGCGACTCGTCGATCCGTCGTTCGAATTGCGACCAGTTCGTCTTCCGTCAATCGAATGCCAAGAATTCCGCTGCGCAAGACCGCCGCCAGCGGGATGTCCTGACGAACGTTGTCGATGATTGACAACAGCGCCAGCGTCTCGCGGATTTCCAATCGGTCAAATGCGTCGGGCGGTTTCTGCGCCCAGCACGGGATGCCCATCCGCTCAAAGACCGCTGCGACGGCGCGCGCGGTATGCTTTGCCGACCGAAGCAAAACGCAAAAGTCCGAAAAGCACAGAGGCCGTTCATCGTCGCCATTGTCAACGCGAAGGTCACGACCCAAGAGTTCTTGAATCCGGCCTCCTACCAGCCGCGCCTCCCGTTCAATCACGCTCCAATGCTCCGGATCGTCCCAATCGACAAATTCCGAATCGCCGCCCTCGTCGTCGGTTTCGGTTCCAATCTCGCGTTCCAGAATGTGCAGTTCGATCGGTTCACCGCGAGCGTTCGCATCCGGCGATTTGAGGCGGGCGGCATGATCGTATTCGATTCCGCCGCATGCCGCCGACATCAACGCGCCAAAAAGAAGGTTAACGCCCTCGAGAATCGTTTTTGTGCTGCGATAGTTTTGTTGCAAGTCGATCCGCTCGCCCAACTTCGGGTCATCGATCAGCTTCTGCGAACGCTTTAAGAACATATTCGGCTCAGCCAGTCGAAACCGATAGATGCTTTGCTTGACGTCACCGACCGTAAAGAGATTTCCGTGAGAATCTTCGGTTGCGAAGCGGCTGACCAACGACAGGATTTTGGCCTGTAGCGGGTTGATGTCTTGAAACTCGTCCACCAGAACATGCGCGAATCGCCCGCGCAGTTGCGTAACGACGGGGTTTTCGGATTCTCCGTCAAGCTTTGTGGTCAGAAGTTCGTACGAAATTCGTTCAAGGTCCGAGAAATCCATGACACCGATTGCGCGTTTCGACGATTGATACTGTTGGCGGTATCGGCGCACGAGTTCAATCAAGGTCGCAACGTACGGTTGCGTGTCGATCATGCCTTGTCGCAATTCGTCTGTGGTAAACTGACAGAAGCGAGACTTGAGTCGTTTTGTGAACAGCCGCTCCTTGACAAACTTAAACGCATCGCTGCCCTGATCTTTGGCGTCTTTTTCATCGGGGGCTGCATCTTTGGCGGTTATCGGTACCCCCTTGCTGCTTAGGGCATACGCATCGATTTCGTCGCGAATCGAGTCGAAACTCGCGACGCTGCTCAATGCAGCGCCCCACGTGTCCAGTTGCTCCTGATACGCAACGATCTTCTCACGGTAAAAGGCGCATGCCCGCCATTCGGTTGGCAGATCGGCGACCATGGCTTGACAAAGAGACCACTGCCGCCGCAATTCGTTTCGCAGCGAACCTGTGATTTGCGCAACGACACCATTCACACGCGCATCCGAAAAGTCTCCGGCATGGTCCAGCCACGCATCGGGATCTGGAATGCTCTCCAGGAATTGGGCGACATCCAATACGAACTGTTTGATCGCCTTATCGGACCCCAGCCCGTAGTCTTCGATCAATTCATCGAACCCCGGAACCGGGTCGTCGTTGTTCGCGTACTCCCGCTCAAAGACTGCGTCGATGCTTTCCAATCGCAGTAGCTTACCTTCGTCTTCGCCCAGCATTGGCGCGATCACATCGACACCGGCTCGATTAAACCACCGGCGAACAATCGTCATACAAAACGCATGGATCGTCGAGATTTGAGCGGTGTCCACAAGTTCCACTTGTGCAAGCAGTCGCACATCTTGCGGTGCCTGCACAGCTCTTTGTCTTAAAGAATGATGAATGCGTGAACGCATCTCCGCGGCGGCTGCATCCGTGAACGTCAACACGAGAAGTTCGTCCACATTGCACCGATATGGCGAGGGGGCTTTTGTGACGAGATAAGCACATCGCTCAGCCAAGACAGCAGTCTTCCCCGAACCTGCCGCCGCCGAAACGAGTACATCGCGATCGACGGTCTCGATTGCACGGAGTTGATCGGATGTCCAATGAAACTCCGGCATCTATTCACGCACCTCAAGTTGCTTGAACACCTGAGACTTCTTCGATCGTTTCAAATAGCGGACAGGATCCTGGCCGAACTCGAACCGACACACTGCGCGAAAATCGCACCACGAACACGGCGAGTCCGTCCCCTTTCGATATGGCGACACCGTAATGGTACCGTCAAGTACGCGATCGGATAACTCGCCAAGCATGCGGCGCGTGTGATCCAATAGCATGTTGAATTCATGGGATGTCGCACCGTCGCTCGTATCGACATTGCCATGCGACCCATCGGCTTTTCGGTACACTTGGAATCGATCGGACCATCGAGACGTCGGGCCTTCTTTCTCCAAAAATTCGATTCGATCAAAGTCAACGATTCCGCGCGGTTTTGGCGCTGGCGGTATCCCATCGTCAAGTGCTAAGCTTGGATGCTCGACCAGCTTGTAGCGATGTAGCAGGCTGACGTAGAACGCGCCCATCGGTTTGACCGGCTTGCCTGCCATCGACGGGCCATGTTCCGCCAGCACCAGCAGATATCCAAGTAACTGAAGCGACAGACCATGCTGCACGCTCGATATTTCGAGGCGCTTGTCTGCCGATCGTTTGTAATCCACAACAACCGCCGCAAACTCGTCAGCCACCGCTGCAAGATCGACACGATCAATCACACCGCGCAATCGCACCAGACGACCTTTGGGTGTGTTGATTTCCAAGGGTGGCAGACTTGTCGGGTCATTCGAGAATCCAAACTTTTTTTCCGTGGAGCGCGGAGCGAAATCCCCTGAAGAACTGGCTTGCTGCTGGGCTTTGATGATCGGGGCAAGATCGGTCGAACTGCGATTCAACAAATATTCGTCGCGCGCGGAGTTGAATCTACCCACTGCCGTCCATTCATTCGACAGGCGCTTGACGATCGTATCCAGTCGCGCGCGCACTTCGTTTCCGTCGATCTTCGCAAACGCTTCATTTCGTTCGACAGAATCGTTAATGAATTCTTCAAGGACGGCATGCTGAACAGTACCAAGATCCGTCACCTTCAAACTCGCATCGCGCCTTTCCTGTAGCTTCAAATCGTATTTGGCAAAACGCTGAAACGGACACCGAGCCACCGCTTCCAGTTCCGAAACGCTCGTCGTCCAATTTGGACGGATTAAAGCTCGTACAGACTGTTCGTCCAATCTGGCAGCGTTATTGTTCGCGAATGCAGAGACCGCAGCCCAAATCCTTCGATCATTCGCATGCGTCGAACGGGCCAGCGAGTACAGATCGTTCCACTCGGTGCGCGAAGCAACATCATCGTGTTCCAGTTTGGGTCGATGGCGCATCTCGAATGCGATGGCTGTCGCCAAATCTTCAATGTTTAGAATCGACCACATGGCTCGGTTTGAGATTGAACTGCCATATTGGCGAACTTGCACATTCGGAAGCAATTCGATCAGCTCTTCAACGAATGACGATGGGCGCAACGCCTTACCGTCTACATCTGCGTTTGAATAAGTCAGGAGGAGTTTCTGTGAAGGACGCGTCAGTGCGACATACACCAGGAGTTTTTCATCAAGAATGGATTGCTTTCTAGTGACACCGAGCGTCAGTCCGCATCGATCGAGCGCCTCGCGGTCATCGTCGTTGACGATCGCATCTTCACTGGCGATTTGCGGGAAAGTACCTTCATTGAAACCCAGAAGAATGACAGCTTTTAATTCCGGATGCCGACTTCGTTCGATCGATCCGACCAGCACCTGATCAACGGTAGGCGGAACAAGCCCAAGTGTCAGTTGGGACAAACCGGCTTCTATGACTGCACGAAGTTCGGCAATCGTAAAGGCCTGATCGCCAAGTACGTGCTCGAATTCGTCCAAAAACGATTCGATCTCCACCCAAATCTGACGATGCTCTGCGGCTTGGGCAACGCGTCCATCCTCGTCAGCACGAATCGCCCACGCTTCGACTTTTTCAGCCAGGCGTTTGTTGGTCAGAACTTTGCGAATGGCATCGATCCACGAAATTCCAGTCAACGAATCGCGCGGTTCGACCAACGGTTCAAATCCATCAAGCAGCGTTCGGCGAGTTATATTGACGCGACGCAGAACCGCTACGTCATGTTCATCTGCATCCCGTTTGGTCTCGCCGCGAGCGTCGAATGACCAATCCGTTTCGCACCACCGTTCGCGTCCCGAGATGCCGCAAGCAAGAACGTAGTTTTCAAGTTCATCGCCTTGCTCATCGTCAAGACCCGTCAGCCCCGACTTGATCAGGAGCCTCACAGACTCAACGGAAAAATCGTTGGCGGCAACCGCAAGGAGCGCCCGCACGAACTCCACAGCCGCATGGTGGGTGATGGTCCTGCGCCGATCGATGAAGTAAGGAATGCCGCGATCCGTCAATGCCGATGCCAGCAGATCATGATACGGATCAAGGTTGCGAACGATGATGGCGATGTCGCGATATCGGTAGCCTTTGTTTACTTTGGAAACGAGGCTGCACACCTGCGCGACCGCAAACTCCACTTCGGATCGTTGGTCGGCAAGTCCGGCGATATGAATATCCTCGCTGCCTAGTGATTCGTCAGAAAATGCACGCCTAGTACAAATCGCCTTCTCCAAGGCAGCAAGATCGCGCGAAGCTCGAAATCGACGGGGCAACTCGGCGGACAGCAATCTCGGGTCCTCAATTTCTACGCCATGCGAATCGAAGGAACGTTTCAATCGTGCGTAAGTGCGAACGGGCTTCGCGAACATTCCAAAATCAGTGGCGGGTGCAGTTGCAGCGAGTTCGGCAGCGTCCATCAGCAGTGTGATCTCGAGGTTTGCAGCTTGCTCAGCCAGGCTTATCAGAAGTTTAATTTGCGACCCGGTGAACCCCGCGAACCCATCCACCCAAATGCTCGCACCAGCAAAAAGAGGTTGCCGCAACAAGTGTTCGCCTGCGATCTCCAGGTACTGCGTTGGATCGCAGTAGCGGTCACCCAGAAACCCAAGGTACGCCTGGTAGATTGCACTCAGGTCGGCAAACTTCGCTTGACGCTGCGGATCGTCGCCCAACTCCGCCGAAATTCGGGCAAGGTCCGAAGGCTCGATTGCCTCCTCGATAAACTCGCCAAGCGTACGCCCGATCCGTTCAAAAAAGTTGGAAAACCTCTCTACTCGCCGATAGTACCGCAGGCCCGATCCCAATTTTCCCGTGATGCGTCTGAGAACCATGCTTCGAGCAGTTGCAGAAAGCGATTCTCTTTTCTGATGGATCGTTCCAATCAGGATGCGCTGGGCAAGTCGGGTAAAGCTCAAAACCTGCGCGCGTGCAACCGCACGGATGGGTGGAGCAAGCAGCAACCGTTCCATCTGCATGCTGGCCTGTTCGGGAACCAGCATCACCAATGGCGGACCATTGACCGGCGACGATTGAATGTGTTCGCGGATGGAGGTCAGACAGTGGTGTGTCTTACCAGTTCCAGCCCGACCAATGACGAAGCGTACGGACATGACCGACTTCTATCCCGCAAGCCGGTTGCGGTCAAGGTGGCTTCTAGTCGAGTTCATCTTCGCGGCGGGCGGCTTCTCGTTGCAGCCAGAATGATCGCCATGCCGTTCGCGATTTTCGCCATGTGCCTCCGACAAGAAACACCGTCATCACGAAGAACGGAAGGCCCCAAAGAAGGAACCAAGGAGCCTTGTTGGTGATTGCCATGGCAATCATCCCGGCGCTGACACCGCCTGAAAACAAGGTGATCAGAAAATCGCCAATCGGCCAATGCACGATCTCTGGTTCAAGAATTCCGCGCCGACTTCCGCCTCGGGCATCATATTGCTGTCCGCACTCCGGACACCGCCCGATCATTGGGCGGGTCATTAAGTTGTAGCAACATTCTGAGCAGAACAGGGCACGATCAATCCCCTTCGCCTGAAAAATTTCCTGGCCAACCTTTGCCATCTGCTGCCCTATTCGCCCGGATCGGCTGGGCGAACATCTTCGCCTTCGGAATTCGCATCTTCATTCTCATCGGTATCCGTCGGCGCGTCTTCGCTGACGTTGGAAGTCACCTCATTCGAATCAGCCCGTTCGCGCTTTGGTGGTTCATTTAGGCGGGCAATTGTTTTGTCGAGATCGACAAACTCGGGAGCGGCAAATTCCATCGCCAGCATCTGCACCACGCCATCGCCCGGATCGTGCGACACATCCAACGTTTCGATCATTTGCGACAACCACGTTGCTCGATCCAATTCGCCTTCATCCATCAATTTTTTGCGCCACGCGCGAACGAATTGTCGGCGGACGAATGCGACCGCGCCCTGCGCTTCTGCACTTTTTTTGCCATCGGCGATACTGTACCCCACGTTTTGCTCAAGATTTAACAGCAGCGTCACGCCAGCCGCATAGGTCTGATCCTTCTCAACCAGAGTTTTGCATTGCATCAAGCGTGCATACAAGCTCACCCCATGCGGCGGTTTGACATGAACGAGTGTGCGTGGCCACAGCTCCAACGCCCCTTTCAATCGACCGCGCTGCGTATAGGCATAGCCCTGCCACAGTTGAGCGGCTGCTACAATGTCCTTGCGGTCCTCGATAAGAAGCAGTGAAAGACGATTGGCTGCTTCCCGCAGGGATTCGTCCCGGGTTTCCTTTGACGAGTTGTCTTCCGCCCACAGGGAATTGAAAACATCGAAGAATATGCCAATCCCAATCAGGTCTTTCGCTCGCTTGGAATCGTGGGCATTCGGCAATTCGTCCGACTTCACAATCTTCGCCCAAAGATCTTCCGCCTTTTTAATCTCATCCTTTGCGGCATCCAGCGCATCTTCGATGACCTTCTTGTCGTCCTCGCTTTCGATCCCTAGCAGAATCCGCGAAACGGGTGCGGAAATCCGCCGACTCAACAGCCAATTGGCCGCCGTCAGCCTCACGTCAAATTCTTCAAATTCACTTTGCGCAGTCGCCGCCCGTTTCTGCCATTGTTCCACCAGCGATGCGTCGGACTGAACGGGGTTTTTCGTTGCAAGAACCCATCGAACGATCCGCGGCGAATCGGAACTGCCATCTGGATCAGGTGCCAGAATTAACGCCGCAAGGCCCATCGCACAGGCATATAAGGGGTGAATCATTCAAGACCGCCTTTGATTTCAAGATTCTTTGAGTCCGTCAAACGCGAAAGTCATCCGTCCATTGATATCGGCTACCCGATCTTGCAGACGTTCACATTCACCAAATTCAGCTTAGACAGCGGTTTGACAATCGTCCATCGCAATGACCAACCGAGATTCCCTGGAGTTGCCGGTGAGCCGGCCGATCACTCGTTGACTCGCCCGAATCGAACTACTAAAATATTTCGTTGTAAGATTTTGGCCTTTACCTGTACTCAGAATTAACCATCCTTGGCCAGATATCACCAGCGCTAAAGTATGGGTGTCGATTTCACTATTACTTCATTGGACGCTGTTTCGAGTATCTTTAAGCAAGATATGACTGACACGCCAGCCAACATCAAGATTGTCGGCGAACACGAACCGCTTTCACGCGGCGCCATCGCCAAAGACCCGGTTCTAGGTCGAACCGACGCTGCGCTCATCTGGGCCTGGGCTGCTTCACTCGGCGTCCATCTGATTCTCTTCACGATCATGATCGCGCTACCCTGGATCAGAGAGTCCATGGGTGGAACGAAATCGCCCGTCGTCGCCACCACCGATCTGCATGACGCGCCCAAGCGGGTGAAATTTGCAATGTCACCGGTGGAATCGCCGTTCTCGAAAATGCAGCGGAATCAGAACAAGCCGTCACGCATTTCACCAGACCAGCAAGGAACGCTCCGCGAACTATCGTCAACGAACAAATCCGATTTGTCGATTGTCGGTATCGGAACGGGCGGCGGTGAGTTTTCCAAGTATGGATTGAACATGGGTGACGGACAAGCCGGTCCGCAATTCTTCGGACTTGGCGGAGAAGCCCGCAGCGCCCGGCGCATCATTTACGTCGTCGATCGCTCCGGTTCGATGATCGGCGTGTTCGAAGACCTTCGAAAGGAACTCAAACGCTCCATCGACGGACTACGCAAGAGTCAGAAATACCACGTCATTTTCTATAGCACCGATCCACCCATCGAATCGCCGCCAAGCCGTCTGGTCAACGCCATTCGCGCGAGCAAAACCCGCACGTTCGATTTTATCGATCAGGTCACACCGGAAGGCATGACCCAACCGATCGAAGCGATGCGCCGGGCATTTCGACTGAAACCCGATTTGATATATTTCTTAAGCGACGGCGACATACCCGAAGCCGAACTGCTCAAGGAAAGCCTCGCCCAATGGAATCGCGATGAAAGCGTTCGAATCTTTACGATCGCATACGTCAGCGGGGCAGGCAGAGCCCTGTTGGAACTCATTGCCCGCGAGCACGACGGCAAATTCCGCTTTGTCTCGGAATATGAATTGGACGGTTAGTTTGCGAATGCGGTACGCACATCTAGAACCAGGCGCGGTTATGTTGATCTGCGTGATATTTGCAGCACCGCTCTCCTACGCAGACTCTGTCATTGTGCGCGGCAAACCGCTCGAAGACATTCAGATCGTCGGGTTTTCGGAAGGCATGATCGAATACAGCACAGCCATTGGCGACTTCGATCATTTTTCCATTCGCGACATCGATTCGATTGCCATCGATTCGGTCGATCGTGCAGAAATGTTCAACGCCGCCGAAACATTTGTGGCCAGAAACGATCCCCGCAAGTCACTCGAAGCTTATGAAAAAGCACAACTTAGTGCCCGAGGGTTCTGGAGCGAACTGGTCCGCGCACGTTTCGTGCAAGCCGCCGACGACGCCCATTCATTTGAAAAAGCGGTGCGGGCATGGATGAAGATTGCCCATCGCGACGAAGTCACGGCCTCGTGGCTGTTACCGGTCAATCTGCCGGATCAACCGTCACACGCCACCCGACGGGTGATCAAGAAGCTTGAGCGCGCGATCGAACGGTCGGCAACGTTGACCGAGCGCGCCCTGTTGGAAACCATCCGATTCAGTACGCTTCATGCCATGGACGATGTATCTGCCCGGGTCTTGGCTGCTCCTTTGATGAACATGATCATCAAAACGAGAATTTTCGCCCCGCGCACGGTGGCGGTCTTTGTCGCTGCGGGTGACCTTCTGATCGAAAATGGTGAGTTTGCCCACGTAACGCAGCAAGTCGAGAAAACCGTCACCGAAGTGCAGCATGAGTTGCTTCCGGAGATTCTGCTTTTGAAATCACGGGCGTTACTGGCAAGTGCGTCCAATCAAGAGGACTACCTTTCGGCTGCGTTGCCTGCGATGCGGGTGGTCATACACTTTCCAAATCATCCGCTTGTTGGCGAAGGTCTCATCCTGGCCGCACAAGCACACCAGGCCTCCGGCAGATCGTCGCAGGCCAAACGATTGCTCGAAGCCTGCATCGCCACGGAACAGTCGTCAAGCAAAACCAGAAACAAAGCGGCTAACTTACTCAAGCGCCTGACCATGGCGCCCAACCAAGCCCGACACGAAATGTCATAGCGAGTAAACCTCAAATGAATTCAATCGAAGTGCCACAGTTGCACCGGAATCCCTCAACTTTCAAGTACGTTGGCCTGATCGCAGCGCTGGTCATTGCAATAACGCTGGGCTTGGCCTCGACATCACTCGCCGCCGATGGCGACACAGAGTCGGCAGGCACGGTCAGCCGCATTTTCGACCACTTCGTCAAGCGCGGCGGCTACATTACATGGTTCATTCTGATCCCGATGTCGCTTGCGACGATCGCCCTGATAGTAGAACACAGCATCTCGATCCGGCGCGAACGTATTCTGCCCGCACGAACCATCGAACGCATTCAGGACAAACTCGAATCGCGCAAGTTTGTCGATGGCCTACGCTACACCGAAACCGACCCCAGCGTTATTGCCCTCGCGATCAACAGCGGACTGCACCAAGCCGAAAACGGCTACGCGGCGATGCACGGTGCAATGCTCGATTCCGTCGAGCAGCAAGCCGACCGCATGATGCGCAAGATCGAATACCTCAACGTGATCGGTAATGTCAGTCCGATGGTTGGATTGTTCGGTACGGTCTATGGGATGATTCGATTGTTTGCCTCGATTCGAGAAGCAGGCGGTATTCCTGAACCGGCACGCATCGCCGATGACATCTCCATCGCCCTGGTCACCACCTTCTGGGGCTTGATGGTTGCGATTCCCGCGTTGACACTTTTTGCATTCTTCCGCAACAGGATCGACGAATTGACCACCGATTGCGCCAACAAAGCCGACAAGCTTCTCAGCATTTTCGAACCGTCAACCAATCCGCCGCTCTCCAAACCGATCGCACAACAACCAGCGCCGCGGGCGGCATCCGTCCCCCAGCAGACACCGGTTACCTAGTGGGTTGATTCATGTTGCGCAAGCGCGAAAAATCGAGCATCACTTTCAACATGGCTCCCATGATCGATGTGGTGTTTCTGCTCATCATTTTCTTCATGCTGGTCAGCACGTTCGCGTCGGCAGAAAACATCCCGATGGAAATCCCCAACCCGGAAAGAAGCCTGGCTGAAAACGTCAAGATTGTCGACCGGGTGGTCATTAACTGTCGTACGACGCAAACCGGCGATAAAGAAGACGAATCTGCAAAAGCGGTCTACAGCATCGGACCCAACCGCCCCGAATCGCTCGAATCGATTTCAAAGCGTTTGGCGGCTGCCCATCGTGCCAACCCGAAACTGAAAGTCATCATCCGCGCCGACAAACGATTGCGATACGAATACGTCCGCGCTGTGATGTCAGTCGTTGCCGAGAACGAAATAGAAGACATGTCACTTGTGGCCCACGTCGCCGGATTGGATGAATAAATGCGAAGTCGTGGTCCGCGCAACCGCATGTACGCCATGAAAGACGGCACGCCCCGAGTGGAGCGCTATCGGCGTAAGCGTAAGGGGAAGTCGCCCCTCGTTCTGAACCTCGCGCCAATGATTGACGTAACGTTTCTCTTGCTGATTTTCTTTTCCGTTACGACAACATTTCGAAAAGCGGAAGGTTTCCTCGCGGCAAAGCTTCCACGCGATGCAGGGCGGCCTGTGGTTGCAATGCCAATCACGCCGATCATCGTCCGCATCGAACCAGCCGACGTAGGTTTCGGCGGTTACCAACTTCGCGTCGATCATTTCGTCAACGCTCCCGCGACGGCTGGCGAACTGGTCGCGTTTCTGCGAGACATTCACGAGCAACCGGGTTTCAGCAATGAAACGCCGGTCGTATTGGCAGCAACGCCGGATGTTGCCTGGGACCATGTCGTGGCGTGCTGGAATGCAGCGCTTCGGGCGAACTGTAAGAACATTTCATTCGGACGACAGTAGCGCACATGGTTCAATTCCGCATCTCAATTTTGGTTTCTGTCGTCGCTTCGACATTGCTGCCGACTGCGCCCGCCCGGGCAGCCGACGCGGAATCGGATCGTTTCTCCAACGAAGAATTTCATGCCGGTCTGCTCAACTACGATCTGCGCGATCTGCTCAGCCTGCACATGATGCAGATGCCCGGTTCGGACGAACTGCCGCAATTGCTGCTCCGCCGTAAAATGCACCTGCTCATCTACGAAAATACACTGTCGGAAGCCAAGGAGCGACGCGAAGCACTGGCGGCTGCCAATCAGATTCTTGCGGAAATCATTCGGAAACACGCAACCAACGATCGCGCGATCGAATGGCAGATCACGCTCGCCCGATCGCTCATTTACGAACAAGCCGAACCGCACTTTTCAAGTATTCTTTATCGCGGCGGAACAGCAGAAGATCATCGCGTCCTTCGAGATTTGATGGATCAAACTTTTGGCGTGCTCACTCGGTTGCTCAAGTTTCTTGACGACGAATACGGTCGAATCGATCTGCTGTCCATCAGCCAATACGAACGGTTGGAAGACAAGGGCTATATTGCTCAACTCGAGTCGGCGATACCGCAAGCGCAGTACATGCTGCTTTGGGCGAAGTTCTACATGGTCCTCGCACTCGAGCCCACCGATCAACAACGCCGCCTCTTGCTCGACGAAATCATCGTCAAACTGGCGAAGGAAACGACCCTGCTGACCGATCGCCACGAAAACAGTCACGTTCAGGCGCAGTCGCTTCTACTCGCCGGAATGGCCTATCGACGCATTTCAGACTACCCGTCAGCACGGCGATACTTTCAAGATGCCGTTGAAGTCGTCAACCGACTCACCAATACGCAAGAGCAAGCCGACCTGCAATGGGTGGTGACCCTCGCGATGGTCGAAAACATTCGAGCCCTTCGCGACTTCGGCGAATTCGACAAAGCCAGGCACGAACATGAAGAGTTGCGTCGCCGCTTTGCCCGATCCCATCGCAATGACTTCGGGCGAAAGCTGCTGCTCGCGATTCTCGAGAGCAGCATTTATCAAGCCGAGGATTCACCCAATCGTCAGAAAACCGACGCGCTGCTTGCCACCCGCCTGACCGAAGCGGCAGCCGCCCCACTGCTGCGCCTGGCAGAAGAGAGTCTGGAACAACGCGCAGACGTGTACGCTGCCATCTTCGATCAGATCCGATCCGTCAATGACGCCAGTTTGCTTCATCCCTTCCAGCAAAGCGCTTTGATCGCCGGTTACATCGCAGAAGCAGCCCGCCTTCGCGAACAAGGTGCAAGCGACTACGCGTCGGAAAAAACGCGGCAACTCGACGAAGAGGCGATGAAGTATCTCGACTCTGCGATCGAATCGGCAACGAGACTCTTACATGAACGCGAGGGGCTGAACGACGACATGACCTGTGAGGCGCTGTTTAATCTCGCCGTCGCTGAATACCACAAAGGTTTGCAGTTGGCAGCCACCCAGGATTTTACGCGCGTCGCCGAAAAGTGCCCGAGGTTTGCCCGAGCGCTCTCGGCATCGATCTACGCGGTGGAGATTGTGACGCAGCTGGTCGAAGACCCGTCGCTTCGGGGCCGGCCGGAAGTCCATGGGGCAGCGATTCAAGCGCTGACCACGCTGGTTGATGGCTTTCCCGAATCCGATTCAGCGATGTATTGGCGTTTCTTTCTGGCCCAGTCGCTTGAGGACGTGGACGAATTTGAGGAAGCAGCCAATCGCTACGGCAAGGTCAATCGGACACACCCCCATTATTTGACGGCTCAATTCAGAACAATCAAGTGCCAGATACTGGCACTACAGCAATTGATCTCCCAAAACAAAATCGAAGTGCCGGAGATCATCCGCCGTGCAGGAAGCGCCCGCCGTGCCGTCGCCCGGTTTGTCAAGACTGCCCGATCGAGCGCCCCGGAAAGAGCAGCTGAATACCTCGCCCAAGCGGACGTCCTGATTGGCGAAATGAGCGTTCTCAAAGGAGTCGATCAACACGAAGAAGCGATCGAACTCTTGAAGGACTTCGAAACCAAACACGCCGAATCGCTTGACCTCATGGGGCGTGTTCTGCGCGTCCGTATCATCGCGTTTGAATCGACTGGCAGGCTCGAGGATGCACAGTCAGCCGTTCCACGTTTCGCACAGATCGCTCCGGACGAAGCTGGCGCAACCCTACAATCACTCCTGGATTCGATTCGCATCGAGATTGCAGATCTAAATGAAAACGGTAATGAACCAGAAGCCCAACGCAAAGCCGAAGCAGCACTGCTCTTCGCTCAACAAATTCACGATACCGCCACTGCAGAAAATGCGTCCGAGTCAACCATGTATCGACTCCGCGTTCAATTGGCTGAGGCGCATTTGGAAGCTGGCAGCACCGATCAGGCCATCCTGCTGTTTCGCAAAGCCAGAGAACACGACGTAACCCGCTACGACGATGGCAAGGCACACGACCCGCGTGTTGTGCTGGGGCTGGGAAAGTCGTTGATGATGCAGCAAAAGTTTGACGACGCCCTGCTGCTGTTTAATCGGCTGTTCCTCGAATCGCCACCCGACGCCCCACATCGTTTTGAAGCATTGCTGGGCGATCTGCTTTGTCGGACGGCGCTCAAGGAAGATGCCAAAGCGATTATTGACGTGATCGATCAGCATCGATTCCTCAGTCCCGGCTTGGGCGGAGAGTTGCTCAAGAAGAAAATCCTCTCGGTCAAAGAAGTCAATGAAAAACGCCTGGGGCGCATGTAACGCGATCGCTGGCATTTCGTTGACGTCGCGCGCAACCAGTCTTACACTTCAACTTTGGCCGAACCAAATTCAATCGCTTTGTACCGAACGATCTCATGATTACGCGCGAAAACTCTCTTCTGGCACTGATCGACGTGCAGTCGAAACTGCTTCCGCAGATTCGCAATGCCGACGCGCTCATCGCCGCAAACGCGTTTCTATTGAACGTAGCGAAGCTGTTTAACGTGCCGATTGTCGCAACGGTCCAATACGTCGCTGGGCTCGGAGCCACCCATCCGCAATTGCAAGCGCTACTAGCAAGCTGGCAGATCGAACCGATCGAGAAGATGACGTTCAGTTCGCTTCAGGATGAGTCGTGTCGCGAGGCGATTCTCTCGCCAAATCGTCGGTACGTCGTCGTCATTGGAATCGAAGCACATGTTTGCGTGCAGCAGACGGTGCTTGACCTCATCGAGCAGAGTCGAACACCGGTCATTGTCCGCGATGCCGTCTCAAGTCGAAGCGTCGCCGATTTGGAAACCGCAATCCGCAGGATGGAAGCAGCTGGCGCGATCGTGACGACCGCGGAATCGCTGGCATTCGGATGGTGCCATACATCCGGAACACCGGAATTCAAGGAAATGCTCAAGCACCTCAAGGCCTTCGACGCTGCGAAACACGCCATCGAAGCTTCAAACACGGTCTCATGAACGACTTCAGCGATAGTGGTGGCTGGGATGCGGACGACTGGGGCGACGATCCTAACGATACTTCGGAAGAGTTGGCCTGTCCCGGTTGCGGCGCGTCCGTTTATGAAGAAACGCAAAAGTGCCCGCATTGTGGCGACTGGATCACGCCGCATGCAGCCGCCGCACGGTTTCCGATGTGGGTTCGCGCGGTCAGCGTCGTTGTCGTATTTTGCTTCCTCTATTTTCTCGTCGCTGGCATCGTTCGCAGTTTCTGGTAAATATGCCGTTCAATAGAGCAGTGCAGACTTGCTCGCAGCGCTTCAATGCGAAGGACTCGAAAACACAAGCTCTCTAAAGCATGGCACGAAAAAAACCTGCAAAATCTTCCCCACGGAGTTTGGGAAAAAGGGCGTCGAAAGACGAACCACTCCAACTGATCCCCGCAACCAAGCCGAATTCGCAGCTTGAGCGCTGGGGTCCGATTGTATTGATCGCCGCCCTCGTTTTCTTTGCATACATCCCGACGCTCGAAAATGGATTCGTCAGTTGGGACGACGATCATTACATTTTTGACAATCGCCAGGTCAGCGAACCGGACGGCCTAAAGAGCATCTGGTTCGATGTATTTAACTATTCCAGTGAACGATTCCGCCGCAGCGACAACGAACGGCGAGTAAGCCATCAGTATTATCCGATTGTGTTTACGACACACTGGATTGAATACCGATTGTTTGGTGGCGACAGCAGCAAGACCAAGACCGATCAACTCCGCGGCGGCAAACCCTACGAACGTGCCCATACGATTCGCGAACTCATCGATAAGAACGAAATGAGCGCGACCGGCTTTCACCTCACCAACACGTTGCTTCATATGGTGAATGTGATGGTCATGATCATGCTGTTTCGAGCATTGGGTTTGTCGTCATGGGTGGCGTGGGCAGCGACGATACTCTTTGCACTGCACCCCATGCAGGTCGCATCGGTCGCATGGGCTGCAGAGCGCAAGAATATCCTCTCACTGATGTTCTATATGCTCAGCATGATTTCGTACATCAATCTCCGCCGCACCGGTAGTTGGTGGCGGTACATGCTGGCTGTCATTTTTTTTCAAGCTGCCCTCTTCAGCAAAACCGTCGCGCTCACCTTGCCAGTCACGTTGTTCTTTACGGATCGGTTGCTCGAACGCCGTTGGGAACCCAAGCTTATCGTTCAAAGCCTTGTCCGCCTGATTCCCATGATGGCATTGACGGCAATCTCGGCATGGACCACGATCAACGTTGAAGATCGCAACCGAACGATACCGCTGACCGAACAACAACGACCCTTTATCCCATGTGCGTCGCTGCTCTTTTATGTGGGCAAGATGTTGCTGCCGATCGGGCAATCGCCGATCTACCGATTGTGGAGCCCGGATCCGCAGAACATCCTCTGGTTTGTTCCAATCATGCTCGTATTGGCGCTGGCAACCGGGATCATCGTCTTCAGAAAGAAACTGGGGCGACACTTCATCTGGGCGGTGCTGATGTACTGCGTCATCATGGGACCGATGCTTGGGTTCAAGAACATCAACTACTTCCAATTCGCATTTGTCGCAGACCACTATTTTTATCATGGTGCGTTGGGGTTGTTTCTGTTGGTTGGATTGCTGTTGGATCACTTTCGACGCTGGGTTGGTAAGGACGGTCCGGGAAACGTGATCGCCACAGCGCTGGTCATGCTCCTTGCGATCGGCTGCGGGATTCGGACTTTCCAATATTCCAAGAATTGGAAGACATCGGACACGTTTTGGGAACGAACTCTTTCGATCAATCCCGACTGTTGGCCGGGGCATTACAATGTCGCCAACGCGCGGGCACGAGAGGCAGCCGCTTCAAAAGACGCCGAGGTAAAGAAAGCCAAGTATCAGGAAGCGATCGACGGGTATAAGGAAGTTGCAAAAATCAATGAAAAGATTCGACAACCCGTAGACCAGTGGATCAAGATCTGTAGCGCAACGAAGAATTGGGAATGCATGCTTGAAGGAGCGCTTGCAGGCGTCGCACAGTTCCCGCACATTCCAGACTATCACTTGAGTGCGGCAATTGCATATTCTAATCTCGGCGACGTTCCGAATGCCCGCATCTGGTTCAACAAGACGATCGCAGTCGCCGAACGAATGAACAAACCGCGCATCGCGATCAACGCATGTCTCGAACTGGGCGACATGGAAAAAACGCTCAAGCGAAAAGAAGAATCGGCGAAGGCGTTCATCAGAGCGTCCAACATCGCCAATGGTGTCGCCAAATCGTATGAACCGAGATACCCATGCAGAGCCCGAGATTGGTACGGTTACGCACGCCAATACCTTTCGCGCGCACCGAGAACGAAATCGAATTCAAAACAGATTCAAGCGATGGGCACGAAACTGAATCAAAAGCACGCGAATGCCAACGCCAAGTGCAACGGCTAGTTTCAGGATCGAATTGAGCCTAACGAGCGGACACTCCCGAATGCGGCAAATAACCCGGATGCATTGAACAGTCCGGATGTACTAAACAACATTAAGCACCGACGCATCCTCGCCTGCCCGGGCAACC
Source organism: Alphaproteobacteria bacterium (assembly GCA_028285105.1). Lineage (GTDB taxonomy): Bacteria > Planctomycetota > Phycisphaerae > UBA1845 > UBA1845 > UBA1845. The sequence continues at coordinate 179,521 of JANQQE010000015.1, forward strand.
ACTGCCACGTAGACATTTTCAACGCCACCGCGTCGAAGCACTCTTGCGCATTCGCGAACCGTTGCGCCAGTCGTCATGATGTCATCCACGATGCACACACGTCCGCCAGCCACCTGGCATCCCTTGGCCAATGCGAACTTGCCGCGAACATTGACAAGCCGCGCCGCTCCCGACAACCCAACCTGCGACTTTCCGCCACGGATGCGATCCAGCAACGGGGCACATGGAATCGACGTGTGCTTCGAAACCAATTTGGCGATCCCTTCTGCCGGATGAAATCCTCGCCCAACGCCCTGACCATGTCGCCGCAATCGGTGCTGCCAACACGTGGGAACCGGAATCAACGCATCGATGTGTTCGTAATGTTCCGATTTGAGGATCTGCCGAGCAAGCGTCCGTGCAAAGAACAATTCGAGATTCTCATACCCGCCATACTTGAACCGCCGAAACAAATCGGCAAATCCGTCTTGATAGGCTGCTATGCGAAACACCTGCGTGAAGAGCCGACCCGTCTCGCGACACTCGCCACATCCGTCTGCGGTCAACTCATAGGGTGCAACCGAGCGGCCACACCCTGGACAAAACTCGATCTGCATCGCGCTCGACACGGACGCAGTGCATTGATTGCAAAGTTCATCGACATCCAATTTGCACCCGCGTCCGCACCCATGGCAAACGGGCGGCCAAACCGTGTCGGCTGCGACATCGAAAATTCTGCGAACGGTGCGATTCATCGGTGCCTCAAGATACCCGACAATCTTTTGGTACAAAGACCCTACGATATTGACTGATTCTTATCTTGTCGAAATTGTTTAGCACCGTAGTATAATCAACCATGATGATGCAATTTTGTCACGCAATTCACAGGCTGTGCGCGAAGTCCTATCTCGCTTTGCTGACGATGATGATTTTATACCCGCCCGTTGCAGCGTTTGCTCAATTTGGCCCGACGAAGGTGGTGACTGCAAAGGTCGTCCGCCAGCCCATGCAGCTGACATTGACGCTCGTCGGTACCGTCGAACCCAGAACGCGAAGCCTCATCGGCAGTGAGGTTGCTGGCTTGGTCGAGGCGATGCCGGCCAGACAGGGCAATCATGTCGCAAAAGGCGATCTGCTTTGTAAGTTGGCGCAAGACATGCTCGGTGCCGAGTTGGAAAGCGCCCAAGCCAGGCTTCAAACCCTGGAAGCTGAGCTGCTTGAACTTCAGAACGGCACGCGAGCCGAGGACTTGGCGCGGCTTAAGGCCAACCTCGACTCCACCAATGCCTGGGTCGAACGCTGGTCTTTTGAACTAGACCGCATCAAGAGACTCAAGGGCGTCGATTTTGCCAATCAGCGTGAGTATCAAGACGCTCTCTCGGAGCATCTGTCAGCCGTCGGTACACAGAAAGCCGCCCAAGCCGAGTACGACAAAGCAATCGCCGGTCCTCGCACCGAAGTCGTCGCACAAGCCACGCATGCCGTCGCTCAACAAAGAGCCATCGTCAAACGTGCCGAACTTGATTTTCAGAAAGCGCGTATTCTTGCTCCTTTCGATGGTTTCGTGGTCGCCCGCCACGCCGAGGTGGGCAATTGGTTGCAAGTCGGTGGATCGGTCGTGGAACTGGCCGACATTTCAAGTGTGCTGGTGCGGGTCAATGCACCGGAATCGGTCATACCGTTTGCCAAAATCGACGCACCCGTTGCGGTCAAAATCGACGCGATGAAGAAGCGCTACAATGGCAAGATCAAGCACGTTATCCCACAAGCTGACGCAACTGCTCGAACGTTTCCTGTTGAAGTCGAGGTTCTCAACCCGAACTTCGATCTGAAAGCCGGAATGTTTGCAAGGGTGACGGTTCCAGCCGGCGGTGAAGTAATGACAACAGCTGTACCCAAAGACGCATTAATCGAAAACGACGGAACGGTCTACGTCGCGATGATCATCGATGGCGAGCAGGGCAAGATGGCCATCCCTGTTCCAGTGACGCTGGGATCGGATCAGGGTGATCTCATTGCGATCACATCGAACAATCTTCCGCCCGACGCAACCATTGCGATTTATGGCAACGAACGATTGACCTATCCGCAACCTGTCATTCCGATCGACTCTGAAGACGCCACCGCACGAGTCGGCCATAAGCAGTCCGCTTCGATTGACGGAAACGCCAAAACAAACGCGAGAAATTAACGATCTAGCTCATGAACATCATTCGCTTTGCGATCGAAAATCCAGTCAAGGTGACGTCCGGCGTCATCCTGCTGTTGCTGTTTGGACTGCTGAGTTTTTTCGCAATTCCCGTTCAGCTTACGCCCGATGTCGATCAACCGCGCATCACCGTCACGACACGCTGGTCCGGTGCAAGCCCGCAGGAAATCGAAAACGAAATCATCGATCGCCAGGAACAAAAGCTCAAGAGCGTCTCCGGTTTGAAAAAGATGACATCTTCGTCGAAACGCGGCGAAGGCGTGGTCACGCTTGAGTTTAACGTTGGTGTCGATAAAGACGCAGCCCTTCAGGACACAATTGAAAAGATCAATCAGGTTGGTTCGTATCCGGAAGAAGTTGATCGCCCAGAAACCAAAGCCGCCGACGCAGCTCTCGATTCCCCCATTGCCTGGCTGATGTTCCGGGCGGATGTCGATGACATCTCGTCGATGCGCGATTTTGTCGATGACAACGTGCGCCCATTGCTGGAACGTGTTGACGGTGTCGCTGCGGTGGACATTTACGGCGGTCGTGAGCGCGAGGTACGCGTTAATGTCGATGCGTCGAAAATGGTTTCGAGAGGCGTCAGCTTCCGCGAGCTCGAAAGCGCCCTGCGCACCCAAAACGAAAACCGCACGGCTGGCACGATTTCTCAATCGAAACGCGAGTACACGTATCGAACAATCGGCGAATTTCGATCGGTTGAAGAAGTGGCCAATACGGTCATCAAATACAATTCGGGCGGTCCGATCTATGTCGGAGACATCGCCGAAATCGAAATGACCAATCAGAAGCAGTACTCATTCGTCCGATCGGTTGGCGAAGACGTGCTGGCATTACCTGTACGACGCGAGTCCGGCGCGAACGTTATGTCCACGATGGCCGCGCTCAAAGAGCAGATCGCCTACGTCAACGATACGGTTCTCGCACCGCGCAAGGAAAACATGCGCGTGACCATGAGCTACGATGAAACCGAATACATCGAATCGTCGATTAACCTCGTCATAAGCAACATTTTCTTCGGCGGCTTGCTTGCAACTGTCGTACTCTTGATTTTCCTGCGCAGCACCAGCGCGACGCTGATCGTTGCAATGACGATTCCGATTTCGGTCATCGGCGCTTTTCTGATGGTCACCGTTCTGGGTCGCAATCTTAACGTCATCATGCTCGCGGGCATGGCGTTTGCTGTCGGCATGGTGGTGGACAATGCCGTCGTCGTTCTCGAAAACATCTACAGACATCGAGAAGCCGGACTCTCGCAGCGCGACGCTGCACTCAAAGGCACCGGTGAAGTCTGGGGCGCAATTCTCGCCAGCACACTGACAACGGTCGCGGTTTTTCTCCCGGTCATTTTCATTGAGGAAGAAGCCGGCGAACTCTTTGCAGACATTGCCATCGCCATTTCGACCGCGGTGGCACTGTCACTGATCATTTCCGTCACCGTAATTCCAACGACGGCAGCACGTATCCTGCGAGCATCCAATGCCAAACGCCCGGGTTTAGATGAAAAGAATGTCACGGGCATCGGGGTAGCCGTCGCCGGATTCGTTGAGAAGATCAACCGGCGCGTTTCGACCAGACTTGCGGTGGTCGCTGGACTGACTGCGATTGCGATTTTCGGAAGCAGAGCGCTCTGCCCGCAAGGCACGTACCTTCCAAACGGAAACCGCAACCTCGTGTTCGGTGTCTTGCTTTGCCCACCCGGTTATTCGCTTGACGAATTCCGCCAAATCGGTGGCAAAGTCGAAGGCGACATCCGCCCATACTGGACAGCCGAAAAGGATTCCCAGGAGGCAGCCGCCCTACCGGACATCGAAATGCGCCTTGGCGACGGCCCCAAAGCCCGCAGCATGACGATCCATCCACCACCCATCGAAAACTTCTTCTTCGTATCATTCGACGGCGGTGCATTCATGGGTTGCAGCAGCAAGGAACCCGAGGTCGTCAAGCCGCTCGCCAACGTGCTGACGACAGCCACCGATCGAATCCCCGGCATCATGGCGTTCTTCCAGCAGTCATCGTTGTTTGGCGATGCACTGTCCGGCGGAAACGTCATCGAGTTGGAACTCCGCTGCGACAACGAAGCGAACCTCATGCAAGCCGCCAAGGGTCTCTTCGTCAAGATCATGCAGGCCCAAATGCGCGCTCAACCAAAGCCGACGACGTTCGACCTCGGACGACCCGAATACCAGGCGCGCATCGACCGCGTCAAAGCCGCCGATGTCGGCCTCAACGTTTCCGACGTGGGGTTCGCACTCGAAGCCTGTGTCAACGGTGCATACGTCGGCAACTATCGCGACAAGGGCGATGAGATCGATCTCGTCATCAAAGTGGCCGACACTGAGGGCTTGGCTCTTCAGGAAATCTCAAGCATCCCCGTCTACACGCCGACCGGAGATGTCATCCCGCTCAGTTCCGTCGTGAACTTTGAACTCGCCTTTGAACCGCAGGAGATCACCCACAGCGAATCGATGAAGTCAATCGGTTTCAGCATTTCGCCACCGCAAGGCGTTCCCCTCGAAGCTGCGATGAATCTCGTGCAGAATGAAATGATCAAACCGATGCGCGACGAAGGCATCATGCAGCCGGACGTCATCGCCTCGATGGAAGGAAACGCCGACAAACTCGTGCAGACCCGTCGCGCATTAGTCGGTTCGTATCAAGGTCTCTTTACCAGCCCAAGCCTGTTCGGAATGAACCCGACAACCACATTGCTGATCGTCGCCATCATACTCATCATCGCCGGCGCGATTGTGGGCAGCCTTCGATCGAAAGCTGCGATGTTGATGTTACCGATGTTGCTATTGGCAGGGCTGATTCTGGTCACGTTCGCAATGAACCCACAGCTCGCCCTCGAATTATTGCAATCGCGCGGCATCCTGGCCGCCGTTGTAACCTACTTGCTGATGGCCGCCCTGTTCGAGTCGTTCGCCTATCCGTTGGTCATCATGCTCTCGGTCCCGTTGGCCACGGTCGGCGGATTCGCGGGACTGGCAATCGTACACCGTGTCACCGCGAACGATCCCGTTTCGCCGATTCAGGAACTCGACGTCCTCACCATGCTAGGGTTTATCATCCTCATCGGCATCGTGGTCAACAATGCAATATTGATCGTCCACCAATCGCTCAACAACATGCGCGAAGGCATGGAACCGCAAGCCGCGATCAGCCACAGCGTCGGAACGCGCGTCCGCCCCATCTTCATGACGGCCCTGACGAGCATCGGCGGAATGCTGCCGCTGGTCATCATGCCCGGTTCCGGCAGCGAACTGTACCGCGGATTGGGCAGCGTCCTTGTCGGCGGCTTGCTGGTCGCGACGGTGTTTACGCTGATCGTCATTCCGGCGATGTTCTCCTTGTTCGTGGAGTTTCGAGCGATGTTGCGTCCGTCAACTCGACGGGATTCAACCAAAGAAAGCGGTTCTATCTCGCCCAAGCCTGCGCTCGTCAACGCTTCGGCGGCTGGCGCACCTTAAGCTGCTCTTTCCAATTAGCGATTTCACAACCGTTGCCGTGCGCCATATGTTCAAATCGACACCGACTCGCAGAACGCCGAATTTCTGATATTATCGCAGCACGTCAAGTTCAAGACACGCATTTGGAACACGAAGGAAACTCCAATGGCAGCCAGCGACAGTTTCGGCGCAAAATCCGTTCTATCGACCCCGCTCGGCGAGCGAACCATCTATCGACTCGATACGCTCGGCGATCTTTCGACGATCCCCTACTGCATTAAGGTCTTGCTCGAAGCATGCCTGCGCACCTGCGATGGTTTTGTCGTCACCGAAGATTCGGTCAAAGCCCTCGCCGCCTACGATGCATCGAACGTCGGCGAAGTGGAGATTCCTTTCAACCCCGGCCGCGTCGTGCTTCAGGACTTCACCGGTGTGCCAGCCGTCGTCGATCTCGCAGCGATGCGATCGGCAATGGTCCGCATGACCGGAGACAAAACGTCGGCCAGCAAGGTCAACCCGCTCGTCAAGTGCGACCTGGTCATCGACCACTCCGTGCAGGTCGACGCCTTCGCCAACGCGATGGCATTAACGATCAACGGCCAACACGAATTCGCACGCAACCAGGAACGTTACGAATTTCTTAAATGGGGGCAGCAGGCCTTCGACAACTTCTCCGTCGTCCCGCCAGCCACCGGCATCGTCCACCAGGTCAACCTCGAATACCTCGCCTCCGTCGTCATGGACAACAACGGCACGCTCTATCCCGACTCGCTCGTCGGAACCGACAGCCACACGACCATGATCAACGGGCTTGGCGTCGTCGGTTGGGGCGTCGGCGGAATCGAAGCAGAAGCCGTCATGCTCGGCCAGCCGATCTACATGCTCATCCCCGAAGTCGTCGGTTTCAAACTCACCGGCAATCTCGCCGAAGGTGCAACCGCGACCGACCTTGTCCTCCGCGTCACCGAAATGCTCCGCGCTCATGGCGTCGTCGGAAAATTCGTCGAGTTCTTCGGACCGGGGTTGGCTGACATGCGACTCGCCAACCGTGCCACCATCGCCAACATGGCCCCCGAGTACGGCGCGACCGTCGGGTTCTTCCCCGTCGATGAACAGACCACCCGCTACATGCAACTGACCGGCCGCGATGAAAAACTGATCGAAACCGTCGAATGGTACTGTCGCGAGCAGGGTCTCTGGCGCGACGATTCGCACAACATTAAATACGCCGAAACACTCGAACTCGATATGTCCACCGTCGAACCGTCGCTGGCGGGTCCGAAGCGCCCGCAGGATCGCATCGCCCTGTCGAACATGAAACCGAAATGGAAGCAAACGCTCAGCGATGCAGTCGGCGGACGTGCGAAAGATGAAGGTGCGGTGGCTGTTGCCGATCCCGGAATGGACGGTGTCGATGTCGAATACGATGGCAGCAAATTCAATCTCGCCCACGGCTGCGTCGTCATCGCGGCGATCACCAGTTGCACGAACACGTCAAACCCCGACGTGATGATCGGTGCCGGCCTCGTCGCCCGCAAAGCCCGAGCACTGGGCCTCACGCGTAAGCCTTGGGTCAAGACATCCCTCGCACCCGGTTCAAAAGTCGTCACCGAATACCTCGACCAAGCCGGTCTGACCGCAGACCTCGACGCACTTGGGTTCAACCTCGTTGGGTACGGCTGCACCACATGCATCGGCAACAGCGGCCCCGTTCCGGAACCGATCAGTCAGGCTATCAACGAACACGACCTGATCGCCTGCTCGGTGCTCTCGGGCAACCGCAACTTTGAAGGTCGCATCAGCCCCGACGTGCGGGCCAACTACCTCGCATCGCCGCCGCTCGTCGTCGCGTATGCCATTGCCGGCACCGTCGATATCGACATGGCCAACGACCCCATCGGTGAAGATACCAACGGCAACAAGGTCTACCTCGCCGACATTTGGCCGACCCAAAAAGAAATCGACGATGCCGTTGCAGAGAACGTCACCAAGTCGCAATTCGTGGAACAATACGCCAACGTGCTGCACGGTTCGGACGATTGGCGCGACATTGAAACGTCCACCGGCGACCTCTACGAATGGCGCGAAGAAAGCACGTACGTGCAGGAACCGCCCTTCTTCATCGGCTTGACGCAGGATGTGCGGCCCATCGTGCCGATCGTTGGCGCGCGCTGCCTCGTCAAAGTCGGCGACAGTGTCACCACCGACCACATCAGCCCAGCCGGTTCGATCGCGACGGAAAGTCCGGCTGGCAAGTACCTGCTCGATCGCGGGGTGGCTCGCTCAATGTTTAACTCGTACGGTTCGAGGCGCGGGAACGATCGGGTGATGACCCGCGGCACGTTTGCGAATGTGCGTGTCCGCAACCAACTCGCTCCGGGCACCGAAGGCGGCTGGACGAAAAACCTGCTGACCGGTAACGTCGAAAGCATCTACGATGCGTCGCTCGCATATAAGGATGCAGGCGTCCCGCTGGTGGTACTGGCCGGCAAGGATTATGGCATGGGTTCGTCGCGCGACTGGGCGGCGAAAGGCACGTTCCTGCTTGGCATCAAAGCCGTCATCGCCGAGAGCTTCGAACGCATCCACCGCAGCAACCTCGTCGGCATGGGCGTGCTCCCGCTGTGCTTCAAGAATGGCGAATCCGCCGACGGCCTGGGCTTAACCGGTGAAGAAACCTTCAGCGTCGCAATCGATGACCAAGTCACGCCAAGACAAACGATCAAGGTGACAGCCACCAATGCCGGCGGCGAATCCAAAACGTTCGAAACCACCTGCCGAATCGACACGCCGGTGGAAGTAGAGTATTACCGAAACGGAGGAATCCTCCACACAGTCCTAAGAAAGATGGCCAAAACATAAAGAGGATCAAAGGGTGCCCCGCCCTTCCAAGGTGGGGGACGGAAGATAACGAGGGCCTCCAAAAGGGTGGCCCACCTTTTCAAAGGTGGGCAAATCAATGATCAACAAAGAAACCCCCAAGACTTGACGCCAGACAAACAAATCAGTTTGATAAGCAGCACAACAATTCCAACCAAGGGCGGTTAGCTCAATTGGCAGAGCGCCTCGCTTACACCGAGGAGGTTACAGGTTCAAGTCCTGTACCGCCCAGTCTGGGTTGCCCCTTATAGTCTCTTTCTTTGACCCAAGAGGCCGCTTAGGGACCCACGAGATTATTCGTGCGACTACTCCGATTCGTCAGGTTGCTACGCCGTTTTGCGTTGCCTTACATAGAGCGTTCACAATGAAAAGAGACATGGAGTTGATCAGACGTATTCTGTTCAAGATAGAAGAAATGAACGGAGGTTCGCTTAGGGCCACCTATTTTTCGGATGTTGACGCAAGAGTCGTTGAGCATCATTTTAGACTATTGGATGACTCTGGATTTCTCCTTCCGCTCCCTGCGGCACCTAGGTCACACCCAAATAATCCCAACCCCAATCGTAGTCGTGTGAGAAGCCCATCAACAGGGTGCTTTATCCAAGATCCACAATTGTCGTCTAAGGGACACGACTTTCTCGATGCGATCCGAAACGATACCATTTGGTCCAAAGTGAAGGAGCAACTTCAAAATAGCGTAACTTCCACAACGCTTGAGACAATTAAGGCCCTTGCTGTGAGTATTGGAGCGAAGATGCTGGGAATCTAACTCTGCATTCATGTGCCAAGTCAGATAGATCGGCGCACCGATATGTCGAATTTGATGATCAATCGATCAAGAATCCCTCAGATCAAGTTTTGGATTTGGCGCACTCCCACAATGAGATTGCAAATTGTAGAGTTTTCTGTAAGTCGCTCCGCAATACTGAACGTCGACGCTCGACAGCTAGGGCTGCTCGAACGATATTCGATTCCAAATGCTTTCCGACAAATCGTCGAAAGGTTAAAGCGTGGGAACTATCGCTGACGTCTTGAAGTCAATTCAGAAATTACCGGCCCGATACCCATTTGCCGCTTTCCTGATCTGCCTCGCGTTTGTATTTGCTCCAGAAGCAATTGCTAAGACGTTAGGAATAGCTGAAATTCGCGAATCGTACAAAGCATGGATATCCATTGCAATGCTTGTCTTGTTCGCTCTTTGGCTCGCACAAGTGACACCATCAATTCAATTACGTTGGCAGGCAAGAGTACGCCAAGCTGCTTGGAACGAGAATATCACCTCGTTACTTAACGGCTTGTCACTGGAAGAACGAGTTATCCTGGCAGAATGCGTACGTCGAAATGAGCAAACAATCACACTTGACATGACCCTGCCAGCTGCCATGTCTCTTTGCGATAAAGGTTTCATGCGTAAGGCGGGAGGAAGAGGTGAGATTCACGCTTGGCCACATACTGTTCCATTGAAAGTTTGGGATCTGCTCATTGGCGATCCATCGCGTATACTCCACGATGAGGCATGGCAGGATATCGAAGTCGCGTTTCGGCGTATAACTCGCGACCCAGCTTCAGGTTGGTAATTTTCAGTAAATTCCAGAATTCTTTTGGGAAAGGCGGCGTTAGTTTTTAATACTGCGGGCTCGATTGACACACTGATCAACCAAACGGCGTTTGAGGAGTTCGGTTGAGCTTGCACTCCCATCTGATACCGCATCGAGCGTGTAAGTCACTGGTCAACAGCAACCCCGAGGCGAACCATGAAATTACTTGTCACAGGCAGCGCGGGACACTTGGGCGAGTCTTTGGTTCGCGTGCTTTCCGGGCGGGGGCATGCTGTTGTTGGCATCGACATCGTTGAATCTGCATTCACCCACCGCGTCGGCTCCATTGTTGATCGTTCGTTTGTTGCCGACTGCCTTGCTGGCACTGATGTTGTGCTTCATGCGGCGACGTTGCACAAACCGCATGTCGCCACCCATTCTCGGCAGGAATTCGTTGACGTGAATATCATCGGCACGTTGAACCTGCTGGAGGAGGCGGTGGCGGCTGACGTTCGATCGCTTATCTTCACGAGCACGACCAGCACCTTCGGGCACGCGCTTACCCCGTCAGCCGGCGAACCGGCGGCTTGGATCACCGAGGATGTGGCCCCCATTCCCAAAAACATCTACGGCATCACCAAGTTAGCCGCAGAGAACCTGTGCCAGTTGTTTCATCGCAAGTTCGATCTGCCCTGCCTCATCCTGCGGACGTCTCGCTTCTTTCCCGAAGCCGACGACCGAAAGGAAATCCGCGACGCATATGACGATGCCAACGCCAAAGCCAACGAATTTCTCTATCGCCGCGTGGATATCGAAGATGTCGTCAGCGCCCACCTGCTCGGGATTGAAAAAGCAGCATCGATCGGGTTCGGAAAATACATCATCAGCGCGACGACGCCGTTCACGCAAGACGACCTCTCCGGACTGCGACAAGACGCGGCGGCGGTGTTGAAGCGACACGTTCCCGAGTATGAAGCGGAATACCATCGCCGCGGCTGGCAAATGTTTCCGACGATTGACCGCGTGTACGACAACGCAAAGGCGCGGACCGAACTCGGTTGGCAACCTCAGCATAACTTCGCGGATGTGCTGGGCAGATTAAAGGCCGGCGGCGAAGCGCTAAGCCAGTTGGCCAAAACCGTAGGCCGCAAAGGCTACCACGCCACGGAGTTCGCCGAAGGGCCGTATCCGGTGGACACGTAGGTCGGGTCATCGACCCGACGATTGAGTGCGATGACGCGATCGAACGTCTGTCGGGTCGATGACCCGACCTACCGCTTCGACCGCCGCATCAACCATTTGCAAGGCGCGATGATTCCCTGTACCGCGCAAAACACTAACATCAGCCCGATCAGCAGCAGGCATACCGGCAGCACGACGATGAAGAGCGGTGCGGCAAGAATCAAGCCGACGTAATAGATCGTTTCGTGCCCGACCGCGATTCCGACGACGGCCACGCACAGTCCCGCCGCTCCGATCGCCAGCACGGTCAGCAGTATCTTCTGGCTCAACGTGCCGTCATCGAACAGTTCCGGTTTTCGTTCGGCCGATTCGTCAGTCATCGCATTCCATGGTATGCATCCGCCCACCGTTTCGGGTGCTTGATTTCGTCGCATTCGGTTTGATGATGTTGGCCGCCAAGCGATACCCAGCGGTGATCTCCGGTGCGCACAGCGCACCCTACAATTTCGTTCAATCTCACCAAAATCCTTCATTTTCAAGCATTTCCCCACTTGCCTGAAAGGTTCTGGGCAATTCTGCCCAATAGCCCCCTGTCAGAACGGAACGCTGGTTCATGGTGAATCGGCAGAACAAAACAAAATCAGGATTCACAAAAGGAGCTCCCCATGTTTCTTTCATCAGGCAAAGTTCGCAAGTTGTGTTTGGGCGTCGTTTCAGCCCTGGGTATGTCGGCATCGGTCGCTCTCGCCGGCCCGGAAATCGAAGTGACAGCGATCATCACCGATGAAAACGGTGCCCAATTTGAAGCCGTACTCCCGGAAGGTGCCGGCCAAACCCAGGAACTCACCGAGATGTTCCTCGGCGACGAGCAGACCGTGACGTTCTTTGTCGAAAACATCGGCGACGAAGAACTGGTTCTCGACACCCCGATCAGCGTCTCGCTGACGTCTGGTGCGCTTGACGGCTACTCGCTCGTCAATCAGCCGCCATCTCCGACCATCGGTCCGGGCGGTTCGCGTTTGTTCCGCATGCGAGTTCTTCCGCAGCGGACGGGCTTCGTCACCGCGACGATGTTCATCTTCAGCAATGCCGAGAACACCGAAAATGACAACGGTACATTCCGTTGCGACTTCCGCACGTCGGTTCTCGAAGAGGAAGAAGAAGTCGAAATCACCGACTGCAACTTCAACGATGTCGAAGATGCCGATGACATCGCCAACGGCGATTCGGAAGATTGCAACTTCAACGATGTTCCGGACGAGTGCGAACTCGACACCGATGGTGACGGTTACATCGACGACTGCGACAACTGCCCCGATGACGCCAATGCCGATCAGCTCGACAGCGACGGTAACGGTCTGGGCGATGCGTGCGATGTCGAACTCTGCGAGATCGACGCAGTGGTCTGCGGAGTTGATGGCGTCACCTATCAGAACAGTTGCGAATCCGCCAGCGCCGGTACGATCGTTGACTACATCGGCGAGTGCGAAGAAGAAGATGATGAAGTCAATTGCTACACCTTCTACGGACGGTACACCGAGGATAATGTGGTTTGCGGCACCAACGGCATGACCTATGACAATACATGCTTTGCCGAACAAGCCGGAACGACCGTCGACTACTTCGGCGAATGCGAAGACGAAGACGATGGCTACGAGTGCCCCACCGACTTCGAGCCGGTCTGCGGTACCGATGGCAAGACCTACAGCAATAGTTGCTTCGCCAGTGCCGCCGGTACCTCGGTTGCCCACGATGGTCCCTGTCAGCAGGAAGACGATGGCGACGAAATCGACGACAACGACAATGAGAACGATGACGACGATCTCGGCAACGAGAACGACGAAAATGATGAGAACGACGATAACGACGACGAAGAAGACGAAGAAGATCAGGATCGCGAAGACGATCAGGACGAGGACCGTAAGGAAGACGAAGAGAACAACGGATTCTGCGGTGCTGGCTTGGTGGGAATGATCCCGATGATGATGCTCGGCTTCGGTAGCCTCAAGACCAGCCGCGTCCGTCGCCGCAAGTAATCGGCGATTCGTCAAAGAGTTCCATTGATTACGCCGAATAAACTCGGCCAGAGAATGCAACGAGGGGAGTCGCCTGATCGGGCGGCTCCCCTGTTCTTCGCGCTTTCGAATCAGCCCCACGCATTCCAGACGCCCGACCCAACCCTTGCAGATCGACCCAAAGCGCGGTAAGAATGGCGGTTCAACCGCGGGCGTAGCTCAATGGTAGAGCATCAGCCTTCCAAGCTGAATGTTGCGCGTTCGAGTCGCGTCGCCCGCTTTGAATTGACAACGACTTACGACAATGTTCGGGTCTTTCTTTTTTTTTGCGGTACACGTTTTGGTGCAATTTCGTCACCCGATCTTCCTAATCACAGCCAACAATTGCTTCTCATCGCGCTCGGCATAGATCTCTGTCGTGTTCACGTGCGCATGACCCAAAGCCGCTCGACTTGTGTCGATTCCATACTCCGCTCGAATCTTCGTCGCGAAGTTGTGACGCAACTGACCTGTCGTCGTTGCGTCGCTGCCGGGATGTTCGAATCGAGGTCAGCATTAGTCTCTAAATCCGCTCAGGTCCGTGTGGCGAATGGCCCCGCCCCCGCCGCCGGTCGTGCTGCCATTGGCGGCAAGCCACTTGCGGGCCTCTTCGCGTTCTGCCTTGATCTGGGTCAGGTCGAGTTCGATTTCATCCGACGCGCCCGACGACGATTGGTTGACGCGTTTGGGCAGCCGGACCAGCAGAATCGTGCACGCGGTGATGAATGCCCGGGCCTTGGTGGGGCTGTTGTCTTCGAGGTACGAAGCGTTGTCCTCGTAGGCGGCCTGCACCTCGGCGTCGGTCGAAGATGAACTCAGCGTGGCCATGACGGCACGCTAAAGGTGTGAAATGGGGAATCAAGATGAATACGGACGATACGTTTGATACGGACACGTATTGTCCGTATTCTTGGTGGCTAGCACCGTGGATGGCAAATCGTGGATTCCACCAGGGCCCGATCAACCCATGCGTATAAAGGAAAAATACAAGACTCACATTGAAGTGTTTCTTAGTGTTGCGATGTTCGTGATCGCGAGCGTGTGGTTGATATTTCCTGAGAATAGGAGACTCGAACCCATACTGGCTGTCATTGCAGCTTTGTTGGTATTCGTTCGCTGGATTGCACCAAAAAACTTCTGGGACGATGAATTCGACTACGCCAGATCAAAGAACAGCAGAATAAAACAGCATATCGTGGATCGTCGTGTGATTCAGGCCCTCATTGAAGACGATTTGGAAAACGCTCGTAAGTTCGAAGAATTCGCTGAATTGTACGTGAAAGCGCCCAAATGAATATAAGGTTTGAAGTCGTCATCACAAATCTGGCGAGAGAACATCTTGATCGTGTCCATTTGTTTCGTCGGCGAAAACTGATCAAATTGATCGAAAACGAGGTAACGGAATTCGCGATGTTTGTTGGTCTGTTGGAGGGTTCCCCAACAACTCAGTTTATTGAGGTGATGGAAATCGACGAACTTACCCGGTCCTACCCCGATGGCGTATATTCAACTATGGTTCTTGAATCCGATCAGGACTCTTGGGTGTTCGTATTCTCGCACCTTAAGAAGAAAAGAACGATTGCAGTGGCGGCAGCGTTACAGAATCCACCGGAAGTTCACGCCGAATTTCTCAAACGAATCGCCTCAGAGACTTCAAAGCGCTAGCTTCCACCCGCCAACTTTTTCTCGACCACGTTGACGACATTCTTTGCCGTGAGATCCTTGCTGGCCGCCAAGAAACCGGATGTTCCTGGATCAAAAATGGTTCGAACTGCTTCAATTAAGACTCGCGCCTGTAACTTCGGATCCTCTGTCGCGGCGACGAGTACTTCAAATGAAACCATGACGTTTTGCCGGTGCCTGTTTTGAACGAATAGATGGCGATTAGTCTGATGGTTTCGGACACACGCGCCAACGGTGAACAACAGCAATGAGAGAATCACGACGCGCGAAACGATCAGTTGAATTGTGATCTTCTCATTCCAGAAGTTCAGCATTTTGGTTTCCTCGTCTACGGAAAACCAATTCACCCAATATGCAGCAATAAGACAAGTAATGACGATGGCAAATACCGCGAAAAAGAGCCATATGTTCGATACCAACTGGTGGTCTTTGGCAGCATCTCCAAATTGTTTTCCCTTCATGCCTGTGGTACCAACTTGAATCATATACTTGTACTTATTGTGCAGATCCACCACTTCCTTCTTACAGTTCTTGATCACTTCCAGAATCTCAGCAGAGTCCTTTCCTGCTTGCCTCAGATCAGAGAGTCTTTCTTTTGTGGTAGCAACATCCGGCGTCATTGCGCCCATTGGCGCTACGGTCCATCCGAGGTGGCCAGTCAATGGCATAAGAGATTTTGCAAGATCGTCGTACGCTGATTCAGAATCTCCAATCAAGGTCTTGATAACATCTGCACCGCTTTCCCCTTTGGCTGATCTATGTCCTTGCGGAAATGCTAGAACTTTGTTCAAAACATCCAACATCGTATTTGCGGGTTTTGATGCAGTCCTCAGATCGATCACAGAGGCTTTTTGAAAGGGCAAATTGTGGGCTACTTTGGCGAGTTCAATAGCGTTTTGAAATGTTGCGGACCCTCCCTGGAAGTTCTCCATAGACCCGAGTCTTTTCGCGCCCACCAGATCAGTCACAGTCATTTGTGCAATTCTCGATAGAACACTATTCAGGCGTGAAGATAGATTCGCACGATCGTTCGGCATTCAATGTCTCCTACTCCGACCAAGTCTGAATTCGCTCGCGACGCGTCTCAGAGTAGTGCAGTTCGATAGTTCGTTCAACATGATAGTTCATATCTGCTATGCCGTCGCATTCTCATTGGAAGCCACGATCTGCAACAAGTAGCGAACCACGTCCGAACCGGATACAATCCGCCGCCCGTTAGTCAACCGCCCACCTTTTTCATCCAACGCCAGGTACAATCGCTTCAGCGCTTCTGCCTCGGGTCGTTTCAGTTGCAAATCGACGTGCCGCTGAACATGACCCTTGATCTCACCGCGCCAGACCGGTACCGAAAGCGACACGTCCTCAATGTCGAGTACGCCTGAGCTACCCCTCTTTTTGCTATTTGCCATACAGACCTCCATGTCTATTCGTCATTCCCGCGCATGCGGGAATCCAGTGCTTAACGCTGCGTCGCCAGAAACGACCTCCCGTCGGGTGTCGTCACCGCCGCCGTTTTTGTTTCAGTGGTCCGCTCCCCCTGGTGCTTCGCCGGCGTCACCAGCCGCACCCCGCACATATGACTCGCCGCGCACGCTTCGTAGGTCGCGTCGAGGAAATGGTTCTTGCGGCGAATGCGTTCCCACACCACCGTGTCACCCTTGCCGGGACTCCACAAGCGCCATGGTTGTGTCGCAACAAATCTGCATATTTCACCTCACATCGATTTTAGAGAACCGCGTATTCGAATCGATTTAATTTTCTCATCCGAATTTATGTAAATCAAAGCTCCAAGCATTGCCGAAATATGTCAATGAATGTCACTGATGCGGTCGGGCATCTTGGGATTCTCAATTCGGCTTGCGCCAAATCCCTGAACCGACCAAGGAATTCATAACTGAAGAAAGGG
>JANQQE010000010.1 GCA_028285105.1 Alphaproteobacteria bacterium
GTTCCGTCGAATGACGCCGTCTGCTCATGGCAATTCCTCCTCAATCGAAACCAAAATCCTAACCCAACTGCTGGATCAGCTTGAGGGGGAAAGGCCAAGGGGGAAAGGCCAGCCGGACAAGCCGAACTGGGCACGATCGTCGCCGATGCCAGGAAGTTCATCGCCGGACTGACCTACACCTTCGCCGAGGCGGTTCCGCAGGAAAAGCTAGTCACCCTTCGTCAGTGCATCGAACGCATTCACATTGACAAGCCCAATGAGCGAACTGCCATTCAGATCAAGTCCGTTCCCGTTGGGAACCTGAACAAAACACAGACGATCACCATTGCGATTGCCGCTTCGGAAGACGCCTAATTGTTAGTTCGGGTGCAGGCCGAATTCTCAAAGTGGGTTCAAGACGGGGTAGGCGAGGTTCGTAGCGCGGCAGGTCGTGGGTTCGAAACGGGTGAAATCACGAAAAAACCAACCAACGTAAGAGCATGAAATAACCCCGACTTATGTCGAGGTTATCTCCAACGGTTTATAGCGGGGACCCGCTCTGATTCAAACAGGTACGACATGGTCGGACCGTTTGAGCTAGCCTTCGAAACTTTGTAACCATTTCTGGAACAGTCGGTTACGAGCTCGACAACTTAATTTCCCAGACACCAGATTCCGATGCCAGCCCGTGTGCTCTCCGGCGGGTTGGAGCCTCTGTTGGAGGTTTTGCAATGTCTGAGATTCAAATCATTGGGGCGGCTCATGCGCGCATGTCGAGTGACATGCAGAACGAACGGAGCCCGGAAAACCAGATTCGCAGGTGCCGCGATCGGGCATCCATAGACGGTGTACTAATCCCAGATAACAACGTGTTTGTCGAACACGCCATCTCTGGAACCAAAACCGATCGTGAAGTGCTAGAAAATCTCAAGGCAGCGGCTAAGGCTGGAGAGTTCTCGGTGCTATATGTCGAAGATCTATCGCGACTGAGTCGAGAATCCACCCACCTGATATCACTGTTGAAAGAACTTGATTTCATTGGCATTCGTGTCATCAGCCTCAACGAGGGCATCGACACCACAAACGAAAGTTGGGATTTGGTGGCAACCATGCCCGGCTTGCACCATGAGCGATTTATCAAGGACCTAAGCAAAAAGGTGCACGATGGCCAAAAATCAGCAGTGCTCGAGGGTCTTTCGGCTGGCGACATTCGATTCGGTTAAAGTTCGGAGGCTGTGCCAGGAAGTGAAAAGACTCGTCGGGGACGCAATCGAACGCCTCGCAAAAAGATCGTTATAAATCCTGAGGAATCAGAATGGGTCCTTCGTGTTTTCATGTGGTTCACGACCGAAGGAAAATCTATGAACTGGATTGCAGATGAACTTACGCGTTTGAACGTATCCAAGGATCATCGCTCCACCACCGATGGGTGGCACCACGATTACATCAAACGTATTCTCACTTGCGAAAAATACATCGGACGTTGGGTTTGGGGAAAACGTCGGAGCAAACGCAATCCGCTGACCGGTAAAGTTAAACAGGTTGATACGCCAGCGAACACTTGGACTTGCGTTACAACCGAATCATTGCGGATCATTCCGCAAGAGCTTTGGGATGCGGCCCAGCATCGACTGCGCGAAATCAAACGAATTCATCCAGGTCCCAACGGGGCGGCGAAAAGCAGAAGAAGCTACGTTGATTTGTATCCCAAAAATGCCCTATCGGGTCTGCTCTACTGCGCAAGCTGTGGCGCACGATTCGTGAGCGCGGGGAGTTATGGGAAATACTTGGCCTGTGGCGGCACACGCATGCATCGATGCGACGTTCGCACGCATACCCCTCGAAATAGAATGGTTGCGCTACTGCTTGACTGCTTGCGCCAACAGCTCCTGATAACGAGCGACAACATTGATGCAGTCCTTGAGACAACAAGGCAATATGTACTCGATCAGAGATGCCATCAGCCTCAACGCTTGGATGCGCTCCTCGTGAGAGCTGCAGAAGCAGAAAAGAAGATTGCGAATTTGATTCGCATTGCGGAACGCGGTGACGAATTGCCCAGTGCCGTCAGCCAGCGAATTCGCGAACTTGAAACAGATCTCGAAGGACTTCAAGGCGAAATTCGGACTGCCAAACTGGCAAGTCAACAACCACAAGAATTACCGACACGGGATAGCTTGTTGGCCGATCTCGCATCCATGGAGAGCTGGCTTGACGAAGACCCGCGGGAACTTGCGCACGTGCTTCACGCATTTACCAACGGTCGGATCGTCATGACTGAAGTGATTCCAAATGGAAAGCGGCGCGGGCACTTTAGAGCAGCTTTTGAGACGAACGGACAACTTGTCCTGTCAGCAGCTGCCAAGACGCCGGCCAATACAAACGGTTTGGGTAATCGAATCGTGGCAGACGCTGTAGGGTTCCAAAATGACAGTATTGTGATTGATGTGGTACCGCAATCACGCGCCGAAGAAATCGCCGACGCCGTACTCAAAATGCGTGAGAATGGTGTGTTGTGGAAAGACATTCAGAAGCGGTTTGGTTGCGGATATGCGACATCGCGGCTCGCCTACAAGATTGGAGCCGCCCGACAGTCGAATTGATTTGCACAAATTCCGGCGCGAAGTAGTTTTCAAGTGCGATTCCGTACTTTCTTGCGGATTGATACTGGCGCTCCGGCTTTATTGATTCTGAGCGTGCTTGCTTGAGCAAGCACGCTCAGAGTAAACAACTTGAAGAATCCGGTACTTAGATCCTGAAAACAGTTTCTCGGTGACGCTCCCACCGGGAAAAGGCATTCCAGCCATGGAACTCGCTCGGATCGTCACGTACAAATCGGCTGCACTCAATGTAGCTACAATCTCACCGACAACGTCAGCGGGGTGTGCCCTGATTGCGGGACGATGGTTTGTAGCTATCATCCCCAGCCATATCCCCGACAGGACTCGAACGAGATGACGTAAACGATTGCGATTCCAACGACTTAGAGAATCAGCCGATGTCAAGCGCTGCGAAAAGCGCTGCACTCTCGGCCAAAACGCCCGAAATAAACCCCGAGCTGCAATTCATCATAGAAGCGTGGCCAACGCTATCCGAACCGCTCCGAGCGGCTGTGTTGGCGATTGTGCGGCCTGCTTAGAGCTTAGGCTTGATCGAGCCAATTGCTTTTGTGCCATCGGGCTTTTCGATTTCAATCCACCACAGGACGTTTTCAGGAAGCGGGTCAGGCGCGACGGCGTGTACATCGTAGTAATATCGTGCCGGTTCGTATTCGCCTTTGCCGACCATCGAACGCGTGCGATCTTCCGTTCCAAGCCAGGCGCGGACGATCGTATCGCCATTGTCATTGTAAGGAAGCTTAACCAAGATGTGGCCTTCCTTGCCAGCTTCGACTTCGCCATGGCTTTGCGCGAATTGAACTTCATGCCCGCCGATCATCGTTTTTCCGAGCCGAATCTCGTCGTGTGTATGGCCCTCGCCGCCAGCGTGGTCGGCATCAGCAGCACCATGCGAATGGTCGGCACCGGTGGCATCATGCGAGTGGTCTGGGGCATGTGAGTGCTTCGCGGCGCTGCTGTCTGCTGGCTTTTCCGAACGCTTACACCCGTTCGCTAGCAACAGCGCTGCGACGATAGCAATGGTTGGAATAATCTTCTGCATGTAAATGCTCCTTTACATTGGGATCAGTTATTTGAGGATGCGGTTGCGGAATCGGCATTCGATTTCCGTTGCGCGCTGCCCGTTGCAGGCACCCGATGAATGGCCGCATAGCCCGCAGGCACGACGACCAGATTCAAAAACGTCGAGGTCAGCAAGCCGCCAAGGATTACGACCGAGAGCGGCGCGAGGATTTCGTTGCCGGGCGTGTCGCCCTTCAGCACGATGGGGATCAATGCCAGGGCAGCCGTCAGGGCCGTCATCAGGATCGGCACTAGCCGCTCCTGTGAACCGCGAACGATCGCGTCGTACATGCTCGCGTCTTCCTGCTCCACCAAGTGTTTGTAGTGGTTCACCAGCAGGATGCCGTTGCGCACCGCAATGCCGAAGAGCGTGATAAAGCCGACGAGACTGGCGATCGAAATAACCGGAGCGGTGAAGGCTCCCGCACCAAACAAGCCGAGCGTGTTCGTGATAATGTTCGGCGACTCGGTTACGTAGATCGCCAGAATGCCGCCAATCAACGCAAGCGGCAGATTGACGAGCACCAGCACGGCGACGCGGATCGAGCCGATCGCCAAGTTGAGCAGGATCAGCATGATGACCACGACGATTCCGCTGAATAGCCAGATCGTTCGGCTGGCGGATTGTTGCGCCTCGAATTGCCCGCCGTACTTGGCGGTGTAGCCATGCCGCTGAACGATGGGGTCAACACGTTCTTGAACTTGGGCGACCAAGTGGCCGAGGTTGTGACCTTCCGACACGTTGAGCGAAATGACAGCTTTGCGTTGCGCGTTTTCGCGGGCGATCAAGTTGGACGCCATCTCCGGTCCGATGTCGGCGACCTCCTCCAAACGCACGAGCGCGCCGCCTTGACCGCGCAGAACGAGATTTCGCAAGTCGCGCACACTGTCGCGTTCATGCTCGGCCAGGCGCACGGTCATGGCGTATCTCCGCACGCCTTCGTTCACCTCTACGACCTCGACGCCGAAGATCGCGTTGCGCACTTGCCGAGCAGCAGACGCGGGCGTCAAGCCGTACGCCGCCACTTCATACGGTCGGTACTCGACCGGTAGCGATTGAATCATCACTTCGCGATTGGCCGCAACGTCGCGAGCCCCCGGTAAGGGTTTCAACGCGCCCTCGATTTCCTTGGCGATGGTGCGCAGCACGTCCAGATCGTCTCCGTAGACGCTGATGGCGATCGCGGCTGGTGTCCCCGAGAGTATGTGACTCAACCGATGCTCGATCGGTTGGCCGATGTTGGTCGTGATGCCGGGCACCTGTTCAAGTATGCGCGTGATCTCGGCGCGCACGTCCTCCTTGCGATAACCCTGCTTGACGGTGACATCGATCTCCGAATTGCTTACCGGTTCGGCGTGCTCGTCGCGTTCGGCTCTGCCGGTGCGGCGTGTCACGCTTTTCACGCCGTCGGTTTGAAGCAACTGCTTTTCGATGGATGCGGCCATGCGATCGCTTGCTTTGAGCGATGTTCCGGGCGGAGCAAACAAGCCAACCGTGAACGTGCCCTCGTTGAACTCCGGCAGGAATGAAGTTCCGAACGTTGACGCGAGCAACAAGGCCAACACTGTCGCGAGAGCCGCACTGCCAAGCACGACCCAGCGCAAACGCAACGCGAGACGGACCGTTGGCTCGTAGACGGACTTGAGCCAGCGAACGAGCAAGCCGTCGTGCGATTCCCGCTCCGTCGGCTTCGCGTGCAACAGGTACCGGCACAGCGCGGGTGTGACCGTCAGGGCTACCGCGAGCGAGGCGAGAATCGAGATCACAAACGCGATACCGAGCGGCCTGAAGAAACGGCCTTCGATCCCTTCCAGAAACAGAAGCGGCACGAACACCAGCGCGATGATGATGGTTGCGAAGACCATCGCGGGCCGAATCTCGTTGCTGGCGTCGAAAATCACACGCAGCTTGGACTGTCGCTCGGACTCTGGTTTGGCCGCGTTGAGCCGGAGGCGACGAAACACGTTTTCAACGTCGATGATCGCGTCGTCCACTAGACTTCCGACAGCAATGGCGAAACCCCCAAGCGTCATGACGTTGATCGTCATGTTCAGTCCGTTGATCGCAAGCAGCCCGACCGCCAGCGAAAGCGGGATGGCCGCCAACGTGATGACGGTTGTTCGCACATTCAATAGAAACAGAATCAGGATGATCGAGACAATGATTCCTGCATCGCGCAAAGCGTGCATGACGTTGTCCACCGATAGCTGAATGAAGTCGGATTGCCGGAAGATGCTGCGGTTGATCTTGACTCCGGCAGGCAGACTCGGCTCAAGCGCGTTGAGCATGGCATCGACGCGATCGGTGATTACGAGCGTGTTGGTCCCGGGCGCTTTCAGGACCGTCATCACGACAGCCGGATGGCCACCGTCCGCGCCCGTGCCGCGTTTAAGAGCGGGACCAAGACGCACGTCAGCAACCTGGGAGATGGTGACGGGTGCGGCATCGTGGTACTTGATCACCGTGCCCGCGATGTCTGCGACGCCACGCACTCTGCCGCTTTGGCGAATGGGCAACTCCAGTGAATCGACATCGGGCAAGTAACCGGCGCTGAGCGTGCTGTGCGCTTCCCGCGCCGCATCGACGACATCCGTGATTGTCAGCTCGTAGAGTCGCAGCTTTTCCTGTTCAACAAGCACCTGATACTCGGGCAGTTCGCCGCCAATGACTGAAACCTGTGCGATCCCGGGAATCGCCAGCAGCTTGTTGCGCAGATCAAACTCCGCGTACGCGCGCAGGTCCAGATCGCTCACATTGCCATCGGGTGACGACACCGCCAGCAGCATAATCTCGCCGGTGATCGACGTGATTGGCGTCATTTCGGCGTGAGCATCGGGGGGCAGTTCTTCGCGCACCGAATCGAGCCGCTCCGACACAAGTTGACGGACGCGATAAATATCAGTCCCCCAATCAAACTCGACATACGCAATCGACAACCCGATGGCACTCGACGAACGAACGCGGCGCACTCCGGGTATCCCGTTGAAGGTTGTTTCGATTCGGAAGGTCACGTACTGCTCGACTTCGTCGGCTGCCAGTCCTGGCGCTTCGGTCATGACGACCACCGTCGGCGCGTTCAATTCGGGAAACACATCGACAGGCGTGCGCGGCAATTGATAGGCAGCGAACAGGAGCAAAACGACGGCGAGCACGAGTACGAGCGGTGCGTGTTCAATCGAGAAGCTGATTACTTTTTTGAGCATGTTCAGCCTCCTCGCTTAGTGTTCGTCGTGAAATGACCCGTCGGCGTGAAAGTGGCCGCCTATTTGTGATGTGCCGCCCTGTGCCGTGGCCAGTTTCAATTCGTATGCGCCGTCGAGTACCACCTCGTCAGTGCGCATGAGTCCACTGTTGATGACGACCCAACGACCGTCGTCCACGCCCATGTCGGCTTCGATTCGGATGGCTTGATTGGGGTTCTTGGGATCACGCCGGAAGAACACATGCGTCATTCCGTCCTTGACGATGGCGGATCGGGGGATGGCCAGCGCCTTTCCGTCGGAACCTTCCGTCACAACTTCGAGAAACGCGGACACGCCCGCGCGCATCCAAGAACGAGTTTCGGCGGGCTTAGCAATCAGCGTGATCGTTCGATTGTCGGGGTGTGCGTCGAGACCGATTTGCAATTCGGCAGGGACACTGTCGCCGATTTCCAGCCCCGGCGTTCGCGGTGGCGCGATGTGGGCAGTGGTTGCGTTCAAGAGCTTGGGAAGATCAGCCTGCAAGCCCATGCCGCGGAAACGCAATCGATCGGGCTGCACGGTTGACAACACGATGCTGCCTTCGTTGGCCCATGCGCCATTGGTCACTTTGAGTGATTCGACCATTCCGGGAGATTCCGCGCGAACGACGATGCGTCGGATTTCACGCCATCTTGAACGTTTATTGGGGGAATCGGATGCCCGTTCAGCAAGTTCCTCAGATGGTATGGCCAGCAACGAACTGGCATTCGCCATTAGCAACTTGAAGCGCTCCTGGTGGGCATTGACATCCGCCTCCACCTGGACTTGTCGCAGACGCAGTTTGGGTTCATCCTCCAGCACTTCAGCATGTTCTGTACGCGTATTCGCCAAAGTTGCACGAGCTTGTGCGAATTCCTCATCGGTTACAACGCCTGTAGATCGGTTGGCCTCCAGTTGGTTGACGCGTTCAGTCCAGATAGAGATAACCTTATCCAATTCCGCGTGGTGGTACGCGTGTGCTTCGAGTAGTGGTTCTATTGCACCCGCGCTCGCCTGCGCTCGTTGCAACATCAATTCGGTTTCATTGAGACGCTGCTGCAACTCGCGCCATTCCGGTGAGTCGAGAGAGAAAAGCGGCGCATCAGTTTGTACCGTTGCATACTGCGGCACTTGCAGTTCAATGCGACCGCTGACCATCGTGCGATACTCCCGCCGCGCTTCTGGCGACAGCTCAAAACTTCCCGGAACTCGAATCGTGCGGATAACTTCACGAACCTCGACCTTTGCAAATGTGATGCCGAGGTTCTCGCGCACTGTTGGCGGAATGTCTACGCGGTTTGTCGGTGTCGCCGCTGCCGCGCCGGTAGAGTCGGTGGCAGTCGGCACAGATTTGCCCTCGTTCTCACATCCCAAGCCGATCGGGACCAACAGCAGGCATGGAATCATTAGTTTTTTCTTCATTGTTCATTCTCCGCAACAGCGGTAACCGTTGCTCGGATTGGAGGCTCTTTCGTGTTATGGGCATTGATCAGCTTGGCGATCGGACGACCGACCACACGTTCGAGGTCAATTTCGGTCAGAGCAGCATCGCGCTGTGCGGCAATTTGATCGGCAAGGGTTGTGATGAATGCACGCTGCGCTTCAAGTAGCGACAGGAATGAGGCATGCCCTATTCGGTATCCTTCTTGCGCGAGTAAGACATTGCGTTCCGCTGTCGGAATGAACTCGTCGCGATAAAAACGAACGTTCTCCGTCGCGGTACGAACCCGCGCCAATGCGACATAAATGTCTTGGGCGGCATCGATAAGGATCGCGTCGCGTTGCTGTTTGGCTTGTTCAAGCAAGCGATCGGCTTTTGCGATCTGCGCCTGATTCTGGTCAAGGAGGGGCAATTCCATCGAAAGTGTTGGTCCTGCAATTGCGTTCGGACCGTCTGATGGTCGCGGTATCAGGTTGGGCGGTGTCAACGCGCCGGATTGAAGCGATTCATAGAGCGTTTCCGCAAACCAATCTCGATTGCCGCGAGAGCGGCTCTCTTCGAGTTGAAGACTAAAGCCGATGTCAAGCGAACGCAGAAACCGGACGCGCTCAAGTCGACAACGCGCCTCAGCCGACTCGACGGTTCGATCCATGATTTGAAGATCGAGTCGTTCAGTGCGGGCAATCTCAAGGAATTGCTCAGCAGAAACGTCCCAGGATGAGCTGTCGCGAGTCGATTCTGTTAGAGCGATTCGCAGCGGATCGAAACTCAAGCCAAGCAGTCTGCACAGTTCGGCTTTGGCTTCCGTTGCTGCTAGCGTGTCATTGCGCAGGTTCGTTTCTGCCTGAAGTTTGGTTGCCCGCGCGAGGTTGAGATCAACTTCTGACCCCGAACCGGCTTGCTGCCGCAACTCCGCGATTTCGACGAGCTTCGCCGCAATCTCGAGTCCATCCTTGGACAGGGCGATCTGAGCGTCCGATTGAATCGCGCGAATGTACGCCCGCCGAACATCCAATACGACGCTCGCCGATGCCCGGGCGGCTTCCAGTACAACCTGATCGAGTTCACGCTGTGCCAGTTTTGTGCGCGCTGGCACAAGCCAGAGTTCGGCGATGTTCTGAGCCAAGTTGACTTCGAAGTAGGGCCGCCCGCCTCCGTCAGGAAATAACACGGAAAGAAACAACGACGGGTTTGAATAGAGCGTGGACTGCACAAAGTCAGCCCGCGACACGCCGATCGATAGCATCGTGGAGCGCACGCGAGGATTGTTGAGCAGGGCAACTTGCACGGCTTCATCAGATGACAGGCCACCATTGAGAAGTTCTTCAGTGGCGGTCTCTGCCTCAACTGCATCGTGCAAGAGCAATTCACCCGGTACACCAACCGCTCGATCCATGAACCGCGCGGAGCTTACCATCTCCGATCGAGCGTCGAGAGTTGCACAGCCGAAGAGTGTGGCCGCGGCGAGTGGCAGCAATGCGATCGTGGATCGGACGTAGCGCCAAATTGTTACTGGATTCACTGACGATGCGCGCAACGGCGCACAGCCCAAGACATTTGGAATGCGCAATGACTGACTCCAAACAATTGACTATTGTCCCGTACCGGCGAACAAACGGCACACGGCGGACTACTCGCACTGGTCAGGTCAAAAGGATCACTGTTCGGAGTTGAGATAGGTTTTCATCGTTATGGACTGATTTTGGGGGCGGTGTCGGCGGCCGCAAAGTCGGCAGCGCGCTTTTGATCAAGATGGCATTGGCGACATCAATCGAGCCCAGTTTGCGATTCTCATCACGAATTGAGGTCGTGGATTCAGGCGGGATCATCGGAACGTCTTCGTTGTCCTCAGCATCCACTTGATCATGATGGTCACCGTCAGTGTCAACTCGCTCTTGGTTCGCCTCAAGTGCATGGCTGTGCCAATGAATATGGTGTTGGCCACCGTGTGCGTGGGAATGAGCATGCTTGATGTGAATCTGCGATTTGTCGCTGTCAGTTTGCTCGATCTCGATGCGGATAGATCCCGTGTCAGCTAGGCCAATAATCGTGCAATGGATAAGAACGCTTCGGATCATCGGGATCAATCTTATCGGCTAAGCTTGTCCTTGTCATATTTCAATCAAGGCGGCACCGATCAAAAGGGCGCGAAAAATGCGATACTTGGCTTTGAAAAGCAGGATTCACGGTTACTATCTAGTCGACCTGACGATCGCGTGGATGCCTAGGCGGATATGAGCGGGTACCCGTCAACGTCGGCTTTCTATCAAACGAGGGGTTACCATCGATGGATTCTAGAGCGACAGCCCGTATTGGCATCCTGGTAGTTTCAGACCGAGCCAGCCGCGGCGAGTACGAAGATCGAGGCGGGCCAGCGATTCAAGAGTACCTGTCAGAAGTCCTAACATCCCCTTGGCAACCTGTTGCGGAGATCATTTCCGACGAACAGTCCGCCATCGAATCGGCCCTTATCAAAATGTGCGACGACGAGAATTGCTGCCTGGTCATCACCACGGGTGGGACGGGGCCAGCCAAACGCGACGTGACACCGGAAGCGACCGAGGCGGTTGCCGATAAACTGATGCCCGGTTTTGGTGAACTCATGCGATACGAATCGCTCAAGGCAGTGCCGACCGCGATTCTCTCACGCCAAACAGCAGCCGTTCGTACAAATGGTTTAATCGTCAACCTCCCCGGTCAGCCGAGGGCGATTCGCGAGTGCCTGAATGCCGTCTTCCCGGCAATCCCCTACTGCATCGACTTGATCGGCGGTCCTTTTCTCGAGACAGACGAGGCCCGTCTCATCTCCTTTCGCCCGAAGAAGAAGTAGAGCTGGCGCAATAAGAAGTGGTTGGTAAGAATGCTCGTTCAACTCAATTACTTACGATCGTCGAGCGGGCAAACCCTACTGGTCAATTGTGCGGAGCGGTTCTGAATAAGATGAGGCAGTGGTTCACGGTAGTCGAAATCTGCAACCACGCCACTTGGTCGAAAGGCATTAGAACCTCAAGTAAGCCTGCCCGTGCCAAGTCGTGCATTCATTGCCCCTGGGCGAGGCTGATTGCAAATGCATCGCCATGCGCGTTCGACACTCCAACCTAATAGACCCGGCAACGAGTCAGGGAGTGGCCGGGTCGGCTGAAAGACCAAAATAGTCTTCGAAATCCGGATCGTGCTGATTGCCGTGCGTGATCGTTCGCAGGTTTTCGAGGATGATAATGTTGTCGAACGTGAGTCCGCCCAGATCCAACGGTGGCACATTGTCCTCGACGAGTTGCTGAATCAAATCGAACACCTGGCTGGCAAAGACTTCGTCGATAGCCGACAAACCGCCCGGGAAATTCACACTGCCCGCGCAACCTGTCGCGGTGCTGAGTTCAAAGTCCGTCACGTCGAAGACCAGTTGCCGGCTATCGCCCGCACCGATAAGCGTGAAACGCAAATGCAGGGTGGCGTCATAGCAAAGGCTGCCAAGGCTACACTGTGTTCCTGTTCCACTGTTTCCGCCGAAGCATGCCGGGATGGTTGTAAACGGTCCGGTGACGATACCGTCTCCGTCTCGGTCGAGAACCGCGTCGATGCGCAACTGCGACAGGCGCATGACAACGTCGATCTGGTTCTGGTTTGGCGTTTCCAGCGCTTGGAATTTGGGCCCGATTTCGACTTCGGCATGGAGGGCGAGCGGGGTCGAGCCGGTCACACCGAGCGTGTCGAGCAGACCCTCTGTGACCAGGCAATATCCTTCCGGAGTCATGGGTAGCGAGAAGCAATTGGTACCCTTGACCGCCTCGCACTGGCCTTCCTGATCGGGCGGCAGCACGCCGCAGTTGGCTGGCAGGACGCTTTCCAGTGGTCGAACATCTTCAAACTCGGTCAGCAGAATGCCATTCTTGGTCAGAGCGAAGAGCAGATCGTTCATGGCATCATCGGAAATCATCACGGTCATGCCGCGTGCGCTGGGATTTAGAAGGATCGGTTGCGGCAGCGCTGCGAGCGTGTTTTGCGGATTCGGGAAATCCTGAACCTGCGGGTCGACAACCAGCGGTTCAAAATCGGTTTCGAATGCAACCGCCAATCCCTGCGAGGTAATATCGACTTCGTCGATGTCGAACGAAAAACTCACCCCAAGGTCCTGTATATCTATCGGATCGAATTCGAGTACATCCAGCGGAACCGGCGGCACGGGGATCAGCGCGACGTACGGTGTGATGTCTATGTCGTTGATATAATTCTGGATGATCGGCTTGGCGATTGCTTCGATGATCGGTTCGATCGTACCGAGCGTCAGAATCTGAAGAATGACGCCCGCCCAACACTCGACATCCGAACCCACATCATTCACCGTAACGCTGACGTCGGCGTCCTCGATTGCAATCGATGGAAATACAGGCAGTTGGAATTGAAGTTGACCTTCCGTCACGTTGATGGACAGCACGACTTTCGCGATGTCGACCGTTGCCCCAAGCCGCGCCTTGACTCGGATCGCACAGAGTCCGAGCGGACCGTTGATCTGGCATTTGCCCGAAACCGATCCGGAGAAGCTGACCGGGCCCGAAGTGGCGATGATATCCATCGATGCACTGCCGGTATTGACGGCATATGTGAAGGCATTGGGATCCATCGAAAACGAGACAGGCGTGGGATTGTCTGTCAATAGCGTCGTATGGATGTCGCAGGGATCGGTCGGAATGACAACGGCTGTCCCGCGCACTTCGTTGAGCGCATTGTTGAGTTCCTGAACGATCAGAGGAGCAAACGCCTCCACGGCAGCCTCGACGACGATGGCGATGTCGGGTTCTTCCATCGTGAGCGTCAGACCGCGGTTGATGGCACTGATACCGCGCGATTCGCCCGGTGGGCCAACCAGACTTTCCGGAAGCGGATTACCCATCGACACCCGAACGACATCGTGGGCTGCGAAAAGGTCCTCGTCTTGCACTTCGGCGATCAACCGGTTGGGTCCGGGATCGAGCGTTCCGGGCACCCCAACGCCAAGCACGTAGTCGTTAAACGTGTCGGTCAGCGGCATCTGAGCGCCGAAATCGAATCGATAGGTGTCTCGCGTGAAGAATCCGTCGCCCGGAGTGAGTACCGGTAGTTGCAGCGGATGACTGGCGCCGTTGAGATTGATGAATCCGCCGGCACTGGGGGTCGGGGTGGGCAGGAGTTTGCCGTAGCAGACCTGGCCCGAAACGGGCAACGGCGCAAGCGGATTGACGAAATCGTCGGTCGGGAACTGCACGTCGATTTCCAAGCCGAACGATGCATCGTTGTCGATAATGTTATCCTCGGTGCAGGTTCCCACGACAGGTGCTGTATAGAGCGGTGTCGCGGTTGCTTCGGACCGGCCAACATGACCGTGGCCACCGCAGCACAGATTGCGAACGTCGAAAGTCAGCGTGTTGGCTGCCAGTGTATCGTACGACCCGGCGTCAACGATCAGGTTGCAGATTTCCGCATCGCAACCATTCGGAAGCGAGACGCTGCCGCCAAACGGGCCGCCCGGAAACTGCGTTGCAGGATCGACGCCGATCGCGCTGATCACGTCGACGCCATCGATCTGGTACGACAGCGAGGCGAGATTGATGGCTGGTATCGCAACTTCAACGCTTAACTGATCGCCGTCGGAAATACTGACCACCTGATCATCGGGCTTGATGACGTCGAGGTAAGGAACCGTTGAGCAGTAGGCACGCGCTTTGCCATGCGTGTTCTGCGCTTCGACGATCAGCAGCGGCACCGGTGCGGTGAGGATGTGGTACGATCGCACCATGTTGACCTGTTGCTGAAGCGTGTGGAAGTCTTTCAAATCGACATCTTCATCGCAGTCGGTATCAGCCGCAGCGCATACGGCTCCAATCGTGGTGATATCCGGTCCTAGAAGGCAATTCGCCGTAACGAAATCGAAGAACGCATCGTTTACGACGGTGTTCACCGTGTTGACGGAAGCGGCTGCGTTATTCAGGTTGCTGGCGATGTGAATCTCATCCCCTTTGCTTACGCCCACTGAAACGAGTTCGACGCCGTTCGTGTCCAAACCGACGAGGCGGGCGGTTTCGGTAAGTCCGAATCCGGGATTGATGACCTGCCAATCGACAGTGTGCCAACTGTTGCAATCTCCTGCCGGATTCGTGCAGACGAGCGGCAACGCACACTGAACGCGCAGGGCTGTCCCACCACAGTCAGGATCGTTTAGGTCGATGAGCGTATCGCAATCATTGTCGATGCCGTCCGCACAGCCACAACCGGGTCCCTCGGATCCGGGCGTGCCAGGCGATACCGAGCAGATGACACCGTTGCCGTCTGGATGGCAGATGAATACGCCTTGCCGCTCGCATGGTCCAATTCCGACAGAGCAGACCTGACCGAGGGTCGGGAAGTCCTCGTCGGCCATCCGATCGCCATCGTTGTCCAAACCGTCGCAGACTTCCGGCGATTGACAATCGGGATCTTCGAGGTCGACGAGCCCATCGCAATCGTTATCAAAACCGTCATCGCAGGAGAAGTGGTCTGGTGGCCCTTCCGTTCCGGGTGGCATCGGCGTCGCGCTACAAGTCACGGTGCCGTCGGTATCGCAGATGAACACGCCATTCCGCGCGCATGGACCCTGGCCAACCGTGCATTCGTTACCTAAATTGGGAAAGTCTTCGTCGACCTGGCCGTCAAAATCGTTATCGATGTAATCGCATTTCTCCGGTCCCTGACAATCTGGATCTTCCTCGTCGACAAGACCATCGCAATCATTGTCGCTGAGGTCGAAGCACGATTCGGTGCAATAGGGGCCTTCGATTCCCGGAGCGATCGGAGCCTCCACCGGTACGCATTCAAGCGACATTCCGTCGGTGGAACACATCAATCGGCCCTGGATTTCGCAATCGCCCTCGCCCGGATTCACGATGCACGGGTTGCCGGGGCCAATCAGAATCAC
Organism: Alphaproteobacteria bacterium; assembly: GCA_028285105.1. Classification (GTDB taxonomy): domain Bacteria; phylum Planctomycetota; class Phycisphaerae; order UBA1845; family UBA1845; genus UBA1845. Next base: position 15,251 of record JANQQE010000010.1, read on the forward strand.
CTCGCCGGCATCCGGGTCCCACTGCGGAACCCAGAAGTCTTCGTCGATAAGTCCGTCGCAGTCGTTGTCCAAACCATCGCAGATTTCGGCTGGCTGATTTACGCCGACAAAAAGCTGACCGTTCGTGAGGGAGTCGTCGGATGCGCGCCATTCCGTGATCGGTCCGCCAACGAACGCCTGATGAATGACCAGTCCGTCGACGTTGATGACGTCCAGAAGATAACATCCGTCCGTCAGCGGTGCCTGAATCTGCACCGTTCCCAGCCGCAGCGTGTCGTTGGCCGGTACAATGTTGGGAATACCGGCGAAGTTGTGACTCGGAAACGGCAGGAGTGGATTACCTGCTGCCGGCGGTTGCAAAGCCCACACCATCACCGGCGGAAGCGTCACTGTCGAGCCGTTGTAGTCGAGTTGAACCGTGTTGAGGTTAATGTCGTTGGCCGTGTTGTTGTCGAGGAAAATATCGACATCGATCACCTGCCCCGGTGCATAAGGCCCGAGGCTGTCCGGCACCAACCGAACTTCTTGAGCGAAGACCGGAACGGATGTCCACACGAAGGCAACGCAAACCAGGAACTTTGCTTGGCCGCTAAGTGTGCGCTTCAGGAAACGAATTGAGTTTGTCATCTTGTTGCCCCTGACAAGAACACATGATCACATTGGCAGTCCAATGTTGCGTGCGGGATGGTGATTGGATTCACCCGGGGCGGCGCGAATTCAAAAGCGCGCTTCATTTGGCGGCTGCGAGCCAAAGGACGTTACCTCCGAGCGCCCCCATTATACTCGAATCTTGCGCGTTTCGATCAAAAAACTTTATGCGCGGTAATGGACAATCTCGTGATAAAGTGAAGGCCGTTGCGCCACCTGTGAAAACCACTCTGTCGGAGACTAAGTCGACAATTAATCTGACCGTAACGTGCGTTTGGAATAGGCGTTTCCAAGCGCGCAAATTCTCTCAAGTCGATAATCTTACTTGATGCATTGAGCGATCTGGCTTGTAAAGTGTGCATTACATCATGATTCTGGGATGGTCTTCATGCGTAAGAACATGACAAAGGATGTGCAGATTTCGCGGGGGCGCACAACTGGCACCACGCAGTAAGAGAAGGGCGCAGGCTTTCAACAGGGGATAAGGTGAGTCGAGAAGCAGACGATACAGGAAGTCCGTTGTCCTGACGTTTCAACCTCAACTTGATCCACGTGCTGGGTTAGGTTGCGAAGGTCGCGTCGCGCTCACACAATCAATGGAGAGCCGAGGCACTTCAGCTAGCACTGAAACTCATACATGGGCCCCACGTCAGTCGAAAACCTGAACCACGTTTCCCCCTGCATTCAGGCTGGCAACTTTGGGTTATCATGCTCAAAAGGCATCGCAGATCGAATCGGGCGGTGAAGCGACAATAAACGGCGGATCAGAATGCGCGAACCATAAATTTTCGTATGCTTAAGAGCAGAATCTCATACTCCCTGCAGGCACACTTTCGCAAGAAATGAAGACCTCAATCTCTGAGATTTAGGGAACTCGTGCTTGGAAACTGATTCCAAGAATTCTACGCTGATCGGCTGTGAATCGCCATTTCAGCGTTGTCAGAAAATTCTCTCGACTCTTGTACCGATACTATACATGCTATGATAAATATAATCATGACTCGTTACTTAGCCATCCTGGTGCTTTTGACTGCTGGGTTCCCACTTGTCGGAACGAATGAGGGCGTTTCAAAGAACGCACCAGTCAGCGTTCCGTGCTGTTGCTGTTCCGCGAGTGCGTGCAAATGTGGATGTGCCCAGTCTTTTGCTTCCCCTGATCAAGAGAACGATCAACAAAGCGCGGAACCACGATTCTGCGGGTGCGATGACACACCTTGGTCGCTTCCACCGATTCATGTTTCAACGCCCAAACCAAGCAACGACTTTAAGTTCGAAGTCGTCAATTCAGAGAAACTTGCTTCACATGCTCGAAGTTTGAGTTACTTCGAACACCTTCCGCATGGCCCGCCACAGCCCCTTGCGACGTTGTCATCCATTATTCTCCTGATCTGATTGCCCCCGCATCGAACCGCTGACAGGGCGCATGCGGTGCTGCGCGCTGTCAAACCGACATCAACTCACTGAAACGGTTGTACGGCCCACTGGTCGTAGATGATTCGGTCCTCGATTGCGCAGGGAAAAACATGATTTGTACGCCACGTCCCAGGTACCACACGTGCGGCTTGATCGCGATATTGACAATCGCCACACAGTTGGCTGGTTGCTCAACATATTCGCAAACACAAGAACACGCCGAACGCATTATCGCCCATCGGCGGCGTCGAACCGCGCGACTCCAAACATCGAAAGCACACAACTCGACCGCGATCGAAAAACGGTCGCTCGACTTGCACGGTGTTGAAAATGTCTTCACCGCGCGCCCCGTCGATGCCTATATTCGAGAAGCAGTTGAACGTAATCCAGGCATACAAGCCGCAATCGCGCACGCCCGAGCTCAACTGGAACGCATACCGCAGGTCACGTCGTTGGCCGATCCAATGTTGCGCGCCGTCACGCGTCCTGAGCCCATTCAAACGGCAGCCGGTGACGTTTACTTTACCTTCGGCGTCAGTCAAACGTTTCCGCTGCTTGCCAAACTTGAACGGGCAGGCGATGTCGCTGCTGCCGAAACACGAATGGCGCTGGAACAACTCAACAGCAAGCGCATACAACTGATCGCGGATGTCGAACGGGCGTATTGGCAGATATACCGGGTCGATCGCAACCTCGAGATCACCCGCGAGAAACGCCGAGTGCTTGAAGACCTGTCGAGCGTCGTTGAGACGCAATACGAAGTCGGCGACGTTCCGCAGCAGGACTTGATTCGTGTGCAAACCGAAATCGCAAAACTGCGCGACGATGAACGCCGCCTGGTCATCCAACGCGGATCGGCTATTGCGGCGCTAAATCAGCTTGCGGATCAGAGAATCGATCGCCCAATACCCGCGACAACTCCCACCAATGTGATCGCAATCGATGCCGATGTGGACGACCTGATTGAATTGGCGGCTAACAACAATCCGGAACTGGCTGCATTTCACGAATCGATCAGCGCGAAGGAAGAGCAAGTCGAACTCGCCATGCTCGGATATTGGCCCGACTTAACGCTTGGATTCGAGTGGAACTATCTGAAGGGTCGCGATTCGTTTGTTCCGCCAGTCAATCCAAGCACGGGAAGACGCCCGGCATACAGCCGAAAGAGCGAAGTCGGTGACGACAACTGGGCGGTGATGCTGCAATTCAATCTGCCCATCTGGACCGGGCGGGTCGAAGCCGCCAAGCGCGAAGCGCATCAGCGCCTGATCGCTGCAAAGAAAGAACAGCACGATACGAAAAACATGATCGCATTCCGCGTGTTCGACGCATGGTCGCGGGTGCAGGCGCAACAGCACACGCTGCGCGTTCTGGATGACGAACTCATCCCCCAGTCGCGACAGACTTATGAAGTCACACTCACCGCTTATCAGTCGGGCAAGAGCAGTTTCGTATCGCTGATCGATCACTGGCGACGCTGGCTCGATTTCGAGTTGATGCGACACCGCGAGACTGTCGACCTTGAACTCGCATTCACTGATTTGCAGCGCGAAATCGGCATGCAATTACTCCGCAACGAACAGACCAACTCCGCAAGTGGTGTAAACCAATGAACAACGGAATCCCCGCATCAACGATGAAGGAACTTCGCAGCGTACTGACCCGCTGGGCGATACTGCTCATCCTGATAGGTGCTTTCTCGCTTTGGGCCACCTGGCGCATGAGACGCGCTGCCTCAAACATACGCAAAATGCCCGCGCAGTTGTCCGCGCCAGCAACGCAAAAACCGAGCAATCGCGATAAACACGCTCAACAATCCAAGGAATGGTATCGCTGCACCATGCCTGAGTGCGGTGATCAGGGAAGCGCCGACCCCAACAGCCGCTGCCCCGTTTGCGGTATGAAGCGCGGACGAATCGAATCTGAAGCAATGGGCGGCGATTCTGACATCGAGATCAAGCTCAGCCAGCGCGCCATTCAGCTCGCGGAAATCGCAACCGAATCCGTTGAACCCAGAATGCTGATCAAGCGCATCCGCACGGTCGGTCGCGTGGGATACGATGAAACGCGCGACAAAATGGTGAGTGCGTGGATTGATGGACGCATCGACAAACTCTATGCCGACTTCACCGGAATGACGGTCAATAAAGACGACCACCTTGTCGAAGTCTATAGCCCTGAGTTGCTCTCGGCGCAGGAAGAATACTTGCAGGCGGTTATGGCGGCTAAGTCCTTGCAGGGATCGCAGACAACCGTCGCCCGCCGCAGCGCCGAACAAGTGCAGTCGTCGGCGCGGCGCAAGCTTGAGCTACTCGGAATAAACGCCGAGCAGATCGCTCAAATCGAAAACAGCCAGAAGCCGCAAACACACCTCGTCATCCATGCACCCATCGGCGGGACGATCCTCAAGAAGCAGGCGATGGAAGGCATGTATGTTTCTACGGGCGACTCGCTGTACACCATTGCAGACCTCACCCACCTCTGGTTGCTCGTGGACTTGTATGAGTCGGATTTGCCCTGGGTCAAACCATTTCAAAAAGTGCGGGTGACATCGCGCGCGCTACCGGGCGACGTGTTTACGGGAGAAATCGTTTTCGTTGACCCGCGCGTCGATCCGCAAACACGTACGGTGCAGGTACGCATCCATCTGGACAACCGGGCGATGCGTATCAAACCGGACATGTGGGTGGCGGCTGAGATTGATGCAGGCCTGGACCGCGACGGACGAGGGGCTGTTCCTGCACCGGATGGGCAGTTTGCATGCCCGATGCATCCATGGGAGACGGCTGACATTCCTGGCGTCTGTCCTGTCTGCGAAATGAGACTTCTTCCTGTTGAAGAACTACCGCAATACACGCCGCCAACCGATCCGTCGGCCATCCTCGCTGTCCCGCGCGATGCCGTCATGCAGACCGGCGAACGGGCGTTGGTTTACGTCGAAACAGCCCCGGCAACCTATCGCGGCGTCGAAGTCACGCTGGGGCCGCTTGCCCGCGACGAAACGGGCGGAGAGTTTTTTGCAGTGCTTTCAGGATTGCAAGGCGGTGAAAACGTTGTGACGCGAGGCAACTTTGCAATCGACAGCCAAATGCAACTCGCCGGTAAACCAAGTCTGTTCATGGCTCGCGGCATGCAAAGTAGCACGCGGGCGAAACCCTTCGCCAAGAAACAGGCCACGTGCCCGATCATGGGTGGCGAAATCGATCCGGAGGTCTACACCGACTATCGTGGCGTCCGCATTTACTTTTGCTGCCCTCCATGCATCGATGAGTTTCTAGCTGCCCCAAAGCAGCACATTGTGAAATTACCGCAGAGCATTCAAGCCAAGTTAAGCGCTGCGAAAGCGGCGGAGGCGAATGATGATTGATCGCCTCATACAACTATTCCTGCGCACGCCACTGCTTGCGGTCATCCTTGCGGGTTGCCTTTGCGTATTCGGTTGGCGCGCGTTTGAAGAAAACCCCAAAGACGCTATCCCTGATATCGCAGAAAACCAGACGATCGTGTTCAGCGAGTGGATGGGGCGCAGCCCGAAAGACGTGGATGAGCAGGTTACTTATCCATTGACCGTTGCCCTTCAGGGCGTACCGGACGTAAAGGAAATCCGCGCGACCAGTGGTTTTGGTTGGTCGATTGTTTACGTCGTGTTCAAAGAATCGGCAGAGTTCTACTGGGCAAGAAGCCGCGTCCTTGAACGTCTCAACGTCGCGCAAAACCAACTGCCACCAGGAGTCACGCCGCGACTCGGACCCGACGCGACAGCGCTGGGGCAGGTCTATTGGTACACCGTCGAGAACGGATGGTATTCACCGAAGCGGCCCGGACTTAGATTTGATGAAAACGGCGTACTGATAGATTCATCTCGGCAAACACTTCTTAAGGGAAACGCCGAACTTGCGAAGCAGGTCAACGATGCGAAGCCTTACGCTGATCCGATCGATGGCGGCCCACTCGTCTTCAGCCGACTGCCACTGGATCGACTTCGCAGCATCCAGGATTTCGATGTCAAGCTCGCACTTGAAAGTGTCGAGGGCGTCAGCGAAGTCGCGAGCATTGGCGGATTCGTTCGGCAATATCAAATCGACGTCAACCCCGAGGCGCTTCGCGCTTTCCGCGCACCGTTGTCGCGCCTGGTCGCAGCCGTCAACAATGCCAACATCGATGTCGGCGCAAAGGTCATCGAAGAAAACGGTATGGAGATTTTGATCCGCGGCGTCGGATTTCTAGGCGGCGAACAGCGAAGTGCAGCCGACCGCGACACGCGCGAACAAGCCGTCAAACGCGACATCGAAAACATCGTCATCCATGCCGACAACGGAACACCGGTCTACCTCCACCAGGTCGCGTCCGTTTCCGTCGGACCCGACTTTCGACGCGGAGCCCTCGACAAAATGGGCGCAGAAGCCGTCGGTGGATGCGTCACCATGCGCTTCGCCGAAAACCCGCTCACCGTGATCGAGCGCGTTCACGACAAAGTCGATGGCATCGAACGCGGCCTGCCGCCCGGTGTTCGTATCAACGCATTCTACGACCGCACCGACCTGATCAATGAAACGATGGGCACACTCACAAGCGCATTGTCGCAGGAACTTCTGATCACGATGATCGCAGTGATCCTGTTTCTACTGCATGTTCGCAGCAGTTCGGTGATTGCCATCACATTGCCGCTGGCGGTGTTGTTCGCATTCGTTTGCATGCAGGCGCTTGATCTCTCCAGCAACATCATGAGCCTCGCCGGAATCGCCATCGCGATCGGAACGATGGTCGATATGGGCATCGTCATGTTGGAGAACATTTATCAGTATCTCACCGACCATCGCGATAAGTATGTGCATACCGAATCGGACGAAATGAGCCGCACGCGCGAAGTGGTTGACCATAACAAGCGCCGTCAACTCATCATGGAAGCCGCCACCGAGGTGGGTTCTGCGATTCTGACGGCTGTCAGCACCACCGTGATTTCATTTCTGCCGGTTTTCTTCCTTGAAGGTCAAGCCGCAAAGCTGTTCACGCCGTTGGCGTGGACCAAAACATTCTGCATGGTGGGTGCTGTCATCCTGGCATTGACGGTCGTCCCCCCATTGGCATCGCTGCTGCTCAAGAATCGCAGGACAAGTCGCTCGATGGCGCTTGTCATTGCGCTCATCATCGGCGCAGGCATATTGATCGCATGGTTAAGCGCGGCAACAATGCACCCGTCCGTCGCCAACGTGACGGGCGCCATCGAGCGATACCTTGGATGGTCGACACTAATGACGGCGACGGCATTTGGCGCAACACTTGCGCTCGTTACGTATGTCGTGCTGCGCGAGCGCATCAGACCCATCGAGTCCAACCCCACAAGCCGCTTCATACACAAGCTCTACGAACCGACGATTCGTTGGGTGCTACACCACAAACTACTTTTCTTCTCGATTCCCTGCATTCTTGTCGTGTGGGGCATGAGTATCTGGCTCGGATGGGGCCCAATCGTCGCCGCATTGATCTGGCCGTTTGAGTTTCTCGGCATGTCTCCGGCATCGTGGTCGGCAAGTACGTGGCTGATTCTCATCCTTGCCGCAATCATCGGACTGGTCGTTGTTCCATTGATCCTGGACTCGTTGCGAGTCGCCCGGCACATCAGGCGCAAACAAGAAACGCTTCGTCGCACCGGCATCGATTGGATCAAGCCGGCCGCAGGTGTTTTCGCATTCGCCCTTGTGGTATGGAGCAACCATCAAGCTCAGCCATTTTCCAAGAATGGAACTGCATTTGCTGCAATGTTTGGGGCACCTCAAGGGCAGTCACTCGCCGACTATCAGCCAGTCCAAACGCTGCTCGACAGTAAAGGCATCGGCCAGGAATTCATGCCGCCACTCGACGAAGGCGACTTTCTATACATGCCCAGCGTTCTGCCGGCAGGCTCGATCAACACGGTCATGGATGTCATGCAAAAGCAAGACGCCCAGTTCGCAGAGATTCCGGAAGTGGATGTCGTGGTCGGCAAGCTCGGACGCATTGAATCACCGCTCGATCCCGCACCGGTCGGCATGCTCGAAACGATGATCCTCCTCAAACCACGCGATCATTGGCCGACCATTGACGACCCTCAATACGAAGGCCTGCGTCGAAAACGCACGATGGAGGAAATCTGGTCGGACATCAAAGCTGCGGGCAGTTTCCCCGGTGTATTGCCATCGATCGAACTTCAGCCCATTCGTACGCGCGTCGAGATGCTCAGCACCGGACTCAACGCCAAGATCGGTCTTAAAATCTACGGCGACAGCGTTGATCGCTGCGAAGCGTTAGCCGTACGCATCGAACAACTGCTACGCGAACGCCTCGACCATGCTCAAGCCATCAATGCTGTACGGGTCAGCGGCAAGCCATACCTCGAATTCCAGATCGACCGCGAAGCGATCGCGCGCTACGGCGTCAACATCGCCGACGTGCAGCAGGTGATTGAAGTGGCGATTGGCGGCAAGAACCTGACGACGACGTACGAAGGGCTCGACCGCTATCCCGTGCGCATCCGCTACGAGCGCGAACTGCGCGACGAAGTGCCCGACCTCGAACGCGTTCTCGTCCCGACGCCCTCAGGTGCACAAATCCCGATCACGCTGGTGGCAAACATCCAACGCGTCGCCGGGCCCATGAGCGTCCGGCGCGAGGGTGCCAAGTTCGTGGGTTATGTCACGATGAGCAACCAGGGCATCGACGAAACCACGCTTGTCAGAAACGGGCAGCGCATCATCGACGTCGCAATCGTCAATGGCGACCTGCTCTTGCCCGAAGGCTATAACCTGAAATGGGCGGGCAGTTACGAACGCAACATCCGCGCGAAGAAACGCCTGGCGATCCTGATTCCGCTCGTGATGCTGTGCAATTTCCTGCTCATCTACCTGCAGTTCAAACGCTGGCCGCTGACGTTGGTCATCTTCCTCGCGATACCGGTCGCGTTTTCGGGTGGATTCATCATGCTCGAATACTGGCCGGACCTGCAGAATTGGCTTTACACTTTGGGCCTGATGGATCGTCCATTTCCCGGTGACGCGATGTACCTGACCGTTGCAGTGTGGGTCGGATTCATCGCACTGTTTGGCATCGCGGTGGATGACGGGATCGTGATCGGGACGTATCTCGACCAAATGTTCAGCAAATCGCCCATCAAACGCTACGAGGAAATTGAAGACCGCGTCGTTCACGCCGGTCTGCGCCGAATCCGACCTACACTCATGACAACATTCACCACGCTAGCAGCACTCGCTCCGGTTTTGCTGACCACCGGCAGAGGCAGCGACGTGATGACTCCGATGGCCCTCCCCGTCTTTGGCGGGATGGTCGTCGCGATGATCACGATCCTGATCGTCCCTACATGTTACTGCGCCATCAAGCAGGCGAAATGGAAGCTCGGAATAGCCGATAGTGATTTCAATGTAGAAAGGGAATGAAGCATGCAATTCGGCCTTACCGTCTTACTATTCCGCACCTACTGTTGATTCCGACACGTTCTTGCGCGCAACCTCCCTCCACATCCGTCTCTGCTTCCCCCAGTCCAACACAGCCGCAATCGGCCGAACGGCGTGTTCACGAATGGGATCGTGTCCACGCGTCACAAGCGGCAGGAACAGAATGGCCTCCTGGATGTCGGGCGCCAGATTGAGCAGGTTCATGATCTGGGTGACACGTGCGCGACTGACGTTGCCAAGCCGTGCCAACTCAGCCTGATCGGTGATTTCACCGCGAGTGATGAGCCCATCGAACCGGATGGCCAGGGCCATTAGGCGCGAGATTCGGGGCACTTGACCTGCACACTGTGGCGATTCGTTGGTCTTTCCCTCTCGAATCACCTTCCGCGCCATCGTGCCGCGTTTGAAGCTGATCGTCTTTCGAAGTGTCAATGACGGAGGCATTTGGCAATCCTTCATGCTTGTTGGCCGAGCGATTTAATACCCGTCTGGTGGAACGTGATCGCAAGTTCGCTGGCATTGCTGTCATACTCGACTCGTTCGATCAA
>JANQQE010000033.1 GCA_028285105.1 Alphaproteobacteria bacterium
AGTTGGAACCCAGCGGTGAACCACGGGTTTACACGGAAGAGATTCCGCGTTCATAGTGCCGCATTGAATTAGGTTGGCTTTGCCCGCACTGAAATCCTCTCCACGACATTCTGGCTGACTTCGTGCTGCCGCTGATCGTACAGCTGGGTGGTGCGGGGGTCCTTGTGCCCCAGGAAATTCTGCACGACGTCGAGGGCAACCCCTTGCTTGAGAAGATCGGTCGCGACGGTGGACCGAAACGTGTGCGTCGTGAACTTTGACGGCAGGCCGGCGTCAGCAAACCGCCGCTTGGCCATGTAGTAGAGGTCCTTGCCGGTCATCGATTTTGATGTCAATGTCTTGGTGCGCTTGACGGCCGTCCGGAACAGGGGGGTGTCGTCCGGTTGTCCCCAAAGGCCGGCCGCCTCAATGTAGTCGTTGATGAATTCCTGCAAATCGTGGCGAACGGGGATGTCGAACACTTCGCCGCCCTTGTCCTCGAAACGCAGGTACCATCGATTGCCATCGGTGTAAAAGTCGCCAAGTTTCAAGTTGGCGACAGCCGATGCTCGCCGGGCGGTCCAGACCAACACGCCGATGGCGGCTCGATCGCGGATCGCCACCACGTCGGTTCCATCGATGGTCCACAAGACCGACTCGGCTTGTTGCGGCGATAGGGCAGGGGTCTTGCCCTTGCGAACCACGTGTTTGGGCCCCTTTACTGATGCGGCCGGGTTGATGACGATCACATGGCGGGTGACCAGGTGATCGAACAGCTGACGGATCGCGGTCAGATGCAGCAGCTTCATGGGCTTGGAGGCTTTCTTGGGATGGCCCTCGGCATTGCGACGGTTGGACGTCAGCCGTTGGATGTACGCCTTGATGTGACTGGGCATGACATCGTGAAGGGCTAGTCCTTTGGTTTCGCAGTGGTGAAGGAAGCGATCGACGGCCCGGCGGTAGTTTTTGAGGGTGTGTTCGTTGTCGATGCCGGCGAGGAAGTCCTCGAAATAGGCGTACCGCGCCGCGTTGCCGTGCTGGGCGATGACAGTGGGGGCGTCGGCCCGGGCCAGTGGTGTGGCATCGACTTTGATGATTTCGGTGGTCATGGTGGGGCGGCCTCCTTGCCGGCTCCGTTGGTTATTTCACGCGGATGATCCAAACGACGGACATGTTAACTGGGCGGGTCTCTTTCGATTCGCCCGGTGGAATCTCGTTATCGCGAGTCTCAAAATACTCGCCAGGTTTCGTGTTCGGATTCAGATACTGAGATCTCCCCCCAGCCTGCATGTCAGCACCTACCTGAAACAAGTTTATCTTGTGCAAATGGGGACCAACTTGTTCAGACTGCAACATTCCTGAATTCTCGCCGCCGCGAAGAAACCGACCGTCACCATTGAGATTGGGCAACCTTTTTTTATGGAAAGGGCTGTCTGCATCGGTGACCAATTCGCCGTCGCAACGCATCCAAGGTTTGTTGGCACCTACCAGGTCCTTTGGGATATTCACATCTTCTGGCGTTGCGTGCCATCCAATGATTGAACCGATTGGCAAGGTTCGTGTCTGGAATACATGAAGTTGGTTTACGCTTTCGGTGGCTTGCTTGAGCTCAGAAATGACGCCCTTGCCCTCGTCCTCCATCCACTTCGAAATTGCAATGAGTTGAGCATCCTCTAGGCCACTTAGCTTCTCAAGGGTTTCCTTGAATTTTTTTCCCCTTTCCTCGATGTTTGTCGTTGCTTCAATGAAACGGGAATCGAGCTCATCTGCCTGCAGCTCCAATTGATCTTTCCGACGTTGAAATTTCCCGGCACCGGTCAACGTTGAATCGATCGTTTTGTTCATGTTCTCAACTCGTTGGCTCAAAACGCGAGATTCTCGATCAACGGCGGTAATGACTTGATTCCGAACAATTGCTTGAAGAAACGTAAGACTTGAAATGATTAAGGTGAGTACAACGCCGGCATTGATACCAACGAGCCACTTGAAACCTGTCCTGCCCCGTGAGTGCTCGTTCTGGATGTATTCACGGGCGACCGCCTCGGATTCCCTTCGAACGGCGAGTTTTGCGTCTGACGTGAGACCGGTCATTGAGCGCTCTCCATATCCAAGAATTGAGGACCGAACTGTCGAGCCGACCGCCGACCCCCCTACCGGCCCGGTTAATACGAAATAACATCCTTTATTTCATGTTAATTGTCAACGGTAGGGGGGTTAGGATTTGCAAATGCGGGATTTGCGATATGCTTTAGAAATTGTATCAAGCCTCCTCAGCTCAAGGATGCGATTCGAAGTGAGCAATACTGAATCCAACACTGCCGTCGTAAGCGCACCCAAACCGGATTTTGGCAAAGGCAGAATTGCTGATGCGACTTTCGCCCAGATTGCTTCGCAGCAGGAAGAGCTTCAATCTAGCCGTGAAAACTTGAAGTTCAAATGGGTTTATTGGCTCCTCGTAAGCGTTATTGTGTTTAGTGTTACTTGCGTGGAGCCTATACTCGATTTCCAACAGCTTAGCGGAGAATGGACATCTTGGGCCGGCAGGCTTTCCGGAGCACTCGTCGTTGGATTCGTTGTCAATCTTTTGGCGCTCTTTTTCATGCGATCGTACCATCGCCGCCAGAGTGGCGACATAGATTATCAACTTGCTTCAGCTAAAATTGAGCAGTTGCAGGATAGTCTCGAAGATGATTTTTTTACAAAACTCGTAAAGATCAACTTAAAATACCTTGACCAGCATAATCTTCAAATCAAAGAGCAGACAGACAAGGGGTTCTACCAAATCACATTCGTGTCTGCTGTGTCGCTATTTATTATTATCGCAGGAATTGTGATGATGTTCATGGAGCAAACAATTCCTGCTTACGTCACAGTGAGCGCGGGCGTTCTCGGCGAGTTCGTCGCAGCCGTCTTCTTGTTCCTGTATAACCGCATGTTGGCCGCAAAGGGCACTTATCATCAAAAGATAGTCATCATGCAAAACATTGGGCTTGCTTTGAAGCTTGCTGAGGAATTGCCTGAAGCAGAACGCACGCAGGCACAGGCAGCCTTGACCAAAGAACTGACCGAAAACGTAATCCAGCACCTTACCGAGCAACGCTGCGTTCCTTCGGCTACCGCGGAGGCGGGCTAACGAATTTGGGAATCACGGTGTCAGTTATGGTGAACAATGAATCCAACGCGCGAAAAGAGTGTTGTCAATCTCCAAAGGCTCATCATGCGCTGCACCTTCCCGCCTCACTGACATGAGCCGATGAGCATTCGGGCTTCCTTAAACACTCGTCGACGAATACATGGCTACGGACGAACTCAAGAATATTTCAAGATTCTCGGTATCCGAGTTCGACAACATTGAGGTTGTCATCAGAAGTGCGAAGTAGCGGATTGCTAGAGAGGTGGGCTTCGTGACTCGTTCGCTGGCCTTTTTGCACTGTCGAATCAATCTCCACTATTGCAGGGATTACTCGATTCGGCATCGCACCGACTACAGAATTTTAATCGTTCTAGAAGGTCTAGGAACACATAGTAGTCGACCTCATCTAAGCCACTTATCACTGTTAGCCTTTGATCGCGGAGATCTTGCAGGTCGTAACGAAAAGCACCAATATTTTCCTGAGTCTGCCCTTCCGCGATAGCGTCGGAAATCAATTCTAGCTGTCGAGTGATTTGGTGCTGCAAGGAGCAGAGTGGTTCGAACTTTTCGTCATGGCTTTTCTTATCGCGGTTGAGTATTTCCAATTCTCCGGTAGCCCATTCCCTCACTGCATTGTCGGGGGCAGCAATTATCAGGAACCGCATCACTTTTTGGTGAAACGACAGACCCAGATCCTCGTCGACAGCTTTTTCGAAATACGACATTCGAATTTGATGATTCTGCTGTTGCTCTACCATACGCGACTCATGACACCCCTTAATGCTGGTCATGGTCGGCACTAGGACTCCGGTCACAACGATGCCAAGCTGCCCAAGTGACTTTACCACGCCCAAGCTGGAGAAATGTTCAGCCGAATTGCTCATCGCCACATTCTCCCGGTCGCTATTCACAAACTGGTTCGATTATCAAAACGATATCATGGAGCCTGGCGCGGCATCCTGTAGACCCCAACAGCTCTGGCCCATTTTGATCGCCAACGCAGTCCCACTCGGCGACAACTCCGCGCGCTGTAGCACCTCCTTGACCAGCCACAAAAAAATCGCGTCCTTCGCACGCCCCTATCCCTTTCGCTCCGGCTTCGGCATATTGTAATGAATCTAAACGCTGTTCGGGTGTTGCTATCGACTGTATTCGGAATCCAGGAGGAGCTTGGTACAGTACAAATTTTTGTTCGCCTTCTCCGTATGACCAATCGTGCCGACCTTCATCTGCAACAACTCGAAGACTTACCAAGCATCGATTCGTATCATGTGATAACTCAACATTGGCGTCCATCATAAGATGGCACCGAGAATCCGGGTCTCCCAATTTTCCATTTGCTGGGTGCGGCCTATGCATCGCTCGAACGAAGGCGGTCCAATCGCCTCCTATTGTCTCCATTTTCTTGTTATTTTGAGGAGCGATAAATTCCCTCAGCGTTGCTATAGGTGGTTGGAATTCCAAAATTATAGCCGCAGGTGCATCCGCCGCGTCACGAGCGAACAATCCCGATATGCTTTGTCCATCCCGCAAAACGGCACCTTCTTCGAGGGGGGTCGATATGCTGCCCTTAAGGGAGAGGTTCACGGCAAGAACTTTGGAAACTTGGATTTTGTCCGGGTCACCATTGCTGCGACTATACTCGACTTTAACAATCACATCCTTTCGACCGATGCTTTTGTAAGAAATGCTAACAGCCTGGTTCTTGACACATTCAAGCCATACCCGAACGGCTTCATCATTGGCTATTGGGGCCACAAGGCTTCTCGACACCTCCATCGGCAAGCTTAGGTTTTGCCAGAAATAGAACTCATTGCGTAGGGCCTCGTACTCTTTTTCGCTGAGGTTATCTGTGAAATACCTAGATACGCTTGCTCCAAGTTTAGTGTTTCGTGACTTGTGCTTAGAATATTCATGCTGAAAGACATTCTCATAAACGTTTTCGATGCTCACCCCATTACTTTGTGCGAGAACCGCCACCAGTGCGTCATTCAATATTGCATCGCATTCTCCGGCGCGCACGCCGCATGAACCGCCGAGTACGATCGACATCACTACAGGAACAACAGAGAATTTATTCATTCTTCAAGGTCCTCCGTCTACGATTCCGCGATTGTTTCAAGGACAACAAATCGTGAATTGACTTAGCAAAAGTCCTTTGACTGCCTGCCTAGGTCGTTCCGTTCCTTGCATAACACAACTTCGGAGAACAGTTCTGTTTCGTCCATTAGATTGCGACCATTACGGTTCGAATTGTTGAGGATCAACGTCGCGCAGTTGGATCATGGTTTCGACCATACTCTTGGCTTCCTCCCCGAAAACGCCGGCGAGGCAATCCGTCACAGATTCGTCGTTCCTGCGGTTGTCCATGATTGCGGCAAGCACACTTTGAAACAATTGCGAGTCGGGTCCAAAATCAACTTGCCCTTGATCCGCCCGAGGCGGTATACATTCGTCTTCTTGGTCTCCATTGTTCATAGTTCTATTCCCGTGTGCGATGATCCTATAACTAGAATATCACATTGCGACGGTTTGCAGCAAGCATTCGTGTGCCCTATAACAGAAACTAGCTCAAACCCGACAGGAACGCGGCTCCCCACGCAAACGGGTAGATGAAGGCGAACCCGATGGAAATCAGAAAGACGTATTTGGTAAACCAAAGCATGGTGTTTCGATTGATCCGTGAAATATTCATCGATTCTCATCTCCTTTCGGCGCCCGCGATTCCTTTATCATCAACCTCCACACAGTAATCCACCTGAAACGAGCAATGCGATTCGTCCAGCGATAACCGCGCCAATGAACGATCCCCATTGCGCTCCATCAGGAGCGCAATGGGGATCGTTTGAAAACCATTCTCCTTCAGAAATGGTTTCCATGAATTCAGGATTTATATTTTGCTCGAAGGATTGAGACGATTCGGAACAACTTTCGCTGGAAATCTGACTTGGAAATATCGAGTATTTCGGCAGCTTCTCGAATCGATTTCACAGTACAGTAAACTCGAACGATTTTCTTATCATTATTTGATAGGTCATCGATCAAGCCTTCAAACGCAACGAGAATATTTTTGGTGGACAAGTCAGTCTCGACGTGGGCAACGGGTTCGGGTTGCGCGTCCATTTGTAGATTGGTGCCCACTTCGCGTCTCTTGAACAGCGTCGCGATGACTCTGCGTCCGTTCCAGTTGATCACCCCCCAAAGGCTGCCGGGGTGTGGGATCGCAACGTTTCCGGAGATGGGATCCAGGTTGCGAAAGACTACGCGGTCGACCAGGCGGTCGTGGAGAAAATCTTGGAGGATTGAGGTAAGGCCACTGCGTTCGCAATATAGATCAATTGCATTGAGGGCTTTAGAAATTGGAAACTGGACTTTTTCACTCGATGAACTTTTGGATTTCATAAATCCTCTCCATTACAAAGGTTTTAATGCTCCAGATACAGGTGGCGTTGCGCGTTAACGTGCGTCGTGCGATAAGTTGTCTGGACTTCTTGCTGGTGTCGTCGTCAGGTAATTCGCAGACGACCGAAGGGCTGAAGACGACGTACAGAGCGACGGAATGACTATCGCCAGGCGTCAATGGCTGTTCGTCTAATGACGTTGTAGACGGAGGCACTGTCGAGGGGGTTGATGTTGTTGCAGCGGCGAATGTCGCTGAAACCATCCGATCGGGCGTGGACGTTGTGGTATCAGCGTAGCCGCCCTTCGCTGTTGCTTGTCCGCAAACGGTTAGCAAGGCAACCGCCAGATAAGCGTGTCTCAAGTATCCATTTAGTCGCATCACGTTAAAAACTCCTTAAGAAGAGGAAAGAATTGGGCGCCGTCTTTACGCGACGGCGCCCAGAGTAAGTTCAACTTAGTTCCAAAACTAATTTGGCTTCGGTACGATCAATATCGGCGTTGTGCAATGAGATCATAATCTCCACCATCTCCTTAACGTCCTCGCCATAAACACCGTTTCGGCAGTCGATGACTTTCTTATTCGTTAAGCCGTTCCCGCTCATGATCGCTGTGAGAATCTGACGGAACAACTTCGAATCTGGCCCAAATTCTACCTGAATCTTTGGCATATTTTCAACAGCGTACGGTGACGCCGCCCTTCATCGATTGGGTGGTTAGACCACGCCGGCCTCATGCCTTAAGTAGCCCGTGGCGGTTACTCCCTTAGCCGCCAGCCGGTTTAACACCACCGGCGTTGTATCACGATCTGTTTGATCAGAGAGGTAAGCACCTCCAGTACGATTATCTTCTTGCAGCCTTGTCGTGATTCCAATCTGTTGATCTGAGGATGCGATGTCTGGTTGCGAGATAATTCCGCAGATAGCCGCAATCCCAAATCCGATGGCGATGGCGATAAATATGGCAGCGATTTGGGTAATAATGGTTGGCCGTTTGATGGGATCGGCTGTGATTTGTTCGATGCCTCCTTTGATTTGCTGGGTAGTCATGATTGGTCTCCACTTAAAACGTGACTGATGTCGGTAATACCCGTCCAGCACAGTGCCGGAATTGGGTCTCCACTGATTAATCTCCGTCTGAAGTCCGCGGTGTCCCAAAGACAAAGTTTTTTTCAAAACGGGCACAGGACGGCTCAATTGAATGCGATCAGCAATGGTTCTGCGTGAACCCAGACTGGCGTCAAAGAGGCGAAATTGATCCACACTTGCACACAGCGTTTGAATGCGGTAAAAACGCGCCGTTGCCGGATAGCCAGATGTGTTTTTGTTACACAAAAACTAGCCCGATCCTGAAGGATTTCGGGCATCTGGCCAACGGGTCACCGTTGGATCATGACACAAGGTAGAGGGCCTTCGCCGCCCCCTCCCCTGAGAACCCCACCCCTGGACCAAAGGAGCCTTCCTGCTCCCTTGGAACCCATGGACGAAGGGGTTTCGACCCTTCGATGACGACCAATGTTCCGGCTCTGGAATTCGGCCAACGCACCCGCGTTGGATCGGGCAAAGGGGGCGCCCTTTGATGCGATTGATTGGGCGATGGGATGAAGAATGTGAACGCGATCGATGTCGAGCAGGATGAACGGCGACCCGGACTAGGCGGTCGCCCTCCCCTGCCGCCGGACCAACGGCTCTCGAAAACGAAAGGCGTGCGACTAAGTCCGGCCGAGCTCGAGAACATCAGCAACCAGGCTGCCGCATCGGGCCTGACAGTCTCGGATTACCTGCGTCGGCGGGCGATCGGTGGGCCCATTCCCAAGCACCGTTTCAATCCTGCCCTGGTCTCCGAAATCAACCAGGCCGGCTTGCAGTTGAAGGCTGCCGGCAACCTCGCCAATCAATTGGCGCTGGCGGCACACACCGATCGGCGTTTCAACCACGACTGGACGATGGTCCGCGATCGCATCAATGAGGCTATCGACAAGGTCGAGGCTGCCCTTGCCAAAGTGACCGAGACCGACTGATGGTGCCGCGCATTCACGGAACTGGAACGTCCTTTCGGGGCTTGTGGCGTTACCTGGCCCACGACAAGGGTGCGGACACGTCCGACCGCGTGGTGTTTGCGGAGACCCGCAACCTGGCAACATCCAATCCCGACGTGGCCTCGCGCGTGATGGCGGCAACAGCGATGGATGCTGAACGGCTCAAAGCGAATGCCGGCATTCGCAAGACCGGCAGGCGGTCCTCGCAGAGCGTTTTGCATATCAGTCTGTCCTGGCACGAAAGCGAAGCAGACGAGCTCACCCGCGACGAAATGCTCCGGGCAGCCAACGGTGCCATTCGCGCCATCGGTGCCGAAGATCGCCAGATCGTGATCTTCCAGCATGGGGATGAACCGCAGCCGCATGTGCATTTGATGATTAACCGCGTGTCACCCCATGACGGTCGGATGCTCTCGTCGTCGAAGCAGAAGCTTCGTTTGTCGGAATTCGCGCTGTCGTACGAAGAAGAACGGGGCCAGATTCTTTGCGAGAACCGCAAATTGAACTGGGATGCACGGAATCGCGGTGAATACACACGAGGCCAACGGGCTGAGCCGCGTAACATCTTCGAGCTCGCCGCCAACAACGATAACGGTGGTCCTGAATTTGACGCGATAAAGAAACAGCAACGCAAGAAGGATGCCGGCATCGCCGCCAAACAACGCGCGATGCGACAACGCCAGGCCAAGGAGATGCAGCAGCTTCTAAACCGTCGAGAGCAGGATATTCGATCGATCCGGAGCCAGGCGAAACGCTACGTGGAGGCCGCCAAGAACCAGGTCCGCGTCGATTTCCAACCGAAATGGAGGACGCTGTTCCACGAGCAGCAGGCCGACAAAGTTCTATTCAACCAACGCGAAAACAAGATGCTCGGCCGCATTCGCAATGCCCTGCGTACTATTGACTTCAAAGCGATCGTATCGGCCGGCGATCGACGCAAGGCAATTAGTGAAGGGTTTCAGGCGTTTGGGAACGCGGGAGCCAGGTTGGAGGCATTCAAGCTTCAACAGGAAGCTGAAAGCAAACGATTGTCGAATCGGCAGAAGCGCTTTGAGAATGAGGCGGCCACACCGGTCCACGTCGAGCGTGATCGTATGCTACAGCTGCAACGCGATCGGTTCCTGAAGGAACGTCAATCGCTCATCACAAAGCATCGACTTGAGCAAGCCGGCATACGCACCGATTGGAAAACACGGAACGAACAGCGTGTCAATGCGTTCAACGTCTGTCGCCGGCGTGATGACGCCCGCCAGGTAACGCAGATCCCGTCAGGCCGACAGACGATTACACCTTCGGAAATGATGGATCAGTCGATCAATCAATTTGAATCGTTGATGAATAAACGACGGGCGAAGAAAACGCAGAGCCGATATCGTGGGAATCGAGATAGATAATCGAGGGCACGTATATCTTAAGCAACCATTGCGTTCCCTCTGAGTATTACGTCAACAAGGCGTCCAGGTGCGAGGGCGGATTTGACATCGCCGATGCATACACGAAAAGAATCAGCGCATCGATAAAATAGAATTCATTCAAGCTAGCGTTGAAGCTGCGGCGGCCCCGAGCGTGCTATTTGCTCGATGTGATCGCGCAACTTCGGCGGCATTCGCCTTTGCTCGAACGTTTGCGACAAATAGCAGGCTACCGTCTCAGTCCCGGTAGACTCTCGTGGATCGCGAACATTCTTCTCTTTAGACTTCTTCATGGCATCGCCCCCTTCTAAACATCTAGAACATGCCCACATTACCATACTTTAATATATTTCGGCAAGACCTACGGTTCGCTCAATTTCTATCCCATAATCCGAGGTGACTAAATCGCTAAACACAGCCGATACGTTGTTCTTAACGTCCTTTGCCAGTGAAGCAAAATCGTCCGGATAAATCTGGATCATCCGTTGCGCCAGACGAATCATCCTAAGGCGTTGAATCCATTGTACCTCAGTCGCCTCCGTGGAATGGAAAGGGTAGAGCTCCGGATTCAGCTTGGCGAGGTCATTTTGACAAACAACTTCCGGCACCTCTAGCAAAATCCGTGCTCTCGCCTCGGAATAGCGCGAAATCTCCCCACGGCTACTTGACGCCATTGTTTCGTCTAGAGAAGTGCCCGGGTAGCGCGAAAGCGCATTTATTCGAATTCTCGCCCCGGCTCCTGCACATGCAATAGCGGTGCGAAGCGTCGCCTCGACCTCCTCCATTTGAGGAGTAAAGAGGTTCAGAATAAAGGCGCAAGTTGGCTGAACACCTGCATCACACAACCTCCCGATGGTCGCAAGCAACGGTGCCAAATGTTTGAAAAAAGGCTTGTCAAATGCCTTCTGCTGATTTGCAGATACAGCGTCCACGCCGATGTATAACTGCTCACAGCGCGCGCGCCCTAGTGCTGCGATAAGGACTGGGGAAAGCTGAGGCAATGTCCCGTAGGCATTCCAAGAAATTGGTAACTCAGATGCCTCCAAAGCGTGGCAGATTTGAATCGCTAGGCGAGGATGGTTTGTGAAGTTATCTTGCACCATAAAGACTCGATTAACACCGACTGAATGAAGTCTCTCCCAGTTGCTAACGATCTGCGCTGGCCGGAGATCTCGAGCTCCGCCCCCGTAGAAACCAGGGCTGTAACAGAATGCACACTTAAAGACACACCCTCGTCCCCCTTCATATGAGACACGGCGCAAACCACTTTCACGGAAGTATTCCTCAAGGTCGATTCGCTCAATGGCTTTGAATGGAAATCCGAAATCCCCGGGCTGCTCCGCGTTTAGCGTAACTGTGTCTCCGTCCCCCGCTAGTCTGGGCGGTATTGAGTCGATGCCCGAATGTCCGGCGAATAGGTTGAGCATTTGCCTGAATGCAATCTCGCCTTCTCCTACGACGAAACAATCAACTGGTGAGCCCATTTGCAGCAGAGCAGCGTGAATCGACGAAAAATGAACACCTCCTGCCGCAATGAATGTACGTGGAGAGGCTTGCTTGACGCGATTTGCGATTTCGAGCGCAACATGCGTGTTTACGCCCATGGATGTCAGAGCACAGATGTCTGGATCATCTGCCAGAATTCGGGACGCAGCTTGTTCGTAAAACTCATTGTTCGGTTTTGAATCCCAAGACTGAATTTGAAGGTCGAGGTCGACTAACGCCCAATTCCACCCTGCTAGTTCCGCTATCTCCGCTAGGCAAAGCAAACCAAGCGGAGGCGTCAGGTGCTCTCTACCACGAGCAAGCAGTGGCGGATTTACAAGCGAGATTCGTGGCATCAGTTTCGACAATCACACAATATGAATAGTCAAGCGGCCCACAGCCTTTTTCTATTCGAATAATTCCATTCGTTTCCTGGATCGATTTACTTGATACACATTCCACTTCCACTCTTGATTGTCGCCCATGACGTTTCTGCTGTTCGAGTCAGGGGTGAAATCTACATAGGTCTTGCCGTCTCTGGGTCCTATGTGTGTCCGACCATCTTTCATCAGAACGTTGACTTGCTCCACGACACCGGCTCTATTGAGTCTTCCCTGTTGATACGCCTTGTTCAACAAGTGACTAGAGAGATGGCTGGCAAATTCACCGAGAAGTTCATAATCGAACAACTCGCCTTGCTCCGAGGTGCCTCGACGTGGCATCGGGGACAGAATGAACAGGTCCTTCCATTTTTCGCTGTCCCGACCAACGATAAACTCGTGAAATTGCTTAGTAGCACAGCCATCGGTAAACATCGCTGAAACATTCTTGAGATCGTGCACTTTCGTGCAATCTCGTTCGGTGACGACTGCTTCCCAGCTTTGGACCAAGATTCTTGCGGTTGTACTCATTCCGACCACGATAATCAGGTCTGGGTTATAGCGCGCTACGCTACAGAAATCAGCTTCCGAAACATCCGTTGGGCTAATCGGAACCGTCCAGACGATCCTTCCGCCCACAATTTCGTTCTGAGCAAGCTGAGTCGTAATGTAATCACTGTAGACTTCGTTGCTAGTATCAGAAGCAATGACGATTCTTTCAAAGTCAGGGCGCTCCATAACGACTCGAGCGATTCGATCCACCTGCATATCGTCGGTAGGAAGCATACGCAGTATGAGATGCGAATCGGCGTCGACTGCATCCTTCGTAATCGATGGTGTCGTAGGTCCTAGCAAGATAGCGGGCAGTTCTTCTCGACGATAAAAGTCCTCGACGCAGGATTTTGCACGCGTACTCTCTACATGACCCAATACCAATAAGCAGTCATGTGTTCGTGTTCGATCTTTTAGGCGCCGAATTGTGCTTGCTCCATCTGGCCCATCCTCAACTTCAATGATTTCGATATATTCTACGCTGCTCGGCGGCTTTGTAATCGCCAAGTATTCGCCACCTGAGGCCCGCGTTAGACCATCCCAAATGTCTTCTGAGGATGCTGCAGCCGCTCCGCGATTACGAGGAGGCAATACGACAAACACAGCCTTATTGCGGTATGCAAGGGGAGGTTCTTCGCGCGGAATGTCAAGACAGGACAATGTCTTCTGCAAAGAATCCAAGCGTTCGTTGAAACTTGAGGAAAAGGAGGAAATTGAATTCTTGAGATCTCCAATCGATTCTTCTTTGTGCACATCGATCTGTCGTTTGATATGCTCAACCTCGTTCGATAGTCGATCCTTAAGTCCGTTGTAGTCAACGGCCTCGTTTGCAGCTTTTGTGCCAGCATTGCTTCCTGCTAGCTGCGAAACGGCAATGCAAAACCCGAGCAAAGTTATACCGGAAAGAACAATCCAGCCAGTGGACAACCCGCTCTTTGGCGTTTGTTCCGGACGACTCGCCAATTCCGGCGATCTTTCGTCAACAGGGGAAGTATCTGCTGGCGCATCTTTCTGCAACGACTTCTCTTCAGTCTTTGGTTTAGCTCCGCCCTTTCTTGCAGCATTGCGCCTTTGTCTTCTATTCCTTGCCATGAGCTGGTTCCTTTAACACCGACCACTCAGAATTATCAACTATGATTGTAATAAGCCACTTGAGGTGCCGCAATCCATCTACAAACAACCAGCCATACACCACATGCGATTTAATGCAAAAATGCTCTTGTGATGCTCTAGCCAAATCGACAAACTAGGTCTCTTGTCTCCGCGCGCAACACTGACTACAGTGGCTTTCTTGAGACTTTTCTAAGATTTGCGCGATTGTCAATTCGTCCGAACGGCGATTTAGTGAACAGCTACTGGCGTAGCTTTTTGTATGTTGCTTGACGCCACCGGAAACATTCGATTCGAACCTCACTTACAGGTAAATATGATTTAGCCACCCCGGCGGCCAAAACATGTATCAATGTATCTGACAATCGCTTTGATTCTAATTTAGATTCGTTTCAACTTGCCGAACTCGTCACAGATCGCCTGATGAATGGCACTCACCGCCCCCGGAAAATACTCCTGGAACGACTTGCCCGCGGAACAAGCGTCCTCCGCGATCATTCGGGTGATGTCGATCGGTTGATGCACCCCACAGGCCAGAATGAAATCGTAGGAATTCCACGCCATACGAAACGCCGTCACCGGCTGGGTGGATCCATCCGGCATCGGCAGGTCCCGGGTCTGGGATTCGAGCAGTGCTTCGGTTTGTTTTTCGGTCTTGAATGTCATGTGTCATCCTAACTCAAATGTCGCGCTGAGCGCAAGTTTTACGTTTCCCGATCCTTCATGGTGTCGCGGGCCTTATCGTTAAACTCCCGGCGCAGGAGCATCCGTTTCTGGTACGGATTAGGAGAATGCTGCTTTGATTCATTCTGCGTCGCCCGGCTGAAATCACCGGTCAACGAACGCTGCCCGTGGAGGCGGTTTGTCAGGTAGTTGATTCTCAGGCCCAACTGGCGGGCCGCCGCCCTCCACTCGTCTGGCGCTCCCGGCGGACGCGGTGGCTCGTAGTTCAGTTGGACATGGTCGAGGCACTCTATCAGCCAATCCAACTCGCGCTTCGTGGCGATGGGGCGCCCTTTCTCTGCCGCATCTCGGGACGCGTCGGGATTGGCCGTGCGATTGAATTCCGTTTTCCTTTCCGACATGGGATTCTCCCGATTTCAAGAGGTCAACAATTCAACGTCGATCGCCCGAAGGCGTCAGCGATCGCGTTTCTTTCATAGCGATGTGACACGCCACCACGATTTGTTCTGCCCGTTGCGGGCGAAGCGGGCGAGCAATGAGATGTTGACGCAGTCCCTGCATCAGCATGGCTGCCTTGGTGCCCAAGCGGGTCGGCTGTCCCGCGAAATTCCGATCGGTGCCCGCGCTGGCCACAAACGGCTGCACGTCGGCGAGGTCCACGCTGCGAAACGACACCGGATTGTCCTGGTCGTCTCGGTGGAATGTCGCCCTCCCCCACCATTGGTGCAGCACCACTTTCTCGGGTGTGAATGTCAGCTTGGTTTTTCGGGCGATGATGGGCCAGAGTACGCCGCACAAGATCAATCCCAACACGGTGCCGGCAGGACCGGCCAGCACCAACAGCAGGAATCCGGCCCCACCCAGGTGCCAGTCGTATGGATTGCGGCCGTCATAGGCGATGAATGCGCCCACGTCGGGGAAATCGCTAACCAGCAGATCGCGCGTCGTGATCCGCAACCAAAGCATCTGACGAACGATGGTGTTGCCCCACTTGCTTGACGGTCCCGATTCATATTCCGTCATCGCTGGCAGCAGGAACGCCGACGCGAGCACGAAAAGACCAGCAATGCGACAGAGCCATCGCCCCACGATTCGCATAAGCTTCCACCGAAGCGTTCCCAGGCAACGACCGACAACGATCATCCCGCCATTGCGGGTGCGCCGAAGGTTCGGCCATCGGGTCAGAGGCAGGGTTTCAAGACTGACGATCATAGTGTCGCCTCAATTCATGGTGCAGGTCATAGAACGCTTTTTGGATAATCATTGGGCCGCCCGTCGGCGTAATCACCAACTGGCGCTGAAAGGGATCTTCGCGCCCGAATATGCGGGCGATTTCAGGAACGGTCATCAATGGATGCGACCCCAAATTGAATCCCGACCCGGTCGCCCCGCCACTCACCGTCGAGTCGTACGTCGGATCGTTGTGTGACGGGTTGTAGACAAGCGTTGAACCCAAACGCTTCTCGATCCATTCGAGGGTGGTCAGGTCGTTGTTGCCGAAGAAGATCAACGTGCCAGCGTTGCCCAGGAACGTTTCCCAGGAGTTCGGGTAGATGGTTTTGATTTGGGAGAGATCCTGGAACACCGGCATGAGCTTGCAGCCCAGGCCCGCAATCTGCCCTGCCGCGACTTCGATGCGCTCCATGTATCCGAGCGAATGAAATTCGTCGATCATCATCAACGTCGGCGCGCGACCGCGCTGATACTGGTAGTCGCGCCGATTGGTGTTGGCTTCAAATGCCGCCAGGGATAGGTTGACGAACAATCGCGAGAACGCGGCGCAGGTCCGGGCTTTCGTCGCCGGCACTCCGAAATATATCGTCGTCGGTTCATCGATCGCCTTCATCAGATCGACAGGACCATCGTCCAGAGCGCGGGCGATCTTCGGGTACGTCAGGAAATGCAAATGCCGGCGGATGGTCGACAGAACCGAACTTCTTTCTCTATCGTCCTTATCAAAAAAAGCTGTAGCACCCGCTGCAACGACGCCATCAAATATCATGTTGCCGACCATCTCGACTTCCAGAGTGCTCGGTTCACCCGGACCGCCGTCCTCGACTTTGGTCATCAGCAGTTCGTAAACCGTGCGAAGCGTGCGGCAGTTCTCGTAGGCGGGCCAGGTCATGACGTGCAGCACGGTTGCTTCGATCATTTCCTGGGCGGTGGCATTCCAGTGGGGATCGCGATCGCCGGCCTTTACGACGAGCGCGTCCGCGATCAGCATCGCCAATTCAATCGCCGAATCCGCATCGTCGCCCAAGCGCATTTTTAAGGGGTTAAAACTCGCCCGGTACATCGATGCGCTCAGGTGGGCGACTTCGAATGGATCGATGAGGTAAACTTTCTGAGTCCTCGCGCGATACGATGCGGTGTCACTTGCCAGATCGAGTTTGGGATCTGAGCAGATGATTGAATAAGGCCACAGATGAAGATTGTTGATTAGAAACGCGCGACCTTTGCCTGAACGGTTTCCCGCGCAGCAAAGAACCGATCGATCATCGGCGATACCGACAAGCGTGCCGTCGGCCGCATAGCGCTTTCCGTGGCGTTCAAGGATGCGCGCCCCCACCGTTCCCAGAAAAATCTTGCCTTCTCGATTGTTCAAATCGAACCGAAGGTCTGGGTTATTGGCGATATCCGTCCCGGTCGGAAACCGTTCCTGGGCAGCCGTCGGTGGCAGATCGACACCGCGGCGCAGTCCGTCAAAGAGTTGTTCATAGGCGCGTTTTGCAGCTCGCTCGCGCTTTGCTGACCGACCAAACATAGGATTTATCCTTTCGATTTTTAAGAGAGCCAGCCGAAGATCAGGCCGGCCAAACTTGAAACAACCCACCAAATCAAGGCGCACCACAGCCAGATCCAACCGGCCAAGAGCGCCAGATAGATCGCGCCGGCCACGATGAAGCCGGCCAAAGCCAAAATGCCCCAAAGCACATACCCCACGACGATCAACACCGGTTTGATGACGATCCAGATGACACGAAGGATCGCTGCAACGATCGGCGTAAGAACGTCAACGATCTTGGCAATCGCCTTCACGACGGGCGTTGTCACCCGTTTGGCTTGCTCGCTTACCCACCGTTTCGCCGCCTCAAACCAGGACGTACCCGTTGCGTCCGCACCGACTTCGGTTTGATTGATTGGATCGGACGAGCTCAATGCCGCCGCAGGCGCTTTCAATGGTTGCGCGTAGCGATGCGACAACGTCGACAAGACTGGAGGCACAGCCTGGTCATTCTCATGAACATCAGTGCGTTCAATTCGAATCATGATCCTTCACCGAGTTAACTGTCTTTCGATCCGATCACAGCCTCGATCACCGTGGCTGCGATCTGCGACACGTCATCCGAATACATGCCGTTTTTGCCGGCGATGCTGGCCATGCCCTTGAAGAACGCGATCGTTCGGGTGTTTTGGTTGTTGCTGTCCGCAAACAGAAACAAAGCCTGGTGAAATGCCGACCTCGCGCAAAACCGCCTGAAGTCTTCGCGCATTCGGGCGGCAATCGCTTCATCATTGCCCCGTTCCCATGGGCCAACGTCGCCGATGAGCACCAGGACTTTGCGGTTTGAAGAATTGGTCTGTGCCAACATCTGCAGGCCCGCATTGAAGCCCGCCTCGATGTTGGCACCACCGCTTCCGTCCGAACAAGATGGATCGAATTGCTTCAACTGGGCCATGCCCCGACTGACACGGCCGTACTGCGTCGGTTCGATTGCGGTCAACGGGAACCGACAGACGCCACCCTCATAGAACACCAGTCCAATCCGGAATTCCGGGCAGATGCGCGATCCGACTTCGGCGATCGAGTACACCGAACCCCTTATGGCATCTTGATGCTCTGTCATGCTTCCGGTTGAATCGACGATCACGACTACGTCTGTTGGCGTTGTTGTAATGTCGCCAGCACTGGAATTGGTTTGGTTGAGCGCCTCGCGCATCGTTTGCAGCCGCGCTTCGGCATCCTTGAGATCAAGAGCCTTCTCTTTGGCTTCCCGTTCATTTGCGTCTCGATCTCGGCGCGCGATTTCCAGCGCATCAGTGGCAGCATTCAGTTCGCCTTCGACTTCCTTCTTCTCGCGGTCGATGTCGGCGACCTGGCCATTCAAGCCATTGATCGTGTCCTGCAATTCCTCGGCCTCCGCGCGGCTGACGTCAGGAACGCCGATCATCACCATTGCCGTCATGAGAATCAGCAGGATGACGCCCAAGACGCCCATCAGCAGGTCGTTCATCATCATGCTTGAGTCGTCCGTTTGATCCTGTTCGTTTTCGTGTAGGAATTCCAAGTCCCTCATTGCGCTTCAACTCCTTGTTTCTGCCGGCACGTCGAAACGCCGGCATGACATACACGTTCATTGACTCCAGAAAACTCGCGCAGATTTGATTTACGGATTGACGGTGTGATCCGGACAAGCCGGAAAGGACGATGTTGGCCACGATGCCGGCGAGCGTTGTCAGAAACGCCGTGCCCAAATCGCCGAGTGGGCCTCCGTCCTTGAACATCTCAACCATCAGTTCGGGACCGCCTTTGCCTTCGGCTGCGGTCACCGCCCTACCCATCGCCGGCAACATCAACGCCAGGCCCGCTACGGTCCCGATCATTCCGCATTGCAAGCAAAGTCGGCCAGCTTGCTGGACGCGCTCCGCGATGCCGTTCATTCGGGATTTAAGCAGCGCGATGAGTACGGTTTCGTCCACCGAGTTGGGATCGACGCGATACTGTTCGTTGACGCTGCGCAAAACACGAAGCAAACCGCCGCGCTGCCCTTCCCGTTGTTCAACAACCTCCCAGACGGGCTCGGTCTCGCATTGCTTCAGCAGGCGCTTGCCTTTGACCGCCTCAACTGCGTTTGAAAATGACCCGATGAACGACAGGCAGAATCCGTACACAAACACTGCAGCGATCACGGTTAGCAGTGCGTTTCGGAGAATATCGCCTCCGTGCTCATACGACCCGGTGACGTACATCACGCCAATCGCGGCCAGCACCAAAACCCACAGCAGTCGTCCGAAAACCTTGAACGCCCCGACGGGTTTGATGATCGTCATCCGCTTCTTTTTGCTTCTAAATCGAAATAATTTCATGTTCGACCTATACTCCTCGAAAGAATGAAGAAGGGACGCGCGCACCGACACCCGTTCGGTGGTGAGCATCGCTTTCCAACCGTGACCTTGAATCGCTGTGAGCTTCCCGGCTGCGGGCGATTCATGGTGTCTTCGGGGCCGGACGCGCGCCCTTCGCTTTCGTTTAGTTCGGGCTCCTTAAGCCCGACAACTATCTAGACATGGAAATTGACCGGCTGTGACACCGACGGCGCACAGCCACCTTTTTTCTTGATCTCCTCCAGGATCGAACCCAAAAATCCGACCAACAGAATCAAGAAAAAGATCACGCCCAGCACATGGAAAAAAGCAGGGCGACGGAATCGTTTGTTCTTGCTCGCATTCATCTTTCTGATCTCCTCAATTCAAAACCAGTCACCAATTAAACTTGGGCGGCCGAGTACACCGCTTCAGAACCCGTATATCTAAATGCGGACCCAGTCCGCTGATCTTATCTAGGTGAACGTGTTGGCCTTGCGAGTCGCAAACCGTCGGCAAACTTTTCTGGCATTTGAACTATGCGTGAAGGATGCCTTGCAATACCACCGATTCTGACCCGAGTGCTACCGCCGGTACGAAGAAGCAGACCGCCACAAACCTTCATCGTTAGCAATCCTGCGAACCCCGTCTCCGTGTTTTGGATTGCCAGTCGATACGTTTTCAGCACGTTGTTGATCATCTTCAACCGCCGGCGCCTTTCGTCCTTCGTAGCAGACCGATCTCTCTTGAAGTCTTCTACGTGTCCTTCCAACGTGCGAATGTCGTCTGGGCTCAATTGCGGAACGACGCGCGCACAATACCCGTCAAGCGTCTCAAACGCCCCTTCACTGTCCGGCTTGGTATTGAGGTTGAAGTTATTTTCGATGTGCGAATTCGTATCCATCGACAACAAGTGCCACGTTATGGCATTCGAAGTCAAACAAAAACAAACCCGCTGACTAACAAGGACCTCAGATTACTCTACCCGTACAAATCCCACATCCACGTTGAAAACCATGGAACCCACGACATCCCAAATCAAAACCAATCTCGAGAAACCTGGCGCGGTCGTGCTTCCTCTAAACTTCGGTCAATTCGGCGCGCCGGCCGTTTTCGACATGCTCGCCACCGTCGGTGCATTCCAGCAACTTACCACTGTGACCGTCGAATGCCCTGTTCCAGCCGACTTCGGTACAGGTCAGCGTGTCAGCACATCCAGTCAAGACGACCTTTGTCCGGATGAACTCACCCAATGACGCCAAACCATCGTCGGAGTAAACGACAAGACTCAGATCGCGATCGCCTGACCCGTGCAGCACATACGCATTTGCGACGATCACATGCTCGCCGTACTCTTCATCAAGAACCCCGACGATGTAGTCAATCAGGGCTTTGATAGGTTCATTGCCCACATCGTGCCCTTTTTCTTTGAGTTCTTTCCACAGCGCTGCGACGGCTGAGTGAATTAATTTCACGTCGATGAAGTATTGCCAATGAAATGCCGTGCAATACGGATTAACCCACCATCCCCTGAAGCCTTGGAACATGCGAAGCACTTTCCGCACCGCGTCGTCGCTGTGCTCCAACTCCTCTGCCAGGGCCTGGGGACAAAGTGCATCTTTCTTTGAATTGCCCGAGACGCAACGGATCGCGGCTCGGGCCACTTTTCGACGAAATTCGCTGCATTCTTCTTTGGTCGACATCCTTTTCGCACCTTTCTTCTTTTGACTCGAATCTTTATTGAAACCTAAACTTGACGATTGATAGCCTAAGTGTAGCGTTGCCAGCGCTAGCAATCTATCAAAACATCTAAAAAACCGCTGTTTTTAGCGCAATTCTCAGTCATGGAATATGCCTGTGAAATAGCGGGTGGATGCGACTCCACCAATGCTGGGAATTATTGCGGCGAGAAATCTCAGTTTCGCTCGCGACATGCCAAGCTCGTGTGAAGCCTTCTTTCGACAAAGAATTGACCGGCAAACAACGCGCATCTTTCCATGAATGGGTCGAATGCGCTATGCTCGAGCGATGAAATACGATGCCGAAGAACTCGAACGGTTTAAGACGCTGAACTTCGTCGAATATGCTTTTATTTTAGGCTATTCTGTCGATTCGGCATCGTCGAGCCGTCGCAGTGTCACAATGCGACACCCAAATGGGGACAAAATCATCATCGCGCGACAGGCCAACAACCATTGGACATACTTTGCGGTACACGATCCAACCGATCACGGAACGATCATCGATTTCTGTCAGAGGCGAACCGGCGGGAATTTGGGGCAAGTCCGCAAGACGCTTCGGGAATTCTTGGGCTCAACCCCCCTACCCGACCGTCGCGCTGAATCAGTGCAATTGCAGCCCGTTAGGCGCGACTACGTTGCCCTGAGGGCAAAGTTTGAAGGCATGCAATCACTTGCCGGCCACCGCTCCTACTTGGTCGATGAACGCTTTATTCCCATGGCCCTACTCACCTCACCGCGTTTCGCCGGCACCGTGCGCATCGACGATCGTGGTGCCGCGATATTTCCACATACGGACAACGTCGGCGACCTCACCGGCTGGGAAATCAAAAACACCGGTGGTTTCTCTGGGTTTGCTCCCGGAGGCACGAAATCCCTCTGGCGGTCCGCGTTCAACATCAAAGATCGACGCCTGGTTGTTGCTGAGTCTGCCATCGATGGGCTCTCGTATGCGGCTTTGTTCCCCGACGATCATGCCCGTTACGTTTCGATTGCCGGCAGGATGAATCCCGATCAACCCGCCCTACTCACCTCAGTCATCCAATCCATGCAACCCGGATCAATGGTCGTTGCCGCCGTGGACAATGACGACGCCGGCCACGAAATGGCCGATCAATTCAAAACGCTCGTAATTGCGTCAGGACGGCTGGAGGGCGCGTTTGAGCTTCGGGGCCCAGATTCGGCGGGCGACGACTGGAACGCGGTCCTGGGCAAACGTCGGGCCAGGACTCAGCATCGTGGGTTTGAGCGATGACCCGGCCGCGACTTCCGCGCTTTTGGGTCTATCTCTTGATCGAACGAGAAGCCGGCGTCACCTATGCCGGCAAGACAGGCGATCTTCGCCGCCGTTTCAAAGAACACAACGCAGAGAATAACAAAGGCTGGACACGCGGTCGGCAGTGGCACTTGCTCGCGGTGAAGTGTTTCATCGATCGCGATTCCGCAATCCTATTTGAGCGTCAGATCAAGACCAGCAAGTTTGACAAGCCCAACTGGATCAAACGTGAACGCCAACGCCTTCGCGAGCTCTGCCGCCGTCACGACATCCCCCACCGCCTGGCTTGATCGCGTTACTGCGGCCGCCAGGGGTTATTTGTATTACATTAATAACTTATCTATTATCGATAGATTGGGTTATAAATCAATCCAAGGCAACTATGTGGTATATTGGGAATGGAGGCGAAAAGCACCGTTGCTGATTTGTTTGTCGAACAGAAAGGTGATTTTCCCATGTCATTCCCCCTGTACATCCTGCTCCAACTTTGGAATTGTGGCCAATTCCGCTTTGCGTTCGGCGGTGCCGCAACCATCAGTTTTGTTGATCAAGGATTCTGGCGTGCGGTTGCTTATGCAATGATCATTCTGGCGGTGATCCTTGCAGCAAGCAGCGTTGTGTACTACGCCATTTGTGCTCGTAACAATTCGCGACGAAGATAGATGATCGATGGGCAAGCAAACAAACGACATTCAAATTAAACATTTGCAGGCCTTCGCGGCCCTTGCCAAGCACCGCTATTCTCAGGCGGCCGCAAATCATCTTGGAATTAGTCAATCAGCGATATCGCACCGGCTCTCGTCATTCGAGAGCAACCTTTTGTTCAACATCAGAATTGACCAGAGGCAAGGTGCGCAATTTGCGCTTACGAAAGAAGGCGAAGAACTACTTGGTCCTGCTAAAGAAGTCGTTCGCTCATATGAACAACTCTTGCGGAAAATCAAGAATATCGAAGAAACAACCGCCGAAAAGATAGTTCGCATCACTGGGGGTTTTGCAGCGACGCATTATTTGATGCCTCGACTGCTTTCATCCTTTCACCGAGAGCACGGCGATTACTTCATCGAAATAACCTGTTCCAAAAGCAGACCGAACGACATTGACGCGATTCTCTGCAAAGCGACCGACATCGCGATTCTCACTCAATCTTTGGTGTTCGACGATGAAGGATCAGTAAGAAAGGGTCTCTCGTCTCAGGCAAATCTGAATGATGTCGAAATTCATGAGTGGATTACTGACGAGTATCGGCTGGTGTGCAACGTGAACGATGAACTGGCCAAGCAAGAAGGCTTTGAGTGGAAGCAGATTGCCGACAAGCCCTTTTGGGATGTCCTCGGCAGCGGTATCTTCGAAATTCTCAAGAAAGAAGCTAAGAAGCAAGGCATTAGGTTCATCCCGAAATTTATCGGGGAACTTCCAAGTGTTCGTGCAGTACTAGAGGCTGTTAGGGCTGGCTACGGTCTTGGTTTCGTCGCAACAGCGGTGGTCAGTCGATCCCATGTTCATTCCGCGCCACATAATGATGGTCTTAAATTCCTACCTTGCTTGGATGCCCCCATAAAACGTCAACTCGTTCTCGTCCGCCGCAATTCACACTCTGGGTCAGAGGCGATCGATGTTCTTTGGGATTACATGATCGCTAACGCGAGCAGGATTGCGCCGCAAAAATGATCCGGCAGCGCTACATTTCTTCGCGCGGTGTGAATGTCAGTTGTGGACGCCACCGGTCATACTCGGCGAAATTATCTATTTCACGCCACAACTTGTGGGCCAGCTCAGTGGCAATTTCCTTTCTATCCTGTGCCACGGAAAGCGATGCTTTCAGATCTTCGATGTCATCATGGAATTTCTTATCCGACACAAGACCTGAGACGTATTCACGCCGAATCCTGTTCAGATAGTCCATTAATGGATGTTGTCTGTCTGTTTGCTCTTTCGTCGCTTCCAGAAAGTGCGGCCATAGATCTTCGCGGCTGGCGTCCACAATTGTCCGAACGACATTCATTAACCGTTCAACTGGGTCTTCAAACAATGGTCTTCTATGCTTTCCAGATTCCATCCTGCCCCACCGCGACCTAGAGGATAGCGCCTAATTCGCATGGGCGCAAGGCCACTACTCAATGTGAGGTATTACGGCTGAATCCGGCGTATTCTGTTCAAAGCTAGGATGCTTAAGTTGAGGCCGATAAGGGTCGCGTTGAAACAGCACCGTGGCTTGAACGCCTTCACGATCAGGCTCTATCCGCCCTTCCATTCGCACATCAGATGCGCTATCAAGAAACCGACGAATTGTTTTCATCCGTCCAGGTGTCGAAACCTGCTTCCTGACATTCGACCTCATGGGTCGGATCGCATCGAATAAGCCGCCTCGGCGGTCAATAAGATGCACCTTTCGTCAGGAGGGTTTCGACGGTCCGACCCACCAAGTCGAAAGGAGTAGACTCAATGCTGTTTTTTTGGGAAACATTGATTGGAAATGCGATCAACGACAATCCCCTACCACCCGCTCTGCTCGGCACGACGCCCATTCCGCCATCACCGGACAACCCCAGGCGAATTCACGTCAATCTCTCACGTTATGGCGTTGTGGCCACAACGCCATAACGACACTACGCCCTATCGATGATTCCACGGCCGCCGACTTGCAACCATCAAGCCGTTGTTAACGATTTCCACCAACTGCTCTTCAAATTCAGCCATACTTACTGGATCATTATTCGAAGCCCGTTGTACGTTTTCATCGCCTTGGATATTTCTGAGTATGTCTTCCTCGTGCTTTAGATAGACTTCCCAAAGTGCCCGGGTCAACTTGCTCAGTCCCACGCGGACACCTAGCCGCGCTCCCAAATGCAGAACCGCTTGCTCAATTCGAACTGACTCGTCATACGTAGTTTTAAATCGCTTTACGGTCGTAATCGCGCCAACCGCACCACGTGGCTGAACGACAGGCTCTCCCTCCGATTTTACGGTCGAAGATTTTTGTGGCCTAGAGCGTCGTTCAAACTGCGATGCGGTTGATTCTGAAACGGGGATAGCCTTGGCCTGATCAGGCTTCGCCAATGGTGCGGAGATCGTCGACTGCTCATCTCCGGCCTTATCCCTTTCGACCGGTTGATGCGTTACCGATTTAGATGGGTTTTCATTTAATGCGCTAAGCGAATTCGAAATCGCGTCAAACGGATTGTACCCTCCCTTCCCAGTTGAATCGATTTTAACCATTTGCAACCTCCATCACGCGATTCTGAATCGGACCGACTTGCGATAACGTCGACGCTCCCAGTTGAGCGAACCGATCCTCAAATTCTTGTGCCAGTTTTCTATATTGTTGCGTCACCTTGTGATCGGGAGCTTCTTCAAACAGTGTTCTACCCCCCTGCTGAACCGTTGGCACAATTGTTGATGCGCTTATGCTGGTCTGGAAGCGACGCATCAATGGATCGCCTTGACCAAAGTGACGGTCCACTTCCTCCATCAACAAATTCGATAGCCGCGTTGCCCTACCAGGAACCTGATTCATTACAACGCCCATAAGGCGAAGCTCAGGATTGCCGCTGTTTCGTGCATGGGCAATGTACTGAATTGCATTTACTAGGCCCTCAATGGCCAATCGTTCGGGTACAGCAGTTAGAACGAAGTTTCCAGCCGCCATATACGCTGCTTTCGTCGGCGGTGTCATTGAAGGTGACGTATCAAGGAAAATGTAGTCGTACTTTCCTGCAAGCGATTCGATCGGACCACGAAGCGCGCCGTGACTTGTCGCAAACGGCCCATGCTTCGCAGTCAATGCAGATTCGATGCCTTCGAGCTTCGTGTGTGCGGGGATCAAATCCACATTCTCAGGCAAATTAACGGTATCCAAATCACCTGGGCGGATTATTACATCCTCAGGAGATTCATCCCCAACCATTACCTCAAAAGTGCCAAAAACATTGATTCCTTGCGAAACTCCAAATAGTCTCGTACTTCCACAATTAACGTCCAGGTCCCAGACAAGTATCCGCCGCCCGCGTTCAGAAAGCGCAGCAGCAAGATTGACCACAGTTGAGGTTTTTGTAACCCCCCCTTTTTGATTTCCAAACGCTACCACCCTGGTTTTCGTTGATGGATTCTCTGACATGAATGCCTCCTTGCATTATTTTTTTTGGATGTCATGGCCTTCAGGGCGTTGTAGCCACAAGAGCCACTTAGCCATCAAGGCCCCGAAGGACTCCAGAGCGTTGTGGCCACAAGGTACCGCATAGCCCTTGTGGCTACAACGGTTCAATCAGATTGTACATCGACATGCGGAGTCGCGCAACAACAGTTTTTTTGATTGCCGAAAGCTTGTCACAATATTTCACACTTCCCCATGCTCCTCAGAGAAATGTACAGGAAGAACATGGAGCATAACTGTTTCCATTGCAGCATTGTGGCTACAACGCCCTGAAGGCTACAACGGCCGTCTGAGGGCGAGAACTAGCGTTGTGGCCATAACGCCACAAGAGCCACAACATGACAATCTTGCTTGTGGCCTCAAGCGCCAAGAAGCCACAATAGCCACAAAGGCCCTTAGGGCTACGACGCCACAAGGTCGGTTGTAGCCACAACGCCCTGAGGGCCACAACACTGATTTCTTGCAAAGATTGCCGTTGACACGAGATGCCGACTCAAGCCATATTTAGCAGCGTACCGCTTTGCGCCCACTTCTCCCAATTGGGCTCCGCAAGGCATTTCATAAATAGAATCGCAAAAGGAAATGCGTATGGCGTAAGCAGACTCACCAGATATGAAAAAACCGCCCTTGGAAGGGCGGCTGATTCAGGTCGAAGGCAGGCCTGACGGCGCTGCGATCTTGATGCCTAGACAACATCAACATATCCCGGCTTAAATACTCCGTCAAGCGAAATCCATTCGATCGCGGTGGTTTATTGCGCCTACGCGGAAATGGAGTTCCGCATGACGGCATCATTGCATCCACCGCCCGAACCCGCCCAAGTCCGGGGCAGGGGGGGCAAACCACCCACTATCGGCATCCGCGAACAGCGAATCGAAGGTGGTTTCATCAAAATCACCCCCATGCAAATGGTCATGGCCTGGTGGCTTCACCTGGAAGGGCACCTGACCCGCCGGCAACTGCGAATCTGGTTCGCCGCCCACGAAATGCTCGAACGGCGAAGGCACCAAAACACCACCGAAGGCGATTCAAGGCCGCTGTATGGCGTTGAAGAGATTCAGGCGCTGGTAGGGGGGCGAGGTTCCCAAACCGCATCAGCAGAGTTCAGGAGCGAATTAAAGCACCTTTCGCGATTGAACCTCGTGCACATCGAAAAACACTCCATCACCTTCGCCCAGTCGATTGACCAGATTTGCGTTGATGACATCTCCGGCTTTTGGTCGATGTGGAATTCAATTCCCAATCAACGGCGCACCGTACCGGTGCCGCGCCGGACGTTGCGCGCACTTGCTGGTGGTTTCAGCAGGGCGGTAACGGGTGTCATGATCGCTTTGCTTCTCCGTGGCGTGTTCTGGCACAAGGAGCAGGGCGACTACCGGTGCGATGCGCGCACCAAACTCTCGTGGATCGCTGACGTGTTCGGTGTGTCGCGCCGGGCCGTAACTGATGCGCGCACCAAACTCATCGAACTCGGTTGGATTGAACCCTTGGAGTGTTCCCAGTGGGAACTCAACAAGTGGGGCGTGCGCGATCGCATTCGCACCGACTGGTCTCAAAACAACGGGACATCGGTTGAACAACAGCCTGCCGATCCCGTTCGTTCTGAAGCGCCAGATTCTGAAAAACCCCAAGTCGAATCTGCCAGCCCAAATCCGGAAATTCCGGGTGAATCTGCCAGCCCTTTATTTAACAAGTCTCTTCTTTCTTCGAAAGAATCTTTAAACACCAGAAGACTTGAGGCTACTGCCCCAAACCCCGTTGGTGTCTGTAACCAGACAACGGATTTGGCCAATGGGAAAAAGAAAACCCCTTCAGGAACGGCAGACAAACCTTCGCTGCGAAACATTCAGGCCCACCATCTGCGACGGACCGAGGATCTTCTTCAAATCTACACCGAGGCCGTGGATGCTGGTTTGGTTTCCGGAAGCGAAGCGGGGCGGTTGGATTTTGTGGCTCTAGCCGAACGGGCTTGTGCGCATGGAAGTAATCCCGGCGGTTTGCTTCGATGGCTACTCACCAACCGGAAGTTTGAATTTATCACCCAGGCCGACGAAGAAGCCGCCGTCGATCGTTTGAAGCAGTACGATTACGGCACCTGCGATTCGCAGAAAGATTGGAAGAAACGCCAAGTCGATCACGTTCTGGACCAACGCAAAGTTAAACTGGAAATCACTTCCGAGGAAAAGTTCGTAATGGCCTGCCTGAAAACCGCCAAGATGCACCGCATTGAGGATCCGTTCTACATCGCCCTCGAAGCCAAAGGCTGGTCACGCGACGAGTGGGACGAAAAACGCCGCGAATACGAACTCCGCCAAGTGCAGCGATGGACGCCGGTGGGGGAGGGGGGTTAGCCCCGTTCTTTTTTCCCATCGCCCAGTGAAATATTTTCTGACTTCAAAAACTCTCCAATAAGCAATCACCCGTCATGTTGTTCATTTGAGATCGAATCGGTGCGTCGATCGCGCGTCGAAAAGTGTTGCACGCCCATCGCAAGGCGCGTTGCGTTCAGTGGGTTAGGTAAGAATACTCACTCGCCAATATCGCTGCGCCGTTGGTTGTATCTCAATTGCCGAAAGCCGCACTTTGATTTCGTTAGTAAAGCGCGCATTGAGTTTTTTCTGAATGCGGATTTATCTTGCCTTTGACGTAGTGGTTTTATAGTTACGGAACTTATCAGTTTCGGGCCGTTTGATTCTTTCGATCATTTCGCGTGCATGCTTTTGTCCGCGAAGTGATTCGACCGCACGGGAATCATCGATTATGAAGTTTCGCGCTTCAAATCAATCCAACTCCAAGCAATCAAGGCGCGCGGATTATTTGCGCGACGGTTCAATTTACAAGGAGTACAGCATGTGTCGTCATCCACTTGCATTGGCATTGGCATTGGGCTATTTGGCCTTGATCGGCGTAGCAACGCAAAGCGCTTACGGCACAGAACCGTGCGATGTTTCCTGGAATATCGCCTTGGAGCTACAGGGCCAGGGCGACTATCAGGGTGCGGCCAATGCCTACGCTGCAATTCTCGCGCAGTGCCCGAATTCGCAACGGGCGTTGGTGATGCAATCGGCAACCAGCCTTGAAGCTGGCGCGGACCCTGCATCGACACTGGCGAATTTGGATGCAGCGTTCCAGGTGGATGGCTTTAACTATTGGGCGGAAGTGGGTCTGTTCTACAAGGTTCGAGCTTGCCGGGAGGCGGGTTGCTTTAACGATGCCAACGACGCTTTGGCCATCTTGCACGCGCGATTCCCGGTATCGTTTTCGTTGGCCCGAGCAGAAGCTCTGGATGGCGGCAAAGGACAGGGTGGCGGCACGCGTGGAAGTCGCATTGTGCAAAGCGGCCGATCGGGTCGCGAAAGCAGTCTGGAAGATGAACAAACGGCAAGTGAACTGCTGGATGATGCGGTCCACGACGACAGCATCAATGACACCAGTCGATTGGCGGCCATCCAAGACGTGATCGATAGTTATGCCGGTACCAAAGCTGCGTTGCGAGCCCGCGATGCCAAGGCGCACATGCTGGTGCGCCTTGATCGCCAGGCCGAAGCCATCACAGAGTTTGAAGATCTATTGTTCGAACTCGGTGAACAGGCGGCAGCTTCTCAGATTGCCGAGTCCGCGAAAACACGCTTGGCCGCGTTGTATCACGATGCAGGACTACTCGAAAACGCTTATGACGCGTTCATTGCTCTGCGCGACACGTCGTCTAATCCCAGAGTGCGCTCCAATGCCGCACTGCAAGCCGCCGGTGTTTATTTTGAGACGCAGCAAGGTGTGTCTTGGTCAGGAGACACTTTCGATTACGAAACAGTTCGTCGATTGTGTAACGATGTGCTGGCCCTAGGTATCGCAAGCGATGAAGAAGTCGCCCGTGCGAAACTCATGCACCTTGAATCCCATCTCTGGGATAAGAACCCGCAGCAGTGTCTCATCGAGGCCGAGAGCTTTATCGGCGAATACCGTGAAGCCGACATGACTCCCGAAATTATCACGGCTCGTTTGTTTGCCGGCGAGAGTCAACAGATCCTCGGTGGCCACGAGGACGCCATGCGCCACTACCGTTGGATCATCGACAATACCGGCGGTGAAGAACCGTGGGAAGGCATTCAAACGCTGGCCCGAACGCATTATCGGATTTTTGATGCGCTGCGTCGCTCGCACGCCCACCCGGCAGATGTTCGCGATGCCGCCCAAGCCGTCCTGACACAGTTTCCCGGAACGAAATACGCTGACCTGGTTGCCAATGCTGCCGAACAAGGATTCTGGAACCCATGAAAACTTTCAACGATATCAGTGCGCGAACTTGTCCTTTGATTCGGCAATCGTTCAATACGCGGATTGTCGCGTGCATATTGCTTTGCTCTGCGGTCCTGCTGCCGGCAACGCAGACGCTTGGTGGATTCCCGCCGGACCCGTGTGATTCCGATCCTTGCGGTTCCGGCTGCGACGGCGCATTGCATCCGTGCTGCATCAACGAAGGTGATCCGTGCTGTGATGCCGGTCCGCCTAGGCCTTGGCAAGCATTCATCCCCGCGGGGCCGTTCAGCGTGGTGACTGCTTGGAGTGGCAACCTTTCTACAGCCGTTCCGATTGTAGGTTTCTCAGGGCGCGGACCTAATATTTCAATCGTTCTTTTTCATGATTCGGCATGCGTACAAAGCGTACCGAGCAATGGATTTGGTGTTGACCTCGGGCCAGGTTGGACGATTTCGTATACGGGCCACATTGAAGGCGGTCCTCCCAGCAGCACGGCAACGGTCGTCAAAGATGATGGTACGCGCAATAGGTATCAGTTGGATTCAGGCGACTATGTTGCGCCACCAGGTGTGTTCGACACACTTGAGCGCGATGCGGTATCGGGCTATTGGACGCTGACGCGAAAGGGGCAGTCCAAGCGCATCTTCGACGACGATGGCAAACTCATCAAGATTTACGATTCGACCAGCAATGGGCTGAGCGTCAACTGGGAGACGGGCTATTCCATTGACCGGATCGACTACATCGAGGACGATTCAGGCCGGCAGATCGAATACATTTACGCGGCGAATACGGATCGACTCATTGAGATCAAAGACCCGGCGAATAAGGCATCTTCAACAGCCTTTTCACGCTCCGCACGCTCCTGGGACCTGCATTATGTAGATAGCAATGGTCTAAAGCTCACCGAGATCCGCGATCCAGTTTACGGGTCAACGGCCCCGATCATCTTCGGATACAACGACGACGGCAGAATAACAGCCGTAACCGACAAATACCTTGTGGCAGATCGGGCCGGTAAAACGTTTACGTTCGCATATAACTATCATGATCAAGTTCAGTACATGAATGACCCGAGTGAGTTGAATAACTCGGCTCAAATTCTGATTTACGGCAATAGCCTCGGTTCTTCTGATATATTCACGATCTACACGGACCGTCGCGGCAAGAGTTGGTTGTATACATCTCTTGCGGATACTTCGCTGAAGGAGATTAAGAATCCGTTGGCCCACGTCATGACTTATGAACGGGACAACGATTTCAACATTACGAGATTCACAGATGCACTGAGCCACGAGTGGACTTATGTCTACGACGATCGGGGCAATCTCAAGTCCGTAACCGACCCACTGACCAACGTTACATCGAATTCGTTTGATGAATTGAATAATCTTACCAGTATCTTAGATGCGGAAGGCGAGGAATGGCAGTTCTTTTATGATGAAGCATTGGACCCGACTCTGTTGACTTCAATAGTTGAGCCGGATGATGGAGTCAATGGGCAGGCAGAAACGCTGCTCGCTTATTACGACACCAATGGGGCAGAGGATGGAAAGTCAAACGGGGCGCTGGCTGCGGTGATGGATCCAAACGGTGCCATTACTGTTTACCTGTATGATCAATTCGGACATCAACGATATCTGGCCGAGGGTGCCGAAGTGGTTGGCGCAGCGCGCTCCCGTGGGGATCTAAGATTTGACAATCCGGAAAATATTGAGATTCATCCTGAGCCAGTTGGATTCGGGAGCGATAATGATGATGCTGGAAATATGCGCGGAAGTAGCGATACTGGCGGCGATAACGGTTCGGGGAACTTTGATGCAATAAGACGAATATACTTCAGTAACTGTGTTTACACTCTCTGTCACCCCACGCATCCGTGCGCCGGACTTGTAGACCCTGGATTGGAGCCTCTTCCACGTGCGCCATGGGCCGACCTAATTGCAGACTTTGGCGGAAAACTGACAGGCTGGCTTGGCGAAGGAGATATCACCTACTCTCCTCAAAACCAAGTGCTCAATATGGAAAACGGAATCGGCGAACCCAATTCAGGAACCACATCTCGAGAAACCACTCAGACGTTCGATGCATTTGGGCGCAGTCTATCGCGGACGGTTGACAGCGATATCGGCGGGAACTATCAGCGCACGCAATCTTTTTCATACGACGACTCCACGGGTCAATCGGTTGTAACCGTTGATGGTGAGGATTACACGTATGCGGTTGACGATGCTGGAAGGCTTGCAAGTATAACCGGTCCCGATTCGACGGCCACATACACCTATTACGACAACAACCAGATCAAAAAGATCACCTATGGCAATGGAGCGGATGTCGAATACGAGTACTTGGACAACGGCTGGCTTGAGAAAATTACCCATGATCCAGGGCGGGCAGGCATCAAGACGCTTGAGTATTTCTATGACGCGGTTGGCCGAATAACGGCAACAGAAGAAAAAGGGTTTGAGGGACTCGTCGCCACTCAGCATGATTACGATTACGATGCTCGAGGGCGATTAACTCACGAAGAGCGCTTTGCGTTTGGTGCGGTTGGGGTTTATGAAATTACATACACCTATGACAACGGCGGCAACCGCAAATCCAAACGGACGCAGATAAGCGGACAAGACGACGTAGCCGTGGATTATTTCTACGATGTCGATCCAAACGTGGATGGTCGTGATCTCTACGGTTCATTCAATAACCGGTTGATGTATTTTATCACAAGTAATGGGACCGAGCCGCTGGAAACCACTTGGTACGGCTACACAGGTGACGGCAATGTCGCGCGCATCATCACCAAGAAGGAGGGTGAGGATCTATACACGGGAACGCGGTTCGAATACGACGCAGCCGGCCGATTGTGGAGAGCCAGCGGCGATCAGTGGCAAAACAACTGGCATTTTGTCAGTGATGGCGGAAATCCTTGGGGCTATCTGCTAACTGACGACGCGATGACCATTGATGATGCTCGAGCTTTTGCAGAATCGATTGATGCTGATTTGGCACAGGTGGCCGACCCGGCGTTCTTGGACGTGGTCAGTCAAGTGTTTGCTCCAAAGGATGGA
This sequence comes from Alphaproteobacteria bacterium, assembly GCA_028285105.1. Taxonomy (GTDB): domain Bacteria; phylum Planctomycetota; class Phycisphaerae; order UBA1845; family UBA1845; genus UBA1845. The sequence continues at coordinate 33,751 of JANQQE010000033.1, forward strand.
ACCGAAGTCACGTATTGGCTTGGAGGTTATCAGGTTGAAACCGATTTCGTGCCGGGAGTGGAATGTGGAGGTTCCGGCCAATACGCTTGTTGCACACCCGGGACAAACTGCACTGTTGATAGCACTTGGTGTTGGTGGAATTGGGAGGACTATGACGACGAAGATCCTCTTGTCAATTGGATTCCAGAGGACAAGAAGTGTCCCGCAGGCAGTGCATGCTTCATTGAGGACATCTATACGTTTATTACACGCTACGAGGGGGGCTGGCTGTCCGGCGAGCCGGATGACGGTGACTGCGTCGAAAATGGCGCTGAGCAGAATATGGTGATCACATTCAATGTCAACGGCAATGTCACCAGTCATGGATTCTCAGATGTGAATTCGAATGGCATGCGCCGCGCGCTTATTTCGCGTTCCTTTCCCAACCCAAACATTACGGGAAAAGGCATAGTTGATGAAGATGCCACATACGAGCGCCTTTGGGCTCGGGAGTTCCGTTACGATGGACCGCGGCAGCGCTATGTCGTCCGCGAATTGAATCCTGAAACTTTGTATGCGGGCAGCAGTGAAAGTTGGACGGAATATGTGGGCAACGCGCCGATGGCCGATTATTATCCGGCGGGTGGTGGCAACAATACCGAAGTTATGCGATATAATCCTGGGATTTCGGAAACTGATATCGCCTCAAATGGAACAGAGTATTTGCACAATGACCATCTGGCTTCCACGTGGTTTTCAACGGATGACCCTGCATCAGGGCCGTTGACAATTTCGAGGCGGGCGGTGAGAACGGCATTCGGCGAGATTGTCTACGTTGAATCGCCGGTGGACACCCGTTATGGTTATGCTGGGGGTTGGGGTTATGAAACGCACGACATAGATAGCAATGGCGACGGTGATGGCATTCCGGATAATTCGCTCAATGCGCCGCCGACGATTGGATTTCCATTCATGCATGTTGGAGCCCGATATTACGATCCCGCATCCGGCCGCTTCCTTCAACGTGACCCGATTGGAATTCAAGGCGGCTTAAATGTTTATGGCTATATTGGCAATTCACCAATCAATGGTGTCGATCCTACTGGAAAATGGACAGTTTCGGTTGGTGCCGGAGGCGGTGCCGTCGGCGGAATATTTCCTTCAGGCTTGGGTGGGGGCGTTGAAGTCGGCTTAGAAGTGGGATGGGTTGATGGAGGCCCCTATTTGGGCGTGTACGGAGAAGGAACTGTCTACGGTGGTCCTGCAGTCGGTTTTTGGGGAGATTTTAATGTTACAGCGTCCAATTGTTCTAAGTCGGCCGATCTTAGCGGGTTAAATAAATCGTTACTTTGCTTGCTCGGCAGTTCTTCAGTTTCTCTGACAGAAAGTGGCGTTGGCACGGGGGCCGGAATAGGTCCATCTCTTGGAGGAGGAGCAGCATTAGGAATGGGGGCGCGAGGTGCCGCTGGCGTTACGATACCTGTGCCGAGTGTGGATGTTTCTGATGGTCCATTTTGGGAAAATTTTTGCCACGCGCTAATGCAGGATGTTCCGACTAGATTCCGACCTTTCTAGAACCGGCTTCATGAATTCCAGGAAGGACTCTTCTGGCAATTGGAGCGAGGCGTCGACCATGTGCTTGGACAGCTATTGGAGATCGAAGGCATCATGATTCAAAGTTCGTATACAATTGGACATTGGGTTGCGATGCATTTTGAATGCTTCCATCAGTAGAGCAAGATATAATGCGGCCATGCGCGGATTAGAGGCGCACTAGAAGCGGGGGCGGTGAAATTCGATGATTTATTCAATCGGAATACATCTGATCGCGACGCTTGTCCTCGCGGGAAGTAACGGAGATGTATCTACGTGCGGACTCGAGTGGGTCGTTTTTTGTCAGCAAGCAGAAGCACTTACGCAAATGGGTGAACATGATTTGGCACTAACAACGATTCAGCAAGCAGTTGATCTTGCGGAGGAAAAAGTCGGGACAAAACATCTCGAATTTGCCGTGAGTCTTAGCAAAGCAGCTAACATCCAAATGAACAGGAGGGAATACGCGGAGGCAGAAAGTCTTTTTACGCGAGTGTTAGAAATTAAAACAAAGAAACATGGCGCATCCCACCCAGAAATCGCTGAAACTCTGAGCAGCCTAGCAGCGATACGATACATAAGAAATGATCAGAGCGAAGCCATTCGATTATATCGACAAGCATTAGAAATCCAAGACAACAAGTTGGATGCGAATCACCCGGCAATCGGAAAGACTTTGAATAACCTCGCATATATCTGTTTTGCGAATGGCCGCCTACCCGAAGCCGAGGCGCTGTATAATCGCGCGATTGAGAATATGGAAAGTGCTACTCGCAAGAATCTTCCCGTACTTGCTCAATGCCTGAACAACCTTGGGTTGATAAAAGGCAAGAATGGTGATTATGAGAAGTGTGAAGCATTGCTTTTGCGAGCACTCGCGATTAGAGAAGAAGAGCTTGGGGCAAACCATCGAGCAACCGCAGAAAGTCTGATTAATCTTGGAGAATTTTACAAGAGAATCGGGAAGTTGGAAAAAAGTATGCCTCTGTTCCGTCGGGCACAAGATATTCTTGAGAAGAGTAAATCTAAGAAAGTAAAGTCATCTCACAGCGATAGTTGATCTCGACGCAATTCTGAAGTTGGCCATTTATTTCCAAAGCATTTGTAGTGGCATGGGTCATTTCTAGAGACTATCCCCAAACAAGAATTTGCATGATTTGGTGCGGATCGCGAAACTCAAAAACGCTTCAAGACAAGGCAATTACATTACAATATGATTGCCGCTAAAGAAAAAACACCCAAATTCCGGGTTTTGGGATAGGCTTCATATATAAACCGACAAGTTTGCGCCCGTTTTTTCATCGCACACAGCTTCAACTCGCGTCAAGTCATCCTTTCATCCCTTTGCCGTACATGCCGGCATGTCAATCCGATCACAGTTCGCGATTAGCGATTAGCCAGGCCAAGTGAACCGACCACGTCGGCGAAAATCTGCGTGCTGCTATGCGAGTGCTTCTCCGCGTTGGCAGTGACCATCGATCTCTGCGCTGCGTCACCTGGGCCCCCGGCACGGGGTGAGGGGCCAGGCGACGGTCGCCGAGCCCGACAACCAACGCAGCAAGGAGTAGCAATCATGTCCAATAGCAATAAACCCAAACTCACCCACGCCGATCTGAAACACTTCACCGGCGACCTGGACCGATATCAGCATTCGCTCAATCATCGAGTGATTTACACGCCAGGCGTGCAGTTCCTGGCGGAACGCAGCGGGGCGTACTGGCTGGTCGATGCGATCGCGTCATATTTCGGCGATCCGTTGATGAAGCAAGCGATCGCCCGCGATGATCGTCTCAGCACATTGCAATTCTGGAACCTCAAGGTCAACGACGACCGTTCGGCCGTCCTGACCATGCGGGCCGACTCGGGCGTGAAGCCAGCGATCACCCAGGAAATTCCGAACACGGATTTCCCGCTGGATCAGATCGATGTATGGGCCGGCTTCGATGGCGAACGCTGGACGCTTTATCTGCCGTCGGAAAACTGACGGTTTTCGGCTCGCCCGTTCATCGGGCGAGCCTTTCATTTCGGTGCTTCAGAACGATTGCGCTCGCTGGCTCCGCGTGTTACGATCAAAGGATCGGAACACAGTTGAGCAGGGGGGCTTCGATGGGTTGGTGGGAAACACAGAAGGGCGTCGTGATCGGCGATCCGGCGTTGGATGTTCTGGATGCCCAGGATGATTCAACGGTCTGGAATTCTGCCGTTGATATACCACCGCAAGTTGTCGCGCAGATCGTAGAAGCGTACCGGCAGGGGATCGGACGTGAGCCAACTTTGGTGGAGCTCGAAACGCTCTTGGCGTTTCAGGGGAGGAGGGCACAACCGGACTCGCCCAAACCGTTTCGATGAAAAGCATTCAATTCTGATTTGACCGAATCGACGTTGTTGCTCGCATTACCTTTCATGCGTTGTTGATCAGTTCGATGCAGCCTAACACCGGCGGGACAGCCGCAAGAACAATAGCGGTTTCCACTGGCGTGCTGCGCACTTGCGGAGCCTCCGCGATTCTTCTTGCGTCTCGCCGGCCTACGTCCGGCGTCCCGTATTCCCGGTGTTGTTGGCGTGGCATCGATCAACAACACACGAAAGGAAATGTCAATGACCAACACGATCGCACAGAACCTTCCAGTGAAGCTCATCATGCAACTTCGATCGGCCTTCCCGATCCACGAGAACGATCCGATGCTTCGGGCCAAGATCAGCACCGAAGATGGCGATGTGTACTACCCGATCTCGATGTACGAAGAGCCGGACGGCCGGACGCGGATCACTTGTTTCGACCCGACAGTTGAAGCCGCCTACCGCGTTGTTTCAGCATCCGATTTGCTTGACGCCGAGATCTGTCCCGAATTCGAGCCGGCACGATTGAGTCAGGTGGATCCGGATTGGATTGAGTACGTCGAGAATCTTGAATTCGATCCCTGGCCGTGAGCGAGGATCATGCCGGTACCGATCACCGCAAAACAAAGATTGAACGCACCGACAATGAACGGTTTGTGCAGGTTTGTTTGCAAACTGCACAGCAGATGCGAATTGTAGATCCGTTCTATGTCGCTCTTGAGATGAAAGGCTGGTCACGCGATGACTGGGACGAACAGCGTCGCAAATACGAACTCCGCAAGGTGCAACGATGGATGCCGGTGGGGGAGGGCGGTTGCACAAGAAAACGCAATGCCGGCCCCGACCTGATTTCCGGTACTGCGTCGAATATTATTCTGAACCGAACAACGCATCCAAATCGCGTTGACCATGAACAACACGCAAGATGATAACGCCGGCATCATCCGTTTCATAGAGGACCAGGAATTTGAACACCGGCCACCACCGGACCGTTTCGCCGGTTAAGTGTCGCCTTGTGGCACCCATGCCAGGTGTTTGACCAAGCTTGGTAAAGACTTCCTCAAATCGATTGTAAACGTGAAGTGCACGCTGCGGCCCGTCGCGATCGGCGATGTAATCCAATATCGCATCGAGTTCGCTTTCGGCGGTCTCCGTCAGGACATAGCTCACGGTTCACGCTCGAACCGGCTGCGGAGACGTTCTTCGATCCGTTTCATTGCTTTGGGACCATCGACCACGCGGCCAGCATCGACATCGGCCCGTGCCTCATCGATTAGCCCGGTGAAATGATCCTTCACCCGGTTCTTGATCTCAGCTGGGAGTAGGGCTTCTTCTTCGGGACTTAGATCCTCGTACAGCCACTTTTCGAGTAGCCGGCGGTGTTCGGCTTCTTGCAGGAGCCGCACCCCGTCCCGCATGACCTCGCTGACGGTGCGATAGCGTCCGGCGTCCACTTGTGCCCGGACCCATTCACCCATGGCCGGCGGAAGTGATGCATTGATGGTTTGTCGATCTGCCATACCCCCATTATTGCACAGAAAACGCCCTGTGGCAATAATCGCCACAAAATGGCTGGGTCGATCCAGGCGGGTTTCAGCTGGTTTGTGCGTCTGCGTCGTCAGAGAAGGGCGGTTTCATCCCTTTTTTCATGTATCTGACTGACCTGGTGATGCTCAATCTAGCACCGGCGGGACCAACGCAAGAACAATAGCGGTTTCCACTTGCGGTGGACCCTCCGCGATTCTTCTTGCGTCTCGCCAGCCTACGGCCGGCGTCCCGTTTTCCCGGTGCTTTTTGCTTGGCATCGGTCAATCAAACACATGAAAGGAAAAACGACCATGACTAGCAACGAAAAAAACAAACCAGTTGAAACCATCCGCGACGGCTCGATCAAAGCCACCATCTGGCGGAATTCCAGTGAGAAGGGCGATTTCTACAGCGTCCAATTCACCCGGACCTGGCAGGACGACCAAGGCAATTATCACGATGCCGACAGTTTCAGCGGTTCCCAACTGCTCCGCGTGGCTCACCTGGCCGCAAAGGCTTACGACCGCACCGCCGAGCTACGACGCGAGGACGCCGACAACGGGGGGTCATCATGACCCCCCTTCATCACTACGCGGAAGCTCTGCGATCGCTCGCGTGCGACATCGAAGAATTCCTAAATCACGAATTCGTCGATCAGTTTTGGAGTGATGAATCTAGCGATCTTGAAGAGCTTGCCCGTCAATCCAATGCATTTGCCGATCTCATTAGTAGTCACGACGATCTGCCTGCTTCTCTCGATCGATGGATCAATGGGGTACATGATTTACTTGTAGAAATCAGAGAAGAACAAGCTGAAAATGTGGCAAAATCGAAGGAGGGGGCGTAAGCCCTCTCTTTACCGCCTTGGCCGCAATGTCGGCCGGGGCGGTTTATCGCTTCGGTTTGGCAGGGCGGGGTTTTCGCCGGGGACGTGGACGGGGAGGCTTCGGGCGACGATAACGCGGCTTCCAGTCAGCACGCCAACGCGGGGATAGGGCGGCTGCTTTGAATGTTCCGGTCATGGTTGCTCCAAATGACATGGTATGACACTGATTGCACAGATAGGGCTGTTCTGTCAAATCTGGTCGCCCACAGTGTCCTTGAAATCTCGGTTCACGTCGCTAACCCGTTGTTTATTTTGAGGCTTCTATCTTCGCTTGAACTTTTAGGGCTGTATCTAGGACGATTGCCAGGTCTGCCATCATTTTTGCAAGGCAATCTGGATGCAGCATCAGCATGTTCGATGCTGCCATTACCAACGCTTGTGCAATGAAGTCAGGGTTGTTCCAATCGTTTTCTTCGGCGACGTTGAAGATATCGGCGGCGTAATTGCCGGCTTCGGCGTCGTCAGTCGAGTTTACACGATGGGCCTTTTCGATTGCTTTTACCACCTGCTCGGAATTGATCCCGAGTTCTTCGTAAGTTCGATGCGTGCTATCTTCGGTCATGCGTCACCGAAGCACAGCTTGGGCGATTCTGTCAAGGATTGGTTGGTCAGACCGCCCGCCCACAAAAAAAGCACGCCTGACCACGGAGGATCGAGCGTGCTTTATGCTTTGAACAGAGGTTTACATCGGGCCGGATGGAGTGCCTCTGTTCGTTTCCCATTTTAACGTCGGCATGTGGCCCGGACAAGATTCACCCAATCAGTGAACCAAAGAAAACGCCCCCCGGTGTGCATCCTTGCCGGAGGGCGTTCTTTACATGAAGCCGAACAGACGGCCCATAGGGGAAACTCCTTGTGGGGATGGCCATCGACACCCCGCAGCCGGCCGCGTAGGTTTTTCATCTTTGTATTCTCCGCTCGCTCCCGATTATTTCCATCTCCGATCGGCTTCGTCGTTCAGTGGACCCCCGCTAAAATTTTGTATTCCATATCTATGTTTATGAGATACAGGACGACTGATCGCGTTACGGCCCGCTGCTGCGGGGCCATTTCTGTCTGAAATGCTCTTGAAGTGGCATCTCTGCCATTTCTCAGGGTTTTCAACGCACTGCCGCATCTCTCATTTTTTTCGCATGAATTGTTTTTCTGCCAGAGTCGGCTGAGAGTACACTTACGCAATCACCTCAGAATAGTGGCCGGGTTTTCACACATGGAAGGAGTTTCTAATGATTCGGATTATTCATTTGAGCGATCTTCACATCCGATCGGATTCATCAAGGGATGAGAACCGCCAAGCAAAACAACTTACGACAGAGACAATTCGCAGATTCAGCAAAGGGGGCAAGAAGAAATCAATTGTCGTGATTACGGGTGACCTGGTCGATGACGGGCTGTTGGTCCAATACAGGAATCTCAAAAGAACTGTCCTCAAACCACTGCAAGAGAAGTTCAGGGTTCTGGCAGTTCCAGGCAATCACGACTATGCCATGTACGGCAACCTCTTGGATAAATACGCGCCCGCGCGCTTCGATGAGTATGTGCAGGAGCGCCCAACTTATCCAGAACCAAGAATCGACAAGGTTGAAATCGCAAATGAACGCAAGATCCTCCTAGTTGGTGTGGATTCAGCGGACGCACTTGGACAGGTGTTTTTTGCGGACGGAATCGTCGACGAGGATCAGCGAGCAGCCGTTGTGTCAGTCCTCAAGGACGCTGCATACGACGGTTACTTCAAGATCCTTTACGTTCACCACCACCCGTTTCTTCGGGATCGATTCGTTGCATTCAAGCAGGCAGAGGAATTCTTGGATTCCATTAGGCGTAAGGTGGATCTGGTGCTGTTCGGACACAAACACGCCCATGAAGGTTTCATCGGCCGATACGGCATTCCCACGATGTTGGCGTCGGGGAAAGTTACTCAGCCCGCGGCTGACGTGCTGATGTTTCGCGTGATTGAGTTGGAACCCAGCGGTGAACCACGGGTTTACACGGAAGAGATTCCGCGTTCATAGTGCCGCATTGAATTAGGTTGGCTTTGCCCGCACTGAAATCCTC
>JANQQE010000025.1 GCA_028285105.1 Alphaproteobacteria bacterium
TTGTTCCGTCGAATGACGCCGTCTGCTCATGGCAATTCCTCCTCAATCGAAACCAAAATCCTAACCCAACTGCTGGATCAGCTTGAGGGGGAAAGGCCAACACCAATCCGGACGCAGATGTGATCCTCGTGTTTGAGATTTGCGATCGCCTATCGGAGCACTGGAGCCCTCTGTCATCTTCGGACCAATAATGCCAATGACTATCCATGTTAGAAATGCGGGCGGCATATGGGGACCAGGAGATGAGTGAGTGGCGGATTTGTCGGTTTCTTGTGCCGACCGCTCGCTACAAATCCAAACGCCGCAAAGAATTAGCCGGTGTCGCTTCGTGTCACCCCGACATCGAAATCGAATAGCATTTTGCCATCATCGCTGCGGCAGCACTCGGAACGGTTCGGAACTGTCCTCTTCGGAGTATCCACCCTCCCCGCCGCACCGAAGACCATTGTCATTCGCCCTTCGAAAATCGCAGCGCATTCAATTCTTGCCTAAACACCCGCCTGGCGTTCTTGAGGGGCAAAATGGGCGATCTTTCTTCGATCAAGACAGTATCGCGATCAGCTTGGAGTGAGCGCTTGTAAATTGATTCTTCACTTCGCTACAGTGAGGTTCTGTTATTCGCATAATCAACTCTCAGCACCGAGGAAATCAAGAACAATAAGGCCGCAAGGGCTGCGCGCCTCCCGTCAACTTACAAAAGGAAAGATCAGTTTATGAATACAGCCAAGACAACCCTTCATGTGTTCGCATTCTCTCTTTGCTGCGTAGGCATTACACAAGCGGCCGTCGTTCCAGTCGAGAACTTTGATTTCGAAAGCCCTGCGCAGGCGGAAGGTGCGATGAATTCCGGCCCGGTGGTCGGATGGATGGAGTCCACGACCATTGGTGCGATCATTGGCAACTACAACCCGAACACGACTCACTATAGCGATACGGACATTCTCACCGCCAACGGGGGCGAAGTCGGTGACATGAACGGACCGAACGTTCTGTTTATGTCCGGCGCGTTCACGGGTTTCTCGCAAGCTTCCGTCACACAAGAACTCGTCCCGGCAATGATTCCTGGGGAAACGTACACGATCACCGTGGCGGTTGGTACTCGCAGCGGCGGCGGAGCGTTCGCGGGCTACTTCATCGAAATACTCTCCGATGGGAACTTTGTCAGCGGCCTCACAAGTTTCCAAAGTCCCGGTCCGGCGGGAACCTTCACCGATGTCTCGGTCTCACACATCGCCCAGCCTGGCGAGAACGGCGTGCTCTCGGTTCGCCTCTCCAATGGATCATCTGGAGATTATGTTGATTTCGACAATGTCCGTCTCGAACGCGGAGTGGTGAATGGCCGAGGTGCTTCCATCGATTTTGACGGCAATTGGGCCAGCAGCAGCAACGCCTTGATCCCTGTTAACAATTTTGACTTTGGAGACCCGCAATTAGGTGAGGGCGCAGTCAATGGCAGCACCGTAAACGAATGGACGACTTCAGGCATCGTCGACTCGATTAGGGGTACTTACAACCCGGACGCGACTTCGTACAGCAATCCAGACATTTTGGATGTTAACGGCGGCGTCATCGGTGACATGGACGACATACATGTCATGGCTCTGTTTCACTTAGCCGGATTTACCGGTGCACATCAGGCCTCGGCCGAACAGACCCTGGGCGTGCCGATTGTGCCCGGGGAAACTTACACTCTGAATGTCTCGGTCGGGACGCGCGACGTGCCACCCCTCGCGTTCGCGGGCTATCACATTGCTTTGCTGGCCGGGGCTACGCAATTGACCTCCATCAGCAGTTCTGCAAGTCCCGGCGCAGGCACATTCAAGACGGTGTCCCTCCGGTACACCGCGCAGCCTGGTGACGCCGGATTGCTCGGGGTTCGATTGTCCAACGCGGGTCCGGGCAACTACGTCGATTTTGACAACGTCCGTCTGTATTCAGAAATCTCGGAGACCGAAAGTCAATTTCAAACACAAGTCGGATTCCATCGATTCAACAACGGGCAAATCGGAGATTCGCTACCACTCATCGACGGTACTACCGCCAACTTCGAGACGTCTTTCCAGAATTTCCTCGATGTCTTCGGCTCCGGTCAACACATGGGCGTAACGGTCAGAACAAGCCCGTCCGGTCAGGGCCGCAATCATGACCATGGTATCCTTCAGGGTCCAATGACCGGATCTTTCAAGGCCCGCTCAGATCTGCTCCGCGACCTTTATCACCTTGGCGGAACAGACGGATCGACGGACACGTTTGTCCTGGAACTCGACCTTCCTTCTCAAGGGAATTATGCATTCCATTCTTATCACCACTGGATGGCGAACGACGGCCTCGAGGGCGTGGCGGCGGTCAAGGTCAATGGTGTCATGGAGGGGGCCGTGTTCCAGAGTTCGGGAACAGACCCCGACGAAATAGCCACTTTCACGCATTGCTTCACGCTCGGGGGTCCGGACACCGTTACGATCGAGTACACGCAGAGCGGCGACAAGCGGTTCGGCATCAACGGGTTTAAAATTGGCAAGGTCAAAGATTGCGCGAGCGACGATTACGATGAAGATGGGCTTAAGAATTCCTGGGAGACCGACGGGCTGACTTGCGGCGGGGGAACGGTGGACCTCCCCAGGATGGGCGCCGACCCGTTACGCAAGGATATATTCCTCGAGATCGACTACATGAAATCGGCTTTGGTTTCGCATGAACCGAAACCGGATGCCATGCAGTTAATCATGGAATCGTTCAACCGAGCTCCCGTCAAGAACCCCGACGGTGTAAACGGCATCACCATCCACATTGATTCGGGAGAAAACGCCGTGATGAACCCGGTGTTCAATGCCGACGGCCTGCTGAACACGTCGGAAAGTTCAACCTGGGGCACCCTGACCGACGCAGACCAATTGGCCTATGTTGATCCGCTGGGAACTTTTACTCCGAGCGCTTCCCCATCATATTCCTGGGCAGCTTTTGATGCCCTCAAGAACACGAACTTTCTGAACTGGCGAGAACCCACCTTTCGTTACTGCATCTCGGCTCGCTCCTTCAATCCAAAGATGAATTCTGGAAACGCTCGCACGACTCCCGGCAGCGATTACATCGTGGCGCTTCCAACGGGAGGGTCGGTTAGTGAGCAGGCGGGAACGTTCATGCACGAGCTAGGGCATTGCCTAGGGCTCGAACACGCGGGAACTGTCCGAAATGGCAACTTCGCCCCCAATCACCTCAGCATCATGAACTACAGTTTCCAAATGCCCGGACTGCGATTTAACGGCGCGGACGGTCGCCTTGATTACAGCCGTTTCGTTCTGGGTGCGCTAGACGAACATGCCCTCAATGAAGATGAGGGAATCAAATTCCCTTATGTCGCGGAATCGGTCGGCTATGGAACATACTACTACAATTCAAACGGCACAAAGATACCCGCGGACGACGTCCGGGGCCCCATCGATTGGGATGACAATGGAATCATCGGCGGCGTGGTCAATGCAGACATCAACGCAACGGAGGCAAGTAAAGGATCAGGCAACTGTAGTCTGGAGCCGAATCCTTGCAGGAACGGTTGCTTTGACGTTCCTTCGAACCCATGCGCCATGATTGGCGGCACTTGCGACACGCGATCATGCATAGAATCCTCGACCGATTGGAACATTCTCGTCTACGACGGAGGACTGATCGGCACTTGTCCTTCGCTTGGCCTAAGAGGATCATTGCCCATGTTCAATGAGCCTGATTCGATCACGATCGCCGAGGCCAATTCACTGGAGGTGGAACTCCGAGTTGCGGTGAAAGCTCCAGGCGCGGCGCGCATCGCAGCCTCCGGTGCCGGCTCGCTGGACTACATGATCACCAATACGGGCCAACTTGCCGACACGTATTCGATCGACGCAACCGCAGTTCAAACCTGGGCTGATACGAACAGTGTTCCGTCGTCGGTATTGCTCAATCCGGGTCAATCAACCAGCTTCAGCATCCCGGTCAACGTCCCACCGGGCGAAGCCGTGCATACATCGGACGCAGTTGAGGTCAGAATCACCAGTATGAGCAACCCGCTCGTGTTCGATACACCCAAGTCAACGATCGTAGTGGGGCCAGCCGTCTTTGGGGACGACGATGGGAATGGCAGTGTGACGCTCGGCGATTACGGCTTCTTCCACGACTGTTTGGCAGGTCCCGGATTGTCGCCTAACCCTGCGCAATCCACGATCGATGAGTGCCGTACGATCTTTGACGACAATCTGGACTATGATGTCGATCTTGAGGACTACGCCGAACTCCAGCGCGTCTTTACGCCCTAGCCTTTGTCTTAAGGAATCCGAACAAACCAGCCGCTCGGTTGGTCAATGATTGAGCTTCCCCTGCATGTTTGGGTCGAACAACTCGATTTCGAATGGCTGTGGAACTGCCGACGTTGATGCCGACGGCGACGTCGACTTAGCTGACTATGCTCTGGTTCAAGCAACATTCGGCTGTCCCTAGGTTAATCGAGGACAACCGATGATGATCGCGGCGTGAGATGCCCAGCACTTATCTGACCTGACCCCATCGTTAGTCCACCTGTTATGTTAGAGTTCTTTCATCTGTAGCACCAGCCGGCGGGCGTAGCGTAGCGAGGGAACCGAGCGGAGCGGAGCCTGCCGGCTGTCGCGTTCGATCCTCCCCTTGTTGGGTACGGTTGTCCGTCAGCGCGATCACCCTTGCTGATCTGTGCATTGATTGGTCGCAGTAATGACTTTCACCGTTTCTGGAATTGTATTTTTGGCGGTTGCTCTTCGGCTTAAGTTTTCAGCTGACTCTTGAGCTACTATCTGATTCTTAGATAAAAAACTTCGGAGACCCGTATCGACATTCCTTTGTTCCGAGCCTGGGGAAACATCGCGCATCCATCGACGAGCCAGGCACGTTCCAATCAGCTGAGCATAATCCTTCAATGATTTGTTCATTCTGATCTCCATTGAATACAAAAAAGCCCGACGATTTGCCGGGCAGGACTTCATTGGCGAGTTGTGCAAGAATGCAAATTGTTACCAGCTACGCGGCGTCATCCTTCCTCTCATTTTCGGTCCAGCGTTTCCATGTCGCCCACGCACCTCCTGGGCTGATGTCCAGTATTCGTGCAATCTCGACCCATGCGACTCCTTCGTTACGGAATGCGACGATTTGTGGAGCAACCTGATCCAATCGCGTGGGACCACCGAGCACGACCTTGAACTCTGGTGATTCCTGTCCGTTCAAACCACCGACGCATTCCAACGGTTTCAACATGCTCTGGCCCATCGAATCTCCAAACAGATTCGTTAGTGAACTAAAAGCGTTGATCCGGAATCGAAGTTCCATATATCCGCGTTTTTTGCCAGGAATCTTGACTTCATGAGCAGTTATTCTCTCAACCATCTTCCGCAGGACCAACGGAGCATCATCGGGCGATTCCTGAAGCACTGAGATTTGATCAGCGAGTTGCGCGCGAATCCAGTCGTCATCCGGCATCGCAATTGGCTTATTCAAAGAACGCTCGTGCTCGTCGATTCGCTCACGCAGAGTCGCGGCCTCGCGCTCAAGTTGCCCCATCCGCTGTACGATCGATAGACTCTGATCTAGCCCAATTTCCAGTACTGTGACTAGGTTCGCGATTCCTTTTTCTACGTGCGCTAATTTCTTGCGCTCGGTCGCCAGCGACTCTGGAATCTGGCTCGACGCGCGATCGATTGCGGCTCGCATGGCATCGATGACCGTGTTCATCCACTCTGGGATGTTTCTTAGAACATCCCCAATCGAGTTGATAACGGCTTTCTCCGCTAGATCTATCCGGGCACGCGTGATCATATTGCAAACACCTTTGCGGTGTTTGGAGCAGCCGAAGTAGCGATGCTTCCCAGACAACTGGGCCGTCATTCGTGCCCCGCATTTGCCACAATAGATCAATCCATTGAGCATTCCAGCGGGATACACTTCCGTGTGGTGGACCTTGGCTGCTCGAGATTTCTGGCCGGGTTTCTTGCCATAAATCTCATGCAACTTAGCAAGCATTGATTGGACCTTCGTCCAGGTCGCGTCGTCAATGATTCGTAAATCGGGCCGCATCGTGACAACCATCTGATCCTGTTTCGCTGGGACTTGTCGCTTGCTACCATTGGAGTTTCGGACTGTCACAGTCTTGCCCCAGTGCCACTCACCAATGTACTTGGGGTTTCCGAGAATCTTGCGAACGTGTTGGTGCCCCCAATCTGGCGTCGTGCAACGCGGCCCTTTTGCGGTTTTGTTGTCATTCAACCTACCGGCGATCTTCCCTATTGAGGTTCCATCGATGAACCACTGAAAGATTGAGCGCACGATCGCAGCCTCAGGCTCATAAATCACGACCTTCTTTTTGGGCTGCGGGCCACGCGTAGCCAACAGTTCCGCCCAGTTTGATTCGATGTACTCAGAACGGTACCCAAAGCAAAAATCTCCCGCAGAACCGTTACCATCAAGCACACGACCCATCTGTCCGCGTCGTACGCGCCGCGCAAGTTCTCGAATGGTTGTGGAGTTGTGCAACTCCATAACCTTAACTTTGAGCTCCCAGCCTTCTTGGTGAGTATCAATTCCTTCACCAGTAGAGATGAATCGCCCGCCGTGAAAGACAACATCGTTGATCAGCAAAGACGCTTGGTCTGCGCGGCTGAATCGTGACTGATCATCGACGACCAACAGGCGTACGCGCCCAGTTAGGACTAACCCCATCAGCTGAACAAACACGTCACGCTTTACGTTCGTGCCGGACTCGGCTTCATCTCTCAGGACAAGCGGATTGGTCAGTGGAATCCCCAACCGCTTGAGGGCGGCCTTGATCTCTCGTTCCTGGTCGTCGCAGCTTTCGGATCGCTGCATGTCTGTGCTGAATCGTGTCAAGATTACATCGTACTTATCCATCATAAACCCCATGCGGCGACCGAGTTGGGCCAGCCAGCAAGAGGGCAGATTAGGATTTGGCGCATCAGATACGGTCGCAAGCCCGCTTATTTCCGTTTGTAATGCAAACCGGACTGAACTTGCCCTAGGACCATATCTCCTGTAAATTCAATGACTTGTGGAAACAGGCTTCGCACCAATCGTAAACAGCTGTTTTCGTTCACAAAGGTGCAACGCCGGTCGCCCCGAGTGTAACTTGATTCTAGCCCTTCGATGAGAACGTCGAAGGGCTTATTCATTTCGTAGCAAAGTGACCTTCCCCCGGTGTTAATACCAGTGCTCATGTTAGTCCAAGGGCACTCCGTATGGCCAGCTGAGGCGTGCGGAGCGTAGCGGAGCACGTCTCAG
>JANQQE010000026.1 GCA_028285105.1 Alphaproteobacteria bacterium
CTGAGACGTGCTCCGCTACGCTCCGCACGCCTCAGCTGGCCATACGGAGTGCCCTTGGACTAACATGAGCACTGGTATTAACACCGGGGGAAGGTCACTAAACGACGCGGTGTCACCGGAATTCGACGGCCATTATGTCGACGATGTGCGTGCTTATATTCGCGGTGTGTCGTCACCGACGGGCGCATGTTGTGTTGCGGATAACACTTGTTTCTCGACCGACGCCGCCGACTGCTTTCAATTGCCCGGCAGAAGCTTCGGAGGTGCCGGTACTGAATGCACACCGTTTGACGATTGCGACAGCAACGGCGTTCTGGACGTTTGCGACATTGCATTTGATCCAGGGGAAGACTGCGACGGAAATGGGCTTATCGATTTCTGCGAGATCGATGCAAATCTGCAATGCTATTCAGATGAATTTGACGATGCGGACGGCACGATCGATCCCGAATGGCTCGTTGAAACAACGGGACCGTTCATTGTTGAGGAGGCAGCGGGCGGTCTCCAAATCTCACGGCCTTCAGGTCTTCCCGATGGATTCCAAGTTGGGCAATTACGTTTAGCGGAAGACGTCATTGGAGATTTTGACATTCAAGTGGATTATCGAGCTGCGTCAATCAACCGCGTCAACGGTGTGCCTGGAAACCAGATCCAGCTAAATGTCTTCGGGCTGTCTCAGCCGTGGTTCGTCGTCCGGTCAGATGAAGTCAACGCCGGGGACAACTACCACATGTTCAATAGCGACTGGATTCCGCCAGTTCCAGGGATTGCAACGACTGATCTTGCGGGTACCTTGCGGGTCGTCCGACAAGGGAATTTACTATTCGGATACTATAAGTCGCCCGGCGATCTCGACTGGAATTTGATCGCAACTGACAGCCTGGAGAATACACCGGTCAGCATTACGATCGCGCTACAAAGCAACGGCACAACGGATGCGATTTCCGTTGAATTCGACAATTTTAAGCTCAATCCGTCCGAATGCGCGCTGGACATGAACGGCAACGGAATCTTGGATGCGTGCGAGTAAACCGCATGTTGGCGCAGATCTAGCCGCATGTTGCCGGTGTATTAGGATTGGAACATTCGACTCTTGGCCTCATGGTGAACTCAACGCGAACGAATTCAATTGGGGATTTCAAAATCAGCAAACCCTGCTGATCGATCTACTTGCAGATCAATTCCGTCATGATGATGCGTTTGTTTTAGGACTTCAGTGGTTCTGATCGGCTGGCGTTTTGTTACGACTGCAGTGACCTGGACAATCCAAGCGACAATGTTCGAGCCAAGAATCGCAACTCTCACTTGCTCAGGGCGAAATTACCGGTCTCTCAATAACATGACCTTTCCCCGGTGTTGATACCAGTGCTTATGTTAGCCCAGGGGTGCTTCGTATTGCCAGCTGAGGCGTGCCGTGGAACGTCACGCTCGTGAGATCTTCGAGGCGGAACTAGATGCCTGGTACCGGGGCCTTGCATCGTGGCCTGCCAGGCGGGGTCCGGCGACGTTGCGGGAGTGGTTTGATGTGCGGACCGAGTCGGTGGTGGTTGATCTCGCTGATCACGAACTGATCTGAGATAAATAGTAACGCGCGGTCACTCAGCAACTCCTGAGTTGTTGCCAAGACTTCGGGGTACGATTCGTCTCCATCGGCCTGATGGCTAGGCCTTCCTTCATATATCGTAACACAGTGAGCCATATTTATTGAGCCTCAGCGGCCCCAACAGATTCGGCTGGATAGCCCTCACGGCGGCAAACTGAACTGGCGTGATCATTGTCCCTCCAGCCGTGTGGAGCAGCATCATGATCTACATTGACGAGCAAGTGCGATCGTCGCTCTTCGGACTGGGCATCGTGATCCGAAGCGGTGCCAATCCCCAGGTCAGGTTTCTCGACGGCCGTGAATGCCAGGCCGATGGCAATACGCTCCGGGTCGTGCCCGGCCAAGATTATGACGCCGAAGTTCGTAACCGCTTCGAGATCGAGCGATGGCTCACCTGGCGTGTGGATTGTTACGCGAACGACGAACTCCTTCCTTTGCCTAGTCCAAAAATCAATCTTGCAGCGGTGATGGAGCGGCACGCCCAAACACCACTGCAGCCAGTTGTCGACTCGTCGAAAGTGGGGGGCAGCGTTCTGTACTTCGACTGACGCCGGTGGCCGAGCACACGCCTGGCCGCACCCATCACGATCCTGCAGGCTTCATCGTGCCACTGTTATAAGAGCACAAATCGACTACCGGTTTCGTACCGTTTTTGACTCGCCATACCGCGAAAGCACGTTCGTCAATTCAGTCGGTTGTTAACGGTTGCGAATCACACGAAAAGCGTGTAAGTTCCGTTCATACCTTATATTCTAGGGTTCTTCGGCTTGTGAATTGTGTTGCATGGCATGCAAGAGGTCGCGAGTTCGAGTCTCGCTGGCTCCAGTCATCTCTGGCGATGGCGGTCATCAGATTCGATGACATCCATTTGCTTCTACCCACTCTCGTCGGATTTTCCCTTCATCTAAGGTTCGTATCCCGCGTTAAAGACTTTTTCTGACATTCCCTGAAAGATTGGGGTTGGTGTACGCCCAATATGTCAACGTTGGACGTTTTCGCCGGAGACACAAGCTTGTCTTGGCACGTCCATGGGGAGCCGTGTTGGATTTAATCCGGCACACAATGCGACTTTTGGGAAGTCGCTGGAGACTAACAATGGGTATGAAGAAAATGAAAAACCACGTTTGGTTTAAGACACTTGGCACGCTGTCGTTGAGCGTGTTTTTTAGCATGGGCGTCGTCGGTTGTGG
>JANQQE010000027.1 GCA_028285105.1 Alphaproteobacteria bacterium
ATATAGGCACAAAAAAAAGACCCCGACGGCGCTCGCCATCGGGGCCTTCTGTTAACCTACGCTTGCAAAAAAGTTCGCAAGATTAATTCTGGCTCCCCGAGTAGGACTCGAACCTACAACCTAGCGGTTAACAGCCGCTCGCTCTACCAATTGAGCTATCGGGGATTCTTGGGGGCAATTCGGATTGCCCAAGCGCTCCTAATTATCATTTTCGGGCGGCAAGTCAAGTGTTGGGCTTGAGTAGATTGCCTGGTGCCTAAATTTGGCTGCTGCCCTGCGTATTCGACCTTGGATTATCGCCCGCGATGGATTAGTTCTATCGATTGTGCAAAGTCCCGAATCAACGATGAAAAGTTCCGAATCAACACGGCTCGGCTGCCTTCCTGGATGCGGTTCTTGTGCCGGCTGAACTGCGGTCAATCTTGCCACGAGACCCAAATGGGTAAGATCAGCTACTTGGGAAATAACTTTGGCTCTTCATCCATGTTGCAAACATCCTCGAGCGATTCCGCGTGCTGGTGGAGCGGTGGTGGAAGTTCCGTCGGCATTTGCCAATGTATCCACAAATATGCGCAGCGATATGGCGTCACCAGAAAAATACGTCTTCACTTCGACTTCAAATTCAAGGAATATCCACTAATTGCAATGAAGAACGTCTCGTGCGAGCGCTCGCCGATGTTCTCCAATCTTGCGTCCCCGCCTGGTGAGAATTGACGTCGTGTTCATTTTGTCTAATAAAAGGCGACAAACATTGGCACATGGGATAGCGGCTGGCAGTTCTCGCGAATGAGCCATTCCAACTGGGATTGGAGGTTTTTGATTTGTCGATGGTGTTGCAAGACTTCAACGACTTGGATCTGGTGTTTCAAGTTAAAGGTGAGCCGATGCAGACCCATGTTGGCCGGAGCGTGACGCGAGTGACGGTGGACGGGGCGAACCATTTCCTCAAGCGTTATTGGGTTACGCCCAAGCAGGTGTTCAGGCGGTTTGTCGCGCAGGGTATTCATGAACTGTCGATGATCGATTGGCTCAACGAACACGATTTTGCAGGCCCCAATGTCGTTGCCAGGGGGGTCGAGCGGAAGTTTGGGGTATTGACCAGAATGATGTTTCTCATGCGCGAGGCGACTGGCGAGATGCCGCTGGAGCGCTATTGTCGAAAGCACCCGTCGCAACGATCGGCGGTTCTTGACAGCCTTGCCCGCCACACGGCAAATCTCCACGACGTTTGTTTTTATCACAAAGACTATTCAGAACGACACCTATTTGTGCGTTATCAGAATGGTGAGCATGCGTTTCGTCAGATTGACGTCGAACGGGCGACCGTCGGTTCAAAGCGCGAGACGAAGGCGGCCGCTGACATCAAAACACTGGCTTGTTCCATCGCCGATCCGGAATTGTCGGCTGCCATTGAAGGTGCGTTTCTGGATCAATATATCGATCTTCGAGCGACACTGGACTCTAGGCAGTCTTTTCGAGATTTGTATGCCACGGCTGTTGCGACGAAAGAATTCGAGTAGCCGCCAGTGCAATCAATTCATATTCCGAGCAAATTCCTTCCGAGCGGTTATTCAGTTGGGCGTAATTCTGTGTCGACTATATAATTGGACGCTAACAACCCGCGACTGGAAACTGCTCCGTTGATTCAACAGGCATTACTAACAAAACTGGAATCGGTCCGCGAATCGCTGCGCGAGATGAAGTCGGTCGCCGTGGCGTTTTCTGCCGGCGCTGACTCAACGTTTGTTCTGCGTGTGGCGGTCGATGTACTCGGGCGTGAAAACGTGTTGGCTGTCACCGGGCGAAGTGCAAGCGTGCCGGAAGCCGAATTGCAGGAAGCGGCAGACCTCGCCGAATTGATCGGGGCGCGGCACATATTTGTCGATACCGATGAGTTTCAAAAAGAGGAATACACTTCGAATCCGACGAATCGTTGCTATCACTGCAAGACGACGCTCTATTTGCACATGGAGAATGCGATTGCGGCGAAAGGCTTTGCGCGAATCGTGAACGGAACCAACGTTGACGACCTTGGCGATTATCGGCCCGGATTGCAAGCCGCAACTGAACACGTCGTCGCGTCACCTGTCGCGGACGCCGGTATTACCAAATCGGAATTGCGCGATCTGTCTCTGCATCTCGGTTTGCCAACATTCGACAAGCCAGCCAGCCCATGCCTTTCGAGTCGCGTGCCCTATGGCCAAGAAGTCACACGTGAGAAACTGCTCGTCATTGATCAAGGGGAACGATTTCTCAAAGACAAGTTTGGGTTGCGCGAATGCCGGGTAAGGCATCACGGTGATTTTGTGCGCATCGAGGTGCCATTGGCTGATATGGAGGCAGTATCGAATGTCGAGTGTCGTAGCGCAATCGGTGCTTTCTTTGCAGCCGTCGGAATCGAAAGTGTCGAGATTGATCCCAAGGGTTTTCGCAGCGGATCGCTCAATGAAGTGATCGCGTTTGGCAAACGTCAGTAGGTGTGTCGTTCGATTGAATCCCTGAAGACGTGTGGCAGTAAAAACACGGATCAGTGGGCGAGGATGAAAAACGATCACCGTCGCCCACTGTCCTACTTCCCGCCCCTCGTAGTCTGCGGAATAACGAATGCTAAGTCATTTGCACACTACTGCTGCACGACTCTGCGGCTCGTGAACCGCTTGCTCCCCTGCGAAACACCCCCAAGGTGACACCCCTGTAATCAATAATGTCAGCAAGCTTGGTGAATCTTGCAGGTCACAATGCCTCTTCCCAAACGCGACGACGCCTCCTCTAGAAAATCGCCGCTCAAAACCGGAAAGCACCCTCAACACTTTGCTGCAATTCGGTTCGCGAGATACCCGCTTCGAGTCCGCACACGCTTTGGTCTTCGTTCCCCTAACTTCAAAACGATGGGCGCGCAACCGTACTCGATGACTTTGACTCTCCGAATTGAATTCAATGAATCCTAACTGGGTGGTGTACACTGCGAAGTCCGCCAACTCCGCACTCAAAAGATTATTCTCAGACATGAGCAAAAGGCAAGTTGCACGGCACACAAATTGCCCGGCGGCGTAAGCATCGCGAATTGATGAAGAAGAAACTTCTTGTGTCTGGGTTGTGTCACGAATTTCAGTGTAGCCAATCGCCAGAATCGAATCGCGATTGGCTACGGCACACCGCACGAAATCTTGATCAACAACGATTTAGTTTGGAAATGTTCTCTAGTTCAATGCAAGGAGTTTTGGCAAAATTGCCTGTCGCGACGCGGCACTCTGTTAGTTCATTCGCCCATACGAATTTTGCGCCCGGACAAGATTCGTGCGACGATCCCACTCAAACCTTGGACCGGTCTGACTTCTGAACTGCCCGCGTTCATCAAAGAGTTGGGCCGGGTCGTCCTTCGTTCCGATTATTTGAAGAACGTTGTCGTCGCGAGAATACGTGATTTGCCGCGCGAGGGCGGAGATTCCGGAATCCACAAAATAGACTTGCCCCGACGCATTGAAGGATTGAACTTCGGTTCCGCTCAAACGGTTGGCCCCTGCGCGATTGTCATTTTCATTACGCATGAACTGCACAACCAGCGATTGGGCGTCGAGCGTTGCGATCCGTCCCTCTTCGAGTGTAGCCGCTTCTCGCTGACCGAGAATCTCAGCGGCCATCTTCATTTTGGTGCCAGAGCGGTGGACAAGTTGTACATCCTTGTCGAACTGCGCAATGTTGACGTCGTATCGATACTGCATCGTATTCGCCCAGCCCAGATACGTTTGCGATGGTTCGTCGCGCGACGCAGCCCCGAATGGTGTTGCCTGATTTGCACCGCCGCCAGCATTGTTGGAAGCGGGTCGGGCGGTTGACGTCTTAGGCGGTCGGTAGTCTTCGATGAGCATGTTGCCCTTTCCGACAACGCGAACGGTCTTTTGTCGAAGGTCGATCGACATCGACGGACCCTTCATCTGCACTCGGCTTTTAAGGCGCTTGGAGTCGTTGCGCATGTTGCGGTTCATTGCCACCACATGGCCAGTGGCTTGAATAAAGATCGGATCCTTGTTGAGCGATGGGCCTGCAATCCTGAATTGTTCCTCGCGACCCGATGGACCCGATGCCGAATTGACCAGCGGCGTGAAAATCCACCACTTGGATTGCTGCTTGGTGTCCATGGCTGCGACTTGCTTTCGATCTTTGGGGACAGCATCGACAAAGTCAACTCGCATTTTGTCGCAGTCGTATGTGCTGGTGTCCGTCGAAACGTGAACCTTCTTCGAAAAGTTCGCGACATTGTTCAGACCGCTGAAGTCCATCGACTCCTGCCACATGATACGAACGAGCGTTGGCGTTTTGAGTTCGCTGCCGTCAAAGTCGCGGTCGGCAAGAAACGTCATCTTTCCGCTGCCATTGACGTTGGCTGATTGCTTTGTCGCACTGAAGTTGACGTCCGTCGGCGCTGCAATCGAAAATTCACCCAAACCGACAAAGGCATCGCGACCCGCCTCCGGGACTACCACGCCCGATTCGATTTGCTGCCCGTCTTTGAACCGGCAATTGAGGTTGCCGCAATCGACTTCCAATTCCTGCACGGGATCGCGAAGCATGACTTTGCCATCCGCAAAGATGCTGGCCAATCCGGCGCGATATTTGCGTGTAGCGTTGTACTTTTTTTCTTCCAAGACCCAGTCGATCTTGTTCAGGTCAAAGCCGTGATCGATGGCATATTGCTTGGCTTTATCCAGTTCAAATGGTGGTTTGGGGATTTCATATGACTCCAGATCTGCGATAAGTTCATTGGCGGCCTTGATGAAGCGGTCGCCTTGCGACACCCTAACATCGCCGAAAGCATGTGCTCGAACGGGGAAGATGTCGCCCGAGGGGTCCAATTCAAAATCAATGTCGATGCTGTTGCATTGAATGCGTTCTTTGTTCTGACGCATGTCCACGCCACCGGTGAAGTGGGCTCGATGGAGCGTCTGTACCGACTTGGTTTGAGTTTCGCCTGTTACTGAATCGATCACCGTCAGCGCTGTCTTACCGAATGAGGCATTCACCTCACCGCCGAAATCCACCTCAAATCGATCCTGCGAAGTGTCTTGTGCAGCGACCAGCGCAAAAAACGACGGCTTCTTGGTTTGTTTTGGTTCTGCGTTCCTCGATGCACGGGTTGAAACCAGTCGTCCCGGTCCTAAGGCATACGCCTTGCCACTGATGCGATCGAGTTTTATCTCAACGCCAGTCAACGAACTTCCCTCGTCAATTTCAACAGATGCCGGTTGATCAGCCGTTCCATAAAGCTCGACCAAACCAGTTTCATCTTCGTAAACCAGCTTCGAGCAATTGGCCAACCGCTGTTGGTCTTTGACAGTTACTTTGTCGCCGGTGGCCAGAACATGCATTCTGCGAACGTCGGGACTTATGCCTTCGGAATCCGGTCGCCGGCGCGAAGTCACCCGCAACGTTCCTGACCATGTGAGCTTCACGCGCTCGTCCTGCTGCGCCGGAAGTTCCGCTGTCCGTCGATTATCCAAAATCGATGTTTCGTCCGATGCTGTGGCAGCGACGTTGGGTTGTGGCTCGACGTCTGCCGGCGCGAGTGCGGCAGGGCTTCTGGACTGTTTGGCCAGTTCTTTCTCTTGGGCACCGAAGTCGAACAGGATTTCAAGTCGGTCGGCAAGCAGTTGCCCGGCTTGTTTCGAATCGATGAAACGGCGAATATCGACGTTACCCTCAAATATTGCCGTGTATTCGTCAGTAGGCTTGGATTTGTTGACACCGTCTTTACCGACCATCTCGATGACGGGCAGGTCGCCATCCGTAGTGCCATTGGTCGAGGCCAATTCGACATCGTCGGTCGTTTCTGTGGTCGTATCATCGGTTGCCGGTTTTGTTGAGTCGTCCGTGGCGGTTGACGTTTCCGAATCGCCAGCCAACCGCATCGTCCCGCCCAATCCGCTGACCTCGATTTCCTTGCCCTCGCGCACGACCAGTTCTTCAATGCGATTGTCGAGTTCATCGTAGAGTAGCAGCAGGCCCTCACCCGCAAGCTTGGCTTCGATGGATTCGATGCTGAAAGAGTTTTCCGTTTGAACGCGGCCATACTCCAGATCGAACGTAACGTCGTCCATGTCGATCTGAACGCGACGCTCGTCGGTGATCCGGTTACGTTCTTCCGCTGGCAGTAGCTCCCGTTGTTCTTCGCTCAAACGATCGATGACAATCTTGACGTTCCCCGTGAGCGTTCCGCGTTTTGGGTCGGCTTTGGTCGTCCCGCCTTCTTTCAGTTCGACGAGTCCCCCGTCAGCCGTGACGCTGACAACCTGCCCGTTCGGAGTGATCATGCGGATGTTGGGTTTGGTAATTTCGACTTGATTGTTGGCCAGCGGCTGCCACCTTTCGGCGCGGAGATTACCGATTTTCTTTTCGGAGTCGTACAGCCCAATGTTGACGTCGCGACCACCGCCGACGTTTACTTCTCTGTTGCCAACGTGAAGGGAAGATTTTGCTTCAGAACCATTCGTGGTTGGATCGGGGGTTGGCGGTGGTTGGTCGGAGTTTGGCGTCGGAGTCGGTGAAGGGCTGGCCTGATTCATCCCGGAGTTGGACGATGCCGGTTGCGTCGAGCGATAGACTGCGAAAACGATCACAACGACGACCAACGACGTCACGGCGAGCACCAATGAGCGGAGCGTTGTATGTGAGCGCATCAGTCTGCCCCAGGGTCCACCGCAAAGTCAGCCACGTCTGTGACCATCATCACGTACGAAACGCATCTGATTCTTACACGTTCAATGGTTTTCGCAGCCCCCCGAATCGCGACGAATTTGTCGGCATCGGTCAGGCGAAACCAAGACCCTGATTGTATAGAAGCCCGTCAACTCGGCAAACGGTAAATGCCGTTTGCGGCGTGATTTCCGGCGATGTTGCCTCTACAATCCATACTGTGATGAGCGATTTGACATACTTCGACAACAACGCCACCACGCGACCGCTCGACGAAGTGGTTGCGGCGATGCTGCCATTTCTTCGCAATCAGTACGCCAATCCATCCAGCGTCCATCAGTTCGGCCAATCGGTGCGCCATGCGGTCGAATGTGCCCGAACGCAGGTCGCCGACTTGATCGGTGCCGATGCGAAGGAAATCGTGTTCACGAGCAGTGGGACGGAAAGCATTCAACTGGCGATTTGCGGTGCGCTGGCATTTCGCAAACCGCGTAAGCAGGTGATCGTCTCGTCCGTCGAGCATAGTGCTGTTGGGAAGATGACCGCCCAGCTCGAACGCGAAGGTATTGAGGTGGTCGAGATCGGCGTCGATAAGAACGGATTACTTAACCATGAAGAGTTGGCGGAGCGCCTCTCGGAAGACACGGCGTTGGTTTCAGTGATGTGGGCGAACAACGAAACCGGCGCAATTTTTGACGTCGCGCGGATTGCAAAGATTGTTAAAGCGCGTGGCGTTCCGCTTCATCTCGATGCGGTGCAGGCGATTGGCAAGATCGACTTGCGTGTCAGCGATTTGCCAGTTGCGTTTGTCAGCATGGCCGCCCACAAGTTTCACGGTCCCAAAGGTGCAGGGGCGTTGTACGTCCGGCGGCGCACGCGGCTGGCTCCGACGATTCTTGGTAGCCAGGAATCGCAGCGGCGGGGCGGTTCGGAAAACGTTGCTGGGATTGTCGGTATGGGCGTCGCTGCCGAACATGCCGCCAAGCACTTTGTTACCGATGCCAGACGAATCTCGGCACTTCGCGATCGGTTGGAACGAAGCATTTGCAGTTCGTCGGAACTGGCAAAGGTCAACGCATCAAGCGCGCCGCGAATCCCCAACACTACCAACATCGGTTTCCGCGGATTACAAGCCGAAGCCCTATTGCTCCTTCTGAGCGAAGCCGGTGTCTGCGCTTCTGCCGGTGCGGCATGCAGCAGCGGATCGCTTGAACCGTCGCACGTGTTGCAAGCAATGAGCGTCGATCCCGAGTACGCCCACGGTTCACTCCGCTTCAGCCTCTCCCGATTCACCACCGACGAAGAAGTCGATCGCGTCATCGAACTGGTGCCGTCCATCGTCAACCGACTTGCCGCCCTGGGCGCCCGTTGATACGTTGCCCGCATGCAAAACGCAGACACAACGAAAACGAAAATCGGAATCATCGGCGGGTCGGGGCTTGGTGACCGACTGGCCGGCAGCCAGAACGTCGAACAGGTCTACGTCGATACGCCGTTTGGGCCGCCCAGCGGACCGCTGCTCGCGACGACTTGGCACGGTGTCGATGTCGTGTTCCTGAGTCGCCACGGCGAAGGTCACACACTTCCGCCGTCGGCTGTCCCGTATCGGGCGAATATTTATGCGCTCAAGGCGGTGGGCGTTACGCGGATCATCGCGAGTGGGGCAGTAGGAAGCCTTCGCGAGGAAATTGAGCCGACGCATTTGGTGATCTGCGATCAGGTCATCGACAAAACGCACAAACGGGCGAGTACATTCTTTGATAAAGGCGTCGCAACCCATGTCGAATGGGCCGAACCGTTTTGCCCGACGCTCAGGCAATCGCTGATCGCCGCGTCGAGCGATGACAAAACGTTGCACGATCGTGGAACGTATGTCGTCATGGAGGGGCCGCAATTCTCGACCCGCGCCGAGTCGCACATGCACCGTTCTTGGGGCGGCGACCTAATTGGTATGACATGCTGCCCGGAAGCCAAACTCGCCCGCGAAGCCGAAATGTGCTACGCCCTCGTCGCGATGGCCACCGACTACGATTGCTGGCGCGAGTCCGGGCCAGCCGTCGATAAGCACACGCTCTTAAACGAAATCATCGGGCATCTGAACAATGCGGCAGACAGCGCGTTCGCGTTGATTGAACAAACGGTCAAAACGCTCGCCGGCGAAGACGCACCCGATTGTCATTGCCAAAGCGCACTCGAACTGGCGATCTGGTCGAACAAGAGCAAAGTCAGTTTGACGTTGGTGAAGAAACTAGCACCGATTATCGGTCGGTATTTTCGGTGATGACTGCGATGGCGCGAATGGCTAGCCATTGGCGAGCGTTCGCGCTCATGCTTTGGTTCAACGTTTTACATGCGTCTGGCGGCGAAACGAAAACGCTCAACCCCAATTTCGAGATTCCACTGCCAGACGGTGGCACCTTGCTGGTTGCAGAAGATTCCTGGGATGTTGGCGAATACTTTCTTCTGCACGCGCATGGTCGGGTACGTGCTTATTCTATAAGTGACGGCAAGTTTTTGGGCGAAACGCCTCCGACCTTCGACAATCCGCCGCGATGGATCGGCACAGCAAGGGATCGATTCACACTTGCGACGAGGTTTGAAATCACCGAGTATCGATTCGGAGAGACCCTTGAGTCCTGGACCGTCGTCGAATCTCAGCGCAAATCCGACCCTGACCCGGAGAACAACAATCCGATACGCCGGACGTTTGCCAACGATCGACACTTGTTTGCACTGTTCGCTGACGGCAAGATCGTGTGTTCGGAACTCGATTCAAAAAAAGAGAGTTGGCATCGAACTCTAAGTCCCAAGCCGGCTGGCAAATTCGCCAATGCGCGGGAGACGTTGGCCTATCTGGTGCGAACAGAGCAGGGCGAATCGGTTCACGTCATGCGTGCAACCGACGGCAAGGAGCAATCGATCTTCGCCGTGCAGAAGGGCGATTCGGTACAGGATTTGTTTCCCGGCGATTCGACTACCGTGATACAGATCGCCGATGGATTCGTTGGCTTCAATTCGCAATCGGGTGAGCAGCGTTGGCGTATGGGCGGGCATTCCAGACTAAATGCCGGGCATGTTGCTGCCGATGCAGATGGAATCTATGTCAGCGTTGATGGGCATCAAGCCGTTCGGTTTTCACGCGAGACCGGTGAGCGTGAGTGGCGGTATTCAGGCGTGGGCGTCAATGCGCCTGCCCATATAACAATGTCAGCCGACGCTTTGAAGGTTGTCCTTCGCGGTGAAGATTTTGTGCAAGTCCTAAATGCCAAGGATGGTCGGCCACTGGGTCGCATCGATGGTTTGAATCAGGAACGGATTCGCATTTATGCCATTCGCGGCAACGAACTATTTGCATTGGTCAAACCGCCGAAGAAAGATTCGTTGTGGCGGCTTGAATGCATACGACTTTCGGGAAACACAACCGGCAAGCACTTTTATTTTCCGCGATTTCCCAGATTCAAAGAGGCGGTCATTCTGGGCGATTCGATCGTCGTCGTCGAAAACGATTACATACATGGTTTTGTCCTGCCAGATCGTTAATCATGGCTCGGCTGACATACCTGGCAAACGAAGCTGCTTCGGCCAGCCGCGAGGATTCGATGAATCGGCGTCTTGCATTTTCGGCAGCCTTCGCCCTCGTGTCCGTAGACGCGCAGTCGTTCTTGGAAGTTGCCCGGTCCTTCAGGGTGCAGGTAGTTGATGATGGTCGTGCCTTCGTATTCGATCGCTTCCGACAGCACGCGCTTGATCGCCCGCAGCAATCGGCCCGCTTGCCTCGTATCGATGTCGATTGCAGGTGTCAGCGGATGAATGCCGGCGCGAAAGAGCGATTCGTCCGCATAAATATTGCCCAGCCCTGCGATGTGTTTTTGATCCAGCAGTAGGGCTTTGATTTGTCGGTTGCGTTGGCGCATCCGTCGAAAGCTTGCGGGCGTGATATCATTTGGTTCCGGGCCCAGTCCTTTGATTCCCTCAGGTTCAACGCTGCCCTCGCGTTTGAAGATTCCGAATCCGCCGAAACGTCTGGCATCGTTGAATCGCAGTTCGTGCCCGCTACCGTTGAGGCCGATGCGCAGGTGGGTATGTTTTTCTATCGGTGTGTTGGCATCGCAGATGTTTAGGCGGCCAGTCATTCCGAGAAAGAACACAATTCCGCGCCCGCCGTGGATTTCCAGGAACGGTCGCTTGCCGCGACGGTCCACGCGTTTGATCGGTGCGTTCAAAAACCCCAGCAACCCGCGATGCGAACCGTGGCGAATCACATCACGTCGGCAATGCTGCACTTTCGAGAAACTCTTACCGAGGAGTTCACGTCGCAAGTGGCGGGTGATTGTTTCGGCTTCGGGTAACTCTGGCATGTCGATATGGTACGTACTGCGTCGCGATCGGCAAACCGTTTGCAGCCACCGTTGCAACATGCGTAAGATGATGCGGTCATGCTTGAACTTCCGGATATCACCATTTATGTGGAGGCGCTGCGTCAACGGCTGATCGGGGCCGAAGTGCTGGACGTTCGGTTGCGCAATCCATTTCTCGTGCGGACATTCGATCCGCCCATTGACGATCTCGTGGGCAAGACAATTGAAGACGTCCGCCGCATCGGCAAGCGGGTCGTGCTGGCGTTCAATGACGATTTGTACATGGTGGTTCACTTGATGATCGCGGGGCGATTGCTGTGGCGCGCGCCGAGGGCCAAGATTCCGGCAAAGATTGGGCTTTTGGGCCTGGATTTTGAATCCGGCACGCTCGTGATGACTGAAGCCGGAACCAAGCGGCGGGCATCCATACATCTCGAGCGGGGCAATGATGCCTTAAAATCGCACGACCCGGGCGGACTGGAAGTGATGGATGCATCAGTGGATGAATTCGCCGGTATCCTTCGAAAAGAAAATCATACGATTAAGCGGGCCCTGACCGACCCGCGACTCTTTTCCGGAATCGGAAATGCGTACAGCGATGAGATTCTTCATGCGGCCAAGTTGTCGCCGATGCTGCTGACATCGCGGCTCGACGATGAACAAGTCGGGCGGTTACACGATGCCATACAAAACGTATTGGCCGCCTGGACCGACCGATTGCGAAAGCAGTTCGCCGATCGTTTCCCCGATACCGGCGAGATCACCGCCCACCGCAAAGATTTCGCTGTTCACAATCGATTCGGAAAACCCTGTCCCGACTGCGGCGCATCCGTGCAACGCATTCGGTACAAAGATCGCGAGACCAACTACTGCCCGTCGTGTCAAACGGGCGGAAAGAAGCTTTCCGATCGATCGCTGGCCCGCCTGCTCAAAGACGATTGGCAGGATGTGGAATGAGCGTCAGCACCGAGGAGCTAACCCTGTTGCATCCGCAATCGCATCAGTCCGCCGATGAGACTGCATGGCAGCAGCGCCGCAAGAAACGACATGTGATACCAGATCGGCATCACGTTCCAGTATTGAACTTGAACGAAGATACCCACCGCGACCAGGGCGAAACCGAGAACAACCGTCGGTGTCATGGACCTCTTGGCTGCCACAATCGTAGTGACATAACCTGACACCAGCGAGACCAGGATCGCGATCCCGAGAATGCCCACGAGAATCAGTGAATTGGATGTTGTCCCCGACTCTTCAAATGCATTGGGTATGGACGCCTGAAGCGCTGCATTGCTGCCGAGCCATAGTGCGGTCCATAAGACGAATCCGATGACGACCGAAAGAATGATGCGACCCATGATTGTTCCTCCTTTGGTATTTTGTTGATTCAATGGGGTGGTTGGACGGTTCTATCCTTCGATGCGTTTCCACGCAGCTTTCAAGGACTTGGTGAGTTCCGCACCGATGTCCGATTTTTCTTTGACGACCAGCATGTGACCGATCCGCGGCATCGCTCCGAGCGATTTGGCTTTTTCGAGTTTGCCGGAAAACGGTGCATCGCCGAGATCGAACCCGACGCGGATTTCTTTCGACTTGATTGCGGCCACCGCGAATTCGCGCTTGCCTCGAAACGAGACATAGGTCTTGGTGGGATGCACCTCGACCTTGGCGTTCCATTTGAGGACGGCTTTCTCGACGGCATCGTACAGCGGGCACATGGCCTCTTTGCCCTTGAACTGTTTGTCGAGCAGGTTGCTGGTGTCGGCATAGACCGGTTTGCCGCCGTTGAGGTGCAGCCCGACTGCGACGCTGGCATAGTTGTGTTTGAGGCCGTACTCGGTCTTGAGCCATTTGATCATTTCGTTGCGCTTTTCAAGCCCGCATTTCTTTAGCCGCGTCGACCAGGTCTTCGCCGTCGCGCCGGTTTTGTCTTTCATTGCGTTGATGATCTTCTGTTCCATTTCCTGAGACGATAATGCCACGTTGTATCTCCAATAATGGGGTGAATTATTCCTGCCAGTTTTCGCTGAGCGTCCGCTTCGGACTCAGCGGGGCCATCAGTTTGAACAGCACGTACAGCATGCGAACGCCAAAGGACGGCTTACCGGTTTCGACGATCGACTTGAGCGTGTTGGCGATCATCTTCGCACCGCTGACCATCTGCTTTGCCGACTTCGTGCCTTCGACGAGGTCTTCGATGATGAGCGAAAACTCAACTTGTCCGCCGAGGTCCTTGAGTTCGTAAATGACTTTGCACGGCGGATCGTCGTAGTTCGTAAATTGAAACGTGTGCGAATAGAGGCGGGGCGGGTCGAAGTCGATGACCTCGCCCACGACGCCAGTGTACCTACCGTTGGCCGACCGCATGAAAATCTTCGCGCCCGGTTTCAAGCCCGACGTGTGAAGCTGCATATCGAACATGCACTTTTGCACTTCATCTGTCTTGGTGATCTCGCGCCAGACGGCTTCGATCGTGCCATTGATGGTGACGGTCGAGACCGATCGGATCGTGTTGGCCATGGGGGTTGCTCCGTTTTCTGATTTAGTCCGTTTTGTTTGTGGGGTTGCTTCGATTTTTGATGCCCTTGGGCCGATCGCCTTTTGTCGTCGCCGGATCGCTGATCGATTTTGTTGACCGGCGGCGACTTCGTTTTGGCGGTTTGTTCGCTCGATCGGATTCGGTTGGCATGCCCGATTCGACTTTGTACTTGATCTGCGTCATTTGCTTCGCCCAAACGGCGCTGTATTCGGTGGTCCAGCGGTCGTAGATCATGCGAATCGGCACGGCATTGTGGAACAGGTGGCGGGTTCGCCCGCTCTTTCGCGACACCACAAGCCGCGCATCCTCCAGAATCTGCAAATGCTTCATCACACCGATGCGGCTCATCTCGAAGAAACCGCAAACGTCGTTAACGCTGAATCCCGGGTTGTCTTTAAGGATGTCCAGCATCCGCCGCCGCACCGGATTGGCCAACGCCACAAATATCGCATCCATCGAGTCCACGTTCATAAGTAACTAAAAGGTTACATAAAGGGCGATACGATGTCAATAAACGCCTACCCGCAGGATGGGCAAATGGCGCAAGAATATACTTAACTATTTATAGGGAAATGAGTTGCGGTCGAAATCGAAAACTGTGGCTATTGAAGAAGGGTTGTATTTTTAAGACTAAAGGAGGGGGCTAATTATGCGGGTTCCAGTTGTGCTCTTCCAGCGTCTGGACGATGCGTTCGGCGAGTCTTACGGCTTCTGCGCCGTCTTTGCCGGTTACGGCTGGCTCGGTTCCGGTGCGGACGGCATTTAGGAACGATTCGATTTCGGCTTTTAGCGGTTCAACGTTGTCATCGACGTCGAGCGGTTCGATGTTGACCATGCCGGCGAAGTCGAAGTTGGCCA
The DNA here is from genome assembly GCA_028285105.1 of Alphaproteobacteria bacterium. Taxonomy (GTDB): domain Bacteria; phylum Planctomycetota; class Phycisphaerae; order UBA1845; family UBA1845; genus UBA1845. The sequence continues at coordinate 14,446 of JANQQE010000027.1, forward strand.
TCTGCGAGATGTCGTTGTAGTCAGTTTCGCGGGCGAGTTTCAGCAAATCGAGGTTGGCGTCTTTGGTGATGACGATGCCTGTTTTCTTGCCGTAATCCATCGACAGATAGGCATCGGGATTGAACACGCGAATCTTGCGTTCGGTCTTGGTCGCAAGCCTTGAAGCCGTCATGTTGGCGACGCATCCGTTTGAAAACAGCACGCGGGCATTGGCGACGTCTTCGTGTTTTCCCAGTACCGGAAAGCCGGCAGCAGTTACCCGATACTCACGATCCTTCACAAGGTGCAAGATGATGTCGATATCGTGAATCATCATGTCATGCACGACGCCGATATCTGCGCTTCGGAACGTAAACGGACTGATGCGGTGCGTTTCGATAAATTTGGGCGCAATTTCCAAGCGCTTCAAAGCCAACACAACCGGGTTGAATCGTTCGGAATGGCCTACCGCGATGATGCTGCCCGAGCTTTCAGCCCACTCCAACATCCTGGCGGCAGTCGCCGAATCCTGGGCGATGGGCTTTTCGATCAAGACTGATACGTTGGAATCGATCAGCGGTTTGGCGATGGTGTGGTGATGCACTGTTGGCACAGCGACGCTGGCGACGTCCACCGTGCCGAGAATCTCCGTGACGTCTTTGAATGGTTTGCCCCCATGCTGCTCGGTGATTTGCGTCGAACGATCCAGGTCGGAATCGACCACGGCGACCAATTCGCATTCGGGCAACTCGCTGTAGATCCGGGCATGATGGCGTCCCATGTGACCGACGCCAACAACAGCAGCTCGAAGTTTTTCGCTCATTGCTAACCTCAACGACTTGGCGCATCCAGACAACCAAGAGCCAACAGACTACGCCTTCGTGGTGCGCTTTGGAGGGTTCAAAGATTCATTGTTCCGCAGCGATTCGAGGTATCGTCCACGGCGACCGCACTCGAAGGAGCGCAGCAGGAACTTGCAAAGATAGGTGACGTTCTCATCGTCAGTCTTTGCCAAAATGTCCTGAATGGTGTCGGTAATGGGTATACCGCTCGAACGGGCACGTCGCGAGAACATCCGCATATAAGCCTGCTTGAGTCGAAGGATTTCGGCTTCGGTGAAGTTGCTGCGTTTTAAACCGACCCCATTGACCGCGCGGACTTCCTGACGTGTCGAACGAGTCGATGCGACGGTCAAGAACGGGGGGACATCCGACGTGACCTTGGTCATGCCACCGACCATCGCGTGCTTGCCGATCGACGTGAAGTGATGGACACCGGTATGACCGCCGATCGTGACGTTGTCTTCAATCACCACGTGGCCAGCCAACAACACTTCATTCGCCAGAATGCAGTTGCTTCCGATAATGACGTCATGACCAATATGGATCGCGCCCATGAACAAGTTGTTGTCGCCAATTCTCGTGACTCCGCCACCGACTTCCGTACCCGGATGGGCGGTGATGTATTCGCGAAAGATGTTGCGTTCACCAATTTCAAGTGTTGTCGGGCCACCGCGGTATTTGAGGTCTTGGGGAACAGCGCCAATGATGCAGCCGGGGAAAAACGTTGTGTCCTCGCCGACCGACGTGTAGCCCGTGATGGTCACGTTGTTGTGAAGTTGACAACCGTTGCCAAGTTTAACGTGTTCATCCACAACGCAAAAAGGACCAACGCAAACATTCTTTCCCACAACTGCACGGGGATGCACAACAGCCATCGGGTGAATGCTGGCCTGCCGTTCGTTTGGTTTTGTGTTCAATGCGTTGACATTCATCTCAATAGCATTTCGATTGGCCGTTTCCATTCTGAGTCAGTCCGATTTGTGTTGCACGATCCAAATGGACCATACGGTCGATAATTCCTCGGCGGTCCAGTTTGTTTGTGGTCTATTCTTCATCCGCGTCGGTCAACATGAATTTGATGTCGGCTTCTGCCGCCAGTTCGGTTCCGACCCGTGCAGAGGCTCTGACGTGACCAATATTTCCCCTGGCGCGAACTGAACGGGCCTCCAATAACAATTGATCGCCCGGGGTCACCGGTCGGCGAAATCGAACTTTGTCGAGACTGAACAGGATAGCGACTTTTCCGGTATGTTCGAGATCTTGTGCAAGCAGGATTCCGCCCAACTGGGCCATCGCTTCGAGTACCAATACGCCCGGCATGATCGGATGACCGGGGTAATGCCCCTGAAAGAATTCTTCATTGATGGTGACGTTCTTGAGCCCGACAGCGCGATCGGTGCCGTCCAGTTCGACAAGCCGATCGACCAACAAGAATGGATATCGGTGGGGCAGGATTCGCCGTACCTTGTGAATATCCATCGTGGGGGTTTTGGTTGCGAGCGTGCGGTACTCCGTCTGAGCCTGTCGATCTCGAAGCGCTCGCACCAATGCATGGTTGAGGGCGTGCCCTGATTTTCGCGCGTGAATGCGACCGACCACGAATCGACCCAGCAGCATCAAATCGCCCAAGAGGTCGAGAATCTTGTGTCGAACGCATTCGTTGGGATAACGCAGCTTGTTGTCGATCGGTCCGTCTTCGCCGAAGACAACAATGTCTTTGTAAGTCAGGTGCGTTCCAAGCCCGGCGCTTTGCAGGGCGTCGGCTTCGCTTTTTAAGACAAACGTTCGTGCCGATGCGATTTCTTCGATGAAACCCTGCGGTGTCACGCGGAACGAATGCACCTGTCGGCCGATAGGGGACTCGGGGCCGTAATCGAGTTCGTAAAGGATTTCGAGCGTGTCGGTGTTGTCGCCGATGGGTTCGAGGGCAACGAGTTCCATGTCGTCGTCGGACACACGGATGATGCTGTCGATCACGAGTGGATCTCGAATCGCGTCTTGTTGACGGATACCCGCATCCTGCAACATCTTGACGAAGGGCATACTGCTTCCGTCGCATGCCGGAAGTTCGGAGTTGGTCAGTTCAATTTCGATGTTGTCGATGCCCAGACCTGAGCAGGCGCCGAGGCAATGTTCGACGGTTTCGATGGACACCGTTCCATTTTGAAGAGCGGTGCGGCGAGCGCGTTTGGTGACGGCATCGACGAGCGCAGGGATACGTACCGGCTTGTTCTGATCGCTACGAACGAACCAGATACCGGTATTCGGCTCGGCAGGGTGCATCCTGAGCATGACCGGCTTGCCCGTGAACAACCCCCGTCCTTCGAGTTCGACTGTTCGGCTAATCGTCTGCTGCGGACTCAAGCTTTTTTAACCGTTTCGAGAGTTCGTTGACTCGGCTTACAAGATCGGGGAGACGTCTTATGCTGGCGTTTTCCCGTAGGAATTGGCGATATTCGACGGCAGGTGAACCGGCAGCTTTCGTGCCCGGCTTGATGCTGCTGGGTACGCAAGCGCAGGCGGCTAACATGACGCCCGAACCGATTTCGATGTTGTCTTTCAGACCGGCTTGCCCACCGACAACCACATAATCGCCCAGCTTGGTGCTGCCTGCAATCCCCACCTGGGCACAAACGATGCACCCCTTGCCAATCTGGACATTATGGGCAACCTGCACTTGATTATCAATTTTCGTTCCGTCACCGATGATGGTGTGATCGGTCTTTGATCGATCGATGCACGTCGATGCGCCGATTTCGACATCGTTGCCAATGATGACGCCGCCAAGGTGCGGGATCTTTCGATGAACGCCAGCCCGGGTGATGTAACCAAATCCATCTGCCCCGACGACCGTATGCGAATGAATCGTGACGCGATCGCCCAGCGTGCAACCCTCGCGAATCACGACATAGGTCCAAAGGCGACAGTCGCTACCGATTTTCGAGTCTTCGCCAATAAATACGCCATCGTGCAATACGGCGTTATCGCCGATGATGGCACGGTCGTCGATGATGACCCGACGACCGATGGCGACGTTGCTTCCTATGTTCGCCGATTCGGAGATTATCGCCGATTCATGGATGCCGACGGGTGGGCCGGGCGTCCTGGTTGAAAATGCGCCGAGTACTTCAACCAACGCGGCGTCAACGTCTTCGCAAAGGACGGCGGGCATTGGTGTTTCACCGAATCCGTCGTTGACGAGGACCGCGCCTGCACCGGATTCGGCAAGCATGGCCCGATGCTGCGGAGCTGACGCCCAAGTCAGCTGGTTTTGACCAGCGGCTCCAATGGTGGCAACACCCTTCACGACGGCGAGTTCGTCGCCCCGTACGCTTCCGCCGACCACAGAGGCGATTCCGGCTAATGTCATCGAATCTGTCATGGTGTAGGGCTCATCTGTCTTGGTTGAGAGCCCGTCGTCCTGTTCGAGTTTGCGGGAAGGGCGTCCAACGAGCGGATGCCACCTGTGGATTTATACTCGCTATTGAGGCGATTGAGTACCTCGTTCGTGATATCCACGCGAGGACTGTGGTAAATGACCTTTTGAAGCAGGATTTGTTGCCGGAGCGTGACAGAGTCAGGCGCGTCCTCAGCCAACCGGTCGAACGTCAGGACCAGATCGTAGTTCCTCTCGTTGGCCAGCTTGGCAACCGTTGCCTGGGTGTTGCGGTAGATCGCCAGCAGCCACATCTTGTGATTTGTTTTGAGACGCTGCTCGGAATGGGTGGACCAGACCTGAAAATCGACCTCGGCTCGGATCAATTCCTTCTCCCGCGAGATATAGTCAGCCGACGATGGGTCGAAAGCGGCTAGCCCCCTCCGCATCTGATCGATCGACGTCCGTCGCTGTTCGGCTTCGCTGGCAAGTTCCTGGCGTTTGGCATTGAACATTGACTCCAGGTCGCGGGTCATGTTGTATGACTCAAAGACTTGCGCGACGTCGATGACGCCGATGTTCGATTGGGCAAGGGCGAACTGCGCGGGTACTGAAATCAACAACATCGCCACCGCCAGTTGAAGCGGATTTGGATAGGAATGCCTCCGCGTGATCTTCATCGAGGTTTTCTCCATTCTTGAGATTCAACCCAACCGTAACATTTGAACCCATGTGGCGCAAGTGGATTGTAAGGGTTTTGGCAATTCGCGTCGGGCAGGGCGTCTGTCAGAACGCCGCACCGATGAAGAAGCTGAATATCTGTTCGTCGTCGTCGCCATCGCGGATGACGGGGGCTGCGATGTCAAATTCGAGCGGAACCGGACCGAAGTAATCGACCTGCAACTTCACGCCAGCACCAATGGACACGCGCCAGTCGCTCAATTCGTAATCGGATTCCACCGTTCCCATGTCGGTAAACAACACACCGCGGAGCGTATCGGAGTAGAGCGGGAACGAATACTCCGTCGAAAACAGCAACATCAACTCGCCACCGATCTCGTCGTCGTTGATGCCCTGGCGGGGGCTGATGCCGCGAAATTGGAAACCGCGAACCGATCCGATACCACCCGCATAGAATCGATCGAATACCGGCGCGTCGCCGACAATTGCGCCACCCACACCGCGAAGCGTCAGCACGCTCTTGCGATCGAGTTCATCTGTCTTCAACGTGAAGTGGCGCGTGTAGCTACCGGTCAGTTTTCCAAAGAAAGAATCGCCGCCCATGACCCCGAATTGTTCATATGAGAAGCGGAGCCGATCACCCGTGGTGGGAACAAAGCGATTGTCCGTGCGGTCGCGGACCAGCGTGGCTTTGACGCTCGTTTGAAACGTCGAACCTTCATCGTCGCGAATGTCGCGGGCAACCAATGGGTCCAGATCGTCGAGGCGAATGCTTTCGACACGCAGGGCCAACTCACCGTACCAGTCCTTCAAGAAACCCTTGGTCAGTCGCTTGCCCAAACTCACGTTGGCACCGACGCGCCGCTCGTTGAAATCGTCGCGATCGCGCTCGAAGAAGTAGAAGCTGGAATCGAAACGCAGCGGTTTGTCAAAGAGATAGGGCTCCGTAAAATCGACGCGGAATCGATTCAATTCCGTTCCCGGTTGCAATTCGACACGAAGTCGTTGGCCGCCGCCGTAAAACGATCGCAGTTTGACGAACTCGGAAAAGCTTCGGGGCGTGTCGAACAAGTCGAAGTTCTTGATGTCCAGCATGATCGAACCGACAAGGCCGCTGTTACTCGTCACACCGAACCCAAAGATGAAGTTACCGGCTTTCTGCGATTCATCGACGGTGACCAAGACGTCGCGAACACCAGCTTGATCGCCTACAGGCGTAACCCTCGCGGATTGGAAGATTTGCGTGGCCCGGAGATTCTCTTCGGCTTCTTTGGCTTTGGTCAGGTTGTATACGTCATCGGGAAACAATTCGACTGCGCGACGGACCACCTTGTCACGCGTCCGTTCGTTACCGCGTACGACCACACGGCCCACGTTGATCTGCTCGCCTTCGGTGATTTCATAAGTGACGCGAACCAACCCGGGGGTGCTGCTGAATACGCGAACCGGTTCAACAAATGCGAAAATATAGCCTTGTTCGCCGTATTTTTTTTGAATCGCTTTGGACCCGCCATCCAGCTTCTTTTGCAGGATCGGCTCATCGATGTAGAGGTCGGTGAGGTCGAGCAGTTCGTCGGTCGTGAAGACTGAATTGCCGACGATTTCGATGGACTCGACGTTGTAACGATCGCCCTCGACGATGGTGAACGTGACCGCGATGTCTTGCGTGGATTCTTCGATGTCGACACGGTAACCGACGCGGGCGTCGAGGTAGCCCTGTCCGCGGTAGTGCATCTGCACCGATGCTGCGTCGGCTTCCACCACGTCCTCGTCGAACTTGCCGTCGCGAAAAATCCAGCGATAGGGCTTTGTCGAGACATTCTTTTCGAGTTCCTTCGCCTCGATCGAATCGTTGCCCTCAAAAGCAATGCGTCGCACGCGGACCCGCGGTCCTTCCTCGATGGTGTAATACAATTCGCCGGTTTCGTTGAGCTGGTCGTCGTCGAAGGTTACCACGATCTGACCGTAGCCGGCATCGCGGTAGAGCAGCGTGATCGCCGACGCACCTTCGCGAATGCTGAACATGTCGATGGGGTCGCCGATTTTGACGGGGACTTCCGCGCGGAGTTTTCGTTTGGGGAACTTGTCGTTGCCGACGAATTCGATCGCAGTAATCTGCACGCGCGCTTGTGCGTAAAACGTCACCACAACTCCGCCGCCAGCCATCGACGTTTCGTAGCGAACGTCGGCGAAACGACCCGTTGCTAAAATGCGCGTTATATCAGCGTCGGTTTGGGCTTTGTCGAAGACCTGCCCTGCTTGCGTTTGAATGACCGACAGACAATAGTTCTCGTCGGCTTGTTCCAAACCTTCAAAGCGAATTTCGCTCACCGTCGTCGATGATCCGGCTTGCTGGGCTTGTGCTTGGGTTGAAACCGCTGCGGTCACGACCAGCGCGCACAACGTCAGCCAGCTTTGATATTGAATTGATTTCACGTTGCCTTCCACTTGCCAACCGCGATTGGCGATGTGTCGCTGCCAACCGCCAAAAGTTCGGTGAACGGGCGATCGAATGACGCCCAAGTTCACCTTCCGCACCAGATGGACCGCATCATATAGGTCGCTTTCGGGCGTAGCAACCAAAACAATCTGGGTAAATCATTTGTTTATAAATCGAATGAAATCGATGCGAAGTCGGGTAGAAGCGATTCAATCAAAATGGCGCATCGCCGCCAAATCCCGGATCGGCGATTGGGGAGTAGTTGTCGAATCGCGTCACGTGACTGTTGAACGTCAGCGTCACCTTGCCTGTCGGGCCGTTACGCTGTTTGGCGATGATGAGGTCGGCTTTCCCTTTGAGATTGGGGTCGTCGCGTTTGTAGTACTCTTCGCGGTGAATCAGGATCACGACATCGGCATCCTGCTCGATAGCGCCCGATTCACGTAGGTCGCTCATCCTCGGTTCGTTACCGGTGCGACCTTCGACCATTCGGTTGAGCTGAGCCATGGCGATGATCGGGATGTTCAATTCGCGTCCAAGGGCTTTGAGTCCGCGGCTGATTTCAGCGACTTCTTGCTGCCTGCTTTCGGAACCGGGTACGTGCATGAGTTGAAGGTAATCGACCAAGACAGCTTCGATGTTTTTCTGGGCACGCAAACGGCGCGCCTTGGCCCGAAGTTCCATCGGACTCATGCCGGGGGTGTCGTCGATGAACAGCGGGGCGTTTTCAAACTCTGCACAAGTGTTAAAAAATTCTCGCTTCTCCTCGCCACTGAGCATGCGTTTGCGGAACTTTTGCGCATCGATGCGACCGCGACTACAAAGCATGCGTTGGGCGACTTGTTCGCAACTCATTTCCATCGAAAAGAAGACCGCTGGTTTCTTTTCAACGGCGGCTAAGTGCTCTGCAATATTTAGCGCGAGCGCCGTTTTACCCATCGACGGACGAGCGGCAATAATAACCAAGTCGCCTGGCTGAAAACCGGTTGTCAATTCATCCAATTCGCTGAAACCGGATGGCAGACCCACGAGTTCGTGGTCTTCGCCATTTTTCATTCGCTCAAATATTGGATGAACCAGATCGGAAAGTGCCGTCGCAGAGCCTGCCACCCTCCGCTCGGTGACTGCGAACAGTTTCTGCTCGGCTTGGTCGAGGACTTCAGCCGCACTCTCGGCGTGGCCGTAGGCGTCTTCGGCGATTTCTCCGGCGCAACCAATCAGATCGCGGAGCATGCCTTTGTCGCGCACGATCTTGGCGTAGTGTTCAGCGTGAACTGCTGACGGCGTACTCTCGGCGCAACGGACGATGTATTCGGTTCCGCCGACGGCTTTGAGTTGATTGCGCCGCTGCAATTCGTTGCAGACGACGACGAGGTCGATCGGTTCGTTGCGGTCGTAGACGTCGACGAGGACTTCGAAAAGCGTTCGGTGATCGGGGCGATAAAACCAACGCACATCGTTTTTACCGATGATGGGAATGACATCGCCGACAGCATCTCGGCTGAGCATCATCGTGCCAAGCAGGCAGCGTTCGGCGTCGAGATTCTGCGGGGGCAACTTGCCCGAAACGCCAACATCATGCGGGCCTGATACGCCGTAAGGTTGCCCAGACCGGTGGCTGCCACGTTGCGATTGTGATTGCGGATTACTTTGAGTTGGATTGTTTTGTGGTTGTGGGGGGCTTTGAGACATTCTTCCCTGCGCATGAAAATCACCGCCAATTTCCGCTTGATCGGGCGGTGGTTGGCGGTGAGAATGATCTTGATCGTTGATACCTGATTGATCTGTGATATCTGGCATTTCGGCGCTGGGGGCTGGGTCTGCCGCGCCGGTCGAGTCGTCGCGAACCGATTGATCGTTGCTGTCAGCGCCGCTATTCGTCTCGTTCCTGTGCGCCACCGAAGACCACCTCCTCTTGCTCTTCGCTCCAGCTCTTTTCTTCCTGCTGATCTTCGCCTTCTTCGGATCCCTTCGAGCGAACGACCCAAACCTTGACCTTGGTTTCGATCTTGTCAGCCAGCACGACATCGACCATCACATTGTCGAGACGCTTGAGCGGATCGTGCATGCGGACTTGCGCCGTGGTGACTTCGTGTCCCAAATCGCGAAGGGCGGCAGACACCTCGCGCGGGCCCACCGAACCATAAAGCACACCTTCCGCGTTGGCTGCGGCTTCGATCGTGACTTCGACGTCGGCAAGGGCTTCTGCCGTTGCAGCCATCTTGTCGAGGTGGGATTTGCGTCTCGCTTCGGCTTCAGCGCGGGCGTCAGCCAACATTTTCATGTTGGTTTCCGTGGGCTGGGTGGCGAGGTTCTGCGGCAAGAGGTAATTGCGTGCATAACCCGAGGACACGTTCACCACGTCACCGACAATTCCGAGACTGGGTATATCTTTTTTGAGAAGAAGTTTCATCGCTATTCAAACCTTGTCTTACTGTCCACTGCAAATGTTTCAAATGTCGCCGAGTGATACATTCTTGGCAGCGACATGCTGTCGTACAATATTCAGGCCCATTCACCTAGAACGGGACGTTGTCGTCATCGGGCGGGCCGCTGTAACCTCCGCCTTGATTGTCGCTATATCCACCTTGCGAAGCGCCTGCCCGCTGTGGGGCACCACCGCTTTGACGATCACCGCCTTGGCGATCGCCACCGCCGCCACCTCCAACGAACTGAAAGTTTTCGACGACGACTTCAAGCTTGCTTCGTTTTGAACCGTCCTGGCCTTCCCATTGGCTGAAGCTCAGGCGGCCATCGATGTGGAGCGGGCGACCTTTGGACATGTACTGATTGATCGTCTCGCCGGCGCGACCGAAACACACACAATCGACAAAGCACGTTTCGTCCTTGTTCTCTCCGCTGTTGCGATCACGCCATCGACGGTTGACCGCCAGCCCAAATTTACAGACGGCGGTGTTTGAACTCGTATAGGTCAACTGCGGGTCGCGCGTCAGGTTGCCCATCAAGATGACTTTGTTGTAGCTGGCCATTACCTGCCTTTCAGCAGAGAGTCCTGATTCAACACTTATACAAAAGCTCGGAAGCTAATCAGCAACGACACCAATCAAGATAATCAGCAATGTGCCAATCATGCCGTAAGCAATCGAGCGTCGAGTTAGTCCGAACTGGGGTCGGCAACTGCGACCGACGGTGACGAATCGCCATCGACGCTCTTTGGGGCGCTCTTGCTTTCCGGGGCGCCTTCTGAGGTACTGCCTTCCGATGCACTGGAACTGCTGGCTGCCGCAGGTTTACTTTCGGGTTTGCTGTCACTTGCGGCGCGACTCGTCGGCATGAATCGCTCAATGACTGCCGGTGAAATATCTTCGGCGCGCTTGACCAATATGCGGAGCACGGTTTCGCTCAGCCGCGCGTCGCGTTCGATACCGGTGATCTTGTCGCCTGCGCAATCGAAGTAGACCAGGTAATACGTCCCGCGCCTGCGTCCCTTGATTTCGTAAGCGAGGCGACGTTCGTCCCATTTTTCGAGAAACGTGACCTTGGCCTCAGCACGACCGAGGATGCGTTCGATTTCTTCGCGTACCTTTTCTTCGTCGGCAGCGAACGTCGGATCGAACAGGAACATGATTTCGTACTTATTCAAAACACCAACCTCCAGGATTCGTTGAACCGGACGACGTCAATCTGGCCCGGTCGCAATTCAAATCCTTCAAGAATTTCGACTTACCGCATTCTACGGAATCCGCTTCCGGCAAGCCAGTCCATCAAAACACCAAATTGCTCAATAACAAAGCAATTACTGAAACGTCTCAGCCACAAACAGTGGTTGCAAAACAACAAACAACCATCCATTGAATTCATCCGGTTATCCGTTGAATTCATTCATGGTCGCCGTCGGGCCATTTTTGACCCAATGCTCGGTCGCGTCCGCCGACTTTGCGATCGCAGCACCGACGACTGTTTCTTCATCCTCATAAAACCGTCCCAGCACATAATCAACCTGACTACCCAGCGGTTGACCGACGCCAAATCGCAAACGACAAAATGCATCGCTGCCGATTCGGGTGATAATGTCACCGAGGCCATTGTGCCCGCCCGAAGAACCCTTGGCCCGCATGCGTAGTCGCCCGGTTTCAAGAGCGACGTCGTCGGTGATGACCAGCAGGTCTTCGTACTCAAGTCGATAAAACCGACCGGCTGATAACACCGCCTGTCCGCTGCGGTTCATAAAGGTGGTCGGTTTCAACAGAACCACCTTGTCGTCGCCGATCACGCCAGAACCATACCAAGCGTGAAACTTCTCCGAAGCCATCGAAATCGCATGCCGCTTAGCCAGTTCGTCGATCACCCGAAACCCGATGTTGTGCCGGGTGAACTCGTACTTCGTTCCGGGGTTTCCCAATCCGACGATCAACTTCACGACTTCGCTCTCCGGTTGCGACCCCATCGCGATCGAACGATTTATCGATCGAAAGACTCAAGCGATCGAACGATTTGGCGATCGACCTACTTGTCGTCGTCGGAAGCTTCATCTTCCTTGGGCTTACCGATGACTTCCGGCATGGCGTCTTCGCCTTCTTCGGTTTCCTCGACTTCTTCCGTCACCGTCGGGATTCGACAGACAGCCACCTGTTCGTCGGCCTCGGTGATCGCGGTAACGCCTTCAGGCAACTCCAGGTCCTTGACCAACAGGTCGTCGTTGACGCCCAGGTCGGCAATGCTCGCACGAATCGATTCAGGAATCTTCGTGAGCAGACATTCGACTTCAATCGAATTCAGGAGCTGCGAAACGACGCCTTCCTCTTCAGTACCCTTCGCGGTTCCGCGAAGTTCAATTTCGACGTTCACTTGAACGCGTTCGTTGATATTCACCCGCATCAAATCAAGATGGATCGGGTTGGTACCGAGGTAATCGTATTGAACCGACTTGATCAGGAAATTTGATTTCTTCCCGTTGAAGTTCAGTTCGATCACGTGCGAATGATGGTCCAGAAGGTTTTCGGCTTCGTGGGCATCGATGGTGATCGGTTCGGGTTTTTCGCCGTGCCCGTAAATGATGGCCGGCATCTTCCCGCTTTTTCGCATGCGTCGGGTGTGCTTGCTTCCCAGATGTGTTCTGGGTTCAGCATTGATCGTTTCAGTTTCCATTTCAACTTATCTCCACGTCTGTTGCATCGTACTTCCGGTATTTTCCACTCGATCGTTTGCAATCAAGATCAAGTCTGCCGGACAGGTCTTTAACTCTTAATCCTACCATCACCCTATGAACGAAACAGAACACTATGATCGAAACAATGCACTGATCGATTCATCGCGATGAATCCGACGGATCGCCTCGCCCAGCAATTCGGCGACGCCGACCACTTCCAAATTGGGCAGCTTGGCCTTGACGGTGTTGCGCTCAGGGACGCTGTCTGTCACCCATATTCTTGTGAAGTCCGATTCTTGCAGCCGTTCGATACAGGGGCCAGCAAAGATTCCATGCGTCGCGCCTGCATACACCGACTTTGCGCCAAAACTTCTGACCAACTTTGCAGCGCTCGCCAATGTACCGCCCGTTGTGATCATGTCATCAAATAACAACACGTTCTTGTCTTTGACATCGCCAATGACGTTCGTCATTTCGACCGTGTCACCGCTGCGGCGACGCTTGTCGATGATCGCGATTTCTCCGCCCAACTCCGTCGCGTACTTGTTCGCGGTCTTGAGATTACCAACATCCGGCGAGACAATCACAGTATCTTGAATGCCGAGTTCCTTGACTTCTTTTGCAATGAGGGGGAACCCAGTCAAGTGATCGACCGGGATGTCGAAGAAGCCTTGAATCTGATCGGCGTGCAAATCCAACGTGACAACGCGATGAGCGCCAGCCGCGGTGATCAGGTTGGCTAGCATCTTCGCAGTAATTGGTGTGCGTCCCTCGGATTTTCGATCCTGCCGCGCATATCCAAAGTAGGGGATGACGGCAGTGATTCGATTGGCGCTCGCCCGCCGCAGACAATCGATGAAAATCAAGAGTTGCATCAGGTTGTCATTGACCGGCGGGCTGGTGGATTGGACCACGAAGCAATCTCGTCCGCGCACGTCGACTTCCAACTTGACAAACGATTCGCCATCCGGGAAGTCTTCGAGATGGGCGGTGCCTTGCGGGATGTCGAGATAGCGACAAATGCGCGTCGCCAGATCGAAGCCACCGCTTCCGCCGAATATCATTAATTTGCCGGAGTTTCCGGGGCGGTCCGGTTGGGTGGAAGTTGGATTGCCTGCAAGTGGAATCATGGTCAGATCCGAGCCTCTGCGTTTGATGTTCCACGAACGGTGTTACCTGTAATGATCGTACCGCCAGCAACCACCAAATCACCCGCCGCAATCATCGCGTGTGGCCCGATTCGGCAATCGTCGCCAACCCTTGCCCCTCTGCCGATGAAGCTGAACGGATAAATTGTTGTTTCTTTACCGATCGTTGCGTCGCTTTCGATCCAGGTTGTCGTCGGATCGACGATGCTGACGCACTGTTCCATCCAGTGATTTTGGATTCGACCCTGCATCATCCGGGCGACGATCGCGAGATCAGCGCGGGAGTTGATACCCATCGCGTCTTCGGGCGGGACGGCAGCCACAGCGCCTGCGCCCCATCCTTTTTTCAACGAATCTGCTACCGTGTCGGTGATGTAGTATTCACCCTTGGCGTTGTCATTGGAAAGATCATCGAGCAAACCGAACATTCGCTTGCCGTCATAGCAGTAGTAGCTGACGTTGACTTCGCAAACATTGCGCTGGGCGTCGGTGCAATCCTTGTCTTCGACGATGGCTGCCAACTTGCCTGCGTCGTCGCGAATGATGCGGCCGTAACTTGATGGATCGTCGAGAACGGAGGTCGCCAATGTGACGGCATCACCGGATCGGGCATTTTCAGCCAGCAATTCTTCGAGCGTATTCTGACGAATCAGCGGCATGTCACCCGCGATGCAAAGGACCTGTCCGTCACAGTTAGCGAGCGCATCTTTGCACATCTGCGCCGCGTGGCCCGTTCCTTTTTGATCTTTTTGTTCGACCCACACAATATCGTCGCAGTCGGAAAAGGCTTCGATCACGTCGTCTTTCCGATGGCCAACCACAATCACCAATCGGCCAACGCCGGCTCCGCGACAAGCCTCGATGACGTACGAGAGCATGCTTCGCCCGCAGATGTCATGAAGCACCTTGGGCATCTCGCTTTTCATGCGAGTACTCTTGCCGGCAGCCAGAATGATTGCAGTTGTGTTGCTCAAGGTACAAATAGTCCTTCACCAAAATAGCCAGCGTAGGGACAGACAAACGACCGGTCCCAAAGGGCCTGTGGATGATTCGTTCGACACGGCGCAGTAGACGGCGCTACGAAGCGATTACTCTGGTTGGTTATAGAAGCGAGAAAGGAGACAACCCGACCAGGACTCGAACCTGGAACGACAGGACCAAAACCTGTTGTGTTACCATTACACCATCGGGTTTACCGAAACTAATTCCGGTCTGGCCAACCCCGTGCATTTAAGGTTCTAAGCATTCAATTTATCTGCATGAAAGTCTCATGCATTCAAATTGACGCCACCGATCCAGCAAGTGCATCCGGTGCAGGCCTGGGTCATGCCTCTTATTTCCGCGACGAACCAATTTACGAAACATATGGCGCCACGGTTTCAGACGTGACGCGGCATCGTTCTGCACCGAGGCCTGAATGGTCAGCCGCGTAAGAGACCACCCAGAGCGAATCAGACTGGAACCCCGATCAATGCGGAATTCTGGTCCTAGACGACTGCCCCATGGAGCGCAAAACCTAAAATCCACAGGCAGTTAGCAAACGCCTTCCACCTGTGACGGGTAGCTTAGTTTGTGGTGAATTGAAGTCAAGACCGCTCAAGGCGACGGTCCGGTGCGTTACCGGAGAATCAGGCGATACTCGTCGCAGGCCAAATAGCGGCGGGTTTCTTCCGACGCTCTTTGCTCAACGATTTCAAAGCCGCTTTTTGTGAGTACACGGATCGATCCTGCATTGGTCGTCGCGGCCGTTGCGTAAACTGGGCGTGTTGGGACCAGATCGAGCAGGAGAGCCAAGGCACGCGAGGCGATCCCACGCCCCCAAAATTGCTGACCGAGGCCGAAACCCACGTCGTGACACTCGCCCACCATGCGGCAGCCAATCGTTCCGCATAGTTGCCCGTCGGCAAGGATCGCTTTCTGCACATTCTTTGATATTCCAGCAGCATCGTCCGCGATGATTTTGTTCCAAATCTCATCGAATTCCGATTTGCTTCGTGGTTTGATCATCGCCATCGCACACCACGCGGGGGCGTTTTCAAATTCGTAAAGCGTTCGCAAATCCTGGGGCTCAATCTCGCGCAGCAACACGTTGGCGGAAGGCGATGGTCGTGGGGCATTCATGTATATGGTGCCGACAAGGGTTGGGTTGGGACCGTATACGAATAACGAATGGTACCAACCTATGGAGAGAATTAGAACCAGTGGGGGCTGTGGTGTGGGTTATTGGCCGGCTTGTTTGGACTGCGTGCCATTTGGTTTCTCGGTGGCAGCGCCTTCTTCGTTTTCGCGGCGGATGGCCTCGTAGACTTCTTTGCGGTGAACCGAAACCTGTCTTGGGGCGTTGATGCCCACGCGGACTTTGTCGCCACGCACGTCAACAATGGTGATTTCGATGTCGTCTCCGATCATGATCGACTGATCGCGTTGACGTGATAGGACAAGCATGAGCCAACTCCTTTGGCGATTGCCTGTTTGGCAACACCGAGGCCATTCAGCACTCAGCGGGCGATCCGTTGTCGATCGCTTCAAAAAACGGTGACTTTGTCGTCAGGCGACTCCACCCAGGACGCATCACCGAACCTCGTTACAGACTTTTCCGGTTGCCATCGACACGCGTGCTGGAAATTCAGAATTATTCCGCAAAGATGTCGATGGCCAACTCTGTGAAATACTAGTCCATAAACCGGCTCAAGTCACTTGGTCACAACCATGTCAAATGACTTGATCGCGGTATGTGAAGATCGGCAATTCACAGATGTGTGCTTATTTAAGGTGTGTTTGCGTCATTGACTGAGTCCGGTCCGGTAATGGTATGGAACGTGCGCGCCAATATTTTTGGCACGCTGGGAATTCGAAAGCAAATGGGAAAACAATATGGGGCGTAATGACAGGATATTTGGGCGGAATGCGAAAGCTCATACGCAATGACGTACACAGACGGATTCAGTTGCGCCGTCCGATCCGGCTGATTCCGAGTACGCCGATGAAGCTTGTACCCCATGCCGCAAGAATCGCAGTCACCAAATTAAACAGGTTTTTCGGACGCTTGCTGACAGAGTGAGCTTCGATGGCCACTTTATTGGGGAATTGTAATTCGACTGGGTTCTCTTCGATTCGTTTCAGTTGAATCTGCGTGTTATTGATTTGACGTTCGACGAATTCTTTTTTTGCGCTTGTTGTTTCAAGCTCGAATACCTGGTCCAGATAAGTATTGGAGTCGTTGTCTTGACCCTGCATTTTCGAAAGCGTTTCAATGAGCGATCCAGCAATCTCGTCTGTTGCAATTCGCAGGATTCCGACACTTTTGGTGAGCGATTCGATTTTTCGTTGTCGTTCATCGAACGCGCGTTGGCGTGCCTGCTCTTCCAACGTCGTTTCGATTTCCTTCATGATCAGCGTTGTACGCTGTGCCAACCCGCGCGATCCGCGAAGGGCGGCATCGAGCAAAAACTCGTTTGGATCGCGCAGGCCATTTGCAGCAATGGCAAAACGCGCTTCGGAATCGATCAGGATGGCGATCTCGCGCGTGAGGGTCGCCATTTCAAAATGACCCTTGGCGCTATCGGAGCCAGCCTCTCGGAAATCGCGTAGCTGCGTCTTCATTTTGTCGAGCAGGCGTTTCGCCTGAAAATCGAATCCGGCGGCTTTCGCTGCGATGCGATCGTGGAAGTCAAGAACATCGCCTTGCTTCGGGTCGATCGGCTGCTCAGCGAGATTCTTGAAACCGTCGTTCCACTCTCGGGCGAATCCGATTGCGAGGGAATTAAGTGCGCTGGCTGTCTCGGAAATACGCTCCATCGCAAGACGCTTTTCGGGAGACAGCTTTGAACCGTCTGAACCTTTTGCGCATTCGGTAATCTTTGACAATGCGCTCAGGGCATTGGTCAGGGGTTGTTCTGCCCGCCTGTGGACCTTGGCCATCGCTCGTCGTACGTCTTCGAGTCGATCCTTTAGTTGGACCAGATCGCCGGTCAATACGACATGCTGGCTGTAGGCTTTGGCACGATCTTCGGGATCAATAATAGCCGTCGCGGGAGGGGGCGTTTGCAGCAATTCGTCAAGTTGACGCTGCGTTTCGACGAGTTCCATTCGTTGGCCCGTGTACCTTGAACGACTTCGATGCAGCCGCTTCCAGTACCGCCGAAATGCTTCATTGAGCGACCAGTGGGTGTTCCCCTCTTCGCCTGCGTCATGAACAATTGCGTCGAGCGGTAACGATTCGATGGCTGCAAGGCCATCGAGGATTTGGTTCAGGTCTTCGATTTGACTTTGCAGGAAGATCGTCCGACTTTCTTGCCGCTGTTTCTCACGGGTTTTCATCGATTCGTATTCGGACTGAAAGCGTTGGTCCAGCCCCGCGACAAATGCCTGTATCTCGCCGCGATTGGTCGAGATAACCTCGATGGCCGTGTCGCTCGTCGGGTTTCTGACGATGGGCGTCTGGACCAACTCAAGGGACGTATCGCTGTCTCGATTCCTTGCCTCGGTCCAAGCAGTGGCCAGGAACACGCTCCGGATCGAATCGGTGACTTCCGGCATGATTTTGCGCGTTGGTTTGCCCGAGATCGCTGAACTGCCGGGTTCGATTTGTAAGGTTGCACCACCACCGTACTTGGGTGGATTGACGTAAGCAGCCACCGCAGCGGCAGCGATGGGGATCACGATCAGCGAAATCAAGCGTAGCTTTCCTTGACGGGATGGCTTGGATTTGCGTGAAGGCGATTCCAATGGTTGGTCAGGTCTATTCGCGGGAAGCGTGTGTTCCGGATCTGCAAAGTCGGGGCGTGTTCTCGGTCCCGGGCCATTGGGGCGGGGATTCTCAGCCATTCGCTGGGCGCTCAAGACTGGTCTTTGCGATTTTTTCACAGGACCTCATGAAGGCTATGCCGCAGATCGCTGCATCGGGTTGGCGACTCGTCTTAGTCTGGCTTAGGGTCTGCACAGTTTCATTGACAGTGTAACTCGCGGACTGGATGACTACAATGGTCGGCTTGAACCGAGGCTTGAATTCTATCCACGCTGGTGTGTTTTCAACGGTGCGTTTGTCGGGTTTCAAATGATCGCTTTGGTGATGCATTCTGTGTGCATTTTCCGGTTTGACAAGGTATTGCAGATGTCTATACTGGCGACGCTCCAAGGGAAGTCTGCGCGTTTGCAAATTGTTCATAACCCTTGGATTCCAATGGACTTCCGTGTTGCGGGGCTGGTCAAAAACCACCCGCCACAGTCGGCGTGTTTTCGTTCTGCGAGACGGTTCGGCCCAGAGGTGGTCTGGAGGATGGTAGCGCTTCTGTCGCTCGGTAATGCTTCTGTAGCTCAGTGGTAGAGCGCGTCCTTGGTAAGGACGAGGTCATGGGTTCAAGTCCCATCAGAAGCTGTTATTTCAAGATGGGCCTGAAGTTGTTCTTGATTGAAAAACGTAGTGCATGGCTGGTCGTCAAAGGGTGCGGTAGGCGGGCTCGCTCCAGACTGTAACCTGAATATCGACGGTCCGGGTAATGCAAAGGATATAACTGAAACCAAATTCGCATGGCGCGGATTGAATAGGGCGGCAATGGAAAGTTGCCCTGTCACGCAGAACTGGAGGATCATCTACGATGGCCAAGGAGACTTTTGAACGTACCAAGCCGCACGTCAACGTGGGCACGATTGGGCACGTTGACCATGGTAAGACGACCCTGACCGCAGCGATCGCAACGGTGCAGTCGGCAAAGGGTTTGTGTCAAGCCATCAGTTATGACGAGGTGGCGAAGGCATCGGAGTCGCAAGGCCGTCGTGATTCGTCCAAGATCATGACGATTGCCACGTCGCACGTGGAATACGAAACCGAAAATCGTCACTACGCGCACGTCGACTGCCCGGGTCACGCCGACTACGTCAAGAATATGATCACCGGTGCCGCCCAGATGGACGGCGCCATTCTGGTGGTATCTGCCGCCGACGGTCCGATGCCCCAGACCCGCGAGCACATCTTGCTCGCCCGTCAGGTCAACGTTCCGTACCTGGTCGTGTTCCTCAACAAGATCGACCTCGTCGATGACGAAGAATTGCTCGATCTGGTTGAACTCGAAGTTCGCGAGCTGCTCAGCAAGTATGACTTCCCGGGTGACGATGCACCGGTCATTCGTGGCTCGTCGCTGCCGGCACTTGAAAATCCGACGGATGAGGCCAAGACCAAGTGCATCGCCGACCTGCTTGAGGCGCTTGACACGCACGTACCTGAGCCCAAGCGCGAAGTCGATCAGGACTTCCTGATGTCGATCGAAGATGTCTTCAGCATCAAGGGTCGTGGTACGGTCGTGACCGGTCGTATCGACCGCGGTATCGTCAAGGTTGGTGAAGAAATCGAAATTGTCGGTCTGACCGACAGTCGCAAGACCACCGTGACCGGCGTCGAGATGTTCCGCAAGATGCTCGATGAAGGCCGCGCCGGTGACAACGTCGGTTGTCTGCTGCGTGGTGTCGGTAAGGACGAAGTCGAACGTGGTCAGGTGCTTGCCAAACCGGGCACGATCACACCGCACACCAAGTTTGAGTCTGAGGTCTACGTGTTGACCAAGGAGGAAGGTGGTCGTCACACCCCATTCTTTACGGGGTATCGTCCGCAGTTCTACTTCCGCACAACGGACGTGACTGGTTCGCTTGAGTTGCAGGGCGGCGCAGAAATGTGCATGCCTGGTGACAACATCACCATGATCGTCGAACTTGGTAAGCCAATCGCCATGGAACAGGGATTGCGCTTCGCAGTGCGTGAGGGTGGCCGAACGGTTGGCTCGGGTGTTGTGGCGAAGATCCTCGAGTAGGGTCTGGGCTTTAGGTTCAGTACAAGTCGCAGGGGCCTGGAGCTGTTCAGGCCTCTGCATCGATTTATAGTTCGATCGTACGATTCATATTGATCGTGCGTTTCGTATTGATCGTACGCTGCCACGGCTTTTCTTGTGGCACATGGTTGGAGGCGTTGGGACGTGGCAAAGAGTCAAAAACGAGAACACGTTTGGTTGCAATGCACGGAAACGGGCGACTTGAATTACCGTACGTCGGTCAATGTGCAGGGCGGTGTACCGAAGTTCACGTTGAAGAAGTACTCGCCACGTTTGCGGCGACGTACGGTTCACAAGATCAAGCGGAAGTAGTCGAGCGGTGAGGTAGTTGAGCGGTGAGGTAGTCAAGCGGTAGAAGTCCCCGCCGAAGGAGCGTAGCTCAATTGGCAGAGCACCGGTTTCCAAAACCGGCGGTTGGGGGTTCGATTCCCTCCGCTCCTGATCGATTTCGTTTGGATCATTTTGCCCGCCTATTGGCGTAGGGGCTGGGCGTCGCAAATGAATGGGTCCGCTTGCTGGTGTCTTGCAGTATTGATTGTTTGGGCAATATTGCTTTGGCGATGTTGTTTCTGCAGCGGCAGAATGGGCATAAGCAAAAGATGTTTGGAGTGTATTAGATGGCTGATATTCCCAAGACGGGTAAGGGTCAGTCCTTTATCGACATCTACAAGAAGGGGCAGGGGTACTATACGAGGCTTGGCACCGGTATCGGTGGCGCGATTCTCATTTTGGGCCTTGGCAACTTCATTTACGAGAACCTGAACTTCGATCAGGACTGGGCGCCCGGTTTGTGGATCAAGGTGGGCGTGCCGGTGTTTGTGATCGTGTTGCTCTTAGCTGTGCTGCATTGGCTGGTGAACGTAAAACGGCCCAGTTGCGACTTTCTGATTGCCACCGATGGCGAGATGAAAAAGGTCAACTGGACGACGAAGAAGGAAATCATCGCTGCAACCAAGGTCGTGATTCTGGTCACGATTTTGACGGCTGCGCTTTTGTTTATCGTGGACAAGATCTTCCAGTACTTCTTCATGACGATCGACGTCCTGAAACTGTGATGCAAACTGAGCGAACTGGCAATATTCATTCCGGTGACGGAATGGAAACCGGCAATGCAAAAGAGGCAACCGAACTAATGGATGCCCCAGGCGAAAACACGCAGGGAAGCGAAAACGACGGTTTGCCCAAGGACGCCAATGCGTCGGCAGGTAACGGTGACGGCGTTAATAACAGCGGCGACGCTGGTGGTAACGATTCTGGAGGTGGTGTCGGCGGTGAATCGCCAGCCCCGCAGAAGGAACCGCTCTGCAAACCCGGTATGAACTGGTACGTGCTTCGGGTCGCTTCAAACAAGGAAGAGTATGTTCGCGACGCCCTGGAGCGCAAGGTCAAGATCGAAGGTCTTGATGAATACGTGAGTCGCATCCTTGTCCCGACGATCAAAGAACGTCGGATGAAAAGCGGTGTTGCCAAAGTTCATAAGCGTAACCTGTATCCTGGTTATGTGTTCGTCGAAATGTCGTGCGAAGAAGATGGCGCGATACCGGAAGACGTTTGGTTTATGGTCAAAGAGACCACCGGTGTGGGCGATTTCATCGGTTCCGACGGCAAGCCGACCCCGATGCCCGACCACGAAATCGAGGGGATGCTCGCCGCATCGCAGGAAGCAGAAGAAACACCGTCATTGAGCGGTTTGAATTTTAAGAAGGGCGATCACGTCAAGATCACCGACGGCAGTTTCGAGAACTTCGAGGGCGATGTCGATTCGCTTGACGAGAAGCGCGGCATGGTGACGGTGATTGTCGAAATCTTCGGGCG
Source organism: Alphaproteobacteria bacterium (assembly GCA_028285105.1). Taxonomy (GTDB): domain Bacteria; phylum Planctomycetota; class Phycisphaerae; order UBA1845; family UBA1845; genus UBA1845. Next base: position 36,658 of record JANQQE010000027.1, read on the forward strand.
CTCCACGCCGGTCGATGTCGAGTACTGGCAGTTGGAACGCGAAGGCTGATTGATGTTGTTGTTGCACTGCTGGATTCAAAGTAGAAACACGACGTAGAAACACGACGTCCATGGTTGCGACGTACATGAGTTTGTTGAGAGATTAATTCGATGGCAAAAGAGATTACAGGAACAATCAAGCTTCAAGCGCCGGGTGGACAGGCAACGCCAGCCCCCCCGATTGGTCCTGCATTGGGTCAGCACGGCGTCAACATCGGCCAGTTTGTGCAGCAGTTCAACGCTCAGACCGCAGAACTCAACGGCATGCCGGTGACCGTCGTGATTTCGGTTTATGGCGATCGCAGTTTTTCGTTTGAAGTCAAGAGTCCGCCAGCCGCCATCCTGTTGAAGGACGCTGCCAAGGTGGCCAAGGGTAGCGGTGTTCCTCACAAGGAAAAAGTGGGCTCGATCACGGCTGCCCAACTTCGTGAAATCGCAGAAAAGAAACTGCCGGAACTAAACTCCCACACGATCGAAGCGGCAGAAAAGGTTGTAGCAGGCACGGCTCGCTCGATGGGCATTGAGGTTTCGGGTTAGGATTGATTGAAAGAATCGTTGCGAACGATTTGCGTTTTTCGCAATGCAAGAGACTAGAAGCAATAGACAAGCGCAATTGACAATCAAGTTTATTCAGGGCTTCTTGATAGGGGCCTTTGTTTGAAGCAGTCCGATCTGCATTTTTGATGCGCGGTCGGAAAGGTGAATTTTTCGATGCCGAACAAAAACATTCGTTACAGGAAACAGGAAGGTCTTCGCAAAGAAGGGGAGGCTCTTACCTGTGGTGAAGCTGTCACCAAAGTCAAGGAGATGGCTGAGATCACGAGCAACCGTTCGTACAAGAATGGTCGCAAGCGTAAAGACAATCCGCAGACCGTCGATCTGGTCATGAACCTGGGCATCGATCCGAAGCAAGCCGACCAGATGCTCCGCGGTTCGATCGCATTGCCCAAGGGCATCGGTAAAACCAATCGCGTGATCGCATTTTGCGAAGGCGATCTGATCGAAGCGGCTACAACGGCTGGAGCCATTGAAGCTGGTGGCGACGAACTGATCGACAAGGTTTCCAAGGGATGGTTGGACTTTGATGTTGCCGTCGCCCACCCGTCGATGATGGGCAAGGTCGGAAAGCTCGGTCGCGTTTTGGGTCCTCAAGGAAAAATGCCGACGCCCAAAGCCGGTACGGTCACTCCCGAGGTTGCCAATGCAGTCGCCGAGTACGTCGCCGGTAAATTGGAATTCCGAAACGACGCTGGCGGAAACGTTCACATGGCCGTCGGCAAGACTGACTTCAGCGTTGCCGATTTGCAGGAAAACATCGAAGCCGCCATCGGTCACATGTTGAAGCTCAAGCCTGCTTCGGCCAAGGGCACGTACATGAAAAATGTCGTGATCAGCGGTACGCGTACGCCTGGCGTGAAGATTCAAATGAGTGCGTGATCGCCTTCGCGTGAATTACCGCGAAGCGTATCCGCATTGAAGAAAGAACTACACTTGATTCAAAGTGATCTGTTTGGAAGATAATCATGAGTAAGCCCCTTAAATCAATGCTGACGAACTACCTCAAGAAGCGCTACGAAGGTGTGGACAGCGCCTGCGTGGTAGATCTGACGGGTCTGAACGTTGCCGATACGCAGAAGCTTCGTTCGTCGATTCGCGAATCCAATGGTCGTGTGGAAATCGTCAAGAACAGCCTCGCCCGTCGGGCCTTTGCCGATTCGCCTCTTGCCAGTCTTGGCGAATCCTTGACCGGTCCGTGTGCGGTGGTGACGACCGAAGACTCGATCATTGACATTGCCAAGAAGCTGGTCGACTTTGCGAAAGAGCACAAGCAGATCCAGCTCAAAGAGGCAGTACTCGACGGCGACGATGCCCTGATTTCAGTGCAGGATCTTTCAAAGATGAAAAGCCGCGTCGAGATTCTTGGCGACCTTGCCGGTTTGATCTGGGGTCCGGGACGGCGCATCGCTGGGGCGATTGGCAGCCCGCAGGCGAAGGTGGCTGGTTGCCTTAAAGCAATTGCTGATAAGTAGGAATTAATTCCCTTTGAGTATGCAGGGGAGTAGCACTGTTTAGTAAACGAATTCGATCCGAGTGGTCCGTGTCAAATCGGATGAAATGCCGCCGCGTTGGCGGTGCCTATCGGGTGAATATTGATTTAGATTTGGAGTATTGCGATGGCAGAAGCACCCGCGAAAGAGTTTTCGGCTGAGATCAAGGACCTCGCCGACAAGATTGTGAACCTCAGCGTCAAAGATGCCCAGACGCTTGTCGATTGCCTCAAGGATGAGCACGGTATCGAGCCTGCCGGTGGCGGTGCTGTGATGATGGCCGGTCCCGGCGGTGGTGGCGACGGTGGCGGCGAAGAAGAAAAGAGCAGCTTCGATGTTGTCCTCGCAGAAGTAGGCGATAAGAAGATCCAGGTCATCAAAGCCGTTCGCGGTGCGACCGGACTCGGCCTCAAGGAAGCCAAAGAACTCGTTGACGGCGCACCCAAGCCCGTCAAGGAAGGGCTCGGCAAGGACGAAGCCGAAGCCCTCAAGAAGGAACTCGAAGAAGCCGGTGCTACTGTTGAACTGAAGTAGTTAACGTAGTTTCAGTTTCTTAAGTAAGTCGATCTGCCCGCGAGCCTGTTAGCATGGTTCGCGGGCGGTTTTGCGTTTTACGGTTCAAAGCTATGCAGGTGCTTGACCATTGAACTCAGACAGCAATAACGAGTCGTGCGAGGTTGAAAAAACGATAGAACCGTATCCGCTATATAAGCGCAGCCATCCGGATTGGTTGGCAGCCAGTATCTCTACGTTTTATTTTTGCATGCTCTTCGTACTGGTGTGCCCATTTAACTTGATGTTTGCGACGCTTGTATTCTCCTTATTTACGTCTGAGAAGAGTTTCCTGTTCCAGTCCGGCATTCTGTGTGGGGGTACTGTTCCGACAATCATATTTGCATATTGCATCGCCAAGAAGGCCTATTTCAACACCAAGTGGAAGCCGTTCGATCCCAGTTTGCAAGTATGTCACGTCTGCGAATACGACTTAACGGGCAATATGAGTGGGGTGTGTCCGGAATGCGGGACGGCGGTCGTTGGGCGAGAGCCCGCTGCCGCCAAAGTCGATGTTTGACGCGGCTGTGACAATACCTATAATCCCCGTTCCGACGGTCACTTAGGGGGATTCTCTACTTGGTGGCCTAGCATTCCGTTTCGTGCGGGAACGACTGGCTTGTTGGGATAGCCGGTTCAACAGATGCACGTACGGCTCTGATAATCCCATCTCTACAATAGATTCGTCGCCCAGGCGGATGCAGTGCGCGAGTACGACGCGATTTGTTTGCGTTGGAGGCTGCGCGGTGCAACCGGGTTCAATCGGTGGCGACAAGACTTTGGTCGAAGGCATTCGGTTTGCTGATATCTGCAACAAACTGTGGGCCTTCAAAGAAGGGCGAATAGATATGATCGCGAGTGGCTCAAACGGTGCGGTGCGGGACTTTTCCAAAGTCGGCGATGCGATTCCGATTCCCAATCTGATCGACATTCAAACCAAGTCGTACGCGCGGTTCCTGCAAGAGGACGCGGCGCCGACCGAACGCAAGGACGAAGGGTTGGAAAGTCTCCTTCGCGAAGTGTTCCCAATCGTCAGCTACGACGGTGACATGCGCCTCGAATACATCACTTACGAATTGGGCAAGGCTCGTTACACGCCGGCAGAATGTCGCCAACTTCGGTTGACCTACGGCTTGCCGTTTCGCATTCGCGTTCGCCTGCATCGCAAGGACAAGGACGAGATTCAGGAAGACCTCGTTTACCTTGGCGAACTGCCGATCATGATCGGTGGCGGCGAGTTCATCATCAACGGTGCAGAACGCGTCATCGTGTCGCAGCTTCACCGCAGCCCGGGTGTTGACTTCGTCAAGGAACAGACCGAAGGCGATCGCGCGCTGCACGGTTGTCGTATCATTCCCGAGCGTGGCAGTTGGATCGAAATCAACGTTACCAAGAAAGACGTGTTGGCCGTCCGCATCGATCAATCCAGCAAGATCGCGGCGACGACGTTTATCCGCGCGATGGATCAGGCGTTCAGCACCGACGAATCGATCGTCAAAGTCTTCCACAAAACCAAGAAGGTCAAGATCGGATCGCTCAAACCGGAGATGTATTCGGTCCGCACCATCGTCGATGAAGAGTCGGAGGAAGAAGTTGTGCGAGCTGGTTGCCAATTGGGCGACGCGGTGGCTCGCTTGCAGGAACTTGAGCTGAAAGACCTGGAGGTTATCTCCAAAGTCAGCGACCCGCTGATTCTCAACACACTCGCAGAAGACAGCACGCGGACCCGCGAAGAGGCGCTATTGAAGATCTACAGCCGCCTTCGTCCGGGCAACCCTCCGCACGTCGAGAAAGCCCGCAAGCTCTTCGAAGAAAAGTTCTTCGATGAAAACCGCTATCGTTTGGGCAAGGTTGGCCGATTTCGTTTGAACCGAAAGCTCAACACCAATTCGTCGGACGATGTCATGGTCTTGACGGCGGACGATTTGGTCAAATGCCTGGAATACGTGCTTCAACTTCGCACGGGTCAAACGCAGTTCGAAATTGACGACATCGATCACTTGGGCAATCGGCGTCTTCGGACCATTGACGAATTGGCCACTGAAGAAATGCGAAAGGGTTTTCTAAAACTGCGCCGTACGGTGACGGAACGCATGAGCATCAAGAACCCTGAAGAACTCGGTCGTATCGCCGAGTTGATCAACAGCAAGTCCGTCAGTTCCGCGATTGAGTTTTTCTTCGGTCGAGGCGAACTGTCGCAGGTGGTCGATCAAACGAATCCGCTCTCGCAGTTGACGCACGAGCGTCGTTTGTCGGCGCTCGGTCCGGGCGGTTTGAACCGCAAGCGTGCGGGCTTTGAGGTGCGCGACGTTCATATTTCTCACTATGGTCGCATCTGCCCGATCGAAACACCGGAGGGTACGAACATCGGTCTGATCGCCTCGCTCGCTTTGTACAGCGGCGTGGACGATTACGGTTTCTTGATTACTCCATATCGTAAGGTCAGCAAAAAAGGGAATGTCGATCGCGATGGTGTGTTCCTTCGCGCCGACGAAGAGATGCGCCATGTGCTGGCTCCACCCGAAGCGATGGCCCGAGGCGAAAACCGTGTTGAAGAAGGTCCGCAAATCGTTCGCGCGTACAGTGAATTGACGCAGATGGACAGCGCGGAAGTCGAGTACGTCGATATTTCGCCGAAGCAGACGGTTGGGGTGTCGGCATCTTTGATTCCGTTTCTCGAACATGACGACGCCAACCGGGCATTGATGGGGTCGAACATGCAGCGGCAGGCGGTTCCGCTTCTGCGGGTCGATCCACCGGTGGTGGCGACGGGTATGGAAAAGACGGTAGCGGCCAACAGCGGCATGGTCATCCGTGCACGAGAAGCCGGTACAGTCACTTACGTCGATGCCGAACGGATCGTGATCGATGGGGCGGACGAGTATGTGCTTCGTAAGTTCGAGGGCCTTAACGAGCGAACCTGTTTGAACCAGAAACCCCTTGTGGTTAAGGGGCAGAAGGTCGCCGAAAATGAGATTATTGCCGACGGTCCATCGACCAAGAACGGCGAGTTGGCACTGGGCAAGAGCCCGCTTGTCGCGTTCTTGACTTACGACGGCTACAACTTTGAGGACGCAATTCTGCTGAGTGAGCGTCTGGTCAAGGACGACGTGTTCACGAGCATCCATATCGATTCGTTCGATGTCGAAATTCGTGAAACCAAACTGGGGCGCGAAGAGTTTACGGCTGACATTCCCAACGTTTCGGAACGGGCCCTTCGCAATCTTGACGAAAACGGTGTCGTTCGTGTTGGGACACAAGTGTCAAACGGTGACATCCTTGTTGGTAAGGTTTGTCCGAAATCCAAGACGGAGTTGAGTCCCGAAGAAAAACTGCTGCATGCGATTTTCGGTCGCGCGGGTGAAGATGTGAAAAACGATTCGCTTGAAGCACCGTCTGGTGTTTCGGGCATCGTCATCGACACCAAGCGTTTCAGCCGCCGCATGCATATGACCGACGAGCAGAAAGCAGAGCTCAAAGCTGAAGTGGCTGAGTTCAATGAGCAGGCGAACCAAAAGATCTGCAAGTTGTTCCAGGCGATGTGTGCGGAGATCGAAGAGATCGCCGGCGCACCGATGGTTGACCCCAATACGCGGCAGAAGGTCGGTCACAGCGACCTGACCGAAGTTATCCTGGAACAGATCGAAGCCATTACCGAGCAGGTGCGAGCCGGCGATTTGAAATGGGTCAAGAAAGTTACGAGCGACAAGAAAGCGCTCGACATCGTTGGCAGGTATTGGCCGCACCTTTCGGAACTGATGGAAGAGCGCGACCGCAGAGCCGCCCAAATGAAACGCGGCGATGAACTGCCTTCGGGCGTGTTGGAGATGGTTAAGGTTTACGTCGCGACCAAGCGTCAATTGTCCGTCGGCGACAAGATGGCCGGTCGCCACGGTAACAAGGGTGTGATTGCAAGAATCCTGCCTGAAGAAGACATGCCTTTCCTCGACGACGGAACGCCGGTCGATGTGCTGTTGAATCCGCTGGGTGTGCCTTCGCGTATGAATGTCGGTCAGATTCTTGAGACCCATCTTGGTTGGGCGGCTAGGATTCTCGGCTTCCAGGCGGTGACGCCGGTCTTTGACGGTGCAACCGAATCGGAAGTTCACGCTTGCATTGAAGAAGCCAACAAGCACTGTCGCGAACGTGCAGCGAATCCTGAAGCCGTCGCCAACGCGGGCAAGACGCGCGAACGGTTCTCGATCATGCCATTTGGCGGCAAGATCACATTGTTTGACGGTCGAACGGGCGAGCCGCTCGATCAAAAGGTGACGGTTGGGCACATGTACATGCTCAAGCTCGATCACCTTGTCGATGACAAGATCCACGCACGTGCAACCGGACCGTACAGTTTGATTACGCAGCAGCCATTGGGCGGTAAGGCTCGAACGGGCGGTCAGCGTTTCGGCGAGATGGAAGTTTGGGGCCTCGAAGCGTATGGGGCGGCATTTACGCTTCAGGAATTGCTTACCGTCAAGAGCGACGATGTGGAGGGGCGTACCAAGATTTACGAATCGATGGTTCGCGGCAAGAACACGCTGGAAGCGGGAACGCCAGTGTCGTTCGATGTGTTGTGCAACGAAATCCGCGGGTTGGGATTGAACATCCAGCTCGAAAAGAAACGCATTGTATAGCGTCGAAACAGCGCGATATTTTTTAAGCGCGAATGCTCGGGAGGTTGTTGTGCAAGGAGAATGCATCATGGGTGAAGACATAGTCTTGGCGACATCGGACAACATCGATGCAGCAGAGTTGGTTCGATTTTATGAACGCCTGCAACATCCCATCGTGCACGATCCGGATCGCGTCGGTCGGATGGTTGACCAGACGTTTTGTTTCGTAACCGCTCGGTTGGATGGCGAACTGGTTGGGATCGCACGCGGCGTGACGGATGGCTTAAATGGCTACCTGGCCGAGTGCAAGCTTGATCCGTCGCTCCAGGGACCGGGGTGCGTGACCAAGACGGACGGTCGCATCGAACACGATACGGCTGGCGTGGCGCGTCAGATGGCCACGCGAGTGGTAGAAAAACTACAGTCCGACGGTGCGGATCGAATTCAGGTACTGGCCTACGGAACAGAAGTGGATTTTTGCGAGGAATTGGGGTTCCGTCGGGCGACCGGCATGGTGGTTCTTCAACTTCCGGCAGACGGGACATCGTCGACTCCTGCTTCCTCGCAGGTTTCGAGTTCGTTGTCGTAGGCTGCCTTATGTGAAACCGCGAGCAGAAATTGAAACTCGAGGTGGGTTGTTTGGCGATTGGCTGTTGAAGTGAAGTTTCACGGTGAAGTGAGTATACCCGGCAATGTTCGATATACGTGCCGGATCAGATAGCAATAGCTTGGGTGGTTGCAGGTAAAGACGTTTGGAACCGGGGCAACTGGTTATCCCAAATGCGGTTAGCCCAGAAAGGCATCAAAACCCATGGTATCAGGCAACATTTACGATCGGATCAACGACTACGGTAGCGTCAACATCCAGTTGGCCAGCCCGAACGACATTCGCAGTTGGTCGTTTGGCGAGGTTAAGAAACCGGAGACGATCAATTACCGTACTTATCGCGCAGAAAAAGACGGATTGTTCTGCGAGCGCATCTTTGGTCCTGAACGTGACTGGCAATGTTCGTGTGGCAAGTACAAGGGCACGAAGCACAAGGGCATCATTTGTGACCGCTGCGGGGTGAAGGTCACCCATTCGCGGGTGCGTCGCAAGCGCATGGGGCACATCAACCTCGCGGCACCGGTGGTCCACATCTGGTTCCTCAAGGCGATGCCATCGCGCCTGGGCAACCTCTTGGGTATGAAAACCACCAGCCTGGAAAAGGTGATTTACTTCCAGGACTACGTAGTGATCGATCCAGGCGATACTCCGCTTGAGAAGTATCAACTGCTGACGGAAGATGAATTCCGCAGCAACCGTGAGAAGTACGGCGCGACATTCCGCGCAGGCATGGGTGGAGAAGCCGTTCGCGAGTTGCTCGAAACGCTCGATCTCGCCGAGTTGTCAGATACGCTGCACGAAGAACTCATCAAGACAGGCAGCAAGCAGAAGATCAAGGATCTGTCCAAGCGGTTGAAGATTGTCGAAGCGCTGCGAAACAGCGACAACGACTCTACGTGGCTCATCCTTGAGGTGATTCCGGTCATTCCACCGGACCTTCGCCCGTTGGTTTTGTTGGAGAGCGGAAACTTCGCGACGAGCGATTTGAACGATCTTTACCGTCGAATCATCAACCGCAACAACCGCCTCAAGAAACTCGTCGATCTCAACGCGCCGGAAGTCATTATCCAGAATGAAAAGCGCATGTTGCAGCAGGCGGTCGATGCGTTGTTCGACAACGGCCGTTGTCGTCGCCCGGTGCTGGGTTCGAGCAACCGTCCGCTGAAGTCGCTGACGGACATGATCAAGGGCAAGCAGGGTCGCTTTCGTGAAAACCTTCTCGGTAAGCGCGTGGACTATTCTGCACGTTCGGTCATTGTCGTCGGTCCAGAACTCAAGATTCACCAGTGTGGTCTACCCAAAAAGATCGCCCTCGAATTGTTTCAGCCGTTCATCATCCGCAAGTTCAAAGAGCGAGGGTTGGCTGACACGATCAAAAGCGCCAAGCGAATGCTTGAAAGGCGCGATCAGGAAATCTGGGACATCCTCGAAGAAGTGATCCACCAGCATCCGGTCATGCTCAACCGTGCACCGACGCTGCACCGCATGGGTATTCAGGCGTTCGAACCGACGCTGGTCGAAGGAAACGCCATCAAGATTTCACCGTTGGTCTGTCGCGGTTTCAACGCCGACTTCGACGGCGATCAGATGGCCGTCCACCTTCCGCTCAGCGTCGAAGCGCAGGTCGAAACGCATGTGCTGATGTTGGCGACAAACAATATTTTCTCGCCGGCGAACGGTACGCCGATCATGTCGCCGTCGCAGGATATCGTGCTCGGTATCTATTACCTCACGACTGACCACGTCAGTGGCAAGGTTGACGAGAAAGACATGATGGTCTTCTCAAACGAGCATGAAGCGATGATGGCTTATTCCGAAAAGAAGATTGGGATCCACGATCGAATTCGGGTTCGTCTGAATCGCAAGCAGTGCATTGCTTCTCAGAAGGAGAATCCGAAAGACATTTCAGGTTCGGGCATTGTTGCGACGACGGTGGGGCGTTTAATGTTCAACGACATCCTGCCGCAGGCGATGCCGTTCTACAACTTCTCGGTGTCTCAAAAGGGTTCGGCTCGCGTCATTGCAGACTGCCATGCACTGCTGGGTCGGTCGGCAACAATCGATCTGCTCGACGATATCAAGTCGATCGGATTCAAGCACTCGATGCTTGCGGGGCTTTCGTTTGGCGTGCATGACATGCGTGTCCCTGCGGCCAAGCCCAAGATTATCAAAGTCGGTGAAAAGCAGGTTGATCGCATTGAACGCGACTTTGGAAACGGTGCGCTGACCAAGCTCGAGCGCTACAACCAGCTCATTGACGTTTGGATTCACGCACGTGAACAAGTCACCGAAGAGATGATGAAAGAAATCCAGACGGATTATCGCACCGACGACGGTAAGTACGCGGCAATCGACGATTCGGATGCGAAGCCCTACCTGAATCCGGTGTACCTCATGACCGATTCGGGGGCCCGAGGTAGTGTTGATCAGATTCGACAACTCGCGGGCATGCGTGCATTGATGGCCAAGCCGTCAGGTGAGATTATCGAAACGCCAATCAAGTCGAACTTCCGCGAAGGACTGAGTGTGTTGGAGTATTTCAGTTCAACGCATGGTGCGCGCAAGGGGCTGGCAGATACGGCACTGAAGACGGCTGACTCCGGTTATCTCACGCGGAAGCTTGCCGACGTCGTGCAGAACGTGATCGTCAATAACAAAGACTGTAACACGATTCAGGGCATCACCAAAGAAGCGGTGTACAAGGGTGAAGAAGTCGATATCCCGCTCCGTGAGCGCATCGTTGGCCGAGTCGCCCGCGACTCGATCCGCAACCCGATTACCGATCAACTGATTGTTGGCGAAAATGAAGTCATCACCGACGAGGTGTCGAAAGCGATTGAAAACCTCGGTCTCGACAAGATTCGCGTTCGCAGTCCGCTGACTTGTGAAAGTGAGTTGGGCGTCTGTGCAAATTGTTATGGTCTGGACATGTCCACCAACCGTCTCGTCGAGGAAGGGTTGGCTGTCGGTATTATTGCCGCCCAGTCGATCGGTGAACCGGGTACGCAATTGACGATGCGTACATTCCATACCGGAGGTGTGGCATCGCACGATGTTGTCGATAACGAACTGCGAAACGCACAAGCCGGTACGGTCGTGTTCCACGAAATCAATGCGGTAACGGTTCCGTCTGCGAAGGATGCGCCGGAGCGAACGGTGGCATTGAAGCGAAACGGTGAAATCGCGATCGAAGACGAGAAGGGTCGCGAAGTCGAACGGTTCAAGGTTCCATATGGTGCGGAACTACTGGTGGCTGAGGGCAAGAAGATTCCTGCCCGTACACCGCTGGTCACCTGGGACGCGCACCTCACGCCGATCCTGGCGGAAGTCGAAGGATTCATTCGCTTCCAGGACATCGACGAGGGCGAAACTGTTCGTCTTGAAGAAGAACGAAAAGCCACCAAGTTCGTGGTGATCGAGCACAAGGGCGAGAAGCATCCCCAGCTCATCATTGAAGACAAGGAAGGCAATGTACTCGACTACCACTATCTGCCGGCGAAGGCCCGGATTGAGGTTGAAGAGGGTAAATCGATCAAGCCCGGTATGTTGCTCGCCCGTCAGCCGCGTGGCATGAGCGGTACGCAGGACATCACCGGTGGTTTGCCGCGTGTGACGGAAATCGTTGAAGCCCGCAAACCGAAAGAACCATCGGTGCTGGCTGAGATTTCCGGTACAGTCGAAATTCGCGCCGACAAGCGTCGCGGAAAAATGACCATCATCGTCAGCAATAAGAAGAGCGGTATGGAAAAGGAACACCACGTTCCGCAGGACCGCCAGTTGCTCGTCCATGCCGGTGACTCAGTCGAGGCTGGCGATGCATTGATCGAAGGCCCGATGATTCCGCAGGACATCCTCCGCATCAAGGGTGAGGAGGTTCTTCAGAACTACCTGCTCGGTGAAATCCAATCGGTGTACCGCGCTCAGAACGTGTCGATCAGCGACAAGCACCTTGAGGTCGTCATCTCGCAGATGCTTCGCAAAGTGAAGATCGAAGATCAAGGCGACAGTCGCTTCCTGCCGGGCGAGGTCGTCGATAAGTTCGCCTTCCGATCCCGCAATGCAGAGTTGGCCAAGAGCTTGAGGATTTCGGTTCCGGGCGATACGGATCTGGTTGAAGGTGAAGTGGTCCTCAAGAGCAAATTGGCCGAAATCAATGAAGCCACCGAGGAGGAAGGCGGCGAGCCAGCCAAGGGTAAGCGTCCGAAACCGGCGATCGCCACGACCCTGCTGCTGGGGATCACCAAAGCCAGTCTTTCGAGCGAGTCGTTCATCTCAGCCGCAAGCTTCCAGGAAACCACCAAGGTGCTGACCGAGGCGTCGCTGGCGGGTACGAGCGATCCGCTCCTTGGTTTGAAGGAAAACGTGATTTTGGGGCACCTGATTCCGGCAGGTACCGGATTTAAGCCATATTTGAATATGCAGGTTGAGAAACTTGGCGAACCGATCCCGGTGATTGAAGATCAGCCGACTGAAGGGATTTCGACGACGGGCGGATCAGCTGGGGCTGACCTGTCGTCGCTTGCGGTTCCGGCAGTTCCCGCTGGCGACTCGGGTGGGACGGATCCTCAGGGTTCCAGGCCGATCATGACAGAGCCAATCGTGACTGAGGTTGAAAGTTCCACGCAGGCCTCTACACTGTCCGATTCTCCGTCGGCAGATTCCGCCGTGGCAGAGCAAGAGGGCCAGCCGGACAGTCAGGAGAACCGTCAGATTCTCGGTGGGGCGGACGACGATTCTTCGTCTGACTTGATCGGGTAAGTTCTGATGTCGGCAGAGGTTGCACAGGTCAATGGTTGCCTGAGTCAATCGTTGCATCCGTCTAATGTGCGTCGATGGATTTGCTTGGAAGATTTGATATTAACTCGTTCGCTGTGGATCGGTGAGCGAAGTAGGTTTCGGATAAAGAGGTAACGGTTCATGCCGACGATCAATCAGCTCGTCCGACACGGGCGAACAAAAGTAATCAAAAAGTCCAAGGTGCGCGATATTGATCGTTGCCCGCAGCGTCGTGGTGTGTGTCTTCAGGTCAAGACGCAAACCCCCAAGAAGCCGAATTCGGCGCTTCGGAAAGTGACGCGTGTCCGCTTGTCGAATGGCAAGGAAATTACGGCATACATCGGAGGTATCGACCACAACCTTCAGGAGCACTCGATCGTGCTGGTGCGCGGCGGTCGTGTTCGCGACCTTCCTGGTGTGCGGTATCACGTCGTTCGTGGCACGCTGGACTGTGCAAGTGTCGAGTCCGACAAAGAAGGCAAGCCACGCAACCGCGGTCGAAGCAAGTACGGTGTGAAGCGCCGTAAGAAGTAAGTCTTCGATTTTGTACGGGTAGGCTCGAACGAGAATTAAATTCGTGAAAATGGTTCAGGGAAGAGCTGTTGGTCTTTGCGGACGATTTGTCCGTCACGGAAGAATGAAATGAGTTTGACGCACGCATCCAAGAATAAGACGCTTGAATCGATCAATGTCGCGTTGATTCGTGATGTGGCTTTGATTATCGGATTCGCACTTGCGCTCGGGGCATCGGCGCAGTGGAAGGTGTTTTTGCCGAATAACCCGGTGCCGATGACGATGCAAACTGTCGTTGTCCTGCTTTGCGGATTTTGGCTAAAACCCCGGGTGGCGCTGGGTGCGGTCGTTCTATATTTTTCATTGGGTTTGGCCACCGCAAGCGGGGTTTCGCGAATGCCCTTCTTTGCCGCATACAAAGCTGGAGTGGCCACCGCAACGTTGGGCTACATTGTCGGGTTCTTACCGGCAGCTCTTTGTGTGAGCTATCTGATTCGTCAATTGGGTCAGGCGACCTTGCCGCGTGTGCTGGCAGTGGGGGCGCTTGGGACTGCGATCATTTTCGCCTTTGGGTTGGCGTGGATGGCGACGACCGTGACGAATCTTGAAGGTGCAATTTCGCTCGGTTTGCTTCCGTTTTTGACGCCCGCTTTGGTCAAATTGACGATCGTTGCGGTGCTGGTGGTTGGCGGAAAGCTGGCGGCCAAATGCGTTACGGGCGAGTAGAGCTTTTTGCAACTGGTATTGAATTGAAACGTTCGGCGGTGTTACTTGGTTAACCGTCGCTTTGAAAATTGGAATCTAAGACATAACTGTCTAAACAGGATTGTGGTTGGATGGGACGTAAGAAATACACAAAGTCGCGAGAGCAGTTGAAACCCGATTCCCGGTTCAACAGCCTGATTGCCTCCAAGTTTATCAATTGCCTGATGTACGACGGCCGCAAGACGGCTGCTACTCGGTTGTTCTACGATGCGATGGAGGTCATTGCCAAGCGCGTCGAAGGCGCTCAGCCGATCGAAGTGTTTGAAACGGCGATCAACAACGTAAAGCCGAACATCGAAGTTCGCTCGAAGCGCGTCGGTGGTTCGAACTATCAGGTACCCATGCAGGTGAACCGCAAGCGTCAGCAGTCGTTGGCGATTCGGTGGATCCTCCAAGCTGTTCGCGGTCGCAGCGGTAAGGCCACAAGTCAGTTCCTGGCTCAGGAATTGATGGACGCATACAAGCGCGAAGGAGCGGCGATGACGACGCGCGAAAACGTCCATCGTATGGCCGACGCCAACAAGGCATTTGCTCACTTTGCGTGGTAGTCGTTTTGCAAAGTCGTTCGATTGGCACGCCTTCGATTGGTAGGCAGTCTTGCCTTGAATCATGAGCCTGTGCCTTGAACCATACTCCGCGCGGATGAGCCGAAGGCAACGCAATAAATCATAGGCGACCCCGTATTGTGGGTCGCTTTTTTTGTAAGAGACAAGCGTAAGAGCGTGAACAAACGAGGCGACCTGGCGCCGCAGATTGTACCGCCCAGTTGAAACCACCGATCCGACCTCGAACTCTAATTCATAACGACCCATGAGTACGAACCCAGCACTAACGACATTTCGAAACATCGGGATCGCAGCCCACATCGATGCGGGCAAGACGACCACGACCGAACGCATCCTGTTCTACACCGGTGCGAGTCATCGCATGGGCAACGTCGATGATGGGACGACGGTTACCGACTTTGAAAAACAGGAGCAGCAACGTGGGATCACGATTTATTCTGCGGCTGTGAGTTGCCCATGGCAGGGGCATACGATTAACCTGATTGACACGCCGGGGCACGTTGATTTTACGGCAGAGGTGGAGCGATCGTTACGTGTACTCGACGGTATGGTTGCGGTTTTCGATGCGAAGGAAGGCGTCGAAGCACAAAGCGAAACGGTCTGGCGGCAGGGCAACAAGTACAACGTTTCCCGAATTTGTTTCATCAACAAGATGGACAAGATCGGTGCCGATTTTCATGCCAGCGTCGAATCCATTCGCACGCGATTTGATGCAAACGTTGTTCCCGTTCAGCTTCCCATCGGTGCGGAGAATACCTTTGAAGGTGTAATCGATCTGATGTCGATGCAGGCGCTTTATTTTCAGGGTGCCGACAGCGGTTCCAAAGTTCAGCAGAAAGACATTCCGGATCGTTTGAAGGACGCTGCACAGTCTGCACGGCAGGAAATGATCGAGCGAATCTGCGAAACCGACGATGCTTTGGCAGAGCGATTTCTTTCCGATGAGGAAATTTCAGTCGCCGATTTGAAAAAGGCACTTCGGGCAGCGACGATCGCGAACAAGGTGCGGCCGGTGCTTTGCGGTTCGGCGCTTTCGTACATGGGCGTGCGTCCGCTGCTTGACGCGGTGTGCGATTACCTTCCCTCTCCTTTGGACATGCCATCGATCCACGCCAAGACGGCGGATGGCAAACACGACAAAGAGATCACCAACGATCCGAAGGCATCCCTCGTTGCGTTCGTTTTCAAGATCGTTACCGAAAAGCCCGTCGATCTGTATTTCTTGCGCATCTATTCAGGCACGATGAAACCGAACTCGCGCGTGTTCAATCCGCAGAAGGGCGAAAAGGAAAACATCACGCGATTGTTTCGAATGTACGCCAAGCGGCGCGACACGCTCGATTCGGCAAGCGCGGGTGAAATCGTCGGCGTTGTGGGGCCAAAATTCGCCTTGACCGGTCATACGTTGTGCGATCCAAATCGACAGGTTGTGTTGGAAACGATTGAGTTTCCAGAAACGGTGGTGTCTCAATCGATCGAGCCGGCATCGTCGCGCGATCGCGACAAACTCATCGACGCGTTATCCGCGCTTGCAAAGCAAGATCCGACGTTTCAATACCGGATGGATGAAGAGACCGGTCAAACGTTGATTTCAGGAATGGGTGAACTGCATCTCGAGGTATTGGCCAAGCGCATCGTCGATGACATGAATGTCGACGTTCGCATCGGCAAGCCCCGGGTGTCGTATCGGGAGGCTGTTTCGCTGTCGGCAGAGGTTGAAGAGCGGTTCATCAAAGAAATTGGTGGCAAGCCGCAGTTTGCTGTCGTCCGACTCAAGATCGAACCAGCCAGCGAAGGCGTTGATGAAGATCAGATGTTCCGCTGTCAAGTTCCGGATGGAACCATCGCACCTGAATTCCTGGCAGCGATCAAGACCGGCGTGAAAGATGCAGCGCTGGGCGGTCCGCTCCTGGGCTACCCAATGATCAAGTGGAAAGCCACGCTTCTGCACGCCGAGCAAAACGATTTGGACAGTACCGACGTGGCGTTCGAAAATGCGGCGAGGATCGCGTTTACGAAAGCGGCAGAACAAGGCGGGCCGCAATTGATGGAACCGATCATGGCCGTTGAAATACGCACGCCGGATCAGTACTTCGGGGCGATCAACTCCGACCTTCACGCCCGCCGCTCGATCATCACCGATACAGATGTTTCTGGCGACAATCGTGTTATCCAAGCCGAGGTGCCATTGGCAGAGATGTTCGGTTATACGACCCACCTACGAAGTCTTAGTCAGGGACGAGCGACGGCGAGCATGGAGCCATTGCAATATGCCCCGGTTCCGCCACAGGTGGCAAATTCAATGCTGGCGAACTAGGTTGGCGATCAACTCTCGCGGGGGTTTGCGCTATTTTGGGCGTTATAGCGATCAGCGGGGTGTTATCGCACCTTAGGTCTTATGGCAGCATGATTTGCGACGGTCGGTTGCGTTGACTTCATTCGGGTATTCTCTTACGCTGCGCGGCTCGGAGTTGGCCGAGATATCGCCTTCAGCTTTGAGGGTTTCGATACTTCCAAAACATAGTCAGATGCGCGGTCATACAAAGTGGGCTGCGGTCTTGGTTTGCAGGCAAACATGAAAGCAAAACGCAGACACGAACTGAAAGAAAACGATCTGGCCCATGCGTTGGAGCAGTTGGGCGCCTCATTTAAGGATTGGGGCGGGTACGTCATTGGCGGGTTGGCGATCGTCTTTGTTGGCGTGGTGATTTTCACGTACATGAAGACCGCACGCGAAACGGCGCTGGACGATTCATACGCTCAAATGCAGAAAGAGAGCAATGTTGCGCCGGCAGGAGTTCCCAAGACGAATGAAGAATTACTTCGATCTTTAACCCGCATTGGCGACTTGGCCGATCAAAGCAACAACGATGAATTCAAAGTTGAAGCACGATTGCTGCGTGCCGAATTGGCGCTGCAGACGGCAGTCACGTCAGAAGGTGGCGTCGATAAGGCTTTTCTTGATGAAGCTGAGAAAGGGTTCGAGACACTCGTTCGCGATTACAAGAATCTTCCGATTTATTACGGTCGAGCGCTTTACGGATTGTTTCAAGTTGAATCCAACGCCTTTGCTGTCGATGGCGATGCTTCGCGAAAGGCTGCGGCTGAGGGTCATCTCCTCAAACTTCGTGACGATTCGCGATTGGCAGGCGTTCCGCTTCAACAGTTGGCCGTCGATCGGTTGAACGAGTTGGACGATATCTTCACGAAGGTTGAATTCCCTAGCCAGCCGTCGAATGCGATTCAAAGTGTCATTTCGCCCACGCAACCGAGTACGACAATCACGATCGGCGACTCGGGCGATTCTCCGTCCGATGCACCGCCTGATGAACAGGGCGAAACGTCAGATGATGGGGCCAGCAACGTCGAAACTGGCGATACCGGAACTGGTGAAGATGATGCTGGCGACGAAGCGGCAGATTCTGAGGCAGACTCAGAACCTGCCCCCGTCACCGATGACCAAAACTAAGGCTCGCCAATATTGGGGCGTTTGACCACAGTAGTCAGCTAGAATCTCAGCATGTTCGATCTGAGAGGCATTGAGAGGTATTTGTTAGGTCCCAACTCGCCTGATCGGACTTTGGTTAGCCTGTTCGCGACACCCTGACCGACATATAATCCAGAAGGATAACGTATCACCGGTACAAAACCCGAAACCGGGTTGCCAGAGTGCTGGCGAATAGCGCGTCGACTGGCTGGCTGGAAAGCCGAAACAAGGGCGCAGAGGCACGGTCAGCCTTCTCTGGAAGCCGTCCGAATCGAAAAGCCATCCGAACGAATCATGCCAGACCAACACGAATTGACATCTAGAGCGCAACGGCATCCAGCCGCCCTGTGGGTATTCCTGGCGATCATCGGTTTCGCCCTTGGCGGAACGGCGTACATGATGCGGCGCGCAGACGCCCGCGTTCAATCAACCGACAACGACATTGAAGAGAAGGCCGTTCCGGTCGAGGTCTTCGTCGTGCGTCATCGGACGGTACCGCAAATCATTGAAGCACGCGGTTTCCTGAGCGGTGTGGACGAATTATCGATTCGCAGTGAGGTTGACGGAAAAGTCATATCGCACGGCGCCGAAGATGGCGCGAAGACCAATGCGGGCGATGTGTTGATCGAGATCGACGATACGTTTTACGTCTTGGCTGAACGACAAGCTAAAGCCGAATTGGTGCGGCTAGAGGCCGTCATTGCCGAGGCCAGGACGGCGCTCGAGCAGACCGAGGCTCAGCTTGAAGCTGC
This sequence comes from Alphaproteobacteria bacterium, assembly GCA_028285105.1. Lineage (GTDB taxonomy): Bacteria > Planctomycetota > Phycisphaerae > UBA1845 > UBA1845 > UBA1845. The sequence continues at coordinate 55,376 of JANQQE010000027.1, forward strand.
GTCTGCCCGCCGGGCCAACGCCGTTGATGAATTGAATCGTGCACGGGCACTCGTTGAATCCGGATCGTTTTCGCCGATAGAATTCCAACGCATCGAAACAACATTCGAAACCACTGATGCCGATCTTAGAGCGGCGGATGCAGCGAAGGGTCGAGCAAGCAACCAGTTGGCTGTCTCCGAAGCAGCTGTCGCGATTGCGCAAGCTTCGTACGACAACGCAGTTGCGCGCCTTGAGCGCTGTGTGATTCGATCTCCGATCTCCGGCCGGGTTAATCGGTTTCTCATCGAGCCGGGCGAATTGGCGATGGCTTCGGCACCGCTGGTTGACCTGGTCCGACTCGATCAGATGAAGATTCTTGTCGAACTTTCCGGCGCAGACATCGGTTTGGTTGAACTTCTAAGCAAAGCCGAAATCAGCATCGATTCGGCGCCCGATCGCGCTTACGCGGGTCGGCTTCATCACGTGGCACCCAAGATGGATCCGATCAGTCGAAAGTTTCAGGTCGAGTTATTGGTGAACAATCCGGACGAAACGCTTCTTTCCGGCATGTTTGGAAAGGTGCGATTGCACTGTGGAGAACTGTCCGACGCGATGACGATTCCGCGGTCGGCGGTCTTCAAGCAGTATGGTGCAGACCATTGCCACGTCGTTTCGGAAATTGACGGGAAGTTGGCTTCAAAACTGCGTCGGGTCGAAGTCGAATCGGTGCGATCGCATCTCGATAAGGTGCAGGTCATTTCGGGGCTGAAAGAAGGGGAAAAGATCATACTCTCACGCCGTCGAGACGTTCGCGATGGCGTACACATTGCAGTGGGTCGGCTGCACGATCCCGACTCGTTGGCCCGCAGTGAACCACAGTCAGCCACTTCTTTTGACTAGCCTGTTGGCTGGGCTTCTAATTCCCTCATGTCACTCACCCGAATTTCCGTGAAGCAGGTCGTGCTGATGAACTTGTTGTTCATCGTCATGATCGTTGCGGGCAGTATGGTTTTGACCCGACTTCCGATTGACGTATACCCGGATACATCGCTTGACATTGCGACGATAACGACGGTCTGGACCGGGGCATCGAGCGAAGAAATTGAGCGACTGGTCACGCGGAAGATCGAGGAAGAAATCGAGGACGTTCGAGGGCATGATCGCATTTTCAGTGTGTCTCAGCCCGACGCATCGATCATCACCGTCAAGTTCCGAGAAGACATGTCGCCGGCTGATACGCAGGCGTCGTTCGAGGATCTTCGACTCAGGCTCGATCGGGTCACTGATCTGCCCTCCGATGCGGAACCGCCGGAACTTCAGCGCATCACGACCGACGAAGTCATGCCGCTCTTGCAAATTGGGGTGGCTGCGACCGGTGAGTTCGATGAAGGGGTGCTTCGGCGGGTGACGTTGAATCTCAAAGACGCGATTCGATCCATCAACAATATTTCAAAGGTTCACCCCATCGGTATTCGCGACCGCGAGATACACATCAAGTTCGACAAGTCCGCGCTCGAAAAACACGGGCTCAGTCTGAAGCAAGCCGCCGAGATCATTCAGGCGAACAACATGAGTTTGCCGGCAGGATACCTTCGGATGGGCGATTCGGAGATCACGCTGCGCAGCGTCGGTGAAGCCGAAGAATGGACGGAACTGGGCGACATTCGAGTCGTTCGCAGCCCTTCCGGTGCGCACGTTCTGCTGCGCGAGATCGCCGAAATCGAGGAATCGTTTGAAAGAGCGTTCTGGGCCGCCCGCGTGAATGGTCGCCCGGCAATGATCTTGCAGATTGCAAAAGAAGCAGGGGCCAATTCGCTGACCGTACGCGAAGATATCGCCAATTGCATCGAAACGTTTCAAAACAACCTTAACGTTGACGGTATCTCCATCGACATCCAGGCCGACACAACTGCAGTGATCTCCAGCCGCCTGGATGTATTGAAAAAGAACCTGTTCGTCGGAATGATTCTGGTTTTCATCGTGTTGTGGATGTCGGTCGGATTGCGCAACTCGGCGCTGGCGGTCATCGGAATTCCGTTCGCGTTCTTGTGCGCGATTATTTTTATGTGGGTGATCGGTGTGTCGCTGAACGCGGTGAGTGTGTTCTCGCTGGTGTTGGTGACGGGGATGATCGTAGACGATGCGATTGTTGTCCTTGAGAACATTTATCACTACGTCCAGAAGGGCGTACCCGTTAAGGAAGCGGTCATCATGGGGACCGACGAAGTCGCCTGGCCGGTGGTGACGTCAACGCTGACGACGGTCATGGCGTTCCTGCCGATGCTCGTGATGACCGGCGTGCTGGGACGGTTTTTTTCGATCGTTCCAAAGACGGTGACGGTTGCATTGGCAGCGTCATTGTTTGAATGCATGCTGATATTACCGGTTCATTACCTTGATTGGGGCCCTAAGCGAAGAGAAGTCAATGCGTCGCCGTCAAAGAAACAGAGATTTGCGTGGTTATCTGGTGTCTGGCAGCGGGTTGTCAACGCATACGATGTCATCCTGACGCAGGTGTTGGCGTATCGGTATCTCGGCCCGGTCGTCATCGTTGTTTGCGGGCTGTTCGTCTGGCAGGCTCAGCGGACATTGGTTGTCGAGATGTTCCCTTCTGACTTTCCCACGTTTGTGGTGGATATGAGTCTTAAGCCGGGGACGAATCTTGCTGCGACCGCACGCGAAGTCGACCGGTTCTCACCCATCATCGACAAATTCAAGCCCGACAAAGTGCTTCGATCAGTAACAGCCGTCGGGCTGAAAATCAACGAAGACAATCAACGTATCATGCGCACCGACATCGCCCAGACGTGGATCGACGTGACCACCGATACGTCACGCGGCAGCGATCCGGTTGATGTCATCAATGCCATCCGCAAGGAACTCCTCGCGTACATGGAGGCCCACCCGGACTGTCTGGTCGAAAGCCTGCAGGTTTGGCCGATTCGCGATGGACCACCCGTCGGCAAACCGGTGGCGATTCGCGTGGAGCATCCAGACTACGATGTGGCGCTTGGCGTCGTCGAAAAAATCCGAGAACGTTTGATAAACATGTCTGGCGTTCACGACGTTGCAGACAATCTTCAACTGGGTAACCGCGAACTGGTCATGCGCGTGGCCGACGATCGGGCGAGCGAGTTGGGCGTGACGTTTCTCGATGTGGCGACAGCGCTTCGAGGGGCAAAAGAAGGTCTTGACGTCGGCGTCTTCAAAGACACGTTGCACGAAGAGGACGTGGATATCAAGGTGCGTTACGCCGATTCGTATGTGCAGGACGTGAATCAACTAACCGACATCGATGTGATCGGTTCGCAGACGGGGGCGAGTGTCAAGTTGCATCAGGTCGCCGATCTCGAATTCGATCAGACCTATACGAATCGGTATCACTTCAACAGCAAGCGTGCGGTGGAGGTTACGGCGGCTGTCGATACCGAATTCACCGACGCCAAGATTGTCAACGAAGCGATCATGGCCGAGTTCGGACCGTTGGCTGAGACGGACGAAAAACTGACGATCACAACCGGTGGTCAGTTTGCCGAAACGCAGGAAAGCTTTCAAAGCTTAAAGCAAAGTGCCATCATCGCGCTGGGTTTGATGTATTTGATTCTCGCTTCGCAGTTCAGAAGTTACATTCAGCCGTTCGTGATTCTGACGGCGGTCATTTTCGGTGTGATGGGTATGGTTGTGGGACTGGTCATGAATGGCTATCCGTTCAGTGTCGTGACGGGCATTGCGATGGTGGGGTTGAGTGGGGTCGTGGTGAACGATGCCCTGGTGCTGCTGGATTTCATCAACTCGGAACGGCGAAACGGGGCTACGGTCGAAGAAGCGGTGCGGGCTGGCAGCAAGCGGCGATTGCGGGCGATCCTGCTGACGACGGTGACCACGGTGGTCGGTTTGGCCCCGATGGCTATTGGGGTTGGGGGGTATAGTAAAATCTGGTCGCCATTTGCGATGAGCATGTGCTGGGGAATCACGTTCGCCACGATCCTCACATTGGGCGCGGTGCCGGCGCTCTATTACATTGTTGAAGACATAAAGGCGTTTGTTGCACGCATTTTTGGCCGATCGATTACCAACTCCAACCCGAATGCGGTTGCGGGTGAAGCTTAGGTTTTTCAATGAAGCAACCAATCTTTCTGCGGTTGACCGGTGCAGTGGCGATGTGGTCATCCGCCATGGGAATGACGCTACTGATTTCGGGCACGGGTTGCTTGACGCCAAAGAAGTCAGGCTTGGACGTGTCGGCATCGATCGATGCGTTCGGCGCGCCGAATGCCTCGACGCCCATCGGCGACACTCAAGTCTACGACGAAGCGAACCAATCGATTCATCTGACCAGCGCGGTCAACGAAGTCGTTGGGTTTCATTTGCGTGTGAAGGGCACGGGAACGGTAAACGTCAGCGTGTCGAGTTTCGAGATGCCGCAAGGCACTCGCCTCGCCAACAACGTTGACATTTTTCGCATGCATGACATCAAGCCCGGCCGCTATCCGGGGTGGTACGTGAAAAGGATGGAGCCTTCGCGCCGACCCGGATCGATTCCGGATGTGTTGGTTCCTGCTCGCGCGCCGCGCGGTGGATTGCCTGCGGAGATCGAAGATTCTGACGGCATGCAATTGTGGGTCGATGTTCGCGTCCCACGCGGAACTGCTCCGGGCGAATACGCTTCGACGGTGAACATCACCATCAATGGCAAACCGGCGACGCAAGTTCCGGTGACGTTGCGGGTTTGGCCGTTCGTGCTACCAGACAACACCGGTTCCGAGTTGATCGTCGATCTGGATCATGAGGCGCTGTTCGCCCATCACGTCACGTTGGAGGGGCGACCCTATCATCCGCCGCGTGTGCTTGAGGGCAGCCCCAAACGAGTCGAACTCTCCGAGACGATTACCGCGACAATGCGAATGCTTCGTGAGCATGGTTTGAGTCCGCATCTGCCCAATCTGTTTCCAATTGCCAAGATCGATGCGGATCAGGGCATTCAAGTGGATTGGTCGGATTACGATTGGCTGGTGGAGGGCTTCGTCGATGGGGCGGCGTACCGCAGTCGGTTGCCGTCGCGCTCGTGGACCATTCCGTTCGACGCTTCGTTTCCGCCGCCGCCCAGCTACGGTTCGCAGTCGTCGCCGATGTACGCGCGATTGCTGAAGGACTATCTTGCTTCAGCGGCGAGTCATTTCTCGCAGCGCGGCTGGCTGAGTCGATCGCACGCGCGCATTCCATATACCGATGTCAATGCGGAGCAGTTCGCCGACAACATCGCCCACTACGGTTATATCTGTCGTCAAGCGGATAGCCGCCTTCGGACTCTCGCTATCGGTATTCCACAGGACATGAGCGAGTTCGGTTGGCATAATTTTCACCAATCGGAGGGCAAGCAGTTCGTCGATCTGTGGGCTCCGCCGGGTCAGTTCTTCGATCGAGACGTCCAGGCTGGTGCGACGATGTTTACGCTGGATCGCCCACCGTTTACGGGATCGACGTCGGTGTATTCGCCGGCAGTCGATACGCGGGTGATCGGTTGGCAGGCGCAGTCGTCCGGTGTGGATGGCGTGCTGCTGGGGCAGGCGAATCATTGGCCCGAAGTCGAACAGGATGCGATCAGTCCGCAGGCGTGCGCAGAATACGATCCGCGCGTCTTGCTTTATCCGGGTGCGTATTTTGGATTGAACGAACCGGTTGCGTCGATGCGCCTTAAACGCTTGCGTCGCGGGGCGCAAGATGGATTGTATCTTTACCTGTTGCAGGAGTTTCGCGGTAAGGAGCACATCGCGCGTGCCGTTCTGGATTCGTTGTTGTATCGTTTCGGAGCAGACGCATACGGTGCGCACTTCGCCGACGGCAGTTCTTACGCCTGGTGCGAAAACCCGTTCGCCTGGGATGCCGCTCGTAACATTTGTGCCCAGGAAATGAGAACCGATACGAGCGATGGAGCAGATCCGATCGAAGAGGCATTGCGTTGGCAACGGTTCATGCGGGCGGTCCGTCAGGTGCGATTCGATGTGCGCGGTGTACGCGTGAAGCGCGGCGTTGGCGAGAGCGAACTCGAGATCGACTTTGTCGTCCAGGTGACGAATGACAGTCGCGTTCCAATCGAGGGAACCTTGCGCATCGAAAACCCACCGGTGGGGTGGAAGATGGCAGAGACATCGAAGCGCATTGACAACATTTTGCCCGGTAAGAAACGCAGCATCGTCATGAGCGCGACGGCGCCAACGATCACCTGGGGTGACAACGGCGTTCGCTACCTTACGCTGCTTTTTGAATCAGAAGGGGAAGAAACCATTCCGATCCCGGTGCGAATGTGTCATATTGCAGCCCCACCGCTGGAAGACGCCATCAAACTGGACGGCGATCTTGGCGAATGGCCGGCGAGCGTGGGCAACGATGCCGGTTCGTTCGTTTTGATTTCCGGACTTGGACCGGACTCGAAGAGTTTTGCCAGTGGCGGGCCAACACACGACACGACGTGCATCACCGGAACGCGCGATGGCAAACTTTACATCGGACTGCGATGTGCGTTTGATCCGAGCAATCGACGCGTGATCGGGGAGAGCAGTGCAGCCTCTCCGGAGGACTTGGTGCCTGTCGGTGAAGATGCGGTTGAAATATTGATCGACCCGACCAATGCCGGGACACGATCGACCGGGGACTTGTATCATGTCGTTGTCCGCAGCGGGGGCGTCGAATGGGAGCATGGCGTTACGCTCGATCCGCCAACCGGTCCCGTAAGACATTGGCCGACCTCGATCGAACATGCCGCCCGTATTCACGATGACACCTGGGTGGCTGAGATTGCGATCCCGCTGGATGCGTTTCCGGAAAACCATCGGGCTGAATCGGTTTGGGGATTCAACGTAGCCCGGTTCGACTATGCCTCGCAGCAGTATTCCAACTGGGCGGGTGCGGTTGGGAATGTGTACGACCCGCAGGCGCTCGGCAACTTGACGATTCCGTGACCGCAGTTCATGCGATTAAAGTGAGTGCGGTACATTTATGAAGAAGGGCGTCAGAACTTGCACATCGCATCGTTTTGAATTGATTGCCCGGTGGACGGCAACTACGATTGTATGTAGTAACGAAAACTGCACCAAAGACGACTCCAATGATGCTCACGAATCGCCACGGCAAAATCATAAGTTCGAGCCCTGGTGAACATGCATTCACGCTGATCGAACTCTTGACGGTGGTCGCGATCATCGGGTTACTGATTTCGATCTTGATGCCGTCGCTGGGGCGGGCCCGCGAGCAGGCGAAGGGCGTCCACTGCCTGGCCCGTCTCAAGGACATCGGCACAGGATTAGCCGCCTACGAAAACATCAGCAGCGACTTTGTCCCTCCGGCTGAGTGGAACCCTGACGCCGACGAATATCCGGAAGTGGTCTACGGTTGGCAGGAAATCCTGTTTGCCTACATCTACAAGGAACCGGTTTTTCGCCCTGAAACAATGACGCCGGTTAGTTTTCCTGTGCAGCGCAATCTCGAAGCGGAGCGATTCGCCGGATATTTCATCTGCAAAGCGGCTCCAACCCGCGGGGTTAACAGCGGACACTATCGCGTGTACTTGCCCGGCTGGTCGGGAGGTTCGTACTCGCTGAATCCGGACGGCACGTTCGACGAAACCAGCGGCCCCGATCCGAGGCGGACTACAACCCGATCGTCGGTCAGTCCGAAAGCCGTGCTGATCGGCGATTCCAACGACAATTCCGAACGCGGCGATGGCGATTTTAACAATGCCGTCAAAGACGATTGCAGCTACATCGACGCGGGAGAAGCCGACATCAGCGGTACCGTTCCGGGCACGGGCAACCGGTTTTCCGATCGCCACTACGGTGGAACGAACTACCTTTTCGCCGATCTGCATGGCGAGTGGGATACCAAGCTTCGTGAAAAGCTTTCGCGGGATTTCGATTTGAATGGCGTGTTGGATATCGCCGTCGCGCCTTAATGCGTTGTTGCAATTGCTAGAAAGGATGTCTCGATTCTCATGAGCAGTCGTAACGCTTTGACGTTTCTCAAAACGTATATCGCGTCGCCGAATGTGACTGGTGCGGTTGCGCCGAGTTCGCGCGGACTTGCTTTGGCGCTGACGTCTCCGCTTCGTGCCCATGATGGACCGGCACGGATTTTGGAGGTGGGGGCTGGCACGGGTCCGGTGACGCGAGTGATTGGCGAGTGCATGGGGGCTGACGATCGTTTGGATGTCTGCGAGATTCAGCCCGAGTTGGCCGACGTGCTGGAAGCGGGGCCGCTCAATCAGGGCAAGTTACTAACCGCCAAAAATGAGGGCCGGGTTCGCTTGATCCGCGCACCGATTCAGGAAGTCGATGCGGCAAGTTCCTATGATTTCGTGATTTCGGGACTGCCGTTTACCGCATTTGACTTGGAGAGTGTGCGCGAAATCGTAAGCGTCATTCGCAGATCAATGAAACCGGGCGGTGTGTTCAGTTATTTCGAGTACATTGCCCTCCGCGCGATTGGCCGCAACCTTGGATTCAAAGCAACACGGGATCGACTCAAACCGGTGTCGGTCTTTCTTGACGAGATGATCGCGAATCATCAAGTCAATCGTCAGTCCGTGATGCTGAATATCCCGCCCGCATATGCTCGCCATCTTGTGTTCGCCGAACCCCAATCAAATGACGCTTAAGCCTCGATTTATTCCATCGCAACATTCGGTGCCGTTGTTGCTGATTGGCTTTGCAATGTCGATTGCTGGCTGTAAAGAAAACTCTCCATCGCCGAAACCGAAGTACCAACCTGAAGTCCCTAACACAACCGTCGCTACAGATGTCGACACTGGCAAATCGAATACACCTGCCAACTCGACGAACGACCCAACCACAGTACGTTTCGCCAATGCGATATTCCTAAAGCCAGGTATGGATGCAGAAGCCGATGATGCGCGAATGGCACCGCTCCTGGTTTGGGAGAGGGTTGGCAAGTCTTCGGGTGACATATTGGCCACGCTCGGTGAGCCGGTCGAATCTTCTGGCGATACGGTTATCTTATTCGAGGACAGAGTCGAAATTGGAGGCGCGCTGTATGAACGCAAGGCCCACATCTGGACGTATTCCAATGCGCCAACGGACCAACCATTGATCGGATGTGTACAGACTGTTTTGAATCGGGACGCATCGCCCGTGCTGTGGCACGTTTTCGATTCGCACGACGCCGAAACCAATTCGCTTTACGTCGCTCAGTCCATCGAACATGCCGCCAAACGGGAGCATGGCCAACCGCTGGAAGGGCGGCGATTCGTTGTTGAGTCCTTGCATGAACCATCGGTCATTCGTGTCGCGCGACTGCTTGAAGACGGATCCGAACCCATGGGCCCGATGGTTTATATATCTGCCAACCCTCATAAAGTTGCTGCGGTGGCCTGTCGCTGTATGGATTCGCAGGTCGATGAGATTGAAGATGCACGGTTCTATCGATTGGTACGGTTTACGTCGCGTGATGAGTCGAATGCGTCGATCATTGAGCAGGTTCAAAACTATTTCGAGTCGAACGGAATCGTTTTAGACGAACAGTTAAGGGCGTTTCTAGAATGCGATCTTGCCGAACATCTGCGCCTTCCTTCAACGCTGTAAATTCGAGCGAAGGCCTACCCGCCCTAGTCTGCTTTGGCAGCATCGCGATAGAGTTGGATGTATCGCGAAACGACAGCCTCCCATGAGCAATGTTCGCGGACGAAGGTCGCCCCATTTTCGCCCATGGCTTTAAGTTCAGCGGGGGTCGATCTGACGAGTTTGCCCAACGATGGCAGTATTCCTTTACGCGACGGTTCGACGACGGCTCCGGCGCCTGCTTTGGCGAGACCGTCGATTCCCAATGCCGTCGAAGCGAGCGTCGCTTTTCCGTACCACATCGCCCAAAGGATCGCGTTCGGTAGGACAGGTGCCACGGCTGGCAGCGCTACAATCTCTGCAACTTCGAGGATGGATCGCTGCTGAGCGCGATTGGGAAATACGACAAATTCACCGATATCTTCTTTGCCGTGACGACGTGCGGCGGCTTTGAAAAGGTCCAGACAATTGTCGATGGGCCGGCCGGCGATGACGATCCGCCACGATTCGAGCTCGTCCTCCAATTCATCGCATGCTTTGAAAAAGGGGATCAAGCCGAGTTGCCTGTCAATGTCGCCGAGGTACGCGAGGATTCGCTTGCCATCGCCCAGGGGAAGTTTGTCCGTTTGCGCTTGTTCGGCGGTGGCATCGTTTTCGGCGGAGTAGTCGCAACCGACCGGCAACGGTGTTGCGCTAAATGGGAGTCCACGCTGATTCAGCAAATCGGCTTCCATCTGATTTAGGCAAGTGACTCTCTTTGCCCATCGGAGTTTCTTGTTAAGCCGCCGATTCTCCAACCATAGCGACAGTTTGCCGCGCCCCTTCAGGTGTGATGTCAGCGAGCCATGCGTCGAAACGACGACCGGTTTGTCTTCGCCTTTAGCCGCCGCCGAAGCGATGGTGGCCACCCCCGACTTGGGGCAGTGAATGTGGATGACGTCGGCGCGGCGAACCAACGGGGAGATGGCTCGAAGGGCTTCGATTGGTTGGTCTTCATCGACGGAGACTACTTCTTGTGCGGCGAAATGTTCGGGTTCATGCGTGTCGTGCGAAGCCCCGGAGACAATGTCGCACGCGATATCGTTTTTGGCCAATGCGGCGATATATCCCGGGAGTATGGTTGAAAACATTCCCGGATGCAGGTCCATGCTTTCGACAACTTGGAGGATACGCATCTTTTGGGGTTCCACTGTGTGTTATGACCGTGATACAGAAAGGGCGGCTATACTGCGTTGAACGCCCCTTGCTGAGTGGTTTCCATTTGTCGCGATTGTATGATTTGTAACCGGGACTGTCACCGGTCAATTCATGGCCAGTATGGCTTGGCGAATAAGGCTATTCTTTCGGAACATTTACTGGCTTGTTACACTCGGTTGCCGGATCGCTTGATGGTGTGCCGATACAATTTTCGACGGCGGTAGCTGCATGAACAACGGTCAAAGCCGAATACACTCCTATCGTATGAATACGAGAACTCGTGGAGAGCCAACGATGACACTGAAGCGGGCTATTCGTTCTGCCTTCGTGATTGTGCTGTCAATCTTTGCCCAAGAAGGTTTGGGGCAATCCAAAGCGCCGGACGTGAAGCTGTCGCTCTTGTCAAACGTTGCAGAAGTTGCACCGGGGCAGCCGTTTGAGTTGGCGCTGAAGTTCGAGTTCCCGAGTGGTTTTCATCTCTATTGGGAGAACCCGGGCGACAGCGGACTCGCACCGCAGGTCAAATGGAATTTGCCCGAGGGTTTTGCGGCTGGTCCGTTGCAGTTCCCCGCACCGAAGACGCACAAAGCCAGTGGCTTGACCACATACGTACTCGAAGGCTCGCCGATTCTTTTAACGACGGTGACGCCGAGCAAGGATGCGAATGTTGGCGGTACAGTCAAGATCGATGCTGACGTCAGTTGGCTGATTTGCAAAGAGTCGTGCTTTCGAGGTAGCGAGTCTGTTAGCATCGCGCTTTCGATCGCAGCGCAAGCCAAACCGGTTGAAGACGACATCGTCTTCAAGTTGGCACGCCGATCGCTGCCGGTTGCGGCGAACAAGGCGTCATACATTTCGATCAAACCAAGCGTTTCAAAACCAAGCGTCTCAAAGGGCGATTCATTTGAAGTCATTCTCGATGTCGATATCAAGGATGGCTACCACACGCAGTCCAATGCACCGCTTGGCGAGTTTTTCGTTGCGACGTCGGTTTATCCTCGAATCGCGACGGGTATGAGTTTTGGCGAGCCCGCTTGGCCGGAACCGCACATTCGCGACGACAAGGTTCTTGGGAAGATCAGCGAGTTTGAAGATGCCTTCAAGGTCCGCGTTCCAGTAAAGCTGGAATCGAAAACCGCAAGTGCCGACGTTCAACTCACTGGATTGCTGAAGTATCAGGCGTGCGATGAGAAGGGTCGGTGTCATACACCTCAAGCGGTGGAATGGGCGGTCAACGTCAAATCGGAGTCGGTGGTGGCTGGGGCGCAAGATGCGGCGGTCAATGGCAACGGTGCGGCTGCGGAACCTGCGGTGGTTGCTCAAGTTGACGCGAATGACGATAAGCCCTCAGACCGTCCTGATTCAGGCGACCCAAAGTTAGACGGGCCGACATCGGATGCCAGTGAACCGAAAGGAGTTGCCGCGACGACGAACGTTGCCAAACCGGTGGACAACGGCTGGATGTCGCGGTGGGGCATTTGGGGCGCGATTCTCGGGGGGATGATTGGCGGCTTGATCCTGAACATCATGCCTTGTGTGCTGCCGGTCATATCGATCAAAATTCTTAGCTTCGTGCAGCAAGCCGACGAAGATCCCAAGCGCGTGTTTCACCTGGGATTGATGTTTTGCGCGGGCATTATCGTTTCGTTTTGGGCGCTGGCGGCTGGGATTCTGGCGATCCGGGCGGGAAGCGACTCGTCGGCGGGTTGGGGGGCGTTCTTTCAGGAATCCAAGTTTATCATCAGCATGTGTGCGTTGATGTTTGCGTTTGCGTTGAGTCTGTTTGGCGTTTTTGAAATATCGTTACCGGGCTCGGCCTCGACGTCACTTTCTGGCGCGACCGAACGCGAAGGCTTGACGGGAGCGTTCATGAAGGGTGTGCTGGCGACATTGTTGGCAACGCCTTGTACCGCACCATTTCTTGGACCGGCGATCTTTTTTGCATTGACGAGTTCGGTATTCGTGGTTGCGATCGTGTTTACGGCTGTTGGTGTCGGGATGGCGCTGCCATACTTCCTGCTGACGGCGCGTCCCGGCTGGCTCAAGTATCTGCCGCGCCCTGGTGCCTGGATGAATACATTCAAGCAACTGATGGGATTCTTGTTGATGGGCACGGTGGTGTGGCTTGTTTGGCTTTACGCAAATACTTCGACTTCTGATGACTTGGTAATGCTGCTGTTGTTCTTGGTACTGCTGGCCGTCGCGTGCTGGCTTTACGGAATCATAAATCCCATGTGGTCAGTGCCTCGAAAGACGGTCGTCGGAATTCTGTCATTGTCAGTATTTGGTTTCGGAATATGGTATTCGTTCCTATATGTACCTCCTCAACTTGAGTGGAGGGAATACGCGAAGGGCCGCGCGCAACAACTTTCAGAGGATGGGTACACAGTCTACGTCGACTATACTGCGCGATATTGCACGACATGCTTAGCCAATAAGAAGTTGGTCCTTCACAGTGAGCCCATCCGGAGACGGTTTTACCTTGACGGCACAATTCCAATAAAGGCGGATTTTTCGGACGAAAGTCCAGACATTGCGGCGGATCTCGCATCATTTGGAGTGAGTGGTGTTCCTCTAAACGTTATCTATCCAGCAGGGCGCCCCAATGAACCAATTGTATTGCCAACGATACTGACCAAGAACGTTGTCATCGATGCGTTAAAGCAGGCGGGACCGTCCCAATCGAGCGAGCCTCTGCCCGATGATGTCGTAGCCGCAGTGAAACGATAGAATAACTGTATGGATCGCTATTCGATCATCACCAACAAGCTGCCGCGCGAAATTGTCCTGCTCAAAGGGCTGCCTTGCGTGTGGAGCAAATGCACTTTCTGCGATTACATCGAAGACAACACGACCGATGAACATCACATTCAACGCGTCGCCGATGAAGAACTTTCGAAAGTGACCGGTGCGTACGGGCGGTTGGAGATCATCAATTCCGGCAGCATTCAGGAATTGACGCCGCCGGTGCTGGAACAAGTCCGCGAGTTGCTTCACCGGTTGAACATTTCCGAATTCATATGCGAATCGTACTGGTCGTACCGCAAGAGCTGGAATGAAACGCGGGCGTACTTTGGTGTGCCGACGCGCATCAAGCTTGGCGTGGAGACGTTTGACGATCATGTGCGAAACGTTGTGCTTAACAAGGCGATGTATTTTGACGATCCCGCCGACGTCGCGAAGTTGACCGATACCGTATGCCTGATGGTGGGGATTCGCGGGCAGAACAGGGACATGATCCGCCGCGATATCGATATCCTCATCGAGCAGTTTGCGTTCGGCTGCGTCAATGTGTTCACGCCAAATACCAAGAGTGCGACGCTCCTGGACCCGGAAATCAAGGCGTGGTTCTGCGAAGAGTTTACCGAACTCGATGCGTATCCGAACATCGAAGTGCTGCGCGAGAACACCGACTTTGGCGTCGGGGATATGTCACTTCCGATCCTTTAAGCTGTGCCTGCGAGGTTCAGTGCCAGGGCGATTCAAAATGACCCGCCCAAGGGCCACCGCGCCGCGAATCAAAGCGCTGATGACGAGCAGCAACAGCAGGGTGATGACGGTCAGGCTCAACATGTTCCAACTGCGTTCGATATAATTCTGGGTGGGGGCGAAAACCAATCCGGCCACGAACGCGATCACGCCGAACGATGCAATCGCGGCCAACGCGCCGCGCAGGTTTCCCGGCAGGGGGGCCATCCTTACAGTGAGGCAAATCAGCAGATACATGAACAGCCAAACCCGCCAATTGGCCCCGCCAGCTTGAACCGCGACGTTTAACATTTGCTCCATCAGATCGATAAGGCTCCGCAGCAAATCCCAAAACGCTGGTACGCCCACGGGGACTTTTTGCAACACTTGTCCGGCGACGAGGTCGTTGACTGTCACACCACCCAGAAGCATGGTGGAAAGAACGATGCCACCGGCGCAAGTCAGGATCGGCAAAACGCCGACGATCAAGGGACCGACCACCGGGATTCTCGATTTGGCGGAGGTGCTTTGCTTGGGGCTGGCCGACTCATCCTCGGACATCAGCGAAGTGCCCTCGACCGTTCCGCCGGTGACCAGCATGCCGATGACGTGACCAAGTTGGGCGGCGAGGGTTCCGGGCAACAGGACGATATTGACGATGCGCGACCGAACCATCCCTGCCCAGAGGAAGTACACGCCGGATGCACTCAGAACAATGACGAACATCCAAAAAACGGCGGCAACGTAAAGCATGCAAAAAACCTCCTGATCGACACCGAATCGAAACCCGAAGTTAATGGCCCTTCAAATGAGAAAATCGACCAAACGGTCCGGCTGCGCACAGTCAAAAAACGCAGGAGTCCGATCGAACCCGTCAAAGTTACCGTCGATTATCGCTTTGAATTGATTATCGCGAGGAAACCGGCCCGGTGACCGAATTGACGAATGCACCGAGGTCGTCGAAGTCGATGAATCGGTCGCCCGAGAGGTTGGCGGACTCGCAATGCGGTGTGGCTGATTGGCCGAAACACAACAGGAACATGGCGTAATCGCTCAAGTCCACATCGCCGTCAGCGTCGAAATCGCCGTCGCCGTAAGGTAGGCAAGTGTTGTCGGAAGCGCAGTACGACCCCGAATCGCAGTCAGCTTCGATGAGGCATTCGACGCAGGTGTTGCCATCTTCATCGCAGACCGGCAGCGACGGGTTTGTGCAGGGATCGCCGCTTGATTCGCACGCACTGTTGAAGCAAGTTTCTATACCCGTGCAGAACAGCCCATCATCGCATTCCAGTGGCGCGCCTTCGATACAGATACCGTTGCTGCAAACCTCCAATCCATTGCAGTCGTCTCCGTCATTGCAAACGATGGGCATGCCCGCAACGCACAATCCGTTGCTACATACTTCAATGCCGTTGCACGCATCGCCATCATCGCATTCGACTGGTGTACCAGCGAGACAGATACCGTTGCTGCAAACTTCCAGACCATTGCATCCATCACCGTCGTCACACTCAATAGGGTCGCCATCGAAGCAAAGTCCGTTGCTACAGATTTCGATGCCGTTGCAAGCATCCTGATCGTCACAGATCAGCGGTATTCCTGCGAGGCATACACCATTGCTGCACATTTCTGCGCCATTGCACCCGTCGCCATCGTCACAATCGGCGTTGGCGAAACAGTCCGTCGACGCGGCGACGAAAACGTTGTCGATGGCGGCTTCTATGACACTACCCTGGCCAGTCGCTACGCCGTCACTTGCGCTGAAGCGAATTTGTACCGAATCGGTCAGGTCGATGTATTCGTGAAGATTGACTGAGATGCTGGTCCACAGGTTTGTACCGGTTTCGTCGAATGGAACCATGTCAACTTCGACCCAGTCCGAACCGTTGTCGGTGACTTCTGCGCTGAAGAAGTCACCATCTTCTTCGCCGACATCGCGGTTGTAGAACCATCGCACAAACGCAAACTTTGCCGTCAATTGGTTGCTCATATCGATCGGCGGCGAAACCATTTCGACGATGCCGTTATCCACATCCTGGTTTCCGAGACTGCTGTTCTGGGCGGTAAATGCACATCCGACACCATCAAAGGGGTCTTCCGGCTGGGCGTCGTCACCGGCACTTGTGGTGCCATTGGGATCGCCAATAATCCAGTCGCCTTGGGTGGCTGTGCTGTTCGGGCCGCGAAGGTTCCAGCCGTTGGTGTTCCCGTCTTCAAAGTCGTCGGCAAATTTGGTGGTCATGCACGTGTCGAGGTCTTCTGCGCAAAATTCGCCAGGCGCACATGGCGTTCCCGGTGACAGGCATAAGCCGTCAATACATTCCTCGACGCCATTGCAGTAGAGTCCGTCGCCGCATTCGCTCGAAAATCCGCAGGTCGCAACGTCGCCATAGGTGAACGTCATTGTCAAGCCGGACGTGCTGATGTTGGCGATGATGTTTCCGGTTGGGACGATTTGACCGAATCGATACGAGTCGGTGTTGGGTACTGTGGTTTCGTCGATGCGATCCACGCCATTGCCGTGGTATGCGTCGCCACCGTCGCCGCGATTGAACCCATGTTCGAGGTCGTAGTTGCCGTCGGCTTGTAAGACCGCAAGTCGGTAATGGTTGTTGTTCTGAGGCCAACCGGGCTGACCGGGAAAACCTTCGTCGGTGTTGTCCGGTTTCGCTTCGTCGACGTGCCAGATGACGAGTCCGCCTTGAGGCATTGCCGTTTCGATGCCGATCGGCTGACGGTTTTCGATCAGCAGGAATTCGTCGTCCGCATAACCGGCATCGATGCGGTAGACGACCTGGTTGAATTCGACGTTGGGTGCGGTGTAACGATTGGGCGAATCGATGACAATCGGTTCAAGCCAACCCAATAACATCTTGGAATAGGCAGAGAAGTGGGGCGGGTGATACTGCGACTGGTCGAATCCCCAGGCGTTGGCCATCATTCCCCAAGAACCCGCACCTTGACCACCGCCATCGATGTCGTAATAGTCCGGCAGTCCAAAGAAATGGCCCGTTTCGTGAGCGGCGACACCGAGGCGACTTATATCGTTGCCGGAACTGCCCCAAAGCGCGGGTTCCGTGTGATAGTCAAACACATCGACCGCCACCCCGTTGCTGTTCAAATCATTGCTGATCCACCAGACAGTTCCTGGCACCTGGAAAAGTGCCCAGCGGTGTGACCAGATCCAATTACCGCCACCTCCGCCCGTCTCCGCGCCATAACCGGAATGGATGATGCTGATGGCGTCGATGCGTCCGTCGAGGTCCTGATCGAATTCGGCAAAATCGATGAATGGGTCAACTGCGTCGAGCGCATCCTTGACCATGCCTTGTGCGTTGTTCGGATAGTTCAGCGTCAAACCGTTTGAACCAGCCGCGTAATACGCTTCGGTTTGTGGAAGCGTGACCCATGCCGCCACCGTGCTGTTGATGGTAAGCTGGCCGTATGAGTTTTCGAGGAAGCAGTCGCGCACGCTGCCGGTTGGCGCGAGGGCTGGATCTCCGCCGGCTGCATTCCAAAGCACGTCGAAGTCTTCCTGCGGGCGAGTGTGGACACCGAAGTCATGATCGGCAAATTTGCATAACACGACTAGATTCTTGACCGTCCCTTTTGCGCCGGAACTTTTGTCGCTGCGTGCGGATTTGTTTTGCGCCGACGCGGGCGGTTCGGCGAGCAATCGTCTGCGTGTTGCATCGACGTACCGTTGATCGGGTTGGATCTTGGGCGACAGACCAGCTGTCAGCGGACTTGACTTACCGACGAGCAGATCGGTCGCGGTCAATTGGCCTCGGGCGTTGCGTTTGGCGTAAACGTATTCTTTTTCTTTGTTCTTGAGGAGAACCGTGTATCCCTGCATGTCTTCGAACCAGTGGTACTCTGGGTAGCCGAAGATTCGCAGGGTGATCGGTGTGCCATCGGGTTGGGTCAATTCGATCGGCGTGGGAGACGCGGGCATGGCCAAGGCATTTGATTGAACTGCGCCAATCACGGATACGCATACGATCATCAAGAGGGCATTTCGATGCCATCCATGCCCCCAAAATCGTTTGTATGCCGCCGTGATTCTCATATGGCCAATCAATTCACCCACCTACATTACCCCTCAAGTTACTCTATTCGCTGGGGCGTTTGGATTCAACGAATGATCGGGGCCGGTTTGTAACGACTCTACAGGTTTTGACATCCCGGTGAAGTTGTCCGAATTGTGTCGCACGCGGGCGGCTTAACGATAATCAAACAGAAACTGGATTGTGACTTGGCGAGGACGCATTGATTCGGAGACGATCGCGCCAAAGTTGCCGATTTCAACCGTGAGCGCCATACTCTCTCTGCCTGTTGAGGATTTGCAACGGTGACTTTCTTGAGGACCTTTCAATGGTTTTACAAAGTCCGTCGAATGCCGATTCAGACAAACGCCGTCTCACATGCATGGAGATCATGGGTGGTAACAAGGCATACAATGGGGCCGTTTCGGTCCCGGGAATCGACGCCTGGATTTACAGCCAGCCCTACGGTGACGATGAAACCGGTGGGGACATTCACTATTTGTCGGTGTGCGGTGGCAACAAGATTACGCGATTGGCCGTCGCCGACGTATCCGGACACGGTGGGACCGTTGGAGTACTCTCCGGTCAGTTGCGAAACTTCATGCGCCGATTTATCAACCGCGCCGACCAAACGCGCATCGTTCGCAAGCTCAACCGCAGTTTCCTGAAGCAAGCCGACGGTTCGCATTTCGCCACCGCGATCGTAGCGACCTTCTTTGCACCTTCTGAAGACCTGATCATTTGCAATGCCGGTCATCCGCCACCGCTGCTCTATCGCGCCGCAACAAAAACGTGGCATGAATTGAGTCCCAACGAACCGGAGACATCTGAGTCTGCTGCCAATCTGCCACTGGGTATTGTGCAGGAAACGGAATTCTACCAGTTCGCCGTGAAGCTCGAAGTCGATGACCTCGTCCTGTTTTATACGGACGGTCTACCGGAAGCGGCTGACCCTGGTGGCAAGCTCTTGGGGCAAGCCGGTTTGAAGTCGATGGTTGAAGCGATCGACGTCGATGCGTCGCCGCAAGTTCTCGACGAATTGCGAAGTCGCTTGACCGAGTATCGGGGCGGGAAAAAAGACGGTGACGACGTCACTGCGATTTTGATACGCCACAATACCGCACGCGCGCCCCGCCCAACGGTCGGCGAAACGATCAGAGTCATTGGAAAACTCCTCCATCTGGTCAAGGTTTGACCGGCATCTTCGAATGAACGCCTAACCAGCCAACTCTTCCCGCAGTTTGTCACCGCCATTTTTGCGCAGTCTGCAGAGTACGTCTTGGTGTATCTGGCTGACACGCGATTCGGACAATGAAAGAATGTTGCCGATTTCCGACATGGTCAGGTCTTCATAATAATACAGTACCAGAATTGCTTTTTCGTTCTTGGACAGGCCTCGACCGAGATACGCTGCCAGCAACGATCGCGAGATGTTTTTTGATGGGTCTGCCGTGTGCGAGTCTTCGATTGACAACGAACGATGTTCGCCCGCTTGCTTGTCGCGGGACGATTCCAACGTGCTGAAAGGAACGGCTTGCCCCATTGATGAGACGCGCGACATTCGCGTGAATTTTGAGACCGGCATGCCCATTTGCTTGGCGATTTCCTGCGGTTGCGGCGTTCGTTCCTGGGCGGCTTGCAGGCGCTGGAAGACTTGGTCCCGGCGTTTCTCGAATGTGCGGATGGCTCGGCCGTGGGTGTCTACGGTTCTCATCCAGTCGACCACAGCGCCGAACAACCGTTGGCGACAATATGTTGGAAACGTTGCACCGCCTTTGGGGTTGAATGTTTCGATGGCATGAACCAGCCCATCGAAAGCAGCGCAGCGGATTTCATCAAACGATACGGTCGGCGGTAGTCTGCGGGCCATCCGTCCGGCGTGCTGGTCGACGAGCGGTGCATAGCGCCGGATGAGTTCGTTGCGATCCTTGGTGGATCGGCGCTTCAGGTATTTGTTCCAGAGTTTCAGATCGACATCCGTGTTTGCTTTTCCTACCGCCATCGCGTGCCTCCTCACCGATGTTGTGTCGCAGTGCCATTGACAAGTTGCGAACGGATCGATGTCCGTTTGCGCACTGCGTTTCTGACCAACGATTAACCAGTTAGATTTGAAGAAAGAGTGGCGCGACTTTGACCTGAAAAGGAGAACTCGTTCTTGGCAGGATAACACTACCCCGAATTGGGGGATTGAAGAATAGGGAATTGACCCAACATTGTCATTCGCCAAAGATCGTTACAGCAAATTGCGCAGATTGTTCAATCTAATTTAACACATCCGGTAAGGCAGTTTGATACGTTCGATTTGCTCGCACCGACCGCTGTTGGGTTCGACCGTTGCAACAATACCGCAAACGTTGACATTGTCTTCGGCGACGTCGAAGCGAGCTGGGATGGCGTGAATCATCGATTGCAAGACGCGGTTTTTGTCGCGCCCGAGTACGCCGTCATACGGACCTGACATGCCCAGGTCGGTGATGTATCCGGTACCGCCCGGAAGAATGCATTCGTCGGCGGTTGGGACATGTGTGTGCGTGCCGAACAGAATGCTGACCCGGCCGTCCAGGTGCCAACCCATCGCAACCTTTTCACTGGTTGCTTCTGCATGAAAATCGCACACGATGATTTTGACTTCGCTCGGAATCTTCGCGAGAACCCGGTCAGCAGCTTTGTAGGGGCAGTCGGCTTGGGGCTTCATGTATAGACGCCCAAGCAGCGAGAATACCGCGATCTGAATTCCATCGTCGGTTTCGTGAATGGCGAACTCTCGACCTGGAGCGGTGGGGGGAAGGTTGGCAGGCTTGACGATCTGCGGCGCTGTTTCAAGGGTCGCGATGATTTCGCGGCGGCGATAGATATGATCGCCAAGGGTCACGAGATTGACGCCCGACTTCAGAAGTTTTTCAAACAGCGCCGGTGTGATGCCCGACCCCGACGAGATGTTTTCTGCATTGACGATGGAGCAAGCGATATTCCGCTCTTTGGCAACTTCTGGCAGAAGTTCTGCGATCGCTTTTCTGCCGGGACTACCGACCACATCGCCCGCACACAGTATGTTGATACCCATTTGCAACTGCTTTCGACATTCAGGTATGAACGACCTGCCTAGCGTGCAATACCGACGGCGCGAACCTCGCGCAATACCGTCACGCGCACTTCTCCCGGATACGTCATTTCTTCTTCAATGCGCTTGGCGATGTCGTGTGCAATCTTCGACGCACGGGCATCGTCCACTTTCTTGGCGTCAACAATCACCCGCACCTCACGGCCGGCTTGGATCGCGAATGCCTGTCGCACACCGTGCTGCTCAGTGGCGAGTCCTTCGAGTTGTTCCAAACGCTTGATATAACGTTCGAGCGATTCGCGACGACCACCAGGGCGCGATGCGCTGATGGCGTCAGCCGCGGCAACGAGCGGCGTGTATGGACTGGTGGCTTCAACATCGCCGTGGTGTCCGTAGATCGCATTGAGGACTTCAGGCTTTTCGTTGTACCGCTTGCAGAATTCGTATCCGACGAGGGGGTGTCCGCCTTCCTGTTCGTGGTCGATGGCTTTTCCGATGTCGTGCAGCAATCCGCACCGACGAGCCAGGCGTCCGTCGAGTCCGAGTTCGTCGGCCATGTTCTGGCACAGAAATGCGACTTCGATGCTGTGGCGAAGAACGTTTTGACCGTAACTAGTTCGATACGAGAGGCGTCCGAGGAGTTCCAACTGGCGTTTGTGCAGCCCGCCAATGTTGGCTTCGACGCTGGCTGCTTTTCCGGCGGCCATCACATCTTTTTCGACTTCTTTCGCTGTCTCTTCGACGAGTTCTTCAATGCGTCCGGGGTGGATGCGTCCGTCCTGAATGAGACGTTCGAGCGATCGGCGAGCCACTTCGCGACGCACCGGATCAAACGCACTGACGATCACCACACCTGGCGTGTCGTCTACGATGACATCGACACCGGTGGCTTTTTCGAAAGCCCGGATGTTACGACCCTCGCGACCGATGACTCGGCCTTTCATTTCGTCGGATGGAATATCGACCGTCGAAACCGTACTCGCCGACGTGTGTTCTGCCGCCGAACGCTGGATGGCGGTGATGATGACTTCGCGGGCTTTTTCGTCGGCCTCTTCTTTGGCTTCTGTTAACGCTCGATCGATCAAACGTGCGGCGTCGTTTTCGATGTCGTGTTTGACGATTTCGAGCAGGCGGCGTTTGGCCTCGTCTACGCTCATGCTGCTGATGCGGACGAGTTCGGCTTGCTCGCGTTCGAGGGCTTCGGACAGTTCGGTTTCTTTCCGAGTGACTTCTTCCTCGCGTTTGGCGAGTTTCTTTTCGTTGTTTTCAATGTTGCGTTCTTTGGTGGCGAGCGTGTCGAGCTTGCTGTCCACGCTGTCTTCGCGCTTAGAGAGACGCTTTTCGGTTTCCTTAAATTCGGCTCGGATGACTGCCGATTCTTTGTCGAACTCTTCGCGAAGTTTGAGCGCTTCGGCTTTGGCGTCAACCTCTGCCGCTTTGATTAACGTGTCTGCTTCTCGGCGGGCGTCCGCGACAATTCCGTCGGCTTCTGCGCGCTGAGACGCGGCTTGCATCTTGCTGCGAACGACCAACGCAATGACGGCCAACGCAATTCCGATGATTCCGCCGTATGCAAGGTCGGGCGAGTCGAACGCCGCGATGAGCCGGGTGTGGATGATCGCAATCATCTGAGGTCCATCCGTGTAAAGGTATATTCGAATCGCAGCCGCCGATCATCTGTCGGCTGGCAACGGACAATCAGAATTGCAATCGAGGAAGGTGCGTCGACGTTTTCGCAGAGACTTTCTTTCTGCGATTTCGATGCACGAGGTCTACAGCGATCAGGAGAGAAAGGGCGAGACTCTAAACATCCAAAGCGTGCGCTTGACGTTCTAAACGACTACCGATCTAAATCATCGGCCCCTGGGTCCAAACGGTCCCGGTCCGAACAGTTCTGACTCCGCGCCGACAGATCGTCTTGCCACAGATGGCGCTCGGTCTGCTTGCGAAGGGACATAGAATCGATTCGGATCAACCATAGGGACCAGTACTTTGGCAGCCTGCGCCGTTGGCGGAAAACCAGCCCGCACGTCACCTTTGGAATTGTGACGGGCAAACAGTTTCTTGAAACCGAGTAGAGGCAAAGCAGAGGCCCACAGAAAGTTGCAGCGGACATCCAGAGACTCGGCGAACAAAGATCGCACCTTGCAAGCCAAACGCACCAAACTCAGAATCAGCCAGGACACCAACATCATGATCAGGACAACTCGCTACACGATGGATTTTGATGGCTTCGACCGCCACAAGAAACCGGCAGACGTCGATGCTCACTTGTGGTCAAGAGTGTTAAGAATCTCGAACGACCAACTTTCTCAAATGGGTACATCTCTAAACTGCAAAATCGCTGTGAGAGCCATTGACCCCCGTTACAACACTACTGGTTTCGTTACGTTCAATTCCGCACGCCAAGCGATCTCGATCAGCGGAGCGGAATCCGTTTGTTAATTGTTTGCTTACAACCACTTAGCGGACAATCTGTCCAGCCAAACGGAGTATAGGCACGGGGTAGGGCCTGTCAAGCAGATTGGCCCGACGGCTCGCTACGGCAATTCCGCCGCAATCGTTACATCGGTTGGGGTGAAAGTCGCAGCCGGTTGGCTCCACTTTCGGAGGATCCGAACATGCCATACGATTCGCCGCTATTGAGAATTCCGCATGCAAGGAGATCAACACCGTGAACACGCTTCTCGACCGGTTTTGCAGGTACGTCAAGATTGAAAGCGGGGCAATCGAGGGGACATCCAAATACCCCAGTTCTCCAGGGCAGCTTGAGATGGGAAAACTGCTGGCCGAGGAGTTGCGGGCAATGGGGATCGCCGATGCGGAAATGGACGAACATGGAATCGTCATGGGGACCATCCCCGGCAACATGCCCGACGCGCCAGTGATAGCCTGGATCGCGCACGTCGATACATCACCGGAATTTACCGGATTAAACGTCAAGCCGATCATTCACGAGAACTACGACGGGAGTGACATCGTGCTGCCCGGTTGTCCGAGTCGGGTCATTCGTCCATCCGAAAATGAAGCGCTGGCTGGGCTTGTGGGCAAGACGATCATCACGACCGATGGGACCACGCTTCTAGGTGCCGACGACAAAGCCGGTGTGGCGGTCATCATGGACGCTGCGCAATACTTACTTGACCACGGTGAGATCAAACGCGGCGATGTGCGGATATGCTTCACATGCGACGAAGAAATCGGTCATGGTGTCGATCACGTAGAACTCAAGAAACTCGGTGCGGTGGTTGGGTACACGCTCGATGGCGAGGGACAGGGTTACGTGGAGTTTGAAACATTCTCTGCCGACCTGGCAACGGTAACTGTCACCGGTGTGAATACACATCCGGGTTACGCCAAGGGCAAAATGGTGAATGCGATCCGCATTGCGTCGGAATTCGTTCACCGCATGCCGGCTGATCGACTTGCGCCGTCCGTTACCGACGGTCGCGAAGGATTCCTGCATCCGTATGTGTTTGAAGGCGGCGTGCCTGAGGCGACGATTCGCATTCTGCTGCGTGACTTTGACGATGCGAAGTTGGTTGAATACCGCGACATTCTGCATTCGATCGCCAACGATTTACTGGATGAGTATCCAGCCGCTCAGATCAGCGTCGTCGTCAAAGAGCAGTACCGCAACATGGCCGCTGGCATCGCGAAGGAACCGCGAGCGGTCGACCTGGCGCGCGAAGCGATGCAACGTGTGGGCATCGAACCAAAGAGTTCGCTCGTTCGAGGAGGTACGGACGGTTCTCGGTTGACTGAGATGGGACTCCCGACGCCGAACCTCTCGACCGGAATGCATGACTATCATTCGCCGAAGGAGTGGGCGTGTTTGGAAGAGATGGAGGTGGCTGTTCGTGTGCTGGTCGAATTGGCGAAACTTTGGGGCGAGCAGATCAGCTGATCGTTGAAGCGTTTGGCCAATAGCTGATGTGTGATGGGCGTCGAAGCGAGAATGTTGGCGATGCGCGATGCACTGTTGCCGTCGCCATATGGATTCTTCAGTCCTCGAATTGAGCATGCGAATTCGGTGGATCGGGCTTGATCGATCGCTGCTCGAACAGCCGCAGACATAGACTCGGTATCGATGACGTTTGCCGCCCGTACCCGACCGGCTTGTCGTTTGCCGACATTGACCACGGGCGTCTTGAAACTCGGCGATTCGATGATTCCTGCCGAACTGTTGCCCACCATCACCGTCGCAGATTTCATCAATGTCAAAAAGGCATCGCGCGGAACCGAAGTAAACGCACGGGCTGATTTGTGCTGATTGCAAAAGCGATCAATTGCTTCGCGAATTCCTTGATGGCCGGTGTCGGCATTCGGGGCAACGATCGCGATATTTGTTGATTCGACTTCGAGTGAACCGACGGCGCGTAACAATTCATCCATCCCTCGATTCGGATCGATTGTTGCGCCGCGCGTTTCCGGGTGGTACACGACGAGAATGTTTGTCTGGCCACTGACGAAACCGTACTTGGCCTTAATATCAAGCGGTTCGAATGCAGCAATGTCATCGAGTCCGGGCGCTCCAACACAATGAACGTATTCACTCGGTTCGCCCATTTGAATGATGCGCTTGGCGTATTCAGTCGTCGAGGCCAAATGGATATGGCTCATCTTGGTGATGGCGTGGCGGATGCTGTCGTCGAACGCCCCTTCCGTCAGCTCGCCACCATGAATGTGTGCAATCGGAATTCCGAATGGCAGGGCGGCTATGACGGCTGGCAACATGTCGAACCGGTCGCCAAGCACGGTCAGTATGTCGGGGCGATGATTTGCGAAGTGCGCCGCGAATGCCGAAACGCCGCCGCCCATCGATTTTGCGATGTCACTTGGATCGTCGCCCGGTTCGAGATAGTCAAATTCGGCAGCGACATCGAATCCGTCGGCACGAATGTCGTTCACCGTTTTTCCAAATGCTTCGGACAAGTGCATGCCACCGGCGATGATGTCCAGCGCTATGTCGTCCCGATCGCGCAAGGCTCGCGCGATCGATCGCTGAATGCCCCATTCACTGCGCGAGGTCGTCACCATGGCGATGTGTCTCACTTCGTAACCTCCGCCGGCGACAAATGATTCCAAGTCAGCAGTTCGTCTGAAATGAGAGGTTTGGCGAGAATTCTGCCCAAAACTCTTTCGAGTTCGGTTGGGGAGATGGCCGTTCCCGGTCGGCGTGCGATTAGGTGCTGCGGTTGCAAAATAGTGCCAGCTTCAAGTGGCTCAACCGCGACGAGGCTGCGTCTCGCGATTTCCCGGGTATTTGCTTCGGCGTCGCGGGGTCGTTTGATTCCGTCGCCCAGTGCTGATTCAACCATCCGAATGCTTTCGATCATCGCTCGAAGGTCATCCGGTTCCAGTGACGCCCGATGATCCGGTCCGGGGGCAGACCGGTCTAATGTAAAGTGCTTTTCAATGATTTTAGCGCTCATCGCCACAGCCGGTGCAGCCAATAAAATGCCTTCTGTATGATCGCTGAAGCCAACTGGAAGTTTGGTTGCCTTTCGTATTGTTTTCATCGCGCGAAGATTGGCGTCTTTGCAACGCGCGGGGTAGGCGCTGACACAGTGCAATAGCGCTAAATCGCTGCATCCATTTCCCTTCAGAATGCGGACAGCCGCTTGCACTTCGTCAAGCGAACTGCAACCGGTTGAAAGGATGATCGGTCGCAACGTGCTGGCTGCGTGAGAGAGCAAGGGGAAATTCGTGATTTCGGCGCTACCCAATTTGATGGCGAAAACATCGAGTTCGTCGAGCAGATCGACATCTTCATTTGAAAATGCCGACGACAAAAATCGAATGTTTTGGCGGGCGCAATGCGCCATCAGTTCGCGATGGTCATCGGGCGAAAGTTCCAGCCGTTGCAACATGTCGTGCTGGGA
Source organism: Alphaproteobacteria bacterium (assembly GCA_028285105.1). Classification (GTDB taxonomy): domain Bacteria; phylum Planctomycetota; class Phycisphaerae; order UBA1845; family UBA1845; genus UBA1845. The sequence continues at coordinate 82,582 of JANQQE010000027.1, forward strand.
TTCGTTGCCAGATTCGAAGTGTTTTTGGTACTCGGCTTTGGGGGCAGTGCGTGTGGTCAATCGATTGGCTGTGTATGTTTGAAATTTGATCGCGTCGGCCCCGGCGAGGGCGGCTTTGTCGATGAGCTTGTGGGCTGTATCGAGGCAGCCGTTGTGATTGACGCCAGCTTCCGCGATGACAAAGCATCGATCCTGCGTCCACGGCGTGTTGGACGCATGTAACGACTCTGCGGACGCCATATCCGCATGCGTGTCTACATCGATGGAACGCTCTTTTGGCATCGGCGTTGCGACGGTCTGGCCTGCAATACAGAGGCTGTCATGTAACTTGATCCAGTCGGGCGAACATACATACGCAGCACCATTAAGGGCGACGGTCGTATCCTTGTCACCGAAATGTTGCTTGACAGCGGGTTTGGTAAGGCGTCCTTCATCGAATGCAAACTGCAGTCCGACCGGTGAGGTTGGACTTGTCGTTACAGTAACGCTCGACTCATTGTGCCCCGCACGAAAATTCTCGATGCAGGTGACCACATCGCGCGTGATGCGGAGCGGCGACGTCGGTTGAAGCAATATAATCTCTGAAAATGATTCGCCATGGGAAGCGTACCAATCGACGACGTTTCGCAATGCGTCGATCGAAGTCGCTTCATCGTTTGCGAGTTCAGCGTCGCGCAAGAACGGAACCTCAGCGCGCAGTTGACGGGCTTCGCTGGCGATTTCTTCGGAGTCAGTGCTGACGACAATTTTGTGCGGGTTGCTGAGACGGTAGGCGCTGGCTTGTGCGCACTTAATCGCGCGTCCGACAAGCGAAACGCCACCGAAAGTCAGTAGATTCTTTCGAGGCAGGCGTTTGCTACCGCCCCTCGCGAGGATGACGTACAGCGAATTGTGTTGCCCAGTTTTCAATGTCGTGTCTTTCGAGTATTACGCTGCAAACGGGCGAACCATGCCCTCGAAGTCGCGCCTGTTCATCGAGTTTTCCATGTCCGCAGCCGTCGGGATTCGTTCGAGATATTCGGCGGCTACCTCGTCGGTAAAGTCTGCATTTCGCGAATAGCGGATTTCCAACGAGCGATCTTGTGGCACCGGTTCCAACCGCGCGAGTTCGCCCGATTTCAAATGCTCGACGACGGCGCGATGGGCGGATTGCACCGCTTTCATTCCAATCACAAACGGGTCAGCCGCTTCTGCTTTCGGAAACGCATGGCACAGTATGGGGCCTGAATCCAAGCCCGTCGTCAGTCGATGAATCGTCGCTCCGACGTATCGCGGATTGTCGTCGTACATCGCCCAGAAGTTCGTCGAACTGCCACGGTAGAATGGCGATACGCCCATGTGGATGTTGACGGCTTTGTTGGCGACGAGATGGTCGCAAAGCGGACCCTTGATGTAACTCGCTCCGAAGACGACGTAAACATCCGCTTGCAATGCAGGCGCCAATACACTTGGCGACGTAATCGAAAGATCGCCCATGCGCAGTGCCAGTTGCCGCGCGTTATTTGGAACGAAATGCGGCTGACCGAATACCATTTGCTCGGCTGACAACACCCGCCGAAAGTACGTCTGCATCGTCTCCGAACGACGAAAAAAGTCATCCACCTGTCCCGGGAAGATCGTGGTGCATTCCTGGATCGCAAACACTTCGTCGGCGATCGATGCGAGCGATTCGATCAGCGCGACGTGGCGGGCTTGGTTTCCGGTGAAGACGGTGATCCGCATGTTTGCATTTCTCTGACGATGTTGCTGTGATCCTCGCGTGGGCATTCCAATCGCGACCAGTCGTCTTCAACCATGTTGGCGCGGAATCCTACAGCGATGCCGATTTCTTCCAGTATCTCTAAAGTTTCAGTGTTGTATGAGTTGCATGGGTGAGCCATTACTCTGGGCGAACTACCTGTCACGGTTCGCAAGCGTTGGGCGTTGGTCTTGTATTCCCAGCGTTGTCGATCCGGCGGGAGTTCTGCGACGGCAACCGGATGCGTATGGGAATGCAATCCAATTGGATGGCCACCCTCCGAGAGTGAGCGAATTTGGTCCGCATCGATCCACAAATCTTTGCCGAGCGATTCGATGGATTGTCCGAACAGTTCAATCATCTCGTCCATGATTTGGGTGTATCGAGCTTCGCCAAGAATTTCGTTTCGCAGGAACCGAAAGCGTCGGTCGGCTGGCGTGTAGAAAGGATACTCGGAGAGGTACGTTCCAATATCGAGTTGATCGAGGGCGTTGGAAACGGTTTGACAACCAACCGTATTGCGAGCTTGCTCTTCAAATGCACCGTAGTATTGGATCAACGAATCGAAGCATGTTTCGCGAAACTTTCGATACACTTCAAGTCGCGAGTACTCACCATCTAGCATCGAAGTATGAACAAACCAGAATCCGGTCAAGCCAAGATCCCGCATGACCGGCAGAGCGACGTCATATTGGCAACTCAAGGCGTCGTCAAAAGTCAGGCACACATCTTCATCTCGCAGCGAGTCCGATTCCGCGCGACCAAGCCACTCGTGTGCCGGAAGGATCCGCCCGCGCTCCACGTACTCGATCAAGTCGGCAAAAGTCTGAGCATCGATCGAACCCTGGCTGGCAGAATGACTACCGCCATGAAAATGGTGGAACATGATTCCGTGCGGTCGCATTGCCATAATTCTTTGCAGTCTCCAGCGTGTGTTGAATCACGGTGCGCGACATCGGCGCGCATCGTCACCTTTGTTTTTATCGGTCGTCGGGTGCTTTCGGGTGAAGGTGGATATGGCGGTTGTCGGTGGATTGCAGCCCTATGCGGGCGTTAATTCATAGAGTACTTCTGCCGGTTCAGCTTCATCGGCGCATAGGTCGAACGAAGCCTGATTCAGAGGGGCTAACAATTCCTCTAGCAAGTCGATCCAATCCAGCTTGATTTCTCGACGGGTTTCCGGCGTGAGGTTGTTGGCCATTCGGACGAGCAGCGGGGCGATGGGTCGCAGCCCGATGTCCCAGATGTATGCATGGGTACGGGTGATGAATGGCGTGCGAGAAACGATTTCCAAACCGGCTGCCTTGAATCTTTGTTTCCAGGTTTCGTCGTCGCTCAGGCTCGGCCACGATTCGATTCGTCCGCGGCCAATGATGTCGAGCCAGCGTTGGCCGAGTATTGCTTTGTGCGCGTTTTGGGTGTATTCGCGGATCGCATCCAGTTTGACGGAGAGCAAGACGCGGCCGCCTTTCTGTGTGATCCGTGCGATCTCGCCCATGAGAAGTTCGATATTGGAAGCCCAGTACGCAGAGTTGCAATGCACGGTCTTGAAGGACTCGTTCTCAAACGGCATTGGCGTATTATTGTCATGCTCGACCAGACTGTCGTAGAAGTCAAGTGCGCAGGCTTTTAGCAACATATTTGGTTTTAAGTCCGTACCGATATCGATCTTCCAATTGGGGCGTTCTACGATTTGCGGACCATAGTAATCGCTGGTGTGATCGAACATGTCAGCAAACGCATCCCGCACCAGGTCGAGCGAACCGACTTCCTGAAATACATCGAACTCGCAATCGAAGTCGCCACCAGCATGCAGGAAACTGAACACGCCATCGCCGCAACTCAGATCGATCGCCGGACCTTCAAACGAATGCGCCCCCAACGCCTGACTGCGCAGGCTCATCCAAAACGCATTCTCGGGGCGAAGCCAGTAGCAATTCAAAAACCGGCGCAGGCGTGCGGCTGATTTTGAGGTGTCATTTGTTGGCGTCGAAATTGTTGCAGGCATTGCCGGTGTTTCCTTCAAGTCGCTACTTGGGTTGGGTCTGGACTGTGCACGAAGATTCTGCCACGCGATCGTTGATAGGTTCACGGCCCTTCAGCGTTTTATCGGTCATTCGGTCAATGCGAGTGGAGGAGTGTCGAATGAACCGGCGGTGACAGCGTTGGAAACGCCGATTGGTCCGAAAACGAGTGCGATTGGCGAAGCGCGGATTCCGACTTTAAGCCATGGACGAACTCGAAATCAGGTGGTTTGGTTCTGATAACCAGTGCGGTATCTTGATCGGCGGATGGGCGGCTGATATCATGATTGAATCGGGCACATTTGAGGGGAAACGAACATGCGCTTCACGCGATTCCTAATGGGCGCAGGAATTCTGCTGTTTCATGCTGCTGCGGCGTCGGCCAGTCAGGTCGTACCGATGAGCCTCGATGTGCTTGCCGATCACTCCGGACAGGTCATCATGGGAACGGTGCAGCGCGTCGAGTCATTCTGGTCGCAAAATCCCAAACGAATCGAAACGAAGGTGACGTTCGACGCGGTTACATTCCTCAAAGGATCGCAGGCAATCGCGGGTGATACATTTGAGTTGACGGTGCCGGGCGGTGCGGTCGGCGAATTTCAAATGCGGGTCTGTTGCGCCCCTGAGTACAACGTCGGTGACAAGTGGGTGTTGATGTTATTGCCGACGTACAAGACGTATCCGGTGGTTGGCATTTATCGCGGCGCGCTCAGAGTAAAACGTGGTGACGACAGTGTTGAACGAGTCCTTGACGCATCGGGTCGTTCGATCACCGCAATCGATGCTGATGGTCATTTCATCCTTGACGGTCGAAGGCAGCACGACATCGCCCAGCATCTCACTGGGAGTCACAATGCAAGATTGAGACCGTCGGAACATAGAGAGATAAACAAAAATGACGCGATGCGGCTGGATACTTTCTTGAGTGAACTGACTCCAATTCTGGCAGCCAGCCGAAAACATGTTTTGGATCGGTCGGCAGGTCGTCGCGTGCAAGCCGACTTGCGACCTGTCGCCCTCAAGCTTTCTGCGGTAGGCCGTGATGCAGAAAGCAATGCATCAAATCCAGCGAGAGAACTTCCCAAGCCCCGACCGGCGGAGAAGGACCCGAAGCGGGACAGCAAGGGAGGGGCAAAGTAATGGCTCGAAGTCGATTCATTCTAATAGCCCGCGTCTGCGTCTTGGCGATTGCTACCATGATCTGCCTTCTGCCCGGACATCGTGCAGACGGGTTCAGCTATTTCAATATCGGCGGTGTGAACGTCGTTTGGCCAGGCGGACTCAGCGTTCGATACCTTTCGCCTTCGACGTTTCCGATCGACTCCGATCCGTACTCCCACTACCTGGCTTCGATGGGTTTGTGGAATCTCGTGCCGGCTTCGGATTTTGAGTACCAGTACATCCTCGCGGATCAGGATTTTCCGATCGACAATTTCGACGGATTCAGCGACACCGCAGCGGTGCCCGCAAGCGAACTCGACCCCGGTGTGCTGGGGGTCACCTTCCTTGTCAACCAGGGCAGTGCCTGGGTTGATATGGACATGGTCTTCAGCGATGTGCCTGAGGGCGTGGGGTGGTTCTTCATTGATAATCCGCCGTGCGATTTTGTTGCCGAACCGACTCCGGTCAACGGGTTTTCGTTCTTGCTGGTGGCGGTTCACGAGTTGGGACATTCGCTGGGATTGGGGCATGATCCGATAGGCGATGAATCGCCCGGTACACCGTGGTTTATTGCGACGATGAATCCGCGCTATCCGAGCGGGGGGGCGGTCGGTCAGGAGAACATTGTCGAACTGCACACCGACGATCAAAGCGGCGCGCGGTTTTTGTATCCGCATGCGGGACCGTCCGAACCGCCTCACGTCGATCTTGCGACGGCTGCCTTTACGACGGGTGCAACCCTGGGAAAGGCCGTGCCATCATTCTTCACGCCGTCGTCTTTGCTTCCGGGCGAAACGCTGACGATGCGAAGTGTGATTGAGAATCTCGGAACGACCAATGAATTCATGATTGCACAGGGGTTCTATCTTTCGAACGATGCGCTGATCGATACGTCGGATACGTTCCTAGGTGAGTTGCTCTGGGACATTCCGTTTGAAGATGCGTTTGAGTTCGACGTTGATGTGGACATACCGACCGACATCGCTGCTGGCGATTATTATGTCGGGACCATTCTCGACGATCAAAACGAAATCACCGAAGTCTACGAAGACAATAATGCGCTGTCGTATTGCGACCTGTTGACCATCGATCAACTGATTCCGGTGATCAACGATATCCCGCAGGATTCGACCGCATGCGGCGTGCCTTACACTGGACCGACGCCAGCGGTGTCCCACCCACTCAATATGGCCACACTCACGTGGAGCATCGACAATCCGGAACCGGGTATGACAATCAATCCATCAACGGGCGTTCTCTCGTGGCCCGACCCGATCCGTTCGGAGTTTCCGTATCTGATTTTTCTGCGTGCGACCAATGGCGCAGGATCGTCCACGCAATCATTGTTTCTTGGCGTGACGTCAGCCGAACCCGATGTGCTTTCAATTGCTTCTCAGACGGCTGAGTGTGGCGTTGCGTTTGACGGGCCGATACCGCAGATCTCCAACCCTGCGTGCATGGACCCGATCATCAACTGGTCGCTCGACAGCGGTCCACCTTCGATGTCCATCGATTTTGATACGGGTCAGGTTGCTTGGGATGACCCGACGATCGGAGGGCCGTACTTAGTAACGGTTCGCGCGACAAATGCCGTGGGCAACGGAACGCAGACGTTCGAACTTAATGTTGTACCGTCAGCTGACAGCGATGGTGACTCGGATGTCGATCTTCAAGACTACGCAGCCATCAACGCTTGCATCGACGGTCCGGATGTTTCTGCGAATGGCGGATGTGAATGCGTTGACTTCGACGGTGACGGCGATGTCGACTTGAGCGATGCGGCGGAGTTTCAGTTGCGTTATACCGGTTCGATCATCGGGGCATGCTGTCTGTCGAATGAAACGTGCGTTGAGCAATCGCCGGTCACCTGTGCGATCGACGGTGGTGTGTATCGCGGGGATGACTCGACATGCACAGCCAATGCTTGCGAAGGCGCATGCTGTTTGCCAAACGGTTTCTGCCTGGATTTGACGGCGCCCAATTGTTCGGGTGCATCGGGCATATTTGAAGGAATCGGTACCGATTGCGCATCGACTTTATGTCCAGCCCCCTAGTGTTTGATTCGCAGTACGAGACAAGACTGACCATACAACCATTGGCCGTCAGCCAATCCCATGGGAATCGAGCGCTGCCAGCGTTTCATCCCACGAATTCAATCGATTTTCAATTCAAAGTTGCCAAAGCTTCGGTTCACCGTTACTCATTGTGACTGACGGCAAGGTACAGCCGCCGTGGTTTGTGCCGGATTTTCGTGAGGTCAACGGAGGATCGATCCATGCGTAGTCTTAGGTTTGTGTTGATGTCGCTTGCAGTTGTGTCGCTAGGCGCCGGCTGCGAGATGCAGGTTCCGAATGGTGACGGCGGTGACAATGGCGATCCGCAGGATATGAATACCAACGGCACCGACATGAATTCAAATGGCGAGGACACCAACACCAACGGTGCCGAAGACAATACCTTCGCGAAGTTTGAAGACCCAGACGGCGACTTTGAAACGACCGAAGTTCGCGATGTCGATGGCGAGATCATGCAGTTCGACACAGCCACCGAGGAATTGGTCTGGCAAGAGGACGGTTCGCGCATCGCAAATTGGCGCGTCAATGGTACGGAATTGATTTTTGGCAACAGTCCGTTTCGTGCACGCTTCGGCACAGAAGATGGAGAGCGCCGAGTTTACTTTACCGAAGTAAACCCCCCGACGATTTGCGATTTGGTCGTGAACAACGGTGTGTTAAGCATTTTTGCAACGAACACGCCGGTCCCGCAGGAATAACTCGTTTGTCGCTTGGTGACGTTCAGCGGGGCGATGTGCGGCGCTTTGGGTAGGCTGCGTGTTTCGGGTGCTGGTTGCATTTACCAAGCCCGTTGAACAACACACCGATTTGGTCACAATCCCGAATTGTAGTTCTGTTTCTGCGCGAATGAAACAAAGGGCCGATGGGCGGTCAAACCAATATTGGGGCCGGTTGCTGACATGCTTGGCAACCGATCAGGAGACTCAGGTATGCTGAATTCGAAGTCAAGGTTTTTGACATTGTTGATTGCGATGGGGTTGGCCGGCACTTTCGGTTGCACACCCATGGATATGGGCGGTGACAATGGTGGTGGCGGCGGGGGGGGTAATGGAGGCGGAGATGGCGGAGGAGACGGTGGGGGAGATGGAAATGGCGGTGGCGATGACGGCGGAGACGTCAACACCAATGGCGACATGGACACCAACGGCATAGATACAAGCCGACTTTACGTCGTCAACAACGCCGGGCCATCGGTGACTTTCTATACCGGCGCCGAATCGCTCGACGGAGAGATTGCACCCGATGGCGAAGTGGAAGCCGGCGCCGCGACATCGTTGTTTCAACCGCGATCGGTTGTCGTGACCAACACCGGTCGCTTGCTCGTCAGCCGCCAGAACGGCGGCATCGTTGGATACGACGATTCGACTACGCTCAATGAAGACACGACGGCTGACTTGCTGGTCGATGGCAATAGCACAGGTTTGGAATCACCGATTGCGATGGCCTACGACGCCAACGAAGATCGGTTGTTCGTCGGCAACGTCAACGCACAAGATGGCATCTTGGTTTTCGACAATGTTTCGGACCCAGGGTTCGACGGCAACATTCGTCCCGATCGAACATTTGGGCCACCGGATCGCGCTCCGTTTGATCCGACCGTGTTTACCGTGGACTCGTTATTCATCGCGCCCAACGGTGACCTGTACGTCAGCGAAGCCGAAGGCGATATCACCGTCAACCGCAACCGCATTTTGGTTTTCACCAATCCGGGACAAGCCAACGGCGAAACGCCATTCTCGCGGCGTCTCAACAGCAACGACTGGGAAAAGCACGAGGACATTTTCGTTGATGACAACGATGTTCTGTATGTCGTTGACGCGACGGACACCGTTAAAATGGTGGTTGACGTTTCCACAGTCGATGACGAAACAGTGACTCCGGACACGCTGACGATCGATATCGATCTCGTCAACTTGCAGGGAGTTGTCGTGTCAGGTCAGGGTACAGGCTTCTTGGCCGATCGTGATAACAGCGCCATCTATTCGATCAACGCGATCGCCACCAAGTCGGGCACTATAGGCCCCGACCGAACGCTGGAGGAATTTGAAACACAACTTCGCGCGCCTCGACAGTTGTGGCTCGTCGAAGACGGATCTGAGAATTGATCGCGATCTGCTGATTGATATCTGCTAAATCTGTTTGTCTAAATCTTGGGGGGGCGGGCGATCCGAATTGGATCGCTTGCCCCTTTTCGTTGGAGATGCGAATGAATTCAATGGCGATTGGGCAATTTAGATGGTGTCAGTTTCTTGGCAGTGTGGCATACAAGCGGGTGGTCATTGCAACCGTGTTCGGCGGCGTTGCTATTGCATGTCTCGGTTGCGGTGCATTGTCGCCACAGGAGCGTTTGGCGATGGATGGCGATGCTGTCGAAGCCAGTTGCCTTGATATCTTCAGCGCTGCGCACTTTGGTGGCGGATACGGCCTGGGCGAGACCATTGGCGATGACGATCCGGGCCGGACGCTGATGTTGCTGATCGCGTTTGAGGTCGTCGAGCCCTACGTATGGCCCGGATTCAGCGAGAGCATTCTTAACCAGCGGTGCGATGTCGGATTGGGCGCACTCGGCTGGCTTGTCGAGTCGCTTTCGTCAGACTGATGTTAGTGTGATCGCTGATTTCAAAGCGATCGGACATCCGCGAAATCGGCGAGCAGAAGATTGAACACACAGTAGACCAATGGGCAGCAATAACTGATTCGCCCGCTTCGTCGCTACTCAATTGCGTCATTCCGCGCTAGTTCACGCCAGCGCGGTTTTGCAAGTTGTCGATCACGATGATGTCGAGCAGCGTAGCCGCAACCGTCTTGACGGACGTTTCAACAATATCTCGGTAAGTATCGCCCGAAACGCAGCCGACCGAACTCGTCAGAATCATCGCGCACATCGTCAGGGCACCGAGCAAGTTGGATCGTTTGGTATTGTTTTTCAATGCATGAATCCTTTCATATTGTGAAGGGTCAATCTTCACCCCTTAGAACTTAAACGCATACTGCACATAGAACAAATCGGGATCCTCGCTGACCCCGGTATTGGTGATGAACGAACTGTCCCAAAAGTGCGAATACCCGAATAGCATCGATTGGTGGCGGTTGATTTTCCAGACCACCGTCAGGTCCAATTCGTGTCCCAACTCGGTTCCGCTGTTTCCCGTCACATCGCGTCGCCCAGGTGCGCCGGTCACGCCGTATAGGGCATCGCGTTTTTCGTTGAGCCAAAACGCATGATACGAAAGTTTGGCTTTGACCTTCTTGGCGACCGGCCACGCTGTTATATCGACGTGAACGGCATTTAGGTTTTGCCGTGCGACCAGATCGATCAGTCCCAGATAGGTGTGTCCCAGCGGAAAAAGCTGATCAAACGTGCCTACTTTGCCATCGACGGGGTTTTCGTCGCCGCTGGCCCAGTCGAACCCGGCACCGATTCTTGGCTTCCATGCGCAGTCGGTCAGCGTGTATCCGCCATCAATTCCCCAGGCCCAGGCCTGAATCGTATCACCAGCCCACCGTCCCCATTGACCCGCAACAAATCCGTTGTAATCGAAAGCCCCCGTCTTTCCTTCGAAAGATCCACCGAGCGTGTAGCGGCTCATGTCACCTGAGTTGCCGTTGGGATTGGTACGGTCGCGTGTGTCGTCCTGGCCAAAGAAGAACATGTCGAACTTGTGGCGCGGGACGCCCTTGTAGCTGAAATAAGCACCGTAGAAATCGACCTCCTCATCCCATCGATCGAGGTGTCTTTTGCGGACATTGAGCGGTTTGGAATAGAACACGTCGAATTCGAAATCGTCTTCATGCCAGAATATCTTGACGGCATCGAATCGCCGGCGCGTGTTGGACCAATCCAGCGGTGAGACGAAGCGCTGGCGGCCATACTGGAGGTCCTGTCGTCCCACGCGAATGGTGAGTGGCGTGCCATCTCCGAGCGGTTTGAGGTCAAAGAAAAACTGTTGTAGCGCGAAGCGGTTTTCGTCAATCCCCCTAGGGGGTAGCGATCGGGAACTGACAAGTGCAGATCCAATCTGAAGGAAGAACCGGGCCGAATCGCGGTACTTCAGATCGAAGTGCATGAAGCTTCGGTAGAGTTGGTAGTTGTCTTGTGTTCGGGCATCGGCCCCATACGAAATGTTCGTTGAAGACTCCATACGAAATCGCAATTCGCCTCCCAGCGACAGCCGCCAGTCATCGTCGAGATGGATGTTCTTGATTGGGTCGAAGGGGTCTTCCAGATAGGTACCCGGTTCGCCATCGAGATAGCTGAAGTCGTCGTCGTAGCGCAGATTATTATACTTCGGTCCAGGGAGAATGGCCGGGGGCCCGGGGAGTTGGGCGGGGGGCATTGCCTCTGATTTCTGGCTGAACGTTTCTGATTTGGCTGGTTGTTCGTTGGCTGGCTGTTCACTGGATTGACCGGCTCGGTCGTTTCCAACAGTGGTCGTTTGCGCGGCGGCGACCTGGCAAACCAGCAATCCGACAGCAAACGCGAGCCTACGTATTGAATTGTGCAAGCACCTGAAGGAACTCTCGGTATTGATTTTGTCGCGCCAGCAGATCGGCATTAAGGATGCCCTTCCTCTTGTGTTTTGCGAGTTCATGATCCGGACAAATTAATTGATTGAGATGAGTGTTGATTGAAAGATTCCTAACAAATCTTGTTGCAATTGAAAAGTGAAATCGCGCGCAAAATAATCCACCGACCGCAATTAAAGAGTTTGAGTTTCGATTCGGAGATAAGATGGAAAACATTCAAGAACAAAAGAGGCGAATCGCGCTAGATGACACATCCAATTGAGTGATTTGCCGCAGAGCGATGTCTCGACTTGGACCGAAGCGCTATGCATCGGTATACTCCGTCAAATTCGAGTTGAATGGTCTCGAGCGAATTCTCAATGACGAATCAGTTCAAGTTAATCAGCGAATTTACGCCGGCTGGCGATCAACCGCAGGCCATTGACAAGCTGGTGCGCGCTTACAAAGATCGGACGGAATACGCCTGCCTGATGGGCGTGACCGGTTCGGGAAAGACATTCACCGTCGCAAATGTGATCGAGCGTTTGGAAAAACCGACGTTGGTAATCTCGCACAACAAGACGCTCGCCGCACAGCTTTACGAAGAATTCCGCGAACTGTTTCCAAACAATGCGGTCGAATATTTCGTCAGCTACTACGACTACTATCAGCCGGAGGCGTACATCCCCCAGCGCGATATTTACATCGAAAAAGACGCCTCGCGCAATGACGATCTTGATCGATTGCGATTGCGCACAACAAGTTCATTGTCATCGCGAAAAGACGTCATTATCGTCGCGAGCGTATCGTGTATTTTCGGATTGGGATCACCGGAAGACTACAAAGCCAGCATGTTGTCATTGGCGGTTGGCGAAGAAATTGAACGCGACAAACTGCTGCGTCGATTCGTCGATCTTCAATACACCCGCAGCAACACCGACCTAAAGCGGGCGACGTTTCGCGTTCGGGGCGATGTCGTCGAAGTCTATCCGGCATACGAGCAGTTCGCTTATCGCATCGAGATGTTCGGTGACGAGGTCGAACGACTCGATCTGATCAATCCGACATCGGGTGAAGTGCTGGCCAACGAAGACCGCATCTTCATCTTTCCGGCAGTCCACTACGTCATGCCCGAAGATCGCATCGATACGGCGATCGCCTCGATCAAAGAAGAATTGGAAAAGCGCCTGCTCGAACTTCGACAACACGGAAAGTTGCTGGAGGCGCAGCGCCTGGCAGCCCGCACCAAATACGACATGGAAATGATCAAAGAGGTCGGATATTGCAGCGGTATCGAGAATTATTCGAGGCATCTGACCGGCGCGCCGCCTGGCGCAAAACCCTCAACGTTGATCAACTATTTTCCGGACGATTTTCATCTCATCATCGATGAGTCGCACGTGACCATTCCACAGATTCGCGCGATGTTTGCCGGCGATCGAAGTCGTAAGCAAGTTTTGGTCGATCATGGTTTTCGATTGCCCTCGGCGATGGACAATCGGCCGTTGCGTTTTGAAGAGTTTGAAGAGTCGTGGTACCACGTCACATTTATGTCGGCGACACCGGGACCGTATGAACTTGAGAAATGCAAAGGTGAGGTGGTCGAGCAGGTGATTCGTCCGACCGGTCTGATTGATCCACCGATTGAAGTCTTGCCCGCGCGTGGCCAAGTGCCCGATCTGATTCAACGGGTGGCGCAACGTGCGGCGGCAAAGGAAAGTGTGCTTGTTACGACGCTGACGAAGCGATTGGCTGAGGATCTTTCAGATTATTTGAAGCGTGAGGGTTTACGGGCGGAATACTTGCACAGCGAAATCGATACGCTCGATCGCGTGAAGATTCTCAAATCGTTGCAAGCCGGCGACTTCGACGCATTGGTCGGAGTGAATCTGTTGCGCGAGGGGTTGGATTTGCCGCAGGTTTCATTGGTCGCGATTCTCGATGCCGACAAGGAGGGCTTTCTGCGAAGCGAGTCGTCTTTGATCCAGATGATCGGTCGAACCGCTCGCAATGTGAATGCGGAGGTCATTCTTTACGCAGATAAAGTAACGCCGAGCATGCAACGGGCGATGGACGAAACGGAGCGGCGGCGTACGATTCAAATCGCCCACAATGAAGGACACGGGATCACCCCAACGACGATTCGCAAAGAGGTGCGCTCCGGATTGGAGACGGTTTTGTCGGCTCGGAAGGTGGCGGCAGAAGCGGTCAAACAATCCGCCGCTCAGTTGGATCGCAGTGAAGCTGTCGAGATGCTAAAAGCCCAGATGCTTGAAGCGGCGGAGCAACTCGATTTTGAGCGTGCGGCGAAACTTCGCGATCGGATGGAAGAAATCAAAGGCGACAAATCCACCGAAACGGTTCCTGAAACGTCGCTCGATGTGGATACAGCCCCCCTTCGACCCAAGAGTACCGGAAGAAAAGGCAGGCGTTTTTCATGAGCGAACGATCACTGATCCCCATCGACCAAGCCGCCTTGATTGCTCAAACGCGGGCGCTGGTTCAAATGGCCAAAGCCGAAGACCTTGGACGTGGCGATCTGACGAGCAGTCTGCTGGGCGATCCCGGCATTGGCGTGTTTCGACTCATCAACAAAGAACCCGGCGTGTTTGCAGGACGTGAACTCGCTGAGACGATTGTTGCTGAATATGCGTCGGATATTGAGCTTTCGTGGCAGGCGGACGGTGTGGATGGTGGCGAGTTTGGAAGTGACCACATGTCGCTCATTGAGCTTGCAGGTCCGGTTAATTCGATCCTGACACTCGAGCGCGTTTTGTTGAATTTTCTTCAACGCCTAAGCGGTATCGCGACCAAGACGCGTCGATTCGTTCATGCGGTGCAAGGTACGGGCGCGATTATTTTGGACACCCGGAAAACGACGCCCGGCTGGCGACATCTGGAAAAGTACGCGGTACGCTGCGGCGGGGGGCAGAATCACCGCATGGGTCTGCACGATGCGGTTTTGATCAAAGACAACCATCTCGCCAGTCAGCCGACCGGTCAGACGTCAGCCGTGGTTTTTGACATGCTCAATCGCGTCGGAAGTATCGATCCTCCTCCGCAGTTCATCGAAGTCGAAGCCGACACGCTCGATCAGGTCCGTCAGTTGTTTAGTATCGTGGGCATCGACGTGGTCTTGCTCGACAACTTCTCACTTACCGAGCTGCGCGAAGCCGTCGGGCTACGGGAATCGTTGAATCTACAGGACAAGGTCAAACTCGAAGCATCCGGCGGCGTGAATCTCGATTCGGTGGGTGACATCGCCAAGACAGGTGTGGACTACATTTCAGTTGGGGCGTTAACGCACTCTGCGACAGCGGTCGATCTGTCATTGGAGCGCATCGGTTAAGTGAATCAGTTCATCTGCTCTTCAAACATCCGGCAGTAACTTTCATATCGAATTTCTGAAATAGCACCGTTTTCAACAGCTTGCATCACGGCGCACTTGATTTCGTGGCGATGGGTGCAGTCTGCGAACTTGCAGTTGGGCACATGCTGAGCGAATTCGATAAAGTGCATTTCGATTTCGTTGATCGGAATCGCCGACAAATCAAACGAACGCACACCCGGTGTGTCTGCTACGAAACCGCCGAACGGAAGTTTGTAAAGCATGGCGGTTGTGGTCGCATGGCGTCCCTTGTTGGTGTCGTCAGCGACCTTGGCGGTGCGAAGATTTAGCGATGGGTCCAGTGCATTTAGTAGCGAACTTTTGCCGACACCGCTTTGGCCGGCGACGGCTGACGTTTGGTCGCGGAAAATTTCGCGCAATTCGTCGATACCGCGTCCGGTGATCGTACTCGTCGTCAGCGTCTGGTAGCCCAGGTCCGCGTACTGGGTCAGCATGTTTTTGGCTTCATCGTTTTCATCGAGGTCGATTTTGTTGCAGCAGATGACCGGAGTGATTTCGCCGGCATGGGCTGCGACGATGTAGCGATCGATCAGGTGCGGTTTGAAACTGGGTTGGGCGGCTGACGTGACCACGATGACTTGATCGACGTTGGCGACGATCGCGTGTACACGATTGCCGCTGACCCGTGTCAACATGCCCTTGCGCACCTCGACCTTTTCGATGACGCCTTCATTTTCAACGGCTTCCTGATCGGATTCGATCGAAAAGAGTACGCGATCGCCGACAGTGACCGGTTGGCGTTCTTTGATGAGGCGCGTCCGCAAAACCCGCCGAACAGTGCAGGGCCAAACGCGCTCGCCATCGTCAACTTCGGCGATCAAACCGCGCATCGCCACAACGACGCCCTTGGAAAGATCCTCCGTTTTCGGATCGTTTTCGATGATCGTCCGCTTACGCGACATCGAACCTTTGGAGATGACATTTTCGTCGAGTACGGCGTCGGCGGCTTGGTCCTCGTCGTCGCGGTGGATTCGGGTCCAGTCCTTGGCCCGGGCAGGCTTGCCGCGATTTCGGCGCAGCGATACCCGCACTTTCTTGCCGGACTTATCGCTGGCATCTTTATCGCGCTTGGCCATGATCCCATTATCGCACTATTAGGTTAAGACGAAAAGCGAATTCGATTTGAATGTTCGTGTCGATGCGTTGCGTGCGTGGGTTTGCAGCTTTATATTGCGGGCATTGATTGGAGTGAGCGTGATCGAAGGATTTGCAGACAAATTGTTCCGAAACATCGAGCGTTGCGGAACGTGTGCCTGTGTGGGCATTGATCCTGTGTTCGAGCGATTTCCTTGGTATTTGCGGTGCAAAAGTAAAAGCAACGCCACGAGAGCTAAGAGTATTCTCGAATTTTGCAAGGGTGTCGTTGATGCGGTTGTTGATCACGTTGCTCTAATAAAGCTAAATATTGCATTTTTTGAACCTTATCGAGGCCCCGGAATCGAGGCGTACCATGCGGCTGTTCGATACGGGCATAAACGTGGTCTTCTCGTGATCGGTGACATCAAGCGCGGAGATATTGGACATTCGAGCGCTAGTTATGCAGCAGCGCACTTGGTGGGAGAGGGGCCTGACGATCCTGCAATCCCTGATGCGGTGACCATTAGCGGGTATCTTGGCCTCGACGGAGTCGCCCCGTTCATTGAAGTTGCCACCCAAATGGGACGCGGAATATTCATTCTTGTGCATACAAGCAATGAGTCTGCGTCCCAATTGCAGCACCTTAAGTTACAGAACGGACCAATGGTAGTTGAAGCGATGGCTTGCTTGGTTCATGACTGGGGGTTAGATTCGATTGGAGACTGCGGTTATAGCAACATTGGCGCGGTGTCCGCACCCGGCGACGTAGATACTGCGAAGAAATTGCGGAAACTCATGCCCAACAGCATTCTGCTTGTGCCTGGTTTTGGAACCCAGGGACGTTCGATTGGGCAAGTGGGAGCTTGTTTCGACTCAAAGGGATGGGGCGCAATCGTCAATGCTTCCCGCAGCGTGACTTATACATTCGACACGAATATCATTAAGCCCGCTGAGCGTTGGCTGGACGATGTGGAATGCGCCTGTGAGGAATTCGTTAAAGCGCTCGGCGCAATTCGTCACCATCATTGAAACGCAAAATGGTGATTGGACCTTCGTATGAACGATGCGCCAAGTCATGTCACTGATGCGGAGTTAGCCGGCGCTCGCGTTGTGGTCATGGGGTTGGGACGATTCGGTGGTGGCGCTGGCGTGACGCGATTCCTGGTTGGTCGAGGGGCTCGCGTGTTGGTCACCGACATGGCCAATGAAGATACGCTTCGCACGCCGCTTGAGTCCATTTCTGATTTGCCTGTTGAGTATCGGTTGGGTTCGCACGACGAAAGCGATCTGGATGATGCCGATTTGCTGATTGTCAGTCCGGCAGTCAATCGTGCGACAAGCGCGTTTGTGCAGGAGGCGAACAGGCGGCGAATTCCGTGGACGACGGAAATGGGACTGTTCGTCGATCGCTGCCCCGCGCGAATGATCGGGATCACGGGTTCCATCGGCAAGAGCACAACGTGTGCCATGCTTCATTGCATCCTTGATTCGCAACCGGCGAAAGAGATTGCGAAACACGAGCAGGTGTACTTCGGTGGGAATATTGGCCGTTCGCTGCTCGGCGATGTCGATGCGATGTCGGCAAACGATCTGGTTTTATTGGAACTATCAAGTTTTCAGCTTGAGGCGTTGCCGGATTTGGCAGGCGATTGGCCAGTGGTGGGAATCACGAATATCACGCCGCATCATCTGGATCGGCATGGTGGTTATGAAGCTTACATTGACGCGAAACTGAATCTCATTCGGGGTATGTCGCGCGGCGCAAGGGCAGTCGTTGGTCGAGTCGATGGCGATGTTCGAGAACGAATCATGGGGCTTACTCGTTCGCAGCAAGGGCGAGTCATCTTAACCGATTCATTCATTGACGTATTCGATCTAAAAATTCCGGGCCCGCACAATCAGACCAACGCGCGGTTCGCGGCAATGGTGGCAAGAGAGCTTGGCATCGAATTCGAAATCTCCAGATTGGCGCTGGCTGAATTCGGTGGGTTGGCCCATCGTATTCAATACGCTGAGTGTGTCGATGGTGTACGATATTTTAACGACTCAAAATCAACATCGGTCGAGGCAATCGATACAGCCCTTCAATCTTTTACCGAACCGGTCGTACTGCTCTGTGGCGGCAAGGACACCGGCAGCGAACTGGAGCGTATCAAAAACTGCACGTGGAAGTCGGTGCGCGCGGTCGTCAGCTTCGGCGATGCGGCAAAGCGGTTGGCCGACATGATCGGCGGACTCGATGCCGACAATCGGCCGAAGGTCGTTCAATCGGAGCAAACCATCGCAGCCGCCATCGAGAAGGCTCGAACGCTTGCTCATGCGGGCGATGTAGTCTTGATGTCACCCGGTTGCCCAAGCTACGACGCCTTCAGCAACTATGAAGAACGCGGTGACGCATTCATAGCCGCCGTCCAATCCCTCAGCTAGATTCTCTTCATCAACGCGATTTTCGCCTCAGGAATACGGCAGCAATTGCCACGCATCAGGCGCATCCTGCGCCTTTGCTTCGATCCCGTAGCGCATTAAGAATTGATCCTCAAAAACCTGTGGCACGTAACCTGCTTATTTTTCTGCACTTACAGTCGTCTTCAGGAATCCGCCATTCGTTCTGGCACGAATGGCACGCGGGCTGCTTTCAAGAGTTGTCGGAGGGACTGCGTCCAGCGTGTCCCATCAGAATTGGACCAACACATTCAGATTTCGGAGCAGCAATCTTGAATCTGCGTTTGCAAAACGACAAGTCAGCTTGCGATGTCGAGCGAATTGAAATTTCCTCAGCGCCCGATCGTTCGGGCGTTGATTGGCTTTCGTTCGATTGTGCTGAACTCGGGCAAATCGTTCGTGAGTCGGCTCATCGATCAGTTGCCCAGCACTTGTGTGAGGCGATCGAAACGGATTGCGAGGTGGTCGGATGACACACGGAATCTGGGCATCGGTTGGCGGCATGCAGGTCAACGAGTACCGTCAATCGCTCGCTGCGAACAACATGGCCAACCTTGAAACGGTCGGATTCAAGAACGACTTGGCTGTTATCAGCCAGCGCTTGAACGAAGCCGACGAGGACCCATCGCAAAAAATATTTCAAACCTATCCATACAACGAACTCGGCGGCGGATCGTGGGTTCGTCCTACGTATACAAACTTCGCACAAGGCACATTGGAGCCTACCGGTCGTGCGTTGGATGTGGCACTCAATGGCAACGGGTTCTTCGCGGTCAGCGACGGTTCCGAAACGCGCTACACGCGTGATGGTCGATTCGCCCGCAATGCAGCCGGCGATCTCGTTCTCAGCGCAGACGGTGGGCGCTTCCGTGTGCTCGATCAAGTCGGTTTGCCGATCAACATCGCCGACCCCTCGATCGGGTCGATTGCGATCGGTCGAAATGGCGAGGTGATGCAGGGAGACGAAGTTCTCGGACAGATCGGAGTCATCGATTTCAGCGATCGAACGGCACTCAAAAAGTCAGGTCAGAGTACGTTCAAACTCATCGGCGATGCGCAAGCCATCCCCGCGACAGCGGATATTCACGGCGGCAATGTCGAATCTTCAACGGTCGATTCCATCGCCTCACTAACAAATATGATCGAGGTCAGCCGAGCGTACGAACTCAACGCGCGGATGATCTCTTTGCAAGACGAAACCCTGGGCATGGCCACCAGCCGCATCGGTCGGGTCGGATAGGAGGACGTAGTTCATGGCGATTATGGCTTTACATGCGGCGTCGAGCGGGATGAAGGCGCTCGATACGAAACTGGACGTGACGGCCAACAACCTGGCCAACATCAACACGACTGGATTCAAACGCAGCCGCGTCAATTTCGAGGACTTGCTCTACCAGACGAAGCGCGAACCGGGTCTGCCCAACGTCGACAACGAACCGATTCCGCATGGTATTCAGGTCGGCCTCGGCGTCCGCATCGCCGGTACGCAACTCGATTTCCAACGTGGTCCGGTCGATCCGACCGACAAGCCACTCGACATGATGATCGAAGGCCCGGGTTTCTTTCAGGTGCGCACCAATTTTGACGGTGGACCGATCATTGCGTACACGCGGGCTGGCAACTTTACAACGAATGCCGAAGGCAACCTCGTTCTCGGTACACAGGCCGGACCGATTCTCGAACCGCCGATTTCCGTGCCACCGGATGCAACTGACATCGCCATCGGTCGAAACGGCGAAGTGCGCGTTCGTCAACCCGGTCAACAGCAACTGACGCAAGTGGGTCAGATTGAGTTGGCGCGATTCGTGAACGAGGAAGGCCTCAAGCAGCTTGGTGGAAATCTGTATCTGGATACCGATGCATCCGGCCCGGCGGTCACCGGACCACCGCAGTTGGATGGTCTTGGTGCAATTGCCCAAGGCCAATTGGAAATGAGTAACGTCGATCCGGTGCGTGAACTGATCGCTCTGATTACCACGCAGCGCTCGTTTGAAATGAACAGCCAGGCGATTCAGTCGGCAGAGCAGGCGCTTCAGATTGTCTCGAATCTAAGGCGGTTCTAATCGGCTGAGGTGAACGCGACGTAAGACGCACGGCAGGATGCTGAACACAAACGCAAGGATTGCGGCATGAAGGTTTCAAAACACATCACAAGCTTACTGGTGTTCGCGACCATTGCGTCGTTCGGTCAGCCCGCGCGGGCGGAGTCCGTTGAACTCTGGCGGGATGCGACGGTGACCGAAGCGCAAGTCTACCTTCGCGACATTTGCACGTTGAACCAATTCGGCCCTTCAGCAGTCGAGTCGTTTTATTCGCTCGTTGTCGCCAAAGCGCCGGAAGTTGGCGAATCGGCGTTGATTGCGATGGCCGATGTTCGCCTCGTTTTGATTAAGAATGGACTCAATCCGGCACTGACGATGTTTAAGGGCGCGATGCAATGCGAAGTGAAGCGCATCGCCCGTACGGTACCGGACGGCATTATGGCAGATGCAAGAGGTACAACGGAATCAGTTCATCAGCCTCGCGGCAGCACCCTTCGTGAATTCATCGAGTCCGACCTCGGCAAGGATGCCCGACGCCTGGGTGGCTGGGTTAAGGTCGTGTTCGGGAAGGCGATCGGTTCGATGCTGGAATTGCGTGAGGGGGAATACGAGTTCGAGGTGCGTCGCACGAATGACAAACAACTTGGTCTGATCAGTCTGGATGTGATCGTTTACAAAAACGGCGAGATCGTTCAGCGGGTCGGCGTCGTTGCGGATGTCACCTTTGTCAAGCCAACCGTCATTGCTTCCCGTCCCATCAACTTAAACGCCCCGATCACCAAACGCGACGTCAGCGTTGTCAACAAAAACTACAAGCGATTTGAACAAGCCGGTATCGACTCGATCAATGCCGTCGTCGGTCAGCGGGCAAAGCGCTTCATTCGCGTGGGCGAGATCATTCAGGAACGCAACCTCGAACCGGTTCCGCTCGTACGACGCGGACAAATGGTGCAGGTGCATTCTCGCAGCGGCGGCGTGGTGATTGAATCCGTCGGCAGGGTGGTCAAGGCTGGTGCGTATGGCGATGTGGTCGAGTTGCAGACTGCCGACCGCGCACGACGCAAATTTACGGCGACAGTAACCGGACCGGGATTGGTGTCGGTTGGACCGATGAATGCAAACGAACCGGGCGGGTCGACACACTTTGCCCTTGGAGGTGGGAAATGAAACAGATTGTCACCATCATGCTAACACTGTTTTTCTGCCATGCGGCGCAAGCGCAGTCGTCGTCGATCGGTCGCTTCAGGGATTTGCCGCGAACGGCTACTCCAGCACGCGAAGACCCACTGAAGCCAGCGAACCCGGTCATCGAGTCGTCTTCGCTGATTTCCGTAAAGTCAAAGGAACCCAAGAAATACAAGGTCCACGACTTGATCACCATCATCGTGCGCGAGCGTACGCTTTATGAAGCTGAAGGCACCGCCAACGCACGTCGCCAAGCCGACTTGCGCAGCGAACTCGATGCGTTCATCAGATTTACTGGTGGCGGCATTGGTGCGACGCCGTTCCGTCGCGGCAAGCCCAACATCAACTACCGCAGCACTTTCAATCAGCGAAACGATGCAGAATCGGAACGCGAAGACACGCTGACCACGCGCATCACTGCGAAGATCGTGGATGTGAAGCCCAACGGTAATATCGTGATGGAAGCCACAGGCCAAACGCGCCACGACAAGGAAGTGCATACGTTGCGATTCACCGGTATGTGCCGAAGCATCGACGTATCGCCCGACAATACGGTACTCAGTACACAAATTGCTGAAAAGAAAATCGACATCGTTACGAAGGGCAGTGTCCGCAACGCGACGCGGGCTGGCTGGGCTGGCGAACTTTACGATTGGATTAGGCCGCTCTAATGAATCGAATGAATCTAAAACATACGGTCGTGGTCGTCGGTCTCTTGGCGACGTTCTGTGTCTCGACGCGCAGTGTACAAGCGGCAGGCGTTAATGCCCGCGTTGGCGACGTGACCAAGCTTAAGGGTCAGCGTACGAACAAGCTGATTGGCATGGGACTTGTGACCGGTCTGTCGGGAACGGGCGACGGTGACGATTATCTCCCGAGCATGCGTCCCTTGGCAGCCGCCCTTCGGCGATTCGCCAACCCGGTCGCATCCATCGAAGAACTCGGTGGGAGCAACAATTGTGCGATCGTCATGTTGGAGGCGGTCTTGCCGGAATACGGCGTTCGTGAAGGAGATTCGGTCGATGTTCACGTCACCGCATTCGGATCGGCCAAGAGTCTGCAAGGCGGTCGCTTGCTGATCACACCGCTTCTTTATCACGACTTCAGCGTGCAAAAAGTATTCGCCCGGGCGTCCGGATCGATCAAGGTGCAGAGCGAAAGCGACCTGGTCACCGGCATCATTGAAGACGGCGCGACGGTCGAGGAAGACGTCTTGGTACGGTTCCTGGCCACCGGTCGCGAATTGCCCTACGGAGCCGATTGGATCAATCCAAACGAACGTTACATCACATTGGTACTCGATGATGCGCACGCCAGTTGGGCGATGGTTCACGAGATCGCTACTTCGATCAATACAGAGCTTGCGTTGGCGGCGGATGTTGAACAGGTCGCGCTGGCTGTCGATCCGAAGAACGTCATCGTTCATGTACCGGGTACGCAATCCGTCGCGTCCTGGATTCAGGAAGTTGAAAACGCTGTGCTGCTGGTACCTGAAACGGAAGCTAGGGTCATCGTCGATCGGCTTAGCGGAACGATTGTTGTGACGGGGAATGCGAAAATGTCGCCGGTGATCGTGTCTCAGCGCGGTCTGACCGTCACCATCGCACAGACTCCGGAGGGCGAACTTGTTGCCGACCCATCGGGCCCCAACTCTTTCGTTGCCCTAGATCCAAGCCGAGCGGGCGATGTCAACGTGGGCGATCTTCTGGAAGCATTAAAGCCGCTCAACGTGCCCATTGAGGATCGTATCGAAATACTCGCAAAGGTTCACCAACTTGGGAAGTTGCACGCTGATCTGATTTACGAGAACTGACTCATGCAGGCTATTGCAGAAATCAACTTAAACAACGCAGCGCCCATTCAACCCGAAGCCGGTTCGCGCCTGAAGCACGCAGCCGACGAGATCGTCGGGTCGATCTTCTACGGAACGATGCTGCGTCAGCTTCGTGCTTCGGAGTTCAAGGGCAAGTACGGGCACGGCGGGCGCGGTGAGGAAGTGTTCCAGGCGCAACTCGATGAAATATTCGCAAAGGAAATGGGACGTGCCAAAAACGCCAACCTCTCCGATGCGATCGTCAAGCGGTACGAACGAAACGCGATACATGCGGACAAAGTGCGGGAGCGTCAACAAGCCGCCATCGCCCAGGCACAGCGTGATTTGAACCATTTGGCTCAGCCGAAGATGGAGAAACCGTCGTGGTAATGCAGGGACCGGAACATTCTCGGGTCGCAACGCTCGTCCGTTTGCTCGATGAAATCGCTGACTTGCACGTGCAATTGTTGGCAGCGATCGATGCGAAGATCGATGCGATGAAGACGGCTGACACGGATCGGATTCGCCAGACGATGCTTGGTGAACAGGAAATTGTCGAGCGCATCAACGAACGCGAAGGGCTTCGCAAGCAGTTGACCGTCAATTTGGGGCGGTCTTACGGCATAAGTCCCGAACGGGCACGGCGAATGTCGGCGACTCAGATTGCGGAACGCTTCGCGGGCAGCGAGACGGCGCGGATCGAAGCTGCGGTCTCGCGGATGCGTGATCTCACGACGCAGATCGCCCGGCGTAACCACGTGGCGCAACTCGTATCGGAAAACATTCTGCGACACATGCGAATCGTGTTCGCCTCGATGACGGCGCCTGCCGACGGTGGCGTGGCGTATTCGGCAGACGGTCAATCCAACGCAGCAACCAACGAACGACTCTTTGATTTGGTGGGATAGATCAGATGGGACTCGTAACATCAGGACTAACCGCAGGACGAAACGCACTGCTTACCTATCAGGGTGCGTTGCAGGTCGTCGGTAACAACGTCGCGAATGCTGGCAATGTGGATTACACGCGCCAGTCAGCAGATCTGTCAGCCGTTCATGGGTCGGCGATCGGTCCAGGACTTCGTCCGGGCGCGGGTGTCGCCATCACGGGTTTGCAACGCCATGTCGATGAGGCGCTTGACAATCGACTCCGCGCATCGATTGGCGATTTGCAATCTGCAATTGCGCAACGGCAGGGCATCGGTCAGATCGAAGTTCACTTTAACGACTTGAACGGTACGGGAATCAGTTCGCAGATCACCGATTTCTTCAACAGCCTCAGTGACGTGCAGAACGCACCGGACGACCTGGCGATACGATCGGTGGCGATTGCGAACGGTGAAGCATTGGCCCGTACCCTTCGAACGACTCGAACCGACATCATTGAAACCTCGCTGGATCTGAATGATGAAATTCGCCGGGTGGTTACCGATGCCGATCGCGTGGCGGCAGAGATCGCCGAACTGAACACCGAAATCGTCTCCGTCGAAGCAGGCGGTACCGGAAAAGCCAACGCCCTTCGCGATCGACGCGACGCCTTGATTCGCGACCTCAGCGAAGTATTCGATGTGCTTGTTCGCGAGCAGCCCAGCGGTGCCGTCAACGTTTACGTCGGAAGCGAACCGTTGATTCAACACGGCGCCTCGCGCGGGCTGACCACCGAAAATGAACTTGATGGCATGTTCGAGCGAACCACCGTTCGATTCGAAGACACCAATGCCACGATCAACGT
This sequence comes from Alphaproteobacteria bacterium, assembly GCA_028285105.1. Classification (GTDB taxonomy): domain Bacteria; phylum Planctomycetota; class Phycisphaerae; order UBA1845; family UBA1845; genus UBA1845. The sequence continues at coordinate 107,785 of JANQQE010000027.1, forward strand.
TGCGGGCGGTGTCATCGAAGGCATCATGAAAGCCCGCGACGAACAGGCGCTCGCGCAAGTGGCCAAACTCGATCAACTTGCAGACGGTATCATTGCAGAAGTCAACGCAGTCCACGCCGACGGACAGGGGCTAGCAGCATTTACTTCGGTTGTGGCGAGCAACGTTGTCGATGACGTTTCTGCACCGCTCAACAGTCTCGAAGCCGGTCTGCAAAATCTACCTGTCAATGGCAGCTTCTACATTTCAGTGACGGACCAAGCCACCAATTCGCCGGTGTCGTATCGCATCGAAGTGGACCTCGACGGTCAGGGAGTGGACACGACGTTGGAAGACATCGTGACTGCGATCAACACGGATGTGGCTGGCGTCAATGCGTCGATCACGCCCGACCATCGACTCAGTCTCAGTGCCGACTCAGGGTTTTCCTTCACGTTTGGCAATGATGGCGATTCGTTCCGAACAGACAGTTCAAAATTGCTGGCCGCCTTGGGCATCAACACATTCTTTGAGGGTTCTGGTGCGGACGACATTGCGGTACGCGAACAGCTACGCACTGATTCGAGTTTCCTGGCGGCAGCGACGGTCAACCATGTCGGTGATGGAAACAATGCCGGCCGTCTTGCCGGTCTGACCAATCAAGCCAGCGACGTTCTGAATGGTTCGACGATCTTCGAGTTTTACAACGGTATCGCCAATGGCGTTGCGGCTGATGGAAGGTCGGTGCAGGACACCTTGGAGGCGGCGGACGTCATTACGACGTCATTGGAAGAACAGCGTCAAAGCGTGAGCGGTGTCAGTCTCGATGAGGAAGCGATTGGTTTGCTTAAGTACGAGCGGGCATTCCAAGGAGCCGCACGATACATCGGTACGGTGGATTCGCTGCTGCAAGAGTTGATCGGACTAATCACCTAAGCATCGGTTCTACGTATACGTTTGAGCAGTCGGAATTTTAGGCGACGCATTCTGGTCGCGAGGATAGAGAGATGGCAATCAATTCAGTCAATCTAAGTCGCGTAACCACGACGCAGAAGACCGAAGCGTTGTTGTCATCGCTTCGCCGCAACACAGCCGAACTTTTCACCGGGCAGAATCGTCTCGCAACCGGACAGCGTTTCAGTACGCCGAGTGAATCGCCAGGTGAAGCTGCCCGCGTGTTGAATATGTCCGAGATTCTTGGCGAACAGTCGCAATTCATCACCAACATCCGACACGCAGCCAACACGCTGGACGCTACGGATGTTGCAATGGGTGAGGTCAGCGGTTTGATCATCGACGCCCAAGCCATTGCCAGCCAGAGTATCGGCACGCTGTCGAGTACGGCTGAACGTGAGGCGTCGGCTGAACTTATCGCATCGATTCGCGATCAACTCGTTGCGGTAGGAAATCGCACGTTTGAAGGTCGCTACCTCTTTGCAGGGCGCGATACCGATCGGCAGCCGTTTATCGAAACGATCGATGGTGTTCGGTATGTCGGAGACACCGGTGACATCTTCGCGCGGACCGATGTTGACGAACTGACGCCAATCAACCTGCCTGGCAATGTCTTGTTTGGTGCGATTTCCAGCCAAGTGCTGGGGCGCGTCGATCTCAATCCGATCATTAGCGATGCCACTCGCCTGGAAGATCTGCAAGGCGCTCGTGAACTTGGGATTCGCAAGGGTTCGTTCCAGATTGTTGAGGATGGTGCGGCGGGTGTTGTCACTGTTGATATTACCGCAGCCGATACGGCTGGCGATGTCGTTCAACTCATTAACGATGCCGCGATTGAATCTGGCGCTGGTTTCACTGCAACGCTGACCAATAATGGAATCACGGTCACACCAGGCGCTACTCCGATTTCCATCCGCGACATCAGCACGGGCACGACGGCAGGCGATTTGGGGATTACGACACTTGCTCCAACCGGTGCGGCGATTGTGGGTGTCGATCTTGGAACCAGACTCTCGCGCACGACACCGCTGACTGCGCTGTTGGACGGAGCGGGTCTGGATGTGTCGATGGGCCTGACCATGACCAACGGCGCGGATTCAGCGACGATCGATCTTTCGACGGCGACGTCCATTCAAGACGTACTCAATGCGATTAACAATTCCGGTCTCTCAGTCAATGCCAAGGTCAACGACGCCGGAACAGGCATCGACGTGGTCAATCTCAAATCGGGTTCAGAACTATCGATTGGCGAAAATGGCGGAATGGTTGCCAGCGCTCTCGGGATACGCTCACTTGATCTGGACATTCCTCTTTCAAGCTTGAACAACGGTCGAGGCGTACGCACGGTCGAGGGGGAAACGGATTTACTCATCACCGCCAAGAACGGGAACTCGTTTGAGGTCAATCTCGACGGACTGACGACCATTGGCGAAGTGATCGACGCGATCAACCTGGCAGCTACGGGTGCAGGTGTGGGCGTGAGTGCGAATTTGGCGTCGGTTGGTAGTGGTATCGCATTAAACGATACGACTGGCGGGGCGGGTTTCCTGTCGGCTGGCCGGGCGAATCTTTCGTTTGCCATAGACGACCTCGGACTGACTGGAATGGTTCAGGATCCCGAGACTCAACTGGTGGGTAACGACGTCGCGACAGCCCGTGCCAACGGTGTGCTGTCGGCGCTTTACGATCTGGAACGCGCGTTGTTGGCTGACGATTCGCAATTGATCACCATTGCGGGAGAAGACATTGATCGCCATGTCGTCGATTTCAACAAATCGCGCGGTGTCGTCGGTGCGCGTGGCAAGTCGATGCGCGACCGTCAATCTCAAACCGAAAGCGCCGTCTTTGCGACCGAGCAATTGCTCAGTGAAGTCCGCGATCTCGATTATTCAGAAGCAGTTACCCGGTTTCAGCAAGCACAAACGGCGCTACAAGCCAGCCTGCTGACCGGTTCGCAAGTGTTGAATACGTCACTTCTGGATTTCCTTCGATAGGAAATGAGTGACGCAAAGTAAGTAGATTGTCGTCGTCAGCGTCTGGCAGTCGGGCCTGGGTGACGATTGGTTGTCCTGCGAGGAGATGCAGGAGCACGTGTTGAGAACCACGTGAGAGCATCCGACGTGCGGAAGCGCTCGGCCAAAATGGATCGGCTGCAGGGAGAGGCGCGATGACGATACAAACGTCGCGATTCGGACCGCTGGATGTTAACGAGGAGAGGTTCATCACATTTGAGCAGGGCATACTGGGTTTTCCGAATCAGAAACAGTACGCCTTGATTCAGACGGGAGACAATAGCGGGTTTTATTGGCTGCAAGCCGTCGACCGTGCAGAACTCGCGTTTGTCGTGTGCGATCCTCGGCTATTTGTGCAGGACTACCGTGCTCCGATCAAGTCGGAAGAGTTGGCCAATCTGGGGGTGACCGACCCGGATGACGCGCAGGTCTTCATCATTGTGAACAAGATCGACAAGGTGCTGACCGGGAACTTGCAGGGACCATTGGTAATCAACGTCAAGACGCACGTGGCGCGACAATTGGTGTTGAGCGACCGCAAGTACTCGACGCGACATCCGTTGATGCGATTGCCAGAACCGCAACCGGCAATGGCCAAGACGGGTTAGGGCCCATCATTCGCACTGGGTTTGAGGCAGTTCGCATTTGATTGACCCTACAACCGGTGCGTGGTCTCGGTGGCAAGACAGACGCTCAGATGGATATCGAGCCAATTGGTTTGCAAGGTTTCGCCGACTCAGCAAACCGAAGTCGTCTTGCCAACAACTTAGCGCAGATATAGGCCGACCCGAGGAAGGAGCCACGGATGTTGGTGCTATCAAGGACGCGCGATGAAACGATTATGGTCGGAGACGACATTGAAATAACCGTCGTTGACGTTCGAGGAGACAAGGTTCGGTTGGGCATTAAAGCGCCAACCACCATCCCCGTTCATCGCAAGGAAGTCTATGAAGCAATCAAGACGGAAAACACAAACGCCGCGACACTCAGTGTAGATCAAATGGCACAGGTGATTCAGCGGCATGAACATACAAGTGTGCAATAGTTGGCACAAGCCCAAATCGAAAGGGCATTAGAGTCAGGGGCTGGCCCGACAAGGATGAGAGGGTCAGCGTAATGCAATCAAGGAGGATTGCTCATGAGTCGTATCACAAACAACATACCCGCTATCGTTTCTCAGAGAGAACTGTCGCAGTCGCAGCGCTCGCTTAGTACGAGCTTGCAGCGTTTGTCGAGCGGTCTGCAAATCAACCGCGGTGCCGACAACCCTGCCGGGCTGATCGTATCCGAGCGGCTGCGTTCGGAAGTGGCCGCAGTCACCCAGGCGATCGACAACTCGCAGCGGGCCATCAACGTCATCGCCACGACGGAAGGTGCTCTCAACGAGGTTAACTCGATCCTGACCGACATCCAGGCGCTCGTCGTAGAAGCCGCCAACCGTGGAGCGTTCAGTGATGAAGAAGTCGACGCCAACCAATTGCAGATCGATTCTGCGATTGAGTCGATCACGCGAATCGCCAATACGACTACGTTCGCCGGTCGAAAGCTGCTCGATGGTTCGCTCGACTATGTGACGAGCGGCGTTGACACGGCGCAGTTGGCAGACGTTCAGGTGGAAGCAGCGAACTTCGGACGCGCAAGCTTCATTCCAGTTCAGGTTGACGTGACGGCAGCCGCCGAGAAAGCCACGCTAGAATTCCCCGGAGCAACCGTCGGTTCGGCAGACGTTGCTCTCGACGTTCAGGGTCCGAAGGGAATCGTCACGCTGAACTTCCCGGCAAGCGCACCGATGGATGCGATCGTCATCGCGATCAACAACCAGACCGACGCGACCGGCGTCACTGCAGAATTTGTAAACTCCGCGACGCAATCCGGAATTCGCTTCCTGAGCGAAGAGTATGGCAGCAAGCAATTTGTTTCCGTCAAGGCACTTGATACGGGTGGTCCATTCCCGGTGACGGACACATCCGGCGGAACGGTGACGCGAACCAACGGTGTAGACGCACAAGCCACTGTCAATGGGGCCGCAACGATCGCCGACGGACTCAACCTGTCGATGAATTCGCGATTGCTCAACGTCAAGATCGCGCTCGACGAAGGGCTCGGAACCCAGGCGACCGGCAGCAGTACGTCGTTCGCGATCACTGGCGGTGGTTCGCTCTTCCAGCTTGGACCGCGCGTCAATACAAACCAGCAGTCGAACATCGGGGTGCCGGCGATGCAGGCGAACAAGTTGGGCAATCGCATCGACGGTTTCCTGTCGCAGCTCGGAAGCGGACAGGCATTCGCCCTTCGTACCGGAAACTTCGACCAGGCATCTGACATTGTTGATTCAGTCATCACGGAAGTGACAACCCTCCGTGGGCGATTGGGTGCATTCGAGCGAAACAACTTGCAACCGAACATCACGCAGTTGCAGATCACGGCTGAAAACCTGACTGCGTCGGAATCGATTATTCGCGATACCGACTTCGCTCAGGAAACCACCGAGTTGACGCGTTCGCAGATTCTGGTGCAAGCCGGTACATCCGTCCTGTCCATCGCCAACGCTCAACAGCAAAACGTATTGACGCTGCTTGGTGGATAGTAGGCGCATCAGTTGAATTTGAAGTGGAAGTAGGCGGCTCCATTCCCTTTCGCCTGGGGGATGGAGCCGTCTTATTTCTATTCGATTGCAAATGGATTTAGCGAGCGGTGGGGTGGGTTTTGTCCAGATCCGTCGCACCGGAGCGCATCACCGAAAGGCGAACCTCGAATCGCGTGCCTTTGTCTTTCGCCGTCTTGATGCGGATTTCGCCTTGCAATTCGTCCACGATTTTTTTTGCAGCAGCCAACCCAAGTCCCGTTCCACCTTGACCCTTGGATGAGTTGAACGGTTCAAACACACCCTTGAGGTCGTCAGAGTCGATGCCCGGTCCGTTGTCGGTGATTCGTATCGAGACCATGTTGGCGTCGGTGTCGTATCGGGTCTTGACCAATACACGTCCCGTTTCGGTGGGGCACGCGTCGGTGGCGTTGAGGATGAGATTGAACACAACCTGATGAATTCCTTCAACATCGGTCGGGATCGCCGGGACATCGTCGAGGTCGGCAAGCAGCATCACGCCTCGTTCTTCGGCATGGCGCTTGGCCAGATCGACAGCGTCTTCAATAACGTTGTTGATTTGTGCCAATTCGATCTTCGGGAGACGGTCTTTGCTGAACGTCAACATGTTGGTCGTCAGGTTGAACACGCGATCGAGATTGTGTTCGACTATGCGCCAACCCGTACGAATCTTATCCGAATCGTCGCGGTTCAGACCCATGTCCACAATGTCCGCACCGCTTCGAAGACCTTGCAACAAATTGCGAATGTGATGCGACAGATACGCAACTGTTTCCCCCGTTGCTGCCAACCGGGCGTTGCGCATTCGCGCTTCGGTCAAACGCTGATTTTCGATCGCCAATCCGCAAACGCGACCGATGGCGGTTGCCAACCGAAGATGGTCCTGACTGTAGGTGTGCCGTCCCATCGGACAATCGATGTGGATGACGCCGATGACTTCGTCGTGACCGGTCAGTGGTACGCAGATCACGCTGCGAAGCGCCAGGCTTTCGAGGCTGGCTGTGTTTGGGTCGGTGACGAATCGTTCGTCAGCGTTGGCATTGGCACAGAGGACACCCGCTTTGGTGTCGATGACTTGCTGGATGATTGCACTGGACGTTTTGATTTGCTCGTGCGTGCGTCCAGCTTTTGATCGATACCGGACGACGGCAGGCTCCAATTCGGCGCCGGCACGCTTGCGGATGAGAATGAACAACCGGTCGACGATCAGGCTGCGGAGAATGATATCGGTGATGCGATCCAAAAACTCGCGCTCGGACGCAATCACGCCAGCCGCTTCCGCCAGTTGATACATCACGTTCCAGGAACGAACCGCAGCCGCATTTTCCGGAGCAGCAACGATAACGCTCTCTTCGCTTGACTGAATCGCTGAAAGCAGGGATGAGTCTCCGGCATCGTCGCCTCCGCTGAATTGAACCATGTTTTCGGTTGTTTGCGGTTCGCCGAAACCCTGAACGCCCAATTGTCCGCGAAACGCCAGAAGCGTACCGCCGATTTTGATCTGGTCGCCATGATGAAGTTGCGTCGCTTCGGATATTCGTTCACCGTTGACGTAGGTACCGTTTGAGCTGCCGAGATGGGTGATCGTCCATTCGTCGCCGTTGCACATCAGTTCGGCGTGGCGGCGCGATACGGTATAATCGGTGAGTGGGGCCTGCTCTGAGTGGCGACCCAGAAGCACAGACGAATGGGTGAGTTCGATGGCCTGACCTGCATCGGGCCCTTGAAGTACATAGAGTGTTGCCACGTTTCGGTTCTCGTAGCTCTCTGAAGCGCAATGCACATCATCACGCGATCGAATCAGTCATTCCATAGCGCGGGGACGATTTCGCGGAATCGAGTTCGACGAAATGCATTGGTACCGCAACAGATGACAGGACGCGAGTCGATGGTAAAAACCGCAGATGGATAAGTCAATTCTGCGCGGCCAACGAACGCTTGTTCAGCTTGAATCGAGCCATCACTGGATTGTGGTCGGACCCGCTCGATTCCACCGTACCGAGAATCACGTCGTAGCTTTGAGGCACATACAACTGTGCCATCGCAGGCGACGCGAGGATAAAATCGATCATCGATAAGTAGCTGCGATTGTAAGTGATTCGTTTGTCTTCCGGCAGATCATCGATGAACGCAGCGAGTTTGCTATCTCCGTCGCCGATCAGCCGCTGAATCGGTTCGCTCTCGAAGGTGTCATTGAAATCGCCGCAAATAACGAATCGGGCCTGCGGGTCTTCGGAAAGAATGCGGTCGAGTTTTCTGCGGGCTGCAAGCACTTCACCAAGTCGAATCGGGCGGGACTTGTCGGCTCCGCCATGCTTGCTCTTGAGATGAACAACGAATACGTCGAACGTATCATATCCATCCGGTTCAATGCTGACCTGCAAGAGATCTCGCTGGAAACGCATGTGTCGACCGTCGGCGCTTCTGAAATCGACGTGGCGATGCGACGTCACCTCGCCGACCGGTAAGCGCGAAACCAAAGCGACATCGATCCCGCGACGATTATTGCCCTCAATCAGTACAATGTCGCAATAGCCCATGTCAGCCAGATGCGTCGCAATGAAATCTTCCAATCCACCGCGGTTTTCAACTTCCTGAAGCGCCAGTACATCGGCGTTGGCTTGGCGGATGGTCTTGGCGAGGTTTGCGACTTCTGAGTCTCGCTTACCGGGATACGATTCAGAATCTGAATACGGATCGTCAAAATTATCGAAGAGGTTCAAAACATTGAACGTCGCGATCGTAACTTCGCCATCCTTCAATGATTTTGGTTTTGACGGACTGAGGTATTTCGGTTTGTAGACCTTGGGTGTGTCGGTTTTCGCGACGGGTGTTGCCGCAACGGTCGCGCCCTTCGCCGGTGGCTTTGGACTCTCGACGATCTGAATATCGTTGGCCGAAGTCAGTACGATTTCCGGTTTGCCTTTGAATTGGATGACTTCACCGACGATCCGCACATGCTTGCCTCGAAACATCGATTCGGGTGGCGACGAAAATTGTGAGTAAAGATTGCTTGGAATCACCCCGGTAAAGGTGGTCCGAAAATCCCTGTCGAAGTTTAGAAAGCAGCGACTACCGATATCTTTTGAACCGACCACCGTCCCATACACCACGCAGCGCTTCCCATAATGTTCTGCCGTATCGCTCCAGGATATCTGCGGAAGATTGGGGTCAAAAAGATTGGCATCCTTCTGCTCATCCGCACCGATGACAAGAGTGGTACTCAGGCTCAATAGAATGACGGTTGCGACGAGTGTTTTGCGAATCATGTCCAATCTCCGATACTTGGGTTTATCCGATAAAACCGGGGGATCGACGATATTTTATGGCAATCGAAACATAAAGCCACCTTTCCGGGGCGTGATGATATCGTAGGCTTCTTACGGTTGCGAGGGTTCGAATCGGGAGGCTGACTGATGCTCAAGACAACAGACGCTAGAGGCAACAGGGGAATGGGAACGTCAATGCTATTGGACGACGAATCACCTCGGCACGAAGGGACTTGTGCGTACGGCTCACACGATTGCGACAATCGACTGGATGAAGTCTTTGAGAAACATCACCTCAAGACGGTCGAACAAGACTATAGCGCTCCGCTGCCAAAGCAGGTCTCGGCCATCGATAGGCTTCGACACGTTTTTGTGAATGAATTGATACCCGTGGTCAACGAACTGCGCGAGAAGTACGCCTCGAAGGGGCTGAATCTGCAAATGAACGCGGAACGCTTCTTAAGCGGTAAGCGTGAAATTGTGATCGAAATGCAATTCGATGGGATTGGCATGCGCTACAACGGCACGGTGATCGAAGGGGTGATCGCATTTAACCAGACGCGCTATGACATTGAGGATCGCAGCGGACTGACCGCCTCTGGCGCTGCGCTTCGCACGCGCGATCTTGACGCGGACAAGTTCAGAACTTTTCTTTGCGATCGCATCGCTCATCTCGTTCAACAAGCCAGCAAGCGCCATCGCTAGCTTGAAGGGCGCCGTCAGGATTTCTGCTGCAAACATGCGTGTCGGGAGCAGGCACAAATCTTGACGGCGGCGATTCATCAATCGGAGATCGGTTTTTCTCCCTGCGAAACCGATTCGTCGAAATGTTCGAGTTCGGTCAACACCGATTCGGGATTCTTGCGGTGGTCCTCCATTCCCGGTGGTTGGGGCATGACTTTGTCTACGGCGAATGGCGGATTGTGTGTCTTGCATTGTTGTTCGACATATGGAAGAGCGTCGTCGTAGATGGCCTTGCGGGTCGTCAGATCGAGCGACTTCCACACGCGAGCCTTTTCTTGAGCCGAATACGCCGGAGTCTGCATAAACACAAGCGCAGCATCTCGCCTCATGATTCCCAGCGGTTGCATCTTTCGCCGCGTGTTGCGGTCTGTGTCCATGTCACGATGAAAATATTCCCACCAGCTCTTGGCGGTGTTGAAACTCTGAATACTTCGATCGACCGCGCCGACAGCTGCCTCTTTTAGCGAACGAAGCAGAAATGCCTGAATGAACGAGCGGGCTCCAGAATGCGTGTCCAGTTGTTCTTTGAACTGCCGCTCGATGAACGCCTTGAAGGTCGTGTTGTACCAGGGCTTTACGTTGCCGAATTCGTCGAGATCGAATTTGCGAAGGTAAAAATAATATTCCTTCGCCTCATCGAGATTCTTCTTTCCGCCGGCCAAATATAGCTGACGGATTGCTCGCATCAGAAAGTTTTCGTGACCCGTCGAGTAGTTCGGGCCAGCCGTTCCCTCGACAAAATCGGGATGATCGCCGAACTGCTCCTTGCCATACTTGATATATGCCTCGTGCATGTGCCGAATAAATCGCGCGTCCGGCTGGGGATCGCAAAATGACTTGCCGGGCTCATCAAAATTCGGTTCGAGAATGATCTTGCCATTGCGACTGAGTTGGTCAAGTGCGAAGAAGATAAACCGAACCGCATTCATCGAATCGGCATCGTCTCGGTTCTTGATGCCGGATGTGACGTGGTCCCCGTACGAAGCCCAATACAAGGCGTGCGAAAAACAGCTCCGCCAATCGAGCGGTCCATATTCTTCCATCAGCGACAACATGTACTCGACGCTCATATTGTATTTTTCAGCGTCGCGAAGCACATCGGACCGAACCGCCGCACACAACTGGTCCAGCAATTCAGCGTTCGTCGGATCACTCAGTAAATCGCGCTGCCGCTTGTGCGGTACGATTTGATATTCGTCGTCGACCACGACGAATTGTTCTTGATTTGAATAGGTGCGCAGGTACTCGGCGACAAATGAAAGCAACGTCTCGTTCGCAGAGAGTTCAACTTCATCCTCGGCAGCCGCTTTGGCTTCTGCCGGTGTCCAATCCGGATTCAATTCCAGCAGTTCCGATTCATCCTTGCGCCGCATCCGATCGACGAATCGCTTGATTTCCGGATTCTCCTCGATCCATTTATCCAAATCGCGCGGCGCTTCCACGATTTTCTTGAAACGATCGACAGCCTGATCGTCTTCAAGCACCAGCGGCGGTTCGCCAAATATTCGCTCCATCTCGACAGCCAACTGGGCCTTGTATGCCCGGTGCGAGTCGTCGAGTTTGTCACCTATCTTGTGGTAAAAGATCCAGGAAAGTTCCTTGTATAGCGAAATCGACTTGGGGTTATACACCAGTCCGCGGTTGCGTAAATTGCTAATGCCGTTGGAAACCCAAAGCCATCTCGCCTTGTCGCTGTATTGGCAAACCGAAATGTTGTAGGCCATGTTCCAAGCCGAGTACTTCCAAACCGTCGGGTAGCGCGGGGCGAGTTTGCACAACCAGTCGGACAACTGCATCAACTCGAAAAAGCGATTCTCCATCTTGAGGTCTTCAAGGCGGATGAACGCAATGTCGATGGCCAATGCTCGAAGCGTTCCAAGTTTGGTCATGAGCGCAATGTCCGGCGGCAGCCCCTTGATCTGCACGTCCAGCGTCAACTGTTCTTCACGCCTGATTTCATTGATTGGGTGAACGAGAAACATAGCGCCCATTAGACATACCAACGCCAACAATCCTGACAGAAGTCGCACCCATCGGTCGCTGCGCGCAGCGCTGGCGCGTCCGGTGAGGTAGGTCTCCATGCTGGATTGGGCTGCCTGAGACATCGGGAAATCCCCAAACGATAAACGACTATGCCATTACGCCTTAAAGCGATTGCGTCAAACTGAAACCTCATCCACTTCGCGTAACATGAACGCCAGACATCCTGCCAATAACAAGATCGCCGCTTTGAACAACACGAGATTGCCCACGCTCATCAAGACCCACATCAACGTGACATTTCGACCGTCTACCAACGATTCCAATCCGCTGAACTTGTCGAAGTTCGGAATCAGGAAGTAGACGATCCAGATGACCGAGTTGAGGATCATCTGAACAATCCCCAATGATCCCTCTTCCGGAATCCAACTGACTGAGTCGAGAAGAAATTCCCGACTGGTCGCAAGGATGAGGATCGTAAATGCCCCGAGACAAGCTACGGGGAATGAAAATACTGTAGACAGTGCGACGGCGATGGCGGCCAGAAACGCCAATCGGCACAAAACCAGGCTCAACGCCCGAACGAAATTGCCTCCGAATGTACCGATCGGAAAGTACACCTGCACCGAATCGTCGCGCTGAAAAACGATTGTATTGTCGTACTGTTTTTCGCCGAACCGTGCGTATGGATTGATGTTTTGAAAGATGACCTGAAGCGTGTTGTCCGGTGCAACGCAGTCGGCAGGAACCGAAACGGTATGGATTCGATTCATGAAGTCTCGGCGAGGTACACCATATTGCTCCGTTCCCTTTTCGGCGCTTCCGAAGATCCAGCTGTATCTAATGATTTCATCGGGCGGAAAGTTTGAAACGCGGTGTTCGTATCGGAGATGAATCATCGAATCCTTGCTGCGATCGCACCGAACGTTTTCGAACTCAAAGACCCTTGTCTCTCGCGGCCAAATGACACGCCAGCGCTCGCGCATCTGTGCTTGAATCTTCTTCTTTTCTTTGACCTCATCGTGGTCTGGCAGTCCCGAATACTTACCGATCTCGACGTTTTCTTGGTACTTGGCCGCTGCCTCGGACGCGAACGACGGAATGACATAGTTCGATGCGTGTCGCGCACTTAGAATCTGACCTTCCAAGCGTTCCCTGTCGATCTTATCCTGAGCCGGTTCGGAGGCCAGATACAACGTCAATCCAAATATCAGCACACCGGCAATCAACAGCAGCATCGTATCAATGCACACGATTCCAAACCAACGCCCGACGATATACTTCCAGCGTGCAACGGGCTTGGTCATCAGCATCAGGATTTGCTTGCCGGCGAGATCGTCAGAGATCGATTTGGCGAGGAAAATTGACAGCAATGAGAGCAGAAAACTGACCGTTGTTATGGAATACGAAAGGTAGGCCTGCACCGCTCCGCTGACCGTGTTGTCGCCCTTGGATACGAACGGCAAGCCGATCAGAATGATCGCCATGACAAAGATAAATGAGATCGCGACCTTGTTGCGAATGCTTTCTGAAATCGTATGACGGGCAACGGTCCAGATACTACCCATTATCCCGATCCTTTTGATCCGCTGAATTCTCTTGCCCGAGCAGCCCGTCAATCACGCTTTGATTGGCTTCGACTTTCTTGGGCGCAGTGGTCTTTGGCGATGACTCAGACGATGGTTTCGGCTTGAAATCTGCTGTGGGCGATGGTTTTGGCTTCGTCAGTTCGTCCAGCACTCTTGAGGAAGGTGCGGGATCTTTTTCTTTCTTCGCCGACATGGGTACCGGAACCGCCGGTGTTTCTTGATCCGCTGCCAGAATCAGCGATTGGATGATCTCGCTACCGTCATCGGTTGCAGCGCCGAGAAACTCAGGAATGGCTCCTGCTTGCCCGGCGCCTGACGTTTCGATCTTTGCCGCCTGCGCATCTTCAACGATCTTGAGAAACAGATTCTCAAGTCGGCCTGTCGGCACACTGACATCGATGGGTTTCGACTCGCGCCTTTCAACGACCGACTTGATCTCTTCAATGGTACCCGGTTGAAGCCGTTCCGCCTGAATCTGCGTGACGTCCTTCTGGGCCAGCAGTTCCTTCACTGTTCCTTCGGCTTGAACTTTTCCGCCATACAGGATGCAAACCCTGTCACAAACATCCTCGACATCAGCCAACAAATGGCTGCTCAGCAGAATCGTCTTGCCCATGTCGCCAAGCCTGCGAATGACATCCTTGATCTGACGTGTTCCGATCGGGTCAAGACCGGATGTTGGTTCGTCCAGAACCAGAAATTCAGGATCGTTGATTAGGGCTTGGGCCAAACCGATGCGACGGGCCATGCCTTTCGAGTATTCGCCGATACGCCGATTCGATTCATGTTGCAATCCAACCATTTCCAGCAACATGTCGCGGCGTTCGCGGCGAACCTGCCCATGTTGACGAAAGAGTCTGCCGTAAAAATCCAGCGTCTCCTTCGCATCAAGGAATCGATAAAGATACGATTCCTCGGGCAAATATCCGATTCGCTGTTTGATCGCCACGTCGGTTGGAGGCCGCCCAAAAACGGAGATGCGTCCTCGTGTGGGATAAAGCAATCCGAGCAACATCTTGATGACGGTACTCTTGCCCGAACCGTTGGGGCCCAGAAGTCCGAAAACCTCTCCAGGCTTGATTTCGATGTTGAGATCCTGAACCGCCGAAACGCGAGGCCGCCGCCAAAAATCCTTAAAGACCTTTTGCAGTCCCACAGTTTGAATGACTGGTAGCGTTGATTCGACCATGGTTTAGGCGCGTTTCCGAATGGGTCAACGATGTCCGTCTTGAGCCCTCTGCTCGATCGTCTAGTCGTGGTGACTTGCGTTTATGGCATAATTGCGTGCAATTTCTTCTTCGGCGCAAATTCGTAAGCGTCGCTCTCTTGGCGCAATCTTTCGGTTTCGTCACGAGCCGCCTGCTCGGGGTCGGGTTCGATGTGAATGCGAAGTTCCATCGCATTGCTGGCGACGAAGTGCTTGGTCAAACCTTTCTGCTGAAGAACCCGCTGCCTGGTTTGTTCCCAAAGGCGGTGAATCAGCAGGTCGGGCGATTCGAGATATTCATCAAGCACCGCGTGATACTGGTCTACATCGCCTTCGATTTGCTGTACGACTTTCGTGTAGTACCCGCGTGCAAGCCGAATCTGTTCACCAGCTGCTCCGGATGCTTCGTTTTCCAGTATCTGATCGATTTCAGCTTCCAACTTCTTTTGCTTCGCTTCGTCGTTCGTCTCAATGGCGGCGTCGAGTTGATCCAGCAAGCCCACATGTCTTTCGCCCGTTCTTGTCTGATACGTCGCCAACTCGCGCCAGGAATTGCCCGCCGTTGCATTGAGAACTTTGATGCGCTGCTGATGGGCTTCCTGAACGGCTTTGTCGCGTTCGCTTTGCGCTTTGGCCACATTGTCAAAGGCAATCATCGTCGGTCCAGGAACGGAAGAGTGTGGAATGTCGAGGGCGACAACATGAACGCCAGTTTCCAACTGTTCAAGCCGTTCGTTTACCATCGAGCGCACCTTGAAGGCGACATCGGTTGTTGAACCTCGGGTCACGTCTTCGGCGCTGTAACTGGAAACGGCGTTTATCGTGGCGTCGTTGAGCAAAGACTTGATCAACACTTCCACTTCCGTCGTCGATTCGTCGCCGACATTAAGAACGTATCGTTCCAGGTTTTTCACTCGGTACTTCACGTCCCACTGAATATGAACGATTCCGTTGTCAGCCGTCAGCAGAGACCCATCAAGTCCGGGGTTCAATATGCCACTGTTTCGCACTTTGCTGAGCGGTTCATTGATCTGGCCCTCTTTGACTTTGGGCCAGTGATCAAGGCTGCGGAACGAATTGTCCTTCTTGGTCGCAAAGATCAAAGTTTCTTCGATTGGGAATGGGAATGCTATCGAAGCACCAGAACCCTTGACCCGGTTCAACTTGCCGAAGCGAAACACAACTGCTTCTGAATCTTCGTCAACAATCCGCACGCCGCTAAATGCATAAAGCACAACGAGTACGACCATGATGAACTTGAGAATGTTGAAGCTTGCCCGCATGGCATCGGCGAGCGATTGGTTTGCCGCATCCAGCGGAGCTTCACCCGGCAAATCGCCTGCCGGAGGATGATGATGGTGATGATGCGAGTGGGCCATGAACCTAACTCACTGAGGTTAAACGTTTTTCCAGGCACAGATCAGCGACAATTTCGGAGTTGCGCCTGGGACTCTAGTTACTTGCCGTCGCCGCGGAGGGTTTTTGAATTCTCGTCTCCGGGTTCCAGACATTAAACGGTTGAATTTCGGTATCGAGAAACACTTCCGCGCGATTACGCAGAATGACTTCGATCGATCGAAGTTGGTCGAGGAATATTCGCAGCTCTTCGTGCTCCTTGAATTCCTTGTATATTTCACCGACCTTGGCAAGTCCTTCGCTTTCGATGCGGGCGACCTTTCGCTCGACCATCGCCATGATTCGTCCACTTGCCGCCTGGGCAGCCGCTTTGATCCGCGTTCCTTCGGCATCGCCTTCCGAGCGATACTTGTCGGCTTTGACCTCCTGGGTCTTCTTCATCGTAGTAAACACCGCCTGCGTGACGTTGGCGGGCAGGGCGAGTTGTTTGACGCCAAACGTGCAGATTTCAACGCCGAAGTCTTTCTTGGCGTCAGCGGCGATCGCGTCCATCATCTCTTGCTCAATATCTTGCAGCTTTCGATCGGAGGCCTTGGTCGAGACAAAATCAGAGAAGTTGTGCTGACCGATAACGGCTTTCTTGAGGCTGCGAATGCGCGTTCGCAGCGCTTCTTCGCCCGATTCGATTTCGTTGTAACGGGTGTGGAACTTGAAGGGATCGACAATGCGCCATGTGGTAAACGTGGTGACGATGATCTGCTTGCTGTCCAGTGTCGGTGCTTCTTCGATGCGGCCTTCCAACAGACGCAGGCGCGTGTCGTACTTGACCACACTTTGAATGGGCCAAGGCCACTTCAGATTCAACCCGGCGAAGAAGCTGTTGTCATTCTCGTCGATGCGAATGGGAACCTCGCTCGCGTTACCGAACGTTTTTTTGATCGCAACTTCCGTAGAGCGAACCTGAAATGTACACCAGTACATAAGCAGGATCGCCATCAGCAGGACCGCAGCGATGATCGAAGGTGTGTTTTTCATGTGAGCTTCTCCGTGAAGTCGAAATCGATTTGAATGTTGAGTTCGACGATCACGCGATAACGAATCCTTACTCTATCGAGTCAGTTTGGCAAACAAGTTTGGTAATTCAGGCGGGCATTAAAACCGCCCACGTCAACAACCAACGTCAATGCTGAAAAATTCCGTGCTAATCTGTGTCGATGTCAATGGTTCCGGTCTGCGGCTTGTCGTAGATCACGACCACCTTCTTGGTCGGGTCGGTCACCACCACATACTTACGAATGTTTGTCAATGCTTCCTGGAGCATCTCCAGGTACTTTCGCACTTTGTACAATCGCGGTGCCGCTTCGTACGCCGCAATCTCCGCGCTGAATACCGTCAGGTTGCGCCGGGCTTGCGTGACCTCGTAGAGAATTCGAGCCTGAATCTCCGCAATCCTGGATGCCGCCGAACCGCCTGTCGGTACTGTTCCACCGGCTGCATCGATCGAACCCATCAACAGTTCGTCGACGCGATCAATCGCTGCCTGCTTTTGTTCGTCGGTTGAAGATTCGTCCTGGGCGATTCGATCCATCGCGAGGATAGCCCGGTCAAGTCGCAGTGCCCGGTTGCGACTGCCCGCCACCGTCGTCAGGATTTCTTCAGCCTGTCCTCGAGCCTCTTCGACGAAGGCGTCTTTTTCCATCTCGGCTTTGACGACTTCCTGAAACGCTTTCGCCACATCGTCGGTGGGGTGGGCTTCTTGAACGCCGCAAAAAAGTATCTCGACACCCAGATTCAATTCGTCTGCCCGCTTTTGGAGAATCCGGTGCAGCGACTCATTCACCTCGCCGCGACCCGGTCCAATGATTCGATCGACATCCACGCTGGCTGCGTAGTCGGTCAACACCTGGTAGGCGATGGATTCGACCAGGCGCTCGGGTTCATAGTGTTCATACAGATAGTCGTCCAGCGACTTGACCCGATACTGGATGTTCACCGACACCATGAGCAAACCGACGGCGACGGCTTTACCTTCTTTCCTCGCATCATTGGCTTGCTCGGCGCCACTGGCGATGGCATCCTGCGCATCGTCGTCAATGTTGCTTTCCGTATCGAAGTTGGTGATATCCGGACTTGCGACAACGAGCATCATCTCCGCGTTGAATTCGTGTTTCTCGCCCCAGAGAATCGGTTTCTCGCGAAGTTTTCCGTCAACCTCTTCCATGTTGGCTTCTTTGTCGTGATCGACGGAGGAACCCACCGTGATCGTCCGAACCCGATCGACCCGCGCCCGGTAGACGCAATCAATTGGCCAGGGACATTTGAAGTGCAGCCCGGGCGACAGGACTTCATCGCCTCTTTGCAGGCGTTTGCCGAATCGTTCGATGACGGCTTGCTCGTCGGCATCCACGAATACGACTGTAGACAGCAAAATCAACGCGAAGACACCGAAGGCAATCATCGGAGCCATCGCTCTCTGCAGCAGACTATAGAACCAAGTCTTACTGACCTCGAATCCGAACTGGTAATTGATAGCGTCAGCCATTGATCGGGCAATTCCGCCCGTTTCGGTAATCAATGCCAGCAGTCGGCTGTCGAATGCGGGCCGGCTTTCCTGACCGACGGTTCGCGGGCGGTAAAAGTCGAGGATGAAATTGGCAATAAACTCAATGCCAAGGATCAAAAGGATGATGCGAATGATATAGCTGACAATTGCTTCCGGGTTGGGCAGGTCGCGACCCTGCAGGGCGATCGCGATCAAGACAAACAGGCACGCCATGGCGTTTCCAGCAAGAAAACTGGCACCGGAGCGCAGCATTCGCCAACCGGGCATGCGGGCCATCCCGGCTGTGTATCGCGAAAACAGAAACGACAAGAACCCAACCCCGCCGACAAACGCCATCGCCGGACCTGAAAATTGTGTCTCGCGCCATTGACCGGAGAGCGGTGCGCCGAAATCCCAACCCCAAACCCAGATCGCCGATGCAATGTGATACATCGCAACTACGAGTGCAGTCGTCGGAACAACCCAGCGCAGGATCCAACCGAGGCGCCTTTTTTCGATCAGGTATGCTTCGTCTTCAGCGTCGAAGATTGCGCCGACACCTTCGTTGGCACGTGAGCGTTTGAGTTCTTCAGCCGCGAGCCGCTCCTTGGCGGTTCGACGTCTTTGGCTGTAGACGATCGAAATGACGGGCCAAATGATCACACCACCGAGCATGAAGCGAGACGCCGCCAATATGACCTCAGATTGGCAAACCTGTCCAACGACGAACAGAAAGACGAAAAACGTGGTCTGGAATATGAATCCAACCAGTGCCGTCAGTTGAGCACGTCGATCTCTGATTACCGAAGAATCACTCATGATGTCAGAATGCGTTTCTCGCTGGTCTCAGCGTGTGCAGATTCGACGCAACCGATCGTTGCGACTCTTAATCAATACCACTACGAACAATCATCCCAAGACTGTCAGTCCCAGCCAATGAATCTCTGATCGTCAACTCGCCACAATTCAAAGCCGCCAGCCAATCCAGACCAGCCCCTGGTTTGGCAACGGGGGGCGGGAAGCTTACCGCAATTGGTTCCCATTGCCAAGATCGCGGTTCGTCGTCGAAAGCTACGCAATCGCCTGTTGATAAACGACTTACAAATTTCTCTAGGCGAAAGGAATCTTACAGCACAGAAGTTCCACCATAAGAACGACGATCCAAGCGCAAGAGAGGACGTCCCCATCAGAACGACAGGTCGATAGCGGAAAGGACTACATCCGGCACACTACAGCAATTCACCGAATTCCGCAATTCATGCGATCCTATTTTCGCACGAGCATTCGGTGAATCCCGCTCTCTCTCGCTGCTCTCAATCTCGCGACACCCTGGCCAAGCGCACCATGGGCCCGGACATGCCGCTTGCCAGTCTTACGAACTTGAAAGTCGCCAGGTTCGATCCGAATCCAAGATTCTTGATAGAATTTCGCACCGATGAATCTTGCTGGAATCCGCCGCCTGCGTCTGGACGGCGTTCCGGTCGTTCCCTATGCTTTTCCAGGATACCTTGAACTGGAACGATCAACCGCATGGGCAAGATTCTGGCCATCCTGGCTACGACATTCACCGAAACCATCCGTCAGCCGATCTACGGAATCGTGTTGCTATCGACACTCTTGCTCATGCCGATCAACGTCGGTTTGGCTGCGTTTACCCTCGATGACGACAACAAGCTCCTGGTGGAATTGGGGCTTTCCACGCTCCTGCTCAGCGGACTGTTTCTCGCCTCATTTAGTGCATCATCTGTTCTCACTCGCGAAATCGACAACAAAACGGTTTTGACCGTTGTCAGCAAGCCTGTCAGCCGGCCAATGTTTCTGCTGGGAAAATACCTGGGCCTGATTTTTGCATTGGCCTTGGCATTCTTCATTGAATTTCTGGGCTTCTTCTTGTCGGTGCAGCACAAAGTCCTTGAGAGCAGTGCAGACGAATGGCATTGGCCGGTCTTGATGTTTGGACCGGGAATGTTGATCGTCGTGTTTATCCTGGCCGGGATTTATAATTTTTTTAGAGACAAACCGTTCGTCAGTACGGCATTCAAATTGGGCACTCCGGTCCTTGCGTTCGGCGCGCTGGCGACGTGCTTTCTCGGAAGGAACTTTGAATTACAGGTATTCGATCTGGGACCGGTCAGCATCAATGTGATCAAGTCCGCGTTTCTCGTGTTTTGCGCGGTGATGGTCTTGACTGCTATTGCGTTGGCCGCTTCGACCCGCGTGGGACAGGTTATGACGCTGCTGATCTGTTTGGTCGTTTTGACAATTGGCTTGATTTCCGACTATCTGTTCGGGCAGGCAGCGCAAGCTTCTTCACTGGCCAGGGCTGCGTACATGCTGATTCCGAACTTCAGCTTCCTGTGGATTATCGATGCCGTAAATGGCGGCATGAACATTCCGATGGGGTACATGGCGTTGACGACCGCCTATTCGGCTGCATTTTCGCTGGCTGCGCTCTTTTTCGGAGCCGCATTGTTCCAGCGCCGAGAGGTCGGTTAATAAGGCCAACGTTCCTGGCGAAATCAGCGATGTGAGGCAATCAAAAAGGGCGTGTTCGATTCAACGGACACGCCCATTTAACTTTATGTCTGTGGTCTGTTGACCTAAGAAGCAGCCAGGTAACCGGTTTCAAGCGCGTGACGAATCTTCTTAAGCGCTTTGTTTTGAATCTGCCGCACACGCTCTTTCGTCACGCCAATGATCGTACCCACTTGCTCCAGCGTCTTCGGCGTCGGAACCTCGGAGGGTTTCGGTGCCAATGCAAAACGTTCGAGAATAACGGTCTTTTCGACATCGGATAGCGACGCGGCGTTGGCGGCGATGATATCCTTGAGTTCCGAAATACAGTCCGATTCGACTCGAGCCCGCTGACTCTCCACGTGGTCACTTTTTTCGATCGACGGATCGTATTCCACCGGAAACGTTCCGCGATAGCGACTAGTCTTCATCGCAACCCGCGAGAAGCTCTTGAGGATCGCACGGCACGAATAAGTGCTGAATTTGAAACCGCGACCGCAGTCGAACTTATCGACGCTGCGCAGAAGGGCCATGTTGCCTTCGCTGATCATCTCGTTGAAATCGACGTTACTCAAACGCGTGCGCTTGGCCATCGCCAACACCAGCGGCATGTTGAGTTCGACGATCTGGGCGCGAACCTTCAATTCCCAGTGGCCCCATGCGATCAATGTCCGCGCAGCTTTAGGCGTCAATGGGCGGCCTGCATAGCGCTCGAGAATTGCGCCGATTTTCATCCGGGTAAGATTCAACCGGAGAAACAGTTGCTTTTCCTGCTGACCGGTCAGCGTCGGCGCACGCGTTGCCGGCGAAATACGGCCAGCAACGATTTCTTCGGGCTCGTTGAATCGAGAGGCATCCGATGACACCAGTTTCGCGACGACGCCAAACAGTTCTACGTCGGCTTTAGCGCGGTGAAGCTCAGGGTGGTCCATGTGCGGTACCGGTTCGGTACAGAGGCGATGAATGATCTGGCGATCCTCGTCACCAAGCAAGTGCATGAAGTCACCGGTTGGCGGCAGCGGTGAGGCGAGTTCACATTTGTCACTATCTGCTTTGCCGCCAACGGCAGCATTGGCAGCGGTGACGGTCTCAAATTGCGCTGTCGATCTGGTTTGTGACTGAGCCATGATTCGTCTCCCTGGCACGCTTTTGCGACTCCTGTTATCGCAAATCTCTGCTTGCGTAACTTTTTGTCGCGGCGACGCGATTCGGCGAAGCCCCCTCGTTTGGTGCGGCTCCGGTCCCTCAACCGGAATTGCCATTCGCCTGGTTCGTACCCGATAATGTCCCCTTTCAGATACGTCCCCGAACGATACTACGCATGTCAGGGCCAATAGGATCCGACGTTTCGGTCAGAAAATGTCAATTCTTATTGGCACCCAACCTTTTTCAAGCAAACATCAGTGCTTCTCTGCAGTGTTTTCCTCACTGCGATCAGTGGCGAATTCGGCAATGCGTCATCGAATTCAAGATTCATCATGCGCAGAGTTGCATCACGCAAAGAGCTGCGCGCACGAATCGTATAGTTGAACATGTCGTGGGGATTCAGTCGTGGGGGGAGTACTGCCAGCAGTGAAAGTATACGACAAAAAAAGTGTATCAGCAAATTGACTTTGGTTTTCGGACGGCTTGAATGAACGTTTGTTTCTAAATCGTTTCAGCGTTTTGAAGCCAATCGTACGATTGTGTCAAGGTTGTGTCGGTTGCGTATCTTGCTCACGTCTGGAACGTCGAGAAGTGTCGCATGATGGCACTTTCGAGAGGAAAACGGTCTCAATAATTCGAGAAAAAAACTTAATCGTGATCGATTTTTCTTGAGGTTGAAACGTTATTGGTTACGCAACGCTTCAATCGGATCCAGCTGCGCTGCTTTCATCGCCGGGTACATTCCGAAGAACACGCCAATCATCACACTCAGCCCAAAACTCAATCCGATCGACCAGAATTTTACGATCGGATCGCCCCAGTTGTAGAGGTGCGCGATGATGTAGGCGCCGGCGTATCCAAGGATGATGCCCAGCAACCCGCCAGCCATCGAAATGACAGCCGTCTCGACCAGAAACTGAATCGTGATATGACGCCGCTTTGCACCCAACGCGCGTCGAACACCGATCTCGCGCGTGCGCTCTGTCACCGTGGCCAACATGATGTTCATGATGCCAATCCCGCCAACCAACAGCGAAATACCTGCAATCGAGCCCAATTGATACTGTGAGTTCTTTTTCTTTTTTTCGGCGAGTTGCAGTGTGCGATAGGGGACCACGATTTCGTAGTCCAACTTTTCGTGCAGCAACTGCATGGTTCGTCTGGCCACTTCCGAGACCGCAAGCACGTTTTCGGTGGTGTCCACCGCCAGGTACAGCGTCGTCAAATCAATTTTCTTGAACTCGCGCGAACCTGACGACCGCCGCGCTGTGATGTCGCCAAACTGCTTGCTGGCGACAGCGAATGGAATGAACACATCCTGATTGATATTGCGATTTTCGACACCCTTGCGAGGCGTGCCTGCCGTTTCCACCCGATCGAGAATGCCGACAATCGTGTACGACGCGGTCTTGTTCTGGGTGTTGACGAACAGACTTTGACCCAGCGGGTCTTCGATGCCGAACAGTAGAGATCCAATGTCCGATCCGATCACACAAACCGAGCGCGATCGCGATTCATCGGTGGGGCCAAGCACACGTCCCCGGCTTGCATGGGTGTTGACGGTGGAAAAGAATTCCGGTGTGGTTCCGAATACGTTTGTCTCGACCTGCCGATCGCGATGCCTGACTGAAAACGCGACTTGCTTCATCGGTACGACGCGCTCCAGATGCGGAACGGTCTCTTTGATGACCTTTAAGTCCTTGTACGTGAGCCCGTAAGCCAACATCTGCTGATTGCCGCGAGACACCTGAATTTCGGCTTCGGGTTTGACGGAATTGATGACGATATTCTGCGTGCCCAGCAGTTGAATCATACGGAGTTCGTCAGCCGACGCCGTCTCGCTGATCGACAACATGCAGATGACCGCAGCCACTCCAAAAATGATTCCCAAGGCTGTGAGCATGGTCCGCAACTTGTGCAGTCGCAGGCTGCTCATGCCGAGTCGAAGCATTTCCAGATTGATCGTTCTCATAAATCCAGACCGTCAGCCGTGGTAAAACGGGTTGTCAATGAGTGGTTGTCTCGACGCAGTCCACCACCTTCAATGCTATCTACGACGAAGAGTATATCGCGTCGCCAAACCGGATGGTCTCGGTTTGGTCTGAACTTGTCGGATTACGCGCGTGTGACCTGAGGCGAGGAAGATTCGAAGCCGCTATTCGGGAACCTCAATCTCAACCTCGACTTCTTCTCCGGCTTTGACGGTCACGGTGACCTCTGCAAGTTCATTCTTGTCCTCATGCCAGCCACCAATGGTGTGCTCACCGACCGGCAGTTCCAAAACGCATGACCCATCTTTGCCGGTCACCGCATGATAGGGATGGTCAAACACGCCGACGTAAGCACTCATCCAGGGGTGTACGTCGCATTTGATTTTCACGAATTCGGAACGGGCAAACTCGATGTCGCGTTTGTCGCCTTGGTTCGGCTGGGCGAAGTTGGTGGATCTTTGCTTCTCGGCGAACGTGTGGATGTTGTGGAGCGTTGGATCGGAATTCTTCACAGTGATCGGCTGCTTGGTCATCACCGTTTGAACGTGCGGTTCGTACATGCAGCCCTTTTGATCGAGTACGGCATTCTCGGTGGGTGTCGCAAAATTCTTGCCATTCGGCACGTTTTTCAGAAAGCAGATCACATTCCGCGTGGTCATGTTCTTGTTGACCAGCAGATTGACATTGCCAACTTTTTTACCGTTGTTGGCATTCACGCAGGCCGGATCCGCCGCCATGTTCAACACGATTCGCTTGGGACGCGACGTACCTTGATACACGGCGGTAATCTTGACAGTACCCGTCTCACCAGTATCTGCCGGTGGTTTTGTATCGCTCGGTTCTGAATCACCTGTCGCATCGGGACTCGGTGTGGGTGATGGCTTCGCACTCGGTGAAGCAGATGGCGATGGTTTGGATTCTTTCTCTGCGGGCGAACAAGCCCCCGATCCGAATCCGATCGTCAATAATGCAAGCAGAAACGCAAAGGACTTTCCAAAACACAGATGTTTGTTCATCATACAGACCCCTTTGTTGTTTATCGATTAGCCGCCCGACTCAGAACTCTGCGAACCACCCGAAGCTTTCGGGCCGTTTGATCCGTTCGGCGCTGGTCCTTTTCCATCTCCCTTGGAACGAGGTCGGCGTGACCTTCGTCCGCGTCCGCGCCGATTGCCGCTTCGTTGTGAACCATTCCCACCGTTCGACTTCTTTTCGCCATCAGTTGGTTTGGAATCATTGCGACCCGATTTCTCTTTGCCCGTTCCAGAGGCACTCTCGCGGCGTGAATTATTGCGTCGGCCACCACGACCTCGGCGACTGGATGACGGTTTTTCTGGAACCGCTCTCTTGGCGTAACCTTCTTCTATGTCGATGCCAAGTTTTACCTGGCATTCGGGGCAGTAGAACTTCCCACCCTCGACAACTTTGGGTTCTGATTCCGGTTCGGTTTCACCCACCAGCGCCAATCGCACCCAGCCGTCGTGCATCGCCTCCTTCGCAACCACCGATTGATCGCAATCGCTGCACGGAAAAATGGTGGCAGGGTCGTCTCCCATCGTCTTCGATGCCAACTCCCACCAACCCCACTGTTCGGCGTCTTTGATTAAGATTTTTTCCATTCGTTGTTTCTAGACCGTTGAGTTTGCGGCGACCAGTTTCTTGTGTGCGAAGTTAACCGATGAGCTGGCGGCTGCCAACACTTGTTATTCAGGAAGCGAATTGTCCGCCGCCTTCCGCTGCATCATTTGTTATTATCAGATGCGGTCGCCTGAAGTGTGGGTTGCAATTGAAACGGCTCGTAGACTGCACCAAAAAGATCGTTCTCTTTCGCGGCGCACGTTTGCAAATATTGGAGTGCGTCGTTGTCGTTGCTCACGTGCGCCCGCATGAATACACCCACCCAGTCGGCGGCAAGGTTGATTGATAAATCCTGATCGACCTGTGGGTCGTTGGTATCGGTGATTGTCCCTGGTGGATTGTTGACGTCGGTGATTGCAAAATGGTTGGCGCCCTTCAATTCGATTAGTTGCTTCGTGGCGTTGCGTAAAGCTTCATACGTACGACGAATGTCGCCCGCGCTCGCGATTGCGTCGAATTCCCCAATCATCATTTGAACCGGTAATCCCCTTGCGTCGATTGAAATCACGTCTCCGGACAAATCGGCGAGGTGCGATGCATAGACCGACACCGCGCGAATGGACGACGGTCTTTCAAATGCCAAGGAGCAAAACGGAAAATTGCAATCGCCCTGGACCATGGTCAGCGCCGTTGCACCGCCAAATGAATGCCCGAGAACACCAATGCGATCCAGATCAACAATGCCGAACATACGACTCGTCGGATCGTTCAATGCTTCTGTCACGTATGACAACACGTCGAAGACGCTCGATGTCGAAGTGAAATACCCGATTGCCGAATCGTGGTTGGCAGCAAGTACGACGAATCCATGCGCTGCGATTCGAGCGCAGTAGCGCGAATAGTACGACTTATGAACTCGGGCGCCCTGCAAGAGAATGATGGCCGGGATGGGTCGCTGCAATTCTGGTGTATCGGGCAGATATATATCAATGGCGCTCGAACCATTTTGAAACAAATCGGTTGAACGCCCTGCTGCCGGATACCGCGGTGCGGCTGCGTCATCGAGACCCACTCCTGCGATCGCCAAACGTGTCACCAAATTCGGATCGACGGCTGCAACATCGCAGCCAACCGTCGCGAACGCACAAAGTAGGATTGAAGTCAGATATCGCATGGGGTCGTCGGGTTAGTGCGGCTTTACAATTGTCTTGGTTACCCACTCACGCGCCAACCATTTTTCGCGCATGCGCATAATCGAATCGTCAAGATTCATCGACGCGAGTTGGGCGGCATCGAACCAACCAAGGTCGTGTGATTCATCGCTGATTGTCAGCTTGTCGTCGGCGGCTTGCAGCAGGAACCGCACGTCGTAATGCTCGTGGGCTGGAACGTCTTTGAACCTGGGAATGGTGTGGATGTCCAGGTCGAAGATCATAGCGTCCAGCAAGCAGATGTCTTGAATGCCCGATTCTTCCCGGGCTTCGCGAAGGGCAACGTCGACGACATTGCAATGCCCATCGGCGTGTCCGCCAACCTGAAGCCAGCAGTCCAGCTTTCGGTGATGCGTCAGCAAAACCTTGCGGCCCATGGAATCCAGCAGCCACGCCGATGCGGTCATGTGGCCAACTTCCAGAGACCGCTCAAAGCAATCGGTGTGCGCATCGACGAATTCGACGAACCGTCCTCGACATTCGGCATCGCGCGAGTCGAGGGGTTTGTATTGTTCCAGCAGATTGAGCAGATGATTACGATGCATTTTGTTTTCTGGCTGATTTCTTGCTTATGGGTACGCAGCATCATTATAGGGTCAACCGTCCTGGCGTACATTCCGGGCCTGCGAGCAAATTTAGATTCGTTATCCCGGTTGAAAGAACTGTATCTTCCTACATATGATGTCTCCTGCGGATATGGCAATTGAATCGAAGGGTGCGAGAAACCATGAATCTTCAAAAAGCGACGTTTGCTGCCGGATGTTTTTGGGGCGTTGAAGCGAACTTTCGGAGAATCGACGGCGTAGTCGATGCAGCCGTCGGGTATTGCGGTGGAACCACAACGAACCCAACCTACGAAGAGGTTTGTCGCAAGAACACAGGGCACGCCGAAGTCGTTGAAGTCGACTACGATGCCGACACGGTGTCCTATGACGAATTGCTCAATGCATTTTGGGACATGCACGATCCGACAACGTTGAATCGGCAGGGGCCGGACGTGGGGTCGCAGTATCGTTCGTCGATCTTCGTACACAACGATCATCAGCGAGAACTCGCCGAGGCATCGAAGGAGCGGGCCAATGCTTCAGATCGCTTCACGCGAACGATCGTAACGGAGATTTGCGACGCGCCCGTTTTCTATCGGGCTGAGGAATACCATCAGCGGTATGTTGAAAAAAACGGCGGTGCTGCCTGCTCCATGTGATTTTGAGAGACACCCTATGGCACCAAGCACGAGGCGGAAATCCTGATGTGACGTACCATTGGTGGAGATCGGAATCGCAATGATATTGTGTTGTGATTCAATTGGGCAAAGTCCGATCTCTTACAGATTAATCGCATACCGTCTTAGCCAAATTAACAAATCACGCCGGCCCCATTTCAAACCGCGTAGCTTGGCCGCCAGCGGTAGCCCCGGCATGAACAAAGAATCCCAAAATGCTACAGAAAAAGCTTGCTCAACCCCCGTGCACAGTCGAACGTTAGCCATGTGAGAGAGAGTACGATGCTTCTTTCCCCTCCTCCTGTAGAAGACGCCACGACGGGTTGAACTTTTCGTGGCGTCTTCGTTAGCCATTTGAACCCTCTAGTCGCACCCGCAGCATTTGCGTCACTTTGGTATCAATCGATTAGCGAACATTCCAATCCAATCGCACCTGCCAAACGACGCATATATTCCTCGCGCGGAACTTCGATGCAGTTGAATTGCTTGAGGTGATCGGTTGTGAACTGCGTGTCGAGCAAGGCAAATCCCTGATCGCGCAAGCGTTCCACCAGGTACACAAGTGCAATCTTCGAGGCGTTCGTCTCTCGATGAAACATACTCTCGCCGCAAAACACACCGCCAAATGCAACACCATACAATCCACCAACCAGTCGGCCGTCCCGCCATGTCTCAACCGAATGTGCAAACCCCAAACGATAAAGTTCTAGGTATGCTTCGCGAATTTCTCCGCTGATCCAGGTACCCTCGTGCCGATCTGCGCACGCATCGATAACGCCTTCAAATGCACTATCGATTTTCAATTCAAACCGTTTCTGACGGTAGAGTTTGGAGAGGTTCTTGGGCACATGAAAGTTATCAAGGTCGAAGATCGCGCGTGGGTCAGGTGCGAACCAAAGAATTTCGCCGTCGTCGTCGGCCATTGGAAAAATCCCTTGCGAATAGGCGCTGAGCAACAGCTTGGGGGTCAGTTCCACATTCATGACTTTGGCGATGGCGACAAATTGAGATGGTCGATTAGTTCGCACAATTCACGAACACAAATATCGGGCAGATGCTTCTTTTTGGTGGGCGGTTGTTTTGCACGAAGGGCGGCGAACATTCCAACGCCTCTTGCGCCAACGATATCGATGTGCGGTTTGTCGCCAACATAGAGCGCTCGATCGGGGGCGACGTTCAGTTGCTCGAGTGCTACATTGAAAATCTTCGGATTGGGCTTGGGCACACCGACTGTGCATGAAAAAACGCGCACGCTGAAGTATTCCAGCAATCCTTCCTGTGCGAGATGATCCTCAAGGCCGCTCGGTGGGGCGACGGTGTTGGAGATCAGCCCGATTTTCATGCCCGCCGATTGGATTGCTCGCAACGTGTCAGCCGTCTTTGGATGAGCCCGCGCAAGTGCCTTGTTGGGGCTGTAGAGCAACCGAGCCAACTCATTTGCCGGGATAGAATCCAGTTCGATACCCATTGACTTATGCAGATTTGCCAACTCGTGCATTGGATCAAGCTCGCCACCGGTCAGTCTGGACCACACATACGCTCGGCCGAGCCGCCTTAGTATCCGTCGACGATATACACCTCCCGACGGCGGCGCGTGTCCCAGCTTTAGCAGGTATTCGTGCGCAAACGCTGCACCGGCTTTCATCTCCGCGTATGACTCTGCCCGGTCAAAATCGAGCAGTGTTCCACCGATGTCGAATACGACAGCTTCGATGTTTTGGGTCCATTCCACAGATTCAATGATAGGGCAAGTTCGAGTGTCAGGCCAAAGGGGGCTTGTATGATTTGGCGTGTTTGGTGTTGGGTATGTTATGCGCGGTTGCGATAGAGCTGCTTGTCAACGACGGCTGACATGGCAGCCACATCCAGCGATCCGCCCAGAAACTGATTGATTGAGTCGATGCGGTCGGTTGGGTCGGCGATCAGGCGATTGTAATTGACGTAAAGCGTATCCATGGCTTCATGTTTTTGCAGAAAGTCGGTGACTTGCTCAAGGTGCAAAAGAAACATACGCTTCATTTCTTCGTCCGAGATTTCCGGCTTGTAGGTTCCACGCCGAATCAACATTTTTTTCTGCGACGCCAACACCTCGTCGATGTTGCGACGCATGAAGACGATTTTGTAACGAATCGATCCATCGGTCGGGAGGTCCAGCAGCAACTGCGAAATGGCTTTGATCACTTTGCCATTGGAATCGGTCAGCCAGCTGGAATCGGCTTTGATCTGCTTGATCTTCTCGAGTTCAAAGTAACCCTTGGGATTGTCTTCATCGGCCGTTCGTTCGCCATCGACAACCAGTTCCATCCCGCCGGCTTGCAACATCGACATCATCATCGACGTGCCAGAACGCGGCAGCCCGGAAACAAGGGTGAGCATACAGGGTGGCTGAGTATTCATGCGAAACATCCTAACGAATTCGCGTAAATGGTGTTAATCGAGATGGACAATCGACGCGATGGTATCAGTGGCCGGATGACTCGCATGTTTGCTTCTGCGCGTTTGTTTGGTTTGATTTCTGATGGAGCATGTTCACCGCCGCATTGACAATCCGCTCGACGGCGCATTGCAAAGTCCCCGACATGATGACGCCGGCAGCTTGTCGATGTCCTCCGCCACCGAATTGCTGCGCCAAACCGGAGACCTCGGTATTGCTTTCGCCGCGCAAGTTAATACGGATTTGACCCGGTTCGACTTCCGTAAAGAGTGCAGCAATCGTTACACCGGCCATCGACCTGGGCACATTCACCTGATCGTCAATGTCCGAAGGCGAGCAACCGGATCGAACCAAATCGTCATAGCTGATCGTGCTGTAAGCGATGGAACCGTTTTCTTGCGTGCGCGTGTTTTGATAGATGCACTTCATGAGTTCGAACTGCGGAACTCCGACGGATCGATCGACGCGCTCCGCAACATCCGATGGCGAAACGCCCAATTGGGTTAAATCAGCCGCGATGTGCAAGGCGTTGGCCGTCGTATTGGGAAGTGAGAATCCGCCGGTATCGGTGTAGATTCCCGAATACAACAGAGCGGCGGTCGCCGGATCGATTCGATATGAAAGCCCGCGCAAAACTTCGTAAATTAATTCACATGTACTCGATGCATCTTCCACGATCCAATGGAGGTCTCCAAAACACGTGTTTGTGAAATGATGATCGATATTCAGAATTCGAGGATTCCCATCGATGCTGCTGGTGGCGTTTTTAGGGAGGTCAATGCGCGACGGTTGAGAGGTGTCGACGACGGCAATTCGATCGGCGGACTCAAGATCGTACTCATTCGCATTTCGAACGTTGGCGATCTCAAACATGAAGCGCAGTCTGGCAGGGATCGATTTCTCGCTCACCCAAACGGATGCATCTCTGTTTTGATGGAGCGACCATGCTCGGGCGAGGCCCAATGCAGCTCCCAAACAGTCAGCGTCTGGCGAAACATGCCCAACGCAAACCAATGACTTTGCGCGGGTCAATGCGTCCAGAATCTGTACAGATGGATCTTGTCGATACGCGCGGTCGGTCATGTTCCCCGCCAGCCATTGGGTCGTGCCTTTAGTCTTTCGCGACCATATCGTTCTCAGCCCTGTCGCTCTTAGCTGAGTCGCCTTTGGAAGCATCTGCGTTTTCAGAAGTATCTGCGTCCTTAGAAGTACTGTCCGACGATTCGGGTGTTCTCGGCGCATCCGTGGACGAAGAAGTTGCGTCTTTTTCAGCGCCGTCTTTGCCCGGTTTGTCCTTACCCTTTTTGGGGCTTTCGTTTTTTGATTTGGGCTTGGTCTTGATCATCTTCTTGGTTGGGGCGATGACCATGGTCATGCGGCGGCCTTCACTCTTGGGCATGCGTTCGACTTTGACCAGTTCGCCGAAGTGTTCGATGATTTCCATGAACAGATCGCGGGCCATGTTTGAATGCTGACGTTCGCGACCGCGAAAGAGCATCGTGAACTGAACCTTGTGGCCTTGGGTCAGAAATTTTTCGGCGCGGGCGATCTTGATGTTGCGATCATTGTCGTCCGTCTTGGGGCGCAGGCGAACTTCTTTGAGCGACGCTTCATGGGTCGCACTTTGTTTCTGGCGTTTTTTCAGTGTGTACTGATGGCGGCCATAATCCATGATGCGGCAAACTGGCGGTCGCTCGTGCGGGGCGATCTCGACTAGGTCGAGTCCCAGATCACGGGCTTCTCGCAATGCCACATACGTATCCACAACGCCGCGCTGGGCGCTGTCCTGATCGATCAGCCGGATCTGCGGCATGCGAATCTCTTCGTTTAGTCTCGGTCTCTTGGCGATGACACTTCCTTTCGGATACCCATTTTACAATTGATCAATTGCGAGAGCAGCCATAGTTGGGTTGGCTATTGGCTGCGCTCTGAGGCGGTCAGCGACTTGTGCCGACTCTTGCCTTTCGTTTGAATTTCGATAAAGCACCATTCGACGAAACTGTCGAGTGGGTAACTGCCCATGGTCGAACCGTCGCGGTCGTTGATGTTGACAGATTCCTCTGCCGCTTCGTTCTCGCCGACGACGAGGATGTATGGAATCTTTTGAGCGCGAAGGCGGTGCTTCTTCGGGCCGATTTTGTCGCTTCCGGAATCGAGCAGGACACGGATGCCTTGGCTGGCGAGTTTGTCGTGAACCTTTTGGCCATACTCGATGCTTTTTTCGCTGATGGTCGCAACAGCCACCTGCACCGGGGCAAGCCATAAGGGAAACGCGCCTGCAAAGTGTTCGATCAAGATTCCGACGAAACGCTCCATGCTGCCGAACGGTGCCCGGTGAATCATCACGGGGCGATGGTCGCTGTTGTCGGCACCGACGTAGCTGATGTCGAAACGGTTGGGCAGGTTGTAATCGACCTGCACGGTTCCTAATTGCCATTCGCGGCCGATGCAGTCTCTGACGACAAAGTCAATCTTCGGTCCGTAGAAGGCGGCTTCGCCTTTTTCCTCGGTGGCTTCGATGCCCATCTCTTTGATGATGTCGCGCAGGTCCTGCTCTGCCCGATCCCAAAGCGCCGGATCGCCGGTGTATTTGTCGGAATCCGGATCGCGCATGCCGAGGCGTACGCGGTAGTCCTTAAATTCCAGAGTCGAAAGCACGAGTTGGGTCAATTCGACCGTCGCGCGTAGTTCTTCGGGCAACTGCTCGGGCGTGCAGAAAATGTGAGCGTCGTCCTGGGTGAAACCGCGAACCCGAACCATTCCGCCCAATTCGCCGGACTGTTCGTATCGATACACCGTTCCGAACTCAGCCAACCGCACTGGCAAATCGCGGTAACTGTGCGGCGAAGCTTTGTAAATGTGAATGTGGTGCGGGCAGTTCATCGGTTTGAGGAGGTAACCCTCTTCACCCTTAAGCGCCTCTTCAACAACATCAAGCTGCTTGTCAATGTCTGCCGCCGGATCAAGTGCTTTCAGATCGTCGAAGACCATTTGAATCGCACCGGCGAAGTTGCGGGCTTTGCTGACGGCTTCGTCGCGCCGCTGGCCGGCATGTTCTTCCTGCGCCCGACGCAGCAGATTTCTCAAACACAGCAACATCCTGCCGCGATCGGTTTCATAGAGGGCCGGAAATTGCGAATCCTCGTAATATGGATAGTGACCGCTGGTGCGATAAAGATCGAGGCGACCGATGTGCGGGGTAAACACAGGCTCGTACCCACGAATGATCAGTTCGGCTTTGATGAAGTTTTCCAACATCATCCGAACGATTGCACCGTTGGGTTCCCATAGCACCAGCCCGCTGCCGGTATCGGGCGAAATCGTGAAAAGATCGAGTTCCTTGCCCAGCATGCGATGGTCGCGTTTCCTGGCTTCTTCGAGTTGCTGCTCCCAAATCCGCAACGCTTTCTTTTTGAAGAATGCGGTCCCGTAAACGCGCTGCAATTGTTGTTCGTTAACATCTCCGCGATAGTACGAGCCGCTGACCTGACGCACCTTAAACGCACCGATACGTTTGGTTGAAGGAATGTGCGGACCGCGACACAAATCTTCAAAATCGTTGCCGCGGTTTTCGCCGGTGACGTAGAAACTCAATGTGTCGCCTTCTGCCCGCTCGGCGTTATCCACCTTAAAGCGGTTGCCTTCTTCTTCGAGCTTGGCCATCGCTTCGGAACGATCAAGATCGTAGCGCGTGAATTTGCGATCTTCGCTGACGATGCGCTGCATTTCATCTTCGATCGCTATGAAATCGTCGGGCGAAATCGGTTGCGGGCAGTCGATGTCGTAATAGAACCCGTCATCGAGCGGCGGACCGTAGGCGAGCTTGGTACCCGGATAGAGTTTGCAGATGGCCTCGGCCATCACGTGTGCGGTGCTATGTCGAAGCAGGGAAAGGCTGCGCGGGTCTTCGTCGGTCGATGTCAAAAGTGAGAGCGTGCAATCGCCAGGAAGCGGGGCGTACAGATCGATCACCGTCGCTTCGCCACTGGGGTCCAAAATGCCCCCGATCGCCGACTTCGCCAGACCCGGACCGATTTTTTCCGCGACGGAGTATGCCGTTGCACCTTGCGGCATCTCCAAAATCTTTCCATCGGGCAGGGTTACGTTTATGCTCTTACCACTCACGACCTTAGCTCCTCAAGCTTTGTCAATTTCGGGGTGCGAGATTTCGTATCCCAGGAAACACCCGCAAAGAATTCGTCCATCGAAGAACCCATCTGCGCAAACAGTTTCTGCGCACGACGTTGCAGACTCGGTTTCCGAGAGATTCGATTCCGAATGCGGGCTGATCTGAAAATGGCAATTTGCGTTGTTGGGGTACGCAAAGGTGAGATTGAACCTGACGAAGTATTGCGCCACGCACATTCATGCCAACCGCCCAGATCGAATGATCGAATCGCGGAAACAGTGGTTAGCATGTGTATTGCGTCATAGAACTCTTCGCCATCTAAACAGCTACCATCTAAACATCTAATCTGGCAACCCCTCAGAGTTAAGGCGTTACCAAGTATCATTCCCAAGCGGCAGACCCGCTCGAATGTCAACGTTCAAAACCACTGCACTAAAACAATCCAGCCAAATATACCACACAGGGCAGGCGGGTCAAAATCAATTGCCGATGACCCACTGGAAATTGAACCTGATTCCCGCAACAACCCAGCATTCGGGTACCTCTAGTGCATAGGCGGGTGTACGTCTATAATTATAATCATCGGCAGCTTAGCACGTCGCACTGAGAATTGACCGTCACAGGCCGATTCAAATCAAGCGCCGGTCGTCCCGCCGCCAATGAAAAGGCTAAACAGCGACAGCAGAAACGCGGATATCGCTGACGCCAATTGGGTCAGAAACGATTGGCTCGTCAGGAATCCATCTATGTCGAGATTGGCAAGCACAGCCACACCATCGGGAATCACGCTTGAAATCATCGGTAGAAAGGTCATTTGAGTTCTTCTCCCATCAATGCCGGTTCGTTCAATTTATTGTATCGCCCAGGAGGCAAAGCAAAAGGGCGATTTCGGTGATGATTCACGCCAAGCTATACAACGGCCTGTATTTCCCGTCGAGGTATTTCATCAGCGGTTCGGTGGTCAGCCGATTTCCTGTGACTTTTTCGCATAGGGCGGCGGCTCGGAAGCGCTTTCCGTGCTTGTGAATATTTTCCTGCAACCAGTTTCTCAATGGCCGGGCTTCTCCTTTGGTGATCTGCTCATCAAGGTTGCCCAGATCGCTGCGGGCTTTATCAAAGAATTGAGCTGCATACAGATTGCCCAGCGCATAAGTCGGAAAGTAACCGAATCCGGCAAGCGACCAATGGATGTCCTGTAGGCAGCCGTCGGCATCATTGGGTGGTGTCAGGCCGATGACGTCCAGTGATTTTTGATTCCAGGCTTCGGGGATATCTTTGACTGCCAACCGTCCCGACACCAACTCGCGCTCCAACTCAAACCGCAGAATGATGTGCAGGTTGTAAGTGACTTCGTCGGCTTCGACGCGGATGTGCGAAGGGGCAGACTTGTTGATTGCCTTGTAGAAATTTTGAAGCGAGACGTTACCCAAGGCATCGGGGAAGTGTTCCTGCGCAGTTGCGAGGTGGCATTTCCAGAATGGCAACGAACGGCCCACCATGTTTTCCCAAAGACGCGATTGCGATTCGTGGATGCCCAGCGAGGTGGCAGTCCCCATGGGCGTGAATTGATGGGTTGGGTCCAGGCCCTGTTCGTAAAGTCCATGGCCCACTTCATGCAGCACTCCGAAAATCGCTGAAGAAAAGAACCGCTCGTCAAAACGCGTCGTGACGCGAACATCGCGTGGCCCCATGGACGTGCAAAATGGGTGGACGGATCGGTCCAACCGCCCAGCCGTGAAGTCGAAGCAAATCGCCGAGGCGAGATGTTTGCAAAGGGCTTCCTGTTGAGCCTCGGGAAAATTTCGCCTCAGAATTGCATCGTCGATTTGATTGGGCGATGCAGCAATTTCCCGCGATAAGGGCACCAGGTCGGCACGAAGTCTCTCAAATAGAGCGGCGATTTCAGCCGTCGTTGCACCCGGTTCGTATTCATCGACCAGCGCGTCGTAAGGCTCGTTGTCGAAACCGATAGCCTCCGCTTTCTGACGAACGAGTTTGAGCAAATCGTCAAGGTGGGGGGCGAAAGCTTGAAAGTTGTTCTCTTGCCGGGCTTGTACCCAGGCACTCTTGGCCAGCGAAGATGCCCGACTCAACTGTTCGACGAGGTCGGCGGGCAATTTGCAAGCCCTTTCAAAATCGCGTTTGGCTTCGCGAATAATCGTGTCGCGGATCGGATCGCCCGTTTCGTTGTTGTTGGCGATTAACTCGCCGAGCTGGCTGGACGTTTGCAACTTGTGGGCAGTGATGGCGATCTGAGCGCACATTTCTGACCGGGCGCTTACGCCTTGTGGGGGCATGTAGGTGTCCTGATCCCATTGGACGAGGGCATCGATGGCGGTCAGGCGACCGATCTCGATGATTTTGTTTAGTAGGTCAGCGTAGGCATCGGCCATTTCAATATTCCGATTCTCAATTTGTTCACGAAATTTCCGTAACGATTAATACAGAAACACTTGTGCCGGAATCACTTAGGTTGATGTTTTAATGGGATTTGCGCCCGGTGTGGATTTGTTTTTCAAAATTTTTTTCGGACCTCGTCAAATATCGATTGTTCTGTGTCTATGGTGTAACGGTGCGAGTCTACAAGCGTTCATGCTTGACTCAAGAGCGAATTGCTTGATTCAAAAACGAACTGTTGCATTCGACTTCGCCCTTATTTGCGTCAAGGCTGGCGACATTTATCGAAAATATTCCACTTGGGTTGCGTCGCCACCAATCGGGGCGAGCTTCAAGTGGAACTTGATGTGTCACCGCAAAGGGTCACAACGTGTCATTTTTCAACCAACCTGCAAAAACAGCACTCTTCACATCTCAAACAGGCTTTGCATCAAAACCAAATGTGTTGACTTTGTGTCATCACGTTGTCAGAATTGTAATTAGGCTGGCCAATCTTTCGCAATTCCAATCACTTTCACGTCGGAGGCCGGGGCAATGAACGGCAACTTGGGGAATGGGCGCGTAGGCACATCAACTGTGTCGACAACCATTGGACATTTGAATCGATGCTGTAGTTGGGACCGCAGACCCGGCATATTTGGGGTGGCGGTTCTGGTCATGGCGTTGAGCATGGTGGCGGTACCCTTTGGTGCTGGCATCGCGTATGCGCAATTGGACTACGACTATGATCGCGATGGCGATCGGGATATTTTCGACCTGGAAATTTTGGAACTTTGTCTCCAAGGTCCGGGCGTTCCGCATATCCCCGGTTGCGAGCCTGGCGATCCAGATGGCGACGGTTCCACCGACCTTCGCGCCTTTGCTGATTTCCAAATTCAATTCAGCCTAATGGCAGAGGGTGCCTGTTGCCGTGACACAGGAGATTGCGCCGTCGTTTCCGAGGATGACTGCATAGGCGGCCCATTCTTCGGAACTTATTTTGGCGACGGAACAACTTGCGACCCAAATCCTTGTCTCGATCCCACGATATTCCCCGCGACGGCGACGGAATGTCCGATTGAATTTTCCGTCTGTCCGTGTGACCCAACCCGATGTCCACAAGAGCCAACAGCCTGCCCGCGCGATGTTACCAATTGCCCGCAGGCTGCAACGCTTTGTGAGTTTACGGTTTGTCCGCTGTCGCAAACATTCTGCCCTGATCAACCGACGTTCTGCCCAACGCAGCCGACGCTTTGCCCTGGCGACCCGGCAGCAGGATGCGATCCGACCGTTTTCCCACAAGTTGCAACGCAATGCCCGCTCGACCCGACCGTTTGTGAGCCGACCAACTGCCCGATCTTCCCGACCGTCTGTCAGGATACGATTTGTCCTGACGTGCTGACTGCCTGCCCGAAAGAGTTCACAGTATGTCCGCAGGAGCCGACGACATGTCCGGAGGAACAAACCTTCTGTCCTAATTTTGATACCACGTGTCCCTTCCAGCCGACGCAGTGTCAGTTTACGGTCTGCCCGAATCTGGACACGTTCTGCCCGGCGAACGGTGCCGATTGTCCGCCGAATCCTGATCCGACTGTCTTCCCGGTGGTCGCAACGCAATGTCCGGAACTACCGACCGAATGTCCTTCGCACTCGATTCTGACGATTTGCGAAGTGACGGTTTGTCCTTCAGGCGTGGGCGCATTTACGCAGTGCCCGGTCGAACAAACTTTCTGTCCGCTCAGTCCGACGAACTGCCCGTGCGATCCCACGCGGTGCCCGGCAGAGCTGACGAATTGCCCAACTGAGCCGACGCTCTGTCCGCAGGATGGCGTGAATTGTGAGGTCACTATCTTCCCGACGAATCCGACGGTTTGCCCGCAAGCAGTGACGTCCTGTCCGGAAACACCCACGATTTGCCAGACCACGTTGCCGACCGTTTGCAACAACGTGTTTACGGTTTGCCCGGCAACGCCGACGCAGTGCGGTAGTCAGTTTACGCAGTGCCCCGATGGCACCGTGACCACCTGCCCGGTCCAGGATACGAGTTGTCCGATCCTTCAGACCTCGTGTCCGACGACGATCACGCAGTGTCCGGCAGATCCGACGACCTGTGCGATGGTTGCG
Organism: Alphaproteobacteria bacterium; assembly: GCA_028285105.1. Taxonomy (GTDB): domain Bacteria; phylum Planctomycetota; class Phycisphaerae; order UBA1845; family UBA1845; genus UBA1845. The sequence goes on from JANQQE010000027.1 coordinate 146,745, forward strand.
ACCGAGTGCCCGCAATTCGACACGTCTTGCCCGCAGCAGATGACGATTTGCGAACACACGCAGTGTCCGACGATCGTGACCGTTTGCCCGATCGATGCGGCAGGCAACTGCCCAGACCCGACGGTCTTCCCGATGGGTGCGACCATCTGCTCGACCATTCCGACCGAATGTCCGCAGGAAGCGACGACGTGTCCGGAGGTCATTACGGAGTGTCCGAAGACATTCACGGTCTGCCCATGCGATCCGACAACTTGTCCGATCGAACAAACGCAGTGTCCAAGTGACGTGACGAACTGTGCGACTGCGCTGACGATCTGCCAGTTCACCGAGTGTCCAGTCGTGGTCACGAACTGCCCGCTACAGCCGACTGCGTGTCCGGCAGAACCTACGTTCTGTGATCCGACCGGTTTGGCGACCATTTGTGAGTTTACGCAGTGTCCGCAAGATGTGACGAATTGTCCTTCTACGCCGACGCAGTGCGAGTTTACGAATTGTCCGCAGTTCCCAACGGTGTGTCAGTTCACAGAGTGCCCGACGGACCCGACGTTCTGTCCGAGGGAATTCACCCTGTGTCCGGCAGAACCGACGACCTGTGCGCAACAGGACACGTTCTGCCCGAACTTCACGACGCAGTGTCCGGTGATTCCGACGTTCTGCGAATTCACACTCTGTCCGCAGGAGAATACGTTCTGCCCGACAAATCCAACGACGTGTCCGGTGATTCCGGGCGTATGCCAGGATCCCGATCCGACAGTATTCCCAATGAGTCCGACCAATTGTCCTCAGATTCCGACAGAGTGCCCGGCGACGCCGACACAATGCGAATTCACCATTTGCGTGATTGCGGGCCAGTTCACGACGTGTCCAGTCGATGACACATTCTGTCCGGCAGTGGTGACGACTTGCCCGTGCGATCCGACACAGTGTGGTGTCCAGGGGACGACCTTCTGTCCGCAGGAACCGACGCATTGTCCGCAGTCACCGCCCGATTGCGACTTCACGATCTTCCCGACGAACCCGACGTTCTGTTCGGCGGACATCGTGACGACCTGCCCGGTGGTGCCGACGATCTGCACGCAGGATCAGCCGACCTCGTGTCCGGTTGATACGGTTTGCCCGCTCACGGTGACTTCATGTGAGTTGGCGATCACTGCCTGCGTCAGTCAACAGACGGTTTGCCCGGTTCAGGATACGGTTTGCCCGCAGTTGCAAACGGCATGTCCGCGAACAGTGACGGAGTGCCCATGCGACATTACCCGCTGTCCGGAAGTTGTGACCGAGTGTCCGTTCTCGCAGACGATCTGTTCAGACGGTACGCCGACGCTTTGCGAATTTACCGTATGTCCGCAGAATCCGACGTTCTGTCCGTTCGACGAAGCGGCTGGCTGTCCCGATCCAACGGTCTTCCCGTTGATTCCGACGCAGTGTTCGGATGTTCCCACGCAGTGTCCGGAAGTTGTTACTGAATGTCCTGCGATGCCGACGAGTTGCCCGACCGAATTCTCGGTTTGCCCGTGCGACCCGACGCGTTGCCCGATTCAGGACACGTTCTGTCCGCAGGCACCGTCATTGTGTCCGCAGGCTCCGACGCTTTGCAGCTTCACGGTTTGTCCAGACGTCCAAACTTTCTGCCCGGATCAGCCGACGCTATGCCCGGCCACCCCGACAGAGTGCGAGACCGGCGGAGCAACCACGATGTGTCCGTTGACGACCGTTTGTCCGCTGCAAGCGACGCTATGTGAGGATGTGGTCACGGTTTGCACAAATGTTCAGACTGTTTGCCCCGAGATCCAAACGGCGTGCCCGATGATTGAAACACGGTGTCCGCGAACGCCAACGGTTTGCCCGTGTGATCCAACGTCGTGTCCGGTAGCGGAAACGTCCTGTCCGAGTTTCCTGACGACCTGTCCTAATGACCCGACTTTGTGTGAATTTACGGTTTGCCAGACGGTGGATACGTTCTGTCCAACCCTCCCAACGACGTGTCCGGGTATCGATGGGTTCTGTCAGGACGATCCGACGATTTCGCCGACATCGTTTACGAATTGTCCGATCATCATCACACAATGCGAGACTGCACCGACGATGTGTGCGGCTGCCCATCCGACGAGCTGTCCGGGACAATGGACGTCGTGTCCGACCAATCCAACGCTCTGTGCGTACCAGGAAACGGTTTGCCCGTGCGATCCGACGACCTGTACGGCAGTGCTGACGGAATGTCCGGCATCGCCAACCGAGTGTCCGTTTGAAGCGACCGTATGCGAATTCACGATCTGTGAACCACAGGCGACATTCTGTGCGATTCAAGAAACGGTCTGTCCGCAGACGGTCACAATCTGTGCTGACGTGGCTGGTGCCCAAACTGTCTGCGAACCGTTTATTACGCAATGTCCGACGACGATTCCGACGACTTGCGAGGACAACGGTCTGACGATTTGTGCGGGACCGACAGGAATTTGCGATTTCACGTTTGCACCTGTTTTCCAGACGTCGTGTCCGGTGTCGTTTACGTCGTGTCCTTGCGATGTGACACTGTGTGCAGCCGTCGTAACGCAATGTCCGGCTGACCTTGCCACGGTCTGCCCGGGTGCAACGCCGGTGGGTTGCGATTACACCGTGTTCCCGCAAAGTACGACCTTCTGTCCCGCAGATCAGGCGGTTGGTTGCCCGTTGCCACCGGTCATCACGTTCGGTGGCGTAAGTCACACGCCGCTCGGTCAAGCAGCGTTGGTCGACACGGGTGGCCGGTTGGTCGTTTCGAACATTGGTTCGAGTGGCCAGGATGGCGTAAGAGCCGACATGGACTTTATCGTGGACAGCTTCTTCGACATCACGTACACGATCGATTTCGGTACGACACCTCCTGGTGGCTCGTTTACCGTGGATAGCTTCTTCGACGTCACCTATCGAATCGATACGCCTCAGCCCGGTCAGCAGATTCTGTCTGCCGATCCGTCGTCTTGTGGCAATCCGGCACTCGACATGCGCGTCGAATTCTTCCTCTTCGGCACGCCAGTCGGTGGCGGGCAGATTCCGAATCCGCAACCCGGTGAACCACTTGTCGTTTCGAACATAGGTTCCAGCGGTAAAGACGGTGTTTCGATCAATTTGGGCGATACCGATGGGCAGTTCACGGTGGACAGCTTCTTCGACATTACCTATCAGATCGAGTTCCAGGCCCAGATACCGGGTCAACCGCCGGTGCAATGCAACCAGATTCGACTGAGCCACGAGAAGTGTGTGGACCTGACGCCACGTGACGTGAATTTGACGGGGCAGAATCTAAGCAATGGCACATTTGAGATCTCAGGACTTCAGGTCAATCAGAATGGAGGGCCGTAAACGTCGCTGATTGTCAGTTGAAGTCACTATTTGGTTAACAATTCGAGACTGGGTGAGCATTCTTTGCTCGCCCAGTCTTTTTTGTCGAAGAAGCCATATGTGTCCATCACAAACGCAATACCGGTTGCCTGACGGTTCCATGTGTTTGACGGTTTCAAGATTGAGAATTGGTGATTACAATGTAAGTTCTTTGATTACCAACCGGTTACAAGTCTTGGCAGGTTGTGCGTCAGAATCGTGGCGGTCTTGACCTATGTCACGGTGAAGAAAGGTAAAAACCATGGCTGGCAAAAACACTTCGCACAAATCGGGGGCTGGGTCATCTCGAAACGACTCGTCCATTCACGAGAATTCAAATCGAACTGCAAGTCCCATCGCGCTGGCTGCCTCTTGCGTGGTTGCAGTGGTGGCCTTGTTCGTCGTCATATCCGCCGATCGGCAGGAGATGTTCAAGGATCCGGAGTTCTCCGGTCTTTATGAATTCACGCTGGGCCAGGCGTTTTCGCGATTTGACGAAAGCGATCGGCAGGTGCCAGCCCGACCATCTACGCCGGTCCAGCAGGGATCTGCAAACAACCGTCAGGTGGCCAGCGGAAGGACACCCGCAGAAATGCAGCGGATGGCGAACTTCGGAAAAAACTCCGGAGGGCTTGGAGCGCTTCCCCGTGGCCGACAACCGCAAGCCGGTCAGCAGCGGGCCGCCGCCGGCCAACACAATCACGATGACGGCGGACCACATACGCAAAAGGGCAACGAATTCTTCCGAACCGGCAAGCACGCAGAAGCCGTCAAGGAATTTCAACTCGCACTTCGCGAGAACCCCAAGCGCATTCAGGCCCGACATTCCATGGGTGACTCGCTCAAGGCGCTGGGTCGCAACGAAGAAGCCGTCGCCGCATATCGCGAAGTTCTCAAACAAAACCCGCAATACTATTGCTGTTACACACACATTGGCGACATCGAAAAATCGCGCAACAACGCATCCGCCGCCGAACAGGCCTACTCCAAAGCCATCGAAGGCTACAAAACGCAAATTCAATCCGGTGGGCCAGCCGCGCCTTCTGGAAAATTCCAACTCGCAAAACTCTATAGCGATTTGAATCGCGAGTTGCCGGCTGCTTTGAAGTTCGCGCAGGAAGCCAACACCGCCTCGCCCGGCACGTTCCAATACATCCAGGTACTCGCCGAGATTTACGGAAAACTCGGACGCACGAGCGATGCAGTGGCGAAGTACGACGAGTTGCTTAAGATCGCACCTCAACACGCGCAGTATATCCAATCGCAAAAGCAGGCGCTGACCGGTTCAGCAACCAATAAGACTGCAACGAATTAACGTTCCGATGTGCGCACGGTCTCCCGACAAGTGGAGACGACGTGCGCGGAGGGAATTCCGTTGAAATACATGAGCATCATTTGTGCATGGTTCGGCGTCGCATTTGCGGCTGAGGCGATGGGATTGTTCGCCCACGAACTGAATTCGGCGGCAGCGGTTGTGCTGCTGGTACTTTCCGGACTGTTCATGCATGGGCGCACCGCTGACGTGGACGAACGCCCAGATGTCGATTCGAGTTCAAAGGATTCGACGCATCAGCCGCTTTCCAAAATCGGACTTGTCGTGGGCATCGTCGGCTTGTTGATGGTCCCAAGCCATTGGACGTTTCGATTGTTTGGTGCGTCGCTTTGGTTCTGGGGCTTGGAACTCATCAATCGAAAGCGCTCGGGCCAGATGTCGCACTTTGCGGCCTTCGCCTTTGCGACGATGTTCTTCGGAACCTTTCAGTATCTATATGGCAACAGTTTGACCAGCTGGTATTTCGGTCAAAATCTTTCCGATGTACTTTCAGGAATCGCCCGCGAAGGCTCGAGCGAAGTCAACACATTCGGCCCTACATTCAGCGCCATAGGGCTGGCATCTTTTGCGGTTCTGATTGTCTTTTTTGCGTCGATCATCCCATCACATCGCAGGTTCAATCGAGCCGGAGCGATCAATGCCTGCGTGATTGCAGCTTTCTACGTTGTCTATCTGTTTGTGTTTGCACGCAAGCAGCCCGACATCGAACTGCTTCAGAGTGCTGAAGTGACATGGTGGCAGGGGATATGGCGAGCGATTCATCCGTTGTACATGACGGGTTTTCTCGCGATCGCATTAACGATTCCCATCGCGCTGCATTTCAAACTGATTTCGTATTTCGGTGGCGATGACGGAGAAGCCAAGAAGGAGGCTCGTCCGTTTTCGCTTGCATGGGCCGCGGTGCCAATGGTGGTCATTGGCGTCATCCTGTTCGTGAACACGCCAGGCGAACGTCGTGACGGAAAAGGTGTCGCCGGTACAACGCGCTACGCACTTTACAAGGAAGGCTTCCACAATTGGATGACGCCAAACAAGCAGCGCTATGGTTCTCGCAGCGCCGGGATGTTCGGCAACCTGCCTCGAATGCTCGATTCGATGGGGTGGGAGGGTGAACTGATCGAGTCGCTCGACGACGCATCGCTGGCCAACCGCGATGTTCTCTTCATCGCCAACCCAAAGGACCATCTCGACAATGCGACGATCGCACGCATCGAAAAGTTCGTGGAAGACGGCGGATCGCTCCTGATGCTGGGCGACCATACCTGGCGTAAGGACGACGAGCCGGGTGGCGACAAAATCCTCGACGAAGCCATTGGCAACACCAACATCAGCTTCAACTTTGACTCGGCATATTACTACATAGGTGGATGGCTTCATTCGCTACAGTATTGGCCGCACGCCAGCACAGTACATCTTCGTGACGAAACCAATGAATCCGGTTGCGTCGTTGGCGCGTCGCTCGATATTTCGTACCCAGCCACTCCGCTGATCGTGGGCCGGTACGGCTACGCGGATAAGGGCTTTCACGTCCGCAATCCTCAAAAGGGCTACATGGACAACAGCATGCCTGACCCGGATGAACGCCTGGGAGACATGGTGCTGGTCGCCGCACAAAATGTCGGTAACGGGCGGGTCGTTGTGGTTGGCGATACGTCCGGTTTCGTCAACGCGATTCAAACGCAAACGTGGCGATTTACGTCGCGCGTCTTCGATTGGCTCGCCAGCGACGGGCAGGCCACGGTCGCGAAGTGGCGCGACGTGCTGGGCATCTTGCTGCTGATCGGCGCCATGACGTTGGTGGTCAGGGGCGCACGAACGCAACGAGCGATTGTACCGGTTGCATGCCTGGCCATGCTGGTATCGGGGTGGGGCGCTCGCGAGCATTTGGCGTCAAAGTCGAAGCCTTCGCCATTGAAAGGTGACATCGCCCTGGTGGACTTGTCGCACGTGGGGTTGCACTCGATGGAAGCATGGCGTGACAACGCGATCAGCGGAATTTATCTGAACCTGATGCGGGAAGGGTACTTCTCGCTCGGCGCCCGTGACTTTGATGAAGACCAACTGCTGGCCAGCGACCTCTTTGTCACAATCGCCCCGTCGAAAGCGTATTCCGATGGCGAACTGGATGTCCTCGAAAAGTACATGAATCAAGGCGGTACGGTACTTCTGTCGGTCGGTTGGGAAGAGAAAGCCGGTGCAACATCGCTGCTCAATCGATTCGGGTTGGACATCGCATACAAACCGCAAGGTCGGGCTGCGAATCCAATTGCGGGTACGACGGTCATGCCCAACTACTGGGAAGTCTGGCCGGTCGTCCCCTATCCCAAAAACGCCGAACCACCGGAAGTCATCGCCAATCTTCGAAACGATCCGACCGTCGTGCGGCGTCGAGTGGGCGCCGGGCAACTCGTGGTCATTGGCGATACCAAGATATTCTTTTGTCAGAACTTCGAAACCGAAGAAGGCGCAGTTATGCCAAACGTGCAGTTCTTCAGTTGGCTGTTTAACAATGTCTTGAAGCAGGGTGCAATATGATTCGCTGGGCAGCTGTCATTTTAGCTTCGTTGAGTTGGTTGTTTGCATTCCACCATCACATCGAAGACGTACCGTTGCGTCAATGGACGTTGGTGTTGCTTTCGGTCGTGTGCGGTATTGTCGGTCTGCGCCAGTACGCATCGAAGATCGAAACGTCGTCACGCGGGCGGTTGCTTTGGGCGGTGTTGCCGTTGGCGGTCATTTTGCTGCTGGCGCTTCCGGCGTATCGCGTTGGGCCGATCCTGTTGCTCGTCGGAATACTATTGCTTGCCGTGGTGGGGCGTTCGCTTTCATTGCGTACCGTGGGCATTGCAACGATGTTCGTTGGAGCACTCTTGCTTCTGCAAAGCGCAACCTATTGGATGGCGATGGGCTGGACTGCCCGAAATCCAAACGTCCCGTACGTCGGGGGCATCTTGTATCAGTTGTTCTCATGGCTCGGCGCAGATGTCAGCTATAGTGGTGGACGGCTGGGCGTGCGGATGATGCGTTCGGTGCATGAGTTCCCGCTGCTTTGGGAGCATGTGGCGATTTTCCCGATGGCGCAGATATGGCTTGCCGGTTTGTTCGTTGCGTGGTTGGCGCGAGCGAAGCGATCGTTTGTTATCAATGCAGCCAAGCTGACCGCGACGTTGGGTGTGTATTCGATCGCTCGGTTGTTCGTCTTGATACCTATCTTTGTGACCGCGATGATGTTCGTAAAGCACGAGGACGACATCGTACACGTTGAAATCTTCTGGATGCCTTGGATCACGGCGCTGTCGCTGCTGCCGCTGATTCCGATCCTGGCACGATTCATTCCATGGTCGGCAGAAGCGGAGGAATGGGTACCCAATACGAAGGCGTGGGATTTTCCCAAGCACCGCGCGACGATGTTGCTTGCTGGTTCGGTCGCCTGTTTCTGTGCAGCGATTGGCGTGAACTATTGGGACCCAGGTTCCCGTAAAGAAGGCCGAGTCCTACTCGACGAAGCCCACAGCCAATGGGAGCGCACCGACAATCCGTACACCACCGATTGGTACGGTCACGAGTCCGGTTACAACTATTATTGCATGGCTGAGTATCTCAAGCACTTCTACGACCTCGACGTCAACATGGATGGAACGCTGACGGCTGATCGGCTGGCGAACTACGACGTGCTGATCCTCAAGACGCCAACGGACCTGTATTCCCCCGAAGAGCTGCAGGCGATGGAAGACTTCGTCCACAACGGTGGGGGGCTCTTCGCGCTCGGCGAGCATACGAATGTCTTCGGATCGAGTGTCGCTCTGAATCCGATCACCCGAAAATTCGGCATTGCCTTTCAATACAATTCGGTCTTCGACATCACTCGCAAGTGGGAGCAGGTCAACATCCCCGGCGGCGACAAACGCAACAAGATCGTCCCGACGCGATTGGGCGTTCACCCGATCATGCAGAACGTTCCGTTCTACCGTTTCGCCGTCTCGTGTTCAATTGCGACGGACTCTTGGAGCATTCGACCGGTGATTCGCTCGACGGGTTTGTGGTCGCTGCCCATCGCCTACGAAGCCGGTAACTTCTACCCGCACGTCGAGGACTTGACATATGCACGTTTCGGCGCGATGGATCAAACCGTTTGCACCACAGCTGGCGAAGGTCGGGTCGTGGCGTTTGGCGACAGCACCGTTTACTCGAACTTTCTTGCGTTTTATCCCGGTAAGCCGGAGATGCTCCTGGGCGCGGTCGAATGGTTGAACCGCACCAACAGCTTGGGTTTCGTGAACCCGTTGATGCTGGCCGCATTCTTCGGGCTGTTCGGCGTGATGATCTTCGCGAGTTGGCGCTTGCGTCCGGACCTGTCATTCAGCGGATTGGTGATCGCCAGCGGCGCTGCGTCTGCGTGGTTTGGGATATGGTTGTGTGCGGCGTTGTCTTCAAAGTCATACGCACTACCCGATGCGAAAACACCGGTCCACACGGTCGTCTTCGACATGGACCACAGTACGAAGCCGAAGCGTAAAGACTCGTGGTTCGATGTGACTTCGAATGCTTTTGAAGAGCAGTTGGCCATGTTCGACAGTCCAGAAAAGCGGCAGCAAAAGAAAGCCAAAAAAGAGCGCGAGAAGCAAAACTCAAATCTTGTCGATTGGCCCAATAGCTACGAACTTCCGCTGTTCGGTTTCACCAAGCGTTACGCCGATAGTTACGAAATATTTTATCAATGGGTCTTGCGACTTGGATACTACACGTCGGTCGCGTTCGATCTCGATCAGGCACTGCAAGGCGACGGCCCCATTGTCATGATCAAACCGCATGTGCCATTTGGCGAGGAAACGCTTTCCAACATCCAAACATTTTTGAACCGTGGAGGCAGTCTGTTGGTGATGGAGTCGTACTCCAATCAAGATTCGGTCGCATCGCAGTTACTCGGTGAGTATGGCATGTCGTTTGGAAGTTCACCGGTCAGCGGGCCGATTCTCGTTGCCAATGAAAAAGTCCGCGTGTGCGACGGCACTTCGATGTTGCCGGTAACGGGTGGAACGCCGATCCTTGTGGCGACTGACGGTACGCCGATTGCAAGTGTCGAGAAGGTCGGCGAGGGACAACTCGTGGCTTGCGGACTTGCCGATCGCTTTACAGACTCTCGTATGGGCGGTAGCAGCCGCGGTGTTCCGACGCCATCGGTTCGGGCTGTCTTTGAACTGGAATTTGCGCTGATGCGGGGGCTGGTCGAAAGGGACTTTGAGGCTCAGATGCAGGATCTGGCCAACACGTTTCGGGTGGCGTCAACGGGTGGCAAGAAAGAAGCCGCAACCGGCATGTAACTCCGGTTACGGCTATCCATCGCGCGACCAAAACCGTGATGATTGACGTCGATTGTGTTAAAAAATTATACCGATGAAGTGGCCGCTTTTGCGCCTTCGATCATCACTGTGCTGACGAGATCGAGTGCGGCAGTCCAATCCTGCTCAAGTTGATCGGTCCATGCGTCGCCGCCGATTTCACCCAGCACTTCAAGCATGGTGTCGCGCACGATCGGATAGTGTTCAGGTACCGCACCGTATTCAGCGTGACGTTTGCCCATTTCCGTGAGCGGATCGAGTAACTTGTCGGGCGTGCGGATGTTTTGCACGACAAGTACGAGTGAAGCGATGAGTTTCTTTTTTTGCTCGCCCATTTGATCTGGAAACATTGGCCGCACCTGCGGATACCGTGAAAACAAAAGCGCGTAAAAACGATCCACCAACTCCTGTGCCCGCGGCGCTACCAGGTTAAAACTGTTCTCGAGTCGCTCAATGCGTTGCTGATCCATGTTGTGTCTCCCAAGTCAGTAATCAATTCGTTATAACGATTCATGCGATTTTGAAACCATTGGACCGAGTGACGCAGCGAATCGCATTGGGAGTCTACAATTTGGCATGGGCAATCGAGTTCGCGAGTGTAGGGACGACGGTCAGTGCATGCAGCGTCCGAGAAAACGCAATCACAGGCGATCGCGGATCGTCGCAATTTTCCGCTGTCTTATCCGTTTGCAAATACGTTCACTCAGGATTGACAAGACCATTGGTGTATACGCATGAGTTGCTCCGTCCAACTCAACATTTCGCCCTTGGACGTTTTGTTATTTTCTGTTCTTAGCGGCATGTAGGGCAGCGAAACAGGCGGGCACCAATCATCGAAATTGGGCAAACACCACGTGAGAAATGCTTGTTTTGAAAGGGAAAAAACAACAGCGGGCGACGCGACTCGAACGCGCAACATTCAGCTTGGAAGGCTGAACGCCCATAACGTAAACACGGAAACTAACGTGACTTACGAGGACAGCCAATCGGGTGTCGCCCCAAACCCCGACACTTCGGACGAAAAAACACCCCTGAACCCCGAATTGCAGGCCATCATCGAATCATGGCCAACGCTATCCGAACCGCTCCGAGCGGCTGTCTTGGCGATTGTGCGTACTCCTGCATAATGGCTGACTGAGCGATTGAACTTCGGTGTCAAATGCCTCCGGCTATCAGAATGGTCCACTGGCTGAGAAGCCTGTGTTCCGCCTCCAAAGCAGTGTCCCTGTTCGTCACGATTGGCTCTCGCGCCCGAAGCCCACATAGAAAACGCTTCTCGGCCAGAGCAAGATACCGCGGACACCTGACCAAAGACCCACTGGGCCACAATCAAGGTCGATTGTCTCTCCCTTTGGGCACTCGACCGAAAATGGCGGTGATGTACACCAGTCCATTTGTACCTGGACTGTATGCTCACCAGGTGTAACGGTCAGAGTGGCAAGTTCGCCATGCTTCAGGCTCTGGATTTTCTTCCCGTCAATTCGTACCCATAGGCGACGAAACCGTCCGAACCATCTTCTGTTACGTCGGATTCGGATTCTCGCTGATTCCTCCGCCATGTTTGTACTCCCAACTTCCGAGTTATATTAACCCGAATTCTCCCATATGAGCGTGTGTCCGACGGCGACGCCGGGCTGTACTCGGCCATTGTATAGCGCCCTCCGCTACTCCTGTCATCTTTTCGAGTGAATTCCGGCACTTCGGGCTGAAACGGTCCCGTCCTAGTGTGCCAAACGGGCTCTTTGGCAACGTCTCTTGCAGTCGGCGCAGGGCATCCCCTTGACCATCGCAACCGAAAACGTCAGCGAGGTTTGTCCCGAATGCGGCACGCCTATCAAGCCCGTCTAGGGTGCCCAAGCCCGCCCAAAACCCGAACCACCCAACCCGGCGTCAGATATTGCGGCAACCTTGCGTTATCATGTCCGTAAGAATTCTCGGATCGAATCGAGCGGTGCGGCGACATGAAACGGCGGATACGAAAGCGGCGTGTACTCAAGTGGATCGGGGTTTGGGTTCGTGTCTTTCTGGTGGCCATTGACCTTCCCCCGGTGTTAATACCAGTGCTCATGTTAGTCCAAGGGCACTCCGTATGGCCAGCTGAGGCGTGCGGAGCGTAGCGGAGCACGTCTCAG
>JANQQE010000028.1 GCA_028285105.1 Alphaproteobacteria bacterium
CTGAGACGTGCTCCGCTACGCTCCGCACGCCTCAGCTGGCCATACGGAGTGCCCTTGGACTAACATGAGCACTGGTATTAACACCGGGGGAAGGTCAAAAACTTAGCAGCAAACTCAGGCGCGAAATCACGGTCGAGGATCTCATTGGCGAAGGCGAGGAGTTCGCCCGAAAGGAAATACTCGCTCAGTGGATCCCAGTCGACTTGCCAACCCCCTTTCGATTCGCCCCAAATGGACTTCAATGGCGCGTCCAAAAGCTTAAGCACGCCCACGTTCCAGATCGTTGGGGGCGAGGAAAATTCTACGATCTCGCACATCTTGCAACCGGGAAGAAGAAGGAATTCGTGACATATTTGGTATCGCGACACGCAGTAGTGTGCGACAAACTTCGCGGTTGCAAGAACGTTGCGCGGAACATTGATGTGGCTCCGAGTGATCGGAACTCGGCAAACTGGTGGGTCGTCGACGAATGGATTGAGGGAGAATCAATGGAACTCCGGCTCAATCGCGGTCCTTTAGAAAAAGAGCAACTACGAATTGTCATGACGGAAATCGCACAAGGTCTTGAGGGGCTTCATCGTGCGGGAGTAATCCGACGTCAACTGACTCCTGAGTCAATTGTCCTAGGCAAGCGTAGCGTGGTCCTGACAGACTTCGAATTGGCCAAATTGCTGGATGGCAGCCCAACTGTGGATGTGGGTGAACGCCCGGATGACCTTTATGTGGCGCCTGAGATTCGAGACGGTGATCCGGCAACAGATTTCCGTGCTGACATTTTTAGCTGGGCGATGATCATGGTGCGCGCAGCAACAGGAGCGGTCATTCAGGACTGTGAATTTGTTGCCAACAAGCTTGCAGCTATCGGCATTCCGCGATCATTCATCAGCCTCATAGTGAATTGTCTCGGGCCGGTCACAACTCGACCGGAGAACATGAATAAGATCCTGCTGGCACTCAAGAAATGGCGCTAGCCTTGAGCAAGGCAGGAACTTGAGGCCTGGTACCACACCCGTTCGTCTGGCACGCCAATCTCGCTGCAAATGCGACACTTCCATTTAATCATGACATAATGGGGATAGGTGGTGGACGCCGGAAATGTTTTATTGTTGCCATCAATGAGACCATTGGACCGCACCGATGCCGAGCGAAATGCAGTATCGAGCGCATTGCGCTCGGTATCGGTATCTCGGTTCAATTGGAGAATTCTCATGGAGCAAAACTCGTTTGAGTCAATAAGAGGTCATGAAGTCATCGTTGAGCAAATCTGGGGAGATGGAACGCGAGTTTTTCATCGCGGTTTTGTTAAAGAGGTCGTTGGTTCGCTGATTTACATCATTAACTCAGACCTCAATCACGATCCGTCGCCCGCTTGGGCAAAGATCATTGCCAATCGCAAACCCACGGGCATCGATGAGGATCAGGCCGATGCCCGTCAGCCCACTGCTGAATTTTCGGATCTGTGGCTGAACTTGGCGTCGATTGGCGTGATGAGCTTTGTGGATGTGACTGCAACCCGGTCACAATCAAAACTTCGGCTTCAGCGAGAAAAGAACTAGTTCTCGTATCGTGCCTCCTCAGGCGGGCCTCGATGACAACTATGAGGTTGCCCCGGCCCGCCACCTTTTCCTTACCATTCTCACTTGTGAACCTCGAATTCTTCAAGAAACTGCTAGAATGGAGCAACGCATGTTAATCGCGCGGATTGAGGACGAGGTTTTCAGTACACTCTCGGAAGTAGATTCCGATCTTGCCAAAGCCGTATAAGCTTACTCGCAATCTCATCAATCTTGCAAGAATTTTGGAGGTAAATGCCGTGGCCATGAAGGCGCATCCTAAGGATCCATGGATCGGCGTGAACATGTTGACCGAATTCATCTTTTGTGCCCGGGCGGGCTTGTTAGAACATGAGCAACAAGCGGATGACGACGGAGAGGAAAACAGCAACGAAACTGTCCACGTTGGCTTCATGCCGAAGTGGGAACTTCACGCGATCGAGCGGGCACTTAACGAACGCGCCGATCAAGTCAAGGTTCAGTTGGCGAAGTTGTCAGCCTACCTCAAGGGGATGGCAATCGCTTCAATCCCAATTTGCTTGTTTGGCGGCATCGTAGCCATCATCAAATCTGAAGTTTTTTGGCTTGTGGCAGGGGTGGCTCTTTGCCTCATTGGCTCAGTGGCTCTTGCTGTTTCCGTGCTATCTGCGGTCGTGCGACTTCGAGGTGAAATTGGTGAACTCGATGCACTTCGCCATAAAGCATTGTCGTCAATACCGCATGAACCCAATCCAATGCGCACTGAGAACCAGGGTGCCAATTGGTGGTCGCTCTCGAAAGCAGGTTTTGAGTCAATTGTCTACAAGGATCCGCTAAGAGACGAATCGTGGAGGCTCGCGGGTCGCCCTTGGCGTGTATTACGCCGCGGTTCTTTGCGCATTCCCGTCTTCAAGAAGAGAAGAACAGCCTGGGGAGAGGGCAGAAGACTCTACCGGCAACACTATGCTCGAATAGCTGCATATTGTCGACTCATAGAACGCTGTGAAGGTGCTGAGAGTCCATACGGAATCGTCTTGTTCGACGATGGTACATACAATGGGATAGCCATTTCTAAGGATGCTGCAGGAACCTGGGTTCCGTTGCGCGATGGGCTCCCAACCGCCCGCCAAGTCATTCGCCAATCAGTCGAAAAGAACGAAGACCCATCCGAACCATACTCGCATCGGATATGCTTACATTGTCCATGGGGAAAACCCTTCGTTATCGATGGCGGCGACAACAAAAACGTTCGATATGGCGAGCCGTTGCCAGTTTTCGGTGTGACCGGCTCGGACAGTCGCAGTTACCACAGCGCTTGCGGAGACCGCTTTCGTTGGACACCAATGCATGCCCATGCAATCCGGAATGGATTGGCTTCTCTCAATTCTTGACCTTGATGCTGCCAAGTCACCGACTTTGTTTTCGTTCTGGAAATAGTTGATTGATCCATCGCATGGCGCGAACAATGAAAAGGTTTTCATCGCACAATCGCGATGTTCTTGAAATCTCGAACTTGATGACCTCCAGCGCATCCAGCCATTCGCGCCGATTCTGGAATCGCTCTCGATAATCAAGTTTGAGGCCTGTTTGCACGACATGATCGACTTCGCGCCACACAGATCGATTCAAATAACGAGCATAGGGACTCTTCTTACTTGGCGGGATGAACTTGTCGCGCCAGCTCTTGAACTGAGGGAGTGCGGCGCGCCCGCCAATCCCATCATAGGGTCTTTCTAGAGTCAGCATTTCATAGTAAATCACGGTCGCAGAGAATTGATCGCTACGAAAATCAACGGAACGGTCTCCACTCAATAGCTCTGGAGCAGCATAGGCGCCGCTCAAACCATCACCTTCCTCGCGTTTAACCGATTGCTCTACCGTCCAAGCGCTGCCGAAATCGATTGCGACCAAGCGATTTGGCTCGCGACATATCAATAGATTTTCAGGTTTAAGGTCGCCGTGAACGATGTTTTTGCGGTGGCTTAGTTGCGTCAAGCCGTGAGCAAATCCGTGGTATAAACGGATGGCTTCGAAGACACTGATGCCTAGACCCTTTTTAGTCTTCGAATTCTTCAAGTGATGCGCCAACGTCTGCCCTGGAATCCAATTAACCACGAGCATCACGTCTTCAGCGGTTACATGGTAATCAATAATGCCCGGAAAATTGGAATTGTGACGGGAGACTCTCTGGAGGACTTTCACGTACTCGCGAACTCGCGGGGAATTGGGAACTATTTGAAGAACGCGAAAATCGCCGTCGGGTCCAGCGTGCTTGTCATAAACCTTGTAGCGTGGTCGTTGTCCGCTGAGTTTCTCAATGGCTTGGTAGACTTTGCCGCCCAACCGGTAGTCACGAATGACTGGGAATCGTTTGCCCCGGACGCTGACAGTGCGTTGGCTCATGGTTTCGGAATCCAGCGATTGACAAGCTTACTCGAACAAGAAGGACCAACTACGCCAACCACAAGCCCCGGCGGAAGGATGGTAAGCAGGACTCCAACTCATTCACTGGCAACCAGGTAACTATATTCTCTCAAGAAGTTCAACGCTAACGTGAGCGGATCCGCCACGCCAAAATGTTGTATGAAAAGCGCCACACCGCACCTCCACTCCGTTGCTGATTCATGCAGTTCTATTGCAGCCAGTTAGTTGTTGACTCCGCCAGCCCAAACTGGGCGTCACCAAGCGTGCTGGAAACATGATCGGGGGGATGAAACCGCCCCACTCTGATACTTTCAGATTAGCCCTTCGAGATTCCAATGTAACCAGCGAAATCGCGTCAAAATCGGCATTGCAGGGACGTCAAGTTGGCTTTTCCTTGACGCGACTTCGCAAATATGCGAACATGTGGGTACGCTAGAATTTCAAGGAGATCGGCACGGATGCCAGAAACTGAAGTGCTCTTTTACTGCGATGCCAACGGTTCGGCTCCGGTGCTCGAATGGCTTGACGAGTTGCAACGCAAAGATCGACGGGCATTTAAGAAATGCGAGGCATCGATCAAATTGTTATCTATGTTCGGTCATGAGCTTCGCAGACCACTAGCCGATCTCTTGGATGATGGCATATATGAATTGCGTACCCGAGTCGGTCGGGTGAATTACCGTCTGCTTTATTTCTACCACGGAAGCAACGTCGCGGTGCTGGCGCATGGATTGACAAAAGAACGTGCTATTCCTCCAACCGTGCTGAGCCAGGCTATGGAACGCAAGAAGCAATTCGAGTCCGACCCCGAAAAGCATACATATCAGGAATGAGGACGATGAGCAAAAAGAGAACAACAAGCGCAGTGGACATACTGCGAAAACGATATCCCCCTACCGCCGAGGATCTCAAACTCAGCGATGAGTTCCGCCATGGCTTTGAGATTGCTCAGCAAGTGTACGACTTGCGAACTGATGCCGGCCTTACACAGAAAGAACTTGCTGAGCGTGTCGGCACAACGCCTTCGGTGATTTCGCGACTGGAAGATGCCGATTACGATCGTCACTCAATGGCCATGTTGCGTCGCGTCGCCAAAGCAGTTGGGCACATAGTGCAAGTGCGGTTCGTACCGGATCAACAAGAGAACATGAAACATGCATGATGACTAGAACTGATTTCATGACGTTCTCAGCACGATCATCAGGCATGGGCTCTACGCTCCAGAGCATAGCCTTGATCTTACTTGGCGAAGCCTTGGACTCTAGCTTCCTTCCACTTCACTCGTCGCATGACCGGCATTTTCTTCCGTAGCGATGAGGTGCATATCTTCTAAGCGAACAGCTTGGCGGCCGGCGAGCAGGTTTGCAGAGTGAGCACTCTTCAATGCGCACTTGAACACTGTGAGTCAGTTGAAGTCAGCAAGTATGTCAAGCTTGTTAACCTCTTAGATTTCGATGGGTCTTGAAAGGAAACAACATACCTGATTCATCAATTCTACAGGATCTACATCAAAGCAAATAGCAAGACCGCACCCGAAACACCTCAAAAGAAATTTTCTCTCAGGCGTGCGGTGGTCATCCAGTGTTTCGTCTTTCTCATTGGGCCATAACTTTGTCGCCAAGTCAGTTCAAGACGGCAGACTGTGAGGATCTCTCAATCTTGCTGTGGAAGCTTTCGCGTCCTATTCCGCAACTAAGCGCATAGTGTTTTTCCCATGATTGATCAATCAGAAGATCATCATCATTGGGCCAGGGTCGTAGCGACGCAGCCGAATTCATTCGACATGTTTCTTCTTTCTTGCTGTCCAACAAACAATAGCTCATAGAGGCTATTTCGTCGCTCATTCGCGAAACATTGATTGGCCCGCCACCGCGCGAATGTTCCGACGGGTTTGTACCTACACCAGCCAAGATCAAACTTCAATTGGGCAAATTGCACAAAACAACTTGTACCGCGGTCAGGTAGTACGGTACGCCATTCGGCATGAGATGGCTCTCATCGTCATTGTCGTTTTGGCGCGTGACACGCCGGCATCCGGAGTAGGTGAGCCTTACCAGCTTATCGAAAGGAGGCGGATTACCAACCGCTATGCCGAGCGACCCGTAGAGCCGGATGCGTGGAGACGCGCTTGTCCGGTTCGACGGAGGCTCGTCGGACTAAAACATTCTTCTACCAGAAGAATCGTCAATCCCGGCGTTCTATCCGATGCTCTGCTGATGAAGTCAGGGCGACGGAGACACACCTGATGGTGCATATGCTGGCCGTCAGGACGTGTTGGTTGAAGGTGGTGCGTTCTTGGACGGGATGGCGCGAGATTGCTGCGCCACAACTCATCAAGAACAAATCCCCTCAGGGGGTTCGGACCACAGCCCACACGATGGGAAACTCGGGTGAAAGTCCCGCAAGGTTCGTTCAACCTCGACCGGCGTGGGGAGTACGCGATGTGGCGACACGCGCGTCCGGACCTGGCGATCGGGTTCGGCGACTGGATCGAAAGATTCGGCGGCGAAGAGCTCAACCACGAAAGGCCCGCAAGGGCTTGCCGGTAAGCTGTGACGGAGACGGTGCCGAACTGCGAAAAGTCGGTGTCGATTGGGAGTCATTGACTCCTTGTGGGTAAGCGGGCGCTTCTTGCTTCGGCCTGCTGAAATCATCCTCGCGCAAGTGTGGATGCAAACGTTGTGCGGACGGGAGTCCGGGCATCCGACGCCGAACCTGAGAGCACTTAGCTCTCTAGCGACGTGAACGTCACGGTGACAATCAACACTAATCCGGGAACCACTGCGGCTACCGGGATGGTACCCGGTGCCTCGCAAGATCGGCGAGGTGCTTGAAACGCCGCAGTGGAGGAGTGTGACCTGAGTAGAAGTGGCGTGTGCGTGCACGCGCCAGCGAGTTTGGCTGCAAGGCAGTGGTCGACTGGTTCGCTGGTTGTGGGTGGTTCCGCGATCAAATGGCGACGACGAAAGGGTTGACGGGTTTTCATGTCACAAACAACGGTGCAACCGAGGTGCGCTCAACAGGCGTGCATGTTCGGTTGTGGGTTCATTTCTATACAGCTTAGCGGAGTGCTTCGGGAGAAGCATTGCGCTTGGCGTGTTGCAGTTAACACATAAAGCAATGCGCTACCGCCAGTGTATGGCGCAACCGCAAGTCTGGAAGCAAGCAGCAGTTTGCGCCCAGCTTGCGGGAATGTGGCCATGCGGTGGTATGCGCGGACGCGGAAAGGAAGGTTGCATATGAAGGTATTGGCAGGCGAGGTCGATCCGCCGTGCGTGGTCGGCAGTGGTTCGGGCGGAGTGCGCTCATGGCACCGAAGTTTGAACTGGGACGGGTAGTGATCACCAGAAGTGCGGCGGATGTATTGCCGGGTAGCGCAGTGCAAACTGCGCTACGCCGGCACGCTGCTGGCGACTGGGGCGATGTATGCCCGGCTGACGCTACGGAGAACGAACTTTCGTTGCGTAAGGGGTTTCGGCTTCTTTCAGTTTATAAAGCAGACGAAACCAAGTTTTGGGTGATCACCGAGGCAAATCGGTCGGCAACAACCGTGCTGCTCCCGGAGGATTACTAAGGAGGTTGCAACAAACATGGGATGGTGGCGAACAGAATCGGGAGGTGTCATTGGCGATGCTCCTGCTGACATGTTGGAGGATCTGGACATCGTGCTGAACGGCCCCGACGACATTCCGGAAATGGTGCTCAAGCACATCCGACTTGCGTATCAGGAGGCGTTCGAGCGTGACCCAACACACCAGGAGTTGGCTGACCTGATTCAGTTTTGTCACGGTTGAGCATTGTCTCGGCCCAAAAGGAGGTTTAAGCATCGGCCTTGGGTGATTGTGCCGCAAACAATCCCCACCCAGAGTATGAAACATCGGAGAGGGAAGAATATGGATGCATATCGATACGAAGCCACCAGCGTTGCTGGGTTCGTGCAGCAGCTAGCGGTGAGTTATCTAACCAACGGGTATCACTTCTACGTACTTGGCCGAATTCCTGCCCACAAGAATCAACATGCAGTCGATCGCAAGCTCATCGAGCGTTATGAAATCGCTGTATCCAAATGGACGCGATACCGCCGAAAAAAAGCTGGGCTCGCCAATGTGCAATATCTTCGGTTGGATCGTTGCTTTGTGCTGCTCGCAACCGCAGGCCATCATCGATTCTTCCAGGATGAAGCTGCGGTGATTCGCAACGTAGCTCGCGGACAACCCATTCATTTCGCAAGCTATTCGATTGGATACTACAACCAACGGGCGTCGGTCAGGTTGGCGCTGGGTGAGTTTCGACGGCTCCGCGGCGAATTCGTCCGCGTCGCTCTGCGCCTCGATGCGCGAGTACTCGAGCAGCGATTTGAAAGACTTCCTGTTGAACCTTACGCGCCGGTACGTCGACAGATATACAGCATCGTTCGAGTCGTCAATCGCATTCGCCATACCGCCGGTCTGGAGCTCGTCGATTGGCGCTGTGTGCGGTCTCGGCGGCGTGTTGTTCACGCCCTGCAAACACCGTTGATAGCCTCACCAAATGACATGCGAAGGGTTGCATGAGGGCGATCGCGAAGATCGTGCCGGCAACGAATCCCTGAACCAAGTTTCGTTCAGGCACGTGGTTGAGAATCAAGTGATCGCAATATTGACAGGAAGATCCGGCATTGCGCGGACGCGAAAGGTGTGCTAACTTGCGTGTGATAAAATGGATTATCGCACGCAACGGATTTCTGATGAATTGGGCCGGAAATCAATCAATTCACGCACTATTATGGTAGGTGATTTCACGGAGATTCAGCGAACCAACTTTGCTGCGGTCGAGATTTCGTCCGCCAGATTCAGTGCCATCGCCGCCATCCCTGAAGAGGCGATCTGGCTCAAAAAACTCAAAAGCAAGCACACGCGGCGGGCATACCTAAATGACGTGCGACATTTCATGCGGGTAGTTGGCATCACCACACAAGCAGAACTACGTTGCGTGACCCATAAGCACGTGACTCTCTGGGACGAATACATGCGCGAGCATGAATTGCCCAGTCCTTCGTCCGCCACGATTCGACGGCGCCTTTCCGCCCTGTCGAGTCTCTTCAAGCATTTGATTCGGCAGACCGATGTTGAGGTCAACCCTGTCCGCGAAATCACCAGGCCCCCAGCCGACAACGAAGGTCAAACCCCAGCGTTCAACCGAAAGGAAGCGCGCAAGGTGCTTAACTCCCCGGTCGAAGATACCGTTGCAGGCTTGCGTGATCGCGCAGTGCTCTCCGTCGGCTTCCAAGCGGGACTGAGGCGCGAGGAGATTGCCAAACTGCGTGTCCGCGACCTGCACTCCACGCGCGGCTTTGACGCTTTGCGGGTTCGTGGCAAGCGCAGGAAGCGAAGGACCATTATCATCAACGCCCAGACAGCGCACCGCGTCCGGGTGTATCTCGCAGCTGCCGGTCATGCCGAGGATCTGCACGGTCCGATGTTTCGAGCGGTCGGCAACAACGGACACAGTGTCGACAATCGTCGCCATATGAGCGGTGAGCAGATCGCCCGTATCGCCCGAAAATACGCCGCCTGCGTTGGCAGGATGCACGGGTACGCATCCCACTCAATGCGGGCGACCTGGGTGACCACGGCGCTGGAAAACGGTGCGGACATCAAGGATGTGAGCAAGGACGCAGGCCACAGCGATGTGTCGACGACCGAACGCTACGATCGTCGAGGCCAGAATCCAGAAAAATCCGCCGCGTTCTTCGCAACCTATTGATGGCGTGCAATCGGAATCAATGCGGAAACTGCGGCATGATTAGGGTTCTGGACCGCCGGGCACGGCGCGCCGACAGTTGAGCCGTTGACGCTGCAATTCATCAAGAATCCCCCGCGCCGTTTCGAGGCGTGCTTCACGAATCAGGGCGCACACGTAGTCGCCGGCAGACGGATATGTACCGTCATTCACTTGACGATAGACGAAACGTTCCAACTCGTGTGGCATTCTAATCTTGATCTGCGTCATGGGTCAGTCCGACCGTACCACGATTACGATCGAAATCGCAACACATCTCAGTGCGTTGCCGTATGTCGCCGTCGTCATCGGTCCTCACCCGAAAGCGCCGCCTAGGCGCTGGGACCGATGGCGGCGGTGACGTACGGCTGAATTCACGCCACCAACCTTGGCTTACTGGCCGCTCCGCTGCCGGATTCGCTTGAGTCGGAGGTCCCTTGTTCCGCGGTGCAATTCGTCAAAGGCGAGTCCACGCAGCATCGAATGACACTGCGGAATGAGTGGGATTCATCAAGCTGGCTGGACACGTCTTCGGTTGAGCGATCGTGTATTGGGCTGGATCATTGAGCGGCACATAGGGACCGTGGTAGGACAACAGCAGCAAAGGCTCGCGATCCGTGCTGAACGTGTGGACTGTGCCTCGCCGAAACAACAAGGCATCGCGTGCCCTCACCGGAACATGACGGATGTCTGAGGGCGCCAAGCGGGTTACATCGTCATCCGAAACATGGAAGTAACCTCGTCCGGATACCACGTAGATGAATCGTTCGGAGTGCTCATGCGAATGCATTGGCAGGTCGGCTGATGCCGCCGCAAATCTTAGCAGTAACATGGCGTCGTTGCGATCTGCGTGAATCAATTCGCGGGGATGCAGGACGGCTCCGGCAACCGTTGAGCTTCCCTCAAACGGCGATTGCAGGCTGACAGGATGGGCTTCGCGGATTGCGTCGACCAACGCGGTGAATGACACGCCGGGCCCGGTGCCTCGAATCCGTCCAAGAAACGCGGCACCAAGCAGTCCAAGGCCACAAGACGGGTCACTTCTCAGGTCGTCAACATAAGTCTTGGCGGTATCAAGCAGCGCAACAAACGCCGAACTGGATTTTGCAACGGGCCCAATCGGACGGGGTGGAATGGCAACAGCGGTTTGCATGGGAATTCTCCGACGAGGAGCAGAGTCCAGAAATCACACTCATAGTGTGTAGATCAATATACCACTTATGAGTGTGATTTCAAGCGATGAGAGTCGCGGGAATCAAAAAAACGGTTGGAATTCGGGTTCGAAAGCTGCGTGAGGCGAACAACTGGTCTCAGGAACAGCTTGGCTTCAAGTGCGGCCTGCATCGCAATTATGTTGGCGGGGTCGAGCGCGGCGAGCGCAACGTGGGGATTGAGAACCTGGCGAAATTAGCCAAGGCATTGGGCGTTCGACCAAGTGAACTTGTGCCATAACGGCTGGCCTCGTGCAGCATTCCGATTCCAAGGCTCGTTCAAGTCTTCATTGCAGGGATTTCATCATGCTCGAAGCTTTCAAGAAGGCGCTCGGACGCCAATACGAGGCAGTGTGTCTGCATGCTAAGCGCGTGCATCGACCGATGCCCAGAACACGCATGGAATGCGCCGGTCTTTAATTTGAAATTCAGCCAGGTGGTGTTTCACACTCTGTTCTACGCGGATATGTACTTGGGGCCGGATTTGAAAGCGTTCCGCGGACAGGCCTTTCATCAGGAGAATAAGGCGTTCTTCTCCGACTACGAAGAACTTGAAGACCGCCCTCCGGTCAAATTGTACGAGAAGCCGCCGGTCAAGAAGTATCTGGAATACTGTCGTTCCAAGGCGGAAAGCGTCATCGATTCAGAAACCGTTGAAACGTTAAACGCCTCCTCCGGATTCGCGCACTTACCGTTCCCCCGTATGGAATCCCACATCCACAACATTCGGCATATCTATCATCACGCAGCGCAATTGAGCCTGCAATTGCGTGCGAACCACGACATCAATACTCCTTGGTGCAAGACCGGTTGGAGCGATCTGTAAATCACATTTGGTCCAACAACAATTAGAAGGGCGCGTGTGCTGCCACAAACGCGATGAACGACTACCCGGTGTCGCCGTCCTTTCCCTTGTCCTTGCCTTGGTCCTGATCTTGCTGAAAAATCCACGTATGGGCTTGGTCTGCTACTTTTGCCACCAACGGCAGGTCGTCGCGACCAAAACTGTCGGACTGCTTCCATTCGTCGTCATCCTTGTATAGGCGACGAAGCTGGACACTATTACGGAGCCCCTCGGACGTCTCGTTGGCCCAAATAACAGCCTTGATTCGTCCGAGCCGAATTTCGTGAACAGGACGGTTCTTTGACATGTTGATAACCTCCTTGACCACATGGGTCTGTTGTTGAACCTGAGCAGCACACGCTTCCGATCGCCAACTCAGGCGGCGCACGAAAGCAGCGCGCTTACAATATCAACTACCCCAAGACAATCGACGCTAGCAGTTCCGGCGAACACGATCAAAGTCAAACGAGCTGTTGACTGCGCTCGTAACGATACTGCCCGATCTTAACACGATGCCAGATAAGGTAGGCTGCCGTCAGGGCCAAGTACGTGAAGTACAAGTAGATCCAGAGCGCAGTGTTCACACCTGATGTGCCAAACAAATAGCCGCACGTCATCAGCATGAGCAAACAAGTGATTAGGACTGCTTGAATTGTTTCTGTCCCCGTTCGTCCACCAACCGCCCGACCACGGCTGGGATGCTGTGACTGGAACGCGAGGAGGGTCTTGTCGGCCATTGAATTCATTTGAACTTCAAGTTGTTCAAGCCTCCGAAGGACATCCTCGAACGAGCGAGCATGATTCGTCGTGGTCCGCAGGAACCAGACTAGAGCCATCGGCAAACCCAGCAGGAAGGCAAGCCGCGTTTCAGGTGGCATGATGCCGATGCTGCCCAAGAAGCCAGCCAATGTGACACCTGCCACGGGAAGTCGACGCTCCAAAGATGTCATGCGAAAAACCACCAGCGTATATAGCTGCCGGTATTCGGCCAAGAGAACATCGACCTGTTGCCGTTCATCCATTCACGCGCCGATTCACATCAATTGGATGTTGTTGCGGAGGCGTAAGCGCGTCTCCTCAAGGGCCTCAAGAAGCGCGGCCTCAACATCGTGATATGTGCCTTTGCGGTTCGCAGTGATACCGACCTTGAAACCGGTCTCGGTGAGGAAAGACAACCGAACGCCACCGGGTTTTCGCTTGGCTTTGCCACTGCGCTTGCGCGCCGTGCTGGCGGCTTGCTTATGTGTCAGTTGGCCCGTCGCAGCTTTTTTTGCCATCTCTTGGCGTGCGTCGTCATCCGAAACCTTGGACAACTCATAGGCTGACCGGGCGGCAATTTCGCGCCTGTCGACTTGCTCCTGAATTCGCACGGGGAGCTGCAAAAGCGCCAACGCTCGGCTGACGGAGGACGCGGGAATATAAAGCGCGTCGGCGATCTGCTTGCCATTCCAGCCGTTCAACTCCATCAAAGCCGAGAACGCCTTGGCCTGCTCCACGGGTTTGAGATCCTCACGCAACAAGTTCTCCACAAGCTGCTGTTCAAGGACTTCCGAGGGACTCAGCGCTTCGTCATGAAAGAAGCAGTGGACAGTCGGCAAGCCTGCATGCCGCGCGGCACGCCAGCGGCGTTCTCCGGAAATGATGACCCATTTGTTGATGTTAGACGACCACCGAACATGAATGGGCAACAACTGGCCCTTCTCGCGAACGCTCTTGGCCAACTGTTCAATGGCTTCGTCATCAAATTCGGATCGCGGCTGATCAGGATCGGCAATGACCCGATCGATCTCAACACTTCCCACCTGACGCAACGGACGCCTGCCCGCATCCTTTTGCAGGGAAACAGAAATCAGCTTGGATGCGACCTCATTCTGCCGAATTCCAATCGATTCATCGAGGTGGTCACCCATCCGTGCAATCGTATCGCGTGTTGTCGCCATATCACGCAGCCTCAGGTTTGGATTCTCGAACTGACATGCGTTCAAGAATCTCAGCGGCCAGACATCGCATGCATTCAGCGGCGGCCGATTTCGGATCATTTATCTCCACAGGGCGTCGGGCTGTGATGGCTGTCTTGTAAGCCGTCAATTCCGGAATGACAGTATTAAGAACCAGTTGCTGGTAGGTTTTTCGCAGTCGCTGCTCATAATTGCGATGCATCACCAGCCGCTGATCTCGGCGTGCGATCAAGTGCCCGAGTCGACGAAGTGAGGGATTGAGAGTGCGCACCTGATTGATCGCACGATGAACAGGTCGGAGTCCCTGGGTTCCAAAGTCTTCAGGTGGTACCGGTATCACGACATAATCGCTGGCGACCATGGCATTCCAGCTGCATGTGTAGAGGTTGGGTGGGCAGTCGATGAGAACAAGATCGAATCCTTCGAGGCGGTCGACAAACTCTCGCAACATGTATTGGCGCATGCCCGTTTCTTCGGGAACTGGATGATTAAATCGTTTGAGATGATCGTTGGCTGGCACAAACATGATGCGCTCGAAGAGCGTCGGTTGAAACAACGGTCGAACATCTGACGCGTACAAGCTCTCATCGAAGAGCGCTGCAACCGTATGGCATAGTTCAAGCTCTTCAATCTTCTGCGGTCCCCAAAACCCTTTGCTGAGAGAACCTTGCGGATCGGCGTCGATCAAAAGGACTCGTTGACCGAGCGCGGCAAATGCACCGGAAAGGTGTAGGCACAACGTGCTCTTACCTACGCCGCCCTTTTCATTCACCATGCAGATTGTTTTCACTTCCCCTCGTCCTTAGTCGACTCTGGCAAACCTAACGATTGCCAGTGGCAATTCCGTGTAAGCCCCCGAATTCACAAATCAAACACTGGCACAGGCCGCCGAAGGTCGTCAAGTGAATTCGCACGAGGATTCCTTGGGCGTTGAAGGTTTCGCGAGTCAGCGGCGTGTGCTACCAAAGTTCAAGCAACTTAAAGCAAGAGGTCGAATGCAACACCAAAAAGCAAACCGCCATCAGCGATCGGGAATTGGTCAGCTCACGCTGGTCGAACACGCCCTATGCCCCCTCGACGCAAGACGCGGTTTAGTCGAGAACTTGGTGCAACCTGCCACCTATCGGTTCAGCGATGCCAAAGGGAGGCGTCAGTCGGCAAATGCAAAGGTGTTCTGTCCGCTTGGACTCTCTTCCAAGGATGAATTCTACCTATGGGGATTGCTTGCTTTGACGATGACGCATTGCCCCGAGGTTGGTGACTTGCAAGCAACGCCCCATTGGTGTTTGCGGCAATTGGGGATAATCGATGCCAAACGGCGTCGGGGTGGAAGACAGTATCAGCAGTTCGCGAAGAGCCTGCGCCGCCTCTCAACGGTGAGGTATCTTTGCGACAATTTCTACGATCCAATGCGCGCTGAGCACAGGCAGGTCAGCTTTGGATTCTTGAGCTACAGCCTGCCACAAGATCCTAAGTCATCTCGCGCTTGGCGCATCGCGTGGGATCCGGTGTTCTTCGAGTTGGTCAGTTCGGCGGCAGGGCATTTCCGGTTTGACCTAGAATCCTACCGAGGCCTCGATGCTGCTTCGCGACGGTTGTTTCTGTTTGCGTGCAAAATCTTCTCTCGTCGGTCAACACTGCCTCCGATGAGCTTAAGTGATTTGGCCGTCAATCTGCTGGGTTTTGCGCCGACTCTCTCGGTGCGCGACATGAAGGTGAAAGTTGATCGCTGCATCAAAGCGCTCCAAGAGTTGGAAGTTGTCGAGCTTACAGAGATTGTGAAAATTCGGCCTGGCGAATACCGCATCTCGGTGACGCGCGGCAACTACTTCGCAAGGAAACCAAGGTCAACTCAGCGTCCCAATGTCAGTGAAGGGCCGCTTTGGGAAACACTCGTCAGCATCGGGTTTGAAAGTTCTGCCGCAGGACGATTGCTCCGAAGATATCCACATCAGATTCTGACTGAATGGGCGGACATCACGCAGGCCGCGCAAGAACGATTTGGAAGATCATTTTTCCGCAAGAGCCCGATGGCGTTTCTGGTTGATTCGGTTAGCAAGGCGGCGAAGGGAAATCGAACTCCACCAGATTGGTGGCAACGACTCCGAAAAAAGGAGTCAAACAGTCCGAACGTCGAGGAAGCCAGCAGGGCCGTCTTCGTACAGATCCGCGATGAGTTGTTCGGACCACCCCAAGGCCCTGACACAAGGCCCGCCAAACAGGAGGGACTGACGAAAGTCGGCGCGATCCTTGAGACTGAACTCGGTGAACGCTAACTCAGTAAGCACTTCTTTGGTTGTACAGGCACTTCCTTTGTACAAGTACTTTGGGCCGAGCGGTAGATTTTGTCCGTCAGCCTCGAATCGTAAGTGATCTCAAATGGATACGGCGTTGCTCACAATCTTAATGTTGTAAATAGTGCGACGCATAATACACGTGCTCGCCTGTGGATTGCGACGCGACCGACACGTGTTTCGTTTCAGTTTCTGCGTCGCGAGCGACACGTGTCGTCCCAACAGGATTCGGCGGGCTCTAAACATTTACGCCCCGGTGTTGATTACGAACAATCTTGTACCGCCCCGTAACGACAACTTCGGCGCGCGGAGCGTTACAGAGCACGTCTAGGCCTGAAATGGGATTCGAACCCACGGTGTCCAGTTGGGTGAACTGGCATTCGTAGTGACGATGAATTTGCGCCGCCCCACTGTTCGCTTTAACCTGGTTTCAAATCGACTCGCCGAAGCTTCTGTAGCAAATATTCCGTCGCTGATCGTTTCTGCTCATGATCAAACTACGTGGCCAGCGAGTTGCCGAACAACGCGCTGTGGAGTTATTTGCGCGATGTTTCGCTGAGCTATCTTGAATGAAACCTACGGCATCGACGTGTTGAATTGGGCGCGTTCGAAGCGGAAAGAGGCCGGCCTCACGAACCTGCGCCACCTCCGGCTCAGGCGAATGCTCGTTTTCATTACCATTCATGGCATGCATGTGTTCTTCGACGAGGAAACCCTGGCCTTATGCGACATACGCCGCGTACCGTTCAAGGACGCAGGCTACGCCGTCACCCACCGCAACGGTGACGCTTCGCTACGAATCGACTGCGAGACGTATAGGCGGCATAAGGCGTATCTTGTCAACTTAGCCCTGCGGCGATCGAAGCACTAATCGGCAGAGGCTTTCCGAAGGATTCCTTTTGAGCCTTGCGTGTCAGTCTGGCGGCAATTGGTGAACCTGCCTAGAACTGTCCACGAGATTCGGGGACAGGCGGTGCTTGACGCAATGCCCCTCGAAGATCTTTCATTCAAGCTGCGCATCTTCCGCCCCATGGATGGCGGTGTTTCGAGTTCACTGATTGGCGATGTCAATCAATAGCGCGATGAGCCGGCTATTTCCGTTAACGCACTGACTGCGGAGCATTCGGAACACCGCCGCTCGGAGAAATGCGCGCTCATTATAGCCCATGCCGGAAAGGTATTGAATGTACCCTTCGAGCGCGGCGAGCAGCGACTCCTCGTTCGTTGGCCGATGGTTCGCTGCCTTGCACCAGTTGCGGAACCACCAGATCCACGTCTTGAAGCCGGGGTCGAGAACATCCCGACAATAACGCCGACGCAAGTCAAAGACCTCATCCCAGGTATCCGATTCCTCGCAATTGGGGACGAATTCAACCACCCAATCGGGGATATCGCCATCGGTCCCTTCAAATGGAGTGCTTTGATCCAGCGTGATCTGGGCAGTTTGTTGTCCGTAGGGATCAAAGGCACGCCGGCGACCATTCGCTCCGCGGAGAATGTCCACATCGCGCTTATACCGGGAGTTACATTTCTCTCCCATTGGCACTAGATTCCGAACGCTGACTCCTGCGAACGGGTAGACGCTCTTTGCGAGGTAGTGATCCAGTGCTTCCCGCGGTGCTGTCGGTGCGTCAAAGTACTCGCATCCACAGAAAGGGCACACCTTTGCGCCCATATCCGCAAATATCGCCTGGTACTGCTCATCGCGAATGCCCAAGTCGGTCAGAAGCGTGAAGGCAAATGAGAACAGCTCAACAGCCGGCTGGCGCACGGCAGCCGGTAGATCATCGAGACACTCACAATCACACGCTCGGCAGAGAAGATCCCCGATTCGATTCTGCTCATCCAGAGCGCTCAATACCTGAGCGTGTTCTGTCGCGCCCAGTCCTGCGATAGCCGCCTCATAGGCCGCAAGCCTTGACCTTAGGCCGGTCCGCCGCCGCAGTCGTGTCCGGTGCGGCACTGGCAGCACGTTGGGCCACGCAGGAACGCTGGCGCCAGCTTGTACACAGTGATGAATCGTGCTCACCGCGGCACTCAAGCAATCGTGAAGCCAGTTATTGGCCGTGGCTGCCTTGGGGAGTACGAACAACACGCTACTCTTGGCCCCTCTTGATTAACTGCCGAAGCCGATCAGCGAGGAATGCTTTCTCTACGGATGGTCCAAGGCGGTCGATCGCCGCCTTCACTTCGGCTGGGTCTTGGCTTTGTTTGAGTCTCGCGATCTCGTCACGCGGCACCTCTGAGATGGGTGGGCGGACGTCAAAGCACTCCTCCAAGATCGTGTCAAACGTAGTCCCGTAAGTCTGTGTGTCCGGGTGCTTCACAGCAACCTTGCTGTTCTCCTTGCTGAAGATGAATACGCGCTCGCGTGGAATATCCGAGGGCACAAACGGCGCATGCGTTGTCAGCACGCATTCCTGCTCGGCCGCCGGCTGTGACTTGCGGCTCTCGGCGCGCACCCCTCTGTGAGTCGGTAGCTCGAGAATTCGCGAAATGCACTTGACGCGCCATTGGGGATTGAAGTGCGATTCAGGTTCATCCAACAGGAACAGTACACCTGGGAAGGACAACATACAGCACGTACCCAACAATTGGGCCAGCTGGTGTTCACCGTCGGACAGTGATACGTAGTCCACAGGTGTCGTGGACTCGATTGGCGTGAACTGAACACGCTCGAAACGAAATACCTTCTCCTCGTCCTGCGGCTCAGGCAGCCGTGACGCAAAGCGTCGCTCACTCGTGTCCCGCTTGAATCGTTCGCGAGTCGGTTTTGGAATGACTAGGTCATTCAGCATCGCGAGTTTATGGAGTGATGAATAAAGGTCGAGTGCGGTGGTCCAGAACGCCTTGAACGCTCTCCGAGTATGTGGATTCACCCAAAAATCAAACGTGTACGTCTCTGTCTTGGCGTTGTAATCAAAGCACGTTGCACAGCGTTGTAGCTGATCAATGTATCTCTCCAGCTCTTCCGTCAGCTGAACGCCCTTGCGAGTTGACGCAGTTCGGCGTCGCCCTGGAGCCTTTGGCGCCGCCCCGTGAGCCAATTGAATGATGCAACGTAGGGAGTGGACGTCCGCCAGCCTGGCTTCGCGAAGTAAAGCTTCCCGCTCGCGTTCGTTACCGAGGAGCAAATTCGCCGCCAACACCTCCAGATGCGTGCCGTAATCAACGAGCATAAGTCGTGTATCTGGAATAGGTTTCGCGCGCATCGTCGATTCGAGTGCTTGTCGGCCTACGTCGTCTGCGTAGGCACTACGACTCACCAAGAAGGGCAAACTCAAAGTCTCATTATCGCCCGACGTGTATCCGACAATCTTGGCCGGCAGCAACTCTCTTGTCGATTCGGCATCTGGGTCGCAGGGCTCCCATTCAGAGCCTTTCCTCTTCTCAATCGTAAGCTGCGGCCGACCTCGATCGGCCGGCAATCGGGCGATTCGAACGTGGACTGATTTGCGAGCCTTCGGCGGCTTGATGAGATATTCCAACTCAAACTGAAGATCGGGATTGCTCTCTCTCCGTTCCTCGTTGGGGCTGCAGGCGTGTATCAGTGATTGGAACATCTCCGCAACGGCCTGCAGAAACTGCGATTTTCCGGCGCCGTTGGGGCCAACGAAACAGAGCGGCTCAAAGGCGCCGCACGCCGATGAATCTGGGCGCAGGCGTACGTCGAGTCCATCGAGCAGCCCACCGCAGGTCTTCGCGGAGATGATGTGGACTCGAAGTAGCTTCATGATCTGCTCCGCTTGAAGCACATTTTCCGGGACTTCGCGTCAAAGCACTGTGTCAGGCCCGACGATTCGTCATCGAGGAGTGAGAATACTATGTCCTTGATCTCGTCGTAGTCACCGGGCAGCCGCCCCCTTAGCTCGGAGAAACTGAACGTGGCCCGGGGCATTTCCTTTATTGTGTCCACGACAGACTCTTTTGTGAGTTTCTTTGGCACGGCTTTCTTGCTCCGAGGGCGTGTCTTCTTCGTTGCAACGCCACGACCGGTCTTGGACGGCGCAACAGCAGCTTCCGCCTTGATACGGACCAGTAGCTGTTCTCCGGATTCGAACGATGTTCCGGAAGCACTAGCGAGTTCCGATTCTGTTGGAACCAATTCACCGAGATAGGCCCGCCTGAGGATACCTGACGTTAGTTGTTCAGCGCACTCACGCGCCAGAATCACGCGTTTTTCGAGCCGATCTGCAATCGCGAGCAGTGCGCTTGCAGCGTCGACAAGCTCGCGCTGCTCGCGTAAGGAGGGAATCGGCAGGAGTGTATTCCGCAAGATCTCGCGATTCAGATTGTACTGGCCGGCGGTAGTACTGGCGCGTTGCTCAATCTGGTCTCGGCCAATTGGAGCCGAGAGCACAAGGTGCAAGTAGTCAGGTAGCAGAGTGGACGAATCCGTCCGAAGCCGAATCAAGTACGACGCAAACGCGTAGTCTCCGGGAAGGTTCCCGAAGACGGCCGCCTTCCCGACGAGATCGAGACTTCCGTTAGTGCGGCACACGATGACATCACCCTGGCGCAAACGCAGTGACTCAAGCTGCCTCGTTGTCAATGGTCCGTACTTAAGTTCGTCTAAGTCAAGTTGCCCACTAGCAATGTTCGGCACACGGAGGACAGGGACGCCTTCACCCTCAAACGTGCACTTGACCGACGTCCCGTAGCGAAGGTCTTCGAGGCAAGCGCCTAACCTTCCCCAAGTCCATGTTTCAGGAATATCGGCTGGGCGGCGCAGTTCATCAAGATCGACATCACGCACGTCGCATACGTCTCGCACACAGGGAGGATGAACATCGGCGCGATCCTCTCGGTGATGAGTCGTGAGTTGGCCGGCGCACGCGGCGGCGAGGACGGATTGGCGGAAGCGCTTGAAAATGGATGGGATATCGCGGTCGCCTTCCTTGCGGTCTTCGATCACCCGAGCCAGCCGCTCGCGTACGTTGTCTATACGTGCTCGCAATGCCTCGACAGCCGACGCGATCCGCTTCTGCTCGGCAAAGGGTGGTACCGGGATCGGCGTTTGGAGGAGCGTCTCGCGGCCGACGCTCGCCTGCGAGACGTGCTGGTTACAGCGATCCTGGAAGTCGCCAGAGAGCCAGTTTGCGTGGAGCAACAAGGCGCAGAAATGCGGATTGAGACCGCCCTCGCGAATGCGGACGCGTGTCATGTGGTTTGAAAACGGAAATGACTCGTTGAGGTCATAGAGCGCCGTCTTGCCCACGAGTTCTGCGCTGTTCGTGTTGTTGAACAGAATGTCACCGCGCTGGAGCCATTTGCCGGCCTTCTCCGCGGCCGCCGCCGAAATGTATTTGAGTGTATCGAGGTCGATTCGGCCATCCGTGTTGACGTTCATCGGGCGCAGATGAGGTACACCGGCGCCCTCGCGGTTGTGGACGCCGCAAGCAAAGCCGGGCTGGAGATCTTCGATGAATCCGTCACCGAGGGTCGCAACTGCCCAACCTTCGGGCGTCTGGTCGGGAACGATGGCGAAACCGGTATCTTGCGTGCCTGGCATTCGTGTCAGCTCCCCTCATATGCCTGAACGAGTAGCGGTTTTGCCTTCTCGAAGTCGTTGGTATTGCGGATCGTGATCTCCAGGTCGCCGGTGCCGTAATGGCCGATGTTCGACACGTCGCGCGTGAATCCGTCCTCCAGCGTGACACTGGCTGGGTTGAGCTTGGCGTAAATGAGGAGCTTCTTCTCCTGCGTGCGAATCTCGACGCAGGCAAAGTTCTTGATGCGTTTGAACGCGATGTACAACTTCAGTGTCTTGGCCTGCACATCGTCGCCCAAGGCCATGAGAAAGGCCTTGAGAGATTCAAGTCGATCCTTCAACTCACCGCCGAGTTGCTCCAACGTTTCTGATATGGTCTTGTAGGACACTGTCCCCGGCGGGCTGATTGGATCGCCATTTCCTGATGTTGTAGCGGTGACCGCGTTGACTAGATCAAGGAGTACAAGATCTTCAGCGTACTTACGATAGCGGATGAGCTCGATGTTGCGATTGATCTGCTGAACGGCGTGCTCATCGTAACGCGTGAAGTCGCCTGCAATGCAAATGAGTCGCGGGGCCGACCACTCGATCTCGTCTGCGTCTTCCTTGCCGAATTGCTCCAGCACCAGCAACTTGAATTCAGCCTTGTGATCCAACAGCCAATCGAGATAGAACAGCCCTTGGTTGATTACGTTCTCGTTGGTCGCACGCTTGTATTCGATGATGACCGGACAACCGTTCTCGTCGATGCCGAGCGTGTCAATACGACCGCCATGCGTCTTGCCGGTCGTGTATTCGCTGGCGAGCAACCGTACGCCGAGAAACGCTTCCAGGTGGCGCTCAATTAGCGACTGGAGGGACTTCTCAACAGCGACAGACTGGCCGTCGAGTTCGGTGATGGTGTCGCCGTGAAGGCGGAATAGTTTGATGTCACTCATGCCGGTGACTCCTGGTGGATGGTCTCGTCATTTACCGACTCCTCCCAATCGTCGCCGGCGTCGCCGTGCGTGTAGGCCACCGCAGGCGTTCCGCCGGAGTACTCCGTGAATCCTGTGCCGATAGCGAGGCAAGTGGATTGGATCAACAGCTTGCCTCCAGAGTGGCTGACCGATCGCACGAAGCCCAACGAGGTACAAATCCACTGGCCTCTCAGGTGATGTGAGTAGGAGGAACTCGATGTGCAGTCCCAAAGATCGAATGTGAACTCCATTCGGATGCCTTGGCGGGTGTAGTAGCCGGTGCATGATTGTCCGGGGCCGCACGCTGGGCCCCCGGCCGGTTTGAATCGATGATTGGAGGTCAGTGCGATGAGCATATTGGGGATCAGCATTGACCGAATCTGAGTGCGTGACCAAATACCGGCCAGGTCGATCCAATCGTGGCGCTCGCATACGGCACGTAACAGCGAAGCCAAGAATGAGCAGTCGTCGTCGCCACCGCGGCGCGGCTTACTGGCTACCCTAAACGGAAGATCAAGTCCCTGCCCATCCGTGGCAACGAAATCGTCATACCCAGGGAGCGACTCCAAATCAATCTGCGAAGACGAGGCGCAGTCCACCAGCCGCTGCCGATTGAAGTAGTCCCAGAATCCAGCGTTGATACTGAAGGACCTTGGGGAAAACAGGGCGGACGTCCTTGCCCGCTGCGATTCTGCCAGCCACTCCTTCTTGTGGTGGCGCAGCTGCTGTGGAGTCAGCTCGCGGGTGAGTTCCTTTGTCGTGTGCGCCTTGTCATGGCAGAGCGAGCACAAGACTACCAGATTGTTGATATCGTGGTTGCGCGACTTTGCCCAAGGCACTATGTGATGGACGACGACACCGCGACTCCGGTCGTGACAAACGCAGCATGTGTTGCGGGACTTGTACAGGAGTTCATGCAGAGTCCCTTGCGGAATCGGCGGGCGGCCGTCGATGATGGCCTCCTGACAGGATCGCAGGATACCCAGTTCATCGAGCGCCTGCCTCGGCAACGTGCGAAGCTTCGCTAAAGTATACCCGTCGCGATGCAAGGCCTCTGCGAGCTGAGTATTCAATCCGCGCTGAACAAGAGCACGGGCGGTAGGGCTCATTTCGCTGCCTCCACAACGTCGCCATTTTCCAGCAGAAGCGTGATTTGATTCAGCTCTGCGATCGCTTCTTCAAGCTCGCTGATGGCGTCGGTGACAAGCTCCGCGGGCTCGGGCAATGCGTCCCCGTTGTTGCCGTTTTCCTCCTTCAGCCACTTAAAGCCGTCGAGTTTGAAATCGCGGCGCTTCACCTCATCGATTGAGAAGCGACGCCAACGGTCACCGCCAAGCCAACCTTTGTCGCCGGCGGGGCTGTCGGACTCGCGGCGCGACTTGCGTTTGCCGGGGCCCAATCGGCCGTTCGGATCGGTGCCGTAACTGCGCACGAATTCGGCAAAGTGCTGCTCGGTCAACGGTCGGTCTTTCTTGGTGACGCCGGGGACATTCGTGCGGGCGTCGTAGATCCAAGTCTGCTCGGTTGGATAGCCCTTTTGGAAAAAGATGACGTTGGCTTTGACGCCCTGGCAGTATGGCGTGAATGTGCCGCGCGGTAAGCGGAGCACTGTGTGCAAGTTGCACGACTCGGTAAGCACCTTCATCACCTCGCCGGCCTGGTCGGCGAAGAGGCAGTTGTCGGGCAAGACGACCGCCGCTCGGCCGCCAGGTTTTAGTACGGTGAGAATGTGCTGGACGAAGTTGAGTTGCTTGTTGCTGGTCTCGACGACGAAATCGTCACGTGTCGGCGCCTGGCCAGCGCCCTTGGTGCCGAACGGGGGGTTCGTCAGGATGACGTCGTAGCGATCAGGCGGTGGTGGATCGTAGATCATATCGCCGGAGCCAATCTGCGGCTCGACGTTGTGGAGCATGAGGTTCATCAGGGCGAGCTTACGCGGCGTGGGCGTGAGATCCTGGCCGAAGTAGGTCGCAAAGCGGACTCTCTTGGCGGTAGCGCGGTCGAGCTTGCCGCCCTCGGTCGCGTCGATAAGCCATTCGTAGGCGCAGACGAGGAAGCCGCCTGTTCCGCACGCGGGATCGCAGATCGTGAACTGTTTGCTTGCACGTGGGTCGGGTTGGACGCAGTGGCAAATCGCTTGCATCAACTTTCGCGGCGTGAAGTACTGGCCAGCTCCCTTCTTGCCCTCGCTGGCCGCCTTTTCCAGCAGGTGCTCGTACGCTTCCGCTTTTACGTCGACGCCCAGGCTGGTCCATTCGACTTCGTCGATGAGGTTGATGACGGCCTTGAGGTTGACGGGTTTAGTGAAGCGCGACTGGGCGCCTTTATAGATCTCGGCGAGTATGCCGCCAGACTTGCCGAGCTTACGCAGGACATCGACGTATTTGTCAGTGAGGTTTTCGCCAGAAAGGTCACGTAAATCAGTCCACGCGCAACCCGCAGGCAATTCAACACCGCGCTCGTCGGCCATTTTCAAAAAGAGCAGATAAGTGATCTGCTCGATGTACTCCATGTAGCCGATGCCGTCATGGCGTAATTTGTGGCAAAGGCCCCAGAGTTTGTCGCCGACATTTGACATCAGTCAAGCTCCCATTCTTCTTTCGGATTGAAGACTTGCCAACTCTGTCGAATTTCATAGCCATTGGCTTCTTCAAAAGGAGACCATGGTAATCCACTCAAGATCGCACCTCCATTGCCCCACGTCGGTTCATGCAAATGAAGGACGCACATGACTGATCTGCCGGTTTTTCCATCACCGAAATCCGTGAACTTTCGTAAACGTTCGATATCGCGGAGTACGGCCTTTGTACTCTTGCGGCTCTTCCTCCGAGTCACGATGTCGTCCGTGTGATCGTACGTCGTAATTGTTCTGATACACTTTAGCTCTACTACGACGGCGTTCACCCCATCTTTGATTGGCTGTCGACGTCGCAGGACGATGTCGGGCCGTAGCTTCCTCCCCCATGCGGCCCAAATCACCACAAAGCTATTGAGCAACGGTCGTGGGCTGTCGAAGATTGCAGAAACATCGGTCAACGGTTTGAGTCCATCGTTCTGCTCAAGTCGACTGAGGATATGATGTCCAAAGTGCACAAGTACGTTGCGTTCCTGATTCTTGACTATCTCGGGATACGATTGAACATCAACAAAAAGGCCTTTCCATGCCTCTTCGACTACTGTAAGCAGATCAGCATCTGGACTGTGTGACGTCGTCATGCAGCAATACCCTCATTAAGCACTTTCAATAACGTTTGCAATTGACCGCCGAATGCAGCTTCTGCTGCGCGCCATCCGCCATGATTGGCGAGGATAGGGATTGCGTCGAAGTCATCCTGGTCAATCGACAGGCTCTTAGCGAGGTGCGCTTTGATGCGATCCAGCCAGACTAGCTGCGCCCCAGTCATTGGAGTTATGGTCGCGCCAGCTAGCTTGTCAACTGCACGTTCCACGCGTTCGCCAGCGGTGAGCAGCGGCTGCTGCGCGTCGGCTGCGTGTTTGACCATCGATATGATGTCGACGAGCGCACGACGGTAGTGCATCTCGTGTGCTCGCTGGAGGTTCTCGATGGTGAATCGCTCGGTTGTGACCGCCAGCTTCTGCTGAAGCTCTTCCAGCGCGTCGGTGGACCAGTCCTTCGGTCGCGTGAGCAGGATCTCGATGGCGGCGATTCGTGAAGGGTTCTCTCGGACGAATCGCTCAAAGGCAGCGAGATAGTCTTCGGGCCGATGCTCATTGCCGAGCCCGTCGCGAATGACCCACTCGCTCGTGACCGTGTCTTGGTGCTCTTCGGCGACGATGAACGTCTTAGGGGCACGCGGGTAGTTGATCAGCAAATCTTGAAACGCGGGGTCGCGCAGGATCTGCATCGTGGCAGTGAAGTCATCGCGCAGGATGCGCGGGAGCGACCTTGCAAACTGGCCCATGTCGCCTTCCGGGATGTATGCTGCAAATATCTCACGTGCTTCCCCGGACATTTCCTTGTCGATGCGCTGCAACCGTTTGATGAGAACGCGCGTAGCGTAGTCGCGGTCACTGTTGTTCCAGATGTCGTCGATAAGTTCTAGAATCGTCTTGCCGGCCCTGGTCGGCGCATCGGCAGCGAAGTCGCTCGCCGTGCGGAAGTACTCTAGCAGCGTACCGGCGAAGCAGTCGAAGACGGTGAAGTGCGACTTGTCGGGGAAATGAAAGCCTCTACGCGTTCCCCGGCCGAGCATCTGCTCGAAAAGGATCCGGCTCTTAACCGGTCGCAGGAAGACAATGAACTCCAAGTCGGGAATATCAACGCCAGTCGACATGAGGTCGACGCTCACGACAATGCCGGGGTTAGGCCGGTTTCGAAATTCGCGTATGCGCTGCAGAGGGCGGTCAACGGTGCCAGTGATCTTTGCGACGAAGTCGTCGCCGCGGCCGAACACTTCACGGCAGGTTCTCACAAGGTCCTGCGCGTGCGACGTGAACGGCTGGTCGTTGACGGCGAAGATCAGCGTCTTTGGAAATCGGCCGTATCGTTGCTCGTGATCATCGGCGTAGCGTTTGAGTTCATCGATGATCTTGCGACTTGAGTCGGGGACGGTGATGTCACGCTCCACCGCGGAAGCGTCGAATTGCCGCTCAGCCTCCAGGCGATCAAGACTCTTCTCACCCGTTTGTGGATCGATGTACTGCACCGCCTCGTTCTCGGAGAGGAACACACCATTGATGCGTACACCGGACTCGATTTTGACTGCGTCGTAGTCGACGAGGAATCCGTCTTCGACAGCTTGGCGGTATCCGTATTCGTAGATCTTCTCCTTGAAGTATGCGAGCGTGTGTGCCGCCGGCGTAGCCGTCAATCCAATTCGGATTGCGTCAAAGTGGTCAATCGTTTCGCGCCACACGGACATCTCTTGGGCGGTGTAACCCCGGTGGCACTCGTCAGCAATGACTATGTCGAAAGCGTGAATCGGAATATCCAGCCGCTCTTCTGCATCCGCGTCGAACTCCTCTTCGCTGGCGTAGCGGGCAAGGTCGCGCCCGAATAGGTTCATGGCCATACGCTGAACCGTGCACACGTACACGAACGTGTGCTTGGGCTGCGGGGTTAGGAGATGGTCGGCTGGCAAGACCTGTGGATCGAACTTGTCGCCGCCATCCTCGTCCAAGTCTTCGCGTCGGAATCGCTGGCTGAAGACCTGGTAGATGTCGGTGAATTTCGTTGTGCCGTCGGGACGAAATGCGTTGAAGGCTTGCACAGCCTGGGCGGCCAGGACGCGGCGGTCCACCAATAACAGGACGCGGCGAGCTGCGCCCGCTTTCAGTAGCCGGTAGACCTGATTGACCATGGTGAACGTCTTGCCAGTTCCCGTCGCCATGGCAACGAGAAGTTGACGCTTGTAGTCCGCAATCGCATGTTCGATGGCGGTGTTCGCATCGACTTGGTAGTAGCGCAGGCGCGGGTGGTCGTTCGGGGCGGCAAGGAGCGATTCGACGGCTTCTGCGAAGTCAGTACCGAGGCGTTCCCGAATTGCGTCAGGGGTTAGGAAGTCTCGGACTTCGCGAGCGCCGGACAGGGCATGTCGAACATCGCGGAAGTGGATCTCGTTTCCGTTTGTGGACCAGAGGAGCGGCGCGCGTAGCCCGTCTCGCTCGAAACTCCCTGATGGCAGCCCACGAGCGTAACGCTCGGCCTGCGACAGGACGTTCTCTGGATCGACGCCGAACCGCTTAGCTTCGAGGATTCCGATAATCTGCCCATCCAGGATGAGAGCGTAGTCAGCGGGTCCACTGGTGGTCGACAGCTCTGTTACGGCATGGGCCGTCAGCGTACTGGGGTCCATTGAGGCAGAATGTCGGACAACCTCCCATGAGCGCGCACGCAGCCAGGTATCAATGCGAGTCTTACGCGTAATCCATTCGGACTCTCGCAACTGTTGGGCTCCGGATTCACGAGTCTCATGTTCGACGCAGTCGTATTTAAGGGGCCTAAATGCCCGAAACGACCTTGATTGTACGTGCTTGCGGGCTTGCGTACAGGCCGTGTGGCCGCCAATGTGGTTCTGTGCAAGTAATCGGCGAAAAACGAGGCCGATCCTCTGGAGTTGCGGCCCTGGCGGTCGTAATGCAAGTTTGTGGACGGATCCGCATGAGCGGCAGCGCGCTGGTCGTCCTTCTGATCGCAGTTGATCATGAAGCTAGCCTTGGCGCAATGTTCGGATGTGTGTGTTGTTGATCGCTACTCGGTCGAAAAACAGCCCTGGCGCTGTTGAGAGCGAGCTTTTAGGGCAGTTTTCGAGGTTTAGACGAGGGTGTCCGTGGTTTCCGCACCATTTGAGAACTCTTGGGTATTTTGGCAGCAAATGCGGCAAACAACGGAGCATTGTCAAACCGAGGAGTCGGCCTCTAAGCTAGCGATGTTCGTGAGACCGCTGCATCCTGCATGGTTCAGCAGGCAACGCAACCAAAGCACTTCTCACCGATGCCGGATCCGCCCTCCGCAGGCTGCTCCGCTATTTCGACAGCGTTGCCTCAATGGTGCTATACCCTTTGCTATTCCGCCGAACCCAAATACCAATGACACGCGTGCGATCACGGACGCCTGATTAGTGGCGTCTAAGGCCGGTTACGCTTTTTCTCCCATTCAACACTGCAGGTTCGCAACATGCCTCCCACACCTGAAAGGCGGAACTCCAAAGGCAGCGTATGCGGGCCGTTTCGATCGTTCGGCGAAACTCGAAGAGTGAACGCATTGGAGGAGAAGTGAGGGAGCGACGATCGGTTTCAGCCTTGAAAACCCAGAATTATAGACTTGCTGAACGTTGTGGATTGCCTAGCATATCCTTTAGCGAGGTGCCATCTGGATGTACTTCAGCCTTCAAGCCGCAGAACAAGACATCGAGAAACCAAAGAATGTCACCGCTTCACAAAGAGCTTTGGGACGTATTTGTCAAGCAGCCAAGGATGCGATTATCATGGGTAACTGGTAATTGAATTACGAGAGCCTGCGGGTTCCGTGTGGGCTGGTCTTGATAACAGTTAAGTGGAGGCGTCGTATGTGCAAATCTCGAAACCGCGTCTGGTGGCCATTCGGCACTCGCATGAAGGCATTGTCAAATTCTGCCCGATGCCCTGAGCACGCTCCGGTTACTCTTCGTGTCTTGCGTTTCGCCAAGCAACGTTCAATGGCCCCCGCTCTTTGGGCTCTCCGCCGATTCCATAAAATGGGAATTTAACCTGCCAGCACCCGCTGATTTCGAGCATTCGTCTGCCTAAAGAACAGGGGATTCACGATGACTAAGAAATATTGGACTGCCATCGCCGCATCCATTGTGCTGGCTTTGGTCTTACTGATATTGACTACACGAGATTCCTCTAATGAAACTGTAGCCGTGGGAGCAATCTTACCGCTCACTGGTGATGTTGCAACTTACGGCAAGTCCATTAAAAACGGTATCGAACTAGCCATCAATGATGTAAACGCTTCAGGCGGAATAGACGGCAAGAACGTCAAGATGATTTACGAAGACGACGGAGGTTCCCCGAGATCTGGCGTGACTGCTGTTACCAAACTCATTAGCGTTGACGACGTTCCGGCGATAATAGGTGCCGTTCCTTCAAGTGTAACTCTTGCCATTGCTCCAATCGCGGAGCGCAAAAAAAGAGTGCTTCTCTCGCCAGCTTCAAGTTCACCAAAGATCACCAACGCTGGCGATTTCATATTCCGTAACTACCCGTCCGATGAGTTGGAAGGGCGGCTTGTTGCGGAACTTTGCATTAGTCGCCAAGACATGACGGCTGGCATATTGACGATCAACAACGATTATGGTGTGGGCCTAAATGCGGTTTTCTCAAAAACATACGAGGCCCTCGGCGGACGAGTTGTTGTTGATGAATCCTATTTGGAGGATACAACCGACTTCAGAACTCTCTTGGCAACAATCAAGCAACATGCGCCTTCCTGTATCTTCATTGTCGGATACGGGCGCGACCTCGGAACATTGGTTCGACAAGCGCGGGAACTGCAGATCAAAGCACAATTCTACTCCACGGTGAATTTCCTAGACCCGCAGTCACTATCAACTGGGGGGGATGCCGTCGAAGGTGTCATTTTCTCATCGCCAGTCTTCGACGCCAACTCACACGAACCACAGATCAAGGCGTTCGTCAAAAAGTATCAAACAGCATTCTCGGAAAGTCCAGACGTTTGGGCAGCGCATGGTTATGATGCCATGCTCCTC
The DNA here is from genome assembly GCA_028285105.1 of Alphaproteobacteria bacterium. GTDB lineage: Bacteria > Planctomycetota > Phycisphaerae > UBA1845 > UBA1845 > UBA1845. The sequence continues at coordinate 30,687 of JANQQE010000028.1, forward strand.
CTTGTCGAAGCCATGCGTTCTCACGGTACGACTCCTGAAAACATAAAATCAGGCTTGTACGCAATAAGCGAGTTTCCTGGTGTTTCCGGCACAACTACTATTGACGAGAATGGAGATGTCATTAAGACTGCACGCTTTATGACCGTGCACGAGGGTGTGTTTGTCCCCTATGACTAGGTGGCAGCTAAGGAATCTCCAAAGATGCGTAAACTAATTGACTTCGTGAGGACGGCTTACCAAGCATTTATTCGCAATGTGAGCGATGCGCAGACGGCTTTGATAGCAATTGCTTTCGGTACGACACTTGTGAGTTTCATCTTTGGAGCAGCTCTTTCGACTGAATTGTCATCAGGTAAGGTCTCCGCCAAATTTTTATTCTTGATCGTTATCTTGCCTGGCTTCTCGGTGATCTCTATATTTTTCGTCCAAACAGTTCTATCTCGGCACGAATCACTTGTCCGCGAAAGGAAATCTCGCGCCGAATCAACGTTTCTCGCCGCGCTGGATGAATCAGTGTCAAGCACCCCAGCCAAGAGTCAATTCCTCGCAAATTTACTGGCCAAATGGCACAGAGACATGGATTCTCTCAGGCAAGGAAAACTCACCATACATGATACGTATTGGGATGTCTGTTCTGATCTATTTCGGCTCGCTAAGAATGCGGTTGAGTGTACGAGTGCTGTCCCAATAGAATTCTGGGATTCTGAAAGTTCAAAGTGGAACCCGGAATTGGACAACTATAAGAGATTCCAGCAGCGCGAACTAATCGGCAAAGGCATTAGTGTTCGGCGCACGTTCGTTTTCGAGTCGTTCAAGAAGGAAGACGCAGATGAGATTGAGGTGGACTGGGAGCCGTTTCTCAAAATCGCGCTTGAACATCTGAAATCTAATTTCGCTGTCTACTATTTATTCTTGGATGAAGCTGGAACTCATAAGCACGACCTCTCTTACGATTTAGCCTTAATCGACACAGACGTTTTGATGGTCGGACGCACATCCTCTATCAACACCGGCGTGTTCTATTATGATTTCTATGAGCTAACGCCGGCCACAATTCAGTCTGAATCATTTAAGCCAACTCTAAACGGTGTACTATCGAATTACGAACAGATGCTTAGCAACCGGGCGAAGGCGGCTCTTAGAATCCAAGAACATCGTAAACGAATTGAGAGTTTCCCGGCCCTTAAGGAAAAAGCATATGCAGTCGACTGCGAAGCAATCAAATCAGCCGCTCAACAAGTCAGCTGGCCCAAATCCAACTGACACACAAACTGATGAATTTCGTCAAATCTTCCCTTCGGTTGATAAACGGATTCAAGCGTGGTCACAAGTTTATACTTCAGAAGGTCGGCGGTGGGGAATGACGCCCAGCCTTGCTGCACACCTATCACTGACTGACATCAATTCTTTGTCTGTGCCAAATGGCGCCCTCCTGGATGTCGGATGCGGATATGGACGAGATCTGGCCCTGTTCCGAACGTTTTTCCCCGATATGGCGCTTCACGGAGTTGAACCCTCTCAGCCCGCTATCGCGCTAGGAAGCCCTGTGTTTCAAGAAATCAAACTCCGAAATCTCTACGAGAATGACGTGTTCCGTAATTGTTGGCATGTACGAAGGCGAGAACGTTTTGATATCATTTTTGCGAACTATTTTGTCCATCTGTTTTCCGATGAGGAATCCGCAGAAGTCTTTCGCATTCTTAGAGCAATCTTGAAACCCCATGGCGCATTGATTCTATCTTTCGTCTCTACTCGAGACCCACATTTTGGCCTGGGAAAGCATCTTGGGCGAGGGGCATACGAAGTGAGACAAGGCATGCCTTGGCGGTTTGTGAACGAGCAGGATGTGCGGTCTCTGGCAGCAGCCTCAGGATTATCCATTCAAATCCTACGGCCCTACACTGAGACAGAGCTCGTCGCTGATGCGTGCGATCGCGTAGAATCACTTTATGTGGTGGCCAATCGAGACGACTAGTAAAAATGTTCGCACAATTAATTGCTAATTCTATTCTTGCGGCGGCTTATATTTCTCTGACTGCGGTAGGCTTTATCATAATATACAAAGCCACGCATTTTTTTCATTTTGCCCACGGTATTGTATTCGCGATAGGTGCTTATTCTGTCTATCAGTTTCATGGAGTTTTGGGGCTACCATTTGTCGCTTCTATCCCGATGGCTGCCGTCCTTTCAGGTTTTATCGGCTACTTGATGGAGCGTCTAGTCTATCGCCCGCTCAGACAGCGCGGTGCCAATGGCCTTGTTCTATTGATCTCGTCTATCGGATTATACACGATAATTCAGAATACTTGTTCTCTCTTGTTTGGAGATGGAACGCAGGTTATCCGTCGTTCGTCCGTTGGGACTACAATTTCTATCTTTGGAGCTTTGCTGTCCTGGACTCAGTTAATCTCTGTCTTAGCCGCCGTGTTCTTGTTGAGCGTTGTCGAGTCGATTAATCGATTTTCGTCCATTGGAATTTCGCTTCGTGCCCTTTCGTGTGATCCCTCACTCGCTGCGATCGTAGGCGTCGATCGCGATCGTGTCATTAGTATTGCCTTTCTCATTGGTTCTACCTTAGCTGGTGCCGGCGGGATCCTCTATGCGTTGGACATGAACATGACGCCGACAATGGGTATGTCGGCCCTGATGTTAGCCATTGTTGCGGCGATCATAGGGGGATCAATCAATACATGGGCCATCGCTGGTGGTGCGGTGCTGTTGAGTCTTGGGCAGCAGCTCGGAACATGGATATTCGGGGGCGAATGGCGAGACGCTGTTGCATTTTTGCTTCTTCTTTCTTTCCTAATGATCCGGAACCGCGGACTGGGTGGCACAGCGAATCCAAGTGTCAACATGTAAACATGGAATACATTGCACTCATCCTAGTGCTTATTTGCATATACTGTATCCTATCACTGTCCCTAGATTTGCTAGTTGGGCATTTGGGCCTATTGTCAATGGCGCAAGCTGGCATTGCCGGTATTGGATCGTATTGTACTGGAATAATTGCAATTGAGCAGGGATTCCCATTTCTCCTTACCGTGCCATTGGTGGCTGGTGCAACGTCAGCGTTATCCGTTCTTGTTTCAATCCCAACACTCAGATTGCACGATGATTACTATGCAATCGGAACTTTTGGGTGTCAGGTCATCCTGTTTAGTATCTTCAATAATTGGATCGCGATTACAAACGGTCCTCTCGGACTTCCGAATATCCCGCATCCGAGAATTCTGGCATGGATGGTCGATACAACTTCCGAATACCTGATACTTACCAGCAGTATTCTTGCGATCTGCTGCTTGTTGGTTCATCTTATCACGAACAGTCCTCTAGGCCGCGTTCTCCATGCAATTCGCGAAGACGAAGTTTTAGCGAAATCTATGGGGCACAATGTCGTCTCTATAAAAGTCGGCATCGCTGCGCTTAGTGCCGCACTGGCTGCGATGGCGGGATCATTGTACGCGCACTTTGTTACATTTGTTCACCCGTCCAATTTTTCGGTCACCGAGTCTATTCTTGTTTTGTCGATGGTAATTTTGGGCGGCGCCGCAAGTATTCGGGGTCCAATTATAGGCGCTAGTGTTCTGATTGTTCTTCCGGAGATTCTTCGTTCTGTTGGAATCCCGAGTTCGATCGCTGCGAATGTTAGAGAGATAGTATATGGAATCGCACTTGTGATGATGATGGCCTGGCGCCCTCACGGCTTAGTCGGGCGCTACTCGTTTCGTTGACTTGGCCTTACCAGCTCCTCGCAAGTTGGCAACCGACAGAAGAGGCCGTTTTCTTATGCAAATCCTACGTTGTGAGAATGTATGCAAACGCTTTGGAGGGAACATCGCGCTTGATGATCTCAGCGTTCGATTCCCTCCGTCTGGAATTGTGGCGATTATTGGCCCGAACGGTGCTGGAAAAACAACCCTCTTAAATGTGCTGACAGGGTTTGTAGAGCCTGACTCTGGAGATTGCTTATTCGGGGAGTCTGCGATCACGCGGATGCCTGCACACAAGATCGCGCGGCTTGGCATTGTGCGAACGTTTCAGGAACTACGTATCGTGCGGCAAGAATCGGTTCTCGAAAACATCATGCTCAGGTTTCCACGACAACGTGGCGAGAAGTTTTTTGGCGCGTTGCTTAGGTTTGGTGTTGCGGCGGAAGAGTCAAGAAACAAGGGTGAGGCCATGCGTATTCTGTCCTCTGTCGAGTTAGAACACAAAGCGAATGATCCGTCTGGAGAACTATCTTACGGTGAGGAAAAACTGTTATCTCTTGCTAGTTGCTTGGCTGCTGACGCACGCTTGAATTTTTTTGATGAACCGATAGCCGGAGTCCATGTGGCCGTAAGGAAGCAAATCGTCAAGCTCTTTAAAGGAATGAAGAATGAAGGTAAGTTAGTGATTTTTATTGAACATGACATTGCTTTCGTGCGCGAAATCGCAGAATCATTAATTGTCATGGATAACGGTAGAATAGTCGCCCACGGAACTCCTTCAGAAATACTCAATCGACGCGATATCCTGGAGGCGTATATTGGTTAGGGGGCCGGAGAAAACTCTATCAGCTCTGGACGTCGTGACAGGGTATGGAAAGAAGCAGGTGCTAAATGGGGTCAGTATCGAAACTGCGTGCGGAGAAGTTGTGGCCGTGTTTGGCCATAATGGTTCCGGGAAATCGACGCTGCTAAAGGCCATGTTCGGAATGCTGCCGCTTCGGAGTGGTGAAATAAGCCTTGAGAATTCGCCATTGCGGGGGGCGACTCCAAGAGATCTGCTGCGTGCGGGGTTGGCATTCGTACCGCAAGGCAATCGTGTCTTCGCTAACTTGTCGGTACTCGAAAACTTGAAACTCGGCAACTTGATGCTCGGAAGAAGAGAGGAACTAGACGAAAATGTTGAGAGTGCACTCGAGATTTTTCCACTGCTAAAGCGCCGAGTTCGACAATTAGCTGGAACACTTTCAGGCGGCGAAAAGCAAATGCTTGCTATGGCCAATGCGTTGGCAATGCGACCGAGGTATTTACTACTTGATGAACCGTGTCTTGGCTTAGCTGCGCCCCTAGCGGAGAGGGCGTTGTCGTGCATAAGAAACATTGCGGACCAACATAATGCTGGTATCGTAATCGTCGAGCAGAGGATTCGCGAGGCTTTGAGAATCGCCGATCGAGTATATGTTATTCGGAGAGGCGAAGTGTCGTATTCGGGTCACGCAGAGTCCCTGGCGAATGTCGATTTGCTTCGAGAGGTCTATCTATAGCTACACACGGGGTATCGATTCCCTTGTGGAGCCATCCATTGCGACCAGCGTGCCCCGACTTTAGGACGAGTCGGCGAACTGGTGTAACAGATAGAAGAACCCTATGCGCGACATGTGGATTGGCGACGAGGTCGGGAAATCACCGAACTTCACCCTACCAGCTCGGGAAGTAGCACCGTTGGAGTGATGAACATAAGACACCAGCGGGCCAGGAGCAGCTTGACCCAATTCACGGCAGGTTGGACATTTCAGCGTTTTCGGTTCAAAATCATTGTTCTGAGCGTCGACTCGTTCAGTTTCGAATCCCCTTCGTCACACCCACAAATCCGCAGATGGGAAATACGTCACGGATGCAAGCTGAACGTCATTGCCGCGATTCGCTGCCAGATGGTGAGTCCGTCGCCACATGTTGGCTATTCGTTATTTTCTGTCTAACGACCGTTTGCTGACTGCAAATCCTCGTTCCCGACCCCAAAAAAGCTTGCAAGCAATGATTCAAAAAGCACTTGCAAGCGAGAACTTGGATCTTAGTAGTTGCTGCTTGAGGCACTCAGCCAATCCAGCCGTTTCGCGGAATCGAGAGTCAAGAATGGGTCAGTCAGAAATGCAGTTCGGCTTTCGCCGCCCCATCTATAATTGAGACGACGAAAGCCGCACGGCGAAAGCGTCGCCGGTACCGCGTAGACAACTTAACCGACTTGTGCCATGATTTCCGCCGCTTTGGAAAGGTCCAATTCTGCATAAACTTCGGTGACGGCAGACGTCGAATGTCCAAGGACGACTCGAGCGGCCTCAATTCCGAATTCTTTGCGAAGGAAGGTCGCTGCATTGTGCCGCAATCTGTTTGGCGAAAACCGATGCTCACGGATCCATTCCTTACCTTGGGCATCGCTCAGTCCTTTGGGGGGTGGAAAGGCTCTCGCACACGCTTTGCAAATCGCCCGCGCATAGCTTCCCGTTGTGTATCGTTCTCCAGGGGCTCTCTTGGGTGAAGCTTTTCGCCGAATCATTTGGCTAGGCTGCACTCGAGTCTTGCGGCTTGCGCGAAGTTCGGCTCGCATTTGATTGACGACATCGGCAGGGCTGAAGAGATATTCTTCTTGCTGGCACCTTAGAAAAGGCAAGAGCACACGCTGTGCTTGTGGCCCTAAGTAAATGATGCGCTTCCGGCCATGGTGTTCCGTCTTGTGCGACTCTGGTTGGTACGCCCAAATCCTACTGCTGCGATCGACATCGGCGGTTCGCATTATCGTGACCTCACCCGGTCGCATACCCGTCAAGCATTGGAGCTTGATCATGGCCGCAATCTGCGATGGCGCGAACCGAACGACAACGTCAATCATGTCGGCCGGAACTGGGAGGATCGGTTTGGTTTCGCGAGCAGTCGATCGGCCTCGCTTCAACGGAGCAACAGCTTGCAATGCCTGCAAGACCGTTGAGGGCACGAATTCACGTTCTACTCCCCATTTGAACATTCGCCGGATGCGATTGACTCGGGAGTTGATTACGCCTCTTGACAGTCCTCCATCGATCATTCGCTGTCGGATCGCTCGCAAGTCGGAAGGGCCAAACTCAGATACAGGCTTCCGATCAAAGGAAGGCGACACGGCGCGCAGTGCATCGCGAATGTTGTCCTGCTCGCGCGTTTGCTGTCCATTCTTGACGTAGTAATCCGAGGCGAAATCAAGATAGGCCAGCATCAGCTCGGCGATGCTAAGCGCGTCTGTCGTCGCACCCTGAGCACCACGGGTGGCAAGAATGCGATTATTCGCGATCCAGTCGGCGACGACTTGTTGATACCGTTCCCGACTTTCCTTCGTGCCGTGCTTGCCGAGATAAATGTCTCGGCCGCTGAGTCGGACAACGGCGAGGCCGGTTGGTTTGTGCAAACGATAACTCGGGATGCGAGTAGACGACCGTTTGGGCATTGCAAACTCCTTCCGTCTGAAATGTGGTAACTACCACTTTTTCAGGCTTTCAGAGCCGCACTGCCCTACGCAGGCAGGCACGCTAAACAGCGTTCGGCAAGAGATTTACATCAAAGCGGGCGATCGGATTCGAACCGACGACGTCCAGCTTGGGAAGCTGGCATTCTACCACTGAATTACGCCCGCGTGTTTTCTTGCTGCTATTGGATTATCGATGGCGGTCTTGTTTTGGTCAATGATCTTTGGCGTGGATTCGTTGTCGCTTGCTTTAAGTGCGCCGCTGTTCTTCGTTTATTGGATTTCTACCCTTATGAATTCGCCCGAACGTTTCACCAGATCGTAGACCTCTTCTACGTTCCAGTCTCGGCGGAAGCGTAGTTCGTATTCAGCGGTCAGGCGGCTTTCTTGTTTTTGATGATCCAGCGACACGCGGAGAATTTTAGCGCCGCCGGATTCCAGAGCGCTGCGCCATCGATCCAGTTCGCCTGCATCGCTTAGCGTGATGGCGACGCGTCGATAGTGATGACTTTGCACCCAGTTGCCGACCTGCCGCATCGCCGTGAGCGTTAACAGTGCTAGTGTTGCGCCGCCACCGGCAACGACATACATTCCCAATCCGGTCGTCAAACCCAGTGCAGCGACGATCCATAGCGATGCGGCGGTGGTCAGACCATGTACCGACCACCCGGTTTTCATGATGACGCCAGCCCCCAAAAAGCCGATGCCGGTTAACACGCCATACGCAAGACGTGCAGGGTCGAGGCGTACGACGGTGTCGTCATCGAGGTGGCCATACAACCGAACGAAATGGGTCGAGCCAAGCATCACCACGCAGCATCCGAGGCAGACCAGAATATGCGTGCGAAAGCCAGCCGCCCGGCCATGATACTCACGCTCAAGCCCGACGGCACCGCCAATCAGAACGCAAAGCAGCATTCGTCCGATTGCAATCCATTCCCAGTTTTCCACGAAACAATTCTCCTGGAACAACAAACTCACCGCGCCCACGTGGTAAATCCCAAACGACGGGTGGCCCGCCTCCTTTGGAAGTGGGGGAGGCGATAGTCCACACTGTTCAACTTCCCCGCACTTTATCGGTCATCGTTCGCCATCGCCATGAAATCGCCAACAAGTGGCGAGTGATCGTGAGCGGCACCAAGTATTACGTGCGCCGCTTTGACGCTCGTCATTGGCTCCCCGCATGTTCAAAAAAGGGCTACCTGTCTAAGCTCCGCATCCAATCGGCTTGACTTGGCGAATTCCAAGTTGATCGCGCTATTTCAGAATCGATGAACGGATTTACGGTTTAACAGGCGGAACATTGGTAGCGGAGACTTATGGATGGCCGCACGAATCTTTCTGACGGTGGTTGGCATAACCTACATGGCTTTCGCACTCTGGTGTGCGCTTTTTCCCCGGCAGACGGCGACGGCCGTCGGTTTTGAATTGCGACCCGGGTCGGGCCAAAGCGAATACTTCGTGGTCTACGGCGGATTGCAGTTTGCCTTGGCGTGCATCTTCCTACTGCCGTGGTTGAACGCCGAAACACTTCGGTTCTCGCTGCAGAGCTGCGCGATTATCCACGGCAGTTTGGTGGTGTTTCGCGCGATCAGCATCGGTCTGTACGGCCGACTCGAAAACACGACGTACATACTCAGCGGTCTGGAGCTAGCACTATTCGTCGGTGCGATTCTGCTTCTACGACGGGTGTAAACTTTCCAAAGCAGGGCCTTTGATGGCAGACGGCTTCGCCGATGAGGATGCAAATTGGCATGCGCCCGATTGCAATACAATGCCAGACTTCTTATGCCATCGCCAAGAAATCATCAACGATTGGTGGGTGATTTTTTTCGTCATCAAGAGCAAGAAGCGACGCGCTGAAACCCATCATCGATTCGCCGATGTTTGAAAACATGGGCCACCCGCCCTCAAAATCAATCTTCAGATTCGCCACCTCCTGAGGCCGGTCCGATCAATTCGTCGGGATGAACGAACCACATGAAGTGCGTTAACTCGCTCGGATACAATTCAACGGTGACGGCGTTTGGCACGTGCGATCGGTAACGGGTTAGATCGGATTGCCAGTACGATTCGGTCGCGGTTAGTGGTTCGGCATGTCCATCGAGCAACACCGCTGGCCGCCTGTCAAGTTGGCGATGACTACCATGCTGTTCGATGAAGTCGTTACCGGTCTTGGTTGTTTCAATGATTGCGTTGCTGCGGCCTATGCTTTCATGCGCTTCCCGGTGGCCATGACCCGGTACATAAAAAGCGGTATTATCGATGAGTGAGACAATCTGACTTGGTCGCGGAATCTGTTCCAATACGCGCCAGGCGGATGTGGCGAATGAACTTTCCCAGCCGAAATAGGCTTCAGATGTGATGTTCACGATTCCGGCTTGTTCGACGATGTTGACATTGTTGAACACCCACTTGTTGGGCGCATGGTGAATGATTCCCGAGTGCGTCCAACGTTCAGTTGCTTCGTCGACCTTGCGGACATCCGGACACTGCCAGACGCCTTGCGGTTGCAAGTCGCCAACCAGAACCGACTCATCGCGCGGAAAAGGTCTGCCCGCATACTGAGCCAGAAAGCTGTTGATCAAAAGCGTTTCGCTGCCGCCTGCACTGATTCGATCGTATCGTTTCGGAGGGAACTTGCCTGAAAACTCCGTAACATAGAGTTGTACTGCAGTGCCTTGATCGCGGACGTTGGCCAGGCAGACCGTCAGTTTGGCCTGCGCTCGCGCCCTTCGAAGTGACGGTATCAGGATCGCAATAAGCAGCGCAAGAATAGACACCACAACAAGCAATTCGACTAGAGTGAATGAAGCGACGGCGCGATTTGAGTCGTTGAGCCTCATTGAGGCCATTGTAGCAGGCTGAGCTGGGTCATTCATCTTCTAATCGACGCGTTTGCTACGCCAGATTTGTCGTCATCAGACGGGTGGCCCGCCTCCTTGGAGGTGGGGGAGGCGATGATCCGCGCTGCGCAACTTCCCACTTCCGTACCAGTCCTCGAATGCCATCGCTATGAAATCTTCAACAATTGGCGGGTGCCATTGTTTGTCATCATGAATACGATACGCGAAGTCGACGCTAATCATCTACTCCCCCATGTTTGAAAACATGGGCCACCCGCTTCGCTTGAACGTTTCGACGCATTCAATCCAACCTGACATAATCGGCTTTTGTCCGAATCACCTGCAACAATCCGGTACTGCGCAGTCGCTGTAACGATTCGATTTCTTCCGGAGTGCAAGCTGGGTCATGCCACTTTATGAATACGTTAGCCATGTGCGGAGCCGAGAACATTGCGCGATAATCTTCGAGAGGTGTGCATTCGTCCCGCCAATCGTCCATGTACGTTTCGTTGTATTCTCTCCAGTCCAGCAATTGGAGGCCCGAAAATGCCGTCGATTGCGCGAGATTGCGAATGAAGTCTTGAGTATCATAGCCGGCATCAATGCAAAGGTTGGTGAGCGGCCGAGGCCCTACTGCAAAAAAACTCTTATCAGGCGCAGATGGCGATTCCAGTGAGCTAAGTCGGGGCATCTTCGCCAAAAGGCGCCCCAAAACGCCTTCCTCGTCGTAGTATTCTCCTACTATCGAACGATTGTGGTGTTCGGTTCGCGTGCGTTCTACGCTTAGGAATTCGAGACAACTGAATTCGGCGTCGTGCGCGAGAAGCGGTTCCAGGTGCCAGTTTCTCGTGCCGTTCGCTCCTTCATCCGGTCCTCGCAAAATGACCGAGCGAAGTGTCACCGCAATCTCGCGTCTGGCAATCGAACTTAGGAACTCATTGAAAACGTCGTCTGATGGGTTGCAATACAAGTCCAGATCGAATCGACCACGAATCTCGGTTACAGCCAGACGATTGGTGTCCATGCTATGCGTCGCGGAGTTGTTTGATGCTTCGATGCGGCGGCGAAGCGCTTCAATCTCTTTGCCAATCTTGCGCATGATTGTCAGCGCTCATTCAGTAATCAGCGTTTGCGCGGTTTCTTTGTTTGCGATTTCTGCTTGTGATCGCCGTTTGGTTCGATGGACACGACGTGGATGGGGTCTAGCACGATCCAGTCGTCGGCGGGCTTGTCCGTTTTCAGGGTTGCGCGTTCGCGGCTTGTTCGCTTTGACGGTAATGCGATGAACATTCGCCTTGTTGTTACGAGGGCTTGCTCTGGATGGCGAATGACCACAGAGCTTCCGTCAGTCATTCGCATCCGGAACGATTCGAATGGCTGGACCTTTAGGAGCTTATTGATCTCAGTAGCTTGCATGGTGCCATTCTTACATCTCGAGTTGTCTGCTTGCTGCCTATGCCAGATTCATCGTCATCAGGAATTCGGCGTTGGTTCTTGATTTGCTTAGTCTGGTTCGCAGCAGTTCGATCGCTTCGACCGGGTTCATGTCGCTCAGGACTCGGCGGAGTCGGTAGACCAGTTCCAATTCTTTTGGATCGAGCAGGAGTTCTTCTTTTCTGGTTCCGCTGGCTGCGACGTCGATGGCCGGCCAGACGCGCTTGTCTACAAGGCGGCGGTCGAGGTGCAGTTCGGCGTTACCCGTGCCTTTGAACTCTTCGAAGATGACTTCGTCCATCTTGCTACCGGTATCGACGAGCGCGGTTCCGATGATCGTCAGCGATCCACCTTCTTCAATGTTACGAGCCGCTCCGAAAAAGCGTTTCGGTTTCTGCAGGGCGTTGGCATCGACACCACCGGAGAGGATCTTTCCGGAGTGGGGTATCTCGGTGTTGTGGGCGCGGGCGAGGCGCGTGATCGAGTCGAGCAGGATGACGACGTCGCGGCCATACTCTACGAGGCGGCGGGCTTTTTCGATCACCATCTCAGCCACCTGCACGTGACGGGCGGCGGGTTCGTCGAACGTCGAGCTGACGACTTCTGCTGGCGTGTTACGCTGCGTATCGGTCACTTCTTCCGGGCGTTCGTCGATGAGCAAAATGATGACGTACGCTTCGGGATGATTCTTGGCGATGGCGCAGGCCATCTTCTGTAAGAGAACAGTTTTACCGGTGCGCGGCGGCGCGACGATGAGCATACGCTGGCCCATACCGATAGGCGCGACAAGATCGACGATGCGCATGTTCACTTCGTTCGGTTCGGTTTCGAGGATCAGCCGCTTTTCGGGATGCAGTGCGGTGAGGTCCTCGAAGTTCGTGCGATCGGTGACCTCGTCCGGGTCGGCAAAGTTGATCGCTTCGACGCGCAGAAGAGCGAAGTACCGCTCCGATTCCTTGGGCGGTCTGATTTGTCCTGCGACCGTATGGCCCGTACGCAATCCGAAGCGGCGAATCTGCGAGGGGCTGACGTAAATGTCATCCGGGCAGGGCAGGTAGTTGTATTCGGGGCTACGCAGGAAGCCGAAACCATCGGGCAGGATTTCAAGGACGCCCTCGCCGAACATCATGCCCGTCTGGTGGATGCGCTGTTTGAGGATTCTGAAGATCAGGTCTTGTTTTTTGAGACCGCTGTGTTCTTCGAGGCCTTCGCCGCGAGCGACTTCGTGGAGTTCCGTTACCGTCATTTTTTGAAGTTCGGTGATGTGGACGCTGCCGCGTTTGACTTCTTCGTACTTGGCATGCGTTTCCGGGTCGGCTGGCTTGTCGTCACCGTTGGCTGGTGGGGCGCTCTTCGGTGCTTCGGGTTCGGCTTCTGCGACGGCGGTGCTGGCGCGCGGTGGCTTGGGCTTTGATGTTGAAGCACTCTTCCTTTTGGGTGACGCTTTTGACGTAGAGGATTTGGAAGAGGAACTTTTGGAAGACGATTTGGATGAACTGCTGCGTGAGCGGCCGGTGTTACCTGCCATCGAAATTAAACCTCCACAGGGGTCGAAAATAGACTGGGTTGTGCGTTAGTGACATATAGGTTGCGACACTTCGTTTGCCGTATCGGGTGCGCGATTGATGCTGCGCAGCCGCACGGATTGTCTTTGCATTGTTTGGGGTGAAATGAGAGATCAGGGCCTACTGGCGCTTCCGATGCTCTCTTTGGTCTTGAGGGAGTTGCCGCAAGGGGCGGCATCGATTCCTGTAACTGCATTCATTCCTGTTACTATTGTCTTGTACTATCCAATCGCCGCAATTGCAATGGCCTCTATTGGCGAACTCGGCCACATGCTCTATTGACGGTGTTCATTGGGGTTTTCGCCTATATCCAAGGCTGCACCCACCAGCATCATTGAACGACCAGCATCAAAAATCAATCGGTTGACGACAGGCCTGTTTCTATGGTTTGCAGAATGTCATCAACTAAGGAGCGAAGTTCATCGAGGTCCGACGAGTTGTTTGCAAGTACATGATCGGCTTTACCACGCTTCTTGTCCAGCGCAAACTGCGATTTTTCTCGCCGGCGCCACTGATCGGCTGACCAACCACGATTTTTTTTCACCCGGGCAAGGCGGATTTCGTCGTCGGTATCGACGAAAACAACGGCATCGCACTTGGCATCCAAACCGGCTTCCAGGAGTAGGGGGCTGTCCAAAACGATGGCTCGGACCGATGGATTCGCCTGAAATTTACCGGTGAGGCGGGCGCTATCGGATGCGATGCGGGGGTGCAGATACGATTCGAGCCGTTTTCGCTGGGCTGGATCGTTGAAAATGACGGATGCGATGGCTTTGCGGTCGAGTTGGCCTTTCTCGTTAATGACTTCTTTACCCCACCATGACACCAACTCGGCGATGACTTCGGGGTTGGCGAGTTGGATGCTGTTTTGTTCGTCCGAATTGATGACCGCACAGCCAGCATCTTCGAATATGCGGGCGACGGTGGACTTCCCGGATCCGATTCCGCCCGTCAGGCCAATGACAGGTTTACGTTTTGCGGGGTTGTCAGGCAAACGATTCTGTACTCCGAATTCTCAGGTTCGATGCGCTGGGATTATACCGGATGGGACGGCGATTGCCTTGACGGATTCTGCGCACACTCGACGAAGCCGTGACGAGCCGATACAAGCTGGAGCCTTACAGCATTTATGCGCATTCTTCGAATTGAACCTAAGGGCAGCGATTTCTTTCAGGAGCATCAGGTGGCGGACACGAGCGAAAACAAGCAGTCGATCATGTCGGTTGGATGGGGATGTCTGGTGGCGGTTGGCGGCGTGCTGATGGGCATCGCGAATCTGATCCCGGGCGTTTCCGGTGGGACGATGATATTGGCTGTCGGGATTTACGAAGAGTTCATCGCGTCGGTGGCGGAGATCAGTTCGCTGCGGTTCTCGTGGCGGCGAATCGTGTTTCTCGGATTGGTCTTTGCGTTCGCCGGTGTCTCGATCTTTTTTCTGTCGGGCGTGATTCTTTCGCTGCTCTTGTGGCGTGCACCGATGATGTTCGCACTGTTTATCGGTTTGACGTTGGGTGGTGCGCCGTTGCTCATCAAGATGATCGGAAAGGTGTCAGCCACTTCGACTGCCGGGACGGTATTCGGCATCGCGCTGATGGTCGGTATCGTGGTGGCACGAGATTACGCAGCAATGCCGCGTAGCACGACAATGGATGTGGTGTCGGGCGTCGTCGGTTCGACGACGATGGTGCTTCCCGGGATCAGCGGGTCGTACATGCTTTTGATTCTCGATCAATACGATCGCGTCGTCGGTGCGGTAGCCGACCTGAAGGATCGAAACTTCAAGGCGTTTCGCATCATCGGGCCAGTGGGAATCGGCGCGGTGATTGGAATCGTCGGCTTGTCCAATCTGCTCAAGTATCTGCTGCGCAAACACAAGGACGCGACGCTCGGCGTGCTGCTGGGGATGCTGCTAGGTTCTGTCATAGGATTGTGGCCGTTCGACAAAGCCCCGCAACCAAAGGCCCTCGAACGCTGCACCGAGACGCAACTGACGGAGTTCGCCGACCTCGTCGGCATCGAAGGCGTTGGAGAGAACGAAGGCGTAGAAAGCAAAGCAACGTTCATCACCGAACAATGGGAATCCCGCAAGAATTCCGATTTCAATTCCAAAAACATCGCAATGGCATCCATCATGTTCATAGCCGGATTCATCTGTACGCTGCTGTTGGGGCGATTGGATAAGAGCAAGAGTGAACAACAACCGTCTTGCGCGAATCAATAACACTTAGCATGAATCGCTTGAAAGCCATCATTGAGTCCAACGATACGGGGCTAGGACGCGTCTTTGATTTCGGCCTCCAAGCGTTGATCCTTTTGTCTCTTGTTACTTTCTCGCTTGAGACCCTTCCTGATTTGAGCGATGCCGTGCGTCGTTGGCTTTACTACGCCGAAGTCGCGACGGTCGCGATCTTTACGGTTGAGTATATTTTGCGATTTGTTGTTGCGGACAAGAAGTCTGCATTTGTGTTCAGTTTCTTCGGTATTGTGGATCTTGCCGCTATTCTCCCGTTTTATGTTGCCTCCGGCATCGATCTCCGCTCAATCCGAGCGGTGAGACTGCTGCGATTATTAAGGGCATTCAAATTGGTGAGATACAGTAAGGCAGTTAGCCGAATTCACCGAGCACTTTTGATCGCCCGAGAAGAGCTCATCTTGTTCGGGTTCGTTTCCTTAATGCTGCTCTATTTTGCGGCGGTTGGTATATACTATTTTGAAAACGAGGCCCAACCGGATTCCTTTAGTTCGGTATTCACTTCCTTTTGGTGGGCGGTCTGTACACTGACAACCGTTGGCTATGGAGACGTTTATCCCATTACTACCGGCGGGCGCGTGTTTACATTTATCGTCTTGATGATTGGATTGGGCTTGGTTTCGGTGCCTGCAGGGCTCATGGCTTCGGCGCTTTCGAAGGCAAGAGAGTTGGATGAGTAGCAGCTCGTTTTGAAAGGTGTACCAATGCGCGAATTCATCGCAATTGATTTCGAAACAGCGAATCCTAAACGGGTCAGCGCTTGTGCGATTGGATACGCACGAGTTGTGGATGGGGCGATCACTGAATCGCAGGAATTTCTCATCAAACCAGTTGGGGGCCACGCACCGTTTCAATCGCGCATTCATGGAATCACGGACGAGCACACGTCAAATATGCCGTCATTCGATGTATTGTTCCCGCTGTTGGCGGAGTGCCTTGGTCTTCCGCTTGTCGCTTACAGTAGATTCGATCAACAAGTTCTCAACGCACTCTCAGGCCACTTTGGTTTGGGATTGAACTTTGAATACACCGACGCTTGCTCGATCGCACGAGAAAGACTCCCGCAGCTTAAGAATCATAAGCTAAAGTCCTTGGTGAAGCATTTTGGGCTTCCCGCGTTCAAGCATCACAATGCAAGAGAGGATGCAGTGGCCTGTGCAAGCGTATTTCTCAAGCTGCAAGAATTAGCCCCGACTCAAGCATCGAAGCAACAAGGGTTCAGTGGCTTCAAGGCGCTTATCGCTGATATACTTGCAGATGGCGAGGTGGACTACACAGAAGCGCATGCTTTGCTCTACTGTCTCGAAGACGATGACGCCATTCGAAAACAATTCCAATCGCTATACGATTATACGAGTCTTGCCATTCAAGATTGTGATTTCGATTCCTTTGAACGAGAGAATGTTCGTGAACTTCTCATCGAAGCCCATGATATGCTTTAGCCTTATGCATTCGGTTGGACGGGTGGCCCATGTTTTCAAACATGGGGGAGCCGATGATGGGGTGTACAGTAATCTGTTGTGATACGCCGCTGGGTTTAGGACGCCGATCATCGCGTCCCCCATCTCAGAATGAGATGGGCCACCCAACGACTTGAAATGCGCTAGTCGTGTCTTCCGATTTTGGGTTCGTTTGGATAGGGCGTTCCCATTCCTGTCTCCGCCGCACTCTTGATGCTCAACAGGAACACGGTCCATTTTGTGCTGCAAAAGCGGAAGAAGTCGGTCGTGGCTGGCCAGTTGCGGTGATCGAATTTCAGGGTGGTCCAATCGTCTTCGTGGATCAGTTCAAAGGCTAGTTTTGTTCCGACCCATTCGTCGCTGTCGTGTTCGGTGATCTGGTAGGTGACGCTTTTGTCCGGGGTTGCCTCAAGTCGCGTCATGACGACTTTCCAGTTTTCGCCGAAACGAATTGTCACATCGTTTCCGACGCCATCGTCACCGTCAACATCGTTTGACCACCAAATCCGAATGCCGGCGGCTGATGCGACGGTCTTGTAGACGTCTTGCGGTTTGGCGTGGATGTCTACGACTTTGAGAATGTCTGGCATGATACCGAACTCGAAAAGGGGGCTGCGGTTTACTTTCAGTTGGCGACAGTTACCTCGCCGTAAGTGCGTTGCATCGCCAGCGCTCTGGCTTCTTCGTAGGCTGGGTTGAGTTCGGTCCAGTCGAGGCATTGGGCCAGGCGTTCTACTCGGTTTCTTAATTGAATGCGTTGGCGGCGGTCCTGGGCGCAGAAGCGGATCATGATGTCGGCTAACTGATTGATGGAATCGCCGGGGTCGCAATGACGACGCTTCAAGACGAAGATGCCATTCTCGTCGTGGTCGGAAAACTTCGCCTGCATGAACGCGCCAAAGCCGGAAAGGTCGGTGCAGACCGACGGGATGCCCATCACGGCGCATTCGGCTGGCGTGTAGCCCCACGGTTCGTAGTACGACGGGAACACGCCCAAGTGGCAGCCGCGAACGAAATCCGGATAGTCCATCGAAAACAGCGGGTTCGTTCGATTGATGAACTCCGGATGGAACACCACTTTGACGCGATCGTGTTTGTTGTTGAACAAATGTCGATGACGCAGGTGGGCTAACACCGGGTCGGTTGCATCGTCTACCATGTGGTGCGTGACGATCGGCGGCAATTCCGTTTGCGATCGCGAATGCAGCAAACGCTTCAAGACGACGATCTCATCGTTTGAAAGCAATTCATCGAACGACGGCATTTCGCCTTTGGCTGTTGCGTCGAACAATCGCTTCTTGAACTCTTCGGCAATGTCATCGCAGCAGCGTTTCAACTCGGCTAGCATCGAGTGGTTTTGCAGCACCTTGATATTGAGATGGTGCGTGGGAGCCGCAGTCACAATAAATGCGACGACGGTGACATCCGAGCCGGCATGCATGAGGTGGCTGTTTAATCTCGACAAGCCCTCGATGAAAACATCGATACCCTTGTTGTGGTACTCGTACCGCCCCGACGTGAACATGTAGATCGTCTTTTCGAGATCGAACGGTGACGAGCGGAAGAAATGCGCTTGCACGAAATGGTGAATCTTTTCTTTGGCTTCGCGGTGCAGGTTTTGGAATTCGTGAAGGGCGGCGAACTTTTCGACGCGCAGTCCGTTGGGCAATACTTTTTCGGGCCGGCGCTTGAGCAGGTGGTCGGCTTCTATTGCGGTAATATCGGAAACGGTCGTGAACACATCCGCGCCGTGGGCGGCTGCCCGTTCGATGCAGTAGCGGTGATAGATCTGCCGATCGCCGGCTTCCTGATCGGGGTTGATCCACGGCAGGCGTTCGTAAAAGTTCTGCGTCGAAGCGCAGAGATACCGGCCAAGAAGTGTCGCATGGGTCGTGAAGACGGTTGCGACCGGCAGTTTGCGTTTTTTGATCAGCGGAATCGCAGCCCCAGCCAGCCACTCATGAAATTGGGCGATGATGGGGCGTTGATCGCCGAGTTGATCGGATAATGCTTCGAAGAATTGAGCGAGCAAATATCCGAACGAAACGCAGTCGTTGGTTTCGACGTCGCCATCGGGGAAATTAATTTGACAGTCTTCCCAGAATGCGTGGCGAAATTCATCAAGTTTGTTTGAAGCTGCCCCCACGTCGATGAGCAGCACACGTGGGTTACCAGTTACCAGCCAGCGGCCATAATGAATCTTCATGCCCGATGCACGCAGGGCTTCGATGGTCGGTCCAATGGTCGGACCGAGTTCGAGTTCTTCGAATTCGACGGCAGCTTTGCCTTCGACGTAAGGTCCGATGAGACAGTATCGATCGCCCCAGTCATCGACGGTGACCGACGCTTTGGAGCGCAACACTGTGTAGATGCCGCCCACCTGATTGCAAACTTCCCATGCGATTTCGAACAGGATCGGTTTGGTTTGGTCGGTTTTTGGGGTGGCTGACTTTGGGCGACTGGTGTTTTGAATGGAAGACATGGTGGGTCGCTCCAGATCGGACGATGCATGTGTCGAATCGAATGCGGATTGACGGGAGGCCATCATAACAATTGCATCGGCAGATGTCGCGTCGGATCGGAGCGGGTTCGAGTTTACGGGCGATGTGTAGTCGCGCACAACCGGCGTTTGGGTGCGAACCTTGCTTTCCGAGTTTGTTAAGCTTGCGCGTTATCGGGGGGCTTAGGAAGTTGCGATGCAGAAATCAACGTCGCGAACTGGAGCGATGTCGAACAAGGCGATTGGGGCGGATGGTTGACGGACGCGGCAACCGCGAGCGCGTTCGGCGAATATCGCGAGCGAGTCCCGATCGCTCGAAGCGGGGCGTCAAAACTCGAAATGTTTGCCCGAATCCGAAGTTACCTTCCGGTCGAGCAACGGACAGGCCGTCGGGGAGTATGAGCGTTGTCGGTGATAGGTCGTTGCCGTTGTTCCGCAGCGTTTGAGCAATGCTGCCGAGGTTGCGACCTGAAGCATTAAATAGTCCCCTGCCGCCCGGTCCGAGATTGGAGAGGCCGGTAGTCTCGCGGGCAATGAAGCTTAAATCGGTTGCGCTGACCGCCTCCGATTCGTAGAAGCGCACACATCGGTCGAAAATGTCCTGATTAACCCACATTTTGGCGATGTTTTCGCTGTTGGCATATTCGCCTGGCGCGACAGATCGGCGCTGATTGCTAATCTTTGATAACGCTTCGACCAGGCCCGATTGTGACAGCGAAATAGTGAAGCGTCCTGTTGTGGGTTCGACTTCGATTTCGAATCCTTCGGTGCCGCGTTTGGCCAACGTTGCGACGGTGGAGTTAATCACCACGTCGCTGCGCAACGTGCCTTCGCTGCTGCCACCGCGAATCGCGCCATATCCCAAGCCCATGCGGATGCGCTGTTCATTGGGCGTCTTGGCGAACTCACTGATCTTGGCGAGCGTTGCACGGCGCACGCTGATGACGGTCTGGTTGGGCTCTTCACCAAACATCAGCACGCAGCGCGAACGCAAACCAGTGCGAATCATCACGTTTTGCCCTAGCAGGTCGCCTTCCTTGATCGGCTTCCATGCTTCAATGTCGGTTGGCTCGGTACCGTCCGGTGCAGTTTCAACCGTACCTTTGACCTCGACGACCTTGGCTTTGAGTGCTGCGTTATTCGTGTTGGCCGCCAATGTCGCTTGCGGTTCAGGCTTTGCACTGGATGTGACTGTGTTGGTTGGTGTATCGGTGCCAACTGGCGTCATGGTTTTCTGCGAAATGCTCGACGTCGAATCGTTGGCAGGCGGTATGGTTGTTGACTGTTGCGCGTGGGCAATGCATGTCATCGAGACGCATGCGATTGCAGCTACGATGGGGTTGATTCGATATTGCATTACGGAATTTGGCATGATTTCTCTCGAGCAAGCGACCGGTTTCGATTCACCTGGCGATTGGGGGTCGGTCGCCATTGTTTTTCTTATTAAACGTGTTCTTCCAAACTATAGACCGCGCGAAGTGGGCAGGCTACCTGGTACGTCTAAATCACGTACTCATTTGCGTTTACGGTGCGGCAACATCGCTCGGTGCGTTGATTTTTTCACCTTGTCCTTCGCGCATGGCCAAGTGGTCGTCAATTTTTGCGACGGTGAACAGCAGTTCGCCACCGGTAACGAATTTGTACGACGGTTCGTAAGGAATCAGTTGGGCGGCAGACGCTTGCTTGTGGGCGTATCTTCGGTCGCCCAAACCCCACGAACCGAACACGGTCGAACAAACGCTGGGGGGAATATCGCAGATCTTGGTGGCCATGAATGCCATGGTGCTGACGTCGAGCGATTGTTCGGGGTCGAGCTCCCACGAGTCACGGACGATGTCGCGATCGCGCAGGGCGGCATAGCGTTCATCGTGATTGCCAAAATGGTCGGCGCCGTCGGTGGCGATGAGCATAGCGCGGCAACCTTCGGCAAAGGTCACCGTGGGGACCGAACTGAGATAATGCAGAAACTGCGTCTCCGAATAGGTCTCGGGTTCGACCTGCGGTTGAAACTCGCGGTAGTGCGCACAGCCACCCGAAAGCATCGCGGCGATCGCGGTGACGACGAAAATGTTCTTGTTCGAATGCATGAGGGTCAGAAGCTCCACGTCATGCCGGTTAAGAAAAACGAGCGCGACGATTGATCGCTGAAGGCATCGCCCGGGAAAAAGAGGCCATATCGCGCGGTCCACGATAAGTCGTTCGTAATCGCCCAACTCGCGTAGTAATCCATCTCCCAACCAAGGTAGCCCGATTGCAGGTCAGCCGTCGGGTCAGATACCGCACCGTCGCGGCGATTCTTCCAATACAGAAACCAATTCGTACCCAATTCCAGGCGATCGAACGTGGGGTCGCCCTCCAACGGGAAGAACGATCCACCCATCCGCCAGATGTGAACATTGCTGAGTCGCGGTGCAAACGACAAACCGGTGTCGCGATAACCGAGTCCGACAAAGCTGCTGTCGCGCATGTCGCCGCGGTTTCCGCCCGATGCATCCGTGGGGCTTAGGAGTCGATCGGGATCGCCGCTGGCAAAGATGTACTCTGCCGAGAGGCGCGGTCGCTTGGGAACGTCAAAGAGGTATTCAAGTTGAATATCAAAAGCCCACGCCTTGATCACATCGCGTTTGAAGAAATCGCGGTTGCCGTAACTGCGTCCGCCTTCGTAAACCCACTCGGTTGAATAGAACAGGTTCTTCTTCAATTCACCCGTTGAACCCAAACCGACATAGACAGAATCGTAATCGTAATCCTGGAAGGGTGTCGGGCGGGTTTCACTGTTGTGATCGCTTTGCCAGAGGACATATGCGAAGGGGCGGTGCTTTTCGAAACCCAGATAGCGCAATTGCGTGCCGAAAACGGCTCGGCGGGTTCGATCAGTCGGGCGGGTTAAGTCGAAGTCCTGACTGCTGCCCACGGTCTTGCCCGCGAGTCCGGTCAATTCCCATTCGCTGTCGCTGTAGGTGACCGCCACATGGTCGAGAATGTCGGACAGTGCCAGACCGGTACCGAATTCGACGAGGTCGCGTCCGATTTTGGCCCGTAAGTTGAAATCGATTTCGCGATTGGCGTACGCCCGCATCGCGCGCTGCAAATCAAACTGATAAAACCCGCGTTCGAGGTTGGGGCCATTCCAGTCGTCATCGTTGCGATCGTACGAATCGCCGGTATTGAAATCGAGAAAGCTCAGTCGCGTTCGGGCATAGATTTCGTGTGCGCCCTGATCGAATGCCAGCCGCGTCCACAGTCGCAGGTCGTGACGTCGCAACGTCCGCGAACTTTCGATGCCATCGTCGTAGACAAACAGGTTAAAACTGTAGTTGCCGCCAAAATCGAAATCGACCTTTTGGGTGGCTGGCATCTCTCGGTCGATCTGACTCCAAATCTGGTCGCGGACACCGCGCTGCTGGATAAGGAATGAATCGGATTCTCGACCGCGTTGTGCCGACGCTTCTGGCGTCATCGTCAGGATCGCTGCCGCCGCCAGCATGATTGTGCCAATGCGACGCCAGCAGCCGATTCCGACCGGGTGGCCGACCCTGTGAATTTGTCCGTTTGCAGTCATCCGTCGTCCTGTCACATCCCTGCTGTGGGCGGGGCTGAAGCGTTTCGCCATGGAACTGAATCGGCGAGATGGCCCTGAATTCTGCTGCCATTGCGGAACGAAACTTTCGAGAAGTGGGCATGGTCGCGTCAGAGCGGGGAAAGATCAAGACTCTATGTCCATTGTGTGACACTTGATGTTTGGCCGGAAAGTTGGGAGGTTCTAATTGTGCTGGTGGGTGATTCAGCGGAGAGGGGAATTGCCCGGAACGAAAACGGGCCTCGCCCCTTCGATCAAAGGGGCGAGGCCACTGAAAGGGGACACGACAGCTTTCAGAACGAAATATAGGATTCGGATTCGCAGCAAGTCAAATGCGATAAAACAATGAAGATAGGCGCTTTTTGGGAAAGTTATTATCTGACTCTGGCGAAGTGCAAAGAGAATTTTTCACCACAGTCAGGAAAGGCGACCGCTTCTATAAATTGCCCAGAGAAGTCTGATTCCGAGCAGCCCCGCGATTAGATAACCCGCCACACCAAACCATTGGATGTCGATGCCAAGGACCGGGAATTCTGTGTCGGTGCTGACGACGACCGAACTTCCAACGATGATCGCGGCGATCACCACCGAAAACGACAATCGATTGCTTGAGCGGTCCAGTTCGTTGATCAACCGATCGAGATTTTCGTGCCTGATATTGACCTGCCATTTTCCGGTACCCAGGCGACGAAGCATGGCCCGAAGCTGGGCGGGCGCCGATCTCAAGATGCTGAATAAGTGCCACATCGTGACACCCGTTGTGCGGACGATTTTTTTGGGCGAGAACCGACCGGCTACCAACTTGCGAACCTTGGGGCTTAGTTCGGCAACCAGGTCGAGTTCAGGGTCGAGCCGCAGCGATACCCCGCCAATGGTGATCAGCGTTTTGAGAACCATGACCAGCTCATTGGGAAGTGTCACATTGTGCTGGCGAATGACCGTGGCGATTTCGGTGAAAATCGTCAGTAGGTTCATCCGCTTGAGGGGGAGGCCATGATACTTGTCGAGCAACCGGCGAAGGTCGCGGACGAGCGCTTTCTGGTTGGTGTCGGACTCGATGGCGTTAAGGTCGTAAAGCACATCCACGAAAATCTGTGGCTCGCGGTAGATCATCGCCACAACCATGATGACGAGCTGCCCGGTCATCTCGTCACTGATGGTTCCGACCTGTCCAAAATCGATGAGTCCGATGCGGGATGGTGGACTGATCAGAAAGTTGCCGGGATGCGGATCGGCATGGAATAATCGCATGTCGAAGAACTGCTTGACGTACATCTCGACGAGGCGTTTACCCAGTAATTTTCGGTCGATTTCATCATGCCCGCCTTGCAGGATTGCCTCGAAACTTTCGCCGCGAACCTGTCCGAGGGTCAGGACGCTTGATGACGTTAAGTTCCAATGTACGTGCGGGATATGCACATGGGCGACATCTTCAAAAGCCTCCTCAAACCGCGCAGTCGCGGACGCCTCGCTGACGTAATCCACCTCTTGCTTCAAGAGCAGTTCAAATTCTTCAACGATCTGCACGGGTCGCAGGCGGGCGAGTTCCGGGATCCATTGTTCCGCCGCACCAGCCATCCATTTGAGAATGTGCAGATCTTGAAGAAGGATGTCTTCGATTCCGGGTCGCTTAACCTTGACGACGACATTGTCGCCGTTTTTGGTCTGTGCGTGATAAACCTGTCCGATGGAACCGCTTGCGAATGGTTCAGCATCGAAGGAGGCAAAACATTGAGTGGGCGATTCGCCAATCTCCGATTCAATAACGGCGCGGGCTGTCTCGGTGTCAAATGGTGGCACATGGTCCTGTAACTTGCGCAACTCGCGGAGGATGTCTTCAGGTGCAAGATCGGCGCGCGTCGAAATCGTCTGCGCAAATTTGACGAACGTAGGACCCAACTCGCTGCAAACTGCCGCCAATCTTTTTCCCAGCGATACCGTCGGTGCTGCCTCCGCCTCGCTCTTCGCCGACCGCAAAATCTTTCCGAGTGGCAGGTAACGTCCGAGATTGATCCGTTCGACGATGTGGCCGAACCCATGACGCGCCAACACGCGGACGATCTGCTGCAATCGGTTCAACGTTCGTACACTGGTGGTGAGTTGGAAGTATGCCATGTGGTGTCAGTTTAGATCGGTATTCGATGAAATGTTACTGCGCTCGACCGATAATGCGGGCTGGCTCTGCGCTTTTGCAGATTGCGATCAAAATCTTTCAAAGTTTTCAAAACCGCAGCCAGCCCCCAATGTGCCCCAGGTGGGTGCTTCCGACAAGGCGAAAAGGTGTGAAAACATGGGAGGCGAGACTTGTTTTGTGCTGATGGATGTCTGTGAATTGGGTGGAAAAGAGCCGTTATTCGGTCAAACCGGGTGGCTGATGGGCCTATAGTATTGGGGAGGCCTGGGGTAGACACCCTAAGGCGGGGAATAAGGCTGACGTAAGCTCTTGTTTGGCAGTTGCTTGTGAATCGATTATTTGAATTATGTTTTGGGTGTTTTTGTGGTTGAATCACGATCTTGCAGCGGGTATAACTGGCAGTGTGGTGATTTGGGACAAGGAGTACATTCCCTGTACTCCGTTTGTGTCCACCGCCGATGAACGGTTAACCCCCGTGAGGCAGGCATTGCCGCAAGATGCAAAGTGTGAGATTTGAAGTTCAAGCTGTATTTGCAGTACCCAAGCAGTAAAACGTTTTGTTCGGGAAGTCGCCGAATCGTCTAATCGAGTATGCGGGCCGTTACCCGCAAATCATGCTTGAGCAAGCGAATTGGCTCCGAACTTTGGAGGGCCGTAACAAGAAGCCTTAACCCAGCTGTACAAATTGAGATTAACGCGCAACCATTTACTAACCCGTTTGTCTCAGTTTCCCACGGAGGAACGTAAGATGAAATTGTCGAAAGTATTGGCTACAGCAGCCGCATTCGGATTGGCCGTACCCGTCATGGCCGACACCCTTGAGCTGCGTGTTGTTGGCGATGGTGATGCTGCCTCAGTAGCAGGTGGTGCATCAGTCAACGTGTTCATTCAAGGCCGCATTCAAGGTGCCACCGATGATGGATTGGCCCTTTGGGGTGCAAACCTTTCAGACACCAGTGGTAATGGCAATGACATTACCGGTGCCGTCCTCGATTCGCCGGGTGGCGACATTGATCAGTTCAAAAAGAATCTTGGTCTCACCAACCCTGCCGGATACGGCGGAACTGCCATTGGTGGCAACTTGATTCAAATTGGTGGTGGACAGAACACCATCGGAAACTCAGGCCCGACGCTCTTCCCGGTCGGTACGGTTGCAACGGATGTTGCCAATGGAGCAGGTTGGGTTGATCTTGCCACGGGCACGATCGACACCACCAGTGCAACGGGTAATGTCGTCCTCGAGCTCGACACCGGTTTTGCGAACACCCTTGCGGCCAACACCGGTCCGGTTTTCCCGGTCAATGCAGCAACTGTCACCATTGGTGGATCGTTGACGATCACTGGTGGTGGTTCACTCGATTTTACGGGTGTCGCTTCTGTAGGTAATCACAATGCAAGCGGTTCATTCGTTGGCGGTGATTTGGATATTCCGGTTGACGCAGCTGATGGTGCAGCCGTTGCTGATCACACTGAATCACGTCAGTTTGGTGCCGCAGGCAACCTTTTTGTTCGCGTTGACTTCGCCGAAGCCATTGGAAGCGGTTCGGTTTCGTCGAACCCGGCGTTGACCGGCCTTTCGGCAACCCCGAATGGCAACAGCCTTGACATCACGTTTGATGCCCCGGCCAATGGTACTTGCTACACCTTTGACATCACTGGTACGCAGGCTGTCGGTGGTGACACCGTCGATGGTGGAAGTGCTGATGAAGACTTCTGCGTTTGCTACTTTGAAGGTGACATCAACTTTGATGGTAGCGTCGACATTGGTGACCGTCAGGTCGTCGCCCAGTCGGCCAACCTGTTCATGACGATGGATGCCGCGGGCATTACTGGTCCACAGGTTGACTTGAACCGCGACGGTTCAATGGATATTGGTGACCGTCAGGTCGTCGCCCAGCCGTCGAACCTGTTCAACGACTTTACGGCAGTGTCCTGTCCGTAATCTGTTAAGTATTACGAGTCTACCCACGGCAACGGGCCGTGGGTAGACTCATAGTTTGAAAGTTTCCGCAACTTGCGGAGATTCGAATCGTAAACTTGCAAGTTTTCGTTTTTCCCAAAAGGAGGAGTAGAACAAATGAGGAAATTACTAGCAGTAGCATTGCTGGCCGCTTTCGCTGTGCCGGCCAGTGCAGCAACCTTGGGCCTTCGCTTTGTTGGTGCGAACGCCGATGACGATACCAACGCGACTGTCGCTTTGGGTGACTCGGTCACGGTCGAAGTGACTTGGTCCACCACCGATGCATCCGATGCGTCGAATGGTATGATTGCCATGGCGTTCAACTTGACCGCAGCTGTCCAAGATGGTGCCGCCGGTGCTCAGGTTCCTGACGCAGATTTGGGTGTTGCCAATATCGCAGCCGGACCTGGTGCTTGGAACTCCGGTGGCGCTCCAGGCGTCCTCGGTGGTGGTGCGCAGTTCGGAGTCTTCGCGAACCCGGCCGACACGGTCCTCGCTGCCGGAACCACGGTTCTTGGTACTTTTGACGTTGTTGTCGATGGCGGTGCCGCGCTCGGTGGACATCAGTTCTTTATTCAGCGTAATGCTTCGGCATTCACCCCTGACCCCGTTAACACCGTCGGTGGTTCGTACAGCTTCAACAATGCTGGCGATGGCTACTCCGGTCAGTTCAACATCGGCAACGGTTTTGCCGGTAAGAACAACGGCTCAGGCAACATCCCGATGAACATCAATGTCACTCCCGAGCCGGCCGCTTTGGCACTGCTCGCACTCGGTGGCGTTGCTGTCCTGCGTCGTCGCAGCTAAGGCTGTCATGATGCAACAAAGTCTCGATGCCATTTATTGAGGCTTGCAAGGCGAAAGCCTGATTTAGATTTGAGAAGCGGAGTCGATCCCTGTGAAATCGGCTCCGCTTTTTCTATTTGATAGGGTTTGCGAATGCCAGGAGTTGGCAGAACGGGAGTTGTAGAACGTATCTTGAAGATGGATGGGGGTGTCAATTCGTATTGTGCTGGTGGGCGAGCTGACAATGGGAATGATCTCTATGAATTGGCCGCGCGAAGCGCTTTTGCAGAGGCTAAACTTGGATAGGGACGGGTGACTATTGCGATTTCAATCCAGAAGTTGCGTTTTCTGCTGATCACTGCGCTGTACGGAGATCCGATCGTCATCAGGACCGACTTCGTTTCACCTTGGATTCCCGCGTACTCGGGAAAAGACGGCAGAAGCGCATCACCATGTTTGAACTTAAGGCGGACTAGGTTACAGATCTGGCTTTAGCTATTTGTGCGTGGATGAACGGTTTATTGGGTGGGGGCATGGCACCGTGCTGGCTGGCGACGCTTGCTGCGATTTGGTTGGCGAAGCGGGCGGTTGTTTGGGCGTCCCACTTGTTTAGGTGTGCGAGGGTGATTGACGCGGTGAATGCATCGCCGGCTCCCACCGTATCGGCGACTTTGATCGGGGGGCAGGGGGCTGAGGCGGTTTCGTTTGCATTGTGAATGAGGCATCCGTCGCTGCCCTGTGTAATGCAAACCGAATCCAATTCGTATTTCGCGAGCATTTCGGCGGCGAGTTCTTTCAAATCTGTGTTTCTTAGTTCCAGCATTTCTGCGAGTAAGGCGGCTTCTTCGTTGTTGAACTTGGCGACAGTGCAAGCGCGCAATGAAGCTTCGATTGTTTCTCGATCGAAATAGGGAGGGCGCAAATTGACGTCGTATATTGCGGCGCAATTCTTGGTGGCGTCAATGCATCGCCGTATTGTCTGACGTGTATTTGGCGATCGCTGAGCCAGTGTGCCAAAGCAAATGGCGTCGGCAGATTCGCACAGCGCTTGAAGCTTATTGTCGAATGCGATGTGATCCCATGCGACATCTTCGTGAATGGTGTACTGCGGGTGATCGGCGCGCACCATTTCAACGGTGACTGTGCCGGTGGGGTGAGCCGGGTCGGCTTGGATAAACGATGTATCAAGGCCATGGGCTTGCAGGAAAGTACACAATTCGTCGCCCAGTTCGTCTGTTCCAAGGCTTGAGACGATGAAAGCATCGATCCCCAGTTGTTGAGCGTGGAAAGAAACGTTGGCTGGCGCTCCGCCGGGTTTTCGTTTGTCGGCGAAACAGTCCCAGAGCAGTTCGCCAATTCCGACAAGTTTGAATTTTGAATCAGGCATTTATAAGTTTGCCCTTCGTCGCGATCGGTATCAAGTCGAATCAGAACACATCTTAGTCATGACTTGAAAACGTCCAAGTATGCAGTGTGTCTTGCGTTCAAAAAAACGGCGACCACCCGGTTTCGTTCGGATGCCCGCCGTTCATGTGCAATAGGGTTGTGACTGGTTGCGCTTAATTCAGCAATCGCAGCCGATTCTATTCGCTGAATCGATGACTTGTTAGTTGACGAATCGTTTTGCGAAATATTTGGCGCTTAGGTATTCACCGGTCGCGTACTTCGTAAGCTCGTTCCAACTCATCAGATTGCCGGGTGCGAATACTCGCGTGCGGAAGTACTTACCGGCTTTCGGTTGGTTGTAAAAGCATGTTTTGTCGGGGTGTTTAATGCCCAGGACTTTCTGGGCGGCGTATGCGTGAACCTGTGCAGCGAACAGATCGCCCATCATGTAGCTGTGGTAGTAGACCGGAACCGAAAGGACGTGAATCTTGGCGGCATATCCGGGCAGGGTCGTGTCGTCCGGCGGGTTCATGAGTTGGTATTTTTTCTTCAAGTCCCACCAGAGTTTGCTGAGATCCTGATTCGGATTTGCATACATGGCCATCTCGAAGCGGACCATCACCTGCGTCCATCGCGAGAAGATCAGCTTTTCGATTCGAAGGGATGTTTGAGCGGCTTCCACTGCTTCCTTGGCTTCATCTTTCGACAGACCGCGTACGTTGATGAGCCAGTCCTCGTTCTTGACGAGCGCTCCGAACATCATCGCAGCCCCTTCGGTTGTGATGCTGTGTGAAGGTTCGCGGAGGAGGAACGGCAATTCGCGATTGATGTATTTGTCGTAAACCGCATGGCCCACCTCATGCATGAGCGTGTCAGCCCAGTACATGTTGGGTTTGAGATTGCACAGGACACGGACATCGCCTTCGCGGTCGATGTGGGTGCAGAAAGCGTGCGGGCTTTTGCCTTCGCTTTCGTACAGGTCGCTGCGTTTGATGATGTCTTCGCAGGGCATGTCGAGGCTGGCGTAGTATTTCTTGGTGAGTTCGATCATGTCGATGTCGACGAAGAGGTCATCGAGATTGACCGACTCCATACCGGGCGCTTCCTGGAAGAAGAGATCGCCGAAGTGCCAGGGGCGAAGTTCTTCTTTTGCAATGCCGAATTTTCTGGCCATTCGGTCGTCGATGTCGGCTTTGATTTCGGCGAACGGTTTGCGGGTGAGGGTGTCGAGTTCGTCGAACAGTTTGACGAATTCTTGTTTGTCGATTTCCTGAACAGCGAGCCTCATGTCGTAGTAGTTGTGGAATCCGAGTTCCTTGGCGATCTGGTTGCGATAACCGACGGCGGCTTTTAGGTCCGGGGCGATTTTCTTGCCGACGCTGGTGTATCCCATCCAGGCCTGCATCACCTCTTTGGAGTCCTTTGAGTCTTTGAGGATTTTTCGAACGTCGTTCTCGGTGATTTTTTTACCGCCGACTTCGCTGCGATGGGTATTGAAGATCTGTTCTACTTTGTTTTCGATTTCTAGGATTTTCTTTTGGAGTTCTTTGTTGGCTTGGGCTGGCAGGAAGTGAAAGTACATCACATCGAGTTCGCGTGCGGATATCGGATCGCGGACTTTGCCGGATTCGCGAAGCGCTTTGACTTTCTTGAAGAACTCTTTGTCGCTGTGGAACTCGAGCAGGGCCGTGTCGGCGTTCTTCTTCTTGGCAAAATCTTCATCATTGCCGGAAATGGACGCATTCCACCAGGCGTTGGCCGACGTCAGTTCGAGCGGTTTGAATTTCGCAAGGTACGCATCGCGAAGGGAGACGAATTCCTCGTGGGCTTTGCGGGCTTCGTCGATGGTTTGCTTGACATCGTTGGCTCTTAGATTCGTGGGATTGCAAAACATGAACAGCGCCCCGAGTGCGATCGTGATTCGTATTTGTCTGGACATCGTGTTCTCCTGCGACGAGTGCGTTTTGAAGTCCGCGAGACTCAATGCGCAGGCGAGCGTGCCAGCGATTCTCCGCGGACCGCGCACGATATATCAAAGGTGGGTTTCGGGCAATCGAATCGAATAGAATCGTCGAAGCGTGTCGATTGAATCTGCGTAAGGGGTGGGTTGATTGGGTCGCCAAGCACCTCCATGGCGCGCTGTACGGCGGCTAATCGGTTGGACTCGTCGCAGAGCGGTTTGCGTTGAATTTTCGATCGGTCGTCAGATGTAGTCGGGCTCGTCGAGTTCATCGATTTCGCGGCGTCGTTCGCGCAAGACGGAGATGACGGCTGACACTTCTACACCGGCTTCGTGAATGGCCGCTAGGCTTTCGTTGCTGAGCTTCTCGATCTGTTCTGAGTATGCCGGATCGGATTCCCGTTCCGCATCCGCTTCCTGGTTGGCTGACCGAATAGCGATTTTCAGCAAGCCGACGAGTTCCTGAATTTCGCCGCCAAGCACTTCGCATCGTTCGTAGATGTCTTCGCGCTCCTGTCCTTCGACGTACGGATAGTCGTTGAGCAGTTGAACCATTTCATCTCGAACGTCATCAAGTTGTTTTGCAATGTCTTCCATCGTGTCTCTCCCCGTTCCCCGTGTTGTCGAAGCCGTCGGACCGGGCGCAACCGGGTATTTACGCTGCCGGAATCGTCTCGGGAG
The DNA here is from genome assembly GCA_028285105.1 of Alphaproteobacteria bacterium. Classification (GTDB taxonomy): domain Bacteria; phylum Planctomycetota; class Phycisphaerae; order UBA1845; family UBA1845; genus UBA1845. The sequence continues at coordinate 62,427 of JANQQE010000028.1, forward strand.
AAAGCTACGATACGATTTTCACGCCGATGGCTTGCGGGCGCGAGCCAAACGCGAAACGCGAAGTAAGGATGAACTCGTTTGGATTCGTTTGACGGGTTTCGATGTCGCTGAACAGGGTTCTTACAGATCGAACAAGGTGGCTGGGCCGCGCTGCTGCGCACGAGGGGCGGATAAATACGATGGTTTGATTATCGGGTGCAGCGTTGCGGGAAATCGTGCTTCAGCCGCAAGCGTTTCTGGCGTTTTGCACGAAGGCTGTCATCAGTTCTACGGACTTGAAACCGGGCGAGTCTTCAACCCCGGATGACACATCGACTGCCCTTGGTTGGGCGATTCGCACGGCATCGGCGACGTTTGTGGGGTTGAGTCCGCCGGCAAGAATCATGTGCGGTTTGTTCTCGCTAGATGCCACATTCTGGCACTTTTTGAGGATACTCCAATCGAAAGTCTTTCCTGTTCCACCAAGTTGAACAGGGTCGTGGGTGTCGAAGACAATGCCATGCGGATGGACTGGTGCGAGGCGAAGGATGCGCTCTTCGAGATCATTAGGGAAAGCGTCCGGTATTATCTGATGCACCAGTAGCGGAGAGAACCCATCTCGCAACAGCGGCGCAATGCATTCGTCCTGACGATCGCCATAAAGCTGAATGACATTGATGCGCAACTCGGAAATGGCTCGCCACAAATCGTCGCCGAGCGGGTTGGTTTCGATATTGACCAGGGCGACCGGCGTACAGAAAGGCGGGAGGGCTGCGACGATTTGGGCAGCTTGCTCTGCGGTGATTTTTCGCGGGCCCTTGACGAAATTCAGGCCGATGGCGTCAGCCCCTGCAATCGCAGCCGCAACCGCGTCCTGAGGCGTGGTGATACCGCATATCTTGACCCGTACCATGCTTTGGATTCCTTGGTTCTCAAATTGACTGCCAGTGAAGCATTTTATGCAGCGTGAGGATTATGGGGCATAAGCGAAGGATGGGTCAATTGTCCCAGCTAAAGACAGGGGATATTTCGGCACCTGACGCACAGGCGACGACGATTTCTTGACCGTTCCCAGCCCGTAATTACACTGTTTGCTGGTTGGGGCTGGATGTTCAGTTATGACTCTTGCGCGGCGATATAGTCAGAATGCGAATAATAACGGCACTATTGATTTCGTCTTGCCTGGTTGGGTTGTGCGGATGCCAGAAACGCAGTTCAGCCGAAAACTTCGGCAAGACGTATTATCTTGATGGCGCAGGCAACTGGGGTTTCGGTGCTTCCGAAGTGCCGGGCGGTTTGCAGCAAGCCGGTTATCACGGTGATGTCGAGCTTTATGTCTGGACGTTGTCCTTCAACCCGCTCGTCGATCAGTTGAACATTCCCGGTGCGAAATTACGAGCGTCAGCACTGGCGCGACGGATCGAAGATTATCACGAGCGCTATCCTGATCGAAAGATCAACCTTATTGCGTTGTCGGCTGGCACCGGTGTTGCGACGTGGGCGATCGAAGGTTTGAAGGGCGATGCCAAGATCAACAATCTGGTCTTATTGGGATCGTCGCTTTCCCACGACTATGACATGCGCCGGGCGCTGAGCAAAATGACCGGCAAGATTTATGTCTATCACTCACCGTACGATGAAGTTCTGGAAACAGTTAAGATCGTTGGGACCATTGACGGAAAGCGTGGCGTCAATTCCATCGGCGCGGTTGGTTTGAAAGCCCCGCGCGGGATGCAAGACCGCGTGGTCAATACGCCTTGGAACCGCAGCTGGGTTCGACTCGGGTGGGCTGGCGCGCACACCGACTGTACCAACCAAAAATTCGTGCGCTACGAAATCGCCAAGCACATTCTCGACGGCCAGGGTGGAACGATACGGGGTGGCTCCATTCAAACGCGACCGCGACGTACCGCAGCCGTTGCATCAACACGATAATCCTCAGACCTCGGAATAGGCGGAGTTCACGCTACCCATGGCGCGATCGTGCAGTTGCTTTGCTGCGCGAGATTTCTCAATTTCCCCACATGGCAGCCAATTCCGCATACCCTACAATGGGCCTTGCAATTAAGTTTCGTTTTCCAGAACCGTGTCCATTCGAGGAGGGGATTGTCCATGTCTGCTGATCGAGCGTCTGCCGATTTGACCCAGTTGGAACCAAAGTCCGTTTGGACTTTCTTCGATCAAATGACGAAGGTTCCAAGGCCGTCCAAAAATGAAGAACGGATTCAGCATCACATTCTTGGGCTGGCTGAGACGCTTGGATTCGGTGCCCAACGGGATGATGCTGGCAATATCGTGATTTCGGTTCCGGCGTCGAAAGGTTGTGAGTCTGCACCGATCACCGTGCTTCAAGGGCATCTTGACATGGTCTGCGAAAAAAATACAGGCGTGGAGCAAGATTTTAACAACGATCCGATTCGTACGGTGATCGCGAAGGAAAGCGATGGGCTGCAAATCGTCCGAGCCAATGGAACGACGCTTGGTGCAGACAATGGTATCGGTGTATGTCTTGCATTGGCAGCCGCCAGCGATCCGGACGTCGTGCACGGACCGCTTGAATTGCTCTTTACGAGTGATGAAGAAGAGGGGATGACGGGCGCGAAGGCGCTTTCGCCCAATTCATTCGAGGGACGGCGGCTTATCAATCTGGATTCGGAGGAAGATGACGCGCTGTACATCGGATGTGCAGGCGGGCGCGATACGAATCTGGCGTGGAATTTTGCGATGTTGCCCGTGGCGGTTGGCGTTGAGTGCTGCCGCGTTTCGGTTTCGGGATTGCGTGGTGGGCATTCGGGTGGCGACATTCATGAAGGCCGAGCGACAGCCAACCGCCTGATCGTACGCACGCTGCTGCGAGGAAGCGATTTGCAGATCGTTTCGATTGACGGTGGCAGCAAGCGCAACGCCATCGCCCGGGAAGCGATTGCGGTTGTGTGCGGCCCGACGGGTACGACAAGTACGCTTAAAGCGGCTGCTAGGACGGTAGGTGCTGAAGCGATTGCGGAGTCTTTTGAAGATGGCATTCGAATCGACGTGACGCAGGCAAGGGCGGATGATTGCAAGAACGCAGTGTCAGTCGATGACACTGCGCGATTGTTGGCCGCATTGATGGGCGTACCGCATGGCGTCATGGGCATGCATCCGAAGATTCCGCTCCTGGTGCAGACGTCGAACAACATCTCGACGATAACGTCTGGCGTTTCGGGCAATCAACTGCACGTTGAAGTGGGCATGTTGACCCGAAGTTCGTCGGATTCTCGAAAGCAGGAAGCCCTGGATCAGATCGACAAAGTCGGTGAACTTGCCGGTGCAAAAACAAGCCATGACAATGACTATCCAGGTTGGGAACCGAACCCCGACTCGGAACTTCTGCGGACGTGTTCGCGGGTCTACACTGAGCTATTCGGAGCCGAACCGACGGTGGCTGCGATTCATGCGGGGCTGGAGTGTGGGATCATCGGCGAACGGGTGGGCAAAATGGACACGATCTCGTTCGGGCCGCGGATTGAAGGGGCTCACAGTCCGGACGAGCGGGTGTGGGTGGAGTCGGTCAGGAAGATCTGGAAATACTTGAAAGCTGTGCTGGCTGAATTATCGAAGGGATAGGGAGGGCTCAAAATGTTGCTGAACGCTGCCAGTGGAATCGTCTCGTTGTCGCAATAGCCGATCTGGACTTGTTTGGACGATCGTGATAATAAGGGATTCACAGGTCGCAAATTGACTTTGTGAATCGCCAAAAAAAGAGAAAAGAAAATCGCCTGTCAGTTTCGATCAAAGTCCATCCGAAATGTGGGCAAATCGAAGTTGACGGTAAGACTAAGGAGAGGTGGCCGAGCGGCTGAAGGCGCCGCATTCGAAATGCGGTCTGCGGGTGACCGCAGCGGGGGTTCGAATCCCTCCCTCTCCGTTTTTCATGTTAGACGCTTCGTAACGCCCTGACTTACAGTAGGTTACGAGGCGTCAATTTCTTGACACAGGCGACTGTGCCAAGAACTGTGCCAAAACAGGCCACCCGCGGCCCAGATCAGGCGGAGGATCGGTAACGAATCGGTTGTTCTGAATTCTGGTGTCATCCAGTTTATTTCTTCTTCATCTCACGAATCGTCAATCCGCGTCGAGCGTCCTCCAAAGGGTTGAGCGACTTGACCGTTGCTACGTCGCAAGGTGTTCGCCCAGAAATTTTCTTCAGGTCAAACCGATGCATGCGGGTCAGTCTCAGTAATTCGCTGGACTGCGGTACTCAATGGCCACCCGCAACGCCTAATTCATTCGTTTTCATCTTCGGGGTCCAAAGTGCCGCTTGTAAATGCGATTCGCCCAATCTGCTGCTGGGCTTCGCTGTTACTCAGGTGGTAATTATGACGAATCATGGCGCTGTTCTTGTGCCCCAACCACGATATCACAATAGACTCACGCGTGCCGGCGTTGGCTGCAGCGCTGCAGGAAAAATGTCGGAACGAATGCAGGCGGCCGTGTTCAAAACCGATGGCACTTTCTTCTGCTGGGAAACGCTTCTTGAGTGGTTTGATGACATCCCGAACGAGAGCGTTTCGAGCTACATCCGGTTTCAGTATTCCATTTCGTGATCCACGAAACACATGCCCGTCTTTTGCCTTGGAGATACCACGTAAGACCTTCAGAAGTTCTCGATGAATGGGGATGCCTCTGTTACACCGATTCTTGGTTCTGCGAGCCGGTCGTCCGGATGTGCCGTTACCTTTATCGTTGGAAATCCAATTGAGCCCATGCTCAGAATCCACGTCCGTCCATCGCAAGTACGCCAGTTCACTGATGCGTTGACCGATGTGTGCCAAAGCGATGATAATGTCGCAGAACCATTTGAGCTTCTGAGTTTTCCGACAGTGTCTGATCATTGCCGTCACTTCCTGCTGAGTCCAGCAATAAGTGTTTGACCCTTGGAATATCTTGAGTTTGAGCTTGATCATGCAGGTGGCAGGCAGGATTCCATCGGTGACTAACCATTTGATGATCTGTCTGAGAAATATTCCTTCAGAGTATATCTTGCGGTCGGCGTATTTCTTGTTGCCAAGATGTCGCAGATAGTTCTCTATGAATCGTGTCGTGACATCGTTCCAGTTCATAACGCTATGGCTGCGTGCAAACTGCATGAACTTTTTGAACATCCCGGCGTACTTTTTGACCGTCTTCACACACGCCGCTGCGAAGACGTAACTTCCAATTGAAATACTTGCAGCGAATCGCTTGAGTCGCAGCCAACTCATCTTCGTCGCCGGCCATCACGTTGTTACAGAGAGGAGCGCTCTCGAAATCGTTATCGAACGATTTGCGCGAGACGATTCGCTCAACATGAGTGTTGGATTTGTATTCCTCGCGCCATGCTTCAAGATCGCGGCCTTCAATTGGAATAGAGTGTTTGATACTTACTCGAATCTCGATGCTCCCACCGGGTCCGCTGTTGAATTGCAGGCGACAAAACGTCTGGCCGCCTCGGGCCACGATGACCATTGCGGCCCAATCCGAAGCGCAGAATACGCGACGGAATGTTGCTTCATCGGTTGGACTCGGTAGCGGGCAATCGCCAGGATGCGAATGAATCCAAAGTCTCGCAAACTGTTTCGGCGAATGGTTGAGGTCCACCTGCCTGTCGAAGGATTCGGCGTCTGCGTCATCGTCGAACGCCACGTTGACAACCGACGCTGTCTGCTTGATCGTCGCAAATCCCTCCACGAGCAGAAGGTCGTCTTTTCGGCTGATCCCGAAACCACCGATTTCCATGTCACCCGCATCGCGCATGAACAGAATTTTGACGAGGCGTTCAGGCTGAACCGCAGTGACGGAGCTGCCCGACGCATAAACGTAGGCGGTTGATTCTTGAGTCTTGTCGCTTGGGTTCTCCGTTGCTTCTTATTCGATTTCCTCGCCCTCGTTTTCAAGCTCCTCGTTCTCGCTGCCCTCAAGGCAACTCGGACAGAGTTCGTTGTCCAAACATCCGGTACGCGCCAATTCGGCGCACCCGTCGCACAGATTCAAACAATCCGGGCAATTTCGATCGCCGCAAATCTCGCAGCTGGATAAGCAACTCAGGCACATCGATTCACCACAATCGCGGCATCCACTGAAACAGTCATCACAGATACTCTGGTCACAGGGTTCGCAGTAGAAAGATGTATCTTCACTCGCGGTAAAACCGCAGCCATCGCATGGGCGGCCCCTCCAGTCTTCGATTACACAGTAAGGCGAATCGGCGCTGCATGTGCACAACACCGCCGCGACGATTTGAAAGGCATGCACAAGACGATGTTCCGTTAACGCCTTCTGCAACGGCGCAGCCGCATCGCCCAGTGAAATATTTTCTGACTTCAAAAACTCTCCCACAAGCAACCACCCGTCATGTGGTTCATTTGAGTTTGTAACGGCATATCGATCGCACGTTAAAAAACTTTGCCAAGGCTCGCGTGTCATTTGCGTGTGGATTACGTTCAATCAATTAGGGAATGTTGCTTAGCGACACACTTCCATCGCGAGGGTGGGATTCATGCGATGCGCCGAAAGCGGCACTTTGATTTCGTTAGTAAAGCGCGCATTGAGTTTTTTCTGAGTGTGGATTTGTCTTGCTTTTGACGTAGTGATTTAGTAGTTACGGAAACCATCGGTTTCGGGCTGTTTGATTTATTGAGTCGCCGCCATTCGTAACTTACCGCGGCATTTGAATTCTTGTTGCAGACAATCAATTTTTTAGAGGGAACATGAATCACCTTGGGATTTCTCAGGTGAGCAGTAGTCATGTTATTGACCTTCCCCCGGTGTTAATACCAGTGCTCATGTTAGTCCAAGGGCACTCCGTATGGCCAGCTGAGGCGTGCGGAGCGTAGCGGAGCACGTCTCAG
>JANQQE010000029.1 GCA_028285105.1 Alphaproteobacteria bacterium
CTGAGACGTGCTCCGCTACGCTCCGCACGCCTCAGCTGGCCATACGGAGTGCCCTTGGACTAACATGAGCACTGGTATTAACACCGGGGGAAGGTCAAAGGCTCTCGGTGGATTAAGCGATTTGGCTGATTTCCTTCTTGAACATCGACAAATCAACAGAACAGAGGATGAGCAGGATGTTGATACGTGAAAAAAACCTGGGATTAGCCTATCTACGACGAAGTTCAGGTGATCAACCGAATTCATTCCAAACTCAATTCGACTGGGCCGTGTCCGAAGCGAAATCGAACAATGTTGAACTGCAGGCCGATTGGGAAGATTTTGAACAGAAACGATCGCGCGGGGCTATCGAATCTAATGATCTAGTATTCGATGACGCCATTTCAGGCAACGACCTCTCTCGACCTGGTCTCTTTGCACTCATCAAACGAGCGACGTCAGACCTATCGATTTCGCATGTGTTTGTTCACAAACGTGACCGACTTGCGCGACCCGATGACCCGATTCAGGCCATGCAGATTGAGCGTCAATTGACCGATGCGGGAGTCACCCTTGTTTTTTCAGATCGCGACGCACAGCCGTCAGAATCGGGCGAAGTGGACGTGGCATCACAACTGATGTCGTACCTCGACTACCATCAATCTGGACAATACTTAAAAACAATGGCCGAGCGCGTTCTGTTAGCCCAAAGAAGTCTTGCTACATCAGGCTATTGGAATGGCGGTTCGGCACCGTACGGGTTCGCTCGAGCACTCGTATCACCTGACGGGGAGATTGAGATTCTCGAGAGGGGACGCCGAATACAACAGCCTGGATATCACGTCAGAATCGTTCCTCAGGATACAAATAAGATTGCCATCTGGCTTCGCATCTTAGATTTGGCTGACAAGGGTATCGGAAATAAGCGGATTGCAGCCGAACTCAACAAAATGGGAGTCCCCTCTCCAAATGCGGGATGTTCCCGCCGGGATAACGGAATCCGACGCAGGGTAAGTGGGAAATGGCATCCCAACACGATCAAATCACTGATTGAAAACCGAACCATCTTGGGAATACTGGATTACGGACGCAGGTCCGAAGGTCGTCATCGTCGCCTAGACAAGGAGGGAATCCGCCCGCTGAATCAATTCGACCGAAGGGCTGATAAGGCGGCGCGGACCATTCGCAATGATCCCGAAAACGTGATTTCTTCTCAATTGCCATTCGATAGTTTTTATGACCAGGAAAAATGGGAGCGTATTCAGAAAGAGCGGGAGAAGCGGGGAAAATCCCAGCGCGGCATTCCTAGATCACGGGATTTGGGACGAGCCCCACTAAGTGGTCGGGCGATTGACCTGACCGACGGATGTGGCCACCCGATGTACAGTCGACGTCGTGGCAATCGCCAGATCCTGACCTGCGGCCGCTACATGAAATCCAACGCCACTGAATGCAAAAGTAATAACGTCGACTCCGAAGCAGCGATCACGTTCGTATTGTGCACGCTTCGTCAAGTCATCGCGTCGCATGGCGGGATTGACCAAATCGAGCTCATCCTTCGGGCGAAGGTTCAGGAACAAGCTGAATCGGTTCAATCTGAGGCAAGCGAGAATGCGCTCATTGGATTGGAGAATGAGTTGGCAGAATGCAAATCTCAGATCGACACAGCTGCTCGCCGCTTGGCCACCGTTCAAGACGACCTTGTCAGTGATGTCGAACGTGTGTTGCAGCAATTGAAATCCAAATCAAAGCGACTGAACCGTCAGATTTCTGAAGCTCGCAGTCGAGTGCAATCGACTACGAGCGACCCAGAACAAGAAATCCGAGAAGCACTTACCATGTTGGATCAAATCGATAGCGTCGCGTCCGATCTGCCAGCTCGGCGAGATTTGGCCGTACTGCTTCGTAAGTTGAATCTCTGGCTTGGACTCGAATTCAGCGAAAGCATCAAGGGCAAGAAAAGACGGGTCCAAAAGCTCGTTCGCGGCGTGATGACCTTTGACGAGAGAGATCTGCCCATACCACCTTATGGCAAGGACCATTTGGGCTCAGATCCGAGCCGCGATTCCCAATACGTAGATGGAACCACTGCTTCAGAATCTAGAATTCAGAAGAATTCTCAAGGGGACACGACTAAAATCAGCAAAAAGAACGCCCGCAATGGTGCGGGCGTCAGTGACGAAAGCCAGAAAGAGGGCATTTCGACCACAAAGGTGATTCGGGGCGAGAGGATTTGAACCTCCGACCTCTGCGTCCCGAACGCAGCGCTCTACCAGGCTGAGCCACGCCCCGTGGCTTTGGATTTCTTGGGAGAATTGGGTGGTTGGCTGATCTCCCTAATGTTGTCGCCGATGCTATTCAGATCGGCGAAAGCTGTCAATCTGGCCGTTCTGAATTGGCCGGCATACTGGTTCTTGCAGACGCTCTTCCTTATGGATTGCGATGGGTGGCCTTGTTATTGGGACGGATAGAGTAGCACCCGGTCTTGCGAGATCATCACCAGATCGTTGAAACCGTCGTTGGTCACGTCCACGATTTCCACCCAGTGGGGTTGCGGCATGGTGTTGCCGTCGCGGTGGAATTGTTTGCGGGCGAATACGCGGAACTTGTTGGCTCGCACCAGTTCTTCGTCGGGGCCAAACGTTAAAATCTCGACGGCATGATCCTTGTAATCGACGACGACGACATCGGTGCGGTCGTCGTGGTTGAGGTCGCCGACGGCGATACGTGCCAGGCGTGCGTCTTTGATTGACGATTCGTAGACGCCGGTTTCGATCGCTTGCGGCGCCGGGCTGTCGGGAAGCACGCGGGCGATCCGCTGTTTGTCGGCCAACATGATTTCGGTTGCGCCCTTGCCGTTGAGATTCGTTCCGCTCATGGCCTGCAAATCGAACAAGCCGACGGAAATCGATTGATCGAGTTCATAGGTCGTGCCCGAGTCCGGTTTGAAGATATTCACTTCACGACTTTGGCGGTCGTACATCGCGAGATCGGGACGCTTCTGGTTTTTGATATTGACCGCAGCAATTCCGGTGATATTGGCATCGCTGCCCGGGGCGTTGTACTGATCGACCGTTTCCCATGCACCTTCTTCGTTGATGCGAAGGGCGCGGACGAATTGCTTCTGCGCCAGGAGGACTTCACCCACACCGTCGCCGTCTGTATCGGCATAGGCATAGCCCTCGATCTTCGCCTGCTTGACCAAGCCGGTTTGCGTTCCCGTTTCCTTGGAGCGCGCCGTAAAGGTTCCGTCTTCATTTTGCAGACACGCGATCAGTGGTGCGTATGACGAGAAGATCAGCACATCCGTCCTGCCATCGCGATTGACGTCGGCTAACCTTACGGCAGTGGGGGGTTCGTCGATGTCTTCGAGTTCGATACCGCTACTTTCTTTACTGCTATTTTCTTCTTTGTCGGCGGTCTCCTTTTCATCGCCTTCTTTGGATTTGATGCCGTTCAGTTCGCCGAATTGTAGAAAATATTCTGAGTCGTCATTACGCGAGACGTAAACGAGTTTCGGTCCATCGCCTTTTTTGAGCACGCCGATGTCGAATGCGAAAGGTTTGCCCGAAACTTCAATCGACTTCGGAAATGTCAGGCGATCGTCTTGGTAGCGGCTTAGCGCGATCGAATCTTCGTTGGAACTGACGACGTACAATTCGACCTTGCCATCACCGTCTGCATCGTAGCAGCGTGCGCCGCGCATTTTGGTTTGCCCGCCGAATGATTTTGCGGGCAGCAGTCCGAGTCCCTTCTTTTGTTCGAAGAGAATAATCTGTGCCGCATCGATATTGGCGGTCATCAAATCGTCGAGCCCGTCGCCGGTCACGTCGCCGACGGCTAGCGGAAGTACCGGAATGTCGGACTTTGCCGGAATCGGATGATACAGAACAGCCGCAGCGTCCTGGGCTTTGGACTGCGAACCCATGCCGATACGCCATCGTTTGAGTCGTCCGGATACGCGCTCGACCCCAAACAGGTCGTCGGCTTTTCGATCGAGGCATGGTGCCAAACAAATGCTGCGAAGTCCGGGCAACTTGACGCGATGCACCGGTCCTAGATGCCCGAGCGAATCCTGATGTCGAAGCCACAGTGGGTATTCTTCATCCGAAGTGAAGATGACCATGTCCAAACGATCGTCGCCGTTCAGATCGGAAAGCTTGATGCCGCGCGGGTTGTCTACCGCGTGTGAAAACCGATTGGGATGTTCCAAGCCACCATCTTTGCGCTGGCGATAAATCAGCAAGTCTGATTCGCCTAGCATCGCAATGTCGGCGCGACCGTCTCCGTTCAAGTCGCCAACGTCAAACGCACCGGGCAATCCCAGCCCATCGCGCACGCGGCGGGTGTCGGGCGTACCGAATGTTCCATCACCCTTGCCCGGTAGAATCACCAACTCCTTAGGGTCGCCAAAGAAGATGAGGTCGGCATTGCCGTCACCGGTAACGTCAGCCACCTGCAGGCAGATGACCGCCCAGATGACAGAGACGCGCTTGCGCTCGAAGCGCCAGTCGTTGACGAGGTCGTTGATTTCGGTCGGTTCGTCGGCTTGCGACGGTGGGGTGTCTCGTTGGAGCAGGACTTCGATGGTGCTTTTTTTGTTGTTGGCCAGGACGAGGTCGATGCGGCCATCATTGTTCAAATCGCCATAGCGTAGTTGCGTGATGCCGTCCTCGATCTTGAAGATTTCAAGTGCATCAAATCCGAAATGCCGAGCGAGGTCGTTTCGTTGGGCGGTGGTCAATCCGCCTTCTGCAAATGCGCTCGGTTGATTTACAGGTGCGGCTGCAAGCAGGGCGACAGCCCCCACATACAACGAATTCAATTGCAAGGCATTTTGGATGGTTGTCGCAATTCGGCGGACATTGAACTTAGAGTATGCCATAAGGAGTTGCACTTTCGGATGTCAGATTGAAACGTTGTCGCTTTGAAACAATGCCCAAGGGCATGATTCGTGTCTTAGCCGGAGAAAGTTAAAGTCATTTCAACGAGTTTCATTCTAAGAATCAAGGTATCTCAAGCAAGCCACGCCGACAAAGATCGACATGATTGTGAACCCCATCGGTGTCCATTGGAGGCGTATTTGCGTATAGTAGCTTATATCGATAGGTTGGTTACGACCGACGTTCTGGAAGGCGTCTGTCCAGTCTGTTGATCGTAGCCAAACCAGATGATATCCGGAGATACAAAGACGATGAAACGTCCCGATCCTATCCGCGCCGCTCGAAAGACTGGCTTGACCGCTATTTTCGGGCTGGTTGCGATGTTGACGTTTGTGAGTCACGCGGGCGCTGGCGATGTTGTGATGCTCGCAAGCGGCGATCAACTGGAAGGCAAGCTCTTTAAGGAAACGTCCGAAGCCGTTTTTTTGGATATCGGCTATGACGTGATCAAGATTCCGCGCGAGCAGATTCAATCGATTGAAAAAGAAAGCGACAAGGTCAAGGAAGATGCGGCTGACTCGTCTTACGCCCGCAACGTGAATCAAACGACTGATCTTTATCGTACGGGTGATCTTCCGCCGGCTTCATTGGAAGAGTTGTCCGATCGACTTGGCGAAGGCGTGGTCATGGTCAAGTCGCCGTCCGGATTGGGCAGTGGGTTCGTCATTCACGAAGACGGCTATGTCATCACCAACTTTCACGTGATCGAAAACGAAACGCAGCTTTCGGTCCATATCTTCCGCAAAGACGGAGGCGTGTTTCGCAATGAAAAGATCGAAGATGTTCGTATCATCGCCGTCAATCCGTTCATGGACCTGGCGCTCATCAAGTTCGACGTGCCCAAGGACCTCGACATCACGGTGATGCACCTGGCCGAAGGTCGTCCGCTCACCGAAGGCGATGTCGTATTTGCCATTGGTAATCCGCTCGGTCTGGAGCGAACGGTTTCGCGCGGCATCATCAGCAAGAAAAATCGCGCCGAGCAGGGCTTGACGTATGTACAAACAACAACGCAGATCAATCCGGGCAACAGCGGGGGGCCACTGTTCAACGAACGCGGTGAAGTGATCGGTGTGACCAACATGGGTTACCTGTTCGCCGAAGGGTTGAACTTCGCGATTCCGATCACGTACGTCATCGACTTTCTCAAGAACCGCGACGCATACGCCTACGACCAGGACAACCCCAACAGCGGTTACCAATACCTCGAAGCGCCCACCCGTCAGGACGATTCGCCGCCGCTGTTTCTTCTGCCGAAAGCATCCAATCCCGGTAAGAACGAACCGACATCGGGATAGACCCATCCGAAATTGATTGGCTGTCGCAATCGTATTTTGCGCAGCCACAAGTTTGAAACATGTGACAAGTTCAACCATCTATTAATAGCGAGTCATTCAATGACCCATCTTCGGTTAACGCCACTATTTGCATTCGCCGTAGCGATGATCGCAGCCCTCCCGCTATCGGTTCAGGCGGCAGACACAAAACCATCCGCGCTGATCCCGAAGGATTCGATGATTTACTTCGGGATTCGCAACTTTGATGACTTCAGCAAGTCCGTCAAGAAGATGGCCGTCTGGCGAATGTTCGAGGATCCAGCAACGAAGGACATGACCAAATCGTGGTCAAAGATCGGCACGAAGCTCAAAGAGTACGCCGCGAAGAAATTGAATTTCGAGAGTCCGAAGCAACTCGAAATCGCACCGCACGGTTCGGTCGGTGTGTATCTCGCTCTTGCACCGCCGAAAGAGGAATACGGCGAACCGGAAGTCTTTGCAGCCCTCGTCATGGAAATGGGCGAAGATGCCAAGAAAACGCGGAAGGTGATCGATGCCATCGTACAGAAGAGCACAGACCATGGTGGCAAGAAGGACACGCGCGAACTGGCTGGCGGAGAAATCATCCGAATTCGTTTCGAAACTGACTCTGACGTTTCTGAAGACATGCAAGCCGCCAAAGGCGCACCGCTTCAGGAAACCATCGACGAGATCGTCGATCTGATTGGCGACGACCTGCCGGGCAGCATCCCCAAAGAAGCGCTTCAAGGACTGCTCAGCGAGTTCCAACTTCCGGAAGAAGTGGTATTCGCATTCCGCAAGGATGTCGCCATTCTCGCATCGAATCAGGACACTGCCGCCAAGGTGCTGCGATCGCTGAACTCAGATGGCGAAGGCTCGTACGCCCAATCGAAAGCCGTCAAAGAACTCGGGCGAAAGCTGCGTAAGGACGGCCCGATCGAAATGGTGATCGACATCCCAAGACTCGTCGAGACTTTCGCCAAAGAAAACGAAGAGGTTAAATCGGTCATCTCTGCACTGGGTGTCGATACATTTGGCCCGATGCTGTACGTCGGCGAAGTTCTGCCAGAATCGGGAATCGAATCTCGGGGCAGCGGATTCATGCGAATCGGCGATAAGACGAAGGGTCTGGGCAAAATCTTCATGATGTCCAACAGCAAAGTGACCGCGCCCGCCACCGTGACCAGTGATGCCGTCGGCTTCGCGACGCTCAATGTGAACCCGGCAGAAATGTTTGAAGAAATCATTGACATCGCCACCCGCATCGATCCAGCCAACGGTGAAGCGATGCGAAACGGAATGATCGTACCCCAGCCGGACGGCACCACGTTCGACATTCGCAAGGACTTAATCGCGCACCTCGTTGGACCGGTAATTGGTAGCATGTCGATTGAAAAGCCCTATGCAGCCACGAACTACAACTTCTTCGTTTCAATCGGCCACAAGTCGCGCGAAGCCTGGGACAAGGTGCTGGCGATGGTTCCACCGGGCTTCTTGACGACGCGCGAAATGATGGGGGCTACCGTGATTGATGCAGCTCTCCCGATAAACGGCGTGTCGATGGGCTTGACGGATCGTTCATTTGTCTGGCTCGGGACGACGAATGCGGTGGAAGGTTACATCCGACGTGAAGGACGCAGCGAAGGCGGTCTGGCTGAAACGCCGAAGTTCAGACGATTGACCAAGTTGCTGCCCAAGCAAGCTTCCGGGGTGATATTCTTCGATGGCAAAGAGATGTTCGCTGCACAGGCTGCCGCTTCCAAGGCTGGGTATATGCAGACCGAAATTCCGCCGATGTACGGACCCGCCGGTGGGTTTCTTCAATGGATGATCATGCAGAATTTTTTTGGAATGGGCCTGGAGAATCCCGACGCCTTGATGAAATATCAAAAGTCGGGCATGGCGATCTTAACTTCTGAAGACGACGGGATCCGTTTTCAGCAGGTTGAGGTTGTCGTCGAACAGGATAATTAACGCTTCGTACGTTTTGCGTCGCCTGCGGCTGGTCTGATTCCATGTCATTGGAAACCACTCACGAATTGCCCGATTTGCATGAGCGGCGCGAGCGCGTCTTTATTGTGCTTGCGGGTATCTTTCTTGGCTCGATGACGATGCTGAATATTCTTGGCATCACCAAGTTTATTCAGCTTGGGCCGTTGTCGCTTGCTGTCGGGGTGCTGCCTTATCCGCTTACATTTCTTTGCACCGATTTCATCAGCGAGTTCTACGGTCGCAAGCGGGCGAACTTCGTCGTTTGGGTCGGTGTGCTGCTCAATGTGTTGGTGATCACGTTTCTGTATTTCGGCGATTGGGCGGCAAGCGTCGATCCCAATGCCCAACCGCCATGGCAAATCCTGAATCTCGCTGCGCCGGTGAAGCTCAACACGGGTATGGAAGTTTCCGGAAACGTTGAGCTGTTTCATTTCATTTATACCTGCACACGTGGGGCGGTGCTGGCCAGCATGGTCGCCTACGCAGCCGCGCAGTTCTGCGACGTGTACATGTTTCATTTCTGGAAAAAAGTAACGCGCGGCAAGCATTTGTGGTTGCGCAACAACGGGTCCACGATGGTCAGCCAACTTGTCGATTCGACGGCAGTGATCTGCATCACGTTCGGGGCGGCATGGTACGCAGGAGAGCAGACGACCAAACAAATCCTAATCCTCATCGGCAGCAGCTATCTGTTCAAAGTCGTTGTGGCTGCACTGGATACCATCCCTTTTTACATCGGCGTAAAGGTACTGGGCCCATATTTGAAACTCGACCCAACGCAGGAACATTAAATCATTCCGCATCCGATCGTCGCCCGTGATTCGTCAGTACGGGTTGTGGGTGCGGTGCCGGGCGTGCAAGTCTTGTTCGCAATAGCGAGGCGTGCAATTCTTTCGCGATCATCCTATCGAATTCCTGACACATCCGAATCCACAAGTCCATACACAAGCGTTTAAGATTTCCGTTGCAATCCTCCGACGATTGTAGTAGGATGACTACGACGCCTGTAGGAGGGTGCGGCGCGGTGGTTAATGCTGCGATTCTGGTCCAGGGCGTTGCGGTTTGTGCGTTGGTTGAAGTAGGCTTTCGTACGGGCCGGTGCCTTCTGGAGAAGAATTCTGAATGGCTGAAAACGAATATGAATTGGGGGCGGCAGAGTTGGATGTCTTGCGCGCCCTTTGGGATGGCGGACCCGGTACGGTTCGCGAAGTGATGGCCCACTTACCGACACGGCGTCGAAAGGTGGCTTACACAACGGTGCAGACGCTTTTGAATCGCCTGGAGCAAAAGGGCTATGTCAAGAGCGACAAGTCCGACATCGCCCATGTGTTTCGGGCCAAGCTGACGCGCGAGCGGGTGCAACGGGCTCGCCTCAAATCGATGGTCGGTCAGTTGTACGACGGAGCCGTCGGGGCGATGGCGCTGCATTTGGTGAAAACGCAAAAACTCAGTCGCGATGAATTGGCCGCATTGCAGAAGCTGATTGACGAATTGGACGAATAGGTTCGCTTGTTTACCGATCTTGAGCGTTTCCGTCTGGTAAGCAATCGGTCGGTATCCGTTAGCAAAAAGTGCGGGTGTGGCCTGCACACTGCGGTTTGCCTGATATTGAAGTTATTGGTGGACGGATTTGATAATGGCTTGGGTTGAAGTCATTTTGGACGGGATGTGGCGCGGAGCGGTTGCGGTGATTCCGCTTGCGTTCTTGACTGCTGCGATTTGTCGCGGTTTGAAACATCGGCCTGCCGCCCGTCATGGATTGTGGCTCGTGGCGATGTTGACGCTGGTGGTTGCGCCGATTGTTCCGTCAATTTCGCGCCCGGCAGGTGACGATATCGTTGATGAACTGGGCGATCCACCGATCGAATCCATGTCCGGTCAAGATTCGAATGCTGATCGTTGTATGGCTGTGATAGAAATCCCAACAACGGATACCGAAGCCGATACCGATCTTCGCGGAGAAAATCGATCGCAGTTGAATAAGCGGTTGATTGCGCGAAACTCTCAGAAAATGGAATGGCTTGGCCGCAACGAATGGCTTGGCTGCGATGAATGGGGCGGACACGAATTGTCCGATGATCGTCTTGCCTACGATCCAAATCTTGCTTGCACGGATACTGAAATCGAATCGGTTTCGCCAACTGCGATCGATCTTGCCGACGCGACGCAAACTCAAGCCGAGTTGCCAAAGATCACGTCGTCTCTCGAATCGAAGTTGGCTGCCAATGCATCGCAGGATTCGTTGACCACCGTTGGCGAATCGACCAACTCGACGGTGATGAAATCGGTTTTGATCCAAGCCCTTTCAAAGCTTGTCAGCGCGTGGCGCGGGTGGGTCGATCAGTTGGCGGCTGCCCGCGATGCGCTCGGACAAATTTCGCCGATACCGGTTTCGCTATGGATTTTCGGAGCGCTGCTTTATGCGGCGATTCAATTTGTCGGCGGAGTGATCTTAGCGAGGCGAATCTGCAAAGCTGATAAAGCCTCGTATGACACAAGGCGATTGGTCCAAGAGGTCGCTCGATTGCTCGAATTGAAGCACGTGCCCGAGTGCGTGATCGTCAGGCGTCGGGTTTCGCCGATGATTTGGTGCGGTTGGCGTCGGCGCTTGGTTCTGCCGGCAGAACTCTGGGACGAGTTGGATGCTGACGGTCGTGTCGCGGTCGTGACACATGAATTGGCACATCTGCGACGGCGCGATCATTGGGTGCGATGGATCGACGCGGTGGTCGGCTGCGTTTACTGGTGGCATCCGGTGGTTTGGTGGGTGCGCTCGCGCATCAGCGCCGAATCCGAGAATTGCTGCGATGCATGGGTGACGTGGTTGAATCCCAAGAGTCGCCGTGCGTATGCCGAAGCGTTGTTGGCCGCTCGGCAATATGTTTCTTCCGACGTACATGCCGCTCCGGCATTGGGCATAGGAGCCGGCACACGAAAATCGAAAAACTTTGCCAGGAGACTAACGATGATCATGACACGAAAAGACGCTCCGGGATTGACTGTTCGAGACTTTGGATTTGCGCTGGCGGTTGTCTGCGCCGGTTGGTTGGCGATTCCGTCGCAATCGGGTGCAGCACAACCGCCCGAGGCTGATGCGGCTTATGCGGTCATCGCATCGGAAGATGGCGTTATCACGGTCGGTACAGACGCCTTGGTTCCTAAAGCGATCGAAGAGGTGGCTGCGGCTCAGCACATCAGCGCCGATGCGCATCATGCGCATGCGGTCGGCCACGCGCACGCAGCAGGTCATGGGCGAGCGTCAGCCGACAGCGGTCACGACCTTGAGCATCGCCTTGATCGACTTGAAAAGCAGATGTCGCGATTGATGGAACTGATGGAGTCGGGCCGAGGGCAATTGCGGCGTGGCGGAATCGTCACTCGGCCTGCCGCACCGACTCCTGCAACACCAAGGGTTCCCAAATCGCGTGCGCCGCGGGGAATTCAATCGCAGAATCTAGCAGAATCCTACAGCGGCGTTGTGCCTAGATTCCCCGGTGGAAAGCAAAAGAAGTCATACAAGTTGTCGGCGGGCAAGCTAAAAGCGCTGACCGAATTGATGGCCCGCAACGATGTGCCGATTCTGATTTCGGCAGGTGACGACAAGATCACCGTTCACGGAACAGCCGCAGAGCATAAGGTGTTCGAGCGTTTTGTTCAGGTGATCAGCGACGAGTCACGAAAGTCGGTGGAGATTAAGGGTGGAAAACTTGAGGCACTGTCGAAGTTGATGATTCGCGATGACGTTCCGGTTCGAGTTGCTCCGGGCAGCGATCAGATCACTGTTGTCGGAACGCCGGCAGAGCAGCAGGCTGTCGCCGATTTTGTCAAGATGATCAATGGCGAAAAGGTGTCGTGGCGTTCGATTTATGGAAACGTTCTGGGGCAGCAGCAAGCGGCAGAACGAAATGCGTTGGCCGAACTCGAATACTTCAGGCATGCAGGCAAGGCATTTGAATCGGCCCGCCAAAACCAGACGGCTGCTCGTAAGTTGATGCTGCAAGCGGAACGACAGAACCTTCGAGAGGCGGCCCATCGGCTTCGTCGGCAGGTTGAATCGCTTGAGGCCCAGCGGGAGCAGATGCAAGAAAACGCAGATCAGATGCGCGAGGAAGCCGACCGGTTGAGAGAGCGATTGCAAAGATCGCAACAGAGTATCGAAGTACTTCAGGATCGCGCAAATAATTCGAAGTCCAAACCGAATCCGGAAGTGAAGGAACGCATTGCCGTTGCGATGGACGCCATCGCCAGTTTGGAAGAACAACTCCATCTCGCGCTCGCGCAAGCCGATGCCCACGACGTTCACGGCGATGCGCTAAATTCGCAGATCGATGAGCTCGAAACGCAGGCAGATGAGATTGAAGATCGCGAAGACGAGTTGGAAGATGCCGCCGCCCAAGCCGAGTCGGATTGGGATGAATCCGAATCTGTCGAGTCGTAATGCGGCGTTTGCGTCGAATTAGGCATGGCTTTCTCAGCTGGGAAACGTCACTCATTTAATCCGTCAGATTTGATTGCATTGAATTTGTTCTAACGGGCAAATGCCGTTATCGGTGCGCGCATTCGAAAAGAGGCTTGGCATGAGAAGTTGCGATGGTTGCAGATGGCTTTCACGCAGGTGGGTGGTCGGACTGTTGGCGTTGTCGACATCATCGCTTGCTGTTGCGGGAAACACAGCGGTGACGTCAAAGAGCGACGCCGTAAGTACGGCGCGACAGATCGATGCTGCCAACGGGATGCTGGCGCGCGGGCTGTACGATCTCGCCGAGGCTGAGTATCGGGCGGCGCTTCAAGGCGTTGCAGATGACACGGAAAAAAAGTCGGCACAGTACGGACTTGCGATCTGTATTTATCGCCAAAATCGGTTTGAAGATGCGCTGGCCGCACTGAAGCCTTTGTTAGCAAAGAAGTCGTTCGCGTACGCTGCTGAAGTTGGATTCATGCATGGGCAAAGCTTGATGGCCTTGGGGCAATTCGATGCGGCGGTCGATTCGTTTAAGCGGGTTTCATCGCAGTTCCGCGAACACAAGCTGGCGTCGCAGGCGATCGTTGGCGCGATCGAGGGACTCTATCGATCGGGAGACAACGAGGCAGCATTGCATTACGCACGAGAGAGGTCGGATCGTATCAAACAGGATTCGGTGCGCAACCGCGCAGAACTGTTTCAAGCGGCTGCGATGCTCAACTTGCAGGATGCAACCGGTGCTGCGGCGCTTTTGGAGCGACTCATTGAGCGCGAATTGAAACCGTCATTTGCTTCGCAGGTGCGTGTCATGTTGGGACAGAGTGCCTTGCAGAGCGGTGCTTTTTCGAAGGCGGCAAAGTGGTATCGCGAAGTGCTTGCCGGTGAATCCGTCGACGTGCGAAACGATGCATGGTTGGGGTTGGCTGACGCGAATTACCGTCTTGGCGAACTTGAAGCGTCCAAGCGCGAAATTGCAAATCTCCTCGAAGCGCAACCCGGAGACCGTCTGCGATCGGACGCGACGTTGCTTTTGGGGCGAATCAATTTCGACATGGGTGCGTTTGCGGAGGCCCGGAAGATTTTTGAGATGGCTCGCGAACTCGGAAACACCAACCGCATCGAAGCCGAGTATTGGATCGCCAAGTGCGCGCTTCGGATGGGAAGCGCACGAGAAGCTGTTGAACTCTTCGATCGCTGGAACAAGGTAAATTCCGAGCATCCGATCAGCGCCGAAGCGACCTACGATCATGCCGTTTCGTTGATCGAAGCCGAACAATTCGACGACGCAGGCAAGGTGCTGGGCGCGTTTCGCAGTCGATTCCCCGCACACACCCTCGACTCGGCCGCCCTGCACCTTCTTGCCGTCGCCGCATTTCGCAGCAACAACGACTCCCGATGTATCGAATTGTGTGAAGCATATCTTCATTCGTATCCGGAAGGCGGGCAGCTTGCAGAGTGTCTTAGCCTTGCAGGGCGCAGCACCCTCCGCGCTGAGAAATGGAAGGAGGCGATAAGATTCAACGCGAAGTTCGCCAAGCGATTTGCCGACGATGATCGAGCCACCGACGCCATGTTTCGTGCGGGGTTGGCGTCGTATCGCATGGAAGAGATTGATGCGGCAGAGAAGTTCTTTGCGTCACTGTTGGACAGTGGAAAGATGCCGGATCGGTTTGCGGTGGCGCTTCTCGCGCTCGGGGATATTCGATTTCAAGCCAACGACTGGGCGGCAGCAGACCGTTGGTTGACGGCTTACCTGACCACAAAAGTATCACCGGTGTCGGGTGATGAAGCGCTGCTCAAGCGCGGGTTGGCCCGCAGGCAGTTGGACGAGAACGCAAAAGCATTGGCCGACTTCGACTTGCTGCTCAAACGGTGGCCAGACAGTTCGCACGTTGCTCGAGCGCACTTGCAGCGGGGCGAGATACTCGCTATGCAGGGTGACGAGGATGCCGCCAGCGCCGCTCTTGCGACGGCAGTCAATGCGACGGGTAGCAAAGATGTTTCGACACATGCCACGTTTCAGCAGGCGGTGCTGGCCATGCGGCGCGGTCAGTACTCCGACGCAGCGATTCACCTCACGAGCTATCTTGAAAACGAATCGGATGAAGGCCAAAGAGGGGAAGCGCAATATCAACGAGGGCAGTGTTGGCTTGCAGTTGAAGCTTATGACAAAGCCTACGATGATTTTTCCGGGGTATCGCGTTTGTATCGTAAGCACGATCGTGCGTCAGATGCGGCTGCCTGGTCATTTGTCGCGCTGGTTCGCCAGGACAAGTTTTCTGAAGCGTTGGTATTCTGGACGAAGGCATTATCGCCGAAACTCAAACGCCTGGACGGTCAAACCCGAGCAACGATCTTGTACGAGCGAGCGTGGGCGCTGGCAGCTTCCAATGAGCCCGTCAAGGCGTTGAAGGCATACGAAAAAGTCCTTGATCAGCCGGATGCGGATTCGACAACTCGCGCACACGCAACACTTGGATTGGCTGAAATCGAAATCGAAGAAGACGGATGCGCCTCTGGTTCAAGGCGATTGCACGAATTGGTCGCAAACGATCAAGCTGCGAAATCGATGCCACAAACCGTTCGCGAGCGCGCTTTGTATCGATTGGGATTGTGCGCCATCGAATCGCAGGATTGGTCCCAAGCGCAGAAGTTATTCGCGACGCTACTCAAGGATTTCCCAGAAAAGGCCAACTTGAATTCGATCCATCTCTACAACGGCGAAGCGCTCATGCAGCTAGGCCGCCATGCCGATGCGCGCGAGCAGTTTGAATTTGTGACCAACGGGTGCGACGACGATGCGATTTGTCCTGCGGCGATGCTTCGATTGGGCGAATGCCTTTCCAGCCAGCAGCAATGGGCGCTGAGCGAACGTGTGTTTCAAGACTATCTTGCGCGGTTTGGCAATTCTGAGAGTTGGTATCAGGCGCAATTCGGACTGGGCTGGGCGCGAGAGCATCAGGATCGTATCGACGATGCCATCGATGCCTATCGCGAAGTGGTCGATAGGCATCGTGGACCGTCGGCTGCCCGCGCTCAGTTTCAAATCGGCGAGTGTTTCTTTGCAAATGGTAAACATGAGGCCGCTGTGCGCGAGTTCCTGAAAGTGGACATTCTTTACGACTACCCCGAGTGGAGTGCGGCCGCCCTTTACGAAACTGGGCGGTGTTTTGAATTGTTGGATCGGCGCGTCGAGGCCCGCAAGCATTTCAAAGCTGTTATCGAGCGCTTTGGCGATTCAAAGTGGGCAGATCCTGCGGCCAAGCGACTTCCGCGATTGGCTTCCAGCGTCGTGCCCGGTCATTGATTTGATCCATAGCAACATCTTGGTGGCAGTAAGAAGGAGGATTTTCTGATGACATATTTGGCGATGATTGGTGTGGCTGGCGGTCTGCTTGCATCGGGTCAGACGGATGTTGGCGGTGGGGCCTCGGGCGCGATGCAGGTGCAATCGGTTTGGGACTTTCTGGTCAAAGGTGGACCGATGATTGTTCCAATTGCGATCTGTTCGTTGGCGGCGCTGACGGTCATCGTAGAGCGATTGGTTGTTTTGCGGCGAGTGAAAGTGATGCCGTCAGGTTTCATCGATGGCGTTCGTGCGGCGATGTCCGGAGGTGTTTCGAGCGCACTTGAATACTGCAGAGTCAATGCATCGCCCATTGGAGAGATTTTTCATGCTGGATTGCGGCGTCATCACGATTCGGCTGAGCGGCGCGAGAAAGCCATCGAGGAGGCCGGAGTGCGTGAGGTATTTACCTTGCGAAAACATTTGCGGCTGCTGGCGGTGGTGGCGGCGATCGCACCGGTACTCGGTTTGCTGGGTACGATCTTCGGCATGATCAAGGCATTTCAAACGGTCGCGATTTCGGGCGATGCATTGGGTAAAACGGAATTGCTGGCCAAAGGCATTTACGAAGCGCTGATCACGACAGCGGCTGGTCTGCTCTTGGCTATTCCAGCTTTAATTGCCTACCACTGGCTGAGTTCGCGGATCGATCGAATGGTGTTTGAGATGGATCGCATCACCGTGGACTTTTTTGAAGAGACGTTGTTCGCCCAGTCTCCTTCAAAACAGTCTCCTTCAAATCAGACACCTTCAAACGCTTCGGGCAATATCGTCGAAACATCGTCGTCAGATGGCAATGGCCGCGAAGCTTCGGTCGCGCTGGCAACGCATTAGAGGGAGCGTCATGCTAATCAAATCCGGCAAGGTCAACGAACCGATCAACCTCGAATTGACGCCGATGATCGACATGGTGTTTCTGCTGCTGATTTTCTTCCTGGTGGCGACGACGCTTCGACAGGAGGAGCGCGAGTTGGACATTGTGTTGCCAGCCGCAGAGTCGGCTGCTCCGGTTAGTGTCGCGCTTCGCGAATTGGTGATCAATGTCAATCAGGACGGCGACGCGATTGTCAACGGCAAAACGATGGATGCCGAGGCAGTGCGTGCCCTTGTTGCAGAAGCCGTTGAAGCAAACCCGAAACAGAAAGTGACGGTGCGCGGCGATCGGCGGACGCCATACGATCACATCGCCCGGATTCTCGATGCGTGTTCGGCTGGCGGTATCGATGCACCCTTTCTCGATACGGTTCCATCGAATTAACTTCGCAAGACGGTTTGCCAACGGGTGAATATGTCTGCCATAGCGGCTCCACAATCAAACGAACATCGAAAGCCTGAGCGTTCATACTGGCGTTTGCCTGTTGTGCTGACGTTATTGATGGCGTTGGCACTGGTTGGAATCGCGACGTGGCAGGCGTGGCCGAAGTCCAGTCGATTCTACAGTGACGGGCAGGGTCTGCGGGTTGACGAGAACATAGCACATGTGCGCGACGTGTTATGGCGCAATCCGGATTTGCTCCCGGCAGAAATCAACATCGATGGCGACGACTATGAACCCGATATTGATGAGTCGAGCGGCAAGTTTTACTTTGTTCGCGGCAGGACGGGAGAGGATGCAAATATCTATGTTGCGCATCGTATGCCTAACGGGCTGTCAGAACCGACAGCACTTGATGGTATCAATACCGAGTACGACGACTTGGGACCGCGACTCACGCAAGATGGTTTGTCGCTGTATTTCTACAGCGATCGCTCCGGTGGTTTCGGCGGGTATGACCTGTGGGTAGCCCACCGATCGTCGCGCGACGAAGTATTCGGCGAACCCGTCAACCTGGGGCCGAAGGTGAACACGTCTTGGGATGAATACAGTCCTGCACCTTCGCCCGACGGCAGCAAGATTTATTTTTCATCCAATCGGCGCGAGGACGATTTGCGCGAACGACCCAAACCGCGTTGGTCGGCGACATTGCGCGAAAACCGACGCCGCACCGGTTACGACTTGTACGTGGCGAGTGTAACCGGTGCGGGGTACGGTGAAGCTGTTGCACTTGCCGCACTCAATTCCAGCGCCGACGACGGTACACCGGCTGTCAGTCCCAATGGAGATTTCGTCTACTTCAGTTCAAACCGCGACGGTGGGTCGGGCGGCTTCGACTTGTACCGTGCGCGAACGAGCGAGACAGGTTTCGGTGAAATCGAATGGCTGGGGCAGTCGGTCAACGGTCCGGCAAACGAACTCGACCCTGTCCTGAGCATGGAAGGGTTTGAACTGCACTTCAGTTCGAATCGACTGGCTGATACCGGTGGAGCACAGCCGGCGGAACCTACCTACGACATTTACCGGACGAGTTCGCGCGAGGTATTCGTCGATTCCGAAATGCTGCAAGCTCAGTTCGATTGGGCCGGGTGGCTGGGGATATTGGGTCCGGCGCTGCTTGCATTATTGCTATTGCTGCTACTGCTCTTGTTATCGCGGATGATGTTGAGCGCGACATGGCGCGGGCGCCTCAGTTTGATCATGCGCTGTCTGCTCGCGTCGCTGTTCATGCATCTGCTGCTTTTGACGCTGTTCATGTTCTGGCAGGTATCGAATTCGATATCTGGACTCCTGGATCGCGATGGTGGCGTGCGGGTCGCATTGGCTTCGCCTGCGGACGATGCAGGGTTGACCGCACAAATACGCGGTCGTTTTGTCGAGGACAACGTTCCAACCGTCAAACCGGAAGCGTTTACCCGTACCGTTGAACACTTGGTCAAACCGATGCCCATTGCCAAGTCCGATGCGCGAATGCCACGCATCGAAGTGTTACAGCCAACCGCAGATACGAGCGAATCGCAGGTTTCAGATTCGCAGCCAACGCATAGGTTTAAGTTGGTTTCGCACGTCGCCGAATCGATCAGACCCACCCAGCAAATTTCGATCGCCGTCGCAAATCCTTCCAAGTTTCAACGCGAGTCCGAGTCGTCACGGCGGTTGCCAAGAATTGATCGACCTAAGACCCTGCGCCGTAATTCATCAACACTGACAACACCTCAACCGCAGTTGACTGCATCGATCGACCGCATCGCACTCACGCAGTTGAATCCCAGCGCCACCGTTACCGAAGACACAGGACCGACACCCATCAAAGACGCGACGCCATCAACCGTAGCATCGAATTCGGTTTCTTCGCGCGATGTCAACATTCCAATGAATGACAGGGACGATATCGTTCTTCCGAATTCCAATCCAAGAGACGCACGGGTCGCCGAACACGAATCGATCTTGCCCTCCGAAAACGCACTGATGGCCAAGAACCATTCGAGGCCAGGGGTGGCTGCTCTACCTGCTCCCGAATTGGCAGGTTCGTCGGTAGATGCAGTTGACAGCAAACCGATCAATATTCAACCCGTTTCGTTTCAATCTGAAGTATTCACCGAACAAGTTACAGACGCTCGCCTGACAGTGCGAACGTCAAAGAGGAGCATTGCATTTCCAATATCGATGGATGCGGCAGAATTCGCGACACCGACTGTTGTATCCAAGGATGATGCAGCGGATGCAGAAGTTGCCCTGAAGTTGAATACCGGCAACATCCTCACAAAAACCAGGCATCCGCGAATGCGGCTGACCTCGCCGACAGCGGTGCCTTTGAATCATTCGATGGCATTGCCACGTTCAAGTCCATCCATCGATTTGCCTGGCGATGAGGATTCTGTCGACGCTTCAACGATTCGGGATGCAACACCCATCGCGACAACCCATACCGGCCGAGCGAACATTGAGATGGCCGCGATCAGCACAAGCGAATTCGAGTTGACGCCTCCAGCGATTTCGATACCGAAAGTCAAACGAACTCCACCGACCAACGCAATTGGCGGCCGTGTGACCGACGCGCGCAGTGGCGATCCGATCGAAGGCGCTCGTGTGCGACTTGACTTGAGCGAGAACGATACTGTTACGGAAGTCACCGATGCCCATGGCGACTACGCACTGACGATTCCGAACGTTCCGGATCACTTTGCCATTTCGACATCATTCGACGGTTATGTGCCTGCCTCCGTGGACATTTCCAAAGATGCGATTCGAGAACGCTCGCTGACCGTCAACTTCAAACTTCGGCGAATCGACCTGTCCACGGTTGCGCTCGAAGCCGTTCCGGATGTTCACCATCTCGGCGACGATCGATTTTCCGGCTCGGTCAATAGCCAATTTCAAAAACGCAGCGAAGGAGGCACATACGAAGTCGAATTCGAACTGTCGGAGTTGCAATTATCGCCGCACATGAGCCAATGCGAATTGACGATGCTGACGCGCGGCGTGCAGATGCCCCATGCGATTTATTTCAACGGAAGGCGATCGCCGCTGCGCATTGCCAATTCACCGCGCGACGGTAGCTTCGGTCTGTACCGCGCTGAAATCGACATCCGATGGTTGCTACCCGGCGAGAACACATTCGGTATCAGAGCGCGCAGTCGCGGTAACGACATCGACGATTTTGAATTCGTTAATGTCCAATTGCACTTCTCGCCATAACCACTGAATCGCCGACTGCACAATTGTCAATCGTGCCGATCGCCGTATATGGCGGATTGTCTCGGCCCAAAAAAATGAAGGATATGCCCGAAATCGATTGCGTTTGAGAGAAGAGCTAAGTCGGTTCGAGGATCTTCATTGAAATGGGTGTACGAGTACGAATTGCGCCGACGAAGCGATCAAACATATACGCTGCATCGTGCAGGCCGGGACTGGCTTCTGGATGGAATTGTACGGTTACGATTTGCTTGCCTGCATGAATGAATCCCTCAACACTTTGATCATTCAGGTTGACGTGGGTCACCGTCGCGCCGATGCGTTCTAGCGAATCGCCGTCGACTGCGAACCCGTGGTTCTGGCTGGTGATTTCGACGCGGTCGGCTGGCTTGTTTAAGACGGGCAGGTTGCCACCGTGATGACCGAAGTTAAGCTTAAACGTCTTCGCGCCAAGCGCCAATGCCAACATCTGATGCCCGAGGAGATTAGATCGAAGGAATGCCCAATTCGTGTCGCATATTGACACGACGTAGAGTCCAAAGCGGACGGTGATATCATATTTTCCAGTCGCGCGGATTGGCCCATACTCAAATTGTTTTTTTGAGTTTTCGCCAGCCGGCCAATTGGTAGATTCGTTTAGTTCTGTTCAGAGTTTTCTGGCATGATTCTTGCGCACGACCCAGTTTTCAGATCAATCTTCCAAAGTTGGACTTTTGGCGCGATCGTATTCGTGTCTTCGAGCGACATGGAGAATATGATTGTGTCTTCATTTAGCCATTTAAAGGAATATGCGTTTTCCAAATCCTTGGATTTGTAGACTCGGGTGGTGGCGATTGTGCCAAGTTCCAAGACTTCAATATCAGTTTTTGACAAGGCCTCCTGGATGTCTTCGATCTCTTCAGACGTCGTATCGACATGGAGTTGCCTAAACACGCGCGTTTCGTTTGGTGACAGAATTGACTCTCCCAGGTTCTTACCTTCAGGCGCCATGGGCATGACGATTCGATCGGCAGATGGAAGCGCTACCATCCAATTTGTATTGTCGGAGTCTTTGAGACCATCAAAGACGGTACATTGAAGCCATTTTCCCGCCGGTGTAACTGTAGCGTATACGCCGCCGACGCGTCCCCTCGCCGCTTCTTGCAACGTCGCTGTCGGAAGTTCCTCGCGGCTGACCAATATGCGTTTTTGTTGTGTCGAAACCGATTGGGCTAGGACCTCACTTCCGACCGACTGACCCTCATAGATCTGGCCAATCAAGTAGAGCTCTTGAGCGTCAG
This sequence comes from Alphaproteobacteria bacterium, assembly GCA_028285105.1. Taxonomy (GTDB): domain Bacteria; phylum Planctomycetota; class Phycisphaerae; order UBA1845; family UBA1845; genus UBA1845. Next base: position 21,811 of record JANQQE010000029.1, read on the forward strand.
GCGAAACGCCCACAAGGGTTTCATCTTCGTCGGTCGAAATCGACTGCGATTCACCTGACCGCGGATCGATTAGTGTGATATGCGATTGCTCCGAATTCCGATCCCACGTCCTGACTTTGACATTTCCGCTTGGCAACAACGTTGCATCGTGACTTTCAAACTCCGCGCCGATGGTACTAATGTCACTCGCTCCAAAGTCTTGCGCCACGATCTGAACGTACGATTCTTGTCTTAGATGACGGCGCTTGATCCCAATGAGTTGCTGACCATCTGGCATCCACCCAATATATTGCAGGCTCGACTTCTCTTCCCATTCTTGCAGATTGGGCATCTCGGTAACGACGCCCGACTCAAGCGAAAGCACATTGATCTTCGTGTCGTCTTGATCCGCGGTTGCACCCACCAATGAAGATGAGATCGCTTCCGATACGATGTAACAAGCCTCAAATCCGTTGGACGTAGGCCGCCACGCGATATCCTCTGTTCCCAGTGCGGACGCTCCGGTTCCCAAGTCGTGTATGATCTTTCCGTCCACCGTCACGATGTGGCCTTGGGATTGGATGAGCCTCTTCCGGCTAATGACCATGATGTGCCTCCCGTCGGGCGACGGAAGGGCTTGGATGACGTTATCAAAAGTGGGCGGTCCTGAAGAAACGTCCCACGACAATGCAAGGCCAGCCGTTGCGGCCATCACCGCGCCAGTAATCACAATGACGCTAAGTCCGGTCAGCCGGCGCATCCATGCAGAATCCACAAACGGATTTCTCATTCCAAAGACGACCAACGCACCAACGATAAACGACGCAGCGGCTGTCATGAACATAAAGGACACTGCCGCAAGCGGAACATCCCACGAAAAGACCCGATGGATTATCCAGAAGACCACCAGGGGAAAGTACAAGAGCAAACTGCTGACAACGCCAGCCACCTTGGTCGACGTGCATGCTGTGATTGAAAAGAACCCTACGCCAAAACCGTATAGGCAGACGCCCGCAATCAAGGCGGCTAGGCTACGCGGAGATACTTCAAGAGTCGGTAGAAAGTCGAACAGCTTTCGCAACTCCTCGCCAGGAAACGAGAACATGATGACGCTGACGATTCCACAAAGAACCATCAATCCGATAAGGCCCGACACGCATTTGACCAACCAAATCTGAAGTCGGCTCACAGGGAGACTAAAAAGAAACTTGAACTGACCCTTCATAAACTCCTCGGCGAAAGTGCCATGTCCCATTACCAATCCAAGATTCGGATAGACACCAACCAGAAGAATCCAAAAGCCGAGGCTGCCACCGGCCAGGCGCAACAGCAACGTCAAAATGCAAATGACAATCACGACCTTTAGAAAATGATTCTTGGTCTGATGGTATTCGGCGATGATGATCGGGCGAATCACTCGACGGCCTCCGCCTTCGCGCCCAATTCCACCCAGCCGCGCGTCAAAAACAGAAAGAGTGATTCGATGGAGACTTGGTGATTCGAAAATGTATCGCTCTTGTCGGAGGTGAATTCGTCCAAGGGAGCGTTGGGTGGGGTTCGCACCAACCAATAGGCATGATCGCCCAGTTGCGACGATTTGATGACGCGCGATTTGATCGCATCAGGTGGATCGCCACTCCAATCCTTTGCCCCGATAAAAGAAAATTCGTTACGGATAGACGAAACACTTTCCGCAAAAACGCTTTGCCCCTCGTGAATCATGACCAGATCCGTTGCAACCTCCGAAATGTCGTCTAGATTGTGCGAAGAGAAAAGCGTCGTCATGCGGTTTTCGGCAGTAAGTTGCCGAATCATTTGAAGCAGTTCGTAGCGCGATGCCGGATCGAGCCCGCTCGTGGGCTCATCGAGGATAAGCAGTTGCGGTTGGTGCGCAAGGGCAAATGCAAGCTTGGCTTTTGCAACGTTTCCTTTCGAGAGTTGCTTGATTTTCTTGTGCGTTTCGATCGAGAACTGGTCGCACAGTTTCTCTTGAATGGTCCGACACCAGCTTGGGTAAGCTGCATTGCCCATGTCGAATAAGACCTTGACGGTCATCCAGTCGTACGGCTGATCGCGTTCCGGGAAGAACCCAACAAATTGTCGAATCTTGAAAGGGTCAGCTTGTGGATCGTATCCCAGAACTTTGATCGATCCGTCGTGTGGCGGAATGAACCCCAGCAACGAATGGATGGTCGTGGTTTTGCCAGCCCCATTGTTTCCGAGGAATCCCGTTACGCTTCCGCTTTTGACGGTCATGTTCATACCGCGCAAAGCGTTGACTTTTCCGAATGATCGAGCCAATCCTGCGACTTCGATTGCATGCGCCGATGGCGGCGCGGCGTAGTCAATTGTATGATTTATCAAGTTGGTGGTATCCATTTTCATGGTCCATTTGATTCAACTGGAGAGCAGGTAAATTCTAAACGCGATCTATAATCGATTCGATTCTACAAGCGATTCAAATGCGATTTTGCAAGCGACAATAATTGCAAAAATGATTTTCCATTGACGTTGCCTTCTTGTCGTAGAGTAACATTGCGGGAGCAATTGGAGTTGTGGGTTGTTCAGGGTTACTACGGGCTTGATCTTGGGACGAATGCGTGATTGTCGAAAAAAAACTGAAGTTGGCGTATGTTGCCTCAATCTTGACTCTTGGCGGATTGCATGTTGGTTGCTCTGGCGGATTTCACCGCAAGGGCGATGTGCAGTTTTCGGTGACTGGGACGTACGGACATGCAATCAAAGGCGAAACGCCCTGGACCGACGCGAAGGGTCGAGGCGATAGCGCGAGCGTCTCGCTCGGGTTAAATTACTTTGTCGAGGACCGCCTCGCATTGATGGCCGAGTTGACCCCGATGCGAATCTTCAACCAATCCGACGCCGACGCCTACTCGTACGAACTGTCATTGGGAGCGCGATATCATTTTCTGGAATTCGATATCGGGCCGATGCCCGTTTCCATGTACGGCGAAATCATGGGTGGATTCATGCACGGACTCAACAGCATTCCTGAGGAAGGTTCAAATTTCAATTTCACACAAGACACTGGCGTCGGGGTTGAATTGAAGTTAGCCGACAACGTCAGTTGGGTCACCGGATATCGCTTTCAACACTTATCCAATGGCAACTTTTTTAATGACGACAACCCGTCGCAAAACGATCATCAAGTCTACACGGGTCTGGCCATCGAGTTGAAATGACGGTTGCCAGAATCATCGTTGGAATCATGGGCCGACTTTCGCAGGATTCGATCGCTTTCCACTTTGTTCCATTTCGAGTAGGCGCAACTGTTTTTTCTTGATGGCAGTGTCTTCTTCGAGTTTTTTTCGTTCGAGTTCGTCGTCCGGTTCCAGGTGGGCGTCCCAATGAAACGGAACGTGCTGCCACGATAGTTCATCTCCCCGACAATAGAACACGGTGTACCCCGGCATCTTGCCGCCCCATCCACCCGACCACCAAGCGCCGCTGACCGCCGCACTGGTTAGATACCACACGTCATTGAATCGATACTCTTCAATCACATGACTGTGGCCTTGCAACAGGGCTTTGACGCCATGTCGTTCGAGTACAGCACGCAGGCGATGCGTGTCCCATAGTACCTTTTGACCGTCCATCGCCTTGCGATTGCGATCGCCATGCAGTTGACCCATGTTGCAGAATGCTGCGATGTGCGTCACCGCCACCGTGGGTCTGCCGGCTGCAGCCCCAAGGTCGTACGCCAACCACTCAAGTTGTTCGTCTCCGATGCGCGGTTCATACGAGGGCCCGTGTTCAGAAGCAATCGGATAAATACTGTCGAGGACCACAAAATGCCAACCGCCAAAATCGAAACTGTAGTAGCTTTTCTCCCATTCAAGTCGATCCATGATCATCCGCTTGCCGAGTTCCGAATCGGTTGAACTCACTTTCCGCCGACCCGACCAGCCCAGCACATCGTGATTGCCCATGCAATTGTAATGGGAGATACCGATACCATTGGTGATCTCCTTGTACAACCGGATTTGTTCTTCAAAGTCGGACTTGGGCGTATACAGACCGTCGAACGCAAGATCGCCACCCATCATCAGAAATGCCGGCTTAGGTTTCAAATCGCGAAGCGACTCCAGGCATTTTCTATAGCCCTTGTCTCCCCAACGTTTCGGTGTAACGTGCATGTCCGTCAGATGTACGAACGAAAAATCGGGAGTTGCGCCGCTGTCGGTCGAATCGGTTTCGGCTGATACTTCGAGTACCGACGTTGCAAGTGCGCCCATCCCAGCCACGGCCGCGCCACCGATAAAGCCCCGCCGGGAGACTTGGTTCGATTGGGCTTCGCTGAAATGATTCATTTTGGGGCAGCCTTTCTCAGGGCATGTCGCGACGAAAACGATAATACAGTGCTGCCGTCTCAAAAGGCGGCAACACTGTTGCTTGGTTTAGGTTTTAAGAATCTCGATAGATTTAGGTTGCAGCAATGCCGGTCTACCCAGGCCCGGTGTACGCTTGTTGGAACATCCCAAAGTCGAACAGATCAACACGGTCATTCCCATCACCATCGAATGTATCGAGGCATGCACCGTTGGGTGTTTCGTCTTCAAGGCAAACGATAAACTGCTGCAAGTCGATGATGTCTACATCCCCGTCGTTGTCGCTGTCACCAAACAGACCACTGAGAATGGTGATTGGAATCGCCTGCTCGTCGGTCCGCAGCGATGCGTCTTCGATTCTAAAGACCGGCAAGAACGTTCCCGTGGCGGTCGGTGTACCGGAAACCAATCCGTTGGCGTCGGCTGACAATCCCGGGGGTAGTTTCGCAAAGTCGAGCCAGATTGAATTGGCCAGCCCCAGATCGCCAACGCCATCGTAGCTGGCGAAAAAGTAGCGGTCGAGGTCGCCGGCAGAAACACCAATGTTCGGTGTGGTTTGGTTTCCGGATCCGTAGTCGAATCGAATTTTCCCGTCGCTGTAGAGGGTGGCCGCGTAGTTACACGGACCACCGGATGACTCGGTTTCCCAGCGAATCGTCACCTGGTCGGCGGTTCCTTCGTCGATGTAAATATCGCCGGATACGCTCGTGTCCTGATCGTCCCACAATGGGGCGATGCGTTTGTTCGCCCGCAGCAGAATTGCGCTGTTGTTGTGGGTCGAACCGACAAACGTGCCAAAGTTGATCCAACCGTCAACCGCAATCTTCACTTCGGTGTGGTTCTCGCCGTAGAACGGGAAGGTAAATGGCAGGGTGTAGTCGAAAGTGACATCGTCACCAAACCAATTCTGTGCGACGCCGCCAACCAGGAAACCGTTGGTGCCAGCCGACGTTTCTGTAAACACGATGGGTGTGGTCCAAAGAATCGGTGCATCACCGCCAATGGAAGACAATTGAAACGGCCCGAACGCTTGACCCAACTGCCCGTCAGGCAGGTTGGCTGTTGCAATGATCGGATCTTCCGTTCCCTGTAGTACGCCGATGTTGTCGAGCGACAATCCGTCAACGTCGGCAGGATTGTTGTCGTACTGTTGGAACCGAATGCGGAACGTATTGTTGTAGGTCAGCCCCGCATTGGCGACGAGTTGATCCAGATCGAGCGTCACCGATTGATAAGTCGCGGTTCCGTCGGTCAGGTCGGAGATCAGATGCCACTTGATTCCGTCTTCGCTGACTGCCACGCCGTCGCCTTCTTCAGAACCTGTCCAACTGGCGGGCAAAAAGTGATTCTCGTCTCCGAGGTCCTTCCAGTCGTATTGAAGTAGTACATTCGATGCGCCTTCCAGATCGATCGCCAGGTTCAATTCGTTGAGCGCAAAAGTCGAACTTGCTCCCGAATCGAGGACGAGGTGGTGGCTGCCGACCGGTCCGAAGGAATCCGATACATAAATACGCCCGGGACCTGTCGAATCAGCCGACCAATCGGGTCCAAGCGGAGGACCGGATTCAAAGTCGTCGGTGAACGGGAACGGAGCAGGATCGATCGAGCGGACCGTGATTTCGGCGATATTGGAAGACAACGCTCCATCGCTCACCCGGAAATTGAACGTATCGAATCCTGTCGAATTTGCATTGGGCGAATAGGTCAAGTCTGCACCGCCACCGACAAGTTCATAAGGCACGGAAGCGATGTTACCTGCTCCTGCATCGATAAGCGTTCCGAATTGCGGCAATTGAGTGATAACGAATGCAAGACCGTCGCTGTTGACGTCGACCGCTTGCAGTGTGAGATCGACGTCGACGTTGATCGCCGTCTCTGCGTATTGATCGAATGCATAGGGCGGTTGATTGGCCGGAGCGGTTCCGATACCCAACACTTGAATATCGTCGAGGTTCCAGCCTGCAAACGTGTCGCCACCGTCGGTCGGTCCCATCGCCCAGCGGAATTGCACGTAGGGTTGTCCGTCCGCGACAGCCCCAGCATTAAACGATTGCAGACTCCATGCGGTTTCTTCAAGGTCGCCGGTTCCACTGTGATTCCAAATAGCCGACCAGTCGGTGCCATTGGTTGACACCTCGACGGATGCGCTGTCGAAACTCGCCGACTCGATTCCCAGCCACCGCTGGAATTCGAGTGTGACCCGCGACAATCCGGTGCAGTTCATCGGTAGCGTGGTCAAGTATTGTGGGGGCAGGTTGTCTTCGTATGCGCCGGCGAGATTGTAACCATACACATTGGAACCCGTGAATCCTGAGGTCGGGTCACCAGCAAGTCCTTGCGGAACACCGAACGCCCAGAGTCCATCGGTCAGCCAGCCAGGATCGACATCGAGCGGAAAGTCGTACGCCACGACGGGCGTCCCGATCGACAAGGCGACATTGGCGGTGTTAGAAGGAAGCGATTCGTCCATCGCATGGTAGGTGAATCCGTCCGGTCCCTCGTAGTCAGTATCGGGCTCGAACGTCACGAGGAATCCGTTGTTTTTCAAGGTGTACGGAACTGATGCAATCACGGTCGCGTCGAATGGATCCGTCAAAGTCGCATGTTGCGGCAACGAATCGATGACGAACGACAGCGCCGTTCCGACGTTTGGATCGGTTCCGTTCAAGGCGACGAAACCGTTTACATTGGTGTCGGTTTGGGCATAAATATCCTCGACGACCGGTGGCAAGTTGCCGAGCGTCGCAACCGAAACGCGAACCTCGTCGATGAACCATCCGTCTCGCTGAATGACTCCGTCGGACTGAATACGGAATCGAATGTAGATTGGTTGGCCCGCAAAGGCGCTGATGTCGTACACGCGGTGGGTCCAGTCATAATCGCCGCCAGCGTCGTCGTCGATGTACCCCAGGAACTGTCCTTGAGCGTCCACGACTTCAATCGTTGCACGGTCATAGAATGTTTCGAACATGCACCAGTCGTCGTATTCGAGAAAGACCTGATCGCTGACACCGGTCAAGTTCAGGAGCGGGGTTTGCAGGTAGGCGTCGGCGAATGCGTTGTAGGTGGAGGCCAAGTCGGTTCCCCAGCACATATCGCCGCCAATTGCGCGCGTACCATTTAATCCAGCGAGGGGGCCACTGCCTGTGACTACCTGTCCGAAAAATGACGAGTTGGTAGATGTCGGCGTGCCGCGCGTCCATTCGTTGCCCGAACCGCCAGTGGACCAGCCGGGGTCAACACCTTGGCTGTTGTCATACAGGATGGATGTCGCGCCCTGAATGCGCTGATTGCGGGCGCCGAATCCGTAACGCATCAGTGCCGAAAACGGATAGACGCCGTAGAAAAATCCGCCCTGTGCCGCGCCAACCTCCAGATAAGACGAAAGCGCCGATGCCTGAACGACTTCAACGCCCGGCGCGACGAATTGCCCGGCTGTGTACGTGACACCGTCGGTGGGCGTCCACCCGAAAGGTACGGACGAACGTACGAGTAAGCTGCCCGCATAGTTATCGAGCGGTGTACTCCACGACAACTGAAGGTCACTGCCGATGGGCGTCACGGTGAGTTGTTTGATCCGGTCTGGCCAGCGGACACCTGCCGTCGCGGCAGCCATTGCCTGACCCCCATCTGCCTGACCGAACCCGAACCGATGGCTGTGACTGGTGATGCCATCGAATCGGCCGTAAGGTTCGTCGATGCGGACGGCTGTGTGTTGAAGAATTGCGACTGCTTCAGCGGCGGTCATCGTCTCATCCTGAGAGATGATCAGCGCCAACAGGCCGGCTGCTTCAGGAGTGGATGAACTGGTTCCACCGAATTCATCCGTATAGTCCAGATCGGGCAGGCCGTTGTAACCGCTCTCGCCGGTGTTATCGACGGTCGTGACATCGATCCATGGGAATCGCACACCGTCGTCACCACGATCGTTCGTCGGAGTGGTAATACCGATTTCCGGTCCGACATCGCTGAACTCGGTGTGCTTGTTGTGGCTGTTGGTTCCACCGACGGCCATCGTTGTGGCGAGCTGTGCCAACGCGGTAACGCCATTGACGGTATGGTCGTTGTTGCCCGATGCAAACAGGATGTTGACGCCCAGTCCATTTCGACCGGTAACTGCAACTGTATTGATCGCGTTGACCACATCGGGGGGTAGCAATGTACCATCGCCGAAACTCCAACTATTGCTGAGTACGGCGGCGCCATCGCTGTGATCGCCGTTATTGTCGGGGTCCATGCTGAAGTAGAAACCGTCGGCCATCTCTTCGATGGATGCGCCAAAGAATTTCACGCCGATCAGTCCGCAATTCGGCGCGGTGCCACGAACACCGATGTTGTTGGCCGCCGCAACTGCGAGCCCGGCGCACGCGGTTCCGTGACGCTCACCGAAATCGGGGCTGGGATCGTCATCGGGTACTTCGTTATCCAGGTCGAGACCGGCGGCCCAGTTGGGAAACAAGTCGGGATGAAACTTTTCGACGCACTCGTCGAGGACGGAAACGATAACCGTGGGCGAACCAAGCGCCGTCGGACCATAACTTGAATCCCACGCCGCTTCCATGTTCATGTCGCTGCCTGCTGCCGCGCCGTTGGCCACATCGTTTTCGAGATGCCACTGCTGAGGATAGATCGGATCGTTGATCGGATCGGGTGCAAATGCGAGCTTGGGGTGATGGAATGCGGGTTCGGCGTAATCGGTGAGGTCGCCGATTTCGTGTAGCCAATTGGCGAGTGCGACCGGGTTGACTCGGTCGGTGTCGCGCGCGACGAGGACGAATCGATTCACGCCACGCTTCTTCTTGATCAGATCGCAGTTGTAGTGATCGGCGATTTGTTTGAGTTCGTCCTGACGGTTTGCATCGTTCAGCCTTACCACGACGCGGTTGGTCGGATAAATCGGCGTGTCCCTGTCGCCATGATGCAGCACCGGCATGACATCGGTGACGTCAGGCGCTACCCGGACTTGCTGAGCGTTCATGTTACGCACGACATGAACACCGCGCTGCGTCAGATTTCGTTCAAGCTTCCAAACGTGTCTGGCGATTTTCGATGCTTCCGGAAGATCGCCAAACGCAGTGGGCCGAATGGTACGGTTGCGACCGGGCGCTGAGCGCATGCGCGCGACGTACATTGTGGTTGAAGCGCGCAAGGGTTTCTTGCCAGCCGCATCGTGAAAATAGTCTGGCAGAGAAGAAAGGTCTGGCCATCCGTCCTTGGGTGGGATTTCATCGGCCGTCGCGGGGAAGAGTACGATCAAAGTCGCGAGTCCAAACGCCAAACGCTGTAGGGTAGCAGTACCGGTCCTCATCCCAATGTCTCCACCTGATCAATTCATGCCCAATTAATTCACGTTTGATTGCGGAATACAAAAGTCCTGCGTCGGTTTGGGTTGGAATGTCTTTAAGCGTGCAAAGACCTTTAGTATCTGCGGATGTATTGTCACCCTGTTTCAGTAAGTCGGTGCGGATTCGTGTCGAATAGATTGCACGCAGTCATCAGCTTAGGAATTGGGCCAACGCACTTCAATGTGAAAAATTCTCGATTCGATGCGTGTTCACTTCGTTTTGTTTGCAACATCTGCATCGATGCCGGCGATTGTTAGCGTTCGATTAAGACCAAGCATAACACGGGACCGAAGGCGTCTATGTTGTCAATTCTGACACCCGAGGTTGAATGCTGGTTGAATGAGTAGTTTGCATTAAATGGGATGTCTGTGAAGCGGTACTTATTTTTCGCGTCCCAGTTGACTCCGCGTATGGCATTAACAGCTTTGGCCAATCGTAGTTACGCGCATGATCGACATCGTGCGGGACGCATTTTGGATCGTCATTCTTGTCGTCTTTGATTCACCAAGAGGGTTGATTCGTATCTTGCGTTTTGCTCAACTTGCAAAAATACGAGAAGGCGAAAGTGAAGGATCACATCGGGCGGGGCGCTGGACACGTACCCTTTCCCCATCGCCATGAGTAGAGAGCGCCTCCAACATCATCGCGGCGCGAATAGGGCAACCCAAAAACGATTGATGCGCTTTGTTGCTTGGGAACTTGCTACCCAACGAGCACAGGATGCAGCGCGAATTAATTAAACGATTCGTACTTTTTGCCAGATGTATGCGTTGGTGTTCAGAATGTGGAGCGCTGATGCGGCTGGCACAAACCGTGATTGCGTTTGGAGGAGGAACGACCATGCACTACCCCCGCCCCAACCCCCGAGCCAACAGAATCTCAAGACTTGCGTTGGTGTCAACGACTTTAGCTCTCTGGGCATTACCCATGATGGTTTCCGCGCTACCGCCGGCGCCGGCGAACGATCGGCCCGCCGACGCAGAAGTCATCAGCACCGATCTACCACAGTACATATTGGGAACAACGACGAGCGCCGATGACAGCATCACAACGATTGGCGATCCGTCGATCGATCCGAACGTAGATGGTCCGGATGTTTTCTACTCATTCACGCCGAATTCAACAGGAACGTATCGGTTTCATTTGAATCCGTGGCACCACGCTCCGCTTCGTTCGTCGGATCGTCGTTTCTCGCTATATGTGTTTGAAGTTTCGACGAACGGACTTGTGGATGCACAACGTGCGCCGGGCAATGCGCGTCCGGTGGCGTTGGATGTTTCGCTGGATGGCGGAGTCGAATACCTCATTGGCGTCGATCACAACTCGCAAACGCGCGATCAATTCAAATTCACGCTCATGGTGGACGAAGTGATCTCTCGCGATGTGGACAACTGCGTGGGCGCGGATATCGACATTACGACCAATACGCTTCCGGTCGTTGTCCTGCACGATATCGACGGGGCAACCGGCGACTTCCTGTTTGACCAACAAGTTGATCCTGGTGTTTGTGCTGTGTCTGGCGGAAGTCCGACAACGGCACCGGGTATTGATCACGTCTATAAGTACACCGCGCCTGCCGACGGTTTGTACGCAGTCGAACTGGTGGGCAGCGGATTTGACGCGGTTGTGTATGTCGATGATTCCTGCGGTCCGTTTTTCCTCGACTTGTGCCAGGGAGCATCGAACCACAGCACCAGCGGTACGAGCGGCGGCAAGCACGAATTCGTCGTTGTGGAACTTGAGGCGGGCAAAGACTATTGGATCTTCGTGGACAACGGCAGCACGACAAACAACTCAGGGTTCTACGCGCTGGTGATCGACGACGCATTCAACTACGAAGTCAATGAAGTTGAGCCGAACAATACCGCGGCCAACGCCACCCTGATCGAAACACCGCTCAACGGCGGTCAGATCATTGGTCCTGGCGATACAGACTACTGGGAGATTCCAGGTCTAACCGGTGACCGTGTGTATGCATGGGCCAACAACGGTGGAAGTTCAAACAGCACGCTGGACACGGACATGCGTTTCTTTGCTGCCGACGGATCGACGTTGATCGAATTCGACGACGAAGACGCAGATGGAATCAGTGCGGCGGTCGATGACCTGCATTTTATTTATGGGACATCGGCACCGACGATCGCGGGTGCGCAGTTTACTTCAGACGCTTCCCATTATCTACAGGTCGATGCACAAAGCGCCACAGGAACAGTTCATCGCTATCGGATGCACGTAGGCGTTGAACCGGCTGACCGCAGTCCGTTAGGCGAGTGCGAACCCAACGATGAACTCGCCGCAGCCGACCGCAGTGGCAAAAACTACTTTAGCGGCGTCGTCGATACCGATGGCGATGTTGACTTCTACGCATTTGAAGCGACGGCTGGCGATCGCGTATTCTTTGCGCTCGACGGCGATCCGGAACGTGACAGTGATCCGACACAGAGCGCAACGGCAAATACGAACGGATTCCACGGGCGCTTGAGGGTTTTGGATCCGGCAGGCGACGAATTGATTTCGGACGTTAGCGATTCAAACAGTGTGCAAGGAGCAGAAGACTATCCGGCACAGGCTGGTTTCTTTGTCGCTCGTTCTACAGGTACACATTATATCTCCGTCGCGCAACAGAGCGCCTCGGGCGTCGGTCCGAAAGAAACTTACCACTTGGCGATTTTTCTGGATGATGCAGCACCAGTGCTTAGTGAAGTGATCGATCCGGTCATTGCACTGACGCCTGACTTTTTCAATGACGACATCGACCTCGTCGCGACCGACATGGCCGGCGGCGATTCGGGCGTTTGCGATGTTACCCTGCTCAACAACAACAATCTGACGTTGAGTGGCAGCTTCACGCCGGGCGACCCATCGGTCAATCTGACGATCGAATTGGTGGACATGGGAACGAATGGTTCGGCAAAGTTGCTCGTCGAAGACTGTGCGGGCAATACCGCGTGTGCTGTGGTGGCCATCGACATCGACGGTCCGGACTGCATGGGCGACAACTTCTCCAATCGTTCACCGGTGAGCATGCATCCGCGCATTCACATTCCGAACAACAGCGCTCCGGATGGGACAACCAACGGTATCATCGAAATCACCGACTCCGGAATCATCACCGATGTCAACGTGACGGTGAATATCGAAACGCTCGACACCGGTGACATCGACTTGTTCCTGATCAGCCCTAGCGGAACCTCGGTTGAACTCGTGACCGATCGTGCGAGCAGCAGCGGTGCCGACTTTACCATGACCACGTTTGACGATGACGGCGACGGCGTGATTCCGTTTGGAAGCAGCGCAGCACCTTATACCGGCGTCTTCCAGCCGGAAGACGGGGCGGGGCTCGCTCAACTTAATGGCGAGGACGCTCAAGGAATCTGGAAGTTGCGGGTTATTGACGACAGTTCCTCCGAAAGCTTTGGTGGTTCGCTCGTTTCTTGGTCGCTGGACGTCGATGCGACCTTCGCCGGGCCGGAAGTCTTTTCCGGATTCGTGACCGACTTCGGCGACGGAGGTGGCATTCAGTCGATTGTTCTGTCAAGCGGAACGAATACGCAGCTTGCTGTGTCGGGCGACTTTACGCCGGGCGATCAAGAAGCGACATACTTCGTCACGTTGACTGATACTTCGACGAACGGTACCGCAACGGTGACGGTGACGGATACTTCACTTAATACGTGCGACAGCGTCATCAGCTTGTCCGGACTTGCGGACAACAACGCGCCGCAGAACACCGGAAGCGTTACCACGAGCCTTTCCTATTCGCAGGAAGTTCAGCAAACGGTGGCCGGATTCGATCTGATTGGCGTGACTTCAACCATCAGCGTTCCGGAAAGCTTCACTGTTGCTGAGGTTGAAGTGGCCCTCAACGTCGATGCTTCCGATCAAGGTCGTGTCGCCGCGCGGCTGACGCACGGCGGTAACGAAGCGATGCTGGTCAACCGCATTGGTATGGACGAGCGCGATGCTTTGGGTAACTCGAAGGCGAGTTTCGATGTGATTCTCGACGACGATGCACCCGAAGCCGACGACATTCATAACGAAAATGTTCTCGGTGCTGAAGAAACGCTTGGATTGCATCAGCCGGACGGACGCGGCGAGTTCTTCGGTGACGGTATCACGACCGACGATCGCGACAACATGCTGTTCGTCTTCGACGGCGTTGAATCTTCGGGCGACTGGGACCTGCAATTGATCGACGCTAGACAACTGAGCGCGTCGTCGGCGCGGAATATCTTCCGCCGATGGTCGCTTACGTTGAAGAACCCATGCGGTCCTGAATACTACGTCGGTACGGCGAAGGACGCTGGTGCTGAAACGGGTATCTTCTCGATTGCATTGGCTCCCGGCGCAGTCAATCTCACGGTCCTGGCGTTTTTCACGCAGGGCGACGACGTTGTGAGGTATCGCGTAGAGCTGACCGATCCAACGTCACCGGGAAGCGGTACGGTTGAAATCACCGACATCGCCGGGAACGTGACAAACGTTCCGGTTGCATTGGCTCCAGCCTCGGGCGATGAAGACGAACCGGTCGTCAGCGGTAGTGTCAATTCCGCAACGGATGAGTTTGAAGGCACAGCCACTGACAATCTGGGAAGCGATACGGGAATCGCATCGATCGCAGTCGCTCCGTATGGTGCGAATCTGCAAATCGTTTCGATCACGCCGAGCTTGCCTGCAGGCAGTGCTGACTTTGTCGTTGGTTTGATCAATCCAGCAGAGAACGGTCGGGGTTATGTTCGCGTGACCGACGGATGCGGAAACCGCAGCCATGTCCTCGTGGACATCGATGCGATCGATCCGGTTTGCACGGGTTCCGTGGGCAACACCAAGCGGTACATCAGTACGGACACACCGCTGGCTATTCCAAACAACAGTCCGGGCGGTGTGACGTCGAGCATCGTGGTGTCGGATCTGGATATCGTCAGTGACGTGAACATCACGTTCAATATCACGCATCCGAACGATGACGATATCGATATGTCCATGACCAGCCCGGTGGTGATTCCGCTCATGTCCGACATCGGAAGCACAGCCAACGACTTCATCGATACCACGCTTGACGATGAAGCGGCTGCCCCGATTCCGGATACATCGTCGGCAGGACCGTTTACTGGTTCGTTCCAACCGGAAGGCGGGCCCGCCTTGTTTGCACTCGATGGTTCGCCGGCAGTCGGAACATATTCGCTCCAGGTCGCCGACGATTCGTCCAGTTATCCGAACAGTTCGTTTGACAGTTGGTCGATCACGATCGAATCGGCAACGTTTCCCGAGCGTTTCGACGGTCGGGCAGAGGATGCGCAGCAGGACGACACGGGCATCTGTTCGATCGCGTTGACCGGCGGTTCGTCGAATCTGGCGCTGACGGTCGATCCATTCGCAGCCGGCGACAAAATCGTCCGCTACTCGGTCGAGATTGCGGGCGGCGAATGCGGTGGAAACGGTGGCGTTGAGGTGACCGACTGTGCAGGCAACACATGCATGGTACCGGTGACGCTTGGATTCATTACCAAGGGCGACTTTACCGGTGACGGTTTCTCGACCATCGATGACTACGATGAGTTCGAGGCATGTCTTGCTGGACCGGATACGCCGGAGACGTCGTGCAGTTGTTGGCCGGCTGACTTCAACGATAACGATCGAGTCGATCTTTCCGACTTCTCGGAATTGACGAAGATCTTTACGCCGTAGTCGTATTATTCTTTTCGTTCTAGCAAAGGGCATGCAGCCTCAACGGGTTGCATGCCCTTTTTGTATTTACAATTGCCGAAAACATACGCTTCCATTGCTCGAAGGTCGCTTGCCCGACATTCGATCGATCATGCTCATTTGGCAGAAGTATTTTCACAGGTCGTTTGTCGGCTGGGATCGACTAATTGAGACTGGTATTCAAGGCGTCACGCACACCATCCACACGTCTCATGCCTTGTGAATGAATTCAGGCTTCGAGTAGCTTGCCGAAAGATGTAGTCCACGCCCTTTTTTTGTCATGCGACTTAATCGGATCTTAACGAAGTACTCATATCCTCGGAACAGATGTTCGCCACCATTCTGAGCCTATCGATGGGCTGGTGTTCGGATTGGCCCATCTATCACTCGGCTCTACTTTGGAGGTGGAAAAGAAATGCGCAATGCGAAACTTGGACCGATGACCATGGCAATGGGTATGGCCTTTGCTCCGGCAACGATGGCAGCGATCGATTTGCAGATCACCGAAGCGTACACGGGTCTTTCTGGTGAAGACGGAACGCCGGATTGGATCGAGGTTACCAACTTTGGCGACATGGACGCCGACACCGGCAATTATTGGTACGACGACAATGGCCCCAATATTGCAGATGGTGGAAATCTCGATTCTTTCGTGCTGGGACAAGGCGAGTCGGCAGTGTTTTTGCTCGACACCGCGCCGGCGGATGACGTGACGTACACGACGGCGATCGAAGAGTTCACGGCGATCTGGGGTTCGATCACCAATTTGGGTCACACCAATGGTGGCGGTAATCTCGGTCAGGGAAGTGATAACGCCAATTTGATGCTCGGCGACGGCACCGTCTTTGACTCGCTTGAATACGCTTCGGGCGGAAACTTGGAGACGTTTGAGAATCTGAACGACACCGTTCAACTTTCGGTTGATGGCGTGAATGGCGCTTACGAATCGGCACCATTCTTCAATGACAATCTGAGTCTACCGAACGACACAGCGACCCTCATCGGTTCACCGGGTGTCGTACCGGAACCGGCATCGATCTTGTTGCTTTGCTCGGGCGCGGTTGCTGTGCTGGCTCGGCGTCGTCAGTTGTAAGTTGATATGCAGACAGTCCATGGGTTGAGCCTGACCGGAAACGGAGTTCGGTGTTGGTGTTGCCAACGATTTCTCAAAAGCAGGCATGTCTCTCATCCCAAGTGGATTGAATGCCAAGTGCATTGAATGTCAGCTGAATGGAACAAAACCCAGCCCCAGGTCTCGGGAAATATGCATCCTGAGCCTGCGGGCTGACCGACATTTGGACGAGACAGTTCTGTGAATCCTGGGCGAGAACAAGATGTGAATCGTCTAGGCGAATGAATCGGCTTCGAGAAATCCAAATTCGAATGGGAGATTTGACCATGGATGGCTGTCTGGCGCATCGACGCAGAACCGAACGTTGTCCGGCATTTACGCTTGTTGAACTGCTGGTTGTCGTGTCTGTCATTGCGCTCTTGATTTCCATACTGTTACCGTCACTGCGCAACGCTCGCGAGCAGGCCAAGGAAGTCGTTTGCGCTGCGCACCTCGCCGGATTGGGCAAAGCGTTCTACACCTATGCCGGAAGTAACGACGATTATTTTTGCAGTGGGGCATTCGATCCCGATGTGGACAACGGGCGCGACGGTCCGGTGGACAAGGTCGGGTGGATTTCCGACATGGTCAACGGCGAATACGCATATCCCAACGAAATGCTTTGCCCAACAAATCGATCCAAGGTCAATCAAAAGCTGGGCAGCGGTCCAACGGCTGGCGGTCCGGCAGGTTTCTATACGACTGAAGAAGCCGACGATCTGATTCGTCGTGGCTACAACTCCAACTACACGCAGTCGTGGTACATGGCCCGAATGCAACCGATTTGGCCTTCTTCATCCGGCGACATCAACTGGAAACGTGTTGCAACCACCATGGGGCCACTCCGCATCACGTCGATGCGCAATGTACCAGCTGCCAACGTGCCACTGTTGGGAGACGGCGCGCCGAAGATCGACGATCAGTACCGCGGCAGCATCTACTCCGAACGTAAGACCGTCCGAACCATGACGGATGGTCCATACGGTGGCGGGCCGTTCGGCGTTCAGAGCTTCACCGACTTTGGTCCAACGCACGGATTCGGCAAGACGTATCGTTTCGACGACGGCGGTTCGAGCAATCGGATTCGCGCGGAGATTCTCTTCGCAGACGCCCACGTTGGAAAATTCACCGACAAGATTCGCGACGGAAAATTCAAACTGACCGTCACTTCGACCAACCCACTGGAGCACGTGCAAGACGACCTCGATACTCAAGTCTTCGATGGTGTGATCGGGTTGGGACGGCGGTCAAAGGCCGAGTGGGAATTGAAGTAAATCGAACGATTCAAATTGATCCTGAAACCGGACTCATCAATAACACGATAAGGGGAAAGTCCATGGCAAGAAATTCTGTCGCGCTGAGTTGCGCGATTCTGATGATGGCGGTGCCAGCCTATGGCGTTGTTTTTATCAATGAAATTTTCATTAACCCTCCGGGCGGCACGGACGCCAACGAAGAGTTCATCGAGTTGATGGGTACGCCGGGCATGAAGCTCGACGGGTACGCGATCGCAAACATCGACGGTACCGAGCAGAAATTCTTTCCCCTGGGAAGCATTCCACCGATCCCTTCGGTGACGCCCGAAATTGACGAGTTTTTCAGTCTCGACGGGTTGAGTCTGGGAGCCAACGGTATTCTTGTGATCGGGGCTGGCATTGAAGGCAACTACCTTGAAATTCTTCCCGACAGCAACTATCGCCGATGGCGTCATACAAACAACGTGACTCAGCAAGATGGCATATGGAACGGTTTGCTGGACACGCCCGGGAATTTACAAAACGACGGTTCAAAGACCATTACACTGATTCGCAACCGTCCCGGAATCACCGAAAACGACCCGACGAACAGCAACGGTTTGCGTTGGGGCAAGGACATCAAACACGACACCGAACTCATCACACCGGTATTCGACGACAATGACGGAATGGACAAGGATCAATACGGCAACGGTAACCTAGACAAAGCCGAACCGAACAACTATGGCGGTACCACGTTGGACTTAAAAGGTTCGAGTACGCCGGCTGACATCACTGACGATCTCGAAGTCGTCGACGAAATCAGCTACGAAGGCGGCCGCGGTTGGGAATACGATCTTGATGACCGGACCGTCGATGTCGGCAGCAGTGACGGGTCGTTCCCGCAGCGAAACGTTCACGCCCTTGACGATCCGAACGGGTTCAACCCCGACGCCTTGACCCGCGTGGATTACCGCACCAAAGGCGACGGTTGGGTTCCGGTAGCTGGCGCGACAGGTGAAATGATCAATGGCCACAACTGGCAGGACACCGCCACCGAGCAATGGATACGCGGTGAATCCGGTGTGTCGGCAACGATGGGCGTCGTTTTGGGGCCGAACAATTTCTATACGAACGTCGCAAACCCCGACCCCGACGCGGTTCAACCGTTCGAGGTCAACGTTCCGTTGTGGCTCGATGACGGTTTCGACATCGACTACGACTTCACGGCAATGATGACCTATCAAATCATGCCCGGTCGCATCAACCCTTTGGCTGTTTCGTTCATCCCGGGCGACGTCGATCGTGACGGTGACTGCGATACAGACGACATTGCGAAAATCGGGGTTGTATATGGTGACGATGATTGGATCTTCAGCAATTCTTACGACGCCGCGCCCGAGGGCGATGAAGGCGATCCCGCGACGCAGATCCGTCCGTGGGATGTGGACGCGACCGGAACCAACGGCATCGAAGCCAGTGACTTGCAGTGGACGCTGAACTTCCAAGGCAACACCACCGGGCAAATCAACGGTGTGACCTACGACAGCACCACACCTTCAACCACTGGCATCACGTTGAATTCCAACGCTGGTGTAGAAGTGACAATCACGACATCGACCTTTGTACCCAGTGGTCGATCCCTTACCGCGCTGGAATTCGGCGATTTCGTCGAGTTGACCGTCAGCGGTGAAGTCACCAGCGGCGCAAATCTTACAAGCGATGAAGAAAACGGAATCATGCAGTACATCCACGATGTCGTCATCGATACCGAAGATGTGCTTCGCGTGGATTCAGTTGATGCATTGAGCGCTTTCAGTAAGACGCGGGCGTCCTTGGAATCTACCGTTGGCGCAAATGGCGACCTTGGTATGAACAACGTCAACGGTTTTGCGACAGGCTTCTCCGAAGGGTTGTCCGGTCCAGCGATGCTCTATCGCGTGACGCTTCGTGCAATTGGAGATGGTTCGACCGACATCAGCATCGCGCCCGCCGACATGGCCAAATTTGCAGCGACCACACCCGAAGGCATGAAGGTTGGACACACCGACAACAACGGAAACCCGACATCGTCGGTCTATCCGGCTGCGATTTCAGCAACGGTGGTACCTGTTGTTGATGACGAATTCATCGACTGCGTGACGGGACCGGGCGGTGGAATCTTCTCGGGCTGCGAACAATTCAATTACGATCAGGACAATGATGTTGACTCGGAAGATTACCAGTTCTTCCAGACTGCGTTTGACTGATTATAGTTGCTTAAATCGAAAAGCGACTTGCGAAGCAAAATGCTAAACTGACGTTGTGTCTTGCATGTCTACATCGGTAATCGAACCGGGCGGTGAGAAGGGGACGAGTACTCGGATGCTCGTCCCCTCGTTGATGGTACTCTTCAACTCAAGTCTTCCGCCCATCTGCTCGACAGCATGGCGGACGATGGACAAGCCCAAACCAGTCCCGCGCTTAACGCCGCTGCGGGCGCGCGTCACTTGATAAAAACGCTCAAAAATTCGCGATTGGTCTTCGTTTGGAATTCCGATACCGGTGTCGGCCACGGTGAAAGCAAACTCGTTTTCCAGGCAAGTGGCATCGGCACTGATCACACCGCCAGCCGGAGTGAATTTAATGGCGTTGTCCACCAGGTTGTTCAGCACCATGTTGAGGAGTCGCACGTCGATCCGTAATTTCTGATCGCCGGCGTACTTGCAGGACTCCGTACTAACGTTCCAGTTGATCTTCTGCGCCGAAAGCCGGTCCGCGAAACGCTCGCCCAGTTCGATCAAAACGTCATTGGGATCGACCGCGACGGGTATGTTGCGGGTGCTGCCCGATTCCAGCCACGAAAGGTCCAGCAAGTCCGCAACCATCATGCCAAGGCGGTCGCTGTGACGATCGATGATGTCAAGCAGCGGGGTATGTTCGGGCGACTCCTGATTGGAACTCATCGACATCAACGTTTCGATCGCCGCCCGAATCGCCGAAAGCGGTGTACGCAATTCGTGCGATGCATTGGCAACAAAATCGGCTTTAATCTGAGTCGCGCGGGTCAATTCGGTCACATCGGTGAGGACGAGAATTCGCCCATCCTTCGTCGTCGCCACATCGCCGGATTGCGTGTAGTGCGGTAGCGAAATGTTTGAAACGCGGGCAAGTAGAATGGACAGCGACTCACCTTCGCCAATGGTGATGCGTCGTTCGATTCGATGTTTTCCATCCTGGCCGTTATCCATCATCAGCAGTTTGCGAAGACCTTCGGGCAGGGTATCAATTGTGGGGTGTTCGTCCGAAGGCGTGTGCGGTTCTTCGATTTGCAGCAATTGCCAGGCGGCTGGGTTGGATAAGATGACGACGCCGTCAGAGTCTGCGACAACGACCCCTTCATCCAATCGGGTCAGTAAATATTGCAGCGTGCGACGTTGCCGGTCGATCATGTGCAGCTGCGTCGAGAGACTTCGACGCATTCGATTGACCGATCGTGCGAGCATGGCGATTTCGTCGCGCCCTTCGACGTTGATGTCGCTGGAAAGATCGCCGCGTGAAATCAAACGGGCGGCAGACGTGACCCGCTCGATGCGGCGACTCCAAAGAAGCGTCAAACCCAATGCCAATCCAACGGCGACGAACAGGGCGATGCCTGCGATTTGCCAGATCAACGCCTGAGCCAGTTCTAGACGCGCGGCGATGCTGCGCTTGGGAAGGGCGACTCTGACGATTCCGCTCACACCATTTTCATTCGCGACCGGAAGGGCGACGTACTTCATGTGCTGCTTGACGGTGTCGGACCAGCGTGTGCTTTCACCGAACCCGGACATGATGGCCTCGACGACTTCTTCACGTTTGGCGTGAGACTCCATGGTACGCGGGTCGGCTTGGGAGTCGCCGAGGACCGTTCCATCGGACATGATGAATGTTGCCCGCAATTCGTGAACGCCATGATCCTTGGCGAGTTGATCGAATTGTTCGACCCGATTAAATCGAAATTCGGTCCCGGCTTGCTCGCGGAGCAAAATTGCGTACCCGCGCAAGTGTTCGGTCAGTTCAGATTCGTAGAAACGATCGACTTCGCCAATGATGAGCCACACGCATGCAACCAGCGCACCGGCCAGCAGCACAACGTGTCCTATGAACAGCTTCCAGAAGAATCGGCTTCGACGTCGTTTCATATAGAAGACTAGCCGTTAGCGGGTTGCGGATTTTGTATCGATGTTTCCTTAAGACGTATTGACGTGCCGACATTGTACCATTGATGTCGATATTTACGACGTCGGTTCACGAAAGGTATAGCCCACTCCTCTTACGGTTTGAAGCCACTTTGCGGCATTGCCCAGCTTCTTACGCAGAGCGGTGATGTGAACGTCAATGGTGCGGTCGGTGACGATGACGTTTTCGCCAAACGCCTGATTGAGAAGTTGGCTGCGGCTGAAGACGCGCCCTTTTCCGCGAAGCAGTGCGGCGAGGATGCGGAATTCGGTGGCTGTCGGCGAAATCTCTTTGTCGTTGACTGTCACTTCGTAGCGAGTGACGTTAATTGACACTGGGCCGACGTTGATGACAGTGTTTTCTTCCGTGCTGTTCTTCGGACGTCGAACGATCGCTGCAACGCGGGCAAGCAGCACCTTCATGGAAAACGGTTTGGTTACGTAATCGTCTGCGCCAAACGCAAACCCGACGAGTTGATCGTCATCCTCGGCTTTGGCGGTCAACATGATCACCGGAATTTGTGCAGTCTCAGGTTCGCGCCGAAGGGTAATGATGACGTCGTCTCCGGATAGACCGGGCAGCATGCGATCGAGGAGAATCAGATTGGGGGGATTCTTGCGAATGTGTTCGAGGGCGACGTCGCCCGAATTTGCAACGGTACAACCGTACCCGTCGCGCTCGAGATTGAACTGAAGCATCTGGGCGAGATCCGTTTCATCCTCGACGACCAGAATGGACGCCTGTTTTCCCAGTGCCGCTGATTTTTGTGAATTTTCGACCGCCACCATGTCTTTTCGCCTCTCGTTTCAGTCGGACCAGCATCGAAATCAAGAACGACCTAAGAACCATATGGACAGAGTATATCAGGTGACGGATTGCAAAAAAGAAGATGACGCCCCGCAATTGCGAAGCGTCATTGAAACGTCGCAGAGTCTCGAACTTTGAAGTTCATCGTGACACGCGGAATCCATGAAACTGCCTGGGCTTGGATGAAATCACGCATGTGATCTTAGCGCAATCTTAACGCTTCCATCCGTCGCATGATCGGCATCATGGCGTTCCCAATAACTGCTGCATCACCTGGAAATCGCCCGCGTCAATGTCGCCGTCGGCGTCAAGGTCGAACTTCTGCAAACACGATGTGGAAGCGACGCCAAGCGGTCCATTCAAACAGTCGGCGAATGCTTCGTAGTCGTCCAGATCGACATCCCCATCGCAATCGCTATCGCCCGGGGCGCAATCGACCGTCACCGTGACGGTGTTCGTGCCGACCGTGATGGTGTATTGACCAGCCCCAACAACGTCACTGAATGTTCCGGTGATACTGTTTGCGGTGATGACGTCGAAAGTTTGACCGGTTTGCGGCATGAACCCGTCGGTACTCGTGAGCAGCAGCGTCCCATCCAACGTCAGTTCCTGTGTGACCGCAAGGACGTCGTGTTCGAGTCCGGGTGCCAGTCCGCCCAACTCGATATCAAGAATACCGGCGGTGTCGTTGACGAACTCGCCATCGATCGTGAGCAGTCCCGGTGAGTTACCGGGCGACGTTGTGCCTTGATTGATGATCCGATCGCCATTGACGGTTCCCGTTCCTTTGAGTTTTCCCCGTTGGAAGAATTCTCCCGGGCCGCGGGTAAACGTTCCATCCACGGTGAGTGTTCCGTCGTTGTCGAACACGCCGATACTCAAGGTGCTGTTGGCAGACACCTTCGTCTCGCCATTGTTTTCGTATTCGCCACTTGTGAAGAATGTCGCGCCGGTCCCGCTGCTGTCGTCTTCGAGACAGAGCGTACCGTCGTTGGCGAAGAGAGCGGTTGTTGACCCATTGGGTAGATTGGTGAAGCTACCGGTTCCGATCAGCTTGATCACCGCGTCATTTTCGAGGATCGGACTCGACGCACCTCCATCGAGGCTAAGGGTCGCGCCCGATTCGACGATCCAGGTTCCTTCTTCCAACTGATCGCCGTCAAGCGTATCGCATTCTGTGATTGCCAGACTTCCCGCACTGACTTTGACGATTCCACTGCTTTCAAAGATCGGATTCACAAGACTCAAGCCACCACTCTCGGCGGTTTTATGAAGCGTGCCATCGTTGGTGAAGCGCGCTCCCAGGAAATCCAATGCTGAAATACCGCGACCGAGGTCCTTGATTTGGAACGTTCCCCGATTGATAAAATCAATGTAACCATCCAGCTTGAGGTCCGACGTTCCAACCAGACACGCCGTTCGTTCTGCGCCCAGGATGAATTGCTGCCGGTCTTCACTTTCCGGACCACTCAAAACAACGCCACCGCCACTGCTGCTGTTGTCGAAAATCAAATCCGAATCTGCACTAAACGTTCCAACCGCCTGGTCGCGGAACAGATTGTACTTGGTATCTTTGAATGTCACCGTCCCGCCCGCTGTGGTCGCAGCCGCTGCAATATCGAGCGTACCAGTCAGTTCAAACAGATTCGCATCAACGCTGGTGACCAGGTTGAATATACCACCGCCGTCTGGCGTTTGGGCGTTGGCAATGCGGGCGATTCCTTGGCCCGACGCGATCAATGTCGCATCGACTTCTGCATTGGCGTGTTCGACGACGCCGTTGGAATTCTGCAAGTCGTGCGTGATGGTACTCTGCAATTCGGCGAAGAATGTCCGAATCATGCCTTGAGCGGGTCTGAAGATGCCGCCATTGATGACGGGTTGGCCATCCTGATCTCCGATCGCGCCGTTGATGAACAAGTCTCCGATGTCAGTGGTCTCGAACGTACCTCCCGTATTGGTGAATTTGACATTGATGCTGCTGTCAATGGAGCCGTCGTTGGCGATGGTGCCCGTGTTAGTCATGCAGGCATTGGTGGTTTGGCTTGTTACTTTTTCGATATTCGCGCCATCGCTGAATATGTATTCGCTGTCGGATGAGTTGATGAGTTCCGCGTTATCGCCGAGTTGCAAACGACCTTCGCCCGTATGCAGAATCTGGTTGCGGTTGTTTATTATTGCATTCGCTGCGAGCAGAACATCGCCGGTCGCGTCGATGTCGAGAATACCGGTGACATCGTTGTCAAACTCCGTAGCGATGGTTCCGCCACCCCACGAGAAGATTCCCTCGTTGGTGAATTCATCGTGGACCGTTCCGCCATCCAATACAAAGTTGCCATCCGTCTGGTTAAAATATTCGCTGACAACATTCCCACCGGTCATCAATACATCGCCCATGTTGAATATACGTTTTCCGACTTCGCCGAGCGTGCCGTTGGCTTGGTGAAATTCTGACGGTTCATCGAAGTCGAGGGTGACGGACGTCTCCCGAGGTCGCATGACGCCACCGGTAAGAAGAAGATCGCCGAGTCCGCTACCTGTAATCGTTCCGTCGATTTCGTGGGGCATTCCCGAAAGCGGTGTGGCGTATTCCGCGATGCCGTCCTGGGCAAACTCAAATGCGACGTTGATGGTTCGCGAGTCGTCCCCGACTTTGATTCGGGCTCCGTTGCTGTTGACCGATACGGTTCCGCCAAGCAGATCGATGGTATCTCCCAACAGGCGAATGGTTCCAGAGCGCGAGCGTATGGTGCCGGTGGCATTTTGGCGAAAGTCTGCATTGATCAGCGTCTCACCGTTGCCCGATACTTTCTCGACCAAACCATCGTTACTGAACAAACCACCATCGTTGACGCGCGAGACGTCTTGATCGCCGGCGAACAAGACCTCACCGTCAGCTTCGTTCTCCAGGAAACCGAATGAATCGAGTTGAATGCCATCGAACAGATTCCCCGTCAGCCTGACCGTGCCATTGTTGGTTAAAGTTGCAAGCCCGCCACGCGACACGCGCATCACTCGGTCCACGTTGATGGTTGCGTCGTTGTCATTGATGACCATTCCGGTTCCGGTGACCGCTCCGAACGACCATTTGATGTGGTCTTTGTTGGTGATCGTTCCGTCGGCTTGCAGGTTGGCGTTGGCATGATTCATGTGGAGCGGAACGGCTTGATCAAATCGCAGGTTGACATTGGTCGAGTCTTCAGCCAACAGCGTTGCGCCGATGTTTTGAGTCTTGCCAACACCACCGCTGACGATTTCCCCGCCGATCTTGTGGATGCCAGTACCGGCCCATTGAAAGATACCGTTGCTCGACACGGTGATGCTGGCATTTTTAAGCGTGCTTCGACTGAGACTGTCGTTTCCGAGCGTAAACGTAGCACCGCTGCCATTGCCACCGTCAATGGCGATGATGTTTCCGTCCAGCACCATTTTGTTTTCAATGCGTTGGTTCAGACGCAACTCGCCATTTCTAATCTCGAATATGCCGCTGCTGGTCATCGGACAGGTGATGAACGATGTAAAATTGCCCGGTGCATCAAGAACGATAGGAGCGACATGGGTGAACATTCCCGTCAGGTTTCCGCCGACCTGTGTGTTGATACCGGCTGATCCGTTTCGAAATGTCCATTCTCCACTCACGTGTTCGATCTTCCCATTGTCTCGAAGGCCGATGGTGCGATCGACGAACACGTTTCCGTTGTTTGTCAGCGTGGCATCTTCGATGGTTGGCGTTCCGATGCCAGCGAACGCCGTCGATAACGTTGCGCCCGAATCGTTCGTCAACCCGCTTCCAATCACTTTGCCCAAACGCCATTCACAAAAGCCCTTGTTGGTTAAGCCGTCAACCGTCGGTCCCTCGATGACGAATGGAAGGAGTTCCACCGACATGTTGATCGATCCGCCGGTGATGCTGCCTCCATTTTTGGCAATGACCGTAGCGAAATCGCTTCCCGATCCCGTGATTGATCCAAGCGTTAGGGTCGCATTGTCGAATTCGATTTTTCCAAAGTCGGTCGGCGTGAAATTGAGGGAGGATACTTCGGTCGGTCCACTGAATTGGATCGTCGCAGAATTGGAAGGGGAGACTGTCGAACCCATCAAAGAGGTGTCGTTGAATTTGAGTACGCCGCTCGATGCACTGATCGTTCCGCCTGCGTCTTCAAATCGCACAGCGATGTTCGACAGATTGGTTCCGCCGGATTTCGCAAAGTTTCCCGAGTTTTGAATTTCGGGCGTTCCACCGAAATTGCGAATTTCGCCATCCTTGATCAGTTCAAACATCCCCTGCGATACCAGGGTCGCATTGTCCTGCATGATGATTTCGCCATTCGGCGACCCGGTCCCAACGAAGATGTTGTCTGGACTCATCAACCAAGATCCGCCGAGCGAGAGCGATCCAGAAATGTTGACGTCAGCTGGCGAGAATAAACCGCTTCCCAAAAAGTCGACGTCTTCAGCGAGGGTGGGGCCTTCGACGGTCAGTGTTTGCCCTGAGCCGTTGACGAGAACGCCAGCAGCACCGCCTTGGTTGAGGTTCATGCTGCTGACCGTGATGTTCGATCCGAGATCGATGCTCGCGACATCGATGATCACGTCGTAACTGTTTTCGTCGTCGTTGTTCGGGACAACATCGGGATTCCAATTCATGGGGCTGTCCCAAGACTGGTCTCCGACTTGTCCGTTGTCCCAGGTCGCAGTGGTCTGGGCGACAAGGTTTCGTTCCGCAAGTGCGAGCGTTGCGACGATCGATATCGTCAAGTTCATGCGCTTGGAATTTCCGAATTTTTTCATAAGTCTTCAGTCCTGTAGGTTTCGAATGTCTTGATGATTTCTGTCGGCTGCATTGGGATTCGCCCGATCGACCTGAACGGATGAACTGAATTCGGTCCACCATCCCGCACCCTCCATCCCCCTCGATAAACGCGTAAACGGTTCCGGCGGCGCCGGATTCGAATTCTTGAAAGCGTTTATGGGGATCGCATTCGGGGCTTGGTTGATCAAGATTTCTGGTATGATTCAGAATGCAACGTCCAATGCTACAGTGGTTTATGGACCGGACGCGATTGCGTTTTACAGTTAGATGAGGTGGTGCATTTTCTGAAATGGGCGCCGACAAAGAAGCCATCACGATTCTTCATGACCTTTCGGCCGGCGATCAGCGGGCGGCGGATCATTTGATGCCCCTGGTTTACGATGAGCTGCGAATGCTGGCGGCTCGGCATCTTCGGCGGGAAGCCGCCAATCACACACTTCAGCCGACCGCCATCGCCAATGAGGCCTACCTGCGGATGGTCGATCAGACAAGAGTCGATTGGAAAGACCGTGCCCATTTTCTGGCAGTCGCCGCGACGGCTGTTCGGCGAATCCTCATCGATCATGCAAGAAAAAGAAATTCGGCCAAGCGCGGTAACGACTGGCAACGCGTTACCCTGGGGGACATAGGCGCGAATGAAGATGTGGCCCGTCTTGATCTGTTGGCATTGGAGGATGCCCTGGAATCGCTTGCCAAACTCAGTGAACGCCAGTGCCGCGTCGTGCAACTTCGTTTCTTCGGCGGATTGACGAACGAGGAAATCGCTCATGTTCTAGGTGTAAGCCGCTCAACGGTGGTGGACGACTGGACGATTGCAAAGGCTTGGCTGTCGAGTGAACTTTCGACGGAAGACTAACGATGACACCCGCACAGTATCAACGCATTGGAGAGGTGTTTCTCGCGGCAACCCAACTAGATGCGAACCAGCGAGATGAATATGTGCGAAGTGCGTGCGGTTCGGATCTGGCGGTGCGCGACAAGGTTGCGGCGATGCTGGCGCAGCACGATGCGCCGCAAATCGACCTGGAAACGCCGGCGCTGGAGGCATCCCTGGAGATTGAAGCGCTGTTGTCGAATCTTCCCGTACCGCACGCGGAAGCGATACCGGATCGACTGGGCAGCTATCACATCCTCGAATTACTGGGTCAAGGCGGCATGGGTGTCGTCTACCGCGCCGAGCAGCAGAATCCGAAACGAATCGTTGCGCTCAAGGCGATTCGACACGGTCTCTATGGCGCCAAGTCACTCCAACGATTCGCGCTCGAGGCTGAAGCATTGGCCCGACTTCAACATCCGGGCATCGCGCAGATTTTTGAAGCCGGTACCGATGGAGAAGTCGATGGCGCAGCGCAGCCTTACTTTGCAATGGAACTGGTCGAAGGCGAAACGCTTACCGATTTCGCGGAACATCAACAACTCACGATTCGTCAGCGCGTCAGGATACTGACCGACATTTGCGACGCAGTTCAACACGCGCATACCAAGGGCGTGATTCACCGGGATTTGAAACCTGGCAACATCATCATTGATGCGGCAGGTCGTTGCAAAGTGCTTGACTTTGGTGTTGCGCGTATTCTGGACGTCGATGCACCTGCGCTGACTGGCGATACCGATTCGAGCCAACTCGTCGGAACCCTACAATACATGAGCCCGCAGCAAGTGTCGGGCGACTCGCGAAACGTCGATACAAAATGCGATGTGTACGCTTTGGGCGTCATCGGATACGAACTGCTAGCGGGCCAACCCCCATACGACTTGACCGGCAAAAACATTCCACAAGCTTCGAGATTGATCGCCGAGGCGATTCCGAAGCGAATGTCGCGAATGGACCGTCGGTTGGCGGGCGATCTGGAAACGATCGTTCAAAAAGCGCTCGAGAAGGACGCTGAACAGCGGTATCAAACGGCCGGTGAGTTGGCCGCAGACCTCAGACGCTTCCTTGCGCACGAGCCAATCGTCGCCCGGCCCCAATCGCTTGCCTATCAGGTGCAGAAATTTGCCCAACGACATCGCATTGCATTTGTTGCAACCTTGGCAGCTTGTCTTGCAATTGTCGTCGGTGTTGTCGGGGTGATCCACGGTGGCATGGTGGCTGAACAAGAACGCATCGAAGCACAGCGACAGTTCAAAATCGCCAGTGCCATCAACGATTTTCTAAACGACGATCTCCTGTCGCTTGCAAACCCACTGGCAGAACCGGATGGCGATATTACCGTTCAGGAAGCGCTGGATCGCGCGTCGCGTTCGGTTGCGTCGAGATTCCCGAAACGCGATGAAGTCCGAGCCGCTATCGAGTCAACCCTGGGGCAAACATATATGACACTCGGCGTTTATTCAAAGGCAGAGCTTCATTTGAAAGAAGCGGATTCCATTTGTCAATCGCTCTATCGCGAAGACGATCCTCGAGCATTTGCTGCAAGCGCCCCCATGGTCGAGTTGCTGCGTCGGACGGGACGCCTCGATGAAGCCGAGTCGTTGGCCGAAAGATCGCTAGACGTCTTAAAGGTCGCCAAAGGGAGTCAGCATGTCGATACGTTGAATGCGATGGATGCCCTTGCCAGGGTGCAATTGGTGCGCGGCGAAGTCGAAGAAGCTGAATCGTTGTTACTGCAAGCGCTGGAGTCGATTGAGCAGATCGATCCCGATGGTGAACTCGCAATGCAATTGCGCAGCGGACTTTCCGATGCGTACAAAGAGCAGGGGCGCAATGACGAAGCCGCGCCACTCAACGAACTGTTGCTGGCTGATGCACGTGAGCGATGGGGCGACAATGACGCCCGCACGGCTATTGCGTTGAACAACCTGGCGACGCTCTATCTCCGGAAGGGCCTTTTCGATGATGCCCGCCGACTGCTCGAAGAAGCCGCTCAGATTGCCGAACCGATTCTTGGCGAAACGCATCCCGAAGTGCTGGCGATCAAGGGAAATCTCGGTACGACGTTCATGAACCTGGAGCGCTATTCTGAAGCGGCGGAAGTGCTGGCCATCACGTACGAACAGAACAGGCGATTGCTAGGTGATGAGAACATGGATGTCATCATGAGCGGGCAGACGTTGGGAGCAGTGTACCGATACCTGCACAGGTACTCTGAGGCTCGGATCGTGTTTGAAGAAACGGTCGAAGCGGCTGATGCAACCCTGGGCGAACAACATCCACAATCGCTGTTTGCTCGGTCTTATCTGGGACTGACGCTTGTTGATTTGGAAGAGTTCGAGTCGGCTGAGGTGCTACTTCGGGCGACACTGAAACGCTATCGAGAGTCCATCGGGATTGGGCATCCCAACACATTGCATGCCGAGAACGATTTGGCCAAGCTTTTGATGCTGCTGAAGCGATTCGAAGAAGCCGAAGCAATCTACCAGCGCATCCTCTCCGTGAAAATCGTCGATGCGCCGAACATTCAAATCCTTCGTGCCATCTTTCAGACCGGATACGGTCGCTGTTTGACTGCGATGGAAAGATACGAAGAATCTGAAGCGCAACTTCTATCCGCAGATGCTTTCCTGTCTCAAACCCAATGGGCCGAAAGGAAATACGGCCGCGATTCCATCGAAGCCTTGATCGAACTCTATGAAGCGTGGGGGCAATCCGAAAAACTTGGCGAGTCGCAGGCAAGGTTAAGCGGAATGGCCAACCCGTCCGCAGCGCAAGATCAATAAGGTGACAAGAGACAACTCGATTCGAGCGTTCGTAGGGTTGATTGTTTCGATCTGCGTCAAGATCGACAACAAAATTCGATGCGAATAGTCTGATTTTTTGAGAAGAATGCGTTGTGGGTGCGTCCACAGATTGCAAAACATTGGGATCTGAACCATTCCGTCCCGCATTGGCATGGCAGCCATCGGTTCTCTTGAGCGATGGGGATGTACCGATTACGATGCTGTCTGTCCAGGACCGGATACCAAAGCACAACCAAGGGAGTATCGCATGTCTGCCAAATCGATGGGCCAATTCTCGTTGATCGTTGCCGTTGTTTTTCAATTCGCCGTTTCGATTGTCTCGGCGCAGGAGAGTGTCGATCTTTCCCCGAAGTTCGAGGCTGACAGGACTGCCTACGTGGAACAGGATGCGGAGGTGATCGCCGAAAGCAAATCGCCGATGGGCCAGTTTGATATGACGCTCAATTTCAAGAGCGGCATTTTGAAGCATGTGAAGGCAGGCACCAAGGGCGCCAACGTCGATTTGACCATTGATCGGGCTGCAATGACCTTCGACAGCAGCATGGGTCCGTCATTTTTTGACTCGGACATTCCGGACGAGGAGCAATCGGCACAATGGGGACAGATCCTCGGACCGCAGGTCGGTTCGACGCTGGGGTTAGAAGTCGACGGAAGCAACAAGGTTGTGAAATGCACGGGCATGGAGGCGCTGGTTAAGAAAATCGACGCGGAAGCCACCGAAAATATGTTCTGGCAAATGGAGCGAAAGAAATACGACGCCGCAGCCTATGCAGCGCAGTGGCAGAATCTGGCATTGAGCATCTTCCCTGAAAAAGAAGTCAAAGTCGGGGACACTTGGACCAAGCGATACATCGAAGACATGGCCGAGTTGAAAGACTTCGGTTTCGATTGCACCTACAAACTCGAATCGATTTCAAAGAATAATGGCGAGACACTCGCTGAGATATCGTTTCAAGGAAAAGTCGCCGACAAGCAGGGCGATTACGAAGCCGACAGTTGGATGCCTGTCTCCGGTATCGAGGTTCAGAAAGCAACACTATCCGGAACCGCGACCATCAACGTCGATCGCGGAGAACTCGTCCGCCGCGAAGATCACGCGGAGATTGCTTACAGCGGAAGCATGGGGCAGGGCGGCGACGAACCCAACATGAGTACGTCACGCAAGATCACCCGAAATTATGTGGTCAAATCAGTGGACGAACGACGCGCCGAGAAAGAAAAAAACACGCAGATTGCAGCAGCGAAAAAGCGAAAGGCGGAAGAAGCGCAAGCAGAACGCCGCCGTCGATTCGCAGACGCCAAGAAAGTTGACGTTTCTACTGCGTCGCGCGAAAACCCGATCGGTGTCGCCGAGTCCTGGCCGCAGTGGGGCGGACCGCACGGAGATTTCAAAGCCAACTCTGCTGGACTGGCGGACAAGTGGCCGGAAGGCGGACCCAAGATGCTTTGGAGTCGCGAATTGGGCGACGGGTATTCGTCGATCGTCTCTGACGGCAAATGGTTGTACACCATGTATCGCCCGGTTGACGAAGCGAAAAACAAGACCGACGAGATCGTTGTCGCCCTCGATCCAAAGACCGGCGAGACGATCTGGGAATTCAAATATGAGGCGCCTTATGTAGAAGGCACAGATGCAAGTTTTGGTCGTGGCCCGCATTCAACCCCGCTGATCGTCGGCGATCGGTTGTTCACGGTGGGGTCGATGGTCGATTTGTATTGCCTCGATAAAAACACGGGCAAAGTCATCTGGCACCACAATCTGATTAAGGAGATGGGCGCTTCGCACATGATGTACGGATACGGTGCGAGTCCGCTTGCACACGATGGAAAAATCATTCTTCCTGTCGGCGGGGAAGGGAAAGCCGTCGTTGCCTTCAACCAAGACGACGGAAAAGTCGCATGGAAATACGCTGACTTCGGTGCGACGCATGCATCTGTGTTCGTGATCAAGCAGGAAGGCAAGGAACAACTCGTATTGTTTGCTGCCAGCGAAATTGCTGGAATCGACCCTTCTGACGGCAGCACCATGTGGCGTGTCGAACACCCGACACAATGGGGCGCCAACATCTCAACGCCGGTTTGGGGACACGACGGTTGGATGTTCGTTTCGTCGGCATATGGCATGGGAAGTCGCGGAATCCGCCTGTCGGCTGACGGGGGCAAACCGGTCGCAAAAGAGATGTGGCACAACAACAAAATGAAAATTCACCACGGTAACGCGGTTCGTGTTGGCAATTTCGTGTACGGCGCAAGTGGTGATTTTGGTCCCGTGTTCTATGCGGCTGTCGATATCGAGACCGGCGAATTGGCGTGGCGAAATCGCGAAGTCGGTAAGGGTTCGAGCATCTTTGCCGATGGAAAGATGCTCATCCTTAATGAGAGCGGTACGTTGTTTCTTGCGAAGGTATCGCCCACTGAATTGAAGATCAAATCGCAAGTGCAGGTTTCAGACGGCCGAACCTGGACTGTGCCGACCTTGATTGGCAAGCGACTCTACTTGCGCGACCGCAAGGGAATCATGGCGCTGGACCTGGGATAGCATGGCAGGTCCAGGTGAATTTGAGCGTCTGCTACTGGTGTTCCGGTGGATGGGGATCGCCAGCATCTGGGTGACAAGGATTGAGAAGGCGATCGACCGATCAGGAATTGCCGCGAGGACTTCTTTCTTGAACTCGATGTCGGACCGTTTGTACATGTGTAACTCAGTCAAATCACCCGAACCGAATCGTCACAAGTTCGCACTGCCCTAAAGCGTGTACAGGAAATCCTGTCTTACCAAGATTTGAAATTCTTGCGCCATTCAACGTGGAGTAGTGAACGAATTCGGTTAGCTGGCCGACATTGGGTTTGTTAGAGTACCGTGCGAAAGATTGATATGACGTTGCAATTCGTTCTTGAGTTCCTCAAAGTCCATTGGCTTGGATAGGAACGCAACCGCACCAAGGCTGATGAGCTCGCGTTCCAACGCGAAGTCTTTCTGATTTCCTATGCATTGGCCCGTGAGCACGATGACCGGAATGTTACGGGTCATCGAGTGACTTCGCAGTTTACCAAGCAAGAAGTTGCCGTAACCATCCGGCATTCTAAAATCCATAACGATGACATCCGGCTGACACTTTAGTGCCGTCCAATACCCTTGCATTCCACTGAATGCCCGATCAACTTCGACTCCGTATTTGCGCAATCGAATCTTGATTGCTTTGGAAATGTCGGGAGCGTCGTCTACGACCAGAACTCTGGGCGCCTTCGTCGATTTCAACTCAGGTTCGACGGGATCGGAAATGGTCGCCTGTTGCTTTGTTTCTGAACTGCCAGTCTCGTCGAGGTCCAGCAACTGCCGTATAAGCGGTTTCAGATCGCCCCAGGTATCCAGTCCCTTCCAAACGTAATGCACGCCCAACTCTTTGCAACGGGCGGTGGTTTCGTCGTCGGACAGCCCGGTCAATAGAATGGCCGGAATGGGTTCGAGCGTTGAGTCCTTCGCAAGGTGTTCATGGAGGAACAGACCATCGCCACCCGGCATGTTCATGTCGAGAATAAGAAGATCTGGCCGGTACTTGGCGATGGACTGACTGGCTTCCAACCCATCGGAACACGGAATGACCTCAAGCCCCAAACTCTTACACCGCAGCGACAATGCAGCCACCAAAGTTTGATCGTCATCCGCCAAAAGGACTTTCTTCGCAACCATCCCTCACTCCTGTAGACCCATGCATCATCGACGCAGTAAATTCATCAATCGCCGACGCAAACAGCGCTTGTTGTTGTAGCGATGCCTGAAGTTCGAATCCATGTTCAGGCACTGAACCTTACAATTCGTTGGGTGCAGTTTGCTCTGTCGATGCGGTTATCGGTACGAATGTGCTTCGGTGAGTTCACTCTCGTCGGTCGAATTCTTCTCGGCGGAACGCAAAGTGAACTTGAATGACGTGCCTTGCGACATGTTCGACTCTGCCCATATTTTTCCACCGTGGCGCTCCACAACCTTGCGGCAAATCGCCAGGCCAATTCCGCTGCCTTCGTATTCGGACCGGCCATGCAACCGCTTGAAGGGCGAGAATATCTGGTCCAGGTACTGATCTTCGATTCCAATGCCGTTATCGCTTACTGTGATCGTATGACCGTCGTTCGTTGCCTCCGCCGTGACCTCTACAAAAGCATTTCGATCCGGGCTCTTGTACTTGATGCCATTGCCAATCAGATTCTGGAACAGTTGCGTGAGCAATCGGGCGTCTCCGAGTACTCTGGGCAGGTTTGAATGTGTGATCGTTGATTCAGATTCCTCGATACGCAGCGACAGTATATTCATCGCATCGGCGAGACACGTTTGAAGTTCGATTGGTTCCAGTCGGGTCTCGCCCCGGCTTGAGCGCGACAACTCAAGCAGATCGTCAACCAGATTTTCCATGCGGTTTGCGGCGTCAGTGATGAATTTCAAGTCCGTGGCCGCATCTTCGGGCAGGTCTCCCCCCAGATCCATGGGCAGGAGTTTGCTGAATGATTGCAGTTTGCGCAATGGTTCCTGAAGGTCATGGCTGGCGATGTAGGTGAATTCATCCAGTTCCTTGTTGCGGGTGACCAGCGTTTCGTTTGCGCGATCCAATCGTTGCGCAAACTCTTCGGCATCTTGTTTGGCTTGCTCTGCGTCTTCCATCATGCTTAGCAGCGCTCGTCTCTGTCTGTAGAGTTCTTGGGTCTGCTTCAATTGCAGTCCGTTGACTTGCAACAGGTGACTTTCCACAACCGTTCGTTTCTCGATTTCGTTGCTGAGACGAGCGTTTGCTGTGTTCAATTCGGCGATGTTGGACCATGCATTGTCGAATATCCTTCGCATGTCGGTCACCAGACCGACGAACAGGCAACCATAGCTCAATATCTTCAGCACATGGGCTGAATCGAACATGATGTCGTTCAGGGATCGTGACCTGGACATAAACAGGACTTGTGTGATGAAGCCCAAGATGAGCGAGATGACCAACCAATGTTCGAACGGGTCGTGTTTCCAGTGCCCCTTGCGATAGAATCCAACCAATGCAATTAGGAAGGCAATAGCTGGTAAGAACTCCTGCGGTCTGGAAAAATATAGCTCTGGATACTGAGCACGCGGAAGCGGAACGAGCGAAAAAAACAACATTGTGGCGACAGTAACGATCCCAACAAATACGAACGCCCTGACCTCGCTGATGGACGTTTTCGTTCCAGACGTATTTCGCCTCCATACAAGCCAACTTGCCACCATCAACAGACTGAGAAAGCATCGGGGAGCATACCAACTCCACGGCAAAAGTGACGGCGGTGCGGATGGAATGAATGGATCGAATAAGGAACTGGTCAATGCGCAATGAATGCCATCTAGAAACGTCGTTCCAAGAAATCCGGCTCCCAACAGCAAGATTGCACTGTCTTTCTTGGAATAGTAGCGTACCAATGCGATCACGCCGATGATAAGAGATAGCAGCGTCGCCATCAGTTCCAGGCGCGTGTGGATTTCATCGGATCCAACCCAATCGTTCTTGCTGATCAGTACGCACCCGCATATTAGTGCTACGATCACGCACAAATACGTGACTTGCCGATTTCGCGCGGTTCTATCCACCCACCGATCCTTGTTTGAATTGAGTTTCTACATCATCGTAATTGCCTTGAAACTCAGGTGGCCGATTCGTGTTTTCGAGCATCTCGTTGAGTCGCAGTTTGAGTTCGATGATTCGTTCCTCACGACTTAACGCCAATTGATTAAAACGTTCGAGGTCAGAATTTGCCGACTCCAGTTCTAATGCGCGGTTTTGCAGTTCTGCGTACATCGCCACCCGTTCGCTGATGTCCCGAATAACGCCGGTAAAGACCCTGCCTTCCGCAAGCTCGACTTCGCTGACGCCAAGTTCAATCGGAATGGTCGCACCATCTGAGCGCCTGGCATGAAGTTCGCGCCGCGCGCCGATGATGTGTTTCTCGCCGGTCTTGAGATATCGGCGCAAATACTCGTCGTGCTGGGTTGCATGCGACCCTTCCATCAGGATGTTAACGTTTTTGCCAATCACATCCTCTGCGCGATAACCAAGGATTTTCTCGGCTGCGGAATTGAACAGTTCGATCGTGCCTTCCTCGGAAATCGTAACGATTCCATCGACGACCGTTCCAAGTACAGCTTCCAGCCTTTGCTCGCTGTCCGAAAGCGCACGCGAAACCCGTTGAATTTGTGCCGAACGCATCACAGTCAAAACGACGAACCAAAATGCGACGGCATAGGCCATCAATCGAAGTACATGCCAACCCCACCAGGGCAAATCCCACAGCGTCGATTGTTCGAACATGATCGACGCCGCACCGAACAAAATACAATGAAGGGAAAACATCAGGTCGTCGACGAACCGATCTCGAAAGTAAACGCGAACCAGCGTCACTCCCGCAACCAGAAAGAACAAACCACCGAAGATGTTCATCGATTTGGCTGCCGTCGTGAAACCGCCATCCATCGTCATTTTTGGAATTGCGGAGGGATTGGCAATTGACAGGAGTCCGAACCCCAGCGAAAACAGGGTCACCCCCCAGATCCATCGTGTGTTAAGTTTCGCCAATCGCTTCTTTGGCAAACAAACCAGGCAGAACAACAAGCCGCCGAACAGGGTGGCTGCACTGTGAAGCCATACAAATATTTTGCCTGCATGAACTGCTGCGTGCAGCCCGTCCAAAATGCCCATCGCTACGAGCGCACATGCGATTGGGATGTTAAAACTTGTTCCCTCATTGCGACGTTCGAGCGACACCAACATCATCGCCACCAGAATGGAAATCACCGAACCGCCGAATTCGGCGCAGGCATGCAGCGGATAATGGACTCCCTTCCAACCAGCGAACACCGTATTGCCAGCCACCAACGCCAAAATATGAACAGCCAGGCTGACTGCAATGATGGCCCAGATTGCTTTGCGAATCCGGGGCGATGCCGATGAGTCAATGGGTTTTGAGGTAGTGCCTTGCAATGTCGTGTCCCGTTTGGCGTGCTTCAATTGACTGGCTGCGAGTCAGTGGATGGATGTCTTTCGCAATCTGTGTCCTGCTCTGTGAGTGCGAAGAGTTTGTGGATACTGGATTCACTAAAGCGCCATTGGCCTCCAATCTTAGCACCGGGCAGTCGGCCTTCTCGTACCTCCCGATAAACAGTCTCTCGACTGACGCGCAAGAGCTTGCTGACTTCATTGATGTCGAGAAATCTGTCTGACATTTGTGTCTGTTCCTTCGGACCGGTGACCAAGAGTAGCCAGTGTTGACCAGGTTCATCGGCATGAATGAAGACAAGCTTGATGCTTTCATTTGCCATTGCGACGGGTCGAATGCTACGCTACGCCTGCGGGAGATGAGGTTGAAATTCGTATCGAAGAGAGGGGAGAAACATGTCAAGGATTCTGGTTGCCGACGACGATTTGATGGTACGGGCAGTTGTTGAAAAACGCCTTGCACACGCCGGACACTCCGTGGTTATCGCACGCGATGGCATCGAAGCGTTGCATCAATTCGAATGCGAAGATCTGGACTTGGCATTATTGGACGCATCGATGCCATGCATGAGCGGGTTTGACGTGTGTCGGGAGATCAGGACGCTGGACCCATACCGCAACTGCAAGATCGTTTTTCTTTCCGGAGCAACGATTCCTACCGAAGACTACGTTTCGCGATGCGTAGACGCCTGTGAAGCCGACGCCTACGTGCGCAAACCGTATGAGGCCACCGAGTTGCTTGGCGTCATTGAAAAGGTTCTTGAAGGGGAACCGTGTTAGGCGCTGGAACTGCCTGGAGACAATGCCAATAACGATTTGATCTTTGAAATCACCTTTGATCCGTCAAACGGCTTTTCAATAAAGCAGCGCGATCCGAGCGCTAAGGCCTCAACCCGCGATTTCTCGACAACGTTCGCCGAAAGCGTGATCACTGGCGTATCGTGCGTCGCGTCAAACTCCTTCAGCATTCTTAGAACATCAAAACCGTCCATGCCGGGCATACGCAAATCCAGCAAGATGAGATCGGGCGACTCACTCTTGGCCAACGCTATTCCGGAATCGCCATTGTCTGCGCTGATCACATCGAATCCATTGGAACGAAGCCGAATGGAAAGACTCTGAACAATACCCGGTTCGTCGTCTACAATGAGAATTCTGGGGGAGTTATGCATGGACGGATTCCATCGCAGAGACGCATTCGTTGAACTGCTTCATGAATTCCTTGGTTCCAAAGCCTGCGTCCCATGTTCCAAGCTCTTCTATTAAGGGCTCTTGATTTGTATTGAGTTCAAGATGCGAATGCTCTCTGCTGAACTGTTTCTTCAAGCGATTGACGAGTGGGCTGTATTCCTTCGCATTTCCTGCCGCGACCAATAACCACTGGCCAGGACAATTCTTGATCAAAAGGTCGCTGCGACGAATCGAATGTGATAAGCGTCGCCCTATTGCCAGTTCATCCTCTTCATCGAGTTCGTTTTCGTACCGTATCTCAATAATTGAAAGGGTGAAAATGTCGTTGCGGAAGTGACCCACTCGCCTCAAGTATCGATTGATCAATGCCCTGCGGTTTGCGAACGGTAGTGTAAATGAAAACGTACTACCATGATTGAGTTCGCTGTGCGCTGAGATGTCGCCGAGATTCAGGTGAACGAGATCGCGGGCGATACTCAGTCCAAGCCCAAAACCCTTGTACCCACTCTTGGCCCCCTCTTCCAGTTGTTTGAAACGTTGAAAAAGCAACTCTAAGTCTTTTTGCGGAATGCCGCGACCATTGTCTTCTATAGAAATGCATATCTCACTCAGTTCATGGTTGGGCGAGACAACCAGTTTGACGTGTCCGGGATTTCCGCAGAATTTCAATGCGTTAATGATGAGGTTTGTGATAACCCGCCCTGCTTTTTCACCGTCGCAGTAAACGGCTGGAACGTTGTCCGGAATCTCAAATTCAAGAGTAGAACCGTTGGCTGCCGCCTTTTGGAGGAGCGGTTTTTCAAGCCGACCGATGATATCGCCAATCTCCAAATCCTGGCGGTTGAATCCGAGGAGTCCGGCTTCCAGCTTGCTGGTGTCGAGCATATCGTCTACCAACACGCAGAGATCCTCGACACGATTTATGATGATGCCCAGATATTCGCACTGTTCTTCGCTCGGTTCTCCAGCCAACCCATCCCGCATGATCGAGGCAAATTCTTTAATCACCGTCAACGGCGTACGGAATTCATGAGACACATGATCCACAAACTCATGCGCTGTATTGCACAGATCGGCCAATCTGCGGTTCTTAACTGCCAGCACGTCATTCTGTTGACGCAAGTCGTTGGCAAGTTGCTTGTTGAGCGACTCAAGTCGTCTTTGATGAAACCGACTTCGCGCCTGTTCGATCGACCTTCGGAGCAAATCTGGAGTCAACTCGCGTTTAGTCAGGTAGTCATCGGCACCTTTTTTCATGAGCTCGCGGACGACGAATTCATCGCCGCGTCCCGTCAAGGCAATAATTGGAAGCAACTCTCCGGATCGCCTGAATTGCTCAATAACTTTCACGCCATTTTCGGAACCGAGCATGTGATCCACGAAGATCAGATCGAAGCTGCGAGCCCTGAGAAGATCGCGCGCCATTTCTGAATTCGGTACGTGCGCAAACTCGATCTGAAACATCGAAATCCCAACAAGGGCGCGGCGCAGCAAATCGGCATCACCATCATCGTCATCGATTGCAAGTATGGAAAGTTGTTCGGTTATCATGTACCTACTCCACAACTGTGCCATGTTCCTGGAATAGATTGCAACATCGGTTTCGCCCGCAGTTCTTGGCTTCGTAAAGTGCCCGGTCCGCTTCCTCCTGGATAAGACTCAAATCGGAGGGAGATCCAATGGCGCATCCGATGCTGATGGTGACACGACCGAACGGATCGTTTCCGGCGTGCTCTTCTTCAAGTTCCCAGACGGCTGATCGAAGCCGTTCACCAAGCGCTTCCAGTTCAGCTTCTGACGAAATGCACGTGATCAAAACGAACTCCTCACCACCGTATCGACCAAGGACGTCGTTACCGCGCACGCTTTCGCGAAGGGCGCTTGCTACAGTTTTCAGACAGATGTCGCCAGCCGAGTGTCCGTACATGTCGTTGAATCTTTTGAAATGATCGACGTCAATCATGAAAATTGCGATCGGTCTGCTCAATCCGCACGCCGCAGCGCATATTTGTTCAGCAGACTCTTCCCAGGCTCGTCGGTTGAACAATTCTGTCAATGGATCAACGCGGCTCGATTGTGCCAGTTGAAGATTGGCCTCAGCCAACTGCATATACGCAGCTTCTGAATTGGCTTCGGCAAGGCGTTGATCGGCTCTCATGCGAGCGACTCTGATGGAGGCTTCAAGCGTTTCATGGGTGATATCGGATTTGATGATGTAGTCATCCACTCCTGCGCGGACCAACTCGGCGGCGACGTACTCATTGCCTGCACCTGTCACGACAATGACTGGACGACGATCGCCTCTATTGCGCATTTCCATGAGGAGTTGGAGGCCTGTAGATGCACCAAGACAATAATCGAGGATCAGCAAGTCGAAGTCCTGCCAATCTGGTAATCGTTGCGCGTCAGAAGCACTTAGCGTATGGTGCAATTCTGCAGCGAAGTTGTTACATTGCGCCAGCGCGCGACGCAGCAGTTCTGCATCGCCCGGATCGTCGTCAATCAACAGGATTTTTACTGCTTCCCGACTCATATTTTTGCCCCAACCGGTAAAGTCACAAGTTCAAACCAATAGTGGCCTATCTCCGCGATGGCCGATACGAATTCGGTGGGATCGACGGGTTTCGTAATAAACGAATTGCATCCCAATTCGTAGCTGGTACTGACATCAAGTTCGTGTTTGGAAGTTGTCAGCACGATCACCGGGATGCGCTTGAGTTGTTCGTCGGACCGCATGCGTTGCAATACCTGCCGCCCGTCCACCTTTGGCATATTGAGATCGAGCATGACCAGATCGGGCGTTGGTGCCGATTCATGTGTATACGCACCCTCCTGTTTCAGGTAATCGAGCGCTACGACTCCGTCCGAAACGATGGTAAGATTTGTATCAATTGCACCTTTGCGAAGCGCGCGACTTA
Organism: Alphaproteobacteria bacterium; assembly: GCA_028285105.1. Classification (GTDB taxonomy): domain Bacteria; phylum Planctomycetota; class Phycisphaerae; order UBA1845; family UBA1845; genus UBA1845. The sequence goes on from JANQQE010000029.1 coordinate 64,141, forward strand.
CCAATTCCTGATCGCCCGGATCGTCTTCGACTAATAGCACATTTGCCGATCTTGTGCGTTTTTGTTCCATGACTTTGTCTCTTCTGAACAAGCAAGCGTAAACCTGAATTCCGACCACTGGCCTGGTTTCGATTCGGCCCAGATTCTTCCTCCGTGCCGCTCGACAACCTTCCGACAAATTGCCAATCCGATACCGCTGCCTTCGTACTCCGCGCGTCCATGTAACCGCTTAAAGGGCGAGAATATCTGCTCCAAGTATTGTTGCTCCATCCCAATGCCGTTATCCCTCACGATAACCATACATTCTTCTGCCGTGCCTTGAGCCGAAATCTCAATGATGGGTCTGCGATTCTCTGCACGGTATTTGAGTGCGTTGCCAATAAGGTTCTGAAACAACTGTGTCAGGAGTCGCGAATCGCCATAAACGGTCTTCATATCGCAGCAGTTTATGGTTGCTTGTGTCTCTTCAATTCGCATGGACATCGTCGTCAAAGCCTCATCGATGCATGACTGAAGGCAGACAGGTTCCATGTGCGTTTCTCCACGACCGGACCGCGACAGTTCAAGGAGGTCATCGACAAGGTGTTCCATGCGATTTGCAGCGTCCGTGATGAATTTCAGATCCTTGGCGGCGTCTTCCGGAAGATCTCCTCCCAGGTCCATGGGGAGAAGTTTGCTGAAGGCCTGAAGTTTGCGCAGCGGTTCTTGCAGGTCGTGGCTTGCGACATAGGTGAATTCATCCAACTCTGCATTTCGCCGTCTCAAAATTTCTTCATGCGCGCGTAGTTCCTCTTCGGACTTTCGAGTTTGTTCGAGTAGCTTCTCGATCTGCTCGCTGCGCTGCCGAAAGACCTGGGCAGCCGCCGCAAGTTCCCCGATTTCATCACGCCGATTAAGAAATGGGATGCGATCTGTAGTGCTTCCGTCGGCAAGTCGTTTGAGCGTATTCGTGATGGCTTTGAGCGGAGGCGCGATGGTTCGACTGATCCAAATGCCAGAAATGATTCCCAGGAGAATCGTTGTCACCGCAATGGTTCCGCTGATCTGAGCGAAGCGCTGCATGGAGGCGTCCATATCACGCGAAAGCGATTCGCTCGATTCGGCGATGAGCTTGTTGAACTGATTGGAGTGCCGTAGAAATTCTGCCGCCTCTCCGGCCATTGCTACATTGACCAGGTATAAGTATGTGCGTGTCGCCTGAACGATATCGATCAAGGATTTTTCGTAATTCTGAAGTGAGATATCCAATTTTTTGCTGACGCTGCTCGTAGCGGGCAGTCGATCGAATCCAAGTCGTTCAGTAGCCAGATCGATATCACGAATTCGCGATTTCGCAATATCAACTTGATTTGCATCCGGAAGACGCAGATAGCTGAGCGTGGCAACCTGCGCTTCTTGAGCCAGCGTTTCGCAGCGCGCCAGATCGATAGCATCGTTGTTAGATACGTGTGGTGTTAATGTTGCAATGATCTGTAGAATGCGTTGATAGGCCGGTACAAGTGATTCGTCGTAGATTTGATCGCGACGTCCTCGTTCCCTTTCAACAGAATCGAACAATTCGCGATGTTGCCCAAGATGCCCATGCATCTTTTGAACGTATTCTTCACGATCGAGGTCGGATACATTCTCCTCCAATGCGTCAAGCTGATGCTCAACGGTGTTGTGAAGGTCCGCGATTCGAACAACCGTTGATCTGTTTCCGGTCAAGACGAATGAGAGAACGCTTCGTTGCAACTCTTCGACGGATGTGTCCAACCTTGAGCTGTCCAGCATGACCTGTCGCAACAAGCGGTGTGTTTGCAGATCGTCCTCAGCTCGTTTCTGACCGATATGGGCAAAGACGGCAATACAGATGTGCAAGAGCAAAACAAGCGTGAAACCAAGCGTAATACGTGCGCTAACGCTCATGCTCGAACCCGGCTCGGTTGGATTATTCGATGATGACATCTTAATTGGGGATGCACCTTAATTAGACAAAACTAGTGTGAGACGAGTTCGTACCACCGAACCAAACTGTATTCGTAAGTATTCATCACCGTGTTCCAAACAGCGATGTTACTCAGCCGCTTTGTGTACGAACCGCCACTTCTTTCCTCGCCGACTCTTGCGACGACGTTTCCGTCAGGACCGCTCAGATCCTTCGACGCAGGCTTCCCTTCGTACCAGAAGTCCCATTCGCTCGGATCGAGAAATTCACGTGATCGATCGGGATTCGAAATGTAATAGCCTTGTCGCGCAATCAAGGCGCCAGGCCAACCGGACAACCACCAATTCATGTACTCGTACGCAGCGTCTTTCGCGTGCCCCGATGCGGCTGAAGAGAGGCACATCACGCCATGCCAGGCACGGAATCCTTCACGCGGGGCTGCATATTGACACGGAATCCCCTGACCGCGCAGCATTGCGACAGCCGGAGAAAACATACTTTCAAGAACGACGCGACCGCTTCGCATGAATTCAGCCGATTGCGGAACGGAATTCCACAAGCCGCTGAAATGTCCTCGGGATTTAAATTTCAGAAGGATTTCAAAGAGCTCATCAACTTCGGATTTGGTCATGTTTCCGATGTCTTGAAACGTCATCAATCCTTTGGCCTGCACCGCCAGGGCGGCATCGAATAATCCAATGGTCGGTTCGTTGGCCAGCGCGACTTTGCCTCTCCAGGCGTCGTCGAGCAACCATCCCCAGCTTTCGGTCTTGTACGGTACGCCGCGCTCGACAACCGCGGAGTTGTAACCAAAGGAGTCGACGTTATGCACATAGGGCAGGAAGCTGATCAGATCGGATTGACTCGACGATAGCCGATCGTCGGATTGCACATACAACAACTTGTATGGAGCATCGCCAGCCCCCAACGGTGCGGACTCGGTAATCCTGCCCGTCTTGGTCAATCCGTTGATTTCATCCCAATGATCGATGCGGTTGCGTTCGATCGGTTGAATCGCGTTGGCCTGCCAAAGCACGTTGATGCTGTTAGACCATTGCTCATAAAGATCGAAGGATTCTGGGCGTGTCGAGGCCTTGTGGAGCAAGGCGGCATCGCCTTTGGGCTCAAAAACAATCTCAATTCCCAGATCGCGTTCGGCCCGTTCACGGATCGCTTCCTGAAGCGTGACGTGCGTTCCAAGCACGCGCAGGCGACGGCGAGGGGATGCATGCACTGCGGGCGCCCCGATCATGCAGCACGCAGTTGCCGCACCAGCGGTTTTCAGAAACTTCCTGCGATTCATCGAAAATCCTTGGTAATGATGGATTCCCCAATCGATCCACAAAACGTTGCGACTCAAAATAGGTGTGTCGAGTTGGCATAGACAAACACGCTACGTCCAATTCTCGTCGATCAATGCATCGACGCATGTGGATAGGGCCTTTAAGGGCAATCCGTGTCACAACGATCGCGATTTACCAGCCCTGCACATAGGACCGATAAACGGTCCCTTTTCATTCGCCATCGAGTTTGTATCAAGCCCGATCGTATTGAAGGATTGCATTCCCGATGCCGTTATGGAAGTTAAACTGAAATAGCATGACATCTGATCTGTGCGCGCAAGTCGTTGGCATCAGGGGATCAATTGGAACGGAGAAAGGACTGGAGATGTTCGGTCTAAGCGGCAACAGACATTGGGCTGAATCGTCGTTCTATCGCTACAAAGGGAGTAAATCGTGTCCGTGAATTCATCGAGAGCGACGATAATGGTCATCGATGACGATGAGGCGTTGCTTGAAGTCTTGCGGCTGCGGCTTGGTGAAGCGGGATTCGAGGTCATAGCGATCAATCATCCGACTGAAGCAATGTCGCGCGTGCTGACTGAACGGCCCGACCTGATTATCCTTGACATCGAGATGCCATATTTCAACGGCTTGGACTTTCAGGAATGCCTGTATTCAACGGAACGCGGCCAGCAAATCCCGATCATCTACCTGAGCGGCGCGGACAATTTCCCAAACTTTGAGGACTCGATGAAATTGGGGGCTGAGGCTTTTATATCCAAACCTTACGATCTTGCAGAACTTCTCGAGACGATCGACCAGGTACTCGCGCGCCGCGGTGTACGCCGACCGGCCAATTCGAAGTTGGCAAGTGGGTAGACGGCGTTGAGCATATCGCGCCATTGCGTTTTGCCTTGTCGTGTATCGTCATTCTCCAGCAGGCTGGCACTGCGCAAGGTCTTCAACAAACGCACTGGGAAACGGGTCTGTCGCGCCATTCAGATGGCTGAAATAAGACTCTGACTTGCGCAGAGCGGCACATCCTTCTGCATTCCAGACGGGTTGATCGGACTCGAGGCTTGCCTGACGCATCAGAATTCTTCCATGGAGCCAATGTGCGTCTGCAAGGATTCGCTGCAAGCCTGGGAGCATGGATTCCATAGACACGCCCGCTTCATAATCTCGATAAAGTATCTCAAGTTCTTTCAGGGCTTTGTCCGGGCGACCCACATCGAAGAGCGATTGGGCGATCAAGCCGGTCAGTTGTGCGACACCCAGATGGGCGGTCAGATTGCTGGGGTCGTCGTCGGATAATTTGCCAATGATCTTCCGCGACGACTCGAAAGCGGCCAGCGCTTCCATGGGCTTTCCATGTGTTGTCAACGTTTCCCCGAGCTTGAGATAACCGACCGTCGCATCCATCCGAGCTTGGCTGTTGTCGGGCTGTTGCTTCAACCGCTTAAGCCGCCTGTCAAGCGACAGTTCATAATGGACCAGTGCCTCATCTATACGATCGAGCGCAACTAGGACGTCGGCGAATCGGCTTATACCGACGGTGTAGGCGCGTTGGATAGAATCGTTGTCCGGCGAGGCGTCGGCTAACTGCTTGCGAATTTCGAGACTGTTGGAATACATCTCATATGCGTCGTCTTGTCGATCGATCTGGATGAACACGTCGCCAAGTTTGCTGTAGCTGTAGGATAAATTGCGTTGACCGGTCACATCCTCGTCGGCGATTTTCAGTTTGAGTTTGTGACTGCGTTGATACCACGACAGTGCCTCGTCGAAATCGCGATGGGAAAGATGAATGTTTCCAACCCGTTCGCAGGCAATTGCCAATTCCCGTTTGAATCCAGGGTTGTTCGGATCGCGTCTGACGACGTCTTCGTTGATGGCGACGGACTTTTGGTAGTTTTCCAGTGCAGCGTCGGCGTCGCCAAGGTTCGAACCGAAAGGGCGACCTTGCACGTCGCCGATGGCGGTGTACGCCTTGGCAAGGTCGGCAAGCACGCGAAGATTCAGACCCTTGGTGTCACGGGCCATCTCGTCGAGGTATTCCTGGGCCATCGTACTTAAGTACTCGCGGGCTTTGGTTTCCCCCTTGGCTCGTTGCATGTTTTGATAATCGACGATGACCTTCTGCGCGAAATTGCGAAGATCCTCGAAGCGTCCTTCGGCGATCGAACGCTGTTGATCTGCGCGATAGGCATAAATCGAAGTCGAAACCAAACCAGCCACCAGCGCAACGACGAGCCCACAAAGTGCAGTCGCCAATCCGCGATTGCGCGCCGCGAACTTCTTGAGTTGATACAACGTCGTTTGCGGCCTCGCAACGATCGGTTCGTTTCGCAGATACCGCCTGATGTCGCTCGCCAGGTCAGCCGCCGACTGATAGCGACGCTCCTTCTCTTTCTCCAGGGCTTTTGCGACGATGGTTTCGACATCGGCAGGCATTGCCGAATCGATGTGTCTTAGCCGCGAAGGTTCATTGTCTTGAATCATCCGCGCCGCTTCCGGGATCGATCGATCGCGCACGATCAATGGCAACCGCTGGCTCAACAATTCAAAACAGATCACACCCAGCGCATACACATCCGATCGCGTATCAATGTCAGCCGACACACCCGTCACCTGCTCCGGACTCATGTATGCGATGGTGCCGATGATCTGGCCGACATTGGTTTGCATCGTCATCAACTGTGTGTCGGAGTTGGTCGCGCGGGCGACACCGAAGTCGAGGATTTTCGGCTGGCCCGTTTCGTCAACGAGAATGTTGCCCGGTTTGAGATCGCGATGAATCACGCCTTTTTGATGGGCGTATTGCACGGCGTCGCAGATGCGGGCCATCAATTCCAAACGTTGATTCGTCGAGAGGTTTTGTTCGCGAACATATTGAGCGAGCGGTGGTCCTTCGACGAACTCCATCGCGAAGTATGATTGCCCGGCTGAATCGGTACCCGCCGTTGAGGCTTCATAAACATGGGCGATGCCGGGATGATGAAGCTGACCGAGTACCTGAGCCTCGAATTCGAATCGTCGCAACAATTCCCGCGAAAGCAGTCCCGGCCGAATCAGTTTGATCGCGACCGACCGGCGCGGTTGATCCTGCTCTGCAAGGTAGACGACGCCCATACCACCGGTACCGAGCTTGCGAATGATGCGATAGCTTCCGATTGATTCCGGAATCGTTTCGACTGGATCGCCCGCACTTTCGATACCAGCTCGCAGATTGACCGCCGCTTGCTCCATGAATGCGTCGCCATCGACATCGCTTCGCAGCATCGCCTCGATTCTTGCGCGTTGGGTCGCATCGTTCGCGCAGGCCTTGTCGAGAAATGCGGTGCGATCGTGCCCGTCGCGCTGACAGGCTCCGGCGAAAATCTCGGCGACCTTTTGATACTCCTCGGGCGTCAAGGGATCTCTCCATCCACCAACGTCGTGCGCAACCATGCCCGCGCGGTCCGCCAGTCCATCTCGATGGTACGCGGCGACACTTGAAGCACCTCGGCAACCTCGTCGTTCTTAAGCTCTGCAAAGAATCGCAGCTCAACAACCTTGGCTTGACGCTCGTGCAATTGCGCGAGTTTGTTCAGTGCATCGTCCAGATCAAGCACGTCGATTTCCTGCTCCGGGTTTTCTACCGGCGCTTGCGAGAGCGTGATTCGTCCCCAACCGCCACCGCGTTTTGCCGCATTGCGCCGGCGGGCGTGTTGAATCAAAATCTGGCGCATCGCGGTGGCTGCGACAGCAAAAAAATGTGAGCGATTCTTCCAATCGACTTGCGTTTGATCGACCAGATGCAGGAATGCTTCGTGGACGAGGGCGGTCGGCTGAAGCGTTTGATCGGACGACGGACGGGTGAACCACTTTGACGCAATCCCCCGAAGTTCGTCGTAGACAATCGGAAAAAGTTGGCCCGCCGCCTGCTTGTCGCCATCGCTGAGTTGCGTCAGGCATTGCGTGAAATGTCGCGTGTCGTCCGAATGCAATTCAAACCTCATCTGCCAGATATGATTGACTGGTTCGTCCCTCAATAGCATACCAACCAACCACCGCCGTCGAGGTATTCAACGCCCGTTTCGATACAGAAATCAACTATTTCGCAGTTTTTCAGCGAATTCTTTGCGCCTCGATCACGCAGTTTGCATTTCTCTCTTTAGAGGATGGTCCGATCGGATCGTTGCTGCGTAAGCAAGCCGCCGGGCCATTCTCCCGTTAGTCGATCGCCGGGGCGATATCCGCTTCATCGGCGATCAGCGTTTCGTATCTGGAGAACCTGCGATGACAATCCGCCGAACTGCCAACTTAGCATGGGTCTGGATAACTTGCGTTTGCTTTTCATTGGCATGCGTGCCTGACACCATGGAAACCGACGGCGGCGAGCAACCCGATGACTCGATGCAGCAGCCCGACACGCCGCAGCCAAACGAGCCACCGGCACCACCGGCAGATTTAATCGCACTGGCTTGGCCGGCAGTTGAATCGCTCTGCGAAATTGACGAAGACTGCGCCAACGGTCTGTTCTGCGACTCGCTCGATCAGGAAACCATCGACGCGTTTCTTGCAACGGTCAACATCGAAGACCTTCCGGCGAACACACCGCTAACCGTCGATGAAAACGTTTGTCAATTCGGTTGCCGCATTGATAGCGAATTTGTACCCGCAGGTGAAACCGATCCAGATGCCAACGGTTGTCGATCATGTCGGCCGGAAATCAGCGCAACAAATTGGTCTCCCGTCGCGGCGGGAACGTCGTGTGAAGATGGATTGTTCTGCACATCAGCAAGCGGTGCGGCTGGTGATGCCGATGCATGTGACGGCACAGGTGCGTGTGCGGGCCAAGCCGTCCAATGCGACGACGGATTATTCTGCACGGGCGTAGAATCCTGTGATGAAGGCGCGAACGCTTGCGTATCTTCCGGCGATCCATGTCCGGCAACCGAGTGCAACACGTGCCAGGAAGATACCGACAGTTGTTTCGATCCTGCCGGTTCGGCATGCGGCAGCGACAAGGACACGACCTGTGATAATCCCGATACTTGCGATGGTGCGGGAACCTGCGAATCCAACATCGAGTCGCCAGGGTTTGTGTGTCGCGAAGCTACCGGACCCTGCGACGTGCCCGAAACGTGCAGTTCCGAAGGCAAGTGTCATTCCGACGTCTTCCGGCAGGCGGGCTTCGTTTGCAACGCGGGCTCGGGCGATGCTTGCGACCCTGACGAAGTGTGCTCTGGCACGTCGGCAGAATGCCCGGAAGATACATTTGAGCCAGGCAGCACCGTATGCAATGCCGGAACGGGTGACGTCTGCGACCCCGATGAATTCTGCCCCGGCGTTCCGGACCAGGGTTGCCCAGTGGATCGCGTCGAATTCACGTCAACGGTTTGTCGAGCTGCCGTCGGCGATTGCGACGAAGCAGAAATGTGCCCAGGTGTGGCTGACATTGGATGCCCGGCCGACGAGAAGAAATCCGCAAGCGTCGAATGTCGCCCGATAGTGGGGGTCTGCGATGTAGCCGAGTCCTGCGACGGGATCAACAACGATTGCCCACCGGACGCGAAGCAACTGAGCAACTTCGAATGTAATGCAGCCGAGTATGCATGCGATGAACCTGAAACTTGCGATGGAGTCACCAACGATTGTCCAGTCGTCCCCCCGACAATCTGCACCAATGGTGCACCGTGTACCGCAGATGAACAGTGTCAGTCGGGTGCATGTATCGGGGAGGCGTGTTCTCCGATTGCGCTATTAAGCGAAGGATGCGACTCGGATGGCGACTGCGATCCCGCGCTGGTTTGCGACGCCGGTTCCTGCAAGTCGGACCGGGACGGATTCTGCATTGAAACAGAAAACTGTGCGGAAGGATTGGTCTGCGATCCGTTCGAGAGCGGTCGTTGCAAGCTGGATGTCGGGGCGGCTTGCAGCACGATTGACGACTGCGGTCCCGGTCTGGGGTGCGACGCCAGCGGGGTATGCAAACCGTCGATCAACAGTGGGTGCTTTCAGGATGACGACTGTGCCGGCGACTTGGTTTGCGGATGCCAGTCGATCGTTTGCGTGGAATTCGACGGACCGACCTGCATCAAGGAGGCGTGCGATCCGATTGGGATTTGCAAGGTGCGGATACTCGGCGATTGTACCGCCGACGAAGAATGTTTTCCCGGTTTTCATTGTCCCACAGGCACCTGCGTTCCGGACTTGATCGCCCTTGGCGATGTATGTGAAGTTGATCCACCGGGTGGTCCACCCGCACCCGTCATCGGCGATTCGCCCAACGATTCGCGCTGCGCCACTGGGCATTGCTTCCGGCCCTACGGAGGTACGGGTGGTCCGTTGAATCCGCCAGATTATGTATGTTGCAAAGACGTTGGGGAGTCCTGCCGTGATGATCTGGACTGTTGTAGCGCCTTTTTGATGCGGGCCCGTGGTTGCAGTTCAGACGACACGTGTCAACCGCTGTCTATCGCGGGTGAGGCATGTACGACCGACGCAGACTGCCTTCGCGGTGGGATTCTAAGTTGTGTTGCGGGCACCTGTGAGGCGCCCGTTGTCACCCCTGTGTTGGGTATCGGTCGTGAGTGCGACCCTGCCAATTCGAACGGGTACTGCGACACCGGTCTTCAATGTCTGGATTGCAGTCCTGAAGGGCGAGGCTACCGATGTGTGGACGCAGCGAACCCATGCTGCAACAGCGGTAGGGGTGATCGTTTCTGGTGCGGGGACACGGACGTTCCGATACCGGGAATCAGCGGGGCTACCCGTAGCGAAGACAACCTTTGTTGCGGTTACACCTGTTACGACTTTGACGATCCCGAACATTGCGGGAGTTGCGACAGAAATTGCAACGAACAAGAGAGTCCCTGTTTCGATCATACACAAACGGAATGCGTACCCGTCGACATCTACGACATGGAGTGCGTATTCGAGGACATCTCCGGGTGCGACCTGTTGACCGATCCGGATGACGAAACCGTATGCTTTGAGTGTGTAGCCACTTCGGATACGGAGTTCACTTGCGACCCGTTCTTCGGGTTTGGGAAACAAGTCTTCAACAATAGTTGCCAGAACGGGGACCAGTGCAGTTCCGACTCGCAGTGCGAAGGAGACGCGTACTGCGAATTCGACGACTGCCTGTTCCCATTGGCCTGTGACACCACGGGCAAGTGCAGGGGCTGCAATTAACGACTCGTGACCGCAGGCAGTAACGCGCCTTTAATATCAATTGGGCGTTGCGATTTCTGCGGCGCGTACCGCATCTCCAATCCATCTCGATGCGATGCCTCAGAATTCGTCGTAGACGACTGGGAAGAGCCGGTCAGCACCGTATGCAATGCAGGCACCGGTGACCTGACAGTTGGCCTCGCGATCGGCTGCGACAATGGCGACAATCCGTTGTGCTGCGATGATCGATGTACGGACGCATCGTTCGATCCGGAGAATTGTGGCGAATGCGGTACGGATTGTTTGGCGATCGCCAACGCCAACGTCTGCCTTGAGTTCGTCAGTTGTGGTGGGGGAACAACGCCCGGCGAATGCCAATTCACGTTACCATGTCCCGCCCCGGCGGCTGGCAATTATGCTGTGTGTACCAATTCGCGCTTTTTGTGCAGCGAAATCTACTTTCCAGGTACACCTGAATATGACGACTGCCTCGCCGAGCCCGCAGTCGCGGTTTGCGAAGAATTCGAAAGACAGTCTGACACCCTCTGCGTGGAGGGCTGCAATACCAACGCCGACTGCGAACTGGACGAAATATGCCGATCCAGGTGCGGAGGTGCACCTTACGCAGATGTTCTGGGCTGCATCGATGGCACCTACTGCGCCGAAACGGCAGGCCAATGCGATTGAGCATTCGGGTGACAATCGCTATCCAATGGATAGCGTAACTTGTTGTATCAAATACATTTAAGCGAACATGCAAATCGCAAGCGCGGAAGCAAACGTGGGATGCCGCAAAAGTTGTAACGCACCGTTGCTACCGGTTCGACTCAGAAACGTGGTTTTGAGTGAAATTCATTCATGGCTCGTCCCATATGGGGATCAAACAGGCGTGCAGGCAAGCGGCGACTACGATGGTTTTGGCTGTTCCTGCGCGTCTTTTCGGCAAAGCCAATCTCAGATTTCGAAGGCATTCGATTTGAGCAGTTCTTGCCCTGCAACCCAAACACATCGCATCATCCATCCGTCAATTATACTTGCTCCTGCATTTCCCTTGAGGCAAGATGACTGCACCGAGGAAGCTGAAGGGTAGGCTGCACACACGACTGCAGGTTTGCTTGCGTCGTCCAAGCCTTCACCTGATCCCCAACTGCTTGCTTGTACTGACTGTCGACAGCCATCGCGTGGTTGTGGACGATACCCACCTTGAATTCAAAGGAGAAATCGAATGGTCTCAGTAGCGGAGCTTTGGATGCCGATTCTGGTCTCGGCAGTCGCTGTGTTCATCGCCAGTTCGATCTTTCACATCTGCATTCCCATCCACAAGTCAGACTACACGCGGTCTCCGGGCGAGGACAAACTATGCGAACTTCTTCGTGGCGAGAACATCCAACCCGGCAGTTACATGTTTCCGCATTGCGACGACATGAAGCAACTCCAATCGGAAGAGATGATGCGCAAGTTCACTCAAGGGCCGGTTGGCTTCATGACGATTCTCCCCAGCGGACCGCCGGGCATGGGCAAAAATCTGATGCTCTGGTTCCTGCAATCGGTGCTCATAAGTGTCTTGGTCGCGTACATCGCGGGGATCGGGCTTGGGCCTGGAACCGAGTACATGAAAGTGTTTCGGTTGACTGCCACCGCTGGAATCATGGCGTACACGATGGGCGCACTGACCGACTACATCTGGAAGGGACAACAGTTAAGCGTGGTGTTCAAGTTCATCTTCGACGGTGTTGTCTACGGATTGTTGACTGCGGGCGTTTTCGGGTGGCTATGGCCCAACGCGATGTCGTAAACGATTAATCAGACGCCAACAAGGCTGCATCCAACAACCAAGCCTCCGTGAATTTCAATATGCAGTTCTACTCCAAAGCTTTGAATCTGTGTGCGGTTTGCGGGCGAATATCAATGAGACAGGAGGGTGCCAGCCGCGCCGTTTCGCTGACAAGTCGATCCACTTGGACGCATGAGGCGGACTTGTCGAAGATTTAGCCCCGACGTCGCCAAACGCTTCGTTGAAAAGTTCGTTATCGATAACATCTTGGAAGATAAATGGTTACGACTCTTCGATTCATTGCCAGCCTACTCGGTCCGTCGCCTGTTGTGGATTCGGTCCCAGAAAAACGTGCCCAGCAGACGCGCCTGTCCTGTTGGTTTCCGTATCTCTTTCTTCATGTCGGCTGTCTTGGCGTGATCTGGGTGGGGTGGAGTTGGATTGCTGTGGCAGTGGCTGTGGCGCTCTATTTTGTCCGGATGTTTGCGGTCACCGCGTTTTATCACCGTTATTTTTCCCACCGCACGTTTAAGACTTCGAGGTTTACCCAGTTTGTTTTTGCCGTCTGGGCGAATTCAGCCGCTCAACGCGGACCGATCTGGTGGGCTTGCCAGCACCGTCACCACCACCAACATTCCGACGATGAATGCGATGCCCATTCGCCCGATCAGCATGGCTTCTACTGGAGTCATATCGGTTGGCTTACGGCGCCGGACAACCTTGTGATTCATGCGCGACGTGTCCCGGACCTGCTTAGATTTCCTGAATTGCGATTTCTGGATCGATTCAGCGTGCTTGTGCCGTTGATCCTCGCAACTGTTCTGTATGGACTGGGCGCAGCGCTTGCGCACTTCACACCGAGTTTGGGCACCAATGGTTGGCAGATGGTCGTGTGGGGATTCTTCATTTCGACGGTGGTCCTTTTTCACGGAACCTGCACGATCAATTCGCTCGCACATTTGCTGGGTTCGCGAAGATTTCGTACGACGGACAGCAGTCGAAACAGTCTATTGCTCGCAATGCTGACGCTGGGTGAAGGCTGGCATAACAATCATCATCGATATCCTGGAACCGTCAAACAGGGTTTCTATTGGTGGGAGATCGATCCCACCTATGTCGGTTTGCGGTTCTTCGAGTGGATCGGTTTGATCTGGGAACTCAATCCCGTGCCCGAAAAGATTCTTGCCGAAGGTCAAGCCCAAGTGCATCGACCGTTGTCGGAGAGCAACTGATGCAAATCGCTGTAATCGGCACGGGAATCTCCGGTTTGGTCGCGTCATACCTGCTTTCGGATCAATACGATCTGACCGTATTCGAGGCAAACGATTACGTGGGCGGTCACACCCATACGATTACTGTCGATGATCCAACGGGCCCGACCAACGTTGACACCGGTTTCATCGTTTACAACGAATCGACCTACCCGAACTTCTGCAAACTGCTTGATCGCCTTGGTGTCGAAACCCAGCCGAGCAGCATGAGTTTCAGCGTTCGCGATGACGCTGCCGACATCGAATACAAGGGCGACAATCTCAATACCCTGTTCGCCCAGCGGAGCAACCTGCTTCGGTGGGGTCATTACCGAATGCTTTACGAAATCCTGCGGTTCTACCGGCAGTCGCGGCATCTTCTGAATGCACCGGCAGAACGATTGACCATGGGCCGCTACCTGCGGGAGCAGCGTTACTCGACGGAATTCATCGAGCGTCATCTGATACCGATGGGTGCAGCGATCTGGTCGGCAGATCCCGAGCAGTTCTATGACTTTCCTGCCGGGTATTTCGTCCGCTTTTGTTACAACCACGGAATGCTCAACATCCTCAAGCGCCCGCAGTGGCGGGTGATTCGCGGCGGGTCGAAGCAATATGTACGCAAGATGATCGCGCCGTTTCGCGATCGCATTCGATTGAGCACACCCGTATCGGAGATCAAACGGCATGAAGATGGCGTGGAAGTTGTGTCGAAATCGTATGGCGCGGAGCGATTTGATCAGGTGATCATTGCGGCGCACAGCGATCAGGCGCTGCGCATGCTCGCCAATCCGACGACAGCCGAGTCCGAAATTCTTCGGACGATGCGATATCAAGAAAACGATGTCGCCCTGCACCACGACACATCACGTCTGCCCCGACGTCAAAAAGCGTGGTCAAGTTGGAATTACCACATCCCCGAAAGACGGCAGTCCTCTGCGGTCGTCACGTACAACATGAACGAACTTCAGTCGCTGCGCACCGAAAGAACGTTTTGTGTGACGTTGAATTCGACGAATGACATCGATCAAAAGAAATGCATTCGCCAACTCCGCTACGACCATCCCGTCTACACGACCGAAAGCGTTCTGTCGCAGAAGCGGCACGGAGAAATAAGCGGCAAAAACCGCACGCATTATTGCGGGGCATACTGGGGATACGGTTTTCATGAAGATGGGGTCAACAGCGCGCTGACGGTTTGCAAGGAATTCGGCAAGGAACTTTGACCATGCACAGCGCGATTTACAAAGGTCGGGTTCGCCATCAGCGCTTTACACCCGTTCATCATGAATTCGATTATGCGTTGTTCATGATGTACCTCGATCTCGATGAACTACCCAATCTCTTTGATAACACGCGGTTGTGGTCGAATGGCGGCTGGGGCCTTGCGCGTTTCCGACGACGCGACCATCTCAAAGACCACGCTCCGCCCACTCAGGACTTGCGCCAAGCCGTCCGCGATCTGGTCAGAGCGCGAACCGGTTCGACACCGTCCGGTCCCATTCGATTGCTAACGCATCTTGAATACTTCGGGCATCGATTCAATCCTGTGAGCCTTTTTTTCTGTTTTGACGATCGCAGCGAACACCTTGAAGCGATCGTTGTCGAAATCAACAACACACCCTGGGGCGAGCAACACTGCTACGTCCATCCTACCCATGACCGATCCAGACGCGGAAAAGCACTTTGTTTTGAGTTCGAGAAGGAATTCCACATCTCTCCATTTATGGCGATGAACATGCAGTACATCTGGACCTTCTCAAAACCTGCCGAACATTTTGCCGTTGTCATGGATACCATGAACAATGGCGAGAAGCACCTCAACGCTACGATGCAAATGCAACGCACAGAGTTGACCGCTGCCTCACTGAATCGCGCTCTTTTTCGCTACCCACTGATGACCACCCGGGTCCTTGCCGCCATCTACTGGCAGGCGCTGCGCCTGAGGCTGAAGGGTTGCCCGCGCTACACGCACCCCGCAACGCTCGCCCGAAAAAATCGAGGGGCCAAGACATGCTGAGTAAAACGATCGTTCCGGTCTCGCAGCCTGCACCGCACGCGAGCCAGCCGGGCCTCTTGGATCGGATTGCCCGAAGGATGGTGGTTGCAGGTTTGCAACGCATTACCGCGGGCCGCTTGACTCTGACGGAAGGCGATGCACAGTCTCATTACGGCATTCAGAATACAGGTGAATCGACGGTACATATCCAAATCCATGACCCGCGATTTTATCGATCCGTCGCATGGGGCGGAACACTGGGAGCCGGGCAGGCGTACATCAACGGGTGGTGGACATGCGACGATCTGACTCGCCTGATCCAGCTGGTCCTGCAAAATCAAGAATCGTTCGCCCAACTCAATGGGGGGCGAACGCGTTTTTCTGGAGCGCTATTGCGAGGGTGGAATCTGCTTCGGCGCAACACGCTGAATGGAAGCCGGCAAAATATCGCAGCACACTATGACCTGAGCAACGAGTTCTACGAATTGTTCCTCGATGAATCCATGACCTATTCATGCGGTATTTTCGAGTCAGAAAACGCGACGTTATACCAGGCGTCCGTCGCAAAACTCGATCGGATTTGCCGGAAACTCGAACTCAAGCCCGAAGATCATGTGATCGAAATCGGTACCGGGTGGGGCAGTTTTGCCATCCATGCAGCCAGGAACTACGGCTGTCGTATAACAACGACCACCATCTCGCAGCAGCAGTTCGATCTGGCAACCAAACGCTCTAAGGATGCAGGCCTGTCAGACCGAATCACGTTGCTGCAAACGGACTATCGTCAACTGACGGGCCAATACGACAAACTCGTGTCAATCGAAATGATCGAGGCCATCGGCTGGCAGCAATATCCCCAGTATTTCAGAATGTGCGGTGAACTGCTCAAACCGGAAGGCGTCGCTTGCATCCAGGCTATCACGAAAGCCGACCGATTCTACGAAGACTCGAAACGGGCGGTCGATTTTATCAAACGATTCGTTTTTCCCGGAAGCTGTATACCATCCATCGGCGCGATGTCCGGCGCTGTCGCTCGCTCGTCGGATCTAACCATCGCGCATCTGGAAGACATCACACCGCACTACGCGACTACCCTTAGATGCTGGCGCGATCGGTTTAACAGGCAGTTGCAAAACGTCCGCGCCCTCGGTTTCTCAGACGCATTCATCCGAATGTGGGAGTACTACCTTTGCTACTGCGAAGCCGGATTCCGCCAGCGGGTCATCGGAGACGTGCAGATGGTTTTGACCAAGCCTGGTTTCAGAGGGCAACTGCCATTGGGAACCCTATGAACGAACCACCGAACATGTGGAGAATTGCACTCGAAGTTGCCGGGTATCAGGTGGCTTGGTGGAGTTGCGTGCTGTCGGTTCGCGCCGAAGCGATATGGGTTGGCTTAACTGTGACAGTGGTCGTGTTCGCCATTCATCTTTCCTACTCGCCGAACGTTCAGGGCGAGCTTTGGGCCGTTCCCGTCGCTGCGGGAATGGGCTTCCTGACTGACATCGTGGCGACGTGGCTTGGCGCATTGAAGTTTGAATCGGCGACGCTGCCGCTGCTACCGGCACCGCTTTGGATCGCAGCCATGTGGTTGGCGTTTGCAATGCTGATCGTTCCATGTTTTGCCTGGCTGGCCGACCGCCCTTTGGCGGCTGCGTTGATGGGGGCGACGAGTGGACCCACCGCCTACGGTGCCGGTGTCGCACTTGGAATCGTGGAGATGCCGCACCTTTGGTGGAGCGTTCTTACGCTCGCCGTCTTGTGGGCGATCGTTGTGCCGATTGCGATCAAGTTTGTTGTCGCATGTACGCTGGAATCGATGACGGGCGAAGCATGTGTCGCAGCTCAACCGGAGACGCTTTGTGAATGATTGGCTTCAACATCTCGGTTGGGGTTTGGGCGGTGCGGCCATCATGATGTTTGCCCTTTGGCTGATGCAGCGACGCACGAAGAATGCGGGGATTGTCGATGTGGGGTGGACTTTCGGAATCGGCGCGCTGACGCTTGGGCTTGCGGTATTTTCAAGCGGTGCGCTTTTTCGACGGGTGTTGGTTGCAACCATGACGATCGTCTGGTCGATGCGATTGGGTTACCACTTGGTGCGTCGCGTTTTCAGCGAACCGGAGGACGGCCGCTACCGCAATCTCCGCGAATGGGCTGGCGATCGGCAGCAAATCGTGTTGCTCATATTCTTTTTGCTACAAGCCAGCTGGGTCGTTCTGTTCGCGATGCCTCAGTACATCGCCATGCAGAACGCGCGTCCGTTCGCCTGGTTCGACGCCGCGGCCATCGGCATATTCGCCGTTTCATTGATCGGCGAATCGATCGCGGATCGACAGCTGGCCGCGTTTCGCGAATCCTCCGACAACCAAGGCAAGGTTTGCAAAATCGGATTGTGGCGTTACTCGAGGCATCCAAACTACTTCTTCGAATGGCTGCATTGGTTCGCTTATCCGCTGTTGGCCGTCGGTATGGGCTGGCTCGCGTGGGTGACTTTGGTCGGTCCCGCATTGATGTTGCTGTTTCTGCTCAAGATTACCGGTATCCCTCCAACCGAGAAGCGTGCCCTTCAAAGTCGCGGCGAAAGATACCGAGAGTACCAACGCACCACCAGTGCATTTGTTCCCTGGTTTCCAAGGGAGAGTACGACATGAAAAGCGATTACAAATCATATGGACCGACTGCCCTGGCAGAACGTGGCTGGATACCGGAATTTTTGATTCGCTGGGGCATTCGACGTCTGCTCAGCGCCCGCTTGCAAAAGGAATTGGGCGCCGATTGTGAGGAGCGCCACGAATCACAGCAGCGATTTCTTGAATCCATGCATGACAGTCCGGTCGCAATCGTTCCGGAAAAAGCCAATGAGCAGCACTATGAAATCCCCGCAGCGTTTTTCGAGTTGGTACTCGGTCGCCATCGAAAATACAGTTGTTGCCAATGGACGGACCAAACGCATTCGCTTGACGACGCGGAGGCTGCGATGCTTTCCCTGACCTGCGAGCGTGCTGAACTCAAGGACGGCCAATCGATTTTGGAACTGGGATGTGGCTGGGGATCGCTCACGCTGTGGATGGCCAGACAGTATCCAAACGCCCGCATCACCGCGATCTCCAACTCGGCGAGTCAGGGGAGTTTTATTCGAAACCAGTGCGAGCAATCGGGTTTCAACAATGTCCGAGTGATGACGGCGGACATGAATGCATTCAAGCCGGACGGCGTGTTCGATCGGGTGATTTCCGTCGAGATGTTCGAGCACATGCGGAATCTAAGCGCACTGCTTCGCCGAATCGATGGTTGGCTGACCGAGGAAGGCAAGCTGTTCGTACATATTTTCACCCATCAATCGTGTTCCTACCCGTTCGAAACGACGGGAAAGGACGATTGGATGGGGCGATACTTTTTTTCAGGTGGCATGATGCCTTCCGACCACTTGCTGCTGTACTTGCAGGATACCTTGAAACTCGATCGCCACTGGTGCGTCAACGGTAAACACTATGAAAAAACGGCAAACGCATGGCTCAACAATATGAATTCCCGTCGTTCGGAGATTCTGCCTGTCTTGCAACAGACGTATGGAGTAGCCGATGCCGAACGATGGTACCACCGCTGGCGAATGTTCTTCATGGCATGCGCCGAACTTTGGGGGTATCGCGATGGTAATGAATGGCGCGTTGGGCATTATTTGATGAGCCGTCGGGTGTCCACGGACTTGAAGTCGACGGGGGGCGATTCATTGGATTTTGTCAAAAGAGATACGCTATGCACTTCCGTTTGAATATTGCACTGGGCATGCTGGCGATGCTCTCCGGTTGCGAACGCCAATCCGCGACTCCCGTTTCGACAGTGGATACGAATTCGGTTACACCGTCATCAAAGTTGGTGTCGGGTGATTCACTAAGAAGTCGCAGCAACAAAGCACTCAAGACCGTTGACGAAGTTGACCTCGATCGCTACCTCGGCAAATGGTATGAGTACGCCCGGTATCCGAACGCATTTCAGAAGAACATCGTAGGCGTCATTGCGGAGTATCGACGGCGCGACGACGGTCGTCTCGATGTCATCAACATGGGCAAGGTTCGGAAACTCGATGGCAAAGATGATCGATCCGAATCGATCGGATGGGTGGTTGAAGGGACCAAAAATACCCGCTGGCGGGTTCAGTTTATTTGGCCGTTCAGTGTTCCCTATTGGATCATCGATCTGGATGACGACTACCAATGGGCCGTCGTCGGTCAACCGTCCCGAAAATACCTGTGGGTCTTGAGTCGAACGCCACAACTCGATGACGAAATTTTCAGCGCAATCTGCGATCGATTGAAAGAGCAGGGCTACGATCCAGCGCGACTCAAGAAAACGCCCCAGCCTCAAGGAGACTCAAAGCCGAAATGAAAGTTCCCTCCGGATGAGGAAATTCGTTGTACTGAAGCGCTGCAATGCCGACAGCCGTTCGACAACCTTGTCTGTCGATGAACCCTGCGTTTTCACGCCAAGAATTCGCAGGAAGTGCAAGGCTTGGTTTATCACCCGGTAGAGCAACTGGCATCATCGAAAAATGTTCCCGTTGCTTGCCAGAGCGATTCCAGGCGATCGATACGCTCCCGAGCATCATCACCCAGCAAAACAGCGGCGCGGGCGACGATGAGTTCGGCTGCTACGACTGCGGGCACGGAACTGTCGAACGGTCCGACTGCCGGAATCTTCAGGTGCCCCCATGCATGCGAGATTTGCGCAATCGGGGAAAGTGGTCCGTCGGTAATCGCGAGGATCTTGACGCCTTCATCGGCCAATGCCCTGGCTGCCGTAATCGAGTGACGCCGGTAGCGACTGAAATCGAACACGACCGCAGCTTCGCCGGCGCGGGCCCCGGCCAAATCCCTGCCCATTTCGTACTCGGTGACCAGTCGAACATCCGACCTGAGCATCGACAATCCCGCATACAACGTGTGTGCCCCCGCCAACGAAGTCTCGCCGGAAAGGATCCAGACATGAGCCGCTTCGACCATCGGTTGAACCAGTGCGTCAAGTCGCCGATCGGTGAGCGACTCGAACACGTCGTAGACGGCTTCGAGCACCGATCGACGAAGCGGACCGGCTTCCTGCTGTTGCCGAATGCGATGGCTCGGTCTTGAGAGTTGATCTGAAACTTGGTCTCGTTCTTGCGCCTGGAGGTCCGAATACCCTTCGAATCCCAACTTCATCGCGAACCGCACGATGGAAGGCCGACTGGTGCCAACACGGTCGGCCAACTCCGAGACCGTCCCAAACGCGAGCAACGTCGGATTTTCCATTACTGCTTCGGCGATTCGACGTTCGGTCGGGGTGAGGCGGTCGCCCGCAGTCGCGATGAGATCCTGGATGGACAATCAAAGCCCCTTTGGTCATTTTGTTGCATAAACTTATTCAAAGTGTACACTATGTTACACTGAGGTCCACAAGAATTTGGTATCGACCCGGAGTTCTTCTCATGATCCAGAAGCTGAAACACATCCCGACGGCGCGCGAACAGGCTTTTCTCGACACCGTCGAGGATACGCAATACCAGCGCGACATCATCAACGGACTCTCACCATTTTTCGATGAAAAAGCGCCTGCGGACATGCTTCAATTCTATTCCAAAGGCGAAGTCGCCTCGCTCCGCGTTCTCAAGGGGACCGACCGCGATGTCGAAGATCGCATGCCGGTCAAGATTACACGTCACTATTACGAGTTGGCGAAGAACTCAGAACCGATCAGCCGAATCGTCAAAGCCAGCCCGGACGAAACGGACAACCTTCAGGGTTCTGAAGACCCCGGTTTTCAAATGGACTATGCGCCGGTCGAAGGGCTGCTCCACAAATACGAAATGGGCTTGATGTACGTCATCTCGACATGCTCTGCACACTGTCGATTTTGTTACCGCGAAGAACTCATCGCCCGAAAAGATATTGAACGGCAGGACGGGACCGTTGCCAAGAAGGGTCTGGCACAGATTCCCGAGATCATCGCATACATCAAAGAACACAATGACGCGGTGGAAGCCAACGGTGGTCGTCACCCCGAAAGCGGACGCGAGAAACTCCGAGAGATTCTCCTGTCGGGTGGTGACGCCATGGTCCTTGGCAATTCCAAACTTGCCGCATGGTTCGGTGCGCTTGCCGAAGCCGGGATCGAATCCATCCGCGTCGGAACCAAGGAGATGGCGTTCTACCCCCAGCGCTTCGACCGCACGCTGCTTGAAATGCTCGACCGATTCCATGAAACGTACCCGCAGGTCGGGATGCACTTCATGCTTCACTTTCAGCACCCCGACGAAATTCTTGCCAAGGATGCTGACGGAAACTACATCGAGGATGAAAAGGGCTTCAAGCAGTGGATTCCGGAAACCGGCGAAGCAATGCGCGGGCTGGTCTCGCGCGGGTGGCTGACTGTTGAAAATCAGGCACCGATCATCAAAGGCATCAACGACGATGCCGATGCACTTCGCATTCTCCAGCGAGAATTCAAACGCGCTGGCGGAGAGAACCACTACTTTTTCTGTGGCCGCGATATCGTCGCATACAAAGCGTTTAACATTCCCATCGAAGAGGCGTGGAGTATTCTCAACACGTCCCAGAGGGGTTTATCCGGTGTAGAATGCCACGCCAAACTTTCGATCACGCACTACAAAGGCAAGACCGAAGTGGCGGCAGTGACCAACGAACCGATTCCGGGCCTTGCCGGTTCCGAAAACGGTGTCGTGATTTTCAAGATCCTGCGTAATGCCGGTAGCGCGCCAGACAAAGGAAAGGTCTGCATCGTCGGCCGCAACCCCAATGCCGTCTGGTTCGACGATTACGAAGACCGTGTCCTCTTCGATGAAGCCGGTTTGTATAATTACGACCGAGTGAAGAAATCGGGTGAAGCGCCGAGTAGTTGTTCGGCTTCCGCCGGCAAACCAGGGTGTGCGGGATGATCGACAAGCGTGTGAACACGCCGCATGAAGTGGTCGCCGACATCTTCGACGGTGCGACCATCATGATTGGCGGGTTTGGGGAAGCGGGCAGTCCGGTCGAGTTGCTCCATGCGATCATCGATCAAGGTGCATCCGACCTGACGATCATAAGCAACAACACCGGTTCGGGCGAAGTCGGTCTCGCGGCGCTCATCAAAGTCGGGCGGGTTTCAAAAGCGATCTGCTCCTATCCGCGCACTGCCAACTCGACTGTTTTTGCAGAACTCTATCGAAGCGGTCGCATCGAACTCGAACTTGTTCCGCAGGGTACGTTGGCTGAACGCATTCGTTGCGGTGGTGCGGGGGTGCCGGCGTTTTATACCGCAACGGCCGTCGGTACCCCGCTGGCTGAGGGTAAGGAACTGCGCGAGTTTGAAGGCAAGCAATACGTACTAGAGCGGGGCCTTCGAGCAGACTTTACGATCATCAAGGCCCGCACTGCCGACGTTCACGGTAACCTTTTATACAACAAGACGGCCCGCAATTTCGCGCCGATCATGGCGACGGCATCGAACTGTACGATCGTGCAGGCGCAGGATGTCGTTGAGGCAGGCGACATCGATCCGGAAACCGTTGTGACGCCCGGTTTGTTCGTAGATCGTGTTGTTCAAGTCGCAGAACCAGCCCACGAATCCGAACTTGTCGCCGCCGGAGCTTCCTACCCATGACCAGCAAAGATTCGAAAGCGGGTTGGTCGCGCGAGGAGATGGCTGCCCGTCTTGCTCAAGACATTCCCAACGGGTCGTATGTGAACCTTGGCATCGGTATTCCTGAACTCGTTGCCAGATTCGTACCCGAAGACAAGACGCTCATCTACCACACCGAGAATGGCTTGATTGGAATGGGCCCTTCACCGGAAGCGGGACAAGGCGATCCTGAACTGATCAATGCAGGCAAGCGTCAAGTCACGGCGATGCCCGGTGCGGCATACTTTCATCACGCCGACAGTTTCGTCATGATTCGTGGTGGACACATCGATCTGTGTGTCCTCGGTGCGCTTCAGGTCGCGCAAAATGGCGACCTCGCAAATTGGTCCACCGGTCAGCCCGACGCAATACCGGCGGTCGGTGGTGCGATGGACCTCGTCGCAGGGGTCAAGTCCATCTACGTCATCACCCAGCACACAACCAAGCATGGCGATCCAAAACTCGTCGAATCCTGTACGTATCCACTGACCGGGCTTGGCGTGGTCGATCGCATTTACACGAACCTCGCCGTCATCGAAGTGACGCCGGATGGGTTTGGCGTCAGCGAACTCAGTCCGGGTATCGATTTCCAAGACGTGCAAAACCAAACCGGCGCTCCACTCAGCGATATCCGCGAAAGCGCGACGGCAAACAACCCATGAACACACGAACCGATCTCTCGCGTTGCGCCGATCTTTTTGCTCGGGCGCAGAAAGTTCTACCGGGTGGCGTTTCACGTAACACAGTCTTACGTTCACCCTATCCCGCGTATGCAGACTACGGAAAAGGTTGCCACGTCACCGATCTTGACGGGGTCACACGCATCGACTTCTCCAATAACATGGCCTCCCTCATCCACGGGCACGCCCATCCCGAAATTGTCCGGGTCGTCAACGAGCAGATGGCCCGCGGCTCGGCATTCATGCTGGCGACTGAGGTTGAAGTGCAGTATGCGGAACACCTGTGTTCACGCTCGCCTTCGTTCGACATGCTGCGATTTGTAAACTCCGGGACCGAAGCCATCATGGTCGCGATCAAAGCCAGTCGTGCATTTACAGGTAAATTTAAAGTCGCAAAGGTGGAAGGTGCCTACCACGGAGGGTACGACTACGCGGAAGTCTCGCAAGCGCCGACACCGGAGACATGGGGCAGCCACGACAAACCGCACTCAGTGCCTCTGGTGCATGGCACGCCAGAGTCTTCGCTGCGCGACGTCGTGATCATTCCCTTTAACGACACCGACCGGGCCATCAAGATCTTAAACGAACACGCCCACGAGGTTGCCTGCGTTCTGCTCGATCTCATGCCGCACCGAGTCGGATTGAATCTCGTCAAGCCGGAATACATCGAAGCAATACAGAAGTGGGTTGCCGATCACGACGCCCTCCTGGTACTCGACGAAGTTATTACCTTTCGTTCTGAGTACGGCGGACTGCAAACTCGCTATGGCATCAAGTCTGACCTCACTGCTCTTGGCAAGATGATCGGCGGCGGTTTTCCAGTCGGCGCCGTCGCGGGCCGGGCCGATGTCATGGACGTCCTTAATCCCAAATCGCACCGGTTCCTGTTCCCTCACTCCGGCACGTTTTCGGCCAACCCGATTTCGATGTCGGCGGGTTTGATGGCGATGGCGTTATTCGACCAGAAGGAGGTCGCGAGACTGAACGCCCTGACCGATCGTGCGATTGACGGTATCAGAAAAGCCATCGACACCACGGGAGCCTGCGCGTGCGTCACGGGCGGTGGATCGATGTTGCGCGTTCATATGAAAGAAGAACCACCGCACAATTTTCGCGAAGCATTCAATACGGACGCCGAGAAAATGCGATTGGCCACGCTGCTCGATCACCTGTTCTCCGAGGGCTTTATCATGATCAACACCTGCTCGGCGACGCTTTCAACGCCCATGACGGAAATCGAAATCGATGCGCTCGTTGCGGCCATGGAATCAGGACTCGCAAAGATCGCGTCAATGCCTTAGGCCTTCGAGAAAATCGTGGCAAGACCTTGCCCAACGCCAACACACAATGAAGCGATTCCTCGTTCAACGCCTCGTCGACTCATCTCGTGGATCAGCGTTGTCGCGATCCGTGTACCGCTGCATCCGAGCGGGTGTCCAATTGCAATTGCGCCACCGTTTACATTGAGTTTGTCGTCAGTGATCTTGAGGTCGCGCTGACAAGCGATCGACTGCGCGGCAAAGGCTTCGTTGATTTCAACAAGTCCGACATCGTCAAGTGTAAGCCCCGCCCGATCCAATGCCTTGCGGATCGCCGGTACCGGTCCAAGTCCCATGTAAGCCGGGTCAACGCCGGCTGACGCACTGCAACCGACGAATGCGATGGGTTTCAAACCCAGCGCCGCTGCTTTTGATTCTTCGACGATCAGCAAGGCGGCTGCCCCATCGTTCACGCCCGAAGAATTCCCAGCCGTCACAGTTCCTTTGTCATCCTTTGCAAACACGGGGCGGAGTTTGGCCAACTGCTCCATGGTCACGTCGGGCCGGGGATGCTCATCTGTATCCACGACCAGCGCCGGTCCTTTTCGCTGAGAAATTTCAACCGGCACGATCTCATCGTTAAATGCGCCTTGCTTCTGCGCTTTTGCCCACTTCTGTTGGCTCGACAACGCAAATCGATCCTGCGATTCTCGATCGATTCCGTATTTGCGTGCCACATTCTCCGCTGTCTCACCCATCGGAAACGGGTGATGCTTCTCAGCCAACTTTGGATTTACAAAGCGCCACCCGATGGACGTGTCGTAGATTTGTTGTGTCCGACCATATGCATTCTCGGACTTGCTCAGCACGTATGGGGCACGGCTCATCGACTCGACTCCGCCAGCCACAAACACATCGCCGTGATTCGCCTCAATCATGCGGGCTGCGATGTTGATGGCTTCAAGCCCCGAAGCACACAGACGATTGACCGTTGACCCCGGAATCGTCTCGGGGAGTCCGGCGAGCAATGCGGCCATCCGCGCGACATTGCGGTTGTCTTCACCAGCCTGGTTGGCGGCACCGAAGTAGACATCGTCGATCAGCGAAGACTCGATGCCTGATCGCTGGATGACAGCGCGAATGACGGTGGCAGCAAGATCATCGGGCCGAACCGTAGCAAGCCTTCCACCAAATCGTCCGACCGGCGTGCGGACAGCAGCAATAACAGCAGCTCGACGTTTCATTCAAAATCCGGCACGCTTTCGCTGCCAGCCTCGTTTATTCGGTATGTCAGAACAGCCGTCACAAGTTACGCAGTTCGATGCGCAATCTTGAGTAGCATCATGATCGGGCTAACCGGAAGCCTTGATTTGATGATCGTATGTTTGAAAGCACATATACACTAAGTCGTTCATTTCTTGCAACTCGCCCGAGTATCGACCGCCCCAACGTAGCATGCGCATATGAACCAATCGCTACAACGAACAATCGCCAGTTAAGGCAGTATTGTTACACAAGCATCCTCAGCTAAACGTGTACCTCCAAGCCAAATGAATCGGGACGGTGACGGTACACAAAAATTCGCGATTGATTGTAGTCGATTCGCCCACGCGATTCGACTTTATCTGATAGACTGCGTCGCGTATTCGGAAAGCGTTCGCTGATGTTGACTGCAAAGGTGCAACGATCGGCCGATCAACCGATTCTGGTTTCTGGTGCTGGAGAATGTGTTGAAGAATCGAGCCAAATCCATTGACATCGTGGCAGTGACATTGGCGGTTTGGTTGGCTGTCGTTGCAACCGGTTGAGGCGAACTGGCGCTGACCATGGAAGATGTCGTTTATCTTCCTGGTGAGCAGTCCATTTTTGTGGCCCAGCTTGAAAAGGATTTGCCGGTAGGTCTTCCCGATGCGCTGGAGGGCACGACAGTTACATTCTGGAACGGAAGTCAGCATATCGGATCGGCGACGACCGACGATGAAGGCCGCGCTCAGATGGTTGCGGATATTGGCGGGGCTGTCCCCAAATACGTGAAAGCCAGGGCGCGAAGCGGCTTGCAGCGCGTTGAGGTCGAGCAGCCCGTACGGCGCTGGGAACGCAGCCGTGTCATCATCGCCGTCGATGTCGATCACACGATCGCCGAAACCGACTACGAAGGTGTACTGATCGATGACATTGACACAAAGTCGAAGCCTATCCCGGGTTCGATTGAAGTACTCAATGCGATGAGTCGGAAGTACCATCTGATGTACGTGACGGCTCGGCCGATTTTTCTGTTCGACGAGACGCGGCAGTGGTTGAAAATGCACGGGTATCCGCAGGCTCCGCTCGTCATGGGTCCGAGTGCGTCGGCACTGGTGGATCAAGCCGAGTTGAAAGAAAACCTGCTGAGTTGGCGACGCGACCATTTGCCGAATTTACTGATCGGAATCGGCGACAAGGAAACCGATGCGGAAGCGTATGCTGCGGTCGGCATGTTGAGTCTGATCCTTGCGCCGGTCGAAGATGAGTCGGACGTGAACCAAGTTTTTATCGTGAAGGATTGGGTTGGAATCGAGTCATTCTTCAACTCGAATGCGGGTGTGTTGAGTGATGCGGGCCGCCTTGAAAATGTTATTCGGCGCGGAGCGATCGATGAGTTGGAAGCATCTGAAGATCGGCAGCGTTTCCGGTTGCGCGCAGTCGATGTGGACGATGACAAAGACGATCATAAAGACGACGATTAGCAGTTGCGGGATCAGAAGACTTCGCCGCGGCTATTGTGAATTCATCGTGCCGCGTGGCAGATCAACTCAAGCGTGTTGCCTTCAGGATCATTGAAGAAAATCGCCTTGGCGTTCATCGCGGGAAATCTTGAATAAGTCGGATTGAACCCGCGTTCGATGAGTCGCTGCTTGTGAGCATCGTAACTTTCGGGCGGAATCTCGAAGGCGAGGTGGTTCAATGTCGAGCGGCGTACGTCGTGCCCGTCGAATCGCGGTCTCGCAAACACATGGCGACGATGATCGATCAGTGCAAGCAGTTGTGGATGACCATTTCGACCCAAGGGAGTTTCGATGTCGCGAATGGTCAAAAAGCTGATCGTCGGTTCACCGCCCTCGGTTGGTCCGGATTCTGATTCGTAGCACCCTTCACTGAACAACTCGAACCCAAGCACCGAGCGATAAAACCCGCGCATAAGCGGCAGATCGCGTACGCTCAAGACGATCTCTGCAACGCCCGAAATGGGAGGAGCATGACGTACATCTGCCGGTCGAGCATTCGGGTTGTATTCTGAATTCATTTGCAAAGCATTCCTTCTCGCGGACGACCAGAAAATTAACGACGCATAAATCCTACAGCGAATCAAGCGGTCGCAGGTCCGGGTAGCCATTCAACGCATTGTTTTAGTAAGTCTGGCACGACTCGAATCTTGTGTCCTCATACGTTGCGTGCCATCGTATGTCGCCGAGTTTGACCGGTCATCAGTTGCAAGGGTTTGTCGAAAAACAAAACTTCGGAAACACTCGCGACACATCGCGTTGCTATAATTCAATTTTGCGTCAAGTCAAATCTTGCGTCAGGTCAATTTGCGGTGGTCAAGAGATATCAACCATGCGCATTTATCAGCGAATGATCGGGAAGGGTGAAGATGCATAAGAAGCAATGCGGTGATCGTTTTGTCGTTGGATTTTCGGTATTGGTTATGTTGGCGGCTGGCGGATTGGCAAACGGGCAATCGGTAGGGCTGCAGTCTGCGGATTCGGTTTGGACAACGGCGCTGCGCGCGGCGGTTGAGGGTGAACTGGCACAGGCGTGGGTGCGTCCGCAGCAGTATCAAGCCGTCACATTTGACGAACGACAAATGAGTCTGCTTATCAAAGGCGCTCCGCTTGAAGATGAGATATCGGTTCGCGACACGTCGTCTGTCATCGAACTTCCAATGCCCGACGGCTCGTTCTCACGGTTTCGATTTGTAGAAGCTCCGGTGATGGCCCCGGAACTGGCCGCCCGTTTTCCAGAGATTCGAACGTTTTATGGGCAGGGCATCGACGATCCGCATGCACAAGTGCGGTTCGACAAGACTCCGGCAGGCTTCCACGCTCAAATCTTGAGCCCCAACGGAGCCGTCTACATTGACCCGATCAACAGAGGCGATACGCTGAATTATGCCAGCTATTACAAGCGCGACTTGGCCCAGCCAAACGAACTGCCCAAGTGTCAACTCTTCCCGAATCCCGATGCCGGACATGCCGGCAATTCAACTGACAATGCGCGCGGGGCGGAACGCGTTGCCGAAACGCTCCGAACGTATCGTTTGGCTGTCGCAACAACGGCAGAGTACACACAGTTTCACGGTGGAACGGTTCCTTTGGGGATGGCCGCTGTCGTAACGGCAGTTAATCGTGTGACCGGTGTGTACGAATCAGAGGTCGCAGTTCGCTTTGAGCTCATCGCTAACAACGATTTGCTGATCTACACATCCAACCCCGACCCGTACTCAAACGGCGACGGAATTGCCATGCTGGGGCAGAATCAAAGCAACATCGACAGCGAGATCGGAAGTGGGAACTACGACGTCGGACATGTTTTCAGCACTGGTGGCGGTGGTGTTGCAAGTCTGGGAGTGATCTGTTCAGGATCGAAAGCGCGGGGAGTGACTGGACAGGGCAGCCCCATCGGCGATCCGTTCTACATCGACTATGTTGCTCACGAATTGGGGCATCAATTCGGCTCCAACCACAGCTTTAATGGTGTTGGCGGCAATTGCGCCGGTGGTAATCGAAACGGTTCAACCGCCTACGAACCTGGCAGCGGTTCGACAATCATGGCTTACGCTGGAATTTGCAGCAGCGACAATCTGCAATCCAACAGCGATCCGTATTTTCACCACGACAGCTTCCGCGAGATTCGCAATCACATAACCGGCGGATCGGGTAACAATTGCCCGGTCACAACCGCGACGGGAAACAACGATCCGGCTGTGAACGCCGGCGCGAACCACACAATTCCGCAGGGCACGCCTTTTGAATTGACGGCAAGCGGTTCAGATCCAGACCTCGATCCGCTTACCTATTGCTGGGAAGAACGCGACCTGGGTCCGGCACAATCGATCGCGTCTTCCGACAATGGCAGCAGCCCGCTGTTTCGATCGTACAACCCGACGGTCAGCCCGACACGTACGTTTCCGCGTTTGCAGGATTTGATCAACAACACGACCGCGCCGGGCGAGCAGTTGCCATCAACGAACCGCGCAATGAATTTCCGCTGTACAGCCCGCGACAACCAAGCCGGTGGCGGCGGAGTCGATTTCGATGATATGGTCGTCACGGTCACGACGAGTTCAGGTCCGTTCATCGTTACCTCACCCAACGGCGGGGAAACGTGGTCCGGAGTCGCAACCGTTAATTGGAACGTCGCAGGCACGGACAGCGCCCCAGTGTCGGCTGCGACAGTTGACCTGCTTCTTTCGACGGATGGCGGTTTGACCTATCCGATTGTATTGGCAAGCGGAACGCCCAATGACGGAAGCGAGTCGGTGATCGTGCCCAATGCGCCAACAAGCACTGCCCGCGTCAAGGTCAAGGGCAGTGGCAATGTATTCTTCGACATTTCAAATGCGGACTTCACAGTAGACCAACCCGGCGCTTTGGCCATCGTGCTTCCTTCGGGGCCTCCGAGTGAAGTGCCGCCAAGTGTCACTACCAATATCGACGTTCAAGTGATTCCCATTGGTGAGAACATCGTGCCCTCGTCGCCAACGCTGCATTATCGCCCGAATATCTTCGTGTCGTTCCAGACGATCGCATTAAATCCTGTAGGTGGCGATCTCTACGAAGCACCGTTGCCCGGTTTCACCTGTTCGGATGCTGCCCAGTTCTACTTCAGTGCTCAGGGTGACGGTGGTACAACCGTGACGACGCCTGTCGATGCGCCTTCCTCATTCTTTATTGCCAATGTCGGACAGAACGAGCAGGTCTTTGCAGATAGTTTTGAAACCGATTTGGGATGGACAGCGACCGGTAACGCATCGGAAGGTCAATGGGAGTTGGGCATTCCGGTGGACTTCGATCGCGGCGACCCAACCGCTGACTTTGACGGATCGGGTCAGTGTTACCTCACCGAGAACGATCCTGGTGACAGCAACTCGGACGTCGACGATGGTACGGCTACGCTGACGTCGCCAGTATTCGATCTATCCAATGGCGGCACGATCAACTATGCCTACTGGTTAAATGACATTCCAACAGGTCCTCTGGGGTCAGAGGATTCGATGGAAGTCGAGTACGCCACCAATGTGGCTGGCACGAATTGGCAGACGATTCGCACTTACACGTCAGCATCGGGCAGTTGGCGAAACGACAGCATCGAAGTCGGTTCCGAGACGGCGTCAAGTTCAACATTTCGAATTCGTTTTTCGGTCAGCGATCTGTCGCCAGGCGATGTTGTCGAAGGCGGTCTCGATGCGTTCGAGATTACTGCTTTCACCTGCACGGACATTGGCAACGGCGATTTCGACCTGGATGGCGATGTGGACCTGGCCGACTTCGCCGAAATGCAGGCGTGCTGGGGAGCGACGAGTCCACTGGGTGTTTGCGCGCCTGGCGATTTGGACGGCAGCGCATCGATTGGTATCAATGACTTGCCAGTGTTTGTTTCTCTGTTGACAGACCCGACGCCGTAGTAGTTTCGTTCAATAGGATGGTACATGATTGAGAAGTTCACCAAAGCGAGCGGATTAATGATGACCTCGGCTGACCGTTTCTTTCGGCGAAATATCAGCGCTATCGCTGAGTTACCGCTTCTGGCAGTAGTGGTTGTGACATGCGTGGCGGCGGTCCCTTGCGGTTTGCGCGGCGCAGTCGTTTCAATCGGCGCTGTCAAAGACAACACCATCTTTGGCGAATCCAACTCGTTGAGTAATGGTGTTGGGGATCACTTTTTTTCGGGCACCACAAGTGTCGGAAATGTTCGCCGCGGACTGGTGGCATTCGACATCGCGGGAAACATTCCCGCCGGTTCAATCATCAACTCTGTGACCCTGACTCTCAATATGTCGCGGAGTACCGGTTCACCGGAATTTGTGTCCCTTCATAGGGTGCTTACGGATTGGGGCGAGGGAGCCTCTGACGCAAGCGGAAACGAGGGCGGCGGGGCGTTTCTTGCGAACAATGATGCGACTTGGCTATACGCTCGATACAACAGTTCGAGTCCTGTTTCCTCTGACTTTTGGGTAACGCAAGGAGGTGACTTTGAACCATTTCCGAGTGAAACGCAGACGATTATTGGAAATGCGTTTTACACCTGGGGCAGTTCCAAAGGTATGGTCGCAGATGTGCAAGGGTGGCTCGACAATCCTTCCGTAAATTTTGGTTGGATTCTGATTGGCAACGAGAAAATCGGCACGTCGTCGAAACGCTTCGATACCAAGGACAATCCGAACCCAAGCGTTCGACCGGACTTGGCCATCGACTTTACACCGCCATCGGCGCAAGGCGCGTGTTGCGACGGTGTCGGATCGTGCTACACGACAAGCATGACTGGCTGCAACAATGCAGGCGACTCATATGAA
Source organism: Alphaproteobacteria bacterium (assembly GCA_028285105.1). Lineage (GTDB taxonomy): Bacteria > Planctomycetota > Phycisphaerae > UBA1845 > UBA1845 > UBA1845. Next base: position 96,682 of record JANQQE010000029.1, read on the forward strand.
GGCGATGGAACGACGTGTTCGCCGAATCCATGCAGCACTGCAACGGGGGCATGCTGCGACGATAATGGATCTTGCACACTGGAAAGTGAAAGCAATTGCACGACTTCGGGTGGAACGTATCAAGGTGATTTCACTATCTGCACAAATGGATTGTGCCCCGTCGTCTTAGCGCCATTTCTCGATCCACTACCCATTCCTCCAATCGCAACGCCCACGACAGGCACTGCTGGTCAAGCGGCAACGTACGACATCGAAATCGTGCAGGTCGAGCAGCAACTTCACAGGCATCTGCCGCCGACAACTCTGTGGACCTATGACGGTGTTTTTCCGGGGCCGACGATTCTCGCCACGCGCGACCAACCGGTAACGGTCAATTGGATCAACAATCTTCAAAACGCAAACGGCACACCGCGAACCGATCACTATCTCGATGTCAATCTCTGCCCACATGGCGCAGAGGACGTCCCAAAGACAGTGGTTCATCTTCATGGCGGTCATGTCCCGGCCGATGTCGATGGTTATCCGGAGGATGCTTATCTGCCTGGGGCCATGTTGAGTTACCAATACCCAAACAAGCAACTTCCGGGCCTGCTTTGGTACCACGATCATGCGCTGGGTATCACGCGCCTTAATGTATACATGGGTCTTGCAGGTGCCTACATCATTTCCGATGCATTTGAAGAAGCATTGAATTTGCCTTCAGGTGAATTCGAAGTGCCGCTGATTTTGCAGGATCGAAGTTTCCATCCCGACGGCTCGCTTAAATATCCTTCTGGTCTACCGGATCATTTTTTCGGCGATACGATGTTGGCCAACGGAATGGTCACGCCATTCATGGAAGTCAAGAAGGGCAAGTATCGATTCAGAGTGCTCAATGGTTGCAATTCGCGCACATTGACTTTGTCGCTTTCAACCGGGCAGAGCTTTCAACAGATCGGTACAGATGGAGGACTGTTGCCTGCACCAGTGACGCTTTCAGAAGTGACGTTGGGACCGGCGGAACGTGCTGACCTCATTCTCGACTTCGCCGAGAACCTGGCCGGTGAAGAAATCATACTTGAGAATTCGGCGCCAGCACCGTTTCCTGGAACGCCTGGCCTGGGTGTTTTACCGAACGTGCTGAAGTTCGTTGTCACCAATGTTGCTGACTCAACCGATCCGTTACCGGCAACGTTAAGACCTATGGCAGAACTCGACCCAGACGATGCCGTGATCAACCGCGACTTTGTCTTGCAGAAGATACCGCACCCATGTTCAGGGACAGCATGGAAGATCAACGATTTGCACTGGGGCGACATCGTCGAATTCCCGCGTTTGGGTACGACCGAAACGTGGACGTTCATCAATCGATCCGGAATCTCTCACCCGATGCACGTTCACCTCGATTTTTTTCAGGTGTTGTATTCGCAGGACTTCATTGTTGTGGGCGAGAACATCACCACGAACGGTCCTAGAATTCCGCCTGCCCCCAATGAATCCGGTTGGAAAGACACCGTCATGGTTCCCCCGTTCAAACTCGTCAAAGTGGTGACGCGATTCGAAGACTACTCGGGACTGTTTCCATACCACTGTCACATTCTCGAACACGAAGATCACGACATGATGCGTCAATTTCGGGCAGTTCGCTTCGGCGATGCAGATGTTGATGGTGACATCGATCTTGCCGACTATGGCGTCATGTTTGAATGTCTCAACGGACCGGATCTCGCACCCAGCCCCAATTCTCCGCCTCCGACGTCAGCCGATTGTCTAGAGGCGTTCGATGCTGATCAGGACGGCGATGTCGATCTCGATGACTTCAAAAACATGCAGTTGAATTTCACCATGTGACCCTCTCAGGGGTGATCTTCGATAGATGAATCGAGAAATCGGGGGCTCTTCACTGCAAATTGGTTTCGAAGAATGCTGCACGAAGGGACCCAAGACATGCCGATCAAGTCAGAAATTGCGGGTTATGGCGGTTTCAACGTTTATCGAGCTGGCGTGTGGCGCAGGAAGTATCGAAAATGAGTCCAAAAATAGGACCATTGACGCCGGCTGGCCGATTTCGATATGCTCCAATCTAGGTGTAATAGTTTCATACGAATTCGCCCTTTGGATAATCCGCAGGGTGTTGAAGAATTCTGCGCCACTCTCTCAAATTTCTCGATTTCGTGGCGGCTCTTGCTCTCTTTAAGGAGGTACAATTCATGAAGAAAGTTCTCGCGTTGTCTGCGTTGGTGGGGATGCTGACTGTCCCAGCAATGGCAGACTTGATTCCCAACAGCACGGAAATGCAAGTCAGCACGGAATTGTATTCCGGCGACGTTAGTCGTTTGCTTGAGAACCGTGTTCCTGTCGGTTCAAACCGTGCGCTAACCGGCAACGCCTACGATGCCCGTTATCTCGGGCAATCGACTGGTGGCGGAGCCGGATTCCTGGAAAACGGTTCCGGAGCTGGCTCAATCTTTTATGACGGTAACCTGGCAACTGTAGGAACCAGCCTTCTTCCTCCAGGGACCGATACCTTGTCTGTTCAGGAATTCGAGGTAGTGAATCCCGCTTCGCAACCCTTGGCTGCATTGCAGATTCAAATTCAGCTTTCGACTGACGGTGCTGATATCTTGCCAAGCGGCTTTCAGTTCGGCCCAACCCAGCCGATCGATCTGGTGCGCTTCGACTCGGGCGGTTTCGCTGCGGGCACAACTGCCATCGACCCTGCCAACGGCACCTTCGATGTCATCGACGCCTTCGCGGTCGGTCTGGACTCGGGTGGAACCGTCGTTTCCGGTCCGTTCAACATGGTCAATGGTGTGGTCGCCGGAACAACTGGCGTAAATACTCTTTTTGACGCTTCGATTTTCCCGGGCGATGGTCTTGGCATCACCAGCATCGTTCAGGTCTGGAACATTACGCCAGAACCCGCTTCCATTGCTTTGTTGGCATTGGGCGGCTTGGCGATTATTCGTCGTCGTCGGGGTTAATCGCTTATAGGCGATGAACTCTTTGTAAAGAGTCCAAATACACAAGGCGGGTGTCGGGTTTTCCGACATCCGCCTTTTGTTTGTCTAACATATCCGTTCGATGGACAATCGAATCACGGCAGCCTTCGCCAATCTTGATACAAATGAAGGGCATGCACGATTTGTCTTGAATGCCAGCTACATTTCGCTGGCTAGCACGACGAATATCAACGTTGCGATTGCAGCCGCCAGCAGGATCATCGAGCGTTCTGCCCCTTCGCTAAATGCGTAGGTTCGTTCAAGTCGGGCGTGACGGTGTTGGCGTCGTCTGGTGCGTCGTCTTGCGTGAACCTTCCCAACGACCGGACCAATTGCCACCGGGACGCGACAATGCGTGCAGGCAGCCGAATGGCCGGCCAGCGTATGACCGTAATCGCTTTCCGCACCGCATGCCTCGCACGTTGCCTGTATCGTTGCGGGCAGCGTCATCCGGCGAAAACAGCACGGACAGATCATTCGCACCGAGTCGGTCGCCACATCGTGGGCATTGGTCGCGTTGCATGCCCCGCAGCGCACGTGGTAGACCTTGGTGTGTGGCAGCGACGATTTGATCGACGTGCGCAGCGGTTCGATGGCATCGACGATGGACGCGTCAGTCTTGGTTGTCGTTTTCATGTCTGATTTCCAATTTGGCGATCTCTGAATTTAACGATCTCTGAAATCGTCCCCTCAAACGCTTCCGACCATATCGAACAAGCCCGCAGCTTCTGAAACCACGTGGCGGTATTTTCCCGAACCGGCGACCGCAATGTCTTTGACTGACCGCACGTTGACAGGCAGTGGACCAAGTCGCCGTCGCAGGTGGCTGACGATCCGTTCGCAATTCATCCGATGGCCCATCCCATCGTCGACAACTTGCACATCGATCGAACGGTCGCAGTTTTGATGTATCTGAAATTGCTTAACGCCGTCCAATTCGCGCATCACGTAAATCGCTGCCAAGGGATGCGTCAACGTTCCATCCGCGCCGACCAGATGATCGCCGCGACGGCCGTCGATAGGTCCGATCAAACTCAGCCCCCGTCCGCATTCGCATCGCCCGGTTGTTTGGGTGGCCATGTCGCCGGTGCGGTATCGAATCAGTGGAAGGGCAAAAGCATCGAGATGGGTGAGAACGATCTCACCGCTTTTTCCTTGGGCGACGGCGTATCCGGTTTCATCGAGAATCTCGACGATGACGTTTTGATCCATCACGTGCATTGAACCCGCCGGGCACTCGTGGGCAATGAATCCACCGTCTCGGCTGCCATATCCGTTGACGATGGGAACGCCAAAGTAATCGCTAAGGGTACGTCGCTGTCGAACGTCTACGACCTCACCGGTGACAAAGACGGCTCTAAGATTGCGGGCGTGGTATGGCTTGTTCGACTGTATGCAGAATTCTGCGAAACGAGTCAGGCTGGACGGGTATCCGAATATGCTCGCCGGGTCGAATGCATCGATCTGTCGATGGTAATGCGACATTGTTTCGGGATTCAGCCGAAATGCGGCCAGCAACAACTCGTTCGTCATCCGATCGCGCATTCGTTTGCAACGATCCTGCCCGCGAATCTCGAGCGGTGAGCCCCAGAGGTAGACTTCCCGATCGCCGTGCTGCACACCGAACCAGGCGTGGGTCATGATTCGGGCGGCTTTGTCGTAGGCGATGCGCCGTCGATCGACCATGAACGACAGGGGCTCGCCGGTCGATCCACCAGTGTTAAACGGAATCGGACCGCCATCGACCGATGCGTTGGTCATGTCACGCTGATTGCTGCGAATCGTGTCCTTGTCGATGCAGGGCAGCGCTTCGAGCATGGCGAACGGATCGTCGCTTGCTGCTTCGAGGCCGAGTTCGGCGAAGAGGTTGCGGTACCAGGGGCAGTTCGATTGCGCAAGGATTAGAAGCGACCGCAGCTTGCCGCGTTGTAGCGTGCGAAGTTGGCCGGGCGCGTGCCATTGTGCCGCATCGCATTCGCGCGCATATGCAAACGTTCGCCTGCGCAGCAAACGTTCGAGCAGCGGTGAAATGAGATGTCGTACGATCCGCGGATGCACGTTAGACCCTTTATGTTCGGATGACGAATGCGCAATTTGCGCGCAGCTTCTCTCATACAATCGTCTGTTTACTCAATCGACGGTTTCAGACCGCCCCTTGCGATCCGACGCCCGAAAATAATGCTGTCGATGACACTGCAAACCGACGTGCGTATCGTGCGACTGCCAAAAACGACGGGCGAACCGCAGACAAACACTGCAAATCGCCCAAATGTTCAATCCGGTTGAACGACGTTCAATGATGCGGCGATCAGTGCAGAAGTCGACAAATCAACCCTCGGCAGATACGTTTCAATCGATGTAAAATGTCTGGCTTGCAATTGAGTCGAGTTGGAACTCGATCGGATTCGCGTGTCATCGATGACACACGATGGCTAGTTCGATGAAGCGGGCCCATGGGCTCTTAATCGCAATCCGGTTTTTGTTCGGACGTCTGTCGCCAAATCGAGGAGCGACCCCTTTGGATCTCTGGATCATACTCCGCGACATCGTTGTTCTCCTGGGAGCATCGCTTCTGGTTGGAGGCGTATTCTCTCGGTTCGGTCAGAGTCCAATTGTTGGGTATCTCGTCGCAGGGATGGCGTTGGGTGGCCCTGGAAGTCTTCAAGCGGTTCAATCGGAACACGAAATCGAAGCCATCGCTGAACTGGGCGTGGCGCTGCTTCTGTTCAGCCTTGGGTTGGAGTTTTCAATCCAGCGATTGAAGGAATTGGGCACCAAACCGCTGCTCGGTGGCGTTGCCCAAATCGTACTCACCATCCTTCTGGCATTCATTGGTGCGAAGTTATTCGGTTTGCAAACAAGGGCGGCGATCGCATTCGGTGCGATGGTCGCGCTGAGCAGTACGGCTGTCGTGCTTCGCATCCTGGGCGAACGCGGTGATATTGAAATGCCGCACGGTCGCAACAGCTTGGGTGTTCTGCTCACGCAAGACATGGCCGTCGTCCCGTTGGCCTTGTTGATGACCATCTTAGGTGGTGACGGAAACCCCGGTGAAGTCGCGTGGAACGTTGCGAAATTGTTGATGATGGCCAGCGGGTTGATCGTCGGATTGTATCTCATCAATAAAGTTGCGACGTTGGCATTGGGGACGTTGACCCTTTATCGCAATCGTGAATTGACCGTGATCTTCGCGGTCGTGATGGGGTTGGGGGCGGCATGGGCGGCACATGCGGCGGGCATCTCGCCGGCGCTTGGGGCGTTTGTAGCTGGAATGCTTCTGGGCAGTTCGGCGTTCGCGACGCAAATTCGCGCAGACGTGTCCCCACTTCAAGTCGTTCTACTCACATTGTTCTTCGGAGCGGCAGGAATGGTTGCCGACCCGATCTGGATTCTCAAAAACTGGCACATCGTCGGCGCGGTGGTGGTTGCGCTGACGATCGGAAAGTTGATCGTCATCTGGGTGATATTCCGGGCATTCGGGCAGGTGACGCGGGTGGCGGCTGCGACTGGATTGTGCCTCGCCCAAGTTGGCGAATTCGCTTTCGTGCTGGGCTCGATCGGCCGTAAAAGTGGTGTTGTTTCGGAGGATACCTATGCCCTTGTCGTCTCTGCCGCCATTGTCTCGTTTTTTCTAAGCGCGTTTCTTGTACCGCTCGCGCCTAGGTTTGGCGATTGGATGGCGAGGCTGTTGGGTTCTGAACCTTCGTCGGCAGACGATTCGACAAGGGCGAGCGAACCGCCGGATGTGGTCATCATCGGCTTTGGGCCAGCCGGTCAAATCGTCGCACGTGCTTTGGTAGACAAGTCCATTCGCGTGACGGTTTTGGAGCTAAACCAGGCAGGCGTTAAGAAGGCTCAGCAGTTGGGTTTTCGTGGTGAACTTGGCGACGCAACGCAGCGTGAAGTGCTGGCCCACGCTCAATTGAATCAGTGCAAGGTCGTGGTCATCACCGTACCGCATCACCAATCCGGCTTGACGATACTCGAGCATGTCCGAGATCATGCGCCGCATGTGAAAGTGATTGTAAGGTCTCGCTATGAACGCCATGTAGAAAGTATGTACGCGGCAGGGGCGCACGTCGTCGCCGGAGACGAGCAGCAAGTCGGCGAATCGTTGGCCAATCATCTGTGCAATTGGCTCGAAGCCCAGATGAATTCGACATCTTCTATCCGGCCTGAACCTACGAAGATGTAGCTTTCCTGCAACCGAAACTGAGGTAGCCTTTGGGATCATGGAGACGGAGAGATGGCCATCATCTCCAAAAGCTTCGCTCTGACGTCGGGCCAGTCTTTATCGATAATGCTGTAATAGACCGAATCGCGGAAGTGCCCGTCGGGCATGATCATGTGCTGGCGGTGGAGTCCTTCGCGGGTAGCTCCGATGCGTTCGAGGGCCCGCTGCGAACGGAGGTTGCGGTTGTCGGTCTTGAACTCGACGCGGATCGCCCCGAGCGTGTCGAACGCATGCGACAGCAGCAACCATTTGCAGTGCGTGTTAATCGGCGTCCGCCGAGCTGCAGCCCCCAGCCAAGTGTAGCCAATCTCCAAAGAGCGATGCGGCCGGCGAATGTTTAAGAACCGAGTCGAACCGACTGCCCGGCCAGTCTGAACATCGACAATCGCAAAAGGAACCTGCGACCCGTCAGTCGCGTCGGCCAGCGTCGATTCAATCCAACCGCGACAATCGTCCCGAACCACCCCAGCCGCCAAAGGCATGTACGCCCAAATCGCAGCGTCGTCGGCAGCAGCGGCCAAGTCGTCGGCATGGACAAAGTTGAGCGGCTCGATTCGAACGCGGTCGGAATAGAGTGCCGTTGGCTGTGGATCAAATTTCTTTGTAGTACTCAACAACGGTCCATTCCGTGTTTGGTCAACTTAGTCGTGCCACTTATGCCCGCAGTGAAAACACTGCTTACTCGAATTTGTTCGAAGCCAACGTCCGCACTCGGGACAGGGCGAAGAATTCATCTGCCCCTTGCGCTGGACAGGTTTGTTCAAATGGAGTTTCCATGATTTCGCCTGTTGCTCGCTAAGCCCAGTTTCCATTGCAATCTGCGTTGAAGGTGTCTTGCCGAGACTCCACTCGTCAACTTTCATTTGGTCCGATGGGGCTAAATCGTGAAACACCGGCACATGAATGCCGCACTCGCCGCAGAACAAAAGGTCATAAATCCACTTGTTTCGTTCGGTTTCCATCGTTCATCAAATACCGACTTGGGTGCCCCGCCCTTGAGCAAAGCGGATGGGTGGGGGCTGACTAATTCTCACATAACGCTAATCGCGCCACCACAGGCCGATGGCCCGAACCTTTACCCTCGCCGGTTCGGCATTCCGCGCAATCTGACTCCTTGCTCAAGTATATATGATCCAGTCGAATGCTTGGAATCCAGCGAAAATACGAATTGACCGGTCAAGTTGCGCCTCGGCCCCAGCCGCTTTAGAAACGGGTGTCAGTAAACCCTCATCGTCTTGAGTTTGTCATATGCAACGAAGAACGCCCGCAGGCCTATGTCGAGACTTGCGGGCAATGGGGTTGATGTATTCGATTCTGTTGTCGGCTTCCCGCCGGGATATTAGCCGGTTTGGGACTGGCCTCGGCCTTGGTTTTGTTTGGTTACTTTGGCTTTTGCTTCCGGCGAAATCATTTTGACCAATTGCTTGATGGTTCGCTGATGTCTGCGAGCCGCACGGATTTCGATGGTGTTGCCCGAGCGACCCACGAGGATGTCGGTGATGTCTGCCGGAGCGAACAGGTTGAACAGGTTGTCGGCATGGTGGTCCGGAAGATCATACCGCATGGTGATGATTTCGTTGGGATTTCCTTTTCCTTTGCGCTGATTCTTGGCCTGCTTCTTCGCTTTTTTTGATTTCTTGGCTTTGTTTTCTTGTTTGGCGTGATGGTCGTGCGCTTCGTGGTGCATTGCGGCGTGACCTTCAGGCGAGTGGAGGGCGGCGGCCAGGTCTTCCAGTTTCTTGATGCGGTTTTCGAGGCGCTCTACTTTCTCGGCCAGTTCGCGACCTCGACGGTCGCCACCGCGGCGACCATTGCCTGCGCGACCTCCGTCGGCACGTTCACGATTGCCACCTCGTCTGCGCTCTGCACGATCGCCCCGGCCACGACGGTTTCCTTCGCCGTCATTGCGGGCGACCTTGCGCGCGGTAACGCTGTGCATTTTTTGAGGTGACATGCCCTGCTGAATGAGGGCAACGTCTGCGATGACGGCTTGGTCGCGCTTGGATGCTGCAACACCGATGCCGCCGCCTTGTCGCGATACCAGTACCGGAACATCCTCAAACGCCAACACCCGAAGCAGTGCCTCGCCAGCATCGCCGGGCAATTTGTAAACGGACTGCGAATCCCAGGTGCCCTGAAGTTCCTCAATGAACGCAGCGACATCGGTTACTTCGCGGCCGGCTTCTCGCATCATCAATTCGGCGAGAGCATCCAGTGTAGACACTTCCTTGGCCGTTCCGCGAATGTGGATGCCCTGATTGCGACGACCGACCAGCACCTTGACATCGTTTGGTGCAAGCAGGGCGAAGAACGCCTCGGCTTTTTCGGGCGGCAGGTCGAGGAGTTTTTCCACCGAGCGATCGTCGGCACCCTGCGACGTGGCTATGATGGTAAGCGATTGTCCAATCCAGCCAGCCGCCATCGGAATACTTGCCGAAGCAGAAGTCGAACCCAGCAGCAACATCGCGCATGCAATTGCTCCGATTCGGTGGACGGGTTTCAGTTTCAAACGTTTGAAAACGGGAGTCGCATTCATCATGGCCATGCTCCTTTGAGAATTTGCGTTAGTTTGCCAACGTGCCACTGCTCCGTCGGCAGTGCGTCGTTGCGGCTCATCGATAAAGCACTGCTCACAGAGCAGTGCCACACATCCGGCGGCAGTGGGAATACATGTTTGCGCTCCGGATCGCCTCACCATGATACGCCAATCCGCTGCCCGCGGTTGCAATTAGTTGTAAGGCGTAACGCTGTGGCCGCTCGCGGTTAGCACACCACAGTTCGTGTCAGGTGGTGGTTCGAGTCACCATATAGACGTTCTCGACGATCAAACCGGGGTCGTGGCTGACGCGAGGGTCGTCGCGCAGGGTCTCGTCGATGAAGCGTTTAACCCCGGGGAAGTTGTGATCGTGGAAGATGATAAGCCCGCCCGGTTCGACGTGCTTGTGCCAATTCTCGAAATCGTTGCGGACGCCTTCGTAGGAATGGTCGGCATCGATGAACAGGACGCGGATTGGTTTGCCGGGGTACTCGCCAGCCCAATGATCGGTTCGCCCGACGAGGGGGGTCACGCGATTTTCGTGACCGGCTTGTGCGATGCGCTTGGAGAATTCGGCGTAAGTGCTGCCGCCAAATCCGGCGACGGATGGATAGGTCTGCCCGAACTCCATCGTGCCTTCGAATGTATCGACGGCATACACATGACTGTTGCCGCGCTGTTGACAGGCGGTGGCAAGATAGCACGTGGTCAAACCCGTCCACGAACCGAGTTCCACGACGTCGCCATCACCCGGCCAACGCAAAACGTACTCATAGATGGCGAGCAGTTGTTCGACGGGCATCATGCCATCGCCGGGCGACCAGTGGATGCGCTTCCAAAGTTGAATCAATCCGCGAAGGGCTTGCGGTTTGAGTTCGAGCGCGTCAAAAGGGGTGAAGGCTTTGCGGGCGAGTCCGAGCTTTCGGATCGAGCGGACAAAACTTCGGGCAAGCACGTGCCCACCGGTGGTGTTGCAAAGCGAGTAGTAGCACTGACCAGCCAATGACATAGGAACGATCCCCGCGAGTGCGCATTGTTTTGACGATGGACGTGCGCTCAACGGTTTATCGGACGAAAGGTGGAGCGTCTTTATTTGGTTGCTGAAGGTATTGTTTGGGGCTTGAATCAAAGGGTCTTGGGGAAGGGCGGACACAAAAAAACCTGCCTCCGATGGGTCATCGAAGGCAGGCGAATTGATTTTGGATTCTTCGCGAAAACTAACGACGCGCGGTTTGGATGTCGGCATCGAGGGCGAAGATTTCGACGCGACGGTTTTGCTTGCGATTCGATTCGTTTGAATTCGGAACGCGCGGGCGGCTGTCACCACAACCGCAGGCAACCAGACGATCGCGACTGATGCCTTCCTTGCTCAACCAACGAACGACCGACGCGGCGCGCTCAGTGCTGAGTTCAAGATTGTCCTTCCAACCGCTCTTCTTGATTGGCGTGTTGTCGGTGTGACCGTAAACGAGAATATCTTTGTTCGGGTATTCGCGTCGAATCGCATCGGCGATGCGCGAGAGATCGCTTGTGGCGCCGCCGAGCAGTTTGGCTTTGCCCGGTCCGAAGAGTACCGAACCTTCAACTGCGATCATTGCACCACCGGGTACTGCCGTCCAACCGCTTGGCACCTGCGGTTGCGGTGCGGCTTGCTGCTGAATGATTGGTTGAGGGCGCGGTTGATTGCGCAGCGATGCGATCTCGCCATTAAGGCGCGAGTTTTGACCGCGGGCTGACGCCAACTCGCTTTGACATCGATCATTGGCGCTGCGTAGTGCGGACAGTTCGTCTTGCGAAGCGGTGAGGTCTTCGAGGAGTTGCTGATTGCTTTCCTCGAGCATGACGATGCGGTTTTTCTTGTCTTCGCAACCGGTGGCGAGCGACAGCATGCTGGCAAATGCGACGGTCAGAATTGCAGATTTGGCGCGGAACATTTCTTCATACCTCCAATGTAAACACGGTTATTTCGTTCGATCCCGTGAGGGATTCCATTCCCAAATTTCTTGATTCGATATTCAGTTGTTTCGACCCGACGGGCGTTTGCGAATCCAAACCTACGATTCGTTTCCGTCGACGGGTGTATGGTCTTTTGGGGTGGCTGCCTTGGTCGTCAACGTACCCGATGCTTTTGATTCATCTTGATCGAGGCGTTTCATGAGTTCGTCCTGGCGCTTCTTGGTTTGCAATTCTTCCTCGTGTTTCTTGAGTGTCTTGAGATCCTTCACCACCCCGAATGCAAACCGGAGTGTGATCCAAGCGAGGACGGCAAACATCGCCGTAACGAACATCAGCCACAAAACATTGATTTCTTCAAACCGATAAAGAAACCAGACGGTCACCTGATTCTGACGGTTTTTCCAAATCATCAAAAGGATGAATAGGGCAAACAGGATAATCAGGATGAGCTTAGAATAGACCTTGAAGCGTTGTATAGCAAGGTTCATTTGTTCGTCGCTCAGTGGGTGGTTGTGACTTTTTCAAAAAGCACAGGTAGAAAATCAAACAGGTATTCCATATTGCGAATCGGTTTCGATGCCATGATTGGATCGTAGAACAAGACCACGATCAGGAAAGCGATCGACAACCACGGTCCGAGCGGAATCGCGCGCGTGCGTTTGATTGGCAGCATCATCAACCAACCGACCACCGCAAGTATCGAACATAGAATAAACCCGACCAACACTGTCGGCCAACCGCAAACGCAGCCAGCCGCGGCCATCATGTGAATGTCACCGCTACCGAATGCTTCGCGACCCATCAGCAATGTCGCAACAATGCGAACGAACCAGCCGATCCCACCGCCGATCAGGAAGCCAGCCGCAGCAGTCGCGATTCCGCGCATCGGCATCCAATCGGAGGTGAGTTCCCATTGCAGGATGCTGTCGAACATAGGGCCCGTTTGCGCGCAAGATGCGCCATAGAACCAAGTTACGCCACCCAGCCCAATCGTTGGCAGCAGAATCAGCAGCTCAAGAAGCACAGTGCGGCGGGCGGTCGATTTCTCCGATTCGATGGATTCGATGATCTCAACGTCGGACTCTCGCGGCTCGCTGCCACCCATCTGAATGAGGAAGAACAGGAATATCAGACCGGGCAGCCAACGGGCGGTGTTCGAGAGCGATTTGCTCATGCCAGCCCCATCGAGCAGCGCTCCGACTGCAAGGATCAGGATGCTCGATGCGACCGCAATCAAGCCGAGGGCACCCAGGAGTTGCCGCATTCCGGTCTTTCCGTCAGGGCTTGGTTGGGCTGAGGGGTGATCATGCTCGTCGGGCACATGGTTGCCGTCCGTTGAATTGGACTCCGCTGCGACTTCATCTGTGCGGGAAGTGTTTTCTTCGTCGGTTGACTCCGAAAGAGCAATTTCCATTGGTGGATACATGAATCTGCGCACGACGAAGAACGTCAGCATCAGCGTTACCACCCCGACGATGCTGCCAGCGGCTAAACCGGTTGAAGGTCGTGGCCATTGCGACGTGCGCTCCGGCGTCCAGAGGGCATGCAGGCAGAAACCGGCGACGGTGGCCATCGTTGTGAATCGAATATCGACCCAGTAATGCTCCATGTCGATCGCCGACATTGCGAGCAGGGACATCATCAGAATGATGTGGGCGAGGAGGATCGGCCAATCTTCACCGAGTTGCCACGTCATGCCCGGGTAATCGACGATGACGCCCGTGTGCGTGTGGGCGATGAGGAATGCGTCGAGCAACAGCAGGACGACCAGACCAGCGGTCAATTCGAGCAGGGGATAACGGACGGATATCTTGTTTTTGCATACCCGACACTTACCGCCCAATCGCAGGAAGCTGAATACAGGGAGGTTGTCGTACCAGTGGATGCGGGAGTTACAGTTGGGGCAGAATGACCACTTCGGATCGCCGAGGGCAATTTCGCGAGGCAGGCGATAAATGATCACGTTGAGAAAACTGCCGATGCACAGGCCAAACGCGCATAGAAATCCGAGCCACCAGATGATCTCGACGGTGAAGCCAACTCCATTCGACGCCAGAATCATGTAACGCTACCGGGAAACGAGTGGGACGGGTTTCAAGAGATGTGCCATTGCACTGTCCCAATGGTCCGAACAAGAGACGTGCAATTCTCTGCCAAGCCGTATGTTGTGCGGTGGCTAGAGCTTGTTGTGCGTGCCGTCACAAAATGGCAGGTTGCAGCTTTGATGGCATTGGCAGATTGCGACCGTGCCGTTTTCTGTGACTTCCCGGACCATCGGGCCAACGCCCACGTCTTTTCGCTTATGAGCCCCGTCGCAATAGGGCAGATTGCCCGAGTGCCCGCACATGCAGTAGGCCTTCGTGCCGGGGGTTTCTGCAACCACGATCGGTCGGGTGTCATGAATTTGATCTGTCATTGGATTTTCCTTGCAGCGATGCATTCCTTGCAACCGGGCCACACTTGGCGAGGGTTCATGGCAATGGTTCGATCCACAGCGTACCAGCCAGAATTGCCCGTTCGCCCAACCCGTTGATCTACCCGGGATCATACCCGATCGGAGGCTTTCCCGCACGCATTAGCAGTTGATTGTGCAATTGACGCAGGTGTTGGGTCAAATGAGTGGCCGCTTCAGAAGGATTCTGTCCTTCAAACGAAGTCGGTCCGATGAGTCGCCCGAACTGAATCCACAAGCGTGCAGGCTTGGGCAGCAACGCCGACCGCGGCCAGGCGTCGAACGCACCTTCGACAGCCACGGGAAGAACCGGCACGTTGGCTCGCCGCATCAGGTGGATGATTCCCGGTTGGCATTCGCCGATTCGCCCATCCTGCGATCGTGTCCCTTCCGGAAACAGCAGCAGTGCGCCGTTCGATTTCAAGATTCGCAGCGATGTCTTGAACGATGCGAAGTCGGTCGTACTTTGCTTGACGGGAAACGCATTGTGGATGCGGATCAGGGCGCTCAAACCGGGCACACGAAAGAGCGAGTCGCGGGCCATGTAATGCAGCGGGCGGCCCGTCATCGCACCGATCAGCGGCGGATCGAGGAAACTCTGATGGTTGCAGGCGAGCAGGACCGCTCCGCGTTTTGGCAAATGCTCCCGTCCGAACAACCGCACCTGACACATCAGGCTGAACAATCCGCCCAGCCCAATCGTGCTGGCGCGGTAGATCAGTTTCCGGGGTGTGTCGAATATCGAATTCATCGAAGGCGCAGTCGTGAATCGCAACGAGTGCAGGTTTGGTTTGAAGCAAGTGATGCTATCGCGTGATGTCTGGCCAATCCCATTCGGCGATGGTTTTGAGTTTTTCGTGATCGGTCATGTCAATTTGCAGTGGCGTCATCACGACGTATCCATCGAACAGTGCCCGAAGGTCGTGTTCCGGCGGTCCATGGTCCTTGAACCACCCATGCAGCGAGAACTCCGGTTGACCGTTTGCTCCGGTCGCACGCTTGTACTCGTCGTCGGTTCGGTGGGTGGCTTGCGAGGCAATGCGAAGACCCATCGGTCGTTCGTCGGTGACATTCGGGAAGTTGACATTCAATAACTGGCAAGGGTGGTTACCGGCCATCACACTCTTACCGAAGTTTTCGACGATCAACCGCGAAAGTCTTGCGGATTCATCGAAAATGGTCTCGCCGTTGTTGGCCCACAGTTGCGATATTGCGATCGATGGAATCCCTTGAATCGCGCCTTCAGAAGCGGCTGCCACCGTTCCGGAATACAAAACGTTGATACCGACATTGGCGCCATCGTTAATCCCGGAGACGACGATGTCCGGTTGGTGGTCGAGCAATTTTCCAAGTGCGAGTTTGACGCAGTCAGCCGGTTTGCCGCGTACCGCCCATCCTTCAAAAATGCCACCGACGTTCGTCTTCTTGATGGTCAGTGGCTCGCGAATGGTGATCCCATGCCCGCAGGCAGATTGAACCGCATCCGGCGCGACCACGAAAACCTCCGCAAACTTGCTCAGTTCCTTATACAGGGCAACAATACCGGCAGCGGTAATACCGTCGTCGTTGGTCAGCAAAATTCGCATGGCCGCGATTGTAGAAGGCGCCCAAAGGGTGTCAACGCAACCGACTCGGCAAACGGGAGCGAATCGACATGACGTTTCAAAACATTAGTCTGACCCGAAAACAATCTCGACACATCGACGAAGTCGCTTCCGAATTGCTGAAGATTCCATCGGTTATCTTGATGGAAAACGCAGGACGCAGTGCAGCCGACTGGATCTACGACCAGTACAATCATGCGTTCGATGCGGGCGATGCGGCTGTCCAGATCATCTGCGGAACGGGCAACAATGGCGGTGACGGTCTGGTGATCGCGCGACACCTGCACAACCACGGGTGCGTCGTTAATGTCTGGATCGTGGGCGACCGCACGCGATTGACCCGAGACGCCGGGGCGAATCTGAATATTGCCCTCGCAATGGGACTTTCGATCATCGATCTGATCGATGAAGACGACATTGATCGTGCGTGCAAAACATTTTCAAAGCGAGATGTCATTGTGGACGCGATGCTGGGAACCGGGTTTTCGGGCGATGTCCGCGAACCGATGGCGGCGTTTATCGACCGAATCAATGCCGCCGACCTGGAAAGAGTCGTGGCGATCGACGTGCCCTCGGGGTTGGATTGCGATCTTGGGACGATTGGCAATGTTGGTGTTCGCGCCGGTGCAACGGTGACGTTCGTCGCAAAGAAGCGTGGATTCGATCAGCCGTCAGCGAACGAATTCATCGGTCAGGTCGTCGTCGGAACGATCGGGACGCCGCCGTCGCTGGTGACGGATATTCTGGCGGCAGAATCAGATGGAGAGTAAGTCGGTGACGACGCGACTTGAGAGCGATGTCGGACGGTTGCAATTGCGGTCGATGGCTGCGTTCCTGGTAATGTTGGCCAGCTTTGGTTCGACTGGCATTGACGCCTACGCCCGAGACGACGCAACCGAATCCAAACCGGCGGCAGAAACTGAACTGTTGAAGATTGCAGGCGATGGGTTTCAAACAAAATCCACCGCACATTTTTTGATTGCCTACGAAGGCGACTCGGAAACGCTGACGGACTTCATCGCCCGAGTTGAAGCCACCTACGTCGGGGTCTATCGATTTCTCAAAATCCACGATCTCGATTCGACCGAACCGACACAGAAGCTCCAAATCATTTTCTTCGATCATCCGGATGCGTTTCTTGACTACGGCAAGCGGACTGATGCGAACCTGGCTGGAGCCGCAGGTTTTTACAGCCCTCGGACGAACCGGGCGGCGTTCTATGACGCGCTCAACATGAGGCGGCTTGAGGGCGTTAAAGAACAGATTGCGTCGATTGAACTCTCGCTCAAAGATCGAAGAAGTTCGCCCGGGAATCGACAAGCCATCCTCAAGCAACTTCGTCGTTTGCGCAATGAACGCGATCAAACCATCGAGTCGGTCAACCAGTTGGTCGTGCAGCACGAGGTTGCCCATCAGGTTCTATATAATGCCGGGTTGCACTCCCGCCATGCCGATCAGCCGATATGGCTGGTGGAGGGGTTGGCGTGTTTGTTTGAAACGCCGCCGAATCGCAACGGTGCCGGATTTGCAACGGTCAATCAATACCGTCTGCTGAATTTGCGCGAGGCGATTTCGGGCGAAGTATCGCCGAAGCGCGTCAAGGCAACGGGTTATAAGGATGCCGTCAGACAAGGGCGGTTGGTTTCATTGCGACGTTTGATTGGTGACCGAAGTCTTTTCGATACAGGCAGATCGAATGTCGAAAATGCCTATGCGCAGGCGTGGTCGCTGGTGCATTATCTGCATCGTCGCAAGCGCGTCGAGTTCGGTGATTATCTGACCGTGCTCGCCCGTCGGCCCGTCGATCGGGAGTATTCGCCAGCGATGGAATTGATGATTTTCGAGAAAGTGTTCGGCAAAGTGGATGAGGCATTCGTGACGGATTGGCTCGATTTCTGCCTCGAATTGCGTGTGCGGCGGGTGCGATAAAGCCGAATTCTGCAATTGTATTGCAATAGAACGCCATCCCGTCCGTTGTGTACAATAACAGCACTCGGCAACCGAATTGACATGTACGGTGCGGTTGCTTCGTCTCAGTTGATATGAGGCTTTGTGCGATTGGGCATCGCGGTTTCGAGGTTCGGATGGCCATGCGAAACAAAATCGTTAGTCAATTGATGACGGCTTCGTGCGTTGCGCTGACCCTGCTGGTTTCGACCGGGGCGATGGCCGCACCGATGCCGGAACTCAAGCAAGCCACCGAATGGGATGTCGAGGCGGCTGCCCATTTGCTGCGGCGTGCAGGTTTCGGCGGTACGCCGGCGGAGGCGCAGAATCTTGCGTCCATGTCGATTGAAAATGCGGTGGCTTCGTTGGTCGATTACGAATCCATCCCTCAAACCGATCCCAAATTCGAAACCGTCGAGCTACCCAGTCCGCGGGTCGTACAAAAGAAGCGCCGATCGCTCGAAAAGGATTCGGCGAAAGAATTGAATCAACGACTCCGGCAGTTGGGTCGCTTGCAGATGGAAGACCTGCGGGCGTGGTGGATGCGTCGGATGATCAAGACGCCCAGGCCGCTCGAAGAAAAGATGACGCTGTTTTGGCATGGGCATTTCACGTCAGGTTACCGTGAGGTGCGCAGTTCGCAGATGATGTTCGATCAGAACAGGCTGCTTCGCGAACACGCCCTGGGCAGCTTTCGCGAGTTGCTCGTTAAGATCAGTCAGAACCCGGCGATGCTTCGCTACCTCGACAGCGAGAGCAATCGAAAAGGCGCCCCCAACGAAAACTACGCCCGTGAATTGCTGGAACTCTTCACCATGGGGGAGGGGAATTACACCGAGAAGGACATCACAGAAGCCGCGCGTGCACTGACTGGCTGGACGATTCGCAACGGCGAGTTTCAAAACGTTCGCCGCATGCACGACTTTGGCGAAAAAACATTCTTAGGGCAGACCGGTGCCTTCGATGGAAACGATATCATCGACATCATCTTAAGTCAGCCGGCAACATCCAAATACGTGGCCCGCAAGTTGTTGCTGTTCTTCGTGACGCCAAATCCATCGCAGGAAATGATCGACACGCTGGCCACCGAAATTCGCGGTGCCAATTACAACATGCGTGAGGTGATGCGGCGGCTGTTTGCGAGCAAAATGTTTTACGACCCGTCGCTTCGACACGGTTTGATCAAGAGTCCGGTGCAACTCGTCGTCGGAACCGTACGCAAACTCGAGGTCGAACCGAACGATTTGAGTGCATTTGTGGCAGCGACGCGTGGCATGGGGCAGCAGCTTTTTCAACCGCCCAACGTCAAGGGTTGGGATGGCGATCGAATGTGGATTACGTCGGCGACGATTTTTGCCCGGTATAACTTTGCATCGGCGCTGCTCACCGGAACCGAATCGCGGAAGGGCAATCGGATGATGGGCGGACGCGGTGGACCGATGCGTCATCAGCGAAAGGTTTCGCAGCGTTACGAACTTGAACGCCTGATCGATACCGATTTGGGAATCGAATCGCATGGTGCCCAAGTCGAGCAGGATCATCAGCCGCGCTATACGCCTTGGCCCATCATTGAGCGCGAGCGACTGCGATCTGCCGATGCGGTGCTGAATCACTTTGTCGACCGGCTTCTTGGTGGGAAAATCGATCATCTTCAACGGCGTCAGCTTCGCAGACTCTTGACTGGAGGCAAGCGAAAGTTCGACGCGCGAACTGAAGAGGGGTTGCTCAGAACGGTAACTTTGATCAACGCGATTCTGGCGATGCCCGAATATCAGGCGTATTAAACGTAAGAAAGTAGGATGCTGCCCATGACGACTCCGCACAATTCATCACGACGTGACTTCCTATTCAAAGGTGCATCGTTCGTTGCATTGGGAGCGACCGTTCCGATGTTCTTGCAGAACACCGTTCTGGCGGCCAACAAGAATCGTCGCGGCAAGCGTATCAAGGATAGCGATCGTATTCTTGTGGTGTTGCAACTTGCGGGCGGAAACGATGGACTGAACACCATCGTCCCCGTCACCAATGACGCTTATTACGCAGCCCGCCCAAAACTAGCCATCAAACCAGGCGACACGCTGGCGCTGAACGCCGACTTCGGATTGAACGGACAAGCCGTCGGTTTGAAGCGTCTTTTCGATGACGGTTACCTTAGCGTGATTCATGGCGTCGGATACCCGAATCCCAATCGATCGCACTTTAAGAGTACTGATATATGGAGTACGGCATCGCCTTCCGGCAAAATGCACGAGGGTTGGCTTGGCCGATACTTTGACAACACGTGTCGTGGTGCCGATCCGCCGGATTCGACTTCTGGCATCGCCCTGATGAAAGAGTCGCCACTTGCAATGCTGGGCGAAAAATTCATGCCGCTTGCATTCGAAAGGCCCGAGTCGCTCAACTGGACGGCGGCAGTCCGGGCAAGTTCGACGGGCAAGGTTGTCACAGCACTGAACAAACCCAAACGCGGCGATTCCAAAGATGCCGAAACATCCCATGAGTTTTTGCGTCGCGTGGCTTTGGAAGCGCGGGTCAGCGCCGAACAGATCCAAGCCGCCACCCGGGTGCGAAAAGACAGCGCCAGTTTCCCGAATTCGCAATTGGGTCGGTCGCTGCAAACGGTGTATCGATTGATTGGTGCCGACTTGAATACGCGCGTATACTACCTTTCGCATGGCGGGTATGACACGCATGCAAGGCAGGAAAACAAACACGCCAACTTGATGCGCGAATTGGGTGAAGGGTTGAACGGATTCGTCCGCGCGCTCAAAGCCCGCGGCGATCTCGACCGAGTGACCGTGATGGTCTTCTCAGAATTCGGCAGACGTGTTGCCGAGAACGGTTCTGCCGGTACCGATCATGGAGCCGCTGCTCCCATGTTTGTCGTCGGCGGCAAAGTGCAGGGCGGAATTCACGGTACCATGCCCGATATGACACAACTCGACCGAGGCGACCTTCGCTTCACCACCGATTTCCGCAGCGTTTACGCCTCAATGCTTGAGGATTGGCTTAAGGTCGATCCTGCGAAAATCCTGGGCGGGGCGTTCAAACCGCTCGATCTGATCCGAAAACGCTAACCCGCGAGGTTTCGTCGGTATAGAATTGCGGCGAATTCACAACTCAGACCGGTCAGACTCGCCAAATCCTCAGAACGATTTACAATGACTGCTCTTGTTACAACGCTGGCGGCGTATTGCACTTTGCTATGAGCAGAACTGTATTGTGAGTCAATGAGGATAATAGACATGGGACTGCTGGACGGAAAACGCGGATTGGTATTTGGTGTGGCCAATGATCGCAGTATTGCCTGGCACATCGCTGAGCAGTTGATGGCCGAAGGAGCGACGTGCGCCTTTACGCACTTGCCGGGCGACAAGATGGAACGCCGAGCGCGCAAGGCGATCGAATCTGGCGGTTGCAGCGATCCGTGGCTGATGCCGTGCGACGCATCGAGCGATGAAGATCTCGACAAGGTCTTCAACAAAGTGCGCGACGATTTTGATACGATTGATTTCCTCGTGCATTCCATCGCGTTCGCCGATCGCGAATACCTGCAAATCGGCAACTTCGCCGAAACGACACGCGATGCGTTTTCCCGCGCACTCGACATCAGCGCGTTTACGCTTGTCGCAATGTGCAAACGTGCAGTGCCACTCATGTCCAAGGGCGGATCGGTCATCGCGCTGACGTATTATGGCAGTGAGAAAGTTGTGCCCGGTTACAACGTCATGGGAGTCGCCAAAGCCGCCCTCGAAGCCAACGCCCGATACCTTGCATTCGAACTCGGCGAGAAAGGCATTCGCGTCAACACGATCAGCGCCGGTCCAATTCGGACACTGTCGGCGATGGCGGTCGGTGGTATCGAAGACATGTTCGATCACGTCGAGAAGAAAGCCCCGCTTCGCCGCAACATCGAAGCCGACGAAGTGGGTAAGACAGCCGTCTACTTGACGAGCGACCTGTCGAGCGGAGTATCAGGCGAAAACATCTACGTCGATGCCGGCTATAACGTGGTTGGGTTGTAGAAAGGTCGAATACGCGAATCGCCGCAGTGTCGCATCGCTGTCGTGTGTTGCGGCTAATCTGTGGCATTCTTGATCTCTGCCAGGAATTGATCTCCGTACGCCTCTAGTTTTGCCGGGCCGACGCCTTTGACTGCCAGCATTTCTTCTTCGCTTTGAGGCGTGCTTCTGGCGATCGCCCGCAGCGTGCGGTCGCTGAATACGACGAATGCGGGCTTGTTGATCTCTCGGGCGATCGTCAATCGCAACCGGCGCAGGCGCTCGAACAATTCCTCGGAACAGTCGGCTATGTCGTCGTCAGGTTCGGTCGTCAGGGTCGCATGCGGCTCATCGCACGGTTCGGTATGGTTCGCTGGTTCGACACCAGCGCCTTTCTCGGCGACATGTCGAAAATCCTCCGCCGACACACCCAGCGCGTCCAAATCGACGCGATAACCGCACTCGGGGCAAATCGCCCTGCGCATCCCAAACAGTGAATACGAGCAGTCCGGACAACTCAGTTTGCGGCCCAGCGATTCGAATAGCTTGATTCGTGCGTCCTCGTACGCATCCTCATCGATCGGTTGATGGTGGCTTAGCGGCTTGGGCTTTGTGACGGTCTTGGTCTTGCGGGTGCGCTTTGCTTTCTTCACCTTTTGCGCAGGCAACAGGCATGCCTCGGTTTTCTTATGCAGCACCTGCCAACCCAGGTTGGTGACCTTGAGCACGTGGTAGTCGCCATCTCGGATGAGCATGTCCTGATCGACCAACTGATCGATCCAGGCCATCACGCTGCGTTTGTCTTCGTCTTCAAGAATACCGTACGTACTCAATCGTTCATGGCCGCGTTGCGCAGTTTTTTCCGTGCGGGCGCCGATCAGCGTTTCGCAGACGTACGCCGCGCCAAAGCGCTGTCCAGTCTTGACAACGCCCGACATGATCTTCTGTGCGATGGTTGTTGACTCGGGGTGGAATTCCAGACCGTCGAGACACAGGTCGCATGCTCCACAACCGGCTCGCGCCCAGGTCTGACCGAAATAAGTGACCAGCGATTCATGCCGACATCGTATTCCTGTGCAGAATCGCGCCATCGTGTTGAGCAGCTGCATCGCCGAATCCATGTCGGTTTCGCCGCCCATTTCGATGATCCGTTTCCAGGTCATCAGGTCGCCACCACCGTAGAGCAAGATGCAATCGGCAGGCTGACCGTCTCGACCTGCACGACCCGTTTCCTGCTGGTAATGCTCGATCGACTTGGGCATCGCAGCGTGGATCACATATCGGATGTCGGATCGATCGATACCCATGCCAAATGCCACCGTTGCAACGATGACATCGACTTTGAACGAACTGAATTGATCCTGAACACGGGTGCGATGTGCATCGGACAAACCGGCATGATAACCAGCCGCTTTCACCCCGCAGGATGTCAAGTGTTGGGCAATCGCATCGACATCGCGCCGACGAATGCAATAAACGATACCACCTTGCCCTTCGCGTTCCTGCACGAGTTTGAGAATCTGATGAAATCCGCTTTGGCGGCGGATGACGCGATAGTTGAGGTTGGGTCGAAAAAAGTCACCAACCAAAACTTTTGGCTCACGCAGATGCAGTTGCCCGATGATGTCATCGCGTACGCGCGGGGTCGCCGTTGCCGTAAATGCGTTGATCGACGCCTTGGGAAACCGGGATTTCAGTTGATCCAATCGCCGATAATCGCCTCGAAAGTCATGCCCCCAATGGCTGATGCAGTGGGCTTCATCGATGGCGAAGGCGCTCACACCCGTCGATTGAAGCAACTCCCAGAAGTACTCGGATGCAAAGCGCTCCGGAGCCACGAAGATCAGTTTGTATTCGCCGGCTTGGATGCCTTTTGAAACGTGGCGACGATCTTCGGGCGTGAGGCTGCTGTTGAGGTAGGCTGCATTGATCCCGCGTTCGAGAAGGGCATCGACCTGGTCTTTCATCAGTGCGATCAGAGGCGAGACAACGACAGCAGGTTTTTCCTTGAGAAGTGCCGGTGCCTGATAACACAATGACTTGCCACCTCCCGTGGGCAGAACCACCAGGGAATCAATTCCCTCTGTGGCGGCTGACATCGCCTCTTCTTGAAGTGGGCGAAGCGTGTCGTATCCCCAATACTCCTTGACGATTTTTGCAAACGATGTCTTTGTCGAATCATCTTCCGATTCTTCGCAGTTGTATCGGACTTGATTGGATTGGGGACTGTCGGACGTATGCATCGATCGCTCGATTATTGCTTGAGAGAGTTCTTCATGGTGTCGTTTTCATTTATTGCGTTTGATTCTGGCCCGCAGACAGGGTATCGCCAGATGAAAGGCTCGTCGAATTCTGGTGGATGATTCGTCTCCATTGATTGATATCACGAAAATGGGTGCAATATCGCGGGGTTCAGGCAACATTCAATCGACAGGGACAGCAAAGAACGAGGGACCGGGCATTCCAGACGAGCATGTGACAAGGCTGGAGCGGCAGGAGGGCGAAGACCCGCATTCGCCGGATGCGTTCGGCGAGCGCGCCGAGTCCGCGCGCCACATGCTTTGGCTGATTGCAATGGGTATGACCAACGACCGCCACCTGGCCGAAGACATTGTGCAGGAGACGCTTGCGATTGCGTGGAAGAAGTTTCAGCAGTTCGATCCTGCAACAAGTTTCTCGGCATGGACGGCAACGATCGCTCGAAATGTCGCCCTAAACACACGTCGCAAGAATGCCAGGCAGACGTTGGTGAATCCCGAGCATTTCGATTCAACGCCGTCGCAGCATGTTTCAAATGAAGAAATGCCGATCACGCAATCGGGTCACATCTTGCCGAATCAAAAGGAATTCGACGATCAGGTGATAGCAGCGCTTGACGATCTCTCCAGCGCCGCCCGCAGTTGCCTGCTATTACGCACGGTGCAAGGATTGAGTTACGACAAGATTTCGAAAGTATTGGACATGGCTCCGGGTACGGCGATGAGTCACGTGTACCGCGCTCGAAAGGCGCTTCGCACTCGTCTCGGCGATCGGAAATCCAGTTCTGACGGGGGTACAGCATGACGGATGGCGCCGACAAAAAATCGGTGGAACATCTGCTCGCTTTGTACTGCGACGGCGAGCTCGGGCCCGAAGAGCGCGCCGAGTTCGAGAAAGCGATGGCGAACGACCCCAAGCTTCGTGCAGAGGTCGAATTGCAAAACCGCATCGACGCATCGCTTCGAGACGTTTTCAGTGCTGAAATCAGCGAAGAGAAATCGACAATTATTCGTTCCGGGGGAACTGCGACATTCTTCTGGCGTGCAGCCGCTGTTCTGTTCTTCGCCGTTTCGATGTTTGTTGTGTACCGCCAGCTGATGAATCAGTTCGGTTCAAAGTCTGAACCCGGTCTTCCGTCTGCTTATATGCTTGCGCAAACGACCATGAGCGAGTATTTTGAAGATGCCATGACCAACGGATTCGAACCGGCTTGGGTCTGTTCGGGCAAACAATTCGACGATACCTTCAGGAAGCGTTTTGGGTATCGCATTCTGGTCGATAAGCTTCCGGCCAACATTAAATTGTCGGGGTTGGGGTACGCATTCACCCGATCCGATCAGACCGTCACCGTCTTCATTCACGTTGACGATGAACCGGTGTTGCTCTTCGTCGAGCCATACTGGGTTCGAGGGGAGCTGAGTCCCATGACCGAAGGTCTGTACCGCCACGAAAGGGCAATGGAACGTTTGCTGATTTATGAAGTATCCCGCTTCGAAAAGCCGAAGATTTTAGACCACATTGCTGTCGAGCGGTGCAAACCCAAGAAGGGCAAGTAAGCCAGTTGGTTGCCATGTTCACAGGCGCTGCGATTCAATCCCACATGGCCAACGAATCTGGTAACCTAACACCCATGGATATTCGAGCGTACAACAGTGTGGCTTGGGATGCCCAGGTCGATCAAGAGAACGAATGGACGATTCCGGTCGATTCCGAAACGATTGCTCGTGCCCGCAACGGCGATTGGGAAGTTCTCCTGACGCCAACGATTCCGGTGCCAGGCGATTGGTTTCCGAACTTGACCGACTGCGATGTGTTGGGATTGGCATCAGGCGGGGGGCAACAAGGTCCGATCCTGTCAGCCGCCGGTGCGCGCGTCACCATTTTCGATAACTCAGCACGCCAACTCGATCAGGATCGAAAAGTTGCCAAGCGCGACGGGTTGGACATCAAGACCGTGCAGGGCGATATGGCCGACCTGAGCGCCTTCGCCGACGACAGCTTTGATCTTATCTTCAACCCGTGTTCGAACTGCTTCATTGAGAACGTCCTTCCGGTCTGGCGCGAATGCTACCGAGTCTTGAAATCGGGAGGGGTGTTGCTCTCCGGATTTACCAATCCTGCTGTTTTCATTTTCGATTCGGTTCTTCTAGAAGAAGGCAAACTTGAGATCAAGAATAGCCTGCCGTATTCCGACCTCTCCGACCTGACGCCCGAAGAACGGCAGGTGTTCATTGGCAAGTCGGAACCGCTTTGGTTCGGCCACACCCTGGATGACCTCATTGGCGGCCAACTGGCGTCGGGATTCTTACTGACGGCAATGTTTGAAGACAAAGATCCCAAGAATCCGTTAAGCAAGTACATGCTCACGTATATTGCAAGCCGTGCATTGAAACAAAGACAGTAAGTATCGGGATTCGTGTGGGTTTGCTAGGTAGCGACAGACTTCCCATTATCCAGTCCGATAACCACTTGAATTGAATTCCCAAAATAAGATACCTTAGAATTATCGGGCAGCCGACTTTAACGGCTAATCTCTCAGTTGACTTCTCTCACTCTCTTGGAGGTATCCAAATGTCCAAAATCTACAGACAAAGCGCAGCGATTCTGGTTGTAGGTGTGTGCGTTCATTGTGTTCAAGCCGCCACAACAACCTACACCGATCTTCCAACATTTCAAAGTGCAGCTGGGCCGCTCTTGGTGGATGATTTTGAGGGCGGCGCTTGGTTGCCATTAGACTCAACCCAACCACAACCAACTCTCAGCTTAGGTGTATCGTGGACTTCGAGTGAGGAACTTGCAGTAAGTACAACTGCCGGGACTGTTTCTGGCGTTGGCGGATTGGTTCCTCGTGACATCATCCCGCCGGATGAACTGGATTCGCTCACCGCCGAATTGCCTTCGGGAACATTCGCCGTGGGAACTTGGATTGCTAATGCCGGAGAAGGCAATGAAGTCGAGATGGTAGCACTAGATTCGGCTGGCGATGTTCTCGTTTCAGTTGAGGCGGGAATTGAGTCACTTGGACAATATGAGTATCGATTCGTTGGAATAACGTCAACAGATGAAATAGACAAAGTGATCATTAGATCTCTTCAGCCGGTGCTGCCTTTCGATGACGATTTGATCATAGATGACTTCTATTTCACCGTTCCCGAACCAGGGGCGGTTGCTCTCTTTGGGCTGTTAATGCTGCCCACCATTCAAAGGCGCCGCAACCAGTCCAGATAGGCTCAGAGAAAGGGGTCCGAGAACCGTCGACTCTGGCAGCACTTCTTGCACGACGATCCAGTTGGGCAAGAAAGGCTGCCAGTTTTTTTTCTGTACAATGGATCTTGCAGGATTTCGTTGAATCCTGAACCAATGAGCAACGTATCGACTTGTCGTTTTCAATTTGCAATTCGATGCTGAATCACCTAAGTCGAAGAATTCAGCTTCGCATCTGCAACGGACTTGACAATTAGATGCATAACGACAAAGTATTCGGCGTCTTGCAGATTTCTTCATTTCATCATTTGCACGACCGCACTTAGATAGCAATATTGGATTCCAAGCGCGGCCAATGAGACGGCTTGCGTACAGGCGAACGAATGCATGCTCTTGACGGCTGTCGATGACAATTTCTTGCCAGAAGCGATTCCCCTGATTCGTTCGGCTGCTCGTTTTGAACGAAGTCGCACGTTTCATTTGTTCCTCGTGAATTCTTCGCCCGATCGTGTTCGTGATTTGGAGCGCGCTCATCCCAACCTTTGCGTCGAACACGTGAAATGGTCGACTGATGTCGACTGCTGGCGTGGCGTGATGTGCTGTGCGCGGTCCATTCCGCTTCAACGGTTGATCGACGGCGGTGACGAACCGCTGGTTTACCTGGATTCGGACACTCTGCTGACCCGACCGCTTGATGAGTTGTTTCATCTGCTCAAAACGCATGAGCTGTTGGTGGATTACCGTCCGCAGGTCAAGGTGATGGGGGCTGGCGGAACCCCGCATGGCGGGACGTTCAACAGCGGCGTGATTGCCGTTCGACCGACCGAGAACACGCGGGCCATGTTTCAGGCATACAATCAGGAACTCCGCGAATGGGTCGATAGCGGGAAGACACTATGTCACATTGACGAAGAAGCCGGCGTTTCCACATGCATCGACCAGGAGTTTCTCTACACGTTTTATGAACAATTCAAGGATCGTGTCAGTTTTGAACCGCTGCCGAAGAAGTTCAACGACGCGCGATTCAATTCGGACAGCGTTGTCTGGCACGGCAAAGGAACAGCCCGTAAGAATCCTCAATACGTTCTGGCCAAGTTGTTCTACACGAATCGACTTGCCTATTACCCTTTTGCCCTCTTCTACGCCTATCCGTTGTTTGTTGTCCGATTCTTCTATCGAATCCTGCGAGGCCGAAAATGAGCGCATCGGTCTATACCGATATCATCAAACCCGAAGCATTTGAGCAGGAATTCAATGACTTTCTACCGCAGGTAGAGTTCTCTGAGCGCAATCCTTTGAATACCGAGATGTTTTTCATGTGGTGTATGATTCGCACGTTTCGCCCGAACCTCTTTATCGAGTCGGGCACATATCGCGGATACAGCGGGACGTTCATCTGCGAAGCTTTGAAGCGCAACGACAGCGATGCAAAGTTTGTGACCATCGGGTTCGATCTCGAGGATTGCATGCAACACGCGAGGCATCGGTTGGGCCCCTATGATCATGCAACAATCATTCAGGGAGATTCACGTGAAGTGATCGAGACGGTTGGCGCACCCGATACGCCTGTGGCATTCTTTATTGACGGTCCAAAAGGGCGAAATCTGCCTGCGCTTCTTTCTCGAATTGAAAAGCGTTTTCAAAACATCGTGTTTATTGCCATACACGATTGCGAAAAAGACGTCAGCCCGAATCGAAAAATCGTCGAAGGGTATTATCGAAATCTCTACCCGCTGTGTTATTGCGACGAAGTGTTCCAGCAACGGTACGCGGAGTTGGACAAGTCTCTAATTGGTCGGTCCGAGTTGGTCGATTGGAAACCGTTTCATTGGAACGGCCAACGCAGGAAGTCCTACGGCACCGAGACTGCATATGCAATTCCGTCAAATGGGCCGATAGGTTCGGGACTGTCAAGGTCGTGGGTGCGTGCGCGTCGGGAATTCCGATATCATGTCTTGGCACCGATTGCCAATAGACTGAGGGGAATTTGACGCTCAAAGATTTGAGTTACCGCGATTAGAAGATCAAAGAAAAACAGTTGGCATGAAGACGATTTGTGCATTGGGAGGAGGGGGATCGACGTTTGCACTTCGGGCGCTGGAACGATTCAATTACCGAACGGGGCCTTTCGGATTTGATCCTGCTCGTATCAAACGAACCCTTGAGAAGTATCCGTTAACGTTGAAGCCTTTCCATGTGGCGATGCGCGGGTCTGGGCTGTATCGCCCGCGATATTTGGTGCTTAAACGCCCGGATAGCTTTTGGACCGATTGGCAGTATCATCCGGCTGGGACTTACGAACCCGACTCCGATCATTTTGCAGAAGACCTTCGGGGACAGCGTGACTATCTTGTGACGACCCGTCGGGTGCGCTCAGCCGGGTTGCCCATATGCAAAGACGAACTGGATACGTCGTCTCACGCAATGCTGGCTGGGTCTTACATCGATCAACTCGTGCGCTTGGACAACAGATCGTCGTGCGAAGTCATCTTGATCGCCGGGCATTGGGGCGAATACGGCATCTTGGCCGAACTCGATATCCCCACCATCTATATCATCCGCGACCCCTTTAACTCGTTGGTTTCTCACTCCAAGTCCGTGCGCCACGGTGCGGATTACAAGCGGCGCGGATTGACTGACGTCAACTCAAAAGAATGGATTGACGCATACCTTTCCGGCCCACACCATTACTGGATCGGATTCTGCGAAGCCGCACTGCGTCATCGCGACGCGACCATCGTCCGATATCATCGGTTTGCAGACGACTGGGCGAAAGTGAACGGTTTGCCGAACATCAGCGCCGGATTCAAGTATAAAGAGAATGACGTCACGGCAACGCTCAATGCCGAATCACGCAGCTACATTTACGAATGCACGCGCGACGTTTCCAGGGCATTGGGATTTGAGGACATATGTGCAAAGTATCTCCCCAAGTAACGTCACCTGTATCGCCAACGGCCAATACGACACTGTTCGACAAGTTCAGGCAACTGGGCGGACAGGGTGCGATTTACGGCATCGGGACAATCCTCCAAAGACTTGCAGCGTTTCTGCTCTTGCCGATTTACACGAACTTGCTTACCACCGCCGAATATGGCGTGTTGGAAATCGTGACGATCACTGGTTTGGTTGCGGGCACCTTGTTCGGTTTGGGGCTGCGGTCAGCTCTTTTTCGTTCGATCGTCGATGGAGATGACGACAAGCATTGGCGGGTGGTCTTCAGTACGGCGTTGTATATCACGATCGCAAGTGCTTTGATTCTAGCAGTCTTGACCTTCGCCGGGGCGTCGATCGTTGGCCCAGGATTGTTCGATAGCGAAAATGGCGCCCGATACCTCCTGCTCATCATGTCGACGACTGCGCTGGAGATTGTCGTTCAGTTGGCGGTTTCGGTATTTCGGGCGCGGCATCAACCGATTCGATTTCTAATACTCCAGATATTTGGGCTACTTTCTCGTATCGGTGCCATCATTTATTTCGTTGTCTACGGTGATGCAGGCGTGGACGGTGTACTGCTGGGGCAACTCATTGCGATGGGAGCGACGGCAATCCTCACGTTGATCGCCGCCCGGAAAGGAATCGTTCCGTCGTTTGACAGCACCGAAGCCGCTCGCATGATTGCGTTCGGCGTTCCGATTCTTTTTGCAAGCTTGTTTGGCTTCGTGTCAACGTACATCGATCGGTATTTTCTGAACGGATTCACGACTGCCGACGAAGTCGGCGTCTACTCTTTGGCCTATCGACTTGGAATGATCATGGTTTTTGTGTGGATCACTCCGTTGAAGATGGCGTGGGGGCCGATGTTTCTTTCTGTCAAGGACAGCGGTGACTTTGCAGCGTTCTGCGCCAAGTCGATGACGTACGTGATGCTCATCGGCGGGTGGTTGTTCCTTGCTGTTTCGCTGCTCTCACGCGAACTGATCCTCGTGATGGCCGACGAATCCTTTCATCGTGCCTATCGCCTTGTTCCCATCATTGCAGCCACCTATTTGATTTGGAGCCTGCGAAGCGTTTTGGATGTCGGAATTCAGATCGAACGGCGAACCAAATGGATTGCATTCTATACAGGGTTTGGTGCAGTCATCAATGTAGGCTTGAATCTATGGTGGATTCCCAAATACGGAGCGAATGGGGCGGCATGGGCGACGTTTGTATCGTTTGCTTCGGCGCTGGCAATCAGTTTCCGCGTCAATCGCAATCTGCTCGTGATTCCGTATGAATTTTGGCGGCTGACAATGCTTGCCGTTGTGGTCGGTGCATTGTTTGCACTGGGCTTCTATTGGCACCCGGACTCGATCGTTTACTCTATTTGCTATAAGGTCGGACTGCTGGCTGCGTTTCCGATGGTCCTGTGGCTTGGCGGATTCGTTAGGCGCGAGGAATCGATCGGTATCGGGCGAATCATTGGCAGCGTGGGTGTGGGCCAAAAGCGTTCATAGATTCAGGAGCAAGTCGCTGAAACGCAAACCGGGAATATCCGTCTTGATCGCTGCTCAGAACGAAGAAGCAATGATTGCCCTCTGCATCAGATCGTTTCTCGAATTCGGCGACGAATTGGTCATCGTGGACAACGGTTCGACCGATCGGACCAAGGCGATTGCCTCCGCGTTTGCCGATCGATACCCCGACAAGGTGCGGTTCTTCGACGTCCCCGATCTTCCCGACCTCCACCACAATCGACAATATGCATACGAGCAGTCGAAGTACCGATGGGTTCTCCGCGCCGATGCCGATTTTGTCGCATACACCGATGGCCCGTGCGACATCGCCGAACTGCGGGAATACCTGCTTAAACGAAACGGATTTCTTCCGCCGGCTGTTGCTGTAAACCTACCGAACGTCTCGGTTGATTTCTGGCATACCGGATCGGATCATGAAGCGGCAGAGCAGGCAAAAAACGATACCCGCAGGTACATTCCGCCGGCGATGACGGGTTATCGACCAAGGCTGTACCGACCGCTTCCGGGATTTCGTTTTCAACGTTGTGGCCGCTGGGAGGGCGTGCGTTACAAGCGATTTTATGACATGACCGCAAAGAAATGGCCCAACCCGGTATGGATGCATTGCAATCTAAAACCGGACATGCATCACTTTATGCGTTCGGAGCGAACGAACTGGCGGCAGCAAGGGGATTTCAAATCATTTCCCACGTTGCTTTCCTACGTTGAATATGTCGCCCCGTCAAAATATGGTACCGACGATCTCACCGTCGCAGCACGCCTGTATATGCAGCAACGGGTCTATCCGTTTCTGAAGAGATACGATCCAGCAAAACATTTTCCGTATCCCAAATTGGTTTTGAAACAAATGGATCAAAATCCAATCTTTAGGATTCGCACCGAAAAAGGCGAATTCTCACGCGATACATTTCCATTGGACTCCGTTCAGTGTTTGCTTAACGGCGAACAAAAAATAGAAAGGGAGTAAACAACATGTCTTGGTGGGGTCGGTTGCGCGATCGTTTTCGAGGTGTCTCCGGACAGACGTTCGTTTCTTTCAGGCCGCATCTGGCTGCGATTTGCAAGACACTCAAGATTGAAGATGTCCTCGAGTTCGGTCCCGGAAACTCGACCATTATTGTATTGGCCGATACTGATGCCAAAGTCATTTCAATCGAAGAATCGTCCGAATGGTATGAGAAATACCGCAAGCGGTTTCCGCGGGATCGCGTAACGGTCCATCACAAACAGACGGGATGGGATCTATCGGAACTGGATGACCTAGGGGGCCCTTATGATCTGATCTTCATCGATGGCGGCGACCGTCCGGCGGAACTGCACCACGCGCATCGACTTCTCAAGCCCGATGGCGTTGTCTATCTTCACGATGCCCATCGGGAAGGCTACGAAGAAGGTATATGCAGCTATCCCCATCGGTTTTTTCCGGAACGGCATTCGTGCATTCTGACGCTCGACGGAAAGGTGATGGAAACGTTGAAGTCGGCAATCACGTGTGACTATTCTTGCGCGTGTAAATATTGCAGCTCGGACGAACGCCGGGAATACTTTGCCAGAATAACAAAATGCCCGGTTGATTGAATCGAATCCTTCCGCAATCGATTCATTGCTTTGGGGATTCCATAGATGGCGTGGCCTATTTGTTGGTGTCAATCCTGACCAAAACCGTCTGACCGACCCGTTGTTTGCCGACCGCGATTTGCTGAATCCAACCAACGGACTTTCGCATCCTGGCGGTCGCAAGGACGTGGGTTATGTTGTACTTATCCAGCAGCTTAATGCGCTCTTCGGTTGGCGTGCCGGGTTCCAGGATGGCCTTAAGATCTCTACGTCTTGAAGGATGCGCGCTGGCACCCGGGCTGCTTCGATCCGGTGCCAGAATATGGCAATCGGCAAGCATCACCAGTTTTCTGCCCGATCGTCCGTCGGTCAATACAACTTCACCCGGTGTCAGCAATTCTGCAAACCGATCGCTCGCTTCTCGCAATTGATTCAATTTCAAGCGCCGGGTTTCCTCCGGTAGCCAGGCAATTTTCCAGTAAATTGGCCAACTATATTCCACCGATCGTCTGTGAAATTGCGTCGCGCCAACGACGATGAGGGCCGAGAGAATCGCCCGTTGCCACCATCTGGGGATTCGATTGCGAATCAAATAGGCAAATCCTCCGACAACCATCACCCAAAGACACATGCTCATGATTCCGCCAATGCGACCCAGAACCCATTTTTGACCGACAGCTTTGATGGTCAGCGTGCAAATCGGCGGTACAAACAGAATCGCTACCACCGTCGCCCAGATATAGAGAACGATCAAGCCCTCACGCCGCCGATCGCCAACGAGTGTGCAGGTCGCTCCGGCAATGATTAGAAACAGCGCTAGAAAAGGACGGCGTCCCATGACCAATTCCGGTTTGTGCATCAACATTCCGCCTGCCAACGCATGAAACTTCTCGTTTTCTCGTTTCTTTTCTTTGGTCATTGCGGTTTGGCTTACGGCAGTATCTTCGTCTGAATCGTCATCGGCTAAAGGTGCATCAACCCGTTCAGAACTTGGCCCCGTAACATATTTGGCAATCAACGAAAAGGGCGTTCCCAAGAGCAGGGAACCCAATGCCAATCCCAACATGCTCCACCTGAGTTGCTTCGAGAGGACTTTTCGAAAAAGAACTACCGTCATCGCCGGGCCAGCCGTCAGGGCAATGAACCCCGCATACAATCCGTGGAACTGGCCCATCACAAGAGTGGTCGCGGCAAGCCCGATGATGGGTCCCTTCTTTTCCGAACTACGACAAACCTGCACGACGAATGCAATCGCCATCGGCACAAGAATGTTGATGCTGAACTGATTCGGGTATACCGCGAAACTGATCGTGCTGTTGAGAAAGAGCGAAAATAAACCGACTGTCCATGCGGCCCAGCGATCGCGAAAAACGCTCCACGCCAAGTAGTATCCGGCAGCGACCACCAGCAATTTCACCCACACCCAACTCATTGCCCAAGCGCCCAGATAGTCCGATCCCGTCAGTTGAGTGCAAGCCGCTTGGAGCGCGTGCCAGAGATTCGTGTGGTACGTCGCAAAGAATCCGGGCACTTCGATGAATGGATCTTGGTTAGAGAATCCGTGCACCAGGATAAATCGAATGCGGGCGAGGTGAACCTGGGCGTCTCCCGAGAGAAATCCACCGACTTTCGCGCCTAGAAATATGTCGCCAACGACAAACAACGTTTCGACGCAAATGAGACTCACCAGCAAACTGCGAAAGTCCGCCCAATATCGCCTGCGAAACGCGAGTCCAATGCTGAAAACCAAGAGAAGCACGCAGGTCGTTGAAAACACAGCGACAGGTAGTTGCAAGACGTAGCAGAGGATCGAGACAGGTGAAAGAACGGCTGCTGATGCCATGAACCCAAGGGCGATGATTCCCATTGGTCCCGATTCATATTCTTTGGGAAACACATGGCGCACAATGACAGCACCCGAAAACGTCAGTGCCAGCCAAAAAATCAGCGTCAATCCCATACAGCATTCCTTCAGCATCCAGGCAAATTTGCAGCCGTAACCAGGCACATGCGTCTGCGCCCGTTCCGGATTCGGCCACCAAGAGCCTTGCGTTTCAGCTTCTTTGTCGCGTCCGCCAAGAGGTTGTTGCAGTATCGAGTCACCAGTCCAACCTTCTTACATCAATGAGCGTGCGTGTCAATTTGGAGTTTCCGTGTTTTGAGCGCAATCGACGATGAACGGACCAATCCCATCCATCGCGACCTCGGATTTTTGGACGGGATACCGTTTAATCAATCGGATGCACCCGCATTGAATTCGTCAGTCGAAGGTTGCATCGTTTCGATGTGGTTCGACCCGTTGGTTGATTGTGACCGCGACATTTCAGTGCGGCCAAACCGTTTGAGTTGGGCGTGTAAATAGGCGAATACACTCAAACACACGGTGATCACCTGTGCATTTATTCCGGGGAGCACGGCAAGTCTCACCGTCGTTCGGATTCAATGTCGAACGAATGTATGGTGCTGGTGTCACGGGGAGATGTTTGGCGTGTCAAAATCGAACAAGAGCATTCGTACAATTCGCGGCAACGCAGAAGTGGTGACAAAGTTAATCGAGAGGCTCGAATCGGAGCCCGTTGAACCTGGTGCGTCGAAACGGCAGCACAAGCGATACCGGTACAGACAAAATCACCTGACCGCAGAAATCAGACAACCGGGTGACCCCGAATCGGTACGATACATTGTCGAGCCGATCGACCTCAGCCAGGGCGGCATTTCATTTCTTTTCGGTGGATACATACACTCAGGCTCTAACTGCAGTGTAAGGCTGATTTCACTTCATGGATCTTGGTCAGACGTTGAAGGAGTCGTCGTCGGATGCAAATTTATTGCCGGTAACGTGCATCAAATCCAGGTCCGATTCATTCAGAGAATAGACCCACAACACTATTGCAGTGCTGCCATCCACCACCGCGTTTTGCTCGTTGAAGACGATCCAATGATAGGGAAGTTGGCAATGACCATGCTCAACAAGCTTGGCGCAAGTGTTGACTCCGCAACCGATGGCGAGACTGCTCTCAAGATGGTCGGTCAAAATGTCTATGATTTGATTTTGATGGATATCCAGATGCCGGGGATGAACGGTTGGGACACTACACGAGCGCTTCGAGAAAAGGGTTATTCAGGTCGAATCGTCGCAGCGACGGCGATGACGCGACCCGAAGACAGACAGAAATGTCTCGAAGCTGGGTGCGACGACTATATCCCCAAACCGCACACGCTCGAAAACCTTGCCAAAGTACTCGAGTCGGTGAGCGAAGAACCAATATTCAGCACATTGTCGGACGATCCATCCATGATGGAGTTCGTCGAGTCATTTGTCTCAAACCTCCCGAGTCGTATTCGATCGATCGAAGACGCTCTTGCCAAAAAAGACGATGTCCAAATTGAGAGTCTTGCCCGGTCGTTGAAAGGGGAGGGGACCAGTTATGGCTTTGAAATTCTGACCGAACAAGCCGCCAGGGTCGAGGAAGCTACCGTGGCTGACGCTGAGTTTGATAAGATCAAACAGGAAGTCGATGAATTGATTCAACTCTGTTTGCAAGTCAGGTCGTCGGTTGTATCGGACACGATCGCACAAACCGAAGCGGCGTCAGGTGACTGACCGAGTTGTCGATACAAGATTGGTGGGGCTCCCAATTCGGTGTGGGCGGTCCTCACCATGGGGCAAATGGGCGATCATCGAATTGGGTGGTCGGGCCGACTCGATTAGCAAACCCTGTCGATGCTTACCCTGTCCATTCGGCCTCAAAAATCAAAGGGGTCGAGATTCAACAAGATTGAATTGGCGCCACGGCATGCATCTGAATTCCGACTGAGTTCTGAACATGGGAAGCGCAGCATTTGAGGAGATCAAACGAGCCGGTCGTCTGCCTTCGCCAAGGGCTGTGGCGTTGGAACTCTTGCGACTTCTCGATGAAGAAACCACTCCGATCGGTCAAATCACAGCAACGGTCGAAACCGATCCAGCGCTTTCATCGCGTTTGTTGAAACTGGTGAATTCACCCTTGGTCGGTGTTTCGCGCACGATCGCTTCTCTGGCGATGGCGGTCAATTTGTTGGGTCGTCCTGCTGTTCGAAATCTTGTCTTGGGCATGTCGCTGATTGAATCGGACAAGAACACGCAAACGAATGTCTTCAACTATCAGAATTACTGGTCGAAATCACTTGCCCGCGCCGTGTCTGCCCGTCACCTGGCGCCCTCTTTTAAGGCATGTGCCGATGACGAAGCTTTTACCGTCGCGCTCTTGAGCGAGATCGGTACGCTCGGTTTCGCATTTACATTTCCGAAAGAATTCGACGCGATACTCTCCAACGCGGATTTGTGCGACTCTGCCCGCAGGTTGGAATTGGAACGCGACGCTTTTGGAATCGATCACAACGAACTTGCGGCAGAGATGATGAGCGAGTGGCATTTGGCCGATTTTTTCGGCCAAGCCGTCAAGCACCAGAACGCTACGGACATCGAGGCCCTCGACATTGACGAACGTTGCAAACGATTGATTACGCAACTTCAATTGTCCGATGCGTTTGCCTCGACTCTCGTAACTCCGAAGATCTATCAGGAAGATCTTCAAAAAGTTGTCGACGTCGGCGTGTCCATGAATCTGAAACCAGAGACGCTATTTGACGCATTCGATCTCGCAAAAACGGAATGGCACGAACTTGGCACGATCTACGCGGTACAAACGTCGAAAAGCGTACCGTCTCTGCGAGATTCTCACGGACGTGCCTCCCGCGACCAGGTGCCGATTCTGATCGTCGATGACGATCCCATTCAACTTTCGATTCTTGAGAAGGCGTTGATTGAAGCAGGCTACAACGTTCATACGGCGAAGAATGGCTTCGACGCATTCAAGGCCATTCGTGCACAAGGATTCCAGATGGTGCTTACCGACTGGAATATGCCGAAGATGGACGGCTTGCAACTCTGCGGTGCGCTGCGCAACAACGAAGTGGTCGGTTTCGTTTATGTCATCGTACTCACGACCAGCACCGACAATGACGTTCTTGGGAAGGCCTTCGATGCGGGGGCAGACGATTTTCTAATAAAACCGTGGAAGAAGATTGAACTCCTTGCGCGACTCAAGGCCGGCTTGCGCACATTGAAATTGGAATCGACGTTGGCGGCTGAACAACGCGCTGCACACAAGACCAATGCCGAATTGGCAACTTTGAATGAGAAGCTTCAGCGGATGGCGACCACCGATGAACTGACCGGCCTGTGCAATCGTCGCGAAGCCATGAATCGGCTGAACGAATACTGGGAATTGGCTCAACGAAAATCGGTCCCGCTGTCATGTATCGCAATCGACATCGATTTCTTCAAGAAGTGCAATGATACGTATGGGCATGATGTCGGTGATATCGTTCTGCGCGACACTGCACGTGTACTGCGAAACGGCACCCGCAAGAGCGAATGCGTATTTCGAATGGGTGGCGAGGAATTCCTGGTGCTTTGTCCTGAGTCCTCGGCAGAAATGTCCCAGGCGGCGGCGGAGCGGTTGAGATTGCTGGTCGAAAGAAACGAGATTGCCCACAACAACCTCATCAATTCCATTACGATCAGCGCTGGAATCGCAGAGGTGACGCCCGACATCAAAAACGCAGACGAATTGCTCAAAGTGGCTGACCAGGCGTTGTATCAGGCGAAAGCGAACGGCCGCAACCGAGTTGTCAACGGTTCATCGGTTCCGGCCTCCACGGTCAAGGTCAGCTGACGATCAAGAAACACAAACCTTTTGAGTCCAGCCAATACTCTACCCGTTCGGTTCCCAATATTCATTTGGACATCTACGACAGCCTGTGAATTTCTTGCGCAGAGTTTCATAGCGCGTTGCTCCGGCAGTGCTTATCGCTGCATGTCTATGCGGGTATTTCGAGCGGGTCGGGCAAGTTGAATGTGATTCGCTGTTGCGATTGTGGTTCAACCTTGCAACTCACATTTTGCGCGTTTGACGCCCTTGGTATCAACACCTACCTTGCACCGCCGAATTGTGGAATGGGGGGTCCATTCAAACTGGATTTGGCGGTAAGGTCTCTGCTTCGACACGAATGCACTTGCCGCCAATGATCAACTTACTTCTGTGGAGAATCTAAATGAAGAGAATTAATTGGTCGTTGTCTGCGTTGGCGTTGATGGTCTGTGGAACCGTCGCTTCCGCCGGCCCGAACGTCACCATCACCAAGAATTGTCCCGGTCTGCGGTACCTCGGACGCGATGCCACGTTTGACATTACCATTACCAACACCGGCGACGCTGCCGCCAATAATGTCGTTGTCACCGACATGGTGCCTGGCGGGATCAATTTTGTCGGTGCGGACAACGGCGGCAAACGTGAGGGTCAGCGCATCGTTTGGCGCGTCGGCACGCTCGATGCCGGAAAGAGCATGACCCTTAAGTCAACCTTCCTTTGCAACACCATCGGCAGCTTCCAGAATGAAGCCAAAGTGACTTACTGCGCAGAGGCGATGGCCCAGTGCAGCATCGATGTCAAAGGTATCCCGGCGATTCTGCTTGAGTGCGTTGACGACCCGGATCCGATCGAAGTCAACGGCAACGTGACATATACGATCATTGTCACCAACCAGGGGTCAGCCGTCGGCACGAACATCGTTATTAACTGCACGCTGCCCGCAGAAGAAGATCACGTTTCATCGACCGGTCCTACGCAGGTGAACGCGAGCGGCAAGAGCATTTCGTTTGCCCCGCTGGCGACACTCGCGCCGAAGGCCAAAGCCACATACAAAGTTACCGTCAAAGGTGTCGGTGAGGGCGACGTCCGTTTCAAAGTCGAGATGAAGTCGGATCAGATGGATACGCCGGTCATGGAAACCGAAAGTACCCACATCTATCAATAAACTGCTGAATCGAAGCACCGTCGAATGACGTTGACGATTTGCAATGTAATGATTACCGGCGCTGAAAGAGGAAACGAAATCTCATTCAGCGCCGGTTTTCTATTCAGTGATTACGGCAGGAAGTCGCACTCGTCTGGAATACCGTTAACGACTTCGACGTCGAGACTCGTTCCACCGGCGATGTCGCACGGATCGGGAACGAGGTTGTCGTTGCAATCCGGTTCGTCGCCATCGCGCACTTCGCAGACGTCGACCAGATCGTTGTCGTTGCAATCGGTCACCCGAATGTCGCAATCGTCGGGGCGAAGGTTGAAATCGCAATCTTCGCTGGTTCCTTCCAAAACATCACAAACGTCGGGGACGCCATTACCGTTGCAATCGGGCGCGTCCTGACACGCATCGGTAATGTTGTTGTTGTCGCAGTCCGGTTGACACATATCCGGTACGCCGTTTTCATCGCAATCTTCGTCGATTTGCGCGATCAGGTCGCATTCGTCCGGCACGCGGTTTTCGTTGCAGTCGCCGCTGAAGCCTTCGAGAATGTCGCACGAATCTTCGACGCCATTACCGTTGCAGTCAGGCCCACATTCGTCTGGCAGTCCGTCGCTGGTGCAGTCTTCCGACACGCCCAGAGCGATGTCGCAGAAATCGGGGAAACCGTTCTGATTGCAGTCGTTAAACGGTTCGTCCCGGTCGTCGATTTGATTCTGGTTGCAGTCTTTCGGCAGACCGGCGAAGGTCGGCCACTTGTCTTGCCCGTCAATGAATCCGTCGCCATCGGTGTCGGGATTCAACGGATCGGTTCCGACAACGTTTACTTCAAGACCGTCGGGCAAACCGTCAGCATCGGTATCGGGGTTGTTAAATCCGGTTCCGATTGCCAATTCGCGCACGTCGGCCAAACCGTCGCGATCGCCATCACGATCTCGCAATGTTGGTGGCGTGCGAAAGACGAAGATTTCGTCGAAGTCGTTGACTTCATCTTCGTCGCTGTCGCCAGCAAACGGATCGGTTCCCAAAACCAGCAGTTCAATCGAGTCGGGGATTCCGTCCCCGTCCGAATCCGGATCTTCGTCCGAAGTCAGTGCCGCCGGCGCGTTGCATTCTTCTAGTTCGACAAATGGTGTGGGATCGACGCTTCCGTCTTCGCTGCCGTAAAGCCTCTGAATCGCTTCCACATCGCCCGCCGCCAACTCGTTAATTGGACCGCGATAACTCGGTCGCATCACCGCGCCGGCTACCAGGCTATGTTCCAAACCCAGGGCATGCCCGACTTCATGAAGCAACACCACCGAAAATAGAAACTCAACTTCCGATGGTGGGGCGGTCCAATTCTCAATCGCGCTCAGATAAATCTGACCTGGCCGCGGTGAACCCGGAAAATACGAAAGGCCGAGATAACCGCCCGGCCCGTCGAATGGAAACGCTCCGTTCTCATCGTCAGGATCGAAATGAATGACAATGTCGGCGCTGTCCGCATCGTTTGTACGCTGAAAATCCAACGAGCATGCCGCGTCCCAAAGATCGAACATCTGCTCGGCAAGTTCGTGTTGACGTTCGGTCCCGATTTGCGGCGTCGGGTTGGCGATCGCCCATGTCAGGTTTTGCTTGGTCCAGCGGGTCGTCGGTCGAAAGCAGGCCAAGTCAACCGGCGTCCTTGCGAACCCGTCGTAACAGGCTATTGCAAGCTGAGCACATTCAGATTGAACGGCGACACGTGGTTGCGGATCGACCGGTGGCGGATCGGGCATGCACGCCGTTTGCAAACCGGCAATGCCCATCGCCACTGCGATCAGTCCAGCGAACATTTTGACCTGTCTTGCAGTCAAAGATGAGTCTCCGCGCTCTCTCGATTCGCTTCCCATCTTACTCTCCCATCCTGCAACTGTCTCGAAAAGTCTTGGCTCGATCAGTTTGTTTTGGCCCGATACACAACTCAATTTCTCTATACCGCTTAAAGGGGCAGGGCCCCGAGGATTTGTTCCCCGGAACCCTACCCCAGCGGTTAAGAAATCTTGCTTGTCTTGACTACTCGACCAGGAAGACCCGGATCGGAGTGGCCAGTTGGGTGTTGGCACCGGCAATCGTGCGATCCGGAGCGATGGCACCGTTCAAGAGATCGATGTCGTCGTACGAGAACACCGCGTTGAGACCAGCGTCGACGATGTAAGCCGTATGGGCTTCGTCTACTGCAATGGCGGTCAAGGTGGTCGCACCAGGAACCGTCAGCGTCAGGTCCGGCTGAACAACACCGTTGAGCGTCGAAGCGTCAAAGAAGGTGAAGATGAACCCGGTCGCATCGACAACGTACATGGTGTCGGTCGAGTCGACGAACACGTCGAACACGTTGGCGAACACTGCACTGGTGATGATACGGGTGGCGTTCACGTTACCATTGAGCGAACTGGCATTGGCGAAGACCGAAATGCTGGCCGTACCGTTGTTTGCGACGTACAGGTCATCGTCCGCACCGAAGTTGATACCGAGCGGGTTGTTGATGTCGGCACTGGTGATCGTACGGATCGGAGCCAGGTTACCGTTGAACGTCGAGCTTGACGTATCGGCGAACACCTTGA
Source organism: Alphaproteobacteria bacterium (assembly GCA_028285105.1). GTDB lineage: Bacteria > Planctomycetota > Phycisphaerae > UBA1845 > UBA1845 > UBA1845. Next base: position 139,310 of record JANQQE010000029.1, read on the forward strand.
CGTCGTCGGTCACGATGTCGGCGACAAACAAGAGATCCTCTTCGGTGTTGATCGCAAGCGTGGTCGGTCCGTTCGGGTTCAACTGAGTGGCTACACCCTGGACGTTGCCATCCGGCGTCAAGTTACCGTTGGTCTGGTCGGCATCGTTGTACGTGGTGACGGAAGCGGCAGCGAAGTTGGCAGCCAGCAACTGGTTGTCACCGTTGACGACGATGTCAGCCGGGTTGTTCAACTGCGTCTGGGCACCGGCAAGGTTCGTATCGGGAACGATGTTACCGTTGACCGTTGACGGATCGGCATAACTGGTGACGTTGTTGCCAGCCAGGTTTGCAATGTACAGACGCGGCTCGGAAGGCGCGGTGACATTGACGAATACCGAAGCGGTCGAAGTCAAACCACCTTCGTCTTCGACGGTGAGTTCAAATTCCATCTGCTCATCCGAATCGGGAGCGGTAAAGCTCGGCGAATCGGTGTCTGCATCGCTAAGTGCAACCGGCGTACCGGACGTCTGCGACCATGCGAACGAAAGCGCATCGCCATCGGGATCGGAGCTGCCCGAACCGTCGAGCGTTACGGTGTCGCCACCAGTGGCGGCTTGGTCAGAACCGGCATCAGCCGACGGGGCCTGATTGTCATCCTGCGGATCGTCTTGTGGATCGTCCTGAGGATCATCCTGCGGATCTTCGCCTGGAGGATCGACCTGCGGTGCAGGGTCGTCACCATCGCCACCAGGAGGGGTGAGGCCACAACCGACGACGCCCATGCTAAAAAACACGCTCAACGACAGCGTGCCAAGTGTCTTAAACCAAACGTGGTTTTTCATTTTCTTC
>JANQQE010000030.1 GCA_028285105.1 Alphaproteobacteria bacterium
GCGTCATTCACGCAATTGTCGCAGGCATCACCAACACCGTCGCCATCGCTGTCTCCCTGGTCAGGATTGTCGGCGTTTGGACAGTTGTCTTCCTCGTCAACAACACCGTCACCATCGGCATCGGGTTCGACATCTTCGACAACAGGGTCGTCGCCCTCAACTGGCTCTTCACCTTCACCAGGCTCATCCCCCTCACCGGGTAATTGGGGTTGGCCAGGATCATTGCCACCGCCCCCTTGATCGTCGCCATCGTCATTGGCCGGCTCATCTTGTGGTTGCGGCGCATCGCCATCTGGCAAGCCGTCCCCGTCGCCATCCGCACCGTCATGTGTCGCTGGCGTACCGCACCCCGTCATATTCGGCACCGCCACCAACATCGACATCCCCATCAACAGCAGCAAAACATCCTTCGTTCGTAACATTGAATTCCTCGATTCTTTTGAAACTGCACCCACCGTATTGACACCGCCCCCCGCGGCCCCTCACGATTTGCGAAGCCCCGTGGCTTCGGCTGCTACTCACACCTCCCCCCTGTGGAAAAGCTGTGATAACGTTTGCCAGGCCATTTCGTTTTTGGACACAAATCTGGCCTGGGCTGCCCCCAAACGACCGGAATTCACACCCCTGCGAATCCGGCCGCTGTGATCGCCCATCTGTGGAAAATCACAGTTCGTTTTCGTGAATCTCACATCCTTTCAATTCATCCCCAATCTTTCCCAACCCATGCCCGGGGTGTATGATCCGGCCATGAGCACTTCATCACTGACGCGTAATCCTCTGCCGGATTCCGCCATAAATATGGCAAATTGTTTGGTCGATCTCGCCTGCGATGCCGGAACAGGCATCGATTGCGATGCGGTTCTGACGGCGTTGGGTGCTGGGATAGGGTTTTTCTTCACGCAGTCAGCCGACGACGATTTGCCGGGTTTCGCTGAGTGTCACGATTTTGCCCTGATGGAAACCGCCGCACTGTTTGGCGTTCGCATAAGGGCGATGCATCCGCCGCGGGCGCGACATCGGCTGTCCGAGTCAGAGGAATTTGCGGAGCACTTTACCGACAGTTACGTTCCGCTCATCGAACGGGCACTGGATAACAATCAACGTGTGCTGGCGTTTCGCGGCTGGTCATCCGAGGCCGGGGCGACATGGGGAATCGTCGATCGCCATGACAATGATAGCGATGCGCTTTGGGGGCGCATTCCCGACTGCGCGGAGCCGATACGCCTTGATCAGCCGGCACTGCAATGTTATGTGGTTGAAGAATTGCAATCGGTGAAACCGAATGCGAAAGATATATTGACGCGCGGTGCGATGACGGCTGTCGAGTTGCGCGAGCGCGGTTCGCAGGTGTACCCGGAATTGTTGCAAACGCTGGTCGTCTTTGAAGAACTCATACGCAAGGTCGAAGTCGATACGAACACGGTATCGATCGATGAGATCGTTACGTTATTCAAACGGATGGAGCAGCGGCGCAGACTGACCGTTCGATTTCTGGCGAAAAATGTTGCCGAGTTGGAAGCAATTAAACGCATGCCCAATCTGCTGTTCCTAACCGAAAATGATGCCGTCGCATGCAGACGTTTCCTCAAGAATGCGAACCATGCGACGTTGAAGAAAACGCTCGTAGAACGACTTGAAATCAATCGCGAAATTGAAGGCCTTTTGGCATCATTCGTATAATCGCGAAATACGCAGCGTCGCAACCAATTGGTTCGAACGGTGTACAATAGAAATATGAGCATGCGAAACACGATCACGTTGGGTTGCTTCACTGCGCTGCTTTCAGTGCCTGCCATCCTCGCGCAGTCCGAACCGCAACCCATCAAACCGGTTTATCCGGAAACACCACCGCGCGCCCGCCGGTCGCCACCGCCCGAGCTTCCGCCCATGCAACCGGACCCGTACAGCGACCCGAAGTTGCTCGACGGGTTCTGGCCGACCGACCCAATGATCGAACTCTTTGTCAAACGCTCCATCGAACAAGCCACCGAAACGTACGATCTGCGCCCGGAGCAAGCCGAACGACTTCAGCAAAGCATGGTCAATCGCTGGACGAAGTTCATGCACGACAACCGTGCCGATATTCAACCGCTGATGAACGAATACGCATCTGCAAACCTCGCGAATGAACCGCCCTCACCCGACAAAGTTTCTGACTGGGCGGCGCGGGCGACTCCGGTTTATCGATTGGTGCTGGGCAAACTGCTTGAAGGCGAATTTGAGTTTCGAGCGGCGCTCGATCCCGATCAACAGGCACTCTTCGATGAACAGCGGGTCGAACGGCGCGAAGCACTCGAACGATTTCAAAGTCGGCTGCGTCGTTGGAGTGTGGGCAATTTCGAAGAGAAGGAATGGTGGAACCCAGATGGGCAGGCCATGCCCGAAGGCCTCGACCCAACTGGGAGATGGTTCGCGCAAATCAAGACAAACAACAAGAAGAGCGACGACTTCAAGCGGGCAGCGATCAAACAGTTCCCGCAGCGTGTCAAGAACGAATTCGCCGCCTGGGAGCAATACGTCCGCAACTATTGCGATCATTTCGAACTCGATCAAAGTCAGCGTAACACGGCAATGTCGATGCTTCGAGAAATGCTCAACCGGGCGTTCGATCATGTCTACAAACGCCGCGATCTCATCGCCAAACTTGAAATGAAAATCGCCAACCCCGAGGGCGTCGATCCCAACAAGATCGAGCAGGACATGGTCGAATTGTATGGCCCCCTCGATGCATTGTTTCGCGAGTTATCGGCTCGCATCGAACGCCTGCCCACCCGAAACCAGCGATCCCGAATCGTGAACCGGCAGAACGCATATACCGCCCCAACCGACGCCAATTCGTCCGGCAAGTAGCATTCCAAGCTGTTGGCGGCGATGGAAGATCGACTCCCAATCACTACAATGGGGGCATGGTTGGTTCGACCGACAAATCAAACAAGCCCAAAGTCCTCGTCGCGATGAGTGGCGGGGTCGATTCGAGCGTCACCGCATGCCTGTTGCGGGAGCAAGGTTACGAAGTGATGGGCTTGTTCATGCGCGTCGGTGCGGAGATGCCCGAAGACCAGGCTTGTTCCACCGATATCGAAAGCCCGAAGCGATCGCATCAAGGTTGCTGTAGTGCATCCGATGCTGCCGATGCACGGTTCGTCGCCGGAATGCTGGACATCCCCTTCTATGTGCTGAATTTCAAACCCGACTTCGAACGGTTGATCGACTATTTCGCCGACGAATACGCTGCCGGTCGCACACCCAATCCGTGTGTCCAGTGCAACACCTGGCTCAAATTCGGAAAACTCGTCGAATATGCCGACATGCTCGGCTGCAAATATGTCGCCACCGGCCACTATGCCCGTCTCGACCGCGAGGGTGGCCGCACGCGATTGCGCCGCGGTATCGATCATCGAAAAGATCAATCGTATTTTCTGTTCGGCGTCCGTTCGGAGATGCTCGACCGTGCGATGTTTCCCATCGGTCATTTGCAAAAGGATGAGGTACGGAAGGAAGCCGAGCGTTTTGGGTTGCCGGTTCACAACAAACCCGATTCGGTGGAAATCTGCTTTGTACCCGATCGCGACTATGCGCGGGTGGTTCGCGAGCGACGACCAGACGCCTTCAAACCGGGCAACATCGAAGACGCCGAGGGCAAAGTGCTGGGCGACCACGACGGCGTGGCCAATTTCACAATCGGGCAGCGCCGGGGTCTTGGCGTGGCGGCTGGCAAACCTGTTTACGTCACGCAACTCAATGTCTTGAATAACACCGTCGTGCTGGGCGAGCGGGCAGACCTGATGCACAAGAACCTGATTGCAAACGAGGCAAACTTCGTATCGACACCACCCACGGATTCCATCCGCTGCGAAGGTCAAATCCGATACCAGCACCAAGCCGCCACCTGCACCGTGACCGCATCTCCTGATGGCACATTGGATGTCGAATTCGACGAACCCCAATCGGCGATCACACCCGGACAAGCGCTGGTCCTCTACCACGGCGACGAAGTCATCGGCGGTGGCTGGATCGATCGCGTGCTTTAAGAGCGATTGTTCCGCGTGAATTCGACTCCGTGGGGTCCGCTGTGCGGACCATTGCCAACAATAATCACGCATTAGACCGCGGTCCGCACAGCGGACCCTACACTTTCACAACGTACACTCTGGGTCGCATGGATTGATTAGGGAATCTATGCAGTTCATTACAGGTTTGACGCTGCTATTTAAGCGTAGACCGCCCAACTCCGACGATGTATTGCGACTTCAAATCATCCCTTCAAGTCTATTTCAAACACCAGCCGATAACAGGATGTAACCCAAACCCATAGCAACCGATGCAAGAAGCCCCCATGCAAAAAACAAGAGTACCTCCAAAACCAAGGCACAAGTCACCAGACACCCACGAGAATACCGATACTGCATCTGGGCAATCGGCATCCCAAAGCGCCGATCAGTCGCATGTTTCCAGATCGCCGCATATATCCGGATCAACTCATTCAGCGAAGTCCTCGCAACTTAACACCACCGAACTGCGCTTGCAGGAACAGTTCGATCAGCTTGAAGCTCAGTTCGATTTGCTCAAAGATCAGACGCGTCAGGCTCAGAGACTGGCATCGCTGGGAACGGCGGCGACGATGCTGGCCCATGAGTTCAATAACCTGATGTCGCCGGTGGTTGGATATGCCCAGTACGCGATCGATTCTCAAGATCCCGAGTTGATGGCCAAGGCCCTTCGGATCACGTTGAAGCAGACGGGAATTATGACGGCCATGTCAGATCGGATTCTCGGTCTGGCGGCAAATGAATCCGGATCGGTGCAACGGGTCAACATCAAAGAGGCGATCAACGACGCCCGGGAGTGTTTGATCCGCGATCTCTCCAAAGACAACATCGAATTCGTTACCGATATCGACGAATCGCTGACATTTCTCGCCGACCCAAGGCAGATGCAGCAGGTGTTCTTTAATCTGCTATCTAACGCCCGGCAGGCGATCCAGCATCGTCATGGCCGCCTCACGATAACAGCTCAGAGAATCGACGACGAGATGGTTTCGATCAGCTTCCGCGACAACGGATCGGGTATTCCCGAAGGCTCGCTCGATGCCATCTTCCAGGAATTCTACACGACAAAAAAAGACCGACCCGGAAAGAGCGGAATCGGTCTGGGCTTGTCGATGTGTCGCGACATCATTGAAGAACATCGCGGGACCATTCAAGTTTCGAGCACGGTCGGTGAAGGTACGATCTTTACGATTAAACTACCGTCTGGCGATTAGAGACGTCACGCCGCTATTTCGCAGCGACTCCACGGCATTTGAAAGACTTCATCCGCTTGACTTCGCCTCATGCGCGGACTTTGAACCCAATAGCACCTTGGTGTTCGGATGATTCTTTCGCCATTCGCCGAGCGAAACCGGAGCGGGTTCCGCAAGAAATGAAATGGTTTCGCCTTTTCTCTTTCCGCTGATTGCCGTCCACTTCTCGTTGTCAAGCGGATACCAGAGACTTTGGGTCTTGTAGTCGTAGATCAGGAATACATCCTTGTAAACAAACCCGCTGACGCCAAATGAATCATTCTTGCCGTTCGATTCGCGTCCGTGAACCACGGACAGTTTGGCCAACGGTCACCATCCGACCGTTACGGGCTTACCGCCAATCGTATCGTTGACCAACTCATGCCGATCGAGCAGGGAAATCGGGTAGGCCCGAACATCGTCACCTTCAACCCAACCAATTACCATAATGTCTTCCACTGTCTCGGGGCGCTCGTCCTTTCGGTATGGACTGACCGGGACACCCATGAGTCGCTTGTCGTCGGGGTTAACGTACAAAGGATCGTCAATGGCAACGATGCGATACTTGCCGATTCCAAATTGAAGTTCAGCCGCATCGATGGGCGAACCCGTGAAATCGTACCATTCTTCCTCGCCGGTTTTGGGATTCGTCCCGCCCCACACATGCGTCTTGTCGCCATCGACTCGAATCTTATTGCTGTCCGGCCCAATGATTCCGCGGTACGTCGGGGTTGCTTTCGCATCACTTTCTGGTTTGGGCGCATCAGCATGCGAAGTCGTTGGGCTACAAACGAAGATGCCTACAATGATGGCGAACTTCAGCGCAAGCAAACGCTTGAACATGACCACACTCCTCAAAAAATCGCCCGGGACATTCGACAAGGATAGAGCTGATGGCTGACGAAGTCTAACCAAGCTTGACCTCAATGGATGAATCTACCAATCCAATCCAAGAAAAAGGCAGTTCAGACCGCTGCCAATTCCGCAGAAACCGACCCGGTGACCCGCTTGCAGGAATCCGCGTTCGTCGGCCATCGCTGCCGTCATGGGTAGCGATGCCGTCCCGATGTTGCCGAGGTGCGAGAACGTCACATAGTCGCCATCACTTGGGAATTCGAATGCTTTTAAGATCGCGTTGCGATGCCATGAACCGACTTGATGGCACACAATACGATCGGGCGCGTTTTCATTCCAATCCAGGAGCGTCTTGAATTCGCGCCATGTTTCCGCGCCCAATTTGACGCCATGTTCCAATACGGCGGCTGCATCGGTTTCCATTTCCATCGGTGCGTTTGCAGATACACCCGTTGCAGGCCCCCATCGACATAGATGGTGAAAACTCGGTGCGCTGCGGGCAACACCACCAAGCAATCTGTGTCCTTCTTTACCGAATGAATCGTCGGTCAGCAGCACCCCAACCGCCCCGGAACCGCCCGTCATCGTTGCCAGCGATTTCTTGAATTTCACTGGGTCGGGGTTATCGAGCAACCGCTTGATCGTGACCTCTACGATTTCACGGGCCGACTCGCATGCCACGACCAAACCGGCTCGCGTTTGTCCCAGTTCGATCGCGTTTGATACTCGAACCATTCCGGACAAGACACCTAGACACGCACTTGAAACGTCAAACACCTCAGCCGCCGGACCCACGCCAAGATTGTCGGCGGCTGCACATGCTGTTGCGGGCTCGAGGTTGTCCCGACAAACGCCAGCGTAAATGAAGATACCGATATCGGAAGGTGAAACGTTCGATTGATCGAGTGCTTTCTTGCCAGCTTTTGCGGCGGGAACCCAGATGGGCAAACCCGGTTCCCAAAAACGCCGTTCGGTTACACCGGTCAGACGCTCCAGCTGGCCGCGGCGCAGGTTGTACGCCTCGTACAGCGGCGCCAGATCCTCTTCAAGTTCTGACGATGTGACCACGTTGGGTGCGAGTTCGTACCCGATGGAAGCTAGCTTAACCTTGTTGTATCGCATGAATAAATGAGTGCTCGGTGCCTACTACTACTGACCATCCGACACCAATGATACGCCAAAATCGACCATTTCGTAAATGGTGATTCCGTCCACACTCAACCAACCATTGGCCCGAACCGTGGGCGATGAACCTTGCCCGTCTCCAGCTTCGATCGCAATGATGTCGGCGATGACCTCAACGCGATGGTTGGCTGGTATGATTTGTCCACGATACGACCAAGTGTGCTTCGCGCCAACGATATTCGGCGTGAAATGACAGTTGGATACAACGTCCGACCCGAATCGCTCGATGGCTACGATTTTCAACAATTGCAACATCGATTCAAGCCCGAGCGAACCGGGGCACACCGGATCCTGATAAAAGTGAGCCGCGAAGAACCACTCATCGGGATCGACATCCTTCGAGCCTTGTATCAAACCCAGACGTTTCGACCCGCCATCGGGAACGTAGAGATCGACCCGGTCGATCATCTGAAACGCCTTGCCTGGCAGCATCGCTCCTTTGGCGGGAATCGTCGCAGATTCGTTCGGCGTATGCGGGGCACAGGGTTCCACAGCAACTGAGATGGCCCGAGATTGTTCGGAATCTTCCGGTACGTGGATTTTGTTTTTGGGATCGGTGATACCGACTTGTCGAGCGAGGGCTTCCTTGGTGAAGAAACCGAACGCAGTATTGCCATCGTAGATAGTCTGCTCGCCCTGCCAGACTTGCATGTCGAACTTCTGGATGAGCATTCCGCCGGCTTTTGATACTTGGGTCATTCTGGCGCGAACGGTAAGCGTCCCCGCATCTGGGAAGACTTCGCAATATAGCGTTGCGTCACCGTCAAGATTACGGAACTTCAAATCCTGTTCGTTGGCCAACGCCGAGCCCTTGTATGCAGCCAACCATCCGCACGGCTGAAGCGCGATCTCGAGCAAGACGGCGAAGGGCATGCTGCGCTGGCGGTTCGCGCCGAAGTACCATGCATCTGTCGGCACGTCGTATTGGGTTTCAATCCAACCGTTCGAATTCAATTCCCATGGTTCGGCATGGACTTCCGTTACGCGGTCGAGGAACTGAAACGGTGGTCCTGGCAGGCGAGCGATGCGCCGCTGCTGGTCGAATATTTTGTAGCGATCGCCGAACGCCTCGGAAGGGTTGCCAACCGAAAATGCAAGAATGCGATCGTAGTCAAAGATGGCCGGCTTGGGATTCACAGACATTGCGATCTCACCGATGGGCGTCACCGCGATCTGCTTTTCATCGTTTGGTTCAATGGGGCCATGGGCAGCAGACCAAAGTTGCGTCAATTGTTGCTGCGTTGTCCCGGTTAACTTCAATGACATATCGATGAAGCGCACAATCTTTTCGCCATCGCCATACATTAGGGCATCGGCAATCACATACGGTTCCGGACCGTATCCCATCTCCTTAATGTGCAATTCGTAGGTAACCACCTTGGTCGCCCGCGTCACGGGGCCGCGACACCTAAGCGCACTCGAAACACCGATCACCGGTTCATGGGCGATCGAGTCATGTTCCGCCACCCAGCCAATACGCATCAGGAAAATCCGCAGCGTCTGCACGCAGCAGTCGTACATCAGTGTGCCTGGCATCACCATGTCGTCCACAAAATGGCACGTCAGGAACCAGTCGTCGGGATGAATGTCGGCTTCTGCGCGGATGAGGCCCTTACCGAAACGACCGCCACCTGTATTCAATTCGGTGACGCGATGAACCAGACGCATCTTGCCCGAAGGCAATCGAATCGGATCGTTCACCGGTAGCCCAACAAACGCCTCGCCAAAACACGCGGCAAGATCGCCCGCCCGCAACGCATCGACTTGCTGCTCGTCGTACGATTCAATGTCACGACATGGCACCAGTTCGTCGAGGCCGTCTAGCGGTACACCCGGTTTGTCGGCCAACTCCTCAGCCGTCTCGATGATACCGCCCGATCCGCGAATCTCGGCTTCAGTAAAGAACCCCGCACATCCGCCGGACATGCTCAGAAGCGGCTTGCCGTTGATTGTGCCTTCAAAAGCGAAGAAGAACAGGTACGTCTCGCCCTGTTGCACGAATCGGTCGATGCGGATGTCGTAGCGAATCACTTCACCCGGAACCGGCAGACCGCGATGAAACTTCACGGTTGCATCGAGCAGGCGATACGACCGCGTGCCTTTTACTGCGTGGTCGATGCCAAGGTATGAACAGAGGAACAGGTCGGCTTGTCCCGATTCGACGGTGATCGAAATCGGCATCCGCCCGCCATCGAGATACCAATCCCCGGCATTCACATCCTTTTCGGTCACCACCCTGCCACCACCGAGCGATCGCTTGATGCCTTCAACTTGCAAGATGCGATCGACGAGCATCAGCGGCTCATCGGGCAGGCGAACACGCACCGGATATTGATCGACCACTGCGAAATCCGGGCCGAGTACATTTGCGACTTGACCGATGGCAAACTCCATGCACTTGGCGCGATCGAACGCGACGGGCACTTCAGGAGTCATGACTTCAGTTGGCGGTGTCACAACGTTATCGCTGACTGCATCTGCGTTGCCAACACGTTCCGGAATCGCCACGCCGGACATCTGGCTCAACAATTCCTGCCGCGTGGTCAGCGCTTCGGCAAGATCGGTCATGGCCGTTTGCGAGAAACGCAGAAACGCATCGTGGGCGTCGGTCGTGGCTTTGTTCGTTGCCGCCATCGTGGCAATCAGTTGATTTTGCATCGAGTCCTCGACACTTGATGGTGAATCGTCTGCCACCTCGGTTGTTGCCAAAGCGGGCACGGTCGGTGCTGGCGGTGTTGATTTAATATGATCTGGGTTAATGGATTGACGACTTGCCGATTCGAATGGCGTTGGCGTTGCGACCGTTGACTTGACGGGTCTCGGTGGATCATACTTCGGTCCGCCCGTCGCAATGGTTACAACCGGTCGGTCAGCAGACGTCGCCCGTTCTGCGCGCCTGCCATCCGACAGGAAAATGCCATCGAGATTTTCATTGACGCCATGCGCAATCAGTGCTGCAATCAGATGCATCAGTGGCGTTCGTTCGTCGTCGGCCTGCCCACTTGCAGAAGCTGCGAAATAGTCGCGCTTCCCCAGGATGCTGCGAACCATGCGCGTGCAGGTCGCCTGCGGACCAACTTCGACAAAGTATCGCACGCCATCTTCGTAGGCCTGCTCGATCAACTTCGCGAAATCGAATCCGTCGGTCGCCTGCGCAGTGATCGAATTGGCCGCCGCCTCGCGCGTTACCTCATATGCCTTTGCCCACGCCGCACTGTAAAACCGAATACCCTGCGGAACGGTCGTCTCCAGTTGATGCAACTCGCGGTATTGATCGACGACATCCTGAACCACCGGGCAATGAACGGCTGACGCTCCGGATAGTTCGACGCCTTCGCAACCCAGCGCGGCGATCAGACGTTCAACCTGTTCACGTTGTCCACCGACCACGCATTCACCCGGCGCGTTTACAATGAGCAGATACGCTCTGTCGAAATCTGCAAGGGCTGCGCGCACGCGATCAGATGGTTGGTTCAATGCAAATACGGACCATGCCACGGATTCGCTTTTACTTAGCTTCCAATGACGCGATGCTGCACTGCACTTTCCTGCCAACTCGGTGGCGAACAGGGGCGACTTCGTCAGACGGTCGGCCATCGCATCGCGGTCGGGCCATACACCGAGTGCGATCAAGCTCGTCGTTTCGCCGAGGCTATACCCAATCGCCGCGTCTGGACGGATGCCCGCATCTTGCAGAATCTCCGTCACCAGCGAACCGTACGACACCTGCGACATGATCGTCCGCCGCGTGTCTGACGAAAGTTCGGTGTACGCTTGCCGTTTCCAATTGCCCGCGTAATCAAGCCGGCGAGGCATCACCCATTGGGGCAAAAACTGATCGAATCGCCCATCGAGTCGCTGCGCAACGCCCGGCCAATCGAGAAGATGCTGCCTTCCCATGCCCACTTGATGCACACCGCTTCCGGGATAGACCAATGCAAGCTTACCGCCGTCGATTCGCTCGGGCACATAGTAAGCACCCAGGTCACCATTGATCGCTTTGGTGGTTTCAGATTGAATTCGCGCTTTGGTAGAGGCGATCGATGCACGCAACGATTGAATATCGCCAGCGACGATGGCAACAACCTTATCGCCCGATCGATTTTTTTCCTGATTTTCGTGCCAAAATTTGCCCAAGCTGGAAATGTCGCCCGCACGATCTTCGATCATTCGATCCAATTCGCTGAATCGATGGGACAGATCAGCGACTGTCGATCCATTCAAACAAAAAACGGTCGCCATCGCATCACATTGACGTCGATGATTGACCGATGTTGGGGAGGCATCTGCTTCTTCCAATACCACGTGAGCGCACTCGCCGTGAAACGAAATACCGCTGACGCATGCGCGGCGAGGGCCTTGCGATCGATTTCGCAACCAGGGCTGACATTGTTTTGCGACGAAGAAGTGCTTCGATTGAGTCAGCGCTTTGATCGGTTGACCGAATTCCGCAATGGGTGCGATCGATTGTTTGTGCAAACTCAACGCAGCGCTGACTACCGATGCCAGTCCCGACGCAGCGTGGGAGAATCCAACCGTCGAGGCTGAGGACACGATCGCGCACTGTAATTCGCTGTCCGACAAATGCGAGGATAGCGCTTCCGCCTCGATCGCATCGAATCCAGGCCGCCCTGCTCCTGCGACTTCAATGACGCTTACGGAATTGGCATCGACGCGAGCATCTTGATATGCACGCTCAAGCGCCGATACATATGCGTACTTTGAAACCTGTCCCGGTGGGTTTCCACTGGCGAATCCGAAACCCTGCAATTCTGCGTATCGACGAACGGCCGATGCATCGTCAGATCGCTTCAACACCATCGCCACCGCCCCATCGCTTGGCGACGTACCTTTCGATTGGGCGTCCATGGGCGTGACGTGTTGCTGCTCGACATAGATTCCGCGATCTCCTAAAACGCGCCGCACGTCGCACGACAGATCGACCGCACCGATCACAACGCCATCCAACTCACTGCGTTCGAGCATACGAGCGCCGAGTTCTAGTGCCCGCAATCCGGAGTTGTCGTCAGCCGACATCGTCAGGCTCGGTCCGCCAATTCCGAACTCACGGGCGATGCGACTTGCGACCATGCCGCCAAGCGAACCCACTACGCGCCCGGACGTCAGTGGCGGACTGGCTTCGTTTTGCAGATCAGCGACCCACGCATCGAAATCATCATCAGATAATTCCAAACCCAGCGTCGCCGCCCATCCACGGGCAAGTTCGGGAATCGCCCACCGCAAATGATAGTTCGACGCATTCGCATCGAGCGACATGCCAATGATGCAGCCGAATCGCGGGCCCAACGCACTTCGCGAAATGCCCGCATCGTCGAGCGCTTCGGCGACGACCTTGAGCATTAGCATCTGCTGCGGTAACGACTCGCGAATCTCAGCCGGCGGAACTTTGAACTCGCCGATCGGCACGCTGACGTTGTCGATAAACGCACCGTTTACGCCATCAAGTTGATCCGACGAATCGACGACGCCGCGCCAACGCTCGACAGTTCGATGGATCGTTGCATTCGCACCGGAGAAAATCGCTTGCTCGAATTCGTCGATCCCAGCGATCGATCCGAAGTATGCCGACATTCCCACGATGCTGGCTGATGATTTCACCGGCATCGCTGACGGCGCAGTCGAAGCCTTTCGCGTTTGAGCCCCGTTGAATTCTTCGAGCAGCAAATGAGCATTGATTCCACCGAAACCGAACGCACTGTTCGCTGCCCGTCTGGGCGTTTTGGAATCGCGCAGCTTCCATTCCGCAGGTTCGGAAATCACGCGAAACGCACTCGATTCAATATTGAGTTTCGGCGAAGGGGTTTCAAAGTTTGCAGATGGCGGCAGCGTTTTCGCGTTCATCGCCAAGATCGTCTTGAGCAGTCCGGCGATGCCTGCACCGGTCAGCAAATGCCCGACGTTCGACTTGACCGAACCCAACACACACTGCCCCGGCGACCACTTGTCGTTGGACCAAAGTTCGCAAAGGCTTCCAAATTCGACCGCATCTCCCAACGGAGTGCCAGTGCCATGACACTCGACCACATCCACATCCGAAGGCGACCAGCCGCTCTGTTCATACGCCTGACGCATCGCCCGAAGTTGCCCTTCGGAATCTGCCGCGAGCAAACTGCCTGCAACATCGTTCGACAGACCGACGCCGCGAATCACGCCGTATACCCGGTCGCCATCGCGAACCGCATCATCAAGACGCTTGAGCAGCACCGCCCCCGCACCCTCACCGACCATCAGTCCATCGGCGGCAGCATCGAAAGGCCGACATCGACCACTTCGCGAAAGGGCTCGAAGCTGCGTGAAACCGGTCTGCGTATAAAGGCAGTCGGGTCGATTCACCCCACCGGCTAACATTGCATCGGCGCGGCGAGCATGAAGTTCGTCGCACGCGAATTTGACCGCGTAGAGACTCGACGCACACGCCGCGTCCAAAGTGAAACTTCCGCCGCCCAAACCCAGCCCGGCACAAACGATTCCGGCAGGCAACCCGACCGCGCGGTGGTTGATCGGATGGGTTTCGCCTTCGATTTGCGACCCGCGCACGGTATCTTCGCCCAGCAAGCATTTCTCAAACGAGCGTCCCAACGTCTCGCGCGTCAATGCCGATGTCGCATCCGTCGGAAGTGCAATCGCCGCCACCACCGCGCCGATGCGACGCGGATCAATCGACGTGATATTGCAGTCTTGTAGCGCCGCCCGACTGGCATGAAGAATAAATTGAAACGTTGGATCAAGCTTGCTCAAGAGTTCGGAGGGGAGGCTGTATCCGGTGGGGTCGAATGCGAAGTCATCGATGTAGCAACCGCGTGAATGAAACGGGCGGTCTTCTGTTAGTTCCGCCGAACAAATCCTCGCGGGTTCAGCCGCCCAGCGTTCACGCGAAACCTCGCGCGACGTATCGGTTCCGCTTAATATAAGCTCTAAGAATGCATCCAGCGTCGGGGCCTGCGGAAACAATCCGCCCAGACCCACGATGGCGATGGGCTGATCCTTGAACGCTGATTGTGCGGATGAAGCGGACATTTGCTGCACTTACGCCGATCGACTCGACACCTTTCCGAATGCGTCGGCCAACTGTGCGTTGGTCGTCCAGGTGCAGCCGTCAAGCTTGGCGATCAGTTTGCCGCTTTTGTCGCTCAGGTAGGCATCGGCAACGACGCGACTGGACGACGACTCGCGAACATGAAGCGCACACCGCACCGCCCCCTCGGGGAATCGATCTGCATATTGCTCGAAGTTGGCGACGTAACCCGGTAGCGATAGATGCCCCGTCTTGGCGTGCTGCCAAACAATACCGAGTTGCAGAACACCATCGATCACCAGCGGATCGGTCAGCCACGTTCCACGAAGTGGCGAGTCGATCCAGGCGGCTGGTTTGGGTGCAGCCTTGATGCTCGCGACCATTCCGTCCGATCCGATTCCTTCGACCGTTTCGATCGCGTGGAAGTCCGCGTCGTGGAAGAGTACGTCGCTGTAAATGGACTGCGCCGTCCCCTTAAAACTTTCGGTTGTCAGACCGCTTGGTTCTTTGATCGAAGGTGCATCGTCGCGTTGATCTCCAAGTCGCGCGGTCGCCCTGGCATGCAGCACCGATTGCCCATTGGCTTGTCGACTTCGCAATTCGGTCGTCACAAGCAAGTTCGATTGATCGGACTCAGGACGAGATACCATGACTTCGACATCGACCGCGTCGTCGCCAACGATCACACCTTTGAACACCCGAAGTTCGCTCAAACCTTTCAGCTTCAAGCCCGGATTGGTGTGCAGTGCGGCGTGTCCGAGCCACTCGACAATCATTGCCATGGGCAGGACGGCTTTCCCCGACAGTTGATGCGAAGCAAGGAACGGATGATCAGCCACGCTGACGCTTCGTTCGAATGCGGTCATCGTTGCTTGACGTCCACCGCTCGCGCTGGCCGATTGATTCGACGGCGCTTGGGCTTGATCGAACCCGCCACCGATGAGCACTTCCGTCGCCGACGTATCATCGCAGCAAATTTCATCGACCAGACATTTTGCACCAGCTTGCAGCGGGATGAGGAACACACCTTCGCGTTCGAACTGCTTGCGAAGCGTTGGTGTTACCATGCCTCCGTCCCATGGCCCCCAGTTCATTGCGACGACTTTGCAATCATTCCGGCGACGCGATTCGACGGATGCGATCTTATTGAGGACTTCGTTGGCCATCGCGTAATCGACCTGACCTTGCCGGCCAAACCGACCGCTGACGGATGAAAACAGAACGATGACACGGGGATCGTCACCGGCAGCATTTAGAAGTGCGTCGAACCCTTGCACCTTCGTATCGAACACGCGATCGAATGCGGTTGGATCTTTGTCGGCGATAAATGCGTCTTCAATCACACCTGCACCGTGGATCAAACCGCGAATGGGTCCGCGACTCTTGCGAACGTCGCTTATAACGCCCGCCACCTGATCGCGATCGCACACATTCACCGAGCGATACTCAGCCGTTCCGCCTACGCTTTGAATGCGATCTAGCGTCGCGTTAATTTCGCGGTTGGCAGCATGACGTCGATACGCGGCTTCCAATTCGGAAGGACTCGGTTTTTTTGAACTGGCGAATTCGTTTTGCAGCACCGCCCGTTTGAGTAGACCCTCATCGGTCAGACCTGCCGCCCATGCGGGTTCTGCGAAAGGTTCGCTCGAACGCCCCAAGAGTACAAAGTGTGCCTTCGACGCTTCAGCCAGTGCGATCGCCGTTTCACCGGTTACGCCGCGAGCCCCGCCGCTGACCACCACGACATCGCCTTTTACGAGCGGCATCGGTTTGACGGCGACTTTTCGTTCTTCGAGGTCGAGTCCGAAGCGACCGTCGGAAGTCACGCCGACTTCGATCGGGCCTGGCGCACTCAATTCGCATATGATTCGCTCGGCGACATCCGCCCCCTGCCCCATCGATGCGTCCACATCCAGCGATCGACAATGAACGTCGGGCCATTCGATGGCGCACGTCTTCGCTAGGCCAGCCAGTCCACCTTGATTCGGATCGAATTGCGACTCGGTCAACCCGAATGAGCCGTCCATCCGCGAAACCGTCGCGAGAAGTGCCCCGCCTTCTTTGGCCGCCGCTTGAATGTCTGCGGCCAACTCTTTGGTCATGCGAAACGCATCTTTGACTTGTTCGGTGACGGACGTCATCAAACCTGACTCGTTGTACGATGCCGGACCGACCACGTGAATGACGCCACCGACCGGGGCACATGCTTCTCCGTCGACAGGGTCGGACGAACCGACCACGCGGGCAGCGATGCCTTGTGCGGTTAACTTCTCGGCGATCGATTTTGAAAGCGACGTGCCGTCATCGATGATCCACAATTCATAACCTGCCGCGATGCAGATCGGTTGCCCGACAGCTGGTTCGAGTACTCTGGCAACCAGGACCTGTCGCGCGACTTCCGCACTTTCGACGATCGATTCAGCGTTTGCGGTTGTGCTTTCGGTCGCGACCGGCGACGAGACGACAGTCGAACTTCCGCCATCCAGTTGGGCGATGATGTCACGAAGCGTTCGCATTGAACCAAGTTCGGACGAATCGACGCTCTTGAGCGAGGGCTCGCGTTCCTGCACGCCAGCCAGGATCTCGACCCGTTTGATCGAATCGATACCCAAGTCGGCTTCCAGGTCCATGTCCATGTCGAGCATTTCAACCGGGTATCCGGTCAACTGACTGACGACATCGAGCAAGACGCTTTGGACTTCGCCGCTTGATTCGCCCGTTGCATGCGCGGGAGCATCTTCAGATTGCACTGCATCCGACGCGGAAGCCTCAGCCCCGAATTGTTTGAGGATGTCTTCGAGCGTTCGGAGACTGCCAAGTTCGGATGAATCGATGGCTGCAAGTTCCGGTTGACGTTCCTGGACGGCTGCTAATATCTCGACGCGCTTGATCGAATCGATGCCCAGATCGGCTTCGAGGTCCATGGTGACGTCGAGCATCTCGACCGGATATCCCGTCAGTTCTGCAACCACATCCAATAGCACACCACGAATCGGCGACGACGCGACGCTTTCGGTTGGCGCAGATTCTGCGGGCACTGCTTGAGTTGTCGAAGCCGGCGATGCATTCGAATCCGCAACGCCCATTTCCGAGAGAATATCTTGAAGCGTTCGAAGGCTACCCAGTTCGGATGAATCGATCGTCGAAAGATTGGGCATTCGTTCTTGAACCGAAGCAAGTATTTCAACACGCTTAATCGAATCGATGCCGAGGTCGGCTTCCAGGTCCATGCTGACATCGATCATTTCGGTCGGGTATCCGGTGAGTTCGGATACGACTTCGAGAAGCGTCGTTGCCACTTGGTCGTTGGCACTGGATACCGCGCTCTTGGCTTCGACCTGCTCGGCAGGTTGTTTTTGTTCCACTTGTTTGTGTTCGGCAACAGCGCGCAACGATTCGGCGACCGGCTCTGCGACAGGTTTGACCTTGGTTGCAGTTGCTGGCGTTGGTGCGGTTGGCGCTTGGACCGGCGCTTGCACGGGTCGCGCAACGACTGGCGCTGGCATCGCCGGTGCTTGCTGCGCTGTTTGCGAAGCCATTCCAGCTGCCCCGCCCATCTGAGCGAACATCTGCTGCTGACTTTGGATGACTTTTTGGAAACTTCGCTGGGCCTCTTCCTGCCCTTCAAGGAATCGCTGGTGCGCGGTGGCGGTCTGCTGCTGAAGCGACTGCATCGCCCGAATGCCTTCTTCGACCACCTTGAACACATCCGAAAGGTGCTGCGAAGACGGCGCATTGGACTGTGATGCCGGCGTACTTGCGGGCACGTGTTCAGGCACGTGCGAGTGATTTTGTGGCATGGCTTTACTCTCAGTGTGAACTGGGCGACCGATTGAGACTTCGGTCGATGCAACTGGTTTCGTAGGCTGCACTGTTTCTCTTGGCGGCACCGGGTTTGAGTGCATAGGTTGCGTTTTCGATTTTGGCGCGGCCGGTGGCAATTCTTTGTATGGAGCGCGGTAGTTGATGCCATGAATCGGGATGGCCATCTTTGCTTTGCGCGTTTCCTGCGGCTCGTCTTCCCATCCTGACAACTCGACCGCATGACCCTGCGCTGCCAACTGCCCGATTGCACACGCCAGATCGAACACGCCGTCCTTTCGTGAGCTCGAATCGTCCACTGCGATTGTCTTGTGATTTCGATCACCCAGGATCGACTTGATCAACCCGCACAGCACACGCTTCGGGCCGACCTCCAAAAACGTCCGCACACCGCTGGCATACATCGCTTCGATCTGCTCTTCAAAACGAACCGTCGCATCCAGTTGGCCAGCAAGCACATCAAGCGCCGCTGTTTTCGCATCCGGATAAACACCGCCAGATCGATTCGCGTACACCTCGATCGAACCATTGTGAAACTCAATGCCGTCAAGCACTTTGCGAAACTTGATCGCGGCATCTCGCATGAGCGGGCTATGAAACGCTGCCGCAACATCGATCTTGGAGACGCGCCATTCACGTTGACGACAGGCGTTTGCCGCTTTTTGGATGCCTTCTTTCGTTCCAGAAAGAACCACCTGCTTGGGACCATTGCAGTTGGCGAGGACGACATCGATTTTTTGATCTTCGATAAGCTCTGCAACCGCGCCAGCCGACGCATGGACTGCCAGCATCGTGCCGCGATCGCCATCGCCTTCTCGCATGAGTTTGCCGCGCTGCCTTGCTAGCTGACACAACGTGTCATCGTTGATGCGACCTGCCGCCCGAAGCGCCGTTAGTTCACCGAAGCTATGCCCTGCCACCGTGTCCGCTCGAACGGCGAAGTTTTCGAGAATGCGGAGATACGCCAACTCCGCGGCTGCTAGTGCTGGCTGGGCGACATCGGTTTGACGAAGCGAGTCGTTGTCCGCATCGCGTTTGGCCGCGTCGAAACTTGGTGGCGGGCAAATGAACGAGCCGATCGGTTGGTCCATGCCATCGGGCTGAATCGCAAACGCATCGAGCGATTCCGGAAATACGCAGGCCATGTCGCTTGCCATCCCGATGTATTGGCTGCCCTGTCCCGGGAACACGAACGCAAGCTTGCCCGGTTTTGAACCAGATGCGTAATACGCGGTGCTTCGATTCCATGAACTGGGACTGTCCGGCGACTGAAGTTTCGTCGTGACATCCGCAAGCAAATCTTTGGCCTTCGATAAGTCGTCGATCACGACAACCAACCGATGAACGTGTTTTGAATCGAACGCTCTGCGCGATTCGCTTGCTTCGCGAGCAAACTCTGCCGGCTTGACGCCTTGCGATAATCGCGATCGCCAAGTTTCAACTTCCTTTTGCAATGTCGTCTTGACATTGGCGGATAGTGCCAGTATTTCGACCGAACCATCCCATGCCGGTTTGCGATCAGTCTGCGGATATTCTTCCAAGACCGCGTGAAAATTGCTGCCGCCGAACCCGAACGAACTGACTGCCGCACGCCTGAGTTGATTGTCTTTGGTCAACCACGGGCGCGTTTCGGTATTAATATAGAAGGGACTGTCACTGTCTGTCATTTTTGGATTGGGGGATTCGACTTTGATCGTCCCGGGCAAAACGCGGTTACGCAGCGCGATCACCGTCTTCACCAGACTCGCAGCGCCAGCCGCGGCTTTGGTATGACCGATCTGCGATTTGACCGAACCCACCGCACACCAGGGTGCGACATCTGCGTTCTGATTAATCGACTCTGAATAAACTGTCTTGAGCGCTTCAAACTCGGTCGCATCGCCGACCTTCGTACCGGTTCCGTGCGCTTCAACCAACCCAACCTGCGATGGTTGAACGCGCGCACGTCTGTACGCATCACGAAGCGCCCGAGCCTGTCCCGATGCACGCGGAGCATAAATGCTTTGCGAACGACCATCGCTCGACGTTCCCACACCCTTCAGCACAGCATGAATCGTGTCGCCGTCGCGCTCGGCGTCGGCCAATCGCTTCATCACCAAGACGCCTGAACCTTCACCGATCACCGTACCATCAGCATCGCGATCGAACGGACGCGCGTTGCCAGTCGCCGACAATGCCTGCGTCTTGCTGAAACACATGAACATGAAAATATCGTTGAGCGAATCGATACCACCGGTCACGACCATGTCGCTCTTACCGGTGGCCAACTCCATCGCCCCGAGATGCAGCGCACTTAGCGAACTCGCACACGCCGCATCGACGACGCAGTTCGTGCCATGCAAATCCAAGCGGTTCGCAATGCGGCCAGCCACCACGTTACCCAGCAGACCGGGGAACGAATTTTCCTGCCATCCGACGTAACTATTCGAAATGCGTTTGACGACATCGTTCGCGACGGAATCTTCAACGCCTGCATCCTTGAGCGCCTTGCGCCAGTGCGGATGCCCGAGGCGCGCCCCCAGCGGAATCACCAGTTCAAGCGTACCGGTCACACCCATGATCACGCTGGTACGCGAATGATCGTGCCCTTCGCGATCGTAGTAACCGGAGTCCTCAAGAGCGGCCTTGGCGGTGACCAATCCCAGCAATTGCGCGGTATCGGTCGCTTCCAGAATGCTCGGCGGAATTCCAAACTCGGTTGGATCGAAATCGACAGCCGACAAAAACGAACCACGCTTGCAGTAGGTCATGTCCGGCGCTTTGGGATCGTCATCAAAGTACGAATCGATCGGCCAATGCGTATCGGGCACGTCGGTGACGGCATCTTCCAGCCCGCGAATCAATCGCCAGTAGTTCTTAACGCCAGCCGCCTTCGGAAACAGGCAGGCCATCCCGACAATCGCGATGGGCTCCGGCGATTCGATCGATCCGTTTGCGGCGGTCGGATGTTGGTTCTTTTTCGACAAGACTACATCTCCAAATAAAACGCGTCGGCCAATGCCTCCCTGCAAATCGTCGCAAGACCGTTCAACCAGTGCACAGTGTCACGACGTGGCACGCGGGTTCTTGTAAACTCATACCGCCAATCGCGGTTTGTACTGCATTGCCTCTGGCGGAACAGGAACGCCTTGAGCGCGAAGCATGTTGGCTCGCGTCAGGACGGTTGCTCCGTTCATTAAGTTTTTTGCTACGGTGACAGCTTTGCGGTTCTCGGGCACTTCCAACTCGGTTCCGCGAACCCATTCGTTAAACGCACCCATCGACGGACCGCACCAAACCTGAAAGTCGGCTTGTCTCGATGCGTCACCGGAGTTCGCCCAGTTCGACGACTGCCCCAGATACGATCTGAAAATAAGCGCCATCTTGTGCTTGGGATCGCGCTCGGCTTTTTGAATTTGTGCGGGATCGCGCGTTGCAAAGTACGCGACGGTGTTTTGCCACGCTTCGTCGATCGTGCAGCGCAGGTAGTCGCGTTCGAGCGACGCCTTATTCGCAGGCGGTATTTCATCCAAACTTGCAAACGTGCGGTACCATTCGTAGAGCTTTTTCGCGCGCATCGCGAACATCGTGCCACGCTTGAGTACCTGCACCTGCACGCCCATTTCAAACATGTCAGCCGCCGGGGCCATGATGACGTCGGCTTGGCTGGCGTCGGCGAGCATCTTTCGCACGAGGTCGCACGTTCCCGATTCGACGCACGCCTGATTGATCGTACCCGTCAGCACATAGGCAGCCCCCATCGCGAAGGCGGCTGCCACCGACGATGGTGTTGCAATTCCGCCTGCCGCTCCGACGCGTAACGATTGACGATAGCCATGTTGCTGCTGCATCGTGTCTCGCAGTGCGAGCATCGTCGGCAAGAGCGCGAGGGCTGGACGGTTGTCGGTATGTCCGCCGCTGTCTGCTTCTGCGGTGATGTCGCTGGCGACGGGAATCTCGCGGGCCATATCTGCCTGCGCCTCGGTGATGTCTCCACTTGCGACGAGTTTTGCAAGCATGTCATCGGGCGGCGGTGCGAGAAAGCGCTTCGCCACTTCGACGCGCGATACTTTCGCAACCACGCGATTCGGTGTGACGACCATTCCATCAGCGTCTCGCGAAATGCCAGCCACCCGATACCGAATCAGCGGTAAGGTCAAACCGAGGAATGCGGCTGCACTGACGCAACGCACGCCGTACTGCAAATAGAGGTCAACAATCCGCGACTCGAGCGCCGCATCGTCGGGACTGTGAATCAGATTGAAACCGTACGGCTGATCGCCGATTTCAGATTGAATCGTTTGGATCGCCTTCTCGACGCGCTCGGGACTCAGACCTGCCGCCCCAAAGAAACCCATCATGCCCGTGCGGGACATCGATATCACCAATCGCTCAGAGGCAATCCCGTTGGCCATCGCTCCGGAAACGTATGCTAGCTTCACGCCCATCTCTTCGCGAAACGTTGCATCGCCAAGTTGCTCGGGGGCTACCGGTGGAACGTACGCAATGATTCGATGCGGCGCACCGTTCGACTCACTTCCCAAGGTGGCCGTACCAGAATCCGTCACACCAACTTGCCCATCGACATCAACGACAAAGATCGGTTTATCTGAATTGTGCAAGAGTGCCGTCAACGCATCGGCACCGAATTGGATATCACCGGGCTCGCCATTCCAAACCCCGCGCGCCTGCGTGGATGCAGTTTGGTTAGACGATTGAGTAGAAGAAAGCGTTAGCACCGTTACAGATTCCTGATTTTTTTAGTGATTGCTTAACTGCGGATTCTTGCGTGTACTTGTCCCGCGCCGGAACCACTGCACGCTTTTTAAGGTTTTTATTTTGTCGCCGGTTGACGATCCGGGAAATTCGCTTCGGCTTCTTTAAGCACAAGCGGAAGTTGAAACACCACGTTTTCTTCAGCCGTGGTACACATGCGAACGTCACCCGCGCCGAGTTCTTTCAAACGCATAATCACCGATTGCACGACTTCGTCCGGCGTACTCGCGCCACCGGTGAGTCCGACGAGATCCACGCCTTCAAGCCATGCAGGATCAAGTTCACTTGCGTTGTCGATGCGATAACCCGGCACATTGCGCCGCTCAGCCACCTCCACCAATCGAGCCGCATTGCTCGAATTGTGCGACCCCACCACCAACAGCAGTCCTATGCCCGTCTCGCACATTTCCTTTACCGCATCCTGGCGGTTCTGCGTGGCATAGCAGATGTCTTCGGTCGGTGGTAATTCAAGATGCGGATAGCGCTCGCGCAACGCATTGACCACAACCTTGGTGTCATCAACGCTAAGCGTCGTTTGCATCAGCACCATCAACTTCTTATCCAACGGTAACTCGACGGTTCCGGCTTGCTCGACGTCTTCGACCAACGTCATGTCCTTGGGAGCATGACCCATCGTGCCCTCGACCTCTTCGTGACCTTTGCGGCCAATGAACGCGATGTGATACCCTTCCTTCACAAACCGCAGCACCTCAAGATGAACTTTCGTCACCAACGGACACGACGCATCGATCACCCGAAGTTCGCGATCCTTGGCCTCTTCATGAATCGAAGGCGCAACCCCGTGGGCACTGAACACCACCAGCGACGCTTCCGGCACTTCGGAAAGTTCTTCAACGAAGACTGCACCGAGTTCGCGCAGGCGATTCACCACGAACTGGTTATGGACAATTTCTTTGCGAACGTAGACCGGCGCACCGAACGTCTCTATCGCCAGTTCCACAATCTGGACAGCCCGATCAACTCCGGCGCAGTAACAACGTGGATTGGCAAGCAGGATATCCATCAGTCTCTCGTGTGAGGCACCAGACCCGGTCAAGGACGTGCCGGGCCCGGGCACTCTCTCGGTGGGCCGTTATTTCGAATCAGGCATCAAATCAAACTTCGAACTCAAACATCTGTGGCCGGATGCATCCGATTCGATCGCGCTTCCGGTTTGTCTTATTGCCGGAGGTGGGAATCGAACCCACACTCTGTTGCCAGAACAGGATTTTGAATCCTGCGCGTCTGCCAATTCCGCCACTCCGGCTGATGCCCGAACCGTCGCGCCAATTCGTCGCCGGCACACCACATTGGGCTCATGTCTGACAAGGACTTACGTCGATCCCGGCGAACCGGTGGATTGGCACCGCACTCAAGCTGTACCGCCACCCCGCCTAAGCCCCGGTACTCTATCGCAGGCAGTCAAAAACGTAAAGGATTGCCCGGATTGCAACTTTCCCAAATTCACCCCTTACCCGACCCTTCCGATGCCGTCATCTCACAAGGCCATCGGGCAATTGGTGCCCTGTTAGACGCGATTTTGATGCATTGCCTGCGGTGGGACGAATCTTGTCGCGATCGGTTCTACTCTCGCAGGCTCATTGGTGTTCGCAACCGCTCGTCATTTTGCGATTCGGTACGCAACCTTTTGCTACTGCTTTCCTTTGGCCATATGGCTGCCTAGCATCAGATGGTGGTCGCACTGCTGCAATGGGCGGAGGCAGCGCAATCATGCCGAACCCTTTGATCCGATCTCACATTGTTCCATCCAGGTGAACGAGAAGTAACAACTTCGCACGGGCCAACCGTCTTCGGTATCCCTGCGCGCGAGCAACTAATGTCGCCGCAATATGAGCCGATAGCGAACCATGGGCGAATAACCCGCACGAACTGCACAGATGGTGCAGACAGATGAGGCAGACGATTGCGCCGCTTGGTCGTTTTGGCGCGTCAATCGAATGGAAAGCAATGGGTAATACGCAAGACAACAAGCTGTCTCGACCGGCCAACGGCACCAGTCGGAAAGCCGTCCTGACCACTGGCCAAGTGGCGAAAATTTGCAGTGTCGCACCGCGTACCGTTTCCAAATGGTTCGACAGCGGGCAGCTTCGCGGATATCGCATCCCCGGCAGCAAGGATCGCCGCATTCCCGTTGATCAACTCGTGCGCTTCATGAAGGAACATGGCATCCCAACCGACGGTCTGGAACTCGATTCGCTGAATGTGTTAATCGTAGACAACGATGCCGGATTTTCATCCGTACTGACCGAAGCACTCAGTGCCGGAGGAGACTATTCCGTCAACGTCGCCGACAGCGCCTTCGAAGCCGGTATCCTCGCCCAGCAACATCACCCGTCCGTCATTGTCGTAGACGTTTCACTGCACGACGTAGACGCCAAAAACATCGTCAAGACGCTCCGCTCCAACGAGCAACTAACCGACGCCAAACTCATCGCCGTAAGCGGCGCCCACACCGAAGGCCAATGCCAAAACCTGCTACAAGAAGGCTTCGCCGGCTTCCTCCGCAAACCCTTCGAAGTCAAACAACTCCAACAACTCATCGAAAAAGTAACAGCCAACGGCAGCACGCCGCACGCATAGCTCTAGCCCCCCTTAGGATCCGCTGTTTGGACCATTTGTGAATGCAAATCAGGTTACGCGGCGCCGCAGTGCGACAATGCAGCCCAGTGCCAGCAATAAGAATGTCGCTGGTTCTGGAATGGTCGCAATCCATGCTTCCGAGTTCCCCATTGAGTTTATTCCGTTTCCTACAATCGTCGTTCCATCGGCGGAAATCCCGATTGCGTCGGACAAGTGCCAGCCCGTCAAGTCGAGTCCAAAGTCGGAGACCAAAATATCCTGGATCGAACGCATACCATTCACGATGTCCCAGATGAATGCTATCTGGCCGGACGCGGTACCAACGATGATCGACCCGTCTGCTGACAAACCCTTCGCTTCGCTATGGAAGCTTCCACCTGGTAAATCTCCCAAACCGATCATTCCTTCTGTTTCGGTCCATTGAAACGCCTCGATCCCCGAAGCAGAAATGCTCCAGCCAACCACGACTCCGCCGTCCGCAGATATGGCGGCGGGACGGCTTGCTGGAACTCCGCCAGGCAAATCACCCAATCCGACCATTCCACCGTCTGCCGTCCACCG
This sequence comes from Alphaproteobacteria bacterium, assembly GCA_028285105.1. Lineage (GTDB taxonomy): Bacteria > Planctomycetota > Phycisphaerae > UBA1845 > UBA1845 > UBA1845. The sequence goes on from JANQQE010000030.1 coordinate 26,097, forward strand.
AAATGCGTTAGAATCAGAAACGCCTACGATGACAGAGCCGTCAGCCGAAACAGAAATTGCATTACTATGATTATCTGAAGCGTTGAGGCGGCCTAGGCCAACGATACCGCCCCCATCTGTCCAACGAAATGCCTCACTGCCGGAATCGTTACTGCCCTGTCCGACCACAATTGAACCATCAGCTGAGACGCCATTTGCCACGCTACCATATCCGCCGCCCGGAAAGTCGCCTAATCCCTCCATCCCGCTGTCGGCTGTCCAACGGAATGCTTCATAGCCCAACGCGGAATGGCCTTGTCCTACTACTATTGAACCATCCGCAGATGTGGCATTCGCCCAACTGATTGTGCTGCCACCCTGCAAATCTCCCAAGCCAACCATCCCGCCATTGGCAGTCCAGCGAAACGCTTGAGTCCCAGGAGTTGATACTTTTCCAACCACGACAGAACCGTCCGCCGACACTGCGTTCGCAGAGCTTACGTAGTGCACGGGCCCATCACCAAGTCCATGAAAACTCGCTACACCAGCCATCGCAGGATTCGGCAACAGCACACCAATTAAAACCAAAAATAGAATCCAATTTGCAGCTGAGTAAGTGTAGTGAAAAAGACTGAAATACCCTGTTGATCGAGTCATTTGGTTCTTCCCAGCGAAGCTCAGCAACGCTTTTCCAGAAATCGACGAAAAAGCCGTAGAATCTTCTACCGACAATTCTATTCTACTTGTCGGATTCCGTGATAATCAAGATGCGGCTAGGCATGTCGATTACAAATCCCGAACTTTAATTCTCATAAAGATGTTGTTGTATTGATTTTGTTTTTGGGGTTGGGTTGCGTTTGATGACTTGCTTCATGGGCGATGTTGCCAGATCGCATGCCAGCTTTAGTGCGGCTTTCATACTGCCTTCGTTGGCTTTGTTTTTGCCGGCTATGTCGTAGGCGGTGCCGTGGTCTACGCTGGTTCTGATGACAGGCACGCCGAGGCTTACGTTTACGGCTGAGTCGAAGTGCAGGAGTTTGACCGGGATCAGGCCCTGGTCGTGGTACATCGCCACGACGCCGTCGTACTTTCCCTTTGCGGCTTCAATAAACAGGGTGTCGGCTGGGAACGGGCCTTCGACATGGATGCCCACTTCGCCGGCTTGCACCATCGCGGGTTCGATGATTCGTCTTTCCTCATCGCCGAACTGCCCTTCCTCGCCGGCATGGGGGTTCAATCCACACACCGCGATCCGGGGTCGTTCGATGCCCATGAATCTTCGCAGCCAATCATCCAGCAGATCGATCGGTTGGAACACGCGGCCGATGGTGAACGAATTGCGCAACTCGAACAATCCCACGTGCGCACTTACGAGCGCCACCCGCAGCGGTCCGCCTACGAATGCCATCGTCACGCGGCGGCAACGATACGCATCGGCTAAATACTCCGTGTGCCCAGGGAATCGAACGCGGGCCATCTTCCAACTGGTCTTGTTGATCGGTGCGGTCACCATCGCATTAACGAAGCCCGACTTGTTTGCGGCGACGGCTGCGTCGAGGAATTGTTTCGAAGCGGCCCCACCTTCGGGCGTCGGACATTTGGAAAACGTTGCGGGCAGTTCGTCGAAATCAGCCACGACCACGCCGCTGCGGACTTCTTCGATTTCGTCGTGCGGGAGGCGAAACCAGTACGGTGCGATTTCGGCTTGACCGGCTGCGTAGAGGAGCATCTCTTCCAGACCGTACACAATGAACCGCCCCAGCTTGCGAATCTCCGGATCGGCAAGGGCTTTGACGATAACCTCCGCACCGATTCCGCCCGGATCGCCCATCGTGATCGCGATCAACGGTTTGTTGGCCGCGTCACCGTTTTCGTTGGCTACGATATTCGGTTTGTCCGGTGGACGGTGCATCAGATGAATCCATGCTCGCGAAGTGAATCCATCGTCATCGATTCGTTTGAATTGCCCATTCGCCTAAGATGGCACACGACCGTTCGGGCGACGATGTCGGATTCGATGTTGACGCGGTCGCCGATGGACCGTTCAGAAAGATTTGTATGCTCCAACGTCGTCGGGATGATTGCGACGGAGAATGTATCGCCTTCAACTTTGGCGATGGTCAGCGAGATACCGTCGATCGCAATTGAGCCCTTTGGGATGACAAAATCGCGAACGGTTTCATCGGACTGAAGCCACAGCACCCATTCCTTATCCGACGCGATTTTCTTGACCACCTTGGCGATACCGTCCACATGCCCCTGTACGAAGTGTCCGTCCATTCGGGATTCGGGTTTGAGCGCGCGCTCGAGGTTAACGTTGCTGCCAGTCTTGAGCGAACCGAGATTCGTGCGGTCGAGCGTTTCGGTGATGACGTCGAAGCCAAGCCGCGAGTTGTCGATGGATGTGATCGTCAGGCAGACGCCGTTGATTGCGATGCTGGCACCAAGTTTGGCGTCGGATGCAAGGATGCCGGCATCGATGGTGATCCGCCGCCCCCCCGCGACGGTTGTCGTGGACGCAACCTTGCCCGTAGTTTCGATAATGCCCGTGAACATTTGCAGTCCCGTATTCAAATCATATAACGCTATCAGATGCTAGGAGCGCAGAGGCGAGTGTCAATGCGCTAATCAGTCCTCCACCCTACCGCTGCGATCAAGGATCGGGCACCAGACCGGCAAAGTAGCGTGTATGCAGATTAACCTTCTTTGATTGCGGAGATTAATTCGAGGATGGCTTTCTTGCCGTCACCGAACATCATCAGTGCGTTATCGGCGGCAAAGAGCGGGTTGGGGATGCCGGCGAAACCGGGGCTTAGGCTGCGTTTGACCACGACGACGGTGCGACACTTGTCGACGTCGATGATCGGCATGCCGGCGATTGGCGAATTGGGATCGGTGCGGGCGACAGGGTTGACCACGTCATTGGCGCCGATGACCAGCGCGACATCGTATTGTTCCAATTCGGGGTTGATGTCGTCCATTTCGCGGAGGCGGTCGTAGTCGATGTTCGCCTCGGCCAACAACACGTTCATATGACCGGGCATGCGACCCGCCACCGGATGCACAGCGAAATCGACATGGCATCCGCGCGATTCGAGTAAGTTCGAAAGATCGCGAACGGCGTGCTGTGCCTGCGAGACTGCCATCCCGTATCCGGGAACGATGACGGCTTTTTGCGCGGAGTCGAACAGGATCGCCACTTCTTCCGGCGATGAACTCTTGACGGTTTTGTAAACTTCATCGGCATCGGGCGTGTCAGCCGACGGTCCCATCGTTCCAAAAATCACGTTGCCAAGAGATCGGTTCATCGCCTTGCACATGATGCCGCAAAGGATCAATCCTGACGCACCGACCAGCGAACCGGCGATGATGAGTACCGAGTTGCTGATGACGAAACCCGTCGCACATGCGGCCAACCCTGAATACGAGTTAAGCAGCGCGATGACCACCGGCATGTCGGCACCGCCGATAGGAGTTGTCAGCGTGATACCGAGAACGCATGCAACAATGACAATCAGCCAATAGGCGATGTAATACGTTGACCCTGTTCCAGCGGATTTGACGAGCCACCACGACAGCAACATCGCAACGAATACAAGGGCAGCATTGACCAGTTTCTGCGCCGGAAGAATCGCCCCATCCGGCATCCACTTGAGACCTTGCAATTTGGCGTATGCGACCAGGCTGCCCGTTAACGTCACCGCGCCGATGAAACCGGAAGCGGCTGTCGCAACCGATCCCGAGACGGTGACCGATTCGTAAATCATCGCCGCACCAGCAACGAAGACCGATGCCACACCCCCGAAGCCGTTGAACAGTGCAACCATTTCGGGCATCTCGGTCATTTCGACCTTGACGGCTTTGTATGCACCGATGCCACCGCCAACGATTAAACCTGCAAATATCACGCCATACGACAGTCCTCCCGCACCGAGCGTGAAGACCACTGCCAGCAACATTCCAAGCGCTGCCAAGAGATTACCGCGTACAGCCGTTCGCGGATGGGTCAGCCCCTTGATGCCGCGAATAAACATCACCGCCGCAATCAAGTAAACAACGTTGATGACGTTCGGCGAGAAAAGCGCTGCACCGCTTTCAGATGCAACCGTTTCTTCAGAACTCTGCGTTGTGGTCGGCGCCGGCGATTCAGTCAGAGCGTCCTCGCCGAGTACGGGCGTTTGCGCCAAGAACAACAATGGCAATAAGATATATACGTATTTCAGCATTACCGTTCCGTAACGTTTACTTTCGTTTGAACATGCTCAACATGCGGTGCGTCACCATGTACCCGCCGACCACGTTGATTGTCGCGAACACCACCGCCAGAAAACCCAATACCTGCGTTTGCCAACCGGGATGGCCGGCGGCCAACACCGCACCGACCAACGTGATGCCCGAAATTGCATTCGACCCCGACATCAACGGCGTGTGCAGCGTCGGCGGTACTTTCGTAATGATCTCGAAACCGATGAAGATCGCGAGTACGAAGATCGTGATTCCGGTGATCAGTGTCATGATTTGTCACCTTCCGATGATTTTGACGATTCGCTGACGGGTTGCGATTCAGCGGCAGCCGGTTCGGGTTTCTTGAGTTCAGGCAGTTGCATCAATTCGCGAATGCGCGGATGCACCACCTCACCGCGCGTCGTCACCACGCAGCCAGCCGTGATCTCATCGTCCATATCCAGATTGAGTGATCCGTCTTTGACCAGATGCAAGAGCAGCGTCTGAATGTTTTTCGAGTACATCTGGCTGGAATGGAATGGTACGGTGCCCGGCAGATTTGACGGCCCCATGATTGTGACGCCATGTTCGACTATGGTCTTATCGCATTGGGTCAGTTCGCAGTTACCACCGCGCTCTGCGGCAAGATCGATGATCACTGATCCTTCGGGCATGACTTTGACCATGTCGGCTGTGATGAGAACCGGTGATTTTTTTCCAGGGATGGCCGCCGTGGTAATCACGACGTCATGCTCGGCGACAACCTTGGTCATCATTTCGCGCTGTTTGCGAATGAATTCGTCGCCCATTTCCTTGGCGTATCCGCCTTTGTCTTCTGCACCGCCGGTCGCAAGTTCCATTTCGACGAATTTACCGCCGAGACTTTCGACCTGCTCGCGAACGGCTGGTCTTACGTCATATCCGCTGACAACTGCGCCAAGGCGCTTGGCTGTTGCGATGGCCTGCAAACCAGCGACGCCAGCTCCGATGACAAATACTTTTGCCGGCGAAATCGTTCCAGCAGCTGTCATCATCATCGGGAATATCTTGGGTAGATGCGTTGCAGCGAGGAGGACGGCTTTGTAACCGGCGATATTGGCCATCGACGAGAGTGCGTCCATGCTTTGAGCGCGGGTAATACGCGGGATCATCTCCATGCTGACGGCAGTCACCTGCTTTGCGGCCAGCTTCCGGAGTCGATCGAATTCGGTCAGCGGATCGAGAAACGTGATCAGCACGCCACCAGACTTGACCATTTCGATTTCATTTTGACCTGCGGAATCGACATTCGGGGGCGCAACTTTGACGACTATATCGGCATTTGCCCATAGCGTTGAGGCGTCGGACTCAACGGTTGCGCCGGCTTCGGTGTACTCGTGATCGGTATGACTCGACGCAAGCCCAGCGCCCTCTTGAATGACGACATCGATGCCGGCCTTCTTCAGCTTGGCACATGCGTCGGGAATGAGGGCTACCCGATTCTCGCCTTCTTGCAATTCTTTTGGTACTGCGACCTTCATATTCTCAACCCGAAGTGAGGCGTCGTTGCCCAAACCTCATTTGCACGAACCTCAAGGGTAGACCGAACAAAATGCGTTGGCTGCAACCGAACAGGATTCACAGTCTGCCTGACATTCGCCGATTGCCGACCGCTCAGCAATACTTGACGAATCTCAAGTAAGCGGCGAGTGTAGCCAAGAACCCGGCGGAAGCAACCGAGCCACCGCCCGAATCAACACAACAATTGCTCAAATTCATTGACGATTTGGGCAAGCTTTTCATCTGTGTAACTCATCGTGCGAACGAATGAGCGGTCTTGACAATTCTTTCTAACTTTGTCATAGAAAACCGCGTTTTTGGATGCTGAATACGTCGTTTTCCAGAGAAATATGACGCCATGATCGAAGTCAAAAACCTCTCGAAGAAATACGGTAGCTTTCGGGCTGTTGACAACATTTCCTTCGACGTGGACGAAGGCGAGATTGTCGGGTTCCTCGGGCCAAACGGTGCCGGTAAAACCAGCACAATCCGCATCTTGACCTGCTATCACCCAGCCACCTCGGGAAACGCCACTGTCGGTGGGTATGACGTCTTTACCCAGTCGATGGAAGTCCGCCGAATGATGGGTTACTTGCCCGAGGCGACCCCCCTCTACCCTGAAATGCGGGTCCGCGAGTATTTGCAGTTTCGCGGGAAGCTTCATGGCCTCGACCGGGGCGAACGGATCTCGGCAATTTCGCAGGTGACCGATCGATGCTGGCTTGGCGAATTCGTGGATCGACCGATCGGGCAACTGTCCAAGGGCATGAAGCAGCGCGTGGGGTTGGCTGACGCTCTGCTGTGCGACCCAAAAGTTCTGGTCCTCGACGAACCGACCATCGGACTCGACCCAACACAAATTCGCGAAACGCGAAACCTGATTAGGCAGCTCGGCGAGCATCACACGATTCTGTTCAGCTCGCACATTCTCAGCGAAGTCGAGCAGACTTGTACCAAAATCATTTTAATCGCCAAGGGCAAAGTACTCGCCCAGGGCTCACCGTCAGAACTTCGCGAAAAAGTCAGCGCCGATTCCAAAATCTTCGTCGAAGTGAAGGGTCCATCGAAGGAGATTCAGTCGGCGATCGACAATATCGAAGGCATCCGCGAGATCGAACAGGATGCATCCGTGACCGGCGACTGGACACGCTTCGCCATCACCGGTGACGGCAAGCGCGACGTCCGCGAACCGGTCGCCCGTGTGATTCAGGACAAGGGCTGGGGGCTGCGTGAACTTCGCCGTGAAGTGGCCAGTCTCGAAGACTTCTTCGTCAAGATCATCGCCGAACAGAAAAAATCGTAAGTCGAAACCGTACCTCGCTAAGGAGCAATTGAAACAACCATGCGAAACGTTTCGCCAGTGATGCAAAGAGAATTGGGCGCGTTCTTTTACAGTCCCATCGCATACGCCGTGTTGACGATCTTCCTGATCCTCTTGGGAATTTTCTTCACCGCGACGACATTCCAACCGGGCGGACAGGCGTCGCTTGAAAGACTTGCGGAACTGATGCCGATTGTCTTCGTAGTTTTTCTGCCCGTACTCACGATGCGTTTACTAAGCGACGAATACCGGACCGGAACCATTGAAACCTTAATGACGGCGCCCATTGGCGAGACCGACGTGGTCATCGGTAAGTTTTTCGGAGCGCTCGTATTTCTCGTGGTGATGCTGTCGACGACGTTGCTCTACGCATTCGTGGTCAATGTTTACGGCCGACTCGATTGGGGCATGCTGGCGTCGACCTATCTGGGTATGCTCCTGCTAGGGGCATTGTACTTGTCAGTCGGATTGTTTTTCAGTGCTTGCACAGGCAACCAGATCATCGCCGCAGTCAGCAGCATGGTTCTATTGTTGGTCTTCACTTTTCTAGCTGAATACTTGGCAAATGAGGCGAGCGGCGCATTGAAATTAGTCCTTCGCCATCTCTCGATACGCGAACATTTTCGAGGCTTTACCCGTGGGATATTGGACGGCAATGACATCGTGTTTTTCGTCACATCCACAGGACTGTTTCTCTTCCTGACGGTTAAAGTGTTGGAGTCACGACGATGGCGGTAAACAAAAATCGAGATACAAACCAAGATACAAATGCTGTGCAATACACACAGAGATCGAACTGGCTTGTCGGGCTCAATGTGGTGTTGATGGTAGCACTGTCTGTCGCGTTGGTCGCCGGGCTTCAATGGCTCGGAATGACTCGGCTGGGACGTGTCGATATTACAGCCTCCGGAATCAACAGTCTGACCGCACCGACTGAGGCGCTCCTCAAGGGCATCGATCAAAAGGTCACGTTGACGAGCCTGTATTTCAAGACCGACATCGAAAACAAAGATCAGGATCGCTATCGATCAACGGTTGATGATTTGCTTGAGTTGTACCGCGTCAGCAATCGCAGCAAGATCGAGTTTGAATCGATCAACCCTTTGCAAGATCACGAAAAACGGTCAGCGCTCCTAACGCGACTTGCCAATCGGAAACTCTACAAGGAACAGGCTGCAGGTCATGTCAAAGCCGTTAATCGTTTTCAAGAAGAATTCGCAGAACGTATCACAGAACTTCTGGGCGAAGACTTGGCTCAGATTCAAACGTTCGGTGAACTCTCGGGGAATGCTGCGCAGCTAACGAATGAAGTCAAGGAAATGTTCGTCAGGCTCGGGCGTGATGTCAGGACAGCAGATCAACAGATCAAAGACGCATTGGCGTCGGAAGTCCCAGCATATAGCGTGGCAACGAGTCGGCTGCGTAAATCATATTCCGATATCAGTAGAAGCCTCGAAAACATCGTGATAGTGGGTGCGCAGTATACACAAAAACCAGACGAATTTCCACCGCCAGTCCAACAGTTCTTCGTTGACGCAAGTTCTCGCTACAACGCTCTAATCGGTGATCTTAAGACTGAGAACGAGACCATAAGTCAGCTGCCGGTGTTGGATCTCGATCAGATTATTCGTGAACTTGCCGGTCCAAAACCCAATCCAATCCTGATCGAAACTGAAGATCAAGCCGTTGTCATTTCATTTCAAGAAATCTGGCCACCCATCGATGGGCAATCGTTAGATGCGAGCTTTGAGGAACGCTCGTTTCAAGGTGAACAAATGTTGACTTCGGCAATCCTGAAACTCACTCAAACGACCACCACAGCCGTTGTGTTTGTGCGACATGGTGGATCGCCGTTAATCGCGTCCGCCAATGCGATGAACCGTCAACCTGCCGGACCATTCGCACGAATGCGTGCGCAACTGGAAAATGTAAATTTCAGAATCTATGAGTGGGACCTTGCCACCAGTAGCGAACCGCCCGCGATCGATTCCGAAGCATTGCGCACAATATTCGTCGTTGATCGTCCCACACCACCACGACCAAATCCTCTTCAACAAGGCCCGCAAGATCTTGAATTTACTCCGGACAAACTGGATGTACTAAAAAGAGCCTTGGGCGATTCGCCGCGTGCGATCTTTCTTGGAGGCTTCCTTCCCGATGCAACTGGAGCTCCTGCACCATATGAATTCAAAGATTACTTAGAGACCGATTGGGGCATCCTGACTGATAACAATCGCGTGTTGCTGTTTATCGAACCGGTTGCGCCGGGCAAATATCGATTCGTACGATTTCCGCTGAACATGTTTGGTGCGAGTTTCAGCGACCACCCAATTTCTGCGAGTCTCTCAGCGATGCAAGCGATGTTTCCCTTGGTCGCACCGACCAGTATTTCCGAAACGCCCCCGGAAAACGTCAAACACCATCGGTTGGCATGGATGGATCGCTCTGATTCAATTTGGAACGTCAGCGATGCCCAGTACTACTTTGATCAACAAACCGAAGAGTTCATTGTACCTGCTGACGGTGACTACCAAGGCGAATTTATGTTTGGTGTTGCCGCAGAAAAAGACGAATCCAAGGTCGTTTTGATCAATTCAACGCAGTTTGCAACCGATCGATTTGCGCAAGAGCAACAACGGGTGATTACACCGCATGGACTTGACGCCATTCCTATCAATCCCGGTAACGCGACATTGTTTATCAATGCCCTTCATTGGCTCAATGACAATGTCGCAATGATGAACCTCGGTTCGCCCATCGATTATTCAACGCTGAATATTAAGAAAGGCGCGACGTCCACGCTGGCCGTTCAGGTCTTCGCCACGGCAGTTTGGCCGCTGCTTGCTGCAGTGTGCGGTTTGGGCGTGTACTTCGCGCGGCGGAGATAGGCTTCAATGAACTTCAAAACCACAGGGATTCTCTTCGTCCTCGTTGCGATTGTCGCGGTGGTGATCTTTGCGCTGCCCGAACAGAAAATCACCGCACCTGAAAAACCCGGTTCGCAATCGGTGGCGGCAGATTCCGTCTCCGAAGAACTCATCGATAATCTGGGCGATTTGAAGCATGTCAGCGTCAAACAACCCGAAGCACCTGAATGGACCTTCAACGTCGCTGCGACAACTGAAGCGGGTGACCTTTGGATGATGATGCATCCGTACGTCCTCAAGATCAACGAGTGGCAGGTTGGATCGATCACCAAGAAACTGTTGAACCTCAAGTACACCAGCAAGCATGACGGTACGACCGGCAGCGTCACGGCATCAAACGCCGGATTGGAACCGCCGCGCGCGACAATCGCTTTGACCGATCGAGACGACAAAATCGTGACTGTTCATGTCGGTCGCGATGAGGGAACGAACGAGGCGTACGTTTCGCTGAACGACGACCCGACGATCTACCGCGTGAATGCATCGCTCAAGACGCTACTGAAAGAAGACGCCCTCGCCTACCGCGATAAGAAGATGTTTGATTTTGAAACCGGCGAAGTGGCGCGTCTGGAGATTCGCGAGCCCAATGGCGACGGCGGTGTCGATACGTACGTGATGGTCAAGTCAGGTGCGGAATGGCGTTTTGAAAAACCCACACCAGCCAAGGGCCATGCCGATCAGATTCGCAAGCTGTGCAGAACCCTGACAGCCCTCCGCGCCCAGAATTGGATCGCGGGCAACGTCAGCGACATGGCGCAATACGGACTTGAAACGAACACCCGCACAATCGTTGCAACCGTCAATCAATCGGAAGAAACCAAAGTCAGCGATGCCGACTCCAACGGTCCCCCGCCGGAACCCAAGATCGTCACGTCTGAACACCTGCTGCACCTATCCAGCGTCAGCCCCATCGGTGAAGACACCAAAGTCTACGCCCGCATCGATAACGAAAAAATCGTCGCAACGGTGGCCAAAAGTCTCGCCGAGACATTTGCCCCGAATCTCAAAGACTGGCGAGACAACCGGCTCATCGAAGGCGACACGACCAAAGCCCGCTCGATCAGCCTCACGGTCAACGGACTGGAAACACGTTTTGAACGCAGCGGAAACGACTGGCGCTTTGCCGAGTCGCAGGCATTGGCGGACAGGATCGAAATTCACAAGCTGCTCAACGCGATCAAGGACCTTAATGCCGTCAACTTTGTACCGACCTCGTCGGCAGATGATGAAGGTTTTGGCTTCATTGATCCCAAGGGCATCGTGGCGCTTGACTTCGACGAGGACGAAGGCAACACCACGTTTACGATCGGTACGTTTACGGACTCGGCATCGAAGCGGCTGACTTACATCCGTGCGAATGACACGATCGCGAAAGTCAATACGGCTGACCTTACGACGCTGCTGCGAAGCGAAACGGTTTATCGCGATTCAACCATCGTCGCCCAGCCGAAGGAACGCCTGCAATCCATCACGATCCACCGGGCAGCCGGTGCATTAAGCGGATCGGAACCGGCGATTTCGGTGACGATGAAGCAAACCGATGGCGAGTGGCTGATCACCGATCCGGTCGAAAGCAAAGTTGACGACGCGCAGTTGCAACGACTGCTCAGCACGCTGTCGAACTTACGGGCAAAAAGCATCATCGACGTTGCGGAAGGCGACGACCTCTCGAAGTATGGCCTGGACAATCCAGCCGTTCGATTCGCGTACACGGTGATTCCGCCGAAGGCCTATCGCGTGCTCGATGACGACGTAAACAGCAACGGGTCCAACCGCTTGGAGAAAATCCAGCCACCGGCTGAAACGTATGAGTTGCTGATCGGCCAGGCGAACGGCCGCGGCTATGTCCAGCGCTTGGGCACGCCGGAGTACGTGTATATCATCGCCGACACACTGCTGCCGGACTTCCTCGCCGAGTATCGCAAGAAGCAAATTTTCGCGTTTGAAGCCGACGATGTCTCAGCGGTTGCATTCACCGATGGCGACACGACGATGGGCTTGGCGAAGGAAGACAGCGATTGGCTCTATGCTCAGGAACCGGATGTGGCACTCGATCAATCAAAGGTCGCCAACTACGTTCTACGGGTAAAGAATGCGTCGATCGCGCGGGTGGTTGAGTACGGTGCACCCGACGTTGCGGCGTACGGTTTGGACCAACCGCGCTATCGACTGAACGTCACGCTGGCAGCCGGCGAACTTCCATCGCTTTTGATCTCCGACAAAACCGACAATAATGGCAATCACTTCGCCGCGTCGGAAGGCAACAGCGATGTGTTCGCGGTGCCGGCAGAGACGATCCCGCAGGTGGCGATCAACGTTCATGAATTCGTGCAAGGCGGTTAGTCTGCTTGGCGAGAGAGTCAACGAGGCCCCCTATGAGCAAACGACAATTCCTGGTCACTTCCGGACTGCCCTACTCGAACAATCGCCTGCACGTCGGGCATATCGCCGGTGCGTATCTGCCGGCAGACATCTATGTGCGGTATCTGCGAACCCGCGGCGACAACGTGCGGTTCATTTGTGGCAGCGATGACAACGGTGTCGCCGCCCTCAAGAGCGCTCGCGAAGAAGGCATCAGCGTCGAAGAATTAACCGCGAAGTACAACGCCTCGCAGCAGGAATCGTTCAAAGGACTCGGCATCGAGTTTGACATCTACGGCGGCACGCATCAACCCGAGTTCGTCAAAACCCACGAACGCCTCAGCCAGGCGTTTTTTTTGAAGATTCACGACAAGGGCTACTTCACCAAGCGTACCACCAGTCAGCTCTACGACACCGAAGCCAAGCAGTTTCTGCCGGACCGTTACGTCAAAGGCACCTGCCCGACTTGCAAGTCGGATGGAGCCCACGGCGATCAATGCGAAAACTGCGGCCGCTCGCTGGATCAAACCGATCTGATCGATCCTGTCAGCACCATGACCGGAACATCACCGGAACTTCGCGAGACGACACACTGGTTTCTGCGATTGGACCAACTTCAACAGCCGCTAGCCGATTGGCTTCGCAGCAAGAAGGAGGGTGCAGGCGGCGTGCGATGGCGCGACATCGTCATCAATCAATCGCTCGGTCGCATCGATGCCGAAGGCCTGCCCGAACGAGCAATGACCCGCGACATGAGTTGGGGCATTCCCGTTCCGCTCGACGATCCCGACGCGGGGGGCAAAGTACTATACGTTTGGTTCGACGCACCGATCGGATACGTATCGTTTACCGAAGAACTTGGCCAGCGACTTGGCGAGGGTGAGGACGCTTACAAAAACTGGTGGCGAAACCCTGATTGTAAAATCGTCAACTTCATCGGCGAGGACAACATCGTATTCCACGCGATCACGTTCCCAGCGATGATGCTGGCCACCCATGACAGCGACAACGTACAAGGCGATGCCGGTGAGTTTCAGCTTCCGCATAATGTTGTCGCCAACGCCTTCGTCAACTTCAAGATGCCCGGCAAAGACGAAGAGAAAATGAGTAAGTCGCGCGGGACGGCGATCTGGATTGAAGACTACCTCAAAGACTACGACCCCGACCCGCTTCGCTACTATTTGACAGCCATCGCCCCGGAGCAGCAGCGCTCGGCGTTTGAGTTCGACGACTTCATCGCCCGCAACAACGGCGAGTTGTTAGCCGCCTTGGGCAACTTCGTGAATCGCACCATGACGTTTGCTCATAAGTACTTTGACGGACAGGTACCACCAGCCGGCAACCGCGAACAAATCGATCTCGATCAAATACAAGCCTGCAAGGACGTCGCCAAACGAACGGCTGATGCGCTCGAGGAGTACCGCTTCAAGTCAGCCCAGGAAGAAATGATGAGCCTCGCCCGCGCCGGCAACGGTTACTTCGACAACACCAAACCATTCCAAACCCGCAAGACCGACATGGAAGCCTGCGGAAGAGCCATCAACGTCTGCCTGCAAACCGTAAGAACGCTAACCACCATCATGTCCCCCTTCCTGCCAAACATCGCCAGCAAATGCCGTGACATGCTAAGCCTCGCCGATTCGGCCAAGAAATGGGACACCGCGTGCGATACGCTCGTGGACGGACATTCCCTGGACAAGGCTCAGTATCTGGTTCAAAAGCTTGATCCACTTGAACTGTCAGCGAAATAGCTGCAATCCCGGACCTATTGATTTTTCGGGTTCTACTCTGAGATTACAGTGGTTTGAGCTTATCTGTGGCGATTCGCCATTGAATCGTGCCATCACGTTCGATATGCTAAAGAGCCTGAGAGAGTCATAGGAGCGTTCCATCATAGCCGAATGAATACGGCTGAACCGAATCGCTGCTCGAAAGGAATCGCAAATGCCGAATCTAAAGGATTCAATCTTTCTTGCAACAGCAATGCTGATCGGCGGTGTATCGGTATCGGTGAATGCATCACAGCTCTCTTTGCGGTTTGCAGGCCCAAGTGCATTCGATGACCAGAGTGCGGGAACTTGTATCAATTGCGGTCCGGTTCACGTCGAAGTCCTGTGGACACAGACTGCCCAGGAAGCACAAAATGGCTTAGGAGGCTTAACGTTTTCGCTAACCGCCGCACCGGAGAACCCTAATCCCGGGGTGCAGGGTGAGAACGTTCCGGACTTCGACCTTGACGTTTCAAACTTTTCAACACCTCTGCCCAATTGGGTAGTTTCGCCAGCGCCTGGCGATATCGGCGCAGGTAACTTTTCGGCATTTGCAAGCCTTGCATCTGAAAGTCTGACAACACCGGGTACAACTGTGATTGCAGAATTTGATATCTGGCTGAACTTTCCTGGCGTATTGACTCACGAATTCTACATTCGTAGGTCATTTGCCGATTTTACACCGGACGTCGTGTCGGCGATTGGCTCTAGCTACACATTCAACCCGACAAATCCAGATGGATATTATGGCTTCTATGATATCGGTAATGGCTATGCGGGTGACCATGATGGAACTGGTTCGCTGCCAATGACTATATATGACCTGGTTCCGGAACCGGCATCGTTCACTTTGGTTGCCTTCGGAGCAATGGCACTTCGGCGCAAGACGCATGGACGAAGCTAATTATTCGGGTACGAAGCAATAACCCGCCAGCCCCCCATCGACAGCTTTTGCGAGAATCAATTGGCTATTCGAGCTCTACAAGTCCGTTAGCTCGTCAAGTTGCGCTGCCAGAGCTTCATTCGACAGACTCGCTCGATCAATCGCCATCATTCGCTCAATCTTCAATTTGATGCGCCCAGCGATTCTCTTGCAGAATTCGAGTTGCTCTTCTTCGTCGCCTGGGAATTGCGACGGGTCGGGCAGGGGCCAATTGACTTTGACGCCACCTCCTGGGAATACCGGGCAGGTTTGGGCGGCTGAGTCGCATACGGTGATGGCGATGGCGATGTCCTGTTCGAGGAACTGATCCCAGCTTTTGGATTCGAGGTCGTCAGTGGGGATGCCCATCGATTCGAGCGTCATCAGCGACAGCGGGTGGACGAAACCGGCTGGGTGGCTGCCGCAACTTAGGAATTCGAACTGATCGCCTGCGACGCTTCGCCCGATCGCCTCGGCCATCTGCGATCGGCAGCAGTTTCCGGTACACACGAAAAGCACTTTCGGCTTTGTCATATTTGCATCCCTTTGCGACTATTTCCCATTGCGAGTCCGCCACCCTCTTAAAGTCTAACACCGTTGTGTTCGATTCGCATTAGGCACGTCAATCGCGATGGAGGTCGTCTCGTGCGGGGCAAGGGTTGATTTACCGCCGGGTGTTGAATAGCTTGCCCCCTCGTCGTCAGATCGGTTTGAATCGACCGACGCCTTGTGGCCGACGACCGTTGATCGTAACGACCCGAGCAAGGGTGCGGGAGAATGACATTGCCAACGGCCGATGGGCTTCGAGTCGGGATTGGATACGACATACACAGGCTTGCGGAGGGTCGCGAGCTTGTCCTCGGTGGCGTCAGCATCCCGTCGGATAAGGGGCTGGTCGGTCACAGCGATGGTGACGTTGTGCTGCACGCGATTACCGACGCTCTGCTCGGCGCGTGCAGCCTGCCCGATATAGGCGATTTGTTTCCCGATACGGACCCGATGTACAAGGGGATCGACAGCAAGATTCTCACCGAGCGGGCGATGGAGAAGGTGAAAGCCGCTGGCTTTCGACCGGGCAACATCGACTGCATCGTGCATGCCGAGAAACCAAAGCTAACGGCATTCAAGAAAGCGATGGCCGAATCGATCGCTTCGATCATCAGGATTCCCGTGAACACCGTCAACGTCAAAGCCAAAACCAACGAAGGCATGGGCCCGGTCGGATCGTTCGACGCCATCGCCACAACCGTCGTGGCAACCGTCATACCCATCAACCCATAAGCGAAGCGAACATGCCGATCCGCATCTACAACAGCCTGAGCAACTCAAAGGAAGATTTTGAACCGATCGAACCGGGCAAGATCGGCATGTACCTTTGCGGGCCGACGGTTTACAAACCGTCGCACATTGGACATGCGGTGGGTCCGGTTATCTTCGACGCAATCAAACGCTACCTGACGACGTTTCACGGTTTCGATGTGACCTGGGTCGTGAACATCACCGACGTGGAAGACAAACTCATCGCCGAAGCCAATGTGCAGGGTATCGGCGTCTTCGAGTTGGCCGAGCGCGTCGAACAGAATTACCACGACGCACTCGCCGCTCTTGCGGTGACCGGTGTCGATCACTTCCCGAAGGCATCTGAGAATATCGCCGAAATCATTGAGATGATCGAAACGCTCATCGAATCGGAATATGCCTATGTCGTCGGCGGAGACGTCTACTTCAGCGTTACGCAAGACGACGATTACGGCAAACTCTCCAACCGAAACCCCGACGACCAAGCCGGTCATCGCGAACTTGCCAGCGGACCGAAAAAGCATCCAGGCGATTTTGCACTTTGGAAGCAGGCCCGAGAGAACGAACCGGATGACGTGAAGTACGGTTCGCCATGGGGTAAGGGTCGGCCCGGATGGCACATCGAATGCTCGGCGATGTCCAAGCGAATTCTCGGCGACACATTCGACATTCATGGCGGTGGACTCGATTTGATGTTCCCGCATCACGAAAACGAAATCGCTCAGTCGGAAAGCTGCACGCACAAACCGTTTGCAAAGTATTGGGTGCATCATGGGCTGACGCGATTCAATACGAAAAAGGTCAGCAAGTCCGACCCGGAGATGCAAGCCGCCCTGACAGCGATGACGCTCAGCAATCTGCTACAAGAGTATTCCGGCGAACTTCTACGATTCTTCATCCTGTCCACGCAGTATCGCCGCCCCATCGAGTATTCGCCCGAAGAACTCGCCAACAAGAAGAAAGGGTTGAACTCGTTCCACCGCTTGTTCAAGCGCGTGAATGAGCTAGGCGTTGGCGATGTGTACGATGCGCCGTCGGCGGCTGACGCGGCAACGTTTCACTTGGAACCCGACGGACTCTGCGACGAAGCGGTTGAACTTTCAAACTCGGTCGCGGATGCGCGCGATCGATTCCAAGCCGCGATGGACGACGATTTCAATACGGCTGTCGCGACGGCGGTCTTGTTTGAACTGACCAACGACGTGAACCGATTCATCGAATCGAAGGGTCTGGAATCGTCAGACGATGGAGCGGCAAAGACATTCGCATTTAATTCCGCCCGTGCTCTCGTTTCATTGGGGCAATCGCTGGGCATTTTTCTTGCTGCACCCGAATCGGCATCGGGTGGCGACGCATTGGTCGGGCAACTCATCGACACATTGCTCGAAGTAAGAACTACCTGTCGAGCGGAAAAGTGCTTCGACATCGCCGATACCGTCCGCGACCAATTGAGCGGCCTTGGTGTTACGGTCGAAGACAAACCCACCGGTGCCACATGGTCCATCGAAAAAGCGTCGGACGAATTGCAGGAAAATCTAATCCAAGCTCACATTCAAACGCGAACCGCATGCAAAACCGCGAAGAACTTCGCTCTCTCCGACATGATCCGCGATCGGCTAGCCACGATTGGTGTGGCGCTGAAAGACCGCCCCGGCGGAACGGATTGGGAATTGACTTAATGCGCTTAGGGTGAGCCGTGCCCACCGCCGTTCGAGCGCCATCGACATGGTGGGCACGACCTACCCTACGCGATTATCCGCTGCGAATACTTTTGCGAAGCGTCCACAATTCATTAAACGCTCGTAGAATCACCCGGATGTTTCCGCCGGAACTTTCGCCAGACTTACGCGAATAATGCGTCACGCCGGTCTGCACGATGTCATACCCTTCGCGTTCCGCACGAGCGAGCATTTCGGTATCGATCAGCGCCCCATCGCTTTTCAAATCCATCCGATCGATCAGCGCCTTCGGATACAGCTTGAAAGCACAATCGATGTCCTTAACACGCAGGCCAATCATCACTCGGATCAACCGGCCCCAAAGCCAACCATTGAGCCTGCGAATCGCCGAATCCTGCCGATTGATGCGATAAGGACTGACCACGCGCGCTTCGGAAGCCAGGGCAACGACCTTATCCAACTCATTCAAATCGAATTGCCCATCGCCATCGGTATAGAAAATCCAATCCTTCGTCGCACTGCGAAATCCAAGTTTCAGCGCCGAGCCATAACCGCCGTTCGATTCGTTATGGACGGCACGCACAGTTTCCGGATACGCTGCGGCCAACTGATCGATCAGTTCAGCCGTCCCATCCGTACTGCCATCGTCAACCAGAATGACCTCAAGGATATCCGCATGCTTTCGTCCTACTTCGATCGCCGACCGGGCCAACGCCTCGACATGATCCGCTTCATTGTAGAATGGGAAGAAGATCGTAAGGCTCGAAAGTCGAAATGGACCAGTGGTTGTCAATGAACAAGCGCGCCTCTAATAGGACTGAGTAAGAACAACTGCCCAATGATAATCGACGAGCGAGATTGAAAGTAGGCAACGCGATTATTTCGAGGAAGCTGTTGACTTGCGGCGAGTGCTGATGGCTTTGATGGTCTTTGGCTTGTCGGCTGGGGTAGATGCGCTTGAAGATGACTTTGTGGTAATTTTCTTCACTGTTTTCTTTTTTGTGGCTGCCTTTGATGCAATGGATTTTCTGGTGGTTACTTTCTTTGCAGCAACTTTTTTGGTTGCAGCTTTCTTCTTGGTGGTTTTCTTGGCGACCGAATTCTTGGCCGATGGTTTCTTTGCTGGCAACTCTGCCGCTTTCGCATCTGCTGTCGCGATGGTCGTTTTCTTATCAGCGCTGGTCGTGCTTAACTTCTTGACTCCGTTCGATGCCGTTGATCTGGCGCTCGCCTGGGCTGGCGCAACCAATTCTGCAGGTTTTGTGTCTTCGGCTATTTTGTTGGTTGGGCGAATTTCGCAGTATCCGTCAAACTTTGCGCCTTGCACCACGATTAATGATGTGGCTTTCAAACTGCCTTCAAGCGAACCGGTGGAGGCAACTTCAACTTTGCCCCGCGCTTCTACTTTACCATTGACCTTACCTTTGACCGTCAAACTGTTGGATTGAATCGGTGCCGCGACGCGCCCGCGCTTTTCGACCGACACATCTCCGCAAGTCGCGTAACCTTTGACGGCTTGGTAGGATTTAATGACGTAGTTTTCGAGAATGAGACGCTTGCGGCAGTGAGCGCAGAAGACCGACATCGCCCGGGCGGCGACCTCATTGGCCCCACCGCAATGCGTGCAATTGACGATTTTGGTTTTGGCTGTCCTTAGCCCACCCACCGGTATCCATCCCGGGTCATGGCGATTCGCCCTCGCGCAACGCACGATTAGGCATTCACGACTGCGTGCTTACCCCAGCCTCGCAGGTCGCCTATCCATCAATAACAGGGGAAATCCCCCGTGACAAGCACAATCTTGCAGCCATTCGCATATACAGACCGCAGAAAATCTCGAAATCAGAACTTGCCTACAGGGCAAAGTCCCCAGCGATTCAGCTTAGCGCTTACCGGCGACGGCTGGCTCCGGTGCGGACTTGCCCTTCGATGCCGGGGCTGATGCCGCCTGTCCGTTACCTTTGCTAGCCCCATCTTTGGCACCGACCACCACATGGCCGCTGAACATCGCACCGTCAGCCACTTCCAGCCGGGCGGTTCGCATGTCGCCTTCGAGATGGGCGGAAGCGCTCAACTTGACCTTGCCAGCCGCTTCAAGATTTCCAGTCATCACGCCGTCAATCTTGACGGTGCCAGCTTTCACATCGCCAGCCAGGTTCGCACCTTCGGCAATAAGCAGATCACCCTTGCTGTCGATCTCGCCCTCGAATTTTCCGAGCAGGCGCATTCCTTTTTGGAATTTGAGTTCGCCCTTGAAAGAAGCGTCGGGACCGATGACGGTGGGATAGTCGTTATTGGGATCAGCCATGTCTTCAAACCTCCTTGTTTGGAGCAAATAGATTGGTGTGTGGGCCAATCAACCCGACCCTGCTGGAGTTGTTGCCCAATGGTCCAGTTATAGCTTGCTTCACCACCTTACGTCAACGCCTTGAACACACCAACTTCGCGCGAAGATCAAACAATTGTCCGCCGGTTGCGCAGACAAATTCAATTCTCGATTCAACGTTGGTTTATTGACATTGTGAGTTGTTGAAACGCCTTGCGCGAAGGAACGTGTTTCGCTGCGTTTTTCTAACCGCCTTGCGGGTTCGGACCGCCCTGTTGCGGCGATCCGGGGTTCGGTGGTTGAGGTCGCGATTTGGCGCGCATCACGTGGAGTCGTGCCTCGCGAAGCAACTCCCCATTGGACAGCAATTGCACGCGATATTGTCCGGCTTCTGGAAAAACCAGTCCGTGAAATTGAAGGGCTAGATTGGCCACTGCGAGCGGCGATTGGAATTCGACCTTGCCCTGCCCCTGGACCAGCGGCTGACGGGTCTCGTTGGTATCGACGATCCGAATCATCAAATCCACCGAACCGTGCCCACTCGTCAGCGAGGTATAGACGGAAAGCTGCGGATGGTTCACGGGGAAATTTGACGCATGGATCGCACTAAAAATGCCAATCAACGACTGCTTTCCGGTCACGCGATCGGTGATGATCTGATCGCAGACGACCAGCGACAACACTTCGGGTTGCGGTTGGATTTCTTCCATGGGTTCGATTCTACGACATCTCTGCCGAAATGCACATCGCCGAAGGACATTTCCGTGACGGGTGCATCTCAACCGTTGCGTTCATGGCTATTCTTGTCAAAATGCCGATCGAACTAAATACCCAACAATATTTTCGCCACCGACTCAGGAGCGACAGCGATGAAAATCCACGAATATCAAGCCCGAGACCTCTTGAGCGATGCCGGCGTGCCGGTTCCACCGTCTTCCGTCGTTGAAACCGTCGAGGAGGCTGTCGCGGCGTTTAACAAGATCAAGTCTACCGTTGTCGTCAAAGCCCAGGTCTTCGCTGGCGGTCGCGGGAAAGCCGGTTTTGTCAAGCTCTGCAAGTCGGCTGACGAGGTGAAAGATGCGGCTCAGTTCATGCTGACCAATCGCATGATTTCGAATCAGACCGGTGCGGAAGGCATCGCCGTAAAGAAACTTCTGATCGCCGACGCCGTGGACATCGAGTCGGAATACTACGTCGCCGTCGTGCTCGATCGGGCCAAGCGTGCCCCGGTGGTGATGGTGTCGCGCGAGGGTGGCGTTGAGATCGAAGTTGTCGCCGAGAAGAATCCTGATGCCATCGTCAAGAAGTGGCTGGACCCGCACCTCGGGCTGATGAATTTCCAGACGGCTCAACTCGTCGAGGCGTTGGGCTTTACCGACAAGCAGCAAGCCAAGGATGCGGCTAAAGTGATTCGCGGACTCGTCAAGGTTTTCCTCGAAAACGATTGCAGCCTAGCCGAGATCAACCCGCTGGTCCGCACGCCCGATGGAAAAGTGTTGGCGATTGATGCGAAGATGAATTTCGACGACAGCGCCCTCTTCCGTCATCCCAATCTCGTTGAGATGCACGACAAGTCTGAAGAGAACCCCGCCGAGTTGCGTGCCAAGGAACACGACCTGACTTACATCGCCCTAGACGGCAACATTGGCTGCCTGGTTAACGGGGCTGGCTTGGCGATGGCCACCATGGACATCATCAAGCTACACGGCGGCGATCCTGCAAACTTCCTCGACGTCGGCGGTAGCGTGACCAAAGACGGTGCAATCGAGGCGTTTAAGATCATCCTCGCTGACGACAAGGTGAAGGGCATCCTCGTCAACATCTTCGGCGGCATCGCCAAATGCGACACCATCGCCGAAGCCCTGATCGCTGCCGCCCGAGAAATCGGCTTCAAAGTGCCGGTGGTCGTGAGGTTAGAAGGCACCAACGTGGAACGAGCCCGCGAGCTATTGGCTGAAGCCAACATCGACGTCTTGGTGCCAGCCGACGATCTGACCGACGCAGCCAAAAAAGTCTGCGCCCAAGTGGCGTAGGGTCCGCTGTGCGGACCGTCCGTTGAACGATTGCAACCGGCGCACCAATGGTCCGCACAGCGGACCCTACATCTACGAATCTACGATGACTGCGTCCAACGAACTTCTATTTTTCCTGCACGCAATCATCGGCGGAATCGTCCTGCTGATCGCCGCGCGGTTGGGCCGCCTTTACGTCGTCGGGGCGATCGTCACCTGCACCATCCTGATGAACATCGCCGTTCAGAAACAGATGTCGCTGTTCGGCATGACCGTGACCGGCGGGAACGTGTTGTTCGGGCTGGTGTTTCTGGGTGTGGATATTCTCAACGAGCATTACGGCAAACGCGTCGCCCGAAACGCCGTGTTCGTCGGGTTCGCAGCCAACCTCTTCGTCGTGCTGATGATGCAATTCGTCCTGCGTTACACACCCATCGAAGGCGACCCCGCCCAAGAACCGATGATGTTCTTCTTCAACGCAACAGCCTACCCCCGCATCGTCTGCGCATCGATGGCCAGCTACCTGCTGTCGCAACTGCTCGACGTGCAAATCTACCAAGCCCTCCGCAAACGAACCGGCGAAAGAAAATTGTGGCTTAGAACCAACGCGTCAACCTGGCTGGCCCAAGCCTTCGACACTACGTTCTTCACGTTCGTAGGACTATGGGGAACGGTCATAACCACTTGGCCGGAATTCCGCGACGCAGTTCTGTTCGCGTACATCATCAAGGTAGCCGTAGCCCTGCTGGACACGCCGTTCTTGTATCTGACAAAAGTTCGACCAATACGTCCAAGAGATGTGTAGTGTGCGGCTCGCCGCACCGCATTAATTCAACACTGCACAATGCCTAGCCACAACCGCCCCGACCGCAACATGGAAACACCGGCTCATTGTTTGAAGTCTTACCCTTTTTCAATAAAATGTAGCGGTTTTCCAGGAACCAAGGAATCCATTTGGACACGAATTCGTCGGTGTCTTCCACGTCGGATGCATCGAACCCCCACTCTTTGTTGAAGTTGAGCTTGAGCAAAACGTGTTGTGCAAGTTCCCCGATGTCGCGGTGGAGTGCATTCATCGCGTATGCCTTGGAATTAAGCAGCAGTGTCAATTCATCCACGCCGCGTGGATGATCAAACCGCGCCAACCAAGCAGCCGCGAAGACGCGGGGGAATCCTTCATCCACGTTATCGAGGACATACTCAAACCAGCCGGCGTCTGCCTTCTCATTGGCATGATAGAAGCATAGGATGATGTACATCTTGACGTCATAACACTCTCCCGAATACATCCATTTCTCGTCGTCGATCGATTTGAATCGCTCGAATAGCATTCTGAGCAACTCCGGCGTCAGTGTTTCTTTGGATTGCCAAAGTCTGTTGGCGGCGAAGTGTGCAGTCTCTATGTCTTTTTCGTCGATTTGAGCAATTAGGGATTTCAAATCACCTGTCTCGACCAGAGCCTCACTACGTTCTGAACGCTTATCCAAGGATTCAGCTTCGGATTGCGTCTCGCCCTCCTTCGGATCACTCTGCGCGAATAGAAGGGCGCAGACTACTGCCAATAGAATTGGAATAGTTCGGAGAAGCCGTATGCGCGTGATTGCCATCGTGAATCTCCAACAGGTGCGGCAAGCCACACCCTATACTCGTTCGTTGGCGTCACTTCTGTGCTGGTTGTACGGACTACGAATCAGTTGGTTCGAATTAAACTATTGCTACGACGCCAATTCGCCGGGTTTCGGGGCGGCTTCTACTACTGCTCTTAGAAATCTGCCTGGGTTGGTGGGTTTCACGTCGGCGTTTTCGTATTGCTTGGCAATTAGTTCGCGGGTCAGGTAATCAAACTGGCGGGTTTTGAATTTTTGGATGAGGTCTTTTTGGATATCGACAAAGCTTTGGGGTTCGGTGCGTTCCATGTCGGTGCATTTGACAATGAAGAACACCCCATCGGATTCGACCACTTCGCTGATGCCGCCGGCGTTTAGCGCATAGAGGGCGTCGATCGCCGGCTGCCATCTTTCTCTTGCGCCGTCTTTGGAGACCCAGTCCCAATCGCCGCCGGTCGCTGCGTAGATTCCTTTTGAAACATCCTTGGCGACGATTGCAAAATCTTCACCGCCTTTGACGCGACGCAGTGCGGCTTCTGCGTTTTGCCTTGCGTCGGATTTTTTGACGGCAGGGAACAGTCGCTCGCCTACTGCATCCACCCTGCCGAACGGAATGTCAATCAGTGACATTCTTCTGCGATTGCCCACCTTCAACTCGGCGAGGTACTGCTCGTAGAATTCTTCGATTTCGCGGCGGGTGGGTTCAGCCACCTTGTGCCCGACCGATCTTTGCAGATGTGCGATAATCATCATGTCGCGGCGGATGCGTTGGCGATCTTCCAACATCGACACACCGCGATCACGTAGCCATTGCTCATACCGCGTTTGTCTACCGCCATGATCCTTGTTGATGACTTCACGAATGCGGGCATCGACGAACTGTTCGAGCTTTTCCATCTCTTCGTCATGCAGCCGCCGTTTTGCCGCCTGTTCCAGCAGCACGCTTTCGGCTTCTGAGCGCACTTGCCTGCGCAGCACCTCGATCATCTGCCGTTGGTATTCCTGCGGCGGAAGTTCGCGAGCAAGTTTCGCAAGGTCGTAACGCACCCACTTGAGCACATCGTCCGCACGTATCGCGATGCCATTGACAAACAGCGTTGATACCGGAGACACGTCGTTGATGTCGTCGTTTTCCGATTCGAGCATCGCCTCGGACTTTGCCAGACGGATCGCACGTTCATCCTTCGGCGGTCGCTTGGTTTTGAGTTCATCGGGATTGCGTCCGTACCGATCCTGATGGCTGCAACCGGACGCAGCGATCGAAAAAATCACGCAAGACAACAGACATGTGGCGATTGTTCGGTTTGAATTGAAAGTGAAGGTAGCAAACATCATTGAACCGTTTCCGTTGGCGTCGGTGTTTTCGAGAGCATTTTTCGCAGACATGCCAGAAGCGTCGGCCCTTCAAAATAACTCGAACGCAAACGCACGTAAATGGTTTTCGGATCGGGCATGCGAACCGTACCGGGCGCATCTGCAAATGCGGCTTGTGCCACCGACAAATCGCGCACCGAAAAGATCAGATCCGGCTCATCGGCAACGATCGACCGAATCTCCCACTGGCGGGCCAGCACACGGATTTCAGCGAGGTCGAGAAGCGTTGAAACCGCCTTGGGGCTTGGGCCATACGCATCGGCAAGGTCAGCCGCCAACCGTTCCAACTCGTCGAGTTTCTGACACAAAACCACCCGGCGATAGATGTCGATGCGGGCACGGGCGCTCGGGATGTAGCTTTTGGGAATAAACGCACTAACGCCGATTTCCAAATGCACTTGCGCCAGGTCCGGTTGCGGTTCACCGCGCAGGTCGCAAACCGCTCGTTCCATCAGTTTGCAATACATTTCGTAACCGACGGCGGCGATGTGGCCGCTCTGCTGCGGTCCGAGGATGTTGCCCGCGCCGCGAATCTCCAGATCGCGCATGGCGATGCGAAACCCGGCGCCGAGTTCGCTGAATTCTTCGATGGCTTTGAGACGACGGGCTGCTTTCGGAGTAATCGTTCGCTTCTTGGGTAGCATCAGGTAGCAGTACGCCCGATGGCTTCCCCGCCCGACGCGACCACGAAGTTGATGCAAGTCTGACAAACCGTATCGGTCGGCGATGTTGATGAAAATCGTGTTGACCGATGGCAGGTCGATGCCACTTTCGATGATCGTGGTTGCAACAAGAACGTCAGCCTCCCCGTCTATGAAACGGCGCATCACCGTTTCGAGTTCGCGATCCTTCATCTGACCGTGACCGACCAGCACTTTGCAATCGGGCACAATGCGGCGGATGTCGTCTGCCACACCTTCGATGTCGCGGACGAAGTTATGAATAAAATACACCTGCCCGTCGCGACTGAGTTCGCGGATGATGCCCTGGCGGATGAGGTCTTCGTTGTAGTGGCAGACTTCGGTGGCGATGCTGCGACGATCGACCGGTGGGGTTTGCAATGACGAGATATCGCGAATGCCCAGCATCGACAGGTGCAAAGTTCGCGGAATCGGCGTCGCCGAAAGCGTCAGCACTTCGACGGTAGAGCGCATCGATTTGAGGCGCTCTTTGTGCTCGACGCCGAAGCGTTGTTCCTCATCGATGATGAGCAGTCCCAAGTCGGCGAACTTGACATCTTTGCTGAGCAGGCGGTGCGTACCGATGACAATATCGACGCGCCCCTTGCTGGTTTCTTCGATGAGTTTTTTCTGCTCCTTGGGCGTACGGAAGCGCGACAGACATCCGACCGTAAACGGATAGTCGGCCATCCGTTCGCTGAACGTTTTGAAATGCTGCTCGGCGAGAACGGTCGTGGGTACGAGGACAGCCACCTGCTTGCCGAACTCAGCCACCTTGAATGCTGCCCGCATGGACAGTTCCGTCTTGCCATACCCCACATCGCCGCAAAGCAAACGATCCATCGGCTGCGATCGCTGGAGGTCTTTGTTGATTTCATCGGCGACGACGATTTGATCGTCGGTTTCATCGTATGGAAAAGCATCTTCAAACTCGCGCTGCCACGATGTATCGGGTGGATAGCTCGTACCTTCATGGGCTTCACGGGCAGCTTGCGTGCGGAGTAAGGCTTCAGCCAACTCGTTGACTGCCTCGCCTGCTTTCTCTTTCGACTTCTTCCAGCGCGTCCCACCCATTTTCGAGAGCGTCGGTTTATGCGCACCGGCACCAACGTAGCGCTGGACGAGATCGATCTGCGACGACGGAACGTGTAGGACGGCTTTTTCATCAAACTCCAGGGTGAGGTATTCTTCGGTCTTGTCCGAATTCTCCCGGCGCATGGTTTCCATCTTCAGGAACCGGGCGATGCCGTGGGTGGCGTGAACAACAAGATCGCCCGGTTCCAGTTCCATCCAGCCGTCGAGTGGATGCGACGCAACGGCTTTTCGGATTCGGCGACGCTGACGGGATCGGTGGAAGACTTCGTGATGACCGACGACGACAGTCTCAGCATCGACCCAGTCGAATCCGCGATGGACAAAACCGAGCCGCGTTTCAATGTTCTTGGCAGATTCGCGGGCGGATTCGTTGAGTAGTTCCAGCAGTCGCGATTGCTCGCCATCGTTTTCGCAAACGACAATCACCTTGCGATCGGATGCAAGGTCGAGCAACTCCCCCACCGCCTCTGCCGATCGGCCTTCAAAACGCGACAGCGATCGAACGGGAAAGTGAATGCCTTCATCGCTTTGCACAGCCGCCACACCAAAACGCCACGACTGCACCGACGCAAACTTTCCGAGGTCCACAAGCAACTCCCCCGTTTCGAAAAGGGCTTGCTGACCGCCGGTGCGTTCGCGATACAAGTCGGCGAGTTCCTGAATCTCAGCCGGATTGTCCAAAAAAACGATCGCATCATTCGGAAGCAGATCGATGAAGCATGCCGCTTCCGGATTGGCTTTGTCGGCCACATGCGTCGCCGCGCAAATCGAAACCGATTCAAGTCGTTCGATGGACCGTTGCGTGCTGACGTCGAACAGGCGGATCGACTCAACCGTGTCGCCGAACAACTCGATGCGGATCGGATGGGTGCGATCGGCATCGAACACGTCGAAGATGTCGCCGCGTCGCGCGAAGTCGCCCGGGGCTTCGATCAGATCCAACCGGGCGAAATCGTGATCGACGAACCAGGACGTCAACGCATCGAGTTCGATCTGTTGGCCGACCTTGATCGAGATCGTGTGGGCATGCAGAGACTTGACCGACGGGACGGGCTGAAGCAGTGCCTGAATCGATGTCCCAATGATCGCTGGTGCCTCGCCATTGGCCAACGAAACACACAACCGGCGTCGCTCGGCATGAATCTCGCCCGCAGCAGGCCCATCGCCCGGAAGCGTTTCCCACGCGCTGAGCAGCCCGACCGAATCCTCGCTGAAGAACTCAAGGTCTTCACGGACGTTCTCGGCTTCGGTGAGGTGGGCAGAAACGTACAGAATTGCCCGTTTGGTGCGGTGTGTGAGGTCGGCTACGACCATCGGCGCAGACGATCCCCACAACCCGGAAACCGCGACCACCTCTTTCCGGTCGGTGACTTGCCGGGCAAGTTCTGCGAGTTTGATGTCTGCGGCGATCTGCCGGATCACCATGACGTTTCACATGCTATCGGCCGCGCGACGCGAGGCAAGTTTCTAAATAACAACGTGTAGGATCGTCACATTCGGACTTGAGTTGCGAGACAATATCCAACAAGATTCAACATCAAGGTGGTGGTAACCGACCGATAGCGCTTATATTGTCAATTGGTGGATGCAAAGGTGGTCGCGGTGCAAGGCGGGCCCGCATGCCGTTATCAGCAATTGTGCAGGAGGCATTGGTGTTTCGACCTCGAATAACAGCCCATAGACGGTTCATCAGGAACTGCGCGTTGATGGCTTTGCTGACGCTGTTGGCAAGCCCCGCAGTCGCGGAATCGAAGAAGCCATCCCTCGCCAACTATGTGCCCGAAGATGTTTGGATGTTCTCGCACACCTGGCGGACCCCTGAACGGGACCGGATCGTTGACTATTGGGATGAAGTGATCGCCGCCCTCAAAACCTGCGGAATCGAAGACGAAATCCGCAAAGCCATCTACACCACCGTTCCAGAAGAAAAAAAACCAACGTTTGAAACGAAGTGGAATGAAATCTCAGAAGCGTTTGGAGCGATCGAGTGGGTCGATCTGTTCTGTAACGAATTTGTCTTTGCCGAACGCTTCAAGTCGGCAATGCCCGATATCATTATCATCTCGCGGCCCAAGCCCGAAACACTCAAGCAAAACGTCAATGGCCTGATCGGTTTCTTCGATTTGTTCAATTCGTATGCGACAGGTTCGCCACGCCCGGCAAAAGTTCATGGCCCACTCCGCACATGGTCGATCGAATCCGACGAAGGCGATGTTGGTCTGCATTTGTTGCACATGAATGACACAGTCGCTTTGACGTTTGGTCAGGGTGCATTGAATGACGTGCGGTCGCTTCTACTCGGCGAAACGAAGGTCACGAGTATTCAGGCCAGCGCGCGGTTCAAGAAGGCGATGTCTGAGGTTCCGAAACCCGAGTTTTCGGTAACATTCATGGACATCGACCGGGTGGTTCAATGGGTGTCGCGTCTTCCCGATCTCATTCTCGGAAAGCACGAACACACCGCCCCGGTTCAAACGATCAGCGGAATCATCGCAGCCGTCACCGAAAAGCTCGATTTCTTCGACTACGTCATTATGTCGCAGGAGGTGAAAGAAAACCGCCAGATCCAGCACACGGTGGCACGCATCAAATCGAGTTGTTGCCAAAAAGACTGCGCGAGGGCACTCTCGCAGCAGAAGCCCGTTAAGAACTTCACACGTTATGTTCCGGTTGAATCCAAATCGTACTTCGTGTCCGCGATGTTCGATCTGCGCGTTTTCTATGACACGATGCTGGAAATCATCGAGAAGGAAGTTCCCGATGGACCGAGCGTCCTTCAAGAGTGGGACGACATTCAGCGCGACGTTCAGTTCAATGTGCGGGGCGATCTGCTGGACTGGATCAGTGGTGAAATGATCGCAGTCGCCTTCCCGCCCGTTAAGCCGTCATCATTCGCTCAGGAAGACGGCGCGATGATGCTCCGCATACGCGACGTCGAATTGGCGAAGAGTAAGATTCCGATGCTCGTGAATCGGGCGACGACTTTCTTCGAAAACAGCGGTCAACAACTGACGGTCTCACCAGCTTCGACGTTACCAGTCGATGGGTTTCAGAAGGTTTCCATTCCCACGATGATGATGTTTATCGGTACGCCATGTTTTGGCATATGGGATGAGTGGTTCGTGATCGGAACGTCCGAAGAGGCTGTCGCACTGATTATGAAAACGGCGGCAGGCGTACACCCCTCGATCGTCACCAGCGAACGCTTCAAACGCGAAGGTCTATCGACAGACAAACCCGTCGTCGGTGCCAGCTTCGCCGACCTGAGTAACATCGGTCAGGAACTGTCCGCCGCGTTTTTCGGATTCGGATTCGCGGCTGGCATGATTCCCAACGAACCGGAAGCCGCACCCGTCAAAGCCATCCTCAGTTCGCTCGTCCGCCTCGGACCGGTGGTCAACAAGATCAACTTTCTGAGTTCATCAAGCACGCTGACAACGTTTAAAGACAACGCCTGGCACGCCAAGAGTGTCACTACATATAAATCCAATCCCGATTCGAATAACAAGTAGACGATACGATGGGTCGCCCACCCAAGAAACGATTCGCTGCTCAATTGCTCTTCCAGTGGCGAGTGACGATCGACGGCGTCTCCGGAAAGATGCGGAAAGATGCGCACTTGCGAGGAACGGATTATTCACATCGAGGCGGCATCTGCAGAAGAAGCTTATGATATTGCGCAGGGCAAGGGGAAGTCTGCCAAGTTTCGCTACAAGAACGATGAAGGGAATCCGGTGTTCTTTGAGTTCGTTGAGATAAAGGAATTACTTTGCCTCGGCTCCGAATGCGGCTCAGATGAGTATTGGTATGACACTAAGACGTATTTGCTCCCAATGGAGCAAAAGCACAAACACATCCCTCCCAAGAAACAACTGAATGCAATTCGAATTGGAGATTAAGCTCACTCATTCCTCTCTCCAAGTCTCTCTATCATTGTGACGAATCTCTCGAGCGCCGCCGGGCTATGATCGAAGAACAGCGACGGTTCCATCAATTCCAATTCTGAAAGCACCGGCCCTTCATTGGTTTCGACCATATCCGCACGGGCATAGTGTATTTTGTGCGGTACGGCGTGAATGGCTGCTTCGGCGATTTCGAGTTCTTGCTGTGTTGGCGGTTCGCTGGCATCGACACTTTCATCCTGTCCTTCAAATCGAGGCCGCTTGCGCACCGCGTGGGTCCATTCGCCGTCAATCCAAACCAGCGACCGCTCACCGGGGTTTTCAAATCCTGCGATGTGAGGTTGTACTAAGACGTGGTTGTCTCGAAGAATTGCCGAGGCATGGGAAAGCGCCGAAGCACTTTCTGTCTTTGCAAATCGTCTGGCATTGAATGAACCGGCTCCAATCGCCGGTTTGATTACAACATCGCCAAACTCGGCGATCGCAGCTACAATGGAATCTCTATCGCGCATTCGCACCAAGCGCGTGGGAACGGTTGGAACACCTGCGGATTCCAACTCTATCAGATAATTTTTGTGGTGGTTCCACTTCACGACATCCGGCGAGTTAATCACCGGCGCACATTCGTTTGCTTCGAGAATCCAGACGAGAAAATCAGTGGGCGCAGTAAAGTAATTCCAGGGCGAACGAATAACGATGATATCCAGATCCGCGTAGGCGGCGTCTTCGAAACGAATCGCAGTATCGTCCCACGCCAGCATGACCGGTTCATGTCCATGTTCCCGCAGCGCCGCATCCAGCGGAGCAGCATCGGGATCGGGTTCCGGAAGCACTTTGCAGGTGATCAATCCGACGCGCATTGTTTACACTCCAAATCAACTTCAGTTCATACTCATTCCACGTTTCTGCCCAACCAAGCGTGATCGGTGTGAATCTAGGCAATCATCGACACCCATCACCGGTCGCCAACGGTGGCGTTTATTCTTGCGAATCGCCCTGGGCAGGGTTAGCATCTTTGGCGGCAATTGCCTTCTCCCCCCAAGTTGGACACGGGCCACCTCGTACAACCGAAGCATACACAGTTCAACCAACAGGAGTAGAGATCATGTCCAGAAGTAAGCGAAGCTTTTCCTGGTTAGCAATTATGTCCATCGCGCTTCTTGCGGGGGGCGGATACCTCATCACCGCATGCGTTCCACCTGACACCGGCGACAACGGTCAATCGGGGGACAATGGCGACGACGTCAACACGAACGGTCCATCCGACAACGGTGACGATGGTGACACGAACACCAACGGAGAAGAAGTCGCGTGCAGTCAATCCGACACGGAAGGAAACGAATTCGAGACGGACGTCAGCACCATGTCTGCTCAAGGCAAGATGCTGACCATGAACCGAAAAGTCATTACGTCACCCGAGATGAATGACAGCCTGCGGGTGGAAACGGAAATCCTCTCCGACGGCGCACTGGTGATGCGAATCGTTACCACCGACGATGGCATGGGCAAGATCGAAGTCAACGTCGAATATGGCGACGAAATTCCTGGTGTGGACACGGCCAACATCGTTTTGGAAAACGGCATGATCGGAGGAACGATTGACGGTCGGGATATCAATGAGATGGAAGCCGACGGTGTAGACCCCAGCAGCACGACGTTCGTCGACGGTCTGCCTGCGCCCGAAGACGGAGCCAGCGATGACCTTAAAGATGCGCTGGGCGATCTGTTTGCCAAAGCGCAATCCGCCGGCGAAGGATGCGAACCCCAACCCATCGACGATACCGACACCAACGGCATGGGAACCAACGGCGCGCAACAGGCGAAGATTCTCGGCCTGCCGCCTCAAGATTCCGGACACGATAGCGACCCCGAAGAAACGAGCGGTTGCATCGGTTGCTGGGCAGGTTGCAGCACGGGGGCTGTTGGTTGCATAGCAGGCGTTTCGGTCGCCTGTGCAGCCGCAACCGTGTTCTACGCTGTTTGCGAAGTTGCGGCCGTCGCAGGTTGTGCGGCTGCGTACCTTGGCTGCGTTGGCGGTTGTAACGCGGTGGGTGCGCCGTGCTGTCCGGTCAGTTGCGGTTCGGTGGCGTGTTGTTTAACGGAGGAATCGTGTCTTAACGCTCAGATCGGTTTGTGCTGCGATCCCGGAAAGTCGCCTTGCGTCGGCGAAAACTGCTGCGCTGCAACCGAGACTTGCATTGACTCGGGTCCGAACGCGGGCATCTGCTGCGAGCCGGAACAGATTTGCGGCAATACCTGCTGCGAAGCCACCGACACCTGCATCGAAGACGCGAATCTGTGCTGCCCCGAAGGTGAGGCCCCATGCGATGACAAGTGCTGCGGCGAGGGCGAAGAGTGCCTCGGCGATGGCGTTTGCTGCGGACCGCCCAACATCTCTTGCGGTACGGCATGTTGCGACGAACTCGCCAATTGCAACGAGTCAACGAACACATGCTGCGGTTTTGCGCAGTCACCGTGCGGTACCGGATGCTGCGCCGTGGGCGAAACGTGCATCGGTAGTTCATGTTGTCCCGACGCTCGCGCATGCGGCAATATTTGTTGTCCGGCTGGCAACTTCTGTCAGGAAGATACATTGACTTGCGACGCCTGCCCGAATGCAACCGATACACCGTGCAACGTTGGCGGTTGCTGTCCTGCGGGCATGACATGTCAGGATGTCGAGGGCATCTGCTGCATGCAGGGTGAACTCTTCTGCAACGGTGCATGCCGACCGTTTGGCGAGTGCATCCAGTAGCCGGACCGCATGAATTCTTGAATTTCTGCTGGTAGTCTATCGCAACAAATAGGGACGCACGGAAGATCGAAATCTTCCGTGCGTCCTTTCTACATGGCAGGATGGGCTGCCAGTTGGGGTTACATCCTTTCTGGCCCGACTGCCGGTCGATTCGACCGAATCAGCCCGTGCAACTTGCGTATCGACCTTACGGGTTGTAGCGCCACAACTGGCCACCTTCGCCGGCTGCCAGGATCGTACCGTCGTCGAAGTACCAGACGTTCGATAGCAGGTTGGCGACAAAGTCGTCGTTCTCATCGACCGGTGAGATGTCCGACCAGGTCTGGCCACGATCCATACTGTAGACCACGAAGCCCTTGTTGTTCGGGAACGTCTGACCGACGAGGACCACTTCGTCGCCGCGGACGGCCATCTTCCATGCGCCACCTTCGTAGAGGATGCCGGAGTTGAACAGATCGATCTTCGCCCAGTTCGACGGTTCGCCCGGATCGCCCGAAAGCTTGTGAATCAGCGGGAAGTCCAGCGACTGATCGAATCCGATGACCAGTGCATCAGTCTCGCTCCACAAGTAGATGTCGTGGAGTTCGCCGTCGCGGGTCGAGGGCTGCACTTCGACCTTCTTCATGTGGTACGTCGCACCTGGTTCGTTCGACGGATAGTAGACGGTGCCCGGACGATTGATGACGCTGCCAACGCCCCAGAAGCGGTTGTTGAAGCCGATCACACGCGACATCTGCTCTGACGGATTGTCCTCACCGACCAACGCGTCGTCGAGGTGCGTTTCCAGTTCCATGAATTCTGTAGCGCCGGCTGCACGGTATGCAGTCTGCGTTCCGGTCAGACTGTCAATGAACAGTTGTCCGTCCGCGGTGATGGCGATGTTTTCGCCCTGCGATACTGCGGTGAACGCACTGTTGCTGCTCTGATACTGTCCAACCAACTGACGCACCGGACCGGATTCGTCGATGATGAACACTTCGTGACTGTCCACAGTGTCGGTACCGGTTGCGTAGAGCGTCCCATTCGAGTCGCGACGGATGTCGTTGATGCGTGCACCGTTAAAGAGTGGTTGCGATTCCCAGGTCTCTCCGCCGTCTTCGGTGACGTACAGTCCGAAGCCTGCCGCATTATCGCCACAACCGATGTAGCCATCCATGCGCGAGTCGAACCAGAATGCATTGGTGCGGGTTCCGCCACACGGCTGCGTCAACTGGCTCCACGTTCCGCTGACGGGCTGATCGTCCGGCACTTCGTCGTCGATCCCGTCGGTGTTGACATCCTCGCCGGTGTCATCCCCGTTGTCGTCGCCCGTATTGTTGTCGTTGTCATCCCCTGTGTTGTTGCCCTGGTCGTCGTTACCGGTGTTGCCCGTGTCATCGCCAGTATTGTCGCCCGTGTCATTGCCAGTGTTGTCGCCGGTATTGTCACCTGTGTTATCGCCGGTGTTGTCGCCAGTATTTCCGTCGTTCGAACCATCGTTGTTTCCGGAACCGTCCTGCGACGTATCGCCGCCCATGCTACCGCCATCTCCACTGTCGCCGGTCATCGTTTCGCAACCGGCTGTCCAACACATGGTCAACAGTAACATCGTCATCTTCATCAATCGATTCGTTTTCATCACAACCTCCAAATACCCAAATGCGTCCAAGAACCCACGACCGCCCATCACTCGACGGGTCGCGTCTGTATTCACCCCGATGCCTGGACTCTGGCCTGTCCCATCCATCCAAAAACATCGCCCCACCGGGAACTCCCCGGCAGGTAGCAGGACCGTCCTGCCACCCCAAGACGCGAACTCCTCCCGAGGTAGGGACAATAAAATCTTGGAAATTATGAGATAAAGTCGGAAACCTTGATTTCAGCAACACTTACGTTCAGACAAGTCATGGCCAATCGTGCGGTGAAACTCTATCATGGGTTCAGGGAAAGGCCGTCTGATCCCCTTCTTGCGTTGAATGCGTTTCGCGAAACATGTCTGACGAAAAGTTTGAACCGGTTACTGAGCACCTGAAGCGGATTCAGGCTGGCGATGCACTCGCTGCCGATTCGCTGCTTCCGCTTGTCTACGATGAGTTGCGAGCGCTGGCTGGGGCTGCATTTCGGATGGAGCGGTCTGACCACACCTTGCAACCAACCGCCATCGTGCATGAGGCGTATCTGAAACTCGTCGACCAAAAGGATTCCGATTGGAAGAACCGTGCCCACTTTCGAGCCGTTGCGGCGCAGGCGATTCGAAGAATTCTAATTGATCACTCGCGCAAACACCGTGCAGCGAAGCGCACCCCACCGACTTACATCAGCATCGATCTCTCGTCCGATCATCCGCAGGAAACGCAAGCCGACCTGGAACTGCTCGAAGTCGCGATGAAGAAACTTGGCCAACTCAACAAGCGCCAGGCCAAAGTCGTCGAGATGCGATTCTTTGCGGGAATGACCGTTGAGGAAACCGCCGTCGTACTCGGCGTGTCGCAAGGGACAATCAAGGGTGATTGGCGGATGGCCCGCGCATGGCTGCAACGCGAACTCGAATCGGAAATCGAATAGATGGACTCCGCGCGATACAACCGCATATCCGAAATCTTCGCGCAAGCCATGGACATGCCAGCCGACCAGCGCACGCAATTTCTGAAATCCGAATGCGGCAACGATCAGGCGCTATTGGATGAAGTCAACGACCTGCTCCACCGCGACGAAAAGCCAGCCGCCGTCGATACGCCCGTCATCGATCAAAACGTCACCCACAAACTGCTGACCGATTCATTTTCAGACGCCATCACCAAACCGAAGGAGATCGGACCGTACGAAATCATCGACGTGCTTGGCGTTGGCGGCATGGGCACTGTCTATCGCGCGAAGCAGCAATACCCCAGTAGAACGGTCGCCCTGAAGGTCGTTCAAACGCCGCTGTATTCGCGTTCGATGACGCGGCGCATTGAATACGAAGCGCAGGTACTCGCCCGGCTGCAGCACGTCGGTATCGCCCAAGTGTATGAAGCGGGAACGGCCAAGCTTAATGGGGTAACGGTTCCGTTCTTTGCGATGGAGTTGGTCGAAGGGCGCACGCTGACCAGCCACGCGGAAACCTACAATCTCAACACGCGAGAGAAGTTGGAGGTGATCCGTCGCGTCTGTGCGGCTGTCCAACACGCACACCGGCAAGGCGTCATCCATCGCGATCTCAAGCCGGCCAATGTACTGATCACGAATGACGGACAGCCCAAGGTCCTCGACTTTGGTATTGCCCGCGTCACCGATTCAGACATTCAAACCACCACGCTTCACACCGATGTCGGGCAACTTGTGGGAACGGTCGCCTACATGAGTCCGGAGCAGGTGGCTGGCGATTCGTCGAACATCGATACCCGCAGCGACGTCTACGCGCTCGGGGTTCTTGCGTTCGAACTACTGACGGGGCAGCTACCGCACGCGGTTGGCGGAAAGACGATTGCAGAAGCCGCTCGCATCATTCAACACGAGAATCCACGAACGCTCCGCGGATTCAGCTCGGAGTTTCAGGGCGATTTGGAAACGGTAATTTTCAAGGCGTTGGAGAAGGATCGCGAGCGGCGATACGGGTCAGCCGCGGAATTCTCTGCCGACCTCAGGCGATACCTCGACAACGAGCCGGTCATCGCACGACCGGCTAGTCTGACATACCAGTTGAGCAAATTCGCCCAACGCAATCGCAGCCTGGTCGCCTCTATCGTCGCAGCATTTGTGCTGTTGATTGTTGCGGTCGCAGGAACCTCATATGGCTTGGTAAGATTGCAGAAATCCAACGATCTTCTCGCTAACGAATCACGAAAACTGGTAGAAGCGAACACATCGCTTCAAGAAGCAAAAGAAGCGGTTGAGGAAGAAACGAAGAAGATGACAGCCGTGAATACGTTTCTTGGTCGAATGCTGCGCGCGCCGGACCCGATGGGAGACGAAGGTGGACGGCGCAACATGACTGTCGTCGAAATGCTCGATCGCGAAGTTGGCAACATTGAAGAAGCGTTTAAGGATCAACCGGCTATCGAGTCGGCTGTTCGGACCACGATCGGTTCGACCTATGCGGGACTTGGACGATATCCCGAAGCCGAAGTTCAATTGAAGATTGCTCTTCAGAAGCACAAGCAATCGGGCGGACCGGAATCATATGATACGCAGCGGGCGAAACGCGATTTGGGCGGAGTGCTTGTAAAACTTGGTCGCGTGGATGAAGCCATTCCCCTGATGCGCGAATCGCTTGAAATCCAAGGCCAGAACGAAGCGGATGAGTGGTCAATCGAATACGCAGTGGCGGCCCTTCGCTTTGGTTGGGCGCTGGAAAAACAAGGCCAGTATGAAGAGGCTGAGCGATGGATTCGCCCAGCGATTCCTGTCGTTAATGCAGCGGGCGATTCGCATCGTTTTGTCCATGCGGCGGCTGTCAACAACCTTGCCAAAGTCATCGCCAAACTGGGAAGGCCTGTGGAAGCGGAGAAACTTTATACGCAAGCCCACAATACGTTTATTGAACTTCATGGCGAAAATCATTCGAGCGTTGGCGTCACCATGAACAACATCGCCCGCATGCGCCAGATGCAAGGCGACAAAGAAGGTGCTGCTGAGGGTCATCTCAAGGCTGTTGATATATTGCGCAAGTCTCTCGGTTCCGATCATCCTTCATTGGCGACTGTCGTTAACAACGTCGGATTACTCTATTTCGATATTGGCAGGATGGAGGATGCCGAAAAACACTTGCGCGAGGCGCTGCGCATTTATCGTACCGCGTATGGCGACGACCATCCGGAAACCATCGACGGTCACTATGCGCTTGCACTGGTCATCTACGAATTGGAGCGGTACGAAGAAGCGGCTGACACTTACAAACTGGCGTTCGAACACAGGCGCGATTCGCTTGGTCCGGATGCCGACAAGACAATTCTTGCCGAAATGCACTGGGCGCGGTGTCTGGCAAAACTAGGCGATCCTGCGACCGCCGACCCAATCTTGCAGCGCGTGTTTGAACATTTCAGGGACAAATACCCTCTGGAGCATCGCCTCGCGCAGATCGGACTGAGGGCGTTGTTGGAATTTAAGATTGAGACGAAGCAGTTTGACGAAAGTCGCAAGCTTCGCGATATGCTGTCGCCGGAAGATGAACGAAGCGCAAAGATGCTTGAGGAAACGAAAGACCAATTCTAAACGATCGCATTCAGCAAGCCGTCAGCTGATCCCCCACCTTGATCGTTCCACCTTCGACGATTTCGCCATAGACCCCACCGCGACAATCCGGCACCAGCGCTTCGCGAAGTCCCATGTGGATTTTATCCATCAATCCGCATGGTCGGGTCTCGGCGTTGACCCTGATCTTCAATTCGCCGAGTTGGACCGTGCTACCGATCAGTCCCTCCAGCGAACCACCATTCAGGAGGATGTTTGCACGGCGGGTGTGCCAGGGAAGGTCAGCCCCCAATTCACCGGTCGTCTGCGACCACTGATCGGTCGATAACAACGTGATGCGACGATGGGACGGGGCTGGCAAGTCGCCTTCCAATCCGTCGTCGGGCGTGACGACGACGGTGTCGATTTCTTGCATGGGCCCATTCTTTTCGGTGCGAACGGCGATGGCGAGAATTCTGCGATCAGTTTCCAGCGACATTCAGTTGCCTCCACGGTTGCTGCTGACCGATCGGATGGATATCAACAATTATCCGATTTTTGTCGGTCGCAATTGTAACACGGGCATTTCACTGACTTGGGCGCATGTTGCCAATGAATCAGCCGTTGTATTATAAATCCAAAAGTGAACTTGGGCAGTCAATCCCGGAGAATCATAAAGATGCGAAATTGCGCTCTTGTCATTTGTCTAACCGTTTCATTCGCCAGCTCGGTATTCGGTCAAGTCGACCCTATCAAACCGCCACCGCTGCCGGACTTCAAAACGCCCGTCGATTATACGGCATGGTACTTCAACGAGTTCGCGAAAGAATCCGACAGCAGCGCACTTCCCTTGTATGAACCGATTCTTTTCGGTCCCAGCGCCCAGTCGCTCAAACTCGATGCCAAGGGCGACGCCTTGAAACAGATGATGGCCGTTCTGAGCAACCCACAGGAATGGCGGACTGCCGAAAACCCCGAACTTACCGCCTGGATCAATCGACTCGAAAGCAAATACAAGAACCCATTCATGGAAGCGGCGAGCAAGAAAGACATGCCTGTGCGCCGATTGAAAACGCTTAAGTTCCTATATGACCGGCCCATTTCACGGTTTGTCAACGGACGGGCGATCGGTCAGATGATGCTTGCACGCGGGTGGCGAATCGATGGGAACGTGATCAAGACCGAATACCTCATCGACGCAGCCCAATCGAACCTGGCATTCGCGGATCATCTCGGTCGCTTACCCAGCCTGGAGGAACAATTCTTCTCTGCTGGCCATCGCAATACTGTTTATACGCAGATTGCGACCGCCCTGAGAAGTTTCATGCATCGCATTCATGTGTGGGATGAAATCATGGCCGCTTTCGATCGGTTTGACAGCGTGCCGGTTACAGAATTGTTCGCCCGCTCGCTTTATTTTGCCGAGGCATCGGCGTTACAGCAGCTTCAACATTTTTGCATGACGAAACCGGTGACCGGTGACAACGCCAAACCGACGATCGATCAGGACGTCGTCAATGAGTTCTACAGCGCCGCAAGTCGAAAACGAAAAAGAATGCCCCCCGGGTGCGAGAAACTCGCGTCGGCTGACCCTGTGATTCTGGCGAAGGCGATTCACGAATACTACGAGCAGATGCGCCAATTGCTTCGCAAACCGTTTGTCGCCAACCTCAAAGATGAGCTTGCCAGAATTGAAAAGAAACACTGGGAAGGCATCGATGGAATGAAGTGTTTGGTTCCGAGAATAGGATTTGCCGTCCAGACTTCGTTTCGCTCCGAGACGCTGCGGCGCGGTGTCCGACTTTATTTAGAGCGATCCATGCATTACAAGCGAACAGGCTTATGGCCGCGAACCCTCGACGAGATGACCCATCCTTCGATCAAACTTTGCCGCATCGATCCGTATACAGGTAAGGATTTCTTGATGCGGCATGGTGTCGATGGTGAAGTGGTGTATTCGGTTGGCATTAACGGTGTTGACGACAAATCGAATCAAAAGAAGGACGTTGTCATCGCAGCGATGGTATACACCGAGAAACAAGGCGTCGTCGCCGACGACATCAAAGAAAACATCGCCAAAGCAAAAGAATCCCAAAAGAAGGAAGACGGCACCAACACCGATCCTGATGGTACAACCCCAAAGGAGCAGAAACCACCCCAGCCCAATTCACCGTAATGGATCAGTGCCGAAAACGGATAAGCATCACGCAATCGATATCGACTTGTCGAGGTAAACGTCCTGGATCAGGTTCAGCAGTTTGACCCCTTCTTCCATTGGACGCTGGAAGGCTTTGCGGCCCGAGATCAATCCCATGCCACCGGCGCGCTTGTTGATGACGGCAGTCTTGACCGCATCAGCAAAGTCGTTCGCACCGGATGCGCCACCCGAATTGATGAGGCCCATCTTGCCAAGGTAGCAGCCCGCCACCTGATACCGCGTCAAATCGATCGGATTGTCGGACGTCAGCTTGTCGTCAACATCTTTGTGCGTCTTGGCGAAACCGATCGCGCTGAAACCGCAGCGATTCTCAGCTTGCTTCTGTTTGATGATGTCGGCTTCGATGGTGACGCCGAGGTGATTGGCCTGACTGGTCATGTCAGCCGCCACATGGTAATCGACACCGTCCTTCTTGAACCCGCTGTTTCGCAGATAGCACCAAAGCACGGTCACCATCCCCAATTCGTGGGCGTGGTGGAATGCCTCACTGACTTCCTGAATCTGACGGTTGGACTCTTCCGAACCAAAGTAAATCGTCGCACCCACCGCGACCGCACCCATGTCGTACGCCTGCTGCACATTGGCAAACATGATCTGGTCGTACTTGTTCGGATAGGTCAAGAGTTCGTTGTGGTTAAGCTTGACGAGGAATGGAATCCTGTGGGCATATTTTCGAGCGACTGAACCAAGCACGCCCAAAGTCGATGCCACACAGTTACACCCGCCCTCGATCGCCAGTTTGACGATGTTTTCTGGATCGTAATAGATCGGATTTGGCGCAAACGACGAGCCAGCCGTATGCTCAATGCCTTGGTCAACCGGTAAGATCGAAACGTAACCCGTTCCGCCAAGTCGGCCGGCATCGAGCAATTGCTGCATGGATCGCATCACGGGAAGCGGCCGATCTGTCGATGAAAACACATCGTCCACGTAGCTTGGCCCGGGCAGGGTCAAGAGCGATTGGTCGATGCCGGAGCATTTGTATCCGAGCAGCGAGTCGGCTTCGCTTCCGAGCATGTCAAGGATTGCACTCATGATGTTCGACTCCAATGTGTGGTGTTTGCGCCGTATTCAACTGGTCCGATTAGAGGCTACCACATTTCTTGGCACTGGAAAACGGCTTTGGCCCGGTCGGAATCGCACGGGCATCGTTCGGGATTGCGAAGTCGATTTCCAACGGTAGTATCGGCGGATTCCGTTCCCCCGGCGAATCGGGTTTGGGCGGTTGCTAGGGTGCGAACCGTGCGGTAGGCTACGCCGGTTTGTCTACGAGGCAGGGGAAAAACGGCGATCGTGTACGTTTCCCGCGAATGACCAGAGGAGTGTCCACAATGAGTAAACCCCACACCGCCCCCGCCCCTGAGGAACAGGCGGCAGACGCAGGCATCGATGAGCAGTCGCTCCAGGATAAGCTGAAAGATGTCATCGGCGTGAAGGTGGACGATATTGGCTCCCTGCGCAAGAAAGTCGTCATTTCGATTCCGCGGGCCAGCATCGCTGAGCAGTTGGACAGTCGTTACGACGAACTCCGCGACAAGGCTTCGGTCCCCGGTTTCCGCCCCGGTAAAGCCCCACAGAAGCTTCTTGAAAAGCGCTTCGGCAGCGAAGTCGGTCAAGAAGTGAATCACCAACTCGTCAGCAGCGCCTACCTTGCGGGTATCGAAAAGGAGTCGCTCGACGCCATCGGCGATCCGCTCGTTCGGGTGACTGTCGCCGAAGACCGCGCGGACGTCAAAGGCAACAATCAATCGGTCGATGTCGAGCAGTTGCTTC
This sequence comes from Alphaproteobacteria bacterium, assembly GCA_028285105.1. Taxonomy (GTDB): domain Bacteria; phylum Planctomycetota; class Phycisphaerae; order UBA1845; family UBA1845; genus UBA1845. The sequence continues at coordinate 68,989 of JANQQE010000030.1, forward strand.
CGTTGTCAGAAGCCCTCGAACATTTGAAATGTCCTGCCGACGGCGATTGGGACATCGAGTGCGAAGTTGAAGTTCGCCCCGAATTCGAGTTGCCTGAACTCAAGGGCATCAAGGTTTCCAAGCCGGAACTCAAAGTTGCCAAGAAAGACGTGGATGAAGAAATCAAGCGCATGAACATGATGCGCGGTACTTACATGCCCGTCGAAGATGGCAAGTCGAAAGCTGACGATGTGATCGTTGGATCGCTAAAGCTCATATGTGACGGTAGCACGATCAAGACAGAAGACGACGCTGAACTCGCCGTTCGCGATCAGCGCTACGACGGTGTCTTGTATGAGGGATTCGGCAAGGCTGCGACCGGCAAGAAAATTGGCGACACGATCAAACTCAAAGTCACGCTGCCCGACGATTACACCGACGTTGAACTTCGTGGCAAACCGGCAGAAGCCGAGTTGGATATCACACAGGTCAAACGACTGGAAGTGCCCGAACTTGACGACGAATATCTTGCGTCGATCGGGTTTGAAAAGCGAGCAGAGTTCGAGAAATACATCAAAGAGGGCATGCAGCAATCGCTCGATCAGCAAGTTCGCAAGGAGATGCGGCAGCAAGTCAAAGACCATCTTCTGGAACAAGCCGACTTCGACGTGCCCGAAGGCGTATCGCAGCGACACACCGAGCATCTGGTCGGTCAACAGATGATGAATCTGTACCGTCAGGGTGTTCCGGACAGCGAAATCTCAAAGCACGCCGATGAGCTTCGCCTGGAAGCCTCCACCCGTGCCCGCAACGAATTGAAGCTCGTATTCGTGATGGACAAAATCTCGGAAGAAAATGACGTCGAGATCACCGAGGAAGAAGTCAACAGCGCCATCGCCACAATCGCTGCCCGTCGCAACCGCCGGTTCGACCGCGTTCGCGACGAAATTATCAGCACCGGCCACCTGCGTACGCTTTATGTGCAGCTTCGTGACGAGAAGATCCTCGAAATGCTGCTGGGCGATGCCGAAGTGACGGAAGGGGCTGCCCCCAAGAAGAAAGCCGCGTCCGATAAGAAGACCACGAAGAAGAAGGCGACAACCAAGACCAAGAAGAAAAAAGCCGATGATAAGAAGTAATCGCGGCATATTTGCCGTTTGAGAGGTGACGCCTAAAGTCAACAGTCGCGCCGATTAAGATGCCCTCGTAACGCAGCCCCATGCGTCCGTTGGCTACAATGGATTGTCCCGAAAGAAGGAACGCACGATGCACGAAATCGGTCACTTACCGCCCCCGACGACCAATCAGTTCCCGGCATATCAGCGCACGCGGGAGATGTCGATCGAGGATATGCTTCTCGAGAATCGGATCATTTTCCTCGCCGGTCCGATCACCGAACGCACTGCCAGCGCGACGATCATGCGGCTGCTTTACCTGCAGTCGATCAAACGCGATCAGGACATCAACCTATACATCAACTCGCCGGGTGGTCTTGTCGATCAGACCCTCGCAATCTACGACACCATGCAGCTTGTCGGCTGCAAGATCGCGACCTACTGCATCGGTCAAGCGGCGAGCGGTGCGGCTGTCGTTTTGATGGCCGGCACCAAGGGCAAACGTTTCATCCTGCCCAACGCCAAAATCATGCTCCATCAACCGTACGGTGGCATTACCGGTCAGGCTGAAGACATCCGCATCCAAGCCGAAGAAGTCCTCCGCGACAAGAAGCGTCTCAACGAAATCATCTCGGAGACGACCGGCAAGACCGTGCAGCAGGTCACCGAAGACACCGAACGCGACCGCTACCTCAACGCGAAGGAAGCACTGGAGTACGGCGTTGTAGACGAGATCCTCGATCACGGACCGAACACCGATAAGGACAAGAAAAAGAAAAAATAGTTGCAGCGAGAGTTGGTGCAGCAACGCTACTTCCGTGACCGTTTTCGAGTGAATAGAATAAATCACGCCTCAACATCGGCGAGGGAATACAAAATGGCTTCCATGAATTACAACATCCCGTTTGTCATTGAGTCATCCGGACGAGGCGAACGCGCTTATGACATCTTCTCGCGTTTGCTCAAGGACCGCATCGTGTTTCTCGCCGGCGGTGTCGACGACGACTCTGCCAACCTGATTGTCGCCCAGATGCTGTTTCTGTCGAACGAAGACCCCAAAGCCGACATCCATTTCTACATCAACTCACCGGGTGGAAGCGTCTCTGCCGGATTGGCGATTTACGACACGATGCAGTTCCTGCGCTGCTCGGTCGCGACCTACTGCGTCGGGATGGCCGCCAGCATGGGTGCTGTTCTGCTTTGCGGTGGCGAAAAGGGCAAACGCTTCGTCTTGCCGAATTCGCGCGTACTCTTGCACCAACCGCTCCTTGGTGGCGTCATGCAGGGAAGTGCGACGGACCTGGCGATCGAAGCCGAAGAAATTGTGCGACTCCGCAAGCGTCTCTACGAAATCATCTCATCCCGCAGCGGTAAGAAGATGGAGCAGGTCGAGAAAGACTGCGATCGCAACAAGTGGCTCGATTCCGGCGAAGCCCTCGATTATGGCCTCGTCGATGTCATGCTTGAGCGCATGCCGGAATCCTAAACGCTCCCATATGTAACATCGCAGCGTGTATCTGAGGGCATATTCGACCGCCCGGCGGTTGGTTGTGTGCATTGTTCGAGATTGCGTCATCACTTGCATTTGTCGAATGAAGCTGGGATTCTAGGCGCATGTCCACCCCAGACGCCGATCGACAGATTGCCGACCTCACCACCCTTCTGGACATATCGCGCCGGCTTGGGGCGACGACGGAACTCGTTCCGCTGCTTGAACAAATCGCGGCTGCTTCCAATCAAATCCTCAATTGCGAGCGCACGACGGTCTTCTTGTACGACGCGAAAGCCCATGAGCTTTACAGCCAAGTCGCAACCGGAACGAGCGAGATTCGTTTCAGCGCCGATCGGGGCATCGCCGGTGAAAGCATTCGAACGGGCGACGTCATCAACGTACCCGACGCTTATGCCGACGGGCGCTTCAACCAGGACATCGACCGCATCACCGGATTCAAGACACGCAATCTGTTGACGTTCCCCATGCGCGGACACGATCAGGCGCTGGTTGGCGTGCTGCAAGTGCTGAATCGAAAAGGCGGTCCGTTCGAAGAACGCGACGAGGACCTGGCCGACACGCTCAGCTCGCTGGCAGGTGTGGCGATTCAGCGACAGCGTTTGATCGACGAATACGCGGAAAAGCGCCGCATCGAGCGCGACCTTTCTCTGGCGCGCGACATTCAGCAATCGCTCCTACCGCAATGCGAACCGCAAGTTGACGGTTACGAAATCGCAGGATTCAACGTCCCTGCCGACGAAACCGGGGGCGATTGCTACGACTTTCTCAATCTTGGAAATCACTTGACGGGATTGGTCATCGCCGACGCAACCGGTCACGGCATTGGACCTGCCCTGTTGGTCTCGCAATTCTTAGCGATGGTACAGGCGCTGACCACGGCAGAGAACGATCCGCTCTCGATTCTAAGCAAGGTCAACGCCCTGCTCGGTGATGAAATTCCAAACAACATGTTCATCACTTCCTTCTTGGGAATTGTCGATAGCAATGCCCACACGATCAATTACCTCAGCGCCGGGCATGGGCCATTGATTCATTTTCAACGATCAGACGGCAGCGTTTCCGAACTGCAAGCCGACACCATTCCCTTGGGGATTATTGATCCGATGGTTGTCGTTCCACCCCCGGCCATCAAGATGGAACCCGGCGATGTTTTCGTTTTGATCACCGACGGCATGTTTGAATGGATGAATGAATCGGGCGAGCAATACGGTATTGAGCGTATTGTCGATACCTTGCGGGACTATCCAGAAGCATCTGCTGGCGAACTCATCAAACACATTCGGTCGCGTCTGCGCAAATTTGTAGGCAACACGCCGCAGCCCGATGACTTAACTGCGATCGTCGCCCGTCGGTTACCGCAATAGCCCAACCCGCCCTATCAATAATGTACACCTACACAACAACGCGCAATTGATCGGCGTGGGCTTGAATCCATCGAACTTTGCGACGGACCATCTGCATGAAACCGTACCCGCCATAGCGACCAAAAGTACCTGTTGCAGCAATGGGCAATACGGCTTCTGCGATGAGGGCTTCAATCATCAGGTACGGGATCATCTCGGCGTGGGTTTCGTCGATCGGGGTGCGTTCTTCATACCCTGACAGGAAATCACGGATGCGCACGACATCGAGGTGGTCGGGCCAGGAGTCTGGTGTACCAGTCGCTATGATCGAAAATTGGAGCGCTCCGTTGGCGATGTCACAAGTTGGTTTGCCAGGTTTGGCGCAATCGTAATCGATGACAGCCAACACCTTGCCACGTTTGTACAGCACGTTGCCCGGGTGCCAATCGGAGTGAGTGATCGATTCCAGCCACTCGGGGTAGCCGGCTTTCTCGACTTTATCTGCCGCAGCGGTATAGGCCTCAAACAGAAAACTCGTCAGCGCCAGGACTTCTGCTTCATGACCTGAAGCGCTGTCGTGCGCGGAGATGCTCGACGGAATCGCGTTCAGCCCCGTCTGCACGCCGAGGGCGTCGTGGTACCCGGTACTTGCGAAAGAGCGGTGATCGGGAAAGTCTGCCAGCGCCGTATGGAACTCGGCCAACACGCGTCCAGCCGCCCGAGTTTCTTCCGGTTCGCCGGAGTACGGATGCCCGGAAACGTAATCGAAGATTTCGTACAACGAATCTCCAAGTGTCAGGATCGTCTCTTCGGTTCCGCGCGGACATTGCAAGCGCGGAAGGGGGAAATTCTTTTGGGTGAGATGTCCCTGTATGGCATGCGTGTAAGTAACGCGATCCAAGCCACCGCGATCGGTCGCCCGCTTCTTGAGAAGGAACTTACCTTTGTCGGACACAATCCCCAGCTTGGGACTTCGACGCGAACCGCGATTGAATTCGGTGATCGATTCGATCACACCGAGGTCGAAATGACTGAGAACGATCGCGAGTTCATCGGTCGCAAAAGTATCACGGGTTTGACGCGGCAAGGCTCACCTTCTGTCGAGAAACTGTCTCGGCTATTTGGACTACAATTTTCGGCGATTGCACAACACCGATAAGATTATCATAATCGCCGATATTGCAGCGTCAAACGCGGCCTGCACAGTTACACAATTCATTTACAATTTCTGGTACGCCTGACATGAATCGCGAAAACGCCTGGGAAATCCTAACCGAACACGTCAAGAGCGAATCGCTGCGCCGACACTGCCTTGCCGTTGAAAGCGCCATGGTACATTTCGCGCATTTGGGCGGACACGACGAACAAACGTGGTCGATCACCGGGTTGCTGCATGACTTCGATTACGAAATCTTCCCCAATCCACCGGACCACACCCGCGAAGGCGCAAAGATTCTCAAGGAGCGCGGCGTGCCGGAAGAGATCATCGACGCGATCCTCTCACATGCCGAGTGGAATCTTGACACACACCCGCGCGACACACCACTTCGCAAGACGTTATTTGCAGTCGATGAACTGTGCGGATTCATACACGCCGTCGCAAGACTTCGTCCAACCCGACTTGATGGACTCAAAGCCAAAAGCGTGAAAAAGAAAATGAAGCAGGCGTCTTTTGCGGCGGCTGTCAATCGACAGGACATCCACGACGGCGCCGCCCTACTTGAAATGGAACTCGACGAATTGATCGGTCACTGTGTTGCTGCACTTTCCACGGTCGCCGAAGAACTGGGTTTGCAAGAGAAGGATGATACTGACTCATCACCTACCTAGCATGGGACGCGAGCGAGCCTACGGAAGGGTGTTGGCAGAGGCAGACGTATCCGCTCGACTGAGTCCCTTGCCTTCAGATTCGATGATATTCTTGAGTTCAAGGGCCGGCGCAAAATCCGCATCGAGTTGCAAGATTTCCTCAAGAACTGAGAGCGCCTTGTCATGGCGAGACACCAATCGATTAAGCCGTGCCTGCTCATAAAGCAATTCTGTCGTGACTTTTAGTTGGGGGCTCGTCCGGGCGCGCTCGATCATCACAATGGCTTGATGATACGAGACGACGCGTTCGAGGTCGGCTTTGTCCTGCCAGATGCGGGCGAGCTGAATGACATAGTCAGCGCGCTCCGGATACAGCGTCGCCAACTGAGAAATGCATTGTAACCGAAGATCGTAATGTTCCTGCATTTTGACGAGGACGGCCTTGTTCGACGGATCACGAGCGAATTTTTCCTCAGACATTTTGACGGCTGCTTCTGCTGCCCGTGCAGCGTCTTCAAACTTTCTGTCCATCATCAACGCTTCAGCCAGTGTCGCCTGAAACGTCGGATCGCCTTCTTTGTCCAGACGAATTGCATCTTGGCTACGTTCGACCGCCGCCTTCGCATTGTTCAGTTTCAATTGAGCGCGGGCAAGGCCAATAACCGGTTCGGATTCGTTTTCAGCCAGTTCGATCGCTTGGCGGTATTTGGAAACGGCATGTTTTGGAAAACTTGTTGCGTAAAGATCGCCCAAAAGCTTGTAGGCCCGCCAATCGTTGAGGCCAGCCGGATCATTCACATATTCTTCGATCATGGGCAGCGCCGCCCTGGGACGCCCGGAGAGAATCAACAACCGCCCCTTCACATAGCTGGCGGTCTTGTTTAAGGGATCGATTTCGAGAATCCGTTCGATCAAAGCCAGAGTCTCAATGTACTCTGTTCGCTCTTCCTGGAGTTGGTCAGGATCGCGATCCGAATCCTCGAGATTGGACACCACGTCCAGCGACTTGGCCAACGCCTGATCCATGGCCAAATCGGCATAGAGATTCTCTCGCTTGGGTTGGGAAGCCGGTTGTTCGGTATCTTCAAACTGGGCGAATGCAGTCACTGGCCATGCAGAGATCACCGCGATCGCCACGTACGACACGAGCAAGCAAGATTTCTGTGGTCTTAGAAGCCAATGCTGAAGCATGATGGACTGCATAAATGGGCCCTCCTTGACCTATTGTACGTCTGAAGAGTGCAGGGGATCGCCTTGTCTTGCCATTTTTTCAAATCGATTGCGAATTGGATTTATCAACGTTCTGGCGTGAATTATGCAGCAATCCCCAATCGAAGTCCATCGAGAACTCGGTGAATGAGTCGCCACAATCTTTGGCTAACCCTCGATTGACAACGCACCGCCTGTCGTTCCTGGAGGCCCCTGAGTAGACAGATCGACAACCTGCGTCGCATCGAGTTTGAGCAGGTTTTCCATCAACATGACCCACGTCTGACGCTCGTACTCGAGGACTCGCAGGGCTTCGTCTACGTCTTGGATTTGATGCTTGCAGCATGCATCGACGAGCTTTCGATACGCGAACATGTACAAACCTGACATCCGTTCGCACAGTTCCCGGTCAACGTCAAAATTCAAACCCTGCTGCATCTCAAGAATGATTTTTTGTGCTCGAGACAAACGCTCGAACGCTTTCTCGAACTCTTCATTCTCAAGCGCTTCGCGACCCTGCCGCGCAAAACGAATTGCGCCGTCATAGAGCATCAGTTGAAGCTGTTCTTGTGATGCGGTCATCACCGCGTCGCGAAGGTATGCTTGGTCGGAATTCCCTGCCATGATACTGATAGTATCGGTCTATCCCGGGTTGGTATTCATCTGGAGGGTTCACGCTGCCGCGCAATCTTCGCTGACGCGACGCAGAGTGCGTTCAATTTAAGCAAACACCCGCCTATGCGTTCTGCTATCGTCTCGTGTTCGCTTTCGAGCCTAACCGCCAGCGAGCTGTGCCAGCGCCGAAAGCGACGATTGCTGCCCTTGCAATCCGGATATGACCGATTCGAGATTGGCGAACTGCCGCTCAAGTTGTGCCCGCCTTCTTTCGAGTTGCTCGTCAATGCGTTCGATTCTATCGTTGAGGTCGTCCTCCCGGTCGCCCAACGTGTTGCCGCGCCGAGATAGCAGCCCGTCGTCTTCTGCTGACAATTCCTCCAGGGCGTTGTCGATGACGGCCCCCACGCCGATTTCCGCCGCCGTAAACAGTTCCTCGACCGCGGTCGGATCTTCTGCGTATTTCTCGCGGAATTTTTCTTCGTCGAAACTCAGTCGGGCACCATTGCCAAACGTGATTCCCACCGACGAAAGCGAATCTGTTCCGGGAGGCGCTCCTTCAAATCGGCCGATGACAATTCGCGACAGTCGCGACTGAATCTGCGAAATCGCCGAATCGCCCAGCAGAATTCCGCGTTCTTCCGTTTCCGGATCGAATGACGTCAGTTCGTCGGTTCGATCCATCACGCCATTGTAGTCGGCGACAAAGCTGTTGAGGTCTTCGACGATGCTCTCGATGTCGCGGCTGATCGCCAGGGAAATTCGTTCGTCCGACGCACTGTGCAGGTCGATGTCCACACCAGGCAGCACACCGCTCACGTTGTTCGACGAGCTCGCCACCACCAGCGGACTGGTCGCGCCTTCGCCGCCGATGAGCATCACGGCATCTTGCGCGGCGACCAACGTGCTGAGATTCAATCCGGTATCGCCCGAATCGAATATCAGCTCACCCTGCGTACCGGTTACGCCGGAATTGAGCGACAAGCGAAATGGCGTCGCCGACGCGCCGTCGTTGATGACCGATGCATTAAGATCTGGCGAGGCGTCTGAGAGTTTCTTGGCGATGTCTTCGAGGGTGTCGTCGGCTTCCACGTCAATGTGGATTTCAAACGAACCGTCGATGGTCGGCTCGCCCGTTCTGGATTCACCGGCGATGCGAAGATTCTCTGCTGTGGTTCCGCCGTTTTGATCCGTGATGGTCAGTTTGTTGGACCCACCGTTGGCATCGGCGATTGCGATTCCGTCACCCGTTGTATTGATCGATGCCGAGATGCCACGTGGCTCGCCGGAATCGTTGATCGCGTCGATGACGTGTTGAAGGGTCGTATCGCTCGAATCGATTTCGACGGTGAATATTTCGCCGGTCGTCGTCTGAAACTCGATCGTTCCCGGCCTCACTCCTCGACCGGAATTCAAGTCTTCCAACTTGGTGCGCTCGGAGATGTATTGAAGTTGAAGATTTTCGCCGTCAACGCCCTCTTCAAATGCGCCGACGATCCCCAACTGCGCCGCGAGCGTTCCAGTGACATCGTTGATTTGCAGCGTCGTCGTTGGCGTGTCGGTCGAAACGTCAACCAGCGCGATGCCATTGCCCGCCGCGTTGAGTGACGCTTCCAAACCCGGAACGCCATTGTTGATGCGCGAAAGAATATCCTGAATCGTCTGAACACCGGTAAAATCAATCGTCACCGGAGCGGAACCGTCACGCGTTGCGAACGAGACTTCGTTGACGTCGCCAAATTCGATTCCGTTTCCGCCATTGAGCGATTTGAGCAGAACCGTGTTCAATCCGGCTTGTAGATCGCGCGAAACGGCTGGCACACCCGGTTCATCGAATACGCCTTCAATGCCAAGGTCGGCTGCCGTCTTTGAGATTTTTCCTGACTCGTCGGCGATCGCGGTGATCACAAGCGGGTCGGCACCAATGCCGGTGTCGCGCACCACGATGCCATTTCCGTTTAGTGAAGCGACCACTGAACCGTCGTTGCCTTCCGCGAAGTTGATGGCCCGCAACACATCGCCAATGCTTTCGACGCGGTGGATACCGTTACCGATGAAAGTGCTTGCGAGAGCGTTTTGAGCGATACCCAAGTCGCGGGCCGCGAACCCCGACAAATCCTCGATGATAAGTTCCTGCTCATTGTCGGTGGCGATTTCATTGGTATCGGTAATGCTCAAGCTACCCACACCGCCGATTCCGATACCGCTCGATAGCTCAACGCCGAGGTTCACACCTTCGTCGTCCGTCGCATTGTTGATGCGTTCAATGATTTCGCCAACCGTTTGCACACCGGACAAATCAACCGTTCCGGTGTTGCCAAGTCGATTCGTAATCTGAATCTCGCCAAGACGCACACCGTTGCCGCTGTTCAATACTTCAACACGTGTCGTGTCCTTGATCAAACCGGACATCGACACGTTGAATGCGGTACCGTTGGATGACGAGATGCTGAATTCGTCGCGGGCATCGTGGCGCACACCGTTGCCATCGTTTAGAACATTGAGCTGCGTCGTGTCAGCCAAGTAGTGAATGTCGCTGCCCGTCAACACACTACCGGTGATTGGACCATCCAATCCCAGATCCACCGAAGCGAATCCGTCATTCAGGTCAATGATACGAAGCGCCCCGGTACCGCCGCTTTGATCTTCCAGAACGATCCGATTGCCATCTACGCGCGCCTCGACTCCGATTTCGCTCGCCGTGTTGATCTCGTCCAGGATGTCATCGATCGTCACTATCGCCGTCAGGTCGATCTCAGCCGTGTTCCCGGCCGCATCGGTGATTTCAATGACACCGCGTCGCACGCCTTCACCACCGTTGAGATCGCCGAGTTTTGTCGGTTTCGACAACTTGCCCTCACCAATCTCGATTACTAGTTCTCCGGCTCCGACGGGCGTCTGGTCCGGGTTGGCAAAACCACCGCTGATCATCTGGTGCGAAGTGACCAGCGATTTTACCGTCAGGTCAACGACACCAGGTGACGCGCCCGGCGATGCAATCGCCGTCAAGACGTCTTCGTTACTGCTGTTGGCTTGGAACTGATTGAAGAAAGTCGGATTGTTGATGCCCGAAACGCTACTCTGCAAGCCGATAAGCCGAGCGTTCAATTCAAGGAAAGCCGTTCGCTGTGCCTGAATTTCGGAAAGTTGCTGCGTGAGTAGTTCACGCGGTCGAGCCTGAGTGGCAAGCAATGACTCGATGATTTGATTCGTCGGAAGTCCGGAAGCAAGGCCGATTCCACTGCTAATACTGCTCATCTCGGTGATCTCCTCATCAATGTCTCAACGCTGCGACGAGACCAGGGCGCGTGCAGGTTTTCCATATGGATTATCGGCAGAGTCGGCCAACGCACTCGAAGGCCATCGTTGACTGCGCGCAAAAGGACGCCGCGAGATTGAAGTCCGCGGCGTCTGTTGAATGTATTTATGGTCTTTGTATGACCGCTGGTTGCGCTGATTTGAACTAGCCCAATAGACCCAATACTGCCTGCGGTAATGAATTCGAAATCTGTAGCGTGTTCTGCGTACTCTGGAACAGAATCTGAGCTCGCGTCAGTGCCGAGACCTCAGTCGCAATGTCGGCATCACGGATGATCGATTCGGATGCACTGACGTTTTCCAATGCAATTTGCTGGCTTCGTATATTGGTTTCGATCTGGTTTTTCTGAAGACTGCCCAGTCGTCCACGGGCAGTTGCAACCTGATTGATCGCCTCGGATACGATGTTTTGAGCGGCAACGAAGTTCTTACCCTTGACCTCGTTGGTTCCACCGCTCTTTAGACTGTTGAGGAAACCAATCACGCTGTTGCCGAGCGAACCCGATGAAGTCGAATTGATCCCGACACTCACTTGGGCCGCCGGTGTCACTGATGGTCCAAGCTGGAAGGTCGATCCACCGCCGGTCACGTCAAAACTCGTGTTCGTCGCCGATTGAGCAAACGCCTGCGTCAAATAGAACCGTCCGTCCAATCCATTGGTGCGGATGTCAACGCGAAGTCCACGCGAGTCAGCCACCTGACCATTGACCAATACGGTCGGATCGACACCCTCATCTTCAACAGCCGCAGCACCAGCCGCATAGTTTGCGTCGCCCATGAAGGTTCCACTGAGCGTCTTGACCTTGACAATGGCTTCGCTACCGAAAGTGTCGCTATTGATGGTCAGCACATTACCGCTGACGCTGGCAGACAATCCTGTTGTATCGGTGATGGCATTGATGCTCGTTTGAATCTGAGCGATCGTCGTACCGGATGCGAACGAAAGGATTTCCGTACCTTGATTACCGGTGATCTCGATCGCAGCCGCACCTGTCGATGATCCAGTGATTTGCTGCGTTGCGGCTTCGGCGGAGGCGGTTACCTGTACGACGACGTTGCGAACACCGCCCTCTGGAACGCGGGCACCAAACACTGAAACCGATTCCAGGTTGGTCGTGGTCACACCCGAAACGGCGTAGCCCAAACTGCCGTCGAGCAGTTTCTTCGATCCGAATGATGTGGTGTTGGCGATGCGGTCGATGCTTGCAATCAACGAGTCGATCTCCAACTGGTTGGCTTCGATCTCTTCGGGAGACAACGCGCCGTCGTTCGCCGAACTGACCAGCAGCGCTCGCAGATCGAGCAGCAGACTGGATGTTTCGTTGATCGCTCCCTCAGCCGTAGACACAACGTTGATGGCTCGCTGCGAGTTGTCGATCGCCTGATCGATGGCTTTGATCTCGCTGCGAAGGATTTCCGATGCGATCAGTCCGGCTGGATCGTCCTTACCGCGGTTGATTCGCAGTCCAGTTGCCAGCCGTTCCAGCCTCGTTTGCAGATCGTTGGTGTTGGTCCGCAATCGACCTTGGGCAATCATAGACGGTATGTTGGTATTGATGCGCGTCATTGACATCCTCCGTGATGCTGACAACCCGCCGGTTGCCATGTTGTCACGCCACCTTGCGTGACTATTTTTTTAGATTTGGCGATCTTCAATCGCCGGTGTATCGACCCGTTTTTGATTCCTGAATTCGAGAGATTGACGGTTCAGTCAAACCCGCGATTTTATTGCTACACCGCTTCGTCGTCGCGAAGCGATGGACCCTTTAGATAAATCCAGTCCACCCTTGAACTTGCCAACTTATGGGACGCAACAAAAAACCGCCCGGACGAAGCAAGTCGCCCAGGCGGTGAATGGTGTTGAATCCAACGGCCCGATAAACGCCTTACTGGAGCAGCGCCAGTACACTTTGCGGTTGTGCGTTGGCCAACTGTAAAGTGGAGGTAGCCGAGTTCACGAGAATCTGTGCCCGAGTCAATGCACTGGTGGATTCTGCGAAGTCCGTATCGCGAATCGCACTTTCGGCGGCGGCGGTGTTTTCCAACGTGACCAGCAGCGAGTTGACCGCAGTGTTCAACGTGTTCTTCTGGAAGCCACCGATGCGTCCACGAAGTGTGGAGACCTGTTCCTGAGCAGCCCGAACAACACGCTGAGCCGTCGCAAAGTTCTTGCTCTTAAGATCGTTACCCGAACCGCTCTGCAACGTTGTCAGGAATCCGTCGACCCGATCGCCAAGCGAACCCGTCGATACCGATTGCAGTCCGATCGTTTCGATACCGACCAGGCTGACTTCTGGCGAAATGGCAAACCGAGCGCCACCTCCGGTAATGTCAAACGATGTGCTGGCTCCGGATGTCGAAGCGAATGTCGCATCGAGGGCAATCTTCGCCGAAAGCGAACCGGTGTTGACCGAGGCCTCAAGCCCGTTCACATTTGCGACGGCACCGTTGATGGTGATCGTTCCGTCGGATCCGGCATCGTTGTTGCCGCTGGTGGTCAGCGAACCTGCGAGTACTTCGACCGAGACCAATGCGTCGCTACCGTAGTCGGTACTCGTAAAGAAAAGGTTTCCACCGCTGGTGACCGCTGAAACCCCTGTCAATTGTGTGCTGGTATTAATGGCTGTTGCGATGCTGGCCAACGTTGTGCCCGACGCGAAACTGAAGTTTTCGGTACCAAATGTCCCGCCCACTTCGATCGTCGTCACAGCCGAAAGCGCACCACCTGCTCCTCCCCCAGCCGCACTGATGACCGCAAAGTCCGATCCAGTCACGACGTCAATCGCCACCTGACGCGACGCACCTTCAGGCACTTTGACCGAATTGATCTGTGCATCCGAAACGGCACTGGCGGCCACCCCCGATGTGGTAAACTCAAACCCACCACCAAGGAGCTTTGACCCGTTAAAAGAAGCCGTATTCGAGATTCGGTTGATGGACGACAGGATGGCGTCGATCTGCACCTGGTTGGCTTCGACCTCCGCCTGACTCAAGCCGGCTTCGTTGGCGCTGCGGTCAACGAGGTCTTCAAGATCGAGCAGCAAGCGATTGACTTCCTGAAGCGCTCCTTCCGCGATCGACAGCACGTTGTCTGCACGACGAGCGTTGTCAATGGCTGCCGAAATCGCGACCTTTTCCGACCGGAGCGATTCAGACCCGATCAAACCGGCAGGGTCATCCGCCCCGCTGTTGATCCGCAAACCTGTACTCAATCGTGTCAGCGATTCGTTGAGTGCCTTGTTTTGCGATCCAAGGACACGCTGAGCAATCAGCGACTGAACGTTGGTGACGATTCGACTCATCTTGTCTCTCCAGGAGGTCACCGACCTTGCGATGACCGAACTGCATTTTGATTCTTAACGGCGTCTTCATCTTGACGCCCGCTAATTGCGAACCACGTCCGAATCCGGTAACGATGCCTGATCCGACCGCTACGCAATTCACGCATCGACTTGCCAATAAACACCCTTTAGGTGATTTGTCGGACGTTGATTCGCGCAGATCATTCGGACCCCATATGCGGACGCGCCTTGCAAATGCGCATTCAACGACGGAACATCGTTGACCGTTTGGCCGCAGTTTTATTGGCCCGGCTGGCACTTCGTCCCAATATACTGCATCAGAAATAAATTTGACGCGGAAGGAGCGTGACAAGAAACGCATTGAATTTCAGGCAAGATGAACGTCCCTATTTGCGTTCGCAATCCCACTTCCGTCGAATGGGAGGAATCGCGTTCCGAAAATCTCTCAATTCGGCGTCGAAGTTGTTCGGACGCATAAATATCGCTGTACGCCAAACGGTTGAAAATGCAGTGTTTTTGGGCGGCTTGACCGTACGATATTGGCCCGCTAGCTTGACCGTAACGAAATCGGTTTTGGTTTGCAGGAAATCCAGTGAGGCGGATTCATTCTAGAAGCGAATTGAAAACAGCAACGGCGCAATTGCCCCATGACAGGATACAACCTGACCCATCTTAAGCAGCTCGAATCCGAAAGCATCTTCATCATCAGGGAGGTGGCTGCGGAATTTGAGCGACCCGTATTGATGTACTCGATCGGCAAGGACTCTGCCGTCATGCTGCATCTTGCGATCAAGGCGTTTTACCCTGCAAAACCCCCGTTTCCACTGCTGCACGTAGACACCACCTGGAAGTTTCGCGACATGATTCGCTTTCGCGAAGAATACGTCCGCGGAGAGTTGGGTCTCGATATCATCGTGCACACGAACCAGGAGGGTGTCAAAGCTGGCGTCACGCCCTTTACCCATGGTAGCAAGAAACACACCGACATCATGAAAACCACAGCGCTGAAACAGGCGCTGACCAAGTACCGTTTCGATGCTGCCTTTGGCGGTGCCCGTCGCGACGAAGAGAAGTCTCGGGCGAAAGAGCGCGTTTATTCTTTTCGCGATCGCAACCACACCTGGGAGCCCAAAAACCAACGCCCCGAATTATGGAATCTGTACAACGGTGCGATCAATGAGGGCGAGAGCATCCGCGTGTTCCCTCTGTCGAACTGGACTGAACTCGATGTCTGGCAGTACATTCATCTTGAGAAGATCCCCATCGTTCCGCTCTATTTCGCGGCCAAACGCCCGATCGTCAAACGAAACGGAACGCTCATCATGGTGGACGACGATCGGATGCAACTCGAAGATGGCGAGACCCCCGAAATGAAGATGGTTCGTTTTCGGACTTTGGGGTGCTACCCGCTCTCGGGCGCGGAAGAGTCCACCGCAACGACGCTGCCCGAAATCATTCAGGAGATGCTGCTCACCAAGCACTCCGAACGGCAGGGCCGGTTGATCGATTACGATCAATCCGGATCGATGGAAGCCAAAAAGCGTGAGGGATACTTCTAGTTCCGCTTGGCCTTAGTTTCGGCGGGCCTTAATTCCGGCAGATCAATCGTTATGTCACATCAATCTGAACTCATCAGCACCGATATTGACGCCTACCTCGCACAGCACGAGCGCAAAGAACTCTTGCGCCTGCTCACTTGCGGTAGCGTGGACGACGGCAAAAGCACGCTAATCGGCCGCCTGCTTCACGACTCCAAAATGATCTACGAAGATCAACTCGAATCGATCAAAGCCGACAGCGTCAAATCGGGAACCACGGGCGACGATGTGGACCTCGCCCTTCTGGTTGACGGGTTGCAAGCCGAGCGTGAACAAGGCATCACCATCGACGTGGCCTACCGATACTTCTCGACCTCGCGGCGAAAATTCATCATCGCCGACACCCCGGGCCATGAACAATACACGCGGAACATGGTCACCGGTGCATCCACGTGCGACCTTGCGATAATCCTGATCGACGCGCGCCACGGTGTCGTCACCCAAACGCGCCGCCACAGCTTCATTGCGTCGCTGCTCGGCATCAAGCACATATTGGTTGCGGTCAACAAGATGGATCTGGTGGACTATCGCGAAGAGGACTTCGAGAAGATCAAAAGCGACTACCGAAGTTTCTCTTCAAATCTGAACATCAAAGACGTGCAATACCTGCCGATCTCCGCTCTCTGCGGTGACAACGTCGTCGATGCCAGCGACAAAATGCCTTGGTTCCGTGGCAGTACATTGATGCACTATCTCGAAAACGTCCACATCGCTGCTGACCGGAACCTGTCGGAGTTGCGGTTCCCGGTACAATATGTCAATCGACCCACGCACGAATTTCGCGGGTATTGCGGAACCATCGCCTCGGGCATAATTCACCCCGGCGATGAGGTGACCATCATGCCCACACGTACGCCGAACAAAATCAAAAGCATCGTCACCAGCGACGGCGAAATCGACGAGGCTTTCGCTGCGATGGCTGTCACCTTGACGCTCGAACTGGAAGTCGATGCCAGCCGCGGCGACATGATCGTCGGGACCGACAACCTTCCCAAGAGCGATCACAAATTCGAGGCCATGATTGTCTGGATGGCCCAGGAGCCCATGGTTCCCGGCAAGCAGTACATCGTCAAACACACGACCAAGAAAACGTTCGGCAGCATTTCAACATTGCTCTACCAGGTGGATGTCAACTCGCTCGAAAGAGAAGACTCGCCAACCCTGGCCCTTAACGAAATCGGCAGATGCAAACTCGCGCTCACTCAGCCGATCATGCACGACGACTATCAACGCAACCGCTCGACCGGCGCGTTCATCCTGATCGATCGCATCTCGAATGAAACGGTTGGCGCAGGGATGATCGTCGAAGCAACACCTGGCGACTCGCGGGCCGACCATTGGGACACCGAACCGCAAAGCGACAAACTGGCATCGTCGGCGAGTTTCGTAACACCAAAGGAACGCGCTGCCCGTTACGGTCAACAAGCCGTCACGGTTCTGCTGACCGGCTTGACGGGCGCCGGAAAAACCACCACCGCGTATGCGCTCGAACGTCGGCTGTTCGAATTGGGTCGGGCGTGTACCGTACTCGACGGGCAGAACATGCGCAAGGGCATCAGCAAAGACCTCGGGTTCTCTGCCGATGAGCGATCGGAAAACCTGCGACGCAGCGCCGAAGTCGCCAAGCTGATTAACGATGCCGGCTTGATCGCGATCTGCGCGTTCGTCGCCCCCAACAAACTCGCCCGTCGCCGTGCCCGCGAAGTCATCGGCGACGACCGCTTCATCGTTGTCCACCTGTCAGCCCCCATCGACGTATGCCGCCAGCGCGACCAGGAAGGCCTGTACGCACTTGCCGACGGCGGCCAGGTCGCCAACTTCCCGGGCGTAAGCTACCCTTACGAAGCCCCCGAAAAAGCGCAATTGGTCCTGCCCACGCACGAAATCTCAGTAGCAGAAGCCGTAGACCGCATTGTCGAGTTGCTTGAAGGACGCGATCTCATTACCTAGTGCAGATCGTTAGCTGGTCCATATCATGGCCTAGCCGACATCAGTACCTAGCCAATTGTCAAATCAAGACTTAGACCAGAATGCAGAATCTTTTGGAGAAAAGTTGTGCTTTTCGATTTGACTTTTACCGATCGTTCGGTATATTTGTGGTGGAGACGCAAATGATGATGGCCCATGCGAAAATCAGCGACGAAGAATTGTTTGATGGCCTCATCACGGTCTTTCGAACGTTCGGATACGAAGGGGCAACGATGTCCAAACTCGTCGAGGCAACGGGGTTGGAACGAGCAAGCCTGTATCACCGTTTCCCCGGCGGCAAGACCGAAATGGCCTGCGCCGTCCTCGAATGCGTGGGCGAACGTTTTGCTGAAAACATTCTCGCGCCATTGGCCAAACCGGGCGATCCGGCAAAGCGCGTGGCGAAGATGGCCAAGCGAACAAAAGAATTCTACGTTGGCGGTCGGTTGTCGTGTTTGTTGGATACGATGTCCGTCGGCGGCGACAAGGAGCAAATACAAGAGTGCGTCAGTCGGATGTTTAAGGCTTGGTTCGACGCACTCCAGAAGGTGTCGATGGATGCCGGTTTCAAGGCGCAAGAAGCCAAACAGCGAGCCGAGGACGCCTTGATCCAGATTCAGGGCGCACTCGTGATGAATCGAGCAATGAATCTGACGCGACCTTTTGGCCGAATCATGGACGACTTGCCACAATTGCTTACGGGAAAGGACTGACCGTCGCTGCCCATTCACGTTTGCGGGCAACGAATTCATAAAAGCAGCGAAAAGAAAGCCAAGTCTTGGACACTATTTTGGCGCGACGTGGACTCGCGCCATTTCTTGGACCGCAATCTTTACCGAACGATCAATAAAGATTGCCGGACACAAAGGAGCCTTACCATGAAAGCAGCCATTCTTGTTCTCGCCGACCCCCAAAGCGGTTCCGACGAATCCAACGCCCGCGTCTTTAACGCACTCGCCTCCGCGTATGACTTCAAGCAACGCGGAAGCGACGTCAAGATTCTCTTTCAAGGGGCTGGCACCCGTTGGCCCAGCGTGCTTGCCAACAAGGAACATCCGTCCCACGATCTTTACGAGCAGGTCAAGGACAAGGTAGACGGGGTTTCCTGCGGATGTGCAGACGCATTCGGTGTGAGCGACGAAGCCGAAGCGTGCGGGCTTGAGTTGAAGACTGACTTGGCGGTACCAGGTACATCCGGGTTGGCCAGCGTCGGCAACCTCGTGGAAGATGGATACAGCGTCCTGAGTTTCTAACATTCAAACCGGTGCCGGGCTGTCCACTCCTCCGCCAGCCCGGCACCATTGCTTTAATGCCATGCGCATCACGAAAGGAACGAGCATGTCGCAACCCATCAGCGATATCGCATTCTCACCATCGGTCAAAACCGTCCAGGAACAAATGGGATCGCGCAAGAGCTACGCACGCATGGAGCAGCTAAGCGGGTGGAGCGATACGATCACCGCGCCGGCGGCTGCATTCATCGCCGAAAGCGACATGTTTTTTCTCGCAACGGTCAACGCAGAAGGGCAACCCTATGTCCAAAGACGCGGAGGTCCCAAAGGATTTCTGAAAATTCTCGACGAGCACACGCTGGGGTTTGCAGACTACAGCGGCAACCGCCAGTACATCAGCGTTGGCAACCTGAGCGACAATCCCAAAGTCTGCATCTATATGATGAACTTCGTAGACGGCACGCGGATCAAGATCTGGGGAAAAGTGGAAATAGTCGAAGGCAATGACGACCTGCACAGTAGACTGGTCGATACCGAATACGGCGCAAGAGTAGAGCGATACATGCTGATTCACGTTGAAGCATGGGATGCAAACTGCAAAAAGTATAATACGCCACGCTTCACCCAAGAGGAGTTGCAACCGATTATCCAACCGCTGCGAAACAAGATCGCCACACTTGAGGCAGAAATTGAGCGGTTGCGCGCTTCGACCGGCAAATGAAACTAAAAGTGCCCATGAATGCCGGCTGGACGACCATTACCCGATCATCGCTGCCAACAAATTCTCAACTGCGGTGCCTGCGTGATCGTCGTCCTCCTGTCAGCCCATCGAAGTTTTCGCCATCGCGACCAAGAGGGTCTATACGCGCTTGCCGACTCTGGCCAAGTCGCCAAATTCCCGAGCGGAAGCAAACCCTACGAAGCCCCTGAAAAGGCGCAACTGGTCCTACCTACCCACGAACTTTCGGTAACAGAAGCCGTAGACTGCATCGTCGCCCTGCTCGACAAGCGCGATACCATTTCTTAGTATCAATTCTACTATTTGGTATCCGTGCCATATTTCGTATGTAGACCCTGGAATTAGGCTGCCCCGGTACACAGTTTGTATTCCAGCAATCTCGCGTCATGCCTCGGGCCACGACGCTGGGCGATCAAATCATGGCGAACGATTCAAAGCAACCGATGTTCGGGCGGCAGCAATTCCTTGACGACCTACTCGAACGCGTCAATTCAAAGGGCCTGACCGCCGTTCTTGGTCGATCCCAGTCTGGCAAGACGACTTTGCTCGAGCATCTCCGTGATACGCTCAGAGTACGAGGAGGCTTTCTTGTGGGTTACGCACAATCGTCGGGCAAGCCCAGTTTGTTGCGCCAGAGTTTGGAGGATCTGTACTCAAGTTGGCTGAATCAGGCGAGTTACGCCTCACAATTGAAATCGCTGTGGCATCAGAACAAAGATTCATTGGTCGTGAAGTTGGGGGGAAAAGTCGGTCGGATCCTCGGGCAAATACTGGGGCAATTCAAACCATTCGAGAAACCGATTTCCGACGTCATTTCAATGTGGTTCGATGCGCTGGAATCGTTGGATGGTCAGCTTAAAACCGGAAACATCAAGACACCAACGCTTCCATACGACGTGGCCAATGACCTCCTCAGAACACTCCATGCAGAATCCGGTTTACACCCGGTTCTCATGTTCGATGCATTTGAACAGTCGAATGATGTCGATGCTGAAGCAAAGTTGTTAAGTGCCATCGTTCGCCATCTTCGCGGCTGGCCACCTCTGCATCTTGTTGTCGCAGCGCGGGCCCCGGGGGAAGTTAAAGGTGAATCGCGGGCAACCAAATGCATTGAGAACATGGACTCGGCCAGCATTGCCGTCAAGATTCTGAAGATACCCCAAGTTCAACTTGAGGACGACCCTCTCGAAATCGATCGCCTGATGTTCTATCTGCGCGACAAGATTCCCTGCACGAATGACATCGAACCCACGAAGATCGTCGAGTTGATCGATGGATATGGAGGCGTGATCGGCCGTTGGATCGAGGCTGTAGCGCTTGGCAAAACACCAAAGTCGTTCGAAGAGTTGGTCTCCATCGCCGATGACGCCCATCAGCACGCCTATACTGAGTTGAAGTCCAAACTGGAAGAGATCATCGAAGACGAGTCGAACGAACGGAGGTTGTGCATTCGGATCGCGTTGCTGCCTGAACTTCTCGCGGAATCCGACTGGAGCGCCTATTCCGACTTTGTGTGCCAAGGGATGAGTGAAACCACTCTGGCGCATCTTCAAATGAAGGGAATTTTGTTGAAGGATGCGGCGGCACCTTCATTTGGCCATACCAAACGATATGAAGCGGCGCGGCAGTTCCTTCTGGAAATAGCCAAGCTCCTGGTAGGCATTGAAACCCGCTACCTGATCGACGAGTTCGCTTCACGAATCAAAGATCTGGATTCGAATTCGGCCAATTATGCCTATGCCATGATCGCCTATTCCTCGATCGCCGAGTCGCTGAATCTGCCGCAAGCTCAACGAAGTCTCATTCAATGCGCACTCACTTTGACAGGGTCGGATTCCGTGGATGCTGACCTAATCCTGCAATCCGTTCCTGTCGCCAAAGATCTGCCGGGCGCAACCCCGCTGGTCGCGATGGCCCTGTACAACACGTTGTATCACGCCAAGGAGGAAAACAAGCCCGGGCGACGTGACGACCTACTGGATGAATTGCGCAAGCTCGCCAAACAATACCCCGACGATGCCGTCGTGCGAGAGCGTCTGGCGAAGGGCCTGTTCAACACGCTGTATCACGCCAAGAAGGAAAACAAACTCGGGCGGCGTGACGACCTACTGGATGAACTGCGCAAGCTCGCCAAACATTACCCCGACGATGCCGCCGTGCGAGAACAGCTGACGGCGGGCCTGTACAACACGCTGTATGACGCCAAGGAGGAAAACAAACCCGGGCGACGTGACGACCTACTGGATGAATTGCGCAAGCTCGCCAAACAATACCCCGACGATGCCGCAGTGCGAGAACGACTGGCGATGGCCCTGTTCAACACGCTGTATCACGCCAAGAAGGAAAACAAACTCGAGCGGCGCGACGATCTATTGGATGAACTGCGCAAGCTCGCCAAACATTACCCCGACGATGCCGCAGTGCGAGAACGACTGGCGATGGCCCTGTTCAACACGCTGAATGACGCCAAGGAGGAGAACAAACTCGACTGGCGCGACGACCTGTTGGAAGACTTGCGCGAACTCGCCAAACAATACGCCGACGATACCGCCGTGCGAGAACGTCTGGCGAAGGGCCTGTACAGTGCGCTGATTGACGCCAAGGACGAAGACAAACTCGATTGGCGCGACGACCTGTTGGACGAACTGCGCCAACTCGCAAATGCACACCCCGACGATGCCACCGTACAAAAGTGGTTGACGAAGGCCTTGGCCGTTGTGGGCGACTAAGAATCAAGTCATCCAAAATCCCATTTCAATCGTCAAGTACGGAGAAGTACCCAGACCATTGACCCGTTGCGTCTGGCGACCCGCCGGTGGCGTGTTCGAGCAACGTATGTGGGAGCGATGTATGTCCTTCGATTCCTGGCGACATCAATCACGAGGTTTCACCCTTGTCGAACTGCTGGTGGTCATTTCGATCATTGGGCTACTAGTAGCAATCTTGATTCCGGCGCTTTCGAAGGCTCGCAAGCAGGCTGGCGGGGTGGTTTGTCAGTCTAATGTGCGATCTTTGATGACTGGGATGAACGTCTATGTCGCCGATGAGGGAGCATTTCCGGGTACGCACAGCCTGTTTTTCTTTCAAACTTTGTTCGGTGGTCCGTCCTGGCCGCGAATCAGTGGGGTGACCTGGGACGGGGCGCGAGACGGGCTTCAGGACAATCTCAGCTACACGCCTCCATATTCAAAACCGTTTCACCTCGATCCGAAGTTCACACAAGACGTTCCGACGGCTGGCACGCTATTCAAGTATGTCAAAGACGAGCGCGTCTATGTCTGCCCGAATGATAAACCGGGCGTCTCGACGGACACCCCTGAGGGTGGCGGTGGAAATGGGCGGATCAGTTATGGACTCAATGCATACATCGGTTACCGATCACCCGACAGCTTGCGCAATTTTCGATATGTCGCCGATTCACTAGGCAACAAACTTCCCGGCACAAACGATACGCGTTCATTTCTGGCTGGGCAGGTTGTCACATTCACGCCTGCGACGTTTGTGACGCTGGTCGAAGAACACCCGAAAACAAACCTCAATGGCGATTGGCCGGATGGCAATTTTAACGGCATCGATCAGATCGCAACGCGCCATCAACTACAGAAAGGTCCGAATCAAGTTGGCGTCAAGGGTCGAACCAGCATCGCGTACCTCGACGGACACGCCGAGGCGCCTCTCTACCCGGCGAGAACCATGGGACGCAAGCTGTTTGCGTCTTTCGGACAACCATACATCTGGCGCGATGGTGGCGGACCGGACTACACAAACATGACCGCGTTTCTCAAAGAGATACCCGGTAGCTGTCCGTGGTAAGGTGACGAGATGTATTGAAGCCGATTGACCGGGAGGATCAGGATTCAACGGCATCGTCATCGAGTGAAGGCCCCATCGCAGCCCCGTAGATTTCGGCCATCTCGGGCATGCAGCATTGGTTGGAAACGATGAAGTAACCCACCGGTCGATTGAACATCGAGGCAAAGGCGCACATGATCGTCATGATTGCATGCACAGCCCACGCCACCACAATCGGCCCCTTCATATTCACCACCAACCCAAGGACGAGCAAAATCGCCACGGGTGCAAACAGCACAATCGACCAGATCGTATTGCCCTTGACCCAGAAGCGCACGTAAGGCGACAACCACATATTCGTGCGGCGGGCGATCATTCCGGGGATAAAGTAAAAGAACAGCGACGCGAGCTGGATTAGAGTGGTTTGAATCTTCTCACGTTCGGATGGTGCATAAGTCATGTCCTGGCCCTCGATGACTTCGTACCCGTCGATATGGTCTTTTCAGCCGCTCGTCGTCGTTCAGTTGCTCGTCGTCTTCAGCTGCGCGTGGTCGTTCAGCTATTCGGTCCAGACATGGTTTGACCGAGTTCCGCCAGATCTTCGACTGTGACCGATTCGTCACCGGAAACGTTGCACGGCTGACATGGCTCGCTGGACACACCGTGGCAAGTCAAGCAATCCATGTAATCGGTGATGTCAACATCGCCATCGAAGTCAACGTCTCCATTTCCAAATGGTAAACATTGCCCTGACATACTGCAATATTCATTTGTCTCGCAATCGGTGTTTTCTTCGCAAACGTCCATTGCGACCAGCTGTACGTCATCAACCGCAGCCTCAAGAACGTTGCCGATCCCGATTGTAACCCCGTCGGCTGCGGAAAATCTGATCTGAACTGATTGTGTCAGTCCTATATAACTCTCCAGAAATTCGCTCCGTACTGTCCAATTGTTGAATGAAATTGAGTCGTCAAGTCGCTCCACTTCAACCCAACCCGAACCTGGCGATTCGCGCACTTCGACAGCGAAGAAATCTCCCGGATCTTCATTGAGCCTGAGCATGTAGTACCAACGCACATACTCCAGTCGAACGCTGGAGTAACCGGAAAGATCGAATACTGGAGAAACGAGGTAGACGATACCATTGTCAACGTCGTGACTGCCCGGATTTCCAACTGAGTTTTGAGCGGTGATTGCACATGAAGGACTTTGATAACCCGATTCCGGCTGGGCTGGTTCGCCTTCTATAAACGTACCTACGGGATTTCCAATGAACCATGCGCCCTGACTGGCGGTGTCGTCCGGGCCAGCGAGTATCCAACCATTGGTATTTCCGCTTTCAAAATCTTCAGAAAACAGAACCGATTCGCCACGAGCATTTTGAACCAACAGAGCTACAAACAAGATCATCAGCACGACGGCGTCATCCCGTAAGCAGAACATAAGCGTTTGATGGCAATGTTCGCCCCGCTGAGGGCGACAAATGACACGTCGAATTGTGGCGCACATCGAATAAACCGGTTATCGTCGGAGCGAGGCACAGCCCGCGCGCAACCCTACCCCGAACACGCTTTCCTCTATTTGATGAGAATAACCATGCGGCTGGTATGATTCAACCGCAAGGGCTTGGCGCGAACATTGACGCGGTTGCTACTGTTAGCTCGGTTGCTGAAGGCGAAGCCCCAGTTGCCGAAATTCGGCACTTTTTTGCTCCATGCCCCTCTGAAGTGCTTCTTCCTCGTCGATGCCCTGTTGTGCCGCAAAATCCCGAACGTCCTGCGAAATCTTCATTGAGCAAAAGTTCGGACCGCACATGCTGCAAAAGTGAGCCGTCTTCGCACCATCCTGCGGTAGGGTTTCGTCGTGGTCAGAGCGGGCTTTTTCAGGATCGAGTCCGAGGTTGAACTGATCTTCCCAGCGAAACTCGAAGCGGGCTTTGCTGAGCTGATCGTCGCGGTACTGCGCACCGGGGTGTCCTTTGGCCAGGTCGGCTGCGTGGGCTGCGATCTTGTAGGTGATCACACCTTCACGCACATCGTCACGATCTGGCAGTCCAAGGTGTTCCTTCGGTGTGACATAGCACAGCATTGCACAACCGTACCATCCGATCATCGCTGCACCAATCGCACTGGTAATATGATCGTACCCCGGAGCGATGTCAGTCGTGAGGGGGCCAAGCGTATAGAACGGCGCCTCGTCGCACCATTCGAGTTGCTTGGTCATGTTCTCGTGGATCATGTGCATGGGAACATGACCCGGTCCCTCGTTCATCACCTGCACGTCCTTCGCCCACGCGCGTTTGGTGAGTTCGCCCTGGGTTTTGAGTTCGGCAAACTGCGCTTCGTCGTTCGCGTCGGCGAGGCTTCCTGGTCGCAACCCATCGCCGATGGAAAACGAAATATCATAGGCGGCCATGATGTCGCAGATTTCGTCCCAATGGGTGTATGCAAAGTTTTCCTGATGATGGGCCAGACACCACTTGGCATGGATCGAACCGCCGCGCGAAACGATCCCCGTCACCCTGCGTGCCGTCATCGGAACGTATCGCAAAAGCACGCCAGCATGAATCGTAAAGTAATCGACGCCCTGCTCCGCTTGTTCGATGAGTGTATCGCGGAAGATCTCCCAGGTAAGTTCTTCGGCTTTCCCATCGACCTTTTCGAGGGCTTGATAGATCGGCACCGTTCCGACTGGTACGGGAGAATTGCGGATGATCCACTCGCGTGTTTCGTGAATGTTGGCCCCGGTAGACAGATCCATGATTGTGTCAGCCCCCCACCGTGTCGCCCAGACCATCTTTTCAACTTCTTCATCCAGCGATGATGTGACGGCTGAGTTGCCGATGTTGGCGTTGATCTTCACGAGGAAGTTTCGGCCGATGATCATTGGTTCCAATTCCGGATGGTTGATGTTCGACGGAATGATCGCCCGCCCGCGCGCGACCTCGTCGCGAACGAATTCAGGCGTAATGACTTTCGGAATCGCCGCCCCCCACGATTGGCCCGGATGCTGTTGCGGAAAGTCAGCCGCCTCGGCAATCCGTTGGTTCTCGCGTATGGCGATGTATTCCATCTCGGGCGTGATGATGCCCTGCTTGGCATAGTGCATTTGCGTGACGCATCTACCGCTCGCAGCCCGACGCGGGTTTCTCAATCCCGTGTAACGCAGGTGGGCTGTCTTCGGATCGCTTTGACGAAGACGACCAAACTCCGACGTCGGCGCGTCGAGCGCAACGGTGTCGTCGCGATTTTCGATCCAGGGTCCTCTCAATGGTTTCAACCCTGCCTGCACATCGATCGCGACATCCGGATCTGTGTAGGGACCGGACGTGTCGTACACGACCACATCAGGGTTGATCTCATCGGTGCCGCCGGGAACGCGCGACGTGGTTGGCGACTGCTTAATCGCCCGCATGGGCACGCGGACTTCGGGATGAATTTGTCCTTCAATGTAAATCTTCTTCGATCCGGATATGGGTCCGGTCGTGATCACATTGTTTTTGACGGGAGCATCGTGATTGGCAGTAGCGTTGTCGGTTTGTTGGATCATGGCGTCGTCCATCCTTTGCGCGTGTGAAATCGATCCGTTCTGATCGGAACGTAATCCAGGCAATCGATCACATTGCAAGAAAAGGAATTCGAAGGCGTGATTCGTGTTCGCATTCCCTACGCAGTGCCGCAAGACTCGACGCCTGATCAGGTTCGAAGGGTGAGAGATTGCGTTCGCTAATCTCATTCTCAGGTCAGCCGCGTACCGACCACCCCCAGCGATGCGATTACTGTAAGACCGACCAGCCGATTAGGCAAGGCAACAGGATTGACCGGGCTTGCGTCGGGTGTCATACTACATTCGAGTAACACGTTCGGAGCGTGATTGGTCTAGCCACCATCAGGATCGCCCACAACTCGATCGAGCAAAAATGCTAACACCATGCCAATGGCATGATCGACCCCTCTGGCACGCTGGAGCCCACCATGAGCTTTGAAGACAAGACCATCACCTGTGCAGGTTGTGGAACCGATTTTGTACACTCCGCTTCCGATCAGGAGCGCTACGCCGAACGCGGATTCACCAACGAACCCAAACGATGTCGTGATTGCCGTGAAAAACGCAAAGCTCAAGGCGGCGGGGGGGGTGGTGGCCGAGGTGGATACGGAGGAGGTGGAGGTGGCGGATACGGTGGTAGAAGACCCGAACGAGAAATGCACGAAGCCACCTGTTCGACTTGCGGCACGCATACGACGGTACCCTTCAAACCCGTTGAAGGTCGCCCCGTTCTCTGCCGTGATTGCTTTCGCTCCAGCCGCAATTAGGGCAGCTATTCCAAAGATCGCACTTGTCGTATCGATTTTAGGCAGCTTGGCGTACGCACTTCCGCCAGAACTGCTCGACGTCATTCCGCGCGAACGTTTGGCGTATGTCGCTTTGGACCAATCTGGCGACGCGGATGACTCGGCGCCAGCGTCCAGTCAGCCGTCGGTCATCGCCATTGGCACCGACATTCTCCATCGATTCGGCGGTAAGAACATCAACCAAAGCGCCGTCAGTACGACGCTCGATGTCTTAAGCACGCTCACCAAGCTCGAATCGTATCCCTTCGCGGTGGTCGTTACCGATGCATCAGCCCGACGCTTGGGCGCAGATAGTTTCCGACTGAGCAACCTGCAAGCTGCGGCGATCATTCACACGCGCGGTCATAACGGACCGATCACACAACACATTCAGGATCTATTGACGCGCTGGACATCGCAAGATTCCGCACGCATCTCCCGCAGCGAACTAAACGATTCAAAAGTATTTACGTTGATCGACCAAAACCTTCCCGATTGGTGCGTCATCAAATGGGGTTCGGTTGGAGACTTCTACGTCGTTGCCCTCGGCGAACGCGGGTTTAACGATGCCGTTCAATCGATACGACGAGCCGGCGAACATGACGGCGACGCAACAAAGATCCAACAATGGCAGACGATACTGGACAGCCGCTCCGCGCATCTTGAGCTTCAGATCAACTTCGATGGCATCCGCCGCGCCCTGTCCAATGTCGTGAGAGGTCGCACACAATCCGTCCTCGACGAACTTGGGTTCGCTGACTGCTCACGATCGATGTGGACCGTGACCAACCGAAACCGAGCGGTGGTTTGCACAAACCTGAGGATCATCGACGGCAAGGAAGTGGTGACACCCATCAGCACCGAAGCCGTTGGCGTGCAGACCCGGCTCATCCCGGATGCTGCCACGGAGTATACCCTTTTTCGATGCGGGCTGGACGATGTTCTAAAGCGTGCTGCCAGCGCCTACGTCGCCTCGCGCCGCCAGGAAGTGCGCGAGAGCATGCGATTACATTGGACAGCATTTGAAACGGAATCGGGTATCTCGCTGGAGCAAGATTTGTTCAATCACCTCGACGACATCATTCTCGTTCACAATGATCCACCGCACCCACTTCGGCTGCCGCTACTTTCGACGATCGTCATTCCCATTGTCGGCGATCCAGCGATGGTCGATCGAACATTGATCGCCCTGTTCAAACGATCCAACCGTTGGCTCAAAAACGCCTTTGATAACAACGACGCGAAATCCTTCATCCCGCAATTCACGCGAGACCATGACAACGTGTGGTATCTGTCATTCGGTTTCGCAGGACCGGCTATCACCGTCGCCGATCACTACATCGTCATCAGCCACTCACCACTGGCCTGTCGCCACGCCCGCGACTTTCTACAGTCAAGCGATACCAACCAACCGAAGTCGATCGGGAAATGAACATCTCCCAATCCGGCGAAACGCCCAGCGAACAACTTTATGGTCGGCCTTTCTTTATTTTCTTCATCGCCTTGCTGTGTTACATGGGCGGTTCGAGCATGCTCGTACACTTGCGCAAGTATCTCACGACGGCTGGCGGAAGCGTCAGCACGATTAGTTGGGTGTTCGGAATCGGCATGGTCGGCAGCATCGTGACGCGACCGTACGTCGGTACCTCCATCGACCGATTTGGTTGCAGCCGCATTCTCAAAATGGCAACGCTTCTGGGCACGCTGTCCATCGTAGGATTCCTGATCTCGTCCAACCTTTGGCTGATCTGTTCGCTCCGTGTCATCTTCCAATTGTCGCAGGCTACGTTCTTGGCCGCTGGAGCGGTTGCGGCTGCCCGCATTGCTCCCAAGGGTCGGTCAGCCGAGTGCCTGGCGATGCTCGGTTTGGGTGGATTGCTGGGCCTGATGACCGGTCCGATGATCGGCGACTTGATTTTCAGCATCTACGCAGAATCCGACGGACGCTTCCTGGTATTCTTTCTGACCGCGGCCACCATGATGCTCGTCAGTTTGATGTTCGTGTCGTGCGTCAAGGTTCCCGAAATCACCCAAGCCGATCGCCATCGGCACAACTTCTTCGCGGTGGTCATGCGACACAAGCCCGGTCCAATTGTCATCATGGCCTTCTGCCTCGCGATGGCCCAGACCATTCCGGTGATGTTCATCGAAGGATTTGCGCACACACGCAACCTCGACGGCGTGACGATGTTTTTTCTGGCGTACTCTCCGACCGCGATCATCCTGCGTGTGCTGCTGCGACGTTTGCCGGCATACATCGGGCGAAGGCGCACGCTCCTGTTGGGAATGACGGCATACCCGATCGGCATGTTTCTGCTGACGCGGGTTCAAGGAACGTCGGGGCTAATCCTCCCGGCGATTGTGATGGGTTTCGGGCACTGCTTCACGTACCCGTTCCTGGTCGATTTAGCCGCAGAGTCAATGCCGCCGCAACATCGAGGCGTCGCAACGGCGCTGATCCTCGGCGTGTTGGATTTTGGTTTCTTGTCGGGATTCATATCGATCGGGATGTTGACGAAATGGCACGGTTTCGATGTGTCTCTAAGGATCGTCGCGGCGACTGTGATGACCGGCGTTGCGGCATATGCGTGGACTCAACGCGGCCTGTTTCAGCCGCTAAGGCCCCTCGCCGAGAGCGATTAGCCCAGTATCTTTCCATCTTTCCGATTACACACCGCCTCATATGGAGTTGAATCGCGGCGATTGCCCGCTATACAATAAAGGCCATCGTCGG
Organism: Alphaproteobacteria bacterium; assembly: GCA_028285105.1. GTDB lineage: Bacteria > Planctomycetota > Phycisphaerae > UBA1845 > UBA1845 > UBA1845. The sequence goes on from JANQQE010000030.1 coordinate 99,586, forward strand.
GCATTCGGTGGGAGCAATCTGCACATCATGGGGCACGCGCCTAAAACCAGCATTCGTTTGCGAATGGTCAGTTGCATAGTAGTGATCGCTTTGTGTACCTGGTCATATGCCCACGGAGCGGAGCATTCGGTCTGCCCGATCGGTGCGACGTCCGATGCGTACAGACAAGCGACCGTTCGTGGTGCCATACCGCCTGCTGGCTGTGACGATGGCAGCGTCATCGATGTGATGGTCGTTTACACCACCGACGCCCGAATCGCTGCCGGGGGGCAAGTCGCCATCGAAGCGCTCATCGATCTCGCCATTTCCGACACCAACAACGCCTTCGTCAACAGCCTCATCGACACAACGCTCAACCTCGTTCACAGCGAAGAAGTAACGTACGTCGAAAGCGGCGATTGGACGATCGACGGTCCCCGACTCGTTGGAACCGACGACGGATTTCTCGATACCGTTCACGACTTGCGTAACCAATACGGCGCAGATTGCGTCAGCCTCTGGGTGAATACGCTCAACAACGGCGGAATCGGTTACCTTCCGGATGGTTCGTTGCAAGGCATCGGAGCCAGCGGGTTTAGCATGCTCCGCCTCGACCAAGCCGCCCTGCTCACGTTCGCCCACGAGATCGGGCATAATTTCTTTTGCACACACGATCGCCCCAACGCAATCAATACTCCGTTCGCGGAATACTCTTACGGGTACGTCGAACCGGGTAACCAGTGGCGAACGATCATGGCCACTGAATCAATGCCAACCTTGATCCCCCACTTTGCAAATCCGAATGTGAATTGGACTGGCACCAATCCCGGACCCACCGGAATCCCCGAGGGTCAACCACTCCCCTGCGACACAGCCCGCACGATCAACGAACTGCGAACCGTCGTCGCCAATTTCCGAGCGTCTGTCATCCCGGGAATGGGGCCAATCCTCTACGTCGATGCGGCAGCGACACCCGATGGCGATGGTCAAAGCTGGGCGACCGCTGTCAACGATTTGCAGGAAGCTTTGTGTACGGCCAATGGAACAAGCGGAATCATACAAGAAGTCTGGGTAAGGTCTGGAACGTATCGCCCTGACAATGGAAGCGGTGATCGAGATGCTTCATTCAAACTCATCGACAACGTCAGCATCCTTGGAGGATTCGACGGAACCGAAACGCTCGAATCGCAGCGCGACCCGATCGCCAACGAGACAATTCTAAGTGGCGATATCGGCACGCCCGCCAACGCCACCGACAACAGCTACCACGTCGTCACGGCAAGCCTCAACGACAGCACTGCCGTCCTCGACGGTTTCACCATTCGCGACGGAAATGCCAACGGTGCGGGATCAAATCACGGTGGTGGCGGCATCATCATCGACGGTGGCGGCGACGCCCATTTCATCGACTGCAAAATCGTAGACAACCATGCCTCAAATCGAGGCGGTGGCATGATGAACACCAACGGCAGTTCGCCGACGTTGACGAGATGCACGTTTGAAAGCAACACCGTCGCCGGATCAAACTGGCCGGGCGGTGGCGGGGGCATGCACAACAGTTCATTTTCAAACCCGACGCTTAACAACTGCACCTTCGGCACAAACAGCACAGCCCGGGGATCGGGAATGGCCAACTATTTCAGCAGCAGCCCGATCTTGAATGGCTGTACTTTTGAAAACAATACCGGCGTCGGTCCATCCGAAGGCGGGGCGATTTACAGTTATTCATTCTGCGAACCGATACTGACCGATTGCATCTTTGACGGCAATACAGCATCGAGCGGTGGAGCAGTGGCTGGGTTCTTTGACTGCTCATCCAACTTCGATCGCTGCATATTCAGAAGCAACACAGCCACAGGCAATGGCGGCGGACTTCTGAATTATGGCAACTCGAACGTGACGCTGACGAATTGTTTGCTTGCGGGTAACACCGGTGCATCTGGCGCGGCGATGAATAATCGGTTCGACAGTCACGTCAACGTGATTAACTGCACCATCGTAGGCAATACCGGCACCGTCGGCTCGGGCGGAATCTTCAACCTTCAAAGCGACCCCGTCATTGACAACAGCATTTTCTGGCAGAATTCAGCCAACGGATCATTTACCGAATCCGGTCAAATCGAAAACGACGACGGCTTCCCAACAATCAACCACACCACCATCGAGGGCTGGTCCGGCGCACTGGGCGGTATCAACAACAACGGTGACGACCCAGTCTTCGAAAACGCCAACGGCGATGACAACACCTACGGCACACCAGACGACAACGCCCGCCTGACCACCGCCTCACCGGCCAAGAACACAGGCGACAACAGCGCCATCCCCGGCGGCATCGCCCTCGACCTCGACCAACGCCCCCGCATCTACGAAACAACCGTCGATCGCGGCGCGTACGAATTCAATCCCCAACAAGGCGACTTCGATAACGACGGCGACATAGACCTAGCCGACTACGCCATACTAGCCGACTGCCTGAATGGCCCCGAAAACGCTCCAACGCCCACACCACCGACAACACCGCAGCAATGTCTGGACACTCTCGACTTCGACTCCGACTTTGACGTAGACCTAAACGACTCAGCCGAATTCACACGTGTCTTCCGACCGTAAACCCCTTGTAGCTTGCAGAAATCACTGCGGAGCCTTAAGGGAACGCGAACGGACAAGAAGCTGGAATGCTGGCGTCAGGCCCACCGAAGCACTCTGCAAAAACGCTATAGTCGGCAAGATCGACATCGCCGTCTGAATCGAAATCGGCAGGGTGTCTGAGCAGGCAATCCGGCTGATGCAGACAAGTCCCCTGGAAACAAATGTCGACCGTTTCCGAATCGCAATCGTCGCAATCGCCAGCCACACTGCATACGATGCAGTCATTAGGAATTCCGTTGGAGTCGCAATCTGGACTGCTTCCCGAATCGACATCGCAATCGTCCGGAATTTGGTTCAGGTTACAATCGAGGCTGGTTCCTCCGGCAATCTCCAACGCGTCGTTTGCACCGTTGGAGTTGCAATCCGTCGGCAGGTTCCCGGTCCATAGAATATTCGACGCACCCAAAATGCTGTTATCCAATGTAATCGTGGCGATGAATGATCCGTCTGGATTCCAACGATGCAGTTTACCCGCCGTAGATGGGTTTGGACCGAATTCAGTGGCGAAGACAAGGCCACCAGGCCCTCTAGTCACGCCAGTCAGCCCGCCAAGTCCCAGAGCATCGAACTTACGTATGAACACGCCATCCTCATCGCGTTCAAAAACAGCGCGTGCGACAAAGTCGGCAATCAAAACCGACCGAGTGGAAGGACTATAGTGAAGCGCCTGCACTTGAAGTTGACCGTTGTCGAAGGGAATCGAATATAGAATGGAACCCGACGGCACGTCATAAACGTCCATGATGCCGGGACTGCCTCCGGAACCGCCTCCTGCCCCCCACATAGTGTCCCCGGGCAGGAATGCGACGGCTTTGTAATCCTCGCCTGCGCCCAACGTGCGCAGCAGATTGCCGCTTTGATCGAACTCAAGAATGCCATCTTGAATTGCAATGAAGTAATCTCCCGCAGGACTCACGCCAACGCCGGCAGGACCAGCAGGTAAGTCATCGTCGATAACCAGTTGCGAGATTCCACATGGGCTCCAGAGATGAAGCTTTCCGCCAAGATTGGCTGACGCAACGTTGCCAAAAAGATCGAAGGCAATCGCACGGACCCGGTCGAAGTTGCCGGGAAACAGCTTGGTTTTGAATGAAAAATCCTCCGCGTCGTAGACAAATATATTGTCCGAGAATGAACCTGCGATTAGAAAATCATTGTCGTCGTAGTTGTCTGCTATTGCCACTCCACTAAAGGCGAAAGCCAACGACATTGCCCAACTTAAAACCGCTACTCCTCGATTGGCTGACCTGGCGATGATTCGTTGCATTCCCCGAATCCTCCATCTAGTGTCCATTCCCGTTTGGCGGCGACAAACATTGCTGCGCACCAAAAGAGATAACCCGAATCGAACGCAACCTAACGCATTACATGAAACGCGTCTGTCGGTAGGACGCTAAGGATGAAGGAAATTTAGTCGAAGAGTGACTACCTGTTGGCAGTCAAGTCCCGCGAGTGGACGCAACGAATACAGTTCTTGCCCGCATCGTCTTGAATCGCGGTGAATCGCAACAGAGAACCGAGAGATGAATCCTGAATTGCTTACGACTGGAGGCTGCTCATCATTTCGTTGAGCTTGCGGAGGGCACCGGCTTCGATTTGGCGGACTCTTTCTCGTGTTAATCCTACCCTTGCGCCGATGTCTTTTAGCGTCATGGCCTCTTCGTCGTCTAGGCCGAACCGCAGACGCAGTATCTTCGCCTCGCGTTCGTCGATTTGCGATAATAGTTCACGGATGAGCGAGGCTTCCGATTCTTCGAACAGGGCTTTGTCGGGTTCCGGGGTTCGTTCGTCGGCCAGGATTTCGCCGAGGCCCATGGCGTCGTCACCGGATGAGGCTTGCGGTCTTGCGGTGAAGGCCTTGACCGCTCGGCGGACGATCTTGGCTTTCTTCAGCGGGATTTCCATCAGGTCAGCCAACTCTTCCAGCGACGGCTGCCGGCCTTCCTTTTCTACGAAGCGGTCCATCGTCTGTCGCCAGCGGGCGATCATCTCGACCATGTATGCCGGTATGTGGACTGGCTGAACACCGTTGATGAGCGATCGTTTGATCGACTGCTTGATCCACCACGATGCGTACGTGCTGAAGCGCGTATTCTGTTTGGGATCGAATCCTTCGACCGCGCGAATCAAGCCGAGATTCCCCTCTTCGATCAGGTCGTTGAGCAGCATACCGCGATGGCCGTACTTTTTGGCGATGTTCACGACGAGACGCAAGTTCGACTTAACCATCCGATCACGCGCATTTTGCCCGTCGATCTCGATCTGCTCTTTTTCAGCGAGCGAAATCTCTTTGTTCTTGAAGCGATCGGCAGCAGTGTACACCGCCTGTATCAGCGCACCGAGTTCTTTCTCCTCTTCCGGCGTCAGAAGAGGTGCTTGATTGATCTGCTTCAAATAAAATTGTAAATCAGAGTCGATTGCGATCGCTGATACTCCCCATTTACTCAATCACGTTCGCGCCCGCAGGCAACGCTCAGGCCAAAAACAAATTGACCTCCCCCAGATCGATATGCGTGATGTTCCGGCCCTTCTGCATTTCCGCAATCGGGAAACCTCCTCAACCCATTCGTTTTAGCGTCCGGGCGAGAATACGTCCTCGCATCATAGCATCACAAAAGCGGTCTCAGCGACGAAAGTCATCACTGAGACCGCAGGTCATTCAAATCTTCACGCAGCCGACTGCATTTCTGAAGCTGGCGACCTCACTCAGACGGCTGATATCGCGGGCGCAATCCAGATCAAGCTCCGCCCTCTTTGGACTCAGCATCCTGCGGATCGTCATCTGATTTGGATTCGCCATCAGCAGCAGCCTCTTCATCACTCGCCGCGGTTGAACCTGCATCTTCGCCGCCACTTGGCGCGGCTGGTTGCGGTACGAAGTTGGTGATCAAACTGGTCGTCTCTTCACCAGGACCGTGCAATCCACCGCGACGTGCCTTCTCGACCTTGGGCGCTTCGCCGTCTTCCTGATGTTCGGTAGACCACTCGGCCCGCTTCTTCGACAGACCGATCTTGCGATCCTGCGAATCAACCCTCAGAATCTTCACCTGAATCTTCTGGCCGATCGTCACCTCATCGTGCGGATCTTCCACCTTATGATCGGCTAACTCACTGACGTGCAACAGTCCCTCGAGGTCGTTTTCAAGCTCGACAAACACGCCGAAATTGGTGATTTTCGTAACCGTACCCTCGACGATCTGACCCGGGATGTAGTTATCGGGCACAGCTCGCAACCAAGGATCTTCATGAAGCTGCTTGAGACCGAGTGCAATGCGCTGCTTGTTCTCTTCAACCTTGAGCACGACGCATTCGAGTTCGTCGCCCTTCTTGATCATTTCCGACGGGTGTGAAATCTTCTTCGTCCAGCTCATGTCAGAGACGTGCAGCAATCCGTCGATGCCCTCTTCGATCTCGATGAATGCACCGTAATTGGTGAGGTTGCGGACCTGACCGGTGATGCGCGTATTCGGCGGGTACTTTTCAGCCACCTTGGTCCACGGATTGACCTCGGTCTGCTTGACGCCGAGCGAAATTTCCTGCTTGTCCTTGTTGATGTCGAGAACCACAACTTCGATCTCGTCGCCAACGTTGAACAGTTCCGAAGGATGGTTGATGCGACGCGTCCAGCTCATTTCGGAAATATGCACCAGACCCTCGATGCCGGGGCGCAGTTTGATGAACGCACCGTAGTTCATGATGTTGACGACTTCGCCCTTCACCTTACCGCCAATCGGGAAGCTCTCTTCAATGCCCTCCCAGGGACTCGGCGTAAGCTGTTTGTGACCGAGAGCGATTTTTTCCTTCTCCATATCGATGTTGAGAATCTTGACTTCGATCTCCTGATCGATTTTGACCACCTGCGACGGGTGGGCAACGCGTTCCCAACTCATGTCGGTGATGTGCAACAGACCGTCGATACCGCCAAGGTCCACGAAGGCACCAAAATCGGCGATGTTCTTGACGACACCCTTGCGGATCTGACCGATTTCGATGTCGGTCATCAGTTTTTCTTTTGCAGCACCGCGCGTTTCTTCGATCAACTTACGACGCGAAATAACGATGTTGCGACGCTCGGTATCGATCTTGAGAATCTTCGCCTCAACGTCCTTACCAATAAATTCTCCGATGTCGCCCGGACGACGGATGTCCACCTGCGATGCCGGAAGGAAAACGGGCACGCCAATATCGACCAGCAGCCCGCCTTTGATTTTTCGCATGACCCGTCCGGAGACGAGATCGTCTTCCTTCTTGGTTTCGACGATGTGGTTCCAGTTGATGATGCGGTCGGCTTTTCGTTTGGATAGCTCGATCACACCACTGTCAGTTTCGAGGTTTTCCAAAAATACATCGATGGAGTCGCCAATATCGATGCTGCTGCGATCGTCCCATTCCTGAATCGGAATGACGCCTTCGCTCTTGAGACCGACATCGATGACCACGTCATCGCCAGCCCGTCCGACGATCTTCCCCTTCATCACGCGACCGGGTGCGAGTTCTTCGCCCTCTTCGCCTTCGACCAGCGTGCTGATGGCACCGTCGTCGAAACCCGAATCGAAAATGGAATTGAGTTCAGAATCCAACTCGGAGCTGGAACCGTCCAAAGAACTAATCAGATTAAAATCAACCATAAGAGTAGTGTTCCCACGTCATCGCATTCGCTCCGGGCCAAATCGACCCACAACTCCTGCAACCCTGCATCACGAGCAGGTAAAAGACCTATTTCAAATCGCCAGCCCGTACCACGCGGCACGTCAAAAGCCGGTCGAAACGTAGAGCCACGCAGTTTACCAAATCCCCACAAACAAGCCACAATCCCGCCCAAACCCGGATATTGCTACGGAACAGCCCGCCGAACTTCTGCCGCAACCACGATTTCCGACATTTCAGCCCCCTTTTCGAGTCATCCGAAACCGTGTCCGGTACGTCATGTAAGGTAGCTCAGCGGAGTTTCGAACCATATTGCCAGTGGCCATGTTACCTTCGGCCAAGATGCCGATTGCTAGGATGACGGAGAAGTTCGACGCCACGCCCCCAACGGAGCCACCAATGACCCAACATAGACTGCTTGGAATCTGCCGGACCCTGACGGTGCTAGCACTGCCGATGCTCTTCGCGGGATGCATCAAACGCGCTGAAATGATCGCAGTCATGCCCGATGGCGGCGTGGAATTAATCACCCAAATCAATGGTAATCGGGACGACGTCCTCGGCGGATCGGAACTTAACGGCAAGGTTGGCGATCCGCCACCGAGTGCGGATTCCGGCTGGACCATCTACAACATGGAAACGAAACAGTCCTTTAAGATCGGCGAAAAAAACGATTCGGACAACAACAATGATAGCGACGAAGACGAAGACGAGATTAATCTCCTGGCCACAATGTCATTGAAACCCGGCGCACAGATTCCACAAACCTACGCCGCCAAGAACGCAAAGGGCGCCGATGCTGCAACACGATTCATCACAACGCTCGAAATCGAGAAAACGACTGACGGAACTTATTACCACTTCAAGAGAAAATACATTCAAAGGCGATGGGCTCCGTTTGAGTACCATCGCAAACGCATCCTTGAGTCCGATGAAATCAAGAAGCTGATGGGGAACAATCCGGAAGCGATGTCAGCAAGAGATCGAGAAACCGTCATCACAGCCATGATCGACGTTGAGTCCGAACAGCTCATCGAGTTGCTTGGCCTGGCCATTGAAGATGGAAACAAGAACGTACCACAATTGGCACGTCTCGCAGCCGTCAAGCGAATTCGTGAGATTACGTCCGAGCCTGAACTCAACCAAAAAGTCATGGCCGCCATGATGACAACCAATGGCACTCAGGATACGACCGAGCTTGAGCAAGACTTGCATCGCCGAGTTGATGCGGCTGTTGCAAAGTCGCTCACCGATGCCGGAACACTGAACGCAGTCGCATCAGCCACGGTTCATTCCATGCAGGCGTTTCGTCGAAAACTACAGGTTTCTGAGGATTTGGAAGACGAAAACTGGTTTGTCCAAGTCATCCTTCCCGGTTCGATTATTGCCTACAATGGCACGGAAAACCCTGAATCGATCGACCCGGCAGACCTTGAAAACACGGGCGACGATAGCGATGACGATCCGTCGTCCGTAGTGGCTAGAATGTTGGGGAAGAAACTCAAACCCCATATCGATACGTCGGGATTTCAAACCTATACGTGGGGCTTCGAGTTTGATGCGATTTGCGATCACGATGTCGTATTGATGGCCACGTCGTTTGTGCCCAATGAGAAATAGTGATCGACCGGCTAACCGACGAGACCGATACCATTGGATTCAATTCAGCACACCATGGATCAAGATTCAAAACGGGATCAAGACGCGCGAGCGAGCGTCTATCGTTGGGCGTATCGGATGCTGCGCAACCACGACGGCGCGCTCGACGCAACGCAAGAGGTCATGCTGCGCTCGGTTCAGCATGGCGGCGCGAAGGTCAAGAACGATTTGGGTTGGCTACGACGCATCACGATCAACCACTGTATCGATGCCATGCGCAAAAAACGTCCCATTGCGGTTGATGCCCTTGAACCAACCAACCGTCAACCGTCGCCGGTTGGTGCGGCGATTTCTGTTGAGAACCGCGAGTTGATTACCTTGGCACTTGCGAAACTTACGGAACAACAACGGACTGTCGTGATGGCCAAGACTTACGACGGCGAAACATTTGCAGCCATCGCCAAATCGATGAACCTGTCCGTCGGTACGGTGAAGACCCATTACCTGCGCGGGCTGAAAGCGCTGCGTAACGCACTGGGAATATTGCGGGAGAATCGATGATGAATTGCAACGAAGTGACGACCTTGCTCGCCGACCATCTGGGTGGCGAATTGTCGATCGAACAAGGGTCTGCTCTTGAAACCCATTTGCAAGACTGCGACAGTTGCGCGCGTGAAGTGGAATCGTTACAGGAAACCGCACTGTCGCTTCATCAACTCGACACCGTCAGCCTCTCCCATGCCATTGAGCGAACGAGCCGCTTTGAAGTCGTCAAACGCCAATCGACGGTGCAGCGATTCATGTACGCCTCTCTGAAGATGGCAGCCGTTCTCGCACTTGGCGTCCTTCTCGGTCGGGCGTCGTTGACGTTACCATCCAATACCGACGGTCCCTCGACTCCGACATCAACGAATGGTAGTGAACAGGTCGTTGCCCAAGTTAACATGACCGCGATCCATCCCGAGTGGGAGGAATTTGCCAGAAAGCTCAATCGCAACCCATCTGGCCTGGCTGGTTCGCTGCGACACTTGGCCAAGGGCATTCAACGCTGATCGCACCCGGTGCGCTGTCTTGATCGATTCGCCCGGATACCAACACCCAACAGAAAACTGACGGTGGATGCCAGGATCGAGCACCCTGGAAAGGTATCGTTCGAGTCTTCTCGGTGACAAAATGGCGCTCTCTGGGAGGCGCAAAGTTCATAAAAGATCCCGCCGCGTTTTGCTTTCCAAACTTCGAATTGCAAAAATTTCTCGCCGAAAAAGTCGCTGGGTACACAAAAAATTTGGCTTACGGTTTTTCGCCTTGGGATCGCGTGTTTCATAAAGCTATGCTGAAATCGAATTAGCGGAACTTTGCGAAACTGGGTCATTCACAGGTGCGTTGAGAGCTTTCTGGGTAGACATCCACTCGGCGAATGGATAGGAAAGCAATGGTACGCAACGGCGTAATGATCGATTGGGCGAACCACGAAGCCTGGATGAACCTTCTTTGATCGCCTTTCGGTTTAAGTTACACTGAAGCCTTGAGCGTTCACGAGTACCGCAGTGCGGTACTGGTCAGTCGGAATAGAATTGAACAAAACGAGAAGCACGCAGTGGGACCGGCTCCCCAGCCCGCCTTAATGCCCCACTGCCCCATGAGGAAATGACAATCCGTTTTGCAGCGATCCCGTAACCGTTGGCGCGGTCCGGATCGAATCGCAGGCTGCGAAGAGCAACGGGAAATCCGGTACGCGAGTACCCAAGCCATGGAGGGCGGACCATGCAAGGAACGCGTTTGATGAATACATCGTGGAATAACATTGGCCAAATGGGTCAGGTTTCGATGCTGATGACGGCATTGGCGATCGTACCGACTGCCCTGGCATGGGATCCCCCGGTTGGGATTCCGACCCCGTCATTTGGAATCGAAGAAACGGTCCAATCCGAATACGGATCGAGTTCGTTCTACACGCACTACGTCAATCAAAACCACAGCGCTTCCACGGACAGCAACAATTCGAACGGAACATCGAGTCGGCCACGCCGTTCGATTCCGCAGAACCTACCGGCTGGCAGCGTTGTCATCATCGAAGGCAACTATGACCACACGTCGGGTGGATTCACGCAGATCAACGGATCGGGAACGGCGTCGAATCCGATCTTTGTGCGCGGTCAGAGCAGTTCCAACAAGCCGCGCATCGTGAACGCTGCGCTCATCAAGGGCCAATACATCATCATTGAAAACATCGAGTTCGATAACGCCAATCCGCTGATCACAGAAGATGGCCCGCACCACATCGCGATTCGCCACAGCGAAGTTCACAATTGCGGTGGTCCGGCGGTGCAGGTCAGCGCTTGGGACAATCAAACGATCAGCAACATTGTCTTGTACGATCTTGAAATTCACGACAACGGTGACTGGCAATCGAATGTCGACCAGGATTATCACGGTGTTGGTGTTGGCGATTATGTGAACAACCTATGGGTTGTCGACAGCACGATCTATCACAACAGCGGCGACGGCGTTCAAATCAATGCCGGCAGTCGATCTGCGGAAGGCACAACGCATCACATTTACGTCGGTCGCAACGAAGCATTTCAAAACCGGCAAACCGGATTCTGGTCGAAGCAAGGCACCGATATCGTTTTCTCCGAGAACGTCGCACACAACCACCGTCCCAGTAACTCTTCATTGGGCGCGGGCATGGGTTGCCAATACGATCCGGTTCGCATCTGGTTTATCAACAACACGATTTTCAATTGCGATTTTGGCATCATGCTCGCCAGCGGCAGCGGGTTGGGCGGTGGCCAGGACATGTATGTGATTGGCAACGTCATTCACTCGATCCATGACAGCGATGGCGGGTTCAATCCCGGTACCGCATGGACCAATGCCGCCATCATGATTGCAGGCGGTCAGCGGCGATTCGTCGTCAACAACTCGATTTATGACGCCGACGGAGGGGTTCACGGTGCGGCAGCCCATGGCGAGTTTCACTTGGCCAACAACATCATTTCAAGCATTGCCATGTCTTCCGGATGGCATGTGTTTATCGAACACCCCACTCCCGCCAACAATTCGACGGTCGATGAGTGCCTGTTTCATCAGAGTGGCGGCAATGTCAGAATCGACTGGCGGGGTATCACCTATTCCAACGTGAATTCATTCGAATCAAGCACGGGTGCCGGATCGGGGAATTTCTCATCTGTCCCGAACTACACCAACCCAAATTCTGGCGACTTGCACATTCAATCTTCAAGTCCAGCCGTCGATGCCGGTCAAACGCATTCGGTTTATAGCACATTCGCAAGTCGTTATGGACTCAACATCAACATCGACATCGACGGATCGACACGCCCCGGAGGATCGAGCTACGACATCGGCGCAGACGAACTCGGTGGAGGCTCGCCCACCGAACCAGAATGCGCGATCGCCAGTCATTGCGATGACGGGATCAACTGCACTTTTGACAATTGTGTTGGCGGAACTTGCGTTTACAGTGCGGTCGATGCCAACTGTGATGACGGAGTCTTTTGCAATGGGCAGGAATTCTGCGACTTGTTTTCTGGATGTTTGACCAGTAATAATCCGTGCGGAAACCAAGACTGCCAAGAGTCATCTGATTCATGCGTTGCATGTACGAGCGACTTACAATGCAGCGACGGCAACTTTTGCAATGGCATTGAAAGATGTGTCGGCGGCGAATGTGAAAATGGATTGAACCCGTGCCCAACACAGGTGTGCGACGAGCAAAGCAGCGGCTGTGTCGATTGCTTCAACGACAGCGAATGCGACAACGGAATATTCTGTGACGGCCAAGAGTCATGCAACGCAGGAGCCTGTTCTCCAGGTTCGCCGCCTTGCGGCAACGAAAACTGCAATGAATCCACGGAGACGTGCGGCGTCGTGCCTGATGCATTGATCAATGTCGGTGACGTATGGTGCTATCAGAATGGCATTGCCGGTACACCGTCTCAGGGATGGAATACAACCAATTGCAACGACTCAGGTTGGGCGACAGGACCGACTGGAATTGGGTACGGCGACGGCGACGATCAGACCGTCCTTAGCGACATGAGCGGTAATTACGTGACGGTTTACGCCAAGCGCGAGTTCTCGATTCCGCAAGCTTCGCAGGCATTTAGCCTCATGCTCGAAATCGACTACGACGATGGTTTCGTGGCCTATCTAAACGGCGAAGAAGTCGCCCGCCGCAACATGGGCGGTCAGTTCACACCGGTAAATCGAAACACCATCGCGTCAGGACTGCGCGAAGCGGGCGAATTTGAACTGATGACGCTCCCGCATACGAAGCTAAACCCCAGTGGCCAAAACATATTGGCCATCGAGATTCACAATTACAACATCAGCAGTTCCGATCTCACGCTGATCCCGCGGCTGATCGCCCAGACGGAAGACTTCGTGTGCCAAAGCGATGCCGAGTGCGACGACGGGAAGTATTGCAACGGTCGTGAAACCTGCGAAGACGGTTCATGCGAGCCGGGGGTTCAACAGTGTCCCGGTGAGGGTTGCAATGATTTCACGCAAGAATGCTTTCCACTTCCACCGCCCGTTTCACCGACGCCTCCCACAGAAACGACGCCTGAAGAGTGCCTGGGTTGCGATTTGGAGGAGCCATCATTCGATCCTGACACCGGTGCGGTCATTGTCGTCAATCCGCATATCGACTCCGATTTCGACAACATCCCGGACAGCATTGACCGATGCAGCAACACGCCAGCCAACGGATTGGTCAATGCAAACGGTTGTACCGAGGAAGAACGAACACTCGACGACGACAATGACGGCGTCATCAACAACGACGACAGATGTCCCGGAACGCCCAGACGGACACCAGTATACGACAGCGGATGTTCCGACGCGCAACTCGCGGTCGTCGGCAATCCGGTATCTCAGCCAGCCCCTTCGCAAAACCGCGTCACCGGTAGCGGCCAGACCGATTCGGATGGCGATGGTGTCGCCGATGCCACGGACGATTGCCCTGAAACGCCACTCGGTTCTGCCGTCGATGAAGTCGGGTGCCCGATGACGATGGAAAATGGAGCCGAAAACGGTTGCGGTGGCGGCGGAGCTTGTGGTGCGATGGGAATGACCAGCCTCGTGTTTACGCTCTTGGGATTGGCTGGCAGTCGGAAACGTCGACTTCGCGCTTAAACAAGTTCGATTGCATCAAACGACGAGTACGTCGGCATTGACGTTCAACTCGGCAAGTTGAGATTCGATTTCGGACTTGTAAATCGCGTTCATGACAAGCACTTTGTCAGGGCATATCTCTTGTAATTCATCGGGGCCGACGATCTGTTGACCGTTGCCGGCGACAAATCGACCCTGCTTGCGTGGATTGACGTCAACCGCATGCGCGACAACGCTGCCTGGAGCGTTTAGTACATTCAAGAACGTCACGCCCTTGCTGCCCGCTCCCCAGATGACCGCTCGCGTACCATCCTTCTCCCACTCGGAGAATTGCTGCTTCCAGCGCGACACCTTTGCATCGTAGGCGGAACTGAATTTCTCCACCAGGTCAGCCGTTTCAACCGACGCGGGAATGGGTTCAGCCGTACCGTTGGATGACTCGGTGGTCGCGTCAATCGAAAGAAACTGCCCGTCGTAAACGCTATCCACACGAATCGGATGAAGTCCTGCCCTTCTGAACAGCGCATCGAGGGCTGCCGGCGTGAAATACAAACAGTGTTCGTAAATCAAGTCCCAAATACCCAGATGCTCGAGCGTATACATCGCGTTGGGCACTTCAAAATAAACGACCGTCTCGCTCCCGCCTTTGATCGTTCCGTGAACGCTGCGAACAAATCCGAACGGTTCATTGATGTGCTCAAGCACATGACGACAGCACACGAATTCTGCGTCGAACCCGCGATGCCTGGGGCCATAACTCTCCGATCGAATCACCGCATTCGGATGAGACGGTGGCGGATCGTTGTCGGGATCGAAGCTTGGATCAAACCCGACGCATTCGTTGTCGCCCAAGTCGGCAAGCAACCGCAGGAATTCGCCCCGGCCACACCCGATCTCTACGATGCGTTTCTGTTTGAGGCCACAATCCGCAATGAGTCGGTCGGCCAACTGTCCGCGGTATTCTCGAAAACGCGGCGATCCGTCGAGACTGTTTTCGTACTGAGGCGAATAAGCCATCTTCTCCGGATCGAACGCGGTATTGAATACCAGATCGCAATGGGCGCAGTGGGCAAGGTTAATCGTCGCTCGATCGGTCGCGACAGCGTCTTCGCGCGAATCCCAAAGCACATTGCAGAAAACCGGAACGCCTTCTGCAACAAAGAATTCGCGCGCACCATCCTGCCCGCATCCCGGGCAATTGTGCGAATCGGATGAACGTTGATCGGCCATGATGTTGTTCGGTCTTGCGATGGGTCGTGGCGTCAAATCTGCGGTAACTACACCGCACAGATTTTCGCGGAGACGCCCAGCCGGTCAAGATCGGATTGGATTTCGTCGCAATAAACTGGATTCATCACGATGACATGATCGGGTTGGTACTCGACGAGCTTTTCGGGTGCGATGATTTCCTGACCGGTCGAAGGCATGAAGTTGCCCTGACGATATGGGTTGATATCGACGACGTATTCGATCGCATCGCCCAGTGCGAGCGTCGAAAGAAACGAGACGCCCTTGGATCCGCTTCCCCAGAGCACGACCTTTTCGTTGCGGCCCGTCGCTTCATCAACGAATTGACGCCATCCGAGGATCGACTTTTCGACGATGGACGGAAAGGCCTCGACGCAGCGCGACATCTCCTCAAGGTCGCCCTCCTCAGCCAGTTTCGCTTCCGTCGGTCCGTCAGCCGGAATCGCGGTCAACAGCAGGTACTGCTTGTCGTACACGGCCTCCAACTCCGTGACTTCAAAACCGGTCTGGCGGAACAGTCGGGCCAATGACCCCAAACTGAAGTACGTGCAGTGTTCGTAGTAGATGTCCCAGAACGCCCCTTCGGTCAGCACACGGTAGACATCGGGCAGTTCAAAGAAGATCACCGTATCCTTGGCGTCGCCAATGGTCTTGCGAATCGACTGCATGAACTCGAGTGTCGGGGCGATGTGTTCGAGCGTGTGGCGACAACAAATGAAGTCGGCCATCAAGTGGGCGTACTTCGGTCCGTAGAAATCTTGGATGAATTCGATGCGCGGGGCCACTTCCGGCGGAGTGCGTTGCGGGACGTAACCTGGGTCAATTCCGATTCCGCGATTGTTGGCCAGTTGGCAGAGCAGCACGAGGAACTCGCCTTTACCGCAGCCGATTTCGAGAATCGTCTTGCCCTGAAGATTGTGCTTTTTGATGACGTCTGCCGCCAACTCGCGGGCAAACGCATTGAACGTCGGCGAGAACCCTTGCGTCTCTTCGTATGCGGTCGAATATTCGTGAACGTCCGGGCGAAACAGCGTGTTGAACACGAACCCGCAGCTTGGACAAAATCCCAACTTCAGATCGCCGCGCGGGTATTCAAGCGCCGCCTCACGGGTGGGCATCAACAAGCAACTGTGAACTGGAATGCCGTTGACGGCATAGAATGTATCCACGCCGACCGAAGCGCAGTTCGGGCACGCCATCTTTGGGTCATGGCCTGTTTCAAAGGAAGCGGCTGTCTTGTTCTCTGACATGGTTCTGGTCATGATCCGACCCTTTGACGATGTTTTCAATTCTGACTTGTAGGCAGTCACACAACGTGCGGTTTTGGAATTGGGACGATGAACTGACCGCCATTGTCGCGATACGTCTGCTGCTGCGACATGATCTCGTTTTTGAAATTCCACGGCAGGATCACCACGTAGTCGGGCATTTCCTGGGCGATGCGATCGGGATCGGGAATCGGTTGATGCGTTCCGGGCATGAACAGTCCCTGCTTATGCACGTTGCGATCGACGACGTAGTCGATCGTGTCGCTATCTGCTCCGATGTAGTTGAGCATGATCGCGCCCTTGGCTGCCGCCCCGTATCCGGCGATCGTCTTGCCCTGGTTGCGCAGGTCTTTAAGAAGTGTCTGCATCTCGTCGCGAATCTGGCGGACGCGCTCGCTGAAGTTCTTGTAATACTCGTAGCGATCGAGTCCCAATGCCTTCTCTTCTGACAGCATTTCGATGATCACCGGCGACGGGCGTTCGTGTTTTTCAACGTATAGTCGCAGCGATCCACCGTGAATCGAGAGCGTCTTAACGTCATTGAGAAACAGGCCGTTCTGGCGAAACAATGCATCAAGCGCACACACCGAAAAGTAACACAGGTGCTCGTGGTAAATCGTGTCAAATTCGCCGTGTTCGATCAATTCGCGAACGTATGGCACTTCGATGACAGCCACACCCTCGTCCTTGAGCAGCGTTCGTACGCCACGGACGAAACCGTTGGTGTCCGCCACATGAGCGAGTACGTTGTTGGCGATGATGACGTCGGCTTGGCTGCCTTCGGCTGCGAGCCTGTCGGCAAGTTGTTCCGTGAAGAAATCGCACAATGTCGAAACGCCGATTTCTTCTGCGGCTTTCGCAGGCCCTGGTGCGGGATCGATGCCCAATACCTTGATGCCTTGTTCGACGAAATTCTTGAGCAGATACCCGTCATTGCTCGCCAACTCGACGACGAGACAATCCTGCTCACCCGAGAGGCTTCGTCGATCGATCAGATCAAGCGCGTTCTCGCGCGAATGAGCAAGCAATGCATCGGAAAACGAAGAGAAGTACGGATAATCGTGCCCGAACAGAACTTCCGGTGGAACCGTTTCGAGAATTTGGACCAGCGTACATTTCGAACAAAACGCCACCTCAAGCGGGTAGGTGTTCTCGGGTTTCGAAAGTTGCGCTTCGGTCAGCAACCCGTCAGCCAACGGCATCTTGCCGAGGTCGAGAACAGGCTTAAGCGTGGACTCACCGCACGAACGACAACTTGCAGCATCGCAGCGCTTGGTAAATTCTTCCCAGGATTGCTGTGCCACGAGATCACTCCCGCCGGTTAGTGTTGCAGTTCGATCCATCGTTTACTGTTCTCTCTCGTGCCCGGACCTTGACGGTCTCGAATATCTTACTTGTTCGCCGGTGCCGCGTGTTCTGCGAATCGCAGCGACTTGTCCAATTCACCGCTGGCGATGAGGCTGCGAATGTACCCGATTCGCTGATACTTGGAACCTTCAAACTCCTCAAGCGTGACGCTGTGTTTCGTGTATGCGTTGTAACATTCTTCGACACCCTTGCGCGCCGTCCACTGCGGAAGGAAATCGCCAAGTTCCTTCGCGATCATGTCGCAGTTCACGCGGTAGTTGCGGGCGTCGGGCGACGCACCATCGGCAAACGCAACTTCGCAATCGGGCACAATTTCGCCAACCAGATTGGCGATGTCGCGAACGCGGAGGTTTTCATCCGTACGCCCGACATTGAACGCCCGGTTGTGGATTTTCTCGCGCGGGGCTTTCAACACAGCCACAAACGCCCGCGAGATGTCTTCGATGTGTACGATAGGTCGCCAGGGACTTCCATCGCTTTTCATCATGACCTTGCCCGTCGTGACCGCCCATGCCGTCAGGTTGTTGACCACCAGATCGAACCGAAGTCGCGGAGACACGCCATACGCCGTCGCATTGCGCAAGAACACCGGCGAAAACGAGCCATCCGCCAAGGGCGACACGTCGCGCTCGACGAACACCTTTGACTCGCCATAGGGCGTCACCGGGTTAAAGCGCGAATCCTCATCAAGCATGTCATCGCCAGCCGCACCGTAGTTGCTGCACGACGACGAGAAAATGAACCGCCCCACGCCGGCTTCTTTACAAAGCTCAGCCAGTCGCACCGAGGCGCGGTGGTTGATTTCGAACGTCAGGTCAGGATTGAGATCGCCCAACGGATCGTTCGACAAGCCGGCAAGGTGACACACCGCGTCGAAGCCTTGAACATCGGATAGCTCGACATCGCGAACGTCCTTGATGATCGTGGGGACATCGGGAAGAACTGCACCAAACGTGCAATGCCGATACAGGTCGCTGTCCAGCCCCACGACCTCCATGCCTTCTTTCAACAACATCGGGGTCAAGACGGTTCCGATGTATCCGAGATTTCCTGTCACCAATACGCGCATATCGCTTATTCCCATGTCTTCCAAGGTGCCCGTCCGGAGTCCCAAAGATCCTCCAGAAGTTTCTTATCGCGCAGCGTATCCATACACTGCCAGAATGAATCGTGCCGATAAGCCATCAATTGCCCTTCGCGGGCGAGACGCTCCATCGGTTCATGTTCCCATTGGGTTGCGTCGCCTTCGATGTAATCGAAGACGGCTGGCTCGATGACGAAGAACGCGCCGTTGATCCAGCCCTCAGCCGTCTGCGGTTTTTCCGAAAACTCCACCACGCGGTCGCCTTCAAATTCCAGGTGACCAAAGCGGGCCGTCGGTCGGACGGCTGTCACGGTCGCAAGCTTGCCATGCGACTGATGAAACGCCAGCAACTTATCGAGGTTTACATCCGAAACGCCATCGCCCCACGTCAGCATAAACGTCTCGTTGCCAATGAACGGAGCCAATCGTTTGATGCGACCACCGGTCAACGTATCGCGGCCGGTATCCACCAAATCGACTCTCCAATCCAACTTGTCTTCACCGTGTTGTTCGACATGGCCCGATTTAAGATCAACGGTCAAATGCGATTGCAGCGATGCGTAATCCATCATGAACTTCTTGATATACTCACCTTTGTACCCCAGCGCAATGGCAAACTCTTTGTGACCATATTGCGCGTAGTGACGCATGATGTGCATGATGATTGGCGTACCACCGATCTCTACCATCGGCTTGGGCTTGATCTCGGTTTCTTCTGCCAGGCGCGTTCCTACGCCACCTGCGAGAATCGCTACTTTCAAGACATGCTCCTTCAAATTGCCCGATACCGTCGGGGATACCGGCAGCAGACAGGTCCGTCTAGGATTCATCGTCTGCGAATCGGGTTGGCTTTCGCCACCAGATGCGGGATAAACCCCAAGTCGTTTGGTTATCGGCCGCCCACCGCAGAGGGGGTCACGGACACGTGATCGCGGTAGGCCCGGTAAAGGCCGTCTGGAATACTGCCCAGTCGAATAAGTCTACATCACCATCGCCATCATTGTCGAATGCATCCTGGCAATTCAGCGTCGCGTTGAATCCGGCACCGCTGACGCAATCGGCAAATTCGCCCAAATCGTCGAGGTCTATGTCGCCATCGTGATCGAAGTCGAATATCTGATCACAGGCGTCTCCAAAACCGTCCTCGTCTGCGTTTTCCTGTAGCGGATTGGCCACCGACAGGCAGTTGTCGTCGCCATCGCACACGCCGTCACCATCGCAGTCTTCGAGCGTGCCGCTGCATGCTCCGGACGTACACGTTTCGTCGAACGTGCAATCGATGCCGTCGTCGCAGAGTTGGCCTTCATTGGTTGGGACAGCCTCGCATGCGCCGGTCGATGCATTGCACGTTCCAACGTTGCACTGGTCATCGAGTCCGGAGCAGTCGGCAGACGTACCCGCACACGACCCGCCGGTGCATTCGTCATCATCCGTACACAAGTCGCCGTCGTCGCAAGAGGTTCCGTCAGCTGCAAGTTGTGCGACACATTGTCCGCTACCGCCGTCGCAAATACCCGTCTGGCACATGCCGTCCAAACCGCTGCAATCGACGGTAGTACCCTCGCAGATACCGTCGGCACAAGCATCATTTTCGGTACACAGGTCGCCGTCATCACAGCCACCCGATTCATTCACCGCGACCTGCTCGCAGAAACCGGTGGACGAAGCGCAAACGCCAAGGTTGCAATCGTCGTCGAGTCCGGAGCAATCCACGAACTCACCTTCGCACAATCCATTCGTGCAGGCGTCGTTCGTCGTACAAAGATCACCGTCGCTGCAAATACCGCCTTCATTGGCGCTGACCGATTCGCAAACGCCCGTCGATGGGTTGCACGCACCGACCAGACACTGGTCATCCAGCGACGAACAATCGACCGCGCTTCCCACGCAAACACCATTGGTGCATGCATCGAGCGTCGTACACAGGTCGCCGTCATCGCAACCGCCGCCCTCGTTGGCTGGTATTGCTTCGCAGAATCCCGTTCCTGCATTGCACGCACCTACATTGCATCCGTCGTTGAGTCCGGAGCAATCGACCGCCGCCCCCGCGCAAACACCGTTTGTACAGGCGTCCAGCATCGTACAATTGTCGCCATCATCGCAGTTGTTGCCTTCATTGGCTGGCAACGCTTCGCAAACGCCCGTCGATGCATTGCAAACACCCACGCTGCAAGCACTATCGAGCGAAGAACAATCCTTGGGCGTACCGGCACAGACCCCGCTCGCGCACGAGTCGTTTTCGGTGCATGGGTTCAGATCGTCGCACGTTCCGCCTTCGTTGGCTGGTGCCGTTTCGCACGTTCCTAACGTTTCGTTGCAGACGCCTAAGTTGCAAGCGTCGTCCAGTCCCGAACAATCGAGCGGTTCGGAATCGCAGATGCCGTTGGAGCAAGCATCGCCAATCGTGCAGTTGTCGCCATCATCGCAAGCGCCGCCTTCGTTGGCGGGCAACGCTTCGCAGGCTCCGGTCGACGCATTGCACGCCCCGATCAGACACGAATCGTCCAAGCCGGAACAATCAACCGCCTCACCAGCGCAGACCCCGTTCGTGCAGGCGTCGAGGGTCGTACAAAGATCGCCATCGTCGCATCCACCCCCCTCGTTGACGGGTGCGGCTTCGCACGTCCCGGTGGATGGATTGCAGGTTCCGGCATTGCAGTCGTCATCGAGCGACGAACAATCGACGGCTGCACCTCCGCAAGTGCCCGCAGCGCAAATGTCGGTTTCGGTGCAAAGGTCGCCGTCATCGCAACCAAGACCTTCGTTGATCGGATTAGCCTCACAGGCTCCGCTCGTCGGGTTGCACACACCGGTCGAACACTGACCATCTAGCGAGGTGCAATCGACCGGATCGCCTTCGCATAACCCATTCGAGCAGGCGTCGTCCGTCGTACAAAGAAGTCCGTCGTCGCAAGATTGATCTTCGTTGGCTGGGGCGGCTTCGCACTCGCCGGTTGTTCCGTTGCAAACGCCAATCGTGCATGGACCATCGAGCGCCGAGCAATCTTTTGGCACACCGGCGCACGTTCCGTTGGTGCAGGCATCGTTGATGGTACACGGATCCAGATCGTCGCAAGCACCACTCTCGTTCGCGGGAGTCGCCTCGCACGTGCCGAGACCCTCATTGCAAATACCCACGTTGCAAGCGTCATCAAGTCCGGAGCAATCGACCGGATCGGCGATGCACAGACCGTTCGAACAGACATCGCTAGTCGTGCAGTTTACGCCGTCGTCGCAAGCACCGCCCTCGTTCGCAGGCGCGGTCTCGCAGGCACCCGTTCCCGGATTGCAAACACCAACGACGCAATCGCCATCAAATCCACTGCAATCCACGCCTGAGCATAAACTGCTACCGTCTTCCGGATCGATCGGGCCGGCTAAATTGAACACATAATCGAAGATGGCCGTGTATTCCGGCGAATCGACCCCGGAGAACGAATCGTTCCCTGCATACACACCGACAGCCGTAATGTTGAGCTGGGTCGTAAACGCAGCACCATTGAACCAGTTTTGACCGTCGTCTGTCGAATACTCGAACGTCCAGAAGTCACCCGTGCGATCCAGCCTCATCTTGGTCAGGTTTGTCGAACCGATCGTGAAAAAGGCCTGCGAGGATCCCGATCCTCCGAGTACGGACTCGACATAGACCTGCATCTGCCCGCCGTTGCTGAGGATTTCAAAGTAGACATAGTTGTCCGCATCCTGCTCGGCTAGGATTCCGTGCGTTTGGAACTGCTCCGTGACGAACGATTCGACACTGACTTCCATTTGGAAATCCGCATCTTGCACGTTCTGCATGATTCGCGGCGGCAATCGGTTGCCTCCGCCATACATTGAATGGAGGATGCCGGCTTCTACCGTGATCTCAGCCTGCGTACCGGTCATGTTCAAACTGCTGTTGCCGGTCGGATTCACAAATGTCCAAATGTTGGTATTGAGCGGACCGCTGCTGAAGTCGTCCGACACCAAGCCCGATGTCACGCCAGCCGTTGTCATGAAAACCGCATCAACGGTCTGCGTCGAGTTGGAAAACGCATCGGTTGACGTAATCTGATAGTGGTACGTCGTTTCCGGCGACAAATTGCTGAGATTGATCGCGTGGTTGGTCACATCGTTGGAATCGCTGACCGACCCGTCTTCGTAAGCAGCCGTCGGGCCATACGCAACGCTCGAATCGGACAATTCATCCGTGGTCCAGGTCACTTGCGCACTCGTCGCGCCGGCAGAGACCTGAACGTTGCTGATCACCGGACCGTTGGTGTCGAGGTCGTCCGTAAAGACTGCCGTCACATTCATGTCGCCGCTGACGGTGAGCTGCGTTGGATTGGTGTTCCCGTCCAGATCGCCCTGCCAGTTGACGAACATCCATCCGTTCGACGCGACGGCTTCCACATCGACAACATCGTTGTCCTGGTACGTCGGTTGATCGGGCGTGAGCACGACTGACCCACTACCCGAAGTGTTTGTCGTGATCGTCCGCGGACCCAGCGTCGTAAAGGTGAAGTCACCGCTTGACGCCGATTCCATCGATGCATTTTCGCTGGTCGCTTGAATGTGATACAGCGTATTGGGTTGCAGATTGTTCAGCGTAATGTTGTGTGTGCTGACGAGCGAACTGGAACTCTCAGTCCCCAATTCGTAGCCCGAGGTGGTTCCGTATGCGACCGAACTATCGGCAGGCTGATTTGTCGACCAGGTCACCTGAGCCGAATTCTGAAACGGGATGACTTGAAGGTTTGAGATCGCCAGCGAAGAACCTGGCCCCACCGGCACCACCGTAACATCGCCAAAAGTCGCATCGACATGATGCGGAATCAGCAGCACGCACCCGTTTTGAAGGTCGTTGAGTCCATCAGATCCGGTCAGGAGCCAGCCCGGTGGTTCAGGTTGGCCCATTTCCCAAACTTTCCCACCATAAAACGTGTAGCCACTTGGCTGAGTCTCGCAGCGAAACTTCCATAAATACGTGGTACCCAATTGAATCTTCAATCCGGTTTGATCGGTTACGAGCGTACCCCCATCGCCGTGCAGCGAGAATGTTCCGTCGTTGTCGGAAAAATCGTACCAGAAGCTGGCTCCCATCGGCAGCCAGCCGATGTTCGGTTGGCGACCTTGCCAGTTGCTGTGTCCTTGCCAGCGATTGACGAACCCGACACCAGGCCCGATGCTTGGAAACCCGAGATCGAGAATGTCGTGAGAATGGACGGTGATCGGTACGGTGATTTCGTAGTCGGTCCAACTCAAATCGCCGACCGCCAGGATGCGATCGTATCCCCATTCGAGAATCCGCGCTCCGTTCGAGCTATAATCCCAAATTCCATCGACAACTTGAACGACATCGGTCAACTCATTGACGTTGTCCCAATTGATATTGTAGGGAAGCGGCCAGGTGTTTTGTGGTGTGTAGTTCAACGACACCGACACAACCGTCGTGTTGCTTTGAGAATCTACCGCCGTGATGTCGATGATGTTAACACCAACATTCAGATTGTCGCGGTTAATATCAATGTTAAAGTCGCCCTCGTTTTGCAGGCGATATGTATCCGGTCCGATTGATAACGGAATGCTGGACCCGCCGTTTATGGTGTAAGAAAACGAACTGATAAACGTATCATCTGTAACCCGACCGAGAATGTTGTAGACTTTCTGAGGTACACCAGGATTGCCAAAGTGCTGAGACGGCCCTTGCCAGACATCGATCTCCGGATCGCCGGGAGCTGCTTGCACCACAGCAGGGATCGATGTGCAACCGACGATCGCCGCGCAGCAAATAGACAAATGCCACCCGCGACCGAAGCCCGAACCGCTCAATCGGCGCGCACAGTTGCTGACAATTCCTACAAAGGCTGAACGATAGACCCACCCCATTGATGCTCCCCTACCTCGTCTGTTCCCAAGACCCGCGCATTTGGTCGAGCGTGATATCGACGAAGTGAATGGCCCTTGTGAACGACAATCCCGCGTCGGATCGCGCTGGGCCCTCTCTTGAATACCCCCGACTCATTATTGGCCACCAACCTCCCAAAGGCCAGTCAACCGTGCGTTATTTTTGAGTGGCAAATCGCTCGCCGAAATCGCGGTCAATCCCCCCTCAAAAGCGGTCCACATCATTATAACTAATGCTCCAACCGTGCCAAAGTCTGACAAGACTGGTCCGATTGAACTCGACAGGAACGCCGATTCACGTCCGCAAACGTAATTTGGGCGATCCAGAAAGTTACCCAGTCGCGCAGTTCGGTATCAGGTAATCTAAAATTATGGGCTGCTGATTGCAGAAATCCCGGAAAATCTCCGGATTCAGTCGACCGCATTCATGGCCAATCACGCATCGCGAAAATCTCGAAATCTTGCGTACATGCTGCCAACCATGCCCCGTCGGAAACGTCGCTAAGGATCGTCCATTCTTCGTCGGGAATCAGACGCTTCACCTGCGATTCGTGGGCAGCAAGCGCCTCGAGCTTTTGAGTCCGCTCGTTGGAAATGTCAACACACAAATTGAACGAACGTGTCATTCGAAACGGCCTGACGATTGCATTCGATATCGCGCGCAACGGCGACCGAACAATTCGTTTATCCGGACGCACCCACGGCCAATGGTGCCAAAACCATACCGCATACTCTAGTAGACGCGGCGTTTGATTAAGATTCCGCAATGCATCGGTAACGAATTCAAATGTGGCAAGGTGATCGACTGGCCCGTCGTATCGCGATGGAACGAATACTTCATCTGGATGCAATCGTCTGAGGATTTCCTCGACTTGCCTGACACCGCTTTCTCGATGATTGCCGAGTTTGCCGTCAGGAAGATCGAAGATCGTCACGCGATCTTCCGGTACGCCCATGATCTTCGCCGCACTCAGTGCTTCCTGTTCGCGAAGGGCAATGAGATCGCTGACATCCATTCTGCCGGCATGAGATCGACGCCCGTTGGTCATAAAGACGATGTTGACTTCTGCGCCTTGTGCGACCTTCTTGATGATGGTTCCACCGCATCCCAAAACCTCATCGTCCTGATGAGGCGCGAAGACAATTGCTTTCTTTGAGTAATCCGGTAGTTCGGGGCGGCTGCGCATGACGGAATGCAAGCGCTGCCGACGGCGCTTCGCAACGAACCCTTTTGGAGCGTATTGATCAATTGGCGAGGAGTTCATCGTATCGAGCGCTCACCGTCGCTGCGATTTTGTCCCAGGTAAACATTTCAAGCACGCGCGACCGGCCCGCCGCCCCCATCGCTTTTCGTTTTACCGCATCGCCAAGCATATCGCAGATGCCATCGGCGAGCGATTTCGGATCGTCTGGATTCACCAGGACACCCGTCTCCCCCGGCAAAACGATTTCGGACATACCACCGGTCCTGGCAGCCACCACCGGCGTCTCGCAGGCCATTGCTTCGACGAGGCTCATGCCAAATGCCTCGCTGAGCGACGGGTTGACCAGAACATCGGCATCTCGATACCGTGCGACCAGATCGGCTTGGGGCAATCCACCAATGAAGTTCACCCGAATTGCTGCTTCATCTGACAGTCCATCGCGAAGTTGCTGCATGTAGTCGCCCTCATAGAATCGCGCGAGGGCTTTGACCCGCTCATCGTCGCTGAGTCCAACGATGTATTCAATCGGCGCGGATCCTTCCGGCCCGACGATGTCCAATACTGCATTCGGCACGCGGGCGGCGATTTCATTAAACGCTTTGATCAAGACATGGACGCCTTTCTCGGGCGACAATCGCCCCACGAACAGAATTCGCAGGTTATCGCTATCGCGTTTCGTGCTGTGGTTCGTTTCGGGAGAGAACGTTTCGGTGTTCACACCATTGTAAATGCAGTGGCACTTGCTCGCGTGCTGCGGTTGCTTTCGGGCAATGCGATCGACGACGTACTGACTGCATGCGAACACCGCATCGACATGATCCAGGTTCTTCGCCACACGCGCAGTGTCTAGTTGCGATAACCATTCGCAGTGCATGTGGACACATATTCTCGCGTTTGGCAGGGCTTTGCGGATGATCGGGGCGTACTGGGAAAAGTTGTGGATGTGAACGATGTCGGCAGCATGGGTTGTTAACGTATCGGCGACTTGTCCGATAAACGATCGATAATGATGTCGCGATGCAAAGAACGGTTTCCGCGCGGACCACAGACCTGGAATGCGACGCAGCAGTTTGTGCGACAACGGATCGGTATCGATCGCGATTCGCCGTAGCGTCAGGTTATCGATCGATTGGCCAGCCGCTTGCTTCGATCCGCGACGGGCAAAAATCAAAACGGAATTCGCCTTGGGCAATCGGCTTGCGACTTCGTAGGTCCAAATGGGAAGCGAACCGGACAGAGCGGAAAGATCCATCGTGTCCCAGGGATGATTGACGAAAGCGACCGTCATCGGTCGGCTGACCCTCCACGGGTGGCAGATGGCGTCAACGACGATGGCGACTTGGGCAGATTCAACCGTCGATGCCGCCGCGCCTTCCAGGCACACACGAAGTCGCGCACGAACTTGCGCCGATACGAAATCGCAGATCGAATCAGGTGCAACTGACACCGAAACCGCTGCCAGATGGATGTTGGGGTTCTGCCGATCGCCTTAAAATATTCCCAAAACATTCTCCAGGTTGGAAAGACCATGCGTCCGGTTTGCTTGGTGTCGAACCAGTCTGCGTAATCATAGCGGTCCTTCATCGCCTTCATCGACTGCTCGGCATGTTCCCTCGGAAAGAACAGTTCATCGGGCACTTCGTGAAACCGTCCGAAAAGTGCCACCCTCGCGAGCAGCACGCCGTCGCCATGCGGGTAGTTGCCGATGAGATCGGTGCGCTCCAGCACGCTCATCCGATAAAGCCCAAACACTTCGTAACACTTGTAACCCACATCGCCGCGAATAACTTCGCCATATCGGACATGGGCTTCGGTTGAATCCGTCTTGAGTTGGATCGGATACGGTTCCTGTTTGTCGCCCTGAGCGTTGATGACCCGCGGCTTGGGACACACCAGAACGACTGACGCATCTCGATCCAGAACGTCAACGCACGATTGCAGGAATTCGGGCGCACAAAGATCGTCGTGGGCTGCCCACTTGAAGTAACTGCCATTGGCGAGTTGCACGGTCCGATTAAAATTCCATGCGGCTCCGTGATTCATGTCGATGCGGTAGTATCGAATGCGCGAGTCCTTCTCGGCATACCGACGACAAATCTGCATGGTCGAATCGGACGAACCGTTATCGGAAATGATGATCTCAAAATCGGTAAAGGTCTGAGCCAGCAACGCATCTAGGCACGCTTCAAGGTAGCGTTCGCCGTTGTATACGGGCACACCGATACTGACCGTGGGCGAGTGGTGGCGCTCGTTGACTTTGGTTTCAACTGACATGGAAGCGCACATTCAAGCCGTTCAAAAACCCCAAAATCGCGACGCCCTCAGGCGGTTCTTCCCTCAAGACGCCATGACTTCTCGAATCGCCTGAGCCATACGCTCCTGCGTCAGTTCCCAGGTGAAGTCAGCCGCAACGCGCTGTCGCGCCCATTTCCCCATCATAGCGCAGGTTTCCAAATTGGCGACTAATTTTTCCAGCGCCCCGGCCAAGCCTTCGATGTCATGCGGTTCGACGAGGACCCCGGTCTTATCGTTTTCGACAAAGTCGCGCGGCGCGCCAAGGTTTAATGCGACGACCGGTAATTCGGCATTCATGGCTTCGAGGTAAACCAACCCGAACGGTTCCCGCAAACTTGGCATACAAAAGCAGCACGCTTTGGACATGAGTTGACCGACCCGCTCCAGCGGTACGACACCAAGCACTTCGACACCGGCAACATCGATTTCGGGCTCGCACCCGACAACGATCAACCGAGCATCCAGTTGCGATTCTCGGACGCGGGCGAACGCTTCGACCAATTGCGGGCCACCCTTTCGCTCCCAGTCGAACCCTACAAACAGGATGTCCCTTGATCGCGGTTTGTTATCCGAGGCCTTCCCACGGTTGCGCGCGTTGAAACCAGCCCCCACGCATCTGACTTTATCAGGCGAGACATTGTAGAACTCAACCAGCGAATCGCTGACGTGCGTGCTCATCGTAAAGATAAGCGCCGCATCTTCGATCAATGCCCGCTCGGTTGGCAGCCAATGCTCCCACCGTTTGATCGCCGCATCGCCGTCCGGGTAGTAACGATTGGTAAGGATGGCATGGTCCGTATAGATGAAATTCGGTTTGCCGGTGGGCGGAACCGGGATGAGCGTTTGGAATGTCAGCGTAAGATCGAACGTATGGCGTTCACAGGTTTCACGAATCACATGGTCCAGTCGATTCAAATTCGTCTGCGATCGGAGGGCGATCTGCCGATAACTGCGTTTCGCTTCCTTGATGCCCATCGAAGCGCTGGCTTTGACCAACTCGGGAAGCGCTCTGAATTTGTCGGCTGCGTTCTCGAAGTAGCCCTCATCGAGATCGCAACGGGTGATGATATCGTCGGGCGAGCAAGCCTCCCAGACGTCTAGAAGTGCGTCACTAATTCCCGAAAACGTACCGCGTTGTAATGACAGTATCCGCATAACCGTCGATCATGCCGCCCATCTCTAGAACAGCAACGAAAATCCAATCGCTGCTTACATGCACCATCTCAAAAGCATTCGCTTCGGGCGAACAAATACTTCACGCCAGACGAGCAACCACCACCCATGTCTTAGACGGGGAATGTCGTCTGGAACATGAGGGGAAAACGCCGACTTGAATCAAGTTTTACCGGAATCGTAGCACCTTCTCTGAAACTCCTTAAAGGGAGAATTCTTTCTTTTTCGGCCCCAAAAAATGGGGTCAAGAATTATCGATTTCGCAAAGCCCGGTACCCCCAAGGTTTATTGGCCGCACACTTGCCATCGGCATTTTTTGCCGGTGATTATCGCTGGTTTGCTTCCGATGGTCTGCGTGCCGCTGTGCGACTCCTTGCCCCGTTCACCCAGGGAATCGTAGGTTCCAAGAAGTACAGGGGGAGAGAGTCCTGCCAAGCTGTATCCAGCGCGAAACACCGCGCCACCCAGCGGCACACTAGGAGCAAAATATGAACTTGTTTGAAGACCGTTCAGGTCTGCGCCCACTCGGTGCAGCCTGTCTTGCGATCTTTATTTCGTCCGGTATAGGCTGCCAGTCGCCAACGGAATCGTCAAGCAATGACGAATCGAATAGCGACACGCAAAGCTCGGCTGACACCGGTTCAGGCGACGATCGCGAAGTCGAATTCTCGACGCTGGTCGACGGTGAACCGGAATTGACGGACGAGTTCACCGAGGAAGAACTTGAAGAACTGGCGCAGGAAACGCCGCCGGAAGGAAGCGTTTTGATGCCAGTGACGGATGACAGCGGCAACTCAGGCGTTTACAGCCTGATCGCACAACCGATTAGTCCTGCCACTCCGGATACCTGGTCTTTCGCGATTCAGGCTGTCAATCCGGTCGGTGGAAGACGATTATCGTTCACTTGGGACTTTGGCGATTCGTCCCGGCCGGTTCGTGGCGGTCGAACCACGCATGTCTTTTCCGAACCGGGCGAATACAACATCACCGTTACCGGACACGAGTTTCAATCGGGGCTGCTGGCGCTGTCATCCGACGTCGCAAACCTTGGCGATGACGTTTTCTCAATTGAATTCGGAATCGACGTTGAAGCCCTTGAAGTATCCGAATGCGACGAAGACGCTGACTGCGATGACGGACTGTTTTGCAACGGTGCCGAAGTCTGCAACGATGGCGATTGCGTCTCCAGCGACGGACCTTGCGGTGACGACGACTGCAATGAAGACACCGACACTTGCATCGCCGAGGAAGATCCGCAAGACCCAGAGGGTCCGGGTGGCGGTGGTCCGGGCGGACCTGGTGGCAACGGTTGCACCACCGATGCCGAATGCGACGATGGCGATTTCTGCAATGGCGAAGAATCATGCGTCGCAGGTGCCTGTGTCAGCGGTGATGCAGCATGCCCGACGAGCGGATGCAATGAAACGCTCGACGCATGCACCGACGTCCTCATCGCCGTGGGCGATCAATGGCACTACCAAAAAGGCCTTTCAGGAACGCCTTCGGTCGGTTGGAGCGATACGTTCTTCAACGATGGCAGTTGGTTGGTGGGTCCGACCGGGATCGGTTATGGCGACGGCGACGACGCCACCGTACTTTCGGACATGGCCGGCAGCTACCTGACCGTGTACGCCCGACGCAAGTTCGAAATCCCCAACGGTTCGGAAGTATCCGACCTGAAACTCGTCATCGATTACGACGATGCGTTTGTCGCATACATCAACGGTACGGAAGTGAGCCGCCGCAACATCGGTAACCCGGGTTCGCCCGTGACCCGCGGTACGGAAGCTGATTCCGGTCGCGAAGCCGGTGTGGCCGAAGAAATCGACCTGCCCGTCGCAGGTCTGCTCTTGAACGGGCCAAACGTCCTGGCGATCGAAGTCCACAACTACAACATCGACAGTTCGGACCTGACGTTCATCCCGCAACTGCTCATCGGTGACGCGGTCGCTTGTACCGCTGATGCCGATTGCGACGACGGCTCGTTCTGCACCGGCGTCGAAAGCTGCGTCAATGGCGCATGCCAACCGGGTGCGGCACCCTGCGATGTCGAACAGTGCGACGAAGCCGGCGACTTCTGCTACGAATGCGCTTCGAATGTCGACTGCGATGACGGCGCGTTCTGCAACGGTACCGAGACCTGCGACAACGGTCGCTGCCTCGTCGGTACTCCGCCATGCTCAGCCGACCTCTGCGACGAAGCCAACGAATTCTGCGGCGAATGTTCGCAGGACAGCGATTGCGACGACGGAGCATATTGCAACGGTGTTGAATCTTGCGACGGCGGTTCGTGCGTCGCGGGCGTTGCTCCTTGCGATGACGCCTCGCTCTGCAACGAAGGCCTCGACCGCTGCGACGAATGCGGTAACGATGCCGACTGCGACGACGGTGCATTCTGCAACGGTTCGGAAACCTGCAACAACGGTACGTGCAAAGCAGGCGTCGCTCCATGCGGTCCCGAGTTGTGCGCCGAAGATCGCAATGTCTGTGACGAGTGCGCAAGCGACAGCGACTGCACCGACAGTCTCTTCTGCAACGGAGCAGAATACTGTGACACGGGCGTCTGTATGGCTGGTGAAGCACCGTGCGACGAATCGGCGGGAGAAAGTTGCAACGAATTCAGCAATGCCTGCGAAGTCGAATCGAGCGGCGGCGGATTCAACGAAGACTTTGACGGCCTCTCGAACGGTAGCGATCCGTCAGACTGGTACGACACCGGTGCCAACAACAGCCTCAGCCAAAGCGACGGACTGTTCAAAGTTCAGACGGCTGGCGGTGACAAGGTACTTGGTACGACTTCAACGCAGACCAACATTCACTCGCACTATGTCGGTGACGGCAGCGACAGCTGGACCGCATACGAATTCAGCGGGCGCATGCGTGCCACGTCTTCAACCGGTGGTGTCGGTGTGACGTTCCTCTCTGATTATCCAAACAGCGACACGTACTATCGTCTCCGCGAATGGGGTGGCGGTACGTTCCACATCTCACCGCACGGTACCGACATCTCCGGCGGAGAGACCGATTCGGGCGTCAACCTCAGTGCCGGAACGTGGTTCAACTTCCTCGTCGAACTTGAAGACACCGGTTCGCGTACGGAAATCCGCGCGAAGGTCTGGGCGGAAGGCTCCAACGAACCGAATAACTGGCAAATTGACTGCTACGACAACAACGGTACCCGCGTAATGCAGGGAACCATCGGCGTCTGGTCAATGGGGGCTGGCGACAAGCAGTGGGATGACTTTGGCGTCACGTTCCTGAATTGCGACGAAGACTCCGACGGCGACGGCGAACCGGATTGCAGTGACGGCTGCCCGAACGATCCATCGAAACAGAGCAGCGGTCAGTGCGGCTGCGGCGTCGCGGAAACCGATTCAGACGGTGACGGTGTTGCCGATTGCGTCGATGCGTGCCCGGGACAAGCCGACGTCGATTCCGACGGTGACGAAACCCTCGACTGCAACGACGGTTGCCCGAACGATGCCGACAAGACCGAACCCGGCGAGTGCGGATGCGGTACGGCCGACGCCGACTCCGACAACGACGGTGTCGCCGACTGCAACGATGCGTGCCCCGGATTCGACGACAGCGTCGATACCGACAACAATGGTACGCCTGACGGTTGCGAACCTTGCGGCAGCGATGCCGACTGTGACGATGGATTGTTCTGCAACGGTGAGGAAGTCTGCCAGAACGGTTCGTGCGTTGCCGGTAGCCTGCCTTGCGAGTCGGGCGATTTCTGCAATGAATCGAATGATTCCTGCGACGCCGACGGCTGGGCCGCTCCGATCGGTATTCCGGAACCAAGCTTTGGCATCCGCGAAACGGTGGCCAACACCTACGGCAGCGATTCGTACTACACGCACTGGGTCGATCGCAATCACGGTAGCGCGACCGACAGCAACAACCCGAACGGTTCGCCATCGAAACCGCGCGTGACGATTCCGACGAACCTGCCAGCCGGCAGCGTCGTGGAACTTCGCGGTGGGCCTTACAGCTACTCGATTGGTGGCGACCTGCCAATGTCGGCGAACGGTACCGCGCAGCAGCCGGTCTTCATCCGTGGACCGCGCAACGGAACCCGACCGCGCGTGACCAATTCGGTCAACTTTGGCGGTAAGTACCTCATCGTCGAACACATCAAGTTCGACGGCGGGAACGGTTTGTTCACCGACGGTGGCGATCACCACATTGCGGTTCGCGACAGCGAGTTCATCGGTGGTGGTGGTGCAGGCATTATCATCATTTCGTGGGATGGCAGCACGTTGCACGACATCGTGATTTCAAACTGCGTCGTCCACGATTGGGGCGATTGGCAGGCCAGCTACGACCAGGATTATCACGGTATCAACATCGGCCCGAAAACGAACAACATCTGGGTTCTCGACAGCGAGTTCTATCACAACAGTGGTGATGGCATACAAATCAACGGTGGACAGGGTGGATGGGATTCGACGCACCACATCTACCTCGGCCGCAACGAGGCGTGGCAGAATAAGCAGACGGGTTTCTGGGCGAAACAGTCTCGCCATGTGATCATGTCTGAGAATATTGCCCACAATCATCGTCCTAGCGATTCGTCGTTCCACGCTGCAGGTATGGGCGGTCAGTACGATCCGAGCCCGATCTGGTTCCTTTACAACGAGATCTACGACTGCGATACGGGCTTTGCACAGATGAGCGGTGACGGTGGTGGTGGTAGCAGCTACTACGTCGGTAACGTGATTCATGACCTCAACGACAGCAACAACGACTTTAATCCGAATTCGGCATGGTCGAATGCGGCGTTCACGCTGATCGGTACGACCAACCGTTACATCATCAACAACACGGCGTACAACGTGCCAGCTGGCATAAACGGACCGGCGACGTATGGAAGTTATGTCATCGCCAACAACATCGTCTCGAACATCAACGAATCGGGCGGACGCCATGTGATGATCGAGTATCCCGGCGCGGTGAACAACTCGTCGCTGACCAACTGCCTGTTCTATCAAAACGGCAGCGCAGTGGACATCCAGTGGGCCAACAGTTATCCGCAAGCCACCGGTTTCTCCGGATCGTTCAGCGCCAACCCGATGTTCGTCAGCCCGAACTCCGACAACTTCGCATTGCAGTCGGGCAGCCCGGCGATCGGTGCAGGTTCATCCAGCGCCGAAGAAAGTGTATACAACACGTTCGAATCAACGTACGGCATCAGCATCCGACCAAATCGAGCAACGGTAGACATCGGAGCCCCATACTAACAACGCGAAAGAAGCAGTAGTAACAAGAAGCAAACACCTTTCATGATGCGGGGCTGGGCGAATTGTCGCCTGGCCCTGCTTTCGTATTGCAAAGCGCGTCGCATCAGAACCGCCCAAAAAAAGGATAATACACCCCGTCGTCATTCCCGCGTGCGCGAGAATGACGGGCAGGCGCAACCGTCAAACGATTTCCAACCGATTACATTTCAAGTAAGCTGAACTTTCAAAAAACACGTTCGGACTCTGGAACCTCAACTCATGAAACTCAAGCAGGCACCTTGGTTGCTAATTTCAATTCTGCTGTTGGTCGCTGGCACGATTGCGACATTCTCTATCGTTTGGAAACTCAATCGCGATTGGGAAGCGGATCGACGATGGGAAGATTACCGAAGCGAGTTGGTTGCTGCAGGTGAGCCGGTGACTTTTGCGGAACTGGAAGCCCGAAGGCCCGAAGTCCCCATCGATCAGAACGGCTCCCTAATCATTGAATCATTGGCCGGGAAACTCCAAGAACTGCAATCCGAAGAAGTAAAGCACATTCCGATTCTGGATAGAGACCTCAGGCGCATGGACACTTTTGAGGGTATTTCGCCTGAGTCGGTGGAAGCCATGCGCACATTCCTTGAGAAACACGACGATCTTGTAACGTCGCTCGCATCCTTGCACGCCAACACCGACGGGCGATTGACTGTCATGAACTATGACTACGAGGGCGACAATCCATTCGATTTCACATTACCCTCACTTGCACCATGGAAGTACACTGGCATTCTCTTTCACCTTAAAACGCTGGCTCAATCTCTTGATACGGACATGGAAGGAGCAATGCATGCCACAATCACGCAATTTGGAGTCGCTGCCACAATGCGCAATGAGCCGAACGGCATCATTCGAGTGGTACGGCTAAGGGTCATCCAGCAGGCGCTGGCCTCCATTGAATTCATGCTCCGGACAAGTGAACTAGACTCAAAACAACTCGACGAATTGTCACAACTTGTCAGCAAACGAATCGCAGATATTTCCCCAAAGGAATTCATGCGCGCCGAGCGCATTGCGATGCTCACATTCTATGACAGTTTCGCCGACGGCAAGATTGATTCGACCAAAATCTATGGCAACGAATTCATCAAACGGCTCGGGACGATTTCAAGACGTGACATCAGACGCGCTCAGCGGCTAGCCGCGTCAATCTGGACGAAGCAGATCGAGGTCGCTGATGATATTTTAAAATGGTTGGATGAAGCCGACAGAATCGACAATGTGTCCAATCCCTTGGCCGCCGGGTTGCGAAGCGCCATACTCGTGGGGCACATCATGCCTTCGGCGACAGTCATTGCCCAGCTAACGGGGCGCAGGCTTGCCGAACTGCAATGTGCGCACACTGCAATCGCGGCCGAACGATTTCGACTGGACCAAGGACGGTTTCCCGAATCGTTTGACGAGTTGTTGCCGGGCTACATCGACGTAGTTCCCATCGATCCGTTCACGGGAAAGCCATTGTTGCTGGGCAAAAACGAGATTGGTATCACCATTTACTCCGTCAGCCAAAATCTCGAAGACGACGGAGGTGATCTGAAAATCCGTAAGGGCAAGTACTCGCCACCAGACGTCGGTTTCCGGTTGGTAGAACCCTCAAACCGAGGCTCGATCATCGCGTCGAAGGAAACGTCCGACGATTCCGAATGATGCCGAAGTGTCATTCGGACTTACGCCGGCTCGCCACATTCGGGGCATCGACGCTCGCGTAAACCTGTCAAGTCGTAGCCGCATTGGACGCACTTGTTTCGTTTGCGGCGGCTTCTACGGCGAAGTGGCCCGATGATGAGCATGCTGGCCGGAATCGCAGCGATCCCGACGAATAGGCACCAAAGTGGAAACACGACGTAGCCCATCGGGAACACCTTGGTTTTCAATGGTCGCTTGGCTGTGGGCCTCCGCTTCGAAGGCAATGGCACTTGAATCGAGGACGCATAACCAAACCTCGTTATGCAAGAATCGTTCTCGAACGCAGGTTGTCGTAAGACTTTCTCTTGCAGATCGTCTTCCCGCAATCTCCGAAACTCGCGCTCGAACTCCATGAAATCCTCGTAATCCGGATGAGACGGCGGCCACGAGAATTTGTTCGCTTCACTACCGACCAAGACAATCGCACTTCCGCGAAAAACGCTGGCCATGACCAATGAATCGCCGATCTTGAAAGCCATTCGGTGAGTCGTTTTCTTCTCCGAAAAACTGGTCGTAAAGATGTATACAACCCCGATTGACGCACCCAATAGCAATACGATGATCGTTCTTCTAATCATGTTTCCTGTCCGCATTCGGGACATCGTGGCTCTGGCAGACGTGTCAGGTTGTAACCGCACATAGCACATTGGTTGCAAGCGCGACGGCGGCTCGCACGCAAGGGTATGCATATCAACGCCCAGACGGGAATGATTGAAAACAAAATCATGGGAACCCACATGGGAAATCGAATCAGGGTTCCGTATTGTCTCGAATGCACACACGCCCATGCGGGCGCCAATGAAGGATCAACACAATACTGCGGTGTCCCCGCTAGTCTGTATTCAAACTCGAACGACCCATACGTATAGCAGAAATGCGTTCGACCAGGGTTCCAGCCGGAGTCGTAAATACGGAGGTACCCGTCACGGCCCATGATCCAGATCGCCAGCGTGATGCCGGCTAACATAAGCGAAACAACGACCACGGATTTGCGAACAAAATTGAAGAACACCTGAGAGCGCATGCGCAAGTGTTGATTTCGGTCTGTTTGAGGGCTCGATTGAAAATTCACCGACAGTAACGTGCCCTGCAGTTTCGAGAATTACTCCAATTGCGAAGTCAAAGATGCCCAGTCAGCGAGGTCAATGGTTGAGTTTCCGCCATCGGCATTTGCACACTCGCATTCCGGCTGGGCGATCGTGTCTGCGCCGAAACAAGACTGGAATTGCTGCGCGTCGGCCAGGTCGAAGTCGCCGTCGTTGTCGAAGTCGCCCGGAATCAGGCAGTTGCATTCATCAACCTGGAGGGCTGCTGCCGCGCTGAATTCAACGCAATTTGGCCCGATCACGAGTACGCGCAAAGAGTAATCGCCGACATCGCCTGCCCCGGCGGTATTGATCGTGAGCGTATCGGTAAACACGCCACCAAGATTCGCTGTCGGAACCAACGGCGATCCGTCTTTGTGCCATTGAACAAACAAGGACGCGCCGGCTGGCGGACTCACGCCTACGCTAAATACTGCCGACTGGCCCGAATCGATGCATAGGCTCTCGGGCTGGGCGCTGAATTCAGGACCGACTATCGCCAGAACACTTGGCTGCGTCAAAACTGAATTACCGCAGTTGTCGGAAACAAGACAAACATACCCAGGCGATGACGCTTCGTCTTCCTGGCTTAGATTCGAGATTGATAGATTCGGCGAATCAGCCCCTGTGATCGATCCAGAGTTGGCGAGTGAATTGCCATCTTTGAACCATTGGTACGTTATTCCGTCGCCCACCGCGCCGACGCTGATCACGGTGGTTTCGCCAGTGCAGGCAGAATCGGATGAGATCGGTTGGCTCGTGATTCCAACAGGATCGAACACATTCAGCATCGCCGACTCTGACGTTGCGACGATGCAACCCTCTGTAGTCTCGCAAGTATACGTGCCTTGAAATAATTCGCCGATGTTTGAAACCGCCAACGTATCGGTATTCGCGCCTGAAATGGCCGCGCCATCGATCAGATCGACTCCGTCAAGTTTCCACTGAAAAGACTCTGCACCGGAAGCAGAAATGCCAAATATTCGCGAATCACCAGGACAAGCGTTTTGAGGCAACGGGTGCGCCACAATGAGGTCGTCTTCATCGCAGTCGTCTGGACGAAGATTCTCGTTGCAATCGTTATTCGTTAATTGGCAGTCGTCGGGCGTGTCGTCAAGGTTACAATTCGTTGCGAATTCATCGACGATCACTTGTGTGTTAACCGTTATTCCGGAAACGTCATCATCCATCGGCGTAACGCTGCACTCGATAACCGCGCCAGGTTGGGTATGCGTTCTGGCAATGGCGTCTGCCTGACCGGCTGAGATGATTCGCCGCACCTCGTTGCCATCGACCGTCCAGACGTATTCGTAACGCACGATGTCGTAGTCAAGGTCATCAAGAACTCGCGGCGTACCCACGCGACAAAACACGACCTCGTCACGAATGGGCGCGGGCGGATCAATCGAAATAGTCACCGGTTCTGGAGGACGATTAAATGCCGCGTCCGGAGCTGCGAGCATCTCGAATGGCGCATTGACAACATTCTGCCCATTGACATCCATTTCCATTCGCCACGTCCCGGTGATGCTGTTGAGGTCTGAATGAAATGGGATACTGTTCCAGTACCAACCTCCACGATGCTCGCTATTCGTTAGACTCCAGTTATAAGATGCAGCCAGCGATCCGTTGGGTCGATAAGTGCGCACATCAAGAACGGAATTTTGTAGCATCGTTCCACCAACAAAGAACCAGAATTTCCGATCGGATGCACCAAGTTCGAAATGTCCTGTGCGAGGCAAATCGTGTGGGGGAAGCGGTACCGTATCGAGAGCCACCGGCGAAAATGCGAAGTCCCAGACATAGAAATCTCGCTGTGCGGGTGTTTGATCGCACCACCCACTTTCGATGGGATTGCACGCGCCAGCATAGGGTTCGATGCGCGGGCCATTCTGGCGCGAGGCGAAGTGAAGGTGCGGACCTGTGCTGTTACCGCTGGATCCTGTCAGGCCAATCTGTTCTCCAGCAACGACCAACTGCCCGGGTTGAACTTCGACACTTCCATTCTTGAAATGATAATACGCGACAATTCTTCCGTCACCGTGATCGATGACGCAAAAGTTTGCCGGTTGCCCAAGCCAAACGGTATTCATATCGAATTCGCCATCATGCGCATCGATGACGGTTCCATCCAATGCCGCAAAGACAGGCACGCCGATGGCTTGTTCACCAAATGTACGAATTCCAGTGTCGGTCGCGTCGTGACCGTTGTACGTCCAGCCGAAACAATCGAAATCCAAAACCCCGCCGGCGTTGTCGAGATCGTCGAAGTTCACTGTGAACAAGTCTTGCCAAAGGTTCCCGCCCATCGGATAAAACGAATACTTCGGTGCTGCCTGCGATCGCGCCGCATTCAAAGCGGGACCTCCGTCGCGGATGTAACGTTCGATCGCAGCATCGATCCGGGCCTGATCGGCATCGCTGACACAGGGCGATTGGTGCGCCCCTGACTCAATACCGCCGGGAGACCATTGCCCAAATACTTGATGTGAAGATACGCCGATGCAGAGAAACACAATCCATGAACGGGTGATAAGATATCGTTTCATTGCCCTGTTCCAATTCCAATCGGCGAAAGCAACACGCCTGGCGAAATGATACATAATCGCGAAGATTACTTGGCGTCACTCTAAGTGTATTCAGCATATGGTTGCAAGTCCCAGATTGCCAGATTGCGGCGTGAAGCGACTGCACAAGATGCGACTTGGTCGTTTTTCCAAGTAGAGAAGTTACAGCGAATGTCGCTTCCACCGAGTTTAAGGCTGCTTGTCTTGCAAGAAGGAAATGTGGCATAATGATGCGTTGGCGGCTGACCGATCATGGCAGAATGTGTTTGATTTCGCCGGAAAATGGTCTTGAGAATGACTGCACTTGTCGACGATCTGGAGGCACGGATGCTGACGTTTTTGCTCATTGGATGGCTTGCTGGATGCGGCGTTGCTGATGATCCGGCTGCTGTTCTTTCTGACGGTGGCGATACGGGTGCGCCTGCTGACGGTTCATCTGACTCGGGTGCGTTTCGGGCCGTTGGGCAGACCATTTATGTCAAAGCCGATACGCCTTCGCCGATTGCTTTGACTTGTCTGGGTAGTGAGTCTGGTGATCCGGCGATTGAGATTACCGCCAAGCCGAAGCATGGTGCGCTTTCCGGCGATGCGCCTCGGTTTGTCTATACGCCTTCCAAGAACTTTACCGGCGAGGACGTTATCCGTTTTCGGGCGACTCGTGGGAAGGGTTCATCTGACGCGACAATTTCGATTCATGTCAGCGACTGGGTTCCGCCCATCGGTATTCCAGTTCCCGAGTTCGGTATCTTTGAAACGGTGGCGACGCAGTATGGCGACGCATCGTTCTTCACGCATTTCGTCGACAACACACATCCGCGTTCGACCGACGACGGGAATCCCAACGGTACGCGGGCGAAACCGCGGTGGAGCATTCCGACCGAACTCGATGCCGGCAGCGTCGTGCTGCTTGCTGGCGGACCTTACAACTATCGCATTGGCGGGACGATACCGATTCATGCCAACGGGACGGCTGACCGTTCGGTCATCATCCGCAGTGCCAACCCGGTCACGCCCGTTCGATTTTCCGAAGGCGTGACGATGACGGGCGCGTACCTCATCGTCGAACACGTCGTCTTCGATGGCGGTAATCCGTTACTGGTCAAGGAGGGGCCGCACCACATCGCCATCCGTCACAGCGAAGTCACCAACTGCGGCGGGTCGGCAGTGCAGATTGCCTCGTGGGATGGCAAACCGATCCACGACATCGTCATTTACGACTGCAAGATTCACGGCAATGGCGATGTCAATGCCGACTACGATCAGGACTACCACGGCATCGGTGTGGGGGCTGGCGTACACAATCTTTGGGTTGTCGATAACGAACTGTACGCCAACAGCGGTGACGGAATCCAGATCAATGCAGGTAGCTTTGCGGCTCAGGCTTCGACACATCACATCTACGTCGGGCGAAACGAATCGTACGGTAACAAACAAACCGGCATGTGGTGCAAGCAAGCCGCCGATGTCATCTTTTCGCAGAATCACTCGCACCATCACGTACCCAGCAACTCATCGCCCGGGGCAGGGATGGGTTGCCAATACGACCCAGAGCGCATCTGGTTTATCTTCAACCGTATCCACGATTGCGACTTTGGCATCTCGCAAGCAAGCGGAACCGGTAGCGCAGGCGGAGAGAACAGTTATTTTGTTGGCAACATGATCTACAACATTCGCGACAGCGACGGCGACTTCAACCCGAACACATCATGGTCGAACGCGGGGATTCTCGTGGTCGGTGGGGTGCATCGCAGTATTGTCAACAACACGATCGTCCGCGCGGACGGCGGTATCCACGCTGCCGCCACTTATGGTGACTACGTCATTTTGAATAACATCATCGCTGACATCAATCGCCCAGAGGGAAAGCACGTATTCTTTGAACACGCAGAGCCGGCTGCCAATTCGTCCATTCAGAATTGCTTGTTCTCGCAGCCGAATGATCGCTTACGACTCATCTGGGGCGGCAGGAACGTGCCAAGCGCTCGAGCGATCGGCGGTTCGCAGAGCCCGCAATCAAAATGCATCGAGGACGACCCGCACTTCATCGATATCCGTAGGGGTAAGTTGCAACTGCGCGATGACAGCCCGGCAATCGATCACGGTGCGAGCAGTTCGGTCTATGAAGAATTCGAGAATCGTTACAGCATCAGCATCATGGTCGACATTGACGGCGTCGCCCGGCCAATTGGTGCCGGGTTTGATGTGGGTGCTGACGAGTTCTAAGAATCGACATTGAATGTGGTGACACGGCCCGCCCTGCTATGGCAAACGCGGTTTTTTGGGCTATCGCCTATTACCGTCATTCCCGCAAACGCGGGAATGACGACAGGGTGTCCGGACACTTTCATGGCGAGCGCTGTTCCATGGTGGGTTACCGTGAACCCTTTGGTCCGTTCGGAACTGAAAACCAAACTTTAGTTCAAATGTCACTGCCCACAATTCTCGCGTAGGCGGCGTACTAACTGATTTTTCTGGCCGAGAAAGCAGCATTGCCGTTGGCGTTGGCTTCTACTTTGAAATTCTCGACGCCGAGTTTTCTTAGCGAGCGTCGCCACCAACCGAGTGTCGGATAGGCCACGCGATGAGAAGCGTGCATTCGACCTTTGACGGGAAGCGTCATCTGGCGATTCGCGATGGTGACGCCGAGTGAGTTGAGCAACGCAAACGCGCCGAGTACACGACTTCGAAAACGCAACTCCCCCTCAAAGATCCGGCGAAACGCACTGGGAAAAGTCTCTACCTGCACCCAGAGGATTCCGCCTTTTCGCATCACGTCAGCAACCTTCGGTAAGGTGGCCTGAATGTCCACGTGATTAAACACCAAGCGCGAAAAAACGAAGTCGATCGAGTTCGGTTCGATGAATTTGTTGAGATTCTCGACACCGGAATTGTGAATGACAGGCGGTTCGATCCCTTCGCAGCGCGCCAACGCCGAACCGAGTTCGACGTATTCAGGTTGCAACTCCAAACCCACCACCGAATTCGCCGACCGTTGAAATTCCCAAAGCCATCGTCCGAAGCTGCACCCCAGATCGAGTACGTCCTTG
Organism: Alphaproteobacteria bacterium; assembly: GCA_028285105.1. Taxonomy (GTDB): domain Bacteria; phylum Planctomycetota; class Phycisphaerae; order UBA1845; family UBA1845; genus UBA1845. Next base: position 142,796 of record JANQQE010000030.1, read on the forward strand.
CCTTCGAACATCGACGTTGGCGGTCTGGGCGTGGGCATGGTGCGACCATGATCAACCCAGTTGCAGTATTCCTTTGCTACATTTCCGACGATGTAACCTTGATTGGTGAGCGTATGGCGTTTGTCGCCTTGTCCGATCAGTCCGAGTTCGCGTGCTTTCAAGGCCGTTTCTTCGGGATAAGCACCAGCCGTATCTTCGCCTTGCTGACCATAGTACGCATCACGCAGGAAACGCAATAGCACGTCTCCTGAGGGCGGTAGGATAGCCTCTCGGATTTCGGTCAGCGTCGCAGTCATTTTTGTCGTACTCGAACGTACCTCTCTCTATCGGTCCTTAAGGCCTTCCCGTTCAGATCAGCCGCTCAGGTCAGTGCAGATGCCTTCGGTGCGGGTGCTTGAACCGATTCCCTCGCCCCGCCACGCAAGTCACGAATGGTATATTCGGACCCGTCGGTGATGCCATCCTCGATGTACATGCGATGCCACGCTTCCAAGGCAATCACGCTCCAGAGTTGCAGCGAGTAGTCGCGATGTCCGGCAAGGTGTTCGGATACCATTTTCTCGACGCCTGACGGATTGAGAACCCCTGTCCTGGCCACATGTTCTTTCGAAAGAAATCGCGTCACGAATTCCTGCAACTCGCCTTTGAACCATTGTCCGATGGGCGAGTCGAACCCAACCTTTTTGCGTTCGGCGATATCCTTGTCGATCCACTGCGTCGCGACAGTTTTGAAAATGTGCTTGCTCCTCGTGCCTTTGATGCGGTACTTCGCCGGTAGGCTGGTGACGAAATCGACCAGTTCAAAGTCGCACAACGGGGCGCGCACCTCCAGTCCGCCGGCCATACTCATGCGATCCATGTAGCAAAGCTGATATTCGGGCAGATACCCGTTCACATCCACATCGGTGACCCGCTGCATGAACCGACGACCGTCATCGGCACACAGAATGTCACGCAGAAACGCATCGCCCGCCGGATCATAGGCCTCGTTCTTGACTGCGTCTGCAATCAATCCATCGCGCACCTCTGCGGACAGCATGCTCACCCAACTGAGATACGCTTCTGGCAATGGCAATGTACCCCCGCTTACGAAACGTTTGGCGCGCTTGGCGAATCTACTGCCGGTCGTCGACTCAGGCCAACGGTTGACAATTCGCTCGACGATGCCCTTCCTCATCCAAACGGGTAGCCATCGATAATATTGCAACATTCTGACGCCACCATGGCGCGGGTACCCATAAAAAATCTCGTCGCCACCGGTCCCGCCGACGGCTACCTTGACGTGCTTTCGGGTGAACTGGCTGAGCAGGTATACCAGTACTGAGGTGGGCTCTCCGTGGGGTTCGTCGTAGTGCCACAGAATTTTTGGAAGCAACTCTATACTCGATACCGGACCAAGGATTAGTTCGTGATGTTTCGCGCCGAGGTCTTCGGCGACTTTGTGGGCGTAGTTGAGTTCGTTGAACCCTTCGGCAAGGCCCTCATAACCGACGGCGAACGTCTGCACGTTGGCTTCGTGTTTGCGCATCAACGCGACCATGACAGAAGAGTCCAACCCCCCGCTGAGAAACGCCCCGACTTCGACATCGCTCTTAAGACAGAGGCGTACTGACTCGTCGAGTCGTTCGCTCAACTCGGTGCAGGCGTCCGCGAATGACAGGTCCGATCGCTGCGTCTGCGTCCGCTGCCAATACCGCCGAACTTCGGACTTTCCATTTTCCCAAACGAGCATTTCACCCGGGGCGAGTTTTTGGACTCCGGAATAAAACGTACCGGGCGCGGGCACGTACCCGGCCGCTAAAAATTGGCATACGGCTTGCGGACTGACCGCACGATGATGCTGCGATTGCAAGATCGTTTTGGGTTCGGAACCGAACAGAATCTGCTGACCGTCGATCTTGTAATACAGCGGCTTCTCGCCGATCCGATCGCGGGCCAGCACCAGTCGGCGACGATTGGAATCCCAGAGAGCGATGCCGAACATGCCACGCAGGTGCGTTGCGAAATCCAATCCGTGCTCTTCGTACAGGTGGACGATCGTCTCGGTATCACTCGCAGTCGAAAAACGATGCCCCGCAGATTTGAGCTGATTGGTTAATACTTGGTAGTTGTAGATTTCACCGTTGAAGACAACACGCAACGTGCCATCCTCGTTGGTCATGGGTTGCTTGCCGGTTGTCAGATCGATGATACTTAAGCGCCGCATCGCCAGACCGACGCCGTCGGCGACAAAGAATCCATCTTCATCCGGACCGCGGTGTTCGATGCTCGCGCACATACGCTTCAAGAGCGCTTCATCGTTGAACCCGACATATCCCGTGATACCGCACATGACTATGCCATACTCCGAAGGATTTCATCCCAACGCGAAACGACCGTCGGTGTTTCGTATTTGCTTGCCGACGTGCGGGCGTTTTGCGAGAACTCGGCCCAACGTGCTTCGTCTTCGATGAGTTTGCTCATGCCAGCCGCAAAATGCTCTGGCGTTCGTTCGTCGATGAGGAAGCCGTTTTCCCCATCGGTGACGAGATCGCCAAGGTCGCCAACATTCGAGACGACGGCTGGCAAACCGCAGGTCATCGCTTCCATCAGTGACAACGCCAACCCTTCCGAGTCTGACGTCAGGACGAATGCTTTTGACCGATTCAAGAAAGCTCCGACATCGCTTTGGTGGCCGAGGAATTCGACACGGTCGGCGATGCCCAACTCCGTCGCCAACGATTCAAGTGCTACGCATAATTCGCCGTCGCCGACGATGGCGGCTCTCGTATTGGGATGATCTTTGGCGACGATTACAATTGCTCGCAGGTAGTGGTCAATTCGTTTGATGGGGCTTAACCGGGCTACGAGGATGAATTCAAAGTCGCGCGAATCGTTCGCAAAGTTAAACCGCTCGGCATTGATCGCACCGGAAACGACTTCGCAGCGCGATGTCACATTGTGGTCGCGATAGAACTGTGCAGCGCTCGTGCCCATCGTGATGATCAGATCGAAGCGGCGGACGGCTTTTAGAAGGCTGGCTTCGACTTTGGCGTCGGGTGTTTCCAGCCTGCAAAACAAGCGGTTTTCGGCCCAAATGCCACCGCCCAGAACCTCCATCGGCCCGCCCACGCAGAAATACAGCGCTCGGGAACCGGCGAATCGAGCGACCAACTGGGCGATTAATCCATTGAGCAGCAGATGAAAGCCGCCCACCCATGCCGGCCTGCGCCTCAGCGCCACCCACATGAATGTCATCAATCGCGACGGCACACCGCCAATGACTTTCCGCAACCATTTGGGTGGTGCAACGACTTCGACATCATCCGATGGCGCGGCATCGAACGTCGTGACCAGCAGCAGTTTGCGACACTTCGACGAGGCCGCCAACGGTGCCACATGGGCGTTGAGCCAGTTGTCGGAGTAGAACGTTCCGGTCAATAGAATCTCAACCGGTTCGTCAGCCGCAACGGCTTTCGGCCTTCGTCCGAAGAAACCGGCAATAGCAACGCACCCATGGTATGAAACCAGAAACGTACGAATAACCCAACGCCAAATGCCTCGCCGGATGCGCTGCCCCAAACCGACCTTGGCATATGCATCACCTTCAAGGGGCGGCAAGACCAACGTCGAATCGGTCGAACGCACTTCGGTTGTTTGGGCCAATGTGGTCACCGCTGCGGAAACTCCAATCGCGTCCACGGTATCGAAACGCTTTGTCGACCGGTGGTGTCGGCAGCATTCTTGACGATTCCGGCCACTTCTTCGCCATCGATGCGAACGCGCGTTTGCTCGGGGTCGGGCGTATAGAATGTCATCCCCTCAAGGTCGCGGTCGATGATTGAGGGCAGGGTTTCGTACCGGTTACTAGTTGTGTCTATGTCGATGACAACTGAATCGTCGATTCGCCTGGCGGTAAATCCGATCTCGTCTTTCGCACGACTATATCCCAGCAACCGGCGCGTCGTCGTCACATACACATCGCCCTCCGCTTGCCTGGCCGCCAACCTCCTGAATCCTTCGATCGCGGTAGGACCAAGCGGTACAGTTGAATTTGAATCAGACTTACCCAGGTGCGTATACAAAACGCAGCCGCCCTCACGCTCGACAAGTTGATCGAGCATTCGTTGCGTCAGCACATCACCGATGCCCCACGCCGTATCGTGCGAACTCACACCGCCCCAATGCGGATTACAGCGGAGAAATTCGTAGACCGGCTGACCGTCGCGCAACTTCGCTCGCGTTAAAATACGGTTGGGTGCATGCATGGCGTACTTCTGGCTGCCCGCTCGACTTAGCAATTGCTTGGTCAGTTCCTTGGCGAACGTTTTGCCTGAAGCGAACGGGTGGGCGGACGACAGAATTCCACTCAATCTTGGCGGTACATTCTGCCCGAGCACGCTGCTGACCCGACATCGCCAGACGTATTGCACGCCATGTTTGATCGTCAAGTCCGCATGGTATGCCGGCGACGACGTCACATCGCCCTCGCCCAACATGACTTCGCCATCGAAATTGGTAACGGCTCGGGCGTGATCGATCCAGACGTCGATGTGGCATCCGTTTTGTTCGAGTTCATCGAGTGCTCGTTGGGCGTGTTCGCGGGTGGTTGCGAGGTCGCCAAAGGAATGCAGGCAATCGATGTGCCCGCTGCGGATAAGCGACTGCACCATTGATCTGCCGGCGTCGTCGGTGTTCCAATAGGCGAACTGGTTGGCGGCCATGTCGAAGTAAATGGTGTTGCCGACTTCCAGCCCGAGTCCCTCGCCCATCGGCGTTCTGCGGGTTGTGTTGAGGAATTCGGCGGTGTCCCAGTAGGACTTGCGATCGGGCGTTTCGTCAAGGTCGCTACAGACAGCCAGCATTGCGCGGTATGGGTACGGCCAGTGTCGCATGGTGACACTTTTTACCGCTTCCCCATCGCGCGCGGTCGCCGCTGTTTCCATGTGCGCCTGACTACCCAAACCGTTTGCTCCGGCATTGCACGTTGTTACGGGTACGCCCGTCGTTCTTACCTGGGTCCGCACCGTCATCAGCCGCTCCGCCCCGTATCGTTTCCGCTTGCGGCAAGGGCCTGCGTACCGCGAACAGCTCGCAAATAGACCTCGCGTGTCCGCGTTGCAACTTTGGCGGGGTGAAATCTCGCCTTGGCAATCTCGCGCGATTCGTCGCCCATTTTCCTGCGAAGTTCGTCGTTGGATATCATCTGATGCAAGCGCATCGCAATGTCTGACGGATCGTTTGGATCGACGAGGAAACCGCTCTCGCCATCGCGAAGCATGTAGGGCATGCCGCAACGATTCGATGTCACCACCGGTACGCCTGCCGCCATCGATTCTTCAATGCCCATCGGCGAACCTTCCTCGAAGGACACCAGCGAAAACACTGCCGCCTCCGACAGGTTCTTCTTGACGCCGATCGAATCGATCTCGCCGAGCAACTTCACCTGATTTTCCAACCCGCACGCGGCAATTCGATCCTGCATTCGTTTGAAATACTCTTGATCCGTCGCACGGCCGGCCAGCCGCAACTCGGCTTCGACGCCCTGCTTTTCGAGAAGCGCGACAGCATCAATGAGCGCGATCGGATTCTTGCGCTTGTTCAATAGCGCGGCGGAGAAAATCACGTTGGACTGTTCGTTACGCTCGATACCGAAGAACGATTCGTCGATGGGGTTGTCGATGTCGTGAATGATCCCGGTGGCGATGCCATTCAATCGTTCGCGCACGTATGGGCTGATCGAAATGATGTGCGGTTGATCGGCCCAGCCAGCCAGCTCAACTTTCTTCCAAAGCTTCGACCGAATGCGTGAGAACCGCTGCCCGCTGTAGATCGTATCTTCGTGGATAAACCCATGAATCGTAAAGACGCGCGGGATGTTGAGTCCCTTGACCATCAGACCGTAAGTGTCGTGGGCATGAATGACATCCGGCTTGAGTTCTTCGATGTATTGAAGCACCGCCTGACGCCCGGGACCCGTAAAGTGTCGAAGCGTCTTGCTCGCCGTCCAGGGCAGTCGATGAATCGTCGCCCCTTCCCACGCTTTCATTTCGGCAGACGCACACTCGCGATCGGTGGTCACGACGTGAACATCCAAGTCGTCGGAGGCGGCTAACCCCCGCGTCAGTTGAACGCTGACGGCTTCGACGCCACCGTGGGGACGGAGCGGATCGCGCGGAAACGATGTGGCCATTGCAACTTTCATGCGTGCAGCACCTTTCCCGCGTCGGCGCGTGTGGGTGTTGGCGAGTCAAAAAAGACGTCTTCAAACCGTGGCAGCACGGCACCGACGGTGTGGTTGTTTTCGTAATACGAACGGGCGTTTCGTGACGCTTCGATCCATGCGTCTGACGAACCCAGAATTTCTCGCAATCCGTTTGCCAAGGTTTCGACATCGGCGGCGGTCCGTCCCAAATTCTTCGACGTAACCAATCCGTCCGGGTCAAACGTCGTCACCAGCGGAAGGCCCAAACTCCAGGCTTCCAAAAACGTGTTGGGAAAACCCTCGAAATCGCTGGTCGAACAAAGGCATGCCGCGTTTCGATAAAGCTCGCCAACCTTGGCCCGTTCGATGCCACCCCAGACCTTTACATTGGGAATCGTCTTGGCCCGGCGGATCACTTCACTGCAATATTCGTCGTCCCCATATGGACCGACCAGATCGAACTTGAACTCAGGACAGGCAGCCGCCAACTCCAGATATCGATCGGGACGTTTCTGCCTGCAAAGTCGCGCAATCCATAGAATCGATTGCTTCGTCGGATCGGCCGCGTCGGGCAGCGATTCGTTTTCTTGCAGTAAATCCGGACATGGCATGGGGATGACAATTGAATCCAAACCGAACCCATCGAGCAGAGTCTGACGCTGCGTTTGGGTTTGCACGACGATGTTGCCAGCATTGCGAAGGCCGTATCGATATAGGATGCGCTCGCGAATCGTGCGCATGTCCGGCAGTTTCGGATCGACGTCGGGATCATTGGCAATGGTATAAACGAAGCGTTTGTTGTGTCGCTTGCACCACATCGCCACTTGTCCGGTGACGTATTCGGCGCAGTTTTGATAGTAGACATCCGCATCGGCCCGGGCGAGGGCTTGATTCAAACTTGACCAGCGGGGGTGGAAAAATCGCAATCCCGGAATGCCAGCATCTTGCCGGCACATCTTGATCAATCGCACACCGTCAACGACGTCGCCGTCCTGATACCCTTCATCCCAGGTAATCAGCGAAACGCGATAACCTTGTTCAGTCAGCCACCGCGCCGTCAGCGACGTCTGCCGCTCGACCCCGCCAATATGACCCGTCGTGCCGCCGGTCATCGCGCCGTATGCAAAGTGTGCGACAATGGCTATGGATGGTTTGGCTGAATCGATCAATGAATCATTCCCATGCAAACGAGAAGCAAACTTAAGTTTCGGTTAGGACGGCTGCGGTACAACCGGACCGGATTCACGCGTCGCGTTTCCCGTCAACTTTTTTTTGAATTTCTGGGGGAGAACCAGCCACCAGTACAACGGCAGCAGAACCATTCCGCCCGCAGCGCTACCGGAAATCAGGGCATACAACGGCTGATCGGGAAACGCATATCGCCCTCCGATCAGGCACGCCGAAAATGGTATCGCACAAAGCACCGGACCTTTGACGCACGCAACGAAGTACGTCGCCACGTTCATCTTTAATTGCCGACATGCATAGATTGGAACGTAGACTCCATTCACCAGCGTCATAGGAATGGTCACCGCCAACGCGACACCGATCAGACCTTTGTCATAAAACAAGAGCGCAACCGCTGCGCCTGCCGCACTGACGAGCGCGGAAAGAAAGTTCGCAATTCCGGGTCGGCCATGCGCGTTCAAACCGGCGAGGATGTTTTTGATCGGAAGTTGCACCATATACGCAAGGTGCCCGACAGCCAACACGATGAGCAGGATCCACGACGAACGCCCCGAATATTCTTCACCCATCCAGACTTGAAGCAGAATATCGCCCATGATCGATAAACCCAGCACCATCGGTAATGCGAGGTACAGTCCCGCGCGGGTTGATTTGGTCAACAGGTCGCGAAGGGCTGAATTGCTCTTGCTGGCCTTGAGCGAACTGGCTGTTGGGGTGAGAACCAACGCAAAACGTTCAACCAACGTGGCCGCTTGTCGCACAAGTGCAAGCGGACGGGCATAGACCGCCAACATTGTCACGTGCAGGCATGACGTAATCAGCACGTTAATCATTTGGTATTCAAGCAAGCCGCCCAAATCCGGCAGCAGAGATTTACCGCCAAACGTCACCATCTGGCCCATCATTTTGCGACGCACGAAACCAGGTCGCACGTGCAATCCCGGACACAACCGGTAGGCAAAAAACATGCGGGCACCACGCCCCAATGATTCGCAGGCAAGTACGATGATGCCCATCGTCACCAGCCCCCCACCCAGCAGGACCGCAGTGATCATCGCCAGAAACTGTGCAAAATTGACGCTGGCATGGATGCCAGACTGAATGTCCCAGCGATGATGGCCGGTGATCACACCGCCATATGCGGAAGTTGCCACCTGAATCGCAAAACTGGCCCCTAATAGCAGGATCACCCATCGGGCTTGTCCGGCAAACTCTCCAAGCTGTGTTTCGAGATAGTGCGGTACAAAGAACGCAAACCCGACAGCCATCGCCACGATAGTCGATGCCAATAATACGAGGATGAGCGTTACGGAACTGACGGCTGAACTGATGCCGTCAACATCGTTGAGGGCACGATGCTTGGCGACAAATCGGTTCACCGAAGAAACAATTCCACTCTGCAAGAGTGCGAACAACCCGGTGAGCGACCACGCGAAATCCCAAACACCGAGCGCTCCTTGGCCGATCTGGTCGTTGACCACGCGCGGAAGAATGAACCCGCCCGCAATAACCACGAACTGCGCCAGCCAACTGGCCACCACGTTTTTCGCCAACCGACCGCGGCCCGAAACGTCACCATCTGCCACCGGCTCGTTTGGCGTGGGTTGATCTGTTGGGTTCGCTTGGGTCATGGAATAAACGTCAATCTGCAATCGGTTTCACATACCGGGCGCATTCAACCCGCACCGGTCGTTACGCCGGATAAATACCGGTCCCTGCCCTACTTATAGCCATATCGACGGTTCGCAGCACCAGCCACGCGCTCGAACGTGCTTAAATCATCGTCAGATAATTGTTCCCTCCAGCGCTCGTCAAGTCGAATTTCGGATGTTGAATCGAGTCGCATGCCATTGCCGATGACGTGCTGCGGCTTGTCTCGAAACGCGACCGTGCCCTCGGTGGGATCGAGGCCCAGGAACAGGTACACCGTGCCCAATACGCCGAGCGGGGTCTGGCAGACATCTTCGTAGTGGATCGTCATCACGCGGGATGGGTCGATCGTTTTGACGATTGCGTCGGCTTCCTCGTTGCTGCGTTTCCACTCGCTGGCTGCCTCTTCCATGTTCAACCGTTCGTCGTCGCGATTCCCGCCGCTACCGCCCCCGCGAAGCTTCGGATCGGTTGCATCGGCGAAGGTGGCGGGCTCCATCAAAGCCAGTGCTCCACCGCGTCCGTCTCGGATCAGGCGAATGACGTGAATGTCGAGTTCGGGAAGTCGAAGCAAATACTTCAACCTAATCGCGATCTTGGAAGAATCGATCACCACCTTGGCGCCGGAAAGTGCAGCAACCGCGCGCATCAAGGCGACGTTGCGCTCGGTAAACGTGCGCTTCTGATCATGCCATGTGGGTGAGATACTCAGTGCCGCGTCGCGAACGAATTCCATCCATCGGTTTCGATGCAGTGGGCGGAGCAATCGATTGGTGTACTTTGAACCGTGGGCGATCAGTGCCGTTTGCGCATTCGTCACGTCAAACGATACACCTTCGCGTGCCATTTGCTCGGAAACTTGGTTCCAGAATTCGCATTGTTTGATTGGCGAACCGCACGCACATCGGTACTTCTCGACATCGCCGAGGCGCATGATCTTCAGTTCCCCAACCGTGCAGGCATCGGGGTGCGCTCCCAACAACATCGCCAGCAGCGTCGAACCGGAATGACTGGGTGCTAAAATATACGCAACCTTGGTCATTGGCCCACCCTTCCCAAAGATGGCGTGGCCATCCCAGGCCGATGCATTTGACCGCGATGCCGTTTAGCAACCTGCATCTGTCGAACGAGAGCGGGCATGCCCTGCCGAGACTTGTACATCCGCAGCATCATCCCGATCGCACACCACATACCGACAGCCCCCTCGCGCGGATAAAACGTCTGACTGCCCATCGCCGCAATCAAGAGTGCAAATACCAGCGCGCACGTCATCCCACCAACCGCATTGAACAACGGGTTGCGCGAGTCGAGAAATAAACGGATGGAATAGAGAACCACGATCCCATAGAAGGGCATGACCAGCAGAAATCCAATCAAACCGTTATCCAGCAACATCTCAAGGTAGGCATTGTGCGGGTGCGGAAATCCTTCGCCGAGTTGTTCGTAAAGAAATGTCTCTACACCCGTGCGGGTCATCGCCCGTCGGCCATGACCCACGATCGGCGACTCTTCGATCTTGTCGATCACATAAGGCCAGATCAACGTTCGCCCGCTCGTCACCGCATAATCGTCTACCGCCGCTCCCACCTGTCCTGCATCGTCACCGAATCCTTCCATGAATCGCTCAGCGACCCCCGGTAAGAATACAACGACGAGAATGGGAACGACAGGTACCAACAATAATAGCTTGCGCCATCGGATCACACACAAAACCAATCCGATCATGGCCCACGTGGCATATCCCATTCGACCAGCCGTCAGCGCCTGACCATAGACAATGAGAACAAACATCCCCAACACTGCCAGCTTTTGCCAGGCCTTGCGAAACAATGGCATCGTCGCCAGCATCGCCCAGGACGCCCCCGAAAGAATCATGGACATGTTGACGGCGTGGTATCCGATTTCATTCTGAATGATCTTGCGACTGATTCTCGTGAATTCGGCACCGGAAACCGCAGCGCTGGCTGGCATGTACTTGGCCAGTTGAATCGCCAACAACACAAACACGCCCAAAACGGCGGTCATCCCCCATTTCATGTTGGCGCGGGTTCGGCAACCGTCATAGAGCATGATGCCTGGCATCACCCATTTGATCGTGTTGATGAAATACTCGCTGGTCAGGCCCAATGGCGTGGGGTCGTATGCACTTAGGAAGATGTTCCCACGATCGACCATCAAACGGATGAAACCGACCACGACGACACCCAGGTACGCAAACAAAAGCATGGTGACATGTCTGGGCATGTCCCAAGTCAGCCCCTGCCCGCGACGCTGCATCAGCCAGTTCAACCCAACGCCCAGAAGCACCACATTCCACGGATTAAGTCCCTGAATGTTGGCAACGTTCTTGGGAATGTCGGGGTGTTCGATGACGGCCATCAACAGGATTAGGCCGCACAATGACTTGAACCAATCGCGAAACGCATAGGCGCACAGGAATGCAACGAATATCCACAGTAAGATGACTCTCATGCTATCGCGTTTGCGCCTTGGAACGTTGGTGAATGAACCTTACGTCGGTTTGGAGGACGGCGCCGGATGATGGCTGCGACGGCGACGCGACCCTCCGAACAATTCGCCGATGAACATCATGATAAAAACCGTATTGGTGACCAGATAACGCTTCCACATGCGCCTGGGTTCTTGAATCACGCGGTACAACCACTCGCATCCGAGTTTCTGCCAGAGTTTCGGCGCGCGTTTGACCTTGCCGGCCACCACGTCGAACGATCCGCCCACGCCATGCGTCACCGGAATTCTGATCTGCGATGCGTACCGCGCGAGAAACTGCTCCTTCATCGGCGAACTCATGGCGACGAACAGCACGTCTGCATTGGAGGCGGCGACATCTGCCGCAATTGCCGGTTCTTCGTCGGCGTTGAAATATCCGTTGTGACTGCCAGCGATCACAATGCCGGGATACGCATTGGCGATGTGTGCTTTGACTTTGTCGAGGACTTCATTCGTTGCGCCAAAGCAATACACCCGATCGCCACGTTCGCTCCCGGTGCGGAGGATTTCCGTCATCAGGTCGATACCGGCGATGCGCTCGGGCAACGGATGACGCAGCATCCTGGCCGCCCACACCACCGACATGCCGTCTGCCAGAATGAGGTCTGATTGCAACACCGCTTCGCGCAGTTCCGCGTTTCGGCGCATGTTCGCCACCTTCGACGCGCTGATCACGCCGATGTGCAGCGGTGCCTTTCGGTCAATGGCACGATGAACGCGGGCCAACACCTGCGCCATCGTCAAAGCGTTGACCGGCAGTCCGAACAGGTCACGAACCGTATCAGGTCCGCAATCGGTTGGCGTTGAAGATGTCACGGATGTCGCTCCTTCGTCAAGACATATTGGGAGCGGACGCAAGACGGTCAGACCATGCGTAGAGGATCCAGCCCATGTGGTACGGTCTGGTTTCATAGTCTATGTACGTCGGGGGAAAGATCGTGTTCGCTGCCGGGACCCGAAGCGATGGATGCACTTTGCTGGCTGTCGCTTGTAAACCGCGGACCAGCTTTCCGGGTTCGCGACGGGCAACTTTGCGCCAAATCAAATCGGCATCCTTATCGAACAGCGAGCCGTCGATTTCGGGTGAATTCTCAAGCCATCGCAGCCCACGCGCAATCGCATCGGCATGACACACACCCGCAGCTTTGCGCAATGCCAGAAGCGCCATCGGTGCCATCGAATCCTGGTGTACCGAATATACCGGATACGCTTCGATGCATTGGCCATTGCGGACATCGTGATGCCACCACCATTGCCCCAAAGCACCCTGCCCATCGCACATCCGTTGTGCGCAGCGGGTGGCTGCTGCCAATGCATCCGAATCGCCATCGTATTGATGATAAAACGACAGCGCCTGAATCGGATATACCAAATCGGCAAAGCACGCAACATGGCTTCGCATTGAAGATGCATTCCCGTCAAACGGAATGTGCGAGAACAGCGACGTTTCATCGTTGAACGATCGAAGCAGACGATCGGTAATCAGCCTCGCAAGATCGTCATCGCGCGCGACCTCGCGTTCATCTGCGACCAGAGCAGACAGCGACCAGGCGATTTCAACCGTCGGCGCGTCGCACGCTTGCGGCTTGACGCGGCGCAACACCTCAAGCGCCTTGGGCGCATCGGGATGATTCATCGCCCGTGCCGCCCACAACGTCAGCGCAACTTCGCCCAGTTCGGATTGTTCGCACAAGCCTGCAATCAGCGAAGCGCAAAGGTCACTGGAATCTTGACCGTGCAGCACCTCACGCGCCAGCGAATCGGGATGTTCAGCCAAACCGATCAGCACCGTGGCTGCGTAGCGTACGCTGGTCCCTTCGGTCCGATCACCCTGTTCGCCCCGACGAATGCAGTGACAAAAAGTCCGCGTTGCGGGATCGTACATCCGCACGAGGGCGCGAACCGCAACCGCACATAGCTCGCTTGATTGCTGGCTGATGTAAGAATCCAACTTGCCTACCGCCAAATCGCCTGCCGCCAACTCGGTCGATGCCAAATGGGTTAATTGCTGTGTGGCTGTCTTCATCCAGATGTCATCGTCAACCACCGGTCTGACTTTGAATCAGGTTGATGCCGCTGTTGCGATTCAGGAACCCGAATGGATCAAACTGATCCTGCAAGTTTCCGCCGCCAACGCCACCTCCCTGCGCGCCATGCCGGTTCATGAACTCAATACCCGAGACATTATAGCTCACAGATGCGTTGAGTCCTGCACGAATGAAGATGTTCTTGTTGATCCAATCCTGAACGCGGGTCTCGAATGTTTCCGGAACCCAGAGAATATCGCCGGCTGCCAGCATCAGATTGGGGTCTGCGCCAGTCGCCAGCCGATTGAGATCGATCTTGACGTGTACGTCCTCACCATCGGGAAGGCGCCGAATCAAGGTTGCCATCTTGGGGGCGACATCGGTTCGCAAACCGCCAGCGGCTGCGATCGCCTGCAAGCTGTTGATCGTCGCACCTGGCGGATAGATTTGCGTTTGTGGAGAACGCACAAGCCCACCCACGAAGATCGCATTCACCTTTGCGGATTCAACGGTAATGATATCACCATCTTCCAACGGATCGAGCGAAAGCGCTTGCGCCAATCCCTCGCGCGTCGCAATGTTGAGCGTGACCTCGTCATCCGGACAACGCAGTCGCGAAAGCGTGACCTGCGCTGCCGAAATGTCCGACAAACCGCCAGCCGCATGAATGGCGTACAGTAGGTTGCGTTCGGTTCGACGCAGTTTGGTCAGACCCGGTTTGGTCACTGCACCATGCACGAGAACATTCGTCGGGGCTGCCTGTCGGAGTCCAACGAACACACTGACATCTTCCGCATTCTTGAAGAACCCCGGTACGAAGGCAGCTGTGATTGCGTCTTCGACTTCTTCCAACTCTTTACCGTTGACCTGGACGTCACCGACCAGCGGCAGGTCGATCGATCCATTGCGATCGACGCGAACGAGGGTCGGAACATTCGAATCGCTCTCGGTATTGATGTCGGCTTTCATGCTGATTTCCAGAACGTCACCGGGACCAACCGTGTATCGACCGAGCTTTGAATTGAGGTGGGCCGTCGCCACAATTCCATCGTCAGCCGGCGCGCTTTGGGCGAACTCTTCCTGAATCTGAAGGAACTCGTCCATCCCGATGCGATGATCCTTTTGACTGCAACCGACCAGCATGATGAGCGGTGCAACCCAAAGACCCACATACGTGATGCTCAAGCTTGTTGTGATGCCCACTTTTGTATTGACTGAGCGACGGTTCATATTCTGACATGCTGACATGGCACATTTACTCCCTCAAATCCGCATTGGACCAATCCTTCGGAACCATCGAAGCGTTTGCAAATTAAGACGGGTTTCAAATACGCCAACTGCGCACGACAGAGACATGAACGCGCAGCCGTACCGCTTCGATCGCAGCCACTATAGTACGCATTAACGGATGATTCTAAAGCAAATGCAAGATAGAAGCGGAGACAAATCGGGTGCAAAATACGCGGCGCAATGCCCGCAGCTTATCCCAACTGTGCAGTTGACTGACTTTGAACGCCGTCCCTGGTGTGGTGATGCGAACGCACGATCCACGAAAGCGGGACGCTCCAACGCCCTCCCAGTGTCAGCACCGTGGCTGCGAAGATCTTGACGTCAAGCCAGAGTGAAAACCGCTTCACGTAAATGGTGTCGTAGAAAATCCATTCGTGGAAATCGCCCTCGCTGCGATCGTTGCTTCGACAAACCTGCCAAAGTCCGGTAATCCCCGGATTCACCGAGAGTCGCGCCCGACGCCAAGGCACGCAAACCTGGTTCTCGCGGAACGGAGAAGGCCGCGGTCCGATCATGCTCATGTGTCCCAAGAGCACGTTGATGAATTGCGGTATCTCGTCGAGGTTCGACGCACGAAGAAATGCACCGAACCGCGTCACCCTGGGATCGTGATCCATCTTGAACTGCGGGCCGTCCACTTCGCTTTGGGCGTAGAGTTCCTTTTGCAATGCGTGGGCATCCTTGCGCATCGTGCGGAACTTGATGCACGGAAACACCTTACCGCCCTTGCCTTCGCGATTG
Source organism: Alphaproteobacteria bacterium (assembly GCA_028285105.1). Classification (GTDB taxonomy): domain Bacteria; phylum Planctomycetota; class Phycisphaerae; order UBA1845; family UBA1845; genus UBA1845. Next base: position 158,387 of record JANQQE010000030.1, read on the forward strand.
TGCATAAAAAACAACGGCCCTCGCGAATCGATTTTGATGATCGCCGCCACGATCAAGAGCAACGGTGCAAACAGTATCAGTACACTTATCGCTGCGACGATGTCGATGACACGTTTGATGCGCATCTGAACTTTTTTCTGATAACCCGGAAGCGCTTCGAGCTTTGGTCCTTCCATCCCGGTGATTGAATCGTACGGATCGAAATCGAGCGGCGCGAAACCGTTGCCGTTGGTTCCGTGACTCGTTAACGCAGCATGGGGCTGCACACCGTGATTTTGGCCACCCGACGACACCTGGTGACGCACCGTATCGTCGCAGTCTACCATGGCATCGCGCGCCAACACCGATTGGGCGACGACTGAATTTCGTCCGATGCGACAACCCGGACCGATGATCGTCGGACCGATGATCGACGCATTCTCTTCGACAATCACATCGTCGTGAATCACCACCGGACCGACGATGCGCACGCTGCCGTCGATCCAGCAATCGGACCCGACCAGAACGTGTCGCCCTTTTTTCGAGTACCGACGGTGGTGCGCCCGACGAAATGCAGACGGCATCAGGTGTTCCGCCAGTTCCAATACGTCGTCCTGTTCATTCAGATCAACCAGGTCGGTGGGCAGCGGTTGATCCTGTTGCAGCACACCCGAATCGCCCAACTGTCGGCGAAGTTCCGACAGTGAATCGAAAGCCACGTGCGTGAGGTCGCCGGCAGAAGCCAATGACATCACCAGGCGTTTGTTGGCAACGTGTGGCCAGGATGTTCCTTGAAACAACCGTTTGACGCGGCGGACATTTCCCCTGGCGTCTCGGACAATGCGTTCGCGAGCACGATCGGTTCCATCGCCAACTGCAACGACGTGCGTGGCTCCGAGATACCCGCGATCGCCAACGATGGCGGCAGTCTTGCTGAATCCGCAAGTGGGACACGTGCCCGCATCGACGACGATAACCATTTCCTCGGGGTCGGATTCGCCCAAGACGTCGGTCAGTCCGGCAGGATCGACAACCTTTACGGTCGTGCCAGCCAACGAGGCAAGACTCTTTTCGTAGCCTTCTGACGGTTCGAATGCCGGAGCGACCCAGATGTCGCCCCCGCCTCCAACCGACGAGATGATGTAATCGATGTAGCTGCGCGATCCGAGCGGGAGCATCAAGAGCGACGTGGTACCGTACCCTTCGCCAAGGTATTCAGGACGTCGATCAATAATGAGAAGTGCCATGCTCGTCGCCCCCTTTCCGCCGACCGCAGGATTACACTCGCTAACTGCTCCCTAACCACTACACCGAATTCTCGAGGCGGTATGGATTACGCCGGCTGTTCGACTCGGAGTCGTATGTCGAGTACGAAGAATAGCTCGTTCCCGTGGGGGCATCGACAAGCACCGTACCGAGAAGTTTACCGCCAGCCGCACTGAGATCGGCGTACGTCTGAACAACATCGGCGCGACGCGAATGGGATGATCGCAATACCATCAATGTACCGTCGGCTTGGTTGGCGAGGATGCGAGCGTCAGCCACCGGAAGCACGGGGGGACCGTCCATCAAGACGATGTCATATTTTTTCTTCCAACGGTCGATGCACGCCGAAAACACACCGTTCGCCAGAATGTCGTGGTTGAAATTCTGCGGCGGTTCCCCCACGAGCAGAATGTCAAAACCGTTCACGCCAGTCGGCAAAATCGCTTCCTTGTCGGTGACTGCCCCTTGCAAAAGCGTCGGCAGACCGAACAACGGTTTGATATTCAAGTGTTGCGAAAGAGAGGGCCGATACAGATCGGCTTCGACCAGGAGTACCTTCTTGCCGAGTTTCGCCAGGCTCTTGGCGAGCAGGATCGACAGCACACTCTTGCCCGTCTGCATGGTCGAACTGGTGACCAGCACACAGCGTTCGCCACCTTTTCCGATGCGCTCCATCAGCGCCGTGCGCACCATACGCACATGCTGCGTCAACACCGGCGGAAGCTCACCGTAAAGATTGCAGCGCCTGGGAAGTGGCGGGAGTTGCCCCAAAAATGGCACACGACTGTTTTCGTCGACGTCGCGGGCTTCGCGAATTTTCGAGTCGGTAATGACCCGCAAGTAGGCTGCACCCATTCCGCAAATCATGGCACCAAAAAATGCCATCGCGCACATCACCGGGCGCCGGTCCTTGTTGGCCTGCTTCGGTTCAATGCCGTATGAAGCGACCGAAATGCGTCCGGGGGCTTTGTCTTCGAACTCCAGTCCTTGCAGTCGAGTTTTCACGCGTCCATACAGGTCTCGTTTGTCCTTCAATCGCTGCTGCAAGCCTGCAACGGTTTTCGCGTATTCGCCTTTTTCAAGCTGCTCGGCGCGGACACTCTTGAGCTGTTCGTCAATCAATTCAAGTTCACGCTGCTTATTCGGCACGACATATTGCAATTCTGCAAGCGTTCGCGGGCCGTCGTCGTCTCTGTCCTTCGACGCCACCGACTGCACACCGCTGTCGAGTTCCTTCTGACGGGTCAGGAGCAAGCTTTCGAGGTGTCCGACTTCTGCATCCAGTACTCTGATCTTCGGATGGGCGCTCCCAAATTGCTGATTGGCCATCGTCAATTCGTGGCGCTTGTTCTTGAGTTGCAAATTCAGACGTTTCCAATCGTCGTCGCTCGAATAACGAAAGACGCTGACATCGGTTTGCGTTTCGTGCGTTTGCGCTGATGCTTTGCTGGCTTCAAGCGCGGCAAGTTCTTCAGCCAACAGCGTATGCTTGCGGGCCAGTTTCTCGCGATCGGTCTCCAGCGTGGTAAGGCGCTTGGCCAACTGTGCCCGGGCGATATCCGGGTCGCTGGTCCCGATCAATTTTGAAAACTCGCCAATTTCTTCGACCAGTTCTGCGATTTCTTTTTGAAGGTTGACCTCTTCGTCACGCAGCGTGTCATAGACCAACTGCTCGCCTTCTTCGGTGTGTTCTTCGGTGTATTTGACGTACTCGTCGACGATCGCGTCAACCAGCACTTTGGTGTCGCTTCCGTCATTGGTCGTGACCATGACGTCGATCAGCTCAGTGTTGCGACGCGGCCCCGCTTCGACAGAATCCTTGAGTCGTTCCATGTGGCTGGGCGGTTCGCCCCCAAGCATGGTGCGGACGGTCCGGGGTGCATTGTTGTACCAATCGGTGGCCTGCACATCGTCTCGCTTGAGTACTGACGACAAGACAGCCGACCCACGTACAATGGAAACCTGCGTGTTCAGAAACTGCCAATAGTACGGAACCATTCCGGTTTTTTCGGGTACGTCGAAGATGATGGGCGAAATCACCGGTCGAACTCGAAGCGAGGCCAGCGCTTCGTACTTCGGCGAAACCAGTGTCCAGATCGCGGGGATCGAACTTCCAGCAATGACAAGAAACACCGACAACATCAGCCACTTGTAACGCAGCAAATGAAACAGCGAGAATCCGCCAGCCATCGGTTCGCGCGGTCCCACGCCCGTCGGACCGAATGAATCCATCAACAGATCGTCGCCCTGGTATGCCTGTGCAATTTCCGACGGCCTTGCAGGTTCGACCACCGCAGGCAGCGTCGGGCGACCAAGATCCGGTCTGCTCGAATCCGCATTGCCAATGTCCAAGTTGTCGCGATCCTTGCCCATGTTCAGTCCATTCAGATTTCACACCGCCTGCAAAACGTGCATTCGGTCGAAACCATCACACCCGTACGACAACACGCTACAGAAGTTTTTGCCATACAATTACTTCCGTCAAGAGAATCGGCCTGACGGCGAGACCGCCTGATGATCTAATCGACCCGGGAGACGAGTTTTCTACGCTTTATTGGCAGAAATGGTTTGACTCTCCCCCCGAGATTCTTGCCCCAAGAATCTCAAATGGCGTCGGCATCCGAGCCTGGCCACTTAAAGCACTACCCCAAATACCCTGCTGAACCCGTGCCCAAGTGAGAACTTTGCAGCACCGGGTTATCGGCGGCGATTACCAAACCACCCCAAAATTCCGCCGCGATTTTTTGAATTCAACTTGCAAATCGTCCGTCGATAGACCTCGTGGTTGTTCGCGCGGGCACCATTCGAGACGATGCTGTCGTCCACAATCGCGCCATCACCGACCATACCCCGATCCCAAATCGCCGAACGTGTGACCACCGCGTTTGCTGCCACTTCGCAACCCGCACCAACTGACACCGGTCCGACGATCATTGCACCCTGGCCAATCAGCGCCCCAGGGCCCACCCAGATCGGACCGATGAGTTTCGCCGAATCATCGACTTGCGCCGAGCGATGTATCCAAGCATCGCCATGACGAACGTGCCCTTCAAATTCGCCTTTGTACTTCGAGAGTTTCTGCACCGCCCAACTGTTGACCGTCAGATACGAGGCCAAACACTTGATTCGCGGCGCAACATCAGTCGGGACGGGCAGTACCGAAACCGACTCGCCTCGTTTGTAAAGGTCGGAGATCAAACCCTCTTTGATATCACAAAATCCATGCCCTGAAACATACGAAAGGGACTTGCGGCTGAAAACGTAAATACCAAGCAACTCTTCATCTTCGAGTCGCTGATCCGGCGAAAATTCATTGCCGTGAACGACCATCGTCATCGACGCCCCGCTTGTGCGGTGATGATCCAATAGCACACCAAGATCGACTTGCGGAACAACGCCACCTTCGACCACGACGAACAATTCTTCGTCACCCTTCTTCGCTGCGTCATGCGCACACCCAGCCGGTCCGCGCGGCATCAGGTCTTCGGTGTAGTCGATCGAAATGTTCAGCCCTTCGCCATTTCGCAAATGATGCGAAAAGAGCGCGGTGTTACCGTTCGCACAAACCGTTGCGCGTCCGACACCATCGTTACCGAACCAACTGAGGATGTGACAGATGAGCGGGCGCGTCGCCACCGGAAGCATCGGTCGGGGCATGATCTGTTCCAATTCGCAATCACCATACGAAGGACCGCCAGCCAGCACGATTCCGCGTATGGTGGTTGACTGGGCGGGTTGATCTGCCCGATTCGAATTCAGATCGTTCGCAACGGAATTACCCGCTATCGATTCACCCAATCCCCGGATGGTTGAATTAAATTCCACGGTGCGTCACCTCCCTGAATCCCAAACCACCGATACCGGGATTTCCAAATTCGGAACTGCCCTGTGGAGGAAGTGACTGCTGGGGCACCGGAGTGGCAGAGACATCTGCCTTGACGGGACTACGGTGCATGGATATGCGTGTCACCAGGGTTGTGCTACCCGTCCATCGAAGTTTCCCCACGATGGTTGGGCAGGGGACTTTTTTATGATATCCTCGGCTGACCCAGCCGAAAATGGGGTTTTCCTGACCGCGATGGGCTTTGACTTCCAGACGCGGATCCAGCGCCAATTGAACCGTGCCAAACGGCGCTCTAATGATAGCCACGTTTTCGCGGATTTCTTCCACTTTGCAAAATTCCGAGAAATGGAAGCAAATTTCACCATCATGCTCAGACTTACCGGTCAATTCATCGTTGATCGTCAATTCGGAACGTGAACCCTCGAGTTCGACCGTCCGCCGGTGCTTGACCGGGTCTTTCAGTCGATCATAACCCGTGTGCTCGCCGGAAACCTTCCCGCCATATTCCGTTGGCCGCCAATCCAGGCACTTCGATTCGGCTCGCTCACCCCAAAGGAACAACCCGAGCAACTGCGATTGATCCTCGCCATCGACGGTCACGGTGTTGTGGGCGCGGGTGCTTTTGAAATAGTCTCGCCACTTGCGGTGGGTGAAGTAGTCGTAGGTCCCGGGATCGACCAGTACGTCGTGACCGAATGCCCGCAGCGTCAGCGACAAAGCATCGGCATGTCCGTGAGCGGCGATACTGCCCATGCCCAATTCGGCGCAGTCGAATACGGCACTGATTCGATTATCGCCGGACTGCGAATTCTGCGAACCGCTTTGAAGCAAGTAATACCCAGTGTCGGTAAATGCCTTCGACTCCAGTTTGATTGTTGAATCTTGCGCACTGGATTCCGCTGACGACGGTTCGGCGTTCAACTGCCAACCGGCGCGTTCGTTTCGATTGCCCGCGAGGGCTGTAAAATCGATTCGATTGAACATGTCGCCAGCAACCGACAGCAATGCCCGCACCTGATCCGATCGATCGCCGAGGTCGAGTACATATCCATCGTCGTAATCGCCATACAGCGGAAGGTTACCGCCACCTTCGACGAACGCAGCAACGTAGTCGAACATACGCTCGATGTGTTGCCAATACACATTCGAGAATTCGTCACCAACGCTGCGTCCCACCTGTCCTGCTAGCATAAAGAACTCAAGCACGAATGTGTGGTAACCAAGCGCTTGTTCTTTGTTGCCGCCATCGGGATGTGTTTGATTGGCGATCTCTTCTTCGAGAATTTGTTTCGCCCGTGATGCCCAGCGATTCGACTCAGAGAATCTGTTGAAGTATCGCGCCGCGATGTACGCGCCAGCCGCCTCGCCAATCAAATGATTGTTCGCCGACGAATAGCGCGAATAGCTGCGGTCCAGACACCACATGTGTCGATGGATCGTGGGAACCAACGATTGCCAACGCTCCTGCGTCAACAAACCGGACGACTTGATCAACTCAAACGCCCAGACCCAGTTGATGATGCGGACGCCAAACTCCAGCGGACTCCGCCAGTTCATTCCGGTCGGGAACGGGCACTGTGCCAACCAACTGTCGATCTGATCCAACACAGCGGCTGCATACTTGACGTCGCCCGAAACGGCATACGCCCGTGCCAGCACTACCAGATGCTGATGGCGGTTGGGCTCCCAGACAAGCTTGCAGTCGCCAGCCACCTCAAAATCGCGGTAATCGATCCGTGAAGCCTTGGTCCTGGGTGAATGCTTCTTGGCCGAGTAATCGTAATTCCAGTTAATCTCGGTGCCTGAGTCTAGGTCTTCCAGGTCAAAGAACGCCAACCGACCCGCCAGCAGACGGTCGGCTTGTTCGATTAAGTTCGCTTTTTGATCGTCACGAAGCGTCGGGGCCAACGGGATCGCCGAAAATGCATTTGCCGTTTCGAATGACGCATCGCCGACGAGGTAGGCAAACGTTCTGCGCGATTCGCGTATCGGCGCACAGACGCCATCGACGCTCCGCCGAACGATGCCACACGACCGCCACCAAATTTCAGCTGGTGACATCGATCGTAAACGGCGCCAATACCAGTCTAAAGTCTGCAAGTGTTCCCCTGCCCTACATTGGGTCCGAAGACCTGTCTTCTATTGAACGCCCGACTGACCGCATCTCGTCTGCGATGGACGGAATCCAATGTTCTGCCGTAATGCTTGTACGATATCACGCCCTTTGTTTGGGGTGATCGTCCAGCCACATTGGCTGCATTCAACCGCAGCAAACGAACACCCATCCGGGTCCGCCTCCATGCGGTTCGCAACCTGCGCAAACTGCGACGCTAATAACGTCGCGGGTCAATCCCAATTGATTGCCGGTACCCGACGGGGGATATGTCACGCCAACTTCAATGACGGCACCAACCAGAGGGGAGCTGCTCAACCGTTCGATCGCCCGATAATTGGCAAAACGACGGCGGGTCGAATTCGATACCACCAACAGAAGACCATCAGGCGCTCGATTGATCTAGCATGAGCGATTCAATCGACGCAACCCAAGCACTGTGCCAATCGGCCGCATAACCGTCACGCGCCACACCGGCGCGATATTGCCAGTGCGATATAGATTGAGTCGGTAACAAAACGTCACGGCCAACCTGCGTCTTCTAACGAATCAATGTCGAAACCCCAATTGACATCGCAATCTGATTTGCCCGCACCACGCAAAAGAAATGAACGTGGCGAATAGATTGTTAGAGAAACGTCATGATAACGCGGCAAGTTTCGCCAAGCGCTTCAAACCCCCACTCATACGACCAACGTCACCCGAGCATACACGGTTTTACCGGACGCTGAACTGCCAGTTGCCCCACATGCTCACAGTTTGTGCGATCAACCCCATTGCTTCAATTCCACTCCAGTCGAAAAACAATCAACTACAAGTATAACGATACTTCAATTTTGGGCGTAATCAAGTGTCCGTAACGGTTTCCTCATGGCCTGATCGCGTAGATTCTCTTTTATCATTTTGGGTATTCGGGAAGCAAGCGCCTAATGCGGCGAATCAGGCGGAATGGGTTAGCGGGGAGAGTATGGTGAATGTAGGATGGCCCGCAATTCAAACCGGTCGAGAATCGAGTCATGTAACACAATTTATTCGGACGAAACGGCGAGATTCGATTCGCGCCTCCCACCGCACCGCCAGTCACGTTGCGATCCACGACCTAACGTGATCGTCTCACTTTCATCACGTTCAACGAAACTCGTTTAGCCTTCAAATAAAGTGCCACGGTATCGCGCGCTAGAAAGCGTTTGCGCGATACCGTGGCGTCACTCTGGAACAGGTTTGCCAAATATTCGGATTTAATAACTGGCAACGGAAGCACGGACAGGCGGCTTTTGGTTCTGTCGGACAACCGTTGCGCTATTTGGCATTCGTTGCTTGGACTGCGACTCGAGGTGAACCGTCATCAACGCATCGTTTTCGAGCAGGCGAAAAACTTCGTGCGGAAGAACCGGGGCAATGTTGGCCGAGGCCATCAACGTTTTGGTCGCTACCCGCTTCACAGGCGAATTGGTCTGCATGGCATTCAGCGCGACGCGAACGTCTTCAACGAGCGCCAACTGGTTCCTCAAATCTTCCAGTTCATTCTGATGGGCTTCGACCGCAGCACGCAGTCCGACGCGTCCGGGATTCGTTTCGACCGATTGGGCAAAGAGCAGTTCGGCACGTTGGAGCGCCGTTTCGGTCACGCGGATTTCGGCATCAATCGCGCGGGCTTGATCTCTTGCCGTCGCGTCACCGCCACCGGGCACGAATAATTCTTCCCGCATCGCCAACGCAAGAACATGGAGACGAAGTTCCCGCAGTTGCTGCGACACCCGGCGAAATTCACTCTTCGCACTTCGCAAACTCTTTTCGTTCTTGAGAAAACCTTCGTGACTTTTGAACACGATGGCCTTGAGTTTCTTGCGCCCTTCAAGTCGAGCGATTTCGTCGCGGATGCTGGCGCGCAATTGAACGGTGTCGTCAATCAACTGATCCAACGACTGCTTCTTCCAGGTAATTTCGTCCTGATTGGCTAGCAGCAACAATCGACAAACCGGATCGGAGTTGCGTGCATGGTTGACGTCCGATGCCAGGAACGCAGCCATCGTTGCCGGCGTACCTACGGCTCTTTCGGGTTCAAAAATGTCGATGGAGTCTTGACTGCTGCGACGCTGTTCAAAATCACCGCGTGGATCGTGACGACTTGCGTCATCGTTGACCATCGAAAGAAGTTGCCCGTCGTATTTGTCCAGGGCAGCCAGTTGCGATTGCAACGAAGACAGCAAGCCTGAGTCGTATCGATCGCTCTTGCGTTGAAGCTCGAATTCATAGGCCAGCCGCCGCCGCTGGTCTGGCACTTGGGAACGCCATTTCTCCAACATCTGCCAGAGTTCGTCGTCTGGGTGGTGAACCCGAAGCGTACCATTCAAGTTGTCGTTGGCTTTGACAAATCGACATAGAAATGCGTAATCGCCCGGGGCCAATGACAGGTCCAACCCCCGCACTTCCTGCCTTGGAAACGAATCGCCCCACAGCACGATGCTGGTCGAGTCGGTTGATAGCGGCGTCAGGTCTTCGACGAATCCATCCCCGGATTGCGGTTCGTTACCGAAATGTTCATCCGATGATTGACCGTCATACACCGCCCTATCTGAGGCCAGCCTCTCGCCTGTAGACGGACTTGTTCTCGACGCCAGTTCCGAATGAGAACTGGGTGGGCTGAAGCACACCTTCACGCTCGTGCTTTTCTGCTGGCATCCGATCAGCCCAATACCGGACACGCCCAAAGCGATGGCACACGGAATCCGCGCTTTCATGTTTACTCTCTCCTCCATAATTCTGTTCTTGTTTCGATTGAAACGACTGCTTGCTCTGCGATGAATCGCCAAAAGAGTTTTGCGGGCGATTGGAAATCAGAGTTCCCCCCGTTCGACATGATTGAACTATCCCATTCGTCTCGCCGTTGTGCCAATGGCCAGCCTACTTAAATTGCGTAACATGTAACGATTTTACTGTTTATGATGCCTGCAACAGGAGAATCGGGATGGAGCAATTGGGCCATTAGCGTCATTGGATGCGCTAGAATCTGTCGGCATATCCGCAGGAAGATTTGCACATCGGCGGATTTGTTAAAGTCGCACACCAATTCACAATGGCGGAGCCTTAATCGATCGGAAGCGCCACTGAAACAAGTTTGCAATAGGGGCTAGGCGCAGTCCCATAAGGTTCGCTACAATCATGAAGCGGAAAGTTAGGGAATCTGCCGCGATCGGGTTACATATGGACACCCGCATTGCATGATCCCAGTTTGTCAGCACCGCATAGGGGAGACTACGAGAGACACAGCCGGAGCCGGATGTGTTTCCGAGAAGCATCAAGAATCATATCCAACTCCTGCCAGGAGTTTGTTCAGTTGCGCTGTGCGAATTGTGTTCGATGTCCAATTGCCAGACCTGGCTGCTGTCGCAACTTTATTTGAAGTCGGTTGATCTAGTCTGGTTGGCTTAGACGCAATACGCCGCTCAAGAAACGGCGTACATGAAATTGTGCGTTGCAAAAAGAACAATCTGCGGTTTCGTCGAGCGTACTGAATCGGGTCAAGTATGCGACGGGCATCAGAGAAATTGCAAGCTTGCCAATGATTGCAAACGCATGTCTTGGCGAGGGCGTCACTTGATCGTTCAGCTTATTCGTTCCATGTTGCGTTGGCAGCATGATTGAACAGTTGCGTTGGCAGCATGATTGAACAGGATCAATTATTAAATAGGGTGGATTATCCAGTCTAAAGTCAAGTAATGAACATGAAGCAATGAATTTCGTTGTCGCAACTGAAAGCAATGAGAACATTCGTGATGACATTGTTTAGCAATAGGACAGCGTTTGGTAATAGGACAACGATGGCGCAAAGCAATTTTGAATTCAGGAACCATGAAATCAACTTGAACAACAAACCATTAATTTGATGAATCATTTATTTGGAATTCAGGTGGGCTTAGAGTCGCAATTATTCGGCTTGAGTCCTTCACAAGAGGTAATTCGAAAGGGGATGGCTATGACAAAGAAGATTCGGCGTCTGCTCGCTATTGGATGTATGGCGGCAGGCATGTGTATCCCAAGCACAGTGCTTGGGCAGTTGCAGCAAATGGTACCACAAGGAGAAAGGCGAGGCGCCGGCCAGCCGATCCAAACTCCCGATGCAGTGTTTGAATTCGTGTTGATGGATGGTTCAGAACGACTCACTGGTTCCACGGTGGTTTGTGTTGAAGACGGCAACTCGGAATTTGTCCAATCAGATGCCAACGGCGTCTTTACGATGCCAACCCCCCCTGCTGAATTTGAACTGATTGTCGAGCGGGCAAATGCGACTCCTGTCCATGTCAAGGTTGTCATGCCTGAAGCTGACGCTTCAATAACAAACATTGTGCCGGGACGACGAGGCGCAGACAGCGATGTCTTTACGAATCAGCAACAGGCGACCGGAGACTTGGTTCGCGGTGTTGTTAATGTTTCAAACACCAACCCCATGATTTCGATTTTGCCGTCGGGTACCGATTTCGATAAAGCCGAAACGACAATTCGCAGCAAGGCAGGCATCATGGCCCCACCTGGCGGTCCGGTCGTTCAGGGCCCCGGCGCATCTGGGGACACCTGTCTTGACGCGATCCCAATCGCTTGCGGCGGAACTGAAACTTTCACACTTGGCGGTTTCACGGCTGACGCAACGGAATTCACCAGTTCTTGCGAGATTGCTGTTGGTGGCCCGTTCCCCAACGACCGTTCGGTCTGGTTCGAATTTACGGCATCCGCAGCAACCGCACAGATCGATCTCTGCACCACCGATCCAGATCAAGATTCGGTGATGACACTCTTTACGAATGGCAGCACCTGCGCTGCGTTGACCGAACAAGATTGCGATGATGACTCGTGCCCGGGCATCACCACGCCTCCGGGATTCGGTGCTCCATTGATGGTCACCGGCGGTCTGACTCCCGGCCAAACTTATTTTGTCCTCGTTGATTTCTATTCGGGTGGATACGACGAGACTTTCGATAACACGATCACCGTAACTTGTGGCGTTTCTCTTCCAACCGGTGCCTGCTGTGCAAACGACGGCACATGCACGGAAGGCGAAGAAGCTGACTGCACGTCAGGTGGCGGAACCTACCAGGGCGACAACACCACTTGTGCCGGCGTGACGTGCCCGGTTCTCGCAACCAATGAAACTTGCGAATCAGCCATCGTGGTCGATGCGGTTCCTTTCTCGTCGGCAGTGGACAACGATCTGTCGATTCCAAATGGCCCGGCTGGCTCTTGTGATGGATTTGGCGCCACCGGCATGATGCAGAATGACATCTGGTACGAATGGACCGCCGATCAGGACTGTCTGTTGGACATGACCGTCACAGGCGCTTACGACACGATTCTGGTCGTTCGTGATGACTGCACAGATTTGAACGAAATCGTATGTATTGATGACGGCGGATTCGGTGGTGGCGAACTTGGTCAGATTTCTGTAACCAACGGAACTACTTACTACTTCCAGATCGGCGACAATGGAAGCCTTGAAGGTGGTGGACTGACCCAGTTCGATCTATCATGCTTTGAAAATACCGGTGCCTGCTGCGTCGACAAGAGTTGCACGATCGAATCCGAAGCAGACTGCACCGGAATGGGCGGATCCTATCTCGGCAACGATTCATCATGCGATGCCCCGCCAGCAGGCAACCCGACGTCATATGCAGGTGGTGGCGGTATTGCCATTCCTGACGATGACCCAACCGGTATCGAAGACACGATCAACGTTGCCGATGCATTCGCGGTTGGCGATGTCAACGTGACCATCGAAGCCACCCACACCTTCCTGGGCGATCTTGACATTACGTTGACGCACAATGGAACGACGTCAGCCATCATCATGCAGGATGCATGCGGTACCAATGCCGACATGAACATCACCATCGATGATGCAGCCGGCGATGTGGTTTGTGCGGAACCGCTGACGGGCACGTTCAACTCAGCAAGCCTCAACGGCGAAGGCATGTCCGCCTTCAACGGTGAGAACAGTGCAGGAAGCTGGACCCTCAACATCGTTGACGATGCTGGCCAGGATACGGGGTCGCTCGTGAGTTGGTCACTCGAACTTGACGGTGCAGGCGCCGGTCCTTGTGACGACGTCGATCCGGAACCGACCTGTAATGCAGATGCCTGCCCCGATGGCACCACTCCGATCATCGGTGTCGAAAATGGCAACTTCGCAGGTTGGTGCGTTTCCGGTGCACCGGAAGCTGACGTGGACTTCTTCTTCTTCCGCGTCGATAAAGCCGGCGATTTCGCACTCATCGAAATCACCAAGGAATTCACGCAGGGTCCGCAGGCACCGACTGGTTTGGTCCCGCCGATTCTCGTAACCTTCTTCCAGGTGTGTGACGATGCAGACACCGTTGGCTCGATCATCATCGGTGAAGAAAGCGTCCGAAACGCGACGGGTGTCGATTGGACCGATTACCACTGGAGCCTCTTCGACGATACCGAAGTTTGGTTCGACGTTGCTGCTTCGTCGCAGTGGAGCACACTTCCGTTCGCAGACAAGGCATTCGCCAGCTTTATTGACTCACCGGCGAATACCAAAGCCAAGTCGCTCAATGCAGAAAATGGTGTTGTGCCAAACAACAGCCAGTACTTCCCAGGTAGCGGAACGGGCGTCTTGAAGATGGACGTGGATCTCTCCGGTCCTCCGGTCAACTTCACGTTCAAACAGCGCCCGACTATCGACGGCGCGCCTGATCCTGAAGGTGCATGCTGCGTCGGTGAAACCTGCCAGGTTTCCACTGAGGCAGACTGCAACAGCCAATCAGGAACCTATCAGGGCGATGACACCACATGCACACCGGGCCTTTGTGATGCGCCGGGTGGCGACGGCGATGTTTGTGCCGACGCAGCGGTGGCTGTTGATGGTTTGAACATGGGCGACATTGTCGATGGCGGTGTGGATGATCCAGATCCGTCATGCACCTCGTCAGGTTCAGCCGACACATGGTTTATGTACACGGCCACGACTGCTGGCTCGTTGCTGATTGAGACCTGTGGCACATATGAAGACGATGCAACCGGTGGTAGCGAAGTTGACACAATCCTGGCCGTCTACGATGCATGTGGCGGTAATGAACTTGATTGCGATGACGACTGCACCACGGGTGGTACTGATCCAGATGCGCCATGTAAAGACGCTCCTCAGGCTGGCACGGCTACGCGTGACTCATGCGTCTGCGTTGAGAACGTCAATGTTGGCGATGAATTCTGGATTCAGGTTCAGGAATTCGGTGGCGACAACTTTGATGCCTTGTCGTTGACAATCACACCAGGCGGTTGCGATCCTACTCCGCCGTTGGCCAACGACACGTGCGATACGCCAACGCCCGTTGACTGTGGCACGAGTCTGATTGGTGAGACCAACGCAGCCATCGATGGCGCTAATGACGATTTCTCACCTGGTGGCTTTGGAAATCCTTGTACGGGTTTTGATGCTCCAGGACCTGACGTCGTCTATGAATTGAATCTGGCTTCGACTCAGGATGTCACCGTAACCATGGACGGCGCAGCCGGTCTCGACTCGTCGCTTTATGTCGTTACAGATTGCGCTGACGAAGAAGGTACCTGCGTCGCAGGTGACGATTCGACCACCGGTGGCGGTTCGGAAGAAGTCACGTTTACTGCAAACGCCGGCACAACCTACTTCATCATTGCTGACGCATTTGGTGCGGCTGGCGGTACGTTTGATCTTTCGGTCACTTGTGCTGGCGGTCCGGTTGGCGGTGCATGCTGCAATGGCGACGGTAGTTGCGACGATGTCGCTGACCAAGCCGCATGCGATGGTCAAGGCGGCGCTTACGAAGGCGACGGAACGAACTGTGCTTCGACTTCATGTCCGCAGCCGACGTCAAACGACGAGTGTGAAGGCCGTGCCGCTTTGGCGTGCGACCAGACCACATTCGCCGACTTGATCGACGCAACCAACGGAACGGACGACATCGATCCGAGCTGCTCAACGTCGACAAATCCGTGTACGGAATACTATGAGTTTGTTCCTAGCGGAACTTCAGCCCGTATCCGTACCGATTTGAACTCGACCGCCGATGACTCGGTCTACACGCTCTACTCGGTCGATCAGGGCGATCCTTGCAATGAAGCCGCCTGGACCGAGGTTGCTTGCAGTGAAGACGAAGTCGGTTTGCTTGGTGACATTTGCGTTGACGGCCTTACCGCCGGCGACAGCTATGTCCTGATGATCACAGGATTTGCGGCATTCCGTTGCGATGATGGCCCGTACGGCATAGACGTGGACTGCTCAGCAACCTGTGGCCCGTAGTTAATTCAGAGTCCGAAAATAACGGTCGGCCGCACCGGTCGAATTCTCATCGATTCGGTGCGGCCTCCGTCGGGCTTTTTCAAGGTTTTTTGATGAATCGGACTGGTATTGAATTCCGTCAGTTGATACCATAATGGAACATGTGACTCTCTCTCTCGGAGGATCTCGGCATACATCTGAGCCCGCATTCGCAGGCTTGAATTGTGTCGAGCAGCAATTGGAAGGAGCAGGTAAAATGCTGAAAGGGAAAAGCGCGGTTATCCGCGGCGCACTCTCTCTCGCCGTGGCAGCGCTAGTGACTTCGCCGGCACTTGCAGCCCCGATCGACATCGGTGGAGGTTGGCAGGCGGAAGTGATGAACGGTAATGTTGCCAGCATCGTCCCTGACACGGTGACGGGTTCGGCAACAATTATTCAGATCGCCAAGCAGTTTGACGATCCGCCCGAATTTGGGCAGTTCCCCCCCATTGAAATCGCCTTCACGCAGATCGCGGACGACGCTTCAACCGTCCCGAGCATCGTGATCGATGACGAAAACATCATTAACAACACGGGTCAGGGCTGGACCGACTACCATTGGGCGTTGATTGACGGTGGTCAAGCTTGGTTCAACGTATCTCAGATGACCGGTGTAAATGCGATTGATACATCCCCATTTACGACGCAATCATTCGCTGACCAGCATGGTTTTGGCGACCCCAACAAAATGACCGATTTCAATGTCGAAGACGGTTTTGTGCCGAATGGCGGAACGTTCAACCCAGGGCTTCTGGGTGGCGCACTGTGGATCGACACGGATCTTTCCAGCGCTGGACCGGTGACCTTCAACTTTAAGCAGTTTCCGACTCCGGAACCGGCATCCTTGGTACTGATGCTGGGTGGCTGTGCGCTGATCGTAGGTCGTCGTCGTAGCTAGTCGAAGTACTTGGCCTAGTCGAATTTACGGCCTTTGGCGAATTCACTCTTGGTTGAGTGAACGTCAACCATCTAAGTATCATTCAGAACTCGAGCAGCCAAGCGGTTTATTCGCTTGGCTGCTCTTTTTTGATATTCCCGGAATCAGCGGTGTCCCTTGGGCATGATTCCCTCGCCTGGAAACATTTCCATATAGGCAATAGCAGAGCAACGTGATTCCGTAAATCTTGGCTTTGGGTTGAGCCTGCTTCCACTCACCGGTATGATCCTTCCAGCCTTCAAGGATGGACTTGCCATGGATCAACCCACCACCGCTGCCGTTGTACCACACGACGAAGCCCTCATCATTGATGTGCAGAGCAAATCGCTTGACGAAGCTGCCACTCGGGAACTTGTCGATTTCGTACTCGGAGAAGCCGGTATGCGACCCGGCGTGCCCATTGTCCTGGACCTGGCCAAGGTCCGCTTCGCTCCCAGTGTCGCACTCGGCGCGTTGGTTCAAATGAGCAAGAGCTTCTCATTTGAAAAACGTCGGATCGCCTTGATCAACGTCCACAAACGGATCACTGATACGATTCGCGTCACGCAATTGCACCGCATTCTTGAGCTGCACCACAAACTCGAGGACGTCATCAAGTCCAAACCTGCGAAGTAAGCTCGTTGACTCAAATCCAACTTGTCGTACGAGCCGTTTCGGTGCAAAGCGCAAGCATGCCATATCACAAAAATTATAACTGTCGGCTGGTTCGTAGCGGTTGAGCGACGCGGTGGTGATAGACGCCTTGCCAACGTTTTTCAACTGTGATCAGATGACTGACTTTGTGAAATCCTGCAAACTTTGGACACGCGATGTCGATGGTTCGCAAAAGTGCGATACCCCCAATCAAAAAGGGATGAGAGGATTGGAATAATGGAGAGGACAAATAGTGGGTATGCCCAGAAAATTCGCCGCATCAGGTAGCGATATGCATTGGCACCGCTGATGATTTTGCCATTGATCAGCAGCACGCGAAGGTCTTGCAGGAGAATGTCTTCAGGCATCGCAATGCGGGCTTTGACAAAGTCGCTTTGTAGGGGCGCAACGCCAAAACCACGTTTGCCAATGATCGGCTTCCAAAACTGCACCCACCGGTCACAGAATCCACACGATCCATCATAAAGAAGCCAGCCGTTGGTCGGCATGTCGTGATCTGGCAGATGGTCATGGATCAAAGAACTGCACCTCGATGCACGCTGATTTCCGACCCCTCGGTGTAGATGACCGATTGAGGGCCTTCTGCGAATGTTTGCGCGAAGCGACTACCGTATGCGTTGGAAAGATCGCCGATCAATTGGACACGACTCGGTTCGTAAAGCGGCCACGGAGGATGATCAACCTGGTATTCGATCGTCCTTCCATCTGGCATCCGCGAATACCCCCAAAAGTGATCCGCAAAAAACCTGGCTCGGTCATTCGAACTAACGTTATGGTGCCGGGGGCTGTCGCAATGAATCTGATGCGTTGCTCCATCTATCTTCCAATCATAGGATGCCGACATGCATCGCCCTGCAGAATCCAATTCAATTTGATGACTCATCAAAGCGGTTGCGTAGTTCTCATGGTACAACCGGCGCGCGACCCAGGTCACTGCCGGCTTGGGGACAAATTCTCGAATGAACACAACGCCTCGCCGCCATTGACCGTCCACTTTCCGACGAACGTAAAATCTTAGATTGATCTCCTCGAACTTTCGATGAAATGGCAAAGGGATGGTGTAGATACGTACTTTCTCGAACATGAAACCGACAAGGCTGATGTGGGCCTCGCCATCAAATGCATCCAATTCGGTATCGCCAGGGAGAACATCTGCAAGAAGTGCTGGATCGACGCGAAAATTGATCAGTACGATGTGTTTCCAACGCGCCGTTAAAAAGACCGAAGACATGGCAGAATTTTCTTAACTGGGTTTGGCGCGATAGGCGTTGCGACGGCGTGCAACGGTCGCAATTCCTGCGATGCCCAGAACCGCCGATGTGACTGGCTCTGGAACGACGGTCAACGTCATGGGTTCATAGTTCACCGTATCGAATCCATTCGGATCAAGAGCGAACCCTTCGGTCAGGTCGACGGGATGATCGTCACTGACAGATAGTTGAATCTCCCCTTCGGTCAAGGCCTCAAGGGTCAAGGTTGCCAGCAGAATTTGCGACCCCTGAATCGGCGAAGGAAACGCAGCACCGGCCAATCCATCCCCGTCAGACGTCGCAACGGGCAGCCAATCCGCTCCGACCTCAACGTTGGTGATCGCCGCGACAGAAGGTGCGTCAGATTCAAAATCCAACCCCCACCCCAGGACCGGGTTTGTCAGATCGGCAACGATTTGAACCTCAAACATCTCGCCGACAACCGCTTCCGACGGAATGTCTAGCGTGACAGTTACGGTCGCCTTTGCAATCGAAGTCGCGCAGCACACAACCAGCAGCAACACCCCCACCGACAAATTGCGAATTCTGGATCGCATCAATTCTCTCCCGTCCACCTATAGAAGCGATACATCTGTAAATCCATGTATGGCTTCGATTCTCTCTTATTCCAATAGGGCGCACCATCTTAACTTTGTCCCAATCGCGTCGAATTAACGATTGGGAACTGGATGGCGCACTGGATTCTAGCGCGACTGTTCCGAACTTTCCGTCACTCGGATTGCTGCAAAGTCATGCATGTCCAGATCACCGTCATTATCGGCATCGAACGCAGTCAAACACGATTCGCCGGTTCGAGGCGCTTCCGGCGTCGGCACGCTGTCCGGGCCACCGTAGCAGTCCAGCCAAGCAGCATAGTCGAGCGCGTCGACATCGCCATCGACGTCGTAGTCCCCAAGTCTCGGATTCGGTGATTCGCCAAGATAGTCCTGATAGCACACAAACCACGACTGGTAGTCTACAAAAGTGACCGCACCGTCGCGATCAAAGTCGGCTAAGAAGGAATACGCGCCGCCATTGACGGTCTGCGAGAAACCTTCGAAGAACAGACTCAGGTCGGTTTCATCAAGATCGCCATCGCCATCCATATCTCCGCAATGGTCGCACGCATCGATCACGTCATTCGCGTTTTCGTCGAAGCCCAGGACGATTTCATAGACGACGCCGGCGTTTTCACCAACGGTGTCATCTCGCCATGCGCCGACCATGAGTCGATCGCGATACCCCCACAGACCCGACGAGAAATTATCGTTGGGCTCAGGCGATGGGTTGTCCACGCGACCGACAGGCTGACCGTTCTGCGAGTCAAACACGACGACCGAACCTGCATCGCTGGCACCGACATTCGAAAGGGGAACGCCCACCACAGCGCGATGACCGACCGCGGTTACATCCGATCCAAATTGATCCGCTGTTTCCGGTGCAGGGTTGTGCAGCGTGTGCAGGATGGCTCCGCTCTGTGCGTCGGCAATGTATGCGATACCGACGTTGTCTCCATCGGTGTCGTCCAGCCTTGCACCAATTACGATTTGATTTCCCAAGCCAGCCACCGAAGTACCGAAGGCGTCACTGATGTTTGGGCTGGGGTTTTTGATCGTGTTAACAAGGGCCCCGGATTCAACGTCAACAACCTGAACAACGCCGGAATTCACCAGCGGATCGTCACTTCCTTGAATACCCACAACAAGCAAACCACCCGCACGCGCGAGCGTTCCACCGAACAACTCCGAAACTTGACCTGAAGGATTCACGATCATTCGCTCAAGATCACCGGTTTCTGTATCAAAGACGTATACAGCTCCCGAATTGTTGGAAGCCGCGTCGTCAAGTCTGGCTCCAACCACGACACTCCCGCCGATCTCGATGGCTGCTCCACCAAATTGATCGTTTTCTGCCGGTGTCGGGTTGTTGACCGCAAACTTGAAACCATAAGTCGCCGCATCGAAAACGTAAACAACGCCCTCGTTCTCAAAGTTGCCCGCTGCCCCCGGCGCACCGATCCAGATTCGAGAACCTGCGATAACGACTGACGCGCCAAATGCTTCACCCTCAACGGGTACCGGACTGACAAACGAATGTACGAGATTGCCGTTATCCGCATCGTAGAGAAACGCCCTGCCCGCCCCATCTGCGAAGGTGACATCGCCAGCCGAACCAATCAAATAGTAGTCGTCGTTGAACGCAACATCAGACGGGAAACTGAATTCCGTTGTGGTGTTTGGATTGAATACAGCCTTCGAAAAAACGCCGCCTGCCAGTTCGCAAACATCCGGCGTTCCGTTGCTGTTACAATCTTCGAGATAACCACCGGCAATATCGCATTCGTCGGGAACGCCATTGGCATCGCAATCGAAACTTCCAAATCCAGAAATATCGCACGTGTCCGCCACCGAATTTGCATTGCAATCTGGCTGGCATTCATCGGGAACCTGATTGAAATCGCAATCCAGACTGCTGCCTTCCGACAAGTCGAACAGGTCGGCGATTCCATTCTCGTTGCAATCGATCCCACACTCGTCTGGCTCACCATCTGAATCGGCATCGATGCTTGCCCCGGCGGCGATGTCGCACTGGTCGGGGATGCCGTTTGAATTGCAATCGTCTTCAAGTCCCGACGCGATGTCGCAGGCGTCGGCAATCTCGTTGGCATTGCAATCGGGCTGGCATTCGTCGGGCTCGCCGTTTCCGTCGCAGTCCAGACTCAGAAGCGAATCGATGTCGCATTCGTCGGGAACGGCATTGGTGTTGCAATCTGTGCTTTCGCCGATGGGGCTTAATTCGCATGAATCCGGAACAGAGTCCCCGTCGCAATCGGGCTGACAAAGATCGGGTACGCCGTTCGAATCGCAGTCGCCATGGATGGAATCGACGAGGTCGCAAGCGTCGAAAATGCCATTTCCATCGCAATCTACGAACGCATCGCAGTTGTCGGGAATCAGGTTTGCATCGCAATCCCGCTGGGCACCAGTCCTGATTTCGCAGGAATCGACGACGCCATTGGTGTCGCAGTCCGGTTCGCATTCATCGGGGATGCCGTTTCCATTGCCACCGCAGTCTGTCGAAGTACCCGCCGCGATGTCGTCAAAGTCGGGAACACCGTTGGAATTGCAATCGGGAAGCGGGTGGTGATACCCCATATCGACGACACCCTCGTCCCCAACGCCATCCGTTCGAGTGGTACGCAAATGCAAGCCCAGATCGATGGCCAAGGTGCTTCCCGCATCGACACAAGGGCTTTCCAGCACTTGCCCGGCTGCCGTTTGACTGAGCAAATGGCTGAAGGCGAAGGTTTCAACAAACCCGGGATCGGCGTCGATCATTCCGGCGCCAACATTCAGTGTGCTGCTAAATTGGAAGACATTATCAGGTCCGCCGGCAAGGTTACTATAGGAGAGGTCTGCCGTCGAATTATCAACCAACGCCACCTGAGGACCGTTGATCGCGTTGTTCTGCACAATGAGGCTGTCTTGAATCTGAATGGTCCCGCGAAGTATATTGATCGCACCACCCGTCTGAGCGATGTTGTCGACGAACGTCGAAGACTGCACATGAATATCTGTCGTAACACCGTAAACACCGCCCCCATCCAATCCGGCGTCGTTACCGATAAACATGCAGTTGTCTACGAATACAGTTGAGTTTTGACCAGAAATGGCCCCACCACGAGACGAGTTCGCGACCACTCGATTTTCCTCGAACCAGCAATGAACAAAGCGCGGCCCTGTGCCTCGCAGGCAATGAACCGCCCCACCCAGCGAGCCAGCCGTGTTTCCTCTGAATACGCTGTCGGTCACCACAGGATCGCTGTCAACGTTTAAGATCGCACCAGCCAGGTTGGCCGGGTCAGCATAATTCGATTCAAACAAACAATTCCGAATCGATGCATGACTGAGAAGTTCGTTGGTGATCGCCCCTCCCTGCAGCGCGCTGTTTCTTCTGAAAACGCAGTCGTCGATGACCGGTTGACTACCGCGAGTATTGTGGATTGCGCCACCTGCGGCTGCCGTTTCACCTTCAAATCGACATTGCGAAATCGTCGGGTTGCTTTCGCCTATGTAGATTGATCCCCCAAATCGCGATTCGTTGTTGAAGAATCCGCAGTTCGAGAACGTACCATTCGCTCCTTGAATGTTGTAGACCGCCCCACCGCCGCCATCTGGAAACTCGCCGTTGGAAAAATTGTCCCTGAAGATGACATTGCTGATTTGGGGTTTACCGCCCTCATTGAATATTGCGGCGCCCACGTCGGCTTCGTCCTGTGCGGAGCCGGTGGCTTGTCCGTCGGCGATGGTGACACCGTCAAGGATTGCGTTGCTGTTGACATCGCTCGCGATAACGACGTGGAATGTATTGTCGATCGAATCCTGAGGCGCACCGATATCACCGGATAAAATCGTCGCATGCGCACGCCAATCTCGTTCATCTCGACTTGTTTCGGTCCCTGCAAACCCACCATAAATTCCGACATCATCGACCAGGCGAAAATGAGCCGTTCGGTCATCGCTGGCGGTGGGATAATACGTACCTTCAGCGATCCAGATTTCTTCAACCAGTCCCGCATTGTTTGCCACGATCAGTGCGGATTGCAGATTGATGTATGCATTTGGCCAACTGGTACCCAGATTTGTTCCCTGCGCATCGGCATCCACGTAGATGATTGGACCCTCACATTCGTCTGGCGTCCCATTGACGTTGGAATCGTCGCTGGTACCTGCCGCGATTTCGCATTCATCGGGAATTGAACTGCCATTGCAGTCCAGACTTGAACCGATCGCAATGTCGCAGTCGTCCGGCTGGCCGTTTGAGTTGCAATCGACTTCGCAGGAATCCGGAATGAGATTCACGTTGCAATCCGGTTCTCCACCGATCACATCGCATACGTCAAGCTGCATATTGCCATTGCAGTCGCTGGCTGCACCGTTCGCCAATTCGCACAGATCGGGAATAATGTTGCCATTGCAATCTTCGGCATCACCGGCCAGTACGTCGCAACTGTCAGCCGTTCCGTTCGTGTTGCAATCCGGCTCGCACACATCCAATATACCGTTGCCGGAACAATCCAATGAGGGATTGCCTGCGATTTGTTCGGCATCGACAATCGAATTCAGATCGCAGTCTCGTCGCAACATTGGGTTACTGGCGATTGAAAACAGCTGCGGTCCCTCTGGCACATTGACACCGACGACACGCACCTTCCACATGCCAGCCGCTGGAAAATCGACTTCGACCTGTTCGATGTTGTTCACCGAATCGGGTTGGTCACGAACCGCCAATGCTTCGGGCACATTGGGATTGAGGGACCAGGGATAATGTCTTACGCCGTTGGGATCGACAACCACCAGATCCAGGTCGTTGACCAAAGCGTTGGCGACGTTGGGTGTCGCCGGCACGTCGTCCCATGCGAGTGTTACCTTCAATTGGGATTCACCCGAAACTTCAATGAGATATCCAGATGTGTCCGCATGCTCGATAACCGATTCGGCAAAACTGCCGGTGCGCATGAATTCAATGGTATCGACCGCACGGATGGACCCGTATCCGGATTGATAATCTGGTCCAACCGGTCCAACATCGATTGCATTGTGAACCAGGAATGTCTTGATCGTCGCCGGTTGCGGATCACTTTCATGGGGGAACTGCGCTTGGTAGTCTTCAAGCAGCAATGCCGTCACACCCGTCGCCGTTGGGGTGGCCATCGATGTACCGCAAAAAGAACTGTATCCTCCCCCCATCACAGTTGAAGTGACTCCACCGTCTCCGTCGTTTTGACAACCGGGCGCGCTGATGTCCGGTTTCAACCGGCCGTCGTCGGTGGGTCCCCAACTGGAAAAGAAAGTTGCGCTATCGTCATCCGAATTGACCGCCCCCACGATGATCGCATTCTTCGCGCCAGCCGGCGGCGCTATCGAACGATAACCCTCGGGTGTATGCACAGCCTCATCAATGCAGCGACAACAATGACCGGTCGCGCAATCGCCAACGTCATTGCGCTCATTGCCTGCCGCAAACAACATCGTCATCGGGCGACCCAACTCACCGATGACAATGGCGTCCAGAAGGTTGGCCGTAACGCCGTAATCTCCTGATATCTCGCATGGAAACAGGTTTGCGCAAGTATTGGTTCCAAGGGAATTGTTGGCGACGATGACACCCAATGCCAATCCATCGCGGTAATCGCGTTCGATGTCACCGGGATTGGAATACAGAAACAGATCGTCGAAACTCGGTTCAAACCCGAAACTTTCCAACACGACTCCGGGGGCCATCCCGCGATGCTGCCCGCCGCTTGCCGAACCGTCACCGCCAATCGTTCCGGCAACATGAGTCGAATGATCGACGGTGATCGCCAGATCGCGCGGCGTCAATCGACCGCCAAAGTCGGGATGGGAGGCATCGCCCGTACCGCTGTCAAACACCATGACCGAAACACCGGAACCGTCGAGGTCATAAGGCGGCGCCTGGGCGGCTTCTGCCTGGGTTCGATCGCGGTTCTGTTCGTTGACACCCTCAAGAGGCGGTAAAGGCGGTTCGACCCATTGCACCGAGTCACGATCGATGAGCCGATCGAGCATGGATTCGGGAATATCGACCACGAGCGCATTGATCGATTCGACCTTTGAAATCAGTTTTCCACCGATGGCAGCGATCTCATTGACCGCCTGGCGTTCGAGAGACACATCCGGATGAAATATGACATTCACCACGAGGCGCTCGCGATCGGCACCAGGGGCGATTTCATTTTCGGCCACCGTGCCTCGAATCCAACTGGGTCGTTGCGGCTTCGCAAGCAATGGATGCCGCTTCCACTCGCGCTCGATTTCGTATGCGTCCGCCAGACCATTGATGACCGCGGGGCGGAGCTTTCCTGGATCAAAAGTCTTGGCAACTGCAAAGTACGCATGCTTTCCAACCGGACGGAGCAACCCGATGCCTGCCGCCATCATCCTGCGTTTGTCAGCAACGGAAACGGAACCGTCGAATTGAATGACGAAATGTTTTGGATTCTCGCGCGCGTCGCGGGCGATGTCCTCCAGGCGACTGATCGCCAGATCGCGAGTCGGCTGTTGTCGAGCCACCACACCAGAACGCCATTGAATATGACGTTCCTGTGCATGCAGCTTTGCCGCACACAAAAGTGTCAGCGCTGTCGCGAATACAAAGATTTGGCGAGTGTGTCTCATCCCTCTCCATGTCGCCCGGAAAACATTTTTGGTTGCGACTTATTCCGTTTGCGCTCCAAATGGAGGTATCACAGAAGTGTCGAGGCCAAGAATGCGCACTAAATGCGTTGAACTATTTGGGTTGGTTGGGCCGCGTCTCCCTCGCGTTGAAACCTTGCCCGGTTCCGGTTATAGCGATTATAGACAATCGCAGTGGATGGTTCCACCAGTCAATCATAACGCCGCGCGAGATATTATTGACACCGAGCGGATATTATTCGCCGCTTCACAGGACAACAGGCTCATGGATACAAGCCGGAAATCAATTGGCGAAGACACGCACATTCGCGTCAAAGTTTTTAGCACTGGTGGAACAATTGAAAAGATCTACGACGAACGCGAAGGCATCCTCCACAATTCGCCGTCGCGCTTTGACCACATCCTCTCCTGGATGCGCCTGCCAACTGTTCAAATCGATCACCAGGGTCTCATGGGCAAGGACTCGCTCGACATGACCGATGCGGACCGGGTTCTCATCAAGGATGCTGTCGCAGCGGTTATGGACGAATTCGACGCGATCCTGATTGTGCACGGAACCGATACACTCGATCAAACCGGCACCCTGTTACATCGCGAAATCGAAAATCCGACAGTACCGATAATTCTTACGGGGGCGATGCGTCCATTTGAATTCAGAGACACCGACGCTTTTCAAAACGTGTACGAATCGCTCATCTCGTGCCGATTGCTATCACCCGGAGTGTATTGCGTCATGCACAGCAAAGTGCTGCATTTCCCCGACGTTCACAAAGATCGCAAGCAGTTGACCTTCGTCAAACACGAGTAGTAACGATTACAAGAACTTTTGGATGTACTTGAAGTCAGGCGTGAGTTCACCGCGGTGCAGAATCACCGCACTCTTGAGTGGCGCTGGCAGTTCCCAATCTTCAAACTCTTGCGGTAGTTGATGTCTGGCGAGGGCAGGAATCATGTCCACCAGTGCTTCGCCGAATGCGGTTGAAGATTCGCGCGGGAGTTCGGTCGGCAAAATCTCAACAGCCATGATGACCGGACCGTTGCCTTCGAATCCATCGACGGCTTCGCTTCGTTTCGTGTCATAGACATATACAGGGTTGCCCGGATCGGTGGGCCGAGATGTGATTTCGATGGATCCTTCCGGGTCGCACGAAATGTCGCCAATGACACGCAGCTTCGGATTCTCTGAACCGTCATACAACTTCGCAGCCGCCTCCTTCGTAACAAGACGCGGATACTTCGGTTCCCAATAGATGCAGTTGACCAGCATGCTCAAGTTCGGAAGATACTGTTCAAATTTGCCCCGATACTTTTCCGGTTTCTGATAATAGTCCTGTAATTCAAACGGTTGGCTGGCGTCAATTGGCTCGACCATGTCGCTTTCCTTGAAAACGACTTTGACGAATGTGTCGCTCGTCATCGAACCGTCCAATTCGTCAGGCGCGACCGTCGTCGGATTCAATAGATCGTAGATCTCCTGCGCCCCTTGCGACACGCGCCCATATCCACTGAATCCGCAAACCACCGGTATGAATTTTTTGAGCGACGCATCGTTGCGTGCCGCTGCACCGATTTCTGCGATGTGCTTCTTCGCGTCGGCGAGGCTGTCGTATTTGTGGGCCGGTTGTATATTCGCCAGCGCGGTCTCGTACCCTTCCGCCGAAAGACGCTGCCCATACGACCAGAGCGTATCGATCATGCCCGCCAATCCGGCATACTCGCCAAAGAACACCAAACGTTGCCCCTGCTCGTCGACGATACGCTCGTAATCGAGCAAGTTGCATTTCAATTCCATCATGCGGGCGAGCATGGGCATGTTGTACGACTGCCCTTTGATCGTGTGCGAGAAAAACATGTACGTCTTTTCGGGTTCGAATTGAGCAGACGGAATCTCCTTGACGCCGATAACGATCGGGCAGTCGGCGAGGCAATCGGTAACCTCTGCGCCGGACGCGGCCATCTCTTCACTTGAAAACACCCGCTGATTGGAAGTCTGCACCGCAAACGGTATTCCGTGCGAATCGATCAATCCGCGAATCTGATCGGGAACCAGCGGAACCCGTCGCTCCCACTTTGTCTTATCCTCGTGGCGTATGCCGATCTTTTGCACGTTGCTTCTCCCATTGAAGATGATTCCGATGGTGACAAAGATTAACTCACTTGCGGCACGTCGCCAAATGCTGCCAATCGGGCTAAGCTACGCAACTTGTTCTGATCGGGTCCACCTCGGTCGGAGTCAAATTGGACCGATCCGAACATGACCGCTGGCACGCCCCAACAATCTCCGCCCGAGCTCAACCGCATCGTCACCGACCCGGTGCGACCGGTGATGCTATCGCTAACCTTCCCGGTTTTGGCAGAACAGATGCTCAGCACGCTGGTGGGGCTGGTCGATACCTACCTGGCTGGAAATCTGATGGAACATGCCGTCGAGGCGACGAGCGCCGTGGGATTGGCATCGTACGTCGGGTGGCTGGTCACGATGCTCTTTGCCCTTGTTGGCACCGGAACGACAGCGCTCGTCGCACGGGCCTACGGTTCGGACGATCGCGAATACGCAAACCGCGTTGCCAACCAGTCGATTTTGCTTGCGTGCGTGATGGGTGCATTTGGCGTTGCCGGGATGTATTTTCTCGCGCCACGATTCGCCGAGTGGCAGGCGATGCGTGGGGTCACCTTCGATATCACCGTCCGCTATCTTCGCATCGAATCTTTGAGCTATATCGGAATGGCTGTGACCCTTGTCGGCGGTGCAGCGATTCGCGGGGCGGGCGACACTCGAACACCCATGAAAGTGTTGGCGTCGGTCAACGTCTTTAATGGCATCCTGTCCTACGGTTTGGTCCATGGTATAGGTCCACTTCCAAAAATGGGTGTCGATGGCATCGTCGCTGGCACGCTGATCTCGCGACTTCTTGGCGGACTCATTCTCACAATTGTGTTGCTGAAGGGAGCGCGAGGACTCGCCATTCGTCTGACACTGCTGCGCCCGGTCGTTGAAGTCATCCGCCGCATCACGCGCATCGGAATCCCTGCCGCCTTTGACGGGGCAATCATGTGGACCGGACATTTCCTTTTCCTGCGAATCATCGGCAACATGGCCAGCGACACAGCGACCGGATTCAATCCATCGTACGCCGCACAAATCGTAGTCGTCAGGTTGGAAGCGTTCACATACTTACCCGCATCGGCATACGCTGCCGCCTGCGCGACAATGATTGGTCAAGCATTGGGTGCCAACATTCCCAAACGCGCAATTCGCAGCGGTCACGAAGGCGCAA
Organism: Alphaproteobacteria bacterium; assembly: GCA_028285105.1. Lineage (GTDB taxonomy): Bacteria > Planctomycetota > Phycisphaerae > UBA1845 > UBA1845 > UBA1845. Next base: position 187,233 of record JANQQE010000030.1, read on the forward strand.
TGCAGTGCTGTATGTTGACGACGGTCAGCGGCATTTTGTTCATCGTATTCGCTCGCCAGATCTGCGGTCTGATGCACAAAGATCCTGACGTGATCGAGATCGCCACACCGGTCTTGATGCTGGCCGGAGCAGCGCAACCGATTCTCGCATTGGGCATGGTGTATGCGGGTGCATTGCGCGGGGCAGGCGATACGCTGTACCCGCTCATTTACACGACGTGCGGATTGGGTCTGATGCGTCTGCCTTTCGGATACTTCTTCGGGTTGACGCTTGGATGGGGACTGTTTGGCGCCTGGATCGCAGTCGCAGGTGACATGGTCATTCGAATGTTACTGGTGGCTACTCGTTTCCGACGGGGTAAGTGGGTCGCACTTCAGGTATAAATTCCTGGCCGTTGGGTCCGATGTACATCGTTGAGCTGTTAGTGCCCTGGATGCTCGCGCTTGGCCGATCCATATCGTTTTGACTGGCTGCCAGAATATTCGCAGCCCGCAACGCCGCATCGCGCATCGACAGAATCTGAATGTCATTTGGCGCCCGCGACGCCGCCCGTTTTAGTATTTCGTGAGCCAAGTCGGCATTGCCTGCCGCGTACTGCACGTAGCCCGCGAGGAACAGAAACTCGGGGTCGTAAGGGTTGGCTGCAATCGTGCGTTCCAGTCGCAAAAACTGATTCTCGAAGTCCGTCGCGTTCGAATAATATGCTGCGATGTCAAGCGGTTGGGTAATCATCGAAGGATCGGCACCCAGCGCGCGGCGAAGTGCCTGACTCGCCGTCACAAAATCGAGCGTCGCAAAATGCGTGAACGCATAGAACATTTCCAGTTCCGCGTCATCCCCTACAACAAGCATTGCTTGAATGGCTTCACGGCGCGCCAAATCGTATTCGCCGCGCATAAACGCAGCTTCTGCCAATTCGCGATGGGACGTTGTCACTTGTGGCGGATTCGTACTCGGTGGAACGACGCTGAGGTTTGTGTCGTCCACATCGTATTCGCTGAAGCTGCCGTAACCGTAGTTATCGATGTCAATGTTGACAGGTGCCCCCGGCGCGGAGTACACCGGATAGCTTGAATCGTAATACGCGGTCGTCACCGGCAAGTATCCGAACGATGTTCCGTATGAATAAAACGGTAAGGTGAAGAACGGATCGTAGAATGCGGCGTTGTATAACGGTCGGCGACAACCCCAGGAACGGCCAAATCCCAGTCCCAGCCCAAATGAGAAGAAGTTGTTGAATCGACGACACCGGTTGAATCGACCGAACCGACCAAAATTACCCCACCGGAAACTTCCACCGTTGAAGAAGCAATCATTGCCGAAACCACCGAAGAATCCGCCACCACCAAATCTCCTGCCGCCAAAGCCTCGACCACCGAAACCCCTGCCACCGAAACCACGCCCGCCGAAACCGAATGAGCGGTTAAATCCCCGACCGACGCCAAAAGCACGGTTCGGGTAGTTGTTGCGATTGAGCCAGTTTTGACGCGAGAAACTCTGGTCGAACCGACGGAACATGTTGGAATAGGTCAAACCGTTCGACGGTCCGCGATTCCCAAACCGTCGATTACCGACTCGGTTGTTGCCGATTCTGTTGCCAAATCCCCTGCCGCCGCGCGCTCCATTGCGTCCGAACGAGCGACGATTGTTGTTACCGTTTCTACTTCCGATTCCGTTTCGCCGCCCCGTACCGATTCTGCCGTTGCCATTCGAACGCGAACGTCCCATACGCGAACGATTCGATTGCGAGGCAAAGTTACGGCGATTGGAATTCGGATCGACGGCCGCAAAACCGTTTCCGGAATTCGACGAACCGGAGCGCCGGCTTACAAAACTTCTGCGACGACCACCGGTTGAATTGCCCCGTCGAAGCGACGTCCCGTTTCGTCCGGACCGCGAAAACGCACTCGACGAACGGGAACGCGAAAGCGAGTTCGAGTTGTTCCGATTCGATCCGAACGAACGGCGGTTGCTTCCGGAACGATTTCCGTTGAATCGATTGGTGGTCGAAGGCCGTGTGAAGCTTGGCGCGACGCTGCGAATCGATTGGCGGTTGGATGACGAGCCTCGATTTCGACTGAGATTGGACCGCCCGATGCTTCCGACGCTGCTTCTCGTGCGACTTGATGGTGCGCGTCGGATCGAATTTGATCGCTGGGTCGAAGAATTGCGACCGCGCGAACCCATTCTGAAGGAGTTCGAGCGCGTTGGCTGACGCATCATCGACGATGAACGTCTGGATGGCGACGAACGGCGAATGCTGTTACCGCGCGACCTTCCGACTGAACCGTTGCTGCGCGAACGGGAGCCCATGCGCGAACGCGATCCGACGCGCGAACGACTTGAACGCATTCGTGAACTGCTTCCGCGCGATCTTCCGACGTTTGAACGACTTCTGCGCGAGCGTGGTGCCGTGGCGCGTCTGGACGGTGCTCGAGACCGTGAACGCCTCACCGCACCTCGCGAACGAGACGACCTGCCAACGGAAGATCCCCGCGAACTGCGTCGTCGCGATTGGGCCTCGGTTTCCGGCACGAAGGACAATGCCATCGCAAACGCAAACAGGACGCATAATCGGCTATGGATTCCTCGGATATTCATAACTGCACCTCCCCAGGGCACACGATTACCAACCGGCAGTAAATAGTTCCAACATGTTAAATATATCGCAGAAATTGAATTCAGACAAGCAAAAAATCAACCCGGGGCCGACAATACATCCTGTAACTCTTTAATACAGCTGATTTTATGGGAAATTGGCACTGCTCCGACTTTTCCGATATCCATGATCCGATCGGTGCGTTCGACCCAGCAAGAAGCGATTCCGAGTTGGTGGGCACCTTCGACGTCACTGTGAATCGAATCGCCAACGTGCAGCACACGATCCGGTTTGACCTTCATTTTGCTCAGTGCCTGCTCGAAGATGATGCGGTGCGGTTTGTAGGAGCGGGCGTCTTCTGAAGTCACGACATCGGCTATCTTCAAGCCGTGAAAATCGATGGCGGCTAACACATCTTCAGTGTCAGCATTTGACACCACACAGATCGGAACGTCGATGCTGTCAAGCGTTTCGTGAACATGGGGAGCCAACTCAGGCTTCTGCCAATACGCCTTCAGCATGTTGGCGTACTTGCTGGCGTCAAAATCTTTCTCGCGATCGCCAAGCGTACTTCTAAGCGTGCTGACTTCGATATCGAACAGCGTCGCAAATGAATCGCCGTTGGAACCTTCAATCGCGTCGAAAAACCGATGTCCCCACGCCATCGCCAAGTCAGCCGCCGTCATCTTCAAATCCAGATCATCGACCACGCACGCGCATGTCCGCTCGACCGCCTCGCGATCGCCCGTCACAAGCGTTCCATAGAAATCGAAGAAGATCGTGTCAAACAATGTGACCACCAAGCCATGGGTTTGAAATCAGACAACCGTTCGCAATCACAATGCCAACGCTGCCGAAATCTGTTCGCAAAGTTTTTCGGCTTCGCCCGGTTCGTATTTTCCCGCCCGCCAACGATAACCCAAACCGTCATCGGCGACCCGCGGTACCAAATGGAAATGTGCATGATTAACGACTTGCCCCGCGCACACGCCATTGTTCTGCAAGACATTCAAACCGTCCGCACCAGTCGATTCGATGACAGCTTTCGCCATCTTCGGCAGAACGCTGCCCATCGTTGCCGCCAGTTCGGCTGGCAAATCAACGAGCGTTTCGAAATGACGCTTCGGAATCACGAGAACATGGCCCGGTGACACCGGACCGATATCCAGGAAACCAAACACATTGTCGTCTGAGTACACCCGGTGGCACGGCAGGTCGCCTGCAACGATCTTGCAAAACACGCATTCCGAATTGACTTCCAGGGTCATCAGAATCCTCCGAACAACTGGCCACCGCCTGCGACGAATTACCAATCATATCAGTCGGTACGAAACTGCCAAATCTCGCTCCGGTTTTGAGCTGAGTTTCGCTGCGCAATGAAAAACGGGGCAATCCATTGTGTTATGGACGCCCCGTGCAATTGCAATGTTGGCTTTCTAACCGAACCGTCAGCCGCTATGCCTTGTCTTCTGACGCCTCATCGGATTCGGGAGCGGTTTGCTCTGCGGCAGTTTCGGGTTTGGGCTCATCCGCAACTTCGTCTGCCGGCTGACCGCCACGACGCTGCTTGGCCAGCGAAACTGCCAAGGCGTATCGTGAATCGGCTTTGAGTTGACGGGATGATTTTGCCGGCTTGGTGATGGAACCGGGACTCTCCTCTTCGCCAACGAACTGCAAAATCGCCTGCCGACCACCATCGCCGATGCGACGCTTGGCCAGTCGGATCAGTCGAGTGTATCCGCCCGATCGTTCGGCATATTGCTCGGCAATGGTATTGATCAAACGATGGGTGATCGATTCGCCAGTAAACTTGAGATTACCGCGCGGCTTGCCGTTTCTAAAACGACGACCACCCGGGGCGCGAAGCGTTTTCTCGCGCTTGCTCATGGGAAGATCTTCATAGTCGGCTTGGTGCTCTGCCGGGATAAACGAACGATCGCTCAGCAATTTGTGAATCTGACGACGGGCAGTCACACTTCCGCGACGTGCGCTTCGAGCCAGAGTTACCAAACGCTCAACGAACGGACGAAGGTCCTTGGCCTTTTCCAGCGTCGTGCGGATCTGACCGTGTTCGATCAGACTCTGCGCCATATTGCGCTGCATAGCCCGGTGATGGGATGGTGACCTGTTGAGTTTTCTTTGTCGCACGCGATGGTTCATGACACTTTTCGCTCTTCTAGCTTCTGACTTCTACCAACTGCCAAATTCAATTCATATTCCCCAAGGCTTTCGCGATCGATTATTCTATCGAACCGCTGTCGCCAATCATCGACACCGACGAACCGGACTGGAACCCGGGTGTTGACTGACTGTCATTGCTTTGCTTCTCACTGCTTTGATTCTCACTGTCTTCGCCCTCGTCGTCACTGACGAAGTCGTCCGATGAGACAGCATCAAGGCCCGGATTCTGCACCGCCCCAACGCTGCCACCGGAGGTATCGCCCCCCAGAGACATACCGAGCGACAATCCGATGTCAGCCAGCTTGCGTTTCACTTCACGCAGCGACGTCTTACCGAAACTTCTGAACCGCAGAACGTCGGCTTCGGTTTTGCTGACCAATTCGCCAATGGTATTGATTCTCGCAGATTCCAGGCAATTGTTCGACCTGACCGAAAGCTGCAATTCACTGACACTGCGATTGAGTTTTTCCTGAAGGGCTGAGTCCATTTCGTTCGCTGGCGTCCGAACGGGTGGAGCCTGGCTGACCAACTCTTCTCCCAATTCGTAGTAATGCACGAACGGGTTGAGGTGCTTGCGAAGGATCTTGGCGGCTTCCACCAAGGCATCTTCCGGTGAAACACTACCGCGCGTCCAGACTTCGAGAACCAATCGGTCGTAGTTGGTTCGCTGACCAACACGGGTGTCTTCGGTTTTGTATCGTACTCGAACCACCGGCGAGAAAATCGCATCGACCGGGATCACGCCGATTTCCTGCTCCGGACCGGCATTCTCAGCCGCCGTCGCATAGCCACGTCCCGACTTGACCCGCATTTCGATTTCGAAATGGACGTCTTCCGTCAGCGTAGCGATATGCAGGTCGGGGTTCACGACCTCGACTCCGGCTTCTGCTTCAATGTCACCAGCCGTCACAACTCCGGCGGAATCACGCGACACCTTCAGCGTCCGCGACTCTTCGCCTTCCATCGCGACAACGACCTGCTTGAGATTCAAAATGATGTCGGTGACATCTTCAAGCACACCGGGAATCGTGCTAAATTCGTGCGATACATTGGAAATCTTCACCGCATAAATCGCTGCCCCTTCAAGACTGGAGAGCAATATACGGCGCAGCGAGTTTCCTACGGTCGTTCCGAAACCGCGCTCAAAAGGTTCAACGATGAACTTTCCGTAGCAGTCCGTGCTGACCGATTCATCGCACTCTAAACGGCTCGGCAACTCTAACCCGCGCCATCGGATACGCATGTCGATGATCTCCTTGAGGGGTCTTCAGTCTTTGATAATCGCGAGTGTCGGAGTCCGCTTCCGACTGACCCGATCGATGTATTCTGTTTCTCTCGCCCTGTCGCCCCTGCAATCTTCACGTCCCTGATCGTCAGGAGCATTGGCGATATTCTTCAAATTCGTTTCGTGAATCGTATGGCGTTGCTGTCCCAGCTCTGAGTTGACTAACTTCTCGCGCTATTGCTTTACGATCTGTGATGGTTGGGTTCCCCGTTGAACACTGCGTTGGCATCACCCGGAAAGCAACGATAATACCGCTCCCGGAAAAATCCATTTGCTGCACCCAAACTTGATTCATCCAGTCAGACGCGGCGACGCTTGGCCGGACGACACCCATTGTGTGGCAGCGGTGTCGTGTCTTCGATCGAACTGATACGCAGGCCAGCCCCTTGCAGCGCGGTAATCGCCGACTCGCGACCGCTACCCAGTCCCTTGACACGTACTTCAACTTCCACCATGCCGAACTTGCGGGCGACCCCCACGCACTTTTCAGCCGCTCGTTGCGCTGCAAACGGAGTACTCTTACGAGTTCCTTTGAAGCCAACCGTTCCAGCAGAAGCCCAACAGAGCACTTCGCCATTGCCATCGGTGATGGTGACGATCGTGTTGTTGAATGACGCCTTTACGTGAACAATGCCGCGAACAACATTGCGACGGGTTCTCTTTTTTCCTGCTCGCTTAGCCACGCGCCAACTCCTTCACGCCCTTCTTGCCTGCCACAGTTTTCTTCGGCCCTTTACGCGTTCGAGCGTTGGTCCGGGTGCGCTGTCCGCGAACCGGCAAACCCCGTCGATGGCGCAACCCGCGATAGCAACCGATGTCGCGAAGTCGCGCGATGTTACCCTGCACAATTCGGCGAAGCGGTCCTTCGACCTGATAGTTGCGTTCGATGATGCCTGCAATTCGAGACACTTCATCTTCGGTCAAGTCCTTGGCTTTGACGTCGGGTTCAATCTGAGCCTCTTTCAAAATCAGCTCAGCCACCTTTGGGCCAACGCCATAAATATACCGAAGCGCATATTCAACCCGCTTGTTGTTTGGAATGTCTACACCGACAACACGTGGCACGCGTCTACTCCGTCTATCAAACACTCGTTCAGAAAATCGAGCCGAAACGACGACTCGTTCATTTCATTATGAACTGACCAACAAGATCAAGTTCGCGCTATTTGTCCGCTTCAATAACTTTGCGAATGCTTAACTGAACGCGACATCAAAATCTAGAACAGGTCAGCCGTTACCCTTGGCGCTGCTTATGTTTAGCGTTGGCTTTGCAAATCACGCGGACCACGCCTTTGCGCTTGATCACACGGCAATTCTCACAAATTCTCTTGACGCTCGCCCTGACTTTCATTTCCTGCACCTCAAAATTCTAGCGAAAAACGCATAATCCGGCGAACCCTATCAGAAATTCGCAGAAAACCCAAGCGCCTCGACAAAAAAAACGCCCAAATGGCACAAAAAATGCCGAGAATGCGCCAAACACGGGCTGATGCAGCCAAAAACGTGAATTAGGCGGCCGTCAAGATCACCGGACCGTTGGCTGTCATCGCAATACTGTGTTCAAAATGGGCGGCGAAACTGCTGTCCTTGGTCACAATCACCCAGGCATCTGCGTCGGCGTACATCACATCGCTGGCTCCGAGCGTGACCATCGGCTCGACAGCCAACGTCATGCCCTCTTCGAGGCAGAAATCGCTCTTTCGCTGCGATCGGTCGTGGTAATTCGGCACTTTCGGCTCTTCGTGCATCTCCTGGCCAATGCCATGTCCGACAAATTCTCGAACCACCGACATACCGGCCGCCTCAACTTTTCTCTGAATCGCGGTTGCTATCTCGGACCACATGAGGCCGACTTTCATCTCCGAGATCGCGAGTTGAAGGGACTCCTCCGTCACAGTCAGAAGAGACTGTACATCTTTCGATACGTTTCCTACCGGAATCGTTCTGGCTGAGTCACCGCAGAATCCGTCGATCCGCACACCGCAATCGATGCTGACCACATCGCCATCTTTCAGCGCTCGATCGCCGGGCACCCCGTGAACTACTTCGTCATTCACGCTTGTACAGAGGGCAGCCGGAAACGGATAGCTGGCGGCTGGATTAACCACGCCCTTAAAAAGCGCCTCAGCGCCGGCATCACTAATCATCTTTTCGGCAACGTCGTTCAACTCACCCGTGGTCGCGCCGACCTTTACCAAGCCGCACACATGGTCCAATACCCGACAAACCAGTGCGCCCGCCCGACGCATGATGTCGATCTCGTCATTGTCTTTCAGGATGATGCCTTTTTGGGTTGCGCTCTTCGTGGTCATCATCACAACATCCGTTTACGCCGACAACATCTATCGCTTACCTTAAACGCGGATGCCGGAACAACGCCGATAGAAACTCACCGATCGGTGAAAAGAGTTTATGCGCTACCGCCCAGGAAACCTTTGTAGTTACGCATGATCAAGTTGGCTTCGATGCGCTGCACAAGGTCGAGTACAACGCTCACCACAATCAGCAATCCCGTTCCACCCAGAAAAGCCGACACAAAGAACGGTATCTCCAGTGCCGCAGCGACAATCGTCGGGATCAACGCGATCAGCGAAAGGAACGCAGCACCGACATATGTGATGCGACCCATAACCTTCTCGAGATAGTCCGCGGTGCGTTTACCGGGGCGCAACCCGGGAATAAAGCTCCCATAGTCGCGGAGATTGTTGGCCATCTCCTTCGGTTGGAACTGAACCGTGGTCCAGAAATACGCGAAGAAGTACACCATGCCGACGTATGCCAGAATGTACAGATACCCGCTGGGCGACAATGCGTTTCCTAGGAACGTCCAAACGCCCGAGTACCACTTTTGATTGATGAAATCGATCACATAGGTCGGGAACATCATCAACGTACTGGCGAAGATGATCGGCATGACACCGCCATGATTGACTCGAAGAGGCAGGTAATTCCGCTGCCCGCCATAAACGCGGCGACCGCGTGTCTGCTTGGCCTGCTGAATCGGTATTCGACGCTGCCCCTGGGTAATAAGAATCGAGCCAGCCACCACACCGATAAACGCCAGAATCAAGAATAGAATCTTGCCCGGTCCGAGCGAAGTTCCGCCGCTGGCTCGGACGCTGAATTCTGCATTCCGAACGACATAGATGATTGCCTGGGGCATCTGCGCGACGATGCCGGCCATGATGATTAGAGAGATACCGTTACCGATGCCGTATTCATCGATTTGCTCACCCAACCACATTAGGAATATGGTCCCCGTGGTAAGGCACAAAACCGCTAGCAAGAAATACATGACCGAACCGGCATACTGCGGATAGACCATACCGTTGCTGAAAAGGTACTTCATCCACATCGACGCCTGAATAACGCACAAACCAACCGTGGCGTAGCGGGTGTATTCCTGAATCTTTTTGCGACCGCTGTCACCTTCCTTTTGCAACTTTTCAAGCGCGGGGATGACGGTGACCAGCAACTGGAAAATAATCGACGCCGAAATGTACGGCATGATCCCCAAACCGAAGATTGTGCTTTGCGAAAGGTTACCTCCGGTAAACAAAGCGAACATGTCGGCAAGATTTCCGGTACCGCCGCCACCACTGCTACCGACCAGTTTCTCCTGATCGACCCCAGGCAGCGGCACATAAAAACCAATGCGGTAAATCGCCAGGAGGCCCAGTGTGAATAAAATCTTATTCCGAAGTTCGGAGACGCGCCAGATGTTGATGAAGGTGGAAAACATCAGATAAGTCTCTCTAAGTGATCAGCCAATCCTGCTGGCGAATGTATTGATTTACCCAACTATCTGGCAAACTCGAATCGAAAAAGACAAGCCTCAAGATCAATCAAATACGAGGCTCAATACACCTCGGGGGGCAAAATGCCTGAGGTCAAATAACGATGACTTCACCGCCCGCACCCTTGATTTTTTCCTCAGCCGACTTGCTGAACTTGGACGCCTCGATCTTCAAAGACTTGGTGATCTGACCGTCTCCCAAAACTTTGACCTTGTTGCGAAGGTTGCGAATCAGACCCGCTTCCAAGATGGACTCGGGCGTTACGTGCGCCCCGGCATCGAAACGCTCTTCAAGATCGCTCACATTGACCACGTGGTAGTCGGTTCGGAAATCGGCATTGCTGAAACCGCGTTTGGGCACGCGACGAAAGAGCGGCATCTGTCCGCCCTCACCCATGCTGCGCCGCGTGGCGCCTGCACGCGAACCCGCACCATTGTGACCGCGACCTGCCGTCTTGCCACTACCGCTCCCGATACCGCGACCGATACGCTTGCGCTTGCGGTTCTTGCCAGCCAACTTGAGAATTTCTGTCAGGTTCATGACACTCGATCTTTCAAAAACCACTCAAAGCCCAGCGTGTTGCGGGCCACTGCGAATCGGATCAAACGCGCCGTTTCGCGTAATCAGTTCGAATAGAATCTACGACGCCAGCGATACGCCGCGAAGCGCTGCAATCTGCTCGCGATCGAATAATCCCTTCAGCGCTTCAAAAGTCGCAAGCACCAGGTTCTTCGGATTGTTGGATCCGTAGCTTTTCGTCAGCACGTCTTTCACGCCAGCCAGTTCCAACACGGCCCGGACGCTGCCGCCCGCGATGATACCGGTACCTTTGCTGGCGGGCAGCAAGACGACATTGCTCGCTCCATATCGACCGATGGTACGGTGCGGGATCGTTCCGCGAACCAGACCGACGTTGGCCATGCTGCGTGAGGCGATTTTCTTGCCCTTTTCGACTGCAGACGGAACTTCACGGGCTTTGCCGTATCCTACGCCGACTCGACCACGACGATCGCCGACCACAACCAAGGCGGAGAAACTGAACCGCCGACCACCGCGTACGACCTTTGCACATCGGTAGATTTTGACGACGTTGTCTTCCAAGCCACCGTCATCGATTCGCGGCCTTTGTGATTGCATTCGACTCATGGTTTCGTCACCCGTAAATCTTCAGACATATCTTCAAATAATTCTTCAAACAAATGGGACTTTATTCCCTTATGTCAATTGACCGCATCTGTAGACACCATATCTATAGACACCGAACGATCCATTGCTATCGCTAAAACTTCAAACCGCCTTCACGGGCCGCCTCGGCAAGCGCCTTGACCCTGCCGTGAAACTGGCGACCGTTACGATCGAAAGCGACTGCGGTAATCCCTTTTGCTTTCGCCCGCTCGGCCAGCATTGTGCCAACTTCCTTGGCTGATGCGACGTTCCCGCCCTTACCTTTGTCAACCGACTTGTCCTGCGAACCCGCGCAGCACAGGGTAACGCCATTGTCGTCGTCAATGATCTGGGCGCTGATGTTGCGAAGGCTGCGCGTGACGGTCAGCCGCGGTCGTTCAGTCGTGCCAAAGACGCGTTTGCGAATGCGCCTCTTACGACGGTTCATTCTTACTTGTTTTGCCTTCAATGCCTGCATTTCTTGCTACTTCCTAAACTAATCAACCGTTCTTCGACAACCACTTGTAAAATACATCCACACAGGATTCTCGTGCAGTACTATTGACATCCAGTACTGTTAACACGCACTACTGTGACTATTAACCAGCACCAGCCAGTGCCTTTCCTGCTTTGCGCTTGACGACTTCGTCGTGATAGCGGATGCCCTTGCCTTTGTAAGGCTCCGGCGGTCGCGTTTTGCGTACGACCGCAGCAAACTGACCGACCACCTGTTTATCGCAACCGCGAATAATCAACTTGGCAGGGTCATTGTCGCCTCGGGCGGCAGCTACTTCGACCTCGACATCAACACCGTCGGGGACGTCGTATTCAAACTGGTACTTATTCTTGCCACCGCGACCCATGAAACCGCAGTTGAGTTGCAGTTTCTTGCCGGCAAGGTTGCATCCGTAACCGGTACCATAAATGTGCAAACGTTTTTCGTAGCCTTCGCTGACACCGACAACCATGTTGTTGATCATTGCGCGAGCCATCCCGTGCATCGACCGGGCGATCCGATCGTCGCCGTCGCGACCCACGCGGACAAGCTTGCCGTCGTCTTCCAAGTCAACCTTGATGACCGACGGAATATCGAATGACAGATTGCCCTTCGGACCGCTGATTTTGACCAGGCGTCCAGACACTTCGGCTTTGACACCGCTGGGCATCGACACTGGTTTTTTTCCAATTCGCGACATGACCTTCGATTCCTAACGACCGGACGACTATCTCAACAAACTGTATCTCGAAAAACGGGCACCCGTCACAAACTCAATTCAAACCAATGCAGGCAACAAACTAGTAGACGCTGCAAAGGAATTCACCCCCGACATTCTTCTGACGGCAGGCACGATCGCTCAGTACGCCCTGACTCGTCGAGATGATCGCAATTCCCAAACCGTCACAAACCTTTGGAAGGTCCTCGCACGTTTTGTAGATTCGGCATCCTGGTTTCGATTCACGTTTGATCTTATGAATCAAGTCTTCGCCTCGGGGACCATACTTAAGCTCGATGCGGAGCAAACCTTGCCTGGCGTCATCGATCTTGTCGAAACCGACGATGTACCCCTCGTCCTTTAGGACTGTGGCAATACCGGCCTTGACCTTCGAGGCAGGGATTTGAACCGTTTTCTTGCGCACGCGAACAGCGTTTCGAATACGCGTCAACATGTCGGCGACGGGATCACTCCACATTTGTCATCACCTTCTAGTAGCTTCAACTTCGATACAAAACTTAATCCAAACACGCAGTCGGGCTGCGTCACTTACGACTTCTTGCCGATTGTCACTTGGATCAGGAGGCTGGCCCATAATACGACTGGCCATCCTTCGAACCTGCGACCTACCAGCTGGCTTTCTTCACGCCTGGGATCATTCCCTTGTGAGCGAGTTCCCGAAAGCAGATTCGGCAAATCTGAAATTTCTTGTAAACGGCACGCGAGCGACCGCACAACTGGCAGCGGCGTACAAGCCGACTCGAAAACTTCGGCTTTTGCTTGGCCTTGTGAATCCATGCAGTGGATGCCATTTACTTTTTCTCCTCAGGCCGTTTGAACGGCACGCCCAATTCACTCAGCAAACTACGAGCGTGCTGATCGTTGCGCGCTGTTGTGACAAAAGTGATGTTCATGCCCTGACGGGCGGTCACTTTGTCAATGTTGATTTCCGGAAAGATCGTCTGATCGGCAACACCCATCGAGTAATTGCCGCGACCGTCGAAACTCGATGTTTTCAAACCGCGGAAGTCACGCATACGCGGAACCGCGAAGTTGATGAGACGATCCATAAACTCATACATCCGCCTGCCGCGAAGCGTCACCTTGGCACCGATCTCGTAACCTTCGCGAAGCTTGAAGTTCGAGACGCTCATGCGGGCTTTGCAAACCAATGGCTTTTGACCGGTGATGGCAGACAACTCTGCCGTCGCCGTCGGGATGACATTCTTGTCCTGAAGCGCTTTACCAAGGCCCATCGACACCACGACTTTTTCCATTCGGGGAATCGCCATCGGGTTCTTGATGCCCAGGTCCGAAGAAAGTTTCGGGGCAATCTCTTTTGAATACCGCTGCTGCAATCGAGCCATCGCTACGACCCATTCTCTAACTGTATGACCAACATCATTCGGGCGCCTTTACAAATCCGACGCCATTAAATCCAAGAGCCCAAAGACTCTTAGTACGCTATCTATTCTCTTTGTGTCAGTCGACTTTCTTGACGGTATCAATCACCGTGCCGCCGACCGTCTTGCGTTCTTTCTTAATGACCTTGCCCGACTTGTCGCGCGTCACATCGAAATGCACCCGCGACCCCTTCTGTGTTCTGGTATCCACCGGAAGCACATTTGAAATATGAATCGACGCTTCCTTCTCGACGCGACCGCCTTGCGGATTGCGACGGTTCGGACGCACGTGACGGAAGACAACATTCACGCCTTCGACCAAGACCAATTCCCGAACCGGGTCCACATGAAGCACTTTGCCCTGCGCACCGCGGTGAGCCCCGGCAATGACCTCAACAATTTCGTTCTTCTTTACGTGGCAAGCCATCTGTCTGCCTCACTTCTTGACCGAGTCATTCATTCCAAGGCGGTCGTTGTTCTACAAAAACTACTGCGTTTGGCCCCTGCTTCGCTACACAACCTCTTCTGCGAGCGAGATGATTTTCATGAAACCCTTGTCGCGAAGTTCACGGGCCACTGCTCCGAAGATACGCGTGCCGCGCGGTTCTTTGTTTTCATTGATCAGCACGACTGCGTTGGAATCGAACCGCACATAACTGCCATCTCGCCGACGGGTTGCTCGCGTGCTGCGGACCACGACGCCCCTGGCTCGGCGACGTGTTGCCCGATCCTTCCGATCGCTTCCACCGGAAAAATCGCTGTTGGGCAGCGCTTTCTTGACGGTCACCAACACAATGTCGCCAATGCCTGCACTCTTGAGCGTCGGCTTACCTTTGCGACTACTACCGCGGCGAAGGACGTTGTAAACCATTGCCCGCTTGGCACCGGTGTTGTCTGTAACGTCCACCATTGTTTGCAACTGAATCATGATTCAAACCCTAGGTCCAGCGATCGATTGCTGAGATATTGCCAAGGTCGCAATCGCGACCCGGTCTTTATATTTCTACCTGCAAATTACCCTTCAGACTTCTGAATAATGCGTACCAAACGCCATGACTTCTGCTTTGAGATCGGACGACAGGCCATCACTTCAACCAAGTCTCCGACGTGTGCTTCGTTGTTCGCATCATGTGCGTGCAACGTGGTGCTGCGTCGGATGATTTTGCCGTACTTGGGGTGCGGCTTGGAGTAGCTGTTCGTCAACTTAATCGTCTTGTCCCGAGCATCTGATACCACGACACCCTGACGGAGGCGGCGACTACTTCGCTTCTCTGATGATTGTTCTGCTGCCATCGTTAACCTTCTCCAACTTCAAAACTCAATCAGCCGCCAAGTCTCTTTGACCCATTGCCGATTGTGATCCAACGCTGCCAAACGCCCTGCGTTTCAATGCTCTATGCCTTCTGGGCGCTGGCGATCGCTTCCAGATGGTATTGCTGCTGTTCGATGCCCGTTTCGCCGCGTTCCTTCATCACGGTGAATACCCGGGCGATATCCTTACGTGCGTGGGTGATGCGGTTGGGGTTCTCGAGTTTTTCCGTCACGGCTTGAGCGCGAAGCTCAAACAGATGACGGCGCAAACGATCCAACTCGTTGTGCAACTCTTCAGTTTTCATTTCGCGAAACTCTGAAATCTTCATCGCATCCACTCAATCGCATCTACTTTAAGAACGAAGCAACTCGAACCATCTCTTGAGTCGTTCAGCAATTTCCAAACACGCAATCCCGCAAGCCCGCCACACACATCTCGGCGAACCATTCGTTTACATCTCGTGCCGTCTCTTCACGAAGCGGCAACGGTATGGCATCTTCGCACTGATTCTTGCGAGTGCCTGGCGGGCGACATTTTCTTCGACGCCACCAATTTCATACAACATCGTTCCCGCACGAACGCAGGCGACCCAAGCTTCCGGTTCACCTTTACCCTTACCCATTCGGGTTTCGAGGGGCTTTGAGGTGATCGACTTGTGCGGGAAGATTCGGATGTACACTTTGCCTTGACGCTGCAAGAAGTGCGTCGCGGCGATACGACCGGCTTCGATCTGACGGGCTGTGATCCAGCCAGCCTCCAAGACCTGAATTCCGAAATCGCCGTAAGCAACCGTGTTCCCGCGCGTCGCCCGAGGACGAATCTTGCCGCGCTGCGACTTACGGAACTTCACTCTTTTGGGCATCATCGCCATCGGTCAACTCTCCGATTCAGGTTTCCGTACTACTTGAGTACTGCTCTTGCCTTATCCGCACTAACTTTCGGTACGGCCAACCTACCGTTTAGCCACGCTTGCCGCGGAACTCGCGTCTTTGCGGAGCGGCTTCGATCGCGGTCTCGTGACCGTAGCGACCTTTGTACAACCAAACCTTTACACCGATCGTGCCATACGTCGTGCGGCTGATCGCGTATCCGTAGTCAACATGCGCTTGCAAGGTATGCAGCGGAATTGACCCGCGGATCAGTTTTTCTTTTCGGGCCATCTCTGCCCCACCCAAGCGACCCGACACCATGATCTTGACGCCCAAAACACCGGTGGCCATCGCACTTTCGGCACGCTGCTTGAGTACCCGGCGGAAACCGGCACGCTTTTTAAGCTGCTCGGCGATCGATTCAGCCACCAGCTTCGCATCGCGATCGGGGGCCTTGATCTCCATGATGTTCACGGTGATCTTGCGATCGATCAGGTCCTCCAATGCTTCCTTGAGTTTGTCCACTTCAGCCCCCTTGGGACCGATGACCAAACCGGGACGAGCGGTGTGCAAAACAACTTTGACGTCGTTGCGCGTACGATCGATATTGACGCGCGACACGGCTGCGTATGGGGGCCGGCGATTCAAGCGATCGTCAACAAACTTACGAATCGCAAAATCCTCACCGAGGAATTCGCCAAACGCCGCTTTGGGTGCATACCAACGCGAACGCCACTCTTCAGTGATACCAACGCGAAAACCCAATGGATGAATCTTCTGTCCCACGACAAACTCCGCTCGCCGTCGCGCCCGACAGCAATTGAGAAAACGGTCACCCCCAAGACTCGGTGCGTTCCGACAGGGGGATGTTAGACTGAACTGGCAACCCGCCGTGCTTAGCGCTCTGCGACCTTCACAATCATGTGGCAGGTGCGCTTGGCAATCGGATGGGCACGCCCACGATCTTTCGGACGATACCGGCGGAAATACGGACCGCCATCCACCCGCGACTCGCTCACATAAAGCCGCTTCATGTCGGCTTCCTGCTCGTCGGCATTGACCATCGCTGATTTCAAGACAGCCGACAGAAACATCGCCGAACGCTGATGCTGAAACCTGAGCATGTCGAGGGCTTCGTTGCAATCCATCCCCCGAATCATGTCAGCCACGAGGCGAGCCTTGAACTGGCTGATACGGGCAAAACGATGCGATGCCCGCCACTCTTTTCGATCTTCGGTTGCTTGCTTGGCCATGATTCAACCTGCTGTTCTGAGTCCGATCTATGAACTTGAAACTGCGACGCGCCGTTTACGTTTCAATGTCTCGGCCATGCCGCCAATTACCTTACCTATTACTTCCTCTTGCCAGCACCGTGACCGCGATAGGTCCGCGTGGGGCTGAATTCGCCCAGCTTATGACCCACCATGTCTTCCGTGATCGTCACCGGAAGAAAAGCGCGGCCATTATGCACCTCGAACTTCTGCCCAATGAATTCGGGCACGATTGTGCATCGCCTCGCCCACGTACGGATTGGGGCAAAACTGCCGGTCTGCTTTGCCTGCATCACTTTCAGGAAAAGCTTTTCTTCTACGTGAGGACCTTTTTTCTGTGAACGAGCCATAACCAACCTTCCACCTTATCTAAGGGCGGAGTCCTTCGTTCCGGCACCGCAAATCGCAGTTCGACACACTTGCGTCGCATACGATCCGATCTTGCCTGACAATTCGCTTTTTGAAAACGCAACCTTGCGGACACGTCTTAAACCGGGCAAGCAACTGAACATTCGCCCAGACTACTCTCAGATTGTTATTCACTGCTTACTTTTTGGGCAATACCAACTGTCCGTAACGACGGCTCTTACGCCGACGCAAAATCCGGCGGTTCGAAATCTTCCGCGGACTTCTGGTTCTTCCACCCTTGGCCAACTTCCCGGTCGGGCTACACGGATGGCGACCGCCACCGCTTCGACCCTCACCACCACCGAGCGGGTGAGCGACGGGGTTCTTTGCCGTACCACGCACGCGGGGACGACGCCCCATGTGGCGCATTCTGCCGGCTTTTCCGATCCGCAGGTTTTGATGATCGATGTTACCGATCTGGCCAATCGTCGCACGACACTCAACACGAACCTGACGCATTTCGCCAGAGGGCATGACCAAGGTCGCCCAATCGCCTTCGCGGGCGAGCAAACGACATGATGCCCCGGCACTTCGGGCCAGTTTACCGCCCTGACCGATATTCAGTTCGATGTTGTGAACATCCATACCGACGGGGATGTTCTTGAGCGGCATGGCATTACCGACTTTCGGCTCCACACCGGGACCGCTTTCAACTTTGTAACCCGCGCCAACACCAACCGGTGCAAGGATGTAGCTCTTGTCGCCATCGGCGTACTCGACGAGTGCGATGTGACACGAACGATTCGGATCGTATTCGACCGATTTGACCTCACCAACGACGCCATCTTTGCGACGCTTGAAGTCAATCACGCGGTAAAGCTTTCGGGCTCCGCCACCGCGATGACGCGCGGTGATCTTGCCATGATGGTTACGCCCGCCGTGTTTGCGCAGACGTTCGGTCAATGCTTTTTCAGGACGCTTGCTGGTACTCGTCAACTCGGCATAGTCGTTCACCGACGACTTGCGACGTCCTGGAGAAGTTGGCTTGTATACCTTTACACCCATCAAACTACCCTATTGTTTTCGGCCCGCATCCAAACCCTGCGAACCTCGCGTCAAAATCCAATATCTATGAATGACCTAAAACAGATCAATATGCGATCCCTGGTCCAGCGTGACCACCGCTTTCTTCCAGTCGGCAGTCTTTCCCATTTTGAATTTGTGGCGACGCGCCTTACCGACATGGTTGGCCGTACGCACGCTTAAAACCTTCACGTTGTAGATCTTCTCGATCGCCTGCTTGATCGCCGGCTTGGACGCAGTCGGATGAACTTCAAATGCAAACGAACCACCGCGCGCTTTTTTCGACTTGGTCGCGTCGTAATGCCCTGCTGACTGATGTGTACCTTTTTCAGTCACGAGCGGTCTTTTGATAATGTGGTAGATATCCATCGCAGCCAATTCAATCTACAGATTCAAGGTTGTTGCCAAACACATACATCCACAAGAAAAACCGCCCGGCGAATCGTACGATCGCACCTGGCGGTCTTCATTTCTAAACATCCTCTTCGCCACGAAGGCGAACCGGATCGTTCTTCAAACAGCGGAACGCTTCCATGCTCATGACGAGTTTGTCGCGACGCAATACGTCCAAGGCATTGAGATTACGCACGCAACGCACTTCTGTTTTTTGAATATTGCGCCCCGAGAGAAACAGGTTGCGATCTTCGCCGCGAAGGGCGACCACGCATCCGCGATCGACACCGAGCGATGACAACATGGCCGCAAACGCTTTGGTTTGCGGCTTATCCATTGCCAATCCATCGACGATGGCAACATTACCCGCTTTGATCTTAGCAAGGATCGCCGAGTTGCGAGCCAGGCGTCGCATTTTCTTCGGCAGATCTTGCTGATAATTCTGGCGACCTTTGGCAAACGCCACACCACCGCCGCGACGAATGCATGTACGAATCGCACCTGCACGGGCACGACCCGTTCCCTTTTGGCGGTAAAGTTTCTTGGTGGACCCGACAACCATTCCACGGCTTTTGGTCGCGGAAGTATTCTGACGCCGATTGGCTTGATACATCACGACCGCCTGCTTTAGAAGTTTTGGCCGCACGCGCCCACCCAGGACTGCCGGGTCGATCGACTCGGTGCCGCTGCTGGTGCCGTCCATCTTATATACAGGTACTTCAATCATTTCGGCGACTTCCGCGTTTTAGACTTCTGTATAACGAAACAGCCGAAGGACAAATGACTTTGCCCCACGGCTATTCTAGATTCCCATCAACCTTTGGTCTTCGCTTGGCGCACAAAAAGGAGCCCGCCATTGGGCCCCGGTACGCTGCCCTTGACGAGCAACAGGTTGTTTTCTTTATCGACTGCGACCAGTTCGAGGCAACGCTCTGTCTTGCGGGCGCTACCCATGTGACCGGCCATCTTCTTGCCTTTTTTGATATTGCGACCTGTACCAAGGTTGGCATGGCCACCAATACTTCCGGGGCTGCGGTGTTTACGTTCAACACCGTGCGACGCCAACTGACCACCGAATCCCCAGCGCTTCATACCACCGGCGAAACCCTTACCCTTCGTGGTTCCGACGACATCGACAAATTTGACTTCGGCTTCTTCAAACGCGCCGACCGTCACAACGTCGCCAAGCGCGACTGCGGGCTCATCAGCCAAGCGAATTTCACGCGAGGAACGTTTTGGACCGGTACCGGCTTTTCCAGCATGGCCAATTAACGGTTTGGTCGAACGATGCGGCTTGACGTCTTCGAAACCGAGTTGAACGGCATTGTAGCCATCGGTCTCGGTGTTTTTGACCTGAAGCACCGTACACGGCCCGGCTTGCATAACTGTAACAGGCGTAACATCACCCTCCGCGTTGATGACGCGGGTCATTCCAACTTTTTTTGCCAACAGCGATGGAATCATTGTTGCCCTGCTACTTTCTGCTAACCATCAACCCGTTTGCGACGGGATATAAATAATCCAAACATGCATCCTGGCAATTACGTCTTGATCGTTACGTCTTGATCTTAACGAACACACCTGCCGGAACGACCAACCGATTCAGCGCTTCGATCGTGCGGGCTGTCGGTTCAAAAATCTGAATCAAACGCTTGTGCGTTCTCATCTCGAACTGCTCACGCGACTTTTTGTCAATGTGCGGTCCACGGAGAACCGTGTATCGCTCGACCCGCGTCGGCAGCGGAACCGGACCTGAAACCCGACCGGCAGTACGCTTTGCATGCTCAACGATCTCGGCCGCCGACTTATCCAGCGAACGATGGTCGTAGGCTTCCATCCGAATTCGAATTTGTTCGTTGCCTGCCACCGGGTACCTCTAAGAAAACTCAGACCAAGACAAAAACCAAGCCAAACGAATAACCGACAGCCGAAAAACCCACCATCGGGCGGATTGTATCGCACCTCGGAATCGCCGTAAGGCCAATCAAATCAAACGTTTCCCGCAAGACCTGCAATTCCAGATCGTTCGAGTCGGGCGAGGATACCCTTTCAGAAATGATTGTCAACGGGACCAAAGGGAGAAAAAGCACCTGAAAATGCCGATCTCGCCACCCCGACAGCCAACTGGATCATTCGATTGTTCAGGCTTTGTATGAGTCACCAAATCGACCCGAGACCCAGGGCGATAAGCTGCACAATCAGGGCAATTGAACCAAGACCACGATCCTACGGAGCTGCACCCACCGGATGGAAACTGCTGGAATTGCTGCGATCCCAATAGGCCCTTTTTTCAAAGTGTTTAAGCACGCCATTTACCCCGCCTGACGAAAACGCAACCAGTCGATGCGGACTGTCGGCTTCCACCTCAAACCATGCTGATACCGATCCCTTATGTCCGGCGATGACCCGGTGAACTTTGAATGAACCGGCATCGGTTTTGCGGGTCTTGGGCTGTTGATCGCCTTCGTTTCCTTCGATCGCCAGGTGGAGTTCCTCGACGATCGGCTGAACCAGGTGGGTACCTCTCAGGGGAACGAGTACTTTCAACGTGCGTGAGCTTCCCCCTGCGACCAATCCTCGGGCAATCAGCGGCAGCGATTCATACGGAACGAACTCCCGGTCAAGCCCAAATTCGCCATCGCCCTCGCCGCCGAAGTAGCTGAAGCACTTCATTTCCATTTGACTAACACCCCACCGCAGATGTTTGAAAGTCGTTCCGCACCATTCCTGACTCGATGTAACCATCTTGAAGGGTTCGAGCGAATCGCGTTTCACGAATACCGTTGTCAGGTAGCGGTAGTTGTAATTCTCGGTGGGGACTTCTTCGGCGATGTTGAACTTTAGGACGGGCACGGCATCTTCGGCATCTTTTGTCGTTTTCACGCCGCTGACCCGATCCATCCACTGGCGGTTGACCAGATGGACCCGCGTGAACCGCCGCTTCTTGCCGTAAATCGAATCCTCCGCGTCGTAGTAGCACATCTCGCTGAGACCATCGTCCCACCAGTTCATGCTTCCCAGTTCTATGCTGCCCGGTGCGGCCGACTTCGATTCTTCTGCGGTATCGGCGAACAGTTGAAGACAAGGCAACAAAGCCAGGATTGCAACAACCAACTTTGACTTGCATCGGATTGGGCGGCGCATGGGTTTCCTCCATTTGCCCGGAAATGATCTGCAAAATGCATTGATGTGTAACATGCTACGTCGGCTTGCGGAATCCGACCAGTTGGTAAAGGTAATCCTTGAATTCGGATTCGAGGTTTTCGAGGTCATCGGTGATAAAGGCCCGAAAGACGCTCTCGCCGTAACTTGTCCGGCCCCTTGCAGAGGGTTGCAAGCCAGCCACCTTGGCGCGACTCTCCAATTCGCCCGTCACGATTGCATCGAGCATGTCCTGAAAACTGTCGGCGTACTTGCCATCTTCTCCATGACGCAGGAAGCACACCAGCGCCCAGGCTTGCGCGTAATACGTCTTGGTCAGTCGCGAGCGCCCCTGATTGATGACCCTGCCGGCATCGGTGGCGAGGATGCCCCGCAACGGCAGGATCGCGTCGGTGGTCATCGCATCGCGTAATGCGTTGAGTCGAAACGAGTTTCGCTGCGGGGTGAAGCGGGCTTTGCCCTTTGGTAGTTCGTACGACTCGCAATAGGTTGCGAGCCCTTCGTTCAGCCATGCCGGCAGCTTTGTCGAGAAGTAATTCGCGAAGTACTGATGCATCCCTTCGTGGGCGAGGACCGACAGCGTATAGGTCCGGCGGATGTAATAGACCACACACTCATTGCCCACTGCAAAACCGCCAGCTGATATTTTGCGGAAAACAGGGAATTGCTGCGGGTAATTCGACTTGGCGTACAGTTCCCATTGAGAGCGGTCGTTGAGCACAAACGTTTGAAGTCGTTTGCCCTCGCCAGATGCTGGAGCTGGCAGCAGCGAACTGTACTGGTCGTACGCAGCTTCCATGAACTCAGGCAGTGCGGCTTGCAGTTGGGCATCGCGCAGGGTCGAGTGGATATCGAAGTGTTCGGTGCTGAGTTTCGTTCCCTGGATATTTCGAAACGACCAGGGTTCTTCGGTGAATTGCTCAACTTCGTTCGGGCCCGACGAACATCCGCAAACGATGCTGCTGATCGCTGTCAGGAACATGCACTTGAAAGTCAACGAACGAATCTGCCTGCGAATACAAATCATGGTGTGGTCCCGGGATGTTCGGTCGTTTCAAGTCAATCGTCGATTGGCCAATGCCGGCATTTTGTCACCAGCCAACCGCTCTCGCAACCGCGAATACCGACGACTGCCTGCGAGTTGGCAACTTGAGAGTCGGCGCATATCCTATCGGCTTGGACAATGAACATGGTTTGGCCCAACATAAGTGACCCTTCGCAATGCCCGAACAATCCGATAACAAAATTGAAAAAGTCGTCATTGTCGGTTCAGGACCAGCCGGTTGGACGGCGGCTATCTATGCAGCCCGCGCCAATCTTGACCCGCTCGTATTCGCCGGTCGCCCGAAGCAGGTGCCCAGCCTCGTGCTTCCCGGTGGACAGCTGATGTTGACGACCGATGTCGAAAACTATCCGGGATTTCCTGAAGGCGTCACCGGTCCGAAGATGATGGCCCGGTTCGAGCAGCAAGCCGTCCGCTTCGGCACGCGCATTCAGACCGACAATGGACAAACGCCCGACGTTTCCGATCCCGATGATGGGCATTCGTTTGCGTATCACGATTGCACCAAACTCGATCTATCGAAAAGCCCGTTTACCGTCTGCGGTGAGAATGACTTCTGCGTCAAAGCGCACACCGTCATCATTGCGACCGGGGCGACGGCCAACTGGTTGGGACTGGAAAACGAACAGCGACTTGCGCGAAGTGGTGGCGGGGTCAGCGCTTGTGCAGTGTGCGACGGTGCCCTGCCGGTCTTTCGCGATAAGGAACTGGCGGTCGTCGGTGGCGGTGACTCAGCCGTTGAAGAAGCAAGCTATTTGTCGAAATTCGCATCGAAGGTATACATGATCCACCGTCGCGACGAACTCCGCGCCAGCAAGATCATGCAGCAGCGGGCGATGGACAATAAGAAGATCGAGATCCTCTGGAACAAAGAAGTCATCGATGTGCTGGGCGACGAAATGATCTCAGGCGTGCGACTTTCCGATACCGAGTCCAACGAAGAATCCGAACTTGAAATCGGCGGACTGTTCATGGCCATCGGTCACACACCCGCGACCGGGTTTCTCGACGGACAACTCGAACTCGACGACAAGGGCTACATCAAACTCGCCGATTCGTACCGTTCGACCACCAGCGTCGAAGGCGTTTTCGCATCGGGCGATTGCGTCGATTCGGTTTATCGACAGGCGGTGACCGCAGCCGGGATGGGCTGCAAGTCGGCGCTCGATGCGGAAGCCTGGCTCGCCCATCACGGAGTCGAGTAATCCTGCGATTCTTTCTGTTCGGTCGAACTGCAAAGGTTGCGTATGACCGCCAATGTTGATGGGCTGAAAATGAACGTCGTGACGACTTCGCCCAATGGCGTGGTCGGAGCGGACACCATTTTTGAATTTCATCAGCGCGGCGACGCCGTCTGGGCCGAGTATTCTGGCGGCATGATTCAACGTGGATTTCTGGTCGGAACGCTGGACGGCGTCACGTTGAACTTCAGGTACTGCCAGCGCCAGACCGACGGCGTGTTGGATGGAGGTTCGTCGGTTGGCGAAGTCCAAGAAGTCCATGGGCGCACCCGCATCGTTGAGCGTTTTCAATGGGCTTCGCGCGACGGAGGCGGTGAGAACGTTTTCGAGGAAATCGTTGGCGGTTGATCGTCCGTGATTGCTGGCTCACTTTGCTTATCGGCGTATGTCAATTGCCCCAAAGGCGTGGCAGGCCCGTCCTGGCATCGATTATCCGCTTAATCGATCATTAATCACCTTAGTTCTTGATCCCGTGGGGATATCACCTCTAAACTACTGATATCTGGAATGCTGTTCTGGTCGACTCGATTGGCCAGATCAATTCTTTTGTATTGGCTATGGGGCTTTGTTCGATGGTAACAGTTCGATGATGACTATCGACGCCCAATTGGAGGTGACGTTTTCCCTACCAGCCGCAACAACAGACCGCGCTTGCATGACAATCGCGCCCCCCAAACCGGCAATGGGGATCATTCCATCGGGGTAGGCAGTGCGGCGGTGGCTTTACACTCTGGCCTCAATGCCAGCGTGCTGATGCTCAACGCCCATTACATGGCCCTTCGGGTCATCTCGGCGAAGAGGGCGTTTTCGCTGCTATTCAAGCAGAATCATCGCAACGAACAAGTCGCGGAAATCGTCCACGTCGAAAAAGGGCAGTACGTTTCGTACGATTTCGACGACTGGGCTGAGTTGAGTCGATTCCGTAAGGAGTTCGAACCGACGGAACATGACTGGATTCGCACGGTACGCTTCGACATCGCGGTTCCGCGCATCATCCGGGTGCTGACGTACAACCGCGTGCCGCGCCAGTCCGTCAAGTTCAACCGGCGCAACATCTACGCCCGCGATCGCAACCGATGCCAATACTGCGGCAAGAAGTTCAACACGGCTGAGCTTAGCCTGGACCACGTTGTACCCAGATCGCAAAACGGCGAGGCCTCGTGGACCAACATCGTTTGCTGCTGCCTGAAGTGCAACGTCAAGAAAGGCGGCAGAACGCCCGCGCAAGCCAACATGAAACTGACCACCGTCCCGGTCAAGCCCAAGCAAAGCCCGGTGGTCAACATCAAGCTATCCCAAGCCAAGTACAGCTCGTGGAAGCACTTCCTCGACCATGCCTATTGGAATGTGGAATTGACTTAGGCAGCCAAATCGCGTGCCGACGCTTATCAAGCGGTGGCACACTCTAACGCGACTATTAAACACTGCTTCGTCAAGGATTGGATCCAAGCATCGGCTGCCACATCCAGAAGTCCATCAGGTCTACGTCACCGTCTGAATTGAAGTCGAATGCGGTTATGCATAGGGTTTCGGCGCAACTGCTCAGGTCGGGATTCGGGGCCAGTCCCGGGCCAGCGAAGCAGTTGGCGTAGGCGGTATAGTCATTGACGGTCGAAGTGCCGTCGGCATCGAAGTCGCCGAGGGTGACCGTGTCGCATTCGTCGGGCAGTTGATTTTTATTGCAATCGTTTTCGCCATCGACGAGGTATGAAACGGTGACGTCAACGTAGTTGAATCCACCGCATTGGTTGACGTTGACGGCTGAGCTTCCTACGAAATCGAATTCGGCATCGCCACCATTGACCATGGCATTGAAGTCGTTGGCTGGGATGGTCAGCATCCGGTTTTCCGGGGCGCACTGTGCTGCATCGCCAAACAGATTTCCGAGGAAGTTCCCGTTCAGGAATACGCTAATGAATTCGCTTGGTTGGCCGTAGTCTGCGAAGCTTTCGATATCGACTTTCACATCGCTAAATGCTGGCAGTGCTGACTGAATCTCGAACGATTGCGGAACGATAAATCCAATTGGCAGCAATTGGCCGGAATTCGCAGAGAACGTAGTCACGTCGAGTTCGCAATCGTCGGGTACACCCGATGCGTTGCAGTCCGTTGATTGGCCCAGGCTCAGGTCGCACACATCCAGCCACCCATTGTTGTTGCAGTCTACGCCTTCACCGCATTCGTCCGGAACCAACGTGTTGTTGCAGTCGCGACTGGTGCCCTCTGCAATGTCGCATTCGTCGGGTATGGTGTTGTTGTTGCAATCGTCGCTCTCGTTTGTGAACAAGTCCACTGCGTCGTCGATGCCATTGCTGTTGCAGTCCGAACCAGTAATGCACTCGTCGGGGATACTGTCGCCGTTTGCATCGGGGCTGTTACCGCCATCGACATCGCAATCATCGGGTACGCCATTCCCATTGCAATCGTCGGACGTGCCGGCTGAAATGTCGTTCGGGTCGGCGATGCCGTTTTTGTTGCAGTCGATAAACAACCGCAGATCCATCACGATCGGTAAATGGTCAGCCGTCACGTTCGGTGTGGTGTCGTTCGATTGCACGCCAGCGGCGGCCAATTGCGAGCCGTTCATGTTCAGCGTGTTGAAGACAAAATTCGCACCGGGAATCACGACGCTATCGGTGTAGAAAAAACGATCAAGTCGCGACGACGGGTTGGCGTTGCTGGGCCATGTGTCGGGGTCTAACGTAAACGGATCGAGCGGTGTCAAATCGGTCACAAAAGAGTTGTCCCAGTCACCGGTGACATCGGGGCCGAATGTGGCGTTGTCGAAAATGTCGCCGGTGAGCAGCGTGTTCTCAGGACCGGGACCGCCAACCAAATTAAAGTCCCCCAGAGCGATCATGGGTGTATCGGGCGAAAGAGAAATATTGCCTCCCGGCATGCGGGCATCTCCCATCCACGAGGCGATGGCATCGGCGCTTCGCTGTCGCAGATCGTCTTCATTGCCTTGAGAATTGCAGCACTTGAGGTGTACGCCCAACAAATACACATCGACCGGATAGGTATCGTTCGGCAGGTCGACCAAAGCAAGCGTCACACCGCGCGTCGCCGAGAACGGAATCGTGTCCTCCATCTGCATCGTCAGCGGATAACGCGACGCTATCACGGTGCGAATGACCGTCTCCTGACCTCCGTGAATCTCCCAATCGCCAGCCCCATACGGGAGTACAGAATCCAACCGACCCGGAATCATCAACTCAGCCGTATCGCTATCGATTTCCTGAAAGACGATGATGTCCGGCGAAAGCGCCTGAAGCACGCGGGCGAACGCCGCATCACGCGACGCATTTGAAATGAAATTTCCCTCGACGTTGTAGCTGACAATGCGAACGTCAAGCGGGTCGATCTTACTGAAGTCGCCGACGCTGGGGTCAAAGGCCCGCACATCTTGTGCGACACCCAATAGCACCAATGCGATCACAGCGCATATGATGCCCACGACTCGATTTGACGCGAACGAACGCTTCCCCATCAACAACTTCCCCTCGCAATTCCTACGACCAAAACTCCGATCTGGAGGCACACGGTTGAATCGATTTCTGAAAACCGCGATTCCCTAATGATGCGAACATCGGCCTTGATGCTATTCAAATGACTCTCCATCGTACCGCGCCTGTCGGTAGCACTTCAACGTTCTGCCAGTCAACCAGTGCGATTCAGCCGCTTTTTGGGGACCCGGACGAGAACGGTGCCCGAATTCTTAGAGTCTTCGCCCCATCTGCAAAGAAAGCCCTTCAGAGAATCAAGTTCCCTGAAGGGCGAGAAATCATGCATTGTATTCAAGCGGAGGGCGTTCGATCTTGCCTCCGGTCACGGCCCGGAGATCAACGCCTCCAGTGCCGTCCAATCGTCGATATCGACAATGTTGTTGCCGGTGTTCACATTCGCACAGTCACACGCAACATTGTTTGAAACATCCTCGCCAAAACAGAGCGTGAACTCAGACAGGTCAGCAAGGTCATAATCGCCGTCGTCATCAAAATCGCCGGGAACGGCACAGTTGCAAGCGTCAACCGTGAGCTGCGCGGTGTCGCTGAATTCAATACAGTTTGGACCAATGACCAACACGCGAAGGGAGTAACCACCGACGTCTGCAACGCCTGCCGGGTTGATCGTCAACGTGTCAGTGAATGCGCCACTGAGGTTACCTCCGTCCGACAAGGGCGAGCCGTCTTTGTGCCACTGCAAGAATAACGTACTTCCCAATGGAGGATTCACCGTTGTCGTGAACATTGCCGTTTGGCCGGTGTCCACGCAAGTGTCCGTCGGCTGCGCGACAAAATCCGGTCCAGTAATGGTCAATGTGCTGGGGTCCGATTCCTCAGAATTTCCGCACGTATCGGAGATGAAGCAAGTGTATCCCGGTGAATCTGCTTCGTCGGCGAGAGTGAGGTTTGAGATCATCAGGCTCGGCGTATCCGCACCCGAAATATTGCCTCCGTTGACCAGCGGCACACCATCCTTCCGCCATTCGTAGGTCAGATTGTCGCCCTCAGTCACGACGGCGATGATTGTGGTTTCGCCACTGCATGCCGAATCCGACGGTACGGGTTGCGAGGTAATGGAGAGCGGATCGAGGACGGTCAAAACTGCATCGTTGGTTTCAACCATGATGCAGCCGTCAGTGATTTCGCAGGTGTATGTGCCTTCGTCCGATTCATCGACGCTGCTGATGTTCAGATTCGCTGTCGTTACGCCGGAGATGCCACCACCGTTGCTCAGGTTGACGTTGTCTAATTGCCATTGCAACGATCCGGCACCGGGTGCGGTCACGCTGAATGCCGCCGGGTCTCCCGGACAGACTTCTGCAGAAGAGGGCTGTCCAGTGATCAGTGCGGCTTCGTCGCAATCGTCGGGGACATTGTTTCCATCGCAGTCGTTTCCAACAAGTTGGCAATCGTCGGGGATGTCATCGGCATTGCAATCGTCGCCCGTACCGCACCCGGGTACGCCGGCGCAATCCGGATTACCGCAATCGACTTCGCACAAGTCCAAGATGCCATTGTCGTTGCAATCTCCCGTGGAGAAATCCCAACCGATCGCATCCAGCATATTGATGTCCGACTCGAGATACTGATCCGGAAAAGTTGTCTCACCATTCCCGATGAGCGGGTCCATTACGCCAATGGTCGGGCTTTGTTCTCTAAAATGGCTGGCCTGGTTGGGACTGCCGTCGGCCATCCGGTATTCAAAATCGATGAGGTCCGAATTGGCATCGTCATTGGGGGTGTTTTGATCAATGGTTCGCGGGGTGGTCTGAAATTCGGCAAGCGTGTCGGGATTGTAATCGTTTCCTCCATCGGTTCGCTGGAAACGGTACAGGTCCAACGGTTGCGTTCTGCTTTGACCGAGTGCCGCGTTGGTGTCTACCGCTGAAGTGAATCCCAACGCATGTCCGATTTCGTGAATCAAGATATCCTGAAACGAAAATTGCGAGAATACGATCCCATTGGTCGGGTCCAGGTCGTAATTGACCGCGGAGTTCATGGAAATCAATGTGTTGAGACCGCCAAGTGAACCGACAGTCGCACGGAAATTGTCCTTTGCCCAGTGAATCGTGTTTTCGTTTGTTACCGTCGCGGACGCCCCGTTGAAACGTACTGGAAGTGTGGATCCGGCGGGCAGGAAATCTTGAATCGTATCGTCGCTGTCCATGTCGGCGATCAGACTGTTGCGGGCATTCGTGTATGACGTCGATGTCGTAACGGTTTGTGTGAACGCCAAGCCACCGGAATTCTGCCAGACAAAATCCAACGTGACTGTGATGGGGTCGGTGAATTGACTCTCGACAAATTGGGCAGATTCTTCAATGGCGTCAAGTACGCTGAACGGCGGCGAGCCTGAAACGATGAACACGATATTCAATCCGGAACCCCGCTCAGCACCGCGATCGTTTACGACAATCGTGTTGCCATTTTGTTGCAGCAATTCCGCTTGTCTCACCGCATCTTTCAGATCGTCGAGGGACAGATCGTAACTGTGGGTGAAGCACGAATTGCGCGTCGTCACGTAAGTTGGAATCTCAACGGTCGAGCCATCGTGATAGAGGGTCGACGTCAGGATCGGACCTTCTTCGATGAACATGGGGGAATCGCCGTCGCTTTCGTGCAGGATGCGACGCGACCATTGATCGGCTGTTCCCGTTTCCGAAACCGCAGCATCGTCCGCAACCTGCTGTGCGCTCGTCGTCGTGCATGCCACGACAACGCTCAACACCGCGCAGGAGAAAAACATTCGTTGCGTTCTTAGCATGATTGGACTCTCTTAGGTTTTGACAAATCTGTGTCGCCTGGACATTCCATGTGAGCGACTTTCAAACCGTGCGACTTTCACGGCTTCATGTTTGTTCTGCGAATTGACGAAACGCATCTTTCCGGGGCGATGTCGTCATCCCCCACACCAGCAATACTTTCGCTCACGATTCTTGAGCGTCAACGATCCGACATCGTCGAACTGACTTCCAACAACCTGAAACTATTCGGACGCGTGCGGTGCAATGCAATTGGTGTGCTGGTTCCCCTCGACCA
This sequence comes from Alphaproteobacteria bacterium, assembly GCA_028285105.1. Taxonomy (GTDB): domain Bacteria; phylum Planctomycetota; class Phycisphaerae; order UBA1845; family UBA1845; genus UBA1845. Next base: position 218,163 of record JANQQE010000030.1, read on the forward strand.
CCAACGGTCCATTCTACCGGGGCAATTTGTGCCATTCAAGGAAGATGGCGCCCTATCGAATCACCAGCGTGTAAGCCGTCACGGCTCATTGGCGTCCGGTAATTGTCCGCAACGTATCGACGATACGTCTGAGCAGGCCACACTGGCTTTGCTATCACGTCACCGGATACGGTTCAGACTGGGGTTTAGATCATCTGAACGTCCCGCAAGCTCGAATACGGACCCCGATTTCTGCAACTCTTTTGATACGTTTTCCGCGTTTATGGACCGTCGAGCAACGGAAGGAGCAATTCCCAGTCGGCCATATCCACCGTCGTATTTGCCGAGTCCACATTCGAGCAGTCGCATTCGGGTTGCAACGTGGTATCCGCGCCGAAACAGAGCTGGAAAGCATGAAGATCGGCCAGGTCATAGTCGCCGTCGTCATCCGAATCACCAGGTGCAAGGCAACCACAATTGCCAACAGTTAGAGTCGCTGCATCGCTGAAAACGATGCAGTTGGGTCCGATGGACAAGGCTCTCAGAGAGTAGTCGCCACCATCCGAAATGGACACTGGATCAATGGAAAGGTTGTTCGTGAAGGCGCCGGAGATCGGACCCGAATCGCTAAGCGGCAAACCATCCTTGTGCCATTGCACGAACAGGCTAATCCCCGCGGGCGCTTGCGGGGTTGCGCTGAATTCTGCGGCTTGCCCGTCATCCGCACATGCGTTCTGCGGTTGCTCGCTGTAGGTCGTGCTGGACAATTCAAGCTGGATGGGCGTCGACGTTTCGATGTCTCCGCAAAAATCCGACACTTCGCATTCATACCCCGGACTGGTTGCCTCATCGACAATCGACAACGACGAAAGCGTCAGTTGAGACGTGCCAGCGCCTGAGATATTTCCACCGTCCGTCAGCGCGACACCGTCACGGTACCACTGATAGACCAGATCGCTACCCGTCGTATCAAGCGTCATAATCGCCGTTTCTTCCGCACACTCCGATAGCGACGTTGGCCCTACAACCGAAACGGAAAGCGAATCGCGTATGGCAAGGTCGGCTGCTATTGTTTCGATGGACAAACATCCGTCTGTCACCACGCAGGAATAAGTCGCCTCATCGCTTGCATCGGAATTCTGAATGTTCAGGGATGCCGCGTTCACACCAGAAATGTCCCCGCCGTTTGCCATCGGGACCCCGTCTTTGTACCACTGGTAGGAGGCGCTTCCGGGATTGACTGCCAACACATCAAATGTTGAAAGCTCGCCATCGCAGGTGAATGCATCCAACGGATCCGACGCGATCACAAGATCGCCTTCGCACTCGTCTGGCGTTCCGCTGAGATTGCAATCGATTTCAGCCGATGGATAAGAAAGCGAAATCGTCACGTACGACCCGCTGCATACCGACGTTGAAACCGATGAAGTCGCAGTCGCAGTAATGTTGGCGTCCCCTCCCGCAACGATTGCATTGAAGGTCGCAACAGGCACAGTCAATTCGTCGATGTTGGGATCGCTGGGGCAATCCGCTGCCCCCGATACAAAAACCGAGCCCACTCCGCTGCCATTGATACTGATGTCAAGTCGCTCACCGGATGACGCCAGATCGCCAAATGCCTTGAATCGCAGTGTGACATCGCCATCTGCTACGGGCGGTAATGAGACCAATAGACTTTGTGGTGAACCCGTTCCGATGGGCGACATCCGCCCCGACTCGGCTTGAAATAACACGTCACATTCGTCGGGTATCAAGTTCCCGTTGCAATCGGGGCTCGCGCCCGTACTCACGTCCTGCGTATCGAGGTTTCCGTTGCCATTGCAGTCCAACAAGGCGCCGTAAAGATGTGCCATCACTTCGCCGTCGCCGATGCTCAACTGGTTGCGTTGCCCAATGGCGGATTGAAATGACTGAAACGGAGGGAGTACCGTGATGGTCGTACAGGAACTTGGACAAGCGCAGGTGGCAAATGCACACTGCCCATAATGCATGACCGACTCAAAATCGTAATCGCCAAAATGGGACGACGAACCCTGAATGTTGAAGTTACCGAGCGTGCCGGATTGAATGTTCGCTGTATTAATCTGAACGTAGGTATCGCGATCGGTGCGTTGCTGTTCGTGTACCAAACCCAAGGCATGCCCGAGTTCGTGAACGATGATAAACTTAACGCTCCAGCTGACCATGTTCAGGTTCTGACCGCCGCCCACCACTCCCACAAACGAACTGTTCGACGAACCGCTTCGAATATGAATATAATTGGACTCTGAGGTACGCGGAACAAAGTCCACGAGCGCCACGTTTTCCCACTCGGACATCGCATCAAGGGTTCGATCCCGATTCAACTGCGATACGTTCGCATCGAATTGATACGGCACAACACCGCCCGGCCAGAGATTCGATTGATGGGTTCCGCGCTGCGGCGTACCAAAATCCTCTTCAACAATCATGTCGTCAACCAGCTTGTATCCGTCCGGTATGACGGGATCTGTCTGGCCAAACGCAACGCAAGGCAGCATGGCTGCAAGCGATCCAATCAACACGGCTGTGCCTGTAACGACATTTCGATTTAACATTCGTCTTCTAATCCCCTTTTTGGTGGATATGTTTTCGTAAAACTTGATTTGAACTTCGGTTGCCGTCGCACCAAGTAATTCGGTCTAGACATCGAGACATTCAACGAATTCAAACTTGGATGTTTGACCCAGATCTGATTGTCGCGAACCTGATTATCGCGAACCTGACGATCGCGAACCCTATCAACATCGAATTGCCTGCGCGGCATCGCCGTTGCTGATAACACGTTCCGCGGTTCAAGCCATCATCGCCAGGAACAAATCGATTGAGCAACCACAAAATCACACACGCCATAAGTTTATCGGTTAATTGGTACAGGGATCAATGCTTTAGAAAGGACGTATCGCGACCACAATACGGACGTATTTCGGTTGATTCGATCGCAACGCCATTCAAACCGCCATCACACGATCGGGATTTGCGACTGCATCGCCAGCGATTCAGGTTCATCACGCCTCACTTCAGACTCTTCGACGACACTGCAATTGAAGGCGGTCCCAACCAGAGGTTTGTTGACGCAATTGCAATCTCATTGTGGCGACTCGAATTCGACGGTAGTCTTCTCACAGACTTGATTCACTTGTTTTTTTGACGGGAGCAACCGTAGATGGCACGGGGACATACCTTTCATTTTGGCTTTTGTTTGCTGATCTCGCTGACCGGCTGCACGGGTGAGTTTCTGAAGTTCAAATGGGACTTCAGCGAGGACAAGCCCGATGTCGAAGAGGGTTTCGTCGATGCGAACGTCGAGGGCATTTCCAATTCCAAGTCGTACGTTGATACGATTGCCCAACAAGGCTACGTTGAAGGATTGCGAAAGATGCGCGTTCGCGGTTACGGCCTCGTTGCCGGGCTCGGTACAACCGGTTCGGCTGAATGCCCAAAGAATGTTCGTAGCCGTCTCATACAAGAGATGTACAAACGTCCGGAGTTTTCGCGTCAGGGGCTCCGACCTGCGCCCGTCTCGCCCGAAGACGTGCTTCGCAGTCTCGACACTGCCGTCGTCGTCATCGAAGGCGAGATACCTGCTGCAGCTCAAAAAGGCGACACGTTTGATTTGACGGTTCGAGCGTTGGCGGGAACGCAGACGACTTCGCTTGCCGGCGGTTCGCTTTATACATCCGATCTTTTCATCTATCGCGAAAACGCAGCCGGCGGCGCCATCGAAGGTCGTGCGCTGGCGACAGCCTCAGGCCCCGTCTTCGTCAATCCCTTCTCAGGTGGTGACGACTACTCCGAGCGACAGATCGCCACCATGGAACGAAAAGGAATAATTCTTGGCGGAGGCAAAACCAACAGCGACCGCAGAATTCGATTCGTCTTGACGACACCATCATACCGTCGCGCCCGAATGATTACCGACACAGCCAACGCACGCTTTCCGGCACGTGGTGGCGTTGCCAAAGCCGAATCGCCATCAAATATCAACGTCCGAATTCCGCGCGCTTATGTGAACGATCCGTTTCATTTCCTCGCGCTGTTTCGCCATTTGTATACACCGAAGCGACCGGGTTTTCTGGAAACGCGTACGCAGGAATTGGCCAAGGAAATTCTCGATGCGGATGCACCGCATGCCGATATCGCAATCGCGTGGGAAGGGATTGGGCGAACCGTTCTGCCCACCATTCAGAATCTCTACACCCATGAGAGGCCGCACGTTCGATTCTACTCTGCGATCACCGGAATGCGCCTAGGCGATGGGTTGGCCGTCGACGTGGTGGGCGAATTTGCACTGAATCCCGAAAGTTCGTATCGCTTGACTGCGATCGATGAACTGCGAAATGCCGACGATTCGTACCGCACATCGGTCGTACTCCGACGTTTGCTCAGCGACAAAGATCCGCGCATTCGCATCGAGGCGTATGAAGCGCTGCTGCCCAGAAATGACGAAATGATTCAGACGGCGAAGGTCGGCCGCAACAATTTCATGCTCGACAAGGTGGATGCGCCGGGTCCCAATCTGGTCTATGTCCGGCGCACCGGAGACCAGCGAATCGCCTTGCTTGGCAACGGTATGTATTGCATTCCACCGGTTTTTTATCAGGATCCGAGGAACCTGATTACCATCAACGCGGAGGAGGACGACCGAAAACTCACACTCATCCGCCGGGCAAAATTCAGCGATCGCATTTCACCGCCATTACCTGCCGACCTTGAATTGGACCGACTGATCGACATGTTGGGCGACGATCCAAAAGGCGAAAGCGAAGACGCCATTCACGGATTGGCCCTCGACTATGCGACCGTCACCCGAACGCTGCACGATCTTTGCGAAACCGGCGAAATCAACGCCAAGTTCATGCTTCAACGCAATACCACCACCGAGATGTTCGGACCGATGTCCACGTCGGGTCGCAGCGAATCGGATTTGTAGTTTCGCGATTCGATTCGCGACTCGCCATAATCGTCGGCTTCGATAAGATGCGTGGATGAAGAGCAAGGAAGGCCCACGCGCATGGATGGTATACGCATTGGCGCGGTGCGTTTTGGGCCTGCTCCGCTGCTTTCCCGTCAGTTGGAATCTTTGCACTGCACGCCTTTTCGCCAATCTTTGGTGGCGCTTGATTCCACGTCATCGCGAACGGGCGATCGGTCATGTGCGTTTGGCGCTGGGCAAAGACCTTACCGACGAGAAGGTCGAACAGATCGCCAAAGACTCCTTGAAGCAATTGACGATGTTTGCGATTGACTTCGCGTTTGTCCCTCACTTGATTAACGAATACAACTGGCGCAACTACGTGCGGCTGAACAACATGAGCGATGCCCTGCGATTGCTGCTTGAAGAAAAAGGTGCGCTGCTTCTCACCGGGCATTTCGGCAACTGGGAATTGGCGGGCTACCTGCTGGCGATGTTCGGTTTCGATGTCACCGCGATCATGCGCCCCCTCGACAACGTGTATCTCAATCGCTACGTCGTCGACATGCGAAAGCGCAAGGGCTTGGATTTAGTCGACAAAAAAGGAGCAACATCGCACGCCGAGGAAATTCTCAGACGGGGCGGCGCACTCGGATTCATCGCCGATCAAAATGCCGGGCGCAAGGGACAATTCGTAGAATTCTTCGGCGTAGCCGCATCGACTTACAAATCGATCGGGCTGCTGGCCATGATGCACGATGTGCCCATCATCGTCGGTTATGCCAAGCGAATCGGGAACCGGCTCAAATACGAAGTCGGTGTGGAACGCATCATCACGCCTTCAGAGTGGAAGTCGCAAGACAAGCCGCTGCCCTGGATCACACAGGAATACACAAAGGCAATTGAGGCTGCGATTCGTCGGGCACCGGAGCAATATCTTTGGATTCATCGCCGTTGGAAGTCGCGTCCGCGTAAAGAAACCAACCCACCACCGTTGCCGGCCTAGCGCGTTATACTCACGATGCAAGCCAATTCTTGACCTTCCGCGTTGCCGTCCTACAATCGCCTTCGTGACAGGATCATTGGAAGATCGGAGCGACCGATCAGCCGAATAGGATCAGGACGTTTTGACAATTGACGCAGTTTGAAGACGTCATTTTAGCGAAGGAATCAACATGGCAGGCGCAGACACATTTGAATTCACCGACAGTAACTTCGAGCAGGAAGCGTTGCAAAGCGATCAACCTGTGCTGGTCGATTTCTGGGCAGAGTGGTGCGCTCCATGCAAAGCGCTCGGGCCAACGATCGATTCGCTGGCAACCCACTACAAAGACAAAGCCGTCATCGGCAAGCTCAACACCGAGGACAACACTCAGGTTCCTGCGAAGTACGGTGTCAGCGCCATCCCAACCGTGATTCTCTTAAAGGGTGGCGAGATCGTCGAAAAGTTCGTCGGCCTGCGCGGCGAGAAGGATTTTAAGGACGCGATTGACAACCTGCTGGGGCAGACCGCTTAAGCAGATATGACGATCGCTTCAATCAATGTACGGCTCGCAGAGTCTTGGCAAGGTGAAAATGCCATGGCCCTGTGAGCCGTGTTCTTTAATTCGATTCAATGCGCTTCGACTTTGCTGTCTACGTTTGGAGCGCCACGACCTGTGGCTTGTTGACGTCGGTGGGCGGTGTACGACTCGGCTTCGATGAAGACGCGCCGAACGGTGGGGATCGCCGACCGGATCTTCATGTTATATTCGTTGATCGTGTCTTCGACATTGCTGCTGGACAGCGATTGTGCGAAATCAAGACTCAGGTTGACGAGGACATGTTCCGGACCCATTTGAACGGTAATCAATTCGTTAACGGATTCGATGCGGTCGTCGTCAGCAATGATCTTGCGGATTTTTTCGTCAACCTCGGGGTCGGCTGATTCGCCAATGAGCAGGCTCTTGGTTTCCCACGCCAGAAAACACGCCACCAGCGTTAGAATCAGTCCGATGACCATCGTCGCAGCCCCGTCGAAATAGACAATTCCGGTTATATGCCCCAACAAGGTGCCGATGAAGGCGACGATCAAGCCCGACAGAGCCGCAGAATCCTCCAACAAGACAACAAAAAGCGTCGGGTCCTTGCCTGCGCGGGCGGCTTCTATGTATCCGCGATCGCCTTTGGCCTCGCGAAACGCAACAAAAGCCAACCACCAAGCCCAACTCTCGAACGCCATCGCGATGATCAGCACAATGTAGCTGACGTTTACGTTTTCGATCGGGTGAGGATGCAGTATCCGCTTCACGCCATGGTAAAGCGAAACACCTGCACCGACGGCGAATACGAGCAACGCAACGACGAACGACCAGAAGTAGACTTCCTTACCGTAACCGAGCGGAAAGTCCTTGTTGGCTGGCTTGTTGGACTGCCTGATGCCCCAGAGCAGGAGCAACTGGTTCATCGTGTCCACGACGGAGTGAATCGCCTCGGCCAGCATCGCACCTGAATGCGTCATGGCCGCCGCAATGAACTTGGTCACTGCAATTCCGGAATTGCCAATCGCCGCCGCATAAATAACTTTCTTGGAACCGCTGGCCATGAGCGGGATTATAGCGAACGAAGCAAAACGTGCAGCAAGAGATTCTGCAACTTGGAACCGCGCGAACGCTCACCGGCGGAAGGATTCAAATATTTTTGGCGACAAATCGAATGCAACTGCGTAATGTCATTACACGTAGTGCAAAGGTCAGGAAATCAAGGAAGGAAACGACTATGTCATTGATCTGGTTTCTATTGATCGGGCTCGCTGCCGGATGGCTGGCTGGTCAGATCCTAAAGGGCAGCGGTTTCGGCACGATGGGCAACCTGATCATCGGCGTCATCGGTGCGTTCGTAGGTGGATTACTGTTCGACCTTCTGGGGATCGTCGCCCTTGGAAAGCTGGGAAATCTGATTTCCGCAACGGTCGGGGCGATCGTCTTGCTCTGGCTTCTGGGTGCGATCAAGAAAACCTGATTCGCTTAAGCGACGAATCGACTGGCGGCTACAAACCCTTTTTAACCTTGGAAACGACTTTGCCATTGGCGAACGTCACAGTGATCCCTTCTTCGTCGCTTCCCCAGTGCATGACTTTTCCGGAAAGTTCGACATCACCGACCGCCACACCTCCGCCTCCCTCGACTTCACCACTACCGAGGATCGCTTCTACTTCATCAACGGTCATTCCGGTGTTGATTTTGTCGTAGTTTTCCTGCGAGACTTTGGAACACCCGACTAGGGCAAACATCCCGAAAGCGATCGTGAGCGTTAGAGCGGTTTTCATTCGCATATTGGTAGCTTTCCTAAATTAATTCGTTGTAATTCACGACTCGATGCTGGTATCAGTAATGCCAAAATTGCTATACCCACGATTAGAAATGCCTCGTCATCATTCGTCAAGAATAGCGTCCGCAAGATATTCGACAACGTGCCTGGGTTTGGCGTCGGTATGGTGTCTGATCTGGCATCGACAACTGAATCCCGAAACGGCAATCGACGCATCGCCACTTTCTCGAATCGCCGGGAAGAGTCGCTGTTCACCGACGGCTTGTGCCACGTCGTAATGTTCGACTTCGTGTCCGAACGAACCAGCCATCCCGCAGCAACCACTGTTGATTTCCGTCGCATCACCGCAAACCGTTTGCAACGCGGCTATCGCGTCTTCCGTGCCATAGAGTGCCTTTTGGTGGCAGTGACCGTGATACCGAATCGATTCGATCGCCCCTTCGCGGAATCGCAGCCGATCCGGTTCATCTTCGATTAGCTTCGCAACGAACGACTCCAGCATCATCGCGCTCGAAGCGATTCGATTGGCGGCTTTGTTGCGGACGAGTTGCGGCAATTCGTCGGTCAGCGCCGACACGCACGACGGTTCGACGCCAAGAATGGGTATGCCCTGGTGGGCGAAATTGGCGAGCGAATCGACATTCTTCGACGCCAGCAACTGCGCCTCAGCCAACAACCCCTTGCTGATCATGGGGCGTCCGCAACACGATGTCTCCGGACAAAGCACACGATACCCAAGCGATTCCAACACCTTAACTGCCGCCATGCCAACTTGCGGCGTATGATGATTTGTCCACGTATCGACGAACAAGACCACGCATTGCTGTCCGTTTTTCTTCGATTCGCTCGAAGCGTTTCTGTGGCCTTCGAACCAATGACGAAACGTCTGCCGGACAAATCGCGGTGGTGGGATGCGACGATCGAAGCCGTAACGTTTCTCCAAGAATCGCCTGACCGGTGCGCTGCGAATGATCCAATTGCTAAGCGGTGCGAATCGACTTCCCCACTTCGCCAACCCGACCGAATCTGCGATAAACCGCGAACGTCGTGGCACACCCTCGCGCCGATGTTTCGCCGACTGCCATTCCGATTTCAGTTTTGCAATGTCCGTTCCGGTTGGACACTCGGTTTTGCACGCTTTGCAACTCAGGCAGAGATCGAAGACTTCGTCGAGCGCCGGGTCGGATAGACCGTCGAGCATGTCGCGATTGGAAAGTGCGATGCGTAGTGCGTTGGCTCGGGCTCGTGTGGTGTGCGTTTCATCTCCCGTGGCCATGTACGACGGGCACATGGATCCGACGAGTCGCTGGCGACATTGCCCGACCCCGCTGCACATGCCTGCCAGCCCGGCCATCCCACCATGCTCAGAAAAATCGAGTGTCGTCTTGGGCGATTGCGATTCGAAATTTGCCCCGTAGCGCAGGTTCTCTGTCATCGGCAGCGGGTCAACGATTTTGCCCGGATTCAAAATGCCCTTCGGGTCAAACGTCTGCTTGATGCGTTTCATTGCTGCAGTGATTCGCGGTCCGTACATTTTCGCCAACCAGCATGACCGCACGATGCCATCGCCATGTTCGCCCGTCATCGTTCCGCCGTATTTCAACGCGAGGCTGCTGATTCTGTCGGCGACGCGATACATGCGGGCGACGTTATCGGCTTGCTTGAGATTCAAGACCGGGCGAACGTGCAAACATCCGACGCTCGCATGGGCATAGCAACCGGCTTGCTCGACGCCCTCCTCATTGAGGATTTTCATGAAGTCATCGATGTAGTCGCGAAGTTTCGCCGGGTCGACAGCCGTGTCTTCGACAAACGCATACGACTGATCGTCGCCGGGTTTGGACATGAGCAAACCGAGCCCGGCTTTCCGAACGTCCCAAACGTTTGCTTGATCGCCAGGCGAATTCATGACGGGGAATGCGTAACCATCCGTTCGCGCTTCCAGGTCCTCCGAAAGAACAACGAGGCGTTCTTCAAGTCGACGCGCATCGTCGTCGTACATCTCGCAGATCAAGACGGCTGCGGGATCGCCTTTGATCCACGCCCGCTTGCTGACCATCCCGGGGTTGTTCATTGCTGCCCCGACGATCAAACGATCGATCAACTCGACGGCGGCAGGGTTGTGTTCCAGAATGATGGGCGTTGCGCTGAGCGATGGCAGCAAATCTTCAAAGTGTGCGACAACGAGGCCTTTGTGCTTGGGCAAATCAATCAGTTTCAGCGTTGCGCCGACGACAACCCCAAGCGTTCCTTCGCTGCCGCAGATGAGCGTTTCAGCGTTAACGCGACCACCTTCACGTGATATCCTATCCAGCGCATAACCGCCGTTGCGTCGGAAGACTTTCGGGAATCGGGCTTTGATCTCGTCGGCTTCTTCCTTGGCAACTGTGCGCAGGATCTGCTCGCATTCGAATGCCAACCCATTGTCGACTTGCGCCGCGCCGATCCCCCACTGCACGAGCGATCCGTCGGATAACACAACATCGAGACATTCGATGTGATCGCAGGTACGTCCGGAAGACACCGAATGTGCCCCACAGGAATTGTTTGCAATCATCCCGCCTATGTTGGCCCGACTGGACGTTGCGACATCCGGCGCGAACTGGAGACCGTGCGGTCGGAGCATCGCGTTGAGTTCGTCGAGGACAACACCCGGTTCCACCCGAACCGACTTATTGGCGACATCGACTTCGCCAATGCGATCGAGGTATCGTGAACAATCCAGTTGAATGCCATGGTTGACCGCCCCACCAGCCAAACCCGTTCCCGCTCCGCGCGGTGTTACCGGAACGCCCAGCTTTGCGCAAATCCTGACCGTCGCCTCAACGTCTTCAACGGTTTTGGGAAATACAACGCCGTCTGGCATCATTTCATAGATGCTGGCATCGGTCGAATACAGCGCCCGCGAGAGTCGATCGGTGCGAACCTCCCCGTCGATCGCATTGGCAATTTCGCTCAGCGCACTAGCGGCTGGACTTGCAGAAATCGCGCTGTCATTGAGAACGTTAAGCTGCTTCATGCGAGAAAGGATACGGGATCGGACCCGTCATGCCGAGAGATGTTTTTTCATTGCCTCGGTCAGCGCCGCCGAATTCTCCATCGTGGTCATGTGGCCGGCATCTGCAATGACGGTGAACGTGGCAGTCTTCAGCGATTGTGCGATCTGCTCCATGTCGGCTGGCGGCGAAATTGCATCTTCAGTTCCGACGATCACCGCTGTTGGCACGTCAATGTCGGCAAGCGTGTCACGCGAATCGGGACGGTTCGCCATCGCGTGCAAGGCGCCGATCACTCCTGCCGTCGATGACTTTGCCATCATAGTCCTCAACGCTTTAACAACGTCCGGCTGACCCTTGAAGGTTTGGTCGGCGACCAGGTTGGGCATCATCCCGTCGATTAAAAAGTTGATGCCTTCCTTTTCCACACGATCAGCCGCATCGCGACGGCTGACTGCCTTCTCGGATGAATCGGGATCGGCGCGGGTGTCGATCAGCATCATGCTGGCGACGCGCTCTTTGTGCCTTCGCCAGAATTCAAACGTGACGTATCCGCCCATCGAAAACCCGACGATCGCCACCGGTTGATCGATCGACAGATGATCGAGCAGTGCGGCAAGGTCGTTGGCATAAACCTTCATCGAAACGTCGCCGACAGGCGGATCGCTTTCGCCGAATCCACGCAGATCCGGCGCAATGACCATGTGTGAGTTCGCGAGTGCGTCGATCTGATCACGCCACATCTCTCGATTCAATGGAAAACCATGAACGAGCAGCACGGGCTTTCCGCTTCCGGTTACTTCGTACGCCAGTTTTTGATTGTCGATCGTTAGAGTTGACATGGTCGTAAGTCTAACACAAAAACGCCAGGATGTTGTGAATCACCGTTTCGGCAATCGGATTCCGAGTTCGGCGAATTGTTCGTTGGCTTGTTTCGCCCAGCCGCGGTTGGCGATCGGACTGGCAGGACTTGGATGAAGAATGCCGCCGACGGGGATGTCGATATCCTTAAGGACTTTCTCAGCGCGTTTCTGCGCGAACGCTCCGACGCCAACGACCATCCTGGGCGAGATCGACTCGATGGTATCGAACAGCGCGCGATCGCAAATATCCAACAGCGGTGTTCGTTCATTGGAGGGCAATTTGTCGGGCGTGCGATTGCGACCGGTAACTTCCAGAAAGATAAGCGGACAGTAATTGCAGATATAAAATCGCTTCAGAAAACGCCTTGGGCTCTTGAATGTATCCTTCGCCCAACCCCAAAGTCGCGCGCCGCTGACTTCGCTGCGATGGCATTCGAGCCCCAGCACCGGACGCTTGGGATGTTCTTCATCAGGTGTACCGATGACCGCATCGATCTTAAGCCAGTCGCGGACGGCGCCCACTTCGCCAAACGGTACGCCTGTCTGAGCCATGCCCCAAGGCCCCGGGTTCATGCCCAGCAGCACCGCCTCGACGTTGGACAGGTCGCACATTTCAACGAATGCGTCGAAAGATTCGCGAGCGTATTCAAGCGGATTGTACACGTACTCAACCGGCGCCCGGAACGTCAACTCCGCAAGTTCATCAACCAGTCGATCCGTGATGTCGCCGATGGTTGTCTTTTGTGCTTTGGTGGCCATTGCAATCTCGTCGTCGGTGAATCGAGATCGCTGGTATAACGCAAACGCAAGGAGAATGAAACTGACGAAGTGGTCCGAGAGATATTACCTGTGAAGTTTGCCAAGGCGTATGATGAATGTTCGAGCTAAAGACTGATCAGGCCTTCCCGGACTGCGTACCGCGTGAGCGCAACGCGATCGTGAAGGTCGAGTCGTTTCATCATGTTGTCGCAATGACAATCGATCGTCTTGACCGCGACATTCAGGCGTTCGGCGATTTGCTTCTTGGAACGCCCGTGGGCGATGTGTTTGAGAATTTCGATCTGTCTCGGCGTGATGATGGTCCGCCGCGTTTGCAGCGGCTTTAATACGTTGCCGGTGACCGAACACTTGGCGAGACGCTTTTTGACATCGTCGGAGAAAAAGGTCTTTCCCTGCACAATGTCTTGCAGTCCATCGATGAATCGCTCCATGCTCTCGCGTTTCGAGATGAATCCGTCTGCATCCATCGCAATTGCGTGATCGACATATCGATCAAAAACACTGGCGCTGATGAAAACTGTTTTAATACCGGGTTGGACCCGGCGAATTTCAAGAGCCAGATTGGTGCCTGACTCTCCGTCCAGGTTGATGTCGATGAGAGCGATCGTGCAATTGGCATGCTGCAACTGCTTCAAGGCTTCTTTGCGGTTGGCTGCCGTCGCCACGACCTCGAACCCCGGGATGCGATTGAGGACATCCTGAAAGGTCGATCGGACCATCTCATGGTCGTCCACCAGTAGAATTCGAGCCGCACTCTTAATCATGACCGTTGCATCGCTCGTCGTTTTGAAACATTGGAAATTCGACGCGAACTTCCGTTCCCCTGCCGATGGTCGATTCAAGCGCCATCGTTCCGCCATGGTCACTGACCACATCGGCGACGATGGACAAACCAAGCCCACTACCTGAGCTGCTGCGCTTCGTCGAAAAACCCGTTTCAAATGCGCGCCTGGCCGTTTGCGCATCCATGCCAACACCCGTATCTCGTACTTTCAAAACAGCGCGAAGCGACTGTGCGTGCTGGCTGCTCGCAGTCTTTCCGTTGAGATAAGGTCGGGCGGGACATCTGTTCGGTACATCGAGGGAAACGAACACATGCCCGCCCGAGCGCAATGACTCGACGGCATTCGAAAGAAGATTTTGAACGACTCGACCCAACTGCGTTGCATTCCCGTAAACGGGCACCGGAATGTGGGATGGCACATCCTCGATGATTGAAATGTTGGGCGGCATCCATGAGCGGGCGCTTTCCACAGTCGCCTGGATCACCTGATTCAAATCGACTCTCGACTTGGGCACGCCAGCCAGGGCGTCGGATTTTCGCAGCAGCGCCGACAGACCAAGCGCCCGCTTGGCGGCCAACTGGATTGCGCGAATCGAATGGGCACATCGCCGATCGAATTTGAGATCGGATTGGGCGAGTTCTGCACGGTTGGCAATCACCGACAGAAGATTGTCCAGATCGTGGACGAACTGCCCAACGTTCATACTTCCGTGGGCATCTGCGGTCCTGTTCTTTCCTGCGACACCGTTCAGACCCGGCTGCATGGTGCTTTGTATCTGCTCTGTGCTTTGCAGCTGATCTGTGCTTTTGAACTGCTCAGGTCGGTCAATGGATTTGCTGACCAACGCTCTCTCTTGAGTCGGACATTCTTGATTCAATATTTCCAGATTCTGAGTTTCCCTTCGAATCAACGCTCTTGGTCCCTTCGCTACCGTCGAACCCGACGGCTGACCTTCGATCGCAAGCAGGCGGTTTTCGGGATGCCTCCGATTGCCATTGGATTCGTCTGCCAATCGGTGCTGGCCCCGCGTCAGCGCGCGGAGTCGGCGACGGGCCCGGCGCAGTGCGGCAGAACTTCCTTTCAAGAATTGATGCATGCGAAGTGTCGCCTCCACCGATTTCAAATCCGATTCCTGTTTTTCCCATGCGCAGCGAAGTTTGCTTCACTGCACCCCCAAGCCAAAAAGGCGCAACTTCACCATCAACTCGCAAGCCGAGTTTCATTCCTTCGCTTGGCTACGCTTTCGAGACGACAAAAGACAATCGCTTTTGCATAGCGCTTCAGAGCGGCCCAACGCATCTAGCCGGCCTGGCTCTTAACCAACGTGATGCAGTTTGACATCGCCATCAGGTCGGCCATCGCTCCGCTCTCTTCGAGCAGTTGCGTCATCTGATCGCGATTCAATCGATCGCTTACATTTTGCTTTTCAAGAGCCAATGCAAATTCATCAACCAACGCATCGCGCGTGTGTTCGGCAGACCGAAGTCTCTCTTGAAGGTCATCGCTGCAAAGTCGGTCGGCGATTCGATCGACCTCTGCAAATGAACTATCGCAATTCATGTGCCGCAGCGTTGTGTACACAAGCATCGGCGCCAACTTCGCAAAAAGCTGTCGGGCCTGATCGGCTGTCAACTGTCGTGTCACATCCGTCAGAATGCCTGCCGGTTCATTGGAGACTGATGACGGTGACAACTTGGCGTGTTCGCTGGCGGCCAACCGATCCTTGATCTGAGCAACGATTGCATCGAAATCGACAACGACGTCTGACTCATCATCGCTGATCAATTCTGAGTTGCTGACTGAGAGGTCGACAGTCAGCGCAACACGCAATCGGTCAATTTTCGGGTCGGCACGATGAAATTCATCCGCCAATTGAGCATTGGACGTCATCAATTCATTGAACACTGCGGGGTCCTCGACACTTAAGGTTTCGAGCAGCTTTCTCAAATACAAAGCATCGTCAGTCGATTTCTTTCCTGATGGCGATTGCTTTCCTGATGACGATCGCTTCCCCAATGCCGATTCATTTGTCGGATTTTGATCTGATGAATCTTCGCACATGGACATACATGCCACCTTCAAACTAAGTTCAAACACTGAAATCAGGAGATTTGTTGACGAAGGCGATCGAGCGATTCCACAATCAAGTCCGACACACGATGCCAATCTATGTCCAACTGGCGGGCGATCGCGTTGATCGAGTTTCCGTCGACAACATAGCTCCACAATACCAAACGATTGAGGTCGTCGAGTTCGCAGAAAATTTTTCGAACCCGGAGGATTTCCTCGTTTTTGACACTCTGAGCGGGACTTGAAGTTGTCGCATTTGTGGGATTCAGGTAGCGGGCGATGTCGGTTAGTTCACTTTCAGCCGACGCACCCACAGAAATCTTGGACCCGATCTTGCCTCGGGCGGCTGAGAGTTGATGGGCTTTTGACTTGACCAGATCAAGTGCCGCGTTCTTTGCAACTTGACGGGCAAAGCGAAACAACCCGTCATCGTCCGGTAACACGCGCTCTTTGCTGCGTATCAGCATCAACAGGGCATGCTGAACCAGGTCGTCGCGATCGGACGAGACCGTACTGGAGAAGGACGCCTCCAGATAGCGACTTAGCCGCGTCCGCAGTTGGAAGATTTCCTTCGATGAGATTACAGTCCACCATGGATTGTTTGACATGACTCATCCATGATTCACATTAAAATATCAACATGAATCGTCTGCCCATATGGATCGGTCGGAATCCATCAATGCGGTTTTGTCGCCTGATGTCAAAGTGAACACGCTTCACACTTGCACCTAACGAGAATCACCGCAAATGGATTCAAGAACCCTGCAAGATCGAACGCACCAGTGAGTGTTTCTTGCTTCGGATCAACGATCCGACTTGTTGGAGTTTACCCCATAATCGCGTCATCGAGTCACAAAAGACATAAAAAACGATAGCCATGAAAGAATCTCAGGTCCAGATTTTTATGTCCGCGATGTTTGCAGACGATGCGCGAGACGACGAGATTCTGAATCTCGCAAGCGAACTTGCACATCAACCCGACGCACTGGAACACATCCGCAAGGCTTGGCAAAGCGCCGAACTTCCAATCATTTCCGATTATTTTTGTCTTCGTCGCCTGGGACACGGAAGTTCCGGAGTGGTCTACAAAGCGCTCCATTTCTGCGAAACCCCCGAATGGGTGGCACTGAAAGTCTTGCGCCATGTGACCGATCGCGACACGGTTCGCTTCATTGAACGCGAAATCGAAATCCTCAAAGCGCTCGACAGTCCAAACATTTCCCGATATCTCGATTCCGGTCACTTTGCAGGTTCGCACTACCTTGCGATGGAATTGCTCGAAGGCGTTCCTCTCGATGAATACATCAGCGATCCAGCGATGACCATTGAAGATCGACTTCGTGTCTTCGAGCGCGTGTGTCACGTCATCGCCGAGGTACATGAACAAGGCGTTGTTCACCGAGATCTGACGCCGCGCCACCTGTTGATCGACTCGACTGGCCAGCCCCGGCTTGTCGATTTCGGACTCTCCGCGGTGCAATCGGAAGAATGGGCGACGCACATTCGCAAGACTCAGACACAGTTGGGTCGCATCATGGGAACGGTCAAATACATGTCTCCGGAACAGACCTGGGGGGGCATGGTCCCGATCGATCACGGCTGCGATATTTGGGCGCTTGGCGTGATGCTCTATGAGATTGCAACTGAAGGCGAATACCCGTATAGCCAAGAACCGACAGATGGTATGAATGCGGGCGATTCGCTGCTTCAACGCATTCAAAACGAAATGCCGCGCAAGCCACGCATACCGGACGCGCGTTATGCCAACGGACTATCGACGCTGATCTCCCGATGCCTCGCACCAGAACCCAGGCGAAGGATCGATTCAGCGCGCGATCTTGCCCAGGACATCGCCAGCATCTACAAGAGCGACTCCATCCGGACGAAACCGCTTACAGTTCGTTATCGATTTCAACGCATTGCCATAGGCATGATGTTGCGTTCGCGTTCGGCGGTCTGGATGCTGATCATCGCGTCAGTCCTTGGAACGATTTACCTGGGAACACTTCGATACGGTGTCGATTTTGGAAGTGTCAGCGACGCACACAGCGCCCGGGCCCAGACGCAGCTCATTAAAAAGGATATGACGCATGGTCCGATCGACTTTGCGATCATTGCGATCGGCGACGAAACCGCCAACGCGGTAACGGAATTTGCCAGGTCAAACGGACTTGCCGACATACGAACCGATTTGAAATCGTGGCGCCCATTGCACGGACAATTGATGTCACGATTGGCCGCCAGCGAACCCCGTGCGGTCGTGTGGGATTTCTATTTCAAGTCAGGGCAACCGGGCGATCCGCGATTTGTCGAAGGCATCAGGCGTCTCGACGAAGCCCACATTCCAGTTGTACTCGGTGCGCTGGACTACGATGACGACGGTAAACCGAAAATCAGTCCCGACATATACGAACCGCTGAGCGAAGTGATTCATCATGGACTGCTCTATTCGCGCAGCATGGAGGACCGCCCGGGAGAATTTATCGTTGCCCTCAAACGCAAAGACCGGGTCTATCCGTCGTTGGCGCTTGCAACCCTTGGGGGACTGTGCTTTCCAAGACTTCAAAGCGATTTTTCGTGGCGGCCCGGATCGGACGAATTAACCATTCAGCATCGCGAGCGCGGGACCGACGACTACATTCGCGACATCGATCAAATCCAGGTCATGACACTACCGCCAGTACGGGACGGACGGCATGAAACCCAACATGGCGACCAGGCAGCGGTAAAGGTTTTTGACCTGGTTCCGCTGGAAAAACAACACGCGAGAACCATCGCCTACGAAGATTTGATCATTGCAGACGATATTCAAATGAGCGAATGGGTTGGCGGCAAGGTCGTCATTTTCATCGATGTGCGATCGCCGAGTTTCTGGTCGCTACGCAAACCAGATCTTCACTCGGTCAGGTATCCATCAGGGGTGATTCACAATGTACCGGGCGGTTACTTGATGGCCAACGCAATTGAGGGCATCGTCAGTTCGTACTCCGTCAACAGACGCTACTGGTTACCGATCGAAGCCTATACATTGGTGGTCGGAATGGCTGTTGTCGGTTGCCTGCTGGCCAGTCTGCTCTCGCGGAGAGGCGCGTGTCGAACGCTTCGCAGCCAATTGACAACGGCTGGCACACTCGCAACGATTACCGTTGTTAGTGGGTACCTTGCGCTCAACCCGGCTGCACGCAATTACACGGACTGGGCCATCGCCGGAGCGGCAGCCGGCTCGACGGCATTACTGGCGCTTTGGGTCGAATACGTGCGAAATCAATATCGGTTTCCACGCCATTCGAATTCGCCTGATCCCAAACGCCAAAGCAGCCGTCAGAGCCAACTGGACACCTCCGACTCGGCTTGAGCATAGCCTTGCCAACGACCTGCCAACATGACAAGCCCGCCACTAGGCCACCCAGGAAATTGCGCCCATCAAGAACGCCATCATGGCTGCCGCAAACATCACAACTCGACTGAACCATTGAACGATCATTTGTTCGTTTTGACTAAGTGGATAATGCATCATTGCATTCCTCCCTTTCAACCTTCTGACCCGAGGATTTCCCACGCGATTCCGTTTTCAACCATGTCGATGAAGATGTTGTAAAGATCTTCAAGTGGGCCACTAAAGACGTAGTCTGCTACGACAAATCCGTTCGCAACCATTTCTTCAAACATCGTTTTCTTCTCCTTGGAAAAAAGTTCGCAAGCTCAAACGTACGTGTTATGAGCGAAACAGCCCCAACCGTAGAGTGAACATGATTAGGGGCGTGAGTGGATTTGATTCTGCGGATTACGATTGATTGATGTCAATAAGCAGAACCCGAGTTGCTACAGAACTGCGTGAAATTTGAACTTCATTCAACCCAATTCCCCAGCAATCTGGGCTAAATTGGTAGTATGTGTAGAGTGTAAAATGGGGAAAATTACCGACGGTGTTTGAAACCGCTGCATCGTTATCGGAAAACGATTGGCTCGAAAACATTCTTGCATTCAGGCTTGATAAAGCATGGCGAACGTATCGATCATCGTCCCCACATACAGAGAAGCCGGCAATCTCGAAACACTGATTGGCCGGATCGCAGATGCACTAACCGATTGCTGCGAATACTACGAAGTCGTAATCGTCGACGATGACAGTCAGGATGGAACCGAGTCGTTGATCGGATCGATGATCGACAATGGCTTGCCCGTAAGGTTGGTCGTTCGTCGCGATGATCGCGGACTAAGTTCTGCCGTCATTCGTGGATTCAATGAAGCCGTTGGCGAAACGCTGGTATGCATGGATGCAGACTTGAGTCATCCGCCGGAGATGATCCCCGCCTTACTCAACGCCTTGGACAAACCGCAAGTCGAATTTGTCATTGGCAGCCGATACGTCAAAGGCGCTGGCACGGATGAAGACTGGGGACTGTTCCGTCGGCTGAACAGTTCTGCGGCAACGCTGCTAGCCCGTCCGTTCACGCGAGCCCGCGATCCGATGTCGGGTTTCTTTGCCATTCGCCGGGAGCGCTATCTGAATTGCGACCGCCTCAATCCATTGGGATACAAGATCGGGCTCGAACTGATCGTCAAATGCAACTGCCGCAGCGTAGCCGAAGTGCCCATACACTTCGCACAACGACGTTGCGGCAGCAGTAAATTAACATTGAAACAACAATGGTTGTATTTGCATCACATCGTGCGACTTGCCCGATACAAACTTAAGCGACGTATGGGCAATTCGGAAGAACGCTGATGAACCAATTTAAGGCGACGTCTTTCCCATGTTTGTCGCATCGTTCACGGTGACGCCATCGGGGACTTTGTAAACGAAACGTTCGGCGGGGATGCTCTTGTTCAGTTCAATGTCGGTGACGGTCGTCGTCATCATGACTTTGCCGTCCGGCGAGTACCCCAAAACTTTTACTTGGGCACCGCAGTCTTTTCGGCAATAGAATACGATTTTGTCGATCCCTGGCGTCTGCCCGCCCGTTTTCATCTCGACGACGTAGCAATCCGCACCGTCTACCTTTTCGTCAGGGAGGACCTTTGCTTCAACTTTATCGCCGTAATGCGACCATGGCATCTCTTCAGCATTGGTTGGCTTTGATTTTGTGACAGTCTTCTGACCCATTGCTTCACTTTCTGTATACGTGAATTTACCGTCACAAACCGAGAGCAATTTCTGCTCCGTCTTCTGGCCCATCGAAACCATGTCGGACATGGTGGTGCCTTCTGTGCGCGTCTTGTACAAGTCTCCATCACGCATCAATTCCAATATGAAATCGCTTACGCTCTTGATTTCGATGCCCTGAACATTCATGTCAACGTTGTTCTTCATCTTCGCCTTCATCGATTTCGTCTTGCGAACTGCAGCGATGAGTTCCTTTTCAACTTCCTCCAACGTTGCAGCAAATCCTGTGGCTGCAAATCCCAACAACAACATCGCCGTTACGAATGTGCGTTTGATTCTCAACATGTCCGACACTTCCTTTCCTCGGAAACTCAGTTTGCCTCTTAATGGATGCGGTCAGTCGACCGATCAAGTCATCGACCCGCACGCTTACAGTATCTGATCGCCTTGATATTTGTGAAGTCGTGCCACAACTATTTCGTCTCATACTGTTCATAGAACTTCGGGTTACAATTCCGTTACGGCGCGACACCTTACCGCCGCGATTCGCCCCTGTCCATGCTGCCAAACCGTGCCAGATTCATTCTGACTGCGAATAATGTTTTCACATGCAGCGTTTTGGAGTCGTAAAGGCGTTGGCGTGTTACACAGCAAAAATTGCCTTGCCCAAAAAGCGCGGCTAGCGTGTTTGGATGTAAGGCATGGCCGCCGGCTTTGCTGCAAGCTAGATCTGGTTTGTGTGTGCGGGATTCGTCCGCCCCGCGAAACTTTCTAGTCATACGAATGGAGAATTAAAATGAAGAAATCAATCACATTCCTGTTGTCGTTGTTGACCGTTGTCGCGTTTTCATCCTCAGCAAATGCGGGGGACAAGCATGACCACGCCCATGCCAAGCTGGGCAAACCAGCGCCCGAGTTCACGTTGAAGGACGTTGAAGGCAAGGAGCACAAACTTTCGGATTACAAGGGCAAAGTCGTGGTGCTGGAGTGGACCTGCTGCAAATGCCCGTTTGTTGTGCGGCATCAAAAGCAGGAGAAAACCATGCAACACACCTACGAAAGTTTCAAAGGCAAAGATGTCGTCTGGCTGGCCGTAGACAGCACCAAGCCCGAACATCAGGGCGGATACACTGAAGAAACGATCAAGGAGTGGAAAGACAGCGACGACGTTAAACTCCCCTACGCCGTCCTGCGCGATGCCGAGGGCAAGGTCGGACATGTCTATGGTGCCAAGACCACCCCTCACATGTTCGTGATCGACAAGGAAGGCAAACTCGTCTATTCGGGTGCAATCGACGACAATCCGCACGGATCGAAAAAGGAAGCCACCAATTATGTCGCAGACGCGGTCAATGCCGCATTGGATGGCTCCAAAGTGGAAGTCGCCTCGACCAAGCCGTACGGTTGCGGTGTGAAGTATGCTGGCTAACTCTGTTCGGCGAATACCACAGCAGACTCGTTGGGCGCGGTCGGATTCTGTGAATCTGATTGCAACCGGACGTTTGGCAACGAATCGTTTTGAATGACTCAAGACGGTTGCCGGCGCCGATTGCAAGGAATCGGCCACTCAGGGCAGTCGCTCCCATGGATTGGGACGGCTGCCCTTTCTTCATAGCCGCTGCCTCGCAAATGCCGAACATTCAAGAGGCAACCGCTCAAGAGCCAACCACTAAAAGATTGTTGCATCCGATTGTAGGCAGGGCTAAACTTCGCACATTACTGGCGTGTCGATCAACACGAGGCGCCAGCATCCGAGCGATGGACACGGACGTTCATCCGCATCAACTTCAACCGCGAAGGCTTCAGGCAACCCTTGGGCAAGACTTTTCAGACGAATTCAAAGGTGACGGTGCGTACGTTGCGGGCGATCTGCGCACTGGCTGGTTGTGCGATTGTACTACCGTCGGTCGGCTGCGGTCCTGCATGGGTTTACACATTCAACGAAGCCGAACGCCTCGCGCGCCCTCAGGAAAAGCCAATCCTTTTATTCTACCGCGATCATCTCGATGTTCGATCGGCTCGCATCAACGAAGCGCTCGAGCAACCCGAAACGATGAATCTTCTCGAAGGGTATGTGCCTTGCTCGCTGATTTCGGCGTACGACCCGAATCGTCGATATGTGGCACAGTACGGCGTACTCGCTCCTCCGGCCCTGATCGTTATTCACCCGGACAGCACATATCACGCATTGCAGGATGTCGATGATCCAGTCCAAATTCGGGCATTTATCACCAATGCCAAACCGCCCGGTAAGAATCCCAGCATCGATCCGGCGATCCCGCGCCCGACCGACTACCTCATTCGCGCCGAAGGCACGTACGAAAACGCCGTTGATCTCGCTCGGCGACAAAACCGCAAGATGATGATCCTTTACAAATGGTGGCTCGATGCCGATTCCAACGAACTCATCACCCGCATGAGCCGTCCCGAAATCGCTTCGCGCTGCACCGAGACGATTAACTGCGTCCTCGATTGGGACTTCGCGCCCAACCGAAAGCACGTCGCAAGATATGGTGTAACGAAGTTCCCGACGATCATCGTCGTCCATCAGGATGGCTCGTTTCAAAAACGAGAAGGACTTGGCAATGTGCAGGAGATCGCGTCGTTTCTGTCGACTGCTTTGGGTTCGTCTGGTGGGCAGCGACCCGGGGCACGATCGCCGAGTCCGTCCGCGGCGCGCCCGCCGACAACGTCTCAGCGGCAACCAATCACCCGCAGTCCCACTCCGCCAACACGACCACCGGTTTCCAATCCACGAATGAACCAACAGCCTCGAACCAGCCCATCTTCAAGAATCAGTTGGCTGACGATTCACGACCAAGCCCGTATCCGAGCACAGCGCGAGGGTCGCGGGCTTTTTGTTTTTTTTGAAAAGGCAGATGACGAACCGTCCAAGCGGATGGCCAAGTTGCTTGAATCGTCGGCTGCACGAAGCCTGCTCAAAGAAACCGTCAATTGCAGACTCAGCGCTGAAGACCAGTCCGCCATCAACACCATGCGCTACTACGGCGTAACCAAAGCGCCCGCATTCGTCGCCGTCCGCCCGGACGCAACCAGCCGAGCAAGAAGAGGCTCGCTGACCATCACCGACCTTCGACGCCTCCGCGCGTTTTTGGGCGGATGAACGTAGGGTCCGCTGTGCGGACCATTGTTCCGAATTAAACTGACATGCGACGGTCCGCACAGAGGACCCTACTTTGATTGGCTGGGATCGTAATCAAGCACGTCGTACAACTCCTGACGTGTCTGCATCCGATCGATCAGGCTGGCTTGCGTGCCGGTTTGCTTGATGACTGCCAGCGATTCCTTGACGGTGTGCATCACGAGTCGCTGCAACGTCACCGGATAGATCACGATGTTGTAACCC
This sequence comes from Alphaproteobacteria bacterium, assembly GCA_028285105.1. Taxonomy (GTDB): domain Bacteria; phylum Planctomycetota; class Phycisphaerae; order UBA1845; family UBA1845; genus UBA1845. Next base: position 242,352 of record JANQQE010000030.1, read on the forward strand.
ATGTCGCCCAGTTCCTTTGCCGGTGGCAATGGCGACTTGCCGAACTCGGTGCAGTTTGCGAGCAACACCGTATCGACATCGCGTGCGAAGCGTTCGAATTCTTCTATACCTTGCAGGGCTTCAGGGAAGATGCCATCGGCACCGGCTTCGAGGTATTTGTGAGCGCGCTTGACGGCTTCGTCGTAACCCACCACGCCCCGTGCATCGGTTCGTGCGAGGAGCAGAAAATCCTTGCTCGCCTTCGCCTTAGCGGCTGACTCGATTTTGACGCAGAATTCGTCCGTCGGCACGAGGCGTTTGCCATCGAGATGCCCGCAGCGTTTGGGAAACTCCTGATCCTCAAGGTGAATCCCGCTTACGCCAACCGATTCGAGAATACGCACGCAATGGGCTGCATTGTCCGCCCCGCCATAACCCGTATCCGCATCCATCAGAATCGGCAGCGAACACGAACGGGCCACCCGGTCGGCATGGTCACGGGCTTCGGTCAACGTCATCACGCCAACGTCGGGCAATCCACCCACCGAATTCGCCAGCACCGCACCAGAAAGATACAAAGCGTCGAACTGCGCCCGCTCGATCATTCGTGCCGACAACGCATTAAACGCCCCCGGCATCATCACGACGCCTTCATCAATCAGCGTCCGCAGTCGCTTCGATCGTGCGGCATGTTCGAACATAAAAATCCCCTACAGCACTTCAAACATAAACAATTTTGTAATCGCGTCGGAATCGAGCGAATCGAATCTCATCACCTGATCGACAAGTTTCTCCGCTGTCTCTTTCGACACAACGCCATCCGCCAGTCGATGAAACTTCTCGAACACTTCGTCGTCGGTCATCGGATTCTCGGCGTGGCCGCGCGGGAAGTCCACCCGTTTGTTGACCTTGGTGCCATCGCTGCACGTGATCGTGATGTCGTTTGGAATGCCTTTCGGATACCCCTTGTTTAGTTCTGCGTCCTCTTCGATCTTCGTGCGATCGATCAGGTCAAGCAGCTTCTTGTCGGTCAAACGCTCGTCGTCGAACGTCGCAAGCGTCACATCGCCATCGGTGAGGGCGGCTGCACAGCAGTAGAACATCGAGTGGTCAGCCGTTTCGCGCGACGTCGGGCGAAGCTTTTCCGGTTCCGATCCGATGATGCTCACCGCCGCCTCAAAACTGCCGATATGAATCGACTCGATCGTTTTACCCTCAATCTGCGGGCGAAGTTGCAGGCACGCATCGATCGCCGACTGTGAGTGATACTCTGCCGGCCAGAATTTAATGTACGTCTTGTCGATCATGAAGTCGCCGTCTTCACCGAGGACGAGCCCATTCTTGATCCCGCCGATGTTCAATTGGTGCATTAATCCCTTTGGCCCTTCAAACATTTCGTACGGGCCGGTCAAGCCGCGACGGGCGAGGTTGGCAGCGAAGACACCGTTTCGGGCTGCGTTTGCAAATGCGCAGGCCTTCCAGTCCGAAATCTGACCCGTTCGCGTTTGACGCGTGGTGATGTTGCACACGCCGGAGAGACCAACGACATGCTCGAGTCCGTCTTCATCGAGTTCCCATAGCTTGCCCGCAAGTAGCGCACTGCTAAGTGCGCCGTAGGTGACGTGGTCCCATCCACCGGCACGCAGCGATGCCGCATCGCAAAGCCGACATTGAATTTCGTAACCGATGACCAGCGCCAAAAGCGCATCCTTACCAGCCAACCCTTGCGCCTGCGCGACGGCAATCGCCGCAGGAATATTGTCGGACGGGTGTGCCGGTTCGAGGCTGAGGTATGTGTCGTTGTAATCCAGGTATCGCACCATCGTCCCGTTGGCGAATGTCGCGAGACTCGGCATCGACGAATGGGTCGTTCCCCAGACAATGCCCGCGCGGGAATCGTTAACGGCCATCGCAGCTGCCCGGGCCACTTTCGCCGGTCGGCTGTGGTACGCGCCTAGGCAGGTTCCGATGGAATCGAGGATTCGACGCTTGGCTTCGTGGACGGTCTTGTCGGGCAACTGGTCATAAGAAAGCCCGTGAACCCATTTTGCAATCCGGCGACCGATGGTGGCCATTGATGTCCCTCCTGGCGCGAAGCCATTTCGAGTGGATAGGTGATGAGCAAAAGTGCGAACGGATCGGGATCGACGGGGCATCGCAATCCGCCAATCCAAGTCGGCGAATGTATCCAATCGCATGAAAGTCGCAACGTTGGTGCTTATGCGTAAGCCTCACAGAGAATTGAACGCGGGTTGCCCAGCCAGACCGGTCGGGTTCAGTGAAGAACTAACGCCACTTGCCAAACCTGCCGACGGGTATTACATATTAGTACCGGCTGCAAACCGTTGATATTCCAATGCGTTACAGCCAAATCTGGAGGTGCCATATGCCCAATAGCAAGCAAGCCATCGTTTCGTTCAAGGCGGAGCCCTCACTCCTCGAGGCGCTGCGTGGCGTGTCGAATCGGTCAGCGTTTATTCGGTCGGCAGTGTTGGCCGCCCTTGAGAACACGTGCCCTTTGTGTGCCGGGGCGGGAATTCTAACACCGGAGCAGAAAGCACACTGGGACGAATTTGCGGTGGACCACACTGTCACCGAATGCGGAGACTGCCACGAGTGGCACCTGACCTGTGCGTTGGAATCGGATGCGTGCGGGCCGGACGTTCATGAATTGAGCAAGCAAGCGGATGGTGCATAGCGTGCGCATGGCAACGAAATCAACACGATGCCAATGGATCGCGACAGCTGCATTTGCAATTGCAATCACTGGCTGCACGAATGCTACACCTGAAGCTGGCGAGGCGAAGATTTCCGAAGGTAAACTGAAGGTCTGTGCTTCGATTCCACCCGTGGCATTTGTGGTGAAAGCCATCGGTGGCGAACGTGTGTCAGTTTCGACTCTGTTGATGCCGGGCCAATCGCCGGAAACTTACCAACCGACATCGAAGCAGATGGTCGAACTTTCAAATTTCAAGTGCCTGTTCGGCGTTGGCGTTCCGTTTGAAAGTCAGTTGGTAGCGAGCGTTGCGTCGTCCATGCCAGATTTGCGGATCGTCGATCTATCCGTCGGTTTGCAACTTCTGCCTGCCGAATTCAAGTGCAAGCATTCGCATCACGACGGCGGCGAACATACCCACGATCATGGCGACCATCTTGATCCCCACCTTTGGATGAAACCGCAATTGATGATTCCGATTGCAGAGTCGATTCACGCCGAACTGTGCCAATTGAGCCCGGGCGACACGCCGCAGTTCGATGCAAATCTAAAGTCGCTCAGGCAGACGCTGGAAGAACTCGACGCCGAAATCCGCAAGTCGCTGGCATCACTTCGCTCACGAAGCTTTTACGTCTACCACCCGTCGATGGGATATTTTGCCGACGCATACAACCTTCAGCAGATCGCCATCGAAAAACGGGGAAAGGAACCGACCGCCAAGGAACTCGACGCCCTTGTTAAGCGCGCCCGATCCGATGACGTCAAGCTCATATTCGTTCAACCGCAGTTTTCGCAGCGGGCAGCAAAATCTGTCGCCCAACAGATTGACGGTAGTGTCGCAACGGTCGACCCTCTTTCGGATGACTACGTCGAGAATTTGCGACACATTGCTCAACAGATCAAGGACGCGCTCGGTACAAACGACTCTGCAAATGAAGTGCCACCATCTGGCACCAACGGAGCCGGCCATGACTGACACCGATGTCGCGATAAAATTCGAAAACGTCAGCTTTGCATACGAACGCGAAAACGTCGTCGACAACGCCAGTTTCACCGTTGTCGATCGCGACTTTGTCGGCATCATCGGCCCCAACGGCGGCGGAAAGTCCACGCTCGTCAAACTGATGCTGGGCGTATTGAAGCCGCAAAAGGGCAAGATTGAAGTCCTCGGTCACGCACCCCACCGCGCGTGCAGCCGCATCGGTTACATGCCGCAGCATTCCAATCTCGATCCGGAGTTTCCGGTGACGGCGATCGATGTGGTGCTGATGGGACGACTCGGCATCACATCGTCGGTCGGCCCATATGGGTCCAAGGATCGCAACGCGGCGATGAAGGCTTTGGAAGAGGTTGGGTTGGCCGATCATTTCAATCGCCCCTTAAAATCGCTTTCGGGTGGGCAACGTCAACGGGTGCTTATCGCGCGGGCGCTGGCGGGTGAACCGCAACTGCTGATCCTCGACGAACCCACTGCCAATCTCGACCCGGCTGTCCAGGATGAGCTTTACGATCAACTGCGCGAACTCAACAAGAAGATTACCGTCGTGATCGTTTCGCACGATGTCGGTTTCATTTCACTGTATTTCAAAACGGCGATCTGCGTCAGCCGCCAAGTTCATACGCACTCGACACACGACCTCACCAGCCAGCAGGTGACCGACATGTATGGGCGCGAAGTGCGACTCATTCATCGCGATCATTCGGATACGGGGGCGTGTTGTGATTGAATTCATAGAAGCCGTCACGTACAACACGATTCTGCAAAACGCTTTGATTGTCGGCGTCGTCGCGAGCGTCGCCTGCGGGATAATGGGTAGCTACATCGTTGCACGCCGCATCAGCTACATCGCCGGGGGTATCGCTCATTGCACCCTCGGTGGCATGGGGATCGCGCGGTATCTCAATCGCGTGGTTGGATGGTCGTGGCTGGAACCGCTTCACGGTGCGGTGGCAGCCGCCCTTTTAGCCGCGGTCATTATTGGATACGTCAGCTTGCGCGCCCGCCAGCGTGAAGACACGGTGATCAGCGCGTTGTGGGCCAGCGGAATGGCCATCGGAATTCTATTCATCGCCCGCACACCGGGTTACGGCGAAGACCTGATGAGCTATCTGTTTGGCAACATCCTGCTGGTTTCGACGAATGACCTGTACCTCGTCATCGCGCTCGACGTTGTGGTCCTAGCCCTGGGACTGATTTTCTACAATCGGTTTCTCGCGGTGTGCTACGATGCAGAATTTGCGAGGCTTCGCGGTGTGAACGTTGAGTTCTATTATCTACTCTTGCTTTCGCTTGTCGCTCTGACGGTCGTGGTGCTGGTAACCGTGGTTGGATTGGTGCTGGTGATCGCGCTGTTGACGCTGCCGGCTGCCATCGCGAATCACTTCGTCGCACGACTATGGCAAGTCATGCTGATCGCGATTGCCATCAGTATGGGGTGTACCGTGGCTGGGCTGGCGATCAGTTACAGTCCCCAACTTCCGCCGGGTGCAACGACCATCGCAATCTGCGCCGCAGCCTATCTGCTCACGCTCATCCTGAAGCGAACATTCCAATCGAGTCCACAAACTTGAGCGCGTCTTACCCGTCCTCGGTCAAAAACTCGATGGCCTCGACGTATAGATCGGTTGCATTCGCCGGCAATTCGTGACCGCACAGAGGAAGGAGATTGTATTTGAACTTGATGCCCGCATCGACAATCGGTTCCATGACGCGTTCGCCGAAAGGCCGATTGCCGTCCAGGACCCCCGCAATCATGTACACGCGCGGCTTGGCTTCTTCTGCGTTGGCGATCCACTTGCGAAACACCGCCACATCATTACCGCCTGCGATGGTGACGGTTCCGCGATACTTGTCCGGATACTCGGCCATCAACTCGAGGGCAACTGCCCCCCCTTGCGAAAAACCGACAATGACCGCCTGTGACGGTTTAAGACCTTCCGCAGCAAGGGCATCGTCAATCAGTTTTGCAGCACCTTCGACATCGAGGTCGCGCGGATTCATGCCCTTGTGCCAACCGTAGACACCTTCCGATCGCGTTGCGCCGCGCCCTTTTAATGAAATCACGGGAATGCCAAGTTGATCGGCTGTCGGAACCCATTCGTATGCGAATGAGCGCGGGCTTCCGCCGTAACCGCACAATGCCACCAACACGGTGTCGGTTTTTGCATTGCCGGCTGAATCAGGCTTGTAAACGAAGCGCGTTTCTGTGTCGCACTCCTTCGAGCTTTCGATCATGGCTTTGTATCGATCATCATCGCGAAGCGAGTCCAAATCCGAATCCTTGCTGATGTGGGCGCTGTCGCACCAACCGTATTGGATCGAGTTTGCAAGTGCTTCAAAGGCCTTGTCACGTTGTCCATCCAGAGCGTAACAACAGGCCAGGTTGTAGTAATTGAACTGATCGAATGGCACAAGATCGGCCAAGTATTCACGGTAACGAATCGCCGTCTCCCAATCCTTTCGCTGGTAGGCCTCATCACTTTTCATCGTGTAGTGAAGATACCGCATGCCGCGAATGTTGACTTTCTCCGCGACAACCGGCGATGCGACGAATAGTAGCGCCAAGAAGAACGCCATCGAGGTTCCAATGAAACGGGCTTTCGATGCCATGTTCGTACTCCTTCGCCAGGACGGATGTGTTGTGTCGTGAACGGGCCCATTCGCAGTACAGCCCCTTCGCTGCGAACACTCGCAATCATATCGAATGTGGGTATTTTGCGAAAGCAGCAACGACGGCAACCCAGTCCAATTTCGACGCAGCCCGCCCATCGTTGAACACCTTGTTAGACACCCTGTGCGTTAACGCATATCGTGTCCCAAATCGACACAATGACTGGAACGGTTTTCGAGGTCGGCTAACGCGCTTGATCAACAATGCAAGCCTGCACACCGATCTGAACGGATATGTCATCCATGGCGCAGCGAATTTTCTTTGGTGCAATCGCCATATCGATCATTTTCGGGCTTTTCAGTGCCGATGCATTTCTTTCGTCGCTACCGACGTTTGCCGGTACGTTGTTGGACCGGGGGAGTTTTCTGCCGATTGCGATGGCCATCGTCTCGATGATGGCTGTTTCGGAATTGGCGAAGATGTGCCGGGCCATCGGTGCCCACCCCAGCCAAATGTGGGCGTCGATCAGTTGCACCGTGCTGGTCATCTCGCCGTGGTTCAGTGCGGCTGGCCTGCTGGGTGATGGGCCAACCAATCTTGAAGCGATCCACCTTCAATATTTTCTGGTTGGAATCGCACTCTTGGTCGGCGGCTTCGTTTCACTTCTGCGAAAGGACGTGACGACAGGTCTTTCGGATGTGGCATCGACTTGGCTGTTGATTATCTACGGCGGTTTGTTGCCAAGTTTTCTTGTAATCATGCGATGCGACTCGGCGTTACCGGGGCCCATTGGGGCGTGGTCGGTTCTTTGCATTGTCATCGTCTGCAAAGTATCCGACATCGGCGCGTACTTCACGGGCTCATGTGTCGGCCGAACGCCCCTGATTCCCCACGTCAGTCCCAAAAAATCGATTGAAGGCACTCTGGGCGGAATTGCCGTCAGCGCGTTGGTTTCGCTGGCACTCTTCAAATTTCACGCTGACACTTTGCTGGCTGCCAACCACGCAGTTGAGGGATCGATGCGTGCCCGTCAGTTACTACAAATTCATCAAATCACAAGCCTGTACGCTCGGATGACATGGTCGCAAGCCCTTATATTCGGAGTAGTTATGTCAGTTGTCGGGCAACTTGGAGACTTGTTGGAATCGGTATTCAAACGTTCAGCAAGAGTCAAAGATTCCGCACATCTGGTACCGGGTTTTGGCGGTGTACTGGATATGGTGGACAGTCCGTTTGCGGTCGCACCGGTGGCGTGGTTTCTGCTAACACGATGGTGGCAGGTGTTGTAGAATCTTAGGACGATGGCTCAGCGCGCGGGCGGTATTGGCGTGGCAACAAGTTCGATTGGGTTGCCGCTGCGACAGTTCGCAGCACCGATCGCGATGGACGTCGCCAGGAATGATCTGTACCCCTTGGAACTGACCCTTGCCATAGACAACACAGCCAAGCGCACCCTTCTCTTTGGACCGGCGGACAGCCACCTTCGACTGATCCGCAGCGCACTGGATGTGAAGATCACCGCCCGTGAGTCCACGATCAAGCTTAGCGGTCCGAATGATGCCATTCGGAAAGCGGCAAGCGTGCTGGATTCATTGCAGGCCCGTTTGCGCAAAGGCGACACCGTCGGTGAGGAAGATGTCAACGCGGCGCTTGTCGCCCTCGATCACGAAGACAAGCCCATTACCGGTAAGCGTATCGCGGTCTATCACTCCAACACTTCGATCATCGCGAAGACGGAAGGGCAAGCCCGATACATTGAAGCCATCGACAATTACGACCTGACGTTTTGTCTGGGGCCTGCCGGTAGCGGAAAAACGTATCTGGCTGTCGCGATGTGCGTGGCGCTATTGAAGGAACGACGCATCCGTCGATTGGTACTGGTCCGACCCGCCGTCGAGGCCGGTGAGAAACTGGGCTATCTCCCCGGCGACATGCAGGCCAAGGTAAACCCGTACTTGCGTCCCCTGTTCGACGCGATGCACGACATGATGAGCTTCGATCAGATCAAGCGATTCATGGAGAACGACGTGATCGAAGTGGTGCCTTTGGCATTCATGCGTGGGCGGACGCTAAACCATTCAGCCGTGATTCTCGACGAGGCGCAGAACGCCACACCTTCTCAGATGTTGATGTTTCTGACACGGTTGGGCCAAAGCAGCAAGATGATCGTCACCGGTGACGCATCGCAGACCGATTTACCCAGCGGTCAGACGAACGGCGTGGTCGATGCGGTGCGGCGACTTAAAGGCATCAAGAACGTTGGCATCGTCGAACTTCAAAAAACCGACATTGTGCGCCACCGCTTGGTGCAAAATATTGTGAAGGCCTATGAAAGCAAGAATACGTCTTAGCGAGATTGTAATATGCGACCTTCGAAAGGGCCTTACGAAACTGAGTCTTATGAAACTGAACGCCGTTTGATTCGTACAACCCTTGGATGCGGCATTGTTTTTCTGGTGATACGCAAGCGCGTACGAATGAACAGACAGTACTGAAAACGCAGGTTTCGCTGCAAATGCTCCAGCAGCAACCGGCAATAGACAAGGATGCCAGTTGATTCCGTCGATCAATACCCGACTCGGCTCGAACGTGATTCGACGGAACTGAGAATTTGCTGATGTTTGGAATCAACAAGAAAAAGAAAGTCAGGCGCGAACGGGCGAGACAGTTCAAAGCTGAATCGACCGAGTCTCCGGTGCGCGCCTTGATTAAGAAGATCGGCTTATGGCCAGCAATTGTGACGGTCGCGTTCTTCGCACTGGCGATGGTCATCAGCCTGTCAGGTGATCCGGGGATACCCTACGCACTCAACCAACGCATTGATCAACCGATCGTTGCACGAGTCTCATTTGGCGTGGACGATTCGGCGCTTGATCGGAGCAACAAGCATTCGGCTCGTGAATCTGTTCCAAATTACTACCGGGTCAATTCCGAATTTATCGACAGAATCGTTGGCGAACGAGAACTCTCGGCGATGTTTGAAGCTGCCCAAGCTCCGACGCTAGAGGGGTTCAAGGAAAAGGCAAGGGAGTACTCTTGGAATGCGCATGACTACGTTTACAACCTACTAAACAATGCCAACGAAGCCACGCGCGGCAGTTTTTCCGAATCGCTAGAACAGTTGAAAGAGGATCTACTTCTTGAACAGACAGCACTACCGTCCGATCAACTCAAGCGCGAACCTCCATCGACTTCGGTTGACGCGATCATACAAATGCCCGGCACCGATGGCGGGAATGTAGCCGATCGGCGACTGCGGACGGTAGAACTCATCCGCATTTCGAGCACGCCCGCACTGGAAGGACGTGTCTGGAAACTCGCCCAACGCTTCTCGCAACAACTGCGCCCGGCGATTCGAGAATTCCTGCTTGAAGTGCTGAGCAAAGAACCGATTCTTGTTTACGATCAGGAACGAACGCAGAACGCCATGATCGTCGCCGAGCGGAACGCCCCTCGGGGCCGACGCCTGTTTGAAGGCGGCAAACCGTTCGTATTTCCACATAACCGTCCGAATGAAGAAGGTGACGGAAATCTAGACACGGGGATCACCCATGCCGAGTTGGCTCATTTGCATGCTGAACACAATGCTTTTCAAGAGTTCTTGGCGAGTGACGACCCATCGGCAATCCATGCCCGCGAACAACGCCTTTTTGAATCGCTGGGTGTTGGAGCCATTTTGCTGATTCTTTCGATTTCAATGTTCGCGTATGTCGGGTTGTATCAACCGCGCGTCTTTGAAGTTCGCACCCGTTCGGTGGCATTTGCCGGATTGCTGCTCGTCTCCATGATAGCAATTCGACTCATTGTCGCACGACTACCCCACGCAGAATTCGCTTTGACCCCTGTGCTGCTGGTGGCTGCGATCCTGACGATTGCATATCCCCCGCGATTTGCCGCGGGCGTCACGGTCATCTACATCGCCGTCGTCGCATTGATGATTCGTGCAGACCTCGGCGCGTTCATTACGATGCTGACCGGCGGATACGTCGTTGCGATCATGCTCAATGACATTCGCACGCGTACCAAGGTCTTGTCCGTCGGTATGTTGGCTGGCCTTTTGGTCATGGTGACTTCGTTTGCGTTCGGGCTGATCGATCATCAGGAAGTTGGGTTTGCGTTCAGACGAGCGGTGATCGGTGCTGGAAGCGCGATTCTTTCGGCGCTGATTATCCAGGGAACGCTCCCATTTATCGAGCGCTTCTTCAGAGTGGCGACGTCATTGACGTTGCTCGAATACCGCGATGCCAATCGCCCGCTGCTGCGCCGCCTAGCCCATGAAGCCCCGGGCACGTTCAACCATTCGCTGGTGATCGGTAACATCGCCGAAACCGCGTGCAACGCCATCGGTGCCGACGGTCTGCTCGCCCACGTCGGCGCGCTCTATCACGACATCGGAAAAATTCCAAAAGCCGAGTACTTCGCCGAAAACCAGGAAGCCTCGATCAACCGCCACGACAAACTTGCCCCGTCGATGAGCCTTCTCATTATTCTGGGCCACGTTAAAGACGGTCTCGAACTGGCCAAGGAATACGGTATTCCGCGCGTGTTGTACCCATTCATCGCCGAACACCATGGAACCACCGTCGTCAAATTCTTCCATCACCGAGCCAGCGAAAAACAACCGCAGATCGCCAGCGGCAAACACGATCGGCAGGTCGATGAAGCCGAATTCCGCTATCCCGGCCCCAAGCCCGCATCGAAGGAAACGGCTGTCCTGATGCTTTGCGACGGCGTCGAGGGCGCGGTCCGAGCACTTGCCGAGCCCACGCCAGGCCGCATCGAAGGGATCGTCAGCCAGGTTCTCCAAGCCCGCCTGAAGGACGGTCAATTCAACGAGTGCGATATCACCCTTCGCGAATTGCATCTGGTTGAAGAATCGCTGGTCAAGAGTCTCTGCCGCTTTTATCATGGGAGGGTTGCTTATCCAAAGGGCGACGGATCGAAAGACGAGGCCAAGAAATCCAAGTCAACCGACCGGTCTAAGCTGGCGGGATGACCAATCGGCAGGGAACCCCAGGGTTTCAACGATGGACGTTTGCGACAATTCTGAAGACGATTCGCCTCACGAGATATCCGTGTTTGTCGATGTTCCTGAAGACCATCTATTGGGGTCATCAGACAAGCACCGTGAAGTCGAATTGAACAAAGCAGCGATAGACCAAGTCTTGGTGGCGGTGCGGTACACGTTGGATCATCATAGTCAGTCGCCGGGCACCATCTCCATCCGCCTCGTCAGTGACGACGCCATCGCAAGACTTCACGAACGGACCATGAACATTTCCGGACCGACAGATGTCCTGACGTTCGATCTATCCGACGAGCAATCCGATCACGAAGACGGCGAGGCCCATCGTGTCGAGGGCGACATCGTCATTTCGCTCGACACCGCCGCCCGCGAAGCCACCAATCGCCAACACGCGTTGACCCACGAATTGATGCTTTATGCGATACATGCCACGTTGCACCTGCTGGGTTTTGACGATCGCAACGAATCCGATGCCGCTGGAATGCACGCCGAAGAAGATAAGATTTTGACTGCGCTGGGTGTCGGAGCAGTTTACGGGAGGCCGGTCAATTGAACATCAGCTTGATCCAACCCAAGCTCAGTATCGCCGAACGGGCCAACAACCTGATGATGCTCGGTAGCATGATTCGGCGGGAGGCTCGTCACACGCCTGCACCCGACCTTGTGATTCTGCCCGATTGCTGCGTCGCGACTCAGGAAACGGATCGACAGTCGCAGGTGACGGCGGCGATGTGTCAGGGATTTGCCGAAGCGTTCGCGAGTTGGGCCCGGGAATGGGGCATCTGGATCGCGGTTGGACATTCGATCGTAACCGAGGCCGGGTTGGAGGAATTCGCCACATTGTTTGACCCGGATGGCGATCCATTTATACGGGCGAAGGATCCGACAGAGACCACGAACCCGAGTAGCGCGTGGCAAGTCCGCAATTCACCGATTGGCCGCATCGCCCTGTGTTCGTGGAACAAACCGACGATGGACGGCTGCCCTCCGATTGAGACAACGATACCACCGGATCTGGTCGTCATTCCGGCGATAAGCCCGAATCGTGCGGCGATTGAAACGATGGCCAAGCGCCATTCGGCTTACGCAGCGTTTGTCGGATGCGTACTCGACCAATCGGATCAAGAGGTCGTGAGTTATTGCGCCGATCGCAGCGGAAAGATCATTGCAGAGACAACGCCCGGCATTGCGACTTCGACATTTGTGACGGTTGACATCGAGCCATGCAACACAACCGACGACCCATGGGAGGCCAGCGAACTTCTTGAGTAATCATACTGCGTCCATCTTGATCGCCCTGTTGTTGACGTTGATGTTGATGTTCACCGCGACGCTGAGTCTTGCGCTGCGGTTGTCATCGCGCGTGCGCATGCGCGAATCGCTCGAACGAAAGGGCAAAGGGCACCTGATGGATCGGCTGGTCGAGCTTCGTTTGGAGTTGGCACACTCGGTGGCCGCCCTTCGCACGGCTTTCACGTTGGCGCTGGCACTCGTGTCGCTTCGGTTCTTTGAAACGTCGTCCATCCAGCAAGCGTATTGGCAGTACATTCTGGCGTTCGTCGGATCGTTTGCGTTGGTCATCATTTTTGGAGTGGCGATTCCTTCGGCATGGTCGAAGTATGCCGGCGAATCGATGTTGGCATTTTTGTTACCGCTGGTGTTGGCGTTACGGCACATCTTCTTTCCTATCGTTGCGGCGCTGCGGGTCGTGGATGGGCTCGTACGCCGGTTGGCTGGCGTCCCTGAAGACAGCATCGAAGAAGAGACCGCCCGTCACGAGCGCGAGTTGTTGGCGGCTGTCAGCGAGGGCGAAAAGCTCGGTGCGGTAGACGAAGAAGAAAAGGAGATGATCGAATCGGTCATCGATCTCGATGAAACCAGCGTCGCTGCGATCATGACCCCACGGACGGAAATATCAGCTGTCGAGAAAAACGCGACGTTCGCCGACATCAAAGACCTGATCAAATCGATCGGCCACTCGCGCATTCCGGTTTATGAAGAAACGATCGACAACGTACTTGGAATTGTCTACGCCAAGGATCTGCTGCAAATCCACCCCGATGCCGAATGGGTGCTCAAGGACGTGATGCGACCAGCCCCCTTCATCCCCGAAACCAAAAACGTCCGCGAATTGCTCCACGAATTCCAGACACAGAAGGTTCACATGGCCATCGTGTTGGACGAGTACGGCGGGACGGCTGGTCTGGTGACGATTGAGGATATCTTGGAGGAATTGGTCGGCGAAATCGTGGATGAATACGATGCCGACGAACCGGAACCGCTCACCCGCATCGACGACGACACGATGGAAATCGACGCCAGGGTCCGCATCGACGAGATCAACGAAGAACTCGACATCGAACTGCCCGAGTCGGAAAGTTACGACACCATCGGCGGATTCGTCTTCAGCGCCTTAGGCCGCATCCCCGAAACCGGCGACTCCTGCCAACACGAAAACGTAAACATCCGAATCGTCCACGCAGAGCCGCGTCGCATTAAACGTTTGCGCGTACATGTCAACCGCAACGGCGAAAGTGAACAGCCTTAGTACATCGGCGAATTACGGCGATGATGCCAATTCGAAATCGAGTTGGGCGGCTTCGTTTTCGATGAGCGTTACCGATTGGGTCAGCGGTTCGTAGCCTTCGTGCGAAACTTCTACGATCGCGAGACCGGCGGGTACATGGTCGAGAACGTACTCGCCGTTTGCGTCAGTTACATCTGACGTGCTACCGCCTGAAACGACCGTTGCGCCTTCGATCGGTTCGTCGCTGGCTGCATCGGTGACCTGCCCGATCATCTGGCCGGTTTGTGCCACGATGTATGGATTAATCAGTAGTTTGACAAAATCGACGGCGTAGCCGTCCCCCGCTCCCGTCGTGAGATCGTCGATCAGGATCTCCAAACGCCCTGACGAAACCTCGGCGATGAATTCATCGGGCACGTCGATGCTGATGAGTTGACCGACCGGGCCATCTTGATCGAGTACGTTGAGTCGCGATTCCAAGAACCGTGCCCGCAAACCATTCAACGTGATTTTGTAATCCGCGCCCCATCGCGGTGCCTGCATGTCGTCGATGAAAATCTGGATAATCGCACCGGCGAGCGCGCGACCCTCGAGGCTGTACTCCAGCGTGATTGGTCGCACGGTGTTTTCAGGTCGCGACGTGTCTCGGGAATACCCGTCGGCATCCTCTGCTGCCCGACCGGTATAACTGGTCACCACCATGATGCGGTCGGTCCCTTCCGGGTCTTCCGGATCGAGCGTCCAGGGAAAATCGTGCGGTGGGGTCACGTTGCCCGAAAACGGGTCGAAGAAATCGTCGAAGCCGTTGTTAAGATTGTCGATGTCACCAACGCGAACAACCAATTCGGCTTCGGACGTATTGTGCAGCACAACATACTTGGCTGAATAGTCTCCGTTTTCAGGTGTCACAACCGGTTCGTCATCAGGCTCATCCGCGGGATCGCCGCCACCCGGTCCCCCGCCCAAACCACCACCGAATCCGCCTCCAAACCCACCGCCTGAACCTCCTTCGCCATTGCCTTCGTCTGGCTCCGTTGCTTCCCCGTCATCATCGCTGACGGTATCTCCGTCAGAGTTATCAACCGGGGTGTTGTCTGCTGGTTCGTCCAGATCATCGGGCGAATCGTCTGACTCACCCGAGTCAAACGCGCTCGCATCGTCGTCGGCATTGCCTTCGCTGAAGTCATTTTCTAAGTCGTCATCGCTGTGTTCGACGCGAATCCCGCAATCACCACAGTCCGTCCCGAGATCGCACGAACGTGAAAACGAATTCGGACCACCGTCGTCGCAGATGCCATCGTTGGCAAATTCGCAGGTGTTGGTGCAACTCGCAAGCGATTCAAACGCTTCACCGTTCTCTGCAAGATGTGCTGAACCGTTCTGACAACCGGCAAGCATCACAGCCGCAATACACCAGCCTGCACACACAACGACATCGCCCAACGAGAAGCCCCGTCGATAGCGGTTCGCTCTTGAGAATGGAAATGGAATGCTCATCGATTCTCTCTCACTTTGCACGACAGATCCTTCTGCCGCGCGCCCCCTCATGGCCCAGTGATGCGTCGCACACTTGCGCGTACGTTCCATGCTAGGCAGCCGAAAAGGCGCAGAACAAGCTCTCGTTGATTGTCGAGTGGAAAAATCGGTCGATCGAAAATGTTTTCGGACGCTTACGCAGTGCTGTGGGCGCGCTCGAAGGCTGCGATCTTGTCTTCGTGCGTCAGCGTAAGTCCGATAGGATCGAGACCGGCAAGCAGGCAGTGTCGCTTGTTGGCATCGACGTCGAATGAAATCGCAGTGCCGTCCGGCTGGACGATCGCTTGCGATTCAAGGTCGACGGTGAGTCGGAACCCCTCGTTTTCTCGCAACCGTTTGAACAGATCGTCCACCTGGTTATCGGGCAAGACGATAGGAAGCATGCCATTGTTAAAACAGTTGTTAAAAAAAATGTCGGCGAAGCTTGGGGCGATGATGCATTTGAATCCGTAGTCCAAAAGCGCCCACGGCGCATGCTCGCGCGATGAACCGCAGCCGAAGTTTTCCTTCGACAAGAGAATGCTCGCACCGGTATAACGCGGCTGATTCATTTCGAATGATGGGTTTTCACCACCATCGTCATTGAAGCGCCAGTCGTAGAACAAAAATTGGCCATACCCCGTGCGTTCAATCCGCTTGAGAAACTGCTTGGGTATGATTTGATCGGTATCGACGTTGAGCGCTTCGAGCGGCGCTACAATACCGGTTAGTTTTGTAAACGGTTCCATGTCGAACGTCTCTGCGCGTAGGTCGGGTCATCGACCCGACGCTGTTGATCGAAAATCTGTCGGGTCGATGACCCGACCTACCGGTGACCGATTACTCTCCTTGATAATCCCAATTGCGAACGTCGGTGAAATGCCCTTTGATCGCTGCCGCCATCGCCATCGCCGGACTGACCAAGTGCGTTCGACTGCCTTTACCCTGACGCCCCTCGAAGTTTCGGTTCGACGTCGAAGCGCAACGATCGCCCGGTTTCAACACATCGTCATTCATTGCAAGGCACATCGAACAGCCCGCCTCCCGCCACTCAAAACCTGCCTCGATGAAGACCTTGTCCAGGCCCTCCGATTCGGCTTGCGCTTTGACCTGCACGGACCCCGGAACGATCAGCGCCTGATCGATACCGCTGTGCAACTTATGCCCCTTCACCACGCGAGCCGCTCCCCGCAAATCTTCGATCCGGCCATTCGTACACGAACCGAAGAAAATCTTGTTCGGGCGAATTTCTGAAATCGGCAGGCCTTCATCAAGGTCCATGTATTCCAGCGCCTTACTCGTCGCTAGTCGCGCATTTGCGTCGGCGATTTCGTTGAGTCGAGGCGTGTGACTGGAAATACCCGTCACCATGCCCGGCGACGTACCCCAAGTTACTTGCGGTTCGATCGTCGCAGCATCGAGCGTGACGGTTTCGTCATATGTGCAACCATCATCCGAAGCCAACCCGCGCCACTTCTTCGCAAGTTCTTCAAAAGCTTCGCCCTCTGGCAAGAATTCGCGCCCGCGCAGATACGCGATCGTCGTTTCATCCGGCGAAATCAAGCCAGCCCGCGCCCCACCTTCAATGCTCATGTTGCAAACCGTCATTCGCCCTTCCATGCTCATCGCGCGAATGACCGACCCCGTGTACTCGATCACATAACCCGTACCGCCAGCCGTTCCAATCTTGCCGATGATCGCAAGAATCACGTCCTTCGGTGTAATGCCATCAGGTGGCGTACCGTCCACTTTGATCTGCATGGTTCTTGCGGTTTTTTGTCGCAGCGTCTGAGTGGCCAGGACGTGTTCGACCTCGCTCGTACCGATTCCGAACGCCAATGCCCCGAACGCCCCATGCGTCGACGTATGCGAATCGCCGCAGACGATGGTCATGCCCGGCTGCGTCAAACCGAGTTCGGGTCCGATGACATGCACGATGCCATTGCGTCGATTCTGCATGTCGAACAGGGTCACCCCAAACGAATCGCAATTTTCGGAAAGCACATCGACCTGCTTTTTGGACATCGGATCGGCGATCGCGACGAGGCGGCTGGTCGTTGGAATGTTGTGGTCCATCGTCGCAAAAGTAAGGTCAGGCCGGCGCACTCGACGACCGGCCAACCGCAACCCCTCGAACGCTTGTGGTGACGTGACCTCATGCACAAAGTGACGATCGATATAAAGAATCGTCTCGTCGCCACCTTCCGCATGAACAACATGCGATTCCCAGATTTTCTCGTAAATATTCTTAGGCATATCTTCTGCAACCATCGGTGCGTCGATCATTCGCCCGGTGCGCGAACCAACCGAACGTCCATCGTCTATCAGCCAACCGACACTGTAGTCTAGCCGATCCACGTTTCAAGGTCCGGGCTTATTCCTTCGCAAGAAGTAGATGGGATTCGATTCGCGTTTCAGAATATGTAGAATGATATGCATGAAAGTCGCATTGATTGGCAGCGTCAGTTCGAGTTGGCGAACGCTTCGCGGTTTGGTTCGGGGCGGGGTAGAGGTTGCGTGCGTACTGGGGCTGGACGAATCCCACGCTGATAGGGTGAGCGATTTTCAATCGATGCGGGAAATGGCGACCAAGCATGGGATTCCGTTTCGCTCATTCAACAAGATCGCTGAACCGGGGGCAGTCGCGTTCCTCGAATCGCACGCACCGGATCTACTGTTCGTCGTCGGATTGTCGCAACTCGCACCACCGGAAGTCATCGACATCGCATCAGCCGGTGCGGTTGGGTTTCACCCTACGCCACTGCCGCGCGGTCGCGGACGCGCACCGGTGGCGTGGACAATATTGCTTCAAGAGCAAGCCGCTTCCAACCTGTTCTATCTGACCGAGCAAGCCGACGCCGGCGACATCATCATGCAGCGCCCCGTCGAAGTGAAACCGACCGATTACGCGCAGGATCTAATCGATCGCACAAACGACGTACTCGAAGAAATGATTGTCGAGTTGGCACCGGCGATCAAAGACGGCAATTTACCGCGAATGCCGCAGGATCACTCGCGAGCAACGTGGTATGGCAAGCGCACCCCCAGGGATGGTCGCATCGATTGGGCGCAACCGGCTGACCAAGTTCACCGACTCATTCGCGCGGTGTCGCGCCCCTATCCCGGTGCGTTTACCCATGACGGACTCGAACGTTGTATCGCGTGGCAGGCCGAACTTCACATCAGCGACGATCATGCGGGTACAGTGGGACAGGTACAGTGCATCGATGAGACGCGCGGCGTTTTGGTGCAGTGTGGGCGCGGGCTGTTGTGGCTGACCGAAGTTGAAAACGATTCGGGCGAACGGGTACCGCCGGCAGCGTTTCGTGTAGGATCGAAACTGGGTTTACAAACGCACGACGTGATCGAGTCGCTCGAAACGCGGGTGGCTGCTCTTAAAAAACAACTTGGCAAGTCGATTGAATAATACCGCCGATCGGAGGACACCATGACGATTCTGGTCATTGCCCCACATCCCGACGATGAAGTTCTCGGATGCGGCGGCACCATTCGCAGATTCGCGAATGAAGGTCACGCGGTGCATGTGGCGATCGTTACCCGCGGGTGGGCACCGCTGTTTCCCGATGAACAGGTGGCTCAGGTCCGCGCTGAAGCGGAAGCCGCCTCGAAAGTACTCGGCGTCAGCGGACTGCATTTCATGGACCTGCCCGTGACGAAACTGGCCCACATGCCCGAACACGAACTAAACGGAACTGTCAGCCACATCATTGACCAAACCCAACCGAACTGGGTGTTTCTGCCCTATCGAAGCGATCTGCACGAAGACCACAAGCAGATTTTTGACGCCGCCCAGGTGGCTCTTCGACCGCTGCCCAATCGAATGAACGTCGAGCGAATTCTGTGCTACGAAACGCTGAGCGAAACACATTGGCACGCTCCGCAAGCCGAACCGTCATTCACCCCGCAAACCTACATCGACATCACCAGCACACTCAAAACCAAACTCGAAGCGATGCAGGCGTACAAATCGCAGCTCCGAGAAGCCCCCAACGCCCGCTCGATAGAATCGATCAAAGCACTCGCAAAATTCAGAGGCATGACCGTCCACCGAATGGCCGCAGAAGCGTTTGTGCCCCTTCGCGAGGTGCTGGGGGAATTGAAGTGACCCTGATTGGACTTCGGTGAAAACAGTGATGAATTTCGAAATCGCCAAGCGTAGCTAAAAATGGTGCTGTCAGATACGATGGTGTTCGTCGATTTACCTCATCCAATTTTATCGCATCGAGTGGCTGGTAACCATGAAGTCTATCTTCCTACTTGCCTGCATCATTTTCTTCATACCCATTCTTTTGATGGCAGGTGCCCGCTTAGACGATGAAGCCATCGATAATGCGGAAGTCGCGAACGCGCGCATGCAGCAACTTCATTCAGCCGTATTGATTTACTTGAATGACAACGAGTTCATCCTTGACGATCCGCTGCGCTTGGCAGAGGGAAACGCAATTCCACCAGTCACGTTTTGGCACCCGGGTGATGATGATCCGGAACCTACCTTGATCGATAACTCCAACCCAAATCATAAGAACAGTGCACAAATTAGCTTTTTGTTTCGAACAGGAGATTACTCCGCACTGCGACCCGACGAATTGGTCATTTGGGATAGCAGTCCCGCAAATGGCAATGGACAGTATTTTGGCATGATGACAAAAGACGGAGTGTTCGAAACCATTCCGCCGGCTGCTACGCCCGTACCGACCAAAGTCGCCTTGGCGCAATCGCATCTTCGCCGACTTGCGTGGGCCACAAGGTCGTACGCAAGTGAAAATGAAGATTTGTTTCCCGACGACTTGATAAGGCTCTATGGCAACGATTTGAATTCGCCCCGGTCCTTTTGGAATCCCGGCGATAGCAACCCGCTTCCATCAGATATTACAAATTCAGTTCCGGACGCGGATTCGAGTACTCAGATAAGTTTTGACTATCTGCTGGCCGGAGAAGCAGAGGACACGGTGCCAGCCGATGCGATTGCATTCCAAGACAATAGCACCAGCAACAACGACGGGATTGGTATCAACATCGCAAGACTAAATGGCGTTGTCGAGTTGATCGTTTCGGGAACCGTTGGCGATGGTAATCAGGATGGCTGCATCGACCTTGCCGACTGGGCGAGACTCCAACAGTGTTTTAGCGGACCAGGAACACCCGTCAATGATGACACTTGCCGACTATTGGACTTCGATCGAAACGGGGAAATTAGCGCAATTGACTATGAAAGATTCGCAACTGCGATGATTGGCCCATGCCCTTAGCCGAGCGCAGTACGGATTCGGATCTTTGCAGAGCAGATCATGATCTGACGCGTCATGAATCTTCTGCAAACAATCATTCTAATGCCGTTTCCAAAACGGTCTCGTGACTATTCCCGTTTTGAATGCCGATTGCAGTAGCCCGCGTTCTTTGTCAATTCCTCGGACAGTTATTAATCGCCACAACAAAAATTTCGACGAAACTGCCTTAACGTAAGGGTCATCCGAACAAGACCGCAAGAACGCGGGGCAAATAACGAAAGCCAAATTGAAGTTATTCCAAACACAATGATGAATCGGGGCGAGAGGATTCGAACCTCCGACCTCTTGACCCCCAGTCAAGCGCGCTAACCAGGCTGCGCCACGCCCCGGGAATCTGCCGGGCTGTACACTAGGGCTTTCTTGGATTGGATTCAAGTTCGATGATTTTGTGTTTTGCGGATGCGGAAAGGGTGGCTTTTTGTTCCTGAATTGATGGCTTCGGCTTTTTTGCAATATCTTCTACTTTTTGCACTTTCCCGTGCTTTACTGTTGGCGATGGGTGCGGAGCAGGTCCACTATTCTCGTGAGGCGGTCGGGGATGGGGGCGATTAATTCCATTGTTTTTTCGCTGATGGGGTGGCGAAATTCGATTTTGAAGGCGTGCAGAGCTTGAAACGCCAGCAGCGTTTCTTCCAACCCTTCTCCAGAAATTTGCATTTCGCTCAGGTGATGACCGCCGTAAAACGTGTCGCCCACCAGCGGATAACCGATCGCCGACATGTGTACGCGGAGTTGGTGCGTCCTGCCCGTCTTCGGGAACATGTGGACTGTTGTGAATCCCCTAAACCGCTCCTGCACCTCGTACTTGGTGACGGCATCTTTGAAGAGCATCTGTCTCGTTGGAAAGCCCGGTACCATGTAGCGCTCTTTGATCATCGGGTGGTCGGCCAACGGTTGATTGATGATGTCGCGATCGAGCGACACCTCTCCTTCGCAGATGCCGAAATAGGTTTTCTGAATTTCGCGCTTCTCGAATTGCAAGCTCAACCGCCAATGGGCTTCGTCCGTCTTGGCGACCAACATGATACCGCTCGTGTTCTTGTCTAGGCGATGCACGATCCCCGGACGAAACGCTTCCGATCCGCTTGAAAGGTTTTGCCCAGCATAAAATGCCAAACCGTTCGCAAGCGTTCCCAAACCCGTCGATTTTGAGGGATGGCAAATGATATCGATCTGTTTATTGAGCGCTAACATATGATCGTCTTCGTAGATGATCGTGAGCGGAATATCTTCGGGCGTGATGTCCGTCGGTTCGGGCGGTGGAACACGGACGGCCACCTCGTCTCCCAGTGCAGGTTCGTAACTGTTCTTGGCTTTCTTGCCGTTGACGGTAATCTCGCCCTGCTTGATAAGTTTTTGGATCAGCGTGCGCGACAGTCGTGGGAAACGCCCCTGCAAATATTTGTCGAGTCGCCGCCCCGTACGCTTCTTGCGAATGACCAACGTTTGAACTTCAAGCCCGCCGTCCTCACTGCCAGCCGCCTCGTCGCCGTCGGTTTGATCGTTTGCTGCGCCTGGATCTTCGGCGTTGACATTGCATTGGGATAGTGATGGGCTTTGATCGGGCATGAACTCACACGACACTCAGTTGCGGAAACTCGTTTGCAGAATGGTTTGAAATTCTTTCGTGGTGAAGGGCGATTCAGATTAAGGTATTTAACTCAAACCCGAGTGTATCGCACATGCATTAGACTGTCGAATTGCCAAGGCTTGCGGAGCGCAGAGATCGATGCCCAATGAAGTGCCCACCATCCGAGCGATTTACAATCCGATTGCGGGCAGGCGTGACCTTACGGCGTTTCTCGCAAAGCTGGCCCGTGAGTTGGAAAATCGGGAATTCAACCTAGAAATCACGCCGACAACAGGTCCGGGCGATGCAACGCAACTGGCCAAGGAAGCCCCTGATGACATCCATGCAGTGATTGCTGTCGGCGGTGACGGGACATGTCGCGATGTGGCTGCCGGATTGATCGGACGTTCCATCCCCATGATCGTCGCACCTGCCGGCAACGAAAACATCCTCGCCAAGTACATCAAAGCCAAAGCTAATGTCGATTCGTTGATATCGACAACGATCCTCGGAAAGGTAACTCCGTACGACTTGGGGACCGCCAATTCAGCCCCATTCCTGTTGATGGCCGGTGTTGGCTTCGACGCAGAAGCCGTCAAGCGGGTCACCGAAATACGCACCGGTCACATTTCGTATCTGACATACGCAATGCCGCTTTGGCAAACATTCTGGCAGCATGAGTTTCCAAATCTGCGCGTGACTGTTGATGACAAGATCGAATTTGAAGGATGTGGTTTGGCATTCGTCGGTGTGATGCCGCGTTACGCAATCGGACTTCATTTGCTGACCAACGCAAAACACGACGACGGGTTGCTCGACATTTGCGTCATGGCTTGTTCGTCGAAACGACAACTTATTGGACTGTCCGTTGCATCCGTTTTCGGTCGTCATGTTCGACGCAAGGGTGTTGTCTACTGCAAGGGCGAGCGCGTTCGCATTGAGTCCCTCGACGAACGAGATGTCCCGTGCCAGATTGACGGCGACGTTGCGGGGAGTCTTCCACTCGAATGCGGGGTCATGCCCGGTGCGCTTCGTTTGATTGTTCCACCACCCGATTAGTACGCCCTGACTGAATTGACCCATATTCAATCTCACACTAAACAATTTGTCTTGCGTTTTATCGGCCGTCCGATAAGCGTTTCGACATGACGTTTTGGCTGCGAGCGCTTTTCAGGATAACTCGGCTTTGGCAATACACAGAACTTGGGCAACATAAGGTTAACGACTCACTTAATTTCGTTGCGGCGCTTCAACTCAAAGTACATTTTGTGCTATGATTTAAGCTTAGTGAGTGTGCCATGCGCAGGCGATTTCAGTTGACGGGGACGGTGTTTTTCCTAGAATGCGCCCGTCTTGGTTCAAGGGGAGGACCTTCGCAAGAAATCGTTTCCAAAGAACAGCCGCAAACCGAATCGACTTGCCTTGCGATAAAAAGTGACACAAGTTGTCATTAAAAAACTTAACTAAATAATTCGATCGGCCGTGCCAAGAGTACTAACCGGCCAAAGAATACTGGCTGTCCAAGGAACACTGGCCGAACCAATTTGAAGAATCTATCCATGATTACGACTGAACGGCAAATAACGAAAAATCGACCCGTAGCGACCCCGCCAATCGTCAAGCGGTACCTCGACTACCTATTCGTCGAGTGCGGGCTGGCTGGATCGACCGTCTCGTCGTATCAACGCGATCTTTGTCGGTTCTGGCAAACGGTCACCGATCTGGGCTTGACGCATTCGGAACTGGGCATCGATGTCGTTCGCCAGCATCTTTCGCGACTGCGCGATGAAGGATTGTCGGTCAGTTCGATCGCCCGGCACCTCACGTCGATCCGCATGTTTCTTCGCTTTCTGTTCAGTGAAAAAATCATTCTGAAGGACATCGTCAGCCTGCTGGATTCGCCGAAGAAATGGCGGCTTGTACCGGAGACGGTGAACTATCGCGACGTACACCACATTCTTGAAGCACCGGACGAGAACGGGGAATTCTACTATCGCGACAAAGCCATCCTCGAACTGTTGTACGCCACGGGCATGCGGGTGAGCGAACTTGTCGACCTGACACTTTCGCGCATCAATTTTAACGTGGGCTACGTCCGCGTCATTGGCAAGGGGCGGAAGGAACGCATCGTCCCAGTCGGTTCGACCGCCCTCAAAGTCACGCAAGCGTATCTCAATACGCAGCGCAAGGAGCAGCTTCGCGACGAATCGACGGACGCCGTATTCCTTTCGCGTACTGGTCGCCCCATCGATCGGTCGGCTGTCTGGCGCATTGTCCGCAAATACGCGCAGTATGCCGGCGTTCGCAAGAAGGTCAGCCCCCACACGTTGCGACATTCGTTCGCGACTCACTTACTGCAAGGCGGTGCCGATCTGCGCGTCGTTCAGGAACTGCTGGGCCACACCGACGTTTCCACAACGCAGATTTACACACACGTAGACGATTCGCGACTAAAAGCCGTCCACCGCAAGTTCCATCCCCGTCAGTAAACTTTCATTCAGTAGCTTTCTATTTTGTTGAATGAGTTCGAAAAAGACGTGTGCTACTGGCAGCTTGCCTGCCAGTGCGTATGCCATCGACCGCCCACTAGCGATTTCGCTTTCCCCTGGATTCCCGCGTGCGCGGGAATGACGGCGATGTCGCATCGCAATTATTGAACCTGAGGCGCGCTAGCCAGCCCGCAGCGCCTGAAATACAACCGAGTTGCGATGCGCCCCACTTCTTCCGACACCCAACTCCAGAACATGCCCGCTGTCATCCGATATGTTCCCGAAGTGCCGCTGCAACGCCAAGCCTTCGACCTCTTCGTTTTCGGTCGGCAGCGTGTGTTCGGCGAAACTTCCAAACAACGTCAGCGACATGAGCGAACTGCTCTGAAATTGATCCAATTCGCTGATGTAGTTCCGCCAGTCGCCCAACTCCAACGATCCATTTTCGAC
The DNA here is from genome assembly GCA_028285105.1 of Alphaproteobacteria bacterium. Lineage (GTDB taxonomy): Bacteria > Planctomycetota > Phycisphaerae > UBA1845 > UBA1845 > UBA1845. Next base: position 267,544 of record JANQQE010000030.1, read on the forward strand.
TGACTGCTTCAGGTCCAGGTACTCTTCAGCCAGGGTCGGGCATTTGATACTCGTCGAACCAAAGAGCGTCAGGAAGATCATCTTGGATGCGGCCCCCTTGCCATCTTTTTGCGCCTGTGCGGATATCAACTGCCGGGCCAATGTTGGACGATTCAGGTCACTTCCGCCGAATACGGTCAAGAAGCACTTCTTCTCGCGTCTGAGCGGTCCCTCGTAACCACCAAATGCACAAAGTTGAATCATGCCTTTCCAGTCCTTTCCGCGACAACGCTCGAATGGTCACGTCAATCCATGCGCCTCACAAACTTGGACCATTCTACACCCGAGGCGTCGCCAGGGTATTCGAGAGGCAAATGAGAATATTCGCAGACCCAATACCCCCCCCAAAAAACCTAATCCAAGCGCCGATCCGGACGGTTTTTCGGTTTCACAGCGGCGTTGGCGGCTTGGTTGAACAGAGGCGGTGCGGTCTCCATGAATACCACGACGAGCAAGGCGACGATCATGATCCGATCTGGGGCGATATCACCCCTACAAGCGGCTAGACTTCCTGCTTGAATGCTTCTGACGATACCTTCCGAATCAGCCAGAAAGGGGATGGGGATATCAATCGCGTTCGTTTCGCCCATTATCACCACTTTGGCGAACCGTTCCATGATCACATCGTCGAGGTCCAAACCATGGTCCATCGTTACCGTGTTGGCACAATCGTCCATCAGCTCCGCAAAATCGGCGCGGACCTGTGACAGGTCGAGATGATCGAGGGGGATCGAAACCGATTTTTCAGCTTCGCAGAGACGTTGAGTGGGCCCAATCACGCGACTTCGCTCGGATGCGGTTTTAACCGAACCGCCCACGTTCCCGGGCTGGCTTGTTGGCCTGCAACAGGTCCAGTTGAATGTCGCCGATGTAGCCCTTTTCCTGGAAATACTTCAGTGCTTCGTGGGTACTTGAGAAGACCTCCGTCGCCGTTTCAGTAATGAATGGCGACGGTTCGCATGCCGGTTTCCACACGACGTACACTTCCTTGGTGACTTCCCAGGCGTGCTGCAATTCGCGTTCGACACCGCTGGAAAGGCCCGGTTTACCGTCGGAGAGTTCTGGTACGTAGCTGACGATCATGTCGGCTTGGTCGATCAGCTTGAAGTCGCGGGCATAAATCTGCCCGTCGATATCAGCCGCCACGGTGGTCACGTCGTTGACGTTGAGTTGAATCGTTCGCCCGTTGACTTCGACATCGATCGTGGCTTCGCCCTTCTTGGTGGCTTCACCGGCGTCAAAGAGCAAGCGTTTCTCGTCGAGGTCGCCCGGATCGAATGCAATAAAATGCTCGGCGAGGACATCGCGAAAGGCATCGATCTCTGCCAGTACATCGGGCATGTCCATCACATGCGTCATCGGGAATGACGGATAGACGCGCTTGCGATCCTTATCGAACATCAACCGATACATCGACAGAGCAGCCGCATCGAGGTCGCTGCCCCGCGCGAGGATGTATGCATGCCCGAAACCGCGAACGCCTTCCGCCATCGCTTCGGTGACGACCATCTCTTCTTCACGCCAGACGAGAATATCTTTAAGCGTATGGCGAACGCGATGATCGCGGGTCAGTCGTTCATGAACCGCATCGACGTTGTCGACCAACGTCACGTAGACGTTGGCATCGAACTCGCGCAACTGATCGTGGTCGTATGCATGGAACAAGCCATGATTCCAACGGAAGGTCGCGTGGGTGTTAACGATGATGTTCTTGGTATCGTCGGCCATCACCAGCAGGTCTTTGAAAACGCTGCGGCGAAGCGTATCCAGGCGCGTACGCGGCAAGTCGAGAATCCGCCCAGGCGCGATGTCCGGCGCTTCGGCGTACATCCGCTCACCGACGTGAAAGGGCACAATCTCGTTGCCCTTGTCGCGAGCAATTTTGACGACGCGCTCGACGAACTCTTTCTTATCCAGACCGACCTGGCCCGTCAGAACTGCACGGACGCCACTGCGGGCCGATTCTCCGAACAAATTGTCGCGATTGGGGGCTGTTGAACTCATCGCGCCATTGTAGCAAATTGCAACATGTGAGCAAAGTTTTCGAGCATGCAACGGTTGGGCACAAAATGGGCGAATTTAGAAAGAGCGGTTTTTCCAGAGGTGGCAGGATTGGGGAGGAAATGTAAAAAAATTGATCGAAGAGGGGCTAGAACTTCACCGGATCGGCGAATTCCTGGACCCAATAGAATTCTCCATCGGGCGTCGAGCGGACGGCGATACCGATCTCGCGCCAATGAGGTGACAGAATGTTGCCACGATGCTCTGGACTGGTCATCCAATCGTCGAAGACGTCTTGAGCGGTGTCCTGACCGACAGCAAGATTCTCACCCATTGTAAAGTAGATGTATCCGGCCTGGGTCAGGCGTTCACCAGGATCGAGATCGGTCTTGGGGCTGTGGTGGGCAAAGAATTCCGACTCGATCATTTCGCATGCATAATCGCCAGCCACTTCGGTGAGTGCCTCGTCTACATCGAGCGGCATCATTCCTTCGCCGATTCGCGCATCGTTGACCAAATCAACCAATTCATCGGAGAGACGAAATTGATTCGAGGGGACTTCGCAATAGTTCTTAGCCGCTTCTTCGGAAGCGCCGGTCGTCGTGCAACCGGTGACGAGCAGACCGCACACTGCAATCAGACTGAATAGGTTTCGTTTATTCATGTCTGGCGAATCCGGCAGCAAAGCTGGAGCATGATTGATCGAACACAATGACGGGCATCATTACTGATAGACATGGCCAAGATTGGATCGCGTCTTTCAGGAATCGGCAAAATATCCCGAATATTTATGCTTCTTCGGCATTTAAGTGTAGAAAAATCAAATGTCTCGAGCAACGAGGGCTTTGTAATTAATCGTAACAGCCTATTAACAATCGAGATACGCCTCATTCCCGATGCTGGTTCATGCCCGGTGGAGAATCATAAACGTGACGTCATCCGTTTGTCGCCCTGCCGCATAGAACGCCCGAAAATCAGACAGCAATTCATCCAATGCAGACGATGCCGGCTGTCCGAATAAATCGGAAATCGCATTGACCAGTTGCCCGCGCCCCATTGCCTCGCCCTCTTCGTTTGTCACCCTGTAGCAACCGGGCGTATACAGCACAAGCGTCTCGCCGTCTTCGATGCGGCCTGCCCCCCCCATATAGGCGTACTCGGCCCGACTTCCGACAGCCGGTATGGAATCTTGCACCATGGTCCGCAGTTGTCCACCCGATCCCACCACCGCCGCCCCAATATCGCCAGCCGTCGCATATTGCATCGCCCCGGTTTTCGGGTTCATCACCAACCCCACCACCGAAAACTCGCAAGGACGCTTCGGATCGTGAAGAATCCAGTTCAATGCACGAAACAAAATATGCGGTGGATCGGCATGTAAACCAGCCAATCGAAATGCTGCCCGAACCTGGGCCATCGCCAGCGCTGCATGGGTCGGCGCACCGCGCACATGCCCGCAAATAAACGATGCCAATCCGTTGGGCAAGCGCATCACGTCGAAGATGTCGCCGCTGGAATCCAACCCCGGTTTGCAATACATCGCCATCTGCAACCCTTCCCACTGCGGAACATTGGTCGGGTCCATCAGCGACTGTAACTCGCGCACGAACGAAATCTCGCCGGCTTTGATCGATTCCATCAATTCCACTTGATCGGCGACGATGCGATCAAGATGCTTGGCAATGACCACGCTCATCGCTGCGAGGCAATCCAATTCGAGCGGTCCAAACGGTACGCCCTCGTGCTTCTGATCAACATAGATGATTCCAAGAACACCGCGATCGGCCACCAACGGGACGCACATCAACGAACCGACCGGGTAAGCGTCGAGTTTGCTGCAAAGGATCAGTTGCTCGCGCTCGGTGCAGCGGTACACATACGTATCGATCAAATGTGGATCGCCACCCAACGAACCATCTTCCAATCGCGTTTCGACGAACTCCAGGCGGCCAAAACTTCGACGGCGTGTCCCAACCCAGACTTGATGTGCGCTGAACTGCTTATGAACGTGGCGAATACACGCCCCCATCAAACTCGACAGATCGATGCATTGATTGATCTCGAATGCCAAGTCCGCAAGCATGGCAACGACGCCCTCGGAAAGGGTGACGCCGTCGCTCAGAGCGTTTCGCACTTCCGCCCCCGATGGAAGCGGATGCTCGCGAATCTTGGAGGCGGCTTCGACGATGGCAGCCCGCGGCGCTGCAGCGCTCGAATCGTCCAGGAAAATCTTCAAGCGAAAACGGGCGATCATGATCTCGTCGTTGTGCCGAAGCTGGGTCGGTTCGGTCGATTCGATCGCGTTGACGTATATGCGGGTGAACTCGGCTGGCGTGTCCGACGGAATTTCGCAGAATTCCAGAAACCAATCTGTCGCATTGGTGCGGCGAATCAAGACGTGTTCGTCAGCCACCCGAACGTCCGGCAGGAATAGATCACAATCTGATGTGGAACCGATCCGAATCAGATCCTTCTGCTCGGGGAAATCGAAACCACGGGTCGGTCGTTCCTCGTCTGTGACTACGATGTGCATGGATGGCCCGTTTCGAATCGTCCCACAGCAGGTCGGCTGACCGTTCGGGCGTGCCTGCTGAAAGGATCAAACATACAATCCCGCCTCCGATCGTCGGAGGGCACCGAGTCGAATGCCCAGCCGATCAAGGTTGTGAAAATTTGGGTGACCGGTGTTCGACCCCCGGTAGAATTTCGAGTATACCAACCGCCCACTGACATCAAAAGAAAAAGCATCAGCGAGAGATTCATGTCCAAAAAAACATTGCTTCTGGGACACAGCCCAGACCCCGACGACGCCTTCATGTTCTATGGCCTCGCCACCGAAAAAGTTGACACCAAAGGGTGGGGATTCGAACACATCCTTCAAGATATCCAGACGCTCAACGATCGCTCCATGCGCGGCGAGTTGGACATTACTGCCGTCAGTGTTCACGCTTATCCGCTCATCGCCTCGCGATACGCCCTAACCGCTTGCGGTTCGAGCATGGGTGACGGATACGGACCCATCGTCGTCGCCCGCGAAGCGATGGACATTGAAAGCTTGAAATGCAAACGCATCGCCGTTCCGGGCATGACCACGACGGCGGTCTTGGCACTGAAGCTTTTGTTGGGCGCAGATGGGTTTGATCCCGTCGTCGTTGATTTCGACAAGATCCTCAACCACGTCGCCCTCGGTCACGCGGATGCCGGATTGGTCATCCACGAAGGCCAACTTACCTTCGGCAATCACAGCCTCCACCTGATTGTGGACCTTGGCAAGTGGTGGAAGGAACAGCACGACCTGCCCCTGCCGCTGGGCGCGAACGCGATTCGTCGCGACCTCGGTCAGGAGAACATGGAAGAGATCGCCGGCGTTCTGAAAGACAGCATCCGCTACGGCTTGGAGCATCGCGCTGAAGCCGTCGAGCATTCGTTGCAGTACGCCCGCGACATGGGCGCAGACCTTGCCGACAAGTTTGTGGGCATGTACGTCAACGAATGGACCATCGACTACGGTGAGGTTGGCCGCAAGGCGATCAACCTGCTGCTCTCAAAAGGTGTCGATGCCGGTATCGTTTCTCCGATCGGCGAAATTGACTACATCGGTTGAAGAAGTTTCTAAAGACCCATGCTGATCGCGCTGGCACAAATCAATCCCACTGTCGGAGACATCGACGGAAACGTTGAGAAGATTCTCAGTGCTATCGACGTCGCCCGAAGCAAGAGTGCAAACATGGTTCTTTTTCCGGAACTGTCCGTGCCCGGTTATCCGCCGCGCGATCTGCTCCTCCGCAAGAACTTCGTTCAGCGAAACGTTGCAGCCATCGAACGAATCGCTTCGGCTTCCAAAGACATCATCTCGGTGGTCGGTTTCGCGTCGCCCAACACCGATTCTGCCGGTAAAGAACTATACAACGCGGCTGCGGTCTGCCAGGATGGGAAGGTGCTGTCCACTTATCGCAAGCGGTTGCTACCGACGTACGACGTTTTCGACGAATCGCGCTATTTCGCGCCGGGCGACACGACCGATTCGCTGGATATTACCGTCGCGGGCCAACCAATGAGATTGGGCGTCACCATTTGTGAAGACCTCTGGAACGACGAACCCTACATCAACCGCAAACTCTACGGTGCAGATCCCATCGCCGATCTGGCCAAACTCGGCGTGGACCTGATCGTCAACATCTCGGCGTCTCCGTTTTCGATGGGCAAACAACGCTCCCGCGAGGAATTGTTCTCCCGACAGGTGGCGGAACACAGCATTCCGTTGGCACTGGTCAATCAAGTCGGCGGTAATGACGATCTAATCTTCGACGGTGCGAGCGCCTTTTTCGACGCATCCGGAAAATGCACGGTGCGGTGCAAGTCGTTCGCCGAAGACATGCAATTCGTTGACACCGATAGCCCACCATCATCGCTACCCATCGAACTACCCAAAGACATCGCAGCCGTTCATGACGCCTTGGTCCTGGGCACGCGCGACTACGTCACCAAATGCGGTTTTTCTGACGTCGTCATTGGACTGAGTGGCGGCATCGACTCAGCCGTGACAGCCGCCCTTGCGGTTGAAGCATTGGGAAAGGAATCTGTTTACGGTGTGGCGATGCCTTCGCGCATCAGCAGCGACCACAGCGTGGACGATGCCGAGCAACTATCGACGAATCTCGGAATCGATCATCGCGTCATTCCGATCAACAAGATTCACAAGGTCGCAGAAGAAACGTTGGCCCCCAGTTTTAAAGGCACGACACCGGGCGTCGCCGAAGAAAACATTCAGGCGAGGGCGCGCGGCGGAATTCTGATGGCGTTGTCGAACAAGTTTGGTTGGCTGCTGTTGACGACAGGAAACAAGAGCGAACTCGCGGTTGGTTACTGCACGCTTTATGGCGACATGTGCGGCGGGTTGGCTGTCATCAGTGACGTCCCCAAGATGATGGTCTACGGGTTGGCCCGGTACATCAACGAGCGGGCAGGCCAACCGATGATACCCCAGAACACGATCGACAAGGTCCCGTCAGCCGAACTTCGTGAGAACCAAACCGATCAGGACAGCCTCCCCCCCTATGACGTTCTCGACGCCATCTTGCAGCAATACGTCGAAAAAGAATTGGATATCGCCGATATCGTAGCCAGCGGCTTCGATCGGGATCTGGTCGTCGAAATCGCGCGTAAAGTCGATCGCAACGAATACAAGCGTAAGCAAGCCGCCACCGGCTTGAAAGTCACATCAAGAGCATTCGGCTCCGGTCGCAGGATGCCCATCGCAGCCAAATACGCCTACTAAAGCGCCTTAAATTCAAATGCAACGACGCGCCGATGCCGTCATTCCCGTACACACGGGAATCCAGGGGATAGCGATGTCGATCCAGGTGAATAGACCGGTGCCCTCCAACTCCAATTCATCTGCCGGAATCGTCTGCCCCAACGCCCGTTGTAAGCAAGTCGTTAGAACGCAGGGTCAATCGATCATATCCATGAATCGACGCAAGAGCTGATCCGATTCGGGGGTTGGGACTGGGTTGCTGGTCAGCGTTTCGAATACTGAATCGTCGGGGACGTAGCTCTCTCGATAGAAACCGAGTCTCTCGATCAACCGTTCGGCATCCATCTCGGCATGGAATTGGGTTCCGTAAACAAGTTTGTCGCGCAGGCGGAAGACTTGGTTGCGACATCGCTGGCTGTATGCCAACTCGACGGCTTGCTCGGGCAGGCGGACGACATAGTCGTGATGTCCCATGTGTCCGAAAAACGACTTGGGCAGCCCCTCGAATAACGCATCCTTTTCCCCATCGTCGCTTAGCCACAGGTTAAACGTGCCCACCTCTTCATGGGCGATATCTGTGATGACCGAACCGCCAAGGACCTTTGCGATGAATTGATGACCCCAGCAGGAACCGAACATTGGACGGTCCGTCTCGACAAGTTTGATCACCAGTTCGGTCATCGGTCCGGTGAAGTCGTAATTCTCAGTGACCGTGTGTGCCCCTGCCCCGCCCAGGATGACAGCCGCATACGGATCGACGTCGCTGATTTTGATGTTCGGCTCTTGAGTGACGTTGATCGTGTGCAGTTCGACTTTGTCGCGCCCAAGGCGTTCTGCGAAGCAGTCTCGCTCATGCTCGACGATGTGCGGCTGATCCCTGACCTGAATCAAGACAACTTTAGTAGCAGCATCTGTTTGCTTCATTGTTTTCTAAGAACCACCGGTAATGATCAGTTTTTCAAGCGGGTCACCACACCCGCCACCATTTTTCCAATGGGCCAACTCACGGCAACAAAGCGGTTTACGTCGCAGCTGACTCACGTTTCACAAGCCATCGAAAGCGTCATGGAAAGGCGAGATGATAGACCAAAACGGACCATCGTTCCAAACCGCCTGACACAATCTCAAACGCACGCACTTCAACGTTCACACACAGGGATACACAACTTCTTACGGGATATGTTGTTTCGTCGGATACCGCTCGCCGTCATGTATGGATATGCTACAAAATCTCGCGAAAAATCGTTAATCCCGCCCGGCGGGTGGCGTACCGTTCACCGTCGAAGATCGCGGAAAGTTTATTCCGCAATCACACGCGGACAATACAACTCATTGGAGACTCCCGAACATGAACAGGCAATTGTTGTCAGCATTGGCAGTCGTCGTTGCTGCCGCCAGCGCGATACCCGTCCGCGCAGAAAACCTTCCAAGTGACGAACGCATCCAGACCGGAAAGTTCGATAACGGACTGACTTGGATGTACCGCCAACACGATAATCCTCCCGGACGGATGGCCATGATGATCCATGTGTCCAGCGGTTCACTCAATGAAAAGGAAAGTCAGCGAGGGCTGGCCCACTTCCTCGAACACATGGCCTTCAACGGAACCGAGAATTTCGCACCAGGCGAGCTCATTAAATTCTTCGAGAGCATCGGCATGGAATTTGGTGCCGACCTCAACGCATTCACGAGTTTCAATCAGACGTCGTACATGTTGTTCACACCGGAAAACACCGTTGCTCAGGTCGACGAAGGCATGATGGCATTGAGCGACTACGTCTTTCGTGCCCTGCTTCTTCAGGAAGAAATCGATAAGGAACGCGGCGTTGTGGTTTCGGAATGGCGTTCGGGACGAGGTGCACAGCAGCGTATTTTCGACCAAATACTCAAAAACATGCTGGGCGGTTCGCGCTTTGCCGAGCGACTTCCCATCGGCCTCCCCGAGGTCCTTAAATCGGCCAACCGCGACGAATTTGAAGATTACTATCGCACGTGGTACCGCCCGGAACTGATGACTTTGATGGTTGTCGGTGACGCACCGCTCGAAAAGATCAAACCAGTCATGGAAAAATGGTTCGGTCAATACAAAGCCACCGTTCCCGCCCGCAAGCAAGAATCCGCTGAATTCCAAAACTTCACCGAGCAGCGGGCATTTGTGTTCAGCGATCCAGAACTCTCGGACTGTAATGTCGATCTGTACAACATCAGTGCGGGCCGTCCCCCAGTGACCACTGTCGAACAAGCCCGTGTTGAAATGATCGAGAGCGTTGCCACCTGGATCGTTAACCGCCGCCTTCAAGAACGCGTACAGAAAGGCTCAGCCACTTATCAAAATGCAAGCACCAGCGTGAGCAGTTTCTTCAATGAGGCGATGATGGTAAATGCGTCGGCTACCGGTGAACCGGGCACTTGGAACAAGATGCTCGACGAGTTGATCGTCGAAATCTCGCGGGCGAAGCAACACGGAATCACTCAGCGCGAGCTTGACCTGGCCAAGAAAGAAATTCTCGCCGACGCCAAGCGCGATGTCGAACGCGAGCCAACACGCAATGCCAAGGGTCATCTGTTCGAAATGAATAGTTCGGTCACCAATGGCGAACCGGTCCTCTCCGCCAAGCAGCAACTCGAACTGACCGAACGCCTCCTGCCGACAATCACAACCGATGAATTGACCAAAGCGTTCTCGACGCACTTCGGCGTCAACACTTTTGCATACATTGTGACCGCCCCCAAGAAGGATGGCATCAAGCTACCGACATCCGAAGAAGTGTTGGCCGCTGCAAAGTCAGCATGGAATTTGAAGACGGAACCGATCAAGGAAGACACCACCCCGACCGAACTGCTCGCCGCCGCTCCAAAAGCCGGTAAGGTTGCTGAAAAGCAAACCGACGAAGATCTCAAGATCACCAGCGCCTGGCTCGACAACGGCGTCCGTGTCCATCACCGCTTTATGGATTACAAAAAAGATCAGGTGATGATGAGCATCAACCTGGCGGGCGGTCGTATTGAAGAAAACGAATCGAATCGCGGTGAGATCGAATTGGCGGCATACGCCCTTTCCGCTCAGCCAGCCACCGGGCGACTGACTTCGACCAACGTTCGCGATATTATGACCGGTCACACGATCGGTGTGGGTGTGTCGCCGACAACGGACACGGTGATGCTCAGCGTGATGGGCTCGCCCAAGGAACTCGAAACCGGACTCCAGTTGGCCCACGCACTGTTGACCGATGGCAAGATCGAAGAGAGCGCCGTCAACGTTTGGCGTCAACGACAAAAGCAGCAACGCATTTTTGCACAGGCCCTGCCGCAATTTAAGGCCATCGAATCGTTGATGGATGCCGTCTCAGGTGGTGATGTTCGCATGACACCACTGCTTCCGGAAGATCGCGTCGAAGCGTTGAACGCGAAAGATGCTCAGAAGCGATGGAACGAGCTGGCCGCCAAGGCACCGATCGAAGTTGCGATCGTCGGCGAGATTCCGCTCGATCAAGCAATGGCACTCGCCAGTCAATACGTTGGTTCGCTTCCAAAACGTGAACGCAAAGCAACGCACATCGATGCGCTGCGTTCCCTTGCTCGCAAAGAGGGACCGCACAATCGCAATGTCGAGGTCAACACCATGACCGAAAAGGGAATGGCCATCGCCGGCTTCGTTGGATGCGAAGCTCAGAATGTGCATGACAGCCGCGCTTTGGAATTGTCGTCTGAAATTCTGACGAGCCGTCTAATCAAACGCATTCGCGAAGAGTTGGCGATCGTTTACTCATTGAGCGCCATGAATCAACCGTCCAGCGCATTTCGCGATTCGGGCATGTTCATGTCGCAAGCACCCTGCGAACCAACGAAGGCACAACAAGTCGTCGAAGAAGCCCATAAGATTTTCGATGCGTTCGCCAAGAACGGACCTTCCGAAGAAGAATTGAGCAACGCAAAGAAGCAAGTCAAGAACAACCTCGACGAAGAAATGAAGGAACCGGGATACTGGTTCAGCGTGTTGCAGAAGCTCGATTACCACGGCATGAAACTCGCCGACGAGAAGGTTCTGCCAGATGTCTATGACACGTTCACAACCAAGGAATTGGTCAATGTCTTCGGAAAGTATTACAAGCCAAGTCGCCAGTTCCGCGTGACAGCCGTCCCGTCAGGAACCGACGCCGAAGCCAAGGAGGCAGCCAAGACGGCCGCGGCAACACCGTCGTAAACGGCGGCAATCTCAACCGAAAGTGTTCATCAAGAGTCCGTCGGGAAATCCCGGCGGGCTCTTTCTTGGTTGAAGGGCACACGCTTGTCGATGAAACCATGCGCAGGAACTTGTACGCCATTGTCATTCAAAATCACAAGGCTTGCCACAACGTCAATTGTGAACATAGAATCAATGAGCGTGGCAGAAATGTCGCAACCGAACGCGTCGATTGGACCATCAACCCCGAACGTCAAGACAGGTAGCCCCAGTGGACGGAACCGTATTCTGGATCATAGCCGCCGTAGTCTTCGCCCTGATCTTCGCACGCGCCCCCCGAAACTGCTGCCGCTCATGCGGATTCAAAAACCGAACCATCGCAAGATTTTGCAGCAAATGCGGCAACAGGATAAAGCGATAGTAAGCGATCTGGTATGGGCCGAGTAATACTGGTCATCACTGTTGGACTCATCGTCTATGTGACAACAATCATATTCGCCCACGTCTTAATAAAACAATTCGACGATCAAATCACTGGATTCGTGTTTCCATCAAAAGGGCGTAGTCCACACCCACGTGTAAAGGAAATGGTAGTCGGACTCGGTCGATTGCTCGTTGCATCGATATGCGCAAGCGTTGCAATGACCCACACTACTGGTCGCTTCCGCATCGAAACGTACGGAGTGTGTATTAGGTGCGGCTACAATTTAACCGGAAACATGTCCGGCCGATGCCCCGAATGCGGAACGGACGTCGATACGGCATGAATTCATTTTAGCGCGTGAAACCATTCAAAGAGCGTCCGTGATCTACCCGCTATTTGTCGCCGATTCGGTTGCTTCAAGATTCAGCTTGCTCTCGAAGAAGTCGGCTAGCCTTTGGTAGAACTCTACGCGGTTTTCTTCTTTGCGGAAGCCGTGGCCTTCGTCCTCGAAGATCAACAGCTCCGAGTCCTGGTTTCGTTTTTTGAGGGCTTCGTGAAGTTGCTCGGCTTCGTGGACCGGGACGCGCGGGTCGTTGCGGCCGTGCGCAATGAGGATCGGCGTTTCGATGCGATCTACCAATCGGATCGGGCTGATGGATTCCAGGAACTCCGGATCGGTGAGGGGTCCATACTCGACCTCTCGCAGTTTGCGTCGGTAGGCTTTGGTGCGTTCGAGGAACGTTTTGAAGTTAACGATGCCGACGACATCGCATGCCGCACCGAAAAGTTCCGGGGCTTGCGTGATCGTTGCGACAACCATAAACCCGCCGTAACTGCCGCCATATGCCGCGACCATTTTCGGCTTGCTGTAACCGTTATCGACGAGCCACTGAGCGGCTTGCACGCCGTCGCGGACGCTGTCCATACGCTTTTTGTAATTGTCCATCTCCAGATAGCGTTTGCCGTATCCGCTGCTACCGCGCACATTTGGAGCCATCACGCCGAAACCGCGCGACAGAAAATACTGAAAGCTGCGAACGAGTCCCGGGCGAAACTGCGACTCGGGTCCGCCGTGGAAGCTGACGATGAACGGAATTGCCTTGCCCTTCTCATAACCCTTGGGCGTGTAAAGAAATGCGGGTACTTTCAAACCGTCGAACGATTTGTAGCGGATCAACTCGGGTAGGCTGAAGCGCGCGAGGTCGATGCCTTGAAGCTCGGCTTCGGTCATCGCAACCGGGGCACTTTTCGGATCGGTTCGCGACCATTTGAAGATCACGCCGGGATCGTTCGAGCTTTCCACGCGGTATAAAACGTCATCGCCGCGAAGGCGAACGTTCCCGATGATGCCCTTCTTACATGGTGGACCGTCAACCGGTTTGAAATCGGGCAGCGCTCGCAAGTGCATCGTACGATAACCGTCTTCGTTGAGCATGATCGCAGCCAACGTTCGATCGCGACTCATCGCCACGCCATCGACTTCGTGCTGGTCAAACTCGGGCGCGACGGGCGTAAGCATTCCGGTAGCCAACTCGAGTTTGCGAAGCGTCCGCAAGTCGCCTCGATGGTTCGTCCCGACCAGAAACGTTTTTCCGTCGGCTAAATATCCTTCGGGACTAAACGAACATTGTTCATCTGTTGGGGTGACTTCACGGGCTAATCCCGATTTGAGATCGACTTCGAACAATTGAGAGTACGTCGATGAGTTGTACTTACCGACCATCAACCGCGACTGATCCGGGCTGAAATCGGCAGGGAAAAAGTAACCGCTCTTATCATGCACACACTTCGACGCGCGGGATTCGAGATCGTACACATACACGTAGAAATCATTTTTGGAGTCTTTGTTGGCTCGGTATGCAAACGCCTTCGAATCGGGCCGCCATATTACCGATCCGAATACCGTTTCGCGATCGACCAGCAACGGTTCGATCTTGTCGGTCTTGGTGTCGAGCAGGTAGAGATCGTTCTGCTCATCGCCACCGATCGACGCACCGATCACAATCCACGCCCCATCATCGGATAATGAATAGCCACCGATGCCATCTTGAAAACGGGTTAGCAATTTGCTCGCATCCGTGGGTGTGGATTTGCGAAACAGTTGGTACACGCCGTCCGGATCGTCGATGTAATAGAACGAACCGTTGGGCGCGAGGTCGCCGGAACTTGGGGCGCTGATCTTGATGAACTGCGCCATGCTCGGGGACTTGTCTGCACCGATGCATTGTTTTGAATTCATGACCAATGTTCCAAAAGCCAATACCAGCGGCATCACCGCGACGCGCAAGTTGCGTACGCTTGCGAATTGAAGCGTCATTTGCGACCCCTTTCCTCAATCGGCCCATCGAGTTGGACCTGCTGTTTCTTCAGTTTGAAAACGCGGATTTCGATGCCCCAGAGGTTAGTCGCGATCGGTATCGACGCCAATCGCCAGCCGCCCCCGAAGATGTAATCTCTTGTAAGCAAAAGCGTTACGACCTTGGGCAACCGACCGTTGCACAGATTCAGACCGATCAAAATCCGAAACGCCATTTTTTGCCCTTATTAAGGGGGGTGCGGTGAGGTGACGATAACAAAGGTGGTTATCGGACAGTCTCGCCCCACTGCGACCCGCGAGAATTCGCACAGATTGGAGCCAGACTCTGGTCGGGAGGCCTTTTCCCAAGCGGTTTTCATAACTACTCGAACTCGAACCGCGCTCCGATGAATCAGGTTACGGCGCTATTGGTTGACCTTCGGTGAAGATCGCCTGCATTGCGACAGGCATCGACCGGCTGCGATCCGAAGCGCCGCGGCGCTGATCCGGACGACCACCCGCCGATTTCCCATCGCGCGATGCGTGGGTAAACGAATCTCGCAACGAGGCGAATGTCCCAACGAGGCGAAGAGAGATGATGAAATCTACACGGTATACAACCAGACAGCAGTCACGTATCGCAGATTGTTGTGGACTTACGTTGATGACGCTTGCCATTGCGATTGGCGGCATCGCCGGGTGTTCGCAATTGCATGACGACTCGCATCCCGTTCAAAACGATGACTCGCAAGAGACGCCGTTTGTGCCAGCTGACCCCGATCGCGAACCGATGCTTGCATCTTCAACACCGCACGGACTGAGCGAATTCAGCGCGACACCGTTGCAGGATGACGTCCCGTTTGAACCGCGCACCATCCGATCGTTGCGGCAACACTCGTTTACATCCGAAGGCTCTGACTCCGATGCAAGCATCAGCCCCGGTGGCGATACGATGGTCTTCGCATCCACCCGTCACAACACCGCACCCGACATTTATACGAAGTCTGTCGATGGTGTGGCAGTCACCCAGTTGACAGCCGACCCGTCATGGGACGTCCAACCGGTGTATAGTCCCGATGGCACGCAGATCGCATTCAGCAGCAATCGCAGCGGAAACTGGGACATCTGGATCATCGACCTCAAGGGCCGTACGCCCATCCAGATCACCGACGAACCGGGCGATGAAGTGCATCCGTCATGGTCGCCCGATGGCAAGCAACTCGTATACTCACGCCTGCCCCCGCGCGGACAATGGGAGTTGTGGGTCACCGAAACATCGACGTCGGCGACCCGCCGCTTCATTGGGTATGGCCTGTTTCCAACTTGGGCACCGATGGGCGACACGATCGCTTTTCAGCGCGCTCGTAGCCGCGGAAGCCAATGGTTCAGCATCTGGACGGTTCAGCTCGAAGGCGGCGAACCCGGGTATCCGACCGAAGTCGCAGCCAGCGCCGAAGCAGCGTTGATCACGCCGGCATGGAGTCCGGACGGTACGAAGCTCGCCTTCGCATCTGTCGGACCAAGCCTTACAGGTTCCGATCCGGCATCGCTCGCTGCGCCGCAATCGGACATCTTCGTGGTCAATTTAAATGGCAGTAACAAGCAGAAATTGACGGACGGGCATTCGGCCAATTTTGCGCCTGTCTGGTCGAATGACGGGCGCGTGTACTTCTCCACGACGCGCGGCGGACCCGAAACCATCTGGTCGGTCAACCCAAACGATGCGGCGATGGATGCCCCACCGGCCGGATCAACCGTGGACGCCCCGATCAGGCAAAATCCGCCGCAGATATCGGACGTGGGATTGGCCAAGGACGTTTAGCGAAATCCACCGACAGAAACAACGGTCGATGCCCGTTCAACCAGGGTTGAGCGGAATCGAACATAAGGGCTTGTAGATTCAGCGATACCGAAACTTAGACGATGTTTGCAAGAGATGCATGAGGCATGAATTCAGTTCGATCATGGAAGATCAAAACCAAGCGACGTCTCGACCGCCGCTACCTCGTTGCCTTGGTGACATGCGTTGTCACTATCGGCACGGGCGGATGCAGTCGAAAATCGGCAGATACGACGCAACTTCGCAACCCATGGATGGGTTCAATGCGGATCGCGGTGGCACCGGCGCTGAACTTCAGCGGGTCGCGCGACTTCGACGCCGAAATCGTCGCCGACATCATGGCCAGCGAACTCAGCCACGTGGACGGTTTCGTGGTCATTCCGGTCAGTCGTGCCTTAAGCGTTCTCGCCCAGCAGGGTCGAGATCGAGTTCAATCGCCCGATCAGGCGGTCGAAGTGATGCAGGCCCTTGGGGCAGAGGCTATTTTGGTTTTTGCAGTCACGGAGTATGACCCCTATGAACCGCCAATCGTTGGTATCACAGCGCAGATCTATGGAAACGCCTACGACAACCGGTTCGCCCGCGTCGATCCGGTACAAGCGTCGCGCTCTGCTACGCCCGTGGGAGTGTACGACGTGGCAGCCCCCGACGAACCAGTCGCACAATCGTCACAAGTGTTCAATGCCGCACACGAACCCGTCGTTAGAGCCGTAAAAACGTTTGCGCGGCTTCGCGGTGCAGACGACAGTGCATTCGGTTGGAAAAAATACCTGATAAGTCAGGAACATTATCTAAGGTTCTGCTGTCAGGCCACGATAAAAGAACTAGTGCAGACCGGATACGGCCCCGAAGCATTGACCGCATCCAGCAATTAAAAGAGCGTAGACGCCATGAAAACGATCAGACAATTATCTCTGGTGAAAGGGTCGCAGCGATACATCTTTCGTTATCCCGCTGGCCAGGAAGCCGATGTCATTGATCGCTTTGCGGATCTGGCATCGAACCGCAAGAACGAATTCGACTGGTTCGATGCGGCTGTCCTGAGCTATCAAATGGGGCGGCGTTTGGAGACGGAACTCGACCTTAAGCATGCCGGATCGCTGTAGATCGGGCGTGGTGTTGTAGAGAAGGACTGGTATGAACCGGCTCAGGCACTGACCCTGCCTGCCAATTGTAGTTTGGATTTCGCCGATGTGTATATTCTCATGAATGATCATTCATTGATTGACGAGTTTCTCAACTATCTGAACTACGAGCGGCACTTCTCTCCGCATACGGCGAAGTGTTACTCGGCAGACCTCGCTCAGTTCTGCCAGTTCTTGACGAGCGAAACTGCCGATGCCGGTACGCGGTTCGCCGGTGCCCAGTTGGCCGACACCCAGTTGGATGGTGGAGGAAGTTCCTTCCAGGCTCAGCAAGCTGCGAACGGTTCTGGCGGTCAAACTGCGACGACCATTGCGGAAACTACCGACCTGCGTCGCAAGCTGCTTGAGATCGACGTGGACGATGTGCGTCGCTTCCTAGCGTACCTGGCCAAGCAGGACTACTCAAAGTCAACGACGGCGCGCAAACTCGCCACGCTGCGAAGCTTCTACAAGTTCTGCCTCCGTCGCAGTTACATTGAATCCAACCCGCTGGTTTCGATCCGTACACCGAAGCAGGAAAAGCGATTGCCAAAGTTTCTGGAAATTGATCAGATCAACCGTCTGCTCAATACGCCAGATGAAACCACCGTGCTGGGTTCGCGCGACAAAGCGATGTTTGAAGTGCTGTACTCGACCGGTATCCGCGTCAGTGAGTTGGTCGATTTGAACCTCGTCGATGTGGACGAAACCGCCCAGTGCATTCGTGTTCGCGGTAAAGGCAAAAAGCAGCGCACCGCCCCCGTCGGCCCAACGGCACTCGGTGCCATCGATCGCTATATGCAACTGCGAAACGCCGACCCAAGGTCAGCCGACTTCGACAAGGACGCCCTGTTCGTCAACAAGCACGGCAAAAGGCTCAGCACCAGAAGCGTACGCCGAAAGCTGGACAAGTACCTCGCCCAAGCCGGCTTGGATACCAGCGTCAGCCCACACACGCTACGCCACAGCTTCGCCACGCACATGCTCAACAACGGTGCCGACTTGCGAGGTGTTCAGGAGCTGCTCGGGCATCAGTCGATCTCAACCACGCAGGTCTACACGCACCTGACATCAGCAAGACTAAAATCGGCCTACGACGCCGCTCACCCGCGCTCGTAAGCAACTTCAGAAAAGAATCAAAAGAACCAACCGGTCGTCGATTTCGACGATCGGTTTTTTTATGCACTGAATTTGGAATCAGGACCGATAACTCACGGTTCTTCCAAAGGGTCATCAGTCCATCCGCGAACGCAAGTCTTTCATTTTAAGCGAGTTAAGAGCTGCCGTTCGATGGGTGGCAGCAGCTTGGGTTTCGTTATATAATAATTTCCCTTGCAGTGGGTGTCATCCGACACCCAGCGGGCCTGCAAGGTAGCCCCTTCTTGAGGGGCAAAACCCACAAATCAAAAAGGGAACGAGAGAGAACGGAACCGTCAGGTTCTGATTGTGCGCCTCAGTTTGGTCGCAGTCAGGGCATATCGGTCTTGTGCGCATTTGGGTTCTTAACAAGGAGGACATCATGTTCCGAACGCTCTCTCTCACGTTGGCCATCTCTGCCATGTCATGGGCTGGGACGGCGCAGGCTGGCTCGCTCTTGGTTGTCGATTCAGGCAATGACAAAGTTGGGTTGTACAGCGGCGCGGACGGCACACCCATCGACACGGACTTCATCGACATCGCGGCTGCGGCGACTGCGGTTGGTTACACAGGTGGATTGACCCCCATCGAGGCGCTGGAAGTCAATGGTGAAATCTGGGTCACCGATCAGGTCGCGGATCGAATCTGGCGGTTCGATACCTCGGGCAACTTTGTCGCCGACCTGCTTCCCGGACAGATCGACAATGTCCGAGGGTTTGAAGTTGTGGGCGATACCGTTTATATCGCTCAGGGTGGCAATGCGGATCAAGTCGAAGGAATCGTGACGCTCGATGTTCCGTCGTTGTCGCTTACCGGATCGTTCGCATCGGGAGCTGCCGGCGACATCAGTTACTACGATGTTGAGTTTTACAACGGCGAATTGTTTGTCTCGAACATCGATTCTGGAAATGATGCCATCGAACGATTCAGCATTGCTGGTGCATTCCTCGGCAATTTTGCAACGTCGGACGGCACCACCAGCTTTGACTTCCTGCAACAACTCGCACCGCGCACCTCAAATGGAAACTTGCTCGGTGGCGGGTTCAGCGTTCCTGCTGGTGTGTACGAGTTCCAACCCGACGGAACGCCGCTGGGCATCGTTGCCGGTCTCGATGGCGGCCCGCGCGGAATCCATGAACTCGATAACGGAGAGATTCTTTGGACCAACGGAAGTGCCGTGCAGACAGATGGCGGTATCACTCAGGGAAGCGGACAGTACCGATACATCACGCCAACGCTGATCCCGGAACCGGCTGCGATATCGTTGCTGGCAATCGGTGGACTGTTCTTGCGACGACGCAATCGGTAAACCGAAGAGTCTCGCAACTTAGCCGAACAAAAACCGCCCCAGCAATTCGCAATGGCTGGGGCGGTTTTGATTGGTATAACCAAATGTCTCTTGCTGATCACCCGCTATTTGACCGGGGCTCGCAGCTCGGCCATCAGCGACGACGGCGAATCAAAGCGACGCCCGCGATTCCGAACAATGCGAGGGTGGTCGGTTCCGGCACCAAAGTCGGATCAACCAGCTGGCCGCGAATTTCTCCGCCACCGAAAACCGTCGAGTGAATGTTGATGTAAGTCAATCCGTTCAACACGTCGGCGATTCGCGACCCGGGAATAACACCGTTACCGCTGTAACTGCCAGCGGAGACGCCCGCATCGAAACTCAATCCAAACACCACACCGGCAGGGCTGCCAGCCGGGGCATAACCGTGAAGGTGAGCATTGTTTGAAAGACCGACGAAATCTTGAAACGTCCCGGTGATCGACATGTCGCCGGTGACATCGTCAAGGATGGCCGTCGCTAAACCGGTCGCCGGCGTGGCGGCAGGCGGTACTTCCTGAGCGCCATCGAGTGAAATGTCGAACTGCCACAAATCCGCGCGGGCTGTCGAGGCGATCGCCAACACGGCCAATAGTCCAATTGTTTTTCGCATTCTTCCTACCTCCTTAAATTCGGGTGTCCAATTTTGCTACAAACGCGCCTTCTGCCCGAAATTCGCCATTCGCCTGAGAGAATCAAACGCGATGGATATGGTGTTCACTATCCCACCCAAACCGGGTCCGGGACAATAGGGCATTTTAACTGCTTGGACCCGAATCCACGTTGGCGATGATGCAACAGCGCACCGCATCAATCGGAAAATGTGTTTAACTGGACCCGGCATTGCAGCAATTCATTTTTATCGAATGCAGCAGAGTTAATCTGGGCAACCTTCACAAACCAAGCCGCTGCAATGGCTAAGGCAGAAACCAGGGTGTTGGCCCCAGATTCTCACGACAAGGAGAACGTGTTTTTTTCGATTTGACAAACCGCCTGACGCCATTACGGGTGGCCCAAGTTTTCAAACTTGGGGTCTCGATTCCTCTCTTAAGCACTCGATCAACCAAACCAATGCCCCGGCACCTGCAATCCAATCAAGAATCCCAATCAAAAGGACTGCGCCCCTCCGCGCGTTCAAGCCGGCTTGGATAAGAGCGTCAGCCCGCACAAGCTACGCCACAGCTTCGCAATGCAAATGCAAATCATCGGTGCCGATCCACGAAACGTGCAATAACTGCTCGGCCACCAGTCAATCTCAACCACGCAGGTATACACGCACGTGACATCAGCAAGACTAAAATCCGTCTACGACGCCGCCCACCCAAGATCGCAATTATTGGCCGATTCATTCGGCCTTCAGGACAAATGCAATGTTAACGCAAGCCGGTTGTTTAAAACGACGGCCGTTTCGTTATGCACTAAGTGAATCATCAAATTTAGAATCGAGATTCCCAACCAAATGACTTGGGCCGTTCGCCCCTATCATTTTTTGCGGGCGGCTTTGAGCTTCTCTTCCAAACGAGCCCTTTTCTCTTTCAACGTCGCTACTTGGTCACGTAATTTATTAGTCTCATCGGCACATCCTTCGTACAATGACTGGAATTTTCTCTCTGTTGATGAGCCCGCTGTTTGCCTTGCCAATTCGGCGCGCTGCTGACCAAGCGCTTGTATTGCTTCGAGAAGCGTCTTTTGTAGTTCTTGCGCATTTCCAGTAGCGTCCTTGAGCGCAGTCTCACTTGCATCAGCGCGAGCCCGCTCTTTTGCTAACTGCCCCTCAAGCTCTTCATTGAGTTTCATATTGGAAGCAAGCTCTCCATTGAGTTTCACAATCTGCTCCTCTGCGCCTCGCCAATTCTGCTCATAGTTCGCCGTAACCTTCGTGTAGTAGAATGACATTGCTACTAGAATAATGGCTGCACCGCCGATGAGGTTTCCCCATGTGAATAGCCCTCCCAAATAGGATTTGGCGGGTAGCGGTTCGCTAAGTCCCTTTGGTATGCTCTGGGCTGTCGTAGTGGCAATGACTCGGGTCTGATAAAGTTTCCAGAATCCCGCGACAAGGCCCAACTCTCGGGCATGAGCCTTTTCCTTTTCTTCAAGCAGTCGATCCTGCATTTTGGCCACCACGGCAGAAGCCAAACCGCATTGCGCAGAATTCAGACTTTGGTTCTTGCCACCAAAAGCTTCATTAATAGTCGGGTCTTTCAGAACCCCTCTCAGTGTATCTCGAATCGGCAGCACAAGTTGATCGACCTGGGACACCTTTTTTTGGATTAGATTACTCATACGAATCTCCCAATTGGCGTAGCTGTACACCGATCGCGCACGATCACTAGACTCAGGCACACCATGATATGGACAAGGTAGCCGTCGAAAACGCGATTCGCGACGCTCAGTCGGCGTGTCCGGATAGTATAGGAAAAACGCCAAATTAGTCACGGTCAAAGAACATGCTATCCACGAGTTGAGCCTTGATGCGATCGAGCCACAACCACAACCGCGTGCATTCCTCTAGAGAAGCTGGGGGCTCGAAAAGTTTGGATAGATTCGTGGGACAAGCGATTTGTCCCTTCGGTTTGAGTATTCGCTTGTCTTGAATGAAGCCCCACACTGGTGTTAGTGCGGTACGTCAGTTGCAGTTTGAATTTGCTAAAGAAGATGCGACGCAATTCGAATCAAGTTTTCGTAACAGAAAGCCCATTGTACGATCATGCCATCAGGACGTAAAGCACCCAAATGCCGATACCGACGGCGTACATGCTTCCCACTATGGCTGCGCATAGGACGACCGAGGCGGCGGGGACTTCTTTCAGGTCTTCGCACTTGATGGTCTTGTAGACGATGCTGATTCCGAGGCACAGAGGTATGAGCATTAGCATTCGCTGCCAGCCGGTCAGCACGCTTGGGGTTAGCAGACCGGCGATGACCGCACTTTTTGAGCCAGTGCTTGCTATGGTTGAAGCTGTGCTTGCGATGATGGTATTGGCAATGGCGGTACAGTTCGTTATTGCGATTGAGGTCGTTATTGTTGCGAGTTCTATCATGGCGAGCCTTGCGTTGGTGGCGGATTGGCTTGGGTCGGCGGGCCGATGCTGCGGCGCACATAGTTTGGATCGGTCATCGCCAGCACGTCGAGAATGATCAAAATGTTCAACATGCCTGCCACACCGGTGAAGATGATGGCCACGTCCTCTTCGGCAAAACCGGCGCGTTCTTTGGGATGGCTGTTGGCCCGAAATTTGCCGACGCCCAATGCAACGAGCGCGTGACTCCCGGTGCAAATCTGCCCGACGAACCAGGCCTTTCGACGGGTCGGTTGAACCGATGACTGCACGCCCGCAACCGCCACCCCACCCCAAAAGGTGGCTGCGACGACGATCATTAAAATGATGCCGCGCTTCTTCTCGCCGAGATACACGTGGCCAGCCCCGGGCAAAATCCAGGCGAGCAGGCCAGCGATCGCGATGCGAATGAACGGCGGTTCGGTTGAGTTGGCGGATTTTCTATTCATGAAGCTCTATTAAATCGGATTTCTATTCGAACGCGCCAAGTACCTGCCGCCGCCCTATTACCCACCGCCACGCTTATTACCCGCCACCACATGGACCAAAGTCACCGCAGCGCCCGCACATCGGCATGTCGCCGGAAGCGCCGGTGGCGTCGCCTTTGGCCAGTCCACCTTTAGATTGGCCGGCTGCAAAAGTGCTGATTGCCCTCTGCGTCTCGCGCGAACCGCAATGCGGGCAGGTCGGCTTGGCTGTTCGATTCGAGCGAACGAGTTCCTCGAAATCGCGCTGGCAGGATTCACATTGGTATTCGTAAATGGGCATCGTATTCGTCGTCACACCAAACGGCATACCTTTACCGGGCCGGACAACCGGCAGTCGCATCAGTATATGAAGCACACACAACCGCCGCAACAATCTGCCCGGTCGCCGCGATCGGCCCACGAGATGGTCGCGTCCGTGACGGATTCTTGCGGGTTCGCGTTGACAACCGGGTGCATCGTCGGATCATATGTGGCGCATCCTGCATGCAAAGTGGGTCATGCACGATACGACAATCATGCTCGACACGACCCAGGCAAGGGAGACGATCATGCACAATCATTTTGGCGAACAACGATGGCATCAGAACCGACACCGGTGGATATCATTTGGGATGGCGATGAGCTGCCTGGTGATCTTCAGCGGTTGCAGTATCACCGGTCATTGGAAAACCGTCCGGATCAAACCGATCGAAATGACCGACGAATTTGCGTTGTCTTCGGTCAGCTTTGATAGCGACGGGAAATACGCAGCCGTCGTCAAATACGATGGAAAGTCACGTACGACATCCGGCAAGTACGAATGGGACGGATTCACACTGAAGCTCAATCCGCGCGATGGTGAAGACCGCCAATACGGCGGTGAGATATGGTGGGGAAAAACGCTCAAGTTGCATCACAAAGGCGACGAGCAATCGATGACCGGCGTTCTCGAACGGATGGCCGAATAGACGGGGCGCATCATGGCCACACCGGTCATCGACGGTTTCATCAACCTCAACAAACCTGTGGGCATCACCTCGGCGAAAGCGCTTTACAAGGTGCGGTCAGCCAGCGGTATGCGCAAGAGCGGCCACTCCGGTACGCTCGACCCGGCGGCCAGCGGCGTGCTGGTGCTGTGCGTCGGCAAAGCGACAAAAACCGTCGAATGCCTGATGAACCACCCGAAGGTCTACGAGGCCACCGCGCGACTCGACGTCACCAGCGAAAGTCTCGACAGCGATTCCGGACTTATTCCGGTCGAAACACCCAACATTCCAACGCATTCCGATGTGACCGAAGCGGTCAGCAGTTTTGAAGGCACACAGGAACAAATCCCACCGATCGTCAGCGCCTTGAAAATCGGCGGTGTTCCCGCGTACAAACTCGCCCGTCGCGGAGAGCAGCCAACCATGAAACCGCGAAAAATCACAGTCTATTGGATGCGATTGATCGCGTACGATTGGCCAACGATTTCCTTCGAAATGGCGTGTGGACGCGGAACATATGTGCGTTCGGTCATCCGCGACCTCGGCGAAAAGCTGAATTGCGGTGGATGCCTGACGGGGTTGATTCGCAGGCAGGTCGGACCATTTCACATCGACGACGCCTGGACCCTCGATCGATTGCAGACAGCCAACCCGGTGGACTATATACTGCCCCTGTCGCGTTGGGATGAAACGGTGCGGAAGGATCCGCCACCGGTTCCACCGCGCCCCGAAGTTTAGGCAAGGTGGGCACGATATCTCAATGAGTGGCGAGTTGGTCGCACAACCTGTTTACCGTTCGCACGGGGCGCGACTCGCGCTGGCCGATCGGTTGCGCCTGGCCGTCGCCAAATCGCACGCCCGCCGAATGCTCAACCGGATGTTGCGTGCCACCGAAAACCTTCGCGACAAACAAACCGCAACGCTTCTCGAAAAAGTCCGGCGCAACGCATCAAGCGAATACGGACGCGAGCATGGATTCGACAAGATCAAAAGCGTCGCCGACTTTCGCCGGCAGATTCCCATCACGACATATGAAGACCTCAAACCCTATGTTGAAAAAGTAAAATCGGGCGACCTCGGGGCAATGTTCGGTCCCGGGCAAACGGTCCACATGTTCGCCAAGACCAGCGGAACCTGTGACAGCCCGAAATACATTCCGGTCACCGATCACTTTCTGGCCGAATACCGGCGCGGGTGGAATGCGTTTGGCGTCAAAGTGTTGATGGACCATCCCGGTTCCTTCCTGCGACCGATCGTGCAGGTCGCGAGTCGGATGGACGAAGAGTATACGTCCGGGGGATTCCCGTGCGGCGCAATCTCTGGGTTGATGGCCGCCACGCAAAAACGGTTGGTCCGCCGGTATTATGTCGTACCGCCGGAAGTCGCCTACGTCGCCGAAGCAAGAGCGCGCTATTACAGCGTGCTGCGTTTTTCGATTGCGACGAATGCTGCTTTCGTCGTCACCGCAAGTCCAGCCACACAGTTGCGATTGGCGCGTTTGGGTGACGAATACGCCGAACAACTCATTCGCGACGTACGCGACGGAACCATCGACAATAAATTCGAAATTCCCGACAGAATCCGGAGCAGACTCGAAGCGCATCTCAAACCCAACCCGATCGAAGCCGACCGACTTGAAAGCATCTTGGATTCAACCGGACACTTGCTACCCAAGCACTATTGGAATCTTGGTTTTCTCGCCAATTGGACGGGCGGAACGATGGGTTTGTACCTGCGCGATTTCAACAAATATTTTGGCGACGTTCCTGTCCGAGACATTGGACTACTTGCCAGCGAAGGGCGCATGTCGATTCCGATCGAAGACGGTTCGCCATCGGGCATCCTCGACGTTGCTGACAACTACTTCGAATTTATCCCAAAGGACGAATACGAGTCGTCGCAACCGACAGTACTCGGTGCGAACGAGTTGGAAGAGGGGCAGGAGTATTTCATTTTGCTCACCACATCGGCTGGCTTCTACCGCTACAACATTGGCGATCTGGTGCGCGTCACTGGGTTCTATCGCGAAGCACCGCTGATCGAATTCCTGCACAAGGGTCAGCACACGTCGTCGCTGACCGGCGAAAAGCTGAGCGAAAAGCAAGTCGTGATGGCCTTTGAAAACATCGCCGAAAACTACCGGTATGAAGGCCGAAATTTTGTGCTGGCACCGAAGTGGGACGTAGTACCTTATTATTTGCTGCACCTCGAATCGGATCATGGCCTCGATACCGCTCGCGCTCAAGTGCTGGCTGACGCTCTCGATCAACGACTTTGCGCGATCAACATCGAGTACGATTCCAAGCGATCGTCCGGACGATTGGGACCGGTTCGGGCAAATCTGTTGCCGAATCGCTGGCTGGCTGAATTCGATCGGGTGCTTTCACGTCGCAACCGCCCCGCCAACGAGCAGTTCAAGCATCGCTTTTTGTTCAGTGAGTTGGATGCCGATCGCGATTTTCCACGATCCCACGCGAATGATTCAACCGTTCAAAACACGAATCGTCGGCTCGCCACTTGAAATATCCCGCAACGTTCCTAGAACGGACCGGTAAATCAACCCGTTTTCAAAGACCTCTTCTTAGCAGCAGGAGAATTGAGCCATGAGGCGTCCCAAGATATCAGTCATCGGTGCCGGAAACGTTGGAGCCAGTTGCGCATTTTGGATCGCGGTGAAGGAACTGGGCGATGTCGTGCTGATCGATATCCCCGAGGCAGCTGATAAGACGGCTGGCAAGGCGCTCGACCTCGCTCAGTGCGGCCCGGTGCAACGTTTCGATTGCAAGATCACCGGTGGTAGCGACTACGATGCAGCCGCTGGCAGCGATGTGGTCATCATTACGGCTGGCATACCGCGCAAACCGGGTATGAGTCGCGACGATCTGGTGGCGACCAACGTCAAGATCGTCGGTAGCGTCAGCAAGAAGATCGCCGAAGTCGCTCCCGATTCGGTTCTCATTATCGTGTCCAACCCACTCGACGCGATGGTCTACACCGCTTGGAAGCAAAGCGGATTCCCCACGCAGCGCGTCGTCGGGCAAGCTGGCTGCCTTGATATTGCTCGGTATCGCACGTTCATCGCGATGGAACTAGACTGTAGCGTTGAGGATATCAGCGCGCTTTTGATGGGCGGGCACGGTGACGACATGGTTCCGCTTCCTCGGTATACGTCGGTTGCGGGTATTCCGGTCAGTCAGTTGATTCCTGAATCACGTTTGAACGAAATCATCGACCGCGCCAAGGTCGGTGGCGGCGAACTTGTAAAACTGATGGGCACGAGCGCCTACTACGCGCCGGCGGCTGGGTCGGTGGATATGGCCGAAGCAATCGTCCGCGACAAGCGACGGATTTTCCCGTGCGCTGCGTACTGCGACAAGGAGTACGGAGTGGGCGGATATTTCGTCGGCGTGCCGTGCATGCTCGGTAAGAATGGCGTCGAAGAAGTCATCGAAGTGGAACTCGACTCAAACGAGCGCAAACTGTTCGATTCAAGTGTGTCGCACGTGAAGGAACTCGTTGAGTTGGCGGAAAAGAATCTTGCATAAGTGACTCTTGTCACAGGCAACTTGTGAACGGTACAAATGCCCGGGCTTAGCCATTGTCACACTTTTTGCATAAGAATTGAGCTTGGCTTGAATGACTGCTTGGTGAACGGGTGTCCAAGCGGTACACTGTGACCCACGTTTCGAGTCGTTAAGAACTCAAATCCAGATCGAATGGCACACTCGGTGAAAACCCGCGGAGGCATGGCGTGACTAAAATCGACAAACAACTCGACCATATCTACCACCGTTCACGAATTGACGCCCAGATCACGGGCATGATCGTGCTGGTCGCCACGGTGGCGATTCTGGCAATCACGGTTGGCCCAAAATTTGCCCCCTTTAAGGTCGGAGCCAAACTGCTCCAGCCGGTGCGCTACGTCTGGGTTGAGATGGAACATGATTGGGTGACTGAATTCACACTTGTTCAATCGGGCACTTTTCCGCCTTATGATAACAAAGGGAACGTCGACATACGCGAAGTCTATCCCCAAGTCGTCAGCATTGTACTCTTCATCGGAGTGATGGCCGTTTCCGGTTTCATCTACAAGTGTGCGCGGCGGCAAACACGCTTGATGAATCAGATTTATGCGGATGAATCTGACCAGCCGTACTATCGCCCATGGTCAGACATTCGGATTACATTCTGGGCCCTGAATTTTGCTCTGCTCTTTGTGCTGATGCTGCTATTCTTCTTGTAGGGTCTGCTCTTCTTGTAAGGTCTGAGGGCGCCGCCGAGACAAACAATCTCGAGGCTTTGGGCAAACCATCTCTAAGCAACTATCAGCCTCGTGCGAATCTCCCGCGCGAGGCTTTTTTTTGATCGAGGAATCGTTGGCATGAAGCGAACGTGGAGCTGCGAAACGATGAAAAAACCAAAGACGGTTGTGTTCTCGGTTGTTGCAATCATCGGTATCTACGCCGCGAACGGAAATGCAAGCGATGCGGCATCGAGCGATTCCGAAACGCGATTCTTGAGTAATGTGCGCCAAGTGACGTTTGAAGGGCGCCGAGCCGGTGAAGGATACTTTAACGCCGATGGATCGAAGATGATCTTTCAGTCCGAGCGCGACCCGGCCAACCCCTTCTATCAGATATTCCTGCTTGATCTAAACACCGGCGATACGCAGCTTGTGTCGCCCGGTTACGGCAAAACGACCTGCGCCTGGATTCACCCGGACGGCCAACGCGCACTGTTCGCCTCGACGCATGAAGATCTAAAATCCCTCGAACATCAGAAGGCGGAACTTGAAAAACGCGCAACAGGCAAGACCAAACGCTATGAGTGGGACTACGACGAGTTCTATGAAATCTACACGACCGAATTCGGTTCCAACAAATACACCAACCTGACAAACGCCCGCGGATACGATGCTGAAGGATCGTACTCGCCCGATGGCAAATGGATCGCCTTCTCATCCAACCGCCACGCCTTTACGGACAAGCTATCCGCAGAAGATCAACGCTTGCTGGAGACCGACGCGAAGTACTTCCTCGACATTTACATCATGCGTGCGGACGGAAGCGACGTGAAGCGCCTGACCGACGTGCCGGGTTACGACGGCGGTCCGTTCTTCAGCCCTGACGGCAAACGCATCTGCTGGCGGCGCTTCACGCCGGATGGCAACGTCGCCGAAATCTGGACGATGAACATCAATGGCAGCGATCAGAAACAAATCACCAAACTCGGCGGTATGTCGTGGGCACCATTCTACCACCCGTCGGGCGATTACCTGATCTTCACCACCGACATCAATGGCCGCAGCAACTTCGAACTCTACGTCGTAGACACCGAGGGAAAACACGAACCCGTAAGGGTCAGCAACCTACCCGGCTTCGATGGATTGCCGGTGTTCTTTCCCGACGGCAAACGCCTGGCCTGGACCGCCAATCGGACGGAGAACAAGAAGGGGCAGATTTTCTTCGCGGATTTTGATGACGCAGCCGCCCGCAAAACAATAACACATGCTCAGGAGCGAACTGGAAACAAGCCCGCCTCGCCGAAAGACGGCAACTCCTTGTCACCAACCACAGCAGAGCAACCGGGAACGCTGCGGGATCGTATTCTGGCTCTGATCAAGAGCAGTGACCGAATCAATTGGAATACTGTGAATCCAGGTCATGAAAAGTACGTTGAGTTTGAAACCAGCGTTGATGGCAGTGAAGGAACATTCATTCAGTTTGTGTTGCGCTCGACCGCTCATCCAAATCGTAAACCCTTGTTTCTCATGTACTCAATTGAATACTTATTCACAAACTTCACCTCTGCTGGGTTCGATGCGGACATGACGGCGTTGGTCGAGATCGCGGAGAGCCTTTCACCAAAGTCGAAAGATGGTCCGCTGCGAACAATTTATGTTCACTTGATGATCGATGTTGTTGAATCAAGACGCTCGGAATTGTTCGGCGCAATCGCAAGTACGTTCGGCGATGACTTGGCGGCGTCGGTTGAATTTCGAGATCTGCGAGCCAGCGTAAATGAATACGTCGTCGATGGAGTACGAACCAGTCCGCGATGGTCGAAGCACATTGAGCGGCATAATGTATTGGTTGGATTGCCGCTGAAAGTCAGCGATACGCCGCAGGCTGATTCGTTGGGATTTGCCTTGTATGAAAAGAGCGTGCCTTCAATCGCCATCCGTCCGTCTGAAATGCAACGTCAGTCCAATGAAAGTGCTGTTCCGAACAAACGTGTCATAGAATTCATTTCGCGACTCGTAGGGGCTTTGATTATCGATCCTAGTTCACCGGAGTTTACGCCAATCACCAAGCGTAAAGATGCGGTCGTGGGCCGGCCTTACTTGGGCACCGAGCCGGATTATCGCGCACAGGTTGAAGGCGTTTTGCTTAAAGGCGTCAAAGAAAATGGCCCCGCTCACCTAGGCGGGATGCGGGCGGGCGATGTAATTGTGCAAATTGGCGATGCTTCGATCAAAGACGTTCAGGGATACGCGGACGCGCTGGATAAGTTGAGCGCAGGCGAAACTGTTTTGATCCACGTGATGCGCGATGGGGAGCGCGTTTTGCTTCGGGTCACCGTTGGCGCGCGAGAGCAGTAGCGAATTGGGGGATGGCTTCATTCGGATCGACGTTCGAACCGCACCGGGTCCGATGTCTGACCGCTGTTTCTACCAGCCCTGCTCGGCGAGGACGAAGTTGTTCGACACCTTGGTGCCCAGTGTCTTGACGGCTGCAATGCACACGAGAAGGATCATGGCAAACATCACTGCGTATTCAGTCGCAGTGGGGCCATCTTCTTCATGAACAAACCGGCGCACCTGCTTGGTGATTGCCCTTAACATGGACATCCCTCCTCCTTGATCGGTGTTCTCTTTCGACGAGAATGCATTCGCCGCACTGTCTGATCTTTACGGGCAAATCGTGCCGGGCAGATCGCTGTGGACTGATGCAGAAAAAGCCTACGAAACGCATCCGCCCAGAGCAAACTGAATTGCACCCATAAAATCAACATTGCTTATCGGGCGAAAATTCTGGTGTGAGCGACACGCGAAGACTAAACGCCGCGGGTGCTTTCAGCCGGGATAACGGTCAGGTCGATGCGAAACCGTTCGGGACCGTCATCATCGAATTCCAACCTGTAAATCAGAAGTGAACCACACTCGAAATCGGGTCCGATATTGGCGTCGAGCGGGAGGGCGATCCCTTCGGTGGGTTCGTCGGCGTTTTCGTCACCCACTTCTGCCGACGAGAAGTACACGCCCTCAATCAACGGAACATCTTCTAGCGCGTCTTCCTCGAGGTTGGCTTGGGCGCGGGTCAGCAAACCTTCGCCGCCAATCGAGAACACACGGGCGCACTGCACTTGCTGTACCGTCGACTCGGTGTTGCCCTCAAGGTTGAGCGTGTCAAGGCTTGAACTAAATGACAGCAATGCTGGCTGGGTGTCGCGATCGAGGTTGTCGTAGGAGCCAAACACAAAAATCGCACGAAACGGTGTGTTGTTGATAAACAGAACCTCAGCGTTACCGCGCTGGCCAGCGGTGTTACCACCGAGCGATGCCGTCAGATTCAACAAGCCGTCCAGACCGCACCCGGAAACCGCCGCCATTAACGAGACTCCAAGGAGCATCCGATAAGCGGAGACTGACTGACGACGATATCTGTGGCTCAGGTGCATCAAGATTTCCTTCAATCGTGCCTTGGTAAGACAACTTTGCGTGAAATTCTACGCCGGGCGTAAATGACTTCCAACAGATGCCTTTCCAGTTCCATTCAACGGGACAGACTTGGCATTCTATCTAAGAGATCGGCTCCGCAGCGCGCCCCGCTTGAACCGCCTTCGATGAGAATCGCATAAAAAACCCGGCTGACAGCCTCATGAGAGCCGGTCAGCCGGGTGATTGACGTTACTGCCAACGCGATTGTTTAGGCAATCGCTTGCCCCGCCTATCGCGTGATTTTCAGTACTACGAATTCTTGGCCGTCGCCACGAATTCGACAATCTCGCGAACCATCTGCTTGGCGCGGGCGAGTTCGGGCGTGTCTTCCGACGTTGCTTCAGCATCTTTGCTCGCGACCTGCGCGGCTGCCTCGGGCGCCTTGCCCTTCTTGCAGCAACCGAGCTTCAGCGTTGAGGTTTCGGTTGATTTGGCAGCTGCAACAACGGCATCGCCGTTAGTCTTACCTTTGCTACAACCCGAGGATTTCGCCGACGCGGTCTGGGCGGCAGCCGCTTTGCTTTTGCTGCATCCCGATCCCTTGGCTGATGCTGTCTGGGCATCCTTCGATTTGCTGCATCCGCCTTTGGCACTGGCGACGGCTGCTTCTGCTGACTTTGCACATGGGGCTCCACCGGCTGCCGCTTTCGCACAACCTGTCTTGCAGCAACCCTTACCATCTGCTCTTGCACTGGCGACCTTTGCGGCTGACTTACTGCAAGGTGAGCTACCCGCGGCTTTGCTGCATGGCTTTGACGAAGCGATTGCCGCCGACTTGCTGCATGGCTTCGATGACGCCGTGGCAGCGCCGCATTCTTTCATCTTGGCGGCCAAACGATCTGCGACTGACTGGGCCTTTTTCTCACACTCGAACTCAACGCCAGCCACCATGTATCGAACTTCGGTGTTTTTCTGCTTGGCCATGGCAGCAGCAGCCATCGGGCAGTGATAGCACGAGCCAGCCACCGAAGGCGAAACGCTTGCAGTCTTGGCGAGCTCTGCTTTCATTGCCTCAGCCAATTTGTTCATCGCAGTAACTTTGCAGTTGTATGAACTTCCTGCCACCAAGTACGACACCGGTTTGCCCGACGACTTGGCTTGCGACGCGGCAGAATATCCGCACTTGGTCTCAACTTCGCCGACCATGTAGGTCATCTGCGGAAGTTGGTTCATCACCCGCTCGACACCGGTTTCGACGATATCAGCCGACACCGTTTGAGCTGCAACAGCTTCCACCGTTTCGATTCTGTCATTGGCTACCGCGCCCGAAACCAAACCGAACGCACAAACAAAAGTTGTCACTGCACCAAACAAACGTACCATGATGAACTCCTAAGAAAATCGAGAAAGAGGTTAGATCCCGGCCTCCCAAAAAGACGCCCCGCCCGATTGCCAGAAAAATCGAAACAGACGAGTCGTCGAACGAACCTAGTATATCGAGGTCTGCCCGGTTCGCCCAAACGATAAGCCGTAACCCACCTGTAACGTGCCCCAAGCCACACTTCGGCCCATTCCTGCGAACATCTCACCAATCCGACACTAATTCTGACCGGACGCCGATGATCGGGAATGACGGCAAATCGACTATTCCATCCGTTCCCTAAACCTTCTTGAAACATCCACTGCCCTGAAGCCGCCGACCGCTGGCCCCGAAAATAACGATTTTCAGGGTTGTGAGGGCTTGCTTTTCTGCCGAAATGGGATAATAGTTTTATGCGTCAAACACTTTTGGGGCGACCCAACTTTGTGCCCGGAATCGGGCTTATTGGGCAATTGAACACCGATTGGCCGATTTCGATCGGCAAACGCGAGTTGAAACCATGATCGCTCAGAACCCAAGAACGCTGGCCGACCTTCGGGCATCGAACACTGCCAAGGTGCAATCGCTCACCGGTGACCCCACCATCCAACAACGTTTGGCTGAGATGGGCCTGACGTCCGGACGCGATGTTCGCATGGTACGCGTCGCGCCGTTGGGCGATCCTTATCAAATCGAAGTGCTGGACTATCACCTTTCGCTCCGTCGCCGCGAATGCGAATGCGTTCTGCTTGCGACCGACTCGGCGTAAGTACTCCCTCAAGTACTACGGCGCACACCGTCTTCCAAATTTCGGAATCCTGATGTCATCAACCCAAGCGACGACCGAAGCAATCCCTGTCATCGCGCTGTTGGGTAATCCAAATGCTGGCAAGACATCCGTCTTCAATATGTTGACCGGTGCGCGCCGGCAAGTGGCGAACTACCCCGGCGTCACTGTTGAAAAAACGTCCGGCATCATTCGACGTCAGTCGCGCGATTTTGAACTTCTTGACCTTCCCGGTACCTATAGCCTCACCGCGCGATCGCCCGACGAATTCGTTGTCACCGAAATACTGCTCGGTCAACGCGACGATACCAATCCCTTGGCGGCTGCCGTTGTCGTGATCGACGCAACCAATTTAGAACGCAACCTGTTTCTAGCCACGCAAGTATTGGAATCGAATCTCCCGACGGTCATTGCTCTCAACATGACCGACATTGCCGAGCGCCGCGGAATCACCATCGACAGCGACAAACTCGCCCAACGACTGGGCGTACCGGTGATTCCGATCGTGGCATCGGCCGGCAAGGGGCGCGACGCACTTGTCGATGCGATCGAAAAAGCAGTGGGCGGAACCAAACCGAAACCGATCTGCCAATGGCCCGATGCCGTCAATGATTCTGTCGACGCTCTGACGGCAGAGATCGCCAGGCTAAACGGCAGCATCGGTCCGATGACGCCCTACGAAGTTCGCCGCTGCATTCTCGACGCAAATGGCGAAGTGGAACGGCGACTGCTTGCCCACACATCAAACGATGGCTCGCTTGCCGATTTTATCTACGAACAGCGCAAGAGCATCGAAGCGGCTGGGCAAGCACCTGCCAATCTCGAAGCCGAAGTTCGCTACGCCTGCATCTCACGAATCGTAGACGGCTGTATCGAGCGCAATCCTGGCGTCCGGGCACCACGCAGCGAGCGGCTGGACAATCTACTCACGCACCGAATTCTCGGAACGATCGTCTTTGTGATCGTTATGACCGCCGTTTTCAGCAGCGTATTCAGTTGGGCGGCACCGTTGATGGACGCGATCGAAGGCGTTTTTGCAACGCTCGGCGGGTGGGTCTCGTCGTCGTTGAGCGAAGGACTTCTTGCGACATTCTTGACCGACGGCGTGATTGCAGGCGTCGGTGGCGTACTCGTATTTTTACCGCAGATCATGATTTTGATCGCGCTGATTACGTTGCTCGAAGATTGCGGATACCTTGCCCGAGCTGCGTTCTTGATGGACCGTGTCTTGCGCGTGTTCGGTTTAGGCGGGCGCGGATTCGTTCCCCTGCTTTCATCGTTCGCATGCGCCATCCCCGGCGTGATGGCCACCCGCACCATCGAATGCCCGAAGGAGCGCCTGATCACCATTCTGATCGCACCGCTGATGGCATGCAGCGCCCGCATCCCGGTGTATACGATTTTCGTTGCTGCATTCATTCCACAGAAAACCGTCTGGGGATTTTTGCCGCTGCAAGGTTTGGTCTTCGCAGGGATGTACTTCTTCGGCATCATCGCAGCCGCCATCGCAGCGCTCGTATTCAAGAATCTGCTTGCCGGCAGAACACCGACACCATTCATCCTCGAACTACCCAGTTACAAAGCCCCTTCCGTCAAACTCATCCTATGGCGAACGCTCGATCGCGCGAAAGCATTCCTACAGTCTGCCGGCACCATCATCCTTGCGATGAGCATCATCATCTGGGCATTGCTATACTTTCCGCGACCGGCATCGCTCGAAACGCAAGTGCGCACCGACATGCAGCAAGCCGGTATCACCGACGAGGGCGAAATCGAAAACGCGGTGGCTGGCGAATACCTGCGAAACAGCGTCATGGGCCGCATCGGTAAAGCCATCGAACCGGCCGTCAAACCGCTCGGGTGGGATTGGAAAATCGGGATGGCCGCGATGGCATCGTTCCCCGCACGTGAGGTTGTCGTCTCGACGCTCGGCATCATCTACAACCTTGGCGACGCAACGGACGAAGAATCCCCGGCCCTTCGCGAAAAACTGCAAGCCGCGAAGTGGCCCGACGGGGGAAAGGTCTATACAATCCCTGTGGTGCTGTCGATCATGGTATTCTTCGCGCTGTGCTGTCAATGCGGTGCAACGGTAGCGGTGATCAAACGCGAAACGAATTCGTGGAAGTGGGCAACGATCGCGTTTACATACATGACGGTGCTGGCTTATATCGGCGCGCTGGTGGTGTACCAGGTGGGAACGCGAATTTCATAACGGAACGGCAGGTGACGCGATGTGGTGGGAATACGTGATTGTGGTTGGCGGGTTGGCACTGGCAGTAGGATATGCCATCGCCTTCGCCCGAAATATCTTCAGCGACAGCGAAGGTTGCGGCTGCGGACACGGCGCATGCTCGAACGACGAACATGAGACAACCCAAAGCCAGAAGATGAAGGTCACTCCGCTCGTCGAATTGAAGGGCCCAAACGATCCCCGGTAATTCTGCAATAACGGCCGATCAGCCTTTCATTCGTCATACCCGCACAAGCGGGTATCCAGAATCCCAAGTAACGCTTCCACTTCTTACAAAATCGCGCGGTGGCAACAGACCTTGTACGACGGGTAATAGTATGTCGACAGGTGCAACGCATTCCCCTGGATTGCCGCGTGCGCGGGAATGACAGCTGAGACATTTTCATGAGACGCCGCGCGAACCCAGGATAATGAAATCTCTAAGGAACACCGCTGCCCAGAAACGCACCGAACAGCGCACTAAGCAATCCACCAAACAACGTCAGCAAAAACGCAATTCCCGAACCCAATCCTGCAAAAAACATTCGATCGATCCTTTCAACAAGCGTTACGCGCACGCAAATTCAAAAACATCTTCGCGCTTCATTCAACTCGGCCGCATGGTACACTGATCGGGATTTTGCGAACAGACGCAATTTCGCCATTGGAACAAATCGACCCGCACAACTTCATTCCCACGGAGGTAAACCGTGACATACTCACTCCCCAAACGTTTGCACGGTACATGCACCGCGATCCTAACCTTCTCCCTGCTGATCGGATTTGCCGGATGCTCCGCAACGCGGATTGCACACGATCCGGTTCTTTGCTCGCAGCTTGACGACATCCTCAACCGCCACAACGACACGGGGGCGATGCTGACCGGGCGGGTTGTCGATCTAGCCAGCGGTACGGAGCTTTTCGCCTCCAACGAAAACGTCGCCGTTATGCCGGCCAGCAATATGAAACTGGTCATCAGTTCAGCCGGTCTGGATCTTCTGGGAGCCGACTACAAGTTCAAAACGTACCTCGCCCGCGACGGCGACGACATCTGGATCGTCGGTACCGGCGACCCCGCCGTGGGCGACAACCCGCTGGCCAAACGACGCGGCGGCACGACGATGACGGTGTTCGACGATTGGGTCAATGCCCTCAAGCAGAATGGAATCACCCGCATCAATGGCGATCTGGTTTACTACGAAGGGGCGTTCGACGCCTACAGATTCCACGAAACATGGGACCATGACGACCTCGTCCATTGGTACGCAGCCCCCGTGTCGGGTTTGAATTTCAACGACAACTGCGTCGACATCACCATCGCACCGACGACGCCGGGTCAGAAAGTGTCATTTACTGGCACTCCGCCGTATGACGATCTCGTCGTGGTCAACGAATGCATCACCGGTAAGGACGAAGCCCCGACGATCAACCGCATGCCGCACGCGAATGTTGTGGTAATCGGTGGCGGCTGCGATAAGAAGAAGACGCTCAAAAGCAAACCCGTGACCGATCCGGGGGCGTTCTTCACGGGTGCGTTTCGCAGGCATCTGGCCAACAACGGCATCAGCGTGGACGGCGAAGTTCGATCGTCGCCAACGCCAATGGGCGAATCGCTCGTGCCGCCAACCGATGCGATCGTCGCCACCCACACCACGACCATGCCGGAAGTCCTCTGGCGAATCAACAAGAGCAGCCAAAACCTCTTCGCCGAGTGCATGTGCAAATTGAGCGGGCAGGTCTACGACAAGAAACAGGGCAACGATCATCCCGGTTCATGGGCCGGTGGGGAGCGGGCGATCCGCGCGTTTCTGAAGAAAAACGGCATTGACGATTCAAAGCTAAAGGTAGCCGATGGGTCCGGCTTGAGTCGCGGCAACAACGTCACCGCCCGCCTGATCAGCGACATCCTGATCGCCATGCACAAGCACAAGGACTTCGAGGTCTTCCGTGAAAGCTTAGCCGAACCAGGCGAATCCGGAACGCTCCGTAGCCGCATGAAGGATCTAAACGGAAACGTCTTTGCCAAGACCGGCTACATCAGAGGCGTCCGCGCCCTAAGCGGCTACGTCCATACAAAGAGCGACCGCTGGCTCGTATTCTCGTTCATCTACAATAAAATCCCCGGCAGCGTTCAGCCGTTCAACAAACTACAAAACGACGCCTGCGAACTGTTGTACAATTGGGACCCGGAAAATAAAGAAGTCGATACAACCACCGAGAACGACGTATAATGTAGGGTCCGCTGTGCGGACCGATACCTCGAAATATGTAGAGGTCGTGCATCTATTATCAATCAGCGACACCATGACCCAAAAGTGAGGCGTCTTATACCGATGACCGGGGCACTGCATCGCATCTCACTCGTCGCAGGCATTGTGATCCTGCTTGCCGGTTTTTCGGGATTCATTCTCGTCAACGGGTTGCTCTGGGCGGCGATCCTTACGTGCTCGGTCTTCTGCGGTGTTCATTTGGCGGCGCAAAAATGCAAGCAGCATTCGAATTGGCCACGCTGGAACATGGCGAGTTACGTTGTCGCGGCTTTCGCTTGGGCGTGGGTCGTATCCGCGCTCGCACACGATCTTCTTGCTCCCCGCGACTGGACTTTCTTGATTGGCTTGCTCATTGCTTGCGTTCTGATCGGCGTTCCTTCAATAAGGCTTTATGGTAAGAACTCGCTCGCTGACGTTCTGGATGCCACGCTTGTCCTGATTGTGGCCTTACTGCTTCAGCAGGCAGCCCCGAAAGGACATTGGCGGCCATCGATGGAATGGATTGGGATCTACGGGTATGTCATCTTGCCACTAGGCGTAACCATTATTGTCTTCGCGATGCGCGAGATGATGAAGCATGACATGAGTCGAAGAGTCGCTGCTTTCCTGTGTATGATTGGCGTATTCTTGGTGGCGGACTTTCTTGTTCCCGGTGTGATACGTAACTGAATCGATCCGCACAGCCGACCCTACATGTCTAACATTTGGGCTACTGTTTTCTCCAGCAATTTTTCGCCGCCGAATTTCATTCCCAAGTCTCTTAGCTTTTTGGTTTCGATCTGGTGCTTTGGGGTTCTTTGCATGGGCTCGATTTTGCTTTGGCTTCCGGTCAGGCGCTTGGCGATCTCGGCTACTTTCTGTTCGGATATGTACATGTCGTAGCAGTTGTACGATTGGCCGGTGGTGCCTTCGGCGCTTAGCAGGATGCCTACTGCCCGGGCGACATCATGGGCGTGGACTTCCTTGCCGCCGCGGTTCGATGCGATGACCTGACCATTGGCGACCTTTTGCACGAGGTTGTACCACTTGCTTTGTTCGGGCGGGGTGGCGAGTCCGTAGATGCCCGTCGGGCGCAGCGAGCAGATGTTGTAACGGTGGCCGAGCCCGTAGCTGTGGATGAACTTTTCGAGGGCGGCTTTGTGGGCGCCGTAATGGCTGAGCGGCCAAAGCGGATGGGCTTCGTCGAGCGGGCGGTCGTCGAGAATCACTTCATGCACCGCACACGTCGAGATAAAGACGAATCGTTCGACGCCTGCCAACCTTGCGGCTTCGATCAGTTGAATCGTCCCGATGAGATTCTTCTGGCAGAACTCGACAAGATCGCCCTCGCCCCCGCGAAACCCACCACCAGGATGATGCAGCGCCGAATGCACCACCGCATCGACTTGTTCGACGCCATCGAATCCACCAACCAGCGCCTTGCAATCGGAGGCGTTACCCAACTCGCCCTCAATCCATTCGCACCGTTCGGAGTTTACGCCATCGCGCAAACTCGTCGGCCGACACCAGCACCTGCAACGATGCCCCACATCGATCAAATGATTAACGATGTACCGCCCCAGAAATCCGCTCGCCCCTGTCACTGCAATGTTCATAAAGTCCCTCGATCGTTCATGTCGATGCTTTGCGCAAATTCGATTCAGTCTGACTCGATAAATTCCCAACAGCGAATACGCAAATGATAGCCGCCAACCGCGAATCCGTCCGCACCGCACGCGTTTCGACGGTTCAGCGTTGGCTTGAAAGGTGGGCTGGCCTATACTCTTTCGCGTCGTGAGCAGCCTCCACGCACGATTCCCAAAACCGCCCGGATTCAAACACCGCACGGAAGCTTCATGGACGATTCAACCCAAGCAACCCATTCGCCAACCTGGACAGACGGAAGGGGCCGATCGTGGCAGATTGATGCCGATCCGGCTGTCGTGGTCCTGACGCCCGTCGATGACACCGGCGACAGCGAACGCATCGAAATCCCACAGCGCGAATGGCGACAGTCGATCCGCTTCGACCCGTCCGGAGCGCGGGTGGTCATTCACTTCGATACCGGCATGGAAGAAATCGGATTCATGGTGCCGATGGAGGAGGCCAAGTCGCTCTTCGAAGCGATGAAGCAGCCGGACCGATTAACGCCACCGCCACCAATCACGGACGCGCCGGCAACACCCGTCGCCCAACCGACCACCGCGCGGCGAAACCCGCTGTGGCCCAAGATGACCGCGATGCCCATCGTCGCGATCGGCCTCGCCGTCATATCGTTTCTACCGATCGCCGGATTCTTCCTTGGTGCGGCAGCGATTGCGCTTGCGGTTCTGATACGAACAAAATCTCGCGACAACGCAGCCCACCTGCACATGCGGACAACTGCGTCGATCAGCATTTACGTTGCAATTGCGGGCATGCTCATTTCGACGATCGCGACTTATGCGATGTACAACCGGCCACCCGATCCGGACTTCGTCGATGCCGAAGTCTTCCGTGTACTCGACTGGAGTTGGGGCGCACGCATCGCGGCGATCGTGATGATCATCATGGCCCTCTGCCTGCACGAAGCCGCCCACGCGATTTCGGCATGGTGGTGCGGTGACGGTTACGCCAAGTCGCAGGGCCGCGTGACGCTGAACCCGCTTTCGCACATCGACCCGTTCGGTACGATCCTGCTGCCGATTTTCCTGACGCTGCAAGGTCTTCCCGTTTTTGGATACGCCCGGGCGGTTCCGGTGCAATTGGGAAATGTTCCGAACCATCGACGGGCGCAAATCCTTGTTGCCGGTGCGGGTCCGTTTTCAAACCTTCTGCAGGCTGCATGCTGCCTCGGATTGATCACGCTGATTGCGGCGGTGCTTTCGCTCATACCGAATGTCGAGGTCTTCCACCTGTGCGACATTGAACCGTACGTCGATGTTCGCGGGATTGCTGGGGCGAAGGTGATCGGCGCGCTGGCGTTGATGCTCAAACTCGGCTTTGCGATCAACCTGCTGCTTGCGTTCTTCAACCTCATTCCGATACCCCCACTCGACGGCTCGTGGATTGCTGAACACATGTTACCCGACCCAGTTGGCCGGTTTTATGCAACGATCCGACCGTTCGGAATGATTCTGTTTATCGTGATGATCTTTGGTTTTCCAGAAGTGATTTGGTATTTCCTCAGACCGGCGATTCATATCATTGCGTGGAGTCGCATGATGGTTTACGAGGTGTCGGGATTTTAGAAGGCTTGCGGCAAAAGGCCCGGCCAATTTGGGGGATGGGAGAGATGAAGCGATTCTGTGCAAGGGGTACTGCAGTGCTGGTGCTATCGCTAATGGTGGCGCTGAGCGGCTGTCAGGATCCGCCGCCGGCTACGGTTTGCAGAACCGATTGCGACGACGCCGAAGTTGAACCGAACAACACGTTTGCGGTAGCGACTGACATCTCGCTTATCGACGGTGCCCGGATCGTCAGCCGGGTTATCAGCGGGGCGATCGATCGTCGCGGGGACATCGATGTCTTCAACCTCGGGCCGATGAGCGTGGGCGATGTGGTACATGTTCGCGTATCCGACATTTCCGGTTCGCTTCAGCCGGCATTTGCGCTTTACAACGAGGTCAACGAATTAATCGACGAGGACACGCTTTCGGGTTTGCCGTCGCGCTCGGGCATCGTCGAGATCGACCATGTCGTGCGGGCTGACTCCGATCCATTTTATCTGGCGACGTCGCACAGTGTTGCCGGTTTCACGTCTGGTCAATACGAACTCGACATCAGCGTGGAGCGGGAAGCGGCTACGCCCGAACCGACGCCGCAAATCCTGTATCTGAACTTCAGCGGTGGGCAGGTGGACGATCCGATCTTCGGGCAGTTCGAAGTCGGGCCCTTCGACGCGGGGGACATCGACCCGATCTACGAAGGGCAGACTGAATTCATGATCGAGGCGATTCGCGAAACGACGATACAAAACTATGCGCGGTTCAACGTGGTCGTTCTTGACAGCATCAACGACGGGCCGTTGCCGGTAGACGCTTCGGAAATTGTCTTCGGCGGATTCAACGATCTTGCGTTCGGTGCGGCGCAGGATGTCGATCTGTACAACAGCAACCAAACCGATACCGCGATCATCTTCACCGAATCGTTCGAGACCGATCTATTCATTCAGCCGCCCTCGCCGGCAGGGATGTCAGTCGCAATAGGCAACGTAACCGCCCACGAAGCCGGCCACCTGCTGGGACTGCACCACGTCCGCGACGCCGACGCAATCATGGACGAAGCCTCGCCGACGTTTACGCTATTGGCCGACCAGGAATTCATCTCCGCTCCGCTATCAACATCAATCTTCCCACTGGGCAACCACAACTCGGCTGCCCTGCTGGAAGTGATCGTGGGGCTGAACCCGAATCCGGTAGCGACAACAAGGCATTTCATCGAACCGCAACCGGAAATGAGCCCCACAAAGTCGCGAGCGAAATGTTTGAACTGTGTTCGACGGGAAGCGATGATCATTGGCACAAACGATTTGGGAACCAAATGATCAATCGGTTTCGTGACGATCAAGGAATAGCAACTATCCTGAATCCTCTTCTAGGAGTTTCAAGCGATGGCCTCGAATATACAACACTATATCGAGACTGCTAAACTCGTAACGATTGAACGAAGAAGAATAGACCTGAACGATCTGTCTGGATTCATTCTAGACTACACAGATGACTTTTTGCTAATCGCCAGGGAGTATGAATTCTTCATGGACGGTTGGATGGTGCTGAAACGTCAAGCTATCAGCGAATTGCGATCAAGCGAAGTCAATGCCTATTGCAAAACGATATTGAAACAGGAGGGGCTCTTAGAAGATATAGCCCCTGGATTTGCAATTGACCTATCTGATTTTCAGCAACTCTTCCAATCGCTCAAACGCCAACGTGACTTCGTCATCGTTGAGTGCGAAAGCCTCGATGAGAGTATATTCTTGATCGGGCCGATTGATCGCATTACCCAAAGTCAGGTCGCAATTCGACACTTTGACGGGTGCGGGAATTGGAGAGACGATGCATGTACGATTGACTACTCCGACATAACGGCTATCCAGTTCGGTGGGAATTACATCCGACTTCACCAAAAATACATCGTGGCAGATCAGGCGACATAAATCCGAACGATCAAATATTACGAAAGAACATGGTCAAAATGCGTAAATCGCGGACGAAAAACTGTTTCGACTCGAGGCGGCGAATGAAAACGTGAATTACTACAAAGTCAGCCAGAAACACCCGACCGCTATGGCGGCTAGTCCGCTTCCCCAGAAGAGATACTTTGAACCTTTTTCGTTGGTTGCGCCGATTCGTCCGGCTAGTCTTCCTACTGTCCAGCTGAAGATGGTCATGCCGGCAATGGAACCGATGCCGAATGCTACTACGTAGATGACGGCGGCCCATCGGGTCGGGAGTGCTAGCGCTGGCAGCACGCCGATCAGGTGCGATGTGCCGGCGAATCCGTGCAGTAAGCCGATGCCCAACGCGCGGTGTTCGTGCTTGTGTGCGATGTGTTCATGATCGCCGTGTTCGTGTTTGTGGACGCCTTCTTCGTGGACATGAATGTGGGCATGAACCACGCCGTCGTGTTCGTGGACGTGGCTGTGGATTTTCACCGACATGGCTTTGCGAATTGCCCAAAGACCGACGGCGATCAGCACAATGCCGACGATCCGCTCGCTCCAAGACGACAACCAATCCAGCGGTAACGCATCGCGCAGAATGATGGCAGCCAGTGCCAAGATCCACACGCCACCGGAATGCCCGATGCCCCAAAAAAACCCCGTGCGGACAGGCGTTTTCCTTTGATCGACCGCGAGCGGTGCGACGGCTGCAAGGTGGTCGGGACCGGCGAAAACGTGGGCAGCCCCAGCCGCCAGTCCGGTTAGGATTGTTATCAGTGTCGTCATCATCAGTTTGCCGTAACCATCAATTCTGAATCTTGCAATCTTCGTGCCAAACGCCGGACGAATAATGAATTGTATCAGGGTGGCCGCAATCGTACAGACGGGTTCTGGAAGGGTGGCCCATGTTCTCCGAACATGGGGGAGTCGATGATGAGCGATCGTGCGCAGCCCAGGCACATTTGGAAACGAACACTGTCGCC
Organism: Alphaproteobacteria bacterium; assembly: GCA_028285105.1. Classification (GTDB taxonomy): domain Bacteria; phylum Planctomycetota; class Phycisphaerae; order UBA1845; family UBA1845; genus UBA1845. Next base: position 312,102 of record JANQQE010000030.1, read on the forward strand.
CGTTGCTCATGGCATTGTGTGAAGCGAATGCGGGCGGGGCTGGGTGGGATTGCGGGAATTCATGCCAAGACGATCATCGCCTCCCCCACCTCCGGAAGGAGGTGGGCCACCCGTCGTCGGTCCGTTGTGCGGACCACTCGTTAATTCGGTTCGACCAAATCGGTCCGCACAGCGGACCCTACGGGGAATTCGTTTAATTTCTCGGTGATTAGCTTGCGAATGTGGTATTGGGTTTGTTCGATGCTTTCGGATGGGACGATGGTCACACCGAGCCCGGCTTGTTGTACGTCTAGGTAGGCTTTGGCTTTGGTTTCGAAGTAGTCCATCTCGTGTTCGGGTTTGCGGCGCTCGGCCTCTGCTGGATCGGTGGTCAGTAGAATCGCGACATCGGGCCTCGGCACGAGTCGAACGAGCGTCCGCGCGAACCATCCTGTCGGATTGGCGAGGCAGACAAGCTTGTCGAAAATGTAGCGATCGCACAGCACGACATCATAGCCGCGAATCCGAAACCACATCAGCACGGTCGCGCACACGAAGCAGTCGATCGGATACACGAGGTATCGGCGCAGTCGAACGCCGAAGGTGTTGCGGTCCTGGTCGAACGTTCGTCCACCCGGATACGTTCTGATGCGACTTTGCGGCGTTGCGTTCGCGGTGGCTGTCGTAGGCTTCGAGGCTGCAACAACCTTTCTTGAATCGGCCAGTGCTTTGCGCGCTGCACGACGTTCGCGAAAGAATGCATACATGCCGGTCATCGAACAGTAGAGTGTCACAAGTACTTTCACGCTGCGCCCCTGCTTGCGCAAGAACGCAGCTGCCTGCGCAATCTGCGTCGACTTTCCTGCACCATCGATACCGGAGAACGTCACGATCAGCATGGCGATTTCGGCTTTCTGGCTTGGACCAGCAGCGTCTTACTCAGGTAGCGCACCGGCGAATTGGCTTCCAACAGGTGTAAGCCTTTCGAAATCGGCGGCATCAGGCGCGCGAGCGTACACGTTCCGTCAAGTCCGACACCCTGCATCTGGACATTTTCAAAGTTGGCAAAGAGTCGGCTCGCATCCGATGGCGAAACGAATGTATGCGGATGGGTTTCGCGGCGCAATCGGAAGGCGCTCACGAGCATCTGGCAGGTAATTCCGCGAAGGACGTTTCGCAATTCGATAATCAACTGACCTCCCGGTTTCAGCACTCTGCGCATCTCTGCGACGATCTGCGGCCAGGTGGATTTCGGAAGCAGATGCGTCAGTCGAAGGCATGTAAATATGTCAACGCAGTTATCGGGCAAAGGCAATCGATAGGCATCGCCCATCGACAGAATCAAATCCGCTCCTGACTCTTGCGACCGATCTGCACAGACGCTCAGCATGCCGGCTGCGATATCAATCCCGATCATCCTGTGGGCGTACCCGCGTTGCCGAAGATGCAGGAGGAACTTTCCGGTACCGACCGGCATATCGACCTGCACCGAATCGCGCCGCGTTTGATCCATCATGGATTCGATCGCGCGGTACGAATTTGCAAAGTAGTAGCGCGTTGCATCGTTGACGTCGCGGTCGGTGTCGTAGTGTTTGGCTTTGTCGTCGTAGGTTTTGACGAGGCGATCTTTCAAATCGTTAAGCGAAGCGTCGCCGAGCAGATCCGGGATTTCCGTTGCGGCTTCCGATTCAATCTGAATAGACGATTCATGATGAGATAGCGTTGGCACGGGTCTGATTCCTTTCAGATCGGCGGGCCGGTAAGCGGCAGCGATGCAGTCCGTTACGCGCGTAAACGTGGCGCCCTGGTCTGTATATCGGAATGCTTGAGAGCGCCCCGCAACTATCGTCTTGGGAAACGTGATCTCGTCGAGGAATCCTGAGCCAGCGTATCAATACAGATCATGCCGATTTGGCCACCCTGCCGATCGGGTAACGGCGGGTCAGCAAACGGTCGAGGGCTTTGCGGCAATACACGCGATCGATGGGGCGACCTGGGTTGCATCGATTTCCCAGGTATTGCAGGCAAGTCATGGTCGCGAGGATGTCGATCCCATGCAGTTCGAGCGTGTCGATTCCATTTGGAAACCGAGCCTCCACGAACGCTCGCCAAACAGCGTCGGCTGCATCGCGTCTGGGGTCCATCCAGAGGTTCGCGGCGAAGACAGCCACATCGCTCAAAGGCCAACTCACACGGGGGGCTGTCCACCAATCGATCACCGAAAACGAGTCACCATCAACAAGCACGTTGTCCGGTTTGAAGTCGCCATGGACGAAACCGGCTTTGATGTCGGTGGCAAAATACGAGACCGCCCGAGAGATGTCATAACGATCCGACCACTGTCTCGCCTTTTTGCAGCCGGCAAGCGAAAGTTGGTATGCCGATTCCGATGCCAGGGCGATGCGCGTTTCGATCAACCGATCGGCGCGCACGTGCAAGTTGCCTGCGGGCGTTCGAAACACTTCATGCCCCAGCAAGGTATCGATCTCGTTGACGTCGATGCCGTCGATTTGACTGTATTCATAGTGCCAACGGGCCACAGCACGAATTGCGTCGGGCAGCTTTAGGGCGTGTTGATTGAGCAGTTCTCCAACCGGTACGCCCTGAACCCCTTCGATGAGCAGTGCGTTTTCTTCCGGCCAATGGTCGATGAGCTTGGGAACGGATCGCGCCAGCGTCGGACAATGCGAGGTCCACCAATCCATATGACGCATCGTTTGTTTCAGTGCGCGTGGATCGGCATCGGGACACCACTTGATCCAGAACGATGTCGATGGTGCCTCGCTTTGCAGTTGACCACGAACCATGAATCCGCCAGCACCGAAACGCACGCGACGATCCAAGACAATCTCCGCATCGCGTTGAGCCGCCGGCCAATAGTCGCCCCGCCGCGATTCGAGCTGCGCAATCCATCGCCGACGCTGCACCTGTCGCAGCAGTGCCGTCGCGCGCACATCGCGGGCCAGTCTCAATGTCGATTGCAGGAGTTCCATCTATCGTCATTATCGGACACTTGGACTTTGAAGTGAAACGACCGCCACCACGCGATGAGAAATCGAACAATCACTCCCCTTGCGTCCGAGAAAAACCCGCCCAAAACCGGCGTTACCACTCATATTTTCGGCCCCAAAATTAATGTCCGAAAACACGAATTTGCAACGAGCGATAACTTATCGCCGCGTGCATCGCTGCCGAATTCTACAACAGCGTTCGCCTGTTTGTAGACGCACTTGCACCGGGAGTTTGGCACCGCATGTGGCCCATCAAGACCTGCATCTTCTTCGCCGGTTTCATCAGTTCGTGCGGACTCTCCCTGGTGTTCCCCATCCTTGGCATTGTCACGTACATGATGATCTACCAGCTTAACCCCGACGACACCTGGTGGGGCAAACCGCTTGAAGACCTCGACATTCGACTTTCGCTGACGGCGGCTGTCTGCATGATCCTGGGCATGCTCATCAGTTCCGCGCGCGTTCCGAAGACCAAGGAGGTCGTCGGCGATTGGCTGTTGATGCTCATCACTTTTACGCTCATCGTTCTTGCAAGCTTGTGGATCGGTACCGGAACCACCCAGTATGGTGACATGCTGGCTGACAAGATGGTCAAGATGATGATCTTTCTCTTCTGCCTTGTGCGCATGGGTGGTACAACGCGCAACTTCCGGATGGTGCTTTGGACGTTCGCGATCGGAACGCTGTACATTGGGTACGAAGCATACAACGCAAGCGGGTCCGACTTCGCCGACGGTCGCCTGAACTTCATCGGTGGTCCGGACTTTAGAGAATCGTCGGGCCTCGCCGTGCACATGGCCGCCATGCTCCCCTTACTGGGTGTGTTGTTTCTATCGACCAAGAAGTGGCGGTGGAAAGCGCTCTTGATGATTGCGGGGGTGTTGGCCGTCAACACCATCATTCAATGTCGCACCCGGTCAGCATTTGTCGGCTTGATCGTCGGTACAATCATCGCGATCCTCATTTTACCGCGCAAGCAGAGACTTAAAGTCGGCGTTTCAATCATCGCGGTCACACTCGGCATGTTCGCACTGGCAGACGAGCATTTCTGGATCCGGATGCAAACGATTGTCGGTCACGAAACTTATGCCAAAGAGGGCGCCATTCAGGCACGACTGGAACTTTGGGGCGCTGGCTGGCAAATGTTCCTCGATCACCCGTTCGGTGTCGGCATCGGTCAATTCAAACAAGCCGTCGAGCAGTACAACACGGGCGCAGAAATGTACGCCTTCTCGATTCCGCGACGCGTGACCCACAACAGTTATCTACTTTGCATGACGGAACTCGGTATTCAAGGCATCAGCGTCCTGTTCGCTCTGTTCAGCCTGACGCTTTGGAAGTTGTATCTGTGCTGGCGTTGGTCGCGCATTGAAGGCGACTCTTCACCGATCAAGCTATACGCCTACGGTTGCCTGCTGGCGATTGTGATCTACTCGGTTGCGGCTGCCTTTACGGATCGTTTGTATACCGAATCGTTCTGGTGGGTGATGGCCCTCCCCGTCTGTCTTGAGCGGGCAGCCGCCAGACGTTTCGCTGGAATGCTCGCATCGGATGAACAATCGATTGCAGAGGAATCCGCATCCGTCGACGCGGGTAAGGATCACGACCCGCAAGACAGCTATTCCGAAACGCGCTGGACACCGGTTCCCCGCCGAGGGCTTCACGGTTCGGTCCGCCACTTGAATCCTGCCCGCGAAATTCCCGTGCCTGAAAGCGATACCCTGGTTCGAATATCCAAACCGTCATTTACCGAAATGACCCACCGCAAGCACCGTCGCCGAAAGCGCGTCTCAGAAAATCTGTTCGCAGGCAATACCCCAAAGACGGTTACCCAACTCGGCGAATCGACCGACACCATCAGCCACGCAGTCGAGTCACTGCTCGGTTCGTCAACCGGTGACATAAGAATGTTCGATCTGGAAGAAGGCGTTGGACAGTGGGCCGCCCGCACTGATTCCGTCACCATTAGTTACAGCGGACAACTGGCCAACGGCGTCGTATTCGACACAGCCGACCACGAACACGTTGAACTCAATTCAATTATGCCCGAACTGTCCAAAGGCATCCGAACCATGCGAGAAGCCGGCAGACGCCGCATTGTCATCCCTGCAAAAGACACCAGTGAAGAAACCATGATCTTCGATGTCACCCTGCTTGCTGTTCACGAGTGAGGGCATTCAATTCAGTCGCCGTATGATGATATTTGACACGGGCATGATGACTCAGGTTACCCACGTTTGACTGATAGAATTTGACGCTGACGCAACGCCTCGATAGTCTTGATATACTTCGGTGCCGATTTATGAAATCCACTATTCATTGGGATCGTTTTGTTACCCAATGCCATTTGAATATCACCTACGGAGTAAGCAACTATGTGCGGAAAAACAATGTACTTGAGCTTGCTTGCGGTATCGCTCGTAGCCCTACCAGCACTGGCTGACGAACTGATCCTTAAAGACGGTCAAGTGATCGAAGGTGAAGCCGATAGAGAAAAAGATATCTGGACCATCGTTACAAAGGATGGCGAAACGAAGACCTTCAATAAATCGGAGGTTAAACGACACATATACGAGTCGCGCGTCACTCCGTTGGAGGCGGCGTCCATGATGAAACAATTCGTCGAGCTGGTTGAACCGGTACTCTTTGCACCTGAACCTCAGCAGTACATTTGGTCTCGTGCCATCACGGAACGCAGCGGCGGATACAGCTACCGATCAAGAAACAGCGCCGTGTTTCGTCGCGATCGAGCGCGAGTCAGGACCGGACAATTCCAGTTCGATTACACACAAGGCGGAAGGGACTCAAACGCGCGAACCGATGGTGCATCGCGAGAAACGACGGAATCGGCAGAATTGCGCGACAAGGGAATTGACGCCGTTTTTGTCGATGAATGGGCTCGATACATTGCATACTTTGAACGTCTTGATGAAGATTTGCTGTACGAAGAACTTACCTCACGTCGAAAATATTCCGGGTCACTCGCCGAATTCGCAATGTGGCCTCCGAAGGGCTACGAGCAACAATCCGAAGCGCTCAAGAAAGCGCTCGACGAAATCAAAGAGTCGATCCAGTTGGCCAAGACAACACAACAACTGGTGCAGGTCATTCCGATCAAACAGCGCAAGCTACAGGAAGCTGTCACCAAGGCCCAATCGCGAGTTGCTCGCGCCCAATCGAAGGTAGACATCGCCGCCCCAAACCAGCGAAAGCACAGGCTGAATAGCCTCGCGAAAGCGGAAGGGGCATTGCGCAGAGCACTCGGAAATCTGCAAAACGATATCCCCAAAGCCACGCGCAATGCTGAAAGAAGAATCAACAACTTTGCCCGTCGCCGCGAAGTGGCTATCGGTTCCGTCGTTCGCGCCGCCGAGGAGCTTGGCGCAGTCTACACTGAAGAATCGGGAGGAGATTTAGACCTTCCGCCAACCGAGTCCCTTACGCTTGCGGATGCAATTGAAAAAGCGATGCAGCAAGTTGAAAGCCATCGCGCAAACAGCAAAGACCTCACGCCATTGGGACTCGATACGCTTCGTTCGAAGACCCGCGGCAATATTCGAGAAATATTCACCGGCCGAACATTTGTCATGCGCGTCTTCGTCAAGACCAATGGCCGATCGCCCGAAGGGGGATACCATCTGGTGGCTGAGGATCGCGCGGACGGTCAGGGCAATTCTCGCATCAAGACGACCCTGCAATTTGGCGACAGTTTTCTGAGCGATTTGGCCATGTGCAAGACGGATACCGGCGTCACGATTGAAGCCAGCGTCCAAGATGTAACGCTCGAACGTTCACTCGCAGATCTGGAATCCTCATCGCTCGATCCGGTGTTCGTCGTTGAGGGTACGGTCGTTGCGATTACGACGGGCTGCGGCTAGTCGCTTACGCCAATTGGCGTCCTATCATCGATTCGGATTCCGATCAGCTGTCGAATATTCGCTCGTGACGTGTGCTTCTTTCCGATGGAGCCGGTCGCATGATTTGCGCACGGGTGTTCAATTAAACCAAACAGCGGCTTCACGCTTTCATACCTTTCCACTTATCCGTCCGAAAATGCACACGTTCTTGCCAGCGGCAGACCTATTTTCTCCAATCCCAATGCGTTTTTGCCGAATCAGTTATAGGAACTTCACGAAGCCATCGTGCGCGCTTCGTCTCGGAAAAAATGTTGCTCGGACAAGTCACCACATTTCTTTGGCCGCTGAAGACGTGCCTGTTTTTTGTGGCGTTCGTGTGCGCGTGCGGGTTGTCGCTGGTTTTTCCGATCGTCGGCATCGTCAATTACATGCTGGTCTATCAGCTGCACCCCGGAAAAATGTGGTGGGGACAACCGCTCGACGATCTGGGCATTCGTTATTCGATGACGGCTGCGATGTGTCTGGTCCTTGGCATGCTTCTCAGCGCCGGGCGCGTTCCGAAGTCAAGAGTGCTGCTCGGTTCGTGGTTGACGCTCGTGCTGTTCTTTACCGGCATTGTTCTCTGGAGCTTTGCACTCAACCCAGGCAGTACCGATTACGGCGCAATACTCGCCGACAAGATGGTCAAGATGGCCATCTTTCTGATCTGCCTCGTACGCATGGGCTCGATCCGTGGCAACTTCAAAATACTGCTTTGGACCTTTGTCGCCGGAACGATCGTCATCGGTTACGACGCATTCGGCGCACCGCAAGATGACTTTGCTGACGGTCGGCTAAATTTCGTTGGCGGACCGGACTTCCGCGAGTCTTCCGGATTGGCAGTACACATGGCCGCCATGCTCCCACTCATCGGGGTGGTGTTCATGGTCACCAAGGCGAAACACTGGCGGGCCATCGCTGGTATCAGCGGCATTTTGGCCGTCAATACCGTGGTATTGTGTCGCACACGATCCGCATTTGTGGGACTTCTGGCTGGCGTAGCGATCGCGCTGTTGATGGTGCCGCGCGGTTGGCGATTGAAAATTTATTCGTCGATTATCGTCGGCTGCATTGGGGCGATGTCGCTGGCGGATCAGCACTTCTGGGATCGCATGACAACAATTCTGCGGCCAGCCGACTACGCCTCCGACGGCGCAATCCAGTCTCGAATCGAATTGTGGACCGTTGCACACGAAATGTTCTTGGATCATCCATTCGGTGTCGGCGTGGGTCGCTTCAAAGACTACGCGCACTTATACAACACGGGTGATTACCGTTACGCATTCGACGAACCGGGCCGCGTCGCTCACAACAGCTACCTGCTATGCATCACCGAGTTGGGCATTCATGGCTTTGCGGTGTTTGTGCTGATTATCTGCGTCGTCCTTCATCGAATTCGCCGATGTTTCAAACTTGCGAAGGACTCCGACGATCCAGCCAGTTCGCGATTGATGGCGTACGGATGCTTTTTGTCGGTGGTGGTCTATCTGGCGTCGGCTGCGTTTACCGACCGATTGTACACCGAGTCGTTCTGGTGGGTTTTGGCACTGCCAATCTGCCTCGATCGCGCGTTGGCGTTTGAAGTCGCTCGGCAGGAAGAAACCGATTGGGAATTGAATCCAGCGTGGAGCCCGTTGTATGACGATGAGCCGCAATACATCCCAGCCGCAAATTCTCCACGTTGTGCATTCACTTGAACCAGGCGGTACGGAGCGAATGCTTTGTCGCTTGGTGGAAACGCTTAAGCACGGCAACGCCCATCACCACATTTGCAGCCTCCGAGATCCGCGACCGTTTGAAGGCACACTGGGCGACGGCTTGAACGTATTCTCGCTTTCCGCACGCAATCGCGAACGCTTCCTTTATCGCCGACTCGCCGCCGCAATTCGTGAACGCAACATCGATATTGTCCATGCCCGCAACTGGGGTACATGGACGGATGCTGCATTGGCATGTCGTTCAATTCGAAGCGTCCAACTCGCCGTCGGATTCCACGGTTTGCAAAATGGCAGGGCTTTCACGGCGATTCAGCGCGTTCGAGCCAAATTGCTTGGGCTGACGACGCTGCCCGCGACGGCTGTGTCTTCGGCAGCGCGTGATGTGTTGGTGGATTCGCTTGGCTTCTGTCGCTCGAACGTCAAAGTAATCCCCAACGGAGTGGACACTGACCGATTCATTGTCAAAATCGACCAATCAAGGCATTCCGCGCGCAGCAAACTCGACATCTCCACCGGGGAATTCGTCGTCGGCTCCGTCGCCAACTTCTTTGAACGTGTTAAAGGGCTCGACATCTTGATCGATGCATTCAACCAACTCGTTGCCCACCGTCCCGAGGCACGATTGATACTAGTCGGATATGGTCCGCTGGAAGGAGAATTACGGTCGCAAATCAATCGGCTCGATCTCGATGATCGCGTGTCGTTCGCCGGCCGGGTCGATAGCGTCGAAAGCGTGTTGCCTGCCTTTGACGTCTTCGTCTGTCCAAGTCGATCAGAAGGGATGAGTAACGCCGTCCTGGAGGCGATGGCCACAGGCTTGCCTTGCGTGGTGACCGACGTGTCCGATCATCGCAGCATGTTTGCGCCAATCGATGCCGATTTGGTTGTCCCACCCGACAATGCAGAACAGTTGGCGGAAGCAATGCATCGACTCATCGACAAAGAAAAAACGCGTATCGAAGTCGGAAAAGCAAGTCGCAAGTTGGTCGAAAAACGCTTTACTTTCAACGCTTGCGCAAATGCATACCGAGACACTTACGCCAAACTTTGCCGCGTTGGCTTCAATCGATCTCAAGGATGGGCTGACGGTTCTTCGATGACTGAGTTCGCTGGAGCGCGTTAGTGACTGCGTGCGGTTGAACCACCACAAAATCAAACGCCAAGTGTCGCACGACATCCTGCATGCGCCGCCCCATCGGCCAACGTGCGATCCGCTTCATAAAATCGCTGCGGGCGTATTTTTGCGGGCTAATATTTAAGCCATGTTTCCGGGCGTGCCGGCCAATCGTCGATGCCGAGTAAAACGTGTGATTTGAAACGGGGAATCGGTAACGCCTTCGAAAAATATTCTCCGCCACCATCTTGCGCAAACGGACCGGCAGCAGCGAAATCAATGGAAGCTTATAGAGTGCGTCACGCCGAACCATCCGCAACGCCGTCCCGGTATACACGACGGCGATTCCGTTCGGCGCGAGTACGCGGGCCATCTCTGCGAAGAATAGATCGAGGTCCTCGACAATCTCAAGCACACCGAGCGAAATAACAACATCGAAACTTTGCGACCGAACCGGCCAGCGCTTCAACGCATTGAACCGCGCAAACCGCAGACTCGCTTCCTCACGCTCGCCAGTGGCCTCGCCCCCCCCCATGGACGCTGCAAGTTCATCGTAGTCGTGGTCGAACATGTCGGCTCCGACGCAGCGCCCCCCGCGTGCATACATCGCACAAATGTCGCCGCCATGAGCCGCCCCGACATCCAACACCCGCAATCCTCGAAGGCTGCCTACACGCGATTCGATTTCTTTCGCCAATCGGAGCCCGCGCTCAAATCGACCGATACGCCACTTCCGCGCTTTTTCGTGCGGGGCATTTCGTTCGATGACGTTGCGATAGCGCTCTCGAATTTGTTGTGTCATCATTCGTTCGCGTCTCCATTGCTTAAAGTCGCAGCACGGGCGCGTTTCGTCATTGCTTGTTTGAGACGCGACCATCGTTCGTCGCCGAGTAGCTTTTTACCGATTCGTTTCATGCCTTGGGCCATCTGCTCCTTGGCGATCGCAGTGGTGGCCGGACGTCGCATACCGATCATCACCGTCGCCTGCGTCGCGTGCGATTTGGCCAGGCGCGATTTGTACGGTTCGTCGCCACGCAGAAAATCGAATCGATGCATCGACTCTGCAATCGCTTGTTCGATGGCGGATGTCATCAGCATCATGCCGGCATTGAGAACGTTCGATTCCGGATCGCGACCGATCTGATAAAAACTCGTCACACCACCGAAATGAAACGCAATGAGCACGCCTACCACGCGACCGTCATTGACCAACTCATATGTACGCAGCCACTTATGGCGGGCAGCGTCTTTGCAAAAACGCTCCAGGAACGATCGCATCTGCGGCAGCGCAAACTTGCTCGCTGTCCCATTTGCGTTCCACCGTTTGGCATGTAGGCGGCAGAACTCGTCGATGGTCACTTCGAGGTTGCGTTGCCCATCGCCGAATCGAATCTCCGCGCTCGATGTGTCAAGTTTACGACGACTACGCCTGACAGCCGACCGCCTCTTGTGCGATAGCGTCCTCAGATACCCGTCAAACGTCGAAGGCAGATCGATGTATGGCAGCGTCTGGATTTCGCGGTCGACAGTACGCAACTGTTCTTGACGTGCCCACGCATGAAGTTCACGATGCAATTTCGTATCGCAACCGACGCCTTCGAGGAGAAAACCATCGTACATGTCATTGTGTTGTACAAGGTAGTCGAAGAACGCATCGCAGACCTCGCCACGTACAGATGGATCGCAGAGTAAACCCAGATGGTCCCCTTTGACGTGATCGCTTCCGAGAAACTTGACCCAACGCACACCGTCCGATTTGCAAACACAAAGCGGAAACAACCCAACCGTTCGGTCACCACTCGTCGCGACCAACACAATCGGTTTGGCGTCGCGCCCCACTGTTTCTATCCAGGCTGCGCACCATTCGTACGTTGAGAAAACCGAAGGAGAAGTATCGAGTTGTACCGCATCTGTCCACGCTTGGATCAGTCGCGGGTTAGCAAGGTCCTCGTAGGCGGTGACGTTCAAATCCACCCGTGTTGCCTCCGGCGACGTTTGTCCAGTATTCCGCTGAGTTCAAGCATGAAGCGCATGCGGGTGTGCCCGATGCCAATTGAAACGCGCGGTAGGGCGAACGTTGGCGATGAATTCGTGCAGAATCCGGCTTGTGTGGTGACGGCGTATTTGAAGCCCGACGCACCAAGCACGTCGGCATCGTCGGAATCAAAATCGGTGGGACCACCATTCGGATATGCGAAACCAACCGGCTCGATTTGCAAATGTTCGCGAATATCTTCAAAGCACTTTGTCACCTGACGGATGCGGGTGTTCTTCGTTTGTTTCGAAAGGATCGCGTGGTCTACGGTATGTCCACCGATCTCGTGTCCCTCGTCGACAAGGGTTCGCAACTGTAGCCATGACAAAGGCTTAAGAGCATGGACGGCCTCCTGCGGCGCGTTGGTCAGCACCTGACCATCAACCCGAGAGAGAATCCTTTGAAGCGTTTCAATGCTTAGTGACTTGTGTACATTCGGTTGCTCGCACATTTCGTCAAGCGCGGGCGATGATGCATTCTCTCGCATTTTTGGATACGCCCGAAGCAAGCCCACGATCTCAGCCGCCGGGATGCGTCTTGCAGTCACCAACCCCGTCGAAACATAAAACGTCGCCGGTATCCCCAATTCATTCAGAACCGGTCTTGCATAAGCGAACGTACATGCCGGCACGTCGTCAAACGTGATCGCGATGGTCGGCTTCGATTTTCGATTGCCGGTTCCCTTTTTGCCAAAGACATCGTTCAACCGAACGGTCTTCGCAAATGACTGAACGAGCTGCATCTGCTCGCGAAACTGACTTTGCGTGACGAAGTAGTCCGGAACCCAGGACGCCCCTTCCAGTTCGTCTGCAACCACGCCATGATAACATAGGATGCGTAAAGACTGCCGCGATCGAAACAAACCACGCAGGAATCCGCGACTCGGGGAAAGGCGCTGCGAGAGGCTTGGTTGAACACTCGCGATGGATTCAATCGAAGGACCCGACTGAATTGGAGATGATTCTACGGCCATCCATGGCGCTCCAAAAAGTTTAGACATGTATTCACGCCGATTACGCACACGAATTGGCTAGCCACGTTTGCGCGCGCAACTGATGGACAATCCGTTGTACCAATCCACGCTGCAATCCGGATCGAACTGCTCAAAGTGTTTTCGATAATCGGTCAGAGTATTCTGCCAAATGTTGTCTTCTGGCTTTCGTCCGGAGCAGTCCGTCGCAATGATCAAGATGAACCGGCCGCCAGGTTTGACGTAACGCATCAGGTTGCGCGTCAATCCCATCGCGGTCTCGCCTGCAAGGTCGTAGTGATACAGACTGCAACCGCGTGTGATGATGATATCGAAACTCGATTCGTCGAAAGGCAGATCCGTGGTCGCGTCGGCATGGACATACGTGCGATTCGGATATTTGTTGCGGGCGTACTCGATGCCCGATGCGTTGATGTCCAAACCCACACAGTCAAATCCCATGCGACAAAACAGATTCGTATGGAACCCGATGCCGCACGCGACTTCGAGCATCCGCAACCCACGGGGTAGTTTGAACCTTTTCACCAGGTTTTTGCGATGCCACAACCACTCGCGAACGGTGCTGTACCGCCATCCGCCGGACACATAGAATTCATCATAAATCGTTGGTGCATAAGCAGTTGCCATTATCGATATTCCCTGATCGTCGATTCGGACATGGACCGATTTCGGGCCATTTTCGGCTGTCATTGAACCCGTTAAGCCAGAAAAAGGGCGCGGGCCTCATATGATTATCGGCGGTTTGGTGGGCCAATTTGAGGCCCGCACGCTCCTTCCGTTCGAATCCTGCCCTCGCATTTGGATCGATACGCTCAACTGATGATCGGTCCCTCGCGGGCACGGCGAATTCGCTTTCCATCGCATGGAACGGTACAGGTCCTATCGGTCGAATCCGATAAACACATGGATAGAGTGCGCTGCGTCCACACGTTTTCGGTCGCCAACGCAATTCGTCGATCCATCTATCGGATTCGACGTCGTCTCACGGTTACGAATGCAACGCATGCCCGCGCTCGATCGAAGAACGCGGCTGCTCTTGCGAAATGGAGTCACCATGAAGCCGGAACAAGGAAGCCAAATCGATCCGCGTACGGAGCGATCGTCGGAAGACTCGTCGTTCGTATTACTGCGGAACAACATCTTTGAAGTGTTTCGAATTCTCATCCTTCGAAGGTGGGCGTTCTTTGTTCCGTTTTGCCTCGTCGTTTGCCTGGCGACGATCATCAGCCAATACATTCCGCGCATCTACAAATCGACAACCGTGATCGAACGGCGCGACCATCCGGTACTGATCAACCTGCGACAAACCGTCGCGACCGGCGAATTCGCACGGTTCTTCCGCCCGACTCTGTCGCGTGACGTGAAATCGATCGACACCGTATCGGAAGCGGTCGCACAGGCTGGATTGATTCCAAATCTTCCGCGCAATGCAGACGGTACGCCCACCGAAGAGGGCTGGGATCTTTGCCGTCGCAGGGCGGCTGAACTGACCCACGGCGTCAACGTCCGACTCATTCAGCGGACCGAACACCTCGACCAGATTCAGATCACATTCGAGGGTCAAAGTCCATCGATGCCTCAGCGATTTGTGCGGGCGATCAAGGATGCCTACGTCCGCCGCATGCGCGCTCAACTTGTCACCTTACTGGTTGATGCGAAGACCTATTTTGAAAACACGGCACGGGAACAGCGTCAGCAAATCTCGGACCTCGAGTCTGAAACGCTCGCATTTCAAGCCGAATTCATCGGGATCGACCCGACCAACCCGGGCGCTCTCAAGTTAAAGCTCACGTCTCTCGAGAGTGAGCGCGCGGAACTCGAACGCGATCGCAACATGCTAACGCTTGAAACCGAGGCACGTCGCCGACGCATCGAGCAGCACAAGTTGCGTTCGCAACAATCGCTCGCCATGCAAATCGGATCGGCATTTCCAATCAAGCGTAATCTGAGCCCAGAAGCCCAGACCATTGAAGGCGAAATACTGACCATGCAGCGCGAAATTCACGATCTGAAAACCACACGGCGCATGACCGACCGCCACCCAGACATCATCGAATTAAAAAAACGTATAGACCGCGCGAAGGGTCAACTCGAGTCGCAATACGCTGCATCGACAACTGGCGGCGCGGCGTCACTCGCGACCGAACACGTTGCGGCTGGCGGTAGCGCTGCCATTTGGGACATGGAGTTGGCCGACCTGCAACTCGACCTTCAAGATCGCGAGAATCGATTGGCTGCGATGGATCAACGGCTGCGCGTCATCGAGTCAGACATCACCAAGCACAAGCGTCTCGAAGACAACATCTTCAGGTATCGCAAAGATTTCCAGGTGAAACAGGACTTGCTCGATCAGGCTCGGGCCGAACACACCATGAACTCGCGACGCGTTGTAGAAATCGCCGGAATTCTAAACGCCGACGAATCCGAACGCGGCGTGTCCTTTACCGAACTGACGCCACCAACCGCATGCATCAAACCGATCAGCCCCCGAAGCACGACTGTTTTGGCACTTTCGATCCTTGCAGGATTGGGTGCGGGCGCCGTCGGAGTACTGCGCAAGGAACTGTTTGACCAAACGTATCACACCACAAAACAGGTCACGCGAAGTCTCGGGCTTGCGGTGCTTGAATCGGTGGAGGAATTCATCACGTCGGTCGAACGCGCCAGAATGTTTCGTCGCCGCGTTATATACGCACCCGCCGTCGTCTTCGTGTTGCTCACAGCCGTCGGTATCTCCTGCGCGGCTGCGTTCTTGAGCATTGAAAAACCAAAGGCGTACGATCGCTACATGACCAAACCGCGTGCGCTTTGGCAATCGGTATGGAACGACAAGTCGATTTCCGACTCGACGAAGGTTTCCGATTCTCAAAAGCCCGATAAGTCCGAAGTCGAAAAAGTGCCTGCGAAAAATCAAACGCCACGAATACGTCAAAAACCGGTTAAGAAAAGCGACACGGCATTGGCGTCGATCGAAGCCGGTCAATAACAAACATGCATTCTGCACCGCGACGCGTCCTAATGATCGCTGCCGCCTTTCCGCCTTCGGGTGGATCGGGCGTCCAGCGCACGCTCAAGTTCTCCAAATACCTGCCACAATTCGGATGGCTGCCCATCGTCTGGACGGTGGACCACATTGACGCCCTGCCCATCGACGAATCGCTTTGCGACGAAATCCCCGAATGCGCAGAAGTTCATCGACGCCCACACCGCTTCGGCAAAGGGGCGGCTGGCAAACTTACAGATGCATTGCAACATGCGGGACCGTTGGGATCGCGGCTGGCTGACGCTGCGAAATGGCGAATTGAAAAATGGAACCGGAAGCGCGCCTGGCCCGACGAGTTCGCAAAATGGGTCGAGGATAGCGTCGCTCCATTACTGAAGCTAATTCGCGACCGCAATGTCGATGCGTTCTACTCCACGTACAGCCCATCTGCCAACCATCTTTTGGCGTTGAAGCTCAAGCAAGCCACCGGATTGCCCTGGATCGCCGACTTTCGCGACCTGTGGACCGATGATCTTCGCTATCGCGAAACCGATGTGAGACGTCACAAAGCGAACGTAGAACTTGAACAGACGGTTCTCGAAACCGCTGATGCCGTAGTTGGAGTATCTCCGTCACAAACCGAAGTGCTTGTCGGCCACGTTCCGGAGCAACGGGAGAAGTTCGTCACCATCACCAATGGGTACGATCCCGCCGACTTTGAAAACGTCACCGGATACAAGCGAGTTCCCAACCGGCCTTTCACGCTGTCATTCGTAGGTCGCTTCGACCGACAGCGTGCAGACGACGATCTGTTCATTGCGCTGCAAGAATTCGTAAAGAGACTCGGCGAAAATCGCGACGAATTCGTCTTTCGCATCGTCGGGGAGTTTGACGCATCGACAGCGCGAAAGTTAAGCGAAGCCAAAATCCCCTTCGAGACAACAGGATACGTATCGCACGCGGAAGCCATTCAAGAAATGTACTCAGCCGACGCCCTACTCCTGACGACCGACCGAGGCGGCCCCAACGCTTCGACGGTCATCTGCGGAAAAATATTCGAATACCTCGCAAGCCAGCGGCCAATTCTCACGGTAGGCCCCGAGGGATGGGAAGGCCAACGCATCATCGAATCATTCAACGCAGGCATAACCACAACGTGGAACCCTCGGGACATTACTGATGCACTTTGCAATTTGCGCAAGTCCTGGTCGAGTCAAACTGAGATTGCAAGTGCAGATCCGACCGACCTCAAATCGATCAGCCGAATCTCGCTAACAAAGCAACTCTGCAAAACAATTGCAAAAGTTTCCGTTACCACATCTACACCAACAATCGCGACGTAAGGCGGGTTGTGCCCACTGCCGTTTTCGCGTTTCAAGTCATGTTCGGCACCGCCCAACCTATGAATCCAGCATTCCAAGAATCGCATCGGTTTATAAGAGCATTTTCTCAGCCGGATTCCGTATGGTTAGGGAACCATGTTTATCCCCTACGAAGCCGCCGTCCCGATGCAACGATACCCGTGGACCAATTTTGTATTGATCGGGATCACAGCAATCGTATCGCTGATCGCCCTTGCCGATGAGGGCATCCTGCGGGACCTAGCTGCCACCCAACAAAGTGGACCAACAACATTCATTACCTACGGTTTTGTCCATGCCGGCATTATGCATCTGATCGGCAACATGCTGTTCCTGTACGTATTTGGAAACGCAGTTAACACCAAGATCGGGCACGCGCAATATTTGGTGCTTTACCTCGTCATGTTGGCCGCATCCGTCGGCGTTCAACTAAGATTTTTAAGCACGCCTGTGTCGATCGTGGGTGCATCCGGCGCGATTTACGGCGTCATGGGAATGTTCATAGTGCTGTACCCGCGCAACGAAATTAGTTGCTGCTGGTTTGTGTTTTATCGCATGTCCAGTCACTTCGGATCGTTCGAAGTCTCATCGATCTGGATCGTGCTATACTGGGTCCTCTGCGACGTTGCGATGCTCAAGCTCGATCTCGCGGGAAACGTCGGCGTTCACGCGCACCTTGCCGGTTTCGCTTTTGGCGCGGCCGCCGCGATCGCTGCGACACTGGTGCGCCTGATTGGGTCGGACGAGTGCGAAGAGAATCTGCTGGAATCGGTCGGATTGATGGGGCAATGGCAGGAAGTCGATTAGACGTTACTTGCTCCCGTCCGGATCGAATCCCCATCGCGCATTGGCGTAGCCCACGATGACTTCGGCGAGGGCTTGCTCCAGGGTGGGTTGATCGCTTCTAAAGAATTCGCCGGCGAGGACTTGCCCGGTGATGAGTGCCGTGTATGGGCCTTGGCTGCTTCCGCGCGCGTGTTCGCCGTCGAGTTTCATCATGACGACTGCCCCATCAGCGCGCAGCTTTTCGAGGATCGGCATCAGTTCATCCACGCCCTTCCAGTCTGCTGGCATGGGCGAAAGGCTGAGGAATCGCGCGAGACGCGGCATGGCCCGCTGCGGAGTGGAACCCTTGTTGGCCTTCTTGGACATTAGATCGTCCGATCGTTTATCAAAGTCGGTCCATCGTCAAACAGGCAGAATCGGGATTGGCGGCTCGATTTGCCCATTAAATTGTATCGGCAAATCGATTTCGGTACGATTGCGGACAATCCATAACGCGCAATCAATTGCGTTTATGGGGCCTCGCGATGTGGGTACAACGGGGGAAATGTGCGACTGTCTTTGGGCCACGACGGTCAAAATCTTCGGCTGAAATGGTGAATGGAGATACATCATGAGTTTGTTGGAAACAATTCTGGGGGCTGGCGGCGGCGCGCCGGTGGAGAAACTTGGCGGACAGTTTGGCTTGGGGGGAGATCAAGTTGGATCGATCTTGAAGCAACTTGTTCCCGCGCTCAATGCCGGCGTGAAACGCAACACGCAATCGAAAGATGGGTTGGCATCGCTATTGGGCGCGCTTGCAAAGAAAGATCACGATCGATACCTCGACGAGCCCGACCTGCTCGAACGCGACGATGCAGTCAAAGAAGGAAACGGTATCCTCGGTCACATCCTCGGCAGCAAAGATGTAAGCCGCCAACTCGCTGGCCGTGCGTCATCCAAAACGGGCGTCGATGCTGGCATCATTAAGAAGATGTTGCCACTCGTCGCGACGATGGTCATGGGTTCGATGCGCAAAGAAACCAAGCAACTCGGCGCAACCGTCGAAGAAGCCCGACAAAAAGGCAGTGGAAATCCGCTGGCGAGTTTCCTCGATGCGGATGGCGATGGATCCATCGTGGACGACTTGTTCGGCATGGCCAAGAAATTCTTCTAACCCAAACCGCGGGCGTAATGACCAAAGCGCCATGTGCTTATTCGTGTTGTTCGGGCGGAGTCGATCATCCGCTCAGATAGAATTCACAATTTTTTGAGGGGGATCACGACGATGGCAAACATGAAGATTGAAGACGTCGAAGGCATCGGTCCGAACTATGGCGAAAAGCTTCGGGCGGCTGGCATTCCCGACACCGACACGCTCCTCAAGATCGGTTGCAACTCCAACGGCCGCAAAGACCTGGTCGACAAAACCGGTTTGAGCGCAACCCATCTGCTCAAGTGGATCAACATGGTCGATCTGTTTCGGGTCAAAGGAATCGGTGCCGAGTTCGCCGAATTATTGGAAGTCGCGGGCGTCGATACCGTCAAGGAACTCGCGACGCGCAATGTATCCAATCTTGTCGCCAAGATGAATGAGGTCAACGCAACGAAGAACCTGACCCGCCGCGTTCCATCCGAAAAGGAAGTCATCGGCTGGATCGACGAAGCAAAATCGCTTCCCGCAATGGTTACGCACTAACCCAATCGTCATCAAATACAATCGCCAATATACGCCGATGCCTCATGTTCGTTGACAAGCGGACATGAGGCGTCGTCATTTCAAGACGAACCATGCATTGAATAAATCAGAATTAAAGGAGTCAGAGTTACATGAACTAGCGGCGGCGACGAGACGGTTTGAAGCGTCCGCCCAGTGTACGGCGAACTTTGGTTTCAGGTTTGCCGTCTTCACTGTTGGAGGATTGCATGCGACCGGCTAATACCTCCCCGGGCGATTGGGTTGGTGCAGCCAGTTTTTCGTCCTGTACAGGCGAAGGCTTGTACCCGTCGTAGTGAATCTCTTCGATCTGGGCGTTGATGAGCATTTCGATATCCGTCAGTAGCTTGCCCTCGTCGCGCGTCACGAGACTGACGGCTTTCCCGCGTTTGCCCATGCGACCGGTGCGTCCGATGCGATGGACGTAAACCTGAATTTCCGGCGGCAGATCGTAATTAATAATGTGCGTCACATCGTGAACGTCGATCCCTCGAGCCGCAAGGTCCGTTGCAACGAGTACTTTCAAACGGTTCTTGCGAAACTTATCGAGAACAGCTTCGCGTTTTTTCTGGATGAGGTCGCCGTGAATCTCCATCGCTCCGAAGCCTTCTCTATGAAGCTTCGCGGCAACTTTTCGGGCGGCGGCTTTGGTGTTGGTAAATACGATGACCCGATCAGGGTTGTCTCTTTTGAGGATGGCCTTGATCGCGCGATCCTTGTCGCGCCGCTCGGCAGTGATGAAATACTGATCGATCATGTCGACCGTCAAGCTGTCTCGAGACACGTTGATCTCGACCGGATCCTTCATGTACTGCTTGGATAATTTCCGAATTTCGCCGTCGATCGTCGCCGACACAAACACCGTCTGATGCTTGCCACGAATTTGTCCGAGAATCTTTTTGATGTCGTCGCGGAAACCAATGTCGAGCATCCGATCGACTTCATCGAGCAAAGCGTACTCGACATTTTGAATCTTGAGGTAACCGCGACCCATCATGTCCATCACTCTTCCGGGCGTGCCCACGCAAAAGTGCGGCTTCTTTCCGAGTTGATGGACTTGCGTTTGAATCTTTTGCCCTCCGTATACCGCAACACATCGAAGCTTACTGAATTCACCGATCCGTCGAAGTTCGCCCGTGACTTGAACGGCCAGTTCGCGCGTTGGAACGAGGCAAAGCGCCTGCAATCCCTTGTTGCGATCCATCCGTTGCAACGTCGGAATCCCGAAGGCAGCGGTCTTGCCCGTCCCCGTCTTGGCCTGACCCAGCACATCGTGACCGGCGATGATTTTGGGAATCATCTCGCGCTGGATGGGCGAAGGCTCCTCATAGCCGATTTTCGCGAGGGCTTTGAGAATAGGGGTCTCTACACCGAGATCGGCGAAGGGTTGAGGAAGATTAGGATGCTTCTGCATATGACTCCAATACGATTATGGCCCAGCCCCGATAATACCAGAGCCAACCGACTCACGCCACCAATTCAAACGTGGGCAGCAGGGTACCTCTCATTCGATAAACCATCCATATCTGTCCGAGGTTGTACAAAGCATGGCCGACAACGCTCGCAACGATTGACCGACGCCAAACCGTAAACACCGTCCAGATAATACCGAGAACCGTAAGCGGTATAGCCACAATCGGCTCTTGCGTGAAGACATGGAGCAATCCAAAGAGACCCGCAGAAATCAACGTGGCCAGTATCCAACCGCCAAACATCCGTCGAAGATGGGTGACCAGGACGCCGCGAAAGATGGCCTCCTCCCAGAACGCAACAAGGCAAATCACAATCGTTAGAAACGCTGGATGGATCGGTGGTAGCATTTCTTTGATGCGATCCGGATTCTCCTGGAGATTGCCGATCGCTTCCGGCGAGACCAGCGCAATAACGAGGATCGACACGATGTATCCGGCATAGCTGGCTATAGCTACAAGCAACCCAATCGCACAATCGGCTTTCCAATTTGAGAATGAAAGTCCGATCGACGCAGCAGAACACTCCGATCTCCACATCAACGTAACGGCCAAGACCACCAGCACAATGCCAACAACAACCGTCAATACCACGGGTGTAGCCGATTCCGCGAAATCGCTTTCAGTCACATCCGCACCATAAGCAGCGCGTATACAGAATGCTGCGACAACTTGCATCAGGATGAACGCAGCCATTAACAAAGCAAGATGGGCAGCCGCCCTCGACCGTGGAATCTTCTCCAGCAACATCGGGTTGGGCGCAACACAAAACTCGACTGGCCCATCTATCGGCGTTGCGACTGGTATGGGCGTATCGCCATGGTTCTGCGTATCGTTCAGAGACATGACGATTGTACACCGGTGGAGAATCGAGAATTGAAGGAATCGATCGAGGCTGGCCTCTTAGTCGTCGTTCAATTGCGCAAAAATGTCATCGGGGATGTCAACATTGGATGAAACATTTTGCGTGTCGTCGTGATCTTCCAATGCATCCATCAACTTGACGATCTTCCTCGCCGAATCGAGATCGACGGCCACTGTGGTGTCAGCCACCATCGAAATCTCAGCCGACTGGATGGGAATTTTGGCAGATTCGATCGCGCCCTTCACGGTGAGGTAATCATCCGGCGAGCAGCTGATCTCGTGGCAGATCGGACCGGAGTCGATGTCTTCCGCCCCGGCTTCCAGCGCAACCTCCATGATCTTGTCTTCAGCAATGGCGTCGGCACCGACCACGATCACGCCACGCTGCTTGAACATCCACGCGACGCTACCGACGGCTCCGAGATTTCCACCTGCACGCTCGAAGATTTTTTTGATCTCTGGTGCGGTTCGCGCACGATTGTCGGTCAGCGCCGAACACATGACAGCCACCCCACCCGGAGCGTACCCTTCGTAGATACACTCTTCATAGTTAACACCGTCAAGACCGCCCGCCCCCTTCTTGATGGCCCGTTCGATCGTGTCGCGGGGCATGTTGGCTGACTTGGCTTTGTCCACCGCAAGTCGCAACCTCGGGTTTGCTTCCGGATCGCCCCCACCCAATTTCGCGGCGACGGTAATATCGCGCGACACCTTGCTCCAGGCCTTGCTGCGTTTGGCGTCGGTGGCGGCTTTCTTGTGTTTAATCGTGGACCACTTTGAGTGACCTGACATCGACTTGATTCCTTCTTGTTCGTGTACCGGTATGGGTCGAATCGAATCGCTTCATCGGTGAAGCATTCAACAACCGGGACGATTGCATCTATTCATCGGAAAAAGACCTTTTCACCACCGTTGCAACATTGGGCTCTGTTCCGTTCTCGACCGATTCCAGCCGTTGTTTTGCATTCTGCACAGCGCGCCGTGTCGGGCCGCTGACGGGCGGACGGGCCAACGCCTTCTCGGCCATTTCCAAGCCCTCTTTCCACCATTTGACAGCATCATCACGGTCGCCCAACTGCCAGCAAGTGTCACCCATGTGTTCGCAGATTACCGGGTCTTCGCCGTCGAATCCGCGACGGGCCATCGCCAACCAACGCTTTGCTTCGGCGAACTCGCCCTTCTTGTAATGCACCCATCCAAGACTGTCCAGATAGGCACTGTTTCTAGGTGAATCGCCCACGGCAAGGCGAATCATGTTTTCAGCCCGGTCCAATTCCAGACCCGTGTCGGCCAATGTGTAGCCCAGATCGTTGTGCAGACCGACGTTGGTCGGGTCAAGTTTGAAGTATTTCTCCAGCGCTTCTCGGGCACCGTCGAGGTCTCCCGATTCCTGATACGCAAATGAAAGCAAGCTTAGATACAAGTACTCCGACTCGATCGACCCGGCATTGCGGGCTTGCTTAAGCCAGCGGTTGAGTCGATCGACCGCCTCAGCCGCTCGGCCATGATTTATCAAGACCTGCACCACTGCCTGGCGAAGGAAACCGTGAATTTCAATATTATCCGCCATCTCCTCATCACTGACCGCCATCATTCCTTCAATGACGTCGATGGCTTCGTCAGGTTGCCCGCTGACATCATAGGTCAATTGCAGTTCATTGAGATACAACTCCTTAAACGCCCCATCGACTGCGCTATTCTTGGCCAGAGCGATGGCTTCATCGAATTGATTCGTCTCCCGCAGGAACGCAATCATCGTCGTGTGGAGTCGATCGTTTTGCGGATCGCTTTCGATCGCCTCCAACAACAGTTCCATTACCTCGCCCCGTTGATACGACGGCAAATCGCGCCAAATGACATTCAGGTCGCCTCGCGCAAAACCGCCGGGTATGTCGGTCTGCCATCGCTTGATCAACTCCATCGCCCGGTCATGCTTTCCAATTCCCTGGCAAATGTTAATCAGGTACAGGAGAACGCCCGGGTCATCGCTGGCTCTCAGTCGCATCAACTCGAGTTCTTTCAATGCTGCGGAATCGTTGCCTAGCGCGCGATGGATCGCCACGATTTTCGTACGAATCTGGCGGACATATGCCGGATTGGAATCCGAATCTTCGATCAACTGGCGGCCATAAACCATGGCCGCTTCGTAGCGCTGAACGGTCAAGAGTAACTCAAGCAAGTTATTCTTCCATACCGCTCGGTGCGGATGCCGCTTCAGTAATTCTTCTTGCAAGACGAGCGCATCTTCGAATTCCAGGTTTCGCGTGCGACACTCCATCAGCATGCTGGTCAATTCGATGTTGTTCGGTTCCATCTGCCGCGCCGATTCCAACGCAGCAATTGCATCCGGCCAATTCATTTGCTGCATATACGACAATCCGATCAGTTGCAGCGAGTCCACGTCCGGTTTGGATGCATCGATCGCATTCTGAAGTGTCTTGCGAAAACGATCGTAATCCGGGTTGCTTGCATTGAACTCGAGCGCCGCAATACACCGTGCCACCACCGTCGGCGCTGCGCGATGAACGCGCATCTTTTGAATCTGCTCCGCGGCTGCTCGGCGATCACCGTTATTGATATGATTCAAGCAAAGACGACTTCGCGCTTCGTCGTTAAACGCATCGATGCGGAGGATTTTTTCCAATTGCCTGCGCGAGGCGACCGTTCTGTTGGCTTCATCGTACAATTCAGCCAGCTCGAGCATGGCATCGATGTTGCCACGGTGCAGTCGGATCGCCGATTCGAAATGTTTGATGGCCGATTCCGGGTCGTCCAAACCGCGATAGGCCTGACCCGCGATCGCTTCGAGCCTCGTGTCTCGGTCAAACTGATACTTCTTGGGCGCAGCAATGTCGATGGCTTCTTGCCATTGCCAGCGATCCAAAAAAATCCGAGCGAGCGCGACTCTGGCTGCAACGAATGCAGGACGTTCTTCGAGCGAATGCTCCATCCAAGTCTGGCCGGCATCGCGCTCATCGAACGCCAGCGCCACCTGCCCCAAGACGTAAGATTCGGCGAAATCGCTCGCTTTTGCCAAGTGGTTCCCTGTTGCAAGGTGTGCCAGGTCGGAGTTCTCGTTGATCTCGGCGTGCGATCGAATCCAGTTGGTGACTTCCGCTGCCGCATCCGTTCGATTTCGCACGGCTTCAATCATCGCCTCAATCGCCGGATTCCAAGCGCCGGCTGCCAGAAAGACTTCAACTGCCGTCCCGATCGTCTCCAGTTTCGCAGAGGGCGATTCGAGTTGACTCTCCATCAACCGAACAGCTTCGTCCTTGCGGTCCGATTCGATCAGCGCCCGGGCGTACGCGCTCGTGACTTTTGGGCTAGCGTCACCACCTTCAATGGCACTCTCAAACGCCTCGACGATGGCGTCGGGACGGTTCTGATGCGCATAGATTGCCATCAGCACTTCAACGGCTTCGGGCTGCATCGAAAGTGCATCACGAGCATGTCGAATGGCTTTGTCCATATCGCCCGCGCGGGCGTACAACTTGGCATGATCGATCAATTCATGCGGTTGGATGTCGAGATCGTCCTTCAATGAATCGAGATACTCAACGGCGCGAGCGTATTGACCAAGTTTCGCATGAGCCCATGCGAGTTGCTCGTACTCGTGTTTCTGATGGCGAACGAGTTGATGGTAGAGTTGCTTGTGTTCTTCGAGTTCTGGAATATAAACGGTAGACCTTGCGGTGATCGCAGTATAGAGATCGATGGCAGCTTGAATGTATCCTTCAGCGAGAAGCAATGCACCCAATTCGCCTTCGGCTGCGCGTGCGAACATGCTGCCGTCAACATCGCCCGAACACGCCAAAGTCTTTCGATATTCCAGGATCGCAGTCTCATTTTCAAACCGACTTGCTGCCAGTCGACCCAAAATGTAGTGACACGTTGTGTCATCTTCGCCTTGCTTCAGCGATTGTTCAACGTGATAGCGTGCCCTTTTGTAATCGCCGGACAACCACGCGGTCAGCGCCAGCGCTCGAACGATCCGCCGATCGCCTGCTGCGATTCGCTGCGCTTTCTCCAACTCGATCAGCGCTTCCGTATAGCGCTCTTCACCTCGCAGCGTTACCGTTCGATCGATCGCACGAACAACCCGATCCGGCAACGGGTCGGCAACCGCATCGTCATGCTCGATTTCGATGACCGGTTTCAACTCGTCAAAAGGAACATGCGCTTTTTCAGAATCGAGTTCAGGCGATTGGTCTCGAAATATATCTTCCGACGAAACCGAGTCCGCTGCCTGAATCGTCCCGCACAATGCCACAGCGTTTACGATAACTGCCAGCCCGACGCAGAATCGGAATCCACGATTGATTCTAAACATGGCACTACTCCTTACGGCTACGACCGGACGATTGAGAATGCGCAATCGATAGAAGCCATTTACTTTAGATAATATACGCCGTGCGGCAGGTGGCGAGAATCGCATGGTATTGACATCGGCAGCGGACGGAGCCTGGGTTCAACACGAAGTTCGTCGGCAGCGTTGGTGGGGTTAGTATCTACCTTTTGGAAGCCGTTTTTTTCTTCTTTGTTTTGGACTTTGTGGCTGATTTATTCTTGGCTGAGCCCTTCTTCTTAACCGCCGATTTCTTCTTGGCGGTACCGTTTTTCTTGGCTGTCGATTTCTTTTTGGTCTTTGCTTTTCCCTCTGTCAGCTTTGTTTTGGGTGCCTTGCTGGATTTGGATTTACCGTTCAGCCCGAATTTCCTGGACCTCACAACCGCGTCCAGGTCCATGCAGAATTCCTTCGCGTCCGAAGAACTCACATGCCGCTCAAGGAAGGATTGCACTTCCGCGCTGCTGGCATTTGCATCGACGAGATCGTTTTCCTTGAGGAACTCAAGCGCCACATCGTTGACCGGAATGGCATGTCCGCCAAGACTCCACAACATCACCGACGCCATTGTGTAAGGCGTGATCCCGTCAAGGTCGGAAAGATAAGACTTGATCTCGCGTACGCCCTTGGAAGAAAGGTGCTCGAGCGAAATCGTGTATTCCAACTGAAATACGGCATTGAGTACGGTCAACAGAGTCTTGGCGCGCTGTACACTTCGCGGAATGTGTTTGCTGATCGACGACGAGACTTCGGCTGGCGTCGAAACGCGCAACTCGTTGTAATCGACCATGTCGTCAAGAATCTGCGAAAACGCTTTCTCGGCGCGGTCGAGCGAGGTTTCCTGACTGAGCACCGCGAGAATCAACTGCTCGACGGGCGGCCGAACATCCGGCGGTTCGCTGGTCCGTTCACCGCGAAACTTGCTGTACGCCTGCTTGATTTTCTTGCCATAGAGAGTCCCGTTTTTCATGGCTGGACTCCGTCTTCTGATTGATTTCTATTCATCTCTTCAACCGCATGTTCATCTAGCTCGGTGACAACATCATCGCCTGATACTGGGTCATCGTCGGATGCTGGCCCCATTTCTGCCGCGTTGGTGTTGATGATCTCCATGATCTCAGCCGCTTTCTTGATCGAGTGGTCGCTCACGAACGTCAGATGAGGACAAACGCGCGCCGACACTCCCTTGGCCACTGCCCGCTGAATCAACCCCTGGGCGCTCTTGAGACCGCGCATCGTGCTGCGCTGCTCTTCTTCGCTGCCCATCACGCTGATATACACCTTGGCGAGTTGCAGATCCGGAGCGACTTCGACCTTGGTCACGCTGACGAACTTTCCGATTCGCGGATCGTGAACCTTGTTCGCGATCATGTCACTGGCGATCGACCGGATCAGGCTGGCCATCTTGTCTGTACGAAATGATTTCATGAATGAAGGTAACGTCTTTGCACTCTACCGACGAACGCCGCATCTTTGTAACGTCGATGCACCCGACCCGTCGGCTAGAGAATCTCCTTTTCAAACGACAATAACGAGGCAACCGAGTCCCGCTGAGCCACCGCGACGATCTGATCGAAACATCCGTGAACCAACTTGGGGTCGTTGGAAACCATCGCAACAGCCAATCCCGCCCGTTGACGAAGTTCCTGATGTTCGACCTCGGCCACCGAGACGTTGAACCGATTGGAAATACGCTCCTTCAAACTCTTCACGACGCGCCGCTTATCCTTAAGCGACTGCGCTTCATAAACCACCAACTCCAACGTGAGTACGCCAACGACCATTCGTTTTGGATGCCAAGCTTCAAGACCTTGCCAACGTCCTCACGGGCAAACGCCCTAAGGATTGACTCGACGCGAGATCACCGCACCGTTGACCGGATCGATTTTGAAGAGGCGGTATGAACCGTCTTCCTTGTTTTCATAACTGCACACACCAACGCGCTCCAGAGCGTCTTCGACGTACGTTTGGACATCACTTGGAACTTGATAGAAATCCAATTCGCGTTGTGCTTGCAGCAGCTCGAATCCATAACTTGAATTGCGAGGCAGATGCTCAATCGTATCTTTGGGCGTCAATTTTCTTGGCAGGAACATTGCGGTGGTCGTCTCCCACGTTTGGCTGTCTACCTCGCACTCAAACACCCGCACCAAATGCAGCGCGCCTCGCAGTTTTTCAACTCGCGTCGCCACGCTACCATCGGGAACAAAGTAATCGCGAATCTTCTTGTCGATATCTGCGTCGTTTCTTTCAATATCCCTACGCAGTTTTTTATACTCGGGAAGGTCCATCAGTTCGGCTTCATTGATTCGAATCGCCACTGCGATCGTATGCCTACCCGGTTTAAGTCGAAGTGCCCTATTCGTACGAACATTCTTGTTGGCCATTGGGTCATCGAGGATGGAACCAGTCACCGATGTCTTCGCCAGATGGTAAATCCCAGCCCCTGAAGGCACGCTGCTCACATAGACGCCTTCTTGCTGACTGTTCAGCGATTCGGACATCAAGCCCATGCGTTTCCGGGGCGCCGATCTGTTGTTGCTTTCCTGTTGGCGATCTTCCTTTGCCACCTTGGGCGGCGGTGATGACTCACCGGTCAGACTTTTGTACAGACCGGGCACATACTTGTACCCCACGACAATCAAGATCACGATGACCGCGACATAGGTCATTTTCATCGCAATGTCGAACGGGTCAAAAGCGTTGGCCGGCTTACCTGCTGCCAGGCGCTTCTCTTGTCGCGCTTTGGTCTTGTGGTATTTCTGACCTACTTTTGTGGCTTGGGCGTCGTACGAACCGGTTTGCTCGACCTGATCGAACAGCAGATCGAGATCGTCCTGGGCTTGGCGCGTTACCAATGCCTCCTTACCGCAATACGAACAACGGACGATCTTTCCGGAGTCCTCATCTCGCGCCCGAATGGTATGGCCGCATTCGCCTTTGAATTCAATCATGCGTTTTTCATAGCCCGTAAAGGTCTTGATTCATGGTACCTCGCAAGAACGAGATTCAATGTATCGCTTCCTTCCTGCAAACAATCAAACAAAGGTACCGACCCATTCAGACCCCACCGCAACGATCGACCATTTCCGCGACTCGGCTCATCGATCGCCTTTTATGTCATCAGGCATCACTCTCGTTTTAATACACCACACCAAGTCTACGAATCGTCTGCTGCCGCGGCGGCTGCCTCTTCCAGCGTACGCGCGGTCTTGATGACTTCATACGTTTCGATCATGTCGCCAGCCTTGATGTCGTCAAACCCTTCAAGCCTGATACCGCACTCCATACCGTTGCGTACTTCTTTCGCGTCATCCTTGAACCGGCGAAGCGACTCAAACTTGCAGTTGTCGCGTATCAGCACACCGTCGCGAACCACGCGGGCAAGGTGCTTGCTCGAAATCGTACCCTCGCGAACATAACTTCCTGCCACCAATCCAAGTTTTGAGATACGGAACAGTTCGCGAACTTCCGCCGCACCCCGGGACTCGATTTTCTCATCGGGGGCAAGCAACCCTTCGAGGGCTTTCTTGATGTCATCTGTGACGTCATAGATGACCTTGTAGTTCCGCACATCGACATTCTTCTGCTCCGCCAACTTTCGCGTTTTTGATGGAACAGACACGCGATAGGCGATGATGATCGCATTGGATGCGTCGGCAAGGTGAATATCACTGTCGGTGATCGATCCGATACCGGCATGAAGCACGTTCAAACGCACCTCATTGTCCGGGAACTGCTGGAGCGTCTGCACCAGCACATCGACCGAACCGTCCACGTCGGCTTTGACAATGACGGGAAGTTCCTGCACATCGACACCGCTACGCATCTTGACCAGGTCTTCAAGGCTTCGGGCCTTCTTGACCGAAGACCTCGCGTCGCTGACCCGCTGATCTTTGACTTCTTCGCCAACCTGCTTGGCCCGCTGCATGTTTTCGACGACGAAGAATTCGTCACCCGAAGAAGGCACCTCGCTCATGCCCCAGATTTCAGCGGGCATCGCCGGACCGGCTGATTTGATCGATTTGCCGCGATCATCGCGAATCGAACGAACCTTGCCATATGCATTACCGCAAACCACGACGTCCCCGACCTTCACCGTTCCATCGCGTACGATCACCTGCATCACCGGACCTGCACCCTGACGATTCTCGGCTTCGATGACCACACCGGACGCGGGGATGGTCTTGTCGGCTTGGTACTCGTGAAGGTCCGCCAACGTCGAAAGATGCTCAAGCAATTCATCGACGCCCTCACCGGTCGTTGCCGATGTATGGACGACATCGATGTCACCACCCCAATCGCCTGCGGGGGTGAGCCCATGCTCGGTGAGCTGCGTATAAATCCTGGTGACGTTTTGCGTACCGAGGTCAATCTTGTTGAGCGCGACGACGATCGGCACTTCTGCCGCCTTCGCATGGTTAATGGCTTCAATCGTTTGCGGCATGATTCCGTCGTCGGCAGCGACGACCAACACCACGACGTCCGTCACCTGCGCACCACGGGCACGCATCGCCGTAAACGCTTCGTGGCCGGGTGTATCCAGGAACGTTACCGACTTTCCAGCGACGTTATAATGATACGAACTGATGTGCTGCGTGATACCACCGTCTTCACCAGCCGCAACTCGGGCTTTTCGGATCCGGTCGAGCAAGCTGGTCTTGCCGTGATCGACGTGACCGAGAATCGTAACGATGGGAGGCCGGCGTTTGAGTTTCTTGCGCTCCAGTGCCTCATGTTCTTCTTTGACTTTGTCCATACCCGTCTTGGCTTTGACAATGGTTAACTCGACACCCAGTTCCGTTGCCACCAATTCGGCAACTTCGGTCGGGATCACGCTCGTGACCGAAAGCATCAAGCCATGTTCTTTTTGGAATATCGGGAACAATCGCTGGAAGGGTACACCCAACCCGGCACAGAACTGCTTGACCGTGATCGGTTCTTCCAATTGGGCTTCGGTAATTGGCGCAACTTCCACACGTCCGCCGCCGCCACCGCTCTTGCTGCGGGCTCGGCGCGAAACAAGACGCCTACCCGTCGCACCCCGCAAACGGGCGCGACGTTCAGCAAGATCCTGATTGTTCCACTCGCTCAGACGTTCACCGACTTCGCGTTCGTGCAGGCTTTCACGACGACCCGACATCTTGCGGCCGCTCGATTTCTGTTCGACAGCTTTACCGCGCCGCTTACCACCCCGATCTGGCTGACCTGGCGCATCTCCCGGAACGACTGCCGGTCCACGAGCCGCAACACCCTCAGACTCGGTCTTTTTGGGTCGGCGCGGTCCACGTTTGGGAATCGCATATTCTTCCGGCGCTTCGTATCGAACCACGCGCGGTCCGGAGAGCTTCGCGGGCGCTGGAACGTTTTGCGGCCCTGCCGGAGCAACTTCCTCCGGTTCCGACGGCGCTTCATCAACCGTCGCTTCATCCGTCGCGGGAGACTCTGTCGCAACTTCAGCAGCCGCATCCAATGTTCCCGTAGACGATATGTTTTCTGCTGACGGGTCAGTTGCCGACTTGTCCGACTCAACAACTTCGGAATCGGCAATCGCAACGTCGCCTGGCTGATCGCCGACTTTTGTCAACGTCGCTGCGTCCACCTCTACAGACGTGCCTACTTG
Organism: Alphaproteobacteria bacterium; assembly: GCA_028285105.1. Taxonomy (GTDB): domain Bacteria; phylum Planctomycetota; class Phycisphaerae; order UBA1845; family UBA1845; genus UBA1845. The sequence goes on from JANQQE010000030.1 coordinate 343,973, forward strand.
TTTCTTGGCGGTTGTCTTGCCGGTCTTGGATTTGGGCTTGGCGTCAGTCGTCTCTGCATCGGCGACAGCAGATGATTCCGGCGCTTCAAGTTCTGCGACTGCGGTTGCCGAATCGGACTCGCCACCCGCCGAAGTCGCTGCCGACTTGGACTTGGCTTTGGCTTTGCGCTTCTTCTTGGCTTTGCTGCGCGCCTTTTCGAGATCCACCCTTTTGGTCTTTTCGACGACGTGTACGTGCGCGCCCTCGCTGAACCACTCGCGCACCGTCGCCTCAAGTCCCGGACCGAGGGTAGACATATGATTCTTCAAGTCTATTTCCTCAGCACGGCACTTCGTCAGGATGTCTTTACTTGTGACGTTCAGTTCCTTTGCAAGGATGTGAACGCGCATTTTTTCAGCCAAAACACTTCTCCATCAAACCCAGGATCAACCGGTGGCTGCTCAAAATCGCAACCAACCGGGCACAACCAACTGCAGCTTCAAATCCAACTATTCCGCACGCTCAGCCACGGGCTTTTCAGCGACCGGTTTGTCAGACACCGGCTCTTCAGATACGGATTCATCCGCCGCCACATCGCTAGCAGAATCACTTGCTTGACCGGCATCGGGTGAAACTTCACCCGCCGTCAAACCCTCGATGGCTTCGCTTTCCGATCCGCCAGCAACTGCATCAGCCTCACCAGTTTCTTCTGTATTGGCTTCATCAGTGCCAGATTCACCGGCTTCTGCCCGTTTCGCATCCTCAGCCGCTGCCAATTCCTTGGCGGCTTGCTCTTCGGTTGCGAACCTTTCTGCCGCGGCCTTCGCAGCTTCGACCAGTTCGGCGGCTTGCTTTTCTTCCAACTCCAACTCAGACACCAGCGGTTCGACACCAACCTCATCGATGTCCGCAAGGTTGATAATGCCCATCGCCAAAAACTTCTCAATGAGGATGTCGTCAACGCCCTCGATCTCGCGAAGGGCAGTGCTCATCTGATCGATGCCCTTGTCGTAATCGGACGGCGTGAGGATATCGATGTCCCATCCCGTCAAACGGGCGGCAAGCCTCACGTTCTGACCACGCTTACCGATCGCCAGCGAAAGCTGATCCTCAGCCACCACGACCGACGCCCGACCCATCTCAAAACAAAGGGCCGTCTCCTGCACTTCGGCAGGCTTAAGGGCGTTGGCAATCAACACCTGCGACGATTCGTTCCACCGCACGATATCGATTTTTTCACCGTTGAGTTCGTCAACAATGTTGCGAATGCGACTGCCGCGAACACCGACACACGCACCCACCGCATCGACCTTTGAATCGATTGAAGCAACAGCCACCTTCGTTCGGTAACCAGCTTCTCTTGCGAGCGCCTTAATCTCGATGATGCGTTCGCCAACTTCGGGCACCTCCAGATCGAACAATCGCCGGATGTAATCCGGATGCGTACGCGTCAGCACAATTCGCACCTCGTGCGGCTGCTCGCGCACGTCGAGAATCATGCCGCGAACGCGCTCACCCGGATGGTGCGTCTCACCAGGGATTTGCTCGCTTCTGGGCAGAAACCCTTCGGTCCGCCCCAGGTGCAAGACCAGTGCGCCACCTTCGTAGCGCGCCACCGTCCCGGTGATGATTTGACCAACACGTTCTGAGAATTCTTCAAACAGACTGTCTCGCTCGGCTTCGCGAAACTTCTGGATCATTACCTGCTTCGCCGTCTGAGCCGCGATGCGTCCCAACTCTTTCATGCTGATGGGTTCGTCGTCGCGCGTGGCGTTGATTTCACCCGTGGTGCGATCGATGCGTACCATCACATCGTTGGCGGCACCGTATGCTTTTCGAGCGGCAGAAAGCATCGCCATCTCGAGGTCCTCAAACACCATCTGCTTGTCGATGTTTTTTTCGCGACTGATGTGCTCAACAACCTTGAGCAACTCTTGATTCATCATGGCATCTGTACCCTGGCTTTCATGTCGTTGCATGGATTACCGGCGTCCATGCGCGCCCGAATTACTAAATTGCACTTTATGAACTTCAGCTATCCAATCTGAATGGCCATGCATCTATGCCGACCGTTGCCAGCCGACTCAGCCATGCAGCTTTCAACAAAAAACAAAAAAGCGGGCGCTAGAGGCAAACCCACTTTCGAACCGACACGAACCCAACATGGCAAGATTCTGCCTTATCGCATCGGCTTTGCTCCACGCAGCGCGGACAACTGTCCGCTCGATTTCTCAACCAGCCGCATCGCACAGACCCTGACTACATCGCACAGATCGAACATCGCACAGAATGGTGACGGATCAGTTCGCACTGGCGTCAACTCCCGCAAACGAACCTTCGCGGCTCGCATCGATTTGTCCTTCGTATGTCAAGTTCATGCCACACTCGCCCGGTTCAAAAATATGGACGTTGCCAACATCAAACGAAACACCAACAGTGCCACCTTCTGTCACTTTCGTATCGACCGGAACGCGAGCCACCAGCGATTGGCTGCCGGATGCGGTCTGGTCGGGGCACTGCAAGTAAACGTCAGCATCTCTGCCGAGTACTTCAACCATCGAAACCGCAAGCCTCAAACCGCTGCTTGCTTCCGGATCAATCCGAATGCCTTGAGGCCGAACGCCGTAAACCGCGGCATCGCCAACGCATCCGCTTAAGATCGTCTGACTTCGGACGGGCAATTCAAGCTGACCGAAGCCGGCATCGAAAACCAACCTGTCGCCCCGCTCGACGATCCTGCCGTCGAGAAAGTTCATCGGTGGAACCCCGACAAACCCGGCAACAAACCGATTGAGCGGCTGCTCGTATATCTCGCGAGGCGCTGCACATTGCTGCAATTCGCCCCGATGCATCACAGCGATCCTGTCGCCCAGCGCCATCGCTTCTTCTTGATCGTGCGTGACGTAGATCGACGTCGCTTGCAAATCGCGGTGAAGTCGCTTCAACTCCGAACGCATCTTCACCCGAAGCCGGGCATCGAGATTCGAGAGCGGCTCGTCAAACAAGAACGCCTTGGGCGTCCTAACGATCGCTCGTCCTACTGCCACCCGCTGCCGCTCGCCCCCGGAAAGAGACTTGGGCTTGCGATTCAGCAAATGCTCGATCCCAAGCATCCGGGCTGTTTCAGTCACTTTCTCGTGAATCTGAGCCTTGGGCACCCGGCGCATCTTCAAGCCAAACGCCATATTCTTGAACACTGTCATGTGCGGATACAGTGCGTAATTCTGAAAGACCATCGCGATGTCGCGATCTTTGGGAGCCACCTCATTGACGACCCGGTCACCGATCGTCACCGTCCCGCCGGTGGGCGTCTCCAAACCGGCAATCATCCGAAGCGTTGACGTCTTTCCGCACCCGGAAGGGCCCACCAAAACCAACAACTCGCGGTCTGCCACCTCAAGCGTGACATTTTCGACGGCTCGAACGGGCGGCTTGCCTGGGTAAATCTTCGAGAGGCTATCCAGTCCAACCACCGCCATTTGTGCGCAAACCCCTGCCGGTAAGGGCAGTTAGCCGGTTTTGACAAAAACCACCCCTTCGGCTTTTGGTCATTATAAATCCAAGCTTGAGAGTGTCAATTCAGGGAGTTGTCAGTCGAGCCTTGGCAACCATGACACCATGCCCCCAATCGGATAGCTGGGAAGCCTGTACATATTCGGCAATGCCAGACTGATTCGCATATTCCGCGCAAAATACCCAAACTAAAGCGCCTGCAAACGTTGGCATCTCAACGAATCTGAAGTTTGCGATGGGACGTCCGCTCGATTCTTGTTGTCGTCGCGCCTTGCTGAATGTAGTCTCGTCAAGCTGTCAAAGATCATTCGGGGCCAACCGCATTTCCTACCGGAGCGAATTATCATGATCGAATCGCGCCAACGTTTCACACGCCATGGGTCAATCCATACACCGCTGACAATCCTCGCCGCGATGCTGTTGTTGGGAAGCGGTTGCGAAATGACCATTCCCGGAGGAAATGGCAACAACGACGACAGTAGTTCGATGGATATGTCAACCAATGGCGCCGACTCAGACGTTATGCCGGACGACAGCGATGTCGGGGACGATGGGGTCAACGCATCCGCGAAGATCGAACTCGTGCTGACAGCCCTTGCGACGGACGCCGACTTTCTGGACACGCTCGGCATCACACTCGATCAATCCCTCGCCGTCGAATCGAGAAACTCCACACAAGCCACACCGGCAGATGAAGCCGCATCACGATCGCGTCGCGTGCGCGTCGCAGCCGACCCGCAGTCGCTTCAAAACACGATCGCGGTTTCGCCTTCGTTGGTCGGTGGGATTGAGAATCGGCAGGTCATGATTGGCGTAAAGTTCGTCGAAGTCACGCCTGTACCCATCGCTTTCCCCATCGACGCCTCGGACAACGAAGCGATTAAGGCATTCATGGCGCCGCCGCCCAACGGGCTCAATTTCCTTTCGCAAGACGACATCGTGGAATTACCAGAGCTCAACGACCTCAATGGCGGTGTGATACTAGATTCTACGACCACACCCGAACTCGATTCGATTCAGGCAACGCTACTTAACAACACCGACATCAATGCCATTCTAGCTGCCGCCAACGAAAACGAGCAGAACATCGTCTTGAATGCGCCGAAAGTGACGGTCCTTAACGGCCAATACACGTCATTCATTCACCGCAACGAATTCGCCGACAGCACCGACTTGGAACCCGAATTCAAAATCGGGAAGGATACCGTTGACGAGGAGGTCCCATTCGTTCAATCGGGTTTCGTGCTTGATGTCATCCCGCAAGTCAACAGTGACGGATCCGTGACATTGACCATTGTCCCAGGCACGCGCGGTATCGTGTTCGCCCAGGCACAGACCGTTCAGATCAATGGCGTGGAAGTCTTTATCGAATTGCCGGTCTTTCAGCGTTCGACTGTAGAAACATCGGTTTCGGTTCCTGACGGGGGCACCATCCTGCTCGGCGGTATCAAACGACTTGCAGAAGGCGATGTTGAGCATGGCCTCCCCGTTCTGTCGAAGATTCCGTACGTCAGCCGATTGTTCACCAACACCGCCGCAATTCAAGATTCTCAGTCGCTGATGTTGATGGTGACCCCTCGAATCATCATCCAAGAAGAGGATGAATAATAGCATTCTTGTTTCTAAATCCGAGTCGCTTCCGCCATGAAACCAAAGCTGTTTCGCATCCTGGTGCCAGTCCGTGACATTGAACGGGCCGCCACTTTTTACGCGACGATTCTAAATTTCAAGGGAATCAGGGTCTCACACGGGCGACATTATTTCGACTGCGACGGGACGATTCTCGCCTGCTTCGACCCCATTGCCGACGGCGACGGTTATGACGCGAAACCCATAACGGAATTCATTTACGTTGCGGTCGATGATCTTGAAGATGCACACGATCGATGCCAAAACGCTCATGCTGACTTCGACGTCGAAGACATACACGGCGATCCGGCGCATGCGATTGCATCGCGCCCATGGGGCGAACGCTCGTTTTATTTCAAGGATCCGTTTGGAAACAAACTTTGCTTCGTGGATCGATCGACGTGTTTTACGGGTTCTTAGTCAACGACCGTGGCAAACGCTACAAGATAAAATCGAGTTGCAATCCGACAGAGCTCTTGCCTATCGATTGCGTACAGTGTGCGACTTTACAGGGAATCCATGGATCGCGGCTGTCCCGTCGAATCATCACGTTGCTGTATTCGGAGAGTTTGCTGCGGGTGCTGACGCCGATACCGCCGGTGCCGATATCACGACACGTCACGTATGATACGTCACCGTCAACGAGCAACTCCATCTGCTGATACCACTCGTAGCGTGTGTTGGAGCGCTTGGCATCGTAGGCGTCGGAATGCCCATCGGCAGCGGCTTCGCAGATCCATTCGGCAATAACCGATTTGATGTCTACTGTGTTGGTCGTCATTTTTGCTCCCGTCGAAAACGCGACTTGGCTGCATGTGCAAAACGACCGGCCCGGCGACAGGCAGGATGTATCGATCGCGCGCGTCACCCATTACAACTTCCAATATGAATCGTAGAATTGTCGCGTCCGGTTAAGGAAATACGGTCCGCGAAACGCAAGCGAATTCCCCAATTCGCCGTACAGCATCAATGTGTTCAATCGGACATGACAAAGGGCGCACGAACCCCAGGCATTCCCGCCATCGATCAGCCTGCCTTAGAGCATCAATGTAGAATTGACGCGGAACCGATGCGAAGTGCGCGGCTATCTGAGGATTGAGCGCAGCGCGGTTTCGAGCGTCGCGTGTTCAAAGTCGAAACCCGAACTTTCAAGTCGGTTCGGTGTCGCACGGGTGCTCGACAGCAGCAATGCTTCGGCCATCTCGCCGAATGCCAATTTGGCTGCAAATGCCGGCATTGGAAAGATGGTTGGGCGTTTCAGTACGCTTCCCAGCGTCTTGGTGAATGTGCGGTTCGTCACCGCTTCGGGCGCAACGGTATTGACCGGACCGCTGAGTGACTCCGTCTTGATTGCATGGACGATCGCACGGGACACGTCGGTCAAAGATATCCAGCTCATGTACTGTTTTCCGTCACCCAGTACGCCGCCAACCCCGAGTTTGAACGGTGTCAGCATCTTCGCCAATGCCCCACCCTCGCGTCCGAGAACCACGCCGATGCGCATGTGAGCCACGCGGATTCCAGCATCGCGGGCGGGGTCGGCAGCCTCCTCCCATTCGCGGCAAACCGTCGGTAGAAAACCCTCACCGATGGAACTATCGTCCGACATCACTGCCTCACCGCGATCGCCGTAGTAACCGACTGCCGACGCACAAACCAACACCGACGGTTTCATGTCGAGCTTTGCAAGTGCCTCACACAGAAGTCGCGTACCCACGACGCGACTGTCGCGAATCGACTGCTTGAGTTTTTCCGTCCATCTGCCGGCAGCGATGTTTTCGCCGGCAAGGTGAACGACGGCATCCCACGGTCCACCGACCAGGTCGATCCTTTTCTCCGCCGGATCCCATGTGGGCTGACCCGCGTTGGCAGCCGCGCCGCGTTTCAGGGGTGTCACATCGTGACCTTCCGCGCTGAGTCGGCGCGTCAGATCAGTTCCGACCATTCCACTTGCCCCTGTCACAAGAATATTCATTGCATTCGCTCCGGTTGCCCGTAGGAGTTTGTGCCAGCGCCGTTGGCTCACTCAAAACATTATCGGGCTACGATTCTCCAAGACCACCGTCTTCAACGCGAACTTCTTGGCATTTTGGCAAGATCGTATTGTAAGGTTGAACAAAATCCACCCTGCGGGTCATGGGCCGGTGCGTGATTCATTTAACGAACTGCCTGGCGCTTTTTTCATCATTTTCATTATCAATGACGGGATTGGGAGCAGAGACGATGCATGACTACAATGATCAGCAAAACTCAAGCGGGTTTTTCGAGACAAGCACAAGCAACGAGTCCGCGTCCAAAATGACCAAACGCGACTGGATGGCGGCGATGTGTCTTCAAGGCATTCTCGCCAACAAGAACACCACCAAAACGACGATGTGGTCCACCGCACAAAGCGCCGTGATGTATGCCGATCAACTCATCGCTGCACTCGATTCTGACCTGTCTGCCGGCGTGCCCATGGTTCAGCCACCTGCATTCCCAGGCATCGCCATTCCCGTCGTACAAGCCACCGTCGACTGATCCGCCGCTCACGACTCTGCATCGTTTTCTCTTACCATTGCTTTGTGAGCAGGGCGAAACCACGGAAATGAAAAAAGAGCGCTACCCCATCGGATAGCGCTCTTTTTTTTCGATTGTGTCTTCGATTGCGGTTCGTCTCGCTAGCCGGATACGGGAACGGCGCCAGGCGACTGGGCGTTTGTTCCGCACGTTTGTTCGACCGACCGTTCCACGATTTTCATGTCCCGGATGCTGGCGTTCGAATCGGGATCGGTCTCCCCATTTTGGCGGAGCAGCGATGTCACTTCGGCGATCCCTTTTTGAATACATTCAAGGGCATCCTGCTGATTGCCCATGACAAAGCGGCGGTTGGCTTGTGCGATCCACTTTTGAGCCGTCAAATTGGGAACGACTTCCTGACGGGCTGCCGACAACTGCTGCGACGGATGGCGACGGCGGGCAAACGCAATAATCGCCAATCCGTGCTGAGCGTCGTCGCTTGCGGTTCTAAACAACGTCGATGCCGATTCAACATCGCCTTGGTTTTGGGCTTCGGTAGCCCCGTTGAAAGCGGCTTTTCGGCGCTGCTGAAACTGCGTGAATTCCCGATCCAATTCCATCCATTCCTGCGGGGTAATCGGGTTCCCTGTCGGCGTCTCGCTGTCGGGCTCGAATCGCGCCGACAGAAACTGAAGCGACGTGTCTCGACCGCCGGGCCGCACACCGTCGGGCCGACCGACGAGCATCACTTGCACGACAGAAAGCGAATCCTGGTATTGAAGCATGGACCGGCCATCATTGGTCCGGAACAATCGAACGCGGTTTCTGCTCGTCATTGGTTGAACATCAAATTGATCGTGCGGCATCTCTGATTACCCTCATCCTGGCGCGAAAATTAGCGCTTAAAGATTCCGTTACGAAATCTATATCGGGCACTTTGATGCCTCTGTTTATGTAGCCCAAGGACAAAACAAGGCTTCACCGACGATTGACACATTTATTGGGACTTAGGCAGGGCTTTAGGACCAGGTATTCGTGGGATTTGCTTGATCGAAGTTCGTTTGCTCTCGAATCGGACAATGCGAAAGAGAGCATGTGTGAGATACCGTTTTATCGGCGACTGTTCTTGCTGAGCAAACGTGCAAGCGTTTCCTGCGGTCCGCGCATGAAAAAACCGGCCTGAACCGCGATGGATTCCGACCGGTTGAATATTCTTGAAGAACTTCGACTATGCAGCGATTTTTGCAGCGTGCTGCTTGGCAATTTCAACCAATTTATCGAAAGCGGCTGGGTCGTCGATGGCCAACTCGCTGAGCATCTTGCGGTTGATGATGACCTGTGCTTCGTTCAATCCGAAGATGAAGCGACTGTAGGCGATGTCGCGCATCTTGCAGGCGGCAGAGATACGCGTGATCCACAGCGATCGGAATTCGCGCTTGCGACGTTTGCGATCGCGGTATGCCGAAACACCCGCCCGTGTGACGGCAGTGACAGCCGTACGATAAAGTTTGCTACGCCCGCCCCGAAATCCACGGGCTTCACGAAGCAATCTGTGTTTCCTGCGATGTCGGGCAGCGCCTGTTCTTGCACGTGGCATGGTTCAATTATCTCCAGCAACTGGCCCTTCTCAATTCGGGCCCAATTCATATCCAAATGGCTGCTAAATAGGCGAAATCAGTCGCCCAGTAGTTCGATCACGCGCTTGACGTCGCCTTTGGCCAGATACGCCGGCTTGCGGAGTTTCCGCTTGCGATCGCCAGTCTTGGAACTCATGAGGTGCCCGCTGAATGAACGACGATAGCGGACTTTCCCCGACGCTGTCACTTTAAGCCGCTTGCGAGCCCCCTTGTGCGACTTCATCTTGTTACGCATCGGTACGCCTCCAAAACTGGCACAAACCAAGAAACCCCCCTGAAACTGCGAGCCAAGCATTCTAACAAGTGAAAAATCCGCATCAACCCCAACGAAGAACGTGATTGCGGCTCTTCGAGGGGAGGGCAATTCTTTTGCCTGTCGCTCAATTCATGCCGAAGAGGTCGAAATCAGACGCCATCAGGGGAGCCTGCAAGCAACTTTTTCCGTCGAGAGTGGGCTTCGACCCATTCGGACATGCTCAACCAGGCAGCCGTGACCTTCCCATCATCGAACAGGACGCAAGCGCAGCCGTCCGTCGCAGGCAGAATAAGCCCCTTGCGTGGTCCGGCGATGATCAGAAACGGTTGGTCAGAAGCTTCCAGTTGGCTGAGTTCTATGGAATTTGGATAGTGCGCCAATGGCTCTCCTTTCTTGAGTTCGAGGCCTTCGGGCAGTTTACGAGGAAGGAAGCCTCGTTCATCCAAGATTTGCTGCAGACTGGATTCGATCCGCTCAGCCCACCGCAAGCTGTCCAACTTGCTGCGGGCATCTCGCTGGCGAACCACGACCAGGCAAAACAAGATCGCAGAAACGAAAAGGAACAGCGCCGTTAATCGAAATCTTCGACCAAGCCGTCGCGGTTCGGATCCGCCCGCCGGCCCGTCGCGATTGTCGTTTGAAACGACAGATGTAGAAGACATTGACCAAAAACCCCAAAATCAAAGAAGTTGCACCACAGGCGTCAACCCAAAGTGCAGTGACCCACTTCCCCACCAGCCACTTCACCGCAAGATCGTACATTCGACGCAGCACAAAGAAAGCAGCACGCAACTCACACGGCATCGCCGAAGTTACCAAGACAGATAATAATACGACGTGTATCGAGAACGTCGGTTCACCCCGACCGCAAAATTAAACATTCTCGTGTTTGAAACAATCGCCGACCCAATTGTGCACTAGTCTTTGTGCTTCAGTCTCAACACTGTGCGTCAATCTTTACTCAGTCGAACTGAATCGAGTTGATCTGGCCCATCACGACCTTGTTGGCAACCCACATCTTGCAAAATCCATTGCCCTACAGATCGTCATCGTCGAACGGATCGATCGCAGTCTGATCCGCGCTGGATGCCAAGGCTTCCAGTGCGCTGATCGGATCGAGTTCATCGTCGATCGCGGCTTCACCGGGAAGGGGGTCTTGCGCGGGTTGATCTTTGCCGGCTGCATCGTGTCGCTTGAGTTTGGTTTTGACCGGCCGAAGTTCTGTCGGCTCGCCGTCAATCTGAAGCGTAAACACAACCGGACCAATAACGACATGATCGCCCGCACTGAGCGCAGATTGCTTCACACGCTTGTTGTTGACAAACGTACCGTTGGAGCTGCCTAGGTCTTTGACGGATACCTCTTCGTCTTTAATTGTGAATTCCGCATGGCGACGGGATACCTCGGTCACGGGGATGCGAATGTCGCAATCGTTCTTGCGCCCCACACAGGTAAGATCCTGGTTTAGCGGGAATTCGCGCCGTTCGCCGTTGGAGCGAAACATGACCAGTTTGGCATCGAGCATGTGGTGGGTCCTCGATACTGATGAATCCTCAAGCTGTCATCTTGCAGTTGTCATCCTGCAAATCTCACAACCATCCTGATTTGTAGCAACCCGATCTTCGCCTTGATCGTTGAAGAATTCGAGACTAACGGTGGGCCAATCAAGAAGTCGATCAGCCGCCTCGCTCAGTCACGATCCTTGGATGATATGGCCCCGTCGCTGATTGGATAGCGTCACTGATCAGGACCCATCACAAAAGTCCTGCAGCAGAGAACCCGAACCTTCCAACGAAACCAGACCGCCCAAAGGATACCTGCACCCCAGAAGGGAAACTAGTCTCTAGCCCCTCGAATCGACTATAACCCATTGCTGGGCAAGGTGCAATCGACTTCACACGGAGGTCGATCCGGACCACCCAAAGTTGCATGTTCTCCATAAATTGATTCGCATGGCGGATTGCCCCACATGAATGATGTCATTACCGAAAAAAATCTGGGCCTGTATCTGCATTGGCCTTTCTGCGAATCGAAGTGCGGATATTGCGACTTCTATTCAGTACCGCTGAAAGGACGCGAAGTTGCACCTCTACTGACGGCATTCGAAACCGACCTGAAACTTCGAGTTGCCGATTGCGACGCCCCCATCGACTCCATCTTTTGGGGTGGGGGCACGCCAACCACGCTCGAACATGACTACCTCGCAAGAGTCCTCGGCAGCATTCGGGCAGCGACACTAGGTCATCCGATTCGCGAGTTCACCATCGAAGCCAACCCTGCCACCGTTGACGAACGCAAGGCTTCGATCCTGATCGATGGTGGTGTCACCAGGGTATCGTTGGGTGCCCAATCGTTTCATCCAGCCGAACTCAACGCCCTTGAACGCCTTCACCTTCCCAGCGACATTCCCGTGGCGATCGAAATCATCCGCAGCGTCGGCATCGCCAACTACAACATCGATCTGATTTTCGGCATCGGCGGGCAGACGTTGGACAGTTGGCAGGAATCGCTCAAACGCGCTGTCGATCTCGAACCGAACCATTTGGCCTGCTATGGGTTGACCTATGAACATGGCACGTCACTGACCAAGCAACTCAAACTCGGAACCATCGAAGTATGCGACGAACAACTGGAAGCCGACATGTTCCTCGCCTGCAAAGATTTTCTCGAAGGCTGCGGGTACGAACAATACGAACTTTCCAACTATGCAAAACCCGGTCATCGCTGCCTGCACAATCTGATTTATTGGAAGAACGGTTCATACCAAGCCGTCGGACCCTCGGCAGCAGGTTGCATCAAGGATGTGCGCTTCAAGAATGTCCGCGACATCAATGAATACGTTCGGCAGATCAACGCAAGAGGGCAAGCAATTGCCGAGCAGGAAACCGTCACCGACGAACTGCGGGCGCTTGAATTCCTGATGATGCGGATGCGACTCATCGAAGGTCTCGATTGTGCGGACTTCAAACGATGCACGGGTATCGATCTGTCCGAACGCTGCGCAGACGCCATCGCCCGGCTTGCCGATGCAGGGCTCGTCGAACGCGGTGGCGATTGCGTAAAAATGACGCGGCGCGGATTGTTGTTGGCCGACACCGTGATTCGCGAGTTGGCGGGCGACTTGGATCCTCCGTCAGGCATGTCATTGAACGTAATTCGCGATCGCTCCGATTCGGAGAACTGAATCGGGCAGCACTTGCAAGCGCAATTGTCACAGGCACAACAGACCACTAAGATGTTACCGACCAAGGCCCTTAAGATCGAAATTCTTTTGGGTTGAGGTAATCGCCAAACGAAGATGTCGCCTTACGGAGATGCCTTGCGGAGACATGACGAAGCATGTTATTTCAGCCACCCATATCACCGAGTTACTCGAAACTTTCGTCCAAACAAATCGCCGAGCGCATCGCCGAACACAAGCGCAACTTCGGCGACCGGTTGGTGATTCTCGGTCATCATTATCAGCAGGACGATGTCCTCGAATTCGCGGATTTCAACGGGGACAGCCTCAAGCTCTCGCAAATCGCAGCCAACCAGAATGCGGCTGAGTTCGTCGTGTTTTGCGGCGTACACTTCATGGCCGAGTCGGCAGACATTCTCACCGACGACACCGTCAAAGTGATCCTGCCCGATTTGTCGGCTGGCTGCTCGATGGCAGACATGGCCGCCCTCGATCAACTCGAAGACGCCTGGGCGTTTCTCACCGAGTCGGCAGGCGAAACCTTCGTCCCGATCACCTACGTCAACTCAGCCGCAAGCATCAAAGCCTTTTGTGGCGAGCATGGCGGCGCGTGTTGCACCAGCAGCAATGCGGCGATGGTTCTCGAATGGGCGTTCAAACAAGGCGAGAAAGTCATCTTCCTGCCCGATCAACACCTCGGACGCAACACGGCATATGCGATGGGCATCCCGCTCGACGAGATGGTCGTCTACGATCCGAAGGAACCCGACAGCGGGTTGACTGCCGAGCAGGCGAAGGCAGCAAGGGTCATTTTGTGGAAAGGTCATTGCAGCGTCCACCAGTTGTTCAACGAAGCGCAGTGCGATGCCATCCGTGCAAACGAACCAGACCGCAAGATTCTTGTTCATCCCGAGTGCAGTTGGGAAGTCGTCCAAAAAGCCCACCTGTCGGGCAGCACTGAGTTCATCATCAACACCATTAGAGATGCACCGGCTGGCAGCAAGTGGGCGATCGGTACGGAAGTACATCTCGTCAACCGGCTGACCAAAACGCACACCGACAAAGACGTCCGCTCATTGGCAACGATTCAATGCCTTTGCACAACCATGTATCGCATCAGCCCGACGCAGCTACTTTGGAGTCTCGACGAGTTGGCCGACGGGCGAGTCACAAACCAGATCAGAGTCACGCCCGACATCAAGCACTGGGCCAACGTCGCGCTCGATCGGATGCTTTCCAACGTGGCGTCAGCGCCGAAAGCGATTTCGCAACTGGTTGACTGAGTACCGCCGCATTTGCTTGCCCGCGAAAATCTCTCGCGACAATTCAACCGATCGTTATAATGCCTCGATGGAAACGGACATCGACCGAATTCTGATTACAGATCGCGAGTTGGCTCAACGCGTCAAAGAGCTTGCCTCCCAGATCGCCGCATGCTATCCGGATGAGGATACGGGGCTGATTTTGGTGCCGATTTTGTCGGGATCGATCATTTTCCTGGCGGATTTGATTCGCCACATGCCGATAAAAATGAAGCTGGGGCTGATGACCGTGTCCAGCTACGTAGGTGCAACGACCGAATCGCAGGGTCCAAAGCTTCAGATGGACCTCGAAGAAGACATTCGCGACCAACATGTTCTGGTCGTCGATGACATCCTCGACACGGGCAAGACGCTTCGCTTCGTCCGCAGTACATTGGGCAAACGAAACCCGCGTTCGATTCGGACGGCAGTCCTGCTTCGCAAGCCCGAGAAAGCACCGCCCGACGTGACCGCAGATTTCGTCGGGTTTGAAATTGCCGATGAGTTTGTCGTGGGGTATGGCCTCGACTATGACGACCACTATCGAAACTTCCCGCACATTGCCGTCCTCAAACCGGATTGTTATTGATCCGTGTTCTGACCGGATTGCAACAACCCCAAGGCGATTCAGCGCGGCAGCGGTCAAGAGCTCGACAGCCGTCGTTGAAGAACAGCTCTCCATCGCCGATGAAATCCTCGACGGTGGCGAAACCGTCCTGCTCGCGATCAAACCTTCTCTTTGGTTCGTTCTTTTCGATGCCGCCCGCTGGGTTTTCCTGGGTGCCACGCTGCTGTTGATTTCTGCATTCTCTGCGTTTCAGGTGACCTGGGTGTCGCGACAGACTATCGGACAGTTGGGGGCGGCGATCATCATCGCGCGGTTGGGCATGGCATTCTTAAGATGGGTGTCAAGATTCTACATCCTGACCAATCGGCGGGTCATGCGGGTGCGCGGTGTGTTTAAGGTCGATATTCTTTCGTGCCCGCTGCTGTCCATCCGTCGAACCGAAATCACCATCGGACCGCACGAAAAAGTGACACGTCTTGGCACGATCCTGTTCGCCTCCGACGAAGTCCCCTGCGACGACTTTCACTGGTTCCAGATCAACAAGGTCGAAGAGGTCCACGAACGCATCCGCCGGGCCATCGACCGCGCATCCGACGAACAGCCGCGCATCTGATATCGTCAGCTCATCAAAACCAGTACGTTTCCGGCGTGTTGCAATTGATCGCTCGATTGGTAGCCTACCGATTCATTTTTCGGAGGAGATCATGCGCGTACTGTCCGGCATCCAATCCAGCGGAAAACTGCACCTGGGAAACTACCTGGGCGCACTCAAGCAGCACGTCGAGTTGCAACAGGACAACGAGTGCTTCTACTTCATCGCCAACTACCACGCGCTGACCACCATCCACGATCCCGACTTGGCTCGCAGCCTCACCCGCGACGTCGCCCTTGACTACCTGGCCCTGGGCCTCGACCCGGCAAAAGCCGCCCTTTATCGCCAGACCGACCTGCCCGAAGTCTGCGAATTGCAATGGATTCTAAGCTGCGTCACCGGTAAGGGCTTGCTCGAACGGGCCGTCAGCTACAAAGACAAACTCGTGAAGGGTCTGCAATCGTCGATGGGATTGTTCTGTTATCCGGTGTTGCAAGCGGCTGACATATTGATCGTCGAATCCGATTGGGTACCGGTTGGCAAGGATCAAGTTCAACACATCGAAATGACCGCCGACATGGCCGGATACTTCAACGGCGCGTTCGGCAACGGTGAAGAGATTCTAAAAGCACCCGCAGCCCGCCTCAACCAAGCCTTCACCGTTCCGGGCGTTGACGGCCAAAAGATGTCGAAGAGTTACGGGAATGCCATCGACCTGTTCGACACGCCCAAGAACAGCAAGAAGCGCATCATGAGCATCCTAACCGACAGCACCCCGGTCGAAGATTCCAAAGACCCGGCCAAGTGCAACGTGTTCGCGATCTTGAGCCTTATGGTGGACGACAAAGAACTCGCCGAATGGGAAGAGCGCTATCGCGCCGGCGGAATGGGTTATGGCGACGTCAAGAAAAGGTTGGCCGAACGATTCGAAGAAACCTTCGGACCGGCTCGCGAAAAACGCGCCGAACTCGAAAAGGACGAAGCCTATGTTGAAGACATCCTCGTCGAAGGTGCAAAAAAAGCAAGAGCCATCGCCGAACCTCTGATGGCCAGAATCCGCGACGCATGCGGCCTGCAAACTGCGAAATAACAACACTGACAGATTGCGTTGCTTCCCATGTTCGCTGCTATGCATCTCACTTCCGCCGCTGGCATAACGTCTAGCGCTAGGACAACATGTACACTAACAATGCACATGCGTTTACTAAATTGACGGGCGTCCGAAATGAGGCTGACATCCGGCAAAGTCCCGTTTTCAATTGAGTCGAGCGCGTCGTCCGGATAGGATGATCGACCGGAGTTTGGTATCTTGGAATACTCGGCTGCAAACGTTCAAGAGGAATCCGTGCCAAATCGAGCGACAGAATCCGGAACAACAATGCCTCAAATCACAGACCAAGAGAAGCTACTGAGAGAATACGAATTAGTCTGGGTGTCTAAAGGTCCCTTGAATGGCATGTGGCGAGGCGATTATCTAAAATGTCCTACCTGTGATTATTATGTCTTAAAAGGTATGTGCTACGATGCCTGCCCTTGCGGCAATATCAGTATTGACTCAGATATACTTAGGGTTTGCATTGTAAATACGCCTGAGTCTGAAGTGGAAGTATATAACGCACGGAAGAATTGTTTCGGGTAGGCGCGGGAATCAGCATCGCCATCTCTGAATCATAGATAAGTAACGAACGCAAGCAGCCAGCTTACGTCCATCAATTCCGATGCATCAAGTTTCAGGCGTTTGGCTGGTAAGCATCTCGTCAAGCTGAGGGGCCATGTCATGCTCGATCCACGTTCGCCAGACTTTGAACCAGTTATCGAAACCGACGAGGACAATCCCAGGGAATGGACGCCGCAGCGCGGACTCATCAACGGTCTGATCGCCTCCATCATCGCTGCCACCATCATGACCGTTGGCTGGACAGCCTTAACGCGCATCTCACCGCTATCGATGATCTTTCACGTTTGCGACGATGCGCAGTCCACGTTCATTCTTGCGGTGATCGGCATTGTAATCGGTTTCGTGATGACGTGGATTTTGTTCATTTGCATGCACAGAGTTTCGCGTATGGTAAGCCGCCCCTGCACTATCGGCGTGGTCGTCCTTGTCCTGCTGATGATCCTCGCCCGTCAGATCGCCATCGCCGCATTCGACATCAAAATCGATGGCCTCGACGTTTCCGGCTGGGAATGGATGGGACTAAGAAGAATTATCGTATCCAACGTAGGCCTATGGGTAGGCATCGGCGGCGCAACGTACCTCTTCCGTGAAGGCGAATCGATTGTGGATATGTTTTACGGCTGATGCCACGGCAAGGTATTCGCCGATTGCAGTTTTCGTTTCTTCACAGTTTGAATAATCCCCTGAACAAACTGCGACAAACCCACCCCAATGGGGCCAGTCCAAATAGGAACTCCACCTGAGACTTCGCGTGCCGCCCTGCTTGCGATGACGAACCAGACGACGCCGATCGTTAAGAGTAACGCCCCCGCGATCACGTTTCCAAGCGCGCTGCGTCGAGAAGAATCATTCCAAGATTGCGTTACGATTTCCTCATTGCGCGCTCGCTTCTTCGTCACGAAGATGCCCTTGATTCCAACGAACACCGCGCTCGCACAAAGAAGCACCATGACCCAAAGGACTCCGCGTTCATCCTCTTGCGATTCGCCCCAATGCTCCCAGATTGCGATCAATCCCATGAGCCCGCCTGATGCAAAGCTTCCAAAAACAATCTGGAGAATGGCAGAAGCAATCAGGCGGACCCAACTCATAGAATGATTCGCAAGTGGTAGTTCTAAGTTGCGGCAAGCCGCACGCACCAATTTGGGTGAATCGCTACGGCTGGCGGCCGAAGACTCTTAGCTCAGCGATACCGCCACAGGATGGGTCTTGGTGACCGACCAGGATCAGTTGTACCGAGCGGCCTCTGGTGCCATCCGGGATGGCTTGATCGATATCCACGCGACTGCCTGCGAAACCGTATTCCTGCGAGAAAGTCACGCCGCCATTGACGTCGAGGATTTGCAGCGTTCCGGCAGCGAATCCGAATTTGCCACCGCCTTCGAATTGTTCCGGATCGGTTTCGACGCGGGAGATGATGAATTCGGTTGCTTCGGCCAACTGCCATGTGAACACTTCGGAGTTATCGTCATCGGTTCCGCCATCGGAAAACCAACTGCTGACGCTGTTGCCATCCAGCGCTGCAGCGACGGGGAAGTCGGCAGAGAAACGCGACGATGCACTACCGCCGCCCAGACCTGTGATGTTCAAGTTGACGTCTTGCAGGAAGTCATCGAGAACGACTTCGCAGAATTGAACGACCGGGTCGTCGCCGCGGACACGCTGTCCTTGGTTGTTTTGATCGCATTTGGCAGCTTCTAGTGCGCTCGCCACGTCCTTGGCCCCCAGTGCCAATGACGCCGGTGCGCTGACGACATTGGCTCCGTATCGCGTAATCTGGCTGATCGCCTCGCGCGACGCACTAAAACCCTCGCCTTCATTTTGACCGAACGTATCGGTGTTTTCGTCGGCTGCAAAGGCTATGGAGAATCCATAAACAACGCCGACTGTCGTCACCACGACCCCGGCAAGAATCGCTCCTTCCGCCGCGATGAAAAGCCCGCCAATCGTAAAGACAGCAGCTGCCGTCGCCGGAATGATGCTCCCCAATTGAGCGGCTTGCAACGCATCGTCTTTCACCTCGCCGATACACTGCTGGATACATTCAACGGGATCGACGTTGGGATTGTTGATGCAATTTCCGCCAATGATGCGGCTGGTCTCCGAACCGTTTCGACGTTGAATCTCGTTGTGGGCACCGACGATGAGGCCCGCGATGTATCGTTCGGCTTCGCGCACTTCATCGGCTTGCACCGTGACGGGCTCGATGTCGAACATGGCCAGCGTCAACGTCTGGTTCGTTTCCCACTCCGCAAGCAAGCCTTCGTAGAACTCGCGACTTTCAATCAATCCACCGCGGAATGCATCGTTTTCCGATTGAGTGTCAAAGTCGTCGCCAGTGGCATCGAGTCGAGTCAGCGCCGAATCGATGTCTTCCAGGGTTGAGTTGATAAACAACTCGATGATGGCGCCCGTTTCGACGCCTTCAAGATCGGCTAACTCGTCAGCGATCACATCGCCTTCGTCATTGACGCCATCGATCGATATACCGAACCGGCCGGCGGTAATTGCGGCTTCGTTGGCAAGGACGTACGGCGGCATGGCGACGGAAAGCTCTCCATCGGCGTGCGCAAATGCTTCATGCTCCTGGACGAATCCGTCATCCTGGCGGAACGAAACGATGCGGAACTCGCCCTCGACAATGCTGCTGTGGCGAATGGTCAGAAACTCACCGATCTTCAGATTCGCGGCGGAAAAATCCAACGCTTCGCTACCATTGTCCCCGCCGTCTCCGCCATCGCCGCCACCCCCGCCATTGTCATTGTCCACCGGTGGCGGTGTGCATGACGGCACATTCATCGAAATGAAGAGCATGAGTCCGATGCAACCGATGGTCTTGGCGACATGACTTCCGCGACGATGCAACATGATTCACAGTTCCTTGGCGGGCAAAGTATCGCTTGGTTTCAAAACAGCGCTTTACGCAAGAGGTGCAACAATGATCAGCCGCCGATGGTTGCAATGCAAGTCATCGTTCAAACTGATTCGGAATGCCCGAGTTGTGATTTTACGAGATGGGGTTTGGCGAAGCAACGAATATCGAGATGGCGATTGGACGATTCACTTTGGCGTCAGTTCACAGCTTGCATGATGTTGATCAGGATGGAAATCATCAGCGCAATCGACACCACCACCAGCCATGTCCAAGCTTCGCTGCGCGGTTTCTTGGGATTGAGATCTTTCGCGGTCGGCGATGAAACCGTCACGCCCGATTCGGCCAAGTCCTTGAGTACACCGGCATCGTACTTCTTGCGGGCAAGCAACGGCGCTTCACCCTTGGCGATCGCTTCAAAGTCAATGATAAGCTCCCGCGACGACGGATATCGATCTTCGCGCCGCTTGGCCATCATAAACTCAATCACCTCAGCCACTCCGGCAGAGAGCTTCGTGTTCAAATGGTCCGGCGGAATGAGCGGTTCTTTCAGATGCTTGTGCATGACTGCCGACGGTGTCGAACCGTCAAACGGTACGCGCCCCGTCACGACATGATAAAACGTAGCACCCAACGAATAAATATCCGCCCGGAAGTCGATGTTGATCTCACCGCGAATCTGTTCGGGGCTGATGTAGTACGGTGTGCCATACGCCCGCCCCGCTTCCATCTCCGCCACTTTGTAATCGCTGACTTCGCGGGCGAGACCCATGTCGGCCAACTTCACCTCGCCGCTATTGGTGATCATGATGTTCTTGGGTTTGACATCGCGGTGAATGAATCCGCGGGCGTGGGCGTGTTCCAGCGCGCGGGCCACACCCAGGATCGTTTCCAGCGCGTCCTGCTCGTCGAGCGGTTTGTTGTCAACGATCTTGTCATACAACGTGCAACCGTCGATGTACTCCATCACGAAGTAGTGGTATCCACCAGCTTCACCGACATCGATGGCCTGCACGATATTCGGATGATTCAAACGAGCGGCTGCCCGCCCCTCGCGATAAAAGCGATCGACGAATTCCTGATTCTCGCTCATGCGGCGTGGCAAAACTTTAACCGCGACAATGCGATCGAGGCTGAGTTGCTTGGCCTGGAACACGGTGGCCATCGCCCCTTGCCCCAGCTTTTTGAGAATTTGAAATCCGGGGATTTGCTGTGCGGGACGATACATCGAATCTTCGTCCATCGCTTTCCCGAGGCGCGCAATCTGACTTTTGGTGAGGTATCCGCACGACACCAGAACGTCGGCAAGGGTGACCGTCTTACCCTCGGCTTCGAGCTCTTCCTTGCGGTTTTTGCAGAGAGCAATCTCTTCGGACGTGCAGAGTTTCTGCTCGGTGATCTTGCGTAAGATATCGCTTTCGTCGCCAACGGTCATAGGCACACGGTTCCGATTTTCAAATAGCTATGCAGTGCGGCTGCACGCGATTGGATTTCGACTATTTTCCCCTGACGAGAAACGGCGATCATATGTGGCAATGGTAAGGCGTTCAACCAATATTTAACTGCGCTTGAAAAGTCTTGTTTCGTGCAAGATCGCAGGTTGTGAATAAAGCCGAATCCTGCCACCGCTCCCTTTCAATGGCCCATTATAGGCAGGCAAATTCGAGTCTTCCCAGAATTTGCGACCTACCTATATACCGATTCAAAAAATCATTAGAAACAGTCGCATTATTATGATCCGCGCACAAATATTCCTTCGATTTGTTCGGCCAATGAAGTGCTACTGTTCGCATTCGTCCGATACACGTTGCATATCTTGCCAAGACGATCTGCATTGAATTCCGCGGCGGCTTGGTCGTCGAAATCTGATAAGCCGATTCGGCGTACGATTGCGGCGCGGAGGTGATCGATGCCGTCGCCAGTTGACGCCGAAATCTCAATGACGTTTGCGGTCGAAAATTTTGCGAACACTGCCCAATCCCTGGCGGCAGGCAAGTCGGATTTATTGGCTACGAATATGTCATTGGTTTCGACCTTCGAGGCGGCATCGTCCAGGTCGGCTCGTGTTGCTGTGCTTCGGTCGATCACGCAGATGCGGAGGCTGCTTTCCTTCGCCGCCGATCGGCCCCGGGCGATGGCGATGTCTTCCAGC
Source organism: Alphaproteobacteria bacterium (assembly GCA_028285105.1). GTDB lineage: Bacteria > Planctomycetota > Phycisphaerae > UBA1845 > UBA1845 > UBA1845. The sequence goes on from JANQQE010000030.1 coordinate 365,831, forward strand.
GACGTGGGGGCATCGCGCAGACCAGCCGTATCGATCAGCGTTAACCCGACACCATCAATGACAACCGCCACCGTGACCCAGTCGCGGGTGGTGCCTTCGGTGTCCGAAACGATCACTTCGCCACGACCCGAAAGCGCATTGACCAGCGACGACTTTCCGGCATTGGGCGGTCCGATCACGCTGATTTTCGGCGGTGTCAGCAAGTTCGCCGCGCGATTGGATTGTTCGATGAGGGCCTGCAGTTTCGCGCGCGCATTGTTTACGTTCCCGCACTTTGCCGCATCGATGATTTCGATGTATGCGATTGGGAGCAATTCGATCTGTAACATCAGAAACCTCGCAGCCCGTCGCGTGGTTGCACGAATCAACCGCCTCATCGCGTCGGCTGCGATGGTCGCGCGCATGCCGTCGTTCGTCGGGTTGCAACTCGCAACTGAATCGGGCGGCACCAACGATGCGCCTCGTTCCGTGAGCATCATCAGGATGCGTTCAACAACGCGAATCCCGCCGTGCCCGGAAATATCGACACCGACCACATTGCCAGCACTCCCGTGCTGTGGGGCGAGGATGACTTCGTCAATTGCCTCAGTGTCATCGTAGAACTTACCGAAGTACAAGCGTCCTGGTTGGGGCGATTCGGGGAGCTTGGTTTTGAATCCTTCCACGCATTCGCAAACAATCGACCACGATTTGTCACCGCACAGTGCAATTACCGCAATCGCCCCTACGCCCGGCGGAGTAAGTGGACAACAAATGAGCGAATCGAATGTTGTGGGAGTGTCATGCAATGGCATTTCTCTAACCGAACTGAATCGTCGCCCGGCAGAAATGTTTCGCTTTGGCTATCCGCGCATTTCGGTGGCGCGCTTGATATACGCGATGCCGATACCCATCAAGCACAGGTCAGGTACCCAGCTGTCAACAAAGTCGAGGTCATCCTTCAGCGCCTCTGCTCCCCCACCGGTCAGCACCACCTGATTCCAACGGTTTTCGTCGGTGGCGATCTGTTCGACGATGCCTCGAATCGCCCCGCATATGCCGTAATGAATTCCGCTCTGGATCGCCGCATCGGTTGACTTGCCGATGACGTTTCCGGCGAGCATTTTCTCGACCAGGGGAAGTTGCGCGGTATCGCTGTTGAGCGACCGGGCTTGCAGGTACGGCCCGGGCAGAATCGTCCCGCCCTGAAACACGCCATCGTTATCGATCAAGTCAATCGTGATCGCACTGCCAACGTCGACAATCGTGCAGGCATGGCCAGTATGGTCGAAAGCGGCGGCGGCTGTGCAGATGCGATCGACACCAACCAGCGACGGTTCGGGAAGGTCCACCTCAACCGGAAGCGGTGTGTTCTGCCCAACGACAAACGGGCGAAGTTCCAACTCGTTTTCGATATGGTCGGCCAACCACCCGGTCACCTCCGGAACGACCGAAGCAATGATGATCGCCTGCCGCATTTCGTTTTCGCACTTTTCGCGCACGACATCCAGCGCGCGAAACACGTCGGCTTGTACGTGCGACCCAACCCGTTCGACATCTTTGATATCGCCATCGACCCAACGGGCCAGCTTGATCGACGTGTTGCCGACATCCACAACCACCATCGACAACGGCCCGAGATCGCCCACTTGATAATTCATGATTCGTTCGTCCTGAGGTGCGGAGGCGTTGGCAGTTCGATCGGTTGTCGCTCCACCGGTTTGTTTCGACCCACCATCGACCAGAGTCGTTCGGTCAGTTGGCCAACACCTTGACCGCTCACCGCGCTGATGCTCAAAACATCCTTACCGATCGCCTCCGCGAATTCGTCCACCGCCTCCGAATCGGGCAGCAGGTCGGTCTTGTTGGCGACGACGATTTCTTCCTTGTTTGCGAGCGATGCGCTGTGTTCGCGAAGCTCCCGTCGGATGGCATGATACGCGTCAACTGGCGATTGTTCATCCATCGGACAGACATCGACCAAATGCACGATTACCCGCGTCCGTTCAATGTGCCGCAAGAATGCATCGCCCAGGCCAGCCCCCTCGTGCGCACCTTCAATTAAACCGGGAATATCGGCAACCACAAACCGACGGTTGTCGGAAAGCTCGACGATACCGAGTTGCGGTTTCAGCGTGGTGAACGGATACGCACCGATCTTCGGTCGGGCTTGCGAGATGCGCGACAGGAGCGTGCTTTTGCCGGCATTGGGCAAACCAACCAACCCGACGTCGGCGATGAGTTTCAATTCCAAACGCAACTCGCGCGACTCGCCCGGTTCACCCGGTTCGTGTTCGCGCGGGGCTTGCTGGGTTGCCGTCGCAAAGCTGACGTTCCCCCGACCGCCTTTACCCCCTATGGCGATGCGGCATTCCACACCTTCGTCGTGCAAATCTTTGACCAGCAGATCGGTCGAACGATCGTAAACCAAGGTTCCGACTGGCAATTCGATAATCAAATCGTTGCCCCCGGCGCCCGTCTTGTTCTTGCCTTCGCCCGGACCGCCGTTGGAGGCGTTCCAATGATGCTTGCCCTTGAAGTCGAGCAGTGTCTCAACGGAGTGATTACCGCGCAAGATCACACTGCCGCCGTCACCACCGCTGCCACCGTCAGGCCCACCGAAGGCGACGTACTTCTCGCGTCGGAAACTGACGCAACCGTCACCACCGTTACCGGCTTGCACGACTATTTCGGCTTCATCGATAAACATGATTCTGATTCTAGAAGTTGCTGCCAACCGTTCCAAAGCCGGCGCGCAAAAAAAGAGGGCTGACACTTAGCCCTCTCAATATCAATTCTGCAAGACCGCATGGCAACAGAGTCCAACACACCAAGCGTCTTCGACATGACGCAGACGCTAGTTGGCCGACGGGACCACCCGAACTTTGCGGCCTTTGAATTCCACATGGCCGTCGCACAAAGCAAACAGCGTGTAGTCGCTGCCGCACCCGACGTGGCGACCCGGAATGAACTTGGTTCCACACTGGCGGACGATGATCGATCCGGTCTGAACAACTTCGCCACCGTACTTTTTCACACCACGATACTGAGGGTTACTGTCACGACCGTTGCGCGATGAACCCTGCCCCTTCTTATGTGCCATCAGACAACTCCAACATGGACAATGATGCTGCAGACGAGGCCCTTCGACCTGCCGACTGAGCCCCACAATCTAACAATCTGTCAGAATCTTTCAAATTTACGAATTGGGAGAAGAGATTTCCGGATCTTAGAGTCCTACCGCATGATCCATTCACGGAGACGCCGGATGGGCGTCGATGATGCCCGGGTGATCTCATCTCCTGGGATGTCATAGGTGATTGCCAGGGTCTTCCGCAATGGGAAGAACCGCGGATTTTCGCTCGACTCGGGTTTTTGAGGGTCGAAACTGGGGTTGGTGGCCTTGGCGTACTCACCGGAAAGGCCAGCAAGGAATACCGTCACCGAATCGGCTTTCGGATCGAAATTGCGGAATACCGCCACCGATGTCCGTGCATGGTCTTCGCCCTGAAGCAGCTGCCCGTTGATGCGGATCGGGTCTCTGAAAAACGGGTACAGTTTGCTGTATCGCTGTTTAAGAACATCGTAAACCGAGGGGCTTACCGCTTCGCCGGCAGGGATTACCTCGAGCGTGGACGTCACCAGATCGAATGTCGGATAGAAATCGATGTCCTTACCGGTGTTGTTGGTCACCGTATACAGCATGTACCAAAATGCCGTCGGATGATTGTCACCCGGCAGGGTCACGCTGATTCGCCGAAGGTCGTGGAACTCGATATCGAGTTGCCACTTTCGGGCGATTTTGCTGGCTTCTGGGGCTGCCGACACCGATGCCGCAATACAGCACAGACCGGCCAAGCATGCGAGTTGGGCGAGTCGCGTCTTCATGCCCGATAAGTCTACCCAGCCACCCTTGCCTGTCAACGAAATCACGCTAACGCCAGCCGTTCAAGCGGCAATGCGAATTGTTCACTCGCCCCGCGAAGCCGTCACCCGCCATTCAGCACATTCACGCGGCACATCCAGGCATGACCTCGCCACTTAAGGGTCAGCCCCCGATTCATTGGGACGTTGCGCAAAGAAAATTTGAGGGCGAATCGGACAACCAGTGCCAATAAGTGGCATTTTATTGCACCCACCCAAATCTTGGAAAGATCACCGGGAGCATCTTCACAATAGACCTCACAGAAGGGCGTTGTGAATGTTGGTGATCGTCACCGCATTGCAAACGGGGATAGCGAGGAGAGGCATCATGTTCTGCACATCACGCAAATTGGCAACATCGTCGGTCATACTGGACTGGGTCAATGACGCACGTCGCAATGGCACCACCGATAACTACAAGGGCAAGCGCCTCCATGAGCGAACGACCTGGAACGCATCGCTGGCCGTCCGCATCCTGACCGGACCCGATAAAGGTTCCGTCATCATGGTCAAAGCCCGCGACGTATCTCTGGGAGGTGTTGGCTTCCTCTCGCGCCAGAAGATCAATCACCACACGCGCCTCGAAATCTGCGCCGGTAACAACGCCCGCAGCGTCACCGGCCGAGTCGTCCATACGACGAACACACTAGGCGGACAGATCGTTGGCGTCGAATTCGACAGCAGCGCCCCATCCCCCACCCGCCGCCTCGCCGGTTGATGTGCAAGCAACGATAGGTTATTGGAAGTAACGCTCCCACGCCCAAAAAAGTCCAGCGCTCAAGGAAGTAGCGCAGGCACGCCTAACACATATTCACGAGCATCAATTGCCAATGACGACCAATGCCATCGGTTGCCCTGAATCATCGAGCGCCCAGTATGCCTTGTGAACGCCGACACCCCCCAATTCCACGCATACGGCGTTTGCTCCACTGGCTGGATCAACAACGATACTCAAGGTCTCCTGGTTGATCATTGGTAGCGGGTTGAACTTCGATTGCTTGGTGCAAACGACAGCATCAACAAGAATCGCACTGCTATCAATGCTTACGCCGGTTAGTCCTTCTGGATCTTGAAGATCGTCGTTGTCGTCACCGAATGCGTCCGCGATTACCCACGACGCCGGTGATTTATCAGGAGCGATAAGTACGATCGCCATAACCCCAAAAGCTGATCTGAACTCATAGACAGAATACTCGCCAACGGGAATCGGCCGCCGAAACGGACGGTTGTCTTCGACGAAGTTGAGATCCGTTGCAAGAATCGTTCCAGTTGGAACGGTCAGCATACCAACTTCAACGAGTGAGTTGGAAGCTTCAATGTCTGGGACCTGATCGTTAAAGCTGATCCAAGCTTTGGAGAGTACTTCCGGATTCGCGGAAAGGATGTCTGCAACAGACTCGTCACCCCAATCAACGCCCGGAAACTGCGTCCCGATCAAAGCAGCAGGAATGGCTTGAATGCCCCGCCGCAGTAACGCGAAACCAACGATAACAATCAAGATGACGAGGCCAATAATGGTGGTTGTTTTGTTCATGTCGATAAGGACGAATCGTTCGCCAGGCTAACTTCTATAACCAAATCGAAAGTCCGGAGTACACGTGCCAGATTTATTCCCGTACGTAGAACACCGTGCAAGCGAAGCATATCAACCTGCTCCCGGATTCGCGAACAAGACCTCATCAGAATCGAAGTTCTGCGAGCGTGTAATGATCGTTTCCCCTGTGTTTATCAGACGATTGCCAACAATTTCGCAATATTTTTTTGGGAAATGATGCAACGTCCGACTCTTCGATTCACTGTCATATATGGATCGGACATGATCGGTTGGCACCTCTCTAGCTCGTTCCTATAACGCGCGAATCGCCACTTCATACACCCCGCAATTGGGGATTACTCTGTTTCAAACTCGCAAGCCCGACTGCAACTGAATCGCACTCTTCACCATGAACTTCGTTCCCCCACATTTATCGCGTTCGCCCACACTTTACATACGCAGAATCTCTACGCCCTACATCTTGCATGTCGCGAAGGGGCAATTGTAGTTTTCGACTGACTTGATGTGTCGTTCTGCGACCCCCGGATACTGGCGTCGGAAGCGGCGGTATTGGATGGCAGGACGAAAAGGCGGTGGGGAGGAATGAAGTTATGCGAATGAACGTGAACGGATTCAGAACAACGTATCGTCGCCGAGGTGCTGTGGCAGTACAGGTTGCAGTCGCATCGACTGCAATTATGGGATTTGCGGCACTGACGATCGATGTGGGTGTTGTGTACAACGCCAAGACCGACCTCCAGCGGACGGCAGATGCGGCTGCCCTGGCTGCGTCGTCCAAGCTGGCGTCCTTTGACGAAGGCGATCCGATGGCCCTTGCCCGCGCCGAAGCCCATCGAATTGTCCAGGCCAACAAAGTCCTTCAGCAGTCGATTGCTGTTTCAGATGCAGACATTGAGTTTGGCCGGGCTGTCTATAACGACAATACCGGCTCATACGACTTTCAGCCCACGACCGAGTTTCCGGACGCCGTTCGTGTCACCATGAAGAAAACGGCGGGCAGCGCCAACGGTGCCCTGCCGCTCTACTTCGCACGCATCTTCGGCAAGCAAAACACCGACGTGGAAGCCGAAGCGGTGGCCATGATGGTTCCGCGGGACATCGCCATCGTCGCCGACCTTTCATCATCGCACACGGACGACAGCGAACTCAAGAACTTCAAGAAAATCGACATCAACCTGTTTGACGTTTGGGAAGGGTTACCCATCTCGCGCGGCAGTTGGGGCATTGGCGATGGCGTCAATCCGTATGCAGATGGCGACGCCGGCAACCCACCACCGCCGCCAGGATACTTCCCAGGCGGTCCGGGTAATGGCGGAACCGATCCTGGCGTACTCGGAACCGGCGAGGTGGCTGGTCCAACGTTCGGTTTGATGTATTACTGGGGTAATTCGATTACGCAGACCTACCAACCGTCAAGCGATCCGGCGCTTCGCTATTACAAAAAGAACAGCGATTGGCACAACAACGACCTTGAAGATTGGTACGTTGATGCTGGCTACAATGATTCGGAAATAGACGCGTTGATGTCGAATGATTATGACGGAAACGGCGCATGGGAAGAACGTGTAGCCGTCGCTCTGGGTCTTGCCCGATGGGACAGCGGTAAAGAAGGTGGTCTGTGGGAATCAATTCCTGAGAACCAGCGCAAGAATGGTAACGGTAACGGTTGGGTTGGCGGTGGAGAACTAACCTGGCTCGTGGACTATCCGTTTGAACAGGGTTCCTGGATTGACTACATCAGCTTCGCAGGCAAGAAGTCAAGCGGTGCCGTCAAAGCCGACTCCGACTTCCGCTATCGCTTCGGACTCAAGACGTTTACGAATTACCTGCTGGAATCGCGTGAATCGCACGCCGAAACGTCGGACCTCGCCAACGTGCCCACGCAGCCAATGCAAGCCGTCAAAGACGCCGTGACGCACATGGCCGACCTTATCGAAACGCTCGACACCGAAGACAAGCTGTCGCTCGAAATCTACGGTCAGACCGCCCGTCACGAAATCGACCTGACCGAAGACTACGAGTCGGTAAAGAACCGTCTCAACGAAATGCAGGCTGGTCACTACGATGCGTGGACGAACATGGGTGGTGGTATCACCCGAGGCATCGAAGAGTTGACCAGTTCACGGGCACGTCCGACGGCACGCAAGGTTATGATCGTGTTGACCGACGGCAAAGCCAATGTCGCCGCCAACGGTAGCACTGGCGACTACACCAATGGACCGATCTACGCCCGTCAAATGGCCGAAGCGGCAGCCGCTCAAGGCATTCGCATCTTCGCAGTCAGTGTCGGTTCCGATTCAGACTCAAGCTTGATGGATCAAATCGCCGAAATCGGGCGAGGCGAACACTTCCATGCAGAGGGTTCGATCGACGCCTACAGCGTTCAGCTCGAAAACATCTTCAAGAAACTCGGAGGAACGCGCCCGGTCGAATTGATCAAGTAACTCGCCAACGCGAAACCAGATTCCAATCACCATCGCCCACCCCGTGGCTTGCGAAAGCGGCTGCGGGGTGTTTGCTTTTTTGCACAAAAGGACATATCCGCCAGCCTTGGTACTTCGTTCTTCGTCGAAAATCTCAAATCGGACCCAAGATTCTCGCCGCTCGCTCGTACTATGGGTGAAGCTGTTGCGAATGTCTCGGAGCTTCCTGAATGACCGACGACCATCGGCCTGACTGGAATCCATCGGGTCGGCGGGCTTGGATGCTTGCCGTCCTCGATCGATACGAAGGTCCACTGACGCGTTATGCGACGCGCCTAGTGGGTGACGTGGAGCGTGCGCGCGACGTCGTTCAGGAAACGTTCCTTCGGTTTTGCTCCGACGATTCGCCTTCAAAGAACAGTACCGGCTGCGATGCTTCAAGCAATGGCCACCTCGATGACGATCATGACGAGATTTGCCGCATCGGACCGTGGCTGTTCACCGTCTGTCGCAATCGGGCACTCGATGTGCTTCGCAAGGAAAAACCGATGAAGACCATGCAAGCCAACACCCTTTCGTTCGTTGCCGAGTCAACCGCTCCCGATGCAGTCAAGCCGCCGTCGGCCGACCTCGAACGCGCAGAAGACGTCGATCAACTGCACGCGATCGTTGCCGACCTGCCGGACAATCAGCAGGAGGCGATTCGCCTGCGATTTCAAAGCGAGATGAGTTACCAGCAGATCAGCGAAGTGATGCAGACGAGCGTGGGCAATGTCGGCTACCTGCTGCACCACGCGATCAAAACCGTCCGCAAACAACTTGCAATCAACCCGTCGGCCAACACCAGCCGGAGGAAATCATCATGACCCGCAAAGCAGATAATAACAACGCAAACGATTCGACGATCCACGAAGACGATCCGCGCATCACCGCGTACGCGCTCGGCGAATTGTCAGACGAAGACGCGGCCAGCCTCGAATCCGAATTGTCAGCCAACCCCGAGTGGCAGGAAACCATCGCATCCGTGCAAGAGACCGCTGGCCTGCTTAGGCAAGCATTAGAAGAAGAACCGATGGTCGGATTGACGCAAGCGCACCGCGAAGAGATTGAATCGAGAATTGCGGATTCCGGGGGGATCGAGGCTGCCGACTCGCCTGCGACCCCACTGACAACCGGGCAGAAAGTTGCTGGGCTTGGCGCGGGAATCGCCGCGTCACTGTTCTTCTTGTTCTCAGTTGCCATTCCGGTGCTTACCGAGCAATACAGGATGCCACGACCGACGGCTCGCGGTTCCGAGGGATTTGAAAGCCGACATCCGGAGAATTCCGTCCTAAAGAACTTGATCGATATTGTGCAAAGTGGTCCCTCTGAAGAATTGATCGACGACACTAGAGATGGAATTGCTGAGGAGAACAAGGTTGAATCGCATGACGACTCTGTGGATTCTCGGGAAACCGCGATGAAGCGGATGGCTGCATTGGGATACACTGGTTCGCAACCAAACATTCAACCCAAGCCTTCGGCCCACCAACGCCCTGCTACAAATCAGTCGAGTCTAGTTAAGATCGGCGCAGGCAATTTCATCGTCACGGACGGCAGCATGCCGACGATCGACATTAACAATGTGGAAGAATTGTACGCCCGCGCCCTCGAAAATGGGATTGAGATCGACACAGCCGATTACAACGGGCTGATGGCCGTCGCGCACAACGAAGGCGTCAACGAGCTTGATCTCGATGACTTACAGGATCTTATTGAGATTCACACTATTGGTGGTGACGGTAACGATGACTTTAACCTCGCTTTTGCCGACGACTTGTTGGATACGGGGGGGCCGGAACGAATTCAGATAATGGGCTGCGGAGGAGAATCAATCATCGACGACATAGTCGATGCTGAATGGTCCCCGGTCGAATTCGATGCCTCAGACTTCGCAGATTCGTCGGTCCTCGTGAATTCTGAAAACAGAGGCAGGGTGTCAGAGGAAGGTCGCTACGTCTTATTTAACGACGGGCATGCCAGTTTTCATGAGAATCCATTGGTGGGTATCGACAACGAAAACATTTTTAGGTTGATGGGCGCACAGTTTGCAGGATTCGATAACCTAGCTAAGGATCACCTCCTGTTTACCGGCAACGCAGAAAACAGAATCCAGGCCGGCTGGTGGCAATTTGTTGACGCTGATGGCGACGGTGTTCCGGATGCGTTTGCGCCGCAGGAATCCACCACCGAGCGATACGCTCACATCCGCGAGAACCCGTTCAAATCGGTCGCGCGGGAACCGTTGTCTACCTTTTCCATCGATGTCGACACGGCTTCTTATGCCAACGTGCGGCGAATGCTTACCTCGGGTCAACTGCCCCCGCGCGATGCCGTTCGCATTGAAGAGTTCATCAACTACTTCGCCTACGACTACCCCCAGCCGAGCATCGACGAACCGTTTTCGATCAACGTCGATGTCGCCGACTGCCCGTGGAATCTAAACCATCGCCTCGCCCGCATCGGTTTGCAGGGTTACGAAATCCCCAACGACGAGCGGCCGGAAAGTAACCTCGTATTTTTGATCGACGTTTCCGGTTCGATGAACCAACCCAACAAGTTACCGCTGCTCAAGCAGAGCATGACCTTGCTGGTCGATCAACTCGATGAATACGACCGAGTCGCCATCGTCGTTTATGCCGGTGCGTCGGGCCTGGTACTCGATTCAATCAGTTGCGACAACCGCGGCACGATCCTCGATGCGATCAACAACCTTCAACCGGGCGGCGGAACCAACGGAACCGCAGGCATCGAACTGGCGTACAGCATTGCGGCAGACAACTTCATCGAAGGCGGAACCAACCGCGTGATCCTCGCGACGGACGGCGACTTTAACGTCGGTGTCACCAGCAAAGACGACCTGCACCGCCTCATCGAAGAGAAAGCCAAGACGGGTGTGTTTCTGAGCGTGCTGGGGTTTGGTGGCGGCAACTATCAGGACGCCACGCTTGAATTGCTCGCCGACAAGGGCAACGGCAATTACGCCTACATCGATACGCTCCGCGAAGCCGAAAAAGTCCTCGTCGAGCAGATGGGCGGAACACTCGTGACCATCGCCAAGGACGTGAAGATTCAGGTGGAGTTCAACCCGGCAATGGCGGCAGGCTATCGGTTGATCGGGTACGAGAACCGGATGCTGGCCAAGGAAGATTTCAACGACGACACGAAAGACGCGGGCGAGATCGGTGCGGGTCATACCGTCACCGCACTGTACGAGATCGTACCAGCCGGTGAAGAACCCCTAGGTTCCGACGTCGATCCGCTCAAGTATCAGGTTACCCCACCATCGCCAATTCTGATCAACAACGACGAACTGATGACGGTCAAGGTCCGCTACAAGCTGCCGGATGAGGACAAAAGCACCAAGCTCGAACACCCGGTCCTCGACGAAGGGGCGACGCTGGAGCAGGCATCGGATGACTTCCGCTTCGCAGCCGCCGTCGCATCGTTCGGCATGATCCTGCGAAACTCAACCCACCGAGGCGACGCAGCGTTCGATCAAGTCTTCAACCTCGCCGAAAACGGATCAGGCGAAGCGCGTTCAGAAGACCGCAACGGATTCCTCGAACTCGTGGAAAGAGCGGAAGCCTTAATGCAGCAAGCCCCTTCGAAAAACGACGACGAGACTACTGAATAACACCGAATAAACCGCTGATTTCGCGCGGCTCGGAATCTCGATTTACAGTAGATTGTTTCCCAACAAGAAAACAGGGTTTCGAGAACGTGATTCTCGAAACCCTGCCATTCTATTTGAGGCGACGTTAATATGTCGTAGCCAATCGTCCAACAGCGACTCGTCCAAAAATCACTCGACCAGGAAGACCCGGATTGGACCGGCCAACTGCGTGTTGGCTCCCTGGATAGTACGGTCCGGAGCGATCGTGCCGTTCAACAGTTCGATGTCGTCGTACGAATGGATCGCATTGTCGCCGTGATCGACGATGTATGCGGTCCCTTCCGCATCGACGGTGATCGCCGTCAGGAATATCGTCCCCGGAACCTGAAGCGTGAGGTCCGGCTGAACGTTGCCGTTGAGCGTCGAAGCATCGAAGAACGTGAAGATAAACCCGGGGCCATCAACGACGTACATCGTATCGTTACCGTCGATGAACACATCGGTGACGTTGGTGAACACCGGGCTGGTGATGAGACGCGTCGCGTTCACGTTGCCATTGAGCGAACTGGCATCGGCAAAGACGGCGACATTCGTCGTACCGTTGTTGGCGATGTACAGCTCGTCGTCCGCTCCGAAGTTGATACCGATCGGATCGTTGATGTCGGCACTGGCGATCGTACGGATCGGAGCCAGATTGCCGTTAAACGTTGAACTTGAGGTATCGGCAAACACCTTGATGTCGTCGGTCACCCTGTCTGCGACGAACAGCAGATCTTCGCCCGTGTTGATCGCCATGGTCGTTGGGCCATTCGGATTCAACTGAGTGGCCGCACCTTGAACGTTTCCATCGGGCGTCAGGTTGCCATTGGTCTGATCGGCATCGTCGTATGTGGTCACGCTCGCTCCGGCAAAATTGGCAACCAACAACTGGTTGTCGCCGTTAACAACAATGTCTGCCGGAAACATCAGCTGCGTCTGCAAACCAGCCAGATTCGTATCGGGAACGATGTTACCGTTGACTTCCGACGGATTCGCGTAACTGGTCACATTGTTGCCAACGTTGGCAATGTACAAACGCGGTTCTGACGGAGCGGTCACGTTGACGAATACCGAAGCGGTTGAAGTCAAACCACCTTCGTCTTCGACGGTGAGTTCGAATTCCATCTGCTCATCCGAATCGGGAGCGGTAAAGCTCGGCGAATCGGTGTCTGCATCGCTAAGTGCAACCGGCGTACCGGAAGTCTGCGACCAGCTAAACGCAAGTGCATCACCATCCGGATCAGAACTTCCCGATCCATCGAGCGTTACGGTGTCGCCACCGGTGGCGTCTTGGTCAGAACCGGCATCAGCCGACGGGGCCTGATTGTCATCCTGCGGATCGTCTTGTGGATCGTCCTGAGGATCATCCTGCGGATCTTCGCCAGGAGGATCGACCTGCGGTGCAGGATCGTCACCATCGCCACCCGGAGGGGTGAGGCCACAACCGACGACGCCCATGCTAAAAAACACGCTCAACGACAGCGTGCCAAGTGTCTTAAACCAAACGTGGTTTTTCATTTTCTTC
>JANQQE010000023.1 GCA_028285105.1 Alphaproteobacteria bacterium
CACTGATGCGGTCGGGCATCTTGGGATTCTCAATTCGGCTTGCGCCAAATCCCTGAACCGACCAAGGAATTCATAACTGAAGAAAGGGCCGTTTCTTCGCGAGTCCCAAGACTCTGAGGGGCGGCGTACGCGCAGCGTGATCTCGCCTCTATGTGTCTTTCACAAAGGAACGCGAGACATGGAGAAGGTGCGTCCAAAACAAGAAACTAGATTGATCGACTGTTCAATCGTGGTTGTAGGGATTGGCATAATCGTTGTCGTATTGTTTGGGATCTTTAGACGGACCGTCGATAGCTCGGAAATTGCAATTCTCAAGGCAAACCTCAAAGCCATTCAAGTAGAGGTTTCGTTTCAAACAGCTGCTTCATCGGAAGCGAAACATCCGCGAGTCATCGAGGCTGAATGGTTCCGCCATGATCAGTTGCCTGTGCATCCATCGAATACATTCAATGTGCCCACAATTGAAACTGTGCTTCGGGAAAGAGCAATCCACCCAAAGCGGATCGAGCTGAACTCTCGTTCAAAGGGTGCCTATTGGTACAACTCGGACAATGGAATGATTCGGGCAAGGGTACTCGATCAAGGATCGCCTGAGGCGACTTTGGAGTTTTACAACGAGGTCAATGAATCCAGCCTTTCAATAACCGAATGAATTGCGATTGGTTATTTGGCCGGCTGGATTTTGGTATTCGGTGTTGGACATTATCTGTTGCGGTCAGGCAATCTTCAAGCAGCAGCTTGATGCACTTCGTCACCGGCAGTCTCGGGCTTATGAACCTCGAAAGCCGTCAGCGGCAATCCTGGTGAATCTGACATTGAACCTCTGCCATGGATAGATAAATATGCGATCTTCGATCATCGTTCGAGGGGACCGGCGAAGTTCCCAGGTTGGGCATCTAGATTCGCGGCTGCGCCGTCGCGGATTCTCAATGGCCGAAGCGGCGTTGGCGGTGTTGATCGTCGGACTGATGATGGTCGCTGCACTGAATTTGGTGGGGATGTCCGCCCGCGCACGTCAGGTCAACGCTCAGTTGGGAAAAGGCCCGGCGCTCGCTCACGGTTTGATGAGTGAAGTGCAGCAAGCATTTTACAACGAACCTGACGCGGTCCCAGTGCTGGTCGAAGGCCCCGAGGTCGAACTCGCCAGCTACGACCCACCATCGCCAAACGACAAGGACTATGTTGTCAAGAAGAAGAAATATATCGGTCAATGTTTCTTACCCACGCTTCCACCTGACGCCATCTCGTGGGCAGTGACGCGAGTGAAATTCCAGGCCAAAAAGGGCGGCCCGTCCAATGGAATCGCCAGCGTCCAGCTTCGCCCGGTTGATGCCCTGGGTTACCCGACCGAAGCAATTCTTGAACAATACCCCATGCCTGAAAGCAGCCTGGCATCCGGCTATGCTTGGCAGACCTTCGATTACAACATCAATACCGGGCTAACACCCGGTGAGGGGCTCGCGTTTGTCATCGCAGTGCAGCAAGACGATGCGGAAGTCTGCAAAATCCTCTATGACAATTCCGGAGGCAGCAACTACTTCTCCACATCTAACGCGGGCGCAACATGGACGGGCAAAGACAAGGGACTGCCGTTCTACGTCTTTGGCAAAATCAGCACGGAATCGGCCGCATCGAATTTCATTGGAATCGACGACTCGGAAGGCACCAGCAACCGCACCGATTTTGACGACGTGGACGACTACCACGGGTGGTCGGCTTCACCGCCAGAAGCAAAAGACGGAACCGCATTGGCCGACTACACCGGCTGGACCCGCAGCGTGACTGTGGAGTACGTCAATCCACTTCAGCCAGGCGGCACGGCGGTGGGGAGCGACAATGGAGCCAAACGCATCACCGTGACAGTGACCGATCCGCGAGGATCGGAAACAAAGCTCATTGGAGTCCGTACCAACGTGGGGGCTCATCAGCAGGAGTCGTCGGCAACCAAAACATATGTGAGTTGGATCGAGTTGGACCTACAAATCGGTGAGGACAATGCCGCTGTTTCAATTGGTACGGCGCTGCCCAACGAACCGGAGGCGAACTAAGTAGATGTACGACGCCTCGGACGGCCGGACCAGGAATACTTGCTTCGAATTAAAGAAAACGCCCCCGACGTGCGCTCGCCGGTGGGCGGTGCGTCTCCCATCGTGAGTTCGTAGAATCGCACTAGCGGTGCCGGAAACATCTAATCAGAGATTTCATTGAATTTTTTTTCCAACCGGCGTCACGGCCATCTTTATGTAACACGTGTGATAATCTGTTGAAGTAATTCTCACCCAACCATTCACCCGCCCTTGGTGCCATACCGGTTCGTGGTGGGGGTGGGTTTTGCGCCTTCGCACGCGCGCGAGGGATTCATTTGGCCTTCATAATCTCCCCCCCCAATTCACTCAACGATCCGAGAATCCCCATTCCTGACGGTCCTCCCGATTCCCGCGAATCCGTGCGCCCAAATGCTTGAATCGACGATCAGGCGCTGATACGGTGTATGAGGGAGAAATTAACAGGGTATTTACAGCAGAGAGAGACGCCTGCGGGCGGGCTCTCTTTTTTTGTATGAGGGGATTTCAATGATCGAAGGGCGAAGTCGTCTTCTGGGCTATGTCGGCGCTTTTGTTGCGTCAATGTTTGTAGTGACCTCTCAAGTCGGGGCTTCGCCCACGGCAAGTTTTGTAGCTATGGGCGACCTCCCGGGCGGAAACTTCGTTAGCGTCGCAAACGATGTATCTGTTGATGGTGCCGCTGCTGTAGGCACCAGCAATTCAGCACCTGAATCTCAAGCGTTTCGATGGACTTCAAGTGAAGGAATGATGGGATTGGGGCAATTAGCGGGTGGCAACGGCACAAGTGTGGCGTATGGCGTATCTGCATTCGGTGAAGCGGTTGTTGGATTCAGTTCATCAGCAGCCGGGGCTCAGGCGTTCAGGTGGACATCAAGTGAAGGGATGATCGGGCTAGGTGACCTCCCTGGAGGTGATTTTCACAGCATTGCATTTGACGTTTCGGCTGACGGCGGCACCGTTGTGGGGAAGAGCGATTCTACTTCTGGTAACGAGGCTTTTATATGGACTTCGGACGGCGGTATGATTGGTTTGGGTTACCTGCCTGGCGGTGATACCGTAAGTGCGGCGGAAGGAGTGTCAGCAGATGGCAATGCAGTTGTGGGTTTCAGCCGGACCGCAACAGGTCATGAGGCATTTAGGTGGACTTCGCAAGAAGGAATGATTGGCCTTGGTGACCTACCCGGTGGCCACAACTATAGCCGTGCGCACGCAACCTCAATGGATGGATCGACAGTCGTGGGTAAAGGCTCGTCAATACTAGGTGAAGAAGCGTTCCGTTGGACATCGGAAGGCGGAATAGTGGGATTGGGTGATCTTCCCGGAGGCAGTTATTCGAGTATCGCACGTGCAACATCTGGAGACGGCTCTGTAATTGTAGGAGAAAGCTATAGTGAAACAGGTCTTCAAGCATTCGTTTGGGATGAAAACAATGGTATGCGTTCTCTCCAGGACGTATTAGTAAGTGAGTTCGGTCTAGATTTGGATGACTGGAGATTGGCCCGTGCGACGGGAATTTCGGCTGACGGCTTAACCATCGTCGGAGATGGTTACCATAACATTTCACTCGGTATCGGCCAGGCGCAATACGAAAGTTGGATTGTTACGCTGCCGGAGCCAGCGTCTATATCTCTGCTGGCCTTCTTTTGCATTCTCATCATGAAACATCGAAATTAACATTGCGCGCGACTCTGCTTGTCGGAATTCGCATAATTCGCTAAGCCTGACCCCCACCCTCGAAATCGCGATTCCTGCCGGGCGAGATAACTAAGGATACCCGCGCCATTCGACCGGACGGGCGTGGTTCGGATACTCGACTGACGTGGGGCCCCTCATACCAACGAACCCGGTCCAGAAAAGTTGAGAAGAGTCTCGGAAACGAACTGATTTCATTCGATTGATCCTACGGAATACTGACTGTAGAATTTGCGTATATGGTGCGAGTCGCCCGTCTAATGATGATCTTCCTGATTGCAGGACCGCCGGTCATGTGCCGGGGGGGGCTGCTGATCCGTTGCTGTGAGAACGGAACTGCGGATCAATTGGTTGGTGGAGTTCCTAGTTCATGCAACGAGCTTGCATGTTCTGGGGGCGAACAGTGTGCGGCGATACGGGCAGAAAAGCACATCCCGGAATCTCACACTCCGGAATCACAACCGCCTGCCCCTCGCAAATGTTCTGACTGCGCAGCGGTCTGCTCCGGTGCGTTCAAGCCTGCGGAGGCACCGCCTACGCTTTCCCCTACCACGCCCGCGCTGTCTGAATGCGTTGGCGTTCTTGATGCCATTGAAACGCAACCGATTTCGCGCGCCGACGATCTGGCGCTCGACCGGTTATCGATTCCGTATCCAGCCAGCGACCTTCCCCTTCGAATCTGATTCGCTTCACCAATTGCGATTTCTGTAAACGGGCAGCATGCGGCTAATCCGCGCGCTGGGCCTTTCGTCATGCTATGGCGGGTCCGTCACGCCAGCTCTGAGTGAACATCTTTCGAAGTCAATCGAGGTCATCATGAACAGCATTTTGAACGTGAGCCGCGCCGTCGTGTTTGCGGCATTCATCTCGCTGGTTGTCGAGGGCGGTTGTCGCAAGGATGAACCGAAGCAACCGAACAAAGATGTCTCAGCAGAATTTGCGGTAAAGGCGAGCCCAAATGCGAATGTCGAGACAGCGCTGGGACCAGAGACCAGCCCCATCGAGCCCACGTTGGATCAGGGTTGGTGCGGCGGTCATGGCGTGCCCGAATCGGTCTGCACGCGTTGCAACGGAACTCTGACGGAAACGTTCAGATCCGCCGGCGACTGGTGCGCCGAGCACGATCTGCCCGAGTCGCAGTGTTTTGATTGCCATCCCGAAGTTGAAGCCAAATGGCAGAAGCTCGATCCGTCAGTCGCTCCCATCAATCACGATGATGACACCGGAAGCGCCATTGATTCGGATACGGACGATCTGCTTCTCGAGCGCGCTCCGCGGCTATTGACCGGCAATGTCGATCCGATGTGCCAGTTGGACAAGATGCGCATTCGATTCAGCGATCCATCCATCGTGCAGAAAGCCGGTATTGAAGTAGTCCGCACCGAGCGCCGACCCATGTTGGCGACGATCGAGGTGCCAGCAGCAGTCGAGTTCGACGCCACGCGCGTCACCCGGGTGACCCCAATGGTATCGGGTATTACACGCAAGGTTGCTGCGTCGCTGGGGGCGTACGTCGAATCCAACGACCTGCTCGCGATTATCGACAGTCCCGTGCTCGGCGAAGCCAAAAGCGAATACATCGAGCGATCCCAGAACCTCAAACTCGCACAATCCGATCTCGCCCGCATCAACACGATACACCGCGGCACGCAGCGGATGCTCGAAGTCTGCACGCCCGAAGCCAATCCCGAAACCATTCGCAACGTGTTGGCTGAGCTACCCGTGGGTGACGCCAAGGCCAGACTGCTTCGGGCCCATGCGGCGCTGCAATTGGCGCGTTTGGACGCAGCCCGGGCGGAATCGTTCCAGGAGAAAAAAATCAACAGCGAGCGCGAATACCAAGCCGCCCGAAGCGCACTCGCTGCGGCTGAGGCGGACTTCACCGCAACGCGCGAAGAGGTCAGTTTCGACATAGAGCAGTCGCGCCTTACCGCTGAGCGGGCGGTCGAAGTAGCCAGCGGTGCACTCGAATCTGCCAAACGTCGCCTGCACATTCTCGGATTAAGCAATGAGCAGATCGCGGCGATTGGAACCGAACCCGACGAAGCCCTGGCGCGATTCGAGCTTCACAGTCCCGTGTCGGGCCGAGTCGTCGAGCGGACCGTATCCATCGGAGAATCGGTCGCGGCGGATGATGTTCTCTTCGTCGTTGCGGATACGTCGACCATGTGGCTCATTGCCAACGTGTACGAACGCGATCTGCGGCAATTGCGCACCGGGCAGCTGATTCAATTCACTGTGGGCGGGATGGCCGGCGCGAGCTTTGATGGCATTGTCTCGTGGATCAGCAGCCAGGTCGATGACCGGACGCGAACGGTTAGCCTTCGTGCCGATCTGCCCAACCCGGACGGACTGTTGAAGTCTAAAATGTTCGGAACAGCTCGAATCGCCATTCACGAAAACGATTTCGTGGTCGGCGTCCCCGACGATGCCGTCCAATCCGACGGGTGTTGCCAACTCGTATTCGTGGAACAATCCGAGACAGTCTTTGAACCGCGCAAGGTTGTGTTGGGTTCCCACGCGAATGGATTCGTGGAAGTTCTTCAAGGCCTTGAAGAGGGTGAACGGATTGCCAGCACCGGCAGCTTCCTGATGAAAACCGAAATCCTCAAGGGCAGCATCGGTGCCGGTTGTTGTGAAGTCGATACGGGAAGGTAAACGCGAATGCTGAACGCCATCATCGAATGGTCGCTGCGCAATCGATTGATAGTGATTGCTGTTAGCGTTCTGATCGCCATCATCGGAATCGTTTCAGCCGTCAACCTTCCGGTCGATGCCTTTCCCGATACGACACCGGTGCAGGTGCAAATCAACACCGTCGCACCGGCATTGACACCGGTCGAAATCGAACAGCAGATTACGTTTCCGGTCGAGCAATCGATCAGCGGGCTAAAATCACTGAAGGAAGTGCGATCGCTCTCGAAGTTTGGATTGTCGCAGGTGACCGTCATCTTCGAGGACGGCGTGGATATTTACTTTGCGCGCCAACTAGTGATGGAGCGTCTGGGCACGGTCGAACTCCCAGAAGGTTTGCCTCGCCCAAAAATGGGACCAGTCGCCACCGGGTTGAGCGAAGTGTACCACTACATTTTGACGAGCCAGTCGCACAGCCTCAGCGAATTGAGGACGATTCAGGACTGGATCATCAAACCGCAACTGCGGAGCGTTTCTGGGGTGGCGGAAGTCAACAGTTGGGGCGGCCGCGAACGGCAGTACCAGGTCGTTATCGATCCCACCCGCTTGCTCAAATACGACCTGACGTTACTCGACGTGTTTGATTCACTTCAACGCAACAGTACGAACGTCGGCGGGGGCACGATCACGCGGGCGGGCGAGTCGCTGCTGGTTCAGGGAATCGGGCTGCTCACGAATCTTGAACAGATCGAAAAGGTGGTCGTCAAATCCGAAGACGGGGTGCCCATTTACATTCGCAACATTGGTGAGGTTGTTGACGGACATGAGATTCGCCGCGGCGCGGTTACGTATGAAGGTCATAGGGAGACGGTGCTCGGGCTGGGTTTCATGCTGATGGGCGAGAACACCCGCGACGTGACCGAGCGCATGAAGCTGCGGATGGAAGAAATCCGTCCGACACTCCCCGATGATGTCGAAGTGACCGAGGTTTACGATCGCACGCAACTTGTGGACCTTGTCTTGAGCACGGTTGAAATCAACCTGCTCGAAGGGGCGATCCTCGTTGTCGCGGTCTTGTTTGTGTTTCTCGGAAACCTGCGGGCTGGGTTGATCGTGGCATCTGCAATTCCGCTGTCGATGCTCTTCGCCGCGAACTGCATGTTGCAAGCCGGAATCGCGGGGAGCCTGATGAGCCTCGGTGCGATCGACTTCGGGTTGATCGTGGACAGTTCCGTCATCCAGATTGAAAACAGTGTCCGCCACCTTGCCCTCGATGGCGCTAAGCGTTCGCGTATCGACGTGATTCGTGATGCCGCAATCGAAGTTCGCAAGCCGACAATATTCGGCGAACTCATCATCATGATCGTCTACCTGCCGATCCTGACATTGGAGGGGATCGAAGGGAAGATGTTTCGGCCGATGGCGCTGACGGTGATCTTCGCGCTTGTCGGGTCGCTGGTCCTGTCGGTGACATTGATGCCGGTGCTTGCGAGTCTGCTGCTACCCAAGTATCCCAGCGAGCGCGAACCCGCTCTGGTTCGGGCTGCGAAACGGATTTACGCGCCTGCGCTGGATTTCGTGCTGCGCCAGCGTGTTTTGGTCATTGCGTGCGTGGCGTTATCGATGGTAGCCGGCATCTTCCTATCCTTGAGGTTGGGTTCGGTGTTCATTCCGAGATTGTCGGAACAGGCGATCGTTATCAACACGGTGCGGTTGGCTGGCGTATCGGTGGATGAATCGGTGCGATATGGCTTGCGGATCGAAGCTTTGCTTCGTGAAGAGTTCCCCGATGAAATCGATCACATCTGGACGCGGACTGGGTCAGCCGAAGTAGTCACCGATCCGATGGGACTCGAACTGTCGGACGTATTTATCACACTGGCACCGCGCGACCGATGGCAGCGTGCGGCCACCCAAGCAGAGATCGTCGAGCAAATGGAAGCAGTCCTTTCAGGCATGCCGGCGATGCGTGCGATCTTCACGCAACCGATCGAAATGCGCGTCAACGAAATGGTCGCAGGTATCCGCAGCAACCTGGGGATCAAAGTCTTCGGTGACGACTTCGAAAACCTCAAATCGATCGGTGATCGGATTGCAACGTTGTTGGAATCGATTGACGGCGCAAGCGACATCACCGTCGAGCAGGTGACCGGTCAGCCGCTCCTTGAAGTCCGGGTGCGGCAGGATCAACTCGCGCGTTACGGCATCGCGGCGGCTGATGTTCTGGATTTCGTTGCGTCGATTGGTAACGTGAAAGTCGGCGAGATTCGCCAGGGACAGGTTCGCTTTCCGCTGACCGTTCGCCTGCCGGATAAATATCGCGCTGATCCGGAGCGCGTGGGAAAGCTGTTGATCCCAACGGCGAAGGGCGAACGCCTGCCCCTGTATCGACTAGCCAACCTGCAAATCGTTGACGGCCCGTCAACCATCAATCGCGAATGGAGCAAGCGGCGACTCATCGTACAGTGCAACGCTCGCAGTCGCGACATCGGAAGTCTTGTTGCGGAAGTCGAAGAACGCATCGCCGCGGAAGTCGAACTTCCAACCGGTTACTTCGTACGTTTTGGTGGACAGTTTGAGCATCTCGAGCGCGCCTCCCGGCGATTGATGATCGTCGTGCCGCTTGCGCTGCTGCTTATCTTCATGCTGCTCTATTTCACTTACGGGCGCATCGCCGACGTGGCTCGCATTTTCCTGACGCTACCGTTGGGCGCAGTCGGGGGAATCGTCGCGCTATATCTACGCGACATGCCGTTCAGCGTGTCGGCAGGCATCGGGTTCGTGGCGATGTCCGGCGTTTCGGTGTTGGGCGATATGGTGTTCGTATCGTTTCTTCGCGGGCTGCTCGAAAAGGGAACGGAACGGCACAAAGCTATCCGCGAGGCCGCCCTGGCCCGCGTGCGTCCGGTGCTGATGACTGGCTTGGTTGCGAGTCTTGGATTCGTGCCGATGGCGCTGAATACAGGCGTAGGAGCCGAAGTGCAAAGGCCCCTGGCGACCGTTGTCATCGGGTGCGTGACTACGTCAACGATACTTACTCTCTTCATCCTGCCAACTTTCTATTCCATTCAAAGGAATTAAAGCCGGTCGAGAATGTATCGAAGTAACTGAAAGAATGAATCAACCAACAACTGTACAGGACCGATGCTCATCTGTAACTCGGAAAAAGAGAACCAATGGTCTCAAGGCTGACCCGCTCTCAGTTATCCAGATTTTTTGGAACTAATCTACACGCAATCATTCAACTCTGTGTGGTGCCATACAGGTTTGCCTCAGGGGTGGGGTTGTGTGCTTTGCCAACAATTGACGGTGCTCGCCGCCGGCGATACCTGTACCGACGAAACTCCGATTCCTCCCGGGCCAGATAACCAAAGGTATCCGTGCCATTCGACCGGGGGCGTGGTTCGGATTCTCGGCGGGCTTGGGGCCCTAGACGGGTTTGATCGCCGTACCGCATTCCGGGCAGATGCCCGATTCGTTGCCAGTTAGATCGTAGCCACACGTGCATTCGTGTTCGGCAATACGATTTTGCGGGCGAATAAATATAAACGCCAACAGTGATAATACAACCGGCATCCACATTGGGATAAATACGCATGGCTCGGCTTGCCCAAGGAGCGCCCTTGGCTTCCATTGAGCAATCGACGGTACCGGAATGCTCACGCTTCCAAAGGCGGACTCGCGAGCCCAGCGAAGCGATACGCCTCCACAAAGGGCATCGATCCGAATTCGCCAAACGCTCATATACGTCGGTTGGCCCAGGCTGACGAAAAACCACGCCACGCCCAGTATTGCCAGAATCAGCCAAGACCAAATGAACTTGCGCCGGAGTTTGGATTGTCTTCGGCGACTCATTTGTTCATTCCACATTCCGGGCAAACCCCGCTGATGTTGCCGGTGAGGTTGTAGCCGCAGTTCAGACAACCATCCTTGCGGCGACGGTCCGAACGCCAAGGCCGAAGCGTCGCAAACATGCTGGGTGGAACAAGCATCCAAAGAGGAATGTAGGTGATCTTCGATCTGCCGTAAATGATTCCGTCTGGCCACCATTGAAATGGACGGGCTGTTGCGAGACCGTTGCCAAAATAAGGCACCGATGAAGCTAGTAGTCCCAATACAACGCCACCTTAATTGAACGAAATATAGGCACGCCCAAAACGTAATTGGTAGCCGGTGATAAGTTCCAAGCCCAAAATACTCAGTAGGGTGATTGACAGCCCAACACCAACCCAATTGAGAATGCGTCGCTTTCGGAGTCGCCGTTTCATGTCGCTGCACCGCCTGATTCGATCCGAGAACTCTTACGAACATGATAACTCAAGTTTGCTGCAATACTTGACCAGGCAGGCGTGGTTCGAGTCTTTGAACGGCGTGGGGCCCATTTTTGTCAGACGGTGATATGGATTGCCTTGGCGCTGATTGTGCGAAAGCGGCATTAATCCGTCGACCCAAAACTGGGATCAGGTTGAGCGGGGGGATGGTCAAACACGACCGACGGCAAGGTCATCTGAACCGTCAAATGCCTGAATTGAGTACGAGACCGACAACCTCATTCTGAGTCGCTCAATTTCTTGTTGAATGTCTATTCCATTACCTCGATGACTTGGCTGTTGTTAGTGACGGGCATCAAATCCAAGCCGCTTATTCATGGTTAAGATTCTCACCATTCAAGGCTGCGGCTCCGTCCGCGCGCTCCAGTAGATCGCGGATGGACTCCAGCTTGCTGGCGATCTGCTTAGTCTCCGGATGGTCCGGCCCAAAAACTTTGGTGCGGCGCTCCAGCGCTTCTTTGTATAGTTTCTGGGCATCATCCAACCGCCCCTGTTGCAGCCGAAGTTCGCCAAGGTTGCTGAGGGAATACAAAGCGCCGATGTGGTTTTCTCCCAACAGTTTTTGATACTTTGCCAAGGCATCCACGCAATACGGTTCGGCTTCGTCGAGTTTTCCCACTCGCATCAACATGTTGCCCATGTTGTAAATGGCATTGAGCGTTGATGGATGATCGTCGCCGAGTGATTCCCGTCGACGATTGAGTGACTCGTAATAGAGAGGCTCCGCTTCTTCGGCACGACCACTGTTCAGCAGCAGCACGGCAAGATTCCCGATGGCATTGAGTGTACTGCGATGATTGTCGCCGAGTGTTCGTCGACGACCTGCCAGGCTATCCCGATAAAGCTGTTCCGCAGCGTCCACATCACCCAGCGCATTTAGCGCGTATCCAAGGTTCCCCATCGCCAAGAGTGTGTTGAGATGGTCGTCGCCCAACGCGCGCCGATGGCGTTCCAAGCTCTCGCGGTAGAGCGGCTCTGCTTTGTCCCATAGCCCCTGACTGTCTAGCACACTGGCAAGGTTGTTTAGCGCGGTAAGCGTATCCCGATGATCGGGCCCAAGAGCGGTGGAACGGCGCTCAAACGCTTCGCGGGCAAGACTCTCCGATTCACTCAACTCATTTACTTGCAGCAACGTCTCTGCAAGGTTGGCCATGGCATTAAGGGTCTTTGGATGATCATCTCCTAGAGCCTGACGGCGAATCTCCAGTACGTCGCGCTGGAGCGGAATGGCGTCGGCGAATCGACCTTGCTCACGAAGAGCGGACGCGACGTTTGAGAGAGAGTTCAGCGTGTCAGCGTGCTTAGGACCAAGCGCCTGGCGACGGCGATCAAGAGCATCGCGGGCAACCGTCAAGGCCTGCTCGTGGTCCCCCGCGTTTCGATAGGCAACACCAAGCGTTGCGAGTGCCTTCATAGTAGAAGGACTATCTGGTCCGCGATGAACTTCGAACTGGTCGGCCACTTCGCGCAGGGTCTTTATAGCGACGCTGAAATCGCCACGCCGAAGTTGTATAGCCCCTAGGTCGAATTGCGCATCCAGATTGCCTACATGATCGGGGCCGAGATTCGTGGTACGCAGTTCGATCACTTCGCACACGATGCGCTCGGCATCGTCGAATTCTCCCAAGTCCAGGCGCAGACGACCCAGGAGCGCGAGAGAATCGATCGACGCGGAATCGGCTTCGCCCAGGGCGTCTTTTCGCAGCGTGAGAGCCTTCTCGGCTGGTTTGATCGCTGCGCCGGGCAAACCAAGCTGCTGCAGCGTAGACGCCATAGTCTCCAACATGCGTGCCTGGATGAACGGTTGGTCCTCGAAGCGTTCGTCGATCGCGTCTTGTGTGCGATCAAAGACATTGCGTTTCAAGTTGTCCAGGGCGGCTGAAGTGAAATTGACGTGGCTAAGCGCCTGGTCCAAGACTGACCGATCGTCGATCGGAGTGACGGACAGCAGAAAAGCGCGCAGATCGGTGCCCATCCGTTCGACATCCAACCTGGCGAGTTGGGATGCCTGAAACCCCACAACGTCTTCGAGTTCCGTATTGCGCTGCTCAAGCTGATCTTGCGCCCGAAGCGCCCTGGAAAGACCAATGGTCGTTCCAGTCACGCCCAGCAACAGGAGCACGAAGCTTGCCACCACACCGCCTACGACGGCACGGTGGCGGGCGGCGAATTTCCTGAACTGATAGAACGCACTCGGCTGGCGTGCTTCGATGGGCTCGTGACGAAGATACCGGCGCAGGTCGTTGGCGAGATCCGCAGCAGAATCGTATCGCCGGTCGGGTTCCTTTTCGATCGCCTTTGCGATGATTGTTTCGACATCTCCGCGCAGTTCGTGATTGATCGTGCCGGCAAGCTGCGGTTCGCCTTCCTTGATAACGCGCCCAGCTTCGACAATCGCCTTGCCCGACAAATCATACGGGGGCCGACCGGTCATCAGTTCGAACAGAATAACGCCCAAGGCGTAAACGTCCGATCGCGTATCCACGAGGCGCGAATCACCCGTCACCTGTTCCGGACTCATGTAGGCGAGCGTGCCGACGATCTGCCCGGCCTGCGTTTGAATGGTTGTCAATTGCGCGTCTGAATCGAGCAGGCGGGCAATTCCGAAGTCGAGCACCTTCGGTTGTCCGATCCTGTCCGCAAGCGACCCGGTGCGCGAGACTTCTGATGTCGCCTGCGCAATGACGAGAATGTTGGCGGGCTTCAAGTCGCGATGAACCACGCCTTTTTGGTGAGCGTGCTGCACCGCATCACAAATTCGCGCGACAAGCTCTATTCGGTCGGCGGCTTCTAAGTTCTGGGCGGCGCGAGTCAAAGGTACGCCGTCCAAATATTCCATCGCAAAATACGGGAGCGTCGCCTGTCCAACCCTGGCTGAACCCGCTTCATAGACCTGTGCGATTCCCGGATGCTTCAGTTGCCCGAGAACATGCGCTTCCTGGTGGAATCGCTGGCGCAATGACGGAGTGTCCAGACCGTGCCGAACGACTTTCAGCGCCACGCGGCGCTTTGGGTTCTCTTGTTCGGCTTCGTAGACAATCCCCATCCCCCCCTGACCGATGATGCCGACGATTCGATATGCGCCGATGGTCTTCGGAATCTCGGGTGTCCCGACTGAATCATCGACCTGTCCAACCAGTCCAGCTCCGAGTCCCGGTTCGATCCGACCGCCGGATGCGACATCATCGTCCTTGCTCAGCATCTGCTCCACCAGACTCCGCAGGGCATCATTGTCGCCGCATCGCTCGTTCAAGACGGCAGCGCGCTGCGTGCTGGGCAGGTCGCAAACCTCGTCGAAAATCTCAAACGCATTGGCATCAATGGAATCGGACACGTCAAGTCCCTTCCGTCGCGTCATCACCCAATCTAGCCAGCAACCAGGCGCGGGATTGTCGCCACGACCGATCCACCGTGCGCCGCGCCACGCCCATGACTTCGGCAACTTGCTCGAGAGTTAATCCGCCAAAAAACCGCAACTCGACAATGCGGGCTTGCTGCGGACTTATTTCCGCCAACCGCGTCAACAACTCATCTAGCGCGATCAGGTCTGTTTCGTCGACACCGCTCGGCGCCGCGATGGTCAAGTTTGTCTCGCGATCCGCGTCACCACCGCGCTTTTGCGCGCTGCGTGCCCGGGCGTGATCCGCCAGAATTTGCCGCATCGCCGTCGCGGCAACAGCACAAAAGTGGGCACTATTATTCCAATCCGGATCGGCGCTGTGCATGAGTTTGACAAAGGCCTCGTGGACCAGAGCTGTCGGCTGCAAGGTATGGTTGGATCGCTGGTGACGGAAGTACCTGCCTGCGGTCGCGCGCAGCTGCTCATAAACGATGGGCAACAGTTTGTTGGCCGCCTCGGCGTCTCCCACTCGCAACCGCTTAATCAGGATCGTCGCATCAGTCACCCGCGTCTCCCAGCCACCCGATTGGCTCACCAAACGGCATTTTCGGACGGAATGTGGTCATCTTAACGCTTGAGCCGTTCTGCGATCAAATTCATCACCTAGGGGCAAATTTTCTCAAATTGCCTGTCGCAACATCGTTCCCGTTCCCGTGGACACTTTTGAAAAGGGGTCGACGAGCGGCCCCTGACTTCAATTTTCGCAGACAGGAGATTGTCGATGTCCATCGTCGCAACCAATCGCAGATTCGCAGGGCCCCTCACAGCCCTTTGTATGCTAACCGCCGTCACTAGCGTGATTATCTCGTCCCGAACCGTTCAAGCTGCCGGCTACGTCGATGTCACATTGGTGGAGACCTTCGACTCCGCGGGCGTCTTTACGGCAACCGAAGAATCGGGCATCATTCAAGGCGATCTGGGCGAATGGGAGTACCGTGCCTGGCTGGCCGGCACCGACCTCTGGTACCGCCAGCCACAGTACAGCAGTTACCCGTTTTTCAAGACCGTCAGCGGATCGGATTCCTGTGCTGATGGAGATGTGGCGCTTAGCAGTACGCATTCATTCGCTCGACCGGGCGAGACGATCTCATTGTACGGTCCTGACCTGGTGCCCGGGAAAATCGTGCGCGTCAATACGGTACGCTTTCACGGCAAGACTCTTCCGCCCGAGGAACCCTACGTCGGCTTCCCGTGGCTTTTTCATGATGCGCCAGCGGTTCAATATCATGACGAAAACCTGCAATGGCTGACCTGGGCTACCGAACCGGACTGCCCGGATTGTCCACTGAATCCCGTCGACCCATGGTCACCGGACCTCAAGGATTTCATTTGGTGGGTTCCCTGGGACGATCCCGTCTGTTCGACGAAGGCGCTTATGCGGCGGTCCGGGGCGGGAGAGGACTCGGCGGAGCCGGTCAACGGCGTCCGAACCATAACGTTTTACTACAGGTACATGATCATTTCGCGGGTCGAGATCGACGTGACCGTCTGGGACGACACGCCTCCGAGCATCCACTGTAACATGCCGCAAACCACCATCGCCCTCGGCGCTGGCTGTCAGGTGGCGATGCCCGATCTGACCGCGCTACCGATTGCCACGGATGATTTCGATGACGACGTGACCATCACGCAGTCCCCGGCACCCGGCACGACGCTTCACGGCGAGGGCGATACAATCGTCACCTTCACTGCGACAGATGACGCTGGCAACAGCGCGCAATGCTCCATGACCCTATCAACCTACTCGGCAACCAACCCGACAATGATTTGTCCAGGCGACCAGGTCATCAACATCGGCGCGAGTTGCAACCACACCACGCTTCCCGACCTCACCCATCTCGTACAGACCGAAGCGAGCTGTGGGGGATTCTTTTCGCTGCACCAGTTTCCGCCGGCGGGGACTGCCCCGATTGCATTAAATGAGTCGCAGGAAGTCAGCGTCGTCTTCTACGACGGATTCGGCGGTCAAGCCGACTGCACATTCAACGTCACCGGCATCGATCTCGAGCCTCCTACGATAAGTGGGCCCGAGGATATCAACGTCAACACAGATGCGGGTCAATGCGGTGCAGTCGTTGACTACGATGCGCCCACGGCAACTGACAATTGCGATACGCTGTCGACCGTCCTGACGGATGGATTGGTTTCTGGTTCTTTATTCCCAGTCGGAACCACAACTGTTCAGTACGAGGCTACCGATTCGGCGGGCAATACGGCTGCCCACACCTTCAATGTCACCGTGACGGATGTCGAAGGCCCGACGCTTTCATGTTCGGCAGACATTGCATTGATTGCACCTTGTGGTACGAACGGTGTCGCCGTGAACTACACCGCACCAGTCTATAGCGACAACTGCCCGTCATTTTCAGCCAGCTTGCTCGATGGTTTGGATCCGGGTGCCGAGTTTCCCATCGGTGTCACGACCGTGGGATTTGAATACACCGACCCTGGTTTGAATACGGCGACCTGTTCGTTCACCGTCACCGTACACGCCGCTCCGGATTCGGATGGCGACGGAGTATGTGACTCGATCGACCTCTGTCCTGGAATGGACGACGACTGCAATAGCAACGGCGTCGCCGATTGCTTCGAGACCAGCCAATCAGGATTGGTAGGCGCGTATTATCCGTCTTCGGATTTCACGGGTACGCCCGCTGTACGCATCGACCCGGTGATCGACTTCGATTGGTCGGAAGGCCAACCGGCATCGGGTGTCGGCGAAGACAATTTCACGGTCCGTTGGACCGGCTACCTGCGAACAGAAACCAGTGGAATCTACACTTTCACCACGCTCACAGATGACGGCGTTCGCCTCTGGATCGACGGATTGCTCATGTTCGACGATTGGACCATCCACGCACCCGCAATCAACTTGGCGACTGTCCCGCTCGATGCGGACACTTATATCCCCATCGTTATCGAATACTTTGAAGCAGAAGGAGGCGCGCTAGCGCAGCTACGCTGGACCCCGCCCGGCGGGACGGATGAGACCATCCCGTCATCGAACCTGGTACCCGCGCTCGACATTGATTCCAACGGCAACGTCGATGAGTGCGATCCCGATTCGGACGGCGACGGCATCATTGACGGGGCCGATCGATGCCACGGTTTCGACGACAATGCGGACGAGGATGGTGACAGCGTTCCGGACGACTGCGATCATTGCGCTCATACCGCGCTCAATATTCCGGTCGATGCATTCGGTTGTCCGGAAAACCGTCCAATGGGCGATTGCAACTTTACCGGAATTGTGACCGACGACATCGAACGCTTCACGTATTGCCTGGACGATGCTAACCACTTCGGCGGAGATGTCTGTCCTTGCTACGATTTTGACCAGGATGAAAAAATCGATTTAGCAGACTATTCGGCGCTTCAGCGATTCGTTTCTGGTTCCTGAACATGGCGAATGATGTCACAGGCCGTCGGTTGTGGACTAGGCGTCAAGCGGTAATTTGATACATCGGACCGTCAAAGGAAGGAGATCGAACGTTGATTACGCCGATCATTGATTCCGCTTCTAAATCATGAAGCCTTCCGGTCAACCGTCGACAATCCAAGCTTGACCCGACCATTGCCCGATGTAGATACCTGAATTTCCAACGGGCAAAGTGTACTCCGTACCGCCGAGTAAGGCGTGCGGAGCGCACTACTTTTTAGTTGCTCCTAATTCGATAACCGGAAGGTGTTTTGACGCCCTGTGGCACAGTCTTGAACAGACTCGACGAATACGTCGATCTGCAGCACGGAACTAACGAGCGCTTTTGACACCGATTCACCTCGGGCTCGGTTCCAGTTTTCGAATGCCGTGAGGCGCCTGTCACAACTCAACCAGATCTGCTCCGCACAATCGCCAATACCGCCGCTCGGAGCGGTTCGGATAGGTTTGGCCATGAGTCGCCGGAATCACATCATTGATCATACTGATTCTCTTGAATTCATTCGAGGTATTCCACACCCGATCATTCAATGCCCATGGGTGCCATAGCGGTATGTCGTAGGTGTGGGATTTTTCGCCAACACTCGAAGATGCTCGTTCTGCTCCGTACACCGTTGTCGATGCATGCGCCCGGGAAACCTTGGTTCTTTTTACGCCAGCCGAGTTTCGGTTACGCGCCACTATTGACGGGTGGGCTTGGTTCGCTGTCAGTGTACAACTACCGGGTAAGCTACGCCGGTTCATCCGCACCCAAACAACTCTCGATCTACAAGAATTAGCGGAAGACATGACGCGAATGCCGTTCTTGACCACATCACCATCGCCATGCTGACGGATTGCGTTGTGTAAGATCCAATTTGAGTTACCACTCGACACCAAGGTACGGGATTTTCTTGACCATTGCAGGTGACGAATACACGGACATCCCCGACCGCAACAAACGAGCGTTCGCCCACCGCATCGTTCCGGCAAGCGCCAATGACTCCACAGCTCGACCAAGGCGAATCCTCCACGAGAATTGTTGAACGATCACGTGTCGAATCATGTTGGCTAGGTTTTTCGACAAGACTGTGCAACCGGATTCATGGCAACGACAA